>CAXXQR010000001.1:0-4800000 GCA_963677955.2 Prolixibacteraceae bacterium
TTGACCTTCCTGCCCATTCATGGCGCTAAGATGCTGACTGTAAAAAATCCAGAAACCGGCAATCGACAATAAGAAGCCAAAAAACTGTAGCCGCGACATTTTTTCGTGAAAGAAAACAACTGCGGCAATTGCCAGTAAAATCGGGCCAAACTGAATGGCAACCTGTGCGTTGCTGGGGCTTGTATATTGAATTCCAAACATGTACCCGATGTAATTCCATGCCAATGCCACCGACGAAATAACAACCAGCCAGCCTGGCTTATACAGAATCTGCAGTCCTTTGGGATTTTTAATGGCCATCCAGATAAACATTCCGGAGAATGCCAGTGAAAAACGGAACCAAACAATAGTTGGCGAATCAACTACCTTCGTGGCAATTTTTAGTGCTACGGCCAAAACGCCCCACAGAAGCACGGTAATTAATGTATAAAGTATTCCCTTTGCCTGATTTGTCATTCCAAAAATTATAAATTGTTACGAGTTCCAGCATTCGGGTTGCGGGTTTAACTCGTAACGCGAATCCCGCAACCCAAAACATAAAAAAAGGCGCCACCGATACAACAGCAACACCTTAATTAAGTTTTTTATTTCGTTTGAAAAACTACCGCAACTGAGCGCCCAATTCACGCTCGTAGGTCGAAACCAGTTTCTGCATAATTTTTTCAATTTGTTTGTCGTTCAACGTTTTTTCCTCGTCGCGCAAAATGTAGCTGACGGCATACGATTTCTTTCCTTCCGGAACGCCCTTGCCTTCGTAAACATCAAACAGATCAACCGATTGAAGTAATTTGCGTTCCGACCTGTAAGCCAAATCACGTAACTGGTTAAACTGAACCGACTTGTCGATGAGTAAAGCCAAATCGCGGCGAACTTCAGGATATTTGGGCAATCCGGCAAACGTAACTTTGTTGCTTTTCAGTTCAACAAACAAAACATCCATGCTGAAATCGGCAAAGTAAACCGGGTTTTCGATGCCAAATGCCTTCAATACTTTGCCTGAAACGATCCCGAATTCAACCAGCTTTTTGCCATTGATGAGATACTGAATTCCTTCGCTGATTAATTCGTTTGAAAAGCTATCCGTTTTCAGGTTAAGTACGTCGAAACCCATTCGTTTCAACACATTTTCAACGTAGCTTTTCAACTGAAAGAAGCTTGTTTTTGCTGCCGGCAAAGTCCAGTTTGCGGCTTCTTTTTCGCCGGAAACGAACAAAGCCAAATGCTCCTCTTCGCGGTAATTCCTGATTGGATTCTCCTTCAGTTCGCTGCCCTTGAAGAAATAACAGTTTCCAAACTCGTACAAACGCAAATCAGGATTTTTGCGGTTGGCATTGTAGGCTATCGACTCTAAACCACCGTATAGTAAAGTCTGGCGCATGCTTCCTAAATCGTTGCTCAGCGGGTTAAACAGCTTAACAGTGCTTTCGATCGGGAAAACCGGATTGTTTTCGAAATACGAAGTTTTGGTCAATGAATTCGACCAAATCTCATTAAAGCCTTGGGCAGTCAGCATTTCTGCAATCAGATTGCGCAACTTGGTTGGATTCGGTTTGATTGAATATTGCAACGACGAATTGACATTGGTCGGTAATTCAATATTGTTGTAACCATAAATGCGCAGAATTTCCTCAATCACATCGCATTCGCGCTTCACATCAACACGATATGGCGGAACGAGAAGCGAAAGTCCGGCTTCAGATTCACGTTCAATTCCTATTTCCAGTGCGGCAAGAATCTGTTTGATTTTGTCTTTGCCAAGATCAACACCAATCAGCCGCTTGATATTGGCATAAGTCACATCAACCTGAAAATCGGCCACGGGACTCGGATAAACATCCATAATTTCCGAAGAAATTTCGCCTCCGGCCACCTCCTTTATCAGCAAAGCCGCACGTTTCAGCGCGTAGATAGTTCCGTTTGGATCAGTGCCACGCTCGAACCTGAACGAAGCATCAGTACTCAAAGTGTGTCGACGTGCCGTTTTGCGAATGTAAACCGAATCGAACCAGGCACTTTCAAGGAAAATACTGGTTGTTGAATTTTTAACTCCGGAATGCAGACCACCAAAAACACCGGCAATACACATGCCTTCCGAATCATTGCATATCATTAAATCGTCGGCGTGCATTGATCTTTCCACACCGTCGAGAGTAACGAATTTAGTTCCTGATTGCAACGTGCGAACCTCCACTTTTCTGCCTTTAATTTCGGCAGCATCAAACGCGTGAAGCGGCTGACCAGTTTCGAAAAGCACAAAATTGGTAATGTCAACAATATTATTAATCGGCTTCAGGCCAATCAGCTTCAATTTATTTTTCAGCCATTCCGGCGATTCCTTCACAGTAACATTCGAAATGGTCACTCCGGAATATCGAGGACAAGCGGCCGTATTCTGAACATCGACAGGAATTTCCAGCGAATGATTGTCGACCTTAAAAGCTTCAACCGAGGGCCGGTGATAAGTGATCGGATGTTTCTGGCTAATGTAAGCCGACAGATCACGCGCAATTCCAATGTGCGAAGCGCTGTCTATACGGTTCGGAGTCAAATCGACTTCAAGCACAAAATCAGACTCAATTTTAAAGTAATCACTGGCAGCAGTTCCCGGAACCGCAGATGCATCAAGAACCATAATTCCTTCGTGACTGGTACCAAGACCAATTTCGTCTTCAGCACAAATCATTCCTTCAGAAACCTCGCCCCTTATTTTCGATTTCTTGATTTTAAATTCGTTGTCGCCATCATACAAGGTTGTTCCAACGGTGGCTACTACCACTTTTTGTCCGGCGGCAACATTTTGAGCTCCACATACAATGGGCAATACTTCATTCCCAACATTTACAGTTGTTTTGCTCAGGTGATCTGAGTCCGGATGCTTTTCACAAGTCAGAACTTCACCAATCACCAAACCGCGCAAACCTCCTTTAACGGTTTCCACTTCTTCCATGCTACCCACTTCGAGCCCGATCTGGGTCAGAAAAGCCGCAACTTCAGCTGCGTTATAGTCGAGATTGATGTAATCTTTTAACCAGCGGTACGATATATTCATGATAAATAAACTTTTACTTCTTCTATTTAACGATCGGCAAAAATAGTTAAAATTTGGGGTGAGGAAACAATTTTAGATTGTTTTTCCCCTGTCGAAACGAAACGATAACCCAATTCAAGAATTCAAAATGAAACTTTAATCTGTTCCAAAAATTCGAATACACATGTTTTCCTGAAATAAATCAGCCTTTTCTGAAATTGACGACATTTATCAGCATTGCGAATAACCATATTATCTAATTTCAGGCCTTTAAAACCAAATACCAATTTGCATGAAAAAAATCGGAAAATCTATTGCCGTGGTTTCACTATGCCTATGCTCAATCTACACTACAAAATCTCAACCGAGAGATATGACTAACCCATTTTTTAGCGAATATAAAACACCGTTTCAGGTACCTCCTTTTAACGAAATAAAACTGGAACATTACAAACCTGCCATTGAAGCCGGAATCGCTGAGCAACTTGCTGAAATAAAAGCAATAACCGACAACAAAGAAGAACCGAATTTCGAAAACACCATTCTGGCCTATGATCTTTCAGGAGAATTGCTGGGAAAAACCCGCATCTTTTCTAACCTGAATTCGGCCAATACCAACGACCAAATGCAGGCGCTGGCCCGTGAAATCACTCCGATGCTGTCGGCCCACCGCGATAACATCATGCTCAACATGGACCTTTTCAATCGGGTAAAAGCGGTGTACGAAAAAAGAAACGCATTGAATTTGAATCATGACCAAATGCGACTGGTTGAGAAATATTACAAAGATTTTCAACGTGGTGGTGCAGACCTTCCGGAGGAAAAACAGGCCCAATTGCGTAAAATAAACGAGCAAATGTCGATGCTCAGCCTTAAGTTCGGAGAAAATGTTCTGGCCGAATCGAACAAAAATTTCGAGATGGTTGTGGATAAAAAGGAAGACCTTAAAGGCTTGCCTGAAGATGTTGTTGTTGCGGCTGCCGAATTGGCCAAAAAAGAGGGTCAGGAAGGGAAATGGATTTTCACGATAAAGAAGCCAAGTATGCTACCGTTTCTTCAATACGCTGAAAACCGCAGCCTCCGTGAAAAACTATACAAAGGATACCTGAATCAGGGAAATAACGACAATGCATACGACAACAAACAGATTATCGAAAAAATTGTAAAACTGCGTGAAGAGCGAGCAAAACTGATGGGTTATCCCAATTATGCCGCTTTCGTGGTTGAAGAAAATATGGCTGAAACGCCTGAGAATATTCACAACTTCCTGATGAAATTGTGGGTTCCGGCTTTGGAACGGGCAAAAAAGGAACGAGCAGATATGCAGGCTATGATCGATCAGGAAGGCGGAAAATTTAAACTTCAGTCGTGGGACTGGTGGTACTATGCCGAAAAGGTGCGCAAAGCCAAATACGATCTCGACGAAGCGCAGTTGAAACCCTACTTCAAACTCGAGAATGTAATTGACGGAATGATATACGTAGCGAATAAACTCTACGGAATTAAATTTATTAAACGCAACGACATTCCGGTTTACAACGACGAAGTTTTGGCCTACGAAGTTCAGGAAGCAGACGGAAGTCACCTGGGTGTATTTTATATGGACTTTCATCCAAGAGCCGGCAAACGTAATGGCGCCTGGCAAACTGAATATCGTTCGCAATCGTACCGCGATGGTGTTAAAATTACGCCGGTAGTTTCGATTACCTGCAACTTTACCCGTCCGGCAGGCGACGTTCCTGCACTTTTAAGTTTTGACGAAGTAACCACGCTGTTTCACGAATCAGGACATGCACTTCACGCTTTGTTTACCGATGGCCCGTATCGACGCACTGGACGGAGCGTTCCGCGCGATTTCGTTGAATTGCCTTCACAAATCATGGAAAACTGGGCATCAGAACCTGAAGTGATGCGTGTGTATGCCAAACATTACAAAACCGGAAAAGTAATTCCGGAAGAACTGATCTCGAAGATTACGAAAAGTGCACAGTTCAATCAGGGTTTCGAAACCGTCGAATACCTGGCCGCTTCGTTGCTCGACATGGATTACCACACCGAAGAACTGACTACTGATGTGGCAACATTCGAAAAAGCTTCGATGGATAAAATCGGTTTGATTGACGAAATTGCGCCGCGCTATCACAGCACCTATTTTTCGCATATTTTCTCCGGAGGATATTCTGCCGGATATTACGTGTATATATGGGCAGCGGTACTCGATGCCGATGCTTTCAATGCCTTCAAGGAAAGTGGCGATATTTTTAATCCTGAACTGGCAGCCAAATTCAGGACTTTGCTAACCAAATCGGGTTCCGACGAAGGAATGACCATTTACAAAAACTTCAGGGGACAGGAACCATCCATTGAGCCCTTATTAAAAAGACGCGGATTGAATTAAATACTGAACAAAAATAACTTTAAAACCTTTTACAATGCTAAAAACCGGAATATCAATTTTCGTTGTTGCACTCCTTTTTAGTTCGTGCAATCAAAAAAAAGAAGTTAAGAGAGACATGACAAATCCATTTTTTACTGAATACAAAACACCGTTCCAGGTTCCGCCCTTTAACGAAATAAAGCTGGAACATTTCATGCCCGCCATTGAAGCCGGCATTGAAGATCAGCTTGCCGAAATTAAAGCAATTACGGACAGCAAAGAGGAACCAACGTTTGACAATACGATTTTAGCTTTCGATAAATCAGGACTTTTGCTTTACAACGCATCGCTTACTTTTTTCAACCTGAATTCGGCCAACACCAACAATGCAATGCAGGCTGTTGCCCGCGAGATTACGCCAAAACTTTCGGCGCATCGCGATAACATCACCTTGAATAAAGAATTGTTCAAAAAGGTGAAATCGGTTTACGACCGGCGTAACGAGCTTAATCTCGACGACCAGCAAATGCGCGTTGTGGAAAAATACTATTCGGATTTTGCCCGCAACGGAGCCAACTTAGCTGAAGATCAGCAAGCTGAACTACGTAAGCTGAACGATGAATTGTCGATGCTAGAACTGAAGTTTGGCGAAAACAATCTGGCCGAAACCAATAAAAATTTCAAGCTCGTTGTTGAAAACGAAGCAGATTTAAAAGGATTGCCGGCTGATGTGATCTCAGCCGCAGCCCTTCAGGCCAAACAGGACAGCCTGGAAGGCAAATGGGTTTTCACGCTTCAAAAGCCAAGCATGATTCCATTCCTGCAGTTTGCCGAAAATCGCGAACTTCGGCAAAAATTGTACGAAGGGTATTTGAACCGCGGAAATAACGACAATGCCAACGACAACAAAGAGGTGATCAGCAAACTCGTTACTCTGCGCGACCAAAAAGCAAAACTACTTGGGTTTGCGAATTATGCCGCTTATGTGGCAGATGTAAACATGGCCAAGACTCCTGAAAACATCTACGATTTTCTGGGAAAACTCTGGACTCCTGCTCTCGAACGCGCCAAAAAAGAACGCGACGACATGCAAAAGATGATCAACCAGGAAGGTGGAAATTTCAAACTAGCCTTGTGGGATTGGTGGTATTACGCCGAAAAAGTGCGCAAAGCCAAATACGATCTTGACGAATCGCAAATCAAACCTTACTTCAAACTCGAAAATGTACTTGACGGATTATTTTATACGGCCAATAAACTGTATGGAATTAAATTCGTTAAACGCACCGACATCCCGGTTTACAACGAGGAAGTTATTCCGTACGAAGTCCAGGAAGCTGATGGTTCACACATCGGTGTATTGTATTACGATTTTCATCCGCGCGACGGGAAAGGCAATGGTGCCTGGTGTACCTCGTTCCGCGATCAGCGGTACGAAAATGGTCAGAAGATTACCCCGGTTGTTTCAATAGTATGCAATTTCACACGTCCGGCAGGCGAAACACCGGCATTGTTGAGTTTCGATGAAGTAACCACTCTATTCCACGAATCGGGCCACGCGTTACATGCCTTATTTACCGACGGAAAATATCGCCGCACGGCAGGTGTTGTTCCAAATGACTTTGTTGAACTACCGTCGCAAATTATGGAAAACTGGGCATCGGAGCCTGAAGTTATGCGCGTTTATGCCAAACATTACCAGACCGGCGAAGTTATTCCTGAAGCTTTAATTTCGAAGCTCGAAAAAAGTGCCCAGTTTAACCAGGGATTCGAAACGGTTGAATATCTGGCAGCTTCTATTCTCGATATGGACTATCACACCAAAGCACTTACTTCGGATGTTCCAACCTTCGAAAAAGCGTCGATGGACAATATTGGTTTAATTCCTGAAATTGCTCCACGCTATAGAAGCACCTATTTCGCCCATATTTTTTCGGGTGGTTATTCTGCCGGATATTATGTGTACATCTGGGCCGCTGTGCTCGATGCCGATGCATTTGATTCATTCAAGCAAAGCGGCGATATTTTCAATTCTGAAATTGCAGCCAAATTCCGCACACTGCTGGCCAAATCAGGATCAGACGAAGGAATGAATATTTACAGAACATTCCGTGGTCAGGAACCATCGATCGAACCACTTTTGAAACGTCGTGGATTGAAATAAGCCAACCGCTTGTCATTTAAATAAGACCCGCTTCTGGATTCAGGAGCGGGTCTTTTTATAATTATCCGATTTATAACCAACAACATATAAAAATTTAAAAATTCGTTGTAAATTTTATTCAATTAATATTGTATATTTGAATAAAGGACATATTTGTCTTTTATTCAAATGATTTTATTTCGAATTTTTATCACCCTTAAACACACTTCCTATGGCAGATTTTAACAAAGCTTTTCAGTTGACAATCCTCAATGAAGGAGGTTATGTCAACGACCCGGCTGATCCGGGTGGCGAAACTTACAAAGGAATTGCCCGAAAGATTCACAGCAAATGGACCGGCTGGACTATTGTCGATATCAAAAAACGACAGTCTGATTTTCCGGCCAATCTCGACAAAGACGACGAACTTCAGGGAATGATAACTGACTTTTACCGGATTACTTTCTGGGATAAAATGAAAGGCGATGATATTACAAATCAGGAAATTGCCAATTCGATTTTCGATTTTGGAGTCAACGCCGGACTTTCAACCAGCGCGTCGCTGGCCCAAATGGTTGTCGACACCAAAGCCGACGGTGTAATTGGCCCAATATCTGTTCAAGCCATTAATTCGTTCAACGCAGAACATTTTCTGGCCTCGTTTACGCTGGCCAAAATCGCCCGATACGTCAGTATTGTAAAGAAAAGACCAGTCAGCCGAAAATACTTCTATGGCTGGATTTGTCGCGCCCTGGGAGAAAACTCCTAATCGATATTGAATCATTTACCTTTCGCAAAATATTGGCAAACGTAAATTACGTATCCTAAATTCATGAACCAGTAATTCCATATATTATGAGCTTTTTATCAAATTTATTTTCAGGAGGAGCAAGTACACTGGTCGATTCGGTGGGTAAAGTCCTCGATAATGTGGTTACAACCAAAGAAGAAAAAATGACACTCGAGAATGAATTGCGTAAATCGGAAATGCAGTTTCAACTCGATATGAAAAAACTTACGAACGAAGAACAACAAATGATAATTGGCGACATAAGCAGCGCCCGGCAACGCGAAATGCAGGTACAAACCAGCGAACACGCCACGAAGCTTGCAAAAAACGTTTCGCCTTACCTTGCACTCGGAACAACTACAGTTACGTTAACCCTGTTTTTTATTCTGGTCTTTACTCCCGGGGTCATCAAACAGGAAAGTAAAGAAGTTTTGTTGTATATATTGGGTGTATTAAGTGCGGTACTTACCCAAATTTACAGCTACTATTTCGGATCATCAGCCGGAAGTGCCGAGAAATCGAAAACTTTGGCCGGAATGCAGCAACCACAGCCAAAATAATAAAATTAACTATCCAGAAAAAGCGTCAGTTTCACTATTGAAATGGACGCTTTTTTACTGGCGATAGGGTTCTAGTAGTAGCTGTAAGGGAAAAGATTAGATTCCGGTTAATTTATGAATTGCTCCCGAATTATGGTTTATCTTCTACTGCCACACATAGTTTTCAATGAAGAAAATGAAATTTATCCACTTTAGACATTCTGTAGCATTGGCAGTTATTTCAGCAAATTAATTTCAGATTTGCTATTTTAAACCGCTACAGTATAAGTGCATTCAAAAAAACATGTCAGATTTTTCAGATATTTAGAAATGAATTATCAGGACTAGTGCTGACTTGTTATGTAAATCCTTATTTTTGGTGACGTATTTCCTAAACTCAATAAATCATTTGTCCTGTTGAAGGACTTAAAAAATTAAATCATGAAGAAAAACATTTTTATGGGCTTTTCATTTGCCCTTGCAATGCTGATTGCACTTCCAGGTATTTCACAATCGGTCAACAAACTTTCGAAAGAAGAGAAAAAAGATGGCTGGGTGCTGCTCTTTAACGGTAAAAACTTTGATGGATGGCGCCAATGTAACGGCACCGCGATGCCCACAAACTGGAAAATCGAAGATAATGCCATGCATGTTTTCACTGCTCCGGATAAAAAACCAGGACAGGGTTCCAATGGAGATATCCTTTACTCACCAAAAAAATTCCAGAATTTCGAACTCTCTATCGATTGGAAAGCAGGTAAGATGGCCAATTCAGGAATTTTTTACGACGTGCGTGAAGTTCCCGGAAAGCCCATTTATTATGCAGCTCCTGAAGTTCAGGTTCTCGACAACGTTGACGCCACCGACAACAAAATCGACAGTCATCTGGCAGGATCGCTTTACGACATGTTGCCAGCCGATCCGAAAACAGTTCATCCAGCGGGTGAATGGAATACCATCGTTATTCGCATGAAAGACGGCAAAGTAACTCATACACAAAACGGTGTTTTAGTATGTTCTTACACGTTGTGGACTCCTGAATGGGATGCCATGGTGGCCAAAAGTAAATTCAAATCTTTCCCCGGATTTACTGAAGGAATTTCAAAAATTGGCTTCATCGGCCTTCAGGATCATGGATACCCGGTTTGGTTCCGCAACATCAAGATCCGCGAGCTATAAGAAATAAGGACACGAACACATTCGTATTGGAAAGAGGTTCGTTCAATCTTTAACTGAAAAAGGAAGCCGGCATACTACTTTCTAAGTAGTCTACCGGTTTCTTTTGTTTTTAGGAATATACTACCAAATACAATTTCAATTGCGTCCAAAGTCACCATGGTATAATGCCAATGAATGGTAACACAATAGAACAAAAGTTGATCAACATTTACTGTTTTGAGACGTTCCATTGTAAAAGCAAATCACAATGAAAACGAAAATTACTATTCTGCTTCTACTCATTTTTCCATTTTTCAATCAGGCGCAGGAAAGCGCTCTTCGGGATTTAGATATAAATTTAAGCACAATTAAGTATCCTTATGAAGTTCATTTTCTGGAATTAAACGTTCAAAATCAGATCTTGAAAATGGCCTATATGGACATTCTGCCGGAAAAGCCAAACTCTAAAAACATTGTTTTGTTTCATGGAAAGAATTTCAATGGTGCCTATTGGGAAACTACCATTCGTGAGCTGTCAAAAAATGGATATCGTGTTATCGTTCCCGACCAAATCGGTTTTGGCAAATCGTCGAAACCACTACAATTTCAGTATAGTTTTCAGCAATTGGCTCTCAACACAAAAGTACTGCTCGACAGTCTGAAAATAGGCAAAACAGCCATTCTTGGCCATTCCATGGGCGGAATGCTGGCAACCCGATTTGTGCTTATGTATCCTGAAACCGCAGAAAGACTCATTCTCGAAAACCCAATTGGGCTTGAGGATTACAAACAAATGGTACCTTATAAACCAGTTGATTGGTGGTATAAAAATGAACTGGCTCAGAATTATGAAAAAATTAAACAATACCAACTGAAATTTTACTACGACAACAACTGGAAACCTGCATACGACCAATGGGTCAATCTTCTTGCAGGGTGGACACTGAATAAAGATTATCCGCTGATTGCCTGGAATGCGGCATTAACTTTTGACATGATATTTACGCAACCTGTTGTTCAGGAATTTCCATTGGTGGAATGCCCGACCCTTCTCATTATTGGAACCCGTGACCGTACAGCTTTAGGAAAAGCGCTTGCCTCTCCTGAAATGCAAAAAACAATGGGTTTGTACAATAAACTTGGAAAAATTACACAGCAAAAAATACCTCATTCACGTTTGGTTGAACTTGATAACGTGGGACACTTGCCTCACATAGAAGCCTTCGACCGATTTATAGAACCTCTTCTTGAGTTTCTAAATCAGTAAATAAATGGTTTTTCTATTTTCACAGTAAAATATCAAGCTAAATCTAACGATACGATTTTTGAAATATTCAGTGAACTTAAATCTCTAATTTGCGACATTAAAAATCACTTTAAATTATACAATTATGAAATATAACGAACTAGGGAAAACAGGTGTTTTAGTTTCCGAACTTTGTCTCGGAACAATGACTTTTGGTGGAAAAGGTTACTGGCAGTCCATCGGGCAGGTGCCTCAGGATGAAGTAAACCAGATTGTAAAAACTTCGCTCGACGGTGGAATCAACTTTATTGATACAGCCAATGCGTATTCCGAAGGGTTATCGGAAATTATGCTTGGGGAAGCGCTTAAAAAGCTTGGCGTGGCGCAAAGCGAAGTGGTAGTTGCCACCAAAGTGCGCATTCGGATGGGACCGGGAGCCAACCAGGTGGGGCTTTCACGGCTGCATATTGCCGATTCGGTAAACGATAGTCTGAAACGGCTGCAACTCGATCACATCGACCTGCTGTACATTCATGGAGTCGATCCGATTACGCCACTCGAAGAAACCATGCGTGCACTCGAAGATGTAGTTCGTGCGGGAAAAGTACGCTACCTTGGCATCAGCAATCACCCGGCATGGAAAGTGATGAAAGCCAACAGCTATGCCGATAAAATGGGTTGGACCAAATTTGTGGCTTCGCAAAATTATTACACCATAGCCAGCCGCGACATTGAGCGCGAAATTGTACCCATGGCTCTTAGCGAAGGAATTGGAATTATGCCATGGAGTCCGCTGGCCGGAGGTTTTCTTTCCGGAAAATATACGCGCGATACTGAAATTGCCGGAAACAGCCGTCGCGATTCGTTCGACTTCCCTCCCATCAACAAACCAAAAGCTTACGACATTATTGATGTGATGGCCGAAATCGGGAAAAATCACGGAGTTTCGGTAGCCACGGTGGCTCTCAATTGGGTGATTAAACAACCGGGAGTAACCAGCACAATCATTGGAGCCAAAAACATGGAACAGTTAAACGACAATATTGCAGCCGTGAAGCTTGAACTTTCTCCTGAAGAAATGCAGAAGCTCAATGAAGTGAGCGAACTCACCCCGGAATATCCCGGATGGATGGTTGCCCGTCAGGCACGCGAAAGATTTCCAGCCTAAAATCTATGAAAATACTTGCTATTGAAAAGGAACTGCCCGGAGTTACTGCTTCCGACTACAAACCGTGGTTGGAAGCAGAAGCCCGGAAAGCATGGGAATTGCAACAGTCCGGTCTCATTCGCGAAATGTATTTCACGGAAGATGATTGTGCCGTTTTAGTACTCGAAGCCAGCAGTAAAGAGCACGCCCGCGAAATTATAGCTCAATTGCCGCTTGTTCAGCAAAAGCTGATCGATTTTGATTTGATGGTTTTACAGGCATATCCCGGATTCGCCCGCTTATTCAAATAACTCAATTCTTCCAAGCATGCACAAAGTTATTAGCAGCATAGTTTTTTTATTCCTGACTATTTCAGGAAGTTTGGCACAACCGGTTGTTGTTGATTACGGCAATAATCCTGCTGCCGGACATTTTGCCCCGATTAATGGCATTCAATTGTATTACGAAACCTACGGAAGTGGCGAACCACTAATTATGCTTCATGGCAACGGAGGCTCGATCGATGCTTTTCGCAACCAGATTCCGTTCTTCGAAAAGTATTACCAGGTTATTGCCATCGACAGTCGCCTACAGGGAAAATCCGGAGGTTCGCCCGATACTATTTCCTACGACTTGATGGCTTCCGATTTTTGCGCATTGCTCAATTATCTGAACATTGAATCGGCGGATGTTCTGGGTTGGAGCGACGGTGGAATTGATGGAATCATCATGGCGCTGCAATGTCCGGAGAAAGTGAAAAGACTGGCTGTTTCGGGCGCCAATACAGTTCCTGATTCCACCGCACTTTCGAATGCCGATATTCAGGAAATGAAAAAGTTTGTGGCCAACCCCGGAAATGCATCGGCAAAAGCGGTTGCACTAACACAAATGTTAATCGATCAGCCCAATATTCCTTATCTGAAATTGCATCAGATTTCATGCCCGGTGCTGGTTATGGCCGGCGACCACGACCTGATTAAGCCAGAACACACGCTAAAAATCTTCCAATCGATTCCAAAAGCAGAGTTGTGTATTTTTCCGGATTCGAATCACGGTGTATGCCAGCAACATCCGGAATTGTTTAACGAAACCGTACTAAAGTTCTTTCAGAAGAAATTGATTGAACCACACAACTAAGCGAACTAAGAAATTTGGATGCTATTTATTTCAGATTTACCGGGAATTTGAGTCGCTTATTTGGTCGTTTTACCATCCAAATCAGTCAAAACGTGGTCAACTGGTTCCCACAACTCAATTTTATTGCCCTCAGGGTCAATGATGTGAATGAATTTTCCATAGTCGTAGGTTTCCATTTCATCAAGAACCGTCACTCCATTAGCCTTTAGTTTTTTTACCAGTCCAACCAAATTCTGAACCCGGTAATTGATCATGAAATCTTTTTTCGAAGGAGCGAAATAGCTGCTACCTGTTTTGAAAGGACTCCATTGCAAATAGTTAATTTCTTCCGGACGATTAGCATTTCTGGACTCAAAAGTGGAACCATATTCAGTCGTTTCAATCCCTAAATTTTCGTTATACCAGGTTTTGGTTTTCGTAGGGTCGTCTGAAAAAAAGAAAATCCCGCCAATTCCGGTCACTTTGGGAGTTGTGTCATTTTCGGCCACATTGGCTGTTGCATTGTTCTCTTTGTTTTCCATGCTGTTGTTCTTTTTTATTCCTGAATTACAACCTGCCAGGACAATTGCGGGCAGAATTAGTCCTATAAACCTGAACGTACGCTTTTGTGCCATAGCCGATTGTATATTTGCAATTAAATTTCAGCACTAATGTATAAAATCTATTGAAACAAAAACTCATTCGTTTAACCCGTCAACTCTTATCGACGCTATAAATGCATCAATGAATTTCGTAAACTCTACTTTCGTTTTAGCATCGGTAAGTTCTCCCTGTTCGTTAATTTTACCTTTTATTCCTGAAATCAGCAGAGTTGTTTCGTCAGTAAATTTGGCCATTAACGTATTCATGATTAGTTGCAACTCCTCATGTCCTTTTAATCCATGAGCCGATGCAGTGATAATTCCGGTTGGTTTGCCTGAAAATACTGTTGTTGCCACACACCATTCGAGGGCATTTTTCAAGCCGCTCGGAACACTGAAAACATATTCCGGCGTAGAAATCAATATTCCGTCGGTATTCTCAATATTTCTCCTGAATTCGGCAATTATTTCAGGTGGATTATTGGCTGAAAGTTCCGGATCGAAATGGGGAAATATTTTTAAGTCATCGTAAATTTTCAGATCAAAATCTTCAACAACCGACCGGGCAAAAATATCGACAAGCTTTTGATTGGACGAGTTTTGGCTGGCACTTCCAACAAGAATCACAATGGTTTTCTTTTCTCTCATTTTGAGTATTCGCTTTTCATCTTCAGGAGATGCCTGACTGTAAAAAATGCCAGGGTTAGAAACGGTAGTGTAGAAAGCAATATTTTTGCATTTAAACTTAAACAACCAACCAACAAAATTAAGGCAAACAGAATTCCGATTCCTCCAATACCCCAATAGCTCAATATTTTGGAAGGCAACTTCTGAAACAAAGTAATTAACAAAAAGACTTGTCCAAATAAAGGAAGTATGGTAAACGGGTGCAGAACTGAAGCAGGCGCTTCCAAAAATTTAGACACAATTTCGCCCTCAACCTGAAATAGAAACTGTTGATTGCCTTGCCCCCATTCTAAAAAACCGAAGAGCGAAGTAACAATCAGGAGAGCATTTAGAATTTTACTTTTCATTCCTGGTTCGATTCATTAGTGATTTTTTTCGAAAATCAGGTCCAAATATAATTCGCTTTTTCGAAGATGATTTCGTTCGTTCATTACAAGCCAAATCTATTCTATTTCAACAGCGTGTAACGATGTTCCTGAAGTGCTGTTAAAATTTCCAGACGAGTACATCGGCCGTTTTTAGCGCTTTGGAGCCAATTAAAATTTTAGCATTGGCCGGAAGTTGCATTTCATAAACCTTATCCGAGTAATTCATGGCAATACCAAATCCGTCGCGGTATTCCACCAAAATTCCAGCAGGATAATTTTCAACCGGAATCCCAACTTGCTGAAACACCTTATTCAAAACCTGCTTTTCAAGATCCCCTGTTTTGGAGTCTACACCAATGTATGTTACTGAACCTTTACCCAGTTTGTGCGATACAATGGCAGGTGTTCCAGCATAAAAATCACCATCGAAAGTTCCCCAGGTTTCGGTGCCTTTGTCGGGCTTTAACAAATCGCCCCAGCTTGTCCAGGCAAATTCCTGATTGTTAAATTTTATTTTATCAGGCGCTTGTGGCATCAGCAAATCGTACGATTTAACTTCAGCGCCAAACAATTTCCACATGGGCTCATAAAATTTGGCTTCCCACAAATGGCCGTTTCTGTCCTGCAATCCGGTGCGGCAACTCATGACCAAGGCTCCGCCATTTTCGGCATAACGGGTCAGTTTGTCGATCATTTGCTGATCGATCATCTGGTAAGCCGGTACAACCAAAACCGGATACTGACTAAAATCTGTAGTATCCCGAATAAAATCGACCGGAGCGCCGAATGCTTTCAGTGCCTTATAATATTTCATAAAATGTCCTTCCGTGTTCCATTCGGCTGTCTGTTTATTCAGATCAATACCCTGAACATTGTCGGTGTTCACCAAAATACCGGTTTTGCGTTGCTCGTATGCCTTTGGCCATTGAGCTTTTCCATCGTAACTGGCACGCAGTTTTTGTATCTCCTGAATGAACTGGCTAAATTCCAAACCACCCGGCGTCGGAGTAACACCATCGGTTCCAACCATTCCGTAGTGATATTGCTCGTACCCATAAAGCGGAGCACGGAAGCGATACGAACAGGTAAATTTGCTTCCACCGGCAAACACGTGCCATAACCACATGCGTATGGCTCCCGGAAGTGGTTGTGGATTAATGCTCCCCCAGTTAACCTGACCGGGCTGTAATTCCATTACGCCGTATACTCCTTTGAGTGGTCTGAAAAAATCGTTGGCCATTGCAATTCTTGAGTATTCACCCACACGGTAACCTTTCTGGCCTATTCCCAAATCGCCACCGTAAACCATGTACCGGGTGTAAGTTACGAAATCGAGTTCTGTGCTCGCACCCACATAACCCACATCGTACATCGGAATATAATTGGAGGTAATCCATTGGTCATGATTTGAATATTTACGAATCACGCGCGCCTGCTCGTCAAGGAACGATGCAGTTTCGTGATCGGCAAAGCGGTAATGATCGAGTTGTGCATGCAAATTCATACCCCATTGTTTGTGCAATGGTATATTTATTTCCTGAAAACTGGAATAAGTTCCGCTCCAGAAATTGGTTCCCCAGGCGTCGTCCAGCGCATCGATGGTTTTGTATTTATCTTTGAGCCAGTCACGAAAACGCTGCGGGGCATCCTGACCATAGTCCAGAAATCGTCGCGGTTCATTGTCGAGCTGCCAGCCAATTACACGCGGATCTTTTCCATATCGTTTGGCCAGTTGCTCGATCATTTTCATAGAATACGTGCGGTAATAATTGCTCGAAAAAGTGGCATGCTGTCTGGCGCCATGGTCCATTTTTGTACCATCTTCGTTGGTTGCCAGCACATCTGGATGTTCACGAACAAGCCAAACCGGAGGTGTAGCCGTTGAAGTACACAAAATAACTTTCAGGTGGTATTTATCGGCCAATTGAATGGAACGATCGAGCCATTTGAAATCGTAATGCCCCTCGGAAGGTTCGAGCTGAGCCCAGGCAAATTCGGCGAAGTGGGTAAACTCGA
Organism: Prolixibacteraceae bacterium; assembly: GCA_963677955.2. Classification (GTDB taxonomy): domain Bacteria; phylum Bacteroidota; class Bacteroidia; order Bacteroidales; family Prolixibacteraceae; genus Aquipluma. Next base: position 17,218 of record CAXXQR010000001.1, read on the forward strand.
AACCCATTTTTGCCATATTCTGAAAATCGCGCTCCCACTGGGTCGAATCCCAATGTTCAGGATAATAGTATACACCAACCTGGGTTAAATCTTTGGGATTAAAAAAGCGTTCAGGATTTTGCGCAAAAGCATTCAGGATGAAAAAAATTCCGGATAAACTCAGAAGAATCCATCTTTTCGTAAAGGTTTGTGTTAATGGCATCTGAAATAATTTGATTAGGATATATAAATTGGCAACACAAATCTAATTCATTTCAAACAAAAACCTCAGAAGAATATTTGATTGATGCGATTCTATAGCGTTGTTTATAATTTATCCAGATTTAAAAGTCTACGAAATAAGAAAAAATCCTGAACCGGAAATGCCGAATTCAGGATTTAATGTATTATTGTTTGCTTATTTTCCAGTTTTGCCCTTTCAGCAAAGGCGATTGTTCAAATTCATGAGCAATCATTTGTATGCTATCACTTCAAGGTAGTTGATGAATAGCCAACCGACGCAAAGACAATTTGCTATTCTCGCTTTATTTTTTTGAGGCAAACAGAAGCTTTTGCTCCAGTTCAATGGCTTTAGGGAACAGTATCTCATTTTCGAGACGCACGTGTTCCTGCAAATCTTCATCAAACTCTTTCAGCAGCGCATACAATTCTAGAACAGTGTCGTTCACTTCGGCGGGTGCTTTAAAACCGCTGCTAAGCCTAACCACTTTCTGTTCCATAATGCCAATCGTTTCATGCTCAGTTAGCATAACCGAAACCGGTGATCTAATCGATCCGAAACCAGGCGTTACAAGTTCTGTTGCTTCATTCTCAGCAGCAACAAGTTTATGGATATACGGGAACAAAACAAGTTCCTCTTTCTGCATATGCAATTGTAATTCATTGGACATCAAACGGAAATAATCTCTAATTGATTTCAACTGAGGATGGTCGGTAGCATAAGCTGCTACTACCTTATCGATTAAAGGTTTAATTTGTGAAATAGCCCGAATAGCATATTGATGATGCTTCTGAACCACATAATCCGATAACTGACTACAATTCATGCTTTCTAAATGCGAAGCAGTAACTTCAATAGCTGAGGCATTTTTAACATTTTCCATATTCCCAGGCAGTATTTATATATTTTCGGCTAACAACGGCTTGAACCGCGAAGTTCAAAAATTCATGTTACCAAAGCATTAACATTAAGTAAACAGATATTTATGTCTTTATTTCCCCAAATTTACTGAAAATTTCGGCACTATTGGCCATACTTTCCATTGTCAGCCAGGAAATATAACAAACAGGAAATCCGGACTCAAATAATTGAGTCCGGAATCTTTATAGACACACTTTATTATTACAAATTAGCCAACCAACATTGTTTGCTCCAGTGCTATGGCTTTCGGGAATAGAATGTTGTTTTCCAGATGAATGTGCCGATGCAAATCGTCCTCAAACTCTTTTAATTTTCCGTAAAGCACACGAAAAGTGTTGCAGACATCATCCGGAACCTGATAACTATTACTTAAACGAAACAATTCTTTCAGGATTATCCCGGCATTTTCGTGCTCCTGTTCCATAACTGAAATGGGCCCTATAACTGTGCCAAAACACGCAGTATCGTCACATTTACGTGAGGATTCTTCAACAACCAGTTTTTTGATGTATGGGAAAAGTATCATTTCTTCCTTTTGCAGGTGTGAGAGCAATTCTTCTGCCAAATCCTGAAATAATTCGTTTATCCGGATAACTTCGGAATGATGGTCGCCATGAACATCTGCTACTTTTTGCGCCAAAGGCAGAATCTGCGGAATCGCTTTGCGAACATACTGATGATGAGTATTTTGAATGTAATCTACAAGAAACCCTATGTTCCAGCTATCGAAATCGTGAAAGACCGACCCGGTTTGGTTTTTCAATGCTTCCAAATCACTGATTACTTTTGCTTCGTCGCAACTGCTATTTGCACAGGCCTCTGAAACCGAAATCTTCCCTCCACAGCAAAAATCAATTCCATAATTACTGAATACATCCGCTGCCCTGAAATCGAGTTTTACGATTTCTCCTACTGATTTATTTTTAATGTTTTCCATCTTGATGTTTATTTTGAAAAGCTGCTCATTAGTTTAATAATCCGTCATCCTGAACTTGTTTCAGGATCTCACCACTCTGATCATGAGATTCCGAAATAAATTCGGAATGACTGGGATCAAAATCTTATCGACACTTATGACAGCCTTTGGTTAAATTTTTATTCTTCCTCTTTTACAACCGACCAGCCAAAAACCAGTCCGGCAACAAAGTAAACCAAAGCCAATACACCCACTGCAAAAACGGTATCGCCAATCACACGCAACCAGCGCAACGTCTGCATAAATGGTTGATGCAGAAACTCTGCTGAACGTGCATACCACATGCCATATTTCACGCTGGCTACAGTTTGCAGCAATCCAACCGGCAGCACGCTAATCAATACCATAAGGGCAAGTCCGATGTTAATAGCCCAGAATGAAATCGAAAGTGCTTTGTCGTTCCAGCCACTTTTTACCCACATGTTCCTGAGAACAAAAAGCATCAATGAAATACCAAGGTTTCCATAAACGCCGAACAAGGCAGTATGTCCGTGAACCGGAGTCGTATTCAAGCCCTGCATGTAATACAGCGCAGTTGGTGGGTTAATCAGGAATCCGAAAATACCTGCACCAACCAAATTCCAGAATGCTACGGAAATCAATCCGTAAATCGGCCAGCGGTAAGCTCGAAGCCAGTTGGTGTTTCTGCTTAGCTGGTAGTTGTGCCAAACTTCGAAACCCATGAGTACCAACGGTACAACTTCCAAGGCGCTGAAAGTGGCACCCAAAGCCAGGATAGCCGTTGGCGTTCCGGTAAAATAAAGGTGATGGAACGTTCCGATAATACCGCCGCCAAGGAAAATAATGGTAGAAAACAGCACGGCTGTTGTAGCCGATTTGATTCGAAGTAAGCCCAATTTTACGAAGATGAAAGCAGAAACCACCGCAGCAAAAACTTCAAAGAAACCTTCAACCCAAAGGTGAACCACCCACCAGCGCCAGTATTCCGCAATGGCCAGGTTGGTTTGTTGTCCCCACATCAGTCCGGCGCCATAGAAAGAACCGATGGCAGCCGAAGCAACCACAAAAAGGATAATCAGGTTGCGGCTTTCCGAAGGAGTTTTCAGGATTGGAATTAACGGACGAACCATTAAAGTCAACCAAATAAATAAACCGGCAAACAGGAAAATCTGCCAGAAACGGCCCAGATCAACATACTCGTATCCCTGATGTCCGAACCAGAAATTTTCGGCTAAACCCAGTTTCTGCATCACACCCATCCATTGGCCAGCCAATGAACCCACTACAATGACAAGCAAAGCGCCAAACAGTACGTTGACTCCCAATCGCTGGAATTTAGGTTCATATCCTGAAACAGCGGGAGCAATATACAAGCCAGTAGCTAGCCAGGAAGTTGCTATCCAGAAAATGGCCAATTGAATGTGCCACGTGCGCGAAACAGAATAGGGTAAAATATGATCGAGATTCAGGCCATAGAAAGCATTTCCTTCAACCCCAAAGTGGGCTGTAACCACACCCATAATTACCTGAACCAGGATCAAGGCAGTCACAATCACAAAGTATTTCAGGGTCGCCTTCATCGAGGGAGTTGATACTAGCGAAATCAATGGGTTAGTTGCCGGCATCTCAATTTTCTCCTCTTTGTCGCTGGTACGTGCATATTGGTATGCCAACAAAGCAACACCCAATAAGAGAATAATTACGCTGAAACCTGTCCAGATATGCAAATCACCGGTAGCCACATTGGCAACCAATTCTTCGTGCGGCCAATTATGCGTGTAAGTTAATTCGCTTCCGGGGCGCTCGGTAACGCATGCCCACGATGCCCAGAAAAAGAAGGCCGTCATTTTGTCCATCCGTTCCTTCGATTTAATCGAATTTTCGGGAATCGAATAATCCGACCGTAATTTGGCCATTGCCGGATCGTTGGTAAACAAACCAGAATAAAATGCCACTGTATTTTGAATGGCTACTGCACGAACTGTACTCACAGTAATGGTTTTAGCCGACTCATTGTAGGTGTTTTTGCGAATATCCTGCTGAAGTTTGATTTTCAGAAAAGCCTGATCAGCAGGATCGATTTCACTGAATTTTTTACCAAATTTTTCTGTAGATAATTCATCGAGCATGGCAATTGCTTCTTTGTGTAACCAGTCAGCCGTCCAGTCGGGCGCCTGGTATGAACCGTGTCCCCACACACTTCCCAGTTCCTGTCCACCAATCGACTGCCAGATGTTTTGTCCGTCGCAAATGTCTTGTCCTGTAAAAAGAACAGTGCCGTCAGCGGTAACCACTTTGTCGGGAATAGGTGGCGCCTGATGGTAAATCTCGATTCCGAAGTAGCCCAGTACTCCAAAACTGACTACCATAACCGCTATAAACCCAAACCATAATTTTCGAATGTTCATAGTAAATAGATTAATGATTTATATTTTGCATTTCCAGTTAATTCACTATCCGGAAACAAATATAGACCAGCGAAAATGCCAGATTTTATGAGCAGGATCATACGCAATAATTAAACTCTAAACACTATAAAACAAATAGTTAAACACATTTTATCACCATTTTCCAGAAGAAGCCGGAGAAAGAAAACGGATTAAAAACTCTTAAATGGTTCTTTTCTTTTAAATTTGTGATTCAAAATCCCCCGATCATGATTGACGAAAACTTACTTATCGAATTTGGTGCTATTGAAATAAACCTTGAAAAGGGAGAACATCTGTTTCACGAAAAGCAAAAAGCGACGCATTATTTTCAGGTCAAATCAGGAAAAGTTAAAATGTTTAACCTCACCGCCGATGGAAAAATTTTCACCCAGGGCTTTTTTGAAGCCGGTGGAAGTTTTGGCGAACCTCCTCTTTTCACTGATTCGAATTACCCGGCTTGCACCATTGCAGAAGACGATACGATTCTATATAAACTCTCGAAAGCAAAATTCTTCAAACTCCTGAAAGAAAATCCGGAGATACATTTCGAAATTACCCGAATGCTGGCAACTCGCTTGCTGTACAAATCGATGCAATTGAAAGAGATTTCGAGCTTTAAACCAGAACACCGCATTTTAAGCCTGATTGATTACCTGAAAAAAGAAGAGAGAATTCCGGAACACGAAAAATTTGAAGTAAGTCTTACCCGCCAACACATTGCCGACCTGACCGGCTTAAGGGTTGAAACAGTGATCCGTTCTGTAAAAACACTGGAAAAAGAAGGAAGCGTAAAGCTAATCGGGCATAAGATTTACAGGTAAACAAGAATATGTTACTTTCTGGATTTTCATTTGGCTACCGAAGATGGGAAAACTTCTGATACACCAAAATTTTTTCTACAATTCAAAATAATTCTGAGCAATCTGGAGTGAGTAGTCCTGATAAATAATTTTTCATTATATGAGAGTTCTTGCAATGCCATAATCTTTATTCGAAGTAAAATTCTTGCTATATTGTAAAAAATCGATTCCCAAATATCAATTGCAATTTTTACAGAAATGAAAAAAGCACTTCTATTATTTTTTGGCATTCATTTCTTTGCCCTCCTAACATTTTCGCAAGTCGCTGTTTCGGGTTTGCTAACTGAGAACAAAATTCATCCGGATGGACTTGACCAACCTCATCCACAATTTAGCTGGCAATTAAATTCCGACGAACGTAATGTGCTGCAAACTGCATACGAAATAAGGGTCAGTAACAATCAGTCTCATTTTCAGTCAGGCAAAAACATTTATTGGACCAGCGGAAAAGTCGCTTCCGATCAATCAATTCATGTTGTGTATTCAGGACCTGAGCTTAAAGCTGCGACCAAATATTTCTGGCAGGTCCGGGTTTGGGACAACCACGGGCACGAGTCGAAATGGAGTGAACCAACTTATTGGAGCATGGGACTTTTAACTCCTGAAAACTGGAAAGCGAAATGGATTCAAGCTGGATTTGAAGATAATGAATTGCGACCTTCGCCCTTATTCAGAAAAGAATTTCAGGCGAAAAAAACAATAAAATCGGCCATGGCTTTTATTTCGTCGCGCGGTTTGTATGAAGCCGAAATCAATGGCAAAAAAGTAGGCAATGCTTTTTTCACACCCGGTTGGACTGCTTACGACAAACGCATACAATACCAGGCATTCGATGTGACAAAACTACTTCAGGAAGGTAATAATGCCATTGGAGTAACCCTGGGAAACGGCTGGTACCGCGGTTATCTGGGCATTCGGGGGCAGCGCGATTTTTACGGTAGTGAACTTGCCATAATTTTTCAACTGAACATTACCTACACCGACGGAACTTCGGAACTTGTTTTATCCGATGGTTCATGGAAATCATCAACCGGCCCCATTGTATATTCAGAACTTTATCATGGCGAAACATACAACGCACGGCTCGAACAACCCGGCTGGTCATCGGCGGGATTCAATGATTCGGAGTGGTTTGGAGTGATTGAAAAAGATTATCCGCGAAATAATTTAGTGGCTACCGAAAATGAACTGGTCACAGCCCATGAAACTTTAAAACCCATCAAAATATTCACCACACCAAAAGGTGAACGAGTGATCGATTTCGGGCAAAATCTGGTAGGTTGGGTCGAAGTGAAAATTTCAGGAAAACCGGGCGATTTTATTACACTTTCGCATGCTGAAGTGCTCGACAAAGAGGGAAACTTTTACACCGAAAACCTACGTTCGGCCAAGCAGCGAAACATTTATATTTTGAAGGGAGTTGGCGTAGAAACGCTTCATCCGCATTTTTCGTGGCAGGGATTTCGGTATGTCAAAGTTGAAGGTTTTTCGGGAGACCTGAAACCTGAAAATTTTACGGCTGTTGCCCTGTATTCGGATATGGCGCCAACCGGAACTTTCAGTTGTTCCGACACGCTGGTGAATCAGCTTCAGCACAACATTCAATGGGGACAAAAGGGAAATTTTATCGATGTGCCAACCGATTGTCCGCAACGCGACGAGCGCAAAGGCTGGACAGGCGATGCGCAGGCATTTGCGCATACAGCCAGTTTCAATTTCAGGGTGAACAGCTTTTTTGCCAAATGGATGAAAGATGTGGCGCTCGACCAATTGCCCGACGGAGCAGTACCGTGGGTGGTTCCTGATTTGTATCACAACCGTAAAAGCAGTCCTGGCTGGAGCGACGTGGCAACTATTGTTCCCTGGACGATGTTCCTCGTTTATGGCGACAAACAAATTCTGAAAAATCAGTACGCCAGCATGAAGGCCTGGGTGGGATACATTCACGAAGTTAGTCCCGACAATCTTTGGAAACCGGAATCTTCATTTGGCGACTGGCTATTTTACAGCCTGAATGACGACAGGGACGGGCGCTCAGCAGTGACCGATAAGAACCTGATTGCCCAATGCTTTTATGCCTGTTCGACCGAAAACCTGATGAAAGCTGCTGAAGTTTTGGACCAAACTGCCGATGCAGAATTTTATCGGAACCTGTTGTCAAAAATCAGGACAGCTTTTCAAAATGAGTATGTCACTCCTTCGGGTAAATTGGTTTCCAATACACAAACCGCCTATGTTTTGGCCCTGAATTTCGATATGCTTCCCGAAAACTTGCGTCAGCAGGCGGCCAAACGACTGGTTGATAACATTCGCGACTACGATACGCACCTCACAACAGGTTTCCTCGGAACGCCCTATCTCTGCCATGTTTTAACCCGTTTTGGACATTCGGATGTGGCTTACGAATTGCTGCTGCAAAAGACTTATCCGTCGTGGTTGTACCCGGTTACCAGGGGTGCCACAACGATTTGGGAGCGCTGGGACGGCATAAAACCCGACAGCACCTTCGAAACACCAACCATGAATTCGTTTAACCATTACGCTTACGGCGCTATTGGCGATTGGATGTACCGCGAAATTGCTGGACTGGATACCGATGAAAAAAATCCGGGATATAAAGTTATCCAGATAAAGCCGCACATTGAAAAAGGGCTAACTTTTGCCAAAGCTGAATTAGAAACTTACTACGGCAGAGCAAGTTCGTATTGGAAACTGAAGGATGGAAAACTTGAATTACAAGTTGAAATTCCGGCAAATACCACAGCCGAAATATTCATACCAGCCAGCAATTCAGAACAAATTACGGAAGGCGATAAACATCTGAGTTTACTGAAAGATGCTACAGTCGGGGTAGTAAAAGACGGCTACCTGCTCATTCAGGTTGGCTCGGGTAAATATGATTTTACAGTCGACTAAAAATGGATGTATCCCAGTAAAAATAAAGCCCGGGAGAATCCTTCCGGGCTTTATTTTTATATATTCAAACTTAGAAACCTATCCGGTTATTTTTGCCGGAAGGCCTTTCACTAAAACTGGTTTTTCGCTTTGCTTTTTGGGCATGAACATATCTTTATAGGTCAGGCCAAGCTTTTCTTTCATCTCAAACGAATAATCGAGTGTGCCCAGATCGGCTCCTGTGTTGTTGGTGCCAAATGTAAATTTCACCCCTGCTTCTTTGGCTTTTCGCAATATTTTTTCGCTCGGAAGTTTGTATCTGGAATTAATTTCGAGCGCCACATGATTATCGGCAAGCACTTTTACAAAACGATCGATTCTTGCATCAGTCCATAATTCATCGTACTTATCAGCTATTACTGCTGGCAAAAATGTTGGATTTACATGAATATCAATCGGTTCTTTTGAAACGATATTTTCAATTTTACTGATCAGTTCATCCATAAATTGTTGTTCATTATCCACAAAAACTTCATCGGGCATCCACAGGCGCATGCGACGGCCTTTATGGTCAGTCCAGGTCATTCCGTCGGTAAAAACGTAGTCGAATTTAGCGACAGCTTCCGGAGAAAATAGTGTCACCCATTCACGTCCTTCGGCCTGCATTCCCCTGAAAATTGGTTTCGACTGCACCGTGTCCATATATGCGTAAAGCGATTTATCGTCGGTTACCGGAAATTTGAGCCCACAATTTGGCGCAATGCCATAATTGATACCAAGTTTCAATGAATTGGCACAGGCCTGATCAATGGTTAATCCGCCTTTCAGGTGAACGTGAAAATCGATGACCGGGAAGTTTTCCAACATCATTTTGGTAATTTTTGTGTCCCACTCCTTCGAAACCAAAAGGTCAAATTTTTGAGTTTTGGGCAGAGGTTTTATCTGGATACTTTTAAAATACACTTTACTTCCCTCGTCGTGGCATTGCAGAGCGATTCGTCCTGCGCTAAACACTTTCATTTTGTCGTTGTGCGGACGGTACGGGTCGTCAGGCTGAATGTAATCGACAACTTCACTTCCGTTTACCCAAACCTGGCACCGGTTTTCCACAACTTTAACATGCAACTCGAACCACTCATTGTCTTTAACTGTTTGGTAATAAACATTGCGGATACCGTACAAACTTCCTGTTTTCTTCAACTCCTGAAAATCACCCGGTCGTTCGTACGAATTATCGATCTGAACTTCGTAGCCGCGCAAAAGTGGCCCGTATTCCTGCTCCTGTGTGTGAAAAATAATTCCTGAATTGCTACTTGGTTCTGTCTTAACCATGGCTTTCAACTCGAAATTGCGGAATACACCTTGTTTAAAATCGCCGGTATAAAACAAGTGACTAATCGGGCCATTGGCCACAATTGCACCATCTTCAACTTTAAACGATTCGGGATTTTCGTTGGCAGTCCAGCCGCTTAAGTCTTTTCCATTGAAAAGTTCGGTCCAGTCAGCTTCTTTTTTCTGGCACGATACTAAAACCGCCACAGATAAAATAATGAGCAAATAAATTTTCACGTTTTTCATGATTGATTTGGTTGGTTCTTAGAATTGTAACAAAGTTAAAAATCTAATCCTAAAACAAGATTTCAAACCGCCAAAGTTTTGCGAATTCAGAACTCAATCCCCGGTTCCAACACATTGACTCCGCACGTACTTGTCGTGATTTCAGGATTTAGGATTTAAACGCCCTAACCTAAACATCAGGATGTTTTTTAAAAGAGATCCTTATATTATAAAATAAAGTCTTGACCTTTTGATAAAAAAGTCTTGACCTTTTAATAAAGAAGTCTTGACTTTATTTCAAAAAGACTTGACTTTATTTTAAAAAGACTTGACTTTTTTAAAAGATGTCTTGACTTTTTTGATATGCCTTTCCCAGCCAGTTTAAAATCAATTCCGGAAGAAATGAATTTTATCTTTCAGGCTATGAAAATACTGCCTTTTGAATCAGTTTTCATATTTTTGGTTAGATTAGGGTTTTGTTTTCAGAAATTCAGGAAAAGCAAAACTCTTTCGGATTTCTGCCAGTGTTTAATTCTTCGAAAAAAGCTATGAAAATATTTCGGCTCGCATATTTATTGATGGTATTGACAATTTCGGGTAAGGTTTCGGCTCAGCAGACGGCCTCAGAAATTATTAGCCAGATGAAATTGCACCTCACCTGTGCGTGGAGCGCCGAAACGGTGGATACATTTAAATCGGGAAACCCCGACGACAAAGTGACAGGCATTGCAACCTGCATGTTTGCCAATATGGAAACCCTCAGAAAAGCTGTGGCAAACGGCTGCAACCTTATTATTGCCCACGAGCCCACGTTTTACAATCATCTCGACAATACCGACTTTCTAAAAAACGATCCGGTTTACCTTCAAAAACTCGATTACATCACCAAACACAAGCTCATTATTTTTAGGTTTCACGATCACTGGCACCAAACTTCGCCCGATGGAATTTACATGGGAATGGTAAATAAATTAGGCTGGAAAGAGAATCAGACCGATCAGTCGATGGTCTATTTTAAATTTGCAGCACAAACGCTTCAACAGTTTGCACAAAAACTTCAGGAAAAATTACCAGGCAGCCAACTTCGGATCATCGGCGACCCGAACCTGAAATTCACCAACGTCGCTCTGGCGGTTGGCGCTCCCGGTTCACAAAGTCACATCAATCTGCTCAACAATCCGTTTACTGAAGTTCTGGTTGCTGGTGAAGCACAGGAATGGGAAACCTACCAGTATGTTTTGGATGCTTCGATGCTGGGAATGAAAAAAGCCGCTATTTTCACGGGCCACATTCCTTCGGAAGAGTACGGCATGGATTACTGTGCCACATGGCTAAAAACATTTATCAAAGATATTCCGGTAATTTATATTGAAAACGGCCCAGCCTACTGGCCGGTTAAAAACAAAAATTAAACATGATTGAAGCTATAATTTTTGATATGGACGGCGTTTTGGTCGACAGTGAACCGTTTCACGAGGAAATCGAAAAAAGGCAGTTCAGCCTCAACAACCTGATTATTACACCGGAAGAACACAGTAAATACCTGGGTGTTGCCACCGATGCCATGTGGATGGATATTAAAGAGCGCTACCATTTAAGCCTTCCGGTTGAAGAATTAATTGAGCAAAACAGAAGTGAAAGTTATAGGCTTTTCGCTGATCTGAAGGAAATTCCGACCATTCCGGGAATTGCAAATCTGCTCGAAAGGTTAAGTGCAAAAAATTACCCCATGGCTGTTGCGTCCTCCAATTTTCCTGAGGTCATTGAGCTCATGCTTGAGAAAACCGGTATGCGAAAATACTTCAAATTTGTGGTTAGTACGCAGGAAGCCGGCCAAAGCAAACCTGCACCCGATGTTTATTTACTGGCAGCCCGAAAGCTGGGAATCGATCCTGAAAACTGCCTTGTGGTTGAAGATTCGCAAAACGGAATTATGGCTGCCAAAGCTGCCGGAATGATGGTTGTGGCTTACCAGGGACCGGTAACAAATCCGAATAACCAAAAAGAAGCAGATTCAGTAATTAAAAATTACAAGCAACTTGAAATGATGCTTTGCTGACCTTCAGGAAAGAATGCCATTTAGGCTTTTCGGAAATTAGTATCCTAAATCTTTCCCTTTTCTCACAGCCGGAATCCCGTATTTCATCCATTCCGGTTCAGGTCCTCCCTTCAGGTAATGGTCAAAAAACTCTTTCATTCTGATGGTTAGATCCATTCGATTGGCCCAACTTTCAGCCTTCAGGTTGTGCTCTTCGTTGTTGTAGCTTAACATCCAAACCGGTTTTTGCAAACGGCGCATGGCTGTAAAAAGTTCAATTCCCTGATACCACGGCACTGCGCCATCGGCATCGTTGTGCATAATCAGAAGCGGTGTTTTAATTTTGGGCACATAGAACAACGGCGAATTATCGATGTACTGAAGGGTTTTATCCCACAAAGTACCTCCAATGCGGCTTTGCGACTTTTCGTACTGAAACATGCGCGAAAGCCCGGTCTGCCATCGAATTCCACCATACGCGCTGGTCATGTTGGCAACCGGCGCACCTGCCATGGCAGCAGCAAACATATCGGTTTGCGTGATCAGCCATGCGGTTTGGTAGCCACCCCAGCTTTGTCCCTGAACGCCGATTCGTTCGCGATTGATAAACGGAAACATGTTGCTTACAAACTGTGTTCCGCTGATCACAGCGTCGAAAGCAGAAGCTCCCGGCGATCCCTCTTCGTAAGTAATATCGGGAACAAAAATGATATAATCGTTGCTTGCGTAATAAGTGCGGTTTACTGTCGATCGTGTTGGCGACGGAATGGTATACGAATAAAGATTGTCGGCATTTCGTTCGTAAAAATAAACGATCATGGGATATTTACGTTCCGGATCGATGGTTTCAGGAAAATAGAGTAAACCTTCGAGCTCTTTTCCTGAAAAGGTTGTCCAGTGTACCAAACGAACTCCCGGCCACACAAAGTTTTTTTGTTGCGGATTGGATTCAGAAAGTTTGTGACGATGCTCAAAAGCAAGATTTCCGGTCCATACATCGGGCGATTCGCTGACGCTTTCGCGCGTCCAAATCAATACTTCCGCATCTTTGGCACGCGCCAGATTGGCGAAAGAAAAATCTTCCATCAGGAACATTTTCGGGTCAGAATAATTTCGAAGATCAGCACTAAAATAACCTGCTGATTTGTTTCTCTCGTCGAATGCACTAACAATTATCGGTTTACTCGTATCGATAAATTCGGCATCCGGATCGAGTTTCCGGTAGCGAAGACTCAAAAAGTTTTTCCGGCCATAATTCCGCGTTGCATTAACGGGTACTTTTGAGCCCTCGGCATCAAATTTCCAGATGTCGAAACGATCGTATATGAAAACAGATTTGTCGTTTTCGGCCCATCCGGCAATTCCATACGGGCGGGCGCTCTCGGGCATATCCCAGCGTTCGTCGCAAAACGACACCGGAACTGCGGCATTCAGTTTCACATTTTCAGTCGCATTAATATTGGTCGATCGCGTGTAATAACTGCTGTCGGCCGGATCGTACCAGATCACAAAATTTCCACCGGACGAGAGAGACACCATGGTTTTATTTCGAACGATCAGGCGCTTGATCCCGGATTCAATATCCACCAGGTAATAATCGGCCGCTGACCGACCAGTCCACGAAGATTCAAGCCTGTAAGGCGAATCACAAAGTCCCAGAGCAAGATTTCCATCACCTTTCAGTATGGTTCGCACTTCCCGCACTTCAGGATCGGCCAATTGTATAAACTTTTCTTCGCCAACCAGGTAAACCGCTTTGTAGGTTCGCTTTTTTTCTTTCTCAGCGTTAATTTTTTGCTGTGGCTGCAATTCCTTGTCTTTCCAGGTCCAGACGTCGAGCACGGGTTTTTCCTCATCAATCAGCGTATCTTTTGGTTCGGGTTTTGGCTTTAGTGTTGTTCCAAAATACAAGCGCTGTCCGTTCCTTGAAAAACTGAGGTCAGCAAATTCCGAGGGAGACCATCCCAACGGCATCCCATGGCTTTCAGGAGTTACCACAGGTTTTGGATCGCCCGTTGTCAGCGATCCGTAGTACAAACTATACACTTTTTCTTTGATCGTATCGGCTGAAAACAAAAAGCCGTAACGTCCGCCCTGATCGTCAGAGGTGATTTGCCTGGCCGTACCGTTTTGCCTGAATATAACTCCTGATTTCTTGCTTTCCGTATCAAAGACCATAATTTCCGTTCGGTCGAGCGAATCTTTTTTTTGTCGGATAAACGTTATGCTGTGCCCTTTCGGTGCATAATAAAATTCAGATACATCGTTAAAACAAACGGTATCGCCTGTTGAAGGCTGAAGCAAAATCAACTGGTTTCCAGGCTCCTGTTTCGAATCTTTGCCTTCTTTACCCTTGGGTTTCGCTGATTTTATTTCAACTTCTCCGCTTTCCGTTTTCTTTTTTTCTATTTTCTGTTCGGCCAGAAAAGCCACCCAATGCGCATTTTCTTTCGATACCGAAAATTGCTTCAGGTTGGGAAATGCATAAATTTTATGTCTTTTGAAGACAAACACACCCAAACTGTCTTTTGGCATCTGTTCCTTTTTTAGCTTTTTCTTTTTTGCGCTCCGGATAGAGTCGGCAGGTTGTTTAATTTTATAAGCAATGAAATCTGATTCAGAAGAAAAAACCGCATCGTAAGCTCTCGAAATGGTGTCTTCTTTTTTCGAATCAATCGATTTAACAACCAGGTTTCCATCTCCCTTTTCGGGATTAATTTCGAATGCTGTGTATTTCCCATCGTTCGATAAAATCGGATTTCGAACGACTTTCCACGATGCAAAATCATCGATAGTCAACGGTTTTTTGGCTACCTGCTGAGCGTTGAGTGAAAACGAAAACACAGCCAATAAAAAGAGAAAAGGAATGAAAGCTAACTTCATAGTCAAAATTTTCGGGATTGGGTACCAAATATAACATTTGAATTGTTCTAATTAAAGGAGAATTCACTACTATTAACGAACGAAAGCCGATTTACCATTAGCCGAAAACTAAAAATTATGCAGAGACGTCGAATTTGGTGGGAATCAAATCCGAGTAATTCCTGAACTAGCCATTCGATTCATTCAATTTTTTATATATTGTTTCGGATCAATATTAACCAACCGAAACTACAAAGGCGAACCAATTTCTGCTACAGAAACTGATTCGCCCTTGCACAACGAAATTTACAAACAATTTATCTCAAAGCCTTTATAACACGATTGTAATCATGTTCGGAATTTATTGTTTTGGCAGCTTGCTTGTAACTTTCTACGGCAACTTCGCTTTGTGGCATGTCTTGGGCAATTTGAATAAGTATGTTGCTTCGATCGAACTCCGACGAAACTTCTTTGGCTTCATTGATTAGTCCGATCCATTGACCTTCGGTATTTGAATCTTTTTTGATCAGCATTTTAATCAAATTCCCTTTTTCGAAATCAGATCCAATACCGTTAATTGTGGAAAGCAAACTTTCGAAACTTTTTTCCTCAACAGCTTGCTTGTTAATTAATTCCTTCAAAATACCAACTTTATCATTGTCGGAACCCATTGTATTTACTGAACTTAAAACACTCAGGAACTGCTCATTTGCAACAGGCCTATTTAAATATTTTTTGAGAGTATTTGCCTTTTCAAAATCGGAACCCAGGCTGTTTACTGTTGTGAAATAAGTTTCCGACACCAACGAATCAGTCAGATTATTTGCGGAAAACCCTTGCAAAAGGTTCCCTTTGTCGTTGTCGGAACCTATTGTTTTAATTGCATGTAATGCTTCGAGTTGCTGTACTTTTGAAAGTGGCTCGCTAATGTATTGTTTAAGTACATTCGACTTCTCGAAATCGGAACCGATACCTTTTACGACTTCAAAATAAACATGTGTTGTCAGCGAATCGCCCATTGATTTAGAAGAAAAATTTTTCAGCAATTTTCCCTTGTTATCATCGGAACCAACTGTATTGATTACATTCAGTGCCTCAAATGTCTGTACTTTGGTAAGAGGTTGATTTAAGATTTTCTGGAGAACACTTGCTTTATCAAAATCGGAGCCAATACTTTTTACAACTTCGAAATAAGCATGGGAAATCACTGAATCTTTTAGATTCTCAGCAGAATAATTTTCGAGTAGTTTCCGCTTTTCAAAATCAGAACCAACTTTGGTTCGAATTAAATCGGTTGCTACAAGCATTTCGTCCGGAAGAATGCTATCGCTTGAAATTACAAATTTAAGATACTTACTTGACACAAAATCGCCGTCAACGCTGCTCACCTCATTTAGAACGGCACGAAGTCCGCCTTTTCCACAAATTCTTAAAATCCGCTCATCAGCATCAAATCCAAGTGAGATCATTGTTTTAACGGCATTTGCCATAAGTTTTTGACCTTCGGAACCATCTTTTTCTATCTCCTTTCCGTCAATTCGAAGGATATATTTCATTCCGCCCTCCTTTAGCGGAACTGCAAATAGTCGTTCGTTATTTTTCTGGTACCGCAGAAATCCACCTTTTGAAATGCTCGTAATAGCGGTTTCGTCGTCGTTAAACTTTATTGTTCCCCAATAATTTACCCTTATATTGTCGGTTCCATTGTATATCGATATGGTATTCCCGCGCTGGCACGCGTATCCAACGAATAGTAAAATCAGAACAACTGCTGTACGTTTTAGTGTTTTCATTTCCGAATTGATTTATTGATTTTCCGAGTTATTGCATACTTATCCCATTAGACCGCTCACGGTTTAAAATGTTGCAAATTGGGTTAAAATTTTGGAGATATTCTCAGAGGGATAAATTGTGTAGCAAAACTACAAATCGAGCCAGTTTCGCATTTATAACTGAATGAAAAACCGAAGAACAAAAATTTCAGGGAGTTTAGATTGTGTATTCTGTCGAAGGAGATGCCGACTCAGTTTCTTTTTCCTTATTTGTCTTAAAAATTGTGTCGACCAGATTGGAAAACAAGTTTTTAATCAGTTGCGCATTCTGGGCTACGAGGCTTGTTACACCGTACTGCAGCAAAATTCCTAGTATTTTGACAAACGATTTACTTTCAGCGCGTACCATCACTTTTTTTGTCAGGTAACCCGACAATAATGAAATCGCCAATTCAAAAAAACCGCCTTTCAATTCAACAGAACTGGTAATTTCGTTTACCGAGCTTTTTATCAGGTTGATAAGCTTCAGGCTTTCGTAAGTTTCTTTAATTTGTTCTTTAAGGATTTCGCGTTCTGCATTCTGCTGAAGTTCGAGCAAGCGAATTGCTTCGCGAAGAGTTGCTACTGCTGTTCGTTTTCCCATGATTTTTCCTCAAGAATCTGTGTAATAATTGAATTGCTGACCGGATCTTTAACGAACTGTTTTCTGAAAATGGTAAACAAAATGGCGAGAAGCGCATAGAATCCGGAAACTATAAAAAATCCATAATACGATTTACCGAGAATCTGACCGATCCATAGTGCTATTCCTATATTAAAAATAAGGAAAAACAATAAGGCGAATACAACCACAATTAACCACGAAACTACATTTGATATCACATCGGCAGACTTGTCGAGTGTTTTGAGCTTCAGAAGTTTGAGAGTTGTTTTACCATATTGTTCTCCCTTTTCAATAAGCGATTCAACTAAACCAGATTGTTGATCCATCTTAAAAGTTTTCGTAAAGAAATGGAATTTATCAGTTCAACCTTTTTTCAGATAAAAGCAGAAACGACGAAGACAAAGTTAAAATACATATTTTAAAAATGATGAATTTAACTTATACTTCGTACTTGTCGCTACAAATAAGGTTTAATTGTGAGACGCTTTCGCTTCATCAACCTTAGATTTGGCTTCTTCGGCCATCTCTTTAGCTTTTGATTTGACACCGTCCATTTTGTGGGTTAAATCGTCGAGAAGTTCATTGAATTTTTCTTTAACTTCATCAACATAATCTTCTCCCTTTTTGGTGATTTTCTTCCTTGTTTCAGTCCCTTTGTCGGGCGCAAACAAAATTCCGAGCAGTGCACCGGTGGCCAGGCCAGCCAATGCGCCTAATAATACTTTTCCTGAACTCATAATACTAAATTTTTAATTGTTTTTGACTATTCATGCATGTTTCATACTTTGTAACTAATTTTCACATGCTGATGCAATATACTGAAAAATAGCCTGAAAAGCAAGCGAATAAAGAGCTGATTTGTTTCCGTTAGGAATAATTAAGGATTAATTCGCCTTTTATCTTCTATTCCTGAATTTTTGTTTACATATTCAAAAAAAACATAAAATTAAAATCACTTTTCTACTCAATTCAAGGATAATATTTTTCACAAATGGCAAAAATCATTCTTGTCCCTTTTCAATTTTAAAATTAAATGATGCACTACTTAACGGATCTGTCGGACTGAAAGCGATTTTACAAATCAGATTTCAGATTTATTATCCACAAGTTAAATTTTTATTCAGAATATTAAAAAATATCTCTTCGGAATTTCACGATTTAAATTAGTTATACTTTTGTAACCATTACAAAAACGGAATAGTTTTGAATATGAAACAAATAGTAGAAACAATTGCGGAAAATCTGATTTCAATACATCCCTTGTTGTACAAAAGTATTTCGAAACCTATGCGGTCGAAGACGTCAATTACTCCCGGCGGAATGTTTGTACTTGGAAGCCTGAAAAGACATGGAAGCCTTTCGATGACCGATATTGGCAAGTGCCTGTCAATGCCTAAACCACACATCACCGTCATAGTAGACCGATTGATAGAAGCCGGATATGTTGAACGACAAAGCGATCCGAAAGACCGCCGTATCATCAATATTTCGCTGACATCAAAAGGGCTGAAAGATTTTGAAAAAATCAAGCAATCTTCCAGTGCCACTTTAAAGCAAAAGCTTATTCTGCTCAATGATGAAGAACTTGAAAAACTGGCTTCTTCCACTCAACAAGTGAAAGAAATACTGATCTCAATTCTGTCGAAAGTCTGAATGCACAAATTTCCGAACCGGAAATGGATTTAGCCGGAAATCGCATTGCGAAGCATAATTCAGTAAAAATTAATTTAAAACATATAGAAATTAAAGTTTATGGAGAACAAACACGTAAAAAAAGAAAAGAACAGGAAAGTCTACATTCCATTGATTCTGGTTATTGTTTTGATACTTGGAGGTGGTATCAGATGGTACATCGATTATTCGAAGTACATAAAAACCGACGATGCGCATTTGGATGCCGATATCGTTGGAGTGAGTCCGAAATTGCTGGGGCGAATCAGCAACTTATTTGTCGATGAAGGTGATTCTGTAAAACCGGGCGAACTTATAGCAGTGCTCGACAGTACTGATATTGTTGCTCAAAAGCAACAGGCCATTGCCGGAAAAACGCTGTCTGAAGCCTCAGTTTTGCAGGCACAGGCAAAATACAAATTCGACCTTGAAAATATTAAAGTTCTGGAAATTTCACTGAGCAAAGCGAAAGAAGATTTTGAACGATCGCAGAAGCAGTTTGAAGGGTCTGTAATTACAAAAGAATCGTTCGATCATGCCAGGAAAACACTTGAAACAGCACAGGCTCAGCTAAATGCAGCTCGCTCGCAAATCAATGTTTCGAAAGCTCAGATTCAAAGCGCTGAAGCAGCAGTTGAAAGTGCAGGTGCACAAATAAACACCATTAGTACTCAACTGAAAAACACCAAACTTTATGCACCGTGTTCAGGAATTATAGGGAAACGCTGGTTGATGCCGGGCGATATTGCTCAACCGGGACAATCGATTTTTACCATTGTAAACGACAATAAATTGTGGGTAAGTGTTTTTCTGGAAGAAACAAAACTTGAAAACCTGAAACCCGGACAACCGGTATTGTTCACTGTTGATTCTTATCCTGACGTAACTTTTACCGGAAAGATTTCAACAATCGGGTCGAACACTGCGTCTCAATTTTCATTGATTCCACCCAGCAATGCTTCAGGAAACTTTACCAAAGTAACACAACGCGTGCAGTTAAAAGTTTCTATCGACGGAATGACTGATGGCAAAAAGCTTTCAGACTACCGCATTTTATCCGGAATGTCGGCTATCGTTAAAATTATCAGGCAGTAATGCGGAAATTAACTCCAACACACAGGCTTCGCGCTAAACTGCGAAACCGCAATTCAGCGTATCACCCGCGTAATGTCAATTACAAGTGGTTTTTGCTGGCCAACATCATGCTCGGCACATTTATGGCCGTGCTCGATGCGACCATTGTGAATGTTGGCTTGCCGAAAATCATGGCTACTTTTGGCGTGGGTATCGATAAAATTGAATGGGTTATTACAGCCTACATGCTTTCCATGGCTGTGATGTTGCCTACTTCAGGCTGGCTTGCCGATAAGTTTGGTTACAAGCGGCTATATTTTATTGGATTACTTTTGTTCACTGTCGGATCAGCACTTTGCGGAATGTCGAATGACGAAAATACCCTTATACTTTCGCGGATTGTTCAGGGATTGGGCGCTGGGATGATTCAGCCGCTTGGGATGGCCATTATTACACGCGAATTTCCGCCTCATCAACGTGGCGTGGCCATTGGCTTCTGGGCCATTTCGGCTGCTGCTTCTGTTTCGTTCGGTCCATTAATCGGCGGTTATCTGGTCGACAATTTTAGCTGGCAACTCATTTTCGATGTAAACATTCCTTTCGGGATCGCGGCAATGGTTTTCACCATTCTGATTCAAAGGGAATTCATTAACCCAAGAGCCGGAAAATTTGACCTGATTGGCTTTATTTCCGTGGTTATCTTCGTTCCGGTTTTGCTCTACGCCCTTTCGGAAGGAAGTGCACAAACCAATTCGGCCGGATGGCATGCTCCTTACATCTTGGTTTGCTTTGCCATTTCCATCATTTTTGGTGCAATATTCATAACACAGGAATTAACCACTGATAATCCACTAATCGAACTTCGGTTACTCGGAAACTACAATTTCGGGATGGGAAACCTGGTGATGATTATCTTCAGCATGGGTATGTTTGGAAGTACTTTTTTGCTTCCGTTATACCTGCAAAACACCATGGGATACACTGCACTCCAGGCAGGAGCTGTATTTCTGCCGGTAGGAATCATCCAGGGAATGATGTCGCCAATTGCTGGAAAAGTTTCAGATAAGTTTAGTCCTAAAGCTCCTATGATTATTGGGATAGCAGCCCTTGGATTTAGCTTTATTCTCAATTCGCGGCTTTCATTTTTATCGGAACACAATTTTATCATGTTGTCACTTTACCTTCGGGGTTTCGGGATGGGAATTATTTTCACACCGCTCAGCGCCTTAATGTTGGTAACCATGCCACGTGAAAAAATGGCACAAGCTTCCGGAATCACGAACACAGTCAGGCAGTTAGCTGGAAGTTTGGGAGTAGCAATTTTTACCACATTGCTAACAACACGCATTAATTTCCATTCACAAATGTATGGCGCGGCCATCCAGTCCGGATCTCAGGAATTCAGGAATACTGCGACGCATTTGGCCTACTATGCGCAGCAACATGTGGGCGGGAATATGGCTACGGCCGTTCAGCAAGGGAAATATATGCTCATGTCTCATGTCAGCAAACAGGCTTACATTCAGGGCATCGACGATGATTTTTGGATTGCAGCTATGATAACTTTGGTTAGTCTCATTCCGGTACTAATCATGAGAAGTGGAAACAAAAAATCACAAGAAAAAGCAAAATAAAATGATATCTAATCTCAAAAAATACAGTTTATTCCTATTTCTTTCTGCAGGAATATTTATGGCAGAAAAAGCAAATGGACAAAGCACCGCAAGCGATTCGCTATCGTTAAAATCGATTATTAGCGAGATTGTGCAAAACCATCCGTCTGTTATAAAAGCACAGGAGGACCTGAAGGTTTCGGATGCTAAAATCGGAATTGCCAAATCGGCCAAACAGCCCAATGTTGATATCACGTCATCCTATTCCAGGATCGGACCGGTTTCGTCAATTAGTGTTCCTGATATGGGAACTTTTAGTTTTGTGCCTCACGACAATTATTCGGCTGCTATAAATGCCAGCCAGGTACTTTACGATTTCGGGAAAACCGACAAAGCAATATCGCTCGAAACACAAGGAAAAGAGCTTGTTGGACAAACAGTTGAACAAATTAAGCAGAAACTTTCGCAGTCAGCAGTGGGTGTTTATTTCTCACTGGTTTACCTTCAGGAAGCCGTGAAAATTAAAGACGAACAACTTAAAATGTTGAACGAACACTTGAGATACGTGCAAAAGAAACAGGAAACCGGATCGGCCACAAAATATGAGGTACTGACCACACAGGTCAAAATTTCGGGTATCGAAAATCAGAAGACCGACTTACTCACGGCGCTTCAGGTGCAGGTCTGCCAATTGAATATGTTGCTTGGAAAACCTGAAAACACTGACCTAAAGGTCAAAGCAGAATTTAACAGTCTGGCACCAGAATCTCAAAACGATTCGTTATTGGCCGAGGCTATGCGAAACCGGGACGAAATGAAACTGGCCCGCGAAAAAGCAAAGCTGGCAGACATGCGGCTGGACCTGACAAATTATCAGAATAAACCTGTGGTTTCAGGCTTTCTTTCAGGAGGTATTAAAAATGGGTACACGCCTAATTTGTACGATCCCAAACCAAACTTTGCGGCTGGAGTCGGAATTAAAATCCCGGTTTTCGATGGCAAGCGCAAAGAGTTCAATTTATCGCAGGCGCAATCGGCTATTCAAATGAACAACCAGGATACCGAGATTGCACGCCGGACAATTGTCGATCAGGTTGTGGAGGCGGAAGCCAATGTTTCGGCTTCGCAAAAGAAAGTAGATCAGTCGGAATTGCAGCTTCGGCAGGCCAACCAGGCATACGATCTGGCCAAAGTTAGTTTCGATTCGGGAGTAATAACCAACCTGGAACTGATTGAAGGTTCGACGGCCGTTTCGGAAAGCAGGTTAATGGTGCTGAAATCGAAAATTGATTACGCGGTAAATATTTACAAACTAAAATCCGCTATCGGCGAAAGGTTGTATGAATCGAACTAAATTATTCAAGGATTGAAAATATATATTGGTTCGCATACTAAAACCGTTCATCCGGAAGTTTTAAGTGTGATTGAATTTTAATAATTCAAAAAAATTCTATCGGAAATCAAAAAAGTCAATCAATTCCCGGTAGAACCTTTTGGAGGCTGTCACGCAAGTGTACAGCCTCTTTTCATTTCATAAAATGACAATTTAGGAGATGAATTCCGCAAAACAACTTTCAAAATGTCAGGTTCAGTGACAAATTTTAAGAATTGGCAAACTGGTTCCAGATTTGATGGGTTGCCCGAAAACAGAAACATTATGCAAGGAAATTTTAATTCGATCATTCAATCGGCTATTCCGGTGCTGGTTGATTTTTATGCCGACTGGTGCCAGCCATGTAAAGTACAGTCGCCCATTCTTCAGGAACTTGCCAGCGAACAACCAGGACAGTTGCGTATTGTAAAAATCAATGTCGACAGGAACCCGGAAATTTCAAATCGATATCAGGTTCAAAGTATTCCGACGTTGATGCTATTTAAAAGTGGTCAGATGGTTTGGAAACATTCTGGAGTAATGCCAAAAGCCCAATTAACGGAAGTAATAAAATCTTTTCAGAGCAGGTAAAAAAGAGCAAGCCGAATGGTTTAAATAAAAGATGCAGCAATCGAACAAACAACTGCTGCATCTTTCAATTTTGGCTTATTATTTCACGGCCTTTAGCCAGGCTTCTGCCATTAATTCACAACCAGCCATGCTTGGATGAACGCCGTCAACAGTCCAGTAATTTCCTGGTGCATAAATCAAAGCTTCAGTAAAAATGGTTTGGTAAGGAATGAAAATGGCATCGAATTCTGTCGCAAGTTTTTTAGCAGCAGCCCTGTAAGCATCAAAATCAGGAAACCATTTTTCGGTAACGGCTGATGCTCCCAAAATAGCAAAAGGTTCACAAATAACCAGTTCCACTTCAGGCAACATTTTTTTTGTTAAAATAAGCAACTGCCTGTAATCCTGCTCATAAACTTCTGCGGTTCCGTCGTACTTACCATCAATGGTGTGCCAATAATCATTCACGCCTATCAAAATACTCAAAATACCGGGATGCAGGTCGAAACAATCGCGCTGCCAGCGGTCGGCCAGCTGAAAAACTTTATTTCCACTAATACCCCGGTTGTAAATCGATAAATCTTTGTCGGGATTATCCTTCAGAATTTTAGAGGCAGCCAGAAATGCATAACCACTGCCAAACGAGTTTGCAGCATTGGCGTGTTGCTTCATCCGTTCGCGACCCGCATCGGTTATAGAATCGCCCTGAAACAGGATAACATCCTTATTTTTAACTGACGACAAAATCCCTTTCTTTTTTTTGCTTGCGGGGGACATTGAAGCAGAAAGTATTCCGGGAATAGCTGCCAAACCAATTGTATTTACAGCAGCTTTCCTTAAAAAATTACGTCGGTTAATAGTCATTTTTCTTTGAATTTAGCATAGTTTGAAGAAGGTACTCTTTTCTCTGAATCACGGGAACTAAAGGTAGTTCAATAATCTTATAATTCAAATCGGAATATGCTTTCAGGATAAATTTATGGATTGAAACAGCTTCTTCAAAAGTTTCAGTTCTAACTTCGTCGTTGCAGAAGATCTCGGGCCAGGGAGGTGTTACTAAAACTTCGGTTGCATAACGAAATTTCCTTGAACTATCGAGCAATATTTGAGGTGTTTTAAAACCCTTGTATTGCGCAAATGCGATTTGATCGGGAATAGCTCGGTCGGCAAAAGCAATGGTTTGTTCCGGAACCGATTCAAAAAAGGAAATCCTCATTTTCAAAACTTCTTCCTGAAAAAACTTTGGCCTTTTCCATGGTAAAATCTCACCGCCAGTTTGAATTTGATTCTCAATCAGATCGCGAGCAAATTCCTGTGAACACAAATATCCCGACTGACGAAGCTCGTTGATCAGTTGAGTCTTTCCAAAACCCGGACCTCCGGTAATCACATAAATCTTTTTGACCATCATCGAGAAGTTAGATTGAAATATATTTCGTGCAGAGTGTATTTTACTAAGAATCAAACGCTTTATTCACTGGCAAATTTGAACGTACTCATACTTGAAAACTTAAAAATAGAAATTATTCCCAAAGCATTTCGCGGGTAACGAATTTAATTATTAAATAATCATTAAGAAAAAAACACTCAAGTATTATATATCAAATACTTACGCATTATTTTTAATCCTGACTGCATCCCGAAACTAAATAAAAATATACATTTGCCGCCGAAACCGTGTCCGCACACGGTTTTTTAAAACCGCAATCCCGTGTGCGAACACGGAAACTTAAAATGTAGATCAAAATGAAATTAAATCGCAAAAACGCAACCCAAACAACTGTTTATCCAACCCGGATTCTTCAATTCGGAGAAGGAA
Source organism: Prolixibacteraceae bacterium (assembly GCA_963677955.2). Classification (GTDB taxonomy): domain Bacteria; phylum Bacteroidota; class Bacteroidia; order Bacteroidales; family Prolixibacteraceae; genus Aquipluma. Next base: position 42,492 of record CAXXQR010000001.1, read on the forward strand.
ACTTTTTACGTGCTTTCACCGACTGGATCGTTAATAAAATGAACAAGAACATTGATTTTAATACCGGAGTTGATGTCGTTCAACCGCTTCCAAACGGAATGGCCAACATGTTAAACGATCAGGACGGACTTTACCATGTGTATTTGAAGGGGATCAAAAACGGTATGCCGGTCAAGGAATTTTCGTTGATCGATTGCATTAACAAGGGAATTAATCCTTATACGGACTACGAAACTTACGAACAGTCGTTCCTGAATCCCGATCTCAGATTTGTATTTTCGAACACAACCGAGGCTGGTATTGCCATGGACGAAACCGATACACTGGAAATGCTTCCGCCAAAATCATTTCCGGCAAAAGTAGCTGCCTTGCTATACAAGCGCTTCATCGCTTTTAATGGAGCCGCCGACAAAGGGCTCATATTTTTTGCTTGCGAACTCATCGACAAAAATGGTGACATGCTAAAAAAATATGTACTTCAGCATGCCAAAAACTGGAACCTGAGTAACGATTTTGAAAACTGGGTAAATACTTCGTGCGCATTCTGCAACACTTTGGTCGATCGCATTGTTCCTGGTTTCCCAAAAGACGAGATTACTGAAATTCAAAAAGAAATTGGGTTCGAAGACAACCTTGTAGTTGTTGGCGAATACTTTCACTTCTGGGTAATTGAAGCTCCCGAATGGGTTCAGAAAGAATTTCCGGCAGAAAAAGCTGGATTAGATGTAAAGTTCGTGAAAGATATGACACGATACCGCGAACAAAAAGTTCAGGTGCTAAACGGATGCCACACAGGAAGTTATGCGGTTTCGTATTTAAGCGGACTGGAAACTGTACGCGAAGGATTTGAAAACCTTGAAGTTGGTAACTTTATGAAGGAACTGGTTTACGACGAAGTTCTAACCAGTCTCGAAGGAAGTGAAAAGGAGCTTCAGTCGTTTGCACATAAAATTCTGGAACGCTTCCGTAATCCGTATATTCGCCACCTGTGGCAAAGTATTGCCTTGAATGCCATGTCGAAATGGGAAACACGAAACTTGCCGTCCCTGCTCAAGTATTATGAAGCAACTGGCATGCTTCCCCAAAAACTGGTATTTTCATTGGCCGCTATGATCGCCTATTTTAAAGGAGAATCAAATGGTGTAACCTATCAGGTTCAGGATGATCAGTGGATTTTGGACTTTTACAAGGAAGCTTGGGCCGAATGCGACGGAAGACCAATTTCAATTCAGAAGCTCGTTGAAAAAGTGCTGAAACTTGACAAAGTCTGGAAAAGGAATTTGAACGAAATACCAAATCTGACTCTTTCGGTAACATGTTATTTATTTCTGATTGAGCAGGTTGGAATGAAAAAAGCAGTGAAGGCTGTATTGAGTGAAAGTAATCCACTTATGCAAATTGGCTAATAATTAGTGTTTCGAGTTGCGTGATACAAGTTTTTCAATATCCCGCAACTCGTATCCCGTAACTTGTAACTATTTAAAAATGGCGAAATTTATAAAACTCAACCCTATCGATAATGTGGCGGTTTGCCTCGAATCCGGACTAAGTGGCGAATCGGCAACCATCGAAGATCAACATATTGTATTGATCGACAATGTTCCTGTGGGCCATAAAGTTGCGTTACAGGCAATTGCTGAAAATGCCGAAGTACTCAAATACGGAGCGCCAATCGGACATGCAACTGCTGAAATTAAAGCTGGAAATCATGTTCACACGCACAACCTGAAAACAAATTTGTCGGGAACTATTACCTATTCGTTCAACCAAAAACTGAATGAACTCAGGTATGCCAAACGCGATCTGACTTTTCAGGGTTACCGGCGCAAAAACGGACAGTCGGGCATTCGCAACGAAATTTGGGTCGTGCCAACGGTAGGTTGCGTAAATGGTCAGGCACAGCAGATTATCGATCGTTTCCGGCGCGAAGTTAATCCTGAAAATATTGATGCCATTGAAGTCTTCAAGCATAATTATGGCTGCTCGCAATTGGGCGACGATCATGTGAATATGCAGAAAGCCCTTGCATCCATCATCAGCCACCCAAATGCAGGCGGTGTTTTGGTACTTGGGCTTGGATGCGAGAACAACCAGATTTCGCACCTGAAAAAAGTAATTGGCAATTACGATCCCGACCGGGTTAAATTTCTTGTTTCGCAGGAAGTGGAAGACGAAGTAGAAACTGGATTGGAAATTCTGAAGGAAATTTATGGCCAAATGAAAAACGACCGCCGCGAAGCCATTCCACTTTCAGAGTTGAAAATTGGATTGAAATGTGGAGGTTCCGATGGATTTTCAGGAATTACGGCCAATCCGCTGGTGGGTGTCTTTTCCGATTTTCTGATCGCCCAGGGAGGTACAACCGTTTTGACTGAAGTTCCGGAAATGTTTGGTGCTGAAACTATTTTGATGGCCCGCGCCAAAGACCAGTCAACCTTCGACAAAACGGTGAGCCTGATCAATGATTTCAAAGATTACTATATGCAGCACAATTTGCCGGTTTACGAAAATCCATCGCCGGGAAACAAAGAGGGCGGAATTTCAACGCTCGAAGACAAATCGCTGGGCTGTACTCAAAAAGGTGGAACGGCTACAGTTATGGATGTTTTGAAATATGCCGAGCCCATAAAAGTGAAAGGACTGAATCTTCTTTCGGCGCCTGGAAATGATTTGGTGGCCTCATCGGCACTGGGTTTCAGCGGATGCCATATGGTACTTTTCACAACCGGTCGCGGGACTCCATTCGGCAGTTTTGTACCGACGATGAAAATTTCGACCAACACGGCTTTATTCAACAAAAAGAAAAACTGGATCGATTTCAATGCCGGTCAATTGCTTGAGAACAAGCCGATGGATCAGCTTTTGGAAGAATTTATTCAGTACGTCATTGAAGTTTCCGGAGGCAAAAAACTGAAACACGAAGTAAGTGGATTCAAGGAAATTTCGATTTTCAAAACAGGGGTAACACTTTAAATTAGTTCCAGGTTTCAGGTTTCAAGTTCCAGGCGAAACACTTGGAATTTGAAACTTTGAACCTGAAATTTATCTTGAAATACCTTTGAATATATTGGCTTTTTAGTGTCTCCAGGTTTTCCTTTGAAAGAAATTGGACAATGAGTTCCACCGAATTCGGGATCAAGAAAAATGGTAAAATATTTTCAGTCAGCTCACAGCGTATTTGCAACTTCAATTCAGAAATACCTCTTTACATCAGATTTCATCATTGTAATTTATGACACATTTCGTTTCAGGTATAATTGTTCGGCGATTTCCTTTACTTTTTTGTCGGAAAGCGGATAGAACAACATACCGGCAAACGCCAGAACACAACAAATGGCCGGCATAAAACTAATCATGATCTGTTCACCAAAAATGGTTTCAGAACTTTGTTGTAAAGCATCCGGTACGTAATGTAACACCGCCAAAATCCAGCCAATGAACGCAAACGACATGCGATAAGACGACAGTGAATTTCGTTCAACAGGATCGGGAGAAATAGCTCCCAGCAACGATGCATACGGCACATTTATTAATGAGTACACAAGCATCATTAATAAATACATAGATTAACTTTCCAGTTTGACCAAAATCAGGAGCAAAAAATGTAATGGCACCCATTACTGCAAAAGGAATTGCAAACCACAATATGAACGGCCGGTATTTTCCATACCGGCTTTTGATGCGGTCGCTGATAATTCCGACAAATACATCGAAAAAAGAATCCCACAAACGAGCAACAAGAAACATTGTTCCCGCAGCCGCCGCCGTAATGCCGAGAACATCGGTATAAAAAAATAAAGAATACATTCCAAAAATCTTCCAGAACAAAGACGAAGCGGCATCGCCAAATCCGTAACCGATTTTCTCTTTCAGCTTAATTTTTACTGTTGAGTTGAACCAAAGTTCGTCACACAAAATAAATCGAAAATGACCACAAGCTTATTTCCATTCGTATAAAATATGATCCTATTCTGTCATATATAAACCAAAAAATTCTGATATGGCACTTTCAGGAGATTTATTTACGAATATTTCCGGGAATAAAATCATAGATACTCTTGCCTTAAAAAGAATTTACTTTTTAAAATGGCAAAAAAATATAACTGAAATCCCTGACGCGCACTATTTTTGCTATCTCAAAACTCACACTACGCAGATTCACACTGGCTAAGTACTTATTAAGCATAAATTTAAGATTGGCTCTGATTGTGGAAAAAATTAGTTTTTTTATCTTCCGAGTTCAAGCTATTTTAACACAATATCGAAAGAATCAAGTTAAAAAAATTCAAGTATCTTTGAATTTGTTATCGACTAAATATGACGAGAATCTTTAATGATAGTGGAGAAGGAAATCAACAATTCATTCTGAATGAACTAAAAAAAGGGAATGAAAGAGCCTTCGATTTTGTTTTTAAAGAATACTATAAGCCACTAAGTCAATTTTCATTTTCGTTTATTAAAGATCAGGATAAGGCAGAAAGTTTGGTTCAGGATGTATTGATAAAACTTTGGGAAAAACACACAAATCTTGACAATATTGATAATCTCATTTCTTACCTGATGGTGATGGTTCGAAATATCAGCATCGACTATTTGAGAAAAGAGAAAACAATTCAAAAAATTTATAAGGAGGCCAAGTCAACTAATTCGGCAAATACCACTGAGGAACATATTTCCAGAAACGAATTTGAAGAGAAATTACTGATATCGATTCTAAAACTTCCGGACCGTTGTCGCGTTGCTTTTGAACTTAGCCGGTTCGAAAGCCTGACCAATAAAGAAATTGCTGAAAACATGAAGATATCGGTCAAAGGTGTTGAAGCACTCATCGGCAGATCGCTGAAACATTTGCGCGATGAACTTCAGGAGTTTTTACCTTCAAGTCGTACAAAAAAGAATAATCACAACTTTTTGTTGTTTTCACTTTTTCGTAAACAGATTCACCAATTTTAACATTTTTTCATTTTCATGTAGGGTTGTGGTACTCCACGTACGTCATGCAAATGAAAAACAAAATAAAATGGGATCTGAAATCAACGAGATATATTCACTGATTGCTAAATCGCTGACGAATCAGCTTGATGAAGAACAGTCTATAAAACTGGAAGACTGGAAATTGGCAAATGATCATAACCTGAAAGAATACGACGATTTTGTAGCTATCTGGATCAAATCAGGATCCATGAAACTGCCTGCTTCGATTAACGAATTAAGTGCATTTAACACTGTTCTGAAGAAAACCGGTCTTCATTCGTCGCGAAAACGCTGGATAAATTTTACCATTCAAGTTGCTGCAGTACTTATGCTTTCAATTATTTTTTCAGGTGTTTATTCTTTCCTGAAAAATGATAGCAACAAAACGCTGGCTTTAAATCAACCAATTTATAGAGAGGTGAAAGCGGCTTTTGGCACGCAGGCCAAAGTAGAATTAGCCGACGGGACGACAGTCTATCTTAATTCAGGAAGTAAACTTCGGTTTCCTGAAAGTTTTGCCAACCAGGAGTTACGAAAAGTATCGCTCGATGGTGAGGGTTATTTTGCTGTAACAAAAAATCCGGAACAACCTTTTGTTGTTGAAGTCAACAACTTGAATGTTAAAGTTCTAGGAACCACTTTCGATGTTGATGCATATCAGGGAAATGATGATGTAAAAGTAGTTCTTGTGGAGGGAAGCGTTTTGCTTCAGGGTAAAACAAAAGATGGCAGTGAGGAAATACTAAACCTTTCTCCGGATCAGATTGCCACTTTAAACAGAACGAACAACTCCCTCTCAAAAGCTGAAGTTAAAAATATGAATAAATATACAGGCTGGATTAACGGCAAAATTATATTCGTTGACGACCCTATTGAAACAGTGGTAAATAAACTTGGAAAATGGTACAATGTTGATATCATAATAGCAGATAAAAAACTAAGTAATTACAGTTTTACAGCAACGTTTATGGATGAATCGCTCGAACAAATCTTAGATGTTCTGAGTTTGACATCCTCGATGACTTATAAAATTGAATCTTCGGTACAACAAGCCGACAATTCAATGTCGAAAAGAAAAGTAATCTTGAGAAGTAAAAACTTAAAATAATATTCGCCTATGGAGAATAAAAAAACAGGAAAGTGTTGGCCCACTCCCCTGTTCGAGTTACCTGCAAAAGCAGGATTTACAAATTGTTAAACTAATAACGCTCAAATTTATGAAAAAAAATTGTGAAACGGAGGTAGACCAGAAACGGTTTATCCTTAAAAAAGCATTGCTTGCTATGAAACTAACTGCTATCATTTTTTTGATCTCGACCTTAAACTTGTTCGCTGCGGTATCATATTCCCAGGATACCCGCATCAGCATGAACATGAAGAATGTCCAAATCAAGGATGTTCTCATGAAAATTGAAAACAGCACCGAATACTTCTTCATTTACAACAACCAACTTATTGATGTTGATAAGTCGGTTTCAGTTAACGCTGATAACCAAAAAGTTATTGACGTTCTAAGCAACCTTTTTCAAGGGCAGAGGGTTGATTTTCAGATTACAGACCGTAAAATTGTGATTGTACCAACATACCTTGATGCACAACAACAAGGCAAAGTTTCCGGTAAAGTTACCGACTCTTCAGGCTCGCCCCTCCCGGGCGTTTCTGTAGTGGTTAAAGGAACTACAAACGGAACAATTACTGATGGCAATGGTAGTTTTTCACTTTTCGGAATTCCTGAAAGCGGAATTTTGCAATTCTCTTTTGTGGGGATGAAATCTCTTGAAATTGAAGTTGCAGGCAAAACATCATTTAGTGTTACATTGGTAGAAGATGCTATTGGAATTGAAGAAGTTGTAGCTATCGGATACGGTGTTCAAAAGAAATCGGATGTAACTGGCGCACTTACCAGTGTAAGTTCTGAAGAAATTAATGCACGCCCGGTGAAAAATGCCGTCGAAGCGATGCAGGGAAGAGCAGCCGGTGTCGATATAACTTCGAATGAACGACCCGGAACAGTTGGTGATATCACCATCCGTGGTGTACGCTCACTTACAGCGTCTAACTCACCACTTTATGTTGTCGATGGCATTCCTTTGGTAACCGGAACTGTAGATGCAGCAGGTGTTTCAGAAAATAAAGTAACTCTTGGTGGTATCGATAACCTAAACCCAAACGACATTGAGTCTATCGACATTTTAAAAGATGCATCGGCTACAGCCATCTATGGTTCACGTGGAGCCAATGGTGTTGTTCTCATTACCACCAAAAAAGGAAAAACCGGAAAGTTTACCCTGAGTTTTGATAGCTCAGTGACTACAGAGAAGATGCATGAATATTCTCCACTGTTCAGTGCTGGTGATTATGTAGAATACCGTCGTTGGGCAAAATACTACGATCCACTGTCAGAGGGCACTTATGCAAGTGGCAATCAACCTACAGAAGCAAATGACGCTAAAATTTTTACAGGTGATCCAACAGCCTGGGCCAACATTCAAAAAGGCTGGGAGGGCGGCACCTGGGATAGATCAAAATTAACTACTACCGATTGGACTGGTTTGGTAACCCGCACAGGTGTCACCACACAAAATACGTTGAGTGCAAGCGGCGGTACTGACAAGATGAAAGCTTATGGTTCCTTTGGATATACTGATAGCAAAGGCGTAGTAAAAGGTCAGGGATTTAAACGTTACAATGGAAATGTGAGCGTAGATATTACTCCTGTTAAATGGTTCTCATTCGGTGCAAACCTGAACAGTTCTTATAGTATACAGGAATATGGCCAATCTACTTCAGGCAATGTTGGGGTATCTGCTCAAACTAATTTATACCAAAGTGCTTATGGCATTTTTCCATACACACTGCCTTACGACGCTGATGGCAACAGAATTGAATATCCTGGCGGTGATGTCGCTGTAAAGACCATTATCGACGAGGACAAGTATTCTCAAGACCAACGTGTTACATTGCGTGCATTTGCCAGTTTATATGGACAGTTGGATTTCGGAGCGCTGGTACCCGTATTAAAAGGATTAAGGTTCCGCACCAATTTTGGTCCGGATATCGAAACCTGGCGCGATGGCATCTTTGAAGACGGCAAATCCGTAATCAGAAGCGGTTCAGCTTATGCCTCTTTGGAAAAAAGACAACGCGTGTCGTACACACTTGACAATCTGCTTTACTACGATAGAACAGTTGGAAAACACGATTTTGGACTGACGTTACTGCAGAGTCAAACGCAATTTGAAACAGAATCCAGCTTGATGACAGCAGATAATATACCATTCGCAACTCAGAAATGGAATGCACTTAAAGCAGTCAGTTCATTAAAAAGTTGGAGTTCCGGTATTACCAAACAAGCGTTATTATCATACATGGCGCGTTTAAATTATAGTTTCACCAATAAATATCTATTAACTGTATCAGGTCGTTATGATGGAGCCTCTCAGTTAGCCGCAGGTCATAAATGGTCATTTTTCCCAAGTGCTGCTCTCGGATGGCGGATGGATCAGGAAAACTTCATGGCTGGCGTAAACTGGGTGAACCAGTTAAAATTACGCTTGGGTGTTGGAGTTACCGGTAATGCGGCAATTGACCCGTATTCTACCAAGGGACGATTGGATGCACTGTTCTATCCGTTTGGCGCAACCTCTACGGCTGGCCAAGTGAATGTTACAACTTTGGCAAATCAGGATTTAGGATGGGAAAAGACAGCCCAATATAATGTCGGTCTTGATTTTTCAATTTTAAAATCAAGAATTTTCGGAAGTTTAGACGTTTATACTTCCCATACCACCGATTTATTACTTAAAAAATCGATACCCAGTGTTACCGGCTTTCTGGATACATACGCCAACATCGGAGAAACTAAATCCAAGGGTATTGATTTGACCTTAAATACATCAAACATAAAAACTCATCACTTTGAATGGACAACATCGTTAAACGCGTCATACCAGAATAACAAAATTGTTTCTTTAGCAAACGGCAAAGAAGACGATTTATTAAACAATTGGTTTATTGGTCAATCACAAAGTATAATATATGGCTATGCATCAGGCGGAATCTGGCAAGAATCAGATGCCGCAGAAATGGCAAAATTCAATGCAAACGGCCATAAGTTTTCTACAGGTAATGTGAGACCGGTAGATCAAAATGGTGATTATAAAATTGATGCAAACAACGACCAAGTAATCATTGGTAGTACGATCCCTAAATATATTGTAGGCCTAACAAATACTTTTGATTATAAGGGCTTCGAGTTGTCAGCATTTTTATACGGACGTATGGGCTATATTTATGACACCGGTGGCGAAGGTGAAGTCGGACGTTATCAACAAAGAGCTGTAAATTATTGGACCCCCAATAACACGAACTCTGATTACCAAAAACCAATTTATTCAGCGGGCTATGGTGATCAATATTATAAATCACTTGGTTATAAAACAGGCTCTTTTTTAAAGATTCGGAATATTTCGTTGGGATATAATTTACCTGATCAGGTTAGTAGTAAACTTGGAGTTTCCAAGTTGAGACTGTATGTTCAGGCATCAAACCCCGGTTTTGTTTTCAACCAAGTGTCGTGGATTGACATGGATTTAAAATATCATGCTTCGAACAGAGGTTTTGTAATGGGTCTTAGTGTTCAATTCTAACAAATGTTAATATCAAAAAAAATGAAATTTATGAAAAACCATATAAAAATATATTCCCGTCTATTGATGCTCGTTGCGTTGATAGTTGGCACAACTTCTTGTAACAGAGATAGCTTTCTAAATGAAACTTTAGAAACTGACAGAGACTTTTCTTATTACAATACAGAAGAAGGTATTCAGCAATTAACCGTAGGTGCTTATTACAAGATTTTTGCGTCTCCGTTTGCTTCAGAATATCAATTTGGAACGACCAATTACGGCACCGATGAGTTTCATGTAGGTGGTGACGACACCAATAGCCAGTGGAACAATTATGACAGTCGGTTTGGTTCTATTATAGTAACTACCCGGACAAATGCATATGAATTCTGGGATAATGTATATATTGGTATAGGTTTGGCCAACCAATTAATAGAATCGGCTACCAATATTGAATCGACAAACGATGCCATCAAAAAAACTGCTCTGGGAGAAGGATATTTTCTACGGGCCTTCTCATATTTAAAATTGGTTAGGCAGTATGGTGGTGTTCCTTTAAAATTAATACCAAGTACTACTGTTGAACTTGAGTTTACCCGCGCAACTGCAGAAGAAGTGCTGGCTCAGGTCATCGATGATTTTACCCAGGCCTATAACTTGTTGACCAATTCAGGACAAGGCCCTAATAAGATAACGAAAGATGCAGCCGCCCATTTTTTGGCAAAAGCCTACTTAACACGTGCCAGTGAAATTAATGACTCGTGGAACTCTGGTACAAAGAGCGCTGACCTGCAAAAAGTTGTAAGTTTATCAGAAGAAGTGATTGCGAATCATCCACTTGCAAGTAATTATCAGGCACTTTGGGATTATACCAAACCTGATGGAACAAATGAATTTCTGCCCGAAATGATTTTATCAGCCTCCTTCAGTCGCGATCCTGCGCTTAAAACTAATAACACAAGTTCAATATATTTTACAGCACGTTACGATGATCTGCAAATGATGAAACGTGATCTTACGGGGATGCGCCCATACAGCCGTTTGGCTCCTACTTATTTCACCTATGATGTATTTGACCACATCAATGATTCCCGTTTCTGGAAAGTATTCAGAACCAAGCATCGAGTAAACAAAAGTGGCATTTATGAAGAGAAGGATGCAAATGGTGTTGTTACGAGAACTGTTTCGTATACTGCAGGAGTTGATTTAGGTATTTTATATATTATTAATTCATCTAACGATACTCGTTTCGCCAAAACAATAAATAATCACGATCCTAATATTTTATACCATAAAACAAACCATGAAATTGCTAGTGTATATGTAGCGCATGCTGCCGACGGTTTAGGATTAGAGGCAAACCCAAGGTTCCCCTCTTTGTCAAAACATTTTGAATCAGACCGTACAGCTATCAATGACAATAGAGGTATGCGCGATGAAATTTTAGCGCGTTCTGCTGAGACCTATTTGATGGAAGCTGAGGCAAAAACTCGTCTGGCAGCTTTAGGTACAGGTTCTTATGCTGACGCACTGCCATACATCAATGCAGTTCGTAACCGGGCCACTTATAAAGACGGAGAGAACCGCTCGTACTATACAGATGGTGCCGCATCGTATCCTACATCTACATTTACCCAACCTCTGAGTGACAATTCATTTATGACTGAAAATTCATATTATGAGTCAAACAATATCCCGGTAACAACTGCTGCCACAGATTTGACTATTGCAAGCACTTCCGCTTTACCGGCAGAAGATGAAGCTGTAATCGCCAAATTGGGATTGTCAAGCGAATACGACAAAATGTTGTGCCTGATATTGGATGAACGCACCAGGGAACTTTGTGGTGAATGGCTGCGCTGGGAAGATTTAAGCCGAACTAAAACTTTGGTACCCAGAGTTAGAGCATATAACCGCGAAGCTAAAGGAAATATTAAGGATTTTCATAATTTGAGACCGATTCCTCAAACATTCCTTGACGGAATCTACAAAGATGGACGTCCATTGACTTCTGATGAAAAAGCTGCCATGCAAAATCCCGGGTACTAATCATCATGTAATAACATTAAAAAATACAGAGGGAATTCCCTCTGTATTTTTTTTGAATATTTACAACAAAATAATATTCAACCCGAGCTTTTAAAAGAAAATTCACAAATACTATTCTCTCGAATTGAAGCGTATTCAAACAATAAAGACAAATATCAATTTTTCTGAAAAATTCAGGCAATAGTTCATATCATATAAACTCTTCTGTTTTTCTATATTTAATTTAAAAATGAACCAGGTCTCAGCAGAGCTTCAGGGAACTAACCCCAAAAAGATTAGACAATTGATCAGATTTATTTCGAACGATAAACTCAGAAATGCATTAAAACCTATATAAGATGAAATTAACAACCTTCACTAAATTGACCGTTTTGCTTTTGATTACCTCCAACTTTGTGCAGGCTCAAAAAGTTAACGATGTAACCACACCTCTTCATTTGTTGCAACCAGCCTACCCTACTCCTTATGGAAAGCCTGATGTTGCTGATATTGAAAAAACGCTCACTCGCATTTACGACTACCTTGAAGCCACAACACCTGCCAAACTGATTGATAAAACCAGCGGACAGGAAATCACCGATTTTTCGAAGGCAACCGAAAATACGATTATGGAAAACGGCGATTTCCGCCTCACCAGTTACGAATGGGGAGTAACTTACGCCGGAATGTTGCTGGCAAGCGAGCAAACCGGTAATCCAAAATATGCCGCATACACTACCGAAAGGCTCAACTTTTTAGCCAAAGCCCTTGGTGCTTTCGCCGAATTTGAGAAGAAAAATCCGAGTGCAAAATATCAGCTTCAACGCACACTTCATCCGCATGCTCTTGACGATTGCGGCGCCATTTGTGCAGCCATGATAAAAGCAACCCGGGCCGGCAAAGCTGAAGGTCAGGAAACAATGATCAACAGTTACATCGACTACATCAGCAACAAGGAATTCCGTTTGGAAGACGGAACATTGGCCCGAAACCGCCCACAGCCCAACTCCTTGTGGCTCGACGATTTATTTATGGGAGTACCTGCACTTGCACAAATGGGAAAATACACCGGCGATTCGAAGTATTTTGACGACGCTGTGAAGCAGGTATTGCAATTTGGAAAACGCATGTTTAACTACGACAAAGGCCTGTTTATGCACGGCTGGATCCAGGGAATGGACGAACACCCGCAATTTCACTGGGCTCGTGCCAACGGTTGGGCCATAATGACCATGGTTGAATTGCTCGAAGTTTTGCCCGAAAATCATCCGGGTAGAGCCCAGGTTCTGGATTTGTTGCGCCGCCATATTCGCGGACTTGCCAATTATCAGGATGGAACCGGATTCTGGCACCAGTTGATCGACCGGAACGACAGCTATCTGGAAACTTCGGCAACAGCTATTTACACGTATGCCATTGCACGAGCCATTAACCGAGGCTACGTTGATGCCAAGGTTTACGGACCAATGGTTTGCCTGGCCTGGAATGCCGTAACCACCAAGGTAAATGAAAAAGGTCAGGTTGAAGGTACCTGCGTGGGGACCGGAATGGGCTTCGACCCGGCATTTTATTATTATCGTCCGGTAAATGTATTTGCGGCTCACGGTTACGGCCCGGTTCTACTGGCCGGAGCCGAAATGATTCAACTGGTAAAAACGCATGACATCAGTGTGAACGATAGTTCCGTGCAATTCTACCTCGAAAAAAAAAACTAAACCTCAATTTTGACTTTGGCGGTGGAAATGTAAAAGAAGGCTTTCAACAAATCACCGGTGAGTCAATATATTCATCCAAAAAAGGATTTGGAATCATTCCTTCAGGAACAGTAAATACTGCAAAACAACATGGAAATGACGGGCTTACAGGCGACTGGATCAGCTCGTCACTTCCATTTTATTTCAAAGTTGATCTTCCGGAAGGTCGATATAGAATTACCCTGACAATGGGCAATACTGACGAAGCTGCCTCCACAACTGTCAAAGCAGAATCGCGGCGGCTTTTGCTTGAAAATATTCAAACTAAAAAGGGTGAAATTGTCACTAAAACCATCATCGTCGATGTTCGGACTCCGCGCATAAATGCCACGGAAGAAATTCACCGCAATCCCCGCGAAATGAATTACCTGAACTGGGATCAAAGCTTAAGCCTCGAATTCAATGGGCCGAAACCTTGTGTTTCGTCGATCGCTATTGAGCCCGCCGATGAACTTCCGGTTATATTTCTGGCCGGAAATTCAACAGTTACCGATCAGGAAAACGAACCATGGGCTTCGTGGGGACAAATGTTTCCCCGTTTCCTGAAGCCGGAAATCGCTGTTGCCAACTATGCTGAATCGGGCGAAACCTTGCTGGCTTTTAAACGCGAAAACCGCCTAAAGAAAATCATCAGCGTAATGAAACCCGGTGATTACCTGTTTATGGAATTTGCACACAACGATCAGAAACCCGGTACAAATCATGTCGATGCGTTCACCACTTATCAGGATGAGTTGCGATTTTTTATCAACGAGGCTCGCAAAAAAGGTGGAAAACCAGTGTTGGTTACCTCGACCAATCGCCGCCGGTTTGACGAAAACGGCAAGATTATCAATACGCTTGAAGAATATCCTGAAGCCATGCGGCAATTGGCTGTCAAAGAAAAAATTCAGCTGATCGACCTGAATGCCATGAGCAAGGAATTTTATGAAGCCCTTGGACCGGAGAATTCGAAAAAAGCTTTTGTGCATTACCCGGCAAACAGTTATCCCGGTCAGGACAAACCTCTGGCCGACGATACACATTTCAATCCTTACGGCGCCTACGAACTGGCCAGATGTGTCGTGCAGAAAATATTGGATCAAAAAATTGATTTGGCGAAATATATTGTTGATGACTTTGGCCATTTTAATCCTTCAAAGCCTGATTCCTATCAAGACTTTTTCTGGCCCGAAAGTCCTAAACTTGATTTAAATAAACCCGCAGGAAATTGATTTACACTGAATTTATATGGATTCTTGTATCCGGTATATGCAAAAAAGGTGATCAAAAATGATCACCTTTTTAATTGAGCGGGAGACGAGATTCAAACTCGCGACCCTTAGCTTGGAAGGCTAATGCTCTATCGACTGAGCTACTCCCGCTTTTAATTGATTATTTATGATTGATTATTTCAGATGAAAAATTCATCATTCATAATTCATAATTTCAAGTGGGGAGAGCAGGATTCGAACCTACGAAGACGTACGTCATCTGAGTTACAGTCAGACCCAGTTGGCCACTTTGGTATCTCCCCAATCAATATTTTAAGAACTTATTTCGATGAGCCGAATCACAGATTCGAACTGTGGACCCCGAGATTACAAATCACGTGCTCTGGCCAACTGAGCTAATTCGGCAAAAAAAGTCACAAAAAGTGGGTAAGCTACCTGCATCGCACCGCTCAACCGTTTACCCTTGCTGCCTTCCGACCCTGGGGGAATTCAACAGGAGCTAGTCGTACAGGACTTACCCGGCGACAAAAGTAGAAAAAAATGAATTCCCCGCAAATGAAATCAAAGGCTCGCTGTAATATTTTTTACCCGGGGCAAACTAATCCTTTAGCGCACAATCAGGTATTGTTAAAAAAATATTTCATCAAACCATAAAATCGTTTGCAACCGAGAGTATTTATGGATGCAAACTATAGTAAACGGGAACTACATTTTCTGAATGGCGCCTTATAATTTGAATTTCGTTTTTAAACCTTATCAAAATTTCAGGAAAGATTAACGGAAAAATTAATGGTTTTTTAAACCATAAAAAGCGCCGCAAATGCCCTGCAGTCGATAAAATCAAATATATTTGTTAATCACTAATCAAAAAATAACTATGGAAGAAAAATCAACTTTTTGGAAATCAGCAATGATTTATGGCCTCTATCTGGCCCTGGTATTGGTACTTTTATCTGTAATACTGTATGTTTCAGGATTAATTCTGAATCAAAAAGTGGGTTATGCATCAATGGTAGTTTATGTTGCCGGTATAATCTTCGCACAAATTACTTATCGCAACCGTGAATTAAACGGGACAATCTCGTACGGTCAGGCACTCGGTTTTGGTGTGGCTGTTATGCTTTTCAGTGGAATTATCACCGCATTGTATACCTTAATTTTATATACTTACATCGATCCGACTCTTATCGATCAGATGAAAGCTGTTCAGGAAGAAGCGCTACTGCAGAAAGGAATGAGCGAAGATCAGATTGAAGCTGCCATGAGTGTGGCATCCAAAATGATGTCGCCGGGAGTAATGTCGATTATGGGCTTACTCGGTTCTCTATTTGTAGGAACAATTATATCTTTGGTGACTTCAATTTTCGTTAAGAAACAACCTAACGAAGATGCTTTTGACGAAGCAATGGAGGAAGTAAAAACTGAAGAATAGACAAAATGGATATTTCGGTAGTTGTACCACTTTTTAATGAAGAAGAATCTCTTCCTGAATTAATTTCATGGATTGATGCTGTAATGCAGGCCAATAATTTTTCGTACGAAATTATTCTGATTGATGACGGAAGTACAGATGGTTCGTGGGAACTGATCAACCAGCTTTGTCTTCAAAATGCATGTATTAAAGCAATTAAATTCAGGCGCAACTACGGAAAATCGGCAGGTTTATTTTGCGGTTTTACCCAGGCCGAAGGTAATGTGGTAATTACGATGGACGCCGATTTACAGGATAGTCCCGAAGAAATACCCGAACTTTACCGCATGATAACCGAAGAAAAATACGACCTTGTTTCCGGCTGGAAGAAAAAACGCTACGATCCGATCCTTTCGAAAAACATTCCAAGTAAATTCTACAACTGGACTGCGCGCCGAATGACCGGAATTAAAATCCATGATTTTAACTGCGGATTAAAAGCCTACCGGAAACAAGTCGTAAAAAGTATTGAAGTGTACGGCGACATGCACCGCTACATTCCGGTTTTAGCCAAATGGGCAGGATTTAAACGAATCGGCGAAAAAGTGGTTCAACACCAGGAACGAAAATTTGGAGCCACAAAATTTGGCATGGAACGCTTTATCCGCGGACCACTCGATTTGCTTTCTGTTATTTTCATATCGAAATTCAGTAAACGGCCCATGCATTTCTTTGGCGTTTTTGGCACCCTTACTTTTTTAGTCGGACTGGCTTCGGCTATTTGGGTTGGCGCCGAAAAACTTCTACATACGCTTCACAATGAACTGGCTCCACGCATCACCGAAAGCCCGTATTTTTACCTTTCGCTTGCGGCCATGATTATCGGGACACAGCTTTTTTTGGCAGGTTTCCTTGCAGAGCTCAATGCGCGAAACTCCTCAGAAAGAAACCACTATCTGATCGATGAAACTACGAACATTTAATTTTCTTCAGGAGTAAGCAGTAAGTCAAAATACTATCTGTTTAACTTTTTGATATTGAATAAACAGAAACAATTCTGAAAACGGAGCGTTATTTTGAAAATATTGGTAAAAAATGGATCAGCAAACAGATAAAAACCGAAGGGAACTGAGTTCGGCCGAAGAAATAGTAAACAGTATAACTCACGGAATAGGCGCTTTACTTAGCATCGTAGCACTAATTGTTTTAATAATTGTTGCCGGAAGGCATGGCACAACCTGGCACCTGGTTAGTTTTTCAATTTACGGTAGCACGCTGATTCTGCTGTATCTTTCATCGACACTTTACCACAGTTTTACGAACGTGCGAATTAAAAATCTTTTTGCACGTTTCGATCACATTTCTATCTTTCTGCTTATTGCCGGAACTTATACGCCCATATTGCTCACATCAATACGTGGAATCTGGGGCTGGACGCTTTTTATAATCGTTTGGAGTCTGGCCATAGTTGGCGCGGTAATCCGGTCAATTTACCTCCACCGCTTTCGAAAACTGATGGTTGCCGTTTATCTGTTGATGGGCTGGATGTTCGTTATTGCCGGGAAACAAATTTATGAAAGTCTTCCGCCAATCAGTCTCACATTTTTATTTCTGGGAGGTTTGGCTTATTCAGGTGGAGTAATTTTTTACATGTGGCGTAAACTTCCATACAGCCATGGAATCTGGCACTTATTTGTTTTAGCCGGAAGTATTCTGCATTTCTTCGCGATTTACTTCAGTGTTCAGTAATCTATTCAGAAATTCTCCGGATAAAATCCTTGCTGCTTTTAATGACAACCACGTTTGAAGGTAGTTTTGGTTTGTGAATCAAAATCTGGCGTCCGGCAACAATTATTTTATTCCGATTAAATACCAGCGATAAATTAGCCAGATATTGCTCAAGCGCCGGCTTTTCAATAGCTTGAATAAACGAGGTGCAAACAAAATCAAAATCACTATTTATCAACAGATTCGACAGATTATCGAACGGAAGACTTTGCCCCAGATAGATACATTTTAACCCTTCACGTGCTGCCAGAAAGTTAAAAAAGAGTAGGCCAAGTTCGTGCAATTCGTTTTCGCGCAGGAAAAAAAGCGCTGTTTTGGCCGATTTGTCTGTGTCGAATTTTGCTGTTTCAATGATCAGCCGATTTCGGATAAGATTCGACACAAAATGTTCATGCGCAGTAAATATCGAGCCAGCTTGCCATAAAATTCCGATACGCTCGAAAAACGGGAAAATAACGTCCTGAATGGTTTTTGAGAATCCAAGTTCGCCGATAATTTTATCTACAAGCAACTCAAAACCAAACGTATCGAGATTGACGGTTTGAAACAGCAATTGATCGATATTTTTCTCCGGATCGCTTATATTTCGGCTTATGCGAAGTATTTCGGCTTGAAGCCTGGCATCGTCAAAAGTCGAAACTGTTGAGATTTTGTAACCGCTTTTGACCAACATTGCCACATTCAGAATCTTTCGGACATCGTCGTCAGAATAAGACCGAATATTGGTTTCAGTTCGGTTTGGATCCAGTAACTGATATCTTTTTTCCCAGATACGAATGGTGTGAGCTTTAATTCCCGATAAATATTCCAGATCTTTTATTGAATAAAGTGTCATAAATTAATTCTAATCAAGCAGATAAATTAAAAATTCAACTCACTACATTTTTCCGGGTAACGATAGCTCCGAAAATTAAAATCCAATTTTCGGAAGACTTATCTCCTTTAGAAATCAGGATTTAAAACAAGCAAAGTTTGGTTTTGTTTTAAGTTTGAATTCAATAAATAAACAAATGCAAGACAGTTTGTTCAATTTAAATTCCAGCATACTGGGTTCAGGAATATTTTTTAGCTTTGAAAGAAACGTTGTATCACCTTTCAAAAACTTAAATAACCTGACAATGAAACCGTTGATCGCTTTTTTACTTATCCTTCTTTATACCGGAACCATTTTGGGGCAAAGCCAGCAAAAGTACGCGATAGTTGTTCATGGCGGAGCTGGTGTAATGGACGAAAAAAACATGCCACCAGAGTTTCAAAACGAATATCGAAAAGTTATCAGCCAGGCACTTTCAACAGGCGATTCGGTTTTGTCGGCAGGAGGAACCTGCATGGATGCGGTGGAGCGAACCATTGTCATTTTCGAGAATTCGCCGCTTTTTAATGCCGGAAAAGGCGCCGTATTTAATCACGATGGCATTGTTGAGCTTGATGCTTCGGTAATGGATGGAAAAACATTGAATGCCGGAGCAGTGGCTTCAGTGCGAGATGTTAAAAATCCAATTCGGGTGGCGCGTGCTGTCATGGAAAAATCAGAACACGTTCTACTCAATGGAGCCGGAGCTTCGCAATTTGCCAAAGAAAATGGCTTTGAACCTGTTGAAAACAGCTACTTCTATACCGAAAAAAGATATCAGTCGCTTCAGGAATTATTGAAAAAAGAGCGCGAAGAAAACACCAACGACAAGCACGGAACCGTTGGCTGCGTTGCTTTGGATAGCTATGGAAATATTGCGGCCGGGACTTCGACCGGGGGTATGACGAATAAAAAGTACGGTAGGATTGGCGATTCGCCGATCATTGGCGCAGGAACGTATGCCAACAACAAAACCGGTGGATTTTCGTGCACCGGCCATGGCGAGTTTTATATTAGACTTGGATTTTCGCGCGATATCTCGGCATTAATGGAATATAAAAATCTAAGTGTTCAGGAAGCCTGCCGTGAAGAAGTCAGAAAACTAACTGAACTTGGAGGAACCGGTGGCGTAATTGGCCTGGATAAAAATGGAAATATTGCCATGGAATTCAACACGTCGGGTATGTTTCGCGGTTTTATAAAATCGTCAGGAGAAAAAGAGATTGGCATTTTTAAATAAGTTCAAAAATAAAGGGTTCGATCTTATAAAAGGATCGAACCCCATTCCTACTTCGAATAACTTACTTTCTCCATGGGCAGAATCAATGCCATTCCGAAATAAATCAGTATTAAATATGGATTGAAGACTGTGATCCAGGCAAATGCGAGTCTGAAAAACACCGGATCGAGCTCTGGATTCACATAATTTGAGATTCCGCTGATTACACCAGCAACCAACTTGTCGTTTGTGCGTGTTAACCGTTTCATGATTTTTAGTTTTAAATGTTTCTGAAATTATTTGTTTTCTGTTTTTAAGTTTCTATTCAACCAATGAAAGCCCTTCGTCAGTCATTTTCCAAGTTTTTCCGGCCATATCGCCCGTCCAGATATTGTTGATGTTATCGAAATCGAAACGAAGGTGATTCATATTTTTCCCAAGGTGAACCATTTTACCGGAGGGAACTTTCACCGTGACCTGGACTTCCTGCCTCCTCCACTTTGATTTGTCCCCAATGGTAAAAAACCGGTCGAGAACCAACGTCGAATCACGGCTATCCAGATTGTATTGAATCTGGTCGAGATTATTTTGCACTTCGACTGCATTTCTGCCTCTCGCCTGCTTCCGGACAATTACTGAGAAATCGCTGCCGTCGGTCGGTTCAATGCTCAACTTTGGATTTCCTGCGAGAACTTTTTCGTTGTTTTTTTCAACAAGCATAATATCTTCAAAATGAACATTATCTTCAGCATTTATTGTTTCCGCCGAAGTTTCGACTTCGAGATAAAGCGTTTTGCAATCGGGACAATTCAGCGGTTTCCCGGACGAAACGCTACTTTTTTGACTGAAATTACTGACCTGACCAACAGTTATAAAAATCATTATTACAAGCGCAACCAGCCAAATTCCGAAAGCGCCCAGCCCGATTGCCTTATTGTTGGTTTTATACCTGAAAACCAATTTCGTCCCGATAAATAAAATTGACAACAACGGTAGACCAATGAGTAAAACGAGCAGCAAAATAGAAACACTCACCAAACCAGGACTAACCATAAATCCCAGTACTCCGGATAAGTCCATATCGGGATTCACTCCAATCCCGTGACTGTTGATTACGGTATTTCCAACAGCGAGCGAAACGACAAGGCTTACAAAACCTAGAAAACCAATTAAAATAAGCAGGACACCAAACAATACGCCGACAACTTTGCCCAACCCTCTAAAAACCTGTACCGAAGCTTGTCCGGCCTTATTGGCAACATCTTTACCCTTCCGGAATGATTCTGATTTGTTGATTTTCGAAAAGCTTTCCTTCACCTCCGAAACTTCATCCTGAATGGTTTTCCGGATATTCGAAATTGTGGCTTCTTCGCCCCGCATTTCCAGTCGTTGTGCGGTGGTGCTGGCTTTTGGAACAACGATCCATAAAATAAGGTAAACCAAAAGTGAAACGCCTACTCCGATGAAAACCAAAAGCACAAACAAAATGCGAAGGAAAACAGGATCGATTTTAAAATAAGCTCCCATACCCGAGCAAACACCTCCCAAAACCCGGTTCTCTGTATCCCGGTACATTCGCTTTTTACTTTTTTCGTTCTTTGGTTCAGCTGTTCGGGTTTCGGCTTGCTCCTGATCTGTAAAATCTTCAGGATTACCCATTCGCTGCATAATTTCATCTACCCATTCGCCAGTAACCGCTTCCTTTCCTTCTGTCATTTTTTCCTGAAGTAATTCGGCTATACGTGCTTCAATATCTTGTAATATTTCCTGTCCACCGTTCTGAGCGCTAAAAAAACTGTTCAGATGTTGCAGATAGTCGTGCAGTTTTTCGTAGGCATCTTCTTCGATGTGAAAAACACTGCCGCTAATATTTATGGTGAATGTCTTTTTCATGATTTCTGTTTTTATCTGATTGATTGTTTTCTGTTTGCTTGTTAATTCCTGATGTGGGTATTATTTATTTTTCGTTAAGATGAAACACAGCATCAACCAGTTCGTTCCAGACTCTGCCGAGTTCGTTCAGGAATTGTTTTCCGGTTTCTGTTAGTTCGTAATATTTGCGAGGCGGACCTTGTGTCGATTCTTCCCAGCGGTAACCAAGATAACCTTCGTTTTTGAGCCTCGTAAGCATAGGGTAAAGAGTTCCTTCAACTACGATCATTTGAGAATGTTCCAAATTCTGAATGATGTCGCTAACGTAAAGGGGCTTGTTTTCGAGTACCAAAAGGATACAATATTCAAGAACCCCTTTTCGCATCTGTGCTTTTGTGTTTTCCAGTTTCATGACTTTTCCTCCTCGATTTGTTTAATTTGTTTGGCTTTTTTCTGTCTCCGTTTCTGATCGACTATTGTTCCTGAAAGCTTTAGCGAAAGCTGGTTGTTAAAATCCCCATACTTTTGAATCAGACATCCAGACTTCCAGTTTCATTGGCTCGTTAGCCGGGTTGGCACTTTCGAAAAGAGTTTCATCCATCATCCAGCTTTCAATGCTCAGGTCGCTATCCATTTGTATTTCTCCTGAAGTGAAGTTTGCGTCATTGGTCATCCAATCTTCGACCCAAAGGGCTGGCTCGTTTTCAACAGGCACCGAAACCAATTGTGAGTTTACTCTTAAGTCGCTAATCATCCAGTCCTCCAACACTAATGGTTTGTCGGTTTCAACAGTTAAAGCTGCCGAATTTGTGCTGAATAAAGCTTCGTTGGTCATCCAGTTTTCAATACCCAGATTTTTGTCGCTTTCTGTTTCTAAACTATAAGTTTCGGCTGAATTAATGTTTTTGCCTTTCATCTCAGCATAAATTGCATCGGTAATTGCATCGGCTTTTTCAAATTCCGAGGTTTGGTCGACCATCATCAAGGCCATTTTACCGTAGGTGTTTTCGGTCAGTAAATGTTTCCAGAAGTCTTGAGCAGTTACTGTCCAGCTTAACAATATCACACTAAAAAGAACTGCGCTTACGCGTAAAACGATTCTTCTCATCTGACTTTTTGCTGTTTCCTGAGTGTTGTTTTGTGTTTTCATGACTTGTTCTCCTATTCGTTTAAATTGTTTTTTCTGCTTTTAAAATTTGTTTTCAATATCTATGACGCTTGACTTTTTGATTCGTTACAACTCATATAGTTCTTTTTTTAAAATTCTACCTTTCGTTGCATTGTTATTTGTACTGCAAATATATATCTTTTATATGGTATCTTGCAACACATAGTACCATATATTTTTAATTTATTTTATAAATGCTTTTTATTATTCTAATATTCAGATATTTATAATTAATATTTTTTTAAGAAAATTTGAATAAATACATTTCAACAAATAGTTTCTGTGGAATACTGCGTAAAAAAGCAGAGAAAAATATTTTCTAAAAAGATAAAAAAATGACTTTTCACAGGGGAAACTCACACTTTTTTACCGAGAACTTTGAGTAGGTAATTATGGTCGTATGCGGCTTTTAACCTTTTCCCTTTAATTCCTTGTTTTTCGGATGTTTCTTTTTTGAGTAGGTTCAAAGCAATTTTACTGAGTATCGAAAAATTTTGGGCAGCATTTCCTGCCCTCTTTCTGGAAGCATCCTCAGCGAAAGCGACATCCAAAACCCAATGAAGTTTGTTTTCAATTCCCCAGTGCAAGCGGATTGCCCTTTGTAATTGATTTGCTTCAGTCAATAAGCTGGATATGTAATATCTTGTTGCCGTTTCATTTGGTTTGTCTGAGTTTTTAAATTCCCTTATGCTTTCAATTTTAACGATACTTTTTAACCCTGCCCACTCTTGCTTGTTTTCAATGAACCTAAAATCTGTTATAACACTGCATCTTCTGGTTTCTATGCGCCCATGGTCAAGTTCTTCCGTCAAATCTGCCAGAATATTTTTCCCGAACCTAAATTCATCTGCAATATCCTGGTACAATTGTTTCTGGTTCTCCTTAACAGCTAAAATGTAATCAGCTTCCTGTTCAATTATCTTACGTGCTATTTCTTGTTGGCACCCCATGGCATCAATTGTTACGGTACATCCTTTTACGGTAATCAGCTCCAGTAATTTGGGGATGGCAGTAATTTCATTCGACTTTTCAGAAATTTTCACTTGTCCCAAAACCAAATTATTGTTTGTTGCCCATGCACTCACCATATGAAAGGGTGACTTTTTCCCATTGGCTTTTGCTCCCCTAATGGTTTTTCCATCGATAGGGATAATTTCGCCATCGGTCAAGTTCACCAGGCGACTTACCCAATCCACAAAACAAGCTTCAAACTGCTCACTATCAATAGATGAGAAAACACGGTTGAAGGTGTCGTCAGAAGGAATTCCGTTTGGTAAATCAAGGAATGAATGCAGAAATTGTTCTTTTGCTTTTGCATAAGTCTCCATGTTTTTCCACGTATCTGCCGCACAAATCACTGAAATAATTCCGATAAGAAGGATGTCTTCTAATTTATGAAGCTTGTTTATATCGCTTCTGGGGTCGTCTATTTGACTGAAAATAGACCTTAATTCATTTGTTGTTTTCAAAATTCGTATTGCTTTGATTATCAATGCAATATACGAATTTTAATTGTAAAAAACAACAACCAAATCACTGATTTATAAATAAATACAAAGAAAAAAGATTAACTATTTTTACCTGATAAAGTGTGAGTTTGCCCTGTGACTTTTCAGGGATTGCTGTTTGTTTCAACGCGAATGTTTTATCTTTGTCACCAGAAAAAACCAATTGAAATGTCGTTGATAATTGAAGAAAAAGATTTTGAAAAATTTATTCTGATTGGTGACCGTGTTTTGGTTCGGCCTAAAAATCCGCAGGGAAAAACAGCTTCAGGATTGTATTTGCCACCAACCGTTCAGGAAAATGAAAAAACGCAAAGTGGCTACATTGTAAAAGTAGGTCCTGGGTACCCAATTCCGGCCATGACAGACATTGATGAACCCTGGAAAGAAAAGAAAGAACAGGTACAATATGTTCCGCTTCAGGCCAAAGCAGGCGACCTGGCGGTTTTTCTAAATAAAAGCGGTTGGGAAATTGAATTCAACAAAGAAAAATACATCATTCTGCCGCATTCGTCCATCCTGATGTTGGTTCGAGATGAAGGTTTATTTGAATAAATTTCAGAATGAAAAAGTAATCATTGTTTTCAGGTTATCATTGTTCAAAATAAATCTGGCGACAACATTACCCCAATAACAATGATAACAACTACAACAATTATAACCATTAAAACTACCCATTGAAATCGCCATCCTTACATATCACGGGCTCCGGCCATCCATTTATTTGGCTTCATGGTTTGTTAAATTCAGTTGAAGCCGATTCGCTGTATTCACTGATCGATTTCAGTAAATTGTCGGAACTTGTTACGCTGGTAAGATACGATTACAGGAATAAAGCGGCAGATGGCGATTATACCTGGGCGGCTCTTTGCAACGAACTGGCTGAGGTTGCAGATTCAATGAATCAGGAAAAGTTGCTGCTCGGCGGATTGTCAATGGGAGCCGGAACAATTCTACATTTTGCTACTCGTTTTCCGGAGCGGGTAAAAGCCTTGATTTTGGTTACTCCTCCACCCGGCTGGGAGATGCGAGCTGAAACAAGAAAAGTTTACCGTAAAATTGTTGCCCGGACTAACCATGAAAATATTCCTGAAATATTAAAGCGGATTATTCAATGGAGTCAGGATCCTCCTGATTTCTATGAGCAAAAACATCCGGGGACCAGACTGAAATTACAAGAATTAAGATTGGGCTTCGAGCCAAAATATTATTCTCAGATATATGCCGACGGAGCAAATTCGGATTTTCCCTCGCGCGAACAAATTTCCAAAATAAACGTTCCTACACTGATTGTTTCAATACCAGGCGATGTAACCCATCCGGCTGAAATGGCGCAACAGCTTCATTATCTGATTAAAACTTCAGAAATGATCGTAATTTCAGGATATGAGGATTTTGAAAATTTGCAAAAAAAAGTAAGTGATTTCATTCTTGAAGTTGAAAATAATTACAAATCGTAATTTTTCCAGCCATATTATTTTCAAATTGAAACAAAGAGAAACACAGAATTAGTTTTTTTCATATCTTGCACAAGCAAAAAAGTACACATTAAACCCACTTAAATATCAGTTATGGAGAGAGTTTCAGACAGAGTTGCATGTTTATCGGCATCTGCCACCCTGGCTGTGGCCCAAAAGAGCCGCGAATTAAAAGCGCAAGGCATCGACGTGATTAGCCTTGGAGTTGGTGAGCCAGATTTCAACACCCCCGATTTCATCAAGGATGCTGCTAAAAAAGCTATTGATGATAACTACTCAACGTATTCGCCAGTTCCTGGTTACCCCGCGTTGCTGAAAGCCATTGTTGATAAACTTAAACGCGACAACGATCTGGATTACAAAACGGAACAGATTGTTACGTCAAACGGAGCAAAACATTCCATTGCCAATCTGATGCAAGCCTTAATTAACAAGGGCGATGAAGTTATTATTCCGGCGCCGTATTGGGTTACTTACATCGAGCTGGTTAAACTGAATGAAGGTATAAACGTAATTATTCCAACAACAGTTGATAGTGATTTCAAAATTACTCCGGCCCAGCTCGAAGCTGCAATTACGCCAAAAACACGTGCGTTTTTATTCAGCAGCCCAAGCAACCCAACCGGAAGCGTTTACACCAAAGATGAATTAAAAGCTTTTGCCGATATCTTTGCAAAAAATCCAAACATCATGGTTATTTCAGACGAAATATACGAGCATATCGTTTACGGAATCAAACACGAAAGCATTGCTCAATTTCCTGAAATCAAAGATCAGGTGGTGGTTGTAAATGGAGTTTCGAAAGCATTTGCCATGACTGGTTACCGTATCGGATATATTGCTGCACCGACCTGGCTGGCCAAAGCAATAAATAAATTGCAGGGACAATATACGTCAGGACCATGCTCAGTTTCGCAAATTGCATCGGTTGCTGCATTGAACGCTCCACTCGATACAGTTTATGCGATGGTCGAACAATTTGAAAAACGTCGTAACCTGGTGCTTTCCATGCTCGCTGAAATTCCCGGAGTAAAAACCAGCAAACCGGACGGCGCATTTTATGTTTTCCCGGATATTTCGTCGTTCTTCGGTAAATCAGACGGAACGGTTACTATTAATAATGCCGACGATATGGGCTTGTTTATTTTGTCGAATGCCTACACAGGAGTTGTTTCGGGCGAAGCTTTTGGCGCTCCTGAATGTATTCGTATTTCGTATGCTGCTTCAGAAGCCGATTTAACAAAATCGCTGACCAGAATCAAAGACGCACTAGCCACTTTGAAATAGAAATTATCGTTTTAAATTTTCGATTAAGCCTGGCGAGATTTTCGTCGGGCTTTTTTATTCCTGAAAAATTTGGGTAAAGACTATAACTTTCTGGCACGATCCATTTCACGTGCATCATCTTTTAGTTTCAGGGTTTCACGCTTGTCGAAAGTCTTCTTGCCTTTTGCCAGCGAAATTTCGAGTTTTGCAAGGCCTCGATCATTGATAAATACTTTGAGCGGTACAATAGTAATTCCGCCTTCCTTGGTTTTCTTCTGAAGTTTCGCCAGTTCTTTCCGGGTTAAAAGAAGTTTGCGATCGCGCTTGGCCACATGATTGTTACAGGTACCAAAATCATATTCCGCGATGTGCATATTTTTTACATACAATTCGTTGTTAATAAATGTGCAGTACGAATCAACCAAACCAGCCTTACCCCCACGAATTGATTTTATTTCAGTTCCGGCCAATTGAATTCCGGCAAAAAAGTTTTCAATGATCTCGTAATCAAAGAATGCCTTTTTGTTTTTAATACTAATATTTTGTTGTTTGTGTGTCATTCAAAAATTCTCTTTCAGAAAAAATATGCAAATACTGCATTTTGCAAGATATCTGCAATTCAGGTTACAAAAATACATTAATTTGTACAACGAAAAACTCAGGAAATCATGCAGAACAAAAAATATAATCTTATTACCATTCTTGGACCAACAGCTTCAGGTAAAACTACGGTTGCGGCTAATGTCGCCTCAAGACTTGGCGGAGAGGTAATTTCTGCTGATTCCAGACAAGTTTATCGCGGAATGGATCTCGGAACAGGAAAGGATTACGCTGATTATATAGTAGATGGAAATCCGGTTCCGTACCACCTGATTGATATTGTTGACGCAGGTTATGAATACAATGTGTATGAGTACCAGAAAGATTTTCTGAAGATATTTGGCGAAATTTCGGAGCGAGGAAAACTTCCGGTGATGTGCGGTGGAAGCGGGCTGTATCTTGAAGCAGTCCTGAAAAACTACAAACTTATTCAGGTGCCTGTAAATGAAAAACTTCGTGAAGAATTGGACGATAAATTATTGTGGGAACTTGAATTGATTTTGAAAAGCTACAAAAACTATCTGCACAACCAAACCGACACCGAAAGTTCGAAGCGAGCCATCCGCGCCATCGAGATCGAAGAATATTACCTCACTCATCCTGAAATTGATACCGGAATGCCTGACATCCGGAGTTTAGTGGTTGGCGTTAAATTTGATCGAGACTCACGCCGGAAGCGCATCACAAGCCGATTGAAACAACGATTGAAAGAAGGAATGCTCGACGAAGTTCAACAATTGCTCAATAGTGGATTAACGCCTGAACAACTCACCTATTACGGACTCGAATATAAATATATGACTCAGCATTTGACTGGCCAGCTTACCTACCAGGAAATGTTTGAGGGATTAAATGTAGCGATTCATCAGTTTGCCAAACGCCAGATGACCTGGTTTCGCCGGATGGAAAAACAAGGAACAGAAATCCGTTGGCTCGACGGATACATGCCACTGGATGAAAAGATTGAAAAAATACTGGAATGGTATAATTCGTAATGTATTGAGCTTAACCGGAACACTCTGCATTTAACTTTATTTTCCGCTTCTCACCAAAATTTTCAGGGGATCTAATGATATTTGGGCCGGAATATTCAAATTTCCGGGATCACCATCGAAGTGAAACACAGGTGTATCGGCTAACTCAAGTTCAACATGTTTTGCCTTAAACGTTTCGACAAACGGAAGTTTGGGTATCAATTTCGAAAACAGTGAGACTGCGAAAACCGGCATCCAGAGTTTACTGAATTTATTAACGACCACCACATCAATTAATCCGTCAGTCATGCTTGCACCTGGTGCAATAAAAGCGTTATTACCAAATTGTGAGGCATTTGCAAAAGTGATCAGAAAAACCATTCGATCAAGTACGACACCGTCAATTTTCATCCGAATGTCAATTGGTTTATAAACTATGCTTTCCTGTAAAACAAGCTGAACATATTTAAAAAATCCACGTTTCGAAGCTTTTCCCATCAGGTAAGCAATCCGGGCATCAAAACCAATTCCACTTGTGCATAAAAAACGTTGCTTATTCAAACGACAAACATCGAGTTCCAGCGTATTCCCGTTAATTAAAGTACCGGCGCTCTTATGAATATTCATCGAAATGCCAAGTTCACGCGCCAATCCGTTTCCCGAGCCCATCGGTATAATTCCCATTATACTTTTAGTTCCAATTAATCCCTGAGCAACTTCATTTACGGTTCCATCACCCCCCACAGCCACAATCAACTCAAACCCATCAGACGAAGCTTTTTGCGCCAGTTCAGTTGCATGTCCCGGATGATTTGTAAACGAATATTCAACAATACAGTTGTTTTTTTTCAAGAGTGGAACAACTACATCAACGGCTCGTTCTCCCACTTTATGACCCGCAAACTTATTTATAATCAGGAATATCTTTTTCTCTTTGGGTTGGTTCATTGTATTTATATCAGTCAAATTTTTGGTTTATGAATTATATTCCAGAACATTACCGATTTATAAAATCATCGTGTAAAACCTGAAGGTATGCTTTGGGAAAAGTTAAATCAACTTTGTTATCAGGCGCAGGTTTGGGAACAAAATCCATCGAATTCTGGTCGAAATAAAAACATCCGTCCGGAACAATGTAACCCCAACCTGAATCAAGCATGTAAATGGCATGCGGATGAGCCGTAAAAAAATCTCGGGAAAACCGCGTAGAATCTGTTTCCCAGCCTAATTGGTGGACAAGTGAAGTACCGAAATCAATCTGCGCTGTAATGTTATCAATCCTTCGAACCGAATCAACTACCCCACCCGACCAAATTAACGGAATGCGGTATGATGCCGGATCAGTTATATCGGTTGGTCCTGGCTCCATTGTGCCGTGATCGGCGGTTACTATTAATAATGTATTATCCCAAAGCGGCGAATTCTGAAGTCCGCGAATAAAGGCGCCTAAACACGAGTCGGTGTAAGCTACGGAATTCAGGTATTTCTCCTGAATTTCATTTCCCTTGATTTTTGAAAACGGAACATCAAACGGAGGGTGACTGCTAATGGTATAAATTGTTTTCATGAACGGAGTTGTCTCCGATTTCAAATCTTCGAGAGCTCGTTCAAACACAAACCCATCGGGAACTCCCCATTTTGACATCCGGCCGAGTTCAGAAGGAAAATCGGATTTCGTAACTATTGTGCTATAGTTTCCCTGAAGCACAAATGTTTTCAGGTTATAGAAATTTATGTCGCCTCCATAATAAAATGAAGTGTGATAATTGTGCCGGTTAAAATACTCCGGAAGTAAAGTCAGGCTTCGTGATTTCTCAGGATAAACCATGATGGAAGTACTCAACAAAGAAGGGTATCCACCTAAAACCGCAGAAATTCCACGATCAGATCGATTCCCGGTGGAATAAAATGAAGTAAAGACGGTACTTTTAGTACAAAGTGAATCTAAATTTGGAGCTACGTCGTGCATTCCGCCAAGAGGAGCAATGACTTTATCCGAGAAACTTTCAAGAATAACCAGAATAACATTGGGTTGCTGTTCGGGATTTAACCTTAACAATTTCGGCCTGTTTACAATTGTATCAGCTTTCATAAATGTATTAAAAACGCGTACACTCGCCTCTTTTGGCATATATTCACATGGATTTGAGAAGCGTTTACGCTTTTCGACCGATTTCCCAAAATTCCATAAATAGTTACAAGCTGCCTGATTAACGTAAAGTTTTGTACTGAATGCAACCGAGCTCAGATTTAATGGCGAAGTGTCGAGGCCTCCCCGAATTGGCAGAATTAGCGCCGCAACAAAAAACAACTGCACCGGGTAATAAAACCATTGCGGTTTACCCTTAACGACAATTCCTTCAGGAAATAACTTTTTATAAAATATTATAAAAACAGCAATGAGCCCGCCAGATAAAAGCAAGCCAAAAACTATGTCCTTAATAGAAATTGAAGCATACATGGCTACCGGATCGTCGATATAATTGAATGCTGTAATATTTACGCGCGTTCCCCAGTGTGGATAGAGCCCCAAATCGAGAACAACCAGAAATGAAGCCACAACTATAAAAACAATGGTATAGAATCGGACAAATGTATCAATGAACCGAACAGATAATAGAAAACGAAATGCAATCAACAATCCTGGTATTACAAGCAAATAACAAGCAGTAGAAATATCCATTTTTGAACCGTGCCAGAATATTCCCCATATCTCACCAAATGATAAAGTTTTGCTTAATCCAAAATTTGATATCAGAAATAGGGCTTTGACAATCCAGAAATAAATCATCCAAAAAATGAAATACTTAAACAAACGCCCAATTTGATTCCGGAAAATTGACATCATCATTACTGAATAAGAATAAAAAGTGAGCAAAGATAAAAAAACTGTAGTTTTTGGACTTTTACTTTTTCAGAAACACCGCAAAATAGAATCTTGGCTATTCCGGCCTGAATTATTTCTGAAAACCGAATAGCTAAGTTCTGTATGAAATATGTCGCCACAATTAAATTTTCGATGAATTTATTACTCAAGTTGCAAAAATTATTAAGAAGATAGGGTCAAAGCAATTTGAATGAAACTTCCAAAAAGAACATAATATTAATAAAAATTGGACCCGGATATTAAATTAATATAAACCATTCCACTTTTTACACTATTTTATTTTTCGCTTCTATTTAATACCATTTTTCCAGATATTAAACACATTTAAAATCTTTTTGCAACCAAACAGATATTTATATGACTATTTGAAAACCACATACTTATATTTAGCTTAGGAGCTAATGATTTTTATATTTTTTACAATACACCCCCATTTTTTAACACGACACTGTCTATTTTTCTATCATTTTTTTAGTTTTACCCCTATTTTTTAAGCTTTTTCATTGTTAATTAATCTTTAATTTAGACAAATGACCCTTTTTTGCTACTTCCGCTTTCAAAATAATCTCTACTTTTGACCAAGCGATTCGATGAAAAAGGGGCTACTCAAAAAAATAATGAATTATATGAATACCCCTCTGTTTTACAAAAGCAAGATGTATTTAAATAAATAAAAGTTAATCACTAAAAATTAAGTAACATGAAAAAGAAAATTACCCTCATTGTTTTTACACTTCTGGCGATTTGCACCTTGAATGTAAAAGCACAAGACGAAAGTTCATGGAGTACTGGAGTAGATTTGTACAACACTTATGTATGGCGCGGCACTAAATTCGGATCAGGTCCATCTTTGCAGCCTACATTGAGCTATAGCAACAGTGGCTTTACAATTGGTGCTTGGGGTGCTTACAGCTTTGCCAGCAGTTCATTCTCAATTAGTGGAAGTGATGCTACTACCGAACCATACATGGAAACAGACCTCTTTGCAAGTTATGGTTTCGATCTAGGTGAAAAAAGTACATTAACCTTCACAGTTACTGACTACTTCTTCCCAACCGCAGATTCAAAGTATTTTGATGGAAATCAACACTATTTTGAACCGATGGTAACTTTAGGACTTGGTAATTTCTCTTTGGCTGGAGCTTACATGACCAATTCGAACGATACATATCTTGAAGCTGGTCTTGCAGTTGGCCCGGTTAACCTAATTGCCGGAGCAGGAGATGGCGCCTATACAAAGGACGAAAAATTCAATGTTTGTAACTTAGGCATCAAAACTTCGAAAGAGCTTAAATTTTCCGATAGCTTTTCAATCCCTGTGACAGGTGCTGTAATTCTCAATCCGTCTACCGAACAGTTTAACATCGTAGTAGGTATCACTCTATAAACCAAGCAAATAAAAATATTATTAAATCACTAGATATGAAAAAGATTGAAGCTATTATACGCAAAACCAAATTTGAAGAGGTAAAAGAAGCCCTCAACGAAGCAGGTATCGAATTCTTCTCTTTCTGGGATGTACGCGGAATTGGTCAGACCAGGGAAGGCCGTGTTTATAGAGGTGTTGCCTATGACACAAGCACCATTGAAAGAACGATTCTCTCCATTATCGTGCGTGATAAAAATGTTGAAAAAACCGTTTTGGCCATTATGAAATCAGCCAGAACCGGCGAAATCGGTGACGGGAAAATATTTGTCTCAAAAATTGACGAATCATACCGTATTCGCACCGGAGAATTTGGAGACGAAGCATTATTCATTAAAGGGAAAGAAGTTTAATATAAAAAACTAAAAATATACAATCATGGACGAAGTAACACTCAATAGTTTAGCGACACAAGCTGCCGAAATGGCTCGCTCAATCGATACCGTATGGGTTTTAATAACAGCTGCCCTCGTATTTTTTATGCAGGCTGGTTTTGCATTCGTTGAAGCTGGTTTTACGCGCTCAAAAAATACAGTTAATATTTTGTACAAAAACTTAATGGATTTTGCCGTTGGTGCAATCATTTTCTGGGCACTTGGTTTTGGTTTAATGTTTGGTACCGACATTAGCGGATTCATCGGCACTCCTGATCTTTTCTTCAAAGGTGGATGGAGTGGAGCGATCCCCGGAGAGGCTTTCCTCATTTTCCAGACAGTATTTGCTGCTACAGCTGCAACTATTGTTTCGGGAGCAATGGCTGAACGTACTGAATTTAAGACATATCTGATTTATTCGCTGATTATTTCTGCGGTTATTTATCCAACATCGGGTCACTGGATCTGGGGTGGTGGATGGTTGTCACAAATGGCGACTCCATTTCACGATTTTGCTGGTTCAACAGTGGTTCACATGCTTGGTGGGGTAATAGCTTTAACCGGAGCATTAGCTTTGGGTCCACGTCTTGGAAAATACAATGGTAAAAAAGTAAATGCTATTCCTGGTCACAACATTCCTTATGGAACATTGGGTGTATTTATCCTTTGGTTAGGTTGGTTCGGATTCAACCCCGGATCGCAGTTAGCAGCCTCTGGAACAGCAAATGCCGATGCTATTTCTCACATATTTGTAACAACCAACTTAGCAGGTGCTGCAGGTGCTTTAGCGGGATTAGCAATAAGCTGGATGAGATGGGGAAAACCAAGTTTAAGCTTTGCACTCAATGGTGCTCTTGCAGGGTTGGTTGCAATCACTGCAGGTTGCGACGCGGTATCTGATTCAGGTGCGATCGCAATAGGAATTATTGCAGGTGTTGTTCTTGTTTATTCTGTAACTTTCATCGATAATGTATTAAGAATTGATGATCCAGTAGGTGCAGTATCTGTTCATGGTGTTTGCGGAGGATTAGGAACAATCCTGGTTGGAGTGTTCTCTGAAAGTGGTGGTATACTATACGGTAAAGGCGCTTCCTTACTGTTGACGCAGGTTATAGGTGTTGCTGCTGTTGCTGTTTTCGCTTTTGTCTCTGGTTTTATTCTTTTCAAAATATTAAAATCAACAGTTGGATTAAGAGTTCCAAAACGTATAGAAGAAGAAGGTTTGGACATTTACGAACATGGCGAAAGTGCTTACAATTAATATTTTCTTCAACAATTAAATTTGTTGCTTTCACTAAGAGGCCTGTTGGGGGACAGGTCTCTTTTTTATTTTTATAACCTAATGTAAATTCTTAAATTTAAAACTATAAAATATCAAAGATCTTTTGATATTTTATAGTTTTAACACGATAACATCGATTTATTTAAGGGTTATTTTAGTCTATTTACACATTTTACATCAATAAACCCTATTTTTTATGCATGCTTTTGTTTTTTTTATATTTTTGGCCGACGAATAAAAAATCAAATTATACATTCAGGAACTACCCATTCTTGTTTTAACAACTCAAATTTTATTGTTATGAAGAAAATTGAAGCCATTGTAAGAAAAACCAAATTTGAAGAAGTGCGTGCAGCCCTTCATGATGCTGATATCGACTTTCTATCCTGGTGGGATGTAAAGGGTCAGGGAACGGCCAGACAAGGATTAATCTTTAGAGGTATTGCCTACGATGTAAATTCGGTAGCCCGTATTTACATTTCGTTTGTTGTTCGCGATATTAATGTTGAAAAATCAATCAATGCCATTCTGGAATCTGCATATACAGGTGAAAGCGGCGATGGCAGGATTTTCGTAAGTGACATTAACCAATCCATTCGTATACGGACGCAAGACCGTGGCGATGAATCGCTCTACAACAAATAACCCATACGCTTACAAATAATCCTATAAAAATGAGATTCAAAATAAAAATTTTTAGTCTGGCCTTGCTGGCTATACTTGCACCTTCCATACTCTTCGCGCAGGACTCCACTGCCTCTGCAACACCATATATAGATTCGGGAAATACAGCCTGGATGATGGTTGCAACAGCATTGGTAATGCTTATGACAATTCCGGGACTTGCATTGTTTTACGGAGGACTGGTTCGCCAGAAAAACGTTCTGAACATTCTGATGCAGTGCTTTATCCTGACTGCGGTAATTTCACTCGAATGGGTGTTTTTCGGATATAGCCTTTCTTTTAGTTCATCATCAGGTTTTCTGGCACCTTTTATTGGTGGGTTTCACTGGGCATTCCTGAATGGAATTGGTATAACTGACGTTAGCCCTTACTATATTTCGCAAGAAACAGCCAGAATACCTCACTTGCTATTCGTGATGTTCCAGGGAATGTTTGCTGTAATAACACCCGCCTTGATTATCGGTGCTTATGCTGAACGAATCAAGTTCCGTGGGTTCCTTATATTTTCTGTTTTGTGGGCCATTTTTGTTTACAATCCGGTTGCTCACTGGGTTTGGTCGGCCGACGGTTGGCTTTTCAAACTTGGCGCTCTCGATTTTGCAGGGGGAACAGTCGTACACATTAATGCAGGTATTGCTGCACTAGTTATGACCCTGATGGTAGGAAGTCGCCGGAATTACAACAATCACCCAACAGCGCCGCACAATATACCGCTTGTGGTAATTGGCGCCGCTCTGCTTTGGTTTGGTTGGTTTGGTTTTAACGCCGGAAGCGGATTAGCTGCTGATGGACTGGCAATTAGCGCATTTCTTTCAACACACATAGCAACCGCAACAGCCGCATTTACATGGGTATTACTTGACTGGACAATTAATAAAAAACCAACGGTAATAGGAATTTGTACCGGAGCAGTTGGTGGACTGGTGGCTATTACGCCTGCAGCCGGATTTGTTGGTGTTGCCGGTGCTGTTGCAATTGGAGTCCTTGTTTCTTTGGTATGTTTCTTTATGGTATCCGTTGTAAAACACAAATATGGTTACGACGACTCACTTGACGCTTTTGGTGTTCATGGAATTGGTGGAATACTCGGCGCGATTGCAACCGGGTTATTTGCCACACCCGCCATTCAAGCATCGGCCAGTGGCTTGTTCTACGGAAACCCGAAGCAGCTTTGGATTCAACTGATTGCTACTGCAGTAACGATAGTTTTCTCAGGAATTATGACGTTTGTTATATTTAAAATTGTCGATAAATTCTGGGGGATCCGTGCAACACAAAAAGAAGAGATTGCCGGGCTGGATATTTCACAACACAATGAAATGGCTTACGCAGAAAGTGATTAAACCAACTTCTCCTGACATTATGAATGAATCAGGAGGTTGGCCAATAAAAAAGTTTGCTTTGGAATTTTCTGAAGCTTTTCATGAGAGACCTGTTGGGGGACAGGTCTCTTTTTTTATTTGAGCTGGAGACCAGTTAATAAAGAGACATATATATCGAATCCTTCTTCCATTTCAGAAATATAGATATACTCGTCGGACATGTGCGAGCGAGCACTATCACCGGGACCTATTTTTATTGAGGGATAAGGAATTACCGCCTGATCGGAAGTTGTTGGAGACCCGTAATAAGTAAGCCCGAGCTTTATTCCGCGTTGGACTAAAGGGTGAGTGACCGGGATTCCGGAGGAATTTAACCGGAACGAACGTGGAACCACATCAGATTCAATCAACTGACTAATAATTTCGCAAGCAGTCTGATTGGAATAAAACTCATTGGTTCGCACATCAACTACAAAAGTACAACGATCGGGAACAACATTGTGCTGCGAACCTGCATTTATGATGGTTACCGTCGTTTTTACGGCACCCAGAATTTCAGAAATGTTTTCAAACTTATAATTCCTGATTTTTTCTATATCGTCAATCGCCTTATAGAGTGCATTTTCGCCTTCTTCACGAGCTGCATGGCCCGACCTCCCGTGAGCTGTACAATCTAAAACCACCAGCCCTTTTTCAGCAATAGCCATTTGCATTTTAGTAGGTTCACCAACAATTGCCAGATCAAGTGGTCCCAATTCAGCCAAAATACATTCCAAGCCGTTCACCCCTGAAATTTCTTCTTCAGCGGTTGCAGCATAAATCAGGTTAAAAGGCAATTTTGACTGTGGATAAAAGTGCATAAAAACAGCCAGAAGAGTGACAAGGCAACCACCGGCATCATTACTTCCCAGTCCATAAAGAATGCCATTTTCAATATCCGGAGAAAGGGGATTTCGCGTGTATCCACTTGCAGGTTTTACGGTATCAATGTGCGAATTCAGGAGAATTACCGGAAGTCCGTTTTGCCAAAATTTATTTCTTACCCACGTATTATTCAGTTTCAAATCATACTGAACATTCGATTCTGAGAAAAAATCGCGCATAATCTGAGCGGCTTCTTGTTCATTGCGACTCAATGACGAAACAGAAATTAATGATTTCAGCAGATTTATATATTTTTCCATAGATGCTTTCGTTTCAAAACTTCACAAAAATCAAAAAAAAAAGTAAGCTTGACGCATAAATTCAGTAAAAACATGAATTTTTAATTGCTTTGTAATTCGGTAATGCATTGCATATACCTTATTGCCGCATGTACAACAATCATTTGGCACCGTCTGTTCGCACACAATCAATAACCATTTCAGGCAAATATGAATTTTAATTACATGGCGCAGCCTTATGTCTGATATTTATATTTTTTTTATCTTGCCTGAATAAACCCAAATGGTATTTTTTACAATTAAAAACCATTCATCTAACTAATACACATAAATTATTCAAATGGAAAATCAACTTAAAAAGGGCGTTTCGAGACGCCAGTTTCTTGGAACCGCAGCTATTGGTGTAGCTGGAGTTGCCATGTTCTCGTCGTTGGCAGCCTGCAAACAAAAGGTAGCCGACACTGATTTAAGATTAGGGTTTATCGGCATGGGTCGCCAGTCTATGTTCCTGATGAACGGATTCCTCCAGATTCCGGGAGTAAAAGTTGTTGCCGGTTGCGATGTTTACGGTGTTAAACGTCAGCGCTTTGAAAAACGCGTCAAAGAATTCTATGAAAAAGCAGGAAAGGAAGCTGAATATCAGACTTACGAAAAATTTGAAGATTTGCTTAGCCGACCCGACATTCATGCCGTTGTAATTGCAGTTCCCGACCATTCACACGCAAGAGTTGCCATAGCTGCCTGTAAAGCCGGAAAAGACGTTTATCTTGAAAAGCCAATGACTTTCACCATTAAAGAAGGTCAGGAATTACGCAAAGTGGTTCGCGAAACCAACCGTATTCTTGGAATTGGAAGCCAGCAACGTTCTGACCCAAATTTCCAGCATGCCGTAAATTTAGTTCAAACTGGCGCTCTTGGCGCAATAGAGCGCGTTCAGGCTTATGTTGGCGCTCCTCCAACTCCGTACAATCTTCCTGAAGAACCAATTCCAGCAGATTTGAACTGGGATTTGTGGTTAGGATCGCTTCCAAATCCGATTCATTACAATCACGAATTAGATCCGCCTATCACACTCGATCCTGAAAAAGATGAAGATATTTGGGGTGCATGGCGCTGGTACAAAGAAATGGGTGGTGGCTTTACAACTGACTGGGGCGCTCACATGTTCGACATTGCTCAATGGGGACTTGGTATGGATAAAAACGGCCCGGTTGAAATTTCACCCATTGGCGACGGAACTGAATATATGCAATTCGTATACGCTAATGGTGTGGTCATGACTTCAGAACCTTTTGATGAAGAAAAAACCAAGGGTGTAAAATTCATCGGAAAAGATGGCTGGATCGAAGTTTCCCGGGGTAAATTTAAAGCTTCGGATGACAAGTTCCTTCCACCTCCAAGTGCTGAAGGAGATACCGGTCCGTATGAAACAAAAATTCCTCATCAGGTTAACTTCATTGAGTCGGTTCGCGAGCACAAAGATCCGGTTGTTCCCGTCGAAATTGGTCATAGCAGTTGTACAGTTTGCAACCTCGGGAACATTGCCTGCGAATTGAAACGTACCATTAAATGGGATCCGGCAACCGAAACTTTTGTTGACGATGTTGACGGAGCCGCCACGAAACTACTTTCGTACGAATATCGCGAAGGCTATACTTTAGGTTAAACGGAAAGGAAATATTTCGACAGAATATTTAAGGCAGGTAATCGGGGTAAAACCTGATTACCTGTTTTTATTTCTCCAAATCAAGTTTTAGGGATTATTATTGAAACTAATCAAGCCTGAAGTGATAGGTTATGGTTCCGATTTGGAAAGCTGGAGCAGATTGGTCGACGTTAAATTTTGCCTGAAGAGCAGCTTTCTTCGCCGCTGAAATCAATTCCGAATTTGCGGTGTTCGTCCCCCTCACGCCGGGTTCAGCCTTGGTAACCATGCCGTTACGATCAACAGTAACCTGAACGACTACAATTCCTTCCTCATTTCCGGGGTAATAAGGTTTAGGTAACGAAACTCCTCTTCGCCCGTCGAGGCTATACGAAGGTCCATTCCCCACTCCACCTCCGGTGCCGTATTTTTCAGCATTTGCTGTGCCCTGCGGGCTTCCCTGATTGCCGGCGCCATAAGTCACACCCTGGCCCGTACTTTTCGAATCAGAATTTCCCTTTCCCGATCCGCCAAAAGCATTTTTTGCACGGTTGTTTATTTCACCAGCCTTTCGTTGCTCCTCAGCAATCTGTGCCAGTCGTTGCTCTTCCTCTTTTTTCTGGCGGGCAATCTCGGCTTGTCTAATTCTCTCGGCTTCTACTTGCTGCTGTTTTTCAATAGCTTCCTGCCGCTGTTTTTCTCTTTGGATTTTTTGGGTTTCAAGTTCTTTAGCCTTGTCTGCTTCCTTTTTCTTTTTTGCGGTTTCAATGGCCGCAGTTTTTTCCAGGTCTTGAGTCATAACAGGTTCCTTCTTCGCCGGAGCAATAACTTTTTTTGCCGGAGGCGGTGGAGGCGTTTTTACTTCAACTTTCTTTTCTACCTGAGTTTTAACCGGTGCTGACTCGCTCGGCGCAGGTTCCTCCTGACCGATTCCAGTTTCCGAATCTCCAAAATTGATCAGAATACCTTCTTCTTCAGGCAAGGGAAGAGGCGTAAAAAAACCAAACAGAAGCAGAAGCGCTAAAATAACAGCATGTGTAATTATAGTGCCAACAAAACCTGTTCTATGTTCATTGAAATAACTCATTATTCTTCCGGCGCTGTTGCAAGGATCATTTTGATTTCATTGTTTTTGGCAATGTTCATTATTTTCACAACATATTCAATCGGGACTGATTTATCAGCATGAAGCGCAATATAAGTTTCATCATCCTTCTTAATTACTTTTTGTAGAAAAGGTTCAATTTCTGAGAATGCTACCCTTTTCAAATCGCCATCTTCGTTGATGTAATATTTCAGATCGGCAGTTATCGATATGGTTGTAATGGCCTTGGCAACTGTTTGATTATTGCTTTGTGGAAGCAGCAATTTGAGCGCGTTGGGTGCAACCATTGTCGATGTAATCATAAAGAATAACAGCAACAGGAAAACGATATCAGTCATCGAAGCCATACTAAAACTCACATTCACCTTATTTCGATGTTTTAAAGCCATGGTTGCTTAATTATTTTGCAGGTTCGTTCAACATATCCATAAAATCGCTGGTTGCAGCTTCCATATTAAACACTACTTTCTCAACATTGGTAACCAGAATATTGTAAGCAAAATAGGCTACAATACCTACGATCAGTCCGGCAACCGTTGTTACCATAGCCTGATAAATACCTGATGACAATAATGTAATGTTGATATTATTACCTGCGTTGGCCATATCGTAAAAAGCAGAAATCATACCGGTTACAGTTCCAAGGAACCCGAGCATAGGAGCTCCACCGGCAACACTGGCTAACACCGGGAGTCCTTTCTCCAGTTTGTAAACTTCAAGATTTCCAACATTCTCAATGGCAGTGGTTACATCGGCCATTGGACGGCCAATGCGCGAAATTCCTTTTTCGATCATCCGCGCAGTTGGTGTATTTTCACTGCTGCAAAGGGTCAATGCCGAATCAATTTTTCCGTCAAGAATATACTTCCTCACCCGGTCCATTAATTTGGAATCCATTTTCCCAGCTTTTCGAATCGCAATGTAACGGTCGAAAAAGATGAAAACCGCAATAAATGAGAGTAAAATAATTGGAATCATCAATGGTCCACCTTTCATGGCCAGATCGATAAAACCCAATTTAATTCCTTCTGCCTGAACAGCTTTAGCAACCGTCGTTGTTCCTTCGGTTAAATTTTGACCAGCTTGTAACAATATAAAATTCAACATATGCATTTTGTTTTAAGTCAACCATATAAAAACGAGGCACACTACACAAATAGTATGCCCCGCAAAAATACAATTTATTTAATTAAGATTTCTTTGTCTAAAACTCGATCATGTATATTGCAGCGCCTGCCAAATAGCCTACCAAAGCAAGCCACGAGATTTTTTTCAGGTACCAGATAAAGTCAATTTTTTCGAGCCCCATAGCCGCAACACCGGCTGCTGAACCGATGATAAGCATACTTCCACCAGTACCTGCTGTGTAAGCCAAAAATTCCCAAAATACACCATCCTGAACAAAATTTGCCAAATATCCGGTAGTTCCGGCAACTGAAATCGGGTACATCCCCATTGCACCAGCTACCAGAGGAACGTTATCGACAACCGAAGAAAGAACACCAATAGCAAGGGCGATCATCTTAACATTGCCTAGTTTTTCGTCGAGAACCTGTGACAATAATGACAATTGCCCTGCCGACTGCAGTGCTGCGACTGCTGATAATATTCCCAAAAAAAATAAAACCGTTGGAGTGTCAACCTTTCGTAATACAGCTGTTATTTTCAGTTTATTTTTAATTTCATCGGGTTTATTGCGATGCATAATTTCGGATACTGCCCAAATAACGCCCAGCGACAACAACATTCCCATATATGGAGGAAGGTGAGTAACCGTTTTGAAAATCGGGACAAACAATAAACCGGAAATTCCCAGCACTAACATAATTAGTCGCTCGGATGATTTTGAAAATTCCTTATCACTGCTGTTCAAATGTGGCCGTACGACATTTCCTTTCATCGAAAACGACAAAATTACAAGCGGAATAGCCATACAAACCAGGCTAGGAATAAATACTCCTTCAATAATTCGTGCAGCAGTAATCTGATTTCCGATCCAAAGCATAATGGTTGTAACATCGCCAATTGGCGACCAGGCACCACCGGCATTGGCAGCTAAAACAACCATACTCGCAAAGAACCAGCGGGTTTCTTTATTTGAGACCAATTTCCGGAGTAATGCAACCATAACTATCGTGGTGGTCAGGTTATCTAACAACGCTGACATAAAGAATGTCAGGAAGCTAAGCAACCAAAGTAATTTTACTTTGCTGGTCGTGTTTATTTTGTCGGTTATAACTTTAAATCCCTGGTGCTGATCTACAAATTCAACGATGGTCATTGCTGCCAAAAGGAAAAACAGGATTTCGGCAATTTCGCCTACATGCCTAATAATTTCATACTCTACAATAAAGTGATGAACCGCCTCAACGCCATGCATCGCAGGGTATAATTCCTGAAATTCTTTCCATGAATGACTGTAACCGAAACTGAGAATATGTTCGGCACCAAACATATAAACCACCCAAACGAGAGTCCCTAAAATAAGTGCCGATGCTGCTTTATCAACTTTAAGAGGATGTTCCAGGGCTATAGCTACATAACCCAGAATGAAAATGACCACCATTAGTATAAACATATGTCAGGATTTTAGTTAGATAATTTGAATTCAGGTAAATTTATAATTTTCATTCGATTAACCACAGTCTAATTTACCTACTTAATCGGGTCGATTATAAATTTTACCATTTATTAACTTATTTGGTAGTGCTGTCTTTTTTCCGGCGAAAGATGCTTTTCATTTTTTGTAGCAACTCCTGAAAATCGTTAAAATCTTCGCGGTAAGAAATTCCAACTCCCTGAGTATATGGCGATGTTTCGTAAATCAAATTATTATTGGCGTGGTTATATGCCTTCAACTGGAGTTTGCCACTTTTAGTCAGCTTAACGTTTACATCGGCATCGCCAACCAATCCGTTGTTGTTGGCATTTGTACGTTGCGACGAATTGTTTCCAATATTACCATTTATCGAAACCCGATCGTTAAACATTTGCGTACTTAAAGCCAATTCAATTTCGTCGTTCGTAATCTCATTCCCGGGACGATAATTCACACCAATATCAAAATCACTACTGATTTGCGATAGCCAGTTACTAAGCTGATTCGAAAACAATTCGCTTGCTGTTGTGCCAACCAGGTTATTGTTTACTCCGGTATATGTTCCGCGAAGATATTCAGGAGTATAGAACTTTCCCAAAACCAACAAAGATAATATCTGTTTGTTCATGTCTTCGTCGGAACTGATGTACTGACGGACTTCGTCTTTGATACGGTCCTCGGCAGTTGGCAACTCAATGTCAAATTTAATGTCAGGATTGTTTAGACTTTTCGAAAGCGCTATTTTACAAAGTATCGGAAGGCGCTGCGTAAAATCAACATTATCAATTGTATTGGCAAAAAGTTCTTTCAGTGAAGCTTTTAGCCTGTATATCGCATTCAAATTGAGGGTTGCATCATACGGATCGCCGTTCCATTCGATGGTTCCGCCCTGTTGAATTTCAAACTTCTTGTTAATTACATTTTGAAGCGTAAACAGATAATCTCCCTGATCGACTGTGTATTCGCCATACAATGAAATATTATTGTCGTTATCGATGGATACCTGCATGGTTCCCGAGCCTTGTGAACGAATGACATCGCCGATTTTCGAATTGTAAATCAACTGAGCTTTGGCTTCAGGGGTGACCTGAACTT
Source organism: Prolixibacteraceae bacterium (assembly GCA_963677955.2). Lineage (GTDB taxonomy): Bacteria > Bacteroidota > Bacteroidia > Bacteroidales > Prolixibacteraceae > Aquipluma. The sequence continues at coordinate 86,806 of CAXXQR010000001.1, forward strand.
TAAATTTCATTTGTAAATCAGAATTATCTATGGGCTCCATAACAGCTTTCTTTTTCGACTTAAATCCGTGATCTACAAAGCTTAGGAAGTCGTATTCCGTTGCATCGCCCTGATATTCCAGAGAAATATTCATTTCGGTTCCTTTTTCTGTTCGAACCACTCCATCGAGCAAAACCTGAGCAGCAAGCCCGGTTATTCGAAAAACACCACTAGCAAAAAACTTTCCATAGAATTTTTCATTGATGTCCGGAGTCGTATTTATGGCCAGAATCCGATCCGACTTAATTGTCATGTCGTATATCATGTGCGAAAAACTCTGGTGCTTGATGGAACCCGAAAAAACACCGGTATTGCCCAGATCGTCTGCAATTCTGATGTCAGGAAAAATGATTTTATCTCCTTTAAATTTTATCGAATCGTTTAAATTATAATTGACCTGCAACTCGGAAAGCATCAGTCCGGCTTTGGCCGCATACAAAGAGCCGTCGTGCTGGATGTGGTCGGGCGATCCGTAAATGCGCACTTTGCCGGTTGCATCGCCATGAAAATTGGCAAAACTACTTCCCATCAGCGGTTGCAATATCAGGATCGAAAAGTGATCGAACCTGGCATCAATTGACAAGCTATCTTTGCCGGGATTGTATATCCCGAAAGCATGCAACGAATTCCTATTATCGGTTTTCACCAATAAATCGGCGTCAATCTCCTGTGCATCGCGATCCCAGCGACTTTGTATACTGGCGTCGCCAATCGACTGGCCAAGCAGCCTCAAACGATCAACTTTTAAATCCGAAAGAAAAAGCGCTTGTTGGTATACATCGAAAACCGAAAGTGTGCCATTTAACTCTCCCATCAAATCCAAATCGTCGCCAATAAAGCGGTTTAACGCGTTCAGGTCGATCTGGTTAAAAACAACATTTAGTTTATTAACCTGGCTGTTATCAATCGATCCGTCGGCTGTAATTGATTGGGCACGACTCGAAAGCCTGAACTTATTAACTTTGATCAAAGAAGAATCGATGGTTATGAGTGATGAATTTATTTGCCACAAACTGTCGGCTAAAAAAAGACGCGTTGGCTTAACTGAGATTTCAATGTGCGGACTATTTTTTTGCTTGAAAAACTTTGTGCTTGTATTCACAGAACCGCTGTATGAAACCGGTCCATAATTGTTCCACGCCAGTTTCGAATCGAGTATATCCTTCGATGCTTCGGATATGAGCGATAAATTGTAAATCTTAAACTGATCGCTCATCGAAATCTCCTCAACTTTATTCCGCATATAAAGCTGCGAGCCTCCGTCTAAATTAACCGTCAACTTATGAAATGCTGTCGATTTATACAAAATCTCCGGAAATTCTGCATTTACCGTCACCGTATTTTTATCGGTATTGATGCTTCCGTTTATTTCGGCGGCTTCCATTTTCAGGTCGGGCATTAAAACCTGCGTGAACCGGTTTATATCTTTCAGTTTAATACTGAAATCAAAAATATTTTGCGTTTTACCTGAAGCATAAGTTAATCCGGAAGATGGCAGATAATGCGAAATAATTTGCTGAAGTGAATAGTTGAGATTGTGCAACTGGTAACGGCCACGTATATCGGCATCCAGAAAATCGGATCGCAGTTGCAAAACCGGTTCATCATCGTAAAAAGTCTTCAGGTTAAAATTATTGAACGATAAAGTACCATTCTCGTTGTGATAAAAACCCTCGGTGAAATGAATAAAGCCGGCCAGGTTATCGATGTTATTTCCGGTAAAATTGGCGTTCATGGTAAATGCCACATTCGATTCTTTAAATCTGCTAACCAGATTCATCGCTTTCAGATTTGCCTTTTCAACCAGCATATTGAAATTAAATTCCGGAACCGGCACGTTGAAATCGAACTTACCATCGAACTTGAATTTCAGGTTTGGATCGTCTGCAACTAAACTGCCGTCGAATCGCTTATTCAAAATATCGCCGTTTAATTGCACATTGGTATATTGATAGTTGTTTACAAAAACACTATCAATTCGGCCAGACACAGCAGCACTAAAATCCTGATTTCGCTGATCCAGCAAGCCTTTTATATCTCCGTTAAACGTAATAGCGTCGAGCATATCGGTTTGTGCCAAGGCACCCAGTTTGAAATTTACGGTTTTCAAACGACCATTAATTTTGAGTTTATCGCCTGCAGACGGCACAAACGACAAGTCGGTCGTTATTACGCCCCACTTCGACCTGAACGTACCGTAAGCCACAAAGTCACTGAGAAATCCGGTGAAATTTCCGTTGTATTCTATCACTCCGGCCTGAAGTAATTGCTCAGGCATATTGATTTGTTTCAACGGAAAATTATCCGGAAGTTTAACTTTGCTCAGCTCTGCCAAATCGGCAAATGACTGCTTCAAATCAATGTGCATGTAGGTATTGGCAAAATCGGGCAGTCCATTCAGATAAAAATCAAAAGCCAGCCTTGTATTTCGTTCCAGACTCAACTCAATATTTTTCCCTTTCAGGTCGACTAAAGTTCCTGAAACCTGGCCTGAAACTTCAATATTTTCGTCCATTCCACGCATCGCAGGAACGAGCTGCCCAATATCTTTCAGGCTCACCACCGACTTTTGCAGATCGAGATTTACCTTTAGTTTCTTTAAATTTAAATCAGGTCCGATTTTGCTTTTGTCAATCAGGATGTTTGCTTCAGTTATTTCAGAATTTAAGGTGCGCAGTTTCAAATTTTTCAGACTTACAGAATCTGCATCAGCACAAACATCGACCGAAAAGCTATCCAAAACAAAATCTTTGTGATTGTTTAGCTTAAATTGATTGATCTGAAATGCAGCTGATTTACCGGTAAATTTCAAGTCTGAGACTCCTAGCGAAATATTATCCAGCGCAATCAAACGGTTTCCGGTGCTGTCGTGCCAGGCATATTTTACTTTTGCCTCGTTGAATTCAAAATTTTTGATCTGTAAATCAAAGTTTGAACGGCCTGCTTTTATGGTATCCTGGCTTTTAAATGAATCGGTCAGGAACTGGTAATTTGCGGTTCCGGTCGAATCGTTTGAAACTGACATCTCCAGTTGATTCAGGGAAACATTGCCAATCCTGAAATAACTTTTCTTTATGCTGAACGAATCTATTCCGGCTTCGAATTCATGAACAAACAAAAGTGAATCGTGTTTCTGATCTTCAACAAGTACATCTTCGAGCACAATTTTATTGAAAAATTTGACAGAAACTCCTTTAACAGTGATATTCGTATGGAATTTCTCGGAAAGAATGGCGGTTAACTTTTTTGTCAAAAAAGTCTGCACCAGCGGACTTTGAATGACAAGCCATATAAAAATTAACCGGACAACAAGTATGCCCAGAAACGAAAGTCCTATTTGGAGTGATTTTTTGATAATTTTGTCGCTCTTAATTTGATACAAAATAATACAAATACACGGATAAAAACCAGTCTGTATACTAATTTAACGAAGAGACAGACGTTTTATTGAAATCAATGAATAAAGAAAAAGACATCCTGATTTTAGGCATCGAATCATCGTGCGACGATACTTCAGCATCAGTCATTAAGAATGGTTTTTTGCTTTCGAACATAATTGCCGGACAAAAGGTTCATGAAGCATACGGAGGTGTGGTTCCTGAACTGGCCAGCCGTGCACATCAGCAAAATATTGTGCCCGTGGTCGATCAGGCTATCAAACAGGCCGGAATAAAAAATGAAGATATTACAGCCATTGCATTTACACGCGGGCCAGGTCTTTTGGGCTCGTTGCTTGTCGGAACGTCTTTTGCCAAAGGGTTTTCGCTGGCAACCGGAGCGCCTATGATTGAAATAAATCATTTGCAGGCCCATGTGCTGGCTCATTTTATTCAGGAATACGACCAGCCTTACGATCCGCCTAAATTTCCGTTTCTGTGCCTGTTGGTTTCAGGAGGAAATTCACAGATTATTTTGGTGAAAGATTACCTCGACATGGAAGTGATTGGTCAAACCATCGACGATGCTGCCGGCGAAGCGTTCGATAAATGCGCTAAAGTGATGGGACTTCCATATCCCGGCGGACCGTTTGTAGATAGACTGGCGAAAGAAGGAAATCCTGAGGCATTTACATTTGCCAAGCCGCGTATTGCCAATCTGGACTATAGTTTCAGCGGATTAAAAACCAGTTTCCTGTATTTTCTTCGCGACCAGCTTAAAGAAAATGAAAATTTTATCGAAGAACGTAAAGCAGACTTGTGCGCTTCGCTACAGAAAACAATCATCGACATCCTGCTCGACAAACTAATTAAAGCGGCAAAGGACACCGGCATTCGCGAAATTACGGTTGCTGGCGGTGTTTCGGCTAATTCGGGATTGCGAAATGCACTGATGGAAATGGCTGCCAAACGTCACTGGAAAATGCACATTCCGAAATTTGCTTTTACCACCGACAATGCCGCCATGATTGCTATGACCGGTCATTTTAAATACCTGAAGGGCGAATTTATTGGTATGGATGCTGTTCCTTTTGCCCGAATGGATATCAGGGTATAATCGGAAACAAGTACATAAACATCACTGACTAATTAATTTTCAAATGCTTGATTTCAGATTACGAGTTTTTCAGAGTGTCGCCCACAATTTGAGCTTTACCAAAGCTGCCAGCGAACTTTACATCACTCAGCCTGCAGTGACCAAACACATTAAGGAACTGGAATCGGAGTTCGAAGTCAAGCTTTTCGATCGTGTTGGGAATAGAATCAACCTAACGCAAGCTGGTAAAATCTTTCATCATTACGCCGATTCGATTGTGGCCTTGCACAATGAACTTAATTTCGAACTTCACCAGCTACGCGGAACATACGAAGGAAATTTGCGAATCGGGGCAAGCACAACCATTTCACAATACGTGATTCCGCCAATGCTCGCCAAATTTCACGAACGATATCCTGAAATAAACTTATCGCTGGTAAACGGGAATACCGAATTTATCGAGCAACAACTGTTGGATTCTAACATCGATATTGGCATTGTAGAAGGAAAACCCGGGAACCACGATATTCGTTATTCGCCATTTCTGAATGATGAATTGATTGTTTTTACCTCTGCAAAAAATCGGAAAATTTCGGTTTCGGTTTCAAATGAGGAATTTCTGAAACTTCCGCTGGTATTGCGCGAGCGAGGTTCCGGAACGCTGGAGATTATCGAAAGATGTTTACACGAGCGGCACATTAGCCCAAAAAATCTCAATGCAATCATGTTTTTGGGAAGTACAGAAGCCATTAAATCGTTTCTGAAAACCGGAAATGGAGCCGGTATCGTTTCGCGTTTTGCCATCGAACAGGAACTAAACTTAAATATCTTCAGGAGAGTTGAAACACCCGAAATTAAATTCGACCGGCAATTCTATTTTGTATCTCCCCAAGGGCCGGAACCTTCAGGACTGGCTAAACTCTTTCTGAACTTTGCGGACAAACACTATAACCATTAGTTATTGCTCATCATTTTTTATGATTTGACTGCTCTCCCTGCAATCTCTAGGTTTGCAGCATTCAAATCCTGAAAAAATGAAGACACCCATGCTTATTTACCTGGCCGCCATTGTGGCCTGCACCATGCCATTTATTGATACTCCAATCGCGCTGCTCCTTGGAATTTTGCTTGCTCAAACCGTAAAACACCCGTTTCATGCAACCAGTAAAAAACTCACGCACTGGCTGCTGCAGGCTTCGGTTGTCGGACTCGGTTTCGGGATGAATGCGATGCAGTCCTTTCAGGTGGGCAAACAGGGACTTTGGCTCACCATTTTTTCCATTTCGATAACATTGACGATTGGCATGCTTATCGGCAAGTTCCTGAAAGTTGAAAAAAATACTTCGTACCTGATTTCCACGGGGACTGCCATCTGCGGTGGAAGCGCCATTGCTGCCGTTTCAACAATTGTACGTTCGAACGAAAAACAAATTTCAACTGCGCTGGGAACTGTTTTCATCCTGAATTCTTTGGCGCTTTTATTGTTTCCCTGGATTGGCCATTTGTTTCACCTCTCGCAGCACCAGTTTGGAGTGTGGGCTGCCATCGCCATTCACGATACCAGTTCTGTAGTAGGCGCAGCGCAGAAATATGGCGCGGTGGCTTTGCAAACGGCCACAACAATAAAACTCGAACGCGCTCTGTGGATCATTCCGTTTTCAGTGCTGTCTGTGTTCCTGTTTAAAAGTGAGTCGAAAAAAGTAAAAGTTCCGTGGTTTATTTTCCTTTTTGTGGTGGCTATGCTGGCAAACAGCTTCCTACCGGCCATTCATCCGGTTTCGTCAGTCATTGTTGCCATTTCAAAAACCGGGTTAAAAATCACCTTATTCCTGATTGGCTCTGGGTTGACAAAAGAATTATTGAAATCTGTGGGCTTAAAACCCATGTTTCAGGGTGTGATGCTTTGGCTGTTTATTTCGGTGGTCTCGCTGACCGTGATTATAACTACAATGGTGTAATAGCGGAATGAACCACATAGGCACACAGGTCACATAGAATTTTATAAAAACCTGATAATCTATTTCATACTGAGGGGAACGACAATGGTGTAGCAGCCATATATTCAGCGGGTGACTTGAAGTCACCCGCTGAATAACGAAACCAAGCTCAGGCACTTAGTTCACATAGAATTCTAAAAATCTGACCATCTGGCTTATACGAAGTGAAATATGGGGTTTTCTATTGTATTCTATGTGCCTATGTGGTGAAAAATACAGACTACAATTTCTTCAGCATCCACAGGCCACAACCAAAATGTTTGGTTTGTCCGAGCGGAGTTGATAAATATTCAAAGCCAAACCGCGCATAAATTTTCAGGGCTAAATGAAGTTCGTCGAGGGTTTCAAGGTAAACCTGTTCAAAGCCAAATTCGCGGGCAGTCTCCAGGCATTTTTCAATTAAAGTGCGCCCCAGGCCAATTCCACGGGCTTCGGGCAACAAATACATTTTCACGAGTTCGCAGGTGTTATCAGACAATCCCTCAGTCGGAAAAATTCCGCCGCCACCCAGAATTTTACCGTCTTTCTCTGCCACAAAATATGCCGATTTCGGTGTCCGGAAAAGTTCATAGAGTGCGTCGGTTGTTGGATCGAAAAAAACTGTCCCCGGAACATTGGCTTTAAACTCGGCAAGCGTATTTCGGACAACTACGGCCAGAGCTTGATTATCGGATTGTTTAATCGGACGGATTTTGATGCTGGCCAAAGGATTAAAATCTGGCTTTATCATTGATTTGAGTTTGTCAAATTGGAAGAAATCTCAAAATTATCAGTTTATTCCTTTCCACCATTCGGTTTGTGTGCCAAAATCATTCAAATCAACCAACTCACCAATCATCGGATGAATCAGTGGAACATTTTTGCGGCTTGCTTCTGCGGTTGCCCGTTCTATCGATTCGTCCCAGGCATGCATCGACAATGCAAATTTGGCCCAATGAACCGGCATCAGCGTTTTCGCTTTTAAGTCGATGGATGCCTGCACGGTTTCTTCGGGCATCATGTGAATGTACTTCCAATATTGGTTGTACTGACCACATTCGAGCAAAGCCAAATCAAAAGGTCCATGCTCTTCGCCAATCTTTACAAAATGCGTATCGTAACCCGAATCGCCGCCAATGAATATCTTTTTCGATGGAGTTTGCAGCACAAAAGAACACCAAAGCGACTGATTTCGTTTGAAACCTCTTCCGGAGAAATGCCGGCCCGGCGTGGCAGTTACCACAAAGCCGGAATCTGTCACAGTTTTTTCATTCCAATCCAGTTCGGTTATATCTTCTGGAGCAAAACCCCACCGTTCCAAATGAGCGCCGGTGCCCAAACCTGTTATTATTTTGTCGACTTTGGGTTTCAGTTGCATGATCGTTTTATAATCCAGATGATCCCAATGGTCGTGTGTAATAAACAAATAATCGATCTCCGGAAAATCTTCAGGAGCATACACGTCGCTTCCTTTAAAACTTTTAACCATAAATGAAAACGGCGATGCATTTCCGGAGAAAACCGGATCAACAAGGATTTTCTTACCGTCGATTTGCATGAAATACGACGAATGTCCGAACCAAACCAAAACATCTTTTTCAGGATCCAAAGCTTTCAGATCGGTCTTTTTAGAAGGCAACGAACCGGTTGGAGCATTGCGTTTGCTGCGATTAAACATTCCATCTTTCATTACCCTGAACATGCTCACATTTTCAGGCATGACCGGCGTAAAGCTCTGGTTCTGAAAACTTCCGTCTTTATAATCTGGTGATTGCTGAATGCGTTTAAAACGTTCACCCGATGGCGCTTTTCCAAATTCCGGCTGTTGCATAAACAGATATACGCCAAGAGCCAGCACGATTAAAATTGAAAAGATAATCATCATTGCCTTCATTTTTTCAGGTTTGCTTTTGCTAATTCTTTCATGTCTTTCATTTCCAGAATATTTTTCGGATACCCGATTAATGAAGCATTGATCATCGCTACGGCCAGATCTTTCAACTTGATAACCATTCCGGGTGCTATCACTTTCATGATTGAAAATAACCAACCCACGTATTTGTAGGTTTTGTAATAGGTTTGGCTTGGTTTCAGTGGCAAAAATGGTTCGATACCACCCGGACGGAAATTATACACCTGTTTGAAAGGCAACTTCATCAAATCGTTTTCGGTTCTGCCTTTTACGCGCGCCCACATTCGTTTTCCGCTTTCAGTGCTATCGGTCCCGGCTCCGGAAATGTAGCAAAAAGTCATGTCCGGATTGAGCGCTGCAAGCGTTTTAGCGAAGTCAAGGGTTAAAGTATAAGTCAATGCAGAATATTCGCTCTCGCTTTTGCCGACTGACGTGACTCCCAGACAGAAATAACAGGCATTGAAGCCCGATAAGCGATCGGCAATAGCTGAAAAATCCTGAAAATTGCTGTGGATAATTTCGCTGAGTTTGGGGTGTGAATAACCACAAGGTCTTCGGTTTATCACCAAAACCTTTTCAACTTCCGGAAGACTCAGACATTCATGAAGAACGCCTTCACCAATCATTCCGGTTGAACCCGTAATTATAACTTTCAGTTTATTCATTGCTTTCTGTTCTGTTTCTATTTTATTTCATCATACCGAGCAATAGTCGGTCAATCATTCGGTCGGATAAAAGCCACCTTAAAAATAATATTGGTTTCGCTCCGGCACCTGCAGCATACCTGGTTTTGGGACGGCGTGCCTCGATCGATCTTTTGATCACTTTCGCAATCACCATTGGTTTCGACCCCATTTTCCCGTCAGCCTTTTCAAACATTCTGGCATGTTTCTGAACCAAATCTTTGTAAACAGTATTTCCCGAAACTTTCAGCAGATTCTCACGGGCAATGCCCGTCCATTCAGTTAAAATTGCGCCGGGTTTGATAATAACCACGTCAATACCAAATTGTTTCAGTTCCATGCGCAAACTATCGCTCAACCCTTCAACGGCATATTTTGTGGCATGATACCAAACACCGTGGGGCTCTCCAAAACTGCCACCCATCGACGAAACATTGATAATTCTTCCTGAATGTTGCGCGCGCATCGTTGGAATAACCAACTGGCAAAGCCTGGCCAAACCAAAAATATTCACCTCAAACTGGTATCGGGCCTCCGACAGCGGAACATCTTCCAACGCACCATACGAACCGTAGCCAGCATTATTCACCAAAACATCGATCCGTTTCTCGGTATCCAGAATTTCCTGAATGCCTTTTACCATGCTTTCTTCGCTGGTCACATCCATTTTTAAGAGCCTCACTCCTGAAGCTTTCAAATCCTGCATCTTTTCGGTGCGACGGGCAGCGCCATAAACGATAAAACCATTTTCAGCCAATAGTTTGGCTGTCTCCTTTCCAATTCCGGCTGAAGCTCCGGTTATTAAAACTACTTGTTTCATATTTTCTGAATTATTTATTTATTTTTCGATTGATCAATCACTCTAATATTTCAACAAAAAAATTTTAAGTTATCATGTCCCAAATCAGATCAAATGCCAGATTAATCAGCTCATGTTCTTTTTCAACGTCCAGATTTGATGAAATAATGTATTGGTTGATGCCTGAAATGTGGCTACTTAAAAGTGTAAACAACAAATTAACAGGCAATGGTTTTAAAACCCTTGCATCAATGGCCTCCTGCATTAAATCGAGAAAATGCTTGGTCTGCTTCTGAATTTCATCATTCGAAACCATTGAATAATAAGGCGATGACATAAATTGCTGCGTAAATCGAAACTCAGTCGGACTTTCTTTCGCCCAGTTTAAAGTAGATATAAATTCGCGTTTAAAAGTCGCCTTAATGGTTTCACCTTCAGGTTTCTTACCACTCACACAAGAAGCCAGATTACTTTTAATGTAGATGTAAAGAGCAACAACCAACTCGTCTTTCGTCTTGAAATAATGAAATAACGTTCCGTTCGAAACGCCGGCTTCTTTGGCAATCCGGCTGGTTGGTGTGCCATGAAAGCCAAATTCCACAAAAAGTTTGAGTGCAGCTTTTAATATTTGTTCCTGTTTATCCATTGAAAAGATTGACTAATCACTCTACAAAAATACAATTTATTTTTCAACTGCAAACAAAGCATCAAAATTATTTCAGGAAAGTTAATATAAAACAAGTCAGGGTTTCACTTTAAAAGTGAAACCCTGACTAAAAGAAAGGATTAAATCCTATTTATTTTTCCTGCGGCTTCAGATGCTCATCAAGGAAGGCAAGCATTGCACGGTAAAAATCGAAGCGGTTTTCTTCGTTGTGAAATCCATGTCCTTCATTGTCTTTCACCATATATTCAACGGCAATTCCCCTTTCTTTCAACGCATTCACAATCTGATCCGATTCATCCTTATTCACACGCGGATCGTTTGCACCCTGAGCTACAAAAAGAGGCGCTTTAATTTTATCAACCAAAAATGCCGGTGAAACTTCAGCAAGCATTAAGCTATCAGATTTCGGATTTCCAACCATTTCGTAAAACATATCGAGCATTGGTTTCCAATACGGAGGAATGGTTTTCATGAATGTAAACATGTTCGAAACACCAACATAATCAACGCCGGCAGCATACAAATCGGGAGTTAAAGTTAAACCAGCCAGCGTGGCATAGCCGCCATAACTTCCGCCATAAATTGCCACACGCTTTGGATCGGCAATACCCTGATCGACCAGCCATTTTACACCATCCGATATATCGTCTTGCATGGTCCTGCCCCATTGCTTAAACGATATTTCCCAAAATTCCTTTCCAAAACCTGTTGAACCCCTGTAATTCATTTGCAAAACAGCATATCCATTGTTGGCAAGGTATTGAACTTCAGAGTTAAATCCCCAATAATCGCGTGCCCACGGACCTCCATGCGGATTAATGACAACCGGCAAATTTTTAGGGTCATAACCCTTCGGCAATGTCAAATATCCATGAATAACGAGGCCGTCACGCGAAGTATAGGTAACCGGCTGCATATCGCACAAATCGCTTTCGTTTAACCATGGACTTAAATCTGCCAGTTTAGTTAATTCCTTGGTTGTCTTGTTATACAGATAATAAGCTCCCCTGCTTTTATCGCTGTAGGTACGAACCATTAATTTATCTTCATCTTTGTTTTCGCTGCCAATTGCAACCTGGTACCCCGGAAGTTTTTCCTGAAGACTTTTTTTCATGGCTTCGGCATCAGCATCAAAAAAATGATCTTTCTCTTTATCAACCGTCCAACTTACAGACAATAATTTTTTGTCTTTTCGCGAATAATCGATGCCATCAATATCCGCTTCATCCGTTTGAAACAATACTTCTGTTTCTTTTCCAGTTGCCGGATCAAATGTTACCAATGCAGTTTTATCGCGCCCCAGATTTGATGCGGCGTAAACCATTTTGTCGTCGAACGTAAACATATAAGGCGACAAGGTTTCCTTAAAACTTGTGGTCAGTACCGGATGAAATTCTTCCTGCTCAGTATCGCGGTACAAAACGGTGGTATTCACTCCGTCAGATGTAAAGGCCATCCGGAGTTTTCCGGCATGGTCTGTCATCCAGCCGGTAATATTTCCTGGATTTTCGGCCAGTTGAGTCATTTCACCTGTCACAACATTTAACCTAAATGGATCGAAAACCTGGGGATTTCGTTTGTTCAAACCAACTATGATTTCACCATCAATATCCTTTAAATCATCGATCAAATCAGTACGAACTTTCTCAAATACCGTCAAACCTTTTAAATCCGTTCCATCAGTATTTACGCCATACAATTGAAAATTTTCGTCACCTCCGGTATCTTTCAGGAAAAGAATACGATTATTCCCCTTCCACAAATAACCGGCAATGTCGCGGGCAGTTTCCGAAGTAATCCGTGTCGCCGAATCGGCGCCAATTTTCTGCACAAATACATTAAGGCGTTTTTCCCACGGAGCTAAATACGAAAAATATTCTCCGTTTGGCGAAAGCCTGAAAGCGGTTTTCTCAGGATTCCTAAAAAAATCTTCCATCGGAATTTTGGGAGCTTTCTGTAGGGCTGGCTTACACGTAGCCAGCGCCAGAAATACTGCGAACACAAGTAGTAATCTGTTCATAATGTAAAATTTAAGTTTGGAAAAATATTCATAAGCAGGCTTGAGTCATTAAATAGTAAACAAATAGTAAATGTACTACAATTGGTTAATTTCCTACAATTTAAGCAATTCTGACGAAACGAACACGATACTTAACCAGAAAAAAAAGTCGATAAAACTTGTTTTAAAATATACGAACTCAACATAAAAATACAAAGACTATCAAAAATTGTATCGGCGAAATGATTTAACTTTATTCAGCAAACATTTTAGGATTTGAATAGTTTAATACTTCAAAATATTCAATTTTGTCAGTCAAACCAAAAATACCAGCCATGATTGTTACCGGATTTCTAGGTTCCGGCAAAACAACCTTTATCAACAATTTGCTATATGTGAACAAGGATGTTAAAATTGGCCTGATTGAAAATGAATTTGGCGAAGTTTCAATCGATTCCAGATTAATTACTGATTATCAGCCTGAAAACATTTTAGAACTGAACAATGGCTGCATTTGCTGCAGCATCTTCAATGAGTTTTCGCTTGGCCTTCAGGAGTTCATAAAAAAGAACAGCCATCTGGAACAAATTATTATTGAAACAACTGGTATCGCCGATCCTGGGCCAATTATCGAGTCGTTCTTTCAGGACGAAATCCTAAAGCAAACATTTGAATTTAGCGGCACCATTTGCTTGGTTGATGCATTAAATTTTCTTGACGACATTGGTGGCTATGCGCAAAAAAGACAGATTTTACTGAGTGATTTGATCGTAATAAATAAAGTAAATGAAGTTGATGTGATCGTGATTGCTGAGATAAAAAAAAGAATTGCAGCCATAAACAAAATGGCACAAATTGTTGAAACCAATTATTCTCACATAGAGGATGCTCATTTATACTTACTTCAGCCTCAGTTGCAGGACGATTTTGTAAAGAAACTCCGCAGACCTTTCTTCAGCGAGCCTGATTCTTCCGACTTTCACAGTTTTACTATTCGATTTGGTGGTTTTATCAACGAATCGCATTTTCGCGACTGGTTCAATTATTTTGCATCGATGCACCGGAAAGATATTTTCAGGATAAAAGGAATTATCAATTTTGAAAATAACCCGGTACTGGGAATTGTTCAGTCGGTTGGCGGAATGACAAGTTATACTGAGGGGTCGGTTGTTAATCCATACGAACCACTTGAAAATGTGCTTGTCTTTATTGGTAAGGAAATCAGCAAGTTTGAAGTCGAAAAGATGTTCAGAGAATATTTAATGCAGGTAAACTAACCAAAGCGGCAAACTCAGCAACGCAAGCAAAGTACTTGACACCACTACTCTTGATGCAAATTCTGTATTTAAATTGTATTTCAGGCAAAGTGCGTAAGGTGTTAAACCCAAAGGCATAGCCGATTCGAGTATCCAGCTTCGGCTCTTTACCGGATCAACAAATTTTCCGGAGATCAAATGAAATACAAAAGGGAGCATGAAAAGGATGACCACATTGAAGGCCAAAACCGGCAACCAGTCATTTAATTTTCCAATCTTATGCCTGCCAACAAAAAGTCCCAGCGAAAACAGGACCACTCCTGTAACAGAACTTGCCACCAGATCGAGGCCAGACATGACAATTTCAGGAATTTCAATGTGATTTACCGCAATTGTTATTCCGATAAAAACAGCGATGAGCATTGGGTTTTTAAGCAACCTAAAAAGCAGTGTTTTGAAATTTATTTTTTCATCTCCATAATACTCCACCATAAAAATTCCAAGTGTAAATAGCCAGAACAGATAAACCGACGAAATCATAGTAGCTTCGGGTAAAACCGGGTCGCCATAAGCACTGCGTAAAACCGGAATTCCAAGATAAGCTACATTGCCAAATGAGATGGCTAGAAAAAGTGTGCGCCGCATCCTATTTCCCAGTTTGAATAGCGCGGCCAGGGGCAAAACTATCAAGATTGAAACCACCAGACGAGCGGAATTCCAAACAATGAGATCGCTATACAATTGAAAATCCCATTCGATTCGAGACAGAGCCACTAAAATCAATGCTGGAAACCCGATCCACAGGGCATAATTATTCAGGATTTCAAGCCATTGGCTTGTAACTGATTTGTTGCGACTGACAACCATTCCGGCAAAAATGACCAAAAACAATGGGCCAATCGATTGAAAAGCTGTAAAGAAAGACGCCATACAATGAATAAGTGATTCCTAATTTTCGGCAGTGGCAAATGGGTCAGTGACAAACGGACGAACATCGGTCAACAGCATTCCGGCAGATTTGGCTGCCGTCATTCCGAGTTCTCCATCTTCAAAAACCTGGCAAAATTGAGGTTCGATGCCCATTAATTCAGCACACTTCAGGAAAGTCCCGGGTTCTGGTTTATGGCGGTCGACATCGTCGGCAGTTACAACAGCATCAAAAAAATGTTCGATCTTCAATTCTTTCAACTGTAACATCGCGCTTGTGCGGCCGGCTCCGGTACCAATCGACATCGGAATCCTGCCATGTGCTTTTTTCATGAGGTTGACAACCGCATCGTGAGGTTTTATGCGGTTAATATTTTTCCAAAACTGTTCCTGTTTCATCGAAACTAATACTTCGGGTTCAATATTCAGATTTTGTTCGCGAATAACCCTTTCTGCAAAAAGATTGGTGGGGGCTCCCGTCATTTCAACCATAATGCGCTCGTCGAAACTGCATTTCAGTTTGTCGCACACAGCATGCCAACTCGCCAAATGTACCGGCAGTGAATCGGATAAAGTGCCATCAAGATCAAAAATCAGGGCCTTGGCCCGGGGATGTATTTCAAGTTTCATTGTTTTCAAATTAAGGCTACAAAATTAGCAATCTTTTGTGGCAACAAGCCAAATCTGGTTTTTGGCGCATTTCCTGACGATAGTTTAAGCTTCAGTTAACTTTAAACACGCCAAAACGAAAATTGATTTCCGGAAATTATAAATCTAACCTTCTATCAATTAAGTATTAGTCTGGAATATTAATGAATCCTAATGGCCAATTGAAGTTTCAAGTTTATACGAAATAGCGTGCCTTAAATTTGAAGATAAAACTTGCTTATTCGGAGAAATATCTCCAATTTTGCATGCCTACCAGTTCCTACCGGTAGGGAACAAATATTGCCACTTAACTAACTTTAATCAATTCATTTATGAAGTATTTCTTATTTATACTTTTAGCCGCTCTGGTAAGCACAACTTCGTGCAAGAGCAAGTATGCAAACAAACCTTATGAAGACAAGACCCCGCACGACTGGGAAAATCCTGCCGTTAATGAGATAAACAGAGAAGCGCCCCGCGCCTGGTTTATTCCTTTTTCTGACGCCGCTCAGGCTTTGGAAAACAACATCTGGAAATCACCAAACATTCAGTCGTTAAACGGAATCTGGCAATTTCATTTGTCGCACAACCCATATGTTCGGCCGTTTTATTTTTACAAAGACGATTACGACACCGGCGACTGGAACACCATTGGAGTTCCGGCAAACTGGGAAATGAAAGGTTTTGATGTGCCAATTTATGTAAACGTTCAATATCCTCATGAAGCAACGCCACCCACAATTCAAAAAAATTACAACCCGGTTGGCTCCTATAAACGTACGTTTACCATTCCTGAAGACTGGAAAGGTCAGGATATTTTCATCCATTTTGGAGCTGTAAGTTCGGCCATGTATGTGTGGGTAAACGAACAAATGGTTGGATACAGTCAGGATAGTAAAACACCGGCGGAATTCAACATTACTAAATTCCTGAAAAAAGGAACCAACACGCTGGCTGTTGAAGTTTACCGCTGGTGCGACGGTAGTTACCTGGAAGATCAGGACTTTTGGCGCATGAGCGGAATGACCCGCGATGTATTCCTGATGGCTCGAAATCCGCAACACATCCGCGATTTCAGAGTTTCTTCGCCATTGGTGAATAATTATCAGGACGGAGAATTTAAGCTTTCTGCTGAAGTTACAAATTCGGCAAAAGAAAATCCAACGCTTACATTGGAGGCTGCGTTAATGGACGGTGATACCAAAGTGGCTGATTTGAACCAGACTGTTCAAACAGCATCGGACCCGGTTACTGTTACCCTTGAAACTTCGGTTCCAAATGCAAAACCCTGGAGCTCTGAAAATCCAAACTTATACGAGCTTTTAATTACCTTAAAAAATGAATCCGGAAAGGTCATCGAAGTTCTGCGACAGGATGTTGGGTTCCGTACTGTAGAAATTAAAAATGCACAGTTGCTTGTAAATGGAGTTGCCATAAACGTGAAAGGTGTCGATCTTCATGAACACAACGACACAACCGGTCATGTGCAGAATGAAGCCACCATGTTGAAAGACATTTTGCTGATGAAGTCGCACAACATCAACGCTGTGCGCACCTCACATTATCCGGAGCCCGAACGCTGGTACGAACTGTGTAATAAATACGGGATTTTTCTGGTCGACGAAGCCAATATCGAATCGCATGGAATGGGCTACGGACCAAAATCGCTCGCCAAAGACACTGTTTGGAAAGCTTCGCATTTGTTCCGTACGCGCAACATGTTCGAACGCGACAAAAATCAACCATCGGTAATCATTTGGTCGCTTGGAAATGAAGCCGGAAACGGAGTGAACTTTGAAGCAACTTATGCCTACTTGAAATCGGTCGATCAAAGTCGCCCGGTTCAGTACGAGCAGGCTCATGGTGGCGACAACACCGACATTAATTGCCCGATGTATGCACGAATCAATTACCTTGAAAAATACGCCAAAAGCAATCCAACCAAACCGCTCATTCAATGTGAATATGCACACTCCATGGGAAACAGCACCGGTAACCTTCAGGATTACTGGGATGTGATTGAAAAATACCCCTCACTTCAGGGTGGATTTATTTGGGATTGGGTTGACCAGGGCATTTTGACTAAAGATTCGGCAGGAAATAAATTTTGGGCTTACGGGGGTGACTTGGGTGGCGACACTCTTCCAACCGATGGAAACTTCTGTCTGAATGGAATTATCAATCCTGATCGTACCATTAAACCTGAATTGACTGAAGTTGGAAAAGTATATCAAAACATCGGCTTTAAACCCGCCAATCTGAATGCAGGAGAAATTGAAATTCAGAATAAATATTCGTTTACAAATCTTTCAGATTTCAATTTTAATTGGGAAGTCACTGCTGACGGGCAAATTTTGAAATCCGGAGAAATTTCGGATTTGGAACTGGCTCCAAATACAAGCAAAAAAGTAAAACTCGATTTGAATGTTGAAATCCAGCCGGCCACCGAATATTTCCTGAATATTTACGCCAAACAAAAAACAGAGAAAGGAATTTTACCTGCCGGAACAATTGCTGCTTACGAACAAATCGAGTTGCCTTTCAGTAAAAAAGGGACTGTAACTTCAGTAAAAAATTTACCATCTGTTACGTCTAAAGAGGAGGGAAATAATATTGTAGTGGAAGGAACCGGTTTCAAAATTACGTTTGGAAAGGACGATGCCTCTTTGAAAAGTTATCTGCTCGATGGAAAAGAATTGCTTCTGTCCGGACCAGTTCCAAACTTCTGGCGCGCCCCGATCGACAATGATTTTGGGAATGGATTGGATAAACGAAGTCGGATTTGGAGAAAAGCAGGGGAACGCAAAACTATGAAATCAGCTTCCGTGCGCGAAGTCAGAAACGGTCATCCATTTGAAATGGCCGATGCACAATCAGTTCCAAAAATTACAAACGATACGGCAAAAATTACAGGCAGCGGCGTAATTATTAATTTCAATTTCAACATTAACAACGAAAAGAATCAGGCTATTGCCGATTATAACATGATGTACACTGTTTTGGGAAATGGAGAAATTGTTGTACACAACAACTTCAAAGAAGTTCGCGATTCGCTCCCTGAAATTGTTCGGTTTGGGGTAAACCTGGTTATGCCTCGCGAATTCGATCAGATGAGCTGGTTGGGCCGGGGCCCACATGAATCGTATCAGGACCGAAAATCAAGCGCTTTGGTCGGCTTGTATTCGGGATCGGTGGCAGATCAGTATTTTGCCTACATCCGCCCGCAGGAAAACGGGAATAAAACCGATGTTCGCTGGATGACCATTACCAACAAAGATGGCGTTGGATTCGAATTTATCGGATCGCCATTAATTTCTGCCAGCGCTCACCACCAGATTATGGAAGATTTTGAATCGCCAGATCGAACAGACGGACGTGTAAAAGAAGGTGAAAAAATGGTTCGCCGTCACACTACCGATGTAAAAGACAGAGATTTAACGTCGATAAACATTGACTACAAACAACAGGGAGTTGGCGGTGATGACAGTTGGGGTGCCTGGACACACGATGAATATCGGTTGAAAGAAAAGAAATACGATTATTCGTTTAGGATTTGTCCGCTAAGAGCAGGAGACAAACCAGTAGAAAAGGCAAAAATAAAGTACGAGTAGACTAGTTTGATTTTAGTTTGAGACAATAAGTTAACGGGAGCTTCCTTCGGGAATTTCCCGTTTTTTTTTTTTTACAATAAGGTCTCAAATTGGAATAAAATAAAATCGGCAAACTCCATTACGAATTTGCCGATTTTTATTTGCTCTGGAAATATATCCACCAGAGTTGCCTGAAATTGAAAAATTAAACTTCTTTATACCATCCTGAATACATGCCGTAGGCTTTGGCAATACGTTTGATCTCCCCTTCGAGTAATTCAGGACTAATGTTTTTTATTTTTTTTGCCGGAATTCCACCGTAAACCGAACCACTTTCCACGCGAGTTCCTTTACTGACAACCGATCCAGCGGCAACGATGCTGTTACTTTCAATCACAGCGTCGTCGAGTACAACCGCATTCATCCCAATCATAACGTTATCGTGAATTGTGCATCCGTGAACAATGGCACCGTGTGCAATAGTTACGTTACTTCCAATGACGGTTGGATATTTCTGATAGGTGGCATGAATAACGGCATTATCCTGAACGTTTGAGTTATTCCCAAGTCGAATGTAATTTACATCACCACGCAAAACTGCGCCATACCAAATACTGCAGCCATCTCCCAATACAACATCTCCAATAATTGCAGCTGTTTCAGCAAAAAAACAATTTTCGCCAAAAACAGGTGTCTTACCTAAAAGTGATTTTACAAGCGCCATTTAAGATTTCATTTTAAAACTTTGCCACAAAGATAGAAAACCCACCTGAAAATATCTACTTAAAAAATACACAGTTAAAAAAGGATTTTAAGGTCTTAAATAATTTGTTAATCAACGAGAAGCGTTATTGCAACCATCAAATTTAGCTATGTAGATAAGTTGGTGGAAATATTTAAGTTTTAGAGGTACGACCTATCAAATATTGGTTATTTTTGTTCCCGTCAAAAAAAAACACAAACTGATACCTGAATTAAGACTGACAAAAATTTACTGAAGCAATAAAATGATTTTCAGCAAATTGCAAACGAAATACGGTATCAAAACTACATATCACATGAAAGACACGAAAGTTATAGAACTCGAAGAAGTTGCCATTCGGTTTTCCGGTGACTCAGGTGATGGAATGCAATTGACCGGGACGCTGTTTTCCGACACATCGGCGCTATTTGGAAATGACATTTCAACATTTCCCGATTATCCGTCCGAAATCAGGGCTCCTCAGGGAACTGTTGGTGGGGTTTCCGGATTTCAGGTTCAATTTGGGAAAAAGAAAGTAACTACTCCTGGTGATTTGGCTCATGTATTGATAGCAATGAATCCTGCAGCATTAAAAGCGAATGCGGCATTTATGAACCCGGGAGGCACAATCATTTTTGACGTTGACTCATTCAGTGAAAAGAATTTTGAAAAAGCTCAGTTTCAAACAACTGATCCATTTGGTGAGCTAAAACTTGACGATTATTTTAAAATTCCGGTTCCGATTACCAGTCTAACCAAAGAAAGCCTGAAAGATCTGGAACTTGACAATAAAAGTGTTCTAAGGTGTAAAAACATGTTTGCCCTCGGGTTAATTTGCTGGATGTTTGAGCGGCCGATGGAATATATTGAAAAATTCATACAGACAAAATTTGGAAAGAAAAGTCCGGTAATTGCTGAGGCAAACCTTAAAGTTTTGCACGACGGATACAATTACGGAATGAATATGCAACATGCAACTCCCCGCTACATTGTGCATCCTGCACCAATTGAACGGGGAACTTACCGAAACATAAATGGAAACCACGCTACTGCATGGGGATTTATTGCCGCTGCCGAAAAAGCGGGACTCGAATTGTTTATAGGCTCCTATCCTATTACGCCGGCAACCGATATTCTTCAGGCTTTGGCCGAACGCAAAGACTTGGGCGTAAAATCGTTTCAGGCTGAAGATGAAATTGCAGGAATTTGCACAACCATCGGAGCAGCTTTTGCCGGTCGCCTGGCAGTGACATCAACGTCAGGTCCAGGTTTCGCACTTAAATCAGAAGCTCTTGGACTTTCGGTTATGGCCGAATTACCCATTGTTGTTGTAAATGTTCAACGCGGCGGCCCTTCAACCGGATTGCCCACAAAAACGGAACAATCAGATTTATTGCAAACATTGTATGGAAGAAATGGCGAAAGCCCTGTTGTAGTTCTGGCAGCCAGCACACCATCCGATTGCTTTTATTACGCCTACCTTTCGGCAAAAATTGCACTTGAACGAATGGTTCCGGTAGTTCTGTTGACCGATGGTTTCCTCGGAAACGGCAGCGAACCATGGCGCGTTCCTTCAATGAGTGAACTTCCATCGATTACACCCCGAATGGCAAAAAATCCGGAAACATTTAAAGCATACAACCGCGATCCTGAAACGCTGGCCAGAGAATGGGCTATTCCGGGAATGGAAGGATTTGAACACCGAATTGGTGGCCTCGAAAAAAATGTTGCCGGCGGCGTAAGTCACGATCCTGATAATCACCAAAAGAACAGCGAAATAAGAGCTGAGAAAGTTGAAAAAGTAGCTGAGATGATTCCCGAATTAGAAGTTGCCGGTGAAACAGAAGGTGATTTACTGGTAGTTGGCTGGGGTGGTACATACGGACACATGATCAGCTCTGTTCAGGCGATGCAAAAAGAAGGCAAAAAAGTTAGTCTGGCACATTTTAATTATATCAAACCTCTTCCTAAAAATACGGCTAAAGTATTTAGCGGATTCAAAAAAATTGTGGTCTGCGAATTAAATATGGGCCAGTTTGTCAGCTATTTGCGTGACAAATTACCCCAGTTCCAATACCACCAGGTAAATAAAATGAAGGGGTTACCATTTTCGGTACACGAATTAGTTGAAAACTTTGAAAAATTACTGGAGGCTTAATCATGACAAAATTTAATTATACAGCCAAAGATTTTAAAAGTAGTGCAGAAGTGCGCTGGTGTCCGGGTTGCGGCGATTATGCAATTATGGCTGCTGTGCAAAAAACCATGGCCGACATGGACATTGACCACAAGGATTTCGCAGTTATTTCAGGTATCGGATGTTCTTCGCGATTCCCATACTACATGAGTACGTATGGATTCCACACGATTCACGGCCGTGCTGCAGCTATTGCTTCAGGAGTAAAAAGCGCAAATCCTGATTTAACGGTTTGGGTGATTACCGGAGATGGTGATTCGCTGGCTATTGGCGGTAACCATTTTATTCATTTGGTTCGCCGAAATATAAATATGAACCTGATTCTGTTCAACAACAAAATATATGGTTTAACAAAAGGTCAATATTCTCCAACATCAGATCGCGGAAAGATTACTAAAACTTCGCCATTCGGAACTATCGAAGATTCGTTTATTCCCGGACAGTTGGTTTTGGGGTCACGCGGAACTTTCTTTGCCCGTGCAGTTGACAGCAATGTAAAACACACTCAGGAAGTCTTGGCCGAAGCTGCAAAGCATTCAGGAACATCGGTTGTTGAGGTACTGCAGAACTGTGTCATTTTCAACGATGGAATCCACGATTATGTTTCTGATCCAAAATTCCGGACCGAACGCCAGCTATTTCTGAAAAAAGGTGAGCCCATGATCTTTGGCGAGCAGGCCGACAAAGGGCTGATTCTGGAAAACGGCAGATTGAAAGTTGCAAAGATTGGCGAAAACGGGATTACGCGCGAAGATATTCTGGTTCATCATCCGGAAGAAGATAATTTGGGTTTACAGGTTGCATTGATCAACATGAGCTTACCTGAATTCCCTGTTGCAATGGGTGTTATCCGGAGTGTTGAAGCTTTGATTTACGATGAGGAAATGAAAAAACAAATCGAAACAGTTCAACAAAAACGTAAAATATCGAACGTTGATGAGCTCTTAACATCAGGAAATACCTGGACTGTTGATTCAGAAGGTTGCTGCGACCCGGTTATATTTTTCAATCAGGATTGCTTCAAATAATATTACGCTTGAATAACAAGCCAAAGGCTGAACAGAAAATTCTGTTCAGCCTTTTTAGTTAGTTCAATTAGTCTTCAATTTTGACCGTGCTATTAAAATTGATAATTTCGGACAATGAACTGATCTTGAAAAATCCTGAAATTCAAATTGTATATGTCGAAAAAGCTGATCCATATTCTAATCTTCCTTTTAATCCTGGCTACAAACAGTTTTTCAGAAATTATAAACGTTGGGATACCGTACATTCATAATTACCCAAAGAAAGAATACAAAGCCGGAACGCAAAACTGGCAAATAGAAAAGAACAGCAAAAATTTCATGTATTTTGCCAACAATAACGGCGTATTGGAGTTTGATGGCGCCCATTGGCAGCTCTATGGATTACCCAACCCGTCAATTATCCGCTGTTTAAAAATCGATTCGAACGACCGGATTTATGTTGGTCAGCAAAATGATTTCGGATATCTCGAACCTGATGCCACCGGTCAGCTAAAATATCATTCACTGCTTAACCTTGTTCCACCTGAAGAGCGAAACTTTGAAGAAATCTGGAAAATCCATTTAACCAGCTTCGGAGTCGTTTTTCAATCGTACACGCACATGTTTATCTATAAAGATGATAAAATAACCACAGTAAATCTAAAAAACAGAATATCATTCTCCTTCTACGTGCATGGTCGCCTGCTCATTCAGGATGATGTTGCCGGTTTATTGGAATATAAACAAGGCCAATTAAACGAATTACCCGAATTCAAAATCCTGAAGGATAAAAGGATCTGGGCTATTTTGCCGGTAAATAATACTATTTTGCTAATCGGAACCGATAGAAATGGTGTATTTCTTTACGATGGAAATTCGCTAACACCATGGCAAGGCGAAGCCAACGATTTCCTGAAAAAGAATCAGTTATTTTCGGCCACAAAATTCAACGAATCATATTATGCGCTTGGAACGATTCAAAATGGAATTATTATTACCGACGAATCCGGAAGAATTATTCAGCATATTAATAAAAAGAAAGGCCTTCAGAACAATACAATCTTAAGCATTGGAACCGACCGTGATGAAAATCTTTGGTTGGGACTCGACAACGGCATTGATTACATCGATGTAAGTTCACCGTTCACCTATATGTTCGATCCGGAAGGATTGAGTTCTACCTATTCTTCCATCGTTTTTAAAGGCAAATTGTATGTTGGAACAAATCAAGGGCTCTTTGTTCAAAACTGGCCAGCCAATTCAAATCTTGAATCAGAAGGCTTCAGGCTAATTCCAAAAACTGTTGGACAAGTTTGGTATTTGGGCATTCACCAGGGAATTTTGCTTTGCGGACACGACAACGGAACTTACATGATTGAAGGAGAAACCGCTAGGCAGATATCGACAGTGAATGGTGCATGGATGTTCATAGAACCAACACAAAACAAAAATTACCTGATCGGAGGGAATTATCTGGGATTAACGCTGTTTAAAAAATCAGGAGACGGCCAAAGCTGGCAGTTTGTAAAACATATCAAAGGTTTTAGCGAGTCTTCAAAATTACTGGCTCAGGACAAAAAAGGAAATATCTGGATGAGTCATGGATTCAAAGGTGTTTTCAAAATAACCTTGAATAACAAACTCGACAGTGTCACGCAATATTCCTTCTACAATTCGCAAAATGGACTACCCTCAGATTTGTACAACAACCTGATGACCATTGGTCAAAATATTATTTTCACAACGCTTGACGGAATATACGTGTACAACGAATCGACAGACAGTTTTGAACGATCGGAGTATTACAACAACATTTTTGAACAGCCGACAAATATAGATTATATCCACGAAGATCAATTCAACAACATTTGGTTTGCCAATGGAAATAACCTTGGCGTACTTCGCTTTCAGGAAGACGGCACTTATACCAAAGTAAGTGCCCCCTTCGAGAAGCTTTCAGATCGAATAATTTCCGGATTTGAAAACATCAACATTGTTGACCGTCAAAATACATTTATTGCACTTGAAGATGGGCTGGCGCATTACACACCCAATTTGCAGGGGAATAAGAAATCGGATTTAAAAGCATACATCAGAGAAGTGGTAAACCTCAAGAATCAAAGGATATTTTACCCAA
The DNA here is from genome assembly GCA_963677955.2 of Prolixibacteraceae bacterium. Classification (GTDB taxonomy): domain Bacteria; phylum Bacteroidota; class Bacteroidia; order Bacteroidales; family Prolixibacteraceae; genus Aquipluma. The sequence continues at coordinate 111,858 of CAXXQR010000001.1, forward strand.
CTTTTATTCCGAAACCTTTACCTGAAGATTCAACAACATTTACATACAGAGGCAACAACATCGAATTCAGATATTCGAGCCCTGATTACAAAAATTTAGGACGTATTAAATACAGTTATTTTCTTGAAAATTTCAGTCGTGAATGGTCGGCTTGGACCGAAAAGTCTTATTGCGAATTCATGAACTTATACGAAGGAAATTACACCTTCAAAGTGAAGGCAACCGACCCCTACCAAAACGAAAGTGAAATAGCTAGTTTCACATTCTCAATTAATCCGCCATGGTTCAGGTCTTCAGTTGCCTATTTTATATACCTTCTACTCACCTTTATAATCATTGGCTTAATTGTTTGGTTTGTTTATTATCGCGTACAGATTTCGAAACGTAAGGAACGCCTGAAAAATATCCAGGAATACCGTAAGCAGGTGCAACAATACCAGCGCGAAGCCCTGATCTCGGAAAAAGAAATCATTAAACTTCGTAACAACCAGCTTCATACGGAAATGATTCACCGTGACAAAGAACTTGCAAACCAGACAATGGATCTGATCCGTAAAAACAAGTTTCTGGTCAGAATAAAAGAAGACCTTGAAAGACTAAAGAAATCGAGTTCCGATGAATCACTAAAGGACAAAATTTCCTCATTGATCAGCAAAATCGATAAAGATATTGACCACAAAAAGCAGTGGGAAGTTTTTGAAACAGCCTTCGACGAAGTTCATGAAGACTTTCTGGTCAGGCTTAAAAACAAATTTCCAAACTTGACGCCCAAAGAACTTAAACTTTGTGCATATCTCCGGATGAATATTTCGACCAAGGAAATTGCTCCTCTCATGAATATTTCAGTTCGTGGTGTGGAAATTTGCCGGTACCGGGTTCGAAAAAAGCTCAACATCGACCGTGATCAAAACCTTACGAGCATGATTATCAATCTTTGATTCACTTTCTCATTTAGTAGTACTCTGTAACGTGATATGTTGTATTGTTATCCTTTCATTAATTTACATTAAACAACTGTATTATTGAATATTACAATTTACAATGATGTAGTCAAGATGTATTATACAAAACCTCTTGATGAAATTTTGCAGTACCAAAACATTCCAGTTTCAGCAATTAAATTAGATAATTTTGTCCATCGAAATTGAAATACAAGATCAATTTACTATTAAATTCTTTTAGAAACCATTTCTAAAACTTTATTAACTTATGAAAAAAACAGTTTTAGCTCTGCTAATTTTGATGGCCTCTTTTGCAGGATTTGCGCAAGGGCTGCAAGTAAAGGGAGTTGTTACGTCAGCCGATGATGGGCAACCGATTCCCGGAGTAAGTGTAGTTGTTAAGGGAACAACAAACGGTGTAATGACCGATATTGATGGGAATTACACATTAAATGTGCCCGGAAATTCAACTTTAGTTTTTTCTTTTATCGGTTTGCAATCTCAGGAGATTGCTGTAAACAACCAAACGTCTATTAATGTAGTACTTTCCACTTCTTCAGAAAATATTGATGAAGTAGTTGTGGTTGGTTACGGTACACAAAAGAAAAGTGTAGTGACCGGTGCAATCTCAAGCGTTACGTCAGCACAACTTGCAAACGAAACGCCTACCCGTATTGAAGATGTAATGAAAGGCCGTGTCTCCGGCGTGCAGATCACGCAAAGTTCCGGACAGCCTAACTCAGATTCGAAGGTACGCATTCGTGGTATCGGTACGGTAAACAATTCTGATCCATTGTATATTGTTGACGGGATGCCTGTAGGAGGCGGCATTAACTATCTGAACCCTACCGACATCCAATCCATCGAAATTTTAAAGGATGCAGCTTCTGCGGCTATCTATGGCGCCCGCGCTGCCAACGGTGTTGTGCTGGTAACAACAAAATCCGGTACTTCGGGCAAGGCTGCTATTAGCTATGATTACAGCTATGGATGGCAAAATCCGTGGAAAAAGAAAGCTGTATTGAATGCTCAGGAGTACATGACCATTATGAACGAAATGGATGTGAACGATGGTAATGCTCCCCGTTATTCAGCCGACTATATTGCCGGCTATCAGGGTGGAGGCACCGACTGGCAAGACGAGGTGTTCAATTACAATGCACCTGTTGAGCAACATCAACTGAGCATCAATGGCGGCAACGACAGATCAACTTACTTCCTTTCTGCAGGTTATTTCAAGCAGGAAGGTATAGTGGGCGGTAACTTTGGCCGTTCAAACTACGAGCGTTACAGCGTTCGTTCAAACTCTACTTACACAGTATTTGAAGATAAAACCCGTGATTTTCTGAATAAATTGAAGGCAGGGGCAAATATTGGATATTCTCGTGATGAGAGTACCAGCATAGAGACCAACTCTGAATACGGCTCGATCCTGGGTAGCGCCATAGCATTTTCGCCATTGGTTCCGGTGTACGCTTCCGACGAAGATGCGGCTCAAATCCTGGCCGATCATCCTACAGCTGTTTCCAAAGACGGTAAAGTGTTCTCTTTGCCTCCAACCGGGTACCAGGAATTGGCTAACCCAGTTGCCCAACTTAATCGCCCCAATGGTGGCAAGAACAACTCTGACAAATTCGTTGCTTCTTTCTACGGCGAATTGTATATTTTGCCCGGTTTGAAATTCCGCAGCTCTTATGGCGTTGATCTTGCTTTCTGGGGTTATGATGGCTACTGGTATGAAGATTATTTGAGTTCCATGTCGCACACCGACAGAAGTGGCGTACAAAGTACTATGAACCGCGGTTTCCGTTGGCAGGTAGAAAACTATTTCTCGTACAACAAAACATTTGCCGAAAAGCATAACATTTCTGTAGTATTGGGACAGTCGGCAAATAAATACCATACACGCAACCTGACAGGTTATGACTATGACTTGCTCGATACCGACCCAAGCAAAGCTAACATCAACTACGCTATTGCCAAACGCGACGATGAACGCGTAGAAGGCGGAACAAATGGTTTCGACCACGAAACACTGGCTTCTTACTTCGGCCGTTTTGACTATAACTTTGCCGAACGCTATATGATACAAGCTACCGTGCGCCGTGACGGGTCATCCCATTTTGGCACAAACAACAAGTGGGGCGTATTTCCTTCATTCTCTTTAGGCTGGAATGTTTGGAATGAACCATACCTACAGGATGCCAAGCCTTCTTGGTTTAATGTTTTGAAACTCCGTTTTTCATGGGGGCAGAATGGTAACGAATCCATCGGTAACTTCCGCTACCGTTCGTTGATGGATGGTGGTGAAAACTATTATTTTGGTGGCAGCTACGACGTGGTTAATAAAACCAACGGGGGAACAATGATTTACGGAACATCACCTGGCGCTGTAGCCAACCCCGACATTAAGTGGGAAACCTCAACCCAGACAGACATTGGTGTTGACATGCGCTTGTTCAACAGCCGTATGAATTTTGGGTTCGACTACTTCAACAAGGATACAAAAGACATGTTGGCAACAATGCCGGTGCCTACCTACATTGGCCAAAGCGCTCCGCTGGGGAACCTTGGCAAAATGAAAAACTGGGGGCTTGAATTTGAAGCTGGCTGGAAAGATACTTACAAGGACTTCTCTTATAATGTTGGCCTAAACCTCACTTATATGAAAAATAAGCTGATCAGCCTGGGCAACGCTTCCGGCGAAACGAATTACGAAAGCGCCGGAGCGTCAGGGGTAGGCGACTATGTACACGCTAAGAACGGCGAAGTTTGGCCTTATTTTTATGGCTACAAAACTGCTGGTATTTTCCAGAATTGGGACGAGGTTAACAGTTACGTAAATGACAACGGTGAATTAATTCAGCCAAAGGCAGCTCCAGGCGATGTCCGCTTTGTGGATCTGGACGGAAATGGCTCTATTGGTTCTACTGACCGTACCAAGATTGGTAAAGGTATGCCCGATTGGACATTTGGCCTCAACCTCGGCGCTGAATGGAAGGGCTTTGATATCAGTCTTTCGTTCCAGGGAACAATTGGCAATGATGTATTTGACTTTGCACAACGCGGTGATATTCCCGCAATGAACCGTCCTTCTTGGATTCTTGACCGTTGGATGGGCGAGGGTACTTCTAACAAGATACCCCGTATGACCTCCAAGAACCCGAACGGGAACTGGGCATCTTCCGACCTATACATCCACGATGGTTCTTACCTTCGTTTGAAGAATACACAGTTTGGTTACACCCTTCCTTCAAAGCTTACACATAAGTTCAGCGTTCAACGCCTGCGTTTTTATGTTGCTGCTGAAAACCTGATTACTGTTACAGGTTATGAAGGTTTTGATCCTGAACTGGCTTCGGGCGGTTATACGACTATAGGCGTTGATAAAGGTATTTATCCACAATCCCGTACGATTAGTGTTGGTGCAAATATCACATTCTAACTTTGAAAACTTTGAAAAAATGAAAATATTTAAATTATATACAGTAGCTGCAGTTATAGCTGCCGGACTGACACTGGCATCTTGCGGCAACAGTTTTCTGGAGTCGGAACCAACTGACAAACTGGCTGCCGGCGGCACCGCCACTTTGAGCTCGGTTAACTCCGGCTTGGCGGCAACTTACCAAATCTTATTGTTTGACTCTTATGCCAATGGTTCTTATGAATCGAGCGTTTACATCGGCGACATCCAATCTGACGATATTTACAAGGGCGGTGGCGATGCCAACGATGGTATGTCTGGCATGAACTATGCCGTATCTCAGTTCACTGCCGACGCAAACCACACACTGAGCGGCACCTGGAATATTTACACCTCAGGTAATGCCCGTGCAAACAGTGCTATAATTAGCTGTACAAACATTACACCTTCCAATTCGCTGGAAGAAAAAACACTTAAACAGTATAATGCCGAGGCTCACTTCCTGAGAGCTTACTTCACCTATATGTTGTGGAAAAATTTCGGGAACATCGTATTTTTTACCGAGCCTCTGAGTCCTCCGTATATAGCCCCCCAGATGAACGCTGACGATGTTTACAAGCAGATAATTGCCGATGTTACAATTGCTTGCGAAGAGGGCGCGTTGGAGATGTCAACCAATGGCGGCACAGCTTCGGGTCGCATCAGCCGTGCTGCCGCCCTAATGCTAAAGGCTGCCGCCGTGATGTACCAAAAGGATCAAACCAAATATGCCGAAGTTGCCAACGACATGGCAACCATTATCAAAAGCGGAAAATATGCGTTGATGAGCAATTACTCTTCCATTTGGGTGAACGAAAACGAATTCTGCCAGGAATCTATATTTGAAACCAACCAACTGGGTGAAGGCAAAGACTGGTCTTCTTCCTGGACGGGTTATGGTACTAACCTTCCGGCTTATATTTCTCCCAACGAATTGAAAGATCCCTCCGGAGTATATAGTGGCGGTTGGGGCTTCGGTCCGGTTCGTAAAACTACTTATGATATGTTTGCAAATGGCGACACCCGTCGTGACGGATCCATCACCAACTGGGCAGCCGTTCCGGGCGCCAGCTATGGCCCGCGTTTTCAGGACACAGGTTTTTTCCTCAGAAAGTATGCCGCACGTCCCGATTATAAAAAGTCTGGCGCCAACGACCTAAACTATTGCAACAACCTGCGCATCTACCGTTATGCCGAAACATTACTCAATTACGCAGAGTTGGTCGTAATGAACGGAGTATCCGAACAGCAGGGCGTATCGGCCCAGAGTTGCCTGGACCAGGTTCGCGACCGCGCATTTGGCGACGCCAATCACCGCGTGACTGCTACATCTGCCAGCCTGAAAGCCGAACGCCACTACGAATTCGTGGGTGAGGGCAAGCGTTACTACGATTTGGTTCGCTGGGGCGATGCCGCTTCAGTGCTGACAGAAAACCTGCCTGATGCTAATTCTGTGCGTACATGGAAAGAAACGAATAAGTATTTGCCACTTCCACAGGGCGAACTGGATAAAACTTTGGGTACGGAATTCCCTCTGGTTCAGAATCCTGGTTATAATTAATTCAATTGAAAAATATAGACTAATATGAAACGAGCATGTGGATCATTTATATTCGAAAATCTGGAAATACTCGACATGCGAGTTCTATACCACAATTAAAAAACAAATTACTACGGTATGAAAAAGATAATATATAGCTTAATTTCGGGCATAGTCATGCTGTGCTTCGCAGCTTGCGACCCTCAAGAGATTGATGACCACAGTTTGGGCGGCCAGCTCGTGTCACAAAGTGACATTTCAATCTCGGTAGCTGCAACAGGGAACCCAAATGAATATACATTTACCAATACCTCCAAGGAACTCCCTTCGGATGTGCAGCTATTCTGGAGCCTTGGCGATGGCAAGGTAACAGCAGCAGCCCACGGCGCTTCTATTACAAAGCAGTATAAAAAGTCCGGTTCATACACCGTTAGCTTGCTGGCATTCACAAAGGCCGGTCAAACAACTGTATCCCAAACTGTTAATGTGACAGAAGATTTACAGGGATTCGGATGGCCTGGGTTTGATTACGACAGCAGCGCCAACCTGTTCAAAACAGCCACATTCACCAATGAATTTTACTACGCCGATGCCAATTGGAGTCAATATGCAAATCCAGCACATACTGCAACCGGAAATCAAAAACTCGACCTCGTTTTTGATAAAGCAACGGCTCTACAGTGGCAGAACCAGGTGCATTTTGTCACCAATATCGCTGTTTCATCTGGAAAGAGCTATGATTTCTCTGTTGCTTTCAAGGCTAATAACGATATTCCTGCCGCCACTGTAAAAGTAAGCAAGGTCGGCGATGATGGTACATATTTCTTCCTGGCAGACCACAACGTATCTATTATGGCAGACGAAATGAAAGTGGTTGGAGGTTCAGCTCTTGCAGGCTTCGATGGAAATGTGAAGATAACATTTGATTTTGGCGGAAGCCCGGCAAACACCAACTTGTCTATTTACAACATCACATTGACCGAACACAATGAGGCCAATGTAGCTCCGTTAGATTACGATTCAGATGGCAACCTTTGGAAAGCTGTGGATAAGAACAAAGACTATACGATGTCTTTCTGGTGGGCTGATGCGAATTGGTCACAGGTTGGTAACCCGGATTTTGAGCAGAACAACAATGTTTATACAATTACAGCCAAATCGTCCGCTGCTGCTGAATGGCAGGCTCAAAATTCGTTTAACACGAACTCATTGGCCCTGGGAGCTGACGATTTAGTCGATTTCTCTTGCATCGTAATGGCCACCAAGGATAGCCCTGCCATTATAAAGCTCTCTTCACAGGAAAGCGATGGCAACTATTTATTCGAAAAGCATGGCATTCAGTTTAAGGCCGGTGAAATTAAGGTTATCAAATTTACCAACCAAAAACTTTCAGGGGGTGCATCTGCAAAACTTAAGCTGATATTCGACTTTGGTGGCTGTCAGGACGGCACCGAGTTTACTATCGGTAATATAACCTTGATTAAGAAATAAGTTACTTTTATACAAAGCCACTTCTTCCTTTCTCGATAGGGAGGGGTGGCTTTTCTTGCATTCCTAATTCGAATATTGATGAAAATGAATTCATTAATGCTACTATTAAGTGTCCTGTTAACAACGGCATGTGGAGGAGACGAGGACGCAGGCAACGGCGGCGATAAACCGGCAGAGGTGGCTATCACATTTTCGCAGTCGGCTATTAATGCGCCCACAAAAGGAGGAACCTATTCGGTTGATGTGACCACAACAGGCGAAAAATGGTCGGCTACGCCAAACATCGACTGGGTTACGGCAACTGCAACGGGTTCATCAACTCCTAAAGGCAAATTGTCCATTATGGTGCAGCCCAACAAAGGCGATGCACGTTCGGCAAGTGTGCTGGTAAGCTCTGGCACAAAAAGAGAGAAAATAACAATAGAACAGGCTGCCGCACTCAGGATATCCAAGTCTGAAATAATGACCAAATCGGGTGGAGAAAACTACTCAATTACCGTTTCAGGATATAAGGATTGGACTGTCACAGCCAGCAAGGACTGGATAACTGTCAACCGCGTTAATGATGGTTCGCTTTCCATAAACACCGCCTCTTCTGCTGAGGCAAAAACCCGTACGGGGGAGGTGAAAATTGTTGCCGGCGACGAGACTGCGGTTGTCACCGTTTACCAGGAGTCAGTTGAAATAACAGACATTCCTGAACGTGAAGGATACAAACTGGTTTGGCATGATGAGTTTAATCAAGGAACCGAACTCAACAAGGCAGACTGGACGCACGAAGTACAGAGAGCCGGATGGGTGAATAACGAGTTGCAGAATTACGTTGATGGCGCCTATAACGGCCAGCGCGTTACCGAACTTTCTGATGGAAAATTGCGCATCCACTGCTTTAAATCAGGAGGAAACGTTTATTCGGGTCGGGTTTATGCCCAGGTGGGCCAGGGATGGCAGTACGGTTATATAGAAACCCGCATGATGTTGCCCAAAGGGAAAGGGACTTGGCCAGCTTTTTGGATGATGCCTGTAAACGTGGATTGGGTTAACGAAGGATGGCCAAAATGTGGGGAAATAGATATTATGGAAGAAGTGGGTGTAGTACCCAACGAAGTGTCATCCAGTCTTCATGCTGAAGGGCACAACCACACCAATGGTACCCAGGTAACCCACGCCATGACCATTGAAAAAGCTGAAGGCGAATTCCATGTTTATGCAATGGAGTGGACATCACAAAGAATAACGACCTATGTTGATGGCAAAGTACAGCTCACTTACGATAATGATAATAAAGGCGTTTTCAACTGGCCGTACGATAAGCCATTTTATATTATTCTCAATCTCGCATGGGGAGGCAACTGGGGCGGTATGCAGGGTGTTGATGAATCAGCGCTTCCTCTCAGTTGTGTGGTAGATTACGTCCGCGTTTTCCAGCAAAAGTGACCACCAATGGCGCTTTAATACACATCGGTACGCTGACAACATGAAAAAAGGCGACTGGTTGTAAGGGGAAATAATTGTTCGGGCCAAAGTTCCTGACGACAAAGGCTCGACAGCTATCTGAATGATGCCAACTGACGGAGCATGTGCCTGATGGCCGACCCGTGGCGAAACCGACATTATGGAACTGGTTGGCACGTATCCCGGCCGTGTTAGCTGAACTGCTCACTTTAAAGATGCTGCCGGTGCACACGGATCAAAAGGATCGAGCTACAACCTGTCTTCAGGAGACTTTTCAAAGCAATTTCACGTCTTTACGCTCATTGGGGAACAAGACACCATGAAATGGCTGATTGATGACCAATTGTATTTTACAACCACAGCAACCGATATTGGCGCCGGAAATTATCCGTTCAATGCCGACCAGTTTTTCATTTTTAACGTGGCCGTTGGTGGCGATTGGCCTGGTCCCCCCGACTCATCGACTTCCTTTCCACAACGAATGTTTGTCGATTATGTAAGAGTATTTCAGAAATAACCTGAATCCAAAGAATATTGAATTTGGTCATTCTTCAATTTTGAAAGGCCCGCTAAAAAATTTTACCATGCATTTAAACAAAAACTTCCGGTTTGTTTTCCGGTTATTCATCATTCTTTTCGTAATAGGAATGGCAAACTGCAGCAATGCCAGCAAAGATCCGGAGCCAACACCCGATCCCGATCCAACTCCAGGTGGAACAACCAAATCGGACGTCGCTCTCTGGCTTACAGATCCCGAACAGTCGGTATATTTTTCGAAACAAACTACTTCCATAAATTTTAGCAACTCGATCAATTATAATCCAAACATTACGGTCGACACTACACAGACCTATCAGTCGATCGATGGATTTGGATTTGCTTTGACCGGCGGAAGTGCCTACCTGATCAATCAATTGGCCGGAACAACACGAGCCGATTTACTGAAAGAACTTTTTACGGCCGACAGCACTTTTATCGGAATCAGCTACCTGAGAATCAGCATCGGCGCGTCTGATCTCGATGCCTCAGTGTTTTCGTACGATGATCTGGGTCCTTCGCAAACCGATCCCGACCTTCAGTATTTCTCCATTGATCCCGACAAACAAGATTTAATTCCTGTTCTGAAAGACATTATCGCATTGAATCCGAACATCAAAATTCTGGGTTCGCCATGGTCGGCTCCAACCTGGATGAAAACCAACGGAAACTCGAAAGGTGGAAGTTTAAAACCCGAATATTACAGCGCTTATGCCGACTATTTTGTGAAATATATTCAGGCCTATAAAACTCAGGGAATTACAATCGACGCCATTACACCGCAGAATGAACCTTTAAATCCATACAACAATCCGAGTATGGTGATGACAGCAACCGAGCAGGCAGATTTCATTAAAAACTATCTCGGACCGGCTTTTCAGGCAGCAAACATTACAACCAAAATCATAACTTACGATCACAATTGCGATGTGCCTTCGTATCCTTTAACCATTCTGAACGATCCAGAAGCAGCCAAATATGTCGATGGCTCAGCTTTCCATTTGTACTCCGGCGACATCAGCGCACTAACACAGGTTCACGATGCTCACCCCGACAAAAATGTATATTTTACCGAGCAGTGGGTTGGCGGCCCGGGTAATTTTCCTGAAGATTTGAAATGGCATACCAAAAACCTGGTTATTGGAGCAACACGTAACTGGAGCAAGAATGTTCTGGAATGGAACCTCGCCTCTGACCAAAACTACTTTCCGCACACCGATGGTGGTTGTTCCAGTTGCATGGGCGCCTTAACCATTGGCACATCGGTGAAGCGAAATGTCGCCTACTACATAATTGCCCACGCTTCGAAATTTGTAAAAACAGGTTCAGTACGGATTGCATCCAACAAAATAACGAACCTACCCAATGTTGCATTTAAAACTCCGGGAGGCAAAAAAGTACTCATCGTGCTGAATGACAGCAGCTCAACCCAAAAGTTCAATATTCAGTTTAACGACATGATTGCACCAACCCAACTTTCGGCTGGTGCAGTTGGAACATACGTTTGGTAAAATCATTAATATAAATACAAATACAACCAATAACAGACCCGACTTGACTTATGAATATCGCCCGAACAATAAAAATTTGTCTGTTGGTTTTCAGTCTTGCAAGTCTGGCAGTTAATTTAGAAGCGCAGGTTTACCTCGATCCGAAAGCAAGTGTCGAAGACCGGGTAAATGACCTTTTACCCCGATTAACGAACGAGGAAAAGCTCAATTACATTGGAGGTCTAAATAGCTTTTACATCCGTGGGATTTCGCGTTTAAGTATTCCTGAAATCAAAATGTCTGACGGCCCGGTTGGTGTCCGCACATTTGGCAAAACAACCGCCTATCCTGCCGGAATTCTGGCTGCCGCAACCTGGGACACAACTTTAGTTGGCGAACTCGGCCGGGCTTTGGGAAAAGATGCCCGCTCGCGCGGCGTTCACATTTTACTCGCTCCCGGAATGAATATTTACCGTGCACCCATGTGTGGCCGAAACTTCGAATATTTTGGCGAAGACCCTTATCTGGCGTCACGCATGGCTGTTGGTTACATTGAAGGAGTTCAGCACGAAGGTGTTGTGGCCACGGCAAAACATTTTGCAGCCAACAATCAGGAGTGGGACCGGTATAATGTAAGTTCGGATGTGGATGAGCGTACTCTTCAGGAAATATATTTGCCGGCTTTCAAAGCTTCGGTTACCGAAGCAAAAGTTGGTTCTGTTATGTCGTCGTACAATTTATTGAATGGAATCTGGGCCTCGGAAAACCATTATTTATTGACTGACATTTTAAAGAACGACTGGAAATTTCCGGGCTTTGTCATGTCGGATTGGGGCGCGACGCACAACGGTAAAAATTCGGCCTTGGCTGGTTTGGATCTGGAAATGCCTTCCGGAGCGTACATGAACAGTGCAAACCTTTCGCCGCTTATTTCAAGTGGTATGGTTCCACAATCAGTCATCGACGATAAAGTTCGCCGAATTTTGCGGATTATTATTCGGTTTGGATTTATGGACAGGCCACAATTGGACGGTAGTATTCCGAATGATTATGCACCAAATGCGGAGGTAGCGCTTAATCTGGCACGCGGCGGCATTGTCCTCCTGAAAAATAAAAATTCGATTCTCCCTCTCAATAAAACTACGATCAAATCCATTGCTGTGATTGGTCCAAATGGCAATTCCTGGGTTACCGGCGGAGGAAGTTCATACACCGATCCTTTCCATTATGTGGGCACCCTCGCTGGCATTAAAGCTGCAGCAGGAAATGACATCTCAGTGAGTTACAATGCCGGCATCGGAAGCGAAACCCCCACTTACACCAATTCTGTTTTTTACACCGATAATTCTTTATCGGTTTCGGGATTGACCGGTTCGTATTTTGCCAATAAAACCTTAAGTGGCATTGCCACGAAAACTCAGGTTAATCAGCATATAAACTTCTCGTGGGGAAGCAATGCGCCCGACGTCAGCGGGATTCCGGGCGACAATTTTTCCGTTCGTTGGACTGGCGTGATAAAAGTTCCGACAACTGGAAATTACACATTTTATCTTCGAAGTGACGATGGCTCGCGTTTGTCGATTGACAATACGGAGTTAATCAGCCAATGGACCGATCAGGCAGCAACCACAAAATCGGCGATCATCCATCTGACCAAAGATCAGATTTACACCGTTAAGCTTGAATATTATGAGGCAGCCGCTGATGCAGAAATAAAGATGGGCTATCAACTGCTGGATTTCGATAATTCGCCCGCCGTGCTGGCAGCTAAGAATGCCGATGCAGCAGTTGTTTGTGTTGGTTTCAACAGCAATTCGGAAAGCGAAGGGTTCGACCGGTCTTTCAGATTGCCCGATCTTCAGGACAGCCTCATCAATGCCGTAGCCCGTGTAAATCCCAAAACGATTGTCATTCTGAATGCCGGCGGAAATGTGGCGACCGAAAGCTGGATCGGAAATGCCGATGCACTACTGCATGCCTGGTATGCCGGACAGGAAGGTGGAAGGGCAATTGGCGAAATCCTGTTTGGACTGACAAATCCTTCAGGGAAACTGCCTGTTTCGTTTGAAAAAAAATGGGAGGACAACCCGGTTTTTAACAGCTATTACGATCCCGACGGAGATAAACACGTGGCTTATACCGAAGGTCTGATGGTTGGCTATCGATATTATGACACAAAAAATGTTGCACCGCTGTTTCCGTTTGGTTTTGGCCTGTCGTACACAACTTTTGATTACAGCAATTTAAAAATTTCGCCATTAGCTACCGACAATCCAAATTCGGTTGAAGTTAGTTTCGACCTTACAAACACTGGTGGAATTGCAGGTGCAGAAGTTGCCCAGCTTTACATTCACCAAAATGTTTCTTCAGTAATACGACCAGAAAAGGAATTGAAAGGTTTTTCGAAGACTTACCTCAATCCCGGCGAAACGCAGACAGTTACTATGAAGTTGGACAGCACTGCTTTTTCGTATTTCAAAACCGACAAAAAAGCATTTGGGTACGATCCCGGTACTTTTGAAATCAGGGTTGGCTCATCGTCAAGAGACATTCGTTTAACCGGTTCGGTAGCTTTACGGACTCAGGACAACACCAATCCTGAAATTGTTTCGCTCACACCTGCCAACAATTCAACCGCTGCAGAGGCTACAAATACATTTGCAATTACGTTTTCGGAACCTGTGTATTACAATTTCAGCAAAACCATCCGCCTGAAACAATATGCCACCAACCAACTCATTGAAACAATCGATTCGGCAGCTTTTTCAGGAATGGGAACAAAGACTCTGACATTTACAAATGCCACTCCGCTAAAGAATACCTACCGCTATTTCATCGAATTTGATCAGGGCACATTTACAGATTACAACGACAACCCGTGCAGGTCGATTTACGATAAAAACGAATGGAACTTCGTGGTAAATATTACCGGAATTGAACACATACATGAGTTGAATTCTGAATTGAAAATCTATCCTAACCCAGCCAATAATCATTTCATCATGGTGAATTTCCCTTCCGGAGCAAGCCCGCTGAAGGTGGTTTTACTTGATGTCACCGGCCAGAAAATAGATAGTTTCATTATTCCTGAAAACCAGTCGGATTACGAATACAACAGCAGTTCGCTGAAGGCAGGAATTTATTTTATACGGTACTTTTCACCTTCAGGATGGAAGATAAAAAAACTGGTTAAGGAATAGAAATATGTATGACTAACATGAAACCCTTAAAATAACAATATAAAAAACTGAACGCTATGGAAAAGATATTTCATCCGTTAATTGGATTAGCTTTCATTGCAATGCTCTTTACTTCGGAAGCTCGCGCACAAGAAAAATTTGGTGATGGGAATTTAGTTCAATTGGCTTACACCGAAAGCACCCAAAAACAACCGGACGAAAAAGGTTGGCAAATGGTTTGGAGCGATGAATTTGATTATACCGGATTGCCCGACAGTAAAAAATGGAGCTACGACACTGCCGGAAACCCAAACGGATGGGGGAACAATGAGATGCAATATTATACCAGCACGCGTCTCAAAAACTCTGAAGTAAAAAACGGTTGTTTATACATTCATGCGTTGAAAGAGGACTACGAAGGCAAAAAATACACATCGGCGCGTTTGATGACACGAAAAAAAGGCGACTGGCTGTATGGAAAAATAATTGTTCGGGCCAAACTTCCGGAAGGCAGAGGCCTGTGGCCAGCCATCTGGATGATGCCAACTGAAGGAGAGTATGGCAACTGGCCGGCAAGCGGCGAAATCGACATCATGGAGAATGTTGGATACGACCCAAATGTAATTGTGGCAACTGCCCACACGAAATCGTACAATCACGTAATTGGCACGCAAAAGGGAGCAAAACTGACTGTAGCTGATTGCTATTCCGAATTTCATGATTACACCCTTGAATGGGAGGCCGATGAATATCGTGTTTACGTTGACACAGCTTTAGTTTTCACTTTCAAGAATGAAGGTAAAGGATACGAGGTTTGGCCATTCGATAAACCGTTTTACTTGTTGCTAAATGTAGCGGTTGGTGGAAACTGGGGCGGCCAAAAAGGAATTGACAACAGCATTTTTCCGCAAACAATGCTGGTTGACTATGTACGGGTATACCAGAAAAAAGAATAGGGCAAAATTGATAGTTAGAGAAAAGGTATCATGTGCAAATTCTGGCAGGCGTTAAAACTTGTCAGAATTTTTTTTGTTCAATATTTTGATTGAAGTCAATTTTTAATACCCGGGAAAGGACTTCAATCGAAATTCATACTTTTACACATCAAGCAAAAAGTAAATGTTTTTTTGCCTGAAAATCCAACTAGAAATACTAGCACAAATGAAAACAGCAGACGTTGCAAAACTCAGATTATACGTTCAGCAAATCGCCGGAACAAATTTCAAAGATCCACAGGAAGTCGTTTCCTGGATGGGCGCGATGCAAGCTCAGGATTACCAGATGGCAAAATGGGCAGTAGGAATCAGGCTTCAGGGATCAACCGATAAACTTGTTGAATCGCGCCTGAATGAAGGCAAAATTCTCCGTACTCACTTGTTGCGGCCAACCTGGCACCTGGTATCGGCCGAAGATATTTACTGGATTCTGGAACTGACTGCGCCGCACATAAAACCTTCGATGCGAGCCCGCCACCGGGAGTTGGGTCTCACTGAAAAAATTGTAACCCACACCAAATCTGTCGTCGAAAAATCACTTTCGGGAGGAATACATTTAACCCGCGAAGAATTGATGGAAAAACTTCAGGATGCAAAATTGATAACCGACCGCGCGCAGGTTACCCATTTGATGATGATTTGTGAACTTGACCAATTAATTTGCAGCGGCCCGTCGAAAGGGAAAAAGCAAACCTATTCGTTACTTGAAGAGCGGGTTACAAAACCTCAACCGCTATCGCGCGAAGAAGCGTTGGCTAAACTAGCCGAAAAGTATTTCCTGAGCCACGGACCGGCAACTGTTCAGGATTTTACATGGTGGTCGGGATTGCCTGTAAAAGACGCCCGCAATGCCCTGGAAATGGTAAAGCAAAATTTCGTTTCTGAAGAAATTGACGGTCAGACTTACTGGCTTGCCAACCATGGAATTTCATTGTCAAATGAAGAAAATTCGGTACACCTGCTTCCGGCCTACGATGAATTTATAATCAGTTATCGCGACAGGTCGGCAACCATTCCGGCCGAAAATAACAAAAAAGCAATATCAGAAAATGGTTTTTTCAGACCTGTTGTCGTGGTTAATGGCGAAACAATCGGTACATGGAAACGCATACAAAAAAAGGAAATTACGCTAATTGAACCAGTTTATTTTCAACCTGTTGCTAAAACGATACAAAAACAAATTGAGCGTGAGTCCCTAAAATACGGAGAATTTATTGGCCAAAAAATTGGGGTGGGAAACTTTCAGGAATAATGAATTACCTTACAGTACTTTGAACTTTTTCCGGTATTCCAACGGTGTCATCCCTACAATTTTCACAAATGCCTTCCGGAACGATTTCGGGTCGGAATAACCTGTTTGCTCAATAATTTCATTAATGTTCTGATTCGATTGTTCCAGTTGTTTCTTCGCCGATTCGATACGCACATTTTGCAGATATTCGATTGGCGGAACTCCGGTTGCAAGTTTAAATCTCCGCGCGATATTCCTTCGGCTCGAAGGAATATCCCTGATAATTTCTTCAAGCGTTTCTATCTCATTGAATTTTGTTTCAATACTTTGCTGAACAATTTTCACCAATTCGTCGGTATGATTATGGCTGGGAACAAAAGTGCCAAAATAGTTTTGGTTGTATCGATCCATATCGATCGCGAAAATCTTGGCAATGCGGATCGCCATTGCATTACCGCACTGTTTTTGCACAATTCGCAGCAATAGATGGAAGGTTGAAGTTGAACCTCCGCTGGTATACAACCGGCCATCGACGGTGACCACACAGTCGGGTCTTAAATTAACCAGCGGAAACGACTTTGCGAACGGTTTACTTGCATCGACATGCGTGGTTGCAATCCTTCCGTTCAGCAACCCTGACGCACCAAATAAAAAAGCCCCCGTGCAAAAACTGGCAATCTCAGCTCCTTCGATGTACTGGCGCCTTAACCACGAAATAAACTTCTGGTTCTTTAAAAGCGTTTCCGCCATGTTATTCGTGGTGAATGAAGGAATCAGAACAATATCGGCGCTAAAGTCTGAATGAATTGAAAACACGGGATAACCATGAAAAGAATTGCCCTCTGCTTCAATGTGTTCCGGAGTACGAACAATCCGAATGAGAAAAGGCTTTTCCTGATTACTTTCGGCACAAACTCTGTTGACGGTTTCAAAAACATCCAGGATTGCGGCAATGCTCAATAACTTATAATCAGCGGGAATAATCAATCCTAAACTTCTCATTTTACTTTTTATAAATAGGACCTTTTTGTCTTAAATGCCCCTAAATTTGACGTTTTTATGACTAACTCATTAACCAAAATATTCGAACTTTGTTTTCAGGAAAATAATTGAACCAATTAAATAGCTAAAGTCATGGAAACAAAAATCAAAGCAGAACCAACAAAAAATATGAAGGGAATTGGAATTCAAAAGATCCATCCCTTTTTGTGGTTCAACAATCAGGCTGAAGACGCCGTGAATTTTTACAGCTCAGTCTTCAACAATTCTGAAATCACGGCGGTTACCCACTATAACGAACAAAGTGCAAAAGCTGCCGGAATGCCGGAACAGGCAGTTATGACCGTTGCTTTTCAGCTTGAAGGACGCGAATTTGCCGCAATAAACGGAGGTCCGGTTTTTACGATATCTCCTACAATTTCCTTCTTTGTGAATTGCGAAACAGTTGAAGAAATTGACCGGCTATGGGCCAAACTATCGGATGGTGGCGAAGTTTTCATGAAACTCGACAAGTATCCGTTTAGTGAACGATATGGCTGGATTCAGGACAAATTTGGGGTTTCGTGGCAATTGATACTTCCGGGACGCGAGCAAAAAATAGTGCCCTGCTTCATGTTTACGGGCGATCAGCACAAAAAAGCTGAGGAAGCAATCAACTTTTACACATCCATATTCAGCGATTCTGAAATTATCCAATTGGAAAGATATGGTTCAGAAGTCGGTCCTGAAGGCGCTGTAGTTCATTGCAAATTTACACTCTGCGGACTGGAATTCACGGCCATGGATAGTCATGAGTCACTCCCCTACTCTTTCAATCCGGGGATTTCGATGGTTGTGAATTGTGAAACACAAGACGAGGTTGATTTTTTCTGGGATAAACTAACTGACGGAGGTTTTGAAGGTGCTCAACAATGTGGCTGGCTCCAGGATAAATTTGGCGTTTCGTGGCAAATCGTCCCAAGAGATTTGGGCAAAATGCTGAGTGATCCGGATCGCGAAAAATCCGGAAGAGTGATGCAGGCCATGCTTCAAATGAAAAAACTCGACATTCATCTGTTAAAGCGGGCATTCGATCAATACTGATTCTGAATAACAAAAAGTTGCAATATGGTTGAAGTTTTCAAAACAAATGTTGAGCAAACTGAACAATCGGAACTGCTTATTAGCGAAATTATTCGACACGTTCCCAATAGCAAGATAAATTTCGATCTGGAGGACTGCGATAAAATTTTGAGGATTGAAGCTGAAAGCATTTCGAATGAAACCATTATCGAACTACTCCAGAAAAATGGTTTTCAGGCTGAAGTTCTGCTTTAAACAGGAGTAGAAATTAAAATTTAACACCACCAAATTAACTTCAGAAAAATGAGAAAAGTTGTTTCATTTATGCATACCTCGCTCAATGGATTTGTGGCAGATGCCAATGGTAGTATGAGCTGGGTAAACGTTGATCAGGAAATGTTTGATTTGGCACTTGAACGCACTTTGGCTGCGGATACTGCCCTTTACGGCAGGATTACTTTCGGAATGATGGAGGCCTATTGGCCAACTGCAGCCGATCAGCCCCATGCCACCAAACACGATATTGAACATTCTGAATGGTATAACCAGGTTTCAAAAGTTGTGGTATCGAAAACTTTAAAAAGTACCGCTTTAAAAAATACCTCAATCATCAGTGAAAACCTAATCGACGAAATCAGGAACCTGAAGCAATTGGACGGAAAAGAAATCATCATGTTTGGCAGTCCGTCTCTCATTCACCAACTAACGGCGGAAAATCTCATAGATGATTATTGGTTGTTTGTTAATCCCATTCTCCTCGGAAGTGGCATTCCGTTGTTCAAACCGTTCAACCAAAGCATCAATCTAAAACTGATTTCAACTCAGATATTCCCTTCAGGAGTTATTTGCCTTCATTACACTACAATTTAAACTATAAATTTTAACACACAACCATGAAAACAAAAGTAAAAGCAATACCCGAAGGCTGGAATTCTTTAACAGCCTACATTTCAGTAAAAGGCGCAGAAGAAGCTATAACATTTTACAAAAAAGCATTTGGTGCCAAAGAAACAGGCCGGCTTACTATGCCTGATGGAACTATTGGACATGCAGAACTTGAAATAGGCGATTCGAAAATCATGCTTGCCGAAGAAAATGAACAATGGGGAAATTTAAGTCCCAAAACGGTTGGCGGCACGCCCGTAAGTCTTTGCTTATATGTTGAAGATGTCGATGCGGTATTTGCCAAAGCGATTCAGGAAGGAGCAACTGTAAGTGGTGAAATGGAAGTGAAGGATCAGTTTTATGGCGACCGTGTCGGAGGCTTTATCGATCCGTTTGGTCACAAATGGTCGGTTATGACACACATTGAAGATGTTTCGTTCGAAGAAATGCAAGAACGAATGAATGCCATGTTTCAAACCGATTAATTGAAGTAACGATGTCATTTCAGGCTTATTTAAATACAATCAAGTCGAAGACAGGCAAAGGACCTGAAGATTTCAGGAAAATGGCAGAAGAAAAAGGGTTTAGTACGGACGGACAATTGAACCCGGAAACAAAAGCCGGCGAAATCGTGAGTTGGCTAAAGGAAGAGTTTGAGTTGGGACATGGTCATGCCATGGCAATTTATGCGCTTTTGAAAGGGATGAAAAACGAAGACAGCGAATAGCAGGTCGTTGTGCATTGCGGCATTGCGACGTCCTGCACCTGGCCATTTCGAGTAAGAGAAACGAAAAACAACTTAAAAATAAAGATTATGGCACTTATCAATCCACACATTAACTTCAATGGTAATGCCGAAGAAGCATTCAATTTTTACAAATCGGTATTTGGCGGTGAGTTCACAACAATTGTGCGTTTAAAAGACCTGTCAAGCCCTGAATTTCCAGTAGCAGAAAATGATGCAAATAAAATAATGCACATCGCTTTACCTATTGGCAAAAATAGTTTAATGGCCAATGATGTTCCGGAAAGTATGGGTCGGGTAAATGAAAATGAAAACAGATCTAAAATAGTTATTAGCACAGAAAGTCGTGAAGAAGCCGACAAATTATTCAATGGACTTTCAGCAGGAGGAACTGTTGAAGTACCTATTGGCGACAGTCCCTGGGGCTCCTATTTTGGAATGTTTAGAGACAAATTCGGTATTGAATGGATGGTAGATTTTCAAAATGTAACGGACAAAAGTAACTAATTACAGAACGGGCGATATAACCAATTTAAATACGAAACCAATGGCAATTACCAGCACTTATCTCAATTTTTCAAGAAATACAGAAGAAGCATTTCTTTTTTACAAATCTGTTTTTGGAGGTGATTTTTTGGATGGCAAAATCAATAGGTTTGGAGAAATTCCGCCAATGGACGGAATGCCACCGATTGCTGAAGAGGATAAAAATCTCGTGATGCACGTCGCACTTCCTATTCCCGGCGGACATTTACTTATGGGAACGGATGCTCCGGAATCAATGGGATTCAACGTAATCCAGGGAAATAACGTGTACATTGCCATTCACACGGATTCGCGCCAGGAAGCGGATGAATTATTTGCCAAACTTTCCGAAGGAGGGGCTGTAGAAATGCCAATGTCGGATATGTTTTGGGGAGATTATTACGGATCGCTGACCGATCGGTTTGGGATAAAATGGATGGTTAACTACGCGACAAAAAGAGCTTAACCATTTGTGGTCAGAATCAATTGAATTGACGGTAGCATTGGTATTTTTCGGAATTGTGACGGATAAAAACTTTGATTGAATATCTTTGTTCTTATTCCTAAGTTAAATCCAAAAAAGTACCATGATCATCGTCATTTCACCTGCCAAATCGCTTTATGAATTGCCTCCCATTCAGCTTGAAAAATATACCGAAGCCATCTTTCTTCCGGAAGCTGAAAAAATTGTTTCAACCCTCAGGAAGAAGAAACCGGCTCAACTGGCCAAACTAATGGGAATTTCGCCCAAGCTGGCCGAATTAAATTTTCAGCGATTTCAGGCCTGGTCGCTACCTTTTACACCTGAAAATTCGTGGCAGGCCGCATTAATGTTCAACGGCGATGTTTACCAGGGAATGAAAGCCGAAACTTTCTCGGAGTCAGAATTTGAAGTTGCCCAGCAACATCTCCGGATACTTTCAGGAGTCTATGGTTTGCTAAAGCCATTGGATTTAATACAACCTTATAGATTGGAAATGGGAACGAATATCGCCGTTTCCAGAAAGAAAAATCTGTATGAATTCTGGAAAACAAAGATTACAAACAGCCTAAATCAGGAATTGGCAGAAACGGGACAAAAAGATTTAATCAATCTGGCTTCAAATGAATATTTTTCGGCCATTGATACGAAAAAGCTGAAGGCACGCATCATTACTCCTTCGTTTAAAGAGCAAAAAAACGGACAATACCAAATGATTTCCTTTTTTGCAAAAAAAGCCCGCGGTATGATGAGCCGGTACATTATCGAAAATAAGATTTCCGATCCGGAAGAGATTAAGGGATTTGATTCGGAAGGCTATTATTTCAACAATCAACTTTCGAAGGGAGACAATTGGGTGTTCACCATGTAGAATATGGACTAATACCTTGTTCCGGATGCAAGATAATTTCGCACATAATCTTCGATGCCTTCTTCCAGCGTATAAAACTGTTCAGAATATCCGATGCTTCGAAGTTTTTGAATATTGGCGCAGGTGTAATATTGGTATTTTCCGCGCAAATCTTCGGGCGTATCAATAAAGCCGATATTCTCCGCTTGATTCATCGATTTAAAAACGGCTTTGGTCAGGCTTAGGTACGATCGTGCTTCACCAGTTCCAACATTGTAAATTCCTGAATCTTTGCGGTGGTTCATGAAAAACAGGATGACTTTGGCAACGTCTTCAACATGAATAAAATCGCGGGCCTGTTCACCATCGCGAATATCCGGATGATGTGACCTGAAAAGGTTCATTTTTCCAGTCCGGGTGATGGTGTTAAAAGCCTGAAAAATTACAGAAGCCATACGGTCTTTGTGGTATTCGTTCGGGCCGAAAACATTAAAAAATTTAAGTCCGGTCCAGAAATAAGGCTTTTCCTTCTGCTGAAGTGCCCATTGGTCAAAATCGTGTTTCGATTGAGCATATAAATTCAGGGGCTGTAATTTCGGTATAAGGCTGATATCATCGTCAAAACCGAGGTGGCCATCTCCATAAGTTGAAGCCGACGATGCATAAACAAGTGGCAAACCATATTGGATACAGGCTTTCCAAATTTTCTGGGAATATTTGAGGTTAAGTTGCTGGTAAATTTCAGGTTCTTGTCCCACTGTGTCGGTGCGGGCGCCCAGGTGAATTATGATCTGAACAAATTTTTCGTTATCGGATAGCCATTCAAAAAAGTGGTCGCGATCGACCATTTTCGTATAGGTTTTTGTCTGGTAATTCTGAAACTTCAACGGATCGTCGTATTTATCGACCAAAACAATGTCTTTAAATCCTTCCCTATTGAGCTTCCCGACAATATAACTTCCAATAAAACCAGCTGCTCCGGTAACTACAATCATAAATTCAGTACATTAACGTGCGTTAATTTCTGAGACATTGTTTTCATACATACAAACTGTTCAGTACAGTTTATATTGCGTCACAACATCAAAAAAATTTAACTTTTTTTCACAAAACTTTTCAACCGTAAACCGGACTTTTTCAGGCTTTAAAAGCGTTAAAAAATTGGCCAGCTAAACGATTGAACACTCCTAACTTATAAAACGATGCAAAAGTAAAAATTTATAAACACCCCAGCCTGACAATTTATTCCGAAACCGATTTGTGACAGGATTTGATCATTTTGTAATACTTTTCACAGATTAAGTCGAGGCCTGACAACTTGTAAGGCCGAACTTACTACCTTTGCGGTTTCGTTATTTGTTTAATTTTTTGCCAGAAAGGAATACAAAATGGAATTTTCATTAAACGGGAAAGACGGGACATACCGTAAAATAGAACAATACGAACCCGAAACAACACAAAAACTTAGCGAACACTACCGGGGAATCATTGAACTGTTAGGCGAAAATCCTGATCGTGAAGGATTGGCTAAAACTCCGGAAAGATTGGCCAAATCGATGCAGTTTTTGCTTCAGGGTTACGAACAAAAACCGGAAGAAATACTGAGGTCGGCTATGTTTAAAGAAGATTACCGGCAAATGGTCATTGTGAAAGACATCGAAATTTATTCACTCTGCGAACATCACATGCTGCCGTTTATTGGCAAGGCTCACATCGGGTACATTCCAAACGGATACATTACCGGACTAAGCAAAATTGCCCGTGTTGTGGATGCCTATGCCCGTCGTCTTCAGGTTCAGGAACGACTGACAACCCAAATAAAAGAGTGCATTCAGGCTACTTTAAACCCGCTTGGCGTTGCCGTGGTGATTGAAGCCCAACATTTTTGCATGCAAATGCGCGGCGTACAAAAGCAACATTCAACCACCACAACATCCGATTTTACGGGTGCTTTTGAACGTGTTGCCACACGCGAGGAATTTATCCGGTTGATCCGGTAAAATTATTTCTGAGCGGTAAGCAAAAATACAGGATAACTCTGGCCTGAAGGACGGTTAACGACAAAACAGGTTTCGTAGCCCGCATTTTTAAAACCAGCTTCGATCAATGTTTGACTCATTTCTTCCGGATCAAAACCCAAATGAACTTTTGCTCCTGGTCCGTGAAAAGAACCATCTTCAGTGAATAAATCCGCAATTGCCAAAAATCCATCAGGATTCAGCAAATTGTAAAACTTGGAAATCATGGCAGTTGTATCATCAACATGATGCATTACCATCTGTGTGTAAATCAAATCAAATTTCTGATCGAAATTCTGATGTTCCAGATCGAATACCAGTGGAAATATATGGCTGGTCTGGTGGTATTCGCATTTTTCTTGACACACTTTTATCATTTCCTGCGAATTATCCATCAAAGTAATTTCAGCCAGCTTATCTTTCAGCATAAAACTAAGAATCCCGGTTCCGGCACCGTATTCAAGCGCTTTCATCGATAACTGAAGCGAAATCCGCTTTTCAATTCCTTCAGCAATAGCTGCAGAACGATCGATGTGCATTTTATCGTTGTCCCATGTCCGGGCGCGTAAATCGAACTCACTCATTTTTCAGTTTTTATCATTTGTAATTTGACCGTTCAAACATCCGCTAAACAGAAATGTTCACGGCATTGCATTCAACTGGCTATCTTTAATTTATTTCAAAAACTGCAGGCAAACCGGCGATTGATTGGGTATTTTAAAGCCGGTAAAAATTAATTTTCCGGAAGGCTGATCGATTTTAAATACGGTAATATCGTTGCTCTTCTGGTTGGCTACCAGCAAATATCGGCCCGACGGATCGATGGCAAAATTTCGTGGCCAGTTTCCTTCAACCGGAACCGTTTCAATCAGTTCCAGTTTACCACTGTTTTGTTCGCGTTTAAAAACTGAAATACTGTTGTGACCTCGATTTGAGCCATACACAAAACGACCATCAGACGAAATATGAATATCAGCACACCAGCTTTCGCCTGTAAAATCTTTCGGTAAGGTTTTAATCGTCTGCACATGTTTCCATTCAGCGCCATATTTCATCAGCACTACAATTGTCGAACTTAATTCATTAATGACATATATAAACCGGCCGTCGGCAGAAAAAGCAAAATGTCGTGGTCCTGAACCGGGTTCCATTTTCACGAATGGCTGTTCGCTGGGTTTAAGCGGAGCATCTCCACCAACGACACTGTAAATCTTCAATTCGTCGATTCCCAAATCAGCCGTATACAAATGTTTTCCTGTGGCGTCGAACTGCGACGAATGCGCGTGCGGCTCAGTTTGTCTCTCCGGAAAAGGACCACTTCCTTCGTGCTGAATACGCTGCGACAAATCTGACAAACTTCCATCAGGCTTTACGTGGAACAACGATATATTCCCGCCGGTATAATTCGATGCCACCAACATTTTATTGTCAGGAGAAAGGCAAACATGGCAAGGATTGGCACCAAATGTCAACACGTGATTAATCAAGGTTAGACGTCCTTTTTTCCCGATACTAAACGATGAAACCCCGCCACTTTGATTTGGGCCAAGATTATCGACTTCACCGACAGCATACAGATATTTTTTATTTCCTGAAATCGTCAGGAACGATGGGTTATTGCTGACTGCCGGAGTTTTAAGGTTAACAAGCCTACCTGTTTGATCGTTAAACCGATACATAAAAATACCGTCGGTTGTTCCTTCGGTATACGTTCCAACATATAAGATATGCTTTTTGGCGATGGCAGGCGTTCCGGCAACAAAAACTGCCAATAAAATCAACAGAAAGAGTTTCATTCTCAGATTATTTTATGTGATTAAATAACTAAACCAAACTTAATTTGTTTATGAAATACGGGATTCAAATTTACAAATTATAAGCCACGATCCGGATGAAATTAAAAACTCATGGCTGCTTGTGACTATAAAGCGATGAAATTGACTTCCGAAGAGCCTAAGTCAACACCAATAAAAAGCTTGTTAAACCGTATTTTACTAACTCAAAAATTCAATTTCATGAAACGAATAGTTACTTTAGTTATCATTTCTGCTCTTTCAGGACTCAGCTCTTTTAGCCAGTCATTAACACCACTTTGGTCGGTTTCTGAGGGAATAACAACTCCTGAATCGGTTTTGTACGATTTCAAAACTGATAAAATTTATGTCAGTAACATTAACGGACAACCCACCGATAAAGATGGAAACGGATTTATGTCGATACTCGACTCCAATGGGAAAATACTGAATTTGAAGTGGGTAACCGGTTTGAATGCCCCAAAAGGACAGGCCATCGTAAACGGGATACTTTATGTAGCCGATATCGATGAGTTGGTGGCTATCAACATGAAAGAGTCGAAAATTGAAAAACTCTACAAGATTAAAAATGCCAAATTTCTGAATGATGTGACCGCCAGCGAAGATGGAACTGTTTTCGTGACAGATATGAACGACAATAAAATTTATGCCCTTTCAAACGGAAAAATATCGCTTTGGCTCGAAGACAAACTCATTGACAAACCCAATGGATTGTGGGCAGAAAAGGGGAAGTTGTACATTGGAACGAACCAGCTACTTCAGGCCGATCTAAAAACAAAAAAAGTGGAAGTGGTGGTTGACGACTGTGGCGGAATTGACGGTCTTGAAAAAATGCCCGATGGTAATTTCATCTACTCAAATTGGGTGGGTCGTATCTTTATCACCAAAAAAGGGAAATCAATTAAGCTGCTCGACACTGTTGATAAAAAGAATTCTGCTGATATCGATTTTATTCCGGGCAAAGATATTGTTCTGGTTCCAACATTCTTCAGCAACAGCATCGAAGCTTACAAGCTTAATCCATAAGACAAATATTCAAATTACATAAAGTGAGGAATCCATTTCTCCGGAAATTTTCCTGACAAAACTCAAATAATATTTAAAACTAAGATTATGAGTGAACCACACATTGCAGCAAAATCGCCTGCAGGATTAGAACTCGAACCCGGACAATATTTTTGGTGTGCCTGCGGAAAAAGTGCGAATCAACCTTTCTGCGACGGATCGCACCGAGGGTCGGAATTTACCCCAGTCATGTTCAAAATCGATGTAAAAAAGGAAGTCTGGCTTTGTCGCTGTAAACACACTGGTACTCCTCCTTTCTGCGACGGAACCCATAAGACATTATAAAAATATGTGAATTTGCTTTTCTGAATTTACGACTGAATTCAGAATCAAAATATTTCTTTACGTAGTAGTTGAAATTCGTATTCGAAATTTGGTGTAAATACGCCTTTCCCGATGTTGTTTTCAATTTGTTTGGTTGTCCAGAAACGGCCTTCCTGAACTTCATCAGAATGAAGATGGATGGATTTATAGTCGTAACTGACAAATACATACACCAGCTCCGATTCTATTTCACTGTCCCATCGATAGGTTTTAACCAATCGTGCTGAGAAATCCTGAAGTCCTATCTCCTCCCAGGCCTCACGCTTTAGAGCCGTTTCAAGAGTTTCGCCAACCGAAATATGGCCACCAACCGATGTGTCCCATTTGCCCGGCTGCACCAGTTTATTGAGCGGTCGCATCTGCAAATACACGTTCCTTTGGTTATTCAGCACGTGCAAATGAACCACCGGATGCAACAGTTTTTGTCCGTTGTGACAAACCGATCGTGGAGCTTTCCCAATAATTACGCCCTTTTCGTCAACCAATGGCAACCATTCTTCTTCAGGAATAACCTGCTTTTTACTTTTTAATCGTTGCCTGATAAACTCATACACAAAAACCACAGCGAACAAAATATAAAATAAACCGCCGCTAACGAATGCCCATGCAGCATCCGACATATAAAATGCTGAATAAAAAACCAGAATGGTGTGAACCAGAAACACAAAAAACATGAGTTGCATTGTTTTCCGGAACTGTGCCATTTGCTGCTCATTCATTTCTACGTCCTTCATGTATCGCTGCGTCATCAGCCCCACAATATTCAGTTTCGAGAATGATGAAACAGCCAGCACCGCGCAAAGAATCAACTCGACAAGGCCAGGCTTCAGCTTGAAAAAGATATCGTTGTTCAGCAATATGGAAACTGAACCAAGAACAACAAGCAATCCGGTGTCGAACAAAACAAATTTATCGAACCGCTTTTCCTTATACCAAATCCACAGCATTTCGGCAATTCCGATGAACACAGCAGCGACAAGGCCTGCGCGTGTTCCCCAGATTTCGTCGATCGCAATAAATACAAATAAAGGAATGAATCCGGGAAGAAGTTTTTTGAATAAATCTGATCTGTTCATCTAAAGTTCAATAAAAAAATCCCGTCAATAGCCAATTGGATATTGCGGGATTTTTACTATCATTTTAACTGTTATTGCTCAGTTTGCTCAGCTGGCGTGTAAGCCCTCTTAACATATACCGTTACCAGCAATGTAGAAAATCGCGGAACTCCAATAATAGAAGTATTATCAACCGCTTTAAAGGCTAGTTCCGAAGGAATTACCATAAAAGCAGTGTCACCTACATGCATTTTCTTTAAACCTCTATGCAAACCAGCAATCTGCTGCACGTAACTGGCATTAACAACCGTGTTGCTCACATCAACATAAAAAGCGTCTTCTTCGTAATTATGTCCATGTCCATCATCGGTTCTAAAAATGACCGTGCTATCGAGCAAAGTTATGTTATAATAAAGCATTGCTTTATATCCTGATCTGATTTGTATAGTATCAGTATGCTTTACGGTGTCTGCTTGATGACTTAAGATTTTAAAATAAATTCCTAAACTGTCAATTTTTGCAGAAGTCAGGTTATTATCTTTTACATACTTATCCAGAGCCACAAGTTCATTCTCACGCAAGGTATCCAAGGTATTTTGTTTACACGAGCCAAAAATACCGGTGATTAAAACTGCAAACCCAAGAATGTACAGGAATTGTTTCATAAATTATTTTTTTGCAAAAGTACAAATTTATATCTGCTTCTTTTTAATATTGACAACATCAATATAAAATATTAAAGGTGAGTAAGGTGGAATGGAATAATAGCCACCTGATCCGTAAGCCTTTGCCGACGGGAAAAGAAAAGTTGCACTTCCTCCTTTACTCAGGTATTCAATTCCTTCTTCCCAGCCCTTAATCATGGCAAGTGATGCTGAAGTTGGTGAGTGATGGATGTATGTAAAAGTACTGTCAGCAGAAAAGTAGGGAAGTTCTGTGCTTGCCTGAGAAGTATGCAGTGCTGATGCATCTAAAATTGATCCGTCGGTATAAGCACCAATGTATTTCACCGTGACTGTATCGCCATCTTTAACCTTATCTCCCGTTCCAACTTTATTTACAATATAATATAAACCAGTTGCAGTAGTATCAATGTCCTTATTGGCGGCAACAGCAGCGTCCAGCCAACTTCTGATTAAACCATCTTCGCGTTCCTGGGTATACGACGCGTACGGATCGCTACTTTTTGCACATCCATAACCAAGTACAAGTGCAAGCACCACAAATGCACCGACTTTTAGAGCTACATTAAACTTTTTCATTTCTAATTTTATTTGACTGATTTTTTAATTCGTTCTTCAAATTCGGGTAATATTTCCTGAAATTTATCCAACGCTTCCTGTATAGATGCATAATACTCACCTCCGGCTGCGTTGCGATGGCCTCCACCGTTAAAATATTTTTCAGACACCTCATTTACAGCAAATTCGCCTTTCGAACGGAATGATGCTTTTACGTATTTATCCTTTTCAGTAAAAAGCACACTGAAAATTATTCCTTTTATCGAAAGTGGCATATTCACAAAACCTTCATTATCGCCTGTTTTGAAATTAAAAGCTTTCTGATCTTCAAGTGTAATATACATGCATGCGGTATGATATTCTGAATAAACCGTCATGCGGTTACTCAGGCAAAATCCCATTAGTTTCATCCGATCGGCCGAATAATTATCGTAGACTTTGGAATGAATATCCAGTTGATCGACACCCATTCGCGTAAGCTGTGCAACCACTTCAAACGTGTTCGGATTCGAGACATTGAAATCAAAAGAGCCTGTATCGGTCATAATGCCTGTAAACAATGATGTTGCCGCATTGAGATCAATAAATTCAGCGAATCCGGTAGGCTGAAGAACCGAAAACGTTAATTCGGCCGTTGAGCTGTATGAGATATCTGAAATGAGCAAATCGGCAAAATCCCCGGGATACGGGTGATGGTCGATCAGAATCTTTTTCCCGGAATAGTTTTCAACGAGCGGCTTCATGTCACCAAGCCTTGAAAGCTGATTGAAATCCATACAAATCAACAGGTCCGATTCTTCGATCGCTCTGGCTGACTGCTTGGGGTGATGACTGAAAATAATCACTTCATCGTGGCCATCCATCCAATGATAAAATTCAGGATATTTCGTCGGGCTCACCACTTTGACTTTGTAGCCCGCATTTTTTAAAACCCGCCACAAGCCCAAGACCGATCCCATTGCATCGCCGTCGGGATTTGTATGAGGCACCAAGACTATTGATTTGGAACTGTCTTTAATTAGTTGCTCAAAAGTTTTAATTAATTCTATATCAACTCTTTCCAATTAATCCAATTTTAAATAAAGTACAAATATATAAATAATGACGATGGTGCTGAGAGGTCAATTGGATTTTTCGCTAACTTGGGTTCCGTTCAAAATCATCATTAAAATTTCATATATGTCAGGAAATCAAACTTTTACAATGATCAAACCCATTGCAGTTAAGAACAATGCTATTGGCCCTATTCTTAAGATAATTAACGAAGCTGGATTCAGGATAAAAGCACTGAAATACACACATTTAACCAAGCAACAAGCCATGGATTTTTATGGGGTTCATGCGGGGAAGTATTTTTATGAAGAATTAACATCTTTTATGAGTTCCGGACCCATTGTTGCAGCGATTCTTGAAAAGGAAAATGCTGTGAATGATTTCAGGAAATTAATTGGAGCAACCGACCCGGCAAAGGCAGAAGAAGGCACTATCCGGAAATTGTTTGCAGAATCGATGTCGCACAACGCCATTCATGGCTCCGACAGCGATGAGAATGCCATCATTGAAGCTGATTTTTTTTTCTCGAAGACTGAGCGTTTTTAACAAGCTTTATTGAAAGCGTAACAAAAACGTAATTACTTCCGTGAACCTACAATAATTTTAAATGTTTCCTTTACAGGATTGAAAAAGAATACAATTCAGTAAAATCAGACAACTTAAACCATACTAATTATCAATTTTCATGAATAAAAAAATACTAACATTTCTCGCAGCAGGAATTATGGGTACCGCATCGCTGGCTCAAAATCCTGAAGTAACCAATTTCTCAGTCGACAAAAGAACTCCGGAACCTTTTCTTTATTCGGTTTCCTCTTTAACTCCCGAAGATTTAAAATGGAGTTTCGATTATTCAGGCAGTTATGGCGAGCGGGTTTCAGGTCCGTTTGGATACGAAGGTGTCAGCCAGCAGTTTGCCGTGAAAGGATATCTGGGAAGTCAGTTTACACTATATGCCAATGCTGCGTTTGGATTTCCGGGCGACAAAAATGTAGCCAGTGCACAGCAAGCCGAAATCATTCGAAATTTTCTGGGAGGCAAAAAAGCTATGGGATTCCGGCTTGGTGCCGGCTTGGGCGTCCGGCGCGATTTCAGTAATGTAAAATCGGCTCTTGGCCGTGTAACCATGGCCTATGAGGCAGACCGCTGGAAAGCCGGGGGAAATTTACTCTTCGAAAAAGCTTTTGCCAGTAACCGCGATGCCATAGACGTAATAACCAGCCTGGGATTTCATTATCGAATGGTCGGAAACTTTTTCGGTGGATTTGAAGCTATTGGCGAAGATTTGGAAGGATTTTGGGATGAAGAAGAAGCTGAAGGCGGAGCTAAACTCATGATCGGTCCTTCACTTAATCTGGCCCCAAAAAAGTCGAAGTTTTCATTCTCGCTCTCAGGTGGGCCGGTATTTTATGCTACCCAAAACGAAGCTACCAATCCTGAAGCAATTCGCGAGCTACCATCACAGGCTGGTCTTACAATTAGAGCACGAATTATTTACAGTCTTTCAGATCATCTGTAAAAAATAAAATAAGCAGAGGCAATTTCCTTGTCTCTGCTTATTTCACCTGAAAATAATCGTTTTAATCAGTTCTTCGCCTACAACTTCATTCAGGCGAACCCTAATTTCCTCTTTCATCATCAGCAATTCGTTTCGCACTACCGGCGATGTTGTTTCCACAAATAACGTACTGTTCTGAATGTATAAATTTCCGGTGTACCGAGCCACCGTTTTTCCCATCACCGATTCCCACGATTTAATCAAATCAAGCTCATTAAGTTTTCGTTCGAGCTTATTTTCCTGAACATAGCTTTTCAAAACACTGCTTAAACTTTGGGTATTGCTTTTCCTCATTGTTTTATGTTTCCATTTATCTTTCAAGGTCAGAAAATGTCCTGACCCTGCAAATTAAATAACCGCTCCGTCGGCAATCGTAAAAATGCACGATTCTGTTTCAAGACTTGCAATCATCTGGTCT
Source organism: Prolixibacteraceae bacterium (assembly GCA_963677955.2). Lineage (GTDB taxonomy): Bacteria > Bacteroidota > Bacteroidia > Bacteroidales > Prolixibacteraceae > Aquipluma. The sequence goes on from CAXXQR010000001.1 coordinate 144,273, forward strand.
AAATGCTCGCGATTGGTGTCGGTTATAAAGATCTGTCCGAAATGATCGTCGGCAACCAGTTTCACAATTTGTTCCACTCGATTTTTGTCGAGTTTGTCAAAAATATCGTCGAGCAATAAAATCGGAGTTAATCCTGAAATTTCTTTCATAAAATCGAACTGCGCCAGTTTCAGCGCTACCAGATATGTTTTTTTCTGGCCCTGCGATCCAAACTTTTTGATTGGATTTCCGGCCAACTCAAATTCGAAATCATCTTTGTGAATTCCAACAGATGTATATTGAAGCACCCGATCTTTTCCGATACTGCTCTTCAGTAGTTCCTCAAAATTGCCGGTTGTTAAGTCCGACTGCAGCTTCAACCCCACAGTCTCTTTACCTCCTGAAATCAACTCGTAATAATTCTGAAAGATAGGTTGGAGTTTTTCAATGAAATTTAACCGCACGGCATGAATCTGAAGGCCATATTTCACCAGCTGATCGTCCCATATGTCAATCGATTCCATCTGGAAATTATTTCGTCCGGCAAATTGCTTTAACAGATTGTTTCGCTGCTGAAGCGCGCGGTTGTAGCGAATCAGATTTTCGAGATAAACTGCATCGTATTGCGAAATAACTGCATCGACAAAACGGCGCCGGTCTTCACTTCCGCCTGAAATCAGGTTAGTATCCGATGGAGTAACAATAATTAAAGGTATCAAACCAATGTGCTCCGAGAGTTTTTTGTATTCCTTCTGGTTCCGTTTGATGATTTTCTTCTGGTTTCGTTTCAATCCGCAATACACAACTTCTTCCGAGCCAAGTCGCGAGTATTTTCCCTGAACCATAAAAAATTCCTGATCGAACCTGATATTCTGTCCATCAACCGAATTCAGAAAACTTTTACAAAACGAAAGGTAATAAATGGCATCCATCAGGTTAGTTTTGCCCGCGCCATTGTTCCCGATAAAACAATTTAAGCCGTCAGAAAACTTAAATTCAGCCTGTTCAAAGTTCTTAAAATTGACAATTGATAATTCGTGAATGTACATATTTAGAGCCCGTTTGTATAAGCAAAACTACAAATTTCAGGATGGGAATCCTCAAAAAAATTCGGATTCAGTATAATAACACCAATGTGTTGATTAATATTCATTTTTATAGACTAAATCTGACGTTTATTTTTGAAAATAATATATTTTTGCCCTTCGATTTTCGAACTATACTTTACAAGATGGCAAAAGACAAAAAAAACACTCAGGTGGATAACCTAACCGAAGTAGAAAGTGCATTGACAAAAACAGAGCAATTGCTCGAAAAAAACCAGAAACTCATCTCAATTGTAATTGGTGCAATTGTGGTTGTAGCTGTTGGTTACCTTGGCTTAAACAAGTTTTATCTTGAACCACGTCAAAAAGATGCTCAGGACCAAATGTTTATGGCTCAGAATTATTTTGAAAAAGATTCGTTCAACCTCGCCCTCAACGGTGACGGAAATAATCTTGGATTCCTTGATATCATAGATGACTACGGTTCAACTAACGCCGGAAATATTGCACGGTATTATGCCGGAATTTCGTATCTGAACATGGGTCAGTATGACAACGCGATTGAATATCTGAAAAAATTTAGCACCGACGATTTGTTGTTGGGTCCAATTTCTGTTGGCGCTCAGGGTGATGCTCAGCTTGAACTTGGCAAAACCGATAAGGCTCTCGACTTATACACCGAAGCCTACAAAATGAACGACAATGAATTGACTGCTCCGGTCTATATGCTTAAAGCAGGTGAAGTTCTTGAAAGCACAAACAAAGAAGCCGATGCGCTGAAATTGTATGAAACAATTAAAGAGAAATTTCCTGAAAGTAACGAAGGAAGAAGCATCGACAAATACATTGCCCGTGCAAAGGCAAAAATGAACAGCTAAGCTAAAGCGCATAGATAAAAGTCAAAAGCAAATAACTTTCAGCTTTTGTTCTGCAAACTATAAAATACAAAAAGTCCCCTCTTTGAAGGGGATTTTTTATTTTTACTAAAAAATAAATTACGATGGCTACAAAAAATTTATCGGAATACGATTTGACTTCGGTTCCTTCAGCCGAAGACATGAAATTCGGGATTGTGGTTGCTGAATGGAACTACGAAGTAACTGGAGCTTTGGCTCAAGGTGCTGTTGACACCTTAAAGAAACATGGAGTCAAAGACGAAAACATTATCCTGAAACATGTTCCCGGAAGTTTTGAACTGACTTTGGGCGCCCAATATTTGGCTGAATACACTGCCGTTGATGCCATCCTGATTTTGGGATGCGTGATTCAGGGAGAAACCCGTCACTTCGATTTCATTTGCCAGGGTGTTACCCAGGGAATTACCAGCCTGAACATGAAATACAACAAACCATTTATTTTTGGATTGCTCACCACCGACAATCAGCAGCAGGCACTTGATCGTGCCGGAGGCCGACTTGGCAACAAAGGCGACGAAGCTGCGGTTACAGCCATTAAAATGCTTGCGGTCCGAAATGACCTAAGAACACAATAAAAAATAAGTTTCAGGTTCAAATTATTCAGGCCTGAAAATACCGCAGATACATAGATACAAAAACTTCAGGATATTCAAATCAAGTGAATTTATGAAACAAATCCATCTACTTTCAGGATTGATCGTTCTGCTTATCCTGGAGTGTATTCAGGCTAAGTCGCAGGAAAAAAGCAGTTTTGATCAGCACGCCATTTTTAATTCAACCCTGATAAATTCTCCGGAATCTGCATTCCGCAGTGCGAGTGGTGTTCCAGGCGAAAAGTACTGGCAGAATAAAGCCGACTACAACATTGCAGTAAAACTCGATAGTTTGTCGCAAACCATATCAGGAAAAGAAACCATTACCTACACAAATAACAGTCCGGATAATCTTTCGTACCTGTGGCTCGAACTGGGACAAAATTTATTTAAGGAAGGCTCACGCGGAAGCCTGGTCCAAGGTGCTCCGACTGTAGCCGGCGGATTCACTATTCAATCAGTCAAAGTTATTTCGGAACTCTCAGTTGCGAAAGCTGAATATATTATTACTGATACACGAATGCAGGTTCGGTTAAATAAACCGGTATCAGCGTTGGGTGGGAAAATTCAGCTTGAAATTGATTACGCATTTGCGATAAGCGACAAGCAATTCCGCACCGGCAGAGTTAGCGCCCAAAAAGGCACTTTATACGATGTGGCCCAATGGTATCCACGGCTTTGTGTATACGACGATTTACGTGGCTGGAATACACTTCCATACATGGGAAGTGGCGAATTTTATTGTGAATACGGAGATTTTACATACGAGGTAACCGTTCCATGGGATATGATTGTAGTTGGTTCAGGTGAATTAGTGAATCCGGAAAAAGTGCTAACAAAAAACCAGATTTCAAGATTAAAACAGGCCGGGACAAGCGACAAAACAGAATTCATAATCAGTCCGGAAGAGGTCGGAAAAACATCGACCCGACCTGTAAACAAAGGCCTTTTAACCTGGCAATTCAAAATGCAGAACAGCAGGGATGTGGCATGGGCTGCATCAAAAGCATACATCTGGGATGCCGCTCGAATTAATCTTCCGGAGGGGAAAACGGCTTTGGCGATGTCGGTCTATCCTGCCGAAAGCGCCGGAGATACAGCATGGAGCCGTTCAACTGAATACCTGAAATATTCTGTTGAACATTTCTCTGAAAAATGGTTTTCGTACCCCTACCCCATTGCACTAAATGTTGCAGGCCCGGTTGGAGGCATGGAATATCCGGGACTTAGTTTCTGCGGATGGAAAGCCAGAAGTCCAAATGTTATGTACCTGGTCACTGCTCACGAAATCGGCCACAACTGGTTTCCTATGATTGTTGGTTCAGACGAAAGACGGTTTCCTTTTATGGATGAAGGATTCAATACTTTTATTGACATTTATGCTCAGGATGCTTTCAACAACGGAGAATTTGGACCTAAAAGAGACGGAGAATTCGACCCGGAGAAAAAAAATCCTGCACGCGATCTGGTACCGTACCTTACCCGAACCGATGCACAGAGCATACTGAACTTGGCTGATGTTCAGGGAAATCAGACACATACATTGAGTTATTACAAAGCAGCTCTTGGATTGGTAATTGCCCGCGAATATATTTTAGGTGAAGATCGGTTCGATTATGCTTTCCGCGAATACATCCGAAAGTGGGCTTTTAAACACCCGGCGCCCGGCGATTTCTTTAGCCTGATGAACAACGCTGCAGGCGAAGACCTTAACTGGTTCTGGAATGAATGGTACTGCCAGACCTGGACCTTAGATCAGGGAATTTCAGGAATTGAATATGTGGATAATGATCCGGAACGAGGCGCAAAAATTACCATTAACAATTGGGGGCAAATGGCCATGCCTGTAAAACTCAAAATTAAGGAAAGTAATGGTCATGAAGAAATAGTAAAACTTCCGGTTGAAATTTGGCAAAATGGCGCGACCTACGAGTATAATTATAAATCAACCAGCAAAATTGAATCGGCAACTATTGACCCGGATTTAGAATTGCCAGATGTGAATGACAAAAATAACCATTGGCCTGTTGATTTAAACTAAAGATAAATAGTTGTTTACCGGAGTGGAAATAAAATACTACCAAAGAGAAAAGGGGCCGAAGCCCCTTTTCTCTTTTAACCAAAATGCAAACTATTTACCGGCCTCCGCCGCCTTGGCGACCTTGGCGATTTCTCATCATTTCTTCGCGTTTTTTCAGGTTCTCGTCAAAAAGTTTAACTTGATCAGGAGTTAAAAGCGCTTTAATTTCCTTGTTTTTTTCGGCCTGAACTTTCATCATTTCTTCGCGCATTTTGGCACGTTCATCGTCGCTCGCATCACGCATTTTCGACCAGTCAATCGGATTTTTCTCCATGTACTTTTTATTTATGGCAAGTACTTTAGTTTCCTGGTCTTTGTTCAATTTCAGTTCTTCAACCAAACGCGCAGTTTGTCTTTTCACCATTTCTTCAGGGTTCATCTGCAATCTTCCCTGTCCTCCCGGCCTTCCCTGACCTTCTGTCTTTGAAGGGCGCTGACCGCCTCCACGTTCCTGAGCGAAAGAACTTCCGGCAGCGAACAGAAGAACCAATAATATTACGCCTAATTTTTTCATGAATTTGTTTTTAAAAGTGAGTAAAACTGTTTCTCTGTCATAGACTAACTTCAGTTCAAAAAGTTTAAACGCATGTTTCCTGAATTTTTAAAAATCTGAAAATAAAAATACTGATCGCTCCTGAAAAGGTGAAATAATACAAGAATGCTGCAGATTAATTCTCAATATGTCTATTTTTGAGGAAACTCAAAACAATTGGCGTGAAAGCTCTCATTTTTGCTGCCGGACTTGGAACCCGGTTAAAAGAACATACTGTAAACAAACCAAAAGCCTTAGTTAGCTTAGCCGGAAAGCCGCTGCTTCAGCATGCAATTGAACATTTGAAAAAATCAGGAATTTCAGACATTACCATCAATATTTTTCATTTTGCCGATCAGATTATTTCCTTTCTTCAGGCCAACGATTTTTTTGGAATTGATATTCACATCTCAGACGAAAGGCCTAATCTTTTGGACACCGGCGGAGGTTTAAAAAAAGCGGGAACTTTTGTGAAAGGCCATGAATCAATCCTGATTTACAATGTGGATGTGATCAGTAATCTTGATTTGAATCTTCTGCTAAATTACCATCAGGAACAAAAGGCACTGGCTACTCTGGTTACCCGCCATCGTGAAACCAGTAGATACCTGATGTTTGACAGGGACTTACAACTCGTTGGCTGGAAAAACTTCAGCAATAACGATTCAATCATTAGCCGCGAAAAATCTTTTCAGGAAGCAAAACCATTGGCTTTTAGCGGCATCCATATCATTCAACCCGAATTGCTGGATCTAATCACTGAAGAAGGTAAATTCCCAATCATGGATTTGTACTTACGACTGGCAAAAGATCACACCATCAAAGCTTTCCCTGATAATTCTGACATTTGGATGGATTTGGGGAAACCTGATCAGTTGCAGGCTGCAGAAAATCTATTCAGAAATAAAAATTAAAAGCTGTCACAAAAGTCATTTTGCAGGTCATCCTGAATTTAATTCAGGATCTTTCCGAATTTCATGTCAGACCCCGAAATAAATTCGGGGTGACATTCTGGATTTAACGACTTTTGTGACAGCTTTATTCGTTTAAAACTGTGTTATTTTTTTGCAGCTTCGGGTTTCAGCGCAACTCCATAGTAATTATTAAAGTCGAAGTATTGATTGAAAGCTGCTTTAATCTCGGCCGTTGTAAATGAATTTACCAAATTGTCGTAATCATTAAAGTGGCTGAAATCGGCGTTATTCATAAAATAGGTATTACTCAAAATGCTGAGCCAGTATTTATTCTCGCGCAGATTAGTTTCGTGCTCGCGCAAAAGTTGTTCTTTGGCTTTCAGCAAGTCCGATTCACTTGGTCCGTTGGCCATAAAATCTTTAATCTGCGTGAAAACAGCCTCGTTCAACTCGGTTAATTTTGCCGGGTCGGCACCGTAATAAATAGTCATATCGTATTTTCCCTGCGGAAATTTATCGAGCGACGGACTGGCGCCAATGTAATACACACTGCTTTTGTCTTCGCGAATAACTTCGAGCAAACGGGTTGTCAGTATTTTGCCAACAGCGCTGATTAGCAGAATATTTTTACGGTTGTAGTCGAAGTTTCCGTGAAAAATAATGTACTGCATACTTTTAGCGTCCTGCCCCTTGTAAACTGTTTTCTCAATTTTTCCTGAAGGCTCTTCAATGCCCAAGTCTTTCCATTGTTCGTTTTTGTGGCTCGACGGAATGGAGGCAATGTATTTTTCAACCAAAGTTTTAAATGCTTCCTTATCAATTTTCCCGACAAAGAAGAATTTAAAGTCGCTGGCATCGCTGAAACGTTCGTGGTTAATTTCGTTAATCCGCGAAAAATCGGCTTCCTTCAGCATATCCAAAGTCATTGGCCTTTTGCGTGGGCTGTAATTACTCGAAACAACCTGCAATGTATCCTGAAAAGCTGCTTCAGGCGATGACTTTTTGTTTTCGAGCGAACCGGAAACACGGGTCATAAACGAATTAAATGCCGACTGGTCAGTGCGCTGTCCAACGAAATACATGTAAATAAGCTGCATCAGGCTTTCCGAGTCTTTTACTGAAGAACCGCCACTAAACCCTTCGCGCAAATCGCTGATATATGGACTCACTGAAACTGATTTTCCGGCCAGTAATTTTTGAAGGGACACATTGTCAAAATCGCCTAAACCACTCATATCAAGAACGTTCGAAGCCAAATCGGCCGACACATCATCCTTCGCCGGATACAATGAACTTCCTCCTAAACTGTAAGCCGAAAATAATATCTCGTCGTCCTTAAAATCGGTCGATTTCACAATGACTTTTGCTCCGTTCGACAAGGTCCACTCTTCAGCATCCACATCATCAATTTTCTTCACCGAAGTAATCTTTCCGGCAGTTGGTTCAACCGGAATCAAAGGTTTGTCGATGATTTTATCGGCATAAGCTTCAACCGGAATCCGGTCGGCTTCATCCAAATATTTCCGTAATTCGGTCTCGTCCGGAACTTTAACTCCAGGCAATTCAGGAGCCGTTAAAATAACGACCCGATTATCTTTGGTGATCCATTTTTGGGCCAACGCATTTACTTCGTCGAGGGTGATACCCGGCACAAAAGTCTTATAATAATTGAATTCATTTTCAATTCCGGGGAATGGCTCTTTCGTCATCAGAAAATTTCGTTTGTATTCTTCAGCATAACTAATCGATTTTTGCTTGTCGCGCTCGTTGTAAGCATTTTCCATCGTGGTCATCATCGCTGCTTTCTGGCGTTCAAGCTCAGTTTCAGTGAAACCAAATTTCAGCACGCGGTTATTTTCAGTTAAAATCGTTTTGATTCCTTCTTCAACTTTTCCGTTCTGGCAAACAACCACCAGATTATAAACACTGGTTGGTCCAAACAATGCACTATAACCTGATCCAGCGAACAAGTAGGGCGGATTTTCTTTCTGCGCCAATTCGCCCAACCGATCGTTAAACATTGAAGTGTACAAACCTTCGACAATGGATTGGCGGTAATCGGCAATGGTCTTCGAAATTTTGAGCGGGTGTTTGTAAAAAATCTGCACTTCAGAATACCGTGCTTCCTTATCAGTAGCCACCGAAACCAAAGTTCCTTTATTGTCAGGAACATCGTAGGTTTCCAACTTTCTTGGTTTTGCCGGCTCCTGAATTTTTGAAAACATTTCGGTTACCTTTTTCACCATTGCTTGCTGATCGAAATCGCCAACCACAATCACAGCCTCCAGATCGGGTCGATACCAATCTTTGCGAAACTTCCGGAGTAATTCAGGCGCAAAATGATCGACAACTTCCATTTTTCCAATCGGAAGCCGCTCTCCATATTTCGATTTATACAGGAAAACCGGCAACCATTTCTGCATCATCCGTTCATCGGCGCCACGTCCGGCACGCCATTCTTCGTGAATGACTCCACGTTCTTTTTCAATTTCTTCATCCGAATCGGTAACCTGGCAAGCCCAATCGTACAAAACCTGCAGACCTTTGTCCATAAATTGCGCACTATCGAGCGGAACTTTAATGGTGTATTCAGTTTCGTCGAAACTTGTTTGCGCATTAATTTCGGCACCAAATTCCATCCCAATCGATTCCAGATAATTGACCAGATCGTGTTTCGGGAAGTTCTTTGTTCCGTTAAAAGCCATGTGTTCAGCAAAATGCGCCAAACCAAGCTGATTGTCGTCTTCTTCAACCGAACCCACTTTAACCACGAGGTACAAATCGGCCCTGTTTTTAGGCGTGCTGTTGGCTCTCACGTAATAGGTCATTCCGTTGGGCAAAACGCCTTTCGAGACTTTTGGATCAGTTGGAATCGGATCATTCAGGTTCGGCTGAGCCTGACCAAAGCAAAGGGCAGAAACCAAAACCCAAAGCAGAGTGAATGCTTTTCTCATCATATTTTATTTAATGGTTGAAAATACTTAATCGCTATTTGATTATTATTAGATTTTTACAATAAATATTTTTGAACAGCAAAGGCAAATGCGCTTTCTTCGTTCGACACAGCAGGCAAAAAGCGTGACTTTAATTCCTGAGGACTGTTGGCAACAACGTAAGAATAATTGGTGAATTCCAGCAAATCCAAATCATTGAAATCGTTTCCGATTCCGAGCGTATAGTCGTGATCGATCCGAAGGCTGTCGCAAACAAATTTCACACCATTTCCTTTCGATACCGACTCGTGAAAAATTTCCATCCAAATATATCCGGTATCCAAAGGAGAACTGGTTCTGACCACTTTCACCTCCTGAAACTTGGATTCAATATCTTTTTTCAGGTTCAAAAACCGGTTTAAATCATCGGGGAACACAACCAAAAACTGGCAGGCGTCTGAATTTAAAGCTTGACTTACCGGCAACGGTTCTGAATGCGACTGATGAAATGTAAAATAGAGTTCGAATTCTGAACAAGGAACAGAACCCCGATAATACCAACATTCGAAATTATTCGGAACCGGCTTAAACAAATGGAAATTGAGGTCGCGATCAATTAAAAAATCAGATAATTGCTGAACCACTTCCGAATGTATATTCTTGTGATAAAGCAGTTGATTTGCTTTTGTTTCGTATACTCCTGCGCCTGAAGAAAATACAATGTAGTCGAACGGAATTTCCGGAGAAATCACTTCAATAGTTTTTCGCAGATTACGACCAGTAGCAATCACTCGTTTTATTCCGCGCTCACCAAGCATATTCAGTGCATCAATATTCTCTTTCGAAATCGACTTATCGTTCCGGAGAAAAGTTCCGTCCAAATCCGTAGCAACCAGCTTTATTCTTTGACTTAATACTGACATTCTTATTTCTTCTTAATGCTTTTTTGTTCCAGTAATTCGGGAACATTCATCTAACAAATCTTTCAATAATAACACAAAAAAGGAACTTTAGTTAATAAAACGAAGTTAGTTAGAAAAAAATCAAACATAACGCTTAAAAATAGTCAGTAACTTTAAAAAATCTAAAAAATACAAAACGACTATATTTTTAGTCATTTTCTTTGAAAATTATTTGTTTGACTAATTTTATAGTCATATATTTGTTCCGAAGGATTGATAAAAATAAAAACGAAAGTTATGCAACTGACAAAAGCTGAAGAACAAATCATGCAACATTTGTGGGAAATGGGCGAAGGAATCGTGAAAGATATCCGCGACCGCTTCGACGATCCAAAACCAGTGCGCAATACGGTTTCAACCGTACTCCGGATTCTGGAAAAAAAGGACTTCGTATCGCATAAAAGTTATGGAAATGTGCATGTTTATTATCCGTTGGTAACAAAGGAAGAATACTCGAAAACCCAGCTTTTTGGATTGATGAAGAGCTATTTCAATAACTCGTTTCCGGCCATGGCTTCATTCTTTGCCCGCGAAAAAGACCTGACTATTCAGGATTTGGAGCAATTGATGGAAGAAACGAAACAGGAATTGTCGAAAGATTAAAAAACAGAATATGGAAGCATTTGCCTTTTATCTGATTAAATCAACAGTTTGGTTATCAGGATTTGCCTTGGTTTATGCGTTATTTCTCCGGAACGAACGATTCTTTACACTGAACCGTATTTTCCTCGTTTCAGGAATTTTGATTTCGATTATCTTCCCGTTTTTCACATGGCATTATACGGTTGTCATTCCTGTGATTCCAACCGTGGAAATCTCGGAACCACAAATTCATGGGATAGTTGTTCCGGAAGAATCATTTTCGGCACAAAGTATTCTACTGTTCTTTTACCTGTCAGGAATTTTTCTCCTGACATACAAGCTTTTCAGGCAAACCTTACCGGTTCTGAAAGTTATCCGGAAATCGGATGCCCAACATGTAAACTCTATTAAATTAATCCGGACGGCTGAATATCCCGCTTCGTTTTCATTCATTTCCTTTGTATTTGTCAATCCTTCAATCGGCGAAATTGAAATGCGTGAAATTGTAAACCACGAGCGGGAACACATTCGGCAAAAACACTGGATCGATTTATTGCTGTTCGAAATCCTTCGCACGATGCAATGGTTTAATCCGGTCGTTTGGCTGTATGGCCGGCTGATCAGGCAAAACCACGAATACCTGGCCGACGAGAAAGCGCTGCAGCACAGCTCCAATCCGGCTGTTTACCGTGCAGCATTGCTGAACCAAATGTTTGGCGGGCCAGTCATTTCGCTGGCCAATTCATTTAATTATTCACTCAACAAAAAACGATTTACCATGATGAAACATACAATTAAATCACCGTTCAGAAAACTGAAACTTCTAATCGCACTGCCTATGATTGCAGGCGTATTCTACGCTTTTGCTGCTCCGGAATACCAGTTTGTAAAAACCGAAAACAGTTCCACCGTTCAGGAAGAAAAAACGGTAAGCGGAAAAGTTATTTCAGAAGATGGCAGTCCGCTGAAAAGCGCATCAGTTATCATCTCCAGAAAAACAATCGGAACCGTCACTGATTCTGAAGGCCGGTTTGCGCTTAAATTAACAGACGATTCGCCCCTTGTTATTTCTTATGTCGGCTACGATTCGCAAAAAGTAAATCCCGATTTCGAAAAGGAAATGCTTGTAACCCTTAAAAGAATAGTCATTGGAATTGACGCCACGGGAAATGATGTTACAGCTACAAAAATACAAAGCTCAGCAGAACCGGGATTGATCATTATCGATGGCAAAGAATCGTCAAAGGCAGTTATGTCGACCATTAGTCCAGATAAAATAGAGAAAGTTGCCGTTTTAAAAAATCAAATGGCAATTGATAAATATGGGAAAAAAGGCAAAGATGGTGTGATTGAAATTACCTTGAAGCCAAATAGTGTAACATCAACTGGTGCTGCATTTAAAGTTCAAACTGATGAACCGCTAAAGATTGGAGGCTCGTGGGGACCAAACCAACCGCTGGTTGTTGTTGACGGCAAAATCGCCGAATACAACAATATAAACACCATTGACCCAAACACCATTGCATCGATCGATGTTTTGAAGGGGCCATCAGCAACAGCCTTGTATGGCACAAAAGGCATAAATGGCGTGGTTTCGATTCATTTAAAAAGTGGCGAATCGGCTAGTAAAAAAGAGCCCATCGATTTAAAAGTAACCGGCTATGCCAAAGACCAGAGAGTTGTGTCGGATCAAAATCCAAATTCAGGAATAACAATCAGGAATTCGACTAATTCAGGAAAGCCTTTGCTCGTTTTAGATGGCAAAATTGCAGAAAACCAAAGCTTCGACAATATCAATCCGGAGACCATTAAATCAGTTAATGTGTTGAAAAATGAGTCGGCCGCTGAAAAATACGGTGATATTGGTAAAAACGGAGTTATTGAAATCACATCAAAACTAAAACCCGATGTTTTTACAATAGTTGAAGAAATGCCTGAATTTCCGGGAGGAATCAGCGCACTTAAAGCCTATGTTGCCAATACCATTGAATACCCAGCGACTGCACTTGAAAATGGCATTCAGGGGAAAGTATATGTGAACTTCATAGTTGCAAAAGATGGCTCTGTTACTGATGCAAACGTTGAAATAAGTGTCGACCCATCGCTTAACAAGGAAGCTCTGCGCATTGTGAACAACATGCCCAAGTGGAAACCCGGATCTCAAGCCGGAGAACCGGTTAGCGTTTCGTATACTGTACCAATTAATTTCACACTTCCGGCAGAAAAAATAAGTAAGGAAGTACTCAAAACTAAATCAGCTGATCTTACCCTTGAAAAGAACAAGCTAATTATTGTTCCGAACCCAACCAAGGATAAGGCAACAATAACAGTTGATGGTTCCGATTCCAGAAGCAAGCTAACTGTCACTGTATATGACACAAACGGAAACCTGATCAAAAAAGAGAAAAAAACAGGACCGACTTTTACGATGTCATTTGGTGATTTTACTTCAGGAATATACTTGATTGTAGCCAACGACGGAACCAATCAATTCTCGGGGCAACTGGTTGTCAATCATTAATCGAAATTTCATTCCAACAATAAAACAAGGCGATCATTTTTCAACGATCGCCTTGTTTTTTATAAAAAACGCAAACCTGTAAGCCGGGTTCTGTACTCTTCGCCAAGCTCAGAGTCTCTATCATTTATCTACCCGTTTCGTCACCGAAACGATCCAGCAGCCTACCCCTCACGACTTCCGAAGAACCAGAGCGGGCAGCCCTGTATTCCGGCGTACCGGAAAATCGTGATATATTTGGCCTTACAACCCGCCAGAGGTACGGCTGACGATGTTGCCACCGCCACCGGTGAGCTTTTACCTCACCTTTTCACCCGTTCCCCGATAAATCGGGGTGGTTATTTTCTGTTACCTTACTGCAAACTTTCGCCCGCCTTCCTATTAAGAAGCGCGATGCCCTGTGTTGCCCGGACTTTCCTCTCCCCCACCCGAAGGCAAGGTAGCGATAGAGCGGTTTGCGGTGCAAAGATGCACAAAATAGTTCCAGGTTTCAAGTTCAAAGTTTCAAGTTGTTGACTTGAATATTGGATATTGGGCATTCAACATTGGATATTTGCAAGTTCCAATAATTAACATTCAACAGCATAAAATCTGCACAAACAGAACTTGAAACCTGAAACTTTGAACTTGAAACGAAAAATGCGTTAAGCATTTTTCAATATCACCATCGTAGCGCCATAGCCATATTCTTTAAAGCTGGCATCCTGAAAATAGTATTTCTTGTATTTTGTGCCAAGTTCTTTGCGCAGTTCCTGTTTGAGTGTTCCGTTTCCAATGCCGTGAATAAAGACAATCCGGCGTGTTCCGTTAGCGATGGCCGTATCCAATTCATTTCGGAAACGTCCAAGCTGAACTTCCAGCATTTCGTGATTGGCTAACCCACGCGTATCCTCAAGCAATTCGTGAATGTGCAAATCAATTTCGACCAAATCGGGTGATGCGACCTTTTTAGGCTGTTCGGTTTTGGGTTCTTCCTTCTCAGCTATAATTTTAGTCAGTTCAGGTTCCGAAAGTTTAGCCAGTTCATTTTCCAAATCAGGCTCGAGCAACGAGAAAATAATAGCACTTTGAGTAAAAAACTTGGTTTTCTCGTAGCTGTTTTGCCTGTAAAATTTCACTGGATTTAACCGAAAGCTTTTTACAATCGGAGCCTCCAGCTTAAACGACTCTTCCCTGAAAAACAAAAGTTGAAACTGAAAATCAGGCAATTCATTTAAGTCCAAACGGGTAAAACTTTCGAGGTAACGTTTGCTGTTCGGGTTCATTTTACCCGATTCCACACTTCTGTACATTTTATTTTTCAGGTGGCTATAGTTATACAGCAGAAAATTATTGCTGTTATTCACCAGGTAAACCTTCAGCTCGCCATCCACAAAATTTTCTTCATTTTGCGGAACAAAGGCAAAATAGCAATCGGGCGTATCTTTTCCTGAAATATATTTTGGTTCAACTTTAGGTTGTTCTTTTTTCTCTGGTTTTGCAACTTCTTTTTCGTTTGCACGAATCCGGGCAAAACGCTTTTCGGCATTCATCGACTGTGTATCGTCTACAACTACCAGCTCACTAATTAGCGTCGGAACTTCAAATCCATCATAATCTTCCACGCTAACCATTGTTTTGTTGATCACCGATTTGACGACACCGCCTCCAACGGCGTTCAAAAACCTGACTTTATCTCCTGCTTTTATCATTTTTTGAAATTTTACACAAAACTAACAAGTATTTTGACTGTAACTATGGAATCTGTATTTTTGGCGCCCGCAATACTATGGAAAACGAAAACAAAATACTGAAACAGGTAACCGGCATTTCCATCAGCGATTTTGCCTACGATTTGCCTGATGAGCGAATTGCCAAATATCCGTTGGGAGAGCGCGACCAATCGAAATTACTGGTTTGGAAAAACGGAGAAATTCAGGATGCTCACTTTCAAAATCTATCCGGATTTTTGCCGTCCGGAAGTTTACTCGTTTTTAACAATACCAAAGTTATCCGGGCGCGAATCCATTTCTGGAAAACAACCGGAGCCAAAATCGAAATCTTTTGCCTTGATCCGGTTGAACCTGTTGATTACCAGATTGCTTTTCAAACAACAAAAACCTGTACCTGGAAATGCATGATTGGCAACCAGAAAAAATGGAAAGGCGAGCATTTGAAAAAAATAATCCGGATTGATGATACTGAAATCGAATTTTGCGCTGAACAAATTGATCCGGACAATAAAAGCCTGATCCGCTTTAGCTGGAACAATCCGGATTTTGAATTCTCCCGAATAATTGAAAATGCAGGTTCATTGCCCATTCCTCCATATTTGAACAGAGAAACCGAAGTAAGCGATTTAGAGCGCTATCAAACAGTTTATTCAAAAATAAAAGGATCGGTGGCTGCGCCCACTGCCGGATTGCATTTTACCGAAAAAGTTTTCGATCGACTGAAAACAGATGGCCACGAACTCGCCGAACTGACTCTGCACGTTGGCGCCGGAACATTTCAGCCTGTAAAAAGTGATACAATTTCAGGCCACGAAATGCACTCCGAGCATTTTTACATTAACCTCGAATTTCTGAAAAAGCTGATTCACCATTCAGGAAAAAAAATTGCTGTGGGAACAACTTCGGTACGAACGTTGGAAAGCCTTTACTGGCTTGGTGTTCAGGCTTACCAAAATCCAAATTTATCATCTTCCGAGCTGAAAGTTTCGCAATGGGAAGCCTATCAGGAAAATAAAATTGAAATTTCAGCGATTGAAGCATTGCTCAGTTTAATTAGCCTGTTGGAGACCAATAAAACTGATTATCTTTCTGCCTCAACACAAATCATTATTGCACCAGGCTATCGTTTCCGGATTGTTGATGGATTGATCACTAATTTTCATCAGCCACAAAGCACTTTACTTCTGCTAATTTCAGCCTATTTGGGAAAAGAGTGGCGAAGAATATACGAACACGCGTTAGCCCACAACTACCGTTTTCTGAGTTACGGCGACAGTAATTTGTATCTAAATGATAATCAAGCCTGAATCTGCAATTCAGTGAAATCACGAATCAATGACATATATCAACACTCAAGATAGACACACTTCATCCAGATTTATTATTTTTGCGACACAATAAACGAAAGAATCGCCTCGTTTTTCGGGCATGATTTAAAAATTCAGATTATTTACCTTAAATTTAGAAACAGTGTTTTTTCTAGGATTATTATCGACACCACTGCCTTATTTGCTGCTAGCCACATTTTATTTTTTCGGCTTCGCTATGGGTATGTTCAATAATAGCACCGGCGAAGAACCCACCGAAACTGTTTCATCGATCACCATTCCTGCCGAAGTAAAACAGAAAACTGCCGAACAATCGGTGTATTATTTTCAGAATAACTTCGAGGAATTTCAAAATCAGGCTCAAATCCTGAAGTCTGAAGAACAATTGACTCCATTATCACCGGATACAGGAAAATTAATATTCCACATCAGAGATGTTAAGGTTCATGAATTCCTTTTTCTCGACTTCCAATTTTCCCGTCCACCGCCATCAGCTTGCTAATTCAGGTAAGTCAGACAATTTAATTTTACTGGCTCCGGCAGTTAAAATTCTTTAAATTGAGAATTTTATTGCAACTATTATTGTACAACATTGTTTTTTTAAGCAATCCTGATAAAGATAATTTTATGATTGGGGTGATAGGAATTAGCTATAAAACAGCGCCATTAGAAATACGGGAAAAATTTTCATTCGCAAAAAGCGAAATCGTACCATTTTCAGAACTGCTACAGCAGGAAACTGAAATTGCCGATTTGGTGCTTATTTCAACTTGTAACCGAACTGAGATTTACTTTTCTCAGGACAAGCACGATAATCAGACAGCTTATGAGCTGATTTACGAAGTGATCAAAAATTTCAAAGGGATTTCTGATCATTGCTGGCATTACTTTTACCATCGGTCAAATGCTGGTGCAGTTCGCCATTTGTTCGAGGTAGTTTCCGGATTAGATTCATTGATTATTGGTGAAGATCAGATCATTGGACAGGTTAAAGAAGCTTACCTGACTTGCACAGAACTCGCATTAACCGATGCTGTTTTGATGCGTCTTTTCCAGAAATCATTTGAAGCCGGGAAACGTGTTCGCACCGAAACCGGGATTAAACTTGGAATTACTTCGGTGAGCAGCGCAGCTGTCGAGAAGTGCGCCAGTTTGCTCAATGGAATAAGCGACAAATCAGTATTAATGATTGGCGCCGGTGAAACCGGAAATCTGGCTCTTCAAAATATTCATAAAAAAGGCGTAAAACAGATTGCAGTTGCAAACCGGACTATCGAAACTGCTGAAAAAACGGCTACCAAATACAGCGGGACAGTTGTTCCTTTTGATGGTTTCGAAAAATATCTTCACGGATTTGATATTGTAATGATTGCCACTGCTGCACCTCATCCGGTTATTACCGCCGAAATGATCAGGCAAACGCTGCACATCAGGCCAAACCACAAACAGGTTTTTGTCGACTTGTCTGTTCCACGCAACATCGAAACTGCTGTCGGAGAAATTGAAAACATTTCATTGCTTGGCATCGACGACCTTCAGGAAATTGTAAACCAAACTACCGAGAGTAAGAAAGAAAGCGCTGAAAAAGCCCGTCTTATATTGGACGAAGTTGTGGCCGATTTCAACGAATGGCTGGCCAGTCGCTCGCTGCGCCCCGCAATAAACACCATATCAACTAATTTTCAGGCTGTTAATCAGGAAGAACTTTCGACTTACCGCAAACTCAGTACTCCTGAAATGCAGGAATTGGTTGACGATTATGCCCAGCATCTCACCCAACGCTACACCAGAATGCTGATCAAAAACCTAAAAGATTTAACCGACAACGGGAAAAACATCGATTCCCTGAAAATCATCAATGATTTATTTAAATTCGTGTAATTTTTTGCAGGCAAATCCGCTCGATTTGCGTTTGACCGACTAGAATGAAAAAAACGATAAGAATAGGTACACGTGGCAGTCAACTGGCACTATATCAGGCTAAAAAAGTAAAAGCCACGCTCGAAGAAATCTTTCCCGAACTTCAGGTAGAACTGAAAATAATTAAAACAAAAGGCGATAAAATTCTCGATGTTGCGCTCTCGAAAATTGGCGACAAGGGATTATTTACCAAAGAAATTGAAAACGAACTGATTGATGGTTCGGTTGACATTGCCGTTCACAGCCTCAAAGATTTACCCACAACTTTGCCTGAAGGGCTGAAGCTGGGCGCGGTTTTGGAGCGTGCAGAGTTTCGCGACGCACTGGTTAGTCTGAATGGCAAAAAAATGGCCGATCTGAAAGCCGGTGATGTTATTGCAACCTCAAGTTTGCGCCGGATTGCCGGTTTGCTGAAAGTGAACAACCAGATCGTAATAAAAGATATACGCGGAAATGTGAATTCGCGCCTGAAGAAAATGGAAGAAGGCTATTGCGATGCCATGATCATGGCTGCTGCCGGACTTCAGCGACTTGGGCTTGACGAATACATCACTGAAATCATCGATCCTGAAGTTTTAATGCCTGCCGTAAGCCAGGGCGCAATTGCCATTGAAACCCGTTTAAACGACCCTGAGGTTGACGAATTGATGGCCAAAGTGAATCATCCCGAAACATGGAATACCATTCTGGCCGAACGTGCTTTTCTGGCTCATCTTGAAGGAGGTTGCCAGGTTCCGCTTGGCTGCTATTCGAAATTCGAAGATGGCATTCTGAACATGAGTGGCTTTGTCGCGTCGGTCGACGGGAAGCAATACATCAGGGAAGATATTTCAGAAGAAATAACCAAAGGCGCTGAAATTGGCGTTCGACTGGCGGAAAAAATGCTCGAGAAAGGGGCAGGTGAAATTCTGAATCAGATAAAATCAACCAACAATACGCTTTGATTCAAATGGGTAATCTACTCGAAAACAAGATATTTATTTCCACCAGACCAGCCGGACAATCAGCAGAACTTGAGAAACTTCTGACAGAAGAATCGGCAACCCTGCTGTCAATGCCAACCATCGACATCAAGCCATTGCCTCTCGATGAAATGGGTTTGTCTCATTTGAAAAATCTGGACAGCTTTAATTGGATCGTTTTCACCAGCCCAAATGGATTAAAATATTTTTTTGCCCGACTATTCGAACTTCAGAATCACTATAGCCTTCCGGAGCATTTAAAAATTGCTGTAGTCGGGAAAAAGACTGCCGCACAACTCGAATGCTACGGAACTTCTGCCGCTTTTATTAACCTTGGAAATACTGCAGAAGATTTTTCGGCTGATTTTATTCACCGAATTAGTCATGGCGAACGGGTCCTTTTCCCCATTGGGAACCTGGCTCGCTCGGTAATCGAAGATAAAATATCTAAAAAAGCAGAATGTGTCCGTATTCTTTTTTATGAGACTGTTTTGCCTGAAACAATAAACGAAGAAGCCTTCCAGTCAATTCTCGACGATCGGTATGATATGATCGTACTGACAAGTCCGTCCTGTTGCAACAATTTGCTGCACTTGATTTCAGGAAAATATGATGCGTCAAAACTGAGATTGGTTTGTATTGGCCAGACCACTTCTGCCGAAGTTATCAGAAACGGTCTTGAACCGCTGATAACTGCCGGAACAGCCAACTCACAAGGTATTTATTCAGCCATACTCAATCACTTTCAGAAAAAATAATTTTAAAAACTTATACTATGTCTTTTCCAATAACACGACTCAGAAGACTGAGACAGACACCTGTATTACGCAACCTGGTTCGCGAAACAGTGCTTACCCGCGACGATCTGATCATGCCACTATTTGTTTGCCCCGGAACAAATGTCCGGATTCCGATTTCTTCCATGCCGGGCAACTTTAACCTTTCAGTTGATTTGCTGGTTGAGGAATGCCGTCGATTATATGGTTTGGGAATTCAGGCAATTTTGCTTTTCGGTATTCCTGAACACAAAGACGAACATGGGCTGGTTGCCTGCGAACACAACGGAATTGTACAACAAGCAGTACGTGCCATCAAAGAAGCATTGCCCGATTTGTATGTAATTGCCGACATTTGCAATTGCGAATACACAGTTCACGGACACTGCGGAACCATTGTTGACGGCGATGTTCACAACGATCTGACATTGGTAACTTTGGCCAAACAGTCAGTTTCATTGGCTCAGGAAGGCGTTGATATGGTTGCGCCAAGCGATATGATGGACGGACGCGTTGGTGCGATCCGCAAAGCGCTCGACGAAAATGGTTTTTACAACCTGCCAATCATGGCGTATTCAGCCAAATATGCATCGGCTTTTTACGGGCCTTTCCGCGAAGCCGCCGACAGCGCTCCAAAATTCGGAAACCGTGCAACTTATCAGATGGATCCGGCAAACGGAAATGAAGCCTTGCGCGAAGTGGCGCTCGACATTGAAGAAGGTGCCGACATTGTAATGGTAAAACCGGCTTTAAGTTATCTGGATATTATTCAACGGGTAAAAACCAACTTTAATATTCCGATTGCTGCCTACAATGTAAGCGGAGAATATGCGATGGTAAAAGCGGCTGCAGCTAATGGCTGGATTGATGAGAATCGCATGGTTCGCGAAATCCTGACCTCCATTAAACGTGCAGGTTCTGATATCATCATTACCTACCACGCGCAGGAAATTATAAAAGAGCTATAAAAAGTTCCAGGTTTCAAGTTCAAAATTCCAGATTTTTTGATTGCCCAGAAAGGGCAAAATATCAATAACCCGGGGTAAACGAGGAACGAGTGCAACCCCGGGAAAACACAAACAAAAATATCCGTCCGCGAAATACAGTTTATCAAAATGTAGAGCAAACTTCGGACGGAACTGAGATGACAAACAAAATAGAACGGACAAATAGAAATATTTCCAACCATGAAAAATTACACGCAAAGCATAGCAGCTTTTGAGGAAGCACAAAAACACATTCCGGGCGGAGTGAATTCTCCGGTTCGCTCGTTTAAAAGCGTCGATGGTGATCCGTTGTTTATTGCCAGTGCCAAAGGTGCGAAGGTTTTCGACATCGATGGAAATGAATACATTGACTATGTTGGCTCGTGGGGCCCAATGATTTTGGGACATGCCCATCCTGATGTAATTATGGCCGTTCAGAAAACAGCAGCGAAAGGTACCAGCTTTGGAGCACCTACCCTGCTTGAAACAGAGATGGCTCTGCAAATCAAAAAAATGGTTCCATCCATCGACAGTGTGCGCATGGTTAACTCCGGAACTGAAGCCACAATGAGCGCCTTGCGTCTGGCGCGTGGTTATACCGGTCGCGAACTCGTGATTAAATTTGAAGGTTGCTACCATGGTCATAACGACAGTTTTCTAATAAAAGCCGGTTCAGGAGCATTGACATTAGGCACTCCAAATTCGCCTGGTGTAACTTCAGGAACTGCAAAAGACACATTGACTGCAGGTTACAACGATCTGGATTCAGTGAAAGAATTATTCATTCGCTATCCGGAACAAATCGCTGCGGTTATTTTGGAACCGGTAACTGGCAATATGGGAGTGGTCATTCCTGAATCCGAATTCATCAGCGGCATTCGCGACTTGTGCACCAAATATGGCACCGTTCTGATTTTTGACGAAGTGATGACCGGATTCCGGCTTTCAAAAGGTGGCGCTCAACAAATTCTCGGCATCACACCTGATTTGACCACATTCGGCAAAATCATCGGGGGCGGTCTTCCTGTTGGCGCCTACGGTGGAAAACAAGAAATCATGGATAAACTTGCGCCAAAAGGTCCCGTTTATCAGGCCGGAACGCTTTCCGGAAATCCACTGGCCATGGCTGCAGGATTGACTGCGTTGAAAATTCTGGACGAGACAGATGGTTTTTACGACATGCTTGAAGAAAAATCGGCCCGTTTAGGTGAAGGCATCAAAAAATGCCTGGCAGATTTGAATTTTTCAGGCGTTGTGAACCGTGTTGGTTCCATGTTCACTCTTTTCTTTACAGAAGAAGACAAGGTAAATTCGTTTGCTGATGCCTTGAAATGCAACACCGTAATCTATGCTAAATATTTCAAACTGGCATTGGAAAGTGGTATTTATTTGGCTCCATCGCAATTCGAAGCCGGATTTATGTCGGCAGCCCATACAACAAAAAAAATTGATAAAACCATTGAGGCGACTTACGAAGCATTGAAAGTTATAAAAGGATAACCGCTCAACTCCAATCTCTCCGCAATAATTTGAGAGCTGAAAGTAAATTGAAACAATTCATTCAACAAAATATATTCATCTGATTTTCAGCCATATAATCTAAATAAATATTTCTGGCAGATTTTTTGAAGGTAGCATTGATGCTGATAGGATTGAAAACTAAATTCAGCAGAAACAGAAAACAATTTAAACTCAGTACCATGAAAACTAAAATTGGAATCTTACTTATGGCGTTCTGCGCTACCTTCATCAATGTACAGGCACAACGCACCGTTACCACTACCAGGGCAACAAGTTACGACATTAGCGACAATCTGGATCTGGATGCTGTCGCCTCTATTTTTGGAGATTCAAAAAATCTTGAAGACTTTGAAGAACGATTGAATGATCCGGATAACCGGATTTCAAACCTTGATTTAAATCAGGATGGATACATCGATTACCTGAGAGTAGTTGAAAATTCATCGGACCGCAACACTGTGGTTGTTGTTCAAGCCGTGCTCGACAAAGACATTTATCAGGATGTTGCTACGATCGAAGTTGAACGAGTTCAAAATGGCAATCCTCGCGTTCAAATTATTGGAGACGACTACATTTATGGGCCGAATTACATTATCGAACCCATTTTTGTTCGCACACCTCTAATCTTTTCCTTTTTCTGGAGTCCTCGCTACACTGTTTGGCATTCGCCATATTACTGGGGATATTATCCACGCTGGTATCGGTATTATAGACCTTATCCAACGTTCAAATATCACCGAAATATTTATGTCAACATAAACAGGCGCAATACTTACCGCCATGTTTCTGACCGGAACTTTTATATTTCAGGAGATGCTTACAATCACATCAGGAGGAATGATTATGCATCACAACATCCCGACAGAGCATTTGTTAACCGGAATCAGGGCGTTAGAAATCAGCAGGAACTTAGAGATAGAAGACAGGGCAATTCAGGAACTTATCAGAACAGGAATAACAACCAGCGGTCAGATAGCCGCCAGATTCAGGAAAGAAGACGACCAAATTCAGAATCCGGACGAAATAACGGGAATGAATATCGTCGCCCGTCTTCGGTAAATCAATCGGGTTCGAACCAGAACCGAAGCAGAGAAAATAGTTCAGTGAGAACGAATTCCAACAATTCAAGAGTTCAAACTCCGACACAATCAAACAAGAGAGAATACAGCAAACCTTCGGTTCAAAGAAATGAGTCAAGTAACAGGCCAGCTCCAAACCGGTCTCAGAACCGGATTGAACCGACTAAGCGGAATTCAGCTCCAACTGTAAAATCGGCACCAAGATCGAATGAGAGCAGATCTCGCAGCGTATCAAAACCTGAGCCGAGAACTGAAAAGAGTGCCAATACAAACAAGACTGAATCGAAAAAAGAATCGACTGATAGAAGAAGAAACAGATAATAAAAAGATTATAAACTCAAACCTTTATAAATTTTGACGACAAATTCGATACTGCTGAAAACACTCCGGGGAGAAAAAACCGAGCGTCCACCCGTTTGGTTTATGCGTCAGGCAGGCAGAGTGTTACCCTCGTACATGAAGATTAAAGAGAATTATACGTTCTGGCAAATGATGCAAAATCCGGAAGTGGCCGCAAAAGTTACGCTTCTTCCGGTCAACGATCTGGGTGTTGATGCCGGAATTCTCTTTTCCGATATTCTAGTGATTCCGCATGCGCTGGGAATGGGCCTCGAGTTTAACGACAGTGGCCCTTTGTTCGACAAGCCATTGGCATTTCGCGAAAATCCGCTGGAAGGTTTAAATCCGGATCCTTCGAAACTGAATTACATTTATGAGGTGATTGACGAGATTATCCGGACCAAAAAGGAAGAAACTCCGTTGATTGGATTTTGCGGAGCTCCGCTGACAGTTTTGTTGTTTATGCTTCAGGGACTTGGCCGGAAAGGTGATTTCCCGGAAGCCATTAAATTCATCTACGAAAACAAGGAAACCACAAAGAAACTGATCGAAGTGGTGACCGATCTTTCTATCGTTTATGCACAGGGACAGATTGAGCATGGTATCGATGTTTTTCAGTTGTTCGACACACACGCCGGATTGATTCCTGCCGATTTGTATCAGGAATTGTTTATGCCATCAACAAAAAAAATAGCAGCAGCCGTTCGCGAAAAAGGCGTACCATTTATATTTTTCCCGAAAGGATTAGGTACCGGGATTGCACAAATTACTCCGGAAGATTGCGATTATTTGAGCATCGACTGGCAGACTCCATTGGAATTGGCGCGTAAACTGGTTGACCCTAAAATTGGGTTGCAGGGAAATATCGATCCTCGGTTGTTATATGCAAGTCAGCCTGAAATTGAAAAAGCGCTCGAACCTTATATTGAGTTTGGAAAGAATAACCAAAATTGGATTTTTAACCTCGGCCATGGTTTTATGCCAGGCATTTCGTTTGAAAACGCGAAATTCCTTGCCGACTGGGTAAAACGAACAGACTGGAAAAGATAAAAGTGTTGCGAGTTGCGGGTTACAAGTTTTTCCCGCAACTAGTAACCTGTAACCCGTAACATTTTAGATCATGATTAACTGCGACTTACTCGAAAAATACAATTATCCGGTTCCCCGGTACACCAGCTATCCGCCCGCCAATTTCTTTACTGAAGAGTTTGGTGCTGACAGATATCTGAAAGCCGTTGACGAATCGAACAACTGGAATCCTCAAAACATTTCCATTTACATTCATATTCCGTTTTGCCTGAAAATGTGCTATTTCTGTGGCTGCAATTCCTATGCTCTCCGGAAGGAAGACGTGGTCGATTCGTATGTAAAAGCACTGTTGCTGGAAATAAAAATGGTCACCGGCAGGCTTGATAAAAGCCGGAAAGTATCGCAAATTCATTACGGCGGCGGTACACCAAACGCCATTCCGGTTGAATATCTTCAGGAAATTAATGCATTGCTTTTTTCCACTTTCGAGTTTATTCCCGATCCTGAAATTGCCATTGAAGTAAATCCGGCATACCTCACTTTCGAACAAATGGACGGACTTAAAAAAGCAGGGTTCAACCGTTTTAGCCTGGGAATTCAGGATTTTCATACCGAAGTACTCGATGCTGTGAACCGCGAAAAACCGGGAATGCCAGTAGAAGAAATTATCGCCTACCTGAAAAAAGATTCGCCCAAGATGGCGGTGAACCTCGATTTCATATATGGGTTGCCGAAACAAACTGCAGCTAATTTTGCCGAAACCATCCGGAAAGCCATCGAATTGAAACCCGATCGTCTGGTTACATTTTCGTACGCGCATGTTCCGTGGGTAAGTAAAATTCAGAAGAAATTGGAGAAAGAAGGACTACCGGCATCCGACGACAAAATAAAAATGTACGAAGCAGCTTACGATCTGCTTACACACAACGGTTACGAGGCCATCGGCATGGACCATTATGCCAATGCTGCTGACGAACTCACACACGCACGTAAAAACAAACAACTGCACCGCAATTTTCAGGGGTATTGCACACGCCGGACAACCGGTCAGGTGTACGCTTTCGGGGTAACCGGAATTAGCCAGTTGGAAGGTGTTTATGCGCAAAACACCAAGTCGATCGACGAATACATTGCAAAAATAAACAAGGGAGAACTCACCACCATCAAAGGATATGAACTGAGCAAACAACAGGTTGTGGTGCGCGAAGTAATTACCGAACTGATGTGCAACGAGCAAATTGTATGGAGCAGCCTGGGCGAAATTCTCGGCATGACTTCAGGAGAAGTAAAAGCGCAAACCACTTACAATCCTGAGTTGCTCAGCCAGTTCGAAAAAGACGGATTGATTACTTTATCCGACGAAAAAATACAAATTACTCAGGAAGGACAATTGTTTATCCGGAACGTGGCATCATCGTTTGATCCACTCATCAAAGCTGGGCAGACAAACTTCTCAAAACCCGTTTAATTATGGCCGAATCACTAAGAACCGATGTCATCATCATTGGTGCCGGACTGACCGGACTGACTATGGCTTTATACCTGAAAAAGGCCGGAATCAATTTTAGGATTGTTGAACGAACTGCCAAAACCGGTGGAGTGATTCAAACCGTAAGCGAAAAAGGCTTTGTATACGAAACAGGGCCGAACACCGGCGTAGTTTCAAATCCTGAAATGGCTGAGTTATTTGAAGATCTGGAAGGAAAATGTTCACTCGAAGTGGCTGATCCAAATGCCAAACGCCGGCTGATCTGGAAAGACGGCGCCTGGCACGCTTTGCCTTCGGGACTAGGCTCTGCCATTGGAACTCCGCTTTTCACCTGGTACGATAAATTCAGGATACTCGGCGAACCATTCCGAAAAAAAGGTACAAATCCGAATGAAACACTGGCCAATTTGGTGAAAAGACGCATGGGCGAAAGCTATTTGGACTATGCCGTAGATCCTTTTATTTCAGGAATTTATGCCGGAAACCCGAACGAATTGGTTACGCAATATGCGATGCCAAAACTCTGGAAACTGGAGCAGGAATATGGAAGTTTCATCAAAGGAGCGATAAAAAAAGGGCGACTTCCCAAGACAGACCGCGACAAGAAAGCTTCGAAAGAAGTATTTTCGGCAAAAGGCGGATTGGGAAAAATGATTGAAGCGCTGACGGCAGCCGTTGGCGAAGAAAACATTATCCTGAGTGCCGATGAAGTGATGATAAAACCTTCGGACAAAGGGTTCCAGCTTCAGGTTACAACTCCGGAACAAATGATTTTAGTTGACACTTCACATTTGGTCACAACCTGTGGCGGATACGCACTTCAGGGACTTTTACCATTCCTGACCGAGGAGGAAATTGCCCCGTTCAATGCACTGAAATATGCTGCCGTCACGCAGGTTCTGCTGGGTTTCAGCAAGTGGAAAGGCATGTCGTTGCAGGCTTTTGGAGGACTGGTTCCAGGAATAGAAAACAAAAACATTCTTGGCGTGTTATTTACCTCGTCGTTCTTTGAAGGTCGTGCGCCAAAAGGAGGTGCTTTGCTTTCGGTATTTATGGGTGGCACCAAACGCCCCGACATCGCCAAAATGAATAACGACGAGATTGAAGCGCTTTTACGAAAAGAACTTCCGCGGATGTTAAGCGACAGAACCCTAAGCTGGGATATGATGCGGATTTGCCGCTATCCGAAGGCGATTCCGCAATACCAGGAAAGTACAGGGCTTCGGTACGAGATGATCGAAAAACTTCAGAAGAAATATCCGGGATTGGTTTTGGCCGGAAATATCCGCGACGGAATCGGCATGGCCGACCGCGTAAAACAAGGGCGCACCATTGCAGAAGAACTGATTGAGAAGATTCAAAGTCATTAAATGTCATCCCGAATTTATTTCGGGATCTGACCATATTTTTGCAGATCCTGAAACCCCGCCTGCCAAGCAAGCGGGCAGGAAGTTCAGGATGACTAATATTTTAAACAACAGCATGTTGACAGTAGCCAAAACAGCATCCATTTACAAAGAAATTCAGAAAACCATGTGCCGGATCCTGGAAGAAGCCGATGGCACAGGAAAGTTTTCAGTCAATGTATGGGAAAAAGAAATTGGGTCGGGCCTGACCTGCGTCATGCAAAACGGTTCAATCATTGAGAAAGCAGGTGTTAACTTCTCACATGTCTCCGGAAAATATTCCGAAAAAATGGGGCAACTACTGGGCGAACATGCCGAAAATTTTGCAGCTACCGGAATTTCCTCCATTCTTCACTCCGGAAATCCGTTTGTGCCAACCATTCACATGAACGTTCGTCATTTCGCTCTCGACAATGGTTCGTCGTGGTTTGGCGGCGGTATCGACCTCACTCCTACTTACATCAATCCGGAAGAAGCCCGATGGTTTCATCATACGGTGAAGGACATCTGCGATAAATACGACACTACATTGTATCCAGCCTGGAAAGATTGGGCTGACGACTATTTTTACCTGACTCACAGGCAGGAAACCCGCGGCGTGGGAGGAATATTCTTCGACCGGGTTCAGGCCACTGGTGAGCAAGAACTGGAAAAAATGCTGAACCTGACATCAGATCTGGCCAAAGCCTATCCGTTAATTTACAGTCGGTTGATGAAAGACAATGGGCACAAGCCTTTTACTAAAGCTGAAAAAAAATGGCAGAAAATCCGTCGCGGCCGCTATGTCGAATTCAACCTGATTCACGATCGCGGCACCAAATTCGGGCTGGAATCCGATGGCAATATCGAATCGATTTTGGTGAGTTTACCCGCCGAAGTGGAGTGGGTGTATCAACATCAGCCGGTAGCCGGCAGCCCTGAAGCCAAAACTCAAGAGTTGCTAAAAAAGGGAATTGAGTGGGTTTAATTGTTGCAGGATACGGGTTACGAGTTTAGCCTGATCCGAAGAATTCGTTTAGTTCTTGCAGTAATTTTATACCTGTCGTCCAACCGCTTGCCAATAATCCAAACCAGTTGATTGCCACTGGCCAGAATCCAGGCATTTTCCTTTTCCGGAATGGAATACTTTTCGTCAATAAAATAATCGCTTACTTTTTTCAATCCAGTCATGCCCAATGGCTGAAAGTATTCGCCTTCCTGCCAATGACGGATGATTAAAGGAAATATCAATTGATCCAGATCGAGATCAACCACATTCGGATTCGTTGAAAACCGGAAATCAGGAGTCCGTTCAATTCGTTCGATGGCAAGCTTTAGTGGTAAATTGATTTTCTCAGTATTTTCTTCAAGATAGAAAACCTTTTCAGGAGCAGGAATGAAAGGCGAAATCAAGAGATATTCGCGGTCTTTAATCAACCGGTATTCTCCGGAAAAAAATTTCCGGCCCGATTCTTTGGTCAGTGAGTCCACAATGTCGTCAATCTGTTCGGCCTGAAATCCAAACCCGCGGATCAACTCAAATAAAATTGTCCGCAACGGCCTATAATTCAGTAATTTTTCGACATGAATCATTGCTCCCAAATCATCTTCAGAATATGCTACCGACCTGATCTCGCTTATTCGCTGCTGAAAAAGCTGACCGGTTTCATTCAGATTGGCTATGGTTTTTAGGGCGTTTTTCCGGAAAGCCGGATTGATTTGTTCCATCAAGGGAAGAATTTCCTGCCGGATCAGGTTGCGTTTGTAAATGGTGTCAAGATTACTTGAATCATTTCGAAAAGGAATTTTCATCCGGATACAATACTCCAAAATTTCTTCACGATTCGTAAACAACATTGGCCTGATCATTCGCCCAGATATCGCCTGAATGCCGCTCAGACCTTTAATTCCGCTACCACGCGAAAGGTTGATCAGGAAAGTTTCAATCACATCATCCTGGTGATGCGCCGTAGCCAACAGATCGAATCCGTGTTTCCCAAGCAACTGGTTGAACCAACTATAACGCAAATCGCGGGCAGCCATTTCTATCGAAATACCTTCCTGCTGCGCAAACTCTGTGGTATCAAATCGCTTTTGGTAAAATGCCAGATTATGCTGATCGCAATAGTCGGCAACCAATTGTTCATCGCCGTCCGACTCGGCACCACGTAAGCCAAAGTTGCAATGTGCAACTCCAACAGAAAACCCTGCGCTGGTGAACAAATGCAGCATCAGCATCGAATCGGCACCACCGCTCACCGCCAGCAGAATCCGCTGCGACGAATGAAACAGTTTTTCTTCGTGAATGTATTTCAGAAATTGCTCGACCATAGATTTATGTTACGTGTTGCGTGTTGCGTGGAATTACCCCGTAACCCGAATCCCGAATCCCGCAACTCGAAACGGTTTATTTTTTTGCGATCAATTCAGCGATACGCACGATCACTTCAACAGCTTTTTGAATCGATTGAACAGGTACAAATTCGTATGGTCCGTGAAAATTGTGCCCTCCGGCGAAAATATTCGGACATGGAAGTCCCTCCCACGAAAGCCGCGCTCCGTCAGTTCCTCCACGGATCGCCTTAATTTTAGGTTTCACCCCAACATCTTTCATCGCTTGTTCTGCCATATCGACAATGTATTTCACCGGCTCAACTTTTTGCTTCATGTTGAAGTATTGATCATGCATCTCCAAAGCTACAGTTCCCTGCCCGTAACGTAAATTCAGCAAACTGCAAATTTCCCTCATCAGTTTTTTCTTGGCTTCAAATTTTTGCAGATCGTGATCGCGAATAATGTATTCAATCTTAGTATTTGACACATCACCTTCAAATGAAGTCAAATGAAAAAAGCCTTCATATCCTTCGGTATGTTCCGGACGTTGATCGGGCGGAAGCGCCTGGATGATTTGTGTGGCGACCAACACCGAATTAATCATCTGGTTTTTTGCCGATCCGGGATGAACGCTGCGCCCTTTCACCATAATTTTTGCACCTGCTGCGTTGAAATTTTCGTATTCAAGTTCTCCAATTTCACCACCGTCGAGCGTGTAGGCAAAGTCGGCTCCAAATTTTTCAACATCAAAATAATCTGCTCCGTGGCCCACTTCTTCGTCGGGCGTAAAGCAAATTCTGATTTTTCCGTGTTGAATTTCAGGATGATTAACCAAAAATTCCATGGCTGAAACGATTTCAGCAATTCCGGCTTTATCGTCGGCTCCAAGTAAGGTTTTTCCATCGGTTGTAATGATATCCTGACCAATGTATTTCAACAATTCAGGGAAATAAGCAGGACTTAATTTCACGCCCTCTTCAGCATTCAAAACCAATTCCTGTCCCTGGTAATTCTTTACAATTTGTGGATTTACGTTTTCTCCGGAATAGTCAGGACTCGTGTCCATGTGCGAAATAAATCCGATTACCGGCACCTGGTGATCAATGTTCGATGGCAAAGTAGCTGTCACATATCCATTTTTGTCAAGTTGCACTTCTTTCAATCCAATTTCTTCAAGTTCCTTTTTCAACTGCACTGCAAAATCCAGTTGCCTGGCGGTACTTGGAAAAGTTGTACTTTCCGGATCGGATGTCGTGTATATTTTGGTATATTTTAAAAATCGCTCAATAACTTTTTCCATCGTTTTCGTATTAATTCATCACTTAAAATTCAACATTCAACATTAACTAAACATCGTCAGAATTGAACTTAAATCCCAGACGTTTACCTGTTTGCATTTTTGAATGACTGATTTCAGCCTGCATTTGTTCAACAGTGGCAATCTTCACCTGATCGTATGGCGGTACAAGCAAATCGAAATCAACAGCATATTGCACCGCAGTTTCTATAATTTCCTTCAGGTATTCTTTGCTTAATTCGTCTGATCCAAAATCTTTAACAATCTCTTTGGATTGTCTTTTGCCTTCAACAAAAAAATGGCCCTCCCTGTTTACAAAAATCCGGGCAATCAGATAACCTAAGTCTTCGTAGCGCCCGTATTTAAACGAATCGTACAGGAAATTGTAAATATTAAAAACGCCACAATACGAATTCGATGGATTAGCTTTAATATAATCGAGTTGCCAAATCGGGTGTTCACGGTTGAAAACAAACACATTGGAATGCATGTTAAAAATCAGTATATCACCTCCAATTTTAAATTCTGCTTCAAAAAGTCCTTTCTCCTGAAATGAAGGCAACACCTGGTCGTCTACTTTATCCTTCAGAATTTCCCGGTATTCGTCAGCCATTTCAATCAAAACTTCTTTCAGAATTTCAAACGAGCTGACAGTTTTGCGGTAGACTTCCTGCTTTAGGTTGGTCTTCAATATCATTCCTTCCAGTTGATTATTACCTTTATTTTCAGTTTCCATAGTTTGGTTTTATTTTTTTCATAAAAATAAGAAAAGCAGCCAATTTTGACTGCTTTTCCTCTATCCGATTTTAATCTTTTAGTAGGCAAGTGCAAATAAAACTCTTCCTTTTGAAGGCTTGCCGGAATAAATGCATTTCCCTTCTTCGGGAACCTGATCAAACGGAATACAGCGAATCGTAGCTTTTGTCTCGTCTTTAATCAGTTGTTCTGTTTCAGGAGTTCCGTCCCAGTGGGCCGAAATAAAACCGCCTTTATTTTTCAGCACTTCTTTAAACTCTTCATAAGTTTCAACAGGAGTGGTCATTTCATTCCTGAAAACAAGTGCCTTATTGTAAATATTTTCCTGAATATCGTTCAGCAATTTTTGAATATACAATTCGATTCCATCAATCGAAACCACTTGTTTTTCCAATGTATCGCGACGGGCAACTTCAACCGTTCCGTTTTCAAGGTCGCGAGGGCCCATGGCAATGCGAACAGGAACGCCTTTCAATTCGTATTCAGCAAATTTCCAGCCTGGTTTTTTGGTGTCATTGTTGTCAAATTTAACCGAAATCCCCAAAGCTTTAAGTTTGGCTATAATCCCGTTAACTTTATCAGAAATGGCATCAAGTTGATCCATCTGCTTATAAATTGGAACAATAACGACCTGAAAAGGTGCCAGTTTCGGAGGAAGAACCAATCCGTTGTCATCGGAATGAGCCATAATCAGCGCACCCATCAGTCGCGTTGAAACGCCCCATGACGTTGCCCACACAAAATCCTCTTTACCCTCTTTATTGGTAAACCGGACATCAAATGCTTTGGCAAAATTCTGTCCCAGAAAATGTGAAGTGCCAGACTGAAGCGCTTTTCCATCCTGCATTAATGCTTCAATGCAATAAGTTTCCAATGCTCCGGCAAAACGCTCGTTTGCTGATTTGGCTCCTTTAATAACCGGAAGCGCCATAAATTCTTCAGCAAATGTGGCGTAAACATTCACCATTTTTTCAGTTTCTTCCAAAGCTTCTTCACGGGTTGCATGTGCTGTATGACCTTCCTGCCATAAAAACTCCGCAGTACGAAGGAATAAACGTGTCCGCATTTCCCACCGGACAACGTTAGCCCACTGATTAACCAAAATAGGTAAATCACGGTATGATTGTATCCAGTTCTTATAGGTACTCCAAATAATCGTTTCCGAGGTTGGCCTTACAATCAGTTCTTCTTCCAGCTTTGCTTCCGGATCAACAATAATTCCTTTCCCGTCGGGATCATTTTTCAGACGGTAATGGGTAACAACGGCACATTCTTTTGCGAAACCTTCAACATGGCTGGCTTCCTTACTAAAAAAAGATTTTGGGATAAATAGAGGGAAATAAGCATTCACATGACCTGTTTCCTTAAACATCCGGTCAAGTTCTGCCTGAATTTTCTCCCATATTGCATAGCCGTATGGTTTGATGACCATACAACCTCTAACCGCAGAATTATCAGCAAGATCAGCCTTAACAACCAGATCGTTGTACCATTGCGAATAATTTTCACTGCGTGATGTCAATTCTTTTGCCATTTTCTAACTTTTGGTATGGTATTTGCAATTTTCGTACTAGTTTTATGGGCTACAAAGAAAGTAAAATATTTATTCATTATAAAGGAGGGTGCACTATGAAAACTAAACTTCCATTCATCGCAGTTGTCGCTATTTTGGTCAGCGCCTGTACCACGGGTTCGTACATGACCAAAACCTACGACGATGATATTTATTTTTCCCCCGGAGATGTGCCACCTGTTACAATGGCTCAAAACGATGCTCAGGTAAAGGAAAAATCTGCTAAGATGAACAATTCTGATGCCAGAAATCAGCGGGTTATTGTAAGTCAGATGGATCAGAATCCCGATGGTTCCAAGTCAGTCAACAATTACATTTATCAGCCCGACAGCAACAACCAGGACGTTCAGTCATACAACATGGATAATCAGGAACTTGCTGATTCTGATACAACTGTTTATTACAACGACGACGACGTTAAATATGTCATAAACAATTATTACGACGATAACGATGACATCGGTTACGCTTATCGAATTGGCAGATTCTACCGCCCATATTATAATCCTTTCTTTTACGACGATTGGTATTATGGCGGATATTATTCACCATGGTATGGTGGATATTACGGAATGAACTACGGCTTCGGATGGGATCCTTATTATTCCATGGGTTGGGGCTATCCATATAGTTACGGATATTATTCACCATTTGCATTTGGATTTGGTGGATATTGGGGAGCTGGTTATGGTGGTTACTATGGCGGAGGCTACGGTGGCTATTATGGTGGAGGTAGTTATTATCGCAATAATTATCAGGTGGCCAAAAGAAGAGCGACAAATTTAAATGTGCCAGGAGGTGGAGGAAGTTTTAACAATACTAATGCATCATTAAACGGAAGATCATCTAGTTTAAGAAATGGTAACATTGTAAATCAATCCAATGGAAATTTAAACGGCAACTCTAGAAACAGACTAGTGAATAATTCCGAACAAAGTCAGGACATAAAAAGTGCTACACTTGTAAATGATCGTCGTATTCGTCCCGCAAGTTCCAACTCTTCCGGCTCTCAGGTTGGTTCGCGTACACAGCAGGTTGTTCGTCAGGGGACAAATATTTCCGGCAATACACGTAGGTCATATGAACCAACAACTACCGGGAGTACATACAATCAGGGAAGACCTGTTCGTCAAACACAAAATTATACACCCAGCTACAATAAACCAAGAGTTGTAAATCAATCGAATTACAACAACAACACGTACGTCAGACCAAGAACCTCGGAAAATTCA
Source organism: Prolixibacteraceae bacterium (assembly GCA_963677955.2). Classification (GTDB taxonomy): domain Bacteria; phylum Bacteroidota; class Bacteroidia; order Bacteroidales; family Prolixibacteraceae; genus Aquipluma. The sequence continues at coordinate 179,047 of CAXXQR010000001.1, forward strand.
AATAGTGGTGTTACGATTAGAAGTGGCAATTCAAATAGGAGTCAAACGTACAGCACTCCAAGAAGTTCTTCAAGTTTGAGACAATCATACAGGTCAAGTTCATCATATTCCAGTGGATCAAGCTCTTCAGGAACCAGAAGTTCTTCATCTTACAGCCGGCCAACAAGTAGTCCAAGTCCAAGTTACAGTGCTCCTGCAAGAAGTTCGTCGAGCTCATCGGGCAGCAGTTACAGCGGAAGTTCCGGCAGCAGCGGCAGAAGTTCTTCAGGAAGTTCAGGTGGTGGCGGCGGATCGGGCCATAGAAGGTAATCCTGAATTAATTGAACAAAGTGTGAAAACAGAAAACAAACAATAAATACTGACATCATGAAAAAGCTAGTATATACTATTTCTTTTGTGCTAATTGCGTTTGGCGCTATCGCACAAGACATGAGAGACGCTTTAAGATACTCAAATTATCAGATTAGCGGAACAGCTCGTTCGTCGGCAATGGGGAATGCATTTGGCTCTTTAGGGGGGGATTTCAGTTCCCTGAGTATTAATCCCGCTGGCGTTGCAGTATATCGTTCAGGAGAATTTACATTTACTCCTTCGTTTGGCAATTTAAAAATTGATGGAACATATCACGGCAATTCAACAAGCGATTCGAAATACAACATCGGCATCAATAATATTGGATATGTTGCCAGTATTCCAACGGGTGAAAACAGTGAGTCGGGTCTGGTTAGCCTGAGTTTTGGCATTGGATTTAACCGACTTGGTAGTTTTTCAATGAGTTCAATTGCTGAAGCATCTAATGCAGAACAACAATCAATATTAAAATATTTTACGGATAATATGAATGCTAATCACGGCACTTATTATGGCAATGAAGCCAATACATTAGATCCGAACTACGAAAAATTAGCATGGGACACCTACTTGATTAATCACGACGATCAGAACAATGAATATTATAACGATATTACTGATTATGGCTATAAACAATCTCAGCAAAAAACAATTGAAAGAAAAGGATACATCAACGAATATCTACTTTCTTTTGGGGCCAATTTCAATCACAAGTTATATCTCGGAGCAACGTTGGGCATTCACGATGTTTATTTTAAGGAAAATACAAATTTATATGAATGGTATCCAAATAATGATAATCCGTATTTCGAACATCTGAATTACGGTACAAATTTGAAAACAACCGGAAATGGTTTTAACTTTAAAATTGGAGCAATTTTTAAACCTATTGAAAGTTTACGACTTGGTATTGCTTTTCATACTCCTACATTCTATAAGCTAAGCGACAATTATTACAATACGATGGAATCATACAACGCTAATGACAATGGAATTATGGGCGATCATTTTGCAAAACCAGACCAAAATACTGTTTACGACTATCAAATTAACACACCTTTGAAAACGATATTTAGCGGCTCGTATATTATTGAGAAAACTGCCATCATAAGTGTTGATTATGAAATAGTTGACTTCTCTTCTGCAAAACTGGTATCTGTTTACAATGGAGATAATTTTACAAATGAAAACCGAGATATAAAAAATGCATACCGAAGTGTTGGTAACCTTCATTTAGGAGGTGAATTGAGAGTGAACAGAAATTTCAGCCTTCGTGCAGGATATGAAAATTATCCAAGTGTATACAAAAGTACTTATATGAATCAGTCAAATATGAACAGTAATTCTTCATACTCAACTGTTTCAGGCGGATTTGGATACAAACAAGGAAATTTTTTCTTCGATGCAGCCATCAAACATGCTACCAACAAAGAGTACAGTAAATTGTATCCCGATGCACCTGACATGGCTAAATATGCCTCAAATCAGAACAATGTGATTATGACTTTTGGTTATAAATTCTAAAATAAAATGATTCCAAAAAAGCCGGTTGATGAGTTAACCGGCTTTTTTTATGATCCACTTACGCTAAACACAATCATATATTCAGAATTTATCTACCTGAAATTTAACGTAACTATTTTTTTTGAAACTACTTTAGCCTAACTTAGCTAAAACTTACAAGTAGATTATGTCGCAGTTTATTCAAGTTGGTTTTGAATCGGCCCTGAAATTCTTCGAGGAAGCCGAAGCAAATGGCAGCAGGTGGCGGCTTGGAGATTTCTTAACATCCAAATGGCTCCAAAAAAACAACATTAATTTAGACGACATTGTCTCCTTTTCAAAGAATATGCCCGATTCAAAAATTGTGGTAATCGGCGAGGGTCCCTCAGAAGGATTCTACATTTACTCTCAAAAACAAAAAACTTGTTTTAAATTTGAGCCAAAATTGGCTGAGGTTTAATTCAGGAAAAAATCAGGCATGACTCAACATTTCGCCGACCCGATAGGAAAAGCTGTTTACGACTTTCATTTTCATTCCATTGATCAACCAATCGTAGTTCACTCCGATGATTTTGACGATGATTTCATCGAAACCAATTATCTGTTCAGGAACTACAAACAAATGCCCGCGCTCGAAAAAAAAGCGTTGAGTCTTTGTAAAGGATCTATTCTTGATGTTGGCGCTTGTGCCGGAGCGCATTCTGTTTACCTTCAGGAAAAAGGATTTGAAGTTACTTCGCTCGAAATTTCATCGTTGTGCTGCGAGGTTTTAAGAAGCAGAAATCTCCGAAATGTGGTTCAGCAGAATATTTTCAAATTTGGCGATCAAAAATTTGACACCATTTTATTGCTCATGAACGGTACAGGAATTTCCGGAACGCTAAACGGTCTGGATGTTTTGCTTCATCACCTGAAATCTCTGCTAAATCATGAAGGACAGATTTTGATCGACTCTTCGGACCTGATTTACCTGTTCGAACAGGAAGACGGTTCGGCTCTCATTGATATTTCGGGCGACAAATATTACGGAGAACTGACCTTTCAAACAGAATACAAAACATGGGTCAGTGAACCATTTTCGTGGTTATATGTCGACGTAACCAATCTTGAAAATTCAGTAATAAAAAATTCGCTGAAACTGGATCATGTATTTAAAGGGCAGCATTACGATTATCTTGCCCGGATAACCTTTTAAAAATGAACAGCTTGAAAAATAACAAGGAATATAGCGCAATTACACAACCTGAAATTGAAAAATTAACACAACAGGGTTGTTCGGCACAGGATTGGAGCCAAGTATTTGTCAGCGAGGTTTTTATTCCTGAAAATATCAGAAATGTTCAATTCTCCGGAACTGTAAAAATTGGCGATAATTCGGGAACTGTAGCTTTTGAAGGTGGGATTAGCCGAAACTGCGGAATTTACAACGCGAGCATCCACAACTGCACTATTGGAAATGGCGTTTACATCCATCACGTATGCAATTATATCGCCAATTACGATATCCGCGATCACGTAATTCTGGAAAATATTGAACTGTGCTTCATTGAAAATGAAACTTCGTTTGGCAACGGAATAAAAGTTGCAACCCTCGACGAAACAGGTGGACGGAGCGTAATGATTTACGATAAGCTTTCGGCTCATCTGGCTTATTTTCAGGCCTGGTACAAACACAGGCACTGTTTGATCAGTGAGCTGGAATCGATGATCACTGCCTATGCTGAATCAGTAAAAAGCACCCGTGGAACAATCGGTGAATACTCGTCGATTCGTAATTGCCGCCAGATAAAGAACGTAAAATTCGGTCCATATAGCCAGATTTTTGGTTCAATTCGGCTTGAAAACGGCTCTGTGAATAGCAATGAATTTGCACCCGTAAAACTAGGCGCGGGAATCCTCGCCGAGAATTTTATCGTTTCGTCCGGTGCCGAAATATCTGACGGAACTATTGTGGCCAATTGCTTTGTGGGTCAGGGCTGTATTTTAGGCAAACAATATTCAGCCGAAAATTCACTTTTCTTTGCCAATTGCCAGGGGTTTCATGGTGAAGCCTGCTCTATTTTTGGTGGTCCATACACAGTAACCCATCACAAATCGACTTTACTTATTGCCGGAATGTTTTCGTTCTGTAATGCCGGTAGTGGCTCCAATCAAAGCAACCACATGTACAAACTGGGTCCTATTCACCATGGCATTGTGGAGCGTGGATCTAAAACAACATCCGATTCATATATTCTCTGGCCGGCAAAAATTGGTGCGTTCACGCTGGTAATGGGCCGTCACTATAAAAATACAGACACCTCAGATCTGCCTTTTTCATATTTGATTGAAAACAAAGATGATAGTTGGATTGCACCCGGAATCAATTTGCGCAGCGTTGGAACCATACGTGACGTAATGAAATGGCCGAGGCGCGATCGCCGCAATGATCCCGAAAAGATGGATTGTATCAATTTCAATCTGCTCAGCCCTTTCACGATTAAAAAAATGCAAAAAGGGCTCGAAATTCTGAACAGCCTGAAAGAGATTTCAGGAGAAACTACGGAGGTTTTTGCGTATAGGAATACTTTGATGAATCGAAGCGCACTTGAAAAAGGAATCAATTTGTATGACAAAGCGATCTGGAAATTTCTGGGGAATTCGGTTATCTCGCGGCTGGAAAAATGTTCGGTAAAAACTATTGAAGAACTTCGGAATTGTTTGAAACCAACTAACGATATCGGGAAAGGCGAATGGAGCGATCTGGCTGGATTGATTGCACCGAAAAGCGAAATTACGCTACTGATCCGCAGCATCGAACGAAAAGAAATCAGCTCACTGGAAGAAATTGAGCTGCAGTTTAAAGCATTGCACAGCAATTATTACAACTACGAATGGACCTGGGCCTCGGAATTGCTCATTGAAAAGACAGGCAAAAAGATTGAAGAACTTACCGTTGACAATATTAAAACTATACTCGATAAATGGAAGGAAAGTGTGGTTGGGTTGGATGAACTTTTGTACGAAGACGCCAAAAAGGAATTCAGGCTCGATTCAATGACCGGCTTCGGAATGGACGGAAACAAGACAACACAGAAACTTGATTTTGAAAAAGTGCGGGGAAATTTTGAAAGTAATGATTTTGTAAAGGAGATTGTAAATCACATCGAGAGAAAAACGCTTTTGAGCGAAAAAATGGGAACACTTTTATCAACCATTGAAAAATCTATTCACAATTAAAATAGTATGAGACTTATTATTCAAGACAATCACGAATTGGCGTCGAAATGGGCAGCCAATTACATGGCCCGAAAAATTATTCTGGCCGCACCAACCGAAAATAAACCCTTTGTGATGGGTTTACCTACAGGTTCATCGCCACTCGGAATTTACCGCGAATTAATCAGCTTGTATAAGGCTGGAGTGGTTTCGTTCCGCAACGTAGTGACGTTCAACATGGATGAATATGTTGGTATTCCAAAAAATCATCCACAAAGTTATTACACATTTATGTGGGAAAACTTTTTCAGCCACATCGATATTTTGCCTGAAAATGCGAATATCCTGAACGGAAATGCGCCGGACATTAAGGCCGAATGCCAGGCTTATGAAGACAAAATTAAAGCTGTTGGCGGAATCGATTTATTTTTGGGTGGTATTGGGCCCGACGGCCATCTGGCATTTAACGAACCCGGATCATCGCTGGCGTCGCGCACCCGCGACAAAGAATTAAATTACGATACCAAAGTAGCCAACTCACGCTTTTTTGGTAACGACATCAGCAAAGTTCCTGATTCATCGCTCACAGTTGGTATTGGTACTGTAATGGATGCCAAAGAGGTACTGATTATCGTGAGCGGGTATAACAAAGCCCGTGCCCTGCAACATGCCGTTGAAGAAGGTGTCAACCACATGTGGACCATCAGCGCTTTGCAGCTACATCCGCGTGGGATGATTGTTTGCGACGAACCTGCTACCTACGAACTGAAAGTAGGAACGTACAAGCATTTCAAGTCAATTGAAGAAAAAAACCTCAATCCGGATAACCTGTTGAATTCGAATTTGGTTTGGTAAAAATATAGCATAAGACTGTATCAAAAGAAAAAAAGTAATTCGGGTCGTTCCTTCGTGGCATATCGGGATCAGAATCTGACAATCAATGTGTTGATTTCTTGAAACAAGTTCACTGCGTCAGGAATAAAGTCTTTTGATACAGTCTCCACAAATGCGGTCAGGGTTTCACTCGAAGTGAAGCCCTGACTTTTTTAGTTCTGCACAAAAGTTCATTTTCAGGGGTCATCTTCACAAAAAAGAATTAATTTTCCGCACTAAAAAAAACGAATGCGATTCTTTTTTTCTTTTATTGCTTTTACATTAACACTAAGTGTAGTCGCTCAAAACGAAATCGATAGCTTGCTACGGATTTGTCAAAAAGCACCCGACAAGCAAAAAACCTCCATTTATTTACAACTTGCCAAAGCAACATTTCAGGACTCAGCCTTAAGCAATTCGTACAATCGGAAGGCTTATGAATTGGCCACCGCCAATAATCAATTGCCAGAGCAGGCCAAATCGGTTTATTTTTCCGGAAAAATTCTATTCGCATCACGCGATTTTACTGGTGCTATCAAACGTTACGAAAAGGCTTTGCCCTTGTTCAGGGCGTTAAGGGATACCACGAGCATGACCACCTGCTACAGTTACATCGGGATATCAAATTTCAACATGTCGAAAAGCAAAGAGGCTATAGCAGCATATCTGGAAGGATTAAAACTGAGCAAAAACGATCCGGATTACAGTGCCGAACTTCTGGCAAACATTGGGTTGGTTCACGACGAAATTGACAATTTTAACGAGGCCATCAATTATTACAAGCAGGCCCTGAAAATCAATCAAACCATTCAGGACACAGGCAGCCTGGCTATTGATTACGACTATCTTGGAGCTGCTTTTGCCCGCATGAAAAAGCCTGACTCGGCGGTTGTCAACTATCACAAAGCGCTGTACCTATTCAAAAAAATTGGGAAAGACGACCGATACGCCGTTTCGTTGTCGAATCTGGCAACCGTTTTGCCCAACTATCCCGATAGTTTGAATAAAGCAATCGGATACTTTAATCTGTCCTGGAAAAAATTTCAGGAACTTGGCTGGCTTCATTACGAAGCTGATATTCAGCAGGGCATTGGAAGTGTTTTAAGCAAACAGGGAAAATACGATGAAGCAATTTCAGCCTACAAAAAAAGTATTCAATTGGCTTTTCAGTTTAAGCGCGAGTTGTTGCTGAAGAAAACCATTTACAAGGAACTTTCTGAAACATATGCCCAAAAAGGCGATTATAAAAATGCGCTCGAAAGTCACATCCTCTATACACAATACAACGACAGTGTGTACGAAACCCAGAAATTCAAGCAAATTGCCAATCTCGAAAAGCAATACGAAACCGAAAAGAAGGAAAATGAAATCATACGTCTTCAGGCCAAACAAGAGCTAACTGATGTTCAGTTACAAAAAAACAAACAACTTAAATTGCTTGGATTTATTTCGGCCAGCCTGTTGCTTGTTTTCTTTATGTTTGTGCTTTTCAGGTATTTTGATAAGGCAAAATCAAATCGCCTGCTTGAATCGAAAAACAAGACCATTGAAAAAAGTGAAAATGAGCTCCGTATTTTAAACGCATCGAAAAATAAATTTTTTTCAATTATTGCCCACGATTTAAAGAATCCGTTTCATACCGTAATGGGTTATTCCGACCTGCTAAACCGGGAATATGATTTGTTTACTGAAGACGAGCGGCGAAAATTTGCCAAAGACATTTCCCAATCCTCCGGAAAGATTTTTCAGTTGCTTCAGAACCTGCTCGAATGGTCGCGCTCGCAAACGGGGCGTCTTGAATTTAATCCGCGTGAAACCGAATTAAAGCGTATTGTGGGCACCTCGGTTAGCATTTTGCAGTCGCTTGCTGACCAGAAAAGAATCAGCATCACGCAAAGCTTTACTGATGACATTTTACTGTATGCCGATCCGCTGATGATTGAAACCGTTTTGCGAAATCTTCTTAACAATGCCATAAAATTTACTCCTGAAAATGGAAATATAGAAATAGCAGCCAACCAAATCGACCACCAGGTCACAATCTGTGTAAAGGACTCCGGAATGGGAATTTCAGAAGAGGATGCCAGAAGTCTGTTTCAAATTGATTCAACAGTCAAGCGGAAAGGAACAAACAATGAAGATGGCTCAGGACTTGGACTCATTCTTTGCAAGGAATTCGTGACCAGAAATAATGGTAAAATTTGGGTAGAAAGTACGCCGGGAAATGGAAGTTCTTTCTTTATTACTATTCACGCCGCGGTCACAGCTTAACCGATTTTCCACACTGAAAACTGTTGGAGAAACACTTACACAACCATACAAGACCTGAATTGTTTCAACCCAAAATTTATTTCGGATTCATCCAATACCTATATTTTCATTTTGAAGGAAGCTTACCTCACATTCCAGCTTCGCGAAAAAATTACTATTTCGCGAAAGCAGCTCCCAAAATCTTCCATAAATTTTCAGGCCTTTCACTAAATGTATCACGAAATACAAATATCGACAGCACAATAAAGGCAATAAAAACAAACACAATGAAGAATTGTATTCCTGATGTTTTCTGAATGTCGTGCTTATGCTTTACATCACAAATTTCACCTGGACAATATTGCGCCTTCCTTCCGTAAAACCAGCCATAAAACAAACATCCCAGGCAAATACCGAATGCTGATTCGAAAAACAGAAATATCAGGCAGATTAAACAAATTAAACCAGTAACGGCGCTATACGTGTTCATCAATACAATTAATACAAACATGATCAGAGCTAAAGCCAGACCAATGACCCAGGCAAACTTCTTTTGAGCAGCACCTACATATTCAGGAACCTGACGACTTACTATTAAACGACCAATAGTTAGTGTTGGAGAGAACTTTGGATTGATAAATATTCGGATTAGAAAATCGAATAAAAAAGAAATTACAAAATATTTAAGAAGTAGGAAATCCCCTTTAAGAATGGCCAATAAAACCGCTAAAAAGGCAAAAAGAAAAAGGATTCCAGCAGTTGCCCGGATTTCCCTTTCATTCAATACTGGTATTTCGTATCCCGGAACGTCTTCACCAAATTTGATCATGTTTCTCATAATCTCTGAGTTAATAATATTTATAAAGTTTGACTATGTCTTTGCTATTTGAAAAAGGAAGTGAATATGCAAAATTTTAATCATTCCTCAGCGCCTGGACCAAATTCTGCCTGAAAGCCAACCGGATTGCTAAAAAGCTAAACAACAAACCGCTTAAAATCACCAGTAATGAAATAATCGGTAACCAAATCCACAAGTTCGAATACAAAGCCGACATTAACGAAGGCAAGGCAGCCAATACTGACGGCACAATACCAAGCACTACCGAAACCACCATCAGGTAAAGCTTTTCGCGTATTACCATGTGTTGAATGGATTGTTTGGTGAAGCCAATCGAAAGCAACAGCGCGTATTCCGGAATTTGCTCAAATGTAATGCGGAAGATCAGGATTCCCAAACCGACGGTACCAATCAACAAGCCTAGTGCACCCAGCATCAGGAAAATACTCAGGTAAGTATTTTCAATCGTGTAAAAATTCAGCAAACGATCGCCTGTGGTTGTAATTTCAGGGCCATAATTGCGCATATCGTTCAGTAAATCTTTCGGATCAATTGGAGTAATTTTGTCATCAATCAGGAAAACTGTTGAGCCGCTCACTGATGGGAAAGCTCTTATAAAATGATTTTCGGCAATAATTATATTTCCCTGAAAAACTGAATTGGCCAATCCTCCGACCAATTTCAACTTTAAGTCGTGACCTTGCTCATCTTTGTACATCAGCGTATCTCCCACTGATTTGCCTAATCCCCACTGAATCACCGTTTGATCGGCAATTGCCGGAATGACTCCGTTGCTCAGCGTTTGTTCCAGTGTGAGCCACGGATGTTGAGCATCCAAATCGTCGGCACGTGTTGCAAATGTAAAGGCACTGCGCCGATCGAAAACTTCAGGATTGCAAGCTATAATACGCGGCCTCGAAATACGGTTCAGGTTCAGGCAACTGGCATCGTCGCCCGGCTGCGACTGAAATTGCACCACTTGTGCGTCAGTCGGCCAATTCAACTCGTCGCGACCCTTTGCTGTATTCACGTCGAAAAGCACCGGCATGGTGGTTTCAACAAAATAATGATAGCCGCCGGTTCCCGACGAAGCTTGATCTGCATGTGCTGTTAAATCCTGCCGGTTCAGCCCGGTTGAAACAACCATAAAGACTCCCACTGAAAGAAAACTCACGATCATTACGTTTCGGCGTCGCTCACCCGCAAGCCTTTTCAGGAAAAATGAACTACGGGAGAAAGTACTTTCTTTTTCCCGCAAAGCCAGTCGGTGCATCCAGTAATCGAAAAACAAAATAAGCGCCGGAAGCAATCCAAATCCACCGATAAAGAACATTTCAGGATTGATTTCGCCACTCCGGAAACCGCCGGAAAATACTGACCCAACTGAAATTAACAGTAAAACAATGCCAATCCAAAGTGACCGGCGACCTGTTTTTACTTTAATTGTAACCGCTTTTCGGTGCAGAGCAACAACATCGCGTTTCAAAAACCGACTGACCACCCAGAAGATGACCAGTACCGAAATTAAGGCGATGATCAGACTTCCGATGACCAGAGAAACCGGTTGAATGGAAATACTGACAATAGACGTGCGCACAATGTCCACCCAAATCGTATTGATGGCGTTTAATATCAGGTAATTGTAAAAAATACTGAACGGCAGTCCGAGTAAAATTCCAATAACCACAAAAACAGACGCCTCGGCCACAAACATTTTGCGGATTGTTCCAAATGAAAATCCAAGTGCAACCAAAGTTCCGATCTCGGACTTGCGGAATTCGAGATACAATTTAAAAAGCAGGAACGCCAGTAGAACCGCTGCAAACAGCACAAAGAAACTAAGGCCGATAAACAACTGTCCAAAATCGGTGCCGTTGCTGGCTGCAGAAAGGCCATCGGTTTTGGCATTTTGAATTTGAAAACCAAGTTGCACGGGCGACATTCCGTCCAAAAGCCGGGTCTCAAATTCAACCTTTTTCAGGCCTGGAATTCGTATAGCAGTTGATTGTCCAAACCGATTGCTCCAAAGTTTCTGGGCAGTTTCGAGCGATACAAAAGCTTTGGGAGTGCCTTTAAATTTGTTCCAGTAATCCTCATCTTTCGGGCGAATTTTCTTCAGATCAACCGGCACACCGGTTTTCCAATCGCGGCAGCTTCCGGCATCCGAAAGACCAGGTATGTCAGGCATCAGGTTTTGGTCGGCCCGTGCCCCTTCCGGTTTATAAATCTGAGACACAACAAAACTGGTATCTTTAGTCACAAGTCGGCGCAGTGGCCCAACTTCGAAATACGAAATTCGGATCGTGTCATTCAATTTAGCCTTCAAATCGTCGGCCAGCCATTGATTAATTGCGATCTGATTTCCAGAAAGTGCCGGATCAGACGAAACAAATGAATAGGGTGTTTCGTGCCCTTCGAGCTTAAAATCGTTGACAAAATAACTGAAAACAGGTTGTGCTCCGGAAATATTTTTCACACAAAACTGTTCCACCGCCTGATCGACAAAAACACGGTCGGAAATCAGTTCAGTATAATTCAGCTTGTCGTTTTCACGAACTTCAAGGTTTACATCATCCAATTTCCAGCACTGCTGCAGGCTTTTCAACAAGTCCTGATCCGAAACGCCCCCGGCAATCAACAGCACATTGGCTTTTCGCCGAAGTTTCATTTGTTCGTTAAGCCAATCCAGATTCAGGAAAACATTACGTGGCGCCGATTGTATATTCCGGAGATTGAAATTACCTAATTCGTCGGTTTTGAGAATTCGGGATACTGAAACCAGAAAAGAAACCGTGGCATCCTGCTCGGTGACAAAAGGTGTATTCGCCGGAAATGTGTTAAGTTTATTCACGCGCAGTAAAAACTGGTCACCTACTTTTAATTTGGCCAGTGATGCCAGATTTTCGTTGATTGCAACTTCATTGCCCTTCAGGAGAAATGCATCAGGATGGCCGGCGAAATTCCCCAAAGTTGAATCGACGCCCCATACAGCCAGTTGATTTACCCGAAGTTCGCCACCATTAATCACTCCAAATCCATTCGAACGCAATAAAGCAGTTGTTTCAACACCTGTTTTAGCGGCCAGTTCATCGGCCAATTGCGAGCGAAACAAACGCTCTCCGGAAGAAATAACCTGCGAAGTTTTTCCCAGCCGTTGCACGGTAATTTGCTCCAGGCTGTATTTCACCGAATCGCCAATAATGAGTGCGCCAACCAAAATAGCTGTACTCAGCGCAATTCCCAAAACGATGGTCAGGTTTAGTTTCCGGAAAAACCAGGTGGATTTGAGTATAAGTTTTGCAAGCGACATAGCAGTTTGTTTTACCACTAAGAACACAAAGCTTTCCTCACAAAGTACACAAAATAGTTTTTTATGCCCTTCGTGGTTTTCCTTTGAGTACTTTGCGGTTATATATTAAATGACATTTCATACAGTTTCATAACAGTTTTCCAGTTTCGGGTCGTTGCCGGCACCTTTAGTTTCGATTCAAAAAACTGATTGGTCAGCTTTGAAGTTCCGTACCCTGCTGCACAAAAAATAAAGACATCACGTCCGACAATTTCATAGCGGTCGGGCAAATACTGATACGATTTTATCTTTTCAAGCAATTCAGGTGATGCATCTTCTTTCAGACAAGTCAGGTGCAGACGCTCAATATCTATATTCTCTTTTTTCAGGAACGGATTCTTAGCGACAGATTCTCCCCATTCCTCTGCCCTTCGGATAATCACCGGAATATCAAATCCAAAAGTCTTTGTAAAAGTTTCCTGAAGTCGTTGCTCCAAATCCGACACTGACTCAGTTTTCCCCAAGTCAAAAACGACATTACCGCTCTGAATATAGGTTTGTATATTTTGCAAACCGAGTCTTTCACACAAACTTTTCAGGTCGGCCATCGGAACTTTTCGTCCGGTGCCAACATTAATTCCGCGAAGAATGGCAATATATCGAGACATTGTTTGATGATTTGAATTTTAGAGTTTTGAATCTTGAATAAATCTTTTGCAACCATTCAAGATTCGTCATTCGAGATTTAAGATTCCTTTAGCTTTCCATTCTCCAGCTTATAAATCTTTTCCATTTTTTTCGCCAGTTCCATGGAATGGGTCACCACAATCAGGTTAACGCCTTCTTCGTGATTGAGTTCAACCAGCAAATCGGCCAAAATGCCCGATGATTTCTGATCGAGCGCACCGGTTGGTTCGTCAGCCAGAATCAGTCTGGGCCGGTTGATCAAAGCGCGCGCAACAGCGGTTCGCTGGCATTCGCCGCCCGAAAGCTCCGACGGTTTTTGATGCGCCACTTCGGAAAGCCCCATTCTCTCAATCAATTTCTGAGCACGGCCGAGCGTTTCTTTGCCCTGTAACTTTTTATCGGTCAGCGTTGGTAAAAGAATGTTTTCGAGCAAAGTGAGTTGCGGCAGCAAATGGTGCATCTGGAAAACAAAACCAATTTTCTCGTTTCGGAATTGAGCCAATTGCCGATCGCTGAACCCCGATAAATCCTGATCTTCAAAACCAATTTTTCCGGAGTCGGGCCGATCGAGCGTCCCAATCAGATTGAGCAAGGTGGTTTTTCCGGAACCCGATGGGCCAACAATGGCAATTCGTTCACCGGAATTCACTTCCAAATCAAGTTGATCGAGAATCGTTCGATCTTTTGAAAATGATTTGGTTATTTTCTCAAGTTTAAGCAGCATATTTTGATAATTTAAAACTAAATATATTTGCCACAAAGACACGAAGTCTCAAAGTTTAAATATCTTTTCTTAGCGACTTCGCGTCTTTGTGGCAGAAAATCATTTCAAAGAGCTTTCATACACTTTTACCATTTTTCTGGCCTGGGCATGAATATCGAAATGGGCTTTCACACCAGCAATTCCGGCTGTACTTAATTCCTGAAGCTTTTTATCGTCTATGATAAGACTTCCAAGTGCATCAGCCAATAATTCCGGCTTATTTTCACCATAAATAACTCCGCCCCCACTGAGTTCAATCACTTCAGAAAAAGCACCCAAATGAGGCTGAACCATTGGAATTCCTGAAGCCATCGCTTCGAGCATATACAAGCCAAACGCTTCGCCATTCAAAACCGGAACTGAAATAAGCCGGACAGAATCGAAAAATTTCTGGCGTTCCTCGCCTTCAAATTCTTCCACCCAAAATACATCATCGTCCAAACCGGCTTTCGAAATTTTATGCTTTTGCTCTTTGATGAAATGCGTGTCATCGCCTGTTTTTCCGCCTGTAATCTTCAGTTTCACTGCTGAGTATTCCGGGTTTCTCCGGAGCAAAATAAAGGCATCGACCAAAACCGCCAACCCATTTTCTTCGCACATCCTCGAAAGGTAGCCAATTACCAATTCTTTCGCAACGATATTTTTTGGAGCATAATCCTCGGTATCAACGCCAATGTGAACAGGAATCACTTTATTTTCAGGAATAACCATGCGCTTGTGTATTTCAGCAGAAAAGAAATGACTTACCGGGATAAATACATCCACGTCGTTTCCGCGTTCGCTCATTAAATTCCAAACTTTTTGCCGGTAATGATCGTCCATTGCATCCACCCAAACGTCTTCATCCTGAAGCGAGCAAACTATGGCAACATTCATTCGCTGTTTAATCCGGTGAGCCAAACCCAGCAGCAACGCATTCGACAAATGAATCAAATCAGGTTTCGCTTCATCAGCCAGCCAATCAACCAACCGTTCCAATTCTTCCTTTTGGTTGCCATCTTCGCCAAGTAACATCGAAATGGTCATTTCTTCCAACCCTTTGGCACGCGTTGAACCGGCTTTTCGCGCAGCCATTTCCAATACACCTTTCGAGTCAAGCGCGTGCTCAATAAACGCAGGCATGTGCCTGAAAATAGGAAATTGTTGTTTGAGATACAGGTTCACCGCACCATAAAATACCGGGACTTCATCTAAATCGTGCGCATCTTCGAACAGCGGAAGGTAAAGTGGAACCTTGATGACCTGATGTCCCAAGTCTTTCAGTGCGCGAATGTATTTGCTGTCGCGCATGCAGTTCCCGCAGTAAAAACTACCTCCTGATCCCGGGATAATGTGTGCAATTTTCATAGCTTGAAACTATTAAATGGTTGCCTGATAGCCAAAATTAAAATTCGATCATTCTACATTGTAGAATGTCGAAGATGAATAATTGCTTTATAAATTCTTAAACGTGTACTCAATACCCAAAGATAAACGCAACCCTTTCCAATCTGGTTTCCTTATGAGTTTTAAATCCGGATTGTCGTTATACTGATAGTTTTTAATAATATCGAACGAATATCCGGCTGTTGCCAAAACAGAAAAATTAGGCATAAATTCATAATCAACGCACAAGGCTGGAGCCGTATACCAGCTAATTCCACTCAAATTTTGCCAGTCATTCTCTACCGACCCGCCCGCATCAAGATTCGACTCCATTCTCCAGGAAGATATATTCCATCCGGCTTCCATTTGCACCGAAACTGCAGTATGCCCGATTTCAATAAAAAAGTAGTCTAACTTCAGGCCTAAACCAACTGATTTCAGGTACTGATCGAATGAAAAAGATCCTGAATAGTCGCGTTGTCCGACGCGCGAACCCATGTACATGTAATGTATTGAAGGCCCGACTGTAAAATACTTAAAAAGTTCGTATTGCGCAAAAGCTCCAAACGAAAGACCAGGCTTAAAATCATCGATCACTTTGGCATCGAACGGCAACTGGCTAATTATTTCCTGATTCAATAATTTCAGGTCGCGCGGGTTGTAGAAATTATATCCACTGGTAACTCCAAACTTTATTCGTCGGATATTTTCCTGTGCAACGAGTTGAAATGCATTCAGGATGAGTAGAAAAGCAACTATTTTTTTCATAATTCAATTGGCTGTAATCAAATGATTATTCGGTAATGTAATCGTCAATTTTAATCGATCGCCCGTTTCCGGAGAAAACTTTACCATCGGAAAAAAGAAATGGCCCGCGTCCGGTAAACTGCACAATTTTATTTTGCAGACCTGTTTTTACACCCATCAGGTAGGAGAATCTTTTGATTGGGAAAAATTGATACTGCGCTATAACCTGATCATTCGTATAATCATAGGAAATAGGAATAAACCATTCAGGAATTTTAACTGAATTTTCAACAACCAAGGTTTCGGGATTTAAAATATTTATTTTGTAATTGTACATTCCCAAATAATTCAAATGAATAATCTTACCACTAACAGGCGAATAGGTAATACTTGACTCGTAATCAAAACCAATTTGTTCGTATCTGCCATGCTCAATTAACTTTCCGCCAGAAAATGTGTTAGAAGTCAGTAAATTTTTATTTTCAATATTATTACTGTAACTCAACCCAACATTTTTCCCATCAGGAGAAAGAACAGTTCTTTGAATTATTTGTGGACTTTCAGATTCTTTTTCCAGAATCTTTGTACCTTCAGGTACATTAAAAATTCTGAGAACATCATAAATATCAATTGTTGCGACCAGTCCATTATTTGAAATGGAGATCATACCAAGAACAGAATTGAACCCGTTATAGGCCTCAATATCCATTTCCCCAACCAACGACCAATCGCTGGATTTTCTCAGTACGAATTGCTTATTATCAAAATATCCAAACAATTCACCACTTGCTGAACTAACAATAAATCTCTGATCGACACTTTCAATCGGGGTAATTGCAAAAGGAGTTGAACTTTCGCCTGTTGAATAATTGTATCTTATAAAATTTCCATTGTTGTAAATTAGCATTGAGTTAGTACCTTCAATCAGAAATCCGCGCTCAAATGCCGGGATTGAATCACCCAGCGCAAACGTTGAATATCCTCCATTTACATCAAATGTGTTGTAGCCCTCGTAACCTTTCGGAATATAGCGCAGTTGAATCCCATAATTTCCGCCGAAACCAACTTTTTCAGTAAACAAATTGTTTGTAATATTCGGATCGGTTATTTCGTGTTCTTCAGGATAACCATAATTTGGAATTGAAGTTTTTAGAAAGGTCGATTTAAGATTTTGTAAATGCTTCGTCTGATCCCACGAAACATTAAATGTTAAATCCTTATTTAGCGTCACTTTTGGCTTCTTTATTTCCTCGGAATAGGTTTGCGATGCATAGCCCACAAATTCCGAATACAAACCATAACTGAAATAGTCACCTTCGATGTAAGCATTATCTACAAACGAATTCAAATCAGGATTTTCGGTTGTTAACAAATCAACGGCATTTCGCGCAATAGACGAATATCGGGTCAATTTGTAATTTGTAAAATCGGCATAGTCATACTTTGTCCAACGAATTTGCAAACCATTTGGCAACTGCTTTATCGGATAAAAACCAAAATTATTGCGGGCTTCCTTGTTTACCACAACCGGCCATTTTACTTCGTAGGTATACGATTCAGCGCCCACTCTGTCGGCAATACTTCCTGAATTTGTTGAAGTGAGCGTCACAATTTTTAACTCGTGAAGGCCATCGGTCATGGCATAGGCCGGAATATTTGTGTACACCGAATTTGATGAATAATAGCCAAGGTTTCCCAGTTCAACCCCGTCCAATAAAAATTTGATGTTATAAAGCGCTGCACCTCCCGGGTCAACCGTGTAAGTTACCGTTGCGTCATTGCATAGTTTCAGCGTATCCATACCCGGTTTCAGCTCAATAAAAATCATTGGCGGTGTATCGGATGGTTTTTGAACTTCGGTTAGTGGAATTTCAGAAGGAGCAAATTCGCAGGAAGTAAACAGAACAATAAAACTGGCAATAAAAAGCAGTTTGAGTGGATTGGTTTTCATGAAACGGGTTTGATTAGTTTTTTCTGACTGGCTACAAAAATACTACCAATCAGCATTCCTGAATCGTTAAGTTAAAAAGAAATTTTCAACAACATTTTAGCCAAAAACATAAATCCTTCCGTCGCCAGCCCCAACAACTATTTTTCCTGAGATTACGGCCGGACTTCCTGTAATTGCACTGCCAAGTTCGTATTTCCATAACTCGGCACCGGTTTTCAGGTCGTGAATGTAAAGCATACCGTCCATTGTTCCGGTTACCACTTTTCCTGAAGCAATTACCGACGAAGACTCAACTCGGTTGCTGGTTTTTACTTTCCAGACCACTTTGCCCGAATTTTTATCGAGGCAATAAATAAATTTATCCTGATTGCCGATAACCACCAGGTTTCCACTTAAAGCCGGAGAGGCAATAAAAGGCAGGTTTTTCTCCGGATCGTCATAGGTCCAAACCACCTTTCCCGATTCCAAATCAATGCAGAAAAACCGTCCTTCATAATCACCAACATAAGCCTTATTCCCGTCAATTACCGGTGACGAAGCAATATATGTTTCGAGTTGTATCTTTTTTAAAACTTTGCCTGTTTCTATGTTCACCATGTGCAGGTATCCGTCGCAACCACCAAACACAGCATATTTACTGTAAATAGCCGGAGCCCCGTTGATGTAATTGTCGGATTCGTACTTCCATATACTGTCGCCTTTTGCAAAATCAACGCAGTGCAAATTGTAATCGTAACTACCCACCACCAATCTAATTTGTTTGCCCACTTTCAGCCAGTTTGGTGAACCTTCAATCTGGTTATCAGTTGTATATTTCCAGATTTGCTTACCCGTTCTTTCATCGAGCCTGAAGAGTAAACCTTCGAGTGTTCCAAATACAACTGATCCATCGAATACCAGAGCCGGTGCTTCAATGGCGTTTCCCGAATCAAATTTCCATTTCTGCTTGCCGTCAAATCCAATCGCATACATACTTCCGTTGGTCGAGCCACAAAAAATTGTTTGTCCGTCAACTACCGGCGAAGACTTTATTTCTTCGCCAGTCGGAAACGAGAACAGCAGTTTGGGTTTCTCCGGAAGACTTTCCGATGTTGCGCCTGAAAGTTGCTGATTTCCCCGAAATATGGACCAGGACTGGGCATCCACAATTCCGGAGCAAACAAGAGCAAAAACTATCGGTAATATGACTTTTTTAAAACCCATTGGATATAACTTTCCTATTAATTCATTAAAGGAGGTGAGCAACTTCAGATTCGAACGACAACTTATTTTTTTAGTTCAAATTTCCGGGTTGTCGATTCTTCGGCTGTCGGAAAATCTGCAGGAACCGGTTGTGTCACTTTTCCGGTTGCAGCCCACTCAACGCCACGTAAAAATGTGGTGATAAATCCCACACTTTCGCACGAATAATCATCGTGACCAAGCGTTGTATGAAAAATACGTCCTTTCCCATAAGTCAACGCCATAAGCATCGGCTCATTTCTGTCGGTTGGAGCTTTGCCCGACATATCTTTTCCAGTAGCCAGAATAATCATGTTTTCGCCCGGACCACGCAATTTGGCATAGCATTCATCTTTTGCCGTCAGCCAAACTTTTGGCAAACCTTTAGTAATGGGATGATCGGCCACGCGAATCGTAATCGGAATTATGTGTTGCGGACCATGCGATCCGGCAGTTCCGGGTGTGTTATCGCGAACCAGCTCTCCCTCGTTGGTGTAATAAACATAGGGGCCATCTTTTTCATTTCTGTCACCCCAGCCGCCTAATCCAATCATTTTGTTATATTCCAGCCAATTCGGGAAAGAATTATCGGCTGCATGAACCGACACAAAGCCACCACCATCTTTCATGAATTTCTCGAGAGCTTTTTGTGTTGCTTCAGGCCAATCGGCTGCTTTCCAGCCAAAGTTTGAAACGACCACATCGTATTTTTTAAAATTGGGCATAAAATCAGGATCAGCTTTTGGTTCAGGCAAATCCTGCGTTTCACCAACACCGGCTAAAGGCAGATATTCTTTTTCACGCTCTCCTTGCCAAGTGTACTTTGTACGACTAATGTCCACAGTAAATAAACCTGTTTCTTCCAGATATTGCTTCATCATGATGGTCGATTTGGGCCATACATTGTGGTTATTCTGTCCGTCAACAATGAGGACTTTTATTTTAGCTTCCGTAGAAAACGACAACAACAGAACACAAAAAATACTTAACAAACTTGTTTTCATAGTTTAATCTTTTAGTTGATTTGAACAGTCAATTTTGACTATTAAAGAAAGCAAATAATTTTCAGAATCAGAGTTGTTCTTCCTGAACAAACATTGCCAACGCTCCGGTCGGACATGCTTTCGCTACAATTTCAGCCGTCTTTTCCAATCCTTTCTGAACACTTTCGTTAAACGGAACGCCAACCCTCACATCGAAACCACGGCCAATGAATGTAAAACCAAATTCTTCCAGATGTTGCCGGGTTAAACGCACACAAATACCACATTTGATACATTTATTAGGTTCATAAACAATTCCTTCGCGATGCACAAATTTCTCCACATTGAAACGTTCTTCGCCCTGAAACCGCTTTTGAACTGCCTTATACCGGTCCGAAAGTTCACGTAAAACACAAGATTCCGGAGTGCGGCAATCGCAATGCATGCAACGTTTGGCTTCGCAAATGGCTTCTTTGCTTGTAAATCCTGATTTTCCGGCTAGTTGACGAGGTGCTGTTTCAGAATCTTTTTTATACTGAATAAATTCGGCTTCAGCCAACCGTCCGAATTTGGAATTGAAACGCTCCGGATATCCTGAAACTTCACCACATTTGAAAAAATTGTCGATTATAGTGGCAACTTCTTTTCCCTGCCCGACAGAGCGTACCGCCATTTTTGAGAACCTTACCGAGTTTCCCACAGCAAATACATTCGGAATGGAAGTCTGGTAACTTGTTTTATCAGCAATGATTCCTGTCTTAGTTGTCTTTAATCCAAATTCGAATGTATTTTCATGAACTGCTCCAAATGCCACCACAACGGCATCAAACTCCTTTTGCAATTCCAAAAATCGAAATTCATTAATTATCTCGTTCAGCCTAAGTTGAACTCCGGTGGCCAATATTTGAGCAACTTCCTGTTCAATTATTTCTGACGGAAGAGTTTCCTGATCAATTTGCAGTAATTCACCGCCCGCTGTGTGATTTTGATCAAAGATAACAGCCTGATGACCTTTTGTCTGCAAATAATATGCAGCAGAAAGTCCGGCAGGACCAGCGCCAACAATGGCTACTTTCTTTCCTGAAAGTGCTGCCAAATGTGGTAAATACGGCTTATCCGACTTTAAGTCTTCATCTCCCACAAATCGTTTCAGTGCGCAAATAGAAACAGCTTCGTCAACCTGTTTACGGCGACAACCAGCTTCGCAAGGCGCCGGACAAATGCGCCCCAGAATAGAAGGCAACGCAATGTCTCGTTTCACCACTTCCAGCGCTTTGGCAAAATCGCCCTTGGAAATCAGTCGGTTCATCAGCGGTATATTCATGTGCGCCGGACAAACCAGTTGGCAAGGCGCTTCGCAATCGCCCACATGTTCACTGAGCAACAGCTCCAAAGCCGCTTTGCGCGATTCGATGGTTTCAGCATCATTAGTAATAACACTTTGTCCTTCAAAAACCGGGGTGGAGCAGGAAGCAAAAAGACGACCGTTCTTCGCATCTTTCACCAGGCAAATCATACACGAAGTAAAATGCTCCGTTCCTTCCAAATAGCACATGGTAGGAATCTCAATTCCAACTGATTGAGCTGCCTGCCAAACTGAAGTTCCGGCCGGAACTTCAACAGACTGATTATCTATAGTAAATTTTATCATTTTAAAATTGTTGCGGGTTGCGAGATACGAGTTGCGGGTTATGGATTGCGGGCTGATTTCCAGTTATCCTCTATATACTGAATAAACTTATTGATTTTAGCTCCCAAAACCTCATACTCTTCAAGTAAACTGTTTAAGTCTTTATTTTCAAAATAGATTTCATTGATCATCGTCAACTGCGAAATGGCTTCATCACATGAAGAATGCGCAAATATCATAAATCGAACAAATTCATCTTTATACCTTCTTCTTCCAAAGCCTTCAGCAATATTATCTTTAATGCTTTTTGATGATCTTCGAACCTGACTTCCTTGCTCATAAAGTTCATATTTAGGCAATGTCATTGTCATTTTATGAACATCGATCGCCAATCTGTAAGCCAATTTGTAGATGTCAAGGTCCTTGTAGCTGTTCATGGTGCAATTTGTTACGAGTTACGGGTTAAAAAACTCAGTTTTCTCAATTCTCCTCAAAAACTTAATCAATTTTCTCATTGCATATTTGTTAGTTCATCAAAACTCGATTCTTCGCGACCGACAACCCGTTACTCGCACCCCGAAACCCGCAACGCTAAACTATTTCCACCGCATCAACCGGGCAAACCTGTCTGCAGGCATCGCATTTGATGCAGAGGTCGGTAATGACTTCGTGCTTTTCGTGCGGCTTGAACAAAATGGCATTGGTTGGGCATTTCTGGGCACATTTGGTACAACCAATGCACAAATCGTTAATCTGGTATTTAATCAGGCTCTGGCATTTGCCCGACGGACATTTGCCGTTTATGTGCGCCAGATATTCTTCCCTGAAATATTTCAAAGTTGATAAAACCGGATTTGGAGCCGATTTTCCCAAGCCGCACAAACTACCTTTTTTAGTCCAGTCGGCGAGGTATTCCAATTCATCCAAATCTTTTTCAGTACCTTTCCCGGAAGTAATTTTATTCAGGATCTCAAGCATTCGCTTGGTTCCCACACGACAGAATGTGCATTTCCCGCAGGATTCATTTTGCGTAAACGACAGAAAATAGCGTGCAATATCGACCATACAATCATCCTCATCCAAAACCACCAAACCACCAGATCCCATCATCGCGCCCACTTTCAGGAGCGATTCGTAATCGATGGGCGTATCGTACAATTCAGCAGGAACACAACCTCCGGACGGCCCCCCAATCTGCACCGCTTTAAATTTCTTTCCGTTCTGCACTCCTCCACCAATTTCTTCAACAATCTGGCGAACGGTAATTCCCATCGGAACTTCAATCAGGCCACCGCGATTCACTTTTCCGGCCAGAGCAAATACTTTGGTGCCTTTACTTTTTTCACTGCCAATTCCGGCAAATTTGGCCGAGCCCTCACGAATGATGTATGAAACCTGCGCAAAAGTTTCGGTATTGTTGATCAAAGTTGGTTGCTTCCACAAACCACTGACCGCAGGAAATGGCGGACGGATGCGCGGAAAGCCACGTTCTCCTTCGATGGATGCCATCATGGCCGATTCTTCGCCGCATACAAATGCGCCTGCTCCTTCGTAAATCGACATATCGAATGAGAATCCACTGCCTAAAATATTTTCGCCGAGGTAATTCTTTTCGCGGCAATAAATCAGAGCCTGCCGGATGCGTTTAACGGCTAACGGATATTCAGCACGGATGTAAAAAAATCCCTGCGTAGCCCCAACGGCTTTTGCCGCAATTACAGCGCCTTCAATCACCCGATAGGGATACGACTCCAACAGCATCCGATCCATAAACGCTCCCGGATCGCCTTCATCTCCATTCACAATCAGGTATTTTACCTCGGAATGATTGTAGGCAACCAAATCCCATTTCATACCCGTCGGGAAACCGGCCCCACCCCTACCACGCAAACCACTGTCTTTAATGGTTTCAATTATTTTTTCCGGAGCGAGATCAAACAAACACGATTTCAAGGCTGCAAAACCTTCGTGTGCCTTATATTCTTCAATATCAAGCGGATTAATAATTCCACGATACTGGGTGGCTATGGGAAATTGCCGGTCAAGAAAATCGGATACCTGCTTTTCGCGGGCATCAATCGAATATTGTTTTACACCGTCCCAAACCATATCGGTCTGCACACTTTCGAAAAACTTATACACACTGTTTTTCAGTTTATTGAATGCTCCAAGCGGTTTGAAATGGCTTTCTATAATTCCCTGAATTTCTTCAGGTTTAACTTTGGCATATAATGTTGGTTTTTCATTGGCCGGAATCACTTCCACCAGCGGAACCTGATGACACATGCCAACGCAACCCACATTTTTCAGGCTAATCTGAATTCCGGTATTTTCGATCGTTTCCTCCACTGCTTTTTTCACATCCTCACTTCCGGAAGCCACACAGCACGAACCCAAACCAATGCGAATTTCGCCCTGAATTTCGTTACCATCAGCATTCCTGAAAAGACCTTTTTTCGTTCCTGAAATTCCGGCATGTTTCTCGAAATCGGCTAGTACATTCGCCACTTTGTCAGAAGCCACATGTCCATAAGTAATTTCATCAATCTGAACCACAGGCGCTAATGTGCAGCATCCCAGACACGACACTTTTTCGATGGTATACCGGCGCGATGCATCGGTTTCTTCGCTTCCGGTCAGGTTAAAATGCCTCCTGAATGCATCGTAAACCTGGCCTGCCCCTTTTACGTGGCAAGCAGTTCCCACACAAACTTTTATAATGTGTTCTCCAACCGGCTGCATTCGGAATTGCGAATAAAACGACGCCACGCCGACAATTTGTTCCGGCGTAATTTCAGTTTTATTGCATACCTGTTTCAATGCTTCTTCGGGAAGATAATTGAATGAATTTTGGATGGATTGCAAAATCGGAATGACGGATTTAGCCGCTGTTCCTTTTTCAGCAATAATCTGATCAACTGTTGATTGTATGTTTGCTTCGTTGTTCACGTTTATAAATTTCTATTCATCAATTTCCATTTGCTCTGAAAGAGCTTTTTAAACTTACTTTGTTCCTATACAATACAATTGACTTTCGCCCCGCAGGTATACCCGGCCATCCTGAAATACCGGCGAGCAAACTGTTTTTTCACCCAATTCAGGTTTTCCAATCAATTGGTAATCTTTTGTAGCTTTAATAACATACGTGCGGCCAGTCATATCAGTCAAATAAACCTTTCCATCTGCAAAAACTGCTGAGGCATAAAACGGATCACTAAATTCCTGACTCCAGTATTTTTCGCCCGATTTGGCATCATAGCAAGCTACTGCACCATAAGTGGTAGCCACATAAAGCAAACCATTTACGGCCAGCGGGCTTGAAACTTCAGGCAAAAATTCGTCTTCCTTCCATACAACAACAGGCTTATCATCTTCAATTTTTATCGCGACCAAAGTGGCATATTCGTTTGCGGCATAAACCATTCCATCAGCATATCCGGCCGATGGGCCAACTTCTCCTGAAAGACAGGCAATGTTCCAAAGTTCTTTCCCGGTTTCAGGATTGTAAGCGTTTACATTTGGATTGGTCGTCAAAATCAGCTCCATTTTATTGCCAACGCTAACCAATGCCGGCGATGACCATGAAATCTTCGAATTTCGGGCAGTTTCCCAGGCAGTTTCTCCTGATTTGGTATTTAGGGCAATGAGTTTTCCGGCCTTATTGGTATCAAATTGAATGAGCAATTTGTCTTTGTAAACCACCAGCGACGATCCGTGTCCATAATGGTTATCCGGCACACCGATATTACGTGCCCAGGTTCTCTTTCCATTCATATCGAGCGCCATAACGTCGCCGGTTGCAAAAATGGCAAATACAGCATTGCCATCGGTAGCCATGGTTGGAGCTGCCAAGCCGGTATCAGATGTAACTTTGGGCATTTTCGCCGGAGATCCCTGAATGTTATCGGCAGCCGCTTCCCACAATTGCTTTCCTGAATTTTTATCGTAGCAATAAACCATTCGGGCCTGAGCATCGGCACCGGTTACAAACAATTTATCGCCCCAAATAATGGGCGAACTGAACCCTGATTTTGGAATTTTCACTTTCCAAATTACATTTTTGCCACTGGCTCCGTCCCAATCTGTTGGAATACTTTTCTGAAATGCCACTCCATCACCCTGCGGCCCGCGAAAGAACGGATAATTTACTTTCAATTGTGCTGATGTTGGAAAACCGGATTGAGCAGGAGCAGCAGCAACCGGTGCCGGATTTTCAGGAACGGAAACTTTTGGTTCTTCTGGGTTTGCTGCTTCTGTTTTCGGTTCTATAGTCTGAGTAAGCTCCCCTTGCTTGGCTGAATCAGTTGGTGTAACAATTGCTTCCTGATTTGCAACAGGCGTAACTTCTTCCGTTTTTTCTTCCTGAAGCACAAGATTCTCATTCACTTTATATTTATTCAGTGAATTGTAAGAAAGGAATCCGGAAAGAATGGCCAGAAGAATTAATCCTGAACCTGAATAAATTACCCACTTCTGGGCAATCAATTTATCAAGTCCGTTTACTTTTTCTATAGAATCGATTTCGTTAAGTTTCGATTTCGCAGCCAGAATGTAACGAACAGCCAAAACAGATAGGATAATCCCCAGAAACATGAGGTAACTTCCGGTACGAATTTGCCATTGGCTGGTAAAATAAGCCTTGCGTGCCATCAGGTCGAAGGCGCGGATTTCTGCTTTCAACGATTCGTCTGCCGGACTTTCGCTCAACCTTTTCACCAGTTCAGGAATGGTTTTGTTGTCGATCGGATCATTCAGTTTAGTCTGAACAAAATTGGCGACTAGCAGCACAGCCATGACGACGGCAAATCCGGCAGCCAGCCAGGCAATCTGGCGTGCAAGTTTGATTTTATCGGTTTTTGAAACGTTCATTAATTTCGTTTATCAGTTTTTGAGATTTCTATTTGTTTTGTCACAGGTTTCGAGATTCGGGTTAAAAAATGACGAAACTCGCAACACGCAACATTTATTCCTTCTTTACCGGGCAATAATCCATGCACCGGGCACAACTCAGGCAATTGGTTTTATTGGGCTCCCAATCTTCGCGTTTCCTGAAAGTTGATAAACCAATCAGGCTGGAGCCGATAACCAAGCCCATGAAACCACCGAACAGCCAGCCACCAATATAGAATTTGTGTCGAATGGCGTCTGCTTCCAAAACAAGTTCTTCCGTTGTTTTTCCGGCTCCCATAAAGGTACGGACATCAATATTCTTCGGATCATTCTTTACTTCAGGATGTTCTATAATTTGCTCAGCCAGATAAACAGTTTGATTGAAACGCGACAATGGCACGTGCATCATCGATCCGGCGTATCCGCCAATTCCAATCCACAAGGGCAAAATCACAAAATAAGTCATGAGGCGGTTGACGTTGCTCCGGCGCTTTCCGGTTTCGGCAACTGGCTCGTCGATTGCGCCAAACGGACACGAATTGGAACACAACTTACATTGAATGCAGGCGGCGGGTGTGATGGTCATGTGACGCGACGAAAACCTGGACATCCACCCCAGCAAAACGCCATACGGACAGAAAAACCTGCAATACGGGCGGGCTACAAACACCCCAATTACCAGGAATAAAATTCCCAAAATAAGCATATTGAATGGAGCATCGAACCGAAAGAAACCAACAAACGGATCGTAGCGACAGATTATAAATTCGGATTTAGTGGCCACATACAAAACTGCCAGTCCGAGATACAGATATGGAATTAGTCCCAAAACTTTTTGAACCCATTTCGGCAATTCGATGGGTCGTATGGCCACAATATCCTGAATAGCGCCAAGTGGACATGCACCGGCGCAAAATGTTCTTCCGAAGAAAAGTGAAAAAATAAGCGGCATCAGGAAAAATAACAGGGCAGTGAGTGGAATGGCATAAGTTGAATCGACCATTCCCAGCACCACATTTTGAATGGAACCGATGGAACAAATGCAACCTTCGCGGTAAAATCCGAAATACAAAAGTGAAAAAACGGAAGTCCAGAAAACACCTTTCCGGGAACGCTTTTTCAGAACGAACCAGGTTGTAACCGATAAAACCATAAACAATACAAATACATCGAGATATTCCAGAAACAGGAATCGCGGGGATGGCGCAGTTGTGCGCGGTTGCACATAACCGGTATCGAATTCAGGCTTTGGAAATCGCTGTTTCGCATCGGCAGCAAAAGTCTGTATTGCGTTGAATAACAGAATCGAAATCAGTAAAAAATATCGTTTAAGTTGATTCATATTTAGTTTTGTATTCCAAATTTGTTGTTTTACTGGTTTCAAATTGCTGATCAAAAAACTTGATCCGAATCCAGTAACCCTAAACTTGCTTTTATCCTTTCTTCAATTGGTCTTTATTTGTTCCGCCCTTTGTGAATCCGCCTTTTATCATGTATGGAGTATTTGCCGGCACACGCTGAAAAGCATCAGCCGGACAAACCCGCGCAATGGAACATTCGTTGCAATTTTTACATAGATCGTGGCGAACCTGCAAATGCAGCGACCCGTTTCCAAAGGAGGTGCAACCGGCCACACATTTGGCGCAACCAATGCACAACGACTCGTCGATCACGTATTCAAAATATGGCTCCTCAATGTATTTTCGCTGAATAGCGGCAGTTGGGCAAAGCTGGTTTTCGGCCGCTGTACTTCGGGCGTTGGGATCAGGTTTCAGGTAACCACCGCACAAATCGCAATATCCACAAAGGTCGTAGGCGTGCACGCATTTTACAGCCGAAGGCGTCATCACACATTCGTCGGCACAACGGCCACATTGCACACATTTAAATGGATCGAGCTGCCAAACCAAGTCTTCAGAAGTCGATTTCAGGAGTGAAACACCTCCGATTCCACCCAGTGAAACGGCGAGCGCCATTTGCATTCCATTGCGAATGAACCTGCGGCGCTCAATACTTTTCGGTTCTTTTTTATCGCTCATTTTTCCTGAAATTTTTAGCCTGATCAAGCGAACAACTTGTCAATTTCTGACACGATTTGCAAAACTGATTGTCGGCACAACCGTACAGTTGCACCCGGTTTTTGGCCAGCAAAAATACCGACCCACCAATCATTGCTGACAAAAAAGTCAGTTGGCCGGCTTTCCTGAAAAAGTCTCTTCTAGTTGTTTCCATCTTCGTTCTTTTCAAAAATCCGTATTTGCCTGCGATCAAAATCGAGTGCAATCACCCGCTGGTTTTCATCAATGGCAATGGCAGGAGCTGTCGTACTTTTGTCGTTAAACATTTCCGGAGAAGCTACAACTCCCTTGAATTCGCCATGCTGGTCGTATAATTTTATTCGGGGCATTCCCTTTTCGCTGGTAACGAACGAATTATCATTCAGAATTGCAATATAAACCGGGTTACAGCAACCACTGAACCCATCGATTTTGAAACTTGCCTTTCCCCATGAAGTTCGCATCGACCCATCCCTATTGTAATTTTCGAGCGAATGCATTCCCGGATTTACCACCCACAACAGATTGCTGTCGTCCAACGCCAAAGCAAAATTTGGACTTGGAATAACATAGCCGGGAACTCCTTTGTCTTCGTTTTTCTCACCTATTTTTTCAATAACCTGACCGTTCGTATTGCAGCGATATACCAACCTGTTTCCGGCATCGGCCACAAAAATATTATCACCCGAAGCAGCCAGCGACGTAACTACCGAACGTTCTCCGAATGAATTCCAGCGCTTCAGCAATGTTCCGCCCTGATCGAACAAATCGACAGAATGACGCGTGCCTACCCAAATCTCATTGTTCGCATCAACAGTTACGCAAGTTGCCGTGTCCGGAATATCTTTCCGCATGAGCTCATTTCCCCCGAAATCGAATTTCAGGAGCAATTTTTGAGCAACCATAACGATTTGCCCGCCCGACACGGTAATGGCAACCGGATCGTTCACCTTAACCGGCAAAGTCGCCGTTTCGTGGTACAAAATCAGTGAAGAATCAACTTTCCTGTATTCATCGACATCGTATTCATACGGATTTTCAATATTCTTCCCCGCCTTCTTTCCTATAAAGTCCTTGGCAATAATAATTACAATGGTCAGAGCCAGAACAATCAGCACGAAATTTATCAGTTTTCTGTTCATAATTTTACCGGCTTACATTTATACAATACATTGTTTTCGAATCCCGAAGCAGCAGGCGTCCATCGGCAATAGCCATTGGCGCCCAGGCATCCTGTCCGTCGAAAAGTTTTTTCTGTGCCATTTGCACATATTTTTTGCTGTCGGGTTTTATCATGGTCAGCGTTCCGTCGTCGCTTAGCACAAGCATTTTATCATCGGCAATCAGGTATGGGCCAAGTCCAAACCGGCTATCTTTTCCTGAAGTCCAGATTGGTTTAGTCACGTCGTCGGGCGAAACACAGATCAACTGGTTCCTCAACGGACCGGCATCTTTAGGCTGAATACCAAACATCACTCCATTCCAAACAACAGGAGTCTGTTGTTCGCAGGCCATTCCGTCTTTCGGGCTATATTCTTTCAGCACATCCACTTTGTAATTTCCTCCTGAAGGTGTGACTTTTATGACCATACTTCCGGCGCCATAACCGGCTGTCAGAAATATTTTGCCGTCGGGAAAGCAAACCGGGGCCGGGGCCACAACGGCATGATTCCACGCTGTGGATTGCCACAAAAT
The DNA here is from genome assembly GCA_963677955.2 of Prolixibacteraceae bacterium. Classification (GTDB taxonomy): domain Bacteria; phylum Bacteroidota; class Bacteroidia; order Bacteroidales; family Prolixibacteraceae; genus Aquipluma. The sequence goes on from CAXXQR010000001.1 coordinate 209,338, forward strand.
TTTTCCGGCGTCATCGCCTTCTGCGGAAACACCCAAAACGGCACCAACCGCGCTATAGACGTACATTTTTTTGCCATTCAAAGTCCATGGCATGATGGATGAATGCGACATTTTTATTCCACCCGGATTGGGAGTTTCCCAAACCACATTTCCTGAAGCCAGATCAACCGCAACCATAACAGAAGTTCCGCCAGGCGCAAGAATGGCTTTGTCGCCATCAATCATCGGGCATTGCCCCGTAAACCATAATGGAACTTCGGTCTGGTATTTTTGAACCATATCGAGTCCCCAAACCAAATCGCCGGTTTCGCGCTTCACACACATCACGTGGCAACGCGGACCAATCGTAACTACGTAACCTTCATTTACGGCCGGAACCGTTCTGGACATTCCATGATTTCGTTTCAGGCTGACTTTGTATGAACGACGCCAAAGTTCCTGGCCACTTTCGAGCGAAAAACACCTTAAAGCATCTTCGCGTTTGGCTTCGTCATAATCCATCAGGAATACTTTCCCATCGTAAATAGCAGGACCGGCATGCCCTTCTCCCAATTCAACCGACCACAATATTTCGGGTTGGTTGCCCGACCAACTATTTTTTAGTGGTTGTGAATTTTTCGCAATATTGTCGAAATCGGCTCCACGGAAACGCGTCCATGTTCCTTTCAGGCTACTTTCTGATGTTGCGAACTGTTCAAATTTTTCACCAATATTCACGACAACGGCGGAGGCCGAATCGAGACCACGACTGTCAGCTCCCGGGGTGCTTTCGCTAAATTTTTTGGTTGGATCTCTGAACATCCACCAGAAAAACAGAACCAGAATTGCGATAGCAACCGTCCACAAAATATATTTGATATTCTTTTCCAAATCTTTTAATACTTCAGGTTATACACCATCAAATTTTCACCATGCCGAACAAATAGTTTTCCGTCGTAAATTGCTGGATGAGCCCAATACGGACCCGTTCCTTTTCCAATTTTAAACGAGCTTACCACTTCAAATCTCTCCGGATTTGGTTTTACCAATGCCAGATTTCCACTTTTCTCTTCCTGACAATACAGCATGCCATCGGCCGAAATGATTGGACCTTTGTTAAACCACTTTGTTTCGTACATCGTTTTACCTGTTTTCCAGTCAGCACAAATCCAGTTTCCGTTTGAATTATTGATCCAGTTCGAGCCAAAAATATAATTACCGACTCTAACCATGCCTCCCAAATGATCATCAAAATCGGGATTAATCCATTTTACTGAAACAGAACGACCGCCGGCTGCCAGGCTCAACATAATGGCCGGATGATCGTAGCCGCTGGTGACAAATATTTCGTCGTTGTAAAACAGCGGAGTATTTGTATTACCGCCCTTTCCTGTCTCTCCGGTATGATATTTCATCAGGTTAAAACTCCAGACAATTTCACCATTTTCGATATTTACGGCCAGCAAATCATTGGCCGTTTGTGCCAGCAAAAGTCGCAAACCAGCTTTTTCAATAATTACCGACGAAGCATAGGCGCGTGATCCACCCATACTTTTGGTTTTCCAAATCAGTTCTCCGGAGTTTTTATCCAGAGCAATTACCGAAGTTTCTTCGCCTCCGGCAACATAGAAAACCGCCTTTTCGGAAACAGCCAATGATTCGGCAATTCCCCATTTGTGCGGCTCGCCTTTGTATTTTGTATTTGCATCAATTTCCCATATTCTTTTTCCTGAAGATGCATCAATACACGAAATTTCGCCCATGCCACTTACCACATAAATTCGGTTATTCTCTATGGTTGGCGTGCATCGCGTTTCAGGAAACGTACGATTCCATGCCCGCCCATAAGCAATTTCCCAGTTTTTAGTTCCATCCTGATTGTACGAAGACAAAACATCCATCGAATCTTTTCGTCCGGTGACATAAATTTTATCGTGGCTCACAACTGCAGAAGAATAACCATTCCCAATATTTTTCAATTCCAGAATAAGTTTTGGTCCGGATTCAGGCCAACTCTTCAGGAGGTTTTTATCCGGATAAATTCCTGTTCGGTTCTCACCCCGCCATTCCACCAAATCCTGAGCAAACAGACTTCCGGAGAAAATAAATATCGGCAACAATAGTGTGACTATGCGCATCTTGGCGTTCTTCCTCAGATTATACTTTTATATTGTAAACAAACAGGACATCGCCGTGACGGAGATATAATTTACCGTTCGCTATGAATGGATGTGACCAAAACGGACCGCTTCCGCCTTGTAATTTAAACGAACTGACGACCTCCCATTCGGCCGGATTTGGTTTAACCAAAGCCACCGTACCGGCTTTTTCTTCGAGCACATAAAACATGCCGTCGGCATAAACCAAAGCGCCCTTGGTAAGCCAATCGGTTTCGTATTTCGTTTCGCCAGAATTCCAATCCATGCAAACCCACTTTCCTTTGCTGTTGCTTTGCCAGTTCGATCCGTAAATGTTACCGTCAAGTTCAATCAGTCCGTGATGATGGTTGTCGAGTACCAAATTGCTCCACTTTTCCTTTACGGATTGCCCATCTTCACTCATTTCCAACATCACGTTCCGGTAATCGTAACCCATTGATATAAAAATATCCGGCCCCTTCACAACCGGTGTATTGGCCCAAATCAATCCGGGTTGATCCCATTTGGCTCCATCCCAGTATTTGAAAGTCCAAACTACTTTTCCGGTAGCTGGTTCAAGCGCGATCAGGTTTTGCCCCGTTGCTGCCAAAATATATCTAAACTCTTTGTATTGATAAATGATGGGTGAAACATAGCATCTTGGACCTCCAACAGACTCACTTTGCCAGATCATTTTGCCCGTCATTTTATCGAAGGCTACTATCGAAGTTGTGTTTCCACCGGGAGAACAGATTACTTTATCATCAACAATTAGCGGCGATTCAGATACGCCCCAGATGTGCCATTCTCCGTGGTAGTCCTTATCAACATTGACTGTCCAGATATTCGAGCCATCCTCCAAATTGAAGCATCCCAATTCACCGATGCCACTGATGGTGTAGATTCGGTTATCTTCTATTGTTGGCGTACTGCGTGTATCGGGAAATGATTTTACCCATGAATGGCCGTACGGAACCTGCCATTTTATTTTTCCATCAGGAGTAATGCATGATAAATAATCGGATGAATCTTTCATTCCGGTAGCAAAAATGTACTTTTCGGTGGCAATTATAGACGAGTAGCCTTTGCCGATTCCTTCAACTTTCAGAAGGAGTTCCGGGCCACCGTCGGGCCATTGTTTCAGCAAGCCGGTATCCGCAAATTTCCCGCTTCTTTCAGGTCCGCGCCATTGAACAAGTTGCGAAAAAGAAAACAATGTACATAAGATCAGAGCAATCGTAAGGTTTATTCGTTTCATATAAAAGTTGGTTTTATCTTTTGATTATTTAATATGTTCCTGAAATTTATTCTGAAATTTTATAAGCGATTAGCACATTCCCGTGCCTGATATACAATATTCCTTTGTTTATTACCGGGTGCGCCCAATGCTGTTCGGAGCCCAATGTGATTTTTGTTTTGCTGATAATCTTCAATCCTGAAGGATCAGCATCCGCCATAAAAAGCTCACCTCTTTCAGAATAACCAATCAATTTGTCGTTTGCAGCAATTACTACCCCCTGTCCAACTTCTTTCGACGAATATTTTTTCTCGCCGGTTTTCCAATCAATGCATTGCCAACTGCGGTCGGCATCGCCCGATCCGTACAAAAATCCATTGAGCAAGACAGCTCCGCCCATTCGGCTATCGAAACTTTTAACATCGAAATCTTTCGATACGGAACTGCCATCGGCGCTAAGTTTCAACATTTCAGCTCCTTGTCCCCAACCGCTGAAAACAAATAATTTACCTTCAGAATAAATTGGTGTATTCGGGTGAACAAGCCACTGGTTTGTGTGCGGAAAATTCCAAAGCAATTTGCCGGTTTTAGCGTCTATTCCCAGAACATGGTCTGCAGTATGTGTTACCAACAAGTCGCGTGTTGCTAATTTGATCAACTGAGGGGTACAATACGCCGACAATTCGCCCAAGCCACTGCAGTTCCAGATTGTTGCGCCGGTCATTCGGTCTAAAGCCATTACGTTGTTGGTTTTTCCGCCAGGAGTGCAGAAAATTATATTTCCATCAACCAATAATGATTCCGTAAATCCCCAGATGATATTCAATCCGTCCGTTTGTGTCAAAAAATCTTTTTGCCAAACAGCCTTTCCCGAATTTAAATCGAGACAGGTAAGTAATCCGTTTCCGGTTAACAAATAAGCCAGATTTCCAACAATAGTCGGCGTTGAGCGCGAGCCAGGATAACTGGTATCAAACTCTTTTCCGTATTTAAACTGCTGAAGCTTTTTACCATTCAAATCGAGCACAAATAAAACTGCTTCGCCATTGACCATTCCGCTCACATAAATTTTATTGTTTGCAAAAACAGGTGAAGTGAATCCGGTACCAAGTCCATCGGTTGACCAAAGAACCTTTGGTCCGTCGGCTGGCCAATTAGTCAAAAGTTTATCAACTTTATAAATGCCTGAAGAATTAGCACCTCTCCATTTGGTTGCATCTTGCGCAAAAGTCATTAGAGAAAATAGAACAAATGCTGTAAGAAATACAGAAGCTAATTTCACGGGTTTGGGTTTTTAAATGTATTTTGTAAAAGTATTAAGGATCGATCAGTAATACAACAAGATACAGAATTTAATCAGGTTCTAAATAGTAAGATTCATTAACAAATTTGACAGTCAAAAATCGAATTCATAAAACTGAATATCAAATAGTTAACAAACCCAATAAATTTAAAGCCTTTAAATTTAAAACTGCTAAATCAAACCCAAATGATTAACATAACCCGAGCTGAAAAATAATTGGTGGAATTCAGGATTTATTTACAAAAAATTGAAGGGCAGAAATGAAGAGTTTCTATTTGCAGATTCCGGCAATCAGAGTGCGTAACCATTCGGTGCGAAGTGGCTTTTCCTTAAATTCATCCATACCTGCATTTAAGCAATCTTCTTTGGTTTCATTAAGATCACTTCCGGTTAGTGCCACTATAAACGCGCTGTGCCCATTATTCAACTCTTTTTCATAGGAACGAATTAACTCGGTGGATTCAACCCCACCCATTACCGGCATGTGCATATCCATGAGAATTAGATCGTAATGTTTTTGCTGATACATTTCAAGGGCAATTTTCCCATTCGAAGCAATATCGCACAACAACCCCAACTGTTTAAATACCAGTATGGCAAGGCGCTGATTAATTTGATTGTCTTCAGCAACTAATATTTTCAAATCCTCTGTCTGTTTCATTGAAACTCCTTCAGAACTTTGATTTTAATTGAAAACACATTTTACGATCAAAAAAAGAAAGCCCAAATATAGGGATAATGTAAATTCCAAAACAACAGCAATTGCATTTTTCAGGTTAGATTTTCAGGTTTGTGATTTGACGGGAGATATTCGCTTAGAATTTCGACACCTCAATTTGAACACAACCATTCCGGATTGTAAGTGAAATTTCAGGTAGGCTTTCGCCTATTTTAGTTTTTATTCATCTTATTAACTTCCTCAACGATTGGCCGGAGGCTTTTAAGATCGACGATAAAAGCCAATATGAACGACTCATATATCTTGAAGTGTTCAAGCAGAATTTTCTCGTACTTGTGTATAAAATATAGTAACTCGCTGTCGTTATATATCGGCTGAAGTTCATCTAAAAATTTCCACCTGTTTTTTTCAAACCAATGTTCAGTTCTAAGCATGCGGCGATCTCCATATTTCCCAAAATAATAACTGTAAAGACTTTTTGACGCCTTTGCTGTGGGATCTATTTTGAGCTTTGAAAGCGCTCCGGAATATGCCCGCAGCATATACCAATAACGATTGAAATTGTCCGAAAATTCAACAAGATATTTCAGATCAACAAGCGACTGATAAAAGAGATCAATTTGCCCGGATTTTATATAGGATTCCAGAAGTTCAAGCTTAAGTGGCGTGTAATGAACAAAATCTGCAAAAAATTCCTCAGTTAATTTTTGACTGTTCGATGGCTCTTCCGATTTGGAAAAAAAATCTTCGTAATGTTGCTTGAATGAGAGGGCTGATTTCATCATATTTTCAAATACTTATTCAAAACTAACTTAAACAATGAAAAAAACCTAGCCGTCTAAACCACCACTTTCTAAACCATGCAGATGAACTATCAATTAATTGTTTTGACTGATCAAAATGGGAATCATAAAATTAGGACTCATCGATCTGCTGACTAAATTCCGGCATAAATAATTAATCCGATGCCAACCAGAAAAAGTAAAAACATGGTCGTCAAAAGCCCTTTTGTGCCCCTCGAACCTTTAAATTCTTTCCAGATAAAAACTCCCCATAAGGCAGCCACCAAAGTAGCGCCCTGCCCCAACCCATACGAAATGGCAAATCCAGCTCTTCCTGAAGCTATAATACTGAATGTCATACCAATGCACCAAATTGTTCCTCCCAAAATACCAGTAAAATGTTCAGTTAAGGTCCCTGAAAAGTAATCGGCATAACTTACAGGTTTACCTTCAAACGGTTTTCGCATCAGAATTGTGTTGAAAACAAAATTACTAAGCAGTATTCCGGCAGAAAAAATGAATACAGCCGTGTATGGCGTGAGTTTTCCAATCTCGGGTTGATCGAAACTGACAACCATGGAACTGGCTACAAATCTGTAAAACAATGCCATCAACACACCACCGGCCACAGAAAGAATGATTCCTTTGGTCGGTATTTTTTGAGATTGTGCGGCTTTTTTCCGGTAAGCCAACGCATCAAGAACAATGGCCAGTGTGATTAATGTAACTCCGGAAAATAATGTAATAGCATCGCCCTGTGGACTGGCCACATAATTTACAATAACTCCCAAAACCAACGCAATTCCAATACCTACCGGAAATGCAACTGACATTCCAGCAATGGCAATTGCTGCAGCAACAAGGATATTGGCTGCATTGAAAATAATTCCTCCCAGTAAAGCACTTCCCAAATTTCTTAATTCGGCCTGCCCGACATCCGCAATAAATCCACGTCCGGATTCGCCAAAACTGCCCAATGAAAACGCGAAAATGAGTGACATCAGCACAATACCTATCACATAATCCCAATAGAATAATTCGAAACGCCAGGATTTTTGAGCCAGTTTCTGGGTATTTGCCCACGACCCCCAGCAAAACATCGTTACAATGCAAAGAATGACTGCGAAGAAATAGGAATTTACGATATACATGGTCTTGAATTTGGAAATTAATCAGCTTGTTGTTTTTGTTCTAAGTTTTGTCATTGTTGCCAAGGTGCATCAATATGCAAATCGCAAATGGTCAATTATTTTGGTTCATAAAGCATCAGATCGTCGATAACATCTGCAATTTTCTGATACGGATATTTATGTACCAAAAATGAATGATGTGAATCTTTATCCGGGTTCCAGGTATTTGATCCATCCGGATTGCAAACCATGGTGCCATTTCCGATCACATAGAAATATTTCTCCGGATCGCGCACAGCGCACAAAACGGCCGTGTGGTCCCACGAGTTCCGGTTTGCCGTTGGTTTTTTATCGTAAGAGGCCAAACAGTATTCATAAGCCCATTGTGTTGGACTTCCTTTCTTTCCTTCGGTGGCCACTTTGTGACCCGTCAAAATTTTCTCGCCAATTTCAAATCCGCTAAACAAAATTGGCGTCGGCCAGTTTTCGATCACGTAATATGAAGCCTTTGCGTCTTGATTTACATTGAATTCGTTGCCCTGCGGAAAACCACCCGCCATAGCCACCCATTTTTTTACTTTCAGCGCAACCAAATCACGACCATTTAGCCGACTAAACTGATCAGGCGCAGATTGCAGCAAAGCCGCAAGATTTGTCATAAATCCGACGGTAACAATAACTACACTCCGATCTTTTTGAGCCGCCAAAACTTTCCGGTACACTTCTGTTGCCGACGGATAATCTTTGTTCGTTTTCATCTTTGGCAAATATTTAACCACCAGAGAATCGTTCCAGTGATTTGGACACGAAAAAGCAGGTGCATCTGCTCCCGGAGCGCCAACCGGAATTTCAGGATGATGAAAATATCGGTTAAATACTTCGAGTGTAGGCGCAATATATGGATAACCATCGCTGGCGACAGTTGCCAGAATTTGGCATTCGCCAAGTGCAGCCAATTGGTGCAAAACAGTGATGGCACCCACATCATCGAAATCGGGGCCCATGTCGCTGTCGAAAATAATTTTCACAGGTTCTTTGGCAATTACTCCTGAACTTGCAAGCAGGAAGATCAATGCAAAAAATAAGAGCTTTCTCATGTTAGATTAGTTTGGTCATTTCTGAAAAGAAAATTTGAAATCCTCGTTCATTTTATCTGCCGTTTTGAATAACACTGCCTCGGAAATATAAACATTTGCGCCATCCGATTCCGGCCGCTTCTCTCCTTTCACTACAATTCGCACAGTATGCTTTCCTTCCGGAAGATTGGTAATGTGGAACATATCCATATTTTCGTGTTGTTGCCCGGCAAAATTAAAGTAGCAATCAATCGTACGTTTTAACTGGTCATCCACATAAACATCAGCTTTCCCGCCATCTTTCAGCCAGTTTCCAACAATCGAAATACCAGTTCCCTCGAATGAGAATTTCGCTTCATCGCCAGCCTTGGCGCTGTATTTGGCTTTCTTTTTTCCATAATCATTCCAGCTACCCTGAAAACTCCAGCCTTCCGTATCAAAAACCCGAACCCGTTTTTCAAAAACCAGCTTCGGAAAAGACACTTCGAGTGGTAATGGCCGAGGTTGCTGAATTTTAATTTCGAGATTATCAGATGAAAGTCCTCCCCCATTTTCGGCGGCCAGTTTTTGAGCATAGTTTAACGTTGCTGCTACTGCTTTGTTAAACGAATAATTGGTATTAATAAAGGCCGTATCGCCAATAGCTTTTACGGCTGTTTGATATTCAGCCGGCAATCCGCTTAGCCCCTTAACAACACCCAAAACAGCCATTGCATTCGACGGGTTGCAATCAGAATCTTGTCCGCAGCGGGTGGCTATTTCCATGGTTTTAACCGGATCGCCGTCACCGTACAATAAACCCATTACAATAAATGCACCGTTCAGTTTTGCATCAATATTAAAGCTGGAACCAGCTTCGCAAATTTGTACATGGCCCCATTTAGCTTCCAATTCGGTCCAGGCTGCTTTCCAGTCTTCAGGATAATGTTGATGCAACAAAATTACGTCACGAACGATTTTGGAATAATCGCTCTCTTCAGGAATTGAAAGCAAAGCTTTATTAATAATTTGAGAAATGTCGTTATCGAAATAAGCTGCAGAATACAACGCAGCCACGAAAACACCGCCATAAACACCATCGCCGTAATTCATAATGTGTCCAATTTTATTTGCAATCCGGCCCGCAGTTTGTGGCATTCCGGGACACATGAATCCGATGTAATCGGCCTCAATCTGGAAATCGATGTCGTCGGCGTGTAAATTAAATTCGGGTTCACCCGACTGTGGCGGAAAAATACTGTCGTAATAATTTTTGCGCGATTGAACATTGGCATGCCAGAGCGGAAATCCGGCTTCTGCAAAAGTCTCCTGAAATTTTTTGGCCGGAGCATCAATGCCAAATCGATCCATCGTCATCAAAAAAGTTAACTGAACGTAAATGTCGTCTTGCCAAATTGCACCGCGCACATCAGCAGGTTTCCACTTGATTGAATCGTCAAAAGTCATTCCCTGTGCATGAAATTCGGTGGGTGCACCATAAGTCACTCCAATCATTTTGCCGGCCCAGCCACCAGCAATCTTGTCTTTAAGCACTTCAAGCGAAATGGATTTGACATCTTTTTTTTCCGGAGCAGAGCATGATAAAAAAGAAAAAAGGCACAAAAAGAAAGTGAAGTTTAGGATTAGTCTTTTCATAATTAGGTTGATCTATTTAGGTTGGTAATTCATTTCGGAAAGGAACTGAAGCCTGCGCTCCAAACCGGGTTACTGAAATGGCGGCGGCCTGGTTTGCAAAAGCAATTGCATCGCGAATATTTTTCCCTTCTGAAAGGGCAACAGTCAGAGCACCGTTGAACGTATCGCCAGCAGCAGTGGTGTCAACTGCAACAACTTTATGCCCTGATATTATTTCAGATTTATTGTCATGAAGCAGGAAAGCGCCAGCCGAACCCATCGTAATAATTACAATTTCAACTCCTTTTTTATGCAAAACAGTTGCAGCCCGATTTGCAGAAAGTTCATCAGTGACTTTTATCCCGGTAAGGATTTCTGCTTCGGTTTCGTTGGGCGTAATCAGGAAAATATTTCGCAGCAATTCGTCTGACAAATGTGTCGCCGGAGCTGGATTCAGGATTACCTTTTTATTTTTTCCGGAGGCAATACGAGCTATGTACCCGACAGTTTCAACAGGAATCTCGAGCTGAATAAGAACAAATTCCGTTTCGTCCAATTCATCCATAGCTTTTTCAAAATCTTCCGGGCTCAAAGTTCCGTTTGATCCTGAAGCTACTACAATAGAATTTTCTCCGTTTTCATCCACCGTAATCAAAGCCACTCCGCTTGGATTTTCGGGATCAACGGCCACATAATCAGTATTTATTCCTTCGTCTTTTAATTGCCGAAGGGCCTGTTTCCCAAAAATATCGTTGCCAATCTTGGTTACAAAGGTGACCTGTCCTCCCAGTCTGGCCGCAGCTAGAGCCTGGTTGGCCCCTTTCCCTCCGGCATTCATTAAAAATTTACCGCCCAAAATGGTTTCGCCCGGAGCTGGGAAATGACTGGTTTTTATCACCATGTCGGTATTGGAACTGCCGACGACAAGAATTTTCTTGGCTTTCATCAGGTTAGATTTTTCCTAAAAGTAAAGCTTTGGAAATTCAGAAACAAGTGGGAAAATATCTGTAACTGGGAATAATTGCTTTTAGAACTAAAAATTCAAAATACCGCAAGTTTAAAGAATTAATTGTGTCAAATAAGAAACTTCGATTTGCCCGACAATTCTTTAAACGAGAAAAAGGGTACTGAAACATCAAATGATATACTGGTCATATTTTGGCCGGTATATCATTTGATGTTTCAAGCTCTCAATTCACTGTAAAAAGCTGAATATAAAGTTCAAAGTGATTATAAATATCTTGGAGTTTGTGCCTTATACAGGTGATAGTTTTCGCCGAACGTTTTTTCGAGATATTTTTCTTCACTCAGGATAATAAAATGATGAACAACCATCCCATAAACCATGATAGCCAGTAACAACAAGCTGGGGATGAACAGGAAAGTTGCAGTATTCAGGAAAATAAAACTGGCATACATTGGGTTGCGGCTAATTTTATAAATTCCTTCCGTACGCAATTCATGCTTTCCTGAAGGAAGACCGATGTGCGTAACGAGTCCCATTGAAAGATAAGCCGGCACAATAATCAGGTTGGCTGGAATCAGAAATACAGCTGCGAGCAATTTCTGCACATCCGGAATTTCGTCCTGAATCTGAAAAGGAATGCTGCTCCTGAATTCAGGAAAAATGGAAGTGATACAGAAAATAGCCCAAACAGAAAAAAGCAAAAATTTACCTGTATAGAAAAACAGAGGCTGAATAGTCGGATTGCCCATGGCCTGTTTTCCGCTTCGGGCCAGAAAAGCGCCCAAAACAAAAGTTGCCAGTATCGGTAAACTGATCAGAATTGCTAGGCAGTAGTCAATCCAGTTCATTAGTAAACGCCTTTATACTGATAGCCAAGCTCGGTCACAACCTGTTCAATTTCGGCCAGGTTAATTTTTGCACCTTTAATCTTCACCTGTGCCGTATTTTTATCCGCCACAACTTCCTCAATTCCATCAAGTTTTACAAGATTTCGAGTCACTGCAGCTTCGCAATGCGAACAAGTCATTCCTTCTACACGGATTGTTTGAAATTTGTCGAGAGTCATTTTTTTAGTTTTTTGAATTCGTTCAATAAAATATCCTGAAACAATGGACACAACCAATAAAACCGCAGACGAAATGCCGAGCCAGCCAGGAAGCATTTCGTGTGCTTCGCCGTGCATTGTATGATTCATTTTGCTTAGAATAAAATCAACTGGAATCAACCAGTTGGTAAGCAACCCGAAAATTATCGCGCCACCTGTAATTGAAAACAGGTAGATATACAGCGATTTCCGCCCCATCGTTTTCCCTATTACAGTCATTGTTGCCACATTGGTCGCTGGTCCGGCCATCAGAAAAACAAGTGCTGCACCCGGCGAAACACCTTTCATTAAAAGAACAGCTGCAATTGGAATTGAACCTGTGGCACAAACGTAAATTGGGATGGAAGCTGCCAAAACCACCAGTATCTCGATAAAACCATACCCTTTAAACATACTGAAGAAATCGGCTGGCAACAAAACGGAAATAAGCGCCGCCACAGCAAAACCCAGCAACAACCATTTCGAAATATCCTGAAGCAATTCGATAAACGCGTAATTAGCAGCCCGGATTAGTGGATGAGCTTCTTTTGAAGGCTCTGTATGACATCCGCAATCGCCATTATCACAGGCAGGTGCCGCTTTTCCCATCTTTTTTACGTCCATTTTTATTCCGGCAAACATCGGATTTCCAACTGGTGCAGGTTTTGGTTTCTCTTTCAGGAACCAATTGGTAAGAATTCCACCAATTATTCCCGTCGTAAATGCAATAATAGGACGCAACAACGCAAATGGCCAGCCCAACATAGAGTATGTCGCAAATATGGAATCGACACCGGTTTGGGGAGTTGAAATCAGGAATGAATTTGTTGCGCCTTTTGATGCTCCATTTTTGTAAAAGGAAATTCCGGTTGGGATAACACCACACGAACACAATGGCATTGGCACACCAAGCAATGCAGCATTTACTGCCGATTTTGCGGTAGGTTTCCCTAAATATTTGTCGATGTGTTTCTGCGGAAAATAGACTTTTAAAAGACCTGCGAATATTAACCCGAGGATGAGCCAGGGCGCCATCTCCTTCATCAGGTAGATCAATTCCGAAAAATAATTGATTACAAATTCCATCATTCCTCCCCTCAATTTTTATTCGATATCAGCGTATTCTATAATTTACAAAAGTAGTACAATTTAAAATATTCAGGTATCTGGATATTTAAATTTAAAAATACCAGCGAAAATGCAATGCTCACTTAACGATCAGGTTAAGATTCTTCCATATATCGTTCAGAAACAAAAACGGCACCGGAACGCTTTCCGGATTTTCGCCCATCCGAACCAAAACCATTTTTTTCGAAGGTATGATGCAAACATACTGACCATTTTTGCCAATTCCTGAAATCATGTCCGAAGGTGCATCAGGAGAAACGCTACCTTTAAATACAAGTTGAGACTCCGGAATCATAAACGATTCCTTGCCATTTAGCCACCACAAATATCCGTAGCTTTTATTGATTTGCTGCGAAGTATTTACCATCTCTTTAAAGTAAGTGGTATCTGCCATGATCTTCTGATCGCCCCACTTCCCCTTATTTAGAATCAACAAGCCAAACCGGGCCATCGATCGCGCTGTACTAAAATACACATGGTCGTTATCAACCCACTGCCAAAAGCCATCCATCCCAATTTTATCGCGCAATTTTGTATTAAAATAGCTATCAAAATCCTGATTGCTTGCTTCGCTGACAACCTTTTCGAGCAAAGTGTACGGTCCATTGTGGTAGGCCCACCGGGTTCCTGCTGAAGCTTTGTAAACCAAATCTTTCGGTTCAGTACTGTGGCTGTCGCTAACTCCATCATCCAAACCTGTGGTCATCGTCAACTGGCTCCGGATGGTGATTTTAGATTCCTGCTCGCCATTTAATGAAGTCCATCCAGCTCCCAGGTAATTAGACGATTTATCCTGAATTGTCAAAAAACCATCTTCCTGAGCTTTTCCAACAGTGAAGGCGGTTAGTGTCTTCCCCGCTGATGCCCAATACCAGTATGCTGTTTTATTGAATTTCGACAGGCCAGGCAAATTATTCCCAAAATACTCTTCCATCGCAATCTTTCCGTCAACCAGTATTACAAATGCCCGGGTACCATTTTCTTCCAGTAGTTTCAGCAAGTCGGCTTTTGCTCCCATATTCCACCCCAGCGAATCCGCAGAAACAGTGAGCCACTCGTCGGTATTTATCGGAGGAAAATAAACTTGGCCTGAATTAACTGGTTCGGGACTTGCATCTTTTTTCGTGCATCCGAGAAATGCAAAAACGAACAGGAGCAAAAGAAACTTACCAACCATACTTTCAGCAGAATTAGTCTTTATACATAACGATCCGGACAAAATTTTATTTACCGGCAGAACGTGAGGCTCAGGGGAACTTAACGAAAACAAAACAAGGCCACCTTTACTGGCAGCCTTGCTTAAAAACCAAAATTAGAGTTAACTAACCTTTTATTGTTTGCTCACAAGCAGATTTTAATTGCTTGGCTGTTGCATTTTCAGGATCAAAACTTAAAGCTTTATCAATAATTGGAAGCGCTTTTTTAAACTCCACATCAGCTTTTGCTTCAGCATCTTTATACTGCGGATCAGTAGTTTTGTACTTGGCTGCAGCAACGTCAGCAGCTGCTTGTTTCAATATTTTTGCGCCATTTGTGTAAAATACATTGGCTTGCTTCAAATACACAATAGCCAGCATACTTTTAACCTTGGCATCATTAGGCGATTGAGCTAAAGCTTCTTCCAGCGTTTTAACGTAGTTATCTTCATCCTTCAACATTTTATAGGAATTTGCCTTATATAAAAAGGCAGTTTCCTTTTTATAGTTAAGCTTTATAGATTCGTCAAAATATTTAATCGCTTTATCAAAGCTTTTAATTTGATATGCACTGTATGCCATGTGATAATACATTGCCGTATCCTGAACTCCATCGGTCAATTTACTTAAAGCCTGTTCGTATAGCTGCAGCGCTTTTGGATAATCTTTCGTACGAAGTGCTTCATTGCCTTCATTTGTGATTTCAATTGCACTCTTCTCTTCTTGTGCAAATCCTGCCATAATTCCAAAACAAAGTGCGATAGCTAAAAAGAATCTTTTCATAATCATTATCAATTTTATCAGGTTTTTATTAAAATTATATTGCTTTTTTTATTCAGGTTCCCAAAAATAATAATTAAGAACAAAAAAACTAAGAAATGGTTAACTCAATTCATATTTTTTAACAAGTATTACCAAGAAAAAACATATGAATTTTATGGATTAAACATATCCGGAGTGAAAAAACCAAGAATATTCTCAGCCATTTTCAATCCTGATTTTGCCTCCTGATTTTGAGGTTCAAATTCCAAAACCGAAGAGAAATCATTAATGGCATCTCCCCATTTCTGCATCTTGTAAAAGATTTTTCCACGCAGATTAAGCGACTGAATATCTGAAGAATTAACAGAAATTCGTTTGTTCAGGATCTCGATGGCACCTTCCAAATTATTCTCCTGAAAAAGTTGCTGTGCTTCTAAATAGGTCATTGTTCAATTTTGAATTATTTCAGCATTGATTAATCGGCCCGGGATACCGATAAAACACCTTTGATGCTCCGAAGTTTATTCATCAAAAAATCAAGGTGTTCCAAACCGTTTACATAAACCCTCAGCGTTCCGTCAAATTCACCGTTTGTCGAATCAATATTGATTGACCGCATTTGCACACCAATATCTTTTGAAATAACGTACGAAATCTGCGTTACAATTCCCATGTCATCGGTTCCCGAAATGCGAATGGTTGCCTGAAACGACGATTTCTTTTTGGTGTCCTGCCATTTGGCTTTAATCACCCGGTACGGATAGCGTTCAATCATCTGCCTGGCATTCGGACAAGTTTCCCTGTGAATTTTAATTCCTTCGTTAATGGTTACGAACCCAAAAATATCGTCTCCAAAAATGGGGTTACAACAAGGAGCAAGTTTGTAAATTACATTCTTTATGTTGTTGTCAATCACCAGATAATCGTCGCCACCCGAAAATTCAAGTTCCTGAACTTTATCTTTCGACAACATTTCGGTGATCAATTGTTTGGCCGAATCTTCCTTCTTACCAACAAGTAATTCTTTAATCTCAAGCGGATCAATTTTTCCGATTGAAACCTGGTAATATAAATCCTGCGCCAATTTCAGTTTATATTCTTTCAGCAACTTCCGGATACTGTCATCATTAAACTCTATTTTCCAGTTCTTGGCTTTCCGGAGTATGATTTCCTTACCGTTTTCGGCTTCGCGTTTTACCTCTTCGTTTAAACTCGCCTTAATGCGGTTTTTAGCTTTGGTTGTAACCACAAAATCGAGCCAATCCATTTTAGGCCGCTGGTGATTAGCTGTGTCAACCGAAATCTGGTCGCCATTTTTAAGTTTATGCCTGAGCGTAACATTTCGTCCGTTTACTTTTCCACCCACGCAACGATCTCCAACTCCGGAATGTATTTCGTACGCAAAATCGAGCAAAGTAGCGCCGGCTGAAAGTTTTCTCAAATCGCCTTTCGGCGTGAAAACAAAAATTTCGTCTGCGTAAACATTCATTTTGAATTCGTCGATAAAATCGACCATATTCAATTCAGGATTTTCAAGAATTTCCCGAACGTTAGCCAACCACTTTTCCATTTCCGAAGTCCCTGTTCCGCCCTTGTATTTCCAGTGAGCGGCCAACCCTTTTTCAGCAATTTCGTCCATTCGTTTGGTTCTGATCTGAATTTCGACCCATTTGCCCTGCGGACCAAGCACTGTCGCGTGCAGCGATTCATACCCATTCGATTTTGGTATAGTAATCCAGTCGCGCATACGCTTCGGATTCGACTGGTACTCTTCTGTAACAATCGAGTAAACCTGCCAGCAATCCGATTTTTCGTTGGCAAGCTCGGTGTTCAGAATCACGCGAATAGCAAACAAATCCATCACTTCGTCGAACTCTACTTTCTGGGTCTGCATCTTACGCCAGATTGAATTTATGGACTTAGTCCGTGCTTTCATATCGAACGAAAAACCACGGTGGTTCAATTCATTTTCAATTGGTTTCACAAACTCAGCTACAAAATTTGCACGCTCCCGATCAGTCTCTTTCAGACGTAGGGCGACGGCATTGTATGCTTCAGGATTTTGGTATTTCAGGCATAAATCGAGCAACTCCGAATTGATGTAATACAAACCGAGCCTGTGAGCCAGCGGGGCATATAAATACGAAGTTTCGACCGAGATTTTTACCCGCACAGCTTCAGGTTGCGAATCGAGATTTCGCATCACCTGCATGCGGTCGGCAATTTTCACCAGAATTACGCGTACATCTCCTGCCATGGCCAGCATCAGGCTTCTGTAATTCTCCGAATGTAACTCCACAGTGTCGGTTCCCATGGCATTTATTTTTGCCATTCCATCCAAAATCGAAGCTACAGCTTTCCCGAAACGTGTTTCAAGTTCTACTGCCGAATGTGTTTGATAATATACATTGTGCAGGAGTGCAGCCACTGCAGAATCAGCGCCAAGCCCAATTTCCTGAACAACAATTCGTGCTACATCAATACAGTGAACAACAATCAGTTCACCGGAATCCCAACAACTATCGCCGAATACTTCGCACACTAGCTTATAGGCATCGTCAATTTTAGGGCGATCTTTCTCGCTAATATTTGTTTTACAGATTTCGTAAAACGCAGAATACGCTCTTTCAATTTCTTCGTTCATTGCTTTCCCGTGTATTTTTAATTTCAAAAAACTGAACAAAACCTGCTACATACTTAACAAAAAAGGCTACCAATTGGCAGCCTTTTGCAAAATATTTTTTGTAAAAATTAAACTGCCGCGTTCGGATCATTAAACACTCGCTGACTTAATTCACGATCCATCATAAAAATACCATTTCCCTGTCCATTAATAAGCTTTAGTGTTGCCAGAATTTTTTCCACATTCGATTCTTCCTCAACCTGTTCGTCAACAAACCACTTCAAAAAACTTTGCGAAGCATGGTCGCTTGCAGCAACAGCAACATTCATCAAATTGCTGATCAGATTAGTCACATGGTTTTCGTGTTCAAGGGTTTTCTCAAACACATCAACAATTCCGTCGAAATCAACAGGAACCTGCTCAATGCCTTTTAGCCTGATTTTACCACCCCGGTCGGTGAGATACGTAAAAAATTTCAGGGCATGTGCAGATTCTTCCTGATATTGAATTTTCATCCAATGAGCAAATCCTGACAACCCGAGATTCTCGAAATAGCCAGCCATTGAAAGGTACATGTAAGCAGAATAGCTTTCGGCATTAATTTGCTCATTTATCGCATCCAGAACTTCTTTCTTTATCATAGCGTCGGTCTTTTTTGAATTTTGACTAAAAGTATAAAAATTTAGGGTCACTTACTAGCGGCGGCTAAAAATGAACAAACAATAAACAGAAATTATTCAAATTGATTTAACAATTACTCGCTGAAGTCAAGGTTAAATCTCTTCTTTAATTCGTACAATTCCGGATTCTTTTGAATCATCATCTGAAGTTTTTCCGAATCGTTGAAATGAACCCTTTCGACTTCAATCTTTTCGAATCGGGTAACTATTTCAATTTCTGAATTCCTCAATTCTCTGCGCAACCAGCTCACCAAATCGGGCTTAATCAGGCGTATTTCTTCTTCCTGAACAGAGTTTCCTATTTTAACCAGTAATTTATTTCCTTCCTGAATTTCAGGAACTGCCGAAAGTGTTGAAATCAGGTGTGGACGATCGGAATTTTGCTTCAGAAATTCGTTCCACTTTTCGGCAAGTTGTTCAGATGTAAAAGCTTCTGCGAAAATTTCGTATTCGTTGTAAACCGATTTTTTGATTTCATCAAGAAGCGTTGGTTCCGAAGGTTTTCCAGCCAATGCATCTTTAATAGAAGGTGTAAACGAGCTTCCGACTTTCCGGATAGTTTTTACGAAAGGTGTTTTGCCAGTTGGTTCAGCCTGCTGAAATTGTGCCGCAGATGGAGTTGCCTGCTGCGCAGGTTGATTGGCTGCTGGCTGTATCTCCGGTTTCTCATCCTGGTTAAAAATGGGTAGTAGGATGCTTTCGTCGCTGATGTCAGCTATTTTTTTTTTAAGGTGAGCTGCACCATTTTTATAATGGCCAGTTCAACCAACAGTCGTTTATTCTGACTTGTTTTATACTGAAGGTCACATTCGTTGGCTGTTTGCAGTGCACCAATCAGGAAATCGCTTTCGCAGCGGGTTGCCTGAACTTTATACTTTTCACGGATTTCGCCGCCAACTTCAAGTAACTGAATAGTCACCGGATCTTTGCAAACCATTACGTCGCGGAAATGCGAACTTAATCCTGTTATAAAATGATGGCCATCAAAACCATGATCCAAAATTTCATTGAAAAGCAGCAAACTTCCGGAGATATCATTTTTCAGGAACAGGTCGACTAACCGGAAATAATAATCGTAGTCAAGTACATTCAGGTTCGAAATAACATCTTTATACGTTATGCTTTTCCCTGAAAAGCTGACAATCTGGTCGAAAATTGAAAGGGCATCGCGCATTGCGCCATCAGCTTTCTGGGCAATCACATTCAATGCTTCGCTTTCAATGTTAACAGTTTCGCTTTTTGCCACATGCGCCAAATGGCCTGATATATCGCTGATTTTAATGCGGTTGAAATCGAAAATCTGGCAACGCGACAAAATCGTCGGAATAATTTTGTGCTTTTCGGTGGTCGCCAGAATAAAAATGGCATGGCGCGGTGGCTCTTCCAGCGTTTTCAGGAATGCATTAAAAGCCGCCTGCGACAACATGTGAACTTCATCGATGATGTAAATGCTGTAATGCCCGATTTGCGGCGGAATGCGAACCTGGTCAGTGAGATTTCGGATATCGTCGACTGAGTTGTTCGAAGCCGCATCAAGTTCGTGAATGTTATACGACCGGTTTCCGTTAAACGCTTTACACGATTCGCATTGGTTGCACGGTTCAATTTCAGGAGAAAGATTCTGACAATTTATGGTTTTGGCAAAAATACGGGCGCAGGTTGTTTTACCAACTCCGCGCGGCCCGCAAAACAGGTAAGCGTGTGCAAGCTGGCTGTTCTTAATTGCATTTTTCAGAGTCGATGTTATCGACGCCTGACCTACAACCGTTTGAAATGTATCGGGCCGGTATTTTCGTGCTGAAACAATAAAATTCTCCATAAAATTCCTGAATTGAACGACCAAATATACAAATTCTGACCTAACGGCAAGGCTGAAACTTATCAACAGAATGTGTATTCCGGAGCAGCTTTTTACTTCGTTTGAACGAATCCAACAGAAAATGAAACTTTTATGAAACTGAATTGTTTCATTTCCAAGTTGATCTTTAAAATTATCAGTCATGAAAAAATTTGCAATATTCTTTAGTTTGATCATATTTTCCTCGGTAGTGTACAGCCAAAAATCGTTCTACGATTTTAAAGTAAAAGACATCGACGGAAAAGAGTTTGATCTTTCAAGCCTGAAAGGGAAAAAAGTAATGGTGGTAAATACGGCTTCGAAATGTGGAAATACGCCGCAATACGAAATTCTCGAAAGCCTTTACAAGCAATATGGAAACCAGAACTTTGTGATTATCGGGTTTCCGGCCAACAATTTTGGCGCTCAGGAGCCCGGCTCCAATTCCGAAATTCAGGAATTTTGTACCAAAAATTATGGAGTTACTTTTCCGATGATGTCGAAAATTTCGGTGAAGGGCGAAGACATGGCTCCATTGTATAAATGGCTTACGTCAAAAAGCCAAAACGGCGTTGAAGATTCGGAAGTAACATGGAATTTCCAGAAATACCTGATTGACGAAAATGGCAAACTGGTAGACGTAGTGGCACCGAAAACAAAACCAAATGATGAAAAAATTCTAAGCTGGATTCAAAAATAAGCTTAACAGGTTGATGGATTGAAACTGAAGCGACTTTCTTTTTGGGAGCCGCTTTTTTCATTTGACCAACTTTTTAGTCCCGAATAAATTTCCGCTTACCTTTGCTGAATCTGATTTTGCACAAACGACAGTGAATTTTGAATTTAATCCGGATGAAATATAAATGCATAATATTCGACAACGACGGAATTCTGGTTGACAGTGAAGCCATTTCGAGTCGGATTTTTATAGAAATGGCAAAAGAACTTGGCGTTGAAATTGATCTTGAATTTGCAGTTGAGAATTTTTCAGGAGTGTCGATAAAAAGTACGCTTGAATACATTTCGAACAAGGCCGGAAAAGTACTTTCCGACGATTTTGAGAAAGAATTTCGCAGACGAACTTTTGAACTTTTTAAAACCGATTTGAAACCGGTAAAAGGTGTTGCCGAATTGCTTGACAAACTAAATGTCCCATTTTGTGTAGCTTCAAGCGGACCGCGCGAAAAATTGAAGTTAAGTCTAACAACAACCAATTTAATCGACAAATTTGAAAACCGGATTTATAGTTCGTATGATATTGGCAGTTGGAAACCCAATCCGGAAATATTTTTATATGCAGCCCGGGAAATGGGATTTAATTCCGGCGAATGTGCAGTTATTGAAGATAGTCTGGCCGGTGTAAAAGCCGCAAAAGCCGGCGGATTCGACGTTTTTGCATTCGCAAACGAACGGAACAAAAACACGATGCAGGAGCTTGGAGCAACTGTTTTTTTTGACATGAACGACCTATACGAACTTCTGCAAAATGCATGAATCGCAATTATTTGCATTTTTCTGATTCTTCGATAACAAGCAATTCAGCTAATCTATAATTTAGCGTTTTCCCGAGTAAAAACCACAAATGAAAAAATCGCGCACAACCATAACCGAAATAGCCAAAGAACTTGGGATTGCACCATCTTCGGTTTCGCGCGCGCTGAATAATCACCCCGCAATCAGTGCAAAAACGCGCGATGCGGTCATCGAACTGGCCCGAAAATTAAATTATCAGCCCAATCTTCTGGCGTTAAATCTTTTAAAAAAGCGCACGAACACCATCGGGGTAATTGTTCCTGAAATTACCAGTTACTTTTTTTCGTCAGTAATCAGCGGAATTCAGGATTTACTAAACCCAATGGGTGTGAACATGATCATTGGCCAGTCGAACGAATCTTTTGAGGAAGAAAAATCGCTGGTTCGGACTTTTGCATCAATTCGTGTCGACGGCTTTTTAATTTCGCCATCGTCAGAAACAAAAGACTTCGAACATCTCTTAATTTTAACTGAAAACAACATTCCGCTGGTTATTTTCGACCGCGATTGTGAAGGAATTGAAGTCGATAAAGTTTTTGTTGACGAATACAAAGGCGCCTACCAGGCTGTTGAATACCTGATTAAAACAGGTTGCCGCCGAATTGCGCATATTGCAGGTCCATCAACACTTTCAACAGTCAAACACCGGCTCGAAGCCTACAAAGATGCGTTAAAATCGCATGGAATTCCTGTAAACAAAGATTACATTATTGAGGCCGAAGGCTTTATGCCTGAACACGGAATTGATCCAACTAAGCAATTATTGGCTTTGCCTTCTCCTCCGGATGCTATTTTTGCCATTAACGACGGTGTTGCCATTGGCGCCATGTACGTTATAAAGGAAGCCGGCATTAAAATTCCGGATGAAATTTCAATTATCGGGTTTGACGATGATCCGCATTCATGTTATTTTAAACCTTCGCTATCCACCGTTTGGCAGCCCACTTACGAATTGGGCATGTTGTCGGCCCGAATCCTGATGAAGCGCGTAAATTCCAACAACGATTTAACCAATATCCGACTTGAGAAACTTTTTCCTGAATTAATAGTCAGAGGGTCTTCAAAGTAGATCATTTGTATTCTATTTTCTCCTGAAGATTTTTGCAAAAATCCATTTTCCATCCAGTCAATTCACACCCCATTCTTTCCTGATTTTTCGGCAAGCCATTTCTCTTTATGCAAACCTTTGCATAAACATTTCCGCATTATTATTTGGAATCGATTTAAATAGTGACGTACATTTATTCGAACTTATTATTCTAACTAACTGACTTTCAAAAGATGCATATTTCAGCAAAAGAAATATTTCAAAAGTGCTATGGAAGGTATGGAATTGCCGCTGTGAATGTTTGGTGCATGGAACAGGTGCATGCATTATTTCGTGCAGCTCAAAAGACAAACGCTCCGTTTATTGTTCAAACCACTCCTGTAGCACGAAATTATGCCGGTGCCGAAATGCTGATTTCCATGATTTCGGCCGCAGCAAAAATATACCCCGATACCGTTTATTCTCTTCATCTCGACCACGGTAATAAAGAACATGCGTTGAACTGCATTGAATCGGGTGCTTATTCATCAGTTATGATCGACGCATCACACGATCCTTACGAAAAAAATGTGGCGCTTACCGAAGAAATTGTCGAAAAAGCGCATGCCAAAAACATTTCAGTTGAAGCCGAACTAGGCGTTTTAAGTGGCATTGAAGACGATATTTCGATCGATGAAAAGCTCAAAAAATTCACTCAGCCAGCCGAAGTTGTCGATTTTGTTAACCAGACCGGTTGCGATAGCCTGGCAATCGCTGTTGGAACCAGCCACGGAGCCTACAAATTTTCCGGCGATCAGGGAATTCAATTCGATATTCTGAAAGAAATTCAAAAGCGTCTGCCCGGTTTTCCACTTGTATTACATGGCGGCTCTGCTGTTGATAAAAACGAAATACAACGCATTAATGCAGCTGGCGGGCAACTTGGCACAGATGCCAAAGGTGTTTCGGATAAGGAAATTGTAAAAGCCATCCAATATGGAGTTTGCAAAATAAATATTGCTACTGATGCCAGGCTTATCTGGACACGTGTTCACCGCGAATTTTTCAAACTATCGCCTGCCCTTTTCGATCCCATTGTTCCAGGAAAAACCTACATGGATACGTTGGAGAAATTCTACATCAGGAAATTTGAACTGCTTAAAGCAGTTGACAAAACAAACGATTTTAAGTAAAAAAGTATGATCAGAGATAAAAAATACCCGCTTTTAGCCAAGCCACAGTCAGAATTCGGAATTTACCAAAGTGTGCTGAAAGAAGATACCGGCTGGCAATTCCTGAATTTTCAGGCCAGATTGATGAACCGTGGCGAAAAATGGATTGCCAATACTGGCGAAAACGAATATGCGATAATCCTACTTGGCGGGAACTTTTCAGTAAAAAGCAATAAAGGAAATTGGGAAACCGTCAACGGACGCAAAGATGTTTTCAGCGGAATTGCTCATTCGTTATATCTTCCGCGAAATACTGAATTTGAATTGACTGCCGAAAGTGATGTGCTTGATATTGGCTACGGTTGGTGCGAAACCGACGAAGATCACCCGGCATATTTCAAACGTCCGGAAGAAGCAGCCATCGAAATTCGTGGCGGCGATAATGCAACACGACAGATCAACAGCCTGATACAACCCGGATTCGATTGCCACCGTTTGGTTTCCGTCGAAGTTTACACACCCTCAGGAAACTGGAGTTCATTTCCCGCTCACAAACATGACACTCGTAAAGTTAACGAAAATGGAAAAGTTATTGAAGCCTGCCTCGAAGAAACGTATTTCTACAAAATCGACAAACCGCAGGGTTTTGCCATTCAGCAAATTTACAACGACGACCGCAGTCTTGACGAAATTGCAGTTGCCCACAACAACGATATTGTGCTTGTTCCTGAAGGCTATCACCCGGTTGCTGCCGGACATGGCTACAATCTGTATTACCTCAACTTTTTAACGGGAAGTGATCAATCGCTCGCCAATACCGACGACCCCGATCACAAATGGATTTACAATTCGTGGAAAGGTCTCGATCCCCGGATTCCCATGGTTACTGCCGAAATGAACAACAAAAACTTATAAGAACCAAAATGAATCATTCTGAAAAATCGTACGATGTAATTACCTATGGAAGATCATCCATAGATCTTTATTCACAAGCCGTTGGAAGTCGCTTCGAAGACATTCCCGGATTTCACGCGTTTGTGGGAGGTTCGCCTTTAAATATTGCGGTTGGATGCAGCCGTCTCGGGTTAAAAGCTTCGCTGCTGAGCGGCGTTGGAAGAGACAAAGTGGGCGATTTTATCCTGAACTTTTTGAAAAACGAACATGTTGCGACTGAAAATGTTCGCGAAATTCCCGGTACCAGAAGCTCTGCAGTACTCCTCGGCATTGAGCCACCCGATCGCTTCCCGTTGGTTTATTACCGCGATAACTGCGCCGATTCGCAAATTAATATCGACCAGGTTTTAAGAGCCGGAATTGAAAAGGCAAAACTTCTTGAAGTTTCAGGAACAGCGCTTAATATTGAACCCTCCCGAAGCGGAGCTTTTCTGGCGGCCGAAATTGCCCGAAAAAATGAAGTCCCCGTGATGCTAGACCTTGATTTCCGAGCCGACCAATGGCACGACATCCGCGCTTTTGGCGTGACCGCCCGTGCTTTTATGCGCAACGTTAACATCGTTTTGGGTACCGAAGAAGAAATTCTGGCCGCTTATCTTTCCGACGAATCGCAATTGAGTATCAGTCACCAGCAAATCTCAGCACCGGAAATAAAGGGCGACATTAATGAAGCCATCAATGGAATTTTACATTTGGGCGTCGACGCGCTGATCATCAAAACTGGATCGCGGGGAGCTGTTATTTATTTGCCTGACGGAACCATCGAAAAAGTTCCCGGATTTCCGGTTGAAGTGGTCAATATTCTGGGTGCCGGCGACGCTTTTGCCGCTGGGTTCATTTATGGTTTCCTAAAAGAATGGACGCTTTATAAATGTTGCCGGATGGGAAATGCCTGTGGCGCTCACGTAGTAACCCAGCTTGGCTGTGCCAACTTCACACCTTACGAAAAAGACATTCTGGAATTCATCGAATCCAAAGGTGGTTTTTGACAAAACAGAACGAAAAGTAAAACTAAGAAGTATAGATGAAATAATATTGAATTCATTTTTACCCCTAAATCCCCTAAAGGGGACTTACACTATCATCAAGTGCTTCAGATGATTTTCGCAAAGCCCCTTCAGGGGTTTGGGGTGAGAAATACGAAAAAAAATTAACTGAACTAATTTATTGAACCTTAACTATGAAGACTAAAAAACTTACCGTTGCGCAGGCGACCATTGAATTCCTGAAAAATCAGTTTTCGGAACGCGATGGACATGAGCAGGCTTTTTTCGCCGGATGTTTTGGAATTTTCGGTCATGGCAATTTGGCGGGCTTCGGACAGGCGCTTCAGCAAAATACTGATTTCAGATACTTTCTGGTACGCAACGAACAGGCTGCGGTACACACCGCCGTTGGCTATGCCAAAATGAAAAACCGGCTTTCAACATTTGTATGTACCTCGTCGATTGGGCCGGGAGCGACCAATATGATTACGGCTGCAGCCGGAGCAACGATCAACCGCATTCCGGTTTTGCTGATGCCAGGCGACATTTTTGCTCGCCGTGTTGTAGCACCGGTTTTACAGCAATTGGAGTCTGCCGTTTCTCAGGATTTCTCAGTGAACGATTGTTTCAAACCCGTTTCAAAATACTGGGACCGCATTAATCGTCCGGAACAATTGATCACCTCCCTTCCTGAAGTAATGCGCGTCCTGACTTCGCCCGTTGATACCGGAGCTGTGACCTTGTGCATTCCTCAGGATGTGCAAGCCGAAGCGTATGATTTTCCGGTTGAATTGTTTGAAAAACGTGTTTGGCACATTGCCCGTCCGCGTGCCGATATAAATACGTTGAATCGTGCAGTTGAATTGATCAAGTCGGCTAAAAAACCGATGATTGTCGCTGGCGGCGGCGTTATTTACAGCGAAGCAGAAGAAGCCCTGAAGAATCTGGTCCATGCCACAGGAATTCCGGTTAGCGAAACTTTCGCCGGAAAAGGTTCGCTATCCTACGACGATCCGCATAACCTTGGAGCAACTGGCGCAACAGGAACCGAAGGCGCAAACGCAATCAGCACCGAAGCAGATGTGGTAATCGGGATTGGCACTCGTTACAGCGATTTTACAACCGCTTCAAAAACTGCTTTTCAAAATGAGAATGTAAAGTTCATCAACATCAACATTACCGAATTTGATGCACACAAACACAATGCGCTTGCATTAACCGGCGATGCCAAAGTAATTCTGGAGGAACTTGCCCAAAGATTGGGAAGCTATAAAGTTGATGATGCCTACCGGAAAAAAGTGGCCGATTTTAACAAAAGCTGGGACGAAAAAGTAACCGTTGCTTATCGGGCTGAAAAATCTGATGTTCCAAGTCAGGCTGAAGTGATTGGCGCCGTGAATACTTTCTCGGATGCCAACGATGTTGTTCTATGCGCTTCAGGAAGCGCTCCGGGCGATTTGCATAAACTTTGGCGTACCCGCAACTCGAAAGGCTTCCATCTGGAATACGGATATTCGTGCATGGGCTACGAAATTTCAGGAGGATTGGGTGCTAAAATGGCTTTACCCGATCGCGAAATTTATGTCATTCTGGGCGACGGAGGCTACCTGATGATGCCTTCCGAAATCATCACATCGCTTCAGGAAAGATACAAACTCACCATTATTTTAATAGACAACAACGGCTTTGCCAGTATTGGCGGCCTTTCCAAATCAATCGGCAGCGAAGGGTTCGGCACCAAATATTTGTACCGCGACAATGCTTCAGGAAAATTGGAAGGCGAACCATTGCCAGTTGATTTGGCTATGAACGCTGAAAGTCTTGGCGCGAAGGTTTTCAGGACAACTGATATTGCGTCATTCAACGAGGCTTTGAAAAATGCTAAGGATGAAGAACGAACAACGGTAATTTATATTCAAACCGTTCCAGAACGCAAAATGGCAGGTTACGGCTATGCCTGGTGGGACGTGCCAATTGCCGAAGTTTCGGAATCAGAATCGGTGCAAAAAGCTTCGGCAAACTATAAACAACAAAAGAAAAAACAACGCTATTTCCTTTAAAATATGTAATCAAAAACAGTGCTCTTAACTTAACTAAACTCTCTGATGCTAACAGTATTAACTTTCATTGGCTTTACTGCTTTTGTAGCTTTCTATACCTGGTATAAACTTCGGAAAGACAAGATGGACTCTTCCGACGGCTATTTTTTGGGCGGCCGAAGTCTGACCGGAATTATCATTGCTGGCTCAATGCTATTGACCAATATTTCAACGGAGCACCTCATCGGCATGAACGGTTCATCCTATAAAAACGGATTTATAATCATTGCCTGGGAGGTTACCTCGGCGTTGGCTTTGGTTATTGCTGCCGTTATATTTATCCCGAAATACCTGAAACTGGGTCTGACAACCATTCCGGAATATCTGGAAAAACGATTTGACGGAATGACACGAAGTCTGGTTGCCCTGTTTCTCGTGATTTCGTTCGTGGTTACGCTTTTACCAATCGTTTTATACACTGGCGCCATAAATCTTGAAAGTATCTTTAATGTTTCTGAAGTTCTGGGAATTTCCAGAACCGAAGGATTGTGGGTCACCGTTGTTGCAATCGGCGTGATTGGTTCTGTTTATGCCATTTTTGGTGGTCTTAAAGCAGTCGCCTTTTCCGATACAATTAATGGTGTTGGTTTAATCATTGGCGGGTTATTGGTTCCGTTTTTTGCGCTTTACAGCATCGGTGCCGGAAATATTCTTACCGGGCTTGAAAAGGTTTATCAACATGCTCCGGAGAAATTCAATGTCATTGGGGCAAAAGATTCGGTTATGCCGTTCAGTGTGCTGTTTACAGGTTTAATCATCAACCAGTTGTATTTCTGGGGAATGAATCAAACCATTATACAGCGTGCGCTTGGAGCAAAAAACCTGAAAGAAGCTCAAAAAGGGTTATTGTTTACAGGCGTATTGAAGATTCTGGTTCCGCTGATTATCGTGCTTCCGGGAGTCATCGGATTTTATTATTTCGGAGATTCCATGTACGGAAATCAGGATCTAATTTACCCGGCCCTGATAAAAAAAGTATTGCCGGTTTATCTCACAGGTTTCTTTGCTGCTGTGGTTATGGGCGCCGTTTTAAGTACCTTCAACAGTGTGCTGAATAGCGCTGCCACCATTTTCAGTATCGATGTTTATAAACGTATGATTAACAAAGAGGCCAGTGAAAAGCGATTGGTCTGGATTGGACGGTCGCTTTCATCGGTTCTGGCAATAGCAGCAATTCTGGCGGCCCCATTGGTTGCCAAAGCTCCGGAAGGTTTATACCAGTTACTGCAACAACTCAACGGCATATTTTTTATTCCAATAGCCTCCATCATGCTCGCAGGTTTTTTCATGGAAAAAGTATCGGCTATCGGAGCAAAAGCCGCCCTGATTTTCGGATTGCTTTATTATATCGTTACGACATTTATCCTGAAAATCGACATTCATTTTATTCACAACTGGGGAATTGAATTTGTGCTGAATGTCATCATTATGTACACGGTTTCGTATTTCTATCCGCGTAAAAATTTCAGCATCCGGACCGCTCCTTTGAAGGTTGAAATGGTTGCCTGGAAATACACGCCGCACCTCTCAATTGCACTGGTAGTGGTAACCATCATGATTTACATTATGCTCGGACAAAATTGAAAACAAATTAAAATCTAAATATTTCTAACTATATGGAAGTTTTAAAGAATTATATAAACGGCAAATGGGTCGAAAGTCAGGAAAAGGCAACTGTAAATGTTGTCAATCCGGCCAATCAGGAAATACTTGCTAAAGTTCCTTACGGCCCTAAAACAGTAATCGATGTTGATGCGGCTGTTTCAGCTGCAAGCGAGGCGTTAAAAGAATGGCGCGATGTTCCTGCGATGAAACGCGTTCAACCACTTTACAAATTGAAACAATTGCTGGAGGAAAATATTCAGGAAATTGGCCGCCTGATTACCTTGGAATGTGGAAAAAGTTTTGCCGAATCGGTTGCCGAAATGCAACGCGGTATTGAAAATGTAGAAACTGCCTGCGCCACTCCTACCCTGATGCAAAGCGAATTTTCAGAAAATGTGGCTCCAGGAATCGATGAATTTATGATTCGTCAGCCAATTGGGGTTTGTGGCTGCATTTCGCCTTTCAATTTCCCGGGCATGATTCCGTTCTGGTTTTTGCCATACGCCATTGCCTGCGGAAACAGCTTTATCCTGAAACCTTCGGAAAAAGTGCCGTTAACCATGATGAAGGTTTTCGAACTGATCGATCAGCTTGACATTCCCAAAGGCCTGATAAACCTTGTGCACGGCGGAAAAGACAGTGTTGACGCACTACTCGATCATCCGGAGGTAAAAGCGATCAGTTTTGTGGGATCGACCAAAGTGGCCCGATACATTTATCAGCGTGGAGCCGCCAATGGCAAGCGAGTTCAGGCGCAGGGCGGCGCAAAAAATCCGGTCATCATTATGCCTGATGCCGACATTGAAATGACAACCAAAATTATTGCCGACAGTGTGTACGGTTGTGCCGGTCAGCGGTGCCTGGCTGCTTCGAATATTGTTACTGTAGCCGATACAAAAGGTTTAGTAAAAGAGGCACTGCTTGAAGCTGCAAAAGCTAAAACAACCGGATTCGGATTGGATCAGGGAATTGAAATGGGGCCGGTAATTACGCCGGAAAGTAAAGCCCGCGTGGAAAGCCTGATTGCCAAAGGCGTGAGTGAAGGAGCCAGACTTTTGCTTGACGGCCGAAATGCGAAGATTAGTGGTTATGAATCCGGAAACTTTATTAAACCTACAATCCTTGAGAACGTAGCTCTGGATGGCGAACTGGTTAAAACCGAAATTTTCGGCCCGGTAATGAGTCTAATTCAATTGGAAACTATAGATAAGGCAATCGACTTTGTAAACAGCAACAACTACGGAAACATGGCGTGCCTGTTTACTTCCAGCGGATTGAATGCACGCACTTTCAGAAATAAAGCACATGCCGGAAACATTGGGATCAACATTGGCGTTGCCGCACCCATGGCACAATTCCCGTTTAGTGGTTGGGGCGACAGTTTCTTTGGCGACCTGCATGGACAAGGCCGGCACGGCATCGAATTTTTTACACAAACAAAAGTGGTTATCGAACGATGGCCAAAGGAATGGACACGCAAATTCTAAAATTAATTGGAGGTAAGCAGGTCAAGCTGAACTCGTTTCAGCATCTCTCAAATAATGAGACCCTGAAACAAGTTCAGGGTGACCTTGATCAATGATTTAGTTCTTTAATGACTCAACTATTTAAAAACGATAAAACAACTTAATCAACCCGTAATGATAAAAATAGCAAATGCTCCCTGTTCGTGGGGAGTCCTCGAATTTGATTTGGACGGCCAAGCTGCCGGTTTTGAGCAGGTGCTCAATGAAATCCGTGAAACCGGTTATGAAGGCAGCGAACTCGGCGACTGGGGTTTTATGCCAACTGTTCCAGCCGATTTACGAAAAGAACTCGACCTCCGGAATCTGGCCATGGTCGGCGCTTTTGTTCCCGTTTTTCTGAAAGATAAAACCAAACATGACGTCGGCGCTGAACTTGCAGTAAAAACGGCAAAACTAATGGCCGATGCCGGTTTCCCGGATGCGTTTATTGTGTTAGCCGATGACAACGGCAGTGTGCCCGAACGCACACTCAACGCCGGGCGAGTTGCACCCGAAATGGGACTAACATCAGGGGAGTGGGAAACTTTTGCTGAAGGGGTCAATTACGTTGCTGCCGAAGTAAAAGCCAAAACCGGCCTTCGAACGGTGTTCCATCATCACTGTGCCGGATATGTTGAAACTCCTGAAGAAATTGATACGCTTATGGCTTTGACTGATCCTACTTTGGTTGGATTGGTTCTGGATATGGGGCATTATAAATTCGGAGGTGGCGATCCACTGACTGCCTTGAAGAAACATCAGTCGCGTATTTGGCACATCCATTTTAAAGATTGTCATCCTGAAATTGCGGCTCAATCGAAAGCAGAAGGTTGGGACTATTTCCAGTCGGTTGGCAAAGGCGTTTTCTGCGAGCTCGGAAAAGGCGCGGTAGACTTTGCCGCAATCGTATCGGAACTTAAAAATCAAAAGTATTCAGGATGGATTGTTGTCGAACAAGACGTTCTTCCGGGAATGGGAAATCCGAAAGTTTGTGCACAGAGGAACCGCGATTTCATTCAATCGCTGGGATTATAACTTATTAAAAAACATAATAAAAAATTATTCACATTGTATTGGTTCTGCTACCTTTTTGTAACCTAAGCAAGTGATTTTTGCAAGCTGAAAAAACGAATACAAAACACAACCAAATAAACACAAAATGAAAAAAATTAAAATAGCGGTAGCCGGTTTGGGCCGCATCGGTAAAATCCATTTAAAGAATTTATGTCGCAACTTTCCTGAAATAGAAGTGGTTGCCGCCATGGATGTTTTTGACGAATCGAAAGCTATAGCTGACGAATTTAACGTTCCGGTTTTTGTAAAGAGTTTCGACGAATTGTTGTCAGTTGATGGAGTCGATGCAGTTGTAATCTGCTCGCCCACAGACACTCATGCAGACTATGTAGTTCAAGCCGCCAAAGCAGGCAAACAAATTTTCTGCGAAAAACCGCTTGACCTTTCACTGGATCGGGTAAAGGAAGTCCTGAAAATTGTAGAAGAATCCGGAGTAAAACTTATGCTCGGCTTTAACCGCCGGTTCGATCCTGAATTTAAAAAGATAAAACAGCTCGTTTTAAACGATTCAGTTGGCGATCCTCAAATCATCAAAATT
This sequence comes from Prolixibacteraceae bacterium, assembly GCA_963677955.2. Lineage (GTDB taxonomy): Bacteria > Bacteroidota > Bacteroidia > Bacteroidales > Prolixibacteraceae > Aquipluma. Next base: position 242,046 of record CAXXQR010000001.1, read on the forward strand.
ACCAGTCGCGACCCCGGACCACCACCGATTTCGTATATCAAAGTTTCGGGCGGAATGTTTCTTGATATGACCATCCACGATTTCGACATGGCCCGTTATATTTCGGGGAAACAAGTAACCGAAGTTTTTGCAAAGGGAGCTGTAATAGTTGATCCTGAAATTGGTAATGCGGGCGATATAGATACTGCTGTGATTACGCTTACATTCGAGGACGGTTCGATGGCTGTGATTGATAATTGCCGGAAGGCTGTTTATGGCTACGATCAGCGACTCGAGGTTTTTGGCAGCAAAGGAATGGCAATGGCCGAGAATAACTATCCGAATAATCACAAACTCTATACGCAATCAGGTGTTTCGGGAGATTTGCCTCTTCACTTTTTTCTTGAAAGATACGATGCTTCTTACAACCAGGAAATCAGGGAATTTATAGATGCTTTGGTTTCAGGAAGTGGAATGCCTGTAAGTGGAACCGACGGATTGATGTCGATTGCGATTGGACTGGCGGCCAAAAAATCGGTTGCTGAAGGAAGACCAGTTAAAATCACAGAAATTTTAATCTGACATTGAAATATAAAGACCATGAAATGCTGGCACATTCCATGGTCAACTTTAAATAATATCGGTTTAACAAATATTAATTTAAAAACGTTGAATTTATGAAAAAAAGGCAACTAAATGGTTTCCAAAAATTGGAAAGCCACAGAAAGTTAAGACGAATTTTACATTTGTCGTTAGCACTTACTTTCGGGTTTGTACTGACAGTTGCTGCTGAAGATTTTTCACATTCTGAAAAATCAGAACAGCTCAATACAATCGCTGTGGCGCAACAGCAAAAATCGGTTACCGGGAAAGTAATTGATGCGCAAGGCATTTCTTTACCAGGAGTCTCTGTTTTGGTAAAAGGTACCAGTATTGGTACAGTTACTGATGCTGAAGGAAGTTTTCAACTTTCTGTTCCGGATAATGCAACAACTCTCGTGTTCTCTTTTGTCGGCATGAAGGGTCAGGAGGTTTCGCTGGAAGGCAAAACTTCGTTCACTGTTACCATGTTGGAAGACGCCATTGGATTGGAAGAAGTTGTAGCCATTGGCTATGGCAACCAGCAAAAGAAAGACATTACCGGAGCCGTTTCTTCAGTGAAAAGTGATGAATTTAACAAAGGTGTAGTGAACAATCCGGGGCAGTTGCTCCAGGGAAAAGTTTCCGGCGTAAATGTGACTTCAGTAAGTGGTGCACCAGGCGCCGGACAAATGATTATCATTCGTGGACAAGGAAGTATCCGACAAGGAACCGGCCCGTTGTTTGTCATCGACGGATTTCCTATCGGACTTGCCGGAACTGCTGCAGGCACCGATCCGCTAAACTTTATCAATTCGGAAGATATTGAATCAATGGATGTGTTGAAAGATGCTTCCGCTACTGCTATTTATGGTTCACGCGGTGCAAACGGTGTTATCCTGATCACGACAAAAAAAGGAAAATCAGGAACTTCGTCAGTTACTGTTTCTTCAAATGTTGGAATTTCGAAAATTGCTAAAAAACTACCGGTATTTAGTGCTGATGAGTTTCGTAAACAAGTGGTTGCCATTGGTGGTGTACTCGAAGACAGAGGGGCCAATACCGACTGGCAGGATGAAATGACCAGAACTGCCATTACGAACGATCACAACCTGATTATGCAAGGCGGAACCGACAAGCTGACCTACCGTGCATCGCTCGGTTACCTCGACCAACAGGGTATTGTGATCAATACGGGTATCAAACGCTACAGCGGACGAGTAAATGCTACTCAAAAACTAATGAACGGAAGATTGAAAATTGATTTTAACCTGAGCTCAACCATTGAGAAAGGTGACAATGCGCAAATGGGGACTGTGGTTTCCAATATGCTCTCGTTTAACCCAACTTATCCGGCGCGCGATGCAAATGGTGATCCGGTAAAATACCCGGATTTAATGAACCCACTCAGTCAGGCCGATTTATTTAAGGATTTTAATGAAAATCGCAGAATGATTGTAAACATCACACCCTCTTTTGAAATTGTGAAAGGATTAATTTATAAACTGAATTTGGGTTACACCAACACGTCAGGCGCGGTAGACAATCAAAGTATGGCAAGTAAAGATCCGTTTGTTGAAGGACGACTGGTGCAAACTTTTTCAAACGGAACGAACACACTTATCGAAAATTACCTGACCTATGACCTTAACTCAGGCGATCATGTTCTGAATTTGCTGGCCGGTCATTCTTATCAGAAATCATTTGACAGATCGAGCAAGTGGAGTATAAATAAATTCGCACCTAATGGTATAGAACCAATTTACAATCCGGGATTGGGGCAATTGCTTACACTCGTTGATAATAAACCGGAAGGAGAAGCAGGAATTGATGAATTACAGTCGTTCTTCGGAAGAGCAACCTATTCCTATAAAGGCAAATATATGCTAACAGGTACTGTCAGGGCCGATGGCTCTTCAAAGTTTGGGGGAAATAATAAATATGGTGTATTTCCGTCATTTGCTGCAGGATGGAGGATTTCTGACGAACCGTTTATGCAATCATCAGTATTTAATAACTTAAAACTAAGAGCAGGATGGGGAAAGACAGGTAACCAGGAAATTCCATCGAAGATTACACAGGCTTTATATACAACTTCAGTATCAGGAACGACGAGCTACCCGCTAAGTGAAGCCGGAGCTTATCCTGCAGGAACAACTTTTGTCCGACTGGCCAATCCCGATATTCAATGGGAAGTTTCAACCCAAACCAATCTGGGACTTGATTTTGCGTTGTTAGATGGATCACTTTCAGGAACAATTGACTACTTCCATAAAGTTTCAAGCAATATTCTGCTTGAAGTTGTCCCAAATGATCCGATTCAACCTGCAACAACATTCTGGACAAACGTAAAAGATATGACGATTACCAATCAGGGATTGGAAATATCGTTGGATTACCAGAAAAAGATAGCTAAGGATTTGTCGTTAAATGTAGGTGGAAACATCACATTCATTAACAACGACGTAGAACATTCTCCATTTACGATCATTACAACAGGAGGAGCTTCAGGATCAGGACTAACTGGCGCAACGATTAACGGTATGATAAACGGATACCCAATCGGTTCATTTTATCTGAAAGAATTCACCGGCATCGGAGCCGACGGGTTATCAACTTTCGCCGATTCGCCTGACGCTGGCCGTAAAGTTATGGGCAGCGCCTTGCCCGATAAGATGTACAACTTCTACATCAACATGAAATACAAAAATTTTGATCTGGCAGTGAATTTCAATGGCGTTTCAGGGAATATGATATACAACAATACCGCCATGAACAAATTCTACAAGCCACTCCTGGCCCATTCGCAAAACACAACAGCTAAAGCCACTGAATTTTCAAACGAAAGCATAATTAATTCATCCACAGTTTCTACCAGGTACCTCGAAGATGGATCATTTCTCCGGTTGAATAACATGTCGCTCGGATATAATTTCAATACCAAAGCTATCGGTATTGGAAGTTGGGCCAAACAATTACGCTTGTCTGTAACCGGACAAAATTTGTTTGTGATTACCAAATATTCAGGATACGACCCTGAAGTGAACCAGGATAGCTCTGAAGGTGGAATTCAATCCTATGGTATTGATAAAGATGGATATCCTAAGCCCAGAACTTTTGTTATTGGACTTAATGTAACCTTTTAATTAATTTAACATGAAGATTAACATGAAAAATACAATAAAAACAGGCTTCTTAGCCATGGCTTTGCTCTTTAGCTGGAGCTGTTCCGACCTGAAAGAACAAGTACTGGACGAATCACTGTCTGGTGGGGCATTGGAAAGTGACCTTGTACAAAGTAGTGTGGCACCTGCTTACGCTTTGCTTCCTGAATTCTTCAGACATACCCGATATTTTGCTGTCCAGGAAATCTCCACTGATGAAGCAATCCTTCCGTATCGCGGTGGCAGAGACTGGGGTGACAATGGAATCTATATTGAATTACATCAGCACACCTATACGCCGAACAATGATAATGTAAAACAATGTTGGGATTATTTGACTAAAATGATTTCAAGATCAGTTTCTGCCATAAATACACTTGAGCCATTGGCCAGTTCTGATGGTAATGCCAAAGTATTTCTGGCTGAAATGCGCGGAATGCGTGCTTATTACAACATGGTTGCCCTCGATTTATGGGGAATAGCTTTTAAGAAAGAAGATCCCAGTGCGCAATCAGAAATTCTTCGTGGCAGCGATGCTGTCGACTACATCAGTTCAGAGTTTGAAGCGGTTGTTGGTGACCTGAAGACAGATGTTGGACCGGGTCGTTTAACACAAGCCGCTGTATACGGGCTTTTAGCTCGTTTATACCTGAACTCTGCCGTGTATCGAAATCCGGCTGCAGCTACCTTCGATTTCCCGACTGCCGATATGGACAAGGTAATTCAGTATACGGATATGATTATCAATTCTCAGAAATTTACGCTATCTCCTGAATTCTTTGCCTGCTTCGACAACGACAACCACACCAACAAAGAATTGATTTTTGCAGTAGACCAGCGTCCCGATTTGAATGGGAATAATCGTATGTCCTATTTTTCAATGTCTGGTAATTTTTATGGCAACCCTTTATACCCGGCCGGAAACGGAACAGACGGACCAGCTATTACTCCTGATTTCTATCAATCGTGGGTAGATGCAAATGGCACTGTTGACCCGGCTGCGGGTGACAGCAGGTTTTACTGGGAAAGAATGAATATTCCGGCGGATTCTGCAATTTCGGCAGCTAACTGGGAAGTAAACCGTGGAATTTATAGAGGCATGCAATATGGGTTACAAAACACCGGATCTCAATTACCTTTTATACAGACATCTGATGGACGTTATAAAATTGGCAAAATTCGTGACTGGAGACGTGCTGAAGCCAATGCTTATGTAGATTTCACGCTGTTTATCGATTTCAGCGCTTCGGGAAGTGATTACAACCGTGGATACCGTGTGGAAAAATACCAGTGGAGCAAAGCGTCCACCGATGGCAGAAACAAGGGAGAAGCTGATTTTGTGATTGTGCGCCTCGCCGATATTTATATGATGAGGGCTGAGGCCAAGTTGCGTAAAGGCGATGCTGCCGGAGCACTTGCTGATGTAAATACCGTCAGAGCTTCAAGAACGGCACGGCCAGCAGTTACTCCAAAACCGCTCACATCAATGACTCTCGATCTTTTATTCCGCGAACGTGGATTTGAATTCTATTGGGAACACCAAAGAAGAACTGACATGATCCGCTTTGGAAAATACGAAGGAACATGGACAGAAAAGACCAACAACGATGTTAAAAAACGCCTGTTCCCCATTCCCCAGGCAGCTATTGATGGCGCTTCGGCAGACGTAGGTTACCTGGTTCAGAACCCCGGATATTAATTTAATACATACAGCATCTATTCAATAAGGGAATTGGCCGTTGCCTTTTCCCTTATTTTTGCTTTCTTCAAATCCTGAAAAGTTTTTGCTAAACCTCGAAAAGAAATTAATCATGAAACAGATCGTTATCGTTTTTCTTGCTTTTATTTTAGCCAATTGTGCTCTTAAACCAAAAGAAAAAGTCCAGGTTATTCCGGCACACTCGCACAACGATTACGAACAAAGCAGGCCGCTTTTCAATGCGCTCGACTGCAATTTCAAAAGCGTAGAAGCGGATGTGTATTCCATTGGCGACTCACTTTTCGTGGCACACGATTTCGATCAGATCAGGCCTGGACGAACGCTCCGCAGTATGTATCTGGAACCACTCCGGAAACAAATCGAAAAAAACAACGGCTCGGTTTATGGCAACGGCGAAGAAGAAATTCTTTTCATCGACATTAAAGACGATGCTATGAGAACGTACCAATTGCTCGACCAAATCCTGAGAAACTATTCGAAAATCATGACTTCCTTTGAAAACGGTGAAAAGCATACGGGCAGCATCATGGTGGTTGTGTCCGGAAATCGCCCGTTTGATTTTATGAAATCGCAAGAAACTCGTTTCGCCGGATTTGATGGTCGGTTACCCGATCTGGATTCGAACATTCCGGCCACCCTGATGCCTGTTGTGAGCGACAACTGGGCAAAATATTTTACATGGGACGGAACAGGGCAAATACCTGAAACAGAACGGCAAAAACTTCAGGAATATGCCACAAAAGCAAAAACAGCCGGTTATTTGCTGCGATTCTGGAATACGCCGGGCCAGACTCCGGAACAAATGGTTGCAGTATGGACTGAACTTAAAAATGCAGGCGTTGGTTTAATCGGCGCCGACCATTTAAAGGATTTGCAGCAGTTTTTCCTGAAGAAATAATCTTTATCCGGCGAGAAACTGCTACTGGAAAGTTGTTCCCTTATCCTCGTCATTCACATATTCCAAAATATCGCCGGGCTGGCAATTTAAGGCTTTGCAAATGGCATCCAAGGTGCTAAAACGGATCGCTTTTGCCTTACCGGTCTTCAAGATTGAAAGATTAGACAGTGTCAACTCCACTTTTCCCGAAAGTTCGTTCAGCGACATTTTCCGTCGGGCCATCATCACATCAAGATTTACAATTATCGGCATAACTTAAATGGTTAAATCGTTTTCGGACTGAATTTCTATTCCACGCTTAAAAATCTGGGCAATAACATAGATTACAGCCGCCATTAAAATCCATGCCTGACTATCAGCCCAAAACTGGCCTAGTGTGTCGATTTCAAATCCGTAATGCGGTAAGTTTTTGGTAGTTTGTTGAGCCATGTAACTGATGATCCCAATGGAAAGCGTGTAGTAACTAATATTTTTAATCCGACCGGCAACATCGTTGTTGAATGGCTTTAACAAATTAAGTTTACTTATTAGCCGGATGACCATATAAAATAGTTGTGCTTTTAAAATAGCGATGACCAGGATAAAACCATACACACCGAAAAACACCCATTTGTTAAGATTATACATTTGACTTAAGTCCAACTTTTGATATAGGTTTTGGACAAATTCGGGTTTGTAGAGACTGAAAATAAAATTAACGATTAAGCCTCCGGCTTCAATGCACAATCCAACGAAGATGACCCACGCAACAATATGCAGGGCTTTAAATACGAAGTTGTTTCTTTTTTCCATGATTGTTAAAAGTTGAAATTATATCACAAAAATAATAATTATTTATTGAATAGCAATAAATATTAATCCTATTTCAAGAAATACACAAACAAAATACTACAAATATTCTGTGGAGTTTTCTTTTCATCAGGCTGCTTCATCAATCAAAATTTCAGGAGACTATACTTCGCTCACATTATTTTTCGATCCCCGACGGCCACACAGATTCCCTTTAAGAATATAAGAGAATCTTGCCTTCTTTGTCAAACCCTTAAAGTTTTCTTTCTGATGAGATGAGCATGTCGCGATGACGAGATGAGCATCTTACCGCAACAAGTTGTACATCTCTTAACAACGAGATGAGCATCTCACAACGATGAGTTGTACATCTCACAACGATGAGATGAGCATGTCGCGATGACGAGATGACGAGATGAGCATATAGAAACGACGAGATGAGCATATCGCGACGATGAGATAAAGTGCTTTTACCGAAAAGATAAAGAAGATGTTGAAAAAAGTTGATCAACTTTTTCAGGCAGGCTGAACCCGACAAAAATAGGATTAGCTTAATGCTTCCCGGTATGTTTCAATGGCTCTGTTTCGGGCAAAAGCATGGTCAACCATTGGCTTCGGATAGGCTGAAGCTCCATACTCCGGAATCCATCGGGAAATGTACTTCATTTTCGGGTCGAACTTTTTGGTTTGCAAGTCGGGACTAAAAACCCGGAAATACGGGGCGGCATCGCAACCCGAACCACTCGCCCACTGCCAGCCGCCATTGTTCGAGGCCAGTTCGAAATCGAGCAGCTTTTTGGCAAAATATGCTTCGCCCCAGCGCCAGTCAATCAGTAAATGCTTGGTCAGGAAACTGGCCACAACCATCCGAACACGGTTGTGCATATAACCGGTTTCGTTCAGTTCGCGCATACCTGCATCAACCAAAGGATAACCGGTTTGCCCTTCGCACCAGCGCTTAAATTCGGCTTCGTCGTTTCGCCACCGAATAAATTCGTAGGCAGGCTTAAAAGCTTTTTCGGCCGCATGAGGGAAATGCCATAAAATATCCATGTAAAAATTCCGCCAGATCAACTCGTTCAGGAATATTTCGGAATGTTCGCAGGCAAGCAAAGTGAGCTGACGAATGGAAATGGTTCCAAACCGCAAATGTATCCCCAACCGACTTGTTCCGTTTTCCGAAGGGAAATCTCTTGTTTGGGCATAATTTTCAAGCAAGTTCTGATGAACAGTTTTTGGGGGAAAGCTGACGTCTTGAAAGTTGTAACCCATTTCGCGCAATTCAGGAAAATAATCCGACGACATGTGTTTCAACATGTACAACAGTTTCTCACTTTCAAAAGAACGTATTGGGTAAGATTCGAGCTTTAATTTCCACTTTTTGCTGTATGGAGTATAAACCGTGTATGGCGAGCCGTCGGGTTTCACAACTTCGTTTTGGTGAAAAATCACCTGATCTTTAAATGTCCTGAATTCAATGCCTTTGGTCTCAAGCAATGCTGCCACTTTCTGATCGCGCTGAATCGCAGCCGGTTCGTAGTCAGTATTCGCAAAAACACTGTGAATGTGATATTTGGCCATCAACTGTCCGAAAACCACTTCAGGAGACGAAAAATAAACCTGCAGACTGCTGTTGAATTTTCGGAATTCAGCATCTATTGCCTGCAAACTTTGGTGGATAAACGTTAGCCGTGCATCGTTTGGATTGGAGAACTGCGTTAAAATTTCAGGATCGAAAATAAATACGGGCACAACGGGAAGCCCAGAATTCAGAGCCTGAAACAAGCCATGATTGTCGTCGATCCGCAAATCGCGGCGGAACCAAAAGATGTTAATGCTTTCCATAAGACGAATGACTGAAGTTTAAATGGTTATTTACGAAATAGCTGCATAAGCAGCCGCATGTGCCATTTGGATGGCTTCGTGAACAGCCTTCGAAATTTGCGTTTCGGGTAATTTTTTCAGGTAACGCGAAGCCTCCTTTCGCTTCTGCTTATCCGGGAAAACACCGGACAGTAAATTCGTTTTAGATGCCATAACCGCTAAAATCAACGATTCTTCGGCAGGCTGTTCTTTTCCCAAAGCTGCATTTTCAACTTCATGCCTGACCGATTCCACTAACCCGCGATCCATCAGGTAAACCTTTTCGTAGGGTATAAATAAGATTCGCTTTTCTTCGGTGCGAAGCACCTGCTTGCGAACCAACGTTCGAATGAACAGTTTTTGGACTTTACGTTTCCTGAAATTAAAATAAGAAATCCAATTGCGCATTCTCCGATCCCTGCTTCGGGTTCGCATATAACTCAGGAAAAATTCGTGAATTTCGTCAGACGATGGTTTTGGGTTGACCAGATGTACCCTGCTGTTTTCAATGGAGATCAGTTCATTATTCATTAGTTCAACAAAAACGGAACCGGTAAGAGTCATGCCCAACGCTGAAGAAGCGCTCAGAAAAATGCCACCTCTCTTTGGATTTACCGCCAGACAAAACAATTTCTCACTCAATTTTAATGATCTTTCCATTTTGTTTGGTTTGAATTTTTTCAGTTCATTTACACTATATAAAAATACAATAAATCAACTATGAAACGAGGTTTTGCAAGCGATAATAATTCCGGAATTCATCCTGAAATCTTGAATGCACTGGCAGCAGCCAACACCGAACATGCCATTGGTTACGGTGGTGACGAATATACTGAAATGGCCGTCAGCCGATTCCGGCAAGAGTTTGGTGAGCAAACTGAAGTCTTTTTTGTGTTCAACGGAACCGGAGCCAACGTGCTCAGTTTGTCAACGCTCACCCATTCTTTTCACTCGGTAATTTGTGCCGACACCGCTCACATTCAGACTGACGAATGCGGCGCTCCGGAAAAATTTACTGGCAGCAAACTTTTACCAGTCACCACCATCAAAGGCAAAATTACTCCGGAAGGAATTTCGAAATACCTGCATGGTTTCGATTTCGAACACCACTCGCAACCCAAAGTAATTTCAATTTCGCAGGTTACCGAACTTGGCACAGTTTACTCGGTTGAAGAAATCAAAGCAATCACCAGCTTAGCTCACGAATACGGGCTCTTGGTTCACATGGACGGCGCCCGGCTGGCGAATGCGGCTGTAGCGCTCGGTCTGCCATTCCGAGCTTTTACCGTTGATGCCGGAGTTGACGTTTTGTCGTTTGGCGGCACAAAAAACGGAATGATGCTGGGCGAAGCTGTTCTGTTTTTCAATCCTGAACTGACTAAAAACACCAAATACATCCGGAAGCAAAGCATGCAGCTTTTCTCGAAAATGCGATTTGTGAGCGCCCAGTTTCTGGCTTATTTCGAAAATGAACTTTGGAAACAAAATGCCGAACATTCCAACAAAATGGCTCAACTTCTGGAACAGGAAGTTATGAAAATTCCGGCCATTCAGCTTACTCAGAAAGTGGAAGCCAACGGCGTTTTCGCCATTGTACCTCCCGAAATTATTCCACGCCTTCAGGAGAAATATTTCTTTTACATGTGGGACGAGCATCGCTCCGAAGTGCGCTGGATGACTTCGTTCGACACCACGGAAGAAGACATTTACAGTTTCACCGCATTAATAAAATCGATGGTTTAAATGCCGCTATTCAACTATTACCCCGGAAACCGTGAACCCTACGATAAGGAAACTGGAAAAAAGATTTTCAAATACAGTCTTTTAATTCCCTTACTGATTGTGGGTTTGTTCTGGCTGGTAAAGGTTACCGAAAATGTAATGGATGTTGACCTGACACGGTTTGGGATTTTGCCCTTGCATGTTGAAGGTTTGCCCGGTATTTTATTTTCACCGTTTATTCACGGAAGCTACGATCACCTCATTTCCAACTCTGTTCCATTCCTGATCCTAACGTTTACTTTGCTGTATTTTTACCGCAATCTGGCTTACCGGATTTTCTTCATGATCTACATTCTTTCAGGCATTTGCGTTTGGCTTGGCGGGCGCGAATCGTGGCACATTGGCGCCAGCGGAATCGTTTATGGGCTGGCTTCTTTTCTGTTTTTCAGCGGCGTATTCCGGAGAGATACCAATTTACTGACCATCGGAATTATTGTCGCTTTTCTCTACGGAAGTATGTTTTGGGGCATCTTCCCGATCAAGCCCGAAATTTCGTGGGAAAGTCATTTGTGGGGATCGGCCAGCGGACTTGTACTTGCATTTTATTACCGTCACCAGGGCCCGGCTCGTCCAACGACCAGTTTTGACAATGAACCCGACGATGATGACGATGACGAGCTTTACAAAATTGAAGACGATAACCCTGAAAAAGCACCTTCTCCGGAAGAAAATGCGGAAAAATCGTCCGAGAATAAGCCTTACACCAGCACAAGCACCGAATTTCCTGAATTCAGGTAACCGATTTTCGCTTCACTTTCCAAAACTGATTTGTTCAGCGTTATGTGTCCAAGTGGTTAAGAGTGTCCTGACTGACCAAAAATTTAATCAGGCAATCAATTGGTGTTAGAAAAAATTCTAACTTTGCCACCCCATATTTAACCAGGTTCTAAGACAATGATTAGCAGAAGAATAATTCGAATCAAGGTATTACAAATATTGTACGCGTTCTTTACTTCACCGGAAACATCAATCAATAACACTGAAAAGGAACTGCTTTTCAGCTTGCAGAAAACATACGATCTGTATCATTACCTGATGGCTCTGGTTATTGAAATTGAAAAATTTGCGGAAGACCGCATCAACCTGGGCCTAAAGAAACACAGGCCAACCAGCGAAGATCTCGCACCGAATACCCGCTTCATCAACAACCTGCTGATTCACCAGTTAAAAACAAACATTTCACTCGCCAGATATCTCGAATCTTCGAAATTGAGCTGGGCCGATCAGGAAGATTTAATCCGGAAACTTTATCTTTCACTTGTCGAGCAGGACTTTTACAAAGAGTATATGGCTGCTCCCGAAAACAGCTACAGCAACGATCGCAAACTGGTCGAGGATATCTTCAAATACCTGATTCTGGACAACGAAGAAATCGAATCACTTCTGGAAGAACAAAGTATTTACTGGAACGATGATCTCGATTTTGTGGTGAGCATGATCCTGAAAACCTTCAAGAAATTCAAGGAATTCAGCGACGAACGACAGGCTTTGCTGCCCATGTACAAAGACGATGAAGACCGCCAGTTCACCAAAGATCTTTACCGAAAAGTAGTATTGAATCACACCGAAAATATGGTGATGATTAAACAACACACCCTGAACTGGGACGTCGAACGTATTGCATTTATCGACAACCTGATTCTGGAACTGGCATTGAGCGAATTCCTGTATTTCCCTTCCATTCCAACCAAGGTTACGATGAACGAATACATTGAACTCTCGAAATATTACAGCACCGAAAAAAGTAGGAATTTTATAAACGGAATTCTGGATAAAACGTTAAAGGACCTGAAGAAAACAAATAAAATTTTAAAAGCCGGTCGCGGTTTGATTGGCGAAGACGAAGAATGAAAACTAGATTCAAGTTCCAGGTTTCAAATTCCAAATTGAGTTCGGGCTTGCTATTGTTTGTAGCATTTCTGATTTTTTCATGTCATTCTGGAATAAAAAAGGCTGAACCGGGCAAAAGTTCCCAGGAGTCGGGTACTGCCAAGTTTGTCTTTTCCGAAGAAATACATAATTTTGGTTCGCTTAAGGCCGGAGAAGTCGTTTCTTTCACTTTTGTTTTCAGGAATGAAGGTACAAAAACGCTGACCATTACTGATGTTGATTCCGGCTGTGGATGCACCGAGGTAAATATTCCGGAGAAAAACATAGCGCCCGGGCAGGAAGGAAGAATTGAAGTCGTATACAATTCGGCTGGTGAAGTGGGGAGAGAATTGAAAACGATAGTATTGTTTTCGAATGCCGAAACACCCGAGAAACGCCTGTTTATAAAGGCAAATGTAACAAACGAAGCAATTGAAATATACAGTTAATTTAAATCCATACACGAATGAATTATTTATTAATGGCACAACCGGCACAAGGTGCTGAAGCAAATCCAATCATGACATTTTTGCCACTGATCCTGATTATTGTAGTTTTTTACTTTTTCATGATCCGTCCGCAGATGAAAAAACAAAAAGAAGTTGCTGCATTCCGCAACAGCCTGGCCAAAGGCGACAAAGTTGTAACAACCGGTGGTATTTACGGAAAAATTCTTGAATTGAAAGACAATTACGTACTGCTTCAGGTCGACGACAATGTAAAAATAAGAGTTGATAAATCTGCACTTGTAAGAGACATGTCTGACGTTCAGACTCAAAAATAAACGCTGACGAGTGAATACGTTTAGGGCCGGCAACATGTCGGCCCTTTTTTTTATATTTGATGCCGTGAAGACAAACTGGGTATATAAAACTTTTAAATACCTGAAAAAGGTATATTTCCGCAACGACAAACGGGTTGCGGCTTATTTGGTTTGTGTGGCCATTGCCACGGTCTTTTGGTTTCTGAACGCGCTTGGCAAATCGTACACCGTTGAACTGATGGTTCCGGTTAAATACGTGGATTTCCCGAACAACAAAACATTGGCCAGCAATATGCCCGCCGAATTCGAGTTGACCATTGAAGCACACGGTTTCACCATCCTGAGGCAACAACTCAGCTTCCTGGTTATGCCACTTGAGTTCAATGTAAATGAGCTTACCAACAACCGAATGACCGAAAGCAATAAAAGTTATTTTGAATTTCCAACGCGGCAGTTCCTCACCGAACTTTCATACCAGATATCAAACGACTTGAAAATAATTAGCATCAATCCGGACACTTTGATTTTTAAGTTCGATAAAATGGGTAAAAAACGGGTAAAAGTAAAACCCAATTTCAGGCTAAACCTGAAAAAGCAATACCAGGTTTCAGGCGATATCACAACAATTCCTGAATCGGTGATTGTAAACGGGCCGCAAACGTTGCTCGACACTCTACATTGGGTCTCGACCGAAAAAGAAATCTTCGATCAGGTTGAAGAAAATATCCATGTTGAAGTACCGCTGAATCAGGTTAAGGAATTGTTTTTCGAACCAAAATCAGTTATCCTGAATATTCCGGTTGAAGAATATACCGAGGCTGAGCAAACTGTTCCGGTAACAATGGTGGGCCAACCGGAAGGAATGACAATCAAATTATTTCCTTCGAAAGTCAAAGTCAAATTTTTGGTGGGTTTGAGCCGGTTCTCCGAAATTCATCCTGAAGATTTCAGGCTAAACGTTTCATACAACGACATCCTCGAAGGCAAATTGAGGCTCAAGGTCAAGGCAATCTCGGAACCTCCACATTTGTACGATTTAAAAATCGCTCCGGAAGACATTGAATACCTAATTGAGAATTAAACTATGATGAAAATTGGTATCACCGGAGGAATTGGAAGTGGGAAAAGCACTGTTTGCAGGGTATTTTCTGTTTTAGGCGTCCCGGTTTTCGAGGCCGATAAAGTTGCGAAACAATTAATGAATTCCGATCCTGAAGTTGCCGAACAACTTATTCGCTTGTTTGGGGCACCCGTTTACCTGCCCGATCATACCGTCGACCGAAAATATCTGGCCGGAATTGTGTTTAACAATCCATCTTTGCTGGCTCAGTTAAATGCGGTTGTCCATCCGGCAGTTCGAAAAGCTTTTGCTCGATGGAGCGAAAAGCAAGATGCCAAATATGTGATTCATGAGGCAGCAATTTTGTTTGAGAGTGGGTTTTACAAAATGATGGATAAAACAATTACCGTCTATACCGATGAAGATCAGCGGATTCAGCGGGTTTTAAGGCGCGACGGCGTAACGATGAAACAGGTAAAAGAAAGAATACGGAATCAGTGGAAAGATGAAGAAAGGCTAAAACTGGCTGATTTCGTGATTAAGAATAATGACGATGATTTAATTATTCCGCAAATATTGAAAATAGATAAAAAGATAAAAGCACATGGCTAAGTTTGGAAAATGGATTACAGGTGGTCTGGGATGGGCATTCTTCGGACCAATCGGAGGAATTTTAGGTTTTGTAGTTGGATCGATGCTTGATGGAAATACCACGTTGCAGAGCGGGCAAAATTATCAGCCGGGGCAGCAGACTACACAGGGTGGATATGTTATGAGTTTGCTGGTGTTGGTTGCAGCAGTAATGAAAGCCGACGGAAAAGTTTTAAAATCGGAACTCGATTATACCAAGCAGTTCTTTGTTCGTTCGTTTGGAACTGCTGCTGCCGGTGAAGCAATCAAAATTCTCCGCGACCTGCTTAACCAAAATATTCCGGTAACCGACGTGAGCATTCAAATCAGGAACAATATGGATATGCCGTCGCGCCTGCAGTTGCTGCATTTTCTTTTCGGAATTGCTGCAGCCGATGGTCAGGTGCACGAGTCGGAACACAAACTGATCGCACACATTGCACAAACGATGGGAATTGGCGAAAAAGATTACCAGTCGATTGAATCGATGTTTGTGGCCAATACCGATGCTGCCTATAAAATCCTTGAAGTTGAACCCACAGCCACTGATGATGAGCTGAAAAAAGCTTACCGGTCGATGGCCGTAAAATATCACCCTGATAAAGTGCATTACCTGGGAGAAGATGTTCAGAATGCTGCCAAGGAAAAATTTCAGAAAGTGAATGAAGCCTGGGAGATTATTAAAAAGCAGCGGGGAATCGTGTAAAAAGTTCGGAGTTCGAATTCCGAAGTTGAAAATAAGTATCTACATCACTAATTCAGATTTCCTGATTTATTTTAACTCATTTTATTGCACATTTCAAAAACTTGCACTTCCTTTGTTCGTAATTTAACGAACAAAGATGACACCAAAAGATATTATTTCAGACGAACAAAAGAAATTGGCCCGATATGCGAAAGCCATGGGGCATCCGATCCGGATTTATATCCTGGATCTGCTTTCGAAACAATCCTGTTGCTACAGCGGAGACCTGACTGAAGACTTGCCAATTGTAAAATCAACCCTCTCGCAGCACCTGAAAGAGTTGAAAGATGCCGGATTGATTCAGGGCGAAATCGAAGCGCCCCGAATTAAATATTGCCTCAACAAGGAAAACTGGGCCGAAGCTCAGGAAGGATTCAAGCGAATTTTGAAAATGTAAAAAATTTACCTTAATCGTTCGCTGTTTTGCGAACTACGAACAAGTAACTATTTTAACAATATCATCATGGAAATTAAAGTATTGGGAACAGGTTGCGCCAAATGCAAAGCCCTCGAAAAATCAACGATTCAGGCTATTGAAGAATCTGGAATTGAAGCCACTGTAACTAAAGTTGAAGATTTTCTGGAAATCATGAAACTCGGTGTTATGACTACTCCTGCCCTGGTTGTCGACGGGAAAGTGCTGGTTAAAGGCCGTGTACCATCAGTTTCTGAAATCAAAGAAATGATCGGGAAATAAATCCGGAGACCGGAAAAAACAAAAAGTAAAAAACCATTAAATCAACAATGATGAAGACTTTCAGAATTTTTACAGCGATTGTGCTGCTGGTTACTGCTTTTATTAATTCAGGTGCCCAAACACCACAAAAATCTACACCAGTAAAGGTTTACTATTTTCACTCAACACATCGCTGCGAAACCTGCATGGCTGTTGAGGAAGTGACCAAAGAAGCGCTGAAACAATACTTCGGCGACAAGGTTGCATTTAAATCAATCAACAGCGAAGAAGACAAAGACAATCCGCTGATAAAAAAACTTCAGGTAAGCGGACAAACATTGCTCGTTCTGAAAGGCAACAAAACTGAAGACCTGACCAATTTCGCATTCATGAATGCCCGAACCAATCCGGATAAACTGAAGGCAAAGATTAAAGAGACCATTGAGAAAATGGACTAATTTGTCAATGTACCAATTTGCCAATTCGAAAATTTTAATTGGTTCTCCATTTTCGAATTGGCAAATTAACAAATTTCTGAATCAACATGAACTTCCTGCAAACGCTTTTCGAGAACTCGCAATTACCTTTACTTTCCGCCTTTTTACTTGGGCTGATGACAGCAATTAGTCCTTGTCCGCTGGCAACCAACATCACGGCAATTGGCTACATCAGTAAAGATTTGGAGAACCGCCGAAAGGTTTTTTACAACGGACTGACCTACACACTCGGACGCGCAATCAGTTACACCGCTATTGGTTTGTTATTCTGGGTTGGAGCCAGTCAGTTCAAAATCTCAGGCTTTGTTCAGGAATGGGGTGAAAGAGCGATTGGCCCGATATTAATCGTTATTGGATTATTTATGCTTGGGATTTTTACCTTGAAAGTTCCGGGTATCAGTTGGCTAACCGAAAAGATGGAAAACCGCGACAAAAACAGATTCTGGAATGTCTTACTGTTGGGAATGGTGTTTGCGCTCGCTTTTTGTCCATACAGTGGCGTGCTGTATTTTGGCATGTTAATACCAATGACAATCAGTAGTATGTCAGGCCTGTATCTTCCTGTAATTTTCGCTTTGGGGACCGGAATTCCGGTGATCTTTTTCGCCTGGCTCATTGCCTTTTCGCTTGGTTCTATCGGTGGTTTTTACAATAACCTGAAAGTTTTCGAACTCTGGTTCAGAAGAATAATTGCCCTGCTGTTTATTGCAGTCGGAGTTTATTATCTGACCATTTTTTATATCTGAAAAAATTTTGAATACTATGTTCGTTAAATTACGAACTGAATACATTGCAAATGAAACAAAAAATTGCTCAACTTAACGCACAGATGAATGGCCTGTTGATTCCATTGATTCTGCTTCCAGCCTGGCTTTTACTCTACCTGAACCTGCAAAACCTGGCCGATTTTACCATCGACAATATAGCAGGATTAACCAAAGGACTGCACCTGACCGAAACGCTGCGCTTTTTTATTTTCGAAGTGCCAAAAGTTTTGATGTTACTCGTTTTGATCATTTTCGGTGTTGGCATTTTACGAAGCTATTTCTCAACCGAAAGAACCCGGAAAATACTCGAAGGCAAATCGCTTTTTACCGGAAATGTGATGGCCGCATTGCTTGGCATTGTAACACCTTTCTGTTCCTGCTCAGCCATCCCGCTGTTTCTCGGGTTCGTCGAAGCAGGTGTTCCGCTTGGTGTTACCTTTTCATTCCTGATTGCAGCCCCAATGATCAACGAAGTAGCCGTAGTTTTACTGCTCGGGCTGTTTGGCTGGAAAGTCATGCTGATATACATTGTTACCGGATTGGTCATTGCAATTCTTTCGGGCTGGATAATCGGCAAATTAAAACTTGAAAAATTCGTTGCCGACTGGGTTTTTCAGGTTAAAACCAATCAGGAAACCGAAGAAGAAGGGAAAATGTCGTTCCATACACGAATCAAATATGCGTTCAATTCAGTAAAAGAAATTGTCGGTAAAATCTGGATTTATATTATTCTGGGTATCGCCGTTGGCGCGGGGGCACATGGTTATGTTCCTGCCGACTTTCTGGGCGCGCTGCTCGGGAAACAAAACTGGTACGGTGTTTTGGCGGCCATTCTGATTGGCGTACCCATGTACTCCAATGCTGCCGGAATTATCCCGATTGTAAGCGTGTTGATTGAAAAGGGTGTTTCACTCGGAACCGCGCTGGCTTTTATGATGTCGGTTATTGCCCTGTCACTTCCGGAGATTATTATTCTGAAGAAAGTGCTGAAATGGCAACTGATTGCAGCTTTTGTTTCCATTGTAACATTTGGGATAATTTGTGTCGGATATCTTTTTAACTATGTGATGTAATTCGTACATTTAAATACCTAAAAATCAACAATTATGAAAACAAAATCACTCGGTTTTATAGGCGGAGGCAGAATTACCAGGATTTTTCTGCAAGCCTTTGTCAACAAAAAGGCCATTTTCGATTCCATCTCTGTTTTCGATTCAAATCCTGAAACACTTCAGGCACTGAAACAAAAATTTCCATTTATTGAAACCCTTGATTCAGCTACGGAAGCCGCCCAAAAGCACGTCGTTTTTCTGGCACTGCATCCACCGGTAATTATCGAAACACTTGAAAAAATTTCAAGCGCTGTGAGCGGGAAAACCATTCTCATTTCGCTGGCGCCCAAAATTACCATCGCAAAAATGGCAGCCGTTTTGAATACTGCTCCGCAAATCGTCCGACTGATTCCCAATGCAACTTCGATAATAAATCATGCTTACAACCCGGTAAGTTTTGCTCCTGAAATGTCGGAAATTCAAAAATGGTACATCCTCGAAATGCTCAATCTACTGGGCCACACCTTCGAAACTTCAGAAGATAAACTGGAAGGTTATGCATTAATATCAGCTATGTTACCCACTTATTTCTGGTTTCAGTGGAACGAACTCGAAAAACTGGGGCAGCAGTTTGGCCTATCGGAAACCGAATGCCGCGAAACGATTTATGAGACCATGAATGCCTCCCTCAACACCATGTACCACTCCGGAATGAAACCCGAAGAAGCGATGGACCTGATTCCGGTAAAACCAATTGGCGATAGTGAAGAACATATAAAAGCCATTTATCAGGAAAAACTGATTGGTTTGTGGGGGAAAATTAAGCCGTAAAATCAGATTCCCAGGATTCCATTTGTGATGAGATGGAATCCTGAGTTATTAACTCTACAACACAGTATTCATCACAAACCCAACCACTACAATTCCAGTTGCGATAATTCCAACAAAAGTCAGGATAAAAGGTAGTTTCAGAACTTTTTTCAGGATGATTAATTCGGGGAGCGAAAGCGCGATGACCGACATCATAAAAGCCAGCGCGGTTCCGAGCGGAACACCTTTTTCGATCAGGGCGCTGGCAATTGGTACAGCGCCAGCCGAGCAGGAATAAAGTGGAGCGCCGGCCACAACTGCTGCAGGAACTGAAAACCAATGAGCACGGTTCATCATTGAGGCCAAATAATCCTGTGGTACAAAAGTGTGAACAGCCGAACCGACAGCAATTCCGGCAACCAGGTAAATCCAGATTTTCGAGAAGATATCTTTCACAGCAGCCACGCCGATCTGTATACGATCGTCAAAAGTTAAATTCATTTGTTCCGTTTCCGAATTTCCAAACCGGGCTTGCAAAACCCAATCCTGAAGCCAGCTTTCCAGTTTCAATTTACCAATGATCCAACCGGCAAAAACAGCGATGAGCAATCCGGAGAAAACATAAACCAATCCAACTTTCCAACCGAACAGGCTGAACAGCATAACCACCGCAACTTCGTTAATCATTGGGGCTGCGATCAAAAATGAAAAAACCACACCCAAAGGAATTCCGGCTTCAACAAAAGCCAGAAAAAGCGGGATGGCAGAACACGAACAAAACGGAGTGACGATGCCAAGAGAACCTGCCAATACATTTCCGGCAAATAACGACTTGCCTTCCAAAGCTTTCCGGGTTCTTTCAGGAGAAAACCAGGAACGAACCACACCTGCCAGAAAAATAACGAGTAACAAAAGCAACGAAATTTTCAGGAAAGTGCCGAGGAAAAACCACAGTGAATCAGCAAATTTCGACGCTTCAGGAAGGTTGAACATGTAATAAACAATGAATGTGGCAATACCGTCCCTGAAGTAGAACAAAAAGACCCACAGCACAAAAATCGGGAGATATCGGTAATTTTTAGATGGCATTTATTGATTTTTATTTGCAAGCGGTTAAATACATTACAATTGAACTAACCACTTCGAAATCAAAAGTAATTGGATAAATGAACGGATCAACCTTCATTAACGATCATTAAGAAAAAACAGTAAAATCCGGTTTTAATCTTCATTTTTTACTTCCTGAAATTTTATTGAAAATTTTATGACGTAAATATACGTCGTATTAATATTTGACGTATATTTACGTCATAATTAAAACAGTAAGTTATGGTAATTGCAAAAACAGAACTTTTTGAAGAAACACTTCAGGAACAAGCCAATTTATTTAAGGTGCTCGCGCACCCGGCCAGGTTGCAAATTTTGCGTTTTCTGGCTGAATCGAAAACTTGTATTTCGGGCGATATTTCGGACGAGCTGCCTCTGAGCCGGACAACGGTGAACCAGCATCTGAAGGAATTAAAAGAAGCAGGTTTGATTTGTGGACACGTAGAAGGCGTAAAAATGAATTATTGTCTCGACGCAAAAAAGGTAAAAGAAATGCGATCGATTTTAACCGGTTTTCTGGATGGGATCCAATTACCCGATGATTTTATCTGTTCTTAATTAGTCAATTAGCAGATTTGACGATTAGCAAATTAAAAAAAGCGTTTCAATTGACAAATTGGCAAATTATCACATGAATAAATTGAATTTATGAAAGTCTTAATTCTTTGTACCGGAAATAGTTGCCGCAGCCAGATGGCGCACGGTTTTTTGCAGTCGTTCGACCCCAATCTCACTGTTTGTTCTGCCGGAACTGCAGCTTCAGGAAAACTGAATCAAAAAGCAGTTGCGGTGATGAAAGAGGCAGGGATCGACATTAGTCATCACACATCTGATTCGGTTGAAAAATACCTGAACGACGAATGGGATTACGTGATTACTGTATGCGGCGGCGCAAACGAAAACTGTCCGGCATTTATCGGCAAAGTAAAACATCGTTTGCACATAGGTTTCGACGATCCTTCGCATGCCGTTGGGACAGAAGAATTTATCCGGAGTGAGTTTATTCGCGTAAGAGATGAGATTAAAGAGGGTTTCCTGAAATTTTATAATGAGTCAATTCGAGAATTTGACAATTAGCAAATTTGTCAATTAGCAGATTAGCAAATGAGCATGCTAAACGATGAAATAAATCGATTGCTAACCTTTAACAAATGCTGCTATGAATAATGAATTAAAACAAAATGTAATAGTGAACCTGACATTCGAATTTGCCTTGAAGATCATTGATTTTTGCGATGATCTTGATGGATTGAAGAAATTTGCACTTTCCAATCAACTCTTTAAATCAGGAACATCTATTGGAGCTAATGTGCGGGAAGCTCAAAATGCCGAAAGCAAAGCTGACTTTATTCATAAATTCAAGATTTCAGCAAAGGAAGTTGAAGAAACTGAGTACTGACTTTTGCTTTGTAAGCATTCGAAGAAATTGCCAGATACAACAATACTTTTAGCTGATCTGGAACCTATTAAGAAAATCATCAATAAAATAATTGGCACTTCAAAGCGAACTTAGTCAAATTGGCAAATTATTTAATTCTCAAATTAATCTTGTGAAAACACGCCTGAAATTTTTAGATCGCTATCTAACACTCTGGATTTTCCTGTCCATGATTGCCGGAGTTGGAATTGGTTACTTAGCACCAGAAATTGCCGGTTTCTGGGACAGTTTGTCAAACGGAACCACCAACATCCCAATTGCCATTGGCCTTATCGTGATGATGTATCCTCCTTTGGCCAAAGTGAAATACGAAGAGTTAGGCGATGTCTTCCGGAACTATAAAGTTCTTGGCCTATCACTGGTTCAAAACTGGATTATTGGCCCGGTTCTGATGTTCGTTCTGGCCATCGTTTTTCTGAAATTCAACATCGATTACATGTACGGATTAATCCTGATCGGACTGGCACGTTGCATTGCCATGGTAATCGTATGGAACGATCTGGCGAAAGGCGACGCCGAGTATGCAGCCGGATTGGTTGCTTTCAACTCCATTTTTCAGGTGCTGTTCTTTTCAGTTTATGCGTGGTTCTTTATTGCCGTTTTGCCCGGCTGGTTTGGGTTGCCGGTGAATAACACTGTTTCGCAAATCACCATTGGACAGATCGCCAAAAGTGTTTTCATTTATCTGGGCATTCCGTTCATCGCGGGCGTCCTTACTCGATTTATCCTGATCAGAATAAAAAGTAAAGATTGGTACCAGCGCAAATTTATACCGAAAATCAGCCCGCTTACTTTGATCGCTTTGCTCTTTACCATTTTTGTGATGTTCTCATTGAAGGGCGAATACATCGTTAAAATTCCGCTTGACGTCATTCGGATTGCCATTCCGCTGCTTATCTATTTTGTGGTTATGTTCGTGGCATCATTCCTAATGAGCAAAAAAGTCGGTGCAACTTATGAACAGGCCACTACCCTTTCGTTTACCGCCGCCAGCAACAATTTCGAACTGGCCATTGCTGTTGCCATAGCGGTTTTCGGAATTAATTCAGGAGAAGCATTTACAGCAGTAATTGGCCCATTGGTTGAAGTTCCTGTGATGATTGCACTGGTGAATGTAGCTTTCTGGTTCAGGAAAAAATATTTTACCACAGATTAAATAGCCGGATTTTAATAGGTTAGCAGGTAATATACTTCATGGTCGGTGGAGTTCCCGTTCCGGGGAGAATTAAAATTTCGGCAATTTTCATTCTTTTTACCCATTGATAATAATTACTTTTACCCTTCATAATGGATACTATTCGAACAGTTACAGTTACCCGGTACATGCAACCCCTGAGAGAAGGTGGTTCACTACCTGCATTGGCCGAAGCCGATGATGACTTCAAATATGTAGTAAAATTCAAAGGTGGAGGACATGGGGTAAAAACGCTTATCGCCGAATTAATCGGAGGCGAGATTGCAAGAGCACTGGGTTTAAAAGTTCCTGAGCTTGTTTTTGCGGAGTTGGATGAATGCTTTGGCCGTTCGGAGGGAGATGAGGAGATTCAGGATCTTTTAAAGGCAAGTCAGGGCTTAAACCTGGGCTTGCACTTTTTATCGGGCGCTTTCACCTACGATCCCGTTGTGACAAAAATAGACCCGCTTCTGGCCTCCAAAATCGTGTGGCTGGATAGTTTGATTACCAATGTGGACCGGTCGTTCCGCAACACAAATATGCTCATCTGGCACAAAGAATTATGGCTGATCGATCACGGATCGTGCCTTTTTTTTCAATACAACTGGGAGGGTTGGGAGAAGAAAGCGACAAGTCCGTTTCTGTATATAAAAGATCATGTTTTGCTTCCACAGGCAACACTAATGGAAGAGGCTGACCGGATTTGCAGGGAACTGATCACTGAAGACAAAATCAGGGAAATCGTTCAATTAATCCCCGACGAATGGCTTCAATGGGAACTACAGGACGAAACGCCAGAGCAATTAAGAAACGTATATTTCACTTTCTTAAGTAGTCGTCTAAATTATTCAAATCAGTTTATTCAAACCGTCCAGGATGCAGCAGAAACATCAATATGAATATGCTATAGTACGAGTTGTCCCGGTAGTTGAACGCGAAGAGTTCGTTAATGCCGGGGTGATCTTATTCTGCAAAAAGGAAAAATTCATTCGGATGAAGTACCACCTTTCTCAGAATAAGATATTGATTCTAAATCCTGATGCTGAGATTGAGGAAATCCACAAAAATTTGGAGGCTTTCCGGATCATCGCTGAGGGAGAAAAAGGTGGCGGACCGATTGCATCTATGGACCCAGCCGAACGCTTTCGATGGCTCAGTGCGGTGCGCAGTGCATCGATACAAACTTCAAGACCCCACACTGGCCTTAGCGACGACCTTGAAAAAACATTCAATACCTTATTTGGTGAAATGGTAGGTTAACGTTCTTCTCACACTCAGCAGTGTCATGAGGAATAACTTCCGGATTCCATGCTATGAGGAAAAGCAATTAGTCCGCCAGTCGAAGTTCCGGTGATGATTGCACTGGTGAATGTAGCTTTCTGGTTCAGGAAAAAATATTATTCTGATACTGTTTTGCACAATTCGTAGCAAATCACACACAATTCTGCACATAAAAATCTGCGATGAAATTTTGTCATACAATGCTATTTATTGAAATTGAACATATTTAATTCTCACCTTAACAAACGCCAATCTTGCTCCAAATTTTCCTCAAAACATTCAACCAACTCATCATTTGCATTTATTAACATTTCATAATCAGCTCGTTGTGTTAACGAAGTTTAATCTTTTTTAAATAGATTAAAATTGCTGTTAATTTGATTTTTGTGGCACAATCTATGAAAAAGTTCTGCTGAATTCAAATTTTATCATTATGAAAACAGTTAAAAAAATTACATCCGTATTTATTATCGCTTTTGCCGCAGCTGCGCTGGCAATTTTTTTGAATAACAAATTCATTGATGTTCCCGGCTATCAAATATCAAGCAACGAAAAGACACCGGTACATCTGGCCTCGAATGTTACAACCAGCAATTCCGTGGCACAATTACCAGATTTAACGCTGGCCGCCCAAAGAACGGTTCCTGCAGTTGTTCACATTGAAGTAAAAATGCACGAACAAATGAGTGATGCGGCAGACAACCCGTTCTTCAACTTCTTTTTTGGTCCAAACGGACCACAACAAGGCAATGTGCCGCGTAGATTTAAACAAGCTCCGCAATTTGCCATGGCTTCAGGCTCAGGCGTGATTCTAAGTCCAGATGGTTATATTGTGACAAATAATCATGTGGTCGATGGTGCATCCGACGTTCAGGTTATATTAAACGATAACCGCAAGTTCACTGCCAAGGTAATTGGTCGTGATGCAAATACAGACATTGCGTTGGTTAAGATTGATGCTTCTGACTTACCCTATCTTACCTGGGGAAATTCCGACGCACTTAAGCTCGGCGAATGGGTGCTGGCAGTAGGAAATCCATTCAACTTAAACTCTACGGTCACCGCAGGTATCATCAGTGCTAAATCGAGAAGCATTGGAATTATTGGTGGCCAGATGCCTTTGGAATCCTTCATCCAGACCGACGCCGCAGTTAATCCGGGAAACAGCGGTGGTGCCCTGGTGAATACCAATGGTGATTTAGTCGGAATCAATGCGGCTATTGCTTCTGAAACTGGATCTTACTCAGGATATTCCTTTGCAATCCCAGCCACGATTGTCCAAAAAGTAGTTGTCGATTTAAAGAAATATGGCGAAGTTCAACGTGCAGTATTGGGCGTAACCATGCAGTCGGTGAACGACAGCATTGCCAAAGCGAAGAAAATCGAGAAAGTAGAAGGCGCCTATGTAAGGAATACAACAGCCGATGGCGCCGCCCGAGATGCAGGAATTAAAGAAGGTGATATCATTGTTTCAATCAATGGGAACAGTGTAAAAACAGGTTCACAATTGCAGGAACAAATTGGCGAATACAGTCCTGGAGATAAAGTTTCTGTTGGCTATATCCGGAATGGCCAATTAAAGAATGCCGATGTCGTTTTACGCAACATGAAAGGCGACACTTCGATTATGAAAGAACCCATGTCAGTTCTTGGGGCCGAATTTGGTCCGATTCCTGAAAAAGAAAAAGCAAAACTGCAGATTGATGAAGGAGTACAGGTTACCAAACTGAGTGGTGGCAAGCTCAAAGATGCCGGGGTAAAAGATGGGTTCATTATTACTGACATTAATAAAGTTGCCGTTGCGAGCAAAGATGATATTGAAAGTGTATTTATGCACACAAACAGCAAAGAGCCGATACTTGTAGAAGGGGCATATCCCGACGGAAAATATGCATATTACATCCTGAAACCTCAGGGTTGATCTGTAGAGAATAAAATCAATAAAAAAGACGCAACTCCAACTGTTGGAATTGCGTCTTTCTTTTACGCACAAATTTGACTAATTCAATGTACACAGATAATAAAACCAACTTTCCTTTTTACCGCTCTCCTGTTATTTCCTGCAGTTTTTTCGTGCGAAAAAACAAATAGCAATTCGTGAAGAATTACCTTCCTGGGTAAAATACAAAGTTGAAGATTTAACCTCCAACTGTGAAGTAGTAAATTTGTTTGCGTTGTACTTGGGGAAGTTGTTGGAAAACAATACTACAACATCGATTTTGGGTATTCAAATTTCAGTTTTGCAATATTTTCAAAAAACAGAAAATCTGGAAAGCCAAACCAGAACAGGCAAACAGGGAAAAAGTTAAATTTATCGGCATACACCCGCGTGTGAATAAGATTACACAATTTGAAACTTTTTCTTTTTACTTTTCATAAACCTTTTTTTCAAAACATCTGTTTATGAAAAGAAAAATCAAAAATGAAGGTCGTCATCACACTTACCTTTATTCTTTGCGCGTATTTTCAGATAAACCCACTGTTTGGAAATAGCAATGAACACATTCAGCAGATACTGAATGCCAAATCCGACACCAACAAAGTAAAATCGTTGAGCGACTTGTGCTGGAACTACCGGTTTAAATCAGCCGACTCCGCATTGACTTTTGGGCAACAAGCCCTTCAACTGGCCACACAGATTAATTTTCCGAAAGGCATTGCCCAGGCCTACAACGACATGGCCATTATCTATATCGATAAGGCCAATTTCAGGAGTGCTACGAATTACCTGAACGAAGCCATGAAAATCAGGAAGCAGCTAAACGACTCCACCGGAATTGCGGCGCTTTACAATAAACTGGGAATCATTGCCCAGAAGCAAGGACGCCTAAAAGATGCGCTCGAAAATCAGATTGAAGCACTGAAGATTTACAGAAACCTTGGTCAGGATAAATGGATTGGCTATTCGTTAAACAACATTGCCATCATCCACCAAAACCTGGGAAACCTCGACAACGCACTCAAATATCACCGGGAAGCGCTTGAATACCGCATTAAACAAAAAGATCGGGAAGGTGAAACCACTTCGTACGGAAATATGGCCAACCTCTATGCAAAAATGCACGACACCATTCAAGCCGTTAATTACTACGAAAAAGCCCTTTCTCTTTCGCGCGAGTTGAAAAAAGATGAACTGATTAGCGCCAACCTGAGTAACATCAGTAACATTTACATGGGGCAGAAAAAATACGATAAAGCCTTAGCCTTGTTTACCGAATCACTCCAAATCCGCGAAAGGATAGGCGATTCGAAAGGAATAGCTTCAACTCTGGCTCGAATGGGAACCGTTTATACTGAAACCGGACGATTCAAACAAGCTTCGGAAGCCTTAAACCGCTCGTTAAAAATTGCCCAAAACGTTGCCGTGCTCGAAGAAGAGCTAAGCGCTTTACTGGGCCTTGCCAAACTGAAAGCCCTGACTCACCAAACCGACAGTTCGTTTGTGTTGATGCGGCAATACATTGCACTGAAAGATTCGGTTTACGACACTCGCCTCAAGCAGCAAATACTGGATGTTCAAACTCAATACGAAACCGATAAACTGGAACAGGATCTTTACCTGATCAAAAAAGACAAGGAGTTTACCGAGGTCAAACTTCAGCAACGAAAAACAGAACTTTGGCTGCTGATATTTGTGATGATTTCGATTACAGGTGCCGCAATTTTCCTGTTTTACCGCCATCAGCAACGACAAAAAGCGGCTACTGATGCCGAACGAATCCAGGAACAGGAAGCAAGAATAAACGCCGTATTTCAGGCACAGGAAGAAGAACGGCGGCGTATTGCCAAAGAATTGCACGACGGCGTTGGACAAACAATCAGTGCGATCAAAATGAACTACCAGAGTTTATCGGGTAAAGCAGCAGAAAAAGAACTTGCGCCTGAATTTGAGAAAATCGGGAAGATGCTCGAAAATGCCGGAACTGAAGTCCGAAACATTTCGCACCAGATGATTCCGAAAGAACTGGAGCAATTTGGATTGATACCAGCCGTTGAAGGCATGTTAAGCCTGAATCTTGAAAATGCCCCGGTGCAATACCAGTTCGAACATTCCGGATTTTCGGAACGAATTGGAAGCCAAATTGAGCTGGTTCTTTTCCGTGTTTTGCAAGAACTGGTCAGCAATGTCATCAAGCACTCGAAAGCCAGTCAGCTTACTGTTCAGTTGGTGAAACTCAAAACTCATGTAGTCATGAATGTTTCGGACAACGGAATTGGGTTTGATGTAGATCGGAAAGAAAAAAATGGTATTGGACTGCTAAATATTGCCAGCCGGATCGACGCTATAAAAGGGAATTTACATTACGATTCAGTTTCAGGAAAAGGAACAACAATAACAATCAGAACACCACTACAATGAACAAAATCAAAGTCCTCCTGACCGACGACCATCAGATTATTATTGACGGATTGAAATCGCTCCTGAAAAATAGCGACGAAATAGTTGTGGCCGCCGAAGCGAACAATGGCCGCGAAGCACTGCGAATTCTGGAATTACTTTCGATCGATGTGGTGTTGATGGACATCGATATGCCCGTATTGAACGGCATCGAAACGCTGAAAGAAATCAGGAAACAATTCCGGAATGTGAAAGTGATCATTCTTTCGATGCACAACGAAGCCGGAATGATTAAAAGCCTGATGGACATTGGGGCAAACGGATACCTGCTTAAAAGTTGCTCGCAGGACGAACTGATTGGCGCCATCAAAAAAGTTTCAACAGGACAAAACTACTTCTCAACCGATGTCACTCTAGCGCTGTTAAATACTTCTGGAACATCAAATCCTGAACAAAAAAATGAAATTCTCACCGACCGCGAAACCGAAATTCTGAAACTGATTGCAGCCGGATTTTCGAACAAGGAAATTGGCGACCAGTTGTTTATCAGCCACCGAACTGTTGACACCCACCGCACCAACCTCATGAAAAAGCTCGATGTGAACAACATTGCCGGGCTGATTAGTTATGCCATCAGGAATGGGATAATATAGAAAGTTACTAAGCTACAAAGTACCTGAGAACCTAAGTTAAAAACTCATGGTACATCGGGACAATCTGAATCCGTAGTTCACAATATCTGTCATTTTTTTACTTAGGTACTTTGTTTCTCAGGAACTCAGGTACTTCTTCAATATACGGTAAAAGTCGTAGTCGATTACGAACATCTCCGTATTTCAGACCCTTACATCTTAATCTATTTTTGATCTTGTAATTGCTTACAACCATTTCAAAACAATAGTCAGACGACTTTACGAGATTATCACAGAGTTTCCGGTCAGGTCTCCTTTCACTGAGGTGTTTTGAGGTAACCTAAGCAATTACACTGACGGAAGCTCTGTGTTTTTTCACATTAAAAGGATCAGTTTATGGCAAGTTCATCAATCAAAAGTAAAATCCATTTCCGGAAAATTTTCGTTCCGCTTGTTTTGATTTTCTTCGGTCTGACAAGCCGAAGCCAGACATCGAACTCCGATTTCGAACGAATCAAGCTGATTAGCAGCGAGTCAGAACTTTCCAGCATCGCTATTGCTCCTGATCAGAACACGATTGCTGTCAGCTTTTGTAAATCGGAACCGATCAAAATCATCGACTGGCAAAACCGCAAAATAACCAAAACCATCAATGCCGCAACTTGGAATTCAGGATCGCGCCTGAGTTTCTCGGCAACCGGGAAATATGTGATTGCCCAGCAAATCGGGTTTTCTGATTTCAGCCAGAACAAAGATCGCACGATCGATTACGAAATCATCGATCTGGCTTCAGGAACAACAGTTAAAAAGTTCAGCAAAATTCAGGATGCTGTTGTTTCTTCAGACGAAAAACTGGCCGTCTCGCTAAATAGCGACGAAATCACGATCTGGAGCTTGCCTTCGGGCGAAAAAGTAAAAACATTCACGATTGCCGGTGCTACCAATGCCGTTGCCATCAGTCCCGACGGAAAGGCGTTGGCCGTTTCGCAAACTGTTGATGCTTCGGAGTTCAAAAATCAATTCAAGAAAGATAAAAAAGGACTGAAAAATGCCGTAAAATTCAAACAGGTTGTCGGCCTTTACAATGCTGACTCAGGTGTCAAACTAAAAACCATCGGCGAGTTTTACGACCTGATTTATAACCTTTCGTTCCTTCCGGGAGAAGATATTTTGCAGGTTTACCAAACTCCGGATATTCGTATTCAGGCGAATAACAAAAAACTTAGCTACATCAATCTGATTGATATTTCCACCATGCAACCCTTGCGCAAAGGTTTCACGTCCATGTCGATCAACCAACCCGACATGAAAACCAGCAGCGACCACCATTATTTCGCCATCAACTCGAAAGGAAACCGTTTCCAGGAAATGCACCTGTACGATTATCAATCGGGATCGCTCGAAAAGCGTTTTGAGCTTGCACACCGCCTGTTCGAAAAAGCCGACGGCGACAAAATTATCAACAGCTCGCGCCCGGCCTTTGTCTTCCTGCCCGACAATCAGTCGATCCTGATTGCCATGGGAAATCAACTCATCAAATGGAACATTGAATCCAACACCACAGAACAATAAAAAAACTATTAATCAACCTGTTCATTCTGATTTTTGCAATTAGCGTGAAAGCTCAGAAGCCCGAACTTATTGAGGCTAAAGACGAAGTAATCAACCAGGCCAGTATGGAACTCAGCCAGGCGATGACCTCTCCTGACGGTTCTCTTTTCAAGTTCGGACAGAAATACCACATCACTGGCGAATACACCCTGCAACTGACCATCCGGAACAAAGGACAGGTGGTGTCAGTATTTGTGGCCGATAAAAAAGACGACAATATCCCTTCACAGAACGCGCTGAAAGACAAAATAATGGACTTTCAGTTCGGCTTTAAAATGCCCAAAAACAAAGACTATAAATTCAGCTATACATTTAAATTCTAAAATCGATTAACAATGAAAAAACTATTGACTTTTGCAGTACTTCTGCTTACAATCGTTTGGGCAAAAGCCCAGGAAGACATGACCACCGTTTGGGAAACCAAATTAGGACACCAGATTCAGTACGCCGGGACTTCGCTTGAAGGTGAACACAGCTACGCCGCATCTGACAAGGAAATGAGCCTGTTCGACAACAATACCGGGAAAGTGATCTGGGAGAAAAAATTCAGTGAAATGGCTCCAAAACTTCGTAAGATTGATGAGCTTATTCCTTTTTGGAATTCGAGCACCATCTTTCTGTTCGACCGTAAAATAGGTAAAGATCAAATCGCCTGTATTGATCTTGAAACAGGTGAAAGCCTATGGACAACCGACAAATATCAGGACGTGGATGAAAGTTCGATCACGTATATTGGCGAAGAAGATTGTTTTGCCATTGCCCTGAAAAAAGAATTAGTTTACATCAGGGCCCGCACCGGGGAAGAACTTTGGAGCACCACCAAATTTAATGGAGTAGTTGGTAAGTATTTCTTCGACAACACAGACCACACACTTACCATGGTTAATTTTAAACCCACTTTACTTGCTTCATTATTTTCAGGATTTAAAAACCAGATTGCTAAAATAAACCTGAAAACCGGTGAAATTCTTTGGGAAAACACATACATCGGACTGGCCGAAAAGAAAGTAATTTCAAGAGAGCCAATTTTTGATATGAACGTAAGCAACGGCAAGGTTTTTCTTCGCTTGAACGGGATGCAGGTTTACGATTACAAAACAGGTGCAAAAATATGGTCGGCCGCATACGATTTTACTCCTGAACATATCGTTGGAAAGCCAATTGGATGCAAAGTTTTTGGAGTGTATGGCGCAGTTGCCAACCCGGTTATCGATGGTGAAGATGTTTATGTGCTTGATATGCAAAGCCGCAGCAAACAATATGTCAAAAAATACGATCTGAATACCGGGAAACTACTCTGGACCTCGCCTGAAATAAAAGATGCGAAAGCAATTCCGGGAATGACCATTGTTGACGGGAAAGTACTGCTCCAGATTGGTGGTGTGGTTGAAAAACAATACATCAAAGTACGTCGTACTGCCGACCAGGTGATTACAGAAACGATTATCGAGTTCGAAAATGTAAATCCTTGCGGTATTCAGGCTCTGAATGCTTCCGACGGTAAACTGGTTTGGGAATCGGAACGGTTCCGCAAAGGAATAACCAATATGATTTCGTTTGGTGGCAATACGATTGTTTGCAGCGGGAAAGCCTTGTACTCGATCGATGTAGCAACTGGCAAAGAAAAATACGAAGTTCCGGTTGCCAAAGGTGGAGTTGGGCTTGCAACTCAAATTCAACCATTCAAAGACGACGTGATTGTGGTTGTAGGCGAAAAGGGAGTCTCAACTTTCAATGCTAATTCAGGCGACTTACTGCATTCCGGGAAATACAGAACTTCATCGCTGGAAGACCGGGTTGACAATATCCTGGTCATGAAAACCGACAAGGCCGATATTGGCACTTTCGACCTAAACACCTGCAAATACAAGGATTTCAAAGCCAGAACCGGCGCGATTACAACACTCTCGCGCGATGGAAACTTTGTGTATGTGTATGAAAAGAAAGTGGTAACCAAACTTTCAACGCATTAATTCACCCCAAATACACAGCAAAAAAAGGGCTTTGCTGCACTTGCAAAGCCCTTTCATTCAAACATTATGTGCGCAATTCAGAAAAATAATCAATCAGAAAAGTGCTAATCATGAAAAAAAAATTCACCAGTCTGGCAATCCTTTACACTCTCTTCCTAATCCTCCTAAGCTGTTCGAAAGAAGAAACTGCCGATACCGGAACAATTGATTCAGGAGGAAGTACCGTTGAAGAGGAAGTATCCCGGGCTAAAAGCTTCTATAATTCGAATGGTGGAAATTTTAAGTTTCGCCTGTATTACGCACCCGGTGGGAACACCAATAACAACGAAGATCAATGGGCTATGATTTATAAAATCATCGAATCGGGCGGAAAGATTTCAGTTATTGCAGAATACTATTGGGTTACTCTCAATTTGCATAACATCGGAGCAGTATTAAATTGCGATGGCGAGTATTTTTCAACGCAATCATCGAATAATGTACTTATTCAGGAAACATACAAATACGATGATTATGAATTGCTTCCCAACAACCAAATCGGTTCATACCATCACGCAATCGATGGAAAAACTAGCTATGGCAACAAAGGAACAAACTTCATTATTCACAATCCCTTTTATCAGGGTCCGATTTCTGCAAGTTCCAACATGGGTTACATGAGCCAGTTTCAGGGCGTATTTTTTATGCTGAGCATGGGATTGAACTCCAATATGGGTCATCCAACTTTTTATGGTTACAATCCGGCAAACTATTCGTGGAGTTCGAATACAGTTAGCCAAATGGATTATACCCAAGGTGTCCTGAAGAATATTCCTACCACAAACGACGCCTCCAAAGCGGGCAACACCGACCGCATCTATTGGGCATATTTAAGCTTTGACGATTCGCCCGAAAATGGGAAAATAAACATCATCTCCTACGATGGATATGGATTTAGCAATCTGACGACTTTAAAAGGAATTGGCAGTATTGGAACAGGTTTGAGCATGGAATATAAACATACCATTACGCTTCACAAAAATCCCAATAATCTTCAGAATCCGTACATGGTAGTCAGGCGGTACAATACCAATATCATTGATATTTACAAGTTTACCGGAAGCGCCATTCAGGCTGTAGCAACTGGAGTCACATTGCCGTCAACGCTTCCATTAAATGGGCAATTAAATGCGTACAAAGAAATTGTGTTCTCCGGAAACAATGTTTACGTTATTAGCGGATTGGATAATAAGCTCTATAAATTATCAGGGACAAATTTCGCTGCTGTTAACCTGAAATTTATTGCGTCGACCGATCAGATTTTAGCTTTAGAATCGATGTCAACCGGGGTGTTGATTTCAATTGTTAAGAAGATAAACTCCACACCAAAAACAAAAACGGTTTCGGATGTAGTATTAATTCCAAACTAAATGATTATAAATGCAAAAATAATTGTTCTGATCGCATTACTTGCTGTTGGACTTACACATACTGTTTTCGCTCAAAACTCAGGCACAGACACAACTAAACCTGAAGATAAATTAAATCTGGATTTAAGCGCACTCGATGGCCTGTCAGAATTTTCTGCTATGAAAATCGAAGATTACAAATTCAAATTGGAAGATTTTGACGGCAATGACGTTACCAGCGACGTAAAAGCTTTGAAAACTCCGAATAAACTGGATTTGCTTTTTTACGACCCGGAGACAGATGTGACTTCAATCTGCTATGAATTTTACAGCGCCGAAACAATAAACAACGAGTGGCTCGACTGCGCCCTTGTTCCAGAGTCTCCAACCGGTTTGTACTGGGTTTTGAGCAATAATTTTAAGAGTTTTTACATCGTTCAGAATGGCTCTTACCTTAATATGACGATTTTTAAATTAAAAGCATCGTCAAACTCTGACGAATATATCGTTCAGGAAAACGGCACTGGCAAATATGCCATGAAAGAATTAAAAGGCAAGAATCAGGATGAATTTTATCCACTCGAACTTTTGAGTCAATAGCTGAATATTGTGTCAAAAAATAGCATCGCACTTGCAGAAGGCGGTGCTATTGTTTTTATACAAAACTACTCCACATACAGAACCAGTCCCTTCAAATACTCGCCTTCAGGATGATACATATCCACCGGGTGGTCGGCTGGCTGAACCAATTGATTTAAGATGCGCACTTTACGTCCTGAAATAGCTGCGGCCGAGAAAACAGCTTCGCGAAATTTATCTTTGGTAACCACTTGTGAGCAACTAAATGTGAAGAGAATTCCGCCGGAAGCTATTTGCTGAAAGGCTTTCAGGTTAAGACGTTTGTAGCCTTTCAGAGCTTGAGGAAGCGCACCGCGATGTTTGGCAAATGCAGGCGGATCGAGAATAATCAGATCGTATTTGTCTTTATTCTTATCCATATAATCGAAACAATCGGCTACAAAAGATTCGTGGCGGGTATCTTCCGGAAAATTCAGTTTTACATTTTCGTTAGTCAGATCGATGGCTTTGGCCGACGAATCGACCGAATGCACCATTTTTGCTCCGCCACGCATGGCATAAAACGAAAATCCGCCTGAATAGCAGAACATGTTCAACACACTGCGGTCTTTCGAATATTCCTGAACCAGCCTTCGGTTTTCGCGCTGATCGACAAAAAAACCGGTTTTCTGGCCTTCTACCCAATCCACTTTAAACCGGTTTCGGTATTCCTGAACTTCAAAAACTTCGGATTCGCCCAGCAGGTAATCATCTTTGGCTTCCAGTCCGGCCTTGAAAGGCACCGTTTTTTCACTTTTATCGTAAACAGCAATCAAGCGGTCGCCCATCACTTCTTTCAACGCTTTGGCGATCGTTTCGCGAATGAGGAACATTCCAGCCGAATGCGCTTGCATGACAGCGGTTCCATTGTAAAAATCGACAATTAATCCGGGCAAACCATCGCCTTCTCCATGCACCAAACGGTAAACGTTGGTATCAGGATTATCGACCAACCCTAATTTTTTGCGCACATCCAAAGCGCGATCGAGTTTTCCTTTCCAGAAGTTAAAATCGGGTTCTACTTTTTCGAACGAAAAAATGCGGACAGCGATCGAGCCAACCTGAACATGCCCCATGGCCAAAAATTCATTTTTGTTAGAAACGACTTCAACCACATCGCCTTCTTCAACCCGGCCGTCAATTTCTTTGATCGCGCCCGAAAAAACCCACGGATGGAAACGCTGCAGCGATTGCTCCTTTCCGGATTTCAGAATAACCCGGCTATAATTTTGCGACATGATTATTGCTGATTGAGTGATTCAAAAATCCGGTGAGAAATCCAGGCATCTGTAGCGGCATAAATCTGTTGAGCTTCAGTCAAGTCCGGCGCTTCCCAATTGGTTATGCGTTGAGACTTGGAAATGCGGAATCCAAGTACAATGGCCGATAATTTTTTAAGGCTAAAATCGTGAATACCAAAATCTTTCACATGTTCCTGAAGTTCAATAAACCCGCCGGGATTGAAATTATTCAATTTTTGCAACCCTTTAATATCGTCGCGAATGGCAACTCCAATTTTGATTATTTCCGGATTTTCTAGAATACTTTTTAAGCCGTTTGGTAGCCCTATTTTGTTAAGGCGGAATAAAAACGCCCTGTCTTCGGTAGATAACTGAAGCAAAGCCACCTCATTGATCACCCCCTTTTTAAAAGCAGGTTTGGTTTCGGTATCAAACCCCAACAATGATTGCTGCGACAAATAATCTATCGAAGCCTGATAGTCTTCCTTCGATTCAACCAATGTAATTTTTCCTTCAAACTGGATAAGAGGTAATTCGGCCAATTCAACTTTATCAATGCTTTCCCTATACATATTTATTCTCCATCATTTAAAAACCTTTCGTTCAACCAATCGGGTTTCCGATTTTCATTCTTAGAATCTTTCAGCTTGGTCTCGTCAAATTCGTCATCCGGGTTAATTTCGCGGTAAATAACACTGTGAACAGCCCGCAAGCAATTGACCAATTTCTGACCCCAAATCTGCTCGAAATTAGTTTGCATTTCGCCCAAAGCCTGTCCCATAACATCCTCATTCAGCGTTCGGAACGACATTACCAAATCTTTTATATCCTGATAAATATCGGCTACATTTTCCGAAATACTTGCCGTTAAAGCAGTTTCGCTAAACTGCATTCCGGAAACAAATACTTCCTGATAATCGTCGTTCGCGCCCAGCTGATCAAGCACTTTCTGAAGAATAACATTGTAATCCATTTCGGTTACAAACTTTTCCAAATCATCGTCTGAACTCGAATCAAACTTTGGCAACAAACTAGTTTTGAGATACAAAAACGGAAGTAATTTTTGGAGGCGACCTAAGAAATCATTGGATTCCATATCCTCCGAATGTTCCAAAAAACCACAAAATTCGTTGGCTACAGTAATAAATTCAATTACATTTTTTGAATAAACAATGCTGTTCAATT
The DNA here is from genome assembly GCA_963677955.2 of Prolixibacteraceae bacterium. Classification (GTDB taxonomy): domain Bacteria; phylum Bacteroidota; class Bacteroidia; order Bacteroidales; family Prolixibacteraceae; genus Aquipluma. The sequence continues at coordinate 279,676 of CAXXQR010000001.1, forward strand.
CTTCATCTCTCATGAAATGCGCTCTAAAAATATCATGCAAAAGTATAAAGAATTTTTATTCAGACGGTTTAGGTCAGAACTTAATGACGATGATTGAGATAAATCAGGTGATTACAAGCCGAACAGTCAAAAAAAGCTACGCAAAATTTGGTTATTTAAACGAATCAGATTTTTCAGGTTCATTTATTCAGCAGCATAAATAGTTTAGAATAATGCTTATTTATTTTTTAGTTGGCTATTCAGTTTTTCTTTGTATTTTTCCCCCCAAAAGTAATTGTTCACATACAGTTATTAATCTCAAAAACATTCTAAAAAATTCCAGATAATACCGATATAGACGTTTGGAATAGATTTTAAAGAAAGAAAATGAATAAAAAGCTTATCTGGTTTTTTCTTCTATGGTTGAATATTCTGATTAATTTCTCTATTTCTTCTGCTGAAGGAAAACTAAGTCCGGAGCAATCTGACAGTATTTTAAGAGCAATAAACAATAAAAGAGGAATCGATAAAATATCAGCACAATTGGATCTTGCCCTTCAAATACTGGGAAACGATATCCATGTAGCAGATAGTCTGGCAAAATCGGCATTGTTTGCAACTAAAGCCACAAACAATAAAAGTATCGAAATGCGTGCTTATTTGACCTTGGGACGAGTATATCAGGCATTGGATAAAAAGAATGTTTCGTTAGCTTTTCTCGATTCAGCACTCGTCCTCTCAGAGAATATTCGCGACAACTGGTACAAAGGTGAAATCTTATTTCGAAAAGGCGTAATTAAGCACAGCCAGAATGAAGATATAACAGCGCTTGAGTATTTTAATGCCTCCATTCAGTTTTGTCGACTCTCTGATAATTTTAGAGTAATGGGTTCTTCATACTCAATGATGGGAACTATCTTTAGAGTCAATGGACTATATGACAGAGCAATAGAATACATTATCAACTCAAAGCTCAATTATGAAAAAGCAGGTTTCTCAGAGGGTAAAGCATGGGCAGCATATCTATTGGGTCGAATCTACGCAGACTTAAAACTATCAAAAAAAGCATTGGAATATTTTCAGGAAGCTTTAAAGATATACAAGCAAATGGCAATTATGGATGGAAACCAAAATGGTGTCGCCATTTGCTATTCGCAAATTGGACTTCTCAACTTAGATGCAGGAAATTATAATGAGGCGTATGAAGACATTGATTTTACTTTAAAAGCATATTCAGCTGCTGAAGACAAATATGGACTATCAAATGCCTATAAAAACCTGGGGATGATTGACTACGCGGTCGGAAAATACAAACTTGCCGAAACACACCTGAATGAGTCGTTTAAGATAAAGAAAGAAGTCGACGATTTTCTCGGACTTCCTTCGGTGTATGAATACCTCGGACTAAGCCTTATTGAACGAGGACAAAAAAAAGAAGGGTTTGAAAAACTACAGTTAGCATTGACTTTAGCAAAGTCGAACAATCAAAAAAGCATACAATTAAACATATATTCAGGTTTGACCAAAGTGTATTTGAAGATGAATGATCTTAAAAACGCGATTATTTGTCAGAAAAAACAAATTGAGATTCAAGATTCGCTTCTTTCGGGTGACGCGGATATAAAGATGGAACAGTTGCAGGCAATTTATGAGATTGATAAGCAAAACGGGCAGATTTTAGAGTTGGAAAAACAAAACCAAATCAACTCCCTAACCATCGAACAGCACAGGATTTCCCAACTGATCATGATAATTGGAATTGTTGTAGCAATTTCAATTTCAATTCTCATATATTGGTTTTATACTAAAATGAAACATAAAAACCTGGAATTAAAGGAGAGCAATGCTGCCAAGGATAAATTTTTTGCTATTATCGCACACGATTTGCGTGGGCCAACCGGGAATCTTGCTTCTTTTCTGGAGCATATCAACAATACATTTAGTGAATACAGTCTTGATGAATTACAAAAAATAGTATCGGCATTATTTAAATCTGCCGAAAATGTTAGCGTATTACTTGAAAATCTACTTATTTGGGCACAATCGCAACGAAACAAAATTGAATTTAATCCCACCGAATTAAAACTGACAGATGTGGTTCTGGATTCGATAAGAGGATTAAAGCAAATGGCCGATGACAAACAAATCAACATCAAGGTTGAACTCAATGATCAGATTTTTGTGAAGGCCGATTCAAACATGGTTCAGACCATTGTGCGAAACCTTCTCAGCAATGCCATTAAATTTACTCATCGCGGAGGTTCAGTAGTCATAAAGGCTGAAGCTTCCGACGGTAAAAACGCACATATCCGAATCATAGATAGCGGAATTGGAATTGAAGAATCTTCGCTTTCGAATATTTTTGACCTTAGCGGTGACTTTCATACGGCCGGTACTGAAAACGAAAAAAGTACTGGCTTAGGATTAATTCTTGTTAAAGATTTTGTGGAGAAAAATAAAGGAACCGTAAAAATTGACAGCCAAAAAGGAAAGGGCACTATTGTTACATTCACTTTGCCGACCGTATAATGAAATTAAACTAATTTCATTTCTACAAATCAGTTGATACCAAGATAAATTCTGATTTAAGCCTGATATTCCGGGTTTATAGCACAAGTTAACTATCTCCACGTCAATTGATTTTCGAATAAACCATCAGCTTTTTCTCCACTCCATGCGATTGTCAACACGATAAACAATCTTTTCGTTTTCGAGAAGCCAGCGTACAATTTTTACAACATTTTCAGCAGTTCCACCAGTTTGCTTCATAAGTTCTTCATAAAAGCATGGTTCCTGAAGTACCTTTTTGATTTGTTCACAAACGGAATCAAACTCATACTTACTAACATTCAGCTCGTTACGCTCCATACAAACATCGCATTTTCCACAACGCACCGATTCTACTTCGCCAAAATACTGAAGCAAAAGCTGGCTGCGACATTTGTGTCCCGACGACGCATAATGAATTACTGCATCAACTCTGCGCACATAATCGGCTTTTCTATCCTCGTAATTTTCACGGCTAATTTTCACTCGACCAATGTCAATCCTATCCCTGGTGAAAATAATAAAGGGAGTTTTCTTTTGCGGAATATAGTCGATAATTTTCAAGGTACGCAAACGTGTTAGAAACTGGTAAACCAAATCGGGAGAAACATTGGCTCGTTGTGCCATAAGTTGTTCGTCTATAGTCACATAATTTGTAAAAAGTCCGGTATACGATCGCAAAAGCAATTTAATAAATCCATCAAATTCAGCATTTGCCACCTGAAATTTGTACAAATCATCGCGATCGACAACAAAATAAACTTTCGAAGGATTATCCAATTCATCGGTTAATTCAAGGAAGCCTTCGCGCTGAAGAATTTTTAAACTACTGTAAACCGTTGTGATCTGGAAAGAAAATCCTGATGCAAAAGAAGCCATACTAAATTCCAGCGTTCGGTTCTTACCAAAACCAACGGCAATCTGGTAAAAATTGCAAATGGCTTCATAAATTCGTTTAATCACGTCCGGCTCCGGGAAAGTCTTGTCAACATTCTTATGCAACCTGATTTTATCGCTGTTGTTATAAAGCAAAACCGACCAGGCCGTTTTTCCATCGCGCCCTGCCCTGCCCGCTTCCTGAAAGTATGCTTCAATCGAATCGGGTGCTTCCAAATGAATTACGAACCGAACATCCGCTTTATCGATTCCCATTCCAAAGGCATTCGTCGAAACAATCACCCGGCATTTTCCTCCTTTCCAGGCTTCCTGCTTAGCCGATCTCATTTTGGTTGCCAATCCGGCATGGTAATAGTCGGCCGAAACATTATTTTTCCGGAGCAAATCGCTGATTTCGCGCGTCAGTTTACGGCTTTTCACATATACAATTCCGCTGCCTTTGGCCTTTTGCACAGCCTTCACAAGGTAATTCACCTTGTCTTCTTCGTTCCTAACCAGGTAAACCAGATTACTTCGGTAATAGCTGGCCCGCAAAACATTTTTCTTCCTGAATTTCAGTTGCTCCTGAATGTCGTCGATGACCTGAAACGTGGCGGTGGCGGTAACGGCTAAAACAGGTACATCCGGAAGCATTTCCCTCAGTTCAGCAATCCGAAGGTACGATGGCCGGAAATCGTATCCCCACTGCGAAATACAATGCGCCTCATCAACAGCAATCAAGTTCACGTCCAATTGATCAATCCGCTCCCGAAAACGTTCTGTGGCAATTCGTTCAGGAGACAGATACAGAAATTTGTAATCGCCCCAGGCCGCGTGATCCATGGCTATTTTAATTTCCTGCGATGTCATTCCCGAATAAATGGCCAGCGCCTTAATTCCCCGCTGATTCAGATTTTCCACCTGATCTTTCATCAAAGCTATAAGCGGAGTAATGACCAGACAAATACCAGGCTTCGAAAGCGTATAAACCTGATAGGTCACAGACTTTCCGCCGCCGGTAGGCATCAGGCCAAGCGTATCTTTCCCCTGGGCTACCGATTCAATAATTTCTTCCTGAAGTGGACGAAACGCGGAGAATCCCCAATACTTAGTCAATATTTGCGTGTATTCGCTCAAGGTTGCATTTCAATTAATCGTGCAAATTTAGTCGCTTTTTCCAGGCGATGCATACTATCATTTTTAACGAACCGGGTGACTCCGGAAACACGAATTGTATTCGCGCTTTTTGAGGATTTTCGGCACCGCCACTCCCGATTTCTGCTTAACAATTTTTAAGATTCATTATACTTTATAGTGATTGTACCCCTAAAAAAAACGGGACATTTGTACATGTTTTTTTTGTAGTTTTGTTTTTTAACCGGAATATAAAAATATACAATAATGTCGTTTTTTGCCGATAAAGTTGTATCCGAAGGTTTAACTTTTGACGATGTGTTGCTAATACCATCATACTCAGAAGTTTTACCCCGCGATGTTGAACTGTCGTCATGGTTTACCCGGAACATCAGGCTAAGTACTCCTGTTGTTACAGCAGCTATGGATACAGTAACCGACTCGCGGATGGCCATCGCCATTGCACGGGAAGGCGGCATTGGTGTGATACACAAAAACATGAGCATTGCAGAGCAGGCCCGGCAGGTGACCGTTGTGAAACGAGCCGAAAATGCGATGATTTACGATCCGGTAACGATATCGAAAGAGAAAACCGTACGCGATGCCATTGGGTTGATGAAATTGTACAAAATTGGTGGCATTCCGGTAATCGATGCTCAGGGTTGTTTGGTTGGAATTGTCACCAACCGTGACTTGCGCTTCGAACACAACATGCAGAAACTGATTTCGGAGGTAATGACCAAAGACAATCTGATCACCACAAATATTTCCACAACTCTCGATCAGGCTTCGGCCATTCTTCAGCAATATAAAATTGAAAAATTACCCGTAGTTGACAAGAACAATAAGCTAATTGCCCTTGTAACCTACAAAGACATTACCAAAGCCAAAGATAAGCCGCTGGCCTCGAAAGACCAGAAAGGTCGTTTACGTGTTGCTGCTGCCGTTGGAATAACTTCGGACACCATTGACCGTGTTGACGAATTGGTTAAAGCACAAGTCGACGCCATTGTAATTGATACAGCTCATGGCCATTCGATGTATGTGTTGGAAATGATCAAAAAAGCAAAAAACAAATATCCTGAAATAGATTTTGTTGCCGGAAATATTGCAACAGCCGAAGCTGCTTCTGATTTGGTGTTGGCTGGTGCCGATGCCGTAAAAGTTGGAATCGGACCCGGCTCTATTTGTACAACCCGAATTATTGCCGGCGTTGGAGTTCCTCAACTTTCAGCCATTTACAATGTTAGCAAGGCCATAAAAAAAAGTGGGGTTCCGGTTATTGGCGATGGAGGAATACGCTATTCCGGAGACATTGTAAAAGCACTGGCGGCAGGCGCTCATTCCATTATGGCAGGTTCGCTGTTTGCAGGTGTTGAAGAATCTCCGGGCGACACCATACTTTTTCAGGGCCGGAAATTTAAAACCTACCGTGGAATGGGTTCGGTTGAAGCCATGCAGCAAGGATCAAAAGACCGTTATTTTCAGGATGTGGAAGACGATATTAAAAAACTGGTTCCTGAAGGTATTGTGGCCCGGGTTCCTTACAAAGGTTCGCTTGATGAAGTTTTGCATCAGCTTACCGGCGGTATTCGTGCCGGAATGGGTTATTGCGGTGCTAAAGACATTGAAATGCTTCAGCATGCCCGGTTTATGCGAATTACCAATTCAGGAATTCAGGAAAGCCATCCGCACGATGTAAGTATAACCAGTGAATCACCCAATTACAGTTCCAGGTAAGTTTGGGAAAATGAAAAATATAAAAAATGAAGCTACTTTGTTATTTCAAGCCCGGAACTTTAATCCATCGGTCACGCCTGCTCAACAAACCTCCTGTTCAACCTTACTTTTTGCTTAAAGCCAATTTATTGTTCCTGTTTTCTAAGTAAAATCAATTATGATCAAATCATTTGCAATAGTTCTTTTTATTTTTTTTGCTTCACAAGCGATTGCTGTTCAAAAAAAGGAAGTAGTTGTTACCATTGGCGGACACCCGATAAGCCGCGAAGAATTTGAAGCCAATTACCGCAAAAACAATTCAAACATTCTGTACGAAAAAGATAAAAAGACTCCAACTGATTATCTCGGACTTTACATCGACTTCAAACTCAAAGTACTGGAAGCCCAAAGGCTTGGCTACGATACGGCAAAAGCTTTTGTCGACGAATTGAAAGGCTACCGGAAGGAATTGGTCAAACCCTACATGACCAACGTAGCATTTAACGACGAAATGGTACAGACAGAATATCACCGCACCTTGTATGAGCGAAAAGCCAGTCACATTCTCATTCGGGTAGCGCCGGACACCACGCCTGCTGACACGCTGGCAGCCTGGAATAAAATTAACGATTTGCGTACTAAAATAATAGATGGAGCCGACTTCAACGAAACAGCTGCAAAATTATCCGAAGATCCATCGGCCGCACAGAACAAAGGTTTGCTCGGATACTTCGGCGCTTTCCAGATGGTTTATCCATTTGAAGACATGACCTATAAAACACCAGTCGGACAGGTTTCTGAAATCGTTCGCACACGTTTTGGGTATCATCTGATTAAGGTTCACGACGAGCGTGTGGCTCCGGGAGAACTCAAAGTGGCACACATCATGAAAATGTTTCCACAGCAAGCGAGCGAAGAAACAATTGCAAAACTGAAACTTTCAGCCGACAGTATCTGGCAAAAAGCTGTTGCCGGAGCCGATTTTGCCGAACTGGCCAAAAAATATTCCGACGATAAACAGTCGGCGCCATCCGGAGGAATTTTAAATTGGTTTACACAAACCAACATGATTCCAGCATTTGCCGAAGCAGCGTTCGCATTAAAAAGCGACGGCGATATTTCGCCTGTAATCCGCACCCCGTATGGCTGGCACATTATCAAACGCCTCGAACTGCGCAAAACACTTAGTTTCGATAAACTGCGCCCCGAACTCGAAGACAAAATCAAGAAAAATCCATCGATCAGTAAATACAGCGACGAGGCTTTCGATCGCGAATTGCGTGTCGAATATCATTTAAACATTGACGAAAAAAACTTCAACAAACTTTTGGCTGTAGTATCCGATTCGGTTAAAAGTGCCGGTTTATTTTCTCCGGAAAGTCAGGAAAAAGGCAATTCACTTTTCACATTTGCCAATCTGAAATACACATCCGGTGATTTTATCGATTATCTGAAAAGTCAGAATTATTCTCCGGCAACAAAAAATCAGGAGGCTGATTTAAAGGCAAGACTCGACAAATTTATCAACCTGAAGCTTTTGGCCTACGAGGATTCGCAACTTGAGCGAAAGCATCCGGATTTTGCACGTATATACCAGGAATATCACGACGGGATACTTCTTTTCAATATTTCGAAAGATAAAATATGGGATGCAGCCTCGGCCGATACTGCCCGTTTACAGAATTACTTTGACCATACCACGAAAAAATACTACTGGAACGACCGTTTTAAGGGTTTGATTATTGAAGCAAAAGATGCTGAAACCCGCACAAAAATTGAAACCATGCTCGATCAAAAAGAAATGAGCAAGGACGAAATCAGTGATATTTTCAATACAAAAACCAATCAGTCGGTAAAAATTACCGATGTGTCTGTTGAAAAAGGTGATAATCCGGTGGTAGATTATTTCATTTGGAGTGGCCCAAAACCTGCGGGTTTTGACGAAACTACTACCTTTGTCCACGGAAAAATTGCAAAGAACGAATTAAAAGACCTGAAAGACGCGTGGGGATTGTATTCTTCCGACTTTCAGGACGAAATTGAAAAAGAATGGATTGCTTCTCTGCATAAAAAATATCCGGTTGTAATAAATAAAAGGGTGCTCAAGAAAATTCCGGCGATTGAATGATCAAAACTGGTGCATATATTATTTCGTTAATTTTTGTGCTAACAGCCTGCAGTCTGTTTGTTGAGAAAGGTGAACCTGTTGCCAAAGTGGGCAACAATGTGCTTACGCTGAAAGAATTGTCGGATAATATCCCAAATTACCTTGATGAAACCGACAGCACACTTTGGGCCGATGATTACATCAAAAAATGGGTGCAGCGCGAACTTTTGCTTATGAAAGCCGAGGAAAACCTGACATCGGAAATGAAAGACGTAAACAAGGAGTTGGAGGAATACCGCAGTTCGTTATTGGTATACCGCTATAAAGCAGAGCTGGTTAAGCAAAAAATGGATACAACGGTTCGTGAAACCGACATCGAAAAATACTTTAACGATCACAAGGAAAGCTTCATCCTGAACCGAAACATTGTAAAAGCTATTTACATTAAAGTTCCGGTTGAAGTTTCGAGTCCCGAGAACATTAAAGATTTGTGTGCCTCCGATGATCAGGAAAGTGAAGCTAAACTGAACGAATATTGCATGAGTTATGCCAAAGCGTACGACCGGTTTAACGACCAATGGGTGGCTGCCGATTTGGTTCTGAAAAACACGCCGGAAGAAATTACCGACCAAAACCGCTTTCTGCAAAGAAACCGGTTCATGGAAAGCAGTGATATGAATTATTACTATATTGTCTGCATCCGCGATTACAGGTTGGCCGGACAGGTTTCGCCTATCGAATACGTTCAAAACGATATCAGGAACCTGATACTGAGCAAGCAAAAAATTGAGTTTATTAAGCAAATTGATAAAGACGTTTACAAGGAAGGTCTTGACAACAATAAAGTGAAACTATTTAAAATAAAAAAATAATCGTTTATGATCAGAAAACTAATTGGTTTATTCATCCTGTCGGGTTGCATTGTATACAGCAATCAAACCAAAGCACAAGATAAAGTTGTTGACCAGATTGTTGCCGTCGTTGGAAAAAACATTATCCTGAAATCGGATATTGAAGCCATGTACCAGCAACAACAGGCGCAGGGAATAACCACAGATGGCGATATGAAGTGTGAAATTCTGGAAAATTTACTGGTTGAAAAACTCCTTTTGGCAGAAGCAGAGCTCGATACCACAATTACGGTAAGCGACAGCCAGATAAATCAAAACCTCGATCAGCGAATTCAATACTTCACCTCGCATTTGGGTTCGGAAAAAGAAGTTGAAGCCTATTTCAAAAAGTCGATTGTCGACATTAAAGCCGATTTGGAAGAAGTAATCCGCAACCAGCAAATGACTCAGCAAATGCAGGGAAAGATTCTGGACAAAGTAACTATTTCGCCAGCAGAAGTTCGGTACCATTTCAAAAATTTGCCTGAAGCTGAAATTCCGGAAATTGATGCACAAATTGAATATGCGCAAATCACAGTTCAGCCACTCATCAGCCTCGAAGAAGAAGACCGCATTAAAGCTACTTTGCGCGATTTGAAACGCCGGATCGAAAGTGGCGAAAGTGGATTTGCACCGCTTGCCGTAATTTATTCCGAAGATCCGGGTTCGGCCCGTAATGGAGGTGAATTGGACTACATGGGCCGCGGTCAGCTTGATCCGGCTTATGCTGCAGCAGCTTTTAACCTGAAAGGCGATAAAATTTCGAACGTAGTAAAGAGTGAATTTGGCTACCACATTATCCAGGTTATGGATCGAAAAGGTGAACAGATTAAAACAAGGCACATCCTGATGAAACCCAAAGTTTCGTCAAAAGAAATGGAAAAGGCCTATAGCCAGATTGACAGTATTGCTGATTTTATCCGCAAAGGCACAGTTAAATTCGAAGAAGCTGCATTGCGCTGGTCTTGGGACAAAGATTCGCGCAACAACGGCGGTGTAGTTATTAATCCTGAAACAGGCGATGCCAAATGGAAACTGAGTGAACTCGATCCTGACGTCAGTAAAATTATCACCCAGATGAATGTGAATGAAATTTCGAAGCCATTCCAAACTCTTGACGACAAGCAGAGACCAGTGTATAAAATTGTGAAACTCCTCAAAAAAACACCGGCACACAAGGCTAATCTAAAAGAAGACTATGTTGAACTCAGCAATTTATACATGAGTTCGAAAAAGGAAAAAACACTCGACAACTGGATCCGTGAAAAACAGTCAGGAACGTATGTTCACATTGACGACACGTATATTAATTGTAATTTCAAATACAACGGCTGGATTAAATAGCAAAGGGCGAAGAGACCGAAGCAGGGAGAAAGCTGAAGATATAAACTGAGAAAAAGCTGCAAAACAATTTGCAGCTTTTTACAATCAAAACGTATCTGGCGCCAAAGTCGAAAAAGATGTTGTATCGAACTTAGAAAACAAAAAATGACCTATAAAAACGAAGTTGAAGCTGTAAACGGGCTTAGCCAAAAATTTGGCGAGCTACGTTCCGAAATAAAAAAACGCATTTACGGTCAGGACGAAATCATCGATCAGGTTTTGGTTTCGTTATTTAGCCGTGGGCACTGTTTGTTGATTGGCGTTCCCGGATTAGCCAAAACACTTTTGGTCAACACCATTTCCGAAGTGCTTGGACTTCAATACAAACGAATACAGTTTACGCCGGATTTGATGCCGTCGGATATAATTGGAACCGAAATCCTGGACAAAGACCGTGAATTCAAATTTATTCGCGGGCCAATTTTTGCCAACATTATCCTGGCCGACGAAATAAACCGCACGCCGCCAAAAACTCAGGCCGCGCTGCTCGAAGCTATGCAGGAAAGATCGGTTACTGCTGCAGGGCAAAAATATGTGCTTGACAAACCATTTTTTGTTCTGGCCACACAAAACCCGATTGAGCAGGAAGGAACCTATCCCCTACCCGAGGCTCAGCTCGACCGCTTCATGTTTTCCATCTGGCTCGATTATCCAAAGTTTGAAGATGAACTAACCATTGTAAAAAATACGACATCCGATTTTTCAACACATTTAAAAGAAATCATTTCAAAGGAAGAAATCCGCTATTTTCAGGATTTGATTTTGAAAGTTCCCGTTAACGAAAATGTATTGAAATATGCGGTTGGATTATCGGCTAAAACCAGGCCAAATACTGAAATGGCAGCGCCAATCAGTAACAAATACCTGAAATGGGGAGCTGGTCCGCGCGCGTCGCAATACCTGGTTTTGGGCGCCAAAACACTGGCTGCCTTACAGGGAAAATATTCTCCGGATATTGATGATATCAAAAAAGTGGCTGTAAGCATTCTTCGTCACCGTGTAATTAAAAACTACAAAGCCGAAGCTGAAAACCTTTCGGTTGAGGACATTATTTCGGAATTGATGCAATAAACTGAATGATCAGAAAAACTATGTACACACACTCAGGCAGAAGTCTGATATTGATCACATTACTCACAGGATTTCTTGCTTTTTCAGGAAAAATTGACGCACAAACGAAAAAAAAGGTTGAAATTCTGCAAAGTGACGATCTTTCATTCAATTCCAAGATAGTTGCTAATGCCCAACGTTTGATTGGACACGTAAAAATTAGAGTTGACGGGGCGCTGATGTGGTGCGATAGTTTGTATAACTACGACAACAATACTGTCGATGCGTTCGGCAACGTTCACATCGTTCGTGGCGATACCTTGAATATGTTTGCCGATTTTATCAACTACAACGGCAACAGCAAGTTGGCCAAGGCACGCCGGAATGTAAAACTGATCGACAACAAAATGACGCTTACCACGGATTCGCTGGACTATTCCATGAGCAACGACCTTGCCTCCTACAAATATTCAGGAACTGTTAAAGATTCGACAAACATTTTAAGTTCAATAATAGGTTTGTACTATGTAAACGAAAAGAAGGCCTACTTCAAAAAAAATGTCGATGGAGTGACAAAAGATTACAAAATCAAATCGGATACACTCATCTACTTTACGTCCACGAAAAATGTAATGATTGAAGGCCCAACGCATATTTTTAACGAGAAAGACACTCTATATGCAGAATCCGGAATGTACGACAGTATGAAAGGCTATGCCACACTTACTAAAAATCCGGTAATATGGAATGCCAAACAAAAGGTAAAAGCTGATTCGATTTATTACAACAAGCATAGTGGGAAAGGCCGTGCAATGGGACATGCTGACATCGAAGATTTTGAAAATCGCATTATCGTCAGGGGAAATATGGTGAATTACAACGATATTACTAAAATTGCGTCAGCAACCGATTCGGCTGTACTTATTCAATATTCTGATAAGGATTCGCTTTACCTGCACGCCGATATTCTGGAAACTATGCCCGACACAACAAAGGGTAAAAAATCAGAAATTGATCGGGCAAGTGCACAGAAAAAAATACCGAACTTGCAGGAAAAACCAAACTCAATTCGGGAGAAGCCGACTACGATCAAGGATTCACTATCGATAAAAACTCCCGATCCGGAATCATTGGCAGTTGATTCGCTGGCAACTGATTCACTTAAATCCCCGCTTATAGTTCCGCAAATTGCAGCAACTGACAGTTTACAGGCCGACACGACGAAAAATCCCCGACTGGTGCTTGCCTACCATCGGGTTCGGTTCTACCGAACAGATTTTCAGGGAAAATGTGATTCGTTGGCGTACTGGTCAAAAGATTCAACGATACAGCTTTATAAAGACCCGGTAATCTGGTCAGACAACAACCAAATAACTGCCGATTTTATTGAAATAGTAAATAAAAGCAAGGACCGTGCACAAATCAATATGAAAAATGACGCCTTCATTATCGCCATGGAAGACGACAGCCTGAGGTTTAACCAGATTAAAGGTAAAAATATGACGGGTTTTGTGAGGAACAATCAATTGGACAAAATTGATGTGAACGGAAACGGGCAATCCAACTATTACGCCCGCGATAAAACCGGAATAATCGGGCTCAACAAAGCTGAAAGCAGCAACATTACCATATACATGGACAAAGGGAAGGTCAAAAAAATTGCCTTTATCAAATCTCCTGATGGTGAACTTAAGCCGCTCGGCGAACTTGAAGAAGCCGACAAATTACTGCCCGGATTCAAGTGGCAGGCTGAAATAAGGCCCAAAAACAAGGAGGATATTTTTAATTATCCGGAAGAAAAAGAAACTGCTCTACCCGATCAAAAAAATCAGGTTCCTGCAAAAAAAGAGGCTGAATAATATCCGGAGAATTTCAGTTTAAATCATTCGCTCGCCGAATTTATTGAGGAATTGAATAACCTTTAATCAAAAATCGCATGAGTCTCAGCTTTTTCGATCAACTCAAACGAATTCAGGCGCTGGCCGAAATCGGACTGGAATACACAAACATCAATTATGACCGCGAACGTTACGAAGAAATTCAGGAGATTTGTCTCGATATGATGCAGCAGATCACCGACGTTCCGGTAGAAAAAATCAAACCCATTATTCAGGAAAATGCCGGTTATAAAACTCCGAAAGTTGATGTTCGAGCCGTAGTTTTTAATCCGGAAGGTAAAATTTTGCTCATTCAGGAAAAAGTAGACGGCTGTTGGGCCTTACCCGGTGGCTGGGCCGATGTAGGATATTCGCCGAGTCAGATTGCTGAAAAGGAATGTTTTGAAGAAGCCGGGTTGAAGGTTAAAGCCAGCCGGCTGCTCGCCGTTATGGACAAGACCGCGCAGAAAATGATTCCGGAATTCGAATATGTGTACAAACTCTTTGTGCGCTGCGAACCAATGGGAACTGAAATTTCAAGTGGCGCTGAAACCGACGACGCAGCCTGGTTTGATGAGTATAATTTACCTGAACTTTCATTGCCCCGAAACATTCCTTCGCAAATTCACCTGATGTTCGAATACTTTAGAGGCGAAAAAACTGAAGTTTATTTGGACTAAGCTTTAAAATGAAACCTGTCATTTTAATCAATTACAAACAGAAATCCAAAATCCGGATTCCTCCGATTTTAGAATTTTTCTCAATTTACGAACAGGATTCTCCTTTTCTTTTGGAAATTTCATTTCATTTTGTAGTTTTGCAGACCAGACCAGACCAGTATAATTAAATATAATATCTATGAAACTAAGACTGTATTTTCTAATCATCGCTTTGTTCCCTTTGGTTGGAATTTCGCAAACACGCTATCAATTTCAAGACACCAGATTATCTTTTCAGGAAAGAGTTGAAAGCCTGCTCTCTGAAATGACTCTTCAGGAGAAAATGCAGCAAATGTTGTATACCTCACCGGCCATTAAACGGCTTGGAATACCTGAATACAACTGGTGGAACGAATGTTTGCATGGTGTAGCGCGTGCCGGTTATGCGACCGTTTTTCCCCAGTCAATAACCATTGCCGCTTCGTGGGATACTGACCTGATTCACCAGGTTGCTTCTGTAATCTCAGACGAAGCGCGGGCAAAACATCACGAATTTGTTCGTCGCGGAATGCGGGATATTTACCAGGGCCTTACTTTCTGGTCGCCAAACATCAATATTTTTCGCGATCCACGCTGGGGCCGCGGTCACGAAACCTATGGCGAAGATCCGTATCTCACCGGACAACTTGGATTACAGTTCGTTAAAGGCTTGCAGGGCGACGATCCCAAATACCTGAAAGTAGTTGCCACAGCCAAACATTTTGCCGTTCACTCGGGGCCGGAACCCTCGCGGCATGTGTTCGATGCCCAAGTGAGCGAGCGCGATTTTCGCGAAACTTATCTGCCTGCATTCCGGACCTTGGTTGTCGACGGAGGTGTTTATTCCGTCATGGGCGCGTATAATCGTTTGCATGGCCAAGCCTGTTGCGCCAGCACCGAATTATCTGGAATTTTGCGCAACGAATGGGGTTTTCAGGGTTACGAAGTGAGCGACTGCTGGGCGATTGCCGATATTTGGCAGTATCACAAAATTGCAAAGGATGCTGCTGAAGCCTCGGCAATGGCAGTTAAACAGGGAACTGATCTGGAATGTGGAAACAGCTACAATTCTCTTCCTGAAGCTTTTAAACGTGGATTAATTACTGAAAAAGATATTGATATTTCAGCAGGACGGCTGATGATGGCACGGATGAAGCTAGGCATGTTCGATCCGGATTCGATTGTTCCTTATGCGCAAATTCCGTTCTCGGTAAACGATAACCCGGCGCACGATAACCTTGCCCGTATTGCCGCGCAAAAAAGTATTGTTCTCCTGAAAAATGAAAATAAGACTTTACCCCTGAAAAAAGATTTGGGCAAAGTAGCAGTTATTGGTCCAAATGCCGACGAAATTGAATCACTTTGGGGAAATTACAACGGAATTCCGTCGCATCCGGTAACCGTACTTCAGGGTATAAAAAACAAAATTGAACCACAGGCTGAAGTTCTTTATGCGCAAGGCAGCGAACTGGCCGACGGCATTTTCAAGCTAACTCCAATCCCTTCCATTTACCTGGAAACCGAGGATGGAAAACAGGGCGCTTTGGGCGAATATTTTGCCAACGATAGTCTGTCAGGTAAACCTTTATTTACCCGCGTTGACGACAATGTGGATTTTTACTGGGAAACGGGCACTCCTGATCCGCGGATGCCGGTTGACAATTATTCCATCCGCTGGACAACATACCTGAAAGTTCCTCAAACCGGCGACTACGAAATTGGCCTGTGGAGCATGCCAAATTTTAAAATCTATCTGAATGACAAGGAAGTAATTGGCGGTGACAATGAGCACCACGCATTCCATAGTTCAAAAAAATTCACCTTAGAAACAGGCAAAAGATACAAGCTGGTTTTCGATTACCGCAACTACCATGGCGACGGAACCGCAAGCCTACTCTGGGCAACACCTCATCCAAATATGCTTGCTGAAGCTGTTGAAACAGCTAAAAAAGCTGATGTGGTTGTACTTGTTTTAGGCCTGAACCAGAGACTTGAAGGTGAAGAAATGCCTATACAGGTTGACGGTTTTAAAGGGGGCGACCGAACTCACCTGAACCTGCCCAAAGCTCAGGAAACATTGATGGAAGCCATCAAAGCTACCGGAAAACCAACCGTACTGGTACTGATTAACGGAAGTGCTCTTTCGGTAAATTACGCCGCCGAAAATATGGATGCCATCCTAACTGCCGGATATCCCGGACAGGACGGTGGAAATGCTGTGGCCGACGTTTTGTTTGGCGATTACAATCCGGCCGGACGCTTGCCTGTTACTTATTACAAATCGATTGATCAGTTGCCGCCTTTTGAAGATTACAATATGGAAGGCCGAACCTACCGCTATTTCCACCAAACTCCGCTTTATCCGTTTGGTTATGGGTTGAGTTATACCAACTTCACCTATTCAGACTTAAGCTTGCCTGAATTGGCAAATGTTGGAGATAAAATAACTGTTTCCGTAAAAGTGACCAATTCAGGCGACCGCGATGGCGATGAAGTTGTTCAGCTGTACCTGACCGACGAGAAAGCTTCAACACCACGCCCGATCCGTCAACTGGAAGGGTTCAAACGAATTTCGCTGAAAAAAGGTGAATCGCAGATTGTTGAATTTACACTTGAACCGCGCCAGCTTTCGATGATTAATGAAAAGGACAAACTTGTTATTGAACCTGGATATTTCACGGTAGCAGTTGGTGGCAAACAGCCCGGATTCACCGGATCAGCCGATGCAGCTACTACCGGGACACTGAACGGCCGCATCAAATTAAAAGGAAAAACATTAGAAATTAAATAATTGGTTTATTGTTGGTTTAGGAATTGTTTGTGTGTTATCCCTTCCGGAGTAAAAACCGGGAGGGATTTTTTATCAGAAATTATGCTTTGAAGGATATTTTAATACAAGATGGAAAATGCCACCAAAAAAGTGATGATAAAAACCAGCACCAAAGCCACAATAAAAACATAGTCGGCTACCACTTCGTATCGTGTATTTAGTTTTGGCCTTGATGTACGGATCGAAAGAAAAGAAAGGAGACAACTGCTTATCAGTAATATACATGCGACGCCCGTCAGTTCATCAATCTTCGACAATTCACTTAACTTCGAAATTTTGAGTGAAGTTAAAACGATCAGGCAAAAACCAAGCAGGTTTGAAGAGGTATTGAGAATGTGTTGTGATTTCGTGTTTGTCATTTCTCCTGAATATTAAGTGGTAACCATGAAAGTTTGCTCAACCAAATTTAGGATTCAAAATCTAAATTGATTGTTATAAGAACTGAAAATTTGTTAAATCCTGCTTTCGGTCCTGAATTCGGGAACAACATTTTTCTTTTTGATCCAAATCTCAAACCGTCTGATCCACACAAAAGCCATCGCAAGTAGAATTCGGGGAATGAACAACCATGCGTAATTATACCCGATAGACACAAACAAAAGCGGGTCTTCCAATTGCGAGTGCGAAACAGCAATGTGGTGATTGAGTAAATCAGCATCCGTACGGCTCAGTTTACCCTCTTCCGACTGACTGATCATGATGGCACCACCGTACGAAAGTCCAAGCGTGTAGGCAACCATCCATAGAAATCCAGTATTGGCTGGTAATCCCAACACACGAAGCAAAGGAATGAATGGCATCAGAATCCATTTGATCAGTCCAAATTCATTCAGAATGCGTTGAAGTATAAGTAGCAAATTAACAAGTACCAGAATCCGAACCGAAGTAATGGCCATGTCTTTCAGCCAGTGGAGAAAAGCAGGAACAAAGGTAGTTATTGCTTGTGCATGAATTTGTGCGAGCCCACCTTCTTCAGCCGGAAGTACCAGATTCAGCCCCCAGGCAGCAATAAAACTAGCAGTCAGGCGCGTTAAGATCATTCGCCACGGTTTCGATCCGGTCTTTTTCTGAATGGCTGTTTCAACAATCAGTGCATGCGAAATCAAACACATCACAGCCAGAATAGTTCCTTCCCGATGGCCGGTTCCAAGGGTAGTCATTACCGCAATAACCGAATAGATATTTGTAAAAATACTTGTAATCAATACAACAGAAGCCTGCCCCGAGAGACCGATCAGCTTAAAAAGCGGAGCAACCCAACCGGCGATCACATTTAAGAAGCCGAAAATATTGAGCAGAAATACGGCAAACGAAACCGGAATGGTTAATTTCAATAACCAAATGGCTGTTTTAGTCCCCTGCGGAAGCGAGGTTTTAACACATTTAAAAAGCCGAAACTGAACACTCTCAGACCTTGATTTTTTCATCCTGAAAATTAAAAAGCAGCTCAGTTCAAGCTGCTCCATATTTTATTACGATCCTGAATACTTGAAATTTCCATTCATCATTCAAGATTCAAAATTCTTCATTTCCTATACCAGTCCGGCGAAACCCATAAAAGCCAAGGCCAGAATACCGGCAGTTACCAATGCAATTGGAATGCCTTTCATTCCTTTTGGCACATCAGCTAGCGCAAGCTGTTCGCGAATTCCGGAGAAAATAACCAAAGCCAAGGCAAAACCAATAGCTGTTGCAACTGTAAAAACAACCGATTCGGTCAAATTGAAACTCTTTTTAATCACCAAAATAGCCACTCCAAGTACGGCACAATTGGTCGTGATCAAAGGCAAATAAATTCCAAGTGCCTGATAGAGTGAAGGGCTTACTTTTTTCAGGATAATTTCGAGCATCTGAACGAGCGCAGCAATAATGAGGATAAAACTGATGGTTTGGAGAAACGCAAGGTTAAGCGGCACCAAAACGTACATTTGGACCAAATAGGTCACAATGGTCGCGAGTGTCATGACAAAAAGAACCGAAGCTCCCATGCCAATTGCCGTTTCGGTTTTTGTACTTACGCCGAGAAACGGACAAATCCCCAGAAACTGAGACAATACAATGTTGTTGACAAAAATGGCTGATATAATGATGATTACATATTCCATGATTCGAGTTTTGGAGGATTATTTATTTACTTTTTTCAGAATGGCAATCAGGAAACCCAGCGTAATGAATGCACCCGGAGCCAGAATAAAAACCAGGATTCCATCGGCTCCCTGAGCTATAAACTTGTAGCCAAAAATAGATCCTGCGCCGAGCATTTCACGAATTCCTCCAATGACTGTCAGCGCCATGGCAAAACCAAGTCCCATCCCAAGCCCATCGATGAATGAGGAGAAAACAGTATTCTTTGCAGCAAACGCTTCGGCACGACCGAGAACGATACAATTGACCACAATCAACGGGATGAAAATCCCAAGCTGTTTCGACAGAGCTGGCGTATAAGCCTGCATCAGCAAATCGACCACGGTTACGAAACTAGCAATAACCACCACAAAGGCCGGAATACGAACTTTATCGGGTACAAATCCTTTCACCATCGAGATAAAAACATTCGACATGAAAAGTACGAATGTAGTAGCCAGGCCCATTCCCAAACCGTTTATAGCCGAGGAAGTGACTGCCAAAGTAGGACAAGTTCCTAAAAGCAGCACCAGAATTGGGTTTTCCCTGAAAAATCCTTTCGTAAAATTATCAAGCTGGTTCATTGTTTTCCTCCTTTTTTGTTGATTTCGGCTGCACGGTTAACAGCGTCGCAAAATGCACGGCTACTGATCGTTGCTGCAGTAATGGCATCCACAGTTCCGCCATCTTTTTTCACCTTCAGTTTTCCTCCCGGAAGGTCAGCTATTTTCAATCCCTTGAACTGATCCTTGAAAGCAGGCAAAGCCATTTTGGTTCCAAGCCCCGGTGTTTCCTTGTGTTCCAGCACTTCAATGTTGCTGATTGAACCGTCGGGCAAAAAGCCAACCATTAGGGTGAAATGTCCCGCAAAACCTTTGTCGGTGTATGTTTCAACTGCATTTCCTGAACTTTCAGTTCCTTTTAGCAGCCGATGAACTTTAATGCTGTCCTTGCCGTCATCCGGCTTCAGAATGGTATCCGAAATGGTTTCGAATTCAGGAATGACCATTTTAATGGCATTGTTAATTTTGGCCCGCTGCGAGGCTGCAATGGGTTCTTTGGTGACTGAATAAACTGCCGACAATGCCAGTCCCGCAATAGCTGTAATGACGAAAAGTGCAATCGTCATGTTGATAAAACTCGATTCTTTTTTTGCCATGATCTTAGCCTTTTACGGGTTGAACTTTCACTTCGCCAAATCGCTTGGGTTTCACAAACCGGTTGAGCAGTGGCACCAGCGCATTCATAATCAGAATGGCAAACGAAACGCCTTCAGGATAAGCACCCCAAACCCGAATGAGAATGGTGAGAACACCAATTCCGCAACCAAAAATAATTTGCGCTTTCGGATTCATGGGCGAAGTCACCATGTCGGTGGCCATAAAGATGGCGCCCAAAACAAGTCCTCCGGTCATCAGTTGAAACATCGGATCGGCAAACCGGTCAGGATTAATCAGCCAGAATATTCCGGAGAAAATAGCTGCCGAACCCAACACCGACACCGGGATATGCCAGGTAATGATTTTGCGGACCAGCATAAAAATTCCGCCAATAAGCAGTGCAGCAACAGATATTTCACCCAGCGATCCGGAAACATTACCCATGAATAAGTCCATGTTGGTGGGTAAGTTTTTCAAAACTTCTGCAACGGGCTGTCCGTTTTTAATGCCTTCTTTCAGGAGCGCAAGCGGCGTTGCTGTGGTTACGGCGTCAACTCCGGAAGAACTAATTGCCGGCCATGAGGTCATTTGCACCGGAAAAGAAATGAGCATAAACACCCGGCCAACAAGCGCCGGATTGAATGGATTGTTTCCCAGCCCACCGTAGGGCATTTTGGCGATTCCGATAGCAACCAACGCACCAACAATCAGCATCCAGGAGGGTATTGAGGCCGGGACATTGAATGCGAGTAAAATTCCGGTCAATGCAGCCGAACCATCTTTGATTTGAGGGGTAATTTTCAGGATGAATTTCTGAATCAAAAACTCAAACGCAACGCAAGCTGCGGCTGCAATCAGCATCACCCGCACTGAATCGATGCCGAACATGACTATCGACCAGATAAAAGCAGGTGCCAGCGCGAGAATTACGCTGTACATGATTTTATTCACCGATTCGCCCGAGTGAATGTGCGGCGAAGGAGATATTGTAAAAAGTTTAGCCATTGGTTAACTGTTGAATTTTATACTTTACTAATCAAAGTCATTTATGGTCATTAAGTCATTCATAGTCATTAAAACGGAAATATACTTTTCTGCAACGAATGACTAAAATGACTATTTATAACCTGTTTATCAGTTTTTTCTCGTCCGAATAATCGCTCCAACTTTACCTTTTCCCAACCTGATGTAATCGAGCAAAGGACGATTGGCCGGGCAGGTGTAGCTACACGATCCACATTCAATGCAATCCATTACCCGTTCAACTTCGGCTCTATCCCAGATTTGCTTTTCTGAAACGGTCATCAGCAAATACGGCTCAAGGCCCATTGGGCATACTGACACACAGCGTGAACAACGAATACACGGTTGCATCACCTCGCGCGTTGCCTCTTTTTCCGGCATCATTAACACACCGGAAGTACCTTTGGTTACAGGGATTTCGGTATTTGTTACGGCTTTTCCCATCATCGGGCCGCCGTTGATAATCTTTCCGCAATTCTCCGGAAGTCCGCCAGCAGCTTCAATCAGTTCGCTGATGGAAGTGCCAATTCTGACCTTAAAGTTCGCCGGATTCTGAACCGATTTTCCGGTCACAGTGACCACCCGCTCGAACAATGGTTTGTTCTTTTGAACGGCTTCGTACACTGCGAACGTAGTGGCAATGTTGGTCACCACTGCTCCAACCGAAATCGGCAGAGCTCCTGATGGAACTTCGCGCCCGGTAACCGCTTTGATCAATTGTTTTTCGCCGCCCTGGGGATATTTTACTTTCAGTGGCACCACTGAAATATCGGAGTGCCCGACAACCAGGCTGTTCATTTTATCAATGGCGTCAGGCTTATTATTTTCAATTCCAATGGCAGCCGAAGTCACGTTTAGCGCTTTCATCAACAATTGAATACCTACCACCAGTTCAGCGCCATGCTCCAGCATCATCCGGTGATCGGAAGTCAGGTAGGGTTCACATTCTACACCATTGATCAGCAAAACTTCAGCTTTCATTCCTTTCGGAGGCATCAGTTTCACGTGAGTCGGGAAAGTTGCACCACCTAAACCAACAATTCCGGCCTCCTGAATTTTGGCCAGAATAGCAGCAGAATCAAGATTTATTTCAGTTTTGACATCACTGCTTCGATCAATAGTTTCTTCCCAAATGTCGTCTTCCACATCAATATAAATTCCCTTTTTCGGGTATCCTGAAGTATCGGGACCAACCTCCACTTTTTTCACTGTTCCGGAAACAGAAGAATGAATGTTAGCCGATACAAAACCTGAAGATCTGGCAATGAGCTGACCAACTTTAACCTGATCGCCTTTTTGAACAATGGCTTCGGCCGGAGCGCCAATATGCTGGCCCACAGGTATAAAAACGGATTTTGGAAGAGCAAGCAATTCGATTGCTTTTTGGGCTGAAAGTTTATTTTCAGCCGGATGAACCCCTCCTATTTTGAATGTTTTTAGCACAATATTCCTCCCAATACTTAATTTTCAGAAGATTCAGGTTTAATTTCTGCTGCTTTTACAGCGGTTTCGTCTGGTTTAACTTTTTCTGAAACCACTTTGGCCGGTTCTGCAACTGTTATTTTTCGCGGTGGAAAATTCAATTCGATAATCGCATTAGTCGGACAAACCGATACACATTTGCGGCACAATTTACATTTGTCAGAATCGATAAATGCCAGGTTATTCGCCATGGTAATCGCATCGTAAGCGCATTCCTTTTCACACTTGCTGCAACCGATGCACGCTACGCTGCACGATTTTCGCGCCACGGCTCCTTTATCCATGTTCCGGCACGACACATATATTTTCCGCCCTTTCGCGGCTTTCTTTCGAAGTTCGATCAGCGTTTTCGGACAGGCTTTCACACAAGCGCCGCAAGCCACACATTTATCGTCGTCAACTTCAGGCAAACCAGTTTCCGGATTCATGTGAATGGCATCGAAATCGCAGGATGTCACGCAATCGCCACAACCCAGGCAGCCATACTGGCAACCTGTATCGCCTGCGTAAAGCGAAGCCGCGATGGCGCACGACATCGTTCCGTCGTAAATATTTGTTTTAGGACGGTGTTCACAGGTTCCGTTGCAGCGAACAACAGCCACACGCGGGTCTTTCTTTTCAGCAACAATTCCCAGGATGTCAGCCACTCCGGCCATGGTATCATTTCCGCCAACCGGACAGAAAAGATCAGTAAGATCTCCTTTGCTCACACAGGTGTCGGCGAAGGCCCGGCATCCGGCATAACCGCAACCACCGCAGTTTGCTCCGGGCAAAGCAGCCTCAACCTGATCGATTCGGGGATCTTCGTACACCTTGAATTTTTGTGCCACGAAATACAGGATAATCGCTGACAATATTCCTATAAGACTAAGCGTGAGAACAGTATAAATGATAATTGTACTCATACAATTTGATTAGTTAATAGCAGAAATTTCGAATTCAAACGAGCGTTTAATTCTGTTCCGGAAGAAATAAAGGACAGCATAGTAGGGAATTAAAATAGCCAAAGACAGTAAACCGGCCAACCCTTCACTTTTTGTAACCGAAACACCCAGAATAAGTGTAATAAAAACAACCAGAAACGGGAGCAGGTAGCCGTAAAATGCTGCGCGATATCCTTGCGATATACGTCCAACTACATTAACCATCTGGCCCGAATGATAATTTCCGGAGAAACGGGAAATCTCAATTTCTTTTTCTTTCATATCGGATGCCAGGCAGGCACCATTGGCATGACACGATGAACAGGCTGAAGCATTGACAATAACAACTGTTATCTTATTTTCCGAAACTTCCTGAACGATACCCGCATGTAAAACCTTTTCTTCCATCTGATTGGTAGCTCGATTTCTTAAAAATCATGCAAATCTAAAGATGTTTAAAGAACTAAGCAGAAGGCCTATTTCATTTTTAAAACACACTTTGTTATTTGTAATCATTCTAAATAGATCGTTTTTTTTTTGTTTTTCATCTGTTTGACAAACAAGGCGTTGTCGGCACACATGACAAACATCATTGTTTTGAAACACTTTTGAAATTCGGTAAAATCGATAAATTATCAAACTTATTCTTCAATAATTTAAAAAAACAGAAGGCAATTCATTGAAATTTAGCATTTGACAGCAGAATGGGCAATTTATTATCAAATTGCTTTTATACAAACAATTCAGGGAACAAATTAAATAGAAAGTCGGAATTTATATTTCTGATTGAATTTCCGTTACCGAACACGGAGTCAAAGAATTCAAGTTTATGTAAAAAATGACGAAAAATTAATGTCCGAACTAACTTTCGGAAATCAATTGTTGAGAGATAAAAAAGGCTGTATTAAAAGTTCCAATAATCTCAACTTGAGTCATTCCGAATTTATTTCGGAATCTGACTTCCAATGCAGTAAGATCCGGAAACCCCGACTGACAAGCGAGCGGGCATGGAGTTCAGGATGACTGAACCTAGAACTTTCAATACAGCCTTTACACTATTATTTGAATTTCTTCAGGAGATCTTTCACAGCGTCTTTGTGAACGGTAAAGCCCATCATTTTCAACTTGATGTAATCGTCGCGAAAGAAATAGTATCCAAAATTTGGATTGTTTGGATCAATGTTGCGCGAACCGGAACTCGAATCTTTGATCAGGTACCAGTCGTGGCCGGTTCCCTTGTAATTTTCGAGGTAACCTATCAACTGCATGCCGTGATCGTCGGTGGTGGTTTCGTTGGAAAACCGGAACTGACGGGCATCGTCGTTGATGTAAGCCGACGGAATGTCGTAATCAGGAATGATGGCGCAATTGGTTTCACGGCTGAAACCAGTTTCTGAAACATCGCCGCCAATACTTAAAGTGTAGCCAGCTTTAACAGCGCTTTTCAGTACTTTCATAAAATCGTCGAGCGGAATATTGTAGTAATCTTTGCTGTGCCACCAGTTGTCAGGCACTTTGTATTCCACCTGTTGCCAGAAAGGTTCCTGTTTGTACGAAAGTATTTCGACATAATCGTCCGGATTAAGCTGCAGATAATCTTTCAGGTAAGTTGCGGGGGTGTAAGTTTTACCGTCAACCACAAACTCGGTTGGCGGAACTCCCAGGTAATGATTCATAATCGACTTGATGGTTTCCAGGGCAACATCCATATTCCAGGCATTCGACGTTTTCAACGAATTCAGGAACGCCGACATTTCTTCGTACATTTTTGCGTGGTTGTGGTACTTTCGTCCGTCAATCAAACCGGTATAAGCATCCAGAGGAACGGCACCGTACATTTTCAGGATTCGTGCCATGGCATTTCCTTCAGAACCTTCAGAAAATTCGGAGTCCCCGCGTTTTTCAATGAAACGACGAGCTTTCTCAATGTATTCGCAATACACCGAATAGATTTCGGAAATAGCCACTTTCTTGTTGTGCAGGCGCAGAACTTCTGATTCGTAAAAGGAAGTAGTTGAAAAACACCAGCAGGTACCTGTATTTCCCTGCGAAACGGTTGGATTACTCCAAACTGCTTTGTATAGCTTCGGATCGTTTGGTAAATCCATACCCGACTGATCCATGATAAACCGTTTATAGGGTTCCTTTTCGGTCATCTTTTCTTCCACGGCATTCACATCTTTCATGATTGTTTCGTAGTAGAAGCCTTTCCCTTTTTCTTCGGTAATTACTTTGCCTTTGTCAACATTTTGAGCCATGCTGCCAAAAGCAAAAACAAGCATCAACCCGGATGTTAAAATAATTCTCTTCATGATATTGCTATTTTTTTTAGGGTCGGAAATATAACCCAAACATTTTTCCACTTTCCTGAAATATGTCAGGTTTTTGGCCTTAGTCGGGGTTTGAGTCAAAGTCAAGCTCTGACTGGCAAATAGATTATCTTAACTGATCGAACTCCAGTTAAATTCAGTATTTTTCATCTTCAGGAGGTTATGAACCAGGATTTGATTTTCAGGTTTTTCCAGTTTCGGATCGTCATCGAGTACGTCGGAAGCCTGATTTCGTGCATGTTGCAATATTTCACCATCGCGGCCCAGATTGGCTATTTTCAGGGTAAAGCCGATACCGCTTTGCTGAGTTCCTTCCAGATCGCCCGGACCGCGAAGTTGCATATCGACTTCAGCAATTTCAAAGCCATCGTTGGTGCGCACCATGGTTTCGAGGCGCTTGCGGCTTTCGTTGCTAATTTTGTACGACGACATCAGCAAACAATACGACTGCTCAGCCCCACGCCCTACCCTTCCCCGAAGCTGATGAAGCTGCGACAAACCAAACCGTTCGGAACTTTCGATAATCATGACCGAGGCATTCGGAACATCCACTCCTACTTCAATCACGGTAGTAGCAACCATTATTTGCGTCTTGCCTTCTTTAAATAAATTCATTTCGGCATCCTTATCGGCAGGTCTCATTTTACCATGAACCATACTGATGGAATATCGCGGGAAAACCTGCTTCAGCAAATCGTAGCCATTCTCCACATTCTTCAGGTCAAGTTTTTCCGATTCCTTAATCAAAGGATACACCACATAAATCTGTCGGCCAAGTTCGACCTGTTCGCGCATGAATTCGTAAATCTGCTTCCGGCGGTTTTCGTAATAATGCAGCGTCTGAATCGGTTTCCGGCCGGGCGGCAATTCATCGATCACAGAAACATCCAGATCGCCGTACACGGTCATGGCCAGTGTGCGTGGAATCGGAGTGGCTGTCATTACCAACACATGCGGCGGAATAAATTCGTTCTTTTTCCAGAGTTTGGCCCGCTGAGCCACACCAAACCGGTGCTGCTCGTCGACAATAACCAACCCAAGTTTGCTGAAGTTCACCTTGTCTTCGATCAAGGCATGTGTCCCAATCAGCAGTTGCAAACTGCCGTTTTCGAGCTCTTCGTGAATAACCGTTCGTCTCGACTTTTTAGTAGAACCGGTTAACAAGGCAATTTTAATCCCAAGGCCATTGGTCATTTTCAGGATTGAATTATAATGCTGATTGGCCAGAATTTCAGTAGGCGCCATCAGACTAACCTGAAAACCATTATCAAAAGCAATCAACGCAGTCATCAGGGCAACCAAGGTTTTACCACTACCCACATCGCCCTGCAAAAGCCTGTTCATTTGCTTTCCGGAGCCCATGTCTTTTCGGATTTCCTTAATCACTTTTTTCTGGGCATTGGTCAGTTCAAACGGAAGATAGTTGCTGAAAAAAGTATTCAGATTGTAGCCCACCTGTGAAAAAACAAAGCCCTTAAATGAGCCTTCGCGCTGATGCTTCAGGCTTAATATTTTGAGTTGAATGTAAAAGAGTTCTTCAAATTTTAACCTGAAAATGGCTGTCTTCAGGAGGTTCGGATTTTCAGGGAAATGAACCTGTCTTAAAGCCATAGGCAACGACATCAGCCGAAGCTTCGAGATTAAAGCCGGCGGAAGTGTTTCATAAATCCGGCCTTCGATCGTAGCGGCCAAACTAAACTGAAATTTATTCAAAGCTTTGCTCGTCATAAATTTTTTTTTCATGGCTTCGGAAGTGTTGTAGAAAGCCTGAAAAACTCCGGTAGTAATTGGTTTGTTGTCGGCAGGTTCCAGTTCAGGGTGAACGATGTTTATTTTTCCGGAGAAAACAGTTGGCTTGCCAAAAACGATGTATTCGAGATTAGGCCTGATGTTTTCCCGCACCCATTTCACACCCTGAAACCAAAGCAACTCCATCACGCCTGAATCGTCGCGAAAATGAGCAATCAGCCTTTGTTTGGAACCTTCGCCCGAAGTTTCGAAACGAAAAATGCTCCCCTTCAACTGAATGTATGGCATATTGTTTGTTACTTCCGAAATCTTGTAGAATTTTGTCCGGTCGATGTACTTGTAAGGGAAATAATACAGCAAATCGTTGAAGGTGAAAATCTTCAATTCTTTTTTAAGCAATTCGGCCCGCTGTGGACCAACGCCCGGTAAAAATTTGATATCCTGTTCCAGAAAATCTGACATAGGGCAAATATAAAAATTATCTGCCGTTTGAAGGAGGCGCAATTTTTATCGTTTGAGGAACGTTGCCTGAAAACATCAAATGATTTTTTCGGGAATGAACAACAAAATGACCAAATGGATGTTTTTCAAACGTGACGAAAAGAAACCAAAAGAATTTGAGCATAATTTTGTAATTAACTTAGACCGAAACCAACTAATTCACCATAAACAAATTGATCAGACTATGGAAACTGTAATCAAGCTCGAGAAAATTGTAAAGAATTACAAAGTAGGAACACAGATAGTCAGAGCCTTACGCTCTGTATCACTCAACATTTTTAGAGGCGAATATGTTGCCATTATGGGAGCGTCAGGCTCCGGGAAATCGACACTAATGAATGTGATCGGTTGCCTCGACACACCAACCAGCGGCTTCTACGAGCTGAACAAACAGGATGTCAGTCACTTGACCGACGATGAACTGGCCGAAATCCGCAACAAGGAAATCGGGTTTGTTTTTCAAACGTTCAATCTTTTACCCCGCAATACGGCGCTCGAAAACGTCATGTTGCCACTGGTTTACGCCGGAATGAAAAAGCAACAACGTATTGTTAAGGCTGAGAAAATCTTGACAGAAGTTGGACTGGCCGATCGTATTGAACACAAACCGAACGAACTTTCCGGAGGACAGCGTCAGCGTGTGGCTGTGGCCCGTGCACTCGTTAATAACCCGTCCATTTTGCTGGCCGACGAACCAACCGGTAACCTTGACTCAAAAATTTCGGAAGAAATTATGCAGTTGTTTGCCGAAATTCACCGCAAAGGAAATACCCTTATTGTGGTTACGCATGAAGAAGATATCGCCCGTCACGCTCACCGGATCATCCGGTTGAAAGACGGTGAAATAGAAGCCGACTACGTGAATGAAAATCCGGTGTACTAAAATTCTGCACCTAATTCACACCGCATTAACCACGAAGTAAACGGCAGCGTTCAAAAAAAACAACTAAAAACCCTGAAACATCAGTCCTGTGTTTCGGGTTATATGGAGAAATTAAAACAGAGAACTATGCAAATATACACTCGCACCGGTGACGACGGAACTACCGGGCTTATCGGTGGCACACGATTGAAAAAGTACGACATCAGGCTCGAAGCTTACGGAACGGTAGACGAATTGAATTCGTACATTGGGGTGATCCGCTCGATGCAGTCGGACGAACACGCCGACAAAGTGCTTCAGAAAATTCAGAATAAATTGTTTGTGATCGGCGCTCACCTGGCCAGCGACGATTCGGCCCTGATGATTAAAAAGCAGTTGCCATGGGGTGAAGCAGATGTGGCACTGCTCGAACATGAAATGGACCAGATGTTCACCGTTTTACCCAAACTGAATAACTTCATTTTACCGGGAGGTTGCGAGGCTGCTTCGTTTTGCCATGTTGCCCGGACAATTTGCCGGAGAGCTGAACGACGCATTGTGGAACTGGCCGAAAATATTGATGTGGATGCAAATCTGATTAAATACATTAACCGCCTGTCTGACTATCTTTTTGTACTTTCCAGAAAGGTGTCGTTTGACCAGAAAGTACCGGAAATATTGTGGTCTCCGGAGATGATGGAATAAAATTTTTAATTGTTTGCAGAATGCGATTTTTTGTTATATTCGCAAAAGTTTAAAAAACCGAATTTATAACCTCTAATTTATAAATAATATGTACTGGACACTTGAATTAGCCTCGAAATTAGAGGATGCCCCATGGCCAGCAAGTAAAGATGAATTAATCGATTTTGCGATCCGAAGTGGTGCTCCGCTGGAAGTTATTGAAAATCTGCAGGAGATTGAAGATGAGGGTGAAATCTATGAAAGTATTGAAGACATCTGGCCCGATTATCCGAGCAAAGATGATTTCTTTTTTAACGAAGACGAATATTGATTTTCGATAAGATATAAAAAAGCAAGGCCGCAAACCTTGCTTTTTTATTTTAGGTACATTCCCCATTGAACCATACCACATCGTGACCACGAATATAACAACCACCGAAAGCCATTTCATTCATATTGTTTGTGTCAAAGTTCAACCCCTTCAGGGTTGCAAAGAACCACAAGTCCGAAAGACTTGAATCCCGCAAAGCGGGACAAGTTATGAATAACCTCCAGTAAAACCGGAGACAACTTAACCAACAAGTCTGTGAACCCCGAAGTGGATTCAATATAAGTTTAAACAGTTTCTAAGATTTTATACAGCCTTGTGCATGAAGGTATGCTCCGATCAATTTCAAAAATAAATCACAATCCATATAGGGTACCAATACATCATGACCGTCAATTCAATAATCAAACAACAATTCGCCCACAATCAATAAATCGTAATTTTACCGCAATTTGAAAATAAATACCTGCTATGAAAAATTTATTTCTGTCTGCTGCCATGGTCCTTTGTCTGATTTCGCTGATTTCGTGCAACCATCCGGAGAAAAAGACTGTTGAACTGTTTCCCGATGGAACAGAAATTTCCGCATGGTTTGGCGATACAACCAAAATCAACCCCGACACGCTGGGCGCTCAACTGGTTGTAACCGATTTTGGCGCCGTGGGCGATGGACAAACATTGAATACTGAAGCCATTCAGAAAGCTATCGACGAAGCTTCGGCAAAGGGTGGCGGTGTGGTTATTATTCCTGAAGGACGATTCCTAACCGGCGCTTTGTTTTTTAAACCGCATACCCATTTGCATGTTCGCGAAGGTGCCACTTTGCTGGGCTCCGACGATATTGCCAATTTCCCGATGATGCCCTCGCGCATGGAAGGACAAAGTTTGGACTATTTTCCGGCGGTAGTGAATGCTTATGGAGTCGATGGATTTACGATTACCGGTAAAGGAACCATCGACGGAAACGGGTTGAAATACTGGGAAGCTTTTTGGCAAAGGCGCAAAGAAAATCCGAAATGCACCAATCTGGAAGTGTCGCGGCCACGTCTGGTATTTATTCAGCACTGCAACAATGTTCAGCTTCAGGATGTAAAACTGCACAACTCCGGATTCTGGACGACTCATTTGTACCGTTGCAATCGCGTAAAAGCAATGAATCTGCATATCTTTTCTCCGGTTGAACCGGTTAAAGCGCCCAGCACCGATGCTATTGATGTGGATGCCTGCACCGATGTGCTGATTAGCGGCTGCTACATGGAAGTGAACGACGATGCCGTTGCCCTGAAAGGCGGCAAAGGTCCGTGGGCCGATAAGGATACGACCAATGGCCCAAACCTGAATATCATCATTCAGAATTGTACTTTCGGATTTTGCCATTCGGCGGTGACATGCGGCAGCGAGGCCATTCACAACCGCAACATCCTGGTGCGCAATTGTAAAGTCAATGGTCCGTCACGTGTGTTGTGGCTGAAAAACCGACCTGATACACCTCAGCTTTACGAATACATTCGCGTTGAAAACATTACCGGCGAAGCCGATCGCCTGGTTTTTGCCAAGCCATGGGTGCAGTTTTTCGATTTGCAGGGACGTGAAACACCACCGGTGTCGGTTTCGAACCACGTCACTTTCCGCGACATTACCCTGAAGTGTAAGATTTTTGCAGACATCGATGTTTCGGATGCCGACAGTTTAAAAAACTTCACCTTCAGTAACCTGAACATTACGGCTGAAAACGGGGAGCTAAATCAATCGCTGATTGACGGGATTACCCTCAAAAATGTGGTGGTGAATGGCAAACTGATTGAATAATATAAATCCTGTTTTAACATGCTGTCGTATCAAAAGTCACATGCCCAAAGACCCGATCATTCCGAATTTACAGTCAATGCGTGGAGATCCTGAAACCCCGCCTGACAAGCGAGCGGGCAGGAAGTTCAGGATGACGGCAATAATGGCTTTTGGGACAACTTAGTGAACCTTTTTAAAGACGAAAATCCTTTTACCAACAAAATGAACTGGTATTGTGTAAGCTTCAAATATTCATCGTCGTGCTGAATCCCAGCCTGCCGGTTGGCAGGTATTTCCGCATCTCATCCAATATCAGCAGATTCCGAAATAAGTTCGGAATGACTTCCCGTCATTAAGTACTTAATACAATACTGGCATAGAATGGCCAATGAGGCTGCTGTAAAAGTTAAACAAACGAATTAAACACGAGGACGCAGAGGGTTAAGATTTAAGGTTGTTCTTCGTGGCTTTGAGTCTTCGTGTTTAAAATTTCTACTCTTGATACTACCTTATCAAGATGGGTAGCTATTCCGGAATCATATTTTTTTCTTTTCTTTAGATAACTAAAACCAACTGACTAAAACGTTTTTTCCATGAAACTATTCCTGATTCTTTTAACCACATTCGCGGCATTTCTATGGAACCCCGGCAACGAAATTGCGCAGTGGGGAGGCCCTTCCCGCGATGGTATTTATCCGGATACAAATTTGTTGAAAAAATGGCCGGCCGATGGACCAGCGTTGAAATTAAAAATCGAAAACGTCGGGAAAGGATTATCGCAACCCGTTGTATACAACCATGTAATCTATGTAACCGGGCTTAAATCCGATTCACTCGACGTTCTGTCGGCATACGATATGAAGGGAAATCGGCTTTGGGAACAGGAATACAGCCGGGCGTGGATCAGAACTTATCCGGAATCCAGGGGAACACCAACCATCGAAAACGACCGGATTTACCTGATTGGTGGAATGGGCGACCTGGTTTGCCTGAGCACAAACGGGGGAAAACTAATCTGGAAACGAAAGCCACTGGAAGAATTCGACGGGAAATATCAATACTGGGGAAGTGTTGAATCTGTGCTCCTAACCGACAACGCTGCTTTGTACACTACCGGTGGCGATCAGACAACCCTTGTGGCCTACAGCAAAGAAACGGGCGAATTGCTTTGGAAAAGTAAAAGCATGGGCGGTACAAAATCGTATGCCTCCTCATCGCTGGTAGAATGGGCCGGAATGAAAATTGTGCTGGTTCAAACGTCCGACGATTTGATCGGAATTGATGCAGCCAACGGAACTGTTCTTTGGAGTTACAACACCATTCAGTATCATACCGAGAAAGGGAAAGGCGAAGCGGCAAACACGCCGCTTTTCTACAAGGGCGACATTTTTGTTACCTACGGAAACGAGCAGCCCGCCATGCTTTTTCATATAGCCGACGATGGGAAATCGGTTTCCCTGAAATGGAAAAACAATGTACTCGACACGCATCATGGCGGTTTGGTTTTACTGAATGGTGCCATATATGGCTCAACGATGCTCGACAATACCCGCGGAAACTGGGCATCGGTTGATTGGGAAACCGGAAAGACCAACTGGGAGAAAGCCTGGTTTACCAAAGGATCGGTTATTTCGGCCGATGGAATGATGTACTTTTATGAAGAAAAAGGCGGACATGTTGCCCTGGTAAAACCCGACACCAGCGACCTGAATCTAATCAGCACATTTCAGGTAAAAGGTGGCGAAGGACCACACTGGGCGCACCCATCCATATTCAACAAGATGTTGTTCATCAGGCACGGAAGTGTATTGCTGGTGTACGATATCGCGGAATAAACTTTGGCAGGCATCAACAAATAAGGCTGTACCAAAAGTCAAAACAATCTCAATTTTGGTCATTTCGTCCCGATACATCGGGATCGGGTGACATTCAATGCGTGGAGATCCTGAAACCCTGCCTGACAAGCGAGCAGGCAGGAAGTTCAGGATGACTGGTATTATTGACTTTTGATACAGCCTCCTTGGGGTCCGGCATGACACCAGCTTTAACCTTTTTTGAGAGACTTTAGGATTCCTGCTGAAATGAAAAACAGCAAAGACATTGATGATATCATCTGTAATAGGCCATATTCCTGTCGCCACTTGAAACACAATCGGATTTCTACAACGCTTTCAATTTGAGTGATTATGGACAGATTGACAGGAAATGCTCATCATTTCGATCTCAAAGGAGAATCACTAAGAAAGAAAAGTATCAACAATAAAACTATATTTGACTTGCAAATCTATCTTTTAACAAATAGTTCACTTTGCCCCGGAATTTTCAAAATGATGGAATCTCAGGAAATAAATATTCTAATCCCAGTCATCTGATGGCAATTGGAGAAGTATTGAAAACAATGAAGAGGAAGACAAAATGAAGACAATTTTCTCAGCGGTTGGTGTTCTTATTGCATTGGCGTTCTTGTCATGTAATGAAAGGAATATCGGAAAAAATGCAGCCGTGAATTATCGTATTGAACAATGGAATGTAATTGAAATTTCGCTTTCCAGTAGCAAAACCTATATAGATCCTTTCAATCAGGTTGAAGTTACTGCAACTTTCTCAGGACCAGATGGCAAAAAAATTATCCTCCCGGCGTTCTGGGATGGAGGTTCTGTTTGGAAAGTTCGCTTTGCGCCAACATTTCCAGGTGAATGGAACTTGAAAACAACTTGTAACGACATTACCAACATCGGATTGCATGCTATTGCTCAGACAATAATTTGTATACCCTACCGTGGCACTCTTGATATTTATAAACATGGTTTTCTAAAGACGATGAAGGATAAAAGGTACTTTGTCTATGATGATGGCACTCCTTTCTTTTATCTTGGAGATACACATTGGAGTATGCCTGAAGAGTCTTTTGATAGTTCAGCTATAACAGGCATCAGCTCTCAATTTAAGTATATTGTAGACAAGCGGGTTGAGCAAGGCTTTACTGTTTATCAATCAGAACCAATTGGTGCAAAATATAATTTGAGCGACAGTCTTACATGCAAAGACGTCGATGGCTTTAAGGATTTAGACAGAAGATTTAAATATATAGCTGAAAAGGGATTGGTGCATGCAAATGCCCAACTGTTTTTTGCAAGTGAACTAGGGGTGAATGGCAGTAAATATACTGACAACTACTTGGAAAAGCTTTGTCGGTATTGGATAGCGCGTTATGCCTCATATCCTGTTTTGTGGACAACCGCGCAAGAAGTGGATAATGATTTTTACCATGGCAGAATAATAAATAACAAGGATATGAATCCGTATTATGATGCAAATACAAATCCTTGGAAAAAGGTAGCCGCTTATGTTAATAAATATGATCCGTACAAACATCCTCAGACAGCGCATCAGGAATTCTCGGCGATAAGTGGTGATGGTGCAGCCGCATCCAACTCTTCGTTTAGAGACCTTCCGGGACACACGTGGTACGGTGCACAATGGGCGCCAGCAAAAAATTCACAATTGGATTTTATCATCCCAAAAGATTTTTGGACGAATGGACAAGGAAAACCTGTAGTAAATTATGAAGGCCTTTATGACCATTTATGGACGCTCGAATTCGGGGCAAGGATGCAAGGCTGGACAGCTTATCTTAACGGTATGTGTGGAATAGGTTATGGAGCTGAGGATATTTGGTTATACAATAGTACTTATGATATTGATAAACCAACAATCAGAGATGGCATTACAATCACGACGACTGATAAGCAAATTAAGTGGTATGATAGTGTAACCCTAAATTCTGCTAATCAAATGGGCTATATGCGCAACTTCTTCAATTCTTTTGATTGGTGGAACCTTACCCCCCGATTTGATAATGTTGATTGGTTTAGCAGCGATTCTTCCTTTTATTCTGTGGCCAGCAAGGGAAATGATATATACGTAGCTTACTTTTATAATACTACGAAAAGTACTGGTACATTAACCGGACTTGCAAATACTCATTATTCTGCTCAATGGTATAATCCAATTACTGGCATTTACAACGCTCCAACAACTGTCACTATTTCAAATGGTAGTTATACTATTGGCGAAAAACCTAACGGTAACGATTGGATATTGTTAATGAAAAAAATATAAACAATCTGAAACGCCTTGAAAATAATGAGACACAACATCCCCGCTCCTTGTGATATGCTCAAAAGCTGGCAGTCGCTGAGGCTGTATCAAAAGTCAAAAAAATCTCAATTTTGGTCATTTCGTCCCGATACATCGGGATCGGGTGACATTCAATACGGGAGATCCTAAAACAAATCAATCAGGGCTATAAATCAGATCATTTCGAACCGCTGCACCCTGCAGATCAGCGATGTGATATAGGTTTTTGATGGAGCTCTCCGAAGCTATATCCCTGTTGCTGGTCGATTGATATTCTGTTCAACTCGATAAGGTGGGTATTTCCACGGCCACACTCCAAAGCGAACTCTGCGACACCCCTGGATAGGCGAATATTTTGGGGTTTTCCGCGAATACTGCTTTTTCGCAGGGTATTTAATTCCTGAATGTATCTAACTTAGCGGAAACCCAAAAACAAACGATGTGAATCCAGTCCCGATTCTGAAACAAAAAATCCGGAGGGTTGTCGATCCAAAGACGGCTATGGCTTTTATACCCCCGGGGTAATAACTTCTGTACGAACGAAAGGTTCGTGAGGCCATTAATCGTGACATTCGATTTCAAAAGCCCGGATGAACAGGAGATAGTAATTAAACCAATTTAATGTCTTATTTTTTCCCCGAACTCACCCTACGTCCGCAAGCGGACGCCCCCCCCTCTCTATATATAGAGGGGGGCAAAGCGAGCGCAGCGAGCTTGGGGTGAGTCAACAAAACAATGAATTTGAAATACGACACTATTTCATTCTTTTAACTTAGTTACTGGTGGTACGATGTATAATTAAGTAATAGAAACTATATAATGTCGTATTTTATAAATAACTCACCCCGAAGTCCGCAGGCGGCCTTCCCCCCTCTCTTCGTGAAGAGAGGGGCAGAGTATCGCAGATGCGACGGGGTGAGTCATGTTATAAGTCCAATTAAAATGCGGCATTGTTTTATTTTTATTACTTAGAAGCTGAAATTCCCCAAAATAATAAACCTTAAAACCAACCCAAATGACAAGAGAAGAACAACTAAACTCCTGCAAAGTCTGCAAAAACCAAAAGTTCAGCATGAACCGGGGAATCGTCTGCAGTTTAACCAACGAACCGGCAGATTTTCAGGATTATTGCCGTTCGTTTACTGAAAATTCAGAACTCAGCCACCTGAGCGAAGCGGCACACATGAAACTTGAGATTAATCGTAAGGCTGCAAGCCAGGGCAAACGTTTTACCAACTATTTGCTTGATTTGGTCTTCCTGATCATTTTTACCTTTATTTTCGCAGCAGTTCTGGGGATAGTTCTTGCCCTGCTTTCACCTTCAACGCTTTCGGTTTTAACCGGGGACAATAAACTGGTCAATTACGCGGTCGGTTTTTTGGCCGGAATGATTTATTATTCTTTTTTGGAAGCCACAACCGGACGAACGATTGCCAAGTTTATTACGAAAACGAAAGTGGTGGATGAAGACGGCGAAAGACCCGACCTTGGAACGATCTTATTGCGCTCGTTGTGCCGGTTTATTCCTTTTGAACAGTTTACGTTTTTGAGTTCCGACGAACCCGGATTGCACGACAGGTTAAGCAAAACCCGGGTGATTGAAGTATAAAGAATGCGGTCAAAGAACTGCAAACTCCTCTACTCCGCAACCCCTCACTTGAGCGATAGCGTTAACGAGGGGCAGGTGGATAAACTTATTTCTTTTTGATTATTGGCTTTAACCTTTTTTGTAAAACTTCGGGATTCCTGCTGAAATGAAAAACAGCAAAGACATTGATGATATCGTCAGTAACGTAGAAGTAAATTCCATATGGAAATCGTTTCACAATTGCCATCCTGATTTTTTTTCTTACAACCGCAAATTGTCTCGGATTCGCTTGAATTCTCTCGATAGCTTTCTCAATCTCGTCAATAAATTCCTTATTCAACCCTTCTTTCAGGGAAGTATACCAGTCAGCTGCCATCCCTAAATCAGCTTCGGCAAAAGTATTGATTATCAAACGATACTTTTTCAAACCGCTTAATTTATCGGTTAAGAAGTTCTTTTTTTACTTCTTCCCAACTCTTTCCATCTTGCGGATGTTTGATTACCTGCTCGTATCTTCTTTCTAATTCTTGCATCCTATCGTCCGAAAGACCGGTTTCCTCTTCATAAATACTAACAAATGGGCTGTCGCCTATCAGTTCTTTGATCTGCGCAATTAGCTTTTCACCCTCTTTACTATTATCAGCAATCTTTATCGTGTAGTTCATCGAATAAATATTTGTTTGATCGTCGCTTCTTAAACCAAAATAAATTATAAATTTTTGCGATCGGTATTATTTCCTGATTTCAAAGATAACAATTCTGATTTGTACTGGTTTTCAGTCGTCAAATAATGTTGATCAAATTAACTCATTTTCAACCGATACCCTCAGCAAGGCTTAGAGATCGGATGAAAAAACCGCTAACTTTAAGGGCATGACCGACTTACATGATAAAGCAACCCGCAGCTACAACATGAGCCGGATAAAAGTGAAGATCACCAGAAACTGTTGACGCGGAAGTTTCTTTTTGCCAACAGATTCCGTTACCGCCTGAAGGTAATGCTGAAAAAGCAAAGCAACCAAAAAGTGAAGTTGCAGGTTGAATGGCCTCCCTTCGAAATCTAATACATATCAATTCTGAATATTAATCCCGGATTTGAAATATCGTATGAAATTTCCCAACACGACCAGACGATTCCTGCAACCAGGTCACTGTTTCTCACGCCTGACTTCAGGCTAAATCCCTTGTAAATATTATAATACAGGCTCACATCATAATCGTCTTTTATCCACAGTTCAATATTCGAATTTTTACTTTGGAACCGGTTTCCTTCATTGTAAAAATTGGTCTGATAGTAGGCTCCAATGGCTAAATTTTGAGAGAGATAATATCCAGCAGAAATTCGTGCACCAAAATTCAACAAATGATCTTTTACGGGGTATTGCTGATTGTTGAACGTGATACTGTCAATACTCAAATAATTCAGAAAAGGGGTGAATTTGACTCCAAATCGATTGTTCTCCGATTTGTAAAGTTGAATGGGTGCACCCAACGAAAGCTCTGTCATGTTGCCGGAAGTAGAATATCTTGGATTGAGACTATACCGTTCGTTGATTTTGTAATAGTATTGAAGGCCACTGGTAAAATCTCCGTTCAGATCAATCCCGAACGACAACATTAAAATGCCGCGAGAGTTTCTTGCCAGATCCTCATTGTTCAAGCTATATCCGGGTTGAATACTTCCAAAGTAGTATTTCGGCTGAATGGGGGTAAATTCAACTGAACGTGTATTTTCCCGATGCTGGAGGTAATTATTCGCGTATTTCCGTTCAGCTATGTATGTGCGATCGTTTATGTCATCATCCCTGTGTCCGCGAAATCTTGAACTAAATTTCTGACTCGAATACCTCAAAAAATGATCATACATGATCCGGGCGCTATCAGGCAATCCCAATTTCTCAAATGCAAAGCCTTTTA
Source organism: Prolixibacteraceae bacterium (assembly GCA_963677955.2). Classification (GTDB taxonomy): domain Bacteria; phylum Bacteroidota; class Bacteroidia; order Bacteroidales; family Prolixibacteraceae; genus Aquipluma. Next base: position 319,365 of record CAXXQR010000001.1, read on the forward strand.
AGTAATACCAATCAGAATAGCTCGATATATCCGAATAAATAGATGGCAAGGTGTTCAGCCCGCTGATTGATTTTTGGTAATTGCCTTCAATCAACGATTGATTGATCATCCCATAATTTTTTGACAATTCAAAATCCGATTGTTTAAGTAGTTGATCGCTTTCAATTCTCTTTTTAAACGGGTAGCGATTTTTAAGCTTGTGCAATTCAGCTTTAAAAGGCTCATAATTGGCAGAATCAACCAATTGATTAAATTCATTCCTCAGAGTGATCGAATTTTTTCGGTTGACCTTGTATTCATAGGTTCCCTTTTCCTGATTCAATAAAATCATGTCTGGTCGAATCGTCGCACAACCGATCATCAAAAAACAGATTACCAGGTTCAGTATATTGCTCAGCTTCATAAGTCGTAGAATAGTTGATTTGGTTTTCAATCATCGTTTCCTTCACGTGTAATTCTGCCTGCTTCAATAAAAAATGGAAGCGCTTTTCATCTCTTGAAACGAAGCCCGATTTATTGGGGTGAGTTCCATGAAAACGCATTTCAAATCTATTTTAACAGCGTAAATTTCGAATGAATTCTTCCGTTTAAAAATAGAAAAAGATTGGAGAATATAACATCGAATGCATCAGGTCTAATTAATTTTATGCCACCGGGATATAAAACACCAAACGTTCGTTTTTCCTGAATCAGGACGACCAGCGGGGAGGCCAGTTTGATCTTTGAAATGCATATCTTTAGATGGGTTAAGGGTGGGAGGATTTGAAACAAAAAGGAAACAAGATGACCGATGTTCACGATAAAGCTACCCGAAGCTATAACATGTCGCGCATCAGGGCAAAGAACACCAAACCTGAATTCTATAGATCGAAAAAAGAAATAAAGTTCAACTTTTGCAGTCTAAAATAACACAACAACTAAATGTCGAATTAATAAAATTAGACTCATAGAAAACTGTCAGTTCCGCTCAAATTCATTCAATTGACAACCAGTATAAAACAAAGCATGCTTTTTTATTGCTTCATAAATCATTGTATTTTTCATCAACTCATCTTCAGTCAGGTCTTCCTGCCATGAGTCATCAATTTCATTATTGATATCGAAAGTGTCTGTTTCTGAATAATACCAAACTCTTTTGGCACTCTTACAAAGTCCTCCAGCTAAGATAATTTCAAATTCAGCATGGCCATTTATGTTACAGAGCTCTTTAAAGTGAGTAATTGAATTGACAATTTCCATTTCTTTAAAATTAGGATTATGGCTTGTATTTATAACTTTCCTGGAAGGTAAATAAAGGAATAAATTCTACCAAATCGATTTTCCTGTTATTACTATTCGGAACAAATAATCAGCTATTAAAAGCCATAACTTTACGGGCATGACCGACATGCACACTAAGGAAATAAGGAGCTACAACATGAGCCGGATTTATCAAAATAATTTTGCACATTTGTGTAAACATAAAGCTAACCGATGAACAGAGCTTATTATTCATCAACAATATCAAATTTCTTAAATCAATCAAATGCCGAGATTCTTGGGATACTCTCAGTGAACAATGACTTTTCATTGGAGCAAACTCAACGTGAAGCTTGGAAATATCAGATTGAATTGCTTAAAGAAACTCTTCCTTCTCTTTCTGGCTCAATTTATTTTGAATATTCAATTCCAAGAATGGGAAAACGGATTGATGTTTTGCTAATAATTAACTCCATCATTTTTATTTTAGAATTTAAAGTTGGAGAAAAAGACTATCCCACTTATGCACTAGATCAAGTAATGGATTATGCACTGGATTTGAAAAATTTTCATGAAACAAGTCATGACAAGCTGATCGCACCAATTTTAATTGCTACAAATGCAAAACATGTAGATAATTTTTCATCAACGACAGCTCATGATGACAAAATTCTCATTCCAATTCGCTGCAATTCTAGCTTTCTGAAAACCTCAATTAGATCCATTCTAGAATTTTGGGGAAACGGCCAAATCATTAATGTTCCTGATTGGGAAAATGGTCGTTATCATCCAACTCCAACGATCATTGAAGCTGCAATGGCTTTGTATAACAATCATTCTGTAGCCAATATTTCAAGGAGTGATGCCAGTGCAATAAACCTCAGCCAAACATCAGAAGCCGTTTCCGAAATCATTCGTTACTCAAAGGAAAAATCCGAAAAAGCGATTTGCTTTGTGACTGGGGTTCCGGGTGCTGGAAAAACTTTAGTTGGACTAAATATTGCAACCACCCATATTAATAAGGATGATGATCTTTACAGTGTTTTTCTGTCTGGCAATGGACCTTTAGTCGCAATCTTGCAGGAAGCATTGGCTCGCGATAAAGTTAAACGAGCACATGATAAGGGTGAAAAAATAAAAAAAAGTACAGCTCGAAGTGATGTGAAAGCTTTTATACAAATTGTTCATCATTTTCGTGATGAAGGATTAAAAGACGGTTCTCCCCCGATTGAGCATGTTGCTCTTTTTGATGAAGCTCAAAGAGCATGGACATTAGAGCAAACAGCCAAATTTATGCGTGAGAAAAAAGGCAGGCCAGATTTCGAAATGTCCGAGCCCGAATTTCTTATTTCATGTTTAGATCGTCATCCAGATTGGGCTGTCGTGGTTTGCTTAGTTGGTGGTGGACAAGAAATCAATACAGGTGAGGCCGGTATAAGCGAATGGATTGAAGCTCTCGAACGTTCTTTCCCATATTGGAAGATTTATATCTCAAACCGATTAACCGATAGTGAATACAATGCCGAAGATATACTTCAAAAGATTAGACATCGATCCAATGTCGATTATTCAGAATCATTGCATTTGTCAGTTTCAATGCGATCTTTTCGTGCTGAAAATGTTTCATTGCTAGTGAAGCAAATCCTAGATTTAGATGATGAAAATGCTAGGATAACACTTCAAGAATTGAAAGAAAAATATCCCATCGTAATCACTCGAAATTTGACCAAAGCAAAACAATGGTTGAAAGCTAAAGCTCGTGGTTCTGAACGCTACGGAATTATTGTTTCGTCACAAGCACAACGATTAAAACCCTATGCAATTGATGTTAAATCACCAATCGACCCGATTCATTGGTTTTTAGATGACAAAGAAGATGTACGTTCCTCCTATTATTTGGAAGATGTTGCAACTGAGTTTCACGTTCAAGGGTTAGAACTCGATTGGGCTTGTGTGGCATGGGACGGAGATTTTAGATATTCAACAAATGGATGGGAGCAATATTCTTTTGTTGGCACAAAATGGAATCACATTAATAAAGCCGAAAGGAAACTATATTTAAAGAATGCTTATCGAGTGCTGCTAACACGAGCTAGACAAGGGATGGTAATCGTAGTTCCTACAGGTGATATCGAAGATCCAACAAGAAATCCTGAGTTTTATAGTCCTACGTTTGAGTATTTGGAACAGATAGGATTCGAAGTGTTGTAGTAGGAATTATTTCACCTTACCCCTCGTTTGCAACGAGGGGTAAGCTCCAAGTCGTTTTTAACGACAAAAAAAGCCTGCAAAAATGAGTTGCAAAACGTTACCAGCTAGTTGAAGCCCCATGACGGAAAAACAGAAGCCGCCAGCCAACCTATACAATGTATATTTGGCTAACGGCTCTTAGGCATTACTTAAACAATAGTATTCACTATCTACTTCTTCTCAAAAATATCAAGCTGCTTGATATAATCTGTTCCGTGCCAGTTACCGTCGGTGATAAACATCAGATAGCGGCAATTTAAATCATTCTTGAAAATATACGATGAACCGGAACCTCTGAACCCTCTTCCACCGCTGGCACCATAGTCGCCAACATATTGCCAGCCCTTAACTTTAGGGTCTCCTGTTACATCAGGTCCGTCGTTTGATGCCCAGATAGAAAATACCTGCGGTCCTCTGTTTCTCATCATTGGTGCGTTTGCCCCGCCCGAAGGTCCGCCTCTTCTGAAACTATCGAAAAAGAGATTCATTTTATCGATACGAATTGGTTTCTGCAAGTCGATCAGGATACGGCCTTCACCATTCTCAAAAAATACCGAGTCTTTTAAAACGCCGGAGCCTGAATCAAGAATATTCCCAATAGCAAACTTCTGATTGTTATAGTCAACGCCATCAGCAGATGTTCCACTGGCAAAATAAGTTGCAGTAACGTTGTTTCCTGAACTTACATCGGCATAGTCAGTAGTCGACGGAACTGTTTTAACAATAACTGTATCGAGTCCTGATCTTTTTAAATAGGATATCATTCTTGGTAACATTCTCGGATCGACATCCTCTGTAAACAGTGGTTTGATTTCATAATCCAGCGGTTTTAAATCTGCCGTAACAATCTCTTTGGTCCGAAGTTCTACAGGTTTATTGTCTTTAAAGTCATCGTACAACAGTTCCAAAGGAGTAACCTGGTCTTTCCGGTCATTGGCAACGGTGATGGCAAATATCCTGATTTTACTGTTTTGAGGCAGAGTAACAGATTTTGTGCCGTTGGGAAGATCAACCGCATATTTAAACATGTAGCTGTACTGATACGCATCATTGGCTTCGGGTGTATGCCGGTGCGACGCAAACCAGGCGATGTTATCTCTTTTGGTAAATGCCGGTGTAATAGCAGCAACCTTCGTGTCGTTAAAATAAAGTTTGCGCCCGTAATGTTGCCCCACAAAGCCTGTCCAATTCTGGAAACCAATACTTTCTTTGTTTTTTCCGGCTGTCAAAACTCCTTCAGTATCTTCTGTTGCTGCCGCCAGCAAATAAAGCTTGTTAAAGTTTCCTGAAGGAAGATTTATCTTCTGCCCCTTTGCCTCCAGCATATTCTTTTCTCCGTCGGCCCTGCTTCCCATTTTAAAAATAATGTCCTCGCCCGAAATTTCATCCGGAATCAATTCTGCCGGAAAGCTTAAGTTATTGGTCATATTTCCGTCAGTCCTTTTGGTATCAAAACTAAATCCGTCCTGATCATACGGAAGGCTGACAAAAGCAATTTCAGGTTTATTCAGTTTGTGAGCCGGATTTTCGAACTTAACCGCAAAACTACGAATAGCGAATTTCCCCAGTTCAAGGTTTAGTTTGCCTTGCGAAAAATCGACATCCCCAATTTTTTGTTCTTGTCCGTTAACCTCGTATGCGTCAATTATTTTTCCGGGGAATCCTACTCTTACATTGTTTACAGGATTACCAAACTTTTCATTTAATCGTACGATGTAATAATCGCTTTCCTCAGCCTTTTTAAATGCCATGGCATTTACTTCCGGAGTACTGATCGTTAACAATGAAATTTCCCGTCCAAGTGTTCCGTCATGTTTCGTTGTTTCAAATGCCAGCAAAGGATTGTTGATAAAATCGCCTTCTTTGGGTGTATTGGCATAAACCCAATCTCCCACATGCGCATAAATAGCATATTTAAAATCATGAATACCCCAATCCTGTGTCCCCTGATAGACATACGAATTCGCTTTGGGCGTGTACATCAGGGTCAACCTCAAGGTACTGTTGTCAGGTTTATCCGATCCATATTTGCAGTCTTCCAATATGGAAACGCCGTAGCTATTCGACCGGTCGGTCAGATCAATCCATTTCCTGCCGGGAACTTCAAATTTCACCTCGTTATTGGTTGTGCGCTGAACGGCAGCCGAATTAAGCCCGTAAGTTGCCACTTCATTTTCAACAGTTGTGGGGAAAGCAGCCTTCAAACTCACTGCTTTCGATTGCCAGTCCATTTTATTATCCACATGAATCACTTTACCGGCATCACCTGCGGCAAGGCTAACGATCTGCGATATTTTGGAATTCTGTCCACTTTTCGATATTTGGATGGCAACGCGTACGGGGCCGTTTTCAACCACTTTCAGTGTTACGTCCTTGTTCATATAGTCGATAGGAGGATTTTTGCGGTCGTCCCAATCCATATTCCATGCAGGCCATTGGGTTGGTGTTTCCGATTGAAAATCAAGTGTTGCCGGTTTTGAAAGAACTTCTCTCGATGCTTTTTTGTCGTAAATACTGGCAATATCTCCATTACCGTCAATTTTTACCTTGAAGAATTTATTTTCCAGGGTAAAATCGTTGACTGATAATTCTGAATGAACTGAATCACTGTTCATTGATTCGCGCACATCAAACACGGATAAACCCGAGGAAGGAAGTTTGGCCAGAAAAATTACTTTTAGCTTATTTCCTTTTGCAGCTAGTATTTGTGAAGGAAGCAGCTCGCCGTCTTTACTATATACTTTTACGCCGGAAGGAAGCTTTTTATAAGTAAGTTCAGCGGTTACAATATCTTCCCTTTCGGTAGCCACCGGGTTGTAAACCACCACAGCACGTCCCTCAACCTGTGTATTTAATGAGCTCGCAATGCTGCTAATTGAGTTTTTCATCACCTCTGAAAATCCATTCATGGCGATAAACTCGTCGTTCCAGGCATAATCGTAGGCCTTTGGGATGGATGTTCCGGGCAGAATATCGTGAAACTGGCTACCCAAAACCAACTCCCAGGCGTTGTTCAGTTTCTCAGTTGGATAGGTTGCACCCCCCAGCCAGTCAGCAATAACGGCAGCTTGTTCAGCTGATTTTGCCAGGGCTTCATTTTTACGATTGGCTCTTTTCATAAACGACTGCGAGGTCATTGAACCGGCGCTATGTTCCGTTAGCAATAAATCTCCGGAATAAGTGGGAAGTTTTTCCCGAATTTCAGGGGTAATGTCTTTATAGATTTGATCGGAAGAAGTTAATATAACTTTGAATTTACTGTCGCTGTTTTTAACACTTCCAACAGCATTTTTTACATCGTCTTCCCGTGGGGCGCCACCTACATCGCCTGTTCCGTAATAGCGATAATCAAATGAAAGTCCGTATTTGCTGATGTCGTCCTGTAGCCGGGCATTCCATGTGCTATCCTGATCAAGTCGGGGAACAACGCGACCCGAATAACTTGTTGCATTTAAGGCTGAAAGCAATCCTTTTCCATCGGGACCAACCCAGACTCCAACATTGAATGGAATGCCATTGGCCGATCGCCACGATAGTTTTTGCGTCGAAAATCCCAAAAGACCTGCATGATTCCAAACCTGCGGCATGGTGGCTACAAATCCAAAACAGTCGGGCAGCATATAATCAACACTCTGCTTATTGAACTCGCGTTTAAAATAAAGGTTTCCATAGAGTACCTGACGAAGAACCGATTCGGATGACGATACATTTACTTCTCCCTCATCAACCGATGAACCGGAAATAAACCATCTTCCCTGATCGATATAATCTTTAACCTTTTTGTATGATTCAGGATAATACTCCTTCATCATTTTATATCTGCGCGACCCGGTAAAATTGAACACGTAATCGGGATATTTTTCAAAAAGCTTGAAATTATCCGCCATGGTATTCCAGATGTATTGGTTAATGGTGGTTGGATAATCCCAGTTCCACTCCGAATCAAGATGGGCATATCCGATCGTATACAACACCTTATCTTTCGATATATCGTATTTCTCACGATTCTTCAGGGGTTGTGCATTGGTAAACAGAGCGACAAGAATTCCTAAAACAAGCAGATTAGTTTTCTTTTTCATTTTATTAAAGTTTAGGTTGGTTGATTTTAGCAAACACATGAACTCAAAAATTCAACATACGATGTATGATGTTACAGGTGTTGAATCCGCTTATTGATTTTTTTCTAACAATACTCCGATACCAAAAAGTCGAAAAGGTTTAACGGAGATTTGGAAAAAAAGCAAATAAATTTCCCGATCGCTGCCTATCGCAAACCAGCATTATTTTCTTGCGGACATCGGATAAACGGCATTACCTGAATTTCCGTGCACAACAATAAAACGAAGGTAAATTCTGTCACATGCGGTTTTTCAAACATCCGATCATTTCCATTATCTTGTGTCCTTCAAAATTAACCGCCTATGATCTGGGAGAAACGCTCTTTTCAGTTTTCCATATTGATGTTGCTGGCCTTTGTGTGGGGCAGTTCCTTTATCCTGATGAAAATCGGGTTGAGGAGTTTCAGTCCGGAACAGGCAGGCGCCCTGCGCATTTTGCTGGCTTCGCTGGCATTGCTTCCCATGGCGCTCAGAAACCTAAAGCATCTCCGGCGAAAAGACTTACCCAGTTTGCTCGTTGCCGGTTTCATTGGCAGTTTTTTTCCGGCTTTCCTGTTTATGATTGCCGAAACACAAATCAACAGTTCGCTGGCCGGAATGCTCAATTCGCTTACGCCGGCTTTTACGCTGATCGTCGGACTGCTATTTCACAAAACAGCTTTTCGCTGGACTCAATCAATGGGATTGTTTTTGGGGCTGGTGGGTGCAACCGGATTGATTCTGGCTGGTGAGGGTTTTCACCTGGGAACAATAAACAGCTATGCCTTTTACATTGTATTGGCTACCCTTCTGTATGCGACCAGCATCAATCAAATTAAATCGAAACTAACCCATCTGAACGGAATTCAGATAACTTCGTTGTCGTTCCTGTTCATTGGGCCGGTGGCTTTAGCCTATTTGTTAACCACGAATTTTGAGCCGGTATTCGCCAGCAAAGGCTGGCCTGTTCATTTGCTTGCACTGGCAACCCTGGCTATTGTTGGAACTGCCGCAGCGATGTTGCTCATGAATACACTTATTCGCTACGCTTCGGCTGTTGCCGCCTCGTCGGTCACTTACGTTATTCCGATTTTTGCCATTCTATGGGGTGTGCTCGATGGCGAAACAGTAACCCTCCTGCATCTCGTTTGCATGGGATTTATTCTGGCAGGTGTTTACATGATCAGCCGCAAAGGGGTAAAAGAAGCTTCACAACCGTTCGCTAAAATGAACGGCAAAGAATAGTACTCTGAAGAATTCGAACGTATCCTTTGCCGTTTGCTTAAGCTGACGGATAAAAAAATGACCTCTCAAAGAAAGGTCATTGGTAATTATCGATTTGAATCCCCCTTCAAACCACTTTGACTACAAATACTTTTTAATCACACCTGAAAGATCGTTGTAACTGATAATTCCGCTGTAGCTCCAGACTTTTTTACCATCCTTGAAGAGTACAAATCCGGGAATGCTCTGCACCTGATAGGCAGCAGTAATAGCCTTGTTGGCTTCAACATCCACTTTTTCAACTTTGGCTTTTCCCTTGAAATCAGCAGATACCTTGTCAACAACCGGGACCATTTGCTTACAGGGTGCACACCAAACAGCATTGAAATCAACCAACACCAGTTTATTCTCCTTCAACAATTTTTCGAAACTCTGCGGGGTATAACTTGTGGCAGCGCTTGCAACCAGTTGAGAACTTTGTTCGAGTGGAAAGCCTGCATTGCTCCACGTCATTATTCCACGACTAAGGGTATAAATGTTCTTAAATCCCTGCCGGCTCATATACGCGGCAGCAGCATCACTCCGGCTTCCCGACAGACAGTAAACCAAAATGGTTTTGTCTTTTTGCAGCAAACTTATTCTCGAAGGAAAAGCCGGATCGCCAACGTTAATGTTGGTTGAACCAGCAATGTGTCCGCGAGAATATTCACCCGGAGTGCGAACGTCTAACAGAAGTGCGTCCGGAGTGATTAAACTTTTGAATTTAACGGCGTCAACATCCTGAACGGCTTGTGCTTTAGTTCCGGCAATAAAAGCCAAAACTACAATGAAAGCTAAGAAAATCTTTTTCATATCTAAAAATCTATATACATACATATAATGTCGCGAAGATAGAAAAAGTTCAATTGATCCATAGAAAAATGAAAAATATTTTGAAGAACGTCTGATTCACCCAAAGCTTAAGGAAGCGTAATTTACCTGTACGGCAAATTGTTCGCAATCGAACAAGTCCCCTCTTCCGGATTTAGGGGTAAACGTAAAAAGGGATTCCATCTCTCTGAGAAGATGGAATCCCTTTCCGGTGTTCAGCTTTGGGCTTCTTTGTGACCTTTGTGGTTAAAAGGTTTTTAAAATTCAATATCGTACAAGCCTTCAGAATCAATTTCAAACTGCTTCACGCCAATGTCAGTCATTGGATGTTTGATGAGCTGATGCAACAATTCTGGGCCAATGGTTGCCGAATGTGCACCTGCCATACTGATCCGGTAAATCTGGTCAACGGTTTTAAAACTGGCAGCCAACACTTTCCCATTCAGGCCATATTCAAAAATATTCTGTACAATATCGCTCACCACTTCAATCCCATGCGATGAAATATTGTCGAGGCGGCTAACATACGGGGCAACGAAGTCGGCTCCGGCTTTCATGGCCACCAAGGCTTGTTGCTGAGTAAAAATAGCTGTTGCCGTCACATTTATTCCGGCATCTTTCAGAATTCGCATGGCCCGATAGCCATTTGCAGTAACCGGTATCTTAGCATAAAAATTATCGCCGAAATCGAAATAGCTTCGGTATTTTTTTGCTTCGCGCACCATGTCTTCCGATTCAGAAGAAATCATTTGTACGTGTACCATGCCGGTTCCAACCAACTCCTGAATGCCTTCGATGGCTACAGAAAGTTTATGTCCCGCGTGATTCAGAATGGTTGGATTGGTTGTAACACCTTCCAGCGGAAAAAAAGAATACAGCTCTCTGAGTTCATTCAGATCAGCTGTGTCGGCCATGTAAATCATAATTGAATGTTTATTGTTTTCGCGGCAAAGTTACTGATGATAATTCGCGAATCGAAATTACCGGCCAAAAACTTCCAGAGTAAACGAAAAGCTTAATATCAGGCAACACAAATTCCGGAGCGCCGGCGCTTTTTACTTTTCTTTCCTAAAAACAATGCGCAACGTAACTTCCGATTCAACCGGGTTACCGTTTATTATTTTTGGATTCCATGCCGGACCGCTCAACAAAAACTGCCTGGCTTTTTCGAAAATAGCAGCTTCGGCGTTATTGAGATTTTTAACCGATTTTATTTTCCCGCGGTTGTCAATCTGAAGCGCAACTTTTACGACCACTTTCTTCTCCGGATAATTGTCCGGCAAAACGGCATGCTTATCCATATATACCCTAAAATGTTCCATCCCGTCGGTTGGACGCGAATCTGTTGCAACGCTATCGTTTTTAGCTACTTTAACTGCAGCTACGCTTCCTGTCAGGCTAACTTTCTTCTGCGTACCGTAACCAACAACAACCACCTCGTCCAGTGCCAGTTTTTCAGCTTCGAGCCCGACAACCAGGCTTGAATCGCGAACCGGATAAAAATCTTTCGTTGTCATTCCCACAAAGCTGGCAGTTAAAATGCTGTCTTTATTGTTGGCCAATTTCAGGGAAAAATTACCATCCGCATCCGAAACTGTTCCGTTTAATGTACCCTTTTCCGTAATTGTAACACCGGGAAGCGCCAAACTATCGTGAAGCGAAATTACTTTTCCCCAAATAAGCTTTGTGTTGCCAACCACCAACTGACTGGAAGACGAACCACTTCCGTTTTTTTGTTTTTCACTTAACGAATTCATCCCGCGTATCCTGATTTCGGATCTGGCCGCCGTTGCGACTTTGGATTCGTTCAAGAATTGTACTTCCTGTAATGGTTTGTTTACCGCAGCAAGCTGAACGGATTTTTCCAATTCCACTTCTTCTTTTTTCAGCGGAACAGAAACAGGCAACGGAGCTACTTTTTTCTTTTCAACTTTCTCTGGTGATGTTTTCTTACTTATCTTGAATGTTGTTCCGGAATCTTTTGCTTCAACAGCAACACTCAACTCCGGATTTTTGGCTTCCGGCTGCCGGGTTTTTATCTCCTCTTTTTGAATACTTTTTGTTTGAGCAACTTCACGCAACGGTAGTTTCTCGTTCATCTGGAACCAAATTACTCCAGTCGTAACCAGCAACAGCAAAGTGGCGGCGGCTGCCCAATAGCGGGTGTTATTTCTCTTTTTGCCAGATTTGATTTTTTCGGAAAGGTGTTTTAAATCTTTTTCCAGATCAGTTGTCGAAATTTGCTGAAAACCCTCCAGCGCCTCTGCTTCAAACGGATGTTTCTGCAACTCCCGTTCAAAGGTATTCCGTTCAGTGTCTGTCATCTGGTTTTCCAGATAACGCTGAAAGTCTTCTTTGCTGATATGCTTTTTATTCTCCTTCATTTTTGCTTTCCAGGCAAATCTTCAAATTTCGTTTCCCGTTTTGGATAAAGCTTTTTACTTTATTCTCATCTAAATTCAATTCTGAACAAATCTCGCGATAGCTTTTATTTTTGAAATAGAACAATTGGATACAAGCTTTTTGTTCAAGTTTTAATCGCTCAATACAGTCATTCAAAGCCTCTTCATTTCGCTCCTCAGGTTCTTTGTCAACAGGATGCAATTCAGGGTTCTTTTCCATAAAACCGGCCATCTCATTTTCATCAGCAATCGGAATAACTTTACCAAAGCTGGTTTTACGCAATTCCATCAGGCAATGATTCTTTGCCACCACAAACAGCCAGCTTTTAAAATTCCGAATCTCGTGCCGGTCGATTTCAACCACCAATTTTTCAAACAACTGGATTACTGCATCTTTCGCCTTCTCCCGATCTTTCAGGTATTTCAAACAAACCCCGTAAACCAATTGCATATAATGTGCATACAATTCACCGAGAACCTCCGGATCACGGAATTCGAGGTATTCCGAGATTAAATCGTCGTCGGATTTTTCTATTTTCTTTCTGAAAAGCGGGATGAATTGCATGGGTTTCGATTTCAGTCTAAAAGTACGTCAATTTTTTGTATTGATTATAATTTCTGTTTATTGAGGCTACAGGGTGTTGCGATTTTTAATCGCAAAAAAAAGTTGACTTTATTTTATGGAATCCGATTCCTCTTTGCATCCTGTAATAAAATTGAACTTAAAACAATTTGTCATGAAAAAATTACTTTTGATTTTAGCTGTGATACTTGGATTTACAGCAATCGCATCAGCCCGTGAAATTTCAGGAACAGTAAAGGATGATTCCGGAAATGTTTTGCCCGGCGTTACCGTTTCAATTGGAAAAACCAGTCGCGGAACCATTACCGACTTACAGGGATTTTACAAAATCTCTATTCTTCCGGAAGATAAGTTTCTTGTATTTTCATTTGTCGGAATGGACACTCAAAAAATAAAAATTGAGTCAGTGAATCAAATTGACGTTGTTCTGAAAACGTCATCTGTTGAACTTGAGGAAGTAGTGGCTGTTGGATATGGCATCCAGAAAAAAAGTTCTGTTACAGGTGCCGTATCTTTTGTCGGCTCCAATTATACAAGAGGCATTTCCTATTTTCAATCGCCAAACTGGAATACCGAGAATTATTCAACCATCCATGAAAATGGCTTTAAGGATGCTCAGGCAAACCCACTTTCCACTTTCTCCATCGATGTTGACAATGCTGCGTACTCCAACGTCCGGAGGTATATTAATAACGGGCAACTTCCTCCTGTTGATGCGGTCCGGATTGAAGAACTAATCAACTATTTCAAATACAGCTATCCTGAACCCACAGGAGAACATCCGTTTGGAGTAACCACCGAATTAGGGGAATGCCCGTGGAATGAAAGCCATTATTTAATGCGAGTGGGCCTAAAAGGGAAAGACATCGATAAAAGCGAACTGCCAGCTTCGAACCTTGTTTTTCTGATCGACGTTTCGGGCTCAATGTCGTCGCCTGACAAGCTACCATTACTCAAACGCGCTTTCTCAATGCTTATTAATGAATTGCGCTCAGTAGACCGGGTTTCTATTGTGGTTTATGCTGGCGCTGCCGGGAAAGTACTGGATTCAACTCCCGGAAATGAAAAGCGTAACATTTTGGATGCATTGGAGAAATTGAATGCCGGAGGTTCTACTGCTGGAGGTGAAGGTCTAAAACTGGCATACAAAATAGCACGCGAAAATTTTGTTGAAAATGGGAATAACCGTATCATTCTCGCCACTGATGGTGATTTCAATGTGGGTGTGTCGAGTACTTCGGAAATGGAACGACTGGTTGAAAAAGAACGCGAAAGCGGCATTTTTATGTCGGTAATTGGTTTTGGTACAGGAAATATCAAAGACGATAAAATGGAAACCATCGCAGACAAAGGAAACGGAAATTATTCGTACATCGACAATATTCAGGAAGCCCGGAAAGTGTTTATTTCCGAATTTGGCGGAACTTTGTTTACCATTGCCAAAGATGTAAAGCTTCAGTTGGAATTTAATCCACAATTGGTAAAGTCGTACCGGTTATTGGGTTACGAAAACCGGTTGCTAAATAGCGAAGATTTTAAAGACGATAAAAAAGATGCCGGTGAAATGGGAGCAGGTCAATCGGTTACAGCCTTGTACGAAATCATTCCGGTAGATTCGAAAAACGAAACGTCTTCGGTTGATCCGCTGAAATATCAAAATTCAGTACCTTCTTCAGGAAAATATAACAACGAATTGCTGACGATTAAGTTGCGATACAAAGATCCGAAAGGTAACAAAAGTAAACTAATGGAACAGCCTGTTAAAAACAGATTGGAGAAAAATACTTCCGACGATTTCCGGTTTTCTGCAGCAGTCGCATCTTTCGGAATGTTGCTCCGGAATTCAGAATTCAAAGGAAACACAAACAAAGAATCAATCCTGTCATTGGCAAAAGGAGCCAAAGGAACCGATGATGAAGGATATCGTTCCGAATTTATTGGATTGGTAAAAACGGCAGCCGACTTGCAGTTGCTAACAAAAGAATAAAAAACACTGCGAAACTCCCGGTTATTTTCTCTGTTTAACTCTGTGGTAAAAACTAAACCACAGAGTTAAACAGATTTCTCGCAGAGTTGCACAGTGTCGGATTCCGGCTGATCGGGTAAAATCAATCGTATTTCTATAACTATTTTGTAGCATTCGCTAGCAAATATTCTTCAGCTTCTACCGACCATAAGCCCTGATGACGGTTGCAGATTTCATCGAGTTTGGCAAACAACGGATCAGTTTTACCTTTTTCAGCAAAATCAGAAATGGCAGTTAACGGCATTTCCAGATGCGTGTAGATCAGCTTCTTTCCTCCCGGAATATGCGGAAGGTTCAAGGTAGTTTCGGCCACGGCGTTCAATCCGCCAATGTGTGTCACCAGTCCGGCAGGATCAAGTCCGGCAGTCATCACTTCCAGCGCTTCCTTCATGTCGTCGGTATTTCCTCCTGAAGTTCCTACAATGTGCGTGTAGGCGTAATGTACATTGTAAAAATTCAGTTTAGCCTGAAGATTTTGATCGGAAGGACCGGCGAAGAAATTCAGACAGCCATCAAAAGCCAGAATGGCGTCGGCCTGCTCGATAACCGGGGCAACAGGTGCAAACACAAACACATCGTCGTAGCCCGTTCCTCCTGAAAGGCGTTTCAGTTCTGCTACCGGATTTTCAATTTTAGTATTCAGGTAAACCAGCTCAATTCCACGTTTGGCAGCTTCTGCAACGGTGTAAATCGATGCAGCACGATCCAAACGGGCTTGGTCGATGTCGGTAACAACGCACAATTTTGGTTTGCGGTCGGCCCTGTGAATCACGTAATTGATGGCAGCCAGCCCCATTGGGCCAACGCCTGCAAGAATTGCCATTTTGCCATCGGCTACAATTTCCATGCTGTGAATGTAAGAACCCGGCGTGGTGTGGTAATTGGCATGCATGGCGCCAATTACGCAGGAGAGCGGCTCCGACAACGAAGCCGGATAAAAACCCGGTCCGTCGTAAGCCAGCAAACAATCCTGAACCAGCACATCTTTTGGGATAATCACATAAGTTGCATCACCACCCACGTATTGATAAGAATAACCCGGAGCGCTCAAAACACCCACCGGGCCATTTTCGTAATAAATGGCCGGCTGAATGGAGAACTTTTGCCCGGATTTAAACTTGTGTTTCCAGTTTTCGCCGATTTCAACCAACTCGCCACTGAATTCATGACCAATGATAATTGGTTTTTCAGCCACATCATTCGGAATCCGCTTGTGGTCAGTGCCCTGTTTGGCGGCTTTGTATGATGACATGCAAATGCTGTCGGAGACAACTTTTGCCAAGATTTCGTCGGCTGTGATGGCCGGAAGTTCAAATTCTTCCAGTCTCAAATCTTCTTTTCCGTATAAACGAACTGCTTTTGTTTTCATATTTTTTCTCGTTTTGCCACAAAGGCACAAAGACCCGAAGTCTTTTTTAACCCCTAAATCCCCTAAAGGGGACTTTTATCTGCTTCCGAATAACGTCTCCCGAAGCAAGCCTCCTTCTGGGGGCTGGGGTATTTGGTGTCTTTGCGTCTTTGTGGCTATTTTATTTTTTAATTCAACATATTTTGACCACCGGTTACTGGTACTGCCTGACCGGTTTCGTATTCCTGTTCAATGATGTAATATACGGCGCGCATCACGTCCAAAGGCGTGCAACCGCGACCTGCCGGAACCTGCGCTACATAAAAACGTTTCACATCTTCGATAGTTTTAGCGCCCGGCACTTTACCGGCGTTCAGGTATTGCACAAACAGGCCTTTCTCCGGATCGGCCCAAAGCGGACCATCGTAAAAATTGCCCGGGCAAACAGAATTCACTTTGATTTTGAATGGCATCAGTTCCATGGCAAACGACTGTGTAAGGCCGATTCCTCCGAATTTACCACCAGCATACGCAAAGTTTTTATTCGAGCCTTTCAATCCTGATTTCGAATTAATTTGAATGATGTCTGCAAAATGATCAGACTTGAATTTATTCTGAAGTTTCATCACTGCCGAAGCATATTTTGAGCAAAGAAAATAGGCTGAATAATTCACTTTAGTCATCAATTCAAAGGTTTCCGGAGTCATCTCATCCAGACCACCAGCCCGCAGAATTCCGGCATTGCTGATGAATACGTCCAGACCACCAAATTCGCAAACGGTCTCGAATACCAGGTTTTCAACTGAAGCAGCATTCGACACGTCAGCTTTCACAAAATAAGCTTTGTTTTTGCCTTTTCCAGCATTCAACGATTCTGCAAATTTTGTCCCCAGTTCTTCATTCAGGTCGGCAATCACCACGTTGGCGCCATTGGCCATCAGGTTTTCAACGATTCCTGCGCCAAAACCCTGAGCACCACCTGTAACAACTGCAATTTTCTTGTCAACACGACCGGCAGTCGAACCCATTGCAATGGCGGAGCGATATTGTTCTACTTCCCAGGTGTCGATAAACTGAACCTGTTCCGGAGTCATCGGGCTTTGTCCGCCAAACTTTTCGGAATAAAGGCTTACCAGGCAAGTATCCATCATCACATCTTCGAGTGTAGCCACAGCTTGCGCATTGTCGTTGGCCAAAATACAGCCAATGCCTTTGATGCAGATAATCTTTGGTGTTTTGGGTTGTGTTTCGATGTAAGTTTTTATTTTTCCTGAAAGATCATTCAGCAAGGCATCCACGTCGCCTGTAAATTCAGCATAAATGAACGACGAGTTGCAATACACAATTCCATCAGGAATAAATGGCAAAGCAATCTTCCGGAATTCAGCTTCGGAAAAAAGGAAGCGTTCGTAATAATTGTTGTTGATTACCTTCAGCGTTTTCAGGCCGCTTCCGGAAAGCATCATGCGGATGGCCGGAACAATTTTCGAAGCCACCGGATCAACAGGCAGACTAACACATTCATCAATTCCGCCAATGGCTTCGTCGAGTTTGCCAATCACTTGTTTGTAGAGTTCGTTTATTTCAGCAGTTGTATTGGCTGCCACAAAAATGCCGTGGTTCTGTAGCAAAATCACTTTCGGCTCATTGCCCGTTCTGGCCTTATAACTATTGATGCGCGTTTCAACTTCTTTGTACAAAATGTATCCCGGATCGACATAGGGAACAAAAACGACCTCGTCGCCAAACAAAGCGGTAGTCAAACGTTCGGCATTTTTACTGCACATCAACCCATTCACTTTGGTGCTGTGCGTGTGCACCACAAAGCTAAAGTCGATCAGGTCGTGCAGCGAAGTTTCCACTGAAGGGCGTTGTCCTTTCTCGGGGTATACACGAGCTTTCAGCAGATCGTTTTTAATCTGGTTTTCACGCTCCATCACATCTTTCGAGTACGTGTTTACGGCAACTTCCTGAAGCGCTTTGCGGTCGAGTTGTGCAAAACCTTCTTCACCAATGGTTGCCAGTGCGTGTCCGCTGGCCTTGATGTAAATGTGATTTTCGTCTTTGTACGACGTATTTCCGCCACCGGCAATCACATAATCTTTTTGTTTGCCGTAAAACTGCGATATTTCTATTAAATCCTTTATTTCTGGTTTCATCTTTTAACGTTACGAGTTTCGTGTTACATGTTACGAGTTGATTTGCAAGTTGCTAACTGCTGGCTTCTTACAAAAACTATCTAATTGATAAAGCTTTTTATTACAGCATTCCCTAATTCAACGAATACATCGTATTCATCGGTTTTGCCGGTTCCGTCAGCCCGAAGAAAACCCTCTTCGCCATTGGCAACCAAATACTGATGAGCCGCAATGATACAGGCACCTTCGTAGCCAATCCGATTCAATTCATCGTCGAGTTCAACACCATTCCGGCAACTCACTTTAATCGGGTCGAGCTGCGGTGTGTTGTGTTCGGTTCCAAACGAAATCACAAAATTCTTCGAGCGGAAGAACTGTACAAAGTCTTTCAGAATCGCAAAATTATTTCGTCCGGGTATTAATTCCAGACTATAAATTTTCTTCTCAACAAGCGTTTTGTAAAGCGCTTCCTTGTCGCCTTCAAAGTCCGTAAAATTTCCTTTTGGATCGTCCAAAAGAACCGGATAGCAAGGAATTCCGCCTGCACTAATAATTACCTGCTTTACTTCCTCAAGACTTAAAAATGCTTTGGGGTCTTCAGAAACAAAGGCGCGCCCACCTGTTTTCAGGAGGTTTCCGCGAATTTCATTTTCAATTCCAGCGATGTCATTCAAAGCCGATTTGGGTTCTTTTCCAGAGAAAATTTTTACATAAAATGCTTTTTTGTCTGCTTCAGAAGCAAATTTTTCGTCGATGGCGATGCGCAAAGCCTTTGCAATGTGACGCTCTCGCAGCATGTTCTTAGCGTATTTTGCTTTCAGTTCGTCGAAATTGAAACTAAAACCAGCACCGATTTCATTCAGGAAAGCATTCAATTTCTCAACCATTTCGGCAGTTTGCACATTGCTTTCGTGCTGAACCTGTTCGAGTAAAGCCAATTCAACTTTGCCGATTTTAAAGGGAAAACTCAGGCCTTTTCCGCTCATGTAAGTTCGTCCCGGATTGGCCGGATCGTTCACCCGAACACCCTGTTCCTGCAAATCGCGCTGCAAAGCCATGAATTCGATGTTGAAAAGCGGGAAGATTTTATAGTTCTGTGCCAAAGCTGCAAATTCGGGATAGCCGTCGGTGGTGTAGAAATCGTTGACTCCAAGCACCTGAACACCTTCTGCTTTAGCCATTTGAAAAGGCTGCTTAATTTCGGTAAAAGCGCTAAATGAGAACGGGGTATGAAAATGTCCGTTCACCAAAAGAATTTTCTCGTCGGATTTGCTTTTTGAATTTTCAAGCAAAACCTGTTTCGGGGGAAAGTTCTTAAAAATGGTTTGATTGCTCATTGTATTTTAAATTATAGGTATTTCTGAATTTCGGTGTAAAGTAAATCACTGATGATGGAAAATGTATCCTTTACTATCCTGTAAAAAGCAGATCTCGAAAATTAAATAGTCTGTAATTTCTATACGTCAACCGGAATTAAAAGTAATTCATTAAGAATACGTTAAAAAATCGGCAATAGCGCAACTAAAGCGATTGAGCAGCGTAGATTCACACTCAACACACTCTAAATGCTGCATCCATGAAAACACTTATCGCCCGAATCCTTTGCTCCATTCTTTTTCTGATGTCGTGTACGCAGGAAGTTAGTCAGATAAATGATTTTGAAACCCTCAAAGCCGCAAAAGTCAATATTCCGGCCACAATCGACTTAACGGTTGTTCCTGATTCAAACTCGCCGCAAATTACATGTTTGCCTGCTGAAACCGGCATTCTACTTCCGGAGAAATATGGGTTGAAAGGGACTGTTGACTATCTGGATGAATTAGATGAACAGAAAAGTTTTGTTGAAAACATAAGTTGCGAATTTATTGAACCGTCCTTCATCCAGGAAGAAGTTAAAGGTACAATGAGTTCAAAAAACGGCGACTCGTTTAACTTTACCGGAACTGTTAAAATGGATATTTCGTCGGCCCTGACCAGTAAAACAGTAATTGTCGAAGGTCAGTTAAAGCTAATTAGCGGAACAGGGAAATTTGCCGGTGTGTCGGGATCGATAAAAACCAATGGAACCGGCAACATAGCGAATGGTGCAATTACCTGGAAAGGTGACGGTTACTATGCGTATAAATGAAAAGCCTAAGGCTTGCTTAAATTAGCAGTTGAAATAAATCCGGACGATCATTAATGTATTCGAATATGAAGCCGTTGCTTTCCATTCGCTTCAGTAAACCCGCAAGGTCGGCTTTATCGAGCAGCTCAATTCCAATGAGTGCAGGACCTTGTTCGCGGTTGTTTTTCTTCGAATATTCAAACATGGTAATGTCGTCGTTTGGCCCCAAAACCTGATCGACAAAATCGCGCAGGGCTCCGGCCCGCTGAGGAAATCGTACGATAAAATAGTGTTTCAACCCTTCGTAAAGCATCGAGCGTTCCTTTATTTCCTCCGTCCGGGTAATGTCGTTGTTGCTTCCGGTGACGATGCAAACCACATTCTTGCCTTTAATTTGTTCCCTGTAAAAATCAAGCGCGGCAATCGACAAGGCGCCTGCAGGTTCAACTACAATCGCGTCCTGGTTGTACAATTCAAGGATGGTGGTGCACACTTTTCCCTCCGGAACAGTAATAATATCGTCGACAACCAGCCTGCAAATCTCAAAAGTAAGATCGCCAACACGCTGAACGGCAGCTCCATCAACGAATTTGTCAATATCCTTCAACGGTGTCACCTCTCCTCTCTCAAGGCTTATTTTCATCGAAGGTGCACCAGCGGGTTCAACACCAATAATTTTGGTTTTCGGGCTTATCTGCTTAAAATACCCCCCTACCCCTGCGGCCAGCCCACCACCGCCAATAGGCAAAAATAAGTAGTCAATTGTTCCCGTGAAATCCTGCAAAATCTCAACGCCAACAGTTGCCTGCCCTTCAATAATTTGCGGATCGTCGAACGGATGAATATAGACCATTCCTGTTTCGGCGCTGTTCAAATGAGCTGCATCAGAAGCAGCATCGTAGGTATCACCCACCAAAACTACATCAACTTTATCTTTTCCGAACATTTTAACCTGCGTGATTTTCTGCTTCGGAGTGGTAGTCGGCATGTAAATTTTGCCCTTAATATTCAACAACTGACACGAATACGCAACGCCCTGTGCATGATTTCCGGCGCTGGCACAAACGACTCCCCGCAAACGTTCCTCTGCAGTTAGTCCTGAAATCTTGTTGTAGGCTCCCCGAATTTTATAGGAACGAACAATTTGTAAATCTTCACGTTTCAGGAAAACCGATGAAGAAAACCGATCTGAAAGATTTAGATTTTTAGCCAGTGAAGTGGCCACCACAACCGGATTCAGGTTCAGTTTGGCTTGAGTAATGTCTTTCAGATTTGGAAAATATTTCGTGGATTGTTGAGTCATGCCTAAATGTTGTTACAGTTTTCATGGAGAGAAAATGAAAGGCTAAATTTCACTTTCAAAACAGCGAACCAAAAATACTGTTTATTCAGGAACTGAAGTGGAAATTCAGGTTAAGAAATAGACAAAAAAAGACCTGCCGGAGTTTTGGAAACCGACAGGTCTGAAATTATTTCGTTCAAATACGTTCTATTTTTTTTGATAGAAGAACTTACCGGTAAGCAAAAGTCCGGCAAAAACGAATGCTCCAAAAAGCAAACTGCTCAACGCGACCTGCATTCCTCCGGAAATGACATGTCCGCTGGTGCAACCACCTGCCATGCGTGCACCGAAAAGCAGAATAAAACCACCAATAAAAGCCCAAACAATGCGCTTCACGGGAGAATTACCTTCGGTTTTTGACCAGCCTGAATGTATCAACTGAATTTTGAAATCTTTCCGGAGTAATGAAACGACAATGCCCGACAAGAAAGCGCCAGCCAAAAAGATCAGTTCCCAATGTCCGGGCTTTTCGATTGCAGCAAAATAATCGTTTTGTGTAAGGCCAGTCATTAAATCGCCAACATACGGGTAGGTTGTTGACGCGCCAATCGGGCGATCGGAAACGGCTGTCAGGAAAACTACAGCGTCTAAAACAGCCAGGCCAATGCCGGCATATAACCATACATAGTTTTTCTTCATTTCCAGTTTATTCAACCAGAGCGCAATTGTAACCAGCGCCAATCCAAAAACAAACAGCAAAATATAGAACAACGTTCCGTTACCTACAGCCGATTGAAGCGAGATCTTACCCAAATCGGGCCCCATCATTCCGTTAATGGAAGGTTGTACCACCGTGTAAGCAATTCCGCCGGCAATACTTCCAACAATACCCACTAACGCATCGAGTGAACCTTCGCCCAACGATATAGCCATTGTTCCGGGGCAATAACCCAGAATAGCCATTCCAACGCCAAAGATCAGACCGCCCAGGCTTATTCCGACTAAAATCAGTGGTTTAACATGGTAGGTTGCAAATCCCATCCCAATTTCGATGTTGAGTAAAATGGCGCCAACACCAATGGCAACCAAAATGGCTTTTGCTACGGTATAATCTTCTAGACGCGCCATTCCGGAGATGGTGTTGTATTTATTTAGTCTAGCGCTTTGCAGTGTGGCCCCAAACAGAAAGCCAAGAATCAGGATTAAAATGGTCATGTTTTTTAATTTAGTTGATTTTCCATGTTTTCGTAACGACGTGCAAGTTACAAATTATGGAAATAATGAGCCAACAAATACAGTCAATGTTTTTTGAAGTTTCATGCAAGTTTTCTCATATTTAGGTGTCAAATCCATAAATTCACATTTGACAATTTAGAATGGACGAGTCCCAACTGATTTCAGGAATACAAAAAGGCGATCGTAACGCATTCCGGCTACTGGTAGAAAAATACCAGCAAATGGTTGTAAACACGTGCTTTGGAATTGTGCACAACCGGGCCGATGCCGAAGATCTGGCTCAGGATGTTTTCGTGGAAATCTTCCGTTCAGCAGCAAATTTCAGAGGCGACGCCAAACTTTCAACCTGGCTTTACCGAATTGCAACAAACCGATCGCTCAATTTTATCAGGGACAATAAAAAACGGCGATTCTTACAAACTATTGAGGAAGCGTTTACCTGCGGCAAAAACCGGAACAACGAAATGACTTCGCACCGAAGCGATAATGCCGACAATTTGGTTACCGACAGCCAGCGAAAAGAAATGCTTCACAAAGCAATCGACCGATTACCAGAAAACCAACGCGTAGCATTTACCCTGAATAAATACGAAGATTTACCGTACCAGGAAATTGCTGAAATAATGGAAGTCTCCCTATCGTCGGTTGAATCGCTGATTCATCGTGCAAAAAAGAATCTGCAAAGTCAACTTTACGATTGTTACCAAAAAAAATGCATTTGAACGCAAGTTTTAAAAACGAACAGTGTCACATTAAAAACGAAATAACCATGAACTGCAAAAATTGCCATACCGATCTGATTTTTTATCTCGACAGGGAATTGCCCGAAGAAAGGATGGAAGCCGTGAGGAAACATCTGGATGGATGTGCCGATTGCCGAAGTTTTTTGGCCCTGATGCAGTCGCAACTTGAAATCATTGATCAGGAGAAACAGCCGGAAGTATCGCCCTATTTCTTTACCCGGCTCAGTGCAAAGCTCGACGAAAGAACACTGGAAACGAAACAGGGAATCTGGTCCCGGGTTGCTCAGCCGGCATTTTTCACACTCGTTCTGGTTCTGGGAATTTATGGCGGATTGCGGATTGGGACTTTTACCTCGACGATGCCAAACAATCAACCACCCGTCAACCAGATTCAAATGATGAACGATTTCCAGGATGAGCCCATTGAAACATTTTTACTCGAAACACTATGAAACAGCCCAATAAATCCCGCGTGCTCATCTGGGTTATTGTAATCCTGATTGCGACCAATCTTTCGACCATTGGCTCGTTCTACTACCACCGGATCAGCGAAATGAAAGCTGTGGAGGTCAATCAGGATGAACAAACTGTAGTGCCGGGCGAGCAGCGAACACGTTTTTTCCGGGACGAATTAAACCTGAATGCCGATCAGCTCGATCAGTTTCGCGATATAAACCGAACCTTTAACCGAACGGCACGTGACATAGAAATGAGCCTCGAAGAATTGCGGGAAGAGATGATCAGCGAATTGGGCGCTCCGGAAACCGATCGTTCGAAACTAGACAAATTGGCCGCCGAAATTGGCGAAGATCACCGAAAACTGAAAGAAGTTACTTCGACTTTTTACCTGAATATGAAAGCTATTTGTACACCGGAACAACAAGTTAAACTTCACCAGATTTTTCAGTCGATGCTAAACAAAGACAGCCAGGTGAACCTCCCGCGTCCGGGAAATGGGAACGGAAACGGACGAGGCCGATGGCGTAACAGATAATCAACCATTTAAATATTAAAATTATGAGAACAAGCCTGCTAAAAAGGTTTGCAGGGATATTCCTTGCCCTTTTCGTAACTGCAACAGTTGCAGTTTCAAGTAACAATGCCGATGGAAGAGGCCGAAACAGAACTTCCGGCGGAAGCTGTGTAAATTCAATTTCGGGGCTGAACCAAGAGCAAAAAGACCAGATTATTTCGCTGAATGAAGGCCATCAGACTGCGATGAATGAACTCCGTGAAAAACGGCGCTCGACAAGCGATCTGACACAAAAAGACCAGATTCGCGAACAAATGAATGCGCAGATTACCACTCACAAAAATGCTGTAAAAGAGCTCCTGAATGCCAATCAGCAAAAACAATTTGACCAGATTGTCGGAAACGGCGGCTCCCAGCAAAACTATGGCAAGCAGGGGAAGCGCCGTCAGGGATCAGGAACATGCAATGGCTCGGGCTCCGGAAGAAGAGGACGATAGTATAGCTATCACAATTAAATATTAACCATTAAAATTAAAAAAATGGAAACCAGAAACAATTTATTGGGAATGATGCTTTTAACAACTTCAATCCTTGCTTTTACATCGTGTAGTCAATCATCGTTTGTACCAACACCCGCCGACGACCTGAGTTTAAAATCGGCTACCATGAATTTACCCACTGTTTTTCCTGAACTCGTTTCAGGCGAAGAAACCGGAATTTTACAAATGCGTGAAGAAGAAAAAATGGCTCATGATGTTTACACCAATTTCTATTCGCAGTGGAACCTGGTCGAATTTGCAAACATTGCAACAGCCGAAACCAATCATTACAACGCGGTTTATACCTTGATTTCAGCCTACGGCCTTACCGATCCGTCAACCGGAGTGGAAGGCTCATTTACCAACCCGGTCATTGCCCAACTGTATGCTCAACTTATTAAAAAAGGGTCCCTTGGATCTGAAGAAGCCTTGAAAACAGGCGCATACATTGAAGAATATGACATTCTTGATTTGGAAAAACTCATTTCTGAAACCAATAATTCAGCAGTTATCCAGGTTTACAGCAACTTGTTGCGTGGTTCCAGAAACCATTTACGCACGTTTGTTTCTTCACTTGCCAATTACAACCTGACTTACACGCCTGAACTGATGAACCAGACAACGTTTGATGCGATTGTGAATTCGCCAATGGAAGCAGGCAATCAAAATGGCCTTCAAAATGGGAACGGAAATAAAAACGGGAAAGGGAATGGCGGAGGAAACACGGGTAACGGAAGCGGAACCAGGAACACTGGAAATGGGAACGGAAATCGTGGCGCCAGCGGGCAAAACGGTTCCGGAACCGGAACCGGTGTATGCATAAACAGTTAAAATAAAAACTGAACGGATTGCTCAATTTCGACATGCGAAAAGGCCTTTCATGAAAATGAGAGGCCTTTCGTATTTTACCGTAGAATCGGTCTTGGCCTTGTCACTGATCCGATGAACTCCAGTCATCGGATCAGAAGTTCACAAAATGCGCTGAAACGTGATTCAAAATACATAATTCTTTTTAGCGACAACCATCCTGCCGATTTGCTTGTTAATAAGGGGAATTTTAAATTTGGATCGTTCAGGTGGTTGAAATTGATAATTACCGTGGTAAAGATTCGAATTGTAAAAGCATGAAAACAAGAAACTATGAGCAAACAATTGATATTTTTTATCTTTTTTATTTTGGTCGTTGAATACTACTCGTTCGTGGCCGCACGATCGGTATTTCGAAATACTAGCAGTGGATTTCAGTTAGCGCTGTACATCGCTTACGGAATTTTGACATTGGCCGTTTTTTGGAGCTTTTATGCCATGCCACACTGGTTCCGGACAACCTGGCCTTCACTTACCTTAAAATATACGGTTAATGTTTTAATCGGCGTATTCCTTGGGAAAGTGCTGATCGCTGCCATTCTGCTTCTGACTGACTTAATCATGATCATTCCAAACATCATCAGCTTCCTTTTTTCTTTTAAAAACCATCCGGTAGGAAGTCCTCCTGAAGGGTCGCGTTTTATCAGCCGGCTTACGTTTATCTCGCAATCGGCTTTTTTTCTGGGGGCTCTGCTCACTTCAGGATTGGCCTATGGAATGACAAACCGTTACCGATACAAAATCAGACGAGTGCAGGTGATGCTAAAAAATTTACCGGATGAATTTAAAGGGCTGAAAATCGCCCAGGTTTCAGACATTCACTCGGGAAGTTTCGACGATCCGGAAGCTGTTGCAGCGGGTGTAGCTTCCATTATGAAAGAAAATCCTGACCTGATATTATTTACCGGCGATCTGGTAAACGACAAGTCAGAAGAAATTATACCTTATATGGATGTTTTTAAAGTACTGAAAGCTCCATTGGGCGTGTATTCCGTTTTGGGGAACCACGATTACGGCGATTACGTTTCGTGGCCATCAGACGAAGCCAAGAAACAAAACCTCGACCGGTTGAAGCAACATCATGCAGATATGGGCTGGCATTTGCTGATGAATGAACATGTGATACTGGAACGAAACAACCAGCAAATTGCGCTGATCGGCATCGAGAATTGGGGTGCAAGAGGTTTTACGAAATACGGCGACATGCAAAAGGCTGTGGCCGGACTGGAGAATTCAAGCGTTCCTGTAAAAATACTGCTTAGTCACGATCCATCGCACTGGGATGCACAGGTTCGCAAAGAATATCAGGATATTGACCTTACCTTAAGTGGACACACGCACGGTATGCAATTCGGGATTG
This sequence comes from Prolixibacteraceae bacterium, assembly GCA_963677955.2. GTDB lineage: Bacteria > Bacteroidota > Bacteroidia > Bacteroidales > Prolixibacteraceae > Aquipluma. The sequence continues at coordinate 346,649 of CAXXQR010000001.1, forward strand.
AAATTCCTGGCTTTAAATGGAGCCCGGTTCAATACATGTATAAACAATGGGCAGGTTTGTATCAGGAGGAAAACCAACTTTTGTATGTCAATCGCGGATTTGGTTTTTTGGGCTACCAGGGAAGATTGGGTATTTTGCCTGAAATTACAATTTTGGAACTGGCCTGACCTGATTCTGAATAGGTAAAAAGGCCATTTGATTTTAGGACATTAACTTAATTCAAAAAAATATGGCAACAATCTTAAAAAGTAATCAACGGGAATTCAGAGAAGATCCGAACAAGATTGATCATTTCCGCATATTTTCTGATGTTTCAAGAAAACAAAAAGGCATAAATCCAACAAATCTGAACTTCGATTTGAGGCAATTAAATCCCGGGCAATTTTCTGCTCCCTATCATTTTCACCGGAATGCCGAAGAACTGTTTATGGTTATTTCAGGATCAATGACTTTAAGAACTCCGGAAGGTCTGGAAATTGTAACAAGCGGCGACATGGCATTTTTTGAAATGGGTGAAACCGGAGCCCATCAGTTTTTTAATCATACTGAAGAACCTTGCACCTATCTTGATGTCCGTTCATTTATTGGCTTTGATGTTTGTGAATACCCGGATTCAGGAAAGATACTTTTGGCGCCTTCCTTTGAAATTTTCAGTACCGGATCGAATCCGGCTTATTTCGATGGAGAAAAGAATATTGAGGAAAAGTGGGCTGAGATTCGAGGTGAAACCAACTAGCGTAACGCTTGCCTGGCTTTGTCAAGTAAGTCTCCGCAAATTTATTTCAGTTTACGTTGATTAATCTGGCGTAATTATTAAATCATCAGCATATCAGCACAAAAAAGGCTCTCTGCATACGCGCAAAAAGCCTTTTGATATTTATTCAGCAGAACTAAGAATCTTTTGGGGAGTGGAATTCTTATCTGCAATTTCTATTTCCGGATTTTAAGTTCCATGTTCAAAGTACTTTTTCAATTTAAAAAATATTGGTAAGTACTCCCCTTGAAACTAAATCTTCATCCCGATATAGAATACATAGCCGTAATAAGCCTTGTATTTACGATAGAGCTCAGCTTCATAACGCTGAAATCCGATGAATTCCTCAGCCATTTTGTTGCCGGCATACTTCTTCAGAAAAATTTCCTGAACAGCGACTTGCGGGGCATGGTAATGTTCTGTCCAACAGTCTTCAGGCAAAATAAACGAAGCCACCGGAACGTAGCCAGCTTTTTGCATTTGGGCTACCTTATTCGGAATGGTATCGATTTCGGGATAAGCGTCCATCCAGAATTTTTCGATTTCTTCAGGGCGATCATCGGTAAACCACGAAGCCTCGGTAACAGCAACAAAACCGCCTGTCTTCAGGAATTTACGCCACTCGTTCAGACCCCGTACAAAACCGATGTTGTAGATGGCACCTTCCGACCAGATCAAGTCTAATTCTTCCTCGTGAAACGACAAATTGTCCATTGAGCCAACTTCGCCTTTCACGCGTTCCTGAAGGTTCAGCCGTTCAGCATTTTGATTGAAAAGCCTGATGAAGTCCGGGAACAGGTCGATACCGGTAATCTTTCCGGGTGCATTTTGTGCCAGAACCATGGTTTGCCCGCCCGTTCCGCAGCCTAAATCAGCAATGCGCGATTCGTCGGTCAGATGATCGATAAAGCTTAGCGCCTTAATGGTTGCTTCAGGACTCCCTGGGCCTTGTCGTTCGGTACTTGAAAAATATTCGCAGATTAAACTAAAGTCGAATTCGTGTATTGATTTATTATCGTTACTCATGATGTTTAAATTTGATTTGTTGCGACTCGGACATAAGAAATACTTTGCCTGGTCACAAATTGTTAATTTAATGTATTGACATGAAAACAACTCTGGCAAGAACATGCCTGAGCTCAATTAAGAGATAACCTTGGTTGGAGTACCAAAGGTTATTTACTTCACACGATCCGAAATCAAATTAAACATCCAAAGATTTTAGAGGCAGCAAAAATAAGTATTTTTTGATTTCGGCATTTCTGGCGACAAATAAAAATATTGAGATGTGCAGCAAAAACCACCAACTCAATCAACTCACCTGATATACCGATCAAAAACTTCAACAAGTTCCCGGGGAGCAACTGGTCGTCCACTTTTGGCGCTGACGGTTACAGCAGTTACTTTTCCTTTTACAATCAGTTTCATATCAGGTAAGCGGTAAATGTCCTGCAAAAAGATAAACTTCAGATTTCCTTCGCGGGCAACGTTCACTTTGCAGACAAACTGATCGCCGCTTTTCAATGGCATTTTGTAATCAATTTCCACCCGAATAACCACTGCATCAATTCCTTCTTCGTGCATCTTTGCGAAGTTCAAACCAACGTGTTCCAGAAATTCATGCCGGGTATGTTCCATATAATTCTGGTAAACCGAATTATTCACAATCCCCTGTAAATCGCATTCGTAGTCGCGCACCTTGAAAGGCAGTTCAAAAATATAGTCCATAATCCTGAATTCTCAAAATTGATAAAAACTTCTAAATCCGAATAGTCTTGTGTCTGGGTTATTGTCTGGTCTTGATTATAAGTTACTGATCCGATGAACTTAAAGTCATCGGATCAGTTGCAAAAATGTATTTCACAGAGTCCCCCATTGGGGAATTAAGGAAGTCTTTTAGTTTTTAGCTACCCACTCGGCAATCCAGTCGCCGACTTCCGAAGTAGAATATGGTTTTTCTGTTGAAATGTCAACCGTAACCACTTTGGCATCCAACGAAGCATCAACCGCTTTGCGGATGATCGCACCTTCTTCCATCAGGTTGAACGCGTACTCGAACATCATGGCAGCCGACAAAATGGTTGCAACCGGGTTGGCAATATTTTTACCGGCAGCCTGCGGATACGAACCGTGGATTGGCTCAAATACTGAAGTGTGAATTCCAATGGAAGCCGATGGCGACAAACCAAGCGAACCGGTTATTACCGAGGCTTCGTCGGTCAAAATATCGCCGAACATATTTTCTGTAACCATCACATCAAAGTTTTTCGGCCACTGAATAATCTGCATCGCTGCATTGTCAACAAACATGTATTCAGTAGTTACTTCCGGATAAGTTGGAGCCATTTCCTGAGCAACTTCTCTCCACAAACGTGAACTTTCCAACACATTGGCTTTGTCAACAACTGTCAGTTTTTTGTTGCGTTTCATGGCATACTCATAACCCAGTTTCAGGATACGTTCCACTTCCATACGAGTGTATTCGCACACGTCGAAAGCCGTGTTGCCATTGTCTCTCCGGCCTTTTTCACCGAAATAAATTCCGCCGGTGAGTTCGCGGATAGCCACGAAATCGGCGTCTTCAATTAACTCGCGACGCAACGGCGATTTATGAAGTAATGACGGAAAAGTGACCACCGGACGAATGTTGGCATACAAACCCAGCTTTTTGCGCATCAGCAACAAGCCTTGTTCAGGACGAACAGGCGCTTTCGGGTTGTTGTCGTATTTGGGGTCGCCAATGGCGCCAAACAAAACGGCATCTGCGTTCATACACAATTCGTGGGTCGAATCGGGATAAGGTGCACCCAATTCGTCGATGGCACAGGCACCGGTTAGTGCAAATTCATATTCGAGTTCGTGGTTGAATTTGGCTGCAACCACTTTCACTACTTTCATGGCCTGATCGATAATCTCAGGACCGATCCCGTCGCCGGGAAGAATGGCTAATTTCAGTTTCATATTTTTGGTTTTATTTATTCCAGTTTAAACCACATAGACACATAGAACACACTAAAAAGCATTTCTATGTGATCTTGCCTATGTGGTTCCAAATTTTTTCCGTGCCCCGAAGGCTGCAAAATTAAAATGTTTGTGCAATACTATTGTTTCCGAAAACCCAACTTGTTTCATCAGTTCGAGTTGATAACTCAAGGTACGCGGGGTATCTTCCGATTCGTAACGATTCAGATACATTTTAACCTCATCCTCATCGTGGTGCTTTCTCATTTCACCAATCCAACCCTCCAACATCATTTGGTTGATTTCATCGGTTTCGCTTAACACAATGTCGTTGATCCAGAATGTTCCACCCACTTTTAACGCCCGGTAGATTTTCAAAAAAACCGATTCCCATTCCTGATCTTCGCGAAGATGATGAAGTGTAGTTCCGGCAGTAATGACATCGTAAAAATTTTCGCCCAGATCGATTTCGCGGTAATCACCTTGAATGGTTGTAACAAAGCCCGAAATATTTTCAGAAACGCGTTCCATTGCCTTGGTAAGCATATTTGCACTCAGATCAACTAAAGTGCAATCGACATCCGGAAGAAGAGACGACACTTTTACCGCGTAATTTCCACCTCCGCAGCCTAAATCCATGATTCTCGTTGCTGCCGGATTAAGCAATGCAGCCGAACGAGCTACCAACTCCATGCACAATGGAGAATCGACAGCAGTTGTTTGTCCGGTTTCCAGGTTCGAAAACCGCTCAACTTGTTGATCGAAGTTATTCCGAATAGCTTCCGGAGATGATTTTTGTTTGGTATAAGTCATTAATTCTTAGATTCAATCAAATTCAGCATACGCATGGTAGCCTTAATAGCTGCCGCTGTCTGGTCAGAATCAAGCCCACGGGTTTTAAATTCGCGACCCAGCTCCCAAGTGATCAAAGTTTCGACCAAAGCGTCGGTCTGACCTCCAGGAGGAATGGTTACTGAATAATCGAGCAACTTTGGAAGCGGTTTATTTAGCTCACTGTAAATCAACTGAACAGCATTCATAAAAGCATCATAAATACCATCACCAGCCGAATTTGCTTCGTACTTTTCACCTTTAATCTGTATGCACACAGTTGCCGAAGGCCTAAGGTTCATTCCATGAGCCAATGCGTAGTTCACCAACTTAATTGCCGCTTCTTCATCTTCTGAATTAAGTACATCGGCAACAATGTACGGAAGATCTTCGATCGTTACTGTTTCCTTGCGATCGCCCAGTTCAATGATACGATCTGTCACCAGTTTCAACGCTGCCGGGTCGAGTTCAATGCCCAATTCTTCCAGATTATTCTTGATATTGGCTTTTCCTGAAGTTTTTCCAAGCGCATAAACGCGGGTACGTCCAAAACGTTCAGGAAGCAAGTCGTTAAAATACAGGTTATTTTTACTATCCCCATCTGCATGAATTCCGCTACATTGCGTGAAAACGAATTCGCCAATCAACGGTTTATTTGTTGGAATGCGAATTCCGGAGAACGATTCGACCAGTCTGGAAATTTTATTAAGCATCGATTCATTCACCTTTGTTTCCATTTTCAGGTGATCTTTCACGGTAGCAATCACACTCGAAAGCGGCGCATTTCCAGCACGCTCTCCAAGTCCGTTTACGGTAGTGTGAACCGTGCGAATTCCGGCCTTGATGGCGTGGAACACATTGGCACAGGCCAAATCGTAATCGTTGTGTGCATGAAAATCGAAATGTCCATCAGGAAAAGATTCAATCATTTCGCGGCAAAACTCATAGGTTTCATCCGGATCAAGAATGCCAAGAGTGTCAGGCAACATGATACGATTGATATTGAGTTTGAGTAGTTCGCCAACCATAAAATGCACGTAATCTTTCGAACTGCGCATTCCATTCGACCAATCTTCGAGGTAAACATTTACCCTGATTCCGAGTTCATCGGCGTACTGAACTGACTTTTTAATGTCTTCAATGTGTTGCTCGGGAGTTTTCCGGAGTTGCTGAGTGACATGCTTGTATGAACCTTTGCAAAGTAAATTCAGGACTTTCCCGCCAGCGGAATTAATCCAATCGAGCGAAATCTTGCCATCGACAAACCCCAGTATTTCAATTTTCTGCAAATGGCCTTTCTCTTTTGCCCATTCCATAATCCGTTTTGCGGCCAGAAATTCTCCGTCGGATACGCGGGCTGAAGCAATTTCGATACGGTCTACTTTTACGTCTTCCAGCAATATGCGGGCTACACTCAGCTTTTCGGTGTCGGTAAACGACACTCCGGATGTTTGTTCTCCATCGCGCAGCGTTGTGTCCATGATGCTAAGCATCTGATTTCTAACCTCAACTACTTTTCCTGTCATGATATTTCATTTTAAACACTAAGTCACGAAGACACAAAGAAAAACCCCAAATAGTTAATCATTTAGATTATTAACTCTTAATCGCATAACATCCGATTACAATTCTTACTGACTACTATCTATAAATCTTAGTGCCTTTGTGTCTTCGTGTTTTATTTATTTTCAAAGGCAGCAATTTCTTCTTTCATGCTAACCAGGTAGTCAATATCATCGAGTCCGTTGGTTAAACAATGCTTTTTGTATGGATTGATCGTAAAATCAGCCGATTCACCTGTTACTTTGATGGTGAATTTTTGATTCTGGAGATCAACCTCAAATGTTGTGTTCGGGTTCTTTTCGATTTCGGCGAATATTTTTTCCAGAAATTCAGGTGTTACAACCACTGGAAGTATACCATTGTTCAAGGCATTACCCTGAAAAATATCGGCAAAAAAGCTCGAAACAACTACACGAAAACCATAATCGTAAATTGCCCATGCAGCATGTTCGCGGCTTGAGCCACTTCCAAAGTTTTTACCTCCAACCAAAATCTTTCCTGAATATCTGGATTGATTCAGCGGAAAGCTGGCAATTGGCTGGTTGCTTTTATCGTAACGCCAATCGCGAAAAAGGTTGTCGCCAAAACCTTTGCGTTCAACGGCCTTCAGGAAACGAGCCGGAATAATCTGGTCTGTATCTACATTTTCGATGGGCAGCGGAACTGCCGTTGATGTTAATGTTTGAAATTTATCGTAAGCCATATTTTAAATATTAGAATGTTAGAATATTAGAATCTTGAATGCCCTTTCCAATGGCTATTTCCCTGAACCAGATTGGAGTGTCATCCTCGATTTTATCAATATTGAAGCAATTTCATGCGCTTCAGTTATAAGTAACGATCCGTTTGAGTTAGCATTTAAACCTTCTTCCAACGCAAATTCTACCCAGAACTCACATTCATCCGCTTCCTCAATTGCAATACTCATTTTTGCAATCAAAGAAGGAACTGTCTGGGCAATACAAGACGCCCTATAATTGGCAGCAACAGAAGTGGAACATCTGATCAATTGACCGCTGATATGTTTTCCTAGCTGGTCTTTTGGAAGAGCCAAACAAAACTTAACACAATCATGAGCAAACTTTTTTGTTCGCTTCTTAAGTTGTTCTTTAAATGTTCCCAGTTCAGACATATTGCGAATATTTGAAGGTTACTTAAACAATCTTGAATGTTAGAATCTTGAATATTAGAATTTTCAAAAGTCAAGAAAATCTTGATGCAAGCTCTTCCATTCAAGACTCAAGATTCATCATTCATGATTGTTTTTCATTCAAGACTCAACATTCATCACTCAAGATTCCTACAGGAATTCTCTTGGATCGGTAATTTTCCCTGTCACGGCAGCAGCGGCGGCGGTCAACGGACTGGCGAGCAGTGTGCGTGCACCTGGTCCCTGACGACCTTCGAAGTTGCGGTTCGAGGTTGACACAGAATATTTCCCTTCCGGAATTTTATCGTCGTTCATCGCCAAACAGGCTGAACAGCCAGGCTGACGAAGTTCAAAGCCAGCTTCATTCAGAATTTCAACAAGTCCTTCAGCAATAATTTGTTTTTCAACCGCTCGCGATCCGGGAACAATCCATGCAGTTACATTATCAGCTTTCTTTTTGCCTTTCACGAAATTGGCAAACGCCCTGAAATCTTCTATACGGCCGTTCGTACAACTTCCCACAAAAACATAGTCGATTTTTTTACCGATCATTTTGTCACCCTGACCATAGCCCATGTATTTCAGCGATTTCTCGTAAGTGAGTTTGTCGTTTCCTGCTAGTCCTTCGCTGGTAGGCACATTTTTCGAAATGCCGATTCCCATTCCAGGGTTAGTTCCAAAAGTGATCATCGGTTCAATGTTGGCTGCATCAAAATTCAATTCAGTGTCGAAAACGGCATCTTCATCAGATTTCAGTGTTTTCCAATAAGCCAAAGCTTTGTCCCATTCTTCGCCTTTCGGAACAAACTGACGTCCTTTCATGTAATCGAAAGTTGTTTGGTCAGGAGCAATCATTCCACCACGGGCACCGCTTTCAATACTCAGGTTACACAAAGTCATGCGGCCTTCCATGCTCAGGCTGGTAATTGACGACCCGGTATATTCAATAAAGTGGCCGGTACCTCCTGAAGTTGAAATCTGCGAAATGATATACAAGGCAATGTCCTTTGCAGTCACACCTTTGTTAAGCTTTCCATTCACCGCAATGCGCATTTTCTTGGGCTTTGGTTGCATAATGCACTGGCTGGCAAATACCATTTCCACTTCACTGGTTCCGATACCAAATGCGATTGCACCAAAGGCACCATGAGTTGACGTATGGCTATCGCCGCAAACGATGGTCATTCCCGGTTTGGTTAATCCCATTTCAGGACCGATAATATGCACCACACCGTGACCTTCACTTCCCAATCCGTGGTATACAATACCATGATTGGCACAGTTTTTCTTCAGCATTTCCACCTGGTTGCGCGATAATTCGTCTTTAATGCTCAGGTTTTGATTGATGGTTGGCACATTGTGGTCGGGAGTGGCAACTGTTTTCTCCGGACGAAGCACTTTCAGTCCGCGTTTTTCCAATCCCAGAAATGCAACCGGGCTGGTTACTTCGTGAATTAAATGCTGATCGATGTATAAAACACTTGGGCCGCCCTCAACCTGCTTCACAACGTGCGCGTCCCAAATTTTGTCGAATAAAGTTTTTGCTTCCATTGTTTATTATTAAAGGCCTCACCCCATCCCCACTCCGTAGAGAGGGGAGTTGGTGCGGCGAAACATTTATTTTAATTTCTATTCTACTTTCACTTTTGTTGCTCCCGGAATTTTATTGATGGCATCCAAAAATGCTTCAACAGATGCGGTAATGATATCGGTATTGGCACTAAACCCGTGAAAAATACCATCTTCGTGCTTTACCTGCATGTGTACTTTTCCAAAATCATCACTTCCCCGTGTTATGGCCTGAATCAGGAATTCTTCCAAAACAACTTTACGGTGAATAATTTTCTTGACCGCTTTTAAAGCTGCATCAACCGGACCATTTCCGGAAGAAGTGGCATCCATTACCTCGCCCGCAATATTCAGGCGCACATTGGCAATTGGCACCAGGCCTTTTCCGGTAACTACCTGAAGAAAATCGAGTTTGATGCGGCGTTCCTTTTGTGTAACATCTCCCAGCAAAGCAGCCACGTCATCATCTTTGACGTCTTTCTTCTTATCGGCTAACTTCAGGAACTGTTCGTAAACTTCGTCAAGTTTTGCTTTATCAACTTCAAAACCCATCACTTCAAGGCGATGTTTCAGAGCAGCCCGACCACTTCTGGCAGTAAGCACAATACTTGATTCGTTGATGCCGACATCGGCCGGATCCATAATTTCGTAGTTCTCTCGGTTTTTCAAAACACCATCCTGATGAATGCCCGACGAATGTGCAAATGCATTACGACCTACAACAGCTTTATTGGGTTGAACCGGCATATTCATCAGGTTCGAAACCAAGCGGCTGGTTTTGTATATATTCTTCGTATTTACATTGGTGTCGATATTCAATACGGCATAGCGGCTTTTCAAAATCATAACCACTTCTTCCAATGAAGTGTTTCCGGCACGTTCACCAATTCCATTAATGGTCACTTCAGCCTGACGGGCACCGTTCATTATTCCGGCGATGGTATTGGCCGTAGCCATTCCCAAATCGTTGTGGCAATGCGTTGAAAGAATTGCTTTATGCACATTAGGCACATTGTCGACGAGGTATTTGATTTTTGCACCAAATTCATGTGGCAAGGTGTAACCCGTGGTATCCGGAATATTCACTACAGTTGCACCAGCCTTGATCACTGCTTCAACGACACGGGCAAGGTATTCGTTTTCAGTACGACCGGCATCTTCAGCATAAAATTCAACATCCTCAACGTACCTTTTGGCGTATTTTACAGCAGCAATCGCACGTTCAATAATTTCATCCTGATTTGAATTCAGCTTGTAATGAATATGGTAAAACGAAGTTCCAATGCCTGTATGAATTCTTCCTTTTTTGGCAAATTTCAGAGCTTCGGCAGCTACATCAATATCCTTTTCAACTGCGCGGGTAAGTGCACAAATGGTTGGCCATGTCACCGCTTTTGATATTTCGACTACCGAATTGAAATCGCCCGGACTTGAAATTGGAAATCCGGCTTCGATTACATCGACGCCTAATTCTTCCAATGCACGTGCTACTTCAATCTTCTCAACGGTATTTAACTGACACCCAGGGACCTGCTCTCCGTCACGTAAAGTGGTGTCAAAAATGTACAATCTATCGCTCATAACTATTTATTTTTTATACGTTGTTTCAATTAAAACTATCTCGACTCTTTTCCGGGAAAAGAAGCCCGGAGGCTTCCCCTCTCCAATGTTGGAGAGGGGGCTATGGAGCGATTAATCGTTAATACTATTTTGTCCTTCATCAGTGTTTTAATTTAAGTAAACTGCATTAAAAAAAAAGCCATCCCCTAAATTGAGAATGGCCTTTTAAAGCTCTTTATAGTTTTACCCATACCATTCTCAGTCGCGCATCCAAATTAGGAGAATACCGATAATGAGACCTAGTAGGGAAATGTTATTAAAACCTGTCATTTCTGAAAAATTTGATGCAAATATGACTATTATTTTTTAAAATGAAAATAAAATCAACTTTTTTATTCGGATTACAAATAAAAAGATAAAATTGTCTTTAAACCAACATCTGAATTTCACATTCGCATTAACGATAGAAACACAATTTTCGGATGATTGTTTAGATTTTTCAGGAATGCCATGTGAAATTACCATTTTCAATAACAGCTCGTTACGCGTTTCTGAACTGAAGGGATAAACTTATTTTATTTCTTCGAAGGAAAAGCTTAAATTTCATAACCTTTTACATGAAATTTCGTGGTATGGAAACTCTGGTCATCTTTGTTATTCTTAGTATACCGGTAATCGTTATTTCGTGGCGGACTTTATTCAGTTTGCAAAGTCATGGCTTCTACCGATTTCTATGCTGGGAAAGTATCGTATTGCTTTTTGCTTCAAATTTCATGTATTGGTTTACCGATGCATTTTGCATACGTCAAATCTTTTCGTGGATTTTGCTCATTTATTCTATTTATCCATTAGTTTCCGGTTCTATTCAGCTCAAAAAAGCCGGAAATCCAAACCAAACCCGCGAAGAGAAAGCACTCTTCGAATTCGAAAAAACAACAGAATTGGTTGATAAGGGAATCTATAAATATGTCCGCCATCCGCTTTATTCTTCACTGCTCTTCCTGACCTGGGGAATTCTCCTGAAGAACGTGACGGAAATTCTCATTTTGACAGCTCTGTGCTCAACAGCTTTTTTATACCTGACTGCCCGTTTCGATGAAAAGGAATGCTTGCTGTATTTTGGAGATAAGTATCAGCAATATATGACCCGGACAAAAATGTTTGTACCGTTCTTAATTTAATCGATTGCTGAATTTACTTTCAGGAAACCCGAAAGATGTTTTAAATAAAAATTAAAGGATTACAGGTTTCAACTTTGAGCGCCGGTTTTTTTCGGGGCGAACATACACTTTGGGATATTTCAGATGTTTGAAATCTTTTTTTCCATTTGCTTTTTCGTAAACAGTGACTCTTGCTAGATAAAAGTCACGCTTACCATTGTAAATTGAAATGGGCCGGTCGACATTGCCAAGTTCGAGTTCTGAATTAAAAAAATAGTTAAAAATATCATTTACAGAGTCTTTCGAATCAACGATATATCGGTGGCTGGTTCGATCAGTCAAATCTTTAACCTGAATATAAAAACCTGCATGCGCATTATCAGCAATTTTTTCAGGAACTGGACAAAAAGAAAATAAAGAAAAGCAAATCAGCAAAAAAAATGTTGTTTTCATGTCGAACGAATTTTAGCCGGTTTCAATTTTAGTTTAAATTCCAAAACCTCAACTCTTCCCACTTTACTTTTACCTACATTCATCAACTTGCTGGTCGCTTGAAATTTTAACAAAAGCAATACCTGGATTAAATCAATTTTATTATGAATACCCGGGAGCAAAAAGAATCTTAATTACAAAAATCTGATACTATTGTATGACTACAATAGAGAAAAACAATTCCAAGTAATTCATTTACAGGACACAAAATTAGAACATTGTTTAGTTAACCAATACTTTATCTGTATGTATTTATGAACAGAAGATGTTGATAACCCAGAATTATCACAAACGAATAATCATTCCCGATCTGACCACTTTCGTACTAAAAACCTTTATAATTATAATTTTATATTGGAAAATCGTAGACAATCTCTTAACTTTAAAACTTGCTGCCAAAGAAATATTCAACTAACCGACAGAAGAGAAGAATTAGAATTTTAAAAAGTTATCTGACGATTTCCGACAGCAAAAGTTCAGGTTACATAACATCAGGCAACTGAAATTCCATTTTAAACCCAAATACTATTATGGCTAAAGTTGTTGTTTTAGGAGCAGGTATTGCCGGACATACGGCATCGGCATATTTGCGCAAGTGGCTGTCGAAAAAACACGAAGTTGTTGTTGTTACCCCGAATCAGTATTACCAGTGGGTACCTTCGAATATTTGGATAGGCGTTGGCCGGATGACGGTCGACCAGGTTCGATTCAAACTGGCTCCTCTCTATAAACGCTGGGGAACGACGTACAAACAGGCCCGCTGTGTATCTATTCATCCGGAAGGAAATGCTGGCAACCCGAGCGGTTTTATTACTATTGAATACACCGATTCCGAACGGAAAGGTGAAACAGAAGAAGTTCAATACGATTTTCTGGTGAATGCAACTGGCCCGAAACTGAATTTTGACGCAACACCTGGTCTTGGCCCCGACAAAAATTCACTTTCGGTTTGCACTTACGATCATGCTCTGCATACGTGGGGAAAACTTCAGGAAAGTTTTGAAAAAATGAAGGCTGGTCAACGCCAGAAATTCATCATCGGAACTGGTCACGCTCTTTCAACTTGCCAGGGCGCAGCATTTGAATATATCCTGAATGTGGAACACGAAATTCGTAAACGCGGATTACGCGACATGGCCGACATCAAATGGATTTCGAACGAATATGAACTGGGCGATTTCGGGATGGGCGGAGCTTTTATCAAAAAAGGCGGATATGTAACTTCGACCAAAATATTCACCGAATCGTTTTTTATTGAACGTGGAATTGAATGGATCAAACAAGCCGGGGTTTATAAAATTGAGCCAAACAAAGTTTTCTACGAAACACTCGATGGCGAATATAAAGAAGAATCGTTCGATTTTGCGATGCTCATTCCGGCTTTTGCAGGACATGGAATTAAAGCGTTTGACAAAGCTGGCGAAGACATTACCCTGAAACTTTTTATGCCCAACAACCTGATGAAAGTTGACGCCGACTACAGCGCAAAGCCTTATGAAGAGTGGTCGATTAACGATTGGCCGTCGACCTACCAGAACCCTGATTACCCCAATATTTTTGCACCGGGAATTGCATTTGCACCTCCGCACACCATTTCCAAACCACTGAAAAGCAAAAATGGAACTGCCATTTTCCCAACCGCTCCACGTACCGGAATGCCTTCAGGAGTAATGGGGAAAATTGTTGCCCAAAATATTTCCGAGTGGATTAAATCGGGACAGCCAAAAATGAAACACCGCGCTTCGATGGGAAAAATGGGAGCCGCGTGCATTGTTTCGGCAGGCTACGGTTTTCTGAACGGCAATTCGGCTGCCATGACGGTTTCACCGATTGTACCCGATTGGGAAAAATACCCGGATTGGGGTCGTAACATCAACGACACTATGGGAGAACCCGGACTGGCCGGCCATTGGCTGAAATGGTTTATGCATTATATGTTCCTGCACAAAGCCAAAGGATATCCGTTCTGGTACCTGCTTCCGGAATAATTGAAATTCTAATGTTGAATTTTGAGTGTTGAATTATAATAAAATCAAAAATATGAAAACTGTAAAAAGAGGATACTCACAAGAATACTACGCACCGATGCCCACCAAAACGACCGTTTTTTGGAGGAATTTCATTCCCTGGCAGATTATTCGCTTTTTTGTATTAAACATTAAAATAATAAAGATCGTGGTGAAAGGTCACTCCTGATTAATAGCGATTGGTGTTGTTTTGAAAACAAATCACTGAAAAGGGAAACTATTCTTTTTCAGTGATTTTTTATTTCAAAAATTTCCTGAACCAAAGGCCAGAATCTTTCATTGTTCGTTCCAAAGTTTTGAAATCGATATACACCAATCCAAATCTTGGACGAAACCCTTTGTCCCACTCAAAATTATCGGTGGGCGACCACACAAAATAACCGTTCACATTTACGCCTTCTCGCTTGGCCTTTAAAACAGCGGTGAGGTGAGCTTTAAAATAATCAATGCGTTGCTGGTCGTGTACCTCGCCATTTTCGAGCCGATCGGGAACGCAGGTTCCGTTCTCAGTAATCAAGATATTTTTTATTCCCTTGTAACTGGCGAATTGTTTGAGCATCCGATACAAACCTTCCGGATAAATTTCGCCCTGCATTTCGTTAACGGGCACTCCCCGATCCGCTGCTTTGACTTCTTTGGCACGAACATATGGAATTATCGATTTCTCAACCACTGTCCGGAAATAATACTGCACCCCAATAAAATCAAAGTCGAAAACCATGCGCTGTTCGTCGCCTTCCTCATAAAATCTATGCATTTTCTTTAGGAAAGGAAGCTTATCAACCGGATAGCCTAAACCCAATGCCGGCTCAATAAACAAACGGTTTATCGACGCGTCAATCCGATTTGCAGCTTCAACATTTTTCTCCTGCTGATCGACCGGTTCGATATACGAAGTAAAAAAAGTGGTGCCAATATTTGCTTCCGGAATATTTCTCCGGATGATTCGTCCACCCTCGGCGTTGCAAATCACCGAATGATGTATGGCCTTCAGAAATCCCCGGATACTTCGACGGCCAGGCGCCATGAATCCAGCCAAGTAACCACCTGCCGTGAACGAAAGTTGCTCGTTCATCACCATCCAGTTTTTAACTTTACGGCCAAATTCGGTGGTAACCACATCTACATATTCCGAAAACCAGTCGATTATTTTGCGGTTTGTCCAGCCGCCTTGTTCTTCAAGTGCCTGTGGCAAATCCCAATGATAAACAGTAATCCACGGTTCCACTCCCACTGCCAGACATTTGTCGATTACCCGATGATAGAAATCGAGCCCGGCCTGATTAATAGCTCCGGTTCCATCAGGCAAAATTCGAGGCCACGAGAGCGAAAAGCGAAAAACATTGAAATTCATCGACTTGATCAAATCAATATCTTCTTCAAACCGGTGGTAAAAATCAGTGGCTGTATCGGCATTTTCATCGCGTTCAATTTTCCTTGATCTGTGCGAAAAATGGTCCCAGTTTGATTCACCTTTTCCATCGGTATTCCATGCACCTTCGGTCTGATAGGCAGCCGCAGCAACGCCCCATTTAAATTCGGAACCAAAATCTGCTTTGGTGAAATTGAGCGATGATTTGTCAAGAGTCAAGGTTCGGAGCTCTGTTGGGAAAATTTCAGCATGCATGTATTTGGCGATGAATAATCCAAAGCCAGTTATTCCGGTTTTTTTTACCCATTCACGCCGATTCATCTGAAATATTCCATTTTGATAAATTAGTCAACAAAACTAGGTCAATTTTGTGTGATGCGAAAATTAATTTTATAAAGAAGTTCATTGTTTCCTCATTGTTGAAATATTTTTGTAAATATGTAAACTTCAAATTCAGATCAACTATTAAAACCATTGAGTATGCGCTTCAAAATTTTAATTCTATTTTCAATTCTGGCTCTTCAAGCGTTTTCACAGGATCAGGAGAAGTCAGTTCTAAAAACTTTCCATTCCATATCGAGTCACGATTTACTGAATTATGCTGCCGAACTAAGCTCCGGAAAATATACTGGCCGCCTATCGGGTTCACCCGGCTACATCGAAGCAGCAAATTGGGTGGCCGATCAGTTAAAGCAATCCGGAGTAAAACCCGGAATGACTGACGGAACATATTTTCAGTGGTTCCCGAATGCCTACTGCGATGTACTTTCACCCGGCAGTGTGACCTTGCTCTCCGGAAAAGACAATCCGGAAAAGGAATACAAATTTCCTGACGATTTTTATCCGGGATCGGATTCAGCTTCAGGAACCGTTTCAGGAGAAGTTGTTTATGTCGGCTTTGGCATTTCAGCTCCTGAATTGGGTTACGACGATTATAAAAATGTGGATGTGAAAGGTAAAATCGTATTGATGGAAACCGGTGTGCCATATTCAGCTAACGACATCACACTGCAAAAATGGGAACCGTACAGTTATCATCGGTACAAATTTCAGCGGGCCAAAGAATTGGGAGCTATCGGATTACTTTACGTCAGTAAAATTGCCAATCCAAACACTTCGTACCTCGACAGATTTGTGTATGCTCATGTGGGCGAGCCTGTTGCCGACGACCTCTTTGCAGGTACAGGCCGAAAATACGCCGAAACACACGCAGCGCTTTCCAAAAACATGCAACCGAATTCCTTCCCGCTCAACAAAATGGTAAGAATTTCGGCTTCTACCAACTATTTTCCTGACAGCCGTTCGTGCAATGTGGTTGGAATGGTCGAAGGTTCAGACGCGAAGCTAAAAAGTGAAGCGATCATTGTGGGCGCGCATCTTGACGGACAAGGCAGCCCAGGTTGCCTGTTGCCGGGTGCACTCGACAATGCATCCGGCTCGGCCGATATTCTGGCAGCGGCTATGGCTTTGGCATCGTCGGATGTTAAACCTGCCCGAACTATTATTTTTGTGTTTTTCGGAGGTGAAGAATGTGGCCTGTACGGAAGCAAGAAATGTGTTGATTCTCCGGTTTGGACTCCTGAAAAAGTCGTTTGCATGATTAACCTCGACATGGTTGGCAACGGAACAGGTTTTCAACTGGCCAACGGCAAAACGTTTCCTGAACTGCTGTCGCATTTCGAACAGGCAAACAACAAATACCTTCACCGCGATTTTAGCGCTTCCGAGTTACGCGTTCATTATGGAAGACCCCGATCGGACGAAGCCAATTTCGAAAGAGCCGGTTATAAAACACTCAGTTTGTACACATCAGGAACCGTTAAACCCGTGTATTACCATGCCCCACTCGACAACACCGACGGACTAACTCCTGAAATTATGGAGGATGCTGCCAAGTTGCTTTATGTCGGATTGCTGGGATTGGCAAATGACAAGACAATTGAAGGAAATTGATCAATAACCCGTTTAAACCAAGCCCCCGCTATCCTTCCGGATAACGAGGGCTTGTTTATTTGGAAAACTGATCCGACGACTCGAAGTCATCGGATCAGTCGCTTTTCGACACTTTTACCTGAATTATACGCCCAATTTATTTCTTCTGATTTGCTCGGCGCTCGTGAAGTTATTCTTCACAATATGACCTTTCAATGGCAGAATTTTTTCGTGAATGGCATCGATAATCCAGTTGGCGCCCGGGAAGAATGAATCTTCCAATTCGTAAGCAGGCGTAATCCAGTTACGCGAACCAACCACGATCGGTGGAGCATCCAAATCGTCGAATGCGAGTTCCGAAATGGTTTGGGCCATTTCTTTCATAAACGATCCGCGCGCAGTTGCATCACCAGAAATCACAATGCGACCTGTCTTTTTCAACGAAGTCAAAACCAGTTCATAGTTAAACGGAACCAAACTGCGGGCATCGATTACTTCAGCAGAAATACCATATTTTTCCTGAAGAATATCAGCAGCTTCCAAGGCACGATACAATGTTGCACCAATGGTTAAAATGGTCACGTCCTTTCCGGCGCGTTTTACGTCAGGTTCGCCGATCGCAATTTCGTAATAACCTTCAGGCACACCACCTTCGTGGAACTGCTCACCCAAATCGTACAGACGCTGACTTTCGAAGAAAATCACCGGGTCAGTTCCCTGCAAAGCGGCATTCATCAAACCTTTGGCGTCGTATGGCGTAGCCGGGAAAACCACTTTCAGGCCCGGAATATGCGCAGGAAGTGCCGTCCAGTCCTGAGAATGTTGAGCTCCGTATTTCGAGCCTACTGAAACGCGCAACACCACCGGCATTTTGATCACGTTTCCGCTCATGGCCTGCCATTTCGGAAGCTGATTAAAAACCTCGTCGCCCGAACGGCCAAGAAAGTCACAATACATAATTTCAGGAACCACGCGGCCACCACACATGGCATAACCGATAGCGGTTCCAACGATAGAAGCTTCCGAAATCGGCGAGTTGAATAAGCGATGATATGGAAGAGCCTCAGTTAATCCACGATAAACCGCGAAAGCACCACCCCAGTCACGGTTTTCTTCACCGTAGGCAATCATCGTCGGATCTTTGTAGAACCGATCGATGATGGCTTCGAAAATTCCGTCGCGGTATGCGTATTGTTTAATTTTTGAATGTTGTTTTCCTGAAGCATCAAAAGCAAAGCGTTCTTTTTTAGCCAATTGCTGAACACGCGGATTTTCAGACATCGGATGATTTACTTCCGGAGCGCGGTCTTCCATACGGTCAACCGATTCGTCGGCAAACATCATTTCACCAATCAGGTTTGGATATTTGGCCATATCCATCCGTGGAGATACTTTATCGTCAATGGCCAGCTTCAATGTCCATTCCAGCAGAGAGATCATCGAACCTTTGATTCCGGTCAGCTGATCGTCGGTAGCCACACCAGCTTTCACCAGTTCGGCACCAAACCAGGCAATCGAATCCTGTGCTTCCCAGGCTTCCACTTCTTCTTTCGAACGGTACGACGATGCATCAGATGGTGAGTGGCCGCTATAACGGTAAGTCAGCACGTCGAGTAAAACCGGTCCTCGCTTTTCTTCCAGAATTTTGCGTTTGCGTTTGTACGCGTCGATCACTGCCAGCGGATTGTACCCATCTACGCGTTCGGCATGCAACTGATCGGCATTCAAACCGGCTCCAATGCGGGCAGCAATGTTGTAGCCCATTGTTTCGCCACAAGTTTGGCCGCCCATTCCGTATTGATTGTTCATGATGTTAATGATGAGCGGAAGACCACCTTTCATATCACCTTCCCAAAGTTCATTGAATTGGTCCATTGTCGCAAAAGCCAAACCTTCCCAAACTGGTCCGCAGGCCATCGAAGCATCGCCAATATTGGCCACCACGATTCCGTCTTTTCTGTTAACTTTTTTGAAAAGTGCAGCTCCCACGGCAATATCTCCTGAACCACCCACAATGGCATTGTTCGGATACACTCCAAATGGCGTAAAGAACGCATGCATCGAACCGCCCAATCCTTTATTGAAACCTGTTTCGCGGGCAAAAATTTCAGCCAGCGTTCCATAAATCAAGAATTTAATGGCCAGTTCTTTTACACTTCCGGAGTGACCGCTTTTAACCGGTGCAAATGTGGTTCCGTCGAAATGGCTTTCCATCACCTGTATCAGTTGTTCGTCGCTCAATTTAGCGATGGCGGACAATCCTTTGGCCAAAATTTCGCCGTGGCTGCGGTGCGATCCGAAAATAAAATCTTCAACTCCTAATGTGTAAGCCATTCCAACAGCAGCAGCTTCCTGTCCGATCGACAAGTGAGCGGGGCCGGGATGATTGTAGGCAATCCCGTTGTACTCACCTCTGATTTTAATCAGGTTCAGCATGGTTTCAAACTCACGGATTACCACCATATCGTGGTAAATACGCATCAAATCTTCATTATTGAAATTCGCTTTTTCTTCCTCAACAGTTTTATTGTACTGATTAACAGGAATCGGCTTGAATGTTACCTCACCAGCCTTCCTGACTTGTGACGGATCAATAAATTGTACTTTTGGCATTGTATTGTTTTTTAGATGTTTTGCTTTTTACATTATTTGTTGCGGGTTACGAGATTCGAGTTGCGAGTTTTAACACGGAACCTGCAACTCGGAACCCGCAACATTTTAAAACTGAAATATCGTTTCCTTTATAATTTCACTCACAGTTGGGTGCGGAAATACAATTTCCTGCACATCCTGAACGCGCAGTTGCGCTTCGATGAGTGTGCAGGCGCCCCAGATCATTTCTGAACACACCCCGCCAACCATGTGAATCCCGAGAATTTCGCCGTATTTCTTACCCGCAACGACTTTGCAGAAACCATCTTTACCTTCGTTTTCGGCAATGAATCGTCCGGCATAAGCCATTGGCAATTGTTTCACAACTACCTCGATGCCCTTTTCTTTGGCGGCGGTTTCGGTCAAACCAACTCCGGCAATTTCCGGATGCGTGTAAACTACTCCCGGAATGGCATCGTAGCGCATCACATCTTTGCGACCCAGCATATGATTTACTGCCACCTCACCTTCGCGGCTCGCAGTATGCGCTAACAAAGAGAATCCGGTAATATCGCCGGCTGCATATACATTCGGCACATTGGTCCGGCAGTTTTGATCGATTTTTAGTCCGCGCGGGGTAAATTCCACACCGATATTTTCGAGACCAATTCCGGCCACATTCGGACGACGTCCCACTGAAAGTAAAACCTGGTCTCCTGAAATTTTAAATTCATGACCGTCTTTTTCAAAGACGACTTCTTTGCCGTTCAGTTTGGTAACACGGGCATTCAGGTGGTATTCCACGCCTTTTTTGGTAAACTCTTTGCGCACAAAAGCCGCAATTTCTTCGTCCACGCCGGTTAATATCTCCGGAAGCATTTCGATGACGGTTACTTTAGTTCCCATCGCGTTGAAGAAGTCAGCAAACTCACTTCCAATCACTCCGCCTCCAATGATGACCAGGCTTTCGGGTTTTTCTTTTAGCTGAAGGATTTCGCGGTTAGTCATTACCACAGACGGATCGAGACCTGGAATGGGCGGAACAGACGCTTCCGATCCGGTACAAATCAGCAGTCGATTGGCCTGATATTCCTGACCATCAGCTTCCAGTGTGATAATTTCAGCCCGCTTTTCCTTGATAACTGCTTTGGCCATCACCACATCGGCTTTGGCATGTTTCATTTTGGCGCCAACTCCGGCAACCAGTTTTCGAACTACTTTGTCTTTACGGGACATGATCTTTTTGAAATCGATGGAAATGTTTTCCACCCCGATTCCGTATTTGTCAGCTTCATGGGCATATTCCAGAACTTTGGCAGAGTTCAGGAGTGTTTTGGTCGGGATGCAGCCTTCGTTCAGGCAAACCCCACCCAAAGCACGCATGTCGAAAATGACCACGCTCATTCCTTTGGTTCCGGCGCGTTCAGCTGCCACATACCCGGCAGGCCCTCCACCCAAAATTGCTAAATCGTATACTTTGCTCATTGTATTTATCGTTTGTTTTAGTCTTCTTAAATATCATCAGTTCCGTTTCGTCCGAAATAAGACCATCACTTTTTTTACTATTTGCTCACGGCCGATTCTTTCTTGCTTATCATTCCCGGGGCCGCACTCCTTCGTAGTTTACCCCGGGTTATTGATATAACGCCATTTCAGGGCTATAACAACGCCTGCCGTTACCCCAGCCTTCCCCTTTCGGGGGAACGGGAAGGGGGCTTCCTAAATTTCCAGGTTTTCAATCTGCTCCTTAATTTCTTTCAGGAAAAGTGTGGCTTCGCCGCCATCCAATGCCTGATGATCATAGGTAAGCGACAAACCCATCATCGGAACGAAACCGTAAACACCGTCGCCCAGATCTTTGGGACGGGGAATGATGGTACAAACGCCCAATATTGCCGTCTGCGGAATGTTGATGACGGGAGTAAACATTTCCACTCCGTAGTTTCCCAAGTTCGAAATAGTGAACGAAGCAGCTTCAGGAGCAAGCAACTCCGGATTCACATTGCCTTTCCGGCATTGACCTGCAATGGCTTGCATCTGTGCAGAAAGTCCTTCGAGCGAAAGATCATCGGCATTCTTAATGGCCGGAACCATCAACCCGCGATCAGTATCAACCGCTAATCCAAGATGCACTTTTTTGAACCAGCGCATGCTGTCGCCAATAAAATGCGTATTTACCTGTGGATATTTCTTCAGCGCTTTGATCACTGCAAAACAAACCAGATCATTAATGGTAATGTTTTGCGAGATCGTTCCAGCATCCAAGGCTTTTTTGAATTTCTTGCGCAACGCCATAATGGTGCGGGCGTCAGCACTCATGTGGTGCGTCAACTGAGCGGAATTTTGCAGCGAGGCATGCATGGCTTTTGCAATCAGCTTGCGCATGTTGGTGAGTTTTTTCACCTCGAAATCATCACCATAAATCTGATTGTATGAAATCAGGTCTTTGGCAACGGCTTTTCCACCCAAACCAGTTGCAGCTTCTCCGGATTTCAGGCTTTCAGCTTTTGCTTTTTCCTGAGCCAATGGGGTTAATTTTGGCATCGATTGAGCGGAGGCTTCAATATCGCGCTCAATGATCCGACCATCGGGGCCGGAGCCAACAAGATGTTGGTAGGCTACACCCATTTTTTCAGCGGTATTTCTTGCGCGGGGCGATATTTTAATTTTTCCTGAAGGTTCTGAAACTGTTTTTACTTGGGGAACAACCACCGTTTCGCTGGTAGCAGCAGTTTGCTGAACCTCAGTAACAGCATCCGATTCCTGACCGCCGGGACGGAATTCATCGACCGATTCGCCAGCAACACCGATCACGGCGACGTTTACTAAAACCGGCACTTCATCGCCTTCTGCAAAAAATACATCCAGCAAAATGCCGTCTGCTTTGGCTTCTTCTTCAAACGAAGCTTTATCTGTTTCATACGAAAAAAGGATATCGCCGGCTTTTACGGCATCACCCTTTTTCTTTACCCATTCGCCCAAAATACAGGTCTCGACTGATTGTCCCTGTCTCGGCATTAATACTGGAATTGCCATATCTGATTTGTTTTAACAACTTTAGTTAACTTGTAAACACAACTGACAAAATATAAATTTTCTAAATACCTTATAAGTCTTTATATACAATGCATTTTAGTTCAACGCGTCAAAACTAGTTTATTCTACTTGTATTTACAAGTTAAATTTTAAAAATTAATATTTTTTATTATTTTTGACTCATAATCAGATAAAAATGACCGAGGAAACCAAAATACCGCAGCACAAAAAAATTTACGAAATTCTCCGGAAACACATCCTTTCAGGAGTTTATGAAGAAGGAAGCCTGCTTCCATCTGAGAATGAATTATGCACTGTGCACAACATCACCAGACCAACGGTTCGTCAGGCGCTTGAAGCTCTGGTGAAAGACGGCTATATTTCGAAAAAACAGGGGAAAGGAAGCATTGTGCGCAAACCGCCACAGGACATTGGCATTCTCAGTATTTCGGGAACAGCTTCGGCCATTGGAAACCAATACCTGAAAACCCAGATTTTGCAAAAACCGCAAATTAAACCCTGGCCCGAAAATTTTCCGTTTGAATTAAACGAAATTGAAAGTGAATTGGGTTGCATTTATATGGAAAGACTTCGATTTGTAAATGACCAACCTGTTTTTTACGACATCAACCACATCCCAAACATCAACCTACCCAGATTTACAAACCGCTCTTTCGAAAATAAGTCACTGTTCGAAACTCTTCGCACCCAATACCAGATTGAAGTTCGTGGCGGGGAACAAAAACTGAAAGCGGTAAAAGCGAACCAATTGATTAGTAAACTACTGAATCTGCCCTTGGGTGAACCGGTGTTAAGTATTGAACGAAAACTAAATACTAATCGCGAAGGATTTCACATTTATTCCACCATCTGGTTTAACTCAACCAAACATTCCATTTTCGGAACTTTTTGATAAAAATGAGAAATTACGAGTTAAAATTCAGGAAAATAACCAGACGAATCCTTCACTTCAAATGAGTCGTCCAACTTATAATTCGTAAGCAATTCGATCAAAATTCAATAAAAATAACACGATTCTTCAGGAATTAAGGTTTATTTGCTTCCGGATTGTAATTAAAGTATCCGATTTCAAAAATATTTCACATCTTTGTGGGCTCTTTAAAAGTTACTTAAATCCTTTTAAATAAGTGGTCTTCATTATGAAACGAACGTGCCGCAATTACATTTTCACGGCGGACATATTGTTTTCCTGCATGTGAGTTTCATGAGTACGTATTGATTTTCAGCAGTTTTAATAAATAAGTATACGAATGAAAGTATTAAAATTTGGAGGTACCTCCGTAGGTTCGGTTGAAAATATGTATGCTGTGATGCAGCTAATCACCGATGGCAATCAAAAGTTAGTCGTTTTGTCGGCCATGTCGGGTACGACAAATTCTCTGGTTGAAATTTCAAATTATTTACAGAAAAAGAATAAAGATTCAGCCAGACAACTTATCAGCAAACTTGAACAGAAGTACTACGACGTAGTTAACAATTTATACAAAACTTCGGAAAAGAAGGAGAAAGGCAAAACCATCGTCTCTGGAATTTTCCAAAACATAAAATTTTTCACTTCAGGAGAATTTACTGAAGTTGGCGAAAACACCATTGTGGCACAAGGCGAATTGCTTTCAACTGCACTTTTCACTGAATTGTTGCTCGAAAATGGGTTCAAAACAGTGTATCTTCCGGCATTGGATTTTATGAAAATAGACGGCGACAAGGTTGCTGACATGAATTTCATTCGTGAAAACATTGCTAGTGTTATGCGGCAATCGGAAGTTGCTGACTATTACATTACTCAGGGTTTTATATGCCGGAATTCCAATGGAGATATTGACAATTTACAGCGTGGTGGAAGCGACTATACCGCAACATTGATTGGTGCAGCAATAGATGCAGAAGAAGTTGAAATCTGGACAGATATTGACGGTTTCCACAACAACGATCCTCGCTATGTTGAGAATACCAAAAAGATCGATCAGCTTTCGTTTGACGAAGCTGCTGAACTCGCGTATTTTGGCGCAAAGATTTTGCATCCGCAAACGGTATTGCCTGCAAAATTGCAAAATATTCCTGTACGGTTAAAAAACACCATGAACCCGAGCGATGCCGGAACATTAATCACCTCGACATCAAGCGGGAAAGGACTGAAAGCAGTAGCCGCTAAAGACGGCATTACTGCGATTAAAATTCGCTCGTACAGAATGTTAAATGCTTATGGATTCCTGAAAAACATTTTTGAAATTTTCGAATTTTTCAAAACTCCGATCGACATGATTTCGACGTCAGAAGTCTCGGTTTCGCTTACTATCGACAATACAAAACATTTGAATGAAATTGTTTCGGAGCTTAAGGAATATGGCGAAGTTGAAGTCGACAGTGATTTAACCATTGTCTGCATTGTTGGCAACCTGATTGCCGAAGAAACCGGCTTTGCATCGCAGGTATTCAATGCGTTGAAAGATACACAAATCAGAATGATTTCTTACGGTGGAAGCCGCCACAACATTTCGGTACTTGTAAAAACCGAGCTTAAAAAACAGACTTTGGAAGCACTGAGTTACAAACTTTTAAACTCCTGAACCGAATTTCGCAAAAACAGCAAAAACGGTTTGTTGCCTTTTGGAAGCGACAAACCGTTTTTTAACGCCTATAAATTTTCAGAAGGCTAACCAAACTACAAAAGTGCTACGGGAATGCACGAAATTATGATTATCCACTTTCGTTCAATTCAAAACAGAATGACTTCGTCTTATCATATGGATTTTATGTGAAATCGGCAAAATTCATTCATTCAAGCCTTTCCCAAAATTTCGTCCATTTTTTATTTTACTCAAAATCAGCATTTTTTTAACATTTACTAACTATTGCATATTAATTTGCATATATTTGCAGCAATATTTCAATTTTTTATTAATTATTATGAAAACAGGTAAAGTTAAATTTTTCAACGAATCTAAAGGATTCGGTTTTATTAAAGACAGTGAATCTGACAAAGAATACTTCGTTCACGTTTCAGGTTTGGTTGACCAAATCAGAGAAGACGATGAAGTAACTTACGAACTTCAAGAAGGAAGAAAAGGATTAAACGCGGTAAATGTTAAACTAGCATAATAGTCTAATATTTTTAAGATTTAAAGTTCGAAGCCTTGCATTTTGCAGGGCTTTTCTTTTGCTCTCAATCAGCGCAAACAGACCAGTTCACTAAATGTATTTCTGGAAGTAAGTTTTACATTAAAACGGTCGGTCAAAGATTCGAACGTTGAAGCCGCCAATTCAGGGCGATTATTTTCGCCGGAAAGATGACTTAGGAAGACAAGTACAAGTTCCGGACCGGCGTGATCGCGAATTAACTCAAAAGCCTGGTCGTTTGATAAATGTCCCACTGAAGAAGCAACCCGCCGTTTCAGAATGTACGGATAAGAACCTTCCCATAACATTTTCTCGTCGTAATTCGTTTCCAGAAACATCGCATGGCATTTTCGGAAATGGTGAGTTAGCCTCGGGCAGGCTTCTCCGATATCGGTAAAAACACCAATATGCCAGTCGTCGTGTTCAATCCTGAACGAACATGGTTCAGCGGCATCGTGGTTTTTCAGGAATGAATGAACAGTTAAAGAATTAACCTGTATGGTTTTCCCGGGAATAAAAATCCGATAGTTCTCGGGTTGCTCAGTTTCGCGCAATGCATCGAAAGTCCCCTGACTGAACCATACCGGAATTCCGAGCTTTTTACTTAAAACCCGGACTCCGCTCACATGGTCGGTATGCTCGTGGCTCACAAAAATTGCCCTGATTTTTGAGGCATCCAAACCTGCATCGTTCAACCGCATAAGAATTTGCTTTGCTGAAATACCTGCATCAACCAAAACAGCATCCTTCTCATTACCAACATAATAACAATTTCCATTACTTCCTGAAGCCAGCGCACAAAGTTCAACCATTTTCCAAGTTCAATATTTCAGCAAAAAAAATCTTGCTATTTTTCTATCCAATCTTTTATTCAGAATAAATACATTCCGCTACTACATGGAATGCACCCGTTTTTCTGAAAATTCCACTTCGAAAAACCACTTCAAATCGGGCGATTACAGATGTAATCAGTTTTGCTAAATAACCTCAATCATAAAATCATGCGATTGCATATCTTTTACCCCGGAAATAAAAGTCTTCAGATAATGAGATTTACTATGCAACGACATCGCTGCTTCATCCCGATAATCCTCAATAAATGCAAATTCATTTGAGCTTTCAGTATCCTGAAAAAGCTTGTAAAACAAGCAGCCTTCTTCTTTACGGGTTTCTGCAATCAATTTTGCTGCCTCTACTTTAAAAGTCTCAACGAAGTCGTCTTTGATAAAAAAACGAGCAATAATTTTCTTTTTCATTTTGATCTATTTTTAATTTATTGTCGAACGAAAATCTTTTTTTCTTTCTGCATGCCCAAAAATCAACGAGGAATTATCAGTTAAACAAATGCCGAAAAGGGAGAAAAGGTACTCGATTCCCAGTCGTCAATTTATTTATGAAAGCGATCATCATGTCAAACATTTTACCCTCATTTTAGAAATCTCTTTTCTTTTCTGCTATACCCCCTAACTAAGGAATATTCGAAACAATATCAATAACCTGTCTCGGCATAATTTCCGATCCCTTCAAAATATAACTTGCTTTCTCGTAAAATGGCCTTCGCTTTTCAAGTAAGCCGTCAATAAAAACACGCAATTCTTCGGCCGATTTACCTTTAATCAGTGGCCTTTCCACTCGGGCGGTTAAAAGTCGGTTTATCAACGAGTCGATATCCACATCCAAAAAAACACAAAAACCTGATTTATTCATGAGTTCCATGTTGTCGAAGAAGCATGGTGCGCCGCCACCGGTAGCAACAATTACATCGTCAAAAGAGGCCACTTCTTCCAACACTTTCCGTTCTTTCTTCCTGAAGTTTTCTTCGCCTTCTTCGGCAAAAATCTGCGGAATAGTCCGAAAATATTTTTCTTCCAGAAACGAGTCTAAATCGACGAATGTCATATTTAATTCAGAAGCAAGTTTACGGCCCATAGTCGATTTGCCGCTGCCCATAAAACCAATCAGAAATATTCTCATAAATCAGGAAAAATGGTAAAAGTTTCGTCTTGAACAGCAAGCCGAAACTTTTACCGGAAATTAGTATTTTAAAATTCAATCGACATTTGATTTGGCGGGTCGTCGTTTTCTTTCGATTTATCGGTTCCAAACAAAAGGTCTTCAATATCCGGAATTTCGATTTCCTTCTTTTTCTCTTCCGGCTCTTCTTCCGGTTCTTCATCAACAACTACTGGTTCCAGTTCATTTATTTTACTGATTTCGTAGGTAGAAAGTCGCTTTCCTTTGGCTTTGTACGATTTCACACCAATAAATTCGTCTACGTCAATTACTTCAGGCTCACGACCTTCGTTCTTACCGCCAAATTCGAGTTCAAGACGCGGATGTCCAACCCAGGTAAAACTGACCAATTGATTTTCAACATTTTCGCCAATGAAACCAACTTTTCGGTTTTGAATGTCGTCCATCTGAAAACGCTTCACATAATAGAAATTCTGCTCTGCATCGAAATAAACAGCAGTCAGCACTTTCTTCGGATTGTATTTTTCAATCAGTAAAATTCCGCTATCGAAATGGTTCGACAAATCGAAATTACAAAGCAGATATTCGCCCGATTTGTATATAACCAAGATCATTTCGTCGCCGGAGAATTCGCCAAGGTAAGTTCCCCTGTGATCAGAATTCAGGCGCGAAACATCTTCGTCGAACCAAATTTTACGTCCGCCCAATGTTGAAACACCCTTTTCCTTCAGGGCAATTTTGTGAATTTCAAATTTGGTCAGGATATTTCCCATCGACGCGCGACCTTTTATAGCCAACTCACTAAAATCAACTTCAAAAATCAATTTTTTAATTCGGGGTTTTGGTTTCAGTGTCACCCGCAAAACTTCGGCCTCACCATTCGGATTTTCGCTAAAATACATGATTCGTGATCCTGGCGTCCCTTGTGTTAAATCATATTCTTTATCGCGTGTGACGCCAGTAACAGCAAACCGCTTCATGAAAACAAATCCGTTTTTTCCGTCGCGGTAAACCACGTTGTAAATAGTCCTATTATCGTTTTTCTTGAAAATGGCCAGATGCTGAATATTTTTTCCGATGAATGCTTTTTCCGAAACTTTGGTCACCAGGTAAGTCCCATCTTTCCTGAAGACAATGACATCGTCGATATCCGAACAATCGCAAATATATTCCGCTTTTTTCAGGCTGGTACCCATGAAACCTTCCACGCGATCGACATACAATTTTTCGTTGGCAATAACCACTTTCGACGCCACAATATTTTCGAAGTTCCTGATTTCGGTCAAACGCTCCCGGCCCTTGCCGTATTTGGCTTTCAGCCGTTCGAACCATTCGATCGTAAACGGAACGATGTTTTCGATCTTGTTATTGATATCCTCAATCTCGGCTTCAATGGCCAGCAAATGATCGTTGGCTTTATCGGTGTTAAACTTCAGGATACGGGCCATCCTAATCTCCATCAGTTTCAAAATATCTTCGCGGGTAACTTCGCGTTTCAATTTTGGTTTCCAAGGCCCCAGGCGATTGTCGATGTGAGCAACAGCCTCATCCATATTTTCAGAATCTTCAAATTCTTTATCCTTGTAAATGCGCTCTTCAATAAATATTTTTTCGAGCGACGAAAAATGCCAGGCTTCTTCGAGTTCTCCGCGCCGGATTTCCAATTCCAGTTTGAGCAGGGCCAACGTCTGGTCGGTATTTATTTTCAGGATTTCGCTGACACCGATAAATTTAGGCTTATCGTCTTCAATAATACAACTGTTTGGCGAAACAGACACTTCGCAATCGGTAAAGGCAAACAGGGCATCAATCGTCTTATCCGACGACATGCCGGGAACCAGGTGAATCAGAATTTCAACTTTATCGGACGTGTTATCGTCAATTTTGCGGATTTTTATCTTGCCTTTGTCGTTGGCCTTAATAATCGATTCTATGAGCGAGGCTGTCGTTTTTCCAAACGGAACTTCAGTAATAACCAGGGTTTTGCTGTCTTTTTTCTCAATCTTGGCACGCACTTTTATCGACGAGCCACGAATTCCATCGTTGTATCGCGCAAAGTCGCCCGATCCGCCTGTTGGAAAATCCGGATAAAGAACAAAATCTTCTCCTTGCAAATAGGCAATAGCCGCATCAATAAGTTCGATAAAATTATGCGGAAGAATTTTACAGGCCAGACCAACCGCAATACCTTCGACGCCCTGTGCCAGCAAAAGCGGAAACTTAACCGGCAGTGCAACAGGTTCCCGGTTACGTCCGTCGTACGACAATTTCCAGGTGGTTGTTTTGGGGTTGAAGACAACATCGAGTGCAAATTTCGACAAACGGGCCTCAATGTATCGCGGAGCTGCTGAACCGTCGCCAGTCAAAATATTTCCCCAGTTTCCCTGGCAGTCGATCAGCAAATCTTTTTGCCCGAGTTGCACCAGTGCATCACCAATTGAAGCATCGCCATGCGGGTGATATTGCATGGTTTGCCCTATAATATTGGCCACTTTATTAAATCGGCCGTCGTCCATAACATTCATGGCATGCAGAATACGGCGCTGAACAGGCTTCAGACCATCCTCAACATACGGAACTGCACGTTCGAGAATAACGTACGAAGCATAATCGAGAAACCATCGCTGATACATTCCCGACAAATACGTTATTCCGTCTTTTTTTTCTTCCTTCTGGAAATCGTCTTTATTGATATTTTCTTCAGTCATTTTTGGTTCTTGCAATGATTTTAAGTCGGCGTGCGACTCATTTTTATATGTCCGATTGCAACGTTACGACTCGTCCGGACTTCTTGTCTATTAAAAATCATCTTTTTCGACATACAAATTCTCGATGATAAAATCCTGCCTGTCGGGTGTATTTTTACCCATGTAAAATTCGAGCATATTGGCAACAGATTCGTGTTTTTTCATCAGTACAGGGTCGAGACGAATATCGGCACCAATAAAGTTTTTAAACTCATCGGGCGAAATTTCGCCAAGCCCTTTAAATCGGGTAATCTCAGCAGTTTTCCCAAGTTTTTGAAGCGCCGATAAACGCTCTTCTTCGGAATAACAGTAATAAGTCACCTTTTTATTTCTGACCCGGAAAAGTGGAGTCTGGAAAATAAACAGGTGTCCCATTCTAACTATTTCAGGAAAAAACTGCAGGAAAAAGGTAATGAGCAGCAAGCGAATGTGCATTCCATCGACATCGGCATCGGTTGCAATAATGACTTTATTGTAGCGCAAATCGTCCATGCTCTCCTCAATATTGAGAGCGGCCTGCAACAGATTGAATTCTTCGTTTTCGTAAACTACTTTTTTGGTTAGGCCATAGGTATTTAGCGGTTTTCCTTTTAAACTAAAAACGGCCTGCGTATTGACATCGCGCGATTTGGTGATCGAACCGCTGGCCGAGTCTCCCTCGGTAATAAAAATCGACGAATTTTCACGCTGATCACTGGTACTGTTCAAATGAACCCGGCAATCGCGAAGCTTGCGGTTATGAAGGTTTGCTTTTTTTGCACGCTGCTTGGCCAGTTTCTTAATTCCTGAAATGGCCTTTCGTTCGCGTTCCGATTCCTGAATACGGCGAAGCAAAACTTCAGAGACATCAGGATTTTTATGCAGGTAATTGTCGAGCTCCTTTTGAACGAAATTTGCCACAAAGTTGCGAACGCTCGGACCTTCCGGTCCTATATCCTTAGATCCGAGTTTGGTTTTGGTTTGCGATTCAAAAACAGGCTCTTCAACTTTTATGCTAATGGCCGCCACAATAGAAGCGCGAATGTCAGACGGATCGAAATCTTTCTTGTAAAAATCGCGGATGGTTTTTACGATGGCTTCGCGAAAGGCTACCAGGTGAGTTCCTCCCTGGGTGGTATGCTGTCCGTTTACAAATGAGTAATAATCTTCCCCGTATTGATTACCATGCGTTATCGCGACCTCAATGTCATTTCCCTTCAGGTGAATAACCGGATAAAGTGAATCTGATTCCTGATTTTCTTCCAGCAGATCTTTCAGCCCATTTTTTGAATAAAACCGATCGCCGTTGAATTCCAGCGTAAGTCCGGCATTCAGGAATGAGTAATTTTTCATCATATTGACCACATAGTCGTCGATATAATGATAACTTTTAAACACATTTATATCCGGAGTAAAAGCAACGTAAGTTCCGTTAGGCTGATCGGATGAAACAATATTCATCTCTTCTTTCACAACACCCTCGCTGAAGTGTATTTCCTTTACTTCACCTTCGCGAAAGGATTTAATGAGAAAATGACTGGATAGCGCGTTAACCGCTTTTATACCCACCCCATTCAATCCAACTGATTTTTTAAAGACATCGGAATCGTATTTGGCGCCGGTATTCATTTTCGAAGCTACATCGAGTAGTTTTCCCAACGGGATACCCCGGCCATAATCGCGAACAGAAACCAGTTCGTTGCTTACGCGAACTTCAATCTTTCTGCCATTCCCCATCATAAACTCATCGATGGAGTTATCCATCACTTCTTTCAGCAAAACATAGATCCCATCATCGCTTGCCGAGCCGTCGCCCAACTTGCCAATATACATCCCCGGTCTTCTCCGGATATGTTCCTGCCAATCAAGCGTTTTAATGGAACCTTCATCATAATTCGGCATCATACTAATTTCCAATTTGCAACAAATATAAAGAAAACAAAAGTCGATCGGAAATACTGAACCCCCACATTAACTAACAACTTTCGGTTGAAAACTTATTCAAAACATTCTCAATTTAAACTCGAAATAATTAGAAAAATGACTGATTTATCCGATTGGTTTACAGGTGAATCTTAGGAATATTTTAGACAATTCCCGTGGTTTTTTAGAAGAGATGTATTTTTTTGAATTTTTGTCCGTTTTACTAAACCACGAAATCAGTTTTCGTGAAATTCCGGAGTTAAAGCTTCAGGTTTCTATCACCTGAAAATCGCGTTGGAACTTCTTTTCCGAAAATTGATGAGCGTTTTATATTTAATTATCTTTGCGCAACATGTTAAAAAAGTATATTTATATAATTTCAGTAATGCTTCTGATTGGTTTTCAGGCCAATGCACAATTCAACCAATCAACTTCGAACACGAACCGGCAGCAAGGCTCTGATATGGATCCATCTACCGATCAGGCTTCGCAAGCAAAAGCGGAGAAAGATAAGAATAAGCCCAAAGTTCCGTCGATTATTAAAACCTGGGAAGTGGGCAAGCAAGGTTCGCTTATTACAAAAACAGAACTCGACACCACACTGACTTTTTACCATATTTATCATGCTTTCAATCAGAAAAGTGTGAGCACCACTTTTACCGGAAACAATGGTGGAGCATACATTCCGAATGATTTTTTTGCCCGGACATACAATTCTGATTTCTATTTTACGCGTTCATTCGATGCCTATTGGCTCACTCCTTCGCAAATCAGGTATTTCAACACTACGACACCGTATTCGCTGCTCGATTACAGTCAAAGCGACAATAAAAGTGTTCACAACGAAACGCGCTTTAATGTTTTCCTTTCGCAGAATGTAAACAGAAAACTGAATTTTGAACTGATTTACAACCAAACCCGCTCTCAGGGACAGTATTTGAATCAGGAAAATAAATTTCACAACATTGGTATTGTTAGCTCGTACGATTCCGATAAATTTTTATCGCATTCGAATATTATTTTTAACCGACTGTCAGGTCAAGAAAACGGCGGACTCGATACCGGCGGAATTATTGATCCAACCAGCAAAACCGATGAGATGCCGGTAAAGATGGACGACGCCCTGAATAAAATTCAGAACAACAATTTATATACAGTTAACGAATATCGCGTGGGAAAAACCATTTCGGCTGACAGCGTTGACGATACGAAAGAAAAATTTATCCCAAGAGTCGGATTTATTCATGAGCTTGAAATTTCAGGAAACAAGCGAAAATTTAGCAAGACCGATCCCAAAACATTTTTCAAAAACATTTATAACGATTCGACGGCTACAAACGACAGCACACGTTATTCGCGCATGACCAATGTTTTCCAGATAAAATTCTATGAAGCTCCCGACCGGAAATACACCTTCGGGAAGCGCGTTTACATCGGTAACGACCAACTCTGGTACAAGTTTTCGGATGCAACGGGATATTTCCCGAAGAAACAATCGAACACATTTGTGGGTGGTGGAATTTTCAGGAACGAAGGAAAATTCTGGCAATGGGAAGCTGAAGGAAGAATTTATATAACCGGCTACAGAGTCGGACAAACCGAACTCAATGGTATAATCAATAAACCGATAAAAATGGGACGTGATACCACCAGCCTGCGACTGGAAGGAAGTCTCAAAACCTTGGTTCCGGATTATTACGACCAATATTTTTATTCAAATCATTTTCAATGGCGGAATAATTTCAGCAACATCAACGAGATGACGATCCGGTCGAGCATACATTCGCAGGAATACAAAACAACGATTGGGGTGAATTATTCGCTCATTGGCAACTACATTTACAATAATTTCGATGCACTTCCAGCTCAGGCCGGAAGCGAATTGCTTGTGGTTTCCGGCTACCTCAACAAAGACATTGAAAGAGATCATTTCGTAATCAGGACACAATTACTTCTACAAAAAGCCAACAACGACAATCTGGTCCATTTACCAGTGTTTGCCGGATTTGTCAGTTTGAATTACCGTACCATTATTTCGAAAGTCATGTATTTTCAACTTGGCGCCGACACGCGATACAATTCGAACTTTTATGCCGATGCCTACGAACCAGCCACCGCACGCTTTTATCTTCAGAATACCACATTAATTGGCAGGTATCCGTTTATCGACTTGCACGTGAATTTGAAACTCAAGCGTACCCGCTTCTTCTTCAACATGCTGAATGTGGCTTCAGGATTAGCGGGAAACAATTACTTTGTGGCTCCGGACTATGCCTATTACCGCCGGACCTTCAGGATTGGAGTGGCTTGGTCGTTTTATGATTAAACAAATTGGCTTAAGTCTGTCTGGAATAGAAAACCGGACGATCGGTTGACTCTTCCCTGCGTTTCAGAATTTCGATTAGTTCGGATAAAATCATGGCTGTTGCTCCCCAAATAATTTCGCCCTGAAAAGGATAGTATTTCACCGTCAGGATACCACTAACAGTTTGAATTTGGGTCTCTGAAATAATTTCGTGCGCCACAAAATCGTTGAGGGGCAATAGCACCAAGGCCTCAACTTCATCATAATTCAGAAAAAAATCGGGCATTTTATCGGTCCAGCCGATGAACGGTTGAATGGAAAACTGGCTGACTTCGACATACAAATCGGACAATTTACCAAGTATTTCAACCGATAACGGATCAATTCCAACTTCTTCGTGAGCTTCGCGCAACGCTGTCATTTCTGCTGACAGGTCATCCTTCTCAACTTTTCCGCCCGGAAAACTAATTTGCCCCGGATGGTATTTCATCGTAGTGGGCCTTTTCATTAGACAGGTATAAAGCTGATCCTGCTCGCAAAATAACAAAATTAAAACACTGCTTTGTTTTACCGACGATAATTCGTGATCGTATGTTTTCAAACGCCGTCCGGGAGGGAGCATTTTTGAATGCGCCTCACTGCCGGGCAAATCGCCGCGCAATGTTTCAATCAGGTATGTTTTTACCGCCGAGTACATAAGCTAAAAATACTGAATTATGCGCTGATCGCGTTGACAAACGTTTCCATTTATCGGATAACATTGGGATTTTAATGTTTGTTTAATTCAGAAGCACAAAACAACAGCTTCTGCTTATTCGAACCGAATGGTTTTTTCAGGAGAAACTTTGGTGATAAAATAAGATGGTAAAAGCAACATGATGGTGGTAATGATAACTGTACCAACATTCAGCGCAACAACATGCCAAACTGTCAAATGAATTGGAACATATTCGAGATAATACGACGACGGATCGAGTTTTATGAGGTGCGTATATTGCTGAAGCAGGCAGATCCCAACACCCAAAACATTCCCAATTACGAGCGCCTTCAGGATAAGCAACACTGAAAAATAAATAAACACTTTGCGAATGCTCCAATTGCGTGCGCCCATGGCTTTTAAAATGCCGATCATTTGCGTGCGTTCCAGAATAATAACCAATAGGCTCGACACCATATTGAAACCCGCGACCAAAACCATCAGCGCCAAAATAATCCAAACATTCATATCGAGCAATCCAAGCCAGTCGAAAATATGCCGGTATTTATCTTTAATGCTCACAACCTGCAAAACGGGCTGGTTGGGTTTTGTATTTCGCAATAAAAGGTTTCTGACAGCACTTTCCTGAACGTCTATATTTTTGAAATCGTTAACCAGAATTTCAAATCCGCTTATTTCATCGTTTGCCCAGTTATTTAATCTCCGGATGTGGTTAATGTCGACCAGAACAAACATGCGGTCAAACTCTTCGAGACTGGTTTTGTATATTCCGGCCACTTCGAATTTTCGCTGCCTGGGAACAGATTCGAGGTTGCTGAGAAAATACATGCTGAGATCGTCGCCAAGTTTGAGTTTTAGCAAATCGGCCATTTGTTTCGATATCCAGATCTTGTTGCTCCTGACAGTGTCCTGAACTTTAAAAGGTTCGCCCGCCACTTCGTTTTCCTGAAAAAATGACCAGTCGAAATCGGGTCCTATTCCCTTCAGTACAACGGCCTGAATTTCATCATCGGTCCGAATTACGCCGGGTTTGGTTGCAAAAATCTGCACATGACGAATACCATCAATATTTTTCAAATCGTTGAGAAATGGCTGATTTTCGCTAATCGGGCTGGTTTCGAATGATTGATTGGAGTCGAGATTAACTATTCGGAGATGCGAACCAAACCCAATCACTTTGCGGCCGACTTCCGATTTATATCCGGTTACAATTGCTACTGATAATATAAGCACGACCAAACCCAGAACAATGCCCAAAAGAGCAATATTCACAATGCGATGCGAAAGATTTTTTCGGTTTTCTTTTGCCGAGAAAATGCGCCGGGCTATGTAAAGGTTTGTATTCAAAATATTAGTGTTTCAGGAATTATAACGCATATACTAATCTACAAATTAGTCTGGAATCCCGGATGATTAACTCCCCTCTCCTACCAGTTCTGCCTTTTCGACATTTCGTTCGTTCACAAATGGCAAGGCAATCAGGCCAATTAATCCCAAAACAATTAACATGGCAGTTGTTGTTCCATGAGCAAGCAAAGCAAATATTTTCCCGTCGGCTTTGTCAATTCCATATAAAGCTAAACCTTCGATGACCATAAAATGCCAAGCCCCAATTCCTCCCTGAACCGGAGCAACCATACCAAAACTTCCGAGTACAAAAACGGCAAGCCCGGCCAAAAGTGTTAAATGCGACGTGAATTCGAAAGCAAAAAACACACAATAAAACATTAAGAAATACATTAGCCAAATAAAGACCGAATGAAAAATAAACGTGCCTTTTTTCTTCATTTTACCAATACTCCGGAAACCTTCGACAAATTGCACAATATATTCCTGAACTTTTTTCATCAACGAACTGGCTCTTATTTTATGTCTGGCAAGCCAAACAACGGCAAAAACAACAAAAATCCCTACGATTAGAACCGGCGAATAAATTACTTTCCGCAATTTTTCATTCACTTCAGGATTATTGTTCAGGAATTCGAGCACCTGGCCAAACTGAGTCATAACAACAACAACCAACAACAAAAGAAGCATTATTACGTCGATAAGTCGCTCTAAAACAACAGTCCCAACCAGTTTGGTAAACGATATTTTTTCGTATCGGGCCAACACACCGCACCGCGAAATTTCGC
The DNA here is from genome assembly GCA_963677955.2 of Prolixibacteraceae bacterium. Classification (GTDB taxonomy): domain Bacteria; phylum Bacteroidota; class Bacteroidia; order Bacteroidales; family Prolixibacteraceae; genus Aquipluma. The sequence continues at coordinate 384,567 of CAXXQR010000001.1, forward strand.
CCATTCTGGGCAAGGCCAAATTCATAAGGTAGCCAACCATTACAGCCAGAAAAGTATTCAGCAAACGGGGCTTTCTACCCAAAGGTTCAATCATGAGATTCCACCGAATCGTACGGCTAATATGGCTTAACAAACCAAGAAAAAGTGATACGACGATCCAGGTATATTTGACGTCGTTGGCCAAAATGCTTTTAATCCGATTAATATCCTGATCTTTATAAACCATCCAGAATATCAAAATTCCGAGTAAAAAGAACGAACTAAATTTGAGGGTTTTAAGTATTATTTGCTTCAACTGATTTAATTTATTGATTTCGTTGCGTATGCAATTCCATTTGAAATTAACGTACTTTTGCGCAGACATTCCTTTTTAAATAAAACTCTTGTTTCGGAATGTGCCACAGTGGCAAAAATACAGATTTGTTTTAATTCGGGCCTGTTTTCGCTGAAATTTAAAGCGGTTCAGAAATTCACGGGAGAAAAAAGATGACGACAGTACGAGCAAAGAAAAATTTAGGACAGCATTTTTTGAACGATCAAAACATTGCAAAACAAATCGTTGACAGTTTGCGAAACGATAATGTGAAAAAAGTTTTGGAAATTGGTCCCGGCATGGGCGTTTTAACCCAATTTTTACTGAAGAATAAAACCTACGAAACGTCTGTGGTTGAAATCGACCGCGAATCTGTCGATTATCTCAACGAACATTTTCCTGAATTGAAGGAGCGAATCATCTCACACGATTTTCTCCGCTTAAATCTGCACCAGTATTTTGACGAACCATTTTCTATTATTGGTAACTTTCCTTACAACATTTCATCGCAGATTTTTTTCAAGGTTCTGGAATACCGCAACCAAATTCCCGAAGTAGTTGGAATGCTGCAAAAAGAAGTAGCCGAAAGACTGGCAGCACCACCCGGATCGAAAACCTATGGAATTCTAAGCGTTTTTCTTCAGGCATATTATACTATTGAATACCTTTTTACGGTACACGAAAGCGTATTTACACCACCACCAAAAGTAAAATCAGGAGTTATCAGGCTCACCCGAAACCAGACAGAACAACTCAATTGCGATGAGAAGCTATTTACAAGCGTAGTGAAAATGGCTTTCAACCAACGCAGAAAAACCATGCGCAATTCGTTGAAAAGCATGATTCAGACTGATAAATTGAAAGCAAATCCTATTTTCGATAAACGTCCGGAACAATTGGGCGTTGCCGAATTTGAGGGAATAGTTCGAATGATTAGTGAGCAGGAGAAAAAAAGTGATCAGCAGTAGGAATCAGTTTCCAGTCTTAGGCCGTTTCGTTTAAATTACTGTCTTTCGCTTTATTCATCGCCCTTTTTAAAGAACTCACCGAACCAAAACCGCCAATCTGAACAAGGTCTTCTTGCCGGGTATTTGGATTCCGTTTTAAATATTCCGCCACATAACGGGTTCTGAACTGATTGACAAAAGCATTAAAATTCATTCCAAAACTATTGTTAATCACCGACGAAAGATAAGTTCGGTTGGTACCAACAACTTTACTCACAGTTGTCAAGGTCAGGTCTGACTGTAAAAACGGTTTCTCATTTTCAAAATAAGTAAGCAGGCTTTTTGCCAATTCATCTTCCTTTATTTCCAGCTTATCGTTGGGTTCAATGAATATCTCGGAATTTGATTCAGTTACAATTTCAGGCTTTTTCTGCTTGAACGACCATATACCAATTACCCAAATAAAAACAGAGATGGTGAACAGAAACAGAATCAGGAAAAAATCGCTTTTTTCATGAAAAGGGTTAAACATGTAGAATGCAATACTTAGTAGTCCAATCAAGACAAAAGCACCATTAAACCAGCGGAGCCAGTTAATGGAAAAATATTCAACATTTGAATATTCATCATTTAATTGACTGTTATATTTATAAGGTATCCTGAAAAATTTTATGGAATAATAAATGACCTGCCCCACAATAAGCAACACATCGGTTGAACGAAAGACCGAAACCATTTTAATATTCAGGCTCGAGAACTCGACTCCGCTGCGGTAATTCGACAAGTAATAAATCTTTTCATCGTGAGTAAGTAGCACGCCAAACAGAATAGCCGAAGTTATTCCAAAAACCAACCCCGGAACAAGATGCCAAAGCTCCTTTTTTAAGCCTTTCTCAGCAGCAACAATCGATTTAATGTATAAATAAATCGATGGAAAAATCCATAAAACTGCTGCAATGTGTAAACTATGAATAAGTGAATATGTACTGTATAATTTCTGAAAATAAATGTAGTTGGCCAGAAAAACAAAAAAAGCATTCAACAGAGCAAATCCCATGATCTTTTTTGCCAAATTATTCTTTGAAGAAGTAAACAAAGTAACCGCCAGTACAAAAGGAATTACAAATGAAGAGATTAACAACGTCAGTTTAAAGTGATCCATAATTCAAGGCACTTGAATGTTGATTATTTTTACGATTTGAACCGATCTTTTTGATCATTTGAACCGATCCAAATTCTGGCTTCTATTACATTTATCCCAAATGTAAGCATACTTACAAAACAAAAAAACAAACCAAAAAGTCAATTGCTATGAAATCAAAAGTTTTATCGTTAATTATTCTGTTTAGCTTTTTTGCAACATTTACTTCCTGCGAGAAAGATGATCCATCCGGGCCGTTGGGCGGAACTCAAAGTGAAATTGGTAGTGTGAACAATACCTTCCAGCTTTCAGGAGTACCATCAGGGGTTTCCGGAGTTTCAGCCAAAGTTACAAATCTCGATAATGGGGTCTCAACGGTAACTTACACTGCCAACATCACCAACTCTTCGTACCTGAACATGATTAGTTCAATGTCAGACGTTAATGTGTCGGGCAGCAGCGCTCAACGGGAAGGAAATTACCGGATTACTTCAGAAGGAATGGAAAGTGTTTATCCGGAAGGTAATTTAACCCTCGTGAAATACGGTGCCAAAGTTGGCGATGTATATTCCCTGAAGCGCGGTTCAACAACTATGAGAAGGGAAGTCACTTCTGTTTCGACTGACGACGATTACAATTGGGGCGGGATGCTGATTAAAACAATACAAGTAAAAGAAACAGGCAGAAACATCCCTGGAGTTTCGGATATTGAGTTTGTTTTTAACCACAAATTTGGAATTGTTGGCCTTAAAATTTCGTTTGAAGACGGAACATCAAAAACCATTGGAATTTCGAGTGCAAAACAGAATTGATAAGTGAACCCATGCAACCCAAGATATTTCTGTTTCCGTATCGCTCAAAATTTTACGGCCTGCTGTTAATCCTAATTTCACTGGTTTTTGCCTGGATGTATTTCAGGGGAGGAAAGCCTGAATTCTTCAATATCAGAATTTTTGCCATCGTGAGTGCTTATTTGGAAACACGGTATTTTGTTTGGGCGCAAACCAATATTCTGGATGAATTGGCTGCCGTATTCCTAATCGCAGGAACTACAATTATTTCATTTTCAAAAGAAAAAAATGAATCAGAATCAATGAATTTGTTCAGGACAAAAGCATTATATCACTCTCTTTTACTTACGCTTGCACTGTGGATTTTATGCATATTCCTGATATACGGACTGGCCATTTTCATTGTTTCTTCAGGAGTTTTGATTCTATACCTAATAAACTACAATCTTCTTTTCAGGTATTATCTGTATAAAAATGCACACCTAATAAATTAAAATTTGCTTTCCTGCAAATCTATAATCCCCAACATCCCCCTCTAAAAACAAGTCAGGGTTTCACTTTTGCTGAAACCCTGACAAATATTTTTCCTGAAAAACCGTTAAACACTGTTCATGGCCTCAACCGGATCGAGCCGTGAAGCTGAAAGCGCAGGGATAAAACCTGCCAAAACTCCAATCACTCCTGAAATGGTTAATCCAAGTATAATATTCGACATGGTCAGGGCAATGGTCATGCTCGAAACATAACTAAAAATCAGAGTTCCGGCAAAAATTAATATCAACCCAATGATTCCACCCAACAACGACAGAACAACCGCTTCGAAAATAAACTGTAGTAAAATGAAATATTTTTTAGCGCCAATAGCTTTTTGAATGCCGATAATTTTCGTTCGTTCCTTTACCGATACGAACATAATATTGGCAATACCAAATCCGCCCACTAAAATACTAAAGCCGCCAATAATCCAACCCGCCATATTGAAAACCTTAAAAAAAGCATCGAAACGGTTCGATATCAGGCTCACCTCGTTTATGGCAAAATCGTTTTCCTCCATGGGTTTCAACCGATGAAGCGATCGCATAATTCCTTCCAGCTCGGCAATAAATTCATCGCGGTCGGCATTTGGCTTGGCTTTTACATTAATTGTTTGTCCCTGATCGCGATCGCGTACATCAACCATACCCATGGCATACACCACCGGAATGTGCACCCGCTTATCCATGCTGGTTCCAAACATATCAGTTCCCTGCTTGGTATAAACTCCAATGACCAGAAATTTTCGACCTTGCATTTTTATGGTTTTTCCAACCGGATTAGAATTGCCAAAAAGTTTCGTGGCAATTTCGTTTCCTAAAATGGCAAGATTGGCTCCCGAATTCGATTCCGACTCTGTAAAATATCTGCCCTTTTCAATTTCCAGGCTCCAGGTATCAATTAATTGGTGCGTAGTCGCCAGCACTTGCGTATTTTCGGCTTTGCTGTTTTCGTACTGAATGGTTCGGTTAAATCCGAAAAAATATACTGCATCTTCCACATTTCTTGACCTCCGGATTATTTCTTCCGACTCTTCCATCGTTGGCACCGGCCTATTTAGGTATTTCCACCAAGGATATTCCGATTCGCCTTCGGGCGGAGCCCACGGCCATTTCTGAATGTATACCATGTTACTACCCAACGAATTCAGACTGGTACGAATGTAGCTTTCAAGCGAATCGATAACGGTAAAAACAGAAATAATGGCAAAAATACCAATGGTAATGCCCAGCAGCGACAGAAAAGTACGCAGCTTATTTCCGCGAAGCGACCCAAATGCGAACGAGAAACTCTCTAATATTAATCTGGTTAAAAGCATGTTTTTCGTATTGAGTAGTATATATACAACAATCGAATTAAGTTCTTATTCCTGAAAATTAGTTCAGATTTTCTGAAATGATTACAGATTCGGGGAAAATAAAATTAAATCGCAGGTGAAAATTAATTTCACCCTGTGAAGTCTGAATTTATTTTACACATCTATACCAAGTTGCCATTCGTTCCGTTAGTACTAAAACGAAAATTCGAACTTCAGCCGAAAAAAGCTGAGAAATTTCTGTAAACTAATGTTACAATAAACTTAATTAGTCGAATTCGCAGGGGAAAAAATCAAGGTGTTTTATTATCTTTGAGGCCAAATTACAAAAGGATTATAGATGAAGGATTTAAAAAAGATAAAATCGGCTTTAATTTCAGTATATCACAAAGATAAGTTGGATCAGATTGTTAAAAAATTAGACGAATTAAACGTCACAATCTATTCAACTGGCGGCACACAATCATTTATTGAAGAGTTGGGCACACCGGTAACACCGGTCGAGGAGTTAACAAGTTACCCTTCTATTTTAGGAGGCCGTGTGAAAACGCTTCACCCAAAAGTATTTGGTGGAATTCTGAACCGACGCGACAATCCGGGCGATCAGCAACAAATTGCCAAGTACGAAATTCCTGAAATTGACCTGGTTATTGTCGATCTTTATCCTTTCGAGGAAACCGTTGCTTCAGGAGCATCAGAAGAAGACATTATTGAAAAAATCGATATTGGCGGAATCGCTTTAATTCGCGGTGCAGCCAAGAACTTCAACGATGTAGTGATCGTTTCATCGCGAAACCAATACGAAACTTTGCTACAATTGCTAATTGAAAATGAGGGTGCAACTTCATTCGAAGACCGGAAGGAATTTGCAAGACTTGCTTTCGCAACCTCATCACATTACGACAGCGCTATTTTCAATTATTTCAATCAGGGCAAATCGACTGAAGCTCGCATCAGTGTAGACGAAGGACAAATACTCCGTTACGGCGAAAACCCACATCAGTCGGCATCTTTCTTTAAATTTAACAACAGCAATTCAGACATAACACTTTCGAATGCAAAAGTTCTGCAAGGTAAAGCGCTTTCGTACAACAACATGCTCGATGCCGATGCCGCATGGAAGTCAGCCAGCGATGCTTATCATTCGGTTACGCACCTGAAAAATAAAGTCGCAGTTTCTGTAGTTAAGCATTTAAATCCGTGTGGACTTGCAGTAACCGATAACATCGCGAAATCGCTTGAACTGGCTTGGGCCGGCGATCCTGTCAGTGCTTATGGCGGAATCGTTTGCTTTACCGGCGAAGTTGATCAATCAATTGCAGAATGGTTCGACAAGCGATTTGTAGAAATTATTATTGCAACCGGATATACTCCTGAAGCTTTGCAGGTTTTGGGTAAAAAGAAAAACCTTCGGGTGCTGGAAACTCCGGTTAAACCCGAAATTACTGGTGAGAAACTGTATCGTTCCATTTCAGGAGGATTGCTCATTCAGGATGAGGACGAAGGCTTGGAAAAAGAATTTAAAAATGTAACCAAAATACAGTTTGACAGCTCGAAAATGAATTTGTCAAAATTCGGAATTACGGCATGCAAACATCTGAAAAGTAATGCGATAGCGCTTGTTACTCAAAATACTGACGGATCATTCTGGTTAACGGGTGCAGGAATGGGACAACCTAACCGTCTGGATAGCTTGCGACAGTTGACAATTCCACGTTTCAACCTGAAAGAAGGTATCCGCATTGAAGATTCTGTATTGATTTCCGACGCATTTTTCCCATTCAGGGACAGTGTTGAGGCTGCCAACGATTTTGGAATTAAATACATTGTAGAACCCGGAGGAAGCATACGCGACGAAGAAGTAATTGCTGCCTGCGATGAATTTGGCATTGCGATGATATTCACCGGCGTAAGGCATTTCAAACATTAACCGGAATTGATTTTCAGGTTTATTCAATTAGTACAAACATAGAAAAACATACACATGGGATTATTTTCATTTTTAACCCAGGAAATTGCCATCGACCTTGGAACAGCCAACACAATCATCATTCACAACGATAAGATTGTAGTTGACGAACCGTCAATCGTCACCATCGACCTGAAAACGGAAAAGCTAATGGCCATTGGCGAGAAAGCCCGACAGATGCAGGGAAAAACCCATGCCAATCTGAAGACCATCCGTCCGCTGCGCGACGGTGTAATTGCCGACTTTAACGCTGCGGAACAAATGATCAGGGGAATGATCAAGATGATGAACCCGAAATCGAGGTTTTTCTCTCCTTCGCTTCGAATGGTAATTTGCATCCCTTCAGGGTCAACCGAAGTTGAAATTCGTGCGGTGCGCGACTCGGCTGAACACGCCGGCGGCCGCGATGTGTATATGATTTACGAACCAATGGCCGCGGCAATTGGTATTGGACTTGATGTTGAAGCACCGGAAGGAAACATGGTGGTGGATATCGGTGGAGGTACAACAGAAATTGCGGTGATCTCGCTGGGAGGTTTGGTTACCAACAAATCGATCCGTATTGCCGGCGACGACCTTACTGCCGACATTATGGAATATATGCGCCACCAGCATAACATTAAAATTGGAGAACGTACCGCCGAAGAAATTAAGATCAATGTTGGATCTGCATTGTCGCAACTCGAAAATCCACCATCCGACTATGTTATTCAGGGACCAAACCAAATGACTGCCCTTCCGATTGAAGTTCCGGTTTCGTACCAGGAAATTTCACATTGCCTCGAAAAATCAATTGCTAAAATTGAAACAGCGATCCTTAGTGCTTTGGAACAAACTCCTCCTGAATTATACGCCGACATCGTTACACGCGGCATTTGGCTTGCAGGTGGCGGCGCTTTGTTACGTGGTTTGGCCAAACGATTTACCGATAAAATCAACATTCAGTTTCATGTTGCCGAAGATCCTTTGCGCGCTGTGGCCCGCGGTACTGGCATCGCACTTAAGAATGTAAATAAATTCTCTTTCCTGATCAGATAAAACTGAAAAGGAAGGGGTAAACCTTCCAGCTAATGAGAAGTTTATTTCGTTTCTTATTACGAAATTATTTTTTGATGATGTTTCTGGTACTCGAAGCCATTTCATTGTTACTGATGATAAGCTTCAACAACTACCAACGCGTAACATTCATTAATTCAAGCAATAATCTGGCCGGAACAATTTATGATGAGTTCAGTTCGCTGGACGATTATTTCAGTTTAAGCCGGACCAACGCCCAACTTGCTGCCGAAAATGCCTCTTTACGAAAACAATTGCAACGGGAAATCATGTTCCACGAGCAGTTTCAGGGCACTTTACCCGACACTGTTGACGCGCCCGAGTACATTTTCACTTCGGCACGCGTTATCAGTAATTCGGTAAACAAGCAATTTAATTATATCAGCCTGAATAAGGGTTCACGGCAAGGCATAAAACCCGACATGGGAATTATAAGTTCCGACGGCGTTGTTGGCGTAATCACAGATGTTTCGCGAAACTATTCCACCGGACTTTCGCTGCTGAACAAGCGCCTGAGTATTCCGGCAAAGATCACCAAAAACAATAATTTTGGTGCGCTTACGTGGGATGGTGAACATTTCAACACTGCCGACCTGAAGGAAATTCCATTTCACGTTATGGTCAATGTTGGCGACACCGTTGTTACCAGCGGATATTCCAACATTTTTCCTGAAGGAATTATGATTGGAACCATAAAGAGTTACGATGTGCAAAGCGGTACAAATTTTTACAACATTAAAGTTGAATTGTCCACTAAATTCAAAACTCTGAAATATGTCGATGTTGTTCGGAATACCAAACGGGCAGAACAATTAAACCTAGAGAAAAACAACGTTGGTGAATGATAAAGGACTTTGGAAAATACGTCATCATGTTTATTGTGTTAGTGCTTATTCAAGTGCTCATTTTAAACAATATTCAGTTTAGCGGGCTGATCAATCCATACATTTACATCCTTTTTATCCTCTTGTTGCCTTTTACAATTCCCGGATATTTATTACTCGGATTATCATTTCTTCTTGGATTAACCATTGACATGTTTACCAATACTCCGGGAATTCACACCGGCGCCACTGTTTTACTTGGATTCGCCCGCCCGGGTATTGCACGTTTGGTTGCCTCGCGCGAAATCATTGAAAAAAGCAATACTCCAAACATGTCATTACTGGGATTTGCCAGCTTTATAAAATATACCGTATTCTCAGTTTTAGTGCATCACTTGTTTCTCTTTTATGCTGAGGCATTTTCATTCAGTGGTTTTTTCGAAACTTTACTGCGTTTTTTGCTCAGTAGCATTTTCTCCATTGCAATTATTTTGGCCAGTCAATTCATCATCTTTAAAAATTAAGGACGGTGGATACATTTTCGAAACGCAAATTCATAGTGGCCGGAATCATGCTCGGAATAGGCCTGATTTTTTTACTGCGATTATTCAGCCTGCAAATCACCAACGAAACTTACAAGCAATTCGCTACCCGAAATGTACTCCGGAAGGTTATTAATTTCCCTGCCCGTGGTTTAATATACGATCGAAATAACAAATTGATGGTATACAACAAGGCGGCCTACGATCTTTTGGTTGTGCCACGCGAAGTAAAGTCATTCGACACAATTGAGCTTTGTAACATTATTCAGTTGGAAAAACAGGAGCTGAAAGATGCCATGAAAAAAGCCCGGCAGTTTTCGTATTACAAACCATCAATCATTGTTGGTCAAATTTCCCCTGACATTTATGCACCACTTCAGGAAAAATTGTATAAATATCCCGGATTTTTCGTTCAATCAAGGACACTTCGTGAATACCCCAGCAAAAGCGGCGCACAAGTTCTTGGCTATGTCGGCGAGGTAAATCAGCGAATGATTGACGAAGATAAATACTACAGATCAGGCGATTATATTGGCGTAAGTGGTCTGGAAAAAACCTACGAAAAAGAACTTCGTGGTATAAAAGGGGTGAACAATTATATGGTTGACGTACACAACCGGATTAAAGGAAGGTACAATGACGGTAAGGCCGATACCACCGCTATTCTTGGACAAAACCTCTTAACAGGCTTGGATGCAGATCTTCAGGCGTACGCTGAATTGCTGATGACGAATAAGAAAGGTGCGATTGTCGCTATCGAACCCTCAACCGGCGAAATTATCCTGATGGTGAGCACTCCATCGTATGATCCCAATTTGCTGGTTGGCCGCCAGCGAAGCAAGAATTACGCCATGTTGATGCAGGATTCGTTGTTCAAACCAACCTGGAACCGTGCGATTATCGGTGAATATTCGCCCGGTTCAACATTCAAACTCCCCAATGCACTAATTGCACTCGAAGAGCACGCCATCACTCCATTCGACCGTTTTTCGTGCTCAGGAAAAGGAAATAAACCAATCTCGTGTACACACAACCATGTGACACCATTGGCTATGCGTGAAGGTATTCGGGAATCGTGTAACTCATATTTTTGGAATGTTTTCAGATCGATAATAAACCACTACCCAAACGCTGAAGAAGGTTACACTGAATGGCGCAAACAAATTCTCGAGTTTGGTTTTGGGCAAAAATTAGATCCTGAATTATCTTCGGAACGAAAAGGAAATATTCCTGAAACGACATATTACGACAAGTATTTTGGCAAAAGCCACTGGAATGCTCTGACGATTCGGTCTTTGGCCATTGGGCAGGGTGAAATCCTGGCCACACCGCTTCAAATGGCCAATATGGTTTCTATCATCGCCAATCGGGGCTATTACATTACACCACATTTGGTAAAGGCCATTCAGGACACTAACCGAGTGTACCGCAATTTGACATTCGACAAAAAAGTTCTGAATATAAAAAAGGAAAATTTCAATACAGTAATTGAAGGAATGCAGGCAGTAGTTGACGAAACCAGAACGCTTCGGGCGACAGTTCATCTCGACAGTCTCACCATTTGCGGAAAAACCGGAACGGTGCAAAATCCACATGGTGCTGACAATTCAGCCTTCGTAGGATTCTCCCCACGCGACAATCCGAAAATTGCCATTGCCGTTTATATTGAGAATTGCGGATTCGGCGCAACATACGCAGCTCCAATAGCCGGGTTGCTGATTGAAAAATACTTAACCGATTCGATTACTCCACGAAGAAAAGAATTGGAACAACGACTGATTGAAACGAATTTGTTACACGTAGTCCAGAAAAAAAATTAAAAAGTGCAAAAGAAAAACAACGTTTGGGCAAATGTCGACTGGATCACGATTTCCATTTACCTGGCCATGATGCTTATTGGCTGGGTGAATATTTATGCTGCCGTGTACAATGAGGAACACAAAAGCATAATGGACTTCAGCCAGCAATACGGGAAACAGTTGATCTTTATTTTTGCAGCCATTTTTATCGCTGTTCTGATGATCAATACCGATTCGAAATTTTTTGTCACCTTTTCGTTCCCCATTTATATCGTTATAATCCTGATTTTGATATCGGTCCTCTTAATCGGATCTGAAATTAAAGGGGCGAAATCGTGGATCCAAATTGGAAATTTCACCATTCAGCCGTCGGAATTTATGAAAATGGCCACGTCGCTGGCGCTGGCGAAATACATTAGTTCGTATAATTTTAAAATGCACAGCTGGAAATCGCTGTTGACTTTGTCGGCTATTATTTTTGTGCCGGTTGGATTGATTTTTCTTCAGAATGACACCGGATCAGCCATTGTTTTCGGGGTTTTCCTGCTCGTTTTATATCGTGAAGGCCTAAATGGAATCGTTTTGTTCTTCACGTTCCTAATTGCCCTGGTTTTCATTTTCACCATGGTAACAAACGCGTTTGCTACTATTTTAATCCTGACAATTGCTGCCTTTATCATCAATTATTTGATTCGAAAAAAGTTGAAACGCAATTTGATTGGGGCAGCAGTTTTTTCGGCAATTTACCTCACACTTTGGTTTATCAATTACCTGGTACAGGGAACAGTTAATTCATTGTATTTTATTTTTACTGCCGCGATTATTTCGTCAACCCTATTCTTCCTTTGGGCCATGATGTTGCGAAAAAGAAGCCTCGCTATTTTGATTGGCATTTATCTTGGAAGTGTGCTTTTCTCTGTTTCAGTCGACTATGTTTTCCACAACATTATGGAACAGCACCAACGCGACCGCATCAACGAACTTCTGGGAATTCAATCCGATTTGCTTGGTGCCGGTTACAATGTTAACCAATCGAAAATTGCCATCGGATCTGGCGGGTTGATTGGAAAGGGTTTCCTTCAGGGAACACAAACCAAATTCGATTTTGTGCCTGAACAAAGCACCGATTTTATATTTTGTACCGTTGGCGAAGAATGGGGATTTCTGGGTACAGCCACTGTTGTTGGGCTTTTTATGGGTCTTTTAATGCGACTGATTTATCTGGCCGAACGAAACCGGTCGAGATTTAGCCGTGTGTACGGTTACTGTGTGGCAACGATCCTGTTCTTCCACTTCGCAGTAAATATCGGGATGACGATTGGCCTGGCGCCTGTTATTGGAATACCTCTGCCCTTTTTTAGCTACGGCGGATCATCGCTTTGGTCATTTACGTTATTGCTATTTGTGTTCGTCCGACTCGATGCCAGCCGTTTTGAACAGTTAAGTTTCTAAAAATTTCAGAATGTAGTTCTGTTTAAATAGAGCCTATTTCATAACCAAAGCAGGTTTCGAAATCCGTATTCCAAAATCAGTTTCAACGTAGGCGACCAGTTCGGCGAAGAAATTCCGAAAGTGGTTTTCAAATATTTCATATTCCTGATTCAGAATTTGCATGGCCATTTGTCCATTCTCGGGAAGCGAGGTTCTTCTTGACATAATTTCAAGAACCTGAAGTAAATTTTCGCTATTGGCATATGATTCGAGTCGCTTGTGCTGAATAAGAAATGGTAGAAACTGTTTGACCCGAAATGGAAGCAGCATAAAATTCGACAGGAAAACGGCATGTACATGTTTCGCAAATTGCCTCAATGTTACCGAAGAATATTCGTTCCAGTTTTTAGCCAGGAAATGATCAAAAAATACATCGGTGACAATTCCCGCATACCGTCCATAAGCAGGCTTCAGGAGATTGATACAGTCTTTAACCAGAGGATGGTTATCGGTAAACGTATCAATACTACGATGCAGACGGATTCCAAAAGCAACCTGTTCCGGATATTCCAGGTATTTGTTTCCTTTTACAAAATCTCCAATAAAATTCCCGACTTTTATCTCGTCAGAATCCCCGGATAAATAAATGTGAGCCAGATAATTCATAAACTTTTAGGCGAATTTAATTTCAGGTTCTCGACGCCGAATAACCTCTGAATACTAAGTTGCATTTAAAACAACAGACAAAGGTGTCAATTGTTAACTGAAAAGTAATGCACCAAATAGGAAACACACTTTTTGAATTTTTCCTATCTTTCGGGGATTTTTTAAACAATGGCTCCTCTAAAACCTAAATTGTAATTGAGTGGGGTTTCAGGAAAATTCACAAAAGAAAAGGGAAACTGAAATTAGAATAAAACTGGAACTGGAATCTTCCGGAGTGATGGGTCTGATTTTAAAATTTTTAAATTATTGCATGATTCGCAAAGTCGCAACATCACAGCATAAAACAAAATACTAACTCATGAAAATTGCTGCTTTTGGTGAATTGTTATGGGATCAGCTTCCAAACGGAAAGGTTCTTGGCGGTGCACCAGCAAATTTTATTTACCGCATTAATTCTTTTGGCGATGAAGGTACACTTCTTAGCAAAGTAGGAAACGACAAAGCTGGAAAAGAAGCCCGCGAAGCACTCCGCAAACTGGGTGTATCAGACGAAAATATTCAAACTGATTATGAATTTCCAACAGGCACCGTAAAAGTAAAAATCGATGCAAACGGGAATGCAGATTTCAATATTATTACTGATGTTGCTTACGACCATATTGAAATTAATGCCGAAATGATAGATGCATTCAGTCAGGCAGGTTGTGTTTGTTTTGGCACTCTCGTTCAGCGATACGGAATTTCGAAAAATACACTTCGTGAGTTGATTCACGAATCGCCTGATGTTGTGAAGTTTCTTGACATTAACCTGCGAAAGAAATGTTACACCGCCGCTACGATTGAGGATAGTTTGAAAATGACCAATATTCTCAAGACCAATGACGAAGAACTGCAAATAGCCCGCGAACTTTTAGGGATGAAGAATGTCAGCCTGAAGGATCTGGCACAGGAAACCATTGAAAAATATAAACTCGATATTTTACTTTGTACCATGGGTTCAAACGGAGCGTTCTGTTTAACAAATGAAGATATTTTCTATTACGATCCAGGTTATCAAGTCAGCCTTGGCGATACTGTTGGTTCGGGCGACGCATTCTCTGCCGGGTTTGTACATTATTACATGAATGGGTTCCCGCTCGATGAAGCCCTGAGTTTTGGAAATGCCGCCGGAGCACTTGTGGCCACTACCACCGGAGCTACTTCGCCAATAACCAAACAGGAGATTTTGGATTTTATGGTTATTCCCCATAGCCGGAATTCAGTGCGATTTCACCAGTAAAGAAAAGAGTTGTTAAATGGTTTTTGGTTAAATTGTCAGAAAACCTAAACAATTAGGCATCTGATCATCTAACCATTCAACTTCTTCGTTTTGATAAATCCTGCTTGTGCCAAAGTCATGGCCAATACTCCGAAAATGGTAATTCCACCTCCCACCAATTGAATGGCGACGGGTAAATTGCCCAAATAGAAAAAAGCAATGATCAGCACAAATATTCCCTTCAGGCTTTGAATAATCGAAGACCGCGAAGCCGAGATGTACCGGTAGGAATAAAAAAAGGACAAGATCCCCACAAAAGAACCAAAAAAGGAGCTCAGTGCGATATTCTGAAAAGCCTTGATTGGTATGGTCAGCGGCTGTTTACTCCACAAGAAATAGCCGAGAAAGAAAAGAAATATCCATCCGTTCGAATTTAGGTTAAACACTTCAGGACTTGCTTTTTGAACATTATTCTTGACGATGACTGAAACGAGAGCGGCAAAAAAAGTGTTGATGACAACCAAACCTGTTCCGGGAATAAAAAATTTCTGCCAGTCGAGCTCGCCAGTGTAACTAATAATAAAAGCCCCGACAATTGCCATCAGCGCACCAAAAGCTTCAATAAGTGTGAATCTTTCTTTCAGGAAAGTGATACCCAGAAAGCTTAGAAATACAGGAAATAAATTTCCAAGAAACCCTGTGACCGAAGGATCGGGAATGGCCCGGATAGCCATAAAAAAGGTAATATTCGAAATAATATCAATAATTCCGAGTAGCGCCAGAATACCAAATAATTTCCTCGGAATCACCGGAAATTTTCTGATTTTTCCGCTAATGAGCATAAAGAACAGATTGAGCAGGAACCCCATTCCAAAATAATACAATCCAAATTGCGCTAGTTCAACCTGATTTAAACCGGCTTTGCTAAAAACATAAAGGCTTGAAAAAGCAATTGTGCCTGTCAGGGCAAAAGCATAACCTTTCCAATCTTCTGATTTACTACCAATCATATATTTCATAAAAAAAAGAGAAACCTCACCATGAGATTTCTCTTTTGCAAGTTATTGTATTTTTTGGTTTACAACCGTTTTTTAATCGCTTTTGTCGCTTCTTCAAAGCCAGGTTTTTCGAGGAGAGCAAACATGTTCTTTTTGTATGCCTCAACTCCGGGCTGATCGAACGGATTCACACCCAAGGTATATCCGCTTAATCCGCAGGCCACTTCAAAGAATTGAATCAATTGTCCAAGGTAATATTCATTGAGCTTTGGAAGTACAATCTGCATATTTGGAACGCCACCATCGACATGTGCCAGCATGGTGCCCAATTCAGCCATTTTATTCACTTCGTCAACACGCTTTCCTGCAAGGAAATTCAATCCATCGAGATTCTCTTTATCTGTTGGGATGCGCACCTCACGATCGGGACTTGCAATAGAAATTACAGTTTCGAACAAAGTACGTTCGCCTTCCTGAATGTACTGCCCCATTGAATGCAAGTCGGAGGAGAAATCGACTGCAGCAGGGAAAATACCTTTGCCTTCTTTTCCTTCACTTTCGCCATAAAGCTGCTTCCACCATTCGGCTAAAAAGTGCAGTTTGGGATTGTAGTTGACCAAAATTTCAACTTTTTTCCCACTTTTATACAATTCGTTTCGTGCGGCAGCATATTGTGCTGAAAGGTTTTCTTCAAATGGAACATCAACTCCGGTCGCCTTTTCCATATCGACAGCTCCCTGTACGAGGGCGCGAATATCAAAGCCTGCTACGGCAATAGCAAGCAAACCAACGGGAGTTAAAACAGAGTAACGTCCGCCAACATCATCAGGAATAACAAATGTTTTGTATCCTTCGGTTGTTGCCAGTGATCGCAAAGCTCCTTTAGCGGCATCGGTAATAGCAACGATACGTTCGTTAGCTTCAGCCTTTCCGTATTTGTCTTCAATATCCTGTTTCAGCAAGCGGAAAGCCAGTGCAGGTTCAGTTGTTGTTCCTGATTTAGAAATTACAGCAAGAGCAAATTCTTTCTTTTTCAGCAACTCACGAAGTTCGAAAAGATAATCTTCGCTAATGTTTTGTCCGGCGAAAAGGATAAATGGGTTTTTACGTTCTTTCAGGTGAGCAAAGCTGTCTGAAAGTGCATCAACCACTGCTTTGGCTCCGAGGTACGAGCCACCGATACCAATGACCACGAGAATATCGATATTTTTCGCAACAAGCTTTGCAGCTGTAGCTTCATAATCAGCCAACTCAGCTTCAGAAACAGAAGAGGGCAGGTTTGTCCAACCCAAAAAATCGTTTCCTTTTCCGGTTTTAGCAGCCAGTGCACGGTTAAAATCCTCCATGGATTTTTTGTAAGCGTAAATCGAGTCTTTTGACACAAAATCAAAAGTCTTATCCAGTTTTAAAGAAATTTTTTCCATTTTACTTTTATCTAAGGTGTTCTGTTAACAATCTGATTTCAATTGCGGGGGAAATGTTTTCGTATAAAATGTTGTATACAGCTTCGGCGATTGGCATATTCACCCTGAATTCCTCATTTATTTCTTTGATTGATTTTGCGGCATAATAACCTTCGGCCACCATGTGCATTTCGAGTTGTGCTGTGCGCACCGAGTAGCCTTTGCCAATCATGGTTCCAAAAGTACGGTTTCGTGAGAATTGAGAATAAGCAGTCACCAATAAATCGCCTAAATATGCAGAACTTTTAATATCGCGGGTAATGGGGTGAACTTTATCAACAAACCTTTTTATTTCCTGAATGGCATTTGAGATTAAAACTGCCTGAAAATTATCGCCATAGCGCAAACCGTGAACAATTCCGGAAGCAATGGCCACAATATTTTTCAATACCGAAGCATATTCGGTTCCGTAAATATCGTCGGAAACATGGGTGCGGATATACGGGCATTCGAGCCTGAAAGCAAATGCACGGGCCTTTTTCACATCGGGACAGGCAATGGTGAGGTACGACAAACGTTCGAGCGCCACTTCCTCGGCATGGCAGGGACCTGCAATTACGCCTATCTTTTCGTACGGAATGTTGAAATACTGATGAAGGTACTGACCTACAATTAAATTATCTTCCGGAACAATACCCTTTATGGCAGAGACGATAAACTTCTGGGTGAGATCGACAGTCACTCCGGTCATGGCTTCTTTCAGAAAGGCAGATGGAATTGCAAGGATCACAATGTCAACTTCCTCAACAGCCTTGTTGATGTCGGTATAAAAATGAAGGCGGCTGACATCGAACTCAACTCCACGCAAATAATTGGGATTGTGCTTAAACCGGGTAAATTGATCAATATTTTCTGGATTCCGGAAGTACCAATTGATGCTGTTTACGTTGTGCAAAAGAATTTTTGCCAATGCAGTAGCCCAACTTCCACTTCCGATAATAGCTATTTTTGAGTTTGAAAACATTTCCAATGCGTCTGATTTAGGCCAACCATTTATTCACATCCTCTAAAGTCGGGTTGTCTAAACCCAGTTTATTTTTTTTATTGAATCCACAAATGTCGTTAAAAAATTTGCCGGCTTTAATTTCTTTTAAATCTTTAACTTTTTTTAACCCTATTTGCCTGATCACCGGAATCCATTCGGCCGGAATTCCAAGCTCAAGAAATTTCTCATCCGGATCGTTTGTTTCGGCAGCCTTTTCGGGCTTCATTTGCGGGAAGAAAAGCACATCCTGAATCGATAAATTGTTGGTCATAAACATTGTCAGGCGATCAATTCCAATTCCCATTCCTGAAGTTGGCGGCATACCATATTCCAGCGCACGCAAAAAATCCTGATCGATAAACATGGCCTCATCATCACCTTTTTCCGACAATTTCATTTGATCTTCAAAGCGTTCGCGCTGATCGATCGGATCATTCAATTCGGAATATGCATTGGCCAGTTCTTTGCCGTTCACCATCAATTCGAAACGCTCCGTCAATCCCGGAACCGAACGATGCTTCTTGGTCAGTGGTGACATTTCAACCGGATAATCGGTAATGAAAGTTGGCTGCACATAATGATGTTCGCACTTTTCGCCGAATATTTCGTCAATCAGTTTGCCTTTTCCCATGGTTGGATCGGTATCCAGACCAAGCTGTTTGCATATATCACGTAGCTCTTCTTCAGTCTTTCCGGCAATGTCGAAACCAGTATGTTCTTTTATGGCATCGTACATGGTCACACGTTTGAATGGCCTTTTGAAATCAATCTCCTTATCGCCAAGCTGAACTTTCGTGGTTCCGTGCAATGCGATTGCCACACGCTCAATCATTTCTTCAGTAAAATTCATCATCCATTTGTAGTCTTTGTAGGCTACATAAATTTCCATAACGGTAAATTCAGGATTATGTGTACGGTCCATTCCTTCGTTCCTGAAGTCTTTAGCAAATTCGTACACGCCATCGAATCCGCCAACAATCAGGCGCTTCAGGTAAAGTTCGTTGGCAATTCGCAAATAAAGCGGAATATTTAAAGCATTGTGGTGCGTAATAAACGGACGCGCAGTTGCTCCTCCGGGAATGGATTGCAGAATTGGCGTTTCAACTTCGAGATAGCCCTGTTCATTGAAAAACTGGCGCATCGTATTGATGATTTTCGAACGCTTGATAAACGTATCTTTAACCTGCGGATTCACAATCAGGTCGACATACCTCTGACGGTAACGAAATTCAGCATCGGTCACAGCATCAAAAGTCTGTCCGTCTTTTTCCTTCACAATAGGCAGCGGTCTTAACGATTTACTCAATACCACCAGTTCCTTTACATGAACGGAGAGTTCGCCAACCTGGGTAATAAATGCAAAGCCCTTTACACCAACAACATCGCCAATATCGAGTAGCTTTTTGAAAACATCGTTGTAGAGGCTTTTATCTTCGTCCGGACAAATTTCGTCGCGATTGATGTAAAGCTGTAACCGTCCCGTTGCATCCTGCAATTCGGCAAACGAAGCTTTGCCCATAATACGCCGGCTCATCAAACGACCAGCCATAACTACTTCCTGAAAATTATTCAATTCAGGATTGTATTTTTCCTTTATTTCAGAAGTAAAAACATTTACTGGGAATTCGGCCGCCGGATAGGGATCAATTCCCATTTCCTTCATCTTTTGCAGGGAGTTACGCCTGACAATTTCCTGTTCGCTTAGTTCAGATATGCTCATTTCGCAGGACTAATTAATTTTGAAAATTTCGGGCAAAGATAGCAAACAATTGCAGATTAGAAGTGATCGGTAACGGTGAGTTTCATTTTGCAGGAATTTGAAAACGGGAACAATTTGGAAAGCAATAGAAAACACTCAAATTCAACTTCTCCGGAAAGCAATCGGATAACCATCGAAGCATCTATAGTTTTACCTGAAATAGTTTGCAAACAATACAATAAAACAGCCAAATAAAGCATAAAACTTATCTACATAGCTAAGCGTTTGAGGAGGTGAATCTTAGTCTCCTGAACACGCCTTTCTGTTAACAAAATATGAATTAATGTCTTTGATTTACTTTCCAGATGTGCACGCATTTTTTATCTTTGTGAAATTTTCCACAAAATAATATTGTTCTGAAACAAAGCGAATGGATAAGGTCTGGAATATCAAAAAGGAAGGCGATAGTAACATCATAAAACATTTGTCGGTGGCGCTAAATGTGAACATGGTTATTGCCAATCTTTTGGCACAAAGAGGCATTACTTCATACGCCGAAGCTCAAGCTTTTTTCAGGCCAAAACTTACCGATCTCCACGACCCATTCCTGATGAAAGACATGGACAAAGCTGTGGAGCGCCTCGAAAAGGCAATTGACAATCAGGAAAAAGTACTTATTTACGGAGATTACGACGTTGACGGAACAACATCGGTGGCCATGATGTACCAGTTTCTCAGGAGCCGATTGAAAAATCTGGACTATTACATTCCGGACCGCTATTCAGAAGGTTATGGTATTTCGAAAACAAGTATCTTGTACGCTGCAGAACAAAATATTTCACTCGTTATTGTACTCGACTGTGGAATTAAAGCCGTCGAAAAAATTCAGATGGCGAAAGACCTTGGCATCGATTTTATCATTTGCGATCACCACAATCCTGCCGATCGCATTCCGGATGCCGTTGCTGTTCTTGACCCGAAAAGACTGGACTGTAGCTATCCTTACAAAGAACTTTCAGGTTGTGGTGTAGGTTTTAAATTTCTTCAGGCTTTCTCGAAAAAAAATAATATTCCTTTTGCAGAACTAACAGATCTGCTCGATTTACTTGTGGTAAGTATTGCATCCGACATCGTTCCGGTAACGGGAGAAAACCGGATTCTGGCTTATTACGGTCTGAAAAAACTAAATACTTCGCCAAGCATTGGGCTTAAAACAATCATGGAATACTCCGGATTAAATACTGAAGAAAAATCGGTGAGTGATATTGTCTTCAAGATCGGTCCACGGCTAAATGCTTCAGGAAGAATTGAACACGGTAAAAAATCGGTAGCCATTTTAACAGCTACCAACGAAAGAGAAGCCTCGATGCTGGGCGACGAAATTAATTCGTACAACGAAATCCGCAAGACGCTCGACCGCGACATTACCCAGGAAGCCCTGGAAATGATACAACGCGATCCGGAGCAACAGTCGAAAAACGCGACTGTTTTGTACAACCGCGACTGGCACAAAGGCGTTGTAGGCATTGTGGCCTCAAGACTGACCGAACATTTTTATCGTCCAACTGTGGTCTTGACCGAATCGAATGGATTGGCTACCGGATCTGCAAGATCAGTTCGCGATTTCGATCTGTACGAAGCCATTGGTGCGTGCAGCGATTTACTTGAGTCGTATGGTGGACACATGTATGCTGCCGGGTTGACAATGAAGATTGAAAATATTTATGAATTTTCGCGTCGGTTCGAAGAAATTGTGACCAAACAAATTACCAACCAGCAGCAAACCGAATCGATTGAGGCTGAAGCCAAAATATACCTATCGGATATCACTCCAAAATTTTACCGCATTCTGAAACAGTTTGCTCCTTTTGGACCACACAATATGGTTCCGGTTTTCATTACCGAAAATGTTCTGGATGCCGGAACAAGTCGACCAGTTGGTAAAAACCTGGAGCATTTGAAACTCGATTTGATTGAACCCACAAGCAATTCGTCACAGTTTTCAGGAATTGCATTTAACCAGGCTCACCATTTCGATTCGATTAATCAGGGTTTGCCATTCGACATTTGCTATTCGTTAGCAGAAAATGAATTTCGCGGGAAAACCAGCCTGCAACTTTACATTCGGGATATTAAAACGAAGGAATATTAAAACTTCGTGCCTTAAATTTACCAGAAGGTTAATTCTAATTTTTCGAATCCGAATCTCATCAAATAAACAAAACCTGTTTTCGAACGCCAACAGGCGTTTGAAAACAGGTTTTGAATTGTTTATGAATTATTTATACGTCTTTGCCCATAATATTGAGCTTACCAAACGCCCAGAAAATGAGAGATAAAACAACTCCAACGATAGCGGCAAAGGCCATTCCTTTTAGCTGAACAGAACCAATATTTATACTGGCTCCGCTAACGCCAACCACAAAGGTAACAGCGCCCAAAACCATGTTGCTGTTTTTGCTGAAATCTACTTTCTGCTCAACAAACATACGAAACCCCTGAACAGCAATTACTCCATACAGAAGCATAGTTATTCCTCCCATTACAGCACTCGGAATAGTAGAAATCGCGGCCGATACTTTCCCGATAAGCGAGAATGCAATGGCCAGAAGAGCAGCTCCACGAATGATCCAAACAGAGTAAACACGCGTAATAGCCATCACACCAATATTTTCGCCATACGTTGTATTGGGCGGTGAACCTGCAAATCCTGATAAAATATTGCTAAGTCCATCACCAAGCAAAGACCTGTGCAGACCGGGATTTTCCATCAAATCAGTTTCAGTTATTTTTCCGGTTACTATCAGGTGACTGATGTGTTCGGCCAAAACCACAATACAGGCAGGGGCAATAATTATGATCGCATTAATATCAAAAACAGGAGCCTGATATTTAGGCAAAGCAAGCCAGGAAGCATTGGCAATTGTTGCCGTATCAACCATTCCCATCCCGAGTGCCAGCAGGTATCCGGCCACAACCGCAAAAAGAATCGGGATTACCTGCATGAATCCTTTAAATAGAACCGATCCAAGAATTCCAACGATCAGGGTAAACATTGAAACAATAACAGTATTGGCATCCATAACAAATGGCTGAACTGTTTGTCCGACATTGGCTGGCCAGGGAGCCAAACCTGCCTGCTGGGCAGCGACAGGCGCCAGTTCGAGACCGATAATTGCTACAACCGCACCCATTACTGCCGGTGGCATGACAATATCGATCCATTTGATTCCCCAGTATTTAACGACAAACGAAATGGCAACAAAAAACAACCCGAAAAATATGAATCCTGATTGTGCATGAGCGAAACCGCCATAGGTGCCTATCACCAGCATAGCCGGAGCAATAAATGCGAAACTGGAACCCAGGTAAGCAGGTATGCCACCTTTTGTAATCCATGTGTAAAGTAAAGTTCCGATACCATTCATAAGCAGGGCAATTGCCGGATCAACTCCGAGCAAAATAGGAACCAGAATGGTTGCTCCAAACATTGCTGTAAGGTGCTGAAAACTTAAAGGTAAGCTTTCTAAAATGGGCAATTTCTCGTGAATGCCGATAATTCGTCTAGCCATTAGTTTTTCTCCTTTGTTTAAAGATTAAGTTTTTTACAATTGGTTTTATTGGTTTTTATAAAAAACCGGTTGAAATTAACAATAGTTTCGAACTAAGGCGAGACTGAAAAACAATAGATATTCACAAAAATTGTTAGCAAACCAGTTTCTAAAACTTCAACTGCATTTATTCCGGATTTACTTTTAATTAATTTTTACAAGCAACTGCAGCAGATTGGTTTCCAGTTCCTTCGCTGAAAGGTTTTTACCGATAAAAACAAGTTTGCTGAAACGTTCTTCATTTCCCCAGGGCTTCCCCACTTCGAACATAAACGAACTTCTGACTGCATGAAATATGAACTGATCTTCAGTTTGATCGAAACTCATGATTCCTTTTGCCCTGAAAATATTTTCGCGGTTGAAATACAGAAAATTCTGCATCCACAAACCGAATTTATTTACATCAAAGTTCCCGCTGAACGTAAATCCGACGGAAGAAATATCGTGTTTGTGCCGCTGATCAGGCCTTGAAGTATTGTGAATGAAAGACAATTTTCCTGAGTTGTTTTTAGCCGGCAAATCTATTCCGCAAAAACTCAGGGTCGATTTTCCAACGGCTTCGCCAGCAAACGAATTTGTATCCAGAACGTCAATATTTTCAACCGAGCCGAAAGTTGTTTCGTGCAATCGGGCCATCGGATTGACTGTTTTAATCAGATTCTTTAATTCGGAAAGATAGCCAGCATGCACACAATCGGCTTTATTCAGCAAAATCAAGTCGGCAATTGCCAGTTGCATCCGCACTTCGGGTTGATCCTGAAATAAGTCTTCCATATTTACAGCATCGGCAACGCACACAATACTGTCGATTTTAAACCGCTGCTGAACTGTTTCACCCGAAATAAACGCATCGACAATACTAGTCGGGTCGGCAATTCCGGTCGTTTCAACCAATAAATGGTCAAATTCGTAAGAACTGCCTAAAAGATTTTCAAGTGTAAACAAAAAGTCTTCGCCTAACGTGCAGCAAATACAGCCATTATTCAACTCAAAAATGGCATCAGCGGAAGCCTTAATCAGACCACCATCAATGCTTGTTTCGCCAAATTCATTCTCGATGATGGCAAATTTTTTCTCCGGATGTTTGCCAATCAATTTGTTAAGCAAACTGGTTTTTCCGGCACCTAAAAATCCAGTGATGATAGTGACTGGTATCCGTTCCTGAAGCATATTTTTTTGATTTCCGGGAAAAACCGGACTATTTGAAAAACATTCTTTTATCCGAGCAATTGATTTAACTCGTCGATAACTAAAACTCCTGTACCCGCAAGCACTTCTTTCGACTGGTGCCCGTTTGCAATCAAAACACACTGGCAACCGAGCTCACAGCCAACCTCAAAATCGTGCACAGTATCGCCAATCAGTACCAGCTCATCGGGAACCAGATTGAAATCGGAAATTAGGCGATGAGCATTTTCAATTTTTGACTCCGCATAGTGATTGTCCAACCCAGACACATGTTCAAAATAGTGATTAATCTGGTGGTAATTCAGACATTTCTCAAGAGCATCCTGTTTCATGGCCGATAAAATAAATTGCCTAATTCCGATAGAGTTAAAATAATCCAGAACTTTTAAGGAATTTTCCTGAAGTGCGCATTCGCATACCCGTGCATTGTACTTGTCTGTAAACTCAAGGGCCGGCTTTTCAAAAGGCTCTTCATCGAAATCGAAACCAATTTTTTCGTAATAATTTTTAACCGGAAATGAAAATACTTCCTTGTATTTTTCAACCGACAGCAAAGGGAGACTTCGCTTTTCAAGCATTTCATTAATTGTTCGAACACACAAATCAATGTCGTTCAACAGAGTTCCATTCCAATCCCAGATAATACCACCAATCTGATCAATCATTCTTCTTCTCTGAATTACGTTTATTAATCAATGGGTTAACATACATTTGCAGAAACATCTCCCTAATTGTATCCGCATCGCCTGGAATGAGCGAAACAGCTTCGATTAACATGGAAACAAACCGGCCAAATTGCTCGGATGTATAGTGTTCGGTGTTTAAACTGGTATTATTCAAAATATCTTCGGCAATATAGTTATTTGGCCAAAGTTTAAAATTGGTATATATCCGCTGATCGATATAATCAGCCAGCTTTTCAATTTGAGCTGCAATTGTATCTTCCTCGGCTATCACATCCAATTGTGCCGAGATTGGCTTACCAAATCCAAAGTGTACCCTACCCTTTGGTCTTACTAAACCCTCACCCATACTTTTCAGGTCGTCTTCCTGCGTTTTTTCAAAACCCTGGGTTTTCCGCCTATACAGTTCCGAAACTTTTGAGAATCCACACGGCTCAATTTCGTACGAAATGGAAAGAGGCACGATTCTCAGTTCCCCAAATCCATCGCGAAATTCTTTCGTATTGCTTAAGTTCAACATTTTCAGCAAAGCCTGCTGAGTCTTATCATTGCCATCCTTTGTGCGGCCTTCGCGCTGTGCAATCCACACTGAAGTATGTTTTTGTGTGATATCTCTCCGGATGTATTCCGAAAGCTTTTTGGAAGCCATCAATAATTCGCGAACAGGTAAATTACGACGTACAACGAAAGCCCTGTTCAGTTTTACGGTATATTCAATCCATTTTTCAATCAAAAGATTGTTGCCGATGGCAATTTCAGTCGTATTCATCCCTTCAAGTACAATCAGATAATTCATGATTGCCGAATCGAGAATAATGTCGCGGTGATTTGAAATAAAAAGGTAACTCGTATTTTTATCCAGATTCTCAAGTCCACTCGAAGTTAACCCATCAGTCGACCTTTTCAGGATAAGGTCATCAACAAGCTGATAAACAAACTTGTACTGCAAATCTTTCACTGTATAAACATTGGCAAGCATCATCTTGATTTGTTCAATGCTCGCATTGTCCTCAAATATAAAATGTAAGATATGCTGAAATTTTTCATCCCGAATCAGCAATTTGAGGTACATGTTTACCTCCGAATCGTTGAACGGACGAATGTCGTCGAAATTAATTTTATGAACCATCCCCTTTTCTGTTATAACGGGCAAAGATAGCAAATGCGATTAATCCTGAAGTACATTTAGCTATTATTTTACATTCGGAAGTACAGTATAACAAGCTGATAACCCACAATTAATAACATAACTATTGGCCATTTACAAATTCAAAATTGCAAAGCAATATTTAGGTATCAGATCATGAATTAGTTATGAAACCTTAAAACTGGCATCTGACCTGTAGTTTTATCTCTGTTTTTGTAGATGAGTTCTGACTCAGTTCATCAACATTCTGCGCAAACTGATGGGTCACAGCACATTTCAACCAAACGGTCAACCTGCTGCCAAGGTGGTGTTGAAAATTAAGATAACTTCTGATACCGTTTCCGTACAGTGCCGGCACCGAAAAAGTATACAACAAATCGTTTTCATACGCATAAAGCCTCGAGTTGTATCCGTCGGTTTTGAAATAAGCCAAGCGTCCGTTCATTCCAAACAATTTTCCTGAAGGCTTATAAATCACATCCTGATAAACTAGAAATCCATTTTCAGGTTCACTTTTCGTGTAAAAGGAAAACTCCACGCGGCTTTTTAAGGTAATTTGTTCATTCAGCGAACACACATAATTCAACCGCAGCCGATTGACTATTTGCTGCTCGTTATATCTCGAACTCGCGGTAATTAAGCGTTGCTCCTTTTCTTCCTGGAAATATCTTAGATACAATGAAGTCTTGCGGCTGGGATTAAACAAAATCTGGGCAAAAAGTTCAGTTCCATTTGAAGGCGCCGAAGTTGTGTACTTTATCCACTTAAATCTGAAGAAATCGGTATACCCCTGAAAAATCCACTTTGGCGCCGGAAAAAACTTTAACCCGGCATAAAGTGCGTGCTCATCGTTCACACGCGACGATTCAGTAAAGGCATTTGAAAAAAAACTAAAATACGTTTTGTTGATGTTTCGATATACGAGCGAAAATTCAGAATTCGCAGATGGTTTTGTCATTAAACCAGCCAACAGCGCCTTTCCAGAATTTGCACTTGCTGCAAACTCTCCAAAGAGAAAAACTTTACGAACCGAACCTTTCCAGTCAAAACCAGTCGCAAAACCTTCTTTACCTTCAGGCAAAAACTGGTTATACGGCTCGTCGCTGCGATCCATTTCAACATCGAAACGCGTGTAAACCGCAGTCATTCCAAACGACCACTGGTTATGCGACCAGTCCAGGTGTGCTCCGCCTGAAAATTGCCCAAGTGCATTCTTTCCTGAAATTTCGGATTCAGTGCGATGATAGCCGCTGGTTTGAAAGGCGCCAAAATATGGCGTGCCATCAACTGTGTCGATATTTGCATCCAATTTCCGAAGCGAAAGAAATGGCGAAAATGTAAAATGCTTGAAACTGAATTGACCGCCTAATCCCCGAAAGAACTGATTTTCGTCGGTCGAAGAATAGGATCGAATACCCGGTCCTGAACGAAAAACTTGCGTAGTTTCTGCTGATTTTCCCATCGAGAAACCTTGCCAGGCCACCAATCCCTGGCCAAAACGAACATGATAATCGCCTGCAAAAATGCGGTCCGATTTTCTTCCGACTCTGAAATTTACAAATGCACTCGCGTAGTCAAATCCCCATTTATTCGATTGCCTGAGAAAAGCCTCTCCAGGATCTTTTTCGGTCACTGCACCAAATTCAAAATTCTCTGAAATATGTTTCAGGCGCATATAAATCCGCTCGGGCGAGCCTTCATATTTCGACTGGTCAGCAACGGGAAAATTCTGGTTAGATCGTAAAAACAAATCATTGCGCGATTTAATTCGACCTGGTTTTACGTCCTCGGTTTCAAAAGTGATAAACGGCTCAATCTTTTCAAGAATGTCCGGAGAAAATCCAGCAATTGCAGCCATTTCATAAATGGTGTAAATGGTACCAGTTCTTTTTCTGAAAGCAATTAAATTTGCAATTTGCAATTCATTTAAAATGTGCAGCCTGCCAAATTCTTCAGCAGTGGCGCTATTCACCGAAACCGGATTTTGCCTGACAAATTCCAAATCATCGAGTATTTCCTGCATATCGGTTTCATCGCTCATATTTTCGCCGGTTGATTCGAGCAAATCTTCGATTGTTTGCTGCACATCAGGTTCCTGCGCCTTTGCCAGAAAAGCCAAGCTTACTATCATCACTATGAAAAGTACCTTCCTAACCATCAGAATTGATATTGAAATGAAACCGATGGTGAATTTCCCAAATACTGGTTGTAAGAGGTTGCCAGATCAAAAGTGAGTTCGTGTATTTGAAATCCGATTCCGGCCGAAAACTGGTAGGGTTTGCCAGCAAATCCAGCGCGTAAAAAGAGCTTTTCAAAAAAAGTGTATTCCATTCCGGTTCTGATGATAAAGTGACTTTTAAAATCATGCTCGAGTTCAGTCATAACACTGAATAAATCCGACAACCGATAATGCGCACCAACATTTAGTTGCTGCGGATAAACAAAATCTCCGGATCGCAATTTCATGCGGGTCTGGTACGGATTCTGAACATGAACGCCCAATGTAAGCTGCTCATTTGCATAATACTGCAACCCCAGTTCCAGCCCTAGAGATCCGACCGAATGGTTTTCTTCGGAAAGAAACAAGCTGTAATAATTAAACTGCAGTCCAAAACTCATGTGCGGGGAGATTTGCCGGGCAAAAGCCAATCCTAATTTTTCCTGACGAAAGGGAATTTTACCGAATTGATAGAGTGAAACAGCAAAAACGGATGACAGAACCGGAAGTGCAAACAAACCGGTGCTGGTTGATAATTCGGACACCAAAAAGCGGTTTTGAAACGAACCCGCCAACTTAGGGTGTGAAATCGTTGCAAGGCCTGCCTGGTTTCCAAAAACCGACCAACAATCCGTTAATCCAACAGCCGCATCGGCAAGTCCCTGATGCCGTGATCCTGCAAAATTTAGTTCCTGGGATGAACTTGGAAATTCGGAAAGCAGAAACAATGCGAGCAATGCAAATGCCGGTAACAATTTCATAACATTGGGGCAAAAAAAAGTTCCTGATAACAAATCAGGAACTAAATCATTGCATACAAGTTACAATTATTTTGTTAACAAGTCAAGCTTAATTGGTTTTAAATCTGAATTTTATTTCAGAAAGATCTTTATTTGCTTTTTCAATTTTTGATTTCAGCGACACTTTAAAGGTATCGAGTTTGGCAGCGAGTTCGGCATCGCCCAAAGCCATCATCTGAACTGCAAGAATACCAGCATTTTGCGCGCCGTTTACAGCCACTGTTGCTACCGGTATTCCGGGAGGCATCTGGACGATAGCCAGCAACGAATCCAATCCGTTCAGGCTGGCATTAATCGGAACCCCAATTACGGGCAATGTTGTCATAGCAGCAATTACGCCAGGCAAATGAGCGGCCATTCCTGCAGCAGCAATAATTACCTGTATTCCACGCGCTTTTGCACCTTTGGCAAAAACTTCAACCGCTTCAGGAGTTCGGTGCGCCGATAAGGCATTGATTTCGAAGGGTATTTCAAACTCGTCGAGTATTTTTGCAGCAGCTTCCATAACTCCTAAATCGGAAGTGCTTCCCATGATTATACTTACTTTTGCTTCCATCAATCCTAAATTTAATTTTTCCAATATAAATTAGTTTTGTTACTTTGTCGCTTTATCTCAAGCCAAAAATAGCTGAAAAAAGCAAAGAAAAAAATTAATCAAAAACCGAAAAATTTCAACTTACAGCCCAATGAAAAACGTAACGATCCACGACAAAGAGTTTGAACTGTTCATTCCGTACGAGAAAATCAGATCGATAGTTGAAGAAATGGCTGAGAAAATGAACAGCGATTTTAAAGATAAAAATCCTTTGTTCTTATGCATCCTGAATGGCTCATTCATGTTTGCCGCCGAAATCTTCAAACGTATTTCATTGCTCGATGCTGAAATTTCATTTATTAAATTAGCTTCATATTCAGGCACTCACACCACCGGATCGATAAAACAATTGATCGGACTTAATGAAGATCTTTCAGGAAGATTAGTTATTGTGCTTGAAGATATTGTAGATTCAGGAATTACGATTGCAAACACCATTGAACAAATAAAAGCCAAAAACCCTGCCGAGATCAAAATTGCCACTTTACTACTAAAACCTGATGCACTTCAGGTAGAAGTACAACTGGATTATACCGGCCTTGAAATTCCGAATGATTTCATTGTTGGTTATGGTTTGGATTACGACGGTAGAGGTCGCAACCTGATCGATATTTATAAAGTAATTGATAAATAACCCTATTCTCGTTAAATGTTAAATCTTGTTTTATTTGGCCCACCAGGCGCCGGTAAAGGTACACAGGCCGATTTTCTCATTGAGAAATTTAATTTGATACACATTTCAACCGGAGATTTACTGCGAAATCAGATTGCCGCAGAAACTTTACTCGGATTGGAGGCAAAAAGCTATATGAACAAAGGTTTTCTTGTGCCCGATTCAATTGTTATCGGCATGATTAAAACAATTCTGAAAGGAAATGAAACCGCAAATGGGTTTATTTTCGACGGTTTCCCACGAACCGTAAAACAGGCTATTGCACTCGATGAATTAATGGCAGAACACAAATTGTCGATTACAGGGATGCTGTGTCTGGAAGTGGAAAAAGAAGAACTTGTAAACCGACTGCTTATTCGCGGAAAAACTTCAGGTAGGCCTGACGATCAGGACGTTTCTATTATCGAGAACCGGATACAGGTTTATCATGAAAAAACAATGCCGATAAAAGATTATTATATGGCGCGAAATAAATGTCACAAAATTCATGGTATGGGCACAGTTGAAGAAATCGCCCATCGTTTGATTGACACCGTTTCTGCACTATAAGATTCTGATAATAAAGACAAAAGACGAATGATTTCGAAATCATTCGTCTTTTTTTGCTTACATTGCGTCCGCTGATTTTAGATTCAGGATTGAAATTAAACAGCTAATATTCAGCCTGTAGCATAAAAATAAAATCAAAATCAGATTAAATTATTCCTGAAATCAGGAACTTTGAACTTGAAATTAATTCGATGGCAGAAACTAATTTTGTTGACTACGTTAAAATATATTGCAGATCGGGAAATGGTGGCCCCGGATCAGCTCATTTCAGAAGGGAAAAATCGGAACCCAAAGGTGGACCCGATGGTGGCGACGGCGGTCGCGGTGGTCATGTTATTTTAAAGGGCAATGCCCAAATGTGGACGTTGCTGCATTTAAAATATCGCAAACACGTGTATGCCGGCCACGGAGAATCGGGTGGAAAGCAAATGAGTTCGGGTGCCGATGGAGAAGATGTATATTTGGACGTGCCTCTTGGTACGGTTGCCAAAGATGCTGAAACCGGCGAATTTCTTTTCGAAATTACCAATGACGGTGATACACAAATTATTGCCCAAGGGGGAAGAGGCGGTCTCGGAAACGTACATTTCAAATCGGCAACCCAGCAAACTCCACGTTTTGCTCAACCGGGCGAACCATTCGTCGAAGGTTGGTTTACGCTTGAATTGAAAATTCTGGCCGATGTTGGTTTGGTTGGTTTCCCAAGTGCTGGAAAGTCGACTTTGCTCTCGGTTGTTTCTGCTGCCAAACCTAAAATTGCCGATTATCCTTTTACCACGCTGGTTCCAAATCTCGGCATCGTAAGTTACCGCGACAATCAGTCGTTTGTTATGGCAGATATTCCCGGAATTATTGAAGGTGCGCACGAAGGGAAAGGTCTTGGCCTTCGGTTTTTGCGCCACATAGAGCGTAATTCCATGCTTTTATTCATGGTTCCGGCCGATGCCAAAGATTATCGCAAAGAGTATGGTATTTTGATGAACGAGCTTCAGGAATACAATCCAGAACTTCTGGATAAGGAACGTTTCCTGGTCATCAGCAAAAGTGATTTCCTGGATGAAGAACTAAAAGTTGAAATTAGCGAAGTGCTGAAAGATATTCCGCATTTATTTATTTCGTCGGTTACCGGACAAGGAATCACTCAATTGAAAGATAAAATCTGGCAAATTTTAAACAAGTAAGTTCGAAGTGAACTAAAGTTTGGAGTGTCTATTGCGATTTGAACTCTCAACTTAAGGCACTCCGAACTCCGAACTTTAGACCCTTTTTATGGAATGGATAAAACAAATCGATCAATCGCTGCTCCTTCTCCTGAATAGTTATCACAACGATTTTTGGGACAAAGCCGTTACCCTTTTCACGAGTATCGAAATCTGGATTCCATTTTATTTACTGATCGTTTATTTGATTGTAAAAACATACAAAAAAAACTCGCTTTATATTCTCATTTTAATCGCCTTATCCATTGTGGTGAGCGATCAGTTTTCGGGATTAATAAAAAATTCGGTTCAACGTCTTAGACCAACACACGAACCGATCCTGAGCAATATTGTCCACAACATATACAACCGTGGCGGATTATACAGTTTTTTTTCCGCCCACGCAGCTAATACCTTCACAATTGCTGCAATTACAGCAAAACTTTTTAAAAATCAGCTCTACACTATTCTGATTTTTACCTGGGCGATTTTGGTTTCGTACACACGAATTTATCTTGGGTTACATTATCCGGGCGATATTCTGACAGGTTGGATCTGGGGAATTCTGGCAGGACTCTCGTTTTATCAACTTATGGTTTTTGTGCAAAAAAGGTACTTCAAATCATACACACCCGAATTAACGACAATGTCAATCTCCCGTGAAGACAATGTCAGGATAATATTATTCCTGATTATTTATGTAGCAACAATGCTGATCACGATAAACAGGATGGCTAAATTTCATTTCTTTGTTTCATGAATCCTGAAATTTTGCTAAAATATCAGTCGCTGGCAAAGCATTACAAGTTGATTTCCGATCAGAAGAAAAAGCAACTGAAACTTATTTCGATTGAACGATTTATCTGTTTTGTAGCCATTATTCCTGCTTTTTTATACCTTAAACCTTTCAACGAAATTCTGGCTTGGATCCTGTCATTTCTGCTGCTGGTTTTATTTTTGTTCCTGGTCAAAAAATATATTCAAACCGAAAAAGAGCAAAGCTATTTTCAGCGTTTAACCGACATCAACCAAAATGAAGTTAACGCGCTGAACCGCGATTTTAGCTCGTTTGATCCCGGAAACGAATTTATAGATCCGCACCACGATTTCAGCTTCGATTTGGATCTTTATGGTCAGGGTTCGTTTTTCCAATTTCTGAACAGGACAGTTACCAATCGCGGTAAGGCTTATCTGGCTTTCTTACTGAATAAAACTGACAGACCCGTTCAGGAAATAAAAACCAGGCAGACTGCAATTCAGGAGCTGGCTGAAGAACTGACCTGGAGACAAAGCTTTATGGCCAAAGGCATGGAATCTGATGGGAAAAAGAACGATTATAATGAATCAATAGATCAGGTTATCAATCTCAGGTCAGTCCAATTGCTTAAATACCTGAGGATATTTCTCCCTGCATTGACGCTTTTCCTGATACTTCTAAGCGCTGCAAACATCGATACCCATTCAATTTACCGGCTGGCTATTTTTACGCAATGGATAATTTTAGGAATTTATATCAAGAAGATTCTGGAATTTCATAAAAAATTTGAAACTCAGGGAAAACTATTGGTCCGTTACACGCAAATGCTGGGTCAAATAGAAACTTTCAACTTTAAAAGCAGCTATTTGGTTAGCCTGAAGAAACAACTTTCGCATGACGGAAAAACGGCCAGCATGATTACTGCCGAACTACAGAAAATTCTGGATCAATTCGATTATAGCAAAAATCTACTGGTCGGATTTGTTCTCGATTCTATTTTACTTTGGGATGTTGGCTGTTTGGTTAAACTCTACAACTGGCAGCGTGAATATGCCGGCGTTTTGCCACGCTGGTTCGAAGTAATTGCCGAAATGGATGCATTAGTAAGTCTCGCCAACAGTAATTACAATCATCCGGAATGGGCTCTCCCGATCGTTCTTGATGCTCCATTTCATTTTAAATATGAAGGTTTAGGGCATCCGCTAATCGATGAGAAAAAATGTATTCGAAACTCTTTCCAGATTTCAGGAGAAGAACAAATTGCGATAATAACCGGTGCAAATATGGCGGGTAAAAGTACGTTTTTACGAACCGTCGGAATCAACCTGGTTTTGGCATCGAACGGATGTAAAGTTTGCGCAACCATGTTCGAATTTACCCCTATCCGCATTTATACAAACATGCGTACAACCGACAATCTGATGAATGACGAATCGTACTTTTATGCTGAATTATTAAGGCTTCAAACCATGCTTAATCTCGTCAGGAATGGCGAAAAATTGTTTGTAATTGTTGATGAAATGCTGAAAGGAACAAATTCTGTAGATAAACTAAATGGATCAAAAGAACTGATCCACCAGTTGGTATCGTTGAAGACGCACGGCATTGTCGCTACACACGATTTAGGGCTCACTGAATTAGCACAAACTTATCCGTTGATTATAAAAAATCAATGTTTCGAAGTTTTGCTTCAAAACGACGAACTAAGCTTTGATTACAAACTTACACAGGGCGTAACCCGAACAATGAACGCGACTTTTTTAATGAAAAAGATGGGAATAATACCTGAAAGGGTGAAGAACTGAAGGATTGATTTTCCTCAAGACTTAAGCTTTATGAAACAACCTTAAACCAACAATTCCGGTCACAATTAGCAGAATACAAATCGTTTTGATCAGATCAATTGGTTCTTTAAAGAAAATAACTCCAAAGATAACAGTACCTACAGTTCCAATTCCAGTCCACACGGCATAAGCTGTTCCTAAGGGTAAAGATTTTACAGCCAACGAAAGGAAATAGAATCCGATAACCATAGATACAACAGTAAATATACTGGGATGAAGTCTGGTCCAACCTTCGGAATATTTCATTCCGACAGCCCAAACAACTTCAAGAATTCCGGCAATAAGTAAGTAGAACCAGGCCATGGTTTAATTGAATTTAGTTGTCAAGAAATCGCAACAATTTTTGATGCTGGAAACAGAATTGAAAATATACAAAAATTACCCGGAACCTATGTGAAAACTCTTTGTTTTCACATATTCAAAAATATCGCCTATTCACGAACTTCAAATTTTGTTTCGTAAACTATTCCAGGCTCCTCCGTTATACACTTCATTAATGCCATTTGACTTTAATATACTTTTTGCAGAAGCACTGCGCGAACCAGACGCACAACAAGTTATAATTGGCTTATTCTTAGCCTTCAATTTTGTGATATTTTTACTAATCTGATCAACTGGAATATTCACCGAACCTTTAATGTGTCCACCAGCGAATTCTCCTTTACTGCGCACATCAATTATTAAAGCTCCTTGTTTAACTAATTCGCCAAATTCTATTTTTGGACCAAATCCAAATAAATTCTTTAATGTCTCTAACATCATTTCGGTTTTGAGATTGTTACCTTATTCTTTCACATCCAGCGACTTTTTTAAAATCACACATCGCTACTATTCAGTAGATTAAAAGCTCCGCATTGAACCGTATTTTACAAA
The DNA here is from genome assembly GCA_963677955.2 of Prolixibacteraceae bacterium. GTDB lineage: Bacteria > Bacteroidota > Bacteroidia > Bacteroidales > Prolixibacteraceae > Aquipluma. The sequence goes on from CAXXQR010000001.1 coordinate 420,435, forward strand.
AAAAACTCCATCCCAATGAAGGAATGGAGTTAATTTAAAGATGGCGACGACCTACTCTCCCACAAATAAATGCAGTACCATCGGCGCTGGCGGTCTTAACTTCTCTGTTCGGAATGGGAAGAGGTGGAACCCCGCCGCAATAGTCACCTAAAGCTTTCATGGTGGCTTACGTATTTGCAACACCAAAATATTTTTAACATACCGGGAATAAACAGAAGTTTTTTCAGATTGACCTGTAAACACTAGCGAAAGTCTTCGGGCAATTAGTACTACTCGGCTTTGACGTCACCGCCTTTACACCTGTAGCCTATCAACGTCGTGGTCTACGACGACCCTCAAAGGAAATCTCATCTTGAGGTAAGCTTCGCGCTTAGATGCTTTCAGCGCTTATCTCGTCCACACGTAGCTACTCTGCAATGCAGCTGGCGCCACAACAGATTCACCAGAGGTGTGTCCACCGCGGTCCTCTCGTACTAGCAGCAGGTCCTCTCAAATTTCCAACGCCCACAACAGATAGGGACCGAACTGTCTCACGACGTTCTGAACCCAGCTCGCGTGCCACTTTAATGGGCGAACAGCCCAACCCTTGGGACCTTCTCCAGCCCCAGGATGTGACGAGCCGACATCGAGGTGCCAAACCGCTCCGTCGATATGAGCTCTTGGGAGCGATCAGCCTGTTATCCCCGGCGTACCTTTTATCCTTTGAGCGATGGCCCTTCCATGCGGAACCACCGGATCACTATGCCCTACTTTCGTACCTGATCGACTTGTCAGTCTCACAGTCAAGCTCCCTTGTGTCATTGCACTCTACAGACGGTTACCAATCGTCTTGAGGGAACCTTTGGAAGCCTCCGTTACTCTTTTGGAGGCGACCACCCCAGTCAAACTACCCACCACGCATTGTCCCCCGAGTAATCGGGGTTAGGTCCCAGATAAGCAAAGGGACGTATTTCAAGGATGGCTCCACGAGTCCTGGCGAACCCGCTTCATAGCCTCCGTCCTATCCTACACATTACTTACCCAGGATCAATACGAAGTTGCAGTAAAGGTGCACGGGGTCTTTCCGTCCCGTTGCGGGTACTCGGCATCTTCACCGAGACTACAATTTCACCGAGCTCATGGCTGAGACAGTACCCAGATCGTTACACCATTCGTGCAGGTCGGAACTTACCCGACAAGGAATTTCGCTACCTTAGGACCGTTATAGTTACGGCCGCCGTTTACCGGGGCTTCAATTCAATGCTTCTCTTGCGATAACATCCCCTCTTAACCTTCCGGCACCGGGCAGGTGTCAGGCCATATACATCATCTTTCGATTTAGCATAGCCATGTGTTTGTGATAAACAGTCGCCTGGGCCTTTTCACTGCGGCTGGCTTGCACCAGCGCCCCTTCTCCCGAAGTTACGGGGCTATTTTGCCTAGTTCCTTAGCCATGGATCACTCGAGCGCCTTAGGATTCTCTCCTTGACTACCTGTGTCGGTTTGTGGTACGGGTTTCTAATACCTGAAGCTTAGAGGTTTTTCTTGGAAGCTCTTACGATCACTATCCGGTTGCCCGAAGGCTCCCGGTACTGTCAGGTTTCAGCTCTACCAGCGGATTTGCCTACCGGTATCAACACTTACGCCCTTTAACGTACTATTCCGTCAGTACGCGGATCTTTCATCACTCCGTCACCCCATCGCAGTATTAAAAAGTATTGGAATATTAACCAATTGTCCATCGAATACGCCCTTCGGCTTTTCCTTAGGTCCCGACTAACCCTGATCCGATTAACGTTGATCAGGAAACCTTAGTCTATCGGCGAGGAGGTTTCTCACCCCCTTTATCGTTACTTATGCCTACATTTGCTTTTCCAAACGCTCCACCGCTCCTTACGAAACAGCTTCTACGCAGTTTGGAATGCTCCCCTACCAGTGTATATTGCTATACAATTCATAGCTTCGGTGATATACTTTATGCCCGATTATTATCCATGCCCGATCGCTCGACTAGTGAGCTGTTACGCACTCTTTAAATGAATGGCTGCTTCCAAGCCAACATCCTAGCTGTCTAAGCAATCAGACCTCGTTAGTTCAACTTAGTATATACTTGGGGACCTTAGCTGATGATCTGGGTTCTTTCCCTTTTGGACGTGGACCTTAGCACCCGCGCCCTCACTCCCGGTAAGCATCTTGCAGCATTCGGAGTTTGTCTGGATTTGATAGGCGGTGAAGCCCTCGCATCCAATCAGTAGCTCTACCTCTGCAAGACTCGTAACCGAGGCTGCACCTAAATGCATTTCGGGGAGTACGAGCTATTTCCCAGTTTGATTGGCCTTTCACCCCTACCCACAGTTCATCCAAGAACTTTTCAACGTTAACTGGTTCGGTCCTCCATCCCGTGTTACCGGGACTTCAACCTGACCATGGGTAGATCACAAGGTTTCGCGTCTAGCGCCACTGACTTTACGCCCTATTCAGACTCGCTTTCGCTTCGACTCCGGGACTGAATCCCTTAATCTTGCCAGTGACGACTAACTCGTAGGCTCATTATGCAAAAGGCACGCAGTCACCACACGAAGTGGCTCCTACAGCTTGTAGGCGCACGGTTTCAGGTACTATTTCACTCCGCTGTTCGCGGTTCTTTTCACCTTTCCCTCACGGTACTAGTTCACTATCGGTCTCTCAGGAGTATTTAGCCTTACCGGATGGTCCCGGCAGATTCAGACAGGATTCCTCGTGTCCCGCCCTACTCAGGATACTGCTAGCTTGTTAATTCTTTACGTGTACCGGACTATCACCGTCTTTGGTTGAACTTTCCAAAACATTCCACTTAAAATTAACTCACACAGCGCAGTCCTACAACCCCAACATTGCCGAAACAGTGTTGGTTTAGGCTGTTCCCTTTTCGCTCGCCACTACTAGGGGAATCACTTTTGTTTTCTTTTCCTCCGCTTACTTAGATGTTTCAGTTCAGCGGGTTGACCTCCGACATAATCGGATACTCCATTGCTGGAGTGGGTTGTCCCATTCGGATATTTACGGATCAAAGGTTATTTGCACCTCCCCGCAACTTTTCGCAGCTTATCACGTCCTTCTTCGTCTCTGAGAGCCAAGGCATCCTCCGTACGCCCTTACTAACTTTCTTCTATTTATTATACTTACAGGTTAATCTTGTATTTACTTCTATTTATTTTTCCCAATATGTCAAAGAACTTTATAACTCTTCTTTCCGCCTCCAGGCTCCCGAACCGGTTACCTTTCTGTTTCCAGATTGTGTGAGTTAAACGTGGATATCATACGGACTCGAACCGTTTATTATGCGCCACCGCATATCCTTGTTATTCCAGTATTTTAAGAACTTTTTTTTGTTTGTTTTTTGATCTTCTTATTCTCCGTACTCTTAACTTAGGTACCCAGGTACTTTGTCACTTTGGTACTCTTTTCGTGGAGAATAAGGGAGTCGAACCCTTGACCCTCTGCGTGCAAGGCAGATGCTCTAGCCAACTGAGCTAATCCCCCGGTTGTGAAGATTAGAATTTTAGAATCCTGAAGATTAGAATGGATTCGCATCGCTGCTTCATCTTTTATTCTAACTTTCTTTCACTCTAATATTCTGATATTCCTGTAGTCCCGCCCAGAGTTGAACTGGGGACCTCTACATTATCAGTGTAGCGCTCTAACCAACTGAGCTACGAGACTGTTTTGCTTTGTTCAGCGATCTTGCTGTAATAACTTAAGCATTTTCGCTTCCATCTAACAGCTCTTCGCTTTTCGCTGCACTCAATATTTTAATAAAAAAGGTAAACAAGGCGTTTGCAACAAGTCAAAATCTTTTGTTCTCGTCGTAAGCTCCAGAAAGGAGGTGTTCCAGCCACACCTTCCGGTACGGCTACCTTGTTACGACTTAACACCAGTTACTAGTTTTACCCTAGGCCGCTCCTCGCGGTTACAGACTTCAGGTACCCCCAGCTTCCATTGTTTGACGGGCGGTGTGTACAAGGCCCGGGAACGTATTCACCGCATCATGGCTGATATGCGATTACTAGCGAATCCAGCTTCACGAAGTCGGGTTGCAGACTTCGATCCGAACTGAGACCAACTTTAGAGATTAGCATCCTGTCACCAGGTAGCTGCCCTTTGTATTGGCCATTGTAACACGTGTGTAGCCCTGGACATAAGGGCCGTGCTGATTTGACGTCATCCCCACCTTCCTCACACCTTACGGTGGCAGTCTCGCTAGAGTCCCCGGCTTGACCCGCTGGCAACTAACGATAAGGGTTGCGCTCGTTATGGGACTTAACCCGACACCTCACGGCACGAGCTGACGACAACCATGCAGCACCTTGAAGAACGTCCGAAGAAGGCCACCTTTCGGCAGCTGTCGTTCCCCATTTAAGCCCAGGTAAGGTTCCTCGCGTATCATCGAATTAAACCACATGTTCCTCCGCTTGTGCGGGCCCCCGTCAATTCCTTTGAGTTTCAACCTTGCGATCGTACTCCCCAGGTGGCTCACTTAATGCTTTCGCTTGGCCGCATACTGTGTATCGCATACAGCGAGTGAGCATCGTTTACGGCGTGGACTACCAGGGTATCTAATCCTGTTCGCTCCCCACGCTTTCGTGCATCAGCGTCAGTGTTAGTTTAGTAAGCTGCCTTCGCAATCGGTGTTCTGTGTAATATCTAAGCATTTCACCGCTACACTACACATTCCGCTTACCTCAACTAAACTCAAGCTCTTCAGTATCAATGGCAATTCTATCGTTGAGCGACAGGATTTCACCACTGACTTAAAAAGCCGCCTACGCACCCTTTAAACCCAATGAATCCGGATAACGCTTGCATCCTCCGTATTACCGCGGCTGCTGGCACGGAGTTAGCCGATGCTTATTCATACACTACCGTCGGGTCCCCACTCGTGGAGATTTTTCTTGGTGTATAAAAGCAGTTTACAACCCATAGGGCCGTCATCCTGCACGCGGGATGGCTGGTTCAGGCTTGCGCCCATTGACCAATATTCCTCACTGCTGCCTCCCGTAGGAGTCTGGTCCGTGTCTCAGTACCAGTGTGGGGGATCATCCTCTCAGAACCCCTAGACATCGTAGTCTTGGTGAGCCGTTACCTCACCAACTAACTAATGTCACGCATGCCCATCTTTAACCGCCGGAGCTTTATCTATCAAATCATGCGACTCAATAGAACTATGAGGTATTAATCCACATTTCTATGGGCTATCCCTCTGTTAAAGGTAGGTTGCATACGCGTTACTCACCCGTGCGCCACTCTCATGAGAGCAAGCTCTCAATCCCGTTCGACTTGCATGTGTTAGGCCTCCCGCTAGCGTTCATCCTGAGCCAGGATCAAACTCTTCGTTGTAATATAAAAGTTAAATATTCTCCAGCTCTTATTCGACGTTAACTCTTGATTTATTCTTGCGTAACCTTCCTTGTTTTACCTTTTTCAATATTTTCAATGAACTCCGGGTCTCTTAAACCCTTGTCTATCTTTTCTACCTTATTCCCGGCTGCCCCTCTTTCCGAAGTGCCTTCTTTCCCGTAGTCTCATCCTTTTTATCCGAACGTTTCCGCCTCCACTCTTCTGCCCCTACGGCAGCGCTTGTTTCAGCGGGGTGCAAAGTTAAGAAGCTTTTCTAAATCACCAAAAATATTTTAAACTTTTTTGATTCTTTTTTTTCTTCCCGGCATGCTTCTGGTTAACCCGGTTATTCGACTACAACCTCATCCCCATTCCCGCATCATTTGCCTTTAAAACCCTGCTCCCAATACGTTCAATGAACTCTTTTTGTTTTAGCGGCTGCAAAGGTAAAGATCATTTCTAAACTTCCAAACGTTTTCGAAAATTATTTAAAATTTCTTTTCAAACCCCTGCTAACCAAACCCTTAATGAACTTCCGCTTCACTTCCCGCATCACTGCTCCCCCGTTTAGCGGCTGCAAATATACTCCCCTTTTTTATTCTAACAACACCTAAAGAAATATTTTTCAACTGGAAATACGAAAGTCGAATATCCATTCGCTAGAAATCAACATGTTGGATAACAGAAAATAATTTGGGTCGAACTCAAATTCAGGAAGAAAATCCCTAACACAACTCCAAATTCAGGCAAGACAAAGGACTAAAAGCCTAAAAACAGAATCCTAGAAGCAGGCAGATTTGAGAACGAGAACCGCATTTCATACTATAAATTACGCATCAAAATTGCTCTATAAACCAGAAAAGCCGGTCGATTGACCAGCTTTTCCGATTAAATAACTTATACTTTCGTCTCGAATGGTGGAGCTAACTTGTAGCTTTTACATGGACATTTCAATTTTATAAGCAGCCAAATCTTCAACAACAGAGCTCCGGATAAACTCAGCATGCCCCTTAACCAAAGATTTTGTAAGCTTTATAAAGACTTTCGCAGATTTGGTATACCCGGCATCGCGATTGCTGTCGATGACCAGCAAATAGCTCATTATTATAAAGCCGGCCATTTCAACTAGTCTTCTTGCATGAAAATCGATGAATTCGTTGTCATTACTATCGACAACTTTAGCAACTGCTTGTTCATAATCATCAGTCAGAATAATTAAAGTCCGGCGCATGAATTCCAGTTCAGGAGTAATTTTCTGCGATTCGTATTCGCGAATCTGAGCCAAATAACCACCCGTAGTTACTCCGCGTATCGCAGCCACAACTTGTAACTGGGTCGTTCCTTCATAAATAGAGGTAATACGTGCGTCACGATAGATGCGCTCCACCGGATAATCTTTCATAAATCCTGAACCGCCATGAATCTGGACAGCATCATAAGCCAACTGATTACAGAATTCGCTCGACAAACCTTTCCCAAGTGGTGTAAACAGATCGGCCAAACGCTGATATTTCTTCATATCGGCCTTTTCATCCTTATCCAGTGGACGTTCTTCCGAAATATGCATGTAGGTTTTATAAACGTCAACAAAACGTGCTGTTTCGTACAGTAAAGTTCTGGATGCATCAAGTTTGGCCTTCATTGTGGTGATCATTTCGTAAACCGCTGGGAAGCGAATGATCGCTTTTCCAAACTGCGTCCGTTCTTTGGCATAAGCAAGAGCTTCACGGTAAGCTGATTCAGAAACACCAACTGATTGCGCCGCAATACCCAGACGGGCACCATTCATCAGGGCCATTACATATTTAATAAGCCCCATTTTGCGATCGCCTACCAATTCTCCCGGTGCATTCTTAAACACAAGCTCACAGGTTGGAGAACCAATAATACCCATTTTGTGCTCGATACGACGAACGGTTACACCGCCGTTACGCTTGTCATAAATGAACATCGACAACCCACGACCATCTTTGGTACCAGCTTCTGAACGCGCCAAAACCAAAGAAATGTCTCCATCGCCATTGGTAATAAATCGCTTTACTCCGTTAAGCAACCAGGTACCTTTCTTTTCATCCCATGTTGCTTTTAATTGAACGGCCTGAAGATCGGAACCGGCATCAGGTTCTGTTAAGTCCATGGCCATAGTATCACCGGAGCAAACACGCGGCAGGTATTTTTCCTTTTGTTCTTCCGAAGCAAACTCGTTAATGGTCTCGGCACAATCCTGAAGACCCCAAATATTCACAAAGCCAGCGTCGGCACGAGAAACGATATCGGCTGCCATAATATAAGGTACAATCGGGAAGTTCAATCCATCGTATTTACGGGGCAAAGACATTCCCATCAGACCAGCTTTCCGGAGTGCCTGAATGTTTTCTTCAGTTCCGCGAGCATAAATTACATGACCGTCGGCAACCTGTGGCCCTTCGGCATCGATGCTTTCAGCATTCGGAGATACAATTTCACCACAGATTTCGCCAACGACTTCAAGCACTTTATCGTAACTATCCTGAGCGTCTTCGTAATCCATGGGCGCAAAGTCGAATTTTTTCTTTTCTTCGAAATTCCGTTCCTTCATGCGAACGATCTTCTCCATCAATGGATGGGTCAAATGGAATTTCAGGTCTTTATTATCGGTATAAAAATTAGCCATTTTATTTATTTTTTCAGAATAAGTTATTTGGTATTCGCTTTATAGTACTTGATCATTTTGGGAAGAATTTCAGCTAAATCTCCGGTGATCACGTAATCGGCGATCGAGTTGATCGGAGCTTCAGGATCGGTATTAATGGCAATAATCTGGGCAGATTCTTCCATTCCGGCGCGATGCTGTATTTGTCCTGAAATTCCACAGGCAATGTAAAGCTTTGGACGAACTGTTGTTCCGGTTTGGCCAATCTGACGATCGTGACTAACGTAACCCGAATCGACAGCAGCGCGCGATGCACCAACTTCGCCACCTAAAACTTCAGCGAGTTCGAAAAGTAAATCAAAATTCTCTCTTGATCCGACACCGTAACCACCGGCTACAATTATTCCGGCTCCTTTAATATTTACTTTGCTTTTTTCAATGTGCCGCTCAATCATTTCAATAACAAAATCTGTGTCGCTGGTGTATTTCGAAACATCAAGCTTATTAATTTTTCCCTTGTATGCCGGATCGAGAATAGCCTTTTTCATTACACCTTCGCGTACCGTAGCCATTTGCGGACGGCAATCGGGATTGATGATGGTTGCAATGATGTTTCCCCCAAAAGCCGGGCGAATCTGGTACAACAAATCGGTATAAACTTTGTCAGCTTTCCGATCTTCGTGATCGCCAATAACCAGCGAGGTACAGTCGGCTGTTAATCCACTATGCAGTGCTGATGAAACTCGAGGACCTAAATCACGACCAACAGAGCTGGCTCCCATTAAGGCAATTTGTGGTTTTTCCTCCTGAAAAAGCTTCACAACAATTGATGTGTGTGGCAAAGTGGTATAAGGTGCAAGGCGCGGATCGTCGGCAATGTGAACGACATCGGCGCCATACGGGAAAATATCTTTTTCAATGCCATCGAGTTTATAGCCGATTGCAATAGCCTCGAGCTTACAATTTAATTCGGTGGCAAGCGAACGGCCTTTGGTCAGTAACTCCTGACTAACTTCAGCAACCTGTCCGTCTTCTATTTCGCAGTAAACAAAAACACTATTCATAGTTGTATGATGTTTTATCAATTATCCGATTGTATGATTTTCAATTAACTCGCGCATCAGCTGATCCATATCTTCATCAGAGGACGTAATTACTTTCGCTCCTTTTGACTGAAGAACTACATTCTCAACCTTCTTTACTTTGGTAGGAGAACCGGTTAATCCAAGCTCATTTGGATCAACTTCAATATCCTGCACAGTCCATTCTTTAATATTAAGGTATGGGCGATCGCTATACAAATGCAGATAATCGTCGTTGGCTTCCTGCATTTCAGTAATTGTTTTTGCGTGCTTGTATTTCATAATCAGTTTGGCGTTGCGCGCACGGCAGTCTGGAGCTGAACTGTTTACTGTTACAACTAAAGGTATCGGACATTTCACCACTTCTACGCCACGTTCGAGCCGACGTTTCAATGTTACTTTTCCTTTTTCGATAGCCTGAATTTCTTCGACATAAGTTACCTGAGGCAGCCCAAGCTTTTCAGCAACTTGTGGTCCAACCTGGGCCGTATCACCATCAATAGCCTGACGGCCTGCAATAATGATATCGTAATTGCCATATTTCTTTAGGGTTTGACCGATGGCATACGAAGTTGCTAAGGTATCTGATCCCGCAAAAGCACGGTCGGTAAGCAAAATGCCATCATCAGCACCACGGAATAATCCTTCACGAATAATCTCAGCAGCCCGGCCCGGTCCCATGGTTAAAACAGTAATTGTTGTTCCAGGGAATTTGTCTTTAATTCGCAGCGCCTGTTCCAGTGCATTCAAATCCTCAGGATTGAAGATTGCCGGAAGGGCTGCACGGTTAACCGTGCCATCGGCTTTCATTGCATCTTTGCCAACATTCCTGGTATCGGGAACCTGTTTGGCAAGTACGATAATTTTGTAACCTTTCATCTGTTTATGATTTGTTTTTACAATTGCCACAAAACTTACATCTGTTTCAAAAGGTTTAGCATTAAACCTTTTGATTTCAGCATGTTCCTTTAGCAATTACTTAAATTAATTTATTTGCTATTAGTTTATCCGCCTGAAATTTTTGGTACATCACCACATTACAATGCCCTGTTTTTTCAGGCCTCAGGTTTTAAAAGGAAGCAAATATATATATTCAGCCTATAGAAATCAAGAAGGTACTGGCAGCATTTAAATCGGTGAAAGTCATGATTCTTATCATATCCACATTCAAAGCCTGAATTAAGGAGTCTGACTATTCTGAATGGCTCACAGCCAAAGCATTTAAAACAATCAACCTTATTTTTCAAAAAATCCTTTTTAACTAAGATACACCATTATTTAAAATGAATTTAAGTAAGTGAAAAAAAACAGTCCGGCTCTTTGAACAAGTCAAAAAGCCGGACTGTGCCAGACAAACTGAATCTATTTAAACTACCAGAAAATTCAGGAGTGATTACCATTTATCATACCTGAAACAATTCCTTTTGCATTCTTATTCTCGGCCAGAATTACTCCGCCCAGGTGAATTACAACAAATGCGTACATAGCATACTGAAGGATTTCATGTATGTTTTTCAATGTACCGTGAACGCCTCTGCTCAAACCCAAATCGCGGCCAAAGGCCATTCCCAAACCGGTCAGAACCATCAGGAGTAATAAGAGAAAAAATAACATATAGGTTTGCCGAACGCGTATATAGTGTTTGTATTCTGCTGTATTGCCATTTTTTAGTTTCGCTAAACTGACTGCCTTTTTCAATCTTGTGCTGATTTTTTCATCTTCAGGCTGTGTAAACTCAATGACAACTCGAGCCAGTAAAAGGAAGGCAAGACCGTAACCAAACAATTTATGAACATCCCACATCTTATCTTCATACTCGTGCGAAACCGCAAAAGCTTGTTCATTTGTTGCGGTCAGTCCTTTTCGTTCGAGTTGTTCCTGAACCATTTTCACATTGTCGCGCGGCGATAAAATGGTTGAATTAAAAATTACGGTAACAATTGAGCCTGTAATAACCAGAAAAGTTAGCCAATGCCAAATGCGCAAAGCTGCCGAATGTGATTGAATAAAAGGCGATGTTGTCTTTGGTTCCATTGTAAAAATTTTTAATTGGTTTTTGATGAAACAACCGATACCTAATTTGGTTCTGAACCTGGAGAAAAAACGTTCAGGTTAAATTTGGCAATTTCTGTAATGCAAATTATTCTGAATGAAACCTTTGACAAATAAAGTAGCCATTGGTTTAAAACAAGAGATCCCGGTTGCGTAAACAACCGGGATCTCTTGTAATATAAAATGCTGAGAATATGCTATGACTTTCTATTTGACAATGGTAATAGACGGAGCTAATTTCCCAAATTCCCATTTCAAGTCACCATTATACCAAGCCTTTCTTATTAAACTATTCCCGTTGGAATTATCTATGGTGCAAGTTATAGTGTCTGTTTCAGTCGGGCTTAGTTGCAATAAAGTTTTTTCCTGCAGAAGAAATACACGTAAAAAATACCGGTTCAAAGAATCATTCCTATAAAGCATGAAAGCATGAGAATAATTCCAATTTGCATAATAAACTTCTTTTTTAACATTATTAGCGAGCGTAAAAAGCCGAATATCATTAGAAGAAAATCCATTTTTATTGGAAGGATCCAACAAATCGTCACCTAAATTATCGGTAAAGGTAATATCGAGGTTTTCTTCAACAACAGTTCCGCTATTATCTTTTACACAGCTCGTCAAAAGAATAGCTATTGCAATTAAACACAACACAATGATATTTTTCATAATTGTAATAGTTTATTTTACGCCACATCATTCTACAATAGTAAATTCCTGAGGAACAGCAATGTCATCCCATTCCAGGACACCATTATACCAGACCTTTTTCAAATGCCAATTCCCATTTGATTCTTCGGATACAGAAGTTACTGTATCTACGACTGCTGTATTTAATTGCAATAATATAGTATCTGCTTCTATAAAAAGCCTCAAGTAATAGGATGACAAATCGTCATTTCGATAGATTATAAAATTATTAGGAAAGTCATAGTTGGGGTGGTAAACTTCTTTTTTGACTCCATTAACAACGTTATAAACATGTATGTTATCAGGCGAAAAATAGTTTGGTGTTGCCGGATCTAATAAGTCATTTTCTGAATTATCTTTATATGCAATATCAACATTCATTGAATTAATCGCATTCTTATACGGCTCCTTTTTACAACTACCTAAAAAGGATAAGATGACTACAATAAGTATTATATAAATAATTTTCATAACAGTAAAATTTAATTAACGTCACTTTTTCAAGGATGAATATTATAAATAATATCAGGGAAATAAGGATAATAAGGCCATGCGTTAAATGCATACCATCCATCATGGTTTCCATTCCATCCCCAATTCATGTGAAAAAAAAGGTATTGAGAGGTTTCAACACCATTTTGAAAATAAGTCGTCTGCATATAACCATCGCTGACCCATATGTGTCCACTTCCGTGTGGAAATTGAATACCTAAAATACTGATGTAATCATCATAAGCTCCTAAAATGACTGGTTGTCTATTCTGAAGATTGGAACGAACAGTCTGATAATTATATCCACCATTTTCCGCTACTCCATTTACATAACCAGCCAAAGATGCACTTTGATAGCCAAAGTTTAAAAAAGTATGTCTAATGTTATAATCATTACGACAACTTGAAGCGCCAGTGTCATAGCTATCGATAGCATTTGGGAAAATATCACCCATGAGTCTTGCAACCTCATCATTTCCATAGGTATGAGACATGGCACTCCAATTATAATCTGTTGGATATTTCCAGTAGTACATAATTTGAGCTATTGCAGTAGTTGAACATCCCGACCATGCATGCCCACATGGTCCACCACTCAAAACCGGACAATATGTATTATAACTACACCCCTGATCCCAAGTAGTATTTAGAAGCGGCCCAACTGTAATTGTCGTTTCAGAACTTGTGGGAGGCGTTGGAGGAGGACATTCAACAAGCTGAGCACTTTTCAATAGGCTTAATTCACACGACAAATTGTCCCACTGATATTCAGCATATATAGATTGTTTTGCGTTTGAAGTCCGTAAGTGCTTCATATATATAGCAGACATATCTAACCACTTCGCCATCCCTAATGGTATAGAATCAAGATTAAAATTTCCACTATCACTATACCCCAAAACAGGAAACTCTCTTTTATCAGCCGAAAGAATTACAAAACCACCTAATTCATAACTCAACACATAAAATAGGGATTTTTGAGTTCCTTATCAAGGATAGTCAAAGAGTTCCTAATTTTCCTTTTCCCCATATATTTTGCTGATTTCAAATTTTGAGAACCGGCAGTTTTCAGCACAATCCCACTTTTGTTAATATTTTCAGCAATATTAATTGCTAAATCTAAAGGAGCAAACAGAGAGTCACTTTGGTAGGAATAAACAGATTCATCAGAAACTTTATTCATTGAATCTTTAGTACATGACTGATTGTCAACAATCAAGACAATCCCAAAAACAAAAAGAATACTTGTTATTAATGTTTTTTTCATCTTGGGTGGATTAAGTTAATATAATGGTTTTATTATTAATCCGAAAAGCCAACAAGAAGTTACCCCCCCCGACCTGCTAAATAATGTTAAATTTCATATTTCAGTTTCGCTTCTTTAAATCCATTTACAAATAAAATCCCGGTTGCACATACAACCGGGATTCATTTATTATTTATGAGAAGTAATTTTACTCGCTTTTTATTTTCTGCAAACTTACTGCTTAATGGAGAATTTATAAATCGTAGTCGATTTCAATGTTTCGCCTGGTTTCAGCAATGTATTCGGGAATTCAGGATGGTGAGGTGAATCAGGATAGTGTTGAGTTTCCAAACAAATTCCGTTTCGGTAATTGTACGGATTTCCACGTTTCCCTATAATGTTTCCTTTCAGGAAATTCCCGGTATAAAGCTGAACGGCTGGTTCGGTTGTAAAACATTCCATGTAGCGGCCCGAAGCAGGTTCGAACAAACTGGCGCAGAAAGTCATTTCGTGACCATTCTGATCTTTGTTTAGAATATAATTGTGATCGTAACCACCACCCATGCGCAACTGAGGCATTGGGTCGTTGATGCGTTCGCCAATTACATGTGGGGTTGTAAAGTCCATTGCAGTTCCGCGAATGTCAGCAATTTCTCCGGTTGGAATCAATTGCGAATCGGCCACTGCAGTTGAATAATTGGCATCAATTGCAAGTACATGATCCAGAATATCGCCAATGCCTTCACCTTTCAGGTTAAAGTAAACATGGTTGGTTAGGTTGAAATAGCAAGCCTTATCGGTTGTTGCTTCGTAGTCAATTTTCAAACCGTTGTCTTTCGTCAGCGTGTATGTCACTTTTACATTTTTATTACCGGGAAAACCCCACTGTCCATCCGGACTAACCAAAGTCATTTCAACAGATGGTCCATCTTCGGTCTGAACTTCTTTTGCATCGTATACCTGACGATAAAAACTGTCGGGACCAGAATGTAAACAGGCCTGCATATTGTTTTGTGGCAAATGATAAACTTCGCCATCAATTTCGAACTGGGCATTGGCAATACGGTTTGCATACGGGCCGACAACAGCTCCGAAACCAGCCTCACCGTTCACGTAATTGTCGATGTTTGTGTAGCCTAAAACCACATCTTCCATGTCGCCATTTTTATCAGGAACGAATATTGAAACGATTTTTGCGCCATAATTGGTCAGTGTAACAACCATACCATTGTCGTTTCTCAAGGTAAACAACGTAGTTGGCTTTCCATTCACTTCCTTTTCAAAATCGGCTTTGGTGTAAGATGGCGTAAATTCCTTTTTCTTTGGTGCCGAACACGAAACAATCATTCCGGCAATAATCATTAATCCTATTAATTTCTTCATGCGTTGGTGTTTTTTGGAGATTTAATATTTGAAGGCTAAAGATAAGGGTTTATCTAACACATCAAGCTAAAATGTCTTTTCAAAACCTGATAAAAAATCATATAAAAGCAGAACCTGAAATGAGTTTCAGGAGTTTATCAGAGCTATAAAAAATAATTTGTTCCTGAAATTTATGATGTTTAATACCGCAAACCTACTTAACCATATATGTTGACAGAGATATACGTATAACTCAATCGTGATACACGTATAACTCAAACGAGATATACGTATATCTCAAACGTGTTGTACGTGTATCTCAAATGAGTTGTACGTGTATATTAATCTTGACGTTGAAAACCGTCGCTTCTTTGTACTTTCAGGCTTCACCTGTCCGTTGACAACGCCTTCTGTAAAGCAAAAGAAGCTACAGGTTAAAAGGAAAGCTTCTCAACACAAACATCATGACTTACTATACTTAAACTGAAAAAAATCAGTTAATTTAGTTTGGATTATGCATAGAATTAATCAGGATTTAAATATTATTGTACTACTCAAAATCAACCACCAAATCAACTCAAATGGAAAAGATAAAATGTACCACCTGCGAAACGGAGAACCCTGCGAATTATAAATATTGTTCCAATTGCGGATATGAATTGCCTAAAAATAAAGTGGAAAATGTTGAACATGTCGTAGTTAAAAAGCCTGCGAAAAAATCGGGTAAAGGAAAGCCAATACTGGTTGTGCTTGTTTATATTATTTTTTTTGGACTTTCATACTTTGCGGTTCAACGACTGTTTTTCAAGGAACCTTCAATTGATAATGTGATGATGAAAGTGGCAAGCGAGGTTAATAAGAATTGCCCGGTGATGGTAGACGCTGAAACGCGACTCGACAACGCAATATCGCTTCCCAAAAACATTTTTCAGTACAACTATACTCTTTTAACCCTTGAAAAAGATAAGATAGATACAACAGCCATAAAAGCTTACCTTGAACCAACGATTACCAATACCGTTAAGTCGAACCCTGATATGAAATACATGAGAGACAACAAAATAACGATCAATTATTATTACAAGGACAAAGAGGGAAATTACCTGTTTTCGATTTCGGTGCCTCCGGCCAAGTATGAATAATTCTGAATTCTGAAAATTTAAAAGAGTCAATCCAAAGCGAAATGCTTCTGATTGACTCTTTCTCTTAGTGAGAATTAGAAATCTCTATTTCATTCCAAATTCAATAAGTTCACCTAATTTTAAATAGCTGGCATACAAGGCCTCATATTTGGTTGCATTTTCAGGAATGGGGAAATAGGTTGTCTCAAAGCCCCCACCCATTTTCTTCTGAGCTACAGCAGTGTCCGGATAAATTCCGGCGACAACTGCAGCCGCCATGGCTGATCCTAACGCACACGCCTGTTCCGAACGGGCAACTTTAATAGGCATATTCAACACATCGGCTACAATCTGCATCACAAACGGCGATTTTTTAGCCACACCGCCCAACGCAATAACACCGTCGATACGAACACCTTCGCTGATGAAACGATCGACAATCGCTTTCGAGCCAAAGGCTGTTGCCTCAACCAAAGCGCGGAAAATGCGCGGTGCATCCGATCCCAAATTCAATCCTGAAATAACTCCCTTCAAGTTCTGGTTGGCATCCGGAGTGCGGCGTCCGTTCATCCAATCCAATGCAACAATACTGCTGTCCTCAATCGGTATTAATTCTGCGGCTTTGGTCAGTTCAGGAATAATTTTCGACGATATTTCAGCAATCATTTTAACCTTTGTTGCTTCGTCAAGCAATGTACTTGCATTTATTATTTTTTCTGAAGGCCAAAGCAGTACATTTTTGAACCAGGCATAAATGTCACCAAATGCCGATTGTCCTGCTTCCATCCCCAGCATTCCCGGAACAATTGAGCCATCAACCTGACCGCAAATTCCGCTGATTAACTTGTCGCCAACCTCTTCCATGGGCGCAATCAACATATCGCAAGTTGATGTTCCCATCACTTTGCTGAGATAATACGGCTCAATTTCGGCGCCCAACGCTCCTAAATGTGCATCGAAAGCTCCTACCCCAACTTTAACTTTAGTCGACAGACCAAGTTTTGCAGCCCATTCCGGAGTTAAAGTTCCGGCAGAAATATCGCAGGTATAAGTTTCTTTGAACAAACGATCTTTCAATCCGCTCAACAACGGATCAAGTTTTTCAAGGAATTCTTCAGTCGGGAGTCCTCCAAAAGCCTCGTGCCACATGGCTTTATGGCCGGCGGCACAACGCGAACGTTTCAATGTTTTTGGATTGGTATTCCCAGTCAAAATCGCCGGAATCCAGTCGCAATGTTCAACCCAGGAAAAAGCAGCGCGGTATACGCCGGCATCTTCGCGAATCACATGCAACAATTTTGCCCAAAACCATTCCGAAGAATAAACGCCACCTTCAAATTTGGTAAAGTCGATCGACCATTCTTTAGCTAATTGGTTGATTTCATCGGCTTCTTTTACGCCTGTATGATCTTTCCAAAGCACAAACATGGCGTTGGGATTTTCTTCGAACCCCTGAGTTAACGATAGCGGAGTTCCTTTTTCGTCAACCGGAACCGGGGTCGAGCCGGTGGTATCGACCGAAATACCAACTACGTTCTCAGCAACACCGGCAGGAGCCAGTTTCAAAGCTTCAACGATGGTATATTCCAAGCCTTCCAGATAATCTTTTGGGTGCTGACGGAACTGATTTTTAGGGGCATTGCAATACAATTGCTTTTTCCAGCGCGGATATTCAAAAACCACGCTGGCTACTTCTTCACCGTTTTCAACATTTACAATAAGCGAACGAACCGAATCGGAACCGTAATCGAGACCAATGGTGTATTTTGCCTGAGTCATTTTATATAGTTTAAAGATTTGATTTTTATATTGAGTCGCGGGTTACAGGTTACGAGTTGGGAAAACCCGTATCACGAAACTCGCATCGCGTAACTATTTTTGTCCGTAATAGGCATCTTTCCCGTGTTTCCGGAGAAAATGTTTATCCAACAGAACCTGATCCATTTTTGTTTCAGGATTTAATTGAAAACTCCGGAAAGTCATTTTGGCGACTTCCTCCAGGACAACGGCATTGTGAACTGCTTCATCGGCATCTTTTCCCCACGAAAACGGGGCATGATTGTTCACGAGCACTCCGGGAATCATGTCAGGATCCAAACCCTGGAAGCGTTCGATAATCACATTTCCGGTTTCCAGTTCATATTCTCCACGAATTTCTTCGGAAGTCATTTTGCGGGTGCAAGGAATTTCGCCATAAAAATAATCGGCGTGCGTCGTTCCAACTGCCGGAATTCCCTTGCCAGCCTGTGCCCAACTCGTTGCCCATTCCGAATGCGTGTGCACAATTCCACCAATATTCAGGAAATTTCGGTACAAAACCAAATGCGTCGCTGCATCGCTCGATGGTTTCAGATTACCTTCCACTTTATTTCCATTTAAATCGAGCACAACCATATCCGAGGGTTTCATTACATCGTACGAAACGCCACTTGGCTTGATTACGACCAAACCAGCTTTACGATCGATACCACTCACATTTCCCCAGGTAAAAATAACCAGTCCATGTTCAACCAAATCGAGATTGGCTTTACAAACTTCTTCTTTTAATTTTTCAAGCATATCAAATATTTATTCCAGGCTTCAAATTTAATGTTATTGATTGTCATTGATTGTACTTCACGATGCGGAATAATGACCACAAATGACACAAAGCAAATGACTATTAATGACTAAAACAAATGATCTTTCTTACGACTTAGATTAATTCCTATTTCACAGGTTCGAGGTATGCAGCAAACCCGCCACCCGGAGCCATCCTTATTTTTATCACTTCATCTTTCTCTACTGTTCGAGCATTCCTCATCACTTTTTCGGCGTTTCGATTGGCATCAGGAGCATCCTCAAACGAAACCATATTATATTTTCCGGAAGCTAAAAAATCGAGTTTGATTTCCAGTGTCCGCGATTCACTGTTCGTCATCGAACCAATAAACCAATCGTTTCCTGAACGACGGACCGAAGTGATGTATTCACCTATTTGACCATTCAGAATTTTGGTATCATCCCACATGGTTTTTACTTTTTTCAGGAACTCAACGCCGTCCTGATCTTTATAATTGTCCGGATGATCGCAAGCCACCGTAAATGGACTGTCGAAAACAACAAATTCGGCGAGTTGCATCGCCCGCGTCCCCAAAACCTCGGCTGGCGTTCCATTTTTAAATTTTTCAGGAGTCCGGTTCAGGAAACCTCCGGGAGTAAAATCCATTGGCCCTGCCAGCATTCGTGTAAAAGGCAGTGTTGTTAAATGTTCAGGAGTGGCTCGCAACGACCATTTGTTGTATTCGTTACCTAAAACTCCTTCGCGTGTAACCAGATTTGGATAAGTGCGACGCCAGCCATCGGGTTTGTAAGCTCCGTGAAAATCAACCATGAGGTGATGTTCTGCTGCTGTTTTCACTATCCGGTGATACCAGTTTACCATTTCCTGATCGTCACTGTCCATGAAATCTATTTTCACTCCGGCAATTCCCCAACTTTCATATATTGCACATGCTTTATCCCAATCCGAGTGATCCACATCGGTGTTGTAAAGCCAAACCCAACATTTCACATTCTTACTTTTCGCATAAGCCAGAATTCCGGGCATATCAATCTGAGGTGCAACTTTGGTAATATCTGCATCCGGAGCATTGAATTTTCCATACCATTGCCAGTCAATTAATTGGTAAGGCCAACCCATTTCAGACGCCAGATCAATATATTTACGAATGGTTTCATTGTCCATCTTCACTTCAGCGCTCCACCAATGATCCCACGACGACATTCCGGGTTTTATCCACGACGGATCTGCAATGGCGCATGGTTCATTCAGGTTCATAATCAATTCCGATTCGACAAGTTTTCCGGGAGAATCGCCCAGCATAATCACACGCCATGGCGTTTTGTGAGGTAGGCGAAACCGCACTTTGTCTCCATTTTCAGGCTGTTTAGGCAAAGGCGACAAACTGGTGCGAACCGAAAAACCGTCTTTCGAATGGCCTGGCTTCAGGTACATTCCGGCATAATCGGTAATATTTGCTTCGGTAATTGCAGCATAACACTTGTCCGAAACCTTTACGGTCATTGGCAATCCAATTACCATTTGATCAGTCAGATCAGAAAGCTTACGTTTAAAAAATTCGTTTTCCTGAGAAGAACGATAGCTTCCGTGATTAGCTGCCCAGCAATCGTGGTCGGCTGTAAAATTGAAAGTTGCCAATTCATCGGTCAATACATATTCGTGATTGTTATCAGGCCCGACAAATTCAGTTCTGAAAGCTATTCCATCATCATAACTCCTGAAAAAAAGATTGACAACGCGGTGTGGGAACTTCTTTTCCTTCAATTCCAACTTAAGTTCACGGCAATTATTCAGGATAGAAGCTTTACGCTTAAGAACCGGAGTCCAGGTTTCGTTTATATCATTTACCGAAGCCTTCAAAATTTCCATTTCAGTGCCAAGAGGTGCTGCCTGCTTAAAAGCAAAACTCAAATCAGAATTCAAGACGACCAGATTTCCCTGATAGAATACATTATAAGTAATTTTAGCGCCAATATCAATTTTCACCTCAGTAACTGAATTTGGCGACATCACCGAATATTGGGCATGCGCAAGCACAATTCCTATAAGTGTATAAAAAACAGCCAGTAAAATACGTTTCATTGGGTTTCAAATTAGTTTAGATTTCAATTTGATCAGGTTAATTTATTGCATTAAAAACGCAATAAAAAATTAAAACGTAAAATTAACACTTATCTTTACATCTCAAAGCTAAAAGCACAGCCATGATTTTGGATTAAGCTAGATTCTATTCTCTCAAACATTTTTAATTAATCTATTTACCGAAACAAACGCATAAATCAAGTATAAATTTCACCTTGAAAATTACCGAATTATAAGCAAAGTAAAGTCTTTACCGTCGATATTTATTTGAACTTTCAACAAACATTAGATACAGGATAAACGTTTTAAACATGTCGTAAAACACAAAATTCAATCCGATGATTTTCTCATCGGGCAAAATAAAAAAATAATGCCAGTAAATATTCCGGAAACAGCTCAAAAAAGAATCGTCATAATTGGAGCAGGCTTTGGTGGCTTAAAATTAGCTCAGAAGCTGGTCGGTTCAGGTTATCAGATTGTTCTGATCGACAAAAACAACTATCATCAGTTCCAGCCTTTATTTTACCAGGTCGCCAGTTCGGGAATTGAACCCAGTTCAATTCTATTTCCACTTCGAAAAATATTTCAGAAACAGAAAGACTTCTATATCCGCGTGGCCGAAGTTTACTCGGTTGATCCTGAAAAGAAAGAGTTAAAAACCAGTCTGGATACCGTTTGGTACGACTATCTGGTTATTGCAACAGGCGTAAATTCCAATTTCTTCGGAATGAAAAACATGGAAGAATATGCTATTCCAATGAAATCGGTTTCCGAAGCTATGGCATTGCGAAACAGGTTGCTGCAAAGCTTTGAGAAGGCCGTTACGTTACGAGATCAGAATGAAAAAAAGTCCCTACTAAATGTGATTGTTGTGGGTGGTGGACCAACCGGTGTTGAAGTTGCAGGTGCGATAGCTGAAATGAAAAATTTTGTTTTACCGAAAGATTATCCCGATCAGAATTTTGACTTGATGCAAATCAGCCTTATTGAAGGTTCCCCGGGACTTTTGGGTGGCATGTCGAAACATGCATCGGAAAAAGCTCTTTTTTACCTAAAGCGTCTGGGAATAAATGTGACTTTAAATGTTCATGCGACTGGTTATGACGGACGAATACTGACTTTGGCAAATGGCCAGACCATAAAAACCCAAACTGTAATCTGGGCTGCTGGAATCAGTGGACAAGTTCCGGACGGATTTCCCAAAGACTCGGTTGGCAGAGGCGCCCGCCTGATTGTTGATGAATTTAATAAATTAAAATCCTTCGACGATATTTATGCCATCGGCGATGTTTGCCTGATGTCGACACCAAAATATCCGAACGGACACCCGCAGGTGGCTCAGGTTGCCATTCAGCAGGGGAAAAACCTGGCGCGTAACCTTCTGTTGATGAAATCAAAAGCTCAGTTAAATCCATTCAGATATACCGATAAAGGTTCAATGGCAACCATTGGCCGAAACCGTGCAGTCGCCGATTTGCCTTTTCTGAAATTCAGCGGCTTTATTGCCTGGCTAACCTGGATGTTTGTGCACCTCATGTCGATTGTTGGCGTGAAAAACCGTTTGCTAATATTTGTAAACTGGATGTGGAATTATATGACTTACGACCAGTCGCTACGATTGATTTTGTGGGCAGCCCGAAAAGTTCCGCTAATGCCTCCGGTTCAGACTGAAGCAGAAGTGAAAAATGAACCGGTTGAATCTTCAATTGCAGAATAATGGTTTGTTTAGTGCAGTACGGAAAAATACAAACTATTTGTTTTGAAGTATTGGGTGCCCTTTAAAGTTCAAAACAGACAACTGCAAACAATAAAACCGATTCTTTTTTAAGCATCGGTTTTATTGTTTGATTAAAATCTAAAAATCTTTAGCTTTGATTAGTCGTTAATATCTCTAAAACCAGAGTATTTTCTCAATTCAAACAAAGATTAAGATAGACAAAAGGGTGCAATCGTTTCAATAAAATGCTTTTTAGATTCGTCTGCAATGTATTATTAAAATAATTTCCGGCTAAACAAATGAATCAACTACCTAACCTGTTAATCGTTGACGACACGGAGGAGAATTTACTTTTACTTGAATTTGTTGTAAAAAGTATAAATGTCAATCTGATTAAAGCAAGCAACGGTGCCGAAGCGCTTGAAAAAACTCAGGAAATTGAGCTTGCTCTTGCGATTATTGATGTCAGAATGCCCGTTATGGATGGCTTTGAATTAGCCCGAAAATTAAACGAGCTTCGGCCTGAAGCCAAAGTGCCAATCATATTTCTCACAGCAAACTACGACAGAGACGCTACAGAAGGTTATGAATCCGGCGCAGTCGATTATATCTACAAACCACTTCACCGGGAAATATTAATTAGCAAAATCAGTGTTTTTCTCGATCTGTTTAATCAAAAACAGAGCATTGTTCGAAATACAGAGCTTTTAAAAGAGTCTTCGGAAGAATTAAAAAAATCGCTCGAGCAACTGCACAGTCTTGCAAAATATACCGAAAAAGCGAGAGAATACGAACGAAAATCAATTGCCAGAGAACTTCACGATGATTTAGGCCAGGCACTTACTGCTGTAAAAATTGATCTGGGAATTATCAAGCGAAGTGTCAGTGAGGAAAACCTGCTGATTAAAATCGACAAATTAAGCGCCTTGGTTGGCGATACCATAAAATCGGTTCAGCGACTAACGTCACAACTTCGTCCGGAAATTATTGATGACCTGGGTCTTGAAGCGGCCATTGAGTGGTATACCAAAGAATTCGGGACAAGGAACAACATTGATGTTTTACTTGATATTGATTCCGGAATATCTGTTTCGCCTGACGATTCCATCACTCTTTTCAGGATAATGCAGGAATCACTTACCAATATTGCACGCCATTCTGGTGCCAGTCAGGTCAAAATCAGTCTCTTTAGTTCGGAGAACTTAATCAATTTTACAATTTCTGACAATGGTATTGGAATTCCGGACCTAAAACTCAGTTCAAAAAAATCGTTTGGGTTAATTGGTATGCGCGAAAGAGCTATAACTTTGGGCGGAACTTTTCGAATATTTAATGAATCAGGGAAAGGAACCGTTGTCAGTCTAATATTTCCAATTGATCACCCGGTTTCCGATCTTGTAACTGAATAATTAACAGGCATGAAAATATTAATTTGCGACGATCATAAAATTGTAAGAGAAGGGCTCCGGCAAATCCTTAGCCAAATTTCGGAGATCGCATCCATTGGCGAAGCGGGCAACGGGACCGATGCACTTGATATTCTTAAAAAGGAAGACTTTACAATTTTACTTCTGGATATTTCGTTGCCCGACAAAAGTGGATTGGAAGTGCTTCAAACGGTGAAAGCAAAATGGCCACAAATAAACGTCCTCATGTTGAGCATGTTGCCCCAGGAGCAATACGCCATTCGTGCGCTAAAGTTAGGTGCATCGGGCTACCTCACAAAAGATACAGCATCTGACGAATTGTTAATGGCCATTAAAAAAGTTTCGGCAGGAGGAAAATACATTTCGACCTCTTTGGCTGAAGGATTGGCGTTTAATCTTGAAAAAGACCACAATACCCAAAAACACAACATCCTCTCAACAAGAGAATTCGAAATCCTGATTAAAATTGCCAATGGAAAATCGCTTCAGGAAATTGGGAATGAACTCTTCATTTCAATTAAAACGGTAAGTACATACCGTAGTCGGATTATGGAAAAAATGGAACTTGCCCGAAATACTGATCTCACCAAGTATTGCATTGAAAACAAACTCATTTAACTAATTCTCTTAACTCCAGTATTTTTACCGATCGGCAATCAAAAGATAGTGCTTAATTATCTTTCAAAATTCAATTCTAACGAAGCAACTAATTTCACCTGAATTTCAATATTTTACCCTTATTTTCCTGTTGGGTCCACGGAATTTGCTATCATTTATTTCCCTGTTAATTATAAATCCTGAGCTTTTTTTGTAGGAATTATCCTACACGAATTTCATCGATTTCCTACAAATCATCTTGTTTCGATTAAATATTTTAGTTGCGTAAAAAAACTGTTACATCATGAGAATAGTAATAGCCGACGATTCAAATTTAATACGTGAAAGATTGCAGAACATGCTTCTTGAATTCAGTCAGGTAGACATTGTTGGTTCGTTTAGTAATGGATCGGACGCCCTAAAAGCATTGCAAAAGCTGAAGCCTGATCTGGCTATAGTTGACATTGAAATGCCTGGACAAAGCGGACTGGAAGTATTGAAAGAAATTAGAAAAGGTGATAATACGCTCAAATTTATGATCCTTACTTTTCATGCGACTGAATATTATAGGAAGTTGGCTTTAAATACCGGCGCTGACTATTTTTTCTCGAAAGTGGATGATTTTGAAAAGGTTGAATTGGTTATAAATAACATATTGAATAGTAATTTACAATAAACATATAAACATTAAGTCATGAACCGACTTATTTCTATACTCATATTTAGTTTTCTTATTTCGGCGGGAACTAAAGCATTGTGTCAAACCAACCAAGGTTTATTTGATAAAAACACTGAATTCCCGAATGATTTTACATGTGCGGATACGCTTTCCAAGACGTATTTCAGCAGCAATGATATACGTGCAAATATGAATGAAGAATTAAAAGATGGTTCTCATTCAAAAACAAAATCATCAGAACTAAAAGTCGTTCCGTCGCAGGGAAGCTATTTAGGCAGCTGCGAAAATGAAGACTACTTTGTTAAAATAAGCGGAGCAAATTTGGGCAACGGTTGGGACATTACCAGCGTATCAATTTGTGGTGTTGAAGTTTGTCAGATTATTTTACAATCGTCGAATGTAGTTATAGTTTATCCGAACGCCGGAACACCGGGAACCGGGGATATTGTCATAAATTCAAACAGTAAGGGCAAAACCATTATTAAAAATGCATTTACATACAAGGTCCTGGCACCGACAGATCAATCTAAAAATTTGAATTTCTCGAATGTTGAAACATCTTCATGCGATATAAGTTGGTCTAGAGGCAATGGACAGTCGTGTGTGGTGTTTTTAAAAGAGACCATTGCAGGCAGTTTCAGCCCGACGAATCAAACCACCTATACTGCAGCGAATTTGCAAAGCGGCCAGGAAATTAGCGATTCAGGATGGTATTGTGTTTACAAAGGACTGGATTCATCTGTTTCATTGTCAGGCCTAAAAGCCGGAGCAACCTATACCGCACAGGTGTTTGAATTTAATGGTGAGACAGGTTTCGAGTCGTATCAGAAGGATTCAGCTGAAGACAATCCCAAAATTCTGGAAACGAAACGATCTGAAATTAGCGACTTTCCTGGATCGGTAAAGAATAACACAACATTGACTTTGAGAAATTCGGAATGATTTATTCGAATAGAAACTCAAAGGTCGGTCAAGTATTTTTTTAACCCAAATTACGCAATAGAGAGATGAAGATAATTAAATGGTTGATTTATATAACTTTAGCAGCGTATTTTTCTAATGCATAGCATTAGAAATTTTTAAAATAAAAAACCGCTGTATCCATTGTTCTATAAGGCTTACAGAAGTTTTTCGAATTCACTTTTTACATCCAATGCGTAATTTGGGTTTAAACTTCCCGGGCCTTAAAAAGATCTCTTTGGTTCATGTTGGGCATTGCGTGCGAATTACACAACCCTTCGCTTAATTTTTATTCATTGGTTCATCTAAATGTGATTGCTAAAATTATCTAGAGTAAAAAATTTAAAAATCAATCAATTCATATTGCGGTTTGCAACAAGTTACAAAAAGTGCCGGTCAAATATTTTTTGACCGGCATTTTCATTGCAATTTCCGAAGTGTATTACCACCAGCATGATCTGCCACTTGCAAGTAAATCCAATTGCCTTCTTTCAGATTAAATGTTTTATAGAATTCAGAAATATTTCTTCGCTGACTCAAAATAGAGAATCGACGAAGAGAACATGCATCTTCTCTGATACGATGAATAATTTCCTTTTGGCGAATATTTTGAGCCTTTAATGTGCATAAGCCTAAAAGAAACTCTCATCGGGAGTAGCAACTTTAATCGATTTCAAAAAACACGATTTGAAAAATTAGATTAGACATCCAAATCAGTCAAATTTAGTCTAAAGCAAGATAAGCGAACATGCTCAAAAACACTCATAAACAATTAAATATCAGCCTAAAACTATCAATTCTATTTTTTTATGAACTTCTTTTAAAGTAAATTCCAGATCAAAATAAACAGCCAATTTCGATGAAAATTTTATTCCTATGTACCGGCGGTAATTCGTGCCGAAGCCTAATGGCAGAAGCATTTCTTCAAAGGATGAATCCAGAACTGGAAGTTTTCTCGGCAGGTTTACATCCCGACGATCGAACCGATCGGTTAGCCATTGATGTAATGAATGAAATTGGAATCGATATCAGCATGAAGCAACCCAAAGGTTTTCGAGAATATACAGGCAAAAGCTTTGACTTTTTGATTACGCTTTGCGATGGAACCAAAGATAAAATTACCACAGTCGACATTCAGGCACAACATAAAATTCATTTGGGTTTTGAAGACCCGAAAAAAGCCAACTACCCTGAAGATCAGCTAATATCAATCTATCGCGAGATTCGAGATGAAATAAAAAATGAGCTGGAGTATTTTTACAGCCGCATTTTAATGCATGAACTACGAACGAAACAAAATCGCTGTTAAAAACAAAAATAGTTTGGCAAGCGCTTGCCAAACTATTTTTTATATTCCTGAAATAGGTTATTCGTTCATCAAGTTTTCAACTTCATCTATGGTAATCGGAATTCTGTCGCCAATTATTTCGCTACCCGTTTCCGTAACCAAAATATCATCTTCCAAACGAATTCCTCCAAAATCAAGGTAATCTTTCAATCGGTCGAAATTGATGAAATTTGTATTAATTTTTTCGCCTTTCCATTTTTCAATCAATGCAGGTATAAAATAAATTCCGGGTTCATTGGTAATTACAAAACCGGGTTGTAGCTTCCGCCCCATACGCAAATATGCAGTTCCAAACTGGTCAACCGGTCGGGTTTCATTGTCGTACCCAACATAAATCTGTCCCAGATCTTCCATATCATGAACATCCAAGCCCATCATGTGGCCAAGTCCATGCGGCATAAATAAAGCATGAGCCCCATTTTTCACTGCCTCTTTCACATCACCCTTCATCAAGCCAATTTCTTTAAGCCCTGAAGCAATAACTTCAGCAGCAGCCAAATGCACTGACAGATAAGTTGAACCTGGCTTCGTTAATTCCCTGGCATGGTTATTTGCCGCCAAAACAATATTATAAATCTCGCGCTGTTTTTGGGTAAATTTTCTGCTTACCGGAACTGTCCTTGTAAAATCCGAAGCATACCGCGATCCGATTTCAGCTCCGGCATCAACCAGCATAAGTCTCCCGTCCTGAAGGTTTTTCGAATGATCGTGGTTGTGCAAAGTCTCACCATTTTGCGACAAAATCACCGGAAATGAAACCATCCCGCCACCTGCGTTGGCTATGCCTTCTATAGTTCCGGCAATTGTTTGTTCCCAAATTCCGGGTTTTGCCATTTTCATGGCCGTAACATGCATTTGGTACCCCACCGCACATGCCTTTTTAATTTCTTCGATTTCCTGATTCTCTTTTACCGAGCGCAAATTAATAATGGCCTTTACAAGCTCGATCGAAGAATAGGCTTTCAATTTTGAAACTGAAATGCCCAATAGCTCATTCAACAAAATTTTATTCTCGGCGCGATAAGGCGGTAAAAAATGGATTTTTCTTCCGGATGAAATGGCCTTGGAAATAGTATCCTGAAGATTTTTAAAGGATTGTGTTTTGGAAATACCAACTTGCTCGGCTTTCGCTTTCAATGGAATCTGCGGTCCCATCCAAATGATGTCTTCAATGCTCACATCGTCTCCAAAAATGGTTTCTTCACCCGATTCAATATCGATTACAGCAGCAAGCCCCTGAAAATCAAGTCCAAAAAAATACAAAAATGAACTATCCTGCCTGAAATAAAATGTATTGTCGGCATAGTTCATTGGTGAGTCAACATTTCCCAAAAGCAATATAAGTCCTGAAGATATATTTTGTTTAAGTTGCTGACGACGTTTACGATAAGTTTCAATACTAAACATGTTGAATGATTTTAATTTATTCTGGGAAAGATAAAAAAAATAGCATTCACAATTGCTGATATTGGATCGTATGGTGTTATATACCATAAAAATAATGCGAAAACAGGTCGTGGTTTTCAAAACTCGCAAGCGAATATTTCGTAAACCAGATAAACCAAAAATCCAAACGACATGAACAACACACTAATGGTTTATCTGAATAAAAGGCTGCATCATCAGGATGCAAAATACCTGGCAGCCGATGCTCAACCAGGACCAGTGATTTGCATTTCGAGAGAAGTTGGATGCGGTGGACTTAATGTTGCAAGACTTCTCGCTCAGGAACTCGACAAGCAGTGTTTGTGCAAAAAATGGAGAGTGTTGAGCAAGGAAATTCTTCAGGAAAGTGCCCGTGAATTAAACATGGAAACGAATAAACTCCGCAATTATTTGAAGGAAGGCGACCGAACTATTTTCGATGACATTTTGGCGGCTTTCAATGAAAAACGGTTCAAAAGCGATCGAAAAATCAGTAAAACGCTTATTGACTTGATTTCGAGCTTTGCCAAAGATGGTCACTGTATTATTGTTGGCCGTGCCGGACACATTATTTCCAGAGATATAGAACGATCACTGCTCGTTAAACTAACAGCTTCGATGGAATGGCGGGTGAAACAGATTATGGAAAAAAACAACCTGAATTATAGAGGTGCCGTTGAATTTATTGAAAGAGTTGAACGCAAACGCGAGAATTTACGCAAACACATAGCAGGTGAAAAAGCAAAACCAGATGAATTTGACCTTATTATTAATATTTCCCGGATGAGCCCGGATGAGGCAGTAAAAATGATTGAGTTTGCAGCGAAATCCAGAGGCTTAGTTGAAACAACCAAAAGTAAAGTTGAGGTCTTTTGAGTTCCAAATTTTCAGGTTTCAAATCTCAGATTTTTTGCAACCTGAAATTTGAAACCTTAATTTTGAAACTTATTTCAGCCATCTATCAAGCCATTGTTTAAATACCCTTTGCCACAAAATTCCATTCTGAGGCTGTAAAACCCAATGGTTTTCTTCAGGAAAAATTAGCATTTCGGCAGGAACACCACGCAAAACAGCAGCGTTGAATGCCGCCATGCCCTGCGAAGCTAAAATCCGATAATCTTTCTCGCCGTGAATAACCAAAATCGGAGTATCCCATTTGTCGACAAATAAATGTGGAGAATTGGCGTACGAGCGCTGAACAACAGGATTGGATTTGTCCCAGTAGGGACCGCCCAGGTCACGGTTTACAAACCACATTTCTTCTGTCTCCAGATATTGCTGATCGAAATTAAACATTCCGTCGTGAGCAATGAATGCTTTAAACCGCTTTTGATGATGACCTGCCAACCAGTACACAGAAAAACCACCGTAACTCGCGCCTACACATCCCAATTTGTCTTTATCGACAAAAGGTTCTTTTGACACCTCGTCGATGGCTGAAAGATAATCTTTCATGTTTTGGCCACCATAATCGCCACTAATCTGGTCGAGCCACTCCTGTCCAAAGCCTGGCAATCCGCGTCGGTTTGGAGCAACTACAATGTAACCGTTTGCAACCATTTGCTGAAAATTCCAGCGATACGACCAAAACTGACTGACCGGCGATTGCGGGCCACCCTGACAATACAAAAGAGTCGGGTATCTTTTATTCGGGTCGAAATGTGGCGGATAAATTACCCACACAAGTTCTTCCTTATTATCAGTGGTTTTTACCCAGCGCTCTTCAACTTTCCCCATAGTTAACTGATCGAGAATTGGCTTGTTCAGAAAAGTTAATTCAGTTTCGGTTCCTGAAGCCGGATCAATCGCGTAGATTTCATCGGGTTTGCTCATCGAATGTTTAACACCAATAAGCTTGTCTTTTGCTTCTGCCACAAAGGCATAATCCTGAACTCCATCTGTTATTTTTGTTATTTTCCTGTCAGCAATATCCAGTTTGTAAATCTGGGTCAAGGCATGCCAGCAACTCACAAAATAAATTGATTTACTGTCGCTACTCCATGAGAGTGCCGCTGAATTCTGGTCAAAATCAGCCGACATATCCGACTTTTCACCAGTTTCAAGATTCATGACAAACAAGCGGCTTTTGTCTGATTCATTCCCATCATGCTCCATACTTTCCCACGCCAGCCATTTCCCGTCAGGAGAAAAAACAGGATTTTGATCGTAACCCATCATTCCTTCTGTCTTATTTTCAGTCTTTTGGGTTTCTACATTGTAGAAATAAATGTCGGAGTTGGTAGAAGTTGCGTAATCTTTACCAGTTTTTTTGCGACAAGTGTAGGCTATTGTTTTACTGTCAGGACTCCATGCTAACTGTTCCGTGCCACCAAAAGGTTTCATCGGGCTTTCGAATGGCTCACCATCTATAATATCCACAGCATTCGAAAGTTTTCCGCCCGCATAATCTGCCACAAATGGATGCGGAACAGAATTCACCCATTCGTCCCAATGTTTGTACATCAAATCTGTTTCAAGATGTGCATTGGCTTTGGGCAAATCAGGAAATAAATCGTGAATATCTTTTCCAACTTTAACATCGGCAGTATAAAGTATTTTGGTTAAATCAGGCGAATATTTAAACCCGGTTATTCCACCCGGAACTTCAGAAACTTGAACCGGATTTTTACCGTCAATATCCATCTCCCAAAGCTGGGTTTCGCCAGATTTCGACGATAAAAAGCCGATTTTTTTACCATCAGGCCTCCATGAAGCCGATGATTCTTTTTCAGGAGTATCGGTAAGTTTTACCGCATCGCCACCGGCCGTCGGAATGGTATAAATATCTCGGTACGACTTATTTTCTTCAATATTGTAGTTGGTTACTGCATACAATACCATTGTTCCGTCAGGCGAAACTACCGGCTCACCTAATCGGCCAAAGCTCCAGAGTACTTCCGGAGTCATTATGTCTGAAGCCAGTTTCGGAACTTCAGGAATAAAATTTTTCGTCATTTCTTTATCCGTTTTCTGATTGGTACATGAAAACATAATTGCCACAATGACAATTAAACTGATAGGTTTTATCATGTTTGTAAATTTAGTTTTACTTCCAGTTGATTTTAACGGCGGTGAATGTAAAAAATACGAAGCAATAAAAAAATAAAAAGCATCTGATATTGCTCACCAGATGCTTTTTCAAAAACCGAATTACTTGAAACTTAATTAATACTTGTATTCGCCGGTATATTCGAAATCGTTACCATCGAACCCCTTGGCTGTAATCTTAAATTGTGTGCTGCTTTGTCCCGCGATCTTCAAAGAATTTAGATCGAATGAAACAATGGCTGAAAGTGGAAATTGTTCCGAATCACCATTTGTATTGTGCCTTAGCTCGAGCAAAACCGGTCCGTTTGCGTCGCTCACAGCACCTGGTTGTTTTACCAAATTAATGAAATGAGTTTTTGCACCACCCCAATATTTCAATTCAAAGTTGAGCATATTTTTCTTTATCCATTTGTCTTCAACTTTTATGGGGTCGTTTCCAATACTGTCTTCAATTTCAGGCGTAATATCCAGAATTCCCTTGTACAGAATTTTCTTCAACGAATTAATCCTGACATAGTAATACTCGTTGTGATCAGGGTTTTCTTTATTTCCAACAATTGTAAAATTCGTCAAAACACGTTCATTGTCTGTTAAGTCATTCCAATATCCTGAATTTGTAACCGGGTAAAGTACTTCACCGTCATCCATTTCAATTGTAAACGAATGAGAACCGGATTCCTGGTGGACCAAACCAAATCCAACCCAAGCATTGTCCAAAGAATAATCATCATCATCCAGTTTACAGCCCGTAAAAAGGCTTAAAAAGGAACCCACCATGCATAAAATTAATAGCTTTTTCATTTTAATAAAATATTTATGTATTGTTTTCATTGGCAAAATCAATGATTCGATTTAAAATTTAAGACAACCCAATCAAAGAATTTTGCAGGCTTTTCTGTTTACACTTTAACCTATAGATTTGAAAAGGCGTAAATAGGTTGCGTAGGCGATAATATTTTTCCGAAATATTGCCCTGAACGACGTATTTTTATTTTGGCATAACAATTGATAATTCATATCTATATATTTATATATTTCAATTTTAATTTATGCTTGTGCAGTAACGACAAAGTAATTAAGTACAAATAATAATATATCATCAAATTATGAAACATCTGTTATTAACATTAGCCGCAGCTGCCATGTTGTTTACGGCTTGCGGAAATCAAAAAAAAGGCGACAGTAAAACTCAGAATGCCATCGCAGTTGCATCTGAAAATTCAAACGGCTCCGAAAAACTCACAAAGGCCTTGTTTGTAGAAAAAGTCTGGGACTATCCGAGCTCTCCAAAAGAATGGAAATACAAGGGTGACAAACCCGCAATTATTGATTTTTATGCCGACTGGTGTGGCCCGTGCAAAATCGCAAGTCCGATTCTTGATGAAGTTGGGAGTGAGTTTGAAGGCAAAATTGTAGTCTATAAAATAAATACCGACCAGGAAAGAGAATTGGCCCAGGTATTTGGCATACAGGGAATACCTGCTTTCTTATACATTCCGGCAACCGGTAAACCTGTCATGATGTCAGGAATTGCACAGTCGAAGGAAGAAACCAAGCAGATGTTTATCGACAACATTGAAAAATATCTTTCAGTAAAGAAATAAAAGGTTTGGTCAAGGGAGAAAAGAAAAGGTAAAATGCAAAAACCCCGGAAACAATTCCGGGGTTTTCCATTTCAACGAATTGACATGCAATATTTATTTGGCTCTTTCCAAAGCAATTGTTTTGGTTGGTTGATCGCAAACTTCGGTCGGTCCCCAATACTGGATAGGTCCTGGGTAAACAAAAGAAGTTTCGATGGCCCATTTTTCGCGGTTTGCCACCAGGTATTTATAAGGTGCACTATCCAATTCAACCAGCGCTTTTTGAATAACTGGTTTCATGTGTCCGTGACGGCGCTCCATGTTCATCATCATCGTTACCGGGACTCCGCCGGCAATCCAATCGGCTGCAGGTGAAGTAAGATTCCGAACCGATGACATGTAACCAGTTTTTCCGGCGGCAATCAGGAACGACGCATTGTATCCCAATGAGTAACAGTAGTCGGCATCGAAATTCGAAGGCGCTGCACAACGACCTTCGTAACCGAAGAAGTGATATTGAGTTCCAAATTTACCATTGAATTCACCCGCCGTTTTCAGTTCTTTCAGTCGGCTTTTCACCATTTCACCCAACAGTTTTTCAGTTTCAATCAATGAAACCTGAACATTTCCATGTGGGTCGCGATCTAAAGTCAACTGATCGGCAATTCCGGAGGGAAGCGATTTGTAGACCTTTGCTGATTCGGCTGATAATATTCCGGCAACAAATGCACGCCCTTCAGCTTTATCCTGAAATGATTTGAATTTTTGCTCAGATTCAGAACCTTCAGCAAGCAGGTCGTTCAATTCAGAAATTAAAGTTTTCATTTCCGGAACAAATTCTACCAAGCCTTCAGGAATTAAAGCTACCCCAAAGTTTTCGCCGTTAGCTGCACGTTTTGCGACAATGCCGGCCATATAATCAACGATTTCGCCTAATGTTTGCTTTTTCAACTCAACTTCTTCTGAAATTAATGTAATGTTTGGCTGGGTCTGTAAAGCGCATTCCAAACCAATGTGTGAAGCAGAGCGACCCATTAATTTAATAAAGTGCCAGTATTTTTTCGCCGAATTGGCATCGCGCTGAATGTTTCCGATTAATTCGGAATAAACTTTAGTAGCAGTGTCGAAACCGAATGATGTTTCGATCATATCGTTCTTAAGGTCACCGTCGATCGTTTTTGGACAACCTACAACCTGGATTCCGGTGTTTTTAGCTGCGTAATATTCGGCTAAAACACAAGCGTTTGTGTTGCTATCGTCGCCACCAATAATAATCAGCGCTTTAATATTGAGTTGCTTCAAAATTTCAGCGCCTTTATCAAACTGAGCTGTTTCTTCGAGTTTAGTCCGGCCCGATCCGATGATATCGAAACCTCCAGTATTGCGATATTCGTCGATAATGTCGGCAGTAAGCTCAACGTACTTATGATCAACTAATCCACCCGGGCCACCTAAAAATCCGAAAAGCTTGCTATCCTTGTTAATATTTTTAATGCCATCAAAAATTCCTGAAATCACATTATGACCACCGGGAGCCTGACCGCCGGAAAGGATAACTCCGACATTTACCGCCGGATATTCCACTTTTTCGGTCGCAGCTTCAAATGTTATTAACGGCATACCATAGGTATTTGGGAAAAGCTCTTTGATGCTCTCCTGGTCGGCAACCGATTGGGTCTTTTCACCTTCAACCAGTTTTACTGAAGATTTTAATGAATTGGGTAATTTAGGCTGATATTTCGCCCTTTCTGATTGCAAAGCACTTATGGTCATAGTTTTTATTTTTGATAGGATTAACATTTTTTAAACCGGTGCAAAAATATACTAAAACCATTGGATTTACGACCAGATTGAAAGTAGATTCGACTAATTTAAAGTAAACTTAAACAGTTAGTTCATCCCACCAGAAAATCGGCAATATTACCCAACATGCTTGCATTCCCTTTATAAAATTCGGTGTACTTGCATCGGGTACAGGACACCGCCGTAAACTTCCTGTTCTGAATGTCAAAAAGCCTTGTAAAACCTTTTCCGGTAGTTCTTATTTCATCGACTTCGGCTTGCGTGTTTCCACATTTCGGGCAATGATATTTTGTTTGTTGCATGGCTTCAAAAATTAAATTCTGTTAATCAATTAATTGGTATCTGTTTTAAACTTCATTCAGCTTCTGTATCCGGCTCTTCCGGAATAGTTTTATCGATCGTTCGCCGGGCATCCCGAAGAGCCTTATTAATAATCCATTCTATTTGTCCGTTTGCACTTCGAAATTCCTGAGCAGCCCATTTTTCAATGGCGTCATACACATCAGGATCAATTCTCAGCACAAATGATTTTTTCTTTGTCATAACTTCGCCCTTAAATTTTACTCAATTCCAAATCGCCGCGAACACTTTCCCTTCAGGATAAATCAAATTAGTCTTACTTATTTAAAATGAAATCTCCCATTGTTTTTATCAATTCTTCACTCAATGGAAGATTTGGATCTCGATAGGTAAGCATATTCTTTGTGCGGTCGGCATCTGCATTTTTCAAAATATGATTCATCCCCTGAATAATGGCCAGTTTCGCATCTGGTTTTGCGGCATAAAGACTATCGGCATCTGAAACACTAACCTGAATGTCGGTAGTTCCCTGAACAATTAAAACCGGCTTTGTTAACTTGGCTATTTCTTTTTGCGGATCGTATTTAAACCACGAAATCATATAAGGTTGAACACTCGGCCGAAACAATGCATTCAACATGGGAGGAACATTTTCAACTGTATTTCCTTTGACAAGTTCATCAAGAATTGGCGTCGACTGAGCAAGAACGACAGGTGGCTGATTTGTCAACTGCTCTCTGATTATTTTATCAGCAGGCAGCCCGGCACCTTCAAGCGAGATGAACTTATCAACATTTGCATCCCGAGATGCAATCATCCCAATTAATGATCCTTCGCTGTGCCCAATTACGACAACCTCATTAAAACTTTTGTCGTTTTTCAGAAGTTTAACCCAGGCAATCGCATCCAAAACATACATTTCGAACCTCATATCATTCTCATTCGATCTCGCGTCTTTGCTGGCAGCAATTCCTCGCTTATCGTACCTTAGCGAAGCAATACCCTGATTAGCAAGCCCTGTCGCAATCATTTTCAAAGAATTATTTGTCATCATCGGGTTATTCCCATTACGATCGGTTGGTCCCGAACCCGCAATAATCAAGGCAACCGGAACAGGCAATTTGGCAACCGGCATCATTAAAGTTCCCTCGATATTTCCGGTTTCTGTTTTCAAAACAATATTTATTTCCGATTGACCAAAGGCCAATGCCGAAACCAGTACGCCAAGTACAAATGCTATAACTTTCATTTCCTGAAATTTTTAAATAATTCCAATTTATTGCTAATGTTTCATCATTTCGTCCATCGCGTATTTGATAGCCTGAGATCGCTGAGTTCCGAATAAAATTTTTTTACCATTGGTGAGATAAAGTTGTAAGCCAATGTTACCGCTAACATTATAGGCCCTCCCCCATTTGAATTTTCGCTTTATTCCCCAACCTCCGTAATCGAGAATTGGTTTGTATTTCCTTATTTCATATCGTTGAATCTCACCTTTCGAGATCATTTTCATTTTGCTTATCAACGGAAAATATTTGTAATGAATTCCTTCTTCGTCAATTTCAACTTCCAGTTTCATTGAAAAGAATCCCCAGAGAAAAATAAGCGAAAAGAAAAACATTACAACCAGTACGCCATTGGGAACCGGACTATTGCCAACCGGAATTCCTCTTAGCGACTGCTGAATGAATACATAAATACTAAATACGAACAATGAAACTGTTGAAATCAGTATGACAACAATGTTCCACCATTGCCTGAATTGCTGAGTTTCCTTAAATAATACCTTATTCATTTTTACTGATACAAAGTTCCGGTATTTACAACTGGTGTTGCTTCCTTGTCACCGCAAAGTACGACGAGCAAATTACTAACCATAGTCGCCTTTTTATCTTCATCGAGATTTACGATATCTCGTTTGCTCAATTCTGCCAATGCCATTTCAACCATACTTACAGCGCCTTCTACAATTTTAAACCGGGCAGCAACAATAGCAGTTGCCTGCTGACGTTTCAACATGGCCTGGGCAATTTCCTGCGCGTAAGCAATGTAATTAATGCGAGCTTCAATTACATGAATACCGGCAATATCGAGGCGTTCACGAATTTCATTTTCCAGTTCCAGGTTTACTTCTTCACCACCATCTCGAAGCGTAATTTTTGCATGATCATCTTCAATATTATCGTACGGATATAATCCAGCCAATTTTCTCAGAGCAGCCTCACTTTGCACGACAACAAAATGCTCATACTCATCAACACCAAAAGCAGCACGGTAGGTTTCTTCAACTTTCCAAACCAAAACAAGTCCAATCATAATCGGATTCCCCAATTTATCGTTCACCTTAATTGGTTCGCTGTTAAAATTTCGGGCACGAAGAGAAAATTTCTTTTTGGAAAAGAATGGATTCACCCAAAAGAAGCCATTATCTTTAATGGTTCCCTTGTAGGCTCCAAATAAAATCAACACATAACTTTGGTTCGGATCAACGGCAATAAAGCCAGGAGCAAGCAGTACAAAAAGAATTACGCAGACAATTCCGGGGATTACCATCTCGAAAACAAAAGATGTAATTGCCAAACCCAGGAATAATACTTCAAGCAAAAGAAACAAATAACCCGAGCGGGCAGTAAATGATTTTTCCATACTATCAGATTTAAATTATTTTGATATTATTTTGATATTATATTGATATCACAAATGTAAATAAAAAAAGCATCCTTGTCAAGATGCTCTTTAATACATATAAACGCGAAAACGATTTGTGAAAATTTGCAAATCGAATTGTGCAAAAACACACAAGTAATCTACGTTTATTTATTTCTATTGTGAGGTCGCATGATCGAAAGCCGATAAAATAAAGCAGGGATTTTTCTCTGCTTTATTTTATAAACTGTTCCAATATTTATAGATGTATTTTGACACCAGATCGACAAAAAAAAGGGCCGATTTAATCGGCTCTTTTGCGGGTTAATCTCATTGTTCTACCGTTAATCGGATCGGCCTGGCACCCATCGCCCGCGAGGTGTTTGCCCCGCCTTCAGGGATAAGAACGCTGAAACTTCAATACAAATTTACGAATTATTTAAGAATGATATATAAGGGGATCGTTTCTTGTATGGTCATCTAACTTAAAATCAATAAACTTTCAGCTCTTCTAAGACCTCCGATATGGCCCCCTGAGTCATTTAGAAGGCAACGCTTTGCAATTGCATTGATCTGAACAGGATCGCAATTGTTTGCGCTCAAAACGTCAGTAATCAGCTTTTTATAGAATGCGTTTCGTTCTTGCCGTTCTCGTGGAACTATTGTTGTAAATTTCTCGCTATAGCGACTGAAAATCTCTGCATAACCAACCCGTTTGTTTGTTATACCACGTTCGATTTTGGCACGTAAACCATCGGCACCAATCATAAACCAGCCGCAGCAATGTTCCGTAGCATTCCACAATTCTTTTAATTCCAAAAAAGCATCATAGTCCAAGTCTCCGGCTTCGTCAACAATAATTACCGGAAGCGTTAGCGATTTGAGATAAAATTTAAGGGTTTCTTTTACTTCTATATATCTCCCTTTGCTTTCGCATCCAATAGTTTTGGCAATCAGCCGGATAAATGACTGTTTGGTTTTTGCCTGGCTGGCATCAACATAAAAACAGTTTTTCAAAGTACGACTCAGGTAGCGGGCGGAGAATGTTTTTCCTATTCCACAATCGTCTACACATATCCGTGCTTTTGAATATGCCTTACAGAATTGTACCTCCTCTTCAATTACATTAAACACTTCAGTTCTTGCCATATTCCATTTTCGGTCTTCTGTGGAAACTCCAAGTGCGTGAGCCATCATGATCCATTGAGTTGCCTTCAATAGTCCTGTGTTTTCGCCATTATTAAGGCGCGAAAAAATAGCCGCGGAAATACCAAGCGTTTTAGCAAATGCACCGTTACTTCCATCATATAGTTTTCGACGCTCCTGCATCGCTATAATTATCTTTTCTTTAAATTCAGTAGTTATTGAGATAGCCATAGTATTTGATTTTATTGTTTAAAATCTGTCATATAAACCTTTATTAAACGGCGTTGAAATGAAATTTAAATCGTCTTCATTTTCATCGGCTTCTGGTAACACTTCGACAGACCCTGTTTGTTCTGTTACCGTTTTGTTTATAGATTCAATCTGGAACTTGTCATTTAAAGTCTTCGAAGTATGATCAATTACAGTTACATTGTCAATTGATTTTCGCTGTGAAGTAATAAATCCGTTTACTGAGGCCACATATTTACACATTTGTTCGCGGGCTTCGATGTCACTATCGGATTGCTCTAATTTGGCACGGTGATAAACCGGTTTAGAAATTGCCTCACAAACACAACGGTCAGTTCTACGCAAGTAAACGAGAGCTTTAAGTACTTTCCCATCGTTAGCATCAATCCAATATACATCAAGGTCTTTACCTTCAATTTGTGCCATGAGGTCAATAAGCCTGTCACTAAATGCGATTGTTCCGTTCTCACCGATCAAGCATTCCTGATTATTAAGCCTGATAATACCTGCATTGCAAGATGTTTGTGTTTTATATCCCAGGTGTGGTAGAAATGCCCGCCAGTTTGTTGGTGTCATGTTTGGATGTTGCATTTCAAGTAAAACCTCCCAACGTGTTTTACTTTCAATTACCGGGTGTGGTGAGTTATTCCAGTCTTGTATGTCAGTCTTACAGTCTTCGATAATATGGTCGTAGGGAATTATTACATTTTTTTGGGGTCCAAACTGATTTGGTTCAGAAAGGGCATTCGGACGGGCAATCCACCCCAAACGTTTCTTCTCAGTTCCATATCTCAGCGGCTTCCAGTATGACTCAACACGCTTTCCACGAGCATTGTTGGCTTCAATATGCGTTTTTTGAAACATTCTACCCTCTGCTAAGAATGAACTCAAATAAACGCTATTTCCGCTCATTTCGCCTTCCAGTTCGTAAGGTAGGTTAAGACCCCACTCAGTATAATTCCGAACCATTTGGCGATAAAATTCAAGTATCAGCGATTCTTTTGTTTTCCCAAATACCCAACAAGTTATACCCGTGCTTCCGAGGTCAATAGCTCCATACATCCAAACGCGTTTGCCTTTTTCGTACCAAAATGGCGGCTGACGGTCATCGACAGAAACAATGCTTCCGGCAAATTCCGGCATTTTCATACTATGGTAAGGTTTAAATTTCTGTATCCACATTTGGCGGTCACCGCTCCGAAGAGTGTGGGTTCCTACCTTGTTTGTCCATTTAGCTAAATAATTGGTTATAGTAGTCTGTGAAAGCTTTGGAAATTCAGAGGGTTGGTAGATTTCGGCGGTTTCGTTATTAATAACATCGACTGAACCATTCAAAAAACCTTCGTATTGCCTTGCGATTTCTGTGGCAGTAGGTTTATGTGGTTGTTTGGCAAACATGGCGTTGAGTAATTTGATTACTGCATTGTCAATCTTTTGAGCTGATTTATTGCAGAAATTTCT
Organism: Prolixibacteraceae bacterium; assembly: GCA_963677955.2. Lineage (GTDB taxonomy): Bacteria > Bacteroidota > Bacteroidia > Bacteroidales > Prolixibacteraceae > Aquipluma. The sequence goes on from CAXXQR010000001.1 coordinate 461,501, forward strand.
ATGAATCAACGCCAAATAGCCTTCATTCTTAAAGTCTTTCAATTTGCGGCGAAGACTCGCGGGGTTGGCTGGCAAGGTATGTGATTGAATATCACGAAACCGGTTGCATTCATTAGCAACAAACAACCAAATTTCTGATATGCGAATGCAATGGTGTTTGTTTAATGTGAATATTTTTATACAAATACGTTCGAGCGTGTTAAGTACAGAAGAGTTCAATGAGTATTCGTCAATTACTTTATCTGGAAGGAGCTTACCGTCTGGTAGCTGATATTTTGTATAAAATTTAATTGCCTGAGTATCGCTGACATAATGCATTTCAAATAACGACAGCCTTATACACTGCTGAGGTAATCCAAAAGCTTCAATGAATAATTTTTGCCAGTTGTGCGGAAGTGTGTCCCAATAACCTAGGGTGGTAGTTGCTGTTACATTACGCTTTTGTAGTATTTCAATGTACTCCTTTTTCCTAGGTGAAATGTCTTTTTTATCAACCAAAACAAGACTTAAGGAGTCGGTATCTTCTCTTGAAACACATGTACCTAATTGCTCGTTATGATATTCGCGTGTGGACATATCAGTTTTTTTTTAGAAGCCGGGGCCGCCCTGAGAATTGGCGGTTGTCCCGGAATCATTTTAACCAAAAAATAAAATTTAAGTAGGGTTTAAATTAACCTACTTTTTTGAGTGCCTGGAATACAGGGTTTGTACTGTTTATGGTTGGTTCGTTTTCAAATAGCCGAAATGCTTCTCCTATTTTGACGATCTGTGTTTCGGTCACATTCTTTGGCAATTGTATATATTTCCCATCTACTATAGCTCGTTCCTGTTGTTCTTCCTCTGGCAACATGCTTTCCAGCAGGTTCAATGACCAGTAAAATATACCTTCGCCATCGGCGTTTGAAAAATTGAAATTTTTCATTAATTGGATTAATGCTATCTGTGTATTTACAAGCATACTAGCATCACCATTCATCGTAATTGTAATTTTCTGTTGTTGTTTGTTATATTCCACCATGATCAATGCTTATTAGGTTTATGTCCGAATTTTTCAATGAACTTACTTTCATACAAGTCGTAATACTTGGTTTTAAGAATACCCAGTTTATTAGCTTTATCAATCTGATTCCAGTTCATTCCTCTAAGGTCTTCCAACTCAACAAGGTTAGTTGTACCCGCTCTTTTCACCTTTATAATAGAGGTCTGAATATCGCTTAGATCAATTTGTTTGCCAGTTGTACGGTCATAAAATGCAATTGCATTGTGATTGCTTCCAATAGTGACAATAGAAGCTTCACGCATAGTCCATTTAGTAACAGTTGGAAGTGACTGGCCGGGTAGTTTCAAATAAGGATCGTCAGATATCTCTTCCGGAGGCCAGGAACCAACTGAAGCCATACGAATAAAACCGCGGGTTACTTTTCCCATTACTTCAAGTGCTTTCGGGTCTTTTTCGTCAAATACTGGATCGGCTAAAATCTTTGTACCTTCAACCCTTATGTTTTCCCACCTGCCTATTGGCATATTAAAATCATCGTGCATTAGCAACATGACCGGGTTCTTTCTAAATTCAGTCATATTTGCCCCGGATGTCAACATCCGGAAACCTTTTGAATTGACTGATTCATCGTGTAATATAAATGACTTTGTATTCATTGTTTTAAATTATTTAATTGGTTATTTTGCTTTTACTTACTATGTTGTAGAGGTTGGCTATGACTTTTTTAAAAGCGGTTCAGTGAGAAAATGAACCGCTTTTGATTTTACATCTAAAAAACGTACTGGAAAACACAAAAAACCAGCACAAGAACAAACAATGGGAAAAACACAATTATGCATTTTTTTGATGTGAGAGTTTATAGCCTTTTGATTTGATCAATATTAAGCTGATATGCTTTGTGCCCGTCAAATTTTAAACCGTAAATATCGTCCGGTCTGTCGAAATCTGCATACACATTAGAACAACTGTTTAAGGCTTCTATTAGCGCCAATGCTGCGGATGAAAATAGTATTTGCCTATCATTGTCTGCGTATATTGTAAGGCTTTCTGAAATTTCATCAGCATATCCAACTGTAAGAATTACCGTTTTTGTTTGGTCATTAAATCCAAGGTATTTGAATAAATCCCAATCATTAACGCTAATTAATTCAATCAAATACAAAAATTCCTGAACGTCTGAATCTTCAATTTGTATTATGTCAAGAATTTTGTCGCGCTTCATTTTGAAGCCCATTGACGTTTCTATTCCCGGGGTACTATCGATGATAGTATTTTTCAGTAATTCAATTACAGCTTTTTTACTATCAAAAGTGAGATGCCCCTGCCCGTCTCTATTCCTGGTATTAAAGACAAACGTTGTGGCGATTTCAATAACTGAATTGAAAGAAGTTACCATACCGTTGCTGTTCAATTTGTCGTACAAACTTTGGACTGTTGTACGCACTGCCGGAATGCGATCCAACCTGCGTTGAATCTCTGCATTGTTTTTAAAAATTTCTACTTTCTCCATAATTCTACTTTTTACTTTTTAGTTTAAAATATTTGCTTAGATATTGATTATCTGATTTTTCATTTGAAATACTGGTGTTGTATTGGTGTTTTTTGGAGTGGCTTGATTTTGGCGTATATCCCTTCTTCCCCGTCTTTTTCATCGCTATAGTCGATCTTTTAATGTTCTGTTCATTTCTGTGATTCCCTCTTCAATCTTGATCAGCCTTACGTTATGCGAGGTGTTTTGAGCTATTTCTTTCAGGTAAAGCAGGTTCCTGCTTACATCATCCTGACCCATTGCAACCTGTTTTAGTATATCCTTTACGTCAGTCCTAACCGCCATTAGCTGACCAACAAGTGCAGACGCCGTATCTTCGGTTAATGATGCAGTAATGCCAGTAACGGCTGCGGCGGCCGAGCTTGTAGGAGCCCCATATTTATCGAAAATAGGTTTGACAGCATTAAAAGCGTCAGTACCCTCCTTAACTGATTTTGCATATTCAGCTTCGAGCAATGCCAGTTCTCCGGGGGTCAGGGTTTTTCCCCCTTCACTTTCAGATTTTAAAAATTCCGTCATGTCTGTCAAAAAACCTTCGGTTAGCCTTAACTGCATTGCATCAGTTATACCTTTAATCAAAGCCTTTTTAACCTGGTCGCCAAAAGATTCGGTAAAATCACCAAGCCCATTATCAGCAAGCTTCAAACCGTCCTGAATGCCCTGCATGATCGAATCTGATAGTTCGGAAGCATCGAATCCCAAAGCCCTCCTGAATGTTTCCTGGAGTAGTTCTGCCCGTGCCCTTTGCTTTTCGGTTATTTCGGTGACCCACGCAATTTGCTGTTCATCCAGTATTAAACTCCCATTTGCGTAAGCTGCCACAAATTGCTCAGGTGTCCAATCCAGAGTTTCCCTATTTTTCTGGAAATCTGCAAGGTCTTTATTGTATTTTGCGAGGTCAGCCTTGTATTGTGCTTTTGCAAGCGGGTCAGCGGGTTGTCCCGGCGATCCGGGTTCAACCGGGCGGACAAGGTTCATTTTTCTTCGTTTCTCATCTTCGGTCAAAGCGCCTCGCAGGCTCGCTGTATTTAAGTCAATTGCAGCCGTATAATCGCTTATCTGTTTGGCCGCTAAATCGAAATAGCTTTCACCTTCATTTAAGTTTGCCAGAATAACGGATTGAGTTTTAAGGAGGTTGTTAACATTTTCCAAAGCCTTAACTGTCGGGTCTTCTTTATTCGATTTTGCCAGCCCAATAATATTGCCAACAACGCCAATCCCTGAAGCTATTGCACCCACAAAATCACCCGCCGCATAACTCGCAACCATATTGGCGGCATTATTGGCTAAATCTGCCATCTTTCCAACCGACTCGCCCAATGTGCTGTCAAATTCGCCAACGGCATAACTCATGGCACCAAGTATTTCAGCAGCATCACCAAGCTTTGTTGTCAAACCTTCAAAAAATACAGCTTGCTGCATATATTCATCATTCTGTTCTTTGATGGCGTCTGCCTGTTTTTGCGCCTCAGTTGTTTTGGCTTTCGATTGTTTGAGTAATTTTTCGCCCTGAAATTCCTGCTTTGTCTGTTCTTTAGTAATGGTTTGGATGCCGCCCAATGTTTCTTTTGCAGAAAGGGTTTGGAGTTTTGTGACCGGGTCAACCTTTACCAGTTCCCTGATTTTATCGTAATAAGCTTGAATTTCTTGTTTAAGAGCCGATTGTTTAGCAAGATTCAGCGCGGCATCTCCGGCGCTCCCCGTTCCAAATGAATCTTGTAATTTTTTTAGTTCTTCTGTCATTACCTTTAGGTCTCTGACCTTTGCATCTGTGCCTCCGCCTCCTTTTGCATTTTCCGCTTCAGTAATAGCCTTTATTGCCGAAGTTGCTTTCGCTTCCATTTCGCCCCATAGATCAGCGCGAATTTTCAAAGCCGCCTTTTGCTGTTCGTCATTCTTAAATACTGTATTTCCCAAATCCTGCTCAGCCGTTTTCATGGAAACTAAAAATTCATTCAGCTTTGTAAGCCGTTCATCTTTATCTTTAATTCCTAAAATGTCGCTGAGCTTGATTTGTTGTTGCGATAAACCTTGCGAAGCATAATTCTGAATTGTTTTAACGTACTGGTCATATTGTTCCCTGACTACACTTTCAGGCATCAGGCCGCCTTTGATGTACGAACCGATAAATGATCCGCCCATAATTCGCAAAGCCTTAATTTTATCGGCTATCCCATAAATAGGCATGTCTTCTTTCACATCTGCGCCACTCGATAAAAGGGCGTCCATGAAATTAGCGAGGTTTCCGGATTCTTCTTTCATCGCTTTTCCCAGTTCCCGTACCTCCCGCATCCACTTGTTATGCACCACCGACCATTTATTGTCAGCCTCTTCCATCATGCGCCCGTAGGCCGTTTCCATTGCCCCGGCTGCTTTGGTCGTTTCGTTCAGGTCTTCAGCGGCTCCTTTGGCTTTCTCTCCGGTAAGCGCCAATACTGCACTCATACCTTCAACATCCGGGATCAGCTTTTTAAGTTCTACCTGGCTGCCTCCGGCCATTTCGGCAATCTTATTTAAGCCTTCCTGGTAAGTCATGGTTTTGCTCCAACCATCGCCCAACGCATTGTTCATGTTAATGATCGAGCTGCGGATTTGGGTCATGGCCTGAGCTGTTGGCGTTCCCTGTTTGGTAATGGACTGGATGGCTGCAAAGATTTCATTCAACCCAATACCATTGGCCGATGCAAGCGTGGCAACCTGGGCAATATTAGCGGCCAATTGAGCGAAGGTTGTTTTACCACGCTCAACGGTTTTAAACATCACATCGGCAATCTCATTGGCATGATCAGCTGATAAGCCCCAGGCATTAATAACCGTGGTTAAACCATCTGCCGCCGTAAGCGTGTCGGTTACACCGGCTGTGGCAGCCTTCGAAGCAACCGAAAGCAGTTCAAGTCCGGCGGCACCATCCTGCCCGGCTGAAACAATCTGGTAATAAGCTTTGGCCAGCGTAATGGCATCATCCGGGCCGTTGGCGGCCAAATCAACAATGCTTTGCGAAATACCCTCAAAATCATCCTGTACAGCTTTTGAAATGGTTTGCACTTCGCGCATGGCCATACCGTAGGCCATTTCAAACTCATAAGCCTCCTGTGCCAGTTGCTTAAACTTAAAAGCGGCAGCAACGCCGGCGGCAGGGCCAATCAGTCCGGAAATATTTAACCCTATTCCGTTAAGCATTTTGTCAATACCACCAAACCCACCTTTAAAAGAATTGGCCGTTTTTGCGGCTTCCTGTTGAGCAGTAGTTGTTACCCCTCTGATGCCTTGTTTCATCTTTTCGGCCTCTGCCTGAAAATTGATGTTTTTAAGGGCAAATTCTATATCTACTGGGCCAATTGAATTTTTCATGAGTAATTTTGTTAATGTAATTGGCTAGTTACTTCACGTTGTTTCTTTACCTGGATTTCAATTTCCTCGAAAAGATGTTTTTTTGCCTCTTCGTAGTTGTATTTGTTTTTAGATAAATACATGTTAACAACTTTAACGACATCATCTGAAGAGTATTTTTCATCAATCGTTTTCAGCATAAAATCTAATGTATCAACGAATAGCATAATTTGTTTTACTCTTTCGCTATGCTCTAACGGAATAGTATTCTCTGAATTAATCTGTGATTCTAACATAGTTTTGATATTTAAGGTTAAAGTATTGGGCTAGTTCCTTCTCCGTATTTTTCGCGCTGGTTATTTATGCGAGCGGCAAACTGTTCTGAAGGTTCAGTATTCAAAGCCTCCGAAATGGCTTTCATGGCTTTGGTTTCCTTCGCTTTATTTTCAGTTAAGTATTCGGCTGTGGCTTTTAAAACGTCAGGAAAGTGCAGATTTTTGGTATCGCCGTTCAAAACTCTTAAAACAGTATAATAGCCTAATCCAGAACGGTCGGAAATGGCTTTGACCGCTCCATGTGCTAATCTTTTGCGGACGTCTGATAAATCAATAATTGTTTCCATTTGTGCAGCTTTGTTGTTTATAACTGCACAAATATAAAATAATTAATTTGGTACTACCAAATTAATTTTAAATATTATTTGGCAGTACCGAATGTATATAATAATAAAAAACCTGAACTATTGTAGCTCAGGTTTTTAGATTATTTTTTCAAGTCATTTTTTCAAGTATTGTTTTTAAGTAATCAATAGCATTTTCCATCCAGTTATTGATTTCGGATTTGGTCACTTCATAAAGCTCTAAAGTACAAACATTCATTATCCTTTTTAATTCTGTGTCATAATCGGATAATATAAATTCTGCAAAAGTTTTTCCGTCCGAAATTGTATTAATCACCTGTAAAGCTTGAAATCTAACAATGTCAGATTCTTTTATGAAACCACTTAGTTTTAGTCCTGTATATGATTCTATCTCGTTTATACTATCTATGATGTTTCCATCAAAACAAAGCAGAAAATCTTCATATGTTGTTGTTTGCTTTGGTTTTTTAATAAGTTCTTTAAAAATTGTCTTTTCCCAAATGTCTGAATGGAGGCTATTCCTTAGTATCTCAGTTAATAAAATTTCAGAAGGCCTCGACAGTTCTTTTATCGCGTTAAAAATAGTTGATCTGGTAACTGTAATTTGATATTTTTCAATTACTTCAATACTCAACATTGAATCTTCAATTTCTCTTTTTAACTCATCAATCCCATTCCACTTCTTTGTTTCAATAATTTCTGAATCTGATAATTTGTCGAATTTTAAATAATATTCGAAGTTAGAGTCAGTCATGAAAATTCCTGTTTCGCTACGTCTTTCTGTGGAGAACTTGCTGTATATAATCTGCAAATAGAGAGGATAGAATTCAGATTCGTTTTTTAAAATGGGCTTTACTTTTTTGTTCAAAAAGTGTTTAACTGTTATTTTTCCCATGATCAAACTTTAATGTGCTGAAAGAATTGGTTTTTATGCCTATTATAATCTCACAAAGATACAGCGATTGTCGGAAAAATAAAACCAACTCTGTTAATGAGATTTATTATTGGCTAGCAACCAGTTGGTTTTCTTCGAGTTTTGCCAGTTCTCGTCTGGCATTTATTCCCAAATAGTTGTTAAATGTTGATACTGATATATGAAACTGATCTTTGATTAGGTTTTCGTAAATCCATACCTGATAGCTTCCGCGCTTCTTTTCACGTTTAACAATGTCTTGAATTTCGATGACGCGTTCAAGAAAATACCTTCTGTTGTAAGCCATATTTAATGTTTTGGGTCTCACAAAAATACAAAATCTATTCTTTTTTTGTGGGTTGATACTTAAAAGTTTACATTTGAACTAAGTTCTGGAAAGCCGGTAAGTTTAAGCCAACACCTAGCGGGCGATGGGGGCAAAAACGTTGTCAAAAAAGTTAGCCAGGATTAACCCGCAAAAGAGCCCATTTATTGGGCTCTTTTTATTCACAGCTGACATATATCCAGGTGAAAGGTCAAACGGGAATATTGATTTGTTAAAATTGAGGGCAACTTCGAGATAACGTGCCCTGGCGTTTGTAAAGCGAGCATTCGAATCAACTCAATGAAATAGGAATCTGCACAACGCGCACGATTTTTGTATTCAAAATCAAATCTAAATGCAACTAACATCTAATATTCAGCAATTTACTTTGTGTTATTTTGCTATGTATTACGGAATATAGGTGTATTTATACCACAAATAAGGCTTTTTTATTGCTTTTTTTTCATTTCATACCTTTATTTATTCACCATAAATAAACCTTGTTTTGTTCCGGTGTTGTTCCGGTGTTTGCTCCGGTGTTGTGTTTTTAGCTGTATTTTTGGTGTGTACAAACGGTGTTTAAATAATGTTTCAGTTGGGCATAAAAAAAGCCCCATTTTTAGGAGCTTGGTATTGTTATTTGCTGGTGGCCGCAGTGGCTAAAATGGATTATTTTGCGGGGTTTCGGCATTATTTAATGATAATGTCTATACTAATTAAACCATAGTTGAAAATTGCCTCTTTTTTTGTTGCTGAATTAAACATCCGCGTAATAAAACGAACGCACGCGTTTTTTAATACAAAAATTCATTACTTATTAACGTATAATATTGAAAATGAATTATTTATGGTTTGTTTGTAATTCTATTTGGTAATGATTATAGGTAGTGTAATTTACAAATAATGTCACTTACAGCGTGTTTATAATATCCCATACCCCCATTGTCTGGTATATAATTACCGTGCTTTTGTTCGGGTGTTGTTCGGGTGTTTGTTCGGATGATACTTATTTTACTGTTATTGAGTAGGAAAACTGACGTTTAAAAGGCGTTTCAATTGGGCACAAAAAAGCCCCGTTTTCAGAGGCTTAAAGCATTACTGGCTAATAGTCAAGCGTGGCTAAAATCGTTTGTTTTAATGGGGTTTGGGCATTATTAAATGATAATGTCAATGCAAATTAAAGCAATGTAAAATTTTGCCCCGTTTTTTCCTTCCTTAATTAAAGCAAAATTAAAGCAATCATTAACTTTTTGCACAATTCGTTTTTTACTTCTTTTTTGTATCTATCTGATTTTCATTGAAGTTATGAATTGTGCTTTTGCACTGTTCGTTTTATCCCCCATATACATTTTTGGAGATCAATTCAAATTCAATTCTATATTACCGGTTTTTGCAGATTTTAGTACGTCATATTGCGATGCAAAATTCAATATGGCATCAATACTTTTCTGAGACGGTTCATATCCAACTGCACTAAAATCCATGGCATCATTAAAATCTGTTCGACCAACCTGAAGTGATTCAAGTTCATTTATACCGTTACTATACGAATTGATCAAATAATTTAAGGTAAAGAATTTACTCATAGGCATCGACATCTATTTTTTAGTTATAGCTATCAAACGCCCCCCACTTAAAAATATTGTAACCGATTTGTTAAATTTTTGTCAGGCTCAGATTTTTTTTCTCGATTAACTTACGAAGGTTAATTAACGCATAGCGCATACGCCCCAGTGCGGTGTTGATACTAACATCTGTTAAATCAGCTATCTCCTTGAAACTTAAACCCTGAAAATGCCGCATCATAATTACCTGCTTCTGGTCGTCAGGCAACTCCTCGATTAAAAGACGCACATCACTGGTGATTTGATCATAAACCAGCTTGTCCTCAATATTCTCCTCTGAATACTTCGAAGAATTAAAAAGATCGACACTGGTATCATCATTTGAAGTTGTGCTTAGCAATTTTTCTTTCCGGAAATGGTCGATGATAAGATTGTGTGAAATGCGAAGCACCCACGAGATAAACTTACCGTTTTCGGTATATTTACCCGTCTTCAGCGACCGGATTACCTTAATGAAGGTATCCTGAAAAATGTCCTCGGCGAGATGATGATTCTTAACAATTAATACGATGTAGGTAAAAACTCTCTTTTTATGACGGTCAATCAGCATTTCGATAGCTGCCTGATCTCCATCAACAAATTGTTTTACGAGCGAATTATCGCTCAGATCTTCTGGTCTGAACATTACTCTGAATTATTATGTGACTGTTTTCAATAATTAAAGAGTATAGTTCCTTCTATAGGCAAGCTTTTTTTAAATGAGAGTTAAACAATTTGCTAATTTTGTGCGTGTAAAAATGAATCATTTTTTTCAATAAAACAAATTTTTTGTATCCAAAATAACATAACGAATGGGTTCCTCATCAAATTTTTCCTCTACTATTCAAATTAAAGGTGCCAGAGTACACAATTTAAAGAATATCGACTTAAATATTTCCCGAAATAAATTTATTGTAATTAGTGGCTTGTCAGGTTCAGGAAAGTCATCATTGGCTTTCGACACGCTATACGCTGAAGGCCAGCGCAGATATGTTGAAAGTTTATCGTCGTATGCCCGCCAGTTTCTGGGCCGAATAAATAAACCTGAAGTCGATTACATTAAAGGTATTCCTCCCGCAATTGCCATCGAGCAAAAAGTAAATACACGAAACCCACGTTCAACAGTGGGTACTTCAACCGAAATTTACGATTACATGAAACTGCTTTTTGCGCGGGTTGGTAAAACAATTTCACCAATTTCAGGAAAAGAAGTGAAACAGCACCATGTGAGCGATGTCATAAATTTTATTCAGTCTTTTCCTGAAAACACCCGATTTCTTATTGCTTCACCGCTAAAAGTAAAAAAGAACAGAACTCTACTTCAGGAAGCTGAATTGCTTTTGCAACAAGGTTTTTCGCGATTGGAAATAAATAACGAGATCGTAAAAATTGACGATTTTCTGAAAGACTCAAATCAGGAAATCTGCAAAGAATCAGGCTGCAACATCGTTATCGACAGGGCTTCGGTAATGAATGACGAAGACAATTTGAGCCGCATTGCCGATTCAGTTCAAACCGCATTTTTTGAAGGACATGGAGAATGTATCATTAAAATGCTTACCGAGCCGGAATTAAAAGAAGAACATTTTTCCAATCTTTTTGAAGCCGATGGAATTGAATTCGAAGAACCAACAGTTCACATGTTTAGCTTTAACAATCCGGTTGGCGCCTGCAAAACCTGCGAAGGTTACGGAAAAGTCATCGGGATTGACGAAGACCTGGTGATTCCCAACAAATCACTTTCCGTATATCAGGATGCCATAGCTTGCTGGAAAGGAGAAAAAATGGGCGAATGGAAAGATGCTTTGGTTTATGCTGCAGAAAAATTTAAATTCCCAATCCACAAACCGTTCTACGAATTAAGCGAAGAACAACGGCAACTGCTATGGACTGGCAACAAACATTTTCAGGGACTGAACCAGTTCTTCAAAATGCTCGAAGAAAACACCTACAAAATTCAGTACCGCGTCATGCTTTCGCGATATCGCGGAAAAACCAATTGCCCGGATTGTCGTGGAACACGCCTGAAAAAGGAAGCCATGTACGTGAAAGTTGGCGAAAAATCGATGCAGGATTTGGTGTTGCTTCCAATCAACGAACTTCAGGATTTTTTTAAAACCTTGAAGTTGACCGAGCACGAGACAAAAATCGCGGAACGAATTCTGACTGAAATTAACAACAGGCTCGATTTTTTGTCTGATGTTGGCCTTGGTTATTTAACCCTGAACCGGCTTTCTTCAACGCTTTCAGGCGGCGAATCACAGCGCATCAACCTGGCAACTTCGCTGGGAAGCAGCCTGGTTGGCTCAATGTACATTCTGGACGAACCAAGCATCGGCCTTCATTCGCGAGACACTGCCCGACTAATAAAGGTTTTGCGCAAACTTCAGAAACTGGGGAATACGGTTTTGGTGGTTGAACACGACGAAGATATTATCCGCGAGGCTGACGAAATTATCGACATCGGTCCGCTTGCCGGGCGTTTGGGTGGCGAAGTTGTTTTTCAGGGAACTCACGAACAACTGGAATCTTCGTCGGAGAGCCTGACAGCTCATTACCTGACCGGAAAAGAGAAAATAGAAGTACCCCAAAGTCGGCGGAAATGGAGCAATTTTATAGAGGTGACCGGTGTGCGCGAAAACAACCTGAAAAATGTGGATGTTAAATTTCCGCTCAATACCATTTGTGTGGTTACCGGCGTTAGCGGTTCAGGAAAATCATCACTGGTTACCAAAGTTTTGTACCCGGCCATAGCCAAAATGTACGGAGGGTTCAGCGAGAAAACCGGACAACACGACATTGTCCGTGGCGATTTTAACCTGATTACGTCTGTTGAATTTGTCGATCAAAATCCTATCGGAAAATCTTCGAGATCGAATCCGGCGACATATTTAAAGGTTTACGACGAAATCCGGAAACTATATTCAGAACTGCCCGCATCAAAATTTTCAGGATTTAAACCTTCTCATTTCTCGTTCAATATTGAAGGAGGGCGCTGCGAAGAATGCCAGGGCGAAGGCGAGATTACGGTTGAAATGCAGTTCATGGCCGATATCCACCTGCAATGCGAAAGCTGCAAGGGCAAACGTTTCCGTGAAGAAATTCTGGAAGTTGCCTTCGATGGCAAAAACATTTTCGATATTCTGGACTTGACAGTTGACGAAGCCATTGATTTCTTCGGAAGCCATAAATCGACTTCAGCCAAGAAAATTGCCAAACAACTGAAACCGCTTCAGGATGTAGGCTTGGGTTACGTTAAACTCGGCCAGTCGTCGAGTACTTTATCCGGAGGAGAAAGTCAGCGCATCAAACTGGCTTCTTTTCTAGCCAAAGAAAAGGGAAGTCCTTCGTTGTTTATTTTCGATGAACCAACAACAGGTCTTCATTTTCATGACATCCGAAAATTGCTCGACTCATTCAATGCGTTGATTGCCCGCGGACACAGCATCATTATTATTGAGCACAACCTGGATGTAATTAAATGTGCAGATTGGGTCATCGATTTGGGACCGGAAGGCGGTAAAGATGGTGGCCGGGTTCTTTTTCAGGGAAAGCCGGAAGATTTGGTGAACATTCCGGAATCATATACAGGCGCAGCGCTAAAAGGTAAACTCTGAAAGTTCAACTTAAAATTGTAATAACCAACTTGCGTCTTCCACCAAAATTTCGGAATTCGCACAGGTAAATGCCCTGCCATGTTCCCAGATTCAACCTGTGATTTGTAATTGGAATAGTAATACTGGCGCCAATCAGCGACGATTTTAAATGTGCAGGCATGTCGTCTGCACCTTCTTCCACATGAATGTATGCCGGATCGTTTTCAGGAACAAGTTTGTTCATGAAGGCTTCAAAATCGTACCTGACTGACGGATCGGCATTTTCGTTCAAACTAATTCCGGCAGAAGTATGTTGAATCAAAATATGGAGCAATCCCTTCTCCGGAAGTTTGGGAAGTTTACTTTCAATGTAGTCGGTTATCAAATGGTAACCGCGCTTGAATGCAGGTAACGTAATTTCAAACTGCTCTGTCATGATTCGATGTTTGGGTTGCGCGATACAAGTTTCGGGTTTCAGGCAGGAATACAACTCGAAACCTGCAACTCGCAACGTTTCACTTACAATCTATACAAATGTTTATTTAAATAAATATTAGAGGACGATACAAGCAGCTAATTGTGTTTTCCCATAAAATCGTCGAAAGCATTGTAAACACCATTAGTTTGTTGCTTGTGCTGCTGAATCGCCTGCTGTTCTTTCCACTCCGCAGCCATAAATTTCAAAGTCTGGTCGGCATGTTTGAAAAACATTTTGTACGAGGTACAGAACCTGGGTTTACGATGGTCCTCAGGATCTTTGATTCGATCTTTGGTGCAGCCGCCGTGACAATTCCTCAACCAACTGCACTGCCTGCATTCACGAGGTAACACAGCCTTTGCTGCTCCAAAATTCTGCTGTGTTTTCGAATTTAGCATATTGATGATTCGGTCGTGCATAATGTTTCCCAACCGCCACTTCGGTTCCACAAAGAAGTCGCAACTGTACACATTCCCGTTGTGTTCAATAACCACGTATGGCCCGCATTCCTTCATCATCGTACAATCCGGAGCTTCCAAACCGACATAAGTATGAAAAACAGATTCGAAATGCCGAACTGAAGTTGTTGGAATGCCATTGACAAAATCGGCTTGCCACAAGTCAAATATCTTGTTCAGAAAATTGCCGTAATCGACCGCTGAAACTGAAAAATCAGCAGCTCGTGAAGGATCATTTTTATCGGTTTCAACAATGGGAATAAATTGCATATAAGTGTATCCCAAGCTCTTGTAATAGGCATACAATTCTTCGGGAAACTTTACAGAATAGGAAGTCAGTACGCACATGGCATTAGCGGCAACACCCTCCTGCTGAAGCATAATGGCATTCTCCTCTACTCTTTTGTGAGTACCCTTCTGGCCTTTGTCGAACCGGTAACGGTTGTGTATATGTTCAGGTCCATCAAGCGAAATGCCAACCAGCCAGTCGTATTCCTTCAGGAAAGCAGCCCAGTTCTTATCGAGTAACATCCCATTGGTTTGTAAGCCGTTTCCAACCATTTGGTTGTGCCCATACTTTTTCTCCAACTCAATAGCACGTTTGTAAAAATCGAGGCCCATCAGCGTTGGTTCGCCGCCTTGCCAGGCCAGCGAAACATTATCGCCCGATTGCTGCATAACCTGCCTGATCAGTTCTTCCTGAACTTCATTACTCATACGGTGTACAGGCGTTTGCTGAAACAATGCTGATTTTTCGAGATAGAAACAATAGGTACAGTCCAGATTACAATCTGGCCCGGTGGGCTTTATTAATACGGAAGATAGTGGTCGGTGCTTAGCCATGTAAATAATTCAAAACTGATTTCACTTGACAAACTTAGAAATATTCAGGACTTAAAAAAATTAGGATTTCTCTAATCAAGCACATTCATTCTTCCAATCAACTCCTGAAGTTCCTGAATTTTAACGCGACGTTCGTAAGAAAAATTTGAACTTGTATTTTGGAGATACGAAAACAGGAAAAGCGATTTACGCAAATAAGCCGCTCTTGTTAACGTAAATGACCGTTCAATTTCGGAACCCAGAACCCTTAAAATGTCAGCCAATTTTTCCAGTTGATCATCGCTGGTGAAATGCTCTTTCATTATTTGTAAAAACTCCTCATTTTCAAGAACAACAAGCTGATCGATATCAATTTTTAATTCTTTCGTCAAAGATTCATGCACAACAGATTCCATTTGTTCCTGCTGATTTTCTTCCTTCATTTTCAAAATCCGGCGAAGCAAAATCGCCAGAAAGATTCCCATTTCTTCAATCTGGCGGATCAAATAATCGCGTGAAGCCATGACAAATTTTCAATTAATGTTTGTGAACCAAAGGTAAGTACGGATTGACTTTATTGGAACATTCAGGCTAAAGAAATTTCGGGATGACGAATTTTATTGTGGAGAAAGAGCATGCCTGGTCCCAACTGTTCAATGAGCGCCTAAGTTTAACAAAAAAGTATAACTCAAAACAATTAATACTTTCCTGAACAGTTAATTATGCAGATAATATTATTTTTGCCGGCATGAGGTCAATACAATCTATCCTAATCTTTTTCTCCCTGTTTTTGAGCGCACATATTATCCATGCGCAAAGCAACAATGCAACTTTATATGGCAAAGTGACCGACGAAAACGGGAAGCCACTTGAACTGGCCAATATTTCACTTAAAAACTCATCGATTGGAACAGTGTCGAACCGCGACGGCGCATACCTCTTGCGGATTCCGGCAAAAAAATCAGTGGTTATCGTTTATTCAATGATTGGCTACCAGTCGGTCGTGAAAAACCTTTCAGCTTCGGAAGAACAGCGTCTGGAAATAAATGTTTCGCTGAAACAGATTGATCAGGAAATTGGCGAAGTCCAGGTGACACAACACCGCCGGGACAAAACGAACATGAGCCGGATTGATGCCAAGTACCTGAACAACATGACTGATGCAGGAACCGGAGGAGTTGAAGCGTTGATTAAAACCCTTCCGGGCGTTTCGTCGAACAACGAATTGAGTTCGCAATATTCGGTACGAGGTGGCAATTTTGATGAAAACCTGGTATATGTAAATGATATTGAAGTGTATCGTCCATTTCTGATCCGTGCCGGCCAGCAGGAAGGAATGAGTTTCATCAATTCCGACATGGTCTCATCCATTGAATTTTCAGCCGGAGGTTTTGATGCCAAATACGGCGACAAAATGTCGTCGGTTCTCGACATCAAATACCGGAAACCAACCGAATTTGCGGGTTCAGCTTCGGCCAGTTTACTGGGTGGTTCGGTGCATATTGAAGACCTTAGCAAAAACGGAAAATTTTCTCATATCTCCGGAATTCGATACAAAACAAACCGTTACCTACTTGGATCTCTTGATGAAAAAGGGGAATACAACCCTAATTTTATTGACGCCCAAACATACCTGACTTACAAATTCTCCAAAACATTTGACGTCTCATTTTTGGGAAATGTCGCCCAAAACAAATACACATTTATTCCGCAAACCCGCGAGACCAGTTTTGGAACGTGGAACCAGGCTTACAATGCCACAATATATTTTGAAGGTCAGGAAGTCGACAAATTTGTAACCTCAACCGGCGCATTGGTGGCCAATTACCATCCCGAAGAACATTTGAACATGAAACTTATCGCCTCTGCTTTTCACACGCAGGAAGACGAAACTTACGACATTTTGGGGCAATATTACCTGAACCTTCTGGAGCGAAACCTTGGATCGGAAAATCTGGGCGACAGCGTTTTGAACCTTGGCGTTGGCACTTTTCTGAACCACGCCCGAAATTATCTGAAAGCAACTGTATATAGTCTGGAGCATAAAGGTGCCTACAATTCGGAGCATCATTTGGTAAACTGGGGAGTAAAACTCCAAACCGAACGCATTGACGATAAAATGAATGAATGGATTTTACGCGACTCAACCGGCTATTCTATTCCCTATTCAGGAGATGCGATTAACCTTTATTCCACAACCAAAACGAATTTTAAGCTGAATTCCACCCGGTTCAACGCGTATATTCAGGATACCTACCAGATTCCGCTAAATAAAGGCGCCTTGTACGCTACCGCCGGAATTCGTTCGCAATACTGGTCGTATTCAAACGAATTCATTTTAAGTCCGAGGGCCACTTTGCGGTATTATCCGGAATGGAACGCCAATTTTGTTTTTCATCTTTCAGGAGGAATATACGACCAGCCACCATTTTACAAAGAGCTGAAAGACCGGAACGGCACGATTTATCCGAATACGAAAGCACAGCGATCGAGCCAGATTGTTTTGGGCAGCGATTATATTTTTCGGGCATGGGACCGGCCATTTAAATTTACTTCTGAAATTTACTACAAATACATGACGAACCTTACGCCCTACCAAATCGATAATGTGCGGATAAGATACATGCCCGACCAGACGGCAAAAGGCTATGCGACTGGCCTGGACATGAAAGTGAACGGCGAGTTTGTCAGTGGAATTGAATCATGGGCAAGCCTTTCGATCATGAAAACGGCGGAAGATATTTTAAACGATTTTTATTCGGTAAATTACAACGCGGCAGGCGAACGAATCGTTTATGGAGTTACTGAAGATCAGGTGGTCGCCAGCACTGCAAAAGTGTATCCCGGATATATTCCGCGACCAACCGACCAACGCTTTAATTTCAGCATCTTCTTTCAGGATTATTTTCCCGGAAACCCAAGCTGGAAAATGCACATGACCGCTTTTTACGGTTCGCGCCTTCCCACCGGACCGCCAAATTCGCAACGATACATGGATGTTTTTCGCATTCCTCCCTATCGGCGAATTGACCTGGGGATTTCGAAAGTTCTCATCAATCAGGATCACGGAAAATTCCGGTACAAAGCGTTGGACTCCATTAAAGATATGTGGCTGAGTTTCGAGGTCTTCAACCTTTTGGGCATCAACAATACCATTTCGTATCTTTGGGTGGCCAATAATTCGGGCGATATGTACGGCGTGCCGAATTACCTCACCAAACGGAAACTGAATTTAAAACTGACGGTGAAATTTTAACATGAAACTTCAAATCTTTCAGGCTGATGCTTTTGCATCCGAACTTTTCAAAGGAAATCCGGCTGCAGTTGTTCCATTAAATGCATGGCTTCCGGACGAAACCATGCAGAAAATTGCATTGGAAAACAATCTTTCGGAAACCGCTTTTTTCATTCCTGAAGGCGATCATTTTCACATTCGCTGGTTTACGCCAAAAGCTGAAGTTAAATTATGCGGACACGCCACTTTGGCCACGGCTCATGTTTTATTCCACGAAATGAATTTTCGGGGCGACTCCATTTCATTCAACAGCCAAAGCGGAATTCTGACCGTAATCAAAATTGGCGACAAACTACAACTCAACTTTCCGGCAGATTTTGCCCGCGAAGTTGAACCCATTTCGATATTCACCGAAGCTTTTGGCGTTCAGCCATTGGCAACATTAAAAGGTAAAACAGATTACTTGCTGCTTTTTGATTCTGAAGAAACCATCCAAAAAATAAATCCTGATTTTAGTTTATTGCTTCAAAGCGATGCACGCGGAATAATGGTTACCGCCAGGGGAAATGAAGTTGATTTTGTGAGCCGCTTTTTCGCTCCGGCAGTCGGCGTAAACGAAGACCCGGTAACCGGGTCGGCTCACACGGTACTCATTCCATTCTGGGCAAACCGCCTGAACAAACCTGAATTGACTGCGCTGCAACATTCGGCCCGTGGCGGACAATTGTGGTGTACACTTTCAGGAGAAAGGGTTTTAATTGCTGGTAAAGCCGTGACTTATCTTCGAGGCGAAATCGAAATTTAAAACAAATTTTCCACTGAATTGCTGATGGCTTTAGTTTCCGGGGATTTTGCATTTTGCGCATGAAAACTCCGGATTAAAACTTTGTTAGCTCAAACAATCCATTAATGCTTAAACCTTTTAGCACTGTTTTTTGTTGACATCCAAAACCACACAGCACTAACCTTTCACACGAAAAGACTTTATCTGTTCTAGAAAGTTTGAGATTCCAAAACATACTTTCGAAAAGCTGAGAAGTCTGGCATTTTTCGTTCAAAAGAAGGCATAAAAGACCTTCCCAAAAACGACACAAGCGACTATAAACTAACTGAATAACTAAACACGCAACTAATTTCAGATAGTTGCCACTTAATTTGCCTGTTATGAAAAGAAGATCATTTCTTAAAAACTCAGCACTCACAACCTCCGCATTATTTATTACCAAAGACCTGTTCAGCAAAAGCAAGGGACCAATTTACGGTCACCATGAAATGACTTACAGCTTAGATACAAGCTGGGGCGCACTCAATCCGGATAAAACTCCGGTGAACGATTGCCACGAAATGATTCAGGATGCAAAAGGCAGAATTCTGTTACTAACCAACGAAACCCGAAATAATGTTATTATTTACAGCAAAAGCGGACGCCTGATTGACACTTGGGGAACTGAATTTCCCGGCGCCCACGGGCTTACGGTTCAACACACCGGAAAGGAAGATTTGCTTTTTATTACCGATACAAAACGACATCAGGTTTACAAAACGACCATTGACGGGAAAATACTTTTAACCATTGATCCGCCTGCTGACATTCCGGATTATAAAAACAAGGAAGCCTTTGTGCCCACCGAAACAGCTGTGCTCGAAAATGGAGATTTCTACATTGCTGATGGATATGGCGCTCAGCATATTTTGCACTACGACGCCGAAGGACACTTGAAAAATGCGTTTGGAGGGCGCGGAACCGGCGATGAATTCTTTGATAATGCGCACGGAATTTGCATCGACTACCGAAATGCCACTCCCACCCTTCTTATAACCGACCGAACGCGAAATGCATTTAAACGATTTTCGCTGGAAGGAAAACTGATTGAAGTTATTCATCTTCCGGGTGCATGTGTTTGCCGGCCCGTCATTCACGGCGATTATTTGTATGCAGCGGTTTTAAGGTCTCCCAGTTTGAGCAACGAAGATTCAGGATTTGTTACAATTCTGAATAAAGAGAACAAAGTGGTTTCCAACCTGGGCGGTTCTGAACCTGTTTATGAAAACAATAAACTGAATCCGCTCAGCCAGGCCGAAAAAATATTTCGAAACCCGCACGATGTATGCGTTGATGACGAAGGCAGCATTTACGTTGCGCAATGGGCTTCAGGAAAAGTTTATCCGTACAAGTTTACCAAAGTTTAACTGCGCGCAATGTCAAAAAGATTTCTCATTTTGTCGATTGCCGTTTTTGTTTTGGCCGGAATGGCATTTGGAGTTTTCCATTATGCCAAACGAAACAAAAACCACCGGAGCAATGCGGTTTCATACAACCGTGATATTCGTCCGTTGCTCTCCGACAAATGCTTCACTTGTCATGGCCCGGATGCCAACAAACGAAGGGCTGGCTTACGACTGGATTTGCAATCGGGAGCGTATGCCGAGTCGCAAAAAAACAAAGGAACTTTTGCCGTTGTTCCCGGTCATCCTGAAAAAAGCGAACTAATCAAACGCATTGAATCAAACGATCCGGCTGTTATGATGCCTTTGCCCGAAAGCCATCTCAGCAAGTTAACTCCGGAAGAAATAAGCGTTTTTAAACGCTGGATTAAAGAAGGCGCCAAATACGAAAAGCATTGGGCATTTGTGGCACCGGTAAAAGTCTCTTTGCCCGAGGTTGATGATGAAAGCTGGCTCTCCAATGAAATTGACGATTTCATTCTTGAAAAGATTGAGGAGAACGGCTATAAACCAAATGAAAAAGCATCGCGCGAAACACTGATCAAGCGGGCATTTGCCGATCTTACCGGACTTCCGCCCACTTATCGTGAAATTGTAAAGTGGACAACTTCTGATGACAAAAATTGGTACAGCCAGCTTTTGGACACACTTCTGCTAAAACCGGCTTACGGCGAAAAAATGGCGGTCCTTTGGCTCGATCTGGCGCGTTACGCAGACTCTTATGGATTTCAGGACGACAATATCCGGTCGCAGTGGCCGTGGAGAGATTGGGTTATTTATGCTTTCAACAAGAATATGCCCTACAATCAATTCCTGAAAGAACAGATTGCGGGAGATTTAATGCCCGACGCCACCAAAGAAACGATTCTGGCTACAGCATTTTTCCGGAACCATAAATACACCGAAGAAGGTGGAGTAATTCCTGAAGAATACCGCGTTTCGTACAATGTTGATAAAACACGAACGTATGGAAAGGCGATTCTGGGGGTCACGATTGAATGCGCGCAATGCCACGATCACAAATACGATCCGTTCTCGAACAAAGATTATTACCAATTGTACGCCTTTTTTAATATCAGTCGGGAAAAAGGATACGAAGGAGACGTGAGTCGATCGACACCGGCAAAAAATCCGAAGCTATTTATTTCCCAGGAAGACATCAAAAAAATGATGCCGTTTATTCATCCGGTTGATACTGCGGCACTGCAGGTTTCTGTCATGGGCGACAGCGCCATTAACCGCCCAACCTATATTTTGAACCGTGGAAGTTACGATGCTCCCACAAAAGTTGAAGTAAAACCTACTGCGCTGGAATCCATCATGCCATTTGACACACTTGCTTATCCGCGAAACCGGCTTGGATTGGCCGAATGGACTATTAACAGGAAAAATCCGCTCACCGCCCGTGTATTTGTCAATTTTATCTGGCAGGAATTCTTCGGAAAGGGAATTGTAAAAACTTCGGGCGATTACGGATTACAGGGCGAATTGCCTACACATCCTGAATTGCTGGATTGGCTGGCTGTCGATTTCATGGAACACAACTGGGACATCAAATATCTGGTTAAAAAGATTCTGAGTAGCAGTACTTATTGCCAGTCGGGCAAAGTCAGTAAAAAACAATTGGAACAGGATCCGGAAAATGTTTATTACACCAGAGCTCCCCGCATGCGTTTTAAAGCTGAGATTGTCCGCGACTGGATTTTAAGCAGCAGTGGCTTGCTTAATTCAAAGATTGGCGGACCAAGTGTAAAGCCCTACCAACCAAAGGGTGTATGGGAAAGCACCTCTTCGGGCCGCGGAGTATTGGCGACGTACAAACAGGATCATGGATCATTGTTGTACCGCAGAGGAATGTACACCATTTTTAAATTAACGGCACCGCCTCCAAGTTTAATGATTTTTGACGCGAGCAACCGCGACCAGTGCGAGGCCCGGCGACCCAGCACCAACACTCCGCTTCAAGCGCTTAACATGCTCAACGATCCAACCATATTGGAAGCATCGCGTGTGTTGGCCGAAAACATTTCACTTGACTCATCCGACCTTCAGGCAAAAATTGAGCAAGCATTTCAACGAATTCTGGTTAGAAAACCATCGAAATTTGAGCTTGACAAATTATTGGCATACTGCAAAAGTCAGGAGGAATATTTTAATGAACATCCGGATTTATTGAAGTCGACTTTGGCTACCGGAGAATTCAGGCACCCCAAAATAAAACAGGAACAACCTGAAACCGGCGCATTAATGAAGACCATTTTGATCATGTATAATTTGGAAGAGGCAATCACGAAATCTTAAATTCTGATTATGAACGAATTTCTGGAACATGGATTAAACCAAAACAGGCGTAAATTTTTATCGAAATTAGGTTTGGGAATTGGCGGTCTGGCCCTCGGATCATTGATGATTCCTGATCTGTTTGGTGGTGCGAATAAAGATGAACTTTTTTCGAATGTATTGCCCAATTTTGCGCCGAAAGCCAAACGAGTGATCTATCTTTTCCAAAACGGTGCGCCTTCTCAATTGGATTTGTTCGATTACAAACCCATGCTGCAAAAAATGCAGGGCGAAGATTTGCCGGCAAGCATTCGCATGGGTCAGCGATTGACCGGAATGACCGCCAGCCAAACTAAATTTCCACTTGCCGGAACAAAATTCAAGTTCGCACAATATGGAAATAACGGCGCCTGGTTCAGCGAAATTTTGCCTCACATGTCGAAAATAAGCGACGATTTGTGCATTGTGCGGTCTATGTACACCGAGGCCATTAATCACGATCCGGCGTTAACTTTTTTCCAGACCGGTGCACAAGTCGGGAACCGGCCGAGCATGGGTTCGTGGATCAGTTACGGATTGGGAAGCGAAAATAAAAATCTTCCGGCGTTTTGCGTGTTGCTCAGTAAGGGCCGTGGAAACGGACAGGGCGTCTATTCCAAATTGTGGTCAAACGGATTTCTGGATTCCATTCATCAGGGCGTCCAGTTTAGCAGCGGCGAAGAGCCTGTTAAGTATTTGACCGATCCGGAATTTATAAACCGCGAAGACAAACGAAAAATGCTCGACGAAATTTCGGCCCTGAATAACGAAGCATACAAAACTATTGGCGATCCTGAAATTGTTACCAAGATTCAGCAATACGAACTGGCTTATCGCATGCAAATGGCTGTTCCTGAAATCACTTCGCTGCAAAATGAGCCTGAATCAATCATCAAAATGTATGGCTCCGATTGCCTCGTCCCCGGAACTTACGCCGCCAATTGCCTGCTCGCCCGAAAACTATCGGAGAACGGCGTTCGGTTCGTTCAGTTGTATCACCAGGGCTGGGACACGCATGGAAATTTGCCCAAAGAAATCGAATGGCAATGCGAAGATGTCGACCAATCGTCAGCAGCATTGATCAAAGATTTAAAACAGCGTGGTTTGCTCGACGAAACGCTGGTGATTTGGGGTGGCGAGTTCGGCCGCACAAATTACTGCCAGGGAAAATTAACTCCGGACAATTACGGACGAGACCATCATCCGAGATGCTTTACCATATTAATGGCAGGTGGTGGAGTGAAGCCCGGCGTATTTGGCGAAACCGATGAGTTTGGTTACAACATTACGAAATTGCCCGTACATGTGCACGATTTCCACGCCACCGTTTTGCACCTGATGGGAATTGACCATGAGAAATTTACCTACAAACACCAGGGAAGACGCTACCGATTAACCGATGTTGCCGGAAAAGTTGTGCATGAAATAATTGCCTGAACATGAGCGAAAAGAAACTGTACCGAATACTTGAGTTGTGTTTGTGGATTCTGAATCCGTTGTTAATTGTTCTGGCCATTTACAGTCCGAGAATTCAGCCCTGGCTGTTTTTGCAATGGATTGGCAAATTTCATCCGTTGCTTCTGCACTTTCCGATAGTTTTTGGAATACTGATTTCCATCTATTTCCTGTTTTTTTCAAACCGTCGATTTTCAGCCTCGGGCGAAAAATTAGCTCTGGCAATCAACGCGTTATTTGCTGTTGCAGTGGCCATTTGCGGTGTTTTATTGTCGACGGAAAATGCTTACGACAGCGAAATTATTAGCCTGCACAAATGGGGAGGAATCGCAATTTCACTGTTTAGCTGGCTCTTTTTATATATCCTGAATTTAAAAGCCAGCTTCCGGAAATTTATCTCGCTGGTATTTTTTGTTGTACTGTCAGTTGCCACGCACAAAGGGGCACAATTAACTCACGGCGTTAATGCTTTAAGCTTTCCGGAAGAAAAAAAGAGCTTAGCTGAAAAAGATATTTCGGATACCACAGCAACAATTTACGAACTGGCTATTGCCCCAATTTTGGAACAAAAATGTGTAAGCTGTCATGGCGACGATAAAACAAAGGGAAAACTAAAGTTAAATTCTCCGGAAAATATTTCAAAAGGCGGCGAAGATGGCAATATTCTAAAAGAGGATTCAGGCAAAAAAGCATTGTTGTACGAGCTTATTCATTTACCTGAAGCCGATGAAAAACACATGCCTCCGGAAGGAAAATTGCAGCTTACTTCCGAAGAAAAAATCATATTAAGCAAATGGATAAAAACGGATGACCCGTTTAAAGTAAAGCTGCACCAACTGGCAAAAGACGACAGCTTAGTTGCTTTGGTGTATACACAAAAATCGCAGGCAAGGCCAAATAAAAAGATGTTGACCGATCTGCCGGATTTAGCTGAATTTAATTCGAATTACTGTTCCGTAAACTATTTGTATGCCGGAACCGATGAAGTGGACGTAAATTTCTTTCAGGCATCGTTTTACAATCGCGAGAACCTGAAAAAACTTGAAAAAATTAAAGACAATATTATTAGCCTGAACATGCAGGGAATGCCTTTGGGTAAAGAAGATCTCGCTCTGATTCTGCAATTTAAAAACCTGCAACGATTAAACCTGAATTCCACCAATCTGGAATTTAGCGCACTGAATGATCTGAAATCGTTGCCGAATCTCAAAGAACTTTCCATTTGCGGAATTGAATTTAACGAAGCTGCGTTAGACAAATTTCTTGATCAGGCAAAGTTCACTTCACTAAATGTTTGGACGCATACTTCAGGAGAAAATCAATTTGAAAAAATAATTTCAAAATACCCGGGTGTAAAAATTACAGTGGGCGATAACCTTGAAAATGAAGTCATGAAAATCAGCAATCCGGCCATTGATCAGGATTCATCGATCATATCCGGGCATTTAGATGTGAAGCTAAAGCACCTGTTGAAAGGTGTGATAATCAGGTATACTACCGATGGGACAAAACCCGACAGCCTGAAGAGTCTGGTGTACTCCAAACCGCTCAGATTGACAGACAACACAATACTGAAAATAAAAGCGTATAAAGATGGCTGGATTAGCAGCGACGTTGTTCAGCGCGCCTTTTATAAATCGGAAATTCATCCGGACACCATTTTCCTGTTGAAAAATCCAGACCCCAAATACAAAGCCGACGGCGCCAAAACGCTAATTGACTACGAACTGGGTGAAAACAACATTTCAAACGGCAAATGGCTGGCTTACCGCGAATCGGACATGGAATTTGTAATTGGATTCAAAGAAATTCAGACTTTGAATTCGGCGCATTTCAACGCTTTTGTTGATCTTGGAGCGCACATTTTCCCGATAAACTCGATAGCAGTTCTGGGGAGCAATGATGGCGAAAAGTACAGGAATATTGCTTCAACCAGATTTCCGCAAGTTGCTAAAAATGAGCCACGCGGAGCAAATACGTACAGTTGTAACTTTGCGAAACCAGCCTCCTACAAATACTACAAATTTGTTGTATCGAACCTAAAAAAAATGCCGGAATGGCACGCAGCCAAAGGGAAACCGGCCTGGATATTTATCGACGAACTTTTCCTGAACTAAAATTCAGCCACCTTTGTTTCTGATTTTTTAATCTCTATAAATTTCTGCTACATGCCACAGAATCGAAAGGTAATTCTTTACATCGCCATGAGCCTTGACGGTTTTATCGCCAAATCCGACGATAATATTGATTTCTTGTCGGTAGTCGATCAGGAAGGCGAAGATTACGGGTACATGAAATTCATCGAAACTGTCGACACGGTGATTCTTGGCCGGAGGACCTACGAAAAAGTTTTGTCAATGGGTTATGATTTGCCCTATGGCGACCGAAATGTTTTTGTTTTAACTCGGAACCCAAAACCTGAAACAAACAAAATCACTTTTTACTCCGGAAATTTATCCGACCTGATTTCAGGACTGAAAAAGAAAGAAGGTAAAAACATTTATTGCGATGGCGGAGCTGAAACCGTCTATCGGCTACTTCAGGAAAATTTGATTGATGAACTGATTGTTTCCGTCATTCCCGTTTTGCTGGGCGACGGCATTCGACTTTTCAAAGAAGGTTTTCCGGAGCAGAAACTCCAGTTCGTTCAGGCAAAATCTTTCGAAAAAGGGTTGGTCCAACTACATTATATTCGAGTCAGGAATTGAAAAATCGCCAATCAATCCGTATTTTGGCTGGCCAAATCAATTTTCTCCAAAATATGAAACATCTTTTTCTACTGCTATTTTGCCTGACGGTTTTAAACACATTTGCGCAAACCGACAAACAACTGCTCGAACGCGAATTATATAACTTGCCCAATGTTTCGTTCACCGATGTTTCCAAACCTGGAGATCCCTACCTGACATACGATTTAATGGTGAAGCAGCCGCTCGATCACCAGCATCCGGAGAAAGGTTCGTTTTACCAATGGGTGCATTTGCGCCATCGCGGGTTCAACAAGCCAACCGTCATTGAAACGCATGGATACCAGATGGGCAGAGGGCAAAATGAGGTCGAAAAAATACTTGATGCCAACAATATTGGCGTCGAATTTCGCTATTTCGGAAGATCGGTTCCTGATTCAATGAATTGGCAATACCTTTCGAATATCCAGGCCGCTGCCGACCTTCATGCGATCAATCAACTTTTCAAACAACTCTACAAAGGCAAATGGTTCAGTACCGGCATCAGCAAAGGCGGACAAACAACACTTTATTACAAATATTTATATCCTGACGACGTAGATGTTGCCATTCCATACGTGGCGCCGATCGACAACGCATTTGAAGACAAGCGCCTTTATACCTTTTTCGACACCATTGGAACCGCTCAGTGCCGACAACGCATTTATGAGTTTCAGAAATTTTTGCTGGTTAACGAAGAAGAGGCCGTTGAAAAACTAAAGTGGTTTGCCAAAGGTGGAAATATGACATTCAGCTATGTAGGCAATATTGGAAAAACGTTTGAGTATGCGGTTTTGGAATATCCATTTTCTTTTTGGCAATGGGGCCGCCCGTGCGACAGCATTCCTACAAATAAATCTCTCGACGATTACCTCGGCGAGTTAATGAAGACTTCCAGCATCTCGAATTTTTCAGATTCAGACCTTAAAAATTACGGACCTCATTACTACCTGGCAGCCACTCAAACCGGATATTACGGGTACAATATTGCACCATTCAAAAAGTACCTCAAACACTTCACTTCGAACCCAACTGCTACATTTCCACCTAAGGAAGCCAACGCAAAACCCACGGATGGCTCATTTCACGAAGGATTACAAAAATGGCTGGCTGAAAATGGTAACAACATCCTGTACATTTATGGTGGAATCGATGCCTGGTCTGCAGCGAGAGTGTTGGTTTCCGACAAAGTAAATTCCAAATCGTTCCTGATTCCGGGAGCTAATCATGGTTCTGCACGCATCAAAAATCTTCCGGAGAATATGAAAACTGAATTTATAGATAAGATCAGAGATTGGACTGGTCTGGAGCCAAACCTGGACGTCTTGAAATAAATGTTTGCTTTTCTTTGGAATTTATCTTCTTGGTTTATTAAAAAAAGTGTTCTGCTTTCATCTTACGCAATCGTTTTTCCACTATCAAATGGCTTTTGAGGAGGTGTCTCTTTCTTTGTTTAATTTAATTTTATTGTAATTTACTATTTTGTTTTATTTATCATTTTCTTTTCTATTTTCACACTACAAATAAATACTTAGCCGCCCATAAGCTAATTTATTGTATTTCAAATATTTAGTTTTCAATAAGCAAATTATTTCTTTATGAAAAAGACAGCAGTATTGCTCTTTGCAGCACTTATTGTGCTTTCTACACGTTTGACATATGCTCAGGATACCCTTAAAACGTGCGCCAGAAGCTGGACAGCAGAATTAAATGTGAATCCTTTCCAAGGACAAATCAGCCTTAACAATGCATTGAATCAGATTAAAGTCCGATATTTTACTACTGATAAATTTGCTTACCGTTTGGCATTCAATATCAACAATATCCGAAAGGATAATGGTCAATCAAATGTATATGGTACAAGCCCGATAGAAAACAGCGATATAAAGAAATCAACCACATTTGGGTTGAATCTTGGATTTGAAAAACATCTTGCAGGTACACGCCGCTTATCGCCATACCTTGGAGCTGAAATAGCTTATGGCTCGAAAAATGCAAATGAAACCATCGATTCGAAACAATCGACTACTGATATCAAAGGCGGATGGCAAAGCACACAGGTATTGCAGTATAATAATGGAAATGGCACTTATTATTATTACACGACTGTAAATAATACTGACAACGGTTATCATTCCTACGGAGTTAATTTAGTTACCGGATTTGATTATTACGTGGCGAAAAATTTCTTTTTCGGGTATGAAATGTTGTTTGGATACAATTATACCAAATACACCAAAATTGAAACCACTTATACGCCCAAACCGGGTCAGGAAAATCAAACCAGTGGAAATGCCAGCCAACCCGACTTCACAGGAAAAGAACATTCCTTTGGCCCCAAAATAATCAATGGTATTCGATTAGGTTATACTTTTTAATACAACACGACATGGCTAGAAAAATTATATTACTATTGGTCCTGGCATCAGTAATTTTCTCTTGTAAAAAAGAAACGGAAACCAATCCTATGATAGAAACCACAACCGTAAAATCAGTGGCCTCCTATACTTGTTATGCAAAAGCAACTGTTCTGGAAAAAGGGAGTTACGGACTAGTGGATTACGGATTTGTTTACTCGACTTACAATGGAGATTTTGGGGTGGAGAATAGTAACACAAAAGTTTCTCTTGGGACAATCCCGATGGTGGCTGACACTTTTTCAACTTCCTTTCCAGTTGGCACCGGATACAGTTATTCCAACCTGTTTTATGTGAGAGCTTATTACACCAATAAAAAAGGTACCGTCTACGGTTCTATTCTAAATTTTCAACCGCTTCAGTTGTCGATTAATTTGGTTCAGCCAAATTCAGGAAAAGCAGGAGATAAAATTACCATTACAGGCAACAACTTCAGTAAAAACACGGAAGATAACATTGTTAAGTTCAATGATGTCGTTGCTCAGGTTTTGGAAGCTTCGCCAACAAAATTAGTGGTGGAAGTACCAGCTGGGCTCAGTTCCAACAGCTATGATTCAGGCATTCCCATTTATGTTACCGTCGGAGGTCTGACATTAAGCTGGTCGAGCTTTGCACTGCAACCGGTTATTACCGGATTTTCTCCTTCTTCGGGTACTTTTGAGACTGCTGTAACCATTACCGGATCGAATTTGTATCAGGTCCAGATCAAAATCAATAACACGGTTTACTATACAAACTACAACAACAATAATTCGTTTCAATTTAATATTCCATACGACATAAAAACTTCTAAAATATCATTTTCAGTAGTTAAAAACGGAACTGAAACCGCTGTCCCAGGAGAGTTTACGATGGATCCATGTTCGATTACTTCAGTCGAACCAAAAAAAGGATTGATTGGTTCACAAACAGTTATTTCCGGAATAGGTTTTAATCCAGACTATTACGTCAACACAATTAAAATTGGCGGCGTGAAAGTTATAAACTATTGGAATGGCGGTATTAATACATTGTATGCAACAGTTCCGGAGTCATTAAAATCAGGAACTTATGATGTGTCTGTAAATAATGGAATCGAGGATGCAGTACTTCCCCAAGCATTTACAGTCATGGAACCGAAAATAACAGGCTTTTCTCCTGCCTCAGCTTCATACAATTCTGTGGTTAAAATATTAGGAGAAAATTTAATTGATGTGCAGTATGTTGGATTTGGATATACCGGAGCTGAAATTATTTCTCGCGATTCAAGTAATATTGTGGTAAGAGTACCTTCGAATATATCTACGGGCAGTGTAAACGTGTCGGCAAATGTTGGTAACATAACGATATACAGTCCTAAAGATTTTACTATTTTGTCGCCGGTAATTACCAGCTTTTCTCCTAGTGAGGGTACCCCGGGAACCATTGTTACAATTAAGGGCAATGGCTTTGATTCAGGGAAATACAATACAAGTGTTAAATTTGGTACAATCACATCAACAGTCTTAAGTGTCAATCCCACTGAAATAAAAACAGTTGTACCTTCGGAGGCTGAAGCAGGGGCAATGAAACTATTAGTCATAACCCCCTGGTATGCAGCAGTATCCGATACTGACTTTACCGTAAAGAAATAACAGGTAAGGCATATAATCTTCTCGTTTATATGCCTTACCTGATGAAATAACATTTCAAGTTGAAATTAATT
Organism: Prolixibacteraceae bacterium; assembly: GCA_963677955.2. Taxonomy (GTDB): domain Bacteria; phylum Bacteroidota; class Bacteroidia; order Bacteroidales; family Prolixibacteraceae; genus Aquipluma. The sequence goes on from CAXXQR010000001.1 coordinate 492,278, forward strand.
TATCCCGGAATCATTTTTTTGATTTTGGGATTTTTTCTGAAATCAGGAGAGTATAAAGCCACTGTATGGAAAACTTTTAAGACACAGTTGGGAAAGAAGACGGCTTAGAATTTGACTGTCAAAATGAAAGCAAAATACAGTCCACCCCAACAAAAATTAGTTTCGCCTAAGACGACAATTTAATAAATAATGCCGAAAGAATTTTCTTGAAATTGCAACAAACAATACGGTCATAAAACCAAAAAATCCCGAAACCTTCAACAGATTTCGGGATTTTTGCTTCGTACCAGTTGTAGCTAAAACTGATGATACAAACTTTCTTCGAGATACGGATGATTTTTCGGGACCAGATTTGCTTTCGATAAGGTATTGGCCACAACGAAACCAAACAAGCCTAAAAATCCGAGGTAAGTTCCAATTTCGAACAATCCAAATTTAGCTTCGTGAACAACTGCCGGCCAAATGTAGTAGTACAATTCGGTGTACTGGCCAATCATCATCAGCACAATTACGGGAAGAATGAATACTTTGCTTCTTGATGTCATGCGTGGCATCAGGAATAAGAACGGGATAAACCAGTTCAGAATAATGTTGGCAAAGAACAATACGCCAAAAACCCCTTCAGAACGCTTCACATAGAAAACAGTTTCCTCAGGAATATTTCCGTACCAGATCAGCATAAATTCAGCAAAATTGAAGTAGCCCCAAATGATGGCCAGCATAAAAATGTATCGCGAAAAATCGTGTAAGTGACTGCGGTTTAACATGGGCAAATGTCCAATCCGATGTAAAATAATAACGATTAAGGCAATGACTGTTGAGGCGTGTAAAAATGCTGCGATGAAACTTTTTGCGGCAAACAAAGCGCTAAACCAATGTGGTTCAAGCGACATAATCATATCAATTCCAAACAGTGTAAAACTGATAGCCACAATGAAAATCAGGATCTTTGAATACTTTTCTGATTTGTAAAAATACTCCATTCCGCCCTCTTCATCTTCCTTCAAAGAAATTCTGCGCAGCAGTTTGATCATTAAAATCCACAACCCGAAGAACAAAACCACACGCACAAAAAAGAATGGTATATTCAGGTATGGTGCTTTATGCGCAAGTAATTTATCTGTCTCTGTTATTCCGGGTTCAGACCAGTGAAAAATGGAATGCATACCAAAATACATCATCAGGAAAAAGACGGCAGCAACCGGAACGTAAGAAGCCATAGCTTCAGGAATACGCTTAAAAGCCGAAGACCAACCCGACTGGGTAATGTATTGAATGGCGCCGAAAAATGCAGCGCCGATGGCCAGCGAGACAAAATAATAGTTGTTTAGCAAATAGTTTGCCCAAGCCCGGTGCGGGTCGGTCATAAATCCTGCGACCAACGATATGATGCCGATGCCCATAAACCCAAACATCAGGTATTTAAAGTTCTTTTGAACGACTAACCGATCTTCCATGCTGTTCATATTTTTTAATGTCTTTATTTTCTATAATTTCATGCCCGTCAGCTAAACCAGACGGCAAATGACAAATTGCGACCTCCATTTATAATTCAACATTTATCATTCATAATTCCTTTCACTGTTTTTGCAGAACCTCTTTAACATACATCGCCACTTTCCAGCGATCTTCAGGTCTTACCTGACCACCATGTGCCGGCATCACTCCAAATCCAACGGTTACAACATGGTATATTTCACCTGCAGGAGCAACCAGCATCTTTTCAGACAACAAACTTTTGGGTGGGAACGGGTACTTACCACTGGTAAATAAAAAGCCTTTCCCATCGCCTTTATCACCATGACAATTCATGCAATAAACCGAAAAAACCTGCTTGCCGCGCTCCAGATTCTGCACTGTTGGTTCAAGCGGATTAACAAGCTCTTTTCCTGCCTTTGCCCGGTCTTCATCAGTTTTAGTATATAAATATGGCGTATAGCCTAAAGGGATTGTTCCTTCAACCGGATTGCGCATGGTTTTTCCATCGGCAAAATTCGGGTTTGGCGAATACGATTCATAGGCTGCTGAATGAGCCATGTCATCAAAATATTCCCACCCTGTTGTGTTTCTATCCCGGTCACACGAACCGAAAACAACAATCAGGGATACAATTGCCAAACTCTTATTTAGTATTTTAAAGTTCATTCGAAAATTATTTATCAGTTTGAATTCGCTTCTTTTTCATACACTTCAGTAGCTCCGTTACTTTTGAACAACTGTGTTATTGCGGGTTTTTCAATACTCATTTTTTCCTGATCGAGAACGATTACAAATTTATCGTCGGTTGCCCGAACATCAATAATATCGGCCTTTTTCCCCGGAAAAATCTTCGAGCTTACTGAAAAGGTGAAAAGTGTCAAAAGAGTTATTGTCAAAATGGTACCAACGATGGTGATCACAATAAACGAAGGGAACGTGTTGAAAGGTTTTCCGCCGAAATGCAGCGGCCAACTAATTACTGCAGCATAATACATTCCTCCCAGCAACATCGCGACACCTAAAATTCCATAGAAAAACGCTGCATGTGAGATGTAAGTCTTGGTCTTCATCCCGGTTAAAACTTCATGTATCGGATATGGAGTGTAAACTTCTTCAATCACCACACCCTTTTCAAGCGCTTTTTCAAACGCATCAACCAGCGTGTGCTCGTCGTCGAAAACTCCTACTAAATATTTCTTATTCATATTCATGATGCCCTGGTTTTAGGTGATCAGTCTGTTGTGTATTGTATTTTGAAATCATTTTCACTTCGTGAATTGCAATTTGCGGGATGTAGCGGAAGAACAGCAAAACTGCCAGTGAAAACATTCCCAGTGTTCCGACATAAAATCCGATTTCAACCATGGAAGGATGGTAAGGTGCCCAACTTGCCGGAAGATAATCTTTCGACAACGAAGTGACCACAATAATGTAGCGTTCGTACCACATTCCGATGTTGATAAAAATGGAGATCGCAAATACGGTCCAGATGCTACGACGAACTTTCCTGAACCAGAATAATTGTGGCAACAAAGCATTGTACGTGAACATCGACCAAAACTCAAAAGCATATTCGCCGGTAAGCCTGTTTTTGAAGAATGTAAAGAATTCATATTCAGAACCGGAATACCACGCGATAAAAATCTCCGTGATATAAGCCGTCCCCATGATCAATGAAACGAAAATCAAAACCCGACAAACAGCATCGACATGGTTATCGGTAATAAAATCTTCCATGTTGTAAAGCTTCCGCATCAGCACCACAAGCGTTAACACCATGGCAAATCCTGAAAAGATTGCTCCAACCACAAAGAATGGCGGAAAAATAGTAGTGTGCCATCCAGGAACCACGCCGGCGGCAAAGTCGGTAGATACGATGGAATGCACCGAAACTACCAATACTGCAGCAATACCTCCCAATACGAAAGCCAAACCTTCGTAACGCAACCATTCTTTTGATGAACCGGTCCAACCGAAAGAGAAGAATCCGTAAACGGCTTTCTTGATTTTCGATTTGGTGGTATCGCGGATCGTGGCAAAATCGGGAACCATACCGAAATACCAGAAACTGGCTGAAATTAACAGGTAAGCCGAAATGGCTACAAAGTCCCAGAACAAAGGTGAGTTAAAGTTTACCCACAATGGCCCGCGGGTATTTGGATATGGGAAAACGTAGAAAAATAACCACGAACGCCCCATGTGCATCAACGGAAATAAGGCGGCACAAAAAACAGCCGCAACAGTCATCGCTTCAGCAGCACGGTTAATCGACGATCTCCATTTCTGACGCAAAATCAGGAGAAATATAGAGAATGCGGTTCCTGCATGACCAATTCCGATCCACCACACAAAATTGATGATAGCCCAACCCCAGGCAACTGTGTTGTTAACTCCCCAGGAACCGATACCTACCGTCAATGTGGTGTAAATACTTTTGGCACCCCACAAAAACATGATCAAACTAATCAGCATTGCTCCATACCACCACTTCGGAGATTTTCCTTCCATTGGTGAAAGAATATCCTGCGATATCTGGCCCAATGATTTATCTCCGTCAACTAATTTTCCTCGTATATTCGTTTTGTACATAATCTGTTCTATTTTCTTTTATTTGATGATCATGCTTTTTCGTTTCTTACTTTGGTCAAATAACCGATCGACGGCAAAGTGTGTAATTCTTCCAACAAGTGGTAATTACGCTTGTCCTTGAACAGCTTCGAAATTCTACTTTCCGGATTAGCCAGGTCGCCAAATACAATAGCATTTCCCGGACACGACTGAGCGCAGGCTGTTTTAATTTCACCTTCAGCAATTGGCCGTCCTTCAAGCTTAGCCAGTTGCTTTTTCTCCTGAATACGTTGCACGCACATCGAACATTTTTCAACTACCCCGCGCGAACGAACAGTCACATCAGGATTCAGCACCATACGGCCCAGATCGCTGTTCGAAGCAAAATCGAATTTATCGTTCTTCACATACTGGAACCAGTTGAAGCGACGAACTTTGTACGGACAGTTGTTGATGCAATATTTGGTACCTACGCAACGGTTATAAGCCATTTGGTTCAGACCTTCCTCGCTGTGCGGCGTTGCTGCAACCGGGCAAACATTTTCGCAAGGCGCGTTTCCGCAATGCTGGCACATCACCGGCTGGAACGACACTTTCGGATTCTCGGGATTTTCAGAATAATAGCGGTCAATACGGATCCAGTGCATGATTCGGCGATTCCGAACCTGCTCTTTTCCGATCACCTGAATGTTGTTTTCGGCCTGACATGCAATGGCGCAGTTACCGCAACCGGTGCACGAATTCAGGTCAACAGCCATTCCCCAATGGTGTCCGTTATATTCCGGAGCTTTATATAAACTAACTGAATTGGCTTCCGCCTCTTCGTGCATTTCGTTTCCTGAAGCCGGATTTTTGATGTAATCTTCCAAAGTGGTTTCCCGTGCAATCGGACGACCTTCCATCAAATAATGTGTTTGCGAAATAGCCAGTTCAAATGTTTTTCCGGCTACTTTTTCAACTTTTGCCGTAGAGATATAATATTTTTTAGTTCCGTTTTCTTCAGTTACAAAGCCATACAGATTTTTTCCGGTACGGTCGCCCACTTTTCCGGCCACCTGACGGCCATAACCCAGCGCCACCGAAATGGTATCTTTGGCTTGTCCCGGCTGAACGAAAACAGGCAATTCCATTCCATTTATGGTAATAACATCTTCATTTTTCAGACCATTTGCCTCGGCATAAGCAACCGGCACTGCTACAAAATTATCCCAACTGATTTTGGCAACCGGATCAGGCAATTCCTGCAGCCATGGATTGTTGGCAAATTTCCCATTGCCAAGCGCCACTGTTTCATACAAAACAACCTCAATTCCGGACTGAGCTGCTTTAATTTTGCTTCCGGCATCTGCAAGACCGTCAGAAGAATAACTCAATTTTGATTCAGTCGAAGTTTCAAAAACTCCGTTCTGCAATTTGGTATTCCAGAATTGACGGAAATCGGAAATTTCCTTTTGCTTCGGAAAATGATTTTCTTTCCAGAAATTCTGCAGATAATCGCGGTAATTGATATCGTTACCCATCCATTTTTGCAGGGTAACCTGTGGTTGACGGGAGTTAAAAATCGGAGCAATTACAGGTTGTGCCAAACTATAGATTCCGGCTTTGGGCTCGAAATCGTTCCAGCTTTCCAGGTAATTCGATTCAGGTAAAACATACTGGCAAAGCGCTGTTGTTTCGTCCGGACGTTCAGAAAACGAAATGCTCAATCCCAGCTTGCGGATAGCATCGGCAAATTCATTTCCTTTCGGATGATCGTAAACAGGATTGGCGCCCCAAACAATCAGGGCTTTCGCATTTCCTGCTTTCAGGTCGGCAAGAAGCCTGTCGGCATCCTGATCGAGACCTTGTTTAATCATCAGCGGAGAATCAAGGCCAATGGTTTGTCCGTAATTGCCGAGCATTTGATTAATTCCGTTCACCAGCAGTTGAACGTTTACGTCATTGCTTCCGGAGATAACGATACTTGCGGCTTTATTTTCAAGTAAATCTTTGGCGAGTTCACTAACGTCAACCGAAGATTGGGCTCCGGAAATCACATTTTCGCCTTTTGCCTTGGCAATGGCATTGTAAAGCGCCAGCACAAGTGCTCCTTCTTCTGATGGTTTGATCGGGAAACGAACGTCGGCATTCGAGCCACTCAAAGTCATTCCTGATTCGAACTGATAGTGGCGCAGCATTTCTTTCCGGCCTTCCTGTAACTGACGAGCAGCCGTGTATGCTTTGGTATATTCAACAGTCGAAAGCCAGGTTCCTAGAAAATCAGCACCGAAACTCACCACCACTTTTGCGCGATCGAAACGATAATCAGGAATCAGTGCAGTACCAAAACTTTTTTGATTGGCAAGCAACATTCCGGAAACAGAAACCGGGTCGTATTGAATCCATTCGGTATTGGTCTGCTTTTCGGCAAACTTGCGAATAACATCGCGGGTTGCTGGAGAAATAATTGTAGACGTAAGCAAAACAACTTTCTCGTTGTTGGTCTGCATACTGCCAAGAAGTTCCTTGATTTCCTTATCGGCTTCTTCCCAGCTAATTTCATTTCCCTGTTTCGACGGGCCTTTAAAGCGGGCATCATCATATAAATTCAGAACCGATGCCTGAACACGGGCACTTGTTCCACCTTTTGATATTGAACTAAGCGTATTTCCTTCAATTTTGATCGGACGACCATCACGCACTTTCACCAGGATACTTCCATATTCGTTCCCTTCGAAATAGGAAGTCGAATAATAATCAGCGATTCCCGGAGTAATTTCATCGGGTTTCACCAAATAGGGAATAGCTTTATCAACAGGTCGTTTACAGCTTGCAACAATGGAAGCTGCGGCAATACTGAACCCAAATGTTTTCAGAAAGTCGCGGCGCGAAGAAGCGTTCATTTCCGAATCGCCTTTCATCAGCATGCTCTTGTTTTTGGCCTCCTCACGCACTTCTTCCCTGCGCAGTTCTTTGGGATTGGTCAGTTCTTCAATACTTCTCCAGTATGTCTTCATCGACAATATATTTTGTTTTATTTTTTCCAATTATTCACCAAGTTCATTTTTCCGTCCGAAATATCTTGGGTACCTCTTTTAAAGCTTTCCCGCAGACGGCATTTTTCATATTTCCGTTACTGATATGACACCCTTTCAGGGTTAAAAACCCGAAACGTGTAACCCGAAACCCGCAACATTCTAATAGTGGCAACGCATACAATCGTTAGCACCAATATTAACTGCCCGCACTGTATCCAATTTGCCCGATTTTAATTCATCGTGCAGCTTCAGGTAGCTATCGTAATAGGCATTATCCTTAAAGTTCACTTTGGTGTCGCGGTGACAGTTGATACACCAACCCATCGACAAATCGCTATTTTGGCGCATGATGTCCATCTCCTGAACTTGTCCGTGACATTTCTGGCAATCGACTTTGGCAACGCCAACATGCTGAGCATGGCTAAAGAAAACATGATCGGGCAAATTGTGCAAGCGAACCCACTGAACGGGAGTCTTGGTTTCGTTGGCTTCAACTACTTTGGCAATTTCGAATTTACCTGAACGGCTTCCTTCACGAACCAAAATATGACAGTTCATACACACTTCCATGGCTGGTATGCCAGCCGACTTGCTATACTCAGCCGTTGTATGGCAATACTTGCAATCGATTTTATTTGCACCGGCATGCACTTTATGTGAGAATTTGATGGGTTGATCTGGCGCATAATTTTGAGAACGACCCAAATTCATGGCAGCTTCGGCAACCATTTTAGCCTGTACACCAAGTGCAATAAGTAAAATGGCAACGGTGATAATTTTGTATTTGATCTTGTGTGTGAAGATCAGATCGATCAATGCTAAGAGCATTAGCAAACCCAGAAAAATAAAGATCATGATCTGGTCAACAGTTGGGCCAATTGCGGGAGGACCGGTTTTAGCCAGTTCGTCCAGATAAAGTTTAACTTTTTTAAGGTCTTCTTCTTCAATCTGGAAGTTTTTATGCGATGCTTCCATCTTAACACCATTGGGCTGCATTACGGCAGTCTGAAAATCAGAAAAATCCTTTCCGGCGTATTTTTTTGCTATATCCATAGCCGAAGGATTCCAGTTCATGGTATCCGATTTCGTCAGAATATGGCATGATTCACACGATTCGTATTTGCGATCCTTTGGCAAAAGGCCTTTAAAGAATCGTTCACCTCGCTGAAGGTCATTGTGATGTTGATGTTCCGAAATTCCAGACTCCTCCTCATCTTCAGTTGTCTGGGCCTTTAATTCATAACCCGAAATTAAAATAAACGACAAAAATAACAGGGAAATAAATGTTTTCAATTTTAGAGGGAAATGCCGGAGAAGTATAACTTTTCTCATTCAAATAGGATTAGTATTTAATATTAAATGAAACCATTTTAAAAACTTCCATCATAACAATCAAGTGATGTAATGGTTTCCCCTTTAAATATAAAAAAAATCGCAACAGATTTGTCAAAGTTGCCAAAACAAATGTTGAACAAATTAAAATAAGATTAATTCGTTGACATTTAAGCTGCTTTCGAAAATAGGCGCCACCAGTTGATTCGACTTTATTAATGACAAATATTTTTCAGTTAGATAAATTCAATCACATATTTTTAAATTTCCGAAAACAAGCCTCGAACAGGAATCAATATTTCAGGCAATCTATTTTTAAACTTATCAGAACTGTTAAACAAAACACACACAAAATGGTTAAGGTTTACCAAAAGAGCAGGGAATTCTGTTAGAACAGCAATTGATTTAGAAAACAACTTTGACAATATGGATATTGTTTAATTTCATGATTCAAATATTGTCAGGAATGTGAAGTTAATAAATCATAATTTCCCCGATATATTACATGTTGAAATTCAGATATTGCTATCTTTAGAGCTATTCAAAAAAGTAATGATTTATTGTAATGAATAATCATAAAATATTTGCATTAATCATTGAAAGTGAGATCGATTCGCTCAATCTATTGCTTGATATTTTTGGCGCCAACCCATTGATTTCAGGAATCGAAACCGCTGCTGATTCGGATCAGGCAATATTGAAGATAATAAATTTCATTCCAGACATTGTACTTTTTGAATATCCACCCAAGGGAAATTCAGGCAAAGATCTTCTTAAATTTATCCAGACCAAACTCACGGAAACTACTATTATTATAGTTTCGGAAACTAAAGATTATGCAGCAACCGCCATTCGGAACGGAATCTTTAACTACCTTTTAAAACCTGTTTCAAAAGAAGATCTGGATAAGGTAATCGACAAAATTAGCCTGATCAAACAAACTAATGTTCAGTCAAGGATTAACGAGATTATACAAAAGACGCCGGAAGAAACCAGGCTAAGATTTCAAACCACAAAAGGATATCTGATTGTTGATCCGGAAGAAATTTTGTATTGTAAAGCCGATGGTTTTTGTACAGAACTGCACCTGAGCAACGAACGGACTGAACTAAGTTACCTTTTCCTTTCGAAACTTGAAGAAATTCTACGCCAGTTTAATTTTTTACGTGTAAGCCGCTCATATTTAATCAACCAAAAGTTTATCCGAAAAATTTCCAGATCGAACAATACAATTATTTTGTCTTCAAACGGAAAAGAATACGTAGTAAAAGGTTCAAAACAACAAATTAAAAACCTGATTAATTTTGATTCAGAATAGCTCAAATATGGATTCAGCAAACATTACAGCAATCATTATTGATGATGAGCCTGATGCCATTAATCTGCTGGAAATGTATCTCAGGCACTTCCCTTTTATTGAAGTTGTGGGAAAAGAAAATCACGCAATAAAAGGGCTTGAATTGGTGAATGAAATGTTACCTGAACTCGTTTTTCTGGATATTGATATGCCTGACATGAATGGGCTTCAGGTTGCCGACAAAATACATTCTGAAAATTTTTACTCCGAAATTGTATTTACAACTGCTCACCAGCATTATGCCTACGATGCCCTTGGCGTAGAACCTCTTGATTTTCTGACTAAACCATTTTGCAGTAGCGATTTAGAAATTGTAATTGCGAAATTCAGGAAAAAAACCGAAAAGAAAAAGCAGGAACGAAAACTTGATACTTTTATTCATTCGCAGGCAAACAGTCCGAAAATTAAGCTTCCATCTACGACCGGAATTTTGATTGTTGATTTGAAAGATATTGTAGTTCTGAAATCTAAATCCAACAACTGTAGCATCTTTCTACAGGACGGAACGTCGGAAACCATAACCCGGAATCTGTATAAAGTTGCCGAACTGTTAAACTCTCAGGCTTTTTTCCAAATCAGCCGGTCGACCTATATAAATCTGAATTATCTGAAGCGAGTTGACAAGAAAAGCCATAAATGTATAATTAGCTACAATCAGACGACTGTTGAAGAGCCAATTTCACGAAGCCAGCTAATCCATTTGGATAAATACAATCTCTTTCAGAATGTTTAACGCTGACTTAAAATACGAACGGCGGGCAATTGCAAATTGTCCGCCGTTCGCTATTATCAAAAGCAACTCCACTATGCTATTTGCAGCGGATTTTCAACTTTTGCATCCAGCAAAGCAATTTTTATGACTTCCTGAATGGTTTCCACATGATGGAAAACCAATCCTTTAATGTAAACTTCCTTAATTTCCTCCAGGTCTTTCCTGTTGGCTTCTGACAATATGATCTCGCGAATGCCGGCGCGCTTGGCTGCCAGTATTTTTTCCTTGATTCCACCAACTGGCAAAACCTTGCCTCGCAATGTTATTTCGCCGGTCATGGCCAGATTTTCACGAACTTTCCGTTGCGTGAACGCTGATGCAATTGAGGTCACCATCGTAATTCCCGCTGACGGACCATCTTTCGGAATCGCGCCTTCAGGAACATGGACATGGACATTGTACTTGTCAAAAACTTCAGGATTAATTCCCATTTGTTCGGCATGCGAACGAAGATATTCGAGGGCAAGCATGGCAGATTCCTTCATCACATCTCCCAGATTCCCGGTCAGCGTGAGAGAACCTTTTCCTTTGCTCAGACTGGTTTCAACGTATAAAATTTCGCCGCCAACAGCCGTCCAGGCCAAACCTGTAACCACACCGGCAAACGTATTTCCCTGGTAAATTTCCTTCGAATAAGTCTGAACTCCAAGATATTCCCGAACATCTTCCTTCGTGAGTTTCACTTTGTACTTTTCTTCGAATGCGATTTTTTTAGCCACGCGCCTAACAATTCTGGCAATCTTTTTATCGAGATCACGCACGCCCGATTCGCGGGTGTAGTTTTCAATCACATGCTGAATAACTTCATTGGAAAATTTCACCTGATCTGCCCTTACACCATGATTTTCGAGTTGCTTTGGAATCAAATGCCGTTTGGCGATTTCAATTTTCTCTTCAACCAGGTATCCGCTAACTTCAATCAGTTCGAGCCTGTCGCGCAGAGCTGGAGCAATGGTATTGAGGGTGTTGGCGGTTGCAATAAACATGACTTTTGACAAATCATATTCCAGTTCCACGTAATTGTCGTGGAACTCGAAATTTTGCTCGGGATCCAAAACTTCAAGCAACGCAGAAGCAGGATCGCCATGAAAATCTTTGGATACTTTATCCAGTTCGTCAAGAATAAAAACTGGGTTCGAAGATTTTGCCTTTTTGATATTTTGCAAAATTCGTCCCGGCATGGCACCAATGTATGTTTTACGATGGCCGCGAATTTCCGCTTCATCGTGCAGCCCGCCTAAACTCATGCGCACATAATTCCGCCCCAAAGCCTTTGCAATCGACCGTCCCAATGACGTCTTGCCAACCCCGGGAGGGCCGTACAAACAAAGAATAGGCGCCTTCATATCATTTTTTAGTTTCAAAACCGCCAAATGTTCCATAATGCGCTCTTTGGCTTTTTCCAAACCATAGTGGTCTTCATCAAGCACTTTTTCGGCACGTTTCAGGTCAAAATTGTCTTCGGTAAAATCGTTCCACGGAAGATCGAGCAAAGTCTGACAATAGGCAAATTGAACTGAATATTCGCCAGCAGCCGGATTCAAACGTGAAAGCTTGTGCACTTCCTTGTCGAAATGTTTGGCTGCCTCTTCGCTCCAGTTCTTCTCTTTCGCCCGTTCTTTAAAATCCTGAATTTCCTGTTCTGCCGGATTTCCACCCAATTCATCCTGAATGGTTTTCATTTGCTGATTCAGCAAATATTCACGTTGCTGCTGATCAAGTTCGGCTTTAACTTTGGTCTGAATATCGCGTTTCAATTCAGCCATCTGAACTTCGCGAACCAAATAACTAATAGCCTGAATTCCACGCTCTTTAATATCACTAATTCCCAAAAGGATTTGCTTTTCCTCAACCTTAAGATCGGTATTCGAACAGACAAAATTGATCAGGAAAGTTGAGTTTTCGATATTTTTAACCGCAAATGAGGCTTCCGGAGAAATGTGCATGGAAAACTGTGCAATTTTTATCGAAAGGTCTTTCAGTGAACCTACAATTGCAGAAAATTCAACGGTATCTTCCTGTGGTCGAACATCATCGATAGGTGTCACATGCGCTTTCAGGTAGGGAAAGTCCTGTGTATACTCAACTACTTCAAATCGCCTTTTCCCCTGAATAATGACAGAGGTCGTACCATCAGGCATTTCCAGAATTTTTAATACCTGGGCTATAGTTCCGGTCTGGTACAAATCATTTTGCGCCGGATCATCAACATTGCTGTCTTTTTGGGCGATTGTTCCAAGCAAACGGTTGCCCCGGTATACTTCCTGAACTAGCTGAAGCGATTTTTGCCGTCCAACAGTGATCGGCATTACCACACCCGGAAACATCACTGTATTCCTTAAAGGTAAAATTGGCAAATTGTCAGGAACTTCAACATTTGTCAATTCTGATTCATCCTCGTCAGTAAGAATCGGAATGAATTCATTTTCATCGTCCATTATACTGGAAATTAGTATATTTTGCATTGTCAATTGTTTTCGTTATTCGTATTCAAGCTAATTTTTGCCTGACATACTGACGCCTAAAGGCGGGTCAAAAATGTCGGTACTGATTTTTGCAATAGCCATGCCAAACGATCGGTTTGATCAACCAACAGTCAAAAAAACATTTGTTGGCAAGGTCGGCCGAAAAACCTCCAACAATTTTTTGAATTGGGAAAGCATAAAAACAAAAAAAGCCTCGACAATGCGAAGCTTTCCAAATATTTTTAAACAAACAGAATTATTTTTTTCTGCTGTCCATGTGTTTTTGATAGCGTGAATTGAATTTATCAACACGTCCTGCAGTATCAACAAGTTTCATTTTACCTGTATAGAAAGGGTGCGATGCACTTGAAATTTCAAGTTTTACCACTGGGTACTCAACTCCGTCTACCTCTTCTGTTTCCTTTGTGTTAACAGTCGATTTGGTAATAAATACATGACCGTTTGACATATCTTTGAATGCAACAGTACGATAATTTTCTGGATGTATCCCTTTTTTCATTTTTTAATCTCTTTACTTTTATTTTTTAACGGCTTGCAAAGTTACATATAGGAATGTAATTTCCAAATATTTCTTTTTATAAATTCCTGATTTTACGAATTTATTACTCAAGTCCAAGAATTGGGGCTCTTTTAAAAGGTTTAGTCCGGTCGAAAAGATAACGCATAGTGTAATGTGTCTTCACATGAACACCGCCAACCGACTTATACAGAGCAATAATTTTTGGATTATAGTCTCCGGCCCACGACAATTCAACTTCTGTATATTGCGGTTTGTGTTTCATTAACTTGTCCTGATGCCAGAAAATAGCCGATTCAATTCCCGATTTCTGATATTTTGGCGTTACTCCCATAATGAGAATACGGGTTCGTGTCATTGTTTTTTTGCTCTTGTAATACAAAAACTTCAGCATATTTATAAAATTCAACTTACCGTTCAACTTCTTCAGGATTTGATTGATATCGGGAATCATCACAAACAGAGCGATCGGAACTCCGTCGTGGTAGGCAAACCAAACCATTTCAGGATCGAGAATAGCTTTCGACGTTTGAATAAAATCACGAATTTCTTCTTTATCCAACGGTTGAAAATGTTCCATGTGCCGCCAGGCCTCATCGTAGATGTAACAGAAATCGTCGATAAATTTTTCTACTTTGTCAAACGAGAAGTGCTCGAACGAATAGCCCGGTTTTTGCGCTACCCAACCGGCAATTTTCCAGAAACGTTCCGGAAAAGGCTTTGAATAATCCAAATGATAACTGTATTGCTGGAAATAAATTTCAAATCCATAATTCCGGAAGAGGTCGACATAGTATGGCAAATTGTATGGCATTCCAAATCCCTGATGCATGAATCCGTCGGCCAAAAGTCCCCAGTTCATGTAATTCTCGCCAAAGTTTACCGGGCCGTCCATCGCTTCCATACCTCTTTCACTGAGCCAGTTTCGCGCTGCATCGAACAACATATTGGCAGCAACCTGGTCGTTGAAACACTCAAAAAAACCACAACCACCCGTTGGCTGATCGAATGTATGCGCCTTTTTCCGGCTGTAAAAAGCACCAATACGACCATAAACCTCGCCTTTCTCATCAACAACAATCCAACGACTAGCCTCTCCGCTTTTGAACGACGGATTTTTAGCCGGGCTAAAAACATCTTCAACCATTCCATGCAACGGGCACGACCAATTCGGATCGTCACGATAAATCAGGTGCGGAAGTTGATGAAATTGTTTTATCGATTGTTTATCAGAAACTTGTATGATTTGCATGGCCCTATTTTTTGTTTGACAATTTACAACATTTTAGCTATTAAATTCATGCGAAGTCATTCTTCTATGATGGGCAATCTTTCGAATGGCTTGTTCCGGTCAAACAGATAGCGAAGAGTTTCATGCGTTTTGACATGGCGACCTCCAACCGAGTTAAAAAGAGCAATCATTTTGGGATTGAAATCTCCCACCCAACTCAATTCCATTTCCCGGTACCAGGGCTTTTTCAGCATTACCTGCCTTAACTGATAGAACAATCCCGATTCAATTCCCTTTCCCTGAAACCTGGGAATAACTCCCATGACAAGCACCCTGCAACGATTTATCTTCCTGGTTTTTCGGTAATAAATCAACTTCAGAATATTGACCAGATTTAACTTTCCGTTTTTCAGCAGTTTTAAAATCTGATTCAAATCTGGTATCATCATGAAAAAAGCGATGGGTTCGTTTTTAAAATAAACGTACCAGATAAAATCTTCCTCCAGAACAATTTTCGCATCCCTGATCAGTGTTTTCAAGTCGTTGGGATCGATGGGTTTATAATTGGTATGCTTTCCCCAGGCTTGCTCATAAATCGAAATAAAATCAGCAATGCATCGCTCCTGCTCTTTAAACGAAAATGTTTTATACTGAAAATCTTTCTTTTTGGCAACCCACGCAGCAATATCCCAGAACCTTTGCGGCAGATCGGGGCTGGTTATATCCAGATGGTAACTTAATTGCTTGTAATAAGTCTGAAACCCATATTTTTCGAAAAGCCGCTTATAATAGGGTAAATTATACTGCATTCCGAAACCCTGCTGTTGATAACCTTCGACCAGCAAGCCCCAGTTGAAAAAATTTTCGCCAAAATTAACCGGACCATCCATTGCCGTAAAACCTTTGGTCGTCAGCCAGTTTTTTGCGGTATCAAACAACAAACCAGCAGCTTTCTGATTATCAAAACATTCAAAAAAGCCGATATTTCCGGCAGGTTCCTTCCCTTTTTCAATTTTACTTCTATCGTAAAACGCGGCAATTCGTCCAATAAACTTCTCTTCGTCCTTCACCAACCAACGCATCGCATCACCATGCACAAACCCGGCATTTTTCTCCGGATTAAAAATATCTTCGATCATCATTCGCAACGGTGGCACCCAGTTTTTATCTGCTTTGTAAATTTGTACGGGCAAATTGTGGAATGCATCGATCGTCTTTTGATCAGCAACCAGAATAATCTCCATAAATCGCTCTTGCTTTTTCGTTATTCGTGCCGAAAATAACACTAAATGCCGGAAAACGAAAACAGGGACCAAAGTCCCTGCCTAAAAGTAGTTTGTTCGTGTTGATTTCCTCTTGTAAACATTAAAATCGTAGCCGACGAAGATTTCGTGCGTCCCCAATTGAAATCTGCGAATATCCGAGGTAACCGAATAATCGATAGCATAACCTATTTTTAACCTGTCGGACAATTGATACTGGCTGAAAATGCATACCAGTCCTGTACTCCTGATGTTAAGCCCGAACTGCAAAACAGGTGGCAAATAAACAATACCCCCCACATCGCCATAAACAGGTTGCCCCTTTGCGCCTGCAAGCATTAAATTAGGCCGGATGCGAACCCTCCCGGGCGTACCAAAAATATAACCGGTGCTGATGTATAGCGTCTTATAATCCGATGACGACATGAAATTCGTCTGGTTCACTTTAAACGTATTGCCAATGATCTGCGGAATAGAAAGACTCAGATAATAATTCTCGCTAAAATAGACGGCCCCGATTCCGAAAACCGTCATGTTATGCATTTTTACATCCAATACTATATTTGGGTCTGGAATATAATCGGGATAAGGCTGATAATTTTTAAGATTGTTATCGTAATTCACAATTCCGGCGCGAAAACCTAACTGAAGATAATGGGTCATGTCCATCCGTAGCCTGTAGGAATAATCACCCGTCAGAAAAATCTTTTTCTCCTGACCAATGACCACGCGTTGAAGGCTAATTCCCAGGCCGCTTTTCTGTTCTTTTACCGGAGTGGAATAATTAATGTATTGCGTAACTGGAGCTCCGTTTATTCCAACCCAGTTGGTCCGCGTTGATAATAACAAGACAGATTTATCCCAGATCCCCACATAAGCAGGATTAATCGTTTGCATATTGGTGACATATTGCAACAGCGTTGGGTAATCCTGAGCTGAAGTCTGCTGTTCAAAAACAGCACAAAATGTCAGCAATAAAAATAGCCTTTGAAGTATTCTGCGAAACATTGATTGGATTAATCTATTGAAAAATTTCACTTAAAAAACTGAAGCTTTCGGTCCAAATAGAGGTTTATTCGCTTTTCCGTTCTATTGTTATTTGTTTATGGACTGTATTAACATGCCAACGAACTTTTATTGACTGGACCATTAATAGGAAACAAACACATAACTTTTCTTTACTTCGCCGTTTCCTAAATTAAGGACGTAATAATATGTGCCGACTGGCACCGCACTGCCGCTTATACCCACAAACTGATTCTTTCCATTCCACCATGCCTGATCAACAGTTCCCCAGAACTCAAGATTTCCGTAATGGTCTTTTTCAAAAACCTTATTGCCGTTCTGGTCGAAAATATAGATCTTGGCATTTGGATAATGTTCGATGCAGTAAATCACAAAATAATCATGGATATTGTCTTTGTTTGGAGTGAAGATATTTGGAATGAACAAGTCACAATCGCGGCCATAATCCAGGTATTCCGGATGTCCGTCATGATCAGTATCATCATTGCTGTAATCACCGTCGGCATTTAAATCTTCGAACCTGGTCAGGTACAAATCGTCGTCATCGTTTTCGTCGCGCCAGTCGCGGATGCCATCAAAATCAAAATCCTGCATTGGTGCATTGCTTCCAATCACATTTTCTGAAGAAGTGTATCGGTTCACGGTATCAAAAGCGTCATCAAGTCCATCGTTATCCGAGTCTTTTCCTGAAGCGATTACATCAGCTTTCCCGTTGCTGTCGGCGTCGTTACCTTCGATATAGTCTGGTACCAAATCATTATCCGAATCAAAATCCATAAAATCACGAATTCCATCTCCATCGGTATCCACAGGAACAATGGTAGTCCCTTTTTGATCCGAATCGTAGGCGTCATCCAGCCCATCGCCGTCGGTATCCATAAATAGTGGTGGAATATAAGCAGCAGTACTTTGAGCTTCAATGTTATCGACAATCCCATCGTTATCCGAGTCAATGTCCAGGTAATTTGGAATCCCGTCTCCATCGGTATCAGCGCTATAACCACCTTCATCGCCATTCAATACTCCATCGCCGTCCGAATCAGGATCGATATCGTCTGGTATTCCGTCGCAATCTTTATCAGCAATAATATTCACAACAACTTCGGCTGTATCGCCTTGATAATGTTTGGCATCGTAAATGGCATAACTGAAAAAATCATTGCCGGTAAAATCCAAATCAGCCTGATATACAAACGAGCCATCTGTATTCAACGTCAGGCTGCCATGCAAAGGTTTAACAACCGGAACAGGATCCAGATAGAACGGATCGCCATCAGGATCATAATCATTGCCTACCAAACTACCGGTTTTGGAATCACAACCAACCGCAACCTGATCAAACACGGCTACAGGAGGAAAATTCGGAATTGGAATGGTAATCCGCTTCGTTTGCGTACACCCACTCTGATCAGTAACAGTCACACTATACGATCCGTCATTCAGGTTTTGAATATCCTTCGTTGTTTCGCCTGTGCTCCATAGATAGCTGTATGATCCTGAGCCGCCACTTACTGAAAGGTCAATCGCACCTTTTCGATGTGTCTTCAAATCAATTTCGGTAATCGACTCTTTGATTAAAATCTGACCCGGCTGACCCACAGTAACATTTATTATTTCGCCTGAAGTACACCCATTGGCTTCGATGGTGATGTTGCCGTAGTTTCCTCCAAGGGCAACTACCTTTGCCACTCCTCCTACGAAACTGACATTGGTAAATGCACCCCCATCATAATTCAGCCTATAAATTCCATCCGTTGCGTTCACCAAGCTGAACGAGATACTGCCATTGCCACCGTAACAAATTGCATTTTCAATGGCAGTTACAGCAAGTATGGGAGCCGGTGGAATAGCTGGCACGGTGACCAATGTTGCAGTTGCTGATTCGCATCCTGAACCGGCCTGTCGGACCCGAACAAAATGATCTCCCCATTTCAGGGTTGCAAATGTTGCTGAAGCCTGATAAGCCCCGCCATCGATATTGTATTCATAGCCTGTCCCTTCGGCTGGACTGGAAACCACAACGGTTCCGTTGGGGAAGTTGCAGGTTGGGTTCACCGTTACACTGGCAACAGCCGTTGGCGGAATCGGAGCAATCGTTAACGTTACCACAGTTCGCGACCGACTGGTGCAAATGCCATTACCCGCTTCGGCATAGAACGTTCTTGTTCCAATAGTATTCAACGTTGGCGAACCCACTTTACTTCCGCCCTCAGGGCTGTCGAACCAGCTTATCGAAATTCCGGACACGGGAACAATTGCGGCATTGGCATTGAGCGTTTGTACCGGAGTTTCCGCACATTCTGAAAGATCACCTTTACTTACCGGAGCTTCCGGAACCAAAGGAGCAGTATTTACGGTTAAACTAGTCGCAGCTGATTCGCAGCCGGTAGCAATTTCTTTTACGGAAACTGAATAGTTACCCGGCAACAAATTAGTGAATACCGGATTGGCCTGGTAATTCGTTCCGTCCACACTGTATTCATAAGCTGCACCCGCTGGCACAGTTATCCGGATGGTTCCGGTTGCAACGAAACAATCGGGTTGAACGGTCACACTTGCTGTTGGAGCTTCAGGAGCAGGAGGAACAGGGTTAATTGTTAAACCAGACGAAGCCAATTTACATCCTGTTGACTTGACTCTTAACGTGATTGAATAATTGCCCGGAGCCAGATTTCCGAAGTTTGGACTATCCTGATATGTGATCTCATCGAGGCTGTATTCATAGTCGGCTCCGATTGGAGACAAAACTTCCAGCGCACCGGTTGGTTTCAAACAGGTTGGCTGCACAGTCACCTGAACATCCAGTATTTCTGAAACTGCCGGAACCGGATCGATGGTTAAGGCAATAGCCAGTGATTCACATCCGGAAGCAACTTCGCGAACTTTAACTAAATAATTTCCAGGCGCTAATCCTGTCAGCACCGGACTACTCTGGTAAGTCACTCCATCAGGGCTGTATTCATATTCCGCACCAAGTGGCTCTGTAACTTCAATGGTTCCTTCCGGAGCAAAACAGGTTGGCTGAACAGTGACTGCGGCACTGGCTGTAATTGCAGATGGTTCTTTTACCAAGGCCAAAACAGATACCGGCCCGCAGCCCTTATCGTCGGTTACTGAAACAGTATAAAGACCAGGCGCCAGTCCAGTTGCTGTTCGCGTGGTTTGACCGGCCGGATCGTTCCACTGATACAAATAAGTACCTGAACCTCCTTTGGCCGTAACTGTAATTGAGCCTTTGAGACCATAGCACAACGGGTCTGTTGTAACTGCTGATGCTTCCAGTTTTGCAGGAGCAGCCCCCATGACACCGCTAATCAGGTTCGAAACGCATCCGTTGTTGTCGGTAACAATAAAACTATACGCCTTTCCAGGTTGTACGGTATAGGTTTGAGCCCCAGTATAAATTCCGGTTCCACCGGTGGCTTTCACGGTAACTGTTCCATTGTCGGACGAACATTTGGGTTGGATTACAGTGGCCGTTGCAACAATTTTCGATGGAGCGGGCATGGTGTAACTGATCTCATCGGTACAACCGTTTTCGTCAATAACCGTAAATGTCTTCTTTTCACCCGCAGCCATCACATAAGTTCCGGTTCCAACAACGGACCCTGTACCTCCCCTGGAACGAATGACCACTGAGCCACTGTTACCGGCACAAAGCGGAAGATTAGTGCTATAGTATGCTTCCAGTACTTTGGGTTCTGTAATCGTAACTTCGCCCAATGAAGCCACGTTGGCCGGAACAGACCGGTCGCGCAGCATCGGACTGTATATTTTTGCTTCCAAACCGTTGAAATTACCGTTTTGCTGCCAGTTGATTCCGTCGATACTGAAATCGTAGCTGCCTGCACCTGAAGGATTGGTTATGGTGATGTTTCCGTTGTTTTTACCGTTACAACTGATATTCATGGAATATACTTCGGCTGAGAGTGCCCCTGCAGGTTGTATAATTTTTTGTATCGACACTTTGCAGTCCGGAGCATTTCTATCCTGAATCCAGACCAAATAAGTTCCTGCTGATAAGCCTGTTAACACCGGATTTGATCCCCACGTTGTTCCGTTAAGACTGAAGATATATTCACCCGAGCCACCTTTGGGCGACGTGATTGTCAACGACCCATCGCCTGCCCCGGCAAACGATTCACTGGCCGCATTCACAATTGCACTCAAAATTGCAGGTTGTTTTAGGTCAACCGAGCCAAGGTCGGAGCTATTCTCATGAACATCGGCATTACGAACCATCAGTGCATAACTTTGGGCACTCAAACCCGTGAAATATGGAGACGATTGCCAGGAACTTCCACCCGTGATGCTGAATTGGTAATTCGTTGCTCCTGAAGTTTCGGTAAAGGTAATGCTGCCATCATTTCCATTGTAGCAACTAATGTCGGTAGTTGTGTATTTGGCCTTAATTGCTCCGGCTGGAAGAATGATAACCGGAATGTTGATCAAACAGTCAATGGCGTTACCATCTCGTACCTGGACAATGTAATTCCCGGGAGCAAGATTGGTGAACACCGGAGAATTCTGCCAGATATCCTGACCAATGCTAAACTGATACTCGCCCGATCCGCCTTTTGTTCCGGCGACAGTAATTGTTCCGTCCAAGGCATCAGGGTTGGTTTCATTCGTTCGCGTTACCGTTGCTTCAAGCTTTTCGGGTTGCGTGATGGCCACCGACTGCAATTTTGCCGCACAGGCATTTACGTCCTGAATCACCATCAGATCGTAGGTTTTTGCCGGCAATCCGTAGAAGGTTCCATCTGTTTGCCAGGTGAGGCCACCGTCCATACTGTATTGGTAGGGTGCTGTGCCATTTAAAGGTTTCGAGATCGTGATGGTTCCGTCGCTTCCGCCAAAGCAGGTCACGTTGGTCGGATCAACCTGGGCAATAATTCCTTCAGGCTGCTTCAATTCAACCGTCTGAAGGGTGATCACACAAGCATGGGCAGCAGCATCGCGTATCTGAACCGTATAGATGCCAACTTTCAACTGATCAATCTTCGTCGGAAACCAGTCGGTGCCGTTTACGGAGTATTCGTAACTTCCCGAACCACCACTTTGATCATTAAAGCTAATGTAACCATTGTCGCCCTCGTAACAGGTCACATCTGATGGAACGGCCTTTGCATATAGCATATTGGGCTGAAAAACTTCGAAAGTACCTATTGTTGCCTCACAATTTTTAGCCATCACATCGCGCATCCCGACCGTAAAGCTTCGCTTCATCAAATTGCTGAAAACTGTCGTTGACTGCCAATTGTTTCCGTCAATACTGTATTCATAAATTCCGGAGCCACCCATTGCATTCGAAATTGTTATCTGTCCATCGTCTCCACCGAAGCAGGTTACATTTGTTACCGTGCCAGCGGCCAGTAAGGGTTCAGGTTCAGTAATCGTAAGGGTGACAATGTTTCGTTTACAGGTAATTAAATGGGCATCGCGAATCTGAACCGAATATGTTTTAGCCACCAACCCGGTAAATGATCCACTGGCGAACCAGTTCGTATCGTCGATGGAGTATTCATAGAATCCTGAACCACTTTCAGGATTGGTAATGGTTATGGTTCCATCGTTGCCCAAACAGGTGACATTGGTTGAAGCAACCGTGGCGCTCAACGGATCAGGCTCAACAACGACAACAGTTCCAAGATCCTGCATACACCCTTTAGAGTCTCGCATCTGCACCGGCCAGGACTTTGGCCCAAGTCCGGTAAACAAGCCACTACCCGACCAGTTGCTTCCATCGATGGTAAACTGGTAAGGTGGGAACCCGTTTTTAGGATTACTGATTGTAATGGTTCCGTCGCCTGAACCGTAACAGGTAATATCAGTCGAATTCACAGTGGCTTCCAGTTGCAAAGGTTCAGTGATCGTCACTTCATTAATCATTCTGACGCACGAAACCGCATTGAAATCGCGCATTTGAAGAATATATGTTCCGGCAAACAATCCGGTAAATGACGGGCTTGTCTGCCAGTTTACTCCATCAACAGAGAACTCATACTTTCCGGAGCCACCTTTTGGAGTTATTACCGTTATGGTTCCGTCGCTGCCTCCAAAACAGGAAACGTTGGTCGAAGTATTCGCGGCTGTTAGCTGTTCAGGTTGTGTCAGCGTGCTGTTTGAAAGAATGATGACACAGACTCTGGCGTTAAAATCACGCATTCGTACCACATAATTCCCGGCAGGCAAATTATCGAACGGCAAGTCGTTTTCAGGAATCCAGTTTGTTCCATCGATGCTGAATTCATAAATTCCTGAACCATTCACCGCGTCGGTTATCGAAATACGACCGTCGGTTCCGTCAAAACAACTTACATTGGTCAGCGAAACTTTGGCAGCTATTGGCTCTGGTTTGAAAATAACTACCGATCCAATGTCTGCACGACAGTCGGGAACATTGGCATCGCGCATCTGAACGGTATAAGTTCCCGGCACCAATCCGGCAAAGAACCCATTGAACCAGCCTCCGCCAATGGAATATTCATAACTTCCGGAGCCACCTGAAGGATTGATGATGGTGATGGTTCCGTCGTTACCCAAACAGGTGGCATCGGTGTGCCGGGTTGAAGCAGCAAGCGGTTCGGGTTCGGTAATGGTAAGTGTTGCCAGCGTTGCGATGCAGCGTGGCATGGTCTGATCGCGCATCTGAACGACATAAATGCCCGGACCAAGATTGTTATAATCCGTTGAAGTTGCCCAGACGGTACCATCGATTGTAAATTGATAATTTCCGGAGCCACCGGCTGGATTAACAATCTCAATTTTGCCATCCTTTGCTCCATAACAGGTAACGTTGGTGGGAGAAACTACAGCTTCCAGTTTCACAATGTTTACCCTGACCGTTGACATAGCAGGTGTACAGGTCGCACTTTCGCCAAGGCCGTCAGCGGTTAGGGTTAAAATTGCTACTCCTGAAATAATATCATTTGGGCCGGGAGTATATGTTGGGTTTAATGTTGTTGCATCATTAAAAGTACCATCTCCTGAACTCGTCCACTGCAATGTACTGAAGTTTTGCGCAGTGGCTTCTGTCAGGCTTACTGCTGAGCCCGAGCAACTGTTTAGGGTATTTCCGGCAAAGGCTGTTGGTTGGTCATAAACGGTAATTAATCCTGATTGGACTTCGCCGTCGCAGCGAACGCCATGTTCCTGAACTTCGAGGGTATATTCGCCCGGTTTGGTCCAGAGTATATTTACAGATTCAGCCGTCGAACTTTGCACAACTCCGTCTAACTTCCAGGTATAAGTCGATCCGGCAGTGCCGTTTACCCAGTAGCGACGTTCGATCCCAAGGCAAACCTTTTCAGCCATGGCGATCTGAGCCATCGCCTGTATGGCAGTGGAAAGCAAGGCAAAAAGCAATACAATAGCTCGGTACTGTTTAAGCATAGAATTTAAAAATGAAATCGAAAGTAATGTTGTTAAGCAGGCAATTTTTATCAATGATATTTTATAAATTGTATTTCACTTTTGAACCAGAAATCATGAACTTCAGTTTAATTTCCTCCCACTTGCGATTGTCCTGTATGGTCATTCATTGGTATATGTTTGTCGCGAGTGGGGTTCCCGAGCGTTACGATTTGGTCTGATTCACTTTTACATACCTTTTCCCCATTCATTTATTCAAGATTAATTACAAACTTAAAATCAATAATTATGTCGATATTATATTCAAAAACACAGCGATTTAATCCTCGTGACCCGGAAGCTTCCCGGAAATGGTACATTGTAACCAACCGTGTGAAACAAAAAGGCGAAAAAGAAATCGCTGAAGCTCTGACAAAGAATACCACGCTGAGCAGAGGCGAAGCCAGTTTAGTGATTGACGAGTTAAAGGCTGTTATTATCCAGTCGTTGTTAGACGGTTACACCGTACAAATAGGCGACTGGGGCTCTTTCCAGCTTACCGTTAATTCGGAGGGAGCCGATAGCGAAGCCGCCTGCAACGCGAATAACATCACATCTGTCAACATTCGTTTTCGCCCGGGTAAGGTCATGAGGGACGCGCTTTCACAAGCCACCTTCGTAGAACGCTGAATCTTTTAATCCTCTTTCAAAGCTCCTGAAAATCCTTTCTTCAGGGGCTTTTTTTGTTTTCGGTGAACCGTTGCTGTTCCCTTTTCAACATCGTCTTCAAACGCTCAGAAAATCATGCTCAACATTGAGTGATATTCATGCTCATCATTAGGATGTATTCATGCTCATCATTGAGATGTATTCATGCTCATCATTGAGACATATTCATGCTCATCATTACGATGTATTCATGCTTATCATTTTTGAAAAGGGTTTTTATCTCCTTCTAAACCTTATCCTGAACAAAAAATCTCAGCCTGCGTCGGGCAGGCGTTCGTCTTCCCCATGCCTGATGCATTCGTTTGAACATCTGCGATGGAGGTTTTCGAAACGTCAGTTATGGCGCTATAATCAGGAGCCCTGATGAATGGACTAAACCACTCACCACAACCCCACTGCCGTATAGGCAGCGGGCGATGGGTTTTTTGTATGATGCAGAATAAATCTGGACATGATTTCAACTGTTTAGGTTAGTTGTGATAGATTGGGGAAGTAACTGGTAATGGGGAAATAATTACCGAAGTTGTTGTGGTAACTATTCCACAGCCTGCTCCTGCAACAGTTGTATAAGTAACTGTATATGTCCCCGGAGTACTTGTAGACGGATTTATTTCGCCAGTACTTGCATTAATTGTTAAGCCTGCAGTTGAACTGTAAACTCCTCCTGTATAAGCTCCAGTGCCTGTAAGCGTTACTGCCTCTGATATATCGTCTGTACACCACGGAGAACCTGTGTAAGATATGGTCGCAGTTGGTAAGGCGGTTATGGTCACCGAAGTTGTTGTCGTAACTGTTCCACAACCTGCACCTGCAACAGTTGTATAAGTAACAGTATATGTCCCCGGAGTACTTGTAGACGGATTTATTTCGCCAGTACTTGCATTAATTGTTAAGCCCGCGGTTGAACTGTAAACTCCTCCTGTATATGCTCCAGTGCCTGTAAGCGTTACTGTCTCCGATGTCTCTGTGCTACACCACGGTGAACCTGTGTAAGATATAGTCGCCGTTGGCAAATCTGTTATGGTCACTGATGTTGTTGCATCCACAGTTCCACAACCTGCACCTGCAACAGTTGTATAAGTAACCGTATATGTCCCCGGTGTACTTGTAGACGGATTTATTTCGCCAGTACTTGCATTAATTGTTAAGCCCGCGGTTGAACTGTAAACTCCTCCTGTATATGCTCCAGTGCCTGTAAGCGTTACTGTCTCCGATGTCTCTGTGCTACACCACGGTGAACCTGTGTAAGATATAGTCGCCGTTGGCAAATCTGTTATGGTCACTGATGTTGTTGCATCCACAGTTCCACAACCTGCACCTGCAACAGTTGTATAAGTAACCGTATATGTCCCCGGTGTACTTGTAGACGGATTTATTTCGCCAGTACTTGCATTAATTGTTAAGCCTGCAGTTGAACTGTAAACTCCTCCTGTATATGCTCCTGTGCCTGTCAGCGATACTGTCTCCGATGTCTCCGTGCTACACCATGGTGAACCTGTGTACGATATAGTTGCAGTTGGTAAATCTGTTACAATTACAGTGACTTCGACTGGATTTGGTTGCGCACAATTGTCTGCTGTAGTTTCCAATACCTGCACTGTATAAGTTCCAGACGTTTTCCACAAAACAGATATTGTATTATGACCTGTTGAGGTAATAGTCCAATCAGAAGAAACCGTTAAGTCATTAATTGTCCACTTAAATGTTGAAGTTGGGACATCAATTACTCCATAGGGTTGATTCGGATCAGAAAGACAAACATATTGTGTTGTTGCGTCATCGGGGTATGGTCCTTGCGCCCAAGCCCCATTTATACCAGCCATAAGCAGAATAAGGATGGCCATCCATTTTAACATTCGATTTTTGGTTTTCATTGTTGTAAATTTTATGGTTTGAAATTTTGTTAATTCATGTTTTAATACTTGCAGCACGATGCTGCCGGATTTGGCCCCGGGAGCCAAATCTGCTGCCTCGCCTCCCGAACCACCCGAAAGCTCCAGGTTGGTAAGCCAGTCAAGCAGGCGCATTTGTCTGAATGTTGGACGATTGATCGGTTTTTGATTAGCGTGGTTCCTTTTCATGATCGTATGGTTTAGTGATGATATATGTTCGATGTGATCGGCAGAGGTTTGACTGTAAAAGTGAAAGGAAGAGATGTCGTTTGATTGCATTCAGGATGTGCCGGGTCAATAAAAACCTGGTAATAATATGTTCCGTCGATATTTGTCGGTGGGTTAAATGTTGAATTGGTTGCACCAGGGATATCTGTCCAGTTCGGAGAAACTAAAGTAGGACTTGATCTCCACTGATATGCATAGCTACCAGTGCCATTTATAATATTGGCTGTAAATGTTGTACTTTCATTTTGGCAAATGCTGGCATTTCCAACGATACTAACTGATGGGTCGGCAACAATTACGATAACTTTGGGTGTGGTTGTAAAACTTGAGCCACAATCATCACTTACCACACAATCGTAGCTATATGTATTAGACACTGTTAATTGAGGAGGATTGAACGTTTCATTCGTTTCGCCCAAAATTGCAGTTCCGTTTAACCTCCATTGATAAGTATAAGGTATTTTACCTCGTGAAATCGGTATTGTAAAACTTAACTGAGCCGGATTGTAACCTGCACATTCAGTTAGCGGAACTGTGTTGTGTGCACCGGGAACCAATGCTGAGTAAAGAGTTATTGTAATTGAAACGCACGCTGTAGTATTGCATGTTCCTCTATATCTTACAAAATACGATGTATTTACAATAGGATTAACAGTAATACTTGATCCAGTTCCAATTGGAGAACCTCCACATGTTCCGATAAACCATTCTGCAACTGCCCCGGTTCCAGGACTACCTCCTACAATTGACAAAGTCGTACTATTTCCTAAACAAATTGCAGTAGTCCCTGAAATACCGGTTGGAGCTACTGATAGTGTATTTACATCAATCTGGATTACATTTGAAATAATACTACACCCGCCAGAATAAGCGACTCTGCGAAACCATGTAGTTTGTGTAAGGTTGCCAGGAGCATAACTCAGCACAGTATTGGTTCCACCAGCATCAGTAAAACCAGAAGTAGAACTGATTGTACTACTTTCCCATAAGTATGTATAAGTTCCATCTCCACCAGTTGGTGTCGATCCGGTAATAGTCCCTGGATTAGAACCTGAACAAATAGGTGAAGATCCGCCACTAATTGAATTATTCCCTAGTGACGGAGTTAAAGAAACAACAGTTGAAGCAACAATATTAGGATTACTTGTACTTTTCATCGTAACCGTGTAGGCTCCAATATTTAGATTTGTCGCATTATTTATTATGGGATTTTGAGCATTAGAACTAAATCCATTCGGTCCAGCCCACGCAAAAGAATCATAAATTGGAGAATTAGGCGGATATGCAAAGAGATAAATATCTCCGCCTAAACATACAGGTGTGTTCGAATATGCAGAACCTGTAAATAAATTGTTCATTTGGCTAAAGTCGAATACAGCGCCTGCATTACCATTACAACTCGCAAGCATTAAATTTCCAATGTAAATTCGGGCAGAGGCGGAGCAAGGCGAATTCATTTCCAGCTTACCTTCTGGACGAATTGTAATATTTGAGCCATCTTTTAAGTAAACTGAAGTTGAATTTGCAACAACCCAGGTTGCGTTATTCTCAATAACTAAATTAATTGGTGTAGAACATGTTCTTAAATCAAAAGATCCAGTTAGAGTCGTTAGGATCGTGCCATTTCCAATTTGCAGGGTGGTATAGCCTGATAAATTTGCACATGTTATATTTGCAGAAGTTAAATTACCTGTCAATATTAATGTTTGGGCAAAACCTGCAAATGAAGCGCAAGCAAAAAGCAGAATGATAAATATTTCCCGAAAGAATTTTGGACATACCAATCGCTCTCCCCGGCCTTTTGGGCTGGCAGAACAATTGGAAGGCCAGGCTTTCTCCGCCTTCAATCCGTTCTTAATCGAAAATGGATTCAAGGAAAACAGGATAAGCTAATTGGAATCGCCTGATATTGATAAATGGAAGCAACTCACCTTAAATTGAACGATACATCAATTTATGATAATACAGCTTTATTGGGGTAAAATGACTCTCAATAGAATGAAACAGAAATCGCAAAACGATTTGTAGAATAATCTGCTTCAGGAAAAAATAAAGGTAACCCGACCGTTACTCCCATAAAAAAGGAAATAACAATATCCAAAATATAAATTTTGGGCGCTGCGAGCCACACAATAGTTTATATTAACGAAACACAAAAATTAGGAGTACATGAAAGTCAACGTAGAACGATCGCAACAAATATCCTTTTATATTATCTACATTTACCATTATAATCAAATATAATAAATATGAATCTAATAAACTTAAATATAGCTAAATAACATATCCAAATAAGATATCATATTTCTAATTTATGACTAGTTTATTTGCAAAAACTTGATTTAAGAACACTTAAAAATGAACTTATCGTTTTAGGCTGTTTTTAAATCTGGAAGGATCAGTTAATCCAATATCATCCTATTTAGATTGGGGAGAAGAAAAGAAAAGCACCTGATAAAACAACGCCATAAGTCTTGATATTGGTGAAGTGATATCCTGACATAACCGAAAAAATGTCTTAAAATTAAAAATCTGCCTTAATACACCAGATTTTAGATGTATAAAGACAGATTTTTCGCAAAAACTGTTAAGACCTATTTCGATCTTTATTTCGCGGTATTAGTCGCGGCTGGCGAACTTCGAGAGTAGTCTCAAAATTTCCAGATATAACCAAATTAAGGTTACCATCAAGCCAAAAGCACCATACCATTCCATATACTGTGGTGCACGTGCATTGGCTCCTTTTACAATCATATCGAAATCAAGAATCAGGTTAAGGGCTGCAATAGCCACCACCACCAGGCTAAAGCCAATTCCCATCAAGCCGTTTCCATACATAAAACCAAGATTGGCTCCAAACATTCCGGCAATAAAGCTGACAAAATAAACCAATGCGATTCCGCCGGTGGCAGCAAAAATGACCGTCCTGAATTTATCCGTTGCACGGATTGTTCCGGAGCGGAAAAGAAGCAGCATGATCAGGAATACGCCAAAAGTTAATGAGACGGCACGCATGACCAATCCGGGGTACATGGCTTCGAACAACGCAGAAATTGCGCCCAGAAACAAACCTTCGAATACGGCATAAATTGGGGCAGTCATGGCTGCACGTCGTGGACTGAAAGTTGTGATGATGGCCGTAATAAAACCGCCAATGGCACCAACCATGGTCCAAACCATAATTCCTGAAGGCAAAACTCCCGGATTTGCAGGATCGATGGCGCCAAAAAATTTGCGCCAGGTAAACGTGGCAGCAAATACGACAATCAATAACATTAAACCTGTTTTGTTAATTGTTCCGTTAATGGTCATCACTCCATTGTCGGCGCTGGTGGCCGACTGACTAAATATATTCTTCCCAAATACGGGATTCGATGATTTTGTAAGATCCATTGTTTAAAATTTTAATTTCTGTCAGTATCAATAAAAACTATACCAAATTTAATCAGACTTGCGCGTTTCACAATAAGGTTAAGTATTCTTAACAAACGACTCCTGCACGTATTCGCTGGTAAGTTCTGAAATAATCGATTCTGCTAGCCCGGCAACATGTTCTGAATCAATATTTTTCATTTCTTCAGCGAACAAAATTGCCTTTTCATTCATGGGTTTGCTCTTCATCCCAAGCATAATAAACGAACGGTAGAAAACCTGGCTCAGATTCGGGTCTTTGGCCAAAGGTGACAAAACGTCAAAAAATGGCTCAAAGAATTCGTCGATGGCAGATTTTTCAATCAGCGCCAGCCGCCCCATTAAATGCAAACCAGTAAATCTGACTAAATGCTTTTTCCCCCGACACCATTCAAGCGACTTTACAAAAGCAAACCGTGTTTTTACCCACAGGAATGTGTTCAAGGTCTCTGCGATTTCTGTTGTCTCCAGACTTTTTGTCCAGTAATCCATTTGTTCTTCGGTAACTTCCTTCGGAACATCGAGCATGGCGGCTAAAATCATGGTTTCGCGCCACTGTTTGTTCCACAACTTCATCGCCAGCAAATGATTTGATTCATACTGGCGGGCAATTTCGCGCAACGAAACAATGGAAGCCCCCCAGTTCAATTTGTAATTCAAACCGTGCAATTTCATCTGCTCGGCGGTCTCACCGTTTTTCGCCAACCGGATTTTAGTCAGGATCTGACGAAATTCCATTTCACGCTGTGGGTCATCAATAATTAGTTCCATTTTAGTAAATCAGAAATTCAACAGCTAAAAATTCGAGGATCAAAAGTAGCGAATAAAGCAGATGCCGTTTCACATTCAGATATTCTGTTAAAACAATTCCACATCTTTTCCTGACAAAAACAACGAGCACAAGTTTCTCTGCAACATAAGCAACTACTGTTCCATAAGCTACGCCTGCCAATCCCCAAAACTGCAAAAACCATAAGCTAAAGGCTACATTGACAACAATTTCGATGAACGAAGCCCACAAAATCGATTGTGTCTTTTGGAGGCCGATCAGGATGGTTTGCGGAAAAAAGAGCCTACTCACAATCAACAACAAATAAATATTAAATATAGTGGCGCTGTCGGCAAAACTGGCATTGAAAACGACCGGGAAAGCCCAATGCGAAACAAACATAAATGCTCCGGATAAGGGAAACAACCAAATTCCAAGTTTTTGCGAATTGAGCCTGATTCGTTCCAGATTTGATTTCAGCATTTGCGGGTCTCCAAAGTCGGCCAGCATCGATGAACTGAATGCATTGGCCAGCAGAAAAACAAGCGGTAATTCGCGTGCTCCGTACCTGAAAACAGCAAAAGCCGCTTCATCAAAATAAGCAGTAATGATGAATCCGTCGATGTATTGGGCTGAACCGCTTAGCAGCAACGAAAAAATGAGTGGCGATGCACTTTTCAGGTGTTGCCGCATAAACATAGAATCGAATTTTGGCGTTGAATTCCGGAACAGCAACACGAAAAGCCAACCCAACCGAAAAGCTGCACTGACAACCAATCCCCAAATGCAGTATTCCATTCCGTAGCCCAAAACCGGAGGAAAAACAACCAAAACGAACATCAGGAAAAAAGAAAAGAACCCGTACACTAGCATCATTTTCCCCTGTTTCCTGATGAGGTAAATGTATTCAACCAAGCTGGCAGGCGAAGAAATCAGGATATAAATAAGCAGATATTTCAAGAAAGGCACTTCAGTTCCCTTCAGGAGAAATACTGAAATTGATTGCTCAAAAACCAAAATAAAACCAACTGCCAACAGAGAGAACGCCGTTACCAGGTAAAAAACATTGAACAATCCGGAAGATTTGGTTGAAACAGTTTGCTCGTTGGCTTTGGGCAAAAAACCCTGGATGATTCCGTTTAGCCAGAAAAAGCTGATGGCTCCGGCAATGAATAAAAAAGTTTCGTATTGCCCGATTTCGAAAGTTGACAAACCTGATTTTGTGAAAACTACCCCGATCAGCATCAATGTAGAATAGCGTAAAAGCTGGAAGATCTGCAGGCCTGAAATCTGGGTAATTTTAAAGTTCACTGACGATTGTTAAGGCGTTTGTATGAGCCAAAACTACGAAAAAGCTTCGCTTCCGGAAAATGTTTCAAAAATCTTTCCGGAAGAACTGTTTTTCACATTGAATATCCGCAAATCGGAACTACCGTTTTAACTTGCCGCGGTCTCCAATTCTCACCCCAAATCGCAAGCTTCGGGCGGCATCCAGTGTCTTTCCTTTCCTTCCCATTTGATGGTGCACCCAATCGGGTTGGTTACCGGCACGGTTACTTTTCCCGACGAAAGCAATTCATCCAATGCCCGATCTAAATCGTTTACGGTAATGCGTTCAGGCTGGCGGGGCTGATCAACGGCGCGTCCGGTATAAACCAATTTCCGGCTTTTATCAAAAACAAAAAAATGAGGTGTCTTTAAAGCACCATACTCCACAGCAATTTCCTGGGTTTCGTCGTGCAGGTAAATCCACGGAAAGCTATTTTCCTTCATTCGGAGAACCATATTCTCGAAGCTGTCTTCGTTGTATGTATTGGCGCTGTTTGAATTGATCGCCACAAAGCGCACTCCCAACTTTTGGAAATGGTCGGCCGATTTACGTGTCACTTCGTCACTGCCCAAAACATACGGACAATGGTTACAGGTAAAAAACAGCACAAGAATTTCGGTATCGCCGAACGAAGACAAACTATATTTTTTACCGTCGGTAGCTTTCAGGTTAAAATCGATAGCCCGGTCGCCAATTTGCAATGTATAAGCCATTTTTTAAAATTCAACTACTAAATTTAAATGCACGATTTGAACCGAATCTGGTCGCGCTCAGATATTAGATTCGCCAGGGTGGATTTATCCTGTTTTCGCCACCGTAAAATAAAACAAGCTGGTTTCCGTCAGGATCTTTTAAACGGGCCTCCCGCCACAACCAGACCTTATCATTTGGCAGTTCATCAAATCTCACGCCTTCTTGTATCAATTTATTCACATATTCGTCCAGATTATCGCATTCAAAATACACCCAAATTCCCTCACCTTTCGAAAGACTATCAACCTGATGTAAGGAAAACGTCGAATCTCCATCCGGGCACTCAAACCGGGCGTAATGAGGCAACGATTTCACTATTAGCTTTAGCCCCAATTCCTGATAAAAAGGAATTGATTTCGCTAAATCCAACGACGGAACAGTGATTTGATTCAAGTTCATAATCTGCTTTGAATCGGATTTTTTATTCCCGACAATTCAAAAATATAACAACCCATAGACAGAAATGATCAAAAAAAAAATCGCTAACCTGACTTTAAATCAAATTAGCGATTCCCATTTTACCATTCGCTTTCGCTATTCTGCCTGAATATTAATCTTCTTCAGGATATGCAATTACACGTTTATTTTTCAGCACATTAACAACAACATCAACAATCTGATCGTCGAGCATGGTTGAATAGTTAAAAATGATGTCGAAGTCGTTATTATCCAATTTTCGGCCGGCCACATGTTCCACAAACAGATCGCGCTGGCGGTCGACTTCAAGCACATATTCCTGCGCATCGGCCCACGACATGTTGCTGATTTGCATAATGCGGTTAATTCGCCAGTCGAGGGGAGCCTGAAGTTTTATGCTCAGCCGCTTGGGAATATCCTGCGAAATGACACTTGCCGCACGTCCAACAATAATGTAGTGACCTTCTTCGGCGATGCCGCGTACTACCGACTTAACCGTGTCAATCACTACCTGATCGTCGGCATCGTAAACTTTTTCATTCGAAAAAGCAGTAGTTATGTCATGAATACTTTGTTTCGCTTCCGACAGGAAAACATTCCGGACTTTGGAAATATCCATTTCGAGTCCCTGAGCCGACATTTCAATAATTTCCTTGCTCACCCATTTCCAATCTACATCGGTTTTTGTTTCCGACAAATAATTGTAGCCGGTAAGTATTTTTGAAAGTTTGGTTGCAATGCGTTTGGCTGAACAACCGCATTCGCGCGAAATGGTAACTACCGGCCCCGGTTGCTGAAGTTTTCCGCTACTTTTCTGTCCGGTTTGCTCAAAGTAATGGCTTAGAAAGTCTTTCATAAGGTTATTTTGTTCATTTAAAATTTCAATACTTTAATCCTGATTGCTTAGTTAAAACTACAAATGAAATCGCTATTAAAAAAGGCAATCTGCTTTACAATACCTGATCAGATTTATGTTCTTAAACTGTTTTATCCGCACAAAATCCTAACCTTTTTGTTTCCAATCAATTCCGAATTTCAGACTTCCACTTTCCCAATTCTTAAAAAAGCAGAATTGAAATTCCGGAAAATTGTAATGAATAAAGTATGCTGCACACGAATAAAACATCAGTAAATATTTAATTTTACAAAATCATTTATCCAGTTTAAAAAATTACTCAATTATAAATTTCAGCCATGAAACGATTAATTCTACTCCTTTGTCTTCCAGCGCTTATCCTGACTGTAATTTCATGTCATTCCGGCTCAAAGGAAAAAGCCAAACAAGTCGATCCGCTTGCCTCGCACATTGACTCAACAGCCAACCCCGGCGACGACTTTTTTCAGTATGCGAACGGAAAATGGTTTGCCGAAAACCCTATTTCGCCCAGTGAACAAAGTAGCGGAATCTGGCAAATTATTCAGGATACAATCAATTCACAGATTTTAAAGATCTGTAAATCGAGTGCTGAAACAACTTCAGAAAAAGGAACCAACAAGCAAAAAATCGGCGATTTCTACTTTTCAGGAATGGATAGCTTAAAACTGAACAGCGAAGGAATTTCACCTATTCAAAAATATCTCGATCAGGTTGACGCCGTTAAGAATCTGGATGAACTCATAGCTGAAGCCGCATTCATTCAACAAAGTTCAGCTTCAACCATGCTTGGATTCGGTGTTTGGCAGGATAGCAAAATAAGCAGTAAAAATGCGGTTAGCATTTGGCAGGGAGGATTAAGTTTACCCGACCGGTCGTATTATTTCGATACTGACGAGCGCACCAAACAAATCAGAACGAAATATAACGCACACCTGGAAAACATGTTCAAATTGATGAACTATAAACCAGAAGCTGCAAAAGCTGCAGCAGAAAGTCAGATAAAAATAGAAACTTCGCTGGCCAAAGCTTCGCGCAAAAAAGAAGACACACGCGATCCGCTGAAAAACTACACAAAACTTTCGGTTCGCGAATTGCAAACGTTAACCCCAGATTATAACTGGCAGTTATTTTTTCAGGGAAGCGGCCTTCAGAATGTTGATACCGTGATTGTCGGACAACCTGAATTCCTGAAAGCGCTGAACACCGATCTGAAGAAATATCCGTTAACCGATTGGAAAAATTTCCTGAAATACAAATTAGTCAGAGGGTTGGCCAGCTACCTCAACGACAGTATTTACAACGAAACATTCAGTTTTTATGCACAAACTTTGCGCGGCATTAAACAGCCCAAGCCCCGCTGGAAAAGGGTAGTTGAACAAACAAATAGTTACCTGGGCGAATTAATCGGACAGGTTTATGTAAGTGAATATTTGCCGGTTGGCAGCAAAGAAAAGCTGGTCGAAATTGGAAATGCGGTTAAGGGCGTTTATGCCGAACGCATCAAAAATCTGGGGTGGATGAGTGACGTCACAAAGGGAAAAGCGTTAAAAAAGCTCGACACCATGATTATGAAAATCGGATATCCGGATAAATGGAAAGACTTGAGCAAACTTGAAATTGGTCGCGAATCGTATGTTCAAAATGCCATAAATGCTAATCTCTGGCATTCCAATTACAACATTTCGAAATTTGGGAAACCCGTGGACCGCACCGAATGGGAAATGGAACCACAAACGTATAACGCCTATTACAATCCATCGAACAACGAGCTCGTAGTTCCGGCGTGTAATATTATTGTTCCCGGATATGAGCGAAAAATGGCCGACGATGCTATTCTGTATGCCATCATTGGCGGATCAACTTTTGGGCACGAAATGACACATGGATTTGACGATCAGGGCAGTAAATTTGATGAATCCGGGAATCTGAAAAACTGGTGGACACCCGACGACAGCGCTAAATTCTTCTTGAGAACAAAAATGATCGTAAAACAATTTAATCAATACAACCCTGTTGACAGTCTGCACATTAACGGCGAACTAACTCAGGGTGAAAATATTGCCGATTTAGGCGGTATCATCATGGGTTACCAGGCATTTCAAAAGACCAGGCAATACCTTTACCAGGAAAAAGTCGACAATTTAACTCCGGATCAACGGTTCTTTTTGGGATTTGCTTTAGCGTGGATGGTTAACCAGCGGCCTGAAGCCATTGCCAACCAGGTTCGAAGCGATGAACATTCACCCGCCAAATACAGGGTCATTGGCACGCTTTCAAATATGCCTGAATTCTATAAGGCATTCGACGTAAAGGAAGGCGATAAAATGTGGCGACCCGACAGTTTAATCGTAAGAATTTGGTAAAAATAGCTGATCGACTAATCCGGTGGCTTGAAGTCATCGGATTAGTCGATCAATTTCCGTTCAAAGCAAGCTGCGCGGCTTCGCCGCAACGGAAACGCCTCCGCTTCCAAAATTTGGGATTTCTGAAATTTTCAGGTTATATTTACCCTGAAAGACTTCTATTTCAGACCCAAACCTAACGACGAACGGATGAATGCAAAAAAGGTAATCAGCTTTATCATTACCCCGATTTTATCGCTTTTGATTGTACTTTTCGCCGATTTAAAACCAGGCGAACCGGCTGTTACAAATACTTTGGCTGTAACTTTACTTATGACTGTATGGTGGATAACAGAGGCTGTTCCGCTGGCAGTAACTTCGCTTTTGCCAGTTGCACTTTTCCCCGTTCTGGGAATTTTGGATGCCAAAGCAGTTTCGTCCACCTATTTTAACAATGTCATTTTTCTTTTCATCGGCGGTTTTATGATTGCACTTGCCATGCAGCGCTGGAACCTTCACCGCCGCATTGCACTTGGAATTTTGCAGGTTACCGGTATAAGTCCGGGTAGGATATTGTTCGGATTCATGTTATCGACTGCATTCCTTTCGATGTGGATTTCGAATACGGCAACAGCAATGATGATGATGCCTATTTTAATTTCAATCATCGACAAACTCGAAGAAGCTGTTGGCGAAAAAAACATCAAAGATTATTCTGTTGGACTGCTTCTGGGCGTTGCGTATGGATCATCGATCGGGGGAATTGCAACTTTGGTGGGCACACCGCCAAACCTTTCTTTTATCCGGATCTTTCACATTTACTTTCCCAATGCTCCTGAAATCTCATTTGCCTATTGGCTGATGTTCGCCTTCCCGATAAGTGTGGTCATTTTCATTAGTGCCTGGACTTTGCTGCATTTTTGGTACCGGCCTAAAAAACAAAACTGGGCCAGCGTAAACCGGAATACATTTAAAGACGAATTGCGCACGATGGGTCCCATGCGATTTGAAGAAAAGGTAGTTCTTTTCATTTTTACTCTGACAGCCATTCTCTGGATTTTCAGGCTTGATTTGGATTTTGGAATCTTCAGAATTCCGGGCTGGGCCACCATTTTTTCAAAAAGTTCATTTATCGACGACGGAACCGTCGCCATCTTCATGTCGGTTTTGCTGTTTGTTCTTCCGGCAAAATCAGAAGGTTTTAAACGAATTATGGACTGGAAAACCGCCTCAAAAATTCCATGGCACATTATTTTGTTGTTTGGCGGAGGTTTTGCACTGGCTACCGGAATAAAAGATTCAGGACTTTCGGGCTGGATTGGCGAACAACTTGTATTTATGGCCAACCTGAACCCGATTGTAATTATTCTCATCGTCAGTTTAATCATCACTTTCCTGACCGAGCTAACTTCGAACACAGCCACCACCGAAATGATTTTGCCGGTATTGGCCGGAATTGCCATCAGCACCAAAATAAATCCGCTTCTGCTCATGCTTCCGGCCACGCTGTCCGCGTCCATGGCTTTTATGATGCCGGTGGCCACTCCACCCAACGCTATCGTTTTTGGAAGCAACCGAATTACCATTGTTCAAATGGCAAAAACAGGCCTTGTCCTGAATTTGGTTTGTGTGGTAATTGTAACTTTAATGACTTACTGGCTGGGAACTTATGTGTTCAACATTCAAATCGGGGAATTTCCGGATTGGGCCGTTCCGAAATAAAACCACTGAATTTACGGGAGAATATAACTAAATAGTTCTCCTAAAAATTGTCTCAGGATATTCAATATCTGTCAGGAATAAACCATGTGCAGGAACCGACATGCCAGCCGTACTGCGATCTTTCGACTCAATAACACGCCGAAATTCAGCCAAATCAATATTTGCCAAGCCAACTTCCAAAAGTGTCCCCACAATGGCCCGCACCATATTCCGGAGAAATCGATCGGCCTTAACGGAAAAAATCAATTCAGAACCATTTTGTATCCATTCAGCCTGAAATATTTTACAATTGTTGGTTTTCACGTCGGTATGCAATTTACTGAAACTGGTAAAATCGGTGTAATCAAATAAAATGTGGCAAGCTTCGTTCATTGTATTCAGATCGGGCTGCTTGTAAAAATGCCACGAAGTTTCCTGAATGAACGGATTTTTACGCACGTTTAAATAGTAATGGTAAGTTCTCGAAATGGCGTCAAACCGGGCATGAGCTTCAGGATTAACTTTTGAAACCGAGAAAATAACGATGTCTTTATCCAGAAAACTGTTCAGTTTGTAAACAAAATCAGCTTCAGCTAGTTTTAGATTCGACGATTCGAAATGAGCCACGTAATACGAAGCGTGAACACCGGTATCGGTTCTTCCGGCACCAGTAACAGAAATCGGCTCTCGGGTAATAACCGACAGTGCCTTTTCAAGGTATTCCTGAACAGATATGGCGTTCGGCTGAATTTGCCAGCCGTGGAATTTAGTACCTTTGTAGGCAAGCTCTATAAAATACCTTTGTGTCAATGGTTTATTTTTTGGCAAAAATAAAAAAGTGAAATCATATTCTGTTAAAGATCGCTGAATTTATTAATTTCACAGCCCTTTTGAGCGAAAATAGCTTAACAAAATTTAACGAAAATTTATCCTTTTTCATCCTTGTTCGGAGTATTTTCGTGTTGCGAAAAAAAACACTGAAATAATTTTATATCAAAATAAATATGAATCAAACAGTAGATATCCGTGAATTAAACGAGAGAATTCAGAAAGAAAGTTCGTTTGTCGATATTATCAGCATGGAGATGAACAAAGTGATTGTAGGTCAAAAACATCTGGTTGAAAGTCTTTTGGTTGGACTTCTGTCTGGTGGACATATTTTGCTCGAAGGTGTTCCCGGGTTAGCAAAAACACTGGCCATTAATACATTGGCCACAAGTATCGATGCCAAATTTGCCCGAATCCAGTTTACCCCCGATTTGCTGCCTGCCGACTTACTGGGAACCATGATTTACAGCCAGAAGAAAGAAGAATTCGTCGTTAAAAAGGGTCCGATTTTTACAAATTTTGTACTTGCCGACGAAATTAACCGTGCACCCGCAAAAGTGCAGTCGGCTTTGCTCGAAGCCATGCAGGAACGCCAGATTACCATTGGTGAAAATACATACAAGTTGCAGGAACCATTCCTGGTTATGGCTACTCAAAACCCGATTGAACAGGAAGGAACTTATCCGCTTCCGGAAGCACAGGTCGACCGTTTTATGCTGAAAGTCGTGATTAAATATCCATCGAAAGACGAAGAAAAACTTATTATACAGCAAAACCTGATGAAGCAGTTTCCAACTGCATCTGTCGTAATGCACCCGAACGATATTCTGAAGGCCCGCGAAGTTGTAAAAGATGTTTACATGGACGAAAAAATCCAGAAATACATTGTTGATATTGTATTTGCAACCCGCGATCCGAAAGCCTACAAACTGGACAAATATGCCGATATGATTTCGTATGGAGGTTCGCCGCGTGCAAGTATCAGTCTGGCGCAGGCTGCAAAGGCATTCGCGTTTATCAAGCGTCGCGGGTATGTTATTCCTGAAGATGTGCGTGCCGTCTCGATGGATGTGATGCGTCACCGAATCGGTTTGAGTTACGAAGCCGAAGCCAACAACATTACAGCAGAAGAAATTATTGCTGAAATACTAAATACCGTTGAAGTTCCTTAGAAAGAATGTTGCGAGTTACGAGTTTCAGGTTGCGGGTTGCGGGTTAAAACACGCAACTCACAACACGAAACCCGAAACAATAATAATTTGGAATGTGGAACTTGAAACTTTGACATGGAAACAAGCGAACTAATAAAAAGAGTCCGGA
Organism: Prolixibacteraceae bacterium; assembly: GCA_963677955.2. Lineage (GTDB taxonomy): Bacteria > Bacteroidota > Bacteroidia > Bacteroidales > Prolixibacteraceae > Aquipluma. Next base: position 533,275 of record CAXXQR010000001.1, read on the forward strand.
GAATTGAAATAAAAACACGTGGATTGAGCCGCAATATTTTTGCCGGCGAATACCACAGTGCGTTCAAAGGACGAGGAATGGCGTTTAGCGAAGTTCGTGAATACCAGTTTGGCGATGATGTCCGGAACATCGATTGGAATGTTACCGCGCGATACAACAAGCCCTTTGTGAAAATTTACGAAGAAGAGCGTGAATTAACTGTTATGTTATTGATCGACGTGAGCGGATCGCGCGAGTTTGGATCGAAAGACAAACTCAAGAAGAATATCATTACTGAAATTTCGGCTATTCTGGCATTTTCGGCTATTCAGAACAACGATAAAATCGGGGTAATTTTCTTTTCCAATAAAATTGAGAAATTCATTCCGCCGAAAAAAGGGAGAAGTCACATCCTTCGAATCATTAGCGAGTTAATTGATTTTGAACCGGACGAAAGAGGGACTGATATTTCGGGCGCGATTCGTTACCTGACTAATGCGATAAAGAAAAGGTGCACGGCCTTTGTAATTTCTGATTTTATTCAGAAAGACGGGTCGCTCGAAAATGCGCTGTCGATTGCAAACAACAGGCACGATGTGGTTGCGCTAAGAATTTACGATGAACGCGAAGCCGAACTTCCAAACATTGGCATGATCAAACTAAAAGATGCCGAAACGGGAAATTATACCTGGGTTGACAGCTCGGACCGGAAAGCCAGGCAGATATACAGGAGCTGGTGGAATGACTTATCAAATCAACTCGACAACAGTTTCAAACGAAGTCGTGTCGATTATGTCAACATCAGTACAAATCAGGATTATGTGAAATCGCTGATTAACCTGTTTAAAAAACGAGGATAAAAAATCATTTTCAAATGAAGCACAGAGTACTCTATATTTTTCTTTTGGTTTTTCTCACAGGAAGCGCAATTTCGCTGAAAGCTCAGCGCGTATCGGTTACAGCGAGTATCGATACTGCTCAGGCATTGGTTGGCGACCAAATTAAACTTCTGTTGAAAATAGAGAAACCCAAAAACATCGTTGCTCAATTTCCACAGATTCCTGACACGTTTAGCACACACATTGAGGTCGTGAACCGGTCGAAGATCGACACATTGGCACTCAAAGACAAAGACATGGAACAATTGACGCAACGACTTCTGATCACTTCATTCGACAGTGGCATGCATCAGATTCCGCCATTTTATTTTAAGCTGAAAGACGGAACTGTGCTCGATTCGGCTGCAACAAGAGCACTGGCATTTCAGGTTCACGGAATGAAAATTGACACGACGAAAGGACCGGTGGATATAAAAATGATTTACGGCGCACCCGTTACCATAAAGGAAATAATGCCCTACATTTTAGGAATTATCCTTATTGCAGCCATTGTCTTTTTCATTTTCTACTACATCAAATGGAAGAAAAAGAAAGGTCCGATTTTCGTTAAACCTGAAAAACCAGCCGAACCGGCTCACATCATTGCCTTGCGCGAACTCGACCGCATAAAAACGCAAAAACTATGGCAGCAGGAAAAAATAAAGCAATATTATTCCGAAGTTTCAGATACCATTCGGGCTTATATCCAAAACAGGTTCGACATACAGGCGATGGAACAAACCTCGGCTGAAACTATTGCCACTTTTAAACAAAACAAGAATATGGTTGAAGAACGCACACTCGATCAACTTCAACACATTCTGAGCCTGGCTGATTTGGTTAAGTTTGCCAAGTACACGCCTCTCCCCGACGACAACAATCTGACTTTAATGAATGCCTATTTCTTTGTGAATCAAACAAAAAAAGAGGTTGTAAAAACTCCGGAAAAACCGGAAGAAGGAACTGAAGAGGAAGAAGTAACTGTCGAAAAATAACCGAATAATGATGAACGGAATTAGTTTTAAAAACCCTGAATATTTTTACCTGCTTTTGCTGCTGCTTCCCATGATTGCATGGTACGTCTGGCGTAACAAAAAAGCAGGAGCCAGCATACAGTTTTCGTCGGACATGGGTTTATCCAAAATCCCGAAAAACTGGAAATATTATTTCAGGCATAGTGTATTTGTATTTTTATTGGCCAGTATGTCATTTCTGATCATGGCTTTGGCCCGTCCACAATCGTCGAACAGTTGGCAGAATGTGACAACAGAAGGAATTGACATTGTCATTGCCATTGACATTTCGAGTTCGATGCTTGCCATGGATTTTCAGCCAAACCGGTTGGAAGCCGCTAAAGATGTCGCCATTCAGTTTATTTCGGGTCGTCCGAACGATAAAATCGGATTGGTTGTATTTTCAGGAGAAAGCTTTACGCAATGTCCTTTAACAACCGACCACGCGACTGTAATTAACCTGTTCAAGAATATTGAGAGTGGTATGATTGAAGACGGAACAGCCATTGGGAATGGTCTGGCAACAGCAGTTTCGCGCCTGAAAGAAAGCACAGCAATTAGTAAGGTCGTGATTTTGCTTACCGACGGAGAAAATAACCGCGGAGAAATTGCTCCTGTAACTGCCGCTGAACTTGCCAAAACGTATGGCATCCGTGTATACACGGTTGGCGTTGGAACAATCGGAACTGCACCTTATCCGGTACAAACTCCTTTTGGTGTTCAGGTTCGCGACATGGACGTAAAAATTGATGAGGCCACTCTGCAGAAAATCGCTGAAACCACCGACGGAAAATATTTCAGAGCAACAAACAATACGAAGCTCGCCGAAATATACAAGGAAATTGACAAGCTCGAAAAGTCGAAAATCGATGTACACGAGTTCAGCAAAAAAGAAGAACAATACCTGAAATTTGCTTTGGCAGGAGCTTTGTTCCTGTTAATGGGCTTATTTTTAAAAATTACCATTTTCAGGAATATTCCCTGATGAGGTAAAATAAATCTGGTTATCGTTATAAAGAATACTTGGAATTTGAAAATTTAAGAAATGTATAGAATAGCAAATCCGGAATATTTATATGCCTTGCTGGTAATACCGGCGCTGATGATTTTTTTCTGGTATGCCAGAATAAGACGAAAAAAAGCATTGGCCCTTTTCGGACAGAAAGAAATTTTATCGGTATTAATGCCGAATGTTAGTCCGGGCAGGCCAGTTCTGAAATTTATCATCATGCTGCTGGCACTTTCAAGTATAATTATTGGGTTGGCGAGGCCGCAATTCGGTTCGAAATTAAAAACCGAGAAACGCAAAGGGATTGAACTCATCATTGCACTCGATGTTTCGAACAGCATGATGGCCGAAGACATTGAACCAAACCGGCTCGAACGCGCCAAACGGGCTATTTCGCAGTTAGTTGATAAATTAAGCAACGATAAAATCGGTCTGATCGTTTTTGCTGGCGATGCTTACACGCAACTTCCCATCACGGCCGACTACGTTTCGGCTAAATTATTCCTAAGTTCAATCAGCCCGCAAATGGTGCCTACGCAGGGAACAGCTATTGGCGCAGCCATTAACCTGGGAATTAAATCGTTTAATCCGCAGTTTACCGGAAGCAAAGCGATGATTATTATTACTGACGGTGAAAACCACGAGGACGATGCGATTGGTGCCGCAACTGAAGCTGCGAATCAGGGAATTGTCATTTACACACTTGGGATGGGATTACCGCAGGGAGGCCCGATTCCGGAGTATTCAGGCGGACGAAAAAGTTACCGGAAAGATAAACAGGGAAACGTAATTGTGACCAAACTTGATGAAGCAATGCTGCAAAAAATAGCAGAAGCCGGGAAAGGAGCTTACATTCGTGCCAACAATTCGCAGGTGGGTTTAAATAATCTGTTCAGCGAAGTGAATAAAATGGAAAAATCGGAGCTCGAAACGCAGATTTATGCCGACTACGACGACAAATTCCAATACTTTATTGCACTCGGACTTTTCCTGATTTTACTTGATTTTATGATACTTGAACGAAGAAACAAGTATTTGAAGAATTTCAAATTGTTTGGAGAAAGAAAATAGAAAAGATATGAAGCAAACAACGATATTAATGTTTCTGGTTTTTGTTTTGACGCTCACTTCGCGAGCCCAAAACGAACGAAAATTTGTTCGGCAGGGGAACAAATATTACGAGGAAGCTATGAAAGACACCAGCAAACTCGATACTGCACAGTTTAATAAAGCGGAAATTGAATACCGCAAAGCGCTCGATAAAAAACCGGATGATTCAAAATGGGATTTCAATTTGGCAGATGCACTTTATAAGCAAAAAAGGTTTGATCAGTCGGCTGAAAAATTTCGTGAAATTGCCGACAAGTCGACTGATAACATCGAAAAAAGCCGGGCATTGCACAACCTTGGTAATTCGCTCCTGATGAGCCAAAAACTTGATGAAAGTATTGCAGCATACAAAGAAGCTCTTCGCAATAATCCTAAAGATTTGGAGACCAAATACAATTTGCTGTATGCCATGAACATGAAGAAAAAGAAGGACGAGCAAAAGAAAAAACAGGATCAGAATAAAGACAAAGACAAGAAGGATCAGGACAAAAAGGATCAGGATAAGAACAAAGATCAAAACAAGGATCAAAAGAAAGATCAGGACAAGAAAGATCAGGATCAACAGAAGCAAGACCAGCAAAAGCAACAACAGCAGCAGGCACAAAACAAAATATCGAAACAAAATGCTGAGCAGATGTTGCAGGCGCTCGAAAATAACGAGAAGAAAATTCAGGATAAAGTGAAGAAAGTTCAGGCCTTGAAAGCCCAATCGAAAAAGGTTGATAAAGACTGGTAGTGAATTTCAGATGAAGGGCTAATTTACTGAAAATTGGAATTTGAAATTTGGAACTTTATTTTTGTGCGGTTTTAGAATAGAATATCAAGACAATATGATCAGAAAATTTAAAGTACTGATAATTTTTATGTTTGCGGGTTATCTGGCAATGGCCGATAGCGTACAGTTTACCATGGAGGGCCCGGAAGTGGTTGCCATGGGCGAGCAATTCAGACTGGGTTTTACCCTGAACGACAGAGGGTCTGATCTGCAATTGCCCGATTTGTCGAATTTCGATGTGCTGATGGGACCATCCACATCACAAAGTTCAAGCATTCAGATTATCAACGGTAAAACAACTCAGTCGGTAAGTTTCTCTTACATTTTTATTCTTCGGGCTAAAAAAGAAGGAAAATTTTCCATTCGTCCGGCTTCTATTAAGGTGAACGGAAAAACATACGAATCAAACAGTTTGGAGATTCAGGTTGCCAAAGGACAGCCGCAGCAATCGAATACACAACAACAGGGAAGTCAGCAACAGCAGGGAACGCAGCAGCAAGAAGAAGCACCAGCCGGAAATATTAGCAAAGACAACCTTTTTGTTCGGGTTATAGCCGACAAAACCAATGTTTCGAAAGGAGAGCAGATTCTGGCAACTGTAAAATTGTATATCAGTCAAAATGTTCCGCTGAACGGGTTTGACGATGTGAAACTTCCTTCGTACGAAGGATTTTGGACCAAAGATATTGATGTACCGTCGCAGGTAAATTTCACTCGGGAAGTTTACAACGGGAAGATTTACCAGGTAGGCATCCTGAAAAAAACCATCTTGTTTCCGCAGCAAGTCGGTAAAATTCGGATCGATCCGTTCGAGATAACTTGCCTGGTGCGCCAAAGAGTTCGCCAGCAGCAAAGTTTCTTCGACGACTTCTTCGATAATTACCGTGTTGTAAAAGCAAAAGTCGTCAGCGATCCGTTGACCATCAATGTTAAAGATTTGCCAAATCCGCCTGCTGCATTTAACGGTGCAGTTGGGAACTTCAGCTTTTCAGGATCAATTGACAAGACCAATGTAAAATCGAACGAAGCTGTTACATTGAAGCTTTCGGTTTCAGGAAGTGGAAATCTAAACCTGATAAATCCGCCCAAGATTGAATTGCCGCAGGATTTTGAATCGTACGAGCCCAAAACGACCGACAAAGTAGTGGCCAGCGACAATGGTCTGAACGGGTCAATTTCGTTCGAATACTTGTTTATTCCGCGCTATGCCGGCGATTTCACCATTCCCGCTATTTCGTTCGTATTTTTCAATCCGGCAACCAATAAGTTCGAAACACGCGAAACCGGACCGTTTACCCTCAAAGTCGAAAAAGGAAGCGATGACAACTCGTCGGTGGTTAATTCCTACTCGAAAGAAGATGTGAAAATGATCGGGAAAGATATCCGGTTCATCAAACAAAATAATGCGAAGCTAAAACCAAAAGGCAGTTCGTTTTACGGAACTTTTGAATTTTATGGCATTTATATTTTAAGCCTGATTGGCTTCGCGGTGTTCTATGTTTTGAACCGCAAAAAGATAAAGGAAAGCGCCAATATTACGCTCGTCAAAAATAAACGTGCCAACAAAGTGGCCTCGAAACGCCTGAAAGAAGCCTCCCGATTCCTGAAAAACAACCAGGCGGAACAATTTTACGAAGCAGTTATCAAGGCGCTTTGGGGTTACCTGAGCGATAAACTTTCCATTCCGGTTGCCGATCTGAATCGTGCTAAAGCGTCAGAAAGCCTTCTGGAACGAAAAATTGAAACGCAGGTTGTCGACGATTTGATGAAAATAATTGATGACTGCGAATTTGCCCGTTACGCTCCGGCCGCATTTTCAGGAACAATGAATGAAATTTACGACGGCGCCGCAAAAGTAATCGGCATTTTCGAAAAGCAAATTAAGTAAACATCTGAAACAAAGCAGGAATGAAAAGAATATTCAATACAATACTGGCGATTTTGTTTACTGCAACTGTATTTGCACAGAGTGACCTTTTGCAGAAAGCAAACGATTATTACGCACACGACAAATTCAAGGAGGCCATTGAAACCTACAATCAAATCCTGAAAACGAATATGGAATCGCCCGAGGTGTATTTCAACCTTGGAAACGCTTACTACAAAACTGGTCAGCACACGCTGGCAATATTAAATTACGAACGAGCGAAATTGCTGGCTCCCGACGATGAAGACATCAGCTTTAATCTTCAGGTGGCTAATCAGAAAGTCGTGGATTCCATTCAGGAATTGCCTGTAATTTTCATTGTCAACTGGTGGAATTCGCTGATTAACAGCCAGACGACTGACAGGTGGGCAACAATGAGCATACTCGGCTTTATTGTTTGCCTGGTATTGCTTGGGTTCTACTTCTTTGCGCGAACCAGCGATGTCAAGCGAATTACGTTCTGGTCGGCCTGTTTCCTGATTGTGTTCACCATTTTTACCTGGTCGTTTGCCGCCCAGCAAAAAAATCGGATGGTTAAACACAATTACGCTATCGTTATGCAGCCAACGGTAACTGTAAAAAGTTCGCCTTCAGAAAAAGGAACGAATTTGTTTGTCATTCACGAAGGCCTAAAAGTTAAAATTACCGATAAACTTGGAGAATGGGTCGAAATTCAATTGGCCGACGGGAATAAGGGCTGGCTTCAGACCGAATCAGTTGAGCGTATTTAAACCCGGATTTCAGGAGCAGCTAAAACGTGGATAACCTGGCTTTGGAAAAAGATAAGTCAGTCCGTAAATATTTTTCATACTTTTGCAGCGAAACAGTTCAGAATTTGAAAATTGCAATTGAACTGCCACTCAGATTTTTAGAAATAGGAGTGGCAATTTATTTTGCCTGAAACAGGCGGTTTTATTGGGCAATTGACGATTCATTCTCTATATTTTTGATTTAATTTCGTAAACATCGGCAACCATTTATAGAAACGGTTGTTATCTATTCATAAATTTTTAACTATGGCTTATAATTTACTGAAAGGCAAAAAAGGAATTATTTTTGGAGCATTGAATTCCGATTCAATTGCCTGGAAAGTTGCTCAACGCGCGTACGAAGAAGGCGCAACTTTTACGCTGACAAACACCGGAGTAGCAATGAGAATGGGTGATACAGCTAAGCTTGCTGAAGCTTGCAATACTGTTGCTATAGAAGCAGATGCAACAAGCGTTGAAGATCTGGAAAACCTTTTCAAGCAATCGATGGAAGCTCTCGGAGGTAAAATCGATTTTGTACTTCACTCCATCGGTATGTCGCCCAACGTGCGAAAAGGTCGTCACTACAGTGATCTCGATTACAACTACCTAACGAAAACCCTCGACATTTCAGCGGTTTCGTTTCACAAAGTTTTGCAGGTTGCCCGCCAGATGGACGCTATCAACGAATGGGGATCGGTTGTTGCGCTGTCGTATGTGGCCGCTCAGCGCACTTTCTACGGTTATAACGACATGGCCGATGCCAAAGCATTACTTGAGTCCATAGCCCGCAGTTTCGGGTATATTTACGGACGCGAACGCAACGTTCGAATCAACACCATTTCACAGTCTCCCACTCTAACAACTGCCGGAAGTGGTGTGAAAGGAATTGGACAGTTACTTGATTTTGCTGAACGTATGTCGCCTCTGGGAAATGCTACCGGTGATGAATGTGCTGATTATTGCATTACGCTGTTCTCCGATCTTACCCGCAAAGTAACTATGCAGAATTTGTTCCACGACGGAGGTTTCTCTTCGATGGGCATGAGCCTGCGGGCTCTTACGCAATACGAAAAAGGACTTGGTTGCGACTGCGAATGTGGTAATGACGAACCTTGCGGTGATCACAAATTCGATTAATTTTTTTTGAATTTTCAAACATAATAGAAACCGGTTAACAGCCGGTTTTCTTATTCCTGAATTTCACGACGAAACAAAAAAGGGCAGTTTTTCAACCGCCCTTTTCGTTTTTTATGAGAACCGGATTAAGCCTTTCCGGCCGAACCCAAAACATTTTCGTTTTTGTGCTTGTACAATTCTTTCAACGCATCGCGGGCTGGACCCAAATATTTGCGTGGGTCGAATTCAGCGGGTTTTTCAACGAATACTTTGCGGATAGCTGCAGTCATGGCCAAACGACCATCTGAATCGATATTGATTTTGCAAACTGCCGATTTTGCAGCTTTGCGAAGTTGTTCTTCAGGAATACCAACTGAATCTTTCAGCGCACCACCGTATTTATTAATAGTGTCCACATCTTCCTGTGGTACTGAAGATGAACCATGTAAAACAATCGGGAATCCCGGAAGCTTCTGTTCAATTTCTTCCAGAATGTCGAAACGCAGCGGAGGTGGAATCAATACACCATTTTCGTTGCGCGTACATTGTTCCGGAGTGAATTTATTTGCACCATGCGAAGTCCCAATTGAAATAGCGAGTGAATCAACACCGGTTTTTGTCACAAATTCAATCACTTCTTCAGGTTTGGTATAATGCGATTTTTCTGCAACAACATCATCTTCAACTCCCGCTAAAACGCCAAGCTCGCCTTCAACAGTTACACCGTAAGCGTGAGCGTATTCGACAACTTTTTTGGTTAAAGCAATATTGTCTTCGAACGAATGGTGAGAACCGTCAATCATGACAGAAGAAAACCCATTGTCGATGCAGTCTTTGCAAAGTTCAAAAGTGTCACCATGATCGAGGTGCAAAGCAATTGGAATTTCGCATCCAAGTTCTTTGGCGTATTCCACAGCTCCTTTTGCCATATTCCGGAGAAGATTTGAATTGGCATATTTACGTGCTCCCGACGAAACTTGGAGAATTACAGGTGATTTTGTTTCAACACATGCCTGAACAATTGCCTGAAGTTGTTCCAGATTGTTAAAGTTGTATGCAGGAACGGCATAGCCTCCGGCAACAGCTTTTTCGAACATCTCTTTGGTGTTCGAAAGGCCTAAGTCTTTAAAACTTGTACTCATTTTGTGATGTATTAATCGATTAAAGATTGTGATTTTTTGGTTTTTTTAAAGCACCGCAATACTAGTGATTTATCTTTTAAATTCAGACTGTTCAGAACGTTTAAAGCCGTCTGTTAAATTAACCTTAACACAACCTGTAGTTACTTTTTAATTGCTAACTTTGATATGATTTAATTTGCTCCAAATAGGATACTTTGCATTCTCTTCAAAAATGAATTCAGAATATCAATTAGTTATGAAGATTCAACATTTCAGCGTTGAACAATACAAGCCTTAAATAGTTATACTTTGACCGAATTTAAATTTCAGAAAAGAGTAGTTTAATTTTAATATTCATACAATGACAAAGATTTCAGAAGTAGTAAAACCCGGAGTAGTTTCGGGAAACGATTTGCAGAAGGTTTTTAAAATTGCCAAAGAAAATCAATTCGCTTTGCCTGCTGTAAATGTGGTCGGTTCCGATTCAGTAAACGCTGTTATGGAAGCTGCCAAGCTAGTTAATTCGCCTGTAATTATTCAATTTTCGAATGGCGGCGGACAATTTTATGCTGGAAAAGGATTGAAACTTGAAGGTCAGGCAGCGGCTGTTGCCGGAACAATTGTGGGCGCAAAAGCAGTTCATTTGCTTGCCGGACTTTACGGAGTGCATGTGGTTCTTCACACTGACCATGCTGCAAAAAAACTGTTACCCTGGATTGACGGACTTCTGGATGCAGGTGAAAAACACTTTGCAGAAACAGGAAAACCATTGTTCAGCTCACACATGCTCGATTTATCAGAAGAACCACTTCAGGAAAACATAGAGATTTGTAAAAAATACCTTGCCCGAATGAGCAAAATCGGGATGACCCTCGAAATTGAACTTGGTTGTACTGGTGGTGAAGAAGATGGTGTTGACAACACTGGAATGGACAACTCATTGCTCTACACACAGCCTGAAGATGTAAATTATGCATTTGAAGAACTGAGTAAAATCAGCCCGAATTTCACCATTGCCGCATCGTTTGGAAACGTTCACGGTGTATACAAACCGGGGAATGTGAAACTGACTCCAAAAATTCTGGATAATTCACAGAAATTTGTTTCTGCTAAACACGGACTTGGAGCACAGCCAATTGATTTCGTTTTCCATGGTGGTTCAGGGTCTTCGCTTGAAGAAATCAGGGAAGCCATTTCTTACGGCGTAGTTAAAATGAATATCGACACTGACACTCAGTGGGCAACCTGGGACGGCGTCCGGAAATATGAAGCACAAAACCACGATTATCTGCAAGGTCAGATTGGAAACCCTGATGGTCCGGACAAACCCAACAAGAAATATTACGATCCTCGTGTATGGTTAAGAAAAGGTCAGGATTCGATGATTGAAAGATTGAAAGTTGCGTTTAACGATTTGAACAATATTGACAGAAGCTAATTTTGTAATTCGCTAGAAATATGAACCCGGAAATATCTTTCCGGGTTTTTTATTTTCAAAAAATGCCGTAAATTAGAGAAACACATTCCACCCGATGAACTTCAGACAAATCATTCAGGACTACTTTACCTTTAGCCGTAGTGAACGAAGAGGAATTACAATTCTCCTGATTATTATTTTTCTTTTGGCTATTGCTAACAAAACGATATTCTATTTCGAAACTCCTGCAAAAATCGACATTGAACTCTTTGATTCTGAGAAGCAAAAACTTGGGTTAAAAAATGATTCTTTAACCCAGCATATTTCATTGAGAACACTATCTCCGTTCAACCCAAATACAATTGATTCAACCGAACTTGAAAGCCTAAATATTCCAGAAGGGGTGAAAAGTAACTTATTAAAATTCAGAAAAAAAGGGGGAGTATTTCATTCAAAATCCGATTTTCGAAAGATTTATGGCGTCAACGACGAACTGTTTTCAAAACTTGAACCATATTTAATTCTGGAGACTCAAAAACAATTGAAAGAAAATGTACGCCCGGAACCAACCTATTTTGCTTTCGATCCGAATACTGCTTCAGACAACGAATTTCTTATGCTAGGGTTGTCTGAAAAACAAATAGTTTCCATCAGAAATTACAAGATCAAAGCCGGAAATTTTAAATCTAAGGAGGATTTTTTAAAAATCAGAACGATCACCGAAAAGCAAAAAGTTATTCTGGCCAACTACATTGAAATAAAAGCCATTGAAAAATCCAAACCGGATTTAAAGACCCAGTTAACCAAAAATTTAATTGACATTAATTCGGCAGATTCTACAGAATTAAAATCACTACCAGGAATAGGAAATGTGTTGTCGAAGCGCATTGTAAAATACCGCGATTTACTTGGCGGATTTTATTCAATTGAGCAGTTGAAAGAAGTTTATGGAATGAATGACCAAAACTTAAACCCGTTAACAGACAAAGTGACTTTCGATTTAAAAAAAATCCAAAAAATAGACTATAACTTTTCTGACGCAAAAGAATTGGCAAGACATCCGTATATTAAACGGAATCTCGCAGAAAAGATAGTAAAATTCAGGACAAAACATGGTAGTATAAAAAATTTGGAAATTCTCCGCGACAGTATGATTTTAAACATAGACGAATACCAGCGATTAAACCCATATTTTTGAAACAAAAAGTCCTTATTTCTGTTCCTGTTTTCAGGAATTAAATGATCAGATCTTAAAAAAAATAAATTTTTGGGTATAAATTTGATTAGTAATGTTTAATTCATAAATTTGCGGCTCAAATTTTAACAAGAAAAATATAATTCCATGATCGTTATTCCAGTTAAAGAAGGCGAAAATATCGAAAGAGCGCTGAAGAGATTCAAGAGAAAGTTTGAAAAAACAGGTGTTGTAAAAGAATTGCGTGAAAGACAAGCATTTACAAAACCTTCAATTGAAAGAAGGGCTGAAATTAAAAAAGCCATTTATATTGAGAACTTGTTGCGTCAGGACGACTAGAGTCATCTGGAAGGTTCCTGTTTAAGATGAAAATTATTTACTAATGTCCCATCAGGAATCATTTATTAATTACCTGAAATACGAAAAAAGGTACTCGCAGTTAACTGCTGTTGCCTATAAAAAAGACCTCGATCAGTTTGAAGAGTTTTTTGTCCAAACGATCGGGGATTTTAATGTTGAAGGGATAAATGACAGGATAGTCCGTAGGTGGATCGTCGATTTGATGGACAAGGGGATTTCGCCCCGAACAGTAAATAAAAAAGTCTCGGCGTTAAAGTCTTTTTATAAATATTTATTGAGGTTAGAGGTAGTAAAAGAGAACAATCTGGTTAATGTGATTGTGCCCAGAGTTCGAAAAAAACTACCCACATTTGTTGAAGAAAAAAATCTCGATCACTTACTCGATGATGGTTTTTTCGGAAATGACTATGAAGCACTTCGCGACAAATTAATTATAAGTCTGTTGTATGGTTCAGGAATTCGTTTATCAGAGTTGATGCATTTAAAGGATGCCGACGTTAATCAAAACGAATCACTGATAAAAGTATTGGGAAAGCGAAATAAGGAACGAATAATTCCTTATCCCCGAAGTTTGAATATTGAAATAGAACACTATAAGACAGAAAGAACCAAACTATTCGGCACATCTGTCCCATGTTTATTTCTCACGTCGAAGGGGAAACCAGTTTATGAAAAACTCATATACAGGGTTGTATTAAAAAACCTCGCTTTGGTTACTACAATAGATAAAAAAAGTCCGCACGTGCTTCGACATTCTTTTGCAACGCATTTACTCAACCGGGGAGCCGATTTGAATGCAGTAAAAGAAATGTTGGGTCATGCAAACCTTTCCGCAACACAAATCTATACTCACACCTCTTTGGATAAAATTCAAAAAGTTTATAGACAAGCACATCCACGATCATAAATTTTAGGAGGATTAATTATGAATATTCAGGTAAATTCAGTACACTTTACACCCGATCAAAAGTTGATTGACTTTGTAAATAAAAAAGTACCAAAATTGGACACATACTTCGAAGGTATTATTGGTGCTGAAGTCATCATGAAGGTTGTTAAACCTGAAACAGCTAACAATAAAGTAGCTGAAATTAAACTTTCCATTCCGGGATCTGACTATCTTTTCGCAGAAAAACAAGCCGATTCATTTGAAGAAGCTCTTGATTTGGCTATTGATGCCATACGCAGACAATTGACCAAGCATAAAGATAAGTTGAAAGATAAATAAAATTGAAAAATTTATCCACCAGTAGTGGATTCCAATAAAATATTTATACATTTGCAAACCTTTTTCGGAAAAGATTCTTTTCAGGGAATTTTTACTGATATAAACCCCTGTAGACAGGATATTGAATTGTTTATAGGGTCTTTGACATGATGTATAAGTTATGCCGAATTAGCTCAGTTGGCCAGAGCACGTGATTTGTAATCTCGGGGTCCACAGTTCGAATCTGTGATTCGGCTCAATATAAATTCCTGAAAATGGAAATGGGGAGATACCAAAGTGGCCAACTGGGGCAGACTGTAACTCTGCTGGCGTATGCCTTCGTAGGTTCGAATCCTGCTCTCCCCACCATGAAATTATGAATGATGAGTTATGAATGATGAATTTTCATCCCCAATAATAAATCATAAATAATAAATTAATCGCGGGAGTAGCTCAGTCGATAGAGCATTAGCCTTCCAAGCTAAGGGTCGCGAGTTTGAATCTCGTCTCCCGCTCAAGTTATAAAAGCTGATGTAGCTCAGGGGTAGAGCGCTTCCTTGGTAAGGAAGAGGTCGCGAGTTCAATTCTCGCCCTCAGCTCAGATGAAAGTTTAAAAAGATAATTAAAAATTATTTCTAAGTTATGGCAAAAGCAAAATTTAACAGGGACAAAGACCATGTCAATATTGGTACAATTGGCCACGTTGACCATGGCAAGACTACTTTGACTGCAGCTATTACTATGGTATTAGCTAAAAAAGGGTATTGCGAAATTAAATCGTTCGAATCAATCGACAGCGCACCTGAAGAAAAAGAACGTGGTATTACTATTAATACTGCACACGTTGAGTATGAAACAGCTACTCGTCACTACGCACACGTTGACTGTCCTGGACACGCTGACTATGTGAAAAACATGGTTACTGGTGCTGCTCAGATGGACGGTGCTATCATTGTAGTTGCTGCGACTGACGGTCCTATGCCTCAGACACGTGAACACATCCTTTTGGCTCGTCAGGTAAACGTACCAAAACTGGTAGTATTCATGAACAAAGTGGATATGGTTGATGATCCTGAAATTCTTGAACTTGTTGAAATGGAAGTTCGTGAATTGTTAGATTTCTATAACTTCGATGGAGATAATTCACCTGTTATCATGGGTTCTGCCCTTGGTGCATTGAATGGCGAACCAGAATGGGAACAAAAAGTTCTTGATTTGATGGATGCCGTTGACAGCTGGATTCCGCTTCCTCCACGTGATGTTGATAAACCATTCCTGATGCCGGTTGAAGACGTGTTCTCAATCACAGGTCGTGGTACTGTTGCAACTGGTCGTATCGAAACTGGTGTTGTTCATACAGGTGATGAACTTCAGTTAATCGGTTTAGGTGCAGAAGGTCGTAAAACTGTATGTACCGGAGTTGAAATGTTCCGTAAGATTTTGGATGATGGACAGGCTGGTGACAACGTAGGTTTATTATTGCGCGGTGTTGACAAAAAAGAAATCAAACGTGGTCAGATTCTTGCTAAACCAGGTTCAATCACTCCTCACACTACATTCAAAGCTGAGGTTTATATCCTGAAAAAAGAAGAAGGTGGACGTCACACTCCATTCCACAACAAATATCGTCCACAGTTCTACCTGCGTACACTTGACGTAACTGGCGAAATTCACTTACCAGAAGGACGTGAAATGGTTATGCCTGGCGATAACGTTTCTATTGAAGTAGAATTGATCTATCCTGTAGCTCTTAACGTTGGTCTTCGTTTTGCAATTCGCGAAGGTGGACGTACCGTTGGTGCTGGTCAGGTAACTGAAATTATAAAATAATTTCTTCTAAGATATTCTGATAGAAAGTCCCGGACTTTGCGTCCGGGACTTTCTACGGATGATACTCAGTAGGGAGTTCTGTTTTTTAATTTATTTAGTAAGTTCGAATCTTACCATCCGTACAAAATCCTTTATAATTCAAAATGAAACTTAAAATCTATTTCGAAGAAGCTTATAACGAGCTTGTTCATAAAGTTTCCTGGCCTACACGAAAAGAATTACAGAACAGTGCTTTCATTGTAATGGTTGCTTCCATAATTATAGCACTAATAGTCTTTGCGATGGATTTCTCTTTTGAAAACATCATGGGCTTTGTGTACAAATTATTTTATTAAAACCTTTTGGAGTACAACATGAGCGAAAACGTAAAAAAGTGGTATGTTCTTCGGGCAATTGGAGGAAAAGAAAAGAAAGTCAAAGAATATATTGAAAACGAGATTGCAAATGCTGGTCTCCAGGAGTTTGTTTCACAGGTTTTAATTCCTGCAGAGAAAGTATATCAGATTCGCAACGGTAAAAAAATCAGTAAAGAACGGAATTTCTTTCCTGGTTATGTACTTATTGAAGCATGTCTGATAGGGGAGATTCCTCACATTTTGAAAAATATACCCAACGTTATCGGCTTCCTTGGGGATACAAAAAGTGGCGAACCAGTTCCGATGCGCCAGTCAGAAGTGAACAGGATCTTAGGTCGTGTTGACGAAATGGCAGAATCAGGCGAAGAAATGAACATCCCATTTGTAGTTGGCGAAACTGTGAAAGTTATCGACGGGCCATTCAACGGCTTCAATGGAATCATTGAAAAAATCAATGAGGAAAAGAAGAAGCTCGAAGTTATGGTCAAAATTTTTGGACGAAAAACTCCTTTGGAGCTTAGCTTCATGCAAGTAGAAAAGGAGTAATAAATCATTTATCGATTTTATTATGGCTAAAGAAATTGCTGGATTCATTAAATTGCAAGTAAAGGGGGGTGCTGCTAACCCTTCACCTCCGATAGGCCCAGCATTAGGTTCTAAAGGGGTAAATATAATGCAGTTTTGCAAACAGTTCAACGGAAGAACTCAAGACCTTGCTGGGAAAGTGTTACCCGTTGTAATTACTGTTTATGCAGATAAATCGTTTGATTTTGTAATTAAACAACCCCCGGTAGCTGTGCAACTAATTGAAGCTGCAAAAGTGAAAAAAGGTTCATCAGAACCTCATGTAAACAAAGTAGGTTCTGTAAGCTGGGATCAGGTTAAAACGATCGCTGAAATAAAAATGGAAGACCTGAATTGTTTCTCACTTGATGCGGCTATTAGCATGGTGGCTGGTACTGCCAGAAGTATGGGAATCACTGTTGATGGCGAACGTCCGTCAGCAAACTAATTAAAATTACTAAAATGGGCAGAATTACAAAGAATAAAAAGCTTGCTCTGGAAAAACTCGAAAAGGGAAAAATCTATACGCTTAAAGAAGCTTCTTCACTGGTAAAGGAAATCACTTTCACCAAATTTGATGCTTCTGTTGATATCGATGTTCGCCTCGGAGTTGACCCAAGAAAAGCGAATCAAATGGTTAGAGGCGTAGTTACCTTACCTCATGGTACAGGTAAAGAAGTACGCGTATTAGCCCTGGTTACTCCTGACAAAGAGCAGGAAGCCAAAGATGCTGGTGCCGATTATGTTGGTCTTGACGAATATGTTGATAAAATCAAAGGCGGTTGGACTGATGTAGACGTGATTATCACTATGCCACCTGTAATGGGAAAAGTTGGAGCACTTGGACGTATTTTAGGTCCGCGTGGTTTAATGCCAAACCCAAAGAGTGGTACAGTTACAATGGAAATTGGAAAGGCTGTTGCAGAAGTAAAAGCTGGTAAGATTGATTTCAAAGTTGATAAATTTGGTATTGTTCACACTTCCATAGGTAAAGTTTCATTTGCCCCTGAAAAGTTGGTTGAAAACGCTACAGAATTTGTAAACACTTTGATTAAGTTGAAACCATCTGCTGCAAAAGGTACTTACGTAAAAAGTATCTATTTGTCGAGTACAATGAGTCCTGGTATACAAGTTGAACAAAAGTCTGTCTCTGAAAAGTAATTTGATATGAAAAGATCAGAAAAATTCGAAATTATTGGTAGTCTTACAGAGCAGATCAATTTATCAAATCATTTTTACCTGACTGATATTGAAAGTTTAGATGCTGCCGACACAAGTAGCTTGCGTCGTTTATGCAACAAACAGTCAGTAAAACTGGTTGTCGTTAAGAATACCCTCTTGCGTAAAGCAATGGAAGCTTCAAACAAGGAAGCTGCCGAGCTTTATGGCGTACTAAAAGGCAATACATCTGTCATGTTTTGTGATGACGCAAATACTCCCGCAAAACTGATTAAAGATTTCAAGAAAAAACATAAGAAACCAATTTTAAAAGGTGCCTATGTTCAGGAATCAATCTATCTTGGTGAAAACCAATTGGATGTATTAGTTTCTATTAAGTCTAAAAATGAACTTCTGGGTGAAGTTATCGGATTGTTACAATCTCCAATGAAAAATGTGTTGGGTGCATTGCAATCTGGTGGAAACACTATTCATGGAGTTTTGAAGACATTGGGTGAAAGAGAATAAAGTTAGTTATAAAATTATATTAAAAAATTATTATCGAAATGGCAGATTTAAAAAAGCTTGCGGAAGAGTTAGTGAACTTAACTGTAAAAGAAGTAAATGAATTAGCCGGAATTTTAAAATCGGAATATGGTATTGAACCTGCTGCTGCTGCTGTAGCTGTTGCTGCTGCTGCTGGCCCTGCTGAAGAAGCAGAAGAAAAAGTTCAAACTGAATTCGATGTTATTCTGAAAGCAGCTGGTCAGTCAAAATTGGCTGTTGTAAAATTGGTTAAAGAATTAACTGGTCTTGGGTTGAAAGAAGCTAAAGAAGTAGTTGACGCTGCTCCAAAAGCAGTAAAAGAAAAAGTTTCTAAAGAAGAAGCCGAAGCGTTAAAATCACAATTGGAAGAAGCTGGAGCTGAAGTTGAACTTAAATAAAAGTCTTACGACCTTATTTATAGGTTGATATGGTTTAGAACCTCACATACGTGGGGTTCTATGCCTTTTTGTATATTTATCTTATAAGTTCAATTAATTAATATACATAGATGTCAGTAAAAATTGAAAACCAGAGGATTAGCTTTTCTTCAACAAAAACTGTCTTCGATTATCCTGATTTTCTTGAAGTACAAATTAAGTCCTTCATTGAGTTTTTCCAACTCGGAACAACTCCTGATCAGCGCAAAGAAGAAGGTTTAAGTAAAGTGTTCGAAGAAAATTTCCCGATTACCGATACCAGAAATAACTTCGTTCTTGAATTTGTAGACTATTCGGTTGATCCACCCCGTTATTCCATCGACGAATGTATCGAACGTGGTTTAACCTTTAGTGTGCCGTTGAAAGCGAAATTGAAATTATACTGTACCGACCCGGAACATGAAGATTTTGACACCGTGGTTCAGGATGTATACCTGGGCACTGTTCCTTACATGACCCCAAGAGGTACCTTCGTTATCAACGGAGCTGAACGCGTTGTTGTTTCACAGTTGCACCGCTCCCCCGGAGTATTCTTTGGCCAGAGCATGCATGCAAATGGTACAAAACTTTATTCAGCAAGGATCATTCCTTTTAAAGGATCATGGATCGAATTTGCAACCGACATCAACAGTGTCATGTTTGCATACATCGATCGAAAGAAAAAATTACCAGTTACCACATTGCTTCGTGCAATCGGTTTTGAAAGTGACAAGGACATCCTTGAAATTTTCGACCTCGCTGATGAAATTAAGGTATCAAAATCTGGTTTAAAGAAAGTTGTTGGTCGTAAACTAGCTGCCCGTGTTTTGAAGACCTGGGTGGAAGACTTCGTTGATGAAGATACCGGTGAGGTTGTATCCATCGAACGTAACGAAGTTGTAATCGACCGTGAAACAATTATCGAAAACGATCATATTGACGAAATTATAGATTCAGGAGCAAAAACAATATTGCTTCACAAAGAAGATCAGAATCTTCAGGATTTTGCCATTATTTACAATACTCTTCAGAAAGACCCTTGTAACTCTGAAAAAGAAGCAGTTCTGCACATTTACAGACAACTTCGTAATGCAGAACCGCCAGATGACGCAACTGCAAGAGACGTTATCGATAAATTATTCTTTTCAGAAAAAAGATATGATCTTGGTGAAGTTGGCCGTTACCGGATCAACAAAAAACTGAACCTCAACATTGATATGGGAGTTCAGGTTTTGACCAAGGAAGATATTATTGAAATTATCAAATACCTGATCAAACTGGTAAATTCAAAGACCGATGTCGATGATATTGACCACTTGAGCAACCGTCGTGTTCGTACAGTTGGCGAACAGATGTACAATCAGTTTGGTGTTGGTTTGGCCCGTATGGCCCGTACGATCCGCGAACGCATGAACGTGCGTGACAACGAAGTATTTACGCCAATCGATCTGATTAATTCAAAAACATTATCCTCTGTAATCAATTCCTTCTTCGGAACGAATGCCTTGTCTCAGTTCATGGATCAAACCAATCCATTGGCTGAAATGACTCATAAACGCCGTATGTCGGCTTTGGGACCTGGCGGTCTTTCACGTGAAAGAGCTGGTTTCGAAGTTCGTGACGTTCACTTTACGCACTACGGCCGTTTGTGCCCGATTGAAACTCCTGAAGGACCAAACATCGGATTGATTTCTTCACTTTGTGTTTTTGCTAAAGTGACAGATTTAGGATTTATCTCAACTCCATACCGCAAGGTAGAAAATGGGAAGGTTGACCTGTCGGAAGAAGGCACTGTTTATTTAACCGCCGAAGAAGAAGAAGGCCGGGTTATTGCGCAGGCAAATGCACCTATCGATGATGATGGGAATTTCATCAACATGAGGGTAAAATCGCGTTTGGATGGTGACTACCCGATCGTTGGAAAATCAGAAGTTAATCTGATGGACGTTGGTCCAAACCAGATTGCCTCTGTTGCAGCATCGTTAATCACATTCCTCGAACACGATGATGCGAACCGTGCTTTGATGGGATCTAACATGATGCGCCAGGCAGTTCCGCTGCTTCGTCCGGAAGCTCCGATTGTAGGAACCGGGCTTGAAGCTCGTTCAGCCATTGACTCACGTGTTTTGGTTGTTGCTGAAGATAACGGAGTTGTTGAATATGTTGACGCCGATGAAATTCAGATTCGCTACGATAAAACTGAAGAAGAACGTTTTGTAAGTTTTGATCCTGAAATCGTTACCTACCGGATTGCTAAATTCCAGAAAACGAATCAGGGAACTGTTGTCGATCTGAAACCAATTATTTTCAAAGGCGACCGCGTTAAAAAGGGTCAGGTTTTAACTGAAGGATATGCCACTCAGGGCGGAGAACTTGCTTTGGGCCGTAACCTGAAAGTTGCATTCATGCCATGGCAGGGATATAACTATGAGGATGCTATCGTTATTTCTGAGCGTGTCGTACGCGAAGATATCTTTACATCCATTCATGTAGACGAATATGCGCTTGAAGTTCGTGACACCAAACGCGGTGTTGAAGAATTTACTTCAGATATTCCTAACGTAAGCGAAGAAGCTACCAAGAATCTGGACGAAAACGGTTTGATCCGTGTTGGGGCTGTTGTTAAACCTGGAGATATCCTGATCGGAAAAATCACTCCAAAAGGTGAATCTGATCCTTCTCCGGAAGAAAAACTACTTCGCGCGATCTTTGGAGATAAAGCCGGTGACGTGAAAGATGCTTCATTAAAAGCTTCTCCTTCGCTGAACGGAACAATTATCGACAAAAAATTATTCTCTCGCGTAGTAAAAGACAAAAAAGGAAAACTTGCTACAAAACCTTTGCTCGATTCAATTGATGAAGAATTTGACCGCGGAGCATCTGCATTGCGTGCCAAACTCGAAGACAAATTATTTACTCTTGTGAATGGAAAAACCAGTCAGGGCGTAAAAGATTATTATGGCGGCGACATCATTGGCAAAGGAATAAAATTCACATTAAAACAACTTCAGGAAATTGATTATCTGACGATTAATCCAGCAAAATGGACGACAGATAAAGATAAGAACGACATGATCTTCGCGCTTATCAACAACTATATCATGAAGTATAAAGAACTGGAAGCAGTCTCAAAACGGAAACGTTACAACGTAACCATTGGTGATGAGCTACCAGCAGGTATCATTCAGCTTGCAAAAGTTTACGTGGCTAAAAAACGTAAATTACAGATTGGTGATAAAATGGCAGGACGTCACGGGAATAAAGGTATCGTTTCGCGTATTGTTCGCGACGAAGATATGCCATTTCTTGAAGACGGGACTCCGGTTGATATAGTTCTGAATCCGCTGGGTGTACCTTCGCGTATGAACCTTGGGCAGATTTACGAAACAGTATTGGCCTGGGCCGGAAAAGAACTGGGGCTGAAATTTGCTACCCCAATTTTTGATGGTGCTACGCTTGAACAGGTTTCTGAATATACCGACAAAGCCGGTGTGCCAAGATATGGTAAAACTTATCTGCGCGACGGTGGTACCGGTGAACCATTTGACCAACCGGCAACAGTGGGCGTTATTTATATGCTAAAACTTGGCCACATGGTTGAAGACAAGATGCACGCCCGTTCAATCGGACCGTATTCACTGATCACTCAGCAACCATTAGGAGGTAAAGCTCAATTCGGAGGACAGCGTTTCGGAGAAATGGAAGTTTGGGCACTCGAAGCATTCGGTGCATCAAATATTCTTCAGGAAATCCTGACTGTGAAATCGGATGACGTTTTGGGACGCGCCAAAGCATACGAAGCTATTGTGAAGGGTGAACCAATGCCAGCGGCAGGTATTCCTGAATCATTGAACGTATTGCTTCACGAATTACGTGGTCTGGGTTTAAGTGTGAATCTGGATTAATTTTAGGAAAATCAATTTGGTTTTCCGGATATAAACTTGTTAAAATAACGATCGATATATGGCATTCAGAAAAGACAATAAAGTTAAAAGTAGCTTTGCCAAAATTGGTATCAGTCTGGCTTCACCTGAAGAAGTTCTCGAACGCTCGCATGGTGAGGTATTGAAACCTGAAACGATAAATTACCGGACTTATAAACCTGAACGCGATGGTTTGTTCTGCGAACGAATCTTTGGACCAGTTAAGGATTACGAGTGTCATTGCGGTAAATACAAACGGATTCGCTACAAAGGGATTGTTTGCGACCGTTGCGGGGTAGAAGTTACAGAGAAAAAGGTTCGTCGCGAACGTATGGGACACATTTCCCTGGTAGTTCCGGTTGCCCATATTTGGTATTTCAAATCTTTGCCAAACAAAATTGGCTACTTATTGGGTTTGCCTACCAAAAAGCTTGATGCGATTATTTACTACGAAAGATATGTCGTTATTAATGCAGGGATTAAAGCTCAGGATGGCGTAAAATATCTTGACTTCCTTACAGAAGAAGAATATCTCGATATTCTGGATTCTTTACCCAAAGAAAACCAGTACCTCGACGACGAAGATCCAAATAAATTCATCGCCCGAATGGGTGCCGATGCGTTGTACACTTTGTTACAGCGTCTCGAATTGGATGAAATGTCGTTCGACCTTCGTCATAAAGCAAACACCGAAACTTCACAGCAACGTAAAAACGAAGCTTTGAAACGTTTGCAGGTTGTTGAAGCTTTCCGTGCAAGTAAAAACATCAATCGTCCGGAATGGATGATTGTAAAAGTTGTTCCTGTTATTCCTCCGGATTTGCGTCCGTTGGTTCCGCTCGATGGTGGCCGTTTTGCCACTTCCGATTTGAACGACTTGTACCGCAGGGTGATTATCCGCAACAACCGTCTGAAACGACTGATTGAAATTAAAGCTCCGGAAGTGATTTTACGTAACGAAAAACGTATGCTTCAGGAAGCAGTCGATTCACTGTTCGACAACTCGCGGAAATCGAATGCTGTTAAAACGGAAAATAACCGCGCTTTAAAATCACTGTCCGACAGTTTGAAAGGGAAACAAGGTCGTTTCCGTCAGAACCTGTTGGGTAAACGTGTGGATTATTCAGCACGTTCGGTAATCGTTATCGGACCAAAACTGAAACTTCACGAATGCGGTTTGCCAAAAGATATGGCTGCTGAACTTTTCAAACCATTTATCATCAGGAAACTAATTGAACGTGGCATTGTAAAGACGGTTAAATCAGCCAAGAAAATTGTTGACCGGAAAGACCCTGTAGTTTGGGATATTCTGGAAAATGTACTGAAAGGTCATCCTGTAATGCTAAACCGTGCGCCCACGCTGCACCGTTTATCCATCCAGGCTTTCCAGCCGGTATTGGTTGAAGGAAAAGCTATCCAGTTGCACCCGCTCGTTTGTACCGGGTTCAACGCCGACTTCGATGGTGACCAGATGGCTGTTCACGTTCCACTAGGAAATGCTGCAGTTTTGGAAGCTCAGATGTTAATGCTTGCTTCACACAACCTGTTGAATCCTGCAAACGGAGCTCCTATTACAGTTCCTTCTCAGGACATGGTTTTGGGTTTGTATTACATGACCAAACCCCGTACAGGAGCCCGTGGAGAAGGAATGATTTTCTATTCTACGGAAGAAGTTATTATTGCCTATAACGAAGGCGCTGTTGAATTACATGCCATTGTAAAAGTTAAAGTGGAAGATGTGGATGAGAACGGTGAAATGTTCAAACACATCATCGAAACAACGGTTGGACGTATTATTTTCAACCAATCGGTACCAAAACAAAGTGGCTACATCAATCAGTTGCTGACTAAAAAATCACTTCGTACAATCATTTCCGACATCTATAAGAAAACAGGTAATGCAGTGACCGTTAAATTCCTTGACGACATTAAGGATTTGGGTTACACCATGGCTTATCGCGGTGGTTTATCGTTCAACCTTAGCGACGTTGTTGTTCCTGTTGATAAAAAGGAAATTGTTGATGCCGGTTACAACGAAGTTGAAGAAGTAATGATGAACTATAACATGGGTTTCATTACCAACAACGAACGTTACAATCAGGTTATCGATATTTGGACACATGCCAACGCCAAACTGACCAATTCAGTGATGAAAACACTGAGTACCGATCGTCAGGGATTCAACTCGGTTTATATGATGTTGGATTCAGGAGCCCGTGGTTCTAAAGAGCAGATTCGTCAGCTTTGCGGAATGCGTGGCTTGATGGCAAAACCGCAAAAATCAGGGTCGACTGGTTCTCAGATTATTGAAAACCCGATTTTGGCAAACTTTAAAGAAGGGCTTTCGGTTTTGGAATACTTTATTTCAACCCACGGTGCCCGTAAAGGTTTGGCCGATACCGCCCTTAAAACTGCGGATGCTGGTTATCTGACCCGTCGTTTGGTTGACGTTGCGCAGGATGTAATTATTCAGGAAGAAGATTGTGGAACTTTACGTGGTTTGATTGCTGCTGCAATTAAAAACAACGAGGAAGTTGTTGCTTCTCTTGAAGAACGTATCATCGGACGTACAACTGTTCACGATATTTACAATCCGCTTTCAGGAGAACTTATTATTTCTTCAGGAGAAATTATCACCGACGAAGTTGCCAGGAAAATAGAAGATTCACCAATCGAAACAGTCGAAATACGTTCGGTATTGACCTGCGAATCGAAAGTTGGGGTTTGTGCCAAATGTTATGGTTTAAATCTCGCTGGTAGTACAATGGTTCAGCGTGGCGAGGCTGTAGGTGTAATTGCAGCTCAGTCGATCGGGGAACCTGGAACACAGCTTACACTGCGTACATTCCACGTAGGGGGTATCGCTGGTAACATTTCGACACAGTCAACGATCGAATCGAAATACGACGGTATTGCAGAAATTGATGAATTGAGAGTAGTTGAGCAAGTTAGTGATACTGTATCTCCTACCGGAAAAACATACATCGTGGTTAGCCGTCTGGCTGAATTACGTATCATCGATAAAAATACCAGAATACAGCTTTCAACGCACAACATTCCATACGGTTCGAAACTCTACATAGAGAACGGACAGGAAGTTAAAAAGGGAATGCTGATTTGCGAATGGGATCCATACAATGGAGTTATCATTACCGAATTCAAAGGAAAGATTGCTTTTGAACAGGTGATTGACGGTGTAACTTACCGCGAAGAATCTGATGAGCAAACTGGTTATAAGGAAAAGGTAATTATCGAAACAAGGGATAAAACCAAAAACCCTGGTCTGCGGATTTTGGACGAAAAAGGCGACACGATTCGCACATACAACTTGCCGGTAGGCGGTCACATGGCCGTTGAAGATGGGCAGGTTGTTGAAGCAGGAGCAGTTTTGGTGAAAATTCCACGTGCAGCCGGTAAAGCTGGTGATATCACTGGTGGTCTGCCTCGTGTAACTGAGTTGTTCGAGGCTCGTAACCCATCAAACCCGGCAGTAGTTTCGGAAATCGATGGTGAGATTTCACTTGGCAAAATCAAACGTGGTAACCGCGAAATCGTTGTAACTTCAAAAACTGGTGAAGTTAAACGCTACCTGGTTCCGCTTTCACGTCAGATTCTGGTTCAGGAAAACGACTATATCCGCGCAGGAACACCGCTGTCCGATGGCGCTACAACTCCATCTGATATTCTAGCGATTAAAGGTCCAACTGCTGTTCAGGAATACATTTTGAACGAAGTTCAGGACGTTTACCGTATGCAGGGCGTGAAAATCAATGATAAACATTACGAGGTGATTATTCGCCAGATGATGCGTAAAGTTGAGATTGACGATCCGGGCGATACTCGCTTCCTTGAAAAGCAGATTGTTGACAAACACGAATTCCTGCACGAAAACGACTGGATTTATAACAAGAAAGTTGTTGTTGATGCTGGAGATTCGGATAGTTTGAAACCCGGTATGATTATTACTTCACGCCGTTTGAGAGATGAAAATTCGAATCTGCGTCGTCGTGATAAAAAATTGGTTGAAGCCAATGATGCTGTACCAGCTACATCGAGCCAGATTCTTCAGGGAATTACCCGTGCAGCTCTTCAGACCAGAAGTTGGTTATCGGCTGCATCATTCCAGGAAACAACCAAAGTATTGAACGAGGCTGCTATCCATGGAAAGGTTGATTATCTTGACGGATTGAAAGAAAACGTAATTTGCGGTCACCTTATTCCTGCCGGAACCGGATTGAAAGAATACAAGAATCTGGTTGTTGGTTCACGCGATGAATACGACCGAATGGTTGAGATGAAGGATTCTGACCGTATGAGAGACTAAGCATGGAAGATCTGAAAAATAATAATCAATTGCAGATTGAGTTAACTGAAGAGGTTGCTCAGGGGACATACTCAAATCTGGCGATCATTACACATTCGAGTTCTGAATTTGTGCTTGACTTTGTTCGGGTTATGCCTGGCATTCCGAAAGCAAATGTAAAATCACGAGTTATTTTAACTCCTGAACATGCCAAGCGATTGCTTGTCGCTTTACAGGAAAATATTCAGAAATATGAAAGTGCAAATGGTCAGATAAAAAATGTCAGAGGCCACGATCCGATCTTGCCGCCAATGACTTTTGGAGGACCTGCTCCAATAGCGTAAGTAATTAGTTATTAGACTATAAAATTAGAGGGGATGTCGATTGACATCCCCTCTTTCATTTTAACTAATTTGAACATTTTTGTGTTTAGTTTTAAAACATATATACTAATGTTAATTAATTGATAATTGTTAAAAACAGACAACTTTCATCCCAAAATGTGCCCGATTTAATTGGTAACATTACCATGAAAATCTTTAAACTGGGAAATGTTTTTTTGTTCAAACTAAATAAAATTAATCATGAATGACATGGGAATAGCCTTCGAACTTTTAATAGTCGGAATGGTGACGGTTTTTGTAATGCTATCATTGGTTGTAATCCTTGGCAACCTCATAATCAGATTTGTAAATCACTTCATGCCTGAAGTAAAAAAAGCGGCAGCTCAATTAACTGAAGCCGCAGTTTCGGAAATTAACCCAAAGAAAATGGCCGTAATTGTTTCAGCCGTGAACGCTGTAACAAAGGGGTCAGGTCGTGTGACCAAAATTGAAAAATTATAGTTCTACGGAACTTTATCGCCTGTATAACTTTAAATAAAAAATCAACGATTAAAGACAATTGACTTATGAGTGGAAGAAAGATTAAATTTTCATTGGTTTATCGTGACATGTGGCAATCATCCGGAAAGTATGTACCACGGGTTGATCAATTGGTGAAGGTAGCTCCACATATTGTGGACATGGGATGTTTTGCACGTGTAGAAACCAATGGAGGTGGTTTTGAGCAGATCAATTTACTTTTTGGGGAAAACCCTAATAAATCTGTTCGTGAATGGACCAAACCATTTAACGAAGCTGGGATCCAGACCCATATGCTGGAAAGAGCTCTAAACGGAATTCGTATGAACCCGGTTCCCGCCGATGTTCGGAAATTAATGTTCAAGGTTAAGAAAAAACAAGGTACCGACATCGCCCGTTCTTTCTGTGGATTGAACGATCCGAGAAACATTCTGGATTCAGTAAAATATGCCAAGGAAGGTGGAATGATTGCGCAGGCTACGTTAAGTTTAACTTACTCGAAAGTGCACACCGCCGAAAGCTTCATAAATCTGGCTGACGAGCTAATTAAAGGTGGCGCCGATGAAATCTGCCTGAAAGATATGGCTGGTATTGCACGTCCGGCATGGCTGGGTAAAATCGTAAAAGGAATCAAAAAACTTCATCCTGAAATTCCTCTGGAATATCATTCACATTCAGGCCCTGGCTTTGCAATGGCGACCATTCTTGAAGTTGCCCGCGCTGGGGTTGACTACATTGATGTTGCCATGGAACCACTTTCATGGGGAACCGGACACATCGATTTACTTGCCGTTCATGCTATGCTCGAAGATGATGGCTTCGATGTGCCTGCCATCAATATGGAAGCTTACATGAAAGTCCGTTCGTTGACCCAGGAATTTATCGATGATTTCTTAGGCTATTATATCGACCCGAAAAACCGCTACATGAATTCGATGCTCATCGGACCAGGATTGCCTGGCGGAATGATGGGCTCATTGATGGCCGATCTGGAAAATAACCTTGCCAGCCTGAACAAGTGGATGGCTAAACGTAACAAACCACAATTAACACAGGATGATCTTCTGATTAAATTGTTCAACGAAGTAGAATACATTTGGCCAATGCTGGGATATCCGCCATTGGTAACACCATACAGCCAGTACGTAAAAAATCTGGCTTTAATGAATGTAATGCAAATTGAAAAAGGCGAAGCCCGCTGGAGTATGATTGCCGACAACATCTGGGATATGCTGATTGGAAAAGGTGGCCGGCTTCCCGGTGAATTAAGCCCTGAAATTATAAAACTGGCCAAAGAGGCTGGTAAAGAATTCTTCACCGGCCGTCCGCAGGACTTGTATCCCGATGCACTGGATACCTTCCGGAAGGAAATGAATGAAAAAGGATGGGATTTTGGTCAGGATGACGAAGAGCTTTTCGAATTGGCCATGCACCCGCAGGAATATCGCGCCTATAAATCAGGAGCAGCTAAAAAAGCATTTGAAGAAGATCTGGCAAAACGCAGACTCGAAGGTGGTGGTATAAACGCCGGAACAGCTGTTGCTGAAGCTCCTGCTGCCGTTGCAGCGCCAGCCGTTGATTTCAAACCATCGACAATGTTTATTGACGTGGAAGGCGAACGCTTTAAAGTAACAGTTGAATATGGTGACACCGGAGTTTCAAACGACACTAAACCCGCTGCAACAGTTGCCTCTCCTGCCCCACCGGCACCAGCGCCCGCAGCTCAGGGCCCGGTTAAAGAGATAATTGCTCCGCTTGAAGGTAAATTTTACCTGACTAAAGAAAGCTCTGAAGTTCCGATTAAAGTAGGAAGTGTAATTAAAGTAGGTGACCTGATTGGTTATGTTGAAGCAATGAAAACTTTCAATGCCATTCGTTCGGATGTGGCTGGAACTGTTGCTGAAATTTGCTATACAACTGGTTCTGAAATTGAAGAAGATGACATTTTAGTTAAAATAAAATAACCAAACAGGAACAATGGGTATTATTGAGAATCTTTATAAAATGACAGCTATTCAGGATATTATAAACAATCCAGGATATCTGTTAATGTTAGCGATTGGGTCATTTCTCCTGTATTTGGGTATTCGTAAACAATACGAACCACTTTTGCTGGTTCCGATTGCATTTGGAGTAATTC
Source organism: Prolixibacteraceae bacterium (assembly GCA_963677955.2). Lineage (GTDB taxonomy): Bacteria > Bacteroidota > Bacteroidia > Bacteroidales > Prolixibacteraceae > Aquipluma. Next base: position 563,233 of record CAXXQR010000001.1, read on the forward strand.
TGGCCAACCTTCCGGGAGGAAGTATGGGTGTTGTTTCTGCCGATTTCATTAATTTGGACAACGCTGGTCATACCAAAAACCTTCTGGAAATTGCGCATGATTACGGCATCATGAACTTTCTGTATTATTCGCTCATAAAGACCGGATTCCTGCCACCAATTATCTTCATGGGTATTGGTGCGCTCACCGATTTTGGTCCTATGCTACGCAACCTAAAACTAGCCTTTTTTGGGGCCGCCGCACAGTTGGGAATTTTCACCGTGCTAATCGCTGCTATATTGCTTGGTTTTACAGCCAAAGAAGCTGCTTCGTTAGGTATTATTGGTGGAGCCGACGGTCCAACGGCAATTTATACAACCATTAAACTGGCACCGCATTTGCTCGGGCCAATCGCCATTGCAGCCTATTCATACATGGCTTTGGTACCGGTAATTATTCCGCTGGTGGTTCGTTTAACCTGCTCGAAAAAAGAACTTTTAATTAACATGAAAGAGATGGATAAACAATATCCTCCCAAGCTGAAAATTAAAAACCTGAGAGCTGTTAAAATCGCTTTCCCAATCGTTCTCGGAATTGTGGTTTCGATCTTTGTACCATCATCTGTTCCTCTTTTGGGAATGTTGTTGTTTGGTAACCTGATTAAGGAAATTGGAACTAACGTAGCCCGCTTGAGCGAAGCTGCAACAGGTTCGATCCTGAATACAGCAACAATTTTCCTTGGGCTTACTGTTGGAGCCACCATGACCGCTGATGTTTTTCTTGATTTCAAAACCATCATGATTGTGGTTGGCGGGTTCCTTGCATTTGCAATTTCAATTTTCGGAGGAATCATATTTGTAAAGCTCTACAACCTTTTCAACAAGAAAAAGATTAATCCGTTGTGTGGGGCTACCGGACTTAGCGCTGTACCAATGGCGTCGCGCGTTGCCAACGATATTGCTTTAAAATACGATTCATCGAACCACATTTTGCAATATTGCATGTCAAGTAATATTTCAGGAGTGATCGGCTCCGCAGTTGCTGCAGGGGTACTTATTTCATTCCTTCAGTAATAAATTTACCTGTTATCAGCACGAAACGCTCTTCAGAAATGAAGGGCGTTTTTTGTTTGCTCCGGAATAAGTGTAAAATTGCACTTCAATCTCGGGGTCCCGCTTGCTCAAGCTGAAGCCACTGTAGCCGATGACAAATAAAGAAACTATTGAAAGTACTAAAAGCGATGCGCATCGCTTTTAATTTTATGCGCGTCCGTTTGGAATCCTTGCTGAAGGGTTCTGAAGACTTTAAAAATAAGATCGAAAGGCCCCCAAAAACAAGCCCAGGCAAAAAACACGGCAAGCCTAGAACGGATAGCCAATAGCGAAAGAAAGGTTAAAATCGTCTCCCGTAATTGGGTAATTTCCGGGAATAAATCGCTTTCCGACTTCAAGCGACGGATCGCGCATTTTCATACCTAAATCGAGCCGGAACAAAAAATACGTAAAATCGAAGCGCAGGCCCATCCCGGTGCCAACAGCAATTTGTTTGTAAAACTGGTCGAATTTAAACACTGCACCTTCACGGTTATCTTTGTAATTAATAGCCCAGATATTTCCGGCATCAACGAAAAAGGCTCCTTCCATTAGCCAAAATAATTTAAACCGGTATTCGAGATTTGCTTCCAGTTTAATATCCGACGACTGGTTTGGATAGGTATTTGCCGGAGCTTTGTATGAACCCGGTCCTAACGAACGAACCTGCCAGGCTCTTATTCCATTGGCGCCTCCTGTAAAATATTTCTTTTCGAATGGCAGCACATTGAAATTTCCGAAAGGAATTCCGACGCCCACAAAAGCCCGTCCAACAACAGAGCTCATTTTGTCGATCATATGCCCGTAGCGGTACTCAAAATCGCCCTTCAGGTACTGGGCAAAACGTGTGTTTAAAATCTCGTAATACGAAGTCGTCTGATTCGTCAGCGAATCTAAAACCTGAGCTTTCGATTTATTAATCAGCAATGAATAAAGCGACAATAAATTTCCGGCCGATTCGAGATTAACCTTGTAGAATTTATAATCTTTTCGCTCATTAATGTTCTGTGTATTATACACCCAACTGTAGTTCGACCCAAAAATAAGATGATCGGTAAAACTGCTTTTAATGTATAAATCCTGAATAGAATTGATAAAGGCTGAGTCGGGATCGTAAATGTTCACATAATTCAGATCAACCAGATTGAAGGTGTGAAATTGATAATTCGTTGTTTTCCAGTTGTACCCAAATTTAAAATTGGTAATTGTACGCGTGTAATCCGGGCGGCTCTGGTAATTGAACCCTATCGTTAACTTGGTTTCAGGAATCTGAAACGAGAACTTTCGTTTAAACTGTATAAAACTCAAAAATTTTGGAATAGTCAGGTTCGATTCAAAGCCAAATTCCCGTGTATTGAAATCGAGGCTGCTATTGTTAATTAACGCCTGCTGCCGCTCGCGTGCACCGCGTAATTGCATATCAAAAACTTCGGCGCCGCCGAACACATTCCGGTGCTGATAATTCAGATTTCCAGCCACACCGAGGTTGCCCGATGAGTTTGTTCCTTCAATATCAGCGGAAAAATTCTGTCGCGGAAGCGGCGAGAGTGACATTTTACAATCCAACTGCGGAATAGAATCGTTGCTGTATGTGTTGGTCTCGTTGAACCCGATATTGATCAGGTTAAATTGTTTCAGACGGTTGAGTGCCCTGTATGTTTTTTCGGCATTTTGAAGGCTATAAAACGTACTGTCTTTCAGCCGGTTTAAATCGTAAAATAGTTCCGGCCGGTATTTGAGTTTTCCGGAATACACAAAGGTATAATCCTTGTGAATCAGCGTGTCCAGTTTTTGCTCAGGCTGGTCGCCAATCAGATCGGTAGCTTTGAAGGTCGGATTAATCAGGTAATTCCGAATTTTATATTTCTGATGTGCCACAATTTCAGCTTCATCGTTATTCAAAATCGCATCATCTACAATCACTGTCAAATCGACCCGATGACTGTAGAAACTGGTATCAGCCTGAAAACTGACAAAATCTGAGGAAAATTTATAATACCCACGATCGTTCAAATTTTTTGTAATTCGCTGTCTCTCGGCATTCAATACATCCAAATCAAAAATATCGTTGCGCTTGAGAAGCTGATTCACTGAATCTCTTTGAATAATGCCGCGCAAATTCGGATCACGGATTGAATAGGTATAATTGTATATGCGGTAAGGTTTACCGGCATTGATCTCGAAAATCAGGTTTAACTTCTTTTTGTCCGTATTAATTCCGAGTGAATCCTTGACTACAGCATTGTAATAGCCTCTATTTTTCAGGAAGATTTTTAACTGGTCAATGCTTCGTTGCGCCTGAAATTCGTCATACAAAACCGGCGCCTCACCAATCCGCTTTAACCAGTCGTCTTCTTTTTTCGACGACGACAAATTGTACATCCCCAAATGAAATTTCAGAAACCCAAGAATCCTGAGGTTTTCCTTTTGCCTGATGTGGGTTTTTATTTCTTCGCGCTTCAGATTTTTATCGTCAACTTTAACCGATATTTTATTGAGCAAATATTTACCTTCGGGCACAAATCGGGTTGAATTGCAAGCCCCCAAAAGGAAAATGCAAACCAACAGAGTTACGCTTTGAGAAATGGAATATTTGTACCGGAGTAAAAGAAGCATGTTTTCGAATTTATACAAAAATAAACACAGCAATTGGTTCGCAAATCTTTCAGAGCTTTTTATTTTTACAAATTTAGAACGAAGGAGCACAAAATATGTTGAGTAAAAACAAAATTAAACTTATTCAATCGATAAACCGGAAAAAGGGACGCGAAGAAACGGGTCTATTTCTGGTGGAAGGAACTAAAATGGTGGAAGAAGCGCTTCGTTCCGACTATAAAATTGAAACATTAATTTGTACTTCAGAATTTTTGCTTCAAAATCCGGCAGCAAAATACAAAGCAAAAGAACTCCTTGAAACCGATTCTATTACGATTCAAAAAGCCAGCTTATTGCAAAGTCCGCAAGATTCGATGGCTTTGGTCTATCTGCCCGAACCCGAAAAGCCCAAGTTCAATTTAGATACCGATTTGGTTCTTGCGCTCGATTTTGTGCAGGATCCCGGAAATCTGGGTACTATTTTGCGGGTAGCTGACTGGTTTGGCATTGAAACAGTTATTTGCTCTTCCAACACTGTCGATGCTTACAATCCCAAAGTTGTTCAGGCCAGCATGGGCGCCATTTTCAGGGTTAAAATGTGGTACACAAACCTTGATGTTTTTTTGGCTGAAGCTTCACAAAATAACATACCGGTTTACGGAACATTTATGAATGGCAAAAATATTTATACCGAAAAGCTATCGGGAAATGGAATTGTTGTTCTCGGAAACGAAGGAAACGGGATTTCTGCTGAGGTTAGCAAATTCATCACCCGACGAATTGCCATTCCAACATTTTCTGTTCAGGAAAATAAACCAGAATCGTTGAATGTTGCCATTGCCGCTTCCATATTTTGCAGCGAATTCAGGAGAAGGTAAAAAGTGTTCAGTAATAACTCGCAGTATACAGAAATAAGAGCAGAGCGACTAATACTCCAATTGGGATAAGTTATTTTGAAGCCGATCCGTAATTCTCAGCAAAAGCCTCGGCGCAACGCTCACCATCCATGGCCGACGAAACTATTCCTCCCGCATAACCGGCACCTTCGCCACACGGATATAAACCATGTACTTTCACATGCTCCAATGTTTCTTCGTTGCGTGGAATGCGAATCGGCGATGATGTCCGCGACTCAACTCCGACCACAATTGCCTCATTCGTAAGATACCCCTGTGCCTTTTTATCAATCAGTTTAAATGCTTCCTGAAGTCGTGTCCGGATTCGTTTGGGTAATTTATCGTGCAAAGGCACCGAAACCAATCCCGGATGGTACGATGTTTCGGGCAAATCCTGCGAGAACTTGCTGCTGACAAAATCAGCCATTCGCTGTGCCGGAGCAAATTGCGTTTGTCCGTTCAACGAGAAACACAAACGTTCGATATTACGCTGAAATTCAAGTCCGGCAAAAACGCCCAAATGCCTGAATTCATTCAAATCTTCGGGCCTGATTTCGACCACCATTCCGGAGTTGGCAAATTTGGTATTTCGCATGGTTGGCGACATTCCGTTGATGACCATTTCGCCGGGTGCCGTTGCTGCCGGAACCATAATTCCGCCGGGACACATGCAAAACGAATACACACCGCGTTGCTCAACCTGCTCAACAAACGAGTAGGTTGCAGGCGGCAAATACGGACCGCGCAACGGCTGGTTGTACTGAATCGAATCGATCAGAACCTGCGGATGCTCGGCACGTACTCCAACAGCAAAAGTCTTCGCTTCAATTGAAATTCCGCGTTCGTAAAGCAATTCATAAATCTCGCGAGCCGAATGCCCGGTTGCCAAAATAACTGCGGCTGCTTCAACAATCGTAGTATCCGAAAGCATTATTCCGGTGCAACGGTCATCTTCAACAATCAAATCAGCCACCCGACTGTTGAAATGAATTTCACCACCAGCTTCCAGTATTTTATTCCGTATACTCGAAATAATACCTGGCAGCATGTTTGTGCCGATGTGCGGATGAGCATCAATTAAGATTTCGGACAAAGCCCCGTTGGCATACAAAACTTCCAGAATTCGGCGTATGTTTCCGCGTTTTTTAGATCGCGTGTAAAGTTTCCCATCGGAAAAGGTACCTGCCCCACCCTCTCCAAATCCGTAATTTGAATCGGGATTGACCAAATGTTCACGATGAATTTTAGCGATATCGCGTTTTCGGTCGCTAACATTTTTGCCACGCTCGAAAACGAGCGGCTTAAAACCTAATTCAATCAACCGAAGCGCCGCAAAAAGCCCGGCCGGACCAGCGCCAACAATAATCACCGGCGGTTTTCCATCAACAGGTTCGTATTTAAAATCGATTTTTTCTTCAGCCGGAAGTTCGTCCAGAAAAACTTCGACGCCAAGGTTTATCCGAATCGCACGCTGACGGGCATCGATAGATCGTCGCTTGACATTGATTAGCTGAATACGACTTTCATCAACGTGTAGTTTTTCAGCAACAATCGGTTTGTAAAACTCTTCGGAAGATGCCTGTTTGGGCGAAAGTGAAATATTAAGTTCCTGTTTCAAGCTTATTCGAAATGAAAACTAAAGGTGAAAATATTGGTCGATAAACGCGACAAGGCATTTGTATACACCTGTGGTTGCGTATTTTTAGGACCATCGTCCAGAACATTATTCAGGCCAAAGCTAAATTTTAGCTCCGAGGAAAGTCTGAAAAACTGGAGATATGAGTCCCAGCCAACTCCCGCTTCCAGAAAGGTATTGAACGGCTTCAACCTGACCAGGTCTTCCTGCCCGCTTTTCGAAATATCATAACGTATTGCAGCTCCGGCGATGAGATAGGGCCGTTGGTTATTCATTTTTCTGGATTTATACTTAACCAGCAGCGGAAAGTCGAGAAAAGTGGACTTGATGGAATAGTACGATTTGTTTCCAACATCGTTGATGTCCTGAACCGGAATAGTATAAACCAGTTTGCGCTCTCCAAATGACATTCCCGGCAAAAACCGCAGGTCGAAACTTTCAGAGAGGCGAAGATTTGTAACTATGCCAACCGTAAAGCCGGGTGTAAGTGTCGAAATATCGGCCCTCACTTTTTCATTTCCTGAAAGTATGAGGCCATGATCATCGCCGGCTACAAAGTTTGGATTGTCGGCCAGCACAAAATAATGATCAAACGCAAAATCGGCGGCATTTATCCCCAGTGAAAATCCGAAGTGAATTCGTTTATCGTCGAAAGTAGTCAGATTCTTCAGTAAAAGCTTTTGAGCAGTTGAAGTTAATCCGGCAAACAGGAATATCAGAATATAGAAAATTCGCTTCACAACAATACGGTTATCTGTAATTTAAAGAAACCACAATATTACAAAATTATTGTTCGGTGGGTTATTTTTGAGCAATGTAAATGGTGGCAATTCCAAAACTTAATCGTTTTTGCCGGGCACGCGAAAAACCTACCTTGTTCAGGATCGATAAAAACTTCTGATCGTCGGGAAAAGCCATCACCGACTCGGGCAAATACGAATAGGCCGAACTGTCTTTCGACACCAATCGTCCAATTACGGGCAATATTCCGAAGAAATAGAAAAGATACAACTGCTTCATCGGAAAATATTTCGGTTTCGAAAATTCGAGAATAATGGCTACACCATCAGGTTTCAGCACGCGCTTAAATTCCTTCAGCCCATTTTCCAGATTCTCAAAATTTCGCACACCAAAAGCGACCGTAATCGCATCAAATTTTTCGTCCTGAAATGGCATAGCTTCCGAATCGCCTTTCTGGAATTCGATCAGCGAATCCAACCCGATCTTTTTCACTTTTACTCGCCCAACATTGAGCATTTGCTCCGAAATATCGAAACCGATGATTTTTTCAGGCTTAAGTTTTGCAGCAGCAATGGCAAAATCGCCGGTTCCACTGGCCACATCCAGAATGGTTTGTGCTTTAAAACCGGAAAGAATCCGGATTGCTTTTTTTCGCCACAATTTATCGATCCCCATCGAAAGAAAATGATTCAGGAAATCGTATTTCGGAGCAATATTGTCAAACATTTGCTCCACCTGCTGCTTTTTTTGTGAATCAGAATCCTTGTAAGGAGTAACTTGCATGCCGAATTGTTCGAAATTTAGATAATTGGGGATATTTGTCTTTTCTTCGATTCAAACCAGTCGTTGAAGTACACCTTAACTTGCATTTCAACGGTTCCTGATGAAACAGATTATTGAATTTTAACTGGACCTGAACCGGGAATTGACTGTATTAATTGGCCGGAGACATCTTGTCGATAAACCCGAACGATTCGTCGTCAATCCGGATTTCGCCCTTGGTTACATGACCCAACGCAAAGAAAGAAACTTTCAGGTCGCTCATCAAATCAACAAATTCATCGGCCTTTTTCGGGTCAACACCAACAACAATGCGACCCATAGCTTCACCAAAAAGAAAGGCGTCTTTGCGAATTTCAGCGTCCGAAGTAATGTCAAAACCAAATCCGGAGGGCATTCCTGCACGCAAAAGTGAAAAGAACAAACCACCTTTTCCAACCGGGCTGGCAGAACTAAGCAATCCCGATTCAATAAGTTTGCGCATCACCCCGTGTAGTTTCACTTCAACGTCGATGTCAAAATCAGGAAGAGCCGATTCTGAAATTTCGTGGTAAAACTCAAGGTATTCCGACGAATTTACATCATCGTATGATTTGCCGATCATGAATATATTGTTGCCTTTTTTCTTGAATACATGATTCACCAGCTTGTCCTTTTCCGGAACTGAAGCCATTAAACTAACAATGATTGTTGGTGAAACCGGGCCATGAGCCGAAAAATAATCGAACCTGATTTTACGATCGACCAGCTTAATGTTAAAAGCTTTGCAAGCATTTTCCAGACCTTTCTTTGCACCTGAAGCAATAAATTGCCCGTTTGGATCGGCAATATTGATGTGGTATAAAATGGAACTGACAGCTTCGGGCACAGCACCAAAACAAATCATTTTGCGCACAGCCCGCGAAACCAGAATTTCGGTGGCTTGCTGTGGATCGATTGCAAGATGGTGATGAAGCGCGTGAGTTGAAATTGCCATATATTGGCCATTTTCGGTCATGAACATACCAGTATCTTCATTTTCACCGTTTGACATCACAAGTTCCAGTGAATCTTCAGTAAAGTCGTTGAAATAGTTTATCGGGGCAAGATTTGGATTGGCCATCAGATTAAACACTATATCCTGAATATCTTGGTCCTCGGGTAACTGATCAATTGAGAATTCCTCAATTTCGTTGCTTTGTTCGATCATGAAGTGTGTTTTAGCTTTTAATGCAGAAACAAAATTAATTAAGTAGTTTGTTATTCCATAAGTTTTGAGGAATTTTTAATTTTATATTTCATTAAAATCAATTGTATCCATGAATCAGAAAACAGCCTTAATTACCGGAGCCACAGCGGGTATCGGCTTTGAAACAGCTCTCATTTTAGCCCAAAACAACTACAAATTAATACTTACCGGACGTAGAAATGAACGTTTGACAGCCGTTAAAAATGAATTGGAAACATCTTTTGGTTGTCCGGTTTACACCCTGAACTTCGATATCAGGAGCAAATCGGAAACAGAAAACGCTTTAAACAGTCTTCCTGACGAATGGAAAGCCATCGATGTTTTAATCAACAATGCTGGCCTTGCGGCTGGCTTAGCCCCGGTAAATTCTGCCGATGTGCAGGATTGGGAAGACATGATAGACACAAATGTGAAAGGACTTTTATACATCACACGCATCGTATCACCCTGGATGATCGAACGGAAATCCGGACACATCATCAGTATTTCTTCAGTAGCCGGGAAAGAATCGTACCCGAACGGGTCAGTCTACTGCGGAACCAAACATGCTGTTTCGGCCATCTCAAAAGCGATGCGGATTGAACTAATGCCGCATGGAATAAAAGTTTCAACCATTTCGCCCGGAGCTGTCGATACAGAATTTTCGCTGGTTCGCTTTCGCGGTGACAAAGAAAGGGCTGATCAGGTTTATAAAGGATTTACACCACTTTCAGGAAAAGACATTGCCGAAACCATTCTCTTTATACTCAACCGGCCTGCGCATGTAAATATCGACGATCTTTTGATTATGCCAACCGATCAGGCCTCAGCCAGAGATTTCAACCGGAAGTAATTTTCTGGTTTTAAACTGTATTTTCGGTCCCGGTTTCTAAAGCATACTTCAATACACCAGGAAACTTAATTTTCCTGAATAAAATTACTATCACATAAAGAACAACAGATGATCATTTTCGATTCAGAATATTTAAAGAAATATACACGGCAGATTTTTATGAGTATGGGCGTTCCTGAATTACAGGCAATAACTGCAGCCGAATGCTTAAACCAGGCCGATCTTCGCGGTGTAGACTCACATGGAGTTGCGCGTTTGAGTGGTTACGTGCGGTTATGGGAGCTCAAACGTCTGAATGCCACTCCGAACATGAAAATTATTCACGAGACGCCAAGTACTGCCGTTCTGGACGGCGATTTAGGACTCGGATTGGTTACGGCGCCTCATGCCATGCAAATTGCCATTGAAAAAGCTAAAATCGCCGGAACTGGCTGGGTGGCCGTTCAAAATTCAAATCACTACGGAATAGCTGGATTTCACGCCATGATGGCTCTTGAAAACGATATGATTGGAATCTCGATGACCAATGCCAGTCCACTTGTTTCGCCAACCTTTTCAAAAAGCCGTTTCCTCGGAACCAATCCAATTGCTGTTGCAATTCCTGCACTAACACAACCTCCTTTTGTGATAGACATGGCTACAACGACCGTAGCCAATGGCAAACTGGAAGTACTTCAGCGAAAAGGGCAAGATGCACCTTTAGGATGGACACAGGACAAGGACGGAAATCCGACAACCGACGCTTACTCACTCAAAAAAGGTGGCTCCATGCTGCCATTGGGTGGCGACCGCGAGCATGGCGGCCACAAAGGATATTGCCTGGGCGCCATGGTCGATATTTTTTCGGCTGTTTTGTCCGGAGCAAATTACGGCCCCTGGGTTCCGCCGTTTGTAAGTTTTCTTGAACCTCCAAAACAGCAGGTTGGAAAAGGAATTGGTCATTTTCTGGGCGCAGTCCGTGTTGATGCTTTCCGTCCGGCTCAGGAATTTAAGGAAGAAATGGACAATTGGATAAAAACCTTCAGGAATGCAGAACCAGCTTCGGGGCACGAACGGGTTTTAATTCCGGGTGATCCTGAACGTGAATTAACACTTGAACGTCAAAAAAATGGCATACCGTTACACGAGCTGGTCGTTGAGGATTTGAAAAAATTGGGAGAAATATTCAATCTGGAATTCAAGGGAAACTAAGAAATCAGGAAAGATAAGTTAACTCACACTTATTTTCCGGAGAGAATTTGGCGAACCCGTTCAAAAACAGCGCTAACCGGAATGTATTCCATACACCTGATACTGTCGGAATAAATGCACTTCTTATTTCCATAAACAGAACACGGGCGGCAAGGTAATTTGTCGCCTTCGTACTGTATTATATTTTTGGATGGCTGCCTAAATGGAGCAAATCCAAGTGCAGGGTGCGTGGCGCCCCAAATCGAAATGGTAGGCACACCAGCCATTGAAGCTAAGTGCATATTAGCTGAATCCATGCTTACCATGACATTCAGCTTCGAAAACACCTGAATTTCTTCCGAAAAACTGAAATGATTTGCGGAAACGATGCAATTGGGGTATTTCTGTGACAGGTGATTCAGTATTTCAAGTTCGGCTTTTCCACCACCAAATAAAAGAATGCTGGCATCATACAACTTGCTGATTTCAGTAATCAGATTTTCGATTTTAGAGGTTCCCCAAATCTTTTGCTCATGTTTTGCGAACGGAGCGATACCAATAACAATCGATTTATTGATAAAATCGGGAAACTCTGCTGATTTACTGCTTTGGGGAAACAAAGGCGGTTGAGACAAATTAATTTGAAATCCGGCTCTAACAAACGCATCAGAATATCGGTCAATTGCATTTGGCAAACGTTTCAGCAATTTTGATTTTACAATCTGCATTTTCCTGAACGTTCCTTTTCGGAAAATAATTACCCGATAACCAGATATCCGGAACAAAATATCCAGATTAAATGTCCTAAGTACAGCATGCAAATCAATCACCAGATCGGGTTTAACTTCAGCACTGATTTTTCTAAACAGTTGAATTAAACCAGAAAAACCTTTGTGCTTCCCTTTAAGATCAGCATCAATCAGATTCAATCGCTCAATATTCTGGAATATTGGGAAAAAATTGGATTGGGTGACAAAATAGATTTCAACATCGCGATTTGTTGCCAATAATCCCTTTAATACGGGAAGCAATAAAACGACGTCGCCCATAGCAGAAAACCGATATACCAATACTTTGGTCATTAGGAATATTCTTCGTACGACTTTTCTTCAAACAATGAAGAATTGGTTAATAGATTAATTTTTCGTTTAACATCAGACCGTTGATCATTCGTAAAGTAAACAGACCGGGCAACCTGAATAAATTCATCTCCAAAATCTTTAGACTTCTCCAGTTCACGAATCCGGTCTTCAATATTCCAAAGCTTTCCGTTAATTTCCAATAACTCCAAATAAAGCGGGTGCTCTTTTGAAATAATAGATTCAACAGCCACGTTCAGAATGTCATACTCCGATTTTAAATTAATCCGCTTTTGCTCATCCTGAATATTAGCAAGCTTTATTTCAATGATGGTAAGTTTATCAACAATCTCCCCGTTTGAAACTTCAATTTTCATCTGTTTAGTCTTAATTTTTAAAAGCTGAATAAAATTGACTTCAGCTACTTTGTGTTTTCAAATTACGCTATAAAAAAATAGTATTCAAATATCTGGTTAACTATATTTGAAGCCTGTTTAAATTTAAGTTTGAAATCCATTGTTCGTTCAACGGTTACCGAATCTCTCCATATTTATTCCAGAACGTATTCATTCGAAAGATATTTTCAGAAAAGGAGAGCTATCTCCTGAATTTTGTTGATCTGCTGCTTACCCAGCTCCTTCTTCCAATAGCTTGAAAATAGTAGGTTACAAGAAACATATAAAGTCGGCGGTATACGCTTAACCGTTTAACGAAAAACAAAAAAAATCCCAATATTGCCGGAACTAATTTAAAAACAAGAACATCGGCGATTACCATTAAATGTAAGCCAAAAGCCCGAACACCGGAATAATGCTTAGACAAAAAGACATGTAAGGATATTATTACTTCAGATTTGGTAAGCGCAGCTGTCTGACGATTAATGCGTGTAGCACCGCCATGATTATGGATCATGTGAACTTTGTTTGTCAGCGCAACATTTCCTCCGGCCAAACGAGTTCTAAAACACAAATCAACATCTTCGTAATACAACCAGAAACTCTCATCCCAACCTCCAAGAATTTCAAAATTCGACTTCGAAATAAAAATTACAGAACCTGAAACCCAATCAGGATAAACGATCTCATTTTCAGGAGAGAACTGAATAGACAACTTTTTTTGATTCACCTTCCTGTAAACCGCTCTCACAATGCCATTTAACGTGAAATAAGAAGGAAAGAACCGAACCTGCCGCTCTTCTTTTAAATTACGATTCAATTGTTTGCACGAAAGAATCATAATTTCAGGATTCTGTTGAATTGTTTCCAATAAACCAAATATAGCCGTTTCTGAAGCTACAATATCCGGATTCAAAAACAAAAGATAAGTTCCACTGGCTGAAGCAGCACCTAAGTTACAGCCATTTGAGAATCCATTATTGCCTGAGTTTAAAAGAAAAGAAAAGGATGGGAAACGGTCTGTAAACTCAGCAAGTCGGCCATCGTTTGAACAATTATCAACGACAATGACCTCAAACGAGAATAACAGATTTCCAATCGATTCCAGGGCGAAAAGACAGCTCTCCAAGTCTTTCCATCCTCGATAGTTTACAATTATTATAGATATATCAATCAAAGCTTAGAGGGTTTTACAGGCACAAAAATAAAATTATAATATGAGTTTGCGACAATTAGACAGACATTAAAAAATTACCACTTATCTTTAAGGCAAACATGTAGATTTTAAAACTAAAAAGGAAGTAAAGCTAAATCCTGAATTTAAAATGTAGTTACGATCATTGCGAAAAGGCTTTCTTAAAAGTACTATTTTTGTAGAGGAACCTTCGAACATTGTCGCGTTACGGTTTAAACATCACACTAAAAGGTAGCCAGTGAAAACAAATCAAAAAAGCCTTTGTATTTTTATTCATTACAGCAAATATCCGTACATACCCAAATACGTTTCAATATACGTTACAGAAATTTCAAAATTCTTCGATCGAGTGATCCTGGTAACCAATGAACGACCCATTGATAAAATTAATTATCCGGATAATTCAAACATTTCAACACTATTTGTTAAAAATGAAGGCTACGATTTAGGCATGTTCTACAAAGCTTTTCAAACCATTGATCCAAAAGAATACCGACAGATTGCCTGCATCAACGATTCCAACGTTCTTTTCAATAAACTATTTCCGATATTCAACTGGAGCAAAGAGCAGAACACAGATTTTTGGGGAGTAATCGACTCACATCAAAAACCGGAGTTTTCAACACACCAGGCAAATTACCATATACAGAGCCATTTTATTGTTTTTAACCAAAAAGCAATTTCCAGATTACCTGATTTTTTTGAGGCGCTAAAAATTCAAGATATCTTTGCAGAAACCGACGCAAAAAAGGTACGTCAAACGGTCATTAACAAATGGGAAATTGGCTTATCTCAGTTCCTGATAAACCAGGGACTTACCTGTTCCAGTTATGTCGATAGCAGAGCCTATTCTCAAAAATACTTATCCGGAGAACCAACCAATGTCAGTCTTAAATTATACCCTGAATTAATTCGCAATGGATTGCCCTTGCTAAAGATTAAAGTCATCACCAAAGGGAAATGGAAAGACATTTTTCGAACCAAATCATACTGGAAAAATTTAATCCGGAAATATGGAAATCAGGAATGGGAAATTGAATCGCTACTCGAAGAATTGAGTTTAATTAAACGTGATTCGGGAAATCAACCGTTAATCAAACTAAAACGAAAATTCAACAAGCTGATTCACAAAACTAAAACAATACAAGTGCAATAATAAATGCTTTTTAATGGACTGAAAAAAAAAATGATTTATCGAATTCACGTAAAAAGCAGTATCTTAAAAAACGTCAGAACCAACAATCTTTCGAAATGCCTATCCTGAAAAATTATACCAGATATAAAATCACAGGCCATATCCTTTTCTGGATTTGCAGCGTAGCCTTTGCATTGACAGCATTTTACGTGGCTTCCAATTACCAGCTAAGTTTCAACGGAGCTATCCTTCTACGGGCACTAATTCCGAATATAGGCTTTGCTTTGGCTGTTTACCTGAATCTGTATTTCCTGATTCCTAAATTCCTGAAGACCAAAAACTACATCTTTTATACATTTTGGCTCCTGTTGCTTTTGGCACTGACTTCGTTGTTCATCCAATTCTTGTTTGTCAGCTTATTAAATTTCAGAAGTTTTCAGGAACAATTCAGAACCATGTTTTCGTCTCACTTTTTTACGGCAGCATTCTATGTTGGGGTAACCGCCTTATTTAAGTTTGTAAAGGATTGGCTCGAGCTTCAGGAAATGAAATTTAAATTAAGTCAGATTGAACGTGAAAAACTGGAGGCTGAACTAAATACTTTAAAATCGCAGTTAAATCCTCACTTCCTATTCAATTGTCTGAACAACATTTACTCGCTGGCGCTAAATAATTCTCCACAAACACCAGAAATTATCCTGAAATTATCAGATTTAATGCGACATGTATTGTATGAATCGAGAGAAAATTTTATCCCGGTTAGATACGAGCTCGATTTTCTGGTTAATTTCATTGAATTACAAAAAATACGGCTCAATTCAAAAATCGAGATCAGCTACGAAATTCAGGGTACAATTCCGGAGAAAAAAGTAATTCCATTAATTTTTGAACCCTTTATTGACAACGCGTTCAAACATGGCATGCGAAATCCGGCTGCACATCCATTTCTGAAAGCATTGATCCGTTTTGAAACAGAAATGATGCATTTTAAGATCGAAAATAACTATGGCAAAGCCGTTCAGGCTAAACCATCGAAAAACTCTGGAATCGGTCTAAAAAACATTAAGAAAAGACTTGAATTCCTATATTTACCGAACGAGTACAGTTATCAGATTGTTAAAACAGACGATACATTCACTGTGCTACTTGATGTAAAACTGAAATCATAAAACAGCAGCAAAAAAATGATATTAAAAACGCTTGTTATCGACGATGAACCGTTGGCTCAGGATATTATCAGGAAATATGCTGAAGATGTTCATTCAATAGAAATTAAAGCCTTCTGCAACGACGCAATTGAAGCAATCGAAGAATTAAAATCTCAAAAAATTGATTTGATATTTCTCGATATAAACATGCCTAAATTATCGGGAATTGAATTTATAAAAACATTAACTAAACCGCCACTCATTGTAATAACATCGGCATATACAAATTATGCACTGGAAGGCTATGAACTGAATGTACTGGATTACCTTGCAAAACCTTTTTCGTTTACACGATTTTTTAAAGCTATTCAAAAAGCAGAACAACAATTGCAGCAAAACAGGAGTCCGGAACCTGTAGAAAAATTAGAATCGATTTTTGTTAAGTCGAATAAGAAAAGTTACCAGGTGAATTTCAAAGATATCAGTTACATTGAAGGTCTTGGAGATTACATTAAAATATGCACGGAGAAAAGCCATTTTGTCACCAACTATTCGATGAAGAAAATCGAAGATTTGCTACCAAAGAATGAATTCATCCGTATTCACAAGTCCTTTATTGTGAACCTGAAAAAAATAATTTCAATTGAGGGCAACCTGGTTGAGGTTCAAAACAGAAAATTGGCAATTGGCAACAATTACAGGACAGAATTCTTTTCAATTATTGGTCATAAATCGATATGAATCAAATCATATCCGGAAATTAAAACCTTGCTCTTGAAGTAATTTCATGAGTTTTGCAGAAAAGTGACTGCTATCGGCAGACTTGTAACGAACTTCGGTATACACTTGTGCCAGATTTTCTTTCCCATTTTCCTTAACGAACGCCACTGATGACCCCAAATTCTCCTTTTCGAAATAAAATTTTTCAATTTGGTCGTCTGTATAATCGGAATATTCTTCATAGTGAACGACAGCACTCAGTGGCAAACGATCTGTTAGATCCGGTAACATTTCGGGATAGCCAATTGACAAAGCCGTAACCGGAATCACACCACGCGGCAAATTCAGCGTAGAACTTATTTCCGGAGCATTGTACAAAGTTGTTCCCAGATAACAAATTCCCAAACCATTGCTTTCGGCAGCGACACAAATGTTCTGAGCAAGAATTGAAGCATCAATAGCTCCATTTAAAAGCCACAAGAGATTATAAAAATCAGTAGCGGTGTCATTTAGCTTACACCATTTGTAAAACCTGTTAAAATCGAGGCAAATAGTCAAATGTAGTGGAGCTTGCCTTACCATCGGTTGATTAAAATGCAGCGGAGCCAACGAATCCTTTTTTTCATTATTGCGTGTTACAATAACGCTATATAACTGCATATTCCCGGTATTCGATGACCGGATACCAGATTCTAAAATATCATTTAAAATGTCGTCCGGTATTTCAACAGACTGAAACTTTCTAACAGAACGATGGGATTTTAAAATATCCATAAATAATGCTTTTGGGGAATTGCTATAAATAAAAAAGGGAAGCCCTCAAGCTTCCCTTTTTAAATCAATCAATTCGGTATTACCTTTTTACAACCTTAGCAGTTTTTGCAATTACATTATCCTTGTTGTACATAGAGATAAAGTAAACACCACTGCGCAGTTCGTTTAATTGAATTTTGTTAGATGGGCTAACAATTTCTTTTACTGTCTGACCAGCGATGTTAGAAACAACGATTTTAGACAATTTAGAAGCATTAGCTACATTAACATAGTCAACAAATGGGTTTGGATAAACCTTAAACTCGAGAGAACCATCTACAGGGTTATCGATACCTGATACAAAGTCAGCACCTGTTTTAAAGGTCCATGCAGCAGCATCGCTCACACCTGCGAATGAATTACCAGCATTATCTTTAAGAGCTGTACCATCAACCAAAACATAGTATCTTGTATCTTTATCAAGACCCGTTGTAGTTGTATAGTTAACAGTCACATCTTTACCATTAATCATGGCAGCAGTAATCGGAATATCCAAAGCAACATCGGTAGTATTCACTTTGTAGATTTTCAGAGAACCACCTGTTCCAACCATAACATCTTCACTGAATGTCATTTTCAACATTGGATGATTGTCAGCAATTGTTGTACCGTCAGTTGGAGTCCATGTAGTCAAAGTAGGAGCAGTAAAGTCACCGGTTGTATAGGTCAGTGTCTGGCCGGCAAAAGCATTTGCATTAAGCGAAATGTCTTTGATCAAACCAGAAAGTACAATACTAACTTCTGTCTGCTCTGTAGAACTTACAGTTAAAGTATAAACCATACCACCAGCTTCACCGGTAACATCAGTCAACGTTCCACCAGTTACAGTAATACCAGATTTATCAAGTACTCCGCTTACCGGTTCGCTGAATTCCAAGCCAACAGTAAATACAGTAGCAACAGGAGCTTCAGGAGCAGTTACAGTAACAGTAGGTGCAACATGATCACCAACGGTATAATTGAATGTAGTAGCTTCTAATGCATTGTCAGCAGCATCAACAATAGTGTTGGCCAGAGCAATGCTTACATCAGCTAAATCTTCGGCAGTAATTGATACAGTATATTCTTTACCAGAACCAGTAACAGTAGCTTCACCTCCGGTAACTGTAATAGCACCTTCAGGAACGGTCACATCACGGTTGAATGTCAATACCACATCAAAAGTCTGATCCATATTGTTTCCGGTTGCAGGAACTGCAGTTACAGATACAGGATCAACAACAACAACGTTTGGTACATTACATCCGTGAGCATCATAAACGGTTACCACATTATTTCCAGCCATCAAATCAACAACTTGGAATGTATCACCATCTACAGGTAAATCCATCATTTCACCATCTTCTCCAACTTTATAAGAATATGGAGAAATTCCACCAGTAATAGTTAATGAAGCTTTTAACTGATCTTCTGATTGTTCAACAGTAACCTGAAGAGGATGTTGAGTTGGTACAAATGAATGTTTAATTTCTTCTGTAGCACAACCTTTAGAATCTCTAACCTGGAAATAGTAGAAGTTTTCAGTTTCAGTAACATTGGCAAACATTAAATTAGTAATTGCCAATTCATTATCGCTGTTCAAATCCATCCAACCGAGTGTTCCGGTAGTTGGATATGCAGCAGTATTCAAACGATAACGAACCTGGAATGTACGACCTTCTTCACCTGTAGCTTTAACCATCGCAGAAGCTTTCAGATCGCTATAGCATGTTGTTTCCGAAATTGTAAATTCAGCGGGTACAACTGGTTTGATTTCAATCGATGCAGTTGCAGTGCAACCTTTTGCATCCTTTACTTCAACCATAAACGTGTTACCAATCTGAACTAAGAATGAAGAAATACCATCAGCCTGATAATCAGTATGTAAAACACCATTCTTGTATAAACGGAACTGGTAAGGTTTTGTACCACCCATACCGGTAGCTTCGATAAATCCTTCAACAGCATCAGGACATGTAAACGAATCATCACCTTTCTGTAAATCAACAGTAAGAACTTTAGGTTCTTTCAATACCATTTTCTTAACAGCAGTTTCACAACCGTTAGCATCCATAACTTTTACAAGGTAACCGTCAGCATCACTGGCAGCCACATTGTTGATAATCCAAAGTGTAGAAGGAGACACAGGTGCAGTAAGAACCTGAGTGTAAACTTTTGCAACACCTTTAGACGATTTACCTGTAACAACAGCAGTATATGGTGCTGTTCCACCAGTTACACCTACAAGGTGAATCTGGCCATCCTCCAAACCATTGCATGAAGGCATCTTGTAATGAATTGTATCGTTAGGTGAAGTACCCATCATGTGGAAAGCCCATTGAATTTCAGTTGGCTGAGCAATTTTTACTCGCCATGTATTCACTGGAACACCACCTGAAGTTTCGCCACCTTTCATACATCCGTTAGCATCAATAGCCCAAACTACCCAAGTACCAGCACCAACGTTAAATACGTTGCTGTCTTTCCATTCGTTTGAACCGGCAACAGGAGGTTCAGGAACCAAAATATGCCCTGAAGGCTCTACTGAAAGTGCTGCATAATATTTATAAGGAGCTACACCACCATCTGCATTGATCACAAATTGTCCATCCTGAGAACCGTAGCAAGTTGCATCTTTCTTCCATTCAGGAGCAATAGTTAAAGCCAAATCTGGTTGAGCAACTTCCCATGACTCTACTGTTTCATAAGGAGTTACATCGTCGCCAACAGTAGCTTTTAACATACAACCCTTAGAGTCAGTAATGTGCACTGTGTAGAATGAAGGATTTAATCCAGTGAATGTAATTGTATTATCACTTCCTGTACGGCTTGTAACATTGTAAGAATTACCAGTCAATTGAACTTGATATCCATTCAAAGTATCGTCAGTATTACCAGTCCATGGAGTACCACCACTAGTAATCTTTACAGTAAATGTTCCATCGCTTCCACCTTTACATTTTACATCAGTAATCGCAACTGTATAAACCATTGGTGCAGGCTGAGAAATTTCAAAGGCTACAGAATATACACAATCAAGTTGTTGGTAAGGAGCAGCATATACAGCTATATCTCTGACATATAAAATATGACTTCCGGCAGAAAGACCTAATGAAGCTATAGAAGCAGCATTACCCCAAACACCGGCAGCATCAACTTTATATTCAAAAACAGATCCTTCTTCCCATCCACCAGTAGCTCCAACCGTGATTTTACCAGTTGCACCACCGTTACAAAGTACATTGTTTACAACAGTAACTTCAGGAACAATCACTTCTGGCTGAAGAATTTCCACTTCCTGAGGTCCGGTGATACAACCATGAGCGTCTTTCACCCAAACTTTGAAAATTCCAGGTTCAGTAGCTACATAAGTTTTTGATGTACCTGTGAAAGAAACCCAAGTATTCACATTATTAATAGCATATTTATAAGGAGCAGTTCCTCCAGCTACGTTAACAGTGATGAGTCCATCGTTAGAACTATTACAGCTAAAATAAGTTTTAACAGTAGAGAAAGTCAACACTGAAGGCTCATCAATTTCAATAGTCTCGGTAGTATAAGAAGGACATCCTTCAGAATCTTCCACAAGAACTTTATAAGTACCCGCTTCCAATCCGTCGAATACATTACTGGCTACCTGATCGTAATCTTCAACAGTAACCCAATCACCTTCACCTTGATCCATAAGTAATGTGAACATATAAGTACCTGCACCACCCGAGATTGCACTCATTGGGACAGTGATAGAACCATTCAGTTCGCCATTGCAATTTACGTCAGCAGTAACAATCTTAGTTTCGTCAACCAATAATTGATCGTAACCTTCTACTGTAATTGGTCCATAAGTCTTCACGGCACACTTATCATCGCGAACAGCCAGATAATAAGTTCCTTTTTCAACCTGGAAACTTACGATACTTGGAGTTGCAGGATCTAATGATTCCGCAATCTGGAAATCCAACCATTTTGATTCAGGAATATTATCTAAAGCAGACTGACTGTTTACGAGTGCATACTGCAGTAAGTCACTAACTGTTCCACCAGTAGCATACACTGTTACGTTACCACCAAAAGTACCATAACAAGAAGCGCCATTGGCAACAACATCTGTAATTTTCAATTCTCTGCCTTGATTTACAACTACTTCTACGGGAGTTGCTTTACAGCCGAACTGATCCATAGCACCAATCCAATAAGTTCCGGCGAGGAATGTAGTTGGAGTTGACATTGCTTCAGGAATAAAACCTGTACCTGAAGTATAAACTGTACTTGCAGAAGTTGAATAATAATACGTATAAGCCCTGCCAGCACCATCATCGGCCCATTCGTCAATAGCAACATCAATTGTAATTTTGTTGCCGTCGCTATCTACAGAACCGCCAAAACATTCGATATCACCACTTGCAGTTGCAGTAATAATATTATCATTCTGAGTAACTGGAACAGTTAATACATCATCGATTTCACAACCGTTAGCATCTTTAATATTGATTGTGTGAGTACCAACAGTCGCTTTAATAATAGCTACCGAACTGTTAGCCATAACCCATGCTCCATTATTAATTGAATAATAGTAAGCAGGATAAGTTCCACCAGTAATCGTTACATATATATTACCATCGGAACCTTCTTTACATGAAGGAGCAAAAACCTGACTAACACTAGCCATTAAATGAGATGGAGCAACAACTTCACCTTCATCAGTTGTCTGCGAAACAGCACAGCCGTAAGTTCCACTGGCATTTTTAACCCATACAGTATAATCAGTATCAAATGGCTGAGCTACAGTAAATTTATTACTTACCTGCCAAGTAGAACCATCAATTGAATACATATAACCAACACCAGTTCCACCAGTAACATGATCTGCTGTTAATGTAGCAGTACCATCATAACACAATGGATTAGTAACAAGTAAATCGAATTTGATATCAGCAGGTGATTGAACGGCTATAACATTACCACTTCCATTTGGATTTGAATAAGTTGTAGTACACGAATTGGCATCAGTAATTGTCAAACTATAATACGTTGGACTAAGAAGTGTAAATGTGTACCCAGCTGCAAGTACTCCTGACTGAGTTGTTGTAGCAGTAGCATTTTTTATTGTTAGTGTATAAGGAGCAGTTCCTCCGGCAATATTGGTAACAGCAATTTGTCCATTATCATCACCACCACAAGAAGTATCAACAATTGACATGTCGAAAGTAATCGGAGCCTTTGCAGCAACAACTGCGCTGGTAGACATACCTTTACAACCATTATCATCCATAGCGGTAATGGTGTAAGTACCAGGCATTACATCTGTAAATGTATATGCTTTAGAAACAGTAGTTTCCCAGGTTAATCCACCATCAATGGATACCTTATATTCGCCAGCAGCAGTACCGCCGGAAATCGTAACGGGAATAGATCCATTATCAGCATCAGCGCATGTTTCACCGACGATTGTGCCCAAAGTAACAACAACAGGTGCATTAGCATCAACAATTGTCAAAGTGGTCCAATAAGCAGCGTCAGATAAATCACGACACTGATTTGCATCATCAACAGCAACATGATAAGTTCCTGCTGGCCGAAGAATTTGGAAGTTAACCTTTTTATAATCAGCTAAAGCTGCAGTTTTTGCTGCAGGTGTAGTTAATGTTGGCCTAACAGCGGCAAAAACTGCATCAGGTATTACCCAATAGGTATAAGGTCCAGTTCCACCGGCAGCGTTCATTTGCAATTCTCCATTTCCGCCGGCACAAGTTGGATCCTGTTTTGTGGCAGTATATGTAACTGGAGCCAAATCAGCAATTGCAAAAGACTTTGCTAAAGAAATACATCCATTCGCATCTTTTACCCTAACAGTATTTGTAGTATTTTCTGGAGCAGAATAAGATGCATTAGTTGTCCATGTCCAGTTTGCAGGGTTTGCATCTTCATTAAATAAATACATCAAACCAGTACCAGTCGGGGCAGTAACAGTTCCAACTGCATCACCACCATCACAACTAACAGATCCAACAGACACAGTAACACCAGTAACACCAACTGTTGCTGTTAACTTACCATTTGTACTAACATCAGTATTAACAATTTCACCAGAAGTGCCATTATTATAATAGAAATCAGTTGTAGTCCAGGTAAGCGGACTTACATACGAAGTAGCTAAATTGTTTGGAAAATTGTCGAGTGCAAAGTGCAGTGTCACGACATCAGTCTTCACATTATTAGCAAAAGTAACAGGAGTTGTGCCGTTATCCCAGGCAAACGTAAGCGTACCGGCAACCTCGTCCTTTGTAATTGTACCGGTGGTTCCACCGATAACAAAGGTGCCAGGACCTGTGTAATTTAAAACTCCTTCAGAATAGTCCAGCACCAAATTGAATTGAACCAACGAGATAAAATCTCTCATTGAGATTTTTACCGCGTAATCGTTCGAAACATTGTAGCATGCCGATACATCTTCCGCATAAAGCTCGACGGTTTTTTGTTGTTCTTGCGCATTTACAAACGTGGAAATGCTAACTAAACAAAAAACAAACAACAAGCTTAAAAACCGTGTAAATGATTTTCTCATAGCATTTGTTTTTAAATTGAACTTAATTGATTGATTGATTGAATTTTATAATTCATTTTTATCTTTATAATATAATCTTCCACACTAAACTAGCGAGTTAATAATGCAAACGTATAAAAATTATAACCAATGTACAACAATATTGACTGATAATAATAAAATATTTATCAGCCAGATGTACTTATTTTCCTATGTCTTTCGAAGTTTTCACTCATCCTGAGTCAAAACAAAAACGTCTCATATTGTCTCGATTTATTATTTAACCATTTGAAATAATATTGAATCCAATCCTATTCCAAATCCTGTTAAAATTACACTATTTATTTAATTCAGAAACTTAATTCAAAGAATTTTTACAATTATCCGCACTTTAAGTCTGGCACTACTATTATAGTACGAATTTAAAATATTAGAAAGATAACGAGATTTTCAATTAAACGGCCAGAACATAAAGTTATAACTGAAATCATCCTCACAATTTATCGAAATCAACGGTATACCTGATTTTCCTGTCAATTTTCACAGACTTCATACAGATTGAATAAAATTTCAACACTAAAAAATGCAGCTAATTAATTAGATTCAAGACAAATATTGAATATTTAAGCCTCTGAGATTTTAATATTTTTAAAGACATGGCCATCTACCGACGTTTTTCAGGTTTATTGAGTCTAAAATAAATTCCAGCGTAGTCAATTTGCTTTTAAAAACCCGAACACCATTGCATAAAATGGGAAAATCGGTGATAAAAGATTGATCAATTGAATCCGAAATATAGCATTGGAACTAAAAAAAGAAATTGTACATAAATTAATGCTGATTTAATAGTCTTTTGTCCTTTTATCAACATTAAATAAAAATTAAACTCTCTGCAAATATTGCCATCTTCACAAATAAATTTGACCATTCAGAATTTAAGTATTTATTTTGTGTGGCCTAATCAAAAATCGGGCTTAAATAATAAAATAGTATTCATTTATACATTCATTAAAATTATCAACGATGTCAAAAATTAAAATCGGTATCAACGGTTTCGGTCGTATCGGACGCTTTGTTTTCCGCGTTGCAGTAGCTAAAGAAAATGTAGAAGTTGTTGCAATCAACGACCTTATCGATGTAGATTATATGGCATACATGCTTAAATATGATTCTACACACGGACAATTCAAAGGTACTGTTGAAGTAAAAGACGGTCAACTGATTGTAAACGGTAAAACAATCCGTGTAACAGCAGAACGTAACCCTGCTGACATCAACTGGGGTGCAGTTGGCGCTGAATATGTAGTTGAATCTACTGGTTTATTCCTTGAAAAAGCAAAAGCTCAGGGTCATATCGACGGTGGCGCTAAAAAAGTAATTCTTTCAGCTCCTTCAAAAGACGATACCCCAATGTTCGTAATGGGTGTTAACCACAAATCGTACACCAACGACATGACATTCGTTTCAAATGCATCATGTACTACCAACTGTTTGGCTCCAATCGCTAAAGTACTGAACGACAATTTCGGTATTTTGGAAGGTTTGATGACTACCGTTCATGCTACAACAGCTACTCAGAAAACTGTTGACGGTCCTTCAGCCAAAGACTGGAGAGGTGGACGTGGCGCTGGTCAGAATATTATCCCTTCGTCAACCGGAGCTGCCAAAGCTGTAGGTAAAGTTATCCCGGCTTTGAATGGTAAATTAACTGGTATGGCTTTCCGTGTTCCAACTCCTGACGTATCGGTTGTTGACTTAACTGTTCGTTTGGCTAAAGAAACATCATACGCTGAAATCTGTGCTGCTATGAAAGCTGCTTCAGAGGGCGAATTGAAAGGTGTTCTTGGTTACACTGAAGACCAGGTTGTTTCAAATGACTTTTTAGGTGACTCGCGGACTTCTATCTTCGATGCAGGTGCAGGTATCCAGTTGTCTCCAACTTTTGTAAAAGTCGTTTCATGGTATGACAACGAAATGGGTTACTCAACCAAAGTTGTTGAATTGATCGAATACATGGATTCAGTAAAATAATTCTGAATATCAGATAAAATTGAAAAGGCAGTTCGATTGAGCTGCCTTTTTTCGTTTATAAATTACTGTAATTTTTTTTGACGACTTTAACAGAGTAACATCAGAACATAACACCAACGACATCAAGACATGATGCAGGTCACATTTAGACATTAGATATGAAATATAAAAACACTATTTTATAACAGCAAGAACTATGCAAGAAACGATTACCTTTTTGCATAATCTACTAATTTTTCCAGATAGTGTCAAAAACAGAGATAAACGCATTCACCATATTGATCCACGAAAATCGCTTTTTCTCCTCCTGAACATTTATTTCAAACTCCACTCTCCGATTATTCCCGTAAAAATCCACCAATGCATTGGCAATACTCTGAACTTCAGGCTCGACAACATAACCAATTTTACCATCGGGAACTATTTCAGCCAATCCACCTACATTCGTTACCAGCATGGGTTTATTAAAATGATATGCGATTTGTGTTACACCACTCTGCGTGGCACTTTTGTACGGTTGAACGACTATGTCTGAAGCACTGAAATACAAATTAACCTGGTCGTCAGGAATAAAATCGGTTCGTAATTCAACCCAACGTTCCAGATTATTCTCACGAATCATATCCGTATAAAATTCAGGATTTGAATAATATTCACCTGCCACCAAAAGTTTCACCGGAAACTTACGGAGTCGTTCGTCAGCAAATGCCTGTATAAGCAAGTCGAGTCCTTTATAATCACGAATAAACCCGAAGAAAAGGACATATCGGGTATCTTCATCCAACTTGAGCTTTTGCTTAGCAACTTCAAATGACACCAACTCTCCGTAATTGTCGAAAATCGGATGAGCACAATATCCGGTAGTCAGATCGTTCCTGAAAGAAAGTCCATCCTTCAAGACACTTTGTGACATGGCCACCAATCCATCGATTCGCTGTATAAAATAATTGGTAAGAAAATGATCGCCAGGCCTATGCTCGTGTGGAATTACATTATCGGCAAGACAGATTATCTTAGTATACCCGTTTTTTCGAATTCGGCCAGCTATTGTGCCGAGACAAGGTGCCAAAAATGGAATCCAATACCGTATAATCACCAAATCGGGTTTTTCTCTCCGGATAAGAGAACCTATCCTTATCCAATTCAACGGATTAATTGAATTAACCGACCTCCTGATTTTCAAATCTTCAGGAGCACTTTTGGGGTTAAATTGAGTTTTTCCGGGAAATAAAAAGGACGGATACTGAACCGTGAATGTTTCAATTTCAACATCAAAACCCATGGAAATAAATTCCTGTGCGAGCCGCTCGTTGGTTGTTGCAATACCTCCGCGATAGGGATGTGCAGGTCCGATAATTTTGACGGTTTTCAATCTGTTCAGGTTAAATATTCTATCAGCAAATGTGCAACATGTTTATCAATTGGGAAAGTAAATTCGTCAGGAATAATTTGATTGACAGCAACCCACCGGAATGATTGATTTCCGTTTACAAGGTCCGGAAAATCGAATGACTTCTCCGAGATTTTAAACTGGATTTGTCCTTTCAATTTGGCCAGATAATAAATACTCAACAGTTGAAGATCGTCCCAGAACAAGGCTTTCTGATAAAAATCGGTGGTATAAAAATGTTGAATATGTTCAATCTCCTGATTGCATTCTTCCATCATTTCCCGCTTCAGGCAGTCAATTGTTCCTTCGCCAAACTGCAAGCCCCCGCCGGGAAATTTGGTCATTTTCATACCCAACTGAAACTCGTCCGTAATCAAAACTTCATTCCGGTCATTAAGTATTAATCCATAAACCCGAATGGTGAACTTTGATGGTATGCGATTATCCATTTGCAATCAGATATTGGTCAGTATATCCTATTATTTCAGTAACCTGATCTGGTTCAAACCATTTGATCTCCGGATCACGGCGAAACCAGGTTAACTGCTTGCGCGCGTACTTCCGGGAGTTTCCCTTAATTTGTTCAACGGCCTCGTCTAAAGTGCATCGACCATCAAAAAAAGAAAATAATTCTTTATATCCGACGGTGTTAAGCGAATTTAAATCCCGGAATTCGTAAACTGCTTTGGCTTCGTCAAGAAGTCCGGCTTCCATCATTTTCTCCACACGTAAATTAATCCGGTCGTACAATATTTTTCGTTCCTGATTAATTCCGATCTTCAGAATCCGAAATGGCCTTTCTTTAATTGTATTTTTCCGGAACGAAGAAAAAGGTTTTCCGGTCATTTGAAAAATTTCAACGGCATGGAGTAACCGTTTGGGGTTATTCAAATCCGCTATTGCATAATATTCCGGATCTACTTCCAAAAGTTTTTGTTTCAATGCATCGATACCGTTCACTTTGTACCAAGCAATAACTTCATCGCGCACCAGAGGATCAACTGTCGGAATATCGTCGATTCCTTTGCAGATCGTATCGATATAAAGCATCGATCCACCGGCGAGAATTAACGGATTTTTCTTCAGGAAAAGTTCACCAATCAACTGAATAGCTTCGGTTTCGTATTCGCTGACATTGTAATACTCGAAAATTGACTTGGACTGTATAAAATGATGCGGGACAGTTGACAAATCTGTTGATGAAGGAACAGCTGTTCCAATTTGAAGTTCGTGAAAGAATTGGCGTGAATCAGCAGAAATAATTTCTGATTGATAGTGTTTGGCGAGTTGTATGCTAATATCTGATTTTCCTACACCGGTAGGCCCCAGTACCACAATTAATGTATTCATCCGTATCTTTTCAAAAACCACGTAAAGATACGGATTAATACAAAAAAAGAAGGGGACTTCTCAGTCCCCGTTTATTAAGCATCCATTTCTCCAAAAATCTCATAATAGTCTTCCAAATCTCCGAAACTTTTGTAAGAATCACTTGATTCTACAAGATCAACTTCAGGACTATCCAGATCATTACTTAAAAATTGACTTGGTGCATTACCTTTTTCGTAAGCAACAAATGGTTCTTTTAAATCAGTTTTCATAAGCATCTCCTTTAATTCTAATTTAAATAAACGTTCATTAATGAAATCGAACACATAAACCAACTTTTGCCCGACTTCAGACATGTATTCATCCACTTTTGTTTTTCGCATACTTAAAACCGACCTGCTCTTTTCTCCGTTATCCAGAAGGCCAATCTCAATTTTTTTTCTCCACAAATCGTCAGTTATAAAAAACGAAGCCAGTTGCGACTGGTCGAAATTCGAAGTATTCTGAATTACCCGATGCAAATCCTCAAAAGTATTCCCCGAATTGACTTGAATCACGCGTTTAAATTCAGGGGCTTCCAATGATGAAATTTCGAATACGAATACCATTTTTCAAGAATTAATGACATTGGACTTTCACAACACTGGGTTGAAAATAACTCCAAATAGTAACTTCTATACCGAAACTTCAAATAAAAAGTTTGTCCGAAAATGTTAAAAAAAATTAAATTCAAAATATTAGGTTTTGATCTGACTAACTATCAAAGAGATACAACGACAGCCAAAAACTCACCGAAAATTGCCTTTCTTGAAAAATCGAATATATGCGCCAATTGGTCGTCAAATGAAATAAAATGCAATCTACCGACTGCTTATGCATAAAAAATGCATGCCGTATATAGCCATAACGCACACTTTTTCAGGAATATAAATTGCACAAATATTGATCTCTGCTCTAAATATTTATGCAAGATTACAAGCCCATTCCCTGAAAAATGCGAAAACCGGTATAAAATCTGAATTTCTATTTCTGCCAAAATTTTAAATTAATCGCGAACTCAAGTTGAATGTATATAATGTAATTATTTTTGTACTTGTACGACTTATTACTCGCTCCACTAATAAATAACTTATGAGATTCGGAACACTGTTTTTTGAAAACCTGAACATTGCTCTTCAAGCCATTCGCGGTAATTTGCTACGTACCATCCTAACTGTTTGTATCATTGCAGTGGGGATTACTGCGCTGGTAGGAATTCTTACAGCTATCGATTCAATAAAGAATTCGATTACGAAAGAATTTACCTTTATGGGAGCGAATACTTTTACGCTTAATTCACGTGGAATGCGTATTCAGGTCGGAGATAAACGTTATCGGACCAAGAACTATTCGTACATTAGTTATTATCAGGCCAAAGAATTCAAGGAGAAATACAATTTCCCTTCTTCCGTGTCTATTTCAACAAATGCCACAGGTACAGCAACAGTAAAATTTGGATCTCAAAAATCAAATCCGAACGTTTCTGTTCAAGGAGTAGATGAAAATTACCTGTTCACTTCAGGTAATGAGATCAGGCTTGGCCGAAACTTTACTGAAGAAGAAGTTACTTCCGGAAGAAATGTGGTAATTATTGGTGACGGAATTATTAAAAAGATTTTTAAAAATGGCGAAGATCCGTTGCAGAAAACAATCAGCATTGGTGGCGGGAAATACAGAGTTATAGGGGTTATGGCATCGAAAGGAAGTGGATTTGGCTCGGGCGGCGACCAGATTTGTTTATTGCCATTCACAAATGTCAGGAGCTATTTTTCGCGGCCACAAATGAATTTTTCGATACAGGTAAAAGTGAACAATACTGAATTGGTCGATCCGGCTATTGGTGAGGCTGAAGGAACATTTCGGGTAGTCAGAAATTTAAATCCTGAAGACGAAAGCGATTTTAACGTAGAAAAAAGCGACAACCTGGTAAACATTCTGTTGAAGAATATTCAAAATATT
Organism: Prolixibacteraceae bacterium; assembly: GCA_963677955.2. Taxonomy (GTDB): domain Bacteria; phylum Bacteroidota; class Bacteroidia; order Bacteroidales; family Prolixibacteraceae; genus Aquipluma. Next base: position 593,937 of record CAXXQR010000001.1, read on the forward strand.
ACACTTGTCGCAACCATCATTGGCTTCATCACCTTGTTTGGTGCTGCTGTTGGGCTAATGAATATTATGCTTGTATCGGTTACCGAACGCACCAAAGAAATTGGCACCCGAAAAGCCATAGGCGCAACTTCAAAAATTGTGAAACAACAATTCCTGATCGAGTCAATTGTAATTGGACAAATCGGTGGAATTGTTGGCATAGTATTGGGAATCCTTGCCGGAAATGGAGTGGCTATGATGATTGGAACACCTTTCTTTATTCCGTGGATATGGATTTTTGTTGGAGTAGTATTGTGCTTTTTTGTTGGTATTATCTCCGGATATTATCCGGCGCAAAAAGCATCGAAACTTGACCCAATCGAAAGTCTTCGTTTTGAATAGATGCTTGCAGTTATCCTGGTTTCGAACCCAATAAATTTTATTCCTAATCAATGCTAAAAAATTAGGTAGCTGTTCGGAAAATAACTGCTGAAGCCAAACTATGAACTATAAATTTCATAAGTTTTGGCAAAAAATCCATGCCTATTTTAAATCTTCGTACAAATCAGATTGATACCACTGCCCGATTTATCATTGTTTTCAGAAAAAATATATCTTTACTTTTCATCATTTAGCATTGTTCAGACATTAAATAATTGTTTTTATTGCGTTTGTACCTGAACAATTTGATTCATTATTTTTTTATCAATCAACAGACAGATAGGTGCTTTCAATAATTTGAAAGACGCTTTGAATTCTGGGTATAAAATGATTTCAACCTTGCAAACGAATGGGAGATGATTAGGTGACGCAGATGACAAAACTTCAGACGAAGGCAGAGCAACGGCTAATTCAGGACTACTTTGACGACCTGATGAAAGCCTGCGACCGTAAGGTTTCGGACGACGGAAAGGTTCGGATTCAGAAAGCTTTTGAGTTTGCAAATAATGCTCATGCAGGTGTTAAAAGAAAATCCGGAGAACCATATATTATTCACCCACTGGCTGTTGCCAAAATAGTAATTGAAGAAATCGGGCTGAGCGCGACTTCAATTATTTCCGCCCTGCTTCACGATGTGGTTGAAGACACAGATTATACACTGGAAGATATCAGCAACCTGTTCGGCGAAAAAGTCGCCTCAATTGTCGACGGGCTGACCAAACTTTCGGATGAATTTACTCCGCAACAAGATTCAAAGCAGGCGAACAACTTCCGAAAAATGCTCATGACTTTATCCGATGATGTCAGGGTTATTTTAATTAAGCTTGCTGACCGGCTTCACAACATGCGAACGCTCGACTCAATGCCACCGCACAAGCAACTCAAAATTGCAGCCGAAACTCTTTATATCTTTGCACCTTTAGCTCACCGCCTCGGACTTTATGCCATCAAATCCGAACTCGAAGACCTAAGCCTGAAATACAAACATCCCGACGCTTTCAATCAAATTCAGTTCCGCCTGCACAACCAGCGCGAAAAAAGAGACTATTTAGTCACTGAATTTATCCGGCCCATCGAAGAGCAGCTTAAAGCCGAAGGTGTTGATTTTACAATTACCGAGCGGTTAAAATCAATTTATTCCATCTGGAATAAAATGCAGACCAAAGGCGTATCTTTTGATGAAGTATACGATTTATTGGCCATACGCATTGTATTTAATCCAAATCCAGATGTGTCTGAAAAGCGACAGTGCTTCAATATTTTATCACTGGTCACCGATATTTACAAACCTAAACCCGATCGGATTCGCGACTGGATTACGATTCCAAAAGCAAACGGTTACGAGGCTTTACATGTTACAGTGATGGGGCCGCAGGGGAAATGGGTAGAAATCCAGATTCGAACCCAGCGAATGGATGAAATTGCAGAAAGAGGTTTTGCTGCCCACTACAAATACAAAAATATAAATGACGTCGAAAACGAACTTGATCGTTGGCTACAGAAAATCAAGGACATGCTTCAAAATCCTGAATCTGACGCTCTGGAGTTTTTGGATGAATTTAAAATGAATTTATTCTCTTCGGAAATTATTGTTTTCACGCCAAAGGGCCGAATGGTAAACCTGCCTAAAAATGCAACGATCATCGATTTTGCTTACGAAATACACACGGAACTTGGCAACCATTGTATTGGTGCAAAAATCAATCACAAACTTGTACCGGTTTCACATGTTCTTCAAAGTGGCGATCAGGTCGAAATTCTGACATCCAAAACACAGACACCACAATTGAGTTGGCTTACGTTTTTAATAACAGCCAAAGCAAAAACCAAGGTTAAACAGTCTTTTAAGCTCGACCGAAAAAAGCACATTGAACAGGGCCGAAAAATAATTGAAGATCAGCTTGCCAAATACAAAATTCTACCTTCCTCCGATACATTAAAAAAATTAAGCGCCTTTTATGGCCTAACCAATAAAGAGCAACTTTACGCCCAGGTTGGAATGGGATTTCTGGAGCTCGAAAACCTCGACCAGGTCTTGCAAACCAGAAGAGAAAATAAACTGGCCAAATTCTGGAAACTATCGTTCACGCAAAAAAAAGAGGAAGCCACAACGAATAAAATTAACAAGAAAGGTCCTTTTATCCTGAAAGAAGATCCGGAAGAACTGAACTATTCGCTGGCCAAATGTTGCAATCCAATTCCAGGCGACGATGTGGTTGGATACATTTCGAGCGACGATCACATTGTTATTCATAAACGAAATTGTCCTGAAGCGCTAAAAATAATGTCGCAGCAAGGCGACAACATCATAACTGCCGAATGGACCAAATTTAAAAAGCTTTCATACCTGTCAAGAATAAGACTCACCGGGTTCGACCGCGTTGGAGTTGTTAACGAAATCACTACAATTATCTCAAAACAACACAACATCAACATGCGAACTGTGCATTTCGATACGCACGACGGAATATTTGAAGGTGACCTTTATCTCTACATTCATAATGTTCAGGATTTAAGTGAACTTATCGCCCGACTATTAAAAATCAAAGGTATTGATACTGTCGACCGTGTTGAGAAAATTCAGCAATAAAAATTCTACCTGGTTTTTTGTCATAAAAAAGTACTATTTTTGAAGCTTATTCTTAATTGGTTTAAATATGAATAACCAAAAGACAAAAGAAGCCGTAAAACGAATGTTTATTGACTATCTGGAGAAGAATGAACATCGGAAAACTCCGGAGAGATTTGCCATTCTTGAAGAGATTTACTCAAGGGAAGGACACTTCGATATTGAATCACTTTACATATCGATGAAAAACAAAAACTATCGGGTTAGCAGGGCAACGCTTTACAACACGATGGATTTGCTGCTCGATTGCAAACTTATCATCAGGCACCAGTTCGGAAAAAATCTGGCACAATTCGAAAAAGCTTATGCCATTCTCCAACACGATCATTTAATTGATCTGCGGAGCGGCTCGTTAACTGAATTCTACGATCCGCGCCTTCGCGAGATTATAGAAGATATTTGCCTGAAAAACGATTTCAAATTGTCTCACCACACTTTGTATATTTACGGCCAATTTCTTGAGAAATAAACCTATGCTGCTGTTTTTAAAGGCTGAACAAATTAAAAATCAGTCGACATTTATGGTTTTATTTCAAACTTTATTCAGTAAATAATTCGTATTTTTATCGCGATAATAAAACAAATTATTCCGTGAAAATTGAAAGAGCATAAAATTCAGTTTTCGCGGATTATCGTGTTTGAACATTTGTGAATTATTTAGTTGACACTTTAATCTCCTGATTCAGAAATTGTTTCGAAGATAAAAAACTCAACTGAAAACATTTCAGCGTATCCAAATTAATCTTGAAAAAATGAAAGTAGATGTATTGTTAGGCCTCCAGTGGGGCGATGAGGGCAAAGGCAAAATAGTCGACGTTTTAACACCGAAATACGATGTAATTTCCAGGTTTCAAGGCGGACCAAATGCTGGCCATACTTTGGAAATAAACAATTTTAAGCAGGTTTTGCACACCATTCCTTCCGGAATTTTTCGTGAAAACAAACTCAACGTAATTGGGAATGGAGTCGTAATTGATCCGATCACTTTCGAAAAAGAAATCGAATCAATTTCAAAACACAATGTTGACCTTCACAAAACTTTATACATCTCCAAAAAGGCTCATCTAATTCTGCCCACACACCGTTTACTTGACGCGGCGTCGGAAGATGCAAAAGGTGTAACTAAAATTGGTTCAACATTAAAAGGCATAGGCCCGACATACCGCGATAAAATTGGTCGTGATGGTTTGCGTGTTGGCGATCTGTTCGAAAATTTTACTGAAAAATATACAGCAAGGGTTCAGGCTCATAAAGATTTACTCGAAAATTATTACCATTTCGATTACGCAGCCAAACTGGCCGAAACTGAAAAGGAATGGATGCAGGCCATTGAAGTTCTGAAAACTTTCAACATTGTTGATACTGAACATTTGATTAACGAAAGCCTGAACAATAACAAATCGGTTTTAGCCGAAGGTGCACAGGGAACCATGCTCGATATCGATTTTGGATCGTATCCTTTTGTAACCTCATCAAATACAATTTGTGCCGGAGCATGTACCGGACTTGGAATTGCCCCAACTAAAATCGGAAACGTTTTCGGTATATTCAAAGCTTACTGTACTCGCGTTGGTAGTGGCCCATTCCCAACAGAACTTTTCGATCAGGACGGACAAAACATGCGCGATGTTGGTCGCGAATATGGCTCAACCACCGGACGCCCACGCCGTTGCGGCTGGCTCGATTTGATCGCTCTGAAATATTCCATCATGCTGAACGGTGTTACCGAACTGATTATGATGAAAGCTGACGTAATGGATAAGTTTGAAACGATTAAAGTCTGTATTGGCTACGAAATAAACGGAGAAGTAACCGAAAAATTCCCGTTTGAACTAAACGAAAACGTTACGCCGGTATACGCAGAACTGCCCGGCTGGCAAACCGATCTGACCCAGTTATCGAGCCAGAATGAATTTCCGGAAGAACTGAATAATTACATCAATTTTATCGAGGAATTTGTTGGAGTACCGGTTTCCATTGCATCGGTCGGACCTAACAGAGCACAGACCATACATTTGGGAGAATAAAATAAAAGAGCCGGAATCCGGCTCTTTTTCTTTTTACCTATTTTTTTTGAAATCAATTCGGAATGACTATTTTAGAAGGATTATTCATGAGTAGAATCATGTCATTTTCCTAAAATGGAGATCAATAAACCGACCCTGGTACTGAGTAAAGAAATTGCTTTGCGAAACATTGAAAATATGGTTCAAAAAGCCAATGAACATGGATTAACTTTCCGCCCTCATTTTAAAACTCATCAATCGGCTGAAATTGGAGAATGGTTCCGAAAAGCTGGGGTAAATTGTATAACTGTTTCGTCATTAACCATGGCAAATTATTTTGCTGACGCAGGTTGGGACGACATTACCATTGCATTTTCAGTTAATATTCCTGAAATCGAAGAAATGAATGAACTGGCAGGTCGTATAACCTTAAACCTGCTGGTCGAGAATAAGGAAGGACTGGAAGCACTTCAGGAAAAAATGACCTGGCACACCGGGATATTTATTAAGATTGATACCGGCTATAACCGAACGGGGATTGAGGCCAGCAGAACCCCGCTAATCGATGAACTTCTCGAACTTATTCAGAAATCTCCGCTACTTAATTTCAAAGGATTTTTATCTCACACCGGACATAATTACCAGGCCAATTCGGCCCACGATATTTTTAGCCACCATTTTGATGCCCTTTTGAAAATGCGTGCATTAAAAACACGATATCAAAATGAATGGCCCGAGCTAATGGTTTCGCTGGGCGATACACCATCGTGCAGCATTTGCAACAACTTTGAAGGAGTTGATGAAATTCGCCCGGGCAATTTTGTATTTTATGATCTGATGCAGTATAAACTGGGTGCATGTAAACTTTCGGATATCGCAGTTCGAGTGGTTTGTCCGGTTGTCGCTGTTCATCCGTCGCGAAATGAAGTTGTTATTTATGGCGGTGCTGTTCATTTCTCAAAAGATTCGATCATAAATATTGATGGTAAACCATTGTACGGCCGGGTTATCGTAACTCAGGACGATAAAAAAATACTTCTCGACGAGAAAAATTATCTGCATGCTCTTTCTCAGGAACATGGAATTTTAAAAATTAATCCCCGCGATCTAAACTTCTTCAAACCCGGTCAATTGATTGAAATCATACCCGTTCATTCCTGCTTGACTGCCAACCTAATGAAAGAATACCTCACCACAGAAGGCGAAATCTTAAAAATGATTCCGTTTTATTAAAAAATATTAAAATAACATGTTGATTAACATTTTTTGACAACAAAAATCGGAACCATCGGTTTTAAGGCTTTAAACAAAAAGAACACCTTGCAAAATCAAATAAACAACAAAAAAATCATTATATCAATTTGAATTTAAATGCTGTTATTATGAAATTTAAACAACTGAAATTGCTTTATCTATTTCCAATTTTCGCAATTGGTCCTGTTTTATTTCTGACCAGTTCGTGTAAGCACGATGGAGTTCCTGCCGATCAGTTTGACCAGATCAACTTTACAGATCAGGTATTGCCTATTTTTCAGACCAATTGTGCGACAAGCGGCTGCCATGACAACAGAGGGGAATCTGGTTACGTTTTTACTGATTATGCCAACATTATGAAAGCGATTACACCAGGGAATGCTGATAAGAGCAAAGCCTACAAGGCGATCACGAGTACTTTCCAGTTAATGCCTCCAAACAATGCACTAACCACAAGCCAGCGAACATTGATTCGGTTGTGGATAGATCAGGGAGCTAAGCAGTAACAGATAACCACTTTGTGATAAAAATATTTCAACATAAAATCAAAACAGTTCATGAAAAATATTATTAAAGTAATGCTGTTCCTGCTAATAACATCAATTACAGGATGCTACTACGATACTGAGGAACGGCTGTATCCAAATATTTCAACACCCTGCGACGATACAATTGTGACTTTTTCAAAAACGGTTAAACCTATTTTAAATGTGTGCCAAACTTGTCACTCTAACTCAAGCGCAACATCTTCAGGCGGAGGAATTAAACTTGAAAATTATGCTGATGTTGTGTCAATGGTTACCAACGGAAGACTAATGGGATCAATAAGGCACGAATCCGGCTATTTGCCCATGCCTGATGGAGGAGGAAAACTTCAGGATTGTGAAATTAACCAGCTTCAGGTCTGGATTGACAATGGCACATTAAACAATTAAAACAAAACCCCATGAAGATCATATATTTTCTCGTTGTAGGAATTTCACTTTTTCTATTTTCGCCAAAAGCTTTCAGTCAGGATTTAGATGAATTGCTTAATAGTGAAACCAAACCGGCAATTAATTATACCTCTGCAACCTTTAAGGCCAGTAGGATCATCAATGGTCATTCAATAGAGCAAATGAAGAAAAAACAGCTCGATTTTCGAATCTCTCACCGATTCGGACCATTGAACGATGGTGGATACGGGCTGTACGGGCTTGATCAGTCGAAGATCCATTTCAGTCTGGAATATGGAGTAACGAATTGGCTAATGCTTGGCATTGGACGAGGAAGCCAGAACAAAATTTACGATTCATTTGCCAAGTTCAAGATTTTGAGGCAGTCCACAGGAGCAAAGGTGATGCCTTTATCATTAAGTTATTTTACCTCAATTGAAATGAAAACCCAAAAGTTCGATGACCCGACGCGGACAAATTATTTCTCATCGCGCATTTCATATGTGAATCAACTTCTAATCGCCCGAAAATTCAACGATAATTTTTCATTCCAACTGTCACCAACAATTATTCATCGTAACCTTGTTAAAACCGAACTCGATCAAAACGATATTTATTCGATGGGATTTGGTGCGCGGTATAAACTTTCGAAACGACTTTCGCTTAACGCAGAGTATTATTACACGTACAATCCAAATCGGAAATTTCTGGATACCAGATACTATAATTCGGCTTCGGTTGGTATTGATATTGAAACTGGGGGACATGTTTTCCAGATTATGTTGACGAATTCACTGGGGATGCGCGAAGGAACATTTATTCCGCAAACTACCGACAATTGGTTTGACCGGGGCATTCATCTCGGATTCAATATCTCCAGAGTTTTTGCCCTTTAATAACAAAAAAAAACAGAAATTATGCTAAAAAAATTATTTATCCTGATTCTGATCACATCTTCAATGGGTGTTTTTGGTCAGAGCAAATTCATCTCGAAAAATGCCTATATTTCGTTCTATTCCTCAACTCCGATGGAAGATATTCTGGGTGAAAGCAATGAAGCAGTAACTATTTTAAATGCCGAAACCGGTGAAATTGCCTTTCAGGCATTAATGACAACTTTTCATTTTAAGCGTGCTTTAATGGAGGAACATTTCAACGAAAACTACATGGAAAGCACTAAATTTCCGAAGGGAAAATTTAACGGAAAAATTGAAGGGTTTACAAAAGAAATGCTCACTTCTCCCGTTGCCGATATAAAAATTACAGGTAAGCTGAATGTTCATGGCGTTGAGAAAACCATTACTGTTCCCGGAACTATTGGACTCGAAGGTGGCAAATTGGTTGCTACATCAAAATTCAAAGTTTCTCCTGAAGAATATGGGATTGTTATTCCGACGTTAGTTCGCGACAAAATTGGTAAGGAAATGGATATAACTGTCAAAGCCAGTTACCAGCCTTTTGGGCAATAAATAACTTCAAATTCAACCGTAATGAAAATCAAATATGTAATTCTTTCTATTCTTTTTCTGGTCGTTTTAGGAGTTGGAATTGGCCTGAAAATGTTTTTCAAGCCTCACGACGACATCAATAAAATGCAAGCGCAATTTAAAGTTGAAGGGAGCAAATTAATGGATGAATTCGCGACTGACGAGAATACTGCCACTGCTAAATACAGTGAAAAACCTATCGAGATAAACGGCAAGTTAGTGGCTAAGTCCAAACTTCCGAATGGAACTGACTTGCTTGTTTTGGAAGATGAAATGCAGGGAATTAGTTGCCAGCTTGACAGCGTTTGGGCTGCAGCCAATCAACCGGTTATCCAATCGCTCGAAACCGGAAATCCGGTTACTGTGAAAGGGATTTGCAAAGGCTATTTAATGGAAATTAAAGTAAGTCCGGCTGTTGTTGTCACAAAGTAACTGATTAGAGATTGTAGATTGACAATCAGCGATTATCGATTTTGGAAATATTTTTCCTTTCGCAAATCTGTAATTGCTAATCAACTAATCGTTAATCGCTGAAAGACATTCCAGATACGCCGTTAGCGGGTACATTTCTTCGCTGTACCAAAGCGACGCAAAATACAATCCGATGGGTGATGCAACAAGCACCTCGGATTTTGTTTTTTCGGCCAGCCAGTTTAAACCTAGAGTGCACTCCTCCTGAAATCCATTTTTAGTCAACGCGGTAACGGCCAAAGCAGTTTCCTCAATACTTCCTGAAATGCCTTTTGCCCCGCCCCAGCTTCCATCCGGATTTTGAACTGAACACAGATAGCGGCAGCCTTTTTCTATCATGAACTTCACAATAACCTGGTATTCTTTCCCCATGCCGGTCTTCAGAATTTCATTCAGATAAGCCGTGACACGCGCCGTACCATAAACAGGATTGGTATGATCTGCCGTGTTTTGATTTCCGAACCACAAGGGCAGCCAGAATCCGCTTTTATCCTGATGCTTTTCCAGATAAGTTAGTGCTTTTACAAACGATTTCCGGAGCCTGGAAAGTAACCCGGAAGGAATAGAATCGCCAAAGAAATGAACGGTTTTGGCCAAAGCCAGCAAACCGTGTCCGGTTAAGTCGGAACAGCTCTGGTCGAATGGCAGTTTGCCCCAGCCTCGCGAAAAAGTTGGGAATCCACCATCGTTGTTTTGCAATTGCAGCAACCATTGGCATCCGTTAAGCACCGCCTCTTTAACGACTTCCGGGTTTTCCTGATTCAATGCAAGTAAAGCCAGAATTGCACCCGGCGTATCGTCGCCATCGGGCACCGAACCGGGAAATGAAGTCCAGCCCCAGCCACCCGGCAATGTTCCATTGAATGGATGAATTTCTTTGTTCTGAATTGAAAGTAAATGAGCGGTAATTTGCTTTTTCTCATTTTCATTCAGGACTGTATCCAGATTGTTTCGCAGTGATTTTACTGCCAACGTGGTCATCCAGGTCGAAAGGTCCACATCAATGGGCCAGCTTCCGTCTTCGCGCTGCGTTTGTTTCAAAAATTTTATTCCGTCGTTTACCACTTCCAAATCCCTATATCCGGATTCAATCAGGCACAAACAAACAAAGGCAGTCAGCGGAATTGCTTCCAGGTAACCGCCACTTTCGGGCTGAATTTTCCGCAACAACTTCAGTGATTTTTTAATGGAAACCTCTCGAATCATTCGCATCAGCGGATTTTTTCGCTTCTTAAATTTGAAAATGGCAATTCCAACGCCGATTAATGCCGGAATAGCATAACTTACTACACTCAAGTTTAGCATGCTGTAAAATGACCGCGGAAGCAATGAAAGTTCAAAAGGCAATTGAGGAATTGAATCAAATGCTTCTCGTCCGGGAACTTCGCACAACGCACACATCGTCAGGATTGGAACCGAAAATGTGCGATCGGTTTTGTAGAAATCCAGTATTGTTGGAATCAGTCTTTCGGAACTTACATCAATATGCTGAGAGCTTAAATAATAACCAAGTTTTTCAACTAAAAATTCATATTGAGTAACAATTGCACATGCTCTTATGGCTGCAAAACAAAGCAAGCTGGTGCTCACATTGCTCACACTTTCCGGAGAATCGCCAAAACCACCATCAGCATTGACATTCAATTGCAACCAGTTCAATCCTGAAGAAATCTCAGATTCATTTGCCTTTGCATCGTAAAAATGAAGTGCTGCAATGGCAACTGCCACACCCAATGCACTCGACGAAAGCCGACCAGTCCAACAACCGGAAGGATTGCGCTTTTGGAGAAGATGATTACTTAAATCGTTAAATTTCTGTTGCGCGTTCTCAGCGAAAATTGCCATAACGGATATAATTTAATTATGCAATATAAGAAAGATGAACCATTATTTTGCAAGCACTCCCAATGCCAGCAAACCATAAAATGTGTATTCCAGATCTTTCGTCATATCGCCATCTCCTGAAAGAAAAGCTCCATCAGCATAATTTTCCTGAATGAAATCGAGGCAGGACGGACGGATCAATCTCAAATCGCTTCCGGCAAAATTCAGGGCAAATAAGGAAACAGCGGTTGATAACATGTCGGCATGCTGAAGATGTTGAAATGCATTAAATCCTCCGGATTCACAGGTAAAGGCACTTAACAATTCCTGATCCTTTGATCCCTCCTGATTCATCATCTTCAGTAGAAAAACTTTGGCCGCGACCTCCGAACAGGGTGAATTTTCATCAACATTTGTCTGCAACAACATTCTTTTTGCGGCTCTTTTTAATATTCCGGAGAAAGGCAATACGGCATCCAATGTCAGGAACAAAACAAAACCGCGGTACGACAAATTGATGGAATAACGCTCTTTCCAAAACGATCGGCCAAGTGACCACAGTGATTTCCATCTTGAAATGCCGCCTACTTTCAAATCCTTTTGAAGCAAAACCAGGCAGCAGCGCTCAATAAATCCCGGGACATCAGAAGTTGATTGTGCCGAAATATATTGTTTGAAAAGAAGTTGCGAAGAAATCCTCCCTTCGACAAGCTCAGCGAGCGGCATTCCGAATTCAGTTTTCCGGTCTCCGGTCTCTGGTCTCCGGTCTATATTTGCCCTTTGCCCTTTGCTCTCTGCCCTCTGCTCTTTGCCCTCTGCTGCTTTCAGCATCATCCAGCCAAAGAGCGAATAATACAAATCCGATCGTCCGCCCCGATCCTGAAAGCCCCCATCCGGATTTTGCTGACTGAGCACAAATTGCAATACTTCTTCCCTGCCCTCTTCGTCGAGCAAGGCAAAACCATTTCGAAGCAAGCTGGTCATTTGCAGGTAAAAAGGCAGATGTTTTGAGTGTTTCACGAATTAAATATCAGAATATTTTACCCAAAACCATGTACAAACTGAGTTTCATTTTCAGGTTTTCAAGCTTGTCGAGTTCATGGTAGGCTTTGCTGGTGTATTCTTCCAGCAACGAATCGGCCTGTTTGTCGATTCCCTTTTCACGAATTAAAGCGGCAATTTGATTTTGATCATTAGCGATGTAACTCAATTGAAGATTTGACCGTGAAGCTTCATCCAGATCAAGAGCCAAAAGCGAAATCAACAACGGATAATCGCCGGGATGGATATTTTCATGATCCTCTTTGAATTCATTCAAATCGTCCTTAATCTGGTAAGCCATTCCGAAGTAATCCGAAAATGTTTTGAGGATTGCACGGTCACATTCAGGAGCGTTGGCAGAAACTGCACCAAGCAAAAGCGCTACCCTAATGGCAGAACCGGTTTTACGCTCAAAAATTTCGAGCTGCTGATCGATCGAATGAATGGTGTGGTGTTTTGTAGCCAGCAAATCGGCACCCTGCCCCAACGACAAAGACACGTGACCACTTGAAACCAACTGATAACATGCTGCCATTCTTTCCGGAGCAAGCGGAAGTTTACCAAGCAATTCGTAACCTTTTCCCAGCAAATAATCCCCGGTATTGATGGCAACTGCAGTCCCGTTCAACTTGTGAATGGTTTCGGTATCGTAGCGAAAATCGTCGTTATCTTCTACATCATCGTGAATCAATGAAGCCTTGTGAAAGCATTCCACCACAATCGAAAGTTCAGAAAGCATCTCATCCGTGGCTTCAGAATTATAAGCAGAATAGGCCAAAGCCGCCAGCAAAGGACGAATGCGTTGCCCACCGTTCAACATCGACTGAATGGCCATTTGAACGGTTGGATCGCCGGAATGACCAAATGCGTTTGTTAGAGTTTCATCGTTAAAATATTGTTCCACCTTTTCTTTCAGGGCTGACACTGAGATTGGTTTTATCGCCTCGTTTTCCTGAAAAGCGATCAGTTCATCATTCACCCAGCGACTGTCCACATCGGTTTCAGCACATCCTTCGAACAACAGCGGGATTCCTATGACCGGTACTGCAGCGCGTGAAACGGGTTCAAATGATTTCTGAAGCACCGACATGCAACTGACGCCAATCACCGCATCAACGGCACCCTCCTGAACCAGGCTCACAGCAACCGTAGTTCCTTCGGCAACTAGAGTGGCATAGCCCAGGGATTCAGCTTTCTGAAGAATCGAATCGATCTGGCAATTTTGGCATCCGGCACAAATCAGGCCGAGCTGATCCACTTCTGCCTGACAACTGTTGGTGTCTTTAAGACATTGAGGCAAAAGAAGCAAACGGCGGTTATACGGTGTAGCTGCAACAACCTGTCGCCATATCTCGTTGCCGCAAAGCACCATGGCAAATTCAGTAAAACGGCTGTCGCTTTCAGTTCTGCGAATCACCTCATCGGCCAGATCGCAAATAACCGAAAAACTGGCCGGAGGCAAAATTCCCCTTTCAGCAACCAACTCGCGGGCAGCCTTACGAAGCCGGTTACGAACCAACGCCTTTTCCGGAACCTCCAATATTTTTTCTTTAACCCCTTTCAATTATTTACAATTTAATTATTTACAATTTACCATTTACCAGCTTCAAATAGTAAATAGTAAATTGTCTAATTGTCAATTTTATCCATACGCTCCCAATCCGAAAAATGCTCGTCGTTTGGCAAAGCGGTAAATCCGGCTTTTCTCCGGAATGACTTCGCACGAACCGTGACTAAACGTCTCCGTTGCCAACCGCAAATTGTCCAGTTCTTTTCTCCTTCCGGAAGTATTTAGAGCCTGATGTTTTTCGACAAACGAAGCCAGCCATTTCGGATCTTCCATCACAACGCAACCCTTTGTTTTTTGTTGAATCTGGCGCCTGAAATCGTTCAGAAATTCTGATTCAGCATACAAACGATCCAGTGGTTTATCAGCGATATTTTCAGCCGCAAACTGAATAATCGGACACGGTTCAACAAAACCTGAAGCATTAATGTGGTGGCTCAGCCCTGCGGCCGCCGGACACATGGCAATTCCATCGGCATCCCAATAGGTGTCGATAATGGCAATGCTGTATTTCATCCGGGCATCAACCATGTGCTGCCGAAGCTCGCGAATTTCATCCTGACTTAGCGCCAGCTTGTATTCCGGATTTGGACCAACCGGACGAAAAATGTAATACCACAAATAAGCAACTCCTTTGTCGATCAGCGAATTGATAAATTCAGGCGACATGGCCATTTTCAGATTCGACTTGCAAACACTGATGGCCACACCGGTTACCAATCCGGCTTTGGTGCAATTTTCGATGGCTTGTGTGGCCGACTGAAAAACATCCTTTCCTCCACGGCGAATATCGGCCACTTCCTCATCACCTTCGAAACTAATCAGCGGCGTCACATTGGCGCACTGCCGAAGCGTTTCAGCAACTTCCGGAGTTAATAAAGTTCCGTTTGTAAACAGTTGAAAATAGCAATCGGAATGTTTTTTAAATATTTCAGGAAGTGGTTTGTATAAAAGTGGTTCACCACCCAGAATTCCGAAGAAATACGAACCAGCCTTTTTTGTTTCGTCAATAATCCGGTTAAGCTGTTCCGGTTTCAACCGACTTTTTTTCTCCTTCCCCATCACCCAGCAACCCTGACAATTTAAATTGCAATCGTCGGTTATTGAAATAAAATTGAATGCCGGAAAGAAATCGCCTTTCTTTTGTCGTTTCTGGAAACGTGCGAACGACATGGAACCTTTGATTCCCATGTTCACGACAAATTTATAAAGGCATCGCTTGTCGGTTTGGATCAGTATATTTTTGAGTAAACCCATAGAAGAGTTCCAAGTTTAAAGTTCCATGTAATGGAAATTGGACACTGAATATTCGATATTGGATATTACTTTCCTCACTCTTTTATCTTTCCTGATTGCCCTGAATTGATTTTCATTTCTTCCAGCGCTTTCCGCCTTTCAACTTCTGCCTGCTCGATCAGTCCGGCCTTAAAAATATTCCGCCGCAAAGCCGAGCGTTGATTCAGCGTTGAAATTAAACTCGTATCGGTTGCAGCCATTTTCATTTTTGGTTCTGAACCCGGATCAGCGCCAGCCAACACACCATTTTCTTTCAGGCGTGGAAAAATAATTGCCGAAGTGGGACAATTCCGTCCGCAGGCCGGACAATTGTTTTTGCAGGCCAGCGGATTGACCACTTTCAACTCTTTATTGGCAAACGTGTAAACACCAAACAGGCAGAATTTAAAACATTTCCCGCAATCGATACAAAGTGGGTGATCTACGACCGGATACCAGGCCGGAACATCGAGCCCACTTTCAATTTTGTCTTCGTTTGCCAATCCTTCAGCAAGGTCAAAATCATTCCGAAGCTTCAAATCTATTTCTTCAGGGTTCAATTCCCTGAAGTTCAAAACTTCAAGTCCTGAAAGTTCCAATCCATTTTGCGCCAACAAATTTCTGATGGCTCTCGGATAACAGGCAACCATGATCTTTCTGGAATATTTTTGATCAACAGCCCGAATAAAGTCTTTCCGGTTCAAAACAATGCCACAAAAATCTTCAAGCTGATACAAGTCAGCTTCAAATTTGCCCAACAGATTTCTGATTTGTTCCGATTTCTCCGAAGAAATTACGCCAGCGCCACAATTGCAAAAAAGAATACACGTCTTCTCCATAGTTCAATTTCCGGTTAAGGAATTCAGTTTAAAATAACTAAAAATAGATACGACTGAAAAATAGATTTCAAACTTATTGAATTTCATTAACAAACATTAGAATATCGAAAGAATGAATTAAACCCGAATTCTGATTTTAGAATGGTTCTTTCAGAATTATTTATCTTCGCATAAAAACCAAAATACATTCCTCATGGACCAAGGGAAACGAGAACTGACCCAAATGCCAAATGTAGGCAAAGTGCTCGCTGAAGAACTTATACGAGTTGGAATAAATTCTCCTGAAGAACTAATTTCGATTGGCACGGAACAAGCTTTTATACGGATATTGAGTATTGACGAAACTGCGTGTATGAGCAAACTTCAGGCGATAGAAGGTGCCATTCAGGGAATACGATGGCACCATTTGCCGGAAGAACGAAAAACCGAGTTGAAGGAGTTTTTTCGGATGAGGAGGATTTGAAAAGTGTTCAGTCAAGAACTTGCAAACGGAATTCCGCCACTGCAAACGGATTTTTATGTTGGCGGATGGAGTCGTTTGTGAAACCACTGCCGAACTTCATTCATGGTTTTCAACTGACCGGCCGGTGTGTGACGACGGCAGGTTGATCGCTCTTCGGAGCCTTCAGGAGCACCCCAACGAATTTCAATTCCATCGTTCGGATTATATGCCATTTCAAACGCATCTTTTCTTTTCACAATTTCACTAAGCGACAAAGTTTGTTGGGTGCCATTGGATCGAACGTAAGTAATTGAAAGTTCATCCATTTTCTTTTTCAGAATTTCTTCCAGGGTACTTTTCACGTGTTCGGGCGACTTGAGCATCGGAATTTTATAGTCGTCGGGCGAACGCATTACTTTATCCGGAAAATCAAGCACAGCGTCCATTGCTATCAGTAGTCGCAAATCACGGTTTGGGGTTGAAAAATCTTCCCATTGTCCACCTGCCTGAAATACTCCTGTAGGCCTGCCCGGCATTGGAACAACTGCCCCCGGATGTGCTTTCATATATTTTTCTCCGTTTGAAACTGAAGTTACACGCACAATTAGCTGCTCGTGAAGAGCCTGTATCAAATCCAACAAGGCCATTTCGGGATCTAATGGTTTTGGGTTAATGATTCGATCCATGATGTGGTAAAACTCATTGCTATCCATTTTCTTCTGCTGAAGCGAAAACGGAACGAGGCCCGATTCGGCATTGATCTCATCTGACTTTAGCAACCTTAAATGACCGTCCTTCAAAACGATGGGACGAAATGCTTTAAATCCTGGTTCTCCGATTACTTCAGAAGTACTAAATAAGAAATTACCTTTCCAGAACCGCTTAATTCCAACCGTTCCGTCGGGTTGGGCATCAACAGAAAGAAGGACTCCTGGTTTTTCGCTGGTTTGAGGAATCTGACGCACAAGAATGAGCGTGTGTCCGTAGGGATCGGCAAATACCACCCCGGGGCGTAAGGCTTCCCGGGTAAGAGGAACCGGATAATAATCAGAATTTTCGTTATTCAATGCCGTTCGGGCAGTTCCTGAATGCACTCCGTTCATCACCATCCTCACAAATGAGTTAAATTTTTGAACTGGCTGAGCATTCGAAATCTGTGTTTCATTTGTGATCCACCGTCCCGTTCCGGGCGCACGATCCAGACTTCCCCGATCACATTCGTGGTAGCCGAAAGGCAAGCCCAGTTTCCATGCAAAATAGGCCCGCAGGTAAAACGGATTATCGGCACAATCGGGCTGCATGAGCACATGACTTTTAACATTAGGATCATCTTCTCCGAGAGAAAGGTAATTGTACAGGAAGTTTATATCCCGACTCTGGGTTACTTTGTCAAGCGCAGTCCACGATGAGCGCTCATCGGTTTCGTAAAAAAGAGCATTTATCCAGGCCGAATAGAGCGCTTCAGTTTCGCTGTTCCATTCGCGCAATGTTTTCCAAACTGCATTTGAGTTCGGTTGAGATAACTTACCATTTACCGGGAAAACTACTTCGTTAATTGTACTACCGTTTGGCACTGAAACCTGATATTTGCCTTCTGACCCAACTGTGAATTCATCAATCCGCCAATAAGGCAGTCCTTCTCCATGTCTGATTATTTTTGACTCAATAGTTCCATCCGGCCCAATTATCTTAATTTTCGCTTTAGGAAGGTTCTTCCCTCCGGTTATCAGAATCTGGCAAGTCTGACCAGGTTGCGGATTTGCTGGCGATACCATCATCGCAGAAACAGCAGAAACTTCATCGTTCTCTTCTATTTCTTTACCTGAAGCATCCGATAATTCTACATTATCTGAAGGATTCTGCTTTACTGACCGGGCGCCACAAGAATATATGCCAACCAGAATCACAACTGCCAAAATTAACTTTGGTAGCGAACCACCTGTGGTCCCTAATATTTTATTTCCTGTGTTCATATAAGCGTCAAAGTTAATTGAAAAACAAGCTTTCGTATCAAGATTTTCGAAGAGAAAATTCATGAACTGCTTATCTTTGAATCTCATTATATTTCTTAAATTTCAACGATGAAAGCACGTTTAAACATTGTTACTCTAGGAGTTTCCAATCTTGCTAAATCGCGTCAATTTTATTTGGACGCTTTTGGCTGGAAACCTGCCAATGGAAGTGATGAAAATATTGTTTTTCTTTCGCTCCAGGGAATCATTCTGGGTTTATATCCCATGCATCTGTTAGCTGAAGATGCGGGCGTCTCTGCTGAACGTTCCGGATTTTCAGGAATAACTTTAGCCATTAATACCCGGACCAAAGAAGAACTGGACAAATTGTACCAGAAAGCGCTGGATGCCGGGGCAAAATCGCTGATTGCTCCACGCGATACGTTCTGGGGCGGCTATGATTGCTATTTTGCCGATCCGGACGGTCACCCCTGGGAAATCGCATGGGCACCGTTTTGGGAATTTGATGAACAGGGGAGTTTGAAGATGTAGAGAAAAGTTGTGTTTGTTTTCATTGTTGAATTTAAACAACGACAACAATAACAACCGGACAGCCCGCATTTTCAACCTCTCCTTTTTGTTAAATCCGCTCTCATTTCACCGATAAAACTTTCAAACGACTTTCGTACAGAAAATTAAATTACCTTTGCGGCCTGATTTTAGGGGTCGGTTAATTTCCTTTAAGCCTGGTTTAGGGCAGGAGCATCTAACTTTCTCCTTCCATTGGCAGGTTTCAGCATGTTGCTGAAGCACAATTTTAAAGGAAAATTATGACATTTGAAGAAACCGGCCTGAAACCGGAAATCTTAAAGGCGATCGCTGAAATGGGATTTGTTAATCCCACGCCAATTCAGGAGCAAACTATCTCGCACCTGATATCATCAACCCAGGATTTAGTAGCATTAGCGCAAACCGGTACCGGCAAAACTGCCGCTTTCGGACTTCCAGTGATTAACAATATCTCGATGCAAATCAAAGAGGTACAATCATTGATTCTTTGTCCGACCCGAGAGCTCTGTTTGCAAATCACCCGCGACCTTGATAAATTTTCGAAGTTCATTCCGAACTTCAAAACCATTTCGGTTTATGGTGGTGCCGACATTACCAAACAAATCCGCGAGCTTAAATCCGGCGGACAGATTGTAGTTGGAACTCCCGGACGTGTGCACGACTTAATTCGCCGGAAAGTTTTAAATATCTCAGCTATTCGCTGGCTGATTCTGGACGAAGCTGACGAAATGCTGACCATGGGATTCAAGGAAGAACTGGATGCTATTTTGGCAACTACTCCGGCAGAGAAACAAACCTTGCTGTTTTCGGCAACCATGCCGATGGGTATTTCCGAAATCAAATCGAAATACCTGAATAATGCTTTGGAATTTTCGGTAGGAAAACGAAATGCAGGTGCTGAAAATGTAGAACACCATTATTACGTGGTTCACGCGAAAGATAAATATGCAACGCTGAAACGCATTGCCGACAATTACCCGGATTGCTACGCCATTGTATTTTGCCGTACACGCATGGAAACACGCGAAGTTGCCGATCAGTTTATGGGCGACGGATACAATGCAGATGCTCTTCACGGCGACCTTTCGCAGGCACAGCGCGACCAGGTGATGGCCCGCTTCCGCAACAAACAAATCCAAATGCTGGTTGCTACCGACGTAGCTGCCCGCGGGCTGGACGTGACGGAATTGAGCCATGTGATCAATTATTCGTTGCCCGATGATCCTGAAGTATATATTCACCGTAGCGGACGTACCGGAAGAGCTGGTAAAAGCGGTATTTCGGTGACCATTGTACACATGAAAGAAACCGGTCGATTGAAACAAATAGAGAAACTTTCGCGCAAGAAATTTGAACGCAAAATGGTTCCGGGCGGAGACGAAATCTGTGAAAAACAATTGTTTCATTTGATTGACCGCGTACAAAACGTTGAAATCAACGATTCGCAAATCGGGAAATATCTTCCGCAAATTCTGGAAAAATTTGACGGCATGTCGAACAGCTACATCGTTAAACATTTCGTGTCACTTGAATTTAACCAATTGCTTGATTATTATAAAAATGCCCGCGATTTAAACATAAAAGCCGAACTTCCGCGCGATCAATTCTCGTCGCGTAACGACCGTGGAAGTGAGCGATTAACTTTTTCGAAACTGTTTATTAACGCCGGAAAGAAACAAAATCTGAATGCTTCAGGATTGATCGGTTTGATTAATGAGTTTTCAGGAAGAAGAAATATTGAGATCGGTAAAATTGACATTCAACGTAAATTCTCGTTTTTCGAAATCGACAGCAATTTTGAAAGAGACCTGATCAAAGCGCTGAACAACGCTGTAATTGAAGGACATGTCATTAATATTGGCCGCGTTGAATCAACTGCGGGTGAATCTTCGCGCGAAGGTGGTTCATTCCGGAGAGACCGAAATGAAGGGGGATTCAACGGGAGAAGACGCGAAGGCGTTCGCGAAGGTGGATTCAACGATCGCGGTGACCGGCCAAGGAGAAGAAGAAACTAAATCAAAATAGTTTCAGATATCAGGGGCTGTCCTAAATGTCATTAATCCAGTCATCCAGAACTTGTTTCAGGATCTCTATGCGAAGAATGTCTGATCCCGAAAATGAATTCGGGATGACCAGAAACAAGATTATTTTGACTTTTAAGACAGCCTCTATATTCTATAAATACCACACCCACTTTTGCGGCCTAACGGCAAATATCCTTTAATTCATTCATTAAAGCCTTGTATTTAGGAGCACTCAAATTTAAATTATTGATTGAATCCGGATTTTCCAAAGCTTGCATACAGGTAACAATTCCCTGATCCAGAAGAATCTGTTTCTCTTTGGCGGTCAATCTTCTGAGAATGGTAATCGGATAGAGCTTAAACTTTTCAATGTTTTCTTTTAATCCGTCGCCTTCAGGATAACTCCAGGCCAGGAGATTCAATCCGCTGCAAACACCATATTGAGTTGAATCATCGGAAAATCGGGTATTTGTAACAACCCATCCTTTAAAGGAATATCCCTGATATTCAGCCATTGATTGTCGCTTTGCTACAATATCATCGACACGCGAACGAACATACAGCGGAACCTGTACACTCACTTGTTTCCCCTGATCTTTGTGGTATTTACATTCCACCAAATGCTGTACATGGTCGAGTGTAGCAATAACATCCATCTCATGAGTTACACATTTGCCATCAACCACCACGCCCACTTCAGTCTGATATCCCAGATGCCTGAATAATTTACCAATCAGGATTTCGAAAGGGTAACCTGTTGGGCCCAATTCATAGATAGCTTGTTTTAGCCGATATCGAAGTGACGAACTTGTTCTTTCCTTGTGCAGCATGGAGAATGCCCGCGCATAGATTTTTTTTGTCGTGATTCCGGGATAGATCCAATTTTCAATATCGGCAACTATTTCCGATACAGTTTCGCGTCTGGCTCCGGCATTCAACAGCGAACGTTCCAGTTTATCCGTCGAGAATGGTTCTTCTTCTCCGGAAGCTTTTTTGATCAGTATGACTTTATGTCTAGTTGATTGATTATTCCCCATGTTTTTTTTAATTAAAACAAAAATTATTTCTTTAGAAAATTGACAAGTTCTTCGGTGAAATGGATGTATTCACTTATCACATCTGGGAAAAGTAGATTCAAAATCCATTTTACATTTTCAACCTTTTGATAAACTCATTGATGTCGAAATTCAGTTTAATTTTTGGCAACCGGAAACGACCACCGGTTTGGACTTTTGAAACGGAGTAAATTTCGTCGATAATCGCTTTGTATTTTTTGGCAACATAATTCCGCTTCAGTTTCAATGTTGGCGACAACTCACCTGATTGAGGTGTCCATTCTTCAGCAACTAAACGGAATCGCTTAATTTCTTCGTGTTCGCCCAACGTTTTATTGATGGCAACCACTTCGCGCTGCAACTGAGCAAGAATTTCGGTTTTTTGGATCAACTCCTCGTTATCCTGAAAATGGATTTTTCGCTCACTGCACCAATCGTGCAAATAACTGAAATTGGGTGAAATTAGTGCACTGGCGAATTTTTCACCGGCACCAATTACCATCACCTGCTCGATAAAAAACGAAGCTTTCAACTTATTTTCAATCATCTGCGGCGCAATGTATTTCCCTCCCGAAAGCTTGAACATTTCCTTTTTGCGGTCAGTAATTTTCAGGTATTTACCGTCTTCCAGAATGCCAATGTCGCCGGTATGAAACCAACCTTCGCTATCGATCACTTCGGCAGTCAATTCCGGAGCTTTGTAATAGCCTTGCATTACACTTGGCCCTTTTACCAAAATCTCGCCATCTTCGGCAAATTTCAGTTCCACATTATCGAGTATTGCGCCAACAGTCCCGATTTTCATCTCCTTTTTTGCCGGATTGTTTACCGCTATTACCGGCGATGTTTCAGTTAATCCATACCCCTCAAGGTTCATCATTCCGGCCATTCCCAAAACTCTGGCAATGCGTGGCTGTAAGGCGGCACCGCCCGAAACGATGTAGACAATATTTCCGCCCAACGCTTCACGCCATTTGGAATAAATGAGTTTATCGGCAATTTTAATCCTGAATTTCAGGAACAGATTGTATTTTTTGTTGTATTCGAAATGACGGGTCAGGTTTAAAGCCCAAAAATAAATCACCTTTTTCAATCCTTTCAGCTCCTTCCCTTTCGAGACAAAACCATCGTATACGCGTTCGAGCAACCGGGGAACAGAATTAAACATGTGCGGCTTAATTTCTTTAATTGCCGTAACAATTTGCCCCAGATTTCCGACATAATAAATTCCCATTCCTTTGTACTGAAAATGGTAATTTACACTTCGTTCGTACACGTGGCATAGCGGCAGAAAACTAATTACCCGATGGTCTTTTCCCAAGTCGTGCATGTAAGAATGTGTGACAAAGTTTGACACTAGGTTGGTGTGCGTCAACATTACTCCTTTAGGAACCCCGGTTGTTCCTGAAGTATAAATAATTGTGGCCAGATCGTCGGGAAGTATTTCGTTTTTAAGTTGGTCAAGTTTTTCGGCCAGATCAACCTGGTGGCTAATTCCCAGGTGAAGTATTTCTTCGTAATGCTTTACTCCTTCAATTTCGTCAAAACAATAAACCATCGATAATTCGGGCAAACGAGCTGCAATAGGGCTTAGTTTTTCGTACAGCTTTTTGTCTCCAACCAACAACAATTTAATTTCGGCATGCCCCAAAATGTAACTGTATTCCTCGTCGCTGATGGTTGGGTAAATCGGCACATGCACGATTCCGGTCATGGCCAAACCCATGTCGGCAAAATTCCATTCAGGCCTGTTCGTGGTAACGGTTGCAACTTTATCGCCCTTTTTCAGGCCCAAAGCCATCAAACCCATTGCAAACTGATGCGATTTCTCAACATATTCGGCGGTGCTGTACACATACCAGTCTTTGCCATTCTTCCCACCGAGAGCATCTTTCCGTGGAAATTCCTGAATGTACCGATCCAGAACATCAAAGGTTCGCGTTACCTCTTTTGCCATAAGTTTCATCGTTTAGTTATTCAAAAAGGCAATAAATATAGCACTATTTTAATTCGAAAATAAGGGCATAAAACGAACATTCTCCTGACAGAAATCAACTATCAGGAGAATGCAGAGGTAAAGAATCCGTTTTTAGCAGAGCTTTATGCGTCCAGATTCAGATTTTTCTTTTTGATGTTTGAAACAATGAGTAATACAACAATAAAACCAATGAATGCATAAACCGACCAGTGCATGCCATCAACCGTTCCTCGACCGTAAGAATGCAAACCGCTTAGGTAATAATTCACCCCAAAATAGGTCATTGCGATTGAGGCAAAACCCAACACCGATGCTACTGTATATTTATAAATGCCGCTCAATGAAGGAATCATTCGCATGTGAGCAATAAAAGAATAGATGACTACTGAAATCAGTGCCCAGGTTTCTTTCGGATCCCATCCCCAATATCGGCCCCAACTTTCGTTTGCCCAAACACCACCCAGAAATGTTCCGATAGTAAGCATATATAGTCCGATAGTAACCGACATTTCAGAAATCGTTGTGAGTTGAAGCACCACATTTTTTATGCTTGCGCTATTTTTAGCGTTGCTGATGCTGTACAGAATAAGTACCAGAATACCAATAAAAGCACCTAATCCAATAAAGCCGTAACTTGCCGTAATATCGGCCACGTGAATCATCAGCCAGTATGAATTCAGAACCGGCACCAGGTTTGTTATTTCCGGATTCATCCAGTTCATGTGGGCCACCAGTAAAAGAATTCCGGCAAGCATAGCGCCGGTTCCCAAAACAAGCGGGTATTTCCGCCCAAAGATCATACCGGCCAACATGGCAGCAAACGAAACGTACACCATTGATTCGTATCCGTTCGACCAGGGCGCATGTCCGGAAATATACCAGCGCAATATGAGTCCGAAAATATGAAGAAGGAATCCAAGTCCAATAATAATGGTAAATGCCAGGTGCATTTTCTTCCCAATCGTTTTCTGCCTGAAAATATTAAATATGATGAATACGAGAAGCGCCAATCCAACCGTCAGATAAATGGGAAAAACTGTTTTAAACGGACTAAGCTTGTTGTAAAAAATCTCAACTTCCTTGCGTGAATCGGAGGGCAAATAGGCCGATCCATATTTTGTTTGGTACGAAGCAATGCTGGCAATAATCTGTGCAGGCGTAATTTGGCCTTGACCAGTCATTGATTCTTTCAAAAGCTGAAATCCTTTGCTTACAAATGTTGTCTCTGCTTCGGTAAGTCCTGAAGGATTTGTACCGGGATAAAACCACTTGGTCGCCTTATCCGGTCCCGGAAATACGGCAAACATATCGCCATTGATCACCATGAAACAGATATTCACCCGTTCATCGACATTGATAATTTCCTTGTCGTACATGTTTCGGTAAACCGGCATTTTGTTGTATGCTTCTTTCACCTGATCAACCAGTTTGTAATTTCCATTCTGATCGAAAAACGAAATTAGCGGGATGTGATCTTCCGTAACACCGAGCAAACTTTTAAGCTGAGGATCTGAAACGGCAACCAGCGAAACATTACGCCAGTATTCCGGATAAATATACAGGCCGAGCATCACTTCTTCAGGAGAGAACCCATAAAAACTTGATTTTTTCGTAACCTTCCGGAGAATTTCTGAGGATAAAGTTGAAACTGGTTCGATACGTCCATCCTGCCCTTGTATCCATAGCCTTGAAAAGTCGTCCAAAACAGTCTGATTCATTCTGGGAATTGGTGCCAGTTCCGGATTATCAGCTCTGGCATATCCCAAATTCAGGAATAAAACCGCAAAAACCACCAGTCCAGCCGGTTTCGAATATTTCTGAAGACGACGCACCAACGCACTAAAATGTGAGGTTTTACTGAATAATGCGAGCACAAATCCAAGTGCCAAAAGCAAATATCCGATATAAGTAACGCTGGTTCCAAGCTGATCGGCGTTTACCGAAAGTACAGTTCCCAATTCGTCCTGATCGTAAGAAGACTGGAAAAATTTATACCCACGATAATTCAATGTGTTATTCATAAATACCCTTACATTTCGGTTCACATTTTTTTGCTGATCAATCAAGGTCAATTCGCTTGCAAACGAAGCCGGACTATCGGAACCTGGATATTTTTCAAGTTCGAATTTCCGCAACTGTAAAGCAAATGGCAAGTAAATAGGTTCTGCACCATACGTAATATCCATGGTCGTATTTCCAACATTTACGGTAGTGGCTTCACCGGCCTGGTTGTGCCGACCGAACACATTCACCAACTGCTTGCTGTTTCCGTCGTTAATTTCAAGCTGAACAGCATCTTCATTCGCATTTCCAAGCGGATCTTTTTCAACTTTAGCAATGGCATGTGGATAATATTTTTTTACCAGCAGCAAATAACTGTCGATGGCATACAGGTGCATGGTTTGAACGGGAATCGTATCGTGTGCATTGACAATTTCCGGGGCGCCACCAGTCATCGAACGAATTTCGAACTGGCGATCGCAAGCCATGTATAAACCATCAGGCCGATTCATGAACTGAAAATTGGCATCAGGAACATTGTACGCCAGCAACAAATTGCCAAGCAATATCCGGTTCCCCTTTTCGAACACATAATTCTCGCGTCCTTGCCCCTGTGTTAAAACAAAGTCAATCAAGTCTGTTCCTGAAGGATCTTCGGCAATTGTGCGGACAGCATTTTTGATAAATCCAACCGATTTGACATTCACCGACCGTCCTTCAATTGAAATATTTTCTTCGAAAGATTTATTGGAAAGTTCGGAGAAAAGCACTGTATTACTGACTGTTTGGTTGCCACTTCTCAAGGTCAGGTAATCTTCGGAGGAAAGAATATAATCGGAGGTTTGCCCCTGGCGAATGTGCATTACACCTTCGAAACTAATGAAGCGGGTAATGCCGGCTCCAATCAGGATAACGATAAAAGCGATATGAAAAAGCCCGACAGCAATGCGGTGCCGGGTATACATTTTATACCTGATAAAGTTAACCATTAGGTTTATAGCGAGAAGTACCAAAACTGCCTCGAACCACAACGATTTGTAAATCACACCCTGTGCAGCTTCGGTTCCGTAACTGGATTCAACGAAAGTGGCAATTGCCATAGAGAACGCCAGAACCAGTAACATAAAACCCATAAAAGGGAAAGAAAATAGAAAATTCAAAATCTTCTTCATATATCATCAATTTAATTTGGAATGAATCTAAATAGAAACGGTGAATTTATAAAAATCAGTGTATAAACAACCAAAAGTCCATCTAAAAAGGACAATGAAGTATAACAGATTCCGAAGGAATTGGTTTCTTAAGATTTGCTTAACGGGAAATTTGGCCTTTTATTTAAAGTTCAAGGTGCCCCATTGCCCCATTTGGCCGACAATCCAGCCGATCCGGGACTGGACATAGGGGCCTGGAGGATTTGCGCTGTATTTTCGTGGGTTTGGCAGCACTGCTGCAATAGCTGCAGCCTGCGACCGGGATAAATTCTTTGCCGGAATTTTGAAATAAAACTGAGAGGCGGCTTCAGCTCCATAAATTCCATTCCCCATTTCAATGCTGTTGAGGTAAACTTCCATGATTCGCTTTTTGCCCCAACCAAATTCAATGAGCACGGTAAAATAAACTTCAAATCCTTTCCTGATCCAGCTTCTTCCTGGCCAAAGAAAGATATTTTTGGCTGTTTGCTGCGAAATGGTGCTGGCTCCGCGCAATCGTCTTCCCTCTTTTGCCGCGTCCACCGATCGTTCAATCGCTTTCATATCAAATCCGGAATGGTTAAGGAAATTCTGATCCTCGCTGCAAACAACCGCCAACGGAAGGTTTTTCGAAATTTCATCGAGCGAAACCCAATCGTGTTTTAGCTTAAGTTCCTGACCAGAAAAGACCTGTTCGCCACATCGAATCAGCATCAGGGGAGTTACCGGAACAGGCACAAATCTGAAAACAACTACCAACAGAATCGATAGCCCGAAAAACCAGAGTGCAGTTTTCCAGATGATTCTAAAGATTCGTTTGCCTAAAGAAGTTTTCATATTTCAGGAGTTTCAGGAAGTAAAATTACAAATAAAGGTATAAAAAACCCTGTCAGATCTCGAAACTCTGACAGGGTTGAATCTCCTTAAAAGGAATATTTATTTTATAAACGATTTGGCCTTTTCAACAGCTGCAGCAAGTCCGTCCAGATTTTTACCACCGGCAGTTGCATAAAATGGCTGACCACCGCCACCACCCTGCATCTCTTTGGCGGCTTCGCGCACAATTGCTCCGGCATTCAGGCCTTTTTCCGCAACCACATTCTCGGCAATCATCACCGTAATTGAAGGTTTGCCTGAAATAGCTGATCCTAAAACGAGAAATAAATTATCGACTTCACCCTTCAATTGGAAAGCCAAATCTTTTACTGCCTGAGCAGAATCAAGCTGAATAACTTCAGCAATTACATTGACCCCGCCAACAACCTGTATTTTCTTTTTCAATTCATCTTTAATTCCTGAAGCTGCTTTACGCTCAAATTCTTCAATCTGCTTTTGAAGATGATTGTTCTGAGCCAGCATATCTTCCACCGTTTTTTTCAGGTTCTGCGTGTTGTTCAACAAACCTTTAACTTCTGCCAGCTCGTCCATTTGCTTTTTCACAAAAGCTTCAGCTTTTCCGGCAGTAATGGCTTCAATACGGCGAACACCTGCCGAAATTGCACTCTCAGAAGTAATCACAAACGAACCAATTTGTCCGGTTGCGGGAACATGCGTGCCCCCACACAATTCAACTGAATCACCAAATTTGATTACGCGAACAAAATCGCCGTATTTTTCACCAAAAAGAGCAATAGCACCAAGTTTCTTTGCATCATCAAATGCAACTGCCCGATTTTCTTCCTGAACCAGGTTTTCGCGAATCAATTCGTTTACCCGGATCTGTATCTGGTCAAGTTCTTCGCGCGAAACTTTTTGGAAATGCGAAAAGTCGAAACGCAAATATTCACTGTTTACCAGTGAGCCTTTTTGTTCCACATGCGTTCCCAAAACTTCGCGCAGTGCATGATCGAGCAAATGCGTTGCCGTGTGATTGTTCATGGTCAGTTTCCGTTTGTTCTGATCTACAACGGCTTTAAAACGGGCCGCAGGATTTGACGGAAGTTTGGCGGCAATATGAATGGTCAGGTTATTTTCCTTTTGCGTATCCAGTATAGGCGTTTTCTGGCCGTCGGCTTCAATGTAACCCGAATCGCCCACCTGTCCGCCGGACTCGCCATAGAAAGGAGTTTGATCGAAGACGAGATGATAAAATTCCTTGTTTTTCTGCGTCACTTTCCGGTAGCGCGAGATATTTACAGTGGCTTCCAATTTGTCGTAACCAACAAATTCAACCTGCTCAATTTTCTTCAGTTCCACCCAATCGTCGGTTTCCTGTGCAGCGGCGTTCCGCGAACGTTCTTTCTGCTTTTCCATTTCCACATTAAATCCCGCTTCGTCAACCGACATGCCTTTTTCACGCAAAATCAGGCTGGTCAGGTCAAATGGAAATCCAAACGTATCGTAAAGCGTGAAAGTATCTTCTCCACTGATTTCGGTTTTTCCTGCAGCTTTGGCTTTTGAAACCAAATCATCGAGTAGCCTGATTCCGGTTTCCAGTGTCCTGAGGAACGATTCTTCCTCTTCGCGAATCACATTTTCAATCAAACCCTGTTGCGAAATGAGTTCAGGAAAAGCATCTCCCATATTTTGTTTCAGCACCTCAACCAGTTTCCAGATAAACGGCTCGCGGAAATCAAGGAAAGTATATCCGTAGCGCACAGCCCGGCGCAAAATCCGACGAATCACGTAACCAGCCTTGTTGTTCGAAGGCAATTGTCCGTCGGCAATCGAAAATGAAATGGCGCGCAAATGGTCGGCAATTACCCGCATGGCGATGTCGGCCTTTTGTTCGTCACCGTATTTTTTGTGACTTAACTTCGAAATTTCTGCAATCGTGTTTTGGAAAACATCGGTGTCGTAATTCGATTTTTTACCCTGAAGAACCATGCACAAACGCTCGAAACCCATTCCTGTATCGACGTGTTTATCCGGAAGCTCTTCCAGTTTTCCGTCGGCTTTCCGATTAAATTGAATGAAAACGAGGTTCCAGATTTCGATAACCAGTGGATTATCTTTGTTTACCAACTGATGTCCGGGAATTTTTGCCCGCTCGGCATCGTCGCGCAAATCGACATGAATTTCGGAACAGGGACCGCAAGGACCGGTGTCACCCATTTCCCAGAAGTTATCTTTTTTGCTTCCGTTAATTATTTGCTCTGCCGGAAGAAATTTTCGCCACAGTTCAAAAGCTTCATCATCGCGTTCTAATTTATCGTCGGCGCTTCCTTCAAAAACCGAGGCATACATTCGATCAGCCGGAATTTTCAGGATATCGTGCAACAGTTCCCAAGCCCAATTAATGGCGTCTTCCTTGAAGTAATCACCAAATGACCAGTTGCCCAACATTTCGAACATCGTATGGTGATAGGTATCGTGACCAACTTCTTCCAAATCGTTATGCTTTCCTGAAACCCGCAAACATTTCTGAGTATCGGCAATCCGCAAATATTTTGCGGGCTGGTTACCCAAAAAAATATCTTTAAACTGATTCATTCCGGCATTGGTAAACATCAGGGTTGGATCATTTTTTACCACCATGGGTGCAGAACTTACAATCTGGTGTTCCTTTCCGGCAAAAAAATCCAAAAACGCTTTTCTGATTTCCTTCGAATTCATATCTGTATATCTAATTTTCTATTTATTTTCTAAAATTACGTTGCCGCCAAACTGGTCATTTATCCTGAAATTTAAATAACTAACCTTTGCAGAACAATCCTTAAAAATCAACTTCAGGAACAAATTAAAACTCAAATCTTCAGCCCTTAAAAATTGTTAAAAATACCCAACAGTCTGAATATTACTATGTATTTCGGGCGAAAAGACTAGCTTTGCAGACTGTAATAACCGGAATTTTTGAAATCTTGCAAAGTTAGATTAAATCCTTAATTTTGTTACAAGTCGAAAAATAAATTCCATTAGTCTTGTTTTATGGCGAAAGTCAAGTACAGATTTAATGCTCACACTCTTAGCTACGACAAAATCGTAATAAGCTTCAAAACTAAACTAAAGCGTTTTTTAGCCTTATTTTCCACAACACTGGTATCGTCGATACTTATTGCTGTGGGAATCCTTCAATTTTATGAATCTCCGCGCATGCGAAGCCTGCACAAAGAAAACGAACGGCTTCTAACACAATACGAACTTTTATACAAGGATCTTGGCACCGTTGAAAAAGTGCTCGACGAAATGGAACAGCGCGACAACAACTTATATCGTGTTATTTTCGAGAGCAACCCGATTCCTTCATCCATTCGAAAAGCCGGATTCGGCGGAGCAAACAGGTATTCGCAACTCGAATCGTTTGACAATTCGGAACTCGTGATTAAAACCGCACAGAAGCTCGACATCCTTTCAAAAGAAGCTTACATCCAATCCAAATCATACGACGAAGTGATGAAGATGGCGGTTGATAAGGAAAAACTTGTGGCAAGTATGCCCGCAATCATGCCAATCTCAAACAAATCATTAAAAGGAACCGCTTCTGGCTGGGGATTCAGATTTCATCCGATCTATAAGATTAAACAATTTCATTACGGAATGGACTTTACAGCACCTGTTGGTACAAAAATTTATGCAACCGGCGACGGAGTGGTAAAAGACGTTCAATCCATTGGTGGCGGCTTCGGAAAATTTGTTGTGATTGATCACGGGTTCGGCTACGAAACGCTTTACGGCCACATGAGTGGATTTCACGTTCGGAAAGGCGAGCATGTCAAACGTGGAAGTGTGATCGGTTACGTTGGCAGTACCGGAACATCAACTGGTCCGCATGTGCATTACGAAGTACATAAAAACGGAACACCCGTGAATCCGCAATACTATTATTTCAAGGATTTAAATGCTCAGGAATACGAAAAGATGGTAACCATTTCGTCAAATATCGGTCAAACATTCGATTAAAAATTCAGCAGTGCCATACAAAAAACCCAAAATAGAAAAGGTCTTTTATTCCATCAGCGAAGTTGCTAACATGTTTGGAGTGAATACGTCAAACATTCGCTTCTGGGAAAACGAATTTGATGTTCTGAAACCACACAAAAACAAAAAGGGCAACCGGATGTTTACTCTGGAGGATATCGAAAATTTGAAGATCATTTACCATTTGCTCAAAGAAAGAGGCATGACCATAAAAGGCGCTCAGAAAAAGCTGAAAGAAAACAAGGAAGATACGCTTCAAAATTTCGAGGTAGTCAGCCGCCTTCAGGAAATCAGGCAAATGTTGCTCGACATTAAAGAAGAGATGTAGCGAGAGTTTCACATTCCATGTTTCAAATTACAAGTTTCTTATCAACCCCCGAGCTGAGATGAAAATCAAAGAGATCGCGCAGTTTATTGAAAACATCGCCCCATTAACCCTTCAGGAATCGTACGACAATGCCGGTTTAATTATCGGACAATTGGACGACGAAATATCGGGTATCCTGATTTCGCTTGATATTACCGAAGAAATTATTGACGAAGCCATTGCCAAAAACCTGAATTTCATTATTGCGCATCATCCCGTTATTTTCTCCGGAATAAAAAAACTGAACGGCAAAAACTATATTGAGCGATGTGTTGCCAAAGCAATTAAAAACGACGTGGCTATTTATGCTGCGCACACCAATCTCGACAGTATTTTTGGCGGTGTAAACAGCAAAATCTGCGAAAAACTTGAGCTGCAAAACTGTCGCATTTTGGCTCCTACTTCTGGGTTCCTGAAAAAGCTGGCAACTTTTGTACCAACCGATCATGCCGAAAAAGTCAGACAGGCACTTTTTGATGCGGGTGCCGGCAACATTGGAAATTACGATTCATGCAGTTTTAACCAAAATGGCATAGGGAGTTTCCGGGGAAATGATCAGACTAATCCATTTGTAGGTGAAAAAAATCAACTGCATTTTGAAAATGAAACACGCATTGAAACAATTTTTCCCAAAAACATACAATCACAGATAATTCGGGCGTTGCTTGAGGTGCACCCATACGAAGAGGTTGCTTACGATATTTATCCGCTCGAAAACGAATACGCACAAGCCGGAATCGGGATGATTGGCGAACTTCAGGAGCCTATGGAAGAAATAAATTTTCTTGAAAAACTGAAAAAAACTTTCGGCTGTAAAGTAATTAAACATACACAATTATCGGGCAAACCAATAATGCGGGTGGCCGTTTGCGGTGGCTCCGGCAGCAGCTATCTAAAAAATGCAATAGGCCAAAAAGCCGATATCTTTATTTCAGGAGATTTTAAATACCATCAGTTTTTTGATGCCGAACAAAAAATAGTAATAGCCGACATTGGACATTTTGAGAGCGAACAATTCACTAAAGAAGTTTTTTATGAATTACTTACAAAAAAATTCCCTAAATTTGCAGTCCATTTATCGGCAATAAATACAAACCCGGTGAATTACTTCATTTGAGTAAAGTTAAACAACTATAAAGTATGAATACACAGTACGTTAGAGACGAAAATAAAAGTGTGCCAATCAGTTCAAAGCTTAAAGCGCTTTACGAGCTGCAAAATGTTGTTTCTGAAATAGATAAATTCAAGACACTTCGCGGTGAATTACCATTGGAAGTTCAGGATTTGGAAGACGAAATTACCGGTCTGAAAACCCGTGTCAGTAATTTTGAAGACGATATTAAAGATTTGGAAACAGCAGTTCACAACAAAAAAATTGCCATTAAAGAATCAGAAGGTCTGATCACAAAATACACGGAACAGCAAAATAACGTTCGGAACAACCGTGAATTTGATTCACTGAGCAAGGAAATTGAATTCCAGAAACTCGAAATTGAATTATCGGAAAAACGTATCCGTGAATTTTCAACCGAGCTTGCCAGCAAAAAAGAAGCCATTGCTTCTTCATCGGTGTTGCTGAAAGAAAGATTGGAAGACCTGGATCGCAAACAACGCGAGTTGGAAGAAATTACAGCGGAAACCCAGATTGAAGAAGAAAGACTGAAGGCTAAAGCTGAAAAAATTGAAGCTAACATTGAAGTACGTTTGGTTACTGCATTTAAACGCATCCGGAAAAATGCCCGTAACGGATTGGCCGTTGTTACGGTTCAGCGCGATGCCTGCGGAGGTTGTTTCAATAAAATCCCACCACAGCGCCAGATGGATATAGCCTCGCGCAAGAAAGTTATCGTCTGCGAATATTGCGGACGTATTCTTGTCGACAAAAATATTCTTGACTCAATTGAAACTGCTGATTAATTATCGGCTGAGCTACCATAAAAAAACCTTCAGGAACTTTCCTGAAGGTTTTTTTTGCTCTATGTTTTAGTTTCCGATTCGTCAGAAAGATTTTTAAGTGCAAGATATTTCATTCTTTAGAATCTCTATTATTCAATATGCAAATCATTTGCAACCTGTTTTGAAATCTGGAACTTGAAAATCAATCGCTACCAGCTTCCACCGGCTCCACCGCCTCCAAAACTACCACCGCCGAAGCCACCAAAACCGCCGCCACCTCCACCGAAGCCTCCGCTTCCACCAGAGAAACCACCAAAAGAACCACTGCCTCGACTGCTTCCAAGCAGACTCATGGCAATCCAAAAAGGAACACTGCTTCCGCCGTTGTAACGGCCACCACGACCTCCTTTAAAGATCGAGACCAGAACAATAATTATCAGGATAAAAAGAATAAATCCACCACCTTTATCCGATTTTTTACCTCCGGTTTTCTTCTGGTAATCTGCTGCGGTAAATTCTCCTGAAGCCAGACTCATCAATACCTTCGTACCTGCTTCCAAGCCGCCAAAAATATCGTTTTGCTTAAAATGCGGTATCATTTCGTAATCCACGACATTCCGGTTAGCAACGGCATCAGGAATTACTCCTTCCAAACCATAACCAACAGCCACGAAAACAGCCCCATTTTCATTTCCGGCCTTAGGCTTGAAAACAATCACGATTCCATTGTTCTTCCCTTTCTGCCCTATACCCCATTTTTCGCCAATCTGAAATGCCAGATCTGAGATTTCATTACCGTTAAGCGTTGGAAGAGTCACTATACATATCTGCGTCGATGTCTGGTTGCTAAATTCATCGAGTTCAGCTTCCAACTGCCCCTCTTCCTGATTTGAAAGAACGTTGGCTAAATCGTTGACTAAGCGGGGAGGGTTTGGTCGTTCAGGAATATCCTGAGCGAAAACCGAGATTGCAAATAAGGGGATGAATAAAAGCAGAATAAATCGTTTCATCTTAAAGGTTTTTCTCGAATGAAATTTCATCCGACAATTCATTAACATCGTCTTTCTGGTGTGGAAAATTCGCCTTCAGTTGCTCACCTGCCATCAAAATTCCCTGAGCTAAACCGTCAGCATACTGTCCTTCCAGAAAATAGCCCAGCATTGTTTCCTTGATATCGTCCCAAAAATTATCCGGGACAACTTGATTGATTCCACCGTCGCCCAAAATTGCAAATTTGCGGTCGTAGACTGCCAGATAAAAAAGAACACCGTTTCTCAGGGCCGTTTCGTGCATTTTTAGTTTACCAAAAACATAGGCTGCACGGTCGAGTACATCAATTTTGCATCGTCCTTCCACATGCAATCGTATTTCTCCTGAAGTATTTAATTCAGCTTCGGCTATCGCATCGGTTATCTGCTTTTTTTCTTCTTTGGTGAAAAAATTTTCGACTGACATTTTTCTGGAAATTATAGGTGAAGTGTAAAATTGATGTTATGTCGTATTAATAAGCTTCAGGCTACAAACTATGATGTAACCTGAAACTTGAATTCTTTCTTAGAACTGAACCTGAGGTGCTTTTTCAGCTCCCTTATCGGCTTCAAAATAGGCTTTCTTCTCGAACCCAAACATTCCGGCAAAAATATTTTTTGGGAAAGTACGAATAAACGTATTGTATGCCTGGGCACTTTCATTGAACTTTTTTCGTTCAACTGTAATCCGATTTTCAGTTCCCTCCAATTGCGCCTGAAGATCAAGAAATCCCTGGTTGGCCTTTAATTCCGGATACTTTTCAACGACCACCATCAAACGCCCCAAAGCAGATGACAATCCGGACTGAGCACTTTGAAAATTCTGCAACGACTGCGCATCCAATTTCGACGGATCAACGGTCACCGATGTTGCTTTTGCACGAGCCTCAATAACCTGAGTCAGGGTTTCCTTTTCAAAATCGGCATAGCCCTTTACTGTATTCACAAGGTTTGGAATTAGATCGGACCGCCGCTGATACACATTTTCCACTTGCGACCATTGAGCTGTAACACCCTCATCCATACGAACCATGTTGTTGTACGAGCTTTTAACCGACGAATACGCTAATAAAATCACAACGGCAATAACTGCCAAAATAATCCATGTTTTTTTCATCTTATTTTCTGTTTATATTATTTTCTAAATAAACTTTATCTGTCTAAACCATGACAAATATAAGTGCGGCAAATGTTGCAAAACTGCTAACAATATACAGTAAAATATCGGGGAATGTCGCAATTTTGCCGTTATACGTTCAACTTCAAAAGGCGAACCACAATTCGAAAACTATGACTACTGCCGAATTTAAATCCGCAATTGGCGAAGGAATTCCTGAAATTCTCCCACGCAAGAAGCCCGTAAATCCCTCAGTTAACCATGCTCCACGTCGCAAAGATATATTGACTCTGCAAGAAAAAAAAATGGCGCTAAAAAATGCACTTCGCTATTTCAATCCTGAACATCATGCCACTTTGGCACCCGAATTTTTGGAAGAATTGCAACAATTCGGCCGGATTTACATGCACCGTTTCCGTCCGGACTATGAAATGATGGCACGTCCGCTTGAAGATTACCCATACAAGTCGAAACAGGCAGCATCAATTATGATGATGATTCAAAACAACCTGAACGTGGCCGTGGCTCAACATCCGCATGAATTAGTTACCTATGGTGGAAATGGAGCAGTTTTTCAAAATTGGGCGCAGTATCGGATTTGCATGAAATACCTCTCGGAAATGACCGACGAGCAAACTCTTGTAATGTATTCTGGGCATCCGATGGGACTTTTCCCCTCTCACAAAGATGCACCACGCGTGGTTGTGACCAACGGAATGGTCATTCCGAACTATTCCGGACGTGATGATTACGAGCGAATGAATGCGCTAGGCGTTTCGCAATACGGGCAAATGACTGCAGGTTCGTTTATGTACATTGGCCCTCAAGGGATTGTGCATGGAACAACAATTACTTTGTTGAATGCAGCACGAATGAAAAGTAATGGAACTATCGCGGGAAAAATATTTGTTTCTTCAGGATTGGGCGGCATGTCAGGAGCCCAGCCAAAAGCAGCTGTCATTGCAGGTATGGTGTCAATCGTCGCCGAAATCAATCCAAAAGTTGTTGAAACCCGGCATAGCCAGGGTTGGGTTGACGAAGTTTACTCAGATCTGGACAAACTTATTTCCAGGATGCTCGAAGCAAGCCAGAACAAAGAAGCGGTATCGCTGGCCTATCAAGGGAATGTGGTCGATTTGTGGGAAAAACTGGCTCAAGAAAATATTTCGATTGATTTGGGTTCGGACCAAACATCACTGCACAATCCGTTTGCCGGCGGTTATTATCCGGTTGGCTTAACTTTGGAGGAATCGAATCTTTTGATGGCTGGAAATCCTCAGCTTTTTCAGGAAAAAGTACATGAAAGTTTGCGAAGGCAAGTGTTGGCAATCAACCAGCTCGCCCAGAAAGGAATGTATTTCTGGGACTACGGAAATGCTTTTCTACTGGAAGCCAAACGGGCAAATGCCGCAGTAATAAAAGCTGACGGGAATTTCATTTATCCGTCATACGTTCAAGATATTATGGGACCCTTGTTTTTTGATTATGGATTTGGGCCCTTTCGGTGGGTTTGCTGCTCCTGCGATCCAGTTGATCTCCAGAAAACAGATAAAATTGCACTTCAGGTTTTAAATGAAATAGCAAAAAATGCGCCTGCGGAAATAAAAAACCAGCTAAACGACAACATTCACTGGATAGCAGAAGCCGGAAAGAACAAGTTAGTTGTTGGTTCTCAGGCACGTATTTTATATGCCGATTGCGAAGGACGAACAAAAATTGCCTTAGCATTTAACAAAGCCATTGCTGATGGAATAATCAGTGCACCAATCGTTCTGGGCCGCGACCATCATGACGTTTCGGGAACTGATTCGCCATTCAGGGAAACATCGAATATTTATGATGGATCAGCATATACTGCCGACATGGCCGTACAGAATGTCATTGGCGATTCGTTTCGTGGCGCCACCTGGGTGTCATTACATAACGGCGGAGGTGTTGGCTGGGGCGAAGTAATCAACGGCGGATTTGGAATGACGATCGATGGAACTTCAGATTCTGAACGAAGAATAAAGCAAATGCTGCATTGGGATGTGAACAATGGCATCGCACGCCGAAGCTGGGCCAGGAACGAACCGGCCATTTTCGCCATTAAGAGAGCCATGCATGAAAATCCGAAGCTGAAAGTAACATTACCAAATTTTGCTGACCAAAAATTGATTGACGATTTATTTGACGAACCAAAACCGATTTAATATAATTAATGGGAAGGGGATTCCATCATTCGAACATCATGGAATACGGTCTCTCAATTTCAAACCGTAGTTCATCAATTCCGAATGCTCGGCTTTTGCGAATGGTTTCGCGACCAGCGAAAAAAACAACGACAGTTGGCGCTGCAAAAACACTGTTTTGGGCTGCCAGCTCCGGAAGCTTGTCTGACTGTATATAAACCATTTTCATTTCAGGAAACGATTCGGTAATCATCTCCGAGACTTTTGGTTTCAACACTTTGCACACCGAACAAATTTCTGTAGAAAAGTAAGCCAGAACAGCTTCATTGTTGGCCAAAACCTGGTCAAATTCCTGTATCGATTGAATTGTTTCCATTATTCGTATTGTCCGGTACTTAATAAAACAAGCGTGCAGGCTATCTCCGGAATAATGCCTGCATTTTTAAGTTCAGCAATAAATTCCGGGTTTTCGGTTCCCGGATTAAAAATCACACGCCGAGGTTTTAAGCTCAGAATATATTGGTAATACTCGGGTTGGTTTTTGGGGCCAACATACAAGGTTACAGTATCAATATTTTTGAAATCCTGCTTTTCTGTGTTAAACAGAACTCCGGAAACATTTCCTTCACGCAACCCAACGGCAACAACTTCGTGGTGATGCGCCAACAAAGCCCTGATGGCTTTATTCGAATAACGCTCCGGGTTCTCGCTTGCCCCAATTACCAATGTCTTTCTCATTTTAAATCATTTTTGTATTCAACAAAACAGTCTTTTAAATCAAAGATGAAATAGCTATTGCTATCAGCAATCTGTTAGTCTATCCGCTGATTGTATTTATGGAGTGTAAAACAGATCGTTGTTCCTTCTCCTTTCCGGCTATTTACGTTAATTTCGCCCCCGTCATTTTTAATGAACTCGTGACACAGGATCAGCCCCAATCCCGAACCTTTTTCATTTGCAGTGCCAAACGTCGAAACCTGCTTATTCGGATCAAAAAGAAATGGAATATTCTGCTCCTCAATTCCAACACCTTCATCAATAACACAAATACGAACAATAGCCTCTTCGGCAATAACTTTTATCCTGACCGTGCCACCAGAAAAAGAAAACTTTATGGCATTCGAAATCAAATTTCGAAAGATCAGGTTCAACATATTTTTATCGAAGTACACTTCACAATCACATTCGCCTTCAGCAACCAATTGAATTCCTTTATTGTCTGAGAATCTCGAATTTAAGAGAATATTATGGTCTATAACCTTCTTAAGCTGAATAAGTTCAGGCTTATACTCAATACTCTCCTTTTGAGTTTTAGCCCAAGTCAGCAAGTTATCGAGCAGGTAATAAGTTGAATCTGCCTCATTTCGAAGCTCGCTCAAAACCTGATTGCGATCCTCATTGGGGAACAATTCCGGGAAATCGACCAATTGCCCCAACATTTCGCGAAACGCTCCAATCGGATTTCGCAGGTCGTGTCCAATAATGGAAAGGAAACGATTCTTCGTTTCATTTACCTTGATTAATTCCTGATGTTGCTCCGAAATATGCTTATTCTTCTCATTCAGTTGTTGATACGCCTTTTTTCTTTCCCTGTAAAAACGTAACACTACGCCTGAAAAAATCATCAATAAGATGATTCCAATAATTAGGAAACTTGTCCAGACATGCTGCTTTCTAATTTGAAGATCCTTAATCTCATTATTCTTTTGAAGAAGAACAATCTCATTTTCCTTTAGTTTCAGATCAAGCTCCGACTGCAAGGCAGACAATCGCTTGGCTTGCTTATCATTATATAAAGAATCTTTCACCAAATCACGCTTCTGTAAAAAGTGGTATGCTCGCTTATAATCACCTGTTTTGGCCATAATTTGAGATTGCAACGAGGCCACCTGCTCTACGATGTCTGGTATTCCGGCCTTTTCGGCCAATTCAGCGCTTTCATCTGCCAAAACCATCGCCTTGCTGTAGTTTCCTGAAAGAAATTCAACCTCACACAAAACCCGCTTGCATCTGGAAATTCCTTCAAGCATTCCAATTGGCTCAAAAAGTCCAAGTGACTGACGAGCAAGTTTGTGTGCTTTATCAATTTCATTAAGTTTTAGATTAGCTTCGGCCAAACCGACATAAGCCACTGCTTCGTTTAATATTGACTGAATGCTGATCGAAAGGTCGAGCGACCTTGTATAATAGTTTATAGCCTCGCTATAGTTTCCCATATCTTTATAAACCTCACCAATATTATTGAGTGTGGCAACTCGCCCAGGTTTATCTTTGAGATTCTCGAAATACTTGTCTGCTTCCAGATAATATTCCAGTGCTTTGTCATAATTACCCCACGAATTATAATTGACCGCAATATTCATCATCGTGCGGGCAAT
The DNA here is from genome assembly GCA_963677955.2 of Prolixibacteraceae bacterium. GTDB lineage: Bacteria > Bacteroidota > Bacteroidia > Bacteroidales > Prolixibacteraceae > Aquipluma. The sequence goes on from CAXXQR010000001.1 coordinate 634,711, forward strand.
AAATTTATGGTTATCAATTGTGATGAAATATTTCAAGGCATCCTGAAATGACTTTAATCCTTCTGCCAGCTTCCCCTGATTGGTATAAATGGCTCCAATGTTAAATGTCACCATTGCAGCACGTTCAGTTAAATTTGCCGCAACCGCTTTATCTAATGTTTGACGGAATAAATCTTCAGCATGCTTGTAGTCGCCAGTATTCATATAAAAAACGGCAAGAGAATTTAACCCGACACATTCTTCTTCAACATTTCTGTTTTCACGCGCGATTTTAAGCCCCTGATCGGTAAACTCCTTTCCCTTTTCAAAATTGCCACTAAATAGATATCCGGCTCCAATTATCAAATTGGCCATTCCATCCTTAGAGTGGTCTTTTAATTCATTTCCCAAGGCTAGAATCTTCTCACCGCACTCAACTGATTTCGAAGGCGACACATAAATATACTCCCTCCCAGCCTCAACATATAAGTTAAGCTGGTCAACCCCAGATTTTATCTGAATCAAATTGTTTAGACTGTCGAGCTTAGGAGTTTGGGCATACAGATTAAATGCTTGTCCAAATAGAAAAAATAGCAGAAATAAATATTTTTTGAAAACTGCGGTCACAACATCAAAATTTGTTCTAAAAATAACTCGATAAAAATGACAAACAAAATAATCACGGAAAGATTATTTGATATGGCCAATTAAATTCACTTCCGGATTCCAAACCTCAATTCAGAACCAGAAAAATTAAGATTTTTCAGCCGAAACCTGGAAATGGGATGTTGAATGCCAGTTACCTGTTATAATATTCTAACAATACAACAGCATGAACAGAAATACCTTCTTCCCTACCCTCGAATCCTAATTCTTCAGTTGTAGTAGCTTTAACCGAAACTACATCTACATCAACCTCTAAAATCTGGGCAATAGTTTCTTCCATTTCAGGAATGAACGTTTTGAGTTTGGGTTTTTGTGCTGCAACAGTAACATCCAGATTCCCGACTTGATAACCTCTTGCTGCAATCAGCTCATTGGTTTTCCGCAAAAGTAGTTTGCTGTCAATATTTTTGTAGTCTGAAGAAGTATCCGGGAAATGGCGGCCAATATCACCCAATTTAGCAGCGCCAAGCATTGCATCGCAAAGTGCATGGATCAGAACGTCACCATCAGAATGTGCAACCGTTCCTTTGCTGTGTGGAATTAGAATACCGCCAAGCCACAAGGTTTCACCCTCAGCCAGGCGGTGTACATCGTATCCGTAACCTATCCGGAATTTCATTTTTTAGAAGAATATAATTTTCAGAAATTACCTGATTATTAAATTTTTGGCACTTCGAAACTACCTTCGCTGCTTGTTAAATGCATCGAAATCGAATGAAAGTGTAAACCTAAGCGTATTGGCCAAGGGGTTATTTTGTGCCACGGGCAAAAGATAAGAGAAATCAAGCGCGAAAACATTCATTTTTAAACCGGCTCCGGCTGTGAAGAATTTACGATTTCCCTTCGAAACATCTTCGTAAAAATATCCGGCGCGAAGGGCAAATTGTTTGTTGTACCAATATTCGGCACCAACCGACAAATTAATCTCTTTCAATTCTTCTGAAAAACCTCCGGGAGCATCGCTAAATGATTTGAAAATACCTGCGATTGGAGAAATGTTGGCGCCCAGACCGGTAATGATGTCAGCTTTGGTTGTATCGGGTGTTGGCACAAGCAATTTATTGGCATCGAATGCAAAAGTAATCGTATTGTACTTGTCCATTTCAGTTTTATACGATAACCCAAGTTTTAAATTGGTCGGGATAAAATCTTTGGTTTCGCCATCAGTATAAGAAATTTTGCTACCAATATTTGAAATATTGATACCTGCTGCAAGCGTCGAAATTTTACGATTTACGCGTATTTCATTCTGATAGTAGAAAGCAACGTCAGCTGCGTAAGCATTTCCGGCGTGAGTTTCTGCTCCGTTAACCAATTGTCCTCCGGTAAGGTCGGAACGAATGTAACGGAGTGCAACTGCTCCTGAAAATTTATCGGAAAGCAATCGGGTGTATCCCATATCAATTGCAAACTCATTTGGACTTTGAGTCCCTGTTGGATCACCGTATTCGCTCATAAACGAGATGTCGCCCAACGTAAAATAGCGCAGCGAAGCACTTACAGTCTCACGATCATCCAGCTTTTTATAGCCAACCAAATAGGCCAGGTTAATATCTGACACCAAATTACGCAACCATGGAGTATACGATAATGCAACCCCCATCTCGCTTTCGGCAAATGCATATTTTGCTGCATTCCAGTGTTGTGAATTCGCATCCGCAGAAATAGCAACACCGGCATCACCCATTGCTCCGGAACGTGAGTCTGGCGCAATAGTTAAAAACGGCACACCAGTCGTGATTGTATTCGCTCCGGTTGTTGACGTATTTTGAGCAAAAGTTCTTGATACAGTAAGCGCAAAGCAGAGAGTAGCAGTCAGTAATAGGGTAAATTTCTTCATTTTAAATCGATCATTTTTTTTGAATTTGCAAATATAGCCGTTTGAACAGTAGAACTACCAATTCTTAAACTAAAATTCTAAACGGTATTACTCCATAAATAGTATAGCAAAACTTCGGATTGGATTAATTTTTAGGGATAAACATAAACTAATCTGCCTGATCCACTGGTTTGTTTTCCGCCCGGAACAGTGGTGGCTGTTATTCTGTAAATGTAAATTCCAGCTTTCATAACAATTTTTCGGTTGGCTGGAATCCATTCAATGGGCAGGCTTTCAGTGCCCAAAGAACCTACAGTTGTATTTAAAATATCCACGCGCGCTCCATTTGTTTGAAATACTTCAAGGTTTATATCAAATGTTTCGTCGGGCTGATTGTGTGTAAAAACAAATTGCGTTTGCCCTTGCATCGGGTTGGGATAACACGAAACTGTTTCAATCCTGAAATTGTCTTTCACCACGAAGTGAATCTCTTTCTCGGCTGAATTATTCAAGACATCCCATACTTTCAACTTCAAAACATGTTCTCCTTCGGCTAATTTGGTTAACGGATAAACTATTTTTCCGCTGAGATACTGATCCTTATCTGCCTGAAAATAGTCATTCAGAACCATAATATTGGTATAATCATCGTCCAGTATAGCTGTTATGTCATGTCCAATTCCTGTTCCGGCAGTATTTATTCCCGTATTGTCAGAAATATTAGCCAGCAAAACTGAACTTGCGCTTACTGTTCCACCATCCTGAAACGATTCCGAATTTATAAACAGATCGATTTGAGGTCCATCCGAATCAGAAATGTTGGCATTTGAGGAACCTCCAATATAAAACCCATCAAAATAACCGTGGGCATCGTTTGAATCGTCGTAGGCATAATAAATTATTTTTCCCTTGTCGAGTTTATACGAAACGTCCTTCGGCACAAAAAATGAAAATTCGAAATCGCCATTGGTTACACTAGCCAAACCCTTATAAATAATATTGTTTTGCGTGGTGTAACTCATCGGATTTTGTCCAGAATTTCCGAGAGTTTTAACCTGCATGGCTTTGTCGTACACTGTGGGTATAATTTCGCCGTTAAACGACGTAAGTTTTTCACCATTCATATCGGCCACAAAACCTTTTACTGTCACAACCGTCAGTGTTTGGATGGTGTCTATTTCTGTATCTGTATTTTTTCCGTCAATACTGGTTGTTTTAACCTGAAAATCGGGATTTGCCAATTGCATGGCCGGATCGGCGAGCAAGGTAAAGTTCAACTGATTGGTACCAGTGTTGGCAGCAGCTTTCGCTCTTCTCATGATTTCGCCCAGACGTAAGTTCTTCCCGGCATCGTCTTTAGCAAAAATATACCTGAAAAAGTTTTTGTTTAAAGTAGAATTTGCTCCTGAATAAACCAGGCGGGTCGTGGAAAACAAACCGACACCACCTCCGCGCGAATTGAAAAGAATGTGTTCTCCTGCAGACATATCGTCGGCATCAAATCGACTGTATTCGCAGGTCGCTGTTACAAAAATTGGCAGTCGGTTGTAATTCGTCCACGAATCGATGGTCCCAATATCCAGGACAGTCTCATCAGCTAGGTTTCGCTCGTTGGCATGGCCTGTATAATTCATTATTAATGTGCCTTTTTTAACGCTGTTATTGATCGCGGTAGTTACATCAGGATATTTTTCTCCACCAGCAGTCGATATCTTTTTATAGGTATCGAAGTAAATTTTATCGGTATAAAACGACGGATAACTTTGGTTTAAGAAAGTAGCAATTTCTTCAGCCTGCGACATGTGTGCGTTGGTGTAACGATCGGCCGTATTACCATCGTCAGCAATAAAAGTGACCGTATTTCTCCAGTTTCCAAATGTCTCCTGATCGTGGTAATGTTTGATCTTATCAACAACTGCCTGAGCTTCTGTCAGTGTATTTGCTGGAATCCGTCCAATGCCCAAATCAATCGATCCATGAGCAATAACTTTATTCTCATCCATAAAAATCCCTTCATTCTCATCCATAAATGCGAAGAAATCATCAGTAACAAACGATTCGGTTGGTGAAAGCGAATTGGACCATTGATAAGTCGGGAGTAAATTATGATTCTTACCCAGAATATTCCGGTTATCGTACGAGCCATCCCCCATGAGCAACACATATTTCAGGGTATTTGCCCCACTATCCTTACCTCGGTCGTAACACATTTTAAAATAATTTCGGAAAGCTGCCGGATCTGGCAATCCACCTGAAAACTCGTTATAAATAATTTCAGGAGTTACAACCTGAACTGACATTTGATCGTTCGTTCGGTGAAAGTTCGCAAGATCGTTAGCGGCACTCTCAAATATAGGATTCGTGACGATAATCATTTCGGATAGATCGGCTGAATGCAGATTCTGGTTATCAACATCCTTTACAAAATCAGGAACCGGAATTGTTCCAGCCGGATTAAACGCCACATATTCGCAGGTTGTGGGAGAATTGGATTTGAATTTCATTTGTCCGTCCGTATAAATTGAGGGAACTTCAAAAGCATTGCTAAAATCCGTTATATCCAGAATTTTAGTTGTTGAAGATGCCCCGTTCAAAACAAATTCCGAGGTTGTGACTTGTCCATTGTTTCCCTTTCCCCTGAAAAAATAAACATCAGCATTCATGTTCATCAGGCTTGTATAATTAACCGAAAAATAGTCGAACCAAGCTCCTGAAGTACTGTTGACTGCATTGTACGTTAACTTAAGCTGCAGATTTTTGGAAGGCAAGTTTTCCGTAAATCTAGAAACTTGTTCGTCGGCAAAATAGTCTGTAGGATCAGTCATATCAACCGCAGAAAAAGATAACCCTGTTTCCGATTTTCCATTCAGGGAAACAAACATTGAACTTGCTGATGATGATCTTCCGATAGCAGAAACTAAAAATTGAGCCGACTTGGTTAAATCGGGATTTTCGAGCGTCAAATTTATTGTTTGGGAACTACCCATAATAAATTGCTCGCCAAACCATTGACTTCCGGAAGCAAGCAAATTTTTCAATTCCTTTTCGTAAAACGAATAATTTGGGTACGAATTAATTGACCTTTCTGCAGATTCAGACAACGCAGCAGCTTTCTGAATTACTTTCGGGGTTCCCTGATCGGAGATATAGAAGTAATTTAGTGTGGAATAGTAATTCTGCTGATGGCTATATGTTCCGGTTGACAGATTTTCAGTAATCTTAATATTTCCGGTAGAATAGAAAAAAATACAGTCCTTTCCGGCATTGTCCTTTCCCTTCCAGATTGGATAAGCGTTCAGGTCATCGAATTGAGTATCCTTGTTCAAAACCGGCAACATGTAGCCGCCATTTCCATACAATGCAACCTGGTCAGGATTTGAAAATCCCCATTCTTTAATCTGATCGAAAGAAATTTTGTAAATACCTTTATCGCCGGTGCTTATTTTTACCCATTTCCCTGAACCAAGCACTGATGAAGTTTTCCAGGTATGTGCCACCTTAGCTGATTTCAGTTGTCGAATATTTTCATTAACAGAAACTGTAAATTCAACGAGCTTTTCAAGTGTATTATTCCTGAAAACAAATGGACAGATAGTCAGCCGAAGAATTGAATGATCAGCAGATGTTCCAATTTCATACGAATATTTTAATTCTGCGCCAATGGAGTCATTCAGTTTTTTTGTTGCATTTTCAACTGGCTCAAAAACAGGATTTTTTATAGTGACTTCGGCGCTCGAAGAATTCAGATCAAAACTTTCAAACCAATATGGACTGCCACCTCGATCAATCGTGATATTTCCGTCAAACCTCAACGCATTAATATCTACTGAATCAATCCTTTGACCCGCTTGAAACCAATTAATCCTCCTGTGATAATCAGCACCCTTGGTAAATGCAACAACGAAAAGAAGTACGGAAAGAAGTAATAATCTTAACATTTTACAGTTATTAGTTTCAGTTAAAAGCAAACGGTCAGTTTCTGCAAATATTATAACGTTATGTTATCAGAATAAAACAAATTAATGCTGATACTTATTCGTCAGGGCAAAGATATGCAGTATGGCCAAACAAGCCTAAAAAAAGATTAAATACCTGAACAATATCAATTCAACAATTTAGTTATATTTGTGAGTCTTTTAAATAACGGAAAAGAAAAATACAATAGAGCTCGTTGTGAATACTATGTATTCAGGCAAGTTCAAATTGGCATTTAAAAAACAAATTACAGACACATGAAATTGAGATCCATAATGTTATTTGGTCTGGCTGCATTAATGGCTGGATGCGGATTGTTTGGAAAAGGTAAAGGAAGTTCAGACACCTCACATTCAACCGGATGGGAATTCGGAGATCCTAAAAACGGGGGATTCCAGGCTGATGAAAATTATGCGCAGCAAACCGGACCTGGTTTAGTTTTTATTCAGGGTGGTACATTTACAATGGGTCGTGTTGAACAAGACGTAATGTTTGATTGGAACAATACCCCCAAACGAGTTACGGTTGCGTCGTTTTACATGGATGAAACTGAGGTTTCGAATCTCGATTACCGCGAGTATCTATTCTGGTTACGTCGGGTTTATCCTTCCAATCCTGAAAAATATAAAAGTGCACTTCCTGATACTTTAGTCTGGAGAGAACAATTAGCATACAACGAACCATACGTGACAAATTATTTGCGCCATCCTGCCTACGGCAATTATCCTGTAGTTGGCGTTTCATGGGTTCAAGCCGATGCGTATTCGAAATGGAGAACAGACCGGGTGAATGAAATGATCCTCATTAACAAAGGAATTCTCACTCCCGACAATGCTCAAAATGGCCAAAATGTATTTACAACTGAGTCGTATCTGGCTGGATTATATACTGGAACTGAAGGGAAAAAACCTTTGAAAGATGCTGCAGGAACCAATCGTAAAGTTCGTTGGGAAGACGGGGTATTGTTGCCAAACTACAGACTTCCCACCGAAGCAGAATGGGAATATGCAGCTCTTGGTTTAGTTGGAAATTCAGAAGACGAATTGTTAACCAACCGCAAATTATATCCGTGGAACGGAACATACCTGCGCGACGATTCCAAGAAAACCAGAGGTCGCCTGATGGCCAACTTCACTCGTGGACGAGGTGACTTAATGGGTATGGCTGGTGCCTTAAACGACAATGCGGATATTACATCTCCCGTTACATCTTACGAACCAAACGACTATGGATTATATTGTATGGCAGGTAACGTTAACGAATGGGTTTACGATGTTTATCGTCCGCTTTCCTCAACAGAAGTAGCAGAATTTCAGCCATTCCGGGGAAATGTATTTACCAAATACAGAACCGATGCCGACGGGAAACTTGTTCGCGATGAATTTGGTCAGCTTGTAAAAGATACAATTGCAGATCTTAGAAATTTTGAAGATGGCGATTATCGCTCGCAGGTTATCGAAGGCGACGATTGGAACGCAAACAAAGATAAAAGTAAAACAAACTCTATGTATGTTCAGTCTGACAAAGAGGGAAGCTTCTCCTCACTGATATCAGACAAAGCGCGCATATACAAAGGCGGGAGCTGGAAAGACAGACCATATTGGTTAAGTCCAGGAGCGCGCAGGTACCGTCCGGAAACTGAATCGGCTGACGATTTGGGTTTCAGATGCGCCATGACACGTGTAGGCAGTCCCGACGGATTTTAATTGAATACTTTTTGATTAATATAAAACCTCATTTGAAAAAGTGGGGTTTTCTTTTTTAAATACCAAATGGAAACAGCCAGACTTTACGAAATTTTCAGGCAATACCCGAGTGTAACGACTGACTCGAGAAATATTCCTTCAGGAAGTATCTTCTTTGCTTTGAAAGGCGCAAATTTCAACGGGAACAAATTTGCCAAAGAAGCCCTCACAAAAGGCGCAGCCTACGCTGTAATTGATGAACCGGAATATAAGAATGACGATAAGTTGATTCTGGTTGAAGATGTTTTGCAAAGCCTTCAGCAACTTGCACGTTACCATCGCGACCGGTTAAAACTACCTATTCTGGCCATAACCGGTACAAACGGAAAAACCACGACTAAGGAACTTGTTGCTGCTGTTTTAGCGAAAAAATTCAAGGTGAATTTCACGCAGGGAAATTTAAATAACCATATTGGAGTTCCGTTAACTTTACTATCTATGGCTGAAGACACGGAATTCGGCGTAGTGGAAATGGGTGCCAATCATCCGGGTGAAATTAAGCTTTTATGCGAAATTGCCAATCCAGACTTTGGAATTATAACAAATATTGGCAAAGCTCATTTGGAAGGATTTGGGTCATTTGAAGGAGTAATTAAAACAAAATCAGAATTGTACGATTTCCTCCGGAACAAAAATGGAAAATGTTTCATCAATGCTGACAATGAGCTATTGATAAAACAGTCACTTAAACTGGAACAAATCAAATATGGCCAATCGACACATTATTTCATGACCGGAGAATTGGCTAGTACCGATAACTATTTAGTCGTCAAAGCTTTGTTTCCAAAAGGATGGCTCTATTTGAAATCAAAGCTTGTTGGCGATTACAATTTCGAAAATTTATTGGCCGCAGCCTGTGTTGGAAAATATTTTGAAGTTGATCCGCTCCAAATACAAAAAGCTTTACTTGATTACACGCCTTCAAACAATAGATCCCAGTTGATACAAAACGAGAAAAACACAATTATAATGGACGCCTACAATGCTAATCCAACCAGCATGATGGCAGCACTGACAAATTTTGCAACGATTCAAAATAATCAGAAATGCATTATTTTAGGAGATATGCTTGAGTTGGGTGAATCATCACACGAAGAACACCAGAAAATTGTAAATTACATCGAAGAACAAAATTTCGAAGCTATTTTTTTAGTCGGTGTACAATTTAAAAACACAAGCGACCGCATAAAAAAACAGAAGTTCGATCATGTCGAACTTCTGTCAAACTACCTAAAAACACAACCTATTGAAAACAAACTAATTTTAATTAAAGGATCCCGTGGAATCCATCTTGAGAAAATACTTGAATTGTTATCGTAAAAAGTCTTAATTAAGAACCGGCTTTTTTACATTCAAAACTTCTGCAATAGCTTTTTCGAATGTTGATTTTGGTAAAGCTCCCATTGCCATTTGAGGCTGTCCTTCAACCGGAACAAACAACAAAGAAGGAATACTCTGGATACCAAAAATTGCAGATAATTCACGTTCATCTTCAGTATTCACCTTATAAATAACCAGATTGTCGCCATATTCTTTCTGAAGTTCTTCCAAAACAGGCGCAACCATTTTGCACGGGCCACACCAGTCGGCATAAAAGTCGATCATACATGGTGTTTTGCCTTCAAATTTCCATTCTTTATTGAGATCAAAGTTGAATACTTTTTCTTTGAATGTCTCTTTTGTTAAATGTTCTAACATATCATGAAATTTTAATTATACAAATATACACATTATTTGATATTTGAATATCAATTGACATGCCATTTAAATTAAAAGTTTCTTTTGAGTTCTAAAATGCAATTAATTGTAATTTTGTCACATTCTAAAAACAAAATGTCATATATAATTATCTAGATACGTTAAAATCGGAATTTATTTCAGGAAATATTTCCCGGAAGTATTTTAAAAATCCCGGCAAGGAACATCAAAAAGAGAATAAACCAGTTGAATTTACATGAAGAAACATCTGCAACATCCTATATTTAAAGTAATTTCTGAAACCGCTGACCAGATTAATCAGGAAACATATGTCATTGGCGGTTTCGTGCGTGATTTGATTTTAAACCGCCCTTCACCTGATATCGATATTGTTACCATTGGAAGCGGAATTCGAATGGCTGAATTGGTTGCCCAAAAATTGGGGCCTAAAGTTCAGGTTAACGTATTTAAGACGTTTGGTACTGCAATGCTTAAATATCAGTCTATCGAAGTTGAATTCGTGGGAGCCAGGAAAGAATCGTATACTGAAGATTCAAGAAATCCGGTTGTTGAAGATGGCACCCTCGAAGAAGATCAAGATCGTCGTGATTTCACTATAAATGCGCTTGCCATTTGCCTGAACAGAGACCGCTTCGGCGAACTCATCGATCCGTTTGGAGGCCTCACAGACATTGAAAATAAAATCATCCGAACTCCTCTTGAACCCGGCATTACCTTCTCTGATGATCCGTTGCGCATGATGCGTGCCATCAGGTTTGCCACTCAGCTCGGATTTGCAATAGAGGAAAAGACTCTTGAGGCAATAGCAAAAAACAAAAAACGCATTCACATTATATCGAAAGAAAGAATTGGTGAAGAATTAAATAAGATCATCCTGGCCTCAAAGCCTTCCACCGGTTTTAAATTGCTGGACAAGACCGGATTGCTCGAAATTATCTTTCCGGAACTTCACCGCATGAAAGGACGTGAAGAAGTGAATGGGATTGGTCACAAAGACAACTTTTACCATACGCTGGAGGTACTCGATCGGATAGCGCCAAATACGAACAATCTATGGTTGCGCTGGTCGGCTTTGTTACACGACATTGCCAAACCTCTCACAAAAAAATATTCTCCACAACTTGGCTGGACCTTTCATTCGCACAATTTTGTTGGCGCCAAAATGATACCTGCGCTGTTCAAGAAAATGAAGTTTCCGTTGAATGAGAAAATGAAATATGTGCAAAAGATAGTTGAACTGCACATGCGACCGATTGTCCTTTCAGAAGAAGTTGTGACCGATTCTGCCATTCGCAGGCTCCTTTTTGAAGCTGGTGACGATATTGACGACCTGATGACTTTGTGCGAAGCTGATATCACATCAAAAAATCAGGAAAAGGTCAAAAAATATTATAACAATTTTCAGCTCGTCAGGCAAAAGTTGAAGGATTTGGAAGAAAGAGATCACATCCGGAATTTTCAGCCACCAGTCTCAGGAGAAACAATTATGGATTTATACGGACTTGGCCCCTGCAGGGAAATTGGCCTGATAAAAAATGCAATTAAGGAAGCGATTCTGGATGGGGTAATTCAAAACAATCATGAAGAAGCTTACCGTTTTATGATCGAAAAAGCGAAAGAAATGGGCTTAACTCCGGTTTCAGGTCAATGATTAAACAACCGAATATGAAGTAAAACCGGTAGGTGATCTGAAAAACCTTCCTGATATTTATAGCCGACATAAGTTCGCTTAGGCTTGACTCCGCCGAACTTTAGATCTGGTTCGAGCAAAAAAGCTGGTTTGAAAATCTCAGCATTCTCATATCGAAAACAATTATTGTTCTGCAAAAAATAATCAGAAACAATCCATTGATCAAACGTGTCCCATGAATATTTACTTTTGATGGTCTGAATTTCATCTGACTGCCAACCAAAGGAAAGATTAACCAGTTGCCCTGACTTTTCAGAGTTATCCAATTTCTCAGCTCCCAAAGTCCCGGCAATGCTTTGATCGATTGGAGTGTCATTAAAATCTCCCATGCAAACAATTTTTGCGGCTGGTTGCTTTGCTTGTAACTCAAGAATAGCTTTTTTCAACGCTTTTGCGGCTAACTGTCGGTATCTGACGGTTTCCATCAAGCCGCCGTATCTTGAAGGCCAGTGATTAACAAAAAAATACAAGGTGTCGCAGTCGTTCAACACACCACTCACCAACAAAATATCACGTGTTTTAAATGAATTATCGTTTGGATCTGTAACCGGGATTGCCTCATAGGCAAAAGGATGAAACAGTTCAGCCCGATAAATAAGTGCTACATCAATCCCACGCTCATCCGGTGAATCTTTTTGTACGATTTTATACTGGAAAGCTCTCAGCGGTTCATTTTGTGTCAACACTTCAAGTACCTGCAAATTCTCAACCTCACAAAGTCCAACAACAACCGGTGGATTCCATTTCCCGGCAGCCAGAATTACTTTGGCAAGTCGTTCTGCTTTGAAATGCATTCGTGATTTATTCCATCGTCTGTTGCCCTCCGGAGTATATTCCTCATCATTTTTAACCGAATCATTTTCAGTGTCAAAAAAGTTCTCCGTATTGTAAAACATAAATGTAAGCTCATCCTTCGTCAAACTTTTCTGTCCAAAACCCTGAAGGTTAGCCCAGCACGAAATGCAAACAGCCAAGACATAGCTCAATTTCATCAGTTAAATTTTCGAATGGGAAAACAAATATGCAGTTCAAGGAATATTTGGGTTGGAAATAAAATGGAGAATAGTAAGCGCTTATTTTGCTTTCTTTTCCTGACGTTCAAGTGCGCCAATATCCGGGCCATTGTCAAAAAATCGATCGCGTCCCTTCAAATCAGTCGGATACAATTTGCTGATCGTTCTATTTGCAGCATCTTTTGCCTTACTTAGCGTATCGAGTTCAAAATTGAATTTTTTATAAGGATCGACAAATTGAGGATCGACACCTTTCAGGATGTTCACAAAATGGTCGGGATTACTGGTTTTAAATGTATCAGCAACCTGTAGAATACACCTGTCAAATTTATAATTAAATAGAGCTTCCGAACTTTTATTTAACCAAAGTTCGTTGCCATCAATTACGTTTCCGGTGATTATACAATTTCCGAAATCTGCTTTGGCCAGATCTCCAATATACGTCGGAATTTCTTTTTTAATGGTCAGGAAATTTTGAATTAGCAGCGAAGGAGTCGAACGGGCTTTAAAACCATACCCACCCCAATAATTGGCAATTGTTGAGTGATTGAATTCATAATTTCCACCAACTAAAAGAGCAACTGCGTAAAATCCGCAATTTGTAATCAAACAATTACTGGCCTGAATGTCAGATTTCATGGCAAAAACGCCGGCATAAGCCATATTCTGAATTTTTACATTATTCAAAGCCACCGTGGCAAAGCCTTCATCTTCAATATTCCCTACCTGAAGTCCAATGTTTGCATTCTTAATTTCGACATTTTCCAGTTCATTGTTTTTACTTCCCGAATACAATAAAACTCCATTCCACTGATCGGGAACATTGGCATATACATCTTCCAAACGATCGCCATGTAAAAGTATCGGATTCTCTAGCGTCCCGTTTGCTATGACTCGACCCTTCACGTACAGACCGGCATCTTTATGAAAATATATTTTTGTTCCGGGTTCTATGGTAAGTGTTGCGAGACTGTCGACATAGACATAATTGTATACCAGATATGGCTTCTCGCTGGTCCATGTAGTGGTCTTCAGGATTTCGCGTTTTATGAGTTTGAAATCCTGTCCCCAGGCAACCAGATCGACATCCTGTCGATTGGAATTTGTTACAAATTCAATGGAATCCTTAACAACCAACGGCAAATTCTGTCCACTGGGGTCAATCGTAACTTCCACAAAAATATACATACTGTCTAACGGTGCAATTTCAAGATTCTTCAACTCGTTTGACGATACACCATCGATATTAAGCCTGAAATTAGATGCCTCTCCTTTGGCAAGCTTTATTGACGAAATCAGGAGCTTTTGATCGTAAGGATTATAAATTTTTAAGTGCTGAGTTGTTGAACCAACGGTTGTAAATACTGTATCAAACATAACTGTATCTACAGAAAAACGAAGCTTAACATCGGTCGATGACAGATATTTTTCATCTTCACACGAAAATAAATATCCGATCGAAAGGAGCAAAAGTAATATGTAAGTAAGTTTCCTCAAGCCAATAGATTCAAGTAGATAACGGTAATCTGACACACTTAGTATCCCAAAAATAATAAATGATTTTCACATTTTTTAACATTACTGCTTTTTACTGAGAAAAACGCCGAAAGGAACAGAAGAATTACAAAAAAACTGAAATCGAATCAACAATACATATCCCATATAAATCTCATAATAAATACATTACATATTATTCCTGAAATTATTTTTTAACATTAACAAATCGATATTTTTCGTTCATCTTCCTTTTTAATTCGAAATTAAACTTCAATAGACTCAGAAATAAATCAATTGCAGATATATTCTGCGCAATTTTCAAAAAGCCTCTTTTGAAATAAGATGCATAAATAATTACGACTTTATTATATCAAATTAAAATATCCAAATAAAATATCTTATTGTCAGTAACATAAATTACACCCACAAACTTATGTTTGTTTGAAATCATTAACAAAATTCGGGAAATAAACCTTCCACCTTTTAGTTCTGAAATAGGCAATACTTCCAATGTTTTTTAACTTTAGCCTTTGGACTTTAGCCTATGAAAAGATTAGCCTTTTTGCTTTTTTATATAGTCATTTTATCCGAAATATCTACCGCAAAATCGGGACCCGATTTTCTAAAATATTCGGGCGACCAGTGGGTTGACTCATTAATGAAAAAGCTGACACTTGACCAGAAAATAGCACAGTTATTCATGATTCAGGCATACTCGAATGGCCAGACAATAAAGCCAGAAGACGTTTTGAAGCAAATTGAGCAATACCAGGTTGGTGGAATTATTTTTATGCAGGGCAGCCCTCACGAGCAGGCCAAAATTTGCAACCAGTTTCAAAAGGCATCACAAGTACCATTACTTGTGGCTATTGATGCTGAAACCGGACTTGGATTCAGACTCGATTCAACCTTGAACTATCCGGTTCAAATGGCACTTGGAGCTATTTTGGATGACACACTTATCTATCAAATGGGTTATGAGATTGGCAAACAGTGCAGGATGGTTGGTGTTCACATGAATATGGCACCCGTTTGCGACATTAATG
Source organism: Prolixibacteraceae bacterium (assembly GCA_963677955.2). Lineage (GTDB taxonomy): Bacteria > Bacteroidota > Bacteroidia > Bacteroidales > Prolixibacteraceae > Aquipluma. The sequence continues at coordinate 649,860 of CAXXQR010000001.1, forward strand.
TAAATTCTCAAAACCCGGTCATCAATTTCAGGTCGTTTGGCGAAAACAGAAATGAAGTAGCCCGAAAATCCTGGCTTTATGCAAAAGGAATGCAGGACGCCGGTGTTGTTGCAACTGCCAAACATTTTCCCGGACATGGCGACACCCAGGTTGATTCGCATTACGATTTGCCGGTACTTGATCAGACAAAAGCACGACTCGATTCGCTTGAATTATTTCCGTTTACCTATTTAATTAATAAAGGAATATTTGCGGTGATGACCGGCCACTTGCAGGTTCCTGCACTTGAATCGAACCCCAAAATTCCGGCAACCCTGTCGAAAAAACTTGTCGGTGACAAGCTTAAGCATGATTTGGGTTTCGAGGGACTGGTCATTACAGACGCCATGAATATGAAGGGAGTCAGCAATTTGTATTCGTCGGCTGAATCATCGGTCAAAGCGCTTAAAGCAGGGAATGACATGATCGAAATTGTTCCGAGACTCGACCGTGCCATTGCCGCTGTAAAACTGGCTGTGGCAAACGGAGAGATTACGCCGGATGAAATTGATGAAAAATGTCGCAAAATTTTAAGCCTGAAAAAATGGTTGGGTCTCGATCAAAAGAAAGTTGTTTCGGAACACAACCTTGAGCAAAATTTAAACAACAATAAATTTCTTTTGACCAAACGCAAACTTCAGGAAAAAGCACTGACAGTGTTAGTTAACAAAGATAGCCTTATACCAATCAGAAATCTGGACACGCTTAAAATTGCAAGCCTAATGATTGGCACTAACCAAATTTCATCGTTTCAAAAAATGCTTGGAAATTATACGGAGGTTGATCACTTCAGTATAAGCAAAAATGCAACAAATGAAGAAATAGCAGAATTGTTAAATCAGCTTAAACCATACAACCGGATCATAATTGGAGTGAATAGCATGAGTTTATATCCCTATCGCAAATTTGGGATTACCGTTCCGCAAATCAGCTTAATTGAAAAATTAAAAAAAGAGAACCCAATAATCTGCTTTTTTGGCAACCCTTATGCACTTACAAATTTCTCTTCAATTGCTACTTCAGGAAGCCTAATTATTGGTTATCAAGACAATGCAGAAACTGAAGAATTGGCAGCTCAACTGGTTTTTGGCGCAATTGGTGCAAATGGAAGATTGCCGGTTACCGTCAGCGATTTATTTCCCATTAATTCTGGTTTGGATGTTAGGCCAATCCAACGTTTAAAATACAGTATCCCTGAAGAGGTAAATATTAATAGTGATTTTCTGAACAAAAAAATAGATTCGCTGGCTAATCTTGGAATTCAGAAAAAAGCATTCCCCGGATGCCAGGTTCTTATTGCCAAAAACGGAACCGTTATTTTCAGTAAAAGCTATGGATTTTTCACATACGAAAACGTAGATTCCGTCAAGAATGATGACTTGTACGATTTGGCCTCAGTAACCAAAGTCACAGCCGCACTTCCCGCAGTAATGAAACTTTATGACGAAAAAAAAATCAATCTGGATAAACCTTTTGCTGAATATTTTTCAGAATTCAAAAACTCGAATAAGTCTGCCATAACTTTTCGTGATGTATTAACACACCAGGGACGGCTACAAAGTTTCATTCCTTTTTGGCTTGAACCCGGAAGCTCTTCAAAACTAAGGGCCGGTGTTTTTCAGGATAAACCGACTGACGACTTTCAGATACGAGTTTCTTCGAATTTGTATGTCAAAAATGATTTTAAAAATCAGATTATTCAGGACATTGTAAAATCGCCACTCTGGGTTCGCAAAGAATTTCATTATTCCGATCTGGGATTTAGTCTGATTCCGGATATTACCGAAAGGCTCACAAAGAAGCCATTTGTTGCTTTTATGGACAGCACATTTTACAAACCGCTTGGTGCCGCTACAACCGGATATAAGCCCTATGAACACTTTCCTATTGAGCACATTGCGCCAACAGAAAATGACCAGACTTTCAGGAAAGAACTGGTACACGGATTTGTGCACGACGAACTGGCGGCATTACGGGGCGGGGTTTCAGGAAATGCAGGACTATTCAGTTCGGCCAACGATTTGGCCAAAGTTATGCAGATGTATTTGCAACAAGGTTGGTATGGTGGCAAACAATACATTTCTGGTTCAACCATTACAGAGTTTACCAAATTGCAGTTTCCGCAAACCACGAGTCACCGCTCACTTGGCTTCGAAAAACCAAATCCGGGAATTTCAGGCCTGAAAAACAAATTTCCAGCTGCTGATGCTAGTCCACTAAGTTATGGCCACACCGGTTTTACAGGAACTATTGTATGGAACGATCCGGAAAATCAGCTCGTATTTATTTTCCTTTCAAACAGAGTTTATCCTACGCGAAGAAATTTTGGAATCACACAATTAAACATTCGCGTCCGAATGCACCAGGCAATTTACGACGCAATAAAAAAGGGGCTCGATTAACTCTTAAAAATTGTTAAATATTTTACAACAGTTTTACTGCATTTTAATTGTACTGTAACATTAAAACTCTATCGCACAAGAAGTAAAAGCAGCGGAAAATTCAGCTAAACAAAATTACATTTCCATTCTTCAAAAACCTGCCGGTAAAACATGAAAGTTATCTCATTGTTATTTCTATATTAATTTTAACTTTAAAAGGTATTTCGAAGAAAAAAGAGTGTAAAACCATAAAAACTAAATGTCATGGATAGAAAAATCACTTTTAATGAACTCCGTCACATCAAAGACAGTTTGCCTGCCGGTTCGATACATCAAATTGCGCAGGAATTTGGATTGGAAGTTGAAACCGTCAGGAATTATTTTGGAGGCGCAAATTACGACAGAGGTAAGTCTGTTGGTTTACACATTGAACCGGGACCCGATGGTGGCGTTGTTTTATTGGATGACACTGCAATTCTTGAAAGAGCTCAGCAGTTGATTTCGACACATGTGAATTAAATTTCATTTTATTAATCCGATAGACTGTCCTATATTTATAGGGCAGTTTTTTTTTGCCCATTTTTAACCAAATCAACTACTATGAAAAACCTATCTATCCTGCTCGTGGTATGTTTTATTACTATTTCAGCCCACGCCCAAAAAGCATTATTCAACGGAAAAGATCTTAAAAACTGGGACATCCATCTGGGTGCCCCGATTACAGGATTTGAAGATCTCGCTAAAAAAGCAACGCCTGAATCAACCTACAGTGTCATTGATCTCGACGGACAAAAGGTCATACACATTTCAGGAGATATTTTTGCAGCGCTTGCTACCAAATCTGAGTTTGGGAATTATCACCTCCACCTCGAATACAAGTGGGGAAAAAATGTATACGGGAAACAAAACAGTGGCTTGCTATATCACAGTTTTGGACCGTTTGGCGCCGCTTTCGGAACATGGATGGCAACTATAGAACACCAACTCATGCACGGGAGTATGGGCGACACATACCTGATGGCTAACACGTATTGTGAATCGAAAGTGATAAAAAGTGATGATGGAAAAACATTTACTTTTTCGCCGGAAGGACAAAACACGGCCTTCAGCGAAACCGAAAACGGTCGGTCGGTAAAAAAAGCAACTGACGCTGAAAAGCCGCTAGGCGAATGGAATTCCGTTGATTTATATTGCTTCGGGCAAACATCGGTACATGTTGACAATGGACAGGTTGTGATGGTAAATACCCATTGCAGCAAAATGGAGAACGGTAAAAAAATACCGCTAACCAAAGGTAAAATCCAGATTCAGTCGGAGGGTGGTGAATTTTATATCCGCAAAATTGAAATCGAAAAGATCAAGGGGATTCCTGCACAATTCCTGAAATAACAAACTCACACTTTATTTCATTCAGGCATCGGTATTCCCGGTGCCTTTTTTGTGGGGAAAAATCGGCACAAGCCATTTTCATCCCGATTTTCAAAACCAAAATATCTCTTTGAATGTTTAACGATCATGCTTCTAACCATTTAATATCCTCTTCTTTCCAGCAGATCTTTCTGAAAGTTGGCTTTTTATGGCGCATTACTGAAATATAATTAAGCGAATCAATCTATAATTCTAAAAGAATCGATCATGAAAAAACTAATTTTTATTTTACTGGTAATTCTTTTGTGCCTTGAAAATTCTATAAAAGCACAGGATTTTAACAATTACATTTCGTGCAACGTAAATGGAAAAGAATGGAAAGCCGAGGCAAAACGAATGAAAATACCGGTTCATGGATTTGAATACCTGGCATTGGCGGCTTTTCAGGTTTCTCCGGATATTCAGGTTTGGATACGGCTTTATTATTATAAAGACAGCCTGAAAACCGGAACTTATCCCATCCTTTCGGAAAAGGAGCTGGACTCGAGAAAGAAAGGCGATCGCCGGCCGGTCTACGTTATGGTAGATTATACCGAAGAAACCAAAGGGCTTGGTCACGCGTTTCACGACGGCGAATCATTAAGCGGAACACTGACCATTTCAAATCTCAGCGACACTTCGATCGAAGGTACATTTGACGCAACGCTGACTGGAGTATTTTTCAAGAAAAGGGCGCTGGCAACCATGACCGGTTCAGGAATAAGGGCCAACCTGACAGATAAACTTATAACCGGAGCCGGAGGTGGAATGCTGGTCAATGGCGACCCGCACTACCACGATAACTCGAAAAAGACGGAAGATACTGACAGCATTACTCTGAAAGACGGGAAATTCCGGGTTGATTGGACTTCAACTGAGAAAGAGAACAAACAATAGGATTTCAAAAGAAAATGCTTCATAAAAGTTCGTCAAACTGAACTTTTTCATTTCGGGGTGTACTGAAATGAAAAAGTTCACTTATGAATCAACAGCGAATCAATTACCTGACCGGCTGGGTCGTTTTCGGCATTTCATTGCTTGTTTACACGTTAACGCTCGAACCTACGCTCAGTCTGTGGGATTGCGGCGAATTCCTGGTTTCAGCCTATAAACTTGAAATAAACCACTCGCCCGGAGCACCGCTTTTTATGCTCATCGGCCGAATTTTTTCCCTCTTCAGTTTCGGAAGTCCTGAAAAAGTAGCCTTTGCCATCAATATGGTTTCTGCTGTTTCAAGCGCGTCAACTATTCTCTTTCTTTACTGGACCATCGTTTGGCTTATCTCGAAAATGGAACAGATTCAGGAAAAACATTTTCCAATTTATCTGAAATTTGGAGCAGCGGCAATTGGTGCCCTTTCGTTCGCATTTACCGATTCGTTTTGGTTTTCGGCCGTCGAAGCCGAGGTTTATGCACTTTCATCGCTGTTCAGTGCAGCCGTATTTTGGGCTGCTACAAAATGGGAACGCGAAGCCGACCAGCCGGTAGCATCGCGATGGATTGTACTTATCTTTTTCCTGATCGGGCTTTCCATTGGCGTTCATCTCCTGAATCTGTTGGTCATTCCTTCAGTCGGACTCGTTATTTACTTCAGAAAATACAAGTATTCGCTGAAAGGATTTGTTGCCGCAATCCTTATTAGCGGCGGCATTCTGGTTCTGCTTCAGGTTTTTATCCCCGGTTTACTTGGTTTATCCGAAAAACTGGAACTGTTTTTTGTAAACAACCTGCACTTTCCAATTCATTCCGGATTAATCACCTGGGTTATTCTCTTGGTTGTTTCTATTTCAGGAGGACTCTTTTACACACACCGGAAACAACTGCAAAAACTTAATCTGGCACTTTTGTGCCTGACATTTTTGCTGATCGGTTATACTTCGTACACGGCCACTCTGCTTAGGGCTTCGGCCAATGTTCCGGTTAACCAGGGAAATCCTGAAAGTACATTCTCGCTCCTGAATTACCTGAACCGCGAGCAATACGGCACGCGTCCGATTTTATATGGTCCAAATTTCAACTCAGTGGCAACAGGCTATAACGAACGTGAAACCTGGATTGCCCGCGACGGACAGTACATCAAAAGCAATCTGAATCCGGATGTTGAGTACGATAAAAATACAATTGGCTTTTTTCCACGCATGCACAGCAATGATCCGGAACACGAAAAGGCTTATAAAAAGCAATTCGGATTTAAAGGCCGGAAGGTAAAGGTGACTAACGTGGATGGAAAGCCTACGTTTGTTTCCATTCCAACATTTCAGGAAAACGTAGCGTTTTTCCTGAATTACCAGTTTGGTTACATGTACCTGCGCTATTTCATGTGGAATTTTGCCGGCCGCCAAAACGATATTCAGGGAAGCGGTGGTTTACTTACAGGCAACTGGCAATCCGGAATACCGTTTATCGACCAATATATTTCGGGTCCGCAAACAAACTTACCGAAAGAAATGAAAGAAAACAGAGGCCGGAATTCTTATTATTTTCTGCCTCTCATCCTCGGAATTCTGGGGCTAATTTTTCAGTATCGGAACGATCTGCCAAACTTTTTCACCACCGGACTACTCTTTTTCCTGATGAGTTTCGCACTCGTTGTTTACCTGAATGAAGTTCCGAATACGCCGCGGGAGCGCGACTATGTTTACGTCGGCTCGTTCTATGTCTTCTGCATCTGGATCGGATTGGGAGTTTTGTCTGTTTTCAACAGCTTACATAAATTCCTGAAAGAAAATCCAGCCGCGATAACCGCAATCGTTTTGAGTCTAGCCATATCGCCTGTTTTGTTGTTGGCACAAAATTACGATGATCACGACCGCTCCGGAAGATATTCGGCTCGGGACCTGGCCAAAAACTACCTTGAATCGTGTGAGCCAAATGCCATTTTATTTACGCATGCCGATAACGATACCTATCCGCTTTGGTACTGTCAGGAAGTGGAAGGAATTCGAAAAGATGTACGTGTGGTGGTGATGCCTTACTTGCAGGCCGAATGGTACATCGGGCAATTGCAGCGAAAAATCTACCAAAACGAAGGACTGAAAATGACGATTCCCCTCGACAAATACCAGTCGGGGCAGGTTGACTATGTGTATGTGGTACCTAAAATCGAAACGGAGCAATCACTTACAGATGTTCTTCAATTCGTGGCCAGCGACTCCTCCCAAACCAAACTTCAGCTTTCAAATCAGGAAACCATTGACTATATTCCGGTGAAAAAAATTAAATTGGAACAGCCCGGAAAGGAAGCCATTCATTTTGAGCTGAATCAGAGAGCTGTTAACAAAGGCGACCTGGCTTTTTGGGACATTATTGCATCGAACCGGGGTAAACGTCCGGTTTGCTTCACTTCGTGGGTCGATCCGCAGGAACATGGGTTGCAGAACAACCTGATTTTCGATGGACTGGTTTTCAGGCTGACCGACCAGAAAACCGACAGCAATTCGGTTTTGGACATGGGCAAAATTGAAACCGAAAGTGCATACCAAAAACTGATGCAGAAATGCGTATGGGAAAATCTTGCCGACACCACCGTAGATTTCGACTGGAACCATCGGCGAATGTTTGCCAGCATGCAACTCCGGAATGCTTTTTACCGATTGGCCAAACAACTGACACAAGAAGGTAACCCGAAGAAAGCTGTGGAAGTTTTGAAAAAAGCTGAAAAAACCATCAATCTTCGGAATTGGCCGGTCGATTATCAAAGCATTTTAATGGCTGCATTATATGTCGCAAATGGCGAAAAAGAAGCTGGCGAAACGCAGTTTCGCAAGCTGGCTTCATCGCTCGAAGGCTGGCTGAACTATTACACAACTTTTCAAGCCTATCAAAAGGAATCGATTTTGGATGATGCGGGTTACCAGTTGTCGTTATACAATGAGTTGATCAATCAGGCTAAAGACACACTTTCGGATCAGGACTTGAAAACGATGAAAGATAAGTTAATGGCATTTGCCGGAAAACTGGAGTAAAAATTTGCAAAATCCCTGACAGGGTTTCAAACCCTGTCAGGGATAAAATCTTTCTCTATACTTTTTTAAGAGCTTCCAACACTCTTTCCGGAGTCATCGGGAGCTGGTAAAGCCTGGCACCACAGGCATCAAAAATAGCATTGGCAATTACAGCGCCCATGCAAATAATGGCAGGTTCGCCACCACCCTGCGGAGCCTCGTTCCGATCTAAAATTTTGGTTTCAATTTTGGGTAACCAGGAGAATTGCGGAATCTGGTACGTCCCGAAATTTTCGTCGTGAATTTTTCCACCAGTAAATTTCACTTCTTCGGTCAGCGCGTAACCCATTCCCATGGTCATACAACCTTCCATTTGTATGACTGAACCTTCAGGATTGATGCAATAACCCATTTCCTGGGCACAGGCCACCCGCAAAACCTGAACTTTTCCGGTCTGCTTGTCCACTTTCACTTCAGCAATGTGAGCCACATAACTTCCGGCGTCGAATCCGCATGCAATTCCCAATCCACGGCCACTTGGTCCTTTTGCAGGTTTCCACTTCAAAAATATCCTCCGGAAATTGCATTGCAACGGATCTTAAACCTTGTGTCGGGTCCAGATTTACCAATTCATCCCGGTATTTAAGATCGTAAAGTGGTGGATGGCCGTTCCCTCCATCGTACATTGAAATCACAATTCCTTTTCCTGAAGTCTTCCATGCTCTGACGACCAATGTAATTGATTTTTCAGGAATAAAGGGCTGATCGCCCAGAAAAATCAGCACTGCTTTTGCTTCCTCCAACAAACTTTTTACACCTGAAATTACTGAAGTATGAGAATGAAAACCAAATTTAAGGATATGTTGAGAGGGAAGACCTAAACCATCACTAATTTAAACTATCGGGCCGTATGGAGTCGACGGTCTGGATGAAACAGGCCGTATCAGCCAAAAAAATGCGGTGATTTGATATCGTGTCGGCCGAAGTAATTTTGGCCGGATCGAATGTTATTTGTGTGTTGAACACTGAAAAGAATAAAACCAGTGAAACCAAAGCTGTTTTTAATCCAAGACTTTGCACCGAAAACAACCATCCCGCAAAACTTGTAAATGAATTTTGTCTGAGTTTGTGATTTCTGTTCTTTAGCAAAAAAGAATACATCAACCGGTCTTCGATTCCCTTATCCGGCTCACCGATCTTATCGTTTCGCAGAATTTGTGAAAACAACTGTTCGTGGTTCTTTTTATTCATGGTCTTCGAAATTAAAATTCAACTTCATCTTTTAAATAATTCAACTTTTCTGCCAGCAATTTTTTAGCATAGAAAAGCCTCGATTTTACTGTTCCTTCGGGCAATTCTAAGATAGTTGCCACTTCCCTGATCGAAAAACCTTCGCGGTAACGAAGCAAGAAGGCCGAACGGTGCTCTTCGCCGAGGCATCCAAGCGTTTCAAATATTTTTTCAATTAGCTGCTCCGGTTTTATGGCTGGTTCACGCAGAAAATCAATTTGAGGCTCCAATAGTTCCGTTTCCTGATATTCGAGCCTAATTCCGCGTCGCCGGTATTCATTTTTACACATATTGTTGGCCACCGAATACAGCCATGTTGAAAATGAATAGTCAGGGTTATAACTTTCAGGTTTCTCAACAATCTTCATAAAGAGTTCCTGCAAAAAATCGTTGGCCTGTTCCGCCGAGTTTCCCAGCATCCGGAAAAAATAATAATACATCCGGCTTTTGTACCGATGATATAGTTCGCTGAAAGCAGCCTGATCGCCTGACACGATTTGCAGCATCAACTCGCTATCGCTTAACACTTTATTTTTTCTCTTGAATATCAATTGGACGATCTTTTTAAAATAAGCCAGATAAATGCAATGTACGAAAAAACGATGATCAGGGGTGCAAGTGTAATCCGCCGGAAACTAAAAATTGCATCACTAAACTTTTCAGGATCAGTTGAACCACCACCGCTCATCAGAGCAAAACCCAAAATTAGCAAACTGATGATTAACGCCAAAACCAAATATTTTCTTTTCGTGAAAATCATATTTTTCTCTTCTGTACACACGAAAAGCAAAAGGTTCAGATTCTCGAAAAAAAAACCGGTAAAAGAATTCCGAAGAAATTCAATTGCCGGTTAAATCTGATGAAAGTGTAAAAAAACGACTACCTCAATGGTTTAAAAAATTTCGTGAATTATACCCTGCCCCATGGAATAGCAGCAATGATAAGTGCCAGCGCGAGAATAAAGAAAATGGCACCAGTTCTAAATTTGCCCTTATCTGTTTGAGATTTTTTTGATTTTGCACGGCCAATGTGCGCCAAAACCACCGCAATCAACATCATCGAAAAATGCTCAACTGCGTAAAACCGAAGGCCATCGTCTTTCATGGCAGCGCCAAAATCGGAAAAAGCCATCTTTGTAACCGGGCTAAGGAAAAAATAAAGCACCAATCCAATCAGCAATTGCAAGTCCATCAACGATGTAAATATAATTCCCAGAGTATTGTCCATCTTTTTCCAGGGCTGACTGCCCAGCCATCCGGCCAGATATTTTCCAATAGTAACGACCAGGCTAACTAAAAGCAGCCACCTTAGCAAACTATGCAGCATTAAAAATACTTCGTACATTCTAATTTCGTTTTAAATGTTTTGATAGATAACGAATGAGAGCAGATTTGGTTGAGTAACCACTTGAATAACGTTGTTAAATCGGACTATTCCAGCAACACATTTCAACTTTAGCTATTCTCTGTGAAATATGGCTGCACCTTCAATAATATGGCATCCGTCAATTCCGTCAACTGAACTTCTGATCATTTTAGCTGCTAAAACATCGACGGGTGTTGGAGTATAGTTTTTAAAAATGAAGTTGGTTACAAAGCGGGTGAACACTAATCCAATTCTTTCTCCGGTTCTTTTTTCCTGACGGGCACCATCGAGAATAGAAGGTCGGAAAATAAGCAATCTCCTGAATTTTAACAGTGCCACCGCATCCTCGAGCTGGCCTTTCATTTGCGAATAAAAAACCGATGAACGTGCATTTGCGCCAATTGACGAAACAAGAATATAAGTTTCAATTCCATTTGAAGCGGCAGCTTTAGCAAATTCATGCTGATAGGTAAAATCGACCCGATACTGATTCTCTTTGGTTTTTGCAGTTTTGATGGTAGTTCCCAATGTCGAAAAAAGCACATCTCCGGTCACCAAATGCGTCCAGCTTTCCGGCCTGTCAAAATCAATGATTTTCTCCTCTAATTTGGGGTGGATAAATCCAGTTTCTCTCCGGACAAAAATCCGTACTTTTTCGTAGATGCTGGATTCAAATAATTGCCGAACCAATTGTTGACCAACCAGTCCGGTGGCTCCAATAACGTTGGCTGTTAATTTCATAGCGAATAACTTATCAATTGAATTAACTTTTTGTCAAACGATCAAAAAATCATTAATGATTGCATAAGGTAGTTAAATCGTTTAAAATTTTTACACGATTCCTGAAAATAAGTTCAAAAAAACTTTTCTAAAGTTTAATTTTGAATGGATAACAATAATAATTACAAGCATATAAACCGAAACCTATGAACCTATTCATAAAGTTTTCTTTTTTTGTTTTGCTTTCCGGCATTTGGAACACAACATTGGCCCAGGATAAATGGCAAGGCAAGTCCGTCGAGTTCAAACATGGCAACCTTAAAATTTCTGACAACCATCGCTTTGTAGAATTTGCCGATGGAAGCCCGTTTTTCTACCTGGGTGATACAGCCTGGGAATTATTCCACCGGCTTGATAAAAAAGATGCCGAAAAATATTTGGAAAACCGCAGAGAGAAAGGATTTACTGTCATTCAGGCTGTTGCGCTTGCCGAACTTGATGGATTGAACGTACCCAATATGGAAGGCGAAAAGCCACTTGTCGGTAACGATCCGGAAAAACCAAATGAAAAGTATTTTGAACATGTGGATTGGGTAATCCGCAAAGCTGCCGAAAAGGGAATTTTTATTGGATTACTGCCGACATGGGGCGATAAAGTTGACAAACGCTGGGGAATTGGTCCGGTAATTTTTAACAAAGAAAATGCATTTCAGTACGGCAAATGGATAGGCAACCGATACAAGGATTTCCCGAACATTATCTGGATAAATGGTGGGGACCGGTCAGGTGGCGATGGCAATTCAGAAGTGTGGAATGCCATTGCAAACGGGATCAAATCGGTCGACAAAAATCACCTGATGACTTTTCATCCCTGGGGCGGTTCAAGTTCTTCGAACTGGTTTCAGGATGAGAAATGGCTCGATTTTAACATGATGCAAACCGGCCATGGCGAACGTTCCTATGCCGCATACATTAAACTGATGCTTCCTGACTATCAGCTAAAACCGGTAAAACCAACATTCGACGGGGAACCCCGATACGAAGATCACCCGTGCAACTGGAAACCCGAAATTCTGGGTTGGTTCGACGGTGCCGATGTACGCCAGGCAGCCTACTGGAATTTATTTTCCGGAGGATTTGGGCACACTTACGGATGCCATGCCATTTGGCAATTTCTAACCCCGGACAGAACTCCTGTTGGTTTTGCGCGACACACCTGGTACGACGATCTGGATTTACCGGGCGCTGCCGACATGATTTTTGTTCGACGTTTGATGGAAAGCCGCCCGATAACTGAACGAATTTCATTTCAGGAACTAGTTGCCAACAGCTACATGCCCGAAACTGATTACATAGTTGCCACCAAAGGAAAAAATTATGCATTTGTTTATATTCCAACCGGTTGGTCTACAAGTTTGAACCTTGAAAAGCTAGGTTGGAATAAGTCAGTTGCGTGGTGGTATAACCCGAAAACCGGTGAAGCAAAACGCATTGGAGAAATCGCGAACAACAGAGTTCAGGAATTCAAAACTGAAACAAGTGGAAGAGGGAATGATTGGATTCTGGTACTCGACGACAAAAATGCAGGGTTCGAAGCACCCGGAAAAACCATTCAATAGAAAAACTACTAAACCTGAAAATCAATTAGTTCCCAATTACGAGCATATAAACTCAGGTAAGACCGGACTATTTTAAAAACAAACTTCTTCAGAAATGTGAATAACCGTTAAAGCCACCGCTGTTTGTCAACCATATTTCGTTTTGCTTGTTAACTAATCGTTGTTTCAATCCTAACAGATAACACACTCTTTTATTAACCTAAATAATTTAACGATGGTACCAAAAATTCACAGTTTGGGTGGTTACATTCACGAATATCAAAAAAGTCTTACAAATCCTGAATCGTTTTGGGCTGAGGTGGCTGAAGGTTTTTACTGGCATAAACAAGCCGACAAAGTGCTGGAATGGGACTTTGAAGGGCCTTCAGTAAAATGGTTTTCAGGAGGAAAACTAAACATTACTGAGAATATTTTTGAACGAAACCTGTACACCATCGGTGATCAACCTGCAATAATCTGGGAACCAAACGACCCTAAAGAACAAAACAGGGTTTTGAGCTACAACGAACTTTACAAAGAAGTAAATAAGTTTGCCAATACGCTAAGAAAGTTGAATGTTAAAAAAGGCGACCGGATTGCTATTTATATGCCCATGGTTCCGGAATTGACCATTGCCATGCTGGCCTGCGCTAGAATTGGTGCCATTCACTCTGTGGTTTTTGCCGGATTTTCGGCCAATTCGCTGGCCGACCGAATTATGGATGCCGAAGCCAAAATAGTTTTAACTGCCGACGGTGGTTTCCGGGGAGAAAAAATTACCCCACTCAAAAATATTGTTGACGAAGCGCTGGAATCATGTGATTGTGTGGATACAGTAATCGTTTACAAACGCACAAACTCGAAAATTAAAATGGTGGAAGGCCGCGACATTTGGTGGCACGATGCCATTTCCGGACAGTCGGATGAATGTGCTGCTGAAGAAATGGATGCCGAAGATGTCCTGTTTATTCTTTATACATCGGGGTCGACCGGTAAACCAAAAGGAATTGTGCACACGACCGCCGGATACATGATTTATACCGCGTACACCTTTAAAAATGTTTTTCAGTATAACTCGGGCGATGTATATTTTTGTACGGCCGACATTGGCTGGATCACCGGACATTCGTACATTGTTTACGGTCCGCTGCTGAACGGTGCAAAAAGTTTGATGTTTGAAGGCGTGCCAACCTGGCCCGATGCCGGACGTTTTTGGGATGTGGTTGACAAATACAAAGTGAACCAGTTTTACACAGCACCAACAGCCATCCGTTCGTTACTCGCGCTTGGCATGGAATTTATCAACGAAAAAAATCTGACTTCGCTTAAAGTTTTGGGTACAGTTGGCGAGCCAATCAACGAAGAAGCCTGGCACTGGTATCACGACCATATTGGCCGAAACCGCTGCCCTATTGTTGACACCTGGTGGCAAACCGAAACCGGCGGTGTGTTGATCAGTCCGCTTCCCGGAATTATCCCGACAAAACCCTCGTTTGCGACACTCCCTTTACCCGGTGTACAACCGGTGATTGTTGATGGCGACGGTGTTGAACTAACCGACAACAGCGTAAAAGGCAATCTCTGCATCAAATTTCCATGGCCAGGTATGGCGCGCACGATTTGGGGTGATCACGATCGCTTCAAACAAACTTATTTTTCCACATTCAAAAACCTGTATTTTACCGGAGATGGCGTTCAACGCGATGAAGACGGCTATTACCGTATTCTTGGCCGTGTTGACGATGTGATCAATGTTTCGGGCCACCGCCTGGGAACTGCCGAAATTGAAAATGCCATTAACTCACACCCGCTGGTTAATGAATCGGCTGTGGTAGGTTATCCACATTCAATTAAAGGCCAGGGTATTTATGCATTTGTTGTATGTGGCGAACTTTCTACCGGTGGTGAAGAAGGAATCCGGAAAAGTATCAAACAGGCCGTTACTCAAATTATTGGACCGTTTGCCCGACCCGATCTGATTCAATTGGTTCCAGGATTGCCAAAAACGCGTTCAGGAAAAATTATGCGACGTATTCTCCGGAAAGTTGCCGAAGGTGATGCCAGCAGCCTGGGCGATATTACGACTTTGCTTGACGAAGATATTGTACATCAGATTATTGACGGCGCTTTGGTTGAGGTAAAAAGATAACAAGTCATTTGTTTCAGGTCATTCATAGTCATTCTTTGTAATTATGCCAACAATCGAATGACTATGAATGACCTAATGTCCATTTTATTCTTCCATCAGGCCTAAAGATTTAAAAACTTTTTCGGTAATTCCACGCCTGCTTGCTTTAAAATTGTCAGTAAAATCGGCTCCGGATTCAACGTTGCATACATAAAACCATACATTTCCCTTTTCCTCCAAATAGCCAACCAGCCAACCCACATTGTTTCCGTCCTGAACAGTCATCCCGGTTTTTCCTCGAAAAGTCCATTTATCGGTTTGCTTTAAAATAATTAGCTTTTTAACCAGATCAATATTCTCTGTTGAAAAGGGTAACTTGTTCTGATAAAAATGCAGAATAAAATTCATTTGCTCCCATGGAGTAATTCGTGAATCGCCCCATAGCCAGAATTTATCGATTGTTTCTTTGGTAATATCCATTTTCCCGTAGTCCGAATCCTCTACATATTCCTTCATGCGTTCGGGACCAATTCTTCGTGCTACTTCCTGAAAATATGGAACAACCGAATAAGTTATGGCACTTGCCAGTGTGTGATCGCGGTTCCATTCATCAACCGAACGAACAGTGCCATCCCATGGAATAACCATGTCTTCTCCAATAATTACACCGGTTTCCAATCCAATCAGTGCATTCAGAATTTTAAACGTCGATGCTGGCAGAAATCCCTGTTCGCATCGCGTCGAGTTGTAAATCTGGTAAATGTCGTTGTTCAGATCGTATAGCAGGAAACAGCCTTTTACATTATATTCTTCGAAAAATGGTTGAAAGTTTGGTGGCGTTTCCTTTACTGTTTTTACCGTACATGAATTAGAAACAATAAAAATCGCCAGAACAATACACATCTTGAGAAGTTTCGCCTGCATAACTATAGTTTTCGAAATTGGAAAGACATAAACAAGGAGCAGCAGATGCCGCTTTATCAAAAGTATATTTTTTACAGGCAAATTGTTTGTCTCCGTCAAAGGAATCCGATGAAACAAAGGAAATAATAACAATATTCTAAAAGTCTATGGTCTTCGGATTTATAAATTGCATTGAAAATTCCAAACACCCCCAATAACGATGTATCCGTTTCGAAAAGAAGACATCGCTAAAGATTTATTCTGAAGAAAAAAAGAATAAGTTGTTGATAAATAGCGATCAACAATTTTGCGTAAAAAATTATGCAAACAGTTCCAAAAAAGGACGCAACTAAAGCCAATAAACTCTCATCTAGACAAAAGAACCGCCCCCCAAGGACGGTTCTTTTTCAAAACTACCGGAATAGTCCGGTTAATAATTAAATAACAAATCAAAAGTAATTAAAAATGAAAAAGTTAAAAAATTTATTTATGGGTATTTTCGCCCTGAGTTTTTGCGTTTTTGCGTTTGTTTCGTGTGATAATGACGACACCCCAACGCCATTAAATGCTGTTGTTGACGTGGTTATCAAGGATCTTAAGGTTGAAGGAGGAGTAAAATACGGGGTATACATTAACGCCGTCGCCAATTACGACATCAAGTCTGTGAAAGTAACAGCACCTGGAACAGGAGGCAAAGTTTATCAACTGACTGCTACATCGAACAAAAAGCAATTTGTATTCATTCCGCAAACCAATGATTACTCAATTGATTTACCTGTAAAAGGCGATTATTCATTCGAAGTTATTTCTACAAGCGACGAAAAAATTACAGGGAAAGATGCAGTTGGTGAGGAAAAACTTGCACCGATTGTCATTAAAACAGCGACCATGACCAACCATCTGCTAAAAACAACATGGGACAAAATCCAGGAAGGAGATGCGTATATCGTAAAATTTTATTCTGAGAACAAAGCTGAACTCTTGTTTCAAAGTGCAACACTTGCTTCAGACAAGGTTGAATACGAATTCGGGGCAACAACTTCGGGTTGGGCAACCGGGAAATCGCCTGTGGCTAATACAAATTATGTTGTTGAGTTACTTGGAGTAAAATATGAAACTGGAGTAACAACCGATAAAGGAAATAATATCCAGTTTATTACCTTAGACTCGAAAACCATCAAATGGGAATAATACCAATAGGATTGTAATCGCATTTTAGTTTTTTGATATTCATAAAAAAGGAGCAGCGCAGGCTGCTCCTTTTTTTGTGATATTTAGTCAATTTTATTTTGTGGCGGCTTCCAGTCTCTTCATAATGGAGAAGATAACTACTGCTGAAGCCAAAATACAAACAATGAAAATAAGCCATAATTGCCACAATTCAAGTTTTCCCCAGAAGAAGCTTCCAACAAACAACAGCTTATTTCCTACTGCTGTAGCCAAAAGCCAACCACCCTGCATCAGACCCTGGAATCGTTGAGGAGCAACTTTCGAAACAAATGAAAGTCCCATCGGGCTCAAAAACAATTCAGCAACAGTCAGAATAAGATAACTATTTACCAACCAATAGGGTGATACCCTTGAGGCTTCGGGAACCGCTTGGCCAGCCAGCGTATGCGGTGAAACCAGCCCGATAGATGCGATTAAAACCAATAAAAAACCTCCGGCAGCGATGATCATTCCAATTCCAATTTTCTTTGGAGTTGATGGTTCTTTTCCTGCTTTATTCAGCATAGCAAATATTCCCATTACTAACGTAGTCAACGCTACAATGAAAAGGGGATTAAATGATTGGAAAACTTCAGGTGCAATGGCATTACTAGCCTCGTTACTACTCATAAAATAGTACGAAGCTCCACTTCCAACCAGAGTCATTCCTCCACCAATTAAACGGGTAGTTGAGCTCTTCTCTCTGCCGAATGCGACAAACAAACCGGCAATGGTAAGGATTACTGCCAGGATCGACCACATATCAAAAAACAGATAAGTGAATGCACTAACTTCCTTCACAATATAATCGCGGGCAAAAAAAGTAAGAGTTAACCCATTTTGGTGAAAAGACATCCAGAAGAAGATTACAACAAAGAATACCAGAATAAGTGAAGTTACTTTTGGCTTTTCTTCCTTGGTAGAAATCATAATTATCCAGGTTACGAATGCGGCAAAAAGACCAAAAGCCATTCCGGTTTTGTAATCAAGCACCAAACCCGTTAGAACTGTAACAACAGCGGCTGCAGCCAACGAGGCAATAATAGCGATCGGGCTGGTCTGCGAATTTTTCCCGGTAGCTTTATTTAGCTCAGAACCTGAATTGGCAAGTTGTTTCTCTTTATTTGGTAAATATTTTTGAAAAAATATATAAACCAGCATCGAAATTATCATCGCAATTGCCGCAATTCCAAATGCATAATTGTATCCACGAGAAAATACATCTATATAATTCTGAGCAAAAGCTCCCAAGTCAGAAACCGGACCTGAAACATTTGCTTTACCGGCCAACTCAGCAAATTGAGTAGTATCGGTTAATGTTCCATTCAGATATTGATGACAGAGCGATGGCAGACTACCATCATGAAGCAAACCGTTTGATTTCAACCACCAGTTACGAACTCCCGTAGCTGCAAATGGGGCAAAGAATGCACCAACATTAATACCCATGTAAAAAATCATAAATGCAGAATCGCGCAGCTTCGAATATTGAGGATCGTCGTATAACTGACCCACAACTGCCTGAAGATTTCCTTTAAATAAGCCATTACCAAAGGCAATTACAAACAAACTTATGACTGTAATGGTTAGTGACATACCTGGAATAGCAAGGCTGGCATATCCAAAAAGCATAATTGCAATACCTGCAAAAATGACCATTTTGTACTTCTTGGTATAATCAGCCAAAATGCCGCCAATTAACGCAAGGGCATAAATTCCAAAATAAAACCAGCTATAAATATCGCCGGCAGCTTCTTCTGTTAATCCAAATCTGGCCTGAAGAAATAAGACCAGAATAGCCATCATTGTGTAAAAGCCAAAGCGTTCGCCCATGTTGGCAAAAAATGCCACTAAAAGCCCTTTGGGATGTCCTTTCAGCATAATCGATCGTTTTTAGTGAGTTAATTTTTGTTGTAAGTTTTTGCAATTCTGACAAATATAACGAAGTTTTCCTTGATTAAAATTTGACGATTGTCAGGAGTCTGGAAAAGTTACTGACAATGTAAAAGAAACAACGCTAATCTGCTTTTCATCAGGAAAATCCTTTTTGCAAATGCCTGTAGCATTTTTGTCGGGCGGTCAGCAATATTTTGTAATTTTAACTAAAATCTACATTGCCATGAAACTTTTTACCTGTAAACAAATAGCTGAAATCGACCAGCTAACTATGAAGCTGGAACCAATATCTTCATTGGATTTAATGGAACGTGCATCGGGGCAAGTTTCCGAATGGATTATTCATCGCACAGAAATTGAGAAAGATATATACATTTTTGCCGGCCCCGGGAACAATGGAGGCGATGCACTGGCAGTGGCTCGTTTGCTGGCCTGGTGCAATTTCAGGTGTACCGTTTGGCTGGCCGACTTTGGCCGCGAACTAAAAAGCGATGTCGCATTTAACCTGCAACGGCTCGAAAGCCAAAACAAAGTTATCCTGAAAAAATTAAATTCGGTTGACGATATTCCTGAAATTCCTGCCAACACCGTAGTTATTGAAGGATTGTTCGGATCGGGACTCAATCAGCCATTGACTGGCTTGGCCAAATCTATTGTTGAAAGCATCAACAAGTCGGGAGCAAAAGTAATTTCAATCGATATACCTGCGGGACTTTTTGGCGAAGACAATTCGAAAAATGATTTTTCAGCCATCATCCGGGCAAATCACACCTTAACTTTTCAGTTTCCAAAACTCAGTTTTCTATTTCCTGAAAACGACATTTTTGTTGGTAGCTGGGAAGTTTTGCCAATTGGACTGCATGCCGAAGCCATTTTGCGCACACAGAGCAAATATTTTAATCTCAATCAAACATTCATTTCAGGAATATTAAAAAAACGGGCAAAATTTTCGCACAAAGGCACCTATGGGCATGCACTGCTCATTGCCGGATGTTACGGGAAAATGGGCGCTGCCATTCTGGCCTCAAAAGCCTGCTTGCGGGCCGGAGCTGGTTTATTAACCACCCATGTTCCGCGTATAGGCTATCAAATCATTCAAAATGCCGTTCCTGAAGCGATGACTTCCATCGATAATTCTGAAACAATTTTTACTGAAATTCCGGAATTAGGACCATATTCCGCAATTGGCATCGGACCGGGTATCGATAAAACATCTGAAACTCAATCTGCACTGAAAAACCTGCTTCAGGCAAAACCCAACAAACTGGTGATTGATGCCGATGCATTAAATATCTTATCTGAAAATCAGGATTGGTATACTTTACTTCCTGAAAATGCAATTTTAACGCCTCACCCTAAAGAATTTGAGCGACTGGCAGGTTCTTCCGGCGACTCATTTGAACGATTACAAAAACAGGTTGCTTTTTCCATGAAATATAAAGTCATTGTGGTTTTTAAAGGCGCGCATAGTTGCATTTCGGTACCCGACGGCACCGTGTTTTTCAACAGTACCGGAAATCCGGGAATGGCCACGGCAGGCAGCGGCGACGTGCTAACCGGGATTATTCTCGGATTACTGGCTCAGGATTATACCGCCGAAGAAGCTGCAACAATAGCAGTTTATCTTCATGGAATGGCCGGCGACATTGCGGCTGAAAAATACAGCATGCATTCTTTAATTTCCAGCGATATTATTGAGAAGCTTGGTGCGGCATTTCTTCGGCTTGAATAATATTTTGGCTATTTTTGGGTTTTAATGCAAATACAGAACGATTAATTACGCTAAACATAAACCATTTGAACTATAAACACATGAAACAGAAATCAATAAAATTTCAGCAAATGAAAATTTCAGTAGTGGCAACTCTCCTGATTTTATTTTCGGTATCGGTTTTTGCCACGACCAAAGACGACAAGAAAAAGGAAGTTCCGGGAGGATCGGTCGGACCGGTTGAAGGCGTTGTGTATTCATTGCCCGAAACTGGTATCAGGGTACACATAAAAGCCACCCGCGAACGATATGTGAATGGACCATTTTATATGTACGCCCAAAAAATGCTGGGCATCGACAATGTGCCTACAACAAGCGGAGAACGCTGGAATATGGATGATATGACCATTGAAACTTTTAGCGAACCCGACGCTGATCAGGTGCACAAAGCTATGGGACAGGCTGCCCAGCTTGTAAGTTTAACCGAATCGGGAGTCCTGGCAGGGATAAATACCGGAGCAAATAGCGACGAACCTAAAATTCAGACTCAATCATTCCTGACCAAAGACCTGGACAAACAGGTGAAATTTACTGACTTGTCGATCTGGAGCTTTTATTCCGCTGCCGATTCAACCCGAAGTTTTAAAATGGTTTCGAAAAGCATCGACCAAAAAGCCGCGGAAGCTGCGGAAACACTTTTCAATCTGCGGAATTCGCGTTTCGCCCTGTTAACCAATGCCGATGATGAGCCACTTCCTGACGGAAAATCGTTTGAAGTTATGGCCAAAGAACTCGGCAAAATGGAAGAAAACTATTTGTCGCTGTTTATTGGAAAATCGTCTAAACAGTCGTATGAATTCAGTTTCGAGTTTGTTCCGGGAACAAAAACTGAAAAAGGTGAAGTATTTTTCAGGTTCAGCGAAGAACGCGGTGTGTTGCCAAAATCAGATTTATCGGGAAGACCCATTGTTATTGAAGTAACCAAATCGGATAACCTTGCCGCGAAACAAAGCGGACTAAGTTCATCAGAAAGTCCGGAAGCAGGAAAAAGCGGTGTATTTTACCGGATGCCCGGTATGGCAGACATACGAATTATGGATGGCAGCAAACAGCTTGCCGGAGCCAGTGCAACAATTGCACAATTTGGAACAATCGCCCCGCTTCCTGAAGATTTACTGGATGGCAACTACAAAATCAAATTCCATCCGTCAACCGGGGCTATAAAAAGTATTACTGAAATCTCTTCAGGAACCAGTGAAAAAGAATAACAACTCCAGACATAATTCGAAAATCCCGACAGAAACTGCCGGGATTTTTTTTACCTGTAGTTTGTTGTCGTTTCTCTCTGGGATATTTTGTTATATTAGTGCCCTTTAAAAAATCACAACTTAATTCTTTGATATGAATGCAGTACAAGCGACGTTAAGAGATTCGAGAACGGCCAGATGGACAGCTTTGGTTATTCTTTCATTCACCATGTTTGCCGGTTATATTTTCACCGACATCATTTCGCCTATGAAACCAATTCTGGAACGAACCTATGGTTGGGACAGTACAGATTTTGGAATCGTAACCAGCGCCTATGGAATATTCAACGTGTTCTTTTTCATGCTTATTGTTGTGGGTATTTTGCTCGATAAGTTCGGAATAAGATTCAGCACAATTACTTCGGCAGTAGTTATGATCGTTGGTGCTGGTATTAAATATATTGCATTCAAAGGTGGTTTTTCAACCACGCACGAGATGAATATCCTGGGAATCTGGTTGATCAAAGATCAGGTTTTCTTTGCAGCTTTTGGCTATGCTTTATTTGGTGTAGGATGCGAATATGCAGGGATTACCGTTTCGAAAGCAATTGCCAAATGGTTTAAAGGAAAAGAAATGGCGCTTGCCATGGGAATGCAGGTAGCCATTGCCCGTATCGGTTCATTCGTTCCACTTGCTTTCGGCGCTAAACTTGCCAACACCTATGATGTTCCAATGACACTGCTTTTTGTCGTTATTGCTTTAATCGTCGGACTTGTTGCATTTTTTTACTACAACCTGATGGATAAAAAGCTGGAAATCCAAATGGACGACAACAAAGAAAACGAACACGAAGAACCATTTGTATTTTCCGATTTGAGGCTAATAGTTACCAATCGCGCTTTCTGGTTGCTCTCAGTACTTTGCGTGTTGTTTTACGGTGCAGTATTTCCATTTTATAAATATGGTCCCGATCTGATGGTTAATAAATTTGGTGTTTCTGAAGATTGGGCTGGATTTTTACCAAGTCTGGTGCCTTTTGGAACCATGCTTTTAACTCCTCTGTTTGGTGGCATTTACGATAAAAAAGGGAAAGGCGCTTCCATCATGATTTTAGGAGCATTCCTGTTGTTCATTGTACATGTAATTTTTATGGTTCCGTTCATCACCAGTGTTATTGCCGTATTTTTTAACGTATTGTTGTTAGGAATTGCATTCTCTCTGGTACCGTCGGCAATGTGGCCTTCAGTAGTCAAAATTATTCCTGAAAAACAATTGGGAAGTGCTTATGCTTTAATATTCTGGGTTCAAAATATTGGATTGTGGGGAATTCCACTTTTAGTTGGAATTGTGCTCGACAAAACCAATCCGGGTGTAGCTGCAGCAAAATCGGCAGGAGAAAATGTCAACTATAACTACACAACCACCTGGGCTATTTTTGTTACCCTCACAGTGCTGGCGCTGGTGGTTAGCTTCTGGCTAAAAGCCGAAGACAAGCGTAAAGGCTACGGACTTGAAAAACCAAATATTAAAAATTAACCGAAAGATTTGTGTACAGAAATAAAAAATAAACAAAACCTGCATTCGTTTAAAGGATGCAGGTTTTTTATTGTTGTGTTTTCAGGAAACTACATGGAATAATCGTACTTTTAGGTACTTCAATTTTAGCGTGATTTTATTCTTAAAAACAAATATATGAGCAACGAAATCTCAACATTAACGCCCAACGAAGTTTGGGAAAATTTTTATCAGTTGACGCGCATACCGCGTCCTTCACATCACGAAGAGCAAATCAGGCAATTTATTGCCGACTTCGGGAAAAAGCTTGGGCTGGAGACAATTCAGGATGAATCCGGAAATGTAATTATCCGCAAACCGGCCACTTCCGGAATGGAAAAACGAAGAGGAGTAATTCTGCAAGGTCATCTGGACATGGTTCCGCAGAAAAACAGCGACAAGGATCACGATTTTGCGACCGATCCGATTGAAACGATGATCGATGGCGATTGGGTGAAAGCCAACGGAACTACACTTGGTTCAGACAATGGAATTGGTGTTGCTGCGGCAATGGCTGTTCTGGCTTCGAAAGATCTGGCACATGGTCCGGTTGAGGCACTTTTCACAGCCACCGAAGAAACCGGAATGGATGGAGCCATCGGATTAAAATCCGGTATCCTGAAAGGTGACATTCTGATCAATCTGGATTCGGAAGACGAAGGGGAATTGTATGTGGGTTGTGCCGGTGGTGAAAATGCCAGCGCATTGTTTGGCTTCTCCGAAGTTCCTGTACCTGCCGATTCTATTGCGTTTAAACTGAACGTAACTGGGCTGAAAGGCGGACATTCAGGCCTTGACATAAATCTGGGACGTGGAAATGCAAACAAAATTTTCTTCCGTGTTTTGAAGGAAGCGTATAAAGTTTGCGGCCTGCGTTTGTCGTCGATTGCCGGTGGGAACCTGCGGAATGCTATTCCTCGCGAAGCATTTGGCGTGGTAACTGTTCCGTATGCAACCGCTGATAAACTGGTTGGCCTGGTTGCCGGACTTACCACAATTATTAAACGCGAGCTTTCGGCAACTGAGCCCGGTTTGAAAATTGAATTGGCCAAAACTGAAATGCCGGCTTCTTTAATCGACGAACAAACTCAACTAAATTTGACTCACGCGATAGTGGCTTGCCCGAACGGCGCAATCCGGATGAGCGACAGCATGCCGGGACTGGTAGAAACCTCCACAAATCTGGCCATTGTAAAATCCGACATGACAGAGAAAACCATTACCGTTGCCTGCCTGATGCGTAGTTCTGTCGATTCGGCCCGCGCAGAACTAGGCTCGCGAATGGATTCAGTATTTTCTCTGGCGGGAGCCAAAGTTAGTTTTTCCGGAGGTTACCCGGGCTGGAAACCAAACATGGATTCGCCCATCCTGAAAACGATGTTGCAGGTATATACCGATAAATTCGGTCGTGTTCCTGAAATTAAAGCTATTCATGCCGGATTGGAATGCGGCATTCTAGGCGGAACGTATCCAAATTGGGACATGATTTCCTTTGGTCCAACCATTCGCTTTCCTCATTCTCCCGACGAAAAAGTGAACATTGAATCAGTTCGCAAATTCTGGGATTTTTTGGTTGAAACACTGAAAAATATTCCGGCGAAATAATTTTGCTAGAAAATATCATTTTTTGAAAAAGGATTTCAATCAAAAGATTGGAATCCTTTTTATATTTGGAAACGACCGATACAAACAACGACCTAACCATGAAATCCATTTCCATTCTTTTCCCTTGCATATTTTTTTTCTGTACCGCAATTCTTGCTCAGTCTCCCGATCCTTTTTCCCCTGATTCAATCACTGCTCCTGAAATACCTGGAATGAAGCTGGTCTGGGCCGAAGAATTCAATGCCGACGGAAAACCAAATCCCGAAATCTGGAATTATGAAAAAGGCTTTGTCAGGAATGAAGAATTGCAGTGGTATCGGGAAGAAAATGCCATTTGCCAAAATGGCGTTTTACTAATTGAAGGTCGGCGCGAAGAAATTCCAAACAACAGGTTCGAAGCTGGGAGCCAGAGCTGGCGAACAAATCGTGAGTTTGCCCATTACTCGTCGGCAAGCATAAACACGCGACGAAAAAAACAATGGTTGTATGGTCGATTTGAAATTCGTGCCCGGATTGATACTTCGTTGGGCGCCTGGCCTGCCATCTGGACACTTGGCGCTGAAAAGCCATGGCCATCGAACGGTGAAATTGACATCATGGAATTTTACCGGGTTAAAAATGAACCGACGATTTTAGCCAATACCGCCTGGGGCACCGGTCAAAGAAACGTAGCCCAATGGCACACCGAGCGAATTCCTTACACTCATTTTGCAGAGAAAGATCCGGATTGGGAGAAAAAATTTCACGTTTGGCGAATGGACTGGACGCCAGAATCCATCAAACTTTACCTGGATGATGAATTACTGAACACTACCTTACTTTCAGAAACTGTAAATCCGGATGGTTTTAATCCGTTTACCCAACCCCATTATATTCTGTTGAACCTTGCTTTGGGTGGCAATGGTGGAAATCCTGACCATACGAAATTCCCGGTCAGGTATGAAGTGGATTATGTGCGGGTTTATCAGTCGAAATAAAATCTGTAAAAAATATTACTGATTCATATCGTTCAGAATCTTTTCAACTTCTGCTTCTGTTTTATGCAATTTGTCTTTACAGATCGCAATGAGGGCCGAAACGCGACTGACCTGCTCGGCGAGTTCGTCAACATCCAATTCTTCATTTTCAATTTTTTCCAGGATTTCTTCAATCTCGGTGATTGCTTCTTTGTAAGTTACTTTTTTAGTTGCCATATTTTATGAGTTCAAAGTTTCAAGTTCAAAGTTCCAGGTTGAGCCATAAATTCAAAACGTCCTGCTGAACTTGTTTCAGCATCTCAGCTCTTTTTATACACTTTTTCCACTGTACTTTCAACGGTTCCATCACTTAAATGCGTTTCCAGCTTATCTCCGGATTTTATCTGGTCAACTGATTTTACAATTTTCCCGTTAATCATTGTCAGTGAATAGCCACGTTTCAGAATATTCATCGGATCGACCAACCGAAGTTTCTCACCAATTCCGTGCAGGTTTCTCTTTTCAGACCGGACCATTTCGAATGAATGAATTTTTAGCAAATGCTCAAACTGATTCAGAAGATTCCTGTTTCTCAGAACCTGTTCACGAAAAATGAAATTCAGTTTATTGCCTGAATAATCGAGCAAATGGTTCTGCCGCGTAACAAAGCGATTGGTATTACTTTTTACCTCGCTCGAAATCTGCTTTAATTCCGATTGCTGTACTTTCAGGAATGACTGCGAAAGATTTGCCAGTTGAATTCGTGAAATGTTTAGCCGGTTTTGCTGATCGGCAATCAATTGGTTGACCAGCAAATTAAGTTGATCGGCTGCATCGGCCAAACGGTTTTTATGGGCTTCGAGCTGATCGGTAATCAATTCGGTAAACTGCTGTTCCAGTTCGGCCAGTTCCTGAGAAAAACGCAGCGCCCCAGAAATCAGGAATTCGGCCACAGCAGTGGGCGTTTTCATTCGGGTGTGTGCCACCAAATCGACCACCGTATCGTCTTTGTCGTGGCCAATTCCGGTAATAACCGGCAGGGGAAATTGTGCCACATGAAAGGCCAGTTCATACTGATCGAAGCAAGCCAGATCAAGTTGAGCACCGCCACCACGTATAATTACAACGGCATCGAATAAGTCTTCATATTCGTAAATCAGTTCCAACGCATTCATAATGCTTCGCGGTGCTTCGTTGCCCTGCATTACCGCCGGAAAAAGTTTGGTATAAAAAACAAACTGATGCTCATTGTTGTGCAACTGGTCCATAAAATCCTGAAATCCGGCTGCAGTAGGTGACGAAATAACTGCTATTTTCTGCGGGACAATCGGAAGTTCAAGCTCTTTGTTCATTTCCAAAACGCCGTCTTCCTCAAGCCTCCTGATAATTTCGCGCCGTTGACGAGCCAGATCGCCCAGCGTATAAACCGGATCGATGTCGCGAATATTCAGGCTAAACCCATACACTTCGTGATATTCAACTTTGGCCTGAAGCAGCACTTTCAGGCCTTGAGAAAAAGACTGACCCGTTGTGGTTTCGAAATACGGACGCAACATCCGGAATGTGTACGACCAAATAGTTGCCCGGCATCGCGCGATAACCGAATCAGTTCCCGACTCGGTTTCAACCAGATCGAGGTAACAATGGCCACTTCGGTTCACCGACATTTCACTGATTTCAGCAACTACCCAAACCGGCATCGCAAACGAATCTTCCAGACTGCTTTTCACCTGATTCTGCAGCTCAAAAAGTGTATGTTGTTTTTCGTTCATTTAATAGGTTGCGAGATATGTGTTACGGATTACGGGTTTTTCAACTCGCGTCCCGAAACTCGTAACAGTATATTTTTACCGGCAAATGATTTCTCATTAGGTCGTTTTGATCAGTTTAATCACTTCTTTTTTGCCTTCAGATTCAATTTTCAGGATCAAAAACCCGGGAGGCAAGGTAGAAAGATTCTCCCAAAAAACGGGCTCTGAAGTTTTGAAAGTTGACTGCCAAAGTTGCACCCCCTGAAGATTGTAAATGCTCAACAATCCGTCATGGCCTGAAGTTGGATTCAAATTCTGCACAAACAGGTAGTTTTGAAACGGGTTTGGCGAAGCAACAAACGTTCTCCCTTGGTCAGAAACATCGATATTCCGAAGCTTTAAATACTGATCAGCCTTTTCAAAATCGGGAATGCCGAAACCCAGCAGCGAATCGGGTGTATTGTATTGACTGGCGCTTTGCTCAATCGCCATTTTCAATTCCTGAACATCGGCCAGCGGATTTGCCTGCAACAAACATGCTCCCATTCCAGCCAAAACCGGAGACGAGAAAGAAGTTCCATTTGAATAGCCCAATGTTCCGGCGCTGGTTTCCAAATAAGTTGACCAACCAACCGCTGCCACGTTTGGCTTAACAGCGCCACCAAAAGCTGGTCCAACGCTACTGAAAGATGCCCGTTTCCCGGTTTTATCTACCGCTGCAACTGCCAGAATATTTTCGCCATCTGCAGGCGCAATAATATATTTCCACGAATTTGCCGCCTCATTTCCGGCACTGGCAAAAACGAGAATTCCTTTCTGAAAAGCCAGGTTTGCTCCCTGGGTTATCCGAGTTGTTTTGCCGTCCATATCCTTGTATGTGTGGTTCATTTCGGAATCATCGAACGTAAAATAACCCAGCGAAGAATTGATGACATCGACACCCAGACTATCGGCAAATTCAGCCGCAGAAACCCAATTATCTTCTTCAATCGGATATTCGGTTGAAGCATCTTCAGTCCTGAAAAGATAAAACGACGCGTCGGGGGCAGTGCCAATCATACTTCCCGGAAGATTGCCGCCCATGCACGAAAGCACACTCATGCCATGTGTGTGTTGCTCAAAAATGTTGGAATTTAGATCGACAAAATCGCGCGTTCCCAGTATCCTATTTTCGCTTCGCAGGCTGTCAAACACATCAATCCGGTCGACATGCCAAAAGCCGGCATCCAAAATGGCAATCTGAATTCCTTTACCGCGAAAACCCTTTTCATGCAGATACTGGCCGTTCATTATAGTTAACTGACTAATCGCAGTTCCGTAATCTGCCGCGTTATAATCAGAATTTGCATCTTCAATCCTGAATTTTTGAGTCGACGATTTCAATAAATTTCCAGGTTTTGTCAATTCAATTGAAGCGACAAACGAAAGATTTGCAATCTGTTTGATCAGGAAAGTATCAGTAGTTCTAACTGTTACACCGTTTAGCCATTTTGAAGTATGAAATATTTCAAGGCCAAGATGTTGAAGTGAATCGACATATTCAGGAGAAACCGGCAAATCTGTTTCATCAATGGGGATGTGCTGCCTGATCCGTCGGGCGATTGAACGCTGTGACAAAAATTCGTCTGGCTTGTCAATCCTAAAAGGAGTTCCGGATTTGTCTTTCAGTTTTACCCAATATGAATTTTTGGCTGGTTCCTGCGCATACAAACCAATGCCTGCAAACAAAAGCAACATAAGAAGCAACCTGATTTTCATTTTACAGGATTAATGATTTTTCATCAAGCGCATATATTCTTCCGGATTTTGCCTGAATTGATCAGGGTCCGGAACATTGTCTTCCTTAGTTTTGTATTCATCCGACCGGGCATGATCAACACTGTCCTGAACTTCGGGATTTAACAACTTACCCATATCGAATTTCAACGTGTATTGCAGATTTCCACCTTTATCGAAATATTTCCAGTCCTGATCTTGTTTCCCTTCCGAATAACTGGCATCAAGTTCAGGTTTTCCGTCAACATGCCACGACTTGAATTTACCGTTTAATTGGCCCTTTGAATATTCGCATTCCAGATAAACCTGCCCATCCTGAAAAAACGACCGGTAAACTCCGTCAAGCTTATCGTTTTTCCAATTTGATTCCTCCAGCAACTCGCCGGTTTTGTAAAACCGTTTGCTCAAGCCTTCTTTCAATCCATCAACATAGTTTTCAGTTAAAACTACTTTGGAATCGGCCAGGTAAGTCCATTCACCTGTTTTCTTTTGTCCGGTGTATTTACCTTTGGCGATCAAATTTCCGCGTTCATCAAACATCTGGGCATCAGATTCGTCATTATTTTCCGTGAAATTAATGATGGCCATTATTTTTCCATTCGGGTGGAACCGTTTCATTTCACCCACAGGTTTATTGTCCTTAAAAGTTCCCCTGTAAATGAGTTTTCCTTCAGAATCACGTTTCATCCACAAACCCTGCTTCTGGCCTTTCCCATCGGTTTGATTAATCGAATTTTGAGCCAACACAGATCCTGAAACAAGGAGGATTAAACAGAAAACAAATACGCGCATATTTTTTATTTTTACAAACTGTAAAATTAAAGATTTATTTCGCCTGATACTGATTTCAGATTTTTCATTTTCGAGGACCTGACAAAAAACTAATATTAATCGCTTTAGAAATAACTATGCAAACCACTCAATCAATCAAATTCTTCCGGACTACCAGTGAAAATCCGGATTTCCGAAAAATGGTAAATGAACTTGATCAGGATTTATACATCAGGAATGGAGATACTCAGGCACAATACGAACGATACAACCAAATCGACAAAATTAAACATGCCATTGTTATTTATTTTGCTGGAAATCCAGTTGGCTGTGGATGTTTCAAATCCTTTGATCCGGAAACCATTGAAGTAAAACGTATGTTTGTTAAGCCTGAAATGCGTGGCCGGAAATTGTCGGCCGGTTTGCTTCAGGAGCTTGAAAACTGGGCGATTGAGGAAGGTTATTCCAAAGCTGTTCTCGAGACTGGTGTTCGTCAGGTTGAAGCGCAGGGACTTTATGCAAAAGCTGGATATTTCAGGACAGAAAATTATGGGCAATATGTTGGAATGGAAGACAGCATTTGTTATCGGAAAGCATTGATATAGTTATTAAGAACTAGTGAGGGTGTGACTTTAAGTCACACCCTCACTACAATAAATTGCAAATTACAATTCCAGTTTCAGTTTATTCAGCTCACCGGTAATAAATCCGACTTCTTCAGAAGTTAGTTTTATTTCAAGCGCTTTTGCATTCTGAATGGCCTGTTCGGCATTTCGCGCTCCAACCAGCGCAATCGTAATGCCCGGTTGTTCTACCGTCCAGCGAATTACCAATTGACCCAGACTGGCATTCTTTTCGTCGGCAAGTGGCCTGATTTTTTCAAGAAAAGCGTTCGTTCTCCTGATGTTTTCGACGCGAAAAAACGGAACGCCTGCGCGATGATCGCCTTCGCCAAATTTATGTTCAGGTTTGAGTTTCCCGGTGAGAAGGCCACGTTCCAAAGGGCTGTATGCTAAAATCGATTGGTTGTTCGCCAGCACATAAGGAACCACATCTTTTTCAATATCGCGTTTCACCATGCTATACGGAACCTGGTTAGAAACCAGATTTACATATTTTCCGGCTTCAGTCATTTGCGGTACATTGTAATTGCAAACACCTGCATATCGAACTTTACCATCCTGAATAAGTTTTGCAACCGCTTCCATTGTTTCCTGAATAGGAGTCGTCGGATCGGCCCAGTGAATCTGGTAAAGATCAATGTAATCTGTTTGCAATCTTTTCAAACTGTCTTCGCATTCGCGAATAATGCTTTCTTTTCCGGAATACCGGTGCAATTTAATGGCTTTCCCCTGATTGTCGAAACTATCGAAAAAGTGCTGCCCTTTTGTGGTATCCCAGCGTAAACCATATTTGGTCAAAATCTGTACTTTGTCGCGTGGAAGACCCTTGATTGCCTCCCCAACAATTTCCTCACTCGTGCCCTGCCCATATACCGGAGCAGTGTCGATTGAAGTGACACCCAAATCATATGACGCCTGAATGGCTTTAATGGCATCCGAACTTTCGTTGCCGCCCCACATCCAGCCACCGGCAGCCCATGCGCCAAATGTCACAACAGAAACGTCCAAATCCGAATTTCCTAATTTTCTGTATTCCATGTCCAATATTTTTTGTTAGTATTTCTAAATGAATAAATCTCAGTTAAACAAAAATAAGGCGATTATTTCTTTTTGTCACCCGACAAACCGTATAAAACAAAAGCCCCTCGGGATAATCCAAAGGGGCTATTGAATGTGTAATAATTTGGAGATTATTTCACTTCTTCGAAGTCAACATCAGTTACTTCACCATCTTGTGATGCATTAGCCGATTGTCCGTTTCCTCCTTGTGCACCTCCGTCAGGTCCTGGCTGCGCATTTGCCTGTGCATTGTACATTTCCTGCGAAGCAGCCTGGAAGACAGTATTCAATTCGGCAGTAGCTGCGTCAATTCCAGCTATGTCCTGAGCGCCATGAGCAGTCTTCAGTTTAGCTAAAGCGGCTTCAATCGGACCTTTTTTGTCAGCTGGCAATTTGTCACCAAATTCTTTCAACTGTTTTTCAGTCTGGAAAATCAAACTGTCAGCCTGGTTCAACTTGTCAACTTTTTCGCGTGCAGCTTTATCAGCAGCTTCATTGGCAGCAGCTTCGTCGCGCATACGTTTGATTTCATCATCGGTCAAACCTGAAGATGCTTCAATACGAATCGATTGCGATTTTCCGGTTGCTTTGTCTTTGGCTGTTACATGCAAAATACCGTTGGCATCAATGTCGAACATCACTTCAATTTGTGGAACTCCACGAGGAGCCGGTGGTAGTCCGTCGAGGTGGAAACGGCCAATGGTTTTGTTTCCGTTTGCCATGGGGCGCTCTCCCTGCAACACATGAATTTCTACTGAAGGTTGATTATCGCTTGCCGTAGTGAATGTTTCCGATTTTTTGGTTGGGATCGTTGTATTCGACTCGATCAAACGGGTCATTACACCACCCATGGTTTCGATTCCCAGAGAAAGCGGAGTTACATCAAGTAACAGCACATCTTTTACTTCTCCGGACAAAACACCACCCTGAATTGCGGCACCAATGGCAACTACTTCGTCAGGATTTACACCTTTTGAAGGAGTTCTTCCAAACAATGCCTGAACTTTGTCCTGAACAGCGGGGATACGGGTTGACCCACCAACCAGAATTACTTCGTCGATATCGCTTGCTTTCAAACCTGCATTTTGTAAGGCTTTACGGCAAGGTTCCATCGTTGCCTGAATCAGTTTGTCAGACAATTGTTCGAATTTGGCACGTGTCAATGTTTTAACCAAATGCTTTGGAATACCGTTCACCGGCATGATGTATGGCAGGTTGATTTCAGTCTGGGTTGAGCTCGACAATTCAATTTTTGCTTTTTCAGCAGCTTCTTTCAAACGTTGCAGAGCCATCGGATCCTGACGCAGGTCAATTCCTTCATCTTTCTTGAATTCATCAGCCAGCCAGTCGATAATGACATGGTCGAAATCGTCTCCACCCAGGTGAGTGTCGCCATCGGTCGATTTTACTTCAAATACGCCTTCGCCCAATTCGAGAATTGAAATATCGAAAGTACCGCCACCAAGGTCAAATACTGCGATTTTCATTTCGCGGTGCATTTTATCCAAACCATACGCCAAAGCTGCAGCTGTTGGTTCGTTGATGATACGACGAACATTCAAACCAGCAATTTCACCGGCTTCTTTGGTTGCCTGACGCTGCGAATCGCTGAAATAAGCCGGAACAGTAATTACGGCATCAGTAACTTCCTGTCCAAGATAATCTTCAGCAGTTTTCTTCATCTTCTGAAGAATCATAGCCGAAATTTCCTGAGGAGAATATTTGCGGTCTTCAATCAATACACGTGGTGTGTTGTTATCGCCCTGAACAACTGAATACGGCACCCGCGCAATTTCTTTCGATAAGTTTGAAAAACTTTCGCCCATAAAACGCTTGATCGATGAAATGGTTTTTGCAGGGTTAGTAATCGCCTGACGTTTTGCGGGATCACCTACTTTTCGTTCTCCGTTTTCAACAAAACCTACAATTGAAGGTGTTGTGCGTTTGCCTTCGCTATTTGGAATAACAACAGGCTCGTTACCTTCCATAACAGATACACACGAGTTTGTGGTACCTAAGTCAATTCCAATAATTTTTCCCATTTTATAATAATTTTAACTTGTTATATTTTCTAAAAATTGATTCCCGGACAGTTTCAATCAATCGCTATGCCATAAACCTGAATCCAAAAAATCTGGCAAAATTGACACCCGATTCGTTTGGCACACGAATTTCGTGACACTTTGCGTGACAAAAAGACAGCGAAAAATTGAAATCTGAAATTTGACTTCTACTAAACCGCAAAAAGTCCTGACAAATCCATTTTTGAACCAGATAGATACTTTTAGCAGTCCACATTGGTTTATATATTATTGATTCAGGCCAAATTTTAACAGGCATTCACCGCAGCAAATTCATACTTTTAAGTCGCTTTCTTCTTCAGAAAAAGCATTGATTTAATTTATACCGTTGAACGAATGCAGTTTATAACAATATATTCTCATTTGAATAGAATGCCTGAAATAATTAACTTCAAGCCATCTTAAACCACATTTTATGAAACACAAACCAACTCCTGTAGTTCCCCGCGAACGACTTCTGTCACTTGATGCTCTTCGCGGTTTTGATATGTTCTGGATAGCCGGCGGCAGCACCCTTATTGAAGTGACTGCCAAATATACCGGCGCCGGATGGTTGAAACCTGTTGTCGACCAGATGGAGCATGTTCCATGGGCCGGATTTCATTTTTACGATTTGATTTTTCCCCTGTTCATGTTTATCAGTGGAGTTGCTATTCCCTTTGCATTGATATCAAAGCTCGAAAAGAAAGTGCCAAAGTCTGATTTGGCTAAAAAAGTGATAACCCGCGGACTTACCCTCGTTTTACTGGGTTGGATATATAACGGCGTTTTCCAGAACGGCTTCGAAAATCCACGTTTCCCCAGCGTTTTGGGGCAAATTGGGTTGGGCTATTTGTTTGCTGCTTTAATCACCATTTACAGCAAATCATTTAAGCAACGCTTGTATTGGCTGGGCGGTATTTTACTGGGCATCGGAATCGTCCAGTTACTCATTCCGGTTCCCGGCATTGGCGCCGGTGTTTTAACTCCGGAAGGTTGCATTAACGGATATATCGACCGGATGTTGGTTCCCGGCAGACTTCACGGAAAAATTTTCGACCCGGAAGGTTTGTTGTGTATTGTTTCTGCCATTTCGGTGACGCTGATGGGAACTGTTGCCGGACATTTTTTGCGAGATAAAACTACCGGTGACATGAAGAAAGTGAAAACTCTATCTTTGATTGGAGTTTCAACCATCGCTTTTGCTTTAATATTAAGCACATTTTATCCATTCATTAAAGCATGCTGGACTGCCAGTTTCAATTTGCTGACAAGCGGTATCGGCTTTTTGCTCATAACTTTGTTTTATTGGATCATTGATATTAAAGGTTGGAAAAAATGGTCGTTCTTCTTCCGAGTCATTGGTATGAATTCAATCTTTATTTACCTTTTTGGTCGGTTTGTCGATGTAAATACAAAGCTTCTGTTCGGATGGACGGTTATCTTTGGAGATATCAGCGAGGTAATAGCCGTAGCCGGAGAAATCTCTGTGGCATGGTTATTACTTTACTACATGTACAAAAAAGGAATTTTCCTGAGAGTATAAACAATGCAAACAACAAAGCCGGCTCTTTCGAACCGGCTTTGTTGTTTTATAAGGATTTAGAAGATAGCATAGTTAAATCCAAGGTTATAGGAAAGATGAACCCTGTCTTTTTGCGTACTTCCAGCAAACTGATCGACATAGCTAATTCCGATATTAGCCTCTGCCCTCAATTGAGGAGAAATATAATAATAAGCATGTTCGGATAAAGACAGGTTATTGAACCACGAGTTTAAATAAGCGGTGTTGTCCTGATTAAGTTTATCCGGAGACTGAAAGACATTATAAACCAATGATGTTTTTATTTGCGTCCTAAAATTAGGATAGTAATTCAAGTTGAAAGCAGAGTATATCTGAAGTGCATTATTTGGGGATTTATATGTCGGGCTTCCGTCCTGATGGACACTCGTCACATTAGCCAGATTTAAGTAAAAGTTTCTTTCCCAAAATAAATTCATTTGTTTATTACACTGAAAATCAATCTCCGATCTCAGTGATGTTGAATTGCTCGTATATTTTTGTCCGTTATCTTGTTTATAGAAGTTGTGTGATATGTAAGGAGTAACCAGAAATTTTAGTCTCCGACCTGTCATCCTGGTTGAGATATTTGCAAAACTCCAATAATCATTTAGAATATTGAAATAAGAAATGTCTGTATTTTCTATCATTCCGGATTCATGCATCAGCGAATCGAGCGATTTCATTTCATCCATTTTCTTAATCCGGGCATCAAAAAACCGTTTACTTTTCAGCAGTGAAGCCAAAGTAGCAAGCTTGTAAACGTCGTGAGTTGAAGACTCACGTGCAAGCAATCCTTGTTTTTTCAGTCCTTCCAAAATGTAATAAGCCTGCCAGAATTCCGTAACATTTTCAATTCGGCCATATCCCCCACCGACTCCCAAACTACCACTAAGATAGTTACTGCTATTTTTTGTTTTATCCGTACCTGTCGAACGGTGAATTGAACTACTAAACAGAGAATGAAATTGTGGATCAACTTCCAGGAACCATTTGTTTTCAGTTAAATAATAAGCTTCACCTCCATTTATATCAAATTGAAGATAAGGCTCTGTTCGCGTTGTGGTTACACCTGGATTAACTGATTTGAAGAATTGATATGAGCCGGCAAAAGAGGAATTAAGCGTTTCAATCCGTTTCCTTGTGCTTTTAATGTAACTGTAATCCAGATTTAAGCCGGAAGTATTATTTGAACTTTTATAGTCAAACTTTCTGGCTGTTCCATCAGTATTGTAACTATAAATATCAGAGTAGGATGTACTGTTCCCGTTCGAATTAAAACTAAAATCCAGTTGGTGCCGCTTGTAATCCGGAAATTTGTACTGCGATAAGTCGAAACTTTTATCCTGAGACATTGAAACAGCATTAACTCCCAGAATGCAAATTAACAACAATATGGTTCTCATAATTATTGATTTATGGTTTTATTAAAAATGATTTACATAACAAATATGATGCCACTGGTTGTCATAATTAAATAAATCTTTTAGTTCAGATATACTGAAGATGATGA
Source organism: Prolixibacteraceae bacterium (assembly GCA_963677955.2). Classification (GTDB taxonomy): domain Bacteria; phylum Bacteroidota; class Bacteroidia; order Bacteroidales; family Prolixibacteraceae; genus Aquipluma. Next base: position 686,928 of record CAXXQR010000001.1, read on the forward strand.
TACAATTTAAGACAACTCTCTACTGTTATCATTGTATTAATGAATAAATACAATGGGAAAAATGAAGGCCGATGCGCATTAAACTTCAAAGATTTCCGTCTATCTTTTTCGGGATTTTTGAAAGTTCAGGCACAAACTTACGGTATCTGGTTATACTTAACCCAATTTGTGTTCCTTCTGAGCACCAACACGTTCAGCACACAAAATCTTTTACCGAAAAGAATCTGGATATTCCAATCCATAAATTCTTACTTTTGTAGCCACACTAAAAAGAAAGGGTTATGTCAGTCCATAAAGAAATACGACGTGTTACCACGCATACACTTTCAGAAATGAAACTGAAAGGCGAAAAAATTGCCATGCTAACCTCATACGACTACAGCATGGCCAAATTGGTCGATCAGGCCGGAATTGATGTGATTCTGGTTGGCGACTCGGCTTCGAACGTTATGGCTGGAAATGAAACTACTTTGCCAATTACGCTCGATCAAATGATTTATCATGGTAAATCAGTTGTGAGAGCAGTCAACCGAGCGTTGGTTGTGGTAGACATGCCCTTCGGCTCGTACCAGGGAAATTCGCTTGAAGCATTGAATTCAGCCATCAAAATTATGAAAGTGACCCATGCCGATGCAGTTAAAGTGGAAGGTGGAAAAGAAATTATCGAGTCGGTTGAGCGGATTCTATCAGCAGGAATACCTGTGATGGGACATTTGGGACTGATGCCGCAATCGATCAATAAATACGGAACTTATACCGTTCGTGCCAAAGAAGAAGCTGAAGCTCAGAAGCTTATTGACGATGCCAAATTGCTCGAAGAAGTTGGCTGCTTTGCCATTGTACTCGAAAAAATTCCGGCAGAACTAGGCGCAAAAGTTGCACAATCGTTAAAAATTCCGGTCATCGGAATTGGTGCGGGTGGCGGTGTCGATGGCCAGGTATTGGTGATTCACGACATGCTCGGAATTTCGCAATCATTCTCTCCCCGTTTCCTGAGACGCTACCTAAATTTAGCTGATGAAATTCAGGGCGCTGTAAACCATTACGTTCAGGACGTAAAATCAGCAGATTTCCCGAACGAGAAGGAGCAGTATTAATCAAGTTTCAAGTTCAGAGTTTCAGGTTTACGTTGCGCTGGGTTTGGTTATTTGATAATTTACACGACAACAATACTAAAGTAAAAATGGAAATCATATACGAAGATAATCATATTATCGCTGTGAATAAAGCTTGCGGCGAAATCGTTCAGGGCGACAAAACCGGCGACGAAACTTTGATCGACAAAGTAAAGGAATACATCAAAGTAAAATACAAAAAACCGGGCGATGCTTATTTGGGTTCGCCACACCGGCTCGACCGACCAACCAGTGGTGTCATTCTTTTTGCACGCACCAGCAAAGCCCTAAACCGCCTGAATGAAATGTTTCAGGACAAGGAAGCTATGAAAAAAACGTACTGGGCTGTGGTCGACAAGCTTCCGGAAGAAGAAGAAGGAACACTACACCACTGGCTGCTAAAAGACGAGGAGAAAAACAAGTCGCACGCGCACAACAAGGAACGCAAGGGCGCCAAAGAAGCAATTTTGAATTACCGCCATGTGGCCACACTTAGCAATTATCATTTGCTGGAAATAGACCTGAAGACTGGCCGCCATCATCAGATTCGGGCGCAGTTAAACCGCATTGGTCTGCACATTAAAGGTGACCTGAAATACGGTGCAGCACGCTCAAACGAAAATGGGGGTATTCACCTGCATGCCCGAAAAATTGAATTTATTCATCCGGTCACAAAAGTTCCGGTAAAGATTGTGGCAAAACCACCAAAAGATCCGATCTGGAACGATTTGGTACAGATTGACTATTTGAAAGACTAAAACATAAGATTTTAATTATTCCAGCGAATCCATCTTTTAAAAAGATGGATTTTTTTATCCAGATTTTTCAGGAATTATAACAGAAGATCGCTGAAACGCTTTCTTTTCCGGATATAAAATTGGTAGACAATACTTACCGGTAAAATTTCATCTATTTGCTTTTTGGGCCTATTCTTCTGAATTAATTTACGTTTGGTATGCAATTGTGGAATTGAAATCCAAAATTGCCAGTGCGCTTTCAAAACGCTCCGAATCCCGTTCAGGTTAAATTCGGCCAGTAGTTTGAAAGCTGCAAGACCATCAAGAACCATGCGCATAAACAATATCGGGACAAGATTCTTTGTAGGCAGGTTTTTATACAAAAGCCACAAATTATTCCTGAAATTCAGAAAAAGCTTGTGTGGATTGTCGTACGAAAGCGATCCGCCTCCAAGATGAAACACTTTGCTTTTCGGGGTGTAAACAATACGGTAGCCTTTATTTTTCAGGCGCCAGCACAAGTCGATTTCTTCCATGTGTGCCCAGAAATCAGCATCGAAACCGCCGGCTTCGTGAAAAACATTTGCCCTCACAAACATGCAGGCTCCGGTTGCCCAAAATATGTCAATGGTATTATCGTACTGACCATGGTCTGATTCAACTCTGTTAAAAAGCCGCCCGCGACACAACGGATATCCATATCTGTCGATGAAACCACCAGCTGCTCCAGCATATTCGAACCGTGTTTTTCGGTGATAACTGAGAATTTTGGGCTGAACAGCCGCAATATTTTTATTGGCATCCATTAAACTCAAGGGAGAATTGAGCCATCCTTCAGTTACTTCAACATCTGAATTTAAAATGACAAAATAATCGGCCTCAATTTGACTCAACGCTTCGTTATAGCCTTTTGCAAAACCGAAATTTTCTTTCAGGTCGAGTATTTTTACTTCCGGAAATTTTTCATTCAAAATCAAGAGCGAATCGTCGGTCGAACCATTGTCGGCTACAATGATCTCACTAAAGTCGTTTTTGCTGAATTCGACGACCGATGGCAAAAACTGCTGCAGCAATTTCGCACCATTCCAGTTCAGGATAACAATGGCTACTTTGGAAACACTCATGAAAAATTGGTTGAAAGAAGAATCGAATTATAGAGAAATGATGACAGAATACTGATCTTTTGCTTACGGAACCAGAAGTTTGGCCAGAACTACTGCCATATTTTCCTTTTCGAGATTGTACAAAATGTTAGCAATCTTTTCCATTTTTTCAGGCTCGTCCGATTGAAGAATTAATCGAATTTCTTTAATCTGTTTGCCTGTCATTTCTTCTTCGAGCAACGACCAGATTTTCAGGTTTTCTTCTTCCTGCTTCGGAATGCCCAAATGTTCAAGCTCCAATTTAGTGGCTTCCAGAATTTCGCGGGCTTTTAAAATAACCGGATCTGAATCTTTGCCGGTTCCGGCAGCATCGCGCAAGCTCCAGCTCGAATAATTGTAATTCAGTTCTTTAATCATGCGCACCTTGCTGCTTTCTTTGCCAAAAATTCGTTCCAGAAAAATTATGGTGTGACTTTTCCAGGCTTCCAGGTCAAAGTTTTTAGCGTTCAGGCTTTCAAGTTGTTTATCGATTAGGGCAATTTCTTTTTCGACCATTTTACGGATTGTTAGTTTGTTGCAATTTACAACAAAATTAAGACAGGCAAATTCCTGAAGGCGTTAAAATTTGTTCCGGAGAAAGGCAAAAGGAAACGGGGAAACGGAATGATTATAAATTCAATTTACCCCAGATAATTGTGAACTATTTCATAGAATTCATCGAAATAATTGGCATTGCAGGCAATCATCTCACCGCCAAACAGGTAATTTTCACCACCGTTGAAATCACTGACCTTTCCACCGGCCTGTTTCAGAATAATAATTCCGGCAGCTACATCCCACGAATGCAGGGCGTGCTCGTAAAAACCTTCAAATCTTCCGGCAGCCACATAAGCCAAGTCGGCAGCAGCCGATCCCAGACGACGCATCCCATGTGAGTTTCGCATAAAAAAATTCATGGCCTCAAGGTATTTATCAAGCTTCGAAAAGTCGTAGTACGGAAAGCCGGTGGCAATGAGCGAATCGGCTGTTGTTGCAGCTTTCGACACATGAATTTCCTGTCCGTTCAAATACGCTTTGCTGCCTTTCCAGGCATAAAACATCTCGTTGAGATTGATTTCGTAAATAACTCCCATGATAATTTCATCATCTTCCATCAGGGCAATGCTCACACAAAAGGGCGAAATACCGTGAATAAAATTCGTAGTGCCATCGAGCGGGTCGATTACCCAACGGTATTTCTCACCGTTATCTTTTGCAGTTCCCTCTTCGGCAATAAAACCAGAACCGGGTAACAACTCACGCAACGCGGCAACAATGGTTTTCTCAGCAGTTTTGTCGACATAAGTCACCATGTCGGCTTTCCCTTTGTGAATAATATCCTCGGTTGTAAATTTCCGGCTTTCTTCAAATATAAAACGGCCAACTTCACGGGCTAATCCCTGAACCTGGGTACAAAGTATTTCGAGATTCATAGTTGTATGTTTAAAAAATTCATATTCCAAATCTTAGATTTCTTCTGCTGTGTGGTCCTTTTCCTATGCCTATCGAAGGACCTTTCCCCAAACGTTTCCGTTAGGCAATATGTTTTCGAGTTTTACGGGAATGATCCGGTTTTCCATATCACCGTGATATTCAGTTTCCACCTTGATATAATTGTCCGTAAATCCTGAAATCGTTTTTTTTTTTTTATCTTCCTCAAAAAGAACTTCGCGGATTGTTCCTAAATTTTCGTGATAGAAATGCGCAGTTTTCCGATCAGAAAGCGCGATCAATCGCTGAGTTCTTTGTTTTCGTTCTTCAACCGGAATGACTGGTTTCAGTTCGAGCGCTTTGGTTCCTGGTCTTTCAGAATATGGAAATGCATGCAATTGCGAAACTTCCAGATCAGCAATAAACCGGTACGAATCGAGGAAATATTCATCGGATTCGCCATTCGTTCCGGCAATAACATCCACTCCAATAAACGCGTGAGGAATCTCTGCTTTAATCTTCTCTACCCGACTTTCGAACACTTCGCGTTTGTATTTTCGCTTCATCAACGACAAAACTTCGTTTGAACCCGACTGAAGTGGCAAATGAAAATGTGGCATAATTCGTTGCGAACGCGCAGCAAATTCGATAATTTCATCAGTTAGTAAATTTGGCTCAACTGAAGAAATTCGAATACGTTTAAGATCCTCCACATGGTCGAGTTCTTTCAGTAAATCGACGAATCTTTCTCCGGTTGTTTTGCCAAAATCTCCAATATTTACCCCGGTGAGTATAATCTCCAAAGTGCCTTTTGCCACGATTTCGCGGGCTTCAGCCACCGTATTTTGAATACTGTCGTTCCGGCTCCGGCCACGGGCAAAGGGGATGGTGCAATACGTGCAATAATAATCACAACCGTCCTGAACCTTCAGGAAACTTCGGGTGCGATCGCCAAACGAATACGCATGAAAATATTTTTTGATTTCTTTCGGCTTCTGAATGTGAATTTCAGTCTGCTCTCTTTTAGTCAGATCGCCCAAATATTCAGGAATGTTCAGCTTTTCTCCGGAACCAACAATTAGATCAACTCCTTCTATTTTCTGAATTATTTCGGGCTGAAGTTGGGCGTAACAACCGGTGACAACGACAACTGCTTCAGGATTTTTGCGAACAGCCTGACGAATAATATTGCGGGTTTTCTTGTCGCCCTCAGCCGTTACCGAACATGAATTGATAACAACCACATCGGCAAGTTCCTGAAAATCGACACGCTGAAACCCGACATCTTCAAAACGACGGGCAATACTTGATGTTTCTGAAAAATTGAGCTTGCAACCCAGTGTATAAAACGATGCCCTTTTACCTGAATAATTCATTAAAATCCCTTTCTGTTTCTCAGCAGGCAAAAGTATGAAAAATATCAAACCTCAATAATTTACAGGCCACTAAGACACAAAGTCACAAAGATTTAATTAATTCATTTTACATACGAAATCTTTGTATTCCCTCCTTAATCAATGGGGCATTAAAGTTGATTAGATAACCTAATCTTAATTTGGTCATTTTGAGATAACTTATAATCTGCGCTTCGTAAACCGGATTCATTAAATCGACTGCTTTTAATTCAATAATTACCAAATCTTCAACCAACATATCCAATCTCAATCCTTCCAGAAATGTTATGCCATCATAGTTTATAGGAATATCCACTTGAAGCTTAACTTCAAATCCAGCCTTTTGCAGTTCATGAGTAAGACATACTTCGTATACTCTTTCCAGCAATCCGGGTCCAAGAGAATGATGAACTTTGTAGGCTGCGTTAACAATGGCCTTTCCAATCAGTTCTTCTTTCTGCGATAATGGTTGAAAATTCATGTGTTTATTCTTCGTGCCTTTGCGCCTTTGTGGCCTTATATTGACTAGAGTAGATCACTTGCCAATTCAGCCAGGTAACTGCGTTCGCCTTTTACCAGATTGACATGTGCAAAGATTTCATGATCCTTCATTTTTTCGGTCATATAAGCCAGTCCGTTCGATTTCATGTCGAGATAAGGTGAGTCAATTTGCTGAAGATCTCCCGTAAAAATCAATTTGGTTCCCTCACCGGCACGCGTAATAATGGTTTTAATTTCATGTGGAGTCAGGTTTTGAGCCTCATCGATGATGAAATATGAATTTGATAAACTTCTGCCACGGATGTACGCCAGTGGTGTAATTACCAGTTGCTCTTCCTTGAGAAGTTCTTCTATTTTCTGATATTCAGCGCTCCTGGAATTAAAATTATGCTTGATTACCGAAAGATTGTCGAACAGCGGTTGCATGTACGGACTGATTTTCTCCTGTGCATCGCCTGGTAAAAATCCAAGATCGCGGTTACTCAGCGCCACAATTGGACGGGCGAGTAAAATCTGTCCAAAGCTTTTATGTTGTTCCAAAGCTGCAGCAAGAGCCAGCAAAGTTTTTCCGGTACCAGCCTTTCCAGTCAAAGCCACCAATTTTATTTCGGGGTTAAAAAGAGCATCGAGACTGAACGTTTGTTCTGCATTGCGTGGTTTGATTCCGTATGCAGTTTTTTTCTCAACCCGGATCATTTTTTTCAAGCCGCCGTCGTAACGTCCCAAAACACTGGCTTTTGGCGACTTTATGATAAAATATTCATTGATGTCGGGAGCTTCTGTCAGTTCCATTTGTTCAACCGGGATTGAATTTTCACTGTACAGCTTTTCGATCAGCGTATCGTTAAAGTTCTCTAATTCGGTGACGCTTTTATTCAGGATTTGAATGTCTTTGACCTTGTCGTTGTAATAATCTTCCGACTGAATTCTCAACGATTTGGCTTTCATTCGGAGATTAATGTCCTTGGTGACCAGGATGGTGGGCCGGTCAGGAAATTTCTGGCCAATGTACATGGCTATGGCCAAAATGCGGTGATCCGGAATGTCTTCGCGAAACGAATGTTTCATTTCTTCCGGAATAGGCTTCCCGGTTTCTATAATCAATTTTCCCTTATCTGGGCCAAGTTTAATGCCTCCGTTAAAAAGTTGATCGCCAACAATTTCATCCAATTCGCGCACAAATTCCCTCGCCTGAAAGTTAATCGGGTCATTCCCGCGTTTAAACTTATCCAGTTCTTCCAAAACAGTAATCGGAATCACAATGTCGTTATCCTGAAACTGATAAATACTGGTGTGATCATGCAGGATTACATTTGTATCCAGCACGAAAATTTTAGTTTGCTTTTTCTTCGCCATCTCCGTAATCATTAAGGTTTCCATAAATTTAGAAAAATAAGAACGGATTACTTCGGATATACCTGTTAAATTCTCAATTTTGGCTTTCTATTTTTCAACTAATGTTCATAAGTTTTTCTCCGATGAAAACCTATCAACAAGTACTCGATTTCTTATACGGCCAGTTGCCTATGTTTCAGCGAACTGGCCCTGCAGCTTACAAAGACAACCTCGATAACACATTTCGCCTCGACGAAATGTTTGACTATCCGCATCACTCATTTAAGACTATACACGTAGCCGGAACAAATGGGAAGGGATCGGTTTCACATATGTTAGCATCGGTTTTGCAGGAATCAGGCTATAAAACCGGGCTTTATACTTCGCCGCACCTGAAAGATTTCAGGGAACGAATTCGCGTTAATGGCGAAATGATTTCAGAAGAAGCAGTCGTTCAATTCACAGAATTGTTTACAGAGAAAAACGAGTCAGTAAAGCTGGAACCTTCATTTTTTGAGCTAACTGTTTCCATGGCATTCGACTATTTCAGATCGCAAAAAGTCGACATCGCAGTCATTGAAGTCGGACTTGGCGGGCGGCTCGATTCAACCAACATTATTACTCCTGAAGTTTCGGTAATTACCAATATTAGTTTCGACCACATGGCTTTGCTGGGCGACACGTTGCCCAAAATTGCGACTGAAAAAGCTGGTATCATCAAAAAAGACATCCCGGTTGTAATTGGCGAAACTACTCCGGAAACCAGCAATGTTTTCATCGAGTTTGCCGAAAGAATCGGAACTGATCTGGCTTTTGCTGATCAGGAATATGCAGCAGATTATTCAATGCTGACTCTTGATGGTAAGCAAAGTTTAAATATCAGCAAAAACAGAGTGTCGCTTTTTTCAGACCTGAAACTGGACCTGCTTGGTATTTACCAGCGACACAATGTACCAACAGTTTTAAAAGCTATAGATTTCCTGAATGAGAAAGGTTGGAACTTAACCGAAACCAATATTCGGAAAGGACTATTGCAAGTAACACAGAACACCGGACTTTTGGGTCGATGGCAAATAATCGGGCACAATCCGCTCACGATTTGCGATACCGGACATAACCAGGCGGGCATAAAACTGGTTGTGGAACAAATCAGTCAAACAGCATGGAAAGACTTGCATATCGTAATTGGTATGGTAAACGATAAAGATCAAAGCAATGTTTTAGCCCTTTTGCCAACAAATGCGCATTACTATTTTACCAAAGCTTCCATTCCCCGTGCTGCCGAACCTGAAGAGCTCGCAGCCAAAGCGAAAGCATTCGGGCTTGAAGGAAATTGTTATCCGACTGTTCGTCAGGCTCTTTCTGCAGCCCTTGCAAATGCAGGGAAAAACGATCTCGTATTTGTTGGTGGAAGCACTTTTGTGGTAGCAGAAATTTTGTAATATTTTTTAAATATTTTGTTTGCAGATATCAAAAAGGAATCTATCTTTGCATCGCTTTAAAAAACAAAGCGCGTTCAAAAAAAGGGCGATTAGCTCAGCTGGTTCAGAGCATCTGGTTTACACCCAGAGGGTCGGGGGTTCGAATCCCTCATCGCCCACAAAAAGTCATTCGGATAATCGGATGACTTTTTTATTTTTACGGAATGTACTACTGCTACATTCTATATTCCCGAAAACTCGATAAATATTACATCGGTTCAACTGCTGATCCTATTGGCAGGTTGCAGCGCCACAACACTTCAAATAAAGGATTTACATCTACCGGGAAACCATGGATCATAAAATTTACCGAGCAATTTGAAACCAAAGAATTTGCATTAAAAAGAGAAGTACAATTGAAAAGCTGGAAAAATCGAAAAATATTGGAGGAGCTTATCCAAAAAGGTTCAGGGAATCCCGATTAAATCGGGAGGGTCGGGGGTTCGAATCCCTCATCGCCCACGAAAAGAGAATAACGAAAGTTGTTCTCTTTTTTTGTTTTATACACCCGATGTTCTTGTAAACTTTTGTCAATTGTGTAGTTTTACATTGAATTCTTTAAATACCAACTCATGACCAAATTCATTTCATTTTTTTCAGTTTTACTGTTGTTTTTGTCGGCATGCAATACACCGACTCCCAAACAAGTTCAGGAAGAACGTTTAACAAGCTTTGTCGATCCGTTTATCGGAACAGGTTACCACGGACACACTTATCCGGGTGCTGCATATCCGTTTGGGCAAATTCAATTGAGTCCCGATAATGGCACTCAAGGCTGGGACTGGTGTTCCGGATATCATTATTCTGATAGTATTGTGGCCGGATTCAGCCATCTTCATTTAAGCGGAACCGGTATTGGCGATCTGGCTGATATTTCCTTTTTGCCGGTAGCCAAAGAAGTTACATTTCAGGACGGAGAAAACAATGCGGACTTTGTGACCAGATATGCCGGGAAATACAGCCACGATCAGGAATCAGCTAGTCCCGGATATTATGAAGTAACCCTCAAAAATTCAGGAATAAAAGCTGAATTTACAGTTACCGAGCGTGCCGGATTGCATCGTTACACTTTCCCTGAAGGTGGCGAAAACAACCTTTTGATTAATCTGGGATTTGCCATTAACTGGGATAAACCATACGAAACCGCTCTAAATGTTGCCGATAGTCTTTTGGTAACCGGAACCAGGCTGTCACACGGTTGGGCAGCCGATCAGCATGTTTATTTTGCTGTACGTTTTTCGGAGCCAATCGTGAAATCAGAAATAACCAATGTTGGCGGTGAAGGTCGAACAGTAGGATATTTGAAATTCAAGGCCAAACAAGTGCTGGCCAAAGTTGGTATTTCGTCTGTCAGCGCTGAAAACGCTTTGGCTAATTTGGATTCATCGTTGCCTGGCTGGGATTTTGAAGCCACAAAAGCTGCAGCGTCTGATGCCTGGGAAAAAGAATTGGCAAAAATCCGGGTTCAATCCAATGATTCCGTTCAGAAGAAAATTTTCTATACTTCATTGTATCACACCATGGTGGCTCCATCTTTATTCTCCGATGCGAACGGCGAATTTAAAGGTGTGAAAGGTGATGTTCAAAAAGCTGAAGGCTACAACAGGTACACGGTTTTCTCGTTATGGGATACTTATCGCGCCCTGCATCCTTTATTCACCCTAACTCAGCAGCCACGTGTAAACGATATGGTAAAAACAATGCTCGATCATTACAAGCAAACTGGTGTTTTGCCCGTTTGGGAACTTGAGGGAAACGAAACCTGGTGCATGGTAGCCAATCATTCAATTGCCGTTATTGCTGAAGCTATAATGAAAGGCGTCGGCGACTTCGATCAGGAATTGGCTTTTGAAGCCATGAAAGCGACTTCGATGGCCGATCGTGACGGAATGGGTTTGTACGACAAACTTGGATACATGCCTGCTGATAAAGTTAAACAATCGGTAGCCAAATCGCTTGAAGTGGCCATCGACGACTGGTGTGTGGCAGCGGTGGCACAAAAACTTGGAAAAACAGAAGATGCAGCCTATTTCAGTAAACGTGCTGAAAGCTTCAGGCAATATTTCGATCCTGAAACTGGATTTATGCGTGGAAAATTAAGTAACGGGAAATGGACCACGCCATTTGATCCAGCTTTTTCGAACCACGAAGGAAGCGATTACACCGAAGGAAATGCCTGGCAATATTTATGGCTGGTTCCGCAGAATGTGGAAGGTTTGATTGAATTACTTGGTGGCAAAGAACCGTTTGCTGACAAACTCGATCAATTGTTTAAAGTTGAAGAAGGTGTGAAGGGCGAAAAAGCTTCGAACGATATTTCAGGATTGATTGGCGCTTATGCACATGGGAATGAACCCGGACACCATACTTCTTTCCTTTTCGATTATGCCGGGCGTGCCTGGAGAACTCAGAAATTGAACCGCCAGATTCAAACCAAAATGTACACCGATAAACCGGATGGTTTGTGTGGAAATGAAGATTGCGGACAAATGTCGGCCTGGTATGTTTTCAGCGCGATGGGATTTTACCCTGTGAATCCGGCTGATTTGAAATATGAATTTGGATCACCAATTGTTCAGGAGGCCAAAATAGAAGTTGCTCCGGATAAATATTTCACAATGAAAGCGCCTTTGGCTTCGGTCACAAATAAATACATTCAGGAAGTGAAACTAAATGGGCAGGTTATTGATCGTCCTTACATTACCCATCAGGAAATAATGGATGGCGGAACGCTCGAATTTACGATGGGCGCTGAACCGAATAAAGAATTGTTTAAGTAAAAAATAGAGGCTGTCTTAAAAGTCGGGGTACTCGACATTCAGTCATCCCGAACTCGTTTCGGGATCTGACGTTCAGCGTATTGAGATCCTGAAACAAGTTCAGGATGACGTGATCAATGACATTTAAGACAGCCTCTTGTTATTTACCTATATTTAAAATTTCACATCCAATCCGGCCATAATATTTATTCCAGCCTGCGGAAAATATCCATCCATGGCCCATCGCTGCCCTTCGTAGACATAAGAATAAACCCAGGCATTACTTTCGTATTTGGCATCGAACAGATTGTTTACCATCAAATGAAGGTTTAATTCTTTGGCAAATTTCTGTTTCACCTGATAATTGAAATTCAGATTATTCACCAGATAACCATTCAGCTTGCGGTCGTTGCTCGACGTATTGTCGATGTATTGTTTGCTTACAGAAAAAGATTGGAGGTTTATTTTTAAACTTTGGCAGCAATCCAGCTAATCTGGCTATTGGCAACCAGATCCGGAGAAAAAGCCAGATCAGTGGTTCCAAGTTTATTTTCAATTTGACCGCCATTGTCCCAATCGTCAACAAACTCTTTGAAATTTTTAATCTTATTCCGGCTCAATGTCAAATTAACATCCCATTTCAATTTCTCAGTCAGTTTCACTCCTGCCATAAGTTCAAGACCGGCGCGATAACTGTCTTTCACGTTAGTCATGATTGGTGCGCCCACATCATTAATTTCGCCCGTTAATACCAATTGATCCCGATACATCATGTAATAGGCATTTACGGCCAACGCAAGCTTTTTTGAATTGTATTTGTAGCCTAATTCAAAATCATTCAAAGTTTCAGCTTCGGGCTGCTTTCCCTGCGGATCGGCATCAACATAATTGTCGCGGTTGGGTTCGCGATTTCCTCGCGCAAAATTGGCATATAAATCATGCTTTTCGCTTAGCTGATAATAAATTCCAACTTTGGGATTGAAAAACTCAAAATTATGCTTTTGGGTAAGGTCTCTTAAATCATCGTCCAGCCCGGTAATTGTATAATCGATTGTGCGGTACTGAAAATCAGCAAACAAATTCAGGTTTTCAGCCAGTTCGTAATTGTATTTAGCAAATACATTGAAATCTTTCTTCAAACCTGTTCCGCGATACCATTCGTGATCCATTTCTGAATCACCGGCGTTGCGCGCCCAAATTACTTTACCATAATGATTTCCATCATACACATTATATCCACCGCCAAATGTAAAGTCGCTAGTCTCCTGTTTCCGATTCACGGAAAATGTCATTCCATAGAAGTCATTATCCAGCCATTTTCGGCGAATTAAATCCGATTTTTTGATGGTATCTCCTCCCACTACAGGTGGAGTTATCAGGTAATCAGCCAACTTCTGATCGTACTTGTATTGCTCGTAATAACCTTCACCAGGCGTATAAAACAAACTGGCATTTACATTAAATAACTCATTTATTTTGTGTGAGTATAGTATTTGAAAATGATCTTGCTGGTAATGATCAACTTCATTTTTGTAAGTATACATGTTGTAAGTCCTGCTGTCTGAGTTAATCATTTGATCATATTTGATTTGGTTTTCGCGTTCAGAACTGGATGACCACAGCCAGTGATCAAGATAACGTTTCATTCCAGCGGCATCGTTGTTCAGGCGAACCGAAGGAACGCCGTTCCAGGCCTGATAAGTATCTTCCAATCCTGAAAAAACATTTACTTTGAGAATTGTACTTTCGGTAAAATATCCTCCTGAAACAAAAAAAGATTTCAGGTCGGAAGAAGCACGATCGATAAAACCATCTGAACTTACTTTTGAAAGCCGCGCATCGAACGAAAATTTATCTTTGATCAGGCCGGTACTCACACCTACCGAATTTCTTGCAGTTCCATACGACCCAGCCGCCGAACTAAATTCTGAAGAAGACTCTTTATTAATGGTTGAAGTCTGTAAATTAATGGTCGCTCCAAAAGCGGCCGCTCCATTGGTTGAAGTTCCCACACCACGTTGCACCTGAATATTATCGGTTGACGAAGCCAAATCTGGGATATCGACCCACCATGTTCCGTGCGACTCGGCATCGTTCATCGGGATGCCATTAACTGTTACATTTATCCGGTTCAAATCGGTTCCACGAATCCTGAAATTGGTATATCCCACGCCGGTTCCGGCATCCGAGGTAGCCACAAAAGAGGGAGTTAGCGCCATCAAATACGGAATATCCTGCCCCATATTGTTCTCGCTGATTTCTGATTTTTCAACGGTAGAATAAGCTACAGGAGTTTTTTCCTTAACGCGGTTGGCTGAAACCAAAACTTCCTCAGCCAAAATAAAATCCTGCTTCAGCACAACATCAAGTGTTTGGTTACCTGTCAACTTAATTTCTTTTGATTGTTTTTCGTACCCGAGATAAGACACCGTTAGTTTGTAGGTTCCAGCTTTCAGATTGCTAAACTGGTAAGCGCCATTTACATCGGTAGTTGTTCCATTGAAACTGTTTGAAATTGCCAGGTTGGCGCCAATCAGCCGGTCGCCAGTGTCGTTTTTCACAGTTCCTTTCAGTGTAAATTGGGCCATTGCCAAATACACTGCGCATTGCAAAAGCAATGTCAAATAAATACGTTTCATTCTTGTTTTTTTAATGGTTAATGAATAACCAATGAGGCAAGTAATTCCCTTTCGCCATCCCTTCGCCGGCATTACCCGTATCAGGTTCGGTGGGTGTGATCTCAGCCTGTAATTACCCCAACTTTCGTCAGGAAGGCACCCCATTGCGTAAAATTATCGGCGGCAAAGTTAGATTTTTACTCTTTCGAATCAAAGCATTCCAAAGAAAAAGTGATTGAAGTCCTTTTCTGAAATCAGCTTTCAGGCGTGAATTATTTTTAACCTTAACTGAACCTTCAAAAAACTGAAAAAATGTCATCAATTGAATGGGCATCCCGGAAATTTTGTCTGGCAAAATGACTTTATGTCACTTATTATCAGCATAATACAGCTTGGTATTCGATTTGAAATATATCAAGCGAAAACAATTAAAAACAAAAAAATATTAATTAAAAAAATGGAGGATTAAGTTATGTTACCAGTATTTAAAACCAGAAGTTTACCGGGATTATTTGATGAATTCTTTAACGGGAATTTGCTTCCAAACTACATTGAAGAAGGAGCGTGGAAATCGTCTCCGGCTGTAAACATTTACGAAACAAACGAAAAATTCGAAATTGAAATTGCAGCTCCGGGCCTCGAAAAAGAAGATTTCAAAATTGATCTGAAAAATGATTACCTGTTGGTTTATTCTGAAAAGAAAGACAAAAAAGAAGAAAAGGAAAAAGGTAAAGTCGTTCGTTCAGAATTCAGGTATTCGTCGTTCCAGCGTTCGTTCGCGTTACCAAAAGATGTGGAAATAAATGACATCAAGGCAACTCATAAAAACGGCATTTTGACCATTACCCTGCCGAAAAAAGTTGAAGTAGTAAACAACTCAAATCGTCAGATTGAAATTTTATAATGCAAATTAGTTTAGTTTGGTTTAAAGGATTGCATCTTTGGGTGCAGTCCTTTTTTGTTTTACAGTGCTTTTTTGGAAAAGCTCAAGGGAAGTAAGCTTTCCACTCCATTTAAAACTATAATCGAATCGCTACCATCCAAAATTATCCGGATTGGGTTGCTAAACCTGACTTCGGCCTCAGCCAGTGCCTGACGACATGAGCCACAGGGTTTTACAGCCTCATCAACCAAAACACCGTTCTTGGCGGCAGAAACCGCAATAGTTTTCACTTCTGAATCGGGATAATTGGCGTTGGCATAAAACAAAGCCACACGTTCGGCACACAAACCTGAAGGATAAGCCGAATTTTCCTGATTGTTCCCGGTAAATATCTTCCCGTTTCCGAGCAAAACTGCTGCACCAACATGAAAGCCGGAATAAGGCGCATAAGCCGATTCTGTAATCTTCCTGGCTTCAGATAAAATTAGCTTGTCATTTTCAGGAAGTTCATCAATTGTTTCGTACTGATATACAACAATCTTGATTTCTGACGTTTTCATTCTAAACAGTTTTTGCCAAATGTACGTTAATACTTGTTATTCGCCAACGGTTCTAACTTGCAACATTTTGTTATTTTTGCCAAGCACACCAAACGACTATTATGCTTAAATATATTTTACCTCTTTTATCGCTCTTCATTTTCACAACAGGTTTTTCTCAGAACAAACAAACAACCAGGGACGAATACATTCAAAAATTCTATCCTCTGGCCATTTCTGAAATGGAGCGAAGCGGCATTCCGGCCAGTATCACGTTAGCCCAGGGATGTTGGGAATCGCAGAACGGCAACAGTGTTTTAGCCACCGAAGGGAACAACCATTTTGGCATTAAATGCAAAAGCGACTGGAAAGGCCGAAAGATTTATCACGATGACGACGCCCGCCACGAATGCTTCCGAAGATATGCACACGCAGAGGCTTCTTACATCGACCACAGTAATTTCCTGATGAACAGTAGCCGATACAGCTTCCTGTTCCAGCTCGATCCGAAAGACTACGTTGGTTGGGCCCGTGGACTAAAAAAAGCCGGTTATGCAACTGATCCGACATATGCAGACAGACTGATTAAGATCATCGAAGATTTTAAGCTGTATCTTTTTGATGAATATGGTGATAACCGCCAGCTTGCATCGTTACAACACGAACCCGCCCAGACAAAAACGCCAACTGCAAGACTTGTGCGGCCAAGCGCCAACCATAAAATTGAAATGCGAAACGGCTTGCGCACGATTGTTGTTGGTCCCGGCGACACTTACGAAAGTCTGACCAAAGAATTGGGAATGAAGAATTGGGAATTATCGACTTATAACGACTTTTCGAAAGGCCGTGAACCGCAGGAAAATGAAATTCTTTACACAGAAGCCAAAAATAAAAAAGCAGACCGGCGGCACAAACGATATGTTGCTGAAGAAGACGACACAATGCACTATATTTCGCAAAAATTTGCCCTGAAATTGAAGCCGTTACTTAGACGCAACCGCATGAAATACGGCGATGAGCCTGTTGCAGGACAAGTTATTTATCTGCGGAAAAAGAAACCACGGAAAGGATAGTTTCAAGGCAAAAGTAAAAAGCTGCGGTTAAATAAGCATATCAGTGATACTCTCGACTTGTCTCTTGTTTGTCAGATTCTTCTCCACTTATTGAATAAGAAACGAAGAAGCACACGGTCGGTAAACAGAATAAAATTCAGGATAAAACCTACTAAAACAACCTGAATGATATGGGCTGATACCAGGTTGAAAACTTCAAGAACAAACGTTTTATCGATGAAGTAATAAAAACCTGCAACTGCAGCAAACAACGAAGTCAAAACACCGATTATTACCAGATATTCATTCAGATCATTTTTCCATTGTTGTTTACGAACAATCGAAAAAGTCAGCTTCTGTGCAAAGTCAGCCGGTAAATTAAATTCGGGTTCCTTTTTAAACGATTTTTCCAGGATCAAATCCAGTTCATCCTTAGTCATGACTAATCTCCTTTACTGTTTTTAAGCTGTTTTCGTCAACGATAAATTTAAGTTTTTCTTTTAAAATGGCCTTTGCTCTGAACAAATAACTTTTAATTGTTCCTTCAGGCATGCCGGTTATCTGTTCAATTTCCTGATACGAAAATTCTTCCAGGTGGTACAAAGTCAGCACACTTCGGTAATTAACAGGCAGCAATTCAATTTGTTCCCTAATGAACAAGTGTAAATCAGCGCGCTCATAATCACCTGGTTTTGTATCTGTTAATTTGCGGTATTCCGCTGTGTCTTCAACATTTAATTCATCGCCCTTTTTAAATTTCCGCAAATAATTAATACTTGTATTGTAGGCAATGGTTGCAATCCAGGTCGAAAGTTTGCTTTCGCTTCGGTATTTGCCAAGATTTTGGTAAACTTTCAAAAATACCTCCTGACAAATATCTTCAAGTTCGTCCTGACGCTGAATCAACCGCCCGGTAATGTGAACAACAAGCTTTTGGTAACGGCTTACCAAAAACGTAAAGGCATTCATATTCCCGTTTAATATCTGGCTTATTAATTCAGCATCATTCATACAGCAGATTTGACAACGATAACCTTTTAAATGTTGCATGAATTACTGACATTTTTTGCAGAAAAAAAACTTGATTCGTTGCAACATTTTCCAGACAGACATTGTCACATCTTACAAACACTAAAAATTTGAAATTATGCGAATTTATGATGTATTAATGGCAGCCGTAATTTTTTACGCGATTTACGAGGTAATAAAAAACTTTACTGATTTCCTACTGAAACGAAAAATAATTAAAGCCGGACATTTTGATGACGCCGGAATTCTGAATCAGAAAGTTGAATCAACCAGCATTGAAAATCAGGAGGTACACAAATATCCTTCGTTGAAATGGGGTTTAGTTGCATTCTTTGGAGGAATCGGATTCATCCTGATCGACCGGATGACACCAAGTCCGGTGGATGAAGACATGTATCGCGATTTTTTGCAAAACAGCATGTTACCTTTTGGCATTGAACTGGTGTCTATCTCACTGGGTTTTATTGTTTATTTCCTGATCATAACCTTTATGAAAAAGAAGTAAAATAAAGGCAAAAGTAAAAAGGCAAAAGTTGAAAAACCCTTCACTTTTGCCTTTTTATGTTTCTTATAATTTCACTTTCCAGTCGTTTATCTGCTGAAATCCTCTCAGAAACTCATCAATTTTCATACGCTTTTTTCCTGAAAGTTGAATATCGGTCACCGCAAGCCAGCCGTCGGGACAAGCAATTTTCAGGTATTTTTTTCCATCAGTGCGAATCGTTCCAGGAGCCGCAGGCATGCTTCCCAAATCGCGCAAGACAGCAAAAATCTTCGCTCCCAACATTTCCTTTTTCTCTATATGTTCAAATTCAGTCCAGGCCGTTGGATATGGCGACAAGCCACGCACCAGATTCCTGACCGATTCAGTATCTTTTGTCCAATCAATTCGGCAATCTTCCTTAAAAATTTTGGGCGCCTGCTTTATTTTCGCCGGATCTTGAATCAGCAAAGTCTGATCGACAGGCTGTACCGATCCAGAGGCAAGTGCATCGACTGTTTTTAGAACCAAACCAGCGCCAATTCCCATCATTCGGTCGTGCAAATCGCCCACGGTATCGTTTTCAGCAATGGCTACTTTCTCCTGAAAAATAATCTGGCCGGTATCAATTTCGTGCGAAAGTAAAAAAGTAGTTACGCCCGTTTCAGTTTCGCCATTTATAACTGCCCAGTTAAGTGGTGCTGCTCCGCGATATTGCGGTAACAACGAAGCATGCAGATTAAATGTGCCCATTGGTGGCATATTCCAAACCATTTCAGGCAACATCCTGAACGCAACAACAATTTGCAAATCGGCTTTCAGACCTTCAAGTTCCGACATGAATTCCGGATTTTTAAGCTTTTCAGGTTGAAGGATTTTCAGATTTTTTTCGACAGCGTATTTTTTCACTGCCGATTCACTAAGCTGCCGACCTCTTCCGGCAGGTTTATCAGGAGCTGTAATTACACCAACAATGTTATATCCATTTTCGACCAAAGCACTTAGGCTCCCGACAGCAAAATCGGGCGTTCCCATAAAAACGATGCGGATTTCTTTTGCAGACATTGCTTTTTTTAGCAAAGATACAGCATGTATACGAACATCAAAACATGAAGCAAAAAAAGGCAAAAAAGCATCCGGATAAAAAACAGACCGCTGAAAATGAGTCTCTTAATCTTGTGTTAACAAAACCACATATTTTCATAAGTTGCTGAATTTCAACATACAATCCGATTTCAAAGTTAATTTATCATCAAGATATTACTAAATAATTTTCACACAGCTACTTAGCGATATCCACATGAAAACATTACGGTATTTTTGCTTCGTCAATACAAAATTTTGAATTATAATTTTTGAACTATGAGCTTTAAAAAACAATTTCTTAAATCGAAACCTGTTTGCAAGGTTTCTTTCCGATTGGATGCAGCAGACGCACCA
Organism: Prolixibacteraceae bacterium; assembly: GCA_963677955.2. GTDB lineage: Bacteria > Bacteroidota > Bacteroidia > Bacteroidales > Prolixibacteraceae > Aquipluma. The sequence goes on from CAXXQR010000001.1 coordinate 706,865, forward strand.
GAAGCAGCAAAAGTGCAGTTGCTGGGCGACTTCAACAATTGGGATAAAACTGCAGAACCAATGACTTTGCTTAAGTCAAAAGACTTTACAGCTACTCTCGAACTGGAAGCTGGAAAAGAATTCCAGTTCCGTTATTTGATCGACGGAACAGAATGGAAAAACGACAGCCAGGCTGACTATTTTGTATCCAATAGTTTTGGAGAAGAAAATGGTGTAATTTCAACTATAGCTTAATTCTGTTGTCAGAATTGCTATGAAAAAAGCAGAAACGGAAAACTACGGTTTCCCTGTTTCTGCTTTTCCGTTTTATAACTTGTATTTATTTGCGAGCTCTGGTCTGAGCTTTCGGTTACCTTTAACCGCTTTGGGCGAATACGGACAATTTTTACATCCGTTTGAACAGCAATATCCTCGTTTTACAAGGTAAAATTCAGTCATCACCCGGTAACCGTCAGCAGTCATTGTGTAGTCGACACCTTCAATTTGAGTTTCGCCAAATCCTGAATCAAACATATCGTCAAACATTCCCATAAAACAAATTTCAGGTTCTACTTTTCAAAACTTAAAGTCGGTATTCGTGTTGTTTTAAGGTCGAAATATCGATCGCCATGCTGAATATATATTTCAGCATCTTCCCTGAACAACAGATTCCGAAACCAGTCCGGAATGACTTATCGTCAACTAGTTATTAAACACGACACTAGTATTTAAACTTCTGAAGGAAATGGCCCATTCGGTCGCGCTTGGTTTTCAGGTAGGCTTGATTGTATTCGTTCGGTTCAATCTCAATATTTACAGTTGAAACAACTTCAAGTTCGAAACCTTCAAGGCCAACCCGCTTAATCGGATTATTGGTCATTAACCGCATTTTGGTCACTCCCAGACTGCGTAAGATCTGAGCGCCAACTCCGTAATCACGTTCATCGGCATCGAAACCCAAATGAAGGTTAGCATCGATCGTATCCATGCCCTGATCCTGAAGTTTATAAGCCGCAATTTTATTCATCAGGCCAATTCCCCGGCCTTCCTGCTGCATGTAAACCAAAACACCCTTGCCTTCCTTTTCGATGAGTTTCATGGCATGTTCGAGCTGTTCGCCGCACTCACAGCGCCTCGAACCAAAAATATCGCCTGTCATGCACGACGAATGAACACGTACCAGGATTGGTTCATCGTGCGCCCATTCTCCTTTAATTAAGGCAACGTGTTCAATTCCGTTTGACAATTGTTTAAACGGAATTATCCGGAAATTACCGTGTTGAGTAGGCAAAAATACTTCCTCACCGCGTTCAATCAGGCTTTCGCTTTGCACCCGGTAATTAATCAAGTCTTTAATGGAAATGATCTTCAGGTTAAAACGTTCAGCTATTTTTATCAATTCAGGTAAACGAGACATTGTGCCATCATCATTCATAATTTCAATCAACACTCCGGCCGGAGTTAAGCCAGCCATTCGGGCTAAATCTACAGCAGCTTCAGTATGTCCGGCGCGCCGTAACACTCCCCTACTTTTAGCACGTAACGGAAAAATATGCCCCGGACGGCCCAGCTCATCAGGTTTCAATTTTGGATCTGCCAGAGCATTCAGGGTTTTGGCACGGTCGCTTGCCGAAATTCCGGTGGTGCAACCATAACCTAAAAGATCGACCGAAACTGTAAATGGTGTTTCGTGCGAAGATGTGTTCTTTCCCACCATCAAGTCCAGTTCCAGCTCATCACAACGTTCTTCAGTAAGTGGGGCACAAACCAGACCTCTTCCGTACATGGTCATGAAGTTTACCATTTCAGGAGTAACCTTTTCGGCAGCAGCAATAAAATCACCTTCATTTTCACGATCTTCATCGTCAACTACAATGACTAACTGCCCGTTACGAATAGCTTCAATCGCTTCTGGTATTGTATTTAATTTTATTTCGCTCATTTGTTTAAAATGAATTTCAAATATCGCCGCAAAACTAACGAAAATTATCGATTTGAATGTAAAAAAGATGGCTAAGCACGCTTCGACTTTTCCCAGTTTACCGACTGCTTTCCTTTTAAAAACCGGATCCAGCCCATAATTGAAGCATAATTCATGGAGGTGAAGTAATAGGGAACAAACAACAGTTTAAAACGAATTTTACGGCGTTCGAGAAACCAGCCCATTAGGGCCAAAACATACATAAACGCCTGCAAATAAAAGAAGAGGTTATAAAAATCAAAATTCGACCCGGAGCCGGATTTCAGGAGTATGAAGAAATTGATAAAAAAAAGGCCGAACAATGCCCACGGTGCGATTGTCCACCGCAGTACTTTGTGCGAAATATATTGAAATGACAGAATTCCGAACCGAAGAGGATTCAGCAATTCTTTTAACCGACCAACCGTTTGCAAACCGCCGGCAGCTATTCTAACTTTTCGTTTCAACTCTTCTTTTACATTAACCGACGCAGTTTCAATGGCATACGCATTAGGAGTATATGCAATTCGGTAGCCTTTTTCTGCAATTCGAAGCGAAATCATAAAATCATCCAGAATGGCGTCATTTTCAACCTCAGTATACAATTCGGTCCGGATGGCAAAAAGTTCGCCAACGGCTCCAACTGCTGAATTTAATTCGCTATCCATTCTCTTCACCCACGATTCGAATTTCCAGTACAGGTTCTCGCCTGAACCGGCCGCTCCATCGGCTTTCAGATTGATTATTCGCTTCTCGCCCGCAATACAGCCAACTTTTGGGTCAGCAAAAGTCTGAACAATGACTTGAATGGCTTCCGGGCAGAGAGTTGTATTGCTGTCGGAAAAAATGACGATTGGCGCATCGACAAACTTCATCCCCCGGTTCATGGCATGGATTTTACCCCTGCGTTCCGGAAGGTGTTGAACTTCCATTTCCGGATATTCTTTCAGAAGTTCCGGAGTTCCGTCGTCGGAGCCATCAGTAACCCATAAATATTGGATTTTGTCGGCCGGATATTGAAGTTGAAGCAGATTTTTAACTTTAACGTCAACGTAATTGCGTTCGTTAAAAGCTGGCACAAACATGCAGACTTTGGGCAATTCCTGAGTGTGAACTTCAGGAGATTTTTTTTTTGCCGGAACTACTTTTTTGATTTGAAGCAACAGAAACAATAAAAACGCATATCCTGCGAAAGTATAGAACACGATGAGGAACAATATCCAGAATGTGATTTCCAAGTTTTTATTGTTGTTTGTAAAATTCGATTAAAGCTCCGGCCTGCGATAAATTATCAAACTTTTCCTGAATAAAACCGATGGCATTTTTCCCGATTTGATCAGAAAGTTCGCGATCGTTTATAAGCCTCGTTACGGCTTCAATAAACTGATCAGCGTCGTTCGCAATTAATATATTGTGACCATTGCTTGTCGGAATACCTTCGGTGCCAATATCGGTTGTAACAATTGGTTTGCCAAGCGCCATTCCCTCGATGATCTTGATACGCATTCCACTTCCGGAAAACAGGGGAACAACCATTACTGCTTTCGAATTGATAAAATCGTAAGCATCGTTAATTTCGCCAAGATATTCAACTCCTTCAACTTTAATGTGGCGTTCAAACCATTCCGGCGCATTTCTTCCGGCGAGGTAAAATTTTAAGTTGGGATTTTCACTGTGAATTCTGGGCCAACACTTATCGAAAAACCAGATGAGACCTTCCTGATTGGGTGCCCAGTCGAGCGCTCCGATATGAAAGAGCGATGGAAATTCGAGTTTTTTGGCTGTTGGCACGAGTGATGCAAAATCGATACCGGTTTGCGATGTATGACGAGGTTTGGTATTGCCAAGCTTGTCAAGAATTTGTCCGTCGCGATCGGTTATTGGTACAAGCAAATCGTACTTATTCAGGTAACTTTCCTCAAATCGTTTAATTCTTTTCGACAGATTTTTCAGGTAATCGGAACGCAAACCTACCGAAAGCGATGCCGTTCTTTCCCAAATTTCATACTCGATATTGTGCGCACGGTATGCAATCAATGCCTTTGAGTATTTTCGAATCACCTGAATATACGGACACAAATACAGTCCTTCGAGCTGAATTACATCAAAGGTTTTTTCGGTCAGGAGTTTAACCAACTCGTGACTGAATTCATTTGAAATAAAGCGCTCGGCATTGTATGGAAGTCTGGAAAACAAGAGATTAAATGCAGCTTCAACCCAACTAATTGATGCAGGAACTTCAACTAAATGAAAATCGGCCTTACTGCTAACTTCAGGAGGCATATCTGACAAACTGATATGATGTTTCGAAGTATTCATGCTTAAAACAGTCACATCGTGACCCAGCATTGAGAATCCTTTGGTCATATTCAGACAGGCAATTGCGCCACCATCTTTGGGAGGCCAGGGCACTTTATTCATCAGTTGGAGTATACGCATCTGTCTAATTTTCTGTTTTTTGACGTTTAAAGGAAAAGAAGCTGAACAATTTTTTAAACATTGCCTGATAGCTTTCCATATTCATTACTCCGGAATCGGTCGCGGCTTTGTAGGTTAACCAAATGCCCAGAGGAAGAAAAACGAATGTTGAAAACCACATTCCTCCGATCATCGACCAGGCATCTTCACGTGCAAATTTCTCACCGGTAATCATTAATATATAGTAGGCTATAAACATCAGTATTGAAACAACAACCGGCATTCCAAGCCCTCCTTTCCTGATAATTGCACCCAAAGGAGCGCCAATAAAGAAAAACACAAGGCAGGCAAAAGAAAGAGTGAACTTACGATTCCATTCCATCGGAAAAGTATTCGCATATTTCTTTCTTACATACATATCTCCAATTTGTTGACTAATCAACTGTGAATTATTCCGTACGTTCGCGATTGCACGTTGGTAAAGTTCTTCTTTTTCAAAAGTCGTTAGCGACGCCAAAATTTTATCGACATCAACGATACTATCAGCTTTCAGATTTGGATTTACTCGCAAGGTATCATATGGCATGGCAAGCCAGGCAAGCTGACGATTAATTTCGCCAAGGTAATTTAATGAAGTTGAAAACCGCCATAGCCGCAGTTTATAATCGTGAAACAGAGAATCCCCCTTGCTGTTCAACTGGAAAATATTCATCATTCTGGAGCTGTTTCTAAAGAGATTTTCATCGCTACGGTTAAATTCAAAATCCTTCATACTGATATTGATTACTTCTTTCTGAAAGGATGCGCGTCTGAAAGGATAATGTTTGTTAGAAACTTGTCTACCTTCTTTAACTTCATCGTAACTCTGGCCGTTGTATAATGTCACTGACATAAATTTTTTATCGTCAGTTAATTCCATTTTTCCTGAATCCGAAATAGTGACATTGATATTTCCTTCGTTTTCCGAATGATTATAAATCATCACATCGTACAGCATATTGTTTCCACGGCCTTTATGCTCAACTTTAATACTGTAATTGTCAAGGTCATTACTAAATACACCTTCTTTAATGACCATTTCAGGCTTTTGCTGTTTAACACTATAAAGCAAAGCGTTAAACTTAAGGTTTGTCTTAGGCAATATGTTGTTCGAAAAGTAAAATGCAGTACCTGTTAAAATAACAGTGACTACAAAAAGCGGTCGCATAATTCGAAACAATGATATTCCGGAAGCTTTCATGGCCACCAGTTCATAATTTTCGCCTAAATTTCCAAAAGTCATAATCGAAGCCAGGAGCATGGCCAACGGAAACGCAAGCGGAACCAGGCCAAATGAAGCGTACATCAGCAATTCCGACACAATGTGCCATTCAAGACCTTTCCCCACCAGATCGTCAATGTATTTCCAGAGAAATTGCATCAACAGGATGAAGACACAAATAAAGAAGGTCATAAAAAAAGGACCTAAAAAACTTTTAATAATAAATTTATGCAGTCGCTTCATGCTTTGTGCTTGCGTAGGATAAACGATTACAAAACTAAAGTATTTTAAAGAATTAAAAAGTGATCAGCATTACCTTAGCAATTATTTAAAGCCCAATTCAGATTAAAATCTGTCAGACAATTTAAAAAAGAGCTTTTTTCAGGAATTTACAGGTTTGGGAAGTAAAAAACCGTTTTTACGGAAAATCAAAAACGAGCAAAACTTAAAACAATCAAAAAAAACACCGTTAAACTGAAAAATAAGGAAATTTTTAATCAGGAACCTAAAAGATGTTTTAGTTTCGAAATCTGAGTATCCCAAAGGCTGGTTGATTCTTCGATTTCATCTTCGTCGGCAAAATCAATAATCACCAATGAAACATCGTTTGTCAAATCATCCTGATTAATTACAAATTCGAAATAGTTTTCATCTTTGTCCAAATCACCGTCGACCCATTCAAAACGCACCAACCTATTTTCCCGATGAATTTTCTTCTCAGCTTTTTCTCCGAATCCTTCCCAAATAAACGTGAAGAAATTTCCTTTCACCTGAACATCATCGGCAAACCATTCAGTCAATCCGGAAGCAGTACTTAGTCTGTTAAAAAGGACCTTAGGGGAACAATTTAAAATGTATTCGAGATGTAATTGTTTTTTTTCAGTCATAGGTTCTTTGATTTTCTGCAATATATGTATTTAAACAGAAAAAACAACGTTAGAAAAAATGCTTCAAACATTTTTTTCGATTTTTTTAATCTCCATCAATCAACAAATAAATAAAGTGCTATATTTGCCACCGCAAAATTAAAGCGTAAAGCTGGCGTTTTTGCACGTTCAGGAAAGGATTTGGCGAGGTAGCTCAGCTGGTTAGAGCGCATGATTCATAATCATGAGGTCGGCGGATCATGCCCGCCTCTCGCTACAAACGGGGATGAATTGGTTTTCATTCCCGTTTTTTGTTATAAATTTGGATGATGCCACATTTTATCTATATCCTGTATAGTGAATCTGGTGACCGCTACTACATTGGAAATTATTCAAATCCTGAAGAACGATTAGTTCGTCATAACGCTGGTGCAACTCCTTCAACTAAGTCTGCAAGACCCCGGAAAATTATTTAGTCTGAAATACTTTCATCTAAAACCGAAGCTTTGAAATGGGAATATCAGTTGAAAAGTTAGATTCAGTCCGAGCCCTTAATTCACTATCATCAATCTGATACCAGCAAATTCGAAGAAAAAGGCCTGAAAACATTCCTGACAGATATACATTACACAAAAGAAACACGCAAGCTTTTGCGCAAATACATTAATAAAACTAATATCATTTTATTATTCCTTTAATATTCGCTTAAAATGAAATCAGGTATTGACTTTATATTTATTTTGAGTTACTTTTGTACTCAATTTGTAAATGAATTGGAAACACAATAAACTGACTCACTTTTGGTTTTTAAACTCAGGGATTCAATTTTTAGTGACCGATTATTTTTATTACTCATCCCAAATGTGTGACTGAGGAGGCGAAGCTGTGAAAAGTTCCATCCTGATATCGATGTAAAACCACCGTCAGCATATTCCGTTGGCGTTGTATTACCCTACTCATTTCTCACAACAAATTATGATCGAAAATTTAATTACATCCAAAACCCGGGTAAAACTTCTGCTTAAGTTCTTTTTGAATAGTCAGACAAGAAGTTACTTAAGAAGTCTCGAAACCGAATTCGGTGAATCGACCAATTCGATACGGGTTGAATTAAACAGGCTTGAAAGTGCCGGATTGCTGGACACTACGATCAGTGGCAATAAAAAATTATTTTTTGCAAATACAAAACACCCGCTTTTTAAGGACATCAATAATATTTTAAAGAAATTTGTAGGAATCGATCAGATTATTGAACAAATAACATCGCAAATTGGCGAATTGGATTCTGCTTATCTAACCGGCGATTTCGCAATTGGGAAAGACTCAAAAATAATTGATCTGGCTTTGATTGGTAACAAAATCGATCGCTCCTACATTGAAACTTTGATTGAAAAAGCGGAAAAAATAATTAGTCGCCGAATTAAATACATCATCCTTTCGAAAGATGAAATGCAGCAAATTTATAGCCATAAGCCAACACTGCTCATCTGGAAAGCTGATGAAAGCAAAGTAACATATTAGAAGAATGAAGTTTTCAGCTACTCGCAAATTCACGGTGAGCTTGATTACACAATTTTATATAACCCATTAGACCTGCAAAAATACAACGCTAAAAAAATTTCGCATGCCAAAAACAAAAATTTTCTTTCTGGCTCTATTTTCCTTTTTCTTTATTGCGAGCTCCTTATTTGCTCAGGATCCGGCCAGCATAAACGTACAAAACCTTTCTGATCAGCAAATACAACAAATTGTAACCGAAGTAAATTCCCGCGGGCTAACCATCGATCAAGCCGCCCAGATGGCCCAGATGCAGGGCGCTTCGCCAACCCAGATCGAGGAATTAAAAAGACGAATTCAGGAACTGAATTTTTCGAAGGGAAAATCAATCGCGAGTCCAGGTGCTCAAAGTGTTCAAACAAGCAATTTTTCGAGGGAAGCATTCTCAGAAAAAGCCGACATAAAGGCTTCTCCTGAAGTCAGGAAAATTTTTGGTTTTCAGTTATTTAATTCTGAAAATTTAACATTCGAACCGGCGGTAAATATACCAACTCCACAAAATTATGTTTTAGGTATTGATGATGAACTACAAATCTCCATTTGGGGTGCAAGTCAACAAACGTACCAATTGAGAATTGGATCGAACGGATCGATTAACATTCCTGACATTGGACCAATCTTCGTTACCGGAATGGAATTTCAGAAGGCAAAGGAATTAATCAAAAAGCGTTTAATCGCTATATATCACGGAATGGAAGGGCAAAATCCGAACACTTATGCTGATGTTAGTATTAGCAACCTGCGTTCCATCAAAGTAAATGTAATTGGCGAAGTAATGGCTCCGGGAACGTATACCCTTCCTTCAACAGCTTCAGCATTCAATGCTTTATATCTTTCGGGTGGACCAAACGAGAATGGTTCATTTAGAAATATTCAGGTTATACGCGACAACAAAATAATTCACACCATAGATGTGTATGATTATTTGATTAATGCCAACATGGAAGGAAATATTCAATTGCGTGAGCAGGATATCATCAATATACCCACGTATCAAAAGAGGGTTGAAGTTTCAGGAGCATTTAAACGCACAGGGAATTTTGAACTGACCCAAAACGAGAAGTTAACCGATCTTATTCGGTATGTTGGCGGATTTACCGATCAGGCGTACAAAGCCCAACTATCACTCACCAGAATAACCGATACTGAAAAGAAAATAATTGACATCGGACAGTCCATTTTTGAAAGCTTTACCCCGAATAATGGCGATTCGCTGGTGGCATCGAATATAATTGACAGGTTTGAAAATCGTGTTAACATATCCGGAGCTGTTTTCCGTCCGGGAACGTACGAATTGACCGATGGCCTGACTCTTTCAGGCTTAATTAAGAAAGCACAGGGTGTTAAAGAAAATTATTTTAGTAGCCGCGGATTGATTATTCGGCTCAATAAGGACCATTCGCCTTTGACCATGGCCTTTGATGTTAATGACATTTTAACCGGCAAAAATGATATTTCTCTTCAGCGCGAAGACCAAATCATCATTCAGGATATTTTTAGTATGCGCCAAAAAAGATCTGTACAGATTTTAGGAGAAGTGCAAAAGCCCGGGGAATATGACTTCACAGATAATCTAACCCTTAAAGATTTAATTTTTATGGCAGGTGGATTTACGGAAGCTGCAAGCGAATCATTTATTGAAGTGGCTCGCAGGCACAATTATACTGAGGCAAATCAATTGAGTAATGAAATTGTTAAACTATTCCATTTTAATATCGATAGAAATCTGAAGCTTGAAAGTATCAATGATACATTCAGAATAAAACCCTTTGATTATATCTATGTCAGAAAAGCTCCATCTTATAAGGAACAGCGTACTGTTTTCATTTCGGGCGAAGTTCGGTATCCGGGAGCTTATAGCATTGGTTCAAAAGAAGAACGCATATCCGATTTGATCAACCGGGCTGGAGGATTGCTACCCAACTCCTTTATTGAAGGGGCTCGTATGTCAAGGACAAATCCTTTTGTGCAACAAACGATCAACACAATTCGGAACATCCCTTCGGATACTTTACTAGGAAAAGCTGAAATACAACTCACCAGTAACCAACTGGAGATACGCCTCGAAGACATAGTGAAAAACCCAGGGACGACATTCGATTACCTGCTAAAAGACGGGGATGCAATTACGATTCCTGAAATTTCACAAGAGGTGAGAATTTCCGGAGAAATACAAAATCCGATCGGACAAGCTTATATTGAAGGCAAAGACATGAAATACTACATCAACCGGGCCGGGGGATTTAGCGAGAGAGCCAAAAAAGGCAAAACTTTTGTAATCTATGGTAATGGTACAACCAAGGTCACACACAATTTTATCTGGCACCATTACCCTACACTACAACCAGGCTGCCAGATTATAGTTCCCCAGAAACCTGAAAGACAAAGAACGGATAGTACCGGCAAATGGTTGGCGATTGCCTCAACCCTAACAACTATTTTGGTAGCAATATCCAGATTGTAAAAATATTCTGCGAATTCATTCTGACTATCAATTCAGAAAATAAATCTGCTCAAAAAAAACACTTCTTCAGATGAAAAATCAGCCCAATCCAAATACTAAACCTGTTGCGTCAGACGATGAAATTGACTTGTTACTTTTGGTAAAAACCCTCTGGAATGGCCAAAAAACGATACTAAAATCCATCCTATTTGCGGCAATTATCGGTCTTTTAATTGCCTTTTTTTCGCCAAAAGAATATACGGCCAAGACTTCAATGGTTCCTCAAACCTCACAGTCTGGCAGTAAATTGGGTGGACTTTCTTCTTTGGCTGCAATGGCAGGCTTCAATATAGATTTATCAGCGAACAGTGATGATATGACACCTTTGGTTTATCCCCAGATTGTTACATCGACTCCTTTTCAATTGGAACTAATGAATACTACTTTTAGTTTTTCGGAAGTCGACCATCCGGTCAGTCTTTTGGAGTATTATACTAAAATTGCGCAACCGGGAATATTATCATCGGTAAAAAAATATACAATAGGTCTTCCCGGGTTAGTGATTAATGCAATAAAAGGAAAACCTTCTCCTTTGAAAAGTGAGGAAAACGGTCCTATTTCGCTGACAAATGATCAAGAAAGTGTGAGAAGGATAATCGAAGAAAAAGTAACTTTGGATTTAGACTCCAAACAAGGTTTTATTACACTTTCGGCATCATTTCCTGAAGCGCTGCTTTCTGCTCAGATAGCGGATCAAGCACGGGAATTGCTACAGAAATACATTATCCAGTACAAGATTGGAAAGGCATCGGCTAAACTGGCTTTCATCGAAGACCGCTATCAGGAAATGAAGAAAGAATTTGAAAAAGCGCAGAACAATCTGGCCCGGTTCCGCGACCAGAATAAAAATGTTTCCAGTTCGGTAGCACGTACTGAAGAAGAACGTTTGCAGAGCGAATACACCATTGCCATGAATGTATACAACGAACTGGCGAAGCAGCTCGAGCAGGCAAAAATTCAGGTCAAAGAAGAGACTCCTGTATTCTCTGTTTTGGAGCCGGCTATCGTCCCCTCAGAAAAATCGAAGCCAAAAAAAGCGATGATCCTCATCATCTGGATTTTCCTTGGCGGAATTATCGGAACCGGAATCGTTTTTGGGAAGGTTTTCTTGAAAGATATTCGGGAAAGATGGTATGAAACAGCATAACAATTTCAAGAATTAATCAAGAATTACACGAACGCTTCCATGACCGATATTCTCTTTAAAACTGAAAGTTACAGGATTATTGGAGCATGTATGGAGGTTCAAAAAAAATTGGGCCCTGGATTTTTAGAGAGTGTATACTCCGAAGCATTGAAACTGGAATTCGGGAAAGCTGATATACCATTTGAATGAGAAAAAAAATTGCAGGTATCCTATGATAGTCAACCATTAAATAAATATTTTCGTGCTGATTTTGTTTGTTATAACTCCATAATCATTGAACTAAAAGCCACTAAGTTCATAGTTGATGCTGATCGTCAACAAACGCTTAACAACATTAAAGCAACCAATTTTAAACTCAGTTTATAAGTCAACTTTGGAACTCAATCATTAACATACAAACGCATAATAAACTGATTCGTGAAATCTAGAAATTAATTGAATTATGCTCTCTCAACTACTCCAAAAACAAAACCGCCTCGCTCTCATTGGCCTAGGCTATGTAGGATTACCTATTGCGCTTGAATTCGCCCGAAAAATGTCAGTGATTGGATTCGACATCAATACCAAACGGGTACAGTTGATGCAAAACAACATTGATCCCTGCAAAGAATTAACAACTGAAGATTTTGAAGGAACTGATATCCTGTTTACCTCCGATCCTGAAGACTTGAAAAAAGCTTCATTTTATATTGTTGCCGTTCCCACGCCGATTGACGAATACAATCAGCCTGACCTTATCCCATTGATTAAAGCCAGCACGACCGTTGGCAAAACGTTGAAAAAAGGAGATTACGTAGTTTATGAGTCCACCGTTTATCCGGGCTGCACCGAAGAAGACTGTGTACCCATTCTCGAAAAGGAATCGGGATTAACATGCGGAATTGATTTTAAGGTTGGTTATTCACCTGAACGAATCAATCCGGGCGACAAAGTGCACACCCTGGTGAATACACAAAAAATAGTCTCAGGCAACGACGCCGAATCTCTTGAAGTCATTGCTCAGGTTTATGAGCAGGTTATTACAGCAGGAGTCCATCGTGCTCCAACAATCAAGGTAGCCGAAGCAGGAAAGATTATTGAAAATACACAACGGGATGTGAACATCGCCCTGATGAACGAACTGTCGATTATTTTCAACCGAATAGGCATCAATACCTACGATGTGATTGAAGCGGCCGGAACCAAATGGAACTTTCTGAAGTTTTACCCGGGTCTGGTTGGAGGTCATTGCATTGGAGTTGACCCGTATTACCTGGTACACAAGGCCAAGCAGGTGGGTTATCATGCCCATCTGATTGATGCCGGAAGGTTCATCAACGATTCAATGGGTCGGTACATTGCCAAACAAACAGTTAAACGAATACTGGCCGACGATAAGCACCTGAGCCAATCACGCGTTTTAGTCCTGGGCTTCACGTTCAAGGAAAATGTTTCGGATGTACGTAACACCAAAGTGGCCGACATCATCCACGAATTGCAATCATATCGCGTACAGGTTGATTTGGTTGACCCGTATGCCGACACCGATGAAGTGCAGCATGAATACAACATCGAACTAAAAGAAAAACCAGAAGGAAGGTACGATGCCATCATCGTTGCAGTTGCTCACCGCGAATATCGGAAAATGAAAGAATCCGACTTCCTGAAACTGGCTAACGAAATCTGTTTGCTGATTGACGTGAAAGGATTGTATGCCAATAAAATAAACAAATTACAATATTGGAGTCTTTAAATGGTTATCGGTTGTGAGTTATCTGTTGTCTGTCAACCAACAACTCTGACAACCGACAACTAATAATTGACAACTGATTACCAACAACTGTTAACTGATAACCATTCTCACCCCTTCGTGTAATTCGCATTCATTCGTGAAATCTATTTTAATCCGTGAAATCTGTTCCAATTTAATTCATAAAATTCGCATCCTATGAAAATAACCTGTATTGGCGCCGGATACGTTGGCGGACCTACCATGGCCGTCATTGCCGAGAAATGTCCCGACATCGAAGTAACCATCGTGGATATCAATCCTCAACGCATTGCTGATTGGAACGATGAAGATTTGAATAAACTCCCCGTTTACGAACCAGGTCTGGCAGAAGTCGTCAAAACAGCCCGAAACCGCAATCTATTTTTCTCGACGGATGTGGAGGGCGCTATTCGTAAAGCGGACATCATTTTTATCTCGGTAAACACACCAACCAAAACCTATGGCGTAGGAAAAGGAATGGCCGCCGACTTAAAGTACGTTGAATTGTGTGCACGACAAATTGCTGAAGTGGCCACTGAAAATAAAATTGTGGTTGAAAAATCGACTTTACCTGTACGAACCGCTCAATCGATCAAAACTATATTAAGCAACAATACCAAAGGAGTAAAATTTCAAATCCTTTCCAATCCCGAATTTTTAGCGGAAGGAACGGCCATTCAAGACTTATTCAATCCCGACAGGGTTCTGATCGGCGGTGATCAAACACCTGAAGGTCTGGAGGCAATTGAGAAATTGTCATCTATTTATGCCCGCTGGATACCTCGCGAACGAATCCTGCAAACCAATGTGTGGAGCAGTGAGTTATCCAAATTAACCGCCAATGCTTTTCTGGCTCAACGAATCTCTTCCATCAACGCCATCTCTGCCCTTTGCGAACAAACCGGCGCCGATGTGAGTGAAATTGCCAAAGCCATCGGAATGGACAGCCGGATTGGATCAAAGTTCCTAAAAGCATCCGTAGGTTTTGGGGGAAGTTGTTTTCAGAAAGATATTCTCAATCTCGTCTATCTTTGTCGTCATTTTAATTTGCCTGAAGTGGCCGATTATTGGGAACAGGTGATTAAGCTAAACGACTACCAGAAACACCGCTTCGCCAAACAAATCATCGATTCGCTGTTCAATACCGTTTCCGGAAAGAAGATCACCTTCCTGGGCTGGGCCTTTAAAAAAGATACCAACGACACGCGCGAGTCAGCGGCTATATACGTGGCCTGGGAACTCCTGCAAGACAAAGCAGAAATCCACGTGTATGACCCCCGGGTAACCAAAGAACAAATATTGAAAGACCTCGATTATCTGGCTGAACAAAACCTTGAATTCTCGAAAATCAAAGATCAGCTTTTTGCTAATCTCGTTGTACATACCGATCCGTATACTGCAATGGCGAACACACATGCCATAGCCGTCCTCACCGAATGGGATGAATTTAAAACCTTCGATTGGGCCATAGTTTACGAAAATATGTATAAGCCAGCCTTTGTATTTGATGGGAGGAATATTTTAAACCAACAACAACTCATTCGGCTAGGATTCATGTTAAAAGGAATAGGACATTGAATTCTGACATAAGATCAGCCATTGGGACTGGTGGTTTTTAATCTGCCAAGTTTCAAAAAGCTCTACCCATCAAAGCCGCTATAAAAAAACTCAAAAATTACCTAAACATTTTCAAAATATGAACTCGACCTTATCTGATGTACAATTCATCAACCTCCCCAAAATTGAGGATCCACGCGGTAATCTTTCCATCATCGAACAAGAGAAGAATATTCCTTTTAAGATTGAACGCACCTATTGGATTTATGATGTTCCAGGAGGCCAAACACGAGGTGGACATGCTTTTAAAGTTCAACAAGAATTTATTGTTGCCCTCTCAGGAAGTTTTGATTTGGTAATAGATGATGGAGTTAATAAACTGACTTATTCCTTAAATCGTTCCTATAATGGAATTTATATCCCCACTGGACTTTGGAGACAAATGGAAAATTTTTCTACCAATGCCCTGGCAATGGTAGTTAGTTCAACAATCTTTTCTGAAGATGATTATATTCGGGAATATGCTGATTTTCTAAAATACAAAAGATTATGAAAAAAGTATCTGTTTACGATTGTTCGGTAATTGAGCTGCCAAAAATCAATAGTCGTGCTGGAAATATCACTCCGGTGACAAATAATGAAAATATTCCTTTCGGGGTTAAAAGAGTGTTCTACATCTATGATATTCCAGGTGGTGAAGACCGTGGTGCACATGCACATAAAGAATGCCATCAGTTCTTGATTGCTGCAAGTGGAAGTTTTGAAATCGAAATGGATGATGGTATAAATAAACGGACTGTTACTCTAAACCGTCCTTATTACGGCTTACATATCCCTCCTGGCATTTGGGCTGCTGAGAAAGGTTTTTCATCAGGATCTGTTTGCTTGGTTTTGGCTTCACACAAATATCAAGAAGTTGATTATATTAGAAAATATGAAGATTTTTTAAACTTATAAAACAATGAAGCAGTTAGTCAGAAATGTTAAGATTATTGGTACAGGTTCCTACGTACCTGAAACAGTTTATACTAATGAATATCTAGAAACTATATTACCCACAAGTTCCAAATGGATATACGAAAACTTAGGGATTAAAGAACGAAGAATATCGGCTGAGCGTGAAGCCACTAGTGATTTAGCTTGGAAAGCTGGCCAAAATGCAATCAACAATGCCGGATTAACTAAAGATGATATTGATTTGATTATTGTTGCAACTGCTACTCCGGACAGATTAGCACCATCCACCGCATGCATTGTTCAAGACAAATTACAAGCATACAATGCTGTAGCATTTGATATTTCAGCTGTTTGCAGTGGCTTTCTATTTGGAATGTCAGTTGCATCACAATATATAGCTAGCGGTGTTTATGATAATGTACTGGTGATTGGAGCAGATACTTTTTCAAAAATAATTGATTGGACGAGTAGAGACGCTGTTTTTTTTGGTGATGGAGCCGGGGCCGCAGTTATTTCTCATTCAAATGTTAACGGCGGATTTTTAGCGTATCGCCTTTATTCTGATGGCCGAGGAAAAGATAATTTTACTGTTCCTGCTGGCGGCTCGGAATTTCCCGCTAGCCATAAAACGGTAGATGAGAAAATGCACTATTTTAAAATGAATGGTAGAGCGGTTTACGATACTGGAACTGTAGTCTTGCCTAAAGCAATAAATCAGGTACTAGCTGATACTGGTCTAACTGTAAACGATATTGATTTAATGATTCCACATCAACCCAGTATAAAGATTTTACAGAAAACAGCAGAAATAATTGGGTTACCTTTTGAAAAGGTAATGACCAACATGGATAAATATGCAAATACCTCAGGAGGTACTCTCCCGATTTTACTTGACGAAGTAAATCGTGCCGGTAAAATTAAAGCAGGCAATATAATTCTTTTCGCTGCAGTAGGGAGTGGATGGACTTATGGGGCGTCAATTATAAAATGGGCTTAGACAAAAAACTTATAATATCATGATAGTCATCTCAGGCGCATCTAAAGGCATAGGCAACTACATATTAAAAAAATTCATTGATGAAGGAACCGATGTTATTGGGCTTTATAATAATACATTTCCGAAGAAAAATATGAACTTAATGCATAAAGTTGATATTACTAATTTCGAAGAAGTAAAGAACTTTGCTAAATTAAACAATCATAAACTAAACAAGATCATACTTATTAATTGTGCAGGAGCAAATTATAATGCATTTGCTCATAAAGCCGATCCTATTAGATGGGCACAATTGATTACAACTAATCTTATCGGTACTTTCAATGTAATTAACGTACTACTACCTAGAATGCGGGAACAAAATTTTGGTAGAATTATTAACTTTTCTTCCGTTGTAGCACAAAGCGGTGTTGAAGGTACAAGTGCATATGCTGCCTCAAAAGCTGGTCTTTGGGGCATGACAAAAGCTATTGCTGTGGAAAATGCATCAAAAGGTATAACGATCAATAATCTAAACCTAGGTTATTTTGATATTGGGATGATTAATGATATATCAACAGAAATGCAGGACATCATTAGGGCTAAAATACCAAGTAAAAAATTTGGTAACCCAAATGAAATATTTAAGGCTGTAAGATATTTATCACAAGCAGATTATATTACCGGTACGAATATAGATATTAATGGGGGACTACACTAATTATGAAAAATATTGAGCTTTTAGATATTCTTTTTGAATCCAGGAAACATGAGCTATATTATTATTCTCCATATTGTTTCCTTCGTAGTATAAATGAAGATTTGCTATTTCGTAAAACAGTAAAAGAAACATTATTAAAAAAAATTCATACAAATGACATACAAATTATCGCTATTGAAATAGAAAAACAGCCTTTTCTATTTCTTGTTGAATACTTATCTTGGGATACAAATTACTTCGGGTTCCCAACTTATAGATTACATACAGTTCTCTTTGGCAAAACAAATCAATCATGTTTGATTAAAGCTGTCTTATCTTTTAGAGAGAACTTTTTTAATCAAACAAGGAAATATTGCTTTACCGATATTCCGAGTGAAGATATATTACTATTACAGTCATTATCTGGAGCTGGCTTTAGAATGATAGAAACCAGAATGACTTATTATTTGGATCTTAAAAAACACAACTATGATAGATTCGCTGTTCGGGAAGCAAATTATGTTGATATACCAAATCTTCGTCAGGTAGCCAGCAACATGAGAAATCCATTTGATCGATTTCATGCAGATCCAATTTTCGATACTAAAAAAGCAGATGAATTTCTTTCAACATTTATTGAGGAATCGATTAAAGGCTTTGCTGATTATACGATGGTGCCAAATGAGCCAGGAACACCACCTGATGCATTTTTAACAGCAAAGTTTCTTAAAGAAGAGTGGCCCATAATAGGAGCAAATGTATCAAAAATGGTTTTATCTGCTGTTTCATCCCAAACATGTAAAGGATGGTACAAAAAACTGATCTCCGAAATGGCATATTATTTACAGTCTCAAGGAGCTGAATATGCTTTTATGCACCCTGCCTCAACAAATAAAGCAGTGATTTATACCTATGAGACCTTAGGATGTAGACTTGGGCAGGTAACTCATGTATTTTCTTTTAATTAACCATCTTATTTAATCTTTGTAATGATAAAATTTCTAGATTTAAAAGCCATCAACGATAGTTATGAGCCAGAACTTTCAGAATCAATTAAACGGGTTCTTGATTCAGGATGGTACTTATTAGGTAATGAAGTAAAGGTCTTCGAACAAGAATACAGTAATTACATCGGCACAAAACACTGTATCGGTGTTGCTAACGGACTTGATGCTTTACGATTAATTCTGAAAGCCTATATTGAAATGGGAATAATGAAAGAAGGCGATGAAATTATAGTTCCTGCCAACACTTACATAGCATCAATTTTGGCAATTACCGATAACCGGTTGAAACCTGTTTTGGTGGAACCTGATTTGAATACTTACAACCTTAATCCATTTCTAATCGAAGAAAAAATCACGGAACGCACCAAAGGTATTATGCTTGTACACTTGTATGGTTTAAACGCTATGCATCCTGAAATTCAACACTTAGTAGATAAATACAATCTAAAACTTGTTGAAGACAATGCACAAGCGGCGGGTTCATATTACAATGAAAAGCGAACAGGCTCATTAGGACATGCAGCAGGGAATAGTTTTTACCCAGGCAAAAACCTGGGCGCTTTGGGTGACGGTGGTGCTGTAACAACGAATGATGATGAATTGGCAGATGTAGTAAGAACCCTTGCCAATTATGGGTCAAAAATTAAATATCAAAATCTATACACTGGATTGAACTCAAGATTAGATGAAATTCAGGCGGCAATACTCCGAACAAAATTAAAACGCCTGGATATGGATAATCAACGCCGAAGAGAGATCGCACAATACTATCTTGCGAATATTGTACATCCCGATATCATTTCACCTCAGTACCTACCTAAATCCTATAATGGCCATGTATTTGTTATTCGCACCCCATTTCGAGACCAATTGCAAAAATATCTTACTGAAAATGGAATTCAGACTTTGATCCATTATCCTATACCACCACATAAACAACTTGCATACAAAGAATGGAATAATTTAAGTTTTCCAATAACCGAAAAGATTCATAATGAAGTATTGAGTATTCCAATAAGCCAAGTCATGGAACAAGAAGATGTACTTCAGGTTGTAAAAATAATTAATAGCTTTTCGTGCCAATAACTAAAATAATCAAAGCTTTTCATTTTGCCAGGAAAGCTGAAATTTTAAGAGTCTTTTCTTTTACTGCAATTTCGACTTTGGTGAAAATGCTAACCAGTTTTATTACAGTAAAAGTGGTGGCAGTCGTTATTGGACCAACTGGCATTGCATTACTTGGTCAATTGAATAATTTCACCAATATTCTAATGACTGTCGCTTCTGGCGGAATAAATAATGGAATCACAAAACATATAGCTGAAAATAAAGATGCTCCGAGAAAAATTCAATTATTTTTAAGTACAGCCTTACACATCACCTTATTTCTTTCTGCATTTTGTGGGTTAAGTTTGATCTTATTTGCGAGTACTTTAAGTCATTTAATTCTTTCAGATGTAAAATACTCCTATGTTTTCATTTTATTCGGTATTACGATAACCTTATATACACTAAATAGTTTTATTTTATCTGTCCTAAATGGATATAAAGATTTTAAAAAATTTATAAACATTAGCATCGTTACGAGTTTAGTTGGTGCAATATTTACTGTTGGATTAGTTTGGGTTTGGAATCTAAAAGGAGCCTTAATCAGTGTTGTAACCTATCAGAGTGTTGTTTTCTTCATAACACTATTTATGGTGGTAAAATCAAAATGGCTTACCATTACAAACTTCAACAAACATTTCAGCAAATCCGTATTAAAAAAATATTTGGGTTATTCGTTGATGACATTAGTAACTGCGGCAACAGTACCTATCTCACAATTGCTAATACGAAGTTATGTAATTACTAATCTTTCAATTACTGAGGCAGGTTGGTGGGAAGCAATAAATCGTATCTCTGGCATGTATCTTCTGGTAATAACATCATCATTTGGCGTTTATTATTTACCTCGGTTATCAGAAATCAAAGATAAAAACGAATTAAAAAAGGAAATTTTTACAGCATATAAGATAGTATTACCCATAATTACGGTAGGTTTTACCTTAATATATTTCGGCCGTGACATAATAATTCGTATTCTGTTCACAAAGGAATTCTATCCAATGCGTGATTTATTTGTTTGGCAATTAGGCGGTGATCTAATTAAAATTTCTACATGGCTTTTAGGCTATACATTAATCGCGAAATCTTTTGTGAAAATCTACATCATCAATGAATTATTATTCTCATTGATTTTCATTTTGTTATCATTATATCTAATTAAGTATTTTGGGATAACTGGAATATTAATGGCTAATATATTAAATGGTATTATTAGTTTTTCTTTTATATTTTTTGTTTTTAAAAGTAGAATTATAAATGAATAATGAATTATTTATATTCAAGGTTCGAAGGAAAATAGCATTCACTATTATTAAGATAATTCAATATTTTAGAGTAATGAAATATCAACTTATTTCATTATGCAATATTGAAGGTAAACCACACTTAAATCAGCCAGTTTTTTTCTATGGAAAAGGCAAAGTAATATTTAAAGGTAATGTAAACATAGGAGTTTTAACCTCACCTCTTTTTCTAAATTCTTATGCATATTTTGATGTTCGTGAAGAAAATTCCTCAATTATTATAGAAGATGGAGTGTGGATTAATAATAATGCTTCATTATGTGCTGATGGAACAAGTATATTTATAGGACGGAATACATTAGTGGGCATAAATCTTCAAATAATTACTAGTGATGGGCACAATCTGGATCCCAAAAAACGCACAGGATATCCATATGTATCAAGTCCCGTTTTTATTGATGAAAATGTATTTATAGGATCAAATGTTACTATCTTAAAGGGAGTAACGATTGGCAAAAATTCAGTAATTGCCAATTGTTCAGTTGTCACAAAAGATATTCCTGAAAATGTCATTGCTGGAGGTATCCCAGCTACAATACTTAAAAAATTGGAATCTTGAAGTAATTACGTCAAAAGTAAGTTGCTATACTTTTCATAAAACTTATTTTTAGCACATTAAAACAATAAAGTTTATAAAAATTGCAATTTCAACTATAATAAATACATGAAAATCGCATTAATAGGAGAATATAGCTCCTTACATAATAATTTAGCAATTGCACTTAAAAAGAATGGACACGATGTTCTATTAGTAAATGATGGAGATAACTTTAAAAATTATCACCGCGATATAGATATTCAGGGAAAAGGAAATACTATTTTTGTTAGAACCATATCGAGAATTTTGAAAGAAATAAAATTAATTTTTACAATCAAAGATTTTGATGTTGTTCAATATATGCATGCTTCTGTTTTTTCACGATTTGGCCCAGCTAAGATTATATACTCTATTTTGAAAAAGAGAAACAAAAAGACTTTTCTTTTAGCTGCAGGAGACGACTACTTTTATTGGGAAGCCTATCGAAAAGGAAAATATAAATACTCTCCACACGAAATATCACTTAAGCTGGATATTAAAAATACAAAAGGTCCTTGGGAAACAGGCCGATTTAAGCGGCTTTCAATTTTTCTATCAAATTTTGTAGATGGGGTTATACCTACCGCTCTATTTTATAAAATTGCATATGATGAACATCCCAATTGTTTAGAAATGATACATTTTCCGATTGAGTATCAAGACGAAAGTCCATCAATATTAAATTTCCAAACTAATGAAAAAATAAAAATACTGCATGGCGGCCAGACAAATCGTATAGCCCTTAAGGGTACAGATTTAATTGATTCTGCAATGGAGATTATACAGAGAAAATATCCCGAAAGAATTGAATATATTAGAATCCAGGATTTACCATTTGATCAATACAAAATAAAAATTTCAGAAGCTCATGTAGTAATTGACCAGACCTATGGGTATGAACCAGGAATGAATGCATTACTTTGTATGCAACTCGGCAAACTAGTATTAGGAGGTTATGAGCAAGAACTAAGGGAAATAAACAATATTGACTACGAACCATTAATTAATATAACTCCAAATGTTGAAGATATTGTTAGTAAGGTAGAAATGCTCATTAAGAATCCTGAATTGATAAAAACCTTCTACATCAACTCGAGAAAGTATATTAAAGAATTTCATTCATCTGATATTATTGCTGAAAAATATCTCAGAATTTGGGATGTAAACAAATAATTCAGTCAATCTATAATATCAAAACTAAGTAATGAACAATTTCTATGAATATAGTTTTTATCTTTTCTTTATTTGTTTAGAGCTCATATTACTCTTTATAGGAAGAAATGAGAAAAAACCATTCTTAACTTATATTGCTTTAATTATTGCGATCCTTATTTCGGGATTTCGTAGCGGTATAGGGGCTGATTATTTTATGTATGAACGTAACTTTGCCAATATTTATAAGCTTAGCGACTTTAAGAATTTTCCTAATCTGGAACCGTTATACTTACTTTCCAATTACATTTTTAAAATACTAGGAATCTCATTTAATGGATTACTGTTTTTCTTCTCATTAATAACAATTATCCCACTTTTTTGGGGTCTAAAAAAAATAAGTCCAAATCCAGAATTCTCATTCTTCCTTTTTATCATAACAAATTATTATTTTATTTCATTAAACCAAATAAGACAAGTAATTGCGCTCTCATTTTTTATTTTGTCATTACATTTCTTAAACGATTCAAAAAAAACCAAATATTGGTTTGTTAATACGGTAGGTCTATTATTTCATTATTCGGCTATAATTACATTTTCTATTTATTTCATAGAAAAAACAAAATCATTTTTCACTCAAAAAAAACTAATATTAGTATTTTTTCTTTCTTTACTGCTAAGTAAATTCGTTGAACCAATTTTAATCAGACTAGTTGGGTTTATTTTACCATCTTTTTATGCTGATTATTTGCTTTCTGATTTTTTTCTAGAAAAGAATAATATTGCATTTTTAAAGCTTATTTTCCCATCTACCATCTTTTTTTATTCAATATATTATTGGAAAGAAATAGAAAAACAATCTAGTAAATTTTATTTAGTCTTTTTCATATTTTCATTAGGTATATTTTATTATAATATTTTCTATGGAAAATCAATTTTTATACGCCCAGGTTTTTATTTTGATATTTGCACAATAGTTTGGATTCCAATGTTGGGATCTATTATGAATAAAATAAACAGGAACATTTTATATATTTCTTCCATTATCTATTTCATTTGTCTATTATATCTCACGATATTCATCATGTCAGGACAAGGAGTTGTTCCTTATAAATCAATTTTGAAATTTTAAAGATGAAAATTGCATACATTTATTTGGGAGAATTTAAGGAAGGAAATGGAATTTTTACAATTTTAGAAACACAACTTAAGTGGTTAAATAAAAATAATATAGAAACAATTCTGTACTTAAATGAAAATCAAAAAAATAAGACCACAAATTATAAAACAGAAATATATTCATTAATTGAATTTGATTTATCTCTGCGTAGGAATAAAATTGATATCACAATATTTCATGGTTTTTTCTTTTTGGAATACATTAAGATTGCGCAGAAGTTGAAATCCCAGAATATACCTTATTTAATTAAGCCACATTCGAGTTTTATGAAAAAGTCATGGGACAAAGGATGGATTAAAAAAAGAATTGCATTTTATTTTATGGGTCTTAATAAATTTATACGAGATTCTAACGGCATTTTGTTTATAAACCGCGAAGAAAAATCAAATTCATTTAATTTCGGAAAAAATAGTTTTATTGAAAGAAATGGACTTGATATATTATACAAACAATATGAACAAAGAAAGATCCATGATCCTATCAATATATCCTTCTTTTCAAGAATTGATTTTAACCATAAAGGCATTGACATTTTATTGAAAACTATATTTCTACTAAAAAATAAGGAAATTAGTTTTCATTTTTGGGGTATAGGCAAAAAAAAAGAGATTGACAAACTTGAAAAGTATATTTTGCAAAATGATCTAAAGAATGCGGTATATCATGGAGGTTGTTTTGGTAATGAAAAACAAGATGTATTCAACGAAATGGATATACTGATTTTAACCTCACGTTATGAGGGATTTCCAACAGTCATTATTGAAACATTATCAATGGGCATCCCCGCAATAGTTACGACCGACACTAATTCTTGCTTTCTTCAAGAAGAGGGTATTGGTTGGAAAAGTAATCTAATAGCGACCGAGATAGCGGACACTATTATTCTTGCGATTGAAGAATTTAAGGAACACAACCAGTCGATAAACAAAAAATGTTATGATTACGCTAGATTGAATTTTTCAATAGATGAGACAATAAAAGATTCAATTAAAATATACGAGTTAGTTATATCTAAATCAAGGTAGTATATAATAATTAAGCTTAGAGTACGAAACATATGGCATAATAAGTGAAAATTGCTGTTTAAATATATACATTTAATGAATAAAACATTTTCCGTCTTAATCCCAGTATACAATAAAGAAAATCCTGAATTTCTTTTTGCTGCATTAAATAGTATTTGGGCAGATCAAATCCTAAAACCATCAGAAATAGTAATTGTCAAAGATGGTCCACTTACTAAGGAACTAGATGAAGTAATTGAGTCCTTTTCAAAATTGGCACCCACTAAATGCATTTCGCTTGATAAAAACTATGGATTAGGCATCGCTTTAGCAAAAGGTGTTGAAGCATGTTCGAATGATGTCATCGCCAGAATGGATAGCGATGATATTGCTGTATCTGGTCGTTTTTTGAAACAATTTGAGTTTTTAAAATCGAACACAGATATAGCACTTTTAAGTTCTAATATTGTGGAATTCCATGAGACTCCAGATTTAATTAGCGGCACACGAAAAGTGCCTCATGAATACGAAGATATTTTGAAGTTTGCAAAAAAAAGAAACCCTATGAATCACATGGCCGTGATATTTCGAAAATCAGCGGTACTGGATGCTGGTAATTACCAACCATTTCACGGCTATGAGGATTATTTTCTTTGGGTCAGAATGCTCATTAAAGGTTATCGGGCCGCAAGTCTTGAAGATAATTTAGTGTATGCCAGAATTGGCAACAACATGATTGCACGTAGACAGGGAACAAAATTTTTTAAAGAAGAATTGCGTTTGCAACGCGAATTAAAACGAATGAATTTTATAAATAAAACAGAATATTGGCAAAATATCATCTTACGAGGACTACCTCGCTTGTTGCCGGTTTTTCTATTGAGAATCATATATAAGACATTAAGAAAATGAATGATATTTGTTTAATCGGTGCCTCAGGTTTTGTAGGCACTCGTCTCACCGAACTTATAAAATCTGATTATAACCTCAAAATATTTGACAAACAACAAAGCCTATTTCACCCCGAGATTACCGTTATTGGAGACGTTCGAAATCAAAACGAATTAGATAAGGAATTACAGGGACAGGAGGCCGTGGTTCTGTTAGCAGCAGAACATCGCGACGATGTTAGCCCCATCTCATTATATTACGATGTAAATGTACAAGGCGCCAGAAACGTTTTGGAGGCCATGACTAAAAATGGAGTAAAAAATATCGTTTTTACCAGTTCGGTAGCCGTTTATGGCTTAAACAAGAAGAATCCGAGCGAACTGCATCCGGCTGATCCTTTTAATCACTACGGAAAAAGCAAATGGCAGGCAGAGGAAGTACTTCGGGAATGGTATAATATAGATCCACAAAACAGATCATTGACGATTATTCGGCCCACGGTTATTTTTGGGGAACGTAACCGCGGCAATGTATATAATCTGCTAAAACAAATTGCCTCCGGTAAATTTCTAATGGTTGGTAAAGGAGTAAATTATAAATCCATGGCTTATGTTGGCAATATCGTCGCATTTATTAAATTCCAGTTGGAAAATATGAAGCCCGGATATAAAGTATATAACTACATCGACAAACCGGATCTGAATATGAATGAATTGGTCGCTCAGGTTGAGATAAGTTTGGATAAAAAAATACCTGCAACTCATTTTCCATATTGGGTGGGCATGTTAGGCGGTTATGGTTTTGATCTTTTAAGTATGTTTACCGGCAAGAAATTTTCGGTAAGTGCCGTGCGTGTTAAAAAGTTTTGTGCAACAACTCAGTTCGACGCAACTGCTGTCCACCGTTCAGGCTTTAAAGCGCCGTTTACATTATCAGAAGGGCTAGATCGAACACTTCAATATGAGTTTATTAATCCGGATAAAGACGGAATGGTTTTTATTTCCGAATAGGTACTGTCTGCCATCAAAGGATGTCAGGGTGATCGTAACAACAAAATGAAGAAGTGCATGATCTGATCACTCGTTCCTGACCCGGTAAAACAAAATAAAACCTGCAAAGCTTAATTCTCTGCAGGTTTATTGGTGTTTAAACCAAATTGTGGGGATTTAAATACACTCTGGATTCTGTTACATCCTCCGATTTCGCTTTTCCCCTTCCCGAATAATCAATAATCAGACGGGCATTTTTATAGGCATGGTAAAAATCGGGTTGGGTAAACTGGAATGGAAGCATCAGGACATCAACCTCCTCTTTCAAGAGTTGATCCAATACACTAAATTGGCTATTGATATTCCCTGTTGATACCTTCGAAACATTTAAGGCTACACGTTTCTGCGGAATTGCGACCTTAAAATCTGCCAATAGATTCTCCAGATCAGTAAATTCGGTATCGCCGACAAAATAAACGGTCAGTTCGTTTCGCAAGGGTTTGGCTAAACCCTGCAGTAAAATGCCAATGTCGTACAATACCGGATCAGACGACCTAACGAGAAATGTTTTGGAATAATTCGCCTTGGTTTTCAGGTTGGTGTCTTTTGCTGAAGTGGCATAAGCCATCAAAGCAGCCGAAAACTGCATAATCCGGTTAAAAAGCCTGGCGCGTAAGTCAACTTTCATCTGTGTCAGGCCAGAATTATCGGCTTCCTGCACCTGCCGGAAAGCGCTGACTGACTCGATCCCGTCTTTTAAACGCTGATGAGCAGTCACCAGATCTCCCATTGAAGCAAACAAAACAGAATAATTACTGAGCACCAGGTCCACTGCTCCCAACATTCGGAATTTGTTGATTTGGTTTTTGTTCATAATCATTATTTTAGAAAAGTTAATAAATAAACATCGTCAGCAAATCGGTTTAGTTATTCGGCCAGGAGGTTCGATACCGTTTTGGGGAACTCAGTTGAAATGAGCGGAATATTAGCAGGAACAATTCTGGGGTGGAATAAATAAAACAAGCTGATTCAACGTGTTAATCCATAATTTTATACAAGTTACATAAAAAAGCATTCAAGTCAATATTGATTTACATATATTTCGATTTGCCTGATATGTCGTATGACATATTATATAAGTTCGTTAACCAATAGTCCTTAATAACATACAAGCAGCATATGCTTTGATAAAAGTCAGTATGTTTCGAATGAATATCACTTTGCGTCACTTTAAGTTCAGTATGTTTAACGTAAAACTGACTTTGTGTCATTTCGAATTCACCTTGATTCACATAAAAAATGACTTTGCGTCATTTCTCATACAATTTGATTGTCGAATAAATAAAATTGCGCCGCATTCAATTTACTCTTACACACCAGAATTTGTCTTTGCGATATAGTCCGAATAATCCAAAGTTATTTCTGCATGTTCAGTCTCTTTGTAAAAAGCAGGTTTATTCTCTCTTCTAAGTAATAAGAGCAATTTATTGTCGTATATTTTAATTGTTACTCACCCCAAGTCCGCTAGCGGACTTCTCCCCTCTCTACACGTAGAGAGGGGCAGAGCATCGCAGATGCGACGGGTGAGTCAAGAAACGTGAACAAAACAAATACAACATTATTTCATTCACTCAACTTAACAGCAAATTCAACAAGTATTTCATCCTTCAGCATCTTAGTCCCTATGTTAAATTTATATTGAACCCGCTTCTGGTTCTCAAACTTGTTGGTACGTTGGCCTCCGGTTTCACCGGAGGTTATTCAAGTCCGTCCCGATAAATCGGGACGGACTTTTGGTCCTTTATCACCCCGAAAGGGTGTGATTACAATAACCGTGGGGTGCTGACCCAGGGAAAATGAATAATATGATTCAGCAACCCCGAAGGGGTTGAATCTTGTCTCATGTTGAATAAATCAAATTTGAACAGCATCTTAAAGTTTGGTATTCTATGCGTTATTGGTCTCTGGACCGGGTTTTTCGATCATTCTTATGGAAGAACTATTGACAAAAATTAAAAAAAATATGCTGTTCATTATCCAAATCAATTGGTTCATGCAAAAAATCGGACATTTCAGAATATTTAGCAATTCTATAACATTAGCCTTAAAATAAGCCATATGTTTTATAGTTATCTTGGCAAGAAATTTCGTGTTGTAAGTTATCTTTTTAGTGAAGTAATAGAGTTTTTCATTTTAAATGCTGAAACAGGTTTCACGCTTAAAACAAGTGATAAATGATATGGATAAATCATTATTGAAAGAGCTTCTGACAACAGATTAAAACATTAAAATTATGCTTTCTGATTTAATCATTTTTTTAAGCCTGTCTATTAGTTTTACAATTGCATTTTTCATGATACCAAAGATTGTAGAAGTAGCCCGAATCAAATACTTATTCGATATTCCCAATTCTCGTTCAGCATCAAAACTAGTTGTTCCCCGTTTGGGAGGAATTGCTATTCTCGTTGGATTCTTGCTCGGTTTTATTTTTTCATCAGGAAATTTAATAATCTCTCCTGTCAAATATTTGTTGGCCGCCATGTTCATCATGTTTTTAATTGGTTTAAAGGATGACCTGATAGGTCTGTCTGCAAAAAAGAAGTTATACTTTCAAATTGCCGTTGCAGGCCTGTTGGTATTCCTCGGAAGTTACAGAATAGCCAATCTACACGGCATATTTGGTTTGAACGAGATTAATTTTATTTCAGGAGCTTTGCTTTCAATCATCAGTATAGTCGGACTAATTAACGCCATAAATCTTACTGATGGAATAGATGGATTAGCAGGGGGAATCGGCCTGTTGGCATCGATCGTTTATGGCTATTTATTCATGCGATGTGATGATTATGTCTACGCTCTGCTGTGTTTAAGTTTAGCGGGAAGTTTAATTGCATTTTTGATCTATAATATATTTGGGAAAACCAACAAGATTTTCATGGGTGATTCAGGCTCCTTAATTCTTGGCACCATATTGGCCATTCTTACCATTCATTTTAATGAATCCGATTTGATTTCAAATCAAAATTTCTCAGATGCCCCGGCTATTTCTCTAGCTATCATTATCGTTCCTGTTATTGATACTATTCGGGTTTTTGCCATACGTCTGTCCCAGGGAAAATCACCTTTTTCCCCTGACATGAATCACATCCATCACCATCTGCTCCGGATGACAAAAAACCATTTAAATTCAAGCCTGATCATTTTAGTTGTCAACGGATTAATTATTCTATTCGCCTTTAGTTTTATTGATCTTCTGGGGAATGCATGGCTTTTCTTTATCTTACTTTTTCTGGGTTTCTTCCTGGCATCGGTCCCTGCCCGGATAAATCGGTTGAAGGATGAATGGAATGACTCCAATGCGGAAAGTAAATCAATTTTTGCTCTATTCTTTTTCAATAAGATAGGAAAAGAGAAAGAACCTGTTTAAATTTCACTCATTATCATTTTAATCAGTTTCAAAGTGACTTCAAGCCAACATTTCGAAGTCACTTTCATCGACCTTGCACCTTTTTCTCAATTGGAATTCATTAACATATCCGGATTACAGATAAAAATGAAGTATTATAACCTGCTCTTTTTGGCTTTTTTCATGGCGTCGTGTACGAAGTATGAATTGGCGCCCATTAAAAACTGGGAACAACTGAATGATTTTCCGGGCGAAGCACGTGCCTCTGCCACATCATTCGTATTTCAGGACAAGGCATTTATCTGTTTGGGAAGAACAGGCTCAAACGGTAATTTTTTGAATGATCTCTGGGAATACAACAGCAAAACAGATTTATGGTCGCGAAAAAGTGATTTTCCGGGAACTGCCAGGGTAAAAGCAATCGGAGCCACAATAGGCAACAAAGCATACGTTGGTTTGGGGGCAATTGCTCCATACGAAGGAGGTCAGTTCAGCGATTTCTGGGAATATGACATCATCCACGATTCATGGAAGCAGCTTGCTATATTCCCGGGCAAAGCAAAAAACGATTTATTCTGTGCGGTTATTGATAGTTGTATATACACGACCGAGGGCTTTTCAGCAAATACATTTAGCAGTGATACCTGGAAATACGATCCAAAGACCAATCAATGGACCCAACTAACCAGTTGCCCCGTTAAAAGAACCAATGTTGCCGGATTTGCAATCGGTAAAGATTTATATGTCGGTTCTGGTTTTAAAATTTGGAATTACAAAGATTTTTATTGTTATCACCCCGAAACTGATACATGGAGTCGAATTGCTGATTTACCTGAAGCCCGAATTTTATCAAAAGGACTATCAATTGATGGACTGGGTTATATAATGTTGGGACGTTACTGGAATGGCTCATTAAATGGGGGCAAATTACTTTCAGATGTTTTAAAATATGATCCTTTAACAAATAAGTGGACAAAATGTGGGGACTTCCCAGCAGGAGGGCGTCAGAACATGATTGCATTTTCCATTAACGGAAAAGGATATATTGTTGGTGGAGAGGATGATTTTGAAAGGAAATCGGATGTTTGGATGTTTAAACCTTAGCTGATTGATGAAAAAAAAATATATTCAACTATTTGTATTCCTGATAATACCTTTTTTATCGAGATCTCAAAATGTGAACGATACGATTAACTACCGTTTGAATATTCATTTCAACGGTGGCTCAGGGTCATTTGCACCCTTCTTATCCACAGCCAATCAATATGACCGGTTCAGTTTTTCGCCCAATTCACTAACGGGATGGGGAACATTACACAAAGAAACAAGCAATGAAAAAAAATTGGATTATGGATTTGGATTCGAACTGGACGGAAATTTATCGGCGAAAGAAAACAGATTGTTTCCCGGAGAACTTTATGCACAAGGAAAATTTTATTTCCTGAATATATACGCAGGATATGAACGGCAGGTATATGGCAATCAGGATGGCGAACTCTCAAGCGGTGGAATGTTGTGGTCGCAAAACAGCAGACCATTGCCAAAAATAGCCATTGAGACCAACGGATATATCGCGGTACCATATACAAAAAAATATCTGGAAGTCAAGGGTGGCCTTTCTCATGGTTGGTTTAATAACACCAGTGGAATAAAGAATTTATTGCTGCACCACAAATATGGATATATTCGTTTAGGTGGCTCATTTCCTGTCAATATCAACTACGGAATTCAACATGTAGCTCAGTGGGGTGGCCAATCCGATCAATACGGAACAATGCCAGTAACCTGGGACAATTATTTTAGGATTTTTCTGGGGAAAAGCGGATCATCAGCAGCAAGTTGGTTTGATCAGGAAAATACACTGGGAAATCATATTGTTTCACAAAACCTTGGTCTCGATATAAAACTCAAAGCCGTAAAATTCTCATTGTATTGGCAAAACATCACAGAGGATCCCCCAAAAAAGTTAATTGCCAGTACCATGAATGTTGAGGATGGACTTTGGGGCATCTCTATAAAACTTTCAAAAAACAAGATTTTAAATCACTTTGTTCTGGAATACTTAAGCACTACTGATCAAAGTGGTCCCTGGAATGAACTGGATGGAATTATATATGGCGGAGCAGACAATTATTATACTAATTGGTCAATTCCGATCGGCTGGACTTACAGAGGAATGACGATAGGAAATCCATGGCTTACCTCACCAAAATACAATAACGACGGTTCGTTATCAACAACAAACAATACTGTAAGACTGTATTATTTTTCAGGAGAAGGGAAACTTAAATCAGTAAATTACCGCTTAACACTGGCTTATTCTGAAAATTTTGGACTTGCAAAAGCAATTTATGAAAATGATAAAGAACAATTCTCCTGGCAATTAGAAACGTCAATTCCTTTAAAAAAACTGAAAAATACGACAATGAGCCTAGGAATATCAAACGATTTAGGTAGCATGTATGGCAATAATCTGGCTTTAATTTTAGGCATCTCCTATTCCGGATTTCTTAGTTATTAAAATGAAAATATTGGTATGGATTGAAAAACTATTTAATATATAAATGACAACAAAAGTCAGAAATTTACCCTGTCCCTGAAGTATGATTTTTGATTTTTCGGGCTCCCGTCAAGGTTTGGAGTGAACCGAAAAATCAAAATGAATGAAATCTAAATAGTTTCTGAATTACTCTCAACCTAATGATTTCACGTTTCTGATACAAATCGGACAAATCCATTGAAGCTGTATTCACACTCCATCCTTAACTTGGTTACCTGCGTTTTGTTCAAAATAGGGTGTTTAAAGATTAAACAAAATCAAAGGAAAAGTCGACTATTTTTCAATGCAATACGACGTCTGTATAGATATTGCTCAGATAGTTGTATAGACATTGTTATACGTTAAACCACATCATTTAAATTGGATTTGTTGATTTTTGCTTAAAATTTTTACGTCATATAATATAGGTAGAGTTAGAAATGCGACATTTAATTATTCAAATAACTTGATAAACAAACTTTTTAAATACCCATGAAAAAATTATCGGAGACTTTAATTTGGATTCACAGTGACAACAATTGCCAAACAATAAGGGCGTATATTAGAAGAAACTCTTCTTAATTCCACGAATAATCTTTGCGTAGTGACCTTTGAGTTTCTTCCATAACTTTTTACATTGACATTTATTACATCTAATTTTTCAAACCAGACAATCCATCAAATAACTTTATATTGAAAATGAACGCATTACGCGCTATTTCTTTACAAATCTTTAAGAATGCCAGCGAAAGCAATAAATTAACTTACGAATAACCGCAATTTCATTTGAATAACTTACGTTTGTACTTCCAAACCCCGAAAAAAAATGACTATGGCTCCTATCATACAAATAATTGCATCTTTTTTAATTGGCTCTGTACTCGTATATATTTCAGTACCCGTTATTGTTCGATTGTCGATAGCTAAAAAATTGGTCGATATCCCCAATGAACGCAAGGTTAATAAAACACCGATACCAAATTTAGGAGGTATCGCACTATTTTTAGGAATCACTATTGCTACGCTGTTAAGTATTTATAAAAGTGCTTTCCCTGACTTTCGTTATGTACTTACTGCAATGATTATTTTGTTCTTTATTGGCATTAAAGATGATATTCTGATTATTTCCCCTCGCAAAAAATTCATTGCTCAACTGATTAGCGCGTTCATTATTATTGTTCTCGGTGAAATTCGGTTTACCAGTTTGCACGGATTATTCGGGTTTTATGAAATTAACTATGGATTAAGTTTTGCCTTGACAACACTTGCCATTGTAGCCATTATTAATGCACTGAATCTGATCGATGGAATTGATGGCCTCGCTTCTGCCATAGGCATTCTGGCATCTTTGCTGTTCGGAGCTCTTTTTTATTTTTCAGAACATATAAATTATGCAATTGTGAGTTTTGCAATCTCAGGAAGCTTAGTTTCATTCTTCTTTTTTAATGTTTTTGGCAGAAAAAATAAAATATTTATGGGTGACACAGGATCCCTTTTGCTTGGATTACTTCTTTCAGTTTTTGCCATCAAATACAACGAATTTTCATTGTCAATGAGCAACGAAGCCAACAGTTTTGCACCTGTATTATCTTTGGCAATCTTAGCCATTCCGATTTTTGATATGATTCGCTTGTTTGCCGTACGTATTTTGCAAAACAAATCACCTTTTGCACCAGATATTAATCACATCCATCACAAAATATTAAAATTAGGTTTTAATCACCTGAGCAGCACTATTATACTCACAAGTGCCAATATTATTTTAATTGCGACTGTATTCGCATTCAGGTCGGTAAACAACAATATTTTACTGCTTATACTGATTTCAGTGGGGACATTTTTCTCTTTTGTACCCCGCTTTTTCTACGAATACAAAAAAGCTGAAAATTCTACAACGAAGAAACTGCAATTCAGTTTGTTTTTTATGCCTTTTAAAAAGTTTCAGGAAAAGGAAATCGACACTTCGGAACTTTCGAAGAACTAAATTCCCAAAATACGAACAACGCTATCTCAAAAGTCTTTGATTCAATCATCCCGAACTTCCTGCCCGCTCGCTTGGCAGGCGGGGTTTCAGTGTCCCAACGCATTGTATATCAGATCCCGAAATAAATTCGGGATGACCTGATTATTAAGTACTTTGACTTTCAAGGCAGTCCTCTTCATTATTTTGTTTCTTCAGAATTTTCTTTTTCAAACCACTATTTGGAAATAAAAGTATTCGCCATTGCTGTTTCTGATGGAAAGAATTCAAATCAAAACTGAATTAACTACCTGATTGCAGAAATTCTGTAAGCTAAAAGAAAAAAAGGTACAGTTGTTACCTTGATTGAACCACAATTCACTCCATTAACGCAACAATTTCTCATTTTAAATTTAAGACTTTTAAGTCTTAATAATTCCTAAACAATTAGTTGAAGAATACTATGTATATTTGAGGAAGTATTAACACTGGTTATTAAAATGAACAAAAAATGTAGTTGGCGTTTACTTCAATTGTATAAACAAAATAACTTCAACGAATTTCACCAGGATCCTTTAACTCAAAATATCAGAATATGACAAAGAAAACAGCTTTAATTACCGGGGTTACCGGTCAGGATGGTGCATACTTAAGTGAGTATCTGCTAAAAAAAGGATACATGGTTCATGGTATCAAGCGTCGTTCATCATTGTTCAACACCGATCGCATCGATCATTTGTATGAAGATCCTCATGAGCAAGATAGGCATTTTAAGCTGCATTACGGAGATTTGACCGATAGTATGAACCTAACACGAATTATTCAGGAAACACAGCCTGATGAAATATATAATTTAGCTGCAATGAGTCACGTTGCGGTAAGTTTCGAGACTCCGGAATACACAGGGAATGCTGATGGACTAGGCACGTTGCGTATTCTTGAAGCTGTTCGTTTACTGGGATTAACTGACAAAACAAGAATATACCAGGCTTCAACTTCTGAATTATATGGAATGGTTCAACAGGTTCCACAAACTGAAAAAACGCCATTTTATCCACGTTCACCTTATGCTGTAGCGAAGATGTATGCCTATTGGATTACCGTAAACTATCGTGAAGCATATAAAATGCATGCCAGTAATGGGATTCTGTTTAATCACGAATCTCCTGTACGCGGTGAAACTTTTGTTACCCGTAAAATCACCCGTGCGATCAGTCGAATAGCGCTCGGAATGCAGGATCAGTTGTTCCTCGGAAATCTATCGTCGAAACGTGACTGGGGCCATGCAAAAGATTACGTCAGGGCCATGTATCTGATACTTCAACAAGATCAGCCTGATGATTATGTGATTGCAACCGGGATAACCACAACTATCCGGGATTTCATAAAAATGGCATGCGCCGAGATCGGTCTTGAAATAGCTTTTTCAGGAGAAGGAGCTGGCGAAGTCGGCCAATTGGTGGGCATCGACGAAAAGAGATTCGTTGAAAGAGTTGGCGAACATTATTTAGCGGGCATTAAAGCCCGGATGAAACCTGATGTGGTAGAAAAAGGTGTTTCGAGGGCAATTGTATCTGTAGATCCAAAATATTTCAGGCCGACTGAGGTGGATCTTTTAATTGGCGATCCAACCAAATCGAAAACCCAATTGGGATGGGAACCGAGATACGATTTACAGGGTTTGGTTACAGATATGATGCAATCAGATATCAAACTGATGAAAAAAGACACCTGGCTAAGAGAAGGCGGTTACCGGACATTAAACTACTTCGAATAAATTCAACTCGTACTGAATGGAAAAAGAATCAAAAATATATGTTGCCGGTCACAGAGGACTGGTGGGTTCTGCATTGTGGAAAAACCTGCAATCGAAGGGCTACACCAACCTGATCGGAAAGACTATTCAGGAACTCAACCTGATGGACGCCAAAGCTGTAAACGAGTTCTTCGAACAGGAAAAACCGGAATACGTTATTCTGGCGGCCGCCAAGGTTGGAGGAATTGTGGCCAACAACACGTATCGTGGACAGTTCATTTACGAAAACCTCATGATTCAGAACAATGTGATTCACGCGGCTTATCTCAACCAGGTTACGAAATTACTCTTTTTGGGAAGTACATGCATTTACCCGCGTGAGGCTCCTCAACCCATGCCTGAAGACTGCCTCTTGACTGGCCCTCTGGAATATACAAACGAGCCTTACGCCATTGCCAAGATTGCAGGTATTAAACTTTGCGAAAGCTACAACCTTCAATACGGCACAAATTACATTTCGGTAATGCCAACCAATCTTTACGGACCAAATGACAATTTCGATCTGGAAAAATCGCATGTCTTACCGGCCATGATTCGCAAAATGCACTTAGGCAAATGTTTGGAAGAGAATAACTGGGATGCTATTCGTAAAGATCTGAATTCGCGCCCTATCGAAGGAGTTTCCGGAGAAAACACAGCAGATGAAATCCTGGGCATTCTTTCAAAGTATGGACTAAATACGAACCCGTCAGTTTCTGTTGAAATATGGGGAACCGGAACTCCAATGCGCGAATTTCTTTGGAGCGAGGAAATGGCTGATGCCTGTGTTTATCTTCTGGAAAATACCGATTTCGACGATCTCATTCGAATCAATTCGGGGAACAAAAATCTGCCTTCAAACGAAGTACGAAACACGCACATCAACATCGGAACAGGCAAAGAAATTTCCATCCGTGGACTTGCAGAATTAATTAAAGAAAAGGTCGCCTTTGGGGGTGAACTTGTCTTCAATACGTCTAAACCCGATGGAACCATGCGAAAGCTCACCGATCCGTCCAAGTTACATTCTTTGGGTTGGCACCATAAAATAGAAATTGACGAAGGCGTTGAGAAAATGTATTCGTGGTATTTAAAATAGGATTTCACAGATTAGTACGGATAACATAGATGGAATTACTTTTTGAAAAGGAAACCTATTCTATCATTGGAGCATGTATTCATGTGCATAAAGTTCTGGGAAACGGATTTCTTGAATCCGTTTATCAGGAGGCATTAGAAAAGGAAATGAAAAAATTAATGATTCCATTTGAACGACAAAAACGACTTCATATTCTGTTTGATGGAGAACCACTTGAAAAATTCTTCGTAGCTGATTTTGTATGTTATCATTCTATAATTCTTGAAATCAAGTCTTCTGACTTTATAAACAAAGAAAGTTCCAATCAGGTTATTAATTATCTTAAAGCAACTGCTTTACCCGTTGGATTACTGGTTAACTTCGGAGGATCAAGTTTGAGGTGGAAACGATTTATCAACACTCCAAAGCAATCCATGTAATCAAAAAAAAATCCGTGCAATCCGTAAATTATCATGAAGCATCTGATCTCAGTTCCGTCAAATACAATTAATTATTTTCACCAGATATCCGAACTTCCGGAGGCCGACTGGTTTGTAACTTCCGATCCTGAAGAAAAAAGAATTGGCTCAGGAGGCGGCACCGCCTATCTGCTAACGGAACTCTTTCACCAGGAAAATAATCTCTCGTTTGACGAATGGCTGAAGAAAGAAAAACGTGTGATCATTCACGCTGGAGGCCAAAGCCGGAGACTTCCGGCCTATGCTCCTCTTGGGAAAAGCCTTCTTCCTATGCCGGTTTTTCGCTGGTCGCGCGGTCAACAACTCAATCAGCGGCTCATTCATCTTCAAACCCCGTTGTTCGACCAGATTCTCGACCGAGCTCCTGAAAAACTCAACACCCTGATCGCAAGTGGCGATACGCTCATCTTTTCAGGGAAAAAAATTCCGGAGATTCCCGAAGCCGATGTTGTTTGCTTTGGCCTGTGGCTCGAACCGGAAAAGGCGACCAATCACGGCGTTTTTTTCGCAAGTCACGAAACTCCCGAACAGTTGCAGTTTATGCTGCAAAAACCTTCAATCCTGAAAATCAGGGAGCTTATTCACCAGTATTATTTCCTGATGGATATTGGCATCTGGCTCCTGAGTGAGAAAGCGATCAACTTGTTGATGAAACGTTGCGGATGGAACGGGGAAAACTATACCAATCGTGTACCCGACTTTTATGACATGTACAGTGAGTTTGGAATTGCGATGGGCGAATCGCCGGTTAATTCCGATCCTGAAATCAATGATCTTAAGGTTGCCCTCGTGAATCTGGAAGGTGGTGAATTCTACCATTTGGGAAATACTTCAGAGCTCATTACTTCAAATCTGGCCATACAAAACAGAATAACCGATCAACGCGAAATCTGGCACCGGCAAATCAAACCTCATCCATCCATTTTTGTCTTAAATTCCGATGTCGCGTGCAAACTGACACCGGAGCACAACAATATCTGGATTGAGAATTCAAGCATTCCGGAAGGGTGGAAACTACAAAG
Organism: Prolixibacteraceae bacterium; assembly: GCA_963677955.2. Taxonomy (GTDB): domain Bacteria; phylum Bacteroidota; class Bacteroidia; order Bacteroidales; family Prolixibacteraceae; genus Aquipluma. The sequence goes on from CAXXQR010000001.1 coordinate 745,986, forward strand.
CAACCACGCACTTACAAACATTCCGGACAACAACTGGAATCTGAAACTTAATAAAGGAAACTGCCTGGATCTTGTCCCTGTACGTACAGATAAAACGGTGATCAGAAACTATGGTTTTACCGATTCGTTTCGAGGAAGCCGCTTGAGCGACACCACGAGATTTATGGAATTATCACTGTCTGAATGGTTGAAAAGGCGTAATCTATCCGATGCGTTTAGCGAACTTTCCAATGATACCGATATACAATTTCTGCCACTTTTCCCCACTTTAAAAAATGAAAATCTGACCGACGATTTTCTGAAATGGTTAGTCGATCCACAGCCAGAGCATTGCCCCGGATATACTGAAATCTGGATAAATTCTCATCGTGTCAGTGCCGATGAACTAAGCCGCATTGCAGCGATTTCGGGTATTGAGGAACAAAGATCCCGCAATTGTGTAAAGGCAATTCCGGCCATCGCGCGGAATTATTCCAACTCAGTCTTTTATCAACTCGATCTCGACAAATTAGGGAACGAATATGTCAGAAAAAACCTGGAACTTCCGGATGCCATCCAAACAAAAAGCAAAGACTGGCTTCCATTACATTCGCACATGTTCAGGGCTTCGGTTTTGCACAAACAAGCAAAGAAATGGGAGCCGGAAGAAAAGATGGCGTTTGATTATTTGCGCGACTCAGTCCTCAACCATTTTCATCAACATCCCGTTGATCCGGTAATCCGGCTTTTACCCGATCAAATTGCATGGGGACGCAGTCCTGTCAGGCTTGATCTTGCGGGCGGCTGGACCGACACACCGCCTTATTGTTTCCTTTATGGTGGAAAGGTTGTCAACATTGCAGTGGAATTAAACGGGCAACCACCGTTGCACTGTTACATCAAAGCATCTTTAAAACCCGAATTTATAATCCGCTCAATTGACTTGGGTGCGCAGGAAACCATAACTACATTCGACGAACTGAAAGCATTTCACAATGTCGGTTCACCTTTTGCGATACCCAAAGCCGCGCTGGCACTTGCAGGATTTCTTCCTGAATTCTCGAAGCGCAAATATTCATCACTGAACAAACAACTCACCGAAGCAGGCGGTGGACTTGAGATTTCCATCCTTTCAGCGGTTCCAAAAGGCTCCGGACTTGGTACAAGTTCAATTCTGGCTGCAACAGTCTTAGGAACAATTTCCGAAGTTTGCGGACTGTGCTGGGACAAAACCGAAACCGGCCGAAGAACTTTGGCCCTTGAGCAACTTTTAACTACCGGAGGTGGTTGGCAAGACCAATTTGGCGGAATTTTGGAAGGAATTAAGTTACTGGAAACGAATCCGGGACGAATGCAAAGTCCTGAAATTAAATGGCTGCCCGAATCGCTCTTCAAAGATCCTCAGTACAAAAACAGAATGTTACTGTATTATACCGGGATTACCCGTGTGGCCAAAAGCATTCTCGCTGATATCGTTCGTGGAATGTTTCTGAATTCCTCAACTCACCTGGCCCTGCTTGAAGAATTAAAACATCATGCTGAGAACACAAGTGAAACCATTTCTGCAAAAGATTTTGATGGATTGGCGAAAAATATCCAGAGGAGTTGGCAATTGAACCAGAAACTGGACGCCGGAACGAACACTCCAGAAATTCAGAAGATCATCGATAAAATTGCTCCCTGGACTTTGGGGCACAAATTACTTGGTGCAGGTGGCGGAGGATTTATGCTTATTTTAGCAAAAGATGAAAAAGCCGCAGGGCTGATTAGCCAGGAATTAACCACTAATCCGGTAAACGAAAGGGCACGATTGGTCGATTTCAGCATTTCAACAACCGGTCTTCAGGTTACAAAAAGTTAATCCTTCCTGAAGTAAAAAAGAAAACCTCCTATTCTCAAGATGAATTGGAGGTTTTCTTTTTTAGAAGCTTTAGACTACATTTCCACAACAATACCAATGCTTCCGGTCATCAAATTTCTACTGTCTGGCGCAACAACCTGGCTGTCGTTACTTTTCCACCAGGTTTTACCGTATCCCAAGCTTCCCACTAGACGGTAATAATTTAGTTTACCTGATTTCCGGATCTTCCAGTCAAATTTGAATTCCGATTCCATAGTCCAGTCATAAACACCATCCTTTGTAAAGTTTAATAGCGGATATAAATCAACATCGCCAATCTGGTGACGGTACACATCGCCATAAATTTGAAACAAGTTTTCACTTGCCAGATCATTTGTTCCATGAATTATCAACCTATTTTCCAGCGACAAAATCAGGTCAGGAACCGCTACATTTACCAGTTTCCAGTTAATTTCTCCGGAATTCGGGGGCAAATAGAAGCCCAGATTAAACTCATCGTGCGTGTAAGTCATGTCCAGAGCGCGGTTACTTCCAAACGTGTTAAAATCTGTTTCAGGATAATGCGTGTAAACAAATGGAGTAACACGAGTATATTTCAATGTTGAAGTAGTTCCGGGAACAACTCCTGAAAGTAAATTAGTCTTCCAGCCTATTTGCCAGGCATACCTGTTTCGCGGCATTTTCAAAGATTTCCCTTTATCGGAAAAACTGAACTCGTCAACAAAAAATCCACCCCAGATTTCTCCAACCGTTGGAATCATTCCGGCAACATCAAAATACATCGATAAATTATCGTGATCACCTACATCAATTTGTGTAAAATGTGGCATAACAAATGGGACTAAATAGGCCAATTCAAATCGCTTTGACCAAATATTTCCTCCACCACCAGAAATTTGCAACCACCTTGTTGGCATAAACTCGATTAAGTGGTATGTAAAATTCTTTTGCACCTGACCTAAATCGTATCCATAAACCTGATGCAAATAGTTTGAATCCTGATTGGCATACGAAAACAAAGAGCCTGTCAAATAGGAATATCGAATCCATTTAGCAGGCTGGATCTTAAGTTCAACTCCCGGAAATCTCCGTGCTGTAGAAGAAAGAACAAGGTTGCTCTGATCGTGCCCCCATGCCCTGCGTTGATTATTAATGCTAAATTGTACGGCGCCATCGAACCACGAACCATTTAATTCCGTGTGATAAATCATTCCGGCAGTAAGGTCTTCCTTCACAGGCCTTCCTTCTCCTGAAGTTCCCGATGCCTTAACATGAGCCCACATGGTTTCAAAATTAAACTGGTAAGGCAAATAGGAATACCCTAATGACTCATACGGAAAATTAACTTTTGCGTCACGCGTGTACGACTGGTAAAAAATATCTGGTCTCAAACGTTCAACCGCTAATCCCATTGCTGCTGTAAACGTAAGATGTTCGCCCAAATCACCTGAAAGATAAGGTTCAGCAACAAGACTCAATGCCCAGGTTCCGTTATCGCCTGCACCTGTACGAGCTGATGTTTCGGCGCTGAAACCTGCCAACGCAAAAGTATTTTTCGAACCTTGCTTATAGATGGTTAAGCCATTGGTATCTTCCATAAAATCACCTAAATATTTCCCGACTATCTTTTTCTCCCGCTCATTTAACCGATCAGAATTAGATAATTTGACGAGAAGTTCGATAATAAAGCGTTTGGTGTATGGCTTTGCCTGAGGTAAAAACCCCAATTCACCCTTGGTTTCAAAATAATCTAATGCCTGATAAACTGGATTGGACAACGGAATGATCTTATTTTTTAACCTAATTGAAGACAAATCCAATGAAACATCTTGCCCTACATTTTCTGCGGCTCCGGTTGACTTAGTTTCATTTACGCTTTGCGTTTGTTTCGTTTCCGATTCGGAAGCAGTTGACTGAAGAGCAAGTTTTGAACTACTATTTGCAATAGTAAGATTCCGCTCCAAATTATTTGTTTGTCCGATCAAATGCCATACGGTAAAAAAACAAAGGAATGTAAGGCCGGTGGAAATTGGTTTCAGATTCATAGGTGAATTTTTATTTCAGTAAAGATAAGCAATTGACAATAATAAATCCGGCAAGTAAACGTAATCAGAACAAATACAGGCACAAAATGGTTTTTATTTTAGCAAGTAAACTTTACAAATGAGAAATACTTTGAGGAAAACACAACCAATAAAAAATAAAAAAACAACGCAATTTCGAAAAGTAAAAATCCGTTAAGCTGCTAAACACATCCTTCGTGAACTTGTGTGATGGATTTTTATTACTCCATCTGGTCAAATCAGAAGGAAAGGAATAATTTCAGGCGGTATGAAAACAATATTTCCAGAGTGTTTGTTACTTGTCCATTATCCTTTAGAAACACTTTAACTGTACTTTGATGTACAAAAGACGGCATATATCCTTTTTTACACTGTCCTTTCTGGCACTTTTGCTTTACCCGGGACTTATTAAATTGGTGCATGTACATCACACTTCCTTGGATAGTTTCTCCAGCGTCGGCGTTTCTCTGCAAACACAGGAAGAGCCTTGTCCGGTTTGCAATTTCGAATTTGTAAGTTTCCTGAATGAGCATGAAGAAGAATTTGAATTCAAACTTCCGTGTATTGCTGTAACAAATACTCCGGAAACGAAAGCTTACAAAATTCCATCGATAATCTATTTTTCGCTTCGAGCACCTCCCATTATTTAATCGCATCCATTTAAACAAACAACACACCGAAATTTCCGGATGCGGAGTATCCGATTTAAATGAAAATTCCGGCCTTTCAGTTTTACCAAAATCAATAAAATAAATTTGAGTTTGTTTCAGGATTTATTGGTAATTGCTGATCGTTGTATTTATTCAATTTATTTTCAGATTCAATATTTTCCTGACTTTCGAAACGGGAAAATACTTGCTAAACTGAAACAATTCATACTAACAATAAGAAAACAATATGTACAAAATAATATATTCCGGCATTTTCCTGCTTCTCACGATTTCAGGATTTGCCTCGGAACCAGCGAACAGTCTAACAAAATCGAGTTTAAGCGGAAAAATAACCGATCTCCATACCGGCGAAACAATACCCGGCGTTACCGTTTATTTTCCTGACTTAAAGACAGGAACAATCAGCAAATCAGACGGAAGCTATTCCATTGCCCGACTCCCATCTGCCAAATTGCTGGTGCAAGTCAGCTTTATTGGTTACCAACTCATTGCCGAAACGATTGATTTATCGAAAACAACCCACATGGATTTCAAACTTGAACCAGCTGTAACTGAAATAAGCGAAGTCGTTGTCACGGGACAGTCGGGCGGAGTTGGAAAAGACCGAACTCCGGCGCCTATTGCTACAATTGCTCCTGACTACCTTCGACAAAACTCGGCAACAAATATAATCGATGCGCTTGCCTCAAAAGCCGGGATTGCACAAATCACAACTGGATCGGCGATTTCGAAACCGGTTATTCGCGGACTTGGGTACAACCGGGTTGTAGTTGTTAACGATGGCATTCGGCAGGAAGGACAACAATGGGGAGACGAGCACGGCATTGAAATCGACGAATTTTCGATTAACCGTGCCGAAGTTCTAAAAGGGCCAGCAAGTCTGGCTTACGGCTCCGATGCCATGGCTGGAGTCATCAATCTAATGTCGGCGCCAACACTTCCTGAAGGAGCCATCCGGGGTGAAATACAGAGCAATTACCAAACAAACAATGGGCTGTTTGGCAATTCCCTCGATTATTCAGGAAATAAAAAAGGACTAATATGGGATCTTCGGGCAAGCGATAAAAGAGCTCACGCCTATCAAAATAAATACGATGGCCCGGTTTATAATTCAGGATTTACAGAAAATGCCCTTAGTGGAATAATTGGCATCAATAAAGAATGGGGTTATTCGCATGTGCACCTTAGTATGTACCAACTGAAACCCGGTATCGTAGAAGGCGAGCGCGACAGCATTTCCGGACAGTTTGTAAAACCCGCTCCTGATGGAGAATCGATGACAGCGGTAGCCCAAAGCGATTATAAAAAGTATGTGCCATCAGTGCCTTATCAACTGGTAAATCATTACAAAGCAGTATTCGACAATAGTATTTTCCTGAAAGGTGGAAATCTGAAATCAACCATCGGATTTCAGCAAAACCAGCGGAAGGAATTTGCCGATGTCACTACTCCAAATGAATATCAATTGTATTTTTTGCTGAAAACACTGAACTATAATTTTCAGTATTCATTTGCCGAGAAGAATAATTTTAGTGCATCATTCGGACTTAGCGGGATGTGGCAGGATTCGAAAAACAAAGGTTCAGAATTTCTGGTTCCGGCCTATTCTCTTTTTGATGCAGGTATATTTGGTATCCTGAAAAAGACAATCGGTAAATTTGATTTAATGGGCGGAATTCGTGTTGACCGTCGCTGGCAAAATGGACAGTCGTTGTATCTGAACGATTCCAGAGAACCCGTTCCTCTTGGTACAAATGGTTCAACAGAGCGCTTTGCCGCATTCGATAAAAAGTTCGACGGAGTTTCCGGCAGTTTGGGAAGTAGCTGGCAAATCACAAAAACGGTTTATACCAAGCTAAATATTGCCCGTGGCTTCCGTGCCCCAAACATTGGAGAACTCGGGTCGAACGGTATCCACGAAGGAACCTTGAGGTACGAAAAGGGAAATACCAGTTTGAAACCTGAATCGAGTTTTCAGATCGATTACACGATTGGCATGCGCATCAAACACATGGATTCTGAACTCAACCTGTTCACTAATTCCGTCGATAATTTCATTTATAGCCACAAACAAAGCGATGCAAACGGTAGCCCGATTTTCATTGAAAACCTGCCCGTTTTTATGTTTACCTCCGGAAAAGCGTTGTTGAGAGGTGGCGAGTTTACCCTCGATTTGCACCCACATCCATTCGACTGGATTCATTTCGAAAATTCGTTCTCGTATGTAAAAGCCACGTTGCAGAACCAACCCGATTCGATGCGGTATTTGCCACTAACACCGCCATTTCACTGGACTTCGGATATTAAAACAGAATTTGGGAAACTTTTCGGACATCTGGATAACACTTACCTGAAATTCGGGATCGATTTATACGGCAGACAAAATCAGATTTTTTCGGCATACGATACCGAAACAGCAACTCCGGGATATTTTCTCCTGAATTTTGGCGCCGGAACTGATTTCGTTTCAGGAAAGAAAACTTTGTTTTCAATATACCTGACAGCTAATAATCTTACCGATGTTGCTTACCAAAGTCATCTCAGCCGCTTAAAATATGCTGATACCAATAATGCAACCGGGAGAACCGGTATCTTTAACATGGGAAGAAACATCAGTATTAAACTACTGATTCCAATCGATTTTTCAGGAATAGAGTAAAAACAGAAAGAGCTGCTCATAAAATCGGGCAGCTCTTTTTCAGTAAATTAATGATCGCTTAGATCAAATATTTTATCAGTACAAATCCGCCAATCAGGCAAACAGTAAATGCCAAAGCAAGCAAATTAAAATATTTATCAATAAAGCCTTTGATTCCCGGACCAAATTTCCAAATCATCCACGCCACCAGGAAAAAACGGGCGCTGCGGCTAATAACAGATGCAATTAAGAACATAACGAAATTTACCTGAAAAACTCCGGCAGTAATTGTAAAAACTTTATAAGGAATCGGTGTAAACCCGGCGGTAAAAATGACCCAGAAGTTCCATTTATCATACAAGGCCTGAATACGATCGTACATGGCGACAGTAAAACCAGGAATGTTGTGGAAGAAAAAATTGGCAAATCCGGTAAAATCGCCTGAAGATGAAATCCAGGCAAAATGGCCCAGGCTGTAACCAACCATTGCCCCAAAAATTGAACCGACAGAACAATTCAATGCAAAACGAAATGCTTTTGATGGAATTCCGAGAGCAAGTGCAATGAGCAAAACATCAGGAGGAATAGGGAAAAAGACAGATTCGATAAAGGCAAGAACAAAAAGCGCTACTGGCCCGTAAGGCGATTCAGCCCATCCCAAAACCCAGTCGTAAGTACGTTTAGCCCAATTCATGTATCTATTTTTAACTTGTTTTTAAAATTATTTTCTGGCTGCGAAAGATAGAAAGAAACCCATAATCAACAATAAGAGTTGCGTTATAAGACTAATAATTTATTGTAAATATTTTACAGATGCCACAAATAACCAACGTAAGGTATATAAGTTCAACTGCACAAATTCAAAAAGACACAAAACAATCCTGAAGATAAATTGGTCCGGCATTCAAAACCTGTATAAAAGTAAATTGTTAATTCAGGTTAAGGACAAACTAATATTTTCGCTAACTGCCGAAAAAACGATACTTTTGTGTCCCGAAAATGTTCATTATTTAAAACGAATCTAAATTATGGCAACGTATAAAAAAGCACTTTTAATGATCCTCGATGGCTGGGGAATTGGTGATGGAACTGAGAGAGATGTAATTTCAACAGCGCCAACACCTTTTATGGATTACCTGAACGCCAATTATCCACATTCACAATTGCTTACTTCAGGAGAAAATGTGGGTTTGCCCGACGGACAAATGGGTAACTCCGAAGTTGGTCACCTGAACATTGGCGCAGGCCGAGTAATTTACCAGGACATGGTTAAAATTACCAAAGCTATTCGGGATAAATCGTTATGGAAAGAACCACAGATTGTTAAAGCGTTTACTTACGCCAAAGAAAATAACAAGAATGTCCATCTGATTGGTCTGATCGGCCCCGGCGGAGTTCATGCGCTTAGTTCACACATGATTGCCCTTTGCCAGATTGGAACTGACTTCGGTTTAAAAAATACGTTCATTCATGGTTTGACCGACGGCCGCGATACAGATCCCCGTTCAGGACTCGGCTTTTTGGAAGAAGACCTGAAAAATCTGGAAGGAACAAACGGAAAATTTGCTTCAATAATTGGCCGCTATTTTGGAATGGATCGTGATAAAAATTACGATCGCCTGAAGTTGGCTTACGACTTATACACTGAAGGTAAAGGAACTCCTTCAACCGATTTGCTTAAAACCGTTAAAGAATCATACGACGCTGGTGTAACCGACGAATTCCTGAAACCAATTGTCATGGTTGATGAAAACGGAAAACCGCTGGCAACAATCCAAAAAGACGATGTGGTAATCTGCTTCAACTTCCGGACCGACCGTTTGCGCCAGACGACCATAGCCTTTACTCAGCAAGATTTGCCGGACTTCGGCATGAAAACTATACCGTTGCAATGGTACACCATGACCAATTACAAGGCCGATTTCAAAAATGTAAATGTCATTTTTGACAAGCCAAACCTGAATAACACCATGGGCGAAATTGTTTCGAAAGCCGGTTTGAAACAAATCCGCATTGCCGAAACCGAAAAATATGCGCACGTTACTTTCTTCTTCAGTGGTGGCCGCGAAGAAGAATTTCCGGGTGAAAAAAGATTACTGGCTCCTTCGCCCAAAGTTCCAACTTACGATTTTCAGCCTGAAATGTCGGCTCCGCTTGTTCGCGACCTTATTGTACCTGAATTGCTCAATGGAACTGCCGATTTTGTTTGCCTGAATTTTGCCAATGGCGACATGGTTGGTCACACCGGAGTTTACGAAGCTATTTCGAAAGCCGTAACTGCTGTTGACGGTTGTGCAAAAGCAGTTGTTGAAGCAGCGCAGAAAGGTGGATACGACGTGATAATTATTGCCGACCATGGAAATGCTGACAATGCCGTAAACGAAGATGGATCGGCAAATACGGCACATTCACTGAATCCCGTGCCATGTATTTATGTTTCTGAAAACAAAAATGTAAAAATTAACGACGGCATCCTGGCCGATGTGGCTCCTACCCTTTTATCAATTATGGGTCTCGATATTCCGGAAGAAATGACCGGCAATGTTTTGATCGAAAAATAAATACTAGCAGTTTCAGGTTCAAAGTTCAAGGTTTTAAGTTGATCCCCAGCTTTGGACCTGGAACTTTGAACTTGAAACTTTGAACTTTCTTTTATGCTCGAAATCGGCCGTACCATTGTTAGTCTGGATATATTGGAAAAGAAATTCCTTTGTGATTTGCTGAAATGCAAAGGAGCCTGCTGTGTTGAAGGCGACTCGGGAGCTCCGGTTACGGAAGAGGAAGTAAAAGCTATTCAGAAAGCTTATCCTGAAGTTGCACCTTATATTTCGGAAACACATCAGGCTGAAATAAAAAAACAAGGTTTTGCTGTAATTGATCTCGACGGCGATTTGGTAACTCCGCTGGTAAACAACAGACAATGTGCATATACTTTTGAGGAAAAGGGAATTCTGAAATGCGGTATTGAAAAGGCTTTTCTGGATGGCAAAATAAATTTTAGGAAGCCTGTTTCCTGTCATCTTTTTCCGATTCGCATTACCGAATACAAACGATTCGATGCGGTGAACTACCAAAAAATTGACATTTGCAAACCGGGCCGCGAATGTGGCAAAAGCGCAAAACTTCCGTTATATGTATTTCTGAAAGAGCCTTTAATCAGAAAATACGGCGAGGAATGGTACGAACAACTGGAATTTGCAGCCGAAAACCTTCCGGAAAGGAAATAATTCAGGCAAAAAAAACGTACCTCACTCCTATTTTTTCCTTCCAATTCGCGCCCTTTGCCCTAAGCCACAATTTCAATCCTGTTTTTTTCCGGATCAAAAACCGAGCTTTCGTAATAACCATCGCCTGTCATTCTTCCGGGACTTATAATCTCAAATCCATCAATTCTAAGCATTTCAGTAATTTGGTCAACCTGTTCTCGTGACCCGACCTTAAATGCAAAGTGGGCAATTCCGGTATAGTGTTTATGGTAATCGTTCCGGTTGTTGGTCACAATCGGCATTTCCATAAGTTCGAGTCTGCATTCACCTTCGAATGAAAGAAAATAGGATCTGAACTCTTTGGAATGATTGAAATAACATGATCCTGACGCGGCATTGAAATAGTGCGTATAAAAATTACGCATGCCTTCCAAATCACGGGTCCAAATGGCTAAATGTTCAATTTTCATAATCGAAGTATTTGATTTTTCTTTGATATTCATCGTATTGCCTCCCATTCTTCGTAAAACAGATCCAAAAATTCTTCCATGAACTGATGCCTTTGTCTGGCTAAAATTCGTGCACTTTCTGTATTCATCCGATCTTTTAACAACAACAATTTTTCGTAAAAATGGTTAATGGTTGGCGCCTGACTTTTTTTATATTCCTGAAAATCGGGATGTAAGACCGGCGAAACTGCCGGATCATAAATAAGCCTGTTCTTATTTCCACCATAAGCGAACGTACGTGCAATTCCGATCGCTCCAATGGCATCGAGCCGGTCTGCATCCTGAACTATGGCAGCTTCTATCGAGCTCACCGGAGTTTCGGTGCCCGCTCCTTTGTACGACACTTCTTCTGTAACTTTCAGGATACGTGCTGCAACTTCGGTATCAAAATTCAGAGATTCCAACCACAAATTTACTTTTGATGTACCGGGAGAATCGGATACAGCAAGTTTCCAATCGTCGAGATCATGCAACAAAGCAGCCATTTCAGTTACAAACAAATCACAGCTTCCTTCAGTGTCGGCAATTCTGACAGCCATTTTTCGTACACGGTCGATGTGAAACCAGTCGTGACCACTACCTTCCAAACCAAATTCGGAACGAATAAAATCCTCTGTTTTCTGTATGATTTCCGGCCTATTCATTTCCCCCAAATTTACACTAATTGCAGGCTTTTTGTGACCAATTACTCCTATTTATTTTAATTTCCCGGTTTAGTCTGCCAAACATATTCAATCTGAGCCAGTTCAATTTTAAGGAGTAGTTTCGAATTACGAATAAACTCCTGATAAATTGAAAAACTCTGACGGAATAATTCCAGAATTCGAATAATTAAGTAGTTCAAATACATTTTGTGCCAAAATTTTAAAATGCGCGTCAAAATTTTACAGCCTGAAAAAACATTTATATATTTTTGGACGAATATGGAATATGCTGTCAGCGATTTAATAATGAATTATGGGTAAACTGGATGTACTAACAATTCCTGCCATGTTGCAGGCAAGTTTTAGAGATTATTCGGATAATCAGTCGCTGATATTTGCCGGCGATGAAAACCTTACTTATCGTCAACTCGAAATTCAGGTAAAAAAAGCTGCATTACAACTTCAGTCTATTGGGGTAAAAAAAGGCGATAAAGTTGCTGTGTTCAGTCTAAATATGCCTCAATGGGGAATTGCTTTCTTTGCAACTTGTGTTATTGGAGCTGTTGTGGTGCCAATCCTGCCCGATTTTCATGCCACCGAAATCAAAAATATTATCCGCCATGCTGAAGTAACTGTAGTTTACGTTTCAGAATCTTTACGTCAGAAAATCGATCCTACTTTAAATCTGACGCTTATCCAAATTGAAGATTTCAAACTGATTTCGAAAACTGATCAGCCAGAAATTGAAGAAATGAATGAGAATCACTTCTGTTATCCAGAAGTTGAAGAGCGGGATTTGTGTTCAATTATATATACTTCAGGCACTACCGGAAAATCGAAAGGGGTAATGTTAACGCATAAAAATATTGTGTGGACTGCGCAGCAATGCTGGCACATTCAGAATATTGTTCCTGAAGACAGGTTCCTTTCCGTCTTGCCACTTTCTCATACTTTCGAAAACACAATCGGGCTTATTTTGCCTGTAAAATATGGGGCAACAGTTAATTACCTGAAAAAACCTCCGGTTGCATCCGTGTTGCTTGCAGCCCTGAAGCAAGTTCGGCCAACAATTATGCTCGTTGTTCCACTGATTATTGAGAAGATTTATAAATCGAAAATACTTCCGGAAATTAACAACAAGTTTATCACCCGGTTTTTATATAAAATTCCGGTTACACGAAAGCTTTTAAATAAAGTTGCGGCCAGGAAACTGCTTGAAACTTTTGGCGGTGAACTCAGATTTTTTGGAGTTGGCGGTGCCAAGCTTGACGACAATGTTGAGCGTTTCCTGATGGAAGGTGGCTTTCCGTTGGCCATTGGCTATGGAATGACAGAATCGTCGCCTTTACTGGCAGGTGCCGGAGTAGGTAAAACTCGCTATTTGTCAACCGGAGCGCCCATGCAAGGCGTTCAAATACGAATTGCAGATGCCGATCCCAAAACCGGACAGGGTGAAATTCAGGCAAAAGGCGAAAATTTAATGATGGGTTACTACAAGGAGCCTGAAATTACCAAAGAAACATTTACCACCGACGGTTGGCTAAAAACCGGTGATCTTGGGTACTTTGACAAGGATGGCAATCTTTTTATTCGTGGACGGATGAAAAACATGATCGTTGGCTCGAGTGGTGAGAATATTTATCCGGAAGAGATTGAATCGGTAATTAACCGAATGGAATATGTGATGGAGTCGCTCGTGGTGCAGCAAAAAGGACGTTTGGTGGCCCTTGTCCATTTAAATATGGAAGAACTAGAGAAAAAATACACCAATCTTAAGGCTGAAACCGTTATGTACCTGAACGATAAAGCTGAAGAAATTCTAAAAGAAATACACAATAAAGTCAATGAAGAGTTAAACAAATTCTCTCAGATCCAACGAATTGTATGGCAAACAGTTCCATTCGAAAAAACACCTACACAGAAAATTAAGCGGTTTCTTTATTATGCCTGATTAAAAATTAAATGTCTGATTACATTCCACTTAATCAACTAAATAACAAAACATTAAACATCACGACTCTCCCCATTTTTCAGCAATTTTAAAAAAATCCAATAGGTCTTATGTTTGTAAAACTTTTATTCAGTAAATTTAAAGTATATAAACACTATAGGCCATTATGTTTCAAACTGATGATAAAACTGAAAATCTTTCAGGTTACTTAAAACTGAATGACAACCTTCATATAGAGGAATTTTCGGGACAAATAAACCAAATTCTCAGGAATGAGCACGTGGAATTAAAGGGTAGTTTTATTCAACTGACTGAGCACGTGAAGAAAAATATCCGGAACTTTTTTGAGAGTGAATTAATTCCGGCCATTCAAAGTAGAACAATCAGTCACTTGATTTTCGACCGGAAAAGCAGTATTCTTTCCATCTCGGTTACTCCTTTAGATAGTGAAACTACCCTGCTAAGTTTTGCAGAAACCACACAAGCAGACAAGCAAAATATGCAGACCTTAACCGATAAACTTAAGGAAGTGCTGATCCGGGTGAATCCGGATATGAGAGTCATGTATGTCTCGAAAAATTTTGCGACTAAATTCAGGAAGAAAGACTCTGATGTGCAGGGAAAAACAATTGAAGAATGCCAGCTTTTTCAGACCAATACCACAGTAATTACGGGCATGATATCCACAGTTTTCAGGCAACAGAAACAAAAGGAAGAAGATATTTTACTTCGCAAGGGACAAAAAAGTAATTGGTGGAATTTGTTGCTTGTTCCTGAAACAGACCCGGTTAGCCAGGAACAATCGGTTTTAATAATTCTGAAGAACATTAACCGGTATAAAACGATTGAAGCCAGACTCATTGAGAGCGAACAACGATACGAAATGGCAATTGAAGCTGCCGATCTTGGGATTTGGGATTACATGGTTGGCACCGGAAAAACATTTTATTCAAAGAGATGGAAATCGATGCTTGGTTTTTATCCCGACGAAATTCCCGATGATTATTCGATTTGGGAGGATCTGCTTCATCCGGAAGATAAGGACAGGATGGTTCATTTTATTGATAATTTTTTGAAAAGCGACTTAAGAGTTTACGAAGCCGAATTCAGGCTAAAACATAAAAACGGCCATTATATTTGGATTAGAAGCCGTGCTACCGTTTTGCGCGACGAAAACGGGAAAGCTTACCGGATGCTGGGTACACATTTCGACATAAGCAAAGAAAAGAAATCGGAGAGCGAACTAATTAAACTTCACCAGGCTATTTTGCAAAGCCCTATTTCGGTGGTTATTACCGATAAAGATGGATTCATTGAATTCTTCAATCCGGCTTTCTGCAAAATTACAGGTTGGAATGACAATGAAATAATAGGTAAAAAGCCCAGCATTCTGAAATCTGGATTTCACCCGAATAATTACTACGACAAGCTCTGGAAAACGATAAACTCGGGTAACGAATGGCAGGGCGAATTTAAAAACAGGAAAAAGAATGGAGAGTATTACTGGGAACTTGCCAGTATTTCGCCGATCAGAAATAAATTCGGTAACATAACACATTTTGTGAAAATCGCCGAGAACATTTCGTACATGAAAAAAATTGAAAAAGACCTGAAAAAAGCGAAACAGGAAGCAGAATCGGCCAACAGTTACAAAAACCATTTCCTGGCAAACATGAGCCACGAAATCAGAACACCGATTAACACAATTATCGGTTTCAGCGAACTGATAAAAAACGAAAACCTTCCGGCACAAAAACGAAATAAATATTCAGGAATTATTGAAGAAAACAGTCAGGCGCTGCTTCGTTTGATCGACGATATTATTGACGTTGCCAAGATTGAAGCCAATGAATTAAAAATAAGGAAAGAAGCCTGTTCGCTTGGCGATCTTTTTGCTGAACTGGAAATGACATACAACAATTTTCTGAAACGAAGGCAAAAACAAAACCTGCAGGTCGTTTTTCAACTTCCTGAAGAAGCGCATCACGATGTAATTTTTACCGATCCATACCGCTTAAAACAAATCTTCAACAACTTGTACCTGAATGCATTAAAACACACAGAATCGGGAACTATTGAAATTGGATACACGATTGTAAACGAGAATAAACTGAGATTTTTTGTTTCGGACACCGGCACGGGTATTCCCCAGGGTCGAATGCGGAATATATTCAAACGTTTCACCAATAGTAATGAACCACCGGGAAGCGAAACTCCTGGTTCAGGATTGGGCTTATCGATTTGTAAAGACCTTGCACTTTTGCTGGGCGGCGATATTCAGGTAAAATCGGTTGAAGGAGAAGGCAGTGTTTTTTATTTAACATTACCTTACGATAAAATCAAGATACCAATGGTTAGAACTGCTGTAAAAGCACCTACTCAGGCACGCTACAATTTCCAGAACTACACCATCATGATTGCCGAAGATACGCCTTACAATTACGAGTACCTGTACAGTATTCTTCAAAAAACAGGTGCCAACCTAATCTGGGCTAAAGATGGAATCGATGTTTTGAAACTTTTCACAAGCTCAAAGGTCGATCTGATCCTGATGGATATTCAGTTACCCGAAATAAACGGGTACGAAGCAACCTCTCAAATCAGGCAGACAAACCAAAAGCTTCCAATTATAGCCCAAACTGCTTACGCTATGGCCGAAGACAGACAGAAATGCCTGGACTCTGGTTGCAATGAAGTTTTGGTAAAACCAATCAGAATGGACGATGTTTTGACCACCGTTGCAAAATATCTGTTGAAATAACAACCTAAAATCAATCGCTTTTCCATTTATTCGATTTCGCTTATTAAATTTGAAGCTCACAAAAGAAATTGAATATGCATATCGATCGGTTTCCCTCGCGACTATTGGAAAATGCCGTTGGCGAATTTGCCAAATTACCGGGCATTGGCCGAAAATCGGCATTAAGGCTTGTCTTGCATTTGTTGAAACAAGATCTTCAAGACGTAGAAATTTTTGGTAACAGCCTGATTCAATTACGGTCGGAAATAAAACATTGCAAAACCTGCCACAACATTTCGGATACCGATGTCTGTAGCATTTGCTCAAACCCCTCCCGGAATCCGTCTATAATTTGTGTTGTTGAGAATATAAAAGATGTAATGACGATCGAAAACACGCACCAATTCAACGGATTATACCATGTTTTAGGTGGTATAATTTCGCCCATGGACGGAATTGGCCCTTCAGATCTTGAAATTGAATCGCTCGTGAATCGAGTTGCTGAGGGAAATACCGAAGAAATAATTTTGGCCCTGAGCACCACAATGGAAGGTGATACCACCAATTTTTTCATCTACAAAAAACTCAAACATACAACCGTAAAAATCTCGACATTGGCTCGTGGCGTTTCAATTGGCGATGAACTGGAATACACCGACGAAGTTACACTTGGCCGCTCAATTGTTAACCGTATGAACTTTGAAGAATCAATTATCCGCTAGATAAAAGCAAAATGAAAGAAA
Source organism: Prolixibacteraceae bacterium (assembly GCA_963677955.2). GTDB lineage: Bacteria > Bacteroidota > Bacteroidia > Bacteroidales > Prolixibacteraceae > Aquipluma. The sequence continues at coordinate 762,991 of CAXXQR010000001.1, forward strand.
CCACATAAACAAATAATTCACATGGAAAAATCTAAACTATGTGTCCTATGTGCCTATGTGGTTCAAAATGTATGCAGATGAAACTATCAATCGTAATTGTAAATTATAACGTCAAATATTTTCTGGAGCAGTGTCTTCATGCAGCAAAAAAAGCGGCAGCCAAGCTCAGTTCTGAGATTATTGTGGTCGACAACGATTCGGTTGATGGTTCGTGCCAGATGGTTACTGAGAAATTTCCGGATGTTCAACTAATTAGTAACCAGAGAAACGTAGGATTTTCGAAGGCCAACAACCAGGCGATCCGAATTTCACAAGGTGAATACGTCTTGTTACTAAATCCCGATACTGTTGTTGACGAAGACTGCTTCCTGAAGATAATCGATTTCATGGATCAAAATCCTGAAGCTGGTGGACTGGGAGTAAAAATGATTGACGGAAAGGGACGTTATCTTCCGGAGTCGAAACGCGGCCTGCCAACCCCGGAAGTTGCATTCTGGAAAATGTTTGGTTTTTCAAAATTATTTCCACATTCCAAACGCTTCAGCCGGTATCATTTGGGTTATCTCGATCCCGACCAGATTCACGAAGTTGAAATTTTGGCGGGGGCATTTATGCTTTTGCGCCGGCAAACCCTCGAAAAAGTCGGTTTGCTCGACGAAGATTATTTTATGTATGGCGAAGACATTGATCTGTCGTTCCGCATCACACAAGGTGGTTATAAAAACTATTATTTCCCTGAAACCACCATTATTCATTACAAAGGCGAGAGTACAAAAAAAGGCAGCATCAATTATGTGAAAGTGTTTTACAATGCGATGATCATCTTTGCAAAAAAACATTTTTCAAAAGGAAATGCCCGCCAATACACCGTTCTAATCAACCTGGCCATTTATTTTCATGCCTTCCTGACCTTGTGCATTCAGTTTTTCAAATCAGCAATCCTTCCCGCGCTCGATGCGCTGATGATTTACATCGGATTTGCTGTTTTGTTGCCAAACTGGGAAGACTACAAATTCGAACGCGGCTATTATCCGCCTGAATATTTGCACATTGCCGTACCAATTTACATGCTAATCTGGCTAATCTGCATCTGGCTAAGTGGTGGATACCGGAAGAACATTGAATTTCTCAGAATATTTAAAGGATTGGCCTGGGGAACACTTTCAATTCTTGTATTTTATTCGTTGATCGACGAAAGCATGCGCTATTCAAGGGCTTTACTTTTACTGGGTTCGGCCTGGGCATTTGTGGCGCTTCCTGCCTACCGGCTTTTACTTTCAAAATTGCCTGTTTCACCCATCGACCTTGAGTTTGGAAAACAGAAGCGTGTGGCAATCGTAGCCGCCGAAAGTGAATCGAAAAGGATTTCGGAGCTGATATTAAGTTCCGGATTAAAAATTGAAACGGTTGGCTCAGTCGCCCCTGACAACTCCAGCCACCAGCAATTCTTCCTGGGTAACATCGGCCAACTTCCTGATATTGTTCGGATAAATAAAATTGACGAATTGATATTTTCGTCTAAAGACATTCCATCGCAACAAATCATTCGTATCATGCTAGACTTGTACGATTTAAATATTGATTATAAAATCGCGCCTCCTGAAAGTCTTTCGATCATCGGCAGTAACTCCATTTCAACTTCAGGAGATTTGTATGTGGTACAAATTAATTCAATAGCCCGCGAAAATAACAGGCACAATAAGCGGGCATTTGATCTGGTCACTGCGGTTGTATTGCTGGTGTTATCTCCATTTGCCGTTTGGTTTGTCCCGAATAAACCGGGGTTTTTCAGAAGTATTTTTGAAGTTTTGTCGGGCCAAAAAAGCTGGGTGGGTTATTGCTCCGGAAGTCAAAACCATTTGCCAACAATTAAAAATGGCGTTCTTTCTCCCGCATCAATTTTTTCTGAGGCCATTCCGGAGAAAAAGAAAGATGAGTTAAACATGGTTTATGCAAAAAACTACAGGCTTGTTAACGATCTTGAAATTGTTGCCAAAGGCTGGAAAAATATAGGAAAATTATGACGGGCAAAAATCTTGAATATGGCAAAGTTCGTTTCAGGGCGCTTGAACCAGATGATTTGGATCTGTTGTTTGAATGGGAAAACGATCTGGAAATCTGGGAAGTAAGCAACACGCTTGAGCCATTTTCGAGATATATTCTGGCCAAATACATTAAAGAATCGCATCGCGACATCTACGAAAGCCGGCAAGTACGAATGATTGTAGAAACGTTGGAAGGCGATGCAGTCGGGGCTATCGATCTGTTCGATTTTGATCCTTTTCACTTTCGGGCCGGTGTTGGAATTATGATCCACAATAGAGACGACAGACGGAAAGGATTTGCCACCGATGCACTTGAATTGTTGTGCCGCTACGCTTCGGATTACCTCAGGCTACACCAGCTTTACGCCAACATTGGCGAAGATAACACCGACAGTATCAGGCTCTTTTCGAAAAATGGATTTGAGCTGTGCGGAACAAAAAAAGAATGGCGAAACACTCCTGAAGGCTGGAAAGCCGAGCTGATGTTTCAGAAGATATTGTAAGTCTATTGTTTATCCAGAAATTCAAGCAATTCCTCCACGGTTGACCTCCCTCCATGCGTATGACTTATTTTTGAATAAACTATTTTCCCATCCTGACGAATAATAAAAGTTGACGGATAAGCGGTTTCGCGATCCGCCTCCCAACGCAAACCGTATAAATTGACCATAGAATAATCAGGATCTATAGTAAAATAAAAATCAGTCGGAAAGCTAAAGTCTTCCTTGAATTCATTGGCATGATTGATCAACTCTTGCGAGGGTCCGGGATATACCATTAAAACAGACACTTTCCGCTTTGCAAATTCATCAGATGAAGCCACAAAACCTCCCACCTGCTTGGTACAAATCGGACATTGGTAACCCGGCCAGCCTCTTAAAACCAAAAGAATAACGGGTTGCTTTTTCAGTAATTCTTTAAGATTTACAGGCTCATTATTCACTGTTTTGAGCGTAAAATCTTTGGCTATTTCGCCTGTCGCCGGCATCCAATTGTTTTGTGAGTATGCCGCAACTGAAATGAGAAAGCTAAAAAGGAATAGTATTTTTTTCATGATTCTGAAGATTAAGAAGGAGCGATAATCTACTGAAACATGATGTCAGGATATTTGTTCATTCAGGAAAAATATGCCAAAGACAACGAACGAAAATGAAAGTGAAATTTAAAATCTCACCGCTTTGGGGCCATTGGGCATAATCTGTATTTTCAGAACATTCTCGACATACTGGAAATAATAAAACAATTTGTGGTTCAACTCAAATCCGTAATCAACATTAGGTTCATAGCCAACAATAGGCTCGAAAAACGAACTTTTTCGCGGATTCATGGCATTGGCATTCCACGCCGAGACATATTGTTTGTTCCAGGTTTCATAATAAGATTGCGAGCGATATTGGGAAGGTGTGTTGTGAAGCGTATACCATGTTTCAAATCTCGAATCGAAAGTTTCCAAATCATATTCAAGACTGTCTTTTGTCTCAACCTCAACTGGCTTAACCCGAGTCTCAACTACTTTCTTTTGAGTTGAACAGGCAGCTACAATCAATAGAATTCCGAGCCCAAAAAATATTTTTTTCATAACCTCTCCTTTTGCTTTAACAAATTGTACTACGAACAAAGTATTCCAATTGTTTATAACCAGAGAATTAAGAAACCTTAAGAAACTTTAAAATCCTGAAATAAAGAATACTGTTAGTCCCGTCGATTGTGAAGTATGGAGCTAACGCCGAATCTGTTTTCTCCTTTTTCGCGTCAAATCCAGAAGACCATTAATAACAGTCAGCGGGTGCGCAGGATTTCCGGGAATATACAGATCAATCGGATATTTATCCAGAAAACTTCGGTCAACGGCAGCACTATTTCCCAAAATTCCACCACTGATGGCATCGGTTCCAACCAGTACAACTATTTTAGGTTCAGGAACTGCATCGTAACAAATTTTCAGGGGTTCGGCCATGTTTTCCGAAATTGGGCCAGTAATTACAATTCCATCGGCATGACGAGGTGAGGCCACAAATTCTATCCCGAAACGGCTCATGTCGAACTGAACATTGTTGGCGGCATTGAGCTCCCACTCACAACTGTTATCGCCTCCCGCACTTACTTGCCTAAGTTTTAATGAGCGTCCAAACACCCGACGAATTTCTTCCCGAACCATTTCCGGATTTACTTCTATGGGGCTCTCATCGCCTTCTTTTATAATTAGACGGTCACGTTGATTGGTCGATATTTTATAATCGGTAGTGAATTTTATTTTTTCAGGAAAACATTTGGCACATTCGCCACAAAACGTACATTTTCCCAGATCGATGCTAACCGGATTTGCCGAAATTGCCTCAACCGGACACAGGTTTACCAACTCCTGTTCGTCAACTTTTGCAGCGCTAATTACCGGGCGCCCTCTGAAAATTCCCGGAACTTTCGCGGTGGTCACATCCGGAATAAATTGTTTGCCCTGATGGTATATAATTTTTACGTTATCGAACATGGTCTTTCAGTTTAAATTATAAATCGTGCCCCGCATACGACAGGTTAAAACTCTTGTTGCAAATTGGGAAATCGGAAATTTCGTTATTCCGTACAGCCAGCGCCAAGGCAAGCCAGTTGTGAAACGAAGGATCTTTCACTTTATACAAAACCAATTCGCCCTTTTCATCAGTAATAGCACAATGGCAGATTTCTCCCCGCCATCCTTCAACAAGTGAAAGAGTAAATGAACTGGGTTTCGGATTTTCAAATGAAGCTTCATTTTCTGAAATTTCGGGAACGTGCTGAAGCAGGTCGCGGACATATTGCATTGACTGTTTCACTTCAGCTTTTCGAATCTGAACCCTTGAATACACATCGCCATGGTGTTTGATAATGGGTTCATGATTCAACTCTGCATAAAGTCCATTCGGATGCGACGAGCGAATATCGCGGTTCAATCCACTCATCCGGGCAGCCATTCCAACCGTGCCAATCGACACAACATCCTCATGCGAAACCACGCCGGTCCGTTCAAAACGCGAGAGGGCGCTGGGAAGTTGGAACAATTGCTCGTTCATTTCCAGAAAATCAGGTTCGAAAACAGCAAGTATTTCTGCCAATCTGTTACCCAATTCAGGCGTAAACGGGAATTGGTTTTTGCCAGCACGGATCAAACCTTTCGACAAACGGTTGCCGCCCCATTCCTGCATGAAATTGACAATTGGCGTGCGCAATCGTCCAAACACCGAACTGCCCAACTGATAAGCAATGTCGGTACAAACTGCGCTTAAATCGCCTGTATGGATAGCCATACGTTCCAATTCGAGAGCAATGGTCCGGGCAAATTCAATGTCGCGTGTAACGGTAATTCCGTGCAAACTTTCCCATAACCGGGCGAAAGCGGTCGTGTGTCCAACAACCGTGTCGCCTGCAATTGATTCGGCTATCGTGGTTCGCTGAAGCAGTTTTTTCTTTTCAAGAAACTGTTGTTCGATGCCTCGATGCTGGTAGCCCAATTGTATTTCGAGGTGAAGAATTTGTTCACCATTGCAGATAAAACGGAAATGCCCCGGCTCAATTACTCCGGCATGAATAGGACCTACACCAACTTCGTGCAGCTCATCGCTTTCGATGGCAAAGAATGGATAATTGGCAATGATTTTAGTCTGATCAGCACGGTTTTTTGCGTATCGAACCGGTTTCAACCACGGATGATTTGAATATCCAACGCCAAAGTTTTCGTGGATTTCGCGCTCAAATTTCTCGAAATTAAAATTCAGTGCCGAGAAAGAATCCAGGGTATCGGTGGATTTAACCCTACACGATGACACGTAAATCTGGTGAGTACTGTCGTCGGCGATACAACAAAACAGCTTAATCTGTGTTCCTTCCGGAAAACCAAAATAATTGACACAATGTTTTTCAGGAGAATCGTGCAAAAATCCTGTGTTCAGTTCCAGAAAATCGGAATATGCGAGTTCCGGAATCTCGGCAACCGGAATAGTCTGATTATTTATTATCGTTGTGTAGTTCATCGTTTCTATTTTGGTAACAACATCACACTTTCTTTGAGCAGCGCAACAAATTCGGCTGGCGGATTCAATCCTAAGTAAACTGCAAGTGCAAGCAAAATGAATTGAGTTGCTGACTCCCATGGATTGATTACAGGAACTTGCGAATCGTCAAAACCAACAGGAGGAATGAAAAGCATTTTCAGGATATTTTTCCCGAAAGCCCAGATAATCATGGTCAGTAAAAGTAGTACAACGACCAACAGAATAATCTGGTGAGCTTCGAACATGGAACGAAAAATCAGAAATTCGCTGACAAACATTCCTGAAGGCGGCATGGCAGTAACACTTATAAAACCCAAAAGCAAAACCATCGCCCCGCTGGTGTTGTATTTGAAATAATTGCCCACCTGGTATATGCTCTTACTTTTATATACCCGAAACAATTGTGTAAACTGAAAGAACAATCCTGATTTCACGAAGGCATGAAGCACTACATGAAGAATAGCGGCGTAATAACCAATTCCACCTGCAGCAACTCCAAGCATAACCAGCCCCATGTGTTCGATGCTGGAATAGGCAAACATGCGTTTGATGTTTTTTACCTTGATCATGTATACCGTGGCAACAAACACAGATAAAAATGCAGCAATTCCGATAACCAGATTTGCCCAATGGTGCAATGGTGTGTTGGCAACCACAATGTAAAAGCGGAAAACACCAACAAACCCAAGGTTCATCAAAACACTGGAGAGCAGTGCCGCAGCCGGTGCCGGTGCTTTGTCTTTGGCATCAACACCCGCAGTAAACATAGGCACAAGACCAAGTTTAACGGTAAATCCGGTGAAAATAAATAGGAAAGCAAGGCGCAACCAGAATGGATTTAAATTCGAACTATTGGTTAACAGGTTTTTAAATGATAAATCATCTGACCCGGCATGAACCAGAGAAAGACTTAAAAACAGGATGCCAATAAATACAAACGTAATACTGATGGCGCAGATAAATACGTATTTCCAGGTTCCTTCGAGTGCCAGTTTATTCCGGTGATGATAAATCAGCGCCGAAGCGCTCAAAGTGGTTATTTCAGTAAAAATCCAGGTGACGGCGATGTGATTGGCAAGGTATCCTGCGCTAATGGCCGTCATCAACAAAACAATAGAACCGTAATAAATTGCCCGGGAATGCTGTGGAGCCGGCTGATCTTCGAGATAAATGTGACTGTGAAAAATTGCAGGAAAAGCAATAATCGTAAGCGTAGATAATAAGATAACTGCAAGCGAATCATAGGTAAAATAATTCCATTCGGTAACATGCAGATGATTATAGGCATAAATAGTCAATGTGGCTTGTAGAATCACGTACAAACCCAGCAAGACAAAAGTTAGTATCTTGTTCTTGTTCAGGAATAACGCCAAAGCTGTTGAAAAAGCTCCTATCAGATAAATTCCTATCATGTTTTCCAATAATTAGTAATCCTTCAAATGACTTAACTGGTTCACATCAACATCTTTAAAGACATCGCCAATTTTATTCAGGAAAATGCCAAGAATAAGTACACTGGCAAAAATATCGAGCATGATTCCCAGGTTCACCAACATTGGCATTTCGTTTCCCACAGCAAGCGACAAAACAAAAACTCCATTTTCAATAATCAGATATCCGATCACGTGAGTAATAATTTTGCGGCGTGTAGCGATGAAATACAAACCGGTAAACAACGATGAGAGGGCCACAACGAAGAAAATCTTATCCAATTGCGAATCCTTCACGCCATTAGCCAGCAAAATGGTTACCACCACGATCGCTGTAGTAATAATAAGCGAAACAAAATTTGGAAGATAGGGCTCTGCCTCCCGAGTAATGTTGTTGCGTTTCAGAACATGTGCCATAAAAAGCGGAACCGCAATCGATTTAAACACGATGGTTTCGAGCAAAATCAAAGCAAGGTTCACCGGATTGATTTCATTTAACTGAATGAATACCACAACAAAAAGCAATACACCCTGGAAAGCCAACACTTTCAAATAGGTTAGTATCCGGTTGGCAATAGCCATATAAAATAGGCTGATGATGAATGTAATGAGCAATACGTCTATCATTGGATTGGATTTAGCAGGTTAAGCAAATTTTCCTAAAATCAGTAAAACTCCGAAGAAAATAAGCAGGCTCACCGAGGTCAGCACAAAAATGAACTGTGCATTGTGACTCATCCTGAAACGAGCCATAAAGGATTCGATCAAACCAACGCCTGAAGCAAGCACAACCTGGATCACAAAGAACATTGGAATGGAATACTGATAGGGGAAAACTCCGATAAACAGGTTGACCACCAACGCACCGTACAAGGCAAATTTCAGGTATCCGGCAGTCAGGATCAGCCCCAGGTCGAAACCACTGTTATCGAGAATCATCACTTCGTGGACCATGGTCAACTCGAGGTGTGTTTTGGGATCGTCAATAGGCATCCGACTATTTTCAATCATCGAAACCATCATCAGGACAAAGGTTCCCAGGATGGCCAGAGCATAACTAATGTAAGAACCGATATGCAAAGCAGCGAACATTTCCTGAAAAGAAGTGTAGCCGGTGAGCAAGGCCAGCGAGCCCATCAGGATAAAAAAAGCAGGTTCGGCGAACATGGAATAAAGCGCTTCCCGACTCGCTCCCATTCCTTCGAAACTGCTACCGGTGTCCATCGCGGAAATGATGTTGAAGAATTTTCCAAGCGAAAAAACGTAAGCGAAAAAGATAAAATCCCCCTCGAAACTGATGATGCCTTTCGATTGCCCAAACGGAACGACCAACATCGCCATCACCACCGACGAAAAATAGATGGTTGGTGCAATCTGGAACACAAAACTGGTTGTTTCGCTGTACACGACTCCTTTTTTAAAGAGCCTCGCCACGTCTTTCAAGGGCTGAAAAATTCCCGGACCTTTGCGCCCCGAGGCAATACTTTTCACCCGGTTGATGACCCCGGTAAAAAAAGCTGCCGCCATAATGATAAGAATCAAACTCAGCATAATTAGATTTGCTTTATAAAGTCGATAAATAAAACGATCTGATCATAAAAAAGCGGGATGCAAATCACTGAAACAATAAAAATGATCCCGTACAATATATATAATTGCAGTTTGCCGTTCTGGAGAAATAAAAACTTTCCCAAAAGCGATTTATACGCTGCTATCGGATTATCGATAAAATATTTTTCGAGTCGGTCGTAAATGTGTGTTTCATAACTCCCTCCGGAAGGAAAAATTCCTGAAATTTCTTTCTGACTCTTCGAAGACAGCAAAATAGGTCTGAATAATTTACTGTAGGGTCTGACAAATGAGCCCGCTGTATATTGTTGTTTCATGGTAGGCGCCACATAACCACAGCCCCAGGTTGGGCCACAAGCCACCGTCCGTTTTCGGGTTATTAATTTTCTGCCCATAAAAACGATCAACGTAATCCCGATAAAAATCCAGATTCCCCAACTCACCGGCTGAAGAATTTTAATAAATTTCTCCGGAAGCGGAAGACTTGAATCCGGCAGAATACCGGTCAGCAAATGAACCGAGCGTGAAAGCCCATTCAGGAAAAACTGAGGAAAAATGCCAATGAAAACAATGAAAAACGCGATCAGATAAAGGGGCAGCAATTGTAAAAAAGGAACTTCACTGACTTCATGATGAAACGCATGCCGCGGCTGCCCAAGAAAAACAATTCCAAAGGCTTTGGTAAAACAGAGCAGCGCCAAACCTCCAATGAGCACCAAAGCCAATACCGAAAATATAATTGTCATTAATGGCCCAAGCATTGAGCCCTGCATCCAGGAATAAAATCCGCTATAAATAATGAATTCAGAAATGAACCCATTGAAAGGTGGAATTCCTGAAATAGCTATAGCGGCGAGCAAAAAAAGTGATGCCGTTTGGGGCATTTTTTTAATTAGCCCACCTAAATGTTCAATGTGCATGGTATGGGTGGCCTGATATACATTTCCGGCGGTAAAAAATAAAAGCGATTTAAACAGAGCATGATTCAACGTATGCAGAAGCGCACCGGCAAAACCAAGCGATGCCAGCACATTATTACCGGTTCCCATTCCTATACAGCCAAGTCCGATACCCATTCCGATGATGCCAATGTTTTCGATACTGTGATAGGCCAGCAACTTTTTTAAGTTGTGCTGCATAATGGCCAGCATCACACCATACAAACCCGAGATAACCGAGAACGCAAGAATAACAAGGCCAATGGTATAATAGTCTGCTTTTATCAACGTGATCATACGTAGAATACCAAATATCCCAATTTTAATCATCACCCCGGACATAACTCCTGAAACATGCGACGGGGCTGCAGGATGAGCATAAGGAAGCCAAGTATGAAACGGCACAAATCCGGCCTTGATGCCAAACCCAACAAAGAAAATCAAAAATAAAAATATTCCGGTTGCTCCTTCATGTTCTGCCGTGTAGCTGGCAACTGAAGTAAAATCGTAGCTGCCTGTTTTTAACGCCACCCAGATAAACCCAAACATCAGGAATAAAATGGATACATGTGATTGAATCAGGTAATTTAGACCTGCTTTGATGGTTGCCATTTTTTCGTGCTCAAAGATTACCGAGAGAAACGCCGAAATGGCCATAACTTCCCAGATGACGAGGAAAACGAGACTATTTTGAACAACACAAAGTGCTAGCAAAGATGTATATAGCATGAAGAATGCTATAGCGTGCAGGGATACATTATTCTTTTGCTCCCGATAAGCCTTCATATAAAAAAGTCCATAGAAACTTCCGGAAACAAAAATGAAATCGATGATAAGGATAAACCAACCAGAAAGCGCATCAATCCGAAGGTTGACCGGGCCTGTCACCAAACTTCCGGGAAAAGTGAAACTGAAATAGCTTCCGAATAAAGTTTGAAGGGCAAAAGAACCAGACACCAACGCATTTACAAAAACAGCTGCCAGCACAAGCATACCTTTCCCTTTAGCCTTTAAAAAAGGAATCAGGATAAAAACCAGAACCGGCACTGCCAGAAATAAGTTGATCAGACTCATTTTAACACATTAAAAATTGTCAGCATGAAAATCGATAGCATAAATACAATTCCATACCAGACATACGATTGCACGCGGCCATTCTGAATAAATTTAAAATAATTCGCTGCGTAAACCAGTTGCTGCGTAATAAAATTGATGATCCTGTATTCGAAAAAATCGTGGTAACGCGAAACATATTTTCTGTTTTTTGGAAATATTTCTCCCTCGTTTAATTCTTTGTATCTCTTTTCTTCGATCAGTATGAAATTAAACATTTTACCGAGCGATTTTGAAAAAGATTTACCGCTGTATTGCATATTGCTTTTGGGTGCCACATAAGCACAACCCCATGTCGGTTGTATTTCGACAGATTTTCCTTTCATGACTATCGACCGGATCAACCAGAAAACAAGAATGATCGCAACAAACAAAGCCGAGTAAAGATTAATATTCATGATACTCCCTGAATAGACTTCAAGTCCTGAAAAAGTTTGAATTTCCGGAGCATTCGGGAATCCATTTAAAAGACCACCAATTGTTTCGAGGTAATATTTTGGGGAAAAAGCCACGCTAAGCATAACAGCAACAACGGCAAACTGAGGAATAAGCATGGTTTTTGAAGCCTCTTTGGGCTGATGTTCCAGAGGGACCCTTGCCGAACCCAGAAAAATTGTCCCGAATGTTTTTGAGAAAGTTAAAATGGAAATACCACCGATAATACTCAGTCCGGCCAGACTAAGAACCAACAAACTAATCTGCCTGAGATCAGTTGTTTTCAACCCTTCCAGAAGTCCGCTATACAATACAAATTCAGAAACAAACCCGTTGAAAGGCGGTAATCCTCCAATTGCGATAGCCCCAATCAGGAAAAGAAAAGCAGTTTTTGGCATTTGCCTGATTAGTCCGCCAAGTTTGTCCATATCGCGTGTATGTGTTTGCTGATAAACTGAACCGGCAGAATAAAATAGCAATGATTTAAACAGAGAATGGTTCAGAACGTGCAATAGCGCACCGCCAAAACCAAGATAGTATAACACCGGAGATCCGGTCTCCATTCCAATCATTCCCAGACCAATACCAATACCAATGATTCCGATGTTTTCAATGGTGCAATAAGCCAACATCCGTTTGAAATCGCGGTTAACCGCCGCATTCAGAATACCATAAATTCCGGTTAAAACAGAAATGGAAAGTAGAATTTGACCCAAAATTAGAAAGTCTGCTTTCAAAAATGTGATCATCCTGAAAATCCCATAAATACCCAATTTTACAATGACCCCGGACATTACTCCGGAAACATGCGATGGCGCTGCCGGATGCGCATGAGGCAGCCAGCTGTGCAGTGGAATAAATCCTGCCTTAATGCCAAACCCGATAAAGAAAATCAGGAATAACCAAATATTACTGTTCGAACTGAAATATGTATTTATGGCGTCGAAGGAGAATGAATCCGTTTGAAAATAAACCCAGATAAATCCAACGGTCAGAAAGGTGACACTTATATGCATCTGAACCAAATAATTGATACCGGCCTTCAGTGTTTTTGGCTTGTTATGATCAAATATTACAAGCAACATCGACGACAACGACATTACTTCCCAGGCTATAAGAAATGCCAGTCCGTTTTGAAGCAGGCAAACCCAAACCATTGACAGTTGAAACAAAATGAACATAGTCCAGTGAAGACTTAGCTTCGCATCCGGTTCACGATGCGGCTTTAAATAACCAATTCCATAAAGAGAGCCACTCAATGAAGTAAAGTTAATGATGAGGATAAACCAGACAGATAATGAATCAGCCACGATCGGAACTTGACCAAATATTAAGCCACCATACCGCGAATCAACAAATGAATTTCCTTCCAAAGCCTTGAAAGCGATGAAACTGGTGAGAACCACATTTAGTAAAACAACCAGAAATCCCAGTGGTGATTTAAACCTGTTTGGAACAAAGAACAAGCTGAATATTCCAATCAGTGTGATGATAAATGAAAAATAGAGTAGTGATCCGGAGGTCTCCATATCAATGCAATGAAATTGACTTAATTTTTTTGCAAAGAAACAGAATAAAAAAACTCGGTGCGAAAATTAAACCAATATTTAAAACGATAATGATTTTAAATAACGTTCTATTTCACTAAAATGTCACATCTGGAAATGTCGAAAACAATTTATGAGGGAGGAAAATACAAGTTAATCGAAATGCAAAATTCAGTGAATTAAGAATTTTCCAGTATCTCTTCAAATTCAGGTATTTCAGGAAGAAAAGAATAACTACCCTTTGCAAAATCCAGGCGGCAACAATAATGTTCCAGTCCATTGCTCACAATCAAGAAATTAACTTTCAGCTGCATGTTGTAGCGTGCAATCTGATCGAATGTCTGCTGGCTAATTTTTACTTCCGGAGCTTTAAATTCCGCCACCAAAATCGGGCTTCCGTTCCGATTAAACACTACCAAATCAGCCCTTTGATGATTGTTATTTACATTTACACCAGCTTCAACCGCAATTAATGCTGACGAATATTTCTTTTCTGAAATAAGAAACTGAACAAAATTCTGACGAACCCACTCTTCCGGAGTGAGACGCACAAACCTCTTCCGGAGCGCATCAAAAATAAATTCTTTACCGTCTGTGTTTTTAAATCGAAAAGAATATTCGGGCAAATTCAGTTTCTGCATGACGAAGCCAACAAAGTTTGTATTTTTGTAAAAATAGAAGAAAAGTTCGAAGTGAACTAAAGTTCGGAGTGCCTAAAGTTGCATCCGAAGAAACTTTAGGCACTCCGAACTCCGAACTTTAGACACTTTTTTTATGAAGACAAAAGAAGAAATTGTTGCCAACTGGCTTCCCCGATACACCGGACGGCCGCTTGAAGATTTTGACGACCTGATCCTGCTGACAAATTTCCACATGTATGTGGACATGTTTGCGCAAAAGTTTGGGGTGCCGGTTTTGGGCGAAAATAAAAATATGCCAAACGCCAGCGCCGAGGGAATCACCATTATAAACTTCGGAATGGGTAGTCCAAATGCGGCAACAATGATGGATCTGCTGAGCGCCGTTCATCCCAAAGCCGTTCTTTTTCTGGGTAAATGTGGCGGGCTGAAACAAAAGAACCAACTGGGCGATTTCATTCTGCCGATAGCCGCTATCCGTAGCGAAGGTACGTCGAACGATTATTTACCTCCTGAAATTCCGGCGCTTCCGGCATTTAACCTGCAACGCGCTGTTTCAACTGCCATTCGTAACCGCAAACACGATTACTGGACCGGAGTGGTTTACACCACCAACAAACGGGTTTGGGAATACGACGAACGTTTCAAAAAATACCTCGAAAAGTCGCGTGCCATGGCCATCGATATGGAAACAGCCACTATTTTTACTGTCGGTTTTTACAACCAGATTCCTTCAGGCGCTTTGTTGCTGGTTTCCGACCAGCCCATGATTTCGACCGGCGTTAAAACAGAAGCCAGCGATCAGGTAGTTTCAAACAACTTTGTGAAAGAGCATCTGGAAACCGGCATTGATGCTTTACTGGAAATAAAAAATAATGGAGAATCGGTAAAACACCTTAAATTTTAAGTAACAGGAATAGAATGACTTACGAGGATATTATCAGTAATTTAAATAAGAAAATTTATCATCCCATTTATTTCCTGATGGGTGAAGAAACTTACTTCATCGATAAAATTAGTGATTACATTGCCGACAACGTTTTAACCGATGCCGAAAAAGGGTTCAACCAAACGGTTTTGTATGGAAAAGACACTGAACCTCACACCATTATTGCCAATGCCCGCCGCTACCCAATGATGTCGAATTACCAGGTGATCATTGTTCGTGAGGCACAAAATATCAGGAAAATTGAAGATTTGGAACCGTATGTTAAAAATCCGCTGACCTCTACGATTCTGGTTATCAACTACAAATACAAAACACTCGACAAGCGAAAAACATTTCCGAAACTGATTGACCAAAAAGGAATTTTATTTGAGTCGAAAAAGATATACGACAATCAGTTACCCAACTGGATTATTTCGTACCTGAAAAATCAGCAATATACCATTGCACCGCAAGCTGCGGCCATGTTGTCGGAATACCTGGGAGCTGATCTTGGAAAAGTTGCCAACGAACTCGATAAACTCATCATTTCGTTGCCGGCCGGAACGCAGATAACGCCCGATCATATTGAAAAAAATATTGGAATCAGCAAAGAATTTAATGTTTACGAATTGCAAAATGCGTTGGGCGAGCGCGATTTACTGAAAGCTAACCGGATTATAAATTACTTTGGTGCAAATCCATCGGGAAGCGGAACTCCCGTTATTGTGTCATCCTTATTCAGTTACTTTTCAAAAATCCTGAATTATCATTTTCTTGAAGATAAATCGCAAAACAACGTCGCTTCCGTTCTCCAGGTACATCCGTTTTTTGTGAAGACGTATGTGACGGCTGCCAAAAACTATAACATCAGGAAACTTGTTGAAATAATAAGTATTCTCAGGGAGTACGACATGAAATCGAAAGGCTGGGGCAATGTTTCGGCTTCGCAAGCCGACATGCTGAAAGAAATGACATACCGTATTTTACACTAAATAATTCATACATGACTATAATTCTGATTGTTATAACTGTTGCTGTCTCGTACGCCGCGTTCAATTCGCCTAAACTGATGGATCAGCTTCAGTTCAATGCAAGCAAAATCTACCACAAAAAAGAATATCACCGGCTAATTACCCATGCTTTTGTTCATGCCAACTGGGAACATTTGTTTGTAAACATGATTGTACTTTTCTCCTTCGGCCGCGCCATCGAAGTTTATTTCAAGTACAATTTCGGGAATAATGCAATACTCTATTACTTTTTGCTGTATTTCGGAGGAATACTCGCTTCGAATATTTATGCCATGATTAAATACCGAAACAATTATTTTTACAATTCGGTCGGCGCTTCCGGAGCAGTTTCGTCTATTCTTTTTGCTGCAATCTTTTTCGATCCGTGGAACAAAATTTATTTCTTCGGAATTTTACCCATCCCGGGAATTGTTTTTGCTGTTTTGTATCTTGTTTATTCCTACCAAATGAGCATGAAACAAAAAGACAATGTGGCTCACGACGCACATTTTCTGGGCGCTTTGTATGGTTTTATTTTTCCTGTTTTGCTGAATCCGCAGCTATTCGAAACCTTTATCGATAAATTATTCAAGATATTATGAGCGAAAAAGCAATTTTTCTCGATCGCGATGGTGTTCTCGTAAATAACAGCTTTCACTATTACATTTGGAAAAAAGAGCAGCTTGAATACATTGATGGAGTTTTTGAAAACCTGAAGTTAATTTCTTCGCTGGGATATAAACTGTTCATTGTCAGTAATCAGGGAGGAATTTCGCGGAGATTTTACACGAAAAATAATATTTTAACGCTGCATCAGGAAATAAATCAAACACTTCTGGAAAATGGAATTGAAATCCACGAATTTTTATTCTGTCCACATCATTCTGACCTTGAAAGATGTTTGTGCCGGAAACCCGATTCACTCCTGATTGAAAAACTGGTAGCCAAATACAATCTCCGGAAAGAAGAGTCGTACTTTGTTGGCGACAGCGAATCAGACATTCAGGCAGCGGGAAAGGCCGGAATTAAAGGAATTAAGATTACTCCGAATCAAAATATGTATCCATTTATTGCATTCATGAATAAATGAACAAAGGAAAATTCATATTGGTCAACGGGGCTTTTGTGCCAACCGACGAATACAAAATTTCACTTTCGGAATCAGAAGCAATTGGGTTCTCGGAAAAGATTCGTGTTATTCGCTCCGCCTTTCCATTTTTCAGGGAAACGCTTGAGTTAATAAAACTAAAACTTCAGATTTTCAACCGTGAGTTTCCCGAATTCACAGAAAATAACGGCTCCGAACTGAAACGTCAGATGGAACGGACTTTGACTAAAAACAAGCAATACCTGGGAGCCGTTTTAACCCTTACATTCCAGTTTTATTCCGACGAAATAAGCTACACTATTCAGTCAGAAAAAACAGAAAATGTCGGTTATGAACTGAATGAAAAAGGTTTATATCTGGATGTTTTTTATGAATTCAGGAAATCAGCATCGTCGCTTTCCGGCTTGTCATTTGGTTCCGAAATTTTCTGGAATATTGCAACAAACAGTCGGAGTAATGATCATAAAGATTTGCTTTTACTTTTGAATACTCACGACCAGATTACCGAAATTCCGGGATCGAATGTGTATTTGATTGCCAAAAATAAAGTCTTCGGCGCCTCAGTGGAGCATGGCGCTTATCTTGATGTTACACAGCCATTTCTACTCGATATCTTTACTCGACTATATCTTGAGTATTCGGAATACAGTGGAATTACAATTGAAGATATTCAAAATGCGGAAGAAATATTCGTTGTAAATGCCGTAGAAGGGATTCGATGGATTATCGGTTTTGAAGGCAAACGATATTACAACCAGACAATTCGGAAAATCAACGAATTGTTTAACCTGAAAGCTTAATTAAGCGATGGATTTTCAGGAAAATTTTCCCACAAGGTATATTTTCCGCCCATAGCCCGCACCGACTGTACCCACATTACATTTTCATCAAGGTTCATTAAATCGGTTTCCGAGATATCAGCAACCAGCCACGAATTTTCTTTGATTTCTTCTTCCAACTGCCCCGCATCCCATCCGGAATAACCCAGGAAAAACCGAACCTGGTGGTTGTCGACCATTCCCATTTTAATCTGCTTTTTCAACGCATCGAAATCGCCACCCCAAAACAGATTGTCTTTAATGTGAATGCTTCCCGGAATAAGGTCGCCCAAAGTGTGGATGAAATATATAGAATCAGTACCAACAGGGCCACCAATGTGAATTTCGGAGTCAAAATCAGGAAAGTCGAGAAAAAGATCTTCCACCGGATAATCAACTTTTTTATTCAGGATAAACCCAACAGCACCACCTTCGCTGCATGTAGCTAAAATAATTATGGATCGGTTGAAGTAACTTCCGGCCAAAAAAGGTTCTGCTATCAGAATGTTTCCCTGTCTGGGTTCCACGTGATTGCTTTCGATCCGGAATATGTTGGTATTTATTTTCACCATTTAAACTAAGGTTGCTATCCAAAAACTGATCTGCTCAAAACCCAGAACAAGAAAAATCTCAATGTACTTTCATTATTATCAACAAATTGCAGTATTGCATCCTGAGACTTCCAAAAACCAAATGAATTACTGCAAAACTTGATTGAAGAAATATAGTAAATCTGTTATTTCTAACAAAACAAATGTCCTATTTCTGTCGGAAAAAGACTAAAAATTTAATCTTCAAGTAGTTAAACCAAGTAAACTATAGAGAAATTAGTTGTAAGAGAGCAAAAAGCAGAAACAAACACCACACACCAAAAAGACAAATACGTCTTAAATTCTACTTTTCTTCAACAATCACGTAGATATCTTCATCAGCCTTTTTCATAAAAAACTGTTCGCGGGCAAACTTTTCGAGGTTCTCGTCGTTGGTCTGCAATTCGTATAACTTACGTTTGTCGGCTTCTATTTTATGCTTGTAGAAGGCAACCTGTTCTTCAAGCTGGGCAAGCTCTTTAAGGTTCTTTTGATGTTGAATCAGGTTATTGTCATCAAAAAAAATAACCCATACTACAAAAGCCAGAAACGCAATCACATACTTATTAATGATTGGTTTTACTAATTTTACTGCTAATTCTTTGGCTTCCATAGAATTCATTTTAAACAAAAATAGAGTTTTCCGGCACAAAAAAAAAGGAGATGAAAAAAATCATCTCCTTTTCTGAATAATTTATTTTTATTCTTCGTCGGGCAGAAAACTGGGATACATGTAATTCTTCGGTGAAACAAATGTTTCTTTGATAGTCCGAATACTTGTCCAGCGTAGAAGGTTAAAAATTGACCCTGCTTTATCGTTTGTGCCCGAACCTCTTGCGCCACCAAATGGCTGTTGCCCAACGACTGCACCTGTCGGTTTGTCGTTGATATAAAAGTTGCCAGCCGCATTTTCAAGACGCTTGGTAAGGTATTCAATATTAAAGCGATCCTGGGAAAAAATTGCACCGGTTAATGCATAAATGGATGTTTTGTCAAGAATGTCGAGCGTTTTTTCCAATTCTTCATCTTCATAAACAAAAATTGTCAGAACGGGACCAAACAATTCTTCAACCATGGTTATATAATCTGGCTTTTTTGCCAGAATTACTGTTGGTTCAATAAAATATCCAACCGACTTATCGCATTTTCCTCCAAATAAAACATCAGCATCCGGGCTTTTGCGAGCTCCGTCAATAAAACCGGCTAATTTATCGAACGATGATTCATCGATCACAGCATTTACAAAATTGGTAAAATCTTCCGGCGACCCCATTTTTACCGTTGCCAATTCGTTTCCAAGGCGAGTGCGAACATCATCCCACAAACTTTGTGGCACATAGGCTCTCGAAGCCGCCGAACATTTTTGCCCCTGATATTCGAAAGCCCCGCGCACCATTGCAACAGCAAGCGCCTGAGGATCGGCAGTAGGATCGGCGAAGATGAAATCTTTTCCTCCTGTTTCGCCTACAATCCTTGGATATGATTTGTATTTATAGATGTTTTCGCCGATTGTTTTCCAGATACTTTGAAAAACTCCGGTTGAACCGGTAAAATGAATACCGGCAAAATCAGGCGATCGCAACACAATATCGGCTGCAGTCGGGCCCCCGACGTAAATTAAATTAATGACTCCATCAGGCAGACCTGCTTCCTGAAAAACTTCCATGATAACGGCAGCCGAGTATACAGCTGTTTTCGAAGGTTTCCAAACCACAACATTCCCCATCATGGCTGGAGCTGCAGGTAAGTTGCCAGCGATTGAGGTAAAATTGAAAGGTGTTAGCGCAAAAATAAATCCTTCGAGTGAACGGAATTCATTGTAATTCCATATCCCTGAAGCCGATTCGGGTTGCATTTTATAAATGTCGGTCATGCAGCGAACGCCAAACCGAAAGAAATCGGCCATTTCACAGGCTGCATCAATTTCGGCCTGAAAAGCATTTTTCGATTGTCCCAACATGGTAGCCGCGTTAATTTTAGCGCGATAGGGGCCTGCGAGCAAATCTGCAGCTTTCAGAAAAATAGCTGCACGATGTTGCCACGCCATTGTATTCCATTTCTCCCGGGCAATCATAGCTGCATCAATCGCCATTTGAACATGCGATGCGTCGCCCTGCGAATAATATCCAAGTGTATGATTGATATCGTGAGGAGGTGAGATTCGCACCCTACGGTCAGTTGTAACTTCTTTACCGCCAATAATCATTGGCAGTTCTAGCTCAACCGATCGCAATTCTTTCAGCATTTTCTTCAGTTCAGTACGTTCCTCCGAACCCGGCCGATAGCTTTTTATTGGCTCATTCTTTATTTCCGGAATATTAAAAAATCCTTTTGGCATAGCGAATTATGTTATTTTGAATGATTAATAATTTCTGGTTACAAAACTATCCTTTCCGGATATTTTAAATCCTAATAAAAATCACCTTTCAATTTTCTCAATATAATGTCTGAAATTTATAAGCGAACTAAATTTTACTATATTTATTCCCTCGTAAAATCAGAATGATGACGATAATTCATGCTAACAGCAATAAAAAAATCAATTAGAAACCGCTATCACATTGAAGAACAAAATGATTTTATCAAAATCATTAGCCTTCATGCATTTATCATACTAGGAATTATCACCGGCTTAGTTCTGTTTACGCTCGATTTGGCAGGTTATTCAACTGATGAATGTTTACCTGGTGACATTTCGATACTTATTATTTTTGGTCTTGCGCTTTATGGATTGAGGCATATCCGTGTCAACTGGGCAGTCAATATCTTTTTTCTGATCCCTTTTATTCCTTACTTCTTCTTTATTTCAAATTCCTTTGCCATTCTTCCAAATCAACAATCTATTCAGCACACACTTTGGATTCTGATTCCTTTTTTTCTATTTTTCTTGATTTTCAGCGAGAAAATTAGAGATTTGACCATTTATTATATCGTCGCACTCGGAACACTTTTCTACCAAGTTTATATAGCCGGGCTTTCGGGTTTACTAATGACTTTAAGGTGGGAAACGAATTCAACTTTTATCAATCCATTCCTGATTCTCTCGACTTATTACTTGATATCATTACTGATTGGCTGGAATTTTCAAAAAGTGATTGCGAGTCTGAGAGAACAAAAAGCAAACAACGAACGACTAATCAACCAAACAATCCGCAATCTCCCGCAGGGAATGCTGCTGCTTGAAGTTGCCAAAGATGAGTTCGGAACCCCGACTGATTTGGTGGTGCGAAAAACGAATCTGGCGTTTGAACGTCAGTTTAAAATAACATCGCGCGAGTTGAAGGATCAAAAAGCAGATGATGTATTTCCAAAGATTTTCAGGTCGGATTTTGATTGGAACAAGCAATACCTGCATTCCAAACAATCTCATTTTTCAATTTATCTCGACCGACTCGATCGTCATTTCGAAGTCGACACATTCAGGCTGACAAACGACCAAATTGTCAGTTTATTTGTTGATGTCACGGCAAAACAAAATTTAATTATCGACCTGCAAGAAAACAAGCTGAGATACCAGGTTTTGCTTGAAGCCATTCCTGATTTGTTTTTCATTATTGATAAAGACGGCGTTTATGTCGATTTTGTTTTCAAGGCATCGGATGCGCTCCAGATTAAACCAGAAGATATTATTGGCAACTCTATTTTCGAAGTAGGTTTTTCGGAGAAGATGTCGGCCAAAATCTTTCAGTGCATTCAAAGTTGTATTGAATTTGATTCGATTGAAACCATAGAATATGCTCTGGAACTTGAAAACTCATCGGCAATGTTCGAAATGCGTATTGCCCGCCTGAACGATCACTCGGTTATTTCACTGGCGCGTGACATTACCAAGCGGAAAATCGCAGAGATTAAAATGGAGGAAGCCAAAACAAAAGCTGAAGAATCAGACCGGCTTAAAACTGCTTTCCTTGCAAACATATCGCACGAAATCCGAACTCCGATGAATGCGATTATCGGGTTCTCGAAAATGATCAGTTCACCTGAATTCGACGACGAAGAAAAGAGCAAGTTTGTTGACATTATTATTACCAATGGCAAATTATTGCTGACTTTAATCAACGACATGATTAGTCTTTCGAAGATTGAGAGCAATACGCTTGTTGTTAAAACCGGGCCTTGCAAAGTAAACGATATGATGGTTTCGCTTTACAAAGAATTTGGCTACGATCTGGAGGATAAGAAAGATATCAAGTTAAAATTAAGTTGCGACAATTCAAATCCAAAATTCACGGTTACAACCGATTCGGCTTTGCTTCATGCAATATTTCAGAAGCTGATTGATAACGGGATAAAATTTACCGAAGAAGGTGAAGTTGAATTTGGATATAAAATCAGGGGAAACGAAATCACATTCTTCGTGAAAGATACTGGTATTGGAATTGCAGAAACCGACATAGAGCGTATTTTCGAACGATTCCATCAGCTTGACAACCGAACGATCCGAGCATACGAAGGAACTGGTTTAGGCTTGTCTATTGCACAGCATTACGTACGGTTAATCGGCGGAAAATTACTGGTGAAATCGCAGATTGGTAAAGGCTCAACCTTCTCGTTTAGCATACCATATACCCGAGAAGAAAGTGTTCTGAAAATAGTTCGTTAGTTTTTTACTGCCGAATTAATCGTTACGAATCCCACCAATTTGTCGTATCTGCTGGCCATATCGCGATAGTAGGCATAAATTTCATATTCATTTTCGGTCAGGAAAAACGAACCTTCCAAATTAACAGAATCGGCCTTTTTAGCGCCATCGGCCACGTATACGTACTGATAATTGTAATAACCTTGTTTCAGCAATAAACTCAATTCGTATCCGGCACTCTGAAAATTATATTTCATTTCGTTCGTTTTGTTGGCATTCCAACCCGTCAATGCGCCAAAAACATTAACTGTTCCGCCCATTAGCTGGCTTTCCATAGGCAAATAAAAGTGCACAAAGAAATAATCACATTCGGTATCATAATCCGTTACCCGGTCCTGACTTTCGATCACAAAATTTCCATTCATATCCTTATAATTGCTGAATTTCTTGTTGTTTCTTAGTTCATCAGGAAGAAGAGTAACATGATAATATGGCCGAATAAAGCGGATATTATCGACATTTTCGCCGTTGTAACGCTTGGTCCGAATATCAAAATACCTGAATTCATTTCCACCGGGAAATACATTTTCTTTGTTGTAATCATAATCCAAAACATTGTCACGGATAAAATTCGGTTTCAAATCAACAATAGCATTGTCCCAACGCCGGTTTTGCATCAAAACTACCTTAATATCTTCGCGCGGGTTAAGAAGCCGAAGTTGCTCATTAATAATTTTAAAATCTACTTCCTGATTTTCTCCGTTAAACGGGTCGAATGTCGCCTTCTTTACGAGTCCTTCAATTCGCACAAGCGGTTCAACCACATAAAACCGCTGAATTAAAACCAGGCTGTCGCGGTTGCTGTTCTCAAAAACTACCAGTGCATAATTTCCTGAATATTTTGGAGCACAATCTTCATTTGGAATGCGTAACTGATAATTGACAAATTTGATGATTGTATTAAAACTCATAGCATAATCCGTAATCGGATTGTCAGGAAATCCGGTCAGGTATTCACTTTGCTGAATATACGATTCGTTCCAGTCTGCATCGCAGTGAATAAGCGTGTACGAATAACTTTTTGCATCTTCATTCAAGTCGTCAAACTTCAGGATCAGTTTGGCATCGCTGCCCAATTCAATAACCGGATTCGAGAGCTCGTTTCCTTCCCTAAATAGCTGCACCGATTTTATTTCATCCTGATAAACGGCATTCTGATAATAGAACTTGTCATTTTTTTTTGAAGCACTTGAATTTAACGTTAAAATAATATTTAAGAAGGTAAAAAAAAGGAATATTTTGAAGCTCATTTTAATCATTTTTTAATTGAAACTTACCGATTGGCGGCGATACACCGAGAAGTACAAAAACAGTAACGTATCAGGTAACGTTTTTAGGTATATAAATATTTCAATCCGTCTAACTTTGTAAAACAAAGATTGTGAAAAGATTTTAAATTCTTTACTTTTGCCCTCCTAAATATTAACCATACGAGGGAATACAATGTCAAAGGTTATCAATTTAAAACGTGGATTTAACATCCGGTTAAAAGGGGATGCCGAAAAAATTCTTGGAACATCAATCGAAACTGACAAGGTTGCCCTTAAACCGACTGATTTTCCGGGTTTAGTTCCAAAACTGCTTGTTAAAGCTGGCCAGAATGTTAAAGCTGGCGAACCAATTTTTTTCGACAAATACCATCCGGAAGTATTCTTTACTGCTCCCACAAGCGGACAGGTTTCGGAAATAAACAGAGGTGAGCGACGAAAAGTCCTTGAAGTAATCATTAAAGCTGACGGAAAGAATGAATCGCTGGCTTTTGCCAAGGCTGATCCCAAAAACCTTTCGACAGAAGAAATTAAAGAGCAATTGCTGAAAAGCGGGTTGTGGCCCTTTATCAAACAGCGCCCATACGGATCGGTCGCCAATTCTTCACTCACTCCCAAACACATTTTTATTTCCTGTTTCGATTCAGCTCCCCTGGCGCCTGATTATGAATTTATTTTCAAAGGACAGACTGCACTGCTTCAAACCGGAATTAATGCACTGGCAAAACTAACTTCAGGAAAAATTTACCTGGGGTTGAAACCAGAACAAGCGAACGGTGTTTTTTCCGGGTTGACAAACGTAGAAATCAACCAGTTTAAAGGTGCTCATCCGGCAGGAAATGTTGGCGTGCAAATACATCAGATTAGTCCGATTAACAAAGGTGATATAATTTGGACCGTTAAGCCACAAGGTCTGCTTTTCATTGGTAAATTATTTGCAACAGGCAAACTCGACTTCTCGAAAATAATTGCATTAACCGGATCGGAAGTTGAATCGCCCCGGTACTTTAAAAGCATACACGGAACGAACCTCGAAAAAATAGTAAAAGGTGCCACAAAAAAAGCCGGGAATGAACGAATTATTTCCGGAAATGTGCTGACTGGGAGCAAAGTTGCTCCTGACAATTTCCTTGGATTTTTTGACACACAGGTTACCATTATTCCTGAAGGCGACGAATACGAATTTATGGGCTGGGCCGATCCTGGTTTCGGTAAATTCTCGGCAAGTAAAACTTTCTTTGCCAAATTGTTTCCACGGAAGGAATATGTTCTTAACGCCAATATGCACGGCGGTGAAAGAGCATTTGTGCTTTCAGGACAATACGAAAAATTCGTTCCTATGAACATACTTCCGGTTTACCTCCTGAAAGCTATTTTAGCGGGCGACATTGACAAAATGGAACAACTCGGAATTTACGAAATTGTTGAAGAAGACCTTGCATTGTGCGAATATGCATGTACTTCCAAAATTAAAGTTCAGGATATAGTTCGCCAGGGATTAGACCTGATGATGAAAGAATTGGGATAACAGTATAGTTGAAAAACGCTCAAAGTATGAAATTTATACAGAAAATATTCGAAAACACTAAGCCTTACGTTCAGAAGGGAGCAAAATATCAATGGCTTCATTCCGTTCACGACGGGCTTTTTACTTTGTTTTTCGTACAGAAGAATACATCGAAAACCGGTGTTCACATTCACGATTTCGTTGATTTGAAACGAACAATGGGAATCGTAGTTTTAGCATTGGTTCCTGCTCTTTTAATGGGAATGTACAATACCGGATACCAGCATTTCATTGCTGTGGGAGGATTAGACTCAGCTAGTTTCTGGGAAATATTCTTTTACGGCTTTTTGCGGATAGTGCCGATAATCATGGTCTCTTACATTGTTGGATTGGGTATTGAATTCGTTTTTGCCCAGCTTCGTGGTCACGAAATTCAGGAAGGATTCCTCGTAACCGGATTTCTTATCCCGTTAATAATGCCCATAAATACTCCGCTTTGGATGATTGGTATTGCAACAGCATTCTCCGTGGTTTTTGTGAAAGAAGTATTTGGAGGAACCGGAATGAATATCTGGAACCCTGCTTTGGTAGCCCGCGCATTTTTATTCTTCGCCTATCCAAGTCAAATGTCAGGCGATGCCGTTTGGGTTAGTCTCGGCGGACAAAAAGCGCTTGATGCTTTCTCAGGAGCAACACCAATGGCGCAGGCCGCTGCAGGTCATCCGAATATTGATGTTTGGAATTCGTTTATCGGGTTAATTCCCGGATCGATTGGTGAAACTTCTACTCTTGCGATTTTAATTGGTGCAGCAATTCTGATTTTTACGGGAATCGGCAGTTGGAAGATCATCGTAGCCACGTTTGCCGGTGGTGCCGCAATGGGGCTGATTTTAAACACATTTGCCGGAACAAACGCATACATGGCTTTACCCTTTTGGGAACATTTCGTAATCGGAGGTTTTGCTTTCGGAGCTGTATTTATGGCAACCGACCCGGTATCGGGTTCGCAAACCGAAAGAGGAAAATGGATTTATGGATTCCTGATCGGAATATTTGCCATCTTAATCCGTGTTGTCAATCCGGCTTATCCTGAAGGGATGATGCTTGCCATATTGCTGATGAATACATTTGCGCCACTGATTGACCACTACGTTGTTCAGGGAAGCATCAAGAAGAGGTTGAAACGAATCAAAGTAAAATCCTAACCGATAAAATTCAGAAAAATGGATACGAACGGGAATAGATATACATTTATATATGCCTCGGCAATGGTCATCCTTGTTGCAGCAATTTTATCAATTGCAGCTTTAAAGCTTAAACCATTTCAACAGAAGAATATTGACATTGAAAAGAAACAGAATATTCTGTCGTCGGTAGGAATTGCCAGTGAATTTAAAACAGCCGAAGCTATTTACGCCGAACGGATTGTGAATTCGTATATCGTAAATACTTTAGGAGAGAAAGTTGAAGGCAATGCCTTCGATATTGACTTAAAAGCTGAACGCGCCAAACCAGAAGCAGATCGCAAACTTCCGGTTTATGAATGCAAAACCGACGAAGGTTTAAAATATATTTTACCAGTTTACGGAACCGGTTTGTGGGGCCCAATCTGGGGATATGTTTCAATAAACGACGACATGAATACGCTTTACGGGGCAGTTTTCTCTCATCAGGGTGAGACTCCCGGACTTGGGGCTGAAATTGCCACAAAAGCATTCCAGAGTCAGTTTAAAGGAAAAACAATCTTCGACAATGACGGAAATCTGGTGTCGATCACTGTTGCGAAATCAAATGAGACAGCTCCTGCCGAGCATAAAGTTGATGCAATTTCAGGAGGTACTATTACAAGTAAAGGTCTGCAAACCATGCTAAAGACAGACTTCACTTCATACAACGCATTTTTCAAATCGAAAAAACAATAGACCATGAGCGAAGGATTATTTTCAAAGAAAAATTTAAAACTGCTGTCGGGTCCGCTTGGTTCAAACAACCCGATTACCGTTCAGGTACTTGGAATATGCTCGGCGCTTGCAGTAACAGCCCAGTTGAAACCGGCTTTTGTAATGGCGCTTTCGGTTACAATAGTGGTTGCGTTTGCAAATGTGATTATTTCATTACTCCGGAATACTATTCCGAACCGAATACGAATCATTGTGCAGTTGGTCGTTATTGCAGCGCTTGTAATCATAGTCGATCAATTACTGAAGGCTTTCGTTTACGATGTAAGCAAGCAACTTTCTGTATTTGTGGGACTAATTATCACCAACTGTATCCTGATGGGTCGTCTTGAAGCATTTGCGCTTGCCAATAAACCATGGCCATCGTTTCTCGACGGGATTGGGAATGGCGCTGGTTATGGAATGATTCTCCTGATTGTTGGTTTTTTCCGCGAATTGTTGGGTTCCGGATCGCTGTGGGGCTATAAAATTATTCCACAGAGCTGGTATCTGGCCAATGGCGGATTTTACTCGAACAACGGAATGATGATTCTTCCTCCAATGGCTTTGATTACCGTTGGTGTAATTATTTGGGTGCAGAGAAGCAGAAACAATAAACTTCAGGAAAAATAACTGAAATAAAAAACACGATATGGAGCATTTATTAAATCTATTCGTTAAGTCAGTATTCATTGAGAACATGGTATTTGCCTACTTTTTGGGCATGTGTTCTTT
This sequence comes from Prolixibacteraceae bacterium, assembly GCA_963677955.2. Classification (GTDB taxonomy): domain Bacteria; phylum Bacteroidota; class Bacteroidia; order Bacteroidales; family Prolixibacteraceae; genus Aquipluma. Next base: position 791,274 of record CAXXQR010000001.1, read on the forward strand.
TCTGGCTGTTTCGAAATCAGTTAAAACAGCTACCGGACTAGGTTTAGCAGTTATTTTTGTTCAGGTTATCACGGTGCCTGTTAACTATTTGATGGAAAACTATCTCCTGAAAGAAGGAGCTCTGAAATGGCTGGGTGCCGGATATGAAACCATTGATCTTAGCTTTTTAAGCTTTATCATGTTTATTGCGGTAATTGCTTCTATGGTGCAGTTGGTCGAAATGGTTGTCGAAAAATTCGCGCCAGTGCTGTACAATCAGTTGGGGATTTTCCTGCCGTTGATTGCAGTGAACTGTGCCATTTTGGGAGGTTCATTATTCATGCAGCAAAAAGCATTCGGAACAATTGAAGAAGCAACTGTTTACGGATTCGGTTCCGGATTCGGTTGGTTCCTTGCCATTATAAGCATTGCAGCTATTCGCGAAAAGATACAATATTCCCAGGTACCTGCTCCGTTAAAAGGATTAGGCATCACATTTATCATCACTGGTTTGATGGGCATGGCATTTATGGGTTTTATGGGGATAAAACTTTAATTTGAATAAAAAAAATCGAAACAATGATATTTTTAGCTTCTCAAACTACAGTTGTCCTGGCCAGCGTAATTATCTTTCTTTTGGCAATTATTCTAATGGTCGGAATGCTTTTATTCGTTAAAACAAAGCTTACCCCCAAAGGTAATGTCAAGGTTAACATCAACGACGGATTCAGGGTTATAGAAACTGCACCGGGAAACACACTTTTATCGACACTTGGTAACAACAAGGTGCTTTTACCGTCGGCTTGCGGTGGTGGTGGAACTTGCGGAATGTGCCGTTGTCAGGTGGAATCCGGAGCGGGATCAATACTTCCAACCGAAACCGGTTTCTTCACTCGGAAAGAACAGCAGGAAAACTGGCGACTGGCTTGTCAGGTAAAGGTAAAAGAAGACATCAAATTGCATATCCATCAGGAAATACTTGGTGTTAAAAAGTGGGAATGCGAAGTTGTGTCGAACAACAACGTAGCAACTTATATCAAGGAATTTGTGGTACGTCTTCCTGAAGGTGAAACGCTTGATTTCAAATCGGGCGGTTATATCCAGATTGATGTTCCGCAGGTTGACGTTGATTTTAAAGATATGGTTATCGGAGACGAGTATCGTCCGGAATGGGAAAAGTTTGGCATGTTTAATCTTCAGATGAAGAACCCTGAACCAACTTTCCGTGCCTATTCAATGGCCAACCACCCTGCCGAAGGAAACATTGTAATGCTGAATATTCGTATCGCTACACCTCCGTTCGATCGTGTGAATGGTGGATTCCAGAAAATTAATCCCGGAATTTGTTCTTCCTATATTTTCTCGCGCAAACCAGGCGACAAAGTAATGGTTTCAGGTCCTTACGGAGAATTTTTCCTGAAAAAGAACGACAATGAAATGATGTTCATTGGTGGTGGCGCCGGAATGGCCCCTATGCGTTCGCATCTGTTTCACTTGTTCCACACCGTAAAAGAAACTAAAAAGAAAGTTACTTTCTGGTATGGCGCCCGTTCGTGGAGAGAAGTTTTCTATTACGAACAATTTATGGATATTCAGGAAAGATTCCCAAATTTCTCCTTCAATCTGGCTTTGTCTGATCCGCAACCCGAAGATAACTGGACAGGATATAAAGGATTCATCCACCAGGTTATTTACGACCAATACCTGAGTAAACACGAAGAACCCGAAGAAATTGACTATTACCTCTGCGGCCCACCCATGATGAACAGTGCAGTGAATAAAATGCTGTACGACCTTGGAGTGCCAAATGAAAACGTTCTGTATGACGATTTCGGAGGATAACATACAAACAACATTTGATGAAAAGACGTCTGGCAAATGCACGACGTCTTTTTTTGTACATATTTGCGAATAAATTAACTGGCACCGATACCATTGCAAATGATTTATCACAAAAAATTTGCTCATGCAAAATCAAAAACCTGGGTTGTGTTTGTACACGGAGCAGGCGGAAGTAATGTTGTCTGGTTCAGGCAACTGAAAGAATTCAGGAAGCATTTCAATGTTCTTTTGGTTGATCTGCGTGGCCATGGCAAATCGAAACCGCTTAAGATTGAAGACGACAAAACATATTCATTCGATGAAGTCGCACTGGATGTAATACAGCTGATGGATTTTTACGAGATATCCAAAGCTCATTTGGTTGGCATTTCGCTGGGGTGTGTGGTAATCAGAGCTATCGATAAAATTGCTCCTGACCGGGCTGAATCGATAATACTTGGCGGTGCAATTGTTCAATTCAACAAAACGATCAAGGTCTTAATCAACATGGCCAAAATTCTGAATTCCGTTTTGCCTTATATGTGGCTTTATAAACTTAATGCATTGATACTAATGCCGTATAGAAGGCATCGCGAGTCAAGGAATATTTTTATTCAGGAAGCATTAAAACTGGGTGAAAAAGAGTTCAGGAAATGGATGAGACTGACCCGTGAAATTAAATCGAACCTCAATGAGTTTATTCGCAGGGAACCTTCTGCACCTGTATTGTATTTAATGGGTGATGGTGACCACATGTTTTTACCGATGGTCGTTGACCTGGTAAAAAAGCAAGTCAATGCCAAACTTGAGATAATAAAGAATAGCGGACATTGCTGCAACCTCGATCAGGCTGGCATTTTTAATGAAATTTCCATTCATTTTATACATCGAATTTCAGAAATTAAAGGCGAACTGGAACTTAAACCGGAATTGTGAAATAGAATTTCGATCCTTTCCCTGGTTCTGATTCCACCCAAATTTTTCCTCCAAATATCTCAACAAGTTGTTTGGACAGGAAAAGTCCGATGCCGGTACCCCGGTATAACTGTTGCCTGCTGTTGTCTATTTTCATAAACCGATCGAAAATAACTTTCTGATCGTCGGGATGAATTCCAATTCCAGTGTCTTTCACCAAAATGGTTATGAATTTTTCACTTCTCCGAAAGCCAAGTTCAACAATTCCGTTATCAGTAAATTTAACGGCATTCGACAGCAAATTCCGGACTATTTGTTCAAGCCTAAGCTGATCTGCATTTATCATTAGTTTGGGCACATCCGGATTAAAGAAAAATTTTATTTGTTTGTAACCCTGAACATTCAACCGGAAAGAACTTACAATTTGCTCAAGTACATCCACAAGATCAAATTGCACGATTTTAAGCGAAAGCTGGTTCGATTCAATCTTTGAGACGTCAATAATATCGTCGATCAACGATAACAAATAATCGCTGTTTGTTTGAATCAGTTTATCAAATTCAACCTTAGATTGTTCCGATATTTCCGGATCTGCGATCAACGATGAAAATCCAACAATGGCATTCAACGGTGTTCTTATTTCATGAGACATATTAGCCAAAAAAGCTGATTTTAGTTGGTCTGACCGTTTTGCTCGTTCAGACTCTCTTATATAATTGTTTTTAATAGCTGCTAAAAATAGAAAGATAACCAGGATACTTATTATTAGGCCAATGTATACATCGTTGAGCCTCGATAGCGCATTGGGATATTTACCGACTGATTCGGAAAAGTGAAGTTCGATAAAAAAAAGAAAAACAATGTTCGCAATTACGGTGACCGTTATAACCAAAAAATATCTTTTCTCAAAAAGTAAGATTAGAAATGCGTAAAAAACGACAAAAAATGACATCACCGGTCCACGTGATGCATAATTTACGAACCAGATAAAATCAATAAATAGTAGGGAGAAAAAACTAGTAATAAAGTAAACCTGAATCCCTCTGCTCACCAAACGAGCAAGTAAATAGAGTCCAAGATATATAAATGTACCTATAAAAGATGTAAGTATAATTTGGAATTTGAGCCCGATAAGAATATTGGATAACGTACTTAAAGCGTGAAAAAAAGAAAGAGATAACGTCGAAAATAACAACAATTTATCCTCGAACCGACTAACTGATTTTCCAAAAATAAGATTCTGAAATCGATCGAAAGAATTTTCAAAATTGTTCATTGTTCAGGCTTAAATTGTAATTTATCTACAAATCACCCAATGAAAGAATTCCAATTAAATATGACAATAAATTTTGAAATATAAAATATGTGTAATTACAATATCAAAACAATAAATTCTTTACTACAATTAATTTAAACTACTGAATAAAAACACCTTACCAAATACATACAATTAGCAAAACCCTTCAACATCCGATTCATCAACAGCAAGCTGTTTAAAGATCAATTCCTTTCTTGCTTTTGCCTGCTCAATTTTATCGTCAGATTGAGCACAGGTAATGCCACGCGATTTCAGGCTTTTGTTACCACCAATATGTATATTCGGGAATTTACCTCCTTTTTTAAATAAGATTTGAGTGGCCAGACCTGCAAACACAAATGCCATTATAACGATGGCCAACAATACAACTTTCAAATCTTCCATGATATTTCCTCCTTTACAAATTTCAATTCTGCAAAAATAACGCTAATAATTAAACTCTCCGGAAATTAGTACAATTCTATATCATTTTGGTTCAAGTATTAAGAATGATTAACAATGGAAATTCAGGCGACAAAATAAAATTGACGGATAAGCAGATAATATGTAATTTTAAATCAGTAATAAAACTTTTACAAACCATATAATCATGGAAAAACACATCAATATTGTAGCAGCCTTGCAAATCGGACTGAGTATCTTCAATTTGCTCATCGCCCTGCTAATCTTTACTGTTCTGAAGCTCGTTGTCGGCTTTGTTGACGACGCAAACGGAGAAATGGTTCTTTCGATCATTGCAAATGTCATTGCTATTGTTTTTATCGTTCTGTCAATTCCCGGAATCCTTGCGGGATTAGGTCTGTACAAACGACAGGAATGGGCAAGAATTCTGACAATCGTGCTTTCCATTATCGAAGTTTTCAGTTTCCCTTTTGGCACCGCAATCGGAATCTATTCGATTTGGGCATTGATTCAACCCGAAACGGTCGCTGCTTTTGAAAAACCCGGCAGCACTGAGAGATATTAAAGATTCATATAATTCTGCCGGAAATGCCTGTAAAATCGGTTTATATTGTTGCTAAAGGCCGGGTTCAGGGAGTCGGTTTTCGCTATTTTGCACAATACAAAGCTGAACATCTGAATATTTACGGATGGGTTCGAAATACTTCCGAAGGCAAAATTGAAATCGAAGCTACCGGAGAAGCGGAAAATATGAATGCTTTTATTGACTGGATCAAGATCGGGCCAAGCCGGGCGATCATCCAGTCTATTTCTGTTTCAGAATTTACACCCGCACGTACATTTACCAACTTTACAATTCGCTGATACGAATGAATGAAATGAAAACCTATCACATGTCTCCTGAAGAATTCAGGAAACAGGGAAAACAAATGATTGACTGGATAGCCGATTATTATGAAAATGTGGAAAAATATCCTGTCTTATCGCAGGTAAGTCCCGGAGAAGTAAAAACTAAGTTACCCGATTCGCCGCCTTTTGAAAGCGAATCGATGGAACAAATTATGGCCGACGTAAACTCGGTAATTATGCCCGGAATTACGCATTGGCAATCGCCAAATTTTTATGCTTACTTCCCTTCCAATTCTTCCGGACCGTCGGTTCTTGGGGACTTACTTTCCTCCGGACTTGGGGTTCAGGGAATGCTTTGGGCAACAAGTCCAGCGTGTACCGAACTCGAAACCCGTGTTTTGGATTGGCTTGCAGAAATGCTCCAGTTACCTGAAAAGTTTACTTCGAATTCTTCCGGAGGGGCAGTTATTCAGGATACAGCTTCGAGCGCTGCCCTAAGTGCCATATTGGCTGCACGCGAGAAAAAAACCGGATATCAGACCAACGACTCCGGATGTCAGGGAAATCTGGTGGCTTATGTTTCGAGCCAAACCCATTCTTCGGTTGAAAAAGCAATAAAAATTGCTGGAATCGGGAAAAATAATCTTCGATTGATTGGTGTTGATGAAAATCTGTCTATGCGAGTTGACTTACTTCAGGAAGCCATAGAAAATGACCTGAAAGCAGGTCTAATCCCATTCTTTGTTTGCGCGACAGTTGGCACAACATCAACCAATGCGATTGATCCGCTGACTGAAATCGGACTGATTTCCCGAAAATATGATCTCTGGATGCACATCGATGCTGCGATGTCGGGAACAGCTGCCATCTGTCCGGAATACAGGCATATCCTGAATGGTATTGAACTAGCAGATAGTTTCTCTTTCAACCCGCACAAATGGATGTTTACCAATTTCGATTGCAATTGTTTCTTTGTTGCCGATCGTTCTGTTTTGATTAAAACACTGAGCATTCTTCCGGAGTATTTAAAAAACCAGGCGACCGAGAGTGGCGCAGTTTTCGATTACCGCGACTGGCATATTCAACTTGGAAGACGTTTCCGATCATTAAAACTTTGGTTTGTTATCAGGCACTACGGGGTGAACGGTTTGCGTTTTCACATTCGGCAACACGTTCAAATGGCACAGCAATTTGCCGAATGGGTCAGGAATTCGGAAGAGTTTAATCTTGTTACACCAGTACCTTTAAATTTGGTTTGCTTTGCTCATCGGAATGGCAATGATTTTAACCGTAAGCTTCTTGAAACAATCAATAATCAAGGTGAAATGTATTTTACACATACGGTAATCAACGGCCAGTACGTTTTGCGGATGTGCATTGCTCAAACAAACACCAGTACGGAGCATGTCAGGAAAGCTTGGCAAACAATTACAGAAACAGCTAAAAAACTGATCAGTAATGAATAACCACTAGGCATTTCAAAAACATGCTCAACAACAAGGTAAAGTGGGAATAATTTCATAAGTGTTACTTCTACGTTTATTATTATTTCTCTATTTTTATCCAATCAAAACTGATTCATTAAAATTTAAAATCATGATAAATTTAAAAGAACTAGAGATTTGGTTTATTACAGGAAGCCAGGATCTTTACGGAACCAAAGTTCTGAAACAAGTTGACACAAACTCAAACGAGATTGCTGCATTCCTGAATAATTCCGCAAAAATACCGGTAACAGTTGTGTTCAAATCGGTTATGAAAAGTCTTGACGAGATAACCAACATTTGCATTGAGGCCAATTCTGCCAAACAGTGTATTGGTGTAGTAACCTGGTGCCATACCTTTTCGCCATCAAAAATGTGGATTAACGGCCTAAAGATTCTGAATAAACCCATTCTTCAATTGCACACGCAATACAACCGCGATCTGCCCTGGGCTGAAATCGACATGGATTTTATGAATCTCAATCAGGCCGCTCATGGCGACCGCGAACATGGATTTATTTTATCGCGCCTGCGTAAAAACCGAAAAGTTGTGGTTGGTTACTGGAAAGAAGAAGACGTTCAGGAACATATTGGAATCTGGAGCCGTGCTGCCGCAGCGTGGTATGATATGCAGGGTGCCAAACTTGCGCGTTTTGGAGACAATATGCGCGAAGTTGCCGTGACTGAAGGTGATAAAGTTGAAGCACAAATTAAATTCGGCTTATCGGTTAATACCTGGCCTGTTGGCGACCTTGTGAAAATTGTTGATGCTGTGACAGAAGCTGAGATCGATGCTCTGATCAAAGAATATTACGAAACATACGACTTTGACGACGAAGCCAAAGAAGGTGGAAAATATTACGAAAGTGTGCGTTACCAGGCCCGTCTTGAAGCCGGTATTAAATCGTTCCTTGTAAAAGGCGGATTCAAAGCGTTTACGACAACATTCCAGGATCTTCACGGATTAAAACAATTGCCCGGCCTCGCCTCGCAACGTTTGATGGATGCCGATTTTGGATTTGGAGCCGAAGGCGACTGGAAACATGCAGCCCTGGTTCGTGCCATAAAAGTCATGGGTACAGGATTAAAAGGTGGTTGCTCGTTCATGGAAGATTACACCTATCACCTGAATCCAAGCGGTCAAAAAGCTTTAGGTTCGCACATGCTCGAAATTTGCCCAAGTATTGCCAAAGGCAAAGCAAAAATTGAAGTACATCCGCTCGGAATTGGCGGTAAAGATGCCCCTGCCCGTTTGGTTTTCAATACAGAAACAGGTCCTGCAACCTGCACCAGTCTGGTTGATATGGGTGGACGCTTCCGCATGATTGTTCACGATGTTGAATGTGTAGAACCTGAAGCAAAGCTCGAAAAATTACCAGTTGCCAGCGCCATGTGGATTCCACAACCGAACTTGAAAGTTGGAGCCGCCGCATGGATTTATTCTGGTGGAGCTCACCACAACGCATTTAGTCAGGCCATTACTGCCGAATACATTGAAGATTTCTGCGATATCGCTGATATCGAACTAATCCAAATCAACAAGGACACCTGCGTCACGGATTTGAAAAAAGAATTGAAATGGAATGAGATGTTCTATATGCTGGCAAACGGCATAAGATAATTTTAAATACAGCGTTCCCAAGTGAAAAGCCGGAGATTCTTCTTCGGCTTTTTTATTATTCCTGAAAATCCTGATTCTTTCCTGCCGCTTCAAGTTGAGCAATCGCCTCAGTAAGCTTTTGAAAAGGATAGATATTTTCGTGTACCTGGTTTAAAAACCGAAGGATCATTAATCCATCAAAGAATTGAAAAAATCGTTTGCGAAAAGCGTCAGGAGTCGAGCTATTCCGGTTAATCTCAATTAACTTTTTTTTGAAAAAAATTCCAGATAAATATTCCTGAATGGAAGTTGGCAAGCACGAAACAGATACGTCAATTTCTTCAGGATTAGAATTACAAAGCGAATCAACACGGCCAAATAGCTGTTTCAGGTCAGCGAAAGCCGCAAAATTATAGGTTAGCGTTAAATCGCCGGCATCGTCCATCCATTTAGTCATGGCAGCACCTGTTCCAAACGGCACCCGATCCGATACTCTTGCGGAAGGAAAAACAAATGCATCCTGAATTTCAGTCAGCCGACCCAGTTGTGTCAGCTTGTGAAGAAAATAAAAATCTTCGCCGGCATGCCTGCGGTTCATTCCGCCCTGTTTTACGTAAGCGTCGGCCCGCACTGCAAATGCCGAACCAATCGTGTAAATAGAGTTGGGAAACCCGGCATAATCGAGCGCTTCTTTGTAATAACGAAGGTAATCTTCGTAAAGCCGAATTCCTTTTTGCTGCTTAATATCCTCGATTTCTTCGAAACGATGCCTGAAGTTGATGGTCGCTGCGAAGCATGATTTGTCTTTGAAAACCCGTTCAATTTCTGTCAAATAATTCGCAGAAACCAAACAATCGGCATCAAGCGAAACAATTATTCCATTCGGACGATTCAAAGCCGCAAAACGGCGAATTGCTTCGTCCATCACAATTTTACGCGCCATTCCTGCGCCAGCGTGCTTTGCACTCACTTCAACGGCACAGATCGGTTGCAAAATGAGATTTGGTCTGTCATTTTCTCCTTTCCAATTCAACAATTCCTGAAATGTTTTCAGGTTAAAATCTTTTATCTCCTGAGAACTATCGGCAGAATTATTTACGGCAACAACCACTTCGCAACAGGAAGAAACAGGATCGCAGCTCCACAAAGATTCGAGTGTTCGGATTATCTCAGGCTCATTCAAACACGGAATTATCACAATCATTTCGAGCGAAGCTGGGACTTCTGATTTGATAAATTCAGGATAAACAATATTGTTTTGAATATAGCGATCTGCAAACATCTCGAAAGATTTCGGATTGAATGACTTAAAATAAAAAAATCCGAATTTCTCCGGATTTTCAACTATTTGATTTTGATAATTTCTATTTAGCCTTTGATTTTGAATACCGGGCATTCAAACCAACCAATATTTCTTTGGTGATGTTGTGCGTTTCGTCGCCAATCAAAACTTCAGCAGCATTAAAAATGTAATTGTACTTCCGGTCTTTATTAAATATTTTCAAATAATTCATCACGCTGTCGAGCAGTTGCTTATTATTGTCAGCCTGCATTTGCGCCAATTTTGTTGATAATTCCTGATCAAGGCGGGTAATATTTTGCTCTTCACCCATCAGGCGGTCGCGTTCCTGCATGGCGCTTTCCTGCGTAAGAAATCCACCGCGCTGAACTTTTTCCTGAAAAGAAGAAGCTTGTGATTCGAACCGAGTACGTTTTTCTCCATATTCTTTGGTATACGAATCCTGCTGTTTTGTAAAATCATCGTGCATTTCCTGCGCAAAATCGTAATTAACAACCAACGAGTCTACTTTAATGTAAGCAATTTTGAATTCGTTGAAAGCACCAGCATCATTAGCCCCGACGTTCCCTGAACCATTTGATTTATTTCCACTAAAATGCAGAATATAAAGACCTGCAACCGCTACAAACAAAACAGCAATAAGTACTAATGATGTGTTTTTCATATACGTTTTATCAATAAAATTTTGCCAAAAATAAAAATTTATTGTCACTAACCACCTATTAACCGTATTATTTTTCGGAATCGGCGAATAAACAAACTACTAAAGAAAAATCAGCATAAAAGCTGCGTAAAATCATAAGTCCACCTTGATAAACATCATGGAATCGATGCTTTTTTATGAACTATTTTTATCCTGAAATTTTTGAAAGAAAAACGAATATATGCTTAATAAAATAATTGCAAATACGCTCCCGTTTATGCCGAAGAAACTGATCTGGATTTTTTCGAAAAGGTATATTGCCGGCGAAACCATTGAGGACGGATTAAAGGCATGCAGGGAGCTAAATCAACAGGGAATTGAAGTAACTATTGACCTTCTTGGAGAATTTATTGCGACAATTGAACAGGCTGAAGAAAACCGGAATAAATACATCGATCTTATTGAACGGTTTACCCGTGAGGGTATTATTGGCAACTTCTCGGTAAAACCGACCATGTTCGGACTGCTGATCGATAAAGAAGTTTGTTACACCAACATTGAAGCCGTAGTTTTAAAAGCTGTTGAAAAGAAAACTTTCATCCGTATCGATATGGAAGATTCGCAATGCGTGGACGATGAATTGGATATGTATCGCAAGCTTCAGCAAAAATACCCGGCAAATGTGGGGTTGGTTATACAGGCTTACCTTCGCCGGACAAAAAATGATTTAGTAAATATGAGCAATATCCACACTAACGGAAGCCCTTTAAACTTCAGGCTATGCAAAGGAATTTACGTGGAACCAAAACATATTGCATTTAAAACTCCTGAAGAAATACGAGAGCATTATCTGGACGATTTGAAATATATGTTAGACCACAACATGTATGTTGGCATTGCTACTCACGACAAACACCAGATTGATAATGCGATGAACATTATTAAAGAAAAAAACATTGACAAAACGAAATACGAGTTTCAAATGCTTTATGGTGTCACCCCGGAACTCAGAAGTAGTATTGTGAAACAAGGACATAAAATGCGCGTCTATGTACCATTCGGGAAAGACTGGTTCGGATACTCAACCCGCCGGTTAAAAGAAAACCCGAAAATGGCATCGCACATTGTAAAAGCACTTTTTTTTAGGGGTTAATTTTAGGGGTTATTGAGAGGGAGGTACTGAAAAGTCCTCCCTTATTTATGCTTTTTTATACCAAAAATAAATTCCCTGACGAAGTTCGATCAGGGAATTTATTTTGCGGAGAGCGAGGCTCTTTCTCTCGAACCCTAATTAAATATCATTAATAGTCAAATAATTGAATATAAGGATACTAAATCAATTTTTATTTAAATAAAATATCCCTAAATATCCTTAGATATATTCAAAAATGGGTGTATATTTGGGTGTGTATATCAAACATACTCCAACATGAATATCAAACGTAATATCATTTTTACCCTTGAAAGAAGAAAAAAGAACAATGTGTTGGTCACCGACAATGTTCCCATTCGGATGAGGGTTATTTATGTAGGCACCCGGATTGATTTCAGCACTGGATACCGAATAGATGAATCAAAATGGGAGTCAGACAAGCAACGGGTAAAAAACGGATGTGCCAACAAACTTAAGCAAAGTTCTTCTGAAATAAATGGTGATCTATTAAAATATTACACTGATATTCAGAATATATTTAAAGCGTTTGAAGTAGCAGATATCACCCCAACCACGGAACAACTTAAAAGCGCTTTCAATAAGAAATGCAGAAAAGACATTTCCAATGAAACGGAATCTGAACTATCAAAAGCTTCTTTTATGAATGTTTTCGATGAATTTCTGAAGGAATGTGGAACACAAAATAACTGGACCGATTCTACCTATGAAAAATTTGCAGCGGTAAAAACTCATTTAACCAAATTCAATTCCAACCTGACATTTGAGGTCTTGGATGAATCCGGCTTAAGTGAATATGTAAATTATCTTCGGGATAAGAAGAATTTAAGGAACAGTACCATCGGCAAACAAATCGGCTTCCTCAAATGGTTTCTTCGTTGGGCTTTTAAAAAAGGTCATCACAACAACAATGCTTTTGAATCATTTAAACCCAAACTAAAAAACACTCAAAAGAAAGTAATTTTCCTGACTTGGGATGAGCTGAACAAACTTCGCAATTATAAAATTCCTGCAACAAAACAATATTTGGAACGGGTTCGGGATGTGTTTTTGTTTACCTGCTTCACCGGTTTAAGGTATTCTGATGTGTATAACCTGAAAACGAGTGATATTAAAGGTAACCATATCGAAATAACAACAGTCAAAACGGCTGATAGCCTGATTATTGAACTGAACAACCACAGTAAATCCATTTTAGAAAAGTACAAAGAGGTTCATTTTGAGAATAATAAAGTTCTACCGGTAATTACCAATCAGAAAATGAACGACTACCTTAAAGAGTTGGCCGAGTTAGCCGAAATAAATGAGCCCGTAGGCGAAACTTATTATAAAGGAAATCAGCGGATAGATGAAGTAACTCCAAAGCATGCACTTCTGGGTACTCATGCCGGACGAAGGACGTTTATTTGTAATGCTTTGTCCTTGGGTATTCCGCCACAAGTGGTCATGAAATGGACTGGACACAGCGACTACAAGGCAATGAAGCCATATATTGATATAGCTGATGAAATAAAAGCCAGTGCAATGGAGAAGTTCAATCAGTTATGATGTATTCTGATTTATATTTGTAATAAGAATTATAAATAAAGTGCAAGCCCAAGAATTATGGATAATCCTGACAAAAATATAGAGCGAAAAGATTTTGATGAATTTATTCGTGCAATTGGTTTGGAGATCGAGCAAGCTCAGGTAAAACTAATCTCTGCGGCCAATATCCAAATGTTGCTGCATTATTGGAAAATTGGCAGTTTCATCCTTCATAGCCAAAAAAGATTGGGTTGGGGAAGTAAGGTAATTGATAAAATATCAAAAGCCATCAGGGAAAAATATCCCGAAAAGAAGGGCTATTCTCCAAGAAACCTTAAATACATGTGCCAGTTTGCCAGATTATATCCTTTAGGGATCTTGGAAAAGCTTCTTTTGGCTGACAAAGAATTGGAAGTCCCAACTATTGAAAAAGTTATATCTGCTACAAAAGCCTTAGATGAATATAAAATTGGGCAGGAGGCTCCTGCCCAAATACAAGTTACTAATTTAGAGGATGATGTAATTATGCAGGAGGTTCCTGCGCAAATTAAAGATATAACAGAAATGTTGGCTGTGGTCACTCATCAGGCTGTCAATCAAATCGAGACCGATTTTATTTGTTCTCCTGTTTCTACGATTAACTGGGCAAGTCATATGGTTCTGCTTGACAGCAAATTGCCTTTAGGGATCAGATATTGGTATATGAAACAATGCGTTGATTTTGGCTGGAGTAGCAATGTCCTTAAAATGCAAATAGAGAACAATTTATTCCAGCGGCAAATAGAAAACCAAAAGGTAAATAATTTTACGGCTACACTTTCCAAGCCTCAAAGTGATCTTGCAAATTATCTTTTGAAAGACCCGTATATATTTGACTTAGCAGGAGCCAAAGAGCGTGCTGATGAACGGGATATTGAAGAACAACTGGTGACCCATGTTACCAAATACCTATTGGAGATGGGAACAGGTTTTGCCTTTGTTGCCCGACAAAAGCATTTTCAAATTGGCAACAGTGATTTTTATGCTGATTTGATTCTTTACAATATCAAACTGCATGCATATGTAGTTATAGAGTTAAAAGCAACTCCTTTCAAGCCTGAGTATGCAGGACAACTAAATTTTTACATCAATGTAGTAGATGATAAACTGCGGGGAGAACAAGACCATAAAACTATTGGCTTGTTACTTTGCAAGGGAAAAGACGAGGTAATGGCTCAATATGCATTATCTGGGTATAATCAGCCAATTGGCGTAAGTGATTATCAACTAAGTAAAGCTATCCCCGAAGATTTAAAATCGACATTGCCTACTGTAGAAGAGGTGGAGGAAGAGTTATCACATCTACTCGGGGACAAAGAAAACACAGGCAATAAATAAACATAAAGAAGGATTATCTACCCCTGAATTTTAAGACCGATCAACAAGAGCCTATGATCAACTATGCAATATTAAGACTCTTAAAATCTGAGAAAATAGAATTCCGGGTGGCATTGAAAAATGGAGGTTATTATTTGAAATAAAGGATCAAACATGAAACATCCCCAAAACATTCAGTCAGTTATAGCATATTTCTCAGATCTATATTCGTCCTATCTAGAAGTTAACCGTCTGCTTATAAAAAAGATTCGCAATTCTGGTTACGGTGATTTGACTGAACAGAAGTTTTTATACAAGTTCTACAATAAACACGGGGAATCCAAGGTATTTCAAACCAATCTTTTAAACTTGATTTTGGCCAGTTCCATTGAAAAAACAAATATACTTACAGTCCCATTGCTTGTGTTGTTGCAGGAAAACATATCACGGTATAAAGAAAGCAAAGAAGTCCTGAAATCCCTGAACTACTATAATTTGGTTGAACAATCTCTACAGTATTATAAAGACAAAAGAGTTTCATTGGAAAATGATTTGAAACTGATAAAGACTTACCCCTATCCCACAGAAGTAGAAAGACAGATATTAATCGATGAGACGCGTAAAGAATTAAGCGAATTATCCGGTGAAGAAGAAAAAGAAAGAAGACGGATTGCACCTTTTGGCAAGAACTTTTTCCCAGGAATATACCAGTTAAGCAAAGAGCTTGCAGTTTATATCAATGCTTATATCCCTGAAAGAGGAAATATTGCCATAGATTATTCCAAAATAAGTGAGCGGAACTCAACTTCGAATATACCGGAGAAGAATGACGTGAAAGTTGATATTGAGGAACCGAACATGATTTTCAAAACTAGAATGTTTGAGAAGTTTCTGGTATTGGAAAGAAAGCTGATTACGGATAAATATTTGAAAGAAGAAAGTCAGAATAAAGAACTGCATTGGATTTCCACCCATGAAAACGGGAAACCGGATATAAAAAGATTGGTTACATTTTTGGCTGGAATGCTTGACAACAATTATTTTCTTCCCAACAAAGACCCCAAAATAAAAGCGTTTTTTGAATCCCGGTATCATATCGTCATCGGGCAGAACTTTGAAAGAAAAAGACGTGTTCCACTTCTAAATGAATACAAAATAGTATTTCATAACTATCCGTTTTAACGAACATTCAACGGTCGTAATACGAAACCACATCACATATAACATTTGTATATCATTGACTATCTGCAAGTAGCATTTTAAACAACTACGATTCCCTGATACTCCAGAAAACTCAAATTAATATTGCGGCATACTTGATAGACCAGCTGGCTATCAATATTGTATCACGTAAAATTAATTTATTATGAATGTTAAAGAATTGAAAGAAAAGCCGATTTGGCAAATGACTGGCGAGGAATTTTTATTCCTGCAGCAGAACTCGGAGCAGAAACAGGTGCAACCGGTTACTTTATCTGAAACCCAAAAGAAGTATGTTTATGGCATTGGCGGTATTTCCCGGTTATTCGGATGCAGTATTCCGACAGCCAACCGCATCAAGCAAAGCGGGAAGATCGATAAAGCCATTACTCAGATAGGCCGGAAAATCATTGTCGAGGCCGAACTGGCATTGGAACTTGCCGGGCGCAAATCGGGTGGAAGAAAGTAGACAATGACAAACCAGAAATGTACGATAGTACAAATTTCATCTTGAATACACTTTCGTCTGATGAATTTTACGGCGGGATGATTGGCGACCGGCTTAAAACGATGTTCAACTTCATCACTTTGCAAGGTGAAAGCAGAAGAATTTAAATAACAGAACATCGCATTCCTTGGGAATAACCCTATAAATACTTATTGCAACTGCAAATTACTTTTAATCAAATAATACGCTTTAAATTTTAAAATTATTCGTGATGAAGAAAATGAATTTTATTCTACAAAGTAAAGGCGGTAGCGGGAAATCGATGCTCACCTATTTCCTGGCGCTCAAAAATGAAGATAATACCCGGACATATTTTATCGATTTTGACAGCTCAGTTAAATCAAGCACGCAGCAGCTAAAATTTCTGCAGGGTCGGACGCCTGCCCGCTTTGCAAAAATGAATTTACTGGATGAACGAGGTAAAATTGACCGTCAGCGACTGTTTGAAAACCTGCAGATACTTGTACAAAAACCTTATGAGGAATTTTTCCTTGATTTTGGGGCACCCGAAAGCGAGCAGTTTACCTCCCTGTTTTCAAAAGATTATACAATCGAAGAATTTAAACAAATTGCTGATGAACTGGATGTTGAATTCATCTTCAACATTGTTGTGGCAGGAGGCAGTTCCTACCTTCCTTGCACCAATTACCTGAATAACATTGCTAGTTTGAATCAACAGAATTTCAGCATTATCATCTATATCAATGAGTTTTCTTTCCAAAATTACAAATCACTGATTACAGAGATAGAAAACTACGCGAAAGCCAATTCAGGTAATATTCGTGGGGTAAGCTATTTTGGTGATTTTGATACGGATGCTGCCCCTCATAAAAACATCTTAAGGTACATTTCCGAAGGGAAGGGAATGAATGCATACGTCTTTATTGAGAAAATCAAGATTAAGAAAGAACTTCAAAAATTATCGTGATGGAGCATGTAAAGATTGATTTTCAACGAATGCAAGCCGATTACTTTCTGAAATACGATTACAAATTTGATGAGACAGCCCTTGCCATGTTACATATTTTGGAAAAAGTGCAGGATGCGAATTTTGCAAAACAAAATTCAGCATTAAGCAAGGCCATCGATAAAATTGAAGCTTCTCAACGAACCTTAGCGTTAGACCGCGAACACCCACGTTGGCAGGCATTTTCTTATGGCTTGGGTCGGTTTGGTTTGCCTTTGATATTGGGCATCTGTTTCATAGCCATATTTTACATGATACACCTGAGTGATCTGAAGCACGAGATCACCAACTCAGTCAAACTCCGATGGTATGAAAATTTCTATCAAACCAATATTGAAAACAGGGAGACCAAAGCCATAAAAGAATATCTAAGGGAAAATCCCATCCCTGAATAACTATAAATAATCAATTATATGAAAGAATTTCTAAAGCAGAAACTATTGGAAAACAAGTCAGGGATTTATTCCCTGATCGCCCATCACCATATTGACCAAATAAGTGAAATGGGTTGCAGCCTTTTCAGGGACTGGTTAAGTCAGGAACTATCCGTTGATAAAAGTACGATAAACCTTACAAGCTTATATTCTGCCTCAAGAAGGGAATAAAAGAAAGACAAGCGTAAAAGCAAAATGACTTGTTCTCAACCTGCATTTGTGAACAAGCAGAATAGCGTTAACCCGGGTTCAAATTTTTCGGATCCCAACGCAATACCGTCCTCCATGGATAATATTACTGAAATGTAATTCAGTTGCAAAATAGCGAATTACGAATAATTCTGAATAGGAATGAAAAGAAATAGATATTTTCAGATATAATCAGATATATTATTCATTATTAGCTACATCCGTGCAATATTATGCCGTCAGTATGGGGAGCAAGTTTGTGTTTCGGTCTGACCGAAACCTTGCTCTGTAATGCTCAAAAACATCCCGCCGGTCTAATCAGAATAACTAAATGTACAATCATGAAAACAATCAAAAACCGGAATACCAATGGCAGACCTGCCAAAAAAACTGATGAAAAGAAAAATTACAAAATGACAGTCAAAATGGCTTCAGACGAGTACGATTCACTCAAGGCCAAGGCGCATGAAGCGGGTATTAACCAAAGCGAATATACCCGCCAATCTATTCAGGCCAGTATCGTTAAACAGCGCCTAACCCCTGAGTTGATGAACCACATACGGCAACTCAGCGGAATGGCCAACAACATCAACCAGATTGCCCATAAAGCCAATGCCGCCGGATATATGAGTGTACACAAGCACTGCTTATTTCTGAACGGTAAGCTGGATGATCTAATTAGCAAAATAGAAAATGATTGCTAAGATTGTACAGGGACATGGGTTCCGGGGTGCAGTAAACTATATCCTTGATAAAGACAATGCCCGGTTGCTTTATGCTGAAGGAGTAAGGCTGAAAGACAAGGAATCAATTATCCATAGTTTCATTGTCCAGCAAAAGCTGAATCCCAACATATCAAAACCAGTCGCCCACATCTCGCTGGATTTTTCGGTTCAAGATAAAAGAAGGTTGACAGATAGGTTTATGGTTGATGTTGCTCAAGATTACTTGAAAAAGATGGGATACAAGGATACACAATACATCATTGCCCGTCACCACGATACTGACCATCCACATATTCATATCGTGATTAACCGGATCGATAACAATGGGAAAAGGATTTCCGATCAAAACGAAAAGTTGCGGAACGTAAAAATTTGCATGGAACTTACAAAAGAGAACGGTCTTTATATTGCAACAGGCAAAGAGAACGTAAAGGAACATCGGTTAAAAGAACCTGATAAAACCAAATACGAAATTTATCATGCTCTGAAATCCGCTATTTCAAATTGTAAGAACTGGAAAGAATTAAGATCGGAATTACTCAAATCCGGCATTACGACAGCGTTTATTAAAAATGGGGAAACTGAAAAGATACAAGGAGTTCGGTTTGGAAAGAATGGATATGAGTTCAACGGTTCCAAAATTGACAGGGCCTGCAGTTATTCCAAAATCAGTTACCAACTACAAAGGAATGAAAAGTTGCAACAGATCCTGATAAACAAACCGAAACAATCAACCAGACCAGATAATACAACGGATATTTCCCTTGGACTTGAAAGCACTGCTTCCATCATGGGAGGATTGTTCGATCTGATGAAACCATCAGCTGTTTACGATGAAAACGATGTTGAATTATTTCGAAAGGAAGCTAAAAGGCGTAAAAAAAAGAAAGAACATCAATACAAACACCGGTTGTAAGCAATTTAAAAATCAACTTATGGGGATCAGCAAAATGGATTCTCCAGCAGTCTAGCAAAGGGATAAAAACAAGACCAAAGAGATTCACGGAAATGTGGAGGAATACGAACGAAAATTCATAGAAAATACCAAGGAAATTGAACGTAATCGAATTCAAAAGAATAGGTTAAAATAATGATTATGAGTTAATCTCTTTTACTCCAATCCATTGAACTAATTTACGCGCTTAAACTCAAATCTGAATTTCATTGTTCTTCCCCATAGATTTGATATATTAGGTTCGAATATTTACATCACAATTAGCTGCTTTTATTTGCATTATTTACTAAGTTTAACGGATTAGATTTGTTATTTAATATATGCATATTGACATTCAATCACTCGCAATTTTCACAAGCTTAAGTAATCTAATTCAGGTTATTGCTCTATTTATGCAATACCGAATAGATAAAACGCATAAAGGTATAGGATGGTGGTCGTTAGCGAGCGCATTATTTTCATTGGGTTTTTTATTCAACTTTCTACGAGTTATTCCAGAGTTAGAAAACATCTCTATAGTAGCCAATAATATATTATTCGTTTCGGCAATGTATTTTTTCTATTGGGGAGTAATTCGCTTCTTCGATAAGAAAGAGAGACATGGCTGGCTGTTGATTTTCAGCATAACGATTATAATTATAGCGATTATCTTTACATATTTTAATTACAATCTGCACCATAGACGCATCAATCTCTCCTTGGGAATTTCAGTACTTTCTTTTGTAATTGCCCGATTTATTTTTATCCATAAAAACACTGGTGCTCATACATCATCAAACTTTCTGTCAATCATCTTTTTTCTGTTTGGCAGTTTTTTTGCTTTTCGCTTGCTTGATGCCTTGCCTAGTCAACTCGAAAATGATCTTTTTGCTTCGACAAAGATGCAGATAGCTACTTATTTGGGAACAATGACTGCAAGTTCACTTTGGACGTTCGGTTTTATTCTTCTGGTAAATCAAAAAATGCAGCATGAGAATCTTAAGTCTAAAGAAAACCTGAAGCAAATATTTGATACGAATCCCGATGGGATAATGATATTCGCAGTTGATAACAGCAAATTGGTAAATCTTAATTCGGGTTTTACAAATTTAACAGGGTTCTCCTCAAAAGAGACAATAGGGAAAAAAGGTTCAGATATCAACCTCTGGAAAAATTCGGAAGATTGGGAACTTATCACTGAAGAAACTATCAAGATTGGGTTTATTAATAATTTCGAGACTCAATTACTACGTAAAGACGGCAGTCAATTTTCGTGTTTAATGTCTGCGAATACAATCGCAATCGACAGCATTCCACATATAATAATAGTAATCAGAGATATAACTGATCGAAAACAAACAAAAGAAAGGCTTCGGCTAAGTGAGGAAATACATCGTGCCATCCTTCAAGCCATACCTGATGAAATTACAGTCATCGATATGGCAGGACAGGTTGTAATGACATCACCATCTGCTCTGACTATGTTCCGTTACGATAAGCTGGAAGATCAAATTGGACAAACAGTAACTGATTTTATTGTACCTGAAGACAGAGAACGCGCAGCAAGTGATATTCATCTACGTGCTATGGGTATAAAAACAGGACCTAACGAATACCGTGCTTTGCGCGCTGATGGAACTACTTTTGATATTGAAATAAATGGAGACTACATTTTAGATGCACAGGGTCAGCCCTCCCAAATTCTTTTTGTTGGACGCGATATTACCGAGCGTAAAGCAATTGACGAAAAGTTACACCAAAGTGAATTGCGTTATCGCATACTGGTTGAAACGGCTCACGAAGGAATTATTGTCCGTACCGGAAATAGTATAAAGTTTGCAAATACAATGATGCAGGAATTGACTGGTTATACCGAAGAAGAACTTTTAAATATTCCGTTTATGGACATGGTATATTCAGAAGACAAAAAATTAGTAGAGAATAACCAATTAAAACGCCTGAATAATGAATTAGCTGAATCCAGATATCAGTTTAGAATTACGACAAAAAACAACAGTATAAAATGGATAGAATTAAGCGGAACTAAGATTGATTGGGAAGGTGAATCGGCGGTTCTAAACATGATTACAGATTATACCGAACGTAAGCAAATAGAAGTTGCACTTGCCCAAAGAGAAAGTAGTTTGGCCGAAGCACAACGAATGGCTCATATCGGAAATTGGGAATATGACCTGATTACTGAAACAATATTTTGGTCGGAAGAAATGTATCGAATTTATGATTTAGACCCCACTAGCTCTTTATATAAAAAGCCGAATGCTCTTATGAAATTAATTCATCCCGATGACCTGAAAATATTCAAATCAAAAATGAATATAAATTCGACGGAAGTGAATCCGGTTTCTTTCGAATACCGCGTGGTGCATAAGAATGGGTCTATTCATCATTTAATCGCTCAAATTAACGTTCAATTTGACAAAAGCGGAAAACCAGTCAGGCAGATAGGTACAGTGCAGGATATAACTGAACGAAAAGCCGCGGAGAAAGAAAAAATGGCATTGGAGCAAATGCAACAATTGAATAAACATGTGGAAAAAGCTAGAGAAAATGAGCGGGCTGCAATTGCCCGCGATATTCACGACGATTTAGGACAAGCACTTACTGCCGTTAAAATAGACATCGGACTTATCAAACAAAAAATTACAGATCAGGAAATTAAAACCGATATGGATAATGTTTACAGCATGGTTGGCGATACAATCAATGCGGTTCGGCGCATTATCACACATTTGAGACCTGAACTTATTAAAGATTTGGGTTTACAGACTACGATACAATGGTACACAAGAGAATTTGCACAACGAAACAACCTCAATATCGTGCTTAACCTCGATCCTAAAGTTTCTATTTCTCTTGATGACTCGCTTGTCGTTTTTCGGATTATGCAGGAATCGCTCACCAATATTTCCAAACATGCTCATGCTTCACAAGTTGATATTACTCTAAGTAAATTGAATGATTCGATTCAATTTGAAATATCTGATGATGGGAAAGGAATAGCTAAAAAGGAAATGAGTAAAATAACCACCTATGGACTAATCGGAATGAGAGAAAGAGCCGCTTCACTCGGCGGAACCATTCAAATAAAAAGTGAAATTGGGCATGGAACAATAATAAAACTTATATTTCCGATAAATTAATTGGCTTTTAATACTTTTCTCATGAGAATTCTGATTTGCGACGACCATAAGATCGTAAGAGATGGCTTAAAAAAGATACTTCAGCAACTTGACGAAATTACCCTTATTGCAGAAGCGGGAGATGGTAAAGAAGTGCTTCAAACATTAAAAACTCAGCCTTTCGATTTGCTTTTACTCGACATCTCACTCCCCGGCATGGGCGGTTTGGAAATTCTTGAATTAGTTAAGGAAAAATGGCCATCGGTAAAAGTATTGATATTAAGCATGTTTTCACACGACTTTTATGCTATCCGCGCATTGGCATTAGGTGCCAGCGGATATATTACCAAAGATTCAGCTTCGGAGGAACTTCTTCTGGCTATCAAAAAAGTGGCAGCCGGAGGGAAATATGTTGATCATTCAATTGCTGCAAATATTTCAATCAAAAATGAAAAAAAACCAGACCGACCGATACACGATTTGCTTTCTAACCGCGAATTCGAAATTATGATTAAACTGGCCGGTGGAAAATCGCTTCTCGAAATTGGTAACGATTTGAGTATATCAAATAAAACGGTAAGTACTCACCGAACCCATATCATGAAAAAAATGAGATTATTAAATAATGCTGATCTTACCATATACTGCATGGAGAATAATCTATTGTTTTAATTTGCCAGTAATCCCTGAATAATTCTAATCGAATCTCTCCTGATTTTATAAACGTGAATCATGACTCCACGAAACCCACAAAATAAGCGATAGCAACGTAGCTGAAGGGTATTTTGTTTTATATCAACCTTCTCTTCTATTCAAAAACAGGCGGCGAATTGAACAGATGCAGACACAGCTTTATTGTTCGCATCAATGTTGCAATAAAGTTTACCAACAATACAATAATCAGTCAATCAATGTACTACGCTTTATTTTGCGCCAGAAATCATATCATATCCCCATTTGTCGTATAGGACATATCCTATAAATATTTAAGACATATCCTACAAATTTTTCTTTTTTGAACTTCTACTTTAGAAGTTTAAACAATGAGCTTATTATGAGGATAATAATTGCAGACGATTCGCGATTAGGTAGGGACTGGCTGATTGATTTATTAGATATACATAAAGAGGTAGAGATCGTAAAAGTTTGCGCTGACGGAACCTCTACCCTCGAAGCTTTACAGGCAATGAAACCCGATTTGGCAATTGTTGGTTTTAAAATGTCAGGACTTGACGGCTTCGAAGTTTTGAAAGAAATCCGCAAAACGAATACCAGCCTCAAATTTATCCTACTCACATTTTATGCTTTCGACAGTTACCGGCAGGCAGCCAAACAAGCCGGAGCCGATTATTTCTTTTCGAAATTCGACGATTACGAAAACTTAAAAACATTACTGAACAAATTAGTTGAGGAGGATAAAAACAGCTAATAAATAACAAGTTAGAAATAAAATAATCCTAACAAATACGACTATGAAAACACTTCAACACAACAGTAAAAGAATACCTCTTGGGTATTCTACCATGCAACTTAAATTTGCTGGTGTAATCGCATTGTTTTTTATGCTATTGCAAACTAGCAATGTATCGGCACAAACCTACTACAATTTTACCAACTGCGGCCAAACAGGCAACACAGGTCCTACGCAAGCCCAGGTAAATGCAACTTACACTTCGGGCAATACTTTATATAACGCTGTAACATCTTACAGTGGCAGGCAATATTGGGTAGTGCCTGCTACGGGTACTTATAAAATTGATGCTTGGGGTGCTGCCGGTGGCAGCGGTAGTGGAGCATTTGTGGGTGGCAAAGGCGCTTATGTTTCTGCAACTTACAATCTTACTGCCGGAACCGGAATATATATAAATGTTGGACAAATGGGCTCATCATATTATGATGGCGGATCTAATGGATATCGTAATCACGGAGGTGGCGGTGCCACCTGGGTTCACGATAATAATAATAACTTGATGATGGTAGCCGGTGGTGGTGGCGGTGCTGCAGGCAGTGCATGTACTTCAGCACCTTATAATGGGGCTGATGCTCCAGCTGCAAATGGAACAGGAGATGGCACTTCCAGCCCAAAAGGCGGTGTTTCCGGTGGTAGCAGTGGAAATGGTGGTAATTGGAATAGTGGTGATAATAGTGGAGCCGGTGGTGGACTATGGACTAATGGTACGGGATATGCCGGAAATGTAGGACAAGGCTTAAGAAACAATGGACACAACCCTTCCGGTGCTAGTTATGTCACTGCCGAGTGGGCAAGAGGTGGCTATGGCGGCGGCGGCGGCGGCTGGGGACAGAATGGCGGCGGTGGCGGCGGCGGCGGCTTCTCAGGTGGTAATAATGGTTTTTCGTATGGAGGTGGCGGCGCCGGCGGTTCGGCTATCATGAGCGGCGGCTTTAATACGAGTTCTAGTGCAGGATCGAATCCCGGGCATGGTGCTGTTCAAATTGCCGCTATGGCACTTGCACCAACAGTAACTACAACTGCTGCATCAAGTGTAGCAACTACTACGGCTACTTCAGGTGGCAACGTAACAGCTCAGGGTACCTACGCAGTAACAGAACGCGGAGTTTGCTGGAGCACTTCGCAAAATCCTACAACATCAAACACAAAAACAACAGATGGTTCAGGAACTGGTTCATTTACTTCTTCAATAACTGGTTTAAGTGCAGGAACAACCTACTATGTTCGTGCCTACGCAACCAATTCGGGAGGTACAAACTATGGCAGTCAAATTAGCTTTACTACCACAGCTGCAACTGCTCCACCAACAGTTACAACACAAGCAGTTTCGTCAATTGCTACAACAACAGCTACTGGAAATGGTAACATTACTAATCTTGGAGTTCCAAATCCAACACAATACGG
Source organism: Prolixibacteraceae bacterium (assembly GCA_963677955.2). Taxonomy (GTDB): domain Bacteria; phylum Bacteroidota; class Bacteroidia; order Bacteroidales; family Prolixibacteraceae; genus Aquipluma. Next base: position 816,611 of record CAXXQR010000001.1, read on the forward strand.
AGTAGTTTGGAGTACAAGTACAAACCCAACTGTGGCATTGACTACAAAAACTGCACAAGGAGCAATTGCTGCAACCGGAGCATTTACAAGTTCAATAACTGGTTTGGCGGCTAATACAACCTATTATGTAAAAGCCTACGCAACCAACACAGCAGGAACAAGTTATGGCACAGAAGTGAGTTTTACTACGAATAAACTATCTCAAACCATTACCTTTAATGCCCTATCAGATAAAACCTATGGCGATGCAGACTATTCGCCCGGGGCAACAGCATCATCTGCTTTGGCTATAACTTATACAAGTACAAATGCCTCTGTTGCAACCATTGTAAGTGGTCAAATTCATATTGTAGGCGCAGGTGCAACAACCATATCGGCCAACCAGGCAGGAGATGGCAGCTATTATGCTGCTTCTCAGGTTTCACAAACATTAACGGTTGCAAAAAAAGCGCTTACCATCACTGCCGATGCTAAATCGAAAGTATATGGACAAACAGACCCAGCGCTTACCTATCAAATCACAACCGGCGCTTTAGTTGGTGCAGATGCGCTGACAGGAAGTTTATCCAGAGTAGCCGGCGAAGATGTTGGTGATTATGCCATCAGTTCTAGTTTAGCAAATGCAAACTATACAATCACATTTGTACCCGCTGATTTAAGTATCACTGAAAAAGCAATTACCATCACTGCCGATGCTAAATCAAAAGTATATGGACAAACAGACCCAGCGCTTACCTATCAAATTACTACAGGTGCTTTAGTTGGTGCAGATGCGTTAACAGGAAGTTTATCCAGAGCAACAGGCGAAGACGTTGGTGATTATGCCATCAGTTCTACTTTGGCAAATACAAACTATACAATCACATTTGTACCCGCTGATTTAAGTATCACTGAAAAAGCAATTACCATCACTGCCGATGCTAAATCAAAAGTATATGGACAAACAGACCCAGCGCTTACCTATCAAATTACTACAGGTGCTTTAGTTGGTGCAGATGCGTTAACAGGAAGTTTATCCAGAGCAACAGGCGAAGACGTTGGTGATTATGCCATCAGTTCTACTTTGGCAAATACAAACTATACAATCACATTTGTACCCGCTGATTTAAGTATCACTGAAAAAGCAATTACCATCACTGCCGATGCTAAATCAAAAGTATATGGACAAACAGACCCAGCGCTTAGCTATCAAATCACCACTGGTGCTTTAGTTGGTGCAGATGCGTTAACAGGAAGTTTATCCAGAGCAACAGGTGAAGACGTTGGTGATTATGCCATCGGTTCTACTTTAGCAAATACAAATTATACTATCACGTTTGTACCCGCTGATTTAAGTATTACTGAAAAAGCACTAACCATTACTGCCGATGCTAAATCAAAAGTATATGGTGAAACAGACCCAGCGCTTACCTATCAAATCACCACTGGCGCTTTAGTTGGTACAGATGCGTTGACAGGAAGTTTATCCAGAGCAGCAGGTGAAGCTGTTGGTGATTATGCGATCAGTTCTACTTTGGCAAATGCAAATTACAACATCACGTTTGTACCCGCTAATTTAAGTATCACTGAAAAAGCAATTACTATCACAGCCGATGCTAAAACAAAAGTATATGGAGACGAAGATCCAGCACTTACCTATCAAATCACAACCGGCGCTTTAGTTGGTACAGATGCGTTGACAGGAAGTTTATCCAGAGCAGCAGGTGAAGCTGTTGGTGATTATGCGATCAGTTCTACTTTGGCAAATGCAAATTATACAATCACGTTTGTACCCGCTAATTTAAGTATCACTGAAAAAGCAATTACTATCACAGCCGATGCTAAAACAAAAGTATATGGAGACGAAGATCCAGCACTTACCTATCAAATCACAACCGGCGCTTTAGTTGGTACAGATGCGTTGACAGGAAGTTTATCCAGAGCAGCAGGTGAAGCTGTTGGTGATTATGCGATCAGTTCTACTTTGGCAAATGCAAATTACAACATCACGTTTGTACCCGCTAATTTAAGTATTACTGAAAAAGCAATTACTATCACAGCCGATGCTAAAACAAAAGTATATGGAGACGAAGATCCAGCACTTACCTATCAAATCACAACCGGTGCTTTAGTTGGTGCCGATGCATTAACAGGAAGTTTATCCAGAGCAGCAGGTGAAAATGTTGGTGATTACGCCATCAGTTCAACCTTAGCAAATACAAATTATACAATCACGTTTGTACCCGCTAATTTAAGTATTACTGAAAAAGCAATTACTATCACAGCCGATGCTAAAACAAAAGTATATGGAGACGAAGATCCAGCACTTACCTATCAAATCACAACCGGTGCTTTAGTTGGTGCCGATGCATTGACAGGAAGTTTATCCAGAGCAACAGGTGAAGATGTTGGTGATTATGCCATCAGTTCAACCTTAGCAAATACAAATTATACAATCACTTTTGTACCCGCTGATTTAAGTATCACTGAAAAAGCAATTACCATTACCGCCGATGCTAAATCGAAAGTTTATGGACAAGAAGATCCAGCGCTTACCTATCAAATCACTACAGGTGCTTTAGTTGGTGCCGATGCGTTGACAGGAAGTTTATCCAGAGCAGCAGGTGAAAATGTTGGTGATTACGCCATCAGTTCAACCTTAGCAAATACAAATTATACAATCACTTTTGTACCCGCTGATTTAAGTATCACTGAAAAAGCAATGACCATCACTGCCGATGCTAAATCAAAAGTATATGGACAAACTGATCCGGCGCTTACCTATCAAATCACAACCGGCGCTTTAGTTGGTGCAGATGCGTTGACAGGAAGTTTATCCAGAGCAGCAGGTGAAGATGTTGGTGATTACGCCATCAGTTCAACCTTAGCAAATACAAATTATACAATCACGTTTGTACCCGCTGATTTAAGTATCACTGAAAAAGCAATGACCATCACTGCCGATGCTAAATCAAAAGTATATGGACAAACTGATCCGGCGCTTACCTATCAAATCACAACCGGCGCTTTAGTTGGTGCAGATGCGTTGACAGGAAGTTTATCCAGAGCAGCAGGTGAAGATGTTGGTGATTACGCCATTAGTTCTACTTTGGCAAATACAAATTATACAATCACGTTTGTACCCGCTGATTTAAGTATCACTGAAAAAGCAATTACCATCACTGCCGATGCTAAATCAAAAGTATATGGACAAACTGATCCGGCGCTTACCTATCAAATCACTACCGGCGCATTAGTTGGTACAGATGCGTTGACAGGAAGTTTATCCAGAGCAGCAGGTGAAGATGTTGGTGATTACGCCATTAGTTCTACTTTGGCAAATACAAATTATACAATCACGTTTGTACCCGCTGATTTAAGTATCACTGAAAAAGCAATTACCATCACTGCCGATGCTAAATCAAAAGTATATGGACAAACTGATCCGGCGCTTACCTATCAAATCACTCGCTTACCTATCAAATCACTACCGGCGCATTAGTTGGTACAGATGCGTTGACAGGAAGTTTATCCAGAGCAACAGGTGAAGATGTTGGTGATTATGCGATCAGTTCTACTTTGGCAAATACAAATTATACAATCACGTTTGTACCCGCTAATTTAAGTATTACTGAAAAAGCAATTACTATCACAGCCGATGCTAAAACAAAAGTATATGGAGACGAAGATCCAGCACTTACCTATCAAATCACAACCGGCGCTTTAGTTGGTACAGATGCGTTGACAGGAAGTTTATCCAGAGCAACAGGTGAAGCTGTTGGTGATTATGCCATCAGTTCTACTTTGGCAAATGCAAATTACAACATCACGTTTGTACCCGCTAATTTAAGTATTACTGAAAAAGCAATTACTATCACAGCCGATGCTAAAACAAAAGTATATGGAGACGAAGATCCAGCACTTACCTATCAAATCACAACCGGCGCTTTAGTTGGTACAGATGCGTTGACAGGAAGTTTATCCAGAACAACAGGTGAAGCTGTTGGTGATTATGCGATCAGTTCTACTTTGGCAAATGCAAATTACAACATCACGTTTGTACCCGCTAATTTAAGTATTACTGAAAAAGCAATTACCATCACAGCCGATGCTAAATCAAAAGTGTACGGTGAAACAGATCCAGCGCTTACCTATCAAATCACAACCGGCGCTTTAGTTGGTACAGATGCGTTGACAGGAAGTTTATCCAGAACAACAGGTGAAGCTGTTGGTGATTATGCCATCAGTTCTACTTTGGCAAATGCAAATTACAACATCACGTTTGTACCCGCTAATTTAAGTATTACTGAAAAAGCAATTACTATCACAGCCGATGCTAAATCAAAAGTGTACGGTGAAACAGATCCAGCGCTTACCTATCAAATCACTACCGGCGCTTTAGTTGGTACAGATGCGTTGACAGGAAGTTTATCCAGAGCAGCAGGTGAAAATGTTGGTGATTACGCCATCAGTTCAACCTTAGCAAATACAAATTATACAATCACGTTTGTACCCGCTGATTTAAGTATCACTGAAAAAGCAATGACCATCACTGCCGATGCTAAATCAAAAGTATATGGACAAACTGATCCGGCGCTTACCTATCAAATCACTACCGGCGCATTAGTTGGTACAGATGCATTGACAGGAAATTTATCCAGAGCAGCAGGTGAAACTGTTGGTGATTATGCGATCAGTTCTACTTTGGCAAATGCAAATTATACAATCACGTTTGAATCCGCTGATTTAAGTATCACAAAAAAAGCACTAACCATCACCGCCGATGACAAAACGAAAGTTTACGACGGAGACGTTTACAGTCCGTTTACTGTAAATTACTCTGGCTTTATAACAGGAGAAGATAAAACTAATTTGGAAGGCACACTGGCATTCAGTGGTACGGCAACTACTGCCACTGCTGTAAACACAGCTTATGTGATCACTCCGGAAGGATTGACCTCATCAAACTACGCCATCACTTTTGCCAATGGCGCACTGGACATTACGCAACAAGCACAGGTAATTACTTTTGGAACCCTGGCTGCTAAAACTTATGGAGATGCAGCCTTTACACTTTCAGCCACAGGCGGAACATCGGGCAATCCTGTTCTGTTTACCAGCTCGGATCCTTCGGTTGCCACTTGTACAGGAACAAACGGTGCGACTGTAACTATTATTGGAGCAGGAAACTGCACCATTACGGCTAACCAGGCCGGTAATGCCAATTACAGCGTTGCCGATGCCGTTGTTCAGTCACTGACCGTCAATAAAAACGCACAGACCATTACCTTCGGCGCTTTGGCGGCGAAAACTTATGGTGACGCAAACTTTAACCTGACCGGAACGGCCAGTTCAACACTTGCAGTAAGCTATAACAGCGATAACCTTGCAGTAGCAACCGTTTCGGGAACTACAGTAACAATCGTTGGAGCAGGAATAGCAAACATTACAGCCAGTCAGGCAGGTGATGGTAACTTCAATGCAGCCACCAATGTGGTTCAGCAGCTGACTGTTGCAAAAGCCAATCAGGTATTGACCTTAAATGCACTGCCTGTGGGAACTCTGGCGCTGAAAGATTTTGTTGGAACCATACCGGTAACAGCTTCATCTTCGGCATCTCTTGCAGTAACTATTTCTCTGGGATCTGGAAGTGCAGCCACCTTAAACGCCAGTAATGAACTCGAAAGTATTGGAGCAACCGGAACTGTTGTGATCAATGTGGATCAGGCTGGTAACGGCAATTACAATGCCGCCCATATCGATTATACCTTCGATGTGGTAGTAGCCAACCAGGTCATTACCTTCCCTGCATTAACCAGTGCAACTTATGCTCCCGGGCTGACTGTAGATTTAACCGGGAAAGCAACATCGACTTCACTGCTATCAGTGAGTTACAGTGTGCTGAGTGGCCCGGCTACCGTAAGTGGAACAACTTTAAGTGTCACAGGAGCAGGATTCGTTGTGGTTCAGGCCTCACAGGCAGGTAGCGTGGCTTTCAACCCGGCAACAGATAAGACACAAACCTTGATTGTCAGCAAAGCCACTCCGCTAATCAGCAGCTTCGCCGCGATAACCAAAATCTTCGATGATGCGCCATTTACTTTGAACGCGACATCGGCCAGTACCGGTTTGTTTACTTACAGCAGCAGTGATCCGGACGTGGCAACCATTGCCGGAAGCACAGTAACAATCAGGGGAACCGGAACAGCAGTTCTAACAGCGACCCAGGATGCGGATGTTAACTATACAGCTGCAACTGCAACTGCAAATCTGAGTGTGGGGATAACTGCCCAGACCATTACTTTTGGTACATTGGCCGAGAAGACCTTTGGCGATGCCACTTTTGATCTGACCGCTACAGCCAGTTCAGGCCTTGCCGTAAGCTATGCCAGCAGCAATACCGCTGTAGCCACCGTTTCAGGAAATACTGTGACTATTGTTGGAGCAGGATTGGCCAATATCACAGCCAATCAGACGGGTGACAGCAATTACAGCCCAGCCACAGCCGTAGTACAGACACTGACCGTCAATAAACAAGCACAGGTAATTACTTTTGGAACCCTGGCTGCTAAAACTTATGGAGATGCAGCCTTTACACTTTCAGCCACAGGCGGAACATCGGGCAATCCTGTTCTGTTTACCAGCTCGAATCCTTCGGTTGCCACTTGTACAGGAACAAACGGTGCGACTGTAACTATTATTGGAGCAGGAAACTGCACCATTACGGCTAACCAGGCCGGTAATGCCAATTACAGCGTTGCCGATGCCGTTGTTCAGTCACTGACCGTCAATAAAAACGCACAGACCATTACCTTCGGCGCTTTGGCGGCGAAAACTTATGGTGACGCAAACTTTAACCTGACCGGAACAGCCAGTTCAACACTTGCAGTAAGCTATAACAGCGATAACCTTGCAGTAGCAACCGTTTCGGGAACTACAGTAACAATCGTTGGAGCAGGAATAGCAAACATTACAGCCAGTCAGGCAGGTGATGGGAACTTCAATGCAGCCACCAATGTGGTTCAGCAGCTGACTGTGGCAAAAGCCAACCAGGTATTGACCTTAAATGCACTGCCTGTGGGAACTCTGGCGCTGAAAGATTTTGTTGGAACCATACCGGTAACAGCTTCATCTTCGGCATCTCTTGCAGTAACTATTTCTCTGGGATCTGGAAGTGCAGCCACCTTAAACGCCAGTAATGAACTCGAAAGTATTGGAGCAACCGGAACTGTTGTGATCAATGTGGATCAGGCTGGTAACGGCAATTACAATGCCGCCCATATCAATTATACCTTCGATGTGGTAGTAGCCAATCAGGTCATTACCTTCCCTGCATTAACCAGTGCAACTTATGCTCCCGGGCTGACTGTAGATTTAACCGGGAAAGCAACATCGACTTCACTGCTATCAGTGAGTTACAGTGTGCTGAGTGGCCCGGCTACCGTAAGTGGAACAACTTTAAGTGTCACAGGAGCAGGATTCGTTGTGGTTCAGGCCTCACAGGCAGGTAGCGTGGCTTTCAACCCGGCAACAGATAAGACACAAACCTTGATTGTCAGCAAAGCCACTCCGCTAATCAGCAGCTTCGCCGCGATAACCAAAATCTTCGATGATGCGCCATTTACTTTGAACGCGACATCGGCCAGTACCGGTTTGTTTACTTACAGCAGCAGTGATCCGGACGTGGCAACCATTGCCGGAAGCACAGTAACAATCAGGGGAACCGGAACAGCAGTTCTAACAGCGACCCAGGATGCGGATGTTAACTATACAGCTGCAACTGCAACTGCAAATCTGAGTGTGGGGATAACTGCCCAGACCATTACTTTTGGTACATTGGCCGAGAAGACCTTTGGCGATGCCACTTTTGATCTGACCGCTACAGCCAGTTCAGGCCTTGCCGTAAGCTATGCCAGCAGCAATACCGCTGTAGCCACCGTTTCAGGAAATACTGTGACTATTGTTGGAGCAGGATTGGCCAATATCACAGCCAATCAGACGGGTGACAGCAATTACAGCCCAGCCACAGCCGTAGTACAGACACTGACCGTCAATAAACAAGCACAGGTAATTACTTTTGGAACCCTGGCTGCTAAAACTTATGGAGATGCAGCCTTTAACCTGACCGGAACTGCCAGTTCAAGCCTTGCCGTAAGCTATAGCAGCAGCAATCCGGCAGTAGCCACGGTTTCGGGAACTACAGTAACGATAGTTGGAGTAGGTAGTACAGACATTACAGCTATTCAGGCGGGTGATGCCAATCATACCGCAGCAACCAACGTTGTTCAGACTTTAGTTGTCAATAAAAATGCACAGACAATTAGCTTTGGAGCATTGGCAGACAAGAGTTCAGGTGATGGTAGCTTTACTTTGAACGGAACTTCAAGTTCGGGACTTGCTGTAACTTACTCCAACAGCAATAACTCGGTAGCAACTGTTTCGGGAAATACGGTTACCATCGTGGGAGTGGGAAGTACGATTATTACAGCCAGTCAGGCAGGTGATGCCAATTACAATGCGGCCACACCAGTTGCACAAACGTTAACAGTGAGTGCTGTAATCGAAAGTAAGCTGAATCAATACATCACTTTCGATGCAATACCGACGAAAGCTTTTGGAGATCCTTCATTTACCTTATCAGCCACAGGTGGAGATTCTGGCAATCCTGTTGTATTCATGAGCTCTGACCCTTCTATTGCTACTTGTTCGGGTACAAACGGGAAAACAGTAACTATTACCGGAATAGGCTCATGTACCATTTATGCAAATCAATTGGGAAACAGCAATTATTTTACGGCAACACCAGTGGGTCAAACATTAACGACAAAAAAAGGCAGCCAAACTATTTTGTTTAGCACATTGGCCAACAAAACCATTGAAGATGCTCCATTTACAGTTTCTGCGGTAGGAGGTGCATCGGGTAATCCAGTTATTTTCACAAGTTCTGATAATACGATTGCCACCTGCTCGGGAACAAACGGTGAAATAGTCACCATTATTGGAGTTGGAACTTGCACCATTACTGCCAATCAGGAAGGTAATCAATATTACGATGTAGCTGTTGCGGCAGGTAATACACTACTTGTTGGTAAATCAATTCAAACAATTGTGGTAAATCCATTGCTTGAGAAAAAATTAGGCGATACTCCTTTTGTTATTCCTGCATCAGGTGGGGCTTCCGGAAATCCGCTAACCTTCTCAAGTTCCGACGATGCTGTTGCAACATGTACCGGAACAAATGGAGAAACAATAACTCTGGTTGGAATTGGTACATGTGAGATTATTGCAAGTCAGGCAGGAAATGACAAATACAACGCAGCCAATGATGCTGTAATCACACTGAACGTAACTCTGAATACTGGAATTGGTAGCCAAATCATAGTTTCCAATTTAAGCGCTTATGCTGTTCGCAACATTGAGATATGGATTAAAGGAGAGGTGAGCCGTGGGGCGATAGCAACTCTTTATGATATGAGTGGGCGTGTCATCCGGATTGCAACTTTGGAAGAAAGCTCCTTGAATGTGATGCCAACACCTGGACTTAAAACCGCAATTTATGTCCTATCGGTTAATGATCATGGAAAGATTCAAACCTTTAAAATTCCGGTACGAGAGTAAAGTCTATAAAATAATCTCTGATTGATGAATTTTTGTAGATTAAAACAGAAAATATGAGTTACTAACCAGAAGCTGGAGCGGAATTTAAATTCCGCTCCAGCTAATTTTCGATCAATGCTGGGTCTCAATATATACAATATTTGAAAAATATAACATGAAATGATTCTATTACTTTTTTATCAATAGAAGAAATACAGATGTTGTAAAAGAAGAAAGCAGGGATTAGAATGCTTTGCGCAAACCAAATTTCACTTTATGAAACAAGGTATTAGCCATGGGCGATTCTGTATCACTACAAAGATTACAGGTGGGTGAATGGTTTTTGCGTTCTTGATATTTTGTATGACCGCATTTTCAGCATACAAAACCATTTTTCCACTTAATTTCGGATAAGTATATTTTGCAATCTTCGTCTGACTTAAAACGTTCAGCAAACTGTATCAGATTTTGACCTTTGAATATTTCCATATTTCTCTTTATTATCAAGGGCAATAAGGTATGTATTTAAATGGTGACCTCTAAAAATCTAATTACGACACAACAACCAGTCAATCAATATACTGCGCTTTATTTTGCGCCAGAAATCATATCATATCTCCATTTGTCGTATAGGACATATCCTATGAATATTTAAGACATATCCTACAAATTTTTCTTTTTTGAACTTCTACTTTAGAAGTTTAAACAATGAGCTTATTATGAGGGTAATAATTGCAGACGATTCGCGATTAAGTAGGGACTGGCTAATTGTTTTATTGAACAGTCAGAAGCAGGTAGAAATTGTAAAAGTTTGCGATAACGGAATCTCCGCGCTCGAAGCTTTACGCGAAATGAAACCAGATTTGGCTATCATTGATTTTGAAATGCCCGGACTTAACGGGCTCGAAGTTTTGAAAGAAATCCGCAAAACGAATACCAGCCTCAAATTTATCCTACTCACATTTTATGCTTTCGACAGTTACCGGCAGGCGGCCAAACAAGCCGGTGCCGATTATTTCTTTTCGAAATCTGATGATTACGAAAACTTAAAAACATTACTGAACAAATTAGTTGAGGAGGAAGAAAATAACCATCTGGTTACTCCAATCTAAAATAATATAGAAGAAAAATAGCCCGGGATAAAGCCGGAACCCATTGAAACAAAATAAAAACAGATAAAATAAAATCAACGACTATGAAAAAAACTCTACCTATTGAACACAAGGATTTCGATGGAATAACAAATCCCGATCCATCAACAAAACGAGTGAACAGAAAGCTTGGGAAGATTATATATGCAATAATTCTGCTTTTTGTGGGACTTAATTTCATTACCACCAAAGCGCTAGCTCAATGTTCTCCAGCTACTACGTCGCACGTAGGTACAATCACTTTTACCACAACAAAGACCCGGATCCCGAACTATGTTAATGTTGGTTATGCCCTGAATTATACGTTTAATGCTTACGCAGGAGAGACATATCACTTCACCAATTGTGGTTACGAGCGATTTGAACCGATTCAGGTAGCTATCTATAGTCAGACTTATGGTTGGGAAATAGTCAGGTCTAATGCTTCAAATATAAGTGATGGTAGTGCTCCTTGTTATGCGCGTAACGCACTTGACTTTGAGTGGACCTGTACATTTAGAGAAACTGTGACTCTCGTTATTTGTCGATATCCAGATGGGTTACCTATGGATTACTATCCAGAGTTGGAAATATACTATGAACCTTGTTCTACGCCTGCTGCCCCAACAAACCTTTCAGCTGGTATTTCGAACACCAACACAGCAAACCTGGTATGGACTGCAAGTACGAGTTTGCCGGCATGCACCTATTTTTATAGGATCTATCGTTTATCGGACAGTCAGCTAATGGCTTGGGACAATGATTTATCTTCAACTTCAGTAAGTGTTCCTGGTTTGCCTTTAAGTACGACATATTATGCTACTGTTTTTGCAAAAAACGCATGTGGGACTTCAAGTATAGTACAGTCATCCTATTTTACTACACCTCCTAACACTCCAACTTCAATAACTTCTTCTACCAATGGGGTTTGTGCGGGTACTGCCGTAACTTTAACAGCCAACGGCGTCGAGGGCACTGTGTATTGGTACAACGGAGGTTGTGGCTCTGGATATTTTACAACGGGTAATTCAATTACGGTTTATCCCAATTCAACAACATTTTACTATGCCAGAAATTACACTACTGGAGGAGGCTATAGTCCCGGATGTGCAGCAACTACCATTAATGTAACTCCTGCTGCGTATACACCTTCATCGGCATCAACAAATACCATTGGCGTAACAACAGCTAACCTTTCGTGGGCGTCGTCGTCTTATGCAACTTCGTATTACTGGGTGGTAAGTACCAGCTCAAGCGCAACATACGGAAGTGCCGGTTCGTTTTATGGTTCAACAACAGGTACCTCAGCCAGCGTGTCGGGTCTTACCGGGAGTACTACCTATTACCTGCGGGTTTTTGCCAGCGGGACTTGTGGCTCTTCCGGATATGTCACATCCTCCGCCTTTACAACTTTAACCCCACCCAATCCTACCATCACTTCGTTCACTCCAAATCCCGCTACTATAGGGCAAAGCATAGTTATTAACGGTACCAATTTCACAAATGTACAATCAATAAAAATTAATGGCACAACGGTTACTAGTTATACAGTTAATAGTTCAACCAAAATAACTGCTACGGTACCAAGTGGTGCAACCAGCGGAGCAATAAGTATAACCACAGCAACCGGATCCGGAACCAGTGGTAGCGCACTAACAGTAAATAAAATTAACCAGGCAATCAGCTTTTCAACCTTAGCAGCAAAAACCTATGGCAATGCCGCCTACACCATTTCGGCTACAGGCGGAGCTTCGGGTAATCCGGTAACTTTTACCAGTTCGGCTCCAACTATTGCAAGCTGCACCGGAACAAATGGTTCAACAATAACGATCCTGAAAGCCGGAAACTGCACAATTTACGCCAATCAGGCCGGAGCTACCGATTACAACGCGGCTCCTCAGCTTGGGCAAACACTTACGATTAATAAAAAAGAATTAACGGTATCGGGAGCAAGCGCATCCGATAAAGAATACGATGCTACCAATGCCGCAACAGTTACAGGCGGTGAATTAAATGGTAAAGTAGGTACCGACGATGTGAATCTTGATGTTTCCGGAACAGGAACGTTTACTTCGCTGAATGTAGGTACTGCGATTGAAGTTACTCCTGAAATGAGCATAACCGGAAATGACAAGGACAATTATACGCTTACCCTTCCGGCGCTAACAGCCGACATCAGCAAAGCTACGCTGAGTCTTTCGGCAGCAGCGGCCAACAACAGAATATACGATGCAACTGATAATGCCACATGGGTTGGTACACCTACAGGTATTTTAGCTTCTGATCAGGTGATTGTCTCCGGAACGGGAACATTCGACGATAAAAACATAGGCACGGGCAAAGCCGTTACTGCCACAGCTTATGCGCTAACTGGCACCGAAGGAGGTAACTATTTGCTCGACGCATTACCAACCGGGCTTACTGCCGATGTTACAGCGGCTACTTTAAATATTACCGGTGTAACGGCCAGCAATAAAGTTTACGATGGAACAACAACAGCGACCTTATCCGGAGGAACACTGAACGGGATAATTAGCAGCGATGAGGTAACCATTGCTCCCGGAACCGGAGCTTTTGATGATAAAACTGTTAACACAGGCAAGTCGGTAACAGCAACAGGCTACGACTTGTCGGGAATTGATGCAGGCAACTATACCCTGGCAGCCCAGCCAACAATACCAAATGCTGACATTACAGTTGCCTCACTGACCATAAGCGGAGTAACAGCCAGCAACCGGGTTTACGACCGGACAGTAGCCGCGACATTAAGCGGAGGTACACTAAACGGAATAATAGGTACTGACGTGGTAACCATTACCGCCGGCACCGGAACATTTGCTGATAAAACAGTTAACACCGGGAAAGAGGTAACCGCTGTCGGATACGGAATCACCGGAGCCGATGCACCGAACTATACGCTTTCGGCACAGCCTTCAGGAATAACGGCCGATATCAGTCAGGCAGAATTGACAATAAGCGGGGTAACAGCCAGTAATAAAGCATACGATGCTACCATTGCTGCCACACTGAATGGCGGAATCCTTGCCGGAATTATCAGTGGCGATGGGGTTACGATTGCTGCCGGCACCGGAACGTTTGCTGACAAGAATGTAGGTACAGGTAAGCTTGTAACAGCAACAGGCTATGCATTAAGCGGAGCTGACGGGTCGAACTACTTTTTAGCAGCCCAGCCAACGGGTATAAGCGCAGATATTACATCGGCAAGTATAGCCTTGACAATTACCGGTGTAACGGCGAGCAATAAAGTTTACGATGGAAATACTACAGCCACATTAAGTGGGGGAAGCTTGAATGGGATAATCGGCGACGATGAGGTAACTATTACTCCCGGAACAGGCGAATTTGCGGATAAAACAGTAAACACAGCCAAGTCGGTAACCGCAACTGGCTACGACTTGTCAGGAACTGATGCAGGCAACTATACCCTGGCAGCTCAACCAACAATACCGAATGCTGACATTACAGTTGCATCTCTAACCATAAGCGGAGTGACAGCCAGCAACAAGGTTTACGACCGAACAGTAGTAGCAACATTAACCGGAGGTACACTGAACGGAATAATAGGTACTGACGTGGTCACCATTACTGACGGAACCGGAACATTTGCCGATAAGACAGTGGACGCAGGAAAAGAGGTAACCGCTGTCGGTTATGGAATCACCGGAGCTGATGCGGCGAACTATACATTAACAGCGCAGCCTTCAGGAATAACAGCTGATATAAACAAGGCTACATTAACTATTTCAGGAGCTGTAGCCAACAATAAAATGTACGATGCCACTACCGATGCCACAATCAGCGGAGAAACCTTGAACGGCATATTCGATGCCGATGAGGTGACATTCTCCGGTACTGGAACCTTTGCCGACAAAACTGTTGACACCGGAAAGCCGGTAACAGCTACTGGCTATACTCTAGGTGGTGCAGATGGCGCGAATTATCAACTCAGTCCACTTCCAACCGGGCTTACCGCCGACATTACTGTCGCCCCGATAAGCATTACCGGAATAACAGCCAGTGATAAGGTTTACGACCGCACCACTTTGGCTACACTGAGCGAAGGAACCCTTAGTGGTATTTTAGGCACTGATGAGGTAACCATTGTAGCTGGATTCGGCGCTTTCACCAATAAAAAGGTTGGTACCAATAAAACCGTAAATGCGATAGGGTTTAGTATTGAAGGCGCCGATGAGGCCAATTATGAATTGGTCAGTGTAACGACAGGATTGACAGCTACTATAACAGCAAAACCACTGACACTTGCCGGTGTGTCAGCTAGCAACAAGGTTTACGACCGTACTACGGATGCAACATTAACCGGAGGTACTCTGGGTGGGGTAATCGGTACTGATGTTGTAAGCCTGACCACCGGAAGCGGTACGTTTGTCGATAAAACCGTTGGCACTGCCAAAGATGTAACCCCAACGGGTTATGCGCTTAGCGGCACCGATGCAGCCAACTATTCCATAGAACAGCCATCAGGCTTAACGGCCGATATTACACCGGTTTCTGTCACTATAACAGATGTAACAGCGGCTAATAAGGTTTACGATGCTTCGGTAACAGCCACCTTAAATGGCGGCACAGTAAATGGAGTAATCAATGGTGATGCCGTAACCATTACAGCCGGAACGGGAACGTTTGACGATAAAACGGTAGGAATAGCCAAGCCAGTAACAGCAATAGGCTATACCTTGGGCGGTTCGGATGGTTCAAATTATACACTTTCGGCACAACCAACTGGCATGACTGCCGATATTACAGTAGCGACCTTAGATATTACTGATGTAACAGCAAGCAGCAAGGTTTACGACCAGACCACAACAGCAAGCTTAAGTACTGGTTCTCTGTCAGGAGTTGCCACTGGCGACGATGTGATCTTGACAGCCGGTACTGGGACTTTTGCCAACAAGACGGTAGACACCGACAAGCCGGTAACAGCCACTGGCTTTAGCCTTGACGGAACGGATGCAGCCAACTATATACTGAGTGCACAACCTTCGGGTTTGACTGCTAATATTACCGCCGCGCCTGTTGACATAACAGGAGTAACAGCGGCAAATAAGGTTTACGATGCTTTGATCACTGCCTCCTTAAGCGGCGGAACCCTAAACGGAGTAGTCACCGGAGACGAGGTAAGTATTACCGAAGGAACGGGTGAATTTGTTGATAAAAATGTAGGTACAGCAAAAGAAGTAATAGCCACAGGTTATGCCATCAGTGGCGCCGATGCAGCCAACTATGCGCTTATGGAACAGCCCTCGGGCATAACGGCGGATATTACTTCAGCCCCTGTTACTATAACAGAGGTAACAGCGGCCAGTAAGGTTTACGATGCTTCTACTTCAGCAACTTTAATCGGCGGTGTATTAAACGGCGTAATCGATGGTGATGTGGTAAGCATTACCGATGGAACCGGTGCTTTTAGTGACAAAGCTGTAGCAACAGCCAAAGAAGTAACAGCCACCGACTATGCCATTGGTGGAACCGACGCGGCCAATTATACTCTGACTGCACAACCAACAGGCATAACAGCCAACATTACAGTCGCTACACTTGACATCACAGGTGTTTCGGCCAGCAACAAGGTTTACGACGGCACAACCGCCGCCACGCTGAATAGTGGTTCACTGAGTGGTGTATTGTTAAGTGACGAAGTAACACTGACAGCAGGCTCTGCCAGCTTTGACAATAAAACAGTAGGTACAAATAAAGTTGTAACCGCCATAGGTTTTAGCCTTGATGGTGCAGATGCAACCAACTATGTATTGAGTGGTCAGCCATCAGAATTGACGGCTGACATTACAACTGCTTCAATCAGCATAACAGGAGTAACAGCTGAAAATAAGGTTTACGATGCAACTACTACAGCCACTTTAATCGGTGGAGTATTAGAGGGTGTAATCGAAGGCGATGTCGTAAGCATTACCGCCGGCGCCGGTGCATTTGCCGATAAAACAGTAGGCGAGGCCAAAGAAGTAACAGCCACGGGTTATACCATTAGTGGAACTGATGCATCGAACTATACCCTCACGGCCCAACCAACAGGGATAACGGCAGACATAACTCAGGCTACATTAACTATTTTGGGAGCTGAAGCCAATAACAAGGTGTATGATGCAACAACTGTAGCCACAATAGGTGGAGGAACTCTTGTGGGGATTGTTGATGCAGACGAGGTAAGCTTTTCTGCTACCGGAACATTTGCCGATAAAACCGCAGAGACAGGTAAGATAGTAACAGCTACAAATTACACTTTGGGAGGTGCCGACGGCGATAACTATGTACTCGCCTCTTTACCAACAGGTCTTACCGCCGACATTACTCAGGCCTCAATGACAATTACTGGAGTAATAGCCAATAACAAGGTTTATGACCGTACAATAAACGCCACACTAAGCGGAGGCACTCTTAGTGGATTGATTGGCTCTGACGATGTAATAATCACTTCAGGAATAGGCGCATTTGCCAATAAAAGGGTTGGTACATCTAAGACAGTAACTATAATGGGCTTTAGCCTCGATGGTGCTGATGCTCCAAACTATGCCTTAACTGGACAGCCAACAGGTTTGACTGCTGACATTACAGCTGCCCCTATTGATATTATCGACGTAACAGCAGTCAATAAGGTTTACGATACAACTAATACTGCAACATTAAGCGGCGGTACATTAAACGGGTTGATAACCGGAGATGCAGTTTCAATTACCTTCGGAACCGGTGTCTTTGCCGACAATACCGCAGGTATTTCCAAAATGATTAATACTTCTGGCTATGGAATAACTGGAACTGATGCTTCTAACTATACGCTTTCGACACAGCCATTGGGTGTTACGGCCAACATTACTCAGGCACCCTTAACTATTACTGGAGTAACCGCTGCTAATAAAACCTACGATGGTACAGATTTAGCCAGGTTAAGTGGCGGCATCTTAAGCGGGGTGCTTGCCGACGATGAGGTAAGCATCACTGAAGGAATCGGTGCTTTTTCTGATTCGAATGTAGGCATAGCCAAAGTGGTAACAGCTACAGGCTATTCAGTAACGGGATCCGATGCGTCAAATTATACTTTATCGGCACAACCTTTAGTTACAGCAGCCAATATTACATCGGCATCGCAAACAATAACTTTTAATACGCTTCCATCCAAAATTTATGGAGATGCAACCTTTGAGCTTACAGCTACTGCCAGTTCTGGTTTGGAGGTAAGTTATATAAGTGATAATACATCTGTGGCCAATGTTTCCGGAACTACGGTAACAATTGTGGGTACAGGAACAGCTACTATTACAGCCAGGCAAATAGGTAACATCAATTACAGTGCCGCAGCCGAAGTAAATCAGACTTTATCCATTAATGTAAAACCAATAAGCATAACCGGGGTAACGGCTAGTAATAAGGTTTACGATGCTACTCTAGCAGCAACACTTTCTGGCGGAACTCTTAGCGGAGTTGTATCAGGTGATGAGGTAACCATTACCGATGGAACCGGAGTGTTTGCTGACAAAGCTGTAGGCACTGCCAAAGTAGTAACTGCTACTGGTTATGGAATAACAGGTGCGGATGTGGCCAACTATACACTCTCTGCACAGCCATCAGAATTAACGGCTGACATTACAACTGCCACAGTAACCATTGCGGGTGTAACAGCAGCCGACAAGGTTTACAATGCCGATGCTGTTGCTACGCTAGGCGGAGGAACGTTAAGCGGTGTTCTCAGCAGCGATGTGGTAACCATTACCGACGGAACGGGTGCCTTTGCAGATAAAGCAGTAGGAACAGCTAAGAATGTAACCGCCACCGGTTATGGAATAACAGGTGCGGATGCGGATAATTATACCCTGACGGCACAGCCATCAGGATTAACGGCTGACATTACACCCTCTATTCTAGACATAACTGGGGTATCAGCCAGCAACAAGGTCTACGACGGAACAGCATCAGCCACGCTGAACAGCGGTTCCCTGAGCGGCATATTGTCTTCTGACGATGTAACGCTGACCGCAGGATCGGCTAGCTTTGAGAATAAGACAGTAGGCACAAACAAAACGGTAACGGCATCAGGGTTTAGTCTGGATGGAACCGATGCAGTTAACTATGTACTGAGCGGCCAGCCATCAGGATTGACTGCCGACATTACTTCAGCTTCGGTAAGCATAACCGGGGTAACGGCTAGTAATAAGGTTTACGATGCTACTCTAACAGCAACACTTTCTGGCGGAACTCTTAGCGGAGTTGTATCAGGTGATGAGGTAACCATTACCGATGGAACCGGAGTGTTTGCTGACAAAGCAGTAGGCACTGCCAAAGTAGTAACCGCTACTGGTTATGAAATAACAGGTGCGGATGTGGCCAACTATACACTCTCTGCACAGCCATCAGGATTAACGGCTGACATTACACCCTCTATTCTAGACATAACCGGGGTGTCAGCCAGCAACAAGGTTTACGACGGAACAGCATCAGCCACGCTGAACAGTGGTTCCCTGAGCGGCATATTGTCTTCTGACGATGTAACGCTGACCGCAGGATCGGCTAGCTTTGAGAATAAGACAGTAGGCACAAACAAAACGGTAACGGCATCAGGGTTTAGTCTGGATGGAACCGATGCAGTTAACTATGTACTGAGCGGCCAGCCATCAGGATTGACTGCCGACATTACTTCAGCTTCGGTAAGCATAACCGGGGTAACGGCTAGTAATAAGGTTTACGATGCTACTCTAGTAGCAACACTTTCTGGCGGAACTCTTAGCGGAGTTGTATCAGGTGATGAGGTAACCATTACCGATGGAACCGGAGTGTTTGCTGACAAAGCTGTAGGCACTGCCAAAGTAGTAACTGCTACTGGTTATGGAATAACAGGTGCGGATGTGGCCAACTATACACTCTCTGCACAGCCATCAGAATTAACGGCTGACATTACTTTGGCCTCACTCAAAATAACGGCTCAAGACAAGACAAAAACTTACGGGTCACTAAATCCTGAATTTACTTTAAGTTATTCTGGATTTGTTGGTAATGAAACCATTAATAAAATAACCAATCTTAATATTACCTGTAGCGCTGATGTATTAAGTCAGGTCGGAAAATATAATATTTCCTTGTCTGGAGGTAGTGCAAGTAATTATGAAATATCACTGGTTGATGGTATTCTTGAGGTAACCAAAGCAATCTTAACAGTAACTGCTGAAGACAATATGCGAGTGGTCGGTGGTGCGAATCCTGAATTTAGCTTAACATATCAAGGGTTCATAAATAATGAAACTGTTAACGCAATTGTTGAATTACCGACAGCAACAACCACTGCAAATATCTCAAGCCCTGCTGGTGAATATCAGATAGTTATATCAGGAGGTTTATCTAATAATTACACCTTTCAATTTATCAATGGTAAGTTATTAATCACATTAATCGCAGGTGATACGAATGGAGATGGTAAGATAACTGATCCTGAAATTGCTGGTGACATCAACGGCGATGGAGTAATCACTTCTCCTGAAATCTTAGGCGATACTAATGGCGATGGCAAGATTGATAGCGGAGAGATTGCCGGAGATGCCAATGGAGATGGGAAAATAGACAATGGCGAAACTGCTGGTAATACCGGAGGAACCGGAAGCGGAATCGCAGGTGATACGAACGGAGATGGTAAGATAACTGATCCTGAAATTGCTGGTGACATCAACGGCGATGGAGTAATCACTTCTCCTGAAATCTTAGGCGATACTAATGGCGATGGCAAGATTGATAGCGGAGAGATTGCCGGAGATGCCAATGGAGATGGAAAAATAGACAATGGCGAAACTGCTGGTAATACCGGAGGAACCGGAAGCGGAATCGCAGGTGATACGAACGGAGATGGTAAGATAACTGATCCTGAAATTGCTGGTGACATCAACGGCGATGGAGTAATCACTTCTCCTGAAATCTTAGGCGATACTAATGGCGATGGCAAGATTGATAGCGGAGAGATTGCCGGAGATGCCAATGGAGATGGAAAAATAGACAATGGCGAAACTGCTGGTAATACCGGAGGAACCGGAAGCGGAATCGCAGGTGATACGAACGGAGATGGTAAGATAACTGATCCTGAAATTGCTGGTGACATCAACGGCGATGGAGTAATTGATGGAAACGAAATCGCAGGAGATATCAACGGTGACGGATCAATTGACGGAACCGAGGTTACAGGTGATTCCAACGGTGACGGACAGGTTACCGGAAGTGAAACTACTCAAACCATAGTCTTCCTGCCATTGGATAAACAGTATTTAGGAGATGAACCATTTACTGTTTTAGCATTAGGAGGCAATTCCGGTAATCCTGTTACTTTCACAAGTTCTGATATTACTGTAGCGACATGCTCCGGAACAAATGGAGAGATCATAACAGTTGTTGGAGCTGGAACCTGCACCATTACTGCACATCAGGACGGTAATAGCGTTTTTAGTGCTGCAGACGATGTTTCACAAGTCCTCAAGGTAGACTTTAATGTGGGAGTAGAAGATAATCCGGTTGAAAGTCAATTGATTGCATATGCCATACGAAATATCGAGATACGGATTAAAGGAGAGGTGAGCCGTGGGGCGATAGCAACTCTTTATGATATGAGTGGGCGTGTCATCCGGATTGCAACTTTGGAAGAAAGCTCCTTGAATGTGATGCCAACACCTGGACTTAAAACCGCAATTTATGTCCTATCGGTTAATGATCATGGAAAGATTCAAACCTTTAAAATTCCGGTACGAGAGTAAAATTTATAAATTAATAACTAATAAGACTCCGGAGCCAATGTGTTTCGGAGTCTGTTAAGGTTCTGTTGAAATTGATTTCTGAATTAACAGTGAATAAATGAAATAATTGTCAATAAACAGAGCGCATATTCTGTCCGCAATATTGAGATTCGTATAGATGGAGAAGTGAGCAGCGGTATAATGGCAACTCTTTACGACATGCGTGGACGGGTAATCCGGACTGAAAAACTGGGAAAAGGCAATTTTAATATCATGCCAACTCCAGATATTAAAACCGCAATTTATATTCTCATGGTAAACGATAATGGAAAAGCGCAATCTATAAAGATTCCGGTAAGAGAATAGGATTTGGTTTATCATGATTGTGTTATATATAAAAACTGAGAGTTCGATCGAAATTTTTCGAATACTATTTCGTCCCTTTTTGACTGAATATTATAATTCAATTATTTTCTTACTTCTAAAAATTAATGGTATGAAGATCTTAGATTAATCGGGAAGCCAAACATAAAGCATTAATGAGATTTTAACTAAAATAACGACGTTCCGAAGCTAATTTTTGCAATTGATAATTTTATCGTATTTGAACAACAAACAGAAAAATGATGAAAGATAAAAAAGCAAATATGAAAACTAAAGGACTTGAAATTTACTATGGTCTGGCATTTCAGTGCCCCTATAATAACCGGCAAGAAGATTGCCCTTTGATTAAAGTTGATGGTATGACATTCAGGGAAAAAATTGAATGGATTAATGGGGCAAATCCTACACTTCTGAAAACTATTGGAATTGCTCATAAAACATGCTTCAATAAATCGAAGTAATCCGAAGCAGTTGATCGTTTTAACACTTTAAAACTAAAACCATGTTATCTGCAATTTTACCTACAAAGCATGCCTTGGAAAAACAGACGTTTGAAGATCACATTATGCTATACGCGTCGTTAATCGGGTGTTCGATTTCTTTTGTCAGCACTATTTCCAATCTATTACTGGGTTTATCATGGTATGTAATACTTTCAACCATTGCAGGTATTATTTTTTACCTTATATTTTATATCGCTTTTCGGAAGGGGAAGTTAAAGAATAACTTTTACATTTTGATTTCGGTATTTACAATTATTTACCTGAACGAAATGTGGTTTGTAAATAACCAAAGTAACGGGCCTATTTTATATTTGACGGTTGTAAGTTACCTCTTTGTACTGTTGATCCCAAGAAAATCGCATATAAAAGTTATTGCCACCTTGGCTTTTTTCAATCTCTTAGGTCTTTTCTTTATAGACCTGTATGTTCCTAACTCTATGAACGAATATCCAGATCGGTTGTCAAAACTAATTGATACGTATATTGTCTCTTTCTTTTCACTTTTCCTTTTGCTCGCAATAGTGTCTATTTTTAAAAAATATTACCTCAAAGAACTGGTGCGCGCGCAGGAATCAGACAAGTTGAAATCGGCATTTCTGGCCAACCTTTCTCACGAGATACGCACACCACTGAATGCAATTATTGGATTCTCGTCGATAATTGCCGAAGAATCCGGAGATCCGGAAAAAATAGAATTTGCCCGGATGGTGACAGAAAATGGAAATCAACTGAGCAGCCTGGTAGATAAGTTGATGGTACTTTCCAAAATCGAAAGTGGCAATATAAATCTAAAGCCCACAGAATTTGACCTGAAAATTGTATTTGAAAAATTACTTAACGAATTTACACCCCTATCGATTCAAAAACAACTTGGTTTTGAGTATTTAATAAGGGGAAGCCATACATTTAACACCGACATTAAAATGCTGACTTTAGTTTTGACAGAAATAATTAGTAATGCAATGAAATTTTCAGAAAAGGGAAATATTCGATTTGGAGCGATCTGCAAAGCTGGAAAATGCATTTTTTTCGTCAAAGATTTTGGAATAGGTATCCGGGATGAAAACATTGAAAAAATATTTGATCGTTTTATAAAGATTGACGAATACTCATCTGTTATGATAAGGGGTGTTGGAATTGGGCTATGCCTGTCGAAAAAAATAATTGAACAACTGGGAGGCCAAATCAAGGTGAAATCGACGTATGAAAAAGGTTCGGTTTTCTATTTCACGTTAACTTCTGCAATCAACATGTGAACTTTGGCTATCGTAATAGTCAACAAACAACTTCTGAATGAAATATTTATTAAAAAAACTGAATGCATTCTTTATCAATTAATCTTATAAAACCATGAACCCAGAAATGCTATTTAACTTTCAGTTCAACGACCTATTTATACTCGAAGGAATACAATAAATACAAGGTTTATTTGCCAATTCAAATAATGTTGCTTCTATAATAACTTATCCCAAAGGGACTCCAATTACAAAGCCAAGCAACTTTACAAATATTCTGTCAGTATGGTCGAATTCTTTATTAAATTTACAGGTGTAGAAATTCCCAAGGAGTTGCAATGCGTAATCTTTGACCGATTCCGACAGGTTGAAACTTCTTATGCACGCAGATTTGGAGGAGCAGGTTTGGGTTTGGCAATTACGAAGCATCTTGTTGAAGTTATAGGTGGCAAATTATGGTTGGAACCACAGCCACAACATGGGTCAACATTCTTTTTTACTCTTCCGGCTGATTTTGATAGCGATATAAAAACATTACCCATTAAAAATAGTTGTAATGCTGATAAATAAATTATTATTCTACTTCAGTATTCATTTCTGACAGTTTTTAGTGGATTAAACTTCTTTTGTTTTGCAATCTCGAAAATAGTTTAATTCCTAACTATCAGATTAAGTCGTAACTAATGGCCTTATGCTTGCAGCCGGTTCGTCTCACTCATTCAACCGTTCGCAGGGACGCTCGTACCTTGCGACACCGTCCTCAGGATTTCATTTCGTTCACCTCACCAGCTTCAGCACCGCACGTGTAAGTGTTTCGTGCCTCAACACCCACAACTTTCCTCACCCACGACAACAGCTTTTCACTTATTTTACCTGTGAATTGTTTACCCCATAATACCGGTTTCCGATCATTGTCGGATTGTTCCGCCTGTATTGATCGTTTCATCATGCCATTGAAATGAGAATAACTGCCCACGCACCTCCCAGTGCCAGTTATTTCAACCATTTCAACAGTACATCATCATTATATCAGAAATTTGACATTTCTTTTATTTATAAAAATTTGTGACATAGAGTAAATATCACTTAAGGAATGTAATCTAAGAAAGAATAATTAAGCTGAATAGATCAGATGGGCTGTCAAATAGGTGTTACTAAAAAAACACCTAACTTCAGATTTTAGGGTGCATAATTGGGTGTTATGCTTGCAATATTCTGATTATTAATACTATTTGCGGAGAGCGAGGGATTCGAACCCCCGGTACCCCGAAGGGTACAACAGATTTCGAGTCTGCCCCGATCGACCACTCCGGCAGCTCTCCTTAAATTTCAGGCACAAATATATATAAAGTTCCTATTTCCGCTTCGAAAATTCTGCAAGAGCTGAATCTAAAAATTCAACAAAATGATCGGCATTTAAATCATAGGCTTTAGGCTGAACCAACAATTGCTCGTTGTTGTCAAGCAACACGTAATAAGGCTGTGCATTTACACCGTATCTTGTAATCTGAAAATCAGCGTATTTCTTACCAAGAGTCTTTTTAACTTTCCCGTCGTAGGTGGATGTTACCCATTCACTTTCCGGCAACGAAGATTTATCGTCGACATATAGTGCTATGATGATAAAATTATTGCGCAACCGATCCAAAACGCGTGGATCTGACCAAACGCTGGCCTCCATTTCACGACAATTTACACACCCATGTCCGGTAAAATCAATAAAAACAGGCTTGTGCTGTTTTTTTGCACAGGCCATTCCCTGTTCGTAATCAAAATAACCTTCAAGCCCATGCGGCAAATGCAGGAACTCCGCAAATTTAGGCTTATCACACAATTCCTCATCAGGAGCAATTTGTCCATTTGCAGAAATATGTGAAGTTCCAAGTTTTATTTCATCCCGAATAATTTTATGCAAATCGAAATCGTGGGTAGCTTGAGGCGGCAAATACCCGGAAATAGCTTTAAGCGGAGCACCAAGCATTCCCGGAACAAGATAAACCACAAACGTAAATGAAAGAATAGCCATCAGCAACCTGGGGACCGAAACGAATTTCACATCGCTGTCGTGTGCAAATTTCAACTTGCCAAGCAAATAAAAACCAAGCAATGTGAAAATTACAATCCAGATGGCCAGGTAAATTTCACGATCTACAAGATGCCAGTGATAGGTTTGATCAGCCACACTTAAAAACTTCAGGCCTAAAGCCAACTCAAGGAAACCAAGCACGACTTTTACTGAATTGAGCCATCCTCCTGATTTTGGCAAATTGTTTAGCCAACCTGGGAACAAGGCAAAAAGCGTAAAAGGCAATGCAAATGCCAACGAGAATCCAAACATTCCGACGATTGGCTTTAAAACTGCACCACCGGCTGATTGCACCAAAATCGCCCCAACAATTGGACCTGTGCACGAAAAGGATACCAAAACCAGTGTAAGAGCCATAAAGAATGAACCCATAAAACCACCACGATCAACCTGTTTGTCAGACTTATTTACAAGCCAGCTTGGCAAAACTATTTCGAACATTCCGAAGAATGAAAAAGCAAACAGCATGAATACCGTGAAGAAAATCAGGTTGGGTAACCAATGCGTACTTAGCCAGTTTGCAGCTCCCGGACCAAAAAGAACAGCAACGAGCGTTCCGACAATGGTATAAATGGCGATTATTGAAAATCCGTAAAATGCTGCATGCAAGCGTGCTTTAAGCTTTGAACTGCCGCTGTTCATGAAAAAAGACACCGTCATCGGAATCATCGGAAAGACACATGGTGTTAAAATAGCAGCCAATCCGGCCAGAAATGAAAAGAATAAAAAATAAAGTAAATTTCCGGTTTTGGGTTGCAAGTCGTTCCCTGAAATAGGTATTTCAGGCTTTACGTTTTCGGCTTTTCCCGATCCTGAATTTAAACTAAACGAAAAGTCCGCTTCGGCAGGAGGCGTGCAGGTTTCGTCGTTGCACGACATAAATTCGATGACCCCCTTCAGGTCGGTTTTATCGGAATTTTTAAGTTTAATCTTTTGAGTAAAAACAACCTGATGGCTGAAATAACTCAACTTCATATTGAATGTTTTATCAAATACCTCAATAGGTTGTGGATCTTTAACCAACTCACCAACAAAGTCAAATTGGGACGAATCAGCGTACTGAATACTTGTTTTCACCGGGCCGCCATCAGGCAAATTGGTGTCGTACAAATGCCATCCTTCATCGATAACTGCTTTAAAGATTAGGGTTGCTTCCGTGCCTTCCTGCTTGGAATCGAAAGTCCATTTTACAGGTTCAAGTATTTGGGCAGACGATTGGGTAGCCGCAAAGATCAGAAGGCTTAGAAAAAGAGTGACCCGTTTCATGAATTGAGTTTTAATGGATTAAGGGGAACAAAAATACACAATGCATTTAATCTATCTATGAAAAGTATCATTGAAATAGTCGAATTGACGATCGGAAATCTTTATCGGAGGGGTAATAAAAAATCCCGGTTGAATTTACCGGGATTTTTTATAGAGACTAAAATACAATCTCTTCATGATTTTCGTCGAAGAAATGATACTCAGTGAAGGTATACGAGTTCATTTCCTGAACCTTAATGCTTTTAAAGAATTTGAAAGCCCATTTATTCTTTAAAGACCAGATGCCTTTATTCAGAAAGGCTGCTAAATAAGGATGCGTTTTAATAGTTACTTTATTCTTATTTAACTCTTTAAAGATAAAATTCACCTTGCTTTCCAATTCATCGACCAACAATATTGATGGTACAATTTTTCCGGTGCCCTTACAGGTTGGACAAACTTCCGCCGTTTCAACATGTTCTTCGGGACGAACGCGCTGACGGGTAATCTGCAAAAGGCAAAACTTACTCAATGGCAAAATGTTGTGTTTGGTACGGTCAACATCCATTGCCGTTTTCATCCGCTCGAAAACCTTATGCCGGTTTTCGGCCTGATGCATATCAATAAAATCGACGACAATTATTCCGCCCATATCTCGTAACCTGAGTTGGCGGGCTATTTCGTCAGCAGCTGCCAGATTGACTTCAAGAGCATTGGTCTCCTGATCAATTCCGGCTTTCGAACGATTACCGCTATTCACATCAATGACATGAAAGGCTTCGGTATGTTCGATTATTAGGTATGCTCCATTCTTGAACGATACTGTTTTCCCAAATGATGCTTTTAATTGCTTATCAACTCCATAATATTCAAAAATCGACTGATTGCCTTTATATAGCTTTACGATTTTCTTCTTTTCAGGAGCGATTGATCCCAGATATTCAGTAATTTCTTCACATACAACAGGGTCATTTACAATGATGCTGTTGAAGTTGGGATGATAAATATCCCGCAATAACGCAGTTGTTCTGCCAAGTTCTCCTACTATCAGCGCCGGTGCATTTACCCGTTTTAATTTCTGAAAAGTAGTTTCAAATTTAGCGACCAGTCGCTTTAATTCCTGGTCGAGTTCGGCAACCCGCTTTTCTTCGGCTGCTGTTCGTACAATTACGCCGTACTTCTTAGGTCTTATACTCTGAATAAGCTTTTTCAGCCTGTTCTTTTCTTCGTTCGATGCTATTTTTTGCGAAATACTTACTTTTTCGCTGAAAGGCATCAGCACCATGTTGCGGCCTGCAATCGACAGTTCCGATGTTAAACGGGGGCCTTTGGTTGAAATAGGCTCTTTAGCCACCTGAACCAAAATGTTTTGCCCGACTTTAAGAATATCCGAGATTTTCCCCTCCTTATCTATGTCAGGTTCTGACTGAACTTTGGAAATGGAGGTAATTTTGTTGTTTTTCGATGTGGCAATTTTCAGGAACTTATTCAAAGTTGAAAATTGGGGACCCATATCGAGGTAATGCAGAAAAGCATCTTTGTCGTATCCAACGTCAATGAATGCAGCGTTCAGACTGGGCATTATTTTTTTTACACGTCCAAGATAAATATCCCCAACTGCAAATTTAGCCCCTGTCACTTCCCTGTTCAGTTCAACCAGACCTTTGTCTTCCAACAAAGCGATTACAACTTCCGTAGGAGTGACATTTACAATTAAATCGCTACTCACAACGTTTCCTATTTTTACTTTTACAACTACCAGACTTAAAAACATATTAAACCTAAAGCACTAGGGTGCTTTAGGTTTAATTATAACAAGGTCTTTAAAAGCTAATGCTTATTAAAGCAAGACTACTTTTTCTTTTTATGTCTGTTTTTTCTTAGTCTTTTCTTACGCTTGTGCGTAGCCATCTTATGTCTTTTTCTTTTTTTTCCGCTTGGCATAATAAATTATTTTACTTGGTCTTTAACTTGTGCAACAAAGGTTTTTGCTGGCTTGAATGAAGGGATAAAATGTTCAGGAATAATGATTGTAGTATTTCTTGAAATATTACGCGCAGTTTTCTCTGCTCTCCTCTTTACAATAAAACTACCGAAACCACGAAGATAAACGTTTCTTCCTTCGGTCAGGGAATCTTTCACTGTTTCCATGAAAGCTTCAACTGCTTTTTGTACTGTCACTTTTTCAATACCAGTGTTCTTACTAACTTCGTTAACAATATCTGCTTTTGTCATCTCTTAAAATATTTAATTTTCAACAATTTATATTTCTGACACAATTGGTGTGCAAAAATAAAAATTATTTAAAAACTAGAAACATTTAAATTCGATTATTTTTACAATTTGAAAAGATTTTAAAGCAGTTAGGTAAAAAATGGAGTTTTTCATCTCGCCAATTCATTCCTGGTATTCAATATATAAACGCGATTTACCCTGGAGAAATACACGTAATCCATACTACATATGGTTGTCTGAAATTATACTTCAGCAGACCAGAATCGATCAGGGAACAGCCTATTATTTACGTTTCGTCAGTGAATTTCCGACCATTTCCGACCTGGCATTAGCCTCTGAGGACCAGATTTTAAAACTTTGGCAAGGATTGGGCTATTATTCTCGGGCCAGAAACCTCCATTTTACAGCCCGTCAAATTCACGAAATTTATAAAGGTGTATTCCCTGATGACTATAAAACAATACGTTCACTAAAAGGAATTGGTGATTATACAGCTGCTGCAATTGGCTCAATCTCTTTTAACCTGGAATATCCCGCAGTTGACGGAAATGTTTACAGAGTTCTTTCTCGATTCTTTGGCATCGACGATCCGATTGACAGCACATCCGGGAAAAAGAAATTTTACAATCTGGCTAAGGAACTAATTACCGGAACGAATCCGGGAATGCACAACCAAGCCATGATGGAATTTGGAGCATTGCAATGTACTCCCCGCAATCCGGATTGCGGGAAATGCCCGCTGAATAAAAATTGCTTCGCATATCTGTCAAACAGAATAAACGATTTACCGGTTAAAAAAAATAAGACTGTTCAACGCGACCGATTTTTTAATTACCTGGTTATTATAGATGCTGACCATACATGGCTTCGGAAAAGAACAGGCAAAGATATCTGGAAGAATTTATTTGAATTTCCGATCGTCGAAACAGGCGAAAAGTCGGGCATTGATCAGGTACTTGTGGATGTGCAGCTTCAGGATTTAATTTGCGCAGGGCAGCCAATTATTGAAAATGTGAGCAACTGGAAGATTCATTTGTTAAGTCACCAGCGGATTAATTACCGTTTTATCCGGATTCGGTTTGACGGAAAATTTAAGCTTTCTGATCAATTAATCAGGGTGAATAAAGAAGATATTTTTAACTTTGCTGTGCCGAGATTAGTTGATTCATATTTGAACGAAACTGGAAAAGAATCATTGTTCATATAGGTAATTCAGTTGTTCATAATGATTTTTGATGATTCGGTATTTTAAAAGAGCCAAAAGAAAAAGAACTGGCATATTTTATTGTAAATTTATTTAACTAACTTTTAAAATTAATTCTTATGTCAGTAAACAAAGTAATTTTGGTCGGAAACGTTGGTCGTGACCCCGAAACAAGACATCTGGATAAAGGTGTTGCAGTTGCAAATTTTCCGTTGGCAACAAGTGAAAATTACACGGCAAAAACAGGCGAAAAAGTAACAACAACCGAATGGCACAATATTGTTGCCTGGAGAGGTTTGGCTGAAGTAGCTGAAAAGTATGTAAAAAAAGGAACACAGCTTTATATTGAAGGACGGATCAGAACTCGTTCCTGGGACGATAAAGACGGTGTTAAACGCTATACTACTGAAATTTATGCCGATACCATGCAATTGCTTGGCAAGCGTGAAGGTCAGTCTGAAAACGGCGGGCAGCCAACGCAGGCTGAGCCGGTACAAAGTGTAAGTGAACCTGATTTTAGTCAACCTGAAGAGGACGACTTACCATTTTAATAACTTAAATATTTGTTAGTTGGAAACAGAACCGTTAACCATCCTGACTGCAATTTACTGGAACATTGAATTTCATCCCTTTACCACAGGTATCGCGATCAGCTTGTTGGTTATTCTGATTTTGTTAGTTCTGTCTGCCCTTATTTCGGGTTCGGAAGTGGCATATTTCTCGCTTAGTCCGGCAGAAAAACACTCCGTTGAAACAAATTCAACCCGAAAAAATTCATATATTCTTAAAAATCTGGATTCTCCGGAACAATTGTTGGCCTCTATATTAGTAGCCAACAATTTTGTTAATGTGGGTGTCGTCATACTTTCAAGTTTCACCGTCGATTCAATTGTGGATTTTACGAACGAACCAATATTGGGCTTTATCGTTCAGGTAATTGTAATTTCATTTACCATTTTGTTGTTTGGCGAAATTGTTCCAAAAGTTTATTCCACACATCACGCATTGAAATTTGCGCGCTTCGTTTCCATACCCATGTATTACATGATAAAAATGTTTAGCCCGCTAAACTCTGTGCTTATTTATTCAACATCCTTTTTGAATAACCGGATTCATGCCTACAACAAACACATTTCAGTTGACGAACTTTCGCAGGCATTGGAACTGACTTCGCAAATCGAACTTAAGGAAGACAGTGAAATTCTGAAAGGCATTGTGAAATTCGGGAATAAAAGCGTTGTCGAGATCATGCGTTCGAGAGTTGATGTTGTTTCGGCCGACATTAATCTGACTTACGGTAAAATCATGAAACTGATTACTGACACCGGCTTTTCAAGGATACCTGTATACTCTGAAACATTCGACAATATTAAAGGAATACTTTACATTAAAGATTTGCTTCCTCATGTACAGAAAGGAAACACGTTCAGGTGGCAAAGTATTATTCGGCCGCCTTTCTTTGTTCCTGAAACAAAAAAGATTGACGACCTGCTGGAAGAATTTCAGAAAAATAAAGTACACATGGCAATTGTCGTTGACGAATATGGCGGCACTTCAGGAATTGTTACACTGGAAGATATTCTGGAAGAAATTGTGGGTGAAATAGCTGACGAATTTGATGATGAAGAAAAATTCTACACCAAAATAAGCGAAAACAAATATCTCTTCGATGGGAAAGTGCTGCTTCACGATTTCTATAAAATTATCGGATTTGAAGATACTATTTTCGATCAGATCAAAGGTGAAGCCGATACGCTCGCAGGTTTAATTCTGGAACTAAAAGGTGAAATTCCGGCAAAGAACGATACAATAACTTACAACAATTTCGTTTTTACCATTGAGGCTGTCGACAACCGACGCATCAAGCAGATAAAAGTTGAACTGAAAAATCCCGAAGAATAAATTCAATGCCGAAATTCATTTTCTCTTTAAGCGCATTATTTCTCTTGCTGACTTTTGCATGCAAAAAGGATTACCTTCCAAAACCACACGGTTACTTTCGGATTACTTTTCAGGATAAATCCTACCACAAATTAGATTCAACGGCATTGCCTTACCGGTTCGATATTCCCGATTACAGCAAAATTGAACCCGACCGTGACCGGTTGGCAGAACCTTTCTGGATAAATTTAAAAGTACCCGCACATAAAGCAGAGCTAAATATCAGCTATAAAAAAGTACAGAATAATCTGGGAAAGTTGCTGGAAGATTCGCGTACGCTGGCCTACAAGCATTCAATTAAAGCTGATGCCATTAACGAGGAAATTGTCGCGTATCCGCAAAAAAAAGTTTACGGAACAATTTATCGGATTGACGGCAATGCAGCATCGCCACTTCAGTTTTACCTGACCGACAGCGTGCATAATTTTCTGCGTGGCGCGCTTTACATTCGCGAAGTGCCAAATATCGACTCGCTTCGTCCGGTAATTGATTTTCTGACTCCAGATGTCATCCATTTAATTGAAACCACCGAGTGGAAAAACTAAATGCCAGTATACAAAACCATACCACAAAACGGGGGAATTATTGGAATCTGGCAACTGACTGAAACGCTGGATGATCTGCTTCCACAGGTTTCTACCGAAGCTCTGAAGGATTCAGCATACTTAAAATATACCTTTGAAAAACGGAAAATAGAATGGCTAGCCACGAGACTTTTAATTAAAGAATTAATTGGCGCCGATTTCACCATTTCTTATTCTGAATTTGGAAGACCGATTCTAAATCACAGGCGATTTAAACACTTATCGATCAGCCATTCACGAGAAAACGTAGCTGTTTTTATACATGAATACCGCAATACCGGAATCGACATCGAAAGTATTTCGAGAAACTATAGTCCGGTTGAAAAGAAATATCTTTCAGACGAAGAATTAATTCAGGTAAATCACAATCCATTTCTTCAATGCCTGTACTGGTGCGCCAAAGAAGCTATTTTTAAACTAGTTCCTGAAGATGGTATTGAATTCAGGCAACAAATTCATATTTCGCCCTTTAATCCTGATCATGAAAATCAGTTCTCGGCGAAATTTATTTCCGGGAAGACAGAATCGAATTTTCAATTACAATATTATTCGTTTGGCGATCAGTGCATGGTTTGGGTAACCAATTAAAAGCTGAATAACAAAAACTTCAATTCTGGTTCCGAATAGTTTAAAAATTCAGAAGTTTCCATTTTCAGGAGTAAGATTTAGCTTTTTCATGATCAAATTCGGATTACAAATGTTTATGTATCCTTAGAGCAACAGAAAACCAAAAACGTCAGACGAAATGAATCCGGTAAATTCGCGACTCATTATTTGAGACAATTAGAAAACAAATTATTCACAAATGAAAAATTCTGAATCACATATTTTGATCATTTTTGGAGCATCGGGCGATTTGACCAAAAGAAAACTTATTCCGGCTTTGTACGAATTACACACGCAGGATTTACTTCCCGAAAAATTTGCCGTACTTGGCGTTTCACGCACTGAACTTTCCGATGAATCGTTCAGGGAAAAAATGCTTGAGTTCTTACCTGACGAGGAACACAATAAAAAAGATATTGAAGCATTTCTGGAACATTTGCATTACCAGCCACTTTCAACAGCCGATTCGACAGATTATCCGGTGCTGAAAACCAGGCTTGAAAAACTCGGAAAAGATCTTTCGATTCCGGAGAATTACATCTATTACCTGTCAACACCGCCCAATTTATACCAGGTTATCCCCCAAAGTCTGGCGGAGGTTGGCCTGAATGATTCGACCAACGGTTACAAAAGGCTGATTATCGAAAAACCGTTTGGAACCGATTTACAGAGTGCGAAAGAACTAAATAAAAACCTGCTTAACTATTTCACTGAAGATCAGTTGTACCGAATCGACCATTACCTTGGGAAAGAAACCGTTCAAAATATGCTTGTTACGCGTTTCTCGAATGGCATTTTCGAGCCAATCTGGAACCATAATTTCATTCACCACATCGAAATTACATCGGCTGAAACGCTTGGTGTGGAGGACCGCGGCGGGTATTACGATCATTCAGGAGCCATGCGCGACATGGTACAAAACCATCTGATGCAGGTTGTTGGATTGGTTGCAATGGAACCACCGGTAGTAATTGAAGCCGATGCCATCCGGAACGAATCATTAAAAGTCTTTCAGTCGCTGAGGCCCATTAAAGAAAATGAAGTGGCCGCCAGTGTGATTCGGGGGCAGTATACGCAATCGCATATCGGAAAAGAATTGGTGAATGGCTATCGCGAAGAACACGGCGTTGATCCGCAATCGCGAACCGAAACTTTCCTGGCTATGAAATTTTTTATCGACAATTTCAGATGGGCAGGCGTTCCGTTTTATATTCGTACAGGCAAAAAATTACCGGCGCGTGTCACCGAAGTTGTCATTCATTTCAAAAGTACACCGCACCATTTGTTCGAGAATCAGGCAATTGCTGATATGGGAAATAACCAGCTTGTGCTGCGCATTCAGCCTGACGAAGGCATTTTGCTGAAAATTGGCATGAAAGTGCCGGGTGCCGGATTCCGGGTTCAAACTGTAAATATGGATTTTCATTACAATGAATTGTCTGATGTTTACCTTCCTTCAGCCTACGGAAGACTCCTGCTCGATTGTATCCAGGGCGATGCCACACTTTATGCCCGCGGCGACGCTGTTGAAAAAGCCTGGGAATTTGTACAGCCAATTCTGAATGCCTGGCAAAACAATCCGGATATTCCAATTTACGGCTATCCGGCCGGAACCTGGGGCCCCGATGTGGTTGACAACTTGATCGAAGAAGGACTTTGGCGATATCCGTGTAAAAACCTTGCGCACGATGGCGAATATTGCGAACTATAGAGAAAGTTCCAAATTAAACTTCTAATTCAGTGAGTAACAACATTCATATTTTTAAAACTCCGGAAGTATTGGCAGAGCAGTTTGCCCACCAATTAATAACTGAAATTCAGAACCATTCCGGAGAATTCTTTCATTTGGCCATTTCTGGTGGCAAAACTCCTGATTTACTGTTTTCGATCCTGGCGGAACAATATGCCGATTCGAGACTTTGGAAAAAAATTCAGCTTTGGTGGGTCGACGAACGAATGGTTCCGCCAACTCATCCGGAAAGTAATTTTGGAGTTGTGCAGAAATTGCTGCTTTCAAAAATTTCAATTCCGGAAGAAAATATACACCGGATTAAAGGTGAAAACGATCCGGAAGCCGAAGCCCTCTCCTATTCAAAACAAATTCCGGAAAAACTTCCGGAGCGAAACGGCTGGCCGCAATTCGACCTGATCCTTTTGGGAATGGGAGACGACGGACATACAGCTTCAATTTTCCCGAATCAGCTTGAACTTTTGAACTCTGATCAAATTTGTGAAGTTGCAACTCATCCGGCCTCCGGGCAAAAAAGAGTCACATTAACCGGAAAAGTCCTAAACAATTCATCAGGTGTATATTTTCTGGTCACCGGAATAACTAAAGCTGAGCGGGTTTCAGAAATATTTGAAAAGAAAAACGAAGCCGAAAAATATCCGGCCTTCCACATTTCAAATAATTTTGGCCAATTGCATTGGTATTTCGATGAAGCAGCAACCAAAAAGCTGGACGAACAATTCCCTTATTAATGTATTTCGTCCAGTAATTCCTGATCTGGACTTATTTCGGCATCGGAAAGTAAAATTGCCGTTTCAATTAGTGCCAAATGCGAATAAGCCTGGGGAAAATTTCCAAGTAAACGTTTACTCTCAAAATCAATATCCTCGCTAAACAAACCCACGTGATTGCTGTACGAAAGCAGTTTATCGAACATTCTACGCGCTTCTCGTTTCTCTCCGATTTTATACAAACTGTTTATCATCCAGAACGTGCAAATGGTAAACGAGGAAGTTGGCAAACCAAAATCGTCCTTGTTTTTGTAGCGATACATTAATCCGTTATGCATCAAATGCTCTTTCGTTGCTTTCACTGTTTTTATATATCGTTCGTCGGCTGCAGGTAGCAGGCCATAACTCTCAATTAGCAGACTCGATGCATCCAACTCGGCACTGCCGTAATATTGCGTAAACGCCTGCAATTTTTCATTCCAGGCATTTTTCATGATATCAGCTTTTATTTCGTCGCGTAACATTTCCCAACTGGCAACATACGATTCCATTTTTACGAGCTTTGCGATTTTAACTGCCCGATCGATGGCCACCCAACAAAGCAATTTCGAAAAGGTGAAATGCTTCTGTTCGGTGCGCAATTCCCAGATTCCGCGATCTGTTTTTTTCCAGTTTTTTTCAACTGTTTTCACTACCGAACGGACGATGGTCCAAAGTTCTTCACTTTGCGACAACGAAACATTATATATGTCGAAATGCAGATAAATCACATCCATCAGGATGCCATAAATATCGTTTTGCTTCTGTTTGTAAGCAGCATTACCAATACGTACAGGCGCCGAATTTTCATAGCCATCCAAATGATCCAGAATGAATTCGGTTAGCTTTTTCTCACCGTTAATTCCATACATGATCTGAATTTTTTCATCCTTATCGGGAATAAGATCAATGATAAACCGGAGGTATCGGGAAGCGACATTCAAATGTCCAAGCTGGGTCATTACTTTTATTACCATCGAGGCGTCGCGAATCCAGCAAAAGCGGTAATCCCAATTCCTAACTTCGCCAATACTTTCCGGAAGCGAGGTTGTCATGGCAGCCAAAACGGCGCCCGATTTATCAAAGCTAAGTAACTTCAGAACCAGTGCACTACGGGTGATTTCATCGTTATATCGGGCGTATCTGCGTGTCATTTCCGACCAGTTGAGCCAGTAAACTTTGGTCCGTTCGAATTTGAGTTTGGTACGTTCAATACTTTGCTGAAGTAACTTTTGGTTGTAGCTCATCAGGAAAAATCCATCATCCTTCAGCTCAAGTTCTTCGCCTGCCAGCACTTTTTGCTTGTCGAAATCGGTATACAAATACAGCGAATCGTAAACACCGGTTCTTGTCAGACTTTTGATACAATCTTTCTCGATTACATGATCCGTTACCGTTACGCCATATTCAAGTTTCGGGTTATAAACAACCCTGAATTTTGGCTCCCCGCTCACCAACTGAAAATAGCGAATGATGTCAGGCGGCGTGTAATATTGCTGATTGCCATTCATATACCTTGGCATAAAATCGAAAACATCAAACATATTTTCACCTTTACGAAACCTTGTTCTCAAAATATTGGTACGGTTCACGTATTTTTGTGTAACCTCTGTTCCCTCTTCAGGAATAATTGAAAAACTTCCACCTTTCTTTTTATCCAATATGCTTGCAAATACGCTTGATGAATTAAATTCGGGCAAACAACACCATTCAATTTCGCCGTCTGCTGAAATCAGGGCTCCGCTCTTGCAATTCCCAATAACCCCATAATTCAGGTTGTTCATATATTATCTTTTTTTAATGTTATTGCCGTAAATTTGATTCCCGCACGAAAATGAAGTAAATTGTGGAAAATCAAAATTTACTCATAAGATGCAAAGATTTCTGATAGTTTCCAACAGATTACCCATAAGTATACAAACTGATAATGAAAACATAAATATTACCGCCAGCGTTGGCGGACTTGCAACCGGTCTGCGCCCTATTCACGAAAAATACGACAGCCGCTGGATTGGATGGCCTGGAATAAATCCTGAAGACTATTCGACCGATGTTCAGGAAAAGATTAATCTCGCCCTTGAAAAGGCCAATTACATTCCGGTAAATATTGATACCGCGTTGTTCGACGATTACTATTATGGATTTAGCAACAAAACCATCTGGCCTCTTTTTCACTACTTTATGCAGTATACCGAGTACGATGAAACGCATTGGGAGGCCTACCAAAAAGTAAATGAGCAATTTGCCGAAGTAATTTCGGAAAACATTCAGGAAGACGATATTTTATGGATTCACGATTACCAGCTCATGTTGCTTCCGCAATTAATCCGGAAAAAATTTCCAAGACTTACCATCGGTTTCTTCTTACACATTCCATTTCCTTCGTACGAAGTTTTCAGGCTTTTGCCCTGGCGCCGCGAAATTATTGAAGGATTGCTGGGTGCCGACCTCATTGGATTTCATACCTACGATTACCAGCGACATTTCAACAGTTGCGTCAAACGTTTGCTCGGGCACGAATCGTCTTTCAACCAAATTAAACTCGACAAGCGAAATGTCGTTTCCGATAATTTTCCATTGGGAATTGATTTTGAATGGTTTCAGAGCAAAGCAACAGCCAATTTGTCGAAAACGATTAAAGACAAAACCGACATTCAGAAAGAAATTGATAAATATTTCCTGATGTCGCCCGAACGGAAACTAGTCATTTCAATCGATCGTCTCGACTATACCAAAGGAATTCCGGTCAGGCTCGAAGCCTTCGAACATTTTCTGGATACTTATCCGGAATACATTGGCAAGGTGACACTTGTCATGGTTGCCACGCCCACACGCGATTCGGTGGAATATTACCAACTCCTGAAAAAAGAGGTCGACGAACTGGTGGGGAAAATCAACGGAAAATACGCGTCGATTAACTGGACGCCGATTTGGTATTTTTACCGCTCATTACCCATCGAATCCATCATCGAATTGTACACGGCCAGCGAAGTTGCGCTCATTACACCGGTTCGCGACGGAATGAATCTTGTGGCCAAAGAATATGTTGCCTCGAAAATTGACCGGAAAGGCGTTTTGATTTTGAGCGAAATGGCTGGCGCTGCCAAAGAAATGAGCGAAGCGCTCATCATCAATCCAAACAACAAACGCGAACTGGCCGACGCTATAAAGATGGCTCTGGAAATGCCTGAGGAAGAACAAATTCAACGCAATACAGTCCTTCAGAAACGATTAAAAAGATACGATGTAAATAAATGGGCCAACAACTTTGTCGACAGTTTGCTCGATGCACGAAAAAACAGAACCATTTCATTCGGAATTGAATTAACCGAAGAAATTGGGATGACCATCAAAACTGCCTACAAAAAAAGTAAAAAAGCGCTCGTCTTCCTCGACTACGATGGAACCTTGACAGGCTTTAAAGACGATCCGCAAAAAGCAATTCCCGACGAACAACTGTACAATCTGCTCGACAAATTAGCAGCAAAAGAAAATACCGAATTGGTTATTATCAGTGGCCGCGACCGCGATACTTTTACCAGATGGTTCAAAAACAAAAACTTCAACCTGATCACAGAACATGGCGTTTGGCTGAAAAAAATTTCCGAAGAATGGAAATTCCTTTTGCAAATTAACAGCGACTGGAAATCGAAAATTATTCATACGCTCGAATATTACGTCGATCGTACTCCGGGTAGTTTTATTGAGGAAAAAAATTATTCGCTGGTTTGGCACTACCGGAAAACCGACTCGGAATTGGGTCAAATGCGCGCCATTGAACTGAAAGACGAATTGTCGAACCTGACTTCGAATGACGATCTTGAAATTATGGAAGGCAATAAAGTAATTGAAATAAAGAATCGTGGCGTCAACAAAGGACAGGCTGCCATGCAATTTATGCAAGGAAACGAGTACGATTTCATAGTCGGAATTGGCGACGATTGGACCGACGAATATTTGTTTGGAGTGCTACCTGCGGATGCAATTTCGATAAAAGTTGGCATTGGTAAAACCGGCGCCAAATATCATTTGGCCGATTACCGCGAAGTGCGCGACTTCCTGAAACATCTCACCGATTAGGTTGGAAATTTTCATTTATTTTGCCTCAAAATATTACTCCTGAAAATGCATTTTCAACAAATAACCATTATCGATTCCTGTGGGCTCACCCAACCTGTGCTGGAACAAATCGCGTTGTTTTCTGAAAACAAAATGATGATTTATACCGATTTTCCGGAATCAGACAATGAAATAAAAAAACGCATCGGCCTTTCTGATTGTGTTCTGGTAAGCTGGCGTACAAAAATAAATGCAGCGGTAATAAAAGCATCGCCAAACCTGAAATACATTGGAATGTGTTGCAGTTTGTATGACGAAAAATCGGCCAACGTTGATATTGCAGCCGCCCGAAATCAAGGAATTGTGGTGAAAGGCGTCCGCGATTATGGCGACGATGGAACTTTGGAATTCATTTTCGCCGAGCTAATATACCTCCTGAAAGGACTTGGCAAACAACAATGGCAAGCTGAAAACCGCGAGTTGCGAGGAAAATCGTTGGGAATAATTGGTATGGGAACTTTGGGCAGTATGGTGGCCCGAACCGCACTTCATTTTGGCATGAACGTATTTTATTACAACCGAAGCCGGAAGCCTGAAATGGAAACTGAAGGCATTCAATTCTTATCCCTGAATGAATTGCTGGCCACCTGCGACATAATCAGCACACATTTACCCAAAAATTCGATAGTGATTGGTGAAGAGGAGTTCAGGCATAAAAAACCAAACTCCATTCTGGTAAATACTTCCATCGGGCTAACCTTCGACAAAAGCGCATTTCTGCGCTGGATTGCAAAAGATCAGTCTTCGTTTGCCATTTTCGACGGTCCGGCAATTGGAGAACATTTCCATGAATTTTCAAAATTTCCAAACATTATTCTTTCCGATCGATCTTCAGGATTTACGCTTGAAGCTCAGTCAAGACTTTCAGCAAAAGTGCTTGTAAACATTCAGGAATTTTTACTCCAAAGTTAAGTCCTGCAAATTACACTGAAGAACAAATTTTAAATCAACTATTTGGCAAGCAAGATTTTCCCTTTTCCTGTGTTTCTGAACTCTCCCGGAGTTAGTTGTGTTTGTCGCTTAAACGAAGTCGAAAAGTAATCGATAGATTCATAACCCAATTCAATGGCAATTTCTTTGATCGGCAAGTCCGAAAGTGTCAATAATTCCTTGGCTTTCTGAATTTTTAGCTGCATCAGGTATTGTGCAGGTGCCAGCCCGGTGTACTGTTTAAACATCCGGCGAAACCAGGTGTAGCTCATGTTCAACATACGGGCAATATCTTCCGGAGAAATCGAAGTGTTAAACTTTTCACGCATAATCAACCGTGCTTTTTCCATTTTGGTCAGCACTTCCTTGTCGCTCCAGCTTTTATTTTTCTCGCGGTACAGAAAATAAGCCAGCAAATGGACAAGCATTCCTGAAAGAAACTGCTGGAAAGCGGGATGTTCGCTCTTGCTAATTTCCAGAATTTTGTTGCACAAACTCACAATTTCCTCGTCGTATCCGATCTCAACCACCGGATTTTCCGGAGAAATCAATTTGCTTTCCAACAGTTTTGCGGCTTGCAACCCATCGAACCCAAGCCAATAACTTTCCCAACCGGTTTCTTTTTCGGGTTGGTAACTGTGCCATTCTCCCGGGAAAAGAAAAAAAACCGAACCTTCGGAAATTGGGCGTATCGGACAATGCCGTGATACAAACTGACCACTTCCTTTGGTAATGTAAACCAGTTGGAATTCCTGAAGGATGCGACCCTGCTCAAAATTGAAGCTGTATTCCTGTGGGTGTCCGGCTGTGGGATAGCTGGCCAGTGCCGAAATCGATTCGAAACCAACGGTATTTACTTTCAGATTCCAAAGGTTTTCAAACTCGTGAGAAGTTATGTACCGAATTTCGGAATTTGAGGTATGTTGCATAATAGGCTATTTGTGTCAAAATTTAATGTCTTTCGGTCAATATTAAAATATCAGGAGAGCTAATATATTAATAACTTGCACCATCAGCAAACCAAAATACAACCATTCGCTGTGTCAAATTAATCTGACAACCCGAAAACTTAACCTAAAAAAACGATGAGGCAATTATTCTTCCTGATTTCTGCTTTAATTTTCCTGATGTATTCCTGCAAAAACGGAGAGCCAACCTCCGTAGTCAATAATCTAAAATGCACATTTAATCAGTCAGTTTCGGGAACCGAAACACAAACTCCGCAATTTAGCTGGCAAATTATATCTAACCAGAGAAGTCAGGTTCAGGCAGCATTTCGACTCCTGGTGGCCATCAGCGCCGAAGATTTAGAATCTGAAAAAAATATCATCTGGGACTCAGGAAAAGTCAATTCCGGTCAGTCGGTTTTGGTTTCCGGAGATGGATTAAAGCTTGAACCGGCACAAACATACTTCTGTAAAGTAAAAATTTGGAATCAGGACAATGTGGCAACAGACTGGAGCGAAACCGAAATTTTCAGAACCGGATTATTTGCTGAAAGCGACTGGAAAAATGCACGCTGGATTGGCTACAAACAAATGCCCGATAACATGCGGATATTTCCCGGCGTGCATGGCTCCGGAAATGACTTAGGCGACAAATGTGTGGAACGACCTCTGGTCCCGCTTTTCAGGAAAGAATTTGAAGTGACTAAAAAAGTGTTGGACGCAACGTTGTACATCAGCGGGTTGGGGCAATACGAAGCATCAATTAACGGAGAAAAAGTCGGGAACGCATTTTTGACTCCTGGCTGGACTAATTACAACAAAACCGTTTTGTACAATTTATATGATGTAACCG
Organism: Prolixibacteraceae bacterium; assembly: GCA_963677955.2. GTDB lineage: Bacteria > Bacteroidota > Bacteroidia > Bacteroidales > Prolixibacteraceae > Aquipluma. Next base: position 859,442 of record CAXXQR010000001.1, read on the forward strand.
ACCAGCTTCAACAGGGCAAAAATGCATTCGGAGCTATTGTAGGCAACGGTTTTTTCAACATCAACCGCGAACGATACCGTAAACTGGTCACTGCCCAGGGAAACCCAATGCTGATCGTCCAGCTTCGTGTCCGGTTTACCGACGGAACTGAGCAGGTAATTGTTTCCGGAGAAGATTGGAAAACTTCGCCATCGCCCATAACTTATTCCAGCATTTATGGAGGGGAAGATTACGATGCACGTCTCGAACAAACAGGCTGGAATCAACCTGATTTTGATGATCAAAACTGGCAAAATGCGCTTTTGGTAACTCCTCCTTCTGGAAAACTTGAGCACGAAACCGATTATCCGATTGAAATCATGCAGGAATTTCAGGCAAAAAGAGTTACCAAACTGGCCGACAGCGCTTACATGATCGACTTTGGCCAGAATGCTTCTGGAATAGTAGAAATTCAGGTAAAAGGTAAAAAAGGACAGGAAATTGTTCTGACACAATCAGAATTGATTAAACCCGACGGGCAACCCAACCAGTCGGCCACCGGAAGCCCCAATTATTTGACATACATACTAAAAGGCAATGAAATTGAAACATGGCGGCCACGATTTACTTATACAGGATTTCGCTATGTAAAAGTTAAAGGCGCTGTTCCTGATTCGCTGCAAGGAACAACAGATGAAGCACAACTTACCGGAATAAAACTGTTGCACACACGCAATTCATCGCCGCAAACCGGCACGTTTTCGTGTTCGAACGATCTCTTCAACCGCACATTCGACCTGATAAACTGGGGAATAAAAAGCAATTTGCAAAGTGTGCTGACCGACTGCCCACATCGCGAAAAGCTGGGTTGGCTCGAACAAACCTACCTGATGGGCAGCGCCGTTCATTTCAATTTCGATTTGTATTCGTTATACAGCAAACAGGTAAACGACATGATGGAGGCTCAAACCGAAGATGGTCTGGTTCCTGATATTGCTCCTGAATATGTAACTTTTGGCGGAGGTTTCCGTGATTCGCCTGAATGGGGAAGCGCTGCGGTGATTCTGCCCTGGATGATTTACAAATGGTACGGCGACGATTCGGTGATGAAAAAAGCCTGGCCGATGATGATGCGCTATGTGGAATATCTGAAAAGCAAATCGGATCAACAATTAATAAATTATGGACTTGGCGACTGGTTCGACCTTGGACCAAACAGTCCGGGAACTGCGCAACTTACCCCTAAAGCTCTGACAGCCACTTCAATTTATTATTACGACGTAAAACTTCTGGCTGAAATGGCAGCCATTCTGAACAAACCTGACGAACAACAGAACCTGACGGCGTGGGCCAACGAAATAAAAACAGCTTTCAATGCCAAATTTTTCAATCCTGAAACCGGCGTTATTTCAACTGGTAGTCAAACAGCCATGTCAATGCCCTGGTGTGTTGGGCTGGTTGATGATAAGTATAAAACAAAAGTGATGGAAAACCTCGAAGATTCGATTCGCGCGCAAGGCAAACCGCTTACAGCCGGCGATGTCGGTTTCCATTACCTCGTTGAAGCTTTGACCAAAAGCGGAAGATCGCAGTTGCTTTACGAAATGAATAACCGCGACGACGTTCCCGGTTACGGTTTTCAGCTAAAAAAAGGTGCGACTGCATTGACTGAATCCTGGCCTGCTCTCGAAAATGTTTCGAACAATCACCTGATGCTTGGCCACTTAATGGATTGGTTTTATGGCGGATTGGGCGGAATTGGTCAAACTGAAACCTCGGTGGCATACCAGGAAATTGAAATTAAGCCTGAAATGGTGGGCGACTTAACATGGGTGAAATCCAGTTACCAGTCGCCTTATGGCGAAATCATTTCAAACTGGGAAAAATCAGGAGAAAGTATAAAAATGAATGTGACAATTCCCGCCAATACAACGGCGCTGATTTATATTCCGTCAGATTCTGTGTCAGTGATTCAGGAAAGCGGAAAAGCTATTTCTGAAGTCAAAGACATTCAGGTTTTGGGCGAAGAAAATGGTCGGATAAAATGCAAAGTTGGTTCGGGTTCATACCATTTTTCACTTAACAACTGACAAACTATTAATTAAACACAGCTAAACCAATAAACCTAAACGTGCTATTATGAAAAGATTTTTCATGTTGCTTTCGGTGCCTGCAATTTTACTTTTCGCCACATTTTGCCGGTCGGAAAAGTCTCAAATTACGGACAAAGCTCTTGAAAGCGGGTTCGTAACCCCACCCGATTCCATCCAAACCAGCGTTTACTGGTACTGGATTTCCGACAATATTTCGAAAGAAGGAGTTGTAAAAGATCTCCAGTCGATGAAAAAAGCAGGAATTAATCGCGCATTTATCGGAAATATCGGATTGAATGACATTCCCTACGGAAAAGTCAAAATGCTGAGCGACGAGTGGTGGGATATTTTACACACGGCGCTTAAAACGGCAACCGAACTGAACATAGAAATCGGGATTTTCAATTCACCCGGTTGGAGCCAGTCGGGCGGCCCGTGGATAAAAGCCGAAGACGCCATGCGGTACCTGACTGCTTCTGAAACGCGTGTAAAAGGGCCGCAAAAATTTTCGCATAAACTGGAAAAGCCCATTGAGATTTTTCAGGATGTAAAAGTAATTGCCTATCCGGCGCCAAAAGACGACCAACTGGTTCTGAATAACCAGAATGCCAAAGTTAGTTCATCACCAAAGCTGACAGGCCTTCAGCAAATTATGGATGGCAACAAACTCTCCGGAATTGATTTGCCTGAAGGGAAAGAATTTGCCATCGACTTCGAAACCTCCGAACCTTTTACCTGCCGCAGTCTGGCAGTTCGGCCGACTGAACATCCGATGCTGTCCGAAGCAAAATTTCAGGCTAAAAACGAGAAGGGTGAATACATGACCCTTTCTGAATTTCAGATCAATCGCTCCAATCCGGCATTGAATGTTGGCTTTGAGCCTTTTGCACCGGCGGTGGTTTCATTTCCGGCAACAACAGCAACCAGTTTCCGGCTCATCATTAAAAATACCCGAAACGGCGGCGGAATTGCAGAAGTGAGTATATCCGCTGCCCCACAGGTTGAACGCTTCCCTGAAAAGACTTTAGCTAAAATGCACCCGACACCACTGCCCTACTGGAAAGATTACCAGTGGCCGGTTCAGCCTGAAGTGCATGACAAAGCAACCCTGATCGACGCCGCAAAAGTGCTGGATATTTCGCAATATATGGCGACCGACGGAACGTTGAACTGGGAGGTTCCGGAAGGTGAATGGATTATTATGCGTACCGGCATGACTCCAACAGGAACCGTCAATAGTCCGGCATCACCCGAAGCAACTGGTTACGAAGTGGATAAAATGAGCAAATCGCTGGCAGAAAAGCATTTCTACGGTCACATGGGCGAAATTTTGAAAAGCATTCCCGAAGCCGACCGGAAATGTTTCAAAGTGGTTGTTCAGGACAGTTATGAAACCGGAGGCCAAAACTTTACCGATGGGTTTATTGACGAATTCAGGCAAAAATACGGCTACGATCCCACGCCATACCTGCCGGTTTACAAGGGAAAAGTTGTAAACAGCGAGCAGGAATCCGACCGCTTTCTTTGGGACATGCGCCGAATGGTGGCCGACAAAGTAGCTTACGATTATGTAGGCGGATTGCGCGATATCAGCCACAAATACGGATTGCATACCTGGCTTGAAAACTACGGGCACTGGGGATTTCCGGGCGAATTTTTAATGTACGGCGGACAGTCGGACGAAATCGGCGGTGAATTCTGGAGCGAAGGTGAACTTGGAAATATCGAAAACCGTGCAGCCACTTCGTGCGGACATATCTACGGAAAAACAAAAATTTCAGCCGAATCGAATACCTGCTCCGGAAAGCCATTTTCGCGTTATCCGGGCGTAATCAAACAACGCGGCGACCGCTTTTTCGCTGAAGGAATAAACAACACTTTGCTACACGTTTACATTACGCAACCATACGATGATAAACTTCCTGGCATGAATGCCTGGTTTGGGAACGAATTCAACCGCAACAACACCTGGTTTTCGCAGATGGATGTGTACACACAATACCTGAAACGCACCAATTTTATGCTTCAGCAGGGCTTGAATGTGGCCGATGTGGCTTATTTCATTGGCGAAGATGCTCCGAAAATGACCGGAGTGACTGATCCCGAACTTCCGGTTGGTTACCAGTTCGACTACATGAATGCCGAAGTGATTGAAAAATACATGACTGTGAAAGATGGCCTTTTGACATTGCCTCATGGAACGCAATACCGAATCATGGTTTTACCGAAACTCGAAACAATGCGTCCCGAATTGCTTTCCAAAATCAAACAACTCGTCAATGATGGCGCGGTGATTCTGGGGCCGGCTCCGTCGCGTTCGCCCAGTTTGCAAAACCAGCCGCAAGCTGATCAGCAAGTTCAGGAAATGGGCAAAGAACTCTGGGGCGATGTAGACGGCACAACTGTAAAATCGCGAAAAGTTGGAAAAGGAATGATCCTAAACGGAATGACCATGCCGGAAGCATTTGCGCTGATTCATTGTGTGCCGGATTGTAAATTGCCAGATAACCGGTCGATTCATTACGGACACCGTACTCTTGGACAAACAGAAATTTACTTTGTAACGAACCAGACGTCTGAAATACAAACAATCACTCCTGAATTCAGGGTAAAGGGAATGCAACCAGAACTTTGGGAAGCAACTACTGGTTACACCCGGAATTTGTCTGGATACATTCAGAACGAAAATACCACGGCCGTTCCAATAAAACTGGAACCTTACGAAAGTGTGTTTATCGTATTCCGAAAATCGGCCGGAAAATCCACCAACGAAAGTTTCGAAGCAAACTATCCAACGCCGGCGCAGCTTGCCGAACTGAAAGGTCCCTGGACTGTGCAGTTTAATCCGAAACAAAGAGGGCCGGAACAACCGGTGGTTTTTGACACACTTCAGGATTGGACAACCTCAACGGATGAAAGAATAAAATATTTTTCAGGAACAGCAACGTACAATTGCACATTTGAACTCGCCCAACTGCCATCCGGAGAAAATATACAGATCGATTTGGGTGGATTCACCGCGATGGCCAAAGTAACTGTAAACGGAACGTATGCAGGTGGAATCTGGACAAAACCTTACCGGCTTGATATCAGCAAATTTGTAAAAGCAGGAACAAATGAACTTCAGGTTGAAATTGTAAATACCTGGGTTAACCGATTGATTGGCGACAGCAAACTGCCGGTTAATCAGCGACCAACCTGGTGTCCGGTTAGTCCGTTCAAGCCTGACGATCAACTGCAACCTTCGGGGCTGTTTGGGCCGGTTGAAATATTAGGTGTCCGCTATTAAAGATTCCGATCATGAAGAAACTACTTTTTATTCCCTTGATTCTATTTGCATTTATACTTCATGCGCAAACGGCTGCCGATCCTGCAACTTATCTGAATGATCTGAAAACCGAAATGCAAAAAGAATGGCCGAAAAACCGAACCATCAACATTGTTTTTCACGGACACAGTGTTCCGGCCGGGTATTTTAAAACACCAGTGGTCAATACCTTGTCAGCCTACCCCAATCTCGTGCTGAAAAAACTAAAGGCAATTTATCCTTTGGCGGTTATCAATGTGATTGTTACAGCTATTGGAGGTGAAAATTCCGTCTCCGGAGCTGAACGCTTCGAAAAGGATGTGCTCATTCATAAACCTGATCTCATTTTTATTGATTACGCGCTCAATGATCGCGGTGCTGGCCTTGAAAAAGCCAAAATAGCCTGGACCGAAATGATTAATCTAGCGAAAAGTCGGGGAATAGAAATCATACTCCTGACTCCGTCACCTGACCAGAATGTCAATTTTGCTGATCCGGAAAATCCGCTGAAACAACACACTGACCAGATTCGAAATTTAGCGGCTGAAAATCAAATTGGCCTGGTTGACAGTTACCAGACATTTGAATTTCTATATCCGGATAAGCAAAAGTTGAGTGAATACATGGCACAGGTCAATCACCCAAATGAAAGGGGCCATGAGTTGATTGCCAGCGAAATTATGAAATGGTTCAATCCTTAACCGGCATATTTTAAACCCAAAAGAATGAAAAAATTAGCTTTTCAAATAATTCTCGCAGTATTGCTTTTTCCGTCCATTTTGGCAGCAAATCCGGTAAAAAAAACAGCTGGATCAGAAAAAATCACAGTAGCTGCTTATTATTTCCCGAATTATCACACCGACGATCCGCGAAACATCGTCAACAAAGGAGCCGATTGGTCGGAATGGGAATTGGTGAAAGCCGCACAACCACGGTTCCCCGGGCATGACCAACCCAAGGTGCCGCTGTGGGGCTACACCGACGAAAAAGATCCGAAAGTGATGGAGCAGAAAATTAAGGCAGCATCGGATTATGGCATTGATTGTTTCATTTTCGACTGGTACATGTACGAAGACGGTCCGTTTTTAAACCGCTGTCTCGACGAAGGTTTCCTGAAAGCTAAAAATTCAGGTAAAATCAAGTTTGCATTCATGTGGGCGAACCACGACTGGGTTGATATTCACCCGTACACCCGCGGAACAACGCAAAAATTGCTTTATCCGGGAGTGGTTTCGCCAAAGCGATTCGAAGAAATCGGCGATTTGCTGATCAAGAACTATTTCACTCAGCCGAACTACTGGAAAATCGATGGCAAAGCCTATTTCTCGATATACGACATTCAGAAATTTATGGAAAATTTTGGAAGCATCGAAGCGACAAAAGCTGCAATGAACCGGCTCGATGAAAAAGCCAAAGCCGCCGGATTGAAAGGTATTCACTGGAATCTGGTGGCCTGGGGTCGTCCGGTTCTGCCTGTTGAAAAAGTTCCGGCGAATATTCCTGAACTAATCAAACTGCTCGGTTTCAATTCTGCAACATCTTATGTTTGGGTTCACCATGTCGGGTTGCCCGATCGTCAAACCGATTACACCAAAGCCCGCGACGAGTATTTTTCGTTTTGGGACAAAGCAAAATCTGAGTATCCGGTTCCTTACTATCCGAATGTTTCCATGGGTTGGGATCCTAGCCCACGCTGTGACCTGAAATCGGAATGGGGAAATTTTGGCTATCCGTTTACCAACACCATCGGCAACAATACTCCGGAAAATTTCAGGAAAGCGTTGCAGATGACCAAAGACAAAATGCTGGCCGATCCAAATGGACCGCGAATCATGAACATCAATTGCTGGAACGAATGGACCGAAGGAAGCTATCTGGAACCCGACACAAAAAACAAGTTTGGATATCTTGAAGCTGTAAAAGCTGCATTTAAATAATTGATTTCTGAAACATAATTTCATAAGGAACAACATGAACAACAAAAAAATAGCATTTCTGATTTTAACTGCAATTTGCTGGCTCACTTTCGCATGCTCACATTCATCCGAAAAAGAAGAACAATCGCTGGCAAGTTTGAAGAAGGCATTTTTAAATCCCCCGGATTCTGCCCGGCCGGGCGTTTACTGGTATTTTATGGATGGCAATTTGTCACGCGAGGAGATGACAAAAGACCTGGAATCGATGAAAGAAGTTGGAATCAGGAATCTTATTTTTCTGGAAGTAGGGATAGGAGTTCCCCGTGGTCCGGTTGATTTTATGAGCGAACCGTGGCAGGATTTATACGTGCACGCTGTTCGGGAAGCTGAACGATTGGGAATGAAAATACTGTTGGGTGCCGGGCCCGGTTGGTGCGGCAGTGGCGGCCCTTGGGTAAAACCCGAAGAATCGATGAAACATTTGGTTTTTAGTGAAACCCAAATTGAAGGCAATCAAAAAGTGAATATTGAACTTCCAATTCCGGAACAACGGAGCACCGTCTGGCACAAAATGAATAATCCTTATTACGAGGATGTGGCTGTTTATGCCATTCCGGGTTCAGCAGTTCCGGTTATTACAGATATCAACGAAAAAGCGCTTTATGAAAGAGATCCGTATTCATCAAAACCAAATGTAAAACCGTTTTTACCTTCACTTGCCAGTTACAATGAGCCTGAAAGAAGTAAAATTCTTGCTCATTCAGAAATTATTAATGTGACAGAATACCTGCAACCAAACGGACATTTGGTTTGGGATGCTCCTAAAGGAAAATGGACCATCATACGAATGGGGAAAAGAGTAACCGGTGCAAGTTCGCGACCTGCTCCCGAGCCGGCTGTTGGTTTGGAGTGTAATAAAATGGACACGCTTGCATTTCGAAATCACCTCAGGAATTACACCGATATTCTATTGAATAAAACTGCCCCGCGAAAAAAGGGGGTCGGCTGGACAGGTTTTCACATGGACAGTTGGGAGAGTGGCGCCCAAAACTGGACGGAAGGAATTGTCGATGAATTTAAAAAACGTCGGGGTTATGACCCGGAACCCTATTTTTTGGCCTATACCGGGCGTGCCATTGAAAGTGTTGAGATTACCGAACGCTTTTTGTGGGATTTGCGCCAAACCTGCAAGGAATTGATTCTTGAAAATCATGCGGAATTCGGCAAAGCTTATGCACATAAAAACGGACTCGAACTCACCATTGAACCCTACGATATGAATCCGGCAGGCGACCTCGATTTAGGTGCGATTGCCGATGTTATTATGGCTGAATTTTGGAGCAAGCGGTTTGGATTCCATACTTCGTATGCGGTTCTGGAAGCCACTTCCATTTCTCACACTACTGGTAAACCTATTGTTGGCGCTGAAGTTTTTACCTCGGATAATAACGAAGCCTGGCAAGAATATCCATGGTCGATGAAAGACCAAAGCGACTGGGCATTGGCTTTGGGTGTCAACCGGTTTTTCTTCCACACCTTTGCCCATAAACCATTGGGAGATGATTACCGTCCGGGAATGACCATGGGGCCTTATGGCGTGCATTGGGATCGCGGTCAAACATGGTGGCCAATGGTTGAAGCTTACCATCAATACGTCAGTCGTTGTTCGTACATGATGCAGCAGGGACAAGCTGTTTCAGATATCTTATATCTGACTCCGGAAGGTGCGCCAATGGTTTTTACACCTCTGGCCGATGCCTTGAAAGAAAACGGAGCAATTCCAGATAAAAAAAGTTACGGATTTGACGGCTGCTCACCCAAAATGCTCATGGAAAGCGCTACTGTAGAAAACGGGAAAATTGTATTTCCGGGAGCAAGTTCTTACGAAATAATGGTATTGCCAAATTTCCAAACCATGACTCCTGAATTACTTAAACACATTGTTGCTTTGGTTGAAAAAGGAGCAAAAATAATTGGAACTCCTCCTGTTAAATCTCCGGGGTTAACGAATTATCCTGATTGCGATAAGGAAGTGGCTGAATTAGCTGAAAAACTTTGGGGCACGCTTCAAACTCCTGATAAAAAGAATACGATTAAATTTGGTAAGGGAACCATTTATTGGGGAGGCGAACTGTATAATCTGCCTTCGAACGAAATCTATCCGTCGTATAAAAACACAGCCGAAATTTTATCGGAACTGAATGTTGCAGAAGATTTTAAATCAGAGAACAACGCAATTCGTTTTGGACACCGAAAAACAGATAACAGTGATATTTATTTCATTGCGAACCGAACAGATGACTTTCAAAAGACAGCGTGTACGTTCCGTGCCGTAGGCGAGCCTGAAATCTGGATGGGAACAACCGGCGAAACCCGAAAAATTACCAATTATTCCGTTAAAGACGGATTGACGACCATCCCGATGGAATTCTTCCCATCCGAAAGTTTCTTTGTTACTTTTTCAGGAAAAGGCGAAAAATCCGAAAATCAGAACGGAAGTAATTTCCCCGTTTTTGCTGAAGTCAAAACCATTGAAGGTGCCTGGAATGTTTCGTTTGATCCAAAATTTGGTGGCCCTGAAAATATTCAATTTAATGAACTTCAGGATTGGATAACCCACGATTTGCGGGGGATAAAATACTATTCAGGAATGGCAACTTATCGGAAAACCATTGAGATGTATAAATTAACAGATAAACCCTATTATGTCGACCTTGGTGTGGTAAAAGACATTGCGCGGGTAAAATTGAATGGAAAAGACATGGGCGTAATCTGGTGCGCTCCGTGGCGAATTGATATTTCAGGTGCTCTAAAAGAAGGTTCGAATGAACTGGTGATTGAAGTGGCCAACCGTTGGATCAACCGTTTGCTGGGCGACCAACTGGCACCCGATGCCAATGTGCGGAAAGTGAAATTCGAAAACGGATTAATGGGTGGACAGGAATTTACAACTGGCAGATATACATTCACCACAAAGCAAGCTATGGGCTCGTTTAAATTTACTGAGCCTCTTTCTTCGGGACTACTTGGCCCTGTTCGTATTATGAACGTTGAGAATTATAAATCCAAATAGATTTTAAGATGACTAAAGTGGGATTATTTGGAATTGGTCTTGATACTTATTGGGCACAATTCGACGGATTGCTTGACAATCTGAAAAGTTATCAGGAACAAATTAAAAATCGGATTGCCGGATTTGGGGTGGAAGTTACCGACGCCGGAATGGTTGACAATCCGGTGAAAGCGCGCGAGGCAGCAGATTTCCTGAAGACGCAGGATGTTGAAATTGTATTCCTGTATGTCTCAACCTATGCACTTTCTTCAACTGTTCTGCCGGTAGCGCAAAAACTAAAAGTTCCGGTTGTAATTTTGAATCTTCAGCCAGTTGCAACCCTTGATTATGAAGCATTCAATAAACTGGGTGATCGCGGTAAAATGACGGGAGTGTGGCTCGAGCATTGTCAAGCCTGTTCGGTTCCTGAAATTGCCAGCGTGTTTAACCGCTCCGGAATAAAATACGATTTTGTGACCGGTTATCTTCAGGATGATGAAGCATGGAATGAGATTGAAGCCTGGACTGAGGCAGCACGGGTTGCGGCAACAATGCAAAATAACCGGCTTGGAATTTTGGGTCATTATTATGGAGGAATGCTTGATGTTTATACCGACATCACCAGGCAATCGGCTGTATTTGGCACACACATCGAGATGCTCGAAATGTGCGAATTGAAAAAATACCGCGATGATGCGACAGACTTTGAAGTCCAGTCTAAAATAAAGGAATTTAATTTGGCTTTTGATGTTTCTCCGGAATGTGAAATTGCAGAAATCGAACGCGCAGCGCGAACTTCGGTGGCGTTGGACAAACTGGTAAAAAACCGGAATCTGGGTTCAATGGCTTATTACTACGAAGGTGAATCGGGCAACGAATACGAAAATATGGTTACGTCAATTATTGCCGGAAACACTTTGCTGACAGGCAAAAATATTCCGGTGGCAGGCGAGTGCGAAGTGAAAAATGCGCAAGCCATGAAAATTATGGCAGAATTCGGTGCTGGTGGCTCGTTCTCCGAATTTTACCTGATGGACTTTAACGACGATGTGGTAATGCTTGGCCACGATGGACCCGCACATTTTGCCATTGCCGAAGGGCGGGTGAAACTGGTGCCGCTGCCAATTTATCACGGGAAACCGGGCAAAGGGTTATCTATTCAAATGACCGTAAAGCACGGACCTGTTACTTTATTGTCGGTGGTGGAGAGCAAAGATGGCATCATTTTGCTGGTCGCCGAAGGTGAGTCTGTTGCCGGACCAGTTCTCGAAATTGGCAACACCAACAGCCGCTACCGCTTTTCAATTGGCGCCAAACGTTTCATGAATGAATGGTCGCAACAAGGGCCTGCACATCATTGCGCGATTGGCGTTGGACACATCGCCCATAAAATCGAAAAACTTGGGCAAATTCTGTGTATTAAAACAATAAAAATCTGTTGATGTAAAACTGAAATCATTAAAAGCAACCTGCTCTCACTATGAAAAAAATAATTGTAAATATTGCTTTGATCCTATTTTGTCTGGTTTCATCAGCCCAGGGAAATTTTAAAAAGGTACCGCAGGTTGAAATGGAGAAAATTTACCGGGAAATAAAAACACCTTATAAATATGGTCTTATTCTGGTCGGCAAAACAGAACCAGAAATGCTCGACTCACCTAGCGTTTTCAGGAGAAACGGACATTGGTATATGACTTACATTGTTTTCGATGGCAGGGGATATGAAACATGGCTGGCTAAAAGTGTCGATATATTAAACTGGAAAACGCTTGGCCGGATAATGTCCTTCACGGACAAAAGCAACTGGGACTGGAACCAGAAAGCAGGATATATTGCTCTTCAAAATTACAACTGGGGCGGAAGTTACGAATGGGAACCTTTTCAGGATAAATACTGGATGTCGTACCTTGGAGGAGATGCACAGGGCTATGAAGCCGGATTGTTGTCGATTGGCATGGCTTTTACAACGAGTGATCCATCGAAAGCGCATGAATGGCAGCGGCTCGACCAACCCGTGTTGAGATCGACCGATCAGGATGCTCGATGGTGGGAAAAGAAAACCATTTATAAAAGTTCGGTAATCTGGGACAAATCGCAAACGTTGGGGCATCCGTTTGTGATGTATTACAATGCAAAAGGAGACAGCGTAAAACCCGAACGGTGGGTTGAACGGATTGGCATGGCAGTTTCGGATGACATGATTCACTGGCAGCGCTTTGGAAAGGATCCGGTGCTGGACCATCTCCGGGGAATAACGGGCGATGCGGTTATTCAAAAAATTGATGACATATGGGTGATGTTTTATTTTGGCGCTTTCTGGGCCGACCGGAAAGGAGCTTTCAACCGTTTTGCCTGTTCGTACGATCTGGTCAACTGGACTGATTGGACCGGGGAAAACCTGATCCAGTCATCGGAGAATTACGATAATCAATATGCCCACAAGTCATTTGTTGTAAAATGGAACGGCGTGGTTTATCATTTCTATTGTGCCGTAAACGACAAGGGGCAGCGCGGAATTGCCGTCGCTACCTCCCGCGACATGGGAAAAAGTAAAGAAACCTTTTTTAAACCTTCAAACTAAATATATCATGAAACAAACTCATTCGCTGATTTTTGCTATGCTGAGTGTTTTCCTGATTTTCATTTCAGGATGCAAAGAAAAACCAGTCAGAAGTGGTATTCAAACAACTACAGAACTAAGACAACTTTTTGCCGACCCGCCATCTGATTATCGGAGTGCGCCGCTTTGGGATTGGAACGAACAGGTTTCGGAAGAAGGAATTGATTTCCAGATGAAGCAGTTTAAAAAGGCTGGCATCGGCGGAGTTTTTGTTCATCCGCGTCCTGGTTTGCTTACTGAATACCTTTCTGAAGACTGGTTTCACTTGTTCGATTACGCAGTTCAAAAAGGCAAAGAGCTGGGCATGAAAGTCTGGATTTACGACGAAAACTCCTATCCTTCAGGTTTTGCCGGTGGCCATGTTCCGGCAGAAATGCCCGACTCCTATCAAAACGGAACCGGATTGAGCATGGAAATTCAACAACAACTGAATGTAGCCGTTTCAGATACTTTAGCGGTGGTTTTGAAGAAATCCGATGCCGGATTTACAGATATTACTTCTTCCGTAGAAACTGAGATGGGCCAAAGCGGCACTTATTATATTTTCAGGAAAACTTATCCGGCCAAATCACCCTGGCATGGCGGATTTACCTATGTTGATTTGCTATATAAAGGTGTAACTGAAAAGTTTATAGATATTACCATGACCAAAGGGTATGAGCGAAACAAGGCAGATTTTGGAAAAACCCTGATGGGAAGTTTTACCGATGAACCTAACCTTGAAGCGGCCATGTCGAAAGGAACTATGTTGCGATGGACACCCGATTTGTGGGAGGTTTTTCAGCAGCGCTGGGGCTACGATCTGAAGTTAAATCTACCTTCTCTGGTCGAAGAAACCGGGAACTGGAAGAAAGTGCGTCACGATTTTATTGAGACGCTGTTGGAAATGTTTGTCGATCGTTGGGCAAAACCATGGAGCAAATACTGCGATGCGAATGGTTTACGTTGGACCGGACATTACTGGGAACATGGCTGGCCGATTCCGACCGATGGTATTGATGAATCCGCCTTTTACATCTGGCATCAGCAGCCGGGTGTTGATATGCTTGGAAACCGCCTCGATACAATAGGCCTTGGCGGACAATTTGGAAACGATCGAGCGATCCGCGAATTACGAAGTGCTGCAAACATGGCTGGCAGAATGCGCACTCTGAGTGAAACTTATGGTGGTGGCGGTTGGGAAATGAATTTCGAAACCCAAAAACGATTGGTGGATTGGGAAACAGTTTTGGGAGTCAATTTTGTAAATCAGCATCTTTCGTATTACAGTTTGAAAGGCGTGCGCAAATTTGATTATCCGCCTTCATTTTCATACCACGAACCCTGGTGGGATCACTACAAGTTGATGGGCGACTACATCGGTCGGGTTTGTATGGCGATGTCATCTGGTCAGCAAATTAATCAAACCCTGGTACTTCAGCCAAATACATCTGCATGGATGTACTTTTCCCGGAAGGATATGAATCCCACAATTAATAGTATTAAGAACGACTTCAAGAGCTTTGTTTATCAAATGGAGCAATTGCATCTGGAGTATGATCTCGGTTCGGAGAATGTCCTGAAAGTTTTGGGGAGTGTTCAGAAAGACAAACTTCGGATCGGAAAGCGTGATTATTCGCTGGTTGTTATTCCGGCTGAAATGGAAAATATCGATCAGTCGACTTATAATTTGTTGCAACAATACCTTGAAAAAGGCGGGAAAGTACTTTCATTTAGACCGAATATTTCGTTGCTCGACGGAGCAGAATCTGTCCTGATCAACGATCTTGCTGCCCAACATCCAAAACAATGGATTATTGCTGAATCCCTTGATAGTCCTGAAGTTTTGAATTTGCTCAGGCACGAAGATTTTGTGATGGATGATCAAACTAAAAACGGGATGCTTTATCATCAGCGCCGGATCCTGGACGACGGACAAATTTTGTTTGTTGTAAATTCTCATCCTTCGAAAAAAGCAGCTGCAGAAATTACAATTGATGGAAAATATGTTTCGAAAATAGATTTGATGAATGGAAAAACATATCGTTTTCCGGCAACTGCTGAAAATGGGAAAGTCTCGCTTCAGGTTGAGCTTGAACCGGCAGGCAGCGCCATGTTTTTAGTGAGCAATAAAAAAAGTGATGAGCCTGAGTTTGTAAAGATTTCAGGAAATGAAACAAACCTTCAAAGTAGCGGTCCCGTTGCAGTTAAGCGCGAATCAGATAACATCATGATGGTGAATTACCTTGATCTGAAAACAGCCAAATCAACTAAAAAAGATGTTTATTTTATGGATGCCCTCATTGGTTTATTCAACGAAAACGGCGTGGAGATGGGCAATCCGTGGCAGCATAAAATTCAGTACAAGAAGAATTGGCTCGAACTTGATACCTTGTTTAAAGCAGGTTCAGGATTTGAAGCGAGCTATCATTTCCAGATTAATCCGGATTTGGGTGCTGAAGCCATGAAATCCATTCGTGCGGTTGTTGAAAGACCTGAATTGTGGCAGGTGAGCATTAACGGAAAAGATGTTTCGAAAATGGAAGATACCTATTGGATTGACAGGGAATTTCCGCAGTTTGCAGTTGGTGAATACCTTAAATCAGGAGAAAATACACTTACCATTACGGCTCCCCGAATGCATGTTTTAGCCGAGGTGATGCCTGTTTATTTGCTTGGCGATTTTTTGGTAAAACCAGCTAAAAAAGGTTTCGAAATTGCCGGTGGTGAAATCAGTTCTTTAGGTTCGTGGCGCGAAGCCGGGCTTCCTTTCTATTCGCAAAAAGTGGCTTATTCGCAAACATTTACTGTTTCAAAAGCCGAAGGTTCTAATTATAAGGTAAAGCTTAACAAATGGAATGGCTCACTAGCAGAAGTATGGGTAAACGGACAATCGGCAGATGTAATTGCCTGGCAAACCAGTGAGTTAAATGTAACTGATTTGCTGAAGGATGGCGAAAACGAAATTACGGTAAAAGTTATCGGCAGTCTGAAAAATACATTTGGGTTCTTCTATAAACCAAACAACGACTGGATTTTTGGCCCGCATTCCTGGAATTATGCTCCGGAAAAAGTACCAGCAGCTTCAGAATATTTCCTGATGGATTATGGTTTGATGGAACCATTTGACCTTGTGGTTGTCAAGTAAATACTGAACATTTATACAGGAAATTACTAAGATTACTGCAAACAAACTCAACAGTTAATAAACTCAAAAAAAATCCGGGGTTTGAAAATCATACTCCGGATTTTTTGTTGTATCGTTTCACTCCCATTTGCTGCTATTTTAAGAAACACTTTACATTCCTGAATTAACCGGCGAATTAGTCACGGCAAATTTCTTTTATGTCTATTTTCGCAACGTCAGAAAGAAGTTGAATCAATGTCAGGAAAACCGTTCCATAAAGCCATTTCAGAATTTAAAAGCACATTTCGTTCGCTGAAATACAAAAATTTCCGCTTGTATTTTTATGGACAAAGCATTTCATTAGTCGGTACATGGATTCAGCGAATTACCATTCCCTGGCTGGTTTATCAACTAACCGGATCAGCATTTTTGCTTGGCGTTGTTGGTTTCGCCGGACAAATTCCAACATTCCTGATTGCACCGTTTGCCGGAGTTATTACCGACCGGATAAACCGCTACCGATTACTCATTGCAACTCAGGTGGCCGCTATGATTCAGGCTTTCGCACTTGCTTTTTTGTACCTGAGCGGTCATATCGAAGTGTGGCACATTGTGACGCTTAGTGTGATGCTGGGAATTATTAATGCTTTTGATGTTCCGGTAAGGCAATCGTTTATGATTGAAATGGTGGAGAAAAAAGAAGATCTCGCCAATGCCATTGCGCTGAACTCGTCGATGGTAAACGGAGCGCGTTTGCTGGGTCCGTCCATTGCCGGATTGCTAATTGCCCTTACCGGTGAAGGCATTTGCTTTTTGCTGAACGGCGTTAGTTATTTGTTCGTCATTGTTTCGTTGCTGATGATGACCATTACTCCGCGCGTAATCAACAAAAAGAACAAACGAGTACTGAAAGAAATGCAGGATGGCTTTAGCTATACATTTGGCTATCCGCCATTGAAATACATTATTGTGCTGCTCGCATTGGTAAGTTTAACGGCGATGCCTTACACGGTGGTAATGCCGGTTTTTGCCAAAGAAGTTCTGCACGGAGGTTCGCACACATTCGGGTTCCTGATGGGCGCTTCCGGGCTGGGAGCCTTGCTGGGCGCTCTTTTTCTGGCTTCACGAAAAAATGTACTTGGGCTCGACAAAGTAATTCCGCTGGCCGCGGGAACCTTTGGCCTGGCACTCATTGCCTTTTCATTTTCGCGCTACTTCCTGCTTTCTATGGGACTCATGGTATTTATCGGTCTGGGCATGATGTTGCAAATGGCAACAAGCAATACGATTATTCAAACCATTGTTGACGACGACAAGCGCGGCCGCGTAATGAGCATTTATACCATGGCTTTTATGGGAACTGCACCGTTCGGAAGTTTTCTGGCCGGAAGTTTGGCCAGCAAATTTGGTGCGCCAACCACACTTTTGATTGGCGGTTCGGTTTGTATTTTGGGCGCTATTGTGTTTAGCCGGAAGCTTCCCAAACTGAAAGAAGCCATTCGCCCGGTCTATGTAAAAATGGGACTAATTGCCAAAGCTGATTAAAAAATCCTCCGGAAATTTTTCCGGAATAGTAAATGGCCAGAAACTGAATCAGTTTTTTTCCCGTTTTACCAGCAGACTATCGCACACCATTTTCGAAAGGGTTTCCGATTCATGATTTTTGTAACTCACAACCATACTCCCATCATAAGATTCGAACGATTTTATTTCAATTTCAGAACCCAGAGTGAGTTCCCTTGAGTTCAGAAATTTTAGAAATTCAGCATTGGTTTGACTCAATGAAGCCAGCCAAACCAAATCACCTGCCTGGCAACTGCTCAGTTTATCAAATCTCTCTCCTGAAATGCTTCCATTTTTATCCGGAATCGGTGAGCCATGCGGATCGATTTTTGGGAAACCCAGCAATTCGTCCATGCGCTCGAAAAATACGACTGAATTAACATGCTCGACCTGTTCTGCTATTTCGTGGACTTCTTCCCAGCCAAATCCCATTTTTTCGGCCAGAAACATTTCTGTTAGCCGGTGTTTGCGCAAAACCAGTGCTGCTTCCTTTTTCCCTTTCTCGGTTAGCGAAAGTGGCCGGTATTTTTCGTAATTTACAAGGCCCTGTTTTTGAAGGTTTTTAGCCATGCTATTCACGGTGGGCAAACTAACTTTAAGCAGGTTACTCAATTCTGAAGAATTAACTCCATCTTTTTGGTTGGCCAAAGTTAGAAGCGACTTTAAATAATTTTCTTCGGTTTGTGAAGCCATGATTGTTATATTATTCGAAACAAAAATAAACAAATATTCGAACATTACTGTTAGATTGATCTAAGTTACTATTTTTGACTAAAATTTAGCTTTGAAAAAACATTTATGCAGAATAAATCTGAATCATTAAGCGAAGTCCATTCAAGTGTACGGACCGATAAAAAAGGCTGGCGGAAAATACTGGCTTTTATTGGGCCAGCCTACCTGGTTAGCGTGGGATATATGGATCCCGGAAACTGGGCAACCGACATTGCAGGAGGATCGGAATTCGGGTACAAATTAATTTGGGTATTGCTTATGTCGAACCTCATCGCCGTGCTACTGCAATCACTCAGCGCGAGGCTGGGTATTGTCAGAGGGATGGATTTGGCGCAAGCTTCGAAAAATGCATATCCGAAATGGGCCAATATCCCCTTGTATTTATTAGCCGAAATTGCCATTGCCGCCTGCGATCTGGCCGAAATTGTCGGAATGGCTATCGGCCTCAATTTATTGTTTGGATTGCCTTTAATCTGGGGCATAAGTATAACAGCGCTTGATACTATACTTTTAATGTTTCTCCTGAACAAAGGAATTCGTACGATGGAAGTTTTTATTGTCTCGCTCGTGTTCATTATTGGTTTTTCATTCCTGATAGAAATGTTTATCGTGTCGCCGGTATATGGCGAAGTTGCTAAAGGATTTATTCCTTCAAACCTCAATGGAGATGCCCTGTATATTGCTATTGGAATAATTGGAGCGACGGTAATGCCGCATAACCTTTATTTGCATTCATCGTTGGTTCAGACACGCAAATTCGATCGAAGTATTTTAGGAATGAAAAATGCGATAAAAATGAATTTCTTCGATACAGTAATTGCATTGAATATGGCTTTTTTTGTAAATGCCGCCATTTTGGTTCTGGCCGCCGCGGCATTTTATGTCAACGGTTATTTTCATGTCGCAGAAATCCAGGATGCATCGAAACTGTTGGAACGCTTATTTGGAAAAGCTGCGCCGGCATTTTTCGCCATCGCCTTAATTGCATCCGGCCAAAGTTCAACAATTACAGGAACGTTAGCTGGTCAGATCGTTATGGAAGGCCATTTGAATCTTCGTATTCAACCCTGGATAAGACGATTAATTACCAGGCTTTTAGCCATCATCCCAGCACTGTTTACCATTCTTTATTTTGGCGATCAGGCGTTGGGAAGTCTCCTGATTCTGAGCCAGGTGGTGTTAAGCCTCCAGCTTGGGTTTGCTGTTATTCCGCTTATTCATTTTAATTCTGACAAAAAACTGATGAAAGATTTTACCATCAAATTGTGGGTCAAAATTCTGGCATGGATCAGTGCAGCCGTCATCGTTTATCTAAATATTCATCTGGTGATTGACGAAATCTCGTCGTGGATTGAGACAGCCGGAAGCAATAAAATTCTCATTTATGCCATCGTTATCCCCATAGCATTAGGGTGCCTGTTTCTTTTGGTTTATATTTTTGTTTATCCGTTTGTCAAGGCATCAGGAAAAAGAAAGTCGCAATTGCCGCACGGACGTGCCACGGATTTTACAGTGGGCTCATCCATCGAATACAAACGAATTGCTATTGCCATTGACTTTTCAGGAAATGACCAAAAGATCATTAAGAATGCCTTGAATCAAGGCGGAAAGTCTGCACATTATACGTTCATTCATGTGGTTGAAAGTGCGGCTGCCCGTTATCTTGGCAAAAACACAATGGACTACGAAACACAGCTCGATCACGACAGTTTGGTAAAATACCAGGAAGCGCTGGCAGAATTGGGATATAATTCGAACATAAAAATCGGCTTTGGCAACGCGGCCGCCGAAATAACACGGATAATCGCCAAGCACGATATCGACTTGCTGGTATTGGGTGCACACGGGCACAAAGGATTTAAGGATTTAATATTTGGAACCACAGTTGACGCAGTCAGGCATAAAGTTAAAATACCACTGCTAATTATTAATTGAATCCATAATCCATGTACACCGAAATCCTGAAAGGAATCAAGCTTAAAACATTGTGCTCCGGAAAACTGATGCTGATGACAGAATTTCTGCTTCAGAAAGATGCAGTACTTCCGGAACATTCGCACCCCTATGAACAAACCGGTTATTTGGTGAAAGGAAAGATTCGGCTGTTTATCGACGGTGTTCCACATGAAATGAACCCTGGCGACAGTTGGAATATTCCTGAAAACGTACCACATCGTGCCGAGATTACAGAGGACTCAGTAGCCGTCGAAATTTTTAGTTCGGTTCGTGAAGATTACCTGAAATACATTGACATTAATCAACTGAAATAATTGTAGCTGAACGCTTTGATGCAACGGTTTTTGCTTATTTTTCGAAATTCAAAACCAAATACAAATAACCTATGCATCGTTCGCATTTTGATATGATTTACAGCCAGATTAATGAAACTGTAAAAATTAAAGTTTCACATCAGGACGAATCGGTGGTAATGACTGAAGTTACGATTCAAAAGGGAACTTTACTTCCGGAACACATTCATCTAGGTGATCATTCGGGGTATTTACTTCAGGGGAAACTTCGAATCTTCACCGAAGGCATTTCTCAAGACTTTGTAAAAGGCGATAGCTGGTACATTCCTAAAAACGCCAGCCACTGCACCGAAGCACTCGAAGATTCGGTTTTTTACGATATTTATGGACCGGAAGGAGAAGATATACAGAATTACAAGTTCACAGGTTCAGACCGCTCGTAGAAATTTCTCCGGAAACAAATTAATTTAGGCTCAACCATGTTTCTAGACCGAAAATTCTCGATCGCATTTTTGTTGCTATTCTTCGCACTCGTTCAGGTTTGTGACGCAAAAAAGAGCTTGTTTAAAGTGATTGCCTTTTACACAGCAAAAAACGATCAGGCTCACATCAGTTTTGTACACGAAGCCAATACCTGGTTTTCGGAATTGAGCCTGAAAAAGCAGTTCAGTTATTGTGCTACCGATGACTGGACCAAATTAAATCCTGATACCTTAAATAAATACCAGGTTGTAATATTTTTGGATACCCGCCCTGACTCGGCCAACCAAAGAAAAGCTTTTGAAGATTACATGGAAAATGGTGGCGCATTTATGGGATTTCATTTTTCGGCATTTGCACTTACTCCGTCGGCTTTTCCGCAAAACTGGAACTGGTACCACGAAAACTTTCTGGGCTCTGGCGAATATGTAAGCAATACGTGGCGTCCAACTTCTGCCGTTCTTAAGGTTGAAGACCGAAAGCATCCGGCGACGAAACATCTTCCGGAGGAATTTGCATCGCAACCCAACGAATGGTACCGCTGGAAAAACGATTTAAGAAGCAATCCCGATATTAAAATTCTGGCGTCGATCGATCATTCAAGTTTTCCGTTGGGAACAGGTCCAAAACAAAATGAAATCTGGCATAGCGGCTACTATCCGGTAGTTTGGATCAATACCAAATACCGAATGATTTATATAAACATGGGGCATAACGACATTGATTACGAGCGCAAAACAAACAAAGAGTTGTCGTTTAGCTTCGTCAATAAAAACCAGAACCGGTTGGTTTTGGACGCGTTAATGTGGTTAGGGAAGGGAAATAGCAGGTAATTTCTCCTGTTGCTCAACCAATTAGGTTAATCCGATGTTTCTATTTTATGGAATCCAGTCAATAAAAACTCCGGGCCATGAAAAATTTATTTTTCCCTTCACTGATACTTTCTACGCTTGCGGGACTTGGGATTGCGTGGGTTGATTCGAGACCAAATTGGGATGATACGGGCATCGCTGCGGGTGCAATTCTGCTATGCGGAATATTTTTCGGATATCTTGCAGGTCGGAAACCATGGTTAATCGCTTTGGCTGTCAGCATTTGGACACCAGTTTCAGGAATTTTATTCAGTCAGAATTTTGGATCTTTGATTGCTTTGATTCCTGGATTTCTGGATTTCTGGGTGCTTACATTGGTTACCTGGCCAGAAAAAAAGTCTTTTGATCGATTTGCTTTACTACCGTTTCCCATTCAGTTCGAAATCAACAAATTTGACAGGTAATTGTGCGGTGTCATTGTGCCTGAATCAGAGATATCCTCGGTTCTTAGCATCAACAGAGAAAAATAGTTTTATTTTTGGAAGCGATTAAAACAGAAAACTTTATTCAATCCGGATTGACAATGAAGTCAACAAGTCTTCAAACGAACCAACTTCAGGAAGCGTGGAGAAATTTTAAAGGTGGCAATTCTGCCTCTTTGGGAATTCTTTTCGAAACCTATTATCCTGAACTGTTTTATTACGGCATTAAAATAGTAGCTCTTCCAGATTTGGTCAAAGACACCATTCAGGACTTATTTACAGACGTTTGGGAACGCCGGAACAAAATGACTGTTATTGAAAATTTTAAAGCTTACCTAATCATCTCCTTACGCCGTGAACTTTTCAGACGAATTAACCGGATCAGGAAAGAATCGTCAGATGTTTTGTTTACCAATGTACAATTTACATTTTCAGCCGAAGATTTCTTAATCTCGGACGAAGAAAACCGGAAACATTCCAAGCTACTTTCTCAAAGCATGGAGGGACTTACCGAACGCCAGCGGGAAGTTATTTTGCTTCGCTTTTTCCATGGCCTCGAGTTTACCGAAATCAGCGAAGTCCTTGAAATGAATGTACAGAGTGTCCGAAACCTGTTGTTCCGTTCGCTCGACAAAATTCGCAAAGACATGACAGACAATGGTGTTACAGGCATTGAAAATGTTGAAATGTTTCTTTGGATGGTTTTTAGCAAAAAAAAAATGTAAAAAAACTAATTCTGAGTGAGTATAAAAGTGTTTGATTTACTCTTTATTCAAAACGATGAGTAATGAGTGAGTGGAATCAACACATTTTTGAAGAACTGGTTTCGAACACCCAATTTATGGAGTGGGCAAGTGGAAGAGATTTTTCGAACGCAGAATATTGGAATTCGTGGGTCGGAAATAATCCTGCACATTTCCGTGAATTTAAAGAGGCTGTTAAAATAGCAAAAACACTTCATTTTAGAGGAACATCAATCGAACAGTCCGACATCCAATATCAATGGTCACGAACTTCAGGAAAAATTAATCCGGACAAACAAGGTTCTGCCTTAAAGGTTTTCCTGCTACGAGCTACCAAAATCGCAGCAATCTTATCAATTCCGATTCTTCTTGTTTCAGTTTGGCTTTTCAACAATCAGTTAAGTCTAAAAGAAAAATACGCCGATTTGCTTCATAATAAAAATGAAAAGAAAATCACTGTTATTGCACCTATTGGCGCCCGAATTACTGTTGATTTGCCCGACGGATCGAAAGCGTGGTTAAATTCAGGTTCCGAAATAACTTATCCGGTTGTTTTTAATTCCGATGAAAGAAGGGTTAGTATAAAGGGCGAAGCATATTTCAAAATTCAAAAAGACGTTGTTCCATTTTATGTGTCGAGTCTGGGCCCTGAAATTAAAGTATATGGAACTGAATTTAATGTAAACGCGTATGATGACGAGGACATTGAGACCGTTGCGCTGGCCGAAGGAAAGATTTCGTTGATCCTGAATGGGAAAGAAGAATTTATTGTGCCCGGGCAAGTTTCCATTTTCGACAAGACTAAACGAAGCGTCACCATCGAGAATTCGGACGTAAACAATTACAGTTCGTGGCGTGAGGGAAAATACATTTTGCGCGACACACCGCTTTCGGCAATTTTGCGTATCCTGCAGCGACAACACAATGTCAACATTCGCCTTTTAGACCCCGAGTTGGGCAATAACCGTTACAACGCTACCATCAACAATGAAAGTTTAGAGCAGATTCTTCAGCTTTTAACAATTTCTGCTCCCATAAAATATACGTACAAACATCGGGAACCTCATGCTGATGGAACCTGGGAGCCCGATCAGGTAGAAATTTTTGCTGATAAAACCAGAATTATTAAAACTAAAATATAAGAGCCTATGAATTAAAAAAAATGCGGGAAATGCTCGAACATTACCCGCATCTGCAATTACATTTTTAATTAATCGTACAAATTAATCATTACAAAACTATGAAAAAAATTGCACCTAAGGGTTTGTTGCTGAGCGCAAGCCTGAAAAAACTTTTATTAATTATGAAACTAGCTATCTTCCTGATGGTGTTTACCGTTCTCCAGACGCTGGCCGGAACTGTAAAATCTCAAACTTCAGGTTTAACGCTAAACGTTAAACAAACCAAAGTTGAGGATATTTTACTCCAGATTGAAAACCAAAGCAACTTCGTTTTCCTCTACAACAAAGATCTGATTGACGTTGAGAAAACGGCAAGTATTAGTGTGAAAAATTCCGCAGTTGAGGATGTTCTTAATCTTCTTTTTGAAGGTACAAACATCAACTATAAGATGATGGGAAGGCAGATCGTACTATCACCATCGTTTTCGGAGCAGCAAAAAAAAGTAACCGGAAAGGTTACTGATACGAACGGCGAATCCCTGCCAGGAGTTGCCGTTACGGTAAAAGGCACAACAAATGGAACCATAACTTCCATCGAAGGGACTTACGAACTACAGAAAGTGGATGACAATGCAACACTTGTATTTTCATTTGTCGGAATGCGCTCTCAGGAGATATCGGTTCAGGGCAAACAAGTTATTGATGTTATACTTGAAGAAGATAAACTAGCCCTTGACGAAGTAATCGTTATTGGTTACGGTACCGCCAAACGTCAGGATTTTACAGGATCAGTCAGTTCAGTGAAAATGGAAAACTCTCCTGTAGCATTAATGCCAAACATGAATGCACTTGAATCATTAAAAGGAAATGTATCCGGCTTAAATATAGGCGCTACCAATTCTGCCGGAGGCGAACCAAGCATGATCATCCGCGGACAGAACTCTATTAACGGCGACAACAATCCGTTGATCATTCTGGATGGTGTTATTTATATGGGAAGTTTAAACGACATTAACCCTAACGACATCTCCAGCGTCGACGTTTTGAAAGATGCCGTTTCCGCATCGGTTTACGGATCGCGTTCAGCAAACGGGGTTATCGCTATTACCACCAAAAGAGGAACTTCAGCAAAACCATTGATCACCTTCAACGTTTCTTCCGGCATTCAGTCGTGGCAAAATCGCCCTAATATTATGAAAGGCGCACAATGGATACAGGTTGTTAATGCTCGTAATCAATATACCGAAGGTTCAACCGACTGGATGAAGTCGGGTGAATTAGCTAATCTGGCTGCCGGAAAAGAAACAAACTGGTTGGATGAAGTTACACAAACAGGTGTCATTCAGGATTATCAAGTGGCTGTTTCAGGAGCTGGGAAGGGCGTTAACTACTATATTTCAACTTCATACAACAATAACAAAGGTGTCGTTGTAGGTGACGAATTCAACCGTATTTCCATTTTAGGAAAAATTAATACCGACATAACAAGTTGGTTGAAGGTTGGCGTCGACGCCAGTTATTCAAACCGCGATTATTCTGGTTTTGCTGCAAGTATTTCTTCGGCGCAAACCATGTCTCCTTACGGCGTTGAATTCCGCGACGATCAGGGAAATCTGGAAAAATATCCATACACACAATCTTCCATCAATCCATTGTGGGGAGTTAACGACGGAACTCGCGACAACATGGATAAACGCCAGAACTTCAGGTTAAACAATTATGCTGTAATTAGTTTGCCATGGGTTAAAGGATTAAGTTTCCGGTTGAATTACCTAATGAACCTGGATAAAAACAGATCAGGTAATTTCTATTATGAAGATTATTATGTGAAAGAAGGTGAAGGCTTAGCTCGTTATGAAGCTGCAACATTGTCGGGTTTTCTGGCAAGCGCAAACGGAAATCTTGACAACAACACCACTTACAGCTATGTAGTTGATAATATTCTTAATTACAAAAATCAGTTTGGCAAACACAGCATTGAAGCTACTGCTGTTGCAACCCGTGACTCCCGTAAATATGAAGATATTAATTCAACCGCCAATGATTTCGGGGCAAACGGAAATACATTGCTTGGAATGTGGGGGTTACATACAGGTACCATTCAGCATGTTATACTGAATGCCGAATTACGGAGAAATATCGGATACCTTGGACGATTAAATTATTCGTATAACGATAAATACTATTTCACAAGTTCTTTCCGCCGGGATGGTGCCTCTGTTTTCGGAGCTTATACCAAGTGGGGTAATTTTGGAGCGGCAGGATTGGCATGGAGAATTTCAGGAGAAGAATTCCTGAAATCGTTTAAACCGCTCAATAACTTAAAACTGAAGCTTTCATGGGGCCAGAATGGTAATCAGGGAATTAATCCTTATGCTACTTTATCGAAAGTTGCCAGTGGTTCATCAGGTGGATATCGTTACGAATTTGCTGATGCTCAGGGAAAAATCAATTACGGCTTAGTGCAAAGTACTCTTGGAAACTATGGTTTAGGTTGGGAAAAAACAGAATCTTGGAATACAGGATTCGAGTCTTCGTGGCTAGAAAACCGCTTGTTTGTTGATGTGGATGCCTATTTCTCAAAAACAACCGATCAGATTTTCACACGTCAGATTCCGGTTATGACCGGATTTAAAACCATTACTACTTCTCTTGGACAGGTTAATAACACAGGAGTTGAGCTAACCCTTCGCTCTGTAAATATTCAAACGAAAGACCTGACCTGGAATACTTCAGTGACCTACTGGAAGAACAACAATAAACTTGTAAAACTTTACGGAGAAGATAAAAATGGTGACGGGAAGGAAGATGATGACATAGCAAACAGTTTGTTTATTGGTAAATCGCTTGGTGCTATCTACGGATTTAAACAAGATGGAATTGTACAGACATCAGATACTGAATACATTGCCCTAACACAGGCAGCTCCGGGAGCTCCAAAATATGTTGATACTGACAATGTTCCCGGAATTACGGCAGCAGACCGTACCATCCTTGGATATACCAAAGAAAACTTCAGATTGAACATGACGAACAATGTGAGCTACAAGAATTTCGAATTTTATATGCTTGTTTCAGGAATTTTTGGCGGAAACGATTACTACATGCAGAGCAACACTCCTGCATACATGACTTCAGGAACAGGAAGGTTTAATGACAACATGACTTACAAACCATACTGGACAACAGAAAATCCTAGCAATGTTTATCCATCTGCAACATTCTCAGGCGACAGTCGTTTTCTTGGTCTGCAATCAAGGGGATTTGTTCGTATTCAGGACATTTCGTTATCGTATACCTTTAAGGAACATTGGGTAAAAGCTGCGAATATTAACTCGCTGAAAGTATTTTTTGCTGCCAAAAACGTGGCAACTTTCACCAATTGGAAGGGTGGAGATCCTGAAACCGGAGCAACCTATCTTTCTAACACATTCCCGGTTGTTTCAACCTTTTCTCTTGGGGCAAACATCAGTTTCTAACATTTAAACAGATTAAGATTATGAAAAAGTTACAATATATTTTAGGCATCATGTTCTTACTGCTCACATTGAGTATGGTAAGTTGTGACGACAAACAATTCCTGGAAGAAAAACCTACGACTTTTTATACCATTGACAATGCATTTTCAACTTCATCGCAGGTTGATCAGGTTTTGGTTTCAATCTACACTCACCTGAGAGATTTATGGGCCAATCCAACCGAACAAACATGGATTTTCAATTTCAGGGGCAAAGGAACCGACATGTACGACGTTCCGATTATCCGTCGTGGTAACACATTTGCAGATTATGGAACAATCAACCCAAATCACGATACATTTTATCAGGTCTATTCTACATGGTATTATGTTATTCAAAGATCCAATATGGCTCTGTATGCTGCAGAATTACCAAACATCACATGGTCATCGGCTACAGAAAAGGCTTATGTACTTGCACAGGCACGTTTTTTCAGGGCATTTGCCTATAAAAATCTGGCCGAACTTTTTGGCGGTGTTCCACTCGTTAAAGAAATTGTAACGCTTCCTCAATATGATTTTGTTCGTTCGACAAGGGTAGAAACTTACCAGTTTGCTATTGACGAAATGGAAGCCGTTTAAAATGATGTTCCGGAAACTACTTCTTCGGGTGGACGACTTGTAAAAGGTGCCGTTCAGCACAACCTTTCTGAGTTGTATCTGGCATTGGGTACTCAACTGAATTCAGATGGAAACGCAAGCGGAGCACAGGCTGCATTTACCAAATCAATCAGCTATGCCAGTGCAGTAATTGACGGTGGAAAATACGCTTTGATGAGTTCCCGCTTTGGCACACGGAAAAGTGTTTCAAAAATTGTGTTTAACGTGTATCAGGGTGGAACCGCAAGTACACCGGTCGACACCATGCAGCAAACAGCCAATTACTACTGGGATCTGTTCCAGGAAGGAAATGTAAATTATCAGGATGGAAATACCGAATGTATCTGGGCCATGCAAATTGACTACGCTGCTTACAAAGCCGAAGACAAAAATTCGAAACTTCCTTATTCACGTACTTATGGACCTGTATTCCGGGATGTTGCCAAAACATGGCTGACTGGTACATTGGAAGATGTTGGCGGACGCGGTATTTCACAAACCAACCTGACCATGTATGCCCGCGACCAGATTTTTGCAGACAAATGGGGAACCGACATGCGTAATTCTGATGCAGTTTTCCGCAGAAGATTTAAAGGTAATGTAGCTGGTTCACCATACTTCAAGTTAGATGTTCCGTGGTCTGTAATGTATACAGGAAACGCCGATGCAAATACAAATTTCAATAACCGTAGCGAGATTTTCCCTGTTTCGTGTAAAATTGCAACTGATAAATATACCGGACTTGCCGACGGTGAAAACATGAGTAATTTGTTCCGCGACGATTATTTCATCCGTCTCCCTGAAACTATCCTACTACGTGCTGAAGCCAAACAACGTGCAGGTGACAAAGCCGGCGCTGCTGCTGATGTAAATCTGCTTAGAACCCGTGCAAAATGTTCGTACATGGTTACTGCCGCCGATATGGACGACAACTTCAACACTATTCTGGATGAACGTGCCCGTGAATTGGTTTACGAAGAATGCCGCTGGAATACTTTGCTCCGGATGGGTGGCAACATCGCTGTTAACCGCATTAAGCAATATGCTTACTGGCCCGAAACTGCTGCAACATTGACTTTCAGTTATAATTTATGGCCAATTCCACAACTTGTAATTGACTCGAATACCCAGGCAACTCTGGAACAAAACCCAGGCTGGACTGACAGATAATTACCAAATTCAGAGTAGTTTTAAATACAGCAAGCGAAACGGGGGCAACTAAAACTGTCCCCGTTTTTTTCCAACGAAAGGAAGAATTGATACTTTTCGAAATTCAAATCCTTCCAAAAATTGTAATTTAGCTAAGACTATTTTGACAGGCTTCGTACAGGAACTTAAAGAATAATCAATTCCGCGAAGCCAACCTACTTAAACCAATTCGATATGAATAACTTAATCCGATTTGCCTTTTCCACTCTCGTACTTCTGTTTTTCTCTGGAATACCTTTTCAGACCCAAAGTGCCATTCCTGAAAAGACCCAACCTTCAAGACTATCAGTCAATTTTTTAACGCACTCCGGACAGGTTTTTCTGAATGGTTATCCAGTTTCCACACCGCTTTATAAAGCCGTCAACCAAATGGAAAACTTTCAGTTTTCAGAAATCGCGCAACGGAAACCGTTCTTCGGATGGGTTATGAATTCCGACCAAAACAATACGCTTCAAACTGCCTTTCATATCCTCATTTCATCAAGCCTCGAAAATATTCAAAACGACAAAGGTGATTTTTGGGACTCCGGAAAAGTAGAAAGTAACGACTCGCAGAACATCAGTTACGCCGGAAAAAACCTTCAGCCTAATTCAGTGTATTTCTGGAAAGTTAAAACCTGGGACAACCATGGCGTTGAATCAGCATATTCGGAAATTTCGCAGTTCAAAATGGCAGAAACGCTTACCGATTATGCTACAGCCCGTTACCCGCTGCAAAAAATGGATGAATCGCCAGTTGCAATTAAAAATCTTTCTGCCAACATTCAGTTTATCGACTTTGGGAAAGATGGTTTTGGCAGAATCCGGATTACCCTTTTGGGGAAATCTGACACCGATTCTGTCAGTATCCGACTTGGAGAAGCAGTAAAAGATGGCCGGATTGATCGTAAACCGAGTGGCACGATCCGGTTTTCAGAATACGAACTTGCTTTACGTGGTGGCTGGAACACTTACATTATCGCCATCAAACCCGACAAACGCAACACTGGCCCCAATGCCGTGCACATGCCCGAATATATTGGGGAAGTGACTCCGTTTCGGTATTGTGAAGTGGAAGGTTATTCGTTGCCAATTACTACTGGCAAGATCGTTCGCGAAACGGTATTTTATCCATTCGACGATACCGACTCTGAGTTTATCAGTTCAGATACGGTGCTCAACAAAGTTTGGGATTTGTGCAAATATACCATGAAGGCAACGTCTTTTACAGGAACATTTATTGATGGCGACCGTGAGCGAATCCCGTACGAAGCGGATGCGCTAATTAACCAGTTAGGTTATTATTCAGTATCACGCGACTTCAGCATTGCCCGACATTCTCAGGAATACCTCATTCATCACGCAACATGGCCCACCGAGTGGATTCTACAATCGGTAATGATGGGCTGGAACGACTATTTATACACTGGAAACGACGAGTCACTGCAACACTTTTATGCTGATCTGAAAGCTAAAACACTGTCAGGCTTAGCCGACGGAAATGGTTTTATTAGTACCACTACCGGAAAAGTGACACCAGAAATTTACCAGTCCATTCACCTGAAAGACCAATTGAAAGATATTGTGGATTGGCCGCATACCGGAATTCTGGGATTGGGTAAAAACGAAGGTGGAGAAACCGATGGTTTTGTATTTAAGGATGTAAATACTGTGGTAAACGCTTACTACTATTTTGCACTGAAAGTTATGGCAACCATCGCAACTCAGCTCGATAAACCTGACGAAAGCAAAATCTATTCAGAGCAGGCAGCGAAGTTGAAACAGGTTTTCAATTCGAAACTGATTGGCAAAAAAAGCAAGATTTATCTGGACGGAATTGGAACTGACCACTCTTCACTTCATGCAAATATGTTTCCACTCGCATTTGGATTGGCACCCGAAAAAAACATAGCCGATATCAACCAGTTCATTCAATCGAGAGGCTTGGCTTGCAGCGTGTATGGTTCGCAATTTTTGATGGATGCGATTTACGATGGCAACAATGCAGATTACGGACTTTCTTTGTTGACCTCAACTGCCGAACGTAGCTGGTACAACATGATTCGCGCCGGATCGACTATTGCCATGGAAGCCTGGGACAACAAATACAAACCCAATCAGGACTGGAATCACGCATGGGGAGCTGCACCTGCCAACATTATTCCACGCAAGTTGATGGGAATTGAGCCGTTGGAACCGGGATTCAGTAAAATCAGGATTAAGCCACAACCTTCTTCGCTCGAATATGCCGAAATAAAATGCCCGACTATTCGTGGCGATGTTTGGGTTTCGTTTCAAAACAAACCGCAACAATCATTTATCCTGAATGTGACTACACCGGCAAATTCGACTACCGATGTGTATTTACCATTCTGGTCAAAATCGCAAAAAATGAGCATGAACGGAACGGAAGTTAAATTCCGGCAGGAAGGAAATTATGCAGTTATTGAAAATGTCGGTTCCGGGAAATCAGTATTTGAAGTGTTAAAATAGAAGTTCTTTTCTTTCAGGCAAAGGTCACCCTGAACTTCCTGCCCGCTCGCTTGGCAGGCGGGGTTTCAGGGTCTCATCAGTGAAAAGATGCCGAAACAAGTTCGGCATGACTCCGAATGGCTTTGGGGTTAACATTACAACATTAAATTAAACCACATGAAAACCAATATCCTTTTTGTTTTGTCATTATTCCTGACCTTTTCAGCGAATGCCCAACCCAAATATTCCCTTCAAACTAATCGTGATATCTCTTACCAGCAACTCGAAGCCGGGTTCGAAAATCCACCATCAGAATCGCGATTGCGGTGTTATTGGTGGTGGCTAAACAGCATGGTTACCAAAGAATCCATTACGCGCGATCTGGAACAAATGAAAGCCAAAGGATACGGCGGCGCTTCGTTGGTCGATGCCGGAAGTTCAAACTACCAGGTTGCAGCGAAAACGGCTGCCGGTCCGGTTTTTATGAGCCCCGAATGGATGGAACTGTACAAACACGCAGTGAAAGAAGCCGATCGTGTTGGAATTGAGCTAAGTGTTAATGTGCAAAGTGGCTGGAATCCCGGAGCCCCATCGATTACTCCTGAATTTGCCATGAAAAAAATAGTCTGGTCAGAAATAGATGTAAAAGGCGGGAAAATGATCAGCATGGAATTGCTTCAGCCCAAAGAAAACTTATATTATCAGGATATTTTGGTGCAGGCAATACCAACAAAGCAAGGCGCGCCTGTTCAGGATGAAGCTATCAAAAATTGGGCAAAGAAATCGTTTAACAAGTCATTTGGTTCCGGAGGCGTTTTTCCGCTTTACGAACTTCGTGATGAATTTGACGGTGACGGCAAACGAATGGCCGTGCGAAAAAATGAAATTATCGATCTTACTGCCAATTTCAAAAACGGTAAACTGGATTGGAATGCGCCTGCCGGTGATTGGACGATTATTCGATACGGATACACCTGCACCGGCGCCCGTACCTCAACCAACAGCGATGGCTGGAGTGGTTTATCGGTAGATCATCTCGATCCGAAATCATTCGATCTGTTTGCCAAAACGGTGATCATTCCGTTGGTTGAAGCTGCCCAATCTGTTGGCAAGAGCCTGCATTTTTTACAAACCGACAGTTGGGAAATGGGTATCGTCAGCTGGACAAGAGATTTTCCGGAATATTTTAAAAAGTTTCGTGGCTACGACATTCAGAAATATATGCCTGCTTTGGCCGGTCGCATTGTAGAAGATCGCGACCAGACTGATCGGTTTCTGCACGATTTCCGTCAGACGGTCGGTGATTGTGTGGCCGAAAACCATTACCAGCTTTTTTACAATCTGGCGCATAAATATGGCTTGGGCATTCATCCTGAATCCGGAGGCCCGCACTCTGCGCCGGTTGACGCACTGAAAGTAATGGGCATCAGCGATTTTCCGCAGGGAGAATTCTGGGCTATGGCCAACACGCACCGAATTAAAGACGCCGAGCGACTTTCAGTTCGGCAGAGTGCCAATGTAGCACATACCAACGGCAAACGATTCGTAGCTGCCGAAGGCCCAACGAGCATCGGGCCGCAGTGGGAACGTTCGCCGATGGATTTGAAAGGCAACATCGACCGGATTTTTTGTTCCGGAGTAAACCGCATCGTGTGGCACACGTTTACTTCGTCGCCAGAGGAATTTGGCAAACCGGGCAACGAATATTTCGCCGGAACGCACTTCAACCCAAATGTGACCTGGTGGAACAAGGCCAACGATTTTATCAGCTATCTTGATCGCAACATGTTCATGCTTCAACAAGGTTTGTTTGTGGCCGACGTGCTTTATTATTACGGCGACGATGTTCCGAATTTTGTATTCCTGAAGTCAGAACTTCCGGAATTAAAAGCTGGCTACGACTGGGACAAATGTTCGAAAGAAGTCATCCTGAACCGGGTATCGTTTGATGGTGAAAAAATCGTTTTGCCTGATGAAATGAGTTATCGCGTAATGATGCTTCCTCCGGGAAAAGCAATCGATTTAAATGTTCTCCGGAAATTGGACCAACTGGTGAAACAGGGAATGACGCTGATCGGGCCAAAGCCTGAAAAAGCAACTGGACTGACAGGTTTTCCGCAAAGTGATCAGGAAATTAAAGAAATTGCAGACCAAATGTGGGGAAATTCAAAAGATACCACAAAGACTGAAAATCAATACGGGAACGGCCTTGTGGTCTGGGGGAAAGATGTGAACCAGGTTTTGGCTGATCTGAAAGTTCAACCGGATTTTACGTTTAAAGGAACACATCCGGAAGCAGCGCTCGACTGGATTCATCGCACCACTAACGACCAGGAAATTTACCTGGTGGAAAATCGGTTCAGCCAGATGGCATTTAACGATTTTGAATACCGCTACCTGAAAACGCTCCCCGATCGCTGGGAACAGGTTGAATGCAGTTTCAGGATAACCGGCAAAGTCCCTGAATTCTGGAATCCTGTAACCGGTGAACGAACTGAAATTCTGACGTATCGCGAAGAAAACGGCCACACCATTATTCCGCTGCTTTTTGAGCCTGAAGGTTCGAAATATATTGTTTTCCGGAAAGCAAAACAGAAACCGCATGTAATTGAGATCACAAAGGATGCCCAGTCGTTGTTTCCGAAATTCAGCGTTGAATCCAAAACTCATCCGCACATCGATTTCAGGCGAAAAGGAGATGAAGTGATTGCCGATATTCAGGAACCCGGAATGTACAATGTACTTTGGTCCGATGGACGAAAAGATCAGTTTAAAGCGAAAGCAGGGGACGAGCAGATTTTGCTTTCAGGTGAATGGGAAATTCATTTCGATCCGAAATGGGGCGGACCGGAAATGATAGAAACCGATCAGTTGAAATCGTGGACCGAATTTGAAAATCCGGGTGTCAAATATTATTCAGGAACAGCAACTTATACAAAAAGCTTCAAATTACAAGAATCGGATTTGAAGGAACACAGGTTGGTTCTGGATTTGGGTAACGTAAAGGAAATGGCTTCTGTCAAAATTAACGGGCATCAGATGCAGGTGATTTGGGCGGCACCATTTAGTTTCGACATCACGGAGTTTGCAATTTCAGGAGAAAATAAATTGGAAATTGAAGTGGTAAACATGTGGCCGAACCGTTTAATCGGCGACGGCAAATCGCCCGAAAATGAGCGCCTGACCAAAACAAATATCAACAAGTTTAATGGGCCCGACGCCGATCAATATTTAAGAGTTTCAGGAATACTGGGGCCGGTAAATATTAATCTGGTCAAGGAATATGTGTTGAAACAATAAAACTGAAGTTATGAATACATTTCTCACACAAAATCAGATTCAGTCGTATCAACACAATGGGTTTCTGTTGGTTGAAGATTTCCTAAGTCAGGAAGATCTTTCGTTTTGGCGACTGGCCGTTTCCGAAGCCATTGAGCAAAGAGGCGGAAGAAAAGTGCCCGGCAGCGATGTCAAGACCGGTGAAGACGACGGCATTAATAAGGACAGCGACTACTATGGAAAAGTTTTCGATCAGTTGTTGAACTTGTGGCAAACCAACGATAAAGTAAAGCAAATCATGCTGGATGAAAAATTGGGAGCCATGGTGGCAGAATTGGCAGGCTGGGACGGAACACGCATCTGGCACGATCAGGCACTAATCAAAAGGCCGTGGGCAAATCCAACATCATGGCATCTGGATACCCCTTTCTGGTCGTTTAGCGATCGCAGGGCCATGTCAATTTGGGTAGCTCTCGACGACGCGACCTATCAAAACGGCTGCCTGTATTTTCTGCCGGAATCGTACCAACAAACCACTTTCGAAAATCCGGGTATTGGCAAAAATATGGATGCCATATTTGATTTTTATCCACAGCTAAAAGATTCCGAATCGGTTGCAGTACCCATGAAGGCCGGAAGTTGTTCGTTCCACAACGGATTAACGATTCATGGCGCCGGCGCCAATATGACCAACGGTTTCAGGCGGGCAATGACTTGTGCTTATATGCCGGATGGCGCTGTTTTTAACGGTATCCAAAATATTTTGACCAACGAGCAGGTATCCAGATTAAAAATTGGTGATTTACTCAACGACAATGCGCAAAACCCGCTAGTTTATTCAAAATCAAAAAGGTATTGATTGTTGGACTACAGAATTTGGAGCATCGGTTTAACCGCTACGCAGTAAAAGCAAATATGAAAAGAAATGATTAAATTCATTGGCTTGTACAAAAAACACGGTGTATATGAAAAATAAAAAGTTTGTTCGCGGAATAAAAAGTCTTCTGGTATTAACAATCTGTCTCTTTTCGTTTTCAACATTTGCCCAGAAGGAAGTTTACCTGTTTTCGTATTTTACCGATAACGGGCAAGATGGTTTGCACCTCGCTTACAGCAACGATGGGCTTCACTGGGTTGCGCTAAACAACGGCAAATCGTACCTGAAACCTGAAGTTGGCGAAGACAAACTGATGCGCGATCCATGCATTATCCTGGGTAAAGATGGATTGTTTCACATGGTGTGGACAAGTGGCTGGTGGGACAAACAGATTGGCTACGCTTCGTCGCCTGATTTAATTCACTGGTCGGCACAAAAAGGCATTCCGGTTATGGAGCATGAGCCAACCGCTAAAAACAGTTGGGCTCCCGAAATCGCTTTCGATCCCGAAAAAAGGGAATACATTATTTTCTGGGCAACTACCATTCCAGGCCGCCATTCGGATGTAGCCTCTTCGGAAAGTGAAAAAGGGCTGAACCACCGGATTTACTGCACCAAAACCAAGGATTTTCAGACTTTCAGTCCAACCGAAATCTTTTTCAATCCAGATTTCAGTGCGATCGATGCAACCATTCTTCCGAGAAATGGTAAGTTTTACATGTTCGTAAAAAACGAAAATTCAAATCCTCCTGAAAAAAATATTCGGATCACTATTTCAGAAAAAGCATCCGGTCCATATCCGATCCATGTTTCGGGACCAATTACAGGTAATTACTGGGCTGAAGGACCAACCGCGATCGAAGTTGGGAAATATGTCTATGTCTTTTTCGACAAATACCGCGATCATAAATACGGCGCAGTCCGTTCAAAGAACATGAAAAACTGGAAGGATGTTTCCGACCAGATTTCATTTCCTTCAGGGGTTAGACATGGAACAGCATTTAAAGTTTCGGAAGATATTTTCAGAAAACTCATTGAAAACAGATAAGAAAATTCCTTCTAAATTATTTCCGGAACAAAACCGCATTACTGCTACGAATTTTAAGTTGCTCAGCCGGAATAAACCCAAAACTTTCAGCCAGTGCAACCGATTGATTAAATTCGGGTTTACTGACGTGGCCTGCCGGTTCGGCAAAAAGCAATAATCCACCGGGTTTCAACATCCTGAAAAGTTCTTCAAACAATGCAACCTGATCTCGCACTTCGTGAGCAACCGCAAATAACAATTCGAAGTCGATCTGGCCGTTCAAATCCTGAAAGATAGCGTTTGTGTCAGTCACCAGCCGGGCATCAATCTGTGCCGATAAGCCAGCATTTGCAGCTCTTTTCCTGACACGTTCAATCATTTGGGGCTGAATATCGAAAGCATAAATTTTTCCTGAAGTGCCAACAATCCGCGCCATGTGCAGACTAAAATAACCCATCGCACAGCCATAATCCACTACCCTCATTCCGGGCTTGAGGTAATTTTCCAGCAATTGATTCGTGTTATGCCAATATTTCCGGAACGGATTAATCAGCAAATAACCATACCACCAGGGCATTAACCGATGTGCCATTTTTCGGATTTTAAAAAGTCAACACCTTTGAACTAGATTTTTCAATAGGGTTTATAAACGGATTTCATCACATTCAAAGTCTGCTTTATCCAGGCGCGGTAGCGTGCATCGTAACTCCAGGTATTCCCGGCCGACGCAAAATCGCAAAAATGAACTTGCCGCGGATTCCTGAAATCACCTTCCAAATCGGTTCCCAAAACAAGCGGAGCTGTAAAAGCCATCCAGATATTTTCAGGCTTTTCTTTTGAAGGAAACAACTCAACCACATTTTCTTTTGCCTGAATAACAGCCGTTTCGTCCACAAAACCATCGTTAAAACGAGAGTCGCGCGCCAGCAATACCGGTCCACGCAAAATGGCCTGATACCCGCTGAGTGTGATTAGCCGTCCATTCATATCCAAATTCAGTTCCACTTTGTCGCCCGCTTTCCATTCCCGTTCAATCCTGAAATAACTTCCTGAACGAACGCCTTCTATTGAAGTGCCGTTTACCAAAACAGTGCTCTGCTTGCTCCACTCCGGAATGCGAAGCGCCAGAGCAAACGTTTCCGCTTTTTCAGGATGAATGGTGATCAGTATTTTCCCGTCGACCGGATAAGTTGTCGATTCGGAAATGGAAATTTTATTTTTCGCACTCAATTGGACATCGGCTTCCGATTGGCTGTACAAATTGAATACAATTTCATTCTTGGCAGTCATTAGAGCCATTTTCGGAAGCAGCGTAAACGCCCGCGGCCCGTTGGCATTGCAACAATTTATGTTCATGCCGCACTGGTGCTCGCCTTCGTGGCGCATTCCTTCCAACGGACTGTATTTGGCAATTTGCGAACCATCGAATTTCATGGAAGCAAGTAACGCATTATAGGTCGCCTTTTCGATCTGGTCGGCATACATTGGGTTTCCGGTCAGGCGAAGCAGATTGTTACAGAGTTTGATCCAGGTAAAGGTTACACAAGTTTCCATGGTATGGTATGTTGGCTCAATTTGCCGCTGTCCGCCATGGCAAAAACATTCGAATGCCGTGCCCGATCCTGCCACATTTATCTCGGTATCTATAATATTCTGAACGGCCATTTCTGACGATTTCAGGTAATCGGGATCGCCGGTAATACGGTAAAGTTCGAGCAACCCTTCGTAGCACGACATCATCTCGTAAGCTTTTTGCCCGTTCTCCCACGACCACCATCTTTTAGGAAACGGAAAACGGTCAGCTACGTTTACGCCGTCCAACGCTTTGCTGATCAGTTTAGGCCCATCGGGAGTTTCCCATTGTTGAGCGATGTATTTTGCAAAATCGAGGTACCGTTTTTCGCCGGTATGCCGGTACAGCAAAACAATAGGTTCTAGCACCGAACTGCTGGGCATTCCACGGTAATTGCCGGTTTTCACAATATCAGCTTTGCCCGGGCCAACCTGGGTAAGCAAATAATCGGCCAGTTTACCTGCTGCGTCCAGCGCTTTTTTGTCTTTAGTTAAGTCGTAATAAGCCTGAAGACCAAGCAATGTGTATTTTATTCCCCAGATATTCCAATCCTGCAATTGTGCTTCCGGAGTATAATTCCCAATGTAACCATCCGGAGTCTGGGTTGCCATCAGTCCGCTGGCAGCTTCCTGAACAATTTTCATCATTTCCGGATCGTGATTGTATTCACAGGCAGCAATGGCCGATAAAATCCATTTGCCCCAAAATTCGGATTGCCAAAGGTGATTTTCTGTCCGGGTTTTGAAAGGATCGACCAACATATTTACATCTTCCTTTTTGATGCGTTGATTGATACACAGATCAATTTTTTCGCCCAGATAACCTGAAATTTTCATTTCTGAAGGAGTCCAGGCGACCAAAGAATCGGTTTTGGCCGGAACGACAGCCACAGATTTGGATTTTGCCATCAGGAAAACTGAAGGCAGAAGTAGTAACAAAATGGCGGAAGTCAGTTTTTTCATTGAAAAGTGTTGTTTAGGTTTGGTTGAAGGTAGTAAAAAGCGGTATCAAAAGTTGCTCAGGAAGTCATCCTGAACTTCCTGCCCGATCGCTTGGCAGGCGGGGTTTCAGGATCTTAGCGCATTTCATCAGATCCCGAAATAAATTCGGGATGACGTAAACAGAAAGAGACTCAAACTTTTGACACTGCGTTTTCAAGAGAAATTTGCTCGATAAATTATACTTTGGGCAGCGACCACGGCGCGCGATAGTTTGCTTTGGTCAGTGCATTGGCTTCAGGATCGTTCTTAAATTCCTGCTTTTCGTCGTCCCATTCCAACTTACGCCCCAGACGGTAAGCAATGTTTCCCATCTGTGCAAAACGGGCAATGTGCGCACCTATTTCAATGTCGCAATTTGGCTTATTTCCGGTTTTTATGCAATCTATAAAATTGGCCACATGCAAATCCAAACCTTTACCGGTTCCTTTCTGAATTGGAACATCTTCAAATCCGGGTTTGGCACCGGTACTTTTTGCTTCGGCCATAACTTCCCAGCCTCCACGGTCAACAACCAAAGTTCCATATTCACCGATAAATGCAACTCCATGCGGACGACGCTTAAACTGCACGCCATAAATGCCAATGGTATGATCCCACAAAACGCCAAAGTCGCCAAAATCGTACATAGCCATCATGGTATCGGGAGTTTCCATGGCATCGGTCGGAAACGCATATTTTCCTCCTGAGGAACTAATGTTTTTCGGAACATACTGGTTCATTCCAAACAATGCATAGTCGAGCAAATGCACGCCCCAATCGGTCATAACGCCTCCGGCGTAATCCCAGAACCAGCGCCATGTAGCGTGGAAACGGTTTTGGTTAAACGGATGTTCGGGGCGAGGTCCCAGCCACATATTGTAATCAACACCTGTGGGAACTGCTGCATCGGCAATTACCGGAATCGATTTTTTCCAGCCTACATACGACCAGGCACGAACAGAGCGGATTCGGCCAATATTTCCGGCGTGAAGGTAATTTACGGCATCAAGCCAGTGTGGATCACTGCGCTGCCATTGCCCTACCTGAACTACTCTCTTGTATCTTTTGGTAGCCTTCACCATCAGGTTGCATTCTTCGATGGTGTAGCCGAGTGGTTTTTCGCAATACACATCTTTACCCGCTTCCATGGCATAAATCATCGGGATGCAATGCCAGTGGTCAGGCGTTCCAACAATAACGGCATTGATATCTTTATTCTCAAGCAATTTCCTGAAATCAGTGTAAAGTTCAGGCTTTTTACCAGTCATTTTTTCAACTTCGGCAGCCCGCCGGTTAAGAACGTTCTGGTCAACATCGCACAACGCTGCACAAACCACGTTGGGCTGTCCCAGAAACGCTTGCAGATCGACAAATCCCTGGTTATTGCATCCAATAAGGCCTACGATCATACGCTCGTTTGCCCCCACACAACTGGCATTCATCAGGCCGGGCACAACACTAAGCGCGGCGGCGGCTGTAGCCGATTGTTTAATAAAATTTCGTCTGTCACTTGTCATATATAGAACTATTTAGTTGGTTTATCGTTTATTGCTCCGGAAATTCACAACACCGGCATAATATTATTGTTACTTTTATGCGGCGCAGAATTTTGCCCTAAAGGTATCAAACCAAGGCAAAAGTCAAAAGTTAAAATTCTAAAATCAGGAATATTTCCCGAAAAATGCATTCGATTGCGCAATTTGGAAAATCTGACTTAAAATGAACAAAGCCTTTCTGAAATTCCAACAGTCATTAAGTATAGTTGATTTGCAAACAAATCTTTTTCACAAGTTTATGTTTCTAACCGAACAGACAATTCAAACCCAATAAACCCGGATATGAGACCGTATATTTTAGCCGAAACAAACTGGAAAACAGCTAAAGATGAAAATTATCAGCTCGTTGTGTTACCCTGGGGCGCCACCGAAGCACACAATTACCACCTGCCCTACTCTACCGACAATGTTGAAGCCACTGCCATTGCCACCGAAGCCGCTCGCATTGCCTGGAAAAGAGGGGCCAAAGTAGTTGTTTTGCCAACTATCCCGTTTGGCGTAAACACGGGTCAATTTGATGTAAAACTCGACATAAACCTGAATCCGTCGACCCAGCATATAATTCTGAACGACATTATTGAGACCCTTAACCGGCAAGGCATTTACAAATTTGTAATCCTGAACAGCCACGGAGGAAACGATTTCAGGCAAATGTTGCGCGAACTGGGCCTGAAATACCCTAAAATGTTTCTTTCGGAAGTAAACTGGTACAAAATGAAAAGTGGCAAACCGATTTTTGAAGATCAGGGCGAACATGCCGGAGAAACTGAAACGAGCCTCATGTTATACCTGAAACCTGATTGGGTTTTACCACTTTCAGAAGCAGGCAACGGAGCTGCAAAAAAATACAGGTTAGCCGCTATGCAGGAAGGCTGGGGCTGGGCCGAGCGCAAATGGACGCAAGTGACTGCCGATACAGGAATTGGTAATCCGGAGAAAGCAACTGCCGAGAAGGGTGAGCGCTTTTTCAGGCACCTGACCGAAAAAATCGGCGACTTCCTATTTGAAGTTGCTAAAACCGACCAGAAAGATTTTTATGAATAAGCACTTCTTATATTCAGAACAGTTTTCTACGTTTGTAGCGAAACCAGACTAAACTGAAAATAGAATGACTACAAAAGTGAAAACCAATCCTGCACCGGCAATTTCGCTGGGCGATCGTGTAACTTCCATTGACTTTTTTCGCGGCTTCACCATGTTTTTACTGATGGGCGAAAGCACCGAATTGTTCAGTCACATTGGTAAAGTTGATAACAGTTTGATGCATTTTCTGGGAACACAGCTGAGCCATCACGAATGGCACGGATTGCATTTCTGGGATCTCATTCAGCCTTTTTTCATGTTTATCGTAGGAGTTGCCATTCCGTTTGCAGTGGCCAATCGCGAGAAGAAAGGTGCAAGCCCGGAATCTATCCGGAATCATGCTGTGAAGCGTTCCTTCATTTTACTCATACTAGGCTGGGGCCTGTACATTGCTGGATCAGATCATATTGTTTTCAGGTTTCAGAATGTATTGGCTCAACTTTCAGTGACTTATTTGGTGGCCTTTCTCATCATGCGCAAAAGCTTCTTTTTCCAACTGATTTTTACCCTGATCATTTTGTTGCTCACCGACCTTGCTTACCGCTTTTTCCCTGTCGAAGGATTCAATCAACCCTGGGAAGCTTTCCACAACTTGGGCGCCTGGGTAAATACCAAAATTGAAGGCACAGACAAAACCAGCATCTGGGCGTCGCTGAACGCCATTCCAACCATTGCACACACCGTTTGGGGCGTACTTTGCGGCAAACTACTTATGAGTAAAAAACCGGGAATTGAAAAGGTTAAACAATTGGTTATATATGGCGCAACTGCTCTGGCAATCGGG
Organism: Prolixibacteraceae bacterium; assembly: GCA_963677955.2. Taxonomy (GTDB): domain Bacteria; phylum Bacteroidota; class Bacteroidia; order Bacteroidales; family Prolixibacteraceae; genus Aquipluma. Next base: position 902,633 of record CAXXQR010000001.1, read on the forward strand.
TTTGCACTCGACTGGCTAAACATTACGCCAATTATCAAAAAAATTGCAACGGCTTCGTTTGTTTTTGCAAGCGGAGGCTGGGCCATTCTGGCGCTTGCCTTTTCGTATTGGCTCATCGATGTAAAAAAGAAATTTATCAATGGATCTAAAATGTTTATCATTGTTGGAACAAACTCCATTTTTATTTATCTTTTTTTTGAATTGGGAGGCTCTGGGATCGTTTCCAGCGTATTTACGCCAATTATCAACTCACTCTTAGGATGGACAGGACACCTCACCGCAGAAATACTTACCAGCCTTGTCGTATGGGGGACGTTATGGTATATCTGTTTCTGGATGTTTAAGAATAAGATTTTTATTAAGATTTAAGCGTTCACTGTAGTTAAACAAGTCATAATCTTAAAATTTCAGTAATTTCAAACTCAATTACTGAAATTTTAAGATTATGACAGATTACATCACTTTCTCCCTGTCGGTATTTACCGGTTTTTTTGCGGTAATGAATCCAATCGCAAACACGCCGATTTTTCTCGGATTGGTTGAAGGCAAGACTGAGGCCAACAAAAAAAAATCGCTAAAACATCAACGATAACGGCATTTATTATTGTAGCTTCATTTGTTGTTCTTGGCAAATACATTTTTCAGCTTTTCGGGATCACGATTCCGGCGTTTAAAATTACCGGCGGAATTCTCATCTTTTACATTGGGTTCGAAATGCTGATGTCGAAAAAATCGAAAGTACACGACCCGGAAAGCAAGGAAGAAGATAGTGGCATTGCGATTTCGCCGCTGGCCATTCCTATTCTGGCCGGGCCGGGAACCATTGTTACAGCTATGAATTTTGTAACTAAAGCCAATTATCTGCACATTGCGATTGTGGTTGCACTATTTGGCTTCATTATTTATTTAACATACCTGGCCTTTGCCGTTAGCGACAAGATTGTGGAGAAAGTCGGGCAAAACCTGATAGCCGTTATTGGAAAAATTATGGGACTCATTCTGGCCATCATCGGAACCGGGATGGTTATTGAAGGAATAAAATTAACCTTCAAACTTTGAAAACCTGTCATAAATTAACATCCTGAAAACTGTCAATGAACGAACCCGAATTATTTACTGAACGGCTGATTTTGCGTCCGATGCAGAAAAGCGATGCGGAAGCCGTGTTTCAATACAAGTCGGATGATGAAGTGAATAAATACCAGAACTGGATTCCGGAGACCTTGAATGATGTTGTGGATTTTATTGAGAAGAGGATTGTTTCGGTTCTGGATGTTCAGGGAACCTGGTTTCAGTTTGTTGTTGTCCGAAAAGATAGCCGGGAAATCATTGGCGATATTGGCCTTCATTTTTTCGATTCGCAGAAAAGCCAGGTTGAGATTGGCTGTTCGATCAGCAAAGAACACCAAAAACAAGGTTTTGCCACCGAGGCTCTAACTGAAATACTGAAGCTCCTTTTTGCCGGTTTAAACAAGCATCGGGTAATTGCGTCGATCGATCCTCGAAATGCTGGCTCCATTCAGTTAATGAGTAGGTTAGGCATGCGACAGGAAGGACATTTCAGAGAAAGCCTGTTTATCAATGGCGAGTGGGTAGATGATTTGATCTTTGCTATGCTGAAAAGAGAATGGGAAGCAACCCAGTTGAATATTTCCTGATTTATCCTGAATTTTGATTTTGAAAACAACTTCAAAAACAATCAACCCGATGGAAAACCTCGACCGTGAAAAAATTGAACGAATTGTGAAAACGCGAAAACAGGCAAATTCGTTTTATTCAAGGAAATCAAAAGTTTAACAATCTTGAATACTTTCTATGAAAAATCTCGGCTTTATTTTATTTGCAGTCCTGATGGTTCTAAACGGATGGGCACAACAAGAACCTAAACGGATTAAGGTTTCAGGCGATCTGGAACTGGTTCAGCTTTCACCAAATGCATGGCTACACGTTTCAACGTCTAAAATTTCTGGGTTTGGACGGGTTTCATCCAACGGATTGGTTTTCACAAATGGCAAAGAGGCTTTTTTGTTCGACACACCTGTGACTGAAGATCAAACCAAAAAGCTGGTTTTAGCGATTGCAGATTCGCTGAAAGCCAAAGTTGTCGGGTTTGTTCCGAACCACTGGCACAGCGACTGCATGGGCGGGCTGGGTTGGCTGCAAAAACAGGGCATCGATTCGTATGCCAATCAAAAAACCATTGATTTGGCAAAAGAAAATAAATTGCCCGTTCCGGAGCACGGGTTTCAAGACTCGCTGCAATTGCATTTGGGCGATAAGCTGATCGACTGCTACTATTTTGGCGCTGCACATACAGCCGATAACATCGTGGTTTGGATTCCGTCGGAAAAAATACTTTTTGCTGGATGTATGGTCAAAAGCATTGATTCGAAGAATTTAGGGAATACTGCCGATGGCGATTTAAAAGCGTATCCGGAGACCCTCCGCAAAGTGATCGCCAAATTTCCGGATGCTAAAATTATAATTCCCGGCCACGGTCAGTGGGGAGGGGTGGAACTGCTGAAACATACGCTGGAAATGGCATCAAAACAATAAACTTTGCGGTTGGTCGAAACTATTTTTTTCTTAAAATGTTTCTGGATTATTTCCTGAAGCTCGAATTTAAATGGACTTGTTCAGTTCAATAAACGACGGCAGTGCCAATCTCTTACCCAAAGATGGTACTGTGAATTATTTTGGCCCTGTGCTGACAGTTCAGGAGGCGAATCGCTACTTCGATCGTTTGATGTCGTCGATTGCATGGAAAAATGATGAGGCTATTGTTTTAGGAAAACACATCATCACGGCGCGAAAAGTGGCGTGGTATGCCGATCGGGAATACACGTACACCTATTCGAACACCACCCGCCAGGCTCTCATTTGGACTGACGAACTGCGTGAATTGAAAGCATTGGTCGAGCAAAAGCTAGGAGAAACATTCAATGCTTGTCTGCTCAATTTGTATCACAGCGGTGAGGAAGGCGTTTCGTGGCACAGCGACGGGGAGAAAGACCTTAAACGACACGGGGCCATTGCTTCACTGACTCTTGGAGCAGAGCGCAGGTTTTGTTTCAAACACAAACGTACCAACGAAAAAGTTGAGTTGATTCTGGAACACGGCAGCCTGCTGGTGATGAAAGGAACCACGCAAACGCACTGGCTGCACTGTTTGCCGAAAACAAAAATGGTCCGACATCCGAGGATCAACCTGACCTTTCGAATGATGGTGGAATAAAAAGCTTTATCATGAAACCGATCAAACAATTCAATTTGCTGCTTTCGTTTCTGCTTGAATTGCTTTTGCTTTACCTGGTTGGCTTCTGGGGATTTCGTCAAGGCGAAACTTTATTTTCGAAGTATGCATTGGCTGCAATTTTGCCGGTAATAATCATGCTGCTTTGGGGCGTCTGGGCTGCTCCAAAATCAAAGCGTCGGCTGAAAAATCCACTAAGAACATTGCTCAAACTGACCCTTTTCCTATTAGGTGCTTTATTGTCATACCTGGCCGGACGTCAGGCTTGGACCGTCATTTTTTTAGTTTCTGTATTCCTTAATGCAGGCATGGCTTTTTTGTCAGGCAGGATTATTGACAGGAAAACTCTATTTTTAATTCTGGCTAGTATAAACTTTCATTCCTTTATTCCCAGGTTTTTCCTATTTCCAGAAACAAGCAAATAAAAGTTAAAAGATTAAATTTTCATTAACTGAGAAAAAAGATTCAGATTTTCTTGCATCTAAAAAAATTGGATTTTATTTTTGACCAACCGTTCAGTCAAAAAAAATAATAAACGGATTTTATGTCACCGAGAACTTCTTCACAATTTGAAGCCATTCGACAGGAAAAGAAACAAATCATCCTGGAAACAGCACTGGAACTATTTGCTGAGAACGGATTTTATGCGACTTCCATGAGTATGATTGCCAAGAAAGCTGGCATTTCTAAAGGACTTGCCTATAATTATTTCGAAAGCAAAAATGATATTCTGGAAGAAATTATTGATGAAGGATTTCATCAGGTGCATGACTTGCTTGACCCAAATAAAGATAATGTTTTAACAGAAGAAGAATTTGTCGGTTTTCTGGAAAAGACCTTTGCAATGGTGCAAAACAACCATCGCTATTGGAAACTATATTTCGCATTGATGATTCAACCGGTGGTATCCGAGAATCTCTCGGAGAAATACGCCACAGCTGGCGAGCCGCTGTTCAGGATGATGTATGAATTTATAGCAAGCAAGGGGAGTTCTGATCCGGAAGGTGATTTGATGATCATCAGCGCTATGCTTGAGGGAACTTTCCTTTATGCCATTGTCGCGCCGGATATTTTCCCTATCGATCAGATGAAAGTAAAAATAATTGATGGAATATTCCGGATTATTCAATCGGGAAACAAAAACAAAGCAGTATGAAAACAAAATTAATGACACTCCTTTTAGGCCTGTTTGTCCTTTCGGCATTCGCACAAGACATCGACATCAAGGAAATTGTGCGAAAATCAGACGAGAAATTTCGGGGAACATCAAGTACCGGAAGCTTCTCGATGACCATACAGCGTCCAACCTGGTCGCGAACCATTTCAATGAAAAGCTGGTCGCTGGGAACAGATTATTCACTCATTTACGTGACCGCACCGGCCAAAGAAAAAGGCCAGGTTTTCCTGAAGCGTAAAAACGAAATGTGGAACTGGGTGCCCACCATCGAACGTTTGGTAAAAGTGCCGCCCTCGATGATGATGCAGTCGTGGATGGGGTCAGATTTCACGAACGACGACCTGGTGCGCGAATCGTCGATCGTGAAAGATTACACACACAAACTGCTTGGCGAAGAAACCATTGACAATTACCCGTGCTACAAAGTGGAACTCATTCCGCTCGAAAATGCGCCGGTGGTCTGGGGGAAAGTGCTGATGTGGGTGAGCAAGCAGGATTTTCTGTGGCTGAAAGCCGAGTTCTACGATGAGGATGGCGTTTTGGTCAATACCGAAATTCTGAGTGACATCAAAAAGATGGATGATCGCGTGATTCCGACCCGAATGGAAATGATTCCGGCCGACAAAAAAGGACAGAAAACCATCATGATTTTTGAAGACACCAAGTTCAACGTTCCACTGAAGGAAGATTTTTTCTCGATTCAGAATATGAAGAAGTTGAAGTAACAGATGGACTGAAGGATAGATTGATAGAATTAAATAAACAGCAAGATATATGGATGCTTCTGAAAAAATTGCTTACCGCGAAGAAATGAAAGCCAGATTGAGAAGGTTTGCATTGAATCTGATTGAACTTTCGAAACAGACACCTTTCAATTCGGAATCCAAAGTTTTGATGAATCAACTTCTTCGTTCCGGAACATCGGTGTACGCCAATTACAGAGCGGCTTGCAGAGCAAGATCGAAAGCAGAATTCTTTAGCAAACTAAGCATTGTTGTTGAGGAAGCTGACGAAACAGAAATGTGGCTCGACCTGATCATTACATCAAAAGTGAACGAATCGGAATTAGCCCAAAATCTTTACAACGAAAGCCTAGAAATCCTAAAGATCATGTCAAAAGCCAGAAAAAGTATATCATCATGAGTCAATCCTTCAGTAATTCAGAAATTCAATCCAACAGTCCTTCAATCCATCAGTAAATCAATCCTTATGACTACAAATATAAGACTTGCATGGCGAAACATTTGGCGGAACAAGCGCCGGACGTTGATTACGGTGGCATCCATCTTTTTCGGGGTATTGCTCAGCACTTTCATGACCTCGATGCAGGAAGGAACCTACTCGAAAATGATCGACAATGTGGTTGGTTTTTATTCGGGCTACATTCAGGTTCACCATCCTGAATACTGGGGAAATAAGACCATCGACTATACTTTTACCCCGAACGATTCGCTCGAACAGGCTTTGAAAAGCAATCCGTCCATCACGTCGTATGTGCCAAGGCTCGAATCATTTACGCTGATGTCGTACAAAACGAGCACCAAAGGAGCAGCGCTGATTGGTATAGATCCCGAGAAAGAGAACCAAATGAGCAACTTGTCGCACTGGATTGAAAAAGGCTCTTACCTGAAACCGGGCGATGATGGCATTATTCTCGCGGTTAATCTGGCCAAAAACCTTGGTGTGGATGTTGGAGACACACTCGTGCTGATCAGTCAGGGCTATCACGGAGCTACGGCTGCAGCACTTTTCCCGGTGCGTGGTATTCTGAAATTTCCGGCGCCAACCATGAATAGTTTGGGCGGATATATTGACATTCAACATGCACAAAACTTTTTTTCCGTTCCTCGGAAATACACCTCATTGGTGCTGATGGTGAATGACTATGGAAAAGTCAACCAAATAAAACACCGGCTAAAAGCTGAGTTGGGCAAGCAATTCGAAATCATGACCTGGGACGAAATGGACCCGGTGACGAAAAACATGATCGATGCCGACCGCTCCGGAGCCTATATTACCAAAGGAATTCTATATGCGTTGGTTGGTTTCGGGATTTTCGGGACAGTTATCATGATGATGGCCGAACGCCGCAAAGAAATGGGAATCATGATTGCCATTGGCATGCAAAAAAGCCGGTTGAGCAAAATCTTGTTCTACGAAACTACTTTGCTTGGGTTTGTGGGCGTTCTGGCAGGTTTTGCAGTTAGCTTACCGCTTATTCTCTACCTTGTTTATCATCCAATACCAATTACGGGAGAAGCAGCAAAAGCCTACGAACAGTTTGGTTTTGAGGCGGCCATGTTTTTCTCGGCGCAGTGGTTTGTTTTTGCCCGTCAGTTGCTCATTATTTTTATCATCACAATGACTGTGTATATCTATCCTTTGGTTAAAACGCTCAATTTGAAGCTGATCAAAGCGCTCCATTCATAAACTTAAACTTGTAAATCATGATTTTAGCAGTTGCCTGGAGAAATATCTGGAGAAGTAAAACCCGAAGTCTGGTGATTTTAGTGGCCATTTGCCTGGGGCTCGCTTCCGGAGTTTTTTACATGGGTTTTTATCAGGGAATGGTCGATCAGCGCATCAACACGGCCATCAAAACCGAAGCTTCGCACATCCAAATTCATCACAATGAATACCTGAATAATCCGGATAAAAAGTTTGTGATTGCGAATGCCGATTCGGTCACCAAAGTCATCCGCTCAGTTTCAGGAGTGAAGGCTACAACAAGCCGGATCATTATGAATACGATGATTCAGTCACCAACAACCAGTTCCGGCGTTAAAGTAACCGGTGTTGTTCCTGAAGATGAAAAACAGGTGACCAACCTTTACACACGCCTGATTGAAGGAACTTATTTCGAAGAAGGAAAACGAAATCCAATCATTGTCGGTAAAAAACTGGCGGATAAACTGAAAATCAAACTGAAGTCGAAAGTGGTCATTACCCTTCAGGATATGCAGGGGAATATGACCGGGGCCGCGTTTAAAGTGGAAGGTATTTTCGAAACCTCCAATACTGCATTTGATGAAAGTTGTGTGTTTGTCAGAAACGACGACATCAGCCGGATTATGGTGATGGATCCAAATTCGTGTCATGAAATAGCAGTTCTGCTGAATAACAACGAAGCACTTGATTTGGCAGATCAAACCATTCAAAGCGAACTTCCGGGACTCGATGTAAAAACATGGCGCGAAATCATGCCCGATGTTAGTCTGGTGGAAAGCAGTTTCGGCCTGACCATGATGATTTTTATGGGCGTTATTTTGCTGGCCTTGCTTTTCGGAATCATCAATACCATGCTGATGGCGGTTCTTGAGCGAACCAAAGAACTAGGCATGCTGATGGCCATCGGGATGAATAAATTTCGCGTGTTTATGATGATTTTGCTCGAAACCGTGATGCTTTCGCTGGTCGGAGGAGTTTGCGGAATCGTGCTCGGATGGCTGTTGAATCTCTATTTCGGCGTGAAAGGAATTGATTTGGGAGCATGGTCAACAGCCTACAAATCGATGGGATTCGACACGCTGGTTTACACCAAGCTTTCCTGGAGCATTTCGTTTGAAATTGCAGTCATGGTAATTATTACCGGAATTATTGCCGCCATTTATCCGGCCATGAAAGCGCTGAAATTAAAACCGGCGGAAGCAGTGAGGGTGAATATGTGATGGGGGTTACAAGTTACGGGTTACGAGTTGTTTACCTGAAACACGAAACACGAAACAATTTAAAGAAGAAACTTGAAACTTATATAGATATGAACGTCATTGAAGTTAAAAACCTGAAAAAGATTTACAACAGTTCGGAAGTGAAAGTCAATGCGCTGAACGGTATTGATCTAACGATTGAACAAGGTGAATTTACGGCCATTGTCGGCCCATCAGGTTCAGGAAAAACTACTTTTTTAAATATGCTTGGTGGTCTCGATTCACCAACCGAAGGCGAAATTGCCATTGGCGGAACCGATATTCAGCACTTGTCGTCGTCGGAACTGATCGACTTCCGGCTCCGGAACATTGGATTTGTTTTTCAGGCCTATAACCTGATACCGGTTCTGACTGCCGTCGAAAATGTAGAATTTATCATGCAAATGCAGGGTATCGACAAAAAAGAACGGCTACAGCGTGCCAAAGATTTACTGAACCAGGTTGGCTTGGGAGAGCGTGTGAATAGTCGCCCTTCAAAGCTTTCCGGAGGACAACAACAGCGCGTTGCAGTGGCTCGGGCACTGGCATCGAAGCCCAAATTTGTTTTGGCCGACGAACCAACAGCGAACCTCGACAGTAAATCGACCGAGAATCTGCTCGATATCATGGAAGAACTCAACCGAAAGGAAAATATCACGTTTATTTTCAGTACCCACGATCAGCGGGTGGTAAACAAAGCCCGCCGGGTAATTACGCTGGAAGACGGAAAGATTATCAGCGATGTACAGAAATAATTTAACCACATAGACACATAGAACACATTTTTAATATTTTCCTATGTGACCTATGTGTCTATGTGGTTAAAATTCAAAATAAACAGAAATTCAGATTCCGGCATGCAACACTTATTGCTACTATTTTTCTCAATCTTTTTCTGGATTGGTACTCCTGAAAAATTTCAGGAGGAAACGCCATGGCCAGCCGAATTGAACACAGCCAGGGATGCCAGTTATTTAAGCGAACTGGAGAAGAATGTTATGTTGGAGCTTAATAAGGTCAGGAGCAACCCGCAACGATATGTGGAAGAATACCTGGAAGAACTGCAAACTTCTTACGATGGAAAAATATTTAGCTATCCCGGACAAGAACCTGTAAAAACGCAGGAGGGTATCAATCCGTTGAAAGAATGTATTCGCGAGCTTCAACAATTATCGCCTTTGCCAATGCTAAGTCCTGCCGAGGGATTGGCCAGTGCGTCCGATGATCTGGTTGCCGATCAACAGAAGAACGGGGGAATTGGACACATCGCCAGAAACGGATCGACTCCGCAAAAGCGCATAGAAAAATACGGGGAATGGGATATCTGTTCAGCAGAAGACATTACCTACGGAAGTTTTGAAGCGCGGCAAATCGTGATTTTTCTGCTGATTGATGACGGAGTTGCGGATCGTGCCCACCGAAAAAATATTCTGAATCCTTGTTTCCGGTTTGCGGGCGTATCATACGGAACCCATCCAAATTACAAATCGATATGTGTGATCGACTACGCCGGAGACTATAAAACGAAATAGAAGCCCCCTCAAACTCCCCCAAAGGGGGAAGCTATTGTAGCAAAGGCTGGCACTTTGAGTTGACTTTGGAACATCCCGAATAACCTGGAACTCGTATCTCGTAACACGCAACAGAACGATGAATAAACTGAAATATCTTAAAATACTGACGATTTTGATGCTCTTCAACTGTGCAGGATTTGCGCAGGAAAGCAAAGTAAGCCTGAATGGCTATGTGAAAGAACTTTACATGTTTTATTCACCCGAAACGCCCATTCCGGGATTTGATGTCAACAATTTGGGCATGAATATTCTTCATAACCGGCTGAATTTTAAATGGTACACCAGTTCCAAATTCACAACGGTGGTTGAGATGCGAAATCGCCTGATGTTTGGCAACCTGGTTAAGGATTATCCGGGATATCAATCAACCGTGAATGTTGACAACGGCCTGGTCAATCTATCGTGGATCACCGCGAACGGAACAGGTTGGTTTGTACATTCCATGTTCGACCGGGCCTACATCGATTACACCTCCGGCAAATGGCAGGTTCGCACGGGTCGCCAACGCGTCAATTGGGGAATTAATTTCGTTTGGAATCCCAACGATATTTTCAACACCTTTTCATATTTCGACTTCGACTACGAGGAACGCCCGGGCACCGATGCTGTTCGCGTTCAATATTACACAGGAGTCACTTCGTCGGCAGAACTGGTTTATAAGCCCAATCGAAATTCGGCACGCTCGGCGATTGCCGGAATGTATAAATTCACAAAATGGAATTACGATTTCCAATTTTTAGGCGGACAGGCAGGCAACGACTGGGTGTTGGGCGGAGGCTGGTCAGGCGACATTTATGGTGCCGGTTTTCGGGGCGAGATTACACATTTCGAACCGCGCGTAAGCAGTTCAGTGCGGACAACCGTAGCTTCGGTTTCGGCCGATTATACGTTCAAAAACAGTCTGTACATTCACAGCAGTTTCCTGTATACCAGCAATGGGAAAACGGGGCAAGCCGGTGGAATGAACGTGCTTTTCAATCCCGACATGTCGGCCAAACAATTGTCGTTTGCACGTTATTCGCTATTCGGACAAATATCGAAACCCATCACTCCCCTATTTACCGGCAGTTTCTCCGGGATTGTCAATCCGTCCGACGGTTCGTTTTATTTTGGTCCGGCACTTACCTATTCACTCCTGAACAATCTGGAATTAATGGTTACCGGCCAACTCTTCTTTGGCGATGCCGGAACCGAGTTTGGCGACATCGGGCAAATTGCATTCGGACGCCTGAAGTGGAGTTTTTAATCTTCACCGATTCAACCAAACCAGAAAAGAATTTTGGCCAAAATAATCACAAAAAATCATAAATTGCTGTCCGTAATTCACGGACAAGCTTGCTAAAATTGATCTGACTAGGGGAAATTAACTTTGAACGAAAAGTTGAGTAAAATGAATAATACCAGAATATTTAGAGCCGCTTTCTCCAGTGTATATCCGTTGTACGTGCAAAAGGCTGAGAAAAAGGGACGCACAAAAACAGAAGTTGATACCGTTATTTATTGGCTAACTGGCTACGACGAAAAAAGCTTACAGCAACACATTGACCAGAATACTGATTTTGAAACCTTTTTTGCCGGGGCTCCACAAATCAATCCGAACGTTTCGAAAATCACGGGTGTAATTTGTGGATATCGTGTGGAAGAGATTGAAGACGAACTGATGCAAAAGATTCGATATTTGGATAAGTTGATTGATGAACTGGGCAAAGGAAGGGCTATGGAAAAGATTCTAAGGCAGTAAGCACAAATTGAGTGAACGCACATAAAAGCCACAACTTTCTTCCCCAAAAACATACTTCTTGCGGAAAGTAGTCAACCGCCCTCTGCGTTGTTTCGTTGAGTTTTCGAATAATTAACATCATGCTTTAAGGCCGTGACTTGTTTGATGTACTTGACTGACCCGACTAAAACCTGTCTTTTTTCATGCAGATTACCTGTCGACTCTGCAAAAAAATCTGAGTAGGCTGGCTGATATTCGGCACAGAAAATCTTCAAAAGTACCTCAGCGATTTGTTGTTGAATGGATACTGGTTATCAGAAAGATAATTTTCCTGGCAATCAATAATACCTAAAAAAGTGGATTATATTTGCTGCTATTTAAACGTTATAGGGTATTTAAACGCGTGCAACTTGAAACATTTTGACTTTTAGATAACGATTAAACTAAAACAGCAGAATTGAGACGAAATATTAAAAATATAATTCCCCTCTTTTTAATCTTCAGTTTATTGATAATTGGAGATTCTTCTAATTCTCGATTCAACTTTCTCGATTATTATCGAACTGCGGAATATGTTCAAAAAAATGAGTTTAGTTTTTATCATAGCAGGACTTACCATTATAGACAATTTTACTGCGAGAGAAGCAATTTTCAATATTTCACTTTCTCGATAGGAAAGTTCCATACATACTACAATTGTCAAATTGAAAATATTTTAAAAACTCAAGCCATTTCATGCTTAAAAATAGATAAACTAAGACAGATATATCCTAAAAGTAATGAATTAAAATATTCATTTAGTGAACATTCAGATTTATACAAAAGGGGAAATCTAGTAAATAGATTCTGCCCAACGAGTAATTTATTACATGTGTTGACAAGTAATATGTCTAATAATTTATCTTTTGGAAAATGTATAAATCAAATAAGAATAACTCCGTTTTACAATTTATCAAATCATTTCTTCACGGGTTAAAAAGAATTATGTACTTAATAATGATAGCTTCAATGCTAGGATTCTCAAATGCATTTTATGATGAAACCAGAATGATTAATAATATCAAATTTGGTTATGAACAAGAACAAATAATTGATGATAAAGAACCAAAAGAATGAAAACACCCTATGCCAGCAAGCTACCCGGCAAGTCGGGTTTCAGTGCTTCGTTGACAGGAAATTGAAATTTTGGAATGCAAATCTTCGTAGGAAGTTCATCGGAAAACTCCCGCCCTGCGTGTAGCGGCGGAACGTTATGGCATATTGTAGTCGCGTGCTTTAACATTGGGCATGTTTGACAAAAAAGTGGTTTTTAGATTTTCCAGGGTTGACAGGTTTTCGTTTTTCAACGAGCATTTCTGTTTAACGCAGAATCCGCTGGTGACTCATTTTCACCATTCAATACGGAATCGGCTTTGCGAAAGCCATTAGTGACAGTTCCGAAGATTTTAAAATATAGACGGAGATGGAATGAATATAAAAACATTAAAACAATGAATATAAAGACATTATATGTTATAACTTTATGCTTTTTCAGTATGTATAATAGCTATTCACAGAGTTTAACTGCTGATAGTTTGCATTTTTCAATGTTTAACTTTATCTCATATAGTATTTGTTCAGATGACTCTCTAAATCTCGACATAGATGGAGATAATATTAACGACTTAGTACTATGGAGGCAGCAAGATATTTCACCCTGTGATTTTCCTAGAACTAATAAATACATTTATATATCTCCTCAAAATGGATATCAAATTCACTATAGTGGATTTGTGTATGGCTGGATACAAAAACAGCAAGCAACTAAGATTCAGTACGGTGACGTTATCACTGATAAAAACACATTTATCGATAGTATTTGTGTTTTGCATGCAGAAATATATTATGGTTATCACTGCACGTTAAATTATGAATTCGGTTGGAATTCTAATGATGTTGGTTTTGTAGCTCTTAGAAAGATTTATCAATCTGATACAATTTATAATCTTGTGAGAATTCAAATTTATAATAACGCAGATTGCTTTAAAATTATCCGCCCATATGACTTTATTAATAACAAAATTGATACAAACATAGAATTATTCAATGCTTATCTAGTCAATAATATTTTAAAGATAACTGTGCCAATTGATAACAACGAAAAAATAATTAAAATAGTAAATACTTTAGGTGTTATATGTTTTGAAAGCAAAACATATCAAAAAGACATGACTATTAATATTGATAATTTCAAATCAGGAATATATATCGTATATATTTTAAATTCCAATGATAGGAAATTTCATACGTATAAAATTATTAAAAATTAACGTTTGGTTCTCTGGAAATTAGTCCAGACAGCTATCAGTAAGAAAAGCAGTTCTACATAGGGAGTACATCCGGCTTGGACAAAGCAGAATTATTTTAGAGGTTTTTAATTATGGAAGGAGATGGAAAGTAGTGAAAATAAGCAATATTCGACTCGACACTTTTGTTCCATTACAGAACAAATTTGACCATTCGAATGGGACTGAAATAGCGAAGCGTCTCCGATTGTGAACAAAAAGAAAAAAAAAAGAAAAATGAACGACTAGGCCATAACATCAGCTACCCGGCAAGGTCGGCAGCAGTGGTTTTCGGTGGGCATCTTTCCGCTCAGGTTGCTTTTCGGCTTGACAGGAAATCGCCCGCAATCCGAACCTGCGTGTGGCTTCCTACGTTGTGGCCAATTGTAATCGCATGGTGAATCGTTGTTCAGGTTTGACAAGGAATTGATAACTAATCATTAATGAAAGAAAAAGTATTTCCAAATTTTTGGCAGGCATTGCTAATTATTTCATGCTGGGCGGCAACGAATCTGATTATATGGACAATAACCACTGTATTGATTTATAAGCATAACAATTCAATTTTATATCAAAGTATTCAGGTCATTTCTATGGGGTTAAACTTTGTTCCCTACATCGTGTATCTTATAAGGAAAACAAACATTAAAATATGGGATTACTTTGACCTTCCGGATTTGGTTACACTATTTAGGTTAATAATAGTTATTTTGTTGATTAAATTCGTTATCGTAATCCCGCTTCAGCAGGTGGATATCTACTATAAATTATTAATGGATTCAAAAATAAGGTTTCTTGGTACTTCAATTAATAGTCAAACTTTGTTCATTGTCGGTACATCGAAATGGATTTTGTTTCCTTTTATTGAGGAAATACTGTATAGAGGACTGATTTTAAGGCAATTTTTATTACGTTATTCACCTACAAAAGCTATAATTTTATCAAGTCTTATATTTAGTTTTGCCCATTTGAGATATGAAGATTTTGCTGGGATTTTTGTCGCGGGAATAGTACTGGGTATATTCTACTATAAAACCAATTCCATATTGGTTTCTTCGATATCACATTGTTTTGCTAATTTTATCGGAGTACTTAATTACGAAAATTTGAGTTTAGATCAGAGAAATTTAATCGTTTGTATATCCATTTTTTTAATTAGTACTTTGTTTGTTATACTTCTTCTTTGGAAGCCAATGAATACAGTGAAGGCTAATAAATTTATCAACAGCGCGTAAGATTAAAACACATTTTGCTGACATCTATTTATTTTAAGATTTTGGTTTGACAGTTACGAGGAGGTTAAGAATAAAGACGTAAACAGCAGGAGGTAAAAATTTGGAATTTAGATATCGACACTTTTGTTCCATTACAGAACAAATTTGACCATTCGAATGGGACTGAAATGGCGAAGCGTCTCCGATTGTGAACAAAAAGAAAAAAAAGAAAAATGAACAACTAGGCCATAACATCAGCTATCCGGCAAGGTCGGCAGCAGTGGTTTTCGGTGGGCATCTTTCCGCTCAAGCTGCTTTTCGGCTTTACAGGAAATCGCCCGCAATCCGCACCTGCGTGTAGCTTCCTACGGTATAGGGCAAGGTTAGACGGTGCACATCGGACAGACATTCTAAACTTGTGACAATTCGGGTTGACACTTTTGGACAATTAATTTTGATAGGCAATAAATTAAAATAAAAAGTGGAACCATAAACCACTTATAAAAACGATATAAAACAGAAATTCCTGATAAGCAGGAAAGATAAAAGGAGTAATATGAGAAAGATTTTAGCATTAATTTTCTTTGCATCAGTAGCGACAGCAACATTTGCTCAGAGTGATTCAAAATTGGAAGATAAAAAAAGAGAAAGAATCAGTTTTGTCGTTAAAGGCGGGTTGAATTTATCAAACTTGCTGGTAAAAGATAATGAAACTACTTATAGTAAAGATTTCAAATCAAAACCTGGGTTTCATGTTGGATTAACCGCAGAGATCCCAATTTCAGGAAAAGTTGCTTTTGAAAGCGGGATACTCCTGTCAACAAATGGATTTAAGAATAGTGTAACAGAAACGATAGGCGATCAGACGTACAAGCACAATGATTCGGAGAATCTTCTTTATCTAGACATTCCACTAACTGGGAAAGCATACTTTAATGTAGGTCAAACTAAAATTTTCGGAGCCTTGGGCCCATACATTGGATTGGGACTAAGTGGAAAAGTCAAATCTGAATTGATAACTAATGGACAAACAGAAACACATAACCAAACTATTAAGTGGGGCACAAATAGTGGTGATACTTTCAAACGCCCGGATTTTGGAGTGACAGCATCTGTTGGAACTGAGATTAGCTCTATCCAATTCGGGTTGTACTATAATTTAGGATTAGCGAACATTTCAGCAACTCCGGATAACGGCTATAAAATTAAAAACAGAGTATTCGGGTTAACGGTTGGATATAAATTTGGGAAAAATTAAAACCCAGCCCATAACAGCAAAATACCCGGCAAGTTGGGTTGTAGTGCTTCGTTGGAAGTTCATCGGATAAAGTTCCGCTCTGCGTGTGGCAGAACGATGCGGGAAATCGTAAGACTAAACGCAACATTAGCGTGACGATATTAGAAACTGAAACGGACAAATAGAAGTTAACGTTAAAGAACAAAACAAACACGATGAAATTTACGAAACTATTACCGAACATATTTTATTCAGACGTCAAAGTTGGGCTGAAACTTTTTGTTGATTGTCTTGAGTTTAAAATTGAATATGATGACTTGCAAGCGGAAGAGCCATTTTGCGTAATCGAAAAAGACGGAATAGGTATTCACCTAATCCAAAGTAAAGAATTTGCAGAAAAAGACAGACCGGAAATGCGACTTGAAACGGAAAATATTGAAGAAGTTTATGACAAAGTGCGAACTGCATTTCCTGAATTACTTCACCAAAACTCACGAGAAGTTTCGCTCAAACCATGGGGAGCAAAAGAATTTGCGTTGAATGATGAATCGGGTGTTTGTGTAATTATTCAACAATGGAAAAACAATTAATCAACTAATTTTTCAACAAAAAAGCAGAAACAAATAAACACCAATAGATACAACAGAAAAGAACGCCACCCGCCAACGGCAAAATACCCTGCAAGGTGTTTTTGGGGAATGGCGAACAGGTGCTGCTTCCCTGCGCGCGATGCAGTCAGGCAGGGTTGACAGAAAAGCAATAAATTGAAAAGCAATTCTTCGTTGGAAGTTCATCGGGAAGCCCCCGAGCTGTGTAAAAGCGAAACGTTAACAATCATTCTGGATGCTATTTCAGGATAAACTTACTAGACAACGATAAACAATTATGAAAGCAAAATTTTTAATAAAAGTTTTATTTACGACACTTGTCTTTTCCGCAATTCTGTTCGCATGTGCCGGCAAAATTAACTACCTACAGGGTTGGATCTATTTAGCAACAAATATTATTGGTGCTCTAATGAATTTTTGGTCAATCAGAAACGACTCAGAACTTATGATGGAACGGTCCAAAGTTGGAGAAGGAGCAAAATCGTGGGACAAACTGATTTTAGGATTATCCAGTTTGACCTATTTGGCCACTATAGCTGTTGCCGGATTAGATTCCGGACGTTATCAATGGTCTCCAAATTTTCATTGGATCGTTTATGTTTTAGGGGTTATTCTGACAATTTTTGGACAAGTTATTTTTTTGGCAGCACGAAAAGAAAATAAATATTTTTCAAGCATTGTAAGAATACAAGCAGACAGAGGACATACTGTCTGCGACACGGGTGTATACAAAATCGTCAGGCATCCGGGGTATTTGGGAATGACAATTTCATTGGCTTCGATACCTTTAATTACAGCTTCAATTTGGAGCATAATCCCGACAGTAACAGCCATCATTCTATTATTCATTAGAACCTATTTTGAAGATGAAACCTTGAAAAAGGAACTATCCGGATATTCCGGATATACACAAAAGACAAAGCAACGACTTATCCCGAAAATATGGTAACTCAATTTTGAGAAACAGACACAAAAACGGACTGAGAAACAATAGAACTGATAAAAGAAACTTAAGCATATGTTTACAAAAATCGTACTGACATTGAGTGCAGTAACCTTGGGTGCGGCGGGGATATTCCTGACTTTTATACCCGACACCATATTAGATCAACTAAATATTGACACCAATAAACCTGTTTTGCTTTTGGTACAAATTCTCGGAGCACTTTATTTTGCTTTTGGAATGCTCAACTGGATGACTAAGTCGAGTTTAATCGGCGGAATTTATAACCGCCCCCTAGCAGTTGCCAATTTTACACATTTTTTGATAGCTGGACTTGCATTGACAAAAGGGCTGATTTCCAATCCCAATTCGTCGCAAATCATTTGGGCAACAGGAGTTATTTATCTTGTATTTGGTGTATTCTTTGGGATAATAATGTTTCGTCACCCAATCATTGAACCGAAACTGAAAGAATAATAAGAGCAGCAGTTGGGTTGTTTACAGCAAAATATCCGCAAGTCGGGTTTTTCGCCAGGGTGAACAGGTGTTGCTTCTTTTCCAGCTTGGTGCAGTCAGGCTGAGTTGACAGGAAAGCCATAATTTGAAAAGCAGTGCTTCGCGGGACGTTCATCGTATAAAATTCCAACCGGTTTGCATTTCTGGAACATTTCCGGCAGTTCAGAAGTTGTATGTATTTAAACCAATTTAAAAAAACAGGATTATGGTTTCAGGTATTCAAAAGGAAAAAGCTGAAATGTTCCTGAAATTTCATCAGGACAAAGAGATTTTGGTTCTGTTAAACTCTTGGGACCCCGGAAGTTCCAAATTAATAGAAGCTTGTGGCTATAAGGCAATCGCAACAACCAGTATGGGAATTGCTGCCTCTCTGGGTTATCCTGACTGCGAAGTCATACAATTATCGGAAATGATTCAGGTAATAACCGGGATCGTAAATGCTGTAAAGGTTCCGGTAACGGTAGATATTGAAGCCGGGTATGGAAACAATGTAAATGAAATAATAGAATCGGTTACAAAGATTATCGCAACCGGGATTGTTGGAATAAACATTGAAGACAGTATTGAATTAAGTCCGGATTTAATTGATGAGATGGAGTTTTGTGAGCGGATATCGGCTATTCGGGCATTATCTGATTCACTGGGCTTTCATTTGGTCATAAATGCAAGGACCGATTCATTTTATACTTCGTCAGGTTCGACACGGGAAAAGGTAGCTGAATCGATCAGACGCGGCAACAAATACCGGGAGGCAGGTGCCGACTGCATATTCGTGCAACCTGTTTGGGAAAAAGAAACGATTTCAACATTGGTTAAGGAAATTAATGCCCCCCTGAATATTCTTTCAAATCCTACCATTGGCGGAGGATTACCTTTATCGGTAAGCGAACTGCAGGATTTAGGCGTTGCCCGGTTAAGCCTGGGTTCAGGATTGATGAAAGCAACTTTGGCTTTAATTAAAAAAGTTGCCAACGAACTTTCCGAAAAAGGAACTTACACCGGTTTGCTGGATGCACTTACACCGGTTTCCGAATCGGCATTGGCCTACAAAATGGCCATCGGGTTACATCAATGAGAGCCAAATGATTTATATCACTCAGCTCATTTATGTGATTCACGGGCATGAGAAAGGCAGTATGAAAAGTCATTAATCCCAGTCATCCTGATTTGGGCAAGACGCCCGAAAGCGTACATTGGCGTCTCATCGACTAATATCAACCATTCATGTAAAATACCACATAATTCATTAATATTCAGTAAAATATATCCAAACAAGCATCACTTATATGACATAATTTAGTAAATTGACTGAAAATCAGTCGGCTTGCTAAAGATCTTAGAGGATTGTTGCGTCAAACAATACCGATCAGCACAGTTTAAATTTTGGTAAACACCTCTTTGAAGTTGGTTCAATAGCTCATTGAAACGGTCGTGCCCTTTTGCAACCAAACGAAAGGGATAACTGAACAGGCGGAAATCAAAAAGGAAGCGACGATATCTTTCCAGAGCGCGACGGAGTTCATTCAAGAAGCGGCGATGTCAATTCAAGAGGCGACGAAGTCGATTCAAGAGGTGACGATGTCGATTCAAGAAGCGACGATGTCAATCCAAGAAGCGGCGAAGTCAATTCAAGTCGTGTTGAAGTGGATTCAAGAGGCAGCGGACTGTGAAAAGAAGGTGACAGTAAAGCAGAATATTCGGGCGAGGTTCGGATGTGAACCTTCGGATATCAATAAAACCAAATTTCAAAACCTTTAAAATGAATTGATTATGGATAAAAAAAACTGAAAACAGGCTGATCATGCTGAAGGCGACTTTAAGCCTGATGGAACAGAACCGGCCGACCTGGCAAGCAACAATTCCGTTGACCAATGCTGTTGGTCAAACCGGCGAACTACTCGGTGAAATCGAATCGATTAAAGAAACAGTCAGCCAGAACAATTCGGGATTGACTATTGACAAGGAAAACCAGAAGGAAGCGCTTATTGATACTGTTTTTGGATTATCGTCGACTTTGTTTGCCTATGCATCGCAAGAGAACGATCCTGTTCTGAAGCAGAAAGTCGACTACCCGATCTCACATTTCCAGAACATGCGTAACAACGAATTGGCTACAAACGCCCGTTCGCCGGCCAGTCTGCTGACCAAAAAGCTCGCCGGACTGGAATCGTATGGAGTAACCACCACAACGATTGATGCGCTACGGGAACAAACCGGGATCTACGAGACGTCGTTGCCCAATGTACGGGTTACCGTTGCGGAGCGTAAGGTGGCCAACGAGAAGATTAAGGAACTGACGAAGGCAGCCCTGAAGATCACTGCTGAACAAACCGACCGCCTGATGGTGATGTTTAAACAGTCGCATCCCGACTTTTACAGCGCATACCTAAACGCACGAAAAATTATTGACTACGGAACGCGCTACGAAAAACCCGAGGAAAACAACACGCCGGACGGTTCGGCTCCGGAAGAATAATATTTGTTTCCTCCCATTTCCTCCCCTCCCCCTTTCAACGGGGGAGGGAGAGCGGTTAAGCTAACAAAATATGTACTATACAGAAACACAAGGTATTTAATCGCTTATAAACCTGTATTGAACATCAAATAAATCAGGTAATTTTTCATAATAATTGGAAAAAGGAAGGTATATTTGATGTTAAATAGTAGTTAGCCGCAAGGCTAGGAAACCATTGCGAACATGAAAAGACAGATTATTCAAATATTGATTATTACATTGTTGTTTGGGTGTAACAACATAGATTACAAACCAAAATATAAGGATTTTGCTAATGCTTGGGAGCGTGAAAATTTGATTGGAAAAGTAAAGAAGCTTGAGCAATACAGAGCCAATGTGACTGATTTTGAAACAGAAAAAACTGATAAGCCAATTATTGAATTTAGTAAAGAGTTCTCAGAAACTGGAAATATATTATATCAAGAGACTTTTGATAATTTCGGAAAACTGGAACAGTATATAAAAAATCAGTACGACAAACATGGCTATCGAACTGAATCAGTTTCTGAGAATTTTGTCATGCCTACAAAATCTATCGAGAAAGCGAAATTTGACACATTGACAGGGAAGCAACTTTCAGCCCAAGTGATTTCTGATGATACATTAAAGTTTGAAGCATTTTTTAAGTATGACAAGTATAGTAACTTGGTTGAGCAAACCGATATTCAGAATGGAGATACGACATTGGGTAGCTTCGAATATAAGTACGATAATGTAGGAAGAATCCTATTCAAGAAGCAAATAGATAATGGTGAACACAGCATAAATGAAACAACAAACGAATTCAAATATGACGCTGAAGGAAACTTACTTGAGTTAATTAGTAAATCTGAGTTATTTGGCGAAATGAAGCCAACTTATGAATACGATAGCAAAAATCAAATAAAGAAGATTACGGAATATAAGTCTGGACAAATAGATAAAGAAACCTTATTTGATAAGTTTTATAATAAGACTTTGGTTCGCTTTTATAAGAGCAATGCACTTAACAAAGAAATGAAGTATGAATACGAGTTTGACAAAAAAGGAAATTGGATTCAGAGAAATACTTTTATGAAAGAATATTTTGGTGATAAAAAGACAGTTCTGATTTATAAAGAGACCAGAAAGATTGAATATTATGAATAAAGCCCAGCGGCTAACTTCAGCTACCCGGCAAGTTCGGCAGCAGTGGTTTTCGGTGGGCATCTTTCCGCTCAGGCAGTTTTTCGGCTTGACAGGAAATCGCCCGCAGTCCGCACCTGCGTGTAGCTTCCTACGTTACCGCCAATATTAAGTGCGACACGAGGCTGTCCAAATAACTATTAAACGTTCTTTTTTTTAGAGTGATTTAATCTCATGTTCCATCATGAGTAGCCTACCGGCACATGCGTCAATGGCAACGTTGGGGTGTGAAGCTGCCGGGATAAGATTCCCCGACGGATAACAACATTCCCGAGGGTGTCGGCTTGGGTGGTATGGTGAATAGAAGTGAACTGTCGTTGACGTACCGTCATGCGCGAAAATGTGAAAGTTGTTGATACACATTGGCCAAAATGGCAAGAAGGCAAGATGCAAGCACGTTATCTGCGAGCACATGGATGTAGCCCTTCCGGTATACAGGCAGCACCTAACCTATCCTGTTATTTGGACGGAACGTGGTAAGCCTGTCCAGCTCCTTCGTTGCAGAAGGTAGGTTCGCCGTGAGGAGGACACAATGCCGGGCTGGTATGGGAGGATGGACAAAGCAAACGCCCTTTTGTAACGACTGGGATATGCCCACTTCCATCTGGTTCTCTTTTGCAAGAACATTGTAATAAAACTCTTATTCAGGAACCGCAAATGAAGTCCGATCAAAAGGATTGTGCACCAGAAACTTGGCTGAAGAACTGGAATTCCATCGACTGGAAGAAGGTGAAACAGTCCGTCAAGTCATTACAATTACGTATTGCAAAGGCAACAAGGGAAGGCAGGCTGGGCAAGGCCAAAGCCTTGCAATGGATGCTCACCCACTCGTTTGCTGCTAAACTATTAGCCGTTAAACGGGTTACAGAAAATTCAGGAAAACGCACCCCAGGAACTGACCAGGTGCGTTGGAAAACCCCTACTCAAAAATTCCAGGCAGCCTTATCTATAGTCAGGAAGGGCTACAAAGCATTGCCCCTCCGCCGTCTTTTCATTCTCAAAAAGAATGGAAAGAAAAGACCGTTGGGAATTCCAACTATGAAAGACAGGGCATTTCAGGCTTTACACCTTCTGGCTCTTGAACCAATATCCGAAACTCTGGCTGACAATGGATCATACGGATTTCGCCAAAAACGAAGCTGCCACGATGCCATTGAAAGATGTTACATACACCTTTCAAGAAAAGACAGCGCAACTTGGGTAATGGAAGGAGACATCAAAGGGTGTTTTGACAACATAAACCACCAATGGTTAGTGCAAAACATTCCGATGGACAAAAAGGTACTGCAACAATGGCTAAAAGCCGGATTTATTGAAAACAAACAACTCTATCCAACAACTCAGGGTACTCCGCAGGGAGGGATCATCTCTCCTACTCTGGCAAACATGACCTTGGACGGGCTTCAGGCAGCAATAGATAAGGCCTTCGACATTACAATCAGGACCGATGGTTGCCGAAACAACAACACCCACAAAATCCACCTTGTCCGATATGCCGACGATTTTATCGTCACCGCATCTAACAAGGAAATTCTGGAAAACAAGGTAAAACCCCTGATCGAGAACTTTCTCGAACAAAGAGGGTTGCAATTTTCGCCAGAGAAAACAAAGATCACCCACATCGCCGATGGGTTTAACTTCCTTGGTCAGAACATTAGAATGTTCCCGAAAGGAAAACTTCTTATACGTCCTACAATGGAGGCAATCAAATCGGTGAAAGAAAAGCTGAAGGATATTATTTGCAAACACAGGGGGTCACAAGCAGCAATTTTAATCCGAAACCTGAACCGTGTCATTACCGGATGGGCTAATTACCACAGACACGCCTGCTCCAAGAAATCTTTTTACTTGTTAGACAGGATCTTGTGGCGAAACATCTGGAACTGGGCGAGACGAAACCATAATAACCTCGGATACCGGAAAATCGTTTCACTCATCTTTATGAGTATCGGAAAGCGAAAGTGGCAGTTCTTTGGCAAGTTTGACGATGGAAAGACCATCTTGCTTCGCATGTTTGGAAACTTTAAAATCAAACGCCACAGGCTCATTAACGGTAAAGCTAATCCATTCCACGTATCTTGGGATAATTATTTCGTCAACAGGTTAAGATATAAATATGTAAACTGAATATTTTGTATATTGTCGGGTGGTTCAATCCGCCTTTGGAGAGCCTGAGCCGTATGAGTCGAAAGGTTCAAGTACGGTTCTTAGGGGACAAGGGCGGGGTAACCCGCCTAAGTTACCCGACGGGGTTCACATTGACAGCAATCTTAATAAATAATTATATGGAATACACAATTAATAAGACAAAAAGAAATGTTATCATTTTAGCGTCTTCAATCTTGATTTTGTACGTTTTAACATCAAGCCTTTTCTTCTTTCTTAAAGGCCCCACAAAGATTGACACCTTACAGATAGTTATTCAAAAAATTATCTTTTTAATCCCGTTTGGATATTTAATGTTGGCATTCTTTGATTATTTCAGGCATTACAAATTAAAGGTTTTGCAAATCTCCATTATCACTATTCTTATTATGGAAGTTATTTTAAGAGCAAATCTATTTACCAACATATTTGACTCGATTTGGACAAAAGCTATCTTTATAACCACAAACGCGATTTGGATTATCGCTACAATTTTTTTGATCGTCTTTCTTTTTCAGATTAAAATGAAGGATTATCCGGGAATACTTTCTATTCGAAAATACGCAATTAGTATAATTCTCTTTTTTGTTCTTGTAACAACTATTCCTCTTTTGGGAAATCCTGTCAATAGTTTTACCACTCGACAATTAGTTGAATTAACTTTTGCAATTCCATATATTTTCACTATCGATTTTGCAATAAAATTATATTCGAAAAAATAAAACCAGCCGCTAACATCAGCTACCCGGCAAGTGCGGCAGCAGTGGTTTTCGGTGGGCATCTTTCCGCTCAGGTTGCTTTTCGGCCAGGCAGGAAATCGCCCGCAATCCGCCTCTGCGTGTAGCTTCCTACGTTAGGGTTAATTATAGACGCACAAGCAACCACCTGAAATAATTAAGTAATGAGGGAAATTCTATTGATTTTAAGTACAGTTTTCTTTTTAACATTAAGCCATCAAAAGATGATGGTTTCTAAAAGAAACTTATATATTGAATCTTGTGTTTCAATTCCTGTAAATGGTAACTCCTGGTATATTAGCCATTCATATAAAGATGTATCGACAAGCGAAAGCTATGCGAAACTAGAGAAAGATACTCTACGAACATATTTTTCAATTAAACAGAATTGTAAAGTTTCTATAGCCATTGTGGTTAAATCTGATCGAGATGAGACCATTGATGCAATTTTTGGAAATATTAAAAGAAGTGTGAACATAAGGCCTTCCCTTTTTGATACCATTGTAATAGATACATTTACAATCAGAAACGTTGGATATAATCATCTTGATTTAATTAATCCAGCCAATACTGAAGGTATTCAAGTTTCTAATATTATCGTCAAAGGAGATTTTGAAAAATCTAAAATAAACTTTGTCAGAGATGAATTTTACTGGGGTAAAAGAGGCCCCTCTGTTCATTTATTGTATTCTACAAAAGAAAATATCGATAGCATTAAATGGTTTTATAACGAAGTTACCGTACCAAATGGAAATGATGTTGAAGGTTCTTTTTTTATGTCCATAGGATTTGGTGAAGGCTATTTTGGAATTCAAGTAAATTCTAAACATGAAAGACGTATTTTATTTTCTGTATGGAGTCCATATAAAACTGATAATCCGAAAGATATCCCACAGTACCAGCAAATAAGGTTGTTAAGAAAAGGAAAGGCTGTTAATGCCGGTGAATTTGGCGGTGAAGGTTCGGGCGGACAAAGTTATTTGAAGTATATGTGGAAAGCAGGCGTTACCTATAAGTTTCTATTGAAAGGAGAGCCTGCACTTAATAATCAAACAGATTATACTGCCTATTTCTACAGTCCGGAGGAAAACAATTGGATGCTTATAGCTAGTTTTCGCAGACCTCAAACATCAACTTATTTAAAACATTTCCATTCCTTTTTGGAAAACTTCATACCAGAACAAGGTAAGTATAGCCGTAAAGTAATATTTTCAAATCAGTGGATTTGTAATAAAGATGGATTATGGGTTGAAATCAATAAGGCAAGATTATCAGCAGATAATACAGCTCGAAAAGGGTCTCGACTAGATTTTGCAGGCGGAGTTATTAACGGTCAATTTTTTCTAAAGCATTGTGGTTTCTTTGATGAGTATGTTGATATTGGAAGTGAGTTTACAAGACCGTTTACAAATAAAAGACCAGATATTAAATTTCAAAGTTTACCATAAAACTTAATTGAATTGTTATATGGATTGTGAAAAGAAAAAACTAGCCCTAACATCAGCTACCCGTCAAGTGCGGCAGCAGTGGTTTTCGGCGTGCATCTTTCCGCTCGGTCACAATCTGATAGGGATTGAGCCGCCTTTTGTGGCCAGACAAGAAATTGAACGTAAACCGCCGCGGTGCGGAGCTTCCTGCATTAGCAACATTTAAAAGACAGCAACTATGAAAGTAATCTTATTATGGGTTTTTATTTTTGTTTCATTGGTTGGTTTTTGCCAGATTCCCGAAATGAATAATCCGGAGAAATTTCCGTACCAGATAAATAAATGGTTTGTAGATTCATTAAACAAAAAGCCAATTGACTTTTACTTAAAACATCCTGAGATCGACAAATATTCAAAGCTATTTTACGATGGCAAATTTGCAGCATCAGACGACGATTTTACATTTGCCTTTCTTGACAGTGTTTTAACGACAAATTCAGAAACAAAAACCTTTTATTTATATGTTTTCAATTGTGTTCTAAGAATCTCTGATGGGGCCTTGGCTGAGTACATCAGTCATGACTGTCGATTGTATTTTGAAAAGTATCCTTGTGAGTTTCTCGATATTAAAAAAAGTAGGTTGTATTCAGATAATTATGAGAAATGGATAAATCTAATGGCGTTCGATTATTACGGGGGTGAAGACGAGATTAAAACTTTAAATAAAAGATTCGAAACGGCCAGACAAAGTGTTCAGAAAAATTGTGAAAATCATATCACTGAACTCGAAAACCTTCGATTGAAAATAATCGAACATATAAAAGAAAATCAATGAAAACGGGCTATAACTTCAGCTACATGTCAAGCGCGGCGGCAGTGATTTTCGGTGTGTGTCTTTCTGCCCGGGACGGGTTAAGCGGGAATTGGGTGAAAAAAGAAAAGTTGGATAAACTTGATAAGATTTACTGGTTATGCCGCAAGTTTATGCTTCGTTTCGGAGAGATGACTTGATTTTAAAAGCTACAGCGGAGTAGTTTTCCTGGTGTAAATAATCAGCTTTAGGAATATACAAAAGCTTACAAATTTTTATATGAAATGAATACGATACAAATACATTCGATAAGTATATTTAAAACTTATCTCGTTTTAGTCGCATTGACTTTAGTATCTAAAGCAAATGGACAAGATTGGAAATGGGCAAATCCAACCCCAACAGGGAACCAGTTGAATGTGGTAAAATATCTGGATTCAAATACTGTAATTGCAATTGGAAATCATGGAACTATCTTGTTGTCAAACAATGGCGGACAAAATTGGAAACAAATCATTTCACATACAAACGCTAATTTGTTGTCGGTTTCAGTCGTTAACCAGGACACAATTTATGTAAGCGGTCAGGACTTATCGGTATTAAAAACCACTGACGGCGGCAATAACTGGATCATTTTAAGGGAAGGCTCCTACGGCAGCCGCAATACATCCAAAGTACTGTTTGTCAATTCATTTTTGGGATTTCTTTTGGGTGATGGAATGGAAGAATTCTTCAAAACCACCGATTCAGGAAAAACGTGGACAAAACTTCAGGTTGATTTGAATTTTCAAGGTGTTACTTCCCTTTATTTTACTTCGGCCGACACTGGTTATGCATCCATTGGCAACGGTCACGAAGGAGCGGCACTTAAAACAACAGATGGAGGTATATCCTGGACAACCATAGCTCTCCCGGTGATCTGGCCATTTAATTCAGTTGTATTTACCGACAAGCAAACAGGATATTTG
Source organism: Prolixibacteraceae bacterium (assembly GCA_963677955.2). Classification (GTDB taxonomy): domain Bacteria; phylum Bacteroidota; class Bacteroidia; order Bacteroidales; family Prolixibacteraceae; genus Aquipluma. The sequence goes on from CAXXQR010000001.1 coordinate 930,652, forward strand.
GTCGGTAATATGGGAAATATATTAAAAACGGAAGATGCAGGCGAGACCTGGCTAATTCAGAATGAATTTCCCTCCAGCCTCACAAATAATAATCTTGCTTCGATCAATTTTATAAATAAGGACATCGGTTTTATTGTTGGAAGTAAAGACATATTAAAAACTACAAACGGTGGAAAACACTGGGAATTGATTGCTCAATCTGAATTCGACTTGCGCTCTGTTAGTTTCTTCGATCCGCTTCATGGTCTATGCGCAGGTGGTGATTGGCTGCATGAATTTTCGGGAATAATCATGACTTCCGACGGAGGAATTAACTGGAATAAAAATTCGTCAACAATTACAGACAGGTATATAAACAAGATTAAATTTTTAAATTCGGATACAGGTTATGCGGTTGGGAGCAATTCGAATACTTTTGGCGGATTTATCCTGAAAACCACCGATGCAGGTAATACCTGGTCCGCGTTGAATAACGGGGATGACTATTACTGGATAAACGATCTTTCACTCCCTGATGAAAAAACCATATTTGTGGTAGGCCAGTCAGGTCAGATTTTGAAATCAAATGACGCAGGAGCATCCTGGCAGAAACAAAACTCCAATACGACAGAAACCTTGAACGCTGTCTTCTTTTTGAATGCAAATACAGGTTATGTTGTTGGCGATAATCAAACAATCCTTAAGACTACAGACGGAGGCAATACCTGGATAAAGCAGGTATCGCCCAAAACACAGCATTTATATTCTGTCTGGTTCAAGAATGAAAATACAGGTTATATTGCTTCTTATGATTGGGAAATTGATTCTTGTACAGTTTTGCTGACGACTACTGATGGTGGTTTAAATTGGAAGAAGAAAAGTATTGGCGGGGTAAGTTACCCAAGAAAATTAGTTTTTGTAAATCAGGACACCGCCTTCATTGCAGGTGATTTTGGTGGAATACTAAAAACTACTGATGGCGGAAAGAATTGGGAAGAATCATTCCATCATGGGAATTCTTATTTCGACATGTTTTTTGCGACTGAAAATACCGGATATGTGATTGGCGAAGATGGGGAAATCTCTATGACAGAAAATTGTGGAAAAGACTGGACTGTTCTGGATTCGGGTACAGATAAAGATTTGCTATCCATTTGTTTTACCGATGTCAATACAGGTTTTGCAGTTGGTAGTGGAGGTATTATCCTGAAAACTACAAATAGCGGAAGCCGTTTAAAAGCCTTGCAACAACCATTTTACAACCTTTGCCCGGGAGACTCGGCGGTGCTTCATCCCAATTTTATCGGCGGGACAAAACCACTGAACTATGTATGGGATCAAATTGGAACAGGTTCGACCGTTACCGTAGCACCTGACAGTACAACCAACTACCTGGTTACAATCACTGATCAGGATATGGACACAATTCAGGTAAGACTGCGGGCGGATGCTAATTCCGCTCCAACTCCTGTTATCAGCCAGAGTGGTGATACTCTGAAATCGAATGTTGACTACGGAAACCTTTGGTATAGAAACGATACTCTGGTGACCGATGCTTACTCGAATATTTTTGTTGCCAAAACACGTGGCGATTATTATTCTATCGTTTATGACTATGGCTGCTATTCCGAAAAATCAAATGTGATTCATCTGATTCCAACAGGTACAACAACGATACCTTGCGATGATGACATTCAGCTTTTCCCAAATCCGGCGACAAACAGTTTTAATCTGGTTTTTCCAACAAATAATCAGTCGTATGTTCTGACTCTTTTCGATGATCAAGGAAAGATTATTAGGAAACAAAAAGCTTCTGATCACATCGTACAGATCAATATTAGCGACTTGATACGTGGTAGCTATTTCATTCAAATTGTCTCCGAGAATCAGGTTACAACAAGAAAAATCGTAAAAAATTAGAAATACGCCTTATAAATGCAAGCTATCCAAGTCAGGTTTTTCGCCATGGCGAACAGGTGTTGCTTCCCTGCCTGCATGATGCAGTCAGGCAGGGTTGACAGAAAATTGATTTTTAATAGCAGCTCTTCGCAGGAAGTTCATCGGGTAAACTCCCGGGTTGAGTGTATTTGCAGAACGTTGCGGGCAATTTGCAAAGACTTTTGTCGGTTGGCAACTGTATCGAGAATTAGAAAAAAGTTAAAATGTTTCAATAAATAATGAATTGCTTATATGAAAATCTTCATTTGTACGATTGCTTTTATACATATCCTGGTTATCGAATCATTTTGCCAGGATACCTTGAAAACGGTATTGGTAAAAGATATCAAGCAAAGTTCGTCGCACAATGCTTCTGAGAATTCTTCATGGCCAGGACGTTTTGCAATTCTTCAGGATAAACTCATGTTTCTTGCATCAATAGGAAATTCGAATTTCTATGATTTGTGGGCTACAGATGGAACCAACGAAGGAACAGTGCGCTTAACAGCAGCGAACTCCTTTTATTCGCCTGTTGTAATAAACGGATTGACCGTATGGGGTACTAAAATTATTTACACGGCGAATGATGGTTATTTGGGGTATGAACCGTGGATTTCGGACGGAACATCTGAGAATACCAGAATGATTAAGGATATTAAAACGAACAACCCAAACTATTCATCAGTAGACAGCTCGGAACCAAGGTATTTCAAGATTTTTAATGACAAAGCATATTTTCAGGCAGACACCTGGGGCGGCAGACAATTGTTTGTTACTGATGGGACCAGCGACGGTACTGTTATGCTGACAACGAACGGGAATGGGGGCAGTGAACCATCAGGGTTCATTGCGTTTAACAACAAACTATTTTTTGCCGGGCAAAAAAGCTACGGCACTGCTGCTCAATTGTGGGTAACCGATGGAACCGTTGATGGTACTTACGAATTTAAAGCTATCGGGGATGGAGATAATGGGTATTTACCCACTTTAAATTCAGCAATAGTCTATAAAAATAAACTTTATTTCTCTGCTTCCATTGATAGTCTTGGATCGGAATTATGGGTTAGCGATGGAACAAACTCAGGGACCCAATTATTTAAAAATATAAATGAAACAGAAGGGATAGGCTCTCAACCTCATGGTTTCAAAATATTTAAAGACAATCTATATTTTATTGCCGACGATGGAATTCATGGAAATGAACTTTGGTGTACGAATGGAGATTCGACTTACCTGGTAAAAGATATTTTTTTAAATGGCGGAGGTTTGGATTATTCAGATTTGTATGTATTACAAAATAAATTATTTTTTACCGCGCGTCAAGATGATAATGAATTGTATTCGCAATTATGGGTTTCGAATGGAACAGCTGACAGTACCATGGAAATTCTGTCAAACGATGGTAAAGAAATAGATTACGCATCTTCTTTTATCGAGTGGAAAGGAAAAATTGTATTTGTTTCCGGGAGATATAATAAACAACTATGGATTACTGATGGCACCTCTCAAAATACTTACCCAGCTTTGCCAGATTCAATAACAAAATGGAATGCTTTAGGGTCAGACGCTTCAATGGTTAATTTTAAGGGAGATCTTTATTTTGGTGCCAATTATAACGATTCGATTGGTTATGAGCTTTACAAATTGGAAGTTGATTCAAATTTGATCCGTCCAAATATTTCACAACATCCACTATCCACTAATATTTGTATTGATGATAGCGCTTTTTTTGAAGTGAAAGTCTCGGGAAGACCTGATTTCAAATTCCAATGGATGAGAAATGACATTCCTATTGATGGTGCGACTATGGCTACCTATAAAATATCGAATACAGGTACTGAAGATTCCGGAAACTATTCTTGCTTCATAAAAAACAGTGTAGGAGAAATTACGTCGAATTCTGCATCTTTAGAAGTATATGAACTTAGTTCTCGTTTTGAAGTAATCGATTCGACTGAATATGGTTTTTACTTTATAAAGTTTACAGGAAGTGCGCCCGCGTCGGCTATCTATGAATGGGATTTTAATGAAGGAGAAATTATATCAGGTTCGGGGCAAGGCCCATATCATGTTGCGTGGAAAAGTTCAGGGCAAAAAAACATAACTTTACGCGTAATGCTAAATAACTGTGTCGCTGAGACGAGTATAGCTACTGAAATAATATCGACAGTTCATATTCCCACGAACATTTTGAGTCCATTAGTCTCGAATTATCCAAATCCGGTAAAATCAAATCTGACTTTAATTTTCAATGAATCAGCAGGCGGAAAAACAATTTCGCTATTTGACGTATATGGGCATATTGTCTTTGAAAAACAAACCGAAGAAATCAGGCTTAATCTTAATCTTTCGAAGATAACATCAGGTGTGTACTATTTAAGAGTTCAAGATGATAGATCTTCTATCATTAAAAAGATTATTAAAGAATAAACCTATAAACTGTCCATAACTTCAGCTACCCGTCAAGGTCGGCAGCAGTGGTTTCCGGTTGGCATCCTTCCGCCCGGTCACGACGTGATGGGGATTGAGCCGCCTTTTGCGGCCAGGCAGAAATTGAACACAAACCGTTTTTAAGTGAAGTTTAAGACGTAACCGGTTATCAAAAGTTCGGTTTTTCATAGATACATATATTAACTCAATGGCATGAAGATTTGTAATAAATGCATTTTGAATGATAATTATCCTGGCATTGCTTTCAATGAATCGGGAACATGCTCTTTTTGTGTTGAACAGAGAATTTATACGCCACTTGGTGAAGATAAATTGCTGAAAATTATTCATGAAGCAAGAAAGAAAAAATGTGACTATGATGCTTTAGTACCATTAAGTGGGGGAAAGGATAGTACTTATATATTGCATTTAGCAGTGAATGTTTATAAACTCAGGGTATTAGCAATGACTTATGACAATGGGCTTTTTAGTCCACTGGCATTAGATAATATTCAACAGGCTATAAAAATCACAAATGTCAAGCATATAGTGTGTAAACCGGATGCAGAGGTGCAGAAAAAGATTTATAAAAACATGTTTCTTAATTCTGGAGATATTTGCGGCGCTTGTGACATAGGGACGAAAGCTAATATTTTGAAGGTTGCCCATGATTATTCAGTCCCAATAATTCTTTATGGTACGTCGCCATTAGAAGAAGATTCTTTTATACCAGACTCTATTCAAGATATAGCCAGATTTAAGTATATTTTAAAAAAAGCTAAGGACTTAACCAGAAAAGAAATAAACGACTTTTTGATATATCCTAACCTTAATTTGTTTTTACTTTCATATTATAAAAAAACTGGCAATTTTGGAAAAGAAGTTAGACCATTGTTTTATATAGACAATCCAACGGACAAGGAGATGGGTGATATTATTACCAAAGAGCTTAATTGGAAAGACGACAATAGCAGAGAGTACTCTAAACATTTTGATTGTATTGCAGAACCACTTACGAATTATGTGAGAAATAAAATATATGGACATGAAAGAAGGATTTGTCAGTATAGTAACATGGTGAGGCGAAATGAGATACCAAGGGAAAAAGCACTTGAATTGTATAAAACCGATAATATTACATCAAAGCCAAATAACTACATGGAAGTTCTAAAATATTTAAATATTACAGAAGAGGATCTTCAAAGAGTTATTACTATTCCCAAATTGAAATATGAAAAACATACTTCAAAGACAAATAGATTATTTTCTAGTTTAATGAAGATCAAACAAATAATTAACGCACGCTAACTTCAGCTACATGTCAAGCACGGCGGCAGTGGTTTTCGGTGTGTGTCTTTCTGCCCGGGCTGCTTTTCGGCTTGACAGGTATTGAAAATCGGCGAAGCCAAATCGCCCGCAGTCCGCAACTTTTCATACCGCCAAACGTTATCAGAAATTTAAAACAACACCCACAAATGATAGACAATATAAAAATTTTAGACACCAAAATCCTTTCAGACAATTGGTATGTACTTAGAAAAATAACTTATGAATACTCGAAAAAGGACGGAACAAAACGGACTCTAAGCAGAGAAGCCTACGACAGAGGAAATGGTTCGACAATTTTGCTTTACAACAAAGAACAAAAAACGATTATTCTTACAAGACAATTTCGCCTTCCGACATTTGTAAATGGAAATGAAACAGGAATGCTGATTGAAGCTTGTGCAGGTTTATTGGACAAAGACAATGCAGAAGATTGTATTAGACGTGAAACTGAAGAAGAAACAGGCTATAAAATTACTGAAGTACGAAAAATATTTGAAGCCTATATGTCGCCAGGTTCGGTAACGGAAATTTTATACTTCTTTATTGCTGAGTATGCAAAAGAAATGAAAGTGAATGATGGTGGCGGTGTTGAAAACGAAGAGGAAAACATAGAAGTATTGGAGCTTGACATTGATAAAGCAATGAAAATGATGGAAAGTGGAGAAATAAAAGACGGTAAAACAATAATGTTACTTCAATACATAAAGCTTAACAAAATACTTTAAAATTATGATGATTCTTATTGCAGGTCCTTATCGGGGAGGAACAAATGACGACCCGGTTTTAATAAAGAAAAATTTAGACAAGCTTGAATCAGTAGCTTTACCATTGTTTCGTAAAGGACATATCCCAATGATTGGAGAATGGGTTGCTTTACCTTTAATGCACTTAGCAGGTTCAAAAGAAATTGGCGACAGTATTTGGGACGAAATACAATATCCTGTTGCACATCGACTTCTTGAAAAATGTGACGCAGTTCTTCGCCTTGAAGGAGCATCAAAAGGAGCAGATAATGATGTAAGAATTGCCAAAGAAAGAGGGTTGAAAATTTATTATAGTTTGGACGAAATTCCTGACTTGCCACAGAAATAAACTGCAACCAACATCAGCTATCCATGGCAGCAGTGGTTTTCGGTATGCATTTTTCCGCCTAAGCTGCATTTCGGTTTCACGGGAATCTAAGATTGGCGATAACCAAATCGCCCCCAATCCGACGCCGTGTGTAGCTTCCTACGTTATTTATAAATTGGGAAAAAATGAAGAAAATTCTACTCTTTATATTTTCAGTAATATCCATCACTATTTTTGGTCAGGTTAAGGTTAGTAAAAATCAGGCCATTGAAGATATTAATTTCTTTAATAAGACACTTCAGGAAGTTCATTATAATCCGTTCCTGTTTATTGACAATAAAAAATATTTTAATGAAGTTGATGAATTAAGGCAATCCATTGGAGATAGCGTAGAAATAAAGGAGTTTATATTCAAACTATATCACCTAACTTCATTAATCAAAGATAGCCACACATCTCCTGGATTAATGCAAACCGGTCTTATTAATGATTTAAAAAGCAACAAATTCTTTCCATATCTTCTTGTTAGAAAAAATAATAAGCTCTACTTCCCCATCTCAACATCTCAAAAACTATTTGTTGAATCCGGATCAGAATTAATATCAATAAACAACAATGAAATAAAAATGCTATTGAATGATTTTGACCATTGTATTGGCGGGACTAATGAATTTTCAGTTGAAATGACAATAAGACTTTTCCCCTACTTCTTATTTTTAAAAGGAATATTACCTCCTTATAAAATAGTATATAGGGACAGTTTAAAAGTAAAACACACTTTAAGTATTAATGAAGGGATGACATTCAAAAATGCCTTAATAAGTACCCTTCCATCGTTGTCAAAACCATATAAATTTGAAATAGTAGACAATAAATTAGGCTTTTTACACTTTGCTAGCATGTCCGAAGACATTAATGTATTTGACCATTATCTGGATTCTTGTGTAACCTTAATGAAAAGTAAGAATATTATTAACTGGACCATAGATATAAGAGATAATAGTGGAGGAAATTCCATGCTGGCAGATGTATTGATTAGTTACTTTAACAAAACTTCATACTCGCTTATGGGAAAAAGGCAGTGGAAAATTAGTCAACAATATAAGAACTACCTTATATCAAGTGGTGATACAACGAATGAATATTTATCAAAAAGAAACGGGACAGTTTGGGAGTTAGGTAATTGTGAGCCTCAAAAACCACAGTTTGAAAACAATAACGTTTTTAATGGCAAGGTATTTTTAATAACAGGCCCATTCACATTTTCAAGCGCAAACATGTTTGCTGATGGAGTAAAGAAATATAAATTAGCTAAAGTAGTTGGAGATAATACAGGGGAAAATACGAATGACTTTGGTGAAGTATATTCGTTTGAACTACCAAACTCCAAAATAAAAATGCAAACAACAACCTCATACGATTTAGGAACCAACTGCGAACAAAAAAAATACGAACCAGTTAAACCAGACGAAATAATTGAAACACCGTTGATTAATAAAATCAATGAAGAGGATTATGTGCTAAAAAAAATACTTGAGGAAATAAAATAGACAATAGCTATTAGGTGCTTTACCTTTGTGAGTGGGCAGTGCGCAAGAAACATTTGAACAGTTAATAACATTGGTACAGGCAGACAGTTTTCGGTTTCAGAAGCCCACCAACGCAAAGCCTAAACTGTTATGGGGCATTATAGGTACGACACAAGACATATCTATTAAAAAGAGACAATATGGAAAAACAATTTTATGCGGTTTATTTGAACCCTTCAAGACCTGACTTTGCTATGACAATGACGGACAGCGAACGGGCAATTATGGTACAACATGTTGCTTACTGGACAGAAAAGCTGAAACAAGGTAAAGTTTATGCTTTCGGACCTGTAATTGATCCAAAAGCAATTTATGGACTTGGAGTTGTAGCGGTTGAAAGCGAACAAGAACTAAAAGAGTTCATAGCAAATGACCCCGCAGGAAAAATCAATAAGTACGAATATTTTCCTATGAAAGCTGTCGTGCCCAATATTTCTGTTGACTGACAATAAATCATCTATAATTGACCGCTTTTTGTAGATATTACGCAACCATTCTACCGCATTTGCATCTATGATAAAGAACTAAAATCAAACTATCATGAAAAATTTGCTTGCAGTAAGTGTAATGATTCTCGTATTTTTATCCTGTGAAAAGGACAATTCTACAAAGGTTGAATTATCGGGTGATTACTTCCCACTTAAAGTTGGAAACTATTGGAATTTTGAACTTGCAGGAAAATACTTAGTTAGTGAAACTCAAATGGTAAACGGAGTCAAGTACTTTAGGATTATTACTGATTCCGGCACGGCTATGTTATACAGAAACCATGACAACAAGATTTTCACCAAAGAATCTTCTCTTGATAATAGTGAAGTAATGAAATTTGATCTTACGGCTAAGGTTAATGATACCTGGACTTATGGGAATGGAAATGTAACTTTAATCAATAGAAATGCAACTGTAACGATTGGAGAAATGCAGATCGATAGCTGCTTGCAATTTAATTTTCACAATGAAAATTTGATCGATTATGGATATTCAATTTGGTTGGCTCCTGGAATCGGACTTATCCAGCAAACTTGTCAAGAATGTTTTGGATCTTCTTTTGAGACAATGAAATTGGTTAAAGTAAACATCAACAATCAAGAAACAGAATTCAAATAAAGTCGAGAATTAGACAATATTAATAACGGGAAAAAACAAAACCCAAACCTATAATAAAAATGAAAAGAATCGCAATTATTGTGACTTTCCTAACTGTAAGTTTAACTTTCACATATGGACAAACAGTTTCTGATTCGATTTCAATGAAAAAAGCATTTGGTGGTTATCAGTTTTATCAAGGTGAGAAAAGATTGAATATGAATCAACTGGTAAATGCGATGAAGCCAAATGAACAAGCATACAATCATATAAAATCCGCACAATCAACTTATACATTTGTCTCAATAATAGGGTTTGCTGGTGGATTTATGGTTGGTTGGCCAATCGGAACGGCTATTGGTGGTGGAAAACCCGATTGGACAATGGCAGGAATTGGTGCTGGATTAATCGTTGTTTCTATTCCGATAAGTCAAAAATTCAATAAGCAAGCAAAACAGGCTGTTGATACTTATAATGGTGGATTGCAGACGAACTCGTTTTGGAATAAAAATGAATTGAGATTTTCCATGACAGGAAACGGTGTAGGCTTAGCATTAAGGTTTTAATAACTACTGCCCGCAACAGCAAAATACATGCAAGCCGGGGGTTTTAGCTTCGTCGACAGGTAAGTGATAAATTGAAAAGCAACTCTTCACAGGAAGTTCATCGGGTAAAATCCCGCCGTGCGTGTAGCTGCGGAACGCAAGCCGTTTAGTCTATCTCGAAGCATTATGCTCTCATGCTGAACTTTGTAGATATTTTAATGTGGTTCTGGAGTGGTTTCCAGATTTATAGTGTTTGATACGTTGACGATAATAAATAATAAGTCGTAATTTTGATGAAGATATTCAAATATCGCATATCAACATAAACCAAGAAAATAGACGATGAAATCAATTAACTCAATTTTAATATCCCTTTCGATTTTATTTCTGACATCATGTTTAATTTCAAGTAGCTCTGATAATCTTGATTTAAATAGGAAAGATGTTTTAGGATCCTGGAAAATATCAAAAGAATCATCAAAAAAGATAAACAAAGAAAAAACGGCAACTGAAAGAATAACTTACTTTCAGTTAAATTCAGATTCGACTGTAACAGTTTCTTTTGGTGATTCTACAGAGAAAAAAATGACTGGAACATGGGTATGGAAAGCAGAAAAGAGATTGGGAAATGATAATTTCGGGTTTAGTCTAAAAACTGACGTTGTCATTTACGTTAATAATCTATTTACTCTTGGATTGAAATTAAGCAAAATAGATGGAAAAATAAACTTAACGGCGGCAGATTATTCATTTGAAAAACAACTGTAAAACGGCATACAGCAATAAAACACCCGGCAAGTCGGGTTTTCCGCCAGAGCGGACAGGTCGTGCTTCCCTGCCTGCATGGCTCAGTCTGGCAGGGTTGACAGGATCCTGATGTATTGGGATGAAAAGCCGACTCCTGGTAGAAAGTTCATCGGGCAGCTCCCACCCTACGGTTGTTGCTGAAAGTAATGCAGCATATAAAAAGACTACAAATATTAAGCGATATCTCATGAAAAAGACAATTATTCTTTCACTATCTATCTTGTCCTTAACATCTTGCTTTTCTGGAAAGATTGAGTCGACCAAAAGTTATTCCGTTACCATCACGAGCTATGCGGAATCAAATAACAGCGGAGATCAGTCGACACTTTCATCAATTGCGCTGAATGACAATGACAGCGAAGTAAGAAAATCAGCGGTTGAGAAGCTGACACTTCAATCAACTCTTTCAGCAGTAGCGCTAAACGATAATGATGGTGAGATAAGAAAGTTAGCCGTAAGTAAACTTGATCTTCAATCAACCCTTTCGAGCGTGGCTCTGAATGACAAAGACAGCGAAGTTAGAAAGTTAGCCGTTGAGAAACTGACACTTCAATCAACGCTTTCAGCTGTGGCGTTAAACGATAATGATACTGAGACAAGAAAGTTAGCTGTAAGTAAACTTGATCTTCAATCAACCCTTTCGAGCGTGGCTCTGAATGATAAAGACAGCGAAGTAAGAAAATCAGCGGTTGAGAAGCTGACACTTCAATCAACGCTTTCAGCTGTAGCGCTAAACGATAATGATGGTGAGATAAGAAAGTTAGCTGTGAGTAAACTTGATCTTCAATCAACCCTTTCGAGCGTGGCTCTGAATGACAAAGACAGCGAAGTTAGAAAATTAGCGGTTAGCAAATTGACTCTTCAATCCACTCTCTCATCAGTTGCAGAAAACGATAGTGACAAAGAAATAAGAAAATTGGCTTTAAAACGATTGAATTGATATTGGAAAATAATGTTAGAATGATGAATGCGCGGCATAACAGCAAAATACCCACAAGGCGTTTTTGTGCTTCCCTGTCTGCGCGATCCAGTCAGGTAGAGTTGACAGAAAATTAGTATTTTTAAGTGCAGTTCTTCGCAGAAAACTCATCGGGCAATAACAACTCGAAAGATCAATTTAAACAAATATTGAAATTATGAAAAAGTTACAATTCAAAATAAGCATCAATGCACCTGTGACCAGGATTTATGATTTTATGCTTGGTATTAGCAACAAATCAACTTATGAGGAATGGGCCTCATTGTTTGACCCAACATCGACCTATGAAGGAAGTTGGGACAAGGGAAATAAGATTCTGTTTATTGGAGTAGATGAGAACGGAGAACGAGGAGGTATGGTTTCCAGAATAGCTGAAAATGTTCCCAACAGATTTGTTTCAATTCAACATTATGGTCTTTTAAAAGTTGACAAGGAAATTACAGAAGGGCCGGAAGTAGAAAAATGGGCAAACGGATCTGAAAACTATACCTTCGAAGAAAACAATGGGACTACAATTGTTACCGTTGACTTAGACACAGCAGAGGATTTTTTAGATTATATGAATCAGACCTACCCCAAAGCACTCGACAAGTTGAAAGAACTTTGTGAAAAATAACATTTTTAACCCAATTAAAACTTCAGATTATGACGGACGAAACCACAAAAACATACAGCAACGGCGAGATAACCATTGTCTGGAAACCGGGAAAGTGTATCCATTCGGGTGTTTGCGTCAGAACATTACCACAAGTTTATAATCCAAAAGCAAAACCGTGGATTACTATGGGAAACGCCACCACCGAAGAATTGAAAGCCCAACTATCGAAATGCCCATCAGGAGCATTGAGCTACTACCTGAACGAGGCAAACAAAATCCTTTAATACCAGTAGAAACTTGAAATAAGCCCACTTTTCAGTGTAATAATTCTGAACCTGTTAATATCAAAAGTCATGGCAACATTTATCAAACCCTCAGAACTTGAATATCAAAGCAATCCAACAGTTCCAACACAGTTCGACCTGTTAACACTAAGTCCCCGGCTGGCAAAAATTACCAATGCCAGGCAACTGATTTTTGATATGCGTCAGCTAAATCCGGGCAAGTATTCGTTCCCGTATCATTATCACCACAACTCAGAAGAACTGATGTACATCATTTCCGGAGAAATGACGGTTCGAACGCCCGAAGGTTTAAGGATCATCGGCCCGGGAGAAATGGTATTTTTCGAACTGGGTGAAACCAGCGCCCACCAGTTTTACAACCATGCGGACACACCGTGTGTTTATCTCGATATTCGCACCAACATGGGCATGGACGTAACAGAATATCCTGATTCAGGAAAAGTTAATGTGTTCCCTTTTGGAATGATCTTCGAAAAAAATACGCAGGTAACCTATCACAAAGGCGAAGAAAACGTGGAACAAACCTGGGAGAAACTAAAAAACGAAAATACTTCGGACGGTGAATTTATGTACATTTAGGATTAATTTCACTCAGCTGATTTCAGAAGAATTTGCCAGGCTATTAAAATTTCAAAATCCACAGATTCATTTGCATGACCATTCTTACCATCGACGAGGTTATAACAACACTTGATACAATCATTTCCGAATGTGAAAAAACTCAGAATCCATTGGGTTATTTTGCGGCGCTTTACCAAAAAGTAACCCTGAAGGTGAAAGAAGGAATCGCTCAAAATTTATTCGAAGACGGACCGCGCATGGAAATCCTCGATGTTGTGTTTGCCAAACGGTATCTGGATGCCTGGTTCGCCTGGCAGAAAAACGAGCCGGTCACCGGATCGTGGAAAAAAACTTTTGAACTGGCGCATGAATACCAGCCTATCGTTCTGCAGCATCTGTTGATGGGAATGAATGCCCACATTAATCTGGATCTTGGCATTGCCTCCGCCGAAATTTCGAAAGGCAAAAATCCGGCTGATCTGCAAAACGACTTCAACAAAATCAACGAAATTTTGTCGTCGCTGGTACACGAAGTTCAGGACAATTTATCAATTGTGTGGCCCGCCTTAAAATTCATCCTGAAACATACCGGAAAAGTCGACGATTATTTGGTCGATTTCAGTATGAAACTGGCGCGCGACGGCGCCTGGAAATTTGCATTTAGCTTATCAGGGTTGTCGGGTAAGGAACTCGATCTGGCTGTTGCCGAACGCGACCGAAAAGTTGTGGACAAAACCACTGTGATTTTAAACCCCGGGCTCATTGCTTCACTGGTTTTGTGGCTGGTGCGAATAACTGAACGTGGAACTGTCAGCGAAAAAATAGGCAAACTGAAATAACAATTCAAAATCAGGAAAACCTTGGTTAAGTTCAGTACCTTAGTGAGCTGAACCAAAAAACAATTGACGTACAGGTCCGTATGATCGAACGATCGATAACTATTTTCAGGACGTAACCGAAAACACAAAACTATGAACGCAAGAGATAAAACCGATTTAAAACTGGCCGTTTTAATTGATGCCGACAACATTCCGTATTCAAACATAAAAGGCATGCTCGACGAAATTGCCAAACTTGGTGTTCCGTCCATCAAACGGATTTATGGCGACTGGACCAAACCAACTGTTTCGGGTTGGAAACCGGCATTGCTCCAACACGCCATAACACCTATTCAGCAATACAGTTATACCACCGGGAAAAACGCCACCGACTCGGCCATGATTATTGACGCCATGGATATTTTGCACAGCCAGAAAGTTGACGGCTTTTGCCTGGTTTCGAGCGATAGTGACTTTACGCGGCTGGCCATCCGCCTGCGCGAATCGGGAATGGTGGTAATTGGTATTGGCGAAAAGAAAACACCAAACCCTTTTATAGTGGCTTGCGATAAATTTATTTACATCGAAATTATTGGGCTGAAGGAAATTCCGAAATCGGCAGCCACCGTTTCGTCAACACCATCGGTTTCACCAGTTCCTGAAATTGACGCGATTGACAACAATTTTATTCAGCTCCTGAAATCGTCGGTTGACGATATCGCCGATGAAGATGGCTGGGCATCGCTGGCCGGACTAGGCGCAATGATCAACAAAAAGAAGCCGGATTTTGACCCCCGAAATTACGGATTTACCAAGCTGACGCCATTGATAAAATCGCTCGACAAACACTTTGAAGTTGACGAGCGCGATGTTGAAAAAACACACATCAAACACATTTATGTCCGCATCAGAAAACAAGTTCAGGCTAAGCCTGCCGTTAAAGTAAACAAACCCAGGCGACAAAAAAGATCGTAAGGAAGCGAACCAATTCGCCATTCAGAAGTTTTAGTATAAAAGGCCAGAACATGTTTTCGCCCTGTTTCCGGGAAATACACATTTTTCGAAACTAAAAATTAAGATTCAACATGAAAACATTCATTACTTTATTTGCCCTTTTTACACTCTTGGCCTGCAACCAGCAAACGGCAAAAGTGCAGCAATTGCAAAATCGTGTGGATAGTTTGGAAACAAAACTCTCCGAGGCCTACAAACCGGGTTTTGGCGAATTTATGATGAACATTCAGGCACATCATTCAAAATTGTGGTTTGCCGGTCAGAATGAAAACTGGCAACTAGCCAAATTCGAAATCGACGAGATCAAAGAATCATTCGACGACATTCGAAGATTTGAAACCGACCGTGAAGAAAGTCAACTGATACCCATGATAGAACCAGCTCTCGATAGTATAACCAGCGCAATTCAGAAAAAAGATATCCGGTCGTTCAAAGGCAATTTTCAATTCCTGACGTCGAGTTGCAACGACTGTCATGTCGCAGCACAATTTGACTACAATGTCATCAGGACCCCGGAATCATCGTCATTTACCAATCAGGATTTTAAAATTCAGAAATAGCTGTGCTGAAAAAAATAATTCAAACCGATCGATCGGCTTCCACCATTCTGGTTCGACTGCTTGTTGGAACCGTATTTTTGTCAGAAGGCATTCAGAAATTCATGTTTCCTGAAACCCTTGGTGCAGCCCGGTTTGTAAACATTGGCATTCCTTTTCCTGAATTTATGGCCCTGTTTGTTGGCTTCTTCGAAATACTTTGCGGAATAATGGTTATTGTTGGGTTGGTAACACGCCTGGCAAGTATTCCTTTATTTCTTATCATACTTACAGCTATTTTAACTACAAAAGTCGGGCTGCTTTCCTCGCAGGGATTCTGGAAAATGTTGCACGAAAGCCGGACAGACTGGTCGATGCTGCTCGGCAGTATTTTTCTTTTTATTGAAGGCGGGGGAAAATGGTCGTTCGATAACTGGCTATCGAAAATGAGGCTAAAACGCAAACGGAAATAAACGATCTGTGATTTCAGGCAAAAAAATTGCGAAACCGTGGGTTTTATCCCGAATTTCGCAACTCATTTTTCCGAACAACCAAGCGACAGAAATGCAAATCAACAGGATTTCGTTACATCTTTTCCATCTTCATTTTGGTGGTATCCATCTTGCTTTTTTTCATGTCCATCTTCATTTTTTCTGAATCTTTTTTCACGTCCTCTTTCATTTTAGCTTTTTCCATCTCCATCTTTTCCTTGTCCATTTTCATCTTGCCTTTTTCCATGTTCATTTTCTCCTTATCCATTTTCATGGTTTTGGAGTCGTGCATTTTGCCCATGTCTTTCATTTCAACCAAATCCATTCCGCAAACTGCACATTTGCCCGGCTTATCGCTTACCTGCTCCGGATGGTGAGGACAATAGTATTTCTTTGTTTTCACCATTTCTGTTTTTTCTTTAGCCTGAGCTTTTACTGAGTTTGTTATCGAAGTGGCCATTAATAATCCGGCCACCATCATTACTGAAATTAAAATTTTACTTTTCATGATTCTGTTTTTAAATATGAACATTCTTGTTTTTTGAAATTCAATTGTCAGGAGATTTTAAAAGCTATTAATCCAGTCATCCTGAACTCCCTGCCCACTCGCCAGCCAGGCGGGATTTCAGAATTCCACTATACTGAATGTCAGACCCTGAAATAAATTCCAGGTGACGATAATAACGCGAATATTTACTTTTGAAACACCTTCCTGATTAAAACCGCTTCACATACCGGTGACAATATGGTGTCCCGTTTTCTTTGGCGTAGTATTGCTGATGATATTCTTCAGCTTTCCAGAATTTACCGGCTGGGACAACCTGTGTTGCCACATCGTAACCTTTCGCTTTTAAAAGATCAATCAGGTGTTCCGCGGTCTGTTTCTGATCCATATTCAGGTAAAAAACCGAGGAGCGGTATTGGTCGCCAATATCTGGTCCCTGGCGATTCACCTCTGTGGGATCGTGAATTTCGAAAAACAGTTTGGCTACATTTTCGTAATTCGTTTTTCGGGGATCAAACACAATGCGCACCGCTTCGGCATAACCTGTTTTGTGACTGCAAACCTGCTCGTAAGTTGGTCTTTCGCCGTGGCCGCCAATGTAGCCAACTTCAGTAGAAATTACTCCCGGAGCCTGATGCATGTAATACTCAACACCCCAAAAGCAACCACCTGCAAAAATTGCGGTATCCGATTTGGCAGACTTCGTTCCGGCCGGAACAAAAACCAGTGAAATTGAATTTACGCAATGGCGGGTATTTTTTGTAGTTAACCCTTCGCCCAAAAACACGTGACCCAAATGAGCTCCACAATTGGCGCAAACAATTTCAGTACGCATTCCGTCGGCATCTGTAACACGTTTTACTGCGCCCTCAATCTCGTCATCGAAACTGGGCCAGCCACAACCGGCATCAAATTTATCCGACGAACGGTACAAAGGCGCACCACAACGTTTACAGACATAGGTGCCCTTTTCAAAGAACTTATCGTACTTTCCAGTAAAAGGCCGCTCAGTCGCTTTGTGTACAATTACTGCTTCCTCTTCAGGGGTGAGCTTATTGTATTTCACATCCTGAGTTTTGCTTTCTGATTTCATTTTATCGGAAACTTTCTGGGTGCATCCTGGAAATCCTGACAACAGAATTCCGAGGAATAGAATAATTGTTTTCATGACTAATTTTTAAATTTATATCCCCAAAGTTCGCATAACTGTATCACAGAAGTATCACAACAATTACACGATTGCATAACGTTTTAGCTGGCCAGAGCCGGCAGCGCAAACGTAAAAGCAGTTCCTTTGCCAGGTTGGCTCGTAACCTCAATCACCGAATGATGCAGATCGATAATTTTCTTGACAATGGCCAATCCCAAACCGGTGCTTTCGCTATATTGTTTGCTCTTGTAGTAGCGTTCAAATATGTACGGCAGTTCGTCGGGTTTAATTCCCTCGCCCGAATCGGCCACACTAATTTCAACTATGCCTTTCTGGTCGGTACTAATGCGAATATTTACGTAATCGCCTTCCTTACAGAATTTAATGGCGTTGTCAATCAGGTTTTGCAAAACACGGTCGATTAGAGTTATATCGGCTTCAACAATCGGATTTTCAGTGGGCAAAAACGCATTGATACTGATGCCTTTCTTTTGCGAAATAATGCGGTATTTGTTGGCAATATCCGAAATCAGCTCTGCTATCGAGAACTTTTCGGCATTCAGTTTTACCTGGTTGGTTTGCAGTTTCGACAGGTCGAACAAATCGCTCACCAGCTTTTTTAGCTTGTCGCAACTCGAATAAATAATTCCAAGGTATTTCGATTGTTCTTCCGGATCAAGCTGATCTTTTTTCAAAATTAGTGTTTCGGCATACCCCTGAATGGATGCAATTGGTGTGCGTAAATCGTGCGAAACATTGCTGATTAATTCTTTCCTGAATTCGTCGGTTTCTTTTAATTCACGTATGTTTTTCGAGATTGTCCCGGCCATTTCGTTAAAAACCAGCCCAATATTATCGAGTTCATCCCTACTTTTTACCGGTATTCGGGCGCTGAAATTTCCGGATTGAAACTGTCGGATTCCCAGAACAATAACATTCAGCTTTTTGGTAATGAACCAGATAAAGAATAAACCAACAAATGCTGAAACCACCAGAATGATAACGATGGATCGAATGGAAAGCCCAAGAATGTAACTGCCAATAACCATTTGCGCAGCCGAAACATATTCCTGACTGGCCAGCACAATATAAATGTAACCGGTTAAAATACCATTATCGGTAACTTTGGCTGCCGAAAAAGTTTTCTCTTCGCCGGGAGTCCGCGGATCATCGCCATAAATGAGGCCGTGGTGCGTATCGTTAAAAAAATTTTGTATCGGAACAAGAGACACCTCCGTCAGCTTTACAACTTTATCGGGAGCGGCATAGCCCAAAATTTTACCCTCCGGATTGAGCAAATAAATCTCTAGACTTGGATTGATGACCATCATGGAATGAAGAATATCTTCAACTGCTTCTTTGTTAACAGTTCCGTTTTCGAACTTCGGCTTTATTAAGTCAACCGCGTTTCGAGCCAGGTTCCAGTTCATTTTCTGGTTCACTTCAACCGAATATTTACTGGCCGAACGAACAGAAATGTACAAACTGATTCCGGCAAAAAGCACCAGAATCAGGATAAATATGGCTGATATCTTCCAGTATAGGTGACTAAAAAGTAATCGTGTTTTCGGTTCCATGGTCTACTATTTTTACAATTATCTAATTGAATATCCGATTGATTTCCAAACTATGATTTATTTACATCATTCATAGCCAATTATAGTTATTGATAGTCATTTGTTGTTTTACTACCGAATGACCACCAATGATCAATCTAATGACAAATCCTATTTTACAGCGAAATGATATTCTGCAATACTTCTTTAATTTATTCCGCTCTGAATTTATACCCAACTCCCCAGGTTGTCAGGATGAATTCGGGAGCGCTTAGATCGGATTCTATTTTTGTGCGTAACCGGTTAATATGCGAATTCACTGTGTGTTCGTAACCTTCAAACTGGTATCCCCAAACTTGTTCCAGCAACTGCACCCGCGTGTATGTTCGTCCGGGATTAGAAGCGAAAAGTACCAGCAAATCGAATTCCTTGGGCGATAATTCAATGCGTTTCCCGTGCACTTCCACAATCCGGAGTGTAATATTGATGTAAAGTCCGTCAGAGCGAATCTCTTTATTTTCGTCGGAAGCCAATGTCTGTTGTGATAGTTCAGACCGCCGTACAAGAGCTTTTACACGTGCCATCAATTCACGAATGCTGAACGGTTTGGTGAGGTAATCGTCAGCGCCGATCTCAAGACCGATAATCTTGTCAATTTCCTCCGATTTGGATGTGACCATTAGAATGGGCGTTTGATTTTTTTCGAGACGCAGCTTTTTGCAAATCTCAAAACCATCGAGTCCGGGCAGTCTAACATCCAGAATAATAACTTTATATGTATTGTTCATCGCTTTTAAAAGTCCGCCTTTCCCGTCAAACGAAGTATCCACGTCAAATTCCATATCCGAGAGGTGAATGGAAATCAGGTTGGCTATATCCTGATCATCCTCAATGATTAAAGCTTTTTCCATACTTGTGATTTCTGAACGTTTCAAAAGTAAACACCGAATATCACAGAAAGATCACAAAAACTTAAACTAATTGTCAGTGAGGTAATTTATTATTCCCGATGCAAAATATTCCTGAAAGTTTACCCAATAACACCGACTACGGACAGAGTTATTTGTGCTGCTTTTTCCCGGATTCAAACTTTCTGAGTTATAAGTTCTACCTTTACGGCACAAATTCAGAGATGATTATCAATGCTTCAGCCAAAGAAAGAACCGCAAAAAGAAAAATCCAGATTACACCCGCGAAACCGAAACCGTGAACGCTACGATTTTGCCCAACTTATTTCAACACTTCCTGAACTGGCTAAATTCGTACGGCCAAATTTGTATGGCGACGAATCGATTGATTTTGCCGATCCGGAAGCTGTGCAAACCCTGAATAAAGCCATCCTGAAACATCACTACGACCTGAATTTTTGGGATATTCCTGAAAATTATTTGTGTCCGCCTATTCCGGGAAGAGCCGACTACATTCACCACATAGCCGATTTTTTAGGACGCAACAACTACGGAAAAATTCCGGTTGGTCCACAAATCAAATGCCTCGACATTGGTGTGGGTGCCAGCTGCATTTATCCGGTTATTGGAAACCGCGAGTACGGCTGGTCATTTGTAGGTTCCGACATCGATCCGGTTTCTATTGAATCGGCCAACCGGATTGTTGCACAAAACCAAAATTTGACGGGTAACGTGGAATGCAAACTGCAAACCAACCCGAAAGATTATTTCTACGGAATTATCCGGAAAAACGAATTGATCGATCTTTCTATTTGCAATCCGCCTTTTCATGCGTCGGAAAAGGAAGCGCAGGCCGGAACAATCCGGAAACTGAACAACTTAAATCTGAATAAAAAGGAAGAGCCGGTTCTCAATTTCGGCGGACAAAACAACGAATTGTGGTGCGATGGCGGTGAGGAGAAATTTGTCAGGAATATGATTCTTCAGAGTAAAAAATTTGCCGCCAACTGTTTTTGCTTTTCTACCTTGATTTCGAAAGAATCGAATCTGAAAAGCATATACAAAATGCTGGAAAAAGCCGAAGCTTTTGGCGTGGAAACCATTCCGATGGGTCAGGGAAATAAAACCAGCCGCATTGTCGCATGGACTTTTCTAACTACTGAAGAACAAAACAAATGGAAGAATACACGGTGGAAAAATGCCAAATAACTCAGATTTTCACATCTATTTCTTCAGAAGAATTTTATACTGAAAGTTTACGAAGTTATTGAAATTCAACACATTCACCAAATATATTCCATTTGTGAATTTGCTCAAATCCACCGCTTCAACGCCCAATTTCCCATTCGGAATCTCGTTGTCGTAAACAACCAAACCATTTAAATTTACGACCTGAATCTGGCAATCATTGGCCGGCTGTTGAAAGTCAATTTTAACTATTCCGTTGGTCGGATTTGGATATATTTTGAGTACCGAATTTTGTGAATCAGCTTTTATTGAGGTAACTACGGGAACCCAATCCAAAGAAATATCAGTAAAAAGGCTGGTGTTGGACGGCGCCGAATGGAAAGCCGTTGCACCTTTGGTAAATGGAAAAGAGGTGACTGTTTTACCGGTCGCTTTATCTTTATCCCAAGCCAGCTCAACCCAAATCTTGTATTCGCCGTCGGCAACAATTGAACTTGAAATGTCTGCTCCGTTCCAAAACACAGTGATTGGAGTATAAGAAGAAAGAGTTGCTCCTGAAGTAGCATCAACAATACTTTTGTTCGACCTGGATGTCCAGGTTGCCAAATGATCCAGATTTTTGTCAGAAGATTGTCTTAACTTGGTTTTGATAAACGTGCCAAAAGAATTTTCGACCCAAATGGCCACAACATATTTGGAACCATAACTTCCTGAATGTGAAACCGGATTAATCTTAAAAGTAAAGGTTCCGGCAGTTTGAGCATTGCCGTCTGAAGCACAAAACAATAACATAGACAAAATAGTCAACATACAAATTTTCAATACATTCATATCTGTCAATTATTTAAAAGTCAAAATACGACTTCACAAATAAACAAATAAAAACCTCCATTTGAACATCCTGAAATTCCAGACTTCGTGATAATCCGTGCTCGTGATAATTTCGCTGTCTGAAAATCATACCAAAAAGTGGATAAAATACTTTCGGGTTTCCACAAATAATATTTCTAAATTTAGGACTGACTACAAAATACCGAGGCATTATGAAAAAAGTAAAAATATCGGCTTCCGTGCTAACCGGAATAATCGCTGTGTTGTTTTTTGTATTTAATGTTGAAGCTCAGGACCGCAAAAATATGCAAGTTGGTCCACAAGCTGACGGGAGTATTTTGGTTCCGTCAAATCAGTTGCTTCGCCCGGCTGGATTCCAGGTGTCATTTCCGGACAGACCTGTTGATCTGGCTCTTGCCGCTGATAAAAAACTGCTCGTGGTTATGAACAGAGCATCACTCGAAGTTATACGAATCAGCGATCATAAACTGATTCAAACGCTGCCTCTTGAAAAAAACAGTACCTCTTACACCGGACTTCAGGTATTAAAAAATGGCCGTACACTTTTTGTATCCGACACGCACAATCAAATTCACTGTGCTCAATTCGATGAAAATCTCGTTTTACATTGGGAAAATGCAATCACTCTACCCGCTCCGTCAATTGGAGACGATCCGGTTCCGGGCGGACTGGCGTTAAACAGCCTGGAAACGATCATTTATGTTTCCTTAAATCGCAACAATTCGCTAGCCATCGTAAACCGTGCGGATAAGTCGGTGGCACAGATTCCAGTTGGTATTGCACCTTACGAAGTTGTTCTTTCCTCTGATTCGAAAGCCTATGTGAGCAATTGGGGTGGCCGGATTCCGCATGAAGGGGAATCGACTTACAATACTTCCGGAAGTCAGGTTCTGGTAGATGCCAAAACCGGCATAGCCAACAATGGAACAGTTTCAGTAATCGATTTGAAAACGAATACGCAGATTAAAGAAATCGAAGTCGGTTTGCACCCAAGTGGCATGATTTTAAATCCTGACCACAGTCGTTTGTTCGTTGCCTGTGCAAACAGCGACATTATTTCTGTGATCGATACGCATACTGACAAAGTAGTGGAAGAAATTTCAGTGCACATGAATAAAGATATTCCTTTGGGCAGCGCTCCGAATGCACTGGCTATTTCGCACGACGGAAAGTTTCTCTATGTTGCCAATGGCACCGATAACGCCGTTTGCGTGATTAAAACCGGAAAGAAAAGTCAGATTGCCGGGTTTATCCCAACTGGCTGGTATCCCGGTTCGGTTATCTTGGATGATGATGCAAAATTATTGTTTGTAGCCAATGTAAAAGGAGAAGGCACCCGAAATCACAAAACCAGCAAAGCGGGGTACAACAGCCGCGACAATCAGGGCACTGTTTCAATCATTCCCATACCAGACAAGCAAAAGTTGGCTGAAATGACCATAACCGTTCATCAAAACAATACTGAAGTTCAAAAAATTGTCGCTCTTCAGGAAGGTAAAGAAGTAAAAGATACGGTTCCGGTTCCCCGGTTCAATACGCAAAAATCAAATTTCAAACATGTGATTTACATCATCAAAGAAAACCGCACCTACGATCAGGTATTTGGCGATATGAAACAAGGGAACGGCGATATAAATTTGGTTCAGTTTGGTCGCGAAATAACTCCGAATCACCATAAATTAGCCGAATCATTTATTTTGCTCGACAACTTTAATTGCAGCGGAGTTTTGAGTGCCGACGGTCATCAATGGACCGATGAAGCGTATGTGACAGATTATTTAGAGAAGTTTTTTGGCGATTTTCCCCGAAGCTATCCATACGATGGTAACGACGCGCTGGCTTATGCCTCTTCGGGTTTTATCTGGGATAATGTGTTGCGGCATGGTTTAACCTTCAGGAATTATGGAGAATTTGTTGATGCCGACATTCAACCTAAAAATGCGACTTATACGGATATCTATCAGGATTTTATAAATGGTACGGATAAAATCAAAATTCGCGCCAAGGCTAATCTGGAACAATTAGAACCCAACATGTGCCCGACTTACATCAGTTTCCCGAACACAGTTCCTGACGTTTACCGGTCGGCTGAATTTATAAAAGAATTGAAGGGATTTGAGCAAAACGATAATCTTCCGAATTTTATAATTATGGCTTTGCCAAACGATCACACTTCAGGAACCAGACCTGGAGTTCCTACACCGCAATCCGCCGTAGCCAATAACGACCTGGCGTTGGGGCAAATTGTTGAAGCTGTTTCGAACAGTAAATTCTGGAAAGAAACCTGCATTTTTGTTACTGAAGACGATCCCCAGGCTGGCCTCGATCATGTTGACGGCCATCGGACTGTTGGAATGATAATTAGTCCGTACACCAAACGAAATGAGGTAATCTCAACCTATTATTCTCAAATCAACATGGTACGGACTATGGAGAATATTCTGGGAATTCCACCGATGAATCAATTGGATTTGGCCGCAGAACCCATGTTTGATTGTTTTACTGATAAACCAGATTTTACACCTTACAAAGTTTTGCCTTCAAATATTCCGCTTGACCAGATAAATCCACCTTTGGTCGGATTAGTTGGAGATCAGTTGTATTGGGCAAAAAAATCACTTGAACAGGATCTGGATGATGTTGACCGGATTGACGAAGATACCTTCAACCGAATTATCTGGCACGCTGTAAAAGGATACGATGTGCCTTATCCTGAATTGACAAAGAAATAGAAACAAGTTCGAATTTAATTTGGTACAGAGGCACTTCCGGGATTATCCCAGAATTTATCCGGATTATTGGTGTTGTAGCAATTCCCGATTTTATCCGGCTTTTGCCTGAAATAGTCCATCGGCAGAAGTTCAACATACTCGGGATTTCCTTTATTTTCAGCTTTCTGATATGCTATGGGCGTTTCAGTGTCGTATTTGCTTTCAACAGGGCTTTGCAATATGTACAAATTTTTTGCCATGTAGCTAAACAGGTAATCTTCCTTAACGACCGGATTTTTATTGTTCCAGTTTGCTCCCGGACTTACCTCAACAGGGCGATTATCTATAATTCGCATACGAACTTCTTCAATGCTCAGTGGTTCTCCGTTTTCGTTCAAAATATATGCATTGAAAGTCGGATCGATCCAAATCCATTTTTTCAGCGAGTTTAAAAATACTGTGTTTATGACATGGCAGTCTTTATCGATCTTTAAACTGTCTTTCGGCAAACAGGTCACGTATCTCGATTTAAAACCCAGCGCAAGATAACATTCATTTAAAGTCATGGCCAGCCCACGACAGTTCAACCCTCTGCTTTCTTTTTTGCACACCGAAATCATGTTCTCAGCATTCTTAATTTCAGGATTTCCGTTGTTCCCGTCGTGTGGAACTAAATTGTGTAACCAGTGCATTAAATTAACGACCTGCGAAAAGTCGTCACCTTTACCTGCAATCGAATCCAAATTGTAACGCTTCCGCAGCGATTTAAAATAGGAATTATCCGCAGACTGATACGTAAACTTTGGGAATGGCCTATTGTCATTCGAATTGTATTTTGCTGCCCTTTGTAAAGTTTCGAGGTAGGTTGGAACATAGACAATTTCGGTCAATGCTTTTGCTGTGTCATTCAATAAAATAATGAACTGAAATTTTTGATTTGGTTTGACATAGAAAGAAATAGAATCGAGATCGGTAATGAAGGTTACATTTCCATTTTTAGTAGAAGAAATATAACGGTCAGGATTCTGCTTTGGTGAGACGCGCCAGTATGCCTTCTTAAATACGCCGTTGTCTCGTACATCAACCAACGCAGAGCTTGCTTTTATGACAGGAATTTGCTTCTGATCAAAAGACGATTTAGTTAAGATCAAAATCCCGATTATCAAAATGACGGCAATTAGGGCAATATACTTTTTCATTTGGATGAGTTTTGGCTCCTCAAATTTATAACATAATGATTGATTCGCAAATTCTAAGCGAGCTAAATAGGTTTGTGATTCAATACTTTATACATCTCAAACCAAACGATACTTGAAAATCCGAGTGTTACGCAAACTGCAGCCTCGAAAAAGCTAATGGTTTCGAACTGAAAAAGATTAAGAAGGAAAGGTACTTTTAAAATTACAGTCAGAAAAAATGCGGCTCCTCCAACAACCCATTTCACTGTTCTGTTCGTGGTAACGATAATTTGAAAGATATTTCGTGTCCACGACCGATTCGAAAGGATGACAGCAATATTGGCAGCAATGAGCGTTGTGAAAGCCAAAGCCCGGACTTCCTGTTCAGAATAATTCATCCGCAAACCGAAGAAATAAACCGCAAACACAATGGCCAAAATTCCGATTCCCTGCGAGCAACTGAGCCAGATTTTCTTTGCACCGAAAAACGGTTCGTTAATGTCTTTCGGCGGGCGGTTCATTACATTTTTTTCTTCTTTCTCAGCCTCAAAAATAATTGAGCAGGCAGGGTCGATAATCAGTTCGAGAAAAACAATATGAACCGGCCAGAGCAAGAGAGGCCAATTTGCAAAAAACACCGGAATGAGTGACAGTCCGGCAATTGGGACATGAATAGCAAAGATATATCCCAACGCTTTTTGAAGGTTGTCGAAGATACGACGACCCATTTTTACCGCGCCCACGATCGAAGCAAAATTATCGTCCATCAACACCAGCGACGACGCTTCGCGAGCCACATCGGTTCCCTTCTCTCCCATGGCAATACCAATGTTCGCAGCTTTCAAGGCTGGAGCATCGTTCACGCCATCGCCAGTCATCGCTACAATTTCGCGGTTTCGTTTCAATGCATTTACAATCTTCAGTTTTTGCTCCGGAACTACACGTGCAAATACATTCACTTCTTTAATCCGTTCGCAAAGTTCATCTTCAGTCATGGCCTGAAGTTCGGGGCCGCTTATCGAAACATCGTAATTTTTCAAACCAATTTCCCGGGCTATATTCATGGCTGTCACGGGGTAATCGCCGGTAATCATGATCACCCTTATTCCGGCCTGGTAACATTCTCGAACGGCTTCAGGAACGGTTTCCCGAATCGGATCGGATAAGCCAATCAGTCCAATAAACTCAAAATCGAAATCGTGCTGGATTTCAGGTAAATATTCCTTGCTGATTAGTGATTTGGCTACTCCCAAAACACGCAATCCGGCTGATGCCATTTCGGCAACTGCTTTGGAATATTTTTCCTGATCGGCTTCGGGCAAATGGCACAATTCAAAAATGGCTTCCGGAGCGCCTTTGGTGGCAATGGTTTGGCGGTGGCTCTCAGGATGTGTAAAAACGCGCGACATGGCCAGTAAATCTTTCGACAACGAGTATTCCTTCACCATTTGCCAGTCGGTATGAATGTGTTCAGTATCTTGCAAATAAGCATCGCCAAGGTTGGTAATCGCGCGTTCCATCGGGTCGAATGGGTTGGTTTGGCTCGACAGGATTCCGTATTCAATAATTTCGTGGAACTCTTCAGGGAACCCTGTCTTTTGGGTGACTTTATGAATTTCATTACCGTTATAAAGCTGGCTTACAGTCATTTTATTCTGCGTGAGGGTTCCGGTTTTATCGGTACACAAAACAGTGGCCGAACCCAACGTTTCAACGGCTGAGGGTTTTCGAGTAAGCACATTCTTTTTCGACATGCGCCAGGCACCCAAAGCCATAAAAACAGTAAGTACCACCGGAAATTCTTCAGGAAGCATGGCCATGGCCAGTGTGATTCCGGCCAGAAATCCTTTCAGCAAATCGGCCCGCGTTAAGGTGTATACAAGAATAACCAGCACACATAGTGAAATCCCGATTATGGCCAGCCGTTTGACCAACAAGCCCATTTCTGTCTTCAGTTTCGTGGGCTCTTCCTTTACAGAATCAAGCGCTTTCCCAATTTTTCCAATTTCAGTATTTTGTCCTATGGCTGTCACTTTTACGATGCCATTTCCCTGAACGATCATGGTTCCTGAATAAACAAACGGTAAATCATCGCCGCCAGGCTGCACGATTTGATCGGTTTCGTTCCATTCCGATTTTCGCACCGAAACCGATTCGCCGGTCAGCAACGATTCGTCGGCCATCAGGTTTACCGAGTACAAAACGGTTGCGTCAGCCGGAACACGGTCGCCTTCCTGTAAAATAACTAAATCATCAGTCACTACATCGCGACCTGCAATTCTCTTTTCAATTCCTTCGCGAATAACCAAAGCGCGTGGACTGGCCAGATCTTTCAACGCATCCAGCGCTTTTTCAGTTTTACGTTCCTGATAAAATTCAATGCCCATAATTACAAAAACGAATCCCAGCAACATCAGCCCTTCCTGAATGTCGCCCAGGACCAGATACAAAGTTCCGCAAGCCACCAAAAGCAGGAACATAGGTTCTTTCACCACTCCCCAGGCAATGGCGACCAGATTCTTCGGCTTCGATGAAGGCAATTCGTTCAGTCCTTCTTTCTTTTGCTTTTCCTGAACCTGTGCATGGGTTAGCCCCCGGTATTTTTCAGATTTTAAATCGACTGTCATGATAATTTAATTAGTTTTAACTAACTATATTTTTTTGAATTATGGATTTCGAAATATTTTCTCGAGCAACATCCCGAGTAGACCTACCTCCGTTTCGTCAAGTTTTTCGGTGATAATTTCCGCCATTTGCTTGTGTGCAAAATCGTGGGTATGATTAATTAACTTACCCTTTACTGTCAGATGAAAATGAGCGCTTCGCCGATCTCCGTCTGACTTAACCCGATAGATAAAATCCTTTTCAATCAGCTTATCTACAGCAACTTTAACAGTTGGTTTCGTTAGATGCAACTCTGTTGCTAGCTCTGTCAGATTTGGGTTTCCCAACTGGCTGATTGTTTCCAGGTAATTCATCTGAGTCAGGGTCAGTTCCTTAAAATCGAACTGATCTTTGGCCGCCTCTTCAAGGTGACCAATCTCGCGTGAAAGTCTTGCTATGGCATCGACCAATTTTTCCATACGACAAATATAGTTAGATTTTTCTAACTAAAAAGAAAAATATTTAGCCTCCTCAACCCATCGCAACGATGAGTAAAAAAGTCAAAAAAAAGAAAGGCATTCCCTATTTGCTAATCAAGGCTAATTTAGTTGCAAAAACTGAGTCTCTGGTTTCGGGGAGAGGTTGTGAGGGGCTTTTTTGTATCTTCGCTTCGCAATGAAAACCTTTCAGGAAATACTACTCCAAACCGAATTTTCGCATGAAGATCTGGTAACCTTGTTGCTGGCCGAGGGCAATGAGCGAGATTTACTTTATAGGCACGCTCAAAATATCAGGCTAAAGTATATTGGAAACAAAGTGTACTTACGTGGACTTGTAGAATTCTCAAACGTCTGTGCCAAAGATTGCCTGTACTGCGGAATCAGGAAAAGCAACGAAACAGTCATTCGCTATGAATTAACCGATGACGAAATTCTTGAATCCTGCCAAATCGCCTGGCAAAACCGGTTTGGCTCCGTTGTACTTCAATCCGGAGAAATTTCTTCACCTATATTTGTCAATCGGGTCGGTTTACTTCTGAAGAAAATAAAGGAAATCTCAAACAACGAATTGGGAATTACGCTTTCGTGCGGAGAACAAACACTGGAAACCTATTTGCTATGGCGCGAAAGTGGTGCTCATCGCTACTTGCTAAGGATTGAAGCATCAAATCCTGAATTGTACCGAAAGATTCATCCTGACAACAATTTACATAGCTTTGAAAAGCGCCTTCAGGCTTTAAACGATTTAAAAAGTGCCGGCTACCAGGTTGGTACCGGAGTGATGATCGGAATTCCATTTCAAACGCTTGAAGACTTGGCCAACGATTTGCTTTTTCTAAAAACCATGGACGTGGATATGGTGGGAATGGGGCCATACATTGAGCACGAAGATACTCCGCTTTTTGATTTCAGGAGCAGTTTAAAAACCCAACAGGAGCGTTTTGATCTGGCGCTGAATATGATTGCTGTTTTACGATTACTAATGCCTGACATTAATATTGCTGCAGCTACTGCTTTGCAGGCCATCGAACCGACAGGTCGCGAGAAAGCATTGGCCATAGGCGCTAACGTTTTGATGCCCAATCTGACTCCCTGTCAATTTAGCAAAGCATACAAGTTATACGAAAACAAACCGTTTGCTGGTGAAAATATAACTTTTCAAATCGATTCGCTTATGAAAAATCTTCAGCTTTCAGGCAATACTATTGGATTTGGAGAGTGGGGCGACTCCGGACATTACTTCAGGAGAAAATAATTTCGAAACAGGATTGGATAATTTAAACCGATTCAATACCAGCTTTGTAATTTTGTTTTTCTATTTTTAAAGCACTAAACACCTAAATTCTAAATCTAATATGAAACCGACCAGAAGAGATTTTATTAAATCGGCATCGCTACTTACCGCCGGCGCTTATTTCATTCCCAACATGCTTAGTTGTTCTCCTTCGAACCGCTTAAACATTGCGGTTATTGGCGTTGGCGGACAAGGAATGGCCAATTGGAGCAAAATGATCAACCAAAAAGATCCAAAATGGAATGAGAATATCGTAGCCTTGTGTGACGTGGACGATAACCGTGCCGCTAAAGGATTTGAGGCGATGCCCAAAGCAAAGCGATTCAAAGATTATCGCGTGATGTTCGACCAGATGCACAAGGAAATTGATGCCGTGATGGTTTGTACTCCCGACCATTCGCATTTTCCGGCCCTAATGGCTGCCATGGAATTAGGGAAACATGTGATTTGCGAGAAACCATTGGCTCACAACATCTGGGAATTACGGACACTGCAAAAAGCCGCCAAACATTACAATGTAATTACCCAAATGGCCAACCAGGGACATGCCACCAACGGCATCCGGTTGATTAAGGAATGGTACGATGCCGGCTTACTTGGCAATGTAACCGAGGTAATTGCCTGGTTTGACGGACCTAATTTTGGCCCGAACAAATATTTTAATAAACCTGAAAGTTTTCCGCCGGCAGAACAACCCATTCCTGAATATTTAGACTGGAATTTGTGGGTTGGACCAGCAGCGTTCAGGCCTTACAACAGTGTATACGTGCCTAAAACATGGCGCGGATGGTTCGATTTCGGAAACGGCGAGCTGGGCGACTGGTGCTGCCACACGTTGGATGCCCCATTCTGGTCGCTCGATTTAGGGATGCCCGAAGTCGTTGAAGCTGAATTCAAATCACCCGTTCCTGACAATGGATTTGTTTCGGATCAGGCCATCATTCGCTGGGATTTCCCTCAGCGTGGAAATAAAGTTCCGGTAACCATGCGCTGGCACGAAGGCGGTTTAAAACCTGAACTTCGTCCGGAATGGAACCTCGAAAAGCTGCCTGGAAGCGGGATGATTATGGTTGGCGACAAACAATGCCTGATGACCGGCGGCCGCCCAAACGAACCAAAACTATTGATGAAAGATGCTGAATGGCAGGAATTCCTGAAAAATCTACCTGCACAGACTATCCCCAGAACGTTTGAAGAAAATCCGCAACGCGAATGGGTTGAAGCCATTAAGAATGGAACAGTTCCGGGATCGAATTTTGATTATGCAACAAAACTGGTTGAGATGTCGCTTACCGGAGTTTTGGCGCAGCGCTTCAATACCCGAATCGAATATGACGCCGCTAATATGAAAGTTACCAATCATCCGGAGCTGGCTGACTACATTAAAGAACCGATGCGCGAAGGTTTTTCATTCGGCGAAAACCTTTGGTAGAAAATTTGGCTTATATATATATGACCCAGAGGAAATCAAATTCCGACGGGTCTTCTTCTTTCCGAAAAGCAATCTCAAATTAGGGAGTCACCAGAGTTCCTAAAAATAATCTCCACCGAAAAGAACGTGCAACTAAAATTTGATCAGTAAAAATTAAAATTGAAACTTATGCTTTATCTTAGCCACAACAAAAAAATGAAAACCAAACATCTCCATTCCAAAGACTTTTGATGAAAAACAAATCGATTGATGGTTTGTCTGGAATTAGAAAGATTTAAGTGAATAGACAACACGAATAATAAACCGGAATGGAATAGACAAAAATTATGCTGTTTAACTCTATTGACTTTGCAATATTCTTACCTATAGTTTTTATACTTTATTGGTTTGTAACAGACAAAAACCTGAAACTGCAAAACTTTCTAATAGTTGGTGCAAGTTATTTATTCTATGGTTGGTGGGACTGGAGATTTTTATCGCTTTTACTTTTCAGCACATTGGTAGATTATACTGTTGGACGTGCACTCTTAAAGCAAGAGAATCCTATTAAAAGGAGAGCATTGCTTTGGGTCAGTATAGTTTGTAATTTGGGGTTATTAGGATATTTTAAATATTATAATTTTTTCCTTGAAAACTTTATTACTGCTTTTTCTTTTTTGGGTGCCAAAATAAATGCAAGTTCTCTTAATGTTATTTTGCCCGTTGGAATAAGTTTTTATACTTTTCAAACCTTGAGCTACGGCATTGATGTATATAGGAAAAAACTCACCCCTACCAAAGACTTTATTGCTTTTTCTGCTTTTGTTAGTTTTTTCCCTCAATTAGTTGCTGGTCCAATTGAACGAGCAACGCATTTACTTCCACAATTTTATAAAAGAAGAACATTCGATTATGATAAGGCAGTTGATGGAATGCGTCAAATTCTTTGGGGATTATTTAAGAAAATTGTGATTGCAGACAATTGTGCAGAATATGCAAATCTTATTTTTAATAATTCTGCAAGTTATTCTGGTAGCACTTTGGTATTAGGAGCATTATTTTTCACCTTTCAAATTTATGCGGATTTTTCAGGGTATTCAGATATTGCAATAGGCACCTCCCGTCTATTCGGTTTTGATTTAATGCAAAATTTTAACTTCCCATATTTTTCACGGGATATGGCAGAATTTTGGAGAAGGTGGCATATTTCCTTGTCAACCTGGTTTAGAGATTATCTATATATTCCTTTGGGAGGTAGCCGTGTTGGTGACTGGATGAAGATCAGGAATACTTTTGCAATCTTTATTGTGAGTGGCTTTTGGCATGGTGCAAATTGGACGTTCATCGCTTGGGGATTTCTAAATGCACTATACTTTTTGCCAGTCCTCCTAACAAAGAATAACCGCAAACATCTGGATACAGTCGGTCATGGGAGGAATCTGCCATCAATAAAAGAATTTATACAGATGCTGATAACTTTTAGTTTGACGGTTTTTGCATGGATATTTTTTAGAGCAACAAATATTGAACATGCATTGAATTATATTTCAGAAATATTATCGTTATCTCTGTTTACTGTTCCAAAATTTGACGGAATGCAAAATGCGTTCATCACAATTATCCTTACTACGATTTTTGTTTTAATTGAATGGAATGGCAGAGAACGACAGTATGCCATAGCTGATTTAGGGCAAACTTGGAAACGTCCTTTCAGATATGCATTTTACTATGCAATCATTATAGCAATATTTTTCTTTACCGGTGATCAACAACAATTTATTTATTTTCAGTTTTAGTCATGAAAAAGTTCATTTGGAAAGTCACAATATTCTCGTCGGTTCCAATCATAATAATTTTGTGTTTAGACACATTTTTAAGAAATGAAGACACTATGTATAAGGGAAAATACCAGGGAGCGTTAAATCAAAAAGATTCAATTGAAATTATAATTCTCGGAAATTCTCATGCAACTTATGGAGTTGATCCTTCACCTTTTAAAATGTATGCTTACAATCTTGCAAATGTAAATCAAAGCTTATACTTCGATAAGCGAATTGCCATCAAATTGATACCCTATTTGAAAAATTTGAAATATGTTCTTATCAGTATCGACTATCATTCATTATATTTTTCTAGCCAGGGGATAAGAGACAAATGGTCGTATTTAGGGAACGGAATCGCATACAAAAACAACAATTTCATACTTGAAAAAGTATCTCCGACATTATTTGCATATACACCCAAAGCTGCATTTTCATTAGTAAAAAGGAGAATTTTAAACCTCTTAAAGTACGGCAATGACATTATTGATTTTGATGTACCTAACGGGATTAATTTAAAAGATCCATTTGTTAAGGGGTTCATTTCATACGATGAAGTCGATAAATCTGCCTTAACTAAAGAAAGAATTAAAACTGATACCCACTATTATAATGAAGTTATAGAAAAGTCAAATGAAAAAGATACGATATTGGCTGACTTAAGTAATTTTATTGAAATTTTGCAGAAAAAAGAAATCACACCAATTTTATTTACATCACCGACATACTTGAAATACAACAAATACCTCAAAAAATCCCATCAAATCGACAACGCAAAAACCATCGAAGCACTATGCAAGAAATACCACATAAAATACTGGGACTTTATGAATTCCAATCTATTTCAAAAAGACGACTATTTTGATGATGACCATTTGAATAAATTTGGGGCAAATAAATTTGGGAAAATGCTGAATGACTCAATTAATAAAATCAAAGCGCAATTGTGAAGCATTTCTACCAATTAAAATCTATTTGTCGAACCTAATTCCTATAGTAAATCCAATCCATCCTTTGGCTGTGTGATTATCGCCAACATGCGAATAAATATCGTATGGAGCGAATGTACTTTCGAAAGTATGACCAAAACTTTGCTTGTTTTCAGCAATGTTTAAATTAAGACTAGGGCCACCAAAAATGCTCACCTTCTCGCCTAATCGCTTGCTGTACAGCAATTTTACTTGCTGAAGACTATTAAAATTGTCAGTCCAGATTTCGTTCTCATTCACATGATAAATCATGTATTCAAGGTTCATTGAATGGTCTTCGGTTTTCATCAAATGAGTTCCAACACCCACCCCAAAAGCCCACTTGTAATTATCAGTCAGGAATTGAGTTCCAATTCCAAAAATTCCATAAACAGGTTTGATACCAATCTTAGCAGCGGCCTGTAAATTAAGTCCTTCGCTGGCAGACATTTCAAATGCCTTGTAAAGATTTGTACTTTCAGGAGTTGAAGATTGTGCCCAACTGTAACCTGTAATTAAACAGGCGATGAATAAAATTGAAAATTGTTTAATTGCTTTCATAGCTATACGAATTGCTTTCTAAAATTATTTGAGATCTAATTGTCGATGCAATTTTAGACATTTTCAAGAAATAAAAGCTGAATTCGGTCACATTTTTCGACTTCAGGACGAATATATTCTAATAAATTAACATTGAAATAAAATTGGAGCCCTATAGCAGAAATTAGAAGGCAGAAAACTACTTAAACTATCCGTTTCCCGTGCAATTCAGTAACTCCGGTAAATTGTGCAATTTCATTTCGGTTCCCGGGCAATACCTTTCCCGCAGCAATAATTTTGATTAGTCGTTCTGGGAAGTCAATCATCGATTTAATCGCATGTCGTCCGTCCCAGGCGGTTTCCATTCCGCCTGACGTTAAAATTCGGGAAAGTCCTTGGATAGTGTTTAGTGTTTGAAACGATTCAAACACATCCGGAGTAAAATCGATGGCTTTATGAAAAGTAACCTGAAGTGGTGCAGCAAGTTTTACAAGCCGCGAAGTATTTTCCACATCAACCAGGTTTTCGGTTGTCAGCAACCCAAACACCACGCCCGCTACACCAGCCTGTTTAAAAAACTCAATCTCAATCTCCATTTGCCTGACTTCCAATTCTGAATACACAAAATTGCCTCCACGCGGACGAACCATAGCCATGATTGGAATGGATAGATGCTCAAGACATTGTTGTGTTAATTCTCGCGAGGGAGTTAATCCATCCTGAGCCAAATCGGAGCAAAGTTCAATGCGGTTTGCTCCCCTATTTTCGGCAGAAATGGCCTCTTCAAGCGTTTCGACGCAAGCTTCAAAAATTAGCGGTGTATTGTTGTTGTTCATTTAAAAAAGTGTTCGTTTATTCGGGTTGAACTTCATTTCGTGTTCCAGAAGTATCTTTTTTCGCCAGATTCCTCCGGCATAACCGGTCAATTTATTTCCGGCGCCAATTACACGGTGACAAGGAATTACTATGGCAATCGGGTTTCTGCCGTTTGCCGTACCAACGGCCCGAATAGCTTTTGCATCACCCAGTCTTACAGCAAGTTCCATGTAGGTTAATGTTTCGCCATATGGAATTCGGAGCAATTCATTCCATACTTTTTGCTGAAATTCAGTCCCTTCAGGAGTTAAAGGCAGATCAAATGAAATGGATTTTCCGGAGAAATAATCGGCCAGTTGTTCTTTGCAACTTTCCAAAACTGCACATGTATTCTGTTCCTGAAGATCTTTTTCGGAGAAGGAAATTTCGGTAATTGATTTCCCATCCGATTTCAAAACCAGAAA
Source organism: Prolixibacteraceae bacterium (assembly GCA_963677955.2). Lineage (GTDB taxonomy): Bacteria > Bacteroidota > Bacteroidia > Bacteroidales > Prolixibacteraceae > Aquipluma. The sequence goes on from CAXXQR010000001.1 coordinate 967,193, forward strand.
ACCCAGCGGACTCGAGAATGAAGTGTTGTATTCCATACGTCAAAAATAAGAAAGTCCGGCTTTAACCGGACCTTCATACCTAAAATCTTTCTCGTGCAGTATAATGTGTATGTAAAAGATGATGCGATTGCTCGCTGAGTGGCTTCCCCAGAAAATCGCCATAGATTTTGAGTATTTCCGGATTTTCGTGCGATTTCCGGAGCGGCATTCCGGCGTCTTCGGCATAAATGGCTTCGGCCCTTTTTTTCCTGATTTCAGAATTCGTTGGAATGGGTTGACCACCGCCACCCAAACATCCACCCGGACAAGCCATAATTTCGACAAAATGATAGTTCGACTTTCCGGTCCGGATAGAATCCATCACTTTTTTAGCATTTACCAATCCGTGGGCTACAGCGCATTTCAATTCCACTCCATCCAAAAAGGCCCAGTCTTCAAGCGGGTTTTCAATCCTAATAGTTGCCTCACGAACGCCTTCCATTCCACGAACCGGAGAAATATCGAGATTTTTAAAAGGAACTTCGCGGCCGGTAACCAATTCGTATACCGTTCGCAAGGCGGCTTCCATCACACCACCCGTAGCGCCAAAAATTACTGCAGCTCCGGTAGATTCGCCCATTAAGCGATCGAAATGAGCTTCTTCCAATTTCACAAAATCAATTCCGGCTTGCTTAATCATGATAGCCAATTCGCGTGTGGTGAGCACATAATCAACGTCGCGGTAGCCACTGTCGTGCATTTCGGGCCTTGCAGCCTCAAACTTTTTGGCCGTGCAGGGCATGATAGAAACCGAAACAATGCTTGCCGGATCAAGATTCCGGGCTTTGGCATAATACGTCTTAGCCAACGCTCCAAACATTTGCTGCGGCGATTTACAGGTTGAGAGATGCGACAGAAAATCGGGGAAAATATGCTCAATGTATTTGATCCAGCCAGGCGAGCAAGATGTTGCCATCGGCAATTTCACTTCAGGATCGTGATCAACGAGCGCACCTTTCAGGCGTGTCAGTAATTCGGTTCCTTCTTCCATAATAGTCAGATCGGCAGTGAAATCGGTGTCCATCACAGCGTCGAAGCCCAATCGTTTGAGTGCAGCTACCATTTTACCTGTGACCCTTTCCCCAACCGGGAAACCAAGTTCTTCGCCAAGTCCGACACGCACGGCCGGAGCTGTTTGCACCACAACATGTTTGGTTTTATCGGCAATGGCATCCCACACTTTTTCGATGTAATTCTTCTCAACCAATGCTCCGGTTGGACAATGGTTGATGCATTGTCCGCAGGTTGAGCAAACCACATCGTTGATCGCTTTTTCAAAAAAGGTAGTGATTTTCATCTGATCGCCTTTGTACGCAACCGTCAATGCGTTAATTCCCTGCAATTCGGCGCAGGTTCGCACGCAACGCTGGCAACGAATACATTTGCTGTCGTCTTTTATAATGGAAGGAGAATATTTATCGATGCTGTAATTTTTGAACGGTACAAGCCGAATGAAATCCTGCTTTAGAATTTTATAATCCGATGCTAATTTTTGCAATTCACAATTTCCATTTTTGAAGCAACTGGTACAATCGGCATTGTGCTCCGAAAGCAGCAGTTCGATAATTTGTTTTCGGGCATTCAGTACATTCAATGAATTGGTGAAAATCTCCATTTCTTCCTCGCATGGAGTAGCGCAGGCAGCCGAAAGGCGCTTTTGTCCCGCGATTTCGACCACACAAACGCGGCAGTTTCCGGCAATGCAAAGGTCTTTGTGGTAGCAAAGTGTCGGAATAATCACTCCTGACTGACTCGCGGCATCCAAAATTGTGGTTCCTTTTTCAACCTCAACAGGAATACCATTGATGCGCATTTTAATTTTCTTAGTCATAGCAAGTTCGGTTTTGTGGAATTAGTAAATCATTTCTTCTCTGAAATTTTCAACAATCGACGAAAAAGAATTGGCCACCGATTGCCCCAAACCACATTTGGCTGTTAATTTCATGGTTTCTGTCAGTTTCAACAGTTTATCAAGATATCTGGCATTTTTTTCTCCGCGCTTCACTGCTTTAATTCCCATCAGCAGTTGCTGACACCCCACCCGACATGGCGTGCACTGTCCGCACGATTCTTCCCGAAAAAATTCGAGGTAATTGTCGAGTACATTAAACATGGAGCGAGAACTATTGAAAAGCATCATAGATCCGCCGGTTGGCAGTGAAATTCCGGTAAGTTTTCCCTGAAATCCTATTGCAGTTTCAGCGAAACGCTTTCGCGGCACCAGAAATCCTGAAGCACCTCCAACCTGCACGGCCTTTGTATCGCCATCGCCAAATTCTTCCACAAAATCGGCGAGACTCATTCCAAGCTCAAGCTCATAAATTCCAGGTTTGGGTGTGTCTCCTGAAACCGAAAAAAGTTTGGAACCGCGTGAATACTGTACGCCCAAATCATAAAACCGCTTGGCTCCGTATTTAAAAATGGTAAATGTGTGGGCCAGAGTTTCCACATTGTTAATCACAGTTGGTTTCCCCATATATCCATAATTAGATGGAAATGGTGGTTTGTTACGAGGTTCACCACGCTTGCCTTCCATCGATTCGAAAAGAGCAGTTTCCTCGCCGCAAATGTAGGCGCCACTACCCATGAAAATTCGAATCGTAAAATCGAGCTTAATTTCCTTACAGTAATACTCAAATTCGCGAATGGCTTTATTTAATTCCGGAAGTAAAAAGAAATATTCGCCCCGAAGATAAATGTAGCCCTCCTTTGCCCCGATTACATGGCCACAAACAGCCATGCCAGTCAGTACTTTATAGGGAACCATTGAAAGAATTTCACGGTCTTTGAAAGTTCCAGGCTCACCTTCGTCTGCATTACAAATCACGTATTTTGCCTGGTCAGCCACTTCTGCTGTGAGTTTCCATTTCAGTCCGGTCGGAAAACCAGCTCCGCCCCTGCCCTTCAGCTCCGAACTAATCAGTTCATTAATCAGATCGGTTGGCGTTCGGCTAATACTTTTGCTCAAAACTTCTTCCCAATCATTTTCATTCTTGAAAATAAAATCGGCTCTTTTTAACTGATAACTTACTGTCATGAATTAGTCCTCCTTTGCTTTTTTAAGGTAAGTGCTTAAAATTTCGCGAACTTTTTCAGGAGTAAGTTCAGTATAAACCTCATTATTTACGAGCATTGCCGGAGCTTTATGACAGAAGCCCAGACAGTTAGTTTGAAGGAGAGAAAAAGCACCATCAGGAGTTGTTTCACCAACATGAATTTTCAACATGTCTTCGATGGTGAGTAAAATCTGATTTTTGCCTTTCATGGAACAAGTTATGGTTTTGCAAATCCGTATAATGAATTTGCCCATTTTCTGATAATTCAGAAAAGAATAAAAGGTGGCTGTTCCATACACTTCAGAAGCAGGAAGATCGAGTTCGCGGGCAATTTCGACCATCGAATATTCCGACAAATATTTTTCCTGCTCCACAACTCCCTGAAGAATTGGAAGCAGATTATGCCGGTTTCGACCATGTTGATCGGCCAGACTTTTGATTAAATCGGAAACTGGATTCATAGTACACAAATTTTCGGATTAGTTTGAAAGAACACATTCTCTCTAAAATTAAGGAAGACAGAGAAGAAAAACTATGCATATCATCCAGAATATCACCAAGTAAAGGTGTTATGCGACATGTAAAAAGTGCTTAATTATTCAACAGCCATTTTCAAAAAACCAACATATGAGAAGATCATCGCTAAAGCAAAATATGAATACTAAAGCCGGAATAGTTAATGGGGGTAGTTAAATCCTATACTATTTCGACCATAAATGCGGTTGCACCTTAAAGTAATCCTCTCGTGAATGATAAAATATCAATTGATGAGATAAAGGCATTTTAATGACATCATAGTTGCTTTATATCATTTGAATTTATACTTTAATGCACTTGACCGATTCATTTAATTTCAGACATTTGTTGTTGCTCACAATCTGTTAATATTAAGTTCTATGTCGGAAGCTATTATCAAAATTAAAAAGGTTAGCGATTACGAATATTTGATAGCAGAAAACATTACGACTCTGTTAATTGATCAAAATATCATTCGCGTTACAGCCATAGGAGAGCAAACCCTTGAAGTGGCAAATGCTCAAAGGGAAATCAATTACAAATTATTCGAGTTTGCCGGTGAGAAAATTAACTTCCTTATTGACCTGAACAGGTGTGGCAAAAATTCACCGGAAGCCCGGCAAATTTGGAAAGAACTCAGCGAAAATGAAAAAACAGATAAAGTAGCTACATTTGGCCTTCATCCGGTTGCCAGGGTAATTGCTTCCTTTGTTATTGGCATTTCACAAAAAAATAACCAACGCTTTTTTAAAACGGAAGAAGAAGCGATTAACTGGTTATTGGAAAAATAAAACAATAAAACTCACTTAAAAGATTTATTCAACCCGTTGTGTGAAATTAATAATTAGATAAATAATCGTGCATTAAGCTGAAATTTAGTATTTTAAAGTTGCGAAACAAAAATATTAAAACAGCCCATGCACGATATTAAAACGAATTTCGACAAAATTTTGGAAGTATTAAAATCCATATTGCAGAATAATGTTGACCAATCAGGAAACTTTCCCCGGGTTGGGAAGAAACCTAAGTTTTCAGATTTAGAGGTCATTAGTCTTAATCTGACCAGTGAATACCTATCTATAGACAGTGAAAATCTGCTTTTTAAAAAGTTGAAGGGAGAATATGTAAGCGAATTTCCCCGGTTAATAGATCGTTCACAATACAACCGGCGCAAGAAATCACTCTTTGATCAGACAGAACTGGTTCGCAAACAGTTAAGTGGTACTTTCTGTAAAAATGAGGATGTGTTTGTTATTGACTCCATGCCCCTTGAGATTTGCCGAAATGCCAGGGCATCAAGGTTGAAGATTTGCAAAGAAGATTTTTCTACTTCTCCGGCCAAGGGGTTCTGTGCTTCACAAAACCAGTATTACTTTGGGTACAAATTACATGGCATCTGTACCTTTGAAGGAGTATTTACCTCAATTGACCTGACCAAGGCCAATGTGCATGATGTTAACTATTTAAAGGATGTAAAAGTTAGTCTGTCTGATTGTACTTTGCTGGCAGACAAAGGATATATTGACGCCCGCCAGCAATTGGATTTGTTCCACTCAGCTAATGTCAAACTGGAAACTCCGATCAGGACCAATCAATCAGGCAATAAGAAGTATCCATATATCTTCCGGAAATCCAGGAAAAGGATTGAAACTCTTTACAGCCAGTTATGTGATCAGTTTTTAATCAGAAGAAACTATGCCAAAACATTTATCGGATTTAAAACCAGAATATTATCAAAGATCACTGCTTTGACAATCGTTCAATATATTAATCGGTTCATTAATAACAGACCAATCAACTTTTTAAAACATGCTATTTAATTCACACAACGGGTTTATTCAGTATTCAGGTAAAAAAAGAGAGTTCGAATGAATGAAAATGAAAAAGGCAGGATTGATGAATTCATAGATGCCATTATGAAAGTGGCAAGAGGAGATTATTCCGTTCAGGTTAAAGTTTCGGATGAATACAATCACCTGGATGCATTGGCCATTGGAATTAACATGATGGTGGACGACATTAGCCGAAGCAAAAATATTGAACAGGAAAACGAAAAAATAAAGGAATTAAACCTACAGCTCAAGCAGGCCAAAGAAAAGGCTGAGGAAAGCGACCGGTTAAAATCAGCTTTTTTGGCCAATATGAGCCACGAAATAAGAACTCCCATGAATGGCATCCTGGGTTTTGCCGAATTGCTAAAAGGACCTTTACTTCCCGGCAATGTGCAAAAGGAATACATCAGAATCATTGAAGAAAGCGGCCAACGCATGCTGAATATTATCAACGATATAATTAGCATTTCGAAAGTAGAATCAGGAGAAATGGATCTCACCATAACAGAAACGAATATAAACGAACAAATCGACTACATTTTCACCTTCTTTAAACCTGAAGCTGCACTTTATGGCATAGAAATGAAGATTCAAAAAGCTCTGATGGATTCAGAAGCGAACATTCAAACAGATCGGGAAAAGATTTATGCCGTCTTAACCAATCTGGTGAAAAACGCCATCAAATTTACCAAAAACGGATCGATTGTTTTTGGTTATAACTTAAAACGAGATTCGACTATTGAGCCGGAATTTCTTGAATTTTTTGTCAAAGACACAGGCATAGGAATTCCAAAAGAACAACAGAACCTCATATTTGAAAGATTTCGCCAGGGTAGCGAATTGCTCTCCAGAAAATATCAGGGCGCCGGACTTGGATTATCGATTACCAAAGCCTATGTAGAAATGCTTGGCGGAAAAATCTGGATCGAGAGTGAACCCGGAATGGGTAGCGAATTTCGTTTTACAATTCCATATTTAAGAGAACCTGTTGGGAAAGTTGAAATTAACGTTGTTCCTGAAATTGAAAAAGACGATATAAGTAGAAAAAAGTTCAAGTTACTAGTTGCTGAAGATGACCACCCTTCGGCCATCTTCATTTCACTTGCAGTCAAATCATTTGACCCCATAATTTATCATGTCAAAACAGGGAAAGAAGCTGTTGAAACATGCCGTAACAACCCCGATATTGATATGGTTCTAATGGATATTAAAATGCAGGAAATGGACGGATATGAAGCAACCAGGCAAATTCGCGAGTTCAACAAGGATGTAATAATAATTGCACAAACTGCATTTGGACTGATTGAGGACCGGCAAAAAGCGCTGAGGACCGGCTGCAACGGTTATATCTCAAAGCCAGTTAACCGGAAATCATTGATCGAACTTATTAAGAAGCATCTGGATAAATCAGCCGACTAAGACTACCATATAATTTTCAGCAATAAATCAAATGCAGGATTTGGCATACCACCATGGTCGAAACCGTCCAATTCATACAAAGTAGTTGTTTTGCTGCCAACAATATTCATCATTCGCCACATGTAAGCATTTTCCTCGTATCGGCCCAGCATTTCGAGTTTGCGATCGCCGGTAATTAAATACAGTGGCGGTGCATCAGCCCGCACATGAAAAAGCGGCGCCATGTCATCAACTATTGGCTGCGTGTCTTTTATACCGCGTTCCTGGCGAACGGTAAAATGCGTGATCATCTGACCGCTAAAAGGCACCAGTTTATAAATAGAATTCGCATCGATTCCATAGGTATCCAGATAATGTTTGTCAAGACCTATCATGCTGGTTAAGTAACCGCCGGCAGAGTGGCCGGATACGATAATTTTCTTCGGATCTCCACCATATTTAGCTATATTTTTAAAAGTCCAGGCCACGGCAGCAGCGGCATCGTCAATATACGCCGGGCTTTGTACTTTCGGGCTTAGCCTGTAATTGACAGCCACAATCGCCAGTTTGTGATTTTTTAAACGCTCCGGAATAAACTTTTCACCTCCAGTTAGACCCCCACCATGAAACCAAACAACAGTTGTAAAACTATCCACATTTTCGGGATAATAAATATCTAGTTTGCACCGTGTTTTCTGGTATTCGTCGAGATTCTCACTTGAACGATACGAAATATTTAATTCAGTTTTGTAAGTGGCCGGATTTGTTTGGGCCTGAACAGGAATTACATAAACAGCTATAAAAAAGGTAAAAAGTAAAGGAAAAATGCGATTCATTGATGTTTGTTTAGAGATGACCTAAAGTTAAATATTTTTACCAAAAGCCAATCTTGAGATTCGTCGACAAATGAAGTATGAGAAATTGAAACAATCCACTTTCAATTCTTCATTACTATCCACACAAAACTATCAAAGCTTTCCGAAAAAGCTACCGTTAAATTTTTTCCTGAAACTGGTGTGAACACAACCATAATTTTGAAAGAATCGAATTCCCTGGGAGAAGGGAGAAATTATCATCAATTATACTCATTATTAACATCTTATGTATCCATAATTTACTAAATTTACATCTGAACGAATGATTTAAAGTTTTGTCAGAAAAACAGATTAGAAAAAAAATGATTTTCTTTGAAATCGCAATTAACTTTTTAACCATTCATTAGTCAAATATGCTCAATTGCTCGTAAAAGACTGATTTTATTACACTAAACCAACCTAAACTGTGACTAAAAAAAAGATTTTCAGATTATCGGTAACAACTCTGTTAATTGTTGTACTTGCCGGAATTGTGTTTTATCCTAAGATTAAATTTAAAATAATGTCGGGAACCGTGGGGTCAGGTGAGATGGCACCCCGGTCAGGTCCTGAAAATTCGAAAATATTGCTGGCCAGCGGTTTTGTAATTGTACCAACTCAAATGGATGAATTAGTTAATGGTATTGGAACTTTATTACCCGATGAAGAAGTTGATTTGGCTTTTGAAACTTCAGGGAAAGTAGTTGGTATTTTTTTTGAAGAAGGATCACGGGTAAAAAAAGGAGAACTTCTGGCAAAAATAAATGACAGACCTTTGCAGGCTCAATTATTAAAACTACAGGCCCAGTTAAAACTATCCGAAGAAAAGGAATTCAGGCAGCGACAATTGCTCGACCGTGATGCAATAAGCCGGGAAAGTTACGATCAGATTGCTACCGAACTTCAATCGCTGAAAGCTGACATCTTACTGGTAGAAGCAAGAATTGCAGAAACTGAACTTCGTGCTCCGTTCGATGGAACTGTTGGATTGCGTATGATTAGCGAAGGCGCTTTTACGACAACACAAACAAAAATTGTAAGACTGGTAAAAACCAGTCCGTTGAAAATCGAGTTTGCTGTAAATGAGCGCTATGCAGGGCAAATTGCCCCCGGGTTTCCAATTACTTTTGTTACCAATAGTGCACCGAAAGAATTCAAAGCCCTTGTATATGCGGTTGATCCCAAGGTCGATCTCGCTACACGTACGATAGCTGTCCGGGCTCTTTTCCCCAACCAAAACGAAGAGCTAAAACCCGGAAGTTCTGTTAGTGTGACAGCACTTTTATCTAAAATTGAAAATGCGGTTTCTATTCCAACCGAAGCAATAATACCTGAGATGGAAGGTGAAAAGGTATTTATATACAAAAATGGCAAAGCTGAACAGGTAAAGGTAATCACCGGTCTTCGCACTGAATCGCATATTCAGATCAAGGAAGGACTTAATTTTGGGGACACCTTGTTAACTACGGCAATTTTGCAACTCAGGCAAAGTATTCCTGTACAGCTTGATACATTGGTTACAAACCAGGAACTAGCAAAATAAAACTATGAGTCTTTCATCAACCAGCATAGAACGTCCGGTACTGGCAACTGTATTTTCGCTTGTTATTCTTTTGTTTGGGGCAATTGGAATGACTTACCTTGGAGTAAGAGAATTCCCTAGTGTTGATCCACCGCTAATATCCGTAAGCACTTCGTACCCGGGTGCAAATTCCGACGTAGTTGAAACCCAGATTACCGAGCCTCTTGAGCAATCGATTAATGGTATTCCCGGAATTCGAACATTGACAAGTACCAGTAGCCAGGGACAAAGCAGAATTTCTGTCGAGTTTGAACTTTCAGTTGACCTTGAAACAGCAGCAAATGATGTACGCGATAAAGTTTCGCAGGCACAACGGTATTTACCACGTGATTGCGATCCTCCTACCGTTTCAAAGGCTGACGCCGATGCCAGTCCAATTATGTTTATTGCTGTTAAAAGTCCCAAACGTTCACTGCTGGAGCTTTCTGAAATTGCTGAACTTACATTTAAAGAGCAACTTCAAACTATTTCTGGAGTTAGTTCAATCATGATTTGGGGACAAAAGCGCTATGCCATGCGCATTTGGCTCGACCCTGCAAAACTGGCTGGCTATCAGATGACACCGCTCGACGTGCGCAATGCCATTACCCGCGAAAACATCGAACTCCCGGCCGGTAGCATTGAAGGAAATACTACTGAGCTGACCATCCGTACCCTCGGCTTAATGAAAACTCCGGAGGAATTTAACAACTTAATTCTTAAACAAATCGGCGACCAATCAATCAGAGTCCGCGATGTCGGCCGTGCGGAACTTGGGCCGGAAGATCTCCGCGGAATTATGAAAATGAATGGGATTCCTATGGTCGGAACTGTTATTGTTCCTCAACCGGGTGCAAACCATATCGATATAGTGGATGCTGTTTATAAACGACTTGATTATATAAAAAAAGATTTACCTTCTGACGTCCAAATCGAAATCGGCTTCGACAATACGCAATACATTCGCACTTCGATCAAGGAGGTAAAGGACACCATTTACCTGGCATTTTTCCTGGTGGTAGTCATTATTTTTGTTTTTCTGCGCGACTGGAGAACCACAATTTTACCCATCCTGGTAATTCCCGTTTCATTGATTGGTTCATTTTTCATCATGTACCTGGCCGGATATACCATTAACGTTTTAACCCTTTTAGCCATTGTTCTTTCCATTGGATTGGTCGTTGACGACGCGATAATTATGATGGAGAATATTTATGTTAAAATTGAACAGGGAATGAGTCCGCGTGAAGCGGGGATCAAGGGAGCCAACGAAATATTCTTTGCAATCATTGCAACAACTATAACCCTAATTGCTGTTTTCTTTCCGATTGTTTTTCTTGAGGGCATGACGGGAAGGCTTTTCCGCGAATTCAGTATTGTAATTGCGGGAGCGGTTGCCATTTCATCGTTTGTAGCGCTAACGCTGACACCTATGCTTTCAACAAAAATTCTGAAAACACATCATAAAAGAAGTAAAGTATATAACTGGTCAGAAAAATTCTTTATCAAACTAAATAGTGGATACCAAAATTCACTCAAGGCATTGCTCGACCGAAAATATATATCATTGCTTATCCTGCTTGGTTCATTTTTTCTGATTTATATACTTTGGAAGAATATTCCGGCTGAAATGGCGCCACTTGAAGACCGGTCACAATTAAATATTAACATGACCACTCCCGAAGGTTCTACGTATGAATTTAATGCAGCATATACTGAAGAAGTAGCTGCACTGATTGAAAGATTGGTTCCTGAACGTGACAAAGTAACTACAATGGTAATGGGAAGTCGTGCATTTGTCCGTATTGTTTTGGTACCTCCGCCTGAAAGGAAACGCTCGCAGAAGGAAATTGCCAACCAGCTTTCCGGAGAACTTCGGAAGATGACAAAAGCAAGGGCAAGTGTTATTCAGCAATCCACTTTTGGAGGAAGACGTGCCGGTCTCCCGATTCAGTATGTACTACAAGCCCCTACCATTGAAAAACTGCGTGAAATTTTACCGGCATTTATGGCTGAGGTTCATGACAACCCTACATTTCAAATGGCCGATGTAGACTTGAAATTTACCAAACCGGAGTTGCAAATCGTAATTAATCGAGACAAGGCAAATCTGCTTGGCGTATCTACTCAAAATATTGGGCAAACCCTTCAGCTCGCCTTAAGCGGGCAACGATTCGGGTATTTTATTATGAATGGAAAACAATATCAGATTTTGGGCGAACTGGCACGCCAGGATCGGAATAAACCGCTTGACCTAAAATCGCTTTATGTAAGAAATAACGAAGGTCAAATGGTTCAGCTCGACAATTTCGTAAACCTTCAGGAATCGACAGCCCCCCCGCAGTTGTACCGCTACAACAGGTTTGTTGCCGCGACTGTTTCCGCAGGTTTGGCTGAAGGAAAAACAATCAGTCAGGGACTTGAAGAAATGGATAAAATTTCTGCGAAAGTACTCGATGACACTTTCAGAACAGCGCTGGCCGGCGACTCAAAGGATTTCATGGAAAGTTCTTCAAGTTTAATGTTTGCTTTTCTATTGGCGATTGTTTTAATTTTTCTGGTGTTATCAGCCCAGTTCGAAAGTTTCAAGGATCCGATTATTGTGATGATGACTGTTCCTTTGGCACTCACCGGAGCTTTTATTTTTATGTGGTATTTTAACGTTACCATGAATATTTTCAGCCAGATTGGAATTATTATGCTGATAGGTCTTGTCTCGAAAAACGGAATATTAATTGTTGAATTTGCAAACCAGCGCAAACTGGCGGGAATGAGTAAACTGGATGCAATCAGGTTTGCTTCTGCTGCACGCTTTCGTCCTATTTTGATGACCAGTTTATCAACCATTCTGGGTATTCTTCCGCTGGCTATCGGATTTGGAGAAGGAGCTCAAAGCCGCGTAGCAATGGGTATTGCTGTTGTTGGCGGACTTACGCTATCCACTTTTCTTACCCTTTATGTTATACCTGGTATTTATCTTTTTATTTCAAGTGAATCAAAAAATATTAATAATGAACCGACTAGTCTCGTCAAAACCGAATCTTCTGAAAACAATTAGCAGTTTGATTTCGATCTTACTGATATTTTTTATTCCTAACATAGCAAAAGCACAGGAAGTGTATGATTTGAGTCGTTGTGTTGTACTTGGTTTGGAGCATAATTTTTCGATAAAAGTAGCCCGCAACAACCAGCAAATTTCTGATAACAACCATACAATAGGCAACGCAGGTTTTTTGCCAACAATTACCACATCCAACAGATTCGGTGGCACCGTGAATTCCACCACCCAGAATTTGAACGATGGCTCTCAAAATAATACAAAGGGCGTTTACAACACCACCGGATCCGCGGCAATAAATGCAAACCTTACTTTGTTTAATGGGTTTAACGTGCAAACGACCTGGCAAAAATTAAATGAACTTAAACAGATGGGAGAGCTCAATACCCAAATGGCTATGGAAAATCTCATTTCTCAGATCATTGTTGAGTATTATTTTTACATCGAGCAACTGGACTTTTTCAAGAATATGGAGTACGCTGTATCACTTTCAAAAGAACGGGTGCGAATTGATAAGGAACGATACTTGCTGGGCGCCTCTTCAAAACTGGAATTGCTACAATCTATTGTTTATCTTAACGCCGACAGCGCCCGGCTGGCCAGGCAGAATGAACAGATCCTTGAATCTGAAGTTCGGATAAAAAAAATGATGGCGCTTGAAAACCTGGAAGAAAAGATTGTACTGAAAGATACATCTATTGTCTTTAATGCAGATCTGGTTTACGCCGAATTATATAAATCGACTCTTGATTACAATACCGGCCTGCTGATTGCATCTAAAAACCAGCGCATTTCCGAACTCGATTATAAAATTATATCATCGAGGGCATATCCTTACCTGACTTTAACTTCAGGCTATAATTATGCATACCGTGGTTACGGAACCGGTACAATCAGCGACTACGGAGCCGTATCAATTAACAACCAGAACACCCGCAGCCTGAATTACGGACTCACACTCAACATGGATATTTTTGACGGAAACAGTCGTCGATTGGAAAAAAGCAATGCACGCATTGAAATCGAGAACCGATTATACCAGTTTCAGGAAATAGAACAGGATATAAAAGCCGAGTTACTCACTGTTTACTATGCTTACGAAAACAACCTGCGCCTGGTACATATGGAAGAACAAAATTTGGGAGTTGCCAGGGAAAACCTTGATATTGCTCTTGAACGATACCGTCTGGGTTCATTGTCAGGACTGGAATTACGTGAGGTTCAGAAAAGTTTACTTGATGCAGAAGAAAGGTTAATCACAGTTAAGTATCAAACAAAACTGGCCGAAATTTCATTACTTCAAATATCCGGGAAAATAATGAACTATGTATCCTAAAACAGTATTGATCTTAGAATGAATTGTATTTCCGAAACTGTTTAATACTTGTGACCCTTAATCCAGCAATAAAAGAAAAACGGAACTGATCTACTAAAATTCAGTTCCGTCTCACCAAAAAAGGGTTTAAATTTTAAGCGCTCCTTGCTTCCGTATTTTTCTCTTTGTATTCGGCAATAATATTTTTCACTTGCTGTGGAGAAACGCGTCCGAAAACTTTTTCACCGACCATTACAACCGGCGCCAATCCGCAGGCACCCACGCAACGCAGGCAGTTGAGCGAGAATTTGCCGTCAGGTGTCGATTGTCCGACTTCAACCTTTAGCTGGCGTTTAAATTCTTCAAGAACCTGTTCAGAACCGCGCACATAACATGCTGTTCCCATGCAGATCGAAATTGGGTATTCGCCCATCGGAATCATGGTGAAAAACGAATAAAAGGTTACCACTCCGTACACTTTGGCAACCGAAATATTCAATTCTTTGGCTATTACTTCCTGAACTTCTGCAGGCAAATAACCCAGTTTCCCTTGAACCTGATGCAGTACATTAATTAATTCACTTCCCTGGTTTCCAAAATCGGAGCAGACATCCTTAATCAGTCCGATGGTTTTTTCTGAAAGTTTTATTTTTGGCATATCGTATGATTTTCAATTGAATTCAATTTAGACTTCTTTGTGCAACTTCGTGAGATTTACTTTGTGTTCTTCGTGGTAAAAAAATAACCACAAAGAACACAAAGAATTCCACAAAGAGTTTAGCTCCGGTCAAAATACTTCGTGTGCAGCAAATGATGCGCTTTTTCACTCATTGGAGCACCCAAAAATTCTTCATACAATTTGGTGATGTATGGGTTTTCGTGCGACTTGCGGATGGTTTTATTCCGATCTTCGGAATAAATGGCTCGTTGGCGCTTTTTCAGAATTTCGGCATCTCCATGGTGATACGGTTGTCCGCCACCGCCAATACATCCTCCCGGACACGACATGATTTCAATGGCATGAAACTCGCTCTTTCCGGCCTGAATTTCTTCCAGCAATTTGCGCGCATTTCCCAAACCATGAGCAATTCCAATATTTATAGGTGTTCCGTTGAAATCGATGGTTGCCTTGCGCAGACCATCCATACCACGCAGTTCTTCAAAATCGACACGTGGCAGTGGTTTTCCGGTAAATACTTCGTAAGCGGTTCGCACGGCAGCTTCAATAACTCCACCGGTCGTTCCGAATATTACAGCAGCGCCGGTTGATTCGCCAAGCGGTTGATCAAATTCTTCGTTTGGCAGCGATTTGAAATCGATGTTTCCCAGATTAATTAATTGAGCCAATTCTCTTGTGGTCAAAGCAAAATCAACATCAGGATTTCCATTTACAGCAAATTCCGGACGACTGCTTTCGTATTTTTTAGCCACACAGGGCATAATTGAAACCACCACCAAATCCTCGCGTTTCACCTGAATTCTATCGGCAAAATAGGTTTTGGCAATCGAACCGAACATTTGTTGCGGCGAGCGGGCTGTCGACGGTATATCTTTCAATTCAGGAAATTGATGCTCGAAAAATTTCACCCAGGCCGGGCAGCAGGAAGTCAGGATTGGTAATTTGACAGACTTATCGCCTTCCATGTATGCTGACAACCGGTTCAGCAATTCAGTTCCTTCTTCCAGAATGGTAAGATCAGCCGCAAAATCGGTATCAAATACGTAATCGAAACCCAAACGGCGCAAGGCAGCCACCATTTTACCGGTTACCAAAGTTCCGGCGGCTATTCCAAATTCTTCGCCCAGCGCAGCACGAACGGCAGGCGCAGTCTGCACAATTACGGTTTTAGTAGGATCGGAAAGTGCGCGAATTACTGCTCCGGTTTGATCAACTTCGGTGAGTGCACCTGTCGGACAAACGGCCACACACTGCCCGCAATAGGTACAAACCGAATGGTCGAGATTCATTTCGAATGCCGGAGCCACTACTGCCTGAAAACCGCGGTTGACAGCCGAAAGTACACCAACAGTTTGCACTTCGTTGCACATGGTTTCGCAGCGGCGACACATAATACATTTATCAATGTCGCGGATAATTGCCGGAGAAGTATCTTCGCGATAGGTCGATTTTTCGCCTTGATAATGAATTTGCCGGATTCCAAGGTGATTGGCCATGTCCTGTAACTCGCATTTTCCTGATTTGGCGCAAATCAAACAGTCAGCCGGATGATCCGACAAAATCAGCTCTACCACAGTTCGCCGGGCATTCACCACCCGAATGGAATGTGTGTTAATTTCCATTCCTTCAGCGGCTTCTGTGCAACAGGCAGGAGCCAGGTTTCTTCTTCCTTTGACTTCCACCACGCACACACGGCAACCGCCGGGCTTGTTTTCAATGTTCATATCATCGAGCTTCATGTAGCAAAGCGACGGAATGTCAATCCCGATGCTGGCAGCAGCTTTCAGAACCGTTGTTCCTTTCCGGACCACAACCGGCTTATTATCTATTGTAAGGTTTATCATTTCCATAGTTTCCCGATTTACGCGATTAATACAGCATCAAACTTACACTTCTCGAAACACACACCACACTTGATACACAACGACTGATCGACGTAATGCGGGGCTCGCCGTTCTCCGGAAATAGCGCCAACCGGGCAGTTCCTGAAACAAAGGGTGCATCCTGTACATTTTTCACTGTCGATGCTGTAATTGACCAGCGCTTTGCATTGTCCGGAGGGACATTTTGATGCAGTGACATGTGCCAGATATTCGTCATAAAAATGATCGAGCGTTGAAAGTACCGGGTTTGGAGAAGTCTGTCCAAGGCCGCAAAGTGAAGTGTCTTTAATCACTGAACTCAACATTCGCAAACGATTCAAATCTTCCAGCTCTCCTTTTCCATCGGTTATTTTTTCCAGAATTTCATGAAGCCGTTTGTTTCCAATCCGGCAAGGCGTACATTTTCCGCACGACTCGTCGAGCGTAAATTCGAGGTAAAATTTGGCAATGGCAACCATACAATCCGAATCGTCGAGCACGATCATTCCACCCGAACCCATCATTGAACCAGCAGCAACCAGGTTGTCGTAATCGATTGGCGTATCAAGAAATGATTCTGTTAGACAACCTCCGGAAGGACCACCCGTTTGCACCGCTTTGAATTTGTGCCCTTCCTTAATTCCACCGCCGATATCGTAAATAATTTCGCGAAGTGTAATTCCCATAGGAACTTCAATCAGTCCCACATTGTTAATTTTTCCGGCCAACGCAAATACTTTGGTGCCTTTCGATTTCGCTGTTCCGATGGAAGCAAACCATTCCGGACCTTTGTTGATGATTACCGGAATGTTGGCAAAAGTTTCCACATTGTTTACATTGGTCGGTTTGCCCTTGTAGCCTTTTTCTGCCGGAAATGGTGGTTTAACACCGGGTTCACCACGTTTTCCTTCCATTGAATGAATCAGTGCCGTTTCTTCACCACACACAAAAGCGCCGGCTCCGTATCGGATTTCTACATCGAAATTGAATCCGGTTTCCAGAATGTCATCACCCAGTAAACCATATTCACGAGCCTGACTGATTGCAATTTTCAGGCGCTCGATAGCCAGCGGATATTCAGCCCGAATGTATACCAGACCTTTGTCGGCTCCAATGCAATAACCACAAATAGCCATGGCTTCGAGTACCGAATGCGGATCGCCTTCCAAAATGGAGCGGTCCATAAACGCACCCGGGTCACCTTCGTCGGCATTGCAAACCACGTATTTCTGGTCGCTCACCGATTTCCTGGTAATTTCCCATTTCAGGCCGGTTGGAAAACCACCGCCGCCACGTCCACGAAGTCCGGAATCTTTAATCATCCCAATCACTTCGTCCGGAGTTTTTTCACTCAGGCAGGCTCCAAGTGCAGAATAACCGTCTCGGCCAATGTATTCTTCAATGTTTTCAGGATTAATAAAACCACAGTTTCGCAGAGCAATCCTGATTTGCTTTTTGTAGAAGTCCATCCCTTTTGCATCGCCAATCCGCTGTTTGGTTTCCGGATCTTTGTACAAAAGCCGTTCAACTTTACGGCCTTTGATGATGTGTTCATCTACAATTTCCGAAACATCTTCCGGAGAAACCTGTGTATAAAACGTGTTGTCGGGCAAAATTTTTACAATCGGGCCCTTTTCGCAAAAACCGAAGCACCCGGTAAGAATGACCTGAATTTCGTCACTCAGGCCGTATTCGTTGAGCCGGTTTTTGAAATTTGTTTTGATGAGTTCGCTTTGAGAAGCCTTGCATCCGGTACCACCGCATACAAGGATATGCATAGTATATTCAGCCATATATTATCCGTCTGAAATTTAATTATCAATAGATGTGTAAGTTACCGGAATAATTCCATCGACCATTTCGTTGAGTTTAATGTGCTTTTCGATGATTTCCTGAGCTTTTGTTTTGTTGACAAAGCCGTAAATGACAGCTGTTTGGCCCGGAATGGTTAACTCAATGGTCGGCTCGGCATAGCAAAAGCCCATGCAACCCGTTTGGGTCACAACAGCGTCAATTCCCTGGTGATCCAACTCCTCAATCAGGTAAGTCATGGTTTCTTTTGCTCCGGAAGCAATTCCACAGGTAGCCATCGAAACTTTAATCTGGATCAGGTTATCAGGATGATCGCCCTTTTCGCGTAAGTTGATTTTGGACTGAACTTCGGATTGTAGTTTCTTCAGATCGGCCAGATTTTTTATTTTATTCATTTTTCTATAGTTGTGGATATGTAAACTATTGTATTATTATACGCTAAATATCAGCACTTTAAATCGAACAAATTCTAAGATTTGTCATCATTCGCTTATTTGTAATTGTTCTAAATTTTCCTGGATCATTTCTTTCAGAAAATTCCGCACATCGGGGTGCGTAATCGGAACATCCACAAGCGTTTGTTTAATCTCGCGCGTATCCAGCTTAAATTCGCCGGAAGAACTTCTAAACGAAAAAAGATATTCTGCATTCCCCGGACTGCAAATCAGGATCAGTAAAGTTCCGGTTAAATCGCCCATGACAGGACGATCGATGTGACGAAATCCGAAAATGGCAGTCACTTTTGTACCTTTTCCAAATTCTGATTCAAGCGAGAAACTTCCGCCCGTCATTTCTGCATTTTGTTTCAGCAACGACAAACCCAATCCAACTTTTCGGGTAGTGCGAGAAGTGTAAAAAGGATCGGTTGAAAGCCGCAACTGTTCGTTGGTCATCCCCGTTCCATCATCGGAAATTGAGATTATAAGCTCGTTGTTATCCGGATGTTCTTCAATTTCAATGCAGATTAAACAAGCCTTTGCACGAATTGAATTCTGAACAATATCGAGAATATGTGACGAAAGGTCTTTCATGAATTGGATTGATGGACAGAAGGACTGATTGACTAATATAAAACTTTGTATTTATGGAATTTGAACATTTCGGCGATCCAGGCCTTTTAAAGCTTTCTGAATTTCTTCAAATGCTGGCTCCTTCATTTCGAAAAGTGTGTATGTTTTTCCCAGATCATCGGGATAATGACTATCGGAGAATTTTACCAAAGTGATTTCAGGATTTATTTTGTATCGATCCCGAACTACTTTCTCATCAGCACCTTTCGAAATTTGAAGTGCATCGATTTTCAATTCAGGAGGAATAAAACCAAGATTACTGAACAAGCTATTTCGTGGCCGGTCGACATGTGCCGGAATAAAAATTCCGGATAGTTTGTGCACCTTTTGTTCAATTTCTTCGATGCTTGCGTCAAGCGTGGCGCCCAAATAATTATCAATTTCCTCCAGAACATTTTCATCGGAATCGACCACCACCTGATAACCCAATATTTCAGGATTGTTTGGAATAACCGTTAAATGCTGATCGAGAAATTCCTGAAAAGTTCCAAGCGCGTCAAAATCTTCAAACAGGCACAGACAGTGGACCTCTTCGCGCGAGGTGGCTTCGCATCCCGGAATTACCGTCAGGCCCTGCTTTTGGCCGAGTTCCCAAACGGTTTTACACTGTTTGGTGGTGTTGTGGTCGGTCACTCCAATGATGTCCAACCCGCGTTGAACGGCCAGAGAAACGATGTTTGAAGGACTCATTTCCAGATCGCCACAGGGTGAAAGTACGGTGTGAATATGCAGGTCGGTCCTGAAAGACTTCATCATTACGGATTAATAATTTGAAATAGTCTTCCCGCCATTTCGAACGTCGGAAGACTGGTTCCCAAAACAGGAATACTCTCTTTTTCAGAATAGATCACTGTATTTTTTTCAGGCTCCAGGTTATTCACCAGAATCACGGCAGCCAAATCTTTTAATGAAGCAATGGCCATCACATTCTGATGCACCTGCAAGGTAATCCAGACTTGTCCTTCACGGGTATTTCCCATTACATCACTCAACAGGTCGGAAACATATCCGCCGCTAATTTCCTTATCCAGACCATTTTGACCGGAGTAAACGGTCAACCCTAATTTTTCAACCAATTCAGAAACCTTCATTTCGTTTTCCTCTTTTATTACAATCTGCATTAAATCTGTCTTTCCCCCACTTTTTCTCCACATTCAGGAATGCTTTCCGCGCTTTGATTTTTCCTGCGTCAACCCACATTTGCTGCAAAAAAATGCAATCCGACATTTTTGCCTTGTGATTTACAACATCTTCAGCCAAAGCATGGCAATTGGGTGCACCACAAGCCCCGCAATCAATTCCGGGTAAAAAGCACACAATATGCTGAGCCTTGTTCATTTTTTCCATCGCTTTCACACGGTCGCTGCCAAAAATAAAATGTGGCTTTGGCCTGATGGGATCCAGAATAAGCTTTCGTTTTAATTCATCTTTATTTACCCTGACAGTGGTTTCAGGAATATTTTTAGCCGATGGATACCGCATGGCCCTGCGCTCCAGACGTTCAGTGGTGAGAAAACGATTCCCGGTGAGCAAAATACCACCGGCACAACTTTGGTCGCAAGCGCGCAATTCCAAAAAATCGATACCATGAACTTGCCCGTTTTCCAGTCGTTCCAGCAAACGAACCACATTGTGGATGCCGTCGACAGCCATACTTCTGGAACCAAAATGAGAAGATTCGCCCCGTGGCAGACTCCATAAAATGCCTTCCCGCGAAAGGTTTTCGCGTTGATCAGAATTATCGGAATCGTCTGTTTCAGAAATTACTTTCATTACTTCATTGTACAAATGAGTCATGTTGATAATTCCGTCGACCACCGATTCGCGCTCGCCCACAGGACTTTTAACAGAGGCGATTTTAGCGATGCACGGCGTGGCATAAAACAAACCAATTTCCTCTCTCTTGGCGCCTTCGAGCACGAGTCGCTCAATGGCAAAATGAGCAGCAAGATTGTGAGGAGTTTTCCGCAATATCAGATTTTCGGTCAGCGATGGATATTTTCCCTGAATTAGTCGCACAATAGCCGGACAGTAGATTGAAATAGCAGGTTTGGGAAATTCGTTGTCTTTCAGAACTTCACTCATCGAATCGATCAAGACCTGCATGGGTTGTTCCACCTCGAAAACATGGGTAAACCCGACCTTTTTCAAGCCCTCGTAAATCTGATTTTCAGAATATTTTGCCTGAAACTGACCGATCATAATGGACGGGAAAAGAATAACGCGATATTTGAAGGTCTTTATTTTTTCAAGGTCGTCTTGCTCAACATAGAATGCTTTCGACGGACAAACCCGGTGGCACTGACCGCAATCGACACAGCGTTCAAAATCGATAACAGCCAACCCGTTAACCACACGAATGGCTTCGGAAGGACACGATTTCATGCAATGCGTGCAACCAATGCATTTTTCAGCATCGACCTTCAGGGCATGATATTTCGGCAATCCACTCATCAGAAATAATTAACCAGCTTTAATGTTGTTCCTTTTCCGACTTCAGTTTTGATCAGCATTTCGTCGGTATTTTTTTTGATGTTCGGCAAACCCATTCCGGCACCAAAACCCATCCCGCGAACCTCGGTGCTTGCTGTCGAAAATCCGGGTTGCATGGCCAGGTTCACATCCGGAATTCCCGGTCCTTCGTCGCTAACCAGGATAGTTATTTTAGTCTCTTCAATTTCAACAATAACATTTCCGCGCCACGCGTGAGCCACCACATTGACTTCGGCTTCGTACAAAGCGATGACGATATTTTTGATAGTCCTCCCGTCGATGCCGAGTTGCTTCAGCACCTTTTTTACTTCACTCGACGGATGTCCGGCCTGAGTAAAATCACCACCCTGTATGGAAAAAGTTAGTTTCAAGTTTCAAGTTCAAAGTTTCAAGCCTTTTCACAAGTTGAAAACTCTAAATTCTAATAAACCGGTTTCAGGCCAGCCTGAAAAAGCAAACCACTTGATTTAAACAATGAATAGGGAGAATGCATAATGCACATCCCGTTTCCGGAGGCCAGGTTAATTATCTCGGAACTGGCCTTTTTGTTTCGAACAAAAATTATTGCGTGAATATCAGCCATTTCGGCTGTTCGGATCACCTGAAGATTGACCAATCCGGTGATTAGCACCAGATTATCAGCATCAAGCGTTAAAACGTCACTCATCAGGTCGGAGCTGTAGCCCATCTCTACGTCATCTTCCAGTCTTTCAGCACCACACGATATCGTTGCATTCAGAACAGCGGCTATCTCTTTTAACTTCATTTCAGTTTTAAAAGTGGTTCGCCGCAAATTTCCGAAAAAATAACTGATAATAAACGCGAAAAAATGGTTCAAAGTCTAATTTAGACTGTTTACACGTAAGCGAAATCAGGAGTGAAAATTATATGTCCGTAGATATTAGTGTTGCGTTATAAGTCGAACAAATTCAATTGATTACAGAGATCTTTGATTTCATCGTTCTTTGAAAAGTTTGTAAGTAGCTCATTTAGTGGTGTTTTGTCAAATGTCGACACGCTTATTATTTGTGTAATTTCGTAGAGAGATAGGTCTGATTTGAGTTGTTTTTTGGCATAGGCAATTAACAAGTAAGTACAAACCGCAATCCAGACTTGAGTTTTTACAGCATTAGCTGATGTTCCCCAGAATGTCTTGATTCGCAAATGCTGCTTGATCCATTTGAAGAACAACTCAATTTGCCAGCGATGTTTGTAAAGCAAAGCAATGGTCAGGGCATCAACTTCAAAGTTGTTGGTTATAAAAACCAGAGTCCGCCTGTTGTCAGCATCATAAAACTTGATCCTGCGAAGATAAATGGGGTATAATCTTGAACTTTTATATCCTGTTAGTTTTATGGTTTGATCGCATCGAAGTCCTGTTGTCTTTTCTACCTTGGAAGAATAAAGCCGCCTGAAACTCAGGTTATTTTTTGCTCTTGTTACGAAAAATGCTCCTGAAAGCGTGATCTTATAAAAACGGGCAAAGTCGATGTAGCCTTTGTCCATCACATAAAAAGCACCATTTTCAAATTCGAGCATATCCAGCACATTGACATCATGCTTCTTCCCATCGCTTATATGGATGAAAACCGGGATATCGGTCTTCAAATCAAGTAAAGTGTGAAGTTTTACTGCACCTTTTGCTTTTCGGAACTTCGCCCATCTGAACACAGAAAGGCACAAGTCAATGGTGGTTGAATCCAGCGCAAAAACAGGATTGTCCAGCTCAAGGTCAAAATCATTGTCCCGGCAATAAAGAGGCCTAACCAGTTCGATCAGATAGTTAGCAAAGTCTGCATAAATGCGCCAGTCTCTGTTTTCATTGGCTCTTGTCAAAGTCGAATGCGAAACCACTTTCTTGATACCCAGATGATAAACCTTGTTCTGATGAGCATTTAAACAGGTGATGATGTCGCGGATACTTTCCCGATGAGTCAATTGACCAAAAATCATGGCCAGAAATTGGTTCCAACAGCTAAAGTCCTGGACTTTATAATCCCCATTGTAACGGGAAACACACTTGTCGAATTCATATCGGCAAACAAAAGACACCAATTGAGCAAATACAAACTTTCCTTTATTCACGGTTTTTCTTTCGAAACTACCATGAATTGAAATCAAAAAATCAAAGAACGTCTATATCTTATTGAATTTTATTTAGTTACAACGATTAATTTAAAAACAACGCAACACTAATGTAGCATGTTTTAAAATTTTAAAAGAGGAAATTCTGTCTATGGAATCTGACTGGTGTATTTGGGTTGCTTCTGTCCAATTGAAGCCCCTTTCAAAAGGCCATTTCCTTCAACTCCAAAGTTGGTGGCCCAGCGGGTAAAATCCAGAACGGTAACATGACTATCCTCGTCGATGTCAGACGGCAAATAAATGCCGGTTTGGCCAAAATCGGTGGCCCAATCAGTAAAATCCAGCACAGAAATGCTTCCGTCACCATCCACATCACCACTAACCATTCCGAAGATACCTGGTGCTATTTGTTTATAACCGGCAGCTCCTCCATAGGCCTGATCGATACTTGTTGTAAAATCGTAACTATAAATCCCGTTTTGCAAGATCATTCCTGAAGCTGACAGAACAGACAAATGATTTCGCTGATAAAGAGCAACATACACATTACTTCCTGAACCAACTGTATAGTTTCCAAAATTCAAGGTACTGACTCCATCCAAATCAACAATGCTTCCATCGCTTTTCAGGAATGCCGCCCTTTGTGCCAGAATTGTTGAAGACGTTGCGAGTTCAGGTGCTGTTGCCTGCCGTAATTGAACCAAAACCCAGTCAACAACATTTTCGGGAACCGAAGCCACAGACTCTGTTCCTGGATAATTCCATGGAGCTGATTGAAATGGTGGTGTCAACGGCAAAACGGAACTTAGTGAGGTATTCATTAAACCGGCACTTTGATTGTACGAACCTTCGAGATCAACCAGAACATTTGCTTTCAGCAGATTCCGCACCTTTACAACAACTTCATCGGGGGGTGAATCTAAAAAACCGTCGTTTACGGTCAGACTGAAGGTGTAGTCTGTGTCTTCATTTACTTCAGGAGCAGTAAACTCCGGTGAAACAACAGTCGACGAACTAAGCGTAATTCCCGGAGGAGCTGTCCATTGAAAAGTAATTGTATTGTCTTCAGGATCGGATGACGACGAGGCATTTAATGTCACCAGTTCTCCTTCGTTAAGTAGTTGATCAACACCAGCATTCGCGACCGGAGCAGTATTTGAGGTGCCACCCATAAAACTAAACGAAACTGCTTTTGTCGAAGTATTTTCATCAATACCCGTTATTGGTTTATTTGTCGGATTGCCTGCCCACGACAAAGCATTGGGTGTTGTGTCATCGGTAAATGACGTGCGATTTCCGGAGCCGGGAAAAGGTAAGCCCGTACTATTTATGTTTCCATAAGCTGTTGGTGGGTTTCCGGATGCATTGGCACAAACCGGATACATTCCCTGGTGACTGGTAGTATTTATTCCGTCGCCAGACGAGCCGATGTAATTTTCGTCGACGTGATAAACGACCATTCCATGCCCGGGAATGGATAAATCGAAAAATAGCTTTTGCCGGTTTTCAATCAGGTAATATTCGTTGGGAGTATTTGTATTTATTCGGTAGAAACTGTCGCTATTCAGTTCGGCATTGTTTAGCGTAATATCTGCTCCTGAGGAAATTGTAGTTGCCGAAGCCCAACCATAAACATATATTTTTGTGTAAGGATTGTGATGAGCTGGCGTAACGCCGTTGTTATTCCACGATCCGCCGCTCATTAAATCCCAGTTCCCTGTTCCTTCATACTGTCCGTTGGAATCGTAATCGGTATCGTAAAAATCTGAAGCGCCCAAAACATGTCCAAATTCGTGGCAGATAACTCCAATACGACAAATGCCGGTACCAGCATTTCCTCTTAGTTCCGACGAGCACGAATATTTACTTACAATTTCGCCATCAAGCGACACCGGATTGATTGCCCATGCATGAGCCCAAATGGCATCGGTACTTACTCCCGAAAATTCTTCACCATATCCGGCATAAATTACATAAATACAGTCAACTGTGCCATCGGCGTCATTATCAAAATCGGAGTAATTAACATCAGTATCGGCCAAAGTTACTGCTTCAGTTATCAAAGCCCTGGCATTTCTATCATCACCGTTGGAATCATTCGCCCCGTAATATGCCATGTTGTGGGCTGCAGTGTAAGGGCCTGCAACAGTTACCGTTAAATCGAGCTGACCCCATGAATTTTCAGAATAATAATCATTTACACTTCCCCTGGCACCATCGGCATTGTATCCAACCTGATTGAACATATCTTCAAAGTCGGATTTTGTTTTGGTAAATGCTTTATCAGTGAAGCCAATCAGTATACAGACTAGTTTTCGTGAACCTGAAGTCGGAAATGCTTTTTGCCCGTTTGCCTGATTCGTTGTGGATATACTCTTTAAAATATTCGCCTGACTTCGCGAATAACTCAGGCCCTTTTTTGTTTTGTTCAGGAATTGTGTTTCCGAAGATTTTCTTTCGGCTGGATTTCTGGCTCGAACTCCAGAAAGCACTAAATCATTATTTGAATCAAGTCTGGCGTATTCATAGATGCCATTTTTATTGCGTAAAACTGAATAACCATCAACAGTTTGAGTCGATTTATTATGCTCATCACCTTTATGAATAATGGTAATTACTGTACCGTCGGCCTGAGTAATATTTACCGGGTAAGGATAAGCCCGCACGCCAAATACTGTTTTTTGTATAGCGATTAGCAAAAAAATTAAAAACAATAGTTGGCCCGCTTTTTTCATTGCATCTAAATTAAGTTCTGAATGGAGTTGAAATTCTTTTCAATTTCAACCCATTCAACAGTATGCAGTTTAAACAGCAGCAAACTATTTTAGTTTAATTCGGGCAACCACCGAGCGAGTTTTAACACTTGTAAATATTTGAAAATATTGGACTACGAGTCTATCGGAGAAAGTAATTTTCTACTTTAGGAGTTCTGAATTCCCATTTTATTTAGGCACCTGGCTGGTAAATTTGCCTTTATCCTGAGTTAAATTCGCACTTTTCAACTGACTGATGTTGTCGACCCCAAAATCTACGGCCCAGTGCGTGAAATCCAAAACCGAAATTTCACCATCCAAATCAAAATCAACCGGTAGATAAACTGCAGACCTGCCAAAATCGGTTGCCCAAAGACTGAAGTCAAGCACCGAAACAGTACCATCCTGGTCTGCATCGCCACTTACCATCCCAAAAACTCCGGAAGCAATTTCTTTAAATCCGGTTCCGCTGCCATAAGCCTGGCCAATGCCACTTGTAAAATCGTAGGAATATAACCCATTACTTAAAATGGCAGCCGAAGAAGAGATGATGGCCAGATGATTTCGGTGGCGAAGTACAATGTAAAGATTTTTGCCGTCTGGCAGAATATGCTCACCAAAATCAGGTTGACTGCTTCCATCCAAATCCACAATTTCACCGGAGTTTTTCAAGAAAGCTGCCCTTTTTGCAAAAGTGGTTGCTGAAGTTGCAAGTGCAGGCGAAGTAGCCTGCCTCAATTCAATCAACACCCAATCAACCACTCCGGATGGCATAGTTACAACAATCTCATTTCCAGAATAATTCCAAGGCGAACCCTGAAAAGGTTGCGTAAGCGGAAGATTCAATCCGGTATGCATAGTTCCCGAAATTGCATTATACGGCCCTTCCAGAAAAGCAGTTATATGCGTTTTAAATTCGGCTGGCGCTCCCAGTTTGACTATAGCAGAGCCGTCTATCGTATACGTTTGTGGTGGCAAAAGATTTGATCCGGTATCGTAATATTCCGATGCAATTGCATCGTATTCAACACCCGTAGAAGAATCCCAAAACTTGAAAACTATCGGATGTCCCGGTGTGTATCCATTAGGCAATGCCCCATCGGCCCGTGAAGCTACAATGGTGGCGTAGGTCGATGCATTTAAGAAATTAACTGGCTGCGTCAAAACGACTTTTCCACAACATATACTTCCATCAAAAACTGCAATTTCATCGTTGGAATCAAGCTGAACTCCGCTAATATTCGCAGTAACAACCTGAATGTTCATCTGATCAAGACCATTGCCACTCCATGCTACGATAAAATGTTCCTGACCAAAGCAAACCTGAACGAATAGTAGAATAAATATGCTAACTGAGTATTTTTTCATATCCTGATTTTTTATCTGTCATATACGAACAAAACTACTTTTGGATTAAATTCAAAGGGATTTATTCCTTGAATCAGATTCTTCAGGAAAGAGAATAACGAATCGTTTCTCATAAAAAAATAAGACTTTCGAAACCTGAAATCCAAAGTATTCCATAAATATGACAGGAATTAGATATAATTTTAACATCATTATTTAAAGATTTTTATAGCTCTTTTAACTACCAACAATTCTCATGGAAAATTTCCTAAAGGATTTGTAATTTAAGTTCAAAATTACCAAGACATGATCTACGAAGAAAATACATTCAATCAGGGGTTCATTGATGATCCCGAGCTACATCAGAAAATTATTGATGCTTTGCCTATCCCGATTTTTTACCGAGATTTGCAAGGCATTTACAAAGCGTGCAACCTGGCCCAGGAGAAACTTCTTGGCTTGCCAAAATCGCAAATTATCGGAAAAACTGTTTTCGACATTCAGCCCTTCGAGATTGCCGAAATTTATGCGCAGCGCGATCAGGAATTATTGGATAGCCCAGGCGACCAGAGTTACGAAGCGAAATTTCGAAATACATCCGGAATTCTGCACGATGTTATTTTTAACAAAGCTGTAATCCGCAACAATCAGGGCGAAGTTATGGGAATTGTGGGTTCGGTTTTCGACATTACCGAGCGAAAAAAAGCCGAACGCAAACTCGAAAAAGCGCGCGAAGCTACTGTAATTGCGTCAGCTATGATGCACAAAATCAGGGCAGGAATTATTATTGTTGACAGTGATTTTAAGGTTGTTGACTCCAACGAAGGCTTTGCAAAAATTTTTGGTCCGGAGACCGAAGAATTGTTTGAGACTATACCCGGACTTCATGGCGCCGACTTAAAAGAACTTGTTCCGGATGTGATTTATAAAATGGTTGCCTCCACAATGGTTTCAGGAGAAAACGCCATTGAACGCGACCTGAAAATCCAAAATAAATTGTTGCACGTTTCGGTCATTACAATATACAAACACCGGGTTGTTGGCGCGCTCATCCGCGATATGTCGGCGCCCTCACTTGTGCGTGAGGAAATAATAAGCCGGGCGCAGCGAGTAAACAAACAAAATCTCGAAACAGTACAGAAAATTGCCTTTCTGCTGGGCGACAACGCCTCGATGACCGAAGAACTTCTGAATTCAATTATTGAATCGTATAAATACGGCGAGGATGAGGAATAAAGACTGAAGGATTGATTTACTGAAGGATTGAATCGGGAAGCACTATTTAGGCATGGACACGAACTAATCTGGAACTTGAAATTTGGAACCTGAAATTTTTATCGAATGGCCGATTACCACATAGAAGTTGATGTTCATCAGTTGAAACGCCACGGACAGGTTGTTTGCGGCGATGTTTTTCATTCGAAGCAAATTCGTGCCGAAGGACGCACAATTCTGGTGCTTTCCGACGGCATAGGGCATGGTGTTAAAGCCAATGTTCTGGCAACCCTCACCGCTTCAATGGCTTTAAACTACACTTCATTTCATACCAAACCTGAAGTTGCCGCCAACATTTTCATGAGGGCTTTGCCAAAAAGCGATGGAAAGGAAAGTTATGCCACCTTCACCATCATCGAAATTGAAGACGACGGTCCGGTTCGCATCATCAATTACGACAACCCCAAAACGATTTTATTCAGGAGAGGGCAGATTTTTGAACCAACTGAATTTCAAATTCCGATAAGAGGCGAAGAGAACATTGGCAAGATTTTGCGTATTCGCGAATTTACGCCCATGCCTGAAGACCGCATCATTTTTATGACCGACGGTGTAGTTCAGTCGGGACTGGGCAGTAAGCGCTTTCCAACTGGATGGGAACTCGACAATATAACCCACTTTGCTGAAAACCAGATTGCCCGCGAATACGAAATATCGGCAACCAAACTGGCCCGGAAAATTTTAAACCAGGCTTCGATGAACGATTCGTTTGAAATTCGGGATGACGCCAGTTGTGGCGTAATTTATTTCAGAAAACCCCGTGAATTTATGCTTATTACAGGACCTCCTTTTTACAAAATCAAAGACACCGATTTTGTGCAGCGAATCCAGGAATTTCCGGGGAAGAAAATTATTTGTGGTGGAACAACAGCCGAAATTATTGCACGTGAAATGAACCTGGACGTGGATATTCAGCACCGTTTTTCGGAAAAAACACTTCCTCCTGCGGCCAAAATAAAGGGATTTGAAATTGTAACCGAAGGAATTCTTACGCTTGGCCGCGTTGAGGAAATTCTTGAAAATTACAACTCCGATATGCGACTTGGCGACAGTCCTCCGGAAGTGGTTGTCAAACTGCTGATTCAGCATGACATTATCAACATTATTGTTGGAACCCGAATCAATTGGGCACATCAGGATCCGGATCAACCGGTGGAACTTGAAATCAGAAAGTTTGTGGTCAAGCGAATTGTCCGTTTGCTTGAAAGTCGATTTTTCAAAAAAGTGACCGTAGAACTTGTTTAAGGTGTTCCGAAGATTCTTCAGGCCCGGATTATTAACGGAACATCTATATAAACCTTGTATTCCCGATCGATTTATGACATAAAAGGTTGATCTATTACCTTGTTTAACTACACGACATTGAGACATTTGTTCTAGTTTTACAGTTGATCTTTTTGTTTCCGAAAAAACTAAAACCTTAACCTTTAGACTATGAAATCATTTATCCTGATTGTTTTTTCTTTCTTATTGCTGAAGTCTTTTTTACTTCAGGCACAAGAACAAAAAATACACCTGAATTCGTTGGGATATTTACCTCAATCGTCGAAAAAAGCGTCTGTAACCGGCGATTCCAAATCATTCGTACTCAAAAGAACTACCGATCAATCCGTTGCATTTAAAGGTGAAATCACAAAATCAGCTTACCAGAAAGATATTGACCAAACAGTTTCATTGGCCGATTTTTCATCGTTCTCGAAAAATGGGAAGTACTATCTCGAAACTTCTGACGGCGCTAAATCTGTTGAGTTCGAAATAGCGCCAGATGTATACAACAGCGCATTCTATACCAGTATGCGCGCCTTTTACCTGTGGCGGTGCGGGACGGCTGTTTCAGGCGATTTCAATGGACACAGATTTGAACATGCAATCTGTCATACCGACGATGGTTTTGAAGATTTTCAGGATAAACCCGGAGAAAAACGCGACGGCACGAAAGGCTGGCACGACGCTGGTGACTATGGTAAATATGTTGTAAATGCCGGCATTACGGTTGGAATGCTGTTTATGGCCTGGGACCAGTTTAACGACAATCTGAAAAGTTTTTCGCTCGATTTACCTGAAACGGCTGTGGGCTATCCCGATTTTCTGAAAGAAATTAAGTGGGAAACCGATTGGCTGTTAACCATGCAATATACCGACGGTTCGGGAAAAGTTTCGCACAAACTGACCCGAAAAAATTTTGCCCCATTTTGCAAACCTGAAGACGATAAGGAAAAACGATATTTCACCGATTGGAGCTCGGCAGCTACTGCCGATTTTGTGGCCATAATGGCTCAAGCTTCACGATATTTTGCGCCGTACGACAAAGTTTACGCTCAAAAATGCCTGGCTGCAGCACAGGTCAGTTATAATTTCCTGAAACAAAATCCGGATGACAAACGCTTTGTTCAGGGCGAATTTAAAACCGGCGGCTATCAAACTTCCGATCCCGACGACCGGTTTTGGGCTGCAGTTGAAATGTGGGAAACGACGGGAAATTCTGAATTTCTGAAAGATTTCGAAGATCAGGCTGCAAAAATGAATTTCGAAATCGACGAAAACTGGGATTGGGGCGATGTTTCGAACCTGGGAATGTTTGAATATGCGTTGTCGAAAAAAAACGGTAAGAATCCTGAAATTGAAAAGACCATTCGCAAAAATATCACTGAAGTTGCCAATACGATTGCGTTCAAAGCAGCTGCCGATGTTTACGGACGGCCGCTTAGTCGCTATTACTGGGGCTGTAACGGAACTATTGCCCGACAGGTTATGAATCTTCAGGTAGCCAATCTGATTGCTCCCTCAAAAATATTTGTACGAACTTCGCAGGATGCGATTTCACATTTGTTCGGGCGAAATTATTACAACCGTTCGTATGTAACCGGACTAGGAATTAACCCGCCCATGAATCCGCATGACCGCCGTTCGGGTTCTGACGATTTTGTTGACCCGTGGCCCGGATATCTTGTGGGTGGAGGACATTCGGCAACGGGCTGGCACGATGATCAAAAAGATTACAGCACCAACGAAATTGCTATCAACTGGCAGGCTGCACTGGTATACGCGTTGGCGGGGTTTATAAATAACTAATAAGAACAATTTATTGTCGTATATTTTAATTGTTACTCACCCCAAGTCCGCTAGCGGACTTCTCCCTCTCTACGTGTAGAGAGGGGCAGAGCATCGCAGATGCGACGGGGTGAGTCAAGAAACGTGAACAAAACAAATACAACAATATTTCATTCACTCAACTTAACTAATCAAAGGGCTCCAAAATAAACAGAACGGCAGGACGAAATTTCGTCCTGCCGTTCTGTTTATTTTATAGAATTTCTGAATTTAAACCATCGGATATTTTTTGAAAATTTCTTCTGACTTCATCAGGATGTCGACATATTGAGCACGCTGATAAGTGTAAGGGTCTTTCATCATTTTACGGGAAAGTTTTCCACGGAAATCGTCCAACGTTTTGTAGCCTTTTTTATCCATCCATACCTGAATTTCATTCAGGATTGTACCAACATAAGCAGGCTGGTTCTGGTAGATGGTTGACACTGTTTGCACCACATCGGCTCCTGCAAGAATTAGCCGAATCACATCTTCCGAAGTATAAATTCCACGGTTGGCGCAAATGCTGGCTTCGATGTTTCCATGCAGCAAACCGACATAACGCAACGACAAATGATGATCGCGCGACTGAGTCAGCTCCCACGGAAATTGGAATGTTTCGCTTTCAATATCAATTTCAGGCTGAAAAAAACGGTTAAACATTACAAAACCGTCAACGCCGGCTTCATCCAATTTTTTGATGAAATTCAGCGTATTGGTATAAAACGGACTCAACTTTACGCTTACCGGAATTTTAACTGCCTTTTTAACGCTCTTTACAATCTGGTATTGCTTGTCTTCAATCGATGAAGCGCCAACTTCGAAATACCCGGGAGTAGCGTATAAATTCAGTTCCAGGCCATCGACGCCGGTTTCTTCGAGTAATTTGGCATATTCAACCCAACTGGGTTCGTACATGGCATTCAGGCTAGCAAAAACCGGTACTGAAGTACTTTGCCTGAGTTTGCGCAGATTGTACAAATGTTCTTTCGGACCGGCATGTTCAATATCCGGAAATAGTCGTGTCATTTCTGAATTCCGGTTGGCATACTCATTCATTTCTTCGTCGAACTGGAGGCTTTCCAATTGTATTTGCTCTTCAAATAGCGATTTGTACACGACAGCAGCAATTCCTGCTTCTTCGAGCTCTTTGATCACATCGGGTTTTGTAACAAGATTGCTGGCGCCCAGAATGATTGGATTTTTCAATTTGACGCCCATGTAGGTTGTTGATAGATCTGCCATATTATTTGGTTTTATTGTGAGAAGTCTTTGTTTCAGTTAAACTCAATCTCATCCTCTTTTGTTCAACAAAATAGTAAAAAAAAGAACCCCGGAAAAATTATCCGGGGTTTATCTTACTATCAAATTTCGAAGTCAAAAATTGATAACCATTTCGGTGAATATTTGTCTGAAAATATTAAAACAAGCTGTATGCAACGGTTAAACCTGCCATAACGATTGATACCATACTCATCAACTTAATAAGAATGTTCAACGATGGACCTGAAGTATCTTTAAATGGATCACCAACGGTATCGCCAACTACAGTTGCTTTGTGGTTGTCTGAACCTTTTCCACCGAAATTGCCTTCTTCAACATATTTTTTAGCATTATCCCAGGCTCCACCTGCATTAGCCATAAATACAGCTAAAACAAAGCCCGTACTTAAACCTCCGATAAGAAGTCCTAAAACACCACCTACTCCTAAAAGAACGCCAACTACAACGGGGGTTGCAATCGCCAAAATTGACGGAAGTAACATTTCTCTTTGGGCACCTTTAGTTGAGATTTCGACACAACGCGCATAATCTGGCTCAGCTTTACCTTCCATGATGCCAACAATTTCGCGGAATTGGCGACGAACTTCTTCCACCATGCTTTGAGCTGCGCGACCAACCGCATTCATTGTCAAACCACAAAATACAAACGCCATCATTGCACCAATAAAGATACCAACCAATACGATAGGATTCATAAGAGTCACATTATAGTATTGCATAAAATCTTCAAACGACGAAGCCTTAATCGCATCTAAGGATAACATTTTAGAACCAACTTGTACCAGACCATCTACAGAAGCTGTCGCAATACGCTCCAAAGCAATTTTTATTTCTTCGATATAAGAAGCTAAAAGCGCTAAAGCAGTCAATGCGGCAGAACCAATAGCAAAACCTTTACCTGTAGCCGCAGTTGTATTACCCAGAGCATCCAAAGCATCAGTACGTTTGCGAACTTCAGGATTTAATCCGCTCATTTCAGCGTTTCCACCAGCATTGTCAGCAATTGGACCATAAGCATCGGTTGCCAAAGTAATACCAAGTGTAGAAAGCATACCAACAGCGGCAATACCAATACCGTATAAACCAAGAGTCAAATTTGGAGTAAAAGTCATGGTAAGCATATCAAACTGCGATGACATAAATGCCAAAACAATAGCAAAAGAAATAGTAACAACTGGAATTGCAGTAGAAAGCATACCTAAGCCAAGGCCTGAAATAATTACAGTTGCAGCGCCTGTTTTAGAACTCTCAGCTACTTTTTGTGTTGGGCGGTAACTTTGAGACGTATAATATTCTGTTGCCTGACCAATAATAATTCCAGCAAGAAGACCTACAACTACAGAGAAAGAAATTCCCATCCAGTTTTGAATGCCTAATCCCCAAAGAATTCCAAATGTTGATACTGCAATTAAAGCAGAACTTACATTTACACCTATACCTAAAGCACCAAGTAATTCTTTCATTTTAGCACCTTCTTTTGTTTTTACCAGGAAAATACCAATAATCGAAAGAGCCACACCAACAGCTGCAATAATCATAGGAGCAAAAACAGCTTTTAATTGCATTTCAGGATTAATAAGGAAAGCAGAAGCACCAAGTGCAGCAGTAGCCAAAATAGAACCGGCATACGACTCGTAAAGGTCGGCACCCATACCAGCAACATCACCTACGTTATCGCCAACGTTATCAGCAATAGTTGCAGGGTTACGCGGATCATCTTCCGGAATTCCGGCTTCTACTTTACCTACAAGGTCAGCGCCAACATCAGCAGCCTTGGTAAAAATACCACCACCAACACGTGCAAACAATGCCTGTGTTGAAGCACCCATACCGAAAGTAAGCATGGTAGTAGTAATATAAATCAATTTGTTAGATTCTCCAACATTGGCCAGATTATCAAGTATAAGATACCATGCTGAAATGTCGAGCAAAGCAAGACCAACAACCGTTAAACCCATAACTGCACCCGAACGGAATGCAACCTGAAGACCTTTGTTTAATGACTCAGATGCAGCTTGAGCAGTACGTGCTGAAGCATAAGTAGCAGTTTTCATTCCAAAGAATCCTGCTAAACCAGAGAAAAAACCACCTGTCAAAAATGCGAAAGGAACCCATGCATTCTGAAGGTTGAAATACGCCATTACGGAAAATATAACAGCCAAAATCACGAAAACGATACCAACAACTTTGTATTGTTGTTTTAAATAAGCCATTGCACCATCGCGTACATGCTTGGCAATTTTTTTCATTGTGTCTGTGCCTTCACTTTCTCTCATCATTTGTTTGAAGAAGTAAAAAGCAAAAGAGAGTGCCAGAATAGAACTAAATGGCACCAACCAAAAAATAGGATTCATAGATTTCACATTTTATGCAACTTAGTTGCTGTTAGGTAATTGAACTTTACGGTAAATTGAAAACGACCCGAAATTAACAATTAAAGATATGAATGATTAATAACCTCAAATGTTATATGACAGTATCCTTCCAATACATTGGTGAAAGACAAAAATAAAAATTCATACTAATTTCTTCGGATTTACGCCCCGGAAGTAACAATTTATAAACAAACAGTTAATATTAGTTACAATTCGGATTTTAGACTCCTTTATTCTTTTCAGAATGTCAGACAGCTCTTGTATTTATACAACTAAAATTTAGTATTGGCTGTTCGGCGGCTAAACGACACATTCAGAATGACAAGAGAAATTCCGATAAGCACCATTCCTGAAACAGATTTCAGATCGGGCCATTCGTTGGGAAGAATAAGCCAGCTTAATGCTGCTCCGGAAACCGGGATCAAAAACTTCCAGATATTTAATTCGGAAACCTTTATTTCCGGACGGCGCAACAGTGTATTCCAGATTGAGATGGCGGCGGCAGACAAGAAGCTCAACCAGGCCAGAGCTACAAAATATTCAGAAGGAAAAAATTTTTGCGGAAGGCCTTCAACCGGAAATGAAATAAATAATAATCCCAAACCCCCAATAAATAGCGATGACGAAGTTAAAACCAGCGGAGAAATGGTGTGTTTTTTTCTGGCAATTACAATATTTGAAATCGCCGAAACAACATTATTTAAAATCAAGAGAACGACGCCAGTTAAAGCGATTTCTGCTCCTGAAGGAAGTTTTTTTCGTCCGATTGTAATAATTGCAACGCCAATAATTCCCAAGACAATACTACCCGATTTCGGCAAAGTCATCCGGTCGCCTTTCACAAAAAAATGAGCGATGAGCGCAATGAACAAAGGCGAAGAGCCAACAATCATAGCAGAGATGGATGCAGGAAGCAAACTGATTCCCATGTAAAAAAGCGAGTATTGCAGAATGACCTGCAAAAAAGCAATCAGCAAAACAAATCCGAAATTCTGACTGGTTTCCTTCCAAAACCTTCCAAAATCATAAATAACCGGCAGCAGCATAATTCCTGAAATGACAAAACGAATTCCGGCAAACTGAAGTGGCGTATGATACTTCAAGCCTATTTTGACCCCGACAAATGCCGACGACCACAACAAACAGGCTACAATAGCCAGAAAAGTAGTTTGTGAAAAGTATTTCCTCATTCCAAATTTTAATAAGGATGCAAAGATGAGGATAAAAGTTGAGAACGAAATCCGTCTCTTTAAACGGGTCATTGCCCGAATTGCAAATCCGCGACAGAAAAGAACCTTTTTAGTTCAGTTGTATTTGGTAGCAATAATTTCCTTTCGAAATACTTATTTTTTTGTTTCCGGAACAACCAGCCGATCTCCTGTGCCCTGAATCATTATCCGCTCCCAATCTTTTCCGTAGCCGGGCTGAGCAGGCATTTTGGGAATATTTTTTCCGTTTCCATTTTCGAGTAAACGATGGTCTTCTGAATTTTTCACATTGCCATCCATGTATTTCATAAACAGGAACTGGTAAAATTTCTTCCAATCGCCAACCAGCTTATTGCCTGTAAAATCGGAATAAGCGGTGAGGTAATCGACCGCGGCAGCCTGATTCTGTGGATACATTTCCGACGCCTGCTTATCAACAACGGCAACTTCGGCAGCAAACTGCTTTTCGAGCTGCGATTGGTAGCTTTCAATTTCAGGATGAATGACATTGTAGCGTGAGTAAGCCCAATTATTTACCTGGTTAAACGTCCAGAATGCCGATGTTTCCGACCAACTAATCATCGAACCGTTGCCAACCGCATAGCTTTCAGGAATATGCTTGATACCACAATACATTGGTGCATAAACGCAACCGTCGGTATCATCGACGCCAAACCAGAATATTCCGCCGACCGGAGCGGGCAACCAACTGCGCGATTGTGCCACAAAACTGTAGCCCGTTTGCTGCGTGGCAATGGCACGTTCGCAAAGGTACATCACACTGTCCACCTTAAATTCCATCGGGCGCCAGCGGTAAGGCGATTTGAAAGGCCCAGCTCCAAGGTCATTGCGCATATCGAGCGGCGTGTCTTCGTAATGGTCACGCATCCCGGCCATTACATCGTGCAGTGTCACCGCCGAATCGGGTTTTACCCACAATGGCAAACGGTTCGACACAAATGCATTGGGATTTGCCGTGCGATCCATAAATTTTTTATCGCGACTGAATTTGCCTAAAACATAATCGGTGTAAGCCTGGTTTTCGCGCAATTCTGCGTTTATTTTCCGAAAGAAGGACCAAACCCGGGCATCGCAAAAGCGAGCTCCGCCAAAATCCAATGGATTATACACATCTGAAAAACTGAAAGACTCGTCGGTTCCGCTATAAAATCCGTTCGCTTTGGCAAAGCTGATTACATCCGGAGAATGATAAACGGTTTGTTTCGGATCGTTCCAATCGTTGGTTTTCTGAAAAGGGAATGTGGTAATTCGAGCCTGATTGGCATGTCCGCTAACGTATCCGTCAGGAATTAAACGAGCTACCCATACAGCTCCTTTTTCGTATTTACCTTTTCCAACGAGCTCCATAATCCATGCTTCATTGGCATCCGAAATCGAAAACGATTCGCCACCCGAAGCATAACCATACTTCGTAACCAAATCAGTCATCACCCGAATCATTTCACGGGCAGTTTTCGACCGCTGAAGCCCAATTCGCATCAGCGAACCGTAGTCGAGAATAGCATCCGGCTGCCCATACAGTTCTTTCAAACCACCAAACGTCGTTTCACCAATTGCCACCTGAAATTCATTCATAAACTGAATGACAGAATAGGTATGTGACACTTCAGGAATTGAACCCAGGAGTTTCCCGTTTTCGTAATGAAACACTTCGCACATATCGCCGGGTTGGTGATCGGCTGCCGGATAAAATGCCATTGCACCGTAACGGGTATGAGAGTCGGCAGCATAGGTAATCATTACCGAACCGTCGCTACTTGCGCCTTTGGTTACAATCAGATTGGTACAGGCAAAAACTTCAGTAATTCCAGAAAAAACGAGTAAAATCAATAAAAGTGAAACAAACCTTTTTATCATGATGAATCTTTTTTTGTAAAAGTATGGAACAGTTTTGCTGCGAAATCTGTTCGAACTCATTCGTAAAAAACAAGTGGCCGAACTTATACGTAGTCAACCACCTGTCTGCTGTTTAAAATACAAATCTACTATACTTGAATCAATTTTTCGGGGTCACTCCATGTTTCAAACAAAGTTCGATGAATTTTAGAACCCGTTCAGGTTTTACGTCATTCTGAATGATGTGAGCCGGTGCAATCATATAACCACCGCCTTCCCCCAGAATGGAGATTTTTTCAACAACGTCATCCTCCAGTTCTTTGTCGGTTCCATTAGGCAATAAATCCTGCTGATCGATTGCTCCCCAGAAAGCGAATTTATCGCCGAAGCGGTCCTTCATATCTTTCGGAAGATGCCCCGGAACGCCCGGCTGTACCGGATTGAACACTTCGAAGCCTATTTCCCGGATATCATCGAGTAATTCGGCTACAGCTCCGTCGCAGTGAAGAATCGGAATAATATCGGGATTGGCTGCTTTGAAGCGGTCGACCATTCGTTTATAACGTGGTTTTAACTGTTCACGAAATGTTTCAGGAGCAATAATCAGACTAACCTGCGTTCCAAAGTCGTCGCCAAACCAAATGGCATCAACTCCCCGTTCAATCAGGCGCAATCCTATTTGAGTCTGAAATTCGGCACAGGCTTCGAACAATGGAACCACATATTCGGCTTCCATCATCATGTCAATCAGCAATTTTTCCATCCCTACCAATTGATGAGCCAAAGAGAATACTGTTACTTCAATGTCTCCAAAAATCAAATAATCTTCGGAATACTTTTTAATCAGCGCTTCAGCATCGCGATAACGTCCCGGAGCGTCCGGGTCTGGAAATTGAAAAGCGTCAATATCGGCTTTCGTTTCTGCGTGAGCCAGCGGATATTCAATGACTTCGACGTAAATGTCTCCTTGGCGCATCCGCATCTGGTATTCATTCAGCCACGTGCCTTTTTTATCTTTAATGACTTTGTAGTTATCGGAAACCGAAGCTCCGGTTATAACCACATCGCTACCCATGGCTATGCGCAACTCATTGGCACTAATCCGGTAGGTGACATCTTCATACAAATTGTCGGTGTAATTTACCTGAATTCCAAGCTCTTTGCCAAAATGATCAGCAAGCTGACGGCACAAATCAAACTGAACCGGAATTCTGTCAGGCAATCCCGGTATTCGTTTAAATGCTTTTAATACTCTCTCTCTTGGTTTCAATTGATTGGTTTATTAATTGGTTTATAAAGTTTTGGATGCCCATTTTTTATTCGGACGGTTGCTCATTTCAAAAATCAATTCGCCACCGTTGGCAATGTCGCTGTGCAAAAGGATACTTGTATTTAATGGTTTCCCATTCAGGCTGACCGATTTGATGTAAATGTTTTTATCCGACAAATTGTTGGCTTTCACGGTCAACGATTTTCCTCCGGAAAGCTGAATTACACACTGACTTACCGAAGGCGCACCAATGGCATATTCTCCTGAACCGGGACAAACAGGATAAAATCCGAGCGATGAGAAAACATACCAGGCCGACATTTGTCCGCAGTCGTCGTTACCGCACAAGCCATCGGGTTTGTTGAGGTACATCGTAGTTACAATCTGGTGAATCCGTTCCTGGGTTTTCCAGGGTTTTCCGGCCCAGTTGTACATGTATGCCACGTGGTGGCTGGGTTCGTTACCATGCACGTAGCAACCCACCAATCCTTCGCGGGTGATGTCTTCTGTTTCAGCAAAATATTTATCGGGCATGTACATAGTAAACAGCGAATCGACATGCTCGCAAAAACGGTCGTTACCGCCCATTTTCTGGATCAGTGTTGGAATATCCTGCGGCACATATAGCGAATAGTTCCACGAGTTTCCTTCGATAAAACCTTCGTTGGCCGTGTGCATCGGGTCGAATGGCGATTTCCAATTACCCAGACTGTCTTTGGCTCCAACAAATCCGGTCTTTTCATTGAACAGGTTTTTCCAGTTGTTGGAACGCTTTTCAAATGTTGCCGCAATCTCATTTTCACCAAGCGATTTGGCTAGCTGCGCAATCGTCCAGTCGTCGTAGGCATATTCCAAAGTCATGGAAGATCCAACCGCATTTTTATCATACGGAACATAGCCTAAATCCATGTATTCACCCAGATTGCCATAACTTCGGTGAGTTGCCGAAGCCACACAGGCGGCCAGCGCCCGTTTACCGTCAAATCCGCGGATACCATTCATCCAGGCATCGGCAATTACAGGAACTGCGTGGTAACCAATCATGCACCAGTTTTCGTTTCCGAAGTGGCTCCAAACCGGAAGCAAATGATGTACACTTTGATCGTAATGCGCCAGCATGGAGCTAATCATATCCGAAGCCCGCTCAGGCTGAATTAAGGTGAACAGTGGGTGCAAAGCCCGGTAAGTATCCCACAACGAAAACACCGTATAATTTACAAATCCTTTGGACTGATGAATGTTGTGATCGAGGCCGCGGTACTGCCCATCCACATCCATGTACTGAACAGGGTTGATAAACGTGTGGTACAACGACGTATAGAATGTCGTTTTCTTTTCCGGAGAAGCTTCGATGGCCATGCGGCTCAATTCGCTCTGCCATTTGGCTTTGGCTTCGGCTTTCACTTTTTCAAAATCGAAATGCGGAACTTCGGCTTCCAGATTTTTCAAGGCTCCCTCGGTACTAACCGCAGAAATACCAAACTTGATCTTAACTTTTTCACCATTAGCTGTTTCAAAATCGAAATGTGCTTTCAACTTTTTCCCAGCCATCTCCGGAAAATTATGTTCCTGATCGAACTTCCGCCAGAAGCCTTTATAAACCAGATTTTCTTCGTTTTTACCCCCATAACTTTTAATCGGTTTCGAGAAAACCATGGCGAAATAAAT
Source organism: Prolixibacteraceae bacterium (assembly GCA_963677955.2). Lineage (GTDB taxonomy): Bacteria > Bacteroidota > Bacteroidia > Bacteroidales > Prolixibacteraceae > Aquipluma. The sequence continues at coordinate 1,008,949 of CAXXQR010000001.1, forward strand.
GTAATTGGTCCGCGCCCAGCCGCTGGTAATCCGGTAACCAGTAACCAATGTGTCGTTTTCAACACGGATATACGACCACAAAACTTTACCGTCGTAGTTGTAAATGCCGTGGTTCATATCCAGGATGATGTGCGCACCATCGCTTTCAGGAAAAGTATATTGATGGAAACCAACATGCGTGGTTGTTGTCATTTCAGCTTTAACCTTGTAATCGTCGAGCATTACGCTGTAATAGCCCGGTTCTGCTTTTTCGGTTTCGTGACTGAAACGAGAACGATAACCACTTTCAGGATTGTCGGCAGTTCCCGGATTCAGTTGAACTTTTCCAACAGTTGGCATCAGCAAAAAATCGCCCAAATCGGAGTGCCCGGTTCCGCTAAGATGTGTGTGACTAAATCCAACAATGGTTTTGTCGTTGTACTGATAACCGGCGCAATAGCGGTAAACAGTGCCGGTATATTTGCCATTCACAGCATAAGGGATTGTATCGGTATCCGGGCTCAATTGGACCATTCCGAATGGCACACAGGCTCCGGGAAACACATGCCCCATTTCTTTGGTTCCAATCAGCGGATCAACATATTTGGTCAGGTCTTCCCCAAAAACTGTATTTGCATTCGCCAGAAAGATAAAGCAAACAGCAAAAAAAATAATCTTTAATCTGAAATTCATTTTCGCGTATTTTATAGTGTTTTACTGCAACATAGAGACTGGATTCTCATACCCGGCCATCTTTTTATTTGGTGTTTTGCCCATGAAAAATTCCAGTTTTCCGCCGGAAACAATATCCTGATGAGTGATGTAATTCTTCATATAAGGCTTGCCGTTCAGGATAATTTTCTGGATATAAATATTCTCCGAACTGACATTTTTTGCTTCAACGGTAAATTTTTTCCCATTTTCGAGATTGATTGTGGCATTTTTCAACTGGGGCGAGCCAAAGCAATACACTCCGTTGGCTGGATTCAACGGATAAAATCCCATAGAGCTAAAAATGTACCAGGCCGACATTTGCCCGCAATCTTCATTTCCTGAATAGCCTGAATTTCCGTCATTGTATAGCTCATTCATAATCTTAGCGCTGTATTTCTGTGCCTTCCAGGGTTCACTGGTAAAGTCGTACAGGTAAACGATGTGGTGGCTTGGCTCGTTACCATGCGCATACTGACCAATAAAACCGGAAGCATTTCCGTTCACATCACCGGGTCTGACTTCAAGCGTAAAAAAAGTATTGAGCTTTTCGGTAAAGCTTTTCTCTCCGCCCATCAGTTGCTCAAACGAAGGCACATCCTGCGGAACATACCACAAGTATTGCCAGCCATTTCCTTCAGTAAAAGGAAAATCGCCATTGGCGCCGTATGCCAATGGGTTGAAATTATCGGCCCATTTCCCGTCGCTGTTTTTTGGGCGAAAGAAACCGACCGAAGAATCCCACAGATTTTTATAACTTTCCGATCTTTTCAGGAAAAATTTATAATCGTCTGTCTTCCCAAGTTTTTTAGCCATTTGAGCTACACACCAATCGTTGTAAGCAATTTCAAGCGTAATGGAAACCGATTCTGTTTGCTTGTCTTCAGGGAAATAGCCATATTCATTCAACAAATAAAATGGCGATTTTTTGTGAGCGGTTGTTGACGAGGCTTTCACCGCTTCGTATGCTAAATTATAGTCAACTCCGGAAATTCCCTTGAAAAAAGCATCTACAATGACAGGGATGGCGTGATTGCCGATCATGCAATACGTGTCGGTTCCCCACAATTGCCAAATAGGCAGGTAGCCATAAGTCTGATACTGGCGCAGCATGGAATTGATAAAACCAGCAGTCCGTTTGGGTTGCAGAATGGTGTACAATGGATGGGCCGCCCGAAACGTATCCCACAACGAGAAGGTGCTGTAATGTGTTTTGTCGGATGCATTTTTAATGCTTCCGTCGGTACTCATGTAATCGCCCGAAACATCGGCAATGTTGTTTGGCTGAATGAAAAGGTGATACAATCCGGTATAGAAAATCGTTTTCTGGCGCAACGTTCCGTCGATGTCGATGCACGAAAGTTCGCGATTCCAGGCATCGTGTGCGTGAGAAACTACACCGTCAAAATTGAAATCACGAATCTCTGCCTGCAAATTCTGGCGGGCTCCTTCCTGAGAAACCGAAGATATACCCACTTTCACCAACAAAGGCTGATCATTATTTTTACTGAAATTCATTACAAACTTCAGGTTATCGCTGTTGGCAACCGGCGCATCCGGAATTTCGTATGTTCCGGCTTTAAAAATATGTGAATCGAACGGGCGGGAGAATTCTGCCCGAAAATATACTTTCCGCAGCTTGGCCCAACCAGTTATAATCCGATAACCTTCAATGGTTTTATTATCAATAACACGAACCTGAGCTGACAAAACTTTGCAATACCTGTAAGGACTTGTGCGCACCAGCGAATGATCAAGGTCGACAACCAGATGATACTGACTTTTATCAGGGAAGGTGTATCGGTGCATGCCGCAATGCCCGGTCGCTGTCAGTTCTGCTTTAATCCGGTAATCGTCGAGCACTACACTATAGTAGCCAGGCTCGGCTTTCTCGTTGGCATGTTGATAGGTTGATCGCCAACCTTTTATTTGGCCATCGTCGCTTCCGGCATTCCACTTAATTTCACCACCATAAGGCATAAACAGAAAATCGTACAAATCGGGGCATCCGGTTCCGCTTAAATGCGTATGACTGAATCCGAGAATCGATGGATCGTTATAATCGTATCCACTGCAAGGGTCATCGGGATATTCGCGGGTATCCGGGCTGAGCTGAACCAGTCCGAATGGCATACACGCTCCCGGAAAATTACTGCCCGACAAGCTTAAACTATCAACAGAACCGGTTCCAATAAACGGATTGACGAATTGTGAGTAGTCTGTATTTTGAGCAAACGCTCCTTGCTGCAAAAAGAATACTGCAACAAGAACAAGAAAATTTTTCATATCATTCATCTTTAAAAATCATCAAATTAAATATCGACCTCAGTTTCCGTTCGTCTATATTAGTCAAGCGCACCACTTTGCATTTTCTTTTTTGGTTCGCTATTTCCCTTCGCAACCATACCTTTCACTTCAAGCCTGACAACGCTGGCAATTTGATTGGGCGCTGACGTTGGAAGGCTAATGACTAAACCATCTTTTGTTTGCAAACTGCTCAATTGTGTTTCATTAGCAAGTAAAATCGCTGAAACAACGCTGTTCTTCAATGCCGGAACTAAAAGTTGCCCATCCTTCGGCCAATTAAAAACCGAAAGATACAAAATTGTATTTCCGTTTCGCTCCTTTCTTGTGCATTCGCCCCAGTTTAACAGTTCCAGCGGACTTGCCATTGTTCCATAAATAGCTTCACCGTTCACTTCCATCCAACTGCCAATATCTTTCAACCTGTCAATACATTCCGGAGGAAAAGTTCCGTCGGATTTTGGACCGATATTCAATAAATAATTTCCGCCACGAGCTGCAATTTTAATTAGATTTCGAATCAACATTTCCGACGATTTCCAGTTGTGATCGTAGCTTTTATACCCCCACGAGTTGTTCATTGTCATGCAGGTTTCCCAGTTTTGTCCATCCACCGCATCGCGATCAGGAACAGCCTGCTCCGGAGTTTTGGTGTCACCTTGAAAATCGGGATGCAGGCGATCGTTGGTAATAATGTGTGGTTGCAGAACCAGCAGCTTTTCTAATTTTTCTGCTCCTGAAACAGTTTTCATCTGGGTGGCATAATCCCACCAGAGGATAGACACATCGCCATAATTGGTCAGCAACTCTTTGACTTGCGGAACCGCTACCCGATCGATGTATTCATCAAAAGTGGATGTGGTCTGAATTGAATCCCAGCATCCGTCGTGTGTTTTGGTGTAATTGTCAATTTTTGTGGAGTCGGGGTTGGGCCAGCCCTCTTTCATCAGGCGGCGGGCAGCCGATGCTCCGGGATTGGTCCAATCGACAGCTTGTGAGTAATAAAATCCTAATTTGATTCCGTATTTCTTGCAGGCTTTGGCCAGTGGTTTCAGCAAATCTTTTCCGTATTGGGTGGCTTGTACCACATTCCAGTCGCTGGCTTTGCTGTCGAACAGCGCGAACCCGTCGTGGTGTTTGGCCGTAATAATCAGGTATTTCATCCCGGCATCTTTGGCCATCTTCGCCCAGGCATCCGGATCGTAATTTACCGGATTAAAATGTCTGGCATTTTCGCGGTACTCCGCCACCGGGATTTTGCAGCGATTTTCAATCCACGCCGCATCGCCCCGCGCCTGTTGGTGACCTTTGTAAACGCCGCCATACATTGAATATACGCCCCAGTGAATGAACATTCCAAATTTGGCTTCGTGCCACCAGGCCAAACGTTCAGGATTTGACTGGTTTGATTGTGCGCAAACCGTTTTTGAAACAATGACCAAAATGATCAGTAATCGCGTAATGTTTATCATTCTTTAAATAATTCCGGAATCTTTAATCAACCATAATACACCTTAGTCTTAGAAATCCCCTATGACCAGATTTATTTAATTGCTCGCAGAAAGCTTTTTTCCAGTACTATTTTTGCAATTCACAACCGATACATTTTTCGATGTTCCGGCGGAACTTAGCTCTGCTCCTGAAGTTTCAAAATAGATGTTACTCAGTTTAACACCATCACAACCAGCCAGTAACAGACCTTTCGTTCCTTTTACGGCAGTGCTTTTAACGGCAACTCCGGTTATTGTAAGATTTTTGCATTTATTGTACGACTGAACGTTTCCGCAGGCATTCATCAGGTTAAAACTGTCAATGATAATGTTGCTGCAATTATTCATTGCAATCAGTGCCGGACTGGCTTGAGCTGCGGTTTCTTTGAGGTAACCTTTCTGAATCTGAACATTTATTTGTTCCAAAACAGCAACTCCCTGGCCTTCGATTACTCCATTGCCGATGATACCAATATTTTCCTGACCGTCAGCAACGATCAGCGCTTTTGTACCATTGACTCCAAAATAGTCGTAAATTGAAGTTGTAGCAACCAATACAGCTCCTTCCTTGAGTTCAATGGTTACGTTCGATTTTAACTGGATGGTGCCGGTGAGGTAGCGACCCACGTAAAAAACGAGTTTCCCGCCACCGTTCTCACTGATGTAATCAATGGCTTTTTGAATGGATTTGGTGTTTAACGTGATGCCTTCAGATTTTACACCGAATAACGAAGCTTTGTAATCTTTTGCTGAAAGGTTCAACGAAAGAACCAACAACACAACGAGTGAAAATATTTTTAATTTGCTCATAATCTCTATTTTAAGTTTGGGGTTCGGAGTGTCTAAAGTGTGGAGTTAACTCTAGGCACTCCGAACTTTAGCTCACTCCGAACTTGTTATTGAATAACTACATTGCTTGACTTTTGCTGGAAAATCTGCTGTTTCCCTTTGCTTTCAGGCTCGTTGAATGTCATTCCCTTGAATGTTGCTCCTTTCACATCGTCGATTACGATGCTTGGGCGATAGTCTTTTTTCAAAGCCGTGAAGGTGACATTATCGAAAGTGATGCCTTCAGCGTGGCGAACGTAAATTCCCCAGGCGGGAAGTTCCTTAAACTGAGAAAATTCAGGGTAAGCTGTGCGCATTTCGGGAATGCTGTCGAGTTCGGCAGGAGTTAATCCGCGCTTGGCGTACAGTGGATTTCCGGCTCCCGGATAAACGATCTCAATATTTTTCAGGGTCACATTCTGAATTTTATAATCTGGCAATCCGACAATGCTGGCTGGTGATATATTTCGGGGTAGATCTTCAACCGGACCTTCGTAGTTGTACCCGGCATCAGGTTTCCCGAAAGGAACTTCAGCATAAACGTTAGAGATTGTGATGTTTTTCATATACGGCTTTTTGCCTTTGCTCCAGCGATCGCCAATACGCAGAAAAATTACATTGCCAGTGTTGATCGAACGAACGCCGTCAACCACAATGTTCTCAATTTCGCCACCATCAACAGCAGCAAATGTAATGGCCGAGCGGAAAGTATCGAAAATAGTCAGGTTAGTCACTTTAAAATTTCGGAATCCACCCCGCGAAACAGTGCCAAATTTCAGCCCGTTTGCGCTCGAACGTCCCACGCAATTATCAACCACCACATTTTGGCAGATATGGTCGGGGGAGTGCGATTTGAAGCAAAGCACATCGTCGGCTGCGTCAAAATACGAATTCTTAATGGTTACGCCGTCGCAATCCACAACGTCAATTCCGTCGTTATTCCAATACGATTTACTATCCACGTAAATGTCGTCGACATAAAGGTTTTTGCACTGATCGTAGGTTTGGTTCCAACTGGCCGGGTCGCGCAACGTGATGCCGGTAACGGTTACATTCTGGCATTCGCGGAAATAAATGTTTTGCGGACGGTTGGTTTCGTTCGGGCGGTCGAGTTTTAGCGGATCGGTGAATATGCCGCGTTCAATGTAATTTACCATGTTGTTGGCCGTGATAAATCCTCGTCCGTTGATGGTGCCTTTTCCGGTAATCCCGATGTTTTCCTGATTCACGGCAAAAATCATCGACATCCAGCCGATCTTCTTGTCCTTGATGTAGTCGAACGGATTGGTCGAACCTAAAATGGTTGCACCACGATCGAGCTGAAGTGTAACGTTCGACTTCAGGTAAATACTACCGGTGACATAATTCCCGGTCTCAAAGATGAGTCGCCCTCCACCGCTTTCGTTTATAAAATCGATTGCTTTTTGTATTGTACAGGTGTTTATGGTCACTCCGTCGGCTTTCGCCCCAAAATCTGATACCCGGTAATCTTTAGCCGACAAATGCAGACTAAAAAATACGGTCAGTAATACTAAAAATATATTTGCCTTACCCATTGTATTTGTTTTTAGATGACATTATTTTTTCTGAATTATTCCTGAAGATTTGTAAACGCGGAGCTGCTTTTTGCCACTTCCTGGTTCTTCGTATTTCATTCCGGAGAAAGTAGCGCCTTTTACGTCGTCCAAAACAATGGCCGGGCGATATTCTTTTCCTTTCGCTGTCAGCGTCACATTCTCGAAGGTGATGTTTTGGGCATGTCGCACATAAAATCCCCAGGCCGGAAGTTCTTTAAATTGAGAGAATTCAGGATAAGATGCAATCATCTCAGGAATGCTATCCAGATCGGCCGGCTTGGTGCCGCGATACGCGTAATTCGGATTGCTGTTGCCGGGATATACAATGTGTATGTTACGCAAAGTTACGTTGGTAATGTCTTGTCCGGGAATTCCGACGATGCTTGCCGGAGAAATATTCCGTGGCAAATCTTCAATCGGACCTTCATATTCGTAACCGGCATCGGGTTTTGTCGCGGGAATTTCACAATACATGTTCTGAATGGTAATGTTGTTCATCGACCCGGTGCGACCTTTGTTCCAACGGGCGCCAATGCGCAGGTAAATAGCGTTTCCGGTGTTGTAGGCATATAAACTGTCAACCAGAATATTATCAATTACACCGCCATCAGGAGTGGCAATGGTAATGGCCGAACGAAATGTATCGTAAACCTTGTTGTTTATGATTTTGAAATTTTTGTATCCTCCGGAAGTAACGGTTCCAAATTTGATTCCGTTGGCACTCGAACGAGCCACACAGTTGCGAACTTCCACATTCTCACACATTTTGGTGGCGTCGTGCGATTTGAAACAGATGGCATCGTCGGTGGCATCGATGAATGAATTGGTAATCTTCACATCTTTGCAATCGACCACATCCAGTCCATCGTTGTTCCAGAAGGCCTTGCTGTCAACGGTTATTTTATCGATTTTTAGGTTCTGGCACTGGTCGTAAACCTGAACCCAGTCAGCCGAATTCCGGATCACAATTTCAGAAATCTCCACGTTTTTGCATTCGCGAAAGTAAATAGCCCGGGGGCGACGTGTGGATGGCCGGTCATTTTTCAGGTCATCCGGAATAATTCCTTTGTGAATCTGGTCAATCAGGTTGTAAGCCAATTCGCGTCCTTGCCCGTCGATAACGCCTTTGCCTGTAATTCCGATATTTTCGGCCTGATAGGCGAAGACCAGCGAACTGTAGTTGGTGTTGATGTTGTAATCGTAAATATTGGTCGAGCCTACCAGAATTGCACCCTCTTCCAGACGAATCGTTACGTTCGATTTAAGCTGAATGTTTCCGGTAAGGTAACGTCCCACGTAAAACACGAGCCGACCGCCACCTTTTTCATGAATGTAATCGATGGCTTTTTGGATTGCTGTTGTATTTAAGGTTGTTCCGTTCGACTTTATGCCGAACATTGAGGCTTTGTAATCTTCCGCCGAAACTCGGAGGACGCAAAGCAAAGTCAGAAATAAACCGATGATTTTTAATTTGTTCATATTGCTGATTTAAATGTTAATAATCAATAAAGCGTTACGGGACCAATCAATCCCATCGACTGAGTAAGTTGTTCTTTCGATTTCTTGTTGGTGAACTTTTGAGCAGTCGGGTTATCTGTCAGGGTTTTCATATAGTTGCCCATGGTAGTTGTTACGCGCACTTCCAGATCGTTCTGTCCTTTTTGCAGAAATGGCGTGATATTGTGGATTCTTCGTCCGTACCATTTTACGCCACACGACTTCCCATTGACAAATACTTCGGAAACTCCGGAAACCAGGCCTAAATTGATAAAGACACTTTTCTGATTGTCTGAATCAATTTTTTTACGGTAGATGGCTGTTCCGGTAAAATTCACAAAATCGGTATCTTTGAGATCCTTCAAGGTTTCCATTTGTATGGTTTTAACTGAGTTTTCGCGGCTGTGATGAAATTCCACTTCCCAGTTATCATTCAACGTTTTTGCATTGGACAAACTATCCGGTGCCGGCGTCCATTTTTGCCCGTTCTTTTCTTTGCTGAAAATAATCAGTAGCGTTTCTGCCGGTCCAAGCTCAAGTTCAAAGCTATTGTCGACCAGATCCATGCGATAACGTTCTCCATTTTCAGGATTCCAAACCCAGGCGTAGCGCCCTTTGGTAATCTCTTTGGCGAAGGTGACTTTTGTTTTGTTCGAGTCGAATTTATGTGCATTTCCGAAGAAGAAGATTTCGCCCTGATCGTCGGTCCGATAGCGGTTTTGCATCAGGTAACGATCTGGTTTTTCAATTTCGAGGTAATGCGGAAGACTGTATTTTACCATTACATCCGTATACCATTCGAGGAACTTGTTATCTGCCGTTTTTTTGATCAGGGTAAACCGATCAGGAAACGCTTTGAGTTTTTCAACTCCTTGATGCACTTGCTCGTCTTTTTCTTTGTAGTTGGTCAGGCCAAGAGATTTTTCAGGATATTTTTCGATACAGAAAATGCGCCCTCCGGAAGAAACAAAATCGTAAAGTTTCGCAATTGTTTCAGGGTTCATACTGGTAACTTCGGCCAGGAAGATGGTGCCGTACTTTTTCGGACCGTAGCAAAGTTTTCCGCTTTTTACGGTTGAATCGTTGATGATAATTTCCGTGGTGTAATCGGCAGCTCCTCCGGTCTTGTTGATTGATTCCCAGATGATCGATGTGTATGGAACATTCAGTTTTTCAGGAAATGGATCGGTTTGTACGCCCATCTCGCCCCACATGTCGTAATTCGCCGGGAGAATGGCCATGTCGGTGTACATATCGGCATTCTGAAACAACGACGAAAGCCGGGCTTTGTATTCGTTCAGGTATTTAAAATAGGGCCACCAATTGTTATTCTCGTTGTAGTACGAACCATATTGAACCCAGCCGGGGAATGGCGCTTCGGGCGGCGAATAGTTAAAGCCATGCCATACGGAATGCGTAATTCCGGACATCAGACTTTGGTCGGAACCGATTTTCAACAATTCAAGTGTGGCATTGAAAACCAAATAGGTATTGGTCATTTCTTCGCAGCTTACCAGACGTTTTCCAGCGAGATGCGCTGCCGATGAAACATATTTGTCAATCATGGTGTAGCCACGCCCACGGCGGTAATCTTCGTCCGACATTTCTTCGCCTAACTTGTGCTTCAGCCAGTTGGTTGTCCACGATTCGCCTTCAGGAATGTCGTATTCAAGACTGGTTTCCAACGGGAAAAATCCACGTCCGTAGGCTTGTGCCCGCGATTTTACATGCTGGTCTTTACACCATTGCAGGTATGTTTCGGTAAACCGTTCGCGCAGCAATTCGGCTTTGGTCAGCTCAAAATCGAAACGCACACGTTTAATTTCTTCTGTAAATTCCGGAGTTTTTTCCGCTCCATATTTATCATCAATCACCCCACCAAGTCGTCCCACTTTAAACATGGTAAACGGAAGGTAGGGCATTACATCGTAACCACGTCGTTTTTTAAATTCTTCGGCCAGATCGCCAGTCCAGTTCGAACCTTCCAACTCCATGGAATCGGTAAAGAACGCACGAAGATAATTTGATAGAGGCCCTGTTTTTTTCTGGATGGTATCCGACATGTGATCGAGGTATTTTCGCACAGCCGCTTTGTCCATGTGATTCAGAATATGGCCCGCAGCTCCAGGTGCGCCGTTAATGACATTGGCAAAAGAATTGACTTTTACCAGCGCATACAGCACGTGTTTTCCTTCCGGAACATCCACTTGAATGATTTCATCGTTACGTTTTTCAGAAAAGTCAATCACCTGATCCAATCCGCTCATGGGGTCAGGAACCAACTTAAGCGACAGAATCTCGCAGGTTCGCGATGTGTCTGGTTCGGTAACTCCCGGATCAATATTTTTAAAAATATTGAATTGCGAAGATTCGTAAACCATTGGGCCTTCCAGCTTTTCGGCATCGATAATAACTACTTGAGCGCGTTCTTCGCCCTGGAGTGATTCGGAGCCAAACGGCCAACCCGAGCCAACAATCAGGTCGCAGGTCATGTCGAGTTTTTTAGCTTCTGCAAAAGTTACCTGAAGCATATCGATCCACTCATCGCTCAACCATTTCAGTGATTTCTTACCCAGATCGTCACCCGTGGAAGGGAAGGAGATTGGGTTAATTTCCACGCCGCCAATTCCGGCTTCTTTTAGTAAATGCAGTTCGCGGATGAGTTCTTTGGCTTCCACTTTGTCGCCATTCCACCACCAACGCACAAACGGATGATATTTCGAATCAGGATTTTTAAACAGTGTATATAAGTCGGTATCGATACGAAGTTGTCCGGAATTTAAGGAATTGATTCCTAAAGCCGGAATTGTATTTGCAGCAGCGAATCCTGCGGTAAGTATAGCACTTTGAAATAAGAAAGTTCTTCTCTTCATGAATAATTGGTTTGTTGAATGTTTAAGTTGTTTACTAATACCCGCACCTTTAGTTTTACCCTTATTCACTCTTGTACTTATTTTCGACAGTGATTTTAGTAAGTACACCAAATTAGTGCGACAAGTGAGCAGATCAGGTTTTCAAACGGGGCATGATCGGTTCTTCACTTGGATTTCCAAATTGTTCTATCTGGTTTAACCGGCCAATTGGCCAGAGTAAATCGTTAAATGTTATTTAAAAATATCCATTTGTGTTAACATCGCCATATTTTAAGGCTATTCCGAGGCGTTTTATCCGGAATGGTTTCGAGCCTTTCTCTTTAAACGACGCGGTATTGTAGCCTTTCTTCAGGTATTTTGCCGGAATCGAAAAGGCATATTCCTGTTCCGTTTTTTCCAGTCCGCGAGTACGATCGTAGAGCTTGGGATATTCCGGTTTTTCGTTCGTTACTTTCGATCCGTTTATCAATAACTCAAATTGAGCCGGATGATTGGTTCTGAAAAATAAAATTGCTTCCTTCGGAATTGTTTCTTTAGGGTCATCGCCTATATAAATATCAGCACTACTTGTTTCATTTGCCCTGACTTCCAGCGGCAGTGGCGTAACTGAACCCATTCCATATTCCCAGGGCTCATCGTTCAAGCAATATATTTTATTGCGGTTTTTCAACGTTTCAAGTGATCCTAGTTCCTGCAACAACTGCGGAGCATTAACCCGGCACACCTGTCCGCCATCTTCAAGATGAATATTTCCGTTGTACGTTGAGTAGTATTCGCCGTAATACTGATTGAACAGGTAAAGTCCGTCGGCTCCCTGCGACAAAATGTGCGAAGCCATTCCCCTCAACATTCCATGCGAGAATGTCTCTCGTGGACGATAGCCACCGTCGTCAATCGACGCATAAATCGGAATATTTACCGCTCCAAGTTCTTTCCTGAATTGAGCCACCGGTAGTGAAGGGTCGCCGCGCCAATGCACCCCAATGCTCACAAAATCTACCAAACCCAGCCTAATCCATTCCTGAATATTTAGTCCCTTGTCCATGCAGGTTTCAACAGTTGGAGGAACGCGAACGGAGAGAAGAATTTTTTTGCCGCGCCGTGCTGAAATAGAATCCACTTTGGCACGAATATCTTTCACCAACTGAGTCATCAGGGGCGCATTCTTACGACCTTCGCCCAACTTGAAATAAACGATGAAACGCATGAAATCGAGATCGTAACCATCAATCATGTCATATTTTTCAAGCTGTTCGGTAATAATAGCCAACTTGCGGTCGCGTACTTCCTTGTGTGCAAAGTCGAGGGCTCTTGCGGCATTCCATCCGGGTGTTTTATCATTGGTCCAATATTGAGGATGGCTATACCAAAAGTCGGTGAAAACAATCGGGCAATGAGATGTTGTATCATTAAAATGCAAGTCATTCATCCGATAGGTAATAAACGCTTCCATTCCATCTTTTTTTGCACGGTTGAGCGATGCTGCAATCAAGTCGGTTCCTTCTTTTTCGAGGTTTAAGAAATTGGTGTAATATTTCCTGAAATTCCGATATGCTGCGGTATCCTTGCCACAGTTTAAAGTTCCGTTTTTATCGTCGCAGAAAAGTCGGCCATACTTCGAGCGATAGTAGAAAAAGTCGCTTCCACTGCACATCATATAAGTAGTTACCTGCGATTTGGCCGTCATATCAACATACGCATTAATGTCGGCAACACTTAACGGGCGTTTATGAAACCATAGGTTGCTGAGGGCATCCGTTCCGTCGTTGTTGTGAATGATCCGATGTTTTGTGGTTGTGTTTCCTCCTAATGACTCAAAACCAAGGATTACTAAGTAGAATATAAAAAAAGACGCAACACGCCATTGTGGCACTATTTTCTGTAATACCATTTAGCTTAAATTTACTTAAAGAGCATAAAATTAACGAATCAATCTTCAGAAGAATAAAACAGATTGACCATTTAAAAAAAAGGGCGGGGCACAATGCTCCGCCCTATAAAATTTACTATCGGAACTTAATTAGTTCTGTACACACAAAGGATTATACAACATTTCCTCTTCCGGAATTTTCAAAGTCATGTTTGCTACAGGGTATGTACCTTTATCTACATGGTTGGTTGAGTTCGTGCGATCCACGGCTATACCCCAACGCTTGTTGTTGAAGAATTCGCGTCCTCCTTCACCCCATAGTTCTATGCGGCTTTGCAACTGTACCATTTGGAGTGCAGTCAACCCAGCCATTGAAGGATAATTATCGCAAGTAAGTGTGGCTGCACCAGCTTTTGTTCGGGCAGACAACAGTTTATTCAGCGTTGTTTCTGCACCAGTAGCATCATTATTCTGAGCCTGGGCTTCTGCTTTCATAAGCAACACTTCAGATGAACGCATGTAATAACATGTAACAGTTCCAACATTTTTCTTGTCGTCGGTTCCAATACCGTGAGTTGCAGCAAACTTCAAATTGGTGTATGCCGGAATTAATTTTTTAGTGCCATTTGTTGGATAAGTATAGTCACCCGGAGATGTTGCAAAAAAGCAGCTTTTACGATAATCATTATCGGCGATCTTTTCATAAAGGCGGTTATCAATACGGGCAAAACCTTCTCCCAAACCCCCATTGCCTTCTCCGTACGGATTCATCCAACTGTTATGAGTTGTCAACGCCTGTCCTACCGGCCATCCTAGGATGACTTCAGGATTTTTATCATTAAAGAGAAATCCATTTGTTTCCGGGCGAATTTCAGGAGCGTCAGTTGTGCCGACATTTTTTGTACCTCCATAAACATCTTCTCCCATAAGTGTTGGATAGTTAGTCAAAATACCATCACAAGAAGAAATAGCCGTTGTCCAGTCACCAGTGATTAAACATACTCGTGCCAGAAGAAAATTAGCCACACCTAAGTCAATATCGGTAAGTTCAGTTGTATATCCAACCCCAGCATCTGTTAATAACGAAATTGCCGTTTGCAGATCGTTCTTGATAAAAGCGTAGGTTTCTGTAGAAGTTGCGCGAGCTTTATACTCCTGAGTCGGAGAATAAAAATCATACAGCATCATACCCGGTTTGTCTTTTCCTCCCAACAAGTATGAATCCTGGTAGTTCTCCATCAAGTAACTGTATGCATAAGCACGAACGACCAAACCTCTGGCCTTGTACTCTTTCAATTTTGCATTGTCCCCTACCGTTTCGTCATCCAAAAAATTCAACATCTTATTAGCGGTAGTTATTATTGACCATGATGAATGCCAGTAATATGTATTCTTATCAACTGAGGTTGAAGTGAAATCACGGAGATAATACTCGTCAGAACCAAAAATTGCAAGGTTTTTATCACCAAAAACGATATCATTCCCCTCGAGGTTACGCATTGCGTCCAATCCCTGACATGAACGATAGCGACTATCGGCAGTTCCGCCGCCACTAATACCACTTGAATTTAACTGACCTGGCATTCCGTTCGCCATACTACCCATAATCAGGTCTATTTTTTTTGCATCACCCGAAGCTAGTATCTCTTTGATTTGTTCATCTGTAATGCTATTTGGGGGTGTCATATCCAATTCACCGGCACACGAAAACAAAAGGCCAGCAAGTAATACTATTCCCATTATATGATTTTTCATATTCACTATTTTAAAATTTGTTATAAATCAAGGTTAACACCGAAAGATATTGTACGCATGGTAGGATATGAATAAGCACCTACCTCATAACCTCCAACCAACGACATACGTGGGTCGATACCTGAATGGGAAGTCAGCATAAATAAGTTATCGGCTGACGCATACACCCGTAAAGTACTGATTCTATACTTCTGTAAAAGTGCTTTTGGAAATGTATATCCCACTGTCAAATTCTTAACATTCATGTACGATGCGCTGAACAACGCCAGATCAGAATATAACCAGCTCCCGAAAGTAGCACCGTCGCCATAGGTATTATTATACATTGCCATCGGAAATTTAGCACCGGTGTTCTCAGGAGTCCAAGTATTTCCAATTAACTCTGCAGATAAAGCTCTTCCCAGATTATTACTTTGATACATTCCGTTACCATATTCAGTACTGTAAAATTTTCCACCTAATTGATAAGCTAACTGAGCCGTAAAGTCAAAGTTCTTGTATATGACAGTTGTACTGAACCCGCCTATCCAATCGGGAATTGCACTACCTAATTCGTATCGCGATGCTGTTGTGTAATTCGTAGTCTTTGCATCACCATCTACAGCTATATCTGTGTATAACCCTGCTGTATGATCTGCTTCTGTTACTTTGTGATAGAAGAGAGGAAGTCCGGTAGTTTGATCTACTCCTGCATATCGGAACTGATACAGATTGTAATAATCTTTTCCTATACCACGTAAATATGTGATATTCGAGGAAGTACCCGATCCGGCAGCAGACCATGAATCAGCATTTGCCGTCCAGTTACCGTTTAACGCTGCAGAACCTACACCCGGGGGTACAGCTTTTAATATCGTTCTGTAATGGGTTCCATTAAGTGAAACAGACCAGAAAAGATCTTTCCTCTTAATAAGATCGATGTTCAACTCCAACTCAAAACCTCTGTTTTGTATTTTTGCTGAATTCTTCGTTAAGGTTGATTGGCCAAGTGAGTATGCAATTGGTTGATCCCAAATGGCATTAATTGTATTTCTGTTATAGAAATCGATGGTAGCGCTCACGCGATTGAACAGGCTTAGGTCGACACCTGCATCAAGCGTATTTGAGTTTTCCCAGGTCAAACCATCGTTAACAAAACCACCTTGTGAAAGTACAAATTCAGAAGGAATACCATTACCTCCTGTTGTTGAGGTATACTTAGCTCCATACCCCCATAATTGATAACCGGAATAATTACCAATACCACTTTGATTACCAATAACACCATAACTGGCTCGTACTTTCAGGTTGTCCAACCAGTTTTTCGTGTTTTCCATAAATGATTCATTGGAAACTCTCCAACCACCACCAACAGACCAGAAGGTTCCCCAACGATTTTCCTTGTATTTGAATTTGGAGGAACCATCCCGCCGAACCGAAACAGAGGCAAAATATTTTTCATCATAATTGTAGTTACCACGTCCCAAATAACTTTCCATGGCATTACCCCATTCATTACCACCTGGCGATGAAAATGTACCTCCGGTATAACGGCCCACAAAATTCACATAAGTAGCAAAGCCTGGAATCAATTCGTAAGCAGAATTATAGTACATCGTTTCCAAATGATATTTATTGAACTCATGACCTGCCAAACCATCCACATGATGTTTGCCAAAATTATGGGTATAGTTCAATAGCTGCTGGACATTGAAAACAGTAACATTTTGATATACTTTTCCAAATGCCCCGGTTCCTGCGGCCTGACCGGTTTCACTTTGCCAGTATCGCGTACGTGTTTCATCATATTTTTCCAACGAAAGATTAGTCGAGAAAGTGAAATCTTTCAGGAATTTAACTTCGGCATACGATCTTGTAACCAAATCGCTTGATTTTCTTAAATCCATATCCGTATCCAACATCGTAAGAATATCTGTTGACCCCAGAGACGTATCCGTTAATCCAAGTGGAGAATAAGTATCCCCAGCCAGTACATGCACTTTCTTTTCTCCGTTTTGGTAGATGTAATTTCCGTCTTTATCCCGGGCATATAGCTGTATCAACTGATTCTGTCCATTAATAAAACGGAATGGATTGGCCACGGCAGATCCCGGGTTACGACCATAACGGGTTGCCGGCGATTGTGTTTCGCGGTTTGAGTATGCTACATTAGCACCTACCTTTAGCCAATCATACAACTGAGCATTAATATTGGAACGTCCGTTATAACGCTTAAATTGAGAACCACGGATGTAGGAAGGATCTTCCAGATATCCCAATGACACAAAATAATCTACCTTATCGTTACCGCCTGTCGCAGATACATTGTACTCCTGACGCGATTTATTTTGCAACAGATATTGGTCATAGTTTTCGTTGTAAAGTAACTCAGCATTTGGATTTAGTTTGCCATCAGTATTGACCAGATAGGCACCAGACATCGTAGCACTGGCTGTCGCACCGGTACCTGTTGTTGTATAAGCAGCTCCCGGAACATTATATAACATCCAATTTTGTAGTGAGTTTCTTGAGAATGAGCTTGTAGATCCGGTATAATCGAATAAGTGAGCACTTGCAAATGCGGCGGCATCGGAGGCTGACATATTCGGGTTCTGAACATTCGTAGTATAATTTTTTGCTACTCCAGATCCATCAACACCATAACGAACAGAATTATAGATGGACTGCCAGGCAAATTCATAAATATCCTTCGGATTGGAAATCTTATCAAATTTGTATGGTCCGGCCTGATTAATACCCCAACGGCCTTCAAATGAAATTTTCGTTTTCCCCTTACTTCCTTTTTTGGTCGTGATTAAAACCACACCATTGGCGCCTCGTGAACCGTACATAGCAGTTGAAGCAGCATCTTTTAATATGGTGATATTTTCAATATCCTTTGAATTGATCGTAGAAAGTGGGTTGTCGTGTTGAGCAGGCACACCATCAATAACTATGAGCGCGTTTGAATTATTCTGACTGGTTGAACCTACACCGCGCAGACGGATACCCATATCCAAACCAGGTTGTCCGTCCACAGCAGAAACCTGTAATCCGGCTACAGCTCCTTCCAGAGCACGCGTAACTGTTGAATTCGATTGATTGGTTACAAGTTTTGAATCAACCGTACTGATAGAACCAGTCAAATCCTTTCTCTTGGTCGTACCGTAAGCAATTGCTACAACTTCATCAATACCGACAGTTTCATCTTCAAGCGAAACATTCAAAACTGTTTTCCCGGAAGCCATTAATTCCTGACTTTTCATCCCAACGAAAGAAAAGAGGATTGTTGCATTATCCGAAACATTATTTAGCGTAAAATTACCTTCACTATCAGTAATTGTACCTGCTGTTGTTCCCTTTATTGAAACTGATGCTCCCGGGAGAGGAGCTCCGCTTGAATCGGTTACTTTGCCGGTTAATCTTTTTTGCTGCTGAATCGTTTCAGATTGACTCCAGCTTACCTCCGATTTTGGTTTCAACACAATAAAGTTGTTGTCGAGTACTTTGTATTCAATACTTTCACTATTGAAAATTTGGCCTAAGACCTCTTCAATAGTCGCATCCTTTACATCGACACCAACTTTCGCGTCAACATTTAGTTTTTTTTCTTCATAAAAAAATCTAAACTCACTGTTGTTCTCAATCCGATTAAGTACTTGTTTAATTGAGATACCTTTCTCGGTCATACTAAAATGCCACGTTTGCGAATAAACGGAGGCTGCACTTTGCAATACTCCGAATACAATTAAAAACAGAGACAATTTCATAATTAGCAATCCCTTTCTAATCATCCTGGGAATATCCGGATGACCATTCATTGATTTTTTTTTCATAGATTTGTACCATTAAACGTAGTTAAACATTGTGCCTGCCGACTGCTAATCAAGAGGCACGATAATTGATTATTTATGAGAACCGGGAAATGCTGCAAACACTTTCCGGTTTTTTTATTTTCGCGAATACAACGTAATTGAATCTTCGTTACGCTGATATTTTATTGATGACGCAAATTCCAAAGCTTCAAGCACAGTATTTATATTTTCGTCTTTGATAGATCCTGTGTATCTATGATTTTCCACCTCTGAGTCACCAAAGATGATATGAATATTGTATCGCCGCTCAAGTTTTTTTGCCAGTTCTCCTATTGTTTCACCACTTACCGTCAATATTCCTTTAGTCCAATCAGACAACCGTTGATCTTTCATCTTAACTTTTGACGATTCGCTCGTGACTCTATTGTAAAAATATGCTTCGGTAGGGCATAACAATATATCACCGGTTTTATCACCGCTAATTTTCACACTACCACTTTGCAAAAAAGTAGTAATGAGCGAATCGTTTGGGTAACAACTTACATTAAAACTAGTACCCAAAACTTCAACATCCAGACCTTGCGTTTCAACAACAAAGGGGTGCGACTTATCTGGAACGACATTAAAAAAAGCCTCGCCCTGAAGTCTTACTTTTCGCTTTCCTGAACGAAAATTGGAAACAAATTTAAGTTGCGAATCGCTGTTTAGCCGAACTTTCGAACCATCGGGTAGCATTACGGTAGAACGATCTCCCTTCGGCACAATGATTTCGGTAAATTCCGATTTTGACGTAAAAGAAAAATAGGAAATAAAATATCCCACGGTTCCTGAGAGGCTTACTAAAAGAAGTATTGCAGCAGCATATCGCATAAACTTTAGGCGAAAAAACTTACGCTGTTCTTTCATGTTCAGTTCCCTGATGATATTTAGAATTCGCCCGATTTCAACATCTCGCTTTTCTATATCAACTTCGCTATCGAGGCTGGCAAGCACCCAAACATTTTTCAACCTGGCCAGTTCTTTTTTTCGGTCTTCCGATTCACTTATCCACAATTGTACCTCCGATTTTTCGTCGGGGGTAACATCATCCGAAATATATTTTATTAATAAAGAGTCGGTCATTTTTAACGTTTATAGTTTTAAAACGAACGGGCACAAAAATACCCTGAGTAAGATGTAATGTTTTTTTAAATAATTTTAACACTTATGAATCATTTCTATGATTTATATCTGTTAACCCATTGCAAATAATAAGTTCCGGAGAATATGGTATGCCTTGAATAGTTGATTATAGGCTAAATTTGTCTGTCGGCTTCTACAAAAAAACAGAGCCGAGCCTTTTTGTGAATATCAGGATTAGATTGAGTGTATCAGGAAATTTATGTTCGAGTGCCTGCCTAATGGTTTTGAGCGCTTTAGTCAAATGGCTTTCAACCGTTTTTTCCGAGAGCTCCAACATTTCTCCTATTTTCTTATTCTTCAGGCCATTTGTACGACTAAGAATGAATACTTTCCGGCACTGTTCGGGAAGCCCCGAAACCACCCGATTTATTTCAAGTTGTATCTCTGTAACAAAAATATCGTCCAAAATGGAGTCCGATAAGGCATCAAAATTTTCGGTCAATCGTTGATATTCGGCTTGTTTATCGGTACGAAATTGCAACATAAGCCGCTCTCTCCGAATGATATCGATGCAACGGTTTCGGGTCAGGGTAAATAAATAGGCATTAAGTATAGTATTGTCGGCAAGTTTCTCGCGATGATCCCACAATTTAAGAAAAACATCCTGAATTACTTCTTTGGAATTTTCGTCATTATTCAAATATCCGTTTGCAAAATTGTAGAGACGAGAATACCAATACTCCATTATAATCCTGAAAGCTTTTTCGCTTCCCAACTTCAGTTCATCTAAATATTCCTGTCCATTTTTCAACTTCGAGCGCTATTTTGATTCGGTTTTCAAAATTAATCTGATTTTTCAAAAACGAACATTTATGTCTACAAACCCTACACGAATAAAGAATAAATACGTTTAAATTAACATGACAGCGAACAAGGTCTGAATATAAAGGGGTAGTCATTTAAATACATTTATTCCACTCCCGATATCGTATTTTTCCGTCGAAAATCCTGCAACATATTTGTTCAATCGAAGATATTGATAATCTGAATGTCTGACATCTTAAATTTATGCCTGCGAAAAACAAATAGCAACAGATCGATATAAGAAAACATCGTCTTGTAAAACACAAAAAGGTGACAATTGCCACCTTCTTGATTTATAAATAATCAAATGCTAAGTTAAATCCATTTCAAATAGTGGAAATCCTGACGATGAGGCAATTCCGGATGGTTTGGAACGAGACGAATGGCGTAACCAAATGCGCCCGCGTTCATCAAATTCAAATCAAGTTTATAGGTGATCAACTGACCTTCAGCCTTTTCTATTTTGAATTGCAAACATTCGATTAAAGTTGGCCTTGTATCTTTACCATTTTCAGTAATTACCATTTCAACAATCACATCTTCAGGTTTCAACCCTTTTAAATCAACGACAACCCTTGCTGGGTAAACTTCGCCAATCTTCAACACATTGGTAATTCCATCGGTAATCTGCACCTCTTTAACTTCAATCTCATTCCATACAGAAGAAACGCCAGCTTTCCAAGCCGCAATTTCCTTTGCCTTTTTATAGTCAGATGCGATTAAACGCTTGGTTCGATCGGCCTGTGGTTTATAAAAACGATCCTGATAGTCGCGAATCATGCGCGAAGTTGTGAAATTGGGAGCAACCTGGGCAAATGTGTTCTTAATGTATGAAACCCATTTTTCAGGAACTCCATTCATATTGCGGTCGTAGAATGCCGGTAAAATTTCTTCTTCAAAAATGTTATAGATTGTTTCAGCATCCAGTTCATCCTGAAGGTCGTTTATTTCGTAGGCATTTTCCTGTGGAAGTGCCCATCCCGCATCTTTTTTGTAGCCTTCAACCCACCATCCATCGAGCACCGAGAAGTGAATTGTACCGTTCATAATACCTTTTTCACCACTTGTTCCTGAAGCTTCAAGCGGACGCGTCGGTGTGTTCATCCAAATATCGACACCCTGAAGCATCATTTTAGCCAGGTTTATGTCGTAATTCTGAACAAACAGAATTTTACCAATAAACTCGGGACGTTTTGAAATTTCAACAATGTATTTAATCAAATCCTGACCAGCTTTATCGGCTGGATGCGCTTTTCCGGCAAAAAGAAACTGAACCGGACGGGCTGGATTGTTAACCAATTTCGACAACCGATCGAGGTTACGGAATAACAAATGAGCTCTTTTGTAAGTGGCAAAACGGCGGGCAAATCCAATGGTCAATGCATAAGGATTTAGCTTGCCCAAAACTTCTGAAATCAGTTTTGGATTTTCATGCCGTTTAATCCAGCTATTTGTAAATCGCTGTTTGATGTATCCAATCGTTTTTAACCGAAGATTCTGTTTCATATTCCAGATTTCTTCGTCCGGAATTTTATAAATTCTTTCCCAGGCATCAAAATCCAATAGATTTTCGGGGAATGTATTTCCGAAATATTTATTGTGAAGTTCTTTCCATTCTTTAGCCGCCCATGTGGAATAATGAACCCCATTGGTAACATAACCCACTTCTAATTCTTCAGGTAAAAAACCCTCATAAAGCGGGCTAAGTACTTCTTTCGAAACCTCGCCATGCAGCATGCTCACTCCGTTGATCCCCTGAGACAGGTTACAGGCCAGGTAGCTCATGTTAAAGTGATCTTCAAAAGGGTTGGCTTTACCAAGGTTACAGAATTCGTCCCAACTAATTCCAACACGTTCGGGATAAGCATACATATAATGCTTAAACATATCCTGATGGAAAGAATCGTGTCCGGCCGGAACAGGAGTATGTGTGGTAAACAAAGTCGAAACACGCACAACTTCTTTGGCTTCTGCATATTTCAATTTCTTTTCAGCAACAAAATCGGCCATGCGTTCAAGACCGATCATAGCAGCGTGCCCTTCGTTGCAATGATAAATATCTTTGGAATATCCGAGTTTTTTCAAAGCACGAATTCCACCCATACCAAGCAGCATCTCCTGTTTCAGTCGGTTTTCGTTGTCGCCGCCATACAAATGGTGAGTTACAAAACGATCTTCGTCTGAGTTGGCTTCGAAATCGGCATCAAGCAAAAACAGTTTTACCGAGCCAATAAAAACCTGCCATACCCTCGCAGAAATGCTTCGTCCAGGATAATCCACTTCAACATGAACCCAGTTTCCTTCTTTATCGTAGGCCGGCTGAACCGGAATTTTCGAAAATTGCTGAGCATCGTAATTCGAAAGCTGTTCGCCGTTGATTGAAATGTTCTGGCGGAAGTATCCGTAACGGTACAATAAACCAACGCCAACCAAGTCGACTTTCGAATCGCTGGCTTCTTTCAGATAATCGCCTGCCAAAATTCCTAAACCGCCGGAAAATATTTTCAGACTGTCGTGCAGACCATATTCCATACTAAAATAGGCAATTGAAGGGCCATTTAGTTTCTTACGATCGTCAAGATATTTGTGCAGCAAACCCGATACATGTTTCATCTGCAACATAAAATTCTCGTCGTTTTCAAGCTCTAAAAAACGCTGATAATTTACCTGATCGAGTAATACTATCGGATTATGTTCGCACTCTTCCCAAATTTCTGAATCAATTGACTGAAACAATTCTCGTGCTTCAGTATTCCATACCCACCACAAATTGCGGCTTAATTCCTTTAACGGAGCTAGTTTCTCCGGGATATTTGACTCAACAAATAATTTCTTCCAGTTTGGTTGTTCCACAGTAAAATGTTTTTAATTCAATTCCTTTCTATTCCTTTTTCCGCCTATCCTTTTCATAATCAATCATGCCTGAGACAGAAAGAGCAAAAGAACACAAAATTATTTTGCCGTAAAATAACTTAATGTAAAAAGGACATTAAATCTTTGGTTAATACTTTATAATTTCTTTTTCGATTTTTTTGTTTCAGCTTTTACCCCTTTTGCTTTAACAGAACGCTGTACAGACTTTTTTGTTTGCAGCATTTTCAATTCATTTTCATATTTCCGAAGTTTCTCATCTTTCTCCCTAAGCAATTTATTCAGCGCAGAAATTTGCATTTCATGCTGGTTTACAGGCGCCAAAGCATTCAAACGAAGTTTAAAATCACTCAACACATTCATGTAATTTATGAATGCTTCATAAGGTGTTTCGTACGGATTAAAATAACGATGCACTTCGCCGTCGGAAAAAAACTTGGTACACATGTAATAAAAATGATCGCTCGACTGAAGATTGTTCCAGTCTTTTATCAAATCTCTTTCAGTAACCAGATTCATTTGTTCGGTCACTTCATAAAGCTTCCGGAAGGCTTCATCCTGAAGTTCGTTGCCCAGCCACGCTGATAAATCACGCTCTTCGTCGGCCCATGAAATTGGATGTTGCACACTGACCACCGAAACAGGCTGAAATCCTGTTGCAATTTCGGACGGTGTAGCAAAATTCAGTTTTGAATGTTTGAAAACTGCATCGGGCAGGTTCTCCATAAATTCAAAAATTCCGGTTTCAACCGGTTTATGTTCGCCAAATGTTTCGTAGTCGATAAACAAATTGCAAAAATCATCTTTGGTTTGCGATGTTATCCAGCTTACAAATTTTTCAGGAGTTAGCGGATGTTCGTTCCAATTTAAATTACCGAAACGGAAAGCAATATCGTCGCTTAATTTGTAATTACGCATGAGCACTTTCAGCCTTGGGTTGATTGCATTCACGTATAGAAAATTGGGTGATTTCCAGCCCAAAATATGTCGGGCGCCCTCAGTCAGCATGGCTTTAAAACCCATCCCGGCAATCGTTTCACCAATCTCGTCAGAATATATCAATTCGGTATTTCGGAAAACTGTTGGTTTCTGTCCGAAGTATTTTTCAATTAGAAGGCTGTGTTCTTCAACCTGCCGCTGAAACAAATCCTTGTCGGCCAGTGCAACCAACGAATGGGCATAAGTTTCGGCCAAAAATTCAACACAGCCGGTTTTGGCCAATTCCTGAAACGATTCGAGTACTTCAGGAGCATACAATTCGAATTGTTCGAGCGCCAGCCCCGAAATGGAATAGGCAATTTTAAACTTCCCCTTGTGTTTTGCAATCAGGTCAAGCATCAGCTTATTGGCCGGCAGGTAGCAACGATCGGCCACTTTCCGGAGAATCAATTCGTTGGAATAATCGTCATAATAGTAATGATCATTTCCAATATCGAAAAACCGGTAGCGCCGGTATCGAAACGGCTGGTGAACCTGAAAATAAAAACAGACAGACTTCATATTCGTTAATTTATCTGCATTGCGTTCTTTACGACCATGTTGTACACTTCGCGCACCCTGGTTGCCGATTTTTTCCACTGCAAATTATTCACTTCTTCCTTTCCATGCTGCTTAAACATGTGGTGAAGTGCGGGATAATTCAGCAAGCCGTAAATGGCATCAGCCATGGCGTATGTGTCCCAATAGTCGATTTTTATGGCATAATTCAGAATTTCTGAGACTCCGGACTGGTGCGAAATAATAACCGGGACGTCGGCTTGCATGGCTTCGAGCGGAACAATTCCGAATGGCTCCGAAACCGATGGCATCACAAAAACGTCGCTCATCCTGAACATGTCGAAAACATCGTCGCCCTTCAGGAAACCGGTGAAATGAAAACGATCGGCAATCTTCAGTTCGGCTGCGCGCTTAATCATGGCATTTAGACGATCGCCGCTTCCGGCCATCACAAAACGAACATTTTTCATTTTCTGAAGAACCAGATTTGCAGCTTCCACAAAATATTCAGGGCCTTTCTGCATAGTTATCCTACCCAGAAATGTCACAATCTTTTCGTCCACTCCTTTTTTTAGCTTTATCTTTTCTTCGTGCGACAGAGGTTCCACCGCATTGTATATGGTTATTACCTTTTCGGGATCGATGTCGTATTTCTCGATCACAATATTTCGAGTAAGATTACTAACAGTGATGATTTTATCGGCGGCATCCATTCCTTCCTTCTCCATGGCAAAAACTGTCGGGTTTACACTGCCGCCACTCCGGTCGAAATCGGTGGCATGTACATGAATAATGAGTGGTTTGCCTGAAATTCGTTTGGCTGCAATTCCGGCCGGATAAGCCAACCAGTCGTGCGCATGAATAACATCGAATTCGTTATCGCGTGCAATAATTTCTGCAACTATCGAATAATTGTGAATTTCGTGTAACAAATTATGGTCATATTTCCCCGAAAAATCGATCGTACCCTCGCCCGTTGTTTCAATCAACGCCGTTTTTTCAGACGTTACTTTAGTCGTAAGCTCCCAAAATTCTTCAGGGCCGACATAGGGAATCATGCGCGATTTCACTTCGTAATAGTCAACTTTGTGTTCAACGTCCACAAATTTAATTTCCTTTCGGGTGATGGGAACCGTATTGGCACCCAGAAGTGTTATACCAGACTGATCCTCATCGCCGTACGATTTTGGCACAACAAAAATTACACTCATATCGTTGAATCCTGCCAAGCCTTTTGTCAGTCCGTAGCAGGCAGTACCGAGTCCTCCTGAAATGTGCGGGGGAAATTCCCATCCAAACATCAACACCTTCATAGCATTCCAATTATAAAATTTTCAGTCAAAAAGTTAAAAGTTTTGCGAAACCCTTAACTGCCATACTTTAACGAATTTTAACCGGAAACAAGACCAGATATTTCTGAAAATAAGAGCGTGAATTCCAAACGCCTCAACTTTCGTCCAATCCTTCCGAAATTATTCCTTAAAATGTTCAAGTAACTTATTTGCCCGAATCAGCGCCGCCACGCTCCATGCCTGCGATATTGCTCCCCTGCTTTTGTGCGGTGGATTCCCGTCGTACATTTCAGAAATGGTGCCGATGCAATGTTCGGTCATTTCAACTTCAAATCCTTCAATAATTCGCCTGACGAACGGCATTCCGCCCCTTCGGTGAATCTTTAAATAAGCCTCAACAAAAAACGAAATCAGCCATGGCCATGCTGTTCCCTGGTGAATAGTGAATTCACGTTCCTGAATATTTCCTTCACAGTTTCCTTTGTAACGGTTATCAGCCGGCGACAAGGTGCGAATTCCACGTGACGTAAGCAGTTCCTGCTTTACCATACTTACAATTGCCTTTTGTTTTTCTTTGTTCAGTGGCGAAAATTCGAGCGCCGCTGCCAGCAACATATTTGGCCTCACCGACCAGTCTTTCAGTTTCCCATCAACACTATCGGCCAAATATTGCTTTTGCTCACTCCAAAACAGATCCAAAAACGATTTGGCAACCAACACCGGGAGTTCTGCCCATTCCGAAATAAATTCGCTGTCATTTTCAGCCTCGGCAAGTTCAAGCGCCAATCTCAAGGCATTGTACCAAAGCGCATTCACCTCGACCGGCATACCAGCACGCTGAACAACCGGCTTTCCGTCAACATACGAGTCCATCCAGGTTAATGCTGTATTTTCACTCTTACCTGAAATAAGCCCATTTTCGTGCATATGAATCCAATAGTCGGTTCCGTATTTATATGCCGACAAAATCAACTTCATTGTTGGTCCGTATTTTCTCCAGATTAATTGCGAATTTTTTGTTTTGTGATAATATTGCTGTACCGTCCAAAAAAACCAAAGTGGTGCATCTATAGAATCAAACGATGAATTTGAATCTTCAGGAAATTTAGGGAATAAACCGTTTTTTAGAAATCCAAGTTGTGAATCCAGCACTTTTTCGAATGTTTCCAAGTCGTCCAGATCAAGAGTAAGCCCCGGAAGTGAAATAAACGTTTGCCGGGTTATTGATCCATACCACGGATAACCAGCGACCAAATCAGTATGGTTATTTTTGCGGATAAAAAATTGCTGGGTCGCATTACCCAGACTTTCTGTAAATGAATTTCGGTCAATCCGGGTTTTCAGTTCCGAAGTAAATTTTTGCTTGAAATAACCTGGTGTGCTTTCGTTCGTTGATGCCGAAAAAATAATGGTCTCACCCTTTTTTACCGGAATTTCGAAATAACCCGGAACAAAAAGGTCCTCCTTAAAATCATATCCTCTGCTTTGTTCTTTCGGATATTCAATTCCAAAATACCAATCGGGTACCGGAATAAATTCGGGCTCTTTCGAAAACTGCAAATTCAGGAATGGGTAACCTTCATACAGCTTAAACCTGGCGCCGTTTTTTATTTCAGTATAATGAACATTGGCATACAAATTAGCTTTGCTCAACCGGTGAATGTTTCGAAACGCCAGAAATGGCTGAAATCGCAAAATTGTTGGCGAGTTTGCCTCTTCGAGTGTGTACCGTATCAACAACTGTTGCTCTTTTTCCACCAGAATCCGCTCTTTACTCAATACAACTCCACCAACCCGAAAAGTAGTTTTTGGAATAACTCCGAATTCAATATCCCGAATATATTTATGCCCTTTGGGCTCGAAATGATCGCCTTCATATTTGTGAATTCCCAGGTTAAACGGGCTATTGTGTTGAACAATAGTTTCATCGAGCGACGAAAGTAAAACATGCCTTTCTCCATCAAGTTCGTCGAGCGGGCATATCAGCAGTCCATGATATTTGCGCGTATTGCAACCCGAAAGTGTAGTGCTGATGTATGAACCGGCACGGTTTGACCGAAGAATTTCACGTTGCAGTGAGTACTCCAGGTTTGCCAATTGGTTCTTATCGAATTTCAGATAACTCATATTTTCTGAGTTTTGGGTATTTTAAATCCAGCACACGGGGAAATAGGATCGGATAAATCGGTAGGATTTCTTTTCAAAGTTAAGGATAAAATGTCTTCCAAAACCATTATTGGTGTTGGAAACCAGCCAGCTTTTGCCCAAAGTAAAGTTTCTCCGGCTCAAAATTAAGATATGGAAAACTTAATATTAATTTATTTATTTCCTCGAGGTTTGCGCGCAAAAATCGTTGGTACTCTGAAGAAGTCGGATTGACCGGGCGATGGGCAACAGATTTTAGTATTTTTTGAATAGCCGGAAACAGATCTTGGCTCGACTTGCTAATCATAACCTTCGAAAACCGATCGAAAATGTAATCGGTTGCAACCGGACTTAAATGAAGCATATCTTCAGCATAGAAGCGGTAATCGCGCAGTTCGTCCATCATAATTTCGTACGACGGGAAATAGCCACAATTTGATTCCCCGAAGCCCGATTTTAGACGATCGACCGACAACAAAAGAGTGGATTTGCTGACCTGATTTTCAACTGCACCGTCTTTCCAGTGCCGAATCGGACTGACTGTAAAAAGGACCTTTAAGTTTGGGTTAAATTTCCAGATTTCCTCCAGTAATTCGCGATACGTCTCAGTAATTTCATAAACTCCGAGCCGAAAGCGCTTAAATTCCGATGCGGGAACCTTGTGACAGTTCGACACAATTTTACCAGTTTTTTTCAATTCATACACCCAGGCTGTTCCAAATGTAATCACTAAGAAATCGGCTTTCCGGATAAATTCCGAAGAAGAAGAAATCCGGCTGTTTATTTTTTCGAGGGTAGCTCCTTTGTCAACATCCGAAAAACGACCATGATGATAAAAACTATTCCACAATCCCTGATCCTGAAAAAGGTCGTCGTCAGTAAAAATGCGATGTTCGAGCAATATTTTCAGGCCATTCGCAATTGATTCTGGATTATACAAAATTCCAAACGGATTCATATCCACCTGAAATTTCAGGTCAAGTAATTTTTGACCAATATTTTCCGAGAAACACGATCCAAAAAACATCATACTTTTCGAATAATCCAATTTCCAGGGAAACTCCGGAATTCCTATTTCAGTAAAAAAAGACATGAAGACAATTTACAATTTAACAATTGACAATTAACCATTCTACCTTACCTTTTTAAATTCTTCCTTCTCCAAAACAATGGCCGTTCGGGCCGGCAGATAAAGCAACAAATAGTGCTGGCTGGTCAGCCCTCCTGAAGGATGCGTATAATAAGTCAGCGAATTGTCAATTCTGTTTTGTCCTCCAAAACGATCTTCATCGCTGTTTAATACAACTTTATATTTTGAGGCATTCATCGGAATACCATAATCGACAAATGATTGCGTGGGATTAAAATTAAACACGAACAAATATTTTCCGCGCGTATAAGCCAGAATCTGATTTTCCTTGTGATCGTATATCCGGTAAACTTCAGGCACGTTAAGGAGTTTCTGGGTTCTGACAAGCGAAATTATTTCACGGTCGAAATCGGCAAGCCAATGGAAACGCAACTCTTTGTTATCGGCAACATTCCATATGCGACGTGCATGAGCGTACGACCAATCATTTCCTTCCCGTGGAAAATCGATCCATTCCGGATGGCCAAATTCGTTACCCATAAAATTCAGGTAAGCTCCTCCGGCGCACGTGAGAGTTGCCAATCGTATCATTTTGTGTAGAGCAATTCCGCGTTCAACCGCCAGATTTTGCTGATCTTTCCGCATACTGAAATACATTTCCTTGTCGATGAGACGGAAAATGATTGTCTTGTCGCCAACCAATGCCTGATCGTGCGATTCGGCGTAACTCACTACTTTTTCGTCGAGCCGTTTCGATGTCAGTTCATGAAAAATAGTTCCAACATCCCACTTTTCATCAGCAACTTCCTTTATTGTTTTAATCCAGAAGTCGGGAACTCCCATGGCCATACGGTAATCGAAGCCCAAACCGCCATCCTTGTGCGAGGTGGCCAAACCGGGCAATCCGCTCATTTCTTCAGCAATCGACAAGGCATTCGGGTTGATCTCGTGAATGAGGCGATTAGCCATTATGAAATAGGAAAGCGCTTCCTGATCGACCCCATCATTAAAATAGTCGTCGTAACTGGTAAATGCTTTTCCCAAACCATGATCGAAATAAAGCATGCTGGTCACTCCATCGAAACGAAAACCGTCGAACTTAAATTCTTCGAGCCAATAGCGAATGTTGGATAATAAAAAATGAATGACTTCGGGCTTTCCGTAATTGAAGCAATACGAATCCCAGGCCGGATGTTCGCCTTTGGGGCCGTCGTGAAAAAACTGCCAACGAGTACCGTCGTATTTTCCCAAACCTTCTACTTCATTTTTAACGGCATGCGAATGAACCAAATCCATGATCACCGAAATTCCCATACCATGCGCTGCATCAACCAGTTCTTTTAACTCTTCGGGAGTGCCAAATCGGGAAGATGGTGCAAAAAAACTTGACACGTGGTAGCCAAAACTTCCGTAGTAAGGATGCTCCGGAATAGCCATAAACTGGATGGTATTGTAGCCTGCCGCCTGAACCCTCGGCAGAATTTCGGTTCGGAACTCGTTGTAAGTGTGAACACGCGGTTCCTCGCCGGCCATTCCAACGTGCGCTTCATAAATTAACGGAGCTTCGGCAGAACGCTTAAATTTCGCATTTTTCCATTTGTATGGTTTTTCAGGAGCCCAAACCTGGGCATTAAATATTTTGGTATGGTTGTCCTGAACTGCGCGATTGGTCCACGCCGGAATACGTTTTCCCTGTCCACCGTTCCAAATTACGGTTAAAGCATATAAATCGCCATGCGACATTTTATCTAAAGGAAGTATAAGTTCCCAATTTCCCGACCCAATTGAGTGAAAAGAATATTCAGGAATTTCCTGCCAATTATTAAACTGGCCAATCAGATAAATAGCCGTAGCATTGGGTGCCCATTCACGAATAAACCATTTGTCCTTATCGCGGTGCAGGCCGTACCATTTGTGTCCCTGGGCAAAATCAGAAAGACTTTTTCCACTCAAAATCTCACTCTCAGTGTCTTCGGCAATTTGTAGCCGCGAAACAATCGTCGATTCGAAAGGCTTAAGCCAACTGTCGTTTTTAACTATATTCGGAAGTTCCATAGTGCTTTCAGTTTGCTTAAAGATAAGAAAAACAAGAAGGCATTCGCTGCTCATGAAGATATTTGTTGATGATTTAAGCAATTCCCGGAAAACAACACAGATTATGTATAACATATTTAAATATTACATATCTTGTGCTGATGTGTTCCTGATTGTAATGAACAAATGGTAATCTTTTAATTTGTTGAAACTCATTTTTTTCCACTTGATAAATTAAGAATTAATCTATGAAAAAAGTTTATGAAAATGTAATGCTTGTATTCGTCACCCTCTTAATGTTTCAAAATGCATACAGTCAAAGAAATTATTTACCAGGACAGATCTTTAAATTAAATGGAAATACAATAAATGGGTTTATTGACTGTAGGAATTGGGATAAAAACCCTGATCAAATTAACTTTAAGGAAAGAATTACAGACATTGGATCAATTACATTCAAACCATCTGAAGTTAACGGATTTTCAGTTAATGATGAATATTACGAAAGTGCCGCAGTAAAAGAGGAAACTAGCTTAACTACAACATATGACGAACAGTTAAACCTCATAACTGACACCGTATTTCTTCAGGTTATGTACAAAGGATTCAAAAGCTTATATTATCTTAAAAATAAAAATGGCAAAGAATTATTTTACATCAAACGGGATAATTTTTTCGACTTATTAGTGTACAAAACCTACTATAAGAACGGCAACACCGGAAATGTCGATCTACAAAATACTACAACTGCAAACCAATATACAAACGGCAGTAAAATATTGGTTGAGAATGAAAAATTTAGAGGCCAGTTATTATCTTATCTACAGGATTGCCCTAATATTCAATCACGGTTAAATCAAACTAAATATAGAAAAGAAAGTCTGGATAAACTTTTTGAGTATTACTACCGAACCACTGCGATCCCAATAGAATTTCAGAAAAAGACAGAAAAAATTAAAGCTGCGTTAGGATTGTTGACCGGAACAGCTTTCTCTTCCATAAAATTCAATGATTCAGATAGCCATTTGAATCTGGTTAATTCAGATTTTTCAACGTCAACAGATTTTACAGCGGGGGTTTACTGTGAATTCGTATTCCCAAGGAATCAAGGCAAATGGACCGCGCCAAACGAGTTGATTTACACATCATATTGCTTTGACAGTTCTGTTGACGAAGGTTTGTTCACATATCATTATCGTTTGGGATATTCTTATATTAAGCTAAACAATCTGATCCGCTATAACTATCAGGTAGGAAAACTCTTGCTATTTGCGAATGCAGGAATTTCAAATGGGTTCACAATCAAAGAAACTAATTATTCAAGACGAGAATCAGACATAAACGTATACGATCCTGAAAAGGCCATTGGAGAAACCAGAAAATATGAACAAGGTTACCTGTTAGGAGTCGGAGCTAAGCTAAAAAAAGTCTTAATTGAATACAGAATTGAAAAGGGAAATGGAATGTCGGCATATTCTTTTTTAAAATCATCAACAACCAGACAATACTTCATTCTTGGCTATAGATTTTAACTCACATTGATTATCATAAATAATTTCTGAGATCAAATAGATTTTGAGACATTAAGAGCCTCACTACGCGCGAGACTCTTAATTCGTAATCTTACTTTTTCTTTGTCACAGCATCTATAAAATGTTGATTCAATTCATCCGAATCACCGTATTTAGCGCGCAAATCGGTTAGTCTCTGATGCATATCCTTCTGTACATCTGCATAAGCCGGATCGCTGTATACATTGTGCATTTCGTTCGGGTCGGTCTGCAAATCGTACAATTCCCACTCATCAATATCGTAGTAAAAATGGATGAGTTTGTATCGTTCCGTGGCAATTCCATAGTGGCGTTTCACCATGTGAATTGACGGATATTCGTAATAAGTATAATAAACCGCATCGCGCCACTCGCTTGTTTTTCCTGACACCAGGTTCCGGAACGATTCACCCTGAATATCTTCAGGAATTGTTACTCCTGAATAATCCAGAAAAGTTGGTGCAAAATCGAGGTTCTGAACCAGTTTGTCAATTTTAGTTCCGGGTTTAATTTCTTTGGGATATCGGATTAATAAAGGAGTTCGAAACGATTCTTTGTACATAAACCGTTTATCGAACCAGCCATGTTCGCCCAAATACATGCCTTGATCAGACGTGTAAACCACGATGGTATTTTCGGCCAACCCATTTTTATCGAGGTAATCCAGGACCTCACCTACCCCGTCATCAACCGACTGAACACAAGCCAGGTAATCCTGCATGTATCGTTCGTAGCGCCAGTGAGTAACTTCCTTCTCCGTCATATTGGGGTATTCCTTCGCGAATTTTTCATTCATTGGCTGGTAAACCGAATCCCAGGCGGCTCGTTGCTGCTCGTCCATTCGACCAACATTGTTTTTGAAAGCATTCCGGCCCCAGGCAGTTGGATCTTTCAAACCCAACTTGTCCATCACTTCAGGATAGATTTTTGAATCGCCCGACCAGTTCTGATCACGGTAAATTTGCATTTCGGCTGCATGAGCAGCTGTTCCGCGACCACTGTAATCGTCGAATAGTGTTTCAGGTTCTTTAAATTCCTTGCTAATAAATTCCCTGAAATATTTTGGTTCAGGCATCCACTCCCGATGTGGCGCTTTTTGATGATAAAGCAGACAGAATGGTTTGTTTTGATCCCGGTTCTTCAGCCAATCGAGTGCAAGATTGGTGGTAATTTTTGTTACATAACCATGAATTTGCTCTTTTTGCCCGTTTACAATAAATTCGGGATTGTAATAGTCTCCTTGTCCCGGAAGAACAGCAGAATAATCGAAACCCTGAGGGATTCCGTCGAGGTGAATTTTTCCAATCAATGCAGTCTGGTAACCAGATTTTTGCAACAGTTTCGGAAAACTTTCCTGGTCCCAGTTAAAGGGCAGAACATTATCGACTTTACCATTAATAAAACTGTGCTTCCCAGTCAACATCACCGCCCGGCTTGGAGCACAAAGTGAATTGGTAACGCAAGCACGGGTAAAAATGGCGCCTTCATTGGCCAGCCGATCAATATTCGGTGTTTTGTTCAATCCACCACCGTAAGCGCTTATAGCCTGGTAGGCATGGTCGTCGCTCATGATGTAAATAATGTTTGGGCGGGTTTGTTTCGGGGCCTGCTCTTTGCACGAAGGCATTACTCCAGCCGTAACAATACCTAGTGCTGACAATACATTTGTTTTATTCATAAAATCAGGTTTATAAGGTTCAGGTTTAATACTATCTCACAAATTAGGCTCAACCATTTTATTGGATGGCATGACCAGGTTCTCGCCGGTTACTTCCTTCCATTTTCTGAATATCGTCGCCTAAATCAAGTCTGGCTTCATCAGCAAGCTTTTTGAGTTGCTCAACGATTTCAGGATAATATTCTTTCACATCGTATCGTTCACCCGGATCGCGCCGCAAATCGTACAATCCTTCTTCGAACGGAAAATTTTCATTGGTCTGTCCCGGAAATCCATCAAACCCTGGTTTGAAGCCAACATAAGTTCGGCCCGGATGCGCAAAAACAAGTTTCCATGTACCAATCCTTACAGCCTCCAAACTATTTTTCCGGTAATAATATAGGAATGACTCCCGTGGATTGGCAGTTTCGTCGCCCAACAAAAGCGGAAGAATATTCACGCCGTCAATTTTCTTCTCCGGAAGCGGTGCCGAAGTGATTTCAGCGATAGTTGGCAAAAGATCGATGGTTGAAGCCAATCTATTGCAAATCGTTCCGGGAGCAATATGCCCCGGCCACCACATCAGGCAGGGCTCGCGCTGTCCGCCTTCGAAGCTGTTGCCTTTTCCTTCGCGCAATCCGCCAGTCGATCCGGCATGATTTCCGAAATTTAGCCACGGTCCATTATCCGAAGTGAAAATTACCAACGTATTTTTAGCCAATCCGTTTTTTTCAAGCGCTTTCATAATTTCACCGACTGACCAATCGATTTCCATCATCACATCGCCAAACAATCCTTGTTCGCTTTTACCTTTGAATTTGGATGAAACTGCTAACGGAATGTGTGTCATTGAATGCGCCAGATAAATAAAAAACGGATTATTCTTATTTTTTGCAATAAAATCAACAGCCTTCTCAGTATAAATTGTTGTTAATTCTGCCTGGTCATCCAACGTTTTAATTTCTCTTATTTTTTCGTTGTCCCTAATAAGTGGAAGCGCCGGATAACCCGCTTTCCGCATACCTACGGCGGGTTTTCCATCAAAGCCTACCGGCCACATGTCATTCGAATACGGTAGTCCAAGATATTCGTCGAATCCCTGCTGTAAGGGCAAAAATTCGCGCTGCCGACCTAAATGCCATTTCCCGATAGCACAGGTTTTATAGTTTTTCTTTTTAACAACTTCAGCAATAGTTTCTTCTGAAGGATTCAGGCCGATTTTTGCATCAGGCATTAATGCTCCTGAAATTCCAACGCGGTTTGGGTAGCAGCCGGTTAATATTCCCGCACGTGAAGCACTGCAAACTGCCTGTGCCGACATAAAACTGGTAAATCGAATACCTTGCACTGCCATACGGTCGAGATTGGGAGTTTTATACTGCGACGCGCCATAACAACTTAAATCTCCATAGCCCAGGTCATCCATAAAAATGATAATAATATTCGGAGATTTTGGATTTTCGGTTTGCTGCGCAAATCCGGGAAGTGAACTTGCAGCCAATCCCATGAGAAGGGATTTTTTTGCCAGATTTTTCATAGTCAGTCAGGTTTAATTGGATTACCGTCCTCAAATTTATAAAAAAAGAGGCTGCTTCAGCTTTTTACCGAAACAGCCTCTTTCAAAACTATAAATTGAATTTGTTACTTAGCCCAACTTTTGTCTTGTTCTAATCTATCAAGTCAAATCCGCAATACGGAACCAAGACTTTTGGAATACGGATACCTTCCGGAGTTTGATTGTTTTCGAGCAAAGCTGCCAAAATACGTGGCAGAGCCAATGCACTTCCGTTTAGCGTGTGGGCAATCACCGGTTTCTTGGTGGCTTCGTCGCGGTAACGCAATTTCAGGCGGTTGGCCTGGAAACTTTCGAAATTGGAAACAGAACTCACTTCGAGCCATTTTTCTTGTGCAGCAGAGAACACTTCGAAATCATAAGTCAGCGCTGAGGTAAAACTCATATCGCCACCACACAAACGAAGGATACGGTATGGTAATTCCAATTTCTCAACCAAACCTGCCACATGAGCCACCATTTCGTCGAGCAATTCATACGAATTGTCGGGATGAGCTATCTGTACAATCTCAACTTTATCGAACTGATGCAGACGGTTCAATCCCCGAACATCTTTGCCATACGAACCGGCTTCGCGACGGAAGCAAGCACTGTAAGCTGTATTTTTTATTGGAAGATCTTTCGCCTCCACAATCATATCGCGGTATAAATTGGTCACCGGAACCTCGGCAGTCGGAATCAAATACAAATTGTCTTCGGTGGCGTGGTACATTTGCCCTTCCTTATCAGGCAACTGACCGGTTCCAAACCCCGAATCTTCGTTTACCATCAGCGGAGGCTGAATTTCAAGAAAGCCTGACGCACGAGCCTCGTCAAGGAAAAAATTAATGAGCGCACGTTGAATCCGGGCGCCTTTTCCTTTGTAAACCGGGAAACCTGCACCGGTAATTTTCACACCCAGTTCGAAATCGATAATGTCGTATTTACGAGCCAGCTCCCAGTGCGGAATGCTGTTTTCAGGCAAAACGGGAATTTCGCCATGGCTTTTCACTACCAGGTTATCTTCCGGAGTTCGTCCTTCAGGAACTATATCTGCGGGAAGATTTGGAAGCAAAACCTGCAAATTGAAAACTTCCTGATCAATCCGGGCAAAATCATCATCAAATTGTTTGATTGAATCTTTGATTTCGGTTGTACGGTTTTTGGCGGCTTCTGCCTCTGCTTTTTTGCCATCGCGCATAAGCAACCCGATTTCTTTTGAAATTTTGTTCATTTCAGATTTCAACTGGTCGGCTTTGGCCTGTATTTCATTTTTCTTTCCTGACAATTCAGCAATCTGACTGACTATTTCAGAAGCATCAAAATGTTTCTTTTTCAGTTTTGCAACTACCAATTCCTGGTTTTCCTGGATAAACTTTAAATTGAGCATTTCCGGTAGGTTTAAATTTTTTAGACCGACAAATTTAAAACAAAAAAATCTCCTGCCTTCTGAAAAGCAGGAGATTATTCAACGAATATTTTTAAGGGTATTAGTTACTTGCTTCTGCTGAAACAACAGGTTCAACCGATACAAATGATTTGTTGTCTCTTCTTTTTTTGAAAACAACAGTTCCGTCCACCAAAGCAAAAAGTGTATGATCTCTACCGATACCAACATTTAAACCCGGGTGGTGTGAAGTACCTCTCTGGCGAACAATAATGTTACCAGCTGTTGCAGCCTGACCGCCGTAAATTTTTACGCCAAGTCGTTTGCTTTCTGATTCGCGTCCGTTTTTCGAACTACCCGCACCTTTCTTATGAGCCATGGTAAATTTTTTTTAATTGTTATCCTATTACTTCTTCAATTTGAATTTTGGTCATGTACTGGCGGTGACCATTCATTTTCTGGTAACCTTTTCTTCTTTTTTTCTTGAATACCAATACTTTATCTCCCTTAACGTGCTCAACTACCGATGCGGTAACACTTGCACCTTCAACAACAGGAGTACCAACTTTTACTGCACCTTCGTTATCAACCAAAAGAACTTTGTCAAAAACAACAGTTTCGCCTTCGGCATTTTCCAAACGGTGTACATAAATTTTCCGGCCTTTTTCAACTTTCATTTGCTGACCGGCAATCTCTACAATTGCGTACATTTCAATGTGTTTTAATATTTCTTCCGGCAGGCGGGAATTAATCAATTACCGCTTATTGAGCCTGCTCGAAAACTTTCGGACTGCAAAAGTAAACTTTTTTGAATGACCGCCAAAGGGTTACGATCTTTTTTCAGAATTAATTTTTAGTGCCTCAGTTCAAATACCGAAAAGATTGTCCGTCAAAACATAAACCAAGAATTATTGCGCATGCGCTTTCGCCCCCCCGGGGAAACTTCACAATAGTTCTTATCGTGAAATTATTTTATGTTTTCAGGCATAAAGAAAGGCAATAAAAGCGGAATGTTAATGGTTTGAAATTTCAGCGGAATGCAAACAATTGTTATATTTGTTACCCTTAGCTAAGGATATCGTGAATTAAATGCAAAAGATAAAGCTTAACATACTCGGACTTTCAGTTAGTCAATCACAGTCGGGAGCATATGCGCTTGTACTGGCTGAAGAAAATGGCGATCGCAGAATACCAATTATCATAGGACCAATTGAAGCTCAGTCAATTGCTATTCAGCTTGAAGGCCTGAAACCACCCCGGCCACTTACTCATGATCTTTTTAAATATATGGCTTCGTCGTTCGACATTCTGGTTTTAGAAGTCGTCATTTACAAGCTCGAAGAAGGAATTTTTTATTCGGAACTCGTTTGCATGCGCGACGACAAGCGAATTGTGATCGATTCGCGTACTTCGGATGCCGTTGCACTGGCTTTACGCTTCGACTGCCCAATTTATACGACCGAGGAAATTCTGGAACGGGCAGGAATTGTGATTGAATTTGAAAATGAACATGGGCAAGAAGAATGGAATCAACCAATTAGCGACGAGCCACGCAAAGGAAAGCATGAGTACGAAAAATATACGTCATCGGAACTCACCCAAATGCTGAACAATGCGATACACGACGAAGATTACGAAAAAGCTTCAGCAATCAGAGACGAAATTAACCGTCGAAAAAAAGAGTAATCAGACAAACGATTTCTAAATCGAAGTCTTCTTCGACACCATTAATTTAAGTTACAAAAGAAAATTTCCTTCGAATTTCAGCGAATTTAATTTTTAGCCGGCCTGATTCCTTTCGGATTATGTAGTTTTTAGTAGTTTTAGTGCCGCTAAAAACACACCAATCAAACAACCAAAATATGGGAATCAAGAATCGTCTGATCGTCATGAATTTTCTGCAATTTTTCATGTGGGGAGCATGGCTTATTTCTATTGGGGTTTACCTCGGAGGAACACTTCATTTTACCGGCGCTCAAATCGGCGCTATATTTTCAACGCTGGGAATTGCATCACTTTTCATGCCGGCGGTTCTGGGTATTATTGCCGACAAATGGATCAATGCCGAACGACTGCTTGGAATCAGTCATTTGATTGGCGCCTGTCTGCTTTTCCTGGCCTCGACCATTAAAGATCCTGTTGCCTTTTTCTGGGTGATGTTACTAAACTCGATGTTTTACATGCCAACCATCGCACTAAACAGCACTGTTTCATACATCATTCTGGAAAAGAACGGATACAATATTGTGAAAGATTTTCCGCCGATCAGGGTTTGGGGAACTGTTGGATTCATAGCTGCCATGTGGATTGTTGATTTGTTTGGATGGAAAGCTTCGAATATGCAACTGATTTTCAGTGGAATTTCAGCTTTATTTCTTGGGCTATATGTTTTCACCATGCCGCAATGTCCTCCCGCAAAAACTAAAAAAGAAAAATCGTTGATGACTTCGCTTGGATTGGATGCATTTGTCCTTTTCAAGCAGAAAAAAATGGCAGTATTTTTCCTGTTTTCCATGTTCCTGGGAGCAGCCTTACAAATTACAAATGCCTTTGGAGGTACATTTCTCGACAGCTTCACCAGCACCCATCCCGGCACGTTCGGCGTCGAGCATCCAATTCTTTTGCTTTCGATTTCGCAAATTTCAGAAACATTGTTTATTCTAACCATTCCATTTTTCCTGAACCGGTTTGGAATAAAAAACGTGATGCTGATGAGTATTTTTGCCTGGGTTCTTCGGTTTGGACTTTTCGCGATAGGCGATCCGGGCAGTGGTTTGTATCTGTTGGTTCTGTCGATGATTGTGTATGGAATGGCTTTCGATTTTTTCAATATTTCAGGATCGCTGTTTGTTGAAAAGGAGGTAAATCCCGGAATCCGTGCAAGTGCGCAAGGCTTATTTATGCTCATGACCAACGGTATCGGCGCAATGATTGGTGGTTATGGCAGCGGATTGATCGTTG
This sequence comes from Prolixibacteraceae bacterium, assembly GCA_963677955.2. Classification (GTDB taxonomy): domain Bacteria; phylum Bacteroidota; class Bacteroidia; order Bacteroidales; family Prolixibacteraceae; genus Aquipluma. The sequence continues at coordinate 1,049,649 of CAXXQR010000001.1, forward strand.
ACTTTTTCACAACGGGCGAACTCAGAGACTGGAAAACAATTTGGTTGGTTTTTGCAGGTTATGCACTCGTACTTGGAATCATATTCCCGCTTGTATTTAAATACAAGCACGAGCGAGGTAAACTACAGCCACACACATAAATACGTATCAGTAAATTGAAATTAACTTCAGGACTAAAGTTTTTCCTGAAAACTTTTTACCTTTCCGGCGGTTTAAAATGAAAGCTACAAAAGGCACTTAAAATGAAGCAATATCTTGATTTACTGAACCATGTAATAAACAACGGCGTTGAAAAAAGCGACCGGACCGGAACTGGAACCATAAGTGTTTTTGGCTACCAGTCGCGATTTAATCTTGCAGAAGGATTTCCGGTTTTAACCACAAAAAAGTTACATCTTCGATCGATTATTCACGAATTACTCTGGTTTTTAACCGGCGATACAAACATAAAATATCTTCAGGAAAACGGAGTAAGGATTTGGAATGAATGGGCCGATGAAAATGGTAACCTTGGACCGGTTTATGGGTACCAGTGGCGTTCGTGGCCAGCTCCAGACGGCAGACATATCGACCAGATTTCGCAGGTAATTAGCAGTTTGAAGAATAATCCCGACTCAAGAAGGCACATGGTCAGTGCATGGAATGTTGGTCAGATTGATCAAATGAATTTACCACCGTGCCACATTCTTGTCCAATTTTATGTGGCTAATGGCAAACTTTCGTGCCAGCTCTACCAACGAAGTGCCGACATCTTTTTGGGAGTGCCGTTCAACATTGCGTCATACGCACTTCTTACGCTGATGATGGCTCAGGTTTGCGATCTTGAACCGGGGGAATTTGTACACACGCTTGGCGATGCACACATTTACCTCAATCACATGGAACAGGTAAAACTTCAATTGACCCGCGAACCATTTCCGCTGCCACAAATGAAAATTAATCCTGACGTAAAAAATATTTTCGATTTCAAATTTGAAGATTTTGAGCTGGTCGGTTATCAGTCTCATCCACATATTCCCGGAAAAGTTGCTGTTTAATATTTCCTGAAACATGATTCAAAAAAATATTTCCATTATAGTAGCCATCGCACAAAATTTCGCCATTGGCAAGAATAACGATTTGCTTTTTCATTTGCCAAACGATTTAAAGCGGTTTAAGCAAATTACGACCGGTCACCCGGTTATTATGGGCCGAAACACCTTACTCTCGCTGCCCAAAGGTGCGCTCCCTAACCGCAGAAACATTGTGATTACCGATAATCCGGAAGAGAAATTTGAACGCTGTGAAATGGTTTTCTCGATTGAAGAAGCAGCTAAAGCAGTTGAAAATGAGAAGGAAGCCTTCATTATTGGCGGTGGAATGATTTACCGTCAGTTTTATCCATTAGCCGGAAAATTATACCTGACTGTTGTCCATCAGGATTTCGAGGCGGATGTTTGGTTTCCTGAAGTTGATTATTCAGAGTGGAACGAAGTTTCGCGTGAAGATTTGTTCGATGAGAAAAACGGGTTCAATTATTCGAACCTGAATCTGGAAAGAAAATAAAAAAGCAGCCTCAAAAGTCAGTATGATTCTGGACTGATTTGAAATTGCATTTGGTATACAACCATTAAAAAAAGACCCCGAAATAAATTCGGGGTGACTTGTATCTGACATTTTACGATTTTTGCGACAGTTTCAGAAATCGCTTCACAAAAAGTATCTTACAACAGCTTACCAATATTATCAAATCGCTGATGGTAATCGGACATTGAACATTGCACAACTTCAAGTGCCTCATCGACACCATAAATATGTGTAATTTCTGTGTTGCTTACCTTTCCAGGCATATCTTTATACGTCAAAAAATAGTGCTTTAAGCGCTCAACTACTATATCCGGAAGGTCTGACAAATCTTTATATTCGCTGTAAACCACATCATTGGTCAAGACAGCAATTATTTTGTCGTCAGCCTCGTTTCCATCAATCATCCGAAACCCGCCAATCGGCCTTGCATCAACCAAAATATCGCCGTGAGCAATAGTCTTTTCCGTTAAAACACAAATATCGATCGGGTCACCATCGCCTTTAATCCCGGTTTTTCCGGTTTTATCCATACAATATTTTCCTACCTGGTCACCACAATAAGTTTGTGGAATAAAGCCATAAAGTGCCGGAACGACATTGGAATATTTTTGTGGCCTGTCAATTTTCAGATACCCACTTTCCTTATCAATTTCGTATTTTACGGTATCAGTTGGAACAACTTCAATAAATGCCACTACATTATCAGGAGCATCTTTTCCTATAAAAATTCCATGCCAGGGATGCGATTTATACCGAAGCCCCATCAACCTGCCTATTGGATCTGATAACCTGTCTGCCATACCTAATTTTTTAGTTTTTTTTGAAGATATAAACCCTTATCTGTTCAAAAGGTTTAAGCAACCAAACTGAATTAAAAACCCGAATTGAAACAATTCATTAAGCATAAATGTAATTTTTGAAACCAAGAGACTCAATTCTTAATGCTGCCAGAAATTTTCTCTTTCTTTCGATCAGAAACGAAATTTGATGAAAAAAACAGGCAAAGAGCTAATCCTGAATAGTCAAAATGATCCGAAAAAGACATGTAAATTCAGGAATAAGAGGTTGTAAAACATACAAAAGTGACAAAAATCAGAAAATGAAACTTTATCACCATCATTCGTAACACATTGATTTATTGAATTTTTACCAAATTGTTAAGCAAATCCAAAATTAAGCCTTCAAATCAAAATACCTTTTATCTTTGCATACGCATTAAAAAAAACAGTAACTATAAAAATACAATTATGAAAGTAACCGTTGTTGGAGCCGGAAATGTTGGAGCAACCTGCGCACAGATCGTGGCCGAAAAAAACATTGTTAACGAAGTAGTTTTACTTGATATTAAAGAAGGTTTGTCGGAAGGTAAATCGTTGGATTTATGGCAAACTGCCCCCATTAATTATTACGACACCCGTGTTGTTGGCGCCACCAACGACTACTCAAAATCGGCTGATTCTGATGTTGTTGTAATCACTTCAGGAGTACCACGCAAACCGGGAATGAGCCGCGACGATTTGATTTCAATCAATGCCGGCATTGTTAAAAGCGTGACTGAGAATGTAATTAAATATTCGCCAAATGCCATTATCATCATCGTATCAAATCCTCTTGATGTGATGACTTATGTGGCTTATGCTGTTTCGAAATCATCGAAAAACAAAGTAATGGGTATGGCCGGAATTCTTGACACCGCCCGCTACCGCGCTTTCCTTGCCGAAGCTTTGGACGTTTCGCCGCGCGACATTCAGGCTTTGCTGATGGGCGGACATGGTGACACCATGGTTCCGCTACCCCGCTATACAACTGTTTCAGGAATTCCGGTTACTGAATTAATCGATGAAGAAACTCTTGCAAAAATCATTGACCGTACAAAAAAAGGTGGCGGCGAGTTGGTTAATCTGATGGGAACTTCAGCATGGTATGCTCCGGGATCGGCTGCAGCTCAAATGGTTGAAGCAATTGTCATGGACCAGAAACGCATCTTCCCATGTTGTGTAAAATTAGAAGGTGAATTTGGCCTGAATGACATTTTCGTTGGAGCTCCTGTTAAATTGGGTAAAAACGGTGTTGAAAAAATCATCGAAGTAAAACTGACCGAAGAAGAACAGACTCTACTCAATAACTCGGCCAATGCAGTAAAAGAAATCATGGATGTTGTTGATGGAATGAACATTCTCTGATTTTTTTCTTAGCAAAACAAACAATAAATTCTATATTTGAAGCTCCTGCAAATTGCAGGAGCTTTTTTACTGAATTTATACTGATATGCCCCCTATCGAATCAGGAAAAAATTTGGAAATCAATCAGATTATTTACTGATTTAATATTGTAACCTGAATTTTTAATATGTACGAAATCCCTCTTCAAATAGTCGAACTGGAAAAAGAAAATTATCACATCCTGATAGAAGGTACCTTTGAAGACAAAACCACTTCGAGTTGGATTATTGACACAGGTGCTTCAAAATCAGTTCTTGATGTGAATTTAAAATCTCAATATGAAGTTGTGGATTCTGACAATGTTGATGATTACCAAAGTGCTGGAATTAACCAGGGAATGATGGAAACTTCGGTAGGGAAAATGCGTTATCTACGCTTTGGGAAGCTGGTTATAAAAAAACAAAAGGTTGCCCTGATTGATTTGGACCATGTGAACGAAATTTATGCAAAATATACCTCACACAAAATTGCCGGGCTAATTGGCGGTGATATTCTGATGCAACATAAATGTGTGATTGATTACAAACGTAAAATCATCACATTCAAAAAATAGTAGTCTGCCCGACAGCAGAAAATTAGCACCTTTATATTCAGAAAAAAATAAATATATTTGGCGGCTGAAAAATAAAAGTATGCACCTGAAAAAATACATGTCAAAACATTTTATTGTACGCATTTGCCTGCTGTTTGCGCTTATTGGCGGTGCTGCTGTATTCGACATGTATCATACGGCCAATCAGCAGTTGGCCGACAGTATAAAAAAAATGCCAGGTTCAGATGAACCGGCAACCAACAAAGTATTTTTCTGCAATCAGGTTCCAACGTACAACTTAAAAACTTCAGGAACAGACCTAAATATTAAATTACGTTTTGCCTGTACACAAAATAAATTTCTACAAAAGCATTATAATTTACGGACATTTCAATTGATGAAAGCAGAGGCCGTTCACGCTTGTTTTTCATTCGGATTGTCGTTCCGTTCACTTCCTTACAACCGGGTTCTGTATGCCAGTCCCGACGACACACCCCCACTCGTTTAACTCCTGAGTTTCACTCAGTGTTTATGGCTGTACCCAAACTATATACGTTCGGAGTATCTGCATGTGTCTGGAATCAAAATTTCCAAAAAATAACTCTAATAAATTTCATTCAAAAACAATTTAAATCTTAACAAATGCAAAACAAAGGTGCAATTCGGATTTTTGCAATTCTACTTGCTTTGATCTGCGTGTATCAGCTGATGTTTACCTTTAAGGCAAGCCAGGTTGAAAAAGCAGCAAAAGAGTATGCAAAAGGAGACAAACAAAAAGAACAAACGTATCTCGACTCGATGCAGAGCGAAGTGGTTTACAATCTATTGTGGCTCCGCAAATATACCTTCAAGGAAGTTAAAGAGCTTGAACTTGGGTTAGGTCTTGACTTGAAAGGCGGGATGAACGTAACCCTTGAAGTTTCGGTAGTCGACCTCGTTAAATCGCTTGCAAACTTCAGCAAGGATTCAACATTTAACGCGGCTCTTAAACTTGCCGTTGAAAAAGAAAAAAATAGTCAGGAAGACTTTGTAACTCTTTTTGGAAAGGCTTTTGAAGAGATTTCGCCGAATGGCAAACTGGCTTCAATTTTCAATACGCTCGAATTAAAAGATCAGGTAAAATACAATTCGACCAATGCTGAAGTTTTGGATGTGTTGCACAAAGAAACTAAGGTTGCCATCGACAATTCATTCAACATTATCCGTCAGAGAATTGACCGTTTTGGTGTTGCACAGCCAAATATTCAACAACTGCAAACGGCCGGACGTATTTTGGTTGAACTTCCGGGTATCGACGATCCGAAACGTGTTCGTAAACTATTGCAGGGAACTGCCAACCTCGAATTCTGGGAAACTTTTGACAACAGTGAAGTTTATCCATACCTGGCTCAGGCCAATCAAAAACTGGCAGAAATTTTAGCGCTTCAATCGGAACCAGCTAAGGCTGCACCTTCTGCAACCCCAGCTGACACAACTGCGAAAGCAAAGAAAGAAGATTCGAACAGTTTGCTGAAAGAACTCGAAAATACAAAATCTGATTCGGCTTCGGTTGACAAGAATGCGGACATGAAAAAACAATTCCCGTTGTTTTCTATTCTTCAACCACGAGCAACTCCCCAGGGTCAGTTATATCCGGGAGCCAATGTTGGAACATCTCATTTTAAAGATACAGCCACTGTAAATACTTACCTGAAAATGGATCAGGTAAAATCACTATTTCCACGTAATCTGACGTTTAAATGGACAGCAAAACCAATTGATACTGATGGCAAATATTTCAGTTTAATTGCCATTAAAGTAACTGGTCGCGATGGTCGTCCACCACTTGAAGGTGACGTTATTACCGACGCCCGTCAGGATTATGCCGATATGGGCAGCCGTCCTGAAGTTAGCATGTCGATGAATAGCGAAGGCGCTAAAATCTGGGCTCGCCTGACGAAGGAAAATGTTGGAAAATCGATAGCCATTGTTCTGGATGGATATGTATTCTCGTATCCGAATGTAAACGGTGAAATTACCGGAGGACGTTCTTCAATCACAGGCCTGGAAAGCGTTGAAGAGGCAAAGGATTTGGCAAACATTCTGAAGTCGGGTAAAATGCCTGCACCGGCAGTAATCATTGAAGAAAACGTTGTTGGTCCTTCACTTGGACGCGAAGCCATTAACAGTGGTATGTGGTCGTTTGCTATCGCATTCCTTTTGGTACTGGGCTACATGTTGTTCTTCTACAGCAAAAAGGCTGGTATGGCGGCAAACATTGCATTAATTGTAAACGTATTTTTCCTGATTGGTGTGCTTGCTTCAATCGGCGCAGTTTTAACTTTGCCAGGTATTGCCGGTATTGTTTTAACACTTGGTATGGCGGTTGATGCGAACGTGCTGATTTACGAACGTATTCAGGAAGAAATTATTGGAGGAAAAGGAATTCGTCTGGCCATTAACGATGGTTACAATGCGGCTTATTCAGCAATTATCGACGGACAGGTAACCACTCTTTTAACTGGTGTTGTTCTTTATTTGTTTGGTTCAGGACCAATCAAAGGTTTTGCTACCACATTGATTATTGGTATTTTAACTTCAATGTTCACTGCAATCTTTATCTCTCGTTTGATCTTCGAACGTCAGTTAAGTAAGAACAAAAACATCACGTTTACTGCAAAAGTTACTTCACACTGGTTACGCGATACAAAAATCCCATTCCTTTCAAAACGGAAACTGTTTTACTACATTTCAGGATCTCTGATTGTGGTTTCGCTTATTTCATTTGTTGTTCGCGGATTCCATGCTGGTATTGACTTCAAAGGGGGTCGTACTTATGTTGTTCGATTCGACAAAGATGTGAAAGTGGCTGATGTTCAAAATGCACTCACCGGTGCATTCGACAACAATGCTCCTGAAGTAAAATCATTTGGTAACGCGAACCAGGTGCGTATTACTACTTCATTCAAAATTGCTGACCTCAGCGAAAACATTGACAATGAAGTTGAAGAACGCATGTATAACGGACTGAAAAGTGCAGGTTTTATTGGTGATATTTCACTCGATTCCTTTATTAAAGATCACCGCATGAGTTCTCAGAAAGTTGGACCAACCATTTCTGATGATATCAAAAAAGATGCGGTAATCTCCATTTTCTTTGCCCTTTTAATTATTTTCCTTTATATCCTGATCCGGTTCCGCAACTGGCAGTATGGTCTGGGTGGTATTGTGGCACTTGCCCACGACACCATCATCACACTTGGAGTATTTTCATTGTTTTACGGTATTTTGCCCTTCTCGCTTGAAATTGACCAGGCATTTATTGCGGCCATCCTTACAGTGATCGGATATTCCATCAACGATACCGTTATCGTGTATGACCGTGTTCGTGAATACATTCATTTGTACCCTAAACGTAAACTTGACGATAACATGGATCACGCCATGAACTCTACACTGCGCCGTACTTTCAGTACTTCGTTGAGTACACTGGTTGTGTTGTTCGCGATCTTCCTCTTCGGCGGAACTTCGATCCAGGGCTTCACATTCGCATTGCTTGTAGGAGTTGGCGTTGGAACATATTCTTCGGTATTTGTTGCTACTCCGATTGTTTACGATACCATCAAAAAGTTCAAAAAAGCATAATCTGAGATTCTGTAAATAACATTTTCGAATTTTAAGAAGCAGAAATTTCTACTATTGAAATTTCTGCTTCTTTTTGTTTTCAACAATTCCTCAAAAGTTAATCAATCGCTGCTTCTAGTTTTCACCGTTTCATCCAATTATTCAGAATCTTTAACATCATTCTTTGAGAACATTTGCCGTAGTCGTTAACAAGTTTGTATATTTGCTAAAAAAAATTTGTGATGGTCAATTATATCTTATTTGTAAGTGGAAGTGAGCTGATTCTGGTCATCTTTATAGCTTTGCTGTTCTTTGGTTCAAAGGCCATTCCTGATGTTGCCAAAACTCTTGGAAAAGCCATGCGCGAATTTCAGAAAGCCACCAATGAAATCAAGCGCGAACTCAATGATGCAGGCAGTGATCTGGGTGATATAAAAGAAACAATCCGGAATGCAAAAAGCGACATTGAAGAAGGTATAAAAAAGCACACCAGTGATATTGACGAAGATATCAAAGTCATAAAAAATGATATTCAGGAAGGTGTAAAAGCTCATACCGCCGACCTTGACAAAGACTTGACCGGAATTAAAGATGATGTCAAAAAAGGAACCGATAACATTACCAGCACCATCGGTGACGAAGCTAAAATGGACTAAATTTCTTCCGGATTTACTCCTGAATCCAAACATTCTTAAATAACTTCCAACTTGATAAAAGTCGAAAAAATAACGAAGTCGTTTGGCGATCTTCAGGTTCTGAAAGGCATTGACCTCGAAGTTCCGGCCGGGAAATTGTATTCCATTGTTGGTCCAAGCGGCGCCGGAAAAACGACACTCTTACAAATCATCGGCACATTGAGTCAACCTGCTTCCGGAAAAGTTTTCATTAATAATCAAAACATATCGGCTCTCAATGAGCGTCAGCTTGCCGATTTCAGAAACCGTCAAATTGGTTTTGTTTTCCAGTTTCACTACTTATTACCCGAATTTACTGCGCTCGAGAATGTGTGCATTCCGGCATTCATCGCCAAAACTTCGAGAAAAGATGCAGAACAGAAAGCTCGCGAATACCTTGGTTTTCTGGGCTTATCGAATAGGCTCGATCACAAACCAGGCGAACTTTCGGGAGGTGAGCGACAACGAGTGGCAGTTGCAAGGGCGCTCATTAATAATCCTTCGGTAATTCTGGCCGATGAGCCTTCCGGAAACCTGGACACTAAAAACCGCGAAGATTTGCACGAATTGTTTTTTACCCTGCGCGACCAGTTTAAACAAACACTGGTCATTGTAACCCACGACGAAAGTTTTGCCGCCCAAAGCGATGCCATCATCCGCATGAAAGATGGGCTGATTGATGGGTGAAAAGTCTTCGTTCTCAATTTTCAGTGCTCCGAAAAATCTAAACTTACTGATGTCCGATTCATTAGAAGATATCAAATCATTTCTTGACCTGAAAGTTCTGTCATTCAATCATTCAAGCTTTATTGAAAGCGATCCGATTCAGGTTCCCAAACTATTCACGGATAAAGAAAACATTGAAATTGCAGGATTTCTGGCGGCCACAATTGCCTGGGGTCAACGCCCCACAATTATTCACAATGCGCTGAAGTTAATTTCGCTCATGCGAAACAATCCGATTGAGTTTTTGCTCCATACTCCAGAAGATGAATGGGATGTATTTCAAAACTTCAAACACCGCACCTTCAACGGCGCCGATTGCATTTTCTTCCTGAAATCGCTGAAAAACATTTACCAAAATCATGGCGGACTCGAAAAGGTCTTCACCGACGGATTCATGAAAAGCGAAAGTATTTCGGGAGCATTGTGCTATTTCCGGAATATTTTTTTTGAATTGGAGCACGAACGACGGACAGAAAAACATGTTTCAGATGTACTGAAAGGTGCATCGGCCAAACGATTAAACATGTTTTTGCGCTGGATGGTCAGGAAAGACAAATCTGGAGTCGATTTCGGACTTTGGGAAAAAATACCAGCCGCAGTGCTCATGCTGCCACTCGATGTACACACCGGAAATGTTGGCCGAAAACTTGGACTACTTACCCGAACGCAAAACGACTGGAAAGCAGTTGAAGAAATTACAGCCAAACTTCGCGGATTTGATCCGGAAGATCCCATCAAATATGACTTCGCGTTATTTGGACTGGGAGTTTTTGAGAAGTTTTAAGGATAACGCTGTTTTGAGCTGCACTATTTTCGCTTTTTCAGAAATAAAATTCGCTCCACGCTTGAAAATTCGCCAATTCGTATCGAAAATCTAGCCATTCGATAGAGAAATCGATAGTTTCATAAAATTTCTGCAAAACAAAATCAATCATTTAATTATATTATCTTAAATTGGTTAAGATATTCTCTGATAATTTATGAGTTAGAAGATCGAAACGAATCTAATATACTTACCACATTGACCCGGAATGCGCAGAAATCGTTCCATAATCCGAACCCAGAAACCAACTGCATTCCTCAAATATCCTGATCAACCCGGTGAGTATACGATAGCCTCACGGCATATCGTTTAGAGGTTTCGCCGGTAATCGCGGAATAAGAGTTGCTGATCAGAGATAAATTGACGCCTAAAAAATTTTGTTGAAGATATCCGGCGAATATATGTCAACCTAAAATGCTTTGCTGTGAGCATAAAATGTTTTGACACCAATGTTTAATGCTCGTTTACCAGCATGAAATGTTTTGATGCCAATATTAAATGCATTATTATCTACTTGAAATGCTATACTGTCTGAGTGAAATGTTCTGGCGCTAATATCAAATGTGTAAATGTCAACATAAAATGTTTTACGGCCTATATCAAATGTTTTAATGTCATCATGCAATGTTCTATTGTTAGCCTGAAATGTTTTGATGCCGATGTCGAATGAAAGACAGATAATATGAAATGTTCTGATGTCAATACCAAAATATGAGGTTTACCCGGACAATTGATTAAATGAAATTAGGCATCTGCTATGCCTGAAGCGCTAAATAATAAACCAAAAATTACTCAACATGGAAAAACGATTAAAAAACAAATTGTCGATGTTAAAATCCTTACTGGTATTTTTAACTCAAAATGAAGAAGTTTGGTCGGCCAATGTGTTGCTGGCACAAGTGGTTCAGGAACTTGCTGACCTGATTAACCAGATTGAAGCTACGTGGCAATTGACCAGCACTGATCAGTCGGGAGTTGTGATGGAAAAATCAGCAATACAGGAAGATTTAATTGATCTTACGTTTTCTTTGGCCTCGGTGCTGTATACAATGGCCGAGCGCACAAAGAACTTGGTTTTGCAGGGTAAGGTAAATCTAAGCAAAAGCGACCTGCGGCGTTTGAGTGACGGAGAACTTGCCATTACCGGCAAAAACGTGCTCGATCTGTTGAACGAGTACCTGCCTTCGATGGCCGATTATGGCATAGTTTCAGATGACATTGAAGCTATGGACACCACTTTGAACCGGTACAAAGAGAGTTTGCCTGTAAACCGGGTCACGATTACCGGACGTAAAGCGGCTAACCAACAGCTTGCCGTGTTATTCGCCTCTGCCAACGACCTGCTGAAGAAACAACTCGATAAGATGATTAATCGCTACGAAAAACAAAATCCGGAGTTCTACACTTCGTATAAAAATACACGCATGATTGTGGATTATGGCATCCGGCACGACAAAGATGATAGTAGCGGCACGCCTCCGCCTGTTGATCCGGCTAATTGATCCTTTCCCGTTATTTTGATTTCGGGAACGTTGCGGGAAGTCCTGTGGTAATCATAAAACCAAAGGACTTCCCCTTATTTTGAACGAATGGCGAAAAAAATCAATTTGATCACCTTGTAATAAAATCAATTCGTGTAAATTTAGAAACATTTAAACATAAAAAAAGCCCCGTATTGGAAGACGAGGCGACTTAAATGTTTTCACAACGGAATAATCCTTATTGTGATTTGCTTTCAAAATTGTAAACCAAATATAAGAAACTAAAAACCATAAATCAACATAACCATGAAAAAAATATTGGGACTGGACTTGGGCACAAATAGTATTGGGTGGGCATTGGTAGAGATAGATGAAAAGAAAATATTAGGAATGGGGAGCCGGATTATTCCGATGACACAGGACGTGTTAGACACGTTTAGTGGAGGAAAACCATTAGAGACACAGACTGCGGCACGAACAAGCTATAGAGGAATTCGCCGTATTCGCGAACGGCATTTATTACGACGTGAACGATTACACCGAGTGTTAAATGTGATGGGATTTTTACCCGAACACTATGCATTGGAAATTGATTTCGGAAATCACTATGGTCAGTTTTTTGACGAAGCGGAACCAAAACTAGCCTACAACAACCGAGATTTTATCTTTGCAAAGTCATTCGAGGAAATGCTTGTTGACTTCAGGCAATCGCAACCTCAATTGTTTTACACCAAATCTAACGGCGAAGGAACCAAAATACCGTATGACTGGGCAATTTACTATTTAAGAAAGAAAGCATTATGCCAAAAGATATCGAAAGAAGAATTGGCTTGGATAATTCTCAATTTCAATCAAAAACGTGGTTATTATCAATTACGAGGAGAAGAAGAAGAAGAAAACAAGAATAAACTCGTGGAATTCCACTCATTAAAAATTGTGGATGTTATTGCAGATGACGAGCAGAATAATAAAGGTGAAACTTGGTATTCTCTACAATTAGAAAATGGTTGGGTATATCGCCGTTCGAGTAGAACACCATTATTTGATTGGAAAGATAAGGTGAGAGATTTTATTGTCACCACTGACTTAAACGATAACGGCTCTGTTAAAACCGATAAAGAAGGTAATGAAAGACGAAGTTTTCGTGCTCCGAGTGAGGACGATTGGACTTTGCTGAAAAAGAAGACTGAACAAGAGATAAATAAATCCAATAAAACCGTCGGTACTTTTATTTATGAAAACTTATTGCAAAATCCTTCTCAAAAAATACGAGGTAAATTAGTCCGCACTATTGAGCGTAAATTTTATAAAGAAGAATTAGTTGCTATACTGAAAAAACAAATAGAACTTCAACCGGAACTATTCACTGAAGATTTATATAATAGCTGTATTCGTGAGCTTTATCGGAATAATGAGGCTCAACAACTCGTTTTAAGTAAGCGTGATTTTGTGCATTTATTCGTGGAAGACATTATCTTTTACCAGCGCCCCCTACGAAGCCAAAAATTTTCAATTGGTAATTGTTCTTTGGAATATAGAATTTATAAAGACAAAGACGGCAATCAAGTGAAGGAATACTTGAAGGCTATTCCCAAATCGCACCCGCTATATCAGGAACTTCGTATATGGCAATGGCTCTCGAACCTAAAAATATACCGAAAAGAGGATGATCAAGATGCAACAACTGAATTTTTGAAAAATACAGACGATGTCATTGCCCTTTTTGATTTTCTGATGATACAAAAAGAAGTCGGGCATAAAGACATTCTGAAATACTTGATTACACCAACGTTAAAAGAGAAATTTCCAAATGCAAAAGCAGCCGCCTTCACCAAGGAAGTTGATAAAGAAATTGCCAAATATCGATGGAATTATGTTTTTGACGATTCAAAAGAAAAGGAAGAAGACAAATCGAAAAAATATCCGTGCAATACAACCGGTTATGAAATAAGGAGAAGGTTGGCAAAAATAGAAAGTGTTCCTACCGATTTTCTGACGTCCGGGATAGAACAACATTTGTGGCACATTATCTATTCGGTAGCAGACAAAAAGGAGTATGAAGCTGCATTAAAATCATTCGCTGGCAAATATAAGTTGGATGAAAACTTTTTTGTCGAAGAATTTAAAAAGTTTCCGCCATTCCCAAGCGAATACGGGGCTTATTCCGAAAAAGCGATTAAGAAGCTCTTACCCTTATTGCGAATGGGTAAATATTGGAATTGGGATACTATTGATAGTAAAACTCAAGACAGAATTGGAAAAATAATTTCAGGCGAATACGATGAAAACATTAAGACTCGTGTTCGGGAAAAAGCTTTAAATCTTATCGAGAATAATCATTTTCAAGGATTGCCTATTTGGTTGGCAAGTTATATTATTTACGACCGTCATTCGGAAGCAGATTTAGCCGAAAAATGGAATTCTGTCGCTGAATTGGAACAGTACCTTGAAGATTTCAAACAACATTCGTTGCGGAATCCGATTGCAGAGCAGGTTATTACTGAAACACTGCGTGTGGTTCGGGATATTTGGAAACAATACGGACAAGGAGCTAAAGACTTTTTCAGTGAAATACATGTTGAATTAGGGCGTGAGATGAAAAACACTGCCGATGACCGTGAACGGCTAACCAACCAGATAACAAGCAACGAAGCCACAAATTTGCGAATAAAGGCTCTATTGGCGGAATTGAAAGAAAATTCAGATGGAAGATTACAAGTTGAAAATGTTCGCCCACACTCTCCGATGCAACAAGATGCATTGAGGATTTATGAAGATGGCATATTGAACTCAACAGTTGTTTTGCCTGAAGATATCGTAAAGATTAGCAAAACAGCTCAGCCCTCCAAAGCGGAATTGCAACGTTACAAATTATGGCTAGAGCAAAAATATCGTTCTCCTTACACCGGACAAGTGATACCGCTTGCCCGTTTGTTTACGGCAGATTATCAAATCGAACATATTATACCAAAATCGCGCTTCTTTGACGACAGCTTCAATAATAAAGTGATTTGCGAATCGGCTGTGAATCAACTGAAGGACAAACTGCTTGGCTTGGAGTTTATCAAAAATCACCACGGTACGAAAGTGGAATGTGGAATGGGAAAAGTAGTAGAGATTTTTACGGAAGAAGCCTATCAAACTTTTGTAAAAGAGAATTATTCAAAGAATAAAACGAAACGTCAAAATTTGTTATTGGAAGATATTCCCGAAAAAATGATTGCCCGGCAAATGAACGATACCCGATATATCAGCAAATTTATATCATCCCTGCTTTCAAATATTGTTCGTGCTGCCAATGAGGATGATGGGGTCAATTCAAAAAACCTGATTCCTGGGAATGGAAAGATTACTACTGTTCTGAAAAAAGATTGGGGAATGGATGCTGTTTGGAACGATTTGATAATTCCGCGCTTTGAACGGATGAATCAATTGACCAATTCCGATGCTTTCACTTATTGGAACGAACAGCATCAAAAGTTCGTTCCTGTGGAGTATTCACCGGTTGATTCGAAACGAATTGAAAAGAAACGAATCGATCACCGCCACCACTCTATGGATGCGTTGATAATTGCCTGTATGACCAGAGACCATGTAAACCTCCTCAACAATCAATCTGCAAAATCAGAGATTTCGAGATATGACTTACAAAACAAGCTGAGGAACAAAAGCAAAGAAACCTGGATTGATAAAAAGACAAACGAGCAAGTTGAAAGGGATGTTTTTAAAGAATTTAAGAAACCTTGGGACGACTTTACCAGTGATGCAAAAAGCGCATTGGAAACAGTAGTAATAAGCTTCAAGCAAAACCTCCGTGTAATCAATAAAGCAACCAATAATTACCAAAAATGGGTTGAAAAGAACGGGGTTAAAGTAAAGGAAACCGTAAAACAAGAAGGAACAAATTGGGCGATTCGAAAGCCGATGCACAAAGAAACGGTTTCAGGCAAGGTGATTTTAGGTCGAATTAAAGTTCCCAATGGGAAAATACTCACTGCATCACGTAAAAGTATCGATACTACTTTCGATTCGAAAACCATAGATTCCGTTACTGATACTGGAATACAAAAAATTCTCAGGAATTATTTGGCATACAAAGACAATAATACAGAGTTTGCTTTTTCACCCGAAGGATTGGAAGAGATGAATGCCAACATGAAGAAATATAATGATGGCAAAGATCATCAACCGATTCGGAAGGTTAGAATCTTCGAACTTGGAAGTAAATTTTCATTGGGAGAAAGCGGAAATAAGAAAGTTAAATATGTTGAAACAGCAAAAGGTACAAATCTATACTTTGCAGTTTACGAATCAAAAGAAGGGAAACGGAGTTATGACACAATTCCATTGAACGTAGTTATTGAGAGATTAAAACAGGGTTTGCCTCCAGTGGAATTAAAAAATGAAAACGACTTCTACCTAACACCAAATGATTTGGTTTATGTGCCCAGTGCAGAAGAAAGAGAAAATCCTTCTACAAATAAACGAATAGAATTAACAAAAGAAATAATTCAAAATATCTACAAAGTGGTGAGCTTTAGTGGAAGTCAAATTTTCTTTGTTCGTCATGAAGTTGCAACATCCATAATAAATAAAACTGAATTTTCAACTTTGAATAAAATGGAAAGAGCAATAGATGGGACAATGATTAAAGAGCGTTGTATCAAGCTAAAAGTTGATCGATTAGGTAACATCTCATTTTAGCTAGATGGCGCCTCTTCAACCCGATACCAGCTATCACATTTTCAACCACGCCAACGGGTTTGAGAATATTTTCAGGCACGAGGCCAATTATTATTTCTTTCTGGAGAAGTACTGGAAATATATTGGCCCCATTGCCGAAACCTACGCCTGGTGTTTGATGCCCAATCATTTTCATTTGGTGGTTCGCATCCGGAAACGTGCGGTTTTAATTAATAACGATAACTTTTCCAAAGTTGTTGGCTTTGAAAATGGTGTATATAAAACGCAGAGCGACCCTAGCCGAACTGGTAACCAAAACTTTGGAAAAGTTTTTGGGTTTGAAAATGGTGGAAATAAAGCGCAAAGCAATCTTAGCCGAACAGATAGCCAGAACTTTTCCAAAGTTATTGTTGAAGATATTAGCGACAGCGACATTGAAAAATATTTATCGAAACAATTTGCCAATTTATTTAGCTGTTATACGCAATCGTTCAACAAGGTTTATGGTCGTATGGGATCGCTTTTCATTAAAAACTTCAAACGAATACCTATCAGCGATAGAACTAACTTTTTGCATGCTGTTGTATATACCCATCGAAATCCGGTTCATCACGGTTTTTGTAAGCAAATGGAAGACTGGCCTTACAGTTCGTATAACCAATTTATTGACGGGAACGGGAACGACAGCGGAATTGAAACCGTGAAGCTACTAAAAATGGTGGGCGGACCGGAAGGCTTTCTGAAAATGCATCAGCGTGCAGTCGAAAAAATTGATTCCTCAACTTTTCCTGATATACCTTTATCACTATGATCAAACGAACTCTTTATTTTGGAAATCCTGCCTACCTGAACAAGAAAGATCTTCAACTTAAAGTTGCAGCCCCTGACACAAAGGCAGAAAAAGCAAGCATACCGCTCGAAGATATCGCCATCGTTATTCTCGATCATCCGCAAATAACCATCACCCATGCGCTGATGGCCGACCTGATCGAACGCAATGTGGCCATGATTAGTTGCGACAGCAAGCATCTTCCAACTGGATTAATGCTCCCGCTCGATGGCAACCACGTTCAAACAGAACGATTCCGGATTCAGATAGCGGCATCGGAACCGTTGTTGAAAAATCTTTGGGCACAAACCGTAAAAGCCAAGATCGAAAACCAGGCAGCCATGCTTTCACGGGCCGGAATAGAAAGCAAACAATTGCTGGCATTAGTTCCGCAAATCAAATCGGGCGATCCCGACAATACCGAAGGTCGGGCGGCTGCCGTATATTGGAAACTGACATACGGCGAAACCGGATTCACCCGTAACCGCGATGGCATGGAACCCAATGCACACTTAAACTATTGCTACGCGGTATTGCGGGCGATCGTGGCACGGGCGCTGGTAAGCAGTGGCATGTTGCCCACCATAGGCATACACCACCGGAATAAATACAACGCTTATTGTTTGGCCGACGATGTGATGGAACCTTATCGTCCGTTTTGTGACGAGTTGGTTTACGAAATGTTTACGTCGGGCTTGATTGACACGGAAGAGATCAGTCGCGAACAAAAAGTCCGTTTGTTGGGTATTGTAACAACCGATGTCCTGATTGACGGGAAGAAAAGCCCGCTGCTGGTGGCTCTGAGCCGCACTACGAATTCGTTGTTCGAATGTTTTGAAGGAACCCGTCGGAAAATTGTTTATCCGCAGTTCTGCAACTGATCCGAAACGATCACAAAAAACTGAACCATGTCGTTCGACGCCTTAAATCAATATCGCTGTATGTGGGTCCTGGTATTCTTTGATATTCCGGTGGAAACAAAAAAGCAACGAAAAATTGCAGCTAAGTTTCGCAAAGATTTGGTAAAAGACGGCTTTACCATGTTTCAATTCTCGATTTATATGCGCAATTGCCCCAGTCGCGAAAATGCCGAGGTACATACTCAACGGGTAAAAAATGGTTTGCCCGAATACGGGCATGTTGGGATACTGAAAATCACCGACAAACAATTTGGCATGATGGAGCTTTATTTTAGCCGGAAGAATATCGAGCGTCCGGAAATCGCGCAACAACTGGAATTGTTTTAGAACGTTGTTTCCAAGAGTTAGAAACGAAAAAAGCGGAATTGAATCCGCTTTTTTCGTTTCTAACACCTCCCATAACTCACTGACTGTAAGTTCTAAACCCGGCACACGATGTGATAGAACTCTTTAAAGATACAATTTGAAAGCAAATCACAACAAAATCAACAAGCTTAAATTTTGAAACAATGATGTGATAGAACTCTTTAAAGATACAATTTGAAAGCAAATCACAACGTTACTGACATTGACAATGGAGGAAAAGCTGATGTGATAGAACTCTTTAAAGATACAATTTGAAAGCAAATCACAACGACAATGGTGGTTATTTGCAAGGAGAGTACGATGTGATAGAACTCTTTAAAGATACAATTTGAAAGCAAATCACAACACTTATTTGGTTCATCTAAATTTGAAAGTTGATGTGATAGAACTCTTTAAAGATACAATTTGAAAGCAAATCACAACTGTCATGTACTCATTGATTTTGTCAAGAGTGATGTGATAGAACTCTTTAAAGATACAATTTGAAAGCAAATCACAACGAATGAATCCATCCATATCATCGTTGTCATGATGTGATAGAACTCTTTAAAGATACAATTTGAAAGCAAATCACAACTGCTTCCCAAATCGCAATCGTTTACTTACAGATGTGATAGAACTCTTTAAAGATACAATTTGAAAGCAAATCACAACGGCGAAAGTCCTGGTATTTCAACAGGCCTTGATGTGATAGAACTCTTTAAAGATACAATTTGAAAGCAAATCACAACGACCTTTAACCGGCTGACAGAAACCGCCATGATGTGATAGAACTCTTTAAAGATACAATTTGAAAGCAAATCACAACAACTTTGAAGGTTGATGATGTACTGTAACGATGTGATAGAACTCTTTAAAGATACAATTTGAAAGCAAATCACAACCAAAGAGACTTCTATAATATTTTCGAAAGGGATGTGATAGAACTCTTTAAAGATACAATTTGAAAGCAAATCACAACGGTAATCTGTAAGTCAACTTTTGCACGTTTGATGTGATAGAACTCTTTAAAGATACAATTTGAAAGCAAATCACAACAACGATGGTTTTAATATCGTTTGGATCACCGATGTGATAGAACTCTTTAAAGATACAATTTGAAAGCAAATCACAACGATATGATCGCTCACTCATAAGTTGTTTAAGATGTGATAGAACTCTTTAAAGATACAATTTGAAAGCAAATCACAACCGAACGGGCTGACGTTGCTGCCTCTCGTTTGATGTGATAGAACTCTTTAAAGATACAATTTGAAAGCAAATCACAACGGATAGGTATTGCACAATTAAAACAATTGTGATGTGATAGAACTCTTTAAAGATACAATTTGAAAGCAAATCACAACGGTGTTGGCAAACTCCATGCTGTGATATAGATGTGATAGAACTCTTTAAAGATACAATTTGAAAGCAAATCACAACTAATTCACAACGTATTTTTCAAACAGAAAAGATGTGATAGAACTCTTTAAAGATACAATTTGAAAGCAAATCACAACATACTGTGCAACAATAAAAAACCGTCATCCGATGTGATAGAACTCTTTAAAGATACAATTTGAAAGCAAATCACAACAGAATTTAGGCGGCGGTTGTGTTCAATAATGATGTGATAGAACTCTTTAAAGATACAATTTGAAAGCAAATCACAACATTAGCATGGCGTATGAATTATGAGTTATGGATGTGATAGAACTCTTTAAAGATACAATTTGAAAGCAAATCACAACAAGTTTGCGAAGCCTGTAAAATGGTTGAATGATGTGATAGAACTCTTTAAAGATACAATTTGAAAGCAAATCACAACCAATTCCGGATTCATTTCTTTTCTTGAAAAGATGTGATAGAACTCTTTAAAGATACAATTTGAAAGCAAATCACAACTTGTTGTGGAAATCACAAGCAACCTCGCACGATGTGATAGAACTCTTTAAAGATACAATTTGAAAGCAAATCACAACGGTTTGGCTGAATATCGTCAACGTGTGCAGGATGTGATAGAACTCTTTAAAGATACAATTTGAAAGCAAATCACAACGCTTGGTGTTGAATACAATGCACCTATACTGATGTGATAGAACTCTTTAAAGATACAATTTGAAAGCAAATCACAACAATGAATGTAAACGGATAGTTTCTCCCAGGGATGTGATAGAACTCTTTAAAGATACAATTTGAAAGCAAATCACAACACTGGTTATTTCCTTAATATCAATCTTTTCGATGTGATAGAACTCTTTAAAGATACAATTTGAAAGCAAATCACAACCAGTGTACATTGCGAGTATATCAGTTACTGATGTGATAGAACTCTTTAAAGATACAATTTGAAAGCAAATCACAACCGCAGGCAAGCATCAGTCCTTCATAGAATTGATGTGATAGAACTCTTTAAAGATACAATTTGAAAGCAAATCACAACAGGAGCCGCAGCGAGCTGTGGCCATGCGGTGATGTGATAGAACTCTTTAAAGATACAATTTGAAAGCAAATCACAACAGCCCTTTGTTAATGCCTGTTTGAAAATGCGATGTGATAGAACTCTTTAAAGATACAATTTGAAAGCAAATCACAACTGAACTGGATGACATGTGTGAGAATCATTAGATGTGATAGAACTCTTTAAAGATACAATTTGAAAGCAAATCACAACGCTTTATACTCTTCATAGCTACTATCTAGGGATGTGATAGAACTCTTTAAAGATACAATTTGAAAGCAAATCACAACACAATAATGGTTTCGTTTTCCTCCAAAACGATGTGATAGAACTCTTTAAAGATACAATTTGAAAGCAAATCACAACTGCTATGATCTTGGCGCAAATTTACGCCTTGATGTGATAGAACTCTTTAAAGATACAATTTGAAAGCAAATCACAACAGTTCCGTTCTGTCATATTTCTTTCCAGATGATGTGATAGAACTCTTTAAAGATACAATTTGAAAGCAAATCACAACGTCCCCACGCACAAAAACTTCGAGATACCTGATGTGATAGAACTCTTTAAAGATACAATTTGAAAGCAAATCACAACTGGACAACGTTAGAAATGAAATCGTTAAAGGATGTGATAGAACTCTTTAAAGATACAATTTGAAAGCAAATCACAACATCACACATGAAAGAAAAACTGCTCGCTCTGATGTGATAGAACTCTTTAAAGATACAATTTGAAAGCAAATCACAACACCTAGTATTTACATCTTCAAGGTGTATTGATGTGATAGAACTCTTTAAAGATACAATTTGAAAGCAAATCACAACAGCTGTGATAAGCCAAAACATCAAATCAGCGATGTGATAGAACTCTTTAAAGATACAATTTGAAAGCAAATCACAACTATGTGGTGGCGCAACAATAACACGAAAGAGATGTGATAGAACTCTTTAAAGATACAATTTGAAAGCAAATCACAACACATCCAGAAACTTTATGGCATTTTCAACAGATGTGATAGAACTCTTTAAAGATACAATTTGAAAGCAAATCACAACATTCAACGGTGCTCATGTCGATAAATCGGCGATGTGATAGAACTCTTTAAAGATACAATTTGAAAGCAAATCACAACAACTGTTTGAATTATGTCTGTTTTGTCGGGATGTGATAGAACTCTTTAAAGATACAATTTGAAAGCAAATCACAACGCGACACGGTTAACAACATTCAGGCAGGCGGATGTGATAGAACTCTTTAAAGATACAATTTGAAAGCAAATCACAACAAAGCTGCGTGAATGAATTACTTTTTCATGGATGTGATAGAACTCTTTAAAGATACAATTTGAAAGCAAATCACAACGGGTTGCCACCAATGAGCGCCATCCGATGATGTGATAGAACTCTTTAAAGATACAATTTGAAAGCAAATCACAACTACAGCATCTTGCATATATCCTTCAAACGAGATGTGATAGAACTCTTTAAAGATACAATTTGAAAGCAAATCACAACTACAGCATCTTGCATATATCCTTCAAACGAGATGTGATAGAACTCTTTAAAGATACAATTTGAAAGCAAATCACAACCACCGGGACCAGTGTGACCACCTTCGGAATGATGTGATAGAACTCTTTAAAGATACAATTTGAAAGCAAATTAATTAAACCAATACGATAGTTTTACTACCAACGCACGGTTTCGAGGGCTCCAGTTTCCAGTATAATAATTGTCGGTGTAAACAACAAACAAGTCGGATACGGGTTTGTACCTCCACTGAAACCTCAGGTTCACATTCATATTGTCGATCTGTGCATTGTACTGAACATACGATGAAAAGAAAACTTTGTCGCTCAATGTCAAATCAAATTTTGGCCCCAGCAACCAGAATTTCGACCGTTCGAAAGGCGCCGGAAGTTTAATATCGTTGTATGAAAAATTTAAAGTCATGTGTAGATAAGGCTGAAAACGGTAGGTCAACTGTCCTTGCACAAATCCAATATTTCCGTTGTAAAAACCTCCTTTACCAATGGTTGCAGAGTAATTAAACAACGTTCGCGTATCCGAAATAAAGTCAACAAACCCGATCTGATACGAATAATCGGTTCCCTTAAGTAATTTGGTTTGGCTAATGTGCGTCGGATCAAAATCCTGATCAAGACGTGTATAAAAATCTTTTAAGCCAAAATCAAATATTGCACGGTTGTTGAATTCAAATTTATACATCAGGTCAATTTCGTGATCCATTTGCACGAAATCCGAATTGAAGTAATAATCGCCCTTCGTCACTATTCCGTGGCTCACAACCCGCTTGTTTGGCACCCACAACAAACTAAACTCCGGATTAAGCTCATTGTAACCGGTCCGGCGTACATAACCGGTTTCTGCTGAATAATTTTGTCCCACAGTGGCCTGTTCCATCGAAGCATGAATTCGTCGCGAATTGTAAGTAAGTTTCGCCCCCTGAGCAAATTCTTTCCCAGGGTTTTCAGGAGTGAACGAACGGTGATAAAACAATTTTCCGCTCCAGGCATTGTCTTTACTGGCTAAATTATAATCGACTCCAAAAACCCGGTTAAACATCTGATTGGCAGGTTCATCTGAGAATTCCTTATTCACAAAAATGAACCCGATATTTGACCGTGAAAACAATTTCCGCTGCAAGGCTGCAACCAAAAAATTTCGCGAAAGTTGGTCGGTTGTTTTTTCAGTCTGCATATCCATCAGGCCAATCCGCCAATTGTTATCGAGCTTACCGCTCAAACGGGCGCCACCAAGAACGGGAGCGTCCAGACCAATCCGGCGAGAAAAGAATGGTGTCACGTTCGAAAATCCGAAGTCAGAGAACAGATCACTGTTTTCGAGGAAAAATTGCCTCTTTTCAGGAAAAAATAATTCGAACCGGTCGAGATTGGTAACTTGCTGATCGACTTCTGCCTGCGAAAAATCAGGATTGTAAGTCAGATCCAGATTCATTGAGGTCGAGATTCCCAATTTGGCATCAAAACCAAAATCTTTTCGGTAATGCGTATTTGTTCGGGCCTCAAAATCTTTGGCGGCACTCCCAAAAACATACGGAATTACAGAAAACATCATGGGTGATTTGGGAAGGGGCTTGTCCCAGTCCAGCACTCCTGCATAAGCCAGACTTGCTGTGGCAAACTGCCGTGGCATAGGCGCCCATGCCGACTTTTCATTGGTTTTTAGATCGAGCCGGCTGAAATTAACGTACCATTTATCGGTTCCCGATTTAAACCTGACGGAGCGAAACGGAATTCGCATTTCGGTTACCCAACGATCGGGATACTGAACTGTTTTTGATTCCCATTTGCAATCCCAGTTCAGATTTACAGTGCCCCCATTCGATTGGGTTCCGTCCCACTTTGCTCCTGAAACAGAGGTTCCAAAAGAAAAACCGTTGGTTTGATCGAGAAACGTATCGAAGAAAACAAGAAAATTATCGTTATTGCCGAATACAAAATCGCGCCTGAACGATTCACTGATGCGTTTTCCCGGAACCGTATCAAAAAAAGTTACACCCAGATAAAACGCTTTATCGTCGTAAGTCATAACCACTTCAGAAGGTGACTTTGCCAATCCTGAATCAACTGGGAGAACCAAATGAAAATCGGTAGCTTTTTCAGCTTCTGCCCAATCTTTTTCGTTGATAACGCCGTCAATTTTGATAGGGCCTGTAGCCTTCTTTACATGCAGAATATAATTATCGTTGTATTTTTGAATAACAGGATTATCGGCTGATTTTTTTTTATTCGGGAAATTGGTTGCTGCTGATAATGAAAGCAAATTCAAAACGAGGCAGGCAAACAGAAAAAATAATTTCATATTCGTGATTTAGGCTTTCGACTGGTTAAGACTGTCGAAAGTACAAAAACCCTTACTGGGATGAAAGACCATTTTACAAAACGTTTGTTAATAGATGAAATACATTTTCAGTCTTTTAGCACGTCTCAATTTTTCCTGAAAGTTTTCAGAAAACAGGAAATGAACCGTTTGAACTATTTCTATGCTTTCAACTTAGTTGTTTCCAACGATCTTTTCTGGTTCCGGTTTAAATTTATCAGGCTGATACAACAAAACCACATCACCTTCATTTATCCCGCTTTGAACAACTCCAAACTCTTCATTCTCAGCCAAAATACTAATTTCATTTTCAACAATGTCGGAGCCCTTTTTCACGTAAACCAGTTGCTTCCCATCTTTCGAAAAAACAGATTTCAAGGGAACCAACACTTTGTCTTTGTATGAGTTTACAATGACATCACTGTTGGCTGTCATGCCAGGTTTCATATCTTTATCTGAACCATCGAAACGGACAATTACTTTAAAAGCCTTCATGTCGAAATCCTTGTGATCTTCGCCAATCGTGGCAATGCGTATTACTCTTCCCCAGAAAACTTTATCGGGCAACGCATCAATGGTTATCCGAACGCTGTCGTTCAGTTGTATTTTCGCGATATCAATTTCCTTGATGTACGTTTCGGCAATTACGACCGACATGTCAGGCAGCGTGGCAATCAACGGCCTCCAGATATTTAATTCCGAATCTTTCCCATAGGTTTTGCCCGACCAATCTTTGGCAAACATTACAATTCCGTCTTCAGGAGCCTTAATTGTAGTCGACATTAGAGCTTCCTGGTATTTCTGAATTTGATCCTGAAACTCTTTTACTCTCTCTTCAGACCTGACCACCTGTATTTTCAGCCTATTTTTTGTCAGCAAATAGTCCCTCCTAATCTTTTCAACTTGATTTTCTGCCTTTTGATAATTCATCTGAGTTTTTCGTTGATAGGCTTCCGACTCAAATTTCGATTGCTCGAGATCGATCTTGAGGTATTCAAGGTCTAATTTTGCATTATTAATATCTTCTCTTCTTCCGGTCAAAGTTACCGTACTGTCAAGCACAGCATTGCGCAAATCGGCATCCATTTTTTCCTTTTGCTGCATAATGTCGCGCATCATAGTCGAAAACTGGCCTTCGTCAAGTTTGGCAATGTAATCTCCCTTCTTAACCGCTTTCCCTTCCAGAATACAATCCACAATTTTCAGTTGGTAAACACGCAGCTCCTGATTACAAACGGCTTCAGGTAAATTAATTTCTGTGTATTTTTCGCCTTTCACCTCGCCTTTGCAGTTTACAACAACTTCAAGATTTCCCTTTTTGATTTTGTAATATTTCCCGGTTTCAGGTTTTAACTGAAAATAGGCAAGTGTTCCGATTCCAATTACGACAAGCGCTGCAATCAAAATCTGATATTTTCTTTTCTTTAACATGGCTGGTTAGTTTTGAATAATTTTATCGTACTCGGCATTCAGATCTTCCTTTTTCACAAAATCGTAGAGTGTCAGCATGCGCAAACGATAATAATAATTCCAATATGTTTTTACTGCATTGATGTACGCTTTCCGCGCCGATTCACGGTCGGTTCGTGCAGTATTGAGTACAATCACATCAACTTTTCCGATCAGGAAGCGCTGAAAGGTAACCTCAAAGCCTTTCGCAGCAACGGTGTCGGCTTTTGCGGCATTCCGGACCTGCTCGGCCTGAAGATTAAATTCCATAACCGACTGAAAAATGTTCTGTTCAAAGTCGATTCGATCCTGTTTGATCCGGGCATTGGCCACCTCACGGGTCGATTCGGCCATCATTAATTGTCCTTTTCGCCGGCCCCAGTCCAAAATAGGAATGCTCAAACCTACCTGTAACCGCTGGCTCTGATCGGGTTCGGTATAAACCATATCGAAATTTTCTGACGACTGATTCAACCCATAAACGGCAAACAAGCTCGTGTTAAGTCCACTTTGTGACCTGGCCTGAGCAACGGCCCTGTTTTGCTCCAGCATTTGTTGCTGCTGATCCAGAATATCCGGATTGTTCTTCAGTGCCAAATCAAGGGCCTCATCGGCCATAATCTGTAAATCAGGAATTTCGGATGGCACTTTACAAATAATTTGTGTTTTTTTATCCAGCATCAAATACGAATTTAAGGCCGATTGTGCTCTCGAAACCTCCAGGTTCGCATTGTTCAGGGTTTGCTGCGAATTCAACTGTGTCAGTTCCATGTTTAAAAGCTGGTCCTGTGTAATGGTTCCAACCTGAAAGCGACCTTTCCCTATTTTGTATAGCGTGTCGGCATTAGCCATGTTGTTCTGCGCTATTTTAAGCTGAATCTGCGCCTCAACCAAGTCGAAAAACATCGAAGTACTTTTCATGGCCAGATTTTCCTGTGACTGAATAAATGTTTTTTTCGCTTTGTCGTATTTTACCGGCTCAATTTTCGATTGCCATTTCAGAGCATTGTAACCGTTCAACGATTGCGAATAACCAATACTTACAGGTGTCGCCTGATAAGAAGTTACTTTGTCTCCACCCAGATTTTTCACCATTCCCAATTCTGAACTCAGGAATAAACTACCACCGGTCAGACCGATTTTCTGGTTGAGCTGAAGTGACATATCTGAATTAAAATAATCGCGCAAAACATACTGATCTTCGTTGGTCTGAAAATTATATTCGCGTTTCCGGTAATGGTTGAAATCGAGCGGAGTAGCCGTCATGGTAAGACTTGGAAGTTTATCGGCCTTGTAGTATCGAAATTCCCAGTAACTGGCCAAATACATGTTTTTATACCTGAATGCATCAAGCGAACTTTGCGAAGCAATTTTCACGACGTCATCAAGCCCAAGTGAGTAATTGTCAGTTTGTGCATTTGTTTTTTGAATAATTCCCGAAAGAAATACGATCAGGAAGAATATATATTTTTTCATATAAAATTGATTTAAAGGAAATTGATTCGTTTCATTATTTTTTGTCCGATTGATTGGTGCTGTTTTCATGACCTGAAATTTATGCCCGTAAAGATTCTACCGGATCCTTTTCGGCAGCGCGTTTGGCCGGCATATAACCGAACATGATTCCAACCAGAGCCGAAACCCCGAATGCAATGAAAATGCTGAAAAATGAGACTATCGTTTTGATATCGAACATGGCCGTGATAATTTTCGAAAGAATTACACCCAGAATAATTCCGATTATTCCTCCTGAAATACTGATTAACGTTGATTCGGCCAGAAATTGTGCGACAATGTCTTTTCTCGAAGCGCCAATAGCCTGTCGGGTACCGATTTCACGAATACGCTCCATAACCGAAGCCAACATGATGTTCATAATCCCAATTCCGCCAACAATTAGCGAAATACCAGCAATCGCCCCCAAAACAATGTTGAAAATCTTTTTGGTTCGCTGCTGTTGCTTGAGCAAAAGTTCAGGAATTGTCACTTCGAAATCGTATAGCCCCGAATGCCGCCGAAGCAGTAGCCGTTTAACAATGGCAGCAGTAGCGCCAAGTTCTTCGGTTTCCTTTACCTGAAGGATTATTTTGTCGAGCTGATTTGTATTTTTATCTTCAACTTCGTTGGTGGCACTGGCATCAGTTATTACGATTCTCCGGCGCGCATTTGCTTTTTCCACTTCATCGGCGCGCACCAGAGCACGGTTTTTAAACCGCATTAAAATGGTTTGCGCCGGAACAAAAATTTTATTGTCGGTACTACTGATTCCCATTTCATCGGAAGCTGAAGCAGTAAAATCGCGGCGTTCGACAACACCTACAATTTTCAGCCAGATTTGCCCGCATTTGATGTATTGTCCAATAGGGTCTTCCTGATTAAAGAATACCGTTTTAATATTATCGCCGATTACACAAACCGGCTGGCCGGCTTCCGATTGCAAATTATTGAAAACTTCGCCTTTTTGCAGACTGATATTAAACACCTCGAAATAACTGGTATTCACTCCCTGAAGAACAACTGGTTTACTTTTACCATCAATAATTGCGGTGTAATTGTATGAAATTACCGGGCTCACCATGTTAACTGTTGGTACGATTTCGTCAATCGCTTTTAAATCGAGAATGGTGAGTCCTTTCGAGAATTTTTTGGCCCCCGCTTTATCGTCGGTAGCGGTTGAGGTTGCCTCACTTCCCGTAACTTCAGTAGGTGTAATAATGATATTGTTTACACCCACCATCTTTATTTGTTCCAGGATTTCCTGCTCAGCTCCATTTCCGATGGCCATCATACTGATAACTGCGGCGACCCCGAAAATAATACCCAATGCTGTTAAAATTGACTTGAGCTTATTATCAATAATAGCCTCAAAACCAATAATTATATCGTGAAAATATTTTTTGAAAATCATTTTTCGAATTTTAGGTTTAAAGGAACTATTTAGTCTGACCAACTTTCATAACCATCGGATTTGGGCCTGAACCCGGCATCGCTGCAGGTTTCGCTTTCTGCATCTCTTCCTTTTCCTTTTCAGCTTTAATGCGTGCGTCCTCCTTATCTTTCAGGATTTCAGCGTAAATGTCCAATCCCTGATATTTCAGGTCTGCGGCATCTGCTGGTTCCGATAGCCAAACAACATCATTTTCCTTTAATCCTTTTCGAACCAACACGTAGTTTTCGTTTTCGTCGCCAAGCCAAACAATCTGTTTAACAGGCTTATCTTTTCCCAAATAAACAAATTTCAAACTGTCATTTTCGAAAACAGCATCGGTGGGCACCATCAAAGTATCTGCATACAAGCCAGCTTCAATAGCATTGCTGGTAGTCATCGCTGGTTTCAGATCTTTGTCTTTCCCGAAGATTTTAATTTTAACCTCGAAAACTTTAGCATCACTGTTTGGCATTGCCTGCCCAATATTTGCCACGGAAACAACCTCACCGGTCAATTGCTTTTCCGGAAACGCGTCGATACCGATTTTAACATTCTGGCCCGACTTAACTTTCGAGATGTCAATTTCATTAATATATGTTCGCGAAATCAAATTCGACATTTCAGGAATTGTAGCAATGGCAGAATTGTACATACCAACCTTCGAACCTGTTTTTGTAATTTCTCCCCAGGGATATTTAAAGTAGGTGAGTATTCCCGCCTTTGGTGCTGTAATTTCAAGTGCATCAAAAAGCTTTTGCAACTCACCCAAGCGTTCCGTAACCTGACGGTAATTGATGTATTTACGTTCAACTTTATTCACTTCCTGCTTTTGCTTCAGGACATAAGCTTTTTGCTCTTGCTCCAACTTTCGCTGTGCTTTGTCCAAATCCATACTGGCTTTTTTCTGAATCGAAGGCGATTCGTAGATCGATTCGTCCATGATAATCTTTTTCTCAGTCAAATCAAGACGGGCATTTACGATAACATCACGTTGATTGCTCAAATTCAGGTTCGAATCAATTTTGCTGTCCTCGTATTCCGACAACATTTTGTCCATGTCGTCCTGTGCCAATTTTATTTGTTCCTCAACAGCCTTGTGATCAAGTGTCGCCACATAATCACCCGAATCAACTACTGTTCCTTCATCAATCATGTGCGTAATACTCAGCTCCCAAATTCGCAGGTTCCTGTCTTTTAATTTCTCAGGAATTTCGATAGTCTGAGATTTCTCGGACTCAAGCTGTCCGGAAGAAAAAATCAGGGAATTGAACGTACCACGCTTTACGTTAACTGTTACCTGGTTGTAATCGGTTTCCCCTTTCCGGAAAAATGAGAAGTAAATAATAAGCAGGATGACAGCGGAGATTGCCGTCAGCAGGATTTTTTTGTTACTCATGGCTCTGTTTTCTTGTTTAGTTAATTAAGGTCTTATATTCTACAACGATATCTGACATAAAAATATTTTATCGGACATTTGATTTTAAAATCATAAACTCAATTTTTCATTTGCCGTATACAAAGTCAAAACCAAAAGCTGTCAACTTTCAACTTTTATGCCAAATTAGTAGTTCAATTATATGTTTTATTACATTATTTGCCCAGATAATAACTCAATTTAATTCGATAAAAAGAACAGAAATTTGTTTGATTAAAAGATTCTTAAGTTTTTTTACACTTTTTTAAACGAAAGATGAAGTAAATTAGGAGTGAAAAATCATAATCAAAAACCAAATAATATGCGACGTTTTGTACTCATAATTTTCGTTTTTGTCTCTGTGCACTGTTATTCACAAATGCCCGGAAAAATTCTGCTTTCAGGAATAATTCTCAATGCCGATTCACTACCGGTTCCTGACGTGGCCATTATCGATTTAAAAACGGGAAAAACCATACGAACCAATTCAACAGGTTTTTTCCAAACCGCGATCAGTCCCGAGGATTCACTCATGGTTTATCACATATCGTACAAAAAGCAATTCATTAATGCCGACGATAACGCCAAATTAACCATCCTTCAACCTGAAGTTCAGGAAATTATGCAAGTGGACATAACTGATAACCATGCAAAAGAACAACGAAACCTGGATCAAACAGTTGCCGACATTAATAAATTGGCTCCTTTGAAAAAGCTCACAGGTTACGAACTTCATTCCACCCAGGAATATTTTATACGCGACAATGGTTCCCTCACCAAAGGATTCAGTCCATTCTTCGGGCCAACAGTTCCAGTTTCGCTTGGTATACTGGCTGCTCAATTTTCAAAAATCAAGGAAAAGCGTGAATTAAAAAAGTTGACTAAGCATTATCATCTGGTTAAAAATGATGATCAGGCCGACGAAAAATAATTAATACAAACATTCTCTGAACAATTCTCAAAAATTATTGCCTCAAAAAAATTTAAACCAAATACTTACTGGGTTACAACTAATCCCCAGACATCGGTAGTTAAGTAATAAGAGCAATTTATTGTCGTATATTTTAATTATTACTCACCCCCAAGTCCGCTAGCGGACTTCTCCCCTCTCTACACGTAGAGAGGGGCAGAGCATCGCAGATGCGACGGGGTGAGTCAAGAAACGTGAACAAAACAAATACAACATTATTTCATTCACTCAACTTAATATAAACAAATTCAGTTAAACAAGTGTTATTCATAAAAAACATGAAACTAAAATTTATACTTTACATTCTCCTCTTTATGGGCTATTCTGCCCATTCGCAGCAAAAAATAGAGGTTGAAACCGGAGAGAAAAATATGTCACAGGGTCAGCAAATGGCCATCACAGTTTTTATTCCTGAAGCTTCGATAAAATTTGTCGATCCACTTTGGAGAAAATACATCAACAACCGGAGTTTTGGTGAAAGGATCGGTAATCTTGCAACACAAGTTGGAAACATATTCAGGAGTGAAGAAAACCAGGTAAAGAAGGATAAACTAAAGGTTGAGAAAAAAGGCGATGAATGGTATGTGAGATCTATCGAAGAAACCAATATCTCGGAACATTCGATGGATGTTTACGCGCGCGCCACTGATTTGCCAACCGGATGCCAGTTCAGCGCATTTTTCCAATACACTGATTCGGTGTTTATAAACGAATCGAATGTTGATGCAGAACGAATTCAAAACATGAAAACCTTTATTTACGATTTTGGCGTTGAAGTGTATCAAGATGTTGTTGATGACCAAATTAAGGCAGCTAAAAAAGAAGTTTCGGAACAGGAAGGAATTCAAAAAAATATTGAATCGGACACCAGAAAAGAAGAAAAGGAAATTACGCGATGTGAATCAGACATTCAGGAATATGAAGCCAGTATACTCGAAATACAGAACGATATAAAACAACTGGATGAAAGCAATGAAGCAAAAAAACTAATTTTTGCCGGACTGACCAAAGAAGACGCTCAATATGACTACACGAAGGGTGTTTTGAAAGATATTAAAAAGGAAAAATCGAAAAACTTCAGGAAAATAAAATCGCTGAAAGCCAAGATCAAGTCGAAGG
This sequence comes from Prolixibacteraceae bacterium, assembly GCA_963677955.2. Taxonomy (GTDB): domain Bacteria; phylum Bacteroidota; class Bacteroidia; order Bacteroidales; family Prolixibacteraceae; genus Aquipluma. The sequence goes on from CAXXQR010000001.1 coordinate 1,082,261, forward strand.
AACTCGACATTAAAAAAGCAAAATCGAACATTGTTGAGAACGATATAAAAGTAAAAGATCAGCAAAAAGTGATTGAAGACAAGGAAGCTATCGTAGATAAGCTTGAAGAGAAAAAGGAAAATATTAAATAATTGAGCACTTTTTAAGAAAAAGGCTCCGACCTTCCTGAAGGATCGGAGCCTTTTTGTTTTATCAGGCTGTTAACGACCGAATATCCTGAATGATGCTGTTGGCAAGCTGATCTGCCAATTCCATTGAAGGCGCTTCAGCATAAATCCGGATAATTGGTTCGGTATTCGATTTCCGAAGATGAACCCAGCAATCGGCAAAATCAATTTTTACACCGTCAATGTCGGTCACCTGTTCGTGCTGGTATTTCTCCTTCATTTTCATCAGAATTCCATCCACATCAATCTCGGGCGTGAGTTCAATTTTATTTTTCGAGATAAAATAATCGGGATAAGTTCTGCGCAATTCTGAACACTTCAGGCCTGATTTAGCCAGGTGGCTTAAAAAAAGCGCAATACCAACCAACGAATCACGTCCGTAATGCGACGCCGGGTAAATAATTCCGCCATTACCCTCACCGCCAATAACAGCGCCGGTTTCCTTCATTTTGGCCACCACATTTACCTCGCCAACTGCAGCAGCAGAATATGAACCCTTGTGTTTTTCGGTAATGTCGCGCAATGCCCGTGATGACGAAAGGTTCGAAACCGTGTTTCCGGGAGTTCGGCTCAACACATAATCGGCGATCGAAACCAGCGAATATTCCTCATTGAACATAGTTCCGTCTTCATTAATAATGGCCAAACGATCAACGTCAGGATCGACAACAAACCCAACATCTACAGAATTCTCCCGAATAATTTCAGCTGTCTCAACCAGGTTCTCCGGAAGTGGTTCAGGTGTGTGAGCAAAATGGCCAGTGGCATCGCAATTAATTTCAACAATTTCTTTTACACCCAAAGCCCTAAGTAAAGCCGGGATCACAATTCCGCCCACCGAATTCACGGCATCAATGGCCACTTTAAATTCACCTTTCCTGATGGCTTCAACATCAACCAACTCAAGATCCAAAACCTGCTGAATGTGGATGTCGGTATAATTTTTTGTGAAAATTTCACCCAAATCGTCAACTCCAACAAAATTATAATCTTCATTTTCAGCAATTTCTAGCACACGGGCACCCTCGGCCGCATTCAGGAATTCGCCATTGTGATTGAGTAACTTTAGTGCGTTCCACTGTTTCGGATTGTGACTGGCGGTTAAGATGATTCCGCCCTGGGCCTGTTCTTCCTTCACGGCAATCTCGGTGGTTGGTGTAGTGGCCATTCCCAGATCAACAACCATGCAGCCCATCCCTGAAAGTGTGGCCACCACGAGTGATTGGACCATCGGGCCCGAAATTCGGGCATCGCGTCCGACAACAATAGTCGTTGTTTGTCCAAGGTGTTGTTGCTTTGCCCATTCTGCATAGGCCGCAGTGTATTTTACCACATCAAGCGGACTTAAACCTTCGCCCGGTTTTCCGCCAATCGTACCCCTTATTCCTGAAATCGATTTAATTAAAGTCATATTTTCGAATGATGAATTTTATAAGATGAATGATGAATTCAATTTTGTATTGATGTTTATGCAAATATAAAGACTTCGAAAGCTAAAAGTTAAGTTCAATGGAAAAGATTCTCAGGAAGATTTCGTTTGGGAAACGAAAAGTATCAAAAAAATTCTCTAATCTCAGTTGAAGGAACCGAATGAGTCTATTTACGGAAAAAGGGCGTCGGATCTCACCCCACGCCCCTTGTAGTTTTATAAATCAGACTAAAGTCTAAGTCAAAAACCAAACAAACTTATGAAAAAAAATTCCGCAATACGACTATATAACAGTTCAGAAAAGAAACACCCTTATTTGAATTCATGCAATTTCAGGAGAGCATTCTGTTTTTAACTTATTTTAACAAAAGATGACTTGTTTGATTGAAAATGGCAGCGAAAACTGATCTCCAAACAAAGTGCTCCATGATTATTTAATTAAATTTGGGAAATGCCAATACATCAAACAAAGCAAAGCATATGAAACTAAACAAACGTTTAATATTTATAACCTTAACTGCAGCTCTTGGGGGTTTCCTTTTTGGCTTCGACACTGCAGTTATCGCCGGAGCAACTTCTGCACTTGAAAAACTGTTTAGCCTCGACAAGTTCTGGCTCGGATTCACGGTTTCTATTGCGCTGATTGGCACCATCATTGGAACAATGGTTGTAGGAAAACCCGCCGATATGTATGGGCGCCGCCGTATTTTATTTTACCTCGCGGCTTTTTATGCACTTTCTGCTTTGGGTTGTGCATTTTCGTTTAGTTGGATTTCGCTGCTCTTTTTCAGGTTTCTGGGTGGTATTGCAGTTGGAGGTGTTTCGGTGGTTGGCCCCATGTACATTGCCGAAATTGCTCCCGCCAAATATCGTGGCCGACTGGTTGGAATGTTTCAGTTTAATGTGGTTCTCGGAATCCTGATGGCTTATTTTTCGAACTACCTCGTTGGTTTATTTGGGCTTGGCGAAGTGGAATGGAGATGGAAACTGGGTATTATGGCTGTTCCGTCGATCTTGTTTTTTGTTACTCTTTTCTTTATTCCCCGAAGCCCGCGCTGGCTGGTAAAAATGGGTTTTGTCGATGAAGCCCGATCTGTTTTAAATTTAACCGGCGAAGAATTTGTTGAGAAAGAAATTGCAGAAATTCAGGAATCTATTGAATCGGAAACTAAAACCGGTAAAGAAATTTTATTCAGCCGGAAATTCAGTTACCCTATTTTCCTGGCAGTGTCAATAGCCATGTTCAACCAGCTTTCAGGTATTAACGGGTTGCTTTATTACCTGAATGATATATTTGCACAAGCCGGATTCAGTAAAGTTTCGGGCGATTTACAGAGCGTGGCTATAGGCGCTACTAACCTAGTTTTTACCATGCTCGCCATGACCATAATCGACAAAGTTGGCCGAAAGATTTTGCTGCTGATTGGCTCAATCGGAACAGCATTTTCACTTTCAGGAGTTGCATTTATCTTTTTCACTAACAGTCACCAAGAGTTGCTGGTTTGGCTGCTAATTAGCTACATCGCCTTTTTTGGTTTTTCGCAGGGCGCGGTTATCTGGGTGTATATCAGCGAAGTATTTCCCAATAGCGTACGGTCGAAAGGTCAGGCGCTTGGAAGTTTAACTCACTGGACTATGGCTGCGATTGTCTCGTGGACTTTTCCGGTAATGGCCGAAAAATCAGGTGGATATCCATTTTTATTTTTTGCGACCATGATGTTACTCCAGTTTTTCGTCGTTAGATTTATGTATGTGGAAACTAAAGGTAAATCGCTTGAAGCCCTTCAAAAAGAGATTGTGAAATAGCAGAAACAATTGAAGGACTAATATCGTTTCTATAGCTGCAACAAACACGCTTCGTCAGGATTACGGATCGAAAGGATGTCTCTTTACAATAATTCGTTTGAAGAACTTAATTTTAAATTAATTGCTAAAAGTTGATCGATTAAAACTTATACCGAAATTTATACCTGAAGATTTAAACCATTAAACCTGTTAATTATGTTGATCATTAAATTTAGGACTGGAATTTTTCTTTGCGTTCTGTTCCTTCTGGCTTCCACTTTTAATAGTGCAAATGGCCAAAGTTTAAAAGAAATTGAATCGGGCCGGGTTGCGTTGCCAAATGGCTGGAAACTTTCGCCGGTTGGAAAACTACTTCCATTGGGCGATTTACCTCTGAATATGGCCGTTTCGCCTTCAGGAAAACTACTGGCCGTAACCAACAACGGACAGAGCGATCAAAGTATTCAACTATTTGATCCCGAGAAAATGCAGCTACTCGATTCGGTTATTACTGCCAAAAGCTGGGTTGGTTTAACTTTCTCGAAAGACAGCAAAAGTCTTTATGCTTCAGGAGGAAACGACAACTGGGTTATGCGCTATGAGGTTAAAAATAATAAACTCGTGCCGGCAGACACGCTGATTTTTGGAAAGCCATGGCCTGAAAAAATTTCGATTGGCGGCATTGCTGTGGATGATGACCAGAAAATGTTGTATGCCGTTACGAAGGAAAACAATTCGCTTTACACCTTTGATTTGAAAGAGAAGAAGGTAAAAAATCAATTTCCGCTAGGTGGTGAAGGTTATACCTGCCTTCTCGCGAATGATGGAAAAACTTTGTTTATAACTTGCTGGGGTGGCAACAAAGTTATTTTGTTTGACACTAAAAAACAGCAAATGAATGGCTGGATTCCGGTTGGCGACAATCCAAACGACATGTGCCAGACCCGAAACGGAAAATATCTGTTTGTTGCCAACGCCAACGACAATGCTGTTTCAGTAATTTCGACCGAACAAAAACGTGTAATCGAAATATTAAATTCAGCACTTTATCCCGATTCTCCTTCAGGCTCTACTACAAACGGAGTTGCACTGAGCGATGACGAAAAAACACTGTATATCGCCAACGCCGACAACAATTGTCTGGCTGTTTTCGATGTCAGTTCTCCCGGCAAAAGTTTCAGCAAAGGATTTATACCCACTGCCTGGTACCCAACTTGTGTTCGTGTGATTAAAAACACGGTGTTTGTTTCAAACGGAAAGGGTTTAACTTCAAAGCCAAATCCATACGGCCCAAGCCCTATGAGCAAAAAGGAACAGGTTGAGCACCACAAGGAAATGTCGAATAAAAATATTAAAGTGCAATACATCGGCGGGCTTTTCCGGGGAACTTTACAGGCCATTTCAAAAGTTAGCGACGATCAGTTGAGCGTTTTTTCGCAAGCTGCCTATCAAAACACACCTTACAACAAAGAAACTGAAATGACTTCAAAAGGAGAGGAAGGAAATCCGATTCCATCGACTGTTGGCGAGCCTTCACCCATAAAATATGTATTTTATATTATTAAGGAAAATCGAACTTACGACCAGGTTTTAGGCGATATTCCTGAAGGGAACGGCGACCCACGACTGGTACTTTTTGGCGAAAATGTAACTCCAAACCTGCATGCCATTGCCAAACAATTTGTGCTGCTCGATAATTTTTATGTGGATGGCGAAGTAAGCGCCGACGGACACAACTGGACCATGGGCGCTTACGCAACCGACTATCTGGAAAAGAACTGGCCAAGCAGCTACGGAGGCCGGGGAGGTTTTTATCCGGGTGAAGGAGAACGCGAAATAGCTAACAACAAGAACGGTTTCCTTTGGGATTATTGCCAGCGTCTTGGTGTTTCGTACCGCAGTTACGGCGAATTTATTACTGATGGGAAAAAAGCAAATATCCCATCGTTAATTGATCATTTCAGTCCGACTTACACGGGTTGGGATTTATCGGTTCGTGATACCGTTCGCTTTAATCAATGGAAGCGTGAGTTTGATAAATTACTTGCTGAAGGAAATGTACCGCGATTAAATACCTTACGCTTTGGAAACGATCACACCGAAGGACTGCGGGTTGGCAGACCTACTCCCAAAGCTTTCGCCGCCGATAATGATCTGGCTTGCGGGTTGTTTGTTGAGCACCTCAGTCATTCGTCCATTTGGAACGAAAGTGTTGTAATTATTGTAGAAGACGATGCTCAAAATGGTCCTGATCATGTTGATGCTCACCGCTCAACAACTTATGTTGCAGGCGGATTTGTAAAGCAGGGATTTGTTGATCACACGATGTATTCAACTTCGTCGGCATTACGCACTATCGAATTGATTCTGGGATTGCCACCCATGAGCCAATACGATGCGGCAGCCGAACCTATGTGGCGGTGTTTTGAAAAAACAGCAACACATCCACCATTTAAATCTGTACCAAATCAGGTGGATTTAAACCTGAAGAATACGGCAGAGACAGCCATGTCGCGGTTAAGCGATAAATTTGATTTCAGCAAAGAAGACCGAATTCCGGACGGACAATTTAATGCGGTACTTTGGGCGGCCATTCACGGACTCGACAGCAAATGCCCTGCACCGGTTCACGCGGCATTCTTTACTCCGGAAAAAGAAAGGGATCACGATTAAATTCATGTAGTGAGGGTCTGACTCGAAGTCAGGCCCTCACTAGCTTCTAGGAGCTATTTCAGATTTGAAATCTGTTCTTCCAGAACTTTAATTTTAGATTCGGCATCGGCTTGTTTGGCGCGTTCTACAGCAACCACAGCTTCCGGAGCGCTGCTTACAAAACGTTCGTTGCTCAGCTTCTTCATTACTGAATTCAGAAAGCCTTTAGTATAATCCAATTCTGCCTGAAGTTTTTTCAGTTCTTCTTCCACATCAACTGTCGCGCCCATAGGAACAAAAAACGTAGTTGATTTCACCAAAAATGAAGCAGCCAGTTTTACTTCTTCAGTCACCACATTCAGTGCCGACAAGTTACCCATCTTTACCAGAACAGAATTGAATTCAGGGGCAAAACCTTTGTCACCAACCATAATGGCTAGCTCAAGCTGATCTTTATTCGGAATATTATTCTTGGTGCGAATGGTACGCAAGCCGGCTATGGCTTCTTTTACATCTTCGAATCGGCTAATCATTTCTTCATCGTAGCCGGTTGATTTTGGCCACGAACTAATCATGATGCTTTCGCCCTGTTTACGTTCGGTTAGCAACTGCCAGATTTCTTCGCTCACAAACGGCATAAACGGATGAAGAAAACGCAATACTTCGTCGAAAATATCAATTAATTCCTGATATGTTTTCCCATCGATTGGCTGCTGATAGGCAGGTTTTACCATTTCGAGCAGCCATCCGGAGAATTCATCGCGAACAGTGGTGTAAACGTTCATCAACGCATCCGAAATGCGGAATTTATCGAAGTGGTCGTCGGTTTCTTCAACAATCTGGCTGAATTTTTCGTGGAACCAGGCAATAGCCAGTTTCGAGTGTTCAGGCTGCGGCAGTTCATTGTCCACATCCCATCCGTTCACCAAACGGAACGAGTTCCAGATTTTAGTAACAAAACCAGCACCTTGTTGTGGCAAACTTTCGTCGAACAGCAAATCGCCCCCAGCCGGTGAGCAAAGCAACATACCCACGCGAACCCCATCAGCACCGTAAGTGGCAATCAGGTCGAGCGGATCGGGCGAATTGCCCAATGATTTCGACATTTTGCGCCGTTGTTTGTCGCGCACCATTCCGGTGAAATACACGTTTTTGAACGGAAACTGATCGCGGTATTCGTATCCGGTAATGATCATTCGGGCCACCCAGAAGAAAATAATATCCGGAGCTGTTACCAGATCGTTGGTTGGATAATAGTAGTTAATTTCGTTGTTATCGGGTTTGCAAATACCATCAAAAACCGAGATTGGCCATAACCAGCTTGAGAACCAGGTGTCAAGTACATCTTCGTCCTGATGCAAATCGGTCATGCTTAAACTTGGATTGCCTGACTTTTCGTGGGCCAACGCCAATGCTTTCTCATCGCTATCGGCCACTACAAAACCGCCATCGGGCAGGTAATAAACCGGAATCCGATGTCCCCACCACAATTGACGGCTAATGCACCAGTCTTTGATGTTTTCCATCCAATGGCGGTAGGTATTTTTGAATTTCGGAGGATAAAACTCAATCGTATTATTCATTACATTTTCGAGCGCTGGCTTTACCAATTCTTCCATTTTCAGGAACCACTGAGCTGATAATTTTGGCTCGATTGGGACATGAGTGCGCTCCGAATAACCCACTTTATTGTTGTAGTCTTCAACTTTAGCCACGTTTCCGGCAGCTTCCAGATCGACCATGATTTTTTCGCGAACAGCGAACCGATCTTCGCCAACATACATTCCGGCTTTTTCGCTCAAAGTACCGTCTTCGTTGAAAATATCGATGCTTGGCAAATTGAAGCGAAGCCCGATTTCGTAGTCGTTCACATCATGCGCCGGAGTAATTTTCAAACAGCCGGTTCCGAATTCCATGTCCACATATTCATCTTCAATAATCGGAATAGAACGGTTAATCAACGGAACCAAAACACGCTTGCCTTTCAGGTGGGTAAAACGTGGATCGTTTGGATTCACACAAACCGCGGTATCGCCCAAAATGGTTTCCGGGCGGGTTGTAGCGATTGTCACGAAAGCCCCATCACTGCCCTCAATCTGGTATTTCAGGTAATAGAGTTTCGATTGCATTTCGCGGTAAATCACCTCTTCGTCCGACAACGCAGTTTTTGCAGCAGGATCCCAGTTCACCATGCGGACACCTCTATAAATCAATCCTTTATCGTATAAATCGACAAAAGTTTTGATGACCGATTCGCTGCGAATTTCGTCCATAGTAAAAGCAGTGCGATCCCAATCGCATGAAGCACCCAGTTTTTTCAACTGTTCCAGAATGATACCACCATGTTTGTTGGTCCATTCCCAGGCATGTTCCAGAAATACGTCTCGGCTCAAATCAAATTTTGAAATTCCTTCATTCTTCAATTTATTCACCACACGCGCTTCTGTAGCAATTGAAGCATGGTCGGTTCCAGGCACCCAGCACGCATTTTTCCCAAGCATGCGGGCACGACGGGTTAAAATATCCTGAATGGTATTGTTGAGCATATGCCCCATGTGCAGCACGCCAGTGACATTTGGTGGTGGAATGACGATGGTGTAAGGTTCACGTTCATCGGGTTCTGAATGGAAAAATTTATTCTCCATCCAGTATTTGTACCATTTGTCTTCAACTTCGGCGGGACTGTACTTACTTGGAATTTCCATTTTTGGTATTTTATTGAGTATTTTCTGATTATCTATTTAAACGAAGGTGCAAAAATAGAAAAATTACTTCGTTGGCCGAATAAAACCTTCAGGGGAAAATGAAAAAAGGCCGGAATTGATTGTTCCGACCTTTTCTATGATTTGAAAAATTCCGATAAAAAGCAAAACCCCGTTTCACAGGGGTTTTCAGGATTTAAAGTACTGTTTGAACGTCTTGATATGGAAGTCCGAAGGCTTCAGCAACTCCTTCAAAAACGACTTTCCCATTAACAACATTCAACCCCTTTTTCAATGGTTCACTATCCACACAGGCTTTCTTCCACCCCTTGTTAGCAATCTGTATGGCATATGGAAGTGTAGCGTTTGTCAAAGCCAGAGTTGATGTGCGTGGCACAGCGCCCGGCATATTGGCTACACAATAGTGAATAACATGATCAATTACAAAAGTTGGATGATCGTGAGTTGTAGCAACAGTTGTTTCGAAACAACCGCCCTGATCAACTGCTACGTCAACCATAACTGTTCCCGGTTTCATCGTCGGGATCATATCGCGGGTAACCAACTTTGGAGCAACAGCGCCAGGAATTAAAACCGCACCAATAATCACATCAGCATTACGAACCATCTCGCGAATGTTGTATTCGTTGCTCATCAACGTTTTTACGTTCGCTGGCATAATATCGTCAAGGTAACGTAAACGCTTCAGGCTAACATCGATAATTGTGACATCAGCACCTAAACCACCGGCCATTTTAGCAGCTTCGGCTCCTACAATTCCACCACCAATAATCAACACTTTTGCCGGTGGAACTCCGGGAACTCCGCCAAGTAATACGCCATAACCGCCGTAAGTTTTTTCCAGATATTTGGCGCCTTCCTGAATCGACATGCGACCAGCCACTTCCGACATAGGAACCAGCAAAGGCAACGAACGATCAGGCATTTCAACTGTTTCGTAAGCCAAACAAATAGCTTTACTTCCGATCATTGCATCAGTTAACGCTTTGTTTGAAGCAAAATGGAAGTATGTAAATAAAATCTGACCTTCTTTTATCAGCTTGTATTCTGATTCAATAGGTTCTTTTACTTTAATAATCATTTCAGCAACGGCATACACTTCTTCGATTGTCGATAAAATGTTGGCCCCAGCATGAATGTAGTCATCGTCACTAAAGCCGCTTCCCATTCCGGCATCTGTTTGCATATAAACAGTATGTCCGTTTTTAATCATCTCTGCAACCCCAGCCGGAGTAAGCGCTACCCGGTTCTCGTTATTTTTAATTTCTTTTGGAACACCTATAATCATCACTGTAGTTTTTTATTGAGTTTGATGGGCTCAAAATTAGATTATTTGCACCTTGAAAACATGATAAAAAACATCATATCTTTTCAAATCAAAAGGCTGTTATACAAGTTAAATTTGGATTGGCATAAATACATCCCCAACCCTTGCAAAATGAAAGTTATTAGGGCATTAAAATTTCACATTAAATAGAAACCTAAAATTTTAATTTAGAATTGATAATCGTATATTTGCCGCCTTATTGTTAATTTTTTATTAAGACATGCCTATAACATCGGAACGAGGTAATTTGATGCCGGATTCGCCTATCCGGAAGCTGGTTCCTTTGGCTGACAAAGCCAAGGAAAAAGGAAGAAAAGTGTTCCACCTCAACATTGGGCAACCGGATTTGCCAACGCCGCAAAATGCGATTGATGCGATTCGAAACATTGATCGTAAAATTCTGGAGTATTCTCCAAGTGAAGGAATCAAATCATTCCGCGAAAAGCTCGCGGCGTACTATCATACATTCAAAATCGACGTAACCGCGGACGATATAATTATTACTTCCGGAGGTTCTGAAGCCGTAACTTTTGCGTTTTTAGCGTGCTTAGACCCTGGCGATGAAATTATCGTTCCTGAACCTGCTTATGCCAATTACACTGCTTTTGCGATCGTTGCCGGAGCTGTCATCAAATCAATTCCGGCAAAAATTGATGAAGGTTTTGCGTTGCCGCCAATGGAGGAATTCGAAAAGCTGATAACGCCACGCACCAAAGGAATCATGATCTGCAACCCCAATAACCCAACCGGTTATTTGTACAACCGCAGCGAAATGAACCAGATTCGTGACATGGTGAAGAAATACGATTTGTATTTATTCTCCGATGAAGTTTACCGCGAATTCTGTTACACCGGTGCACCCTATATTTCGGCTTTCCATTTGGATGGAATTGAGCAAAACGTGGTACTGATCGATTCGGTTTCGAAACGCTACAGCGAATGCGGAATTCGAATTGGTGCACTGATTACCAAAAATAAAGCCCTGAAGAAAAACGTGATGAAGTTCTGTCAGGCGCGTTTAAGTCCTCCATTGATTGGACAGATTGCGGCCGAAGCTTCGCTCGAAAACAACAAAGAATATATGCACGACGTGTACGACGAATACGTTGAACGCCGTAAATTTCTGGTCGACGGACTGAACCGCATAAACGGTGTTTATTCGCCCATCCCGATGGGGGCATTTTATACCGTTGCACGTTTACCTATTGACGATTCTGACAAGTTCTGCGCCTGGCTTTTGAGTGATTTTGAATATGAAAATCAAACAATTTTTATGGCTCCTGCTACTGGCTTCTATACAACTCCGGGATATGGAATAGATGAAGTTCGAATTGCCTACGTACTGAAAAAGGAAGATTTAGCAATTTCTCTAAAGATACTGGAAGAAGCACTGAAAGTTTATCCCGGCAGTAAAGTTCGGCAAGCCATTCAGGTAGAACAGGAAAAATAATTACAATTTTTAAAGATATGGATAAAGCGCTCTGGATATCCCGGGCGCTTTTTTTGTGGAATAGAAAAATCAAATAATTGCATTCACTTCAAAGCAAAAGCCACAATCTGATTTCCTTTTGGGGTGCCTAGTTTTTCACCGCCGCAAGCCAAAACAATGTATTGCTTGCCCTTAAAGCGGTACATTGCAGGTGTGGCGAACGATGCTGCCGGAAGTTTGGTTTGCCAAAGTAACTTTCCTGAAAAACGGTTAAATGCCCGGAACATCCCATCTTTCGTGCCGGCAATCAGTAAAAGTCCGTTTTTCGTAATGATCGGTCCGCCATAACTCTCACAACCGGTCGGGTTATTATCCTGATCCGGAAGTTCAGGAGTTATGCCCAATGTTGTTTGCCAGATATGCTTTCCTGAATTCAAATCAATAGCTGTAAGTGATCCCCAAGGCGGCGAGATAGCAGGCAAGCCATTTCCGTCCAGAAATTTCTTATAACCGGTAAATTTGTACAAATCTTCCGCAGTCTGGCCTGAAGAACCAACTGACGGACCGGCTTCTTTTTTTTCCAACCCAAACAGATATTCTACCAACAATTGCTTTTCATCTTTGGTTAAATCCGGAAATCCGGGCATCATTCCTTTTCCTGAGGTAATCATATTCAATGCAAACTCCGGCGATCGCCTTTCAGAGACCTTTGTTAAATCAGGATAACCGCTTGAAGCATCGCCCTTCCTGTCGTCGCCGTGACATGCACTACAATTGTTCGCATAAATTTCTTCACCGGCCGAAATTTGATTGACATTTCCTGAAGCATGCGATTCGTGGTGGCGTTCCATCCGAAGAAACCAAGCCATTTCGTTGGCATTTATATAGATAATTCCATTGATTGGATCAGCTCCTGCGCCTCCATATTCTGCACCTCCATCGTATCCGGGCAACATAATTACACTTGTCGTATCAGGAGGTGCAAACAATCGTCTGTCGGCCGCAAGCAATATTTTTTTAAGCTCTTCTTTATCCGGAGCAAACGGACTAATATCTTTTTCGGTTAACTGATAAGCCTGTCGGGCAAATGGTTTTGGCAAAGCTGGAACAGGCTGGGTGGCCGAAGATTCCTCTCCGGGCAATTCCGAGGGTAATGCTGCAACCTCCTCAACCGGAAACAACGACTCTCCTGTATTTCGGTCGAATACATAAACATAACCTTGCTTGGTTACCTGAGCTACCGCATCAATCTTCTTACCATTTTTGGAAACAGTGATCAGATTTGGAGGCGCCGGAGGATCACGATCCCACAGATCGTGGTGCATCATCTGAAAATGCCATTTATACGAACCATCGCTGGCATTCAGAGCAAGTAAGCAATTTGCAAACAGATTATTTCCCTTCCGGTTAGCACCATAAAAATCGGGAGCAGCCGATCCCAGCGGAATAAAAACGGTTCCTGTCTTTTCATCCAATGCCATTCCTGCCCAATTATTTACCGCGCCAACATTATTATTTTCCCAGGCATCTTCAGGCCATGTTTCGTAACCCATTTCTCCTGGTTTAGGGATGGTATGAAAAGTCCATTTCAATTCGCCGGTTCGAACATTAAATGCCTGCACGTACCCCGGAGCGGCGCCGGCATCTTCGCCAACCCGGACTGGCATTATAATTAAATCCTGATAAATTGTTCCAGGGGTTGTGCTTCCAATAAATTTGTTTTTTGCACCATCGGGTAATCCGGTATGCAAATTTACTTTTCCATTTTTACCGAAAGTTGGTATCAACTTACCATACATCGCATTCAATGCCAGCAATTTAGCACCAACAGTGTAAAATATCCGTTTTTCGTTTTTGTCCTCCCAATAAGCCACTCCACGACTTGTGCCACTCGCCGAAGCGGAATCGGTATGCAACCACAATTCTTTTCCAGTTGAAGCATCAAGGGCAAAAGCTTTCAATGCCGCAGTTACGCCATAAACACAGCCATTAACCATGATGGGATTCATTTGCATTTGTCCGGAATCGGGGGAAGAATACGTCCACGCAATTTCCAACTGAGCGACGTTACTGGTGTCAATTTGCGACAACATTGAGTAATGATTGCGATCGGATCCTCCCAAATATTCAGTCCAAGAATTGTAGTTGTTTTTTTCAGAAGGAGAGCATGCGACAAAAAAATACAACGTCGGAATCAACCAAATTGATTTAGCGGATAGCTTAGGTCTTTTCATATGATCAAGCACTTTTTATAACCGAAAGTTTAAGTTTGATAAAACCATCGTTTCACTCCTGATTTACAACACTATTCGTCAACTTTGGTTCATCACAAACCCATTATCAGTCGGAATATGAACAACCTTTCATCCAAACAAATGTTTCTCTTACAGAATATGTAATTAACAATTTAGAATGCCATGACATCGTCATTGCAGAAATTGAAGTAGAAAGAATAAAAAAATGGGAACAGATTTTAAGCAAATTCCGATATCAGTTTTAGATCTCGCCTTGATTTTGGAAGGGAAAACGATAACCGAAACATTTCAAAACAGCCTTAATCTGGCACAAACGTTAGAAAAGCTGGGTTATCGCCGATTTTGGTTGGCAGAACATCACAACATGGCCAGCATTGCCAGTTCGGCAACATCCGTTTTAATTGGCCATGTGGCCGGTGGCACGTCAACTATCCGGGTTGGTTCGGGAGGAATAATGCTTCCGAATCATTCACCATTGGTAATTGCCGAACAATTTGGAACCCTTACTTCTCTATATCCAAACCGAATTGATTTGGGACTTGGGAGGGCGCCCGGAACCGATCAGGTAACTGCCAGAGCTTTGCAGCGCGACGACAGAGCCGCTTTTGAGTTTCCGGATACTGTTCGTCAATTACAAAAATATCTTTCACCTGACAATAAAAATGGTGCAGTCAGGGCCATCCCCGGCGAAGGACTTAACATTCCGATCTGGATTTTAGGATCCAGCACAGCAAGTGCAAAACTGGCAGCGTCGTTCGGATTGCCCTATGCTTTTGCAAGTCATTTTGCTCCCCAGGAATTACACCGTGCTTTGCATATTTACCGATCTGAATTTGTTCCTACCAAAGAATTAAAAGAACCATATGCCATAGCCTGTGTCAACATTATTGCCGCTGAAACAACTGTTCAGGCTAAACTAATTGCAACATCGATGGAGAAAGTTTTTCTGGGAATTTTTACGAACAACCGTCGTCCGCTTCAACCTCCCGATCACACGTTCAAACTGGATCCACGTTACCTGCCGCTTATGCAACAGTTCTTAACATACTCATTTGTGGGAAACCCTTCAGAAATAAAAGATTCAGTGACGAAGTTTGTCGATGATACCCAAATCGACGAACTCATGGTGGTTTCGCATATTTACGACCACCAGGCCCGCTTAAATTCATACCGGATTTTGAAAGAACTTCAGGATGGCAATTGAACCAACACGGAATTCCTGAACTTTTATTAAATTTAAGTGCTTATCTATAAACAACATTCAGAAACAGAAAATGATATTGACAAAACTATTCACCGAATTTTTTAAAAGTGAAAAAGCCGGAGGATTAATTTTGCTCTTCGTGACCATTCTCTCACTTATACTCGCGAACTCTCCATGGCAAAATACCTACACCAACATTTGGCAATTTGAGGTTGCCGGGCACCACTTCGTTCACTGGATTAACGACGGACTTATGGCCATTTTCTTTCTCCTGATAGGACTGGAACTGGAACGCGAAATATACGAGGGTGAACTTTCGGACCTTAAAAGTGCCAGCTTACCAATTGTTGCCGCTTTGGGCGGAATGATTCTTCCGGCTCTGATCCATTTATCGCTAAATTTCGGAACCGCCACTCAATCGGGCGCAGGTATTCCAATGGCCACCGACATTGCATTTGCCATCGGTATTTTATCGCTTTTAGGAAATCGGGTTCCGGCATCGTTAAAAATATTCCTGATTGCTTTAGCTATAATCGACGATCTTGGTGCAATTATTATCATCGCCCTTTTCTATACCAACTCGCTCGCGTTTACTAATCTATTCATTGTTCTGGGCATTTGGCTTTTTTTACTCTTGCTGAACAAACTGAAAGTTTACAATCTGATTCCGTATTTAATTGGCGGTATAGCTATGTGGTATTTCATGCTGCATTCGGGAGTTCACGCGACAATAACAGGAGTTTTACTGGCCTTCGTAATTCCATTCAGTAAAGGTGAAGAAAAATCACCATCATTCATTCTACAACATCTGCTGCACAAGCCTGTCGCTTTTCTTATTCTACCGCTGTTTGCTATGGCAAATACCAGCATTGCTATTGGCGACGGATGGCAAAACGGATTGAGTCAATCGAATAGCCTGGGTATTCTGGCTGGCTTAATCATTGGAAAGCCCTTGGGTATTTGGTTGTTCTCGTTCATTGGGGTCGGACTTGGTCTTTCGGCACTTCCGAATGACCTAAAATGGAAAAATATTATTGGCGCCGGATTCCTTGGAGGTATTGGGTTTACCATGTCCATTTTTATTTCGCTCCTGGCATACGATGATCCTGAAATAGTGATCAGTTCAAAAATTGCTGTCCTGATTGCATCCGTTGTTGCGGGTTCCATTGGATTTTTATGGCTTAAACTAACTCTTCGAACACCGCATGAAGAGAACGATAATTCCTGAAAATAAAATCCTAACAAAAACAAAAAGCACCCCGAAATTTCGAAGTGCTTTTTACAACCATTTTTCAGTAGATCAGGAATTAATTTAGAATAATTGCCTAACCCCATCGGTATAAACTATTCAGCAATTTATTGCCATTTTCATTTCGATTTGTCCGGAGCTTGCGGAACCGGAGCCAATGGTTTGTATTCTGTTTTTACTTGCTCTTTGATCACTGAAATAGCTTTTTCAAGCTGAGCATCGTGCCCCATGTATTGCTGATATGGATCGTTGTCAAGAACAAGGTCCGGATCGACCCCATGTCCCTCGATAATCCATTTACTCTCTGTTGGTGAATAAGATGCAAATTCGGGTTTGCGCAGGTCGGCACCATCAATAAATGGCAGGGAACCACTAATGCCAATCACACCGCCCCAACTGCGCGTTCCGATTACCGTTCCCAATTTGTAATATTTAAAAGCGTACGGAAACAAATCGCCGTCAGAAGCCGAATAGCGGTCCATCAAAAGAACTTTCGGACCCAGCATCATTTTCGTGGGTACCGGCGTTGGATGGGTAAAGTTCCGGCTAATGTTTGAACGTTGTACTACACGTTGCAAGCGCTCAATAATCATTGGAGAGACATTCCCTCCTCCATTTCCGCGATCGTCAATGATCAGTCCTTTTTTATTGAGTTGCGGATAAAATAACTCAGCAAATTCGTTCAATCCTTCAGGGCCCATATCCGGAATGTGAATATAGCCAACCTCACCGTTAGTCTCTTTGCTTACAGTTTCAATGTTGTGTTTCACCCAATTGTAGTAATACAAGTCGGCTTCATCAGCAATTGGAGTCACGATCACTTTACGGGCACCTTCTTCCGATGGTTTGGCGTTCAGCGACAGTTCTACTTCCTTATTAGCTTTGCCAACCAACAGTGAAAACAGGTCGTTGGTAGTTTTTACGCTTTGCCCGTTCACAGCCACAATATAATCGCCGGCTTTGGCTTCAACGCCAATTTCTGCCAATGGAGAACGCAGCTTTTTACTCCAATTGGCCCCTTCCAATATTTCGTTAATCTTGAAATACCCTGAAGGATCAGCACTGATTTTTGCACCCAACAAGCCGGTCTTGATCCGCTCCGGCTCGGGGCGATCGCCACTTTCGACATACGCGTGACCAATGCTCAGTTCACCAATCAATTCACCGATAATATAGGTTAGATCATCACGATGCCGCACGTATGGAACCAGTACTGCATATTTATCGTGCATGGCCTGCCAGTCGAGTCCGTGCATATTTGCCACATAGAAAAAATCGCGCATCTGGCGCCAGCTTTCGTCGTAAATTTGCTTCCATTCCTGCTGATAATCTACCCAGGCTTTCATATCCGACAAGTCGATTGTCTCATCAAGTTTCACGGGTTTGGTGGGTAAATCAATCACTCCCCATTTTTTGCCTTCGCGAACCAGCATCTTCTTGTAATTTGACGAAATATCAAAATTGAATTCGCCTAAACTGGTTTCCTTTTTATCTTTCAGATCGTATACCTTAGCTTGTCTTTCATCGCCATATTCGTTGTAATAAACCTTGTCGCCAATGCTCGACACGTTGTAGTAATACGAAGGCTTAATGGGCAACGAGATAATCCGGTTGTCCAGTCCGTCAAAATCAATTTTGACTGGTTTACCTTCTTCTTTTTGTTCTTTATCGTCTTTCTTTTTACTTTTTAACTGATCAGTTACTACCGGTTCTTTTTTCTCAGTTTCAACTTTTACCGTATCATTTTCAGGAGCAAAAGGCGACGATACTCCTTTGTTAAGGATCGCCATATAGATTCTGCTCATTTTTTCATAGGCATGATTCCATTCCGTTTGGCTATAAGTAGGATTAAAATCGCGTTCCGAAACAAAAACAATGTACTTTCCGTCGCTGGAAAATGATGGAGACCCCGAGTTGTACCAGTTGTCGGTAATGTCGGAAACTTCTTTGGTATCCAGATTATAAACCGAAATTTTCGAAAATTGATTGTCGGTTGGATTGTTGAATGCGATCCATTTACTGTCGGGCGACCAGTTATAGGCCATAACTAACCCGTATTCGGAAGTAAACACATTCGTAATTTTTTTTGTATCAATATCTACATAGCGCAACCGTAGCTTACGATCGGACCACATGATCTTTTTACTGTCGGGCGACCAATCCAGACTAAATTTATACGTGTCGGCACCAGTGGTGAGTTGTATAGGCTTACCTTCTCCGCTTTGATTTTGAATGTAGACCTCGAATTCGCCCGACTGATCGGATAAATACGCAATGTATTTCCCGTTGGGTGACCAAATGGCGCTACGTTCGTGAACACCTGAAGTTTGTGTCAAATTATAGGTAATGCCTTTTTTCGCCGGAACACTGAAGACTTCTCCGCGCGCTGAAAAAACAACCCGCTCACCGTTGGGTGAAATGTCTCCATCAGTAATGTGTTTTGAAGCGTCCTGCCAATCGTTGCGGGCATATTCAAAATCATTGTTGATGTAGATCGGTACTTTGACCGGCTTTTTGTCCTTGACATTCATTTTATAAATGTACCCGCCGTTCTCGAATGCAATCCAATCGCCGTTTATGGTCGGGAACTTCACATCGTATTCGGTGAAGTTGGTCACTCTTTCAACCGCTTCGGTTTTGATGTTGTACACAAAAATATTCATGGTACGGTCGCGGTCCGACAGAAAGAAAATTTCATCACCAGCCCACATCGGGAAAATGTCCTGTGCGTCGTTTTGGGTTATCCTTTTAATTTCCTTCGTTTTCAGATCAAAGATGGATACATCATCGGCCATCCCGCCCTTGTAATACTTCCAGGTTCGAAATTCGCGGAATACCCGGTTGAAGGCCAGTTTGCTTCCATCCGGCGAAAAGCTGCAAAAACCACCTTCCGACAATGGAAGTTCAGTCGGCATTCCACCGTCAACCGATACTTTGTTTAGCTTGCCTTTAAACGGGTTGAAGCTTTCCTGCCGCGAACGGTAGATGATACTTTTCCCATCAGGAGTCCAGCACATCACAATATTGTTGGGTCCCATGCGGTCCGAAATCTGATCACGGTCCAACGTTGCCGAGAAGGTTAACCGTTTGGGCACACCACCTTCAGCCGGAATAACAAATACTTCAGTGTTGCCATCGTATTGACCTGTAAAGGCGATCCGGGTTCCGTCAGGCGAGAAATGGGCGAACATCTCATATCCGATGTCGCTGGTTAATTTTCTTGCAGTCCCCCCATCAGCAGACACGGTGTACAAATCGCCAGCGTAACTAAATACCAGCTGATTTCCTGAAATGGTGGGAAAACGCAAAAGTCGTGCTTCGTCTGTTTCCCCAAATGCAAAGTTCATTCCTAAAAGGAATACAAAAACAATTGATAAATAAACCTTAGTCATATCGTTTGATGTTTATGATATTTATTTCTGATGCTCTTTATACGAAGACTTATAGGTATCATTAATCCGGATCAATTACAACAAAATCGAATTAATGCAACTTTAAAATAAGTTTTCAAGAGTCCTGAAAAATAAAATTAAATTATCTTTTCCATAACAAACTCCAATATAAAAAGATTTAAACAAACAAGATATGATTCATAACAGCGTAACAACAAAATATAATACTCGAAAATACCAGTCATTTTTTTCGGGAATTTATAGATAGGAACTTTTTAGGAAAGAAATAAAATCCATAAGAATATGATGGAACGGAACCTCCTGTTCATTTGAAATCACGTAAACAAAATAGCTTTCAGTATCCATAATCTCAAAGTTAGTGAAAACAAAAAAAGCACCTCAGTTTCCTGAAGTGCTTTCTGTATGAGCGAGAAACGAGACTCGAACTCGCGACCCCGACCTTGGCAAGGTCGTGCTCTACCAACTGAGCTATTCTCGCAATAAATGCTGAACTTGCTTTTAAAAGTACCCGGAGCGGGACTTGAACCCGCACAGCCAATGGCCACAGGATTTTAAGTCCTGCGTGTCTACCGATTCCACCATCCGGGCCTCCTTAAAAAAGAGCGAGAAACGAGACTCGAACTCGCGACCCCGACCTTGGCAAGGTCGTGCTCTACCAACTGAGCTATTCTCGCAGATTTCGGTGTTCTGAATTTACATTCCGAACGCCTGATGCCTTATTCAATACAATCCCGCAATCGGTAGCAACTGCGACATTTATCCTTTCTGAACGTACTGTTTAGTGCTCCTAAAAACAGCGATGCAAATATATACCTATTTTTTCTATCTCCAAAAGCGGATTTAAACTTTAGCCAAATTTTGAAAATTATTTTTTGAAAGGTCGGTCGAGTCCTGTTATCTTTTTAATGTCATTCAGTTTATTCAACGCCTCAAGAGGAGTCAGTTGGTTGATGTCCAGATTCTTGATCTCATCGCGAATTTGCTTCAGTACTGGATCGTCGAGCTGGAAAAAGCTCATTTGGAATCCCTCGCGCTTCTCCGCCATGCCTTCCAGAGGCTTAGAAAGGCCTTCTTTTCGGTGCGTATCTTCCAGTTGAAGCAGAATTTCGTCGGCTCTTCGAACAACAGAAGGTGGCATTCCGGCCATTCGGGCCACATGAATCCCAAAACTATGATTACTTCCACCGGGAACCAACTTCCGGAGGAAAATTACTTTATTACCCACTTCTTTCACCGAAACATTGAAATTCTTTACACGGCCAAACGATTTTTCCATCTCATTTAACTCGTGATAGTGCGTGGCAAACATGGTTTTGGCCTTCGACTTCGAATGTTCGTGTATGTATTCCACAATCGACCACGCAATGGAAATTCCATCGTAGGTTGAAGTTCCGCGCCCAAGTTCATCCAGCAAAATCAGGCTTCGATCCGAAATATTATTCAGGATACTGGCTGCTTCGTTCATCTCAACCATAAATGTAGATTCGCCCAGTGAAATGTTGTCGGACGCCCCCACCCCCCCCCCCCCCCCCCCCCCACCCCCCCCCCCCCCCCCCCCACCCCCCCCCCCCCCCCCCCACCCCCCCCCCCCCCCCCCCCACCCCCCCCCCCCCCCCCCCCCCCCCCCCCCCCCCCCACCCCCCCCCCCCCCCCCCCACCCCCCCCCCCCCCCCCCCCCCCCCCCCCCCCCCCCCCCCCCCCCCCCCCCCCCCCCCCACCCCCCCCCCCCCCCCCCCCCCCCCCCCACCCCCCCCCCCCCCCCCCCCCCCCCCCCCCCACCCCCCCCCCCCCCCCCACCCCCCCCCCCCCCCCCCCCCCCCCCCCCCCCCCCCCCCCCACCCTTGTGAAAATTTTATCGACAAAACCGATTTGAGCGGCCTCGGCCGGCACAAAACTTCCGATTTGAGCCATGAGCACAATCAGAGCAGTCTGCCTGAGCAAAGCAGATTTTCCGGCCATATTCGGACCGGTAATAATAATAACCTGCTGATCATCCTGATTCAAAATAACATCATTCGAAATATACGATTCGCCCAATGGCAACTGATGCTCAATGACCGGATGACGACCGCCTTTAATGCTGATTTCTTTCGAATCGTTCACTTCAGGCTTTGAGTAAGTAAAGTCGATGGCTGTGGTGGCAAATGAAAGCAGGCAATCGAGTTGCCCAATGATGGCGGCATTTAACTGGATCGCCTGAATATACTCAGCCAGAGCAACCACCAATTCATTGAATAACCGAACTTCGATGGCCAAAATCTTTTCTTCGGCACCCAATATTTTCGATTCGTATTCTTTTAGTTCTTCGGTGATGTATCGTTCGGCGCCAACAAGCGTTTGCTTTCTGATCCATTCCGCCGGAACTTTGTCTTTGTGCGTATTCCTGACTTCGATGTAATAGCCAAACACGTTGTTGAACGCAATCTTCAGGCTGGTAATTCCGGTTCGCTCGGCCTCGCGTTCCTGCATTTTGGCCAGATAATCCTTTCCTGAAAATGCTAAAGTCCGCAATTCATCCAATTCTTCCGAAACTCCGGAGGCAATTACACTTCCCTTGTTAACAATGGTTGGCGGATCGGGGTGGATTTCCTTTGCAATTCGTTCGCGGATGGATTCGCAGGGATTTAATTGTTCGGCAAACCGTTTCAGATTGGAATTATCGGCTTGCCCTGCTAAATGCTTAATAGGCGCAATAGCCTGCAGCGCATTTTTAAGCTGCACCACTTCGCGCGGGTTAATACGGCCAACAGCCACTTTCGAAATGATACGTTCAATATCGCCCACTTCACGGATGTGTTCTTCCAGATTCTCTTTTAACCCGGAGTCTTTTACCAAATATTCCACCACATTTTGGCGGTTGCTAATGGCCGCAATTTCTTTCAAAGGCAATGCAATCCACCGTTTCAGCAAACGGGCACCCATCGGCGAAATGGTTTTGTCAATCACTTGAACCAATGTTTTTGCGCCCTCATTAATCGACGAAAAAAGTTCCAGATTGCGAATGGTAAACCTATCGAGCCAAACATATTTATCTTCTTCAATGCGCGAAAGGTTGACAATGTGCCTGGTTTGGTGATGCTGCGTCAGGTCTAAATAATGTAAAATAGCTCCTGAAGCAATAATTCCATAATTCAATTCATGGACGCCAAAACCTTTGAGCGATTTGGTTTCAAAATGCCTCATCAAGCGGTCGTTGGCAGCATCTTCGGTGTAAACCCAGTCATCCTGCGAAAACGTATAATATTTCCCTCCGAACAAAGCAGCAAAATCGGCGCCTTTACCTTTTTGAAACAACACCTCCTTCGGTTGAAATGAGTTGAGAAGTTTGTCAACGTATTCAAACGAACCCTCAGCCGTTAAAAATTCACCTGTCGAAATATCAAGAAAGGCAATTCCAGCCATCTTTTTGTCGAAATGCACCGAAGCCAAAAAATTGTTTTCACGGTGTTCCAGAATATTGTCGTTGTACGAAACGCCCGGAGTGACCAACTCTGTAATTCCCCGCTTTACGATATTTTTGGTCATTTTCGGGTCTTCCAACTGCTCGCAAATGGCAACACGCGCACCGGAACGAACCAACTTTGGAAGATAGGTGTCCAATGCATGATATGGGAATCCGGCCAACTCGACGTAACTGGCCGAACCATTTGCCCGACGGGTTAATGTAATTCCTAAAATACCCGAAGCACGTATCGCATCTTCGCCAAAAGTTTCGTAAAAATCGCCTACCCTGAACAACAAAACGGCATCAGGATGTTTTGCTTTGACGGCATAATATTGCTTCATCAAAGGTGTTTCAACATATTTTGAAGTAGTGCTCAAAAGATCTATTTTTTTTAGTTGCTCAAAGATACATTTTAAAGAAATGGATAAAAACCCGGGATGAAATGCGTTATCAATTTTTTATTCACAGGGCAAATATTCAGCGAAGAATCCATTAAATCTGATTTTCATTAAGAAACTGTTACAAGCTATTGAAAAATAAAATATCTTGGTACCCCTGCACGAGCATCATAACCAGAAACTTCAAACCAGGCAAATGGAGATCAGCAATCGGGAAAAAGGGGCGAACAGCGAAATCGTTATCCGGGAAGTACAAACAAAAAAAGATCTGCACAAGTTTATTCATTTACCGGCTAAAATTCATAAGGATCATGCCAACTGGGTACCTCCCATTTACATGGACGACCGGGAATTTTTCGATCCGAAGAAAAACAAATCGTTCGACTCGTGCGATACAATTCTGTTGCTGGCCATCCGAAATAAAGAAGTTGTTGGGCGAATTATGGGAATCGTTCACCGGAAATACAACGAAAAACACAACGAAAAGAATGCCCGGTTCGCCTTCTTCGAAACCTGGAACGATCCTGAAGTTGCTGATACATTGATTTATGCCATTGAAAACTGGTCGCGTAAAAAGGGGATGGCTCGGTTGGTCGGCCCGTTGGCATTTTCCGATAAAGATCCGCAGGGTTTCCTGATTGAAGGATTTGATGAGCCTGCTGTGATTGCCTCCAATTGCAATTTCCCCTATCAGGTTGAACTGATCGAGAAAAATGAATATACCAAAGAAGTTGACCTGGTTGTTTACCAAATTAAAATTCCTGAAACGATTCCGGAGTTTTACCTGAAAATATACGAACGGGCACTCGGGCTAAACCATGGTATGCATGTTTTGGAATTCGATTCCCGACGGAAAGTCAAGCCCTATATTCATCCGGTGTTGCAACTTTTAAACCAGACATTTACTGAGATATTTGGATTTATTCCGTTTTCTGAAGCTGAGATGGATGACTTTGCCAACCGGTATCTTTTCCTGATCAATCCACGCTTTATAAAAATTGTGGTAAACGATCAGAATCAAGTGATCGCTTTTGTGATTGGAATGTCGCACATTGGCGACGGAATCCGCAGTGCCAGGGGGTACATTCTACCCTTTGGCATATTCAAGATTTTTGCTTCGGCCCGAAAGACCAAACAGTTAAATCTGCTGCTTGGCGGAATTGATCCGGAATACCGTGGAAAAGGACTCGACGTGCTGATGGGAGTTAAAATGCTCGAATCGGCCATGAAAGCCGGGAAAACCCTGATAGACTCGCACCTTGAACTGGAATACAATACCAAAGTCAGGGCCGAAATGGAAAAAATGGGAGGCCGTGTTTACAAACGTTTCAGGATATTTGGGAAAGAACTGAGCTAGTGTTGTGTTAAATGCTTAATGACGGGAAGTCATTCCGAATTTATTTCGGAATCTGCTGATATTGTACGAGATGCTGAAATACCTGCCAGCCGCCAGTCTGGAATTCAGCATGACGAGAATTACGAATATTTAGACTTTTCAAACAGCATCGCAGATTAAAGCGCGAGCTCAGTCAACCGATGCGAAGGGATGAGTCAGGACAGCGAATTCAATAAATTCGATATTATTATACTACTTACACCATCGTTGCAGTACCACAGGATGTTTTTCATGAACTTCATCTTTCCCACAGGACCTGCTCGCCATTTTTCAAACTCGTTTTCAACTTCAGAGAAAAAGTTGCTGAACTATTCAGAAAAAGTCCTTCAACATTTCTTGATGAGAACTTTATCTCCTTGTTTCAGGAACTTTCTTTTTCGGGGATCTTCTTTTCTTCCGGCAGAAACTAAATTTTTCTCAATTCAATCTTCACTGCATTTCATCGAAACCGCAACCTACAACCGGTTTTAGTAAATTGCTTAAATTCATTCAGAATTGTTAATTTTGTGAGATTAAAAGAGAAGACCATGGGAATGAAATTTATGCATTTGCCGAGAGCGAAGCAGTTTACGATTGGCACACGTTTCTACGATCCGCAAAAAGAAGCGATGAAGGAGCGCGAAGAAAGAATTAAACGAGAACTGGAGATGGAAAGCAGTGAACAATCCGGAGTATCATACGGAGCCAATATAAAAGGCAAATTCAGAAATGCTTCCGGAAATTTTCACAGCAAAACTATTGCCGAAGCACGCAGAAAATCGAATATGCGCCTGCTTTACATTGTCATTATTCTTTCAGCATTATTTTATTTATTATTGAAATAGCCGAACAGAAAAGTGGCAGATATCATTCAATTACTTCCAGACTCGGTTGCCAACCAGATTGCCGCCGGAGAGGTCATTCAACGACCGGCTTCAGTGGTAAAAGAATTGGTTGAGAACGCTATTGACGCGGGCGCCAGCCAGATTAAGGTCAACGTCAAAGATGCCGGTCGCACATTGATCCAGATTATCGACAACGGCTGTGGCATGTCGGATACCGATGCCCGCATGTCGTTTGAGCGCCATGCCACTTCGAAAATAAAATCGGCCAACGATATTTTTGCCATTCGAACCATGGGCTTTCGGGGCGAGGCGCTGGCATCCATTGCCGCCATTGCCGAAGTTGAACTCCGCACCAAAGAACACGACAAAGATCTCGGAACGTTCATTCATATTTCCGGCTCAACAGTCATTACACAGGAACCTGTGCAGTGCGACAATGGCACCAATTTTCAGATTAAGAACCTTTTTTTCAATGTGCCGGCCCGTCGTAAATTCCTGAAATCGAATCCGGCAGAACTCAAGCACATCATCAACGAAATTCAACGAATTGCTTTGGCTAATCCTGAAATT
This sequence comes from Prolixibacteraceae bacterium, assembly GCA_963677955.2. Taxonomy (GTDB): domain Bacteria; phylum Bacteroidota; class Bacteroidia; order Bacteroidales; family Prolixibacteraceae; genus Aquipluma. The sequence continues at coordinate 1,108,527 of CAXXQR010000001.1, forward strand.
TCCATTTCACTGTTCCACAACGGGTCGGTGGTGTATGAATTACCATCTGCCAATAAACGAGTCAGGATTGTTTCCATTTTCGGGAAAAGCATCAACCAAAGCCTGGTTCCGATTGATACAGAAACGACGCTGGTTAAAATTTCAGGATTTGTGGGGCAACCTAAATTTGCCCGCAAAACGTTTGGCGAACAATTTCTTTTCGTGAACAAACGGTACATGAAGCACCCTTATTTTCACCGGGCCATCATGCAGGCTTACGAAAAAATATTACCGCCCGATTCTATTCCGTCGTACTTCATTTCGTTTGATCTCGACCCTGCCGACATCGATGTAAACATTCATCCAACGAAAACAGAAATTAAATTCGAGAATGAATCGGCGATCTGGCAAATCCTGAATGCCTCAGTGCGCGAAGCTTTGGGGAAATTCAATGTAGTTCCGTCAATCGATTTCGATCAGGCCGGAAGTGTTGATATTCCGATGCCGCTTCGCGATTTTGCCGATGTACAAGCCCCGGAGATCAAAGTGAATCCAGCCTATAATCCGTTTGAAACACCAACACCGACAAAGAGTTATTCAGGAAACAACAGCAGCTTTTCGCCAACAGCAAACCTAAGGGCAACCCAGACGAACTGGCAGTCGCTGTACAAAGGGCTGGAACCGCAAATGGATTTACCTCCTGAAAATCAACACACAGAACCGGTTCAGTTTAAGATAAATGAACAGCAAACGGCAAAAAGTTCTGTTCAGTTTAAAAACAAATACATCCTGACACCTGTTAAATCAGGACTAATGGTGATTGATCAGAAGCGGGCACACGAACGAATTTTGTACGAGCGGCTGATCCAGGTTTTGGAAAACAACGAAGTTGCAAGCCAGCAGCAGCTTTTCCCGGAGACTTTTGAATTAAACGCTTCGGATGCGACGTTACTGGCAAGCATTCTGCCCGATCTTAAAGCATTAGGCTTCGATATTCGTGATTTTGGGAAAAACAGTTTCATTATCAATGGTACACCAGGGGTGTTAAACACAAATTCGCCCATCGAAATTATTGAAAGTTTGCTTGAAGAAATTAAGAATTCGCCGGTCAACCTTCAGGAAAAAGCAAGAGAAGCTGTAGCCATTTCGCTGGCACAGGCATCGGCTATTCCTTACGGACAAACCTTGAAACCGGACGAAATAAATGAGTTGATCGATAATTTGTTCGCTTGTCAGACTCCCAATTTTTCGCCAAAAGGCAAGAAAGTGCTTTCGATTATGCCGCTGGAAGATTTCGAAAAATTATTAAAGTGACAATTTGACCTGTAAAAGAGGTGAAATTTAAGTTAAAAACTTATAAGTTAAAAGTTGGTGCGATTCTTGAAATTGGATGACCCATTACAGTTTTAACCGAAAATAGATATAAACAATTCATACGATGCAAAATTTCAGACCCAGTATCAATACAATTCCCCCGGTTGTAAAAAACCTGATTATTATTAATGCAATCATGCTGTTTGTAACCTACGTTCTTGAAATGCGTGGAATCGATCTTGCAAATATTTTAGGTCTGCATTACATTGAGTCACCCGAATTTAAACCATTTCAACTGGTGACCCACATGTTTATGCATGGCGGAATTATGCATTTGGTCTTCAATATGTTTGCACTATGGATGTTTGGGCGTGTACTTGAAAGCGTGTGGGGCCCGAAACGCTTCTTCATTTTTTATTTTGTGACAGGACTTGGCGCTGCCGTCTTTTATAGCTTTGTGAACTACATTGAGTTTCATTATATCGCCGCCAAAATGAATCCGCAAGATGTTCAACAGGTATTTAGCCAGGGAGCAGATATCTTGCAACAGGGGAAAAACTGGGTTGGTTCAGCCGGCAAATTAAACCTGATCTTAAATACTCCTACTGTTGGCGCTTCTGGAGCAGTTTTCGGTATTCTGCTTGGATTCGGGATGCTTTTCCCAAATACGCAACTCATGTTGCTTTTTCCGCCAATCCCTATTAAAGCCAAATATTTTGTGATGGGTTATGGCGCAATCGAATTGTTCAGTGGAATTGCAAATACCGGAAGTAACATCGCGCATTTTGCGCATTTGGGTGGCATGCTCTTCGGATTTATCATGATCAAATACTGGAACAGAAATACGAATCATTTTTATTAATAAAAGGTTGAAGGCAACCCTTGTTAATAAAGTCCGGCCATATTCTGACCCGACAAAAGAAACCGATACAACAATATATTGAAAATGAATATTTGGGACGAAATAAAAGAATCATTCAGAGAAGGATCAGCCTTAACTCGGCTCATCTACATTAATCTTGGTGTTTTTATTTTGATCAGGATTATTAATGTATTTTTTGTTCTCTCCGGAACGCCGTTCCCACTTCTTGACTGGCTGGCGCTTCCGGCCGATTTCAGTACATTGGCCAGCCGTCCGTGGACACTTATAACCTATATGTTTCTGCATTTCGAATTTTTACATATTCTGTTTAATCTGCTTTGGCTGTATTGGATGGGACAAATTTTCACGAGTTATTTTAGCCAGGAAAAATTAGTTGCTATTTATCTTTTGGGTGGAATTACCGGTGGATTATTTTATGTGGCAGGCTTCAATTTATTTCCTGTTTTCTCCGGAATTGTTGCCGATTCCAGACTTTTGGGTGCTTCTGCATCGGTTGTAGCCATTGTCGCAGCACTGGCCATGTATGTCCCAAATCACACCATACACTTAATGTTTATTGGGCCGGTCAGGATGAAATATCTGGCACTTTTTTCGATTGTAATGTACGTTATTGGTATTTCGTCGACCAATGCCGGTGGAAATCTGGCACATTTGGGAGGAGCTTTCTGGGGTATGATTTACATTCTTCAGTTGCGTCGTGGAATTGATCCGGGGAAATTGATCGGAAGTTTATTCAAAGGAACCCAAAAATTGTTCCAACCGAAACCCAAGGTTAAAATTACTTATCGGAAACCTGTCGACGATATTGAATACAACCGGCAGAAAAATAAAGAGATGCTGAGGATGAATGAAATTCTGGAAAAAATCAGCAAATCGGGCTACGATTCATTGTCGAAAGAAGAAAAAGAAATTCTGTTTCGATCAGGGAAATAAGTAAAAGACTTTTCGGTCGCAGTTTTCAATCACCTAGCAAGCTATATAAAAGCAAATATCTTCACTTATTTTCGATGCAAGAATCCGCGTTTCGATTGTTTTACTGCTTCGTTGATGCTGGCGTTAAGCTCGAAGCCTATCAGTAAAATCATAGAAAGTAAATACATTAAAAGCATAATTACCAATAATGTTCCGATGGAACCGTAAAGTTTGTTGTATTGTCCGAAATGATTGATGTAATAAGTAAAACCGAGGAAAGTAGCGACACACAGAACGGTGGACAACGTGCCTCCTGCCGAAATAAAACGCCATTTGGTTTTCTTGGCCGGAGCAAGGTAATACAAAAATGAATTCGCCATAAAAAACAAAATCAGAATGACCAGCCATTTCCCAATTGAAAGCATGTAAATGGTAAAATGATCTTTCAAATAACCGTTAAGTGCCAGATAATTGATAGTATGTTGTCCATAGGTAATTAAGGCAATGGCCACAGTTAACAGAACCGACAAAATACCAAGAAGTAATAAGGCAATGAGCCTTTGTCCGACCCAGGTCCGCCGCTCAAAACTATGCAGTGAAGCATCAAACGCAGTCATCATGGAAGCAAATCCGTTGGTTGAAAAAATAAGCGCCATGAAAAATCCAAGTGAGAGCAAACCACCGCGTTGCCGGGTCAGAATGTCGAGAACAGTATCCTCAATAGCCTTAAAAGCATTTCCCGGCACCATATCTTTGATCAGTAAAAAAAGTTCGTTCTGGAAGTTTTCGATCGGGATATAAGGGATGAGCGTAAACAGAAAAATGATTGCCGGAAACATGGCCACAAAAAAGCTGAAAGCAATGGCTGAAGCCCGGGTAGACAGCGCGCCGTCGACAATACTCCGCCAGAAAAAAACCATGACATCATAGAGAGGCATTCTGTCGAATCCGGGAAGAGTGACTTTTTTTGCCCTGGCCAGAATTCCTTCCCAAATTACAATCAATTTCTTTGGAACCATTTCAGGCATTAACCCTGTTTTTCAATTCGTAACTGGTGAATGTAGGAGTTATTGTTCTTATTTTTCAGGAGAAAATATACCCTAAACACCCCCGTACTGGTGGTTAAACGACCAATGGCATAACGGGCGCCTTCTTTTCCTCCCTGGTGTACAATGCTGAACTGCTTTGGTTTATTTGCTTTAAAAAACTCAGCAACAATTTGCTGTGCCTGAGCTTTGCTGTAAACATCGTCGTGTGTTTCCACCACCAGCTCAACGTTTTCGTTAAAATACTGAGCCAATGTAACATCGTTGCCACTTTGAATTCCAGCCACAATTTCATCGGGTATTTGAGCGAACGAATAAGAAGTTAGTGCAAAAAGACCAAATACTAAAAATATCAGTTTCAATTTAGAAGTTTTCATGATTAACAATTTTTGTACGAATTACTTTCAGCGTGAATCATTACCAAAAACCGTGCAATTTTTTCTATAAAGAAATACCTTTGTAAAGGTAACAAATTTCGAATACCTGAAAAATGATAAGGGAAAGCTTATGGATTTCGGTTAAATAAACCGGATTCCTGCATATTTTCGCCGGAAAGTCAATCGGGTATTGAATCGTGTAAAAGTCAATAAATTCTGATATGAAGATTTGCCTGCTGGTAATCGGAAAAACCGATGAAGCGTATTTGCAAAAGGGAATCGATATTTTTTTGAAGCGGATTCCACACTACATCCAGTTTGAGTTGAAAGTGATTCCTGATGTGAAAAATTCGAAAAACCTTAGCGAAGAACTTCAGAAGGAAAAGGAAGGTGAGCTTATTTTACAGCAAATTGTTCCCGGTGACGAATTACTTTTGCTTGATGAACAGGGAACTGAATTTTCATCAGTTGATTTTGCCCGGTTTCTGGAGAAAAAAATGATATCGGGGCTAAAACGGCTGGTCTTTGTAATTGGCGGACCTTATGGATTTTCAGGAAGTATTTATGCGCGGTCAAACGGCAAAATAAGCCTTTCGAAAATGACTTTTTCACACCAAATGGTCAGGCTAATTTTTGCGGAACAACTTTACCGAGCAATGACCATTCTGAAAGGAGAACCCTATCACCACCAATAATCTGAAGCGAATGAATGGACGTAAATATTATTGGCTTCTTTTTTGTTAACAAAATGTGTTTAAATAATTTCCGGAGGTAACCGGCACAACCTGTAATTTGCTTAATTTGTAGCATGAAGGAATACAAAAAATACATATTGTATGCACTTTCCATCCTGTTTTTTGTGCTGGCAGCCATTCAGGAAAACCAAACCCTGAATAATCATCCGGAAATTAAGCTTATTCAGAATTTCAACAAAACTTTAATTAATCAGGAATATAAACTTTCGACCTATTTAAACAGAGCCGAAAAACGCTTATCGGAGTTGGCAAATGAAAATTACGCGTCAACATTCTCGGATTTAAATCACCTGTTTGGAAGTGATGCACTCGGATTTCTTATTTTCAGGAACCAGAAAATGGTTTATTGGTCGGACAACCAATTTGCATTTCCGAATTTACCGGAAAAAATATCGGACACGAACAGGGTTTTAAATTTGCCAAACGGAATTTTTGTAACCCAGAAAAGGATTGTGGGAAAGTATGAGTTGATTGGATTGGTACTTATAAAGAACAATTACTCGTACGAAAATCAGTACCTGAAAAACAGATTTGTCGCTCCGTTTAAGCTACCAGCCAACTTCAGAATCAGCCTTTCGAAAATAAATAACACCTACGAAATAAACGATATAGAAAACAATTTTCTTTTCTCGGTAATTCCAAGCGGGCAAAAGACGTTCAACGAATCGCAACTGTATTTCCCTATATTTCTGTATTTTATCGGCTTCGTGTTTTTGTTACTTTCACTCTACCAGCAATTTGGATACTATAAGGAGGAAGGCTTCGGAGTTAAAATGTTCTTACTGCTTATCGTGTTGTTCGTTATATACTGGATTCACATTATTTTCGGCATACCAGCCATCATCAACCGGTTTCCGCTTTTCAGCGCTCAATATTACGCCGTTTCAACCTGGCTGCCATCGCTGGGCGACTTTTTCATTATCACTATTCTTTTCTTTTTCTGGAGTGTGGTATTTGTTAAAAAATTTCCGGCGGACGAAAAGCTAAGCAAACCGCTTGTTATTCCGGCCTTTACATTTATAGGTCTGCTCTACGAATTGGTGAGCTACCTGATCGAAAACCTAATTAAGAACAGCAACATCACGTATAAATTAAACCGTATCACCGACATCGATCTGTATAGTGTGAGCGGTTACCTGGCCATTGCATTGTTACTTTTCTCTGTTTTCCTGATCCATCTGAAGATTATTGAACGCACGGAATATCTGAACAGGAACAGTCGTTTTGTGAAAATTAACCTTCCGCTATTCGTATTGTCGGTTGTCTTATGCGTGTTCTTTCCGGCGGGCTGGTCGTATATTTTGACGCTGTTTTTTGGGGTGAACGTCTTGCAGTGTCAAATTAAGCGCATGCATATCTCACCAAATTCGCTGTCTTATTCCATACTTTTTATTTCGCTCTTCTCCATTGTTAGTTTAATGGTTGTATACAATACCGTAAATAAGCGCGACATTCAGGTTCAAAAACTGTTGGCGATCAATTTGAGTTCGGAGCAAGATGCAACTGCAGAAGTCTACCTCGCCCGTATGCAAAATCAGTTCAATACCGATTCAATTATTCCTTCGCTACTTATTCCGCCATACAACGAACTCGAAAACTACCTTATGCGAACGTATTTCAGCGGGTACTTCCGAAAATACGACATTCAGGTTATAGCTTGTGCCGGCAACGACAACGTTTACATTCAGTCGGAAGATGTTTCGGAACCATGTTTCCCGTATTTCAAAAATATGATTGCAAATTCAGGCACCAATATTCCGGGAAGCAAATTTTATTTCATGAACAACATGAACGGTCGGGTGTCGTATTTCGGAGAGCTTCACTACCAGCGTGCAGATATTCCGAGCGGTATTTCCGTGTTCATTGAAATTGATTCAAAAATATTTTCTGAAGGAATTGGATTCCCCGAATTGCTGATGGACCGTTCGATCGTCAGACCGTTTCGCTATAAATATCTTTCGTACGCTAAATATTTTGATGAAGAACTTGTGAATATGTCGGGCGAATACACGTACAACAGGTATTTGCAATCGTACATTCCCCGAAATACAAATTCGGAATTTGAGTTATTGAAATGGGACGGCTACGATCATCTGGTTTACAATTTCGATGAAAAGAATTGCATCATTGTGAGCAATAAATCATTGAAATTTGCCGATTACCTCATTTCGTTCCCCTATATTTTTGTATTTTATTTTTTATTCGCGCTCCTGATTTCACTGGCCGGAAATTCGAATTTCAGGAAACTGATTATACCGCAGGACCTGCGTTTCAGGATCCAGGTTTCAATTATTTCCATCGTGTTGATTTCGCTACTTTTTGTGGCCACCGGAACAATTTATTACAACATTCAGGAGTATCGCGTTCGACACCAGACTGACCTTCAGGAAAAGATTAAATCGATTTCGGAGGAGATAAAAAGCAGGTTAATATATGAAAATCGAATCAGCCCGGAATTGCAGCAATGGCTATATACCGAATTGTATAAATTGTCGAATATATTTAGGACCGATATTAATATTTACGATGTAAACGGCGAAATGATAGCAACATCGCGACCAGAAATCTTTGCCAAAGGAATTATTTCTGAACGCATGAATTCGAAGGCGTTTTATGAACTGTCCGAGCGCTATCAGCTCAATTATTTTCAGCCTGAAAAAATCGGCGACCTCTCCTATTTATCGGCTTACGAACCCATATTAAACAATGCAGGCGATTATCTGGGCTACCTGAATCTACCGTATTTTACCCGTGAAGACGAATTAAAACAAGGCATCTCAACGTTTATCGTGGCATTTATTAATTTATACCTGATTCTTTTTCTGGCCAGTGTAATTGTAGCTGTAATTTTATCGAATCGAATAACGCAGCCTTTGAGTTTGATTCGTGATAAACTACGTGGAATTCAGCTTGGAAAAAAGAATGAACAAATTAATTACCAGGCAGAAGATGAAATTGGCGCTTTGGTGAAGGAATATAATCACAAAGTTGATGAACTGGTTGAGAGCGCCGAACTTTTGGCCCGGTCGGAACGCGAATCGGCCTGGCGCGAAATGGCTAAACAAATTGCCCACGAAATTAAAAATCCTCTAACGCCAATGAAGCTTAACATTCAATATTTACAGCGGGCAAAAATTGAAGGCAAAGAACATTACGACGATTTTTTTGATCGGGTAACCAAAAACCTGATTGAGCAAATTGACACACTATCAGGAATTGCAACTGAATTTTCGAATTTCGCGCAAATTCCAAAAGCCAGAAATGAAGCGATTAACCTGATAGAAATTCTAAAGAACTTAAGTTCGCTTTTTGAACCAAACCAAAATCTGCTTTTTACGCTTGACACTACTAATCTGCCAGAAGCCATCGTTTTTGCAGACAAAGAGCAACTTTCCAGGGCATTTTTAAATCTGATAAAAAATGCGATTCAAGCCATTCCTCCAGATAAAAAAGGGGAAATCCGGATTCACGTTCAACGCATTAATGCAATGGTTCAAATCACTATAACCGACAATGGTTCAGGCATTAGTCCTGAAGCTCAGCAAAGACTTTTTGAGCCCAATTTTACAACCAAAACCAGTGGAATGGGATTGGGATTATCTATTGTCCGCGACATTATCACAACAATCGACGGAAAAATCTGGTATGAAACTTCTGCCACGAACGGCACCTCATTTTATGTAGAAATTCCACTTTATGAAGCCACTCCAAAAACTGAAAATAACCGTACTTAACGACAACGTAGCCGGAAGATGGTGTCGTGCCGAACATGGACTTTCGTTCCTAATTGAAGCCGATCGCACTGTTTTGTTCGATACAGGGTCGTCGGATTTGATTGCTTACAATGCAGAAGTACTGAAAATTGATCTAAAAAAAATCGATACCATTGTACTTAGTCACGGGCACGATGATCATACCGGTGGATTGATGCTATTTCAGGGCAGTAAAGTGATTTGCCATCCGGATACTTTCTTAAAAAGATACCGAAAATCGAATCATACAGAACTTGGCATCAAATGGACAGAATCGGAAATCAACTCGAAATTCGAATTGCAAAAAAGCCGAGACGCCGTGCAAATTTCGGATCAGATTTATTTTTTGGGCGAAATACCGCGTACAACAGCTTTCGAGAATATGAAAACAGCCTTTGTAAAAGAAGATGGAAGCGAAGATTTTGTCATGGATGATTCAGGTTTGGCTATAGTTACATCGAAAGGATTAGTCGTTATTTCAGGATGCGCACATTCAGGTATTTGCAACATGACAGCACAGGCCCAAAAGGTTACCGGAATCAAAAATATTCATACTGTAATTGGTGGATTTCACTTGCAAAACGACGACGAAATTACCCACAAAACCATTGACTGGTTAAAATCGATGAAGGTGAACCAGGTTGTTCCATCGCATTGTACAGGATTTCAGGCGCAGACAGCATTTCACCGAAGTTTTCCATTTATTCCGGCAAAATCAGGGAATGTGATTGAAATTTGATTCGCTTTAGATCATTTTGCAGACTGCTTCTCTCCTGGCCCAATTCGCTTTTAACATTCACTTTAACTTTTGCCCTGAACGGTTTTACCGGTAAATTCAACTTTCTCGTCGAAAAACCTCAGTCAATTTTATCACATTCAGTAACTTTGGTAACATTGTTAAAAACGTTAAGATTCAATAAAATTAAAATTCATGCAATCACACGAAATCGATTACAAAATTGTGGGTCACGACATTCAATTGGTGGAAGTTGAACTCGACCCGGGTGAAACCGTCATTGCCGAGGCTGGCGCGATGCTTTACATGGAAGACGGAATAAGTTTTGACTCCAAAATGGGCGACGGATCCAATCCTCGCGCCGGATTTTTCGATAAAGTACTTTCTGCCGGATCACGTCTGTTAACCGGCGAATCGTTGTTCATCACACATTTCACTAACCAGGGCTGGGGAAAAAAGCATGTGGCGTTTTCGGCTCCTTATCCGGGCACGATTGTTCCGATTAATTTACCAGATCATCGTGGATCGCTTATTGTTCAGAAAGATGCATTTCTTTGTGCTGCGTTGGGAACAAAAATTTCGATGCGTTTTAACCGCAAGCTTGGTGCCGGATTTTTTGGTGGCGAAGGTTTTATTCTTCAGTATCTTCAAGGTGACGGCAAGGTATTTATTCATGCCGGCGGAACCGTTATTGAACGTCAATTAAACAACGAGGTTATCCGGGTTGATACCGGATGTGTGGTTGGCTTTGAAGAATCAATCGATTTCGATATTCAGCAAGCCGGTGGACTGCGCTCGATGGTTTTTGGTGGTGAAGGATTGTTTTTAGCCACTCTTCGTGGAACCGGGAAAGTATGGTTACAGTCGATGCCAATACGCAAACTAATTGCACAGCTTAGTTCTTTTGGCCCCAACAGCCGCAAAGAAGCCAGTGGCGGGTTGTTGAATAATCTGTTTGAATAAAGATATCCCAAATAATAGGAGATCCGTTCTTTAAAAAAGGAACGGATTTTTGTTTTTTTAGGCGCATAGCCAAAGTTTACAGAAACTTCTATCCGTTAAAATTTGCATTGCCTAAATATCCGGCTTCATAAAACGCGACATCTTTTGCTTTAATTACAACTAAAAAGTTCAAACTCACTCCGGGTTCGATTTATTTACAATTATCAAACCCTCCAAAGAAAAATTATTGCAAAAATTGCAATAACGCGCTGAAAGTTATGATTTCCCAATTTCATGTATAACGATAATTGGCGTACCTTTAGGTTGTACCGATCCGAAATTCAGACTATTTTATGAAGAAAAGACCCGAACTAAGATCCCGGCGAACTTTTCTTATTTTTTAACAGATACTGATAAAGACTATTAAGTATATTGTATGAAAAAGTGGGCATTGATAACAGGTGCTGCAAACGGAATTGGTTTTGAATTTGCGAAGTTACTAAGCCTTGATCATTATAACCTGGTTCTTGTTGATATTGATTATGAAGCTTTATCAGATAAAAGTGCGAACCTGGCAAACCAATTTAATAATGACTGTATTATTTATGTGGCGGACCTAAGCAAAAGAAAAGCAGCTTTTGATATTTACAATAAAATATCGGCATTGGACATTGAGATCGACATTCTGATTAACAATGCCGGATTTGGCGTTTTTGGATTCTTTGCGAATACGGCTTGGGATCGCGAACAAAAAATGATTCAGTTGCACATTCTCACTCCAACACTCTTTACCAAATTATTTCTTCCCCGGATGCTGAAACGAAACCATGGAAAAATCTTAAACGTAGCTTCAATGGCGGCATTTCAACCCGGACCGTTAATGTCGGTATATTATTCAACAAAAGCATATTTGCTTTCATTTTCGCACTCAATTGCGAACGAACTTAAAGGAACTGGAGTAAGCCTTACCGTACTTTGTCCTGGATTGACCGATACTGGTTTCAGGAATATAAATGGCTATGAGACTCCCAAAATACGTTGGAACATGTCGAGTCCCCAAAGTGTTGCTGCTTACGGTTATAAATCGATGCAAAAAGGGAAGGTCCTGGCCGTTCCAGGATTGGTGAATAAATCATTCATGGTTATTCAGCAATTTTTAACCCGGAAAATGGCCAGTCGAATAATCCGACAATTGCAGGAAAAAAACAGAAGCAAAGTCAAACTTATTATTGATTAAATAACGATTGAGTTATTGATATCAATTTAAAGAAATTCTCTTGCGCATCTCGTTTAAAAGATTCAGGTATTTATTGAAAAATCTGTTCCGCTCCTTTTCGCCACTTGAACTGATTAAATTTGACTTCATTATAATTCCGGTTAAGTAGTTCCTGACATTTTCACAATAACCTTTGTGCGTAGTTTTTATAACATTTAAGGAATTAATTGCAAGGTAAACTGCCATTCGTTCTCCCAAATCTACATAAATCGCATTGTCGTTGAGAATGACATCATTTTCATATAGCATATAACTGTTTTCAATCCCATCAAGTGGTTCGTCAATTAAAAACTTAAACCCATATTCTGCCTGCCGGCGCATGTGTAAAATCCATTCTTCAACTTTATTCAAAAGATGGTTAATATCGTCCTTACTCTGAAACATGCCGGCAATCCAGTAATATTCTATTTGCTTCAAAGTGAGCAATATTGTACCTTCATTCCATACCTCAATTGTTGGAACAACCGTTGCCAATTTGCTAACTTGCCTGCCTTTAACCAGGATTTCCGGATCTAATGAGTCGAAAGTGAATTTTTTATCCTTATACTCAGGAAAATTGAAGACAGTTTTCTCCCAGAAAAAAACTTTAAATGCAATTATCTCAGGAATGATGAAATAGTGATAAATGGGCGGATCTTTTGCAGAATATATTATCTTTTTTTCTGGCGACTTTTGTATCAACGACATGTCTTTCAATACAAAATTAAGCCAGTCTTTAAACCCGAATTTTCCAGGTTCCAGTAAAAAACTATCAAAAGCTATACTACTTCCATCTCCCGAATGAAGCCGGTCGATTGAAATTCCATAATGGGCACTAAGCTTCAATAATTCATCAAAAGTCAAATATTGGTCTCCCCGAATCCTTCTGTAAGCGCTATCGTAACTTTGACCAAGTATTTCTGATACTTCATGCACCAAAGTCAAATTTGGCGAAATTCGTTGCTTGATCTGATCGAACAACGTCTTTTGCATGCTAAAGAATTGATCCATTTTTCACGTTATAGGTTGGTAAGAAATTTAATCAATAAAATAACCAAAACACTCAAATGTTTGAGAGAGAGTTACACGAAACCCAATAGTATGCGGCAAAAATGCCAAAACATTCTACTGACTTCACTTTCAGGGCAATCAAATTGATTTTTAAGCTGTATGCTATATATACTAAAATGAATTTTCTTCAGAAGGATTTGTATTAATGTTTCGTTTAACAACAATTTACAGGAATTTGTTGCGAATTCTGCAATATTAAGACCTATTTATCTTTTATTCTATAGCATTTGCAACTTGCCCACATTTTTAATTAAAAAATAGCTATCGTAACAAATGGTCCAAAAGGCTGTTGCATAAATCCGTTTACATTGCATTCCGCTTTGATCTAAATTTGATTACTGCGTTGAAAGATTGAATTCTTCAATCCAGAAAACAATAAACCAGTAATACCGATTACCTATGGAACAGAAAACTTTACAACAGAAATCAGATCAATTTTGGGCTATCCGGAAACTTAAAGTCTTCGCACAAAAGATTTTCAAAATTGATGACAGCCCTGAAAAAATTGCACGTGGTTTTGCCTTGGGTACATTTATAGGGCTGACACCATTTATTGGACTTCAATTACCCATTTCAGTATCAATTGCACAGATTTGCAAATGGAACAAATTTGCAGCAGGTATTGCCGTTTATAACACAAACGTTTTGACGGGACCGTTTCTTTTCGGGCTTAATTATCTGATTGGATCAGCTCTCATTGGTACAGAAAACTCAACTAATTTTTCGACTGGAACTGTTTCTCAGTTGGTATCAACCATCCTACATTCAGGTTATTCGTTTTTCCTCTCACTCATCATTGGCGGAATAATTACCGGAATACCTTCTGCCTTGATTGCCTACGTGGTGATCCGAAAAGTTTTTCGGTCGAAATTAGTTCAGGTAAAAATTTTAAAAACCAAAAGTCATGGAATCGCCCAATAACATTTATGGATTAATCACCGGCGCCAGCAAAGGACTGGGAAGAGCTTTAGCGCTTGAACTTGCTTCCCGAAAAACTAACCTGCTTCTCGTTTCATTGCATAACGAAGGGTTACCTGAACTTTGTGACTACATCCGTCAAACCTTTGATGTAACTGTCCACTTCATGGAAACAGACTTAACTGAGGAAACTTCGGTTGGCGACATTGTAAGTTGGGCGGCCGACAAAGAAATTTGCGTACTGATAAATAATGCTGGTGTTGGAGGTTCAGGAATCTTTGCCAATGCAGGAATAAACTACCTGGATATGATCATAAAAATCAACATCAGGTCAATTACACATTTGACCTATCTGGTTTTACCGCAATTAAAAAAGCATCCTAAATCTTTTATCCTGAATGTCTCGAGCATGGCATCATTTAGTCCGATTGCTTATAAAACAATCTATCCGGCATCAAAAGCATTTGTTTCGAATTTTTCGCTTTGCTTAAACGAAGAACTCAAAAATTCAGGGGTTTCTGTCAGTGTGCTACATCCAGGACCAATGCTTACCAACCAGGATGTGAGTTTACGAATAAACAGCCAAAGCAAATTTGCAAAACTTGGAGTATTGCCGCCAGAAATCGTAGCAAGGATTGCGATTAAAAAACTATTCGGGCATCAAACTATGATTATTCCCGGTTTTTTCAATCAATTGAATTGGCTTTTAATGTTGCTTGTACCAGGTAAAATAAAAATTCCATTAATCTCATCTTGTGTGAGACGTGAACTAAGGGTAGCCGGAATTGCCCAACCTAAACTCCAAATAATCAGGAAAATCAAAAAAGCAGATGTAATTCAGAGTCTTAAAAAACTGGCAATTAATGATTTGTGGACCAACCTGTAACTGAATTTTAGATGTATTTTCCGGATTAACCATGATGGAATTTGATTGAAAGGCCGTTTAGAGGCCATTTGTCTTCAACCTAAAAGTTTGACCCATGTCAGGAAAAACAATATTGATTAGCCTTTTGTGCATTTACTTGATCGCAACTAAAGCGACGGGAATTGGGACAGATCAAAAGAAAATCAGCAACAACTGGAAATGCTTGCATTCAGAAGATAATATCAGTCACTTCGAACGATGGTTTACCAATGAAAAAGACAGCCTCATTCGTGAGAGAAAATGCGAATTATTGATCGATTGTGACCTTGATACAGTACTTCATTTTATAAATAATCCTCAAAACACATTGCGCTGGATGCGCGAAGTGAAAAGCGTTACATTGTTCCCTGCAGGGAAAAGCAGTAAAACATATGCTCACACAATCTTTAAATTGCCCTGGCCATTTGAGGACAAAGATGTGGTAGCATCGTATGAGACATTTTGCCTAAACCAAAACCATTATAGAATAAGAATAAGGAGCGTTAGAAACCTAATGGATGAGTGTTTAAATATTTCACGCATAAACGAATATCAGGCCGATTGGGAGATAACAAAAACCGATTTAAATAAAATCAAAATTGTCTTCACTGTAACAAGCGATATTCAACCCGTAATCCCCAGATTTATTCAAGATCCGATTGTCACGAAGGTTTTCATTCAAAATTTCGAGCAACTAAAAAAACTATTGTCTGAAAAAATAAAACATCCTGAATTATTGGGTAAAAAAACAGTTCTGTCAGATCGGTAGAAAAAAGGACTTAAATTACTGAATATTAAATCACTAAGTAAACAGCTGGGTAAATAATAGCATTGCAACCAAAATATGCGCAATGAAAGCGGATATTTTTATTGCCTGAAATAACCTATCTTGTTTGCAAAAACCAATTGTGCGAAACAATCGATTTATAGGATTGGCCGGAGTTGTCCTTTTCCTTTTGTTTTCGGCATGTGCCCCATATCAATATGGATATTGGGAAAAGCTTGAAAACAACGATCGATTTTGCTTTGCCGATCTGGATTCTGTTGCAAAAACGATGCTTCAACTAGCCCAAAGAAAGAACACGCTGAATGAACAAGCCCGTCGAATTTCACAACAAATTCAGGACAATCTCAATAATTCGCAACTTGTTCCGCTTCATTCGTTTAATTTAATCTTCGAAAATTTGGAGCAACAGTACCGCATGGACACCGTTTGCCAGGAGGTGATGCTGCAATGCCGGAATCACTCCATTCAGGAATACGCAAAAAATACACTTCTTGAATCGGCATTGACCTACAAAAATGAATTCTGGCAAAACAAATTTCTCCGGCGGATCATAAACCGGGGTGACCAGGCTTACCATATAAAGCCTCATACACTGGCCCAAACGCAGCATTTTCTATAGTCAGACAAAGGTTACCGGAAATACTTGGCTCAACACAAAAAAGATGAATCTTTGCCAACCACCAGGGTCGGCTATTTTCTGTCTGGGATTTCAGACCGGGTGAATGAAGCAGAATACAAAACCGAAAATTTTTTCAGCCAAATATTTGGACAGGTGGCCGGCGCTTTTCATGGTAAGATCGACAAAGAATTTCAGGCAAAAGCGTTAAAATCCAACCTTCAGGAATTCGACCTTGTTTTTTTAAAATCGATGACTCACCTGACCGAGAAGTTTATTCCCGGATATTTTGGACATGTCGGAATTTATCTCGGCAATAACCTGATGATTGAAGCTCCGAGAAGCGGCGTGCGAATCTGCACAACAGAAGAGTTTTCGGAAGGAGAAATATTCTTGGTTATGCGACCGCTGCAATTGACTGAAATTCAAAAAGAATATCTCCGAAAAGCAGTCAAAAATCAAAGGGGCAAAAAGTACGATTTTACGTTCGATGCCCAATCGCCCGATCGGGTAGTTTGCTCCGAACTGATTTGCCTGATCTACGATTTTATCGACTGGCAGTTTAACCGGAGGGCTGGTCGATATACCGTTTCGCCTGATGATTTGATCAGAAATCTTATGTCGCGAAATGATTTTTCGTTTGAATTATACATCGATCAGGGTCAAATTAACTATCAGCCTGACATAGAACTAATTCAGAATCTGCTTACAAAAAACTAAAAAGAGGCTGTATCAAAAGTCATTAATCGCAGTCATCCTGAACTTGTTTCAGGATCTCGCCGCATTGAATAACAGATCCCGAAATAAATTCGGGATGACCAAAATTGAGATTATTTTGACTTTTGATACAGCCTCTTTATCTATGAACTAATTCGTTTATGCCATTTTGTAATACTGTTCCCAACCTTTGCGGGGAGGTGCTCCAACCAACATTTCGTTAGCCAGTTTACTGCTTGTAATTTGTTTTGTTTCGCGATCGAATACGATTTTTGTGTTCAATTGCTGAGCCAAAACGCCTAAATTGAATACCTGGCTCAACGGACCTGCAATTTCAAAAGGTGAACGGGTTTCTTCTTCTCCTTTACAGGCTTTCAGGAAATTTGCGTAATGATTCGATGGACTCTTTGGAACTTCCGGCAGTTTCGATTCCATTTCCTTTGCTTTTTCCGGAGGAATAATTGACAACGTACTTCCGTGTGATCCACCTTTGAAAATCAAATCTTTACTATAAATTTCCTTGCCAGGATTCAGCTTCGCCGGTTGAATTTTTCCCACACTGGTTGGCGGAATATTCGGATCGAGATCCGAGGTTCCGTAACCTTCCGGAACCGACGGTATATTATTCACACCATCGTACCACATAATTTCAACCGGTGGCATGTTTCCTCTCTCCGGAAATTTAAAGGATAAAGTTGACGATTGCGGAAAGAAAAATTTGTTGTAGCCTTCGAGTTTCACCGGATCAACTTCGTAGGGCAAACCAAGTTTCAGGAATTGATGTGCAGTATCGATAATATGTGCTCCCCAGTCACCCAGTGCGCCCATACCGAAATCGTACCAACAGCGCCATTGCCCATTGATGTAATCGTGATTGTAATCGTGCTTTTTAACCACTGAGTGCCAGGTGTCCCAATCCAATGTCTCTGGAATTGTTTCCGCAGCGGGGAATTTTGTAATGTTGGTATCCCAGCCGTGCCAGCGACGAGCCGAATTCATGTGAGCGGTAATGGCAGTCACATCTTTAATAATTCCGGCTTCAGTCCAGGCTTTAAACTGAAAATAGTTGGCCTCAGAATGACCCTGATTTCCCATTTGAGTAACCTTACCGTATTTTTTCGCAGCCTTTATCATCAGTTCAACTTCGTTGAATGTTCGGGCCATCGGTTTTTCAACATACACATGTTTTCCCTGGTTCAGAGCAAGCATGGTTATGGCAAAATGCGAATGATCGGGAACTCCAATGGTTACAGCTTCAAATTTATCGCCCATTTTATCGAACATTTCCCTGAAATCCTGAAAACGCGGAACATCCGGAAATTGCTTCAGAACTTTCTCGGTTTGAGGTGCTCCCATGTCCACATCGCACAAAGCAACAATGTTGCAAAGACCTGTATTGTAGTGCGAAAACACATCAGAACCACCCTGATTCCCAATTCCGATGCAGGCAAGGTTCACCTTTTCCGATGCGGGTAAAATGCCAACTGCAGGAGCGGAAACGCCCGACATGGCTTTGGTTAAAATAGTTGGAAATGCAGTGAGGGCAGTTAAGGCCGCGGCTTGTTTTAAAAACAATCGGCGGGAAGCTTCATTTTGTTTTGCCATGAATAAATGTTTTAGTGGTTGGTTATTAAATATTTAGGTTCAGATTTATTAATTAAGCAAACTTTACCAAGTCGAAAGTTAAGCATTGTATTTTGTGATTTGAAAAACCATCCTGAAAATTTAGTATTTGGTTCTAAAAAATAAGGACTTTTCAAGAGATGCAAACGCTCTTGAAAAGTCCTTATCACTGAAATAAACCAATTGAAAATTTATTTTTTTAGAGGAATTCGCGCAACTATTAGCGCATGCGCATCAAGATTCATAGTTATCTTTTTGCCTGAAATTTTCAGTTTGCGAGCTTCAGGAGAAACACTTTCAGGTTTTCCAATCATGTTAAATGCTTTCAGGTCTGAATTTACCAATACCTGAAGGCCTATTTCTCCTGAAATAGTTTTTCGACCTTCAATCGAAAGATTTAATTCTGTTGATTTTCCGGAAACGTTTACCAACTTTAAAATGAGTTCCGAAGTTTTCGCATCAATACAAGCTGTGGCATATAAGCTATCCTGACCTTCCAGTGGTTTGCCGTCAGCCAAAGTTGAAACGATATCAGTACCGCGATTTGTCGAGAATAACTTTTGCACATAATAATTGGGCGTAGCTGCCGTACTTAAGTTGTCGAACCAAATCAAATCGGGCCGCCATTGCCAGGCATTTACATTTCCGAAAAGCGGTGCATACGATGCCATGTAAACCACGTCGGCATTTCTCTCAAGTCCCGTCATCAAAGCCGCCTCCGCCAGCGCACTTTTCCAGGTATTCCGCGATTCCGGATCCATTCCTTCCTTATCGTGTGCTGCATATTCGCCGGCAAAAACTTTTGGGCCATTGCGGTCATACGAATCATACCGGCCAGCATTTTGAAGGAACCAATCGGGACTGCGGTAATAATGTTCGTCAACTATTGGGACATTCAGTTCACGCATTTGCGTCCAGAGATAATCAAAATCCTTTCCATCCGGCGACGGCCCGGCGCCTCCAACATACGTAATTTCAGGGTGTTTTTCGCGCAAAACTTTCAGGATAATTCTCAAACGATCGATGTATTGCGTTCCCCATTGTTCGTTTCCAACGCCAATCATTTTCAGGTTGAATGGAGCCGGATGCCCCATATCGGCTCGTAGTTTTCCCCATTTTGTAGTTGTTGTTCCGTTTGCAAATTCAATTAAATCTAAAATATCCTGAATGTACGGATCAAGTCCGTCGAGTGGCGCCAATTCGCACGAGTTGAATTCGCAGGCCATTCCGCAATTTAAAATGGGCAGCGGTTCGGCACCGATGTCTTCCGACAAAAGAAAATATTCGTAGAACCCAAGTCCATACGACTGAAAATAATCGGGCGCATTGCGGTATGAAAATTCCGTATTCCAGCGATTGACAATCAGTTTGCGCTCATTCACATCGCCAACAGTCTTTTTCCATTGGTAGCGGGTCTCCAATTCATGGCCTTCAACGATGCAACCACCGGGGAAACGCAAAAATCCGGGTTTCAGATCGGCCAGTTTTTGCACCAAATCGGCTCTCAGTCCATTCTTGCGGTTCTTCCAGGTGTGTTCAGGAAAAAGCGAAACCATGTCGATATCCATTACTCCTTTTCCTGAAAGTGTCAGACGAAGCTTTCCATTCGAAACTGTTTTTGTGCAGGCAAATTGCGTCTCGCATTTTTTCCATTCTCCGGAAAAATCATTCACCTCAGCATGACCAATCACCGTTCCGATTGAGTCGAGCAACTCAATTTTAAGCGACGAATTACCTGATTCCTGTTTCGCCATTACAGAGAAATTGTAATTCTCACCTGCTATCACTCCCATTCCACGAAAGCCCTCGTTTTCCAAACCAAGCTCTTTGCCGTTCAAGCTCTCAAGGCGCAAATAGCGGGGATTATTTTCATCGGGGCGGGTCACAATCTGGAATTGTCCGGTGTATTCTTCGCCCTGTTTCTTCCAACCCATCAGCGGTTTATAGAATTCGAACGAACGGTTCTTTACCAACTCTGCATAAATTCCGCCATCGGCAGCAAAATTGATGTCCTCGAAAAACAGGCCCCACATGGTCGACTGGATTGGAGCGATTGGCTTTCCGGCATTTATAACCAGCGTTTTGGGTTGTGCTATCACATGAAATGTTGCAGCCAGAAGAAAGCTTATCAAAAAAAAGGTGAATTTTTGTTTCATTTCTATCAGTTTGATTTGGTAAAAGGATTTATGCAAATATAACTGTACAAATTACACTTAAAACCAAAAAAATTGCTCATGGGTGCAAAAAACTCCGGAGATTTCCATCTTCAGGAAATCTCCGGAGTTTTTTAAATGTAGATGTTCAGATAAAAGTTACTGAAAGAAATTGCGAAACCGCCACCCATGAAGGCAGCGGTCTTTTCGCAAAAACCCTATGCTAATAGCTTAGAGAATTCATTCTCAGGTAACCAACTGACGAAATAAATATGGCCAAAACGCTTTTACAGCCATATTTATTTTCAGGATTAATATCCGGGGTTTTGTGTTAAGCCAGGATTAGCGTCCAACGCTGTTCGGGGAATCGGAAATAAAAGACATTTAGCCGGTGTAACAGGTTTCCATCCTGGAATTTCGTTCAAAAATGTTCCGTAACGAATCATGTCCTGACGTGAACTAATCTCCCAAGCAAATTCAAACCTTCTTTCCTGATAAATATCGTTCAAAGTAACAGTAGATTTTAGCTGCGCCGGATCGTCAAATGCTCTTTTACGGATTACATTAACTAAATTGGTTGCTTCAGCAATATCACCACCTGCACGTACCAGTGCCTCTGCTTTCATAAGATAAACGTCAGCTAATCTGAAGATTGCAAAGTCATTCTCAGCATCGCCATTCTGACCGCTTTCAAATTCCCATTTCCAGCAGCGAGCTCCATCTTCCTGTTCCGTTTGACCCCAACCATCAGAGTCGAAGCCGTATTTCATGGTCACATCAACTGTATGAATTAACGGACGACCATGAGCTGTGATATATGTTAATCCAGTTGCAGGGTCCTTCATCGGTCCTGTTAAAAATGACCAAGCCAACCTCTTATCATTGGCATCATAAGCTTTTACATAATCTGGCATCGCGCAAATTCCATTCCATGTACCAATCTTAAGACCCAGGGAAGGAGCCGCAAGGTAATGTAATGTTCGCTGTGCAATTGTGTTACCACCATCACTGGTACTGAATACAATCGGGAAAATAATTTCCTGTGAGTTTTGATTTTTGACGATAAAGTTTTGTTTCCAGTTTGGTTCTATCAAATAGGGTAGTTTCATAACTTCGTTACAAGCGTCAATACATTCTTGCCATTTGTTACCTCCAGCAGGATTCCACACGGCGGCATTCAGGTACATTTTTGCAAGCAATGTATAAACTACTCCCCTGGTAACTTTACCGTAACTTGAAGAAGAGACATCGCTCCTTACGACGTCCTTTATATCATTCAACTCGCTAAGTACAAATGCATAAACATCAGCTCTGGCTGTGGTTGTAGGTAAATCTTTATTATTAAAATCAGTAACAACCGGTACGTTTCCATAATAATCAAGTAACAAATAATACCAGAAAGCTCTAACACCTCTAATTTCGGCAATAATCTGTTCCTTATTCTCGATAGTTGGATTTTCGTTAATCATTGAATAGATTTTATTACAAAGCGTAATACTCTCTACTGCAGAATTATAAGAATTAACAACCATGCTTGTTCCCGGAGTCCAGGTATGGAATCGGAGTTCTTTAAACTGACCTCCATCCCACCAGTCGCCACCTTTACGTGTAGGAGTTATGGCCATATCCGATGCGCACTCGCTTAAATAGAAGTATTTGTCAGGAAAAACGTTTTTTAGTGTCCTGTAAATAGGTGCAATTAACGAGTTTACCTCTTTGGCATTTTGCCCAAATTGGTCAACGGGAAGCTTGTCATATACTGTTTCATCAAGGTTTGTACAACCGGTGTAACCTAAGGATGCTATAATGACAGCTATGAAAATGAATATTTTATTTTTTTTCATGTTGTTTAAAATTTATGATTTAGAAACTCAGGTTTACGCCAACAGAGAAGGTCCTTGATTTTGGATAATATTCACGACCTTCAACGCCCGGATCGAGACCTGACATTTCAACTTCCGGATCCAAACCAGTATACTTGGTAAGAACAAACAAGTTCTGTCCGGTTACATATACTCTAAGTTTATTAAAACCATGTTTTCCGCTAATATCGAAATTGTATGCTACACTAGCGTTGTCTAATCTCAGAAATGACCCGTCTTCAATATAAAGACTGCAATACTTGGGACTTTCGGTCAACCCCATTGTAAGCGATTCTTTCAAAACATTAGCTCCAGGCAACCATTGTGTTGTGGCATACGACATTTTTGAAAAATTCAGTACGTCATTTCCATATACTCCGCGGAAGAAGAAATTTAATTCCCAATTTTTATACGAGATTACGTTAGCAAGACCATAAGTGAATTTTGGTTGAGCCGATCCGATGTAAGTACGATCTTCATCAGTTAATCCAGCTTTCCCATCAATCATATCGTCCATAATGTATTTACCTTCACTGTCGATACCCTTGCAAATCCATCCGTAAAATGTTCCAAGTTCCCTACCCTCTTCAACGATATGAGTTGTATTGTCTGATCCTCCCCGAATCCAAGCAGAACCAGTTTTAATTGAACTCGTTGTAAACTGATCATTTGATAAACTCGTAATTTCATTCTTGTTGCGCGCAAAGTTAAAGGCTGCATTCCAACGGAAATCCTTTTTTCTAACGACATCACCATTAATCATAATTTCAACACCTTTATTATTCATTGATCCAACATTGGCCATCATCGTTCCTTTTAAATATGGAGGTTGTGGAACTGTAAGGTATAGAGCAAATCTTTGGTGTTTTTATTATAATAATCGATACTACCATTAATTCTTCCGTTAAAGAAACTGTAATCAAAGCCTATGTTGAACATAGATGTTTGTTCCCAACGCAAATCAGGATTTTCATTCTGATCGAATTGATAGGCGCTATACCATTTCCCATCATCATAGTATTGACCTGATTTTCCGTATAATGGAAGTGAAAGATATGGATCCAGTCCATCCTGATTACCGGATACACCATAACCTACCCTGAATTTCAAATCATCCAGAGCTTTAACATTTTTAAGAAATGACTCATCCTTCATATGCCATGCTGCTGAAACCGAAGGGAAAGTACCCCACTGATGGTTTTTCCCAAACTTCGATGAACCATCGCGTCGGATAGAAGCAGTTAAAACATATTTTTCGAGTAATGTATAATTTACCCTACCAAAGAATGAAATAAGCTTATTCATATTCTTGCCCGACCAAACATCACCAGAACGGAGGTTTTCTCCGGCGCTCAAATTGTTGGCTGCAAAAAGATCGGTTACAAACTGGCGGTTCTGAGCTCCCATATTTTGGTAATAATTATCTTCATATGAATAACCAACCAGGAAATTCATATTGTGGTTCTCGATAACCTTTTTGTAATTGAATGTGGCTTCCAACAATTGCTTATCAGCAGTCCACGATTCGCGTTTTGCGTAACCGAGATCGTTACGTCCTCGTTCGGTCTGTGAATTCAGGTATTGACTATAGTCATTACTTTCTCTTTGCTTCAGTACATTGAGCCCGGCTTTCAATCCTTTATAAAGTTCCAGATCAGCCTTAATGTTTCCAAAGTATAAACTATTCTTATTTTCTTCGGTGTTGTAAGTCTGGTTACGAACTGGATTTCCCTGGTCATATTCCTGATTGTCGTACCATGTTCCATCATCATTTTTTACCGGATAAACAGGAATCATATTGTAAGCCAAAACAAAATTGCGTGTATCAGTTGGAGAATAATCCCGCTGTGTCATAACTCCAGTGAACGTCAAGTCTAATTTGTCGTCCAGCGCTTTCTGGTTAAAACTCAAACGAGCATTATAGCGTTCAAGTGAGTTATCTTTAACTACACCTTCTTGGTTTAAATATGAAATAGAAGCTCGGTAATTACTAGACTTTGAACTTCCTGACATTGACAAACTATGACTATGCGTTATCCCGGTCCGCATAATTTCCTTAAACCAATCAGTGTTACCGCCTTTGTCAAGGCCCGAAGTGTCAACGTGATTAGCTGATGCATAATCTCTCCATTCCTGGGCATTCAACAAATCAGGAACATTGGTCACATTGTCAATAGCAACATAACCTTCATAATCTATAGTAGAACGGTCTCTTCTGCCTTTTTTGGTAGTAATCAAAATTACACCACTTGCAGATCGAGATCCGTAAATTGCTGCAGCCGAAGCGTCTTTCAATACACTAATGGACTCAATATCCTGCGGAGCCACCGAACTTAAACTCATTCCAGGAACTCCATCAACAACAATGAAAGGCTGGCTACTGGCGTTTAATGAAGATGTACCGCGTAATCTTATCGTTTGATCCTTCGTAACATCGCCACTACCGCTCGTAATAGTTAACCCGGCTACTTTACCTTTCAATAAGTCAACTCCGGTACGGGTCACTCCTTTGTTAAAATTCTTTTCAGAAACATTGGTTACAGAACCAGAAATTTCACGTTTGGTTTGCGTGCCATAACCAACAGCAATAACTTCTTCTAAACCAATAGCATCTTCCTTCATTACAACATCAATAGTTGGTTGTCCAGTATAATCCATCTCCTGGGTTACATAACCAACAAAAGAAATCTGAATAACAGCAGGTTTAGTTCCAACTTTTAATGTAAACTGGCCATCAAAGTCAGTTATGGTTCCGTTGGTTGTTCCTTTCTCCAGAACGGTTGCTCCTGGAAGTGTGTTTCCATCAGCTGTTCTCACAACGCCCTTCAGCTCACTGGACTGCTCTACAAGACCCTCAAGCGGAAGACTTTTCATTTCTGTAATTACAATCTGCCTCTCTTTAATCTCATATCCATTTCCTGATTCTCTAAGTATCTGTGCCAAAATTTTATCAACAGTGACGCCTGAAACTTTGACAGATACCTCCCGACTGACATCCAGTACATCGTCGGAATAAATGATAATAAACTCACTATTCCTTTCAATTTCCTGAAAGACATCTTTTATAGTTGCGTTTGACAACTGAAAAGAAAATTTAGTTGACTGTGAATAACTGTTTGCTATTACAGTTAATGAACTGACGAGCAACATAATAAAAGATAGCCTCATAATAAGGAACAGTTTTTTAAACCCTCCAAAGTCTTGGAAGATTCGTTCGTAAAACTTTTTTTTCATACTTTTAGACGTTTAGTTTTAATTACTAATCAAATGCACTTTTTATTCTGATCCGGGGAATGCGGGAACATTCTTCGGATCGCTTTTTCTTCAATATTTTCTTCGTTTTTTATTTGTTTATAATTATAAAATCGCCGTTGCTTTTCTTTTGCCAATCAATGGGAACAGTAAGTTTAATTACATTCAGTACTTCTTCCGGAACATCTTTTAAATCAAGCTTTCCAGACAGTTTATAGCTTCCAATCATCGGATCGGCGAGGACTATTTTTACATTGTAATAGCGTTCAACCTGTTTCAACGCCCTGATGAGATCGACCTTTTCAAATTCAAGCATACCTTCCTTCCACGATACATATTTTCTCACGTCAACCATTCTGGTCTTTGCTTCTCCTGAAGTTCTATCCATTTCAACCATCTGATTTGGATGCATTTCAATATTGTAATCGCGCTTTAGAATACCTCTACCGGAATATTGCAAATTAACTTTTCCCTCTTCCAGCACAGTTTGAATAATTTTATCTTCCGGATACGCCGAAATATCAAATCGGGTACCGAGAACCTGAACATTCATGTCATTTGTGCGAACAACAAAGGGCCTTTCCGGATTCTTTGTCACTTCGAAAAAAGCCTCACCGATAAGCATTACCTGCCGATTCTTGCTCAAAAAATATGAAGGATAAATCAGTTGACTTCCGGCATTCAACCAAACTTTTGTTCCGTCGGAAAGTACAATCATTGATTTTTTTCCGTAGGGAATAATTACTTTGTTGATCAGTTCTTTTCCAGATCCAGATTTTTGCCTGATTGTATCGTTGTTAACGATTAACTGATCACCGTCTTTGCTGTAAGAAATTCGCGACATTTGCTTTTCCAACGAAATCTGAGAGCCGTCGGAAAGAACGATCATGGCTTCATTTTTATGCGTCGAGGGCGATTCGGCCAGTTGGAACTGATACTGCCTGGTAGTATTTTGAAAAACATAATACGAAACTCCTCCAGAGATAAAAACAAAAGCGAAAATTGCTGCATATTTAAGAACCTCAAAAAACAAGGACCGTTTCCTTGGATTCGACTCGTTCTGAATCCGCTTCCAAAGTTCGTACTGCTCGTTCAAATCCAGTCTATCTTCTTTGGAATAAAACAAATTAAACACCAGAGTTGCTTCTTTAATTTCAGCCTTTTGTGCAGGATATTTTTTCTGATAAGCGTTCCAGAAATAAGTATCCGACTGAGTCGGATTTTTCAACCATTTCAGAAAACTTTCGTCGTTTAAGAAGTCAATTGCTGTATATTCCCTATACTTTTCCATCAGTATAATTTCTAAACGGATAAGACAAGTCCTCCTTTTTTGTTGATACTGCTTTTAAACTCTTTTTTGTGCTATAAAGCATTTTCCCTTTTAAAGCATAGGATTGACAGCAAAAAATGATTGATTTTTTTTTGAAGGAATGTGGACGATTTCGCGAAGTTTTTCAACAGCCCGGTGAATAAGTGCCCGCGATGACTGGTAATTTAAATTCAGAAGAAATGAGATTTCTTCATATTCCAACCCTCGATTAAACCTGAGATAAATGGCTTCTTTCTGTCTTTCTGTTAAATGCTCCATTGCATCAATAATCAACTGACGCTGATCTTCCTTCAGTTCACTTTTCTGATCCTCCAGATTTTCGGCCATACGCAAATCGAATTGAAAATCTTCGTCACTTAATAAGCCTGGTTGATTACTATTTTTTTTTAGTTCCCTGATAATTCTTCGCTTCAGAGATTTCAAAAGATAAAGCCTGATATTATCCGTTTCACCCAAATGTTTGTGATTTTTTATTAGCGTGCAAAATACCTCCTGAATGCAATCCTTCACCATATCCCTGTCAACTGTAAAACGACAACCATAATCGAAAAGAGCATTGGAATGCTGTAGATAAATCAGACTTAATACATGGCTGTCTCCTTTCAGAAAACGGCTCCACAAAAATCTTTCGTCATCCTTATTTTCAGCAGTGTACATTGGGTTAGAAAATTTAAGAGAACCAAAACTAATAATAATATTTTGCATAAACGGTAAGCAAATTTTATACAAACCCTGCATTTCATACTACATCCTAAATCGCAATCGTTTGCAATTTAGGTGTCGGGACGACGTTTAAGCTGCAAATACTGGGTAGATATAAAAATCAGTAATTTTTTGCTGAAAACTTGATTTTTCGTTGATTTTTTTGTCGGCGAAAACTATACGTTCAGACAATATCATCTGTTTACCTGTAAAAATTGGTCGTTCACAGAAAAAAATTTAATCGAAGATTTGGATTTCATAAGTTTGTACCGCAAGCACATAACGCGGTTTTTTTCATGTAAAGAATATAACAGCATCAATTTAAATTCTTCGAACGCTATGTGTTGCGATAGCCTTCATAGACAACAAAGGCATTAGAGCCACCGAATCCCCCTTCGGTGGTTTTTTATTTTACAAAACTACCGAACAAAAAAACGGCCGGAGATTAATTTCCGACCGTTCCTGCTGTTTTCTGTTTACTTGTTTTCAGGGGGTATTGCTTGCTGTTATCTTTCTTTATTATAACGGAACAAAAGATTATTTATTTTCTTCACTCTGCACTTCCACCGTTATTTCTTTGGCTTTTTTCCCGTCAATCATTTTATCTTTTTTTGTAATGGTCATGTTTTCATCAGCAGAATCGGGAATCCAATTGAATTCAGAACCTTCAGGCATCGGTGGCATCGCAACATCATCATCTATTTTGAAATTAAAGGTCATATTTCCATCTGATTTTTTCCTGACGATTTCAATCTTTTCAAGGCCACCTTTTAAATCTTTTTTCTTGTAGCTTACAATATTCGGATCATTCAAATCGATCACACGCCCGTGGTTCATTTCGCGCAATGATCTGAAATGAGCAACAGGAGGTGCCGGGGGAGCAGGGGGGGCAGGCATTCCATCAGCATAATCAAAAAACATCATGTTCTTTTGGGCATCGTCCAGCATTCGTTTCCTGATTATTATTTTTTTGCGAATTGAATCTCCGTCGGTATCGGCAAAAACCTGAACATCTTTGTCAGAATCCATTTGCCAAATCATTGGTTCGCCACCTTTCCTGTCTTTCATGTGATAAACAAAGACATTTTCACTTTTACCATCACCGTCAACTCTTACTTCGTAGCGCTTCATTTTACCATGACCATCAGCATCAAAATGTTTTACCATTTCCTTTCCGCCAATGGTATCGCCATGCCATATAAAAACCTTATCATCAGTAAGAACGGTATCCAATTCCACTTTTTTACCATTCTCAATTTTCACCATTTTAATGTGCCGTTCCTTTTTAGGTTCCTGAAGTTCGTCTTTTCTTAATCCCGAGCTAAATGAACTGAGCAAAAGTGCCGATAATCCCACCACGCCGAATACTGCTAATTTGTGTTTCATGATCGTATAATTTTTAGTTATAAATTCTACTGCCAAAGATACCGGAAGTACTACTGATGAATGCGTTAATGGCCGGTTAAATTCTGTTAACAAAAAGTTAAAGTACTGTCGTCATGATATTTAATGATTATCTTTGATCCATGAACAAAAAGATCATTACCGGACTAATTGCCTTGATGGGAATCTCAATTCTCGGCATTATTATTATTCAACTGGTTTGGATGAACAATGCTATTCGTGTCAGAAATGAAATGTTCGATCGCAGTGTAAACGAAGCATTGACAGTAACAACCAAACGACTCGAAGACATACAGGATTTCCGGATGATCAACCATTTTGCATTTGGCGACACAATGCGTTTCAGGTACGGCGTTCCGATTCCCCCTCCACCACCGGCCGTAACCTCCGGCAATTCTTCCTACTTTGTTCAGAGCCCAAAAGCGCCGGTAGCCAGAATAATGCCGCCAGAAAATGAGTCGCGGATTGAGATGATTGTCAAATCTGAAAAAGACCGAAATAATTACCGCTACCACATTACAACCAAAAACAAAAACAGCAAGAAAACCGACAATGAACAAGTAATCGTTATCAATACCGACAGCCTCGCCACTCACCTGGATTCAATTTACTCGCACAGCTTGAATAAATTCGATTCTATTGCCGGGCAAAACAAAGTGTGGACCGATTCTGCTTCAGGAATAATACACCGATTTGAAATAAAAACAAAAAGGTTAAAGCGAGTTGCCGACAGGGTTGTTCAGGAAATTTCGGCATGGGAAACCGCTCCTCCTTCAAATGAACATATCAGGGAAATTTTGCAAAAAGAACTTCAAAACCGGGATATTCCGATTCCTTTCGAGTTTGGAATCATCCAGGATTCGCTAATTTCACAAAGAACCGAAAAAGCTGACACCACTTTATTGAACAAAAGTTTGTATAAAGTAAGTCTGTCGCCAAACGACATCATTCAAAAAAACATTTTACTATCGGTTTATTTTCCTGAAAAAGATTCGTTTATCTACAAAACGCTGAACTGGCTATTGCTCATTTCATTAATCTTTTCGATTATTGTTTTGGTGACATTTGCCACCAGTATTTATTTTATCCTGAAGCAGAAAAAGATTTCGGAAATGAAGTCCGATTTCATCAACAACATGACGCACGAATTTAAAACGCCTATTGCCACAATTTCTGTTGCTTCCGATTCGATTTCGAACCAAAAAGTCATTGAAAATCCGGAGCGAATCAGGTATTTTGTCGACATGATTAAGAAAGAAAATAACCGGATGAACCGCCAGGTTGAAGATATTCTGACGATTGCCCGGCTCGACAAAAAAGATTTTGAATTTAAATGGGAAGCATTCAATCTGCACGAAGTAATCGAAAATGCCATGCAAAGTATAGTACTTCAGGTTGAGAAAAAAGGCGGATCGATTACAAGTGAATTTATGGCTGTGAACCCTGTTGCAACAAGTGATCAGAACCATTTTTCAAATATGATTTATAATCTGCTCGACAATGCCAACAAATATTCGCTGAATGCACCTGAAATAAAAATATCGACTAAAAATTCAGGAAAAGGAATAATTATGTGCGTTGAAGACAAAGGAATCGGGATGTCCAAGACTGTTCAGAGTCGTATTTTTGAGCGTTTTTACCGGCAAGCCAGTGGGAATATACACAACGTAAAAGGGTTTGGGTTAGGACTAAGTTATGTAAAAGCTGTACTGGAAGCTAATCGGGGATTCATTAACGTGCATAGTGAACCCGGGAAAGGCAGTCGTTTCGAAGTTTTCATTCCGTTTGTAAGAGAATAATTATATTTGAAAAAGCAATGAGCGTAAAACCCCGCATATTTTTACTTGAAGACGACCTGAGTTTTGGAGCTGTTTTGAAATCGTATCTCGAAATCAACGATTTTGAAGTTGAATGGATTGACGATGGACTCCTGGCTATGGAGCATTTTAGTAAAAACAACTTTGATATTTGTATCCTTGATGTGATGTTGCCGAATATCGACGGTTTTACCATTGGTGCCGAAATCAGGAAAATAAATACAGGTATTCCGGTTTTATTTCTGACCGCAAAAAATTTACGTGAAGATGTGCTGAAAGGCTATCGCATTGGTGCCGACGATTACATTACTAAACCGTTCGATACGGAGGTGCTTATTTTTAAACTGAAAGCCATTTTAAAACGAAATTCTGGGGGTCAGACGAAAGATGCTGAATATTTCCAGATTGGTAGTTACGTCTTTGATTTCAAACTTCGCACGATTGATAAAGACAATTCGAAGCAAAAACTATCACCCAAAGAAGCTGAATTACTTAAAATGTTGTGCGAAAACCTGAATGAATTATTACCCCGCGAAACCGCCCTAAAAAAAATATGGGGCGACGACGGATATTTCACCACCCGAAGCATGGATGTTTACCTCACCAAGCTCCGTAAACTTTTTGCCGACGATCCATCGATTGAAATCAGGAACATCCATGGCAGCGGATTCATGCTCGAAATCAGAAATTAACGGTCGGTTAACTACAAACCAATCCGGCACCAAATCCTGAAGAGACCGGCGTTAAAAATCACAATATTCAGTTTGAGTTAAAAATGCTCAATAAGAAGTAAACAAAGTTCTGAATGTCATCCAGCTGTTAAGCAGATTTTATACCTTTGCGCCTCTCGTGAAAAAATTCACTAAATGGCACTTTCTAATTCAATAGAAATCAAAGAATTCGACACCATTATCGTTGGAAGTGGTTTGGCAGGTCTTACGGCAGCTTTTCACGCTGCAAAAAATGGAAATGTTGCCATTATAACCAAATCGCAACTCGACATTAGTAATTCATATTACGCACAGGGAGGGATCGCCGTAGTTACTGCACCCGAAGACACTTTTAAGTCGCACATTGAAGACACGTTGACTGCAGGTCGAGAACTTTGCGATTTGGATGCTGTTGAAATCCTGGTTTCCGAAGGTCAAAAATGTGTCCGGGAACTGATCAGTCTTGGGATGCAATTTGACAGGGAAAACGGCGAATTCGTTCTTGGACTTGAAGGCGGACACAGTCAGCGCCGTATTTTACATGCAGGTGGTGATGCAACCGGGAAAGGACTGACATCGTTCATGCTACAGCGCGTTCAGGAGCAAAAAAACATTTCGGCATTCGAATACACAACAGTAGTCGAAATTTTGGTTAAAAACGGGGTCTGCCTGGGTGTTCAGGCCTTCGATTTTGTGAGCGGAAAAAATATTATTTTTAAATCAAAATCGACCATAATTGCAACTGGCGGATTGTCAAGAATTTACGACCGTTCAACCAATCCTCATACAGCAACGGGCGACGGAATAGCACTGGCTTACCATGCCGGTGCACAACTTTCCGATATCGAGTTTATACAGTTTCATCCAACAGCTCTTTACATTCCTGAACAGGAAGCTTTTCTGATCAGCGAAGCCGTTCGTGGCGAGGGGGCGTGGTTGCTGAACAAAGACGGTGAGCGGTTTATGCAGCGCATCCATCCACTGGCCGAACTTGCGCCGCGTGATGTGGTTGCCTATGCAATATATAACCAACTTCACGAAAGCCACAGCGATTTTGTTTACCTGAGTTTAAAACATTTAGATCCGGAATCAATCAAGAAGCGATTTTCGACCATTTATCAAACCTTGTTAAAATACAACATAGATCTGACCACCGACTTATTACCGGTTGCTCCCGCTGCCCATTATATGGTTGGTGGAATTTTGACTGATTTGAACGGCGAAACCAACATTAACGGACTTTTTGCCTGCGGCGAAGTTGCTTCGACTGGTGTTATGGGAGCAAACCGCCTGGCAAGTAATTCACTGCTCGAATGTTTAGTTTTCGGAAAGCGTGCCGCTGAAAAAGCAACAAAAACCCAAAGTGTAGATACAGAACTTCCTAAGATTAATCCAATTCATCTGGATCAGTTAAACGAAAATACTTTTCTTGAAACAAAAAACCGTTTGGCTAGCCTGATGAGTAAAAAGGCAGGAATAGTCAGATCTGGTGAAAAACTTACCGAAGCGATTGCAGAAATTGAAGAGATTAAAAAGCAACTTCCGGAGAAAATTAGTGAATATAATATTTTAAAAATCAAACACATTACTGATATTTGCACGCTGATTTGCGAATCGGCGTTAATCAGAAAAGAAAGCCGTGGTGGACACATTCGTAAAGATTACCAACTGGAAGATCCGACGTTCTGTGCCCATTTAATTCAACAAATCAACGAAAAATTTAAGTTTCAGAAAATTCGAAATTAAATGATGAACAAAAACGCATTAAAAGCAGCACGCAAACTTATCGCAATTGCATTACAAGATGATGTTGGTGACGGCGACATCACCACCGACAACATTGTTCCGGCTGAAATTAAACGCAAAGCAAAAATGGTTGCCAAAGCCGACGGCGTAATAGCCGGGCTTCCGGTTGCCGAAATGGTTTTTAAGAAACTCGATCCGGAAATTGTTTGGAAACCAATCGTAGACGAAGGTGCAAAAGTTAAAAAAGGAGATGTTCTGGTTGAATTTTATGGCTCTTACCGGGCTTTACTCACAGGAGAACGCACTGCCTTAAATTTTTTACAACGGTTATCAGGAATAGCAACAATGTCGGCCAAATACGCCGATGCCGTAAAAGATTTCCAAACGGTAATTCTGGATACCCGCAAAACTTTACCCGGATTTAACAAACTCGATAAATACGCTGTAAAAACAGGCGGAGCAAACAATCACCGAATTGGACTTCACGATATGGTTATGATTAAAGACAATCATATAGAAGTTGCCGGAGGAATCACCGCAGCAGTAAAAGCTGTTCGCTCCAAAATTGATCACAGTATAAAAATTGAAGTTGAAACAACTACCCTGGAACAGGTTCAGGAAGCGCTTGACGTAAAAGTCGATATCATCATGCTTGATAATATGGATTTGGAGACTATGCGCAAAGGTGTTGAATTGATTGCAGGAAGGGCGAAAGTTGAGGCTTCAGGAAATATTACACTTGAACGTTTGCGCGATGTTGCCGCTACCGGCGTCGATTATATTTCAATCGGTGCATTGACACATTCCGTTACTGCATTGGATATAAGTCAACGAATAGAAGATTAATTTTGATAAATCTGGTCATCGATATAGGAAACAGCCGTACGAAAATTGCGCTTTTTAATCAGCACGATTTAATGTTTAATGTTCCGGTGGACCATTTGACTGTAAGTCATGTGAAGATGCTCAAAGATGAACATCCGCAATTAAAGCAAGCTATATTATCGAGCACAAAATCTGTTGATGGTGATTTAATTCAGTTTTTATCGGAGCAATTTGATTTATTTATCGAATTAAGTCACGAAACTGATATACCGATTGAAAACCTATATGAGACTCCGGAAACTCTCGGAAAAGATAGATTGGCTGCTGCCATTGGAGCTAACGAACTTTTTCCTGATCAGAATTTATTGATTGTCGATGCCGGAACAGCGATTACGTTCGATCTGGTTTCAGAAAAAAACCAGTTTATTGGCGGAAATATTTCACCAGGACTGCAAATGCGTTTCAAAGCGTTGAATCAGTTCACTGGGAAACTCCCACTGATTACACAATCAGATGACTTTCAATTAATTGGCAAAAACACCACTGAGGCTATACGCTCGGGCGTTCAAAACGGATTGCTCTATGAAATAGCCCAAACGATTGAGTCATTTAACAGAAATTATCAAAATTTACAGATCATTATGACTGGGGGCGATTCTTATTTTTTTGATAAAAAATTAAATTATTCCATATTTGTACACTTTAATTTAACCCTAATAGGTTTAAACAGGATTCTGGAACACAATGCTAAAAAGAATTAATGCACTATCAGTCGTGATAGTCCTGATTATCTGCGGATTATCCGGCGTTGCGCAAAACAACAACACCACGTCTCCTTTTTCGAGATACGGACTAGGCGATTTAAATCATTACGGGTATGGCCGTACAACGGCGATGGGAGGTGCTTCATTGGGAAGCCGGCATAGTGTTCAGATAAATTCTGCCAACCCAGCTTCATACAACTCAAATGACAGTTTGTCTTTCATTTTTGATTTTGGTATAGACGGCACATTTTCAAAATACAAAAGCAACCTTGGATCGATGTCGGCGAACGACATCAATTTCAAATACTTTTCGTTGAGTTGGCCCGTCACAAAATGGTTTGGTGCGGGAATGGGACTGCAGCCGTATTCCGACATGGGGTACGAAGTTGCATTCAGCGAACCACTCGATGGTGTTGGCAATGTTTTTCACAGCTACTCTGGCGAAGGATCTACTTCAAAAGCCTTCTTCGGTTCATCCATTAGTCCGTTCAAAGGGTTATCAATTGGAGCAAACCTGAATTATATTTTCGGCCGCCTGAACCAAAATACCGGAGTTGGGTTCGACAATGCTGCTTTATTTTATATTTCACGGACAGAAGGAACCCGTCTCCGAAATTTCACTCTGACTTACGGTTTGCAATACGACTATCAGCTTAAGAAAAATGAATATTTAACACTGGGTATAACTTTCGAAAAGCGGACTGATATAACAGTTTTGCACCAAACGTTTTCATACAAAGCTATAACTGTCGGCACAAGTGCTTTACGCGATACTCTCGAATATTCTCCCGAAGGAAAAGGTATAATTAAGTTGCCGTCAACATTTGGAGTAGGTTTATCATACAATAAAATTAACAAGCTCGAAATCAATGCTGATTATTATCATGCAGGATGGAGCAAATCGACCTTCTTTGGCCAGACAGATCCGCTGATCACCGATCAGAACCGTATTTCGGCAGGAGTTGAATATATTCCTGAAGCGCTGTCAATTAGAAGTTACCTAAAAAGAGTAAGGTATCGTGCAGGATTGCATCAGGAAAGCTCCTACCTGAAACTGAACGACCACCAGATTAAAGAGTTTGGCATAAGTTTTGGAGCTGGGTTTCCGTTGCCAAAGTCAAAATCAACTGCTAACTTTGCAGTAGAATTCGGAAAGCAGGGTACAACAGCAGATGATCTGGTAAAAAACAATTATATGAAATTCAGTTTTTATCTAAATCTCTACGATTATTGGTTCATGAAACGAAAATTTGACTAAAATTGAAACCAAATAAAAGCAATACTATGAAATCTGTAATATTAAAATCAATCTTTCTCACGCTGATTGTCGCGGCTCTGACAAACTATTATGCCGCAGCTCAACGTGTTATAACAGGTACCGTTTACAGGGAAGGCAAAGTCGCTGCCGGTGTAACCGTTGAGGGACAAAGAGCCAAAGAACCTTTCATGACCAGTTTCGATGGAAAATATGAAATTAATGTACCTGAAAATTGCAAGTACATTAAATTCACGTTCATTGACGATTCAAAAAAGCTGGATATTTCTGAGAATACGAGCAATGTAATCGACTTTAGTTTCGACGGCGAAATCCCCGCTCAAACTGAAGCTGAAGAAAAAGGGGTAAATCTTAAATCCCATGCAGAACTTCTCGCTGCCAAGGATATGGATTATTTAAGTATTTACACACTTGAAAAGCAGTTTTACGATCAGAAAGATTATAAATCAGCGCTTCCACAATGGAGAAAGTTATACAGAATGTACCCAAAATCAACTGTTAATGTTTATTTGTATGGGTTGAACATGTACCAAAGCTTCATCGACAAAGCTACAGATAAGAAGATTAAAAATGCCTATCTGGATACTTTGATGATGGTTTACGACAAACGAATTAAATATTTCGACCAAAAAGGATTTAACCTTGGACGTCAGGGAACTGATTATATGAAGTATACTCTGGTTCCGGAAAACGAAACTCAGTCCGACGATCAAAAGAAAGCTATTCTGAAAAAAGGCTACAATTACCTTAGCGAATCAGTTAAACTTCAAGGTATTGAATCTGAAGCGCCGGTTTTGTTCCTACTCATGCAATCAACCAAAGGTCTTTATGGATTGGGCGAATTCGGTAAAGAAAAAGTAATTGAAACGTACGACATTGTATCAAAGCTTATCAATCAGCAAGTTGATAAAGATCCGAAAAATGCCGATTTAATCAATATTCGTGATTTAATTGATCAAGCTTTCCAGGCAAGTGGTGCTGCCGACTGCGAAGCGTTAATCAGCATTTACACACCAAAATTTGATCAAATTGCTTCTAACATTGAAGATCTGAAGAAAATGATTCGCATGCTCGACAGACAAAACTGTACTTCAAGCCCTTTGTACGCAAAAGCATCAGAAAAACTGTACAACCTTGAACCTTCGGCAGAAGCTGCTTACAATATGGCTCGTATGTTTGTGAAAGACAGCAAAATGGATAAAGCTGAAACTTATTACAAACAGGCAATTGATTTGGAAAAAGACCCTGCTAATCTTTCGAAATATTACCTCGAACTTGCTCAGGTGAATTTCTCTAATGCACAGACTGCCAGAGGATATGCAAAAAAGGCCATTGAAAATGATGCAAATAATGGCAAAGCATATATGCTACTCGGTGAAATTTACGCTCACAATACCAAATCGTACGGCGAGAGCGATTTCGAGCACACCGAAGTATTTTGGGTAGCTGTTGATTACTTTGCCAAAGCAAAAAGAGTTGATCCTTCCGTTGAAGCTGATGCCAACGAAAAAATTTCACTGTACTCTCAATATTTCCCGTCGAAAGAAGAAATTTTCTTTAACGGATTGACTGTCGGTAAATCGATCTCAATCGGAGGTTGGATTGGCGAAAGCACAACTGTTCGTGAGAAAAAATAATAATTGAGAGTGTCTATTTTAATGAAAGCATTGCATCTCCGATAAAGAGTTGCAGTGCTTTTTATTTAATCGCCATTTATTCCTAGCTTTATAGCTTTATAACAACGATTATAACTGAGTTAGATTACTTCTTTAAATTACTTAATGAGCCTGACTTTTAACAGATATAATTTCAGCTTTAGATTCAGTAATAACCTGATTTCTAAATTCGGTATGTTGATACTGCTCGGGGTGCCTGCTTTTCTCTTCACGGCATGCGAAAATAAAATTCCGGAAATAAAAATCTATTCCAAAGAAATTGAACCGCCAAGAATTACTGCTGAAGGTTTCGAAATGCTATACTCTGATTCTACAGTTATCCGGTTTAAGCTTCAAACTCCTGAACTCATTTCGCACGACAACGAAAAAGAACCTTATACAGAGTTTCCGAAAGGTGTTAAAATCGAAAAATATGACGCCAACATGAATATCATTTCCAGTATAACTGCACTTTATGCTAAAAACTTCGTCAAGGACGATCGTTGGGAAGCTAAAAACAATGTAATAGCAGTTAATTTAAATGGAGATACTCTGAAAACAGAATATTTGGTTTGGGACACTAAAAAGGAGAAAATATATTCCGATCAATTCGTAAAAATTACACGAAAAGATCAAATAATTATCGGAGACAGTTTTGAATCCAATCTGGATTTTACGTCTTACCACGTCAAAAATTCGAGTGGCCATGTTTATGTAAATGTTGGAGAATAAACGTTGCTAATATGAATTTACTGCTGGTCATATTTATCACTATTTTGTTTTCTGCTTTTTTCTCCGGAATGGAAATTGCATTTATTTCGGCCAATAAACTAAGGCTCGAACTCGATAAAAAGCAAAATATTATTTTTTCCAGCCTTATTTCGCTCTACACACGAAAACCGGGACAGTTTATTGCGACCATGCTGGTAGGCAACAATCTGGCGCTCGTAATTTATGGTATCGCATTTGCCGACTTACTCGAACCATTCCTGAAAATTTATCTACAGTCGGATTCGTTGGTTCTTCTGTCGCAGACCATACTTTCAACTTTACTGATTCTGGCCACCGCCGAATATCTTCCCAAAATGCTCTTCCGGATTAACCCCAATAAAGTCCTGAAGATCTTTGCCGTCCCAATTTCCATTTTCTACTTCCTTTTTTATCCGATCACTAAAATTGCGATGTTGATTTCAAAACTTGTATTGAAGGTATTTTTGAATGAAAGCATTGCCGGAGCCACCGAAAAAATTGCATTTAGTCGTATCGATCTCGATCATTTCGTGAATGAACAGGAAAATAATATTACCGCACAATCGAGTCAGGAAATGGACAATGAAGTGAAATTATTCCGGAATGCGCTCGATTTTTCGAAGGTCAAACTACGCGAGATAATGGTTCCCAGAACCGAAATGGTCGCACTCGACATTGAATCAACTGTTGAAGAACTGCACCAGAAATTTATCGAAACAGGTTATTCCCGCATCTTATTTTATTCAGGAAATATCGACAATATTGTTGGCTACATTCACCACTCGGTTATTTTTACAAAACCAGATTCTATCAAATCAAATCTCCGGAAAGTATTGATTGTTCCTGAAACAATGCCAGCCAGTAAACTATTAAGCAAATTTATCCAGCAGCGATTAAGTATGGCCATTGTGGTCGACGAATTTGGAGGAACTTCAGGAATGGTTACCAGCGAAGATATTCTGGAAGAAATATTTGGAGAAATTGAGGATGAACACGATACCATTGATTTAATAATGAAACAGGTTGCTCCCGACGAATTTGTGCTGTCGGGCAGGCTCGAGCTCGATGAAATCAATGAAACGTTCAATCTTGAATTTCCGGAAAATGAAAATTTCGAAACACTTGCGGGTTTTATTCTCTTTAATCACGAGAGCATTCCAAAGATAAACGCGCTCATCACAATCGACCATTACCGCTTTAAAATACTGAAAGCCACCAACACAAAAATTGAGCTGGTGCACCTTAAGATATTGGACGATAACTAAAATAAAAAATGAATTAAGAGGATTAATATTGAAAATTATTATCTTCGTCCCTCGAAAATTTTAACTCGAATAATTATTATAAAATAACTAACAGTAAATGGCTACATTACAGAACATAAGGAATCGTGGGGGTTTAATAGTAGCGATCGTCATCGGTCTTGCATTAGGCGCATTTATCTTGGGTGATATGCTTAATTCAGGTAGTAAACTAATGAGACCCAGCCAGATGAAAATTGCGGAAATTGATGGAGAATCAATTCAATATCCGGATTTTCAACAGAAAGTAGAAGAGCTTTCTGAAATTTATAAAATGAATACCCAACAGACTCAGATTGATGAAAATACCTGGGTTCAGCTTAGAGAACAGGTTTGGCAAGAATATCTTCAGGAAAATATACTTGGAAAAGCTACCGAAAATTTAGGCATCACTGTTAGTTCCGACGAACTCTTCGATTTGGTACAGGGAAATAATCCTCATCCCATTATTCAGCAGCTTTTCAGAAATCAACAAACTGGTACAGTTGACAAATCGGCTGTTATTCAATTCCTGAAATCGCTCGAAACCAACGCAACGCCCCAGCAAAAAGCCTACTGGTTATATATCGAAAACCAGATCAAAATGGATCGCCTGCGTACGAAATACAACAGTCTGGTTTCAAAAGGACTTTATGTAACTTCTGCGGAAGCAAAGGAAAATCTTGATGCAAAAAACAAAAGTGCTAATTTTCAGTATGTTTCACTGAGTTACGCTTCGATACCTGACAGTGCAGTTAAAGTTTCGGAAAGTGAGCTGAAAGAATATTACAACAAGCACAAAGACGAGTACAAACAGGATAAAACCCGGAAAATCGAATATATAACGTTTGATGTTCTTCCTTCGGCTGCCGACAATGCAGCTACGGAAAAATGGATTACAGACAGCAAAGATGAATTTGCCTCGGTAACCGACAACGCACAGTACATCGCTGTTAATTCTGACACGCCTTACGATCCGGGCTTTTCGAAAAAAGAAGAGCTTTCTCCAACTTTGGCTGATTGGGCTTTCAGTGCAAATCCCGGCGATATTTACGGACCTTATTTTGAAAATAACTCTTATAAACTGGCCAAAATCGATCAGTTCAAAATGTTGCCTGATTCAGTTGAAGCCAGCCACATTCTGATTAATCCCCAAACTGTGGGCGGAATTGAAAAAGCTCGTGCCAAAGCCGACAGTATCAAAAACCTGCTTGAAAAAGGTGCCAGCTTTGCTGACCTTGCAGTGAAATTTTCGGATGATAAAGGTTCTGCAATAAAAGGTGGCGATCTGGGTTGGTTCAAACGCAAACAAATGGTTCCCGAGTTTGAAGAAGCTGCTTTCTCCGGAGATGTAAATAAATTGTATGTTGTTACTTCACGTTTCGGAGTTCACATCATTAAGCCAACAAAGAAAGGTAAAGAAACTAACGAGGTTCGTATTGCTATACTTTCGCGCAAAGTTGAGCCAAGTACAGAAACATACCAGAAAATTTATTCTGAAACCAGCAAGTTTGCCAGCGAAAATCCATCGTTAGCAGCCTTCAACAAAGCCATTGTTGACCAAAAGCTGGATAAAAAGATGGCTACACTAAAAGAAAACGACCGCGTAGTTACAGGACTTGAGTCATCACGTCCGCTGGTGCGTGCAGCATTTTCAGGAGATTTAAACAGTGTATTGGTAAACAATGAAGGTTCTTCAATCTTTGAATTCGGTAACAAATTTGTGATTGCTGCCTTAACCGGCGAAACTGAAGAAGGCGTTTCTACATTTGAAGAAGCTCGCGTAAAAGTTGATCTTGGTGTTCACAAAGAGAAAAAAGCACAATTACTTGCTGAAAAATTAAAAGCTGCAGCTTCAGGACAATCAGATTTAAGTTTGGTTGCCTCGAAACTTTCTACCGAAGTAAAAGAAGCTTCCGGAGTTAACTTTACAAGTTTTTCGGTTCCGACTATTGGTTTTGAACCTGCATTAATTGGTACAGTTTGCAGCCTTCCGGAAGGAAAAGTTTCGGCACCAATTGAAGGAAACAACGGAGTTTACCTGGCAAAAGTAACTTCGTACACTACCGGTACAGACAACGATATTAAAGCTGAGAAAAACCAATTGGCACAAACACTCGGATTCCGTGCCAGTTCGCAGGTTTTCGAATCGCTTAAAAAGGTCGCCGACATCGAAGACAAACGATCAAAATTCTATTAATAGAATATTTATGGGAAAGAGCGGGCTAAACACCCGCTCTTTTTTTTACATCAAACCGCCCAACAAAAGATATGGAAACCAAGAAAAAAAAGCTTGAGGAATTGCTCCTGAACGACCGGTTTGCCAGTTACAACAATATCAGGCTCGTTTCAATCGGGAAAGGTGAAGCCGTTGCAGAAATGCTGGTTACCGAAAACCATTTGAATGGGGTGAACATTATACAGGGCGGCGCATTATTTACTTTGGCTGATTTTGCTTTTGCAGCTGCCTCAAATTCGCATGGCAGGATTGCTGTAGCTTCAAATGCCTGCATTAATTTCTTTAAAGGCGTCTCCTCCGGAAAGCTCACGGCTATTGCCAAAGAAATAAATTCGGGCAAAACACTATCGAGCTATTCAGTTGATATTGTGGACGAACAAGGCAGTAAAATAGCCGTATTTACAGGAACCGCTTTTCAAAAAGGCGAGTACTGATTGGTTGGCATCGAATTAACACAAGGTTTAATTCGCCCGAATCTTTAACGAACGATTGATTTTTATTTAAATTTGCGAAAAATTTCAAGGGACAAAAATCGTTTTTAACACGGCATACTCCCGCGATACGTGCATTGTTTCATATACATTATTGAGCATTCTAAAAGTGCTCATTTCATTTAAAAGACTTATCCTATGGCCAGGTATTTTAACGACGTTTCCAGAACTTTTAATGAATATTTGCTTATTCCGGGGTTGACTTCGAAACAGTGTTTTCCCCAGAATGTATCCTTAAAAACACCACTGGTAAAATACAAGAAAGGATCGGCTCCAGAACTGGAACTAAATATCCCGTTCGTTTCAGCCATTATGCAGTCAGTTTCCGATCACAAAATGGCCATTGCACTGGCCAAAAATGGCGGTCTGTCATTCATTTTTGGTTCGCAGGCCATCGACACTCAATGTGAAATGGTCAGGAAAGTAAAAAAATTCAAAGCCGGGTTTGTTGTCAGCGATGCCAATTTAACGCCTGAAGATTCACTGAAGAATGTTTTGGCCATCAAAGCAGCAACTGGTCATTCAACCATCGGAATTACTGCTGACGGCACATCAAATGGCAAACTGCTCGGGATAGTAACCAGCAGAGATTACCGTGAAGGGAAAGACTCGCCGGCCAAAAAGATTAGTGAATTTATGACTCCATTCTCCAAACTTGTTACGGGAGAACTGGGAATCTCGCTGACCGAAGCAAACGACATTATTTGGGATCATAAATTAAACACTCTCCCGATCATCGATAAAGACCAGAATCTGCAATATTTTGTATTCCGGAAAGATTACGACGAACACAAGGAAAACCCAAACGAGCTACTCGATCCAAATAAAAAATTATTGGTGGGCGCAGGAATCAATACACGCGATTATACTGAAAGAGTCCCGCAACTTGTAGAAGCTGGTGCTGATATTCTTTGCATCGATTCCTCTGATGGATTTTCGGAATGGCAAAAAGAAACAATTAGTTTCATCAAAGATAAATACAATGGTAGAGTAAAGGTTGGCGCCGGAAATGTGGTGGATAAAGAAGGATTTCTGTACCTCGTTGAGGCTGGCGCTGATTTTGTGAAAGTTGGAATCGGCGGTGGTTCAATTTGCATTACCAGAGAGCAAAAAGGAATTGGCCGTGGGCAGGCCACTTCATTAATTGAAGTAGCTCAGGCTCGTCAGGAGTATTTCGAAGAAACCGGAATTTACGTACCAATCTGTTCCGATGGTGGTATTGTTCAGGATTACCACATGGTACTCGCACTGGCCATGGGAGCCGATTTCATTATGATGGGACGGTACTTTGCACGTTTTGATGAAAGTCCGACCAAGAAGCTGAAAGTGGGCAGCAATTACGTGAAAGAATACTGGGGTGAAGGATCGAACCGTGCCCGGAACTGGCAGCGCTACGATATGGGTGGAAACGAGGCACTGAAATTTGAAGAAGGTGTTGATAGCTATGTTCCGTACGCCGGAAAACTGAAAGACAATTTGGATATCACTTTGGGAAAAATTGTATCGACGATGTGTAGTTGTGGTGCGTTATCCATTCCGGAATTGGAAAAAACTGCCAAAATCACTCTGGTCTCTTCCACAAGTATCATTGAAGGTGGTGCGCATGATGTTATTTTGAAAGAAACAAATATTTAAGAAAACCGACGGGTTACTAAAAATAGAAAGCGGGCCTCTGCCCGCTTTCCTTTTTTCCACCCCAAATGCACAAAACTTGAGATTTCAAGTCCCGACATTCTATCTTTAGCTTAACAACGCTTTCACTTTATCCGAAATATCTTTGCCATCGGCTAGTCCTGCCAGCTTTTTAGAAGCTATTCCCATTACTTTTCCCATGTCTTTCATGCCAGTAGCGCCAACTTCAGAAATAATAGACTGAACTG
Organism: Prolixibacteraceae bacterium; assembly: GCA_963677955.2. Taxonomy (GTDB): domain Bacteria; phylum Bacteroidota; class Bacteroidia; order Bacteroidales; family Prolixibacteraceae; genus Aquipluma. Next base: position 1,153,250 of record CAXXQR010000001.1, read on the forward strand.
CAGTTACTAATTCGCTGTCTGACATCTTTTTAGGTAAATACGTTTCGAAAACTTTTACCTGAAATATTTCCTGCTCATACAGATCTTCCCGGCCTTGCTCTTTGTATATATTGGCAGAATCAGTTCCTTGCTTGGCTAATTTAGAAATAATTTTCAAACTTTCCGAATCGCTTAATTCTCCTGTTGCACCTGCAGCTGATTTGGCTTCGAGCATCACTTTTTTAATTCCGCGTAAAGCTTCGAGTTTTTCCTTCTCACGAGCTTTCATCGCTTCCTTAATGTCATTACTGATCTGATCAAATAGACTCATTTCCCAAAATTAATCAACGTTATCGTGCAAATACGAATTATTATCGCGTAAAATTACATTATTATTTTCATCCGGAGAAATAGAAAACCTGGAAAATTTCTCATCTACTTTTTTTTTAAAGCCAAAAAAATTAGAATTCTTCCGGCGGTATGCCGGAATATTCTCCAATTCATCAACAGTTTCTTCCGAAGTCTGCGAAAAATCTACTGGTTCAGTTGCTTCACCCTGATTTTTTTTCTTTTGCTGATTACTTCCGTATAGCTCTTCAAATTCGTCGTAAACACCAGTATTAATCTCAAATTCAAATGTTTTCTGTTTTACATTCTTCGATCCGTACAATTCAGCTTCAACCGATTTCTTCATTTCAGGCTTTGGTTTTGGCATAACATCGGCCCCGTCTTCCTGCAAAGTGTGGTATGTTTTTTCCTGATTTTGGTTAATGACCATTTCAGGAATACTGCTTGTGCTGAAACCCGTTGCTATAATGGTAACCGAAATTTTATCGCCCAAAGCTTCATCTACGCCATTTCCCCAGATCAAATCGGCCGAATTACCTGCCTTTTCCTGCACAAAATCTGTAATATTTCCAATCTCATCCATCGTTATTTCTTCAATTCCTGAAGTAATGTTCAACAAAATGTTTCTGGCACCCATGATGTCGTTGTTGTTCAGTAACGGCGAATTTAAAGCTTCCTCTACTGCAATTAATGCCCGGTTATCGCCCGAAGCAATTCCAGTTCCCATCAATGCCACGCCGCTGTTTCTCATCACGGTTTCAACATCGGCAAAGTCAACGTTTATGTATCCCGGAACGGTAATAATTTCAGCGATTCCTTTGGCTGCTGTAGTCAAAATATTATCGGCTTTGGCAAATGCATCAGAGATTTTCGAATCACCATACATTTCGCGGATACGTTCGTTATTGATCACCAAAAGTGAATCGACGTGACTTTCCATTGCAGCAATACCCTCAACAGCCTGTTTGATTCGTCTGCGTCCTTCATTTCTAAACGGAATGGTAACAATGCCTACGGTTAAAATACCAAGTTCGCGGGCAGCCTGCGCAATAACCGGCGCACCGCCGGTTCCTGTTCCACCACCCATTCCGGCAGTAATAAATACCATTTTTGTATTGTTGCCCAGAACTTTTTTAACATCGTCAATATTCTCAATAGCAGCTTCCCGCCCGGTTTCGGGTTTATTACCTGCGCCACGACCTTCAGTAAGCGAAGAACCCAACTGCACTTTGTAAGGAACCGGGCTATTTATCAATGCCTGAGCATCGGTATTGCAAACCATAAAATCCACATCACGAATACCCTGGTGGTACATGTGATTAACGGCATTTCCACCGCCACCACCAACTCCAATTACCTTAATGATCGAACCCGTATTCAGGCTTAAATCAAAATTCATAATTTCGTTTGACATGATCGTCTATTTTTCGTGTTTATTAATTATTTTCATTTGTATCATCTGTTAAAGGCGCGTCTTTAGCGTCGCCAAGCAATTTTGTAAACTGCCTGAAAAACCAACTGTCGACGTTTCCTCCTTCAGCGTTTGCCTCACTAACAAGTTCGTTTTTATCTTTTTTCTGTTTTCGTCTCGATTTTGCCTGAACAGGTTGAGGCTTTACTGCTGCTTTTCCAACATTACCCACAGGTTCTGCCATTTCGAAAGGAAGTTCATCCTCCAGGTTAATCTCAAATTCAGTTTCTGTTGCCTGAAGTTCAACCATTTCAACCGGCGCCTGAAACAAGCGGTTCGGGTTGACATCGAATCCGGTAGCTATTATGGTTACGCTAATCTGATTTCCCAGCTTGGCATCAGTTCCGTTTCCCCAAATAATGGTGGCATCCTGTCCGGCTTCCTCCTGTAAATAATCGATGATTTCGCCAATTTCGCTCATGGTTATTTCTTCAGTTCCTGAAATAATGTTGAGCAAAATATCTTTCGTTCCCTTGATGCTGCTGCTGTCCAGCAGTGGCGATTCGAGCGCCTGCCTCACCGCATTCATGGCACGGTCGGGGCCTTCAGCAAAACCGGTTCCCATAATGAAAACTTCGCTGCCCGACATTACTGTACTTACATCGGCAAAATCAATATTGATGTTTCCGTGGAGGGTAATAATTTCGGCCACTCCTTTTACGGCTGTGGTAATAATGTTGTCGGCTTTTTTGAACGCTGCCGACGCCGTAAGATTTCCGTATATTTTATGGAGTTTTTCATTGCTGATAACCAGCATACTGTCAACATACTGCTTGAGTTTTTCAACTCCCTCAAGCGCCTGATCGAAACGCCGCTTCCCTTCTGATCGGGAAGGAATTGTTACCACTGCAATGGTGAGAATGTCGAGCTCGCGGGCGAGTCGGGCAATGACTGGTGCTGCGCCTGTCCCTGTTCCACCTCCCATTCCCGCTGTAATGAACACCATTTTGGTCGTTCCTTCGAGCACATTGCGAACATCTTCGAGGTTTTCTATGGCTGCCTGTTCTCCCTGTTCCGGAAGGTTTCCGGCACCACGGCCACCAGTGAGCGTAACTCCGAGTTGAATCCGAACCGGAACCGGATTGTTGGCCATTGCCTGGGCATCGGTGTTGCAAACCATAAAGTTTACTCCTTCGATGCCTTCTTCGTACATGTTTTTGACGGCATTGCATCCACCTCCTCCAACTCCAATAACTTTGATGATTGAAGAATGGGTATGCTCTAAAGCGAAATTAAATATCTCATCGATCATAAGGCAGACTTGATTTAATCCTTACTTAAGTCATTTTTGCATCATCGTTGGTTTCTTCAAAAAAACCGATAACTCCCTGAACAATTTTATTTTGCATGGATTTTAAAATACCGGGTTCATTTGATTTCGGTTTTCTAATCCGTTTTCCGTTTCTACTATTCATTTGCCCATCTTCATCTGCGGCCATCTTTAGCAAGCCAAGCACAGTGGCATATCTCGGATCTTCCAGTTCTTTTCCCGCAACAAAATTATACAGGTTTGGTTTCCCGATACGAACGTCGAACCCGGTGTGAAATTTAATCAATTGCCCCAGATTAGGCAGCAACGACGTTCCTCCGGTAATAACAATTCCGGCGCCCAGCTTGTCTGCATAACCTGATTTATGAACCTGGTAGAAAAATCCGGCCACAATTTCTTCCATTCGGGCCTGAATGATGTGTGCCAGATTTTTAAACGAAATCTGCTTCGGCTCCCAGCCATGGATCGGAATGGTAACTACTTTATCTTCGGGAGCAAAATCGGCTATAGCCTGTCCAAACTGAACTTTAAGTGATTCGGCCTGCCGGACGGTTATGGCACATCCTTCTTTTATATCCATGGTGACAACATTTCCACCAAAAGGAACCATCGAAGTGTAACATAAAACTCCTTCGTAGAATATAGAAATTTTAGTCGTTCCGCCGCCAACGTCAACCAATGCGACACCTGTTTCTTTCTCTTCTTCAGTTAAAACAACTTCGGACGATGCAATCGGATCGAGAATCGCTTTCTGAACGTTAATTGATCCCTTGTTGAAACACATGGTAATGTTCCGCTGATAGGAATCAGGAGCTACATGTACCTTGAAATTTCCTTCAATCCGTTCGCCAATAGAACCCACCGGACTGGTAATCCCCGACTCTCCGTCGATTGTATAAAATTCAGGATTTATGTGGTAGATTGACATTTCTTCAGGAAGTTCTATTTTACGGGCCATTTCCATCATTTGCTCAACATCGGATTCCGTTACGCAATGATCGCGACCGAGCATTCGCTGTTGCTTCGATGTATGTGTGGTAAGTTGTTGTCCGGAAATATTCACAAAAACAGTATCAATGTCCTGTCCGCATTCTTTTTCAGCCTGACCAATGGCATCGCTAATAGCCGCGAATGCCTCTTCGACATTCAGCACCACACCGCGCTTTACACCCCGTGATGCACTATGTCCAAGCCCAATGATCTGAATTCTTCCTTCGTCGTTCTTTTTTCCGGCGAGGGCCACAATCTTTGTAGAACCGATGTCTACCGCTGCAAAAATTTTTTCGTTCTTGTCCATATTCTACTTTTTTGTACAAACAACCTGATTCCGGTACTTCACACTGATAGTTTTATACTTGTTCCAGCCCAGATTTTTAAATCCTTGCTGGTAAACTGCTTTCAAATTCCTGAATTTCAAATTAAAATCTTCCGGCGTCCCAAATTCTATTAAATAGTCGCCAACCTGTGGCAGCAAGATTAATTCGCCATTTTTCTGAATAAAAACCTGCTCAATCTGAGCCCGCCAAAAATCATCCTTATTCACAAAATCGGCCATTTTTAAAAGGTCCTTTTGAATGGCTGCTTCAGGAAAAGTACCGCTGGCTATTAAAATTCTGTCGACATATTTTGATGTTGCAGGTATTTTTGTTCCACCGGCATCCAGATAATAATCATCATTCGCGTTTTTAAAGCGAATCACCGGACTCCTTTCGTCAACATTTACAACAATTTTCCCTTTAAACGAAAAACCTTTGGCATCCACTTTTCTGAAAATCTGTACATTGTCAAGCGTTGTATAAGCGCTGAGTTTTTTCTCGATTTTATGAATCGCGACAGAAGCCAGAAAATGGCCTAAAACCGGCTCTCCCGATTTCTCAATCAGTCCGGCAATATCATCCTCATCCAAAAACCGGGGCGATCCGTGACTGATGTTTACCACGATTGATTGACATGTTACAGCTTCACGCTGCACATAAGCGTAATAAACAGTAAAGCCAATGCATGCTGCCAAACTAATCCAACCTAATATGATGAGTATTTTTTTAAGCATTATTCAACTTTACTAATTCCTCTTTTACGACACCAACCAAAGTGTCAATATCACCAGCGCCCATCATAAGCACAATTCCGGGTTTAAATTTCGCGGCCAGCTTTTTCAGCTCAGCTTTCGAACACAATCGCTTATTTTCGTTTTTTATCTGTTTGTAAATAATTTCAGAAGTCACCCCTTCCATGGGTAATTCGCGGGCCGGATAAATATCGAGCAAAACGATTTCGTCCAACAGATCGAGACTTTGGGCAAACTCTGTCGCAAAATCTTTCGTGCGGCTATACAAGTGAGGTTGAAAAACCCCGGTTATTGTCCGGCCTTTGTACATATCGCGAACCGACTGAATGGTTGCCCGAAGTTCTTCCGGATGATGCCCATAATCGTCTATCAACATATAGTCGGGCGTATCCAGATGAATATCAAATCTCCGTTTCACGCCCATGTAAGTAACCAAAGCAGTGCGGACATCTTCAGGAGAAACTCCCGCCAGCAAGGCAAGCGCCGAAGCCGCAACAGAATTCTCGACATTAACCAACCCCGGATATTTTAACACAAGGTTCTCAATTGTCAATTCCGGAGTTTTTAAATCGAACCGGTAAAATCCATCTCTTAATTCAACATTCTCAGCGCAAAAATCAGCCGGTTCGGTAATTGAATAGGAATACAACCGACATTTCACGGCAAATTCAAATTTCGACGGAAGTCCCTTTTTCAGGACAAGCGCGCCACCTTCTTTAATCCGCCGGGCAAACTGGTAAAAGCTATCGATAACTTTGTCGTGCGACCCGTATATATCCAGATGGTCGGCATCCATTGAAGTAATGACCGCCAATTCAGGATTGAGGCGCAGGAAGGAGCGGTCGAATTCGTCTGCTTCTGCCACAATCCATTCGCTATCTGCAGGTCCTAGTAGCAAGTTCGAATTGTAGTTTTTTGAAATTCCCCCCATAAAAGCAGAGCAGCCCAACGATGAGGTTTGCAAAATATGAGCTGTTATGGTTGAAACTGAAGTTTTCCCATGCGTTCCGGCTACTGCAATAGTGCGACGACTGTTGCAAATGATTCCCAGAACTTCGGCCCGCTTGTGAATACTGAAACCACGGTCAATCAGTGCATTCAATTCCTGATGTGTCGCCGGAACGGCAGGTGTATAAACAATGAGCGAATCGGAAACATGGAGATCTTTTGGTAGAAGTTCGGCATTGTCTTCGTAATGCACAGCAATCCCTTCTTTCTCAAGTTCGCCTGTAAGTGCAGTTGGCGTCCGGTCATATCCTGAAACAGCAATGCCCTGACTCGCAAAATAACGTGCCAGAGCGCTCATCCCGATTCCACCGATACCGAGGAAATACACTTTTTTTATGTCGGAAAATTTCAGCATCTATTTTTTACAACCTCCATTATTACGTCCACAATATCCTTTGCAGCATTGGGTCTCCCAAGCTTTTTTATATTTTCTGAAAGACTTTTCATGCGCACGTTATCGTTCAGCAAGCTAAAAGTTTCTTTCAATAATTGTTCTTTCGCATCGGCATCTTTTATTAACAAAGCAGCCTGATTTTCAACCAATGCCATTGCATTTTTGGTCTGGTGATCTTCGGCCACATTGGGCGATGGAACCAACACAGAAGGCTTGCCAAGCAAACAAAGTTCGGAAATGGTACCGGCACCAGCCCTGGAAATCACCACATCGGCCACAGCATAGGCAAAATCCATGCGTGAAACAAATTCATGAATCTTCAAAATTTCAGGAGTTGTATTCCCCATTCGTTCCTGAATTTCCTTGTAGTAATAGCTGCCTGTTTGCCAGATTATCTGAACATCAGATTTCCGGATGAGTTCCAGATTTTCCATCACGCTTTCGTTCAGGGTTCTGGCTCCAAGGCTGCCGCCTACAACCAGAACCACAGGTTTTTCAACGTTTAATTTGAAATATTCGTATGCTTCAGCTTTGCTAACTATGTTGTCTATCAAATTTTTCCGGATCGGATTACCGGTTAGCACGATTTTTTCTGTCGGGAAATACCGACTCATATTTGGATAAGCTACGCAAATTTTATTTACATCCTTCGAGAGCATTTTGTTGGTTACACCTGCGTACGAATTTTGCTCCTGAAGAACTGCCGGAATGCCTTTTCGAACAGCAGCTTTCAAAATCGGACCACTGGCAAAACCACCAACGCCGATGGCTACGTCGGGTTTAAAATCTGAAATTACCTTTCTGGCCAAACGCATACTTTGGAACAATTTCAGGAAAAAAGTAAGCATTTTAAACGAAGGCTTCCGCGGAAAACCCACAACCGGCAAGCCGATGATCCGATAACCGGCAGCGGGAACACGTTCCATTTCCATTTTCCCGAGTGCGCCCACAAACAAGATGTCGGTTTCAGGAAAACGATCTTTAATTTCGTTGGCAATTGAAACTGCCGGGAAAATATGTCCTCCGGTTCCCCCTCCGCTTACTATGACTTTTAATTTGCTCATAAAGCCTGATCTTCGTTAGGTGTATCAACAACGACAAGCTGCTCGGCAGCCACTTTATTCTTTTGGTTGTTTGCGCTTACAGCCAGAATTATTCCGAACGAAGCCGCAGTAAACAACATCGACGAGCCTCCCATACTCACCCATGGCAACGGCTGACCCGTTACCGGCACTGCTCCCACGGAGACAGCCATATTTATAAATGCCTGAAAAGTCATCAGGAGTATAAGCCCTGTTACCATAAATGCCGGGAATGTACGGTCGCAGCGACGAACAATAATTACTCCCCTGAACAGCAAAATCAAATAAAGCAAAGCCAGCGCTGCTCCGCCAACAAACCCATATTCTTCAATAAAAATGGCATAAATAAAGTCGTTGTAACCAGCCTCCATGTAATTACTAACCTCGCTGTTTCCTGGCCCCTTGCCAAACATTCCTCCTTCAAAAATCGCCAGGCGTGCATAATCAGCCTGAGTTGTTCCATTTACGGCGTCATTATCACCTTTCAAAAAATCGTCAATCCGGCCTTTTACCGTTTGAACACGCCCAATGCTGCCAATACTGGACGGGAATATACTGGCAGCTCCATAAATCAATATCACAGCCACTATCCCAGCTCCAACCAGCGACAAAATATACTTGTACGAAACCCGGGCAATTAACATTAGGATAAGAACAGTTATAAAAATGAGCGCGGCAGTCGAAAAATTACTCATAAAAATGAGGAAGCAAACCACTCCTGAAACCCCGGTAACCCAATAAAATGCATGTTTGAGTTCTTCCTCGGTACGCTGGGCTTTCGAAAGCATCCGCGAAGCATACATGATCAGCGTTATTTTCGCAAGCTCGGCTGGCTGAAAACTAAAGAATGCCATATCCAGTGACCGCGAAGTCTCTTTGGAATGTCCGCCTGTAAATTTGAACTGAATGATAGCGAGGATTAATGTAAATATGGTAACGCCGATTAATACAGGCGATATTTTGAAGTAAACTACAACCGGAAGAATATTAACCAGAAGGAGCATAATCACAAATCCTGTCAGGATAAAAACCACCTGACGGATTAAATAATGCAGTGTATTTCCGTTCGCTTCCCGATAGGCCAGTTTCCCTGTTGCGCTGTACACAATAACGAGTGATACCAGCGACAGAAAAATGAGTATGACCCAAAGCGTTCGGTCTCCTTTAAATATTTTAGCCAGTTTAGCTGCCATTTTACAATTCTCTTACTGCATTTTTAAATTGACGACCGCGGTCTTCGTAATTTTCAAACAAATCGAAACTGGCACAGGCGGGCGAAAGCAGAACTGTATCGCCGTTTTTTGCCAGGTAATAGGCTGAACGAACAGCATCTTCCATCGATTGAGTTTCAACCATATCGACACCAACACTTTTAAATGCTTCCAGAATTTTGGAATTGTCGGTTCCCAGGCAAACGATGGCTTTCACCTTCGATTTAACCAAATCGTACAATTGCGAATAGTCGTTGCCCTTATCAATTCCTCCCACAATCCAGACGGTTGGCTGAGTCATGCTTTCCAGAGCATACCAGGTTGAGTTGATGTTGGTAGCCTTTGAGTCGTTTATAAACTCGATTCCGTGGACACGTAAAAAACGTTCGAGACGATGTTCAACGCCTTTAAAATCGGACATGCTTTCACGGATTTTTTCGTTCCTGATGTTAACGACCATTCCCGAAATACCTGCTGCCATTGAGTTGTAGGTGTTGTGGCTTCCCTGTAATGCAATATCTAAAATAGACATAGTGAAAATATTTTGTTCCCAGTTAATAATCAATTTATTGTCTGACACTCCTGCTCCTTTTACGGGAGGCAGTCCCAATCCAAATGGAATACATTGCGCACCAAATTTTCGCTTCGACATTTCATCCCTGACAACAGGATCGTCAGAACAGTAAATGAAAAAGTCCCCGGCCGTTTGGTTTTGCGTAATCCTGAATTTTGAATCAATGTAATTCTGAAATTTATAGTCGTACCGATCGAGATGATCGGGTGTAATATTGAGCAAAATGGCGACATCAGCCCTGAAATCGTACATTCCGTCCAGTTGAAAACTGCTTAGTTCGATCACGTAATAATCGAATTTATTTTCGGCCACCTGCCAGGCCATGCTTTGTCCCACATTTCCGGCTAAACCCACATTGAATCCGGCTTTCTGAAACATGTGGTAAATGAGCAGTGTTGTGGTCGTCTTTCCGTTGCTCCCGGTAATGCAAATCTTTTTGGCCGGAGTGTACCTGCCCGCGAATTCAATTTCGGAGATGACCGGAACTCCGTTTTCTTTCAGCTTTTTGATTAAAGGCGCTTTATCCGGAATTCCCGGACTTTTAATCACCACATCGGCATTCAAAATTTTCTCTTCCGAATGTTTTCCTTCTTCAAAATCAAAATTTCGGTCAATCAGCTCCTGTTTGTATTTTTCCTTGATGCTACCCAAGTCCGAAACAAACACGTCAAACCCATGCTTGCGTGCCAGAATGGCTGCACCAACTCCGCTTTCGGCGGCTCCCAATATGACTGCACGTTTGTTCATTAGCGCATTTTCAGGGTTACAATTGTTAATACTGCCAGAATAATTCCTACAATCCAGAACCGGGTTACGATTTTAGCTTCAGGAATTCCCTGTTTCTGAAAATGATGGTGAATCGGGCTCATCAGGAAAATGCGGCGCCCTTCACCATATTTCTTTTTGGTGTATTTGAAATAAGCGACCTGGATAACAACCGAAAGATTTTCGATTACAAAAATTCCGCACAATATCGGGATCAGGATTTCCTTCCGGATAATAATCGCAAAAACCGCTAGAATTCCTCCGAGGGCCAAACTTCCGGTATCGCCCATAAACACTTGCGCCGGATACGAATTGTACCATAAAAACCCGACGGTTGCCCCGATAAATGCTGAAATAAACACCGTCAATTCACCCAGATTCGGGATATACATGATGTTCAGGTATTCGGCATAAATGACGTTACCGCTCACGTACGCCAGAATTCCAAGTGTAGCGCCGCTTATCGCCGACGTACCCGTCGCCAGTCCGTCAATGCCATCGGTAAGGTTTGCTGCATTCGAGACTGAGGTAATAATTAAAACAATGGCCAGGGCATAAACCAACCAACGCCACGATTTTGCACTTTCGCCTAAAAACCCAACCAGAAATGCATAATCGAACTCATGATTCTTAATAAACGGGATGGTGGTTTTTGTCGATTTCACTTCGTTCGTCACATGTTGCAAACGTTGTTGACCAGTAATACTGTCGGTTACCATTTCTTTGATAAATAATCCGTTTTCGTCAACCATACGTTCGCGAACAACTACATCGCCCGAAAAGTAAAGCGTAGCAGCCACAATCATTCCCAACGAAACCTGTCCCAGAATCTTAAACTTTCCGGCCAACCCTTTTTTATCTTTCAGGAAAACTTTGATGTAATCGTCCATAAATCCAATGAGCCCAAGCCAAATGGTGGTTACGAGCATCAGGATAATGTAAATGTTATTGAGCTTGGCAAAAAGTATAGTTGGAATGATGATGGATGCCAAAATAATAATTCCACCCATGGTTGGCGTTCCTTTTTTCTGCATTTGACCCTCGAGACCCAGATCGCGAACTTCTTCGCCAATTTGTTTTTTCTGCAAAAATCTGATCAGACTTTTCCCAAATCCAACAGTTATCAGCAGCGACAAAATGATGGCTGCACTTGATCGGAATGAGATGTATTGAAACATGCCCAATCCGGGAATGTCCCAATCTTTTAAAAGCTGATACAAATGATAAAACATAGCAAACGGTATTAATTATTTCCAAATATTTCGTTGATAATTTCCTTATCGTCGAAATGATACTTTACTCCTTTAATCTCCTGATAATCTTCGTGTCCTTTTCCCGCAACCAGAATAATATCGCCGGTTCTGGCGAGCATGCAAGCTGTTTTAATGGCTTCTTTGCGGTTTACGATCGACAAAACTTTGTGCTTTTGACTGGCTTCAATTCCGGCTTCCATATCGGCCAAAATTTGTTCAGGCTCTTCCGAACGCGGGTTATCCGAAGTCAAAATCACTTTGTCACTTTGTTTCACGGCCTCCTGAGCCATGATCGGACGTTTCGTTTTATCCCGATCGCCGCCAGCGCCAACAACAGTGATCACCTGCTCATTTCCAGTTCGTATTTCTGCAATTCCGGCCAAAACATTTTGAATGGCATCGGGTGTATGCGCATAATCCACCACCGCATATTTCCCTTCCGGAGAACGAATAATTTCGAACCGTCCGGAAACCGGTCTCAACTCGCTCAAAATGCGGAGCATGTCATCGCGATCGGTGCCCAACAAAAGGCTGGCGCCAAAAACAGCCATCAAATTGCTGGCATTGAAAATTCCTGTAAAATGTGTCCAGACTTCCTGACTATCCACACTAAGCAACATGCCGTCGAAATGCTTTTCAAGGACCTTACAGCGAAAATCAGCCAGTGCACGAAGTGAATATGTTTTCTTTGCGGCCTTTGTATTCTGAAGCATCACCATTCCGTTTTTATCGTCGGCATTGGTCAGTGCGAAAGCATTTACAGGTAGCTGATCGAAGAATTTTTTCTTTGCTTTGAGGTATTCGGCAAACGTATGGTGGTAATCCAAATGATCGTGCGTAAGGTTGGTAAAGATGCCTCCGTCAAATTCGATTCCCGAAATCCGGTCCTGATCAATGGCATGCGAACTCACTTCCATGAAACAATATTCACATCCGGCATCGACCATGCGAGCCATTAATTCCTGAATTTGCAAAGCATCGGGCGTGGTATGTGTGGCGTGAAATTCTTCGGCACCTACATAATATTTAATGGTCGAAATTAAACCAACTTTATACCCAAGAAGTGAAAATGTTTTGTACAATAAACTGGCAATGGTGGTTTTTCCGTTCGTTCCGGTTACGCCAACAACTTTCAGATTAGCCGAAGGATTACCGTAAAAAGAAGCTGCCATTTTCCCGAAAGCAACCTGCGTTCCTTCAATCTGCACCAGTACTACTTCAGAAGGAAAATCTCGTGGAACAGTTTCGCAAACCACAGCAGCAGCGCCCATTTCAATGGCTTTTGCAATAAACTGATGCCCATCGACATGCGAACCTTTTACAGCAACAAACAAATCGCCTGATTTTACTTGTCGCGAATCAAACTGAATATGTTGAACTTCGAGCGACAAATTTCCGCGGGTCTCAAGCAATTCAATGCCATTCAATATGTCCTTTAAAACTTTCATTTCTGTCACTTTTTTGATTGTGTTGCATTCTTCGTTGCTTCCTGCTTTTTCTTCTCCAGGGCTTTTTGCGCCGCTACCTTTTCTTTCCATTTTCTTATGGCTTCAGGACTCGGAGCTGGCTTTGCTGCCTGATTCTTTTTCTCTGCAGCTTTTTGTGCAGCTACTTTCTCCCTCCATCGTTGGATTGCTTCAGGACTTGGCTTTGGCTTTGTTGTCTGGCTATTCTTTTCTGCTGCTTTTTGTGCGGCAACCTTTTCCTTCCATCTTTTTATAGCTTCCGGACTTGGCTTTGGCTTTGTTGCAGTTTTCGTAAGTTCTTTTGACTTTTTCTCAGTTGTCGGCTTTAATGTTGGTTTGGCGACAACTGTGGCACTTGGCTCTTCCTGATTCTGCGCTGAAACACTGGCAACTTCAGGAGCTTTAATGGAATCATTCTCAATCAGGCTATCTTTTTGAATGATCTGCAAATCGTCGAACCCAAGTTCGAGTGTGACTAAATCACCTTCAACACAACTTGTTCCCGGAATCGGCGATTGATGAAAAACACGACCGAATCCCTTTATATCTGTTTTCAAACCTGATTTTTCCAAAAGGTACACTGCATCGTTTGCACCCATGCCAATCACATCAGGAACAGTTCCCGGAATCTCGTTTACTCCCTTCACAAAAACCGTTGCAGTGTCGCTCGTAACCTCAACCTGATCGGCAGTCATATTTTCTTCCTGAATTTTAAATCCAAGATCCTTCTCAAGTAGAACCACATCGTCGCGTAATCCAGGTTTCACCTGAGGTATTTCGTTGTATGGCGGAATCGAATCAGCCGCAGGTTCCAGATACGACGCATAAACTTTATCTGCGATTCCTCTAAAAACCGGTCCGGCTACTGAACCTCCATAGAATTTGCCTTTAGGTCCAACAATCACAACGATACAACTGTACTGAGGATTATCAGCAGGGAAATAACCGCAAAACGAAGCCTGATACTTTTTTCCTCCTTCACTGGTGTAGCCTTTATTTTCGTTTGCTATTACCGCGGTACCTGTTTTACCCGCGATGGTGTAATACGGATTCTGCAAGGCTTTTCCGGTACCTTCTGTACAAACACCCTTCAACAAATCCTGGGCTTTTGTCAACGTAGATTTCGAACAAAGTGAAGGATTGATTACTTCGGTTGGAAATTTCCGAACAGGAATACCATTTTCCCGTATCTCTTCAATAAATCTTGGTTTAACCATTACACCATTATTGGCCACAGCATTATAAAATGTCAACGTTTGAATTGGCGCAACTTTAATTTCATATCCGTGCGCAATCCACGCCAGCGAAGGTCCCCACCAATCGGGATCAGTCGGGTATTTTATGCGGGGTTCAGCTTCTCCAAGAAAACCAAGACCAAGCTGCTTATTTAAGCCAAAGCTGTAAATGCGGTCGATAAAATCCTTTTCTTTTCCTTCGTAAAACTTGGTGATAATTTTTGCAGTACCGATGTTCGACGAAAGTTCGAATATTTTTTTCATGCTGATCAAACCGTGACCACCGTGATCATAATCGCTGTCCTTCATTTTTTGCCCGCGATATTCCCAAAGCCCCCGACCAGTATCAAACATATCGGCCGTGTCGACATAGCCTTCTTCCATGGCCACAATCATTGAAACCAGTTTAAAAGTTGAGCCTGGCTCACTGCAACCCGCATGTCCGAAAGCAAAATTGTAGGTTTCGCCATAAGTGCCGTCCTTTTTACGACCCATGTTGGCAATTGCTTTTATGTTTCCGGTTTTCACTTCCATTACAATTGCGGTTCCCCATTCAGCCTGACTGATTTCCATCTGTTTGCCCAGCGAAGTTTGCGCGTAATCCTGAAGATTAACATTAATGGTTGTAATCACATCCTTACCTTCTTTCGGTTCAACGAGTGGCGTACTTATCCAGCTTCCGGAGAAATTGCGTTTAAGTGCCAACCCATTCTGACCGGCCAGGTAATTTTCTTCCAAGCCTTCTACGCCGGTATAACCCACGTTTCCGTGAACTCCTCCAAAAACACCCTTGTTAAGCACCCCAATCGTCCGGCTCGCCAAATCGCCATGCGGGAGAATTCGCTTATTTTCGGTAACCACGATCAGGCCCGAGCCAAAATGACTGCGCGACATGGTTTTCAGCAATTTAAATTCCTGAAATTTATTGTGGTCGATTTGCTCGGGATTAATAAGGAACCATCTGTTTTTTCGTTCGTAAGCCGACGTCAAGCGTCGCCGGAAATCATTTTTCGAGAATCCAAAAAAGGCAGATAATTCATCAACCATTTGTTCTGACTCGGCTTCAAATATCTGCTGCACCCGAGGTGCCATCATATCCATCCGAATTTCGTAATAAGGAACCGATGTCGATAAAATACTTCCGTCGTCGGCACAAATGTTACCGCGCTTGGCCCAGATTTCGGTCGTGTTATTCCGAAGATCTTTGGCTATTTGTTTCCATTTTTCAGTATCAACATTCTGTATCAGGATAATTCGACCAACTATAACAAGGCCAAATAAGGCAATCGCAAAATATACGATGCCAAATCTCAGTGTTATAGCTCTTCTGATTTCCATTATTTTGTTTCCGTTTTTTTAATAAATATCCGTTTCGGTGGTTCCACCGCTTCAATCAAATCAATTTTCCGTTCAATCACTTTTTTGGTAACCTCCGATGGACGGTTGATATACATGAGTTGCGTTTCGTGAATTACCGACTCTGCTTTATATTCTTTCAATGAATCTCTGACCACTTCCATTTTCAGGATCGTTTTTTCTGTCCAGTAACGATTGGTAATCATCCCAATTCCAAGCAAAGCGAGAAAAAAGACAAATGGTAACTGTTTGGTAACCTTTTCGCTGGCCAAAACAGTTCCTCCCAGAATGCTTTTCAATCCAGCTTTCGGGTTCCTTTTACTGCCTGTATCTTTTTGTTCTGTCATGCGTTTTTTTCTGCTATTCTAAGTTTGGCGCTTCTGGCTCTTGAATTCTGCTCAATTTCTTCTTCCGACGGAACAATTACTTTCCGGTTAACAGCCATCAATGGCGAAGCAACATTTCCAAAAAAATCCTTTTCCTGTTTCCCCGAGAAATCGCCAGACTTAATGAAATTCTTTACCATTCTGTCTTCCAGTGAATGATAGGTAATTACCACCAACCGGCCTCCCGGCTTTAGCAACTGTATGCTTTGCTCCAAAAACTCGTGCAAAACATCCATTTCCTTGTTGGTTTCTATACGCAAGGCCTGAAATACTTTGGCCAGATATTTACTTTCCTGAAAACGCGGAACGCACGGGTTAAGGGCTTCTTTAAATTGCTCGATCGACTTCACCGGTTTGCTATTTCGCGCCGAAACCAACTGTCGGGCCAACCGACCTGCATTGTCAATTTCGCCGTATTCCCGAAATATTGTTCGTAGTTGCTCTTCAGAATATGTATTTACAATATCGGCGGCTGATTGTGACGAATCACGGTTCATGCGCATATCTAAATCGCCGTCGAACCGAAATGAAAAACCCCGCTCAGCTACATCAAAATCGTGCGACGAAACGCCCAAATCGGCTAAAATTCCGTCGACCTGATCGACAGCATAAAACTTTAAGAAATTCCGGATGTATTTGAAATTGTGCCTGACGAAAAAAAAGCGGTCGTCGTGGATGATATTTGCCGCAGCATCTTCGTCCTGATCGAAAGCAAAAAGGCGACCCGTTGTTAACCGGCTAAAAATTTCGCGCGAATGACCACCGCCACCAAAAGTAACGTCAACATAATCGCCATTCGCCTTAATTTCCAGCCCGTTGACACTTTCGGCCAACAAAACAGGTACATGATATTCTCTTTCCACTTTTAATTACCTTCATTACCACCTACAAGTCGATCAAATAAGCTCGCGTAATCGTCCCATGACTGAGTGTAACTACTGTATTCTGCCGCATCCCATAGTCTAATTCGGTTACCCTGACCGGTAAACATCACCTCTTTTTTTATCCCGGCTTTTTCAAGAAATATATTCGGGATATTCATTCTGCAACTGTCGGGCACCTGAATAATCTTGAAATTGTCGTAAAAAATATCGAGTATCCGGCTGTGTTGCCTGTTATCCCGATTTAGTTTCGACGTTACCTGCACAATACGTTTTTCCCACTCATCCATGGTATAAATATTCAGACACTTCTCATGAGGATCCTTCTCGACAGCCAACTGGCCACCGGGAACACTGCCGCCCATTTCGTTCTTGTAATCGGCTGGCAGCACTACCCTACCTTTTTCATCAAAGGTTGCTTCTTTTTTCGAGGAGAAGTTCATTTTTTCAAGTGCCTAAAATCCAATTGTAAAAGTAATAAAATCGAACTAAAATCAGTCACACTAATCCACTTTCAGCCCTTTTCAGTCACCCAAAAATATAAAAAAAATTGTCAGCAAAGTGTTTATAACCTGTGAATAATTAAAAATCGCACAATTTACACAACTGACATTCATCCCTTTATATTTTATTCACAATTTCAGTAATTACGTTGATAAAACGTTTTCAATACACAAAAGTAATCATCCAAAGTAAGTTGCGAAGCAAAAAAACACAATTGTTAATAAGTTTTTTAGATCGTCCGAATCGGAAGCTTTTCAGGGAAATTTTTCATACATATATTTTTCGCAAATTCACCTGAAAGCGAATAAATTCAGGCATTTTAAAAATTATTGATTTCTATTTTCACAAAAATATAAAGTTTCTGCAAGAGTATAATTCTCATCAACGAACAAAATTGAATACAAGTTCCGGCAATTTGGAATAATTTTATATTTTCGGCATCCACAAATTAGTGACTAGCATGAATTCTGAAAATCAAGAACCGGTTAAACCAATTAATATCAAGGAAATGTTCCTAAAGAAAAATCCGAAGCTCGCCAAAAAGCTTCCCGGATTTGTTTACCGGTACATTAACCGAATTATGCACATCGACGAAATCAATGTTCTTTCAGCCAATCACGGTACTGAAAGCGGGATTGAATTTGCAAGGAGCATGGTCAAACATTTCAATGTTCACCAAACAATAAACGGAGTTGAGAATCTTCCAGCTTCGGGTCGTTTTATTTTTGCATCGAATCATCCATTGGGTGGTTTCGACGCGCTGTTGATTCTGTGTAACATTGACCGTTTGTTAGGACCAACCATAACACTGGTTAACGATGTATTAATGAGTATTCCGCAATTGACTCCTATTTTTGTACCATTAAATAAACATGGTGGGCACAGCAAAGATGTTATCAGGCAAATTCATGAAGCTTATTTATCTGACAAGCAAATTCTCATTTTTCCTTCCGGATTTGCTTCAAGACGAATAAAAGGTAATGTTCAGGATTTTGAATGGAAGAAGCATTTCATTGCAAAATCTATTGAATACCAACGCGACGTAATTCCCATTCACGTAAGTGGCCGAAATTCCGGATTTTTTTACAGCCTGGCCAACTTCCGTACTTTTTTTAGAATGAAATGGAATCTTGAAATGTTCTTTCTGGCTGACGAGACTTTCGGGCATAAAAACCAAAAATTCACCATAACATTTGGCAAACCGATTCCATATACGCATTTCGATAAAAGCAAAACTCCTGACCAATGGGCAGCCGAAGTAAGAGACATAGTGTATAAATTACCAAATCGGCCTCAAGACCAACATTAATCAATCGAAAAAAACATTTCTGATAGATTTTTTTTAGTTTTGTACCTCCATAAAATCAGAATAAATTTAGTATGAAGGATATAATTGCACCTGTGTCAAGGGAGGCTCTGAAAGCTGAACTAACGCCGGAAAAATTGATGAGGAGGACGAATAAGGGCGACAACGAAATATACATTATAACCCATCAGGATTCACCAAATGTAATGCTGGAAATTGGACGTGTAAGGGAAATTACATTTCGTGACGCCGGAGGTGGAATGGGAGAAGAAGTTGACATTGACGAATACGATACAAGCAAAGATCCATACAAACAACTGATCGTGTGGGACCCTCAGGCACAGGAAATTATTGGAGGATACCGCTACATTTTATGCAATACACTGGAACTTGACGAAAATGGAGTTGTTCCGCTTGCCACTACCCAACTTTTTAATTTTTCTGATAAATTCATCAGAGAATACCTTCCGTATACGCTGGAACTTGGCCGATCGTTTGTTCAGCCTCATTATCAATCGAGTAAAGCCGGAGCGAAGGCACTGTTTGCACTCGACAATTTGTGGGACGGACTTGGTGCATTAACGGTTGAACATCCGGAGATAAAATATTTCTTTGGAAAAGTGACTATGTACACTCATTTTCACACCCATGCACGCAACCTTATTTTATATTTCTTCCAGAAATATTTCAGCGATCTTGAAAACCTGGTGACTCCGATTCACCCAATGGATTTGGGGATAAACGTTGAAGAAATGTCGAAAGTGTTTAATGGGGGATCGTACAAGGAAGATTACAAAATATTATCACAAAAAGTTCGTGAATTTGGCGAAAACATTCCTCCACTGATTAATGCCTACATGAACCTGAGCCCATCGATGAAAACATTTGGAACGGTGATCAATGATCATTTTGGAGGCGTTGAGGAAACAGGCATCATTCTTACAATTTCTGATATTTACGAAGCAAAAAAAGACCGCCATATCGAAACGTATTTAAGGACCAAAGAAACATCCGACTGGCCCTTACCAGAATAGCCAAACCATGTCATATTACCACGAACACGAAAGATTCCACGTTGCAGTCGACTCCATTATTTTTGGATACGACGAAGAAGGCCGCCAGTTAAAAGTATTGTTGCTGAAACGAAATTTCCAACCAGCAAAGGGTGAATGGTCGCTTATGGGTGGTTTTTTGAAAAACGACGAATCGGTTGATAATGCTGCTAAGCGCATCCTGAATCAGCTTACCGGGCTTTCGGATGTTTACATGGAACAACTTTACACATTTGGAGAACTTGACCGTGATCCGGGTGACCGAATTATTTCGGTGGCATATTTCGCACTGATCAAAATCAATGCATCAGACCTAGAGCTTGTAAAAACCCATGGTGCAACATGGATTCCGATTTCTTCCATGCCGAAATTGATTTTCGACCATTCGGCCATGATTGAAAGAGCTATGAAAAAACTTCAGGTACGGGCACGAACACAGCCCATCGGATTTGAACTCTTGCCTGACAAATTTACCATTCCGCAACTTCAGGGTTTGTACGAAGCGATATACAACAAAGCGCTTGACAAACGAAATTTCAGGAGAAAATTATTATCGATGGATTTGCTTGAAAAACTGGAAGAAAAGGAAAAAGAATCGTCGCGCAAAGGAGCATGGTATTATCGCTTCGACCCAAACAAATACGAAGATTTATTGAAACGTGGATTTAATTTTGAATTGTAAATCCAAATTTATCGTACAAACAAAAAGATCCGATCTTGTATAGTTAGATCGGATCTTTTTGCTTTTACAATAACCACGCGAATCTTCCCCGCATTGATCAATAAGCTCGCCCTTCTTTCCCTTCAACAAAATTGATAAACGATGTATTTACAACCTTGTTTCCACCCGGAGTTGGATAGTTGCCGGTGAAATACCAGTCGCCGGTATCGTTCGGACAAGCTAAGTGCAGATTTTCGATGGTTTGATAAATAATTTCCACCTCAGCCTTACAGTCATCGGGTTTCAGCAATTCTGCAATTTTTGCCGAAACTTCTTCGGCTTTAAATGGCCGGTATATTTCTTTTACGTAGTTTACAATTTCTTCTTTGGGTAGATTTTGTTGCTCTTTACATTTACGGTAAACATCGTTAATCACATGTTCCTGATTGGTATCTTTCAGCAACTGAATGGCCGCATTAAACGCAATAAATTTGTCGAGAACAGCCATGTCGATTCCGTAACAATCGGGGTAACGAATCTGCGGAGCTGATGAAACCACAATAATTTTCTTGGGATTCAAACGATCCAAAATTTTCAGGATGCTTTTTTTCAGGGTGGTACCACGAACAATCGAGTCGTCTATAATCACCAGAGTATCTTTTCCTTCCTGAATAATTCCGTAAGTGACATCGTAAACGTGAGCAACCAAATCGTCGCGGCTGGCGTCGTCGGCAATAAAAGTGCGCAGTTTCACATCTTTAATAGCCAGTTTTTCCACACGGGGTTCAACCGAAATTACAGCAGCCATTTCTTCGTTGGTAATGCTTCCGTTGCGTTCTTTCAGCTCCTTGATTTTCCAGTCGACACAATATTGGCGAACGCCCTGAACCAATCCATAGAAAGCAGTTTCTGAAGTATTTGGAATATATGAAAATACGGTATTTCCGATGTCGTAATTGGTCGATTTCAGAATTGCAGGAGAAAGCAGGCTTCCCAATTTCTTACGTTCCTGATAAATATCCTTATCGCTTCCACGCGAAAAGTAAATCCGTTCGAACGAACACGACCTGCGGGTATGCGGTACACGAATCATTTTATTTGAAACTGATCCGTCTTTTTTGACAATAAGCGCTTCTCCGGGTTTCACTTCGTTTACCGAATCCCATTTTACGTTCATCACGGTTTGAATAACCGGCCGCTCCGAGGCCACCACAACAATTTCGTCGTCGTAATAATAATAAGCCGGACGAATCCCCCACGGATCGCGCATTACAAAAGCGTCGCCATGGCCAAACATGCCGGCAATGGCATATCCGCCGTCCCAATCTTTGCTCGAATTCTCAAGCACTTTCTGAACATCCAGATTTTTTTCGATTAACGGAGAAATTTCGCGGTTCGAAAAGCCTTCGTTTTTGTATTGCCTGAAATGAAATTGATTTTCTTCGTCGAGGAAATGACCAACTTTTTCGAGAATGGTCACTGTATCGGTGTAAGCTTTCGGGTGCTGACCCAGTGCAATCAGTTTTCTAAAAAGTTCGTCGGTGTTGGTCAGGTTGAAATTTCCGGCCAAAACCAGTGTTCTCGATTTCCAGTTGTTCTGGCGCATAACCGGATGAACAAATTCGATGCTGTTTCGGCCGAAAGTTCCGTAGCGCAAATGGCCCAGATAAACTTCGCCGGCAAAGGGAACATTCTCGTAAATCCAGCGAATGTCAGCTTCTTTTGGTTTATTTTTTTCAGCCTTTTTTATGCCTTTGAAAACCTTCTCAAATACATTTTTTATTGGATTTTCTTCGATGGAGCGATGTCTGTTTATGTATTCCTGCCCCGGGCCCAGATCCATTTTTACATTCACAATCCCGGCGCCATCCTGTCCTCGGTTATGTTGTTTTTCCATCAGCAAATACAGCTTATTCAGCCCATATTGCCAGGTGCCGTATTTTTCCTTGTAATATTCAAGTGGTTTACGTAAACGTATCAATGCAATCCCACACTCATGTTTAATCAATTCGCTCATTGTTCTTCGTTTTGTTCTACACTTTCAGGATATAATTCAGGAAAACGTATAATATCTTTTACTATAAATGCATTCGGGTATTTCGAAGCGATGTACGCTTTTGTTTTCAGGGCTTCACTTTTGTTCCTGAAATCACCTATCCGTACTTTAAAATTGGGCGTTTGAAATAATAGGTAACTGGCAATGTCCGGAAATACCAGGTTAAATTCGTTTTTTACTTTCACGGCCTGTTCTCGTGCTTTGTTGTCGGAACTGAAAAATATTTCAAGCCTGAAGCCGTCTGTGCCATGTTTCCGCTGGTTCATTTGCGAATGCCTGATCAGTAAATCTGTAATCCGGGGATCTTGTCTGATCTGTAAGTTTTCGAGGAAGTCTTCCATTTTTGCGGTCTGGCTTGAGATGCCAGGGTTCAGTCCAAGAGTATCCGTTTGAGCAAAGCCCATGGAACTGAAAAGCATAAATAGGAAGATTACACTACACAAATACCTCATACGATCAGTTTTTGAGTTTGCAAATATACATTTTAAATACAAAATCCGACCTATTGGAATCATTTCCTGATTCTGTGTTTTTGCACGTTAATAGCATATAACAAACAGAATATCTGAAAATTAACCAATCAAAATCGGATTGGTTTCCCTTCTTAAAATTTGTTTTTTTTCTGAATGTTAATTTTTTGTTTTTTAACCTCACCTCTGAGCCTCAAGCTCAAAGTTACACTCCCTTGCTTATTCCTGAAAATTAATGAAATTTGCAGTCCCGAAAAATCATCCCCGGATGAAATAATTTGAATGAAATTGGAAAAGAAAAAGTTATTTATTGAAACATATGGCTGCCAGATGAATGTGGCGGATAGCGAAGTGGTTGCAGCCATCCTTCAGGACAGAAGTTATGAACCGGTTGATAGCGCCGCAAATGCCGATGCCATTTTCCTGAATACCTGTTCGGTACGCGACAATGCCGAACAACGCATTTGGCACCGACTCGATTATTTTAAAAGCCTGAAGAAAAAGAATAAAAAGCTGGTTGTTGGTGTGTTGGGCTGTATGGCTGAACGGGTTGGCGACGAATTGCTGGCACACGCAGCAGTCGACCTTGTTGCCGGTCCGGATGCCTACCGCGATTTGCCCTTCCTGATTGACAAGGCACAAAACGGAACCGGCGCCATCAATGTAGAACTTTCGGAAAACGAAACCTACGATAAAATTACACCAGTCAGGATTGGCGAAAAAACGCTTTCCGGATTTGTGAGCATCACACGCGGCTGCAACAATTTTTGCACCTATTGTATTGTTCCGTACACCCGTGGCCGCGAGCGAAGCCGCGATCCTCTGGACATTGTAAACGAAGTGCGCGATTTGGCACAAAAAGGTTACCGCGAAGTGACATTACTGGGGCAAAATGTGAATTCGTACAAATGGCTTCCTGAAGGTGAACGCAAACCTGTTCGATTCTGGGACTTACTGGAATTGGTAGCCGAAGTCGATCCGCTGGTACGGATTCGGTTTACGACCTCGCACCCGAAAGATATGTCAGACAAAGTTCTGAAAACGATCGCCAAACATCCGAATTTGTGCAGGCACATTCATCTGCCGCTTCAGTCGGGCAGTTCGCGTATTCTGAAACTGATGAACCGAAAATACGACCGCGAATGGTACCTTGATCGCATTCGGGCCATCCGCGAAATTTTACCTGATTGCGGTTTAAGCACCGATGTTTTTTGTGGATTCTGTACCGAAACGTTGGAAGATCATCAGGAAACACTTTCGTTAATGGAGGAAGTGAAATTCGATATGGCTTTCATGTTTAAATATTCGGAACGACCCGGAACTTACGCTCACCAGCATTTACCTGATGATGTTCCGGAAGAAGAAAAGCTGCGGCGGCTTGACGAAATCATCCGGTTGCACAATCGTTTGTCGCACGAAAGCAACAAACGCGACATTGGTAAAACATTTGAAGTGTTGGTTGAAGGAACTTCGAAGAAAAGCAAGGAAGAACTTTTCGGACGAACTTCGCAGAACAAAGTGATCGTGTTTCCGGCAAAGAACTTTCAGAAAGGCGATTACGTTCAGGTTAAAGTACTGAAATGCACACAGACTACTCTGATTGGCATTACGGCGGAATAAATTGTTGCGGGTTCCGTGATGCGGGTTCAGTGTTTTCCCGCAACTCGCAACCTGTAACTCGTAACAAAAAGAACAACTCATCATTTATAACTCATAAATCACATGGGAAAATTAATAGACGATTTTAACAGCTACCGCGAGAAAATGAACGAGAAAATTCTGGCGGCCGATAACAAAGTGATGAAACGCATTTACAGTGTCGATACGCTAACGTATCAGGATGGCGCCTTAAGTTCGAAAACCAAGGAAATGCTTGGACTGGCAACATCGATGGTGCTGCGTTGCGACGATTGTGTGAAATATCATTTGGGGAAATGTTACGAATTGGGTGTTACAACCGCTGAAGTGTTCGAAATTTTTTCGGTGGCCAACCTGGTTGGTGGAACCGTCGTCATTCCTCACACCCGTCGTGCTGTGGAATATTGGGAAGAATTACAAGCGCAGTAAAACCTGCTCCAAATATCACCGTCAGCCCGAATTCATTTCGGAGTCTGACATTCAATGTGATGAGATCCTGAAATAAATTCAGGATGACAAGTTCTTTATTATTGCATTTACGGATACAATTCCGGATTCAGAAACGGAATAAATGCCATTTGAACTGCAGGCATATACAAGGTTTTCCGGTAATTGTATCGTTTGTCAGCAAGCCAACTGCACCATTTTGTTGCTTTGAGTTTTCTTTTTTAAAGACAATATCGTCGGCATGGCCCAGTTCCATGCCGGCATGAACCAATTCGGCCACTTTGGGTGGAAGAAAAAATCCGGCTGTACGGGCTTTTCCGGTTTGCTGATGATTGCTGATCACAATCCAGGCAAAAGCCATTAATCCTGAATCTGAGTCTTCTACCCCACCCTCAACACCAACATAAAAATCATTTCCGGGGAACTGAAGTTTAGCATTTTCAACCCTGTTTTCCGCACCCCTTAAGGTTTCGGCATCATTCATGGGCTGATCCGGAACGCCACTTTCAACGGATACCCCAATCAAATTAATTTCTTCAGGAATTAATACCGCCAAGCTTTCTTTCACCGCCTCCATTTTCACCGGATTCCGTGACGCAACTACAATTTTAACCATAACAATTTCACTAAAATTCAGGCCCAAATTACGAAAAAACATTGCCATTCATTAACCTTTCCAAATGTTTCAGGTTTATTGCCCGGACTATTTCCGGAGAGCGGAACTATTTTATTAATTTAGCGAACTGTAAAAATACGAACCTATGATGATCAGACAGGCAAACGAAAATGACGCCGCCAGTATCGTTGAATTTCAGTTGGCGATGGCCTGGGAAACCGAAGCCTACAAACTGAATGAACCCACAGTTATCAAAGGAGTTGCAGCCGTATTCTCCGATCCGTCGAAAGGCAGTTACTATGTAGCTGAACTCGATGGAAAAGTGGTTGGCTCGCTGCTCACAACGTTCGAGTGGAGCGACTGGCGAAATGGAACGGTACTTTGGATTCAATCAGTTTATGTTCGGCCCGAATACCGGAAACGCAGTATTTTTAGCCATTTATACAAACACATTCAAAACATGGTTGACGGAAATTCCAACTTGCGTGGCATCCGTCTGTATGCCGACAAAACAAATACCCCGGCTCACGGTGTTTACGAACATTTGGGCATGACAGCCGAGCATTACCAAATGTACGAATGGATGAAAGAATAGAAAAAGCACTCTGTCGCCAGTCGCAGTATTCAAAAAATAACAATCAATCCTTCTGTAATTCAGTTCTTCAATCTTTTAGAATCATGATAAAAAAACCAATATCACCGGAAATTCGTCAACAACTAATTTTGGCACAGCGCGGAGAAATCACAGAGTACCATATTTACAACAAACTTGCGCAACAAGTTAAGGACGAAGAAAATAAAAAAATTTTGACGGCTATTGCTGACGACGAACTGAAACACTACAAATTGTGGGAATCATACACGAACAAAGAAGTTTCGCCAAGTCGCTGGGAGATCAGAAAGTATTATTGGATTTCGAAAATTTTCGGACTGACTTTCGGGCTGAAATTAATGGAAAAGGGCGAAGAAAAAGCACAAATAAACTATGGACTGATAGCCACAGAAGTTCCTGAAGCGAAAGGTGTAACGGAAGACGAGAACAAACACGAAAATGAATTGCTCGGTTTGATTCAGGAAGAACACCTGAAATATATGGGCTCAATCGTGTTGGGCCTGAATGACGCCTTGGTTGAAATCCTGGGCACTTTGGCCGGGTTGACATTCGCGCTTCAAAATACCAAACTGGTGGCTTTGGCCGGAATTATTACCGGAATTGCCGGAGCGCTTTCCATGTCGTCATCGGAATATTTGTCGAATAAAGCTGAGGGAAAAGAAGATCTGGCCATCAAATCGGCTGTGTTTACAGGCATTGCTTATGTTATTGCAGTAGTATTTCTGGTAGCGCCTTACCTTATTTTCACTTCTGTATTTATTTCATTGCTGGTTGCTCTGTTCGATTCAATACTTGTTGTATTTTTATTCACCTACTACATTTCTGTCGCAAATGACCAACCTTTCCGAAAACGTTTTGTTGAAATGGTTGTTTTAAGTTCCGTGGTTGGGCTCATCTCTTTCGCCCTGGGTTATGTTGTCAGGATTTTCTTCGGAATTGATGGGTAAAAAGCCCCCTTCAGTTCCCCCGGTGGGGGAATGTTTTAAACCATGATAATTTTTGATTTTCTTGTTTTCGAGAACTGGAAAACTTTTGAGACGAAACTGATGATTAAAATGAAAGATTCTCTGAAAACTGACAAATCATTTCCCTCCTTTGGAGGGGTTAAGGGAGGCTCTTTATTAAAACTCATTCAGCAAGGCGAACATCAACAGCAGGATTTCAAATACTGCATCACCGATTCGAAGAAGATTGCGCGATCGCTGGTTGCTTTTGCCAATACCGACGGAGGTCGCCTGCTCATTGGCGTAAAAGATAATGGGCGAATCGCCGGCGTACGATCCGATGAAGAATACTATATGGTTGAATCTGCCGCTAAAATGTATTCGAACCCTCCGATTGATTTTACAACCAAGCAGCATTTTGTCGATGGCAAAACCGTGCTGGAAGTATGGATTGAGCCTAGCAACGAAAAACCGCATTTTGCCCGCGACGAAGAGGGAAAGTGGTGGGCATACTTCAGGAAAGATGATGAAAACAGGCTGGCCAGCAAAGTTATGATCGAGGTTTGGAAACGGCAAAAAAGTCCGGAAGGAATCCTGATCAATTATTCTGCCGATGAAAAATGCCTTCTCGATTTCCTGGAAAACAACGAAAAAATATCGGTCAGCAAATTTGCGCGGATAGCCCACCTGAGTTTCAAAAAGGCCGAGCAAATCATCATCAATTTCAGGTCACTCAATATCCTGAAAGACATTGTCGGCGACAACCGGATTGAATACGCCATCAATACCAATTTTGATCGGGAAGAATGGGAAAACTTCAGGATGCCAAAATGAATAAAACACCAATCGGAAAATGCTTTCGATATGGCAAACGTTAAAATGTCACACGTTTTTAACAAGATTACATAAAGCCTAAATCTTAATTCAACTATTTTTGCCTTTACGAAATATATACCTATAACCAATTTAATTCTATTCGCATGAACTTAAAATCTGCTCTGTTCATTATTATAGTTTTTGTAGCTCAGCAAGTCTTTAGCCAGGAAAACTACAAATCACTCTCGAAGGAAGATTCAACTAAAATTTACTTTGGTGGCTCCAAGTATGAAGTAAAAACCTTCACTCAAAAGTTCAAGGGTAAAAAACCAAAAAATGTGATCATGATGATTGGCGACGGAATGGGCGTCGCGCAGGTTTTTGCCGGGCTCACCGCCAATGGCGGTCATCTTTTCCTCGACAACTTTAAACACATCGGGTTTTCAAAAACGCAATCGGCCGACAATTATATCACCGATTCGGCCGCGGGTGGAACCGCTCTTTCTTCAGGAATAAAAACTTACAATGGCGCAATTGCAGTAGGTCCCGACACGGTTCCCGTAAAAACAATTCTGGAAATGGCTGAAGAAAAGGGTCTTTCAACCGGACTGGTTTCCACTTCGGCTATTACTCATGCAACACCGGCTTCGTACATTGCACACCAGGGAAGTCGTGGAAGCTACGAAGACATTGCTGCCGATTTCCTGAAAACCGACATTGACGTTTTTATTGGAGGCGGATACAATCATTTTGCCGTCAGGAAAGACAAGCGCGACCTGACCAAAGATCTTCAGCAAAAAGGATATACGGTTTTACGAAATATGGACGAAATTGCGCAGGTTAAATCGGGAAAGCTAGCCGGTTTAACAGCCGACACTCACAATGACATAGCGACAAAACGAAAAATGAGTCTGCCACTTTCAACCGAAACAGCACTGAATATTTTGGGGCAAAACAAGAAAGGCTTTTTTGCTATGGTCGAAGGCTCACAAATCGATTGGGGCGGCCATCAAAACGACACAAGATACATTGTTATGGAGATGCTCGATTTTGATCAGGCGATTGGCAAAGCGCTTGAGTTTGCAGCCAAAAATGGTGAAACCCTGATTGTGGTCACAGCCGATCACGAAACCGGTGGTTTTACATTAACGGGTGGCGACATGCAAACAGGCATGGTAAAAGGTGCTTTTACCACCGGCGAACACACGGCAGTTATGGTTCCGGTTTTCGCTTACGGGCCGGGTGCCGAAAATTTTAACGGTATCATGGAAAATACGGAAGTTGCCAAAAGAATCATGAATTTGATGAGTTTTTAAGCACATTCAATTCTCATTTTTAAAAAACTATGGACGAACGTTTTGGTTTCATCCATAGTTTTTTACTTTTAGTGTCTCTAACATTACTAAACACGAGACTTTTATGCACAATTCACTGGAAGTTCTTGATCATGTTCGACTGAATTTTTCGCCCTCCGGATTGCTATTCCTGAATATTGCCCTTGCATTTATCATGTTCGGCGTTGCGCTCGACATAAAAATTGAAAATTTTGAAACTATTCTGAGGAAGCCCAAATCAGCTTTAATTGGCTTCATAAGCCAGGTTTTTCTGCTTCCGTTCTTTACATTTTTACTTGTAATGGTTATCAACCCAACCCCTACGGTAGCCCTGGGAATGATTTTAGTTGCGGCTTGTCCCGGCGGAAATATTTCAAATTTTATAAGTTCTATTTCACGTGCAAACGTCGAATTATCAGTTAGTCTGACAGCAATCACAACACTTTCAGCCATATTTTTTACACCGTTCAATTTTGCGCTTTGGGGAAATTTCTACATCGACTTTTACAATGGGAAAGGCGCTGAAAGCCTGTTGCGTCCATTGGTAATCGACCAGTTCCAGATGTTTCAAACAGTTTTCATTTTGCTCGGCTTACCGGTTATTATTGGATTGTTTGTAGCCAAAAAGTTCCCTGAATTTACAGCGAAAATTAAAAAACCCATTAAAACGGGCTCGCTCCTTTTCTTCATCCTGATGGTAATTGCCATGCTTTCAGCCAACTTCAGGCATTTCACCAGCTATGTTCATTTGGTATTTTTCATTGTTCTGCTTCACAACGGATTGGCGCTTTCTACCGGATATTTTTTCAGTAAACTTAACAAGTTAAGTCTTCCCGACCAGCGCACTATCTCGATCGAAACCGGAATTCAAAATTCAGGATTGGCTTTGGCGCTAATGTTTAATCCCAAGATTTTCCCTCCGGAAATGGAATTGGGAGGCATGGCTGTAATCGCTGCCTGGTGGGGAATCTGGCATATTTTGAGTGGATTGACAATGGCTTTCTACTGGTCGCGTAAACCAATTATTGCCTGAAATAATGAGGCGATCAATTGGCTACGAAATAATTAGACTTTATGTGAAGTTTGCTTATTGGCTCACCCATAAAAAAGTGGTGGTTACCGGGAAACGTTTGATTCCGAAAGGAAAACCAGTAATCTTTGCCCCCAATCATCAAAATGCGCTGATGGATCCGTTGGCGCTGGTTTGCACAAACCCTTTACAAATAGTTTGGCTGGCAAGGGCGGATATTTTTAAATCGAAAATTGCCACTCCAATACTGAAATACCTGAAACTTCTGCCAATTTATCGCATCCGCGACGGCAAAGACAATTTATCGAATAACGAACAGATTTTTAATCAGGTTATCAATATTTTGGAAAAGGGGCAAACAATTGCTTTATTTCCTGAAGCTGCACACTCGGCTAAAAACCAAATGCTACCCCACAAAAAAGCCATACCACGAATAGCTTTTGACGCCGAAGAAAAAAATAATTTTAAGCTAGGTCTTCAGATTGTTCCGGTTGGAATTTTTTACAGCCACTACTGGAAATTTAATCGAACCGTTATAGTTCATTACGGTGAGCCGATAAGCGTCGATCGATATAGAACAAAATACGAAGAGAACCAGCAATCTGCCATGCTCAGTCTGCGTGATGAAATTTACGAAAAACTATATCCGCTTACACTTCAAATCAGGAGTAAAGACCGTTATCAACTCTTCGATGACTTTCGTAAAATAGCTGGTGAGGTCTGGTCCAAAAGTCATTTTTTCAGCAGAAACAAAGTACTTCAACTGTATTATGCCGAAAAAAATTTGATTGAGCACATCGAAGAAATAGAAAGTAAGAACCCTGAAACCTTTAAGAAAATTGAGGCCAAATACAGTGAATATTTTGCTTCTCTGGAAAGAACAGGAATCGAAGATGAAGAGTTACGACAGGCGACAATTGCAAGCTGGAGAAAACAACCCCTGCAACTTATGGCGATTTTGGTAAGTTTGCCCATATTCATTTTAGGATTCATTTTCAATGTTGTGCCATTCTTTATTCCTCAATTGATTTTTCGACGAATGGTAAAAGACTCTGCTTTCCTGAGTACTTTTCATTTTGTGTCCGGCCTAATTATTTTCCCTTTGTTTTATTTCGTCGAATCGTACCTGATTTATATAGCTACCGGTTCACCCATAATCGCGCTGATAAGCATAGTCCTGATGCCTTTTGCCGGAAAATATGCTTTTCAGTTATTTGGTTATTACCGGAATAGTTGCCTCCAAATATCGTATTTACTAAGTTTTGGGCCTAAGCGAAAAAGGAAGACCACACTTCTGAACATACGAAACGAGCTGATTGAACTGGCATCAGCGAAACAAAATTAAAGACGATTGAAAATTACTTAAGGAAACCCAAACACAGATGGTTTAGATTTATTATTTTTGGGCGATCAAAAGCGGGAGTAGCTCAGTGGTAGAGCATCAGCTTCCCAAGCTGAGGGTCGCGGGTTCGACCCCCGTTTCCCGCTCAAAAAAGGAACCGCAACTAAAAATTTTAGTTGCGGTTCCTTTTTTTGTCAGAATTAAATCGAATGCTAATGATTGAACAAAATAAGTGCTAAGGAGGCAATAGCTGATGATAATGTTAAAAATGCAAATATCAGATTGGCCCATTTTTCTTTAATTTTCCGACTATCTGCTTCAAGTTTTTTCATATTATATCTCCTCTATACGGTAAGGTTAGAAATAAAAAATACATTTTGTGAATTACGAAGACGAGGCTATTTTGCAAAAAATAAACCCTTCGGACAATTAAAGGTAGAGAAGAGAAGACAATAAATTGACATACATTTTAGAATTTTCTAATCGCATTTATCAAAAATGGGGTTTGACTGATCAAAGCCTGATTATTACATATTGAACAGATTTTCAGAAATTAGTTTTCGCAGCTAAAATACAGGTTTTTCTTTGATAAATACAAATGAAAATTTTATTAATTACCTAATGTACAACGCACAAAAATACATAAAACATAAAATGGCTAAGTGGCATTTCCGACCAAACTTTGTAATAAGCATTTTGAATAAAACAGAACGTTCAAAACTGTTTCAATTGATTTTAATGAGAGATTTCCGGAAAGCTAAATTAGAATTTATAGAATATTATTAGAAAGCTATTTCAATTAAAAAAATGGTCAGAATTTCTTCAGTTCAATCCAGATCGAAAACAAAACCACCGTAAATTTTACCATTCAGAATACCCGATTTTCCAACACGGCTGTCATTAGCTATCCATCCATTATCGTTTACATACGAAATACGGAAGTTCTTTATTCTGAATGCCAGCGAATAACTCATTTGTTTTACGGCAAATCCGCCTGAAATCAATGCGTTGTTAAAAGGAACAAAGTTGGCTCCAACAGCAGCATCCCATAAACCATCTTTTGTGAAGAGCGCATCGATTCCAAGATTTAAACGCTGCAATTTATAATCGAATCCCAGACCAACCGAACGTAAATCCTGAACCGGAATATTTGCCTGTTCAGGAACAAAGGCATCGGAATATAACTCAGACCCGGCCAGATTCATCAGATTTAGTCCAAACTGCAGCGCATTGCTAATTTTGTACGTTGCCGATAAATCGAACTCAAACACTTGCTTTGTAATCGTTGTATCCGTAAAAGTGCCAAAACCCTGATCGTTCTTTGCCTCAACAAATACACTGACAGGAACATTAAAATCCTGCCAGATTGATTTTGCAGACAATCCTATACTCAAGTTATTGGTGACTTTATAAACAGGACTTACAAATGCAGCATATTCTTTCAACTTCATTTTTACCGTGTCAACATTCAAAGTCGAGCCAAATCCATCGACATAAACCGCTTTCCTGAATTCGTCCTGAGCGGTATAAATCAAACCCGCGCCAAGCGATATTTCCTTGGAAAGCCGAAAAAATCCAGCCAGTTTTCCATTGTTTTTAAGGTTTGTAAATAAACTTACATTCGCTGGCTTTCTGCCAAAAGCAATAGCCGAAGGATTCCAAAAGACAGCTTCCGACATATCTCTTGAAGGCGAAAAATTGAACCCTGTATTGGCCGACAAAATCATTGGCGAAGCCAGTAAAAATTGTCCATAATTAATTCTTCCGGAATCAAACGACTGAATTCGAAACTGGCCGCTTGGAAATCCGGTGTATCCGGCCCATGTTACGACCGATGAAAGGAAATTCAGGAAAACCGGTGCACCTGTAAGAGCCGATGCCGCAGAAATGTTCTCCAGATTCTGTTCAGGTTGCCTCATTACCATGCGGACCACACTATCAGCTGCAAGCGGATGCAATTCTGTTACCCGGCAATTTGCGCTCAACAGCCAATCTTTTACGGTTACATATTGTTTGTTGTCGTTCCGGTTTTGCCGGTCCTGATCTTCTGAAATAAAAACCTTTTTCCCAAGTTCGCGGCAATCGGCGCAGCGTGAAATGGCATAAATTGTAACAATTTTATCCTGAAGTTTGGAAAGTGGCATCCCTGTATTTAGCTCAAAATAACCCGGAGGAGCCGATGCTGTTACCGCAGCCAGTGAAGGTTTGAATGCAGGTACAACGACCACATTTTCTGCGCCTTTTGTAGAATTTTCATTGGCGTTATAGCACTTTATTTTCCCTTTGATGATGAGTTCCTGGCTCAAAACCAGATTACTCGTCAAAAGAATTAGACCGCAGCAAACAGCAATTATTTTCATGGCTTTGTTTTTTAGTGAGTAACCGGATTTAAAAATATATCCTGATTTTGCATGTCCGGAGAAGTGATCCGGAGCGAAAAAGTCTTGTCTTCAAAATCCTTGTGTGAAGTTGTCAATGAAATTTCGTCGCCCAAAGTATATTCGCCAAGTCTTATTTTATAAGTGCCATCTGTCAACGAAACAGCATAATACCGGGTTCCGTCAACATCAATTTCAACGCCTTTGATTGGAATTTCCGCGGCCGTTTTTACCCTTCCTGAAATATAAATTACAGTACTTAGCGGCAATTTCAGTTCAAGCGGTTTCGAATTTACGACCAGCGTATCAAAACTTCGGGATGCATAACCCGGACTCGAAACTTCAATCTTCAGTTTATTTTTGAACATCTCCGCGGGAAGGCCGGTAAAAAGCGCCTGTCCAACATTGTCAACCGATTGCGAACGAATATATTCATTCAGGTAAATTTTCACTTCTCCTTGTGTCACTGGATTATTTTTCCAGTCGAAAACCCGAATCGTCACATTTTTTTCTGCTGATTTCTGAGGCAAATAGAGTCCGCCCAAAACGACTAAAATGACACCCACACCCGGACCTGTCATTTTAAGCTGAACATTCTGCTTCTTTCCTTTTAAAACTGCGTAAGTGTTCATTACTCCAAAAACAAGAGCACTCGTCGAAATACCAAATAAAATCAAGATTAAGTAAAAAATCCGCTGATCAACCTCGTCGGTAACCTGGCCCTGAACACGTTGCAAATAATAATATACAACTAAAAATGTAACCAGAAAACCTATCCCGGTAATTATCGCATAACCCGAAACTGCCACACGATGCGGAAGAACTGGTATTTCTTCTCCTGAATCGTGAGACGACTCTTCGCTTGAAACTTCTTCTTTTTCAGTATTTTTTGTTGTGCCTTTCACGTTGCCTGATTAAGTTGCTTTTTAATGTATTTTCGAATGATCCTGAATTGCAAACCATTAACTGATCACAATATCGCCAAACTCAGACTAACCTATTTCCTGATCGGCTTGCAATTCAACCGTTTAATATTATTCGTAACAAAACAAAGAATCCCTTATCAAACGGAATTCGATTAAATATAAGGTTCATACAAATGCAAGGCAATAGCACAAAAGTGCCATTGCCGATGACTTACAATTAAACCTCACTGACCTAAGAAACATTAAAAAGTTGACGGGTAATCTCTTTTCAGGAAAACGATAAAGAGATTTTAGGCAAACAAAAACGATAATACGCATAAAAAATTGAACAAAAGCCAAACAAAACTATTTACTGAAAAGTATTGCATTACACCTTGATTGATTTTTGAAATAATATGGTTTTTTAATTGGCAGTTAATTGGCGAGGGTGATTAAAATCAGAATAAATTATAGTGACTAAATTGCTTATTTTTATTATTTTCAAGCTACAGTAACTTTTTGCAAAGATACATTCTGATTATGATTGCGACTATTGAAACTCATGCAGAGAATATATGCTGTTTTCTACGCCTCATCGGGAAATTCTGTATTGCAGAAATCCAAAATGCAATTTTGGTAAGATCTGATTTAAAACTACTATTACATCGGGGATCAATTTCGTTCCTGTCAATTTTGTTAACTCCTGAAACAAATAACGGCTAACCATGAATAAAACGGCATTGATAACGGGCGCCGCTTCCGGATTAGGTTACGAGTTTTCGATACTTCTGGCGCAGGACAATTTTGATCTCATTTTGATTGACTTTGACGAAGAGCGCCTTTTAGAAACTTCAGCAGTTATTGAAAAAAAATATGCCGTTCAAATTCAGAAACTCGTTTATGATTTAAGTAAGCCAGGTGTAGCCGATAAAATTTATGCGGAAATATGCGGTCAAAACATTGATGTGTTGATCAACAATGCCGGATTTGGGCTATTCGGTTTATTCAATGAAACGGATTGGGAAATTGAAGAATCGATGATCCATCTGCACATATTAACACTGACGCGGTTAACAAAACTGATTATCAAAGATATGATTCAAAACGGAAAGGGCAAAATTTTGAATATTTCGTCGCTTGCTGCCTTTCAGCCCGGCCCGCTGATGTCAATTTACTTTGCTACCAAAGCTTATATTCTTTCATTTTCAGAAGCATTAGCCAACGAAACAAAAGGAACCGGAGTAACAGTTACTGTGCTTTGTCCAGGCCAGACCAAAACAAATTTCGAGAATGCTTCGGCAGCAAATTCGAATGCAAAGGTTAGTAAAGTGAAATTATTTACAGCCGATGCAGTTGCTGTTGCCCGATACGGCTACAACGCAATGAACGTGGGAAAAATAACAGCTATTCCGGGTGTAATCAACAAATTTACAGTATTCATTTCACGGCATCTTCCACGCAGAATTACAGCGCTGATGGTACGAAAAATTCAGGCGGGCATTAGAAAATAAAATACTGAACATCAAATAATTGTCTGATTAATATTGTTCCTGAACTTAAATAATTTATTAAAATGAAATGTTTTGTCACAGGTTCAAATGGGTTCATCGGATCGGCGCTGATTGAAAAACTCAGCAAAGATGGTCACGAGATCAAATGCCTGGTTCGTTCGCCCGAAAAATTCGCGACCTGGCGTAACAAAAACATTCAGCCCATATACGGCGACCTCGATAATTTGGAAGCTCTTTCTTCAGGAACAAAAGATTGTGATGTGGTTTTCCATTTGGCTGCATACGCCAAGCCTTGGTCAAAAGATCCCAACTTGTCCTACAGAATTAATGTTCAGGGCACAATCAATTTGTTGGAAGCGAGCCTGAAAAGCAATGTTAAAAAATTCATTTTAACCTCTTCGGCTGCGGTTTTTGGGCCATCGAAGGAAAACCAAATCATCGACGAACAAATCGTTCGCGAGACAGCTTTCTTCAACGACTATGAATCGACAAAAGCAACGGCAGAAACTGAGGCTGTTAAGTTTATAGCAAGGGGATTACCGGTTGTAATATTAAATCCAACACGTGTATACGGACCAGGGCCGCTTAATGCAAGTAACTCGGTTACGAAAATTATTAAACTCTATCAGAAAGGGAAATGGCATATCATTCCCGGAGAAGGCTCGAAAATTGGAAATTATGCGTTTATTGACGACGTTGTTAATGGACATTTGATGGCAGTAACCTCGGGAAACTCAGGCGAACGATACATTCTTGGCGGCGAAAATCTTACATTCGACCAGTTTTTCGGGAAACTTAGGAAGATTACTGGCAAAAATCCGTTCCTTGTAAATATTCCGGTCAGGCTCATGCTTTTTCTCTCAGGAATATTGGAATTGCAGGCGCGATTAACGGGCATCGCTCCACCCATTACACCGTCGTGGGTTAAAAAATACGACAGTCATTGGAATCTCTCGAGCGAGAAAGCAATCAGCGAACTTGGATACCGTATAACTCCATTTGAAGCCGGAGTTCTAAAAACTATTGAGTGGCTAAATTCTAACAAACAAAATGTATGAATAAAGACGAAGAATATTACACACTCATTACCGGCGCAAGTTCAGGAATTGGGAAAGCCATGGCTGATGAATTTGCAAGCCAGCACCACAATTTGCTGCTGATTTCGTTGCCGGATACGGGCCTTGACAGGCAATGCGAAAATATCAGTTCAAAATACAATGTAGTCAGTCGCTTTCTGGAAATTGATCTGCTTGACCTTCAAGCCCCTGAAACTATTCTGAATTTCGTACATCAGGAGAATTTAAGAATCAACACATTAATCAACAATATAGGCGTAGGACACATTGGATTCATGGGCAATTTCCCAGGCAAGGAAATCGATGAAATGATCATGCTCAATATACATTTCACCACACATCTAACCAACTTGTTTATCAATGATTTAAGATCCTGTCCGGAATCACGAATCCTGAATATGGGCAGTTTGGGCGGTTATGCGCCGGCACCATCCAAAAGTATTTACATGGCCTCAAAAGCTTACATTTATTACTTCTCGCGCGGATTAAGCTTTGAATTGGAGAACAGTTCGATCAACGTTAGTGTCGCCATGCCTGGCCCTGTGAAATCAAATAAAAAAATGATCAACCGAATTTTAAACGACGGCTATATTTCAAGATATATCGCTTTAAATCCTGAAGAAGTTGCAAAATATATTATTCCGAGGTTTCTGCGCGGAAAAAAAATAATTATTCCCGGCTTAATGGCCCGAACTGTCTTTGCTTTAGGATTCATCCTTCCGTACGGAATTACGCTTTACTCGTTGAAAAAGACATTCCATGTGGAAGTTTAACAAAACAGTGTTACACTATTGATAAAGTTTGGAGAATCTACCAATTGATTATCAGCAAGTTTTACAAACATTCGCTGATAGGTGTAAAAATATATTGAAACATTTTCGCTAACTTTATTTGACCAAAAATAAACTTGCCCTGGCCTCAGAAATGAATGTGTTACATTTTTTCTGCCGCTTTTAGAGAATACCCATCTCGAATTGTTTATTGAACGATCACTAAAACATAAACTATGAGCAAGCAAAACACCTTTAGAATTGGACTTTCGATGGCCGGAGCTGTTTCGGCCGGAGCTTATACTGCCGGAGTAATGGATTATCTGCTCGAAGCCCTCGAAAACTGGCAAAAGGCAAAAGAATTGAATTTACCGGGAGTTCCAAAACACAATGTACTTATTGAAGTTCTGAGTGGTGCCTCCGCTGGTGGAATGACTGCTGTAATCACTTCAGCAGCCATTCAAAAAACCTTTCCACATATAACCCAGCAAAATTTTTCGTCGGAAAAGAACAAAGAAAATCCACTTTTCGATTCGTGGGTAAACATTACTGATGAACCCGGCAGCGATATGATGACGCAGATGCTTGGCAACAGCGATATCGATGATTCCGTAGCGATTAATCCGGACAAAGAAGTTCGGTCCATTTTTAATTCTTTATTTATTGAAAAAATTGCCCGCCGTACGCTCGACAATATCATTACCGATCCACAGACAAAACGCGAGTATTTTGCTGAAAACATGGAATTGTTTACCACAATTACCAATCTTCGCGGATTCAATTACGAATTGCAGTTTATTACAGCATTAGGACCGCGCGAAGATCGCATGACGATGCACAAAGACATTGTTCATTTTCAGCTAAATCCGTTGGGAAACTACAACAATGATGGAAAAATACCGGTTAACTTCATTACTTCGGAAGGGCTCAACAAAAAATTGCTCATCGATGCTGCCATTTCAACCGGTGCATTTCCTGTTGGCCTGGCACCCCGGATTCTGGTGCGCGACGCAAAATACATCAACGACAATCCGCTTTTAAAAATCACACATGGCAAAAACAACCTTGTCGATCCTGAAAAACAATACAATACCGTTTGTGTCGATGGCGGAGTGATCAACAACGAACCATACGATTTAACCGAAACACTTTTAATTCAAAGGAGAAAAGCCGAAATTGAAAAGGAGAAAGATTTAGCCACTGCCAATAAGTATAAACTTGCCACAAAAGCCAGCGAATTTGACACTACGATCCTGATGATCGACCCGTTCCCGAATTACGATGAATCCCCGGCCGATTATTTCAATATGCAAGCCATTAAATTTGCAGCCACCCAACTTTTAGGCGCCATGCGCCAGCAACTCATGATCAAATCGGATTTACTGGCACAGGCCTATGACGACTTCGATTACACCCGTTTCATGATTGCACCGATTCGAACCAGCGACGGAAAAACACAGGAATTCAGCATTGCCTGCGGATCTCTGGGCGGCTTTGGCGGCTTTTTCAACCGCGATTTCAGGGTACACGATTTTATGCTTGGCCGCAGAAATTGTCAGCGCTTTTTGCAGCAATATTTTTGCGTTCCGATAGATGCCCAAAATCCAATTATTGTTGCCGGATACGAAAATCTCGATCAATCTTTCCTGAAATTATTCGAATCGGAGGGAACATCAAAAGGACTTCCCATTATTCCTGATTTGCGCATTTCCGATGACGGGAAACAAATTGTAAAACCGGCTGTCGAAGGTGAATTTAAGTATCCGTCGATAAGCCTGAAATATTTACTAAGCCTGGAAAGTAAAATGCAAAAACGATTCGATGCTGTTTTAAGCAACGTCCTGAACGGTAAAGATCCCGGAAGTACCGCTGCAACAGCCAGCCCGGTTATCAAACGAATCCGTAAAAAGTCATGGTTTAGCAAAAATATTGTTGGAGCATTGGTATCGGCTGGTTCCAAAACTGCCATTTCACTTGGGAAGAAAATTGGCAAAAACACAGCGGCCGAAAAATTTATCGACGCCGTTATCAGCGATATGGAAAAACGTGGTCTGTTGACTGAGGATTGCTGAACAACAGGCTCTGGCGAAGGGAACAATTCATGTAATACATTGTTACTATGACATATTGAATCTCCAAAAAAATAAATAATATGATTCTTGGTTTACTGAAAGAACCCGGTGATGAAACCCGTGTGACTTTGCTTCCGGAGAATGTAAAAGTTCTGACCGACCTAAAAGTGCATGTACTGGTGGAAGAAAATGCCGGCCAAAAAGCCTTTACCGCTGATCAGTTGTATACGGAAATTGGTGCAGAAATAGTTTCCAGAAAAACAATTTTCGAAAAAGCCGATGTTTTACTCCAGATTCAGCCACCTGTTAAAAGCGAAGTTGATCAGTTGAAAGCCGGACAGGTTTGGATCAGTGCATTTAATCCGCTGTGGAATACAGACTTGGTGAAATTGTTCGTCGACAAAGGCACCACAACATTCAGCCTCGATTCCATTCCGCGAACTACCCGTGCTCAGGCGATGGACATTCTTTCTTCAATGGCCACAGTTTCGGGCCACAAAGCGGTGCTCGAAGCTGCACTGAAATTGCCCACTTTTTTCCCCATGTTTATGACGGCCGCCGGAACCATCCGTCCAGCCAATGTTTTGGTATTGGGTGCCGGTGTTGCCGGACTACAGGCCATTGCAACAGCACGCCGACTTGGGGCACAGGTTCAGGCGTTTGATGTCCGCTCTGCTGCCAAAGATGAAGTTTTGAGCCTTGGCGCCAAATTCGTTGAAGTGGAAGGCGCATCGGAAGACAAAGCTGCCGGTGGTTACGCCGTTGAACAAACCGAAGAATTTAAGAAAAAGCAGCAGCAGGCCATTAACGACCATGCCGCAAAAGCCAATGTGGTGATTTGTACCGCGCAGATTCCGGGACGAAAAGCGCCATTGCTTTTACCAAAAGTGGCTGTCGAAAACATGAGACCGGGCAGCATTGTGATTGATCTAGCTGCTTCATCCGGAGGAAACTGTGAACTGACCAAAGACAACGAAACCGTTGTTTACAATGGTGTTACCATTATCGGACAATCCAATTATCCGGCGCAAATGTCGCTCGATGCCAGTCGGATGTTTGGTAAGAATGTCCTCAATTTTCTGAAACTGATTGTGGCCGAAGATGGCAGCCTAAACCTCAACTTTGAAGACGATATTGTCAAAGGAACCTGCATCACGCATCAAAAAGAAATTCTGAACGAGCGGGTTAAAGCTCAATTTGCAAACGCTTAAAAAACCAGATATGGAACAAGTTTTAATTTATTTCTACACGTATAAAGAAGCCATTTTCATCATTGCCCTTTCCATTTTTCTGGGTATTGAAGTGATTTCGCATGTACCGGCTGTGCTGCACACGCCCCTGATGTCGGGTGCCAACGCAGTCAGTGGTGTCATCATCATCGGGGGTATTATCCTTGTCGGACATGCCGACCTGACTC
Organism: Prolixibacteraceae bacterium; assembly: GCA_963677955.2. Lineage (GTDB taxonomy): Bacteria > Bacteroidota > Bacteroidia > Bacteroidales > Prolixibacteraceae > Aquipluma. The sequence goes on from CAXXQR010000001.1 coordinate 1,194,955, forward strand.
ATTTTTCTCTTTCACTGGTGCTTGGAATTCTGGCCCTGATTTTTGCCACCCTCAATGTGGTGGGAGGTTTCGCCGTTACCGACCGGATGCTCGAAATGTTTAAAAAGAAAAAAAGCAGGAAGCTATGAATGAAATTATCGGAAATGTAAACGGCGTAAATTTTACCCTGGGCGACAGCATTCTTGAACTGAGCTACCTTATTGCTGCACTTTTATTTGTTTGGGGTCTGAAACTTTTATCGCATCCTGAAACAGCACGCGGCGGGAACCTTTGGGCAGCTGCCGGAATGGGGCTGGCGATGCTGACAACCCTTTTGCTTCATAAAGATCACGCGGGAAACGGTATTCCAATGGCCAATGTTTTCATTATTCTGGCAGCCATTGGCGTGGGTTCAGTGATTGGTTGGATTGCTGCATTAAAAGTCAAAATGACAGCCATGCCGCAAATGGTGTCTTTTTACAATGCAACAGGCGGTGCTGCATCGGCATTGGTTGCCTTGCTCGAGTTTCACAAAGAGCAGGCCGGCGATACTTCTTCGCTTCTGGTTACTATTCTTGGCCTGATTGTAGGTGCAATAGCCTTTAGTGGCAGTATGATTGCCTATGGAAAACTGGACGGAAAAGTCGGCGATATTTTTGCCGGTTACATGAAATACATCAACATATTTTTGCTGATTGTTACCCTTACCCTGGGCACCTACCTCGTTTTCTCCGGAGTTCCGCCAACCGAACTGGCCTGGGGAATTTATTTATTGGTGGCATTGTCACTGCTTTACGGTGTGCTGTTTGTGATGCCGATTGGTGGCGCCGATATGCCGGTTGTTATTTCGCTACTGAATGCTTTAACGGGAGTTGCTGCGGCCATGGGCGGGTTCATCTATTTGAACGAAGCCATGATTTTGGGTGGTATTTTGGTTGGTGCCGCCGGGATGATCCTGACCATTTTGATGTGTAATGCGATGAACCGCTCGCTCCTGAATGTAATCATCGGAGCTTTTGGCGGCGGGGGAGCTTCCATTTCGCACGAACAAGGAACAATCAAGGAAATTCAGCTTAGCGATGCGTCTATCCTGCTAAGTTATTCGAAGCAAATCGTTATTATTCCCGGATACGGATTGGCTGCAGCACAAGCACAACATGCCGTTCATGAACTGGAATTGTTACTCGAAAGTAAGGGTGTCTCCGTTCGTTATGCCATTCATCCGGTGGCTGGCCGCATGCCGGGACACATGAATGTTTTGCTGGCCGAATCCGATGTTCAGTATGAAAAACTGGTGGAAATGGAACACATTAATCCGGATATGCCGAATGTGGATGTGGCCATTGTGATTGGTGCAAACGATGTTGTAAATCCTGCCGCATACGACGATCCGGGAAGTCCGATTTACGGTATGCCGATTATCAACGCGCATTTGGCTAAAAACATCATTATCCTGAAACGCGGGATGGGTAAAGGTTACGCTGGAATTGAAAACTTCCTGTTCTTCAACGATAAAACCCGAATGCTTTTTGGCGATGCTAAAAGTTCATTACAAAAGTTGGTAAATGAAATAAAAAGCATGTAGGCTAAAATAGGTTGCACCTGAAGTAGTATTGGGGTCATCCTGAACTTGTTTCAGGATCTCTATCTTGAATATCAGATCCCGAAACAAGTTCAGGATGACAGGAGATTCAGAGATTACTACTTCAGGTACAACCCTTTTAAATATCTGAAATTAGCTCTTCGAAGAATAGAATTCCGTAAGAAACTCTCTAATTGTTGTGGGCTTTCTACCGAGAAGCTTCTCTAAATCTTTGCTGTCGGAATTAAATTCACCTTGTTTGATGGCTTCTGCAAAGCCTGCAAAAATTTTGATATATTCGTCAGGCACTCCGGCTTTTGTTAAAGCCTCAATATAAGTTTCTTTTTCAGGATTAAGGTACGGAACATTTTTGCCTGAAACCTGACTTAAAATTTCTGCAACATCCTGAAAGGAGAATTTCTCGGAGTTTCCTAATGAATAAACCTTGTTTTTATGCCCGTCACTTAATAATACATTTGCAGTAGCCTCAGCCATCTCCTCGCGTAAAGCAAAAGATGTTTGGGTTTCTCCAGCCGGAAAAAACAGGCCGGTTTCAATTACTTTTTCACCAATAAACGAAGGAATCCCATCCAGATATAAATTGTTCCTGAAAATGGTGTATGGAATGCCGCTTGCCATAATATTCCTTTCAGTTTCCAGATGTGCCTTGGCGATTATTGCGATTGGAGAAGTTTCTGTCTCGTTTTTACGATCGAAACTGGTGTAAAGAATGTGTTTTACTCCGGCTTCAACTGCGGCTTTCACAGCATCCTCCTGTTGTTTGCTGCGTTTTATTACATCGCTTCCCGATACCAGCAGTAATTTATCAGCTCCATGAAATGCCTTAACCATTGATGAATAATCATCGTAGTCACCGAGTTTAATGCCCACTCCTTTCGACTTCAGTTCTGCGGCTTTCGATTCGCTTCTTACAAATGCTGAAATAGCACTCGCGAAAATACCTTTTTTCAAAAGAAAGTGAATGGTTGCCTTTCCAAAATGCCCTGTTGCTCCTGTTATTACAATCATGTTTAAAATATTTAAATGATAATTATTTTCCTGATGTAAAAGTAACTATGTTTGCTATATAAAAAATAGTGCTATACTTTAGTATAGCACTTAAAATTTACATAGAAATGGAAAAGATAATGAGTTTCAAAGAAGCAAAATCCTGTCCCATGCAATTTGTGCTGGCCATTAATGATACACTAAACGTATTCAACGGAAAATGGAAAATGCCGATCATTGGTTCGTTATTGTTTGACAAAAAGCGCTTTACGGAAATTCAGCGCAATATCCCAAAAATTACTCCCCGAATGTTATCGAAAGAATTAAAAGACCTGGAAGTTAATGGAATCGTTAAACGAACAGTTTATGATACTACACCGGTATCGGTCGAATATGAATTGACCGATTCGGCAAAAGCTTTGAGCGACGTTCTGGATAAAATGCTGGAATGGGGGTTGCAACACCGGGAATCGGTACTTTCAAAATTGTAGCAAATTTTTCAGGATTTGAAAAAGCTTTTCGCACAATTAGCCGTTCAAATATTCATTCCGTTTAAGATTCACTCCCTTCCGGATTAAATACGCATGGTACGCACGTGATATGACAATCCCAAAATAACCGAACCCATCAAAAACCGAAATAAAATAAGACTTAAAGGAATATTCATTTCCAAAGTTTCAGCTTGAAGGCGAAAAACATTATATTTAATTGACATTCAAATATTTATTCACAAGTTATTTCAGTAATTATTTTTCTTTTAAGTCGTGCAAAAACGAAATTGATTCTTCCAATTTTCTTCCCCGGTACTTTCTTAGCGAATAAACCGTTATGGCGGCAACTACGAATCCACTCAAAATAACTTGAGCCATCCAGTCTAAAATGCCATAATCGTATAAATTCAGGTTTAAAAAAGCCTTGGCAAAAACAATCAGGAAAGGGATAAGGTAAAATGGAACAATGATGTAAAGACTATAAATGTCGAGGAATTCGAGGTATTTTAACCTGGATAATTTCTTTTGCGCCTCAAAAACAGTTGATGACGAATTAATTGATACGAACACTTTCAGTTTAATTACTTCAACAATTAAGCTAAACAACGAAAATGCAAGCAGTATCAGCGCCGGAAGTAAAAATTCGATGTTCGTACCAAAATCTGCCGCGAAGCCGATTAAGAAGATTGTAAAAACTGCTTCGGCTATGATTTCGAAAATTGCAGATCCTTTGATTTCAAACAAGTGAGATTTTACTTTCGAAAAGCCAAGCTGTTTAACCAGTTCCCTGTTGATCCGAACAGTTTTATCGAGTTCATGATCGGTGCTGTTCCATATTCCGGATAATTCTTCAAATTGCATAGTATGTTATTTAATGGTTTCAAAATACGATTTCAATTCTTCTTTAATGCGCAGTTTTTTCGTCGAAACATTGGTTACCGACATACCCATGACCTCCGAAATTTCTTTGTTCGAACATCCTTCCATGTAAAGAATAATAATGGCCTTATTGATGGGTTTCAGCAATTCGATGAACCGATACAGTTGCTCCAGCTTTTCGTCGGTCACGCTATCTTCGGTCTGCATCAACTCATTTTGCTGAAGGTAATCGTTGTGGGTATTTTTGCGGCTTGTTATTTTTCGCAAATACGAAATGGAAACATTAATGGCAATCCGGTATGTCCAGGTTGAAATGGAATACGTTTTATCGTACTTGGGAAACGATTTCCAGAGCTGAATAATTATTTCCTGAATGAGGTCTTTTCTTTCTTCGGAATCTTTGCAGTAAATTCGGGCAACTTTCGCAATTAATTTTTTGTACCCTTCCAGGTATTCGATAAATGCGCCATCGTGTAATTTTGTTTCTTCCAACTTGCTTCAGTTTTATGGATTTAACTTTTTTGTTCACACTACTATTCGCAAGTAAATCCGAAATGTCACACTTTTTGTTAATTTTTTGCTTTTCTACAACCTCGCATTCATTCAGAATTTCAGGCGTTTTGAATCAATGTGCCTGGGTGGTGCCAAATTCTATCGAGGGTATTTGGCGTCATTGCCTGAACGACATCCGCTTCATTCGAAATTTAACCTATGCAATCACTTAGTTGCAGACATTCAGGATAGAAGATATTTTCAAGATATACAACAAATTCGTAAAGACAGGATATCTATCATTCAGGCCCGATCCAAAGCACAGAGTTATCTGTTCCATATTCGTTTCCTTCGTAGAGTTTGTTGGCGGGGTCGAGAATCCAGTTTCCGTCGGCAATAAACTTGTAAGTATATTTACCTGGATTTAGGAAAACCGGGAAAATCCACTTATCACCTTCACGAATCATTCGATAACCTTTTGTATTCCAGCCATTAAAACTTCCGGAGAGAATTACCGATTTTGCATTTGGGTAAGCCTTAAGTTCAAAAATATGATTGGCCTTTAAGGCAATAAACGAATTTTCTGTGTCGCCTGAACCTGTTGTAAATGGATTGGCCGGATCGGTCATCCATTTTCCGTCGGCAATAAATTTATATTCGTAATTTCCGGGAGCAATTACGTAGGGCAATTGCCAGCCAGTCGCTGTTTTATTCATAACCAGTTCAGTTCGGTTCCAATTGTTAAAACTTCCGGAAAGAACAACTTTTTGTGCGTTCGTAAAACCATCGAGCTTAAAAACATAAGGCCCACCAATTTCTAAAAACGAATTCAGATTCCCATCGGCATCGGCCCTAACCGACTTATTAGCCGGATCGGTCATCCATTGGCCATCAGCCAGAAATTTATAGGCATAAGTTCCGTCGCGCAAATATACAGGCAGCACCCATCCATCGGCAGTGCGATTCATAACCAATCCCTTGGGATTCCAATTGTAGAAATTACCGGTCACCACCACCTTTCGCGAATTCGTGAAACCTTTCAGCATGAACTGATAATTGGTACAATAAACAACTGAATTATCGGAACCGGCATCGCCGCGCACCCGAAGTTTATTGCTTGGATCGGTAATCCAATGACCATCGGCAATAAATTTGTATTCGTACCTGCCGGGTTTCAGATTTAAATCAACCAGCCAACCGTTACCAGTAAATTTCATCGGGTTCGAATTGCTCCAATTGTTAAATGTTCCTGAAATGAAAACCTTCTTTGCCGATTTGTATCCCGGCAAATAAAACCTTGCTATGCCGCTGCTGTAAACGAAAGCATTGGCGACTTCAAAATTGTTAACGCCAAATATTGCAGCAGATTCAGCGGTGTTTCCCACAAAATTCATCCATTTGTCAATGTCCAGAAAAATATAGTTAATCCTGATATTTTTATCGGAGTTAGTCTGCATCGATTTCGAAAGTTCAATAAAGTTTGCCTGCAATTTTCGAACCTTCCAGTTTTCGCCATCCATTTCGATGACTGTTTTGCCGCTGTATACCTGCGCAACAAGAGCACTGTCGAGGTCAAATAATTCCATTAGTTCTTTCTTTTCCTTTTCGGTCCATTTCAGGTTAAGTGTAAAAATGAGCTGTCCATTTTCAATCCGGCAGACTTTATCAGGATCAAATTGCGCATATACTTTCGCCGAACTGAACAGCAGTAAGGCAAACAGCAGCAAATAAATTGTAACTGGTTTCATTTCGTCTCTCCTTTCGTAAACCTGATTTCCACCTGTTTTTTCACAAAATTCACACAAACAATTCCATGTTCCAGAAAACTGGCCCCCAGCATTCCGTCCACTGTGGTTCCGTATGCCTGGCTCAACGCATCGAGATTGGTAATTATCGTTTCCATATTTGGAATTTGAGTGTTGCCCATTGTAAATTCATTCATCCGGCCAAAAAGCACTTCTGAACGAGCAGAGCCGACGCCCTTCAAAGTTGCACGCCGCGTGATGGTGAGCGTACTCAGAATTTTCTTGTTCGCATAATTGCTGATTGCATTCGTTTCTGCACCCGTATCAAAACAAAAATTCAGGATTTTGCCGCCAATCACACCTTTCAGGAACAGAATGTTCGAATTTCCCACGATTTTCTGAACAAAGTCGGGCCTGGGCGCCGATAAATTACCGTGCGTACGTTTTCCGGCTTTATCAATCCTGAAAAGTTTAAGCTCCCCTTTTCGGGCATCAATGATAATTTCAAGGTTTCGCATCATTCCAAAACCAATCAATCCCAGGATTTTTACACCCCGGCGATTTTCAATGTGCCCCAAATTAGTGAGATCGGCCTGCAGGTTTTTGTATTTCATGTCGGCAAACTCGATCTTTTCAACCGTAATTTGCTCCACCACCCCAACCGCTCCGGTAATTCCTGCTGATGCGACACCTCCTGTTTTTACATGATTCCTGAAATAAGTGCTGTTCAAAACCAAACCATTGGCGCCTGTATCGAAGACCAGATTTCCCGCTTCACCATCTACTGTTGCATTAATCAGCAACAACCTTCCAGCAATTTTCAGCGGAATAACCACCGAATCAGCTTTCAGGTCAAATTCAGGTTCATAAGAATATGCAGGGGGTAGCGCCACACTTGAATAAACAGGAAGAATATCAGGAACCGGTAATTTACCGGGTAATTTGATTTTCGAGAATGCCGAAACAAACACAAACACGACCGGCAAAAATGCTGATAAAAGGATGTGTGAAGTTTTAGGTTTCGGGGGCATCTTCAAAAATTTGAACCAAATTACGGAAATTCAAATCAATCCAAAAATTAATTCAACACCAGTGAAAGCAAGTATATCGATGCGAATGAAACTACGCTTAAAACAATGGTAGGAACGGAATAATATCGTAGTGTTTCGGCCGATGACATTCCTGAAAATTTACTAATGACCCAAAAAAAACTGTCGTTGGCGTGCGAAAGCATCATAGAGCCGGCGCCCATCGCCAGAACTGCCAACGTTCTACCCCAATCGCCCTGCAAGCCCAAACTTGCGAGAAGTGGCGAAACAATGGAAGCTGCCGTAATAATAGCGATGGTTGACGATCCCTGCGAAGTTTTCAGGATAACCGCAATAATATACGGAATAAACAAGCCAAGTCCGAGCGCCGCCACTTGTTCCCCGAGGTTGTTTACGATACCCGATTCTTTAATTACTGCGCCAAAAGTTCCTCCGGCTGCAGTTACAATCAGAATTGGTCCGGCTTTTTCGATGGCCGAATCGAGTAACTTATTCCACTGACTCCTGTTAAAATTCCGCAGCAACGGAATAGCGGCAAAACATCCGGCCAGTAAGGCAATCACAGGATCGCCGATAAATCCAATCGCTGTTTTCAGGAATGAGCTTTCCGGCAAGCCGGGAATCATAAAAAATACTGACTTCACTGTAATCAGGGCAAGCGGCACAAGGATGGGCAAAAAAGCAGGCAATACGGCTGGCGTTGCTTCCGAAGCCTGAAATTCTGACTCAGAACTTTCGGCCGCAACAGAAACTTTCCGTGATCGAAACCGGATAAACCAATATGCTGCAACAATTCCGGGAATGGCAATCAAAGTACCAAGCAGAATCACATTGCCAATTGGTGCGCCAACTATGCTGGTTGCGGCAGTTGCTCCAGGATGTGGCGGAACCAAACAATGAACACCGTAAAGCGATATGGCCAAAACTGGCGCCATCACCGTAATTGCTGTCTTCGAACTTTGGGCCAGCGAACGGCAAATCCCACTTAATACGATGAATCCGGAGTCGCAAAAAATTGGGAGACCAGTTATAACTCCCGTAATTGCCATGGCTGCCGGGGCCTTTTTGTCGCCGGTTCTTTTCAGGAAAAACCGGGCAATGCTGTGCGCTGCGCCACTCTGATCGAGCACAATGCCAATAATGGTTCCCAAAATAATAATCAGGCCTATTGATTCGAGCGTCCCGCCAAATCCTTTTTTCAGGACAGGAACAATTGAGTCTGTTGGCAGTGTCATTAAAGCCATCAAAAGGCTCACCAGCAGCAGTGAAAGAAACGTATTGAATTTAAAAACTGAAGTCAGGAATATTATAGCAAGAATTCCTCCGAAGAGGATCAAAGAAGCAGAAACGATATCCATTTTTGCTTTAAATGTATCTAATTTTTCTATTCCTAATCCAGATGAAACAACCTTTTAGTTTGCCCGCCAGACAAAAAATTCGCCGTTTGTAATCTTTATATCAGGCTTACCATTGGCTTTCAGTGTGCCGCTAAACGTCCCCCGAACCGTTGTGTCCGTAATTTCACTAATTGTTATGGTTGCGTCAGTGGTGCCGGTTCCTTGTGTATAAACAGTTCCGTCGGTATCCTCGTAACTGATCAGTACTCCTACAATTGAAGAACCTACAATTCCGTAGCCTGAATAAGTTGTTGCACCAATTGCTTTGTTATCGAATATCTGGAGCCCCATATTGCTGTTGGCAGTATATCCGGTAAAAACAGCGTTAAATATTGTTCCGGATTGGGCAAAAGCAGCAACAAGCGACCCCTGGCCCGTAAATTCCACTTTGGAGCCATCGACATAAAACCGCATTACATAACCATCGCCGGAAGTTGCATCCTTTTTGCAGGAGTTAAATACGAGCGAGGAAAAAACAATACCCAGAATCAGGATCATTGCCCTGAAATTTAAAATCTTCACTTTCATGATATCTCAGTATTAGTTGTAAAATAATATCCAAACAATCCTGAATGGCGGGTGCTGACCTGGCTTTTAAAACATTTAACAATACAATTACTGTTTTGTTGGGCAATTCTGAAGGCGGTTATACTTTTTCAATCTTTTCCTGAATCGCGGTAAGTATATTTGTAACTCAACTTCAAAACAATTTTTCGAGAGAAACTCTCCGGTACTCGAAAATTTGTTCCAATTGGCTTTTCACAAAAAGAGCGTGGACAATCCGACCCAGAAAGCCCAGTGGAAGCTTGTACGAAACCCGGTCGGTCATTAAAATGCCATCGGCCGTTTCTTTAAAGTGATGCTCGTGATGCCACATCTGGTATGGCCCGAATCGTTGTTCATCAACAAAATAACGACCATAATCAACATGAGTAATTTCTGTCACCCATTTGGTTCTAAAACCCGGGAAAGGAGTAACGATATAGCTAATAATCTGACCAGCAAACATTTTTTCAGGAGGGCCGGAAGTGATATTAAAACCCAGATGTTCAGGTGTAATTCTGGACAAATTTGCCGGCGACGAGAAAAAATCCCAGGCTTCTTTCATCGATGTTTTTACAAGCTGAGTAACTTCCAATGTATAAATTCCGGAGTGCAAGCGAAATGTGATCATGACAAACAATTTACATCCTATTGGGAAAACCGTCGCAGAACACTTTTGTTTAACTTCAATTTTAAATTACTAAACACGACGTTTCCCTAAGTTTAACAAATTGGTTGATAATTGATCAGAATTACCATCGTTGACAATTGAACATCTGCCCTGTTTTGATTTTTTTGTAACTTTGACCCATTCTAAATAATGAATTTTCGAATCGTAAAATCACACTAAAAAAACAAATAAATGGCATTAATTAACGAAAATTACCTGAAGCTTCAGGCAGGATATTTATTTCCTGAAATTGGCAGACGAGTGCGCGAATTTGTAGCGGCAAATCCCGATAAAAAAGTGATTCGGATGGGCATCGGCGATGTGACACAACCGTTGGTTCCTGAAGTAATAAAGGCCTTTCACGAAGGCGTTGACGACATGGCAAAGGCCGATTCGTTTAAAGGTTATGGTCCCGAACAAGGCTACGATTTTTTGCGCGAAGCTATTGCGCTGAACGATTATCAAAGTCGGGGTGTGGATATTTCGGCTGATGATATTTTTGTATCCGACGGTTCGAAATGCGATACCGGAAACATTCAGGAAATATTTGGCGCCGGAAATAAAATTGCCATTTGCGATCCGGTCTACCCGGTTTATGCCGACACAACTGTGATGTCAGGAAAAACCGGAACGATTCAGGCAAACGGTTATTTCGAAGGAATTATTTATATGCCCTGTAACGAAGCCAATGGTTTTATTCCTGAATTACCTACCGAACGTCCCGACCTTATTTTCCTTTGTTATCCGAACAACCCTACCGGAACAGTGGCCTCAAAAGAGGAATTGACCAAATGGGTGGACTATGCCCGCGCCAACAAGTGCATTATTTTATACGATGCAGCATACGAATCATTCATCACCGATCCAACCATACCGCGCTCGATTTTTGAAATTGAAGGCGCCAAAGAAGTAGCGCTCGAATTCCGTAGTTTTTCGAAAACTGCCGGATTCACCGGAACCCGTTGTGCTTTTACGGTCATTCCTTCTGAATTAAAAGCTTACGACAGCAATGGTATCGCACATCCGGTTAAGCCGTTGTGGAATCGCAGGCATACGACCAAATTTAACGGTGTTTCGTACCCGGTGCAAAAAGCTGCGGCAGCCATATATACCGAGGAAGGGAAAAAACAAGTCAAAGAAGTCATCAATTATTACCTCGAAAATGCACGCATTATGCGCGAAAGCCTGAAAGAAACCGGATTTACGGTTTTTGGTGGCGTGAATGCGCCTTATGTTTGGGTGAAAACTCCGGACAACATGAAGTCATGGGATTTCTTCGACAAACTGCTTAACGAAGCTAATGTGGTCGGAACGCCCGGATCAGGGTTCGGACCTTCAGGGGAAGGCTATTTCCGTTTCTCAGCATTTGCCGATCGTGACAATGTAATTGAAGCGATGGAACGTGTAAGAAATCTGAAATAATAACTTTCTAAAAGAGATTACACCAAACTCATTGATCCAGTCATCCTGAACTTGTTTCAGGATCTATTAATAATCAGACCCCGAAACAAGTTCGGGGTGATGAACATCATTTTTTTGTCAGGGTTTCACTCAAAGTGAAGCCCTGACTTGCTTTTAGTTTATTCAATTGCACCCAGAATATCTCCAAGTAGTGCATCAAAACTCATCACACGATCGGGTTTTGGTGAATAGCCCAGCAAAACAACAATCAGATCCTTCGAAGGAATAATAAATATTTGCTGCCCGTCGTGCCCATCACACGAATACATATCTTCAGGAGCAGATGGAAATTCATGTGATTTATTCAGCCAAAACAGCGATCCATACTGGCCCTTGCTGTCAACAGCCTGAGTTGTGGTGTATTTCACCCAACCTTCAGGCAAAATACGTTCGCCGTTAAAAATCCCGCCGTTAAGATACAACATGGCAAACCGGGCATAATCTCGGGCAGTCGCATACAAATACGACGAACCAACAAAGGTTCCGCTGGCATCGGGCTCAAGAACGGCATCGGGCATCCCGATTTTATCGAACAACTGAGTTTTGGGGAGTTGGAAATATTCCTGATCGTTGTTCAGTTTTTTTCTGATCATGTAACTTACCACATTGGCCGAACCTGACGAATAATACCATTTGGTTCCGACTGGAAACTCCAACGGCTGAGCGTAGGCAAATTTGGCAAAATCGCTTTCACAATATAACATCACCGTCACATCAGATCGGTTGCCATAATCTTCGTTCCAGTGCAGGCCACTTTGCATTTGCATCAGGTTATTTACAGTAATAAACTTCCTGTCGTCATTCATCCAGTCGGGCAATTCATAGGGTGTATTTATATCCCATTTTGCCTGAAAAACCATTATTCCAGCCAGAGTATTTGTAAAACTTTTGGCCATCGACCAACTCAGGAAACGTGTTTTAGAATTGAACTGCGGCTGGTAGGCTTCAGCAACAGGGATTCCTTTATGAACAACCATAAACGCAAAAGCATGGCCATTGTACCCATCTCCATTCATCAGTTTATTAGTGACAGAAACCAGTTTTGTCTTTTCCGCCTCGGGAACGGAATCAGGCAAAACATTACCCAATGGCCAGGCAATTGTGTCCTGATTGTAGGTTACCCGTACCGATGGGAATTTAACTTTTCGTAATTCGTCGGCTGTAACTCCCCGAAGTAAAGTAGCCCCAAATCCCTTACGGTAAATCGCGGTCGACTTTCCCCATAAAAACGAACTGGTCACACTCGAATCCTGAAAATCGACTACATTTTTTGTGTACTTGATGAACGAGAAATGCAGATCCATCGCTTCAACTTCGGCCTGTTCCCTCCCTGAAACAAATACCGCCGAACACAAATATTTAGCGGGATAACCAGTAATAATGGGCAACAGCGAATTAATGTAATACGCTCCGTAAGTTACAGCGGCCAGTACCAAAATTAAAATTGACCACAGAATTCTCTTCCCTGTTCGTTTTCCGGACTTTGCTGCCATTTTATTTATTTTTTTGATGTGATTTCAAATCAGAATTTGGATTGGTAAGTTAATTATTCCCGAGCAATTTACGGCTATCGTCCTGTCAAATTTATAGGGTCTGGTTGGCTTATGGCGAAACAGCTTCAAAGCATAATTAGTAAGAGAAGCTGAAATCAGTTCTGCACGAAAAGGTAGCGTACATTCATATACCAGGCAATACCAAATGAGCCATATTGTATAACTCTGTTAAAACCAGTTAACGAATGTTATGTATAAGCGTATTTTACCGGTATTTTTTTACTTTTGCCTCAATGCCATGATAAACCAATGAAACAGACAAACCTAGTGTCAGAACAAAATTCAAAAGTGAAAAATCAGGAGTCAAAAGTCGCCTTTTTAAAGTGTTTTGAAAATGCTTCTGTTTGCAATTTCATGGCTTTATTCATTTTAACTTTTCTGGTTTTTCAATTTTCAGGAACGACAAATCTTTACGCCCAAAACGCTGACGACATTGTTGATCCTATGCCCATCAGGCTAAAAGCTCAGGTACTAAATCTGGGTGACGAAACGCCCGTTCCCTTTGCCTATGTTCTGAATTTCAGAACTCATAGTGGCGTCACGACCGACGAACAGGGCAGGTTTACTATGGACATGCTGAACGTTGACAGCCTTGCCATTTCTTCAGTTGGGTTTACCAAAACTATCGTTCACATTCCGGCCAATTACAACGAAATGAATGTGTTGATCCTGTATGCAAAACCCGTGAGGTTCGAGCTGCCACAAGTTGATGTTTCGGGCCAACAAAAAAAGGTAAACATGGAAGGCGTACCAGTCGGCAAAAAAATGGATATTGATCCGGAATTGCGTGGCGATGCCTACAACAAAAAGCCGCCGGTTGTTGCAGCACTGGTAAATCCGGCAAGTTTTCTGCAGTATCACCTTAGCAAAAGTGAACGCGAAAAGCGCGAGGCGCGGAAAGCCATTGTTTCTGAAAAACAATGGGCAATCTTGTCTCAGTATTACACCAAAGATCTTGTTAAGCAGCTTACCGGATTGGGCGATTCAGCCGCTGATGATTTCATGATCTACATCAACTCCAAAGGATTATTAAGTTATATGTCAACAGAGTACGACGTTAGAAATGCGATTAAGGAGCAATTTAAAATCTACCAGTCTGAAGGACATTAGCAAAAACTTCGCTAAAAATTACGACATTTGCCGATCAAAGTGGCAGTCAAAAATTTTCACTCAAAAATTTCGCATTGAAAGAATTTCCAAAAAAGAAAATTATCCTGAAAAAGAAGGAAGAACCTCAGGCTGAACATTCCGGAGACGGGTTAATCCGGTTAAATAAATACATTTCGAACGCTGGAGTTTGCTCGAGGCGGGAGGCTGATAAAATAATAGGTGAAGGATTGGTTACAGTGAACGGAAAGGTGGTGACAGAACTCGGCCATAAAGTTTCGCTCGACGATGAAGTTCGTTTCGATGGGAAGTTGCTGAATCCGGAGCGAAAAGTTTATTTGCTACTGAATAAACCCCGCGGTTTTGTAACTACGCTCGACGATCCGCATGCCGAACGCACAGTGATGCAACTGGTTCAGAATGCCTGCAAGGAACGAATTTACCCGGTTGGCAGACTCGACATGCAAACAACCGGCGTTTTACTGTTTACAAACGATGGAGAACTGGCCAAAAAACTAACCCATCCGAGTTACGAAAAAATGAAAATTTATCATGTTCAGCTCGACAAGGATTTTCTGCCTGAAGATTTGGAGAAAATCAGGAAAGGTGTTGAACTTGAAGATGGGTTTATTTCTGCCGACGATATTCAAATGATCGACCCGAATGATGCGCGACAAGTCGGCATTGAAATTCATTCAGGAAAAAACAGGATTGTCCGGCGCATTTTCAATCACCTCGATTACCAGGTTACCAAGCTCGATCGGGTTGTCTTTGCCGGCCTCACAAAAAAAGATTTGCCCCGCGGCCGATACCGGTTTCTGACTGAACGGGAAATAAATTTTTTAAAAATGAGCTGATGTAATGAAATTCACTTTCGCAGACTAATTAGTTACACGTTGGAAAAAGAATTTTTACAAATAATCACCGATAATCAGGGAATTATTCACAAGGTTTGTTCCATTTATTGCGATTTGGAAGAGGACCGTCGTGATTTGTTTCAGGAAATTATCGTGCAGTTGTGGAAATCGTATCCTTCGTTCCGGAGCGAATCAAAATTTTCGACCTGGATGTACCGTGTAGCTTTAAACACAGCAATAACAAGTTTTAAAAAAGACAAGCGGCAGCCGGATAAATCGGGAATTTCGTACGAGAATTTGCAGCTAGCCGAAGAAATGTACGACACGCGTACAGAAGAACAAATCAGGATACTTAATCAGGCGGTTTCGCAATTGACCGGAATTGAAAAATCGATTATTCTCTTGTTTCTTGAAGATAAAAAATACGAAGAGATTGCTGAAATTACGGGAATTACCCAGAATTACGTGCGGGTAAAAATGAACCGCATCAAGAAAAAGTTGAAGTTGTTAATGAATTTGGACGAGTAGATGGACTTAAAGGACTTAAAATCGGCGTGGGATAAATATTCTTCTCAGGAGATGGACAAACATCGGCTTGGAAAAGAGAACATTCATAAGCTTTTGAAAAACAGGACGCAAACTCTGGTTGAACGCATCGATCGGAACATCAGAATTGGGATGGGCGTTCTGCTTGCTTTTATTGCATATGTGCTGGTCGACGATTTATATCTTTCGAAGATTTTGATCAAGGAGCCTATTCAATATCCGTCGTGGATGATCCCACTCGATGTATTTTCAAATACAATTATCGTGCTGACTTATCTCTTTTTCGTTTTCAGGTACATCAAAATTAAGCGTAGTTTTTCAGGCGATCTCCAGTTAAAAGATTTATTGGCGGGTATAAAAAACACTCTAATTACTTACCGCCGCATGTTTTACCTTGCTGTTATCATCTTGCTGATAAACATTGTGGTAAGTTTCGTTGCCGGCGTATATCAGGGTCTGAAATTTAAAACATCAACAATTGACGGAGGTTTGGAAAGCCTTTCAATGAGTAAAATCCTGACAATTACTGGCATCGGACTGGCGATCTTAATTCCGATGGTTGCGTTGATTTTTTTCGTGCTTCGCTGGGGATTCAACAAATTATACGGCCGTTACCTCGGAAAGCTTGATGACACGCTTCAGGAGCTTGAAGAATCAGAAGAACCAGAATAAGTTGACAATCAGGCCTAATCTTTCGTAACTTTGCTACCCCACCAGTTGTTCTTCGGATCAAAATCTTTCGACAAATAATTCATGCGCTGCTTCTCCAATTGCGGAAGTCGGTTTTTCACCACCGATTCCAGGTATTTTTTCTCAGCTTCCACTGAATATTCCGGATCTTTTGCCGGAAATCTGGCTCCGACTTTTTTCAGGTAAGCAAACAATTCCTCACTAAGCTTTTTCACAATTTCTGGATGCTTTGGGGCAAAATCGGTTGTTTCAGCCTCGTCAGTCTTCAAATTGTAAAGTTCCTCGTGTCCGTCTTCGTAGTAATGAATCAACTTCCAGTCGCCACGCCGGATAACCGATGAAGGTTCGCCACCCTGATTTCCGTAATGCGGATAATGCCAGATTAGCGCTCGTTCGGCAATTGCTTTCCCTTCGAGCAAAGGCAACAAACTAACACCATCCGAATGTTCTTCAGGCCTGAGTTTCAAGTCGGCCAAATCAAGAATTGTCGGGTAAAAATCGGTTCCTGAAACCGGAACATTGCAGGTTTCGCCTCCTTTGGTCAGACCCGGAACATGAATAAAATACGGTTCGCGTATTCCACCTTCGAACTGGTACCCTTTTCCGGCACGCAAAGGCAAATTCGATGTCGAAAACGAATCACCAGCCGCCACTCCACCATTATCCGACGTAAAAATAACAATTGTATTTTCGTCGAGACCAAGTTCTTTCAGCGCAGTCAAAACCAATCCAATGGCATCGTTCATTTGCTCAACCAATCCGGCATAAACCGGGTTATCCTGAACCTGCCTGATGGGAAGAAAATGTCCCATTTTATAACCTGAAGCAGCAATACCATTTGCTTCAGCCTTTAGCCTGTATTTGCCCCATTTTTCCTGAGTTGTTTCAATCGGCCCGTGCACAGCATAAAAAGCGAGGTACGCGAATACCGGTTGCCCGGTTTGATTCGGGTTATTTTGGTTCAGGAATTTTACCGTTTCGCGGGCCAGCCTCATCGACAAATTTTCACCGTCATTTCCATCCGGAAGATTTGGATTTTTGTAGGGAGAAAAATATCCTCCAGCCGGACTTCCGGCGTCCCAGCCACCAACATTAATGTCGAACCCATGATCTTCAGGCCATGAACCTTTGCTTCCCAAATGCCATTTCCCGGCGAAAAAAGTTTTATACCCTGCTTCCTTCAAGGCTTCAGGCAAAGTAATGTACTGCGAAGGTAAATTTCGGACATAATCGGGCGGCAATAATTTATTGAACCGACCATTTTCGCGCCACTGTTCGCCGCTTGGTGCGCCAATCCAATCGGTGATACCATGCCGTGCCGGAAATTTCCCGGTCATAATGCTGGCACGCGAAGGGCTGCAAACCTGGCATGCTGCATAACCATTGGTAAAAACCATACTGCTGTGTGCAATTCGATCAATGTTGGGCGTTTCGTAAAATTTGCTTCCGGCGCAACTCATATCGTGAGCGCCAAAATCGTCGGCAAGAATAAAAAGTACGTTCGGCTTATTTTTTCCGGATCCGGCAAAGGTTGGAAGTATGGAAATAACACAAACACCTGCGGCAAATGCAATTGGTTTACGATTATTCATATCGTTGGCTTTGGAACAGATTCCGAAATTATGAATTTTTACACGAATAAAATCGCCATTCCGCAATTGGATTTTACCTAAAAATTTCAGGCAAAAGAACATTCTGAATTTCGTTCGATTTAATTTGAACAAAGCTGAAATACAGTTTGTTAAATATTTCTATCGTGTTTTAGTTCACAATTATGCAGTTAACTACAAAAACTGTTGACGAATACATACAAAAGATTCCTGAAAATCAACGGGAACCTTTAGTAAAACTGCGCGAAGAAATCCGGAAAAACATACCCTCCGGATTTTCCGAAGAAATGAGTTATGGAATGATTGGTTACGTTGTTCCACATAGTCTGTATCCGAAAGGATATCATACAAATCCGAAGTTGCCGCTTCCATTTATTAATGTTGCAGCACAAAAAAATTTCATTGCTGTTTATCACATGGGCCTCTATTCCACTCCCGGCTTACTTCAATGGTTTTTGAATGAATATCAAAAAATTTCAGGTAGAAAACCCGATATGGGAAAAGGCTGCATCCGGTTTAAAAATTATTCTCAAATACCCTTTTTATTGATCGGCGAACTTTCTTCTAAAATGGAAGTTTCACAATGGATTACGCAATATGAATTGAACAGAGACGCGCAAAAGGCAAAATAACCATTTGCATTAAATAAACTCAAAAACAACACAAATGAAAGCGCTGAAAATTACAGGACTTACACTGTTGGGCATCATTGCCCTGGTTCTGATCACCGGATTATTTGTAAATGGGAAATATGATATTGAGCGGGAAGTGACCATCAACAAACCCAAACAGGAGGTTTTCGACTATGTAAAACTTTTGAAAAACCAGAACAACTTTAGCGTATGGGCGCAAAAAGATCCGTCGATGAAAAAAGATTTTACCGGTGTAGATGGTACCGTCGGTTGCGTATCTTCGTGGGAAAGCACCGATCCCGATGTGGGTGCAGGGGAACAGAAAATTATTGGTATTGACGAAGGGAATCGTATTGATTATGAACTTCATTTTTTAGAACCGTTTGAGTCAACAGACTATGCATTTATGACGACAACAGCCGTGAATGATTCGGTAACTTCTGTTAAATGGGGGTTCAACGGAAAAATGAAATACCCGATGAATCTGATGATGCTGTTTATGGATATGGAAAAAATGCTTGCTCCAGACTTGCAAAACGGGCTGAATAACCTTAAGGGAATTTTGGAAAAATAGTCAACCATAGATTTCACTTTTCATCTATATAAACTAAAAAAGTAAACATGAAAAAATTAATTGCTGAGTTTATCGGAACCTTTTGGCTGGTTCTGGGAGGTTGTGGCAGCGCTGTTCTGGCTGCTGCTTTTCCACAAGTTGGAATCGGATTAGTTGGCGTTTCGCTGGCTTTCGGGTTAACCGTTTTAACGGGAGTCTATGCCTTGGGGCACATTTCAGGCGGCCATTTTAACCCCGCTGTTTCTATTGGGTTGTGGGTAGGAGGCCGTTTTAGTTCAAAAGAACTATTACCATACATTGCCGCTCAGGTACTTGGTGGAATTGCCGCAGCTGCGGTACTTTATATAATTGCAACCGGAAACGGCAGCGCCATTGGCAATTTTGCTGCAAACGGCTACGGAGAACATTCACCCGGCGGTTACAATCTTCTTGCCGCTCTTGTTTCCGAAATTGTGATGACGTTTATGTTCCTGATTGTGATTTTGGGGGCCACCCATAAAAATGCTCCTGCTGGTTTTGCCGGACTAGCTATTGGGTTGGCTTTAACGTTGATTCACCTCATCAGCATCCCTGTAACCAATACTTCAGTAAACCCGGCGCGAAGCATCAGTCAGGCGATATTTGTGGGAGGCTGGGCTATTGAACAACTATGGCTTTTCATTCTGGCTCCAATTGTTGGAGCAGCTTTGGCCGGACTGGTTTATAACTACTTAGGATCGGATAAAAAATAATTTCCCAAAATACATATTTCAGCGAAAACCCGAAAACCTGATTCTTTCGGGTTTTTACATTTAAGAGAATATCCAAATCCTGCCCATCTGTCAGAGAAATCCATTTGGATTACTTTTTGATGAACTTCGTTTTTTGTATCTTTTGATTTTCAACAGCTATGACACACAAAGAACTCCATATCAGATATACCGAAGTTTGTACCAATCTGGCAGAGCGAAAACTAAAACCTGCGTTCGATCAGTTGAAGAACCTTATCGATGAAAACGGGTTGAGCACTTTTAACGACAAATGGCGCGAACTGGATCAAACGTATCACTTCATGCTTCAATATACCGTCGAAGGAATTCGGGATCCCGATCGTCAGAAAGTCTATCGCAGGCTTATTGTCTCTGCTTATGAACTGGCCGACCAGGTAAATGAGGTTATCCGTTTGAAATACTCATCGTCAATCGAATACGAACAGAAAAGAGCATTCAAAAACCAGCTTATTTCCGATTTCGATTCTTTTCAATCCGGGCTCGAAGAATTTTATTTACACGGCGAATTACAGAAATTGACTGACCAGGAAAATATTATTACAACTGATAATCTGTCTGAAGCAGCCAATCACCGGCAACAAATATTTCGATTGTTTTATCACGTTTGGTTTCGCGATGAGTTAAGTTCCGAAGAAAATAATTTCCTGAAGCAATTTTTTGCCAATCCATCCATTCCGGAATCCTATAAATCATTGATCGTTTCGGCCCTGACACTTAGCTTGCAGCGCTATTTTGACGAAGCAAAATTCAGTTTGCTCTTCGACGCTTACGAAATGGAAGAGTCTTCTATCAACCAACGGGCTCTAATTGGCTTGATCATCACGCTGTATCAATACGATTCGCGTTTGTCTTATTATCCTGAAATTACTGGCCGGTTACAAATTCTGAATGAAAATCCGGAGTTCATACGAAACATGGAACGCGTCATCATTCAGCTTATCCGGAGTAAGGAAACGGAAAAATTACAACAGCGAATACGCGACGAACTCATTCCTGAAATGATAAAAATAAGCCCAACGCTGAAAGACAAAATCAATCTGGACAGCCTGATGGAAAAAGGATTTTCAGACGATAAAAATCCGGAATGGCAGGAAATATTTGGTGATTCACCGGGACTGATCAACAAAATGGAAGAATTTTCTGAATTGCAAATGGAAGGAGCCGACGTGTTTATCGGATCATTTTCTATGCTGAAATCTTTCCCGTTTTTCAGCGAGATTGGCAATTGGTTTATCCCGTTTTTTGCTGAAGATCCAGAAATTCAAAAAGTCCTCAACACTTCGGATTCCGGCACTCAAAGATTTATTGAAACCATTGGCAGTGCACCGATTTTGTGCGATTCCGACAAATATTCGTTTTGCTTCAGTTTGAATTCGCTCCCCAAAGAAAATATGGAATTTATAGCTGAAGGCCTGAAAGCTGAAATGGATCAGTTTAAGGAAATTGAAAAAGATGAAGAACTGACTGAGCCGGGACGAAAAGCCGGGTTTATTTCCAACCAGTATATTCAGGATTTATACCGCTTTTACAAGCTACATCCGCGAAGAAACGATTTTAAAGATATTTTTAACTGGCGCTTCGATTTTCACAACAAAGTAACGATTGGCAATATTCTGAAAGAAGATGAAAAAGTGCTCCGGAATATTTCGGAATATTATTTCTTGAAGAACTATTTTGAGGAGGCTGCCGGAATTTTCGAATATTTGTTGAGCATAGAGAAAGATGGTGAATTATACCAGAAAGTTGCCTTCTGTTACCAAAAACTTGGCGATTACGAAAAGGCGCTGGAGCAATACCGGAAAGCTGAACTCTACGATTTGAACCGTTTGTGGACCCTCAAAAAAATAGCCCTTTGTTACCGAAACCTCAAGCAACCTGCGAAGGCGCTGGAATATTACCAGGCGGCCGAAAAACTCAGTCCCGACGATTTAAACAACCAGTTAAATGTGGGGCATTGTTTGCTCGAACTCAATCAGTTTGATGAAGCGCTGAAATGTTATTTCAAGGTGGAATATCTTGACCCCGGAAACCAGAAAGTATGGCGCCCCATTGGCTGGTGCTCATTCCTGACCGGCAAAAAAGACCAGGCCGAAAAGTATTTCCTGAAACTTTTGGAAGACGAACCCGGCAAACACGATTTGATGAACATGGGACACGTTCAGTGGAGTTTGGGTAACCGGAAGGCAGCGCTGGATTATTACAAGCAATCTATTTCTACAGAAGGCTTTTCAGAAAAAGAATTTCTGGATGTGTTTGAAGAAGATTTGCCACAATTGATCAAACAGGGCATCGACCTTGAAGACGTGCCCATCATGCTCGACCAGTTAAGGTATTTTGTTGAGGGGTAAAAGTTCAGGAAAAGCACTGTAGATTTGGCCGATCTTCGCAAGTTATTCCAGAAACCACCTTATTATTTTCAGCTTTATTTTTGTGTAGGGCGGGTATTTTATATTCGGTTCAAACAAAAATGGTTTGTGCAATATGCTCTTTTGATGTGAAAACGTATCAAACCCCGCCCTGCCATGGTAATTCCCAATTCCGCTAAATCCAACACCTCCGAACGGCAAATTGCTATTCGAGAAGTGCACGACGCTGTCATTAATTGTTCCCCCGCCAAAAGAAACTTCTTTAAGTATTTTGCCAATTAATTTTCGATTTTTCGAATAAATATAACATGCCAGAGGCCTCGGCTTCTCTTTTACCTTTTTTATTGCTTCATCAAGATTCTCAAAAGTTAAAACGGGAAGAATGGGGCCAAATATTTCATCTTTCATGACTTCGTCGTCAAACGAAACATTTTTTAAAAGTATCGGCTTTATTAACCTGTTTTCGCGGTTTGTGTATCCTCCGTGGTATACTTTTTCAGCATCAATGAGTTTTGTAAGCCTGTCGAAATGAGCTGTATTTATTATTCTTAAATAATTTTCATCCAGACGTTCATCGTTCGTATGGTATTTTTCGATCTCACTCTTAACTGCATCCAGAAATCTGGGTTCGATTGATTTATCGACCAAAACATAATCCGGAGCAACACAGGTTTGCCCCGCATTCAGGAATTTTGCCCAAACAATTCGTTGTGCTGTCAACTTAATATCGCAGTCAGCAAGAACGAATGTCGGACTTTTCCCGCCCAGTTCGAGCGTTACAGGCGTCAAATGTTTAGCAGCGGCCATATACACGATTTTACCCACGGGAATACTGCCGGTAAAAAATATTTTATCAAACCTGAATTCTAAAAGCACTTTTGTTTGTTCAACGCCACCTTCTTCAACATAGAAATAGTTGCTGGAAAAATTTTCGTTGATAATTTTTGCCATCACTTTTGATGTTTGAGCCGGAAGTTCGCTTGGTTTTAGAATCACGGTATTTCCGGCTGCAAGTGATGTTATTGCAGGAATCAATGAAAGCTGATACGGATAATTCCACGCACCAATAATCAGCGTATTTCCTAACGGTTCGCTAATGATATAGCTCTTCCCCGGGAAATTTACCAGGCCGGTTGACACCCTTTTGCGCTTACTCCAATGCTTAATATTTTTTATAAATGTATTTATTTCGTGGTACAGTAACGAAAGCTCGGATATGTATGTTTCGAACTCAGATTTTCCAAAATCTTCACAAATCGCTTCACAAAGCAAGTCCTCATTTTCTTTCAAAACATGTTTAACCTTTTGCAATTGCTCAATTCTAAAACTTATATCCTTCGTTTTATTCGAATTAAACAGCCTTTGCTGGTCTAAATAAATTTGTTGAATTTCCATAAACCGATAAATTTATTGTGGACGTTTTAAATCACGTTTTTTCCCGGTTGATTTAATGGCTCCTATTTTGACGTTCAAGATACAATAATTCTTCGAGTACATCCTAAGTGCGAATCTGTCAAAATTCATTTCTACCATTTAATGACAGCCCTTTAAATCAATTTGTTAATTCAAGAAATGGTATTTCTGCAATGACTGATAAAAGAATTAATTGATTATCTTTGCGCCCTGTTTTAAAAACTTCATTCAAAAGTAAATGGCACATAAATCCGGATTTGTAAACATCATCGGCAATCCCAATGTCGGGAAATCAACCATCATGAATTCGCTGGTTGGCGAACGTTTATCGATCATTACCTCGAAAATG
Organism: Prolixibacteraceae bacterium; assembly: GCA_963677955.2. Taxonomy (GTDB): domain Bacteria; phylum Bacteroidota; class Bacteroidia; order Bacteroidales; family Prolixibacteraceae; genus Aquipluma. The sequence goes on from CAXXQR010000001.1 coordinate 1,218,718, forward strand.
CAGACCACCCGCCACCGCATCAAAGGAATTGTGAATGGCGATGATTTCCAGATTGTGTATTCCGACACACCCGGAATCCTGAAACCGAATTACAAACTTCAGGAAACCATGATGAAATTTGTGAACACCGCGCTGATTGACGCCGATGTGATTCTGTATGTGACCGATGTGATTGAATCGCCCGGAAAGAATGAAGAATATGTCGACCGGATTAAAAGTTCTGAGGCCGCTGTAATTGTGTTGATCAACAAGATCGATCTTTCGACCCAGGAGAAGGTGATGGAATTGTACAATTACTGGCGCGAAAAACTGCCACTTGCCGACGTTTATGCCATCTCGGCAACCGAGAAATTCAATGTTTCTCCCATTTTCGATCGAATTTTGGAATTGCTTCCTGAAGGTCCGGCCTATTTCCCGAAAGACGAAATGACCGACCGCAACGAACGTTTCTTTGTCAGTGAAATTATCCGCGAGAAAATTTTGCTGAATTACGACAAGGAAGTTCCGTATTCGGTGGAAGTGGAAGTGGAACAATTTAAAGAAGAAGACAAAATACTGAACCTGATGTGCGTCATTCACGTGGCCCGCGACAGCCAGAAAGGAATCATCATAGGGCATCAGGGACAAGCGCTCAAACGCGTTGGAACCGAGGCAAGACTTGATATGGAAGAATTTTTTCAGAAGAAAGTTTTCCTCCAGTTGTTTGTAAAAGTGAACAAGGATTGGCGAGACAAAGACCGTTCGCTGAGCAGCTTTGGATACGATATGGAGTAAAAAAGTTTTCAGTTTTAAGTCGCAGTTGACAGTGGAGAGAAAAAAATAATTGCTGACATTCAATTACCCCGAAGGGGTATAATTACAATAGCCGTGGGTAAAGCGAAGCGGCACCCACGGAAAATGAACGCACCGGAAAACAAGGCGCATCCAAAAATTCCGTTTGAAATGAAAATGTTGTAAGCGCCTTAACGGGAATAATAATTAGAACGAAAACAGAAAAAAAGAGTCCCAGATTTGGGAGATAGAGGAATAACAATGAGTAACATTATAGCAATAGTAGGAAGGCCAAACGTGGGCAAATCAACTTTATTCAATAGGTTGACCGAATCGAGGAAGGCCATTGTTGATGAATCGGCCGGAGTAACACGTGACCGCCAGTATGGTAAAAGCGTATGGAATGGCGTTGAATTTTCGGTGATCGACACGGGAGGTTATGCCGTGAATTCAGAAGACGTTTTTGAAGAAGAAATCCGCAAACAGGTGATGCTGGCCATCGAAGAAGCCGATGTGATTTTGTTTGTGGTCGATGTGGAAAACGGAATTACCGACATGGACGAGGAAGTGGCTGCGGTGCTTCGTCGCTCAACAAAGAAAGTATTTGTCGCTGTAAACAAGGTGGATAACAACGCGCGCATCATGGATTCGCATGAGTTCTATTCACTCGGATTGGGCGAAATTTATTGCATTTCGTCGATGACCGGCAGTGGAACCGGTGAATTGCTCGATGCCATGGTTCAGGAATTTCCGGAGAAAGTAGATGATTCGTTTGACGAAAATGTTCCACGATACGCCATCATCGGCCGCCCGAATGTGGGCAAATCTTCATTCATCAATGCTTTGACCGGTGAAGAGCGCAACATTGTGACCGAAATTGCGGGAACTACGCGCGACGCCGTTCACACCCGATATACCAAATTTGGACACGATTTTTACCTGATTGATACGGCTGGTTTACGCAAGCGAACCAAAGTAAAGGAAGATGTTGAGTTTTACTCGGTGATGCGTTCGGTTCGCACGATCGAAGATTCCGACGTTTGTTTGCTGATGCTGGATGCTTCGCGTGGAATTGAATCTCAGGATGTTTCCATTTTCCACCTGATTGAACGCAACAAAAAAGGCTGTGTCATTCTGGTGAATAAATGGGATTTGATTGAAAAAGACAATTCGAGCACCAATGAATTTACCAAACAAATCAAGGAACGCATTGCACCTTTTGTCGATGTTCCGATCGTTTTCATTTCGGCACTAAGCAAACAACGAATCCTGAAAGCGCTTGAAACTGCTGTTGAAGTGTACAACAACCGTTCAAAGAAAATCAAAACTTCGGAGTTGAATGATGTGATGCTGAAAGCCATTGAAGCTTATCCGCCGCCTTCAATCAAAGGAAAGTTTGTGAAAATCAAATACGTCACCCAGCTTCCGAGCCAAACGCCAAGTTTTGCATTCTTCGCCAATCTACCGCAATACATTAAAGAACCATACCGGCGCTATCTGGAAAATAAAATCAGGGAAAACTTTAATTTTTCCGGTGTAACCATTCAAATATTTATCCGGAAGAAATAGTCAGAAAGCTATAGCGAAAAGAGGCTGTCTAAAAGTCCGATTGCTCAGAGATAGAGTCATCCCGAATTTATTTCGGGTCTGATATAATATATGGATCCTGAAGCAAGTTCAGGATGACGAAATCAATGACTTTTTTAGACGCCCGCTTTTTTATGTTGCTGAAATTGCAGCAATTTTTTCGGGTTTTCCAAGAATGTAAATTACGTCGTCGCTGCCGAAAACAAAAGACGAACCGGGATTTTCGAAGATCTCCTCACCTCTTTTAACGGCTACAACAGTGAGTCCAAAATTCTTTCGAAGATGGATTTCCTTAAGCGATTTACCCAGGAAAAGTGAATAGTTTTTTGATTTGATCGCGACAATTTCAACGTCAGGAATTTCGTCCGTCAGGCTAAATGTATTGTTTGTTTTCACTTCCCTGAAAATTCCGTAATTATCATCCCTGATTCGGGAGATCGCTGTTTCAATTTCGCTCTTCGTTACCAGTAGTTTTTTCAGAACACGCTCAAAAAGATCGATGGCCGTTTCGAATTCTTCAGGAATTACTTCGTTGGCACCCATCTGGTACAAGTCTTCGATGTCGGTTACATGTTTTGCCCGTGCAATAATGTAAACGTGCTTGTTCATGTTCCTGACCTTTTCAATAATTCCGAGCGTCGCAATGGCATCGCCGATACTAATCACCACGATTCCAGCCAATTCAACATGCGCTTTACGGAGGATCGGTTCGTTCATCGAATCACCATAAATTACTGTTTCGCCTTTCAACTGCCTGCTTCGGGCCGACGCGGGATCAAACACGATAGAAACATAGGGCAGATTCATCCGGCTGGCCATCAGGGAAAGGTTTAACGCGCGCGAATCCTTTCCAATCAGTACAATATGGTTTTGCATCTCCGGAATGTCAATTTCCTGAAGTGGGAACAATCCTTTGATCAGGAATTGAGGAACCGGAAGTTTGAGCAACATGCCCGCAACAGGTTTGGCGACCATGATGAGGAATGGCGAAACGGCCATGGAAACAATGGTCACTGCCAGAAAAAGCTGGTAATAATAGTCAGTCAGAATTTGATAAGTCTGCCCGATTTTAGCCAGGATAAAGGAAAACTCGCCGATTTGTGCCAAAGCCAAACCAACCACAATGGTTCCACGGAAAGTATGTCCAAGCATAAAAGCGGTTCCGCCGGCTACAAAAGTTTTGATCGCAATAACCAGCAAAACTGTAGCAAAAATCAGCCAGATATTGTCGACTACAAAACTCAGATCGAGCAGCATGCCAATTGAAACAAAAAAGAAACTGGTAAATGTATCTTTAAACGGAATCAAGTGACTAAAAGCATCCTGACTGTATTCCGACCGCGAAATCATTAAGCCTCCCAAAAAAGCTCCAAATGCCAGCGACATTCCCATCTCCGAGGTGAGCAATGCAACAGCCAAACAAATCAGCAAAATACTCATCAGGAACAATTCCTGGTTTTTGGTCAGGGCAATCAAGTGAAGGACTTTGGGCATTACCCATCGGTTTCCAATATAAACCATGGCCATAATGGCCAGGGTTTTGATCCCCAGTCCCAATAATTTCGCGCCAATATCGGCAGTCTGACCACCCAACATTGGAGTGAGTAAAATTAGCGGCACAAGAATTATATCCTGAAAAATCAAGATTCCCACGACAGTTCGTCCATAATTCGAGGTTAATTCGCCCCTTTCCTGAAGAATTTTCAAAACCAGAGCCGTGCTGCTTAAGGCTGTCAGGAATCCAATAAACAACGCTGAGCCCCAGGTCATGTCGTAAAAATGAGCAATCAACATGGTTGCTCCGGCGGTAAAAGCTAGCTGAACAAAGCCGCCAAGAAAAACTATATTCCGGATTTTGATGAGGTGATTGAGCGAAAATTCGAGACCAATGGTAAACATGAGCAGGATGATTCCTACTTCGGCCATAAATTCAATCTCGTGCGGCGAATGAATAACACCCAAAACATAAGGACCTGCAATGATTCCGGTAAGTAAATACCCAATGATGGTCGGGATCTTCATTTTCGTAAAAATGTAGTTTACCGCTGTTGCAAAAGCAAAAATGATGACAATATCTTTTAGTATAACCAGTTCCATGATTGCAATTTAGTGGAATTTCGGCAAATGAACGTGAAGAATTTGTTAGGATAGAATTATTTAATCAGAAAATACGAAAAAAGTTCACCAATTCGACGCTCTCCGACCCGCACCGAAACTGATTCGAAATTCATTTTTTATGGACTGATTTGTTTTCAGGATTTTTGAGACAACGCCAGGATAAAATAGAACGTTGACCCTTTCCCCGGAATATTTTCACTTTCCACTCCCACTTCTCCGTTCAGCTTTTCAACGATGCGTTTTACAATCGAAAGACCTAGTCCATGTCCTTCGACCCGAAGAGAATCCAATCGTGTGAATTTATTGAACAAAACAGCCATCTCACTTTCGGCAAGTCCCTTACCATTGTCTTTTATCCAATATTTAACCCGTTCATCAGCCAGAATCGAACTTCCGATTTCAAATTCAGGAGGAATCCCGCCGTATTTTAGGGCGTTGCTTATGTAATTAATCCAAATCTCTTCAATCCATGCTTCATAACCCAGAACTACCGGCCACCTTTCAGGTAAAACAATTTTGGCATTTTTCCCCTGAATCAGACTATTCAAACGTTTCAGCGAATCCTCCACAATCTTTTTCATATTCATTGGTTCCGGCCTAATTTCCTGTTGACGGACTGATGCCAATGTTAAAAGTTCCTTGGTAATGTGTATCGTTTTTGTAGCTGCCTGATTAATTATTTCATTAATTTGAAGAATATCTTCCTCAGGCATTTCACCAAGTCCCGATTTTATCAGGCCACTTGCTGTAACAATGGCGCTAAGCATATTTTTCAAATCATGCGCAACAGTATGCGAAAAAGCATCGAGATCGCCAATCAATTGTTCCTTTTCTAGAATTTCACCTTTTAACCTCAAATTGGCATTTTTTATTTCTTCATCTACCCTCACTCGCAAAGTAATGTCTTTAAGCACAAGCAGACTTCCAACGCGATTTTTGTTGCGATCGGTAAGCGAGGTAGAATAAAAATCGAAAACAAACTTCTGTCCATTGGCTTCTTTTGACAACTCAGTCCTAAACTCGTCATTGCCCTTAATATCCTTTGCTAAGTACTCGCGATGCGGAAAATACTTAGCAATTTGCTGGCCATTTAATTCTTTATCAGTCGTTGGAATCAGTTTTCGCATGGCCGGATTGTAATCAGCTATTCGCATGGAATTATCCAGAATAACAATCGCATCGGGCAATATGTCAATAAGTTTACTGCGGCCAAACGGAACCACATCAAATAACCTGAATTGCACAATATTTATAGCGATCAAAACGCCGGTAATTAAAAAAGTGAAAGGAGTCCAGTCGAACCCGGGAACGGGATTTATGTGAAAAACATAGATCAGGTTTCCAGCCGGAGGTAACATAGACGTAAAAAGAAGCAGAAAGATTTGTCGTTTATAATAGCTTGTCTGTCGGAAATAGAGCACCAAAAGATTGACTATCCCAACTGTTAGTGTTAAATATGAAAAAGCAAAAATGATCCAAAAAAATGGCCCATACACGTAATCGGTTGCATTCGTTTCAGGATTTATGGAGTAGCTTACCCAGTGAAGATGATGAAAATCATTTGTAAAAGGTGAAAGAATAAATAAGGTTGCCACAGCAAACGTACTGTAAATGAACTTCTTTTTCAAAAATCTGTTCTGCGACGAGAATTCAAGCGAAAAAAACAAGTATGAAATGGTGCAATAAACAATTCCCAAATACGAAAATCTCGACCAGAGAATTTTTGTGTCGATATGAGTGGCTGCAAATTCAAAAGCATATGTATATGCCCAAACGGAAGCTGCCAATTGCCATACCAACCAATACTTTACACCTGGAGATTTTCGATAACGTATTAAAAATAAAGTCGTTGCAATACCGATTACCGCACCAACCAAGAGCAAAAAAAACAGAGGGGAAAACGTATATGAATTAATATTTGAGCCGGTATAAATCATCTGCCACAATCAACCTGAAAACCTATACGATATAGACCTGCGAAAGTAAGAATTTAAAAGAAACAGTCTAAATTTAGCTCCCATTTCTTTAGCCCGAGAAGTAACAAGTTATAAAAAAAGTGATATACTTAGAAAAATGAAAGCTACAAGTGATACATTAAATGCTCAATCAAAATCTTGGTACCAATCCCGATAAGAATTATTCCGCCGGTTATTTCGGCATACCGGTTAATTTTAGGGCCTGTCTTTTTCCCGAGCAGGATACCGAGCATTGAAGCAATAAAAGTAACCGACCCGATAACAAACACGGCAATCAGAATTTTATCGGTGAGCGTTGCAAAACTAAACCCTACAGCCAATGCGTCAATACTGGTTGCTACCGAAAGCATTAAAATGACACGAATATGAAGCGGATTTTTTATTTCGCGGGCATCAGAATCAAGGAAACTTTCGAGAATCATTTTCCCGCCAATCAGGCTAAGCAACCCAAACGCAATCCAGTGATCGACAGGTTCGATCAACGATTTGATGCTGTTTCCAACCAACCAGCCGGCCAGTGGCATAAATGCCTGAAATAGTGCAAGGAAAATCGCAATTTTTGCCGCCTGAAAAAAACGCATCTGCGGGAGATTCAGTCCGCTGCAAACCGAAACTGCAAACGAATCGAAGGATAAGCCGATTGCCAGTAAAAGGACGGTTAAGATTTCCATTCAAATTGAATTGTGCGACAAAACTATAAAAAATTAGTTTCCCGCAAAAAATGTGGTTTTTCAGGCTCAGCTTTTCAACGTATTCTACCGATTTGGGCCTTTCAGAGAAAATACCTCTTTAATTACTTCAATGCCTTCAGAAATTTACCTGGTATTGGAGTGTCGAAACGCATAACTTTTCCTGTTACCGGGTGCTTAAACGATAAAACCCTGGCATGTAATCCCATTTGCCCTATGGGGTTTAATTTGGCTCCATATTTTTTATCGCCGGTAACCGGATGTCCCAAATCTTTCATGTGCACACGAATTTGATTCTTACGCCCAGTCTCAAGTTTGGCTTCAAGCAACGAAAATTGCTTTCCGGTTCGCATAACCTTATAATTGGTGGTCGCTTTCATTCCGTCATCCGGAGTTTGACTCGAGAACATGACCATCGCTTTATTTTCCTTCAGCCACGAAGTCACCGAACCTTCTTTTTTCTCCATTTCACCCTCAACCAAACATATATACGAGCGGTCGATAATCGATTCGTTCCAGTCCTTTTGCAAAATTTCCTGCACCTTTTTGCTTTTGGCAAACATCATCAATCCTGAAGTATCCCGATCGAGCCGGTGCACAATGAAAATCAGGTTCTTCGGATCGAATTTCTTGACATAGTCACTCAGCATGCTATAGGCTGTTTTGCTTTTTTCGGTTTCCGAAGCCATCGAGAGCAGTCCGCTTGCTTTATCGATAACAATGAGGCTGGCATCTTCATACACAATCCGCATGCCTCTGAAACGAGGTTTTTCTTCCGATTTTTTCCTGTTGATGTAAACAACCTGCCCCCGGCTCAATGGATGGTCGAATTTCGTGGTTACCATTTCATCAACAGTAACCTGTTTGTGCGCCAGCAACGATTTAATTGTTGTACGGCTTTTCTCCGGAAATTTTTCGATCAGAAATTTCATCAGCTCTGTTGGCGCTGAAACTTTTACGGAAATTTCCTTCAATTTACTCGGACTAAGTTCTGATTTTTTCTGCGGGTATTTCATGGTCAATTGTTGCGGGTTTCGTGTTTTGTGTTGCGGGTTAAAATTCTATCTGAGTCCAATTTACCTGATTATTTTAACCTCACCACCTCCTCCAAGTTTGATGATCGAAGAAGGAACAGCTTTTTGGGTATCGTCCTGACGGTATTTCACCACATAATCAACGGCATCAATAACTTCCTGCTCAACCTCGTCAAAACAAGCCGGTGACGGTCTTCCGCTAATGTTGGCCGACGTTGAAACAATGGGCCGCTTAAACCGTCGGATCAGTTCGCTGCTGAAAGCTTCCGTTGTGATTCGAATGCCAATGCTTCCATCTTCGGCGACCAGGTTTGCTGCCAGATTTTTAGCGCCGTCGTATATAATGGTCAGGGGTTTATCAGTCAATTCAATTAAATCGAAAGCAACATCCGGAACCTCATCTACATATCTGTCGAGCAAGGCAGCATTCTCCATCAGAACCAACATGCTTTTCGAGTCGGTGCGGTTTTTAATCTCATAAATACGTTTTACGGCTTCCACATTACAGGCATCGCAGCCTATTCCCCAAATGGTATCGGTTGGGTACAAAATTACGCCACCTTTTTGAAGCACCGCTAAGGCAGCTTTTATATCATCAGTCATTTAAAACAGATTTATAAAGTTGATTCATTTTTAGTGCAAAATTCTCTGGAGTAAACCGCCGGGCATTGATGATTCCCTTTAAAATCATCGAATCGCGTAATTCTTCATCATTCAAAACAGATTGGATTGCCTGACCAATTTCTTCCGGTTTGTTCGGGTCAATATACATTGCAGCATCGCCGCCAGCTTCCGGAAGACTGCTTGTGTTTGACGTAATTACCGGGCAACCGCAAGCATGAGCCTCTGCAACTGGCAGTCCAAAACCTTCAAATACCGATGGATAAACTGTTACAATGGCCATTTGATAAAAAGCTGCCAATTCTTCATTCTCAATCCCGGATAAAAAGATAACATTTAATAAATCTTTATGTTCCGAAATATAAGCTTCAGCTTTTTGCTTGTAGACAGTGGGCTTTCCAACTACAACAAGCGGAACATCAACCTTTGCCAAGACTATTGCTTCGAGCAAAGTCAGCAGATTTTTGCGCGGTTCAACGGTTCCAACGGTTAAGATAAATTTCTCCGGAAGCTGATATTTTTCCCTGATTTCATGTTTGTATTCCTCATCGGCCTTTTCGAAAAAAAACGGATTAACCGATTGGTAAACAACTTCGATTTTTTCTTCAGGAATTTGAAAATACCTGACAATATCCTGTCTGGTTTGCTCCGAAATGGCATGAATACGATTCGCCACACGACAGGCATGCCTGAATTTCAGGTTGTAAATCATACGGTCAACCGGCTTGAAATATTCGGGATAACGAAGAAAAATCAGGTCATGGATGGTAACGATCGTCTTGACTCCGCTCTTTTCAATTCCGTTGGGCAGTTCATGGCTTAAGCCATGATAAACATCCAGGTTCAGATTTTTAGCCAGTTTCCCGATTTGAAAACTTCGCCAGGCATTTTTCAATCCTTTGGTCCAAATTCCGGAAGGTCGTATTTCCCGTGAATTTTCAGGAGCGACAAACCTTGGATTTTTTGTGGTGGGATGAAAGAGCAAATATTCGTCGTTTGGAAATTGACGCGAAAGTGCAGAAATACTGTTTCGGCTGAAGTTTCCCAGTCCGGCAGCATTGTTAAAAGCACGTTTGGCATCAAATCCGATGATCATGAATTTCGCAATTTGTTATGAAAATTAAGGATTGCTTAGCTCTTTAGCTTTTACTTTTATAATTTTCCCGTTCTTCGAAATCACAAGTTCTCCATCCTCTTTTTGTTTGGATGCAAGCAATCTGCTATAGGATAATTTAATTCCCTGAAGAATTTTTGCCCTCAAATCTTTTACATTTTCGCTTGTCATTTTCTTATGATTTGGTTGTATTTATCTGGATCATTTATCTCAATAATTCCCGAATAATTGCCTTCTGCTACTATTTGAAACGGTGGTTCCGAATTATCAATAATCAACCAAAAATCGCATATTGGCAGATATATGTTCCCGAGGTTATTCATCCCTGACTCATATCTCCTGTAAATAACAGAAATTGGAATATCATGTCCTCCGGAGTTTACTCTATTGCGTACCCTTTCTACTGCCAGTTCCGGTGAATTTAGCCAGAAATAAATCAAAGTCACAAAATAACCTTGCGATTTTGCTAGCTTAACCAATCTGGCATACGATTTTGCGGCTAATGTCGTTTCGAAAGCGAAATCTACATTTTGTTTGATTAATGAATTTATACGCTCAAGCATAATCCTACCGGCTTCAATAGCTACTTTTTCAGGCTGAAATGGGGAAAGCCCTTTTGCAATTTCGTCAGCATTTACAAACTCTTTACAATCTAAAATATCTGGCAAAACAGAATAAGAAGCCGTAGTTTTGCCTGCTCCGTTGCACCCAGATATTATGTAAAGATTTGGCATACTTAAAATTTTACCAAAGATAACTTTATTTGCAAATGGTTTATTGAGAAGAAGCTCTAATAACTCGCCACAAATAAGAAAGCCGACTCTCGCCGGCTTTCTTATTTGATATTTTCAGATCACTTAAATTCGTTCAGTCCTTCAAAATCCAAAGTTGCAAAATAGTCGTCCAGTGTTTCGGCTCGGCGAATTTGAACGACTTCGCCGTTTTCGCGCAACAGCAATTCAGCCGAACGAAGTTTACCATTGTAATTGAACCCCATCGCATGGCCGTGCGCTCCGGCATCGTGAATCACAACCAGATCGCCAGGTTCCATTTTTGGCAACTGACGATTGATCGCAAACTTATCGTTGTTCTCGCAAAGCGATCCGGTTACATCGTAAACCTGATCCTGCGGGGCATATTCCTTGCCCATTACCGTAATGTGGTGATACGAGCCGTAAAGTGCAGGCCGCATCAGGTTAGCCATACTTGAATCGAGTCCGGCGTATTGCTTGTACGTTTTTTTGATGTGCAAAACGGTTGAAACCAAATATCCATAAGGCCCAGTCATAGCACGTCCGGATTCAAAATATATTTTGAGTGGCGCCAATCCTTTCGCTTCAATTTTTTCCTGGTATAGCTGGTAAATTCCGCGGCTCATAAAATCAAGATCAACGGGTTGATCAGTTGGACGATAAGGAATTCCAATGCCACCACCAAGATTGGCAAACTCGATTTGGATGCCAACTTTTTCTTTTAACTCAATAATCAGGTCGAAAAGAATTTGTGCCGTTTCAACAAAATAGGCAGCGTCGAGTTCGTTTGAAGCCACCATCGTATGCAATCCAAACCGTTTCACACCTTTGTCTTTCAGCATTTGGTAACCTTCAAACAATTGTTCACGCGTAAATCCATATTTGGCTTCTTCCGGATGACCAATGATGGTGTTCCCTTCTTTTAACGAACCCGGATTATAACGAAAACAAACGAGCGATGGCAGTCCAACATTTTTTTCGAGGTATTCGATGTGCGAAATATCATCAAGATTAATGATAGCGCCCAATTCAATGGCTTTCTTGTATTCGTATGCGGGCGTATCATTCGAGGTGAACATGATGTCGTCGCCTTTCATCCCCAGCTTTTCGGCCAAAACGAGTTCGGCATACGAACTGCAGTCAATGCCAAAACCTTCTTCCTTCATGATTTTCATCAAATAGGGATTTGGCGCAGATTTAATGGCATAAAATTCCTTGAACCCGGAATTCCATGAAAAAGTACGGTTAAACGTCCGTGCATTCGCACGGATTCCTTTTTCGTCGTAAATATGAAAAGGTGTTGGATATTGTTTGATGATTTTTTCGAGCTCAGGCTTCGAAAATGGAATATTTTTCGTTGTCATTTTAAATTATAAATAAATAGGGCTGCAAATTTACAGATTTTTATAAACAAAGTACCTCAGCAATCAGTTCATCACTAAAATTGCCCGAAGCGATTTCTTTTACTTCACCTTCCATCCGGATATTCCAGTCTTCATCAATTTCGATCTGCAAAACTCCGCCGGGCATTTTCAGGCTTAATTTTCGGTCGGTTAACCCTTTTTTAACCATTATCGCAGCTACCGCGCACGACGAACTTCCGGAAGCCAGGGTGTAACCTGCGCCACGCTCCCATATCAGAATTTCAACTTCGGTTCGCGAATTGACTTTAGCAAACTGCACATTAATGCGGTTGGGAAACATGCGGTGATTTTCAATTTCAGAACCGTGCTTCAGGATTTCAGCCTCAATCAAGCGATCGCGCAGAATCACACAATGCGGATTTCCAACCGAAACACAATTGATCATATACGTTTCATCAATCAGGCTCAGCGGATGATCCAGACATTCATGTTCGTCGCAAATAGCCGGAACCGAATGCGCATCAAAAATGGCTTTGCCCATGTCGACTTTTATCTGCGTCGCTTTACCGTTTTTTTCTCCTGAAACTTCAGCAGTTACCAATCCGCCAAGGGTTTCAATGGTAAATTTCTTTCCTGAAGTATGCCCGTAATCATACAGATATTTGGCAAAAATGCGAAGTCCATTACCACTTTTCTCTGCTTCAGAACCATCCGGATTGTATATTTTCAATCCAAAATCAGCTTTACCGGAAGCCACTTTCAGGAGAATTCCGTCGGAACCAATTCCATAGTGAACATCACAAATCAGTTGAATATTTTTTTCGTTCAGATGAAACGAAAGTTCGGTGTCGTTTAAAACAATATAATCGTTTCCGAGCCCGTGCGATTTGACAAAAAAGTTTTGCATAAGTTGAATTTTGTGATCCTGAACAAAGGTAAGAACAGTTTTTCAAGTAAAATGATTGCTAAGGAAATGATTTTGGGTTTTATTATCGAATTGGGATTTTGTTTCTGTCATTTACTTCGTGTCATTAGTAGTCATTCGTTTCACGTCATTTAAAAGCAATTGAATGACTCTCAATGACAACTAAATGACAATTTTTCCCTCCGGAATGCGAAACTCACCACGGCTTTTTACTCGTCCGGCTTCCAGTTCAAGTAAATACTGGATGCTTTTCGGAATTTCTTCGGCGTAATGCGAAACGTAAATTAAAGTGGTTTCCAAATGCAGGCAAAGAATGTCGAGCATTCGGGTAAAAAGTTGGGTTTGAAATCGGTCAAGTCCCTGACAAGGTTCATCCAAGATCAGCAATGAAGGCATTTTTACCAGGGCGCGAGCCAGCAAAAGTAAACGTTGTTCGCTCAGTGAAGCCTCGTGAAACCAGCTATCTGACAGGTGCTCAAGCTGCAAAACCGAAAACCATTTCTCGACTGCTTTCCGGCGAAAATCAGATGATTTGTCCGAAATGCCGATCAGGTCATGAAAACCTGAAGAAATAACATCTGCACACAAAATTGAGCCGCCAACAAAACCCGACGGATTTCCCAGTCCGGGAATGGTATTGAAAATGCCCTTGCCACGCAGAAAATACAAGTGCAACTCAGGCGAAACATAGCCAATCCGTTTTTTAATGTCCCAGATACTTTCTCCGGTTCCGCGCTTCCGGTCGAAAAGCACCAGGTCATTCACGTAGCCTTGTGGATTGTCGGCCGTGATCAGGCTGAGTAAAGTAGTTTTTCCGGCGCCATTTGGTCCGGTTAAAGCCCAGCGTTCACCTTTTCTTACCGTCCAATTGATATTTTGAAGAATCTTATTGCCGCCCAAAACAACATTTACATCGGTCATTTTCACCGCAAACTCAAACGTATTTTCTCCGGACGGCTCGATATCTTCCACAAAATGTTCAGCCACGGAATTAACTTCAGACTTGTGAATTTCAGGAACAAAACCTTCTCTTTCGACAAATTGCACAACACGACCTTTTTCGAGCGCCAATACAAAATCTATTTCTTCATGAATATGTTCCGAATCACAAATCAGTAGAATGGTTTTTCCGGAATGGTGCAACTGAACAATCAGTTTCTCAAGCTTTTTACGAGCCGAAACATCGAGACCAACAAAAGGCTGATCGAGCACCAAAACATCAGGATTCTGAAGCAGAGCGGCCGAAAGCTGAATCCGCTTTCGTTCGCCGTTGCTTAGCATCATCAGTTTTCGTCCGGACAAAGGCAGCATATCCATCATTTGCAAACTGCTTTCAATTTCGTGCTGCCGAACTTCCATATTTTCAGTACTATGAATTTGATTCAGATATTCGCTCACCGTTGGAACGTCTTCCAGACCAAGATTTTCGTAGCGCTGCCCGTTGTAACCCGACCGCATGTGCGAAACGGCCATAAAATTATCTTGCTGATCAACCATCCGGCAAATTTTTCCGCCGGGCATTTTCAATTCTCCTGAAGTGGGTTGGAGGATTTGGCTGATTATTCTTCCCAGCGTGGTCTTTCCACTGCCTGAAGCACCAACAATTGCCATTGATTTTCCTTCAGGCAAAACAAAACTGATGTTACTCAGGATGGTTTTTCCGTTAATTATTACAGAAATATTATCGATTGAAATACTGTTCATACTTTTCACAAAAAGTTACCCCGAATTTAGTTCGGGGTTTGACCATAGAAACATAGAGATCCTGAAACAAGTTCAAGATGACTGTATCAATAAGCTTTATGCTACTCGCTCCGATTAAAACATTGGATCCCAGGGTGGAAGCATTTGTGGTTTCTGGCTGTAGATTTCGAGTACTTTCTGGCTCAGGTATTTCTTATTCACCACAAATCGGAACATGTATTCGTTGAACCAGGCATCGGTAAACGTGAGATACCCTTTTTCACCAGCGGTCGGTCCCCAACTGTTTTCGAACTGCCATTTTACAGGCTTTTGCTGTGTGTCCAAGTCCACGGCAATCAGCGCCATTCCATGACTGGAGCCACTTTCGCCTGTTTCGATCCGTTGCGCCTTATTCATTCCGAATTTTACGCCATAAACCGATTCGTAATCAAAATTATCGACATCCAGAATGCCAACATCGCGGCGCAACTGCTTGCCCACATCGCATGACGCATATAAAGCCTCGTTATTTTTGATCGATTCGATGCAGAATTCCTTGATCACATCATTCGGCAGATTCACATAGTGCCAGTTGTCTCCTTCCTGCGTGTTCCGGTAATTCTCCACTTCGTAATGTTTCCAGAACGGGCGCGACGGATCGTTCATAATCATTACATAATCGTCGAGATTAATGTTGGTGAATATTTCGGCCATGAAACTTTGCGGCGTATACGTTTTGAAATCGCTGACCGTTTTGTCTTTGGTTTTGTACCGCCACTGAAACTCTGTAGGCGGTTCACCCAGATTAAGCGCCAGCATCCGGTAAACTTCCGAAAGCATTTCGAGCTTGCGGCCATCAATCTTTTTCTGATCGGCTTTGGCGCTCTTTAAATCGCGCAATTCAAGCGCATCTTCGCGCAATTTGGTGTTGATCATTTTCGTCGTCCAGGCCGTGTTTTCGCTTGAATTGGTTTCCGGCATCACTTCTTTCGGCACCATTCCATATTTTTTGGCCAGGTTCACAAAATTGATCCACTGTCCGCCATCGTCAACCGGCGAACGCATGTACCAGCGAACTTTCTGGTCGTCAATAGGCAAACTGGCCGAATTCATCATGTTATCGAGAAACAGGTTGGCTTTTTCAAGTAAATCGTAGAAGTACAGGTAATTTTCTGAAAATTCAAATTCCGCCAAATTGAACTGCTTCATCACCAGCGGACGAAAAAGGTTCAGCGACGAAAACATCCAGCAACGCCCCGATTTTTGCTGATTGGTAATTCCTGAAACGTCAACCCGATACGTAAAAAACTGATCGGTGGTGCCCACATTCTCTCGATTCCACGCTAACTGAGAAATATCGGTTGATGAAAGTGCATTCTGCATGGCTTTTGTGTATGCATCTTTTTTGAAACCTGATTTAATCTGATCCAACTCCCCCTTGGTCAGATCCTGCGCCAATAACGACCCTGCGGCAAAAAGAGCCGCAATAAATAATCTAATCTTCATAGTCCCACTTTTTGATTTTGATGTTCTAAAAATAGCCAATAATCCCAATAGCAGTCTGGCTTAGCCCCAAAAGATTACAAAATGTTCGGCACAATTCTTTAAAAAGCTAATGCTGACGAATAATTCCTTTCCAAAAGATCAACAATTTATTCTTGTATCTTTGAGCCTGAAATAACGAACAAACCCAGTTAAGAAACCGTTTTCATTTCAAAAGAAACAATTATGAATTTTGATGTTCAGAAAATACGGGAAGATTTTCCGATTCTTCAGCAAATCATATACAAGCGCCCATTGATTTATTTCGACAATGCCGCTACAACGCAACGTCCTCAGCAAGTGATTGATGCACTGACAAAAACATACACCGAATACTACGGAAACATACACCGCGCGGCTCACTTTCTGGCAGACAAAGCCACCGCAGCTTATGAAGAAACACGGGAAAAAGCACGAAAATTGATTCATGCCGAAACACGGGAACAGATCATTTTTACTAAAGGAACCACTGAAAGCATCAACCTTGCAGCGTTTGGTTTCGGTGAAGCATTTATTCTGGAAGGTGATGAAATCATTGTTTCGGAGATGGAACATCATTCAAACATAGTTCCCTGGCAGTTGATGGCTGGCCGGAAAGGCGCTAAAATTGTGATGCTACCGATGAACGACGATGGCAGTTTTCAACTTGAGAAACTGGATTCGCTGATCACTTCGCGGACAAAAATCATTGCGGTGGCACATGTTTCGAATGTTTTGGGAACCATCAACCCGATCAAGAGAATTGCTCAAATTGCTCATTCAAAAGGCATCCGCATTTTTGTTGACGGAGCACAAGCTGCACCTCATCTACGAATTGACGTTCAGGAGTTGGATGTTGATTTTTATGCTTTTTCGGCGCACAAAATGTACGGACCAAATGGAGTTGGTGTACTTTATGGCAAAAAAGAACTTTTGGAAAAGATGCCTCCCTACCAGGGTGGCGGCGAAATGATTTCGGAAGTTAAATTTTCAGGAACTACTTACAATGATTTGCCCTATAAATTTGAGGCCGGAACGCCAAACATCAGTGGAGTAATTGCATTTGGAGCAGCTATCGATTACCTTGAAAATATAGGTATTGAAAATGCTTCTGCCTGGGAAACTGAATTGTTGAATTACGCGACTAATCTTCTGACGCAAATCCCAGGATTACGAATTTATGGCACACAGGCCGAAAAATCGGGAGTTATTTCATTCAATGTAGATGGAGTTCATTTTTTTGATTTGGGAACCATGCTCGACAAATTTGGAATTGCCGTTCGCACTGGTCACCACTGCGCCGATCCGTTGATGGATCATTTCAACATTCAGGGAACTGTGCGTGCATCGTTTGCTTTCTACAACACCAAAGAAGAAGTTGACGTATTTATTGAAGCACTGAAGAAAGTGATCAGCATGTTTTAAAAAAATCAGTCTTTACAACTAACAAAACATAAGTTATTAATTTACTTTTGACCGCCTGATTTATCGGGTTCAAGCAAATTGCAAACCAACACACACTAATAATCTTAAAGTAAAAGCATGAGTTCAATATCTATTTTTCGAAAGGCAATCTTTGTATTGCTTGTTGCTGTTATTGGCCTAAATACGGCGGCATGGGCAACTAAAAATCAAACTTCAACAGAAACCAGAACCATTAAAAAAGGAAAACTAACTCTGGTGTTTACGTGCAAATCGGCTGACTTTAGCGAAGAGACCAATCAAAAGTTAATTCAAACTTTTTTTAAGGTTTATCCTGAATTGGTGAAAGCGTACAACAAAAAGTCGCCAAAAACAGTGACCTTTATAATCGATCCGGAATATGACGGAGTTGCGGCCACGTCGAATGATCAGGTCGTTTTCAGTGTTAAATACATGACCAGTCATCCGAATGATATAGATGTAGTTACGCACGAAGTTATGCACATTGTTCAGGCCTATGGCGAAGAAAGTGGAATGCCTGGATGGCTCACTGAAGGAATTGCTGATTATGTGCGTTATGCCTATGGAGTGGATAACGCCGGATCTGGCTGGAAACTACCAGAATTTTCAAACAACCAGAATTTTCAGAACAGCTACAGAATTACAGCCCGCTTTTTAGCCTGGATGGAAAAATCGGGTTACAAGGGAATCGTAAAAAAACTGGATCAGGCAGGCCGCGATAAAACTTATGAAAACGGGGCCATCTGGAAAAAACTTACCGGTAAATCCATTGATGAATTGTGGGCCGATTATGCAAAAAACCCTGCACTATCATAAAATCCGTTGCACCAATTTATAAAAAAGGTTGATTCTTTTCTGAGAATCAACCTTTTCTGTCTAGTAATTTTCGGCTTCAATTTCAAAATAAGCCTGCGGATGATCGCATACCGGACATTTCAGCGGCGGAACTGTTGATTCGTGCAGGAAGCCACAAACACGGCATTTCCACACCACTTTACCTTCACGCTTAAATACTTTTCCTTCTTCCAGATTTTGGTACAATTTCCGGTATCTTGCTTCGTGGGCTTTTTCGATTTTTGCTATCGATTTAAAAAGAACGGCTACTTTTTTAAAGCCCTCTTCTTCCGCGATACGGGCAAATTCAGGATACAACTCGGTCCACTCTTCCTGTTCTCCATCAGCCGCAGCTTTCAGGTTTTCGAGTGTTGTTCCGATTTTTCCGGCCGGATAAGTTGCGGTAATTTCAACCATGCTTCCTTCCAGCGCTTTAAAAAACTGTTTGGCATGCGAACGTTCGTTTTCAGCGGTTTCCATAAAAAGCGCGCCTATTTGCTCCAGACCTTCTTTTATGGCCACTTTGGCAAAAAACTCATAGCGATTGCGGGCCTGCGATTCTCCAGCAAAAGCTTTTAGTAAATTTTTTTCGGTTTGCGATCCTGCTAATGATTCCATGTTAAAATGTTTTTATCAGGGTTTATTTTATTCAAAAAAATAATGGTTTAAAGTTACAAATTTATCGGGCCTGACAGAAGATTTCAGCTTATTTAGACTCATTCAACATTCAGGAATTATCAAATTGTAAAAATGAGATTGACCCGGGTTACTGATTGCCAGCAGAATTAAATCATAAGACTACTTTTATGCCTGAATTGCAGAAAATGAATTGTTTGAATTCTTCTGATCAGACAATAATTCTTTGCAGGAAAATAAAAAATAACGACATTTGTATCCTTTATGCATTAGTAGATGACAATAAACGAAATACAGCGGGAGATTATTGAGGAATTTTCGGTTTACGAAGATTGGATGGATAAATACAGTTATTTGATAGAGCTGGGAAATGACCTTAAAGATATTGACCCAAAAGATAAAACCGACCAGTACCTGATTAAAGGTTGTCAGTCGAGAGTTTGGCTGATTTCTGATTTTGCCGACGGTAAAATCGTTTTCAGGGGTGAAAGTGATGCCGTAATTGTAAAAGGACTTGTTGCTCTTTTGCTGCGGGTGGTTTCGAACCGGACACCTCAGGAAATTATAGAGAACGAATTGTTCTTTGTCGACGAAATTGGCTTGAAACAGCACCTCTCGCCCACCCGGTCGAATGGTTTGCTTGCCATGATCAAACAAATTAAGCTATATGCTGTTGCTTATAACAGAATTTCAGAAAAGGAGAATTAGTGATGGACGCCAGAATTGATTTAATAATTGAACGGTTAAAAGACGTATATGACCCGGAAATTCCGGTGAATATTTACGATCTGGGATTGATCTACAATGTTGACATCGACGATACCAGCAAAGCCAATATTATTATGACCCTGACTGCTCCCGGATGCCCTGTGGCAGATATTTTACTTGAAGATGTGCGCCAGGCAGCGCTTGCAGTTGACGGAATTGATGAAGCCGATGTTGAACTGGTTTTTGACCCACCCTGGGACAAATCAATGATGAGTGAAGAAGCCCGGTTAGAACTTGGATTCTTTTAACGCATAATTTTCAAACC
Source organism: Prolixibacteraceae bacterium (assembly GCA_963677955.2). Lineage (GTDB taxonomy): Bacteria > Bacteroidota > Bacteroidia > Bacteroidales > Prolixibacteraceae > Aquipluma. Next base: position 1,238,819 of record CAXXQR010000001.1, read on the forward strand.
AGCTTCGGCTGGTTTTTTATTTCGGGATATCGTTCATCAGTAGCCCTTCCAGAGTAAAATAAAAAGAAGTTCCCTTGCCCGGCTCCGATTCAAGCCAAATTTTTCCGCCAAGCAATTCAACCAGCCGCTGGGTTATTGCCAACCCCAAACCAGTACCGCGGAAAAGTTTTCCAGAGTTTTCATTTAATTTCCGGAATCGGTGAAAGATTACTTCGTGAAATTCTTCACTGATTCCAATTCCGGTATCTCTCACAAAAAGAATTGCGTCCGCATTTTCGTTGAGAAAATAGCCAAACTCGATAACTCCTGAAGAAGTAAATTTAAAGGCATTCGACAGCAAATTGATAAATATCTGCTTCACGCGTACCCGATCAGAGAACACAAACATTTCTTTCGTTTCAGAAGTTCTTTTTGCAAGCAATTGAATCTTTTCGTTTTTGTTATCGCGTGCGAAAATCAGGAACAATTCCCCGATCAAAATGTCGACACTAAAATGCTGCTTTTTCAAGGAAAGTTGTTGTGCTTCAATTTTCGACAAGTCTATAATTTCATCGATCAAAACCAGCAGCGATTCAGTGTTCGATTCAACCATACCAATATACATCTTGCGGGTTTCACTATCCAAATCAGGTTCGGCAAGCAGCGACGAAAAGCCAACAATTGAATTCAGCGGCGTACGAATTTCGTGTGAAACATTTGCCAGAAATGCCGATTTCAGGTTATCCGATTCCTCTGCTTTTTTCTTGGCTTCCAAAAGGTTTGAGTTTGATATATTTAATTGATTGTTAGTATTTTCCAAATCCATCGTAAGAATACTGAGCTTTTCATACGCGTTGAGTAATTCGGCTTTCTGGCTTTCAACTTTATTCAACTGCACTTTACTTTTTCGGTGTGCAACTTTTCGCCGTCTGTTCACCACCGATAATATAACCACACCAATTACCAGTAAAACAAAAAGACCAGTCAGCCATAAAACATGTGCATGAGTAAATCTCTCTCTCCTATTTGCAATATATGAACCTTCAGGTAGATCATCTTTCAAGACGCCAAAACGATCAAGTTCATTGTTGTCGAAAAAACGACCACGTTCAGTATAATTTATATGATGAAATGAATTCTTTTCGTTCGAATTTAGAATGTCCAGAAGTAACTTAACAAGCTCCATCCCCTGTTTTCGCCCGCTCTGATAATAGCCTCCAATAACTCCTTTACCTAAAGACGATAACTCATTTGCAAACAAAGGCACCTGACTGACCTTCCCTATTCGTTTCAATAACAGAACATCATCAATAGGCTTTCTATTGCTACCTTGATTAACGTTAAAATAATAAATCGCATCAAATGTCGAATCTTCACAACATAACGAACAAATAGAATCTTCATCAATCACCCGAGGAAATAATACACGAACGTCCTTGTGATGTTCCAGCTCTTTTCTCAACTCTTCCCGGTATACTCTCCCAGTTGTTGTCAAATCAGTTATCGCTAACAATTTTTCAACGCGGGGAAATAGCATTTTCACCAGATCAATAGCTCCTGCAGCGTCTGAAGATTGCTTGAAACCATAAAAATCTGAATTTTCCAAAGGGTAGTCTCCCGGGTTGGATACTCCGGCAAACACAACCGGGATGTCAGGGAAAAGTACGTTCTTATATTGTGTGGCAAAATCAAGTGCATCGTTATCGGTCACCATTATTCCGCTAAACGAGATCTCGGAATATTTATCTAAAATATATTGCTTTTCAACATCAAATAATCCTTGTCCAAACCTTTTCGCATCCAAATATTTTATATACAAATTAATCTCAGGATGTTCCTTCAAAACGTTTACTATTTCTGAGGTCAGGCTATCTGTCCAGGCATATCCCTGATGATAGGAATTTATAAGCAGGACATTTCTCACGGCTCTGTATGGAGCTTTTGCCAAAGAGGTGTTCCGAGTACAAATCAACACAAAAAAAAGCGAACAAATCAGTATAATCTGCTTCAAGAGTGATTGAGTTATTTGATTTTTGAAAAGTAATGATTTTTTGATGTTCAGACAAAAACAATCAGAAATTTAGCATTAAGCAAAAAAAAAAGGCGACCGATCACAGTAATCAGTCGCCTTAAGTTATATTCTTTTAAAATCTATTTCACCAGAGACTTGGGTTTTAAAACAAGACTTAATTCATCCAATTGTTCCTGAGAAATAGTCGAAGGGCTATCCATCATCACATCACGGCCTGAGTTGTTTTTCGGGAAAGCAATCGTATCGCGAATGCTATCCAACCCTGCAAACATAGAGGTTAAACGATCGAAACCAAAAGCGATACCTGCATGAGGTGGCGCACCATATTTAAATGCATTCATCAGGAAGCCAAATTGGTATTCAGCCTGCTCAGGAGAAAAACCAAGCAATCCAAACATTTTGGCCTGAAGTGATTTGTCGAAAATACGGACCGAACCTCCGCCAATTTCAACACCGTTAATCACTAAATCGTAGGCATTGGCACGAACGGCTCCGGGGTTCGTATCGAGCAACGGAATATCTTCAGGCTTTGGCGCTGTAAACGGATGGTGCATGGCATAAAACCGGGCAGTTTCCTCGTCCCATTCAAGCAACGGGAAATCGACAACCCAAAGCGGCTGGAACACGCTTTTGTCGCGCAAACCAAGCTGATTGGCCATTTCCAGACGAAGATCGCCCAAAGCCTTCTGCATCTTCTCTTTCGCCCCGGAAAGAATCAAGATCAAATCGCCGGGTTTTGCCCCAAACAATTCGGCCCATTTCTGCAAATCTTCAGGAGAATAAAATTTATCGACCGAGGATTTAATCGTTCCATCGGCATTCATTTTCACATTTACCATGCCTTTGGCTCCAATTTGCGGGCGTTTCACCCATTCTGTCAGAGCATCGAGTTGCTTACGGGTATATTCCGAGCATCCTTCGGCACAAATTCCGCCAATGTATTCGGCATCGTCAAAAACCGAAAAGCCATTTCCTTTTACCAGGTTCGTCAAATCTTTTATTTTCATTCCGAAACGGATATCCGGTTTGTCGGAACCGTAGCTTTCCATGGCTTCGGAATATGCCATGCGCGGAAATTCGGTAATGTCAATTCCTTTTATTTCTTTAAACATGTATTTGGTCAAACCTTCGAACATGTTCAGTACATCTTCCTGCTCTACAAACGACATTTCGCAGTCGATCTGTGTAAATTCAGGCTGACGATCGGCACGCAAATCTTCATCGCGAAAGCATTTCACGATTTGGTAATAGCGATCGAAGCCAGCAACCATCAGCAACTGTTTCAACTGCTGAGGAGATTGAGGTAATGCATAAAATTCGCCCGGATTCATGCGCGATGGCACTACAAAATCGCGTGCTCCTTCCGGAGTAGATTTGATTAAAACAGGAGTCTCTGTTTCGATGAAATTATTCTGGTTCAGGTAACTGCGAACGGCATGGGCCATTTTTGCACGTAGAATCAACGTATCGCGAACCGGTGCACGACGCAAATCGAGGTAGCGGTACTTCATCCGGATTTCGTCTCCGCCATCGCTCTCGTCTTCAATCGTAAACGGCGGAATATCTGAAACGTTCAGAATATTCAGGGCCGAAACTTCCAGTTCGATTTCGCCAGTAGGTATATTTTTGTTTTTGCTGCTGCGCTCACGAACTTTTCCCGTTGCCTGGATGACATACTCACGGCCAAGTTTACTGGCTTTCTCCACAACTGTAGAATCAGTTTTTTCATCGAAAACCAATTGTGTAATTCCGTAACGGTCGCGAAGATCGATAAAAGTCATCCCGCCAAGATTTCTGACACGCTGTACCCAGCCGGCAAGTGTTACTTCCGAACTTTGATGACTAAGGCGTAATTCGCCGCATGTATGTGTTCTGTACATATTTATTCGTTTTAAACCGATGCAAAAATAAGCAGATTTTAGAATAATATGTGGTTAAAAATCAGTTTCGACATTAAAGTTTGGAAAGAATACTGCCAATATGGGAATGGACGATCCTATCTACTTTTGCAAATACTTTAATTTAAAATTCTTGTTACTTTTAACCTTTCACTTTTGCCTTCAAAAATGGAACTTTTTACCGACGAATATTTTATGAAACGCGCCCTTCAGGAAGCAGAACTGGCTTTTAATGAAGGCGAAATTCCGGTTGGTGCAGTAGTTGTTTCGCAAAACCGCATTATTGCCCGTGCTCACAATTTAACTGAAACATTGACCGATGTAACAGCGCATGCCGAAATGCAGGCCATAACTGCCGCCGCAAATTTACTGGGCGGCAAATACCTGAACGAATGCGCACTTTATGTTACTGTTGAACCCTGTGTGATGTGTGCCGGAGCGCTTGGCTGGTCGCAAATTGGCCGGATTGTGTATGGCGCATCCGACGAAAAACGAGGATTTCGAAAGTTTGCTCCTGAAGTTTTGCATCCCAAAACCGAGGTTATTTTTGGAATTCTTGAAAACGATTGTGCCCAATTGATGCGCGATTTCTTTCAAAAGAAAAGATAGCTATTCGCGATATCCAGTTTCAGTTAATCCTGAAGCTTGCGTCGTTAACTATATTTGCTCCCATCCGTCGCGGTAATTGTGCCTGATCCATTCTTCAGCAGAAGCCAGCGCCGAAATCGTGTCGTATTTGGTATCAAATTTCGGATCGCCATTCACCACCTCAAATTTATTCGACGTAATTACCCTGATTTTTTCTGACGAACTAATGTTGGTAAACTGCATATTTTTGCCGTCCCACAAAAGAGGTTTTCTCAAATCCTGAAGCCTGACAGCTAAAACGCCCATCACAACCATTTCATTCAGCGGCCCCGAATACCCAAAATAAGAGCTTGCCTCCACGCGGTTTTCCTTATTTTCTTTAGCTGCCCGAATCCAGTCTTGTTCGTGACCATTGGTTTCTGCATTTGGAATTCGGCGAATGGTTTGCGCCGGTTCTTTAAATCCTGACATTTCAGAAGTTGGTAACAAAGTTGGATTAGCGGCATAACATCCGCACATGATTTTACCCTTCGTTCCGTAGAAGATTACGCCACCATCTTCGTCGCCCATCATTTCTCCTTCTTTTAATTCCTGTGGTCGAACCGGCATCAGGCCTCCATCGTACCAGGTAATTTTAACTTCAGGCATGCCCACTTTGGGCAAATTATCACGCCGCGGAAACCAATAAGTTACCATTTCAGCATTTGGTGGCGATTCGGTATTGATGGGTGTCGAGCTGGCCTCAACTGCAGTTGGGTATTGCAACATTAATGATTTAAAAACAGGATCGAGAATATGGCAGGCCATGTCACCCAGAGCGCCGGTACCAAAATCCCACCAGCCGCGCCAATTCCAGGGAGTGTAAACTTCGTTATAAGGCCTGAATTTTGCCGGGCCGATAAAAAGATCCCAGTTCAGTGTTTTCGGAACACGCATATCTTTTGAAGGCCTCTCCAGTCCCTGAGGCCAAATGGGACGGTTTGTCCAGGCATCAACCGCTGTTATTTCGCCAATAGTTCCCGCCCAAATCCATTCGCAAATTTTCCTTATACCTTCTCCTGAATTCCCCTGATTTCCCATTTGCGTAGCCACACCATACCGTTGGGCAGTTTCTGTCAGGATTCGCGATTCGAAAACCGAATGTGTAAGTGGTTTTTGAAGATAAACGTGATAACCCGATTTTATGGCCATTAAAGCCGGCAATGCATGTGAATGATCCGGAGTTGCAATCATTACTGCATCAATGTCTTTTTGCTTGTCGAACATTACCCGGTAATCCTGATATTGAGGAGCATTTGGCCATTTCCGGAACGCATTTCGTCCGGCATATTTCGAATCCACATCGCATAGAGCCACAATATTTTCGGTATCCATGTTCGACAGGTTGTTGAAACCCATTCCGCCAACCCCAATTCCGGCAATGTTTAATTTATCGCTTGGCGCTTTGTGCCCCAATCCTGCAATAACTTTACCTGGCAGAATTGTGATTGCTGTTGCGGCCATTGCTGTTGTACTTAAAAAATTGCGACGACTTATGCCTGAAAATTTGTTTCCCATGGTTCCGTTTGTTCAGTTGTAAATGACAAAGATAATTTGGTGAAAATAGATAATCCAATTTAATTTCGAAAAGATATTTAATGAATCTGAAAATACCTTAAAATTATGATACCAGAATTTTCTCTTTGCGGTATTTCAGGCAAAAATAAAGGTGAACACTTTCGTGCTCACCTTTAATGTGTCCATTATTAAAACAATTATGCCGGCATGTCCGGTAAACTCCATGGTTTGCGATATGTGTGCTTAATTAATTCAGCAGCAAACTCAGTAGCAGGTACCGGGTCGGTATAAGATCTGTCAAAAGTTGGGTGACCGTCGTGAATCTGGAATTTATCTTCAACAACGATCTTGATTTTTTCATCAGGAGTGATGTTGGTGAATTTCATATTTGGTCCATCCCAATCCAACTCTTTGTTCAAAGTTTGGAGACGAACAGCCAAAACTCCCATTACAACCATTTCGTTAAATGGTCCGGCTTCGCTAAAATCTGAAGCAGTTTTTACGCGGCTCGATGCAGATTCCTTGCTGGCGCGAACCCAATCCATTTCATGGCTACCTTCAACGCGACGACGGAATTTTGGAGCTTCAGGAACACGGCCTGATAACAACCATGGATCTTTTCCGTAGCAACCGCAGATCAGTTTGTCTTTTGTTCCGTGGAAAATCACACCACCACCTGCATTGTTCGGATCTTTTCCGGCTGGCCATCCTTCAGGTAACATTGGTTTAATTCCACCATCGAACCATGAAACTTCTACTTGCGGAAGTTGAGCGCCTTTTTTCATGCCTTTCCATGCACGCTTTGGCGTACGGGCAGGGAATGTCAGCTTAACAGACTGAGCACTTGGAGCACAATCCTGAAGTAATAATGTTGAATTACCCTGAGCTTTAGTTGGGTAGCCCAATTCGAGACCAACAAATACCGGGTGAAGAATATGACACGCCATATCGCCTAATGCACCTGTACCATAATCCCACCAGCCGCGCCAGTTCCATGGGTGATAAACTTCGTTGTAAGGACGCATTTTGGCAGGACCTGTAAATAAATCCCAGTCTAAAGTTTCAGGAACCCATTGACCTTGCTTTGGTGTATTTAAACCTTGTGGCCAAATTGGACGATCGGTGAAAGCTTCAACTTTGGTAACTTCACCAATTTCGCCGTTGGCAAGCCATTCGCAGGTAAGGTTGACACCTTCGGCTGACGAACCCTGGTTACCCATTTGAGTAGCCACATTGGCCTTTGCAGCCAACTTAGTCAACAAACGCGATTCGTACACTGAATGTGTCAAAGGTTTTTGCAGATAAACATTTTTCCCCATGGTAAGTGCATGAGAAGCAATAATGGCATGAGCGTGGTCGGCAGTTGCAATCACTACACCGTCAATGGATTTGTCCATTTCATCGTACATAACCCTCCAGTCTTTGTACTTTTTTGCTCCCGGGAAATCTTTGAAACAGCCATCGGCATATTTCCAGTCAACATCGCACAAGGCAACGATGTTTTCAGATTTCAGGTTTTTCAGATTTCCATGACCCATACCACCGACGCCCACACCGGCAATATTTAGTTTGTCACTTGGGGCTTTGTAACCCATTCCGGCAATTACATTACTCGGAAGAATTGTAACTCCGGCGGCTGCTGTGGCAGATGTGGCCAGAAACGATCTTCTGCTAAATTTGTTTTTCATTGGTTAAAAAATTTAATTTCGATTTAGGTATTGTAAAATACTGTGTTTTTATCAAAAAAATCTCCTAAAGGTAAAATTATCTTCCTTAATCACCAAGCCTGAAAGTTGCATCTTTATTATTTATTCAAAGCTTTCGTTAAACAATGTTTAAGTGTTTTTCGGACGCTTAAGCATAATGTCAAGAAAATGAATTTTTTCGCATAGCTTTTGTCTATTCAGGATTGAAAAATTCGATTTGACTGGCGAACAATCCGAACGTATCTTTGTCTTACTGATTCAAAAGAATTTTAATAATTAATACAAATAACATGAAGACTATCGGAGAAAAATTTCCAGAATTTAAAAAAGAAGCCGTTGTTTCCCTCGAACCAGGCAAAGAGTTTAAAACATTAACACAAGCTGATATTGCAGGCAAATGGACCGTATTTTTTTGGTGGCCACTCGATTTTACATTTGTTTGCCCAACTGAAATTGTTTCGTTTAACGAACATTATGAAGAATTTGTAAAACGCGATGCCAACGTAATTGGAGCCTCAATCGATTCACAGTTTGTGCACCTTGCATGGCGCAACGACCACCCGGGATTGAAAGGTTTGAAATTCCCAATGCTTGCTGACACCAGCAAATCGCTTTCAGAAGAACTTGGTATTCTGGAACCTGAAAATAAAATTGCTTACCGTGCAACATTTATTATTGATCCGGAAGGCGTAATTCAGCACGTTTCGGTTAATGGATTGAATGTAGGTCGTAACCTTACTGAAATTATCCGAATTCTGGATGCACTTCAGACCGGTGAATTAACTCCTTGCGACTGGGTTCCGGGACAAGCTACCTTGTAACAGTTTTGAGAATCATAGATAAGTATGAAAGGGCTGTCCGTCGAAAGATGGATAGCCTTTTTTGATGCCCCAAATTTTGAAACTACCTGTCAATCTGAACTTATTTCCTGGCTGCATGTTTTACCCAAAAACTTACACTTATGGAAAAAAAGATGGGTAATCCTGCAGTTGTTGGCTTGGCAGGCTTCGGTTTAACTACACTTTTACTTCAGTTTCATAATCTCGGACTGATTGGACTCGGCCCAATTGTGTCGATGGGTTTTATTTTTGGTGGTGCGGCACAAATGATTGCCGGCTTCCTGGAACAGAAAATGGGGAATAATTTTGGTTTCAGCGCATTTGTTGCCTATGGTAGTTTCTGGATCGGGTTGGGAATAATCTTTGTTTTGAATTACTTCAAAATTTATGAATCGAGTACAACAGATGTTGGCTATTTCCTGGTCGCCTGGACACTCTACACAGCCATCATGTTTGTTGCATCGTTGTGGATTCACAAAGCTATGATTGTCACTTTCATCACTTTATTGCTTGGTTTTATCCTTCTGGATTTGGGCCATTTTATTGATCCCATTTGGAATAAAGTTGCAGGATTCGAACTTATTGTCTGCGCACTTTCGGCCTGGTACATGATGGCAGCAATTATTATTAACGATGTCTCCGGAAGAACTATTCTTCCTTTTGGTAAGACTATACTCAAATAATTCGATACATTTTTACAAAGACAAATCCCTGACAAAGTTTGAAGCTCTGCCAGGGATTATTTTATCTTGATCGGATTTCCATGCGCATAAATGCAACATAGGAAAGCGCAAAACACACAATCGTTGCGGCAACCAGTCCGGTAACCTGCGGCCAAACGAGCAGTAAACTCTGCCCAAGTGGTAACGGACTTGGAATTGTTCCCTGAACCTGTTCCATAGTCAACGGGCCAAGACTTCGAACCGATGGCATCAACAGTGTTGTGGTAGCCTCGCTAAAAAGTTGTCCCGGGCTTATGCGCATCAGGTTTAGAATAAATTTCTGAAACCCGATGACCTGATATTCCGAAGCCATTGGACCAGGTGCAAGTGCTTTGGCAACCAGATTGATAATCATGTAATAAAAAACACTGAAAAATAGCCAGATCGAAATTCCTGAAAGTGCCGAAGTTGCTGCCTGTTTAAACTTTACTGAGAAAAAAATGGACAGATTCAGCCAAAAGGCCACATACAGAATACTAAGAAGAATGAAAAAATTAATTCTCAAAAACTCTTCAGCAGTCGGCGGAATTCCAATCGAGACGAGTCCAAGTCCCATAACCATATAACCCAGTGCAAAAAACATAACGCTGATCACTGTCAATGCAGCCACAAATTTTGCATTAATCAGGAAATCGCGGTGGATTGGCTGAGCCATCACGCGGCTAAGTGTTCCACGATTTTGCTCCGAATTAATAGCATCAAACCCAAGACTAATTCCGAGCAGCGGACCCAAAAAACCAATAAAAACAAAAAACGATGGCAGACTTCCATCCGAAACTGTAAAAAGTTTCAGGAAGAAAAAGGCGCCTTCAGGTTCGTTTTCCTTCACTGCTTTGCCAATACTGGTAAGGGCTGTGTACATCGACCCCATACAGGTGAGCGCTATAATGGCAATCAGGATAATAAACCGCCAGCTTCGCACATAATCCGAAATTTCCTTGTGAACGATTACCCAAAACGGGTGCGAGATTTTTGTAGATGTTTTAATCACGATCTAATCCTCCTTCAAAATAACGGTAATAAATATCGTCGAGCCCGTACTCTTTTTTGTTGAGATAATTCAGACCGACACCCGATTCAACAATTGCCTTTGCAATCTTCGCTGACGAATCGACTGCACATTCAATCTGGAAAACTCCGTTTTTCAACCCAACTGAAGCAATTCCTTCCACCGATTTAAGCACATTTTTCAACCAGTCGGTAGTGTATTTTTCTCCTGAAGATCTTCCGGAGCCATTTTTGACTTCTTCGATTCCAACTTCGATGACGAAAAGATTGGCGGAGAAAAGCTTTTTCGAAAGCGATAAAATATCTCCTTCGGCGAGAAGTTTTCCGTTGACAAATATTCCGACCCGATCGCATGCCTGCTGAACCTGATGAAGGTTATGTGACGAAAACAGAACAGTTAAACCTTCTTCTTTTCGCAATTGGGCAATCAATTCCAGAAATTCGCGCACTCCTGAGGGATCAATTCCTGAAGTCGGTTCATCAAGAATAATTATTTCCGGATTTTTTATGAGCACATCGGCCAGTCCGAGGCGTTGCCTCATGCCGCGCGAATATTTGCCCACTTTTTTATCCAAAACATCCGACAATCCGACCCGCATTAACAATTGCTCAGCCTTTGGTCGCGAAACCGAATCGGAAATCCGGTTCAAACGGGCCGTATAAAGCAGGTTTTCGAGCGCAGTTCTATCGTCGTAAAATCCGACATCTTCAGGTAAATAACCAACTTTTCGTTTCACCTCAATTGGATTGCTGGTCGAATTAATTCCGCAAACTTTCACCGATCCCGAAACTGGTTCGGTTAGTCCCAGCATCATCAGAATAGTCGTAGATTTTCCTGCCCCGTTTGGTCCGAGCAGTCCGAAGATTTCGCCTTTTTGAATGTTCAGGTTGAGATGATCAACGGCGGTGAATGATCCGTACTTTTTGGTCAGGTCAACCAATTCGATAATTGGAACAGCCACGGCTTACCTCCTTCCATATTTGCGGAACAAATAATAAACACTTCCGAGAGCAACGAAAATAATGAGTACCCCAATCCAGCCCCAAAGCATCGGTGTTTTTACCGACATCCGAAGTGAAGCTTTTGCCGTGGTTTCCGGAGTTTTAGCATCAAGATTGGTCACATAATCTCCGGGAATCGCATTTTTGTCGGCTTTTATACTCACGAAAACATCTTCTTCTTTTCCGGGCAAAAGTTTGTCAACTTTAACAGGATCAAAAACAACTTCCCACCTCGAAGGCTGAGAAGCACTTAATTTTATATCATTCAGGACTGAAGAACCGGTATTTCGAACAACAAGTTCCAGTCGCTTAATGTCGCCGGCTGTAATTGAACTGCTAAGCAGACCGGTTGGCGTGGTAAGTTCCATGCTGTACGATCCGGTTACAACCACTTCGAGCTGAACGTCGGCTGAAGTGGAATTTGTTTTTGCACTAATTGGAATCTGGTATGTTCCGGCCTCAATCTGAGCCGGAGGATTAATTTCAACGGTAATGTCTTTCGTTGTGTTGGCGCCCAACTCAACAGAAGTTACGGCTTTATAATCGGCTTTGAAAGTGACATTCCAGCCGCGTGCGGCATTGGCAATTAAGGCGTAAAGTTGTTGGTCGGCAGTTCGGTTTTTTAAAGTTGTTTTAAATGTAAATGTAGAAGTGGAAGAACCTTGCATATTAGGTTGGTCAGTCGAATATTCGGTTTCGTACGTTCCTTTTTCCGAAACATTGATTACCAGTTGGAGAACACTTGAATCACCTGCGGCAACTTTCAAGCGGTAATTCCCCTTGTTAACCTGGTAGGGAACATCGACTTTTAAGGACAGCGTTTTTTTCTCGCCTGGCAGTACGGCCAGTTGACTAACGCTCCATCCGCCAGATTTCAGGGTATAAGTCCACCCTCGGGGAATTCCCGAAATCGAAATGTCTTTGTTTTGGAGTTCCTTGCTGTTGTTGATCACGTCGATGGAATAATCGACAGATTCACCTGGTGGCACTGAAATTTTTGTGTACGGTGAGTACAATGTAACACTGCCGGATGCATGAGCGGCATAACTACTGAAAGTTGTTATCCCAATAATTGCGGATAAAATCAGATTGAACCATTTTTTCCGAAAGGTCATAAAATTTCCTCCATAAATTTTAAATGATTTACTATTCGGAGCACAAGTTTATAAAATACAAGCTTTCGGTGCGTGTTAAAATTTCTCAAAAATTTTAAACAACTTTGAATTATCCGGTTATACGAAATGCTTTTTTACCTGATGTTTCAGCCAAAAGTGAATTAAAAAAAGAGCGGAATCCAGTTTCCCGAATTCCGCTTTAGTTATTTTTAATTTGTTTTACTTGCCATTAAAATCCTTCATCCATCGCCGGGGCACTTTGTTCCTGTGGCGCTTGCTTATCCATTTTGTAATTGTTGATTTTGTAGCTCAACGTAAGCATAAAAACCCGTGGTTCGCGCTGGAACTTAAAACTCGATTTGAAACCGTCGCCGTATGAAGTTCCTTCAAATTTACCGGTTCCCAATAAGTCACGCACACTTAAAGTTGCCGATAATTTCTTTTTCATGAAATCCTGACGATACGATAAATTGGTAAACATCATCCCCTTTTGATCTCCCTGAGCGGAAACAGACGGGCCTCGGTAAAATCCGGTGAGCTGCATCCGGCTATTGGGCGAAAATTTTAAAGTTGCGTTCATCCTTCCGGAATAATTGGTACTTTCCTTGTCAATAGACTGACCAAGAATTGCTCCTTTTATTTTGTAATCGTACAGGCTGAAACTGGCATTAACCAACAACCATTTGGTGAAATTGAAATTTCCCATTAATTCTCCACCCGTTGAATAATCCCGATTCAGGTTATCCATGGTCATATAAATGATTCCGTCATCTTTCATTTGCTGAATCCGGGTCATTAGATCGTTTGTTGTGCGGTAAAAAGTTTCGAGTGACAAAAACGATGTTCCAAATTTGCGCATATAACTGAATTCGTACGAGTCAGAATATTCAGGTTTTAAGTTTGGGTTCCCGATACGAATGGTGTATTGATTCATGTAATTTGGAAATGGATCGAGATCGCGCCCATCGGGACGGTTAACACGTTTCGAATAACTGGCCATCAACTGGTTTCCGCTGGCCATTTCATACGAGAAATGTACTGAAGGGAAAAGGTCGAAAATATCCAACGAATAGGTATTGTTCACATCAGCGTGATGTTCGATGGTTCGCTTGTTGTATTCTCCGCGAAGTCCGAGCATGTATTCAATTCCAAGAAGCTTTCCTGAATAAGTGGAGTAAGCCGAATGAATCGCTTCCTTAAAATTCATATCGCTTGTAAACATTGGGTTGTTTACGAATTGATTGGTAACAGTATCGTAATTTTCAAAATAAAAACTTTCTATTTCGTTCTCGATCCGGCTTTGTAAACCTGCCTCAAACTTAGCCCCTTCTTTTAGCGGAAGTGTATAATCGAGTTTCATGCGATAGTCGTTCGACGTACTATTGTCGCTCGAAATTACCCGTGTTAGGTAGTCATTTGTATCGACGTAAGATGAATTGGATAGAAATTCATCGTTGTTTTCGTTTGAACTACCTTTTCTGTTTCGGTAAGTGAACGTTCCTTCCAGTTTATGCATACCCGTTTTGTCAAATTTAGTCTGGAAACTGGCGTCGGCTGTCACATAATTGCCGTTTCGCGTTGAAGTATTTTTCTGAATGGAATAAATATCAGTTGTTCCGGGCGAGATGTAATTGTGAATATTTCCACCACCGTAACTATCGAAATTATAATTTCCCAGCGAAGAAGAAACGGTGACTGTTGTTTTGTCGGAAAGGTAATAATCGAATCCCCCTTTCAGTTGTTTGCCCCCACGCGTCATGTTCCTTCTCCCGTCAGTAATCAGGTAAGTGGTGGTGTCTTTTGTTGCATTATACGATTCGCGTGTCGACTTCATTGTGCCGTAGTTGGTTTCATCATTCCAGTTTCCACCCAAAAACAAATTGTATTTTTTTGTTTTGTAATTCAGCATCAAATCGGCGCCATATTTATCACCGGTTCCGGCATTTACATTAAATATTCCGTTTATTCCTGAAAGCACATTTTTCTTCATAACCACGTTGATAATCCCCGCATTTCCATCCGGATCGTATTTCACCGACGGGTTTGTAATGATTTCGATGTTTTGAATGGCCGACGATGGAATCTGCCTCAAGGCATCGCTTCCACTCAAAACGCTTGGGCGACCATCAATAAGCACAGTAAAACTTGATGAACCACGGAGGCTTACGTTTCCATCCATATCAACTTCAACCGACGGTGTATTTTCCAGCGCAGTTACGGCTGTTCCTCCCGCCGAATTGATGTCGTTGGCCACATTCACAATCTTTTTGTCGATCTTATACTCGATGCGATTCCGTTCAGCTACCACGTCAACAGCGCCAATTTGTTGCCTCGATGCCGAAAGACTAATTGTGCCCATGTCAACGGTTGTTGAATTTGGTGCAATTTTAATATCGTCAATTTTCGTTTTCTCAAAGCCAATAAAATTAGCTTCAACATAGTATGATCCGAAAGGCAAGCCACTAATCACGAATGATCCCGTGCCATCGGCAATACTTCCGGTAACAAGTTTAGAGTCTTGCTCGCGGTAAATTGCAATATTTGCATACTCCATTGGGGTTTTCGTATCCGAATCAATTATCTTCCCGATTATTTTTCCATTTTTAGAAACTGTATTCTCGTCGCCTGTTTTTACGGCAGGCGGAACCTGGGAATATACAGTACAAACGCTCGTTAAAAGCAATAGAAGTACGATCAAAATCCTGTTCATCTGTCTTTATTTATGTTTAATTGTTTTTGAATAGATACAAGTTTGTTTTCTTTGGTACAGATCAGACAGTAGAGAAATACAAAAGTTTAACCGGAATTTCACAACACTTGTTAATGTTTGTAAATGATTGCGAAGGGAAACATTTATGATTAGCATGAAAGTCTCCTGTTTGGCACCTGGATTATTTGAGTTTTATTTCGCTGAAATCTGAGAACGAACAACTTAATATTTTATACTGAAATGGAATAATTTTTGACCTGATGAGTTTAATCTGTATAGATCATCTTTCATGAAAAAATATTTTTTCTATATTTTTTTTTCGGTTCTCTTATCAGCGTGCACAGCAACAAATCACCTACACGAGCATGTAAATCCTGAAAATCAGTTAACCAGCCTGAAACTGGAACAAAAACTTAAAATTCCTCAGAACGGGGAAAAATCGTCAGGTTTCAAAAGTGTACTTTCAAAATATATTTTTGGCGAAAGCAAGAAAGAACATAAGCCGATTTTTGTCAGTTTTGGTAGAAAACAATCAGAAATTAACTCAGCTATTTTCATTTTATTGGATGATGAAAACTTCCGGCTTGACCAGCAAGACAATGGAAACCCAACTCCAGAATCAGGAACAGATCAATTCGAAATTCCTGAAAATCTTTGGGTTCCGATTATTTATAGCAAAAACATCAGGTACCAAATTTTACAGAATAAAAAGGAAATTGAGATAAACCTGGATGAAGACCAGTCACAAAAACTGAAAGAATTTTTCAGAAAAATCATTCATATCCAACAGTTAGATTTTCCAACGCCTCCTGAAGGAATGAAAAAATGGTAGTTGCCTTTATTTTCAAGCTGGAATAGCATAAAATTTGTTAAAGAAGAGTCTCCAAGGCATTCAGGTTCACAAAAAGGAGTATTTTCGTACCATAATTTAAAACAATTAAACGTGCATCAAAATCTGGTTTTAATTCCAACCTACAACGAAAGGGAAAATGTTGAACGGATGATCCGTAAGGTTTTCACGCTAGAAACACCTTTTCAGTTGCTGATTATCGACGATAATTCGCCAGATGGAACCGCCGACATTGTTGACCAGTTGATGACTGAATATCCGAATAAACTTCATATTCTGAAAAGAGCGGGCAAACAGGGACTTGGTAAAGCTTACCTGGCTGGCTTTCATTGGGCGCTGGAACGAAATTTTGATTACATTTTTGAGATGGACTGCGATTTCTCGCACAATCCGGAAGATTTGGAAAAACTGTACGCAGCCTGTCTGGAGCAAAATGCAAGTCTGGCAATCGGCTCTCGCTATATTTCAGGAATTAATGTAATAAACTGGCCACTCGGACGAGTGTTGATGTCATACCTGGCTTCGGTTTACGTGCGGACAATTACCCGCATGAAGATTATGGACACAACTGCCGGATTTAAATGCTATCACCGGAAAGTTTTGGAAACCATCGATTTCGACAACATCAGGCTAAAAGGGTATGGATTTCAGATAGAAATGAAATTTAAAACATGGAAACATGGGTTTAAAATTGTGGAAGTTCCCATTATCTTTACCGACAGACGGGAAGGAACTTCGAAAATGAGCGGTGGAATTTTCAATGAAGCGCTTTGGGGAGTTCTGAAAATGAAAATTCGTAGCTGGTTTACAAAGTACGAAGTTGTAAAATAGAATTGACGAAAATAAAATAGCAAATTTTAAGACCGCAGTCGCGGTCTTTTTGTTTATATACAGTAATTTTGAATAAACTGCGCTGAAAAAACTTACACAACATGAAGACACTCATTAAAAATGCCCGCATAATTAATGAAGGAAAAATTTTCGATGGAGCTGTTCTGATTGAGGATGAATTTATCTCCAAAATAATCGAAGGCAGTGATATCCAAGCCGACTCGATCAAAGACACAATAGTAATTGACGCAGCCGGCAAATACCTGATTCCGGGGGCAATCGACGATCAGGTTCATTTTCGCGAACCGGGTCTGACCCATAAAGGCGAAATCGCAACCGAATCGCGGGCTGCAGTGGCGGGCGGTGTTACCTCGTTTATGGAAATGCCAAACACAAATCCACAGGCAGTGACCCAGGAATTGCTCGAAGAAAAATACAAAAGAGCTGCAGAAGTTTCGGCTGCGAACTATTCATTTTTCATGGGGGCGACCAACAACAACCTCGATGAGGTGTTAAAAACGGATGGCTCCAACGTTTGCGGGATAAAAATATTCATGGGGTCTTCAACCGGCAACATGCTGGTTGACAACGAAGAAGTACTTTCCGAGATTTTCAGGAATACAAGATTATTGGTGGCCACTCATTGCGAAGACGAACCGACAATTATCCGCAATACTGCAAAATACAGAGAGATTTATGGAGAATTTGTTCCAATTTCGGCTCACCCCAAAATTCGGAGCGCCGAAGCCTGTTACAAATCGTCGTCGAAAGCAGTAGAACTGGCTACAAAATTTGGCACGCGATTGCATGTTTTGCACATCTCAACCGCTGAAGAAATGAAGCTTTTCAATGCCGGACCGGTTGCAAACAAACACATTACCGCCGAGGTTTGCGTGCATCATTTATGGTTCGACGAGCACGATTATATTTCGAAGGGAACTTTAATCAAATGGAACCCTGCAATTAAGTCTCCTGAAGACAAAGCTGCACTTTGGGAAGCTTTGCGTGCCGATAAAATTGACGTAGTGGCGACAGACCATGCCCCACATACACTTCAGGAAAAAGAGCATTCGTACTTTAAAGCGCCATCGGGCGGACCACTGGTTCAGCATTCGTTGCCAGCCATGCTCGAAATGAGTAAAAAAGGAATGATTTCAGCACCGAGAGTGGTTGAAAAAATGTGCCATGCACCAGCCGACCTTTTCCGGATCGATCGTCGTGGCTACATTCGCGAAGGTTACTACGCCGATCTGGTGTTAGTTGACCCTGCAAGTTCGTGGGTTGTTTCTCCGGAAAATATCTTGTATAAATGCGGTTGGTCGCCTTTCGAAGGTACTCAGTTTTCGCACCAGGT
This sequence comes from Prolixibacteraceae bacterium, assembly GCA_963677955.2. Classification (GTDB taxonomy): domain Bacteria; phylum Bacteroidota; class Bacteroidia; order Bacteroidales; family Prolixibacteraceae; genus Aquipluma. Next base: position 1,257,010 of record CAXXQR010000001.1, read on the forward strand.
TACACACACGTTTGTGAACGGCGATCTTGTCTATACCAATGGTCAGGTAATTCCAGGAAAAATTGGAAAGCGACTGGTTTTTAACCGATAAACATGCAGACATAAAATACAAAAGAGGCTTCGTTTCCGAAGCCTCTTTTGTATTTTATGGTGGTGAAATTATTCAAGTTATTCAACAACGATCAGCAGGTATTTCGATGCTTTCCAGAATTCCTGAGGATTATCGATGACAAGGGCTTCAACCGTTTTTGTTCCGGTTAGATGATACGAACCTGCCGGATGGTAGGTAACCAGTTTCGCTTTCTTTGCGTTCAGTGTAAGCTGGTTAAACTGGCGGATATCAATCTTCATAAAATAGTCGCGGTTAAAATCCTTTTTCATTTTCAGGGTCTTACCGATTCCCAAAAATCCGCCTTCTTTCTCAATGACATTCTTTTCTGTCAGCTCCTTTTTCGTTCCGAAAGCATAGTAAGCTGTATTTATTTCGGCAACTTGTTCGTCAATGGTTTGCGTTTTTTGCTTGATGGTATTTTCGCTTTCCGAAGTAATTTTTTCGATTTTCTGGTTCAGGTCAGACACATTGACATGCAGATTTTCCAATTCTTCTTTCAGGCTGGCAATTTCTGTATCCTTATCCCCTATTTGCCGGGTCAAAGATTCAATCATTTTTTCGAGTTCTGCAATTTTAAGGTTCGATGACCGAAGTTTCCCCTGAAGCGATTTCACCAGAGCTTTGTTTTTTTGAAGCAGCTCGTTGATCTGTGCAATGTCTTCAATAATGCGCTGCTTAGCGGCTGACTTCAGTTCACCTCCAGTAGCGGTTTGCACTGAAACAATTTTTTCAATGGTTTTAATCGAGTCGAGATTCGACTGAATTTCATTCATGTCGCCAAGCAATTCTAGAATCGAATTGTCTTTTTGCACCGCAATTGCAGCAATACTATCTTGCTGGGCTTGCATTCGTGCAATTTCTTTTTTGTGCTGTCCGCACGAAACCAGCACCACAACTGATATAACAAACAATAGCTTTTTCATCATGTATAATTTAAAGTGTTTATAGAAACGATTTAAAAGAAGGATTAGTTTGCCCGCAGGTATGAGTTAGTTCTGTAGTTCAAAGGTAGTCAGGATTATTGATTTAAAACCAGTTATCCATCCGATTGTTGAAACGTTAACCACATATTATTTATTGTATGGCATTTTTTCGCCGGAAGCAAGATTTAATTCAATTGATTTCAGCAAATCGGGCATTCGCTTCTGGGTTTCATCGAATCCAATCTTAAAAATTTCGTCGGCTTTCCCGAAATCGAACGTGTCAAACGATCGCATCTCAACCGGATCGATAACGAAATCGCACAACGAAAAACTTTCGTTGACATTCTTTGCAAAAATCAACCTGAATGTTCGTTCTGCAATGGCTTTAAAGCCTTCAATATTTTCTTCCGTACCGTTGTGATTCACATGCACACCAATCAAAAAACGACATTCATTGCGAATGCAGTCAACTGGCAGATTGTTAAAAAGTCCGCCGTCAACATAGGTTTGTCCATCAATAATCTGAGGTTCGAAAATAACCGGAATTGTCGCTGAGGCGATCACCCACTGGAAAAGATTCCTGGAGTTTTTACTCTCGCTAAGTCCCGTGTTTAAGTTGGTAACCGTGCAGCAAAATGGCTTTTTCAAGGCCGAGAAATTGTCTTCAGGAATGTATTTTTCCAAAACCCCGAGCACTTTCTTCAAATCGAGCAATCCGCTCGCCGGTAGTTTCCACTTAATCATGCGATGTAATTTGCTCGATTTTACGAGTTCCAGAATCTGCAAAGGCATCATTCCCGAAGCATAAAAAACGCCGACCAATGCTCCCATACTTGTTCCTGAAATGATTTCAGGATGAATGCCTTGTTGACGAAGCGCCTCCAGAACCCCAATGTGAAGGATTCCGCGCGCGCCGCCACCGCTAAGCGATATTCCGAAATTATATGGTCTTGAATTTGGATTCATTTGGACGTCTTGCTAAATGCTGTTTATAGTTAGAAATTGAAAGTTGTCTATCCATTTCAACCAATCAAAGTTAAGCAGTTTCATCGTTTTTATAATGAAAAAATTTCTTCAGAAGGCTTTTTGCATAAGAAATGTAACGAATCTGCGTTTCGGTTTTCATTCGCTTTAATAATCGCTTATTTTGCATGAAACTTTTTACAATTGTTTTAAATCCTGAATGTCTGGTTATTTTTATGTCCGAAGCAGCGAAATAAAAATTTCGTTTGTCTTTATGTTTCGAATTACATGCTCATTTCTTTTAAAGTTTGTAATATTGCAAGCGTAAAAAAATTGCCGGTTTTAATGCGAAAAACCAATATTTTCGGGTAGTATTTATACAATATAATTCCGATTTGGCAGTTTATTTAAAGTCAACAAAATTCTGATATTGGGCAAACACTATTTATATCGTTTTTTCTTTGTTGCAGTGCTTTTTTTTCTGGCCGGATGTTCGACCGAGAAGAACACTGCTTTGTCGCGTGCATACAATAATGTTACCGCACATTACAATGTTTATTTTAACGGAAAAGAAAGTCTGAGAGCAGGAATTGAGAAAATCAACAATTCGGTTGAAGACGATTATTCGAAAGTTTTGCCCTTATTTAAGTCGAGCAATCCATCAACAGCCACAGCGGCAAATGCCGAGATGGAAAATGCAATTCTGAAAGGCTCGAAACTTATTCAATCGCATTCAATTACTAAAAAGCCCAAAAGAAGAAAAAACAGGAGCAAATCATACATCAGATTTGCCAGCCGCGACGAATTTAACGATTGGGTAGACGATGCCTATATTTTGATGGGGCAGGCCTATTTTTACAAAAAAAGTTTTGCATCGGCTATCGAGAACTTCTCTTATGTCGTGCGAAAATTTCCCGACGATCCTTCAAAACACACAGCATCTGTGTGGTTAATTCGCTGTTATACCGAGCTCGAGCGCTATGTTGAAGCATACGAAATTATTGCTCAAATGCAGGCCGACGAAAACTTCCCGCGCCAACTCGAAGCAGATTTTGCTGCTGTTACCGCTGATTATTACGCCAAACAACTTCAGTACAGCGAAGGAATTCCATTCCTTTCAATTGCAGTAAAACAAGCCACAAAAAAGGAAGACCGGTTGCGGTATAAATACGTTTTGGCGCAGTGGTACCAGGAAACCGGAAATCCGGATAAAGCTTCGGAAATATTTCGCGAAATCACACGAATGAATCCTCCGTACAAAATGGCTTTCAATGCACACATCAGTGCTGCAGGAACTTTTACCGGTACCGGCGACGTTGAAAAGCTGAAAAAAGAGCTGCGTAAAATGCTTCGCGACAAAAAGAATTATGAATTCCGCGATCAGATTTATTTCGCGATGGGAAATATTTCGACCAAAGAAGGAAATTTGGATCAGGCAAAAGTTGAATACACCAAATCTGCTGCTGCCAGTTCGAATAACTTATACCAGCGTGCCCTATCGTGTCTCACGCTGGCCAAAATATATTTTGAAGAGCCTGAATACAAAATGGCCCAAAGTTACTACGACAGTGCCATGGTGGTTATCGATGAAAAATATCCGAATTACCAGCAAATTTCCGATCGTCATAAAAGCCTTACCCGGCTGACTGACAACATTTATATGGTTGAACGTGAAGACAGCCTTCAGCGCATTGCCCAGATGGACGAATCGTCGAGAAACAGCTTGATTGACAAATGGATTAAAGAAGCAAACGACAGAGAAGCTAAAGCCAAACAGGACGAACGCGACCAGATGATGAACCGCAATTATTACCGGATGAATGAAAACCGCTTTGGGTTGAGTCAGAAGCAGGAAGGAGCCGGATGGTATTTCTACACGCCAACAACAGTTGCCTACGGGAAAGTGGAATTTGAACGCCTTTGGGGAAAACGAAAACTGGAAGACGGCTGGCGTCGGTCGGACAAAAGAACTTTCTCGCAGGATGACACTGATCAACAACAAGATTCGCTTCTGACTGCAGGTCCCAAGGTAAAAAAAGTTGAGGATCCGAAAAGCCGGGAATTTTATACCCAGGATTTACCCATGAACGATTCGCTGATGGCTTTATCGCACACCAGAATCAGGAATGCACTTTTTAACGAAGGCCGTATCTTCAGAGCCGATTTCTCCGATTTCCCAAGATCGATTGCTGCTTTTGAAGACCTGAATAAAAGATACCCCGAAAACTTATACACACTTTCTTCGTGGTTCGAATTGTGGGATTTGTATTCGAAACAGAACAATACCGAAAAGGCAGATTACTACAAAAATTTGATTATCGGTAAATATCCGGATTCAAAATACGCTAAATATTTGCTGAATCCGAATTATTTCATTGAGCTTGAGGCTCGGACTGACAGCATGAACCGCCTGTATCAGAATGCTTTCCTCGAATTTAAAAAGGGAGATTATGCAAAAGCCGGTACAATTTCCGACCAGATTATGCAAATGAAACCCGACAGTGTGCTGATTCCGAAAGTTAAATTCATAAAAGTAGTTGCCGACGGAACTTCGTCTGACAGGAACAAATTCAGTCAATTGCTCACTGAATACATTGTTAACTATCCGAAAGCAGAACCGGAACCACTTGCACAATCAATCCTGAAGCTTATTCAGGACAGCACATTGGTTGATTACCAGCAAATGGTGGCTTCAGGTTATTTGAACGATCAGATTCAAAATGATGAATTGGTTCCATCGAATCAGAAAGGAGCAGACGAATTCAACGGGAAATTCTCGTACGACGAAGATTTGCTGCATTATTTTGTGATTGCCTATCCAAAGAATGCTGAGCTTGATCTGAACCGCCTGAAATTCGATATTGCCAATTACAACATCGATCACTATACCAAAATCGATTTCGATATCGAAACGCAAAATCTGAATACGAATACTTCGCTTTTAATTGTGCGTTCGCTAAACGACAAAGAACAAGGCTTGATTTATTTCCGGTCCATTATTCGTAACCGGGAAGTTTTCGACGCCCTGAAAAACATTAAATATGTGAATTTCATTGCGTCGTCGACCAACTATCGCGAGATAAATGCAGACAAAGACTATGCGGAATACCTGAAATTCTTTGTGAAAAACTATAGCCGTTTTATTTCAAGCAACTTTACCGATCAGGTACTGCCCGAACCTGAAGATTTGCTGGCAAAAGCACAACAGGAAGAAGATTTGCTGAAGGAAAAAGGGAGCTTTGTTGAAGTTGCTCCAACTGGTTCAGGACTTGATATTTATTCAGGAGTTGAAACCGGCACACAGAATTTCGTAGTGGCTGTTAACGATACACATGTTAATTTGCGCCAGGTTATTGCTGGATTTAATGCGCACAACCGCGACGAATTCAGGCAGGCAGACCTGTCGATTCGCCAGACGCAGGTGGCCGATTACCAGTTGATGATTGTAAGCTCGTTTAAATCGAAAACCAATGCCATGGCGTATTTTGCCAATTCTGTTGCAAACCGCAAACTGTTCAAGAGTTTGGATACTTTGAGTTATCGCACATTTATAATTACAGATACAAACCTGAAAAAGCTTACCGAAACACAAAAGATAGGCGAATACCTGAATTTCTTTAAAACAAAATACATTGATGCAGCTTCAGGTACCTCAGGGAAATCACCGATTGCGCCGACATACAACGGATCCTACAAAACCCAGGCTGATGGTTTGCAGTCATTCGTGCTCATCATTCCGAAAGAAGAATGCAATCCTGATCAGCTTGTGGAATCGATCAGGCAATACAACAAACGGAACTACCCGCAACAGGCACTCAACGTAACTTTTGCCATGCTCGACGATTTCAGGCTAATGGTAAAAGTCGACGGGCTTTCCGATATTCAATCCGGATTATCTTATTTACGCACAATTGCTGCTGATCAACAAGTTTATGGCCCAATTCAGAATGCAAATTACCGCAACTTCATAATTACTCCTGAAAATCTGGATATTTTCAAGCAGAATAAAAATATTCTACTTTATATGGAATTTTACAAGAAATTCTACCTGAAACAATAATAACTTCGACAATTTCATAGTTAAATGTAAGTGCGCTAGAGAAAACAGCCCGGAGTTAAACTTTGTTAAACTGATACTTTTATTTGCTTTTGATTGTTATAACAAATACGAGACATTCGAGTATTTAATTATTCTAGTTATTAACAAGCAAATTAAGTAGTAATGAATAAATTGCATTTGTTTGGTATTCTCACTGTTGCCGCATTGCTGGTCTTGAATTCGTGTAAAAAGGATAGTAATGTGTCTGGCGCGGTTTATGTACCAAGTATTTCTGACGTGACCGCAAACGCGACTCTGGGCGAATTACAACAGGGGCACACCATTTATGTAAGTAGCTGTGGTGCCTGTCACGGATTGTATTCGCCCGATAGCTTTTCGAAGTCGGGTTGGAGTAGTGTATTGGCAAACATGGCACCAAGGGCAGGATTGAGTTCAGCCCAAACAGCCCTGGTTTTGAAATACGTATCGCGGGGACAATAGGGATGGCTTTTCGAAATCAGGAGCAGGAAATAATGGGTGTTATTTCTACTCCTGATGGTAATTAAACGAACAGAGATTGCTAATTTAGAATGATTTTTGCTGGTGTCGACATTTAGACTCAATCGGTCCAGCTTAATTTTATTAAAACATATACCGTTTGAAGAAGACAAAAATACTTTGGACCGACGATGAAATTGATTCATTACGGGCGCACATCATTTTCCTTCAGGAAAAAGGGTTTGATGTTGAAACGGCCAACAATGGCACTGATGCCATCGAAATGGTTCGGAATGGGTTTTTCGACATTATTTTTCTGGACGAAAACATGCCCGGGTTGAGTGGCTTGCAAACGTTGAATGAAATAAAAACAGTTGACCCAAATGTTCCGGTGGTAATGATTACCAAGAGCGAAGAAGAGGACATTATGGACGAAGCCATTGGCTCGAAAATGGCCGATTACCTGATAAAACCGGTTAACCCGAAGCAAATCCTTCATTCCATCAAAAAAAATGTCGATCAGCGACGGCTGGTCACCGAACGGACAAATTCAGCTTATCAAAGTGAATTTTCGAAAATTGGGATGCAAATCAGCGATAAATTGTCTTTTCCTGAATGGGTCGAAATCTACAAAAAACTTGTTTTCTGGGAGCTCGAACTTAGCAATTCGGAAGATTCGGCAATGGACGAAATATTGAAATACCAGAAATCCGAAGCCAATAATTCATTTGGAAAATTTGTCCGGAACAACTACCAGTCGTGGTTTGGTTCAAATCAAAATGATCGTCCCCTGTTGTCCGTTGATATTTTCAGGAAAAAGATTATTCCGCAGGTGGACAGTGGAAATAAGGTTTTCGTTTTAGTCATCGACAATTTAAGGTACGACCAGTACAGGGTTTTGTCGACCGTGCTCAACAATTATTATCGCGTTGAAGAGGAAGATCTTTACTGCAGTATTTTGCCAACTGCTACCATGTATGCCCGTAATGCCATGTTTGCCGGGTTAATGCCTTCGGAAATTGAGCGCCTTTATCCCGAATATTGGGAAGATGATGACAACGAAGGTCACAAAAACCGTTTCGAACATGAGCTGTTGCAGAAACAACTGACCCGGCTTGGAAAGAATTACAAATTATTTTTCGAGAAAATTGGCGGCATAAAAGGTACCCGCAAACTGACAGATTACATTGGAAACATCCTTCAAAACGACCTCTCAGTTATGGTATTCAATTTTGTGGATATGATTTCGCATGCCCGAACTGAAATGGATATGATTAAAGAATTGGCCAGCGACGAGTCAGCTTATCGTTCACTCACCCTCAGTTGGTTTAATCATTCATCGTTGCTCGATTTGCTTAAACTGCTGGCTGAAAACAAAGTAAAAGTAGTTTTAACGACTGATCATGGTACAATTCGGGTTGACAACGCATTAAAAGTAATTGGCGATCGCGAAACCAATACGAATCTGCGGTACAAGCTTGGCCGAAACCTGAATTACAAATCAAAAGCTATTTATGATATCACCAATCCGGCTACGATTTATTTACCTTCAAGAAATGTGAGTACCACATACATATTTGCCACAAATACCGATTTTTTTGCATATCCGAACAACTACAATCATTATGCGCAGTATTACCGAAACACCTACCAGCACGGCGGAATTTCGCTTGAAGAAATGATTATTCCGGTTGTTACCTTAAGCCCGAAAGGATAGCTTATTCTTTAATTTTATCGTCGCGAATTCGTTGGTATTGTTTGTTGGCAAATACAAATTCCTGAAGTTTTTGATTATCGGCATACAGAATTTCTTTGCGGTTTCCTTCCCAGCACATTTCACCTTCGGAAATAAACAGGATATTATCGCCAATTTCCATCACCGAATTCATATCGTGCGTGTTTATGATGGTGGTAATTTGCAGGTCAACCGTAATTGAGTGAATCAGTTCATCAATCACCATCGAGGTTTCAGGATCGAGCCCAGAGTTTGGCTCGTCACAAAACAAATACTTTGGATTCATCACAATAGCTCGAGCAATCGCCACTCGCTTCTGCATTCCTCCTGAAATTTCGGAAGGATACATTTTGTTGGCATTCGAAATATTAACCCTTTCCAGGCAAAAATCAACCTGTTTTTGCTTCTCCGCCGTCGAGAGCGACGAAAACATGTCAAGTGGAAACCGTATATTTTCTTCAACAGTAAGCGAATCGAACAGTGCACCGCCCTGAAAAACCATCCCCATTTCTTTGCGCAATTCCTTCCGTACTTTGGGTTTCATCGAAGTAAAATCACGATCATGATATAGAATCTGGCCGCGATCAATTTCATGCAACCCAACAATCGATTTCAGCAAAACAGTTTTCCCCGATCCGCTTCTCCCGATAATCAGATTCGTTTCACCCGGATTAAAGACTTTCGATATATTCTTCAGAACTTCCTTTTGTTCGAATGATTTATATACGTTTTTAATTTCGATCATTTAGAGAAGCAGTTGAGTTAAAATCAAATCCCAGACTAAAATCATAATGTTTGTATTTACTACAGCACGCGTACTGGCAGTTCCTACATCAAAAGCGCCACCTTCAACAGTATAGCCGAAAAAAGCAGAAATAGAGGCAATCAGGAATCCAAAAACCAGGCATTTTATCAGCGAGAAAGTGATATAATAAGGCGTAAATGAGTATTGAATACCATTCAGATAGTCAGTTAGTGAAACTGCTCCAACCGCCGGACCAACAATTAAACCACCAAGTAAACCAAAAAATACACTCAATATGTACAAAAGCGGGAACATAAGTACAACGGCTATAATCTTGGGCAGAATTAAATAACTGGCCGAATTTACGCCCATAATTTCCAGCGAATCAATTTGCTCCGTCACTTTCATGCTGCCAATTTCGGAGGTAATGTTCGACCCAATTTTTCCGGCCATAATTAAGCCCATGATTGTTGATGAAAATTCCAGAATAAGAGAGTCTCGGTTTCCTAAACCAATCAGATAAGTTGGCAATAAAGGATTTACCATATTATAGGCCACCTGCAATGTCATAATTCCACCCATAAAAACTGAAATCACGGCGACAATTCCGACCGATTTTACGCCTAGATTGTCAATTTCGTTAAACAGTTGACGCACGTACAAAGAATGTCTTTCAGGCTTGCTGAAAACTTTGTTCAATAAAGCGAAATATCTTCCTGTTTGATTTAAAATATTCATGAAAAGACCGGTTTTATTGCTTTCAACTGAATTTCAAGCTAATAAATTCTGAAACAATTAATTTAAAATCAACGTTTTAATCAGGTATAACAGAGTATTTGTCCACTGATTCTCTGCGTCTAAAGGTACAAATATTCTAAAACAGTATTTTTTTCGATGGTTTTAATTTTAATCTCATTACCTTAATACAAGATTTATTAATCTGGAAATACAACACAAATCATGGTTTATCTTCAGGAAAACATTCAAAATAAAATAGTTAACAAATGAATAATACGTATTGTGTAATAATGGCAGGCGGGTTAGGCAGCAGGTTCTGGCCATTAAGCAAGAGCAATATGCCAAAACAGTTTCTTGATATTATTGGGACTGGACGAACTTTTATTCAACAGACATACGACCGTTTCAAATCGATTTGTCCGGATGAAAATTTTTACATCGTTACCAGTGTAGATTATAAAGAGCATGTGATCAAACAGTTACCTGAACTTAAAGAAAGTCAGATATTGCTTGAACCGTTGCGTAGAAACACTGCTCCGTGCATTGCCTATGCCTGTTACAAGATTCAGAAAATAAACCCTGATGCCAATATTATTGTGGCTCCATCCGACCATCACATTCAACAGGTCGATGTCTTTCTGGAAGAGATTAAAAAAGGGCTCGAATTTGTCAGGCATAATGATGCACTTTTGACACTGGGAATTAGACCTTCGCGACCTGAAACCGGCTACGGTTACATTCAAATTGAAAGTACCGATGCTGTTGGTTCAGTCCAGAATTTGCATAAAGTGAAGACTTTTACTGAAAAACCTGATATCGAACTGGCTAAAATATTTATCGAGAGTGGCGAGTTTTTCTGGAATTCAGGAATTTTTATCTGGTCGCTAAAATCTATTTTAAACGCTTTTGATTTGCATCTTCGCAATGTCTCCGAATTGTTTGAAAAAGGGAATAGGTTATACGGAACCTCTGATGAAATTTTGTTCCTGAATAAAACATATTCTGAGTGTCAGAATATTTCGATTGACTACGGAATTATGGAGAAAGCATCCAATGTGTATGTTTTGTGCTCAAATTTTGGCTGGAGTGATCTGGGAACCTGGGGTTCGTTGTACGAAAATTCGAATAAAGATTCCGATGGAAATGTTGTTGCCGGCGAAAATGTGATGATTTACGGCGCAAACAATTGCATTGTGAATATGCCCAATGAAAAACTGGTTGTTCTTCAGGGGCTTGAAGGTTACATTGTTGTTGAATCTGAAGGAACTCTGCTTGTTTGTAAAAAAGAAGATGAGCAGCAAATCAGGCAGTTTGTAAACGACGTAATGATGTATAAAGGCGAACACTATATTTAGAAGAAACCATAGAAAAGGGACTGAAAAGTCCCTTTTCTATTCGTAATAATCGGGTTTAAAAGTGCTCCTTACGCAACGAAACCCAATGTAACATTTTGCTGAATCCTGGTATTCGAAACTTCTGGTCGAAACCTGAATGTAATAAGCAATATCTTTCCACGAACCTCCACGGATAACCTTTCGCTTCATTGCCGGTGGATCCTCGGGTTTTGCATTATATTGAAAATCAGGACTAAAATCCCCCATTATTTCATAGGACGATTCGTCGTATGCATTTGATGTCCATTCGGCAACATTTCCGGCCATATCATAAAGGCCGTATGAGTTTGGAAGGTAATTGCCCACTCTGTAAGTAGTAATATTTGTTCGGCTGTCGGACACGTAGTTTCCACGCATGGGTTTAAAATTCGCCAAAAAATTTCCTTCCTGATCACGAGTATAATAACTCCCCCACGGGTAAATAGTCATTTGGTGTCCTCCGCGTGCAGCATATTCCCATTCAACTTCCGAAGGTAAACGGTAATCCATAACTCCTGGGTTTTTTATCATCTCCTGAAAAGTATTCATTTCCTTGGTTCGCCAGTTGCAGAACGCTTTTGCCTGTTGCCACGTTACGCCAACAACGGGATAATCGTCGTAAGCAACATGCGAAAAATATTTTTCAGTTAACGGTTCATTGTATGAGAATGTGTAGTCGCGCATCCAAACCAAAGTGTCGGGATAAACAGGTGTCGATTCACTCATAATAAACGAAGACCGGTTCGTTATTTGACTCTCCTTGCCTTTCGCATCAACGACTTTTCCATTGTAACTTTGGGTTTCGTAATTGTAACTATTGACCCTTTTAGCTGCCTGACGATAGTCGATCCAGTAATATTCGTATTTGAGTTTGCGAGCATCAATTTCGCGTTTTCCAAAAAAGCGTTCATTTTCCGGAACGTACATTTCTTCGAGAGCAACCTGATAATCCGGATTTTTCCATTCAATGGGTTCCATCCAGTTCAGGTGCGGATTTTCAAAAATAACGCCTTTTCGGTTTTCAGTAACTAAAAATTCAGGAATGGTTTCTGATAACAGTTGTCGCGCAATTGAATCTCTGACCCAATATACAAACTGACGATACTCATTGTTGGTGATTTCAGTGTCATCCATCCAAAACGAGGGAACTGATACTGTTTTTACCGGAGTGTTTGCCCGATCGGGTTGTTCTTCTGAAGGTCCGATATTAAAACTTCCCTGCTTAATGAAATTCATTCCGTAAGGAATTGGCTCAAAATACGGTTTGCGATTTTGCTTGCTCGTAAGTTGTACCGTCCAGTCGCGTCTACACGAACCGAAAAGTAGGGTGATTACTATACTTATGAGCAAAAATTTATACATATATTCTCAATCCAGTTACGGAAATCTTCAATGCATTCTTAGAATGAACCGTGCAGCATCCTGACATTGTGCAGTATTTCCTTCAAAAAAAAAGCCTTATTAGGAAAATCCCATAAGGCCTTAACTTATGTAGATGCAGATTAATACTCCCAAAGATTCTGCTCATAATCGAAAATTGAATTCTCAATTTTCTGACTTTCGAGCATAGCATCCTTGCTTCCCAAATACTGACTGATTTCGCGGTTGTTGTAAATATTTTCTTCCTTTACAATGTACGAATTGAATTTTCTTTTCAGGAAAATATCATCGAAAGAAGCATTTCTTGCAGTATTCTGTGGGTTGAAAACTTCATTTGATGCAAGCAAGTCGCGTGATTCTGGAAAATAAATCCAGAAAACCTGGCGGCGTTGCACATTTTCCTGGTTAACGTCATCGTCACGGTAGAATTCCTGAATTGGGCATATTCCAATAATCCGAACGTTCATTGTTGAAGATTGCTTATCGAAGTACCATTCTTCTTTAACCATGAATTGCTTTACTTCTTCCGATCTGATTTCACCAACGACCGACCTGTCTTCAAGCTCGCCGGTATCAACGTTTCTAACTTTGCGGGTTCGTGTTGTGGCGCCAAATGCTTCCTTTACTTGCTCAAAAGTCATCGGAACTTTAAATTCGTCATCATTTTTTGCATCGTAAGCGGTTAATTTGCCGTCTTTAATTCCCTGAATCAGAAGGTTCACCAAATTATTCCGACCTTCGATTTCTTTTGTCGGAAAATACAACGGCTGGTTTATTTTTTCACGAAGATCAATGATACGCCATATTTTCTTCCGCCACATTACATCAGCTTCTCTGACGTACGGAAGGGGTGTGGGCTTCCGGCTATAAACATCCGTACGCTTATAGGCACCATCAACTATTTGTGCTTTTGCTTCCTGATTGGCTGCTCCGATAATCAGAGCTAAAACACCAAAGAATACCAAGATCTTTTTCATGACTATTTTATTTTAAAACTGATCGGAGATAATGGACGGTTGCTTCCATCATCACCTTTCGCCATAATATTATCAATATAAATTAAACTTCCGGGCGTTAATTTGCCGAAGAAGCCTTTTTGTTCATCGGTAAATTTATTCGATTTTGAAGAGGTCGTTTTTACATACGTTCCATTAAAAGAAACATCGAACTGAGTTATTTTAAACTTTAGATCAAAATCAAAATCTTTCAATTCTGCAAATATTCCGTCTTCTGCCATTAAATCTTCTTTTCTAATTTGTCCACCATTCATTCCTCCAATTGTAGCAAGTGGCGGTGGTACTTCCTTCACCCTGAAAGGCATTGAACCCATCTGTCGCTTTTCTCCATTCATATTAGCAACAACTGAAATAGAAGTATTTTTTGCGAGTCCGTCTAATTTAGCCGGATACACAAGGTATTCTTCCCCGTTCTTTTCAATTCGGCCGTTATTGAATGAAACCTCCAAATTTTGTGAGGCCACGCCCGGAACCGAAACCTTAATCGGATTAGCAATCCCAAGGTACATAACATTCATTTTAGTTGGCGAGATGGTAACACTTGGCTGCCCAACCTGATATTCACCTTCGAATGGATAGCTGTTAATATTTCCTTCAGGATTTTTGTACTTTATTAATCCACCCCACTTAAACGTTCCAACCTGCGACGTTCTTACCTGATAGATTCCTTTACCATCTTTTAAAGTCAGTTTGTTATTTCCAACATAAATCTCAGGTTGCTGGGTTGTATCTTCAGCGGCCAAAAATATTTCAGCTTCAAACTGATCGCCTTCAAGCACATACGTTGACTTTGCCAAAATTCTCGCTCCCAGTTTATTGAATTTGAAAGAAGCTGCATCAATCTGGCTAAAAAGAGATGAAATAACATTGGTCTCAGCATTCTGAATGTCAATCTGCATCTTTGAAAGCATTGTAATCACAGCAATTAAAGGCTTACTTTCAAAATTCAAACTCTCCCATGATTTTCTCTCGCCACCTTCCTTCAAATTAATTTTTGGATCAGAGGTATCGAGCTGCTTCATTATATTTTCGCGAAGCGGTGAATCTGCATCCAGAAATGAGGCTAAGAACTCCCGGTAAGTTTTAATGTCATTCTTCAGATCTTCCGCCTTCTTTTTATTGATCATTATTTCAGACGGTGTATTTAAATCGTCTTCCTTTTTAATCAAAATCGTATCGCCCTTGCTGTTAACTATCGTTGGTTCTTCCGAAGAAAGAATAAAACCAGCTTCAATATCTTTCAGAGGTACCCCCCCTGAAGCAAGGACCAATTGTTCTTTCAGATCTTTTATTTTGGTAATAATTTCAGTGGTTTTCGCATTCACCTGATCAGCTTTCTCTTTCCAGTCTTTAACTTTTGTCGGATTTTCCGTATAGGCTGCATCGAAAGCGCTGTAAATCTGCTTATTTTTTCGGTTAATGTTATTCAGTGTCTGGGTTAAACTGGCATCGACAATACGAAATGATTCAAGCACCTCGGAAGCCACGTTCAGCGCCAACATTGCTGTCAGCACCAGATACATCATATTTATCATTTTTTGCCTGGTAGATTCCGGACAATTCTTACTCGACATAGTCTTAGCGAATTAGATTACTTCTTTTTATAATTCATTGCCCCAAGCATATTTCCGTAAATTGCATTCAGATCATTCAAATGTGAATTCAATTTTTCAGCATTTTCTTTGTATTTCTTCATTTCTTGTGCTGAAGAAAGGATAATCTGGTTCATCTGATTAAGTTCCTCAAAGAATTTAGTTGAAGCAAGAATCTGATCGTTGGTTCCTCGTAATTGCTTTTCATAGGTTGAATTCAGCGAGTCGATATTTTTATTCAATTTATGGAGATTTTCTCCATAACTAGCGGAATTCACCTCCAGATCTTTAAAACCTTTTTCCATCGATCCGGAGATTTTCTGGTACGATTCGGCGAGTTTAGATCCTGATTCGTCGATTTGTTTCGTGAATTTCGCACTGGATTCATTCAACTTCGCTAGCATCCCCTCTCCCGTTTCTGAAATCTTGACGGCCGTACTACTATATGAATTGACCAATTGTCCAAGCGAGTTATGAATTGTTTCGTTCGCCTGAGTGTTCATTTCTGAAAACGCATTCATTGATTCGGATGCTGAGTTCAGGTTCCGAACGTATACATCGGTAGCAAGAGTTGCAGTTGAGATATCACTGATCTGGGAGGCTGTATTGGATAAATCGACCAGACTTTTTCCAATTTTACCCAAAAGCTCAGGAGTAATATTGGTGCTGTTCAAAATTGAGTCGAAACTACTTTTCAGCCCGGTCTGAACATCTTCCTCAGGTTCAAGTAACTCATAGTCCTCCTGTAATTCAGGATATACCTTCGACCAATCAGGAACTTCCAATGGTGGTTCAAAGGCAGAAAGGAAGAAAATAAAGGCTTCTGTCATAAGCCCAATCGTGAGCATAATACCTGAATGGTTCCAGTGCTGAAGTTTAAATAATGCACCAATGAGCACAAGCGATGCGCCCCATCCGTAAACATAACCCATCAGAACTTTCCACCTCTTTGACTTAAGTATTTCGCCAATATTCATTTGATCAGGATTTATTAGGGTGATTAAAATTCATTGCCAAAAGAAGAACGAACGCAACGGAACCCAATATACGATTTTGTTGTATCCTGGTATTCGAAGCTACGGGTTGAAACCTGCAAAAATGCAGAAATATCTTTCCAGGAACCTCCGCGAATTACTTTTCGTTTCATTGCAGGAGAATCATCGGGTCTGGCGTTGTACTGAAAATCGGGATTAAAATCATTAATGTACATGTATGCCGATTCATCATAAGCAGTACTAGTCCACTCTGCCACGTTTCCCGACATATCATATAACCCGAAATCATTTGGATCGTAACTACCAACTTTCATGGTTGCCATTCCACCGTCTTCCACATAATTTCCACGAAGCGGTTTAAAGTTTGCCATAAATACACCATCCTGTTCGCGGGTGTAATAGCCACCCCAGGGATACATGGAAAGTTGGCGGTCGCCACGTGCAGCATATTCCCATTCAACTTCTGTTGGCAATCTGTAATCGTGAAGCGTGGCCTGACGCTGGCCTGCCAAATAATCGTTCTGAAGTTTAGTTCTCCAATTACAGAAAGCTTTTGCCTGTTCCCAGGCCACACCAACAACTGGATAGTCATCAAAACCAGGATGCCAGAAGTAACGGGTCGCCCATGGTTCATTGTATGAGAAAGTAAAATCTCTAATCCAGCAAAGTGTATCTGGATAAATATTTATTTTATTGCTGAAAATAAAAGAAGAACGGTTTTCTATCGCTTTTTCTTCTCCTTTGGTATCTGTTACAGTACCGCTATAGCTTTGTGTATCGTAATTATACATGTTAACCCTTTTGGCAGCCTGCTTCAGATCGATCCAGTAATAATCGTAAAAAAGTTTTCGCGCATCAATTTCTTTTTTCTTGAAAAAGCGCTCATTCTCAGGAACAAAAATAGGTTCCAGGACATCAGTATAATCAGGATTTGTCCAATCGAGCTTTTCTTTCCAGTTGATTCTGGGCGGATCAACCGGATTCCCCTTACGGTCCTCACTAATCATGAATTCAGGAAATTGCTCTGAAAGCAAAGTTCGCGCAATGGAATCTCTAACCCATTGAACGAATTGCCTGTACTCATTATTCGTGATTTCTGTGTCATCCATCCAAAAAGCATCGACCGACACCGTTTTAGATGGAGTATTTGAAGCCGTAATGTCCTGATCGTTTGGCCCCAGATTGAAAGATCCCCTGTGAATAAAAGTCATCCCATAAGGAGTTGGCTCAAACCATTTCCCTCTTCCTTTTACACCAGTTAGTTCGCCGTTACCCGATTTGTTACAACTGGTCAACGTAACAATTGTCAGAATAACTAACCCAATAGAAAAATGTTTTTTCATAGTACAGCTATATGTTGCTTCTAATATATCCTTTTATAAGTATCTAACACTCTTATACTTTTTGTTTCGGTTCTTACCTAAATCAATACTATAACTCAGAAAAAGTTCGTGCGAACCATTTCCATAAGCAGCAAGGGCCGAAGTCATTATGTCGTAAGCATATCCGATTTTGAGACCATTACTTAATTCAAAACCTAACAGAACACCAACAGAATCATTAATCCGGTAATTCAGTCCTCCCCTAAGTCGTTTCTTATAAACCAGATCAACTGTAAAATCTGCCTGATATGCAGCCATGTCTGTTTTAAAATAAACGGCAGGTTGCAATTCAAATAACGGATCAGTCAATGTGATATTGTAACCAGCTGCTATATAATAATGTCGGGCTAAAAACGTACGAGCCTGATCTCCCAGCGTAATCGATGCCTCATTAATATGTGTCACTGAGGCTCCACAAAAATATTTATTCGATTTTAAAAATACTCCAAATCCCAGATCGAGTGCCAGTTGACTTGCTTCTTTTTGTGGTATCCCATAATCCTCGGCTAACGTCTGGTGATAATCACTTTCAGGAATAAACCAGTCTGGTTTTATTGACATGTTGTAAAAACCCAGGCTGGCACCAATTCCTAAATCTCCAATACCTAACTTTTTTCGGTAGGCATAATCAAAATTGACAGAAATATTTTTAAAAAATCCTAACTCGTCACTTATAACATTTAATCCAACTCCATCATTTGGCCCAAAGACCTTGCTTGCTGCACCAACACTGAAAACCAGAGTTTTAGGAGCTCCTTCAATTCCAACCCACTGATACCGGTTTAAGATTAAACCGTCCATTGAACCATCATTCCCAGCGTATCCCGGATTTACAGTTAATTGAATAAATCTATTAAAAGTAAACTGCGGATCTTGTTGGGCAATTGCGGCTAAGATAGCTATTATATATAAAAATAAAAAACAAAATATTTTTTTCATAAAAGCATTGTTGCGACTCGGTTTCGCCCAATAAATATGCAGTAAAATAATGAAAAATTGTTTACTGTACCAAACAAGCGAGATTCCCTAAAGTCAATGAACGCACGGTTTAGCTATTTATTTTGTCTTTTGTTCATCTTCCGAATGTTTTTCCACCACCTATCGGGTATGTCTCCATGCGACGATCTCTTGTAATCTTCTTCTTCACAGGGGATTATATACATGCCACCTTTCCTGTTTTCAAAATCCGAAATTTCCATCCACCATCTTCCGGAAATCCGGCTCTGAAAAAACACCAACGTCATACTGATATCCGACATATCAACCATAAACTGGTTAAAGTCTTCAGAATCATCCAGCGGATCTTCTGGTTTGCGGGTTGCAAAGCCATCAAGAAAATGCCAGACGATCTGTGCCATCAGATTCGTTGAGTTGGATGTTGGATCCTTTTCAGGAATCAAATTGAAAAATCCTGCGATATTTAAGGTATCACTTGTTCCGGCATACCGGGCAATCTGGCACGCTTCTTCGGAATACAATCCATTGGGCGATCCCATGGATTGTCCGGGAGCATCCAGATTTCGGATTGCATTTATATCAAAACTAAAAACATTTGCATCGCGCAAAATTGGTTCAACCGAGGTGAGATCATAACGAACCTGCCCTAACCGCTTGACGTCCCAGTGAAAATTATTAAGCTGATCGATATCTGTTGAATCGACAAAATAATTTTGGTACGCCAGCAATGTACAGGAATAGAGATTTTTTTGTTTTTCATAAATCAGATTCAGGTAATTTTCAGAATTTATGGTTTTAATTCCCTTCCTGAAATCGAACTTCGGATCGACGGTAACCATATTAAATAACCGACCTTCAAAGGCTTTGGTCATTCCAAAAGTCAAGTCCTGACTTCCGCCCAAAACAATAAGTGTCTGCTGATTTTCAAGTATCTGTTCACAAATATCTCTCAATGCAAAATACGAATCGTTGGCAGTATGCCCAAGTTTCAGGTTTCCAAGGTCGAGTATCTTAAATCTCGCATTTATGCGGTTTAAATTGTATAAGTGTTTCCTGATTTCGTCCGGCGCTTTCGCTGCACCATATTTATCAGAATTTCTATCCTCATTTACACCAATTATCAATACTTCGGCTTTTTCGGGTTTAAGTTTCTCCTGATTCTTTTGAAGGAGCGCACCAATAGAGTGTTTTTTGTTTGCCCATTCGGCATACTCAAACTTCTCAAAATCAACAGGATCAAAATAATGCAGAAGGTCCATTCGTGAATATTTATCAGGATTTGAAAATACATTTTTAATTAAAACGGGCAAACAAAAATATGTTTACCCGAAATAATTATTTTTTCCTCGATTTCTTTGTCGACGGCTCTTTTTCAATCAGCTTCATGCAATCTTCGAGCGATAGCTTTGAGGCATCGGTATTTTTAGGAATTTTATAATTACCCTTTTTAAACGAGATGTATGGTCCCCATCGACCATTTAAAATTTTTAAATCCGGACTTTCTTCAAATACTTTAATCAGCGCATTCTGGTCTTTTTCGCGTTTGGCATCGATTAACACAATTGCACGATCCAATTCGATGGAATATGGATCGTCAACATTTTTTTCGAGCGAAATAAATTTACCGTCGTGCCGAACATAAGGCCCGAACCGCCCGATAGCCACCGTTACCGTTTTTCCCTCATATTCACCCAGGTTGCGCGGCAATTTGAACAGCTCAAGTGCATCTTCCAAAGTTATGGTTTCGAGATGCTGGCCGGAACGCAAACTTGCAAACTGCGGCTTTTCGCCTTCTTCCGTTGCTTCTCCCAACTGCGCCAACGGACCGAATCGCCCTATTTTAACCGATAATTCTTTTCCTGAAACCGGATCAATACCCAAAACCCGAACACCATTGGTACGCTCGGCTTCATTTAAGGCATTTTCAACTTTCGAATGGAATGGATCGTAAAAACTTCTGATCATATCGTTCCAAACAAGTTCACCATCAGCAATTTCATCAAATTCCTTTTCAACTTTAGCCGTAAAATTATAATCCATAATCAAGTCGAAATACTTGACTAAGAAGTCGTTTACAACCATGCCAATATCTGTCGGAAAGAGTTTCGACTTTTCAGCTCCCGTATTTTCAGTTAACGTTTTTGCCGTAACTTTTTGCCCTGAAAGTACCAATTCATCAAACTTTCGTTCTACACCGGTGCGATCTTCCTTGACCACATAGCCACGGTTTTGAACGGTCGTAATGATTGGTGCGTAGGTCGAAGGACGGCCAATTCCAAGTTCTTCAAGTTTTTTAACCAGGCTTGCTTCGGTATAGCGGGGTGGTTTTTGTGAAAATCTTTCGGTTGCAATTATATTATTCCATCGCAAAATTTGTTTGGCAGTCAACGGTGGAAGTAATCCTTTTTGACCTCCGTTCTGCTCCTCATCATCAACCGACTCGATATACACACGAAGGAACCCGTCAAAAATCAACACTTCGCCTGAAGCAACAAATTTTTCCGGAGAATTTGAGATATCAATTGTAACCGTAGTTTTTTCAAGTTCAGCGTCGCTCATTTGCGAAGCGATCGTTCTTTTCCAGATCAGGTCGTATAATTTTTTCTCCTGATTTGTTCCTGAAATTTCTTCATTATCGAGGTAAGCAGGGCGAATAGCCTCGTGAGCTTCCTGAGCACCCTTCGATTTTGTTTTGTATTGGCGAACCTGGTGATACTTTTCGCCGTGCATGGTGATAATTTTTTGCTTTGCTGCGTTGATTGCCAGCCCCGATAAATTCACGGAATCGGTACGCATGTAGGTAATCTTTCCAGATTCGTAAAGTTTTTGGGCAACACTCATTGTTTGTGAAACCGAAAAACCCAATTTCCGGCTTGCTTCCTGTTGAAGTGTCGACGTAATAAATGGTGGAGCCGGCGTTCTTCTACCAGGCTTTTTCGAAACATCGCTAATTTGGAACTCGGCATTTTTGCATTTTTCGAGAAACGCATTCGCCTCCTCCCGGGTATCAAAGCGTCTGTTTAGTTCTGCTTTTAGTTCAACGATTTTGCCATCCTTATCAGCAACCAAAAAGCTAGCAGCTACACGAAAGGCTGAAGTCGATGTAAAACCAATGATCTCTCGCTCGCGTTCAACAATCAGGCGAACCGCAACGGACTGCACCCTTCCGGCAGAAAGCGATGGTTTAACTTTTTTCCATAAAACCGGTGAAACTTCAAATCCTACAATGCGGTCGAGAACCCTACGGGCCTGTTGTGCATTGACCAGATTAATATCGAGCGGACGCGGATTTTGTACGGCCCGAAGAATTGCTTCTTTGGTAATCTCGTGAAAAACAATTCGTTTGGTTTTCTTCGGGTCAAGGCCCAAGGTCTCCATCAGGTGCCACGAAATAGCTTCTCCTTCGCGATCCTCGTCAGATGCCAGCCAAATCGTATTCGACTCTTTGGTAAGTTTCTTTAGCTCGGTTACCAGTTTCTTCTTGTCTGAAGTAATTTCGTATTTGGGTTTAAAGTCATTCTGAATATCGATTCCAAAATCCTTTTTCTCGAGATCCCTGATGTGCCCCATGCTTGAGGTAACAAAAAAGTCTTTCCCTAAAAATTTCTCAATCGTTTTTGCTTTGGCAGGTGACTCAACAATAACAAGATTTTCGTGCATGTATCGGATTGTTTTTCGTTCTAAACTCAAAATTTTGTGCAAATTAAAGAAAAGGAAACGCTAAGTTCAAAATTTAATTCAATATATTTTTGAATCGGTATTTATTTGAAAATGATTATTTTATTCGAATTGCAATAGTTCTTCATGACAAAAACAGCCTTTTTACGGTGTCAATTTCAGCCGAATCCCAGCGGCTGAAAATCTTAGCATAACGATCTTATGCTGTGACTATTAGTCGAAACTAATTTCAAGCTTCAGGCACAATAAAAAATCGGGATAACGTGTTTACTTATTTGACCGGTTTTGACCCATTATTAATTCAAATGAAATTAGAAAGGGTTTCATTATCTTTGACCACTTAAAACGAAATTACCTCTGGATGGCGAAAGATATTTCTGTATTTAAAAAATATATCCGGATTTTCTGGATTATTTATGCATTGGGAGTTGTTGCCGTATTTCTGATGTTTTTTATGATAGCGAAAGGCTGGCTTGGTTTTATGCCAACGTTTGACGATATTGAAAATCCTGAAAGCTTACTTGCTTCAGAAGTTATTTCGGCAGATGGAGTTGATTTAGGAAAATACTTTTACAAGGAAAACAGGAGCTTTGTAAATTACGACCACCTAAACCCTAAACTGCTGGAAGCCCTGATTGCTACTGAAGATGTTCGTTTTTACGACCACTCCGGGATTGATGTACGTGGATTGGTGAGGGTTATCAAAGGAATTATTACGGGTAACTCCAGTTCGGGCGGAGGAAGTACAATTAGTCAACAGCTCGCCAAAATGCTTTTCCCGCGCGACAATCTGGAAAATAAATTTCAACTGATTTTCAGGAAATTTAAAGAATGGGTGATTGCTGTTAAATTAGAGAAGAGTTACACCAAGGAAGAAATTCTGACCATGTACCTTAATAAATACGACTTTCTGAATCTGGCTGTTGGAATTAAATCAGCATCATCGGTTTATTTTAATACCTCACCTGATTCGTTGAAAACAGAGCAGGCTGCAATGCTTATCGGAATGGCAAAAAACAGTTCGCTGTTCAATCCTGTTCGTCGACCCGAACTTACACTGAATCGACGCAATGTGGTTTTGTCGCAGATGAAAAAGAGTGGCTACATTTCAAAAACCGAATTTGATTCACTAAAACAGCTTCCGCTGGGACTCGATTACCATAAAGTAGACTTTAAAACTGGTCTTGCACCCTATTTCAGGGAATATTTGAGGCAGACCATGAATGCCGACAAGCCTAAACGATCGGATTACGGCTCGTGGCAACTCCAGAAATACAAGGAAGATTCGGTTAGCTGGGAAGCAAATCCTTTGTTTGGTTGGTGCAACAAAAATAAAAAAGCCGATGGCACAAATTATAATTTGTATCGCGATGGGCTTCGGATAGTTACTACCATCGATTCGCGCATGCAACGATATGCCGAGGAGGCTGTGACCAGACATTTAAAGAATGATTTGCAGCCTGTTTTCGATCGTCATCTGAAGAACCTCAGAAACAAACCATTTTCAAACCAGATGGCAACTTCTTCAGTTGAGTCAATTCTCGATCAATCGATTCGGCAAACTGAACGATACCGCGTGGCTAAACTAAGCGGAAAATCCTGGGATGAAATCAAAAAGATATTCAACACCCCTGTTGAAATGAGTGTTTTCACCTATAAAGACGATCGCGACACAATTTTGTCGCCGCTCGATTCCATGCGCTATTATTTCAGCATTTTCAGATCGTCGTTTATGTCAATGGAAATTAAGACCGGACAAGTGAAAGCGTATGTTGGGGGCCCCGACTACCGTCACTTTATGTACGATATGGTGACGGGAGGAAAAAGGCAGGTGGGATCAACCGTGAAGCCATTTCTTTATACTCTTGCTATGCAAAACGGCATGTCGCCCTGCAGCAAAGTGCCGAATGTAAAGCAGCAGTTTATATTACCTGACGGGAGAATCTGGGAAGCAAAAAACTCGGACAAAACGAAATTCGATGATAAAATGGTGACTCTAAAATGGGGCCTGGCACATTCGGTGAACCAGGTTTCGGCCTGGGTTATGAAGCAGTTTAACCCACAATCGGTTGCCGACATTATGAAGAAAATGGGCGTCTACAGCCCGATTGACCCCGTGCCATCTATGTTTTTGGGGACTTCGGATGTTACGCTTTACGAGATGGTTGGAGCCTACGGAACTTTTGCCAACAAAGGTGTGTTTACACAACCCATTTTTGTAACCCGAATTGAAGACCGGCACGGAAATGTGATCGCGAATTTTATTCCTGAAAAGCATGACGCCATCGATGAACAAACTGCCTACCTGATGATTGAACTGATGCGGGGTGTTGTGGATGCCGGATCTGGAGGACGATTGAGATGGAAGCCAGAATACGGTGGGTTTAAAGGTCCGATTGCAGGCAAAACCGGGACAACGCAGAATCATTCTGACGGTTGGTTCATTGGAATCACTCCTCAACTTGTAAACGGAGCCTGGACTGGCGCCGAATTGCGAAGCATTCATTTCGAAGACTTGCAAACCGGCCAGGGAGCAAATATGGCATTACCTGAATGGGGATATTTTATGAAGAAAGTATACGCCGACAAGAGTTTGCCCTACAACGACACAATCCGTTTTGAAAGACCACTAAACTTTTCGGTCAATATCGACTGCGACGATCCCGAAAGCATTGAACAAAGTCAGGATAAATCTGAAGAATTTTTCTAGACCGAAAAGTTCAGATTATTCCCAAAATATAAAGAGCCTGAAGTTAAACACTGTTCAACTTCAGGCTCTTGCATTTTGGTTTAACCAACTAATTTCCGCTATTTAATTGATTTGTAATTTTATCGTTTACCTGTTGATTCAGGAATTCGAGCGAGTAAACAATTGCCTCAACCTGCCTCAAATAATTTCTTTTGCTGTTTTTAGGCGCATAAACATTTCCTTCAACGGTGACAACTCTTCTGCGACTGGCGTCCAAAACCGATAAACTGACGTATGGCCCTCCCATAAAATCATTTTCAACTTTCCAAAGACCACGCATTTCAGATGCATAATTACCATTGTACTTCAGCACATTGAAAGTCTGCGGAAGTTCCATTTCGGTGGTCATGAAACTCCCGGGTTGAGGTCCCGGAATATACTCGCGGGTAATTTGATTCCGCTTGTCAAGTTGGTATTTCAATGTAAATGTACTGTCGGAATCGTAAGGATAGGTGTAAACGAAAATATTTTGGGTAATTAGTGGTGTATCATAACGAATCCAGGCAAAAGTCGAATCTTGTTTGACAATGCTGTAGCCATTTGGTGCATAAAGTTTGATGTGGAAATCGTCGTAAAGTTTCTGGTAAACACCTTTTTCGTAGGCATCCATGTATGTTTTTTTCAACCGATCTTTTTCTGCTTTCAGAAAATAACCCATTATTTTATCGCTGTTGGCTTTAAAAAGTTCTTCGAAATTTTCAGGAGAACTGGCCTGAATATTTACCACAGCCTGCGGATAGGCCCAGGTATCGTTGGTATATTCCACTTTAGGCTCGGTGAAGGTCGATGAAATCTTTACCGTCAGGATGTTTCTGCTTGTTTTAAACAAATTGATAAACGCATCAGGCGGCACATCAATGAGGTTAAACATCGGTTCTTCCTGTGGGAGTGCAGCTACAGGTTGAGCTAAAACCTGACGAATTAAAGAACCGGTTGAACCTTTCCAGACTTCTTTGCCGATAACAACAACAACTTCGCCTGATTTGCCGGTTATTGTTTCAAGTTTAGTGTTTGAAGATTTGCACGAAAACAGTGCAACCGAGATAATTAGCAACGCTGCCAGATTCTTTGTAATTCGTTTCATCGGAATTTATTTTTGATACAAAGTTTGTTTATCAAAAACCTTACCAGAATGGAAGATAGTGATTTCTGAAAATGTGGAGAGCAATAAAATAAGCGTTAAAAAAACCCGCTTGGCGGCGGGTTTCTCAATTTATTATTTTTCAATCTTTTCAGAGTCTTTTTTCGTATCCTCATCATCTGTTTTAGAGGCATTTTTAAATTCCTTCAAACCTTTTCCCAATCCTTTCATCAATTCAGGAATTTTAGTTCCGCCAAACATCAGCACAACGACAACCAATACAATAATAAGCTCCTGAGGACCAATCATACCGGCGATAACAAATAAGTTCATATCATTAAAGTTTAAATGGTTTTTACAAAAGTAACAAAAATAACAACTTCAAATATTTATTTGAAAAGTTTAAAAATATCATTTCCATTGGCAAACAGAACCAGCGAAAGTAATAAAACCATGCCGGCAATCTGGGCATATTCCAGAAATTTATCGCCAGGTTTTCGTCCGGTAATCATTTCGAAAAGCAGGAACATTACGTGCCCGCCATCGAGTGCCGGAATAGGTAAAAGGTTCATTACACCAAGTATAATCGAAAGAAAAGCAGTCATATTCCAAAATGAGGACCAATTCCAGGCCCCCGGAAAAATATTCCCGATTGAAATAAAACCACCCAGACTTTCATAAGCCTTGGTTTTAGGAGAGAATATCAGTTTGAATTGCTTTAAATAATCCTGAACAGTTGTAACTCCACGATTTATTCCTGCAGGAATCGATTCAAGAAAACTATAGGTTATTGTCTCAAATTTCAGTGAATTGGTAGCATTTTCAGAAAAATGCGGGTAAAAACCCAGTGTTCCATCTTCTGAAACAGTTACCGGAATAGTTGCGGGTACATTGTTGCGCAAAATGGCTAATTCAATTTGCTGATTTCTATGCGTTTTAATATAATTTGTAAATTCATCGTAAAATTCAAAATTCTGACCGTCGATGTTGACAAATTCATCTCCCTTCTTCAGCCCAGCCTCACTTGCAGGCGAATTCTTATTTATTCTATCCACCTGACAGTCGAATGGTATTCGCGGACTAATTACGACTTTGCTTTTGATTAGCAACGCCAAATCTTCATCGCTGATATCAACATCCATTTTCTGACCGTCGCGCTCAACCTGAACTGTCGACGCTTTATCGAGAATTATTGTCGGAATTATTTTCTGGAAATTTTCAACCTTCATGTTGTCAACCGATAATATTTTATCACCAGTCTGGAAACCGATTTTCATTCCGGTTGAATCAACCTCAATACCGTATTTCACATTTGCCGTGGGTAGATATTGATCTCCCCAGGCATACAAAATTCCGATGTAAATAATAAAAGCCAAAAGGAAATTCATAAGTACTCCGCCAATCATGATCAACAAACGCTGCCACGTTTTTTTCGACCTGAATTCATAAGGCTGGGGAGGTAATTTCATGGCTTCTTTATCCATCGATTCGTCGATCATCCCGGATATTTTGACGTAACCACCCAAAGGCAGCCAGCCAACTCCGTACTCTGTGTCTCCTTTTTTTACCTTGAAGAGAGCAAACCAGGGATCAAAAAACAAGTAAAATTTTTCAACTCTAGTTTTGAATGCACGGGCAAACAAAAAGTGTCCGAATTCGTGTATGATTACCAATAAGGATAAACTAAGAATAAGTTGTGCTGCTTTTATCAGTACTATTTCCATCTATTGTTTTTTCTGTTTTTATATTCTTTGTCCGGCCAGCTTTTTTACCCGGGCGGCGGTCATAATGCGTGTTTCTTTATCAGTCTGGATGTAATCATCCAGATTTGGGTTCTTCAAATAAGTCGATTTCTCCATGATTTGTTCAATAATTTCAGGCATTTGGAGAAAACTAATTTTATCAGTCAGAAAAGCCTGAACAACAACTTCGTTTGCAGCGTTCAAAATACAGGGCATATTCCCTCCACGATTCAGCGCATCAAAAGCGAGTGCAAGGTTACGAAAATTTTTTGTATTTGGCTGTTCGAATGTAAGTTTCGGGTAATCTAAAAAGTTAAAACGCTTGAACGACGACTGAAGCCGGTCGGGAAAATTAAGTGCATACTGAATGGGCAATTTCATGTCGGGCAATCCCATCTGTGCCTTCATCGATCCGTCGCGAAATTGAACAATGGAATGCACAATACTTTGCGGATGAACAATTACGTCAATCTGTTCAGGCTTTAATCCAAAAAGCCACTTGGCTTCAATTACCTCGAAGCCTTTGTTCATCATCGATGCCGAATCGATTGTGATTTTCGCACCCATATCCCAGTTCGGGTGTTTCAATGCATCAGCTTTTGTAACCCTGGCAAGCTGTTCCATATCAAATCCCCTAAATGGCCCGCCCGATGCTGTCAGGTAAATTTTTTCGATTTCGTTGTTGAATTCACCGACCAGACACTGAAAAATAGCTGAATGTTCAGAATCGACCGGATAAATATTAACCTTGTTTTCAATGGCAAGCCTGTTAATAATTTCACCGGCAACAACCATGGTTTCCTTATTGGCCAGAGCAATGTGTTTTCCGGCCTTAATGGCATTGATGGTTGGAATCAATCCTGAATATCCAACCATTGCCGTAACTACCACATCAATGGTGTTCATTTCAACCACCTGCTGAATGGCTTCTCTCCCGGCATAAATTTTTATTGGTTCATCTTTTAGCGCCTCTTTGAGTTGATCGTAATGACACGAATTGGTAATTACAACAACATTTGGCTGAAATTTTCTGGCTTGTTCAATCAACAATTCCACATTGTTGTTGGCAGTTAAAACCTCAACTTCAAAATGTTCGGGATTTTGCGAAATGACTTCAAGAGTTTGAGTGCCAATCGAGCCTGTTGACCCCAGAATAGCGATGCGTTTTCTCATAAATCGGCTTAAAAATCAATGTAAGTTTCAGGATCAAGAGCTGTTCCGTTGTGCCAGAGTTCGAAGTGCAAATGCGGCCCGGTAGTGAGCTCGCCGCTGTTTCCCATAATGGCAATCACATCGCCAGCTTTAACTTTGTCGCCAAAAGTTTTCAGCAATTCGGCATTATGCTTATAAGCCGAAATGATGTTGTTGTCGTGTTGGATATAAATGGAGTAGCCCGTATCCATGGTCCATCCCGAAAAAATGACGGTTCCATCCAAAACGCTGGAAATGCGTGAATTTACATTGCCCACAATGTCCACGGCAAAATGTTCTTTTTTGGCGTCGAATTTATTGGTTATTAAACCATGAAGCGGCGTAAAAAAATGGATGCTGGCAATACTTGGCAATCGTTTTGAGTTTTTTGAAATCGAAAGATTCAGCTTTTCTTCAAGCAGTTTATCCTGAAAGATTGAATCTGCATTGTAGCTTTTGAATTTAACGTCAAATTTCTTTAGCTCCGAATCTTTGGTTGTTGTTTCATCTTCAGGAACGTCACCCTGAAACAGCGTTTTTATTTTGCTGAAATAATTGTCGCGGTTTTTAATTTCCGCTTCGAGTGAATCAACCAAAATGTAATTGTGAATAATTTGCTGGCGAACTTTAGCACTCGGGTATCCCGGAATGTTTTCGCGTAAAGGTGTGTAGGCAATAATGACCGTAGTAAATAAAATAAGGAGAACAGCACCCAGACTGCCCAATGTCAGAACTTTTATGGGTGTGAGTTTAATGCTCCAAACCGTCTGAATCGATGAATCATTATAAATGATCAACCGATAATGGTCTTTCAGCATTTTAAATATTTTCTTTCGAAGCTCCTTTCTGTTCATTGTCCGATTTTTCGAACAACAAAATTAGAAGAATTTAGAGAAAACTAATCCGAAGCTCAGTTTATTAATACTTTTTAACGCACCACTCCGCAAAACAAAAATATTTTTTTCGGAACAGATTAGGAAAATCTAAATCATTCGTATATATTTGCACCCGCTTAGCCACGATAGCGCAGCAGAGCGAAGTTCTAACAACGAAGATTTTTAATCAAAAGATACATTGCGGGGTGGAGCAGTTGGTAGCTCGTTGGGCTCATAACCCAAAGGCCGTCAGTTCGAGTCTGGCCCCCGCTACTTTTTAAATCAATAAAGCCTGTAAATTAAAAACTTACAGGCTTTTTCTTTTCGTTTGATTATTTCCAGCCTCCGCCCAATTCTCTGTAAATATTGGTTGCCGCATTAAGCTGACGTCTCCTGGTTTCAATTAACACCAGTTTCGAATCCAATGCATCCCGTTGCGTCGATAATACCTCGAAATAATTTGCTCTTCCGGATTTAAACAAAACGTTCGCAATTTGTATTGCATTATTCAATGCATCAACTGCTTTCGACTTTCTGTCATAGGTTTGCTGCAAGTTTGAGATATTGGAGAGTTCATTTGAAACTTCAACATACCCGTTTAGTATTGATTTCTGATAATTGTACATTGCCTCCAACTGGTAAGCTGTTGCTTTACCAAACCTTGCTTTTATGGCACTTCTGTTAACTAAAGGTGCCATTAAATCTCCTGCAACTGAATAAATTAGCGATTGGGGTGTATTGAAAAGATATTGTGGTTTAAATGCATTAAAACCTGATCCGGCGGCAATGTTGAAGGAAGGATAAAATTCAGCTTTTACTGAATTTACATCACATTTTGAAGCCAATAGCTCTAACTCAGCCTTTTTAATATCGGGTCTGTTTTTTAATAATTGTGATGGGATACCTACCTTCACTGGCTTTGGAACACGATCAGTAAATTCAATGGTGTTATCGCGTGAAACAGGTTGAGGATATCTGCCCAGCAAAAGATTCATCTTATTCTCAGTTTCAGTTATTTGCTGTCGTACTTCAAACTCCAACCCTTGTGAATTGAATAATTCAGCCTCAAACTGTTTAACTGCTAATTCTGTAACTGCCCCTGCTTCTTTCTGAATCTGCACTATTTTCAAAGCATCCTGCGTCAAATTAATTGACTCTTTGATGTATTGAAGTTCGGCATCATACGATAATAATTCGTAGTAGGTATTGGCAACCTCAGCGACCAGGTTGGTTACCACAAAATTTTTACCTTCCACAGAACTTAAATGTCTCAGTAAAGCGGCATTTTTGGCATTGCCAAGTTTCCCCCAAATATCCACTTCCCACGAAGCCTGAAGTCCCAGGTTGAAGTCTTTCAGGTTTTTAGGTACTAATCGTCCTGGTGTAATTTCCGCAGATGCATCACCGGCTCCCTGACTGGTGTATCTTCCCACCTTTTCCAATGAATATCCTGCCCCTGCATTTACGTTGGGAAACAATAAGCCTTTGTTATAACGGGCATCGTTTCGAGCAATCTCAATTTCCTGTAACGCCGTTAATAAATCGAAATTATTGGTTAAAGCAGTGTCAATAAGTGCCACCAGGCTTCTATCGGTAAAATAATCTCTCCAAATAATTTCAGCAGTATTTGTTGAATCTTTTTCTCCTGAAAAAGATTTAGGTTGCGCTAGCATCGGTGTATTTTGAACAGGCTGGGCAATTTTGCAACCTGAAATCACGATGAATAGCAACAAAATGCTAAAGTTTAGTTTATTTCGTGATAAAATCATTCTAATCAATATTTTGTTCATTTATTGGTTTTTCTTCTGTTAACGGACTTTCATCTTCCCCCACAACAAATGGATGTTTCTCTGAAATACTAGCAAAAATGAAATATAATCCGGGAATTAGTATAACTCCGAAAATAGTACCAAACAACATTCCTCCGGTAGCTGCACCTCCAATAGTCCTGTTCCCAATGGCACCCGGACCGGTTGCTACCAAAAGAGGAACAAGTCCTGCAATAAAAGCAAACGAAGTCATTAAAATTGGGCGGAATCTGGTTACCGCACCGGCTATTGCCGACTGCAATACTGTTTTGCCTGTCCGGTGATTTTGTACAGCAATTTCGACAATAAGCACTGCATTTTTACCTAAAAGACCGATTAGCAT
Source organism: Prolixibacteraceae bacterium (assembly GCA_963677955.2). Taxonomy (GTDB): domain Bacteria; phylum Bacteroidota; class Bacteroidia; order Bacteroidales; family Prolixibacteraceae; genus Aquipluma. The sequence continues at coordinate 1,288,925 of CAXXQR010000001.1, forward strand.
TACCATGGAAACCTGAGCATAAATGTTATTCTCCAATCCCAATAATTTCAGGAATAAAAAGGCTCCAAAAATTCCAGCAGGTAAAGAAAAAATTACTGGCAAGGGTAAAATAAAGCTTTCGTATTGTGCCGATAAAAGCAAATACACGAATACAAGGCTGATAAGGAAAATATAAATTGCCTCATTTCCTCTTCCAACTTCATCTTTGGAAATTCCTGCCCAGTCGAATCCAAAACCTTTTGGCAATTTCGAATTTGCTACTTCAGTAATGGCGTTTATAGCTTCACCACTGCTAAAACCAGGAGCAGCATCACCGCTTACCTCAGCAGAATTGTACATATTGTGACGGGTTATTTCGGCGAGACCATATACTTTTTCCATGGTCATAAAAGAGGAATACGGCACCATTTCTCCGCGGTTGTTTTTGACATAGAGTTTTAATATATCTTCAGGCAATGCTCTGTATTGCGGCAAAGCCTGGATCATCACTTTATACTGACGACCGAATTTTATGAAGCTGGTTTCATAATCACTTCCGATCAAAGTCGATAATGTATTCATTGCATTATCAATCGTAACTCCTTTTTGTTGTGCTTTATCATTGTCAATTTTCAGCATATACTGAGGAAAACTGGCATTGTAGAATGAAAAGACAGACGAAAGTTCGGGTCGCTTATTCAGTTCTTTTACAAATTCTTTGCTAACAGTTTCCATTTCTTTGTAATCGTTCCTTCCGGTTTTGTCCAGAACACGTAATTCAAATCCTCCGGCAGCTCCATAGCCCGGAACGGCAGGAGGTGGAAAAAATTCAACATCAGCACCTTTTACATCTTTGCATTTTTCTTCCAGTTCATCAATAATTTCATTAATAGAATGCTTCCTTTCATTCCAGTTTTTTAAATTTATCAGACAGGTACCGACATTGGGGTCTTCACCCTCAGAAAGAATTTCAAATCCTGCTAACGATGAAACTGACTGAATATCTTCAATTCCTTCAGCAATTTTTTGAATTTGTGTGGCTACCTGGTTCGTTCGTTCAAGGGTTGATCCTGGAGGCGTTTCAATAATGGCATAAAAAGTACCCTGGTCTTCATTGGGAATAAAACCTGATGGGACCAATTTGCTGAGTCCCAACGTAAATAAACCAAATGCAATAAGTGCTGCAAAGGTTATGATTCTCCTGTTCACGATGACCCCTAACAGCTTTTTGTATTTCCCGGTTATAAAACCGAACCCGTTATTAAAAGAATTCAGAAATCGGTTAATTAAGGAATTCTTCTTTTTAACGTTGTGTGTATCTTTCAAAATCATTGCGCACATGGCTGGCGATAAAGTTAATGCTGTGATTCCTGAAAGAATGATTGAAGTTGCCATGGTAACTGAAAACTGACGATAAAAAACGCCTACCGGACCAGACATAAACGCCACTGGAATAAAAACAGCAGCCATCACTAATGTAATGGCAATGATAGCACCACTTATTTCATTCATCGCCAGTTCTGTTGCTACTTTTGGTCCGACATGTTTTTCTTCCATTTTAGCATGTACAGCTTCAACAACTACAATTGCATTATCAACAACTATACCTATGGCCAGTACCAAAGCAAAAAGAGTTATCAGGTTGAGCGTAATTCCAAAATAATTCATAAAAATAAAGGTCCCGATTAATGAAACCGGAACTGCTATGGCCGGAATTAGCGTTGAACGCCAGTCTCCTAAAAACAGAAATACAACTAAACTTACCAACAAAAAGGCCTCAACGAGGGTATGGATAACTTTTTCGATAGATGCATCCAGAAATTTTGAAACGTCGTAGCTTATTTCATAATCCATACCTTCTGGAAATGATGCATCCTTAACTTCTTCCATCTTTTTTTTGATATTGGCAATTACTTCATTGGCGTTACTCCCGTATGATTGTTTTACCATAATTGCTGCCGCAGATTTCCCGTTGAGCGTTGAATAAATGTCATAATATCCTGTTCCAAACTCAACGTCAGCTACATCTTTGACCCGGAGACTATTCCCATCTGAATTTGCTTTAATAATAATATCCTCATATTGTTCTTTTGTTGTAAACCGGCCTGGGTATTTCAATACATACTCGAATGACTGCGACTGCTTACCCGAACTCTCACCGGTTTTGCCAGGCGAAGCCTCCAAACTTTGCTCGTTTATCGCCTCCAAAACTTCATCAGTCGAAACATTATAAGCTAACATTCTGTCAGGTTTCAGCCAGATTCTCATGGCATATTCCCTGTCACCGAGAATATCTGCAAATCCAACACCATCTACACGTTCTAACTCGGATAGTATGTTTATGTCCGCAAAATTGTACAGAAAATTTACATCTAAAGTTGAATCTTTGCCAAATACATTAATATACATCAGCATATTCGATTCTTCCCTGGTAATTTTCACTCCCTCTCTAACCACAATTGGTGGCAGTTTATTAATAACTGCAGCTACCCTGTTTTGAACATTTATAGCGGCAGCACTTGGATCAGTTCCTAAATTAAAAACAATGTTTATGGAACATTCGCCATCGTTTCCAGCATCCGATTCCATGTATTTCATGCCCTGCACACCATTTATTGCCCGTTCCAACGGAATAATTACGGATTTAATCATAAGTTCTCCGTTTGCACCCGGGTATTCGGCAGTAACATTTACTTTTGGAGGAGATATAGAAGGAAACTGTGTTACTGGTAATTCTTTTAAGGCAATAAATCCAAGCAGCACAATGATCAGGGAAATTACAATAGATAGAATTGGCCTGTGAATAAATTTGTTAAACATATTAACTAAGGGATATAAGTTAAGTTACCTATTGTTTTATTAATTGTAAATTCTGGATGACTTGTTTCGGATGAATGTAATTGGGCACAATTTTGTCTTCATCTTTCACCAATTGAAGGCCTTCCAAAAGAATTTTGTCATTAACATTAAGTCCCGATTCAACAATATATAAATTTGATAAGCTCTGTTTCACGGTAATATTCCTCGATTTTAATGTATTATTTTCGTCCAGCACATAAACGTAAATTTTGTCCTGAATATCGTAAGTTGCTTTTTGAGGGATGATTAGCGCATTTTTAATATCGATTTTCATTTGAACCTTGCCGGTCTCACCATTTTTTAAGAGTAAATCCGGATTTGGAAATTTTGCTCTGAACGATATGTTCCCGGTGTTGTTATCAAATTCCTGAGCTATTGTTTGTATAATACCTTTATGGTCAAATTCATGGTTGTTGGCTAAAATCAAACTTACATTTTTTGAATCGTCGTTTGACTGATGGTTTTTGTAATTTAAGTATTCAACTTCAGATACATTAAAATAGGCATAAACTTCCGTGTTGTTCGAAAGTGTTGTCAATAGAGAACTGTTATCGACAAGACTTCCGGCTTTAAAATATAGTCTGTCAATAAATCCGTCGAACGGAGCTACAATTTTTGTATATGACAAGTTTATTTCGGCAATGGTCTGTTCTGCTTTAGTTGCTTCAAGTTTTGCTTTTGCCACTTCCATTTCAGTCGGAGAAACAACCTTCCCGTCATCAAGAATTTTTGTATTCTGCAGTTCAATCTCAGCTGTTTTAGCTTCAGCGTTTGCTTTTAATAATTCTGCCTGGTACTCTTTGGGTCTGATTGTAAAAAGCACCTGTCCTGCATTAACATGTTGTCCTTCATCAACATTAACAGTTTCGATATATCCCTCAATTTTAGGACGAATCTCTATTTTTTTAATTGATTGAATTTGTGCGACGTAGTCCTTGAAATAACAAGTGTCAATCATTAAAGGACTAGTCACGGAATACTTTCCTTCTTCCTTTTTTTCTACAACTTTTGAATTACAGGCAGTCAGCAACACAATCGAACTTAAACCGATTACCCACAATGTTTTTTTCATGCATTAAAAATTAATAATGAAACCTTAAAAAAACTGGAAAAATAATCATCATTTAAGGATTTGAATATTTTATTGGTGATTATCAGTATCTTTTCCAACAGCCTGCTTCACTTCTAAAATTTCAAAGTATTATTCCTGAAAACATTCACCTATTTTGATGATAAAGAGCTTTTTACACATAAAGTGATTTTAGCATACAAAAACCTTTTTTTTAAACAAATGTAGTAGCATTAAAATATCGAAAATCTGAATTAACTATTTTTAACCATAAATTTACTCCAACATTTTTTTTCATCATATTAAGTTAATATACGAATGGTTTTGAAAAAACTTACGTCTTTTATCTGCAATAAAAATGCTAATGGCGGACTTAGGAACCGACAAAATTTGCTTCCCCCGGATTCCAAAAATATATTACCATATACAATGATTGTTGAGTTGAGCTAAAATCATTTTTTACATATTACAAAACAAAATTATTTGACCCAATCAGCTTCTGCGATGCAGCGTAACTATATGACCTTTTGTTCACGATCTGCTATTTTTAAGTATTGGGTTATGAAAGACGATACAGCTTTTTCAACAATTTCCGCCCCCGTGAAGCAATTCCTGCCGAACCATGATATTCAATTTCATGTCCTATCATTTCAATTAATTCGCCTGAAAAATCGGGTTCTTTCAGTGCAATGCCGTAGAGAATTTGCATGGCATGAACGCGCACAGCAACAGGTTCAGACGCATTCGTAAACATTTCGGATGCAAAGTTCAAAAGCAAAGCCATGTTTTCATCCGGGATATCGTGAAGGCTGATTAACTTTAGAAAGTGCCGCCTCTTTCCTGAATTTTTTGTGTGTATTGCAAATTCGGTAATAGACTGGAAATACGGCAAAATCAAATCCGGTTTTTCTTCGTGAATTTTATCGATCATCCATGCCGCACGCCAGGTATAAGTTTCACTGTCGTCAAATGCAGTTTTGATCAGAATATCCAATTGCCCCGGCTCCTGCACAAAATACTTTGCCAGTAAAGGTATGGTCTCACCAGATTGTATTAATTCGCGAATTTCATTCTCAGTCATGTTTGAAACACAATTTTGATTAAAGGTTTTCATTGCAAAAACTAAAGATAATTCAAGTCCGGAACTTTCAGGAAAAAAAATAAAGTTCTTCCGGAATTTGTCAGATATTTGAGTTCAGGTATAAATTAATTTGCGAATGAAAATCATTGAAGTTTGTTGTGCAATTATTCTGAAGGATGGAAAAATTTTGGCGTTTCAAAGAGGACCACAAAGCAGTCATCCGTTGAAATGGGAATTTCCCGGCGGAAAAAAACTTCCGGATGAAACTAAAGAACAATGCATCATCAGGGAAATAAATGAAGAACTATCGGTTAACATTGAACTAATTTCTGAACTTGATTCCGTTGAATTTGATTATGTCCATAAGCAGATAAAGCTGATTCCATTTGTTTGTAAAATTTGTTCAGGAGAAATAAAACTGAATGAACACGTTGCACAGCGCTCGTTTAAATTTGAGGATTGGACCCAGATTGACTGGCTAGGCGCCGATTCAGAATTGATACAAAAAAATAAGGTCAGACTCGAAAGCCTGACCAATATATAAATTTTAGGATCAGCGATGTTTCAACTACCTCATCAAATGAGGAAAAATAAGTGCGAAAACGACGAATACAGCAGTCCAGCTTATTATGGACAAAACCATATACGGACGGGCAAGTTTGTTTTTCGAATAATATTTGTTCAGCAAAAAGGCACCTATCGGGATACTTAAAATAACCGGCGAAAGAATAATAATTCCGGCAAGACCAAATTTAGCTCTGAAACTAACAATTAACCGATTTCTCCTGGAGAAAACCTTTTCGCCTGTTAATGTTTTTCGCCAGATCAGAAATTGTCTGTATTTCAGGCGAATTGAATATGGAATATACTTCCGGAGAAAGGTTTTTACATGATGGAAACGCTTGATGGCAAAACCACTAAAATGGTAGAAAAAGAAAAAACCTGCGATTCCGCCTAAAGTAACAGCAATTAATGTTTGCTGAAAATTTAAACCAATGAGTATGGCAAAAGGAAATGTTACCACATACTTTACAGAAGCCAACAAAAATACCTGAATGATTTTTAATACTGCGACCATAATCTTCTCCGCCTTCTTAATTTTCGATATAGAACGTCAAATGTCGTAAAAATGTTGTAACAAATTTATTTAATCGCCTGATTTTTACCTTAAATTAAGAATTATTAATGATTCAATTTTATGGAAATACGATGTAAATATCTGAATTCCTTGCTGCAAAAGGAATTTACATATATTTAACCAAATATTTGAAGATCAGTAAAACTAAAAGAATCCCAAAAATTAACAAATACGAATTCAAATTTCCGAAATTAAGAGTCCATCCCGTGCTTTTCCAGTATTTGGGAACCATCACCCGACCATCTTTTCTGTTGAAATAAAACAATCCCCATTTGTAGTTTGCCGGATCTTTAATCATACGGTCGTTTTCGAAATCACCAAAATTGGTTCGTTTCATTTTGTGCGAATATTAGTTCGTTGGTGCAACAAAATCTTTCCAGAAACTTACGTTTGTTTTCGCAGCTGAAACATAGTCGCGATTCTTAATCGGCTTTGTATTCTGTGTCGAAACTTCCAAAATTACAGCTTTCCCCGATTCATAAACATCATGGTTGCTTGCTGAAGTGAAATGTTTTTCCGAATCGATAAAAGCCAGAACAAATTTACCGTTTACCTTTTTGTACCCAGCTGTAATATTCATCTGAATTTTCGTATCCGGATTCGATTTTACTGCCAGCGATCTGCCTTGTGGGTTCGATTTATATTCGGAAAGTTTGATTTCGTTTCGCAATACAGCGTAATCTGAAAATCGAATATAAATTTTACCCTGAAAACTCGTTGGATAATATGAACCAGTGTGAGCTAAATCAAGTTTTGTGGCTTCATACGAAACAATCCAGACAGAATCGCCGTCAAACCTGGTCTTTGCTTCCATTTTCAATTTATAATCGTTCAGTAACTTCGGATTTAAAATTGTGTTTAAAAGTCGTGCAATGTCCATTTCCAGGATCTCATCCAGATTGTTTGAAGCATCGCGAAAATGGAGAGACGAAGTTTCTGATTGTGATTCAGTAATCTGGTACTTTCTGTTCTTGTATGAATTAGACCATGAAGGTTTCGTGTAACCGCTGGCATCATACAAATCAACAATGTACCTGTTGGTTTGGCTGGCAGCATTGTCGACCGATTTTCTTTCTTCGTAATACATTTTCAGGTTTGCCGGACCAGATAAATAATTTTTGGGAATTTGTTCTGAAGCGGTTCTCAAAATGCGTTGCAAGACCTGTGATTCGGCTGCGACGGAAACCTCTTCGATTTTATACGATTGTGGAACGAGTGAAATTGCAATATTCTGCTTCTGCGAAAAATCGGGAATTGGGAAACTCATGTTTTGATATCCAATTGCCGAAAAATAAAGGTTCTTTTGAAGATTTTCATCAGGAATCCGAAGTTCGAAAAGTCCGTCGGGATTACTGGCTGTACCTAAAAAAGTACCTTCAATTCCAATGCTGACAAAAGCAATTCCTTCGCCCGTTTCCTTGTCGGTCACTTTCCCTTTGAGCGTGACATTTCCGGCTTGACCAAAACAGAAAAATGATGCAAATAAAAAAGCGAGCGTAATTGACAGCGATTGTTTCATAAAGCGATTTTAGTTTAAATACGGTTGTCTGTATACGAATTTACAAGGATATAACGTTACAATAGCGAACATTCATATTATCTTTATAAAAAAAAGTTATGATCCGAAAATTATTCACGTTGCTTCTGCTGTCTACTGCAATAGTATTGAATCCTTCGTGTGTGGCAAAAAAGAAATATCTGGCCATGGAAAGTGCCAAGCAAACAGCAGAGTCTAAAATTCGGGAACTAAATTCTGATATTGCCGGCAAAAACCAGCGAATTGAAAAAATGATTTCGGAATTTGAGCAAATGAAAAATGAATTAATGGAAAGCAACGCCATTAAGAATCAAACCATCGATTCCCTTTCCGGAGAGGTAAATAAGTTGGCTAAAATTGTGAATGTTAAAGAGTCGGCCATCGGGCAAAAGGAAACTTCGTTTGAATTCGAAAAACGGCAATTAACTGAAGATTTGGCCGGACAAAAGAAAATAGTGCAGCAAAAACAAAATGAATTGGATCTGATTTCGGGCGAACTGCAAAAACTGAAAGATGAACTGTCGCAAAACACCTTTGACCTGAACCGTGAAAAAGATGAAAAGCAGGTTCTGCAGGGAAATTTGACCAGCCAGAATGCTAAAATCGCTGAATTAGATACCGCAGCCGATAAACTTAAAAGTGAAATTCAGGGCCTGAAAAAACAGCTCAGCGACAAGAACGAAACCATTACCCGCCTTGAAAACAATGTAAAATTGTTGAAACAGCAGTTAAAATAGATTGGTTAAAAATACGCTCATCCGATGACTCGGAGTCATCGGATGAGCGTATTTTTATATCCCCGGAATATTAATTCCCTTTATTTTACGGTATAAATCGAGTGCATACAAATCGGTCATTCCTGAAACAAAATCGACGATGGCCTGCACTTTCTCGTAAGTGGTTTTGTGCTCACCCCGGTACTGATCGGGAATTAACATCAGCATTTTTTTCGAGAAACCTTCTTTCGGGTTTAGAATAGCTTCGATAAAGACTTCGAGCAAAGTGCCAATAATCTGGTAACCCGAAATCTCAATTTCAACCACCGAACGATCGTTGTAAATATTCCTTATACTCACGTCTTTAATAACTTTTATGGCCTCCAGCGATTTGGGCTGAACGTGATCAATCAGCGGTTTTTGGAAAGTTCCGGATAAAATTTCATCCTGCTTTTCCCAGAAAACATCTACGCATTGTTTCACCAACTTGCCAATCACACTGGCACGCAAATAAGCGATTTGCTCGTTTGGATCGGAAACCAGACTGAGCGTTTCGTTCATTCGAGCGATTTGTTTTGCCTCGGCCTGTTCATCAAAAAATCCCATCAGGAGCGAACTGGTTTCTTTGAAATTGTGAATTTTTAATTTGTGTGCATCCTCCAGATCCATTAACTGGTAGCAAATATCATCGGCCGCTTCGACCAAAAAAACCAGCGGATGGCGAATGTATTTATGGGGATTTTCGCTAAGCTGGTGCAGACCAAGTTCGCCGGCAATGCGCGCAAAAATATGTTTTTCGGACTGGAAAAATCCGAATTTTGGCTTTTCAGTCAGCATCGATTCGTACGGATATTTTACGATCGATGCCAATGTTGAATAAGTTAGTGCAAAACCGCCTTGACGCCTGCCATTGAATTGGTGGCTAAGCAACCGAAAAGCGTTGGCATTTCCATCGAATTGCGTAAAATCGCGCCACTGAGCCTCGTTCAGTTCATTTTTCAATCTCTGCTCACCATTTTTTTTAAAGAACTGCGCAATGGCATCTTCTCCGGAATGCCCAAATGGCGGATTTCCCATGTCGTGCGCCAGGCAGGCAGCCGAAACAACCGAGCCTATTTCCTGAAAAAGCGGATTTTCAATGTGCATATTTTCACGTTCGGCCTTTTCAACAAACATGCTACCCAACGAACGACCCACGCTGGCAACTTCTAGACTGTGTGTCAACCTGTTGTGAACAAAAACACTTCCGGGAAGCGGAAAAACCTGGGTTTTATTTTGCATTCTCCGGAAAGGCGACGAAAATATAATGCGGTCGTAATCGCGTTGAAATTGCGTACGGCTGTGTTTGTTTTCGTTTGTTGCAAGTTCTTCCTGCCCCAGTCGGGTGGTCGAAAGTATCTGGTTCCAATTCATTCGGATATAGTTTTTGGCAAAAATAGTTTGTTTTGCCCGATTTAGCTTAAAAAGTTTGCGTGCGGAAATTGTTCATTTCTTTGTCGGCTTTTCGGGCATTCGGGTATACCTGGTCGAGCAAAAGCCAGAACTTTTCACCATGATTTTTAACCACTGTATGAACCAATTCGTGCAAAAGCACGTAATCGATCAAGTGTTCGGGTACACGCATCAGGTGGAGGTTCAGGTTTATATTGTTGGTTGATGAGCAACTTCCCCAGCGGGTTTTTGTGTTCTTTATGCTAACGTTCTGGTATTTAAATCCGTGCTTCTCTGCGAGTTCTTTCAAACGTTTTGGCAAATAAATTTTGGCTTCCCACCGCATCACATCAATCAGGGTTTTCTTGATAAATTCCTGAACTTTAGGTTGCGCATGATTTACTTTTTCGGGAATAAAAATCTGGATTACTCCGTTGCCAACCCGGTTATAAACTCTGTCGGTGTTCCCCTTGGTAATCGCTAATTTGTGAAACTTTGTTTTAAAACAGCTTTCCGGAGCAAATAACGTTAAACCAGCTTGTATTTTGGATTGTTGTTTGATTATCCAGTCAGTTTTAGATTCGGCAAATCGGATGGCATCGCGATAGAGTGCGGAAGGAGGCATCGAAACAACAATTTCTCCATCGGATTTCACCGTCAGACGAATTCTTAATGAGCGCTCGTTTATAGTGAAAGTAACCTGACCAAGTTGTTCAATATTTATGTATTTTGTAGTCATTCAAGCCGATTGAATATTTTGCTAAAGTAATCAAACCAAAAAAAACTAATCATATGGAAAAGAATAAACTATTTGAAGTTTTTGGAACATTAACAAAAACCGAAACTGTTTTCACAATCGAACAAAAAATTCTGCCTGGCACACTTGTTTTCGAAGCGCTGAAACCCTTTCCCGATTATTACGACGATGCTCCTCTGGGAGCCAAACCCATGTATTTGTATCTGGCTCTTGAAGAGCAATATCCGCTGGAAGACATTTTGCGTGCTTCCCAAAAAATTCAAAGCGACTATCAGGTAACTTTTGATGCCGGAAAAGGTTTTATGCACCTCTTCGACGAAAAATACGATGTGCTTCGCGTCAGGCATTTAAAAGATTATGGGCTCCTTGAAAAACTGCAACGATCGTTCGAGGAAAAAGGAATCCGGTTTTTACGAAAATCAAAAAAAGTAAAAGATCAGGAAGTAAAAATCAGGATTATAAAGTTTTTCTCGTTGGAAAAAATTGCCGATAAAATCTTTCTTGACACACGTGAAGAAAATCATGCCTACATTAAGATTCCCTATCATTTAAAGTGGGAAGAATTTTTAGCCCTAAATAACAAAGTAAAATACAATTGGGTCGAAAGTAAATTCGATGCTGCCAAAGGCGCTTTGTATTATGCCGGCGAATTGCATGAGGTTGTTCGTATCTATTCTGATAAAATTGGGTTAAATTATCTTCAGGATTTACGAAACCTGTACCTTGAAAAAATGAAATAATCTAAATATTGGATTTATTGAAATAGGCGGCTTTTTTCAGAAATGGAATCTGCCGCTTTTTTAATGCTTCCAAACATACAATTACAGCACAGTACAGCATTGTAAAATCGATTGAGAATCGTATTTTTAGTTGAATCTTATTCATCCAATTCCATCAACCTAAACTACATAAAATGAAGAAGTTAATTTTTATCGCATTGTTAACAGTACTCTTTGTTCAGGGTACAATTGCGCAGCAAAAACTTTTTAAGGAAACAGAAGAACAGAAAAAGGAAAGAATGGCCTGGTGGGTCAACGACCGGTTTGGAATGTTTATTCATTGGGGACTTTACGCTCTTCCGGCACGACACGAATGGGTTAAAAATCAGGAACGATTAACAAATGAAGATTACCAAAAGTACTTCGATAATTTTAATCCTGATCTGTACGACCCACACGCATGGGCAAAAATGGCCAAAGCTGCCGGAATGAAATATGCTGTTATCACCTCAAAACATCACGAAGGATTTTGCCTGTTTGATTCAAAATTCACAGATTATAAAGCTCCAAATACTCCTGTTGGCAAGGATTTGCTGAAAGAATGGGTGGACGCTTTTCGCGAAGAAGGACTCAAAATTGGTTTCTATTACAGCCTGATCGACTGGCATCATCCGGATTTTACGGTTGATCGGGTTCACCCGCAGCGAACCGACGACAAAGCCAAATTAGCCGAACTCAACAAAAACCGCGATATGAATAAATATCGGGAATACCTGCACAACCAGGTTCGAGAGCTGATGACCAACTACGGAAAAGTAGATATTCTCTGGCTCGATTTTTCGTATCCCGGAGAAAATGGGAAAGGCCATGCAGACTGGGATTCTGAAAAGCTCCTGAAAATGGTTCGCCAGCTTCAGCCCGGCATTCTGGTTAACGATCGTCTTGACCTGAAAAATTACGATGATGGCTGGGATTTTACAACTCCGGAACAATACAAAGTTGCCAAATGGCCCGAAGTAAATGGCAAGCGAATACCTTGGGAAACCTGCCAGACTTTCAGCGGCTCGTGGGGATATTACCGCGATGAGCAAACCTGGAAAGACAATAAACAACTTTTGGGCTTGCTAATTGAATCAGTGAGCAAAGGTGGAAATTTATTGTTGAATGTTGGCCCAACTGCCCGCGGAACTTTTGATGAACGAGCACAGGCACGCCTCAAATCGATGGGAGAATGGATGGCTCTGAACAACAGATCGATATATGGCTGCACACAGGCTCCCGACGAATTTCAGACACCGGCAAATTGCTTGCTAACCTACAACCCAAAAACAAATCGCCTGTACGTTCACCTCCTTGATTATCCGTTGCAAAATCTGATATTGCCCGGATATTCCGGAAAAGTAAAATATGCACAGTTCCTGCACGATGCTTCCGAAATTAAGTTCTCGCAACCGACCAGAGAAGGTGAAAATTCAACCGATCTGAGACTCAGTTTGCCAGTAATTAAACCCAATGTAGAAATTCCTGTAATTGAGTTAATGCTAAAATAGAACAAGCGTCCTTGATAAAAATAGCGACCCGAGAAACTATCGGGTCGCTATTTTTATGTCAATGTTTATATGATTTATTTGCGTTTCCGAAATCGCTTTTCCTTCGCTTTATCTTTCGGAAGATTTCTCTTTTCTTTTTTATTGTCACGACCCGGAACGAACTTTTTTTCATGAAAAGCGCCTTTAAACGTGGGGTCAGCTGCGCGTTTCTGGCGATCGATCTCACGCAATTGATCTTGACTTTCTTCCTTTTTTGTGGCCACTAAATCCAAGTCTGCCGGAAGTTCCATTCGTGGAATTTCCATCCGGATAAGTTTCTCAATCTCTTTTAGTTTTTGTTCTTCAGCAGGATTTACCAGCGAGATCGCAGTTCCAATGTTATTGGCACGGGCGGTACGTCCAATCCGGTGGACGTAATCCTCTTGTTTATTTGGCAAGTCGAAATTAATCACGTGGCTAATCTTATCCACGTCAATTCCACGTGACGAAATATCGGTGGTAATTAAAACACGAATGATTCCGCTTTTAAATGCGTTAATGGCATTCAATCTGGTACTTTGCCCCTTATTCGAATGTAAAATCCGCTTTTCGCCTTCCGACCTGCGTTTGACGATTTTGAAAACCATCTCCGCATTCTCTTTCGTTCCAACGAATACAATCACTCTTGAATAAGTTTCTTCGTCGCGAAGTAAATAGTTGATCAGGTTTAATTTGGTCTGGAAATTCGGAACCCGGTAATAAACCTGGTCAATGAGTTCGGCTGGCGTGGCCGACGGTGCCACTTCAACACGTTCAGGAAAGTCGAGAAATTCGTGGCTCATTTCTTCAACTTTTTCATTGAAGGTAGCCGAGAACAAAAGGTTTTGACGTTTCAAAGGCAGCACTTCCAGAAAATTCCGGATTTGCGGCATAAAACCCATGTCGAGCATGCGGTCGGCCTCGTCAATAACCAAAGTCTTCACTTTTTTCAGGGAAACGGCTTCCGCCCGGTATAAATCCCACAAACGGCCGGGAGTGGCGACCAGAATATCAACACCGGGTTTAATCAGTTCAGCATGTTTGGTCCACCCAACGCCACCGTAAACAGTGGCACGGCGAAGGTTGGTGAATTTGGTCAGGTCTTCTAAATCTTCACCTACCTGAATGGCCAATTCGCGGGTTGGAACCAAAATGATGGCGCGGGGATCGGCCCCTTCGGCTTTTACCAATTTCATAATAAGCGGAATAAGAAAAGCTGCCGTTTTGCCCGTACCCGTTTGGGCAATTCCCAGCACGTCCACCCCGGAACGGATCATTGGAATAGCTTTTTCCTGAATGGGAGTTGGTTCTGTAAAACCCAGTTCATCAATCGCTTTTAAAATCGATTTACTTATTTTTAAATCTTCGAATGTTGCCATTCTGCAAAGATAACGGCTTATTTGCGAATTCCTAAATCTGTAGTTTCACTTCAGTCGATACATTTTCCCAGGCAAACTTACCACCAGTCCTTTAAATTCCAGCCCAAGCAACAATGCTGAAACTTTGCTCATGGACAATTGCGTTTCAATCGTGATTTCGTCCACAAAACGATCTCCTCCCTTAAGCAGATCGACCAGTTTCTGTTCTTCAGGCAACAGTTCAGTAAACAACGATGTTTGAACAACTTTGGATGCCACTGCTTTTACATCCCAGTTCATGGCTTTCTCAATGTCAGCCTGGTTTTCAACCAACACGGCCTCGTTGTATTTTATGATTTTATTGCATCCCCGGGAAAACGGATCGTTCGCCCGACCCGGAAAGGCAAAAACATCGCGGTTATAAGAATTGGCAATGTCTGCAGTTACGAGCGCCCCACCCTTTTCTGCACTTTCAACAATCACAGTAGCATCGGCAAGCCCCGCTATAATGCGATTTCTTCGAAGAAAATTGGGCCGGTCAATTTTAGTTTCACTAATAAAATCAGTGAGTAATCCTCCACGATCGAGCATTTTTGCAGCAACCGGAGCATGTAGCGCCGGATAAACAACATCCAAGCCATGCGCAAAAACGCCAACTGTGGGAACATTATATTTCAAACAAGCTTTGTGTGCTTGAATATCAATACCATAGGCAAGACCGGAAACAACCAGTACCGAATAGTTTTTTTCAGAAAAATTACGAATCAATTCATCACACATTTCCTTTCCGTAGTTGGTAGCGTTTCGGGTTCCGACAATCGAAATAACCCGACGTTCATTCAGATTTGCGTTGCCTTTGTAAAACAAAATGATGGGAGCATCGCTGCAGTTCTTCAAGCGCGAGGGGTAATTTTCATCGAGGTAAAAGAAGGTCTGAATCTGGTTTTTCAGGATAAAATCAACTTCGTGTTTAGCACGATCTAACACATTTTGCTGAACAATTCGTTGTGCGTTAACTTCACCAACTCCGGGAATTTTCATCAGGTTCTTTTCCTTTTCCTGAAAAACTCCCTCAACACTACCCACATAAGCAATCAGGTTGCGGGCAGTAACTGCGCCAATTCCGGGAATCAGCGAGATGGCAATTTTACAGGCAAGATTGTCGGGAATTTCCATAAGTAAGGTTTACCATAAAAATAAGCAATCCTTACCTGAAATTATATGCCCGGTTTATTATTTCTCATAATTTCGAGCAGCGCCTCCCTTACCTGTTCTATTTCTGTTTTGTTCAGTGCGGCTAAACTAATCGTTGGATATTCAGCAACTCCGCGTTTGGTGCGGATAACAATGTCCAGATCGGCAAAACCCATCGCCTTTTCAATCCTGAAATTTATCAGTGCTTCGTGCCCAAATTCAATCGAATCGTATTCCTTTTTCAGGAGAGAAATGACCGGATAATACCGAATTAAAACTTTGCGGTTTTCGGTGCTGAAATACACGTAACAAAGGTTGGCATAAACCGAAATACCCACGTAGACAGCAAATACGCCAACAGTAATTAATACGGCAGTGTCGTTCTTTAACCACAGAAAACCCAGGCCAATCAACACAATCGCAATTCCGACGAGATTAAAAGTACGCTTTATTTGTTTGACTCTCTTTTGATTCGAAAATTCCATGGTTCGTGATAAATTTGTAAATATTTCGGGCTTTTTACTGATGAATTTAAACCTTTGGCAAAATAGCTTACCTTTGCGGCTGGTAAAAATTTAGCGCATATGTCTGATTCAAATGTACATTCAAATATTGTGTTTTCACAGCACATCGACGCCGAACTTGGCAAAATCGTGCAGAAATATCCTGCCGGGAAAGTTTTTTTGCTGACGGATCAAACCGCATCCGGATTTTGCCTGCCGCTCATTCAGGCTGTGATTGACGAATACTCAGTGAAATGTGTGACGATTTCTTCCGGAGAGGAAAATAAAAACATACAGTCGGTAATTCAGGTTTGGGATTTTTTGAGCAACAATGGCGCTGATCGCAAATCGCTCCTGATTAATATTGGCGGTGGAATGCTTACCGATTTAGGAGGTTTTGCTGCCTCAACATTTAAACGTGGTTTGGATTTCGTAAACATTCCGACCACTTTGCTGGCTCAGGTCGACGCTTCGCTGGGCGGAAAAACAGGGTTCAATTTTAATGGCCTGAAAAACGAAATCGGCGTTTTCATGGAACCAAATTCCGTAATTATCGATACCAATTTCCTGAAAACCATTGATCGTGAAAATTTTCTTTCAGGATATGCAGAAATGTTGAAACACGGCCTCATTAAAAGCCGCGAACATTGGGACGAGTTACTCGCTTTCGACATGGAAAACATCGATTATGAAGCGCTTCCGAAAATAATTGCTCACTCGGTGGCCGTGAAAGAATGGCACGTTTTGAATGATTTGCGGGAACAAAATATCCGGAAAGCACTGAATTATGGCCACACCATTGGCCATGCTTTTGAAAGTTACGCGATGAAAACCGGTCGCCCGATACTACACGGTTATGCCGTAGTTTACGGAATGATTGCCGAGCTTTATTTATCTGCAAAACAATGTGGACTGTCAATTGACGAACTGAACAACATTTCGTCGTGGCTGCTTAAAAAATATGGCAAATTCGACATTCAGGAAAGCGACTTTGAAGCCTTGTACCAATTGATGACGCACGACAAAAAGAACGATGGTAAACGCATTAATTTCACACTCATTCCTGAAATCGGGAAAGTTGAAATTAACGTGGATTGTTCGAAAGAGTTGATTGTTGAAGCTTTAAATTACTATAAAAGTTGCGGGTTACGGGATCCAAGTTCCGAGTTGTAATTTACCTTTAACACGAAACTCGCAACCCGAAACAACTAAAAAATGAAATACCTCGTTTCCAAAACCGATAAATTCCTGAAAGGAACAATTATACTTCCTTCATCAAAGAGCATTGCCAATCGCGCCTTGATCATTCATGCACTGAGTTACAGCCCTTATCCGATTGAGAATTTGTCGGACAGCGACGATACGCGTGTAATGAACCAGGTTTTTAACTCGAACGGAAACCAGTTTGATATCGGACACGCCGGAACGGCTATGCGGTTTCTTACGGCTTTTTTATCGCAAATTGTTGGCGAATGGACCTTGACCGGTTCGGATCGGATGAAACAGCGGCCAATCGGAATTTTAGTGGATGCCTTAAATAAACTCGGAGCTAAAATTGAGTACATAGAAAATGATGGGTTTCCTCCGCTGAAAATTTATGGTTCTCACCTGAAAGGCTGCGTTCTTGAACTCGACGGAAGTGTGAGCAGCCAGTATATTTCGGCTTTGCTAATGATCGCCCCAACCATTGAAGACGGACTGACTTTGCGCCTGAAAAACAAAATCATGTCGCGGCCATACATTGAGATGACGCTAAAACTAATGGAACAATTTGGGGTGAAACATGTATGGAAAGGAAATGAAATACGAATTGCTGAACAAAAATATATAGCCCGCCCTTTCTCCGTTGAAGCCGATTGGTCAGGAGCTTCATACTGGTACGAAATGGCAGTTTTGGCTGATGAAGTCGATGTTGAGCTAATTGGTCTGACGACCGAAAGTTTGCAGGGCGATGCCATGATTGCCAAGTGGTTTGAGCAACTTGGCATTGAAACTTCAGCCACCCCAAAAGGCTCGCGATTAACCAAAAACGGAAATACACTTCCAAAATTTCTTCAACTTAACTTTATAGAGAATCCGGATGTCGCTCAGACTTTTGCGGTTTTGTGTGTCATGAAGCAAATTCCGTTTCATTTTAGCGGACTTGAAACTTTAAAAATAAAGGAGACGAATCGCATTGCTGCACTTCAGGATGAATTGGCAAAATTTGGCGCTAAACTAACAGAACCAACGCTGGGCGAACTAAAATGGGATGGAACTTTTCCGCTCGAAAAAATTACTCTTCCGGAAATTGAAACCTACCACGATCACCGCATGGCCATGGCTTTTGCTCCGGCAAGTCAAATCATTGGGACGGTTTCAGTGGTCGATCCGATGGTCGTAACCAAATCGTATCCGTGTTTTTGGGACGATTTGAAAAAAGTGGGTTTCGAAGTAGAAAGTCTCCCCTAGCCTTCTCTAATCAGATTTTTTTGAGAATCTTGCTATTTCCCAATAACCATGCGGTTTTCGGCCATGCGGTTATTGAATTGCTGGACAATGGCTTTCATCAATAACTCATCCTTCGAAAGATCAATTTTTCCAAGCAGGTTGTTTCGAAGTTCCGGGTCTTCTTTCCGGTTGTATATGGCGTTAATTTTATCGGCCGTCATATAAATGGCGTAATCTCCTTTTAAAAACTGATACGATTCTTCAATGTAGTTTATGGCGAACCTGCGGCTGTTCGGGTCGAGCAAATTGTGGCCAAACGCGATATATGGGTGCGGATAATTCAGGTAACTTAAAATGGTTGGCATAATGTCAATCTGTTCGGCCAGGCCATTGTCAACACCTTTAAAACTTCCATCGCCTTTGTAAAACAAAATCGGAATGGCAAAACGATTGACTGAAGTATAATATTCCTTGATGTCAGAATCAACCGAATGATCGGCAGTAATGACAAACAATGTATTTTTAAACCAAGGCATCTTTCGGGCAGTATCAAAAAACTTTTGCAGCGAATGATCGGTGTAATGAATACATTTATCAAGCGGTATGCGCCCTTCAGGAAAAACGCCTTTGTATTTTGCCGGCACTTCGTAGGGATGATGCGATGAAACCGAGAAAAGTGTGGTAAAAAATGGTTCTTTCAACTTATCCATGCCGTGTGCAAAATACTGCATAAATGGTTCGTCCCAAATTCCCCAGATTCCGTCGAAATCAGCATCATTTCCGTACTCGTTGCGGCCAAAATAGTGCTGAAAACCTGCAATTTTTGTAAATGCATCGAAACCCATTGAACCGTTTGGCGCACCATGAAAAAAAGCTGATTCGTAACCCTGAACATTTAACAGACTGGCCAGACTGTTAATCGTATTTCCTGAACGTTCGGAAATGACATAGGGAAGCACCAGAGCCGGAATACTTGCCGTTACCGAAGGAATAGCATCAATCGATTTTCGGCCATTGGCAAACGCGTTGGGAAAAACAAGGCTTTCGTGAATGAGCGAATCCAGAAATGGGGTGTAACTCCGATCTCCTGGGTCGGGATATTGCGGGTTTAGTGCTCCAACAAATGCCCGGCTAAAACTTTCGAGAATAATAACAACGACATTATCAGTTCGGGCTGGCCCAACATTTTCAGGAATGTGAACCGGCGTATAAATTTCTTCGAGCTCCTTCTCCGACGAAATGTAACTTTTATGCACAAACGCATTTTTGCCCCAGGTCCGGATAATGCAGAAAGGTGTATTTTGAACCAGCGCCATTTCTTCAGGAGCATTTACAAAAGCACCTGCATTGTTCATGTTGATGGGGCGAGTGCTGTGTCGCCAGCCTCCGCGCATCCCAATTACCGACAGAGTTGCTACAAGCAAAATAACCGGAATGCCTGAAAGAAAATAAACGTAAGGATTCTTAATTGGCAACGGTTTTGGTTTTAACCTTGAATAGAAAATACCAAGCAGAACAAGCAAAATTATAAAGATGACAGGAATGTACCAGAAATCGTAAAAGAACCGCATAATCAGGTTGGTATTATCTGCATCAAAAGCAGCGATATCGAAAACACTGGCCGTAGTTCGTTTTAGGATGTACCGGTAATAAATCATGTCGATGAGGTTGAATGACAGACCCACACCGTTCGTAATCAGGAAAAGTCCCTTCAGAAAAATTTGATATCCACTCCTGAATTTGAATTTGAAAGGCAGCAAAAAAAGAAGGATATAAATGGCATTCAGATACAACAATGCACTGACGTCGAACATCAATCCGCCTTTCATGATGGTTAAGAAAGATAGAAATGTGACTCTGGGAAACGAAGCCGGATTAAACAGGTAAAACAAAATCCGGCAGAAAGAATAAAAACCCATCAGAAGTGAAAACCTGTACAGTAAAACCAAGTATTCGTTTGCTTCGTGTCTTTTCGTATTTTTTAACTTCAACATTTGTAGCATGCAAATTTGACATGCAAAATTAAGAGCTTAATTGATTTGTAACGGGTTATTAGTGATTTTTAACAAAAATGCTGATAAGATGGTGGCTTAAAGGCATCACCCCGCTTCACAATTCACATAATCCTAAAAATTTATTAAGCTCTACCCGTTGTGTGAATTAAATAGCATGTTTTAAAAAGTTGATTGGTCTGTTATTAATGAATCGATTAATATATTGAACGATTGTCAAAGCAGTGATCTTTGATAAGATTCTGGTTTTAAATCCGATAAATGTTTTGGCATAGTTTCTTCTGATTAAAAACTGATCACATAACTGGCTGTAAAGAGTTTCAATCCTTTTCCTGGATTTCCGGAAGATATATGGATACTTCTTATTGCCTGATTGATTGGTCCTGATCGGAGTTTCCAGTTTGACATTAGCTGAGTGGAACAAATCCAATTGCTGGCGGGCGTCAATATATCCTTTGTCTGCCAGCAAAGTACAGTCAGACAGACTAACTTTTACATCCTTTAAATAGTTAACATCATGCACATTGGCCTTGGTCAGGTCAATTGAGGTAAATACTCCTTCAAAGGTACAGATGCCATGTGATTTGTACCCAAAGTAATACTGGTTTTGTGAAGCACAGAACCCCTTGGCCGGAGAAGTAGAAAAATCTTCTTTGCAAATCTTCAACCTTGATGCCCTGGCATTTCGGCAAATCTCAAGGGGCATGGAGTCAATAACAAACACATCCTCATTTTTACAGAAAGTACCACTTAACTGTTTGCGAACCAGTTCTGTCTGATCAAAGAGTGATTTCTTGCGCCGGTTGTATTGTGAACGATCTATTAACCGGGGAAATTCGCTTACATATTCTCCCTTCAACTTTTTAAAAAGCAGATTTTCACTGTCTATAGATAGGTATTCACTGGTCAGATTAAGACTAATGACCTCTAAATCTGAAAACTTAGGTTTCTTCCCAACCCGGGGAAAGTTTCCTGAGTGGTCAACATTATTCTGCAATATGGATTTTAATACTTCCAAAATTTTGTCGAAATTCGTTTTAATATCGTGCATGGGCTGTTTTAATATTTTTGTTTCGCAACTTTAAAATACTAAATTTCAGCTTAATGCACGATTATTTATCTAATTATTAGTTTCACACAACGGGTTAAGCTCTTTCTTCAGAAATTTGGTATTTCAATTAAAATCATTTTAATTTGTGTCATACTTTACTAGGACACTAAACACCCATGACATGATCCACATTCAACAACTCACTTTTCACTACAAAAAGCAACAGGCGCTTTTTAACGATTTATCGTTTCAAGAGGAAAACGGCAGCATTACAGGTCTTTTAGGTAAAAATGGCGCTGGAAAATCGACACTACTAAAGTTAATGGCCGGTTTGCTGAAACCTCAGCAAGGACAGTTGTCTATCAACAATTTCAAACCATTCGATCGTCTGCCCGATTATTTGGCTGATGTTTTTATGGTTCCTGAAGAGTTCTCATTTCCACCGGTTACAATCGATTGCTACATTAAAGCAACAGCTCCACTTTACCCGAAATTCGAGTATGAAAAAATGGACCGTATTCTGCAGGAATTTGAACTTGACCGAAAAAAGAATATCAATCGGATGTCACATGGTCAGCGAAAAAAGTTTCTGATTGCCTTTGCTTTGGCATCGAACTGTCGTCTGCTAATTCTGGATGAACCTACCAATGGTTTGGATATTCCTTCCAAAAGTTTGTTTCGCAAAATTCTGGTCAGTTCGGTTACCGAAGAACAACTGGTTCTTATTTCGACACACCAGGTAAAAGATATTGAAACCATTATTGATAAAATTGTGATGCTCAATGATGGTGAGATTGTGTTTAACCAGGAAGTTTCCAGCATTAGTCAACGTTGGCAGTTCAAAACCGTGAGTAGTCTTTCCGGAGAAACAAATGCAGTTTACCGCGAAAAATGCCCGGGAGGATACCGGGTTATCAGCCCAATTGGTGATGATGAGGAAACAGAAATCGACATTGAACTGCTTTTCAATGCCATTGTAAATAAAGCCCAATTAAACTAGTGAAGCCATGAAACAGAATAAATATTTTAATCCGGGACGTTTCGCCCGATTATTTCGAAACGACTTATTAATCAACCAAAAGTCTTACTTGTTTACACTTGCAGGATTGCTAATTGCTGTTTATATTTTTTCATTACTTGGTATGAGGCGAAGCAACCCTTCCTATGTTCAAAATGCTCTCTATCTTCCTAATTTTATGTTTTATATTTTAGGAATTGGAGCATTGTTATCAACCTCATTTCCCGCGTTGAAAGATCAAATAAAAACTAGCACTTATCTGCTACTACCAGGATCAACTTTTGAAAAATACATGGTACAGTTTGTTCTCCGATTTGTAATCTTCATTCCTGTAGCATTGGCAATTTTTTGGATCGGAACTCATTTAGCAAAGGCATCTTTGTTTTCAAATCCTGAAAGTGGTTTTGATCCTTCAAGAATCCCTGATTTTCATTTCAGCGACTTATTTAAACAGATTTCAACCTTCAGGAACAAGTTTGTCGTTATCGTTTCCGTTTTTTCATTTGCATCGCTTCTTTTTGCTGGTTCAGCTTATTTTAACCGGTTTGCATTGGTAAAAACAGCGATCGTTATCGCAATCGCTTTTGGGTTGGTCATACTGTCACTTGTATTCTTCTCTCACCTATTTTTTCCGGCTGAAACCCACGGATTTGACATTGAGTTAAAAGCTTATAAAATCGCTGAAGATTTATACAACACCCAGCTTGCAGCTTATTTAATGGGTTGTTTCTCGTGGATTTTCTTTTTGGTGCTGGGCTATTTCAAACTAAAAGAGAAAGAGGTATAACATGGAATTTCAATCATCTAAAGGAATATTTCTTCAGATTGCAGATAACCTTTGCCACCAGATTCTGGAAGGACAACTCAAACCTGGCGACCGGGTACCTTCGGTGCGCGATTTAGCTGCTGAATTTGAAGTAAACCGCAACACTGTGATGCGAACTTACACGAATTTGCAGGAAGCCGGTATTTTCGACAATAAACGTGGAATTGGATTCTTTATTTCTGAAAATGCGGTTGAACTGGTTCGTGCCAGTGAAAAATCAAACTTTTTCACAAACCAATTACCCGACTTTATCCGAAAAGTAAATCTTTTAAAACTGAATTCAACCGACTTGAAAGACCTTGTAACCGAAATAAAAAACAACGACAACCATGAAAACAAGTAATTATATCACCATTGCTTATTTTATTTTCTTATTTGGCGGAGTTTTAACACTCTTTATTGCCGCGAAAAATAATTCAGAATCAAATTTCGATCAGAAGTATGCATTTCTGGAAAAACCCTTAGATGCTTTTTCTGTTTTGATTGTGGAGCCTGGCGCTGAACTTCGTCTTCGTTATGGAGAACCTTCAACAATGAAATTAATTTATCCGATAGGTGACACCATAACTCTTCCGCCTTTTACAGTTCGGAATGACACTCTTTTTGTTTCCTCCAATCCAGACAACAAAATGCACGGGAGTGTTGATCTATATTGCAACAGCCTAAAATCGATTCAGGAAAAATCAGGGGCAAAAGTTTGGATCGAAAAAGAATTTCAGGCCGATACCTTGCTGGTAAACCTGGAAGGAGCCGAATTTTCGTATTTCGCTGAAAGAGGTAGTCCCAAAAGGGTTACACTAACATTGACTGCCAATCGGTCTGAAATTTCTATCGGCGAAACAAACTTTGATCATCTTGACATTCAACTCAATGAATCAAAAATGAATGTCTGGAACAATTCGATCAATAACTTAACTGGTTCAATAACCAATAACTCAAATCTCAATATTGTCAGGTTTAAAAAAATCAGTCTGGAGGTTGATGAAACCAGCAAATACCAGTTATCAAAAAATAATTAAGCTTTTCGCCGCAAAATCGAAAAAGCAACAGCTTCTCTGAAAAGCAAATCCAGTTAGGTTTAAATCCTAGCTGGATATTTTCCTGTTTTATCGTCAAAAAGAAACTGTTTACCGAATAAAATTCAATCCTAATCGCATTTTTGTAATTTAGAGTTGATTATGTGATTAAACCTAATCAAGGAATTCTAGTCATAGTTTCCGTGATAAAACTTTTAACCTGTGAAGATAACTATTGAAAACCTGAACAAAGTCTATCCCAACGGCAACCACGCCTTAAAAGATGTCAATCTGGAAATAAATAACGGGATGTTCGGGCTGCTCGGGCCAAACGGTGCGGGCAAATCGAGCCTGATGCGAATTCTGGTTACGCTGATGCAGCCATCGTCGGGTAAAGTAACGATGAACGGCTACGACCTTACCAAAGACCGCGAAAAAATCCGCTCCATGTTAGGCTATTTACCTCAGGATTTCCGATTTTTCTCTCACCTGAAAACATACGAATTTCTCGATTACGCGGCCCGGCTGGCCGGAATGATGGATTCCAAAATCCGGAAAAATGCCGTTGACAAAATGCTTGAGGAAGTTGGTTTGTTCGAAGCGCGCGACCGTCAGGCCAACAAACTTTCAGGAGGTATGAAACGCCGTCTTGGAATCGCACAGGCGCTGATTAACGATCCGAAGATTATAATAGTAGACGAACCAACTACTGGTCTCGATCCTGAAGAACGAATTCGCTTCAGAAATCTGTTATCAACAATTTCAACTCAAGATGTTATAATTATTCTTTCGACCCACATTGTAGGCGACATTTCGAGCTCGTGTACCGACATGGCTTTGCTAAACCAGGGAGGCCTCGCATTTACCGGGTCACCCGACGAATTGGTGACACGCGCTGAAGGAAAAGTCTGGCTCATTCAGGCCACAGAGGAAGAATACCTGGAAATCAACGAAAAATATCCGGTTATTTCGAACGTACCGAACAGCGAAGGTTGGGAAATTCAGGTTGTTGCCAACTCCATTAATGGTTACAACGGACAAAATATTGCGCCAAATCTCGAACATGCATATGTGCATTTCATGGAAAGTAACCTAAACCAATGGACCGCCATTTAAACCAGAAGAGCTATGAAAGCCATTCACAATATTTTATCCATTGCCAAATACGAAATTACCACCCTTCTTCGAAGCTGGTTTTTCAGGATCTTCGCCATTTTGGCCATGATCTTCTTGTTCTTCTTCAACATGGGGAACCTGGTCTGGAACAACGGGGGTGCCGGAACATGGGAAATGAAAGCTCTTCCGTCAGCGATTCCTTACGTTAACTTACTTGTATTAAATACCGTTCAGGCCATCATCGCTATATTCCTTGCGTCCGACTTCCTGAAACGCGACAAAAAACTCGACACCACCGACGTAATTTATATCCGTTCCATGTCGAACGGTGAATACGTTTTTGGGAAAACACTTGGGAACCTTGTCGTTTTCACGATATTGAACCTGATTATTCTTGCAGAAGCGCTTATTTTTAACCTGATTGCCGAAGGCGTTACTGTTGACTGGATAGCTTACCTGAGTTATTACCTCATCATAAGTTTACCAACACTGGTTTTTATACTTGGCCTGTCGTTTTTCGTGATGAGTATTTTGAAAAATCAGGCGATAACGTTCATTCTTCTTTTGGGTTATGTAGCCATCACAATTTTTTACCTCAACACCAAATTTTACTACCTTTTCGATTATATGGCTTACAGCATTCCGTTGCTGAATTCCGATTTTATTGGGTTTGGAAACCTGGATGCCATAATTATTCATCGCGGAATGTATGCCAGCTTTGGCATCGCATTCATTTTCCTTACGGTTTCGCTCCTGAAAAGGCTTCCGCAAAGTCCGTTCAGCAACAAAGTAACACTTATTCCCGCGGTGATTTTCTTTGCTGCCGGATTGTGGCTGGGCAAAATGCACGTTTCAACTTATGAAAAGAACCAGGAATTAAGAGCCGAAATTCGCGCAGTTAACGATACCAACATCGATACTCCGAGGTTAAAGATAAAGAGTTATCAAATTAATCTGACTCATGAAGAAAACAACATCGAGGTAGCGGCCAAATTAAAAGTAACCAATCATCATCCCGAGGCGGTTGATCATTTTGTGTTCAGCCTTAATCCGGGTTTGGCCATTGAGTCGGTAAAATGGAACGGACAGGTGATAACTCCGAAGCGGGAAATCAACCTGATTGAATTTTCAGGACAAAAACTGGAACCCGGCGAAGATGCTGATCTTGAATTCGATTACAAGGGAAGTTTGAATGAAGCTGCCAGCTATCTCGACATTGACGACAAAACCCTTCAGGAAGCCTACAAAGCTTTTATGTTCCAGATCGATAAACGTTCGGCTATAGTTTCTCCTGACTTTGTTTTGCTAACCCGCGAATGCAATTGGTATCCGATTGCCGGAACCAGTTTTGGAAACAAAAGCAAACAATGGATGCAAAAACAGTTTAGCAGTTTCGATATCACCGTAAAATCAAAACCTGGTCTGACAGCCATCTCACAGGGACAAGTTGAAGAAAAAGATGGTAGTTTTCATTTTATAAACAAGCACAACTTATCGCAGATTTCGCTGGTTATTGGAAATTACACCGAAAAAACCGACACAATCGACGGACTGGTTTTCAGTTTGTACAATCATCCGGATCACGATTATTATTCCAAATTTTTCGAGCCTGTAAAAGATACAATTCCTGATCTGATTAAAGAAGCATTGAAAGATTTCGAACGAAAAATCGACATGTATTATCCGTTCGACAGGTTTACGATTGTTGAAGTTCCAGCACAATTTTATTCCTACCCGCGCACGCTGATTGGCGAACGCGAAGAAATTCAGCCAGAAACTATTCTTTTCCCTGAAAAAGGGTTGCTCATTAATGAAGCCGATTTCAACGGAAGTGTCAAACGAATGGAACGCTGGGGCGGTCGTGGAAATGATGTTCAAACGACTCCGGAAGAGAAGAAAATTATAGCCTTCAATAACTTTCTGAGCATGTTTACCCAAGCTGCTGCCCGCCCAAATTTCAGCCGATCGCAAGGCGAAATCCAGATCGAAGAAAAATCCAATCCACTTTTCTTTTTCCCGCTGTTTTACAACTACGCCTATTTCGTTCAATCGAACAAATGGCCCATCACCGACCGAATTTTTGAGTCGTACCTGAAACAGTCGACTGAATCGGGTGCAATGGGATGGATGGCTCAGTTTCAGGGGACAACCGAAAACGAACAGGCAAATCTTGCATTGCTCGACCATTCGTTTGAAGAACTTCTCAACGATCCTGAAAAGGTGAAAATTATCGACAATGTAATTCAGCAAAAGGGACAAACACTTTTTTCGATCATCAAACGCAAAGCAGGCGACGACGCTTTTAACGACTTCATGTACAACTTCCTGCACAGCATAAAATTCAATTCAACAACGATCGATGATTTCAACAACCGGATTGAACAGCAATTCAATACCAATCTACTGCCATTCATGGAAAAATGGTTCAGAAGTACCGATTTGCCCGGTTATTTGATTGGCGGCGTGAAAGCTGTGAATGTACTGGATGGCGACCGCTTGAAAACCATGGTGAAATTCAAAATTTCGAATGTTGAAGAAACCGAAGGAATTGTATCGGTACAATTCAGGCTTGGAGAAGGTGGCGGACCAGGTCGTGGAAGGTTTGGCGGCGGCGGAGCCAATTCAGAAACCATTGACAAACTGGTTCACCTGGAAGGCAATCAAACCAAAGAAGTAAGTTATTTGCTTGATGGAACACCAAGAAACATAACCATAAACACACTGGCCTCCCGAAACATTCCTTCAGAACTTCGGTTGCCGCTCGACAATATTGAAGAAGACACGAAAGCCACACCGTTTGAGGGTGAAAAGATTGTGGATACTCCAGTCAGGCTGGCCGAAAAAGGCGAATTTATCAGCGATGACGAAGATTCCACTTTCAGGTATACAATAACCGAAGACTACAGCTTCCTTCAACGACTTATCCTGAAAGAAGATCAGAGCAAAGACAGGTTTGTAGGATTTAATACCTGGCATGCACCAAGAACCTGGCGCGCAACGACCAACAGTAGTTTCTTCGGAAGATTTATAAGGTCGGCACATTACATCAAGTCGGGCGATGGAAGCAAAAAAGCATTCTGGAGTATTCCGATAAAAGGCGACGGAACTTATGAAGTTTACACTTACCTGATTAAAAATAACCGTCGGGGCCGACGCGATAATCAGGATAATGCAGGGGAATATACATATACCATTCATCACAGTGCCGGAAAGGAAGATGTTGTGGTTGATTTGAGAACCGCTGAAGATGGATGGAATAGCCTGGGATCATATTATTTTGCCGGCGACACGGTAAAGGTTGAACTCGGAAATAAGTCGGAGGCGCAAGTTGTTGTTGCCGATGCCATTAAACTGGTTAAACAGTAAAATTTGTTGTGATTCTCTGGCTTAATAATGCACGGAAAGAATTATAATCATTGAACGATAAACAAAAATATAAACCATTCACAATACCTATTATGCATTTAAAAAATCTGATCCAAAGGGTAATCCTGGTGCTCATGTTTTGCCAGTTTTTGCTTCCGGCAAATGCTCAGCAAATTTTGACGCTCGAAAGTGCGATGGATATTGCACGTTCAAACAGCCCCGACATTCAGCGTTCGTTGCTGAACCTTGAACGGTCGCAACAGTCGCTCAAGGCACAAAATGCGGCGCTCAAATCGAATTTCAGCTTAAACCTGACCCCGCTTAGCTACAGCAAAAGCCGCAGTTTCGACGAACTTCAATCGATTTGGAATACGAATACAACGACCCAGTCGTTTGGAACATTTACTGTGTCGCAACCATTTTTGCCAACCGATGGAACGATTAGTTTAATTAACCGGTTTGGCTGGCAGAAAAACATCAGTGAATTCAGGAATAACCTTGAGACCAAATCGTTTAGTAACAATTTGTACCTGAGTGTTACACAGCCGTTGTTTACCTACAACCGGACAAAGTTAAACCTGAAACAACTTGAACTAAACCTCGAAAATGCACAGCTCAGTTACGCCATGCAAAAACTAAACCTTGAAAAACAGGTAACACAACTGTTTTACAACGTTTACCTGGCTCAAATGAGCATGAGCATTTCGGAAGACGAGTTTGCCAATACGCAAAAAAGTTACGAGATTACCCAAAATAAAGTAACTGCCGGTATTGCGGCCAAAGAAGAATTGTACCAGGCTGAGCTAAACTTCGCCACGGCCAAATCAAACGTTCAGAATGCACGTGTATCGCTTGAAAATGCAAAAGACATTTTTAAACAATACATCGGAATGAATGTAATGGAAGAAATTACCGTAATGACTGATGTTAAATTCAATCCGGTTACAGTTGATGTAAACAAAGCCATTGAATACGGAGAAAATTCAAGAATGGAGCTTCGCCAACGTGAAATTGACATCGAAAATTCGCAGTTCACTTTGATTCAAACCAAGTCGCTCAACGAATTCAGAGGCGATTTGAGTTTTTCAGTCGGTATTATTGGCGACAACGAAAAACTTCAGGACATTTACCAGAATCCAACCAATAACCCCAAATTTTCAGTCGCCTTCAATGTGCCTTTGTGGGACTGGGGCGAAAAGAAAGCTCGTATTAAAGCGCAGGAAGCTGTAATTGCAACCTCGAAACTTAGCTTCGATCAGGAAAAGGTACAAATTACTGTTGATATCCGCAGCGTATATCGTAGCTTGCAAAACCAGGTTAACCAAATCGACATTGCCGCCCAGAACGAGAAAAATGCACAGTTGACCTATGAAATTAATCTGGAACGCTATGCCAACGGCGATTTGACAAGTATGGACCTGAACCTTTTCCAGACGCAGCTTTCTTCGAAAAAAATGTCATACGCACAAGCGCTGATTGATTACAAAATAGAGTTACTGAACCTGAAGATCCAATCGCTCTACGATTTCGAAAAGAATGAAGCTATTGTTCCTGAAAATCTGATTCAAAAGAAAAAATAATAACACAAGCTAATATGAAATCCTTTCACCAAGTTATCGCTTTGATTGCACTGATTGCAGCATCGACTGCCTGCAACAATCAACCAACATCAACAACTACCGAGCTGGCAGTTCCGGTTTCGGTAACCGACGTCAAACCCGGTTCGATTGAAAAAATAATTAACACCACCGGGACATTGAATGCGACGAAGACAACGGTATTAAATACCGAAATGGCCGGTGAATACAAACTGCTGGTCAATCCGAGAACCCACAGACCTTTTGCCCTTGGCGACGTGGTTGATAACGGCCAGGTTATTATTGAGCTTGAAGATGCCGAATATGTAAACGGCATTGGGCTCGAAAGTAAAAAACTGAACCTCGACATTTCGGAGCAAAACATGAAAAAGCAACAGTCGCTTTACGAAAAAGGCGGTGTTACGCAACTCGATTACCGGAATTCGGAAGTTAGTTATACCAATGCCAAATACGATTTTGAGCGGGCCAATCTGCAGCTTGCCAAAATGAAAGTTACCGCTCCGTTTAAAGGTGTAATTACCGATTTAACCGCCATCACCAACGGCACCCAGGTGGCAACCGGCGCAGCTGTGGTAAGCATGATGGATTACAGCGTGATGACTACCGAAGTGAACCTTCCGGAGAAATACATTGGTGAAGTGAAAATTGACCAGAAAGTCCGGATCATGAATTACACGTTGCCGAACGACACCTTAGTTGGCGCAGTAAAAGAATTATCGCCAGCCATCAGCTCCGAAACCCGCACATTTAAAGGTGTTATTTCAGTCTCCAATCCTGAACTGAAACTTCGCCCCGGAATGTTTGCCAAAATCGACATTGTGCTTGCGCGGAAAGACAGCGTAATTGTTATTCCAAAAGACATCATTATATCGAGCCAGCGCGGAAAATCAGTTTTCGTTGTTGACAATGGAACTGCTGACGAAAAGCGAATCACGATAGGATACGAAAATCAGAATGAAGTTGAAATTACTTCGGGCCTGAAAATGAACGACAGACTTGTAATCAAAGGTTTCGAAACACTGAAGAACCGGTCGAAAGTTAAAATTGTGAAGTAAAAAGTTGGGAGTTTGGATTGCCTAAAGTTCGAAGTTAACTCCAGGCACTCCGAACTTTAGGTACCCCGAACTCAATAAATTATTAGCGAATGAAAAAATTAACACAATTTGCTGTCAACTATCCGGTAACCATTCTGATGATGGTACTTGCCGTTGTTCTGTTAGGATACATTTCCTTCGACAAGCTGGGCATCG
Source organism: Prolixibacteraceae bacterium (assembly GCA_963677955.2). Classification (GTDB taxonomy): domain Bacteria; phylum Bacteroidota; class Bacteroidia; order Bacteroidales; family Prolixibacteraceae; genus Aquipluma. Next base: position 1,320,517 of record CAXXQR010000001.1, read on the forward strand.
ACCTGTTTCCGGAGATAAACAACCCACGATTGTTTATCGAGATTAAATCGGGCGAACGTCCTCCGGAAGAAATGGAGAAACAGTTTGTCGAAAATCTTGAAGCGCTTGCGATCAGGCAATCGGATGTTGTTCAGGTTTCATCGGTTTCAAAAATCGGAACAGCACAAATAACTGTCGAATACGCCTGGACCAAAGATATGGACGAAGCTTTTCTTGATCTTCAGAAAGCATCGAGTTCGTATGCCCAAAATCAGGAAATTGACGAAATAAATATTACCCAGCACGACCCAAATACCACACCGGTTATGGTGGTTGGTTTTACTCACGAGAGTATTACCGATATGAACGAACTCCGGAAAGTAGCCGAAAACTACATTCGCAATGAACTTGTGAGACTGGAAGGAGTTGCTGATGTTGAAATTTCAGGAGCCGAAGAAAACGAGGTTTTGATTGAAACCAACCAATACATGCTCGATGCATTTGGACTGACACTTGACGAGTTAAATACGCGGATTCAAAGTTTCAACCAAAGTATTTCGGGCGGATCGATCACTGAGATGGGAATGAAATACGTGGTGAAAGGCCTAAGTTTACTCACCGACCTCAGTGATTTCGAAAATACGATTGTTGGGTACAAGTCCATCGACACCGGAAATGCAACGGCTGAAAAAGCGCCTATTTACCTCCGTGAAGTAGCCAAAATCAGCTTTAAAAATAAAGATCCTGAAAACATTGTCAGGATGAACGGCACCCGCTGCCTGGGTTTGTCCATATACAAGGAAACCCGCTTCAATACTGTAAAAGCTGTTGAAGACATTAACAAAACTCTGGCCGATATGGAAAAAGCATTGCCGGGATACAAACTCACGGTAATATCGAACCAGGGAACCTTTATAAACAATGCAATTAAAGAAGTTGAAGACACTGCGCTGATCGGGATTTTACTAGCTGTAGCTGTACTTTTCGTCTTCCTTCGCCGGATTGGAACTACACTGATCGTGAGTGTGGCTATGCCGGTTTCAATTATTGCCACGTTTAACCTGATGTACTTTAACGGGCTTACGCTCAATATAATGACTTTGGGAGGACTTGCGCTTGGCGCCGGTATGCTCGTCGACAATGCCATTGTAGTGATGGAAAACATTTTCAGGCTACGCGAACAGGGCTTGTCGGTTAAGGACGCGGCCATCGAAGGAACTTCGCAGGTGAGTGGAGCCATTACTTCGTCAACCATTACCACCATTGTGGTATTCCTGCCAATTGTGTATTTGCATGGAGCATCGGGCGAGTTGTTTAAAGATCAGGCCTGGACAATTACTTTCTCGCTTTTATCGTCGCTGGTTGTTGCTACGCTGTTTATCCCCATGCTATTCAACTACTTCTACAAAAACAGCAAGAAACCAACAACTTCGAAGTCGGTCAATATCAAAGGATACGGAAGATTTCTGGGTAACATACTCAGGTTTAAATGGATGGTAATTTTAGTAACTGCCATATTGCTTGGGCTTTCGGCTTTAATATTTCCATTTATTGGTACCGAATTTATGCCAAAATCGGAAGCCAAACAATTTAGCATTGAAATGAAAATGCCTGAAGGAACAAGACTTCAGCGAACCTCAGATGCTGTTGGAAACATTGAAACCATGATTCGCGAAGCTTTGGGCGATCGCCTCCAGACAATTTACAGTCAGATTGGGCCGTCGACCGGAATTCTCGAAACCCAGGATGCGCTTTTTCAGGGCGAAAATACGGCTTCAATTAAAGTTATTCTGAAGGCTGATAGTCCGATAGGTTCAACTTCCGCCATTCAAACGATATCGCAGGCTATTGGTGAATATCCTGACATCGAAATGAAATACGTTCAGGATCAGACTGCTTTGGGAGGATTGATGGGAACTGACGAAGCTCCGTTGGTAATCGAAATTCAGGGTGAAGACCTGAAAGAAATCGAAAGCCTTTCAGATCAGGTGAAAACTGCAGTAAAAGCAATTCCGGAATTGTACAACCTTGAAGCATCGATGGAAGGCGGATCGCCCGAAGTTGAAATTATGGTCGACCGTTTGCGCGCCGGAATTTTCAACATCAGCGTTGCCAATGTGGTCACTCAAATTCAGGAACAACTTACCGGGATGAAATCGGGAACCGTTGAAAAAGGCGGGGAAATGCAGGATATTACCATCCGACTTCCCGACAAAAGTCTGGCAGATTTATCGGACATGACCGTTAAAAACGGAAACCAGGTCATTCGTGTAAACGAAATTGCCGATATCCGTGAAGGGACTTCACCAAAAGAAATTTTCAGGAGAAACCAAACGCGGATTGGCCGGATAACGGGCTACATGAATAAAGACGTTGCACTCGATAAAATGGTAGCCAAAGTAAACCAGGCGATTTCAGGAATTACCCTTCCTCCGGATTATAAAATAAAAATTACCGGTGAAGAGGAAAAAAGGCAGGAATCGATGGATGCGCTTAGTTTTGCCATGTTGTTGTCAATTGTGCTGGTATTTATGGTTCTGGCCTCGCAATTCGAATCATTGCTTCATCCGTTTACTATTTTGCTCACCATTCCGGTAGCTGTTGTTGGTTCTATTCTGACCTTCTTCCTGCTGAATATGACGATGAATATTATGGCTATCATCGGAATAATTATGCTGGTGGGTATTGCGGTAAATAACTCAATATTGCTGGTCGACCGCATTTTGCAGCTTCAAAAAGAAGGTTTAACGCGTAAAGATGCCATCATGCAGGCCGGGCAACAGCGTATCCGTCCGATCCTGATGACTACGTTAACCACGATTCTCGCATTGTTGCCACTCACCTTCGGGTTTGGCGACAGCGCATCGCTTCGTGCACCAATGGCCATGGCGGTTATTGGTGGGTTAATCACTTCGACTATGATGTCGCTGATCGTCATTCCGTGCGTGTTCGATGTATTTGATGGTGTAAAAGACCGGTTCAGGAGGGAAAAAACCACAATGGACACATTGGATACATAGAAAAAGAATTTTTCAAAAAAATGCACAATAATAATTCGACAGGAACTTCATAGAGACATAAATAAGAATAATAAAACTATGTGTTCTATGTACCAATGTGGTAAAACATAAGTATATGAAATTCATCATACAACGAAAAATACTGATCAGCATGTTGTTTCTGGGACTGACCGTTTTGGGTTACGTTTCATACAAACAACTACCGGTTGAATTGCTGCCGAATGCCGAACTTCCCTTTCTGTTTGTTCAGGCGAGTGCAACAACCGAAATGGCTCCGGAATACATGGAAAGCCAGGTTGTCGTTCCGCTGGAAGGAGCAATCGGAACACTGGAAGGGATCGAATCTATTGAATCGAATGTCAATGCGCGGCAGGCATCTATCGTGGTTTACTATCAGAAAGGTGTCAAATTTAAATATGCTTACCTGAAACTTCAGGAGAAAGTCAATGAAATGCAGGCGTCGATGCCGGAAAATGTTCGGGTGAACGTTGCTAAAGTTGATTTGCAGCAAATGAACAGCCAGTTCATGGAGCTTCAGGCCCGGGGCGAAGGAGGAATTGACCGCGTACGCACGATTGTCGATCAGGAAATTCAACCCGATCTGGAAAATATCGACGGTATTGCATCAGTGAATGTGTATGGTGGAAAGCAAAAATCGATTGAAGTAATTCTGGACACCAAAGCCTGTGAGGCCTACCACATTACTGCTGCAAAAATCCGTTCGGTTTTGTCGCAAAATACCCGCACACGAACGTATGTGGGCAATGTTAAGGAAAAGACGATTCAGTATTTTGTGCATGTAACTGCCGAATACACCAAAGTTGAAGACATCGAAAATCTGGTGGTAGCCAGTGGTCCGATTTTGCTGAAAGATGTGGCAGAGGTGCGTTTCGGTGTGAAAGAAGAAACTTCGTTCAGCCGTGTGAACGGGAAAGATGCCGTAACCATACTGTTGGTTAATGATTCGCAGGCCAACCTGATCGATTTGTCGAAATCGACCCGAAAAATTGTGGCTGCCCTCAACGAAAAGATGGCGCCCAAAGGCATTGAAATTGCAGAAATCAGCAATTCGGCCGATCAGATGGAGCAAAATATCGACCAGATTATGCAGTTGGCATTAGCCGGCGGCGTAATGGCCATTTTTGTACTTTGGATTTTCCTGAAGAATTTCAGAATAGTATCGTTTATCGCACTGGCTATACCAATTTCAATATTTACATCGTTCAATTTATTTTACGCTTTTGGCATAACCATAAACAGCCTCACTTTGGTTGGTATGGCGCTGGCTATCGGGATGTTGCTCGACAACAGTGTGGTGGTGCTCGAGAATATTTACAGGCTTGCAGGGAAGGGGTATGCCCCGTTGCAAGCGGTTGTGCAGGGAACCACTGAAGTCTGGCGCTCCATTGTGGCTTCCACTTTAACGACCATCACCGTGTTTCTGCCCTTTGTATTTTCGAAGAATTTCATGGTTGAAATGCTCGGCTTCAATGTCGGAGTTTCCATAATTTCAACGCTGGTAGTATCACTTTTGGTCGCCTTGCTTTTGGTGCCGATGGCTTCGTATGCCTTATTAAAAAGGCAGGTGGCCAAAAATATTTTCTACGAAAAAGTGACCACCAATATGCGTATGGTTCAGATTTACCTGGTATTCCTGAAATCGTGCATGCGTTATCCGGCGGGAACAATTATTGGTGGCGTTACCATTTTCTTTTTGGCTGTATTTATTAGTCTGGCCGTCAGCGTAAGTTCACTTAAAGAAGTTGAAAACAAGGAAATCAGACTATACATAACCATGCCTTCGGGTTCGTCGCTCGAAACCACCGATCAAACTGTTCAGGAGGTAGAAAAGAAGCTGGAAGACCTGGCTGAAAAACAAGACGTAGTTAGTAAGATTCAGGAAGAGGACGCAATTGTAACAATCAAGCTGAAAGATGATTTTGATAAAGTTGCCGACCGGACTTTTGCTGAAGTTAAAAACGACATAAACAACCGTACAAAAGGAATTAAAGCTTCATCGATTTCGTTTGAGCAAACGCAAAGTACCCGTAATTTCCAGGGAGGAAGCCGGAATATGATGGGCAACTTCCAGAAAATGATGGGAATTGGAACCGATGAAGAAAAAATTGTACTCAAAGGTCAGGATTTTAAACAACTGCAGGCCGTTGGCGAAGACCTGAAATATTTCATCGATCAAATGGAATCGGTTCGGTCTGTAAACCTGAACATTTCTGACAACAGGCCTGAAGTACATCTGTATTTCAATCCGTTGCTGATGACCGAATACAATATTTCACTCAACAATGTTTTGTCAGAACTCAACTCCTTTTCGAAAGAAATTACCACAAATATTCAGTTTAAACAGGGAACCGACGAATACGACATTATCATTACCCAAAAACCAATTGTTGCGGACGAAAAGGAGAAGACCGACCGCAACATGGAAGAACTGAAAATGCTTCAGGTAAACGATGCCGCTGGTGGAATCCATGACCTTCAGGATTTTACAAACATTGTTTATGCCAGTGGGATTTCAGGAATAAACCGGGTAAACCAGGAAAAACAAGTTGAAGTGAATTACCGGTTTGTAAGCGAAGCAAGCAGCTCGAAAGATCTTTTGGCAGCGTATCGTTACGAAATCGATGATTTGGTGGCCAACTACAATTTTCCTTCAGGAGTGGCAGCCGAAGTGGTCCACGAAGAAACCGATTATTCTGAATTCTATTTTATGATCGGCGCATCCATTATCCTGATTTTCATGATCATGGCTTCGGTATTTGAATCAGTGGCCACGCCTTTCGTTTTGCTTTTCTCCATTCCGCTGGCGGCCATTGGGTCGTTGCTGGCTTTAATTATTACCAACAACAGCTTACTAAACGCCAATACGCTAACCGGCTTCCTGATATTGCTCGGGGTTGTGGTTAACAATGGTATAATCCTGATCGATTATACCAATATTCTCCGGAAACGAGGATTCAGGCGTTCACGTGCACTGATGACGGCCGGACTGTCGCGCGTGCGGCCAATTTTGATTACAACCATCACTACGATCGTTGGAATGCTTCCGCTAGCCATGGGCGATGCCGAATATGTCAGCGCCATTGGAGCCCCGTTTGCCATCGTGGTTATTGGCGGGCTGGCTTTAAGTACAGTGCTAACGCTGGTATTTATTCCAACCTTTTATTCAGGACTGGAAAGTGCTTTGGAATGGTTCAAGGAACAAAAGTTGCAAATTAAAATCACACAGATTTTGCTAATGGCTGGTGCATTCCTGCTCATTTACTTCAAAGTAGATTCAGGATTGTGGCAAATGCTCGATTTCGTATTGGTTATCGTTGTTATTCCGGGATCAACCTGGTTCGTGCTCAACAGTTTGCGAAAAGCCCAGACAAAATTGATTGGCGAAAAAGATGCGATTGGAATAAAAATCCAGAAACTGGTAAAAATTTACGATCGCGAAAGTCAGTTCTCGCGCGAATGGGAAGCCGGTAAAAAAATAAGGCGTCGGGCAGGTCTTGAAAAACAGTATCATTCGATTACAGAATTCGACTACCTGATCTGGCAAATTCCGGTGATGATATTCCTGGTATACTTCAGTTTCTTTTACCTCAACGAAACATTCTGGTCGCTCCTGCTTTCACTGGCCATTGTGCAACTGGCATTAAACATGTGGAAACCTTTTGGCTTCTTCCTGAATTTTAAAGCCGAAAAAAGCGGGAAGAAACTTGAGATAAAAATCTTCAACTGGGTGCAATTTTTCCTCTTTTGGATTTTACCTGCAATTGAATTGCTTGCCGTATGGAAAATTGACGGGAATATTGGACTGGTAGTTACTTTTGGTGTTCTGTGGTATCTGGCTCTGGCCATTTCGGTAACATCGAAAAAGCTGTACAAGGAAAAAGTAAACATCGACCGCATTACCGGAAGATTTGGAACTTTACGTCGCGGAACTCTCCGACTGGTCAAACGAATTCCGGTTATCGGGAAACAGCATCAGCCATTCAAAGCGCTGAACGGTGTTTCGCTGCAAATAAGTACCGGTATGTTTGGATTGCTCGGACCTAACGGCGCCGGAAAATCAACGATGATGCGAATCATTTGTGGAATCCTGGAACAGAGTTACGGTAAAATCTGGATCAACGGCATTGATACGCAGGAGAAACGTGAAGAATTGCAGGGATTGATCGGTTACCTTCCGCAGGAATTTGGAACTTACGAAAGCATGCCTGCCGAAGACTTCCTCGATTATCAGGCTATTTTGAAAGGACTTAGCGATAAAGAAGAACGCAAAAGCCGTATCGAATATGTTCTGAAAGCTGTGCACATGTGGGAAAAGCGTGGCGATAAAATTGGTTCTTATTCCGGAGGTATGAAACAGCGAATCGGAATTGCCCAGATTTTGCTTCACCTGCCGAAAATCCTGGTGGTAGATGAACCAACTGCCGGTCTCGACCCGCGCGAACGCATCCGATTCAGGAATTTATTGGTTGAATTGAGCCGCGAACGAATTGTCATTTTCTCGACTCACATCATCGAAGATATTTCAAGCTCATGTAATCAGGTAGCTGTAATCAACCGTGGACGGGTGAAATACAATGGAACTCCTTCGGAAATGGTACATCTGGCCAAAGATATGGTTTGGCAGTTTGATTTGCCAATTGCTGAATTCGACAAAATGGAAAACAAACAACTGGTTACTCATCACATGCGTCAGGGAGATCAAATCAGGGTTCGCTTCCTTTCGAAAGAAAAACCGACAGCCGATGCCATACCGGCCAATCCGATTCTGGAAGATGCCTACTTGTGCCTGATTAAAGATTTGAAATGAAAAAAGTACCTGAATACCAAAGCAACAAAGTACCTGAGTAAAACCTTTTTTCCTACTTAGGCACTCAGGAACTAAGACGCTTAGGAACTAATTTATAATAAACATCTGCAAAACAAGAAGATATGCAATCCATTTCAGCAAAAGACCTGAATAATTTCTGGACACTGTTTTATAAAATGGTGAGATACAACATGAAGGTCATTTTTGGGAACCGCTTTGTTTGGTTTGTGTTGGCAGCCATAGCTTTCTACTTTTTTATAGCCATTACCAGCATTTACGATAACAACGTGATTGACGACGGATTTATATATGGCCTTCAGATAATGCCCGGGCTCCTGCTCATTTTCTACCCGATGACTTTCGGAATACAAAACGACCTCGATGCCGGAATTCTGGAAATACTGTTCGGAATTCCCGATTACCGCTACAAAGTTTGGTTGGTACGATTAATTCTGGTTTTTGTGTTGGTTTTCCTGATGATGTTTATGCTAACCGTAATGAGTTATTATCTTCTGGCGCCAGTCAACATTTTCGAGCTCACCTGGAATGTAATGTTCCCGGTTTATTTTCTCGGCTCGCTGGCTTTCCTGTTCTCAACAATAATTAAAAACGGAAACGGAACAGCAGTAGTTATGGTTATTGTTGGTGTTGGATTGTTAATTCTTTCGGAGACCCTGAATCGTACCATGTGGAATATTTTCCTGAATCCATTTAGTATCCCAAATCGATTGAATGAAATGATATGGAAGGAAATTACGATGGAAAACCGAATCTTTTTGGCAGTTGGGTCGCTGCTATTTGTCCTGTATGGACTGTTTAATTTACAAAAGAGAGAAAAGTTTATCTAGAAATAAAGAGCTCCGATCTGTTGCACAGGTCGGAGCTCTTTATTTCAATGCGGTTTCCCGATGTGGTGATTTTCAACCAGGTGCCTCACGATGTCGTCAGTTTCATTCAAAAAGGTTTTATCGTCGAGAATCAATACCGGTAGACTTTGGTTAGCCTCGCCAATCAAGTCGATCACAATCTTGCGTGGTCGCGGAAAATCCAGATACTGAACCTCAATCTCGTCTCTTAATCGCGGATAGAAAGACAATAATCCCTCGATCAGCGCGCAATCCGGACAAAAATATTTCTTCTCTTCCCCCCTGGCTATATCCTGAAAATCGGCTTTCAGCAAAAATAATTTTTTCATCGTATTTCGATTTTTGATGATTTTTATACAGATTCAACAATCAATTAAATGAATTAGTTTTTTAACAAAAGAATTTAAAGCTATCGCCTCCGTATCGAAAGGATGGTGACCGGATTCAACAAATGCTGGTCTTTTTCTTTTTGAGCCTGAATCCTCCTGACGACTTTCATCCCTTTGGTCACTTTACCGAAAGCAGCAAATCCCTGACCGTCGGGATTCCGTTTCCCGGCAAAATCGAGTTCCGGCTGATCTCCAACGCAAACGAAGAAACTGCAGGTCGCCGAATTCGGAGCATCGCGTGCCATCGACACGGCTCCATTCAAATGAAGGATACCTGTTTGTTTGGTAGTTTCCATCTCAACCGGCTCAAACTGCTTCGATTCAGAGACTTCTCCTCCCTGAATAACCTGGATTTTTATGGTTCGGTCTTTTTCATTTTCAGGAGTACAAACCCTGAAAAAAGTTGTCCCGTCGTACAATTTGTGATCGACATACTTCAGGAAATTCGCAACAGTTTTCGGAGCTTTCTCCGGATAAAGTTCAATCGCGATTCTACCCATGGTCGTTTCAATACCACAGGGGATTTTGTTTTGCGAAAATGCGGTCAGAATAAGCAAATTCAGGAATGTGACCAGAATTGTGATTCGCATAGAGCTGATTTATTTTTTTCTCTTTTTCGATGCTTTAGAATACTTGTTATACTCCAGGGCCAAACCCATCCAATAGTTCATTTCATTTAGATTTCGAATTCCTGAATCATCAACCAACACCCAGCCTTTCATCGGCTTGCCAGTGAAATCCATAATGCGGCAACCGGTTTTTTCGAGCGCTTCCTCCTGCTGGTCAGGATCAATGCGACACATCAAATCATCTTTCCATACACCCACGCACATTTTGTCGTTGACCATAAACGCCAGGCCGCCCATCATTTCCTTTTCCTCAACATTTTCCAAATCCTGAAGCAGCTCCCTGATTCGGTTCGCCAAAGTTTGATTGTACGCCATATCCGGGGATTATCGAATTTCAATATCGTAAGGCATGCGCGCCAACACACCTCTTTGCGAAATAATATTTCTCAGTTGATCGTAGTATTTGTACGATTCGCCCAGTTCGTCTTTCATAAAACTGGCTTTAGCAGAACCCGAAAACTCTTTCAAAAGTTCTTCCAGCGGATCTTTCAATTTCGGTAAATTCACAATTCTGAAATTGTCAAGTTTGGCCATCTTTTGAGCCAATTCAATGGCATCATTCAACCCGCCAAAAACATCAACCAGCTTAATCTCCTTGGCATTTGGCGCTGCCCAAACCCGGCCCTGACCAATTTCATCCACAGCCGTTTTCTCCATTTTTCGGTCATCGGCCACGCGCGAAATAAACGTATCGTAGCCTTCTTCAATGGTCTGTTGCATTAAATCGCGCTCGAAAGCCGACATTGGCCGGGTAACCGATATCATGTCGGAATGTTGATTGGTGGTAACCACATCCTGAGTAATTCCAAGCTTGTTGCTCAGCAAATTCTGCATATTCGGAATCATTCCAAAAATACCAATCGATCCGGTAATGGTAGTATGATCGGCCATAATGGTATCAGCAGCACAGGCAATGTAATAACCGCCCGAAGCTGCAACATCACCCATCGATGCAATCAACGGCTTGGTTTGTGCAGCCAGTTTCACTTCGCGCCAAATCACTTCCGAACCGTAAGCGCTTCCTCCCGGAGAATTGATGCGCAGAACAATGGCTTTAATCGACGAATCGCGGCGTGCTTCGCGAATAGTCCGCGACAGATCTTCCGAAGTTATGTCGTCTTCCGAGGTTCCGCTGTCAATCGATCCCGAAGCATAAATAACAGCTATTTTATCACGGGCGAGACCTTTATGTTCGCGCTGTTCCGGAACTTTTATGTATTTAAAAATGTCAACAGCTTTCACATCTTTTCGTTCAGGAGTGTCTGTCAGCTTTTTAAGGTCGGCAATCACTTCGTCTTTGTATTTCAGCCGGTCGACCAGATTCTTGCTTTTGGCATAATCGGCTTTTCGGAAAGTAGCAACTTCATCGGCAATTCCATTTAATTCGTCGATACTAATTTTTCGCGAAGTTGAAATGTCGCCCAGCATTTCGCCCCATAAACTCTTCAGGTAAGTTTCCGTTTGCTCCCTGTTTTCAGGGCTCATTTTGTCGAGAATAAAAGGTTCAACTGCCGATTTAAATTTTCCGTGACGAATAATCTGCATTTCAACGCCTAATTTTTCAAGGCCCTTTTTGTAGAAAGTACGTTCGCCACCCAAACCTCTGAAATCAACCGAACCTTGTGGATTCAGCATCAGTGAATCGGCTACAGTAGTCAGGTAATATGCCTTTTGCGAAAGGAAATCGCCGTAGGCATACAAAAATTTTCCTGAAGTTTTAAAGTCCTGAAGTGCGTTGCGAATTTCCTCAACGGAAGCCATTCCGGCCTGAATATCCATCGGATTCAGATAAATACCTGTGATATTATCATCTGTTTTGGCTTTCCGGATACAACTCAAAATATCGTTTAGTCCAACCGTTTTTGCACCCTGAAACATTCCAAAATCCAGTCCTTCAAACGGATTCTTCCTCGCCCGGTCAACAATCTGATGGTCAAACTTCAGGATTAAAACTGAATTACTTTCGATTTGAGCAGGTTCGTCCGACACGGAAACCATAGCCGAAATAATTCCGATGGTAACAAACAAAAGTAAAAGTCCGGCAACCATCACTCCAACGATTGAGGCCAGTGTAAATTTGAAAAATTGCTTCATGTTTATTTTTTGAATTTATTTGATTCGATTGAAATGTACGATAGATTTGTACGAAAATAGTGATTTTGTTACACAATCGGATATTCTATGGTTGAGGTATATTTGCTTTTAGGAGGTAATTTGGGCGATAAACAAACCATTTTTTTGCAAACCAGAAATTTGTTGGCTACAGAAATAGGCGAAATAAAATTGTTATCAGCCATTTACGAAACCGAACCCTGGGGATTTCAGTCTGAAAACGTCTTCTGGAACCAGGTGATTAAAATAAACACGCCGCTAATTCCTGAAGAAATCCTCGCAAAAGCACAACAGATTGAGCAAAAGCTCGGACGAATCCGCAAGATGAATCAATACGACTCGCGCATTATCGACATCGATATTCTGTTTTGTGACAATCAAATTATTCAGCAACAGAATTTGATAATACCACATCCCAGAATTCAGGAACGAAAGTTTGTGTTGGTACCACTCAACGAAATTGCTTCGGATTTTATTCATCCGGTTTTTGAAAAAAGTATTCGACAATTGTTGGATGAATGTACCGACCCATTGAAAGTCGAAAAAGTAGCTACAGAATGAGCTATTTTCATTCATCATTCAAAACTTATAATTCACAATTTCCATGAAAGCCTCGTTCAAAAAATATACGCTCAACTTCAAACAAGCTTCAGGAACTTCGCGCGGAGTTTATACCACACGCGATTCGTGGTTTATTTTCCTAAACGACGGAATAAATACCGGAATTGGCGAGTGCGCACCGTTGCCCGCGTTGAGTGTTGAAAGTCCAAATCGAATGAGCGCCAAACTGCTTCAGGTTTGTGAAGAAATAGACTATTTCAGTCAGTTTCCTGAAGAATTGAAAAACTGGCCATCGATCCGTTTTGGTCTGGAAACAGCCTTGCTCGATTTGAAAAATGGAGGAAAACAGGAACTTTTCGATTCAGCATTCACTCGCGGAGAAACTGGAATTCCAATTAACGGGCTCATTTGGATGGGAACTCCGGAATTTATGAAGCAGCAAATTCGAGCCAAGCTTGATGCAGGGTTTCATTGCATCAAAATGAAAATTGGGGCGTTGGATTTTAAGACTGAATTCGAACTTTTAAAATCTATTCGGGATGAGTTTTCTCCGGATGAAATTACTTTGCGGGTTGATGCGAACGGCGCTTATTCGTTAAAAACTGCGCTTGAAAACTTGAAACGTTTGTCCGACCTGCAACTTCATTCCATTGAGCAACCCATTCAGGCCGGCCGATGGAACGAAATGGCTGAATTGTGCAGCAAGTCTCCGGTTCCCATTGCACTCGACGAAGAGTTAATTGGCATTGCAAGCCGGAAAGACATCCAAAAAATGCTGGAAACCATTCGCCCAGCCTATTTGATTTTAAAACCAAGTTTACACGGAGGTTTTGATGGCTGTGAAAAATGGATTGAGCAGGCCGAAAAATACAATTCAGGCTGGTGGGTAACTTCGGCACTTGAATCGAACATCGGGCTGAATGCCATTGCTCAATGGACCTTTCAGTTGAATGCAAAAGGAGAACAGGGGCTGGGGACAGGACAATTGTACACCAATAATTTCAATTCGACGCTCGAAATTTCCGGAGAAAAATTGTGGTTTCGCCCAGAGAAAAAATGGGAATTTGGAGACTTACTGGTCGAAGAAACTGACCGGGACTTTTATGAATAAATGACCGATTTACGACAAAAAACTTTGGAGAATAATTTACTATGACAGAATTCGGGTACATCATTCTGAATGGAGAAAAGCTTTCATCGCCTGAAATTTCGAGGTTGAAAAAAGAGAAAACTTCAAATCCATCGGTTCCTGAATGGGAAAAGGACTTGTATTCATTTCTGAACGAATGGTTTTCGAATTCTGAATTTATACTTGCCCAAACCTCGGGCAGCACCGGCGAGCCCAAACCGATTGAATTGCCAAAATCGTTGATGCAAAATAGTGCCAAACGCACCATCGAATATTTTAACCTAAAGAAATACGACAGGCTTTTACTGAGTTTGCCTTGCCGGTATATTGCCGGAAAAATGATGGTCGTTCGGGCAATTGTCGGTCAAATGAACCTGGCAACGGGCGATCCGGCAGGTGATTTTGAAATCCTTGAAAAAGAAATTTTCGACTTTGGAGCCATGGTTCCAAACCAGATTGTAAAAATTCTTGCCCACCCTACTTTAAAACCGAAGCTTACAAACATCAAAAACCTGCTCATTGGCGGATCGGCTATTTCTGAAGAACTGGAAATGCAAGTAAGCAAATTTGCAAGCCGTGTAGTTTCTAGCTACGGAATGACTGAAACCGCTTCACACATTGCCATTCGTGAACTTTCTGGCGAACAAAAATCTGAATTTTATCACTGTTTATCGGGGATTTCAGTTGATCAGAACGAAAACGGATGCCTGCAGATTCACCACCCGGAATTTCAGGAACCAATTCGGACAAACGATCTGGCAGAAGTTCGGTCACCAGGATGTTTTAAAATCTTGGGAAGAGCCGATTCGGTAATTATTTCAGGTGGAATAAAATATTTTCCGGAGGTACTTGAAAAAAAGCTGGAACCACTTTTCGACCGCCGATTCATTATTTCATCAATTCGCGATGCAAAATTGGGAGAAAAACTGGTAATAGTTTTCGAAGGTGATGCATTTGAAATCGAAATTTCAGACAGCAGGTTTGGTAATATTCTGACTCCGTTCGAGCGCCCAAAATCAATTTTCTTTTTGCATCACTTTCCCGAAACTTTAAGCGGAAAAATCATCCGATCGACGATAAAGCATCTTTTAAACGAATAAACAGCTACTCAAAACTGAAAAATACCAAATACCCAAGATAGGGGTGCTGTGTTAATTAATTATATTTTTATGTAATTTTTACATTACCAAATAGGGGGCCAATCATATTTTATATCTATTTTTTATATTTTCACCAGAAATAAATGGGGTCAAATATAAATTAGCTAAATTATGAGACCAGACATCACATCCACAAAAAACAATGCCGGGTTATTTACAAGCTACAGTAAACCCGAAGGCATGTACGATGAGGTATTTTCCTCGAAAGGCCCGATTCAACCCATCTACAAACAATTAATCTCAAGTTTCGATTCTATTTCTTCTTCGGAATATCAGATCATGAATGAATATGCAAAAAAGTCTTTCCTGCACCAGGGAATAACTTTCGCAACATACAATCAGGACTCAAGAGGAGTTGAGCGAATTTTTCCGTTTGATCTGTTTCCACGCATCATTCACCAGACTGAATGGGACGTTATTGAAAAAGGCCTCCTGCAGCGTACCCGCGCATTGAATCTGTTCTTGCACGATTTGTACCACGACAAGAAGATATTGAAGGACAACATCATCCCCAAAGAACTTGTCTTTTCTTCAGGAAATATGTTGAAGGAAATGGATGGATTCACTCCTCCCGGAGAGACATACTGCCACATTTCGGGCACCGACTTGATCAGGCATTCAGATGGTAATTACTACATTCTGGAAGATAACATCCGATGTCCTTCAGGAGTAAGTTATGTTTTAGCCAACCGCGAAGCCATTAAGCGAACTTTTTCTCAAATGTTCAGGCAATTTAATGTTTCGCTGGTAGTTGATTACCCATCGGCTTTGCTCAAAGCGCTTCATTCCGTTGCACCTCAAGGCGTTGACGAACCTGTCTGTGTGGTTTTAACTCCGGGCATGTACAATTCGGCGTATTACGAACATTCCGCACTGGCTCAGAAAATGGGAGTAGAACTGGTTGAAGGCCGCGACCTTTTTGTTGATCAGGATTTTGTATACATGAACACCATTTACGGACCTGAAAAAGTTGACGTTATTTACCGTCGGATCGACGATGCATTTCTCGATCCGCTTACCTTTAATCCGCATTCGGCTCTCGGTGTACCGGGGCTGATGAGCGCATACCGAAAAGGGAATGTTACTTTAGTCAATGCGCCCGGAACAGGCGTAGCCGACGACAAAGCCGTTTACACTTACGTACCGGCTTTCATTAAATATTACCTGGGCGAAACTCCGATCCTGAACAATGTACCCACTTACCGTTGCGATGTGAAACAGGACTTCAATTACGTGATGGAACACATGAGCGAACTGGTAGTAAAACCGGTCGATCAGTCGGGTGGATATGGCATTTTTATTGGTGCAGGCCAAACCAAGGCAAGCATTGAAGAACAGAAAACGCTGATAAAAAGCAATCCACGCGGATACATTGCCCAACCGATTATGAATCTTTCGGTGCACTCGACCTACATCGAGAATAAAGAGAAATTTGAACCCCGCCACATCGATCTGCGCACGTTTACGCTGATTGGCAGAGATTACGAATTTGTTCTGAAAGGCGGATTATCGCGTGTAGCTCTAAAAGAAGGAAGCCTGATTGTTAATTCGTCGCAGGGCGGTGGATCAAAAGACACCTGGATTGTATCGTAAAAACCGATGGTGATACTCTTTTTCAAAACCAAAAATCACATATATGCTGTCAAGAGTAGCTGAAAATTTATTTTGGATGGGAAGATACCTGGAAAGAACTGACCATCTGGCGAGATACATCAACGTTGAATATTTTTCGTCGCTGGACAGTACACATCCCCGTCAGCACGAACTAACCATTTTGTCGATAGCCGACATGATTGGGTTGCCAAAACCACAGGTTGACGACAATTTAAACGAAGAGGAAATCCTGGTTGCGGCTGCACTCGATCCCAAAAACCCGGTTTCAGTGATTTCCACGTTATTTTCGGCCCGCGAAAATGCACGAAGTGTACGCGACACAATTTCAACCGAATTGTGGGAAGCCATCAACAATTACTATTTGTATGTAGCTCAATATCCGGTTGATGTGTATAAAACACATGGACTTTCCGATTTTACAAACTATGTCACACAGAACTGTTCCATTGTTCGCGGAAAGATTCAGCACACATTGCTGCACGACTTGGGGTGGCTGTTTATTCAATTGGGTATTCAGGTAGAAAGTGCCTCTCAAATTGTACGGATCATGATCAGTAAAATGAACGACATTGAGGAAATCAACAAATTAAAACTTGGTCAGGCCATGTACGAGCAGCAATGGGATGTTTTGCTCGATTGTTTGGAAGCTAAAGACATGTGCAAGAAATATTATACAAAAATTCCGAATCGTGAAAACACCTTAGAATTTGTGCTGTTTAATCCTGACTTTCCGCGGTCGGTGCAAAGCCGGTTAAGTTTAATTCTGAAATACCTGCAGAAGATTGATCACAAACAAACGAAGGGTTCGAAAAACATACTATATAAGATCGGGAAAATTGTTACACCTTATCAGTTTATGGAGGTTGAAGAGATTGATTCCAATTTACCTGAATTTCTGGAAGATTTATTGTCAAAAATTTACTTAATTAGTGATCTTATCGTAGATGAATTTTTTAACTAAGGATGACGGTTTACCACATTACGTACGAAACACAAAACACATATTCTCAGCAGGCGCTCGAAGCCACACTCGAATTCCTGATACTTCCTGCCACAAACAATGATCAGGAACTGCTTGAGACGAAATTTGATTTCACTCCTTTAGCCAAACCCTATCGCAGCAAAAATATTTTTGGCTTCGATGTTTTACGCTTCCGGATAAAGAATCTGGAAGGAGGATTTAAATTTAGTCTTCAGGCAACGGTAAAAAAAGATGCCATAAATCCGTTTGCATTCGCTCCAATTAGCCTTGAAGAGGAAAAGAAAATAAGAGAAGGTAACGCGTTTAGCATCGACCATTTTCCGTTCCTGAATCTTGGCCAGCAGACCTATCTTCCGGTTGATTTTGAGTTTCCGGTTTTAGGAGAACAGGAAAGTGTTTTCGATTTTGTGGTACGGGTCAGCAATTTCATTCACACCAACTTTACGTTCGACAATTCAATTACAGATCCGCTCCGGAAATTGGATGCGACTATTCAGGAAAAGAAAGGCGTTTGCCAGGATTTTACACATCTGATGCTCGCCATTTTGCGCAAAAATAATGTTCCATGTCGTTATGTCAGTGGATATTTGAATCAGGGTGAAAATATTGTCGGCACAGGTGCTGTTCATGCCTGGGTTCAGGTAATGATTCCCGGAGTTGGCTGGATCGGCTTCGACCCAACGAATAACTTACTGGAAGATCATCATTTCATAAAAATTGCGCACGGCGTCGACATCAATGATTGTCCAACATTGAAAGGTGTAATTAAGGGATACGGAACAAACCAAACCGACTATCATGTGTTAGTTGAGGAACAAATAAAAGATATCAACCAATGACGTATTGTTTAGGAATTAGATTAAAAGCGGGGCTGGTGGCACTTTGCGACACACGGATTACTTCGGGAAACGAAACAACAATCGCCAAAAAGTATAAGATTTACCAAAACGGAACACAGAGTATTTTCCTGATGACTTCGGGATTGAGATCGGTTAGAGACAAAACGCTAACGTATTTCTCCGAGGTTTTAAACGAGAAACTCGATGAATATGAAAAACTTTATCAGGTGGTAAACGTACTGGGCGACCAAATTAAGCGGGTGGCCGCCGAAGACAAAAAGATGCTGGCTGAAGGCGGAATGGATTTCAACATCAACGCCATTGTGGGCGGGCAGTTATCAGGTGACACCGAACACAAACTGTATCTGGTGTATCCCCAAGGTAACTGGATTCAGATTGGGAAGGGCACGCCATTCACCATCATTGGCAATTCGGGTTACGGCACGCCAGTTTTACGGCGAACCGTCGATTTCGATTCGAGCATTCGCTTTGCACTCAAAACCGGCTTCCTGTCGTTCGACTCAACCAGGGTTTCGGCCAACGACGTGGGCTTTCCACTCGATGTAATGGTTTATTTAAAAGACAGCCACGAAATAAAAATCAAACGGTTTTACGAAAAAGATCTCCATGCCATTTCGAACCTTTGGGGCGAAAAGTTGACCCAGGCAGTGAGCGAAGTTCCTGAAAACTGGATGGATTCGATCTGGGAAGACAATTGACAAATCTATTTCGATAATAAACTTCTGGGCGGATTGGACTTTATTTGTTCAATCCGTTTTTCGTAAGAAGCAAATCGAAATTTTGGATGCTCTTATAACTGTTTTTCAGGAATTAGTCGAATCTTTGTGGCCTGAATAATTCTCGAATCCGAATTACCTGCACGAAAATGGAGAACAGCGCCTTTGTCCGATTCAAAAAATACCTTCCCGATGGATTTATCGCCGGAATTATCGGGATGATTTTTCTGGCCTGGCTATTTCCGGGAATTGGTGGTGAAACATACCTTATTCATTTAAAAGATCTGATCGGAATTGGAATAGCGCTTCTCTTCTTTTTCTACGGTTTGCGACTAAGTCCTGAAAAACTGAAGAACGACCTCAAAAACTGGCGGCTGCATTTGGTCGTTCAATTCATCACATTTGTCGTTTTCCCGTTTTTGGTATTGCTTTTCAGGCCTCTTTTGAAAGGCACCGAAAATGAAGTGCTCTGGTTGGCTGTTTTCTTTCTGGCGGCACTTCCTTCAACGGTTTCATCGTCGGTTGTTATGGTTTCCATTGCTGAGGGAAACATTCCAAGCGCTATTTTCAATGCCAGTATTTCCGGAGTAATCGGCATATTGATCACACCCATGTGGATGGGAATTTTTCTGGAAAAACAGGATGCCGACTTCGCATTTGGCGATGTTTTGACTGATCTGGTCATTCACATTTTGATTCCGGTTATTTTGGGTTTGCTGCTCCACCGCTTCTGGGGCAATTGGGCAATCCGCAATAAAAGATATCTCAGCATGTTCGATAAATCAGTTATTCTGTGCATTGTTTACCGGAGTTTTAGCGATTCATTCCTGAACGGGATTTTTCATTCAGTAAGCTGGACCGAATTAATTTTACTCGCCGGAAGTGTAATTACCTTGTTTTTCGTAGTGTTTAACCTCACGAAATCCATTAACAAACTAATGAAATTTAATCGCGAAGACAGCATTACGGTTTTGTTTTGCGGATCGAAAAAATCACTGGTTCACGGATCGGTAATGGCAAGTGTCATTTTTGCCGGAAGTACTACGGGCGGAATATTTCTCGTGCCCATCATGATTTACCATGCTTTTCAACTTTTTTACATAAGCGTGGTAGCGCGAAGACTGAATAAATCAAAGCGCTTTTAATCAACCAGATTCCATTTGCTTTCAAAGTTTTTGCCCTCCGCATTCTTCTGAAAATGGAAAAGAGTCTTTCCAAAATATACAGTGAATGATCTATTCGGCGTTAAAAAAATCCATTCACCGATTTATAACTTTTACTGACCGATACCTGATACTTCAGGAATAGAAGGAAAAATATCTTTACATGATCAAATAGAATGCAAAATGGAAAGACACATTGAACACAGAAGACATTCAGGATCATTTCTGGCTTATGTATTAATCATTGTCGGAATTCTTTGGATTCTGAAAAAAAGTGGATGGGATTTTAACCTTCCGGGAATCGGTGAATTTGTCTCCGGAATCGTTCATTTTTTTGGGAACCTGTTTCATTGGTCAGCAGCGGCATCGGTGCCTCTGTTAATTATTCTTGCCGGAATTATTTTGATTGCCGGACGGAGATTTTTTGGAGCCCTATTTTTGGTTTTGCTGGTCATGATTCTTCTTCCACATTTCCTGATTATTCCTGGAATCCTGGTAATCATTTTCTTTCCGGTCTTGCTAATTGTTGTTGGTATAATTATACTTACAAAACTATTCTGAGAATAATATCGGGCCATTTAACCGATTAGATCAGACTGTTTACCGATCTATGAACTGGCCGGAACTGATAAAAATTACATTTGCAACAAAGAAAAACGCACAACATGGAATATAGAAATGGCAATAAACGATTTTACTTTGGGATTATCCTGATCGTGCTTGGAGTTGTATTGATACTCGAACGATTAAATTTAATACCCGATTCGGTGGCAGACCTGCTCATTTCATGGCAAATGTTATTGGTCGGAATCGGCGTGCTTTCACTTCTGGGTGGAAACCGTACTGCAGGAACTATCCTGATCGTTATTGGCGGAACATTTATGATTCCTGAACTTATTACAGTTCCGTATTCAATCCGACGAATATACTGGCCTCTTATACTGGTCGCCATTGGGGCTGCCATGTTGCTTCGGCACCGCGACAGGCCTAAACCATTGAAAGAAGATGATCCGATACTGAATATACCAAAAGATAACTCATTCAATACATTCGACGATTTTGTCATTTTTGGTGGTCGCGAAATCTTCATCAATTCGCAGGAATTTTCAGGAGGAAAAGCTACTTCTATTTTTGGTGGCATTGAATTCGACATGCGAAAAGCAATTTTACGGCCGGGTGGTGCAACTATCGATTGTGTAAGTTTATTTGGTGGCTGCGGATTTAAAATCCCAATGGATTGGAACGTTCGAAACGAAGTAACGACCATTTTCGGCGCTTTTACCGACAAACGTGGCGACACATTCAGCGACCGGTACTACGACCCCTCTAAAACCATTGTGATTAAAGGTGTTTCAATTTTTGGCGGAATTGAAGTAAAACACTTCTAAACATGAAGCACCCGTTAACCCATAACTACCGGCTTCTTCTTTTTTACGCCTTGTTCTGGGCTGTTATTGCAATTATCAACATTGTGCTGCAGGTTCTTTGGTACGACGTTCCTTTAACCTACTCGCTGCTCGATTCTGGCACAAATTACGTCCTTTACCCTGTTCTCGGTTCGAGCATCTGGTACAGCATCCGCTACAACAGCCTCGAAGAAGTTACCATCGGTCGCTTAATTCTCTTTCACTTTATTGCCGCATCTATTTTGTGCGGACTTTGGGTATACCTGAGTTATGCCATATATAAGCCATTTATTTCAATAGACAATAATTTTCTTACGCAGGGACTCCCGTCCAAAATTTTTGCCGGATACCTGATGTATGTAATCTTCCTGGTATTTTTTTATGCCGTGAATTATTACGAGAGCCTGAAGGAAAAAATAAAAAAGGAAAGCGAATACAAAGCGCTCATCCGTGAAGCCGAATTGCAGGCACTCAAATCGCAGATTAATCCGCACTTTCTGTTCAACAGTTTAAATTCAATATCGTCGTTAACAGTCAGCAATCCTGAAAAGGCCCAGGAAATGGTGATCAACCTTTCCACTTTTATGCGTTATTCACTGATGCACAATGAAAAAGAAATGGTTTTGTTTTCGCGCGAGCTCGAAAATATTAAACTTTACCTGAGCATCGAAAAAGTACGTTTCGGGAAAAAATTAAATGCCGAATTCGAAATTGATGCACATTGCCTGAATGCCGAAATACCCAACATGATTTTGCAACCTTTGTACGAAAATGCCATAAAATACGGCGTTTACGAAACAACTGACCAGGTTACCATTCATACCAAATGCGAATGCGATGGAAAGATCTTGAAAATAACAATAACAAACGATTACGATGCCAATACCCTCAAACGGAGAGGCGAAGGAATTGGCCTGAGAAACATTAGAAAACGGCTGGAAATTATATACAGCAAACCCGATTTAATGAAATTGACCGATACGAAAACCAGCTTTGAAGTTCAATTGATCATACCCCAAAAACAAACCGAATCATGAGTGAAAAATTACAAACCATCATCATTGAAGACGAAGAACTCGCGCGAAACCTCTTGCGCTCATATTTAAAGGACCACCCAGACGTAGATATTATTTGCGAATGCGAAAACGGATTTGATGGAGTGAAAGCCATCAACGATAAAAAGCCAGACCTTGTTTTTTTGGATATTCAGATGCCCAAAATTACCGGCTTTGAAATGATTGAACTACTCGACTACAAGCCACAAATAATATTCACGACAGCTTACGATCAATATGCATTAAAAGCTTTCGAATTAAACGCGGTCGATTATTTGCTAAAACCATTCTCGAAAGATCGTTTGCTGGCTGCCGTCGAAAAAGTTCAGCACCGCATACAGAACGCCGAAGACAACACGGAAAAACTCGATGAGCTCACCAATTTCAGAGCTTCAGGCGAATACATCGACCGGGTAGTTGTGAAAGACCGTCACAAAATTCATATCATTACTGTTGACCAGATTCGGTACATTGAATCGCTCGACGATTACGTGATGATTTACACCCACGACGGGCGTCACATGAAACAAAAAACCATGAAATATTTCGAGACCAACCTCGACCCGAATAACTTTATCCGCATTCATCGTTCGTATATTGTTCAGGTCGATAACATTGCCGAAATTCAGCAATACGAAAAAGAATCGTACATCGTAATCCTGAAAGACGCGAACAAAACCAAACTGAAAGTCAGCAAAACAGGATATAAAAAAATCAAGGAAATTCTGCATTTCTGATTTGTGTTCGACTTAATTCCGGAGGAAAGGAAAAAATACAACCTCAAATAGTAAATCCCTGAATTGAAAAAAGTTCTGCATTATCGCAGGACTTTTTCTATTTTTGCAAGCCAATTCGGAATTTGCATGAAATCAGCGTCTCTACTTTTTTTTGTCTTTTGCGTTCTTCCTGCCTTTTCGCAGGACAATGCCGGCACATCAGACCAAACGCTGATACAGACCATTATTGTCCTGGCTATTCTTTTGCTGGCGGTATTTGCCTACGAATCTCATCGGTATTTTCGCAAAAAAAGGCCGGGAGGATTTACCAGCTTTTTCAGTAAAGTTCAAATAGAAGTTGAGCTCGAAAAAGACCGGCCGCTCCGCCCGCAAGTTTTAACGATGACCATTCGGAATACCGGTAAACGCGAAGCCGACATTGATGCACCGGTTCTGGAATTCCGAAAGATATGGTCGAAACGAAAATTCAAACTGAAAGGTGTCAGCAGCCAACAAATTTATCCGATGTTTCTCGATCCGGGGAAATTGCACCGGTTGAAAATTGAAACGTCAACATTCCATCAATACGACAAATCCATAAAATCGTATTATTGGGCCCGCATTTTTGTGTCGGATGTCGATGGCCGAAAATGGAAATCAAATAAAGTAAAACTCCGGAAAAGTTTGTTTACATAGAATACTGGTCAAACTTTTTACTCCGGAACAAAAGCTAGAAATAAACCCAGATGAGAGATTGGAGATTTAATAATGTAGATTTTTCGACTTACCCCTTTTACGAAGGAAATGATCTGGGTGTGCGTTATTCTGATACAGCAACACAAATTCGGATTTGGGCGCCAACTGCTCAACAGGTTGAATTGCGTATTTACAAACAGGCTACCGGCGGATCTCCCATCCGGATCGACCAGTTTAGAATGGCAGAACAGGGAACATGGGTATATAAACTGGATGGCGATTTAGACGGGTATTTTTACACCATCAGGGTAAACGATGGAAACTGGCTGAATGAAAATCCAGGAGTTGACGCACGGGCAACAGGTGTAAATGGGCAGCGCGGACTGATTTTCGATCCTGAGAAAACCAATCCGGAAGGCTGGGAAAGCGATCGGCGCATGCTATGCGAGCACGCCACCGATGCCACCATTTATGAACTTCATGTCCGCGATTTTTCTATTTCTGCGTCTTCAGGAATGAAAAACAAAGGTAAATTTCTGGCATTTACTGAAAACGGTACACTTTCGCCTGACGGTTTAAAAACAGGTGTCGATCATTTAAAAGAACTAGGAATCACGCATATACATTTATTGCCGGTTTACGACTTTCTAACTGTTGACGAATCGGTACCGGACCAAAGTTACAATTGGGGCTACGATCCGCTCAATTTCAATACTCCGGAAGGAAGTTATGCCACGAATCCGAATACCACTGCGCGAATAACCGAATTTAAAATGTTGGTTCAGGCCTTGCACAAAGCAGGAATCGGAGTCATTCTGGATGTTGTATACAATCATACCGCGCACACGATCCGGTCGTTTTTCAACCAAACAGTTCCCGGATATTATTACCGGCAAAAATCGAATGGAACTTTTTCGAATGCCAGCGGGTGCGGAAACGAATTTGCCACCGAACGTGCGATGGTTCGAAAATACATCATCGATTCGTTGTATTATTGGGCAACCGAATATCACCTCGATGGCTTCCGCTTCGACCTAATGGGCATTTACGACCTGGAAACCATGAACCAGATCAGGGCAAGACTGAATGATATTTCGCCGAATTTCTTGCTTTATGGTGAAGGTTGGGCCGCCGACAGAAGTCCGTTAAGTGAAAACTGGCGGGCAGTTAAAACCAATGTCACCAAATTGGATCACATTGCTGTCTTCAACGACGATTTCAGGGATGGAATAAAAGGGAACACCTTTAATGCGCACAGCAAAGGTTTTATTAGCGGCCAAACGATCCAGGAAGAAAATATTAAATTCGGCATTGTGGGCGCTTGTTATCATCCACAAATTGTTTACGGTTACGTTGAAAACTCGAAATCACCGTGGGCGGCTGAACCCTGGCAATGTGTCAATTACGCTTCCTGCCACGATAACCTCACCCTGTTTGACAAGCTAACTTCGAGTTGTCCGGACGCCACTGAAGATGAATTGAAAAGAATGATGATGATGGCTGGAGCATTGGTGATCACCTCGCAGGGAATACCATTTCTACATGCAGGTGTTGAAATGGCACGAACTAAATCAGGAGACCACAATTCGTACAAGTCACCCGATGCCGTCAACCAGATCGACTGGAGCCGAAAGCATAAATATTTCGAAATTTTTAGCTATTACCAAAAGCTCATTCAGCTACGAAAAAGACATTCGGCATTCCGGATGACTTCATCAGATCAAATACGCGAACATTTAATTTTTTCGGGCGAATATCAACCTGGCATTGCCTCGTATGTTTTGGTGAACCATGCCAATAACGACGAATGGCGAACCATCCAGGTGATTTTTAACGGGAATCGCAACGACATTGATTTTAATTTAGCTGGACATATTCGCTGGCGAATTGTAGCGAGAGAAACTACAATAAATCCTGAAAATCAAGAATATGCGCTAACCGATAAAATTAAGGTATCCGGCATCTCGATGCTAATGCTCGTCGAAGATTAGTCTGGAATTTTAAAAAACGGCCAGCAACAAGTCAATATCCTTGTACGGAAGGTTGAATTTATCAGCCAAAGTAGCATTGGTCAAAATTCCATTGTAAATATAAACGCCTTTCCTGAAGCTTTTCGAACTTTTGATATACTTGTCAATTCCACCAATCTCTCCAACTGAAATCAGAATAGGAATAAGAACATTGCTGAGCGCGATTGAAGCGGTACGTGCAACAATTGCCGGAAGATTTGGCACGCAATAATGAATCACACCATGCTCCACAAAGGCCGGATTATTCAGATCGGTGCAGCGCGAAGTTTCAAAGCATCCCCCCTGACTCACATTCAGATCAATAATTACCGAACCTGGCTTCATTTTTTTCACCATATCTTCCGAAATACGGAAAGACGGTGGCATTCCAACGGGCATCGCTCCAAGCACAGCATCAGCCGATTTGAGTGCTTTGCGCACAACCTTTGGGTAATAAACCGAGGTAAATATGGGCTGTGGAAGTTTTTCTTCCAACCGGCGCAGCGAACTGATGTTGTCGTCGAAAACTTTTACCATGGCTCCAAGTCCAAGAGCCGCCCGGGCAGCAAACTCGGCTGCAGTTCCCGAACCAAGAATCACGAGTTCAGCAGGTGAGATTCCGGTGACACTACCCAGCAAAACGCCTTTACCATCGCGCGATTTGCTCATGTATTCGTTAATTAAAACGACGGCTGTACTTCCCGAAATCTGACTCATCAACTGAACAATTGGCTTGCTTCCGTCGTCATGTTCCAGGTATTCGTATCCAATGTTGGTAAGTTTCTTTTGCATGAGTTTGGCTACAGAGCCAGCACAATGGGCATTAATCTGAAGATTGGAAATTAGTGCCTGATGTCCTTTCAGCATGTCAATTTCCGATTCGTCGAACGGAGAAACCCTCAGGATAATATCACATTCAAAAATATCTTTTCGGTCGTCCATCACCAAAGCGCCAGCCTCGCGGTATTCTTCATCGGAATAACTGGCGGCTTTTCCGGCATCCTTTTCTATCAGGATCTCGTGGCCATAAGAAACCAGTAACTCCACTGCCTGAGGAGTCAACGGAACACGGTATTCAACCTTATCCTTGTCAGACGGAATTCCAATCCTGATTTTTTTGCCCTTGCGCCTGATTTCAAGCATTTCTTCTTTGGGCATCATAAAAGTTGATCCTGATGCAGAATGTTCCGGTGATATGTCCTTTTCAGCCATGATAATGGAATGAGTTCATGAAAATTTTATACGCAGATACTATTGAAAATTTACACTTTTTGCGCTTTAACTAAACGGACACCATTATTGTCAACCTCAATCCGAACTTCCACAATCCCATTAGGCAATAATGATTCAATCAATTCGGGCCATTCAATAAAACAGTAATTTCCACTGTAAATATAATCTTCGTAGCCCAGATCAAATGCTTCCTCTAATTTTTTTATCCGGTAAAAATCAAAATGATATATAACTGATTTATCTGGAATTCTGTATTCATTAATTAAGGCAAATGTTGGACTGGTTACGTAATCCGTTGATCCCAACTCTTGGCAAAGTGCTTTGATAAATGTTGTTTTCCCAGCTCCCATCAATCCGTAAAAGGCAAAAATCCTGTCCTCAGGAAATTTTTCGAGCAATATTTGTGCAGTTTTCTGAAGTTCCGATAAATCTGAAATTTGTGTCTGAAACATTGATTAGCGAATTAATAATGCAAATTAATAAAACTTAAACGAATATGCATAACACTGACTTTTGTTAAAGGTTTGAATTAAAAATTTGTATTACTTTTGATTCAGGATAAACCGAAAAAAAAGTATATATGACTCTGCCTGAAAATTTGAAGTACACCAATGAACACGAATGGATTAGTGTTGAAGGTGAAGTTGCAACAGTGGGAATTACTGCTTTCGCTCAAGGCGAATTGGGCGATATTGTTTTTGTGGAAATTGAAACCGAAGGCGAATCGCTCGATAAAGGCGAAACTTTTGGCACCATTGAAGCCGTAAAAACTGTGTCGGATTTGTTTATGCCTGTTGGGGGTAAAGTTTTGGAAATCAATCCTGACCTGGAAGATTCTCCCGAACTTGTTAACAAAGATCCTTATGGCCAGGGCTGGCTGATCAAAATATCAGTATCCAATCCGGATGAATTAAACGAATTGCTTAGCGCAGCCGATTATCAGGCCATGCTCGAAGCTTAAAATACAAACCCTGGAGAATTTCTTCAGGGTTTTGTTTTTCAGTCTTCTCCCTCCTTTCGCTTTTTATTTCAACTTTTATTCCCCACTTTTCCCCTGAAATTCATCGGGCAAATACAATATTGTTTATTTTTGCCGGGTTTGCCTTCCGCAATTTCACTCCCAGGCTGCGAAATGCATTCCGATTATCCGAAAAATTCAACTTATAGAAAAAATGAATTACGATGTAGTTATTGTAGGCGCCGGGCCTGCCGGTATTTTCACGACTTACGAACTGGTAAAGAAAAATGCTGACCTAAAAATACTTATCCTGGAAAAAGGACGAGATATTTACAAACGCAAATGCCCCAAGCACACCAATGGAGGAACTTGTGTAAACTGCAAACCTTGTTCAATTACCACCGGATGGGCCGGAGCAGGAGCATTTTCCGATGGAAAATTATCGTTATCGCATGAAGTTGGCGGCACGCTTCCGGACTACATTGGCGTAGAAGAAACTCAGAAAATGATTCGGTATACCGACGACATTTACCTGAAGTTTGGCGCCGCTCCAGAAATTCACGGCGAATCGGTAACTCCTGCCATGCGCGAAATCCGGAGAAAATCGATTGAAGCCAATCTTCGGCTTGTTCAATGTCCGGTCCGTCATTTGGGCACCGAAAAAACCCAGGAACTTTACCGGGCACTTTACGAACATCTCAAGGCAAATCAAGTTGATATCAGGTTCAATTCTGCAGTAACCGATTTCATTATTGAAGATCAAACAATTTCAGGGGTGAAAACGGCAAAGGAAACTTTCAATGCCAAAAATGTCGTAGTTGCCGTTGGTCGTGAAGGTTCGAACTGGTTGTTGCAGCAATGCGAAAAGCAAAAAATACCTACCGAAGTTGGCATTGTTGATATCGGAGTTCGATTGGAATGCCGAAACGAAATTATGCAGGAAATAAACGACAATTTCTACGAAGCCAAACTGGTGCATTACACAAGGACTTTCGACGATAAAGTACGCACATTTTGCTCCAATCCCGGTGGTTTTGTTTCTTCGGAATATTACGACGGGAATCTTGCGGTAGTGAACGGGCACAGCTATAAAAACCTGAAAAGCGACAATACCAATTTTGCGCTGTTGGTTTCACAAAAATTTACCGAACCTTTTAATTCTCCGATTGAATACGGACACCACGTGGCACGCCTGGCCAACATGCTAACCCAAAACAAAATTTTGGTTCAGCGGTTTGGCGATTTAATTCGCGGCCGACGTACCACTTCGGAAAGACTTTACCGAAATAATATTATCCCAACCCTGAAAGACGCTGTGCCGGGTGATCTCAGCCTGGTTTTGCCTCACCGCATTTTGATGGACATCATTGAGATGATTAAATCGCTCGACAAAGTCAGCCCGGGTTTGGCCAGCGACGAGACTCTTTTGTATGGCGTTGAAGTGAAATTCTATTCAAATATCCTGAAAGTGGACAAGACTTTTCAAAGTCCGACCGTGAAGAACCTGTATTTTGGCGGCGATGGCGCCGGAATTACCAGAGGACTGATGCAAGCATCGGTTAACGGGGTATTGATTGCCAGGCAGATTCTGGAGAAAAGCAGGACCTAATCAATTACAAAAATGGCCGGTAAAGAATTAAATCTACCGGCCATTTAATATATTATATACTGAAATTCAGTTTCTACAATGTCTTGGCAACTTCAGTTAATGTAAATGCCTCGATAAAGTCTCCGGCTTTAACATTGTTGTAGTTTTCAATATTCAAACCACATTCGTAGCCTTTGTTTACCTCCTTCACATCGTCTTTGAATCTTTTCAGCGATCCGAGTGTCCCGGTGTAAATTACAATTCCATCGCGGATAACACGAACTTTGTCTTTCCTGAAGATCTTTCCGTCGCGGACAATACAACCTGCAATGGTACCAACTTTGGTAATTTCGAAGGCTTCCATGACCTCTGCAGTACCAGTGATCTCCTCCTTAATTTCAGGTGAAAGCATACCTTCCATTGCAGCTTTTATTTCGTTGATGGCGTCGTAAATGATTGAATACAGGCGGATGTCGATTTGTTCTTTTTCTGCAATCTTTCGGGCACTAACCGAAGGACGAACCTGGAACCCAACAATGATTGCATTTGAGGCAGTTGCCAACATGATATCGGATTCGGAAATTGCTCCAACTGCTTTATGGATCACATTTACCTGAATTTCTTCAGTTGACAGTTTAATCAATGAATCGGAAAGCGCTTCGATCGATCCATCCACGTCTCCCTTAACAATCAGGTTCAGTTCCTGGAAGTTTCCAATTGCAATACGACGGCCAATTTCATCCAAAGTGATATGTTTCTGAGTACGCAGTCCCTGTTCGCGAGCCAACTGTTCACGTTTGTTGGCAATGTTACGTGCATCACGTTCATTCTCCATGACGTTGAACTTGTCGCCAGCCTGTGGAGCTCCGTCCAATCCAAGAATAATAACCGGTTCACCAGGAAGAGCTACAGTAATCTTTTGATTTCGTTCGTTGAACATTGCTTTAACGTGACCATAATATTGACCAGCTAATAGAACATCGCCGACTTTTAATGATCCGTTTAGCACGAGTACTGTGGCTACATATCCACGACCTTTATCTAGAGTTGACTCAATTACGGTTCCGGTAGCCCGTTTATCAGGATTACCTTTTAATTCAAGCATTTCTGCTTCGAGCAATACTTTTTCGAGCAATAAGTCAACATTTAATCCGCTTTTTGCAGATATGTCCTGACTCTGGTATTTTCCACCCCAGTCTTCAACAAGAAAGTTCATGGCGGCCAATTTTTCCTTTATTTTTTCAGGATTAGCGCCTGGTTTATCAATTTTATTAATAGCAAAAATGATTGGTACACCCGCAGCCTGAGCATGGTTGATTGCTTCAATGGTCTGAGGCATGATATTATCATCGGCAGCCACAATAATAATGGCAATATCTGTTACCTGAGCACCACGGGCACGCATAGCTGTAAATGCTTCGTGCCCCGGAGTATCGAGGAAGGTGATCCTGCGTCCATCTTTCAGCTTAACGTTGTATGCACCAATATGCTGCGTAATACCCCCAGCTTCACCAGCAATTACATTGGTACTGCGGATATGGTCAAGCAGTGAAGTTTTACCATGGTCAACGTGTCCCATTACGGTAACAATTGGCGCTCTCGGCAACAACTGTTCTTCAGTATCGGGCTCTTCTTCAATAGCAACCTGAATTTCGGCACTCACGAATTCGACTTTATAGCCAAATTCGTCGGCAACAACAGCCATTGTTTCTGCATCGAGTCGCTGATTGATTGACACAAACAATCCCAAACTCATACATGTAGAAATTACGCTGGTAACCGATGTGTCCATCATGGTTGCCAATTCATTAACAGATACGAATTCAGTAACTTTCAAAATATTCTGATCCGCACTGTCTCGTTCAGCCTGAGCAGCCATTTTATCGCTGACCATCTGACGTTTATCTTTTCTATATTTTGATCCTTTTGATTTTGTTCCTTTGGTGGTCAGGCGGGCGAGTGTGTCCTTAATTTGCTTCTGAACATCTTCTTCGCTCACCTCTTTCTTAAGTAACGGACGTTTTTTGAGTTTCGATCGGTCACCTCCACCACTTGCCGGGGCTCCGCCGATATTTTTGGTAACTACAAGTTTCTTCCTTTCGCCGGGAACTGCTGGTTTTTCAGCAACATTCACCCGTTGTTGATTTCCAGGAATATCTTTTGAAATGCGTTTCCGCTTTTTCTTCCGATTCTGTTGTTGAGCCGAATCGCCATTAGGACCACCCGGTTTTTTATCTGCAGGTAAATCAATTTTCCCAACGACGGTAGGCCCGGAAAGTTTATCAACTTTGGCTTTTATAACAGTTGGAGAAGTACGTTCTGGCTGTGTTGCTTCTGACTGAACATTTTCTGGTTCAACAGGCTTCTGAACGTCGCGGCGACTCCTTTCCCTGTCTTTCCGTTCTTCTTCCTTCTGTTTCTTGCTTTTTTTAGCCGGTCTTGTCTTCTGGTTCAAAAGATCCAGATCAATTTTCCCGACAACCTTAACTTCTTCAACTTTAGGAACATTGGTTGTCATAACATCCGAACTAGCCTTCGCTGTGTCGGTAACTGTTTGAATATTTTCTGATTTCACTTCGGCAACAGGTGCTTCGTGCTTTTCAACCTTATGCTCCTTTGGCGCTTTTATATCTTCAGCCTCAACTACTGGTGTTTCCTGTTTTGGTTTAGCTTCATGAACAGGTTTATGTTGAGTTTCTTTAACTATTTCGGGAGTAGGAGCAGGTTCTTCGCTTTTCTTTTTGCCATGCAGGTTATTGAGGTCAATTTTTCCAACTACTTTTACAGGCTCTACTTCTGGTTTTGAAGCTACAAACGGTTCTTCCTTTACTTCGTGCCTGGTAGGTTTGGGTTCAAAATGCTGATTTGGTTCAGCCTTTTTGGTTGTATGGCCTTTAATTATGACTTCCTCTTCTTCATAGTCGTCGTCGAAATGCTTGTGTCCCGACTCTTTCACATCTTCAAGAGACAAAGACTCTTTAGCTCCACGATGACTCTTCAGGTTAATCATTTCTGATTCCTTCTTGAGACTGATGTCTCCCTTGTATTCTTTTTCAAGAAGATGAAAAGCATCGTCTGAAATTTTGTTATTTGGGTTTGTATCAATGTCAAACCCCTTCTTGTGCAGAAATTCAACGATGGTTGAGATACCCACATTAAAATCCCGCGCTACTTTACTTAGTCGTTTTATACTGCCTATAACCATAAACCCACTCAGTTAAATAAACCTCAAAACAATCTTTAAGGAATTAACGATGATGCAATTTTACATTCAAAATCTAAAATGCCCTAATTTTCATGCAATAATTTGAGCAAACTTATCAGTTTATTCAAATTCATTTTTCAGTATTCTCAGAACTTCGTCGATAGTTTCCTCTTCGAGGTCTGTTCTTTTGATCAGTTCTGACCGGGTAAGGCTCAATACGTTTTTCGCCGTATCGCAACCAATTGATTTCAGTTGGTCGATTACCCAGCTTTCAATTTCATCGGCAAATTCTTCCAGATTCACATCTTCATCATCCTGAGCTACTTCGCGATAAACATCTATTTCATAACCGGTCAACTGACTGGCCAATCTGATGTTCAATCCACCTTTCCCGATTGCCATCGAAACCTCTTCAGGTTTCAGGTAAACATCGGCTCTTTTGGTGTCTTCGTGCAACTTAATGGAAGATACTTTTGCCGGATTCAACGCACGCTGAATAAACAACTGCAAATTTGCCGAAAAATTAATAACATCTATATTTTCATTTCGCAATTCACGAACAATACCATGAATACGCGAGCCTTTCATTCCCACGCATGCACCTACCGGATCGATACGTTCGTCATACGATTCTACAGCTACTTTTGCCCGTTCGCCCGGAACACGTACGATTTTCTTGATCGTAATTAAACCGTCAAAAATTTCAGGAACTTCCAATTCGAACAAACGTTCGAGGAAAACCGGAGAAGTACGCGATAAAATAATAAGCGGATTGTTGTTACGCAATTCAACTTTATAAACCACTGCACGCAAATTATCGCCTTTTCTGAAATAATCTGATGGGATTTGCTCTGTTCTCGGAAGAATAAGTTCATTGCCTTCGTCGTCAAGAATAAGGATTTCTTTTTTCCAAACCTGATAAACTTCACCAGCAACAATGTCGCCGATTTTGTTTTTGTATTTGGAATAAATATGATCTTTTTCAAGCTCCATGATGCGACTGGCAAGATTCTGGCGCAAATTCAGAATAGCCCTGCGACCAAAATGAGCCAACTTCACTTCGTCGGTTACTTCTTCGCCAATTTCGTAATCAGCATCAATTTTTTTGGCTTCTTTCAGGGTGATCTGCCTGTTCGGATCTTCAAAATCTTCGTCAGCAACAACTTCCCTGTTCCGCCAAATCTCAAAGTCACCTTTATCGATGTTGATAATCACATCGAAGTTTTCATCTGTGCCGTAAGTTTTTTGAAGAACATTCTTAAATACATCTTCCAAAACGCTCATCATTGTTGCGCGGTCGATATTTTTCAGTTCCTTAAATTCAGCAAAGGTGTCGATAAGATTAAGAGTCTCCATCTCGTACCAGTTTTAAAATTTTAATATTTTTTTTGCTTCTTTTATCTCCGGATACCCAAAAGCATGAACCCGAACTACGAGTTCTTTCTTTTTTGATCCTTCCAATTTTTCTTTTGTCGTAACCTCAAGATCAATTCCCTGATCGTCGGCTTTCAATAGTATTCCTGACAATTTCTGACCGTTTCCCAACAGTACTTCTATTTCAGTACCGATGTTTTTCTTATACTGACGAACCAGGCTGAAAGGTTCAGTCAATCCGGCTGAAAAAACAGACAATTCAAAATCTTCGGTTTCCCGATCCAGTTTACTTTCAACAAACCTGCTGATTTCAACGATTTGATTGATGGAAATCCCGGAATCGCTGTCGACCATGATGTGTATTACATTACTCGACGAAACAGAAACATCAACCAGAAACTGGTCTTCAGTTAATTTTTCGTTTACGAATTCTGCTATTTTGGATTTGTCGATCATTTCTTTGTAATAAAATAGGGGACTTTCGATCCCCTACCTTTGGTTTTCCCAAATTGTCGCGACAAAAATAGTAATTTTAATTAAATTGTCAAAATCAATTAATTAAGCTTTCTAAATATCGTGAAAAATTTGAATTTGCCAGATTTTTCGCAAGAACATAAAACGAAAAACTTTTCTATTTTTGCGGTGTTTCTTCAGGCAAACAGACAATTAACACCTTGAAAACAAATAAGAAAAAAATAATCAACGATCCAGTCTTTGGATTCATCAACATCCGCTCAGAACTTGTTTTTGATTTAATTGAACACCCCTACTTTCAGCGACTGCGCAGAATCAAGCAATTAGGTTTGTCGTGCATGGTATTTCCCGGGGCTAATCACACCCGTTTCGAACATGCACTGGGTGCGGTTCATCTGATGCGCTCTGCCATCAGCATTCTCCGGATGAAAGGTCAGGAAATAACTGACGATGAAGCCGATGCTGTAACGGTTGCCATCCTGTTGCACGACATTGGACATGGGCCGTTTTCGCACGTACTGGAAAGTACCTTGGTTCAAGGTGTTCCGCACGAACAAATTTCACTCCTCCTCATGGAAGACCTGAACAACCAGTTTGGTGGGAAACTTGATCTGGCCATCCAAATTTTTACTGATCGTTACCCCAAACACTTTCTGCATCAACTGGTATCGAGCCAGCTCGACATGGACAGACTTGACTATTTGAGCCGGGATAGTTTTTTTTCAGGAGTTACGGAAGGTGTAATTGGGTCGGAACGCATCATTAAAATGCTGAATGTAAGGAACGATGAACTGGTTGTTGAATACAAAGGTATTTATTCGGTAGAGAATTTCCTGATTTCGCGCCGTTTGATGTACTGGCAGGTTTATTTACACAAAACAGTTTTATCGGCCGAATACCTTTTAATCAATGTGCTTGCACGTGCACGCGAACTAGCCCTCAAAGGTGTCGATCTATTTGCCACTCCAGTTTTGAAGGCTTTTCTGGCACACGAAATTACGCTTGAAGATTTTGTTCAGAATAACCAGATTGAAGGTCGCAAGGTGCTTGAACTGTTTGTAAACCTCGACGACAACGATATCATTGCATCGATAAAAGAGTGGCAAAACCATCCTGATACCGTGTTGTCTTATCTTGCAAGATGTATTATAAACCGCCGTTTGTATAAAATAAAGGTTAGCAAAAAACCAATTCCTGAACAGAAAATAGCTTTGCTGAGCGAAAAAATTTGCAATCATTTTCAGGTTTGTGACGACGAGATGTCGTATTTCCTGATTTCGGATATCATCTCAAATAGCGCTTACAATAAGGTTTCAAGCGATAAAATTAATGTTTTATTCAAAAATAATAAGATTAGCGACATTGCTGATGCTTCAGATATAAACCTCTCAGTTTTTTCTGAAACGGTCAGGAAATATTTCATCTGTTATCCGAAAGAATTGGACATTAAGTAATTTAAACTATTTTTGCACGGCAAATTGAAAAGAAATATGGAATTCAAAGCTCAAAGTATAGCTGATTTTCTGGGAGGTACAGTCGAAGGAGATGCCAATGCTACTGTTTCCGATGTAGCTAAAATTGAAGAAGGGAAGCCCGGAACCTTAGCATTTCTAGCCAATCCGAAATACAACAAGTACCTCTACGAAACTGAGGCAACCATTGTCATTGTTAATAAGGATTTGGAGCTTGAATCAACCGTAAAAGCCACGCTCATCAGAGTTTCTGATGCTTACAAGGCATTTGCCTCCCTTTTGGAATTGTATCAGCAAGCCAAAGGAAATAAAGTTGGCATTGAAAATCCATCGTTTATTGACGCCTCAGCCAAAATTGGTAAAGATATTTATGTTGGTGCTTTTGCCTATATAGGCAAAAATGTGAAGATTGGAAATCATGTAAAAATATATCCTCAAGCCTATATCGGCGATAATTCGATCGTTGGTGATGACTGCATTTTATATTCAGGAGTAAAGATATACGACGACTCAAAAATTGGGAATGCGTGTATTATTCATGCAGGTGCAGTAATTGGTTCTGATGGATTTGGCTTTGCCCCAACTGAGGATGGTACTTATAAAAAGATACCGCAGGTTGGAAATGTTATTCTGGAAGATTTTGTTGAAATTGGCGCCAATACAACAATTGACTGTGCCACAATGGGTTCAACTATTATCCGGAGAGGAACAAAAATTGACAATTTAGTTCAGATAGCTCACAACGTTGAAATAGGTGAAAATACGGTAATGGCTGCACTCACAGGCATTGCAGGATCAACAAAAATCGGAAAGAACTGCCGCTTTGGTGGTCAGGTTGGGGTTGCGGGACACATCACCATTGGTGATAATGTTAATTTGGGTGCGATGACGGGTGCTTCGAATAACATCAAATCAAATAAAACTGTTTTACTGGCGCCAGCTATGGACATTGCCCAGGCAGCCAAAGTTACTGTTGTATACCGGAATCTGCCCGCTCTACGTGAACAGGTTCTGGATTTGGCCAAACAGGTAGCTCAGATTAAAAGCAAGCTAGAAGAATAATTGAAACAGCAATGACAGTTAAGCAAAAAACATTAGCGAAAGAATTTTCGATCAGTGGTAAAGGATTGCACACCAATTGCGTTGTGACAATGACTTTTAAACCGGCCCCGGTTAACCACGGATTCAAATATCAACGCATTGATCTGGAAGGAAAACCAGTTATTCCGGCCAGTGCCGAATACGTTCTGGATACTTCAAGAGGAACTGTAATCGGAATTAACGATGCACGTGTGAGTACCCTCGAACATAGTTTGGCTGCCTTAACCGGCATGGATCTCGACAATGTTCTGGTTGAAATAGACAATGAAGAAGTGCCAATTCTGGATGGAAGTGCCCGACATTTTGTTCAGGCTATAGAAGAAGCCGGAATTGTTGAACAAGATGCTGAACGTGAATATTTTGTGATCACGGAGAGGCTGGTCTATAAAAACGAGAAAACCGGTTCCGAAATTATTGCTTTACCTGATTCTGAATACAATTTAAATATTCTGATATCGTTCAATTCAGCCGTTTTGAACAACCAGTTTGCTTCGCTCGAGTCGCTTAGTAAATTTAAAGACGAAATAGCCAATTGTCGCACTTTTGTATTCCTACACGAACTTGAATTTCTGTTAAAGAATAATCTGGTAAAAGGAGGCGACCTTGATAGTGCCATTGTCATCATGGATCGTGTGGTTGGGCAGGAAGAACTCGACCGGATAGCCGACCTCTTTAATCACAAGCGAGTTGAAGTAAAAGCACAGGGAATACTGAATAATGTTGATCTTCATTTCGATAATGAATGTGCCCGTCACAAGTTGCTTGATGTTATTGGCGATTTGTCATTGGCCGGGAAACGAATTAAAGGACGGATCATAGCCACAAAACCTGGTCACAGTGCAAATACCGAATTTGCAAAAGTGCTTATGAAGGCCATTCAAAAAGAACAGTCGAAAGAAAAAGCACCCCATTACAATCCCAATGGCCCTGTCCTAATGGATGTCAATAAAATAAAAGAGCTGCTACCACACCGGTTCCCATTTCTTTTAGTCGACAAAGTGATCGACATTCAGAAAGATTATATTGTTGGCATAAAAAATGTGACGGTAAACGAACCTTTTTTTCAGGGACATTTTCCGAATGAACCTGTTATGCCGGGTGTTTTGCTTGTCGAAGGAATGGCTCAGGCCGGCGGCATTTTTGTTTTGCGCAATATGGAGGGAAAGTTCTCGACCTATTTTATGAAGATCGACAATGTGAAATTCAGGAAAAAAGTTGTGCCGGGAGATACAATTATTTTTAAAATAGTACTTACTTCGCCAATTCGTCGTGGCATTTGTGAAATGCGCGGACTCTGTTATGTCGGCGATTCAATTGTTGCTGAAGGCGATTATATGGCCCAAATAGTGAAAATAAATTAAATAGAAAATAGCGGAGAAATGAAACAACCATTAGCCTACGTGCACCCAGAAGCAAATGTTGCTGACAACGTAGTTATTGAACCATTTGTATCCATTGATAAAGATGTAATTATTGGTGAAGGTACCCGAATCGGATCGAGTGTGACCATTATGCCCGGCGTACGGATTGGAAAAAACTGCCGGATTTTCCCGGGAGCAGTTATTGGAGCTGTTCCGCAGGATTTAAAATTCAGGGGAGAATATTCAACCGTTGAAATTGGCGACAATACTACGATTCGTGAGTTTGTAACCATAAACAGGGGAACTGCAGCCAAAGGCAAAACCGTTGTAGGAAGTAATTGCCTGCTGATGGCTTATGTGCATGTAGCACACGATTGTGTGGTTGGCAACAATGTTATTTTAGTAAACAACACACAGTTGGCTGGCGAAGTAATTGTTGATGATTACGCCATTCTCGCCGGAATGGTTGCCGTTCATCAGTTCGTGCGTGTAGGTTCTCATGTCATGATCGCAGGAGGATCTCTTGTTCGTAAAGACGTTCCACCATTTATAAAAGCCGGACGCGAGCCACTTTCGTATGTTGGCATCAACTCCATTGGCTTAAGGCGCCGCAATTTCAGCAACGAGAAAATTCGCGAGATTCAGGAAATCTATCGATATATTTACCAAAAAGGACTGAATATTTCGCAAGCGGTTGAAATTATTGAGGCAGAAATGCCAGCTTCAACCGAACGTGATGAGGTTCTGTTATTCATTAAAGATTCGAAACGTGGAATTATTCGTGGTTATTTACCCGATTAATTTCTCCTGAAATAACTTTTACGAAAAGCTCTGAATTCATTTCAGGGCTTTTTTTTGTGCCTGAAATTATTTCACCGACGATTTTCGAACGACAAGTTTCGTTTTCAGCACAACTTCGTCGGGTTCAGTTTCCTGATTTTCGATTTGCCTGAAAAACAATCGTGCAGCCTCCTGCCCCATTTCAAAAGTCGGGTGAGTAATGGAAGTTAACGGTGGATCGACAACCGTGGAATGAAATTCATCAGTAAACCCAACCAGTGCAATATCTTCCGGAATGCGCAATCCCTGACGCTTTATTTCTTTCATCGCAGCAAAAATAGCAGTATCGTTGATGGCAAAAATAGCGTCAGGTTTTTCAGGAAGACTCAGCAAACGCGCTGTTGCTTTGGTTGCACTTTCCGGACTCATATCACATTTTTCAAGATATTCGGGCCGAAAATCTAATCTGCAGGATTCCAGTCCTGAAATATATCCAAGCGTTCTTTCCTGCGAAATATTTAAGTGCGGAGGTCCGGCAATGTAGGCAATCCGACGAAATCCGTTCGAATAAAAATGCCTTGTGATTTTTAACGATGCTTCCACATTGTCGACAACTACAACAGGAACTTCATCCCTTCGGCAAACACGGTCGAAAAATACCAAAGGAATACCATTGTTGAGGAGTCGGTCGAAATGATCGTAAGTTCTGGTTTCCTGACTTAAACAAACGATCAGACCTTCCACTCGTGTCTTTAGCAAATTCTCAACCGAACTGATCTCCTTTTTTAAAGTCTCATTCGATGAAGCAATGACAATGTAATAGCCCTTTTCTTCAGCGATGTCTTCAATTCCGGAGATAATCGACGAATAAAAGTGAGTAACCAAATCCGGAACAATTACGCCAATCATGCGGGTTGCCTGCTTGAGCAAACCCATCGCCAGCGGGTTGGGTGTGTAATTCCAGGCAGCCGCCAGTTCCTGAACTTTTCGCGTCATTTCAGGACTAATGTCCGGATGATTATTTAGCGCCCGCGAAACTGTTGAAATGGAAACGCCCAGTTCGTGCGCCAAATCCTTTAATGAAATATGCCGTTTGCTCATAGAAGGTGTGTCTGGCACAAATTTATTTTTTATTTCAG
Source organism: Prolixibacteraceae bacterium (assembly GCA_963677955.2). Taxonomy (GTDB): domain Bacteria; phylum Bacteroidota; class Bacteroidia; order Bacteroidales; family Prolixibacteraceae; genus Aquipluma. The sequence goes on from CAXXQR010000001.1 coordinate 1,361,092, forward strand.
ACTTTTGTGAAACAGGATCAAACAAAAAACCTGCAAGCATTTTAGCGGAACTTGTAGGTTTAATTGCCTGATCACCTCAAAAATGTGTGTTTGAGAACATTCTTTTCGTGCCGCAAAGGTTTGTGCAAAGGTTTGCAGGAGGATGGTCAAACTCATCTTCTTGTTTAATTGCTTGAGATAGGAGAAATTTACATTCTGAATTGTTGCATTTATTGAAAAATGATGAATCGAAACAACCCAAATACAGAACCCGACTTTCCAAAGATTATTTACGGAACCAGCTACCTGGGCAATTTGTACCGCGAACTTTCTGAAGCAGAGAAGCTCGCTCTGATGCAGGAATGGTTTCGGGTGGGCACCGGAAAGGTGATGATTGACTCGGCCGGGAAATATGGTGCCGGACTTGCGCTTGAAGTGATTGGAAGTGGCCTCGAAAAACTGGGGATTTCTCCGGATCAAATCACAATCAGCAACAAACTAGGATGGTACCGTGTTCCGCTTACCACGCCGGAACCAACTTTTGAAAAGGGAGCATGGGCAAACCTGAAATATGATGCGGTTCAGAAAATAAGTTACGACGGAATTCTGGAATGCTGGCAACAGGGATGCGAATTGCTGGGTGGAACCTACAAACCTGAAGTGGTTTCGGTTCATGATCCTGATGAATATTTGATGGCTGCCACGAATTCGGAAGACCGCAAAAAAAGGGTTGACGATATTCTGGAAGCTTACAAAGCTTTGTTTGAATTGAAAGCGAAAGGCGAAGTAAAGGCAGTTGGAACAGGTTCAAAAGATTGGTTAGTAATTAAAGAATTGTACGGTCAGGTCGACTTTGATTGGGTAATGTTTGCCAATAAATTCACGATTTATCATCATCCGAAAGAAATCCTGGACTTTTTCGTTCAACTTAAAAATGATGGAGTAAAAATAATCAACTCGGCCATTTTTAATGCAGGCTTCTTAACTGGTGGCAAGTTTTTCGATTACCGGTTGACTAATGAAAATGATACTTCTGACCAACATTTATTTGCCTGGCGCGAAAAGTTTTTTGCCGTATGCCAAAAACACAACATTGAGCCCGGCGACGCCTGTTTGAGATTTGCGCTGTCAGCTCCACAAATTGAAGCGGTTGCGCTGAACCCGAGTAAACCTAAGCGAATGGCACATAATAAAACAGTTCTCGAAACTGATTTTCCGGAGAGCTTCTGGAAAGATTTAAAAGCCGAACGAGTGATCAATTCAGATTATCCATATCTCTAAATTTCATTCCATGATAATCGATACGCATCATCATTTTTGGAATTATGATCCAGTTGAATACGATTGGATTGACGACGAGATGTCAGTCATCCGGCAAAACTTTTTGCCTGAACAATTACAGGAAACCCTCGCACAGGCTGATGTTCAGGGTGTAGTTTCGGTTCAGGCCCGGCAATCTTTGGAAGAAACCAATTGGTTATTAAGAATGGCTGCTGAAAATGATTTTATCAAAGGAATTGTTGGCTGGGTTCCGTTGGCAGCCAAAAATGTGGACGAGATTCTTGAAAAATACGCCAGCAACAAACGACTGAAAGGTGTGCGTCATGTCATTCAGGGAGAACCCGATCCCGAATTTATTCTCCGGAAAGATTTTAACCGGGGAGTTTCGTTGCTGAAAAATTACAATCTGGTTTACGACATTCTGATCACTGAAAATCAACTTCCCAATACCATTCGATTTGTCGATCAGCATCCGGAACAGCAATTTGTGCTTGATCACATGGCAAAACCCAAAATTAAACTCAACGAAATCGATGCCTGGAAACAAAACCTGGCTGAGTTAAGCAAGCGCGAAAATGTATCCTGCAAAATCAGCGGAATGGTAACAGAAGCGAATTACAAAACCTGGACAGAAGCGCAATTACAGCCCTATTTCGATGTGGTTTTGGAAGCTTTTGGCCCATCGCGCCTGATGTTTGGCTCCGATTGGCCCGTTTGCCTGGTGGCCACAAATTACGTCGGTTGGCTGAATCAGGTAAAAAAAGCGATTTTAGGATTTAGTCTTATGGAAAGGGACCAGATTTTATCTGAAAATGCCCTAAATGTTTATCAACTTTAGAAATAAAACGCAATAAATGAAAGCAATTGAAATAACACAAGCCGGCTCGATGAAATTGGTTGAGCGTGAAATGCCGGTGATTGGAACCAACGACATTCTGTTAAAAATCAATTATATAGGGTTTTGCGGCTCCGACCTGAGTACCTATCTGGGTAAAAACACAATGGTCCAATATCCACGTGTTCCGGGACACGAAATATCTGCAACTATTCAGGATTTGGGCAACGATGTTCCAAAAGAATTCAGGATTGGTATGCGCGCAACTGTTGTTCCGTATACCAATTGCGGACAGTGCACTTCGTGCAAACAAAAGCGCTACAATGCCTGCAGGTACAATCAAACGCTTGGCGTACAGCGTGAAGGCGCCATGGCTGAATTTATCAGCATTCCCTGGCAAAAAGTGATTGCCGACGATGAATTATCAGCTTTTCAACTGGCACTCGTCGAGCCAATGACTGTTGGATTTCATGCCATTGACAACGGACAAGTCACAGACCTGGACACTGTGGTTGTTTTTGGTTGTGGAATGATTGGTAGCGGAGCCATCGTTCGCGCAAACCTTCGCGGTGCAACGGTAATTGCCGTCGATATTGACGATTCGAAACTGGAAGTTGCCAAAATGCTGGGCGCCAGTTTTACAATCAATTCCATCAAACAAAACTTGCACGAAGAGCTTGTAAAAATTACCAATGGCGACGGGCCAACAGTTGTTGTTGAAGCGGCAGGGAATCCGATCACTTACAAAGCTGCCATCGAAGAAGTAGCTTTTGCCGGACGCGTGGTTTGTATCGGGTATGCCAAAGACGATATTCCATTCCCGACAAGACTTTGGGTGCAAAAAGAATTACAGATTTTGGGTTCGCGAAATGCCAATCCATCCGATTTCGAGGCTGTAATTAAATACCTGAAGAACAGCACCGTTGATGAGAAAATACTTATTTCGAGAGTCATTAAACCGGAAGATGCACCTGGAGCCATGAAAGCATGGTCTGAAAACACGGGAGCAGTCTTAAAGATTCTTGTCCAATTTCATGACGAATAGTTTATTCGGATGTCTTATTTTTGAAAGGTGAAAACTGAACTATGAAATATGTTGTTAATTGTTTCAGGAACTTAGTTTAAAACGTAAATCTTTACACAAAATAATCCTTACGAAAATGAGCAAAAACTATTGTCTGATTATGGCCGGTGGTTCCGGGACACGATTCTGGCCCAGAAGCGTGGCGAAAAAACCGAAACAATATTTGAGTCTTTTTGGCGACAAATCGCTGATTCAGGAAACGGTACAACGGTTCGCCAATTTTATTCCTGAAGAAAGTATTTATGTAGTCTCAGCGAAAAGTCAGCAAGGTGTTCTGGAAGAACAAACGACGAATTTGCCGAAAGAAAACCTGATTTATGAGCCATTCGGAAAAAATACGCTTCCGGCCATTGGCCTGGCGGCATTGTTTATTGGTGAAAAAGATCCTGATGGAATTATGGTCGTTTCACCGTCTGATCATTTGATTCAGAACGACGAACTTTTCAGGCAAACCATTGAATCGGCAGCCAAAATTGCTGAAGAAAAAGGTGGAATTGTAACCATCGGGATAACGCCAAAACATCCGGCAACCGGATACGGTTATGTAAAAACAGCCGATGAAGTGAAGATTGGACAAACCATTCGGTCGTTCGAAGTAAACAAGTTTGTTGAAAAACCAAATCTGGAAGTAGCCACCGGCTATTTGAAAACCGGAGGCTTTTACTGGAACAGCGGAATTTTCATTTTTAAAGTCTCGGTATTTCTCGATTCGGTAAAAAAATATGCAGCGGCGCTGTATTCCGATCTACTCAGCATAAAAGAGCACATTGGGGCAGCCGATTACGAAGAAGCGTTGACGAAAATTTATGGCGAAGTCGAATCGATTTCAATCGACTACGGAATTCTGGAAAAAGCCGACAATGTATTTCTTGTTCAGGGCGACTTTGTATGGAACGATCTGGGAAGCTGGGAAGAAGTTTACAAATACGATAAAAAAGACGAGAATGGAAATGCGCAAACCGGTGAAGCCATTCTGCTCGACACAAAGAATTCATACGTTTATGCTCCCGACAGCTTGGTGGCTGTGGTTGGACTCGAAGATGTAATTGTTGTTCAGGAAGGAAATACAATTTTGGTTTGCAAGCGCGACCGTGCCGAAGACATAAAAGCAGTCGTTGGCGAAATTACAAAACGAAATTTAAACCAGTATTTGTAATTTTTTATCGGGGTTCAAAGCAAAATATCCTGAAACAAATTCAGGATCTCCGGAGCTTTTCAAGGTGTTTGAGATGATTTGAATATGGCTGAATTCGCTTCAGCGTTTAAAATAGAGTGATATTATATTAACCTACAAAACTTAATCTATGAGAATCAGCTTGATCAAAAAAGCAGGAGTATTGGGATTGTTGATCGCCTTAGGCACTTTTTCAGTTCCGGCTCAAACACCAACAAATGCGGAAGGCCCTTTCAAACCAACCGATGAATCTTTTCATCAGTACAAATATCCCGATTGGTTTTGCGATGCCAAATTCGGAATCTGGGCGCATTGGGGTCCTCAGGCCGTTCCACGCGAGGGAGACTGGTACGCCAGAAACATGTACATGCAAACCGGAAACGAATGGGAAACCCGGGATTACGAAGATCACCTGAAAAGATATGGGCATCCCTCCAAATTTGGATACAAAGACATCATTCCACTTTGGAAAGCTGAACGCTGGGATCCTGAAAAACTGATGGCTCTTTATAAAAGAGTTGGCGCCAAATATTTTGTGAGTATGGGAACCCATCACGACAACTTCTTTCTTTGGAACTCGAAACTGCACAAATGGAATTCGGTAAATATGGGACCGAAAAAAGACGTAGTCGGGTTATGGCAAAAAGCAGCTAAAAAGGAAGGGTTACGTTTTGGCGCTTCCGAACATTTGGGTGCCAGCTATACCTGGTTTCAGGTTAGCCGTGGAACCGACAAGACCGGACCAATGGCTGGAGTTCCATACGATGGCAACAATGAAGAATACGCAGATTTATACCACAAAAAAGCTGCTCCTGATGATAAAGGCTGGCTGACCACGGATCTCCAAAACCAAAAAGACTGGCTTTCGAAAATTGATGAGTTGATAGATATGTATCATCCTGATTTACTTTATTCGGATAGTGAACTTCCGTTTGGCGAAATTGGCCGGACCATGCTGGCACATTATTACAACCAAGATTTGGCAAGTAATGGCGGGAAACAGAACGTCGTTTACACCGCCAAATTGCGTCCCTCGGAAGGCAGATGGGTTCAGGATGTGGAAAGAGGTGCATTGGATTCGATCAGCCCTTTCCCTTGGCAAACAGACACTTCAATTGGCGATTGGTTTTACCGAACCGGACAAAAATACATGACCGGAACACAGGTTATCCAAATGCTTGTCGATATTGTAAGCAAAAACGGCAACCTTCTCCTGAATGTCGTTCAAACTCCTGAAGGCGACCTTGAGCCAGATGTTTTGGCGATTCTGGAAGAAATTGCAAAATGGACGCCAGTTAACGGAGAAGGAATATATGGAACCAGGCCGTGGAAAGTTTATGGCGAAGGTCCTTCAACACAAAAGAATCAGGCAAAAGGTCAGTTTGGCGGAGTAAAAGATGTTCGTCCTTACGAATCAAACGACATACGTTTTACCACAAAAGGCGAAACACTATATGCTTTTTGCATGGAAAAACCAACCGATGCCATTAAAATTGCTTCGCTGGGGAAGAATTCAAGAATCAGTAACAAAACTGTGGCTTCGGTTCAAATGCTTGGTGTAGCCGAAAAATTGAAATGGAATCAGAACGCCGATGCGCTCGTGATTTCAAAACCAGCTAATTTACCCAACTGGCAAGTCGTAGCATTCAAAATTGAATTTAAAAAATAGTCAGTCAAAAAAAGGAACAAAAGGAAACCCGGTTGAACTTATTCAACCGGGCTTTTGCTTATGAACTGACATTTCGTACCAGCCTATTTTACAAACTTTTCCAGGCTGATAAGATCTTTTCCCGATGTTATCTTGCAGAGGTAAATTCCCTTTTTTAGTGCAAGAACATTCAAACTAATATTTTCTCCTGAATGAACGTCAAATAAGATTCGTGTTGAAATTTTCTTTCCTGCGATATCAAAGATTTCAGCCTTCATTTCTGACAAATGCTTTCCTAAGTATTTAAGATTTAAAACATCCTCCACTGGATTTGGGAACAATCTTATTGAAGACTCTGTCAACTGAGGCTTGACATTGGTTACAAGCGCTTTCATTGAAACAGTTTTCGTATACACAATATTTCCGGCACCGTCTTTCAGGATCATTGTTGCATCTTCATCACCACAATTTTTCGAATTTTGTGGAATACTATCACTTCTGACGATAGTACCATCGCACAACTCCCATTCTGTAGTGTAATCATTGTTATACAAATCATTCAGCAATAGCGGATTATCTTTAACTCCGCTTACCCACCAATTGTAAGGAGCTTCCGTAACTGTTCCGTCAGAATTGAATTTAAACGTTCCTGAAACTACTGTTCCATCAACAGTTGTAGCTTTTACCGTGTAAATTCGAGTGGGACAAAGTCCCTTAATTTCCTGCCCTTCAGCGCCCGTCGACCACACATAATTGTCCGCATCAATAATTGTGTCATTTCGGTAAACCTGAGCTTTTACATATCCGGCACACGACGACATCCAGATTGGAAAACTCGAAATGTAGCGCATTGCATAAACGTCTGCGGTTCCGCTATTGATGATTGTATCAGGTTTTATATCCGTAACAAAAATTGTCTCGCACCAGGTGCTTGTGCAACCGTCGGATGTTGAAATGGTCAGACAAACATTCTGTTTTGGTTTCTGAAAATCAAAACTAACACGGGGTTCAGCTTCTGTACTTGTCGAACCATCCTCGAATTTCCAGATTCGACTTGTTACGTCACCTTCCGAGACATCAATCAAATGGTATGGAATTACTTCAGGAATTGTTATTGCGGTTGAATCTCTGTAATATTTAAACCAGGCATGGCATTGAGGAGTCGACTGCATGTAAATATTGATTGTTTCGCACCATTCTGCAATACAGCCTGAAGCCGTGGTAATTTTCAGGCATACATTTCTGAACGGATTGGGATCGGCCAACACATTGTCAATAACCAAAGGGAAATTGAAAATATGAGTCGGATTCTGATCGGTACTTGTCGTTCCATCGCCAAAATCCCATTTCCAGTCAATCGCTTCTGGAAAAGCTACACCAAAAAAATCCAGAACCAAAGCAGGAGCAAATGTCTGGACTGAATGATTTACAGAATATTTATAATAGGCTTTACATTCGTCGGGATAAATAACTGTGTCCGTAGGATAACTTACATATACAGCATCGCAAAAAGAATCACTGCAATCATCTGATCCTTTTACCGTTAAACAAACTTTATGCTCCTTTTGCGAAAGGTCGAAAGTCAACGAAGGTTCTTTTTCGGTGCTCGTTTGAATGCCGTCAATTTGCCAGAAATAACTCAGTTCCTGGCCCTCTGAAAGATTAGTAAACTGAATCGTAGCTTTTTCATTAACTGTATCCAAACCAGACTGACAATATTTGAAAGCAGCTTTGCAGGCCGGTGGATTTAAAACCAAACTGTCGTCAAAAATCTGAATAGTTTCAGCATAAAAACTCTTACAGGTATCGGAAGTTAAAATGGTCAGGCTTACCGTTTTGTAAGGATTTATATTTCCGTCAGCCTCTGATGTGCGAAGGTAAATGTGAAGCGGATTTTGTTCCTGACTTGTATTCCCATCGCCAAAGTCCCAGAACCAACCTGTAATATTACCTTCAGAAGCATCGTAAAAACTAATAGCCGTTGCGGCCATTGGCGACATCAGCTTATCGTTCACCTCATATTTAAATTGGGCTTTGCAGTTTCCGCTGGTAATAAAAGTTTGTGCTTCTGCCATTAATCCGGATAACAATAGTACAAAAAGTAAAATTTTCTTCATACGATCAGGAAATTCAAAGTGATATTGTCAAGACGTGATTTGCCACAAAAAGGTTGCGTGGGCAAATACTCAAATTAATGACATTGAAGACTATAAGTTAAAATATTTATCCTACTGAAATGATTATTCCTGAAAGGTATCAGATGGGCGGCCAAAAACAAAACGGTTCCGGAGATTCAAAGTTTAAGCTTTTCTGTTTTAATCGTAATTTCCGATTTATCAGATTTTACGCCACAGGTTCCGAAACCAAGAATGGCATATAACGGACAGCACTGACGCAAACTAGTCATGGCCAACACAATAGCTAAAATTATTGCACCGTCGGCCCACTTCCCTTCAACTATATTGGTGAAATAAAGAGTGGCAAACAAAACTGCCAGAATTATCCGGATTATACGATCGATTTTTCCTACGTTATGAAACATGTCTCTTAAATCTAAAATTTTGTTCAAAGATAGGTATCTCGGTATAAACCGATGGTGACTTAGGTTACCCAAAAGGAATTTATGGATAAAAAGTTAAGAATTGAAGGACCGAAAAAACAAGGTCTAGCTGGCTTTCAATGAGTCAAACTCGGGGTAAGATTAGTCTAAAATGGTGATTAAATGATCATTTCATTCATTCAAAATTTGGATTTATGAATCTGAAATGTAAAACACTAAAATTAAAAGTGTACATTTGAGAAAAATTGCAGGTTTGATAATAAGCGGTTTTATCGCATTATTCTATTGGGAATTCAGACATATTTCAAATTGGTATCCTGATTTTTTGATTGATTTATAGAGCGCTTTCATCAGTTTTTTCCTGAAAAATGGAGGAATTACGGATGACACAATCGAAAAACCTAAGTCAACAATTAAAATAAAATCAAGATAATCTGATAATTAACACACAATACCAAAATTAAAATTCACTTATGAGTAGATCGCAGGAGTCATTTAACAAAAAAGAAGTAAGAAATAAAAAAGAAAAGAAAAGAAAAGAAAAAGAACAAAAACGTCTCAGTCGCAAAGATGGAGAAAAGAGTAGTAGTCTGGACGACATGATTGCCTATGTTGATGAAAACGGAATGATTACGTCAACACCTCCTGATCCATCGAAAAAAACTGTGGTTAAATTAGAAGATATCGAAATCAGCATTCCAAAAAGTGATCCCAATAACGTACCCGACCCAATCAGGAAAGGCTCAGTTACATTTTTCAACACGTCAAAAGGATTCGGGTTCATCCGTGACCTTGAAACACAGGAAAGTGTATTTGTACACGTAAATAATGTCCTGGAAGAAATTAAAGAAGGAAACCTGGTGAATTACGAAGTTGAAATGGGACAAAAAGGACCAACCGCTGTTCAGGTTAAAATCTTCAGGGAAGTGAAGCCTGCTCCTGTAGCACCACCACCTCCTCCACCGGCAGAAACGAAGGAATAATTTTAATTTTCAATTTAAAAATCAAAAATCTTCTCTCAAGATCAAAGAGAAAATTTTTGATTTCTAGTTCTGTAGACTATCTATTTTGAAACATTTTCCTGCGATGCAATTTCGCTGAACAATGCTTTGAACGTTTTGGTCTGCGAAAAACCGTTCTCATTGTTGCCTGGTTTTTGTCCGTAAAATTCATCCATAAACTGGCCAGCATCAGTCCAAACAGTTTGCAACATTCCCTGAAAACGTTCCCGCATTTCAGGAGTAACCGAAGCCCGGAAACGGAACATATCTTGAGTTTGCTTTATCGCATTTTCAGGCATTCGCCATGGACAAGTCACCACACTCAAACCTTTTGTTGCGAAATAAACCGCAGTCTGGTCAGGGCGTTCGTAATGCCAGTCGCAAATCATCACATCTTTATAAATCATATCGATAGCGCGATACGTGTTGTTCATACTGGCTTCCCACATGCCCATTCCCGTGGTTTTCCCATCAATCAGGCGGTCGCCCCAAATCCAAAGCTTCCGATTTTTCTGTGCCAGATGATTGCGAATCAAGTTCACTTCACCGGCAAAAAGTTCGGCTTTATCGCGACCCGAACAGCGCGGACATTTATCGTCGCCAATGTAGAAAACTTCGTCCATTCCGGCATGAAAAGCATTGGTTTCAAAAACATCGCAAATTTCGTCAACCAGATCAAATACCACTTTGTGAACATCGGGATGCAGCGGGCAATAGCTTTTACAATACAGGCCATCGCTGTTGGGCCATTCGTATTTTTCCGGCATTTTCACATGGGGAGTTTCGTCAAATTCGGGATAAACACGCAATAGATTATTGACTTTTGACGCCCAGGACTGGTGCCCCAGCAAATTAATCTGAGGAATTAGCTGAATTTGGTTTTCGCGACAAACAGCGACAAGCTTTTTAATTTCAGCCTTCGTAAGCGCATCAGCATCCCGCAATTCGGGATGACTTTCGTACTGATACCCGTAATCGATCCTGAGAATTAACGTATTGACTTTTCTTGGCGCTAGTTCTTCAGCAATAAATTTAACGAACGCATCAATTTCTGCATCCCCCGGTATTCCGATACAAAAACCTTTGATCGGCAACGAATTGTCGGATGAATTTTGTGCGTAACCGTCGATAGCTACGAGAAGTAAAATTGAAATGAAAAGTGAATTAATAAGTCTGGTCATGTTCATAGGTTTTGGTTCGTTACGAATTTCAAGAAATTTCGAATAGCAATCAACAGCATTGGTCAGGAAAAAACAAATTAAATCTAGCGTGAGATTACAATTTTAGTTACCTGCTTAAATCGTTTTGAGTTGACTTCAGCCAGATAAAGTCCATTTTGAAGTGACCTGATTTGAATTTCTGAATTGCTTCGAAAAAGATTAGCTTTCATTACAAGTCGTCCTTGTGAATCAAATATATTCAGCCATGCATTTCCTGAAAAGTCTGGAATAATAACCCGAATTTGATTCGATGCATATTCAGGAATTATTTGTATTTGCTGCTGTTTTTCCAGCTGCACCGACGATGAAACTCTGTCGACTTTGGCAATCAACCATTTGTCAGGATCGAACTGAACCGAATCAATTGGCTCGTCCGAAATAACAAATTCCTGACCTTGTATGGTGTTGTGGAGTCGCAAATCTTTGGATTGCCCACCTCTCCATACCCTAACTGGTAAGTTCATTTCGAAAAACGAAACCGAAGGATCGGATGAACTCTGATTGACATGGAGTTTGACCTTTCCAAAATCGCCGTAATCGGTATAAAAATACTGATCGTACACCGGGTAGCCCTGTCCGTAATACCAATCGTCGAAAAACTCCGTGAAACTTGTGTCGGCAGCCGTTTCCATGTGGTGTACAAATTTTTCCTGACTGGCAAATTTGTTGGCGATTTCCGGATCGAGTAAATACTCTTTCATTCCCTGAAAAAACTTTTGGTCGCCCATTTCCCAGCGAAGCATGTGCAAAAGATATGCTCCTTTCGAATAGGATAATCGACTATCAAAAATCCGGGTTACGTTTGTAGTATCTGCCACATAAACGGAACCATCTGGCGCTGAAATGATTTTATTTACCTCAAAGTTTTTCCAGATTGGCCAATAATAACCGTCAAGCAGATTTTCGTACGAAAGCCCGGCCAAATAAGTAGCGAATCCCTCATTTAGCCAGATGTCGTGCCAGCTCGCCAGTGTCACATAATCTCCAAACCACTGGTGAGCCATTTCGTGCGCGACCAGTTCAAAATCAAGCGAGGTCATAAAACTCATGGTTTGATGCTCCATTCCGCCGCCCCAGCTAAATTGCGCGTGCCCATATTTTTCGGAAGCAAACGGGATAGGTAATGAATTTCGAATTGTACAGCGAAAGGATGCTCAGGATGTTTTCACCACTTGTTTTGGCCTGAGTCAGGTATTCAGGATAAACATAGTTTAGAACTTCAATATTGCTGCCATCGCCCATCTCCAAAAAGTTGGAATACGCTTCATAATTGGTCACCGCAATGCCTACCAAATACGTCGCGATCGGAAATCGGTGTTTCCAATGTGCCGTTCTGAACGCGCCAGATACCGCATCCGATAATAGTTTCCCGTTTGACGCTGCTTTGTATTGCTGAGGACAGGTAACGAAAACATCCATTGAATCAATTTTGTCGGCCAAACTTTGTTTACACGGCCACCAATCCCTTGCCCCGTAAGGTTCCGACAAAGTCCAGAGCACCGGAACATTGCTGTGTTTTGTCACGGTAAAAGAGTCGAAGCCGGTTTTTGGCGGCGCTCCACGATAATAAATCTGAACCGAAACTATGCTGTCTTTTGGCAAAGGCGCCGGCAATTCAATACTTATTTTATTGCCTGAATGTACGAAATGAATCATGTTATCATTGTACCAAACCGAATCCACCGTCATTTCATCAGCCAGGTCAAACCTAATTTGAGACACATTGCTTTCAAGCATTTTAGCCAATGAATATACCGAACCTGAAATGTAGCTGATTGCCGGATCAACCGAAAAATCCAGCCGCTGATAGATTAAATCGAAACTTGAATAATCGTCAGATTCAGCAAATGCAGCAGACTTCAGCAGAATCCGGCTTTCGCTCAATGCCATTTTATCATTAAAATCAGGATCGGGAGCCTGAGCCTTAACAAACTGAAAAGCTAAAACTAAGATCAGAAAAAGAAACTGTTTCATCAAAGTCCGGTTTTAAAACTTCAGGATTGGCATAATCCTTCACGAATGTACAAAATTAAAAACCGGACAATTCCCAATGTTTTAAAATCGAAAATAAAAAAGCCGGAAATCCTGAAATTCAGGACATCCGGCCAATTTTGAGTTTCTGCTGTTTTTGTTTTTCTGAAAACAAATGCTGAATTGCTTTGACGATTTGAGGTGATTTCAATCTCACGGGCTTCGTACTATTTCAGTTTTTGTGATTTTGATATTCAGCAAATGTAATTTACGATTGTGTGAAGCGATGTCAAAAAACATCAACAAAACCAAAAGATCCTGAAATTTTGTTAATTAGGTTATTTTTGATCTCATTTTGGCTAATTAACTATACTTGCAGAAAGGGTTTCGGAAAATGTTTCCTAACTTCAACTCAAAATTAACAACACAATAAATGGCCAAAAAGAAGAAAAATAAAATAGACAAACTGGTCGAAGCTTTCAATAAGCCCAAACTTAAAAATGCAATTCTGAACCTCTTTTACGACAATCCGGAACGAACATACAATTACAAGCAAATTGCCGAACTGCTAAAAATAAAAGACCCTGAAATCACAAAACTTGTTTTTGTGGTACTCGAAGAATTGACCGAAAGCGAGAATCTGCAAAGCGTACAGCGCGGAAAATACAAATTGAAATCGCGAAGCGGAGCGGTTATCGGAACCGTTGACATTCAACCTCAGGGATTTGCCTACATCGTATCTGAAGAAGTTGACAAACCAATTTTGGTGTCGAGCCGCAACCTGAACCATGCCATGGAAGGCGATAAGGTAAAAGTACAATTGTATGCTTTGCGCAAAAAACAGCAACCCGAAGGCGAAGTCGTTGAAATTGTTGAACGGGCAAAATCAACTTTTGTAGGCACAATTTCAAAGTCGCGCAATTTTGCCTTTTTTATTCCCTCCGGGAAAGTTGGGTTCGATTTGTTTATTCCGAATGAAAAGCTGAATGGCGCGAAAGACGGGCAAAAAGCCATTGCCAAAATTACGGAGTGGCCACCTCGTGCCAAAAATCCGTTTGGCGAAATCATCGAAGTACTTGGCGATGTTGGCGATAACAACGCTGAAATGCATGCCATCCTCGCCGAATACGATTTACCAATTCGTTTTCCTGAAAATGTTTTAAAAGCTGCGGAGAAAATTCCCGATCAGATTTCGGATGAAGAAATTGCCCGTCGCCGCGACATGCGTGGTGTGACAACCTTCACCATTGATCCAAAAGATGCGAAAGATTTTGACGACGCTCTTTCTATCCGGAAACTTGAAAATGGCTTCTGGGAAGTCGGCGTACACATTGCCGATGTTTCGCATTATGTCACTCCCGGAACGATTCTGGATGACGAAGCATTCGATCGCGCAACCTCGGTGTATCTTGTAGACCGCGTAGTACCAATGCTTCCTGAAAAGCTCTCGAACGGAGTTTGTTCGCTTCGTCCAAATGAAGATAAATTGTGTTTCTCCGCTATTTTTCAACTAACCGATCAGGCTGAAATTCAAAAACAATGGTTTGGCCGTACGGTCATTCATTCCGACAAACGATTTGCCTACGAAGATGCGCAGGCAATTATTGAAACCGGTGAAGGGGAACTGAAAGACGAAGTTTTGACTTTGCATCAACTTGCCGTTAAACTGCGTGAGGCCCGGTTTAAACATGGCTCAATTGCCTTTGAGCGTGTTGAAGTGAAGTTTGAAATTGACGAAAAAGGTAAACCTCTTTCAGTGTATTTCAAAGAAGCCAAAGAAAGCAACCAACTTGTCGAAGAATTTATGCTTTTGGCCAATAAACGGGTAGCCGAATTTATTGGCAATCCTGAAGGGCATAAAACAGCCAGAACATTTGTTTACCGGATTCACGACAAGCCCGATCCTGAAAAGCTCATGAATTTCAATCATTTCATACACAAATTCGGGTACGTTTTGCAACTGGGAACACCGGGTCAGATTTCGAAATCGATGAATCAGCTGATGGGTAACGTGAAAGGCAAAAACGAACAGAATGTCATTGAAACACTTGCCATCAGGACCATGGCTAAAGCGGCCTATTCAACGCGAAACATTGGTCATTACGGACTCGCGTTTGAATATTACACGCATTTCACCTCGCCTATCCGCCGCTATCCCGATGTGATGGTGCACCGGTTACTCGAACGCTATCTGGAAGGAGGCAAATCGGTAAATGCCCAGAAATGGGAAGATATGTGTAAACACTCGTCTGACATGGAAAACAAGGCTGCAAACGCCGAACGCTCGTCGATTAAATACAGGCAGGTTGAATTTATGCAGGACAAAATCGGTCAGGAATTCGATGGTGTTATATCAGGAGTTACCGATTGGGGCATTTATGTTGAACTTGAAAACAAATGCGAAGGAATGGTTTCGGTTAATACCCTTGACGATGATTTTTACATTTTCGACGAGAAAAATTATTGCCTTGTTGGCCGGCATGCACACCGGAAATTTCAACTGGGAGACGTTGTTCACGTTGAGATTCTTCGGGCAAATCTGGAGAAAAAACAGCTCGATTTCCGTTTGATCAAAGAAAAATTCAGGAAATAAATTTCTGTTTTTTTGTGCCTGAAACAAAAAAATGCTGTCAAGATTGTAAAATTTAGAAAATGTACAGTTTCTTTGTGTTACAATCAGGGTACTCCATAAGTACCAATATCATATTTACTGACTGAATTAAACCATTCGTTATGGCGATGAACTTAGAAAATGGGTCTAATAAAAAAGATGCGAATCGTGAAAGTATCCTGAAAATTGCACAGGAGATATTTAGCAAATATGGCTACAAAAAAACAACTCTCGACGATATCGCGAATGCAGTCCGTAAAGGGAAAAGTTCACTTTACTATTACTTTTCAAGCAAAGAAGATCTTTTTCAGGCGGTAATTCAGAAAGAGGTTGATATTTTACGTCGTGAACTTGACATCGTTGTAAACCGCAATACCGATCCGGTTGATAAATTGCGCGATTATATTCTTACCAAACTGACCACTTACCGTGGGATGGCTAATTTTTACAATGCGCTTGAAAATGATGTAACTGCCATTGAGTTCATCGAAAACATTAAAACCCGTCATCAACAGGAAGAAATCAGAATGATTAAGCGGATTTTAATCGAAGGCGTTCGTAAGAACATTTTTGAAGTGTATGACCTTACGTTGGCCGCAACCGGAATCACCACTGCTATAAAAGGATTGGAGATGCCTTTATCGGCTGGCGATTACAGCAAAGTAAACCTCGAGCAAAGTGTCGACAACATCGTTAAAATTCTTTGCTATGGGGTCATGAAAAGATAATCCTCTAAAAGCTTTATTCGAAACTTCATTCAACAACCACCTCAATAAACTTAATGTTCAGTTCATCTTTGATGTTTGACAAATGAATAATTTTGCCAGCTAAAACGTAATGAATCTGAGTTGTTTTACGGCGCAATTCATTTCGCCTGAAGTACAAAAAATTAAATGAAAACTCTTATAAAAAAGTTCAGGAGTTAAATTGAAACAAAAATTGAAAACGTTTAAACAAAAAAAGAAATGAAAAATTTAAAAGCATTAGTCGCTCTGACGTTGTGCAGTACCATTCTGTTAAGCAGTTGCTCAACAACTAAAAATTCGACAAAAGGCGGGGTTATTGGCGGAGCAGGTGGTGCGCTAATCGGCGCCGGAATTGGTGCCCTTGCCGGAAAAGGAAAAGGAGCAGCCATTGGTGCAGCTATTGGCGGCGCCGTTGGCGCTGGAGCCGGTGTCGTGATTGGCAAGAAAATGGACAAACAAAAAGCTGAACTGGAAAAAATTGAAGGTGCAAAAGTTGAAACAGTAACTGATGCCAACAATCTTCAGGCGATAAAAGTTACTTTTGACAGTGGTATTTTATTTGCCTTTAACAAAAGCGATCTGAATGCGACATCAAAAGCGTCGTTGTTAAAATTCGCCAATTCGTTGAAAGAAACACCTGAAACAGATGTAACTATTTATGGTCACACCGATAACAAGGGCTCACATGAAGTAAATCTAAAATTGTCGAACGACCGGGCAGAGTCAGTTTCCGCATTTTTGGTAGCAAACGGAATTCAGAAAGAACGCCTGACCACCCAGGGAAAGTCATTCGATGAACCTGTAGCCGACAATTCAACCGCTGAAGGACGGGCACAAAACCGCCGGGTTGAAGTTTACATCACAGCCAATAAGCAAATGATTCAGGAAGCACAGCAAGGCACCCTGAAATAATTAAGCTTTAAGAACGAAAAAGCAGAGCAAGTGTCAGAAACTGCTCTGCTTTTTCATTGAAAATAATTCGATAACGTCAAAACATCTAAATCGCTCTTCAGTAAAAAACGTTCCTCAAAAACTCTCTTTTTATCCCGAATTATAAATTAACAGGCCTTAGTATACAATATTTTCAGGAATTTGTATGTTTGCAGGGATTATACAACTATGAGACAGACTGTTTTTGACAACGATAAAAATCCCGGGCGGATTTCAACATTTCCAAATCCGATGAACTTATTCAGAACAAAAAACATTGTACTACTTTTAATTGGCTTACCCCTTTTTTACCTGATGTTTTTCGCATCGTGCGCCAACATTGGCAGTCCGTCGGGCGGTCCCAAAGACAGTATACCGCCTGTAATTGTGAAAACAATTCCTGAATTGCGTGGAACAAACTATTCGGGAAAAGATGTTCGCTTCACTTTTGATGAATATATACTTCCTGATGAAATCAGCGAAAAGCTTGTGATTTCGCCACCCATGAAAAAGAAGCCACTGGTTAAAATGAAGGGGAAAACGCTGATTATCGAGTTTCAGAACGATCCACGAAAAGATGCCACGTACTCGCTTGATTTTAAAGACGCTGTTGCTGACAATAACGAGAAAAATCCGATTAAAGATTTACGGTTTTCATTTAGTACCGGACCAACGTTCGATAGTTTAAGGGTTTCGGGCTACGTGAAAAATGCATTTACACAGGAGCCGGTTGAAAAAGCGCTGGTCATGCTCCATCGCGACACGAACTATGTTGCCTTTGTTGACAGTATTCCGGATTATATTGGTACAACAAACAAAGAAGGTTTTTTTATGATCGACAATATTGCAAAAGGCAAATACCGACTTTACGCATTGACCGACAACGACAACAGTCTGACTTACAATGCAAACTCGGAACTGATTGCTTTTGCCGATTCACTAATTGAACCATCGGCAAAATTTGTTGCTGAAAACGACACAATTGTCAGAGGATTGGATACGCTGGTTGTTTCGGGGCACGTTGACTACTCGCCACACACGCGGTTTCTGATGATGTTTCAGGAGGAAAAATTTGACCAGTACCTCGATTCCTATAAACGAAATGAATCGAATAAATGTGATTTTTATTTCGCCGAAACGCTGAGTGATTCATTCAAAATTAATTTACTGAAACCAAAACCAACGGGCGACTGGTCATTCCTCGAAACCAACCAGAAACGCGATTCGCTCACGGTCTGGCTGACTGACACCATTGTCAGCCACAACGATTCGCTTAAATTTGAACTAAAATACCAGGTTTTGGATTCGTTGAACAAACTGGTAATGAAACACGATACGGTTGAGTTAATTTATTCGGCCCCGAAAACACAAAAGGTTAAACGTAAGAAAAATGAAGGTCCGGTAGTGCCTACAATTACATTCGTAAACAACATCAGTCCATCGGCTCACGATATTTATCGCCCGATACGAATTGAGGCTCCGGAACCACTCACCTCTTTTGATACCACAAAAGTGAGGTTGTACGAACTCGTTGACACGACGAAAACCCAAATCCCGATTGTTTTGAAAAAAGACACCAATTCAATCCGGAAATTTTACATCGAGCATCATTGGGAACCTAATACGAGTTATATTTTCCAGATCGACTCGGCTGCGGCTTACAACATTTACGGGTATCCGAGCAACGGTGTCGACCAAAAATTCAGGACACAAAAGGAAGATTATTACGGAAAGATAATTTTGACTCTTTCGGGTCTGAATGGGTCTGCCATCGTTCAATTGCTGGCCAACGACAAGGAAGAGCAGGTTCTTCAAA
Source organism: Prolixibacteraceae bacterium (assembly GCA_963677955.2). GTDB lineage: Bacteria > Bacteroidota > Bacteroidia > Bacteroidales > Prolixibacteraceae > Aquipluma. The sequence continues at coordinate 1,379,948 of CAXXQR010000001.1, forward strand.
AAATCCAGGTTCTGGGCGATGGTAAAATCGAATTCCCATTTCTGAAGCCCGACAAATACAAACTGAAAATAATTTTGGATTCGAACAAAAACGGCAAATGGGACACAGGTTACCTGGCTGGAGATGTTCAGCCGGAAGAAGTTCTGTATTACCCCAAAATTATAAAGATTCGCTCAAATTTCGATTTCGAGGAGAAATGGGAAATAAACTACAAACAGGATTACAAAAAAGAACTGATTGACGAAGAACTTGAAAAAGAAAAAGCCCGAAAAAAAGAGCAGGAAAAGAAATCAGGAAAGAATTCGGGTTCCTGAGTTCTGGTTCATTTTACTCTTATTGTATGCATTCTTTTCTCCTGATCGGGTTTCGGGACAAAGGTTAGATATTCCGTTTAAATCCGGAGAGTACGCTCATTACGGTGCATATTACAATTGGCATTTCCTTTGGATTCAGAGCGGTGAGGTAGAATTTCGCGCCGATACATTGCATTACAAGCACCAAAAAGCCTGGCATTTTAAAGCTACGGGCCGATCGTTTAAAGCTTACGATTTACTGTTTTCTGTTCGCGATACCTTTGAAACTTTCAGCGACTTCCAAACATTCAATCCCATCTATGCGAACCGGAGAATTAATCATGCCAGGGAAAATTCAGTTCATCAGTATTGGTTCGATTATGCCTCAAGAGAAATTACGAGCAGAATCGAAAAGGATAAAATTCCGGTTTATAAATTCGCAATGCCGGCTCAAGGAAATACCTTCGATTTGCTAACCACTGCCTACATTTTCAGGAAATTCGATTTTAATAATTTTTTTGTCGGCGAGAAAGTGCCGTACCAAATGGTTATTGATCGAAAGATCGCCAGCTTGTTCTTCAGATACCTCGGCAAGGAAAATGTAAAAACGCGCAACGGCAAAGAGTATCGTTGTCACAAAGTTTCAGTATATTTACTGCAGGGTGATTTTTTTCCTGAAGGTGAGTATATGAAAATCTGGTTCACCGACGATAAAAATCACCTGCCGGTACAGGTGGAAACCGAAATTTTAGTGGGCACAGTTAAGGCTTTGCTCCTCGACACTAAATCGATAAAATATCCACTAAATTCACAAATAAAATAAGCTATGGCAAGCAAACAACGACTTAAAAAAGAAATTGATTACGTAGTTTCCGATCTGATCCTCGACTGTTTCACATTCAACAGTTTACAAGAAAAACCGAACGACGATGAAGTGATGCAAATTGTTCAGGAAACGTTAAACCTGAGAAATGAATTACGCCGTCAGGTGAATCATCCTGAAAAGAAAGCTGATTCGCAAACAGTTAAAAGTTTCTACGATAACATCGCCAAAGTACTGATTGACGGTGTTGAAGGCGGTTATGAAAAACTTGGCAAACTAGCAAATCCAAAAGCCTAGTTAACCCCTGAAAAACATTGGAGTAAAGAACTATCAAAACCAATTTGAATTGATTTCTGATAGTTAAATTCCCTGAAATATATCCAGAATTTTTCAGGGAATTCTTTTTGATAATAACAAAGCATAAATGGCAAAATTACTGCCCGGCAGAACAAAGAAAAAGCGAATGAATCAACGGTAATTACGCAATGTATTTTACCTCATCCTAAACATTTTGAACCGGAAATAGTGTAGCTTTTAGCCAACAATTGTAAGGAATGGCCTTAAAATTGTTACTTTTGTCGACGTTAATTTTTAATACCAAAACTCAAACAGTATGGATGAATTTGGCAACAAGAAGAAGGGCTTTTCGTTAGGCGAAACCGATAAGGAAAGAAGAAATAATCTGATCATCATCATGTTGTCGGTTTTACTGATCATTGTGGTCGTTGTGTTTTTTGTTCAACACAATGAAAACAAGAGGATGATGACGGCTTTAAATACTGAAAAAGCCCAAATTCAAACTGAACTGAACACATTGATGGTCAATTACGATTCGATTCACACCAATAACGAAGCCTTGCAATCGGAATTATCGGACGCACAAACGAAAGTAAAGGATTTGCTTCTGGAAGTTGGCCAGGTTAAAAAAGTTAGCTACGACCAGATTTCGCAATACCGCCAGGAAGTTACAACCATGCGTAACATCATGAAAAACTACATTATTCAGGTCGATTCGCTGAATCGTCGGAACCAAATACTAATGGCTGAAAACCAGCAGGTAAAAGAAAATTTTGCCCAATCAGAATCAAAGAACCAGCAACTCGAAAAAGAGAAAGAACATCTTCAGGAAAAAATAAAAGTAGCCCAGCAACTTGAGGCCACAGAATTGATCGCTGTGGGCATTAACCGTCGCGGGAAAGAAGCTGAAAGCGCGCGGCGTGCAGAACAAATCCGTGTTAGTTTTACACTTAGCAAAAACATCACCGCACCTCGCGGTAACAAGATGATTTACGTTCGGATTCAAAAGCCAAACCAGGTACTGCTCCAACAATCTCCGGATGATTTGTTTCAGTTTGAAGACCTGAAAATCCCATATTCAGCCAAGCGTGAAGTGACTTATGAAGGAAATGCTTTACCAGTGAATATTTTCTGGGACAATGAAGGCCAGCCTTTTCTGGAAGGCGAGTATACAGTTGATGTATTTGCCGACGGAAACAACATCGGAACGACCAAATTTTTGATGAAACGATAGTTAGACATCAGTCGCAGTTTTCAGCCGTAAAACTGAATGTAGGATTACTATGAATTAACATCAAAAGGTTACGGGTTGCGGGTTGTGGGTTAAACGCGCAACCCGTAATATTTTACAGAATACTGCGACTGATCTCTGAAAACTACTATTTATAAGTCAATAGCTTACTCAAATATTTTCCGATAATATCGAATTCGAGATTTACCGTTGTACCGACTTCAAATGTGTGGAAATTGGTTTCATTATAAGTATATGGAATAATGGCTACCTGGAATGAATTGTCTTTCGAATTCACCACAGTCAAACTCACCCCGTTAACAGTAACAGATCCTTTTTCAACCGTCATGTATCCCTTTTGAGCCATTTCTTTGTCGAACGGATATTCGAAAGTAAAATACCAGCTTCCGTCAGCTTCTTCAACTTTGGTGCAGGTTGCAGTCTGGTCAACGTGTCCCTGAACAATATGCCCGTCCAAACGGCCATTCATCATCATGCTGCGCTCCAGATTCACTTTGCTTCCGGGAGCAAGTTTTCCGAGATTTGTCTTGAGCAAAGTTTCTTTAATGGCAGTAACTGTATAGGTTTTGGCTTCTTTGTCAATTTTCACTACGGTGAGGCAAACGCCATTGTGCGAAAGACTTTGATCGATTTTTAACTCATCAACAAACGAGCAGGTCAGTGTAAAATGGTAATTCTCCTGATCTCTTTGAATGGCAATTACTTTGCCGGCTTCTTCAACTATTCCTGAAAACATGGTTGTTTAATTTTAAATTTTGCTGCGAAGTTACAAGTTTCGAATGGAGTAGCAAATGGGCTATAAACTTTATATATTCGTTAAAAATTTAGGAATTATGACTACTGTTAAAACAACTTATCTGGGCGATTTACGCACCGAAAATATTCATCTTCAATCGGGCAGCAAAATTGTAACTGACGCGCCAACCGACAACCGTGGCCGCGGTGAGGGCTTCTCTCCTACCGATATGCTGGCAACCGCTTTGGCCAATTGCATCATGACGATCATGGGAATCAAAGCCATGGACAACGGAATAGACATTGTTGGAACTGAAATTGAAATTACCAAAATCATGGCCAGTAATCCGCGCCGCGTATCCGAAGTAGTCATGGAATTTAACTTTCCGAAGAAAAATTATACTGACGAAGAAAAAAGTCTGATTGAAAGTGTGGCCGGAATCAGTCCGGTTCCGTTAAGCATTCATCCGGATTTGAAACAATCAATCGTATTTAACTGGTAAAATTGTGTCTAAAGCTAAATTCTAATGACCGCAAACGTGGTCATGATCATGACTTTGGCAGCTCAAACCGCTGTCAATAATTGAACCTGCTACATATTGACTGACAACTTCCGCAACGTTTCCGGAGCAGCCCCGAACAACTTTAATTCCGGAATTTCCCAGTACATTAATTGCACCAGTGCCAATACCACCGGCCAGCATAACTGTAACTCCTTTTGACGCAAGTACCGGTGCAATATCCGATTTGCAACCACATCCTTGAGGTGACTTCAAAATTTGAGTGTCAACAATCTTATTTTCATCTGAAATCGTAAAGACATTATAGAATTCACAATGACCAAAATGGTTATCAATATGGTTATCTGAGGTAACCGGAACAGCTATTTTCATATTTTGTTAATTAAAATGAGTCCTTCTTCCAAGACTCTGTTTTTATTTGGTTAAAGACCTTTTTTCCACGTACTGAACATCGCTTTCAACTCCTTAAAAATAAGAAAGAGAAAGAGAACAACAGTAATTCCTATAATAGATTTACCAACATTACAGAATGTACTGCAATAAAAATCATCTCCACAGCCTACCAATTGGGAAATGCCGCCAAATAAGATCATGATCACATAATCTACAAATAGCATAACTGGCAACAATAGAACCACCTTAATGAATAATAGAGTTTTCATGATAGAATTTTTTACAAAAATAATGATCATTTGTTCATAATTCAAATATTTGCATGTTTATTTTGAGCATTTGTTCATTAAATAATATTATAATCTATATTGAAGTGCCCTATTTTCCTTCCGGAAAGAATTGAAAACCTATCCCCTTTCCAAAGAAATTATTTCATCTTCTTGAAAAAGTCTTTGAATACATTATCTTCGCATGTAATAACACGAATTATATAAATAGTAACATCATGTCGGTTTCCCGTTTTGGCGTTTCGTTGGAGGAAGAGTTGCTAACTGCACTCGACCAATATGTAACAGAGAACAACTTTGCCAACCGGTCGCAGGCCATACGATACCTGATCGAGAAAAACTTGGTAGAGCAAAAATGGAAATGCGACAATTTGGTGGCAGGGGCTGTTGTGCTGGTTTTTAGCTGTCAAAAAACCGATATTAGAACAATCTCTGCTGATTTGCAGTTTCAGTACCGGGATGTGGTACTTGGTGTTCAACAATTCATTTTAAGTGAACAAAATTGCATGGAAGTTATTTCTGTTAAAGGTGCCTCACGCCGCCTTACTGAATTGTCTGACAAGCTAATAAGTATCAAAGGAATTCAGCATGGCAAATTGATCATGAGCAAAACCGAATAATTTTTTTGACTTCGTGGTAACACGAATTAGCTAAAAAGTAACAAAAGCAAAAAACATGAGCGAATTAAATACAACCCTAAATGAAAAACTCACGGCGCTTGAGCAATGGTACAGTCGGCGAAAAGGCTCACTGGTTGCATTTTCAGGAGGAATTGATTCAACTTTGGTTCTCTTTCTGGCCCGAAAATTCCAGGGACGCGAGAATGCAATTGGAGTAATTTCCAATTCAGAAAGCCTGAAAAACAAAGATTTCAACCTGGCACAGTCTTTCTGCAAAGAGTTCGACATAGAGTTGAAAATCATTAAAACCAATGAACTCGAAGACGAGCGTTACAATGAAAATCCTGTTAATCGCTGTTTTTTCTGCAAAGATCATTTGTACAGCGATCTTCAGGAATTGAAAACAAAATATCCGGATTTCGAAATATTGAGCGGAACGAATTACAACGATCTTGGCGATTACAGGCCGGGAATTGATGCAGCAAAGAAAAATGAAGTGTTGTCACCTTTGGTTGACTGCCAAATAACAAAAGACGAAATACGTGAATTAGCCAAACACTTCAGTTTGCCAAACTGGAACAAACCGGCCAGTCCGTGCCTGAGCTCACGAATCCCATACAATCAATCTGTTACGCTCGAAAAACTGAAACAAATTGAAGCCGCCGAAGATATCTTAAATAATTTTGGGTTTGAAGATGTCCGGGTTCGTCACTTCGGAACGTTTGCAAGAATTGAGGTGCAACAGACTGATATAGAAAGACTACTTTCAATTAAAGAAGAAGTTTACTCAAAAATCAGGGCGCTCGGTTTTAATCGGGTTGAAATTGATGAAGAAGGCCTGGTTTCAGGAAAGATGAACAGGGTTTTGAACAAAACAGAAACAAATAACTAAACCAATTATGCGCATACTTTATTACGATTGCTTTGCCGGAATTAGTGGAGATATGAATCTGGGAGCCATGATTGATCTGGGCGTCGATCCGGAATATTTAAAATCAGAACTGCAAAAATTACACATCGAAGGTTTTCATCTGGAAATACAAAAAGACATCAGACGCGGTGTTTCAGGAACGAAAGCCACTGTGATCATCGAAAATCCGGATAACGAAAAGCACCGCCATTTGCGGCATGTGGAAGAACTGGTCAATCAGAGCTCACTTTCGCCGGAAGTAAAGTCCCTGTCGCTTAAAATATTCGACCTGATTGCGGTTGCTGAAGGAAAAGTGCACAACATCAGTAAAGAAAGGGTTCATTTTCATGAAGTTGGCGCGTTGGATTCGATTGCCGATATTGTTGGCGCCGCCATTTGTCTCAATTTCCTGAAGGTAGACAAAGTGATGGCAGCTCCCATCCAGTTGGGTGGCGGAATGGTAAAATGTGCCCACGGACTTATGCCGGTTCCTGCCCCGGCAACTACCGAAATAGTGCAGAATGTGCCTGTAAAAACCGGACTTGTACAACACGAAGCCACAACGCCAACCGGCGCGGCAATACTTGTTGCCACGGTTGACGAATTCACAGAACAAATAGATTTCAAGATTGATAAAGTGGCTTATGGAATCGGGCAACGCGATGTCTCCGAAGTACCAAATGTGCTGCGTGTTTTTCTATCAGAAAGTAGTCCCACTCCGGAACAATCTAAACTTGAAAAAGCCTGGATGCTGGAATGCAACATCGATGACATGAACCCTGAATGGTACGAGCACCTTTTCGAAAAGCTGTTTGAAGCAGGTGCCAGCGATGTGTTTTTGACGCCAATTGTCATGAAAAAGTCGAGACCGGCAAACAAGCTTTCGGTTCTGTGTTCTAAAAATCTGATTCAGGATTTAAAATCGACGATTTTTAAAAACAGCACGACCATTGGTGTGCGCGAATATGCCGTGACAAAAACGGTTTTAGAACGTCAGGAAAAAGAAATTGAAACAGAATTGGGATCGGTTCGTGTCAAATCCAGTTCATTCGAAGGAAAAGAAATTCGTTTTAAACCTGAATTTGAGGATCTTAAAAAACTGGCATCGGAACATGGATTAAGCCTGAATGAAGTGGAACAAATCGTTCGGAAAAATCGATAATTTATGAACATTCGAGAGATTCTGGAAAAATATAAGGAAGGAGAAATCGACCTTCCCGGTGCTTTGTCGCATTTCAGCAACCGGGGAATTGAAGATATGGGATTTGCCAGTCTTGATACCGATCGCATGCACCGTACCGGACTTCCTGAAGTGATTTATTCTTCAGGAAAAACTGTTGAACAGGTACAAATGATTGCTGAAAGACTGTATAAAAAAGGCATCGATGTTTTAGCCACACGGGCAACCGCTGAAATGTATGAAGCGGTGAAAAAAGTCGTTCCCGGTGCCATTTACAATTCACTGGCCAGAACAATTGTATTTAAACACAAAACTGAAAATTTGAGCAAAGGCTATATCGCCGTAATTTCTGCCGGGACTTCAGATCTTCCTGTTGCTGAAGAAGTAGTCGAGACCGCCAGATTTCTCAACAATCAAGTTGAGACCATTTATGATGTCGGTGTCGCAGGAATTCACAGGCTTTTTAATCGTTTGGAGGTCATTCGGAATGCCAGAGTGATCATTGTTGTTGCCGGAATGGAAGGAGCACTGGCCAGCGTGGTTGGCGGACTGGTTGATAAACCGGTGATAGGTGTTCCAACCAGCATTGGATACGGCGCTAATTTCCAGGGATTATCCGCATTATTATCTATGCTGAATAGCTGTGCCAGCGGCGTTTCCGTTGTCAATATCGACAATGGTTTTGGAGCTGCTTGTCAGGCTTCCCTGATTAATAAACTATAATATTCGAGAAATGAACGAGATCATTTTACTATCGCTAACCGCTGCATCGCTTGGATTTATCCACACCGCTTTAGGACCCGATCATTATCTGCCATTTATTGTTTTGAGCAGGGCCAGAAATTGGAATGTCCCCAAAACCATGTGGATTACTTTCATCGCCGGGGTTGGCCATGTTGGTGGATCTGTGGTCATTGGAATCGTAGGAATTGCTTTGGGTATCAGCTTAAACAAACTAACCTTTGTTGAGGAATTCAGAGGCGATATCGTTGCACTTTTGTTAATTGCGTTTGGATTGGCATATACCATTTACGGCCTTTTCAAATTCCTGAAAAATGGAGGACATCATCACCTGCCAAATTTTCTTATCCCCAAAAGATTCCGCGAAATCAAACATCAGGTTAGCCATGGACTGGAAGAAAAAGTGGACGAAACCAAATTAACTCCGTGGGTTTTATTTATAATTTTTGTTTTTGGCCCCTGCGAAGTTCTTATTCCAATGCTGTTCATTCCTGCTGTTCAGCGCAGCGCAACCGGAATTGCTTCTGTCGCAACGTTTTTCGGAATTACAACCATTGCCACAATGATGACCGTCGTTTATTTGGGCCATCTGGGATCATCTTTCCTGAAATTTAAATCGAAAGAGAAATATATGCATTTGCTTGCCGGCCTTGTTATTTTGGGAGCGGGACTGGGAATACACTTCTTAGGCTGGTAAAAAATTTAGAGGAACCCTATTCACTTTATTTTAATATTTCGGATACACTCCTGTTGTCAGAAGATGTCACTTCAATATTTTTTTGCTAAAAATTGTTAATTCCTGTAACGAATTAGCAAGCTGTCCGTCCTATTCCGGTGTAAAGCAATTCAGAAACAGAAAACAATTTGCCTGATCTACCCAGCAATTAACCGGTGGATAGATATTTTTTAAATACTAAATCTGACAATTATATCGCTTTACAGGATAAAATCAGCCATTCATCGAAAAAAATTGACACGAGGCTGTTTTATTTTCGATTTTTGGAGTGCAAACTAGCAGAAAACAAAGCCATGATTAAATTAAACAACATTCACAAATCCTATGTAATGGGTAGCAACAGTCTCCATGTTCTGAAAGGAATCGACCTTCATATTGAGCATGGAGACTTTGTTTCTATTATGGGATCTTCAGGATCGGGAAAATCGACTCTTTTAAACATTTTAGGCATGCTCGATAATTACGACAGTGGAACTTATCATTTGTCGGGTAACCTAATCCAAAACATGAGTGAAAAAAAAGCTGCTCAATACCGCAACGATTTGGTCGGTTTTATATTTCAGTCGTTCAACCTTATTTCGTTTAAAAACGCCATGGAAAATGTGGCTCTACCGCTGTACTACAAAGGAGTACCGCGCAAAAAACGAAATTTGATCGCCATGGAATATCTCGAAAAACTAGGGCTGAAAGATTGGGCTACCCACATGCCAAACGAAATGTCGGGTGGTCAGAAACAGCGTGTAGCCATCGCCAGAGCGCTTATTTCACAACCAAAAATTATTTTGGCCGACGAGCCAACCGGAGCACTCGATTCTGCAACTTCATACGAAGTAATGGATATCCTGAAAAAAGTAAATGATGACGGCATCACAGTGATTATTGTTACGCACGAACACGATATTGCGGCCATGACCAATCAGATTATCCGACTCAAAGATGGACTAATTCACGAAATCATCCGCAACGGAGAGTTGAAACAGTTCCAGAAAAATTACACCAAAGGTATGGCAAACGCCGAAACTCCAAGCTATGTTTGATATCGATAAATGGCAGGAAATCTTTGCCACCATCAAGAAAAATAAAATGCGTACGTTCCTTACCGGCTTCTCAGTTGCCTGGGGAATCTTTATGCTGATGATTCTATTGGGTTCAGGAAATGGTTTGAGCAATGGAGTTTCAAACAATTTCATGAACGATGCAGTAAATGCTATGTGGATCTGGCGCGGAGAGACTACCATCCCTTATCAGGGAATGAAAAGCGGACGGCCTATCCAATTTCACAACGATGATCAGGAAATTGTGCAAAAAGTTCCTGGTGTTGGAGTATCATCGGGCCGTTACTTTATGGGAAATACACGCTATTCCTATGGAAAAGAGTCAGGCGAATACACAACTATAACTTGTCAGCCGGCATTAAAAGATGTTGAAAACCTTATTCTGAACGAAGGGCGATTTATAAATGACATTGATATTATTCAAAACCGGAAAGTAGTTGTAATTGGTGCTGACATAAAAACTGCTCTTTTCAAGGACTCAACTGCTTTGGGCGAATATGTGAATATCAATAATGTTCCATTTAAAGTGGTTGGTGTATCGACCGAACCCGGCTCAACACGAAACCGTAACGCTTACATGCCTTTGTCAACTGCTCAAATGATTTTCAGCGGATCGAACAAATTGCACAACCTGGCACTCACAATCAATGCGGAAACGCTCGAAGAAAGTCAGGCCATTGAAACGCAAATCAGAAATGTACTGGCCCGGCAACACAAATTCGATCCAAAAGATGAAGGAGCAATTGGGCTCTATAATAAGCTGGAAAACTACATTCAAACCATGCGGATTTTTCAGGCCATCAAAATATTCATCTGGATTATTGGAATTGGAACTCTCATTGCCGGGATCGTTGGAGTAAGTAACATCATGCTGATTGTAGTGAAGGAACGCACCAAAGAAATTGGTATCCGGAAAGCAATCGGGGCCAGTCCATCTTCTGTAATAAGCCTAATTATGCTTGAATCAATTCTGATTACCACCATTGCAGGTTATATCGGTTTGGTTTTGGGCACCGGTTTAATGGAACTGGTTAATTATGGAATGATGATGAATTCAGCCGGGCCAACTCCGGAAGATCAGGGCGGAACAATGTTTATGAACCCGACAGTTGATATAAACATAGCCATTTACGCGACACTTCTCTTAATCGTGGCTGGCGCTTTTGCAGGCTACATCCCGGCGAAACGTGCAGCAAGCATCAAACCAATTGTGGCCTTACGCGACGAATAGAAAACTCATAATCAACCCCATATCTGTAAAGAATCAAGCCATGATACACCTATATACAACCCTATTTTTATCATTAAATTCCTCTTCGGTTGAAGAGATTAAAAGGAGGCTTCGCCATGTTTGATCTCGATCTTTGGAGTGAAATTATTAGTGCCCTGAAGAAAAACCGTCTGCGGAGCTTCATGACAGCTTTTGGAGTCTTCTGGGGTATTTTCATGCTGATTATTATGTCGGGAGCCGGCAAAGCACTTGAAAACGGCGTACTCGACGGAGTCAAAGCCTTCGCAACAAATTCGGCATTTTTCTGGACCGAACGAACCAGTGTTCCTTACGAAGGATTTCAGCGCGGACGCCGCTGGCATTACGAAACCAACGACATTGAATACATCAGGCAAAATGTGAAAGAAGTTGAATACCTGTCTCCTCGGTTGTTTGGCAACGAACAGGCCGGGAACAATACCATTCGCGGAGAAAGAACAGGAGCATTTAGCGTCTACGGAGACTATCCCGATTATTTTAAAATCGATCGCTGGACCCCAATTCAGGGTCGATTGATTAATGAAATCGATATGCTTCAGGAACGAAAAGTTTGTGTAATTGGCGAACGCGTTTTGGAAGTGATGTTTGCCAAAGATGAAAATCCAATTGGCCAGTATTTAAAAATAAACGGCGTTTACTTTCAGGTTGTTGGAGTCATACATGCCGAAACGCAAATCAACATAGGTGGCGGAAAAAAAGAAGAAACCATTATCATTCCTTTTTCTACAATGCAAAAAGCCTACAATTATGGAAATGTCGTTTATTTCTTTTCCGTTACCGCTAAGAAGGGAACCAAAGTACGTGACCTTGAGGATAAATTAAAAACCATATTAAAAGCCAGGCACAAAATCGCTCCTGACGATCTTCAGGCCATTGGATCATTCAACATCGAACAACAATTTATCAAATTCTCATCGTTGTTTTTGGGCATTCAGGTTTTAACATGGATCGTCGGAATCGGAACATTGCTGGCTGGAGTGATTGGGGTGAGCAACATCATGCTCGTAATTATTAAAGAACGAACCCAGGAAATCGGTATTCAACGAGCCATTGGAGCAACTCCGGGTACAGTTATCAAGCACATTGTTGCTGAAAGCGTTTTCCTGACCGTAATGGCTGGTTACATCGGTCTTTCGTTGGGCGTTGGCCTACTCGAAATTCTAAACCGCATTCTTGAGCAGGCAGGCGATAAAGTGTTCTTCCGGAATCCACACGTTAATTTAACCATGGGTCTTTCTGCGCTCGCGGTTCTGGTTGTGGCTGGAATAATTGCCGGTCTCATTCCGGCTAAAAGAGCTGTAAGCATTAAGCCAATAGACGCCATTAGAGACGAATAATAAATTGCGATGCCATATATTATTATGAAGACAAAAACTAGAAACAGAAACAAATAAAAAGACCAATCATGAAAAAATTTTTTAGAATCCTGGGAATTGTAATCCTGGTAGGAATTTTCGGAGGAACAATATACTTCCTCTACACCAAATCAAAAAAGGCTCCTGAAATCTACGAAACAAAGAATCCGTTCGTAACCAATATAGTCCGGAAAACGGTTGCTACAGGTTCCGTGGTACCACGCCGGGAAATCGACATTGTGCCGCAGGTTTCAGGAATCATTGACGAACTGTATATTGTAGCTGGCGATTTTGTAAAAAAAGACCAGGTAATTGCCAAAATCAAGATTATTCCTGACATGGTAACCTTAAACAATGCGGAAAACCGTTTGAATCGCGCAAAATTGAGTTTTGAGGATGCAAAGATTGATTACGACCGCCAGCAAAAATTATACGACGAGAAAGTAATTTCGTACGAAGAATACAAAAATGCAAAAGTCAGCTACGATTCGGCCAAGGAAGAAATGACCGCTGCTGAAAATAATCTGGAATTAATTAAAAATGGTGTAACAAAAAGGGCACAAACCGCTACTAATACACTCGTTCGTTCAACAGTTAACGGAATGGTGCTCGATGTACCGATTAAAGAAGGAAACTCGGTCATTCAATCGAATACGTTTAACAACGGAACAACCATTGCCACAGTGGCCGACATGAAAGACATGATTTTCAAAGGTAAGGTTGACGAAACCGAAGTGGGAAAAATCAAGGAAGGCATGAACATCGAACTCGAAATTGGTGCAATTGAAAAAGACAAATTTGGCGCGGTTCTCGAATATATTGCCCCAAAAGGAAAAGAAGAAAATGGCGCTATTCAGTTCGAAATCAAAGCAAATGTTGTATTGAAAGACAATCAGTTCATTCGCGCTGGTTACAGTGCCAACGCCAACATTGTTCTGGAAAAGAAAGACAGCGTTCTGGCTATTCCGGAAGGGATGTTAAAGTTCGAAAAAGATTCATCGTTTGTCGAAGTTGAGACAGCAACTCCGCAGACATTTGAAAAAAGGATGGTTAAAACAGGAATTTCAGATGGAATCAATATTGAAGTTACTGAAGGTCTGACCAAAAATGACAAAGTTAAAGGCGAAAAAATTGATCCGAAGAAACAGAAGGAAGAAGAACAAAAGAAAAAGGCATAAGCACAATTCGGAAAATTATAATAAGTTAGCAAGTTCAAATTAATAACTAAAAATATACGAATGAAACGAATATACAGCCTAATTGCCGTTGTTCTGTTGATTGTTGTCTTCAACAGTGCACAGGCGCAGGAAAAATGGTCGTTGCAAAAATGTATCGAGTATGCTCTGAAAAACAACATCCAGATTAAACAGCAGGACCTGAATACAAAGTATTACGGCAACCAGGTCGATCAGGCCAAATACAATCGCTTGCCCAACCTGAACGCAGGATTTCAGAACAACATGAATTTCGGACGAACAACAGGTGCTGATAATACATACCTTAATGTAAACTCAAATTCTACTTCCGGAAGTCTGAGCACAAATATTACAATCTGGAATGGCTTTACGTTGAACAACTCCATTAAAGCTGCCGAATTCGACCTAAAAGCCAGCCTTGCCAATATGGAAAAAGCAAAAAGTGACATGATGCTGAATGTCGCTGCATCGTATCTCGAGATACTTTTTGCCGATGAGTTAGTAACTGTTGCTCAGGATTTATTGAAAATTACACAACTTCAAATTGATCGTACATCGAAATTGGTTGACGCCGGAAGTTTGGCCAAGGGAAGTTTACTGGAAATTGAAGCACAATATGCGCGAGAGGAACTTAATGTTGTAAACGCGCAAAACCGTTCACAACTGGCTTATCTTTCATTGTATCAATTACTCGAACTGCCTTCAACTGAAAGCTTTAAAATTGAAGTTCCGGTGTTGCCTGAAATTGGAGCAAACATGAGCATGATTAACTCGATGGATGTTTTTAAAAATGCTGTTCAGCTCAGACCTGAGGTAAAAAGTTCGGAATACCAGTTGGAAAGTGCAAAAATGCATTATCTAATTGCCAAAGGAAATAAACTGCCTACTCTTTCGTTTGGGGGTAACTATTACAACCTCTACAACAACAAATACTCCGATTTCGCCGGAAATAAAATTACGTTTGGAGATCAGATTAAAAGCAACGAAAGATATGGTTTTGGAGTAAGTTTGAATATCCCGATTTTCAACCGGTATCAGGCTAAAACTGGAGTAAGCAATTCTCAGATTCAGGTTGAAAACAATGAATTGCAATTGCAGAATACCAAGAATTTACTCCGGAAGGATATTGAACAAGCTTATACCAACGCCCTTGCAGCATTCAAAAGGTATATAGCTAACCAGAAAACGGCTATCTCTTCGAGAGAAGCCTTCAGATATACCGAGGAAAAATTCAATGTTGGTATGATTAATTCGGTTGAATACAACCAGAGCAAAAATAATCTTTCTTCAGCCCAGAGCGACTTGCTTCAGGCCAAATACGAATACATCTTCCGGACAAAAATTCTGGACTTTTACAGCGGATTACCAATTGAGTTGTAAGAACGAGAACAGCAGCAACTCATAACGCAAGTAATATTAGTTTTACCCGATTGCCCTCGCAGTCGGGTTTTTTTTGCCCTATTTTCCGGAACAAGGCTTAAAAATATTTAAAATTCGATTTTTTTTCAATCGGGGGGATTTTCTTGTTGCTTTTAACTTACCTTTGCACCGAAATCATTATAAATCCAAAATGGACGATTATCATTCGACACAGTTATTTAAGTTATTAATCCGGTAAACAGAGCGGATCATAGTCTCTGTTTGTCGATAAAACGGAGACACTATGATTACTTATTGGGAAACCGGTACTTCCTTTACCCGTCTGAATGAATACCAGCCAAACTGCTGGATCAACTCGCAGGAACTTACCAACGAAGAAGTAGAAGTCTTAATCAGCGAACACAATGTTCCGCGTGATTTTATCATGGACGTTTTAGATACCGATGAACGATCGCGTATTGAAGTTGACGAAGATGGAGTTTTTATCATCATGCGCGTTCCGCTCAATAATCAAAACAACGGAATTCCATTTATCACTGTACCTTTAGGTATCATTATTTCAGGCAAACAAATTATAACCATTTGTTCCCGACGTACTGAAATTATCCCTTCGCTGATAAAAGCAATCAACGAAAACAAAATTACTATAAACAATCAATTCGATTATGTTTTGCGTATTTTCCTGATTTCGGCAGTCTGGTTCCTTCAATTCCTGAAAGAAATAAATGTGCAAACGGCACTCATCGAAAAAGATCTTGAAAATGCTACAAAGAACAAGGAATTACACCGCTTGTTACGCATGGAAAAGTGCCTGGTTTTCTTTATTACTTCACTGAAAACAAACGAGATGGTTTTGGCCAAAATGCGCAATGGACGGAATATGCAGGGCATTGATCATGATGAAGACCTGATGGAAGATGTTATCATTGAAACGAAACAGGCGCTTGAGATGGCAAATGTATACAGCGACATTCAAAGCGGTATGATGGATGCGTTTGCTTCAGTTATCTCAAATAACCTCAACGTAATCATGAAGCAGCTAACGTCTGTAACCATTATCCTGATGATCCCGACTTTGGTGGCCAGTTTGTATGGCATGAACGTTCCCAATAACCTGGAAAACACGCCACATGCGTTTGTTTATGTCATCACCGCTTCTATTGCTCTTTCGCTATTTGGGATTTTCCTGTTCAAATGGAAAAACTGGTTCTAGCAGCCTTTCTGTAGCAATTTACCCTGCCCGATGCCGAACTCGATTCGGCATCGCCACGCGAAAACAATCTAAGGACAAATTTTCGGTCTCTGACTTGAAAAATGGAAGAGAATAAAATCTAAATAAACTGCAGGTAAATAATTCCGGCAGCCAAAATGTACAGGAATACTTCGCCCCAAATCTGGTGTTTCATCGAAATCAAATAATTAGAAATCAGATAGGTTAATGGCAAAGTTAACAGAATGATTATTTCCTGTGAAACAGCTGGTGCTGCCACAATAAGAATACAGCAGATCAGGAAGATATAGAAAAAGACTTTAAAATATTTTCGGGAGCTTATCTTTTTCTCGTCATATTGTCCCAACAAATGAACGCTGCCCAGAAGTGTTAGCAGAACTAGGTAGCCCATATAAATCTGGATTGGAAGATTCGATTTGAAGAAGACCTGATGACTGGTCATGTTTTTTTCAAGAGTTTGGTAAAAAACTTCTGTATCACCAACAGCTAAATAGTAAATTAGCACTGCAAGCCAAGGCAAAAGGAATCCGAGGGTCGTCAGTACATAATCGCGCCAGTTTATTTTGGGCTTCAGCACGCCAAATCCGATCCAAAGAAATGGCGCAAAAAATACCAGATTCAGGTAAAAAAGAGAGCCAATGGCCAGAAAAATACCAGCTTCAAAGGCATTCGAGTGAATTACTTCTTTGTCGTACGAACCAAAAATACGGTCGACTGTCAGCACTAGAAACAACGCGGCCAAATATACCGGATGCATGGCATGTAACTCATGCATTCCGCTGGTTATTAATATAAAAAGGCTTGACGGCAAAAACGTTCGCACGCGAATAAATGAATATTGAACGTTTAATTTAAGGATTAGGAATGCCAGAAGAATAACAAACAACAAAGCAGTTAAACTACTGTAAGTTTGATTGTTGGAAAGCAGCAAATTCAACGGTTTGTACAACACCATTGTATCCTCACCCTGAAAAAAAGGAAAGCTAACCGGATGGATAAATGAGTTTACCCACAACGCAGCCGCAATTAAAGGAATCAGGATAAAGTGATAGGACTGATTAGATTTGAGCGCTTTCAGTAGCATGCCTGTAAATTACTTCAAAAGTTGTTGAAATGGTATTTTTCAATTTTTGCTTAAACTAAACTATCCAATTCCCGAATTCTTCAAAAAAATATTTCAGGGAACCGAAATTAATTACAAATCAAATCCAAGGTCTTTCCGGTAATACATGCCGTCGAAATCAATAAGTTTGGCATTTTCGTATGAACACGAAAGAGCTTCAGTCATATTTTTGCCGTACGAACTAATGGACAACACACGACCGCCATCGGTGCAAACTTCTCCATCTTTAAGCCTGGTTCCGGCATGAAAAACGATACTTGATTCAACCTGTTCAAGACCATTGATGACTTTCCCTCTCTCATAGGAACCAGGATATCCACCAGAAACAAGCATCACGGTTACGGCACTTTGCTCGTCAATTTCAATCGATTTTTCAGCTAACGTTCCTTCAGCGGCACCAATCAGCAAATCAACAAAATCTGATTTTATCCGGAGCATGACTGCTTCGGTTTCGGGGTCGCCCATTCGAACATTGTATTCAATTACCAACGGATCGTCGCCACATTTTATCAGGCCAAAAAAGATAAATCCGTTGTACGGAATCTGGTCTTTTTTCAGGCCTTCAACGGTCGGACGGATAATCCGGTCTTCTACTTTTTTCATGAAGGTTTCGTCGGCAAACGAAACCGGTGAGATGGCTCCCATTCCACCGGTATTTAGACCGGTATCGGCTTCTCCAATGCGCTTGTAATCTTTGGCAACCGGCAATATCCGGTAGTCAATCCCGTCGGTTATCGCAAATACAGAACATTCAATTCCGCTTAAAAATTCCTCGACAACCACTTTGCTGCTTGCCGAACCAAATTGCCCGGCCAACATTTCCTTTAGCGCCGATTCTGCTTCCCGAAGATCATTGATAATCAAAACGCCTTTGCCGGCAGCAAGTCCGTCGGCCTTTAAGACATACGGAGCATTCATCGTTTTCAGAAAAGCCAGACCTTCTGATAAATTAGCTGCTGTAACAGCCAAATATTTTGCAGTTGGAATATTATGGCGCATCATAAATTCTTTGGCGAAATCTTTGCTTCCTTCGAGTTGAGCGCCAATTTTATACGGACCCACAAAACGAATATTTTTCAATTGTTCGTCGGAACTAAAATAGTCGTGAAGACCTTCGCACAAAGGCACCTCCGGACCAACCAAAACCAAATCAATCGCATTTTCAATCACTGTCTTTCTAAGACCTTCGAAATCGGAAACACCCACCGGAATATTTGTTCCCAAAAGTGAAGTACCGGCATTTCCCGGTGCAATAAATAATTGATTGAGCTTTGGTGATTGTCTTATTTTCCAGGCCATTGCATGTTCTCTTCCTCCTGAACCAACAATTAAAATATTCATCATTGTCATTAAATTTTGACAGGCAATAAGTTACTTATTGCCTGTTATTTATTTCGTTTATTATACGGAATCGCTTCGAATCGGTAACCCTGTTCTTTCATCCAGAGAATAGCTGGCTCCAGAACTTCGGTCAGGTTATTTTTTGCCTTTATTGAATCATGAAACGTAACAATTGAGCCAGGGCGTAAATAGCCTTTTATATTCCTGAAAACTTGTTCGGGCTTAATCCGGGCATCGTAATCACACGAAATTAAATCCCACATTATAATCCTGAATTTCTCTTTCAGGTATTGATATTGCGAATATTTCATCCAGCCATGCGGAGGCCTGAAAAGATCAGAATCAATGTAAATACCAGCTTTTTCAATATTCCCGAAAAAATCCCGGTCATCCTTTTTCAAACCCTGCCAATGATTAAATGTGTGGTTTCCGACCGAATGCCCGTCGTCCAGAATTTGCTGGTAGACTTCAGGATATTTTACCACATTATCGCCCACGCAAAAAAAAGTTGCCCTGATATTTTCCTTCCGGAGTACCGACAGCACCCAAGGCGTAACTTCAGGAATAGGCCCGTCGTCGAAGGTCAGGTAAGCAACCGGCACGGTTTCCTTAAATCTCCAGACAGCACTGCTGTATAAAGAAGTTATAAAACCAGGCAGACGAACCCTGGGGTCAAAACGCTTCATTATTTCAATGAACTGTATCTTTCCAGATAACTGTTAAACGAATCCGAAACTTCCTTCAACAATTCAGGTTGCTTGTTTCTGGTGCAAATCATAGTCATTTCACGCATAAAATAAAGCATTCGCTGAATTTCATCGTCGACTGAATTTCGTTTAGCACGGTCGAGAACGAAGAAATAGTCAAGCTGCCCTTTATAATTTGACATGATTGTGTTGATAATTTCTTTTCCTTTATTGGCCTCGCCGGCTTTAAAATAGGTTTCAGCCATCATCATGGCAAAATAATTGAAAGGCACCACTTTATTTGGAATCAGCTCAACACAACGATCGAGTACCTTGATTGCTTTTTCGTTTTGGCCTTCAGTAACAAGCGTTTCGGCCAACCGGTTAAATGTACTACGGATATTCATCATCATGCGTCCGTTATTCTCATCAATGTACACTTTCGGATCATTCATGTTTCCCCACTTGAATTTATCCATGACGTTCTCGTACATCTGTTTGGTGCTCACCCGGCCAATGTTTATTCCGTCTGAATTGGTCTTAATCGGGACTAAACGGTAAGCCAGACCTTCAAGCTGGAAATAATCCTGAAGATTGATGTATTTATCGCGACCAATTGTAATTGCAAAATAAATGGGGCGTTTCCAGTTGTTATTGGCAATCATGTCAAGAACCATCAATTCATCCTTGGTGAGGTAATGTTTGTTGCTGAGGTCGATAGTAAGCGTATCAACTATTTTATCGTAATCTTCGGGCGCTACTGCTTTATTGCGAATAACTGCCTCCTTATCGACCACCATGTACAATTTTTTCGACGGAATGTAGGCTGCAAAGTCAGCCTGTTCAAGCTTCGTACGCGGATTTTCATCTTTCACAAAATCGAGTGCCTTTTTCAGTTCAACCGAACCTTTCAACCGCGGATCTTCCATCAGGTAAACAATATCGCGTTTACCCTGAACATACTGATCGTGAGTAAAGGAAATGGGCAGCGGATCGGAATCGTAGGCTTTACTTTTCATCTGATCGATATACCAGTCGGTTTGGAAATAACTCAGGTTACATACACGACAATCTGTTCGTACTCCTTCAACTTCCTGGTTGTACCAAAGTGGGAAAGTATCGTTATCGCCATTGGTAAAAATCACGGCATCCGGAGCACAGGTTTTCAGATAATTAGCACCAAAATCGCGCGCTGTATAACGGTTCGAGCGATCGTGATCATCCCAGTTCTGGGCGCCCATAATAACCGGAACCAACAACAGCGATGCTACACTTGCTGCTCCCGCACTAATTGTATCCGGAACATATTTTTTTAATCCTTCATAAAGCCCCAAAACTCCGATACCAATCCAGATAGCATAAGCGTAGAACGAACCTGCATAAGCATAATCGCGTTCGCGTGGCTGCAAGGGTGACTGATTCAGGTAAACAACAATGGCCAGTCCGGTCATCAGGAATAAAAGTGTGACAGTCCATAAATCACGGCGTCCTTCATTTCCCTTGTTGTACATGAAAACAATACCAATAATTCCTAAAATAAATGGCAGCAAAAAATATTTATTTCGGGCTCTGTTGTCTTTAAATTCCTCCGGAAGTGTTTTCTGATCGCCCAATCGTTGCGCATCGATGAAATTTATTCCAGTGATCCAGTTTCCGTTGGTAATTTCACCCTGACTTTGAATATCGTTTTGTCGTCCGGAGAAATTCCACATAAAATACCGGAAATACATTTGTCCAACCTGATAGCGGAAAAAGAAAGTCAGGTTTTCCATAAAAGTCGGTATCTGAATTGTTTTGGCCTTCCCATCGTCGTCGGTAACCTGAACGCTGCGACCTTTGATTCCACCCCATTGCTTGTATGCTTCAATGTGGCCGGGTTCCCGGCTGTACATGCGTGGGAATATTGTGCACAAATTCGAATCGTAAACAGGTTTCTGGCGCATATCGGCAACTACATATTTGCCATTCTTTTGAATGTAATATGGTTTTTCGTCCACATATTTTTCGAGCGGAGTATTGTAATATTGTCCGTAAACCAGCGGTCTGTCTCCATATTGTTCGCGGTTGAGGTATCCCAGCAAAGCAAATACATTGTCAGGGCTGTTCTGATCCATGGGTGGATTTGCCGACGACCGGATTACAATCATCGCAAACGAAGAATAACCAATCAGGATTACGATTAAACCAACCAAAATAGTATTCCACAAAACCAGCTTTTTGCGGATTGTGTAGAGTATTCCGAAAATAATAGAACCAATCAGGAGAACAGCATAAATAATTACACCAGTATTGAAAGGTAAGCCCAAGCCATTCACAAACAGAAGTTCGAACCAGGTTGCAATAGTAACTACACCCGGAATAATTCCATACATGATCACGCCCAGAATCAGTATTGATGCAACCAGACTAATCAGAATTCCGTTGCGGGTAACTTTATATTTTCTGAAATAATATACAAAAACGATGGCAGGTATGGCCAGCAAATTCAAAAGGTGAACTCCGATTGAAAGCCCCATCAGGTAGGCAATCAGAATAATCCATCGGTTGGCATGTGGCTCATCAGCTTCATTTTCCCATTTCAGGATAGCCCAGAAAACCAGAGCGGTAAACAACGAAGAAGTAGCATAAACTTCACCTTCGACAGCCGAAAACCAGAATGAATCGGAAAATGTGTAGGCCAGAGCTCCAACGACTCCACTGCCCAGGATTGCTATAATCTGACCTGTCGTATATTCACCTTCAGGTTTAATTATCTTTTTTGCCAGATGAGTAATTGTCCAAAACAGGAATAAAATCGTAAACGCACTTGCCAGCGCCGACATTGAATTGATCATCACTGCGGCATTCGATGGGCTTCCTCCAAAAAAGGAAAAGAATTTACCCATAATCATGAAGAATGGCGCACCCGGAGGATGACCAACTTCAAGCTTGAACGAAGTAGTTATGAACTCACCACAGTCCCAAAAACTCGCTGTTGGTTCAATGGTCATTAAATAGGTTATGGCAGCAACCAGAAAAGTAAGCCAACCTACAATATTATTCAGTTGTTTGAAATTTTTCATTTTGAGCTCATTTTAACGCTTGCGAAGATAGTACATTCTTTCAAATCAGGGCAATCGCGATTTGAATTTTATTGATTCACAGGCTACCAATTAGGATAAATTAACAGAGTAACTTAATCCAAAAACAACAATTTCAGGATTTAATTTTCGGGCAATAAAAAAGCCCTCCATAAAAATGGAAGGCTTCTATATCAATTAACTGAATTCAAATTAATCGGCAAGATTGTAGCGATAGAATTTGGTAGCAGTCAGGTCTTTGTCCTGGCTTTTCAAAAATTCACGAACAGTCTGCTTGTTTTCTTTAATGAACGCCTGGTTCAACAAAGTACTTTCCTTGAAGAATTTTTCAAGTGCACCTTGCGAAATTTTATCGAGCATCGCTTCTGGTTTTCCTTCCTGACGGAATTTTTCCTTAGCAATTTCAAGTTCTTTTGCTACAACTTCTGCTGGTACATCAGCTTTGTCAACCGCAACCGGATTCATTGCAGCTACCTGCATGGCAATGTCTTTAGCAACCTGAACATCAACATCAGCTTTGTTGAAACCAACCAAAGTTGAAAGTCTGTTTCCCGGGTGAATGTATGCCACAACGGTTTCGGCATCGAGTTTGGCATAGAAAGGCAAATCGAGCTTTTCACCGATTACACCAGTCTGCTCAACTACATGACTTTCAATGGTACGACCATCCAAAAGCAGAGCCTTAACGGCATCCAAATCAGCGGAATTGTTTGCAATTGCTGCATCGAGAATACGTTCAGCAAAAGCTACAAAATTTTCGTTTTTAGCTACGAAGTCTGTTTCGCAATTCAACACGACCAATGCACCTGATTTTCCTGATGCATCAACTTTAGCTAAAACTACTCCTTCAGAAGCCTCGCGATCAGCACGTTTGCTTGCTACTAACTTTCCTTTTTCACGGATAATGTCGACGGCACGGTTGAAATCGCCTTCAGCATCAGCCAAGGCAACTTTACAATCCATCATACCAGCACCGGTTGCTTTACGCAACTTCATTACATCTGCTGCACTAATTTCCATAATATTTTAATTTAATGCGCTGCCTGATTATTCATCAATTTCTTCATCCGAATCATCGTCTTCATCGTCAAGGTCATCAATTTCTTCGTCTTCGACCTCAATTGCTGGTGATTCTTCATCGTCGGCAACAACTTTTGCTTTTCTTCTTTTAACTTTTACTTCTGCTTCATCACCGTCTTTTTCGCGTTCAACTTTACGTTCCGAAAGTCCTTCGCGGATAGCGTCAGTCATTTCTTTAACGATCAGACTGATAGACTGTGATGCATCATCATTTGCCGGAATAACAAAATCAATTCCTTCGGGTTCTGAATTGGTATCAACCATGGCAAATACGGGAATTCCCAAACGCTGAGCTTCGCGAACAGCTATTTTTTCTTTCAGTACGTCAACAATGAAAAGAGCAGCAGGAAGACGAGTCAAGTCGGCAATACTTCCAAGCATTTTTTCGAGCTTGGCCCGCTGACGGCTAATCTGAAGTTTTTCACGTTTCGAAAGAACATCCCAACTGTTGTCCTTTGTCATTTTATCGATGGAAATCATTTTCTTAACAGCTTTCCGGATAGTCGGAAAGTTGGTAAGCATTCCACCTGGCCAACGTTCAGTTACGTATGGCATGTTTACGCCACCAACCAATTCGGCAACAATGTCTTTGGCTTGTTTTTTTGTGGCAACGAATAAAATTTTACGACCTGATTTTGCAATCTGTTTGATTGCCAGAGCGGCTTCATCAACTTTAACGATTGTTTTCTGAAGGTCGATGATGTGAATTCCGTTTTTCTCCATAAAAATATACGGAGCCATGTTTGGATTCCACTTTCTTTTGAGGTGTCCGAAATGAACACCTGCATCTAATAAATCCTGAAAATTTGTTCTTGGCATCTTTTTACTTTTTTTAAAAATAATCTCCTGAAAAGCAATTGCTGAGTAGCCCCTTCCCCGAAAGGCGGGAGTCTAAGCAATTTAGATCCAAAGCAGAATATTTTTGTACTAAAAATATTAACGTTTTGAGAACTGGAATCTTTTGCGTGCTTTTGGCCGACCTGGTTTTTTACGTTCAACTTCACGTGGGTCTCTGGTCACGAATCCGGCAGCTTTCAATGCTGGCCTCGATTCAGGATTGATTTCCATCAATGCACGTGTAATTCCTAAACGTAAAGCTTCTGCCTGACCGGTGATACCACCACCATCAAGATTAACCTTAATGTCATACTGACCAGCCACACCTAACAGATTCAACGGTTGCAACACAACATACTGCAGGATTCCTGTTGGAAAATAATCATTCAATTCTCTGTCATTGATAGTGATTTTTCCTTTGCCTTCGCTTACATAAACTCTGGCAACCGCAGATTTCCTACGACCTAACGCGTTTACTACTTCCATTAGTTATTATTTAATTGTATTTAAATCAATTACTTTTGGGTTCTGGGCTTCCTGTTTGTGTTCCGCGCCTACGTACACTTTCAGGTTTCCATAAATTTTACTTCCCAAGCGATTTTTAGGTAACATACCTTTAACTGCTTTTTCAACCAGTCTTTCAGGGTATTTACTTAATAATTCGGCCGGAGTCTGTACTCGCTGTCCACCTGGATAACCTGAATAGCTCAAATAAATTTTGTCATTCAGCTTATTTCCTGTAAGGCGAACTTTTTCTGCATTGATGATAATCACGTTATCACCACAATCAACGTGAGGAGTGAAACTTGGTTTGTTTTTACCTCTCAGGATTTTGGCTACTTTACTGGCCAAACGTCCGAGAACCACATCAGTGGCATCAACAAGAACCCACTCTTTTGTTACCGTTGCTCTATTGGCTGAAACGGTTTTGTAACTTAGTGTATCCACTTGCTTATTTATTAATAAATTAAACACTAAACTCGCAATATTTTAGAAATCAAGTGTTTGGATTCACAATTTTTATCAACCCGGAATTGTTGATAAGTTCTGCACACCAAACATTCTCAGTCATTTACAAGAACTGCAAGTACGGACAATAATCGGGACTGCAAAAGTATTCTCTTTTTTTTAATTTGCAAACATTAATTTATCGGATGTTAAAAATTAACGCAAAGATTTTCAAAGCTTAATAACCTGCCTGTTTATATTCCAAAACAATCCGTTCACCATTAAAACCATTCCATTCATAATTTTCCGGGTTTAAAACAAAAAATCTCCTGTCAGTTTACTTTACCTTCACTTCGCCAAATTGGCTTTTTAACTGATTTTATCTTTCTATTAACGATTTGTCACCAATTGTTTTTTTGAAATAAAATCAATTAATCACCAGGAGTTCACCAGAAAACCACCCTAATTATGAACACGATATTAAAAAGAATTAATCTGGGCCTATTGATTGCAATGGTTGTGCTAATCGTTTCGGGGTTAGTTTTTATGGCCAAAGGCAAAGAACAGCTTTCAAACGATATACTTTTTATCGCCGCAATAACTTTCCCATTTTCGCTGGCGGCCAAAGGAATTGAGTTTATGATCGAAAATCAACTTCTTAAAGCTTTCCTTTCGATTCTTCTGCTTTCTCTGATTTGTATGCTGTCCATCATTTTTGTTTTCGCTTAGCTGCAATGATTGAGCCGTTTTTTCGTTTAGATTTGTAGCTGTATCTACAATTCAGGCTGAATGACATTTCGCATTAAGAGATATTTACCTAACCATTTCCAGATTTATTACGGACTAATGATTGCCATGGCCGTAAGTTTACCGTTATCAAAAGCTCTGATGAGCATTTTCCCAGGGTTTCTGATGGCGAACTGGATCTTCGAAGGTCAATTTAAACTTAAACTTCAACGACTTAAAGAAAGAAAATCAGTCGTCTTACTTATATCTGTATTTTTCATATATCTGCTTGGTTTACTGTGGACCAAAAGCATGCAGTGGGGAATACACGATTTAAAAATTCAATTGCCTTTGCTTGTACTTCCTATTGTTATAGGTACGTCAAGTTCACTAAATTACTATCAGGTAAGGCGAATTATCCTTTTCTTTTCGGCTGCGGTTGTTGTTGCTTCTTTTTGCAGTGTGTGGGTTCTACTTGGCTTCTCCGGAAAAACAATTCACGATCCGCGCGAGATTTCTCTTTTCATCTCGCACATTCGGTTCGCGCTGCTCATAAATATCAGTATATTCTCGTTGGGCTGGTATTTACTGAATGGTGAAAAAATAAACTCCTTTGAAAAGATTTTCCTGGCTTCAGGAATTCTTTGGCTGAGTTTCTTCCTGATTATCCTGAAGTCGGCGACAGGATGGGTCGTTTTTCTGGTTTTACTCGCTTTTGTTTTTTTTCGCAGTATCCTGAAAGTAAAAAAGGTTGCTATTCGCGTTCTAATGGGTGCAACCTTACTATCTATTTTGTTCATACCTCTCGGCTATATTGGATATGTCATTCAACAATTTTACTCCATTGAAACGATACCCATCAATATTGATTCTCAAAAAACAAGCCTGGGAAATAACTACCTAAATGATTTTAAGAACAAGCAACTCGAAAACGGGCACTACATTTTTCTTTACATTAACGAAAACGAAATGCACGAATACTGGAATAAACGCAGTACTTATAAATACGACAGCACCTATCAATCAGGATTCAACAAGAACATTTTATATCGTTACCTTACGTCAAAAGGCTACAGGAAAGACGCTGAAGGCATTTTGAAACTCTCAGAATCTGACATTCACAACATTGAAAATGGCATGACCAACTTCCGCTTCGAAAATCCATTCTCATTTTACAACCGTATATACCAGATTGTCTGGGAAATTGATGCTTACCGAAAAGGAGGAAATCCATCGGGACATTCGGTGACACAACGGCTCGAATATTACAAAATGGCTTTTCAAATTATCGGTGAGAATTTCTGGTTCGGAAATGGAACCGGCGGTTATTATGTGGCTTACCAGGAAAAATATGACCAAAACAAATTCTTCCAAAACCAGAAATACCGGCAGCGATCGCACAACATGTTTCTGAGCTACTGGATCGATTTTGGACTGATTGGACTGGTTTTCATTTGCTTTGCGCTATTTGCTTCGGTTTTTATGGAACAGAAAACCAAAAGCTTCCTGCTAATTGTATTTCTGATTATTGTCTTGCTTTCGTTCCTGAACGAAGACACACTAAACAACCACGACGCCATTTCATTTTTTGCATTTTTGTATCCGCTATATCTTTTTTCGAAGCACGAAACCCGTAACACGGAATCTAATGAATAACCGCCTTGCCTCTGATTTTTTTCTTCGCGATGTATTGGAAGTAGCCCCTGCCCTGATTGGCCAAATCTTGGTTCGCCGTTTCGAAGATGGCAGGATTGAGCGATACCGCATTACCGAAGTTGAAGCCTACCGAGGACGGGAAGACCTTGCCTGCCATGCCAGTAAAGGACGAACACCCCGCACTGAAGTCATGTTTGGCAAAGGTGGAACCGTATACGTTTATCTCATTTACGGGATGTACTGGATGCTGAATTTAGTGACCGGATTTGAGGGCGACGCTTCAGCAGTTCTAATCCGGGGCATTGAAGGTTTCTCAGGTCCGGGCCGCGTTGGGCGCGAACTCCAACTCGACCGCTCGTTTTACGGCGAAAGCCTGGTTAACTCATCCAGAATTTGGGTAGAAAACGCCGAATCGGTTTCTGAATTTAAAATTTCAAAACGAATCGGCATTGATTATGCCGGAGAAGAATGGGTAAACAAACCGTGGCGGTTTTATATCTAGTATTGTATTGCGCTTCAAATATCTAAGATCATGCTGAATTTATTTCAGCATCTCATGCAATATCAGCAGATTCCGAAACAAGTTCGGAATGACTTTGCGTGATCTAGTACTTAACAACACTAGAACCTCTTCAGCAAGAAGTCCGCATTCAGCAAAATAAAAAATCCATAGCTATACGAAAAATCACCTGTTTGTGTGTCGATGTACGATTCAAGCTGAAATGCGACATGGGCATCACGTGCGATCTTTTTCTGCCAAAAGTATTTGGCTGAAACCATGGAACGGTCTGCCTGAACAAAAGTTGGATCGCTGTCGGAAATCGATTGATAAAGCAACCGGCCTTTGGGCGCAATAAACTGAAACGCGTTCCAGTAACCCACCGAAATGTTTGAATTCCGGGTTTGGGCGCTGGCCTCCAGCAGATATGCGTGACCTTTATCAAACGGCAACGTATTCGAATCTTTGGTCACGGCATCGTAGCCCAGCCAATAACCGTTCAGATTTATCGTTTTTAGCTTTTCACCCACATTCAGCGCCAATTCCCAACCTGCAGCAAAGTTGGCATGGGTCTGAACCCGTGGTCGTGGTCCGTCAGGATTGCTATTGATTTCGCCCCCCTGGTGGTAAAACAAAACCTGAACCGGTATCTTCAAGCTTAATTCCGTATTTTGATAAGCCTTGTAATCGCCGGTCATTCCAAAAGTGAAATGTTCCTGAAACGGATCATTCTTTTGGATAAATTGTTCCCAGTTTACCCAGGTTTGCGCGTCTAGCTTTTCTCCGGAATAGAGAAATTGCAGACCACTTTCAGGTTTGTCGGAATAGATTCGCTCGGGCTCCCAAAGTTGCTCGAGGAGTCCGTGCTGATTATTTTGATTGAGGTTCCCGACAACCGCAGAAAAACGGTTCGAGAAATTATACCGCATCGAAAACCAGGGAAGCGCATAACTAATTTGATCTCTTCCGGAGTATTTAAGGAAATGGGCGCCAGCTTCAAGGTACAAACCTTCAACCGGTGAGAAAGTCAGTTTTGGCCGGAATAGAAACCCGGGAAGCGTGTATCCATCGACGAAATTTCCCAGGTATTCGTTATTCTCGAAAAACCCAATGCTTTCAATCCTGAAATTTAAGGCCCCGGTTTCGGTGGAGTCTGCCAGTTTGTATGGCTGGTAAATTTCAGCCAGAGATTGCCCATAAATTTGGGTTGCCAGAGATATCAGGAAAACGAGATGTACAATTCGTTTCATCGGATTTGTGTCACAATTATTTTTAGTTGAAGCCTGTTACAGGATAAAACCCTTTTCTTCATCACGGCTATCCGTTGCGCCTCGCCGTGAACTCAGTCGAACAACAAATGGTTATTTTCTCTTCGGAACAATAAACCGGTCGTACAAAAATAGCAATACTGCGGCACTTGTAGCAACCGAAGCATAAACTGTCCAAATGGAGGCTGGATGATAATTGTGCCACAAAAAATCAGTCAGTTGCTGCGGATTGAAATTCATCTGTTTGGCGGCTTCGCTGATGTAATCGGTTTTCGTAAAAGTTTCAGATATTTCAGGAATCGACAACCCACGTTTTAAGACTTCTTCTTTCAGGAGAAACAGTTTATCGGCTACTTTTTCATAAGGCGCACCCGAAAGATATCCCGCAATCTGGTGACCCAGCGCAATGGGTAAAAATGACGATCCCATGTACAGCGCTTTTTTGTCGGATGGCGCAATATTTCCGACATACTCGGTGTATTTCGGTGAACTTCCCATTTCGCCCAAACTGAAAATCAGCATTCCGAATAAAATGATCCAGCCGCTTTGGAAAGAAAACATCATTCCAAGTCCACCGGCCAGCACAAGAGTTCCTCCAATTATGGCGTTTAATGCCCGAAATCGCATCACAAAAGTGGAGACCATAATTTGAAAAACAATGATATAAAAGGCATCCATACTACCAATTGTCACAGCTGAAATTGTTCCTTCACTGGTTCCGATCATCTTAGCAAAACCCGGAAAAACTGAATGAATTCCATTGTAAATAGTTGCTGTATTTACCCAGTCGTCGACAAAATTCGGGAATGTGTAATACAATTGATTGTAGGCGGCCCAATACACCGACATGATCAGAAGAAACAAGGCATAACGCCAGTTTATAAGCGTAATGGCAATATTTTCAAATGCCTTTCCAATGGTTTGGAAAACTCCGGAAACCTTTTCGTCGCGCGGCGGATCTTTAAAGAACAGCAAAGTCAGTAACAGGTTTATGGCTATGGAAGCAATCGAAAGCAGAAACACAAAATTCCAGCCCTTGCCCAGCATGATTCCGGCTACAAATGGCCCGATCCAGCCTCCAATATTTACCATCATGTAAAAAATTCCAAAGCCAATTGAAGCCGTCTCCTCATTGGTGGTCTTCGAAATCATGGCCGAAATAATCGGCTTAAAAAACGCACCGCCTACGCAAATCCAGATAAACGACACAAAAACCATCGTGAAGCTATTGAAATGCTGGATCATGAAAAATCCGGAAATATAAGTCAGGAATGCCAGAAGCAGCACTTTTTTATAACCAACACGGTCGGAAATGGCGCCAGTGATTATGGGTAAAAAATAAAGAAGCATGGAACCTGTTCCCATAATAATTCCCTTTTGTTCAGGAGAAAAACCCATGGCCCCGGTTTCTTTCGAGCCAACCAAAAACAGACCAAAACCCATGTAAAAGCCGTACCAGGCATAGCGTTCAAAAAGTTCGATCAAGTTCGAAATCCAGAAAATAGCTGGGTATTTTTTAAAAATTGAAAGATTGGACATTGAAATTTACTTAGAATTGAGAACGCCTAAAGTAATAAAAAAAGCTTAGCGGCAAAGTTTGATTTTAATTAGTCCGGATCACTTATTTCCGTTTTTCCTATCCTGAAACCTGAACTTCAAATCCCTGTTCGCGAACACGTGCCGCAATGCTCTGCAATTCTTCCAACTTCACCTTTTCCAGTCCGGTTGCCGGAGTATCGCGATCGATGGTATAAATCATGACTTGCGATGGCTTTATCTCAACAACAAGTTTGAGCCAGGCTGAAAGTTCTTCTTCCGTGGTATTGTCAACGATTCCGGCCTTAAAACTTCCTTTCAGAAACATAGTTTGAATGATTACCTGCCCTTTAAAAAGTTTCAGGTTTCTAACCACATTTTCCAGCTTGAAATTCGATGTCGGGCAATCAATTTTCCGAATGGTTTCTTCAAAACCTGAATCCAGTTTCTGAATGTTGTCGTCCACCTTCATCAATGCCTGAATCACGCCGGGCTTATGCAACATCGTCGCATTCGATAAAACAGCGATTCTGGTGTTGGGTGTTAACCGATTACGCAATTCTATGGTATCATCAATTATTCCTTCAAAATCAGGATGCAAAGTTGGTTCGCCGTTTCCGGCAAAAGTAATTACATCGGGTAATTCACCGTTTGCAACCATGCTCTGCAACTTTTCTTCCATTTTTTGCCGAACCAATTCGCGCGAAGGTAAAACAGCTTTTTGCTGCCTTTTTTTGGGAGTCCAGCCACATTCGCAATAAATGCAGTCAAACGAACATACTTTGCTGTCGGTGGGCAGCAAGTTCACGCCAAGTGAAATGCCGAGTCTCCGGCTTTTTACAGGACCAAATATGATTTGATCGAATAGAAAAGTTGACATGTGTATAAAATAAAAAGTAGAAAAACAAAAGTAAAAAAGTTGATTTAAAGAATTCGCTTCAAACGGCTGTTGGCGGAAAGCTTAAGGATCACCAAATTGCTACCGGTCAAAAGATAAACGCCCGGTAAATTTTCTCTCCTGAAACCACCATCGAAACAAAGTATATCTGTAATTCCCCTCATAATTTCAGTAATGATCATGTCGGGAAACATTTGTGCGACTTTCTTACAGATTTCCAGCCATCTCACCATAGAAATTTCGTGTAATCCTGAAATTTCGGGCAGAATGAGTGAGCTGAAACGCGGATCGAAATCAGCCGCCGAAATCGATTCGTGAACTTTTACAAATACGAAGCCTCCCAGAAGCATTCCGTTGTGAAATTCAAGGCGGGCTATTTCGCGAAGTTGCCCTTCGGTATCGATGTATTCGAGCACAAAACCATCGTCTTCGGCCATCAAAATTCCGTTTTTCAGTAATTCTCCTGACTCAGAAATCACATAATTGGCAGCAAATTTCCTCATTCGGGAGCGGCATTCAGTTTTTCCTTCGGCTTAAATAACTGTTCCGATTCTTTCAGGGTATTCATAATCTGGAGCTGCATTTTTTCATAGTCCTTCGGAAAACTGGAGTAGTATATGAGTGAGCGGATAAAAACGGTATCGGCAACATCGTATTTTTTCAGGACAGAGAAATACAAGTCGCCTGAAGTGACTTTCTTCATCGCTTCCGGTTTGTTGTATCCAATTGATAATCCCTGAACAATGTACATGTCGACCATCATTTTTTCAAACTTATCCTTTGGAATAAGCGGATCGGGCTTGGGTATGGAAGTATCGTAACAGGAACTTAGCCCGGCAATGAAAGCAGCAAAAAGCAAGATTCCAATGAATTGTTTCATGTTTACTTCATTTGTTTCAGGCCCAAAGGTAATCCGAAATATTTAGAAAAAACAAACGCAAAGCGTAATTTACCTTTCGAAGAAACCGCATTATTATTGTTTGAAATTTCTCAATTTCTTAACAGCGTTGCAGCAATCCCTGCAAATTTTCTAAGTATACTTGCAACCGTGTTGCCGGTTTCCGTCTATCCGGAATGAAAAGGGAATCCTGTTCGATTCAGGAGCTGTCCCCGCAGCTGTAATCCTATATCCGAAAGGAGGTTTTGCCTGAAAATAACCACTGTTCCGTTTACCGGGATGGGAAGGTTGGCAAAATCGGGAGAGCCAGAAGACCTGCCTGCAACGAGAAGCTTTCGGGGTAAGAGCCAAAATCCCTGGCTTCACAGGTTTCAACGCTGCCATGTTGAAATCGTGTAACTGTTCTAAAAGCTGATGGTCAGGGGCCTCAGCTTTTTTTTAGCAATTTACATGTTAGATTACATATCATTTTTTAACTTTGATTGTCGCCGAAAACTTCAGGAAACAAAACGATTTAAAAAACAAGCCATGAAAACGCTATTAATTCTGCTTTTTATTATTCCATTTTACTCATTTTCACAAGGATTCTCAGAAGTAGTAGAGGTACCAGGAAAGTCCGCCGATCAGCTTTACAGTTCGGCCAGAGAATGGTTTGCCAAAGATTTTATTTCAGAAGGCAATCCATTGTTAATGGACGATCGGGTTTCAGGTAAAATTATTGCCAAAGGATCTATCCAGGTTTCGGAAAGCAATGTGGTGTGGTATCCCAATTTTACGATTAAAGTTTCGTTCAAAGACGGGCGATACAAGGCTGAGATTATCGACATAACCATCACTACCGATGTGAGTGAATTCTCTTCAGGAACGACGTTCCCATTTCAGGATTACTTCGATAAAAAAGAAAATTACAAAAACCTGGCTGATCCGGAATGGGTTATGAACCACGGTCCGGCTGAAATTAAAATCACAAAGGCAGCCGCAAAAGCGGAAGCCAAACCAAAACGAATTATTTACAACCTGATTTGCAAGACTGAATCTGAAATGAAGGATATTCTTGCCAAGATTCAGTTCGAAATGAAAAAGGATGAAGTCGACTGGTAAATATTACCCAATTTTAGCTATTCTTTCGAAATACATGCCTGAAAAACTCGTCAACACGCTCGAACTGTAAAATCTCGATTTTAAATTTCTGAAGGTTGATTCCCTTTCCGGCTTTTGGGATAAATATGGAGTCGAAACCCAGTTTTTCGGCTTCGGCAATGCGCTGCTCCAAACGGTTTACCGACCGAATTTCTCCGGAAAGTCCGACCTCACCGGCAAAGCAAACATTTTTGCGAATAGGTAAATCGAAATTCGACGACAGGATTGCGGTAATCACAGTCAAATCGATGGCCGGATCGTCAACCTTTATACCTCCGGCAATATTCAGGAAAACATCTTTGGTAGCCAGCTTAAAGCCTGCCCGTTTTTCCAGAACAGCCAATAACATGTTCAGTCGGCGCAAATCGAAACCAGTCGACGAACGTTGTGGTGTTCCGTAGGCCGCAGAACTTACCAACGCCTGAATTTCGATCAGTAATGGGCGAATTCCTTCGATGGCTGCTGCAATAGCAGTCCCGCTCAACCCTTCGTGAGCACGGTTAATCAGTAATTCCGATGGGTTGCTGACTTCGCGCAATCCGGAATTTCCCATCTCAAAGATCCCCAATTCAGAGGTTGAGCCAAACCGATTTTTGATCGCCCTCAGAATTCGGTACATGTATTGGTTTTCGCCCTCAAACTGCAAAACCGTATCGACAATGTGTTCCAAAACCTTGGGGCCAGCCAGGCTCCCTTCCTTTGTAATGTGTCCAATCAGAATAACCGGCACATTGTTTTCCTTGGCATATTTCAGGATTCCATTGGTACATTCGCGAATTTGCCCAACCGATCCGGGCGATGAATCCATCGATTCAGTCGACACGGTTTGAATGGAATCGATGATCAGCAATTCGGGATCGACCGATTTGCTTTGAGCCAAAATGTGTTCGAGCGAAGTTTCGCTCAGGAAAAAGCAATTCTTATTTTCTTTTTGCAGCCGTTGTGCACGAATCTTTATTTGCTGAATACTTTCTTCTCCGGAAACGTATAGAATTTTTTTGCTTTTCAGATCGAGTGCCAATTGAAGAACCAAAGTAGATTTTCCAATTCCTGGTTCGCCGCCAATCAAAACCATTGAACCCGGGACAAGCCCGCCGCCCAAAACGCGGTTCAGTTCCTGGTTGCAGGTGTCAATCCGTTCCGTATTTTCAGAAGAAACTTCGTGTAAAAGTTTGGGTTGGTTTCCGGAGCCTGTTAAAAACGTGGAAGTTTTTGCACTTTCACGCTCTACAATTTCTTCGACGAATGAATTCCATTCGCCACACGAGTTGCAGCGTCCCACCCACTTGGGCGATTGTGCTCCGCAATTCTGACAAAAGAAACTGGTTTTAACTTTAGCCATCGGTTTTGTTTTTATCCTGAAAACTTACTAAAGCCCATTCAGGCAAAATTTATGCAGTTGCCAAAAACTTGTTCTTAATCTTCTGGATGATGTCAGAAGTAGAAAATCCCTCGGTAAGCTCAATGCGTTCAACCCGGCCGCCCGAAGCGAGAACAATGTCGTATCCGGCTATTTCTTCAAGTTTATATTCGCTTCCTTTCACCAAAATATCGGGCAATAAAGTTTGTATCAACCGGTAAGGTGTTTCTTCGTCGAACATGATTACCGCGTCAACCATCATCATCGAAGCCAATAAAACAGCCCTTGACTGCTGATCGACTAACGGTCGGTTTTCTCCTTTTAACAGTCGAACCGACACATCTGAATTCAGGCCTACAATTAATTTATTACCAAATTCGGCAGCCTTCGCCAGCGAATCGATATGCCCCCGGTGAACCAAATCGAAGCAACCGTTTGTAAATACAATTGTTTCGCCTGCCTGTTTCCACTGTTCTAAAACCGGGGCAAATACATCCGTATTTTCGAATATTTTGGATTGAATAATCTCTGTAGGTTTCATCAAAAAAAAAGAATTTCGGCAAAAATAACAAAACCTCATTGCCAATTGTCGCAATGAGGTTTAATTTGACTCATTTTCAATAAATTTTATACCAGCAAATTGGTTTCAGTATCCGGAAAAACCAACCAAGGTTTAAATGTCTTTGCTTCTTCGAAGTCCATTTGGGCATACGATATAATAATAACAACATCTCCAACTGCAACTTTTCGGGCAGCCGGGCCATTCAGGCAAATTACTCCGGTTCCACGCTCACCCTTAATGACATACGTTTCCAATCGTTCCCCATTATTGATGTTAACAACCTGAACCTTTTCGTTTTCAATCATGTTGGCAGCATCCATTAAATCCTGATCGATGGTTATACTTCCAACGTACTGTAAATTGGCTTCAGTTACAGTTACCTTGTGTATTTTCGATTTACAAACTTCAATGATCATCTTCTTTGTTTCTATGTAAATACCTTTTATCAATAAGTGCGGAGTGCCTAAAGTGATCTAAAGTGTCTAGAGTTGTCCAAATCCGAACTTTAGGCACTTCCAAATCCGAACTCCATATTGTCTATCAACCTTATTTTTCCGCAATGAACCGCAATACAACCCACTTTCCCGACACTGGTTTCCCAGTTCTTTAACCGAAGAAGAGTATTTTCATCAACAATTTCGAAGTACTCTGTGTTCAAATATTCGTTTTCGTCGATCCGGTTAATCACCCAATTGCGGAGTTCTTCTACGGTCATTTCAAGCGTTTTGTTCCTGGCTTCGAACAATGTGGCCGAAATATGAGCTGCATTTTTTCGCTGTTCCGAACTTAGCAACATATTCCGCGAACTCATGGCCAATCCATCTTCTTCGCGAATAATGGGGCAAGCAACAATTTCAACATCGTATTTCATTTTCCTGACCATCTCATTGATGATTGCCAACTGCTGAAAGTCTTTTTGTCCGAAGAAAGCCTTATCAGGCTGAACTATGTCGAACAAACGACTCACCACCTGGGCAACCCCGTTAAAATGTCCGGGTCGAAATTTTCCTTCCATAACTTCTTCCAACGATCCGAAATTAAATTGACGGGTATCGGGTTCAGGATAGATTTCTTCGGGCTCAGGAGCAAAAACCAACTGGCAGGAAGTTGAGGACAACAGATTCAGATCCTTCTGAAGATCGCGTGGGTAGCGTTCCAAATCACCTTTGTCGTTAAACTGTGTCGGGTTTACAAAGATGCTAACCACCACAAATCCCGATTCCCGACCAGCTTTATTGACCAACGAAAGATGTCCTTCGTGTAATGCACCCATTGTTGGAACAAAGCCAATGCTTAAACCGGTCTTCTTTTGACCGCTAATTATGGCCTGAAGTTCGTTTATATGCTTTACTACCTGCATTTTGGATTAAAAATGAGGGTGCAAAGTAAATAAATAAATCAACACGTTAGTATCCTGAAATGGCTTGAATTCCGAAAGTTTAAAGATTATATTTCATCTGATTTGGAACACAGATGACTCCACAGCTTAAAATCAGCTTTTTAACGGCGCTCATATACTCAACATATTTAACAACTTGAATACAATTCTTAAGGTTTTTTAAGAGCTCTGAATTTGTCCGGAATTGAATATTGCTGATATTTTACTAATTTTGCACAATTAAACTTAGGCGAATTAGATGGAAAAGAAAAAAGTCTTATTTATTTCTTCAGAAATTACTCCTTATCTTCCAGAGACAGAAATGTCGAAAAAATCCAGATACTTGCCGCAAGGAATTCAGGAAAGAGGAAAGGAAATCCGGACTTTTATGCCAAGGTATGGTAGTGTTAACGAACGGCGCAATCAATTGCATGAAGTAATCCGCCTTTCAGGAATGAACCTGATTATTGATGATACAGATCATCCTCTAATCATAAAGGTTGCTTCAATTCAATCGGCACGCATGCAGGTATATTTTATAGATAATGAAGATTATTTTCAACGAAAGCAAACTTTAAAAGACTCAAAAGGAAATGAATTTGCCGACAACGACGAACGTGCCATTTTCTTTGCACGCGGTGTTTTGGAAACAGTTATCAAGCTCCGCTGGGCTCCCGATCTGATTCATTGTCACGGATGGTTGACTTCTCTTGTACCTCTATACATTAAGAAAGCATACAACGACGACCCTTTGTTTGTGAATTCGAAAGTGGTTTACTCAGTTTACAATGATGAATTTAAAAAACCGCTCGATGCGACTTTCAGAACCAAGCTCAAAATGAACAACATTGAAAATGAAGACACTGAAATTGTTGACGATCCAACTTTTGTTAATTTGAGTAAGCTGGCGATTCAAAATTCAGATGCTGTTATTCAGGGCAGCCCCAAAATCAATCCTGAAGTAACAGAATATTTACAATCGTACGAAAAATTATTTCTTGATTACCAACCTGAACATACCTATATCGATGCGTACAACGACCTTTACGACAAGGTACTGTAACCAATAGGTTTAACAATTTAAAACAAATATTTAGTGAAAAAAGAACAGACGGCAATGATCAAATTCGCATTCGGATTTGCTTGGATGGTAATTATGTTATGGAGTTGTTCTACAGATCCGGGGAAAGTGGGTTTAGATCTGCTGCCAACGGGCGATTTAGTGAACGTTAAAAATTTAACTGAAACAAACATAAAAGCGTATGCAGTAACAGACGGACATCAACGAACGGATAAAACTGCGTACAATTTGCTCGGAACGTTAAACGATCCGATTTTTGGAAAGACTACGGCAGACTTCGCTTGTCAGTTCAGACTCAGTTATTTTCCTGATTTCTCAAAAGACGCACAACCTGACTCCATTGTTTTATACCTTTATTATAAGCAGTTATATGGTGACACCACTACACAGCAACATTTTAGAGTTTATGAACTGGGATCCGACTTATCATATAATTCCAAATATTATCAGGATGAAAATCTGAAAGGATATGCCAAACCCGAGATATTGGCTGATTATAGCTATACACCGAAATTTAAGCTTGACTCTTTGACAAATTATTACGGATCGACAAAAGCGAAGCCTAAAGACACCGTTTATCAGAAAATTGCAATAAAACTTGACCTATCCCTTGCCAACTACCTTATGAGCGCTGACTCTTTGAAATTGTCAGACAATGATTTATTCGTGAAATATTTTAAAGGATTATATGTTGAAGCCAGTGAATTAAATTCGGGAGGGTCGATTATGAAAATAAATACGACTCCCCATCAATACACTGTAGGTCAACAAACAATTAGTGAGCATGGATCTTATTTAGTATTGCATTACCACAACAGTGAGAAAGATTCTCTCTACTACAGTTATGGCATTACAAAAAATTCAGCGGCTCGTGTCAGTCATTTTGTTCACGATTATTCTACAACTTCTTTTTCCTCAAGCCTCAATGCAGATATAAGTCAGGAAAACTTGATTTATTTGCAGCCAACTGGAGGTTTAAGAGCTAAAATAATGATTCCTGATCTGGGCTATTGGTCGAAAATGAATCCCGAACTACTAAACGATAAGGACACTACTAAATTAGTTATAAATCGGGCTCAACTTGTCTTTACCATAGATCCGGAATATATTGACACTGTCACTTTTCTTCCTCCGGAACGATTACTATTAGCTGCCATTGGGCCTGGCAAATCAAAAGTCTTTCCTGATCAGGATTCGATTTATTATCTTTCTGATTATACTTTCTCTCCAGCCTATTTTGGTGGATACTACAACAGCAGTGACCATACTTATCGATTTAATATCGCGAAACACATGGACGATTTACTTGAGGCTGATGAGAAAAAAAGAAAGCAAAATCTAGGATTTTACCTTGAAACTCTAAGCAAAAATACAACCTTTAACAGAGTTGTATTAACAGGAACGAAGGGAATCCGCCTGGAAGTTACCTATTCAAGACTAAATTAGCGGGGTTAAAATACGTAAGGAATAATTGGCGTTAAAAAATTGAAAAGAAACACTTCACAAAATCTATCAAAATAGGTTTTGTGTGCTGGATGGCGTAATTTCATTCTTTCCTTTGCAGTTTCTTAAATTTTCTGCAAACGACGTAGCTGTTTCATTAACCCAAAACAAAATCTATGTGTGGAATTGTTGGTTACATTGGCGATAAAAACGTTTATCCCATCCTGATTCAGGGGCTACAACGTCTCGAATACCGTGGCTACGATTCAGCCGGTCTTGCTATATTTAACGATACGCTCAACGTATACAAGTGCAAGGGTCGTGTGGCCGACCTTGAGAAATTTGTGGCCGCCGAAGATACCAGCGGACACATCGGTATTGGTCACACACGCTGGGCCACTCATGGCGAACCAAACGATCGCAATGCACACCCTCATACCTCTATGAACGAAGACTTTGTTCTGGTTCATAACGGAATTATAGAAAATTATGCGGAGCTGAAATCAAATCTCCTGAAAAAAGGATATACGTTTCAATCGGATACCGACACTGAAGTGCTGGTAAACCTGATTGAATATTTTTATAGAAACGCTGATGAAGCCAATGCCGAAATAGCTGTTCGTCTGGCACTTTCGAAAGTGGTTGGCGCATTCGGAATAGTTGTGATGTGCAAAAGCGAAAAAGATCAGCTCATTGCAGCCCGCAAAGGGAGTCCGCTCGTTATTGGGATTGGCCGGGGCGAATATTTCATTGCCTCCGATGCCACGCCAATTGTCAATTATACCGACAGTGTTATTTACCTGAACGATCACGATGTAGCCATCATCAACAAAGACAGCCTGACCCTGAAAACGGTTGAAAACAACCCGGTGGCTTTCAAAATCACCAAGGTTGATATGAGCATTGGAGACTTGGAAAAAGGAGATTTCGAGCATTATATGCTGAAAGAAATTTTCGAACAGCCTAAAACCATCGAAGATACATTTAGAGGTCGCATTTCTCCTGATCATTCCGAAATTGTTC
Source organism: Prolixibacteraceae bacterium (assembly GCA_963677955.2). Lineage (GTDB taxonomy): Bacteria > Bacteroidota > Bacteroidia > Bacteroidales > Prolixibacteraceae > Aquipluma. Next base: position 1,420,786 of record CAXXQR010000001.1, read on the forward strand.
TTGGCGGATTGCTTGACGTTTTCCCCAAAATACTTCAGGCCAAAAGAATTATAATTATTGGTTGCGGTACTTCGTGGCACGCTGCTTTGGTTGGCGAATACATGATAGAAGAATATGCCAGAGTTCCCGTTGAAGTGGAATATTCGTCGGAATTCCGTTACCGAAACCCGATTTTGAATAGCGACGACGTGGTGATTGCCATCAGTCAAAGTGGTGAAACCGCTGATACACTGGCAGCTTTGCGCATGGCCAAGGAAAAGGGCGCCACTATTTTGGGTATCTGCAATGTTGTTGGATCTAGTATTGCCCGCGAAACCGATGCCGGCGTTTACACCCATGCCGGTATAGAAATTGGGGTGGCCTCAACGAAGGCATTTACGGCACAAGTAACTGTTCTCACACTTTTCGCCTTAAAACTTGCCAAAGAAAAAGGTCAGATATCTTCAGGCTTGTATCTTGACTTGATTTCGGAATTGGCAGAAATTCCGGAGAAAGTAAAAACGGTTTTGGTGAAACACCCGCACATAAAAGAGGTTGCAGAAAAATATAAAGACGCCATTAATGCCCTGTATTTGGGCAGAGGCGCTCTTTTCCCGGTTGCATTGGAAGGCGCTTTAAAACTTAAGGAAATTTCGTACATGCATGCTGAAGGTTATGCTGCCGGCGAAATGAAACATGGACCGATTGCTTTAGTCGACGACAACTTGCCAGTAATTGTAGTTGCCGCAAAAGACCATTATTACGAAAAGATTGTCAGCAACATTCAGGAAGTAAAAGCGCGAAAGGGAAATATTATTGCGGTAGTTACCGAAGGCGACGACGGACTTAAAAACATGGTGAACGACTTGTTCGAAATCCCCAAATCGCATCCGGCAGTTACTCCCTTGCTGGCCATTATTCCACTTCAACTTTTTTCGTATTACATTGCCGTGATGCGTGGTTGCGATGTTGACCAGCCAAGGAATTTAGCGAAAAGTGTGACCGTGGAATAAAACTAAGTCTCGGGTTCTTCAACGTAGGGCGAAGTCAGTCTCCGTCCACGGTATTCAAACCGGTTTGCCATAATGTTAAGTATTTCATTGGCGCTGGTTTCAATGGGTTTGTTCGACACATTTAAAACCGTAAAATTTCCTTTTTCGAAGATGAAATTGGCATTCCGGATTTCCAATTGCACCATACGTTCGTCAACGTAATTTGTATTTTCCGTATTATTCAGGCTACGCAGTCGTTTTATCCGGTGCGAAATCAAATTTCCTGCACTTATATTTAATCCAAATACGCGCTGTGAGTCAATTTCAAACAACTCTTTGGGCGGATCAATTCCATTAACCAATGGCACATTGGCTACTTTCCAGCCATACATGGCCAGGTAAACACTCAACGGAGTTTTTCCGGAGCGTGAAACCCCGGTTAAAATAATTTCAGCCTGATGCAATCTCTCCGGACTCAGTCCGTCATCATGATTCAAAGTGTACTCAATGGCTTCAATACGGTCGAAATATTCCTGATTGATTTCACGGTAAAGTCCCGGAGACTGGAGCGAAGGAATATCCAGTTTTTCATCAAGATAATCAGACAATTCACCCATGAAGTCGATGTGTTTCACAGCATTTTCCTCACATAATTCCCGAAGCTTTGTTCGGAGTACCCGGTTAACCATGGTGTGTGTAATGAGTCCGCCTTCCTTTTTAACCTTGCGCACCAAATCAACAATCTGCTTTTCTTCCGAAACCTGGGGAACAATAATCACCGGAACATTGTTGTTCGGATATTGTATGAGCAACGAATGAACCATATTATTTCCGGCGAGGCCTTTACCTCCTGAAACGACATAAATTGGATCTGCCCTCTTATCTTGCTTTTTGCTATTCATAATTTAAAAGTATATGATAACTAATTACTTTGTCACGAAAACCACATAGCAAAACTTGTAATTTCTTCTGTAAGAATGAACCATCTTTTATCAAAAAAGTTCGTTTAATAAACTTTTTAAAAGACATAATTTCTTAATTTGGCTATTCGTTATACTTTAACTGAATTTAAAATAAAAATGTCATGCAATATGTAGCAGATGAAAACCGGTACAGCCAGATTCCTTACAAAAGGTGCGGCAAATCCGGATTAAAACTCCCGGCCATTTCGCTTGGATTGTGGCATAATTTCGGAGGAGTTGATGTTTTTGAAAACGGACGTGCCATGTGCCGCCATGCTTTCAACTTAGGAATTACGCATTTTGACCTTGCCAATAACTACGGACCGCCTCCCGGATCGGCCGAGGAAAATTTCGGAAAAATTATGCAACTCGATTTGGCGCCCTATCGTGACGAACTGATCATTTCGACCAAAGCTGGTTACCTGATGTGGCCTGGCCCTTATGGAGATTGGGGAAGTCGCAAATATCTGCTTTCCAGTCTCGATCAAAGCCTGAAGCGGATGAAACTGGATTATGTCGACATTTTTTATTCACACCGGCCCGACCCAATGACTCCGCTTGAAGAAACCATGATGGCGCTCGATCAGGCTGTACGGCAGGGGAAAGCGCTGTATGCCGGAATTTCAAATTATCCGGCGCCAATGGCTGCAGAAGCAGCCCGCATTTTGAAGGAACTGGGTACGCCTTGTTTGATTCATCAGCCCAAATACTCGATGTTCGAACGATGGGTTGAAGGTGGTTTGCTCGATGTTTTAGAGAAAGAAGGCATAGGTTGCATTCCATTTTCGCCTCTCGCTCAGGGCTTGTTAACCGACAAATATTTAAACGGAATTCCTGAAGGGTCGCGAGCAGCAAAATCGTGGGGATTTTTGCAACCCGAACAAGTTGCGCCTGCCATCGAAAAAGTAAAAAAACTGAATGAGATTGCCGTTCAACGTGGGCAAACGTTGGCTCAAATGGCATTAGTTTGGCTGCTAAAAGATCCACGTGTAACGTCGGTTCTGATTGGCGCCAGCTCGGTAAAGCAACTCGACGATAATGTTTTGGCGTTGAAGAATATGAAATTCACCAAAACCGAACTTGATCAGATTGAAAGCATTCTGTCACAAAAAAGCGGTACTGAACCTGCCTCAATAAAAAAAGAAGTTGCACATCCGGAAACGACTGAAGGAAAAACCCAATCGCGCGGAGACTTTATTCAAAATTTAGTCAGGCGTACCAACAGTAATAAGTAAGGTTTAATATGACCCAAACGGCATTGATAACCGGAGCAGCCAAACGTGTTGGAAGAGCCATGGCCAGTCATCTGGCAGGCCAGGGATGGAATATTGCCCTACATTACAACAGTTCGGCTACCGAAGCAAATTTGTTTCGGGAAGAACTCTCGACGAAATATCCGAAGCAAAAATTCGACATTTTCAAAGCAGATTTAAACTATGCCGAAGAAGTTCAGTTGCTCCTTCCGAAAGTAATTCTATCGATGGGAAGCCTGGAGCTTTTAATTAACAATGCCTCGGTTTTTGAGCCGTCGTGGCTCCGGAATACGCCTACCGAATTTCTAAACCGGCAAATGAACGTGAATTTCAGGGCTCCGTTTATGTTGATCCGTGATTTTGCAACACTCATAAAACAGGGACTAATTGTCAACTTTGTCGACACACGGATTGTTACTAACCAGTCGAACTTTGCAGCGTATTCCATTTCAAAAAAGGCTCTTTGGGATCTTACGCAAATGGCCGCACTTGAATTTGGTCCCGACATAAGGGTAAATGCCATTGCACCAGGACTTACACTTCCGCCGGAAGAAAAAAATGAAGAGTATCTGTGGAAACTGGCCGGAAATATTGCGATGAAAAGGCCCGGTGGTTTGGAACCTATTTTGAAAAGTCTCGATTATATATTGACGAACGATTATCTGACCGGTCAGCTTCTGTTTTGCGACGGGGGCGAAAATCTTGGGAAAACGAATTAAAACAAAATAATAAATGGCTTTAATCCGCGTTAAAAATTTACTTTTACGAACGTACATCGGGTTTAATCCTGAAGAAATTGCGAACAAGCAGGATGTAATCATTAACATCGAAATTGAGGCAAATATTCCGGAAGAAGCACTTTTGGCCGATGAACCCGATGGAATTTACAATTACAAAACAATTACCAAAGAGATCATTCAACTTGTTCAGGACAACCGGTTTAAGTTACTGGAAGTACTGACAAAAAATATTCTTGATCTGATAATGACTGACGAAAGAGTGAAGCATGCGCGTGTTGAAGTCGACAAACCACATGCCCTGCGTTTTGCCGAGTCGGTGTCTTTTGAAATGGAGACAAAACGATGAATAATTGCATTATTGGCATTGGTTCAAACATTGATGCCGACCTAAATATTCAGGAAATGCTGAAACTTTTAGCTTCAGATGTCGAAATTGTTCAGGTTTCAACGATGATTCAGACGAAACCAATTGGCATTACAGAACAGGCCGATTTCACAAATGGAGCGGTTCTTATTCGAACCGACAAAGATGTTAAAGCCCTGAAATCGTACCTGAAAAAACTGGAAGATAAAATGGGACGCGACCGGACTCAGAAAAAATTCGGTCCCCGAAACATCGACCTCGATATTTTGATCTGGAATGACACAATAATTGACCCCGATTATTACACACGCGACTTCCTCAGGAATTCGGCGGCAGAATTGGGTTTTGAATACAAAATTTAAATAGGAAACAACTACATCATGAAAAAAATTAAACGATTCCGAAGTTATCTGCTCATCATAGTTTTTGCAGGTTTATCCTTGAGTTCATGTACCAAAAAAGATGATCCGGCCATAACGAATTACGATTACTTTATCTCTGCCGAATCAAAAACGTCAATAACCAAGTCACAGGCTGTGACGAACTTCACGATACTTTCGCCACAGGCTGCATTAATCAGCTCGTTGCTCACGAATGATGTGGATGTTCAGAAAATAACTTATAAAACCACATTTCAAGGTCAAAACATTCAGGCTTCCGGATTGGTTTGCCTTCCTAAAGCTGCCGGAAATTATCCCATTCTAAGTTTTCAAAACGGCACAAATACCTTGCACAGCGAAGCCCCTACAGAAGCTTTTTCCAACGACATATTTTCAATCATCGAAAGTGTTGCATCTATGGGTTTTATTGTTGTAGTGCCCGATTACATTGGGTTTGGAGCATCTTCACAGTTGGTTCATCCATATTTGCAAGCCGAATCGTCGACACAATGCATTCTGGACATGTTAAGAGCGGCCAAAGAATTTGCCAGCAATGACACCATTTTGGCCAAACCAACAAATAAGCTCTTTTTGTTCGGTTACTCGCAGGGAGGTTGGGCTACCATGGAACTTCAAAAAGCGATAGAAAGCAATTATTCCAGTGAATTCAATCTGGTGGCCAGTTCGTGTGGTGCAGGACCATATTCACTAACATACATGAACAGTTATATCACCAGCCAGACAACCTATCCAACTCCTTACTTTTTGGCGTACCTGCTTAATGCGTATACAAATTACCATCTGGTAACCAATCCATTAAGCGATTTTATACAGGAACCTTATGCCTCGAAAGTACCGGGTTTGTTTGATGGAGAACATGAAGGTGGTACGATTAATTCGGAGCTCACCCCAACAATGGCTAATTTTCTAACCAGCGAATACCGGACTCAATACGACACAAATGCAAAATTCACCGGATTAAAAAGCGCCTTTTTAGCGAACAGTGTGTCAGCCTGGAATACCACAACGCCTACTCATTTATACCACGGTGAAAACGATGAAGTAGTTCCGCTTAGCATGAGCCAAACAATGTATGCCGATTTTAAAGCAAAAGGTGCAGATAGCAAAGTCACGTTTACCATGATTCCGGGAGCAACCCATACCACAGGAATTTTTCCGACAGGGATGCAAACCATTCTTTGGTTTATTACGCTGAAATAATCTGAATTTTTATTCGGAATACACGTGCACGCTGTTTTGAGCGCTTGGAAGGTAATTTACACCAAACCAGCAAATCAGCAGAACAACAAAGGCAACGGCCAGCACGATCATTGCTTTTTTGTGCTCCGATGGATGCCGGAAGCGGTAATGAACGTACACCAGGTAAAACATCCAGGTAATGAATGCCCAGGTTTCTTTCGGATCCCATGTCCAGTAATGTCCCCAGGCTTCCTTGGCCCAGAGTGCGCCAAATAAAAGTCCGAGTGTAAGGAATGCAAAACCAAGGTAAACCAGGTTATCAGCCATCTGAATCGGCCCTTTTATTGTTTTTTCGGTAGGAGCAAAAAAAATGTTGCGTAAAGCAAGCAGCGACGAGGCGCCCAGCATTGCATAGGCAAAAATGTACACGATCACGTGTGGAATAAACCACGGACTCTGTAAGGCGGGCATAAGGGTTTTGTCGTACGTCTCGGGGTGTTGAAGGTTGAAAATCAGGAACAAAATAGCTAACCCAAGACTGTACGAAATTAGCCATTTGTATTTCCAGAGTTGGTAAGCAACCAAACCGATTGAAGACAGAAATACCGCGTACCAAAGACGGGTTTCGCCCATTGTGCGCATGGGAGGTCGCTTCAAATGTATCCAAAGCAGCACAACGAAAATGGCCAAAACTGCAATTCCTGAAAACGTGAGAGCCGCCGCCAGTTGATTTTGCAACTTTTTGCCTGAATAAAGAAAAATACCTGAAGCGAAAAGCCAACAGAGAATTGCAACAGATGCATAAATCGGAAAATCAAGCCACATGTTCAGTTCCTCCATTCTTAGGTTTACCGTACACAAACAGGAACATTGCTCCTGCCATCATCATAAAAATACCCACATAAACTGCCGGAAGCCACGGATCGCGCACCAGTTGCAATACACTTAAATCTGACCACCGCCCCATTTCACTATTGTAATTTATCTGGTATATCGTCCAGCCAAAAACATGAATTGGCTTGTTTACCTCAAGAATTGTCGTCTGCCTGTTGCTTGTTCCGGATAAAATATTTAGCTCAGAACTATATTTCCGGGGCTCGGGAGGCAGCATCATCAGCGAATAAGTGTCGTTAATTTTCAATGCTTCCGACGGCCACAAATAGTTGCCGCTACACACCCAACCAGTCACTTCCGCATTGTTCGCAGCATCGGTAACTTTCAACAGCGCTGAGGTAACTGCCCCTTTATCTTCAGTAGCAAAATACGAATCATTCGTTTTTGCCGAAGAAGCCAGAAACTGCTCAACTTTGACCTGAAAACCTGAAAGATTTAGCGAATCACTATCCATTAGTTCGAAGAGGGTTTTGCCTTTTTCCTGAACAGGAATTCCGGTTTTATTGTCGACCAAAATCAATTTTGGCCTGAATTCTTCGATATGAAAATTCAGGAGTTCTACAGAAAAAGGCATCTCGACGACTTTATTCGTACCGTCGAAGGCCTGGTTTTGTGCCTGCTTTTGGTAGCAGTTCATGGTTAAGCTCTTCATATCACTGGCGCCCAGCGACGTCGCAAAAAGCACCAGAAAGAGTCCGAAGTGATTCAGGAAAAAACCGGCATTTTTTAAGTTGAACGGGCTCAACCTTTTCAGGGTAGCAACTCCAAGCAAAACCAGGAGATAGACATTTATGAGGATAAACGGCCAGGTTTTAACCAAGTGAGTTAAGCCTAAAATCCTTACCAGATGACTTTGCGGCTGCACATCCTGTTTCACGAAACCCATAAGCAAAACTATAAATGTAAAGCCCAGAATTGCTGGAAGTGCAGCTTTAACACTCCCCAAGCCTTTTATTAACGCATGGTTTTTCCAGAGGTAGTAACTTAAAATGAGAATCACCAGAAAGACTATTCCGGAAATTAAATTCCAGGGAAAACCGGCCAGCAAAAGAATGGTCCCACCGCTGGCAACCTGAAGAATAAAACCAACCAAGAGGACGACTACCGTAACAATCGTCCCTTCGCGGTACGACCAGGGTTGTTTCCAGGTTTTCCTTCTGTTTCCGTTTCTCATCGCGGTTTGTAGATTTGAGGCCGAAGATACAAAAATGAGTTAAGAATTTTTGGTTTCTGAAAATCAGGACAGATTACATAAAAGCTGTATATTTATTCAAAGAAACAACCGATTCAGTTGATAAAACTGTGACCCTCAATCCGAAAGAATATGAAATTGTCAGATTTTGGATACAACGATTCCCTTGAAGAATTCAGGATTGAAAATAACCTGATGAGTTTTGATGTAGGACGAGTGATTACCGAGCACAAGGAACGATACATTGTAAAAACCGAAAATGGTGAATTTGACGCGGAGATAACAGGGAATATGCGCTTTTCGGCCAAAAGCAGGGAGGATTTCCCTGCCGTTGGCGACTGGGTTTCCCTGATTGTTTATGATTCTGATTCTGCGATTATTCATCATATTTTTCCGCGTTACTCAACAATTAAACGACAGGCCATTGGCCAGGTTAGCGAGGTACAGATTATCGCAACAAATATTGACTATGCCTTTCTGGTGCAGGCCACCGACCGCGATTTTAACATCAATCGTCTGGAACGTTACCTGACGATTTGTAATACTTCAGGCGTTAAACCCGTGATTGTACTGAGTAAAATTGATTTGATTGACGCGACACAAATAAGAACAATTGTTGAAAAAATCCATGCGCGCATCTTTAATGTTCCGGTTATAACCATCAGCAACGAAACCCATGACGGATATGAGGCCATATATGCTGTTATTGAAAAAGGAAAAACCTACTGCATGCTCGGTTCTTCCGGTGTCGGAAAGTCATCTCTGGTGAATAATCTTTCAGGAAAAATGGTTATGAAAACCGACGCGATAAGCCAGAGTACGCATAAAGGCAGGCATGTAACTACCAATCGTGAATTGGTTGTACTTGAAAATGGGGGAATTTTGATCGACAATCCTGGTATGCGAGAAGTTGGTATAACCGATGCTGAAAGTGGTCTGAAAATTACTTTTGACCTGATCTTTCGGCTTTCAAAAGATTGTAAATTCAAGGATTGCACACATACCAGCGAGATTGGGTGCGCAGTTTTGGAGGCCGTTGAAAAAGGAGAAATCGATCAGGCGTCGTATGAAAATTACCGGAAGATGGAACGCGAGAAGACTCATTTTGAATCGACCGTTGCCGAGAAGCGAAAAAGAGATAAAGAGTTTGGGAAAATAATGAAGAACTACAAAAAGGATTTCAAGGACAGAAAATACTAAAGTCACCTCGGCAATACACCTCGACTCACCTTCCCAGCCTGTATTTACTTCATATTTATCGGGATGCTGAATTCCGGGGACATCTTGCTGCTTTCGTTTTTTTATCTTCTCCAACTTTCTGACTGACACAAATGTTATCTTTCAGGAAATCTGCAAAGTTGCTGCAAGAAAATCACAAGCAGAAAAAAATGCTTTTTGTCAATTCTTAAAAATCCGGAAATATGGAAATAGTCAGTCAAATTTTAATTGCGGTTGTTGCCGTCGAACATGTGTATATTTTGTGGATGGAAATGTTTGCATGGGAGACCAAAGGAAAAGAGACTTTCAAAAATTCGCTTTCCGCAGAATTATTTAAGCCAACAAAAAAACTGGCAGCCAATCAGGGCTTGTACAACGGTTTTCTGGCTGCCGGATTGACCTGGACATTTTTCATTTCCGATCCAGTCTGGAAAACGAACATTTCCGCTTTCTTTTTGATTTGTATAGCCGTTGCAGGTGTTTATGGTGCATTGACCGCCGACAAGAAGATATTTTTTGTTCAGGCCCTACCGGCTTTAATCGCCTTGTTGTTCATTTATTTGGCGTAATATTTTCTTGAGGAATTAATTAAAGCCAATCCAACTTTTACCACCTGCCAAATGTTATCCATTAATCACTCAAATAACATGTTATGAACCGCACACGTTTGGAAGCTTTTAGCGACGGCGTACTGGCCATCATTATTACCATTATGGTTTTAGAAATCAAAGTGCCTCACGGCAACGATTTTGAAGTGTTGAAACCATTGATTCCGGTAGTAATCAGTTACATTCTTAGTTTTATTTACATCGGTATTTACTGGAATAATCACCATCACATGATGCATACCGTAAAACGTGTAACGGGAGGCATTTTGTGGGCAAATCTACATTTGTTGTTCTGGCTTTCATTAGTTCCTTTTGTAACCGGTTGGATCGGCGAAAATCATTTCGATCCGATTCCCATGGCGCTTTATGGATTTGTTCTGCTAATGGCTGCCGTTGCCTATTTTGCCCTTCAAACAAGTATCATCAAATCGCAGGGAGAGAACTCCTTGCTCGCCCGCGCAGTGGGAAACGACATCAAGGGAAAAATTTCACCTATTCTGTATTTGCTGGCCATTGTCTCTAATTTTGTCAGTCAGTGGATTTCGGGCGCGTTGTATTTCTTGGTGGCGCTAATCTGGTTGATTCCTGATAAACGTATCGAGATCATTATTCGCAGCGAAATTGAAACGAAACATGCGAAGCCCAGGAATAAACCAAGCTAGTCTTATTTCCCGGAATTTACCTTATTTGTTCGGTTAAATCGGGAGTATTTAAATTTTTTGCAAATTTACAATCCTTGATTTTCAGGATAAAACCCCTCCTGAAATTCATTCTGTAAACTGAGCAAAAAACCAAAATCACCGAAATTCCATGAAAAGGATAAATCTGCCATTTTATTACATCAACATTTTATTTTTGATTTCATTCCTGAATGTTCAGGCACAAACCGAATACAACCAGCAATGGCCTTCGTTTCGCGGTCCGTGGGCTTGTGGATACATGGAAAACACCATTGCACCAACAACATGGAATGCTGCTAAAAATGAACACATCAAATGGAAAACCAACATTCCCGGATTGGGACATTCGAGCCCGATTGTTTGGAACAATTACATTTTTGTAACCACTGCTGTAAATACCACAAAAAGCGAATCTTTGAAAGTTGGTTTGTACGGCGACATTGACGAAGCAAACGATAACACCATACACGAGTTTAAAGTGTATTGCCTCGATAAAAATTCAGGAAAAATAATTTGGGAACGCATTGCTCACAAAGGAGTTCCCAAATCGAAACGGCACACGAAAGCTTCGCAGGCCAACTGCACACCAGCCACCGATGGGAAATATGTGGTGGTACATTTCGGCTCAGAAGGACTTTATTGTTACGATTTCAACGGAAACCTGGTTTGGCAAAAAGACATGGGTATTTTGGCGCCGGGCTTTTATATGGCTCCCGGAATTGCCTGGGGATATTCGAGCTCACCTGTCATTTACAAAAACCGAATCATTGTTCAATGCGACATTCCCAAAAATCCATTTATAGCTGCACTCGATTTAGCCACAGGAAACGAGATTTGGAGAACTTCGAGAGGCGATGATGTTGAAACTTTTGGAACACCCACGATCTACAGCAAGGGCGGAAAAACGATGATCATTGTTAACGGCTATAAACACATGGGTGGTTACGACTTCGAAACCGGCAAGGAAATATGGGAATTGGGTAACGGCGGCGATATACCAACACCAACGCCAGTTATTGCCAACGACCTGATATACCTAAACAGCGCCCATGGCAAATTCTCTCCGATTTTCGCAGTGCATCCAAATGCAATTGGTGACATCACTTTGGCTCCCGACAGTACCAAAAACCAATATATTGTCTGGAGCATCAAACGGGGTGGTGCTTACATGCAAACTCCGCTCATTTTCAACGGATATTTGTATAACCTTCAGGTGAACGGCCAACTGATGTGTTTCGACGCCATGACCGGAGAACTGAAATACAAAGACAGTCTGAAAGAGGCTTTTACAGCTTCTGGTATTGCTGCCGATGGAAAACTCTATTTCAGTTCCGAAGAGGGGAATATTTTCGTGGTTCAGGCTGGTCCTGAATTTAAACTTCTATCTAAAAATGCACTGAAAGATATTTGCATGGCGACGCCGGCAATCTCTGGCAATACCATTTATTTTAGGACTCAGCATTTTATTTATGCCATCGAATAAACGCTTACAAACAAATGTTTGCATTTCTGAAATAATACGTTACTTGCATTTTAATCATGAGAAAGTTCTAAAATGAAAAAGCTGTTTCGCATATTCGAAATCACACAGGAACTGGTCGATGACATTCAGGCAAAAACTTACGACGCGCATTTGCACGATTTCGAAGAAGTGATTCTGGTAACTGAAGGAAGCCTTGAACATTTCATCGATTTCAAAGTTGAACAGGTTACAGCGCCAATGGCTTGTTATGTGTCGATGAATAAGATGCACAAGCTGATTCCAAACAACGACTTACGAGGCTGGGTTATCAATTATAAACCCGAATTTATTCCTGATTCGAACCTGAGTTTTTATTCCAATTTTTTCACTTCAACCAATGTTCCGCTCAGTTCAGGGACATGTATCAGCCGGTTCACGAACCTTTGCGAAATCATTCAGGCTGAATACAAGCAGGAATTTGCCGATTTTCCAACAATCCGCCATTTGGCTGAAGGACTGTTGTCGATGATTGATGCCGAACGAAAGCGAAATATTCCGATAGAAAATGTAGCGAAACCCACGCAGATTATTACGTTTAGCACATTCCTGAAAATTCTGGAAGAAAATTTCCGTCGCGATGCAGGAGTTTCGTTTTATGCCGAGAAGATGAACATGTCGGAACGTAACCTGAACCTGATTTGCAAAAACAACTTTCAGAAAAGTGTTTCAGAAATTATTGAAACACGCAAACTAATTGAGGCCAAGAACCTGTTATTGCATTCAGACAAAACCGTTTCCGAGATTGGCTTTGAACTCGGATACAACGAAAAGTCCTATTTCACGCGCGTTTTCCACAACAAAATGGGTGTCACTCCATCTCGTTTCCGCGAAATGACCCGAAGCATGATTTCCTAAAAGTACCACACCTTTTCCTGAAACTGTTACCACTTGCCTGTTTGCTTGCTACATCTTTGTATCATTAAAACATTCACAATTAAATAGTACAAAAATGAAAACACAGGAAACGAAATGGGCAATCGACCCTACACACAGCAAAGTAGCTTTTAAAGTAAAACACCTCATGATTTCTAACGTTCTTGGAAATTTTAAAGAGTTCGAAGGGCAAGTTTTAACCGATGGTGGTGATTTTTCAACCGCAGAAATCAATTTCACTTTAAATACGGCATCCATTGATACCGAAATGGTTGACCGTGACGCACACCTTAAAAGTCCCGACTTTTTTGATGCCGAAAAATATCCAAAAATCAGTTTCTTCGGAAAAGGAATGAAAGATTTGGGTGACGAAATGTACGAACTTACCGGCGACCTAACCATTAAAGACGTCACCAAACCGGTTACTTTGACCGTTGAATATGGTGGAACTATGTCCGATCCATGGGGAAATGTAAAAGCCGGGTTTTCGCTCTCCGGAAAAATCAACCGGAAAGACTTTGGTCTGAATTGGAATGCAGCTTTGGAAGCTGGCGGTGTTTTGGTTGGCGAAGAAGTCAAAATCAGTGGTGATATTGAATTGGCAAAAGTCGCCAACTAAAAAAATATGAGATAGAGGTGACCCCGAACTTGTTTCAGGATCTCCTCCAACCAGGTTGAGACCCCGAAATAAATTCGGGGTGACAAGTTCAATTTACTCAGGCGCTAAAATTATGAAACGTCGGTCTTTTATCGGATCAGCTCTTTTATTCCCATTTGCAGTAAAAGCCATGAAATACAACGAAATCAATCAGCTAATAACTTCCGGAGAAAATACGCCACGAATGCCGGTTTTGTTCATTGGGCACGGAAGCCCGATGAATGCCATTGAAGAAAACGAGTTTGTTCAGGGTTGGAGGAATATTGGTAAAACATTGCCGCATCCAAAAGCGATTCTATGTATTTCGGCGCATTGGGAAACTCGCGGAACTTTCGTTACGGCAATGCCAAAACCGAAAACTATTCACGATTTTGGTGGTTTCCCAAAAGCACTTTACGAAGTCGAATATCCTGCTCCCGGAAGTCCGGAATTGGCTGTTGAAACCAAGCATATCATTAAAAAGACCACACTTGGCCTCGACGAAAAGTGGGGATTGGATCATGGATCATGGAGTGTCATCCGGCGAATGTATCCAAATGCCGACATCCCGGTTATTGAAATGAGCCTCGATTATGGCCAGTCTCCGCAATATCATTACGATCTGGCCAAAGAACTTTCGAGCTTGAGAAACAAGGGCGTACTAATTATTGGCTCCGGAAACATGGTTCACAATCTGCGGATGGTCGCCTGGGATAAAATGAACGAACCGGAATATGGTTTCGACTGGGCAATTCAGGCCAACGATAAATTCAAAACGATGATTCAATCCGGAGATTTTAAAAGTCTGACCAATTATACCGCACTTGGCCGAGAGGTGCAATTGGCCGTTCCAACTCCCGATCATTTTCTGCCATTGCTTTATGCTTTGGCACTGAAAGAAGAACATGAATCAGTTTCATTTTTCAATGACAAACCAGTGATGGGATCCCTGACAATGACTTCGGTGAAGATTGGATGAGAATTTCAAATCTCATTGGGTGAGTTGAATTTTAAAAATGCAACTGTTGCATTTTTTGCAACAACTCGAATTAAACTAAAATGATTCTTCACCACTTGAAAAAGCGCGTGCTTCATTTAAAAAATTGGACCCTTGCTATTTTATTGCTATGTTCCAATCGTTTCCTAACTTTAGGGAAAGGCTGAATATGAACAACTCGGAAATTACCATTTACAAAACAGAAGAAGGTAGAACTGAAATTCAGGTTAAACTGGAGAATGATACAGTTTGGCTTTCTCAAAAGCAAATGTCAGTTCTTTTTCAAAAAGATTCTGATACAATTGGGTTACATCTTAAAAACATTTTTGATTCTGGAGAATTGGAAGAAAATTCAACTACCGAGGAATTCTCGGTAGTTCGACTGGAGGGGAAAAGAAATGTCGCCAGAAAAATTACGTATTATAATCTTGATGCAATAATTTCTGTTGGATACCGTGTAAATTCAAAAAGAGGAACTCAATTTCGTATTTGGGCCAACAAAATATTAAAAGATTATCTAATCAAAGGATACTCCATCAACGAAAATCGACTGCGTCAGCAAAACGAGCAATTGCGCCAACTTCAGGAATCAGTTAAACTCCTTGGAAATGTTCTGAACCAGAAAGAACTTTCAGGAGAAGAAAGTACCGGACTATTGAAAATTATATCCGATTACGCCTATGCCCTTGACATTCTGGACCAATACGATTATCAAAAGCTTGAAATAACTGAAACTTCCGGTAAAGAGATTTATCAGATCACCTATGAAGAGGCTATTTCTCAGATCGAAAAGGTTAAAATTGCATATGCGAATAGTGAACTTTTCGGGCGCGAAAAGGATGATTCATTTAAGAGTTCGGTCTCAACTATTTATCAGACATTTAACGGCACTGATTTGTATCCCAGTGTCGAAGAAAAGGCAGCCAATTTATTGTATTTCGTAACCAAGAACCATTCGTTTTCCGATGGAAATAAACGCATTGCAGCATTCCTGTTTCTTTATTTTTTGGAGAAGAATGGAATTTTGTTTGATGAATTCAGGAATAAACGCATTGCAGACAACGCTTTGGTTGCGCTCACTCTGATGATTGCAGTCAGTCGCCCCGAAGAAAAGGGCATCATGACCAAAGTAATTGTCAACCTGATAAATAAGAAGAATTGATCGGAATTCGCAAATCTTTCCTAAATTACAACGTAATTTCAGATTCTCTTAACTTCTGATCTCTAACATTGCGAATGAAACGAACATGCCGCAGAATTAATTTTAAAGGAGGAGGTACAAAAAGAAATGAAATAGTGTTCGAAGTGGAGAACTCCTCGCATGAGAGTTACATGTGAACGTACAGACATTCATTTTATTAATACCATCATTTTCACATGAAAATCCTACTCACCGGTACCACAGGTTATATTGGTCAGCGTTTACTTCCAACTTTGCTCGAAAACGGGCACGAAGTGATCTGTTGCGTCCGGGACAAAAGCCGTTTCGATTTTCGGAAATATCATTCGGATCAGCTTAAAGTGATTGAGGTGAATTTTCTGGATGAAAAGTCGCTGGATGCTATTCCTGATGATATTGATGCAGCGTATTACCTCATTCACTCCATGTCGGCGCCCAACGCTGACTTCGAGAAACTGGAAAAAATATCGGCAAAAAATTTCAGGAACCGGATTCAGCAAACCAAAGCCCGTCAGGTTATTTACCTGAGCGGTATCGTCAACGATCAAAAACTTTCAAAACACCTGAAATCGAGAAAATTGGTTGAGGAGATTTTGTCATCCGGAAGTTATCACCTCACAACACTTCGGGCTGGCATCATTTTAGGCTCCGGAAGCGCATCTTTTGAGATTATCCGCGATCTAGTTGAAAAATTGCCGTTCATGATTGCCCCAAGGTGGCTCAATACCCGATCACAGCCAATTGCCATCCGGAATGTGATCGAATACCTGAATGGAGTTTTGCTTTATGAGCAGGCATTCGATCAAAGTTTTGACATTGGTGGTCCAGAAATATTGACTTACAAAGAAATGCTGAAAGGATTCGGGAAAGTACGAAACTTAAAACTGAGGATTTTCACTGTTCCGGTAATGACGCCAAAGTTTTCGTCGTACTGGCTCTATTTTGTGACGTCCACATCGTACACGCTGGCAGTGAACCTGGTTGAAAGTATGAGTGTGGAAATTATTTGTCGCCCAAATGATTTAAAAGATTTGTTGGGAATAAAACTTATTACTTTCGAAGAAGCTATTCAGCGGGCTTTTGGCCGGATTCAAAATGAAGGAGTTGTTTCGAGTTGGAAGGATGCGCTTTCGAGCAATGTTTTAAATAAAGGGATTTCGCCTTTGCTCGAAGTTCCAACTTTTGGCTGTTTTGTGGATAAACGGAAATGCGAAGTAAAAGACTTGGAAAAAACACTCAGCAAAATATGGTCGATTGGCGGCGAAAACGGCTGGTACTATGCCAACTGGCTATGGGAAGTGAGAGGTTTTATCGATAAACTTTTTGGTGGCGTCGGGTTACGTCGTGGAAGAAAAAATACGACCATAATTTCAGCCGGGGATTCACTTGATTTCTGGCGGGTAATTTATGCCAACAAAGAAGAAAAAAGATTATTGCTTTATGCTGAAATGAAGTTGCCGGGTGAAGCCTGGCTCGAATTCGAAATCAGGAATAACGTGCTTTACCAAACAGCAACCTTTCGCCCATGGGGCATTTGGGGCAGAAATTACTGGTACGTGCTTATACCAATACATCTTTCCATTTTCAAAGGGATGATTAAACGGATTGCTTCCTGACCTGACTCTACTTTTTCAACTCCCAACTCACGCCTTCTTTTCCATCCTTAATATCGAAACCAATGGCTGCCAGTTCATTGCGGATTTTATCTGAAGTTGCCCAGTCTTTGTTGGCTTTGGCATCTGCCCGAAGTTTCATCAGCAGATCAACAACCTCATTCAACACTTCATTATTTCCTGAACCGGACTGATCTTCAGCCTTTAATCCGAAAATATCAAAAACAAACGTGCTGAAAAGAGATTTTAGTGAATCTTTATCAGCCGTGGTGATGCTTGACTTTCCATCTGCAATTGAATTGATGATTTTCACGCCATCGAACAAATGAGCAATTGCAATTGGACTGTTCATATCATCAGCCATAGCTGCAAAGCAATTTGCCGAGAGCTCTGAAATATTTACGGAAGAAGATTCTGAAACAGGTAACGAATCGATTTTTGCAATGGCTTTCATCAACCGTTCCAACCCTTTTTCTGATGCCTGAAGCGCTTCGTTCGAGAAATCGAGCGTGCTGCGGTAATGCGCCTGCAACATGAAAAAGCGGATGGTCATCGGGCTGTAGGCTTGTTCCAGAAGTGGATGATTTCCGGTAAAAAACTCGTCAAGGGAAATAGCATTCCCGAGCGATTTGCCCATTTTCTGTCCATTCAGAGTAATCATGTTGTTGTGCATCCAGTAACGAACGGCCGGTTTGCCATGTGCAGCCTGCGATTGGGCCATCTCTGCCTCATGGTGCGGAAAAGTCAGATCCATCCCACCACCGTGAATATCAAACGTATCACCCAAATATTTGCAGCTCATCGCCGTACATTCCATGTGCCAGCCCGGGAATCCGTCACTCCATGGTGAAGGCCAGCGCATAATGTGCTCGGGTGATGCTTTCTTCCAAATGGCAAAATCCAGTCCGGAATGTTTTTCTTCCTGTCCATCCAGGGTTCGTGTATTGCTGATTAAATCCTCAATTTTTCGTCCCGAGAGTTTTCCGTATTCGTTTTCAGAAGCAAATTTCTCTACATCAAAATACACCGAACCATTACTTTCGTAGGCATATCCGGAGTTCAGGATTTTTTTAACTTCCTCAATTTGTTCAATGATGTGACCCGAAGCACGGGGCTCAATACTTGGTTCTTCCAAATTGAGCATGGACATTGCCTTGTGATATAAATTGGTGTATTTCTGCACCACTTCCATCGGCTCCAACTCGTCGAGTTTGGCCTGTTGTGCAATTTTATCTTCGCCCTCATCGGCATCGGCCACCAAATGGCCAACATCGGTGATGTTGCGCACATAGCGCACTTTGTAGCCAATTTGTTTCAGGAAACGAAATACCAAATCGAAGCTTATGGCAGAGCGCGCGTGCCCCAAATGAGGCGGTCCATAAACGGTTGGTCCACAAACATACAACCCAACTTTGCCGGGAACCAGCGGTTCAAATACTTCTTTCTTGCGGGAAAGTGTGTTGTAAATTTGTATTTCCTGAATCATGATCGTCGATTTTTCGTGCTGCAAATGTAAAAATTATTGATGAATTCAATTGGATGAACATTTTCTATACTGACGTGCACTGGAATAAATCAGAAAAAATTAACTAAACCTTGACCGATTATATTCTGAAGTATTTTATTTCGCTCCTGATTCCATTTTTGCAAGTCGCCATTCGCTCAATTGTTTAATCCGGTTCAACACATTTGCGGTTACCCGATTATGAACGGCCTCCCAAATTTTATTGATGAACGGCCACTTTGACTGATACTCTTTTCCGTAGAAATTAAACCCAACTGTTAAAAACAGCTGCGACTGCGCCGTTTCTCCCATATCTTCAATCGACGAACGGACATACATCATAAAAATCCCGATTGGGTAACCACCACTGCATTTGTAAAGCATATACCGTGCATTGTCAAAATCGAAGGGATCGGGTACCCGTTTAATACGAATGGAATTCAAGAGGAACAAAGGAATAAATTTCATTCCCAAAAAGCTTTTTCCCCCTCCAAATGGGTACTTTGTCCAGCCAAATGGTAAAACACGGATCGATTCAATGTCGTCATCAATGCGCTCTATTTTTGCGATATGATTTGGCCAGCATGACGAATCGCCATTCCAGTTTAAGAGCTCATTAAAGACATAACTTACAGGCGCTTCAATTCCTATGCGATGAACATTTAATACGGTATATCGATCAACACCCTCTCCAACCCGCTGCAATATTCTGTTGTTATATTCAAGTCTTTTTTCTTCGGAAGTGAATTTAATCTGTGTCGCAATTTTCGGCTTGTTCCATAGAAAATTCCTGAAATCTGAAAACAGTCCTTTGCTTTTCGCAGGTGGCGACTGAATTGAGTTGGTGGAGGAATTTGTTTTATTCATTTTCCTGAATAATCATGAAAATTAGCGACTAAATAATCTTCTAAAATTAACTAAATCTGAAGATTTTGGCCGTTAACTTCAGGCAAATTCCTGATTTATTTGATAGTTCGGTTTTTTGAGCTTACTTTTGTTCACATTATCAAATAATCCTTCCAAAAGTCGGTTGTTTGGTTATAAAGAAGAGCGGAGAGATCGGGCTCAGAGAAACTCTGGCAACCATCGGCAAAACTGCTGAAACGGTGCCAATACCCGGCCGGAAACGGAATTATAATTTAAACAAAACAAATGAAGTCACTTTCAAAACTACACATTCTGAGTTTCATGCACTTCGCAAACGGGTGTATGTGCTAATTCCACATCTTTAGTCGCGTATTATTTTCAACACGAAGACTCAAAGACACAAAGAAATCAAACTTCGTGTCTTCGTGGTTTTGTGTTTAAGCATAAAATATTAATCTATGAGCATTCAAAAAACATACGGAGAAATCAACGAAAAAATCAGGCGTGGCGAAGCGGTGGTGCTAACCGCTGAAGAGGTATCGCAAATGGCGCTCACGGCTTCTCCCGAAGAAATCGCCGAAAAAGTAGATGTAGTTACCACTGCTACTTTTGGAGCCATGTGTTCTTCCGGTGCCATTGTCAATTTTGGTCACGCCAATCCACCTATCCGGATGGAGAAAATTCGGCTCAACGGAGTACCAGCCTACGAAGGTTTGGCCGCTGTTGACACCTACATTGGCGCTACAGCCTGCGATCCGGAGAATCCAAAGTACGGCGGCGCGCATGTCATTCAGGATTTGATTGACGGGAAAGACATTGAACTGGAAGCCTGGGGAAAAGGGACTGACTGCTATCCTCGGAAACATATCAAAACCGTCATCAACAAGGATACGGTGAACGAAATGATCCTGTTCAATCCCCGAAATGCCTACCAGAATTACCCAGTGGCGGTGAATTCGACCTCGCAGATGAAATACACCTACATGGGCAGTTTATTGCCGAACATGAGAAATGCAACTTATTCCACTTCCGGCGAATTGAGTCCACTTTTGAACGATCCGGAAATGAAAACCATCGGCATTGGCACTCGCATTTTTCTGGGCGGTACTCAAGGATTTGTGGTTTGGCCGGGAACGCAGTTCAATACTTCGAAGCCGAAAAACGAATATGGAGTTCCGGTTAGCAATTCTGCAACACTGGCGGTAATGGGAAACCTGAAAGAAATGTCGTCGGAATTTTTGCAGGCCGCTTACTACGAAAAATATGGAGTGAGTTTATTCGTGGGAATTGGCATTCCGATTCCTGTTTTAAATGCAGAAATTGCCAAATGTGTTTCAATTCGGAATGAGCAGATTGAAACAACCGTTTGCGACTACGGCGTCGTTGGAACTCCGGCTTTGGGCCGCGTGAACTATGCACAACTGCGTTCAGGAGAAATTGAAGTGCAGGGTAAAAAGATACGGACGGCTCCGGTTGCAAGTCTAAGTAAAGCGCGTAAAATTGCTGAAATCCTTAAACAATCGATACTGGCTGGCGAGTTTGAAATCAGCAAGCCGGTGCAGATGTTTCCGACGAATATCTCGTTAAAATCGCTAAAAGAGAAGTAACGGAAACAGGATACCGGAGAAAGGAGACCGGAAATAGAAAAATATTTTTCAACGCTGGACACTCCGAACTTTTTTAATGGTAAATGGTAAATCGTTAAATTGTAAATTACTTAAGATGAAAATGCAGAAAAAAAGATATGTACTGAAGTTTCCGCCACAAAGTGGGGATCAGCCGTTTAGCTATCACTTGGTTAAGGACTTCGACATCCGGATTAATATCCTCAGGGCTGAAGTATGGCCGGGTAAAACCGGAAGTCTCGTACTCGAACTGGAAGGAACCGCATCAAACCTGAAAAACGGGATTGCTTATTTGCAGGAAAATCAAGTAAGTTGCGAGCCACTGAATAAGAAGATTACCTGGGACAATGCACGTTGTATCAGTTGTGGTAACTGCACTGCAGTTTGTTTTGCCGGTGCATTGCAAATGGATCCGGACAAATGGGAATTGGAATTCGATCCCGAAAAATGCATCGTTTGTGAGCTTTGCGTTCCTGCTTGTCCACTGAATTTGTTTAAGATTGATTTCAGGGAATAGAGAAGCCCCTCTAAATCTCCCCGGAGGGGAGACTTTTGAACCCCAACTTTATAAAGAAGTACCAAATGTCAAAAAATACACCTTTGCATATCGGTTCTGAAAGCCCTCTCCTTCGGAGGGGGTTGGGGGAGGCTAGATCCTATCGCAATCAATTTTCGCAAGAACGATTTCGGTCGTTTGTTGTAAATTACAAGGAAACCGATTTGTGGATTGGCGTTGATCCGGATTCGTTCAGGGAAGAAATGAAAGAAATTTCACTCTTGAAAGTAAAGGAACTCAGAACTTTTCTGGAAGACTATTTGCTGATCGATCCGGTGTTTGGAACGACCTTCGAACCGCATCAGGTAGAACCGAATGAGCCTGAAATTGTTAGAGTGATGGCTGAAGGTGGACAAAGAGCCAACGTTGGACCGATGGCAGCAGTGGCCGGAGCATTCTCTGAAGCGGTTGGAAGGTATTTGATGGCGAAATTCAACATTCAGGAATTGGTTGTAGAAAATGGTGGCGATATTTTCCTGAAGATTAATCGCAATTTATTGATATCGGTTTACGCCGGAAATTCGCCGCTTTCAGAAAAAATTGGCATTGAAATTCAGGCTTCAGAATCGCCGCTTGGGGTTTGCACTTCGGCGGGAACGGTTGGCCCATCCATCAGTTTTGGTAAAGCCGACGCTGCGATGATAATTTGTAAAAACACCGCTTTGGCTGATGCTTTTGCAACCGGTTTTGGAAATCTGGTGAAGACGCCGGAAGATGTTCAGAAGGTAATTGATCAAACATCACAATTTCCTGAAATCCTTTCGGCGGTAATTATTTGCCGCGGCAAAATCGGAATTCGCGGTAAATTTGAGATGAAATTGATAAAGTAGCTATAGGCTTCTCGTCATCCCGAGAGGGAATCCATTTTCAATGGTCACAATGTGGAAATGACAGAAGATATTTTTAAATAATACAAATGTTAAATATAATTTCATATTTAGCTCTTTTGCAGTATCTTACAAATTCTGTCATTGGTAATTTATTTCGGGATCTGATGATAAAATAAAAGATCCTGAAACAAGTTCAGGATGACGTGATTGGCTTTAAATTATAACTATTGATGACAACGAAAAAAAACATACAACACGAACTCGAATCGCGGGTTTTGGTGCTCGACGGTGCCATGGGAACGATGATTCAGAAACACCGACTTTCGGAAGATGATTTTCGGGGCACGATTTTTACTGATTTTCAGTATGATTTAAAAGGCAACAACGATTTGCTTTCAATCACTAAACCTGAAGTCATCCGCGAAATTCATGCGCAATTTCTGGAAGCTGGCGCCGATATTATTGAAACCAATACCTTCAATTCGACCAGTATTTCGCAGGCCGATTACCATTTGGAAGAATGGGTGTACCAGCTTAATTTGCAGTCGGCACAACTGGCAGTTAAAATTGCTGAAGAGTTCACGGCCAAAAATCCGGAGAAGCCGCGCTATGTGGCTGGTGCAATCGGCCCGATGAACAAAACGCTTTCGCTTTCGCCTGATGTGAACGATCCCGGATTTCGCTCGGTTTCTTTCGACGAAGTGAAGGCGTCGTACCGCGAACAATTGAAAGGTTTGCTTGATGGCGGCGTGGATTTGTTGTTAGTGGAAACGATTTTCGATACGCTGAATGCCAAAGCTGCTTTGTTTGCCATCGAAGACGAACTGGAAGAGCGCGGAATGCGCCTTCCGGTGATGGTTTCAGGAACAATTACCGACGCCAGCGGACGAACACTTTCAGGACAAACCGTGGAAGCATTTTTGACTTCGGTTTCGCACATCGACTTGCTTTCTATTGGGCTAAACTGCTCGCTGGGAGCACACGATTTGCGTCCTTATTTGGAAGAACTTTCAAAGAAATCGCCGTTTTTTATCAGCGCCTATCCAAATGCCGGTTTGCCCAACCAGTTTGGCGAATACGACGAAACGCCAACCGAAATGGCGCATCAGGTGGGCGATTTTCTCGACAATAAATTTGTAAACATCATCGGCGGTTGCTGCGGAACAACGCCCGATCACATTCGTGAACTGGCCAAAATTGCTGTAAAATCAACACCGCATCTTCGGAATAAAAAAGATAAAAATACAAAGTTGAGCGGGTTGGAACCTGTTGTTTTGACTCAGGAAACCAACTTCGTAAATATTGGAGAACGTTGCAACGTGTCTGGTTCGCGCAAATTCGCCCGGTTGATACGCGAAGGAAAATACGAAGAAGCCATTGCCATTGCCCGTAATCAGGTGGACGAAGGCGCGCAGGTCATCGATATCAACATGGACGATGCCATGCTCGACGCCAAAAAGGAAATGGTCACTTTCCTGAATTTGCTGATGGCCGAACCCGATATTGCACGTGTTCCTATGATGATTGACTCCTCGAAATGGGAAGTGATTGAAGCCGGGCTGAAATGCGTGCAGGGCAAAGCAATTGTGAATTCCATCAGCATGAAAGAGGGCGAAGCGGTATTCAGGAAACAGGCACAATTGCTGAAACGGTATGGTGCGGCTGTTGTGGTCATGGCTTTCGACGAAATTGGGCAGGCCGATTCGTTCGAGCGACGCATTGAAATCTGCCAACGCGCCTACAACATTCTGGTCAACGAAATTAATTTTCCTCCACAGGATATCATTTTCGATTCGAATATTTTGATCATCGGAACCGGAATGGAGGAACACATGAATTATGCGGTTGACTTCATTAATGCCGTTGCATGGATCAAAAAGAACCTGAAACATGCTAAAACCAGTGGCGGTGTAAGCAATGTGTCGTTCAGTTTCCGTGGAAACGATCAGGTTCGCGAAGCCATTCACTCGGTTTTCCTTTATCATGCCATTCGTGCCGGGCTGGATATGGGCATTGTGAACCCGGGAATGTTGCAGATTTACGATGAAATTCCGAAAGATTTTCTGGGAAAAGTGGAGAATTTGGTCCTGAATAAAAACCCGAATGCCACTGAGGAACTGCTCGAATTCGCTCAGACTTTAAAAGCGCAGGATGCCAAAGAAGAACGAAAAGACGAGTGGCGCGATTTGCCTGTTGAAAAACGGCTTGAACATGCGTTGGTAAAAGGTTTGCCCGATTATATCGACATCGATTTGGCTGAAGCTCTACCGCTTTATACTCCGGTTTTGAATATTATTGAAGGTCCGTTGATGGACGGAATGAACGTGGTTGGCAATTTATTTGGAGCTGGCAAAATGTTTCTTCCGCAGGTAATTAAATCGGCGCGAGTGATGAAAAAAGCAGTGGCCTATTTGCTTCCATACATCGAAGCCGATAAAGATAAATTCGATACTTCCGACAACCGAAAAGTGGTGCTAATGGCCACCGTAAAAGGCGATGTGCACGACATTGGTAAAAACATTGTGGGCGTGGTTTTGGGCTGCAACAATTACAAAGTCATCGATTTGGGCGTAATGGTTCCTACCGATAAAATTCTGGAAACAGCCATTCATGAAAATGTGGACATCATTGGACTGAGCGGATTGATTACTCCATCGCTCGAAATTATGGTAGATGTGGCCACCGAAATGGAACGCCGGGGCATGAACCTGCCTTTGCTGGTTGGTGGGGCAACCACCTCGAAAATACATGCAGCGGTGAAAATTGCACCTCAGTATAAAAATGCGGTGATTCACGTGAAAGACGCGTCGCGCGCGGTGAGTGTGGTTTCGAACCTACTCTCCGGAAATGAAGAATTCCTGAAGGAAATTCGTGACGACTATCAGGCTGTGCGCGATTTGCATGGACAGAAGAAGGCTAAAAAGTACCTGTCGATTGAGGAAGCGCGTGCCAATAAACTGAAAATTGATTGGGACAATACGCCAATTTATAAACCCAATTTCGTGGGGATCAAACAACTGATTGATTACCCGATTTCGGAACTCCGGAAATACATCGACTGGACCTTCTTCTTCTTCGTTTGGGAACTGAAAGGCAAATTTCCTGACATCCTGAACGACGAACTTCAGGGCGAAGAAGCCCGAAAATTGTATGCCGATGCTAACCGGATGCTCGATCGGATAGAAGCGGAGAAAATGGTGCAGACCAATGGAGTTTTCGGCATCTGGCCAGCCAATGCCGATGGCGATGACATTGTGGTTTACGAAGACGAAACCCGCCAGAAGGAAGCCGGACGTTTTTATGAGCTTCGGCAGCAGGAAGCAAAAAAAACAGGTTCCCCGAACTATTGTTTGTCCGACTTTATTGCCCCGATCGAAAGCGGGAAAGCTGATTATTTTGGCGCGTTCGCAGTAACCGGCGGAGTAGGTATCGAAAAAAGGATGAAGCATTTCCACGACGATCACGACGATTACAATGCCATTTTGCTCGAATCGCTGGCCGACCGTTTGTCGGAAGCATTTGCCGAGTTGCTGCATCTCCAGGTCCGCAAGGAATACTGGGGATATGTTCCGGAAGAAAACCTGTCGTTGGAAGAAATGTTCCATGTCGATTACCAGGGAATCCGCCCTGCCATTGGCTACCCGGCCTGTCCCGAGCACCATGAAAAGGCTAACTTGTTCAACATGCTGAAAGCCGATGAAATTGGCATGACTTTGACGGAACACTTTATGATGCAACCCACAGCTTCGGTAAGCGGAGAATTTTTTGTGCATCCGGAATCGAAATATTTCAGCCTTGAAAAAGTAGGCAAAGATCAGGTTGAAGATTATGCCCGCCGCAAAGGTGTGAGCGTGGAAGTGATTGAAAAATTTATGCCATCGAATCTGAATTATAAGGGGGTGTAGCTCCCCTTTCCTGAGAGCATTTAACCACTACTCTCAGGAATATGAATTGAAATTTAACATTCCTGAAAATCGAGAGAAATTTTCAGGAATAAATGAGAAAAAATTGCGTTAGTACTTTGTGAATAAGATGTAATTTTGGTGAACTATTTTACAGAATCTATTTCAAACTCATATTTTATGACTGATAATGAACTCCATGAACTAATTGATGACCTAAATTCAAATCCTGACTCATCAAAATTCATATTGATTCAAATATCAGAAGATATCTATTTTGGAAAAGTCTGGCTAAACCTTCCCTGGGAAAATCAAATTGAATATCGCGGAGATAATTTTTATTTTATTAACAGGCCTGATCATGGATTTATTGGAATTGTGGAAGCCAGTATCCATGAAATGCATGCCTATTTAATACCTGAATTCAGAGGTAAAGGGATTATTTGCTCATCATTACGTGAAACCATTTTGCCACATTCGTTTTGGTACAACAAAGCAGAAAAACAAAGAGTAACAATCGACCAATCGTTTCATGGGAAAAGCTTTAAGAAAGTTGAAAAAGCCTTACTTCTGGCGGGTTTCAAAGATAAAAGCACCATTGTTGATAGCCTGTTCGAATACTTCGCGTATAAAAATGACTATATAGAATTCAAATATTTTAAGTCCAAAGAAAGATCGTTTTCCGAAAAGGAATTTCAGTTTCTTTATAGCCGCATAAATTCAATCATTGCTCAGCTCCAATACATGAAAGAGCGTTATGAATTGGTACTCAATGAGGATGATGAGATTGTGTCTTCGATTCACGATTCGATTCGCCAGTTTGAAGAAATTTACGATACGAAATTGCGAGCGTTGCTTTAAATATGACCAATCTTTTTCATTGAAATTGGTTAATTACTGAAATTACCAATGTTACATGAAGGTGAATTTTGTAGTCCCACCGGGACTTTTTCTTAAATTGTCATTAAATTTCATAAATTATCAAACAACTAAAAATAAGCATATTACATCACTTCTATTTAAATTGAATGTTTCTGAATATTCTTTGATATATCAAAAATTGGGTGTAAATTTGGGTGTAAATTCAAATTATCCCTAATATGATTATCAAGCGAAATATCATTTTTACCCTTGAAAGAAGAAGAAAGAACAAGGTACTGGTCACCGAAAATATTCCCATTCGCATGCGGGTTATATATGGAGGTGACCGAATCGAATTTACTACCGGATACCGAATAGATGAATCCAAATGGGATTCAGACAAGCAACGGGTCAGGAACGGGTGTACGAACAAACTTAAACAAAGCGCATCAGAAATCAATTCTGATTTATTAAAATACTACACCGATATTCAGAATATTTTTAAAGAATTTGAGGTAAAAGATATTGTTCCTACCCCGGAACAACTTAAAACTACATTTGCCAGGAGAAACAAAGCGAATATTTCTGAAGAAGAGGAAGCAGAAAAGCCCGCCGTTTCTTTTATGAACATATTCGAGGAATTCCTAAAAGAATGTGGGACACAAAACAACTGGGCAGATGCTACCTATAAAAAATTCGCAGCATTAAAAACTCATTTAACCAAATTCAATTCAAACCTTACATTCGAAGAGTTGGACGAATCCGGCTTAAGTGAATTTGTAACTTATCTTCGGGATAAGAAGGATATGAGAAACAGCTCGATTGCCAAACAAATCAGCTTACTCAAATGGTTTCTTCGCTGGGGACTAAAGAAAGGCCATCATGATAACAATGCCATTGAGTCATTCAACCCCAAACTGAAAAATGCACAAAAGAAAGTAATCTTCTTAACCTGGGGAGAACTGAGTAAACTTCGTGACTATAAGATTCCGGAAAGTAAACAGTATTTGGAAAGGGTTCGCGATGTGTTTTTGTTTACCTGCTTCACCGGGCTAAGATATTCAGATGTGTACAACCTGAAAACAAGCGACATCAAAGATGATCACATAGAAATAACGACAGTAAAAACCGCTGACAGCCTAATTATAGAACTAAACAATCACAGCAATTCGATATTGGAAAAATACAAAGAGGTTCATTTCGAAAACAATAAAGTTTTGCCCGTAATTACTAACCAAAAAATGAATGATTACCTGAAAGAGTTGGCCGAGTTAGCCGAAATAAATGAGCCGGTAGGTGAGACTTATTATAAAGGTAATCAACGGATAGATGAAGTTACACCAAAGTATGCACTTTTGGGTACTCATGCCGGGCGAAGAACATTTATTTGTAATGCTTTATCCCTGGGCATCCTGCCTCAGGTAGTTATGAAGTGGACTGGGCACAACGATTACAAGTCGATGAAGCCGTACATAGATATTGCTGACGAACTGAAAGCCAGTGCAATGGAGAAGTTCAACCAGCTTTAAATGCAAAAAAGGGTTAAGCGGCTTATTAAATCTAGCTATCTTTATAGCATAATTGAAATATTGCAGACATGCTGACAGCAGAAGAAATAAAGTCCCTGGCAAAAAGTGGAGAGGGATACAACGCCGATTTTAAACTAAAAGTACCGGGAAAAGTCCGGGAACT
The DNA here is from genome assembly GCA_963677955.2 of Prolixibacteraceae bacterium. Classification (GTDB taxonomy): domain Bacteria; phylum Bacteroidota; class Bacteroidia; order Bacteroidales; family Prolixibacteraceae; genus Aquipluma. The sequence goes on from CAXXQR010000001.1 coordinate 1,449,907, forward strand.
TACAGAAGAAGTCTGTGCTTTTGCAAATAGCGAAGGAGGATTCCTTCTTATTGGCATAAACGACAACGGCCAAATTATCGGAGCTTCAATTGATAATCCGAAGCGGTCTGCCATCCAGGATTCTATTAGAGACATCTCCCCGGCTATACACGTGGATATTTATTCTGTGGATGTTGACGATAAAAGTATATGGGTGATTGAAGTGCCTTCCGGGAAAGATAAACCTTATGTACTTTCAGGAGCTATCTATTTACGGGAAAGTTCCAATTCCCAAAAATTGACGACTGCCGAAGAAATCCGAAGTTTTTTCCAAAGCAGTAATCGAATTTACTTTGACGCTGTTCCTTTCCCTAAATTTGATTTTGACAAGGAACTGGATAATGATATGCTTAATCTGTTTCGCACCGAATCCGGTATTTCCGGGAACATATCCGCACAGCAAATAATGAACAATTTGCAGGTGCTTGATGAATCAGGAGTGATTAAAAATGGTGGTGTTTTATTTTTCGGGAAGCAACCTGAAATCCAGTTTCACCAGGCCATTATCCGTTGTGTTCGGTTTAAAGGAAGTACCAAAGTCAATATCATTGATGATAAAACGTACGGAGGCCCGCTGTATCAGCAATACCAACAAGCAGAAAAATGGATAAAGGATAAGTTGGAAGTGGCTTATATTATAGAGGGCACGGGGCCACGTAAAGAAATTTGGGAAATCCCCCTGACCGTCTTTAAAGAAGCGATCATTAATTCACTGTCTCACAGAGACTATTACGAGCAAGGCGCTGTTACAATGGTTGAGGTTTATGATGACCGGGTTGAGATTTCCAACCCCGGAGGTTTGCTGATCGGCGTAAAAAGTGATTTCGGCAGAAAAAGTATGACCCGTAATCCTCTTATTTTTGGTTTATTCACTCGCATGAGCCTGGTAGAACAGGTCGCGTCCGGAGTTCCCCGTATGCGAAAAGCAATGAAGGAGGTAGGCCTCCCGGAACCAACATTTACAACAGATGGAGGTTTCTTTACCGTTGAATTTAAACGTCCCCCAAAGAATGACACTATAAATTCAGAGAGTGGCACTATAAATGACACTATAAATTCCAAAGATGGCACTGCAAAAAATCAGGAAAATCCTATCGAAGAAATAGTTTTAAAATTAATAGCAGACAATGAGGGATTATCTGCACGAACAATCTCACAACTAATAGACAAAAGTTTGAGGTCAACCATGCGATACCTGGACAAACTTAAAAAATCCGGCAAAATAGAATTCCGGGGGGCATTGAAAAATGGAGGTTATTACCTGAAATAAAAGTCGAACATGCAAGAAATTCAAAACATTCAGTCCGTTATTGCCTATTTCTCTGATGTTTATTCTTCATGGCAGGAAGTCAATCTTCTATTCGAACAAAAGATGCGCAACACCAATTCAGGGGATTTAACCACACAAAAGTATTTATACGAGTTTTACAACAAGCACAAGGATACCCAGATTTTTCAAACCAACCTTTTAAACCTTATTCTGGCCGGTTCTGCCGAAAAAGCCGGGGTTATTACTGCCCCATTGCTTGTATTGTTAAGGGAGAACATCTCACTTTTTGAAAAGAATAAAGCAATCCTGGAAAACCTGGATTCTCAAAAGATTATCCGGCAATCCCTGCAGTATTACAAAGACAAAAGAGTTTCTTTGGAAAGAGATTTGGAACTGGTAAAAACCTATCCTTATCCTTCGGAAGTAGAAAGGCAGATGCTGATTGATGAAATACGAAAGGATCTAAACGAATTATCCTTTGAAGAAGAAAAAGAACGGAACCGGATTGCCCCCTTGTGTAAAAACTATTTCCCTGCCATTTACCAGCTCAGTAAAGAATTTGAAGCATTTATTACTGCTTATATTCCTGAAAAGGATGTGATTGCTGAGAGCATTCCAGAAACAGTCAGGCAAAGTACCTCTTCACACGACCCGATAAAAAATGACATCGCCAATAAAACAGATGATCCAGACTCGATTTTCAGGACAAAAATGTTTGAAAAATTCCTGGTATTGGAAAGAATGCTGATTACGGAAAAATATTTGCAGGAAGAAGACCTGAATAAAGAAATGTATTGGATTTCCACTCATGAAAACGGGAAACCTGATATTAAAAGGTTGGTTACCTTTTTAGTCGGGCTGCTTGACAACAACTATTTTCTACCCAACAAAGCCCCCAAAATAAAAGTATTTTTTGAATCGCGTTATCACATTACCATCGGTCAGAATTTTGAAAGGAAAAGACGTGAACCACTACAGAATGAATACAAAATAGTATTTCACAACTATCCATTTTAATGAACCTGAAACGGTTGTGATGCGAATACTCGATTGTCCCCAAATACTGATACTCCAACTGAGAAAAGCTAACGATCTGTTTTAACGATGATGGACAAATCCGCCAATTGAATGATTATAGATCATTTGATTACCAACCTTAAATGCAAAGAAAGACCCCGTAATAAAATCAGTCAAGGGTATATAAACGGCTCCCTTCAGTCGCCGCCCTTGTCTAATTTTATTCCCGGTTCAAAAACGCATTTAAGGGTTGGAATCAAAAAAAACAGTGGTTTTGAATTGAATGAATAAATAATCAGACAGAGTTTAATTTACACTCCTTCTTTTTGTTATTTCTGCGTATCGATCAAAATACTACATTTTGATGCTAAAAAGGAACCGAATACAAAAAACTCAAAACTATCCATTTTAATAAACCTGCAACGGTCGTAATACGAAATTACATCTCAAATCATTTTTGTATATCAATGGCTATCAGCGAGTAGTATTTTCATCAACTACGATTCTCTGATACTCCGAAAAACTCAGATTAATATTGCGGCATGATTGATAGACCGGCCGGCTATCGTTATGTATCACGTAAAATTAATTGGTTATGAACATTAAAGATTTAAAAGAGAAGCTTATCTGGCAAATGACAGGTGAAGAATTTTTATTCCTTCAACAAAACTCCGAATCCAAACAATTACAATCGGTAGCAGCCGCAGTTCCCAACCCACAAAAGAAGTATGTCTATGGCATTGCAGGTATTGCCCGGTTATTTGGCTGCAGTACTCCGACAGCAAACCGGATCAAGCACAGCGGGAAGATTGACAAAGCCATTACCCAGATAGGCCGGAAAATTATTGTGGATGCAGAATTGGCACTGGAACTTGCCGGGCGTAAGTCCGGTGGCAGAAAGTAGGCAGTGACGAATTCGAAATGTACGATAGTACTTATTTCATCCCGAATGCTCTTCTTTCCGATGAATTTTACAGCAGGATAATTGCAACCAACTTAAAACGATGTTCAACTTCATCATTTGCATGGAGAAAGCCAGAGGATTTAAATAAAAAACATCATCGGGAATAACCCTTATTATTTATTAGAACTGTAAGTTTCTTTTAATCAATAATCTTCAAATTTTTTAAATAACTTCTAATGAAAAAAATGAATTTTATTCTACAAAGTAAAGGCGGCAGCGGCAAGTCGATGCTCACCTACTTACTCGCGTTAAAAAATGAAGACAATGCCCGAACCTATTTTATTGATTTCGACAGTTCCGTCAAATCAAGTACGCAGCAGCTAAAATTCCTCCAGGGTCGGACTCCTGCCCGCTTTGCAAAAATGAATTTACTGGACGAGCGTGGTAAAATTGACCGCCAGCGGCTGTTCGAAAACCTGCAGATCCTTTCACAAAAACCCTATGAGGAATTTTTTCTTGATTTTGGCGCACCCGAAAGCGGGCAGTTTACTTCCCTGTTTTCAAAAGATTATACCGTAGAAGAGTTTAAACAAATCGCCGATGAACTGGAGGTCGAATTCATATTCAACATTGTCGTCGCAGGAGGCAGCTCTTATCTTCCCTGCACCAGTTACCTGGATAACATTGTTGGTCTAAACCAACAGAATTTCAGGATTATTATCTATATCAATGAGTTTTCATTTCAAAACTACAAATCACTGATTACTGAGATAGAAAACTACGCGAAAGCCAATTCAGGGAATATTCACGGGGTCAGCTATTTTGGTGATTTTGACACAGAGGCTGCCCCTCATAAAAACATCTTAAGGTACATTTCCGAAGGAAAAGGAATGGATGCATACGTCTTTATTGAGAAAATCAAAATTCGTAAAGAACTTCAAAAATTACCGTGATGGAGCATGTAAAGATTGATTTTCAACGAATGCAGGCCGAGTACTTCCTGAAATACGATTACAAATTCGACGAGACTGCCCTTGCCATGTTGTATATTTTGAGAAAAGAGCAGGAACAGAATTTTGTTTTGCAAAATTCCGCATTAAACCAAGCAATCGAAAAAATAGAAGTGTCTCAACGAACCTTGGCACTGGACCGCGAACATCCGCGCTGGCAGGCATTTTCTTATGGCCTGGGCCGACTTGGTTTGCCTCTGCTTTTGACTATCTCTTTCCTGGCTATTTTTTACATGATATACCTGGGCGATCAGAAGCACCAGATGACTAATTCGGCCAAACTCCGTTGGTATGAGAATTTTTATCAAACCAATATTGAGAAAAGGGAGACCAAAGCCATGAAAGAATATATAATGAAAAATCCTTTCCCTGAATAACTCTTAATGATCAACCAAATGAAAGAATTTTTTAAACATAAACTACAGGAAAACAGGTCAGGGATTTATTCGCTGATTGCCCACCATTATGCAGACCAAATAAATGAAATGGGTTGCAGCCTTTTCAGGGACTGGCTAAGTCAGGAACTATCCTTTGATAAAAATAAGATAAAACTCACAAGCCTGTATTCTGCCTCAAGAAGGGAGCAAAAGAAAGGTAGGACTAAAAACAAAATGAAACATTTGCAGCCTGAAAATGTGAACAAGCAGAAAGGCGTTAATCCGGGTTCATTTTTTTCCGATCCAAACGCCATACCATCTTCCGTAGACAATATTACGGAAATGTAACCCGGTTGCAGAATGGCCATTTATGAATAATTCTGAATAGGAATAAATAAGTTTGAATAGAAACAAATATTTTCAGATAAACTCAGATAATTTATTCATTATTAGCTATATCCATGTATAATTATCCTTGCAGAGTGGGGAGCAAGTTTGTGAATCGGTCTGACCGATTCCTTGCCCTGCGAGGCCAAAAACATCCCGCCGGTCTAATCAGAACATTTTAATGTACGAGCATGAAAACAATAAAAAACAGGAATACCGGAGGGCGGCCAACCAAAGGACCTGCCGAAAAGAAAGGGCATAAAATAACGATCAAAATGGCAATGGATGAGTACGGGTCTCTCAAAACCAAGGCTCATGAAGCTGGCATTAACCAGAGTGAATATATCCGCCAGTGTATCCAGGTCAGTTTCGTTAAACAGCGCATAACCCCTGAGTTGATGAACCACATCCGTCAACTGAGCGGGATGGCCAACAACATCAACCAGATTGCCCACAAAGCCAATGCCGCCGGGTATCCGGGTGTACACAAGCACTGCTTATATATGAACGAAAGGCTGGATAATGTAATCAGCAAAATTGAAGATGATTGCTAAAATTGTACAGGGACAGGGATTCCGGGGAGTAATCGGCTATGTCCTGGAAAAGGAAAAGGCCAGCTTGCTTTATGCTGAAGGGGTAAGGCTTAAAGACAAGGAATCGATTATCAAAAGTTTCATTGCCCAGCAAAAGCTAAACCCGAAGATTGCAAAACCGGTTGCGCATATTTCTCTGGACTTTTCTGTTCATGATAAACGCAGGCTTACCGATCGGTTTATGGTTGGCATGGCCCAAGAATACATGGGGAAGATGGGATACCGGGATACACAATACATTATTGTCCGGCACCAAGACACTGATCACCCACACATCCATATCGTGATCAACCGGATTGATAACAACGGGAAACGGATTTCCGATAAGAATGAAAGGCTGCGAAACACAAGGGTCTGCATGGATCTATCAAAAAAGTACGGCTTGTATATTGCTTCTGGCAAGGAGAATGTGAAAGAACACCGGTTAAAAGAGCCTGACAAAACCAAGTACGAAATCTATCAAGCCCTGAAATCTGCTATCCCAGATTGCAAGAACTGGCAGGAACTAAAATCGGAATTACTCCTGTCAGGTATTACATTTGAATTCCGAAAGAACGGAAATACAGATAAAATCCAGGGTGTTCGGTTTGGAAAGAATGGGTATGAGTTTAATGGTTCCAAAATTGACCGTGCTTACAGCTTTTCCAAAATCAGCTACCAGTTACAACAGAATGAAAAATTACAGCAGGGCGTAATAAACAAACCGGAACAATCAAACAGAAAAGATGATACGCCGGATCATTCATTGGGGCGTAAAAACGCAACTTCCGTTTTTGATGGGCTGTTCGATTTGCTAAAGCCTTTACCCCGTTACGATGAAAACGAAGCTGAATTTTTGAGGCAGGAAGCTCAAAAGAGAAAAAGGAAGAAAAAAGGCAATCAATACAGGCCAAGATTGTAACCAATTTAAATCAAAACTAATATTAATGGGTAGCAGTAAAATGGATTCTTCGGCAGTTTATGTAATGTTCGAAGAATTAAAACCACTAGTGTTTGTCGAAAGTAAGTTGAAAATCAAATTTTTAACTTACTTTAACATTTGAGAGGGTATCCTTTTGTTCATTTTAGGAATAAATAAAAAATACTATGCCTTATTGCGTTCCACTTCAAATCTTAAAAGTATGGTATCAGAATTCCTACTCATTGGTAATGAAACAGAAAGAAGGAGGATTAATATTAACTCCATTTTGTACGTAAAAACCGAAGATTATCTTTCCACATTTTTCCTGACAGATAATCAGAAATTTTCCTGTTCCAAACCTTTAAATGAAGTCGCATCACGGCTGCCTGATTCTTTCTTCCAAATTAGCAGGGCATGTATCGTAAATTTGGATGAGATTATATCGGTTAAACGTATATGCAGAAAGATTATTCTATCCGATGGAACTGAGTTAAATGTCTCATTACGACGAATGCAATCTCTGAATATAGCATTGGCGAGTCAGAACGATACGTTCACGAGTTAGATTAATTCATTTACAAGTTATTATTTATTAATCGGCATATTATTTATTTTGAAGATTTTGATGCCTGTCAATTTTGTACCTTTCAAGCAACCAAAAATCAAAAGAAAAATATGCACCCTTCTGTTCCTTTTTCACGCCAACAACGTATTACCAATACGCTTCTTTTAAACGCTAGTTTTATAGATAATCTGGGGTTAATGCATGGGAAGGTGGGTATTGCGATCTATTTCTTCCATTTGGCGCGTGAAACAGAAAATAAAATGTATGAAGAATATGCCGGAGAATTAATCGATGAAATTTATGACGAGATTTATGCCGGTACTCCCATTGACTTTGAAAACGGATTAGCTGGTATTGGCTGGGGAATTGAGTACCTGGTTCAAAACAAGTTTATTGATGCCGATACCAATGAAGTATTGGAAGAATTTGATAACCGGATTATCGATGAAGTAACTTTTCAAACTTCATCAGACTTTGGCATTTTAAATGGTATCTGTGGCTATATCCTTTATTATTTAAATCGTTTAAACTCCAACACATCTGGAACCTCCCATTTTGAATCCATTCAAAAGTCTTTGGAAATTGTATTAGGTTTGTTGAATCTGGGTATTAATAATTATTTAGTTGATAATGACAGTAATGTATTGTTTGATGAACCGGATCAATTCGATATTACCTGGAAATATTCCGCGATGATCTGGACATTGGCCGAAATGATAGAGAGTCAGGTGTGCGTAAAAGTGGCAGAGCCGTTATTGGGCAAACTAATATCTCCAATTACAAATGAAGGCTTATTCCCCAAATTACATAGTCACCGGTTAATGCTTGCCATGGAGCTTGAAAAGTTAAAACAAGCGAGGTCCGAAACCTTGAAAGATATTGATCTTGAAAAAATAATTCAAAATCTATTATTCGGAATTGATCGGCATGAGATCCTCATAGAACTCGCCGATAAATCTGTATTCCTGCGTAATGGAACAAGTGGTATCTCTTTAATCTATAAACAATTGTTTTTACTTACCAAACAACTTTTCTTCAATGATGAAGCTGAATATTGGAATCAATTTGACATGAAGATGCCCGAATCCGATGAGGGAGATGCAAGAATCTTTCTTTATAGAAAGGATGAAAAAACGGCTTATGGAATATTGAATGGATTAGCAGGAATTAACCTTTTTACAAATGGAAAAAGTTAACTGGATCATCGTTAAAAGCAAGGGTAGGGGAATTGACTATGGTGTTGGCACCTTTGTCAACAACATGTTACAAGGATTAAGTTCTTTTCCAAATCTGGATATTTTTGTAATCGAAATAGGTGGTAACACACAAGAGGATTTTTATATCGATAAAAAAGACGGAATAACTTATTTTCATTTCGGCAAAGCCTGGCATTTAGCAGGCGAGGATACAGTTTCTAACCTTTCCAAACATGCCCGAAATACCCTACGCATTCTGCAACCATTCATTCCAAACAATCGAAGGACAGTAGTCCATTTAAATTTCATTTATCAGCATTTTTTGGGAAAGGAATTCAAAAAAGTTTATAATGCCTTCGTAATATCTACTCAACACGTATTTACGGAAGAGTTTAATGAGAAACTATACTCTTTCGATCTGGAAAAGCAAAACTTTCAACTGGCCGACCAAGTTGTTGCTGTAACCAAGCACGGTAAAGAATATCTTATTGGAAGAGGAAACGCTGGGGAAAAGATTACCCCGATCTACAATGGTATTAATCCAATGTTGTTTAAAGATAATGTTGGCAGTGAAGATATATTAAAGAAATATGGAATAAGCAGCAGCGAAAAATTTATTTTGTATAGCGGCCGTTTGGATCCAATAAAGGGACTCAAATACCTTGCAGAAGCATTTAAAATCACTGTAAAAGAGATACCCAACTGTCGATTGGTTGTAGCAGGTGACGGCGATTCCAGTGAATTGATTAATGCTTGCCAGGAAGTTTCATCAAATATTCATTGTATCGGATTCATTCCATTTCAAGACTTAATAGCTCTTTATAAACATGCAACAATAGGAGTTATCCCCTCGCTCGAAGAGCATTGTAGTTATGTTGCACTTGAGATGTTGCACTCTGGGTTACCGGTTGTGGCATCAAAACTCGGGGGGCTAAAAGAGATATTTGTGCATGATGAAAACGCTTTGTTGGTAGACACGGTTCCTGATTCTACGAACGTGTTTGGTATTGCGCCAGATGTCAAACAAATGGGGGAAAGCATAATTACCCTTTTTAATGATGATGCGTTAAGGAATAGGTTTTCGATAAACGGCAAGAGAAGGGCCATAAATGAATTTACATCTTCCCAGATGGCTCAAAAATATATCGATCTTACTTTAAATATATAAAGGATGGACAGAATATCTGATGATAATACCTTATTTGTTTTAAAAAAAGCAATCAAAAAATTCGGGATAAAGGTTTCTGAAAAAAACATTAAAAATTTCCTGTACGCCCACCCCTACTATCCAACCTTGAAGAGCGTTTGCGATGCCTTAAAAAAATGGAAAATTGAACACTACCCGCTTAGGCTTGAGTTAAGTGAGATAAAAGAGCTGGAAATGCCATTTATTGCCCATTTGAATGAGTCGGGAGGCCAATTGGCATTCGTTGAAAAAATTGGGAATAACAAGGTTGAATATTTTATTCAAAACAACAAAAGGCAAATTACAGATTTTGATGAATTTGCCAAGAAGCTATCAGGAGCAGTGGTGTTAATAGAGCCTAACCAGAAAATTTTGGAGCCCAATTATGTACAAGACGAGCAAATTAGAATGCTTGAAAAAATGCTTTTGCCTTCAGGTATTTTGGCAGTGCTTTTGGTTTCCTTATATGGTCTAATCCCGAATCTGAATTCTGGTTTTCAAAACGGGCTTATTTTTATCGAATTATTGCTGATAGCAATTTTAGGGATAGGAGCTTCTGTTTTTTTGGTGATGCACGAGTTTAAGATCCATACTTCTATTGGCGATAAACTTTGTGGCTTTAGCTCAAAAACTGATTGCGATTCGGTACTTTCTTCAGATGCCTCCAAATTATTTGGTAACATCAACTGGGCTGATGCCGGGTTGGTATATTTTATCGGAACATTCATCTTTCTTTCAGGCTCAGGTAATATGGGTGCATTAAGTTATTTAGCAATATTAAGCGCTATTTCATTGCCATACCCGGTTTTCTCCATTTATTACCAGGCTGTTAAATTAAAAAAATGGTGCCCGTTTTGCCTGTTGGTGCAATTGCTCTTAGTGGTTGAATTTGTGGTGATGTTTCAGGTCTTTAAGGACCTGGCTTTCTCTGGTTTTGATTTTTTGCGCCTGATTACTTCATTTTTTCTACCGGCAGCAATCTGGATGCTTTATAAATTCTGGAAAGAAAAGGCAGATTGGGGGGACCAGCAATATCATTCTTTATTGGTATTGAAGCGAAATCCGGAATTGTTCCGGTCATTATTGATGGGCAGTTGTCAGGTTGAATTTATTGAAAATGAAAGCGATTTAATATTGGGAAATCCCCATGCTCCAATAACCATTACCGCCTTTTTAAGCTTGTATTGCAACCCCTGTGCCAGCGCATTTAAAAAAATGAAGGATTTGGTCGAAACTTGCCCCGATGTCCGTATCAATGCAATTTTTTCGGTTTACGACGACGAAGAAACTCAAAAGTTAATCAACACGTTGTACTATCGATATACAATAAAAGGTTCAGTTGACACGCTTCATTTTTTAAATGATTGGTACTCATTACCCAGTCAATCGAGGAAATCGCTCTACGAAAAAGAAATTATTACTGAAGAGAATGACATTGCAGCAAAGGTTGGCGCAAGAAATAAAAAACTGTTTGCCGAATTCGAGGTAGCTGGTACCCCAACCGTTTTTGTAAATGGATATAAATTCCCAAAACAATACGAATATGGTGATATAGAATATTTTATTGAAGATATCAAACAGATAACCATGGAAAGCAAAAGGCAGGAAGCATACGCTAATTGAACCAGCCGCTTCCTGCCTGCCCTTTCCTTTTAATAAGTAAAGGAGGTGATGTGACAAAGTTAATGATTTAAGTGATTTTGGGAATAGAGAATTCCAGCCTTTGAAATGATAGATTAGGCACTTTTATGTAAAAAATTATTCTTTTAAAACTAATTAAAGATGAAAAAATTAGGTAAATTATCAATAAACCCTGACAGGTTGATGAAAAATGAAGAGTTGGTGAATTTGAGAGGAGGCTATGGGGGGTATGGAACTCCATGTCCTTCAGGCAAAAGAGAATACATGTGTATATGCAATCCTGGTATGGGAGCATGGACTGGATGTTATACATCCCAAAGTGATGCCGAGCAAGATCTAGGAGAATATTGTTCAGGAGGCACAGGTGCTTGTGCAGCAACAGGCAATTAATAATAGAAGGAATTTTTTCTACTATTAATAATTTAAATGTGTATTGGGTGATACGTCTAAGTTATTTATAAAATAATGAAATTGAATGAACCTAACATATTTTCACAAACAGTTAATTATCAATGAATAATACAATATATGGCGTAGCACCTGATACCTTTTTATACATTAGATTTTTTTATAATTTACATAAATTTAAACTGTATTTTTATTGACTATATGAAATATAAATATTTATTAATGTGTTTAGTTTTTGTCTGTTGCCGCCCTCAGGTTAAAAATATTAATAATAAAGAATTAAATGTTATAAACATTTATGATGGATATAGTCATAAGACAGAAATCAATCTTAGCCAAATAGCAGATCACGTTGAATACATCCAATTAGAATCAAAAAGGGAATGTTTAATAAATGAAGCATTAAGGTTGTTTTTAAGTAAGGAGTATATTATTACAATGGCATTTAAGCAAATATATGTTTTTGATAGACGATCAGGAAAATTTATACGTGAGATTGGCCATTATGGTAAAGACCCTAATGGTTTTCGTAATACTTTGTTTGTGATGCCTTACAATGAGCAAAAAGAAACAGTCTATGCAAAAGGATGGGATTCTCAAATTTATTATGAATATTCTCTTTCAAATGAATTGATAAATTCCATAAGGACACCACTTAATTCATACTCCTTTTGTTGTCTTAATGACAGTGTTAGTGTTGCTTACATAAAAAATTACTCTGGTGAAGAAACTAGAAAATTAGTAACATTTAATAAATCAAACTCTAGTATTCACATTTTCTCAAATTATTCAAAATTTAAAAAAACAAATGACGTTGCTTTATGGATGGGACATGGATGGTTTTATAAATTTGATAAAGATTTATTTTTTTTTGAATTATTTAATGATACTATTTTTCAGGTTTTTGAAGACAAGTTAATACCCAAATATTGTTTCAAAATGGGGAAATATAGTCCTCCATATGAAAAACAAGCATCGGCTAAGTTTATGAGAGAAGAAGCGAATAATTTCTTTTTAGTAAGAAATATTTTTGAATCCAGCAACAATATATTTTTTTCAATTGATTATCAGCATGATCAATATGCTGGTTTTTATAATAAAAATAATAATAAAGTCTCTATTTCGACAAATAGAGGCTTCTTTAATGACTTGGATAATTTTATTCCCTTCAGTCCAAAGTCAATATACAATAATGACTATTTGATAGGTTTCACTGAAGCTAATGAAATTCTTGAATGGTTTTTGAAGAATCCTGAATTAGCTGCAAAATTGCCTGCTAACTTACAGAAATTTAAAAATCTTAAAGAAACTGATAATCCAATTGTTATGATTGCCAAAATAAAAAAGTAATTCTGAGCAAAATTGCATGGTGTTCGGAAGGCCGTTGTATGGATGTTTAAATCATTTCTGATTTTGTCATTAGAACTTTAATTCTTTTACTTATAAAAGTATAAATAGGCTTAAACAACTTGAGCGAAAACGAAAATCTAGTTTTGATCCTGGTGAATATGAAAGAATAGTGCAAATGAGAAAATTCGTACATTATAAGCAACTAGACGCCATGGACTGCGGTCCAACATGTCTACGCATGGTAGCCAAATATTACGGGAAAACTTACACGTTGCAATACCTGCGCTCTCGTTCATATATTACTCGCGAAGGGGTTTCGATGCAGAGATCCAATGACACTTTGTAGTCATATTAAATAAAACATCGAAAAGGAGAAACTAAAATAATGACTTTCTATATGATTTGGTTTTTTACTCCATATTCATTTGAAATGAAACTATTTGAGGCTTATGATTTATATATGTCATTAATAGTTAATCGGGAGGATTGGGTTGTCCTAATGGATGGTGATACCTTATTTTTTCAATCAAATTTTGGGCATCTAATCAAAGATTACATTGATCAATACCCTGATACTGGTATGTTTGTTTGCTTCACTAACCGTATAGGATGTAGGGAACAGCAATACAGCGAAGATTTATCGGCAGTCGATTCTTTACGGATGCACTGCAAGATAGCTGATTTTCTCTACAATAATCATCATGGGGAGGTTACAGAACTTCAATCTTCCACTTCTGGTTTTATGATGGTTCTTCAGAAAGAAACATGGAACATCATAAGAAACGAATTAAGAGAACGAACAAAAAATAACTTTCTGCTAGGAGTTGATAGAAATATTGCTTCAATTCTCCTGGAAAAGAAAATGCTAATTAGGAGATTGGATGGCATTTTTATGCTGCATTATTACCGTATGGTTGAAGGAACCGCAAATAAAAGAGGAGTGAAGTGAGATGCGCAAATTTCCGCACTACAAACAGCTCGATGCCATGGACTGTGGCCCCACCTGCATACGCATGGTGGCCAAATACTATGGGAAAACATATAGTTTACAGTACTTGCGTAGTCGTTCGTATATAACCCGCGAAGGTGTTTCAATGCTGGGAATCAGCGATGCTGCAGAGAGCATTGGGTTCCGCACAAAAGGCTACCGCTTAACCTGGGAACAACTGTGCGATGAAGTGCCATTGCCCTGCATTATTCATTGGAACCAGAGCCATTTTGTGGTGGTGTACGACATCAAAAAGAAAAAACGCTTTTCTTTCTCCCTTCCCTTTCGGGGAAGGACCGGGGATGGGACTTCCTCCCCCCTCGGGGGAGGTTGGGAGGGTGCCTCAGGCCGGGAGGGGGCTACGGTTGTTTATGTTGCCGACCCGGCTATCGGGTTATTAACCTACACCAAAGAGCAGTTCTTGAAATGCTGGCTAAGCACCAAGAAAGAAGGCGAGCGGGAAGGAACAGCCCTGTTGCTTGAACCAACGCCTGATTTTTACCAGCAGGAGGCAGAAGAAAAAGGGAAATTGAAATTCTTATATCTCTTGGAATACCTCCGACCCTATCGTAAGTTTATCATCCAACTAATGCTGGGCATGTTGACCGGCAGCATCATCAGCATGATTTTTCCTTTTCTGACCCAGTCGATCGTTGACGTGGGCATCGGCAACAGCGATCTGGCTTTTGTGGTGATGGTGCTCGTGGCCCAATTGCTACTCACGCTGGGGCAAACAGCCAATGGTATGATCCGTAGCTGGATTATGCTTCACGTAACCACAAGGGTAAGCATTTCGCTGATCTCCGATTTTTTGATCAAGCTGATGAAGTTGCCCATATCGTTTTTCGACATCAAAATGATTGGCGACATTATGCAACGAATCGGCGACCACAGCCGTATTCAATCGTTTCTCACGAAATCACTGATTGACATCATTTTCGCCGTTATTACGCTGGTCATTTACACCGTCATTATGGCTTCATACCACCTCGGTATCCTGGGAGTCTTTTTTTTAGGTAGTACGCTGTATGTCGGTTGGGTTTTATTATTCCTGAAGAAAAGACGGGAACTGGATTACAAACGGTTCCAACAGTCGGCAGCTAACCAAAGTAATGTAGTGCAACTTGTTTCCGGAATGCAGGAAATAAAACTAAATTCCTGCGAGAAGCAGAAACGCTGGGAATGGGAACGCATCCAAGCTCGATTATATAAGGTGAGTGTAAAAGGATTGACACTAAACCAAAACCAGCAAATTGGGGCAACTTTTATTAACCAGGCCAAAGATATTTTTATCTCGTTTCTTTCGGCCAAAGCTGTCATAACTGGTGATATGACACTCGGTATGATGATGGCTGTTCAATATATTATCGGACAATTGAATTCGCCGATACAGCAATTTATCGGGTTTACGCAGGCGGCACAAGACGCCAAAATAAGTCTGGAGCGACTGGGGGAAATACACGATAAAGAAAACGAAGAAAGCCCGGACGAGAATAAAATAAAAGAAATACCGGCAGGCAAAGATCTGGAAATAAAGAACCTGACTTTTCACTACGAAGGGCCCAATTCCCCTAAAGTTTTGAGAAAGATAAACCTGATTATACCGGCCAATAAAGTGACTGCCATCGTAGGGACAAGCGGTAGCGGAAAAACAACCCTGGTAAAACTGATGCTGGGATTCTATAAACCGGCAAAAGGTGAAATCCGGTTGAACGACATCAACCTGGAGAATTATAGCCCCGGCCATTGGCGCAAACGATGCGGTGTAGTGATGCAGGAAGGGTTTATTTTTTCGGACTCCATTGCCAACAACGTAGGAATTATCGATGAAATACCCGATCCGTTTAAAATTGAACAGGCCGTTTCCACAGCCAACATCAAAGATTTTATCGATGGCTTGCCTTTGGGCTATGAAACGAAAATCGGGAGCGACGGGCATGGCTTAAGTACCGGGCAAAAACAACGCATACTAATTGCGCGGGCGGTATATAAAAACCCGGATTACTTGTTTTTTGATGAGGCCACCAATGCGTTGGATGCCAAAAACGAGCGGGTTATCATGGAGAACCTCGACCGCTTTTTCACCGGACGTACCGTAGTTGTAGTCGCACACCGGTTAAGTACGGTAAAAAAAGCAGATCAAATTGTAGTTCTTGAAAATGGCGAAATCATAGAACGAGGAACCCACCCTGCATTAGTGGAAAAACAAGGAGCCTATTACAGGTTGGTAAAAGACCAGCTTGAATTGGGGAAATAACCGGATCAATGAGTAATGAAACATATTTAATAACCTACAGGATGCCTGAAATTAACAAACTGGAATTACACAGCGAAGAAATACAGGAATTAATGGGGTTTATTCCACGAGGGATAGTACGGTGGGGGCTTACAATTATCTTTCTGATTTTGGCGGGAATAATCGCCGGAAGTTTTTTCTTTCGGTCGCCGGAAATAGTGACCGCCCCGATGGTATTGATCACCGAATATCCCCCGGTACAACTGTTAAGTAAAGCAACGGGAAAAATCGACCGGTTATTTGTTCAGGAGGGGCAACAGCTCGCCGACGGAACATTGGTTGCCCTTATTAATAATCCAACCGGTTACAACGAGTATTTGCAACTGAAGCAACTAATTTTAGCAACCAATGATTCGGTAAGCTGGGACAAGAAAGTATTCATGCAAACACTTCCCGTATTGATGACATTGGGAGAACTACAGCCGGCTTATTCTGCCCTTTATAAAACAACAAATAATTTCAGGCATTACCTGAATCAAAATCTCATTCCCCAGAAAATTTCGCTTCTGAGAAAACAAGCCAATAAACAGGAAGAATACCATCAAACGCTCCTGAAACAAAAAGACATTCTGGATAAAGATATTAAATTGTCGGAAAAAACTTTCTTCAGGGACTCTACTTTGTACAATCATCAGGCAATCAGTGAAAGTGAATATGAAAAGTCAAGGCAAAGCTTATTGGCCAAAAGGTCATCCTTTATCGGATTCGAAGCGTCCCTCAAAAACACGGAATCATCGGTACTCCAACTGAACGCCAGCCGGATCGAACTGGAAATGCAGTACGAAAAAGAACTGGCCCAGTTCAGATTGGACCAGGATGAAGTTTGGCAGAATCTTGAAAATACCGTACACCAATGGGAGGAAAAGTACTTGGTTTCCTCTCCTGTCTGTGGCAAAATCAGCTTTACTTCAGTCTGGAGCGAAAACCAGGAAATAAAAGCGGGAGAATTAATTGCGACAGTGATTCCGGATCGGGAGATGGCAATCGTTGCCAAAGCAGTTATTCCCACTACCGGATTTGGTAAAGTTGAAGTCGGGCAAAAAGTCAACATAAAGCTATCCGGATTTCCATACATACAATTTGGGATGCTGAAGGGACGTATTCGTTCAGTTTCAATGGTTCCGGAAGAAAAAGGCTATGTGGCCGAAATTGAATTGACAGAAGGTATGACTTCCTCTTATCGCGAGAACCTGAGATTTATCCAACAAATGGACGGAACTGCTGAGATTATCACGAAAGATTTACGGCTGATATATCGGTTTATTAATCCGCTAAGGGCGCTAATGGATAACGGGCTCAAATAATGTCATAATGATATTCGGAGGATTTGAATATAAAGGGTTAAGTAATGTTGGAGATCATATTCAATCTCTGGCTGCAGAACAATTTTTGCCTGAAATTAATGTACGATTGAATCGGGATTCACTCTCAAACTATCAAGGAGAGGAACCAGTATTATTAATAATGAATGGATGGTTTTCTCACAGTCCAAATACTTGTTTCCCTCCTGCCAACCAAATCAGCGGTTTATATTGGGGATTTCATGTAACAGCCTGGAATAATTCGTGGAAATTTATCGCAAAAAAAGATACGTTAGCTTACCTAAAAAGATACGAACCTATTGGTTGCAGGGACCGATATACTGCTGAAAAGTTAAGAACGTATGGCATACGTTCTTTTTATAGCAAATGTCTTACTTTGACCTTACCAATAAGAAACAATACCCCTAAGGACGGGTACAATATTTTTGTAGATTTCCCTTCGTCGCTTGCTCCGAAACATATTCAAAGAAATTCGCTATCCATTTCTCATTTTATCCCATCTAATTTATCAGAAAAGATCAAACGAATTTATGCTCGCTATTTAATTAATCTATATAAAGAAAATGCTAAACTTATCATTACCACACGGCTTCATTGCGCATTGCCTTGTATAGCTATGGGAATTCCGGTAATTTTTTGGGGGAATAAAAACGAATATCGGGTTTCTCTACTTGAAGATATAGGACTAAAAATACATGATATTTCAATATTAAGAAATGTAGACAATATTGATGTTAGAAACGTCAATTATAAGAACTCCAATTCTATTCTAGAATGGGAAAAAGTGAACTGGCATCCAAGTCCTATCGCTTTTGAAAACGAAAAAAGAGAAATGACAAGTAAAATTAAACAAATGATTAGCGATAGATTGGTTTGTCTGATATAAGGCGATTTTCATTAATTCGATACGGACATTATTTGATAAATAGTTGAAAAATAATGATAACATGGTTGAAATTCCTAAGATATCTTTTTGCACAACTTGTAAGAACAGAATACATCAAATAAAAGAGACGCTACCACGCAATCTCGATGATAATTTTCTTTTCAAAAATCTTATAGAGTTTGTTGTCGTTGATTTCGGGAACAGTGACGGACTGTCAGATTGGGTGTTAAATTCTTTTACGGACGAACTAAATAGTGGGTACCTTGCCTATTATTATACCGACGAACTTCCATTCTGGCATGCTTCAATAGCAAAAAACACAGCTCATTTAATGGCCTCCAATGAATTAGTCGTTAATCTGGATTGCGACAATTATACCGGAAAATTTGGGGGAAAATTTGTGATTCAGAATTTCATTAAAAGCGGTTTTGATATCATTCTTCATCAATTCAGTCAAAATTATGGTGATGGGACATACGGGAGGATTGGTTTAGCAAAAAAAAATTTCGAACAATTAGGTGGCTATGATGAAAGTTTCGAACCAATGGGATTTCAGGATACTGATTTAATATTGAGAGCCCAAAAAGTTGGTTTAAGGTATAAGCACGGTTACAACCCAAAATATACAAGTGCGACAAAAAATTCAACATCTGATAAAATAAAGTATTGTAAGTCAAGCTTAAGTTATGATGAGATGAATCAAATCAATAGATTAAAATCTCTTCGAAATATTGAGAACGGGATGTTCGAAGCCAATAAAGGTCTTTGGGGTATCAGAAAAAATATACTCAATTATAAAGGAGAGGAAGTATTGAAATGAAAGAGCCATTGGTGTCTGTAATTATGCCCGTTTTCAATTCCGAAAAATACATCAGTTTTTCTGTTAATAGTATTTTGAATCAGACCTTTACCGATTTTGAATTCATTATCATTGATGACGCATCGACCGATGGAACCGGTGAAATACTTGACCAAATCAGCGATCAGCGTGTCCGAATCATTACCAACTTTATAAATCTGGGGAATTACCCGTCTCGGAATATTGGAATAAAAGCATCATCAGGAAAATTCATTTGCGTAATGGATGCAGATGACCTGGCGCTTCCCTACCGGCTCGAACGGCAATTACAATTTATGCAAAATAATCCCACCATTGGAATTTCAAGCACATGGTTCCGCCGGTTTGGTTCAGGAGGTAATATCCCTGTCTATTATCCTTCAGATGAAAAACAGCTTAAAATCAGGTTTCTGGAGAACAACTATTGCCTTCATCCCGGACTTTGCATCCGGAGAAACTTGTTCTCCGACGAAGAATCCTTGCTTTATAACGAACAATACCGGTATGCGTCCGATTATGATTTCGTTTCCAGAAATTTTAAATATTTCAGAACTTGCAATATTCCGGAGATATTAATGGAATATCGATCGCATCCGGCACAAATTACCGCTTCGAAATTTTCAGAGCAACAAAAATATGCTGATTGTATTCGAATAAACTATTTGCAAAATATTGGATTAGAACCAACAGCGAAAGAGGAAACAATTCATTTGTCAATGCTTAAAAGTAATTACCATGATAATTTTGAACTACGTGATTACATAGCTTGGTGCAATAAGATAATTGATTATAATTGCAACTCGTGTTTTTTCAACGGTGACCTTTTGGCCGGATATTTGAGGGAAAAGCTTTTATTGCAGCGAAGAAGGATAAGACAATCCAGAACCGGAAAACCCATGGAGTTAAACAACTAACCAAAAACCTTATGTAATGAAACTAATTATTTTTCTCTCTTTCATTCTGTTACTTTCCTCGTGTTCTACCAATGAAAAAAAAGCTGATTCGGATGCAGCCAAGCGCCAATATATACAACAGCAAAACCCGGTTGATACGATAATTTTGCGGTCAACGAGCTTCAAAAAAGAACTTGTAAGCAACGGGAAACTTAAAGCCTGCAAGAAAAGCGATTTACGTTTTCGGATAAGCGGTGAAATTGAGTCACTTCCTGCGAAGAACGGCGATTTCGTTGAGACTGGCCAGCTCATCGCAAGTTTACACAAATTTGACTATGAACAGGCCCTGAGAAAATTAGACCTGCAATTAAAAAGTGCACGGCTCGAACTGCAAAATATACTTATTGGTCAGGGCTATGTCTCATTGGATAGTTCAAAAATACCGGCACATATTTGGGATATGGCTACGGTAAAGTCCGGATATGCCGAGGTACAGAATGACATCCGAACGGCCAAAGTGGACCTGCAATCGACCGAATTAAGGGCTCCATTTCCAGGTAAAATAGGGAACATAACACAGGAAGTTTATGAACAGGTAAATATCGGAGAGCCATTTTGTACTTTGATTGACGACTCGGAATTTGAAGTTGAGTTCAACCTCGTGGAAAGCGAGATAACAGAAGTCTCACTTAACGACCCGGTTAAAATCATCCCTTTTTCAATCAGCAAAACATTTAATGGCATTATTTCGGAGATTAACCCGGTGATCGACGAAAATGGCCTTGTTCAGGTTAGGGCGAGAGTGAAAAATTCGGGAGAACTGATTGAAGGAATGAACGCAAAAGTAGTAATTGAAAAATTGGTACCGAACCAATTGGTGGTTCCCAAATCGGCGGTTGTCCTCCGCGACAATCAGGAAGTTTTATTTAAATGTACCCGGGACAGCATTGCGTTTTGGGTGTATGTGAAATCGACACTGCAAAATAGCAGCTCTTTTTCTGTAATTGCAGATCCCAACAAAGGCGGTACGCTTGAAGCCGGGGATACAGTGATCGTTTCCGGCAATTTGAACCTGGCCCATGAATCCAGAGTAATCGCAAAATAATTTCTGTTTGAGAATATTGATTATGGAGATCAAAAATTCAAATGTTTAAACGCTTTTCACTTTAGCTTCAGATTCAATGGTTCGTTTCCTGATTAATCGTCCAATTGCTGTTACCATGACGTTCATTGCCATCCTAGTGTTAGGGATTGCGGCGATGAACTACATCCCGGTTTCGCTGATGCCCAATATTGATATTCCGGAAATAACGGTCCAGATCAACGTAAAAAACAATCCGGCCCGCGAACTGGAAAATTCGGTGGTAAAGCCGATTCGCCGTCAGCTTATGCAGTTGGCTCATCTGGCTGATATAACCAGCGAAACCAGTAACGAAACGAGTACAATCCATTTGAAATTCGACTACGGCACCGATATCGATTTTGCTTTTATCGAGGTGAACGAAATGATAGACCGGGCCATGAACTACCTTCCGCGTGAAATCGAACGACCCAAAGTCATAAAAGCCAGCGCTACCGATATTCCCGTTTTCTATCTCAACCTCACCTTGAAGGGTCAGAAGTCAGAAGAAGGGAATCAGGAAATAGAACCCTCAAACATTTCAGACAGCATAGCGTCAAACCCTTCAACCCGTTCAAACGAATTGTTTCCTGTCTCCAGGCAATTTGCCGAGCTGAGTGATTTTTCATCAAACGTCATCCGGAAACGCATTGAACAGCTTTCGGAAGTCGCCATGGTCGATGTTAGCGGGCTGGTGTATTCCGAACTGCTTATTTTGCCCGATGCAAAAAAAATGGAAGCGCTGGGAATTTCGCAGGAAATGCTGGAAAACAGCATCAATAAGAACAATGTAAAATTGGGCAGTTTGCTGATTCGCGACGGTCAGTACCAGTACAATATCCGGTTTTCTTCAAGCCTTCAGGATAAGCGCGACATTGAAAATATTTACCTGAAAGTGGATAACCGTTTGATCCAGTTGAAAGACATAGCCCAGGTTGTTGAACATCCGCAGAAACAAAAAGGGAAAGTAACTTCGAACGGGAAGGATGCCATTACCATGGCGGTAATAAAACAAAGCGACGCCCGAATGTCGGACCTAAAAGAAAAGCTAAATTCATTGATTGAACAAATCCAAAAAGACTATCCCAATATCGATTTCAAGGTTACCCGGAATCAAACTACTTTGCTTGATTATTCCATATCAAACCTGGAGCAAAACCTGGCTTGGGGCTCTGTACTCGCTATCCTGATTATGTTCTTGTTCCTGAAAGATTTCAGGGCGCCCATGCTCATAGCCATAACCATTCCCACTTCGCTGATTATTTCCATGCTGTTTTTTTATCTCTTCGGAATATCAATAAATATTATTTCACTTTCAGGAATTATTCTGGGTGTCGGGATGATGGTTGACAATTCCATAATTGTAATCGACAACATTACCCAGCACCGTCAGCGAACAAAACAATCAGCGAACTCTTCTACTCTTCCGGGAGACAGTAACATTTCATCCTCCGAAAAGCTGGATAATGCCTGTGTTAAAGCCACCAACGAAGTGTTTACCCCGATGTTGAGTTCGGTGTTGACCACCTGTGCTGTTTTTGTCCCGTTGATCTTTATCAGCGGAATTGCAGGAGCTTTGTTTTACGACCAAGCCATCACCATTACCATAGGCTTGCTTGTTTCGCTGGCTGTGTCAGTTACACTTTTGCCAGTTTATTACCGGCTGGTTTACCAAAAGGGAACAGCTACCGGAGAAAGCCGCTTTTTAAGCCGCATCAATACAATAAATTACGAAGCGATTTATGAAGATGGCTTCCGGTGGGTGATACGAAAGCAAGCCTGGCTGTGGATTCTTATTGTGCTGATGCTGGCCGGCACCGTTGGATTATTTTATGATCTTGACAGCTCCAAACTTCCCGCAATTGCTCGCGATGAAATCGTTCTGGATGTGAATTGGAACGAGCAGATTAATTTGAACGAGAATAATCGCCGGGTAAACGATCTGGTAAATGCTTTAGGCGACAAAATTGAGCAAAACACTTGCTTGATTGGGGAGCAGCAATTTATCCTGGATAAAAACAATAACATGGGAACTTCAGGGGCCATGATCTACTTAAAAGTTAAAAAAAACGTTGAACTGGAACAAGTGATGCTGCAGGCAGAAAACTACCTGCATAACAACTATGCACACAGCATTTTCCATTTTTCTGATGCTGAAAATATTTTTAATACACTTTTCCCGGATACGGAAAAACCGCTGACTGCCAAATTACGGGCCACGGAAGAAGCGGGTAAGCATTCAGGAGAACTATTGATGAAAACGCTGGATAAACTGAGACTGGCGTTGTCTGATCAAACAATCGATCAGCCTGCAATGACAAGCTACACCGTTTTACATTGCGATCCGGAGAAGCTGTTGCTGTATGATATTCCTTTCGAATTAATCTATTCGAAGCTTCGAAGCGCGTTTAATGAAAACCAGGTGTTTTTGATTTCCGACAACCAGAATTTCGTACCCGTTGTATTAGGTGGTAAGCCCGAAAAGATAAATACCATCATAAATACTCTCTTTTTGAGGAACAAAAAGAATGAGCTGATACCCGTGCGAAGTCTACTCTCCGAAACACACGGACAGGACCTGAAATCGATTATGGCAGGTCAGGAAGGAGAATTCTATCCGGTTAATTTCGACATTGACGGAAATCAGGCACCTCGGTTAATGGGGAAAATACGACAAGTACTTCAAACTAACCGGCAATATGAGGTGAGCTTTACGGGAAGCATTTTTTCCAATAAAAAACTAATGGGAGAATTAACAATTATTCTTTTGGTATCGCTGGCCTTGCTCTACTTTATCCTTGCCGCACAATTCGAATCACTTATTCTTCCTGTGATAATTCTGGTTGAAGTACCGGTTGATCTTTTTGGCGCTTTGCTGGCACTTAAATTAGACGGAGCAAGTATTAATCTGATGTCGTTAATTGGAATTGTGGTTATGTGTGGAATTGTCGTAAACGATTCCATTCTGAAAGTTGACACAACCAATAAGCTGCGAAAAGAAGGTTATGGATTGATCAGGGCGATGAGCACGGCTGGCCAGCGCAGGCTGAAACCCATCCTGATGACCTCCTTGACAACCATTCTGGCACTTGTCCCGGTTTTATTTACGAACGGGATGGGAGCTGATCTTCAGCGGCCATTGGCTTTGACGATTATCGGAGGATTAACCCTAGGAACATTGGTTAGCCTGTATCTCGTGCCTCTCTTATATTATTACATCATGAAAAATGAAACGAGAAATCAAACAAACACCATTGATCAAAAATAACAATTAAACTCATTTGAATCTTCGTTCCAAATATCAACCTTCCTCCTTCTCCATCCTGATCATCTTCGTGTTGCTGATGATCGTGGGGGTAAGTCTGTTGCCCATGCTCAACGTGCAGTTAAATCCATCACGAGCACTGCCGGGCCTGTCGGTTAGCTACAATTGGCCTGATGCTTCAGCAAGGGTAATTGAGCAGGAAGTGACTTCGAAACTGGAAGGCTTATTCAATTCAGTAAAAGGAATCAAAGAGATTTCATCGGTATCGCAGAAAGGTTACGGCTCCATAAAATTGAGCTTCAAAAAGGATGTCAATATTGATGCGGTCCGGTTCGAAATTGCTTCGCTAATCCGCCAATCGTACAGCGAATTGCCCAAACAGGTGTCGTTCCCCGAATTGTCGTTGGGTGCGAGTGGAAAAAATGAAAGTCCAGTTTTGTCTTACACCCTCAATGGCAGCGCAAGTCCGTATTTTATTCAAAAATATGCAGAAGACCATCTTGTTCCAAAACTTTCGGTATTAAAAGGGGTGAACGAAGTAAACGTATATGGCTCTACGCCTTACGAATGGGAAATCAAATTCAACAGCGAAAAAATACAGACCCTCGGCATATCTTCGGATGAGATAGCGCAAAGCATTCGCAATTATTTCCGGAGTGATTATCTAGGCAATGGAACAATTACTGATTGGCGCGGTAAACACGAAAAAATCATCGGATTTTATCTTTCGGCCACGAGCAACGACAGTGTTTCGTGGAATCAAATTCCGATAAAAAAGGTGGATGACCGGATAATCCATTTAGACGATGTGGCCCAGGCCATGTATAAGGAACAGCTACCCTATTCGTATTTCAGGATTAACGGATTGAATACCGTCAACCTGATTATTTACGCAGAACCCGATGTGAATGACCTTCGGTTGGCCGGTTTGGTTAAGGCTGAAGTTCAAAAGCTCCAGGTCAATCTCCCGCCCGGATATTCGTTGTTGCTTGCCAACGACACCACACAGTTTATCCGGGAGGAACTCCAAAAAATTTTTTTACGTACGATCTTTTCGCTGCTGATCCTTTTAACGTTTGTCCTGGTCATCAGTCGTCAATTCCGGTACCTGGTTCTTATACTTATCAGCATTCTGGCCAATCTGGCGATTTCCTGCATCTTTTATTATCTCCTGGGAATAGAAATGCACATTTATTCGCTGGCAGGCATCACGATCTCATTTGGCATGGTGATCGACAACAGCATTATCATGATCGATCACCTTCGCCATCAGGGCAATAAAAAGGCGTTCCTGGCAATCCTTGCAGCCACATTGACAACCATTGGAGCACTTTGCATTATCTTTTTCCTGGATGAAAGCCAGAAAATAAATCTCATCGAATTTGCGCAGGTTATCATTGTAAGCCTGTCGGTCTCAATGGCTGTCGCCCTGTTTTTTATTCCGGCGTTGATGGATAAAATCAGGCTCAACAAACGAAAAACCCGGAGTTTTTTCCGCAGAAAACGAAGAGCATTGAAACTCTCTGCTTTTTATCAACGAACCATCGTTTTCAGTAAACAGTTTAAATGGGCTTATGTCGTTCTTGCCATTCTGGGATTTGGCCTCCCGGTTCAGTGGCTTCCGGATAAAATCGAGAAGGAAGGCAAATGGGCCGAAATCTACAACAAGACATTGGGCAGTTCCTGGTATCAGGAAGAAGCAAAACCCGTTACCGAGAAAGTTCTTGGTGGCTCCCTTCGTTTGTTTACCGAGTATGTTTTTGAAAGTTCATTTTACGCCGAGCCGACACGCACAAAATTGTATGTTCGCGGTAAAATGCCTGAAGGCTGCACGGTGCAACAGTTAAACGATGCCATGGCGATGATGGAGAATTTTCTGAGTCAGTTTAAGGAAATCGAACTGTTTGAAACCTCTGTCTTTAGTTCCCAGAATTCATCCATTGTCATTCAATTTAAACCGCAATACGAGTTTACTTCATTCCCGTATTTCCTGAAGGAAGAAATAACATCGAAAGCAATTAGCCTGGGCGGGCTCGACTGGAGTGTTTACGGGGTCGGAAGAGGCTTTTCAAACGAACTGAATTCAGGATTTAAAAACAGCCATATCGTGCTTGAAGGTTACAATTACGACCAGCTCTACCGGTATGCCGAAGAACTCCAGAACCGGTTGAAGCAAAATGAACGGGTAAAAGATATAGAGATTTCCGGTTCAGTGGATTGGAACACGAAAACCCTCCAGGAATATTACCTGGGCTTTAACAAGGAAGGGCTTGGCTTCCACGATGTGTCAATTGGCCAGTTTTATACATTCCTGAAAGACAAAGTGTATAAATCGAGTCTTCCTCCTGTATTTATGAATAATGAGCTCCAGCCGGTTTCTCTGGTCTCCGATTCTTATGGCGATTTTAATGTTTGGGACTTAAGCAACGAACCCATACAAATTGGGAAGAAGCAGTTCAAGCTATCCGATTTCGGAAAAATTGAAAAGCAAAAGTCGGGCAATGAAATCCACAAAATCAATCAGCAATATCAGCTTGTGGTTGCTTACGATTTTATTGGTCCCGAGCCGTTGGCAAAGATGGTCCGGGAGAAGCAGGAAAAGGAATTGGCAAAGATTTTACCTTTAGGTTATTCTGTAAAGTCGTATGAATGGGGAGGTTGGGATAAAAAGGATAAAAAGCAATATTACCTTATTTTACTGGTCATATTGGTCATCTATTTTATTTGTTCTATTTTGCTTGAATCGTTCCTCCAGCCCCTGGCAATCATTTCCCTGATCCCAATCTCGTTTGTCGGGGTTTTTCTGACTTTTTACTTGTTTGATTTTAATTTTGACCAGGGTGGATTTGCGTCATTTGTCTTGCTATGTGGCATCGTTGTGAATGCAGGGCTGTATATTATCAATGATTACAATAATTTTTGCCGAAGCAAGAAAGTGAAACGAAGTCTGAAAATCTATATCAAAGCATTCAACCATAAAATCATCCCCATATTCTTAACCATTATCTCAACCGTTCTTGGGTTGGTGCCCTTTATTTGGGGAGGACAGAAAGAGGTTTTCTGGTTTGCTTTTGCAGTTGGTGCTGCAGGCGGATTGATTTTTTCGATTGTTGCCGTGCTGGTTTACCTGCCGTTGTTTCTGAATTTAAAAAATCAGGATGTGTAGAATTATTGGCATTTCATCGGGGGTAAAAAAACAAACACTCTATCTTGCCTTTTAGGGTGTTATATTGGGTGTTATATTCACAATATATTGATAATCTGTATTGTTTGTAGTCCCACCGGGAATCGAACCCGGATCTACAGTTTAGGAAACTGCTATTCTATCCGTTGAACTATGGAACCTTTTGCTATTTTTATTCAGGCTGCTTGCTCAAAAAATTAGCTCGCCTTTTAAAGTGCTGCAAAAATATGCAAATATGTTATTTCGGCAAAGGTAGGTCAATATATTTTTAACCCTGCATTTCTACATTTAAAACCCTATTTCTAATTCACTTCGTTTAACTTGAAGGAGTTTATGCTTAGAAACATTATAAATTAGTTATTTTACTCTCAGTTTTATTGTATGTCATGCCTGTTAAATCTACTTTTGTCGGGAAAATAAAAATGAATCTATTATTAAAATAAAAATCTGTTATTCTATGAGCAATTTACTGACTACCTCTATTGGACGGAAACTCCTGATGAGTGTTTCAGGTTTGTTCCTGATTTTGTTCCTCTTTGTACATTTAACCCTGAATTCGTTCCTGTTGCTCGATGGAGTTATGGGACTTCAGGAAGGACAAATGTTCAATGCCGGGGTTCATTTCATGGGAACCAACCCTTTAATAAAAGTCATTGAGCCTTTACTGGCTCTGGGATTTTTAGTCCACATTGTTTATTCGCTGATCCTGACTTTCCAGAATATGAAAGCGAGAGGACCACAGCGTTATGCTTCAGGTAAAAAAACTTCAGGTGTTGAATGGGCATCACAAAACATGTTGGTGTTGGGTATTGTAATTTTCTCGTTTTTAGTTGTGCATATTTTTAATTTTTACATGAAAATGAAAGGTTACATTGCATGGGAAGCAGGTGAAGCTTCATTTCCATTTTTCGGAATGACTGCGACCGGCGAAGATGCCTACACCATGGTTCACGGAACTTTTCAGATCCTTCCAATTGTACTCATCTATATTATTGGTTCTGTTGCCCTGGCGTTTCACCTTTCTCACGGTTTTTGGTCATCGTTTCAAACCATTGGCTGGAACAATACTAAATGGATGCCAAGACTGAAAGTAATCAGCAATGTTGCTGCTATAATTTTAGGCGGTGGATTTTCTGTTATCGCTCTGGCTCAATACCTGTTTTTTTAATTCTTTAAATAACTGAAACATGAGTAAATTGAATGCAAAGATTCCTGAAGGGCCATTGGCTCAGAAATGGACTAATTATAAAGATCACCAGAAATTAGTGAATCCCTCCAATAAGCGTAAACTTGATGTAATAATTATTGGCACTGGTTTGGCCGGCGCTTCAGCCGCTGCCTCTCTTGGAGAAATGGGCTTCAATGTTAAAAACTTCACCATACAGGATTCGCCACGCCGTGCTCATTCCATTGCTGCACAAGGCGGTATAAATGCTGCAAAAAATTACCCAAACGACGGTGACTCTGTTTTCCGTTTGTTTTACGATACCATCAAAGGCGGTGACTACCGTGCCCGTGAAGCCAATGTTCATCGTTTGGCTGAGGTAAGCAACAGCATTATCGACCAATGTGTGGCTCAGGGAGTTCCTTTTGCCCGCGAATATGGTGGCTTGCTCGATAACCGTTCATTTGGTGGTGCGCAGGTTAGCCGTACATTTTATGCCAAAGGACAAACCGGACAACAATTGTTACTGGGTGCTTATCAGGCTTTAATGCGCCAGGTTAACGCCGGAACAGTTACCATGTACACCCGTACCGAATTGGTTGACATTGTTATTGTTGATGGAAAAGCCCGCGGAATTATTGCACGCGACCTGGTTACAGGCGAGTTACAGCGTCATTTCGGACATGCAGTAGTTTTGGCAACCGGTGGTTACGGAAACACATTTTTCCTTTCAACCAATGCCATGGGATCAAACGGATCGGCTGCCATTAAAGCTTTCCATAAAGGCGCCATGTTTGCCAATCCATGTTATGCGCAGATACACCCAACTTGCATTCCGGTTCACGGCGAATTCCAGAGTAAGCTGACTTTGATGTCAGAATCTCTCCGGAACGACGGACGAATTTGGGTTCCGAAGAAAAAAGAAGACGCTGAAGCTATTCGTGCCGGAAAATTGAAACCAACACAAATTGCTGAAGAAAACCGCGATTACTATTTGGAACGTCGCTACCCGGCGTTCGGGAATCTCGTCCCACGCGACGTAGCTTCACGCGCTGCCAAAGAACGCTGCGATGCCGGTTTTGGTGTCGGCGCAACGGGTTTGGCAGTTTACCTCGATTTCAAATCGGCCATCGAGCGTTTGGGACAAAAAACCATTGAAGCCCGCTATGGAAACTTATTCCAGATGTATAACAAAATCGTTGACGAAAATCCATACGAAACACCAATGATGATTTACCCGGCCATCCACTATACGATGGGTGGTTTGTGGGTTGATTATGAATTGCAAACCAACATTGAAGGTTTGTTCTGCTGTGGTGAAGCCAATTTCTCCGATCATGGTGCGAACCGTTTGGGAGCTTCGGCTTTGATGCAGGGTCTGGCTGATGGATATTTTGTTTTACCATACACCATTCAGAATTATCTTGCCGATCATATCGCCGTAAAACGGATGACTACCAATGAGCCCGAATTCGCTGAAGCTGAAAAAGCGGTTAAAGCTCGCTTTGAAAAGCTGATGAGCATCAAAGGAAAACGCTCAGTTGATAACATTCACAAAGAATTTGGTTTGGTAATGTGGGACTTTGTTGGAATGGCCCGAAACAAAGAAGGTCTGAAAACAGCGATTGAAAAGATTGCCGCCATCAAAAAAGAATTCTGGAGCAACGTTCGTATTCCGGGCGATATGAACGGAATGAACATTGAACTTGAAAAAGCAAGCCGCTTGGCCGACTTCATCGAAATTGGCGATTTAATGGCTCGCGATGCACTGAACCGCGAAGAATCCTGCGGTGGTCATTTCCGCGAAGAATTTCAGACTCCGGAAGGTGAAGCGCTTCGTCAGGACGACAAATTCGCCTACGTTTCCTGCTGGGAATACAAAGGTCAGGATGCCGAACCAGTATTGAATAAAGAAGATCTGGTTTACGAAAGCGTGAAAATGGTTCAGCGTAATTACAAGTAATGGTTTTAAAAGAGATCAATCATGGAAAATACAATAAATATTACGCTTAAGGTTTGGCGTCAGAACGGTCCCAAAGCGAAAGGCCGTTTCGAAACCTACAACGTGAATAACGTTTCGATAGATAGTTCTTTTCTTGAAATGCTGGACATTCTGAATGAACAGTTGATCAATGAGAATCAGGAACCTGTTGCTTTCGATCACGATTGCCGCGAAGGTATTTGCGGAATGTGCTCACTTTACATCAATGGCCGTCCACACGGCCCGGACGATGATGTGACCACTTGCCAGCTGCACATGCGCAAATTCAAAGACGGACAAACCGTGACCATTGAGCCCTGGCGTTCAGCAGCTTTCCCGGTTATTAAGGACTTGATTGTTGATCGTCGTGCGTTCGATAAAATCATTGCCTCCGGAGGTTATGTTTCGGTTAGTACTGGTGGAGTTCCTGATGCAAACGCAATTCCAATCCCAAAACCGGATGCTGATGAGGCGATGGATGCGGCTTCGTGTATAGGCTGTGGCGCCTGCGTTGCTGCCTGTAAAAATGGTTCTGCCATGTTGTTTGTTTCAGCAAAGGTTAGCCAGTTGGCTTTGCTACCACAAGGTCGTGTTGAAGGCGCCCGCCGTGCAAAGGCGATGGTTGCCAAAATGGACGAACTCGGTTTCGGAAACTGTACCAACACCGGCGCCTGCGAAGTGGAATGCCCGAAAAACATTTCTCTTTCCAACATCGCACGTCTGAACCGCGAATTTCTGTGTGCTAAAATTCAGGATTAAGTATATCCAAACACCTTACAGGAAAAGCTCCGGAGATATTTTCTTCGGAGCTTTTTTATGTTTTCGCAGAAACTTATCAACAACTTTTTGTGCGATTTTTTAACCCAACTGATGCACAAAAAGTTGGATTTTTGAAGTTTTCCGAGCGCATTGATAACCAAAAACATACAAAAGGCAGGTAAAACACCACAGTTTATGAGCATTGCTTTGTTGATATCTATAAAATACATTTCCGTAATGTGCAGTCGCATTGTTAATTGTATTCCTTTTTGAACAATCGACTGTTGATTAGTTCTTTAGCGAAGATCAGAAAAATGAACGTTGAATTTGTATATTCGCATTAGTGTACCTTAAATCCACTTTATGCCTTACAGGAGATTACCGAATACAGATGTGGCCAGGCTGAGAGCCATCGAAGCCGGACTGGAACTTGGTAAAAGAACAGCTTTGAAAAAACTGGCTTTCAGCCAGGAAACTCTGGAAAATTTACAAACATTTTATCCCAATTTTCTGGGCGCTATCCGTCAGTTAAATATCTCCAAGCAGAACCAGTTCGATCGCTCGAAAGAATATGGCGAAATTTTCAGGAAAGCAAAACTCTATTTATCTCATTTTCTTCAGGTCGTAAACTTTGCCATTTTACGCGGTGAAATGAAGCCCGAAGTCGTAGAGTTTTATGGTTTGAAAGCAAATTCGAAAGCAACACCTCCGCTGAATCTTGAAGCGCATGTGATGACATGGGGTGAACGCATAATTGAAGGCGAGCAAAAAAGGGTTCAGAGAGGCGGAAGCCCGATTTACAGCCCTTCGGTTGCCCTGGTTAGAGTTCATTATGAAGAGTTTGTTGAAGCCTACCGTCACCAGAAAATGTTGCAGAATATTACCAACCGCGCTTCGATGAAAGTTGCCGAGTTGCGTCAGCAAGCCGATCAAATGATACAGGAAATGTGGAACGAAGTGGAAAATTCGCTGTCGCATCTTTCTGATGATGAAAAACGCGAAAAAGCTTCGGAATACGGAATTGTATATGTTTACCGAGCTTCGGAACAGAAAAAAGCTGAAACCGAAAACTTACAACAAAGCATTGTCTTTTCTTAATAAAAATCAATCAATTCGTGATGCCTGTGAATCATCCTGATTTACGGGCATTTTTGTCTGGTCTCGCTGCTGATTTCTATAAATTAAGAACAACAAAAATCCAACTGCCGCAATACTCATAAATACTAGCGGCAACTGCTTGCTGCCGGTTCCCCAATCTTCAACGTCTTTAGTTAAAGTTCCTTTGTTGATCAGGAAATAGCCCAAAACTCCCATCAGGTTATTCACAAAGTGCGCCAGAATAGGCACCCACATGGTACCGGTCCAAACCAAAAGATAGCCAAACAAAGCACCAAGCACCATCCGGGGTAAAAATCCGTAAAACTGCATATGTAAGGCGCTGAATAAAATGGCAGTAAGCCAAATTCCCCAATGGTAATTTTTGGTCATATTGGTAAATATCTTCTGGAAAACTCCTCGAAACATCAGTTCTTCGCCTATGGCCGGAAGTATCGCAATCATGAAGATATTAAACATCAATCCTGAAATACTTTCCACTTTCATGAATTTTTCAACCAGTAGTTCTGCAGAATCTTCCATGTTTCGCATCCAGCTTTCAAGTCCTGAAAAAGCTTCAGGAAAGGTCATTTTACTGTTGATGGCGCCCAGAAGATTTATGACTGGAACAACCAACAACAAAGCTGCAATGGCATAGACATAATTTAAAGCGATGGTTGACCGGTTAAGCTGGAGGTATTCGCTGATTTTCCCATGATAAAGCCAGCCTAAAATAATCGGCGGAACAACAAATAATCCTACCGATTGCACCACCTGAAAATATTTCAGAAAATTTATGCCTTCCGGAGTACTGATACCTGTCTGCGAAAGACTATTCATCAGTGTGTCAAATCCAAAAAACGGAATGGCTGCAAAAATAGAAACGACCAGAAAAATCAGGACGGTTGCAACCATTACAAAAAAAGTAAACATGAGTTGCGGAAAGGGTTTCATACCCCGAAATGCGGTAAAAGCCATGTGGTTATTTTTCGTTCGGGAACAAAGATACGTTTCTGAAGTGGAAATGAAAATTCAGAATTTATGCGTCTATCAATTCTTCCATTTCATTCAGGTGCAATTCAAAATGTGGCAGGTAATGTTCAATCATGCTGCCCAAAGAAATGAACTCCGTTTCGCTGCTCATCCATAGATTTTCAAGCTTCGAATGATCAACATTCCTAATCACATGAATCAGATGCAGGTTTTCGTATTTCCACAATTGCACCAAAGTCTCCCAGTTTTCGTGCTGATAATTCTGAATGGCAATCCATCGGTCGTTATTGCCATTCGTGGCATAATTCGGAAAAGTCACCGGGTTTTCCCGGTATTGCAGATGAACAATCCGGTGCGTGTTGTTCGACGCCGAGTCGCACAAATGTCCGAGAATCTGGCGAATGCTCCGGTTTTGGCTATTCCTGCGCTCGCTTACAATTTCTTCAGGAAGCGCCAGAAATTTGGGCACCCAAACTTCGAGCAAATGAACTATCGTTTGACAATCAGTTTCGAAAGCATTGATCATTTTTTATTTTTTTTAATATTATCAGTTTCTTCTATTTCATGAACTCATGACCGCAATCAAAACAATGAAATCTTTTTCGCGCAAAAAAGGGATATATTGCAAATAAAAAGGAGATAATAAACGAAAATATCACGGCAGTGCTCATTCCAAACTTTTTGTTAACGGAATCCCCAAATACAACATTTGACGAATGGCAGTTCGGGCAGAAGATTTTATCCTTTTCTTCGCTTTCAGGCTCAGATACTTGAACAATATTTTCCGATGCGAGAATGGAGACAATCCTGTCCAGATCTTTCTCGAAAACATTCAGTTTAACTCCGCCAATAGCATTACTGTACATGGCATTAAGCGTAACAATATTTTCGTCAGAAAGAAAACATTCAATTCCATACGAATCAAGTAATCCTTTTACAATATTGGCTTTGATCGGATCAACAAAAGTCCGAAAAACGATAATTTTATCGGTATTCATCGGAGTGTCAGTTTAAGTTTTTTTTACATCACCCTTTCAAAGTTAATAAATTATATTAATCAGATGTTTTTTTGTCACTTTCAAATTTGGTTCAAATCATAGTTTTCGTGTTCCGGAATAAAGTGTATTTTTGCGCCGAGCTTTCAGGTGAAAGCCGTGTACTTGGTAACCACGTAAAAAACAAGAAATGAAAAAAGAAGTATCTGTATTATTTATGCTTGCTGGCATTTTGTTTGCCACCTGCCTGTTGATTTCCAACATCCTTGCTACCAAAATTTTAATGATCGGTTCGTGGGCTGCACCTGCCGGGGTATTGATTTTCCCCATCGCATACATCCTGAACGACGTAATAACCGAAGTGTGGGGCTTTAAAAAAGCGCGCCTGATTATCTGGACCGGGTTCGCCGTAAATATTCTGGCTGTGTTTTTCTTCACTGTCGGAATTGTGATTCCCGGAGCGCCATTCTGGCAAAATCAGGAAGCATTTGCAACCGTTTTGGGAAACACACCGCGAATTGTTGTAGCCAGTTTAAGCGCCTATTTAATAGGTTCATTCCTGAATGCTTTTGTGATGAGCCGCATGAAAGTGCTGACCAAAGGCAAAGGTTTCTCCGGAAGGGCAATCGTGTCGACACTTGCAGGAGAAAGCGCTGACTCTATGATTTTTATTAGCATCGCATTTGCCGGAGTTTTCCCGATCGGAGTGTTGGCTACCATGATTGTAACACAGGCCACGCTAAAAACCGTTTATGAAATCCTGATTTTACCTGTTACGATTTGGGTCGTTGGCTTTGTCAAACGCTCCGAAGGAGTCGATACATACGACAGCAATTTGTCCTACAATCTATTCAGGGTAAAAGAAATTTAATCAAATGAAAAGCAGTGCATTGGTTGTATTTTCAGGTGGACAAGACTCCACAACCTGCCTTTTCTGGGCTTTGAAAAAGTTCGACAAAGTTGAAGCGCTTTGCTTTGATTATGGCCAGCGTCACCAAATTGAAGAAGAAGCCGCAAGGTCGATTGCCGAAAATGCAGGAGTTCCGTTTACCTTGCTGAACCTGGATTTGCTAAAACAAATTACCCACAATTCGCTGACAGATTCGGCCATGGATGTGGAAGAAAATAAACCCGAAAATCGACCGCCAAACACCTTGGTTGAAGGGCGAAACATGTTGTTCCTGACTTTTGCCGCCATTTTTGCCAAAGGAAAAGATATCCCGAATTTGGTAACCGGCGTCGGGCAGGCCGACTACAGTGGTTATCCCGATTGCCGCGACGAATTTATCCGTTCGCTAAATCAAACGTTGAACTTGTCGATGGATTATCAATTTACCATTCACACGCCACTCATGTGGAAATCGAAGCAGGATATCTGGGCATTGTCCGATGAATTGGGGGTTTTCGATCTGGTACGCACGCAAACTGTAACTTGCTACAACGGTATTAAAGGCGATGGCTGCGGCCACTGTCCGGCTTGCCAATTGCGACGAAATGGATTGGAAAATTATTTAGCACAAAAAAATCAGTGAGGGCTTCACTTTAAGTGAAACCCTCACTATAAAATACTGTAATACATGGATACTTTAAAAAATCTCGGAAACGAAACCAAATACCTGTTCGAGTATTCAACTGAAATGCTGGAAAGCTTCGACAATAAACATCCGGAGAACGACACGATGGTGAAATTCAATTGCCCGGAGTTTACAAGCCTCTGCCCCATTACCGGCCAACCCGATTTTGCTACCATTTACCTGAGTTACATTCCGGATAAAAAGCTGGTAGAAAGCAAAAGTCTGAAGTTGTACTTGTTTAGTTTCCGTAACCACGGCGCTTTTCACGAAGATTGTATGAACATCATTATGAAAGACCTGATTGCCCTGATGGAGCCAAAATACATCGAAGTCTGGGGTAAATTCCTGCCACGCGGTGGCCTGAGCATCGATCCGTATTGCAATTACGGAAAACCCGGCAGCAAATATGTACAAATGGCCGAATACCGCATGATGAATCACGATTTGTATCCGGAGAAAGTGGATAACCGGTAGGATTATGCAGAGTGAAATGTTTTATATTCGACTGGTTCAGTAAAAGAAAAGCAGGTAGAAAGCAACCAGTGAAACAACAAGTGTTAAAACAATAGAATATATTAACCCGTTGTGTGAATTAAATAGCATGTTTTAAAAAGTTGATTGGTCTGTTATTAATGAATCGATTAATATATTGAACGATTGTCAAAGCAGTGATCTTTGATAAGATTCTGGTTTTAAATCCGATAAATGTTTTGGCATAGTTTCTTCTGATTAAAAACTGATCACATAACTGGCTGTAAAGAGTTTCAATCCTTTTCCTGGATTTCCGGAAGATATATGGATACTTCTTATTGCCTGATTGATTGGTCCTGATCGGAGTTTCCAGTTTGACATTAGCTGAGTGGAACAAATCCAATTGCTGGCGGGCGTCAATATATCCTTTGTCTGCCAGCAAAGTACAGTCAGACAGACTAACTTTTACATCCTTTAAATAGTTAACATCATGCACATTGGCCTTGGTCAGGTCAATTGAGGTAAATACTCCTTCAAAGGTACAGATGCCATGTAATTTGTACCCAAAGTAATACTGGTTTTGTGAAGCACAGAACCCCTTGGCCGGAGAAGTAGAAAAATCTTCTTTGCAAATCTTCAACCTTGATGCCCTGGCATTTCGGCAAATCTCAAGGGGCATGGAGTCAATAAAAACACATCCTCATTTTTACAGAAAGTACCACTTAACTGTTTGCGAACCAGTTCTGTCTGATCAAAGAGTGATTTCTTGCGCCGGTTGTATTGTGAACGATCTATTAACCGGGGAAATTCGCTTACATATTCTCCCTTCAACTTTTTAAAAAGCAGATTTTCACTGTCTATAGATAGGTATTCACTGGTCAGATTAAGACTAATGACCTCTAAATCTGAAAACTTAGGTTTCTTCCCAACCCGGGGAAAGTTTCCTGAGTGGTCAACATTATTCTGCAATATGGATTTTAATACTTCCAAAATTTTGTCGAAATTCGTTTTAATATCGTGCATGGGCTGTTTTAATATTTTTGTTTCGCAACTTTAAAATACTAAATTTCAGCTTAATGCACGATTATTTATCTAATTATTAATTTCACACAACGGGTTATATTATTCTCGAAGTTTGTTCATGTGTCAATTTGATCCGGATCTTTTCCTTTATCTTCTCCAGATTTTCCTTTGAAATATCAAATTCCCGGATTTGATTTTGTTCCATGTTGTGACCACCTGTCCGATAAGCATCCATCAATTTTTCTCGTTGTTCTTTGTGTGCTTTTTTGGATGCTGCATTGTTTTTCATCCGGGTGATCATATCATTAATATGGCCTTCTCCACCCATAAGTATAGAGATTTAAAGGTTTATCTTTGATTTTTAACGTCCACTAAAGTTAAAAATATTTTATGATTTATGTAATCCCCGAATTCAAGCAAGAATAAATAACTGAACAAAAATGAAATACATTTTGTGCATAAAGAAGGTGATAGCCGATAAGCAAATTATTCTAAAGTGGTTGCTTTCTAGTTGTGCTATTTTTCTCTTTTCTTCCAAATGGTTCTTGCTGCAGCGCAAAACGTATCGTTATCCTGAGTTTTAATGGAGTGGGTAAACGAATTGTTGCTGATATCTCTTTCAGTAAACGATTTAATTGTATCGCCGTATTGAGCTTCAGCTATAAAACGGCCGTCGATAGCGTGCAGATAATAATTATCATTAACCTCATTCGGAATGGACTCCATCATCCATTGTAAATACCTGATATTGTTTACGTGTTGATTCGTATCTACGTCAAACCGATTGATTTTAAATTCTTTAATATACTGCCCGGTGTCAATTACTTCGAGTTTCTTCTTAATGTCATATTGAATGCATTCTTCAGGATAAAAGGACCATTTCTCCTTTATGTCATCAAAAATCCGGATAGGTCTTCTCCTTAAAATATCGAAGAAAACCCATTGGCCTTTAGCCACGCCAATTATTTTTCCTTGTTCATCGTAAATAATATTTTCCCTGAACCCTTTAACCAACGAATAACTTGAAAGCCATGTCCGAATAGTAATCTTTTCTTTGTATTTGGGATAGCGCTCCATTTTCATTACTCCGGAAAGAAGCACCCATCCAATATTCTGTTTTTCAAGGTCATATAAACTATGATCTATAGAATAGCAATGATCTGCAGCAGTCTCTTCAAGTAAAGTTAAGACGGTGGTCGATAGAGCTTCGCCGAATTTATTCATTTCGAAATATCTCAACTCAAATCGTTTCTCATAATAATTTTTCAATTTCTGCTTTTTTAAAGGTTTCGTCGAGTCTATCGTAAATTTCAAGCTAGAAAGTTATCCTATCATTCAAATACCAACGACTTTGTATGCCTAAAATACGAAATAACTCCAAGCTTACGCTTTCACTTCAGAGGCTCTGATGTCGATATTCGCCACAAAAAATGCGGCAAATAACAAATATATTTACCGCATTGGATGTAAAAACTATTTCGAATTTCTAAAACTATTACATCTTGTAGATTCCATCCACAATTCCATATTCTACGGACTCTTTGGCATTCATCCAGTAATCGCGTTCAAAATCAGACAAAACTTGTTTGATTGGCTGATTGCAGTTCTTCGCTAAAATTTCAGCCGACAATTGTTTGGTTTTCCCAATCTGTTTAGCTTGAATTTCCAAATCGCTGGCTCTTCCCTGCATATATCCTACGCTGGGTTGATGAATCATAACTTCGCCCAAAGGATAAATAAACCGTTGGCCTTTTTCTCCAGCCGATAAAAGCAGCGATCCCATTGATGCCGCTAATCCCATGCAAACTGTCGAAACCGGCGAGCTAATCAGGTTCATGGTATCCAGAATTGAAAAACCTGAAGTTACCATCCCTCCCGGGCTATTGATAAAAAAGGTGATTTTCTCACCGGGCTTCATGGCTTCCAGATAAAGTAATTTGCTCACAATTTCCTGAGCAGAATCGTCGTCAACCTGTCCCCAAAGGAATATTTTTCGTTGTTCCAGAAATTTCAGTTCAACAGTTTTCTGGATCGATGGTTTTTTACCTGAAGTTTCAGGTTCTTCATCTTCATTTAATCTTCTAGTCATCATGTTGATATTTATAAATTTATCGAATTTTTATACCGTAAATGCAACCAGAATTGCATCGTTAAAATTCAGGAAAACAGAAACGCTTTTCTGTACCCTGAACAGGATCATAAAATTAAGATTATTTATCTGATGAACAGATTTGAAATGGAAATGTTTTTCTGAGGTCTGGCCAATGACTATTACCAGAGATTGAAGCCATCAGTATTAACCCGCCGAACGATAATAACTTCTAACTTAATTCTTCTTTATAAGTAAAGTAATCACCAAATCTTCAGGATTGGAATTGGTATCATGTTTGGGGTATGGCTTGGCATCGATAATCTGAATAGTGTATCCATCAGGTTGCTTTTGCTGGCTAGTTACAACCGTATGAATTTCAAAGGATGATTTGTTGTCATTTTCCGTCCATTCGCCTTTAACTACTACTTCGCCAGCCCAAATACAAACCACACCTTCGGGGCAGCGTGAATCATTTATCTCAGTAATTTTCAAAGAATACTGTCCATCTGCCGAATAATAAACATGGTTCATCCGGAATGTCGTTTCATTTCCGGGGGTAAATGCTTTGTCAATTGTAACTTCTTCGCAACCCATTCCGGCGAAAAGAAAGAGAACTAGGAGATACTTCAGAACTGAAAGTGGTTTCATAAGCTTGTCTTGTTTGATTGATAGACGATTTTTTTTGTCTTTAGGTTGCGCACGCAGTTAAAATTATCTGACCCTGGTATTTTGCTGCTTCAATTCTTTGTTACTTACTTTGCAACCGATTTAGTTCATGCTGCAAAAATAGAAATTGTGAAGATTGGAACAATTGATTTGGGAGAGATGCCGCTTTTTTTGGCGCCAATGGAAGATGTAACGTACAAATCGTTTCGGTACATGTGCAAAAAATACGGCGCCGATGTGATGTACACAGAGTTTGTTTCGTCGGAAGCGCTGATCCGCGACATTTGGAAGTCGAAACAAAAAATGACGCTGTTCGATTTCGACCGGCCTGTCGCCATCCAGATATATGGCCACGATATTGATTCGATGGTTGAGGCGGCCAAAGTTGCTGAAGAATCGCAGCCCGATTTTATCGACATCAATTACGGTTGCCCGATGAAAAAGATCATCCGCCACGGTGCCGGATCGGCCATGTTACAGGATCCGGACAAAATGCAGCGAATGACTGAAGCCATCGTGAAAGCTGTAAAACTACCGGTAACCGCCAAAACCCGCCTTGGCTGGGATGAAAACAGCAAAATAATTGTGGACGTGGCTGAACGGTTACAGGATGCCGGTGTTGCTGCACTAGCCATTCACGGACGCACCCGTAGCCAGTTGTATACTGGCGAAGCCGACTGGTCGCTGATTGGAGATGTGAAAAATAATCCGCGCATGAAAATTCCGATTATCGGGAATGGCGACATCAATGATCCTTTGAAAGCAAAAGCTTATCTTGACCAGACAGGCGTTGATGCACTGATGATTGGTCGTGGTTCGATTGGTCGTCCATGGATTTTTTCAGAAGTAAAACAGTACCTAAA
The DNA here is from genome assembly GCA_963677955.2 of Prolixibacteraceae bacterium. Lineage (GTDB taxonomy): Bacteria > Bacteroidota > Bacteroidia > Bacteroidales > Prolixibacteraceae > Aquipluma. The sequence goes on from CAXXQR010000001.1 coordinate 1,491,220, forward strand.
GACCGGCGAATTGATGCCGGCGCCAACTGTGGCTGAGGTTGTTCAGAATGTGCGTGATCAGCTCGCCATTTCGATTGAATGGAAAGACAATGTTCGCAGCGGAATCCTGATGATGCGCCGTCATTTTGCCAAATACTTTCCAACGCTACCAAACTTTCGGGAGCACCGTATTCGGTTGCTTCAGGCCGACACTCTGGAAGCAGTTCAGGAAACACTCGACAAGATTGACGAACTTTACGGCGATTTCAGGGTTGACTATAGTAATACGAGTTTGAAATAAAATGATCTCTCACAACAGAATTCTATACTGCCAAATTCTGTTGTAAGAATCACGACTTCTATACATTTTCATATTGTCTATTGGTTACCAACTTCTGGGCGCACGTGGTGATCGGAAATTTTCCCCCGAAGCAGAAGGTCCACCTTTAGCGCTAAGCACCAGCATCATCGATGCAGCCGTAAAAGCAGCATATTTACCCGTTTTTATTATCGCTTCCTTCCGCGAAATCATTGCATCTTTTGATTCAATATCTTTAATCTCTTCTGTTTTATCCAACTTCTTTTTCATATTCTTTTTCTCAAACTTTATATCATTCCTTAATAATTAATTTGAATCCTTGCTGCTTCTTACCATCACTGAGCTGAAGCATATAAACCCCGGTTTTTAAGCCTGAAGCCGAAATACTATTCAGGCTTCCTTCATCAAGATTTCGTACCAAAACTGTCCTACCCAAGATGTCGTAAAGCCTGGCTACCGTATTTCTCCCAACAGAACCATTAATCCTGATTCCTCCGTTTCTATCAGTATAAACCTGAAGTTTCTCCCGAACAGGTTCATTGTCCAGTCCGGTTGTTAAGCCAGAGGTATGCAGCAAAAACCTATCGGAGGTAAAAGTATTTGCGGTTATTGTTGTATGGTATTCCTGCTTCGCAAGATCAGTGAATGTTGCTGTTACTTTATCTTCGAGAATAACCCGGCAATTTGCGGGGAGATTGAACGATTTTGCCGAAACGACCAAATCACCGCCGACGTAACTTTCTATTCCAACCGGTATTATCAAACTTTCGAATTCGTTATCTGGCAAAGCCTGAATACTGAATGGCACACCGTTGTCGTTCACAAGCAGTGTATAAAGAGCAATGTCTGAGCCACTCCTGAACAGTCCTGCATCATAAGTTGGATCCAGTCCGTTGGTCATATTGCTGTTAAAGGCTATAGTGGTCGAACCCTTCGATTGGTCAATGGATGCCTCAAGATTAATGGATGGCCATATATCACCCGTTGATTTTAAAGCCAATGCTGGCAAATGTAACTGCATTTCTTTCGTAAAGTCAATCGTTGACACACCCGATTTCATTAATACAAAGAATGCCTGCCCTTGTTGTAAGTCATTAATACCATTCGTATTAACATTCGAAACAGCAGTATATTTACTATCTTGTTCATTACTGGCATCGGGCTGAGCCCAAACGTAGATCGCTCCGTACGAAGGATCAAGGTTTCCAGCATTAAGGGCGATAAATTTAGAATCAGCGATACTTTGATTGGTTATACCAATGGCCGAAGTGTATGGATTGCCAATACAATTCCAAAAACCGGCAACTGTGGCCAAGGTCTGAGTTCCAGTCTGAATAGTTCCGGTAAAATTTACAACGCCGTTCGCATCGGTGCGTAACGAAAATCCTTTCCCAGTTGACAGTGGGCCTGTCGTAGTATTGGTAAAGAAACTATTCCAGTCATTCAGTGTAGGGTTGTAATCCATCATTCCCCTATTTAAATCTTTTGTCGGAATATTTGTATTTGCTGTCAGAAAATTTTCTATCGTTTGTTCTCCCAATGGAGCCGCAACCAAATGCCATGCCTCCTTGGTCATGTAGCGTTCAGCAGTTGCGGAGCCATTTGCCGAGGCTGCTATTAACGAACCAGTCCCGTTTGCGTCACTTTTAATCAGTAAATTAGCAGCATTGGCATTGTTGGTAAGTGTACCATTCACTGTTAACGCCTGTCCTGCACTGATTTCGAGTTTTGCTCCTGATTGAATGACAAGATCATTACATATTGCCCCGGGAATATCAACAGTAATACTTCCGGGAGATAATATCAACACATTATCGGTTGAACCTGGCACTCCCCCAGGCAACCAGGTAGCATCAGCACTCCAGTTGCCTCCATTACTTGTCTTTCCAAAACCTTCAGCTAACTGGAAATCTCCAAATGAAGCAACTCCGGTTATTTGAGTTGAGGTTGATGTTTTAGTTCCGACAGTAGGATATGTCCATGTTGAAGAAGCATATATTCCGGCAATCAAATTTGATGTATTTACTGAAGCATCCAAATCTTCAGAAAGGAAGTTGAAAGTTCCATCATACGTGGTAAAACCGACACCGCTATTAGTCAAAGTCCAGTACCTGTTTACACTTTTGCCGGCATTGAGGATTGAGCTTGCAATCAACGAATGATCACCGCTTAGTGTTGTGGCAATCAAATTACCTGCCGTAGTTACCGAAGCAAAGTTAACCGTAACCGGCGTATAATTTAACTCTGCCGCATCACCCACTTCAAAAGTGCGGTTTACGCTTGACCCTGTTGCAACATTCTTTTGCAGGTTACCAAACACATGACCCGAAGTACGCGATACACTTCCGGCAGAACCAACAATTAAATTGTTTAATCCAGTGGTCAACACTCCCGAAGTAAAGTTCAACACACCATTTACCGTTGCATTAAAACTACCTCCCAACGACATCCCTGCACTGTTATTCAGTGTTAAGTTATTAAATGTGGTGGCTGCACTTCCGGCAAGGGTTTGTGCGGTTGTTCCATTAAACAGAACCGTTCCGGTTGGAGCAGTGCCTAACCCGCCACCGTTATTTGTCCAGTTACCACCAACAGAAAGATTCAAAGAGTTAGCATCAATCTTTGCACCAGAACCAATTGTAACTTCGTTCTTTACTGTTAACCCATTGGTTACAAGCTGCGCTGTTGGGGAGTTAGTTGAATTAACAACAAGGTTATAAATTGGCACTGTACTGTTGATACGGATGGTTTGACTTGTTGGGGTTAAAACGTTGCCAATTTGGAGGGTGCCACCGGTAATGTTTGTATAGCTTGATCGATTTTGGTAATCATATCCATTTCCAGTGGTCCCAGCTCTTCTGATTACTATCGTTCCTCCACTCATTGAAAATGTAGCTTGTGGAGAAATTTCAATTGAAGATCTAGCAAATCCATTATAATATGTTCCTACAGTAATTTTACCTCCACTAATCTCAAAAATACCTAATGAATTTGAAGCATTGCCAAAAATACCTGCAGATACATTCAGCTCTCCATCCTGTATAATTAGTTTTCCATTGTTGAGATAATCAAAAAGTTGACTATCTGCATTTCCCACATTAACTACACCTCCTGTAATCTTTAACTCTCCTGCATTTAACCGCCAACTAGAATTTACTGACAATGTGCCTGCATTTACCCAAATTCTTTTTCCCGAGCCAATAGCATTCGCAGTACTTGTACCATTTGAATTTATGGCAATGATATTACTTAAACTGTTAGATAATTTGAAGGTTCCGGAAACAAGTTGAAGTCTTGCCTCTGGAGTTGTAGCATTAAGAGTAATAGGGGAAACTACCTCAAGCGTATTATCCATGTTGCTCTTGGTTACTTTAAGTATATAAAAATCTGTCGTTGAATCACCTTTGATAGTTTGTAAAGCATTTGTACCATTAAATTCAACTGTTCCAATTCCTGCCGTAAAAGTCCCATTGTTTGTCCAGTTACCCGATACCGATAGTGTATATGCTGTACTGGCATTCATTGTTAACGAAGCTCTACTTTGTATAGTAATATCTCCACATACTGCGCCAGTAGCATTTATTTGAGGTTGATTTGCTGGAGCAGAAGGGATAATTACAATGGAGCTGGAAGTTGGCACAGACCCATTACTCCAGTTCCCGGCAGTGAACCAATCGCTACTAACAGTACCTGTCCAGTAGCTTGAATTATCAACAACCTGCACATCGTCAATCGCCCACATGTAGGAACCAGTTGGTGAACAGGAATAATTCCATTTGAATTTAACCTGCGGCTGGCCTGCAGCTGCATTTATATTAAGGGTTATCGATTCTGGATTAGGTGAATCGACAGTTGAGTAAGTCGCAATTGGCGAAGACCATGTTGCACCATTGTCTAAGCTGTATGACACGGTTCCGGATGCATCAGGATAAGTACTGCTACGATCAAAAAGATGTTTAAATTTCAATACAACATTAGCGTACGAAGTTAAATTGAAGCTTGGCGATATCAGGTCGGCATTATAATTGTGAGTAACACCATATACACACTGAAAATACGCATAACTACCTGTCAATGCAGGTGTATTACTTCCACTAGAAGTTGTGCCGAATTTCCACCCTCCCTCTCCGGTATGATCCAAGGTTTTCCAGCAACTTGGTAGCGAACCGGCTGCAAAATCTTCAGTAAAAGGCAGTACACTAACGGCTGTTTCACAATCTGTTGTTTCATAAGTTGCTACTCCTACAGAATAAGTATTGCCTGATGTTTTCGACCATATTTTGTAGTAATACGTGGTGTAAGGCGTTAAGCCAGCATGAAGAGTTGAAATATCACCTCCATTATATAAAACAGTACCACCACCATCTATTGAGCTTCCTGCTATGTAATCCGTACCATCTACAGGTGTACCAAAGGTGTTGGTGGGCGACCAAGCAACCATTACATCGCTATTGACAGCATTTTTAGTCCATGCTAAATTAATTTGAGTTGAGTTGGCAGCTAAGGCTGTAAAAGTCAACGGATTCTCAACAAATTCTTCTATTTTAATGTCGTCAACAGCCCAATAGTAGCTTTTAGTAGTTGAGCTGTAAGGTGCAATATAAGACCATTTGAATTTGACGCGCGATTTTCCCTTTAGGCCCGATAGTGCCGCACTGGTGTAGGCCGAAGGGTTGGAGGTAGAAGCCGTAAATGTAGCTAACGGTGTGGTAACCCAAGTTTCCCCATCATCAATAGAGTAATAGACTGAGGCAGTTACTCCTGTATTTTTAATAATTAACTGATGATTAAACGACAATGTAACATAGTTTGAATAATTGGTTAGGTCGAAGGTTGGGCTAATCAAATCAGTACTTACATTGTTCGTGTTGTCATTAGTGTTAACATAAAAATAACTTCCGGTCAACGTAGGAATGTTGGCCCCAACACTTGTTATTCCAATTTGCCATTTTCCATTTCCGTTGTTATCCACAACCGTCCAACAGCCTGCTTCATCACGGTCAAAATTATCGGTATAGGGTAACTCCGTCGAAGGGCAAGTGGTTGTTGCATTTCCGGTTAGCGCGGCAGTATAGCAGTTTGTTGCCAAGTTGTATTCATATATCGAATAGTGGTAGGCTGTGCCACCCACTAAGCCAGTTACAATTACCGACGATCCGGTGCCATTATACACTACAAAGTTTCCGGTACCTAATTCATCGCCCGCCTTAAATACAGCATTAGCCGAATAGCTTGTTCCACTTATCGGGGCCGATTCAACTGCATCAGCTTTATGTGCAACCACCAACACTTTGTCGCCATCGGCACGAGTCCAGTTAATGGTCATCTGTTCGTTTTGTATGTTAGTCGCCGTAAAACTGGTAGCTGGGTTGGGAAGAGTACACGCACTACCAATCTTCAACGTATAATCCTCTGCTTCACTGCTGCTTTCATTGCCACATGCAGTCGGAGCTGAATTATATCTCGTTCGCACACGCATCGTCACATAGCCCAATGAGGTCGTCAATGGTACGGCGATTTGCTTCGTCAGAACTGCATTATTGGTGCTCGACCCAAAATCGTACTCTTCGGTCGATGCATCGAAAATGCCATCGCTATTCCAGTCAATCCATGCTTTTGTATAAACAGTATTGGTATATGAATAGGTACTTATCGACAACGAGTACGTGTTACCCCTTATCACATCAGTAATTATGTTACTATAACTAGTATATGCCATTGTTGAATAGGCAGACGTGTTATTGATTGTATTAAAGGTCACATTCGTGATTCCGATGCTACCTTTTGTTGTTGCTGTGGGCTCACAAACGGGAGTAGTCGCGCTAGTAGAGGCGTTTCCAATTAGTGCATTGCTGGTATAGCAATGAGTGCTACTATTGTATTCGAAAACGGCAAAATGATAGGTCGAACTTTTCAATAAATCGGTAAAAGTGACATTTGTTCCGGTGCCATCATAAATCACGTATGTGTCGGCATCCACCAAATCGCCTTTTTGAAAAGAGCTATTGGCATTAAATGTAGTTCCGTTTAAAGGTGTTGTATTTACCGCACTGTTTCTCCGGGCCAAAACAATTACCCGGTCACCGTTACCACGTGTCCAGTTTACAGTCATCTGATTGGCTTGAATGTCAGTAAAAGTAAGGTTTGTGGCTTGTGAAGTTGGCGGTGTACACGCCCCACCCATAAAGGTGAAACTTATTGCTCCGGTCGAATTGTTTTCGGTAATATTGGTTATTGGTTTATAAAAGTTTTTGCCATCCCACGACTTGGCGCTGGGTGTGGTTTCGTTTGTAAACGAGGTTTTGTTACTTGTTCCAGGGAATGGGCACCCGGATGTGTTCACATTGCCATAACTTTCAGGGGCGGATGTGAGGGTAGGGCTGGTAAATGAACTGGCGCATACCGGATAAAAACTCTGTGGCGCAGCTTTGTTATTGCCTGTACCACCAGTCATAAAGTAACGGTTGTCTTTGTGGTAAATCATCAGCCCATGTCCGGGTATAGCTTTGTTAAACCCAGTTTGTTGCCGATTTTCCAATAAATAGTATTCCCCATCGGTAGAGGTATTTACCTTATACAGGTTATGGTCACCAGCGGAAACTTCATTCAATGTGTATGAGCCCGCTTGGGTCAGCTCCGTAGGGATTAACCATCCAAACATCATTTTAACATAAGGATTGATATGGGCAGGAGTGTTGCCTGATAATATTGACGTGGTACCATTATTCAATCCGTTACACATTACATCCCAATTTCCTGTTCCAGGGTATTCGCCACCTGTGCCATAGTCCGTATCGTAAAAATCGGGAGCGCCGCACACATGCCCAAATTCGTGGCAGATTACCCCAATAGTGGCCAATCCATCATGATTAGTACTTTCGTATAGCAACTCGTTGGAACAGGAAACACTGCGCACTATTGTCCCCTTAGAAGCAGAGTTGGTAGTGGTATAGTCAATTTTACTCGCTTTAGACCATAAATCGTTTGGTATCGAGGAGTGTGCCTGGCTACAACCTTGAAAAATGATATATACGCCATCCGCTTCGTGATCGCCATCGCTGTCGTAATGAGAAAAATCCACACCTGCGGCATCGGCCAGCCTGACGGCTTCAAGTGCAAACTCCTGAAAATTAACATCATGTGTTCCGTCCGTTCCGTCGGCACCATAATAATCGTGTTCTTTCGGAAGCTTATAAGGTCCCACCACATCAGTGGTTAAGTTAAATTTGCCATAGGAGTTTTCCAGAAAGAAGTCGTGTACACTTCCCTGTGCCCCATTTTCGCTATAGCCAACCGTATTCATTAAGCCATTAAAATCTGCCTGTCCGTATTTAAGTGATTTATCCTTAAACTCAACCAAAATCAACAATAGGTTTTTGGGACCGGTTGGATCAAAAACGGTAATACTACTCGCGCTCTTTAAATGTGATTCCGTCGAGGATTTTATAACTTCAATCTGTTTAGGGCTATACCACATTTTTTTTGTTATTCGCTGCAAAAGGTCAGTCTCTGCGTTCGTCCGCTCGCCTTGATTATGGGCAAGTATGCCCGAACATACCAAATCTCCATCAGCATTATGCACAGCGTATTCCCATCCGTTTTTAGCGTTGCTTAACAGCGTATAGCCATCGAGGGTTTCAGTCCAGCTAAACTTCTCATCACCATTAAGCTTAATGGTAACGACTGTCCCATCCGGTTGTTTGTATTCAACGGGTTTGGTATCTGCCGGTTCGGCAATTACTCTTTGATTGATAAACATTGACAAGACAATCGTTAACAGCAATGTTGCTTTGATACAGAACTTTCTCATTGGTCTTGATTTTTGGAATATTTTCAATAGGCAAAGTTACGGTAAGCAGATAATGAAATTTGATAATCTGTTCGCCAAAAATCTATACATTATCTCTACAATCAGACTGGCAAGGATGAGTCTGCTATCAAACAAGTATCACAGTGCGAAAGGATTGGATTTTATATAAGTGTAATATTCTGAGACATTAGGTAAGATATTTCTATAATCTATGTTACATTTGACATATTAACTATTTTCAGGGTAGATTAAAAAATAAATCGAGTTTAATGAGAACCCACTTTCTTTTACTGCTTCTTTGCTTCATTTCTGGTGTTGTTTTTTCCCAAAATTCTCCTGAAAAGGGTGCACCATTTATTAAGAACTATACCTCGAAGGAAATAAATGGAGGTCCACAGCTTTTTAGTATTGTCCAAGATAAAAGAGGCATGGTGTATGCTGGTGACGCTGCCGGAATCATTGAATTTAACGGAAGAGAATGGAAACGAATTCCTAACAACAACAGCTCTATTGTCAGGGCATTGGCTGCTGACAGTCTTGGACGGATTTATGTCGGAGCTTCGGGTGATTTCGGTTACCTTCAGCCTGATTCAAGAGGCAAGATGGAATATGTTTCAATTGCCCAATCGGTTCTTGTCCAAGCTCTAAAGTTCCATGATATCTGGAAAGTAATCCCGACCTCGCATGGGATTTACTATTTTTCAAACAAATATATTTTCAAGTACTTCAGGAAAAAGGTTTCGGTAATCCCCGTCAGTTTTTTGGTGCAGGATGCTTACCTACTAAATAATCAATTGTACCTTCCAACAAAAAAAGGTTTATGCCTGCTTAAGGATTCGACGATACTAGAGCGAACTCCAAAGAACTTTTTTTTAATGAACTCCTTGGGCAAAGATGAAGCCCTGTCCATATCTGACGGCAACGGTAAGCTTGGCATTTTAAATTTGCTGACATTGGAATTCACGGAAATACAAACGGACATCGCCAAATATATCGAAACACATCCATTGTTCCTGATAAATAGAATTGACGATCAAAAATTTGCGCTGACAACACACAAAAATGCCATCGCAGTTATATCAAGATCGGGCGAACTGATTCAGTTTATTGATGAAGCGAAAGGATTGATGAGCGGAACAATCTATTCGCTTTTTGTTGACAATGACCAAAATCTGTGGGCGAGCATGTCGAAAGGAGTTGCCAAAATAGACATCAACTATCCTGTATTAAAATTCAATGAACGTCAGGCAGTTCCTGACAATGTGCAGGCTTCTTGTTTGTTCAATGGGAAAAGGTACATAGCTACGATATATGGAATTTATTACCAACCTAGCTTCGACATTGAAAAAATAGAAGAAGGCGATAAATTCATCAAAATCAAAAATCTTGAAGATGAATGTTGGAATTTCAAAGTAATTAATAACCATTTGTTTACCATTAGTAGCCGAGGAATTTGGGCAATCGATAACGCCGAAGCTAAAAATATTTATCGCATTAACATACCCCAAGAAGCTCATTGCTTCAATACTTCGCCACTTTTCCCCGATAGGGTATTTATTGGCATGAAGGGTAAGCTTATTTCGCTTAAACTCAAACCAGAAAATAGCAGTAAGCAGGTTACGGTGGCCGATGAAATTAACTTTCCTGAAATTACCGAAAACATAAGGCGTATTGTTGCCGACAAAGATGGAAACCTGTGGCTGAACACACAGTTTAATGGCACTTATTTCCTCCGATTTATTGATGGCAATATTCAAAACTACCGGGTTACGCTCTTAGGCAAGCAAAACGGACTTCCGAATTTAGACATTAATCGTTGTTTTAAAGTGAACAACGAAATTATTATTACAACCAAATCAGGAATTCTCCAACCGGCATTCCCTGCAAATTTAAATGCACCCGATTCACTCATTCACTTCAAACACACCTTGCTGTTTGGCGATTCAATTAACGATCCTTACGCCATTGTTTGTCCTGTTTTTCGAAATAAGTATCTAATAGCGGGCAATGGACTGCATTATGCTAAGCTAAATGGGACAAAACAGGATTTCGACTCTTGTGGTTTTCCCAGATTGAATTGTCAGGTGGCGAGTATCCAAATGGATCGCGATTCAATTATCGGGATATGTTCACCCGATGGTCTTTTCAACTACAACCCTAAGAATCAGCGTGATTTCAAAAAACCGTTCAACGCCATAATCAGCCAGGTTGAAATTAACAGCGACTCGACCATTTTTGGGGGATGTTTTTACAAATGGGTTGATTCAATAAAGGTTCCTTCACTCGCTCAAGCTGCCGAATTTACTCCAGCGATCGATTACAAATACAATTCTGTTACCTTTCATTATACAGCTCTGTTTTACGAAGATCCGGAAGCTACCAAATTCCAATATCAACTGGTTGGGTTCGATAAAAAATGGAGCAATTGGTCGATCGACAATAAGGCCGTCTACACAAATCTAGAAGAAGGAAAATACACCTTTAGGATTAAGGCAATAAATGTTTACGGAACACAGAGTAAGATTGCAGAGTACAATTTTGCCATTTTGGCGCCGTGGTATCGGGCATGGTGGATGTATATAATTTACGCCTTGCTTTTTGCCGCTATCGTTTACATTGCCATTCAGCTATACACGCAAAGGCTTAAGCAACAAAAAGAAAACCTTGAAAGAATCGTTGAAGAGCGCACCCGAAAGATTTCGGAACAAGCGAACGAGTTAAAATCAATGAACGAAAAGCTGATTGAGATGGATGAGTTTAAAAATGGCGTAACCAGTATGATTGTTCACGACTTAAAAAACCCGATAAACGCGATCATTCATGTTTCAGATTCGAAGCCGGAAACTCAATTGGAACGAATCAGGCAAACTGGCAAACAGATGTTAAATCTGGTATTAAACATTCTTGATGTATATAAATATGAAGAGACCAAAATCCTTATAAACCCTGAAAATCATAATCTTCTTGACCTCGCACAAGAAGCGACTGAAAATGTTTTGTTTCTCAGTAACGAAAAGAACATTTCAATTTCGAACCTGATTAATCCTGAAGTTGGAATTAAAGCCGATGCTGAGACGATTGAGCGTGTTTTCGTAAATATACTGACAAACGCTATAAAATACACACCGAACAATGGACTGATTATTATTAACGCGGAACCTGCTAATCAATTTATTAAAATTTCGATTGCCGATAACGGAATGGGTATTTCACCCGACAAAATACACCTTGTGTTTCAAAAATTTGGACAGGTTATTGCTAAAAATTCAGGATCAGTGCGCTCAACAGGATTGGGATTAACATACTGCAAAATGGTTATCGAAGCGCATGGCGGATTGATTCATGTTGAATCGGAACCAGGAAAAGGATCCAAATTCTGGTTCACATTGCCTCTAAATGATGATAATACTGAAACAAACAGGAAAACCGCTTCCGGAGAAACTCACGTAGTTCATTCTGTTGAATTATCGAAGGAGAGTCAACAAATTATTTGGAAATATTTAATCGAATTAAAACAAACTGAAATATATAAATTAACCGAACTTACCGTTATTCTTGATAAAATAGATGATTCGACAAACAACGAAATTAGAATGTGGAAGCAGGCGTTGATCCGAGCCATTGATTCAGGCAATCAATTGATGTACGAAAAGTTGTTGAATCCAAAAACAAATATTTCCTGCTGAAATAAGCTTGATTTTATGGAAATACCAATCGAAATGACTATTTTCCAGTCATGAGAATTCCATGCGTCCATAAAAAATAAACACATGAAATCATATAAAATACTGGTTGTTGATGATGAAATAGACAATATCAAATTGATTAATCGTTTCATTCTTGAATCGAAAGAACCGTACATTCTTTATCAGGCGTTGAATGGCGAAATGGCTTGCAAAATTGCGGATACCGAACTTCCCGATTTAATCATAACCGACTGGGAAATGCCCGGAATGAATGGGATTGAACTGATTCAGAAATTAAAACTGAATGAATCGACAACAGAAATTCCGGTAATTATGTGTACCGGGGTAATGACATCATCAGAGAATTTGCAAACTGCATTGACTGCAGGAGCTGTGGATTACATTCGGAAACCGATTGACAGGATTGAACTCATTTCGAGGGTAAAATCGATGTTGATGCTTTCCGATTCACGAAAGGTTCTAAAAGAGAAGTACCAGGTAATCGAACAAAACAATAGTTTTATTCATGCTTTGATGGAGAGCATCCCACATCCTCTGGCCTATTATAATCTCGAAGGAGAAATTAAAAAATGCAACCGGCGATTTGAGGTACTGTTTGGGATGGCCAATCAGGTAGTTACCGGAACTATAATCTACGATTGCTTTGACGCAGCAAATGCCGGGATGCATCGCGAACAAGACAAAAATCTGATCGATGATCTGGTCGATATAACTTATGAAACAGTTATATCCGGAATCAATTACATTATCACAAAGACCTTCTTGTGCAATCCATCCATTGGATTAGAAGGAATTGTGTGTGTAATGACTGATGTTTCGGAATTAAAGCAAGCACACGACGAGATTTTAGAAGGCAAGAAACGGGAACTTACAGTCGGAGCTTTGCGCCTGGTCCAGATCAGTGAGTTGAACAACAATCTCATTTCCGATCTTGAAAAAATATCGGGACACACCAGCGAAGAAGGGACTGAATTAATCAGACAAACAATTGCTAAATTTAATCTTCGTTCAGAAGAAAAATTTTGGCAAGAATTCGAGTCTCGATTCGAAAATGTTTACGAGACTTTTTATACAAATCTGACTCAATTATTTCCTGAATTAACTTCAGGAGAACAAAAATTATGTGCTTTGCTTCGATTAAACCTGTCAAGCAAAGATATCGCCGCCATCACATTTAAAGACCCACACAGTGTTGACATTGCGCGCTACCGGCTACGCAAAAAATTAAACTTAAAGCAGGAAGAAAAACTAATTGAATTTCTTTTGAGTATATAAAGCATGCCAGGATGACAAAATTTCGGAACATACAAATTGGAGCTAATTTATACAAACTACTTGCCGACGAACAGAAATCGGCCGGATACCGAAAGCATTATTCCGATTCGACTTTTAGCGGAAAACTGAAAAGACACGCGAAACAGGCTGGAATGAAATTGGTTTATCCTGCCCTTTTGCTGCATTACCTGTTAAAATCGGACGACGTTCCGCTCAAAACAAAACTCATCATTTCTGCGGCTTTGGGCTATTTTATTTTGCCAATCGATTTCATTCCCGACTTTGCCCCGCTGATTGGCTTCTCCGACGATTTGGGAGTTTTTCTGCTTATACTGAAACAAATGGCGGGAAATATCACTCCTGAAATCAGGGAAAAAGCACGGGCTCATTTACGAAAATGGTTTGGCGAAACTGATATAAACACACTTGACCTGTTAGATAAGGAATACACAAACTGATTTAAAATCTTTCCTTACTTTTGTGATTCAAAAAAAATAAATGGAATTTCTCGCGTCCCTCCATATTTCAACCTTTGAATGGTTCATTATTCTAATCTGCGGAATGCTCATCGGCATGTCGAAAGTTGGCGTGCCCGGCGTTTCAATGATTGTTGTACCTGCATTGGCGTTTATTTTTGGCGCTAAACCTTCCACCGGTGTTTTGCTTCCGATATTGATGATCGCCGACATTTTTGGCGTGGCCTATTACCGCCGTCATGCCGATTGGTCCAAAGTGTTGAAGGTTCTGCCATGGGCGGTTGTCGGTGTTTTAATTGCTCTTTGGGTTGGCAATGTTGTAAACAGTGTCACGTTTAAAAACCTGATAGCGATTCTTGTTTTTATAAGCATTGGATTAATGTTATGGAAAGACCGCCGAAAAGACGCCCAATTATTTCCCGATAAATGGTGGTTTGCGGCATCGATGGGAATTTTAGGAGGCTTTGCTACCATGATCGGAAATGTTGCCGGACCTGTTTTTGCCATTTATTTGCTGGCCATGCATCTTCCGAAAAACAATTTCATCGGCACTGGCGCCTGGTTTTTTCTGATCATTAACATTTCGAAATTTCCACTGCAACTATTTGTGTGGAACAACATCAGCCTGCAAAGCCTTACTATCGACTTAATTGCTCTTCCAGCAATAGCGCTTGGCGCAGTCCTTGGATTTAAATTCGTAAAAATTATTCCTGAACATACTTACCGGGGCTTTGTTATTGTGATCACTGTAATTTCAGCATTTCTGCTTTTGATTTGATGAAACAAGCCATAAGAGCTATTTCACACACAGGTGTTTGATTGTCGATGGAAAGGTCCATGCACAATTAAAAAACAAATGATTAGAAAATAAGAAATTACTGAATATACAACATGATTAAAATAATAATTGCCAAATGAGATTTACATTCATACTAGTTAGCCTCTTTTGTGGGTTTACTGCATTTGCCGGAACTGCCAGGATTCAGGGACTTGTGAAAGATGCATCTTCGGCAGATCGCTTAGAATATGCCAGCGTTGCCTTATACCGTGTTTCTGATAACAGCTTGGTAAACGGGACCATCACCGGGAAACAGGGCAGTTTTTCCTTCGAAAATCTTGACGCAAACAATTATTTTATCAAAGTTCAATTTCTGGGCTATGAGAATAAGCAAACAGAATCATTTACCTTAAAAAATGGAGAAAGTCTTGAATTGGGTGAAATCGCCATTTCTCCTTCGAGTCAGTTGGTGAATGAAGTAGCGGTTACCGGAACAAAAATAAATGCTTTAAATCGGCTGGAAAAGCAAACTTATAGTGCCAGTCAGTTTGAATCGGCCAAAGGTGGCTCTGCTGTTGATGTGCTGAAAAATATGCCGTCGGTGTCGGTTAACGGACAAGGCGAGATCAGTATGAGAGGTTCTTCCGGGTTTTTATTGCTTATCAATGGAAAGCCAGTTCTGGGTGATCCTCAGAATATGCTGAGCCAACTGCCTGCAAATTCAATAAAAAATGTAGAACTGATCACTTCACCATCAGCAAAATTCGATCCCGATGGAAAGGGTGGAATTATTAACATTACCACAATTCAAGGTACAGCAGACCTGAGTGGATGGTCGATCAACCTTCAACAAGGGTTTCCCAGTACGACTACCTACAATAATTTGAGGACACCCATCCGGTTTGGCGGCGATATTAATTATACCTATCAGAAAGGGAAATGGGATATTTCGGCAGGTGTAAATTACACCCGAAACGACCTTACCGGATTTCGGGAAGGAAATGTATATACCATTAATTTTCAGGGAAATACAATTAACAAATTTCCATCGAACGGAGAAAGAAGTTATTACAAATACAATTATGCAGGAAGGGCGTCAATCGCATATACTGCCGACAAGAACAATATTTTTACGGTGGGCGTGTTTGCCGGAAAACGCTATCAGGAAAGGGATGCTAATCTGTTTTATACCAATTCGCAGTCGGTTTACGATACGAAAGCTTCTATATACAGCCTGCACTATTACAACAAGAACAACCAGATTAAAGAAGGAACATTTACTTTAGGCAATTTCGATTATACCCACAAATTTGCCGATCAATCAGCCTTGACTTTTTCGGCTTTGTACGAGTACGACGATCTTTGGGGAAATACCTTTAACCGGAATATGGATAAACCTGATGGAAATGTCATTCAGTTTGTTCAAAATCCCTATTCAAAGCCGGTTGATGGTTATCGTTTAAAACTGGATTATTCGGCGAAACTTGGCAATGGGAAACTTGAAACTGGGTACCAATTCAGGAACGACAGTCAGGATGGCTTTTTTGATTACATCATAACTCCGGCAAATCCAAATCAGCCCAATTTAAACCAGTTTAAGGGAACGGCTGTTTCGAAAAATCAAATCAATTCGCTGTATGCTCAATATTCAGCAAAAATTGACAAGTTTGAATATGTTGCCGGCTTGCGTTACGAATACTCGAAAAGAAGTGTCGTGTTGTCGACCGATCCAGCAACACATAACTTGAACCTGTCTAATTTGTTTCCTTCGGTAAGTGCCTTATATTCGATTACCGATGGGTTGAAAGTTAAAGCAGGATTCAGCAGAAGAATCGAAAGACAATCGAACAACCAACTTAATCCTATTCCCGAACGCGAACACTCGGAAACACTAGAGATTGGCGATCCGGATTTAAAGCCTGAACTGATTAATCTGGCAGAGTTGGGATTGATAAAAACTTTTACCAAAGGTTCTGTATTTGGAACTGCGTATTATCGGGCAAGTAAGGATCCGATGCAACGGGTGAACAGTATTTATGCCGATACAATTTTGGCCCGCGTGTATACCAATGTTGAAAAAGCTTCGGCCTTAGGTTTTGAGTTGGGAGGAAATATTCAACCGGTAAAAGGCTGGAGTCTATACCTTGGCGGAAATCTGTATAAACAAAAATACACGGGTAATCCGATTGTTTTTGGTCAGAAAATTATCCTTGACCCCAAGGATGACTGGGTATATTCTATCAATATGAATACCAATGTAAATTTTAGTTCTACGTTGTCGATGCAGGCGAATCTGAATTACTTGTCGGTACATCCAACAGCTCAAGGCGAAGACTCACGTTTTCTAAGTCCAAATCTATCGGTAAAGAAAAGTCTGTTTAAGAACAAGATGACTGCGAGTATTCAATGGCAGAACATCGATTTGGGAATGCACGAGTCGAATCGTCAACGAATTACAACATGGGGCACAAATTTCTATACTACAACCAATTACATATACGAAACAGATGTAGTGATGCTGAACCTGAGTTTTAATCTGAATAAAAAGAACAACAATGCCAAACTTCCGCAAAGTGAGTTTGGCGAAAAGGAATTTTAGGGTTAAAATTTTTGAATGTTACCTGGTCCGAAGCAAAGTTCAACCTGGAACGTGCTCCAAAATCAAAGCTTTTTAAAGTATTTCAACAACGTGTAAAACAACATGTCTTCCAATTGGCGCGACAATTTGATTTGGCAGACTAAAAAAATATTCAGTGGCGATAAATCCTCCGGAAATGAAATTTTACACTTTCGTTCCGCAGGACTTTTTATTTTCAAAATTCCGGAAGAGAATTCTACATTACTCAATTCACCACCAATTTCACTGATTTTTAACAAAATTGTAATCTTTTCTTCTATTAATTTGTTTCTCTCCTCGATTCTATTCTATTGATTTTCTGTCTATTTCAGTTTAATCACAATTACAATTTTGTTAATTTAATCGTTTTGTAATATTTCTGTAACAAGGCTGTAATTACAGCACTTCATCTTTGTTCCGGCTTAAAATACATTCTATAACCAATCTTGAGTATAAATGAAAAAATCAGTATTAACAACCTTGGTTGTACTCTGTATCACGTTTATGGCTATGTCACAGGAACCCAACGAAGCTTTTAAACCACACGGAAAACCAATTATCAGGGTGTTCAGTAATTTTCACAGCACCTTTTCAGATGGCAGTTCCGCTTCGGCTTTCGAGGTAACCCGCGTCTACCTGGGTTACGAACACTATTTTTCTGAAGATTTTTCAGGAACAGTAGTTTTTGATGTGGCTGATCCCGGTGTTGGAAAATTACAGATGACTGCTTTCGTTAAAAATGCATACCTCAATTACAAACACGATAATCTATCGGTTGACTTTGGCGTAATCCCAACTACATACTATAAACTTCAGGAAGGATTTTGGGGATACAGATATTTGCAAAAAGTTTTTCAGGATGAATATGGTTTAAACCCAAGCGCCGATCTGGGAACCAGTGCATCGTATAAATTTAGCGATGCTTTTAGTGCCGACTTGGCTGTAACCAACGGCGAAGGATACAAAAAACTGCAAGGCGATAACATTTTCAAAACAGCTTTTGGACTAACAATAACTCCGGTAAAAGAACTGATTGTTCGTGGAGTAATTGATGTAATGAACAATGAAACTACTTATGCCGGATTCTTCGGCTACAAAGGCAGCAAACTTTCATTGGCTGCTGAATACAATTATCAAAAGAATTTTGCGATGGTCGAAGGACACGATCTTTTCGGTCCATCGTTCTACGGAACTGTAAAATTGTCGAAAAAAGCGAAATTCTTTGCACGCTTCGACGATCTTCAGTCAAATACACCTTCAGGAAACGAAGGAAACTGGAACCTGGCTAAAGATGGGAAACTCTTTATGGCTGGTTTTGAATTCGCACCGGTTTCAGGAATTAAGTTATCACCAAACTACAGAGGATGGAGCCCGGCGGACAATTCACAGCCTTTTGCTTCAACTTTAATGCTTAACTGCGAAATAAAATTTTAACACATAAAAATTAAAAAACATGAAATCAATTATTGCTGTAATCCTTTTGGCCGTTGTTTTTAGTTCGTGCCAGAATTCTGCAAAGAAGACTTCTTCTGACGAAAAAATTTCGTTGACTGCTGCAGGGGCAACCTTCCCTCAACCTTATTACAACCTTTTGTTCAAAAATTATTCTGAAACGAATAAGAACGTCGATGTTACCTACGGCGGAATTGGTTCTGGCGGTGGCATTCGTAGCCTGACCGACAAAGTGGTGGATTTTGGAGCTTCCGATGCTTTTCTGGATGATAAAGCCATGTCGGAAATGCCTGCACCAATTGTTCACATTCCAACCTGCTTGGGCGCTGTGGTTATTGCCTACGATTTGCCGGGAATTGACGAGCTTAAATTATCAAACGAATTGCTTGAAAAAATATTCTTGGGTGAAATCACCAAATGGAACGACCCATTGATTGCCGCAAACAATCCGGGCGTAAAATTTCCCTCAACCGCCATTTTATTTGTTCACCGATCTGACGGTAGCGGAACAACTCAGATTTTCTCTGACTACATGACCAAGATCAGCAAAAACTGGGCTGAAAAAGTTGGAACCGGAAAATCGTTGAACTGGCCGGTTGGAATGGGTGGCAAAGGTAATCCGGGAGTTGCCGGAACTGTTAGCCAAACCGAAGGAGCCATTGGTTATATAGGTTCGGAATATGCTTTCGCACAAAAAATACAGATGGCCAAAGTGCAGAACAGTGCCGGCGAATATGTACTTCCAACCATGGCTTCGGTTAGTGCTGCTGCAAAAGGCGACATTCCTGAAGACACGCGTGTAATGCTTACCAATTCAAGCGATCCGGAATCGTATCCAATTAGTGGATTTACCTGGATTATTCTTTACAAAGAACAGAATTACAATAATCGCACACTTGCACAGGCCGAAGCAACACTTAATTTACTAGACTGGATGGTTAGCCCCGAAGCTCAGGCACAGGCTCCAAACGTAAACTACGCGCCGCTTACCGAAGATGCTGCAGCTAAAGCCAAAGCAATACTTCGCACAGTGACTTACGATGGTAAACCAATCTTGAAATAAGCTATAACTCTGTTAAATGAACAGCGACAAGATTACCAAAATCGTATTATTTTCTGTTTCATTTATCATCCTGATCGTTGCAGGAGGTATGGTGTTTTCCCTGGTGGGAGGCGCCATTCCCTCGTTCAAAACTTTTGGTCTGGGTTTTATAACTTCTACAGAATGGAATCCAACCGAAGGCCATGAAGAATACGGCGCCATGCCTTTCATTGCCGGAACGCTGATTACGTCGTTTGTTGCCCTGCTGATTTGTTTTCCGCTTTCGTTTGCAACCTCACTTTTTCTGGGTGAATATTACCGGAATACACGTGTGGCCAAAATTCTGGGAACCATGGTCGATTTGCTGGCCGGAATACCGTCGATCGTTTACGGTTTGTGGGGATTTTATGTCTTGCGTCCGTTTTTGATCAGTATTGGTTTCGAAAATCAGGGTTTTGGAGTCTTTACTTCGAGCCTGGTTTTGGCTATCATGATTATTCCTTACGCCACATCGCTGAGCAACGAAATCATATCAATGGTTCCGAATGACTTAAAAGAAGCGGCCTACTCACTCGGGAGTACACGTTACGAAGTAATTATGAATGTGACTGTTCCGGCTGCCCGTTCAGGAATATTTGCCGGGTACATTCTGGCGTTTGGCCGTGCATTGGGCGAAACAATGGCGGTAACCATGCTAATCGGTAACTCAAGTAAAATTCCTGACAGCCTGTTTTCAACCGGAAACACAATGGCGTCGGTTATTGCCAACCAGTTTGGCGAGGCCGCAGGACTCAAGCTTAGTTCCTTGATTTCAATCGGACTACTCCTTTTCGTTATCACCGGAATTGTGAATGGAATCGGTAAACTGATTATCAAAAAAATGAGTTAATGAAAAATAAGCAGTGCTCAGTCTCAGTGTTCAGTCGTTCAGTAATTCAATCCTTCAGTAATTGATAAATGAAAGCCATTGCAATAAAAGACAACATTAAATCAAGAACAAGAAAAGATCACATCTTTTTAGGATTGGTTGTATTCTTTTCTGTCCTCACGGTTTCGCCAATTATCCTGATAATTTACAAGCTTGTTGAAAAAGGCTACAGGCAACTTAGCTTTAGTTTCCTGGTTGAAAAGACTCCGGATACCATGCAGGCCATGACCGCGATTGCCAACCACGAAATTATTCCGGGCGGTATTGCAAACGGCATCCTGGGAACTTTCCTTATGGTGGCTATGGCTGCTGTAATTTCGATTCCGGTTGGCATTATTTCAGGAATTTACCTGTACGAAAATCAGGGAAAAAGAATGGCCAATCTCACGCGAAGCGTTTCCGATATTTTGCAGGGTGTTCCATCAATTGTGCTTGGCTTAATTTCGTACATGTGGATTGTAAAGCATGTTACTTTTGGCTTTTCAGCTTTAGCCGGAAGTGTTTCGCTGGCCATAATGATGTTGCCAATGATTATTCGCTCTACAGAAGAAACGCTGAAAATGATTCCGCAAACATTAAAGGAAGCCGGACTGGCTTTGGGAATTCCGTATTGGCGGGTTTTAATTGGCATTTTAATTCCAACAGGTTTCAGCGGACTGATGACCGGAATACTTTTGGCTGTTTCGAGGGTAATCGGCGAAACAGCTCCACTCATGTTAACCGCCTTGGGAAGTTCAGTGATTAATACCAACATTGCCAAACCAACCAGCGCCATTCCGTTGTTGATCTGGGAATTTTACAACGATCCGAATATGGTTGATTTAATCTGGAGTTCGTCGCTTTTACTGATGATTATTGTACTTGCTTTCAACCTTGTTTCGAAACAGGTGGCTGCCAGCAGAAAATAAAAAACAATGAACGAAAATATATTACAAATAAAAGATCCGATTTTGTCCATTCAGGATTTATCGGTTGCATACGACAAAAATGTGGCCGTAAAAAATGTATCGGTGGGCATAAAAAAGAATACGGTAACCGCCATTATGGGGCCTTCGGGATGTGGGAAAAGTACGCTTTTAAGGGCGCTCAACCGCATGCACGAATTGTACGAAAACATTCACACAACCGGGTCTGTATTCCTAAATGAGGAAGACATATTTAAAATGTCGCCCATTAAATTGCGCCGGAAAACAGGAATGGTTTTCCAACGTCCGAATCCGTTTCCGACTATGAGCATTTACGACAATGTTATTGCCGGGTATAAACTCAATGGAATAAGCCAGAAAAAGCAGGAACGCGACGAAATAGTGGAACGCTCGCTTCGCGATGTGGCTTTGTGGGACGAGGTAAAAGATTCGCTAACCAAAAAGGGAACTTTTTTAAGTGGCGGGCAGCAGCAGAGACTTTGCATTGCCAGGGCACTGGCTTTCAATCCTGAAGTTATCTTGCTCGATGAACCAACATCGGCGCTCGATCCGGTGGCAACTTCGAAAATTGAGGATTTACTCATTAAATTGAAAGAAAACTATACCATTATAATGGTAACTCACAACATGTCGCAGGCGGCCCGAATTTCAGATTATTCACTATTTATGTATCTTGGTGAGTTGGTCGAATATGGAAAAACCAAAAACATGTTCACCAATCCTCAGGATCGCCGGACTGAAGAATACCTGACCGGGAAATTCGGTTGATTTTGGAACTGCCTGAAATTTAAAATTTTAAGTCTCAGAATAACGGTTTTAAACACGATTAAAGGTTACAAGTTAAAAACAACAAAACCATGTCAGTAAAAAAAGACGAAGCAATTAAGGACATTATGGCCGAATATGAATCATTGGCCAATCTGGTTCTTCAACAGCTCGACATATTGGAATCGATGATCACAAGCAGTGATTTGCACTTGTCTGACGAATTATATCAGACCGTAAAAAACAATGAAGAAAAGCTCGACAAATGGGAAGTTAAACTGAGTGATAAAATTGTGAACACAATTGTTCTTTATCAGCCGGTTGCTTCAGAAATCCGTAGTCTGATTGCCCTATACCGGATTACAATAAGTCTCGAACGAATTGGAGACCTTGCCGTAAGTATCACCAAATTTATGCGGGCCATTAAAAACGAAGAGGTTTATGCCAGCCTTTCCGATTTTATTTCGAACATGATGATTCTGAGTGTAAAAATGGTGAAGAATGCCATGCTATCGTTTATTAACAAAGACATGGATTTGGCAATCTGGACCATAAAAAATGAAGCTGTGATTGACGAACTCAACCAGAAAATGTTGAAAAAAGCCATCAGTAAAGCAAAGAAAATCGACGAAAAAAAGAATATCCTGGTTAGCTTTATCAATATAAAAGAAATGGTTTCGAACATTGAGCGTATTTCGGATCATGCGGCCAATATCGCCGAAGCTTCAATTTATGCTTTCGAGGGAAAAGATATTCGCCATCACCGAAAAGAAGAGTTAAAAGAAATATCAAAACTTGAAAATAATGAGTGACAATTACAAAATACTGGTTGTTGACGACGAGAAGGATTTGTGTGAAATCCTTCAGTTCAACCTATCGAGCGAAGGTTTCGATATTGAAGTTGCTTATTCGGGCGAGGAAGCACTCACTAAAACAATCGACCGATTCGACCTGCTTCTGCTCGACGTGATGATGGGCGGGATGTCGGGCTTTAAACTGGCTGACAAAATAAGGAAAGACCTGGGGCTTTCGGTTCCGATCATTTTCCTCACCGCCCGCGAAACCGAAAACGATATGCTCACCGGATTCAATGTTGGAGCCGATGACTACCTGGCCAAACCTTTTTCGATTAAAGAATTGGTTGCACGCATTAAAGCAGTTTTACGACGCGGTAAAACAGTGGATGTGAAACCTAAAATTCTGACAGTTGAATCAATGGAACTTGACCTGAACAGAAAATCGATTACTATTGACAATGAAGCGATTTTGCTCACGCGCAAAGAATTTGAAATATTGACCATGCTGGTCTCGCACAAAGGAAAATATTTGAGCAGACAAGAAATTTTAGACCGAATCTGGAGCGACGATGTGATTGTTACCGAACGAAATGTTGACGTAAACATTGCCCGTCTTCGTAAGAAAATAGGCGCTTATGGCAACTACATCAAAGGCCGTTCGGGTTATGGATACAGTTTCGAAAATTAATCTTAATACTATATAAACCGTGATTGTACAGCGCACTTTCAGAAGACGAATATTTGTAAACTTCTTCATCGTTTTTTTCATTTTTACCCTGTCGGTATTGGGGTATCAGTACGATCGTGAAAAAAGTTACCGGACCGGACAACTCGAAAATATTCTGGACAATATTTCGGAGGTTACGCACCGGTATATCCAGCACAAGAAGGTATTCGAAACCAGAGATTTCAAGTCGCTCGATACCTTGAAGATTTTGCTGCCAATAAACAATACGCGGCTCACGGTAATTGATATGAACGGCAAAGTTTTGTACGACAGCTTTGTTTCCGATGTGAATACGATGGAAAATCATTTGCACCGGCCCGAAGTACAGAAAGCTTTGTTCTCCGGAAATGGGTCGAGTATCAGGCTTTCGGCCACGACAAATCAGAAATTCTACTATTATGCCAAGAATTGCCAGACGTACTTTGTGCGAACTGCCGCCGTTTACAATGTCGACATTATTCGGTTCCTGAAAACAGAGCGAATTTTCCTGATTTTTATCGTTTCACTGTTTCTCCTGATGTGGATACTGCTTCATTTTACTACACGAAGATTGAGCGAATTCATCGTAAAACTCAAGGAATTTGCCCTGAAAGCTGGTCAGAATGAAGACATTTCGAAGATGGACAGCAATTTTCAGGATAATGAACTGGGCGTTATCCGGAGACAAATCGTGCAGATTTACGATAACCTGAAAACAGCGAAAGATGAATTGACCAGCGAAAAAGAAAAACTGTATGGACACCTTCAGGTGCTCAAAGAAGGTATTTCTATTTTTTCTCCTGAAAAGAATAAGATACTGGCTAACAGTCATTTCATTCAGTTCATCAATGTGATTTCTGAAAAATCGACTATTTCGGCTGAGCATATTTTTTCAATTCCTGAATTTGGGAAGGTCGTTGAATTTGTCGATCAGAATAAATCGAAAGATCTGCAAACGCTGAACAAAGAACTTCCTCAGATTGAATACACGATAGAGAAAAGCGAAAAATATTTCCAGATTCGCTGCATCATATTCCTCGATAAAAGCTTCGAAGTGCTGATCAGCGACGTAACGCGGCCCGAAAAACAGCGCTTGCTGAAACAGCAGCTTACCTCAAATATCGCTCACGAGCTGAAAACACCGCTGTCGTCAATTAAAGGATATCTGGAGACTATCTTGAATAACCCGAATATTCCGGACGACAAAAAATTATATTTTATTGAAAAAGCGTTCGCACAATCGGAACGTCTCACCGATTTACTCAACGACATTTCGTTGCTCAACAACATTGAAGATGCTGGTGGACTATTTGAATTTAAGTCGCTTATATTAAAGCCTGTTATCCGTGATGTGATTGAAAATCTGAAACTCAGGTTAACCGAACGAAATATGGATTGCATCGTTGAGGTTGACAACGAAGTGATTGTGAATGGAAATGAATCGTTGCTATTTTCGGTTTTCCAAAACCTGATCGAAAATTCGATAAACTACGCCGGAAACAATTCGAAAATTACAATCCGGAAATACCTGGAAGACGATAAATACTATTACTTCCAGTATTCCGATTCGGGCGTTGGAATTTCAGATGAGCATTTGCCGCGCATTTTTGAGCGCTTTTACCGTGTAGATTATGGACGTTCGCGCGAAACAGGCGGAACCGGTCTTGGACTTTCAATTGTTAAAAATGCTATTCTGCTTCACAAGGGCGAAATCTCAGTCAGGAATAAACCTGAAGGAGGACTTGAATTTCTGTTTTCCCTTTCGAAGAAATAAACAGATGTAAGGTTATTCATACAAAATATTTTCAAAATATAGTACTGCTGAATATGTCGATCGATATAATTTACAGCATAAAAAATTTCCCGGGGAACCGGGATTTTTTTTGTTCCTTTTCGCACCTTCCAGTTGTAAAAACCTTTGTATGTTAAAGAGTAGCTTTTACCTCATTTGCAATTATTTTTTTTAAATTTAACAACACGAGACTTACTGTATACAATTACAAACTGAAAGGATTTAAAGTATGAAGATAATACACATTAGTGCAGAGTGTTATCCTGTAGCGAAAGTAGGCGGTTTGGGCGATGTAGTTGGCGCATTACCTAAATATCAAACTTTATTGGGTCACAGCGCAACAGTTATTATGCCGTTTTATCACGGAAAATTTAGCCGTGAAAACGAATTTTCCGTCGTATTCTCTGGTTTTGCCAGGCTCGGACATACCAGTTTTGCGTTCAATGTTCTTACCCTAACAAAAAACAATCTGGGCTACGATCTTTTTATGATTGATATTCCAGGACTTTTCGACCGTGAAAATGTGTATTCGTATCACGATGATACCGAACGATTTATCACTTTCCAAATTGCTACACTAAATTGGCTGAATCACTTGCCCGAAGTTCCCGACATTGTGCATTGCCACGATCAGCAAACGGGTTTTATTCCGTTTATGATGTCGAAAGTGCGCGAATACGACCGGTTTCAGGAAGTACCAACCATCTTCACAATTCATAACGGGCAGTACCAGGGGCAGTTCGGATTCGACAAATTGTATTATCTGCCGCCGTTTCATTCCTATTTCAATGGCTTAATCGAATGGCATCATGTCATCAATCCACTGGCTTCAGCCGTTAAATGCGCCTGGCGTGTTACCACGGTTTCGCCAACTTATCTCGACGAAATTGGCTATTCAATGAAAGGAATGGAAGAATTACTCCGGAAAGAAAGAAGCAAATCGATTGGAATTTTGAATGGAATCGATGCCGACGTTTGGAATCCTCAAACCGATCCAATGCTTGAAAAGAATTACAACACCAGCACTTTAAGTGCTGGCAAAAAGGCAAACAAAGATGTGATTTGCAAACAATTTGGGCTCGATCCGGAGAAACCGTTGTTCGCATTTATTGGCCGCCTGGTTGGTGAAAAAGGCGCCGATTTATTGCCTGAAATAGTCTATAACCTTTCGAAATTTAATCCCGGAGAACAGACCTTCCTGATATTGGGTTCAGGAGAAGGACATATTCAAAATGCTTTACTTCAACTTGAACCTGAGTTTAAAGGTTTTTACTGTTCGTATATAGGTTACAACGAAAAACTTTCGCACCTTATATATGCCGGTGCCGATTTCCTTTTAATGCCATCACGGGTTGAACCATGCGGATTGAATCAGCTCTATGCGCTCAGATATGGTACTGTTCCGATTGTAAGACGTACCGGCGGTCTGCGCGACACAGTTATAGATATTGGCGATGGTGGTTTTGGAATTTGTCACGACCAAACCTCAACGTTTGATGTAACACATTCCATTCAACGCGCAAAGTCATTTTATAAAAACAAGCGGGCATTTAACAAAATCAGGAAGCAGATCATGGAAATTGATCATTCCTGGACCAAAGCTGCAATCGATTATCTCGAATTATACCAATCACTTAAATTTTGATATATGAAAAAAAAGACAAGAACTCTAGCAATTGTTCTGGGAGGAGGACAGGGTACAAGACTTAATCCCTTGACAGAAACCAGATCGAAACCAGCCGTTCCTATTGCCGGAAAATACCGCTTGGTGGATATCCCAATTTCAAATTGCATCAATTCTGATATTAACCGAATATTTGTTTTAACTCAGTTTAATTCGGCCTCATTAAATCAGCACATTAAAAACACCTACACATTTAGCTTTTTCGACGACTCGTTTGTTGATGTTTTAGCGGCAGAACAAACACCTGATAATAAAAACTGGTTCCAGGGAACAGCGGATGCTGTCCGCCAGTGCATGCAACATTTCGTGAATTACGATTTTAAATATGCTCTGATTCTTTCAGGTGACCAGTTGTATCAGATGGATTTTAATGCTCTGATTGACGCCCACGAAAAAGCTGGAGCCGATATTACGCTGGCAACTCTCCCTGTGAATGCAAAAGATGCTCCTGACTTTGGAATCCTGAAAGCAAATTCAGAAAACATTGTTACTGAATTTATTGAAAAACCTGCAACAGAATTGCTTCCTGCATGGATTTCTCCGGTTAGCGAAGAAATGCAACAGGAAGGCAAATTATACCTGGCTTCAATGGGAATATATGTGTTTAACCGCGATTTGCTGATTGAACTAATGAAAGTAAAAGACACTAAGGATTTTGGGAAAGAGATTATTCCGCAATCCATTCACGAATACAGAGTAGTTAGCTATCAATATGAGGGTTACTGGACAGACATAGGTAGCATTGATTCATTTTATGAAGCAACCCTCGAATTAACCGATGACATTCCAAAATTCAATCTTTTCGATAATTCGAATGTAATTTACACGCGACCCAGGTTATTACCGCCTTCAAAAATATCAGGAACAATCCTTGAAAAATCCGTAATCGCGGATGGCTGCATTATTCATGCCAGCAAAATTGAACATTCAGTAATCGGTATCCGGTCGCGTATTGGAAAAGATACGACCATTGTTAGCTCGTATGTTATGGGTAACGATTACTATCAGAATCTGGAGGAGATCGATCAGGATCACAACGACGGTAAAGTGATGGGAATTGGCGAACGTTGCTATATCAGCACATGTATCGTTGATAAAAATTGCCATATCGGAAATGATGTGACCATAAAAGGTGGAAGCCATTTAGCCGATACCGACAACAATCTTTACACAGTAAAAGAAGGAATAGTTGTGATTAAAAAAGGAGCAATTATACCAAACGGATTTGTGATATAAAACACTACTTTAACAATCTCTCTGCCATATCGAATAGTTAAGCTATTTGATATGGCAGTTTTTTTATCCTGAATTTTTGTCTTTTGGCCGATAAAATTCCATGATTTCCGTGATCCTGAGTTGAAGTTCGTGTACGAATACTTATATTTGATAACATAAATAAAATTTAACCAAAATCACATTCCCATGAAATCAAAACTCTTATTTCTTCCCGTTATTTTAATGGTGTTGATTGCTTTTTCGGTTGATGCAAAATCAAAAGTTTTGCTCCGCCTCAATCTGCAAAAGGGCTCAGTTTACGAAATGACCATGAGCTCCAGTAGCAACATCGATCAGAATATGATGGGCCAAAACATGAAAATTATTCAGAAAATGGATATGGTTTATAATTACCGAATCCTGGATGTTCTACCTAATAAAAACTGGACAGTGGATTATACCGTCAGAAAAATAAAAATGGATGTTAGTATGAACGGTCAGAAAATGGTATTCGACTCAGAGAACCCTGATGAAAACAACCAAATGTATGAGCCGTTAAAATCACTGAAAGATCTGAAACTGACATTCGAACTCTCGTCATCAGGTAAAGTTGAAAATGTTAAAGGACTCGATGAATACGCTAAAAAACTTTCAGGAAACAGAATGATGTCACAAGCCATGGAAATGTTTGCCAGCAGTGAGAATTTTGCTGATTTTATTTCACAGGCATTTAATTATTTTCCTGAAACAGAAGTCAAAACAGGCGACAAATGGACATCGGTTATTAAATTGCCTGGATTAATGAATATGGAAACAACTATGAATTATGAAGTTGCTGCTATTGAAAAAAATGATGTAGTGCTAAACGTGACTTCTGACGTTAATGTGGATTCGCCAGTGGAACAAGGCGGATTTAAAATGAATGTAAAAATGACCGGAACTCAAACCGGAACGATGAATATTGACACAGAAGACGGATGGTTTCGATCAACCGATCTGGTGCAAAAATTTGATGTGAAAATGAAAATGAAAAATCCACAATCGGGAGAAGACATGGAAATCCCGATGAAAATTGACGCTGTTACCAAATACACAGTTGTAAAGAAATAGCAGATCGACTTAAAAAGATGAACCCTGAAACCATTTATATAGTTTCAGGGTTCATTTTTTTGGTCGGCATCCAAAAATTTAAAAAACTGCATCTACAATTTTCCGTGTATTATCCGAAACACCGTAAGTGTAAATGTGTAAACTCGGAACTTTGTGCGCCACCAAATCCTTCGACTGGTGAATGGCCCATTCTGTACCAACTGTTTTGGCATCGTCGTCGGTTTTACATTTGCCCAATTCAGCAGCCAGATCAAGTGGAATATCGATACTGAAAAGTTTAGGCAACACTGTCAACTGATTGCGCAAATTGATGGGTTTAATGCCCGGTATAATTGGAATATTTATGCCAATTGCCCGGCATTTATCCACAAAATCATAGTATTTCTGGTTATCGAAAAACATTTGGGTCACAATGTAATCGGCTCCGGCATCGACCTTTTGTTTCAGGTACTTCAAATCAATATCAGGGTTTGGCGATTCAAAATGTTTCTCAGGATAGCCCGCCACTCCGATGCAAAAATCCATGGGTGCTGTGTTTTTCAGGTCAGCTTCCAGATACTTTCCGGCTCGTAGATTTACTATTTGTTCGACCAATTGATTGGCGTTTGAATGTCCATTCGGATCTGGTCTGAAAACATGTTCACCTTTATTACCGTCGCCACGCAAGGCCAACACATTTTTAATGCCCATAAAATTCAGATCAATCAGCACATGTTCGGTTTCGCTTTTCGAAAAACCACCACATAAAATGTGCGGGATTACCGGAATTCCATATTTATGCTGAATGCTGGCTGCAATGGCCACTGTTCCCGGGCGTTTGCGAACAATCCGTTTTTCGATACGGCCATCCGGAAGTTCAACATACATCATTTCGTCGCGGTGCGTAGTAATGTTGATGTACTTTGGATCGAATTCCAACAGGCTCTCAATCGTGTTGTATATTTTGCTGGCATCGTTTCCTTTGAGCGGGGGCAAAAGCTCAAACGAAAAAACAGTTTTTTTACTTTGGTCAATGATGTCAATTACTTTCATCTGCGAGGGATTTTTAAGGGTTCAAACGTCGACTTGATTTTCCACAGATTGAACGCAGGACTATTTGAAAATGTTCTCGATATCCTTCTGCGTTTTGTTCATTTCCCGTTTCAACTGTGTCTCGATTGAATTGTTAAAGTGAAAAACCATATCGAGCGCAAACATAGCACCCATTCCCAAAATGAAAAAGATTATGGCGTTTTTTATTGTTTTCTTCATGTGTTGTTAATTATTGGGTTACAATTTCGTCTGCAATATCGGACAAATGACTCAGGAATTCACATTTGGGCTTAGATTTTCAAGGCATCATCAAAATTTAATTCCCTGACAGAAGCAAAATTCAGCAAAAATTATCTTCCATAAGATTGGGTGTGTTGTTGTGGAATTCCAACCCGACTACTAAAAGGCGACCCACCCACTTTACGAACAATTGTCGTTCGCTTAATGCCAAAATAACTAATTTTTACAGCATAAACATTTAGTGTACTTTCAAACGCTTTGGGAATAGAAATATCAACGCATTGTCCAATAGCTATTTCAACAGCAAACGGGCGGTGCGTCTGCTTTTTTGCTCGATGTAAATTTTGCGGTCATATGTAATTTGGGCTATCGAATCCGGCGTGTAATAACGAATGGTAACCAAATCGAGACCAGTGTTGTATTTCACCTCAAACTTTTGCTGCAGTTGGCCTATCAGGTTATCAATTCCCTGCTCCGGTTCGTCGAAAGCCAACGAAAGATCGATGGCTGATTGCTGCAGAAGTCCTACTTTCAGGCGATATTTGCCAAATAAGCTGAACACATCAGCGACACTGTTGATGCTGATAAACGAAAAATCGATGGGAGTCAATGTAATCAGAGCCATGTTCTTTTTTACAATAAAAACTGGCACCAAATTAAGAGTGTGTTCGGCTGCATGAATTACCGTCCCGCTTTTTTCAGGTTCGAGAAACGATTTTACAAACAATTTAATATTCTTATTCTGAAGTGGTTTAATGGTTTTTGGGTGAATAACTTTTGCTCCGGAATATGACAATTCAATAGCTTCTTTATACGATAACTCTTCAAGTTTCTGCGTGTTTTCGAAATAATCGGGATCGGCATTCATAATTCCGGGAACATTTTTCCAGATACTCACATCTTCAGCGTCAAGCAAATTAGCCAGAATTGCTGCGGTGTAATCCGAACCTTCCCGTCCCAGCGTGGTGGTTTGATTGGTCATCGTACCACCAAGAAACCCCTGGGTGATATACAATTCTTCGGTTTCGAAAGTAAAAACCCGTTTTGTCAGCCGCTCCGAAAGTTCCCAATCGATATTTCCCTCGCGATACTGATCGTCGGTTTTTAAACAGGTTCGCACATCAATCCAGCGATTTTTCAAGCCAATTTTATTGAAGTACAGACTTATAATTAAGGTTGAAAATAGTTCGCCAAACGACACGATCTGGTCATATTCGTAATCGTAGTTCATCGATGGTTCGCCAATAATCCGGTTTCCAAGCAGTCCGAAAAGCTTTTCAAGCTCCGGAAGTTCGGTTGGTTCACCCCACAATTCGGTTACGATTTGTTCATGGTAAGTTTTCACTTCCTGAAAAGCAGGCCACAACTTTAAATCCTGATCAAAATACTTGCGTGCAACAATTTCGAGGGCATTGGTCGTTTTTCCCATCGCCGAAATCACCAAAACCTTTTGTCCGGGGTACATCCGGAGAATATTTGCCGAATTTCTCACCGCATCGGCAGAACTAACCGAAGCACCGCCAAATTTGAAAACTTTCATGATCTATCTGAGTTTTTTGATGTCACAAAAATAGGAAAAATCAGGCAAGCCCATGCGATTTTATTCACCCTGAAATTCTTCCAATTTTATGCGGTCAGTGTATTAATCATTAAAAAAAGACAATTCTATCCGCTAATTATCCGGATTGTAACGATTGTTACACTTTCAGGAGAGCTCACTGATTACATTTGTAGCTTTAACAAGACTTTATCAATGACTAAAAATAAAATACTTCAAAAACTCCGGAAGTTCCACAAATGGCCGGGAATAGTTATCACGCTGTTTGTCATACTTTTCACTATTTCCGGAATTTTCATGAATCACCGGAGCCTGATATCTTCGATCGATATTAGCCGAAATTTGCTACCCAACGATTACACATATAAAAACTGGGACAAGGGCGCTGTAAAATCAGTGTGTTTCATAAGTTCCGATTCCGCGCTGGTTTACGGAAATATTGGAATCTGGCTCAGCACCGACCACTTCAAAACCTTTCAGGATTGGAATGCCGGATTTCCTTCAGGAATCGACAATCGCAAGATTTCTAAAATTCTGAAAACTCCGGACGGAAAGCTTTTTGCCGGTACATTTTTCGGGCTGTTTAAGTATTCATTTCACGAAAAAAAATGGCAAAAAATTGAACTTCCGGTAGCAGAAGAACGAATTACTGACCTGATATTAAAAGAAAACGAACTACTGGTGCAAACACGTTCGTTCTTAATGAAAAGCACCGACGGAACCGTTTTTTTGCCTATCAATATTCCGGCTCCTGAAGGATTTAATGGCAAGGCCAGTCTGTTTAAAACTTTATGGCTATTGCACAGTGGCGAAATCTGGGGCTCGGCTGGAAAACTGGTCGTCGATTTGTTTGGGTTGGCAATTTTGCTTATTTCACTCACCGGGCTCATGCATTTCATTTTTCCCAAATGGCTGAAAAGCCGGAAGAAAAAACAAAAAGAAAATGGCAAATTGGTGACTGTCCGAAACTTTAATCTGAAATGGCACAACCGTTTGGGTTGGGTTTTCATTCCATTCCTGATTTTTGTGACCATTACCGGTATGTTTTTGCGACCACCACTTTTAATCGCCATTGCAAATTCGGTAGTCTCTCCCATTCCCGGAACAGCTCTCAGTTCATCAAATCCGTGGTATGACAAACTGCGCCGCGTTATTTACGACGAACAGCAACACATTTTTCTTTTTTCAACCAACGATGGTCTTTTCATAGCAGATGAGAACCTGCAAAAACCATTGCGGCGATTGGCAAACGAACCTCCGGTAAGCGTAATGGGCTGCAATGTTCTGGAGAAAAAAGGCGAAAATATGTACTTGATTGGTTCCTTCAACGGCCTGTTTTTGTGGAATCCGTTTAACGGACAATTGTACGATTATATTTCAGGAATGCCTTACCAGCCTCCGGTTGAAATCGGTCCTCCCATCTCAAAAGACATGATCGACGGCTGGTTTACCGATCAATCGGGAAACGAGTTTTACTTCGACTACAATCACGGTGTTTTGCCCATCCGGAACGCTTCAAACTTTGGCAAAATGAATTCAGAAATTATTCAGAAAAGCCCGATTTCATTGTGGAATCTTTCTCTTGAAGTTCATACCGGCCGAATCTTCGAGAACATTCTGGGAATGTTTTACATTCTATATGTTCCACTTGCGGGAATCTGTATTCTGATTGTATTGATCAGCGGATTTTTTATCTGGTGGATTGGATACAGAAGAAAAGAAGCAAGATCTAAATAACAGAGAAGAACCGATCCATTTTATCCAATTTCTTTAAGGAATTCAGGGGCTTTACGATGTTTGGTTGCCTGTTCAAAAGCAAATGCAAGTTTAATCAAGGTGGGCTCACTCCAGGCACGTCCAAAAAACGAAATGCCAACGGGTAGACCGTGCACAAATCCAGCCGGAACAGTGATTGCCGGATAACCGGAAATAGCGGCAGGTTCCGAACTTCCACCGCCAAAATGATCGCCATTGACCAAATCGATAGTCCACGAAGGGCCGTTCGTTGGTGCAATCAGGGCGTCCAATTGATGTTGATCCATTAACAAATCGATGCCTTTTTGCCGTGTAAGTTCTTTAACTTTTGCAAGTGCATCCAAATATATCTTGTCTTCCAATCCTGAAGTTTTTTCAGCTTTTTCGAAGATTTCCTGCAAAAACCAACGCATTTCAGTTTCCGCATGCGCTTTATTAAATTCAATTAAATCAGTCAATGACTTTACATTCAGCCCACTACGACTCTCCAGATAAGCATTTAAATCGGTTTTGAATTCCGAAATCAAAACCTGCCATTCCAGATCTCCCCATTCCCGACGGTTATCAAATTTCAGGTTCTCAACAATCGTTGCTCCGTTATCTTTCATCTTTTGAATTGCATCGGCCATCAGTCGATCCACTCCGTCGTGAAATCCAAAAAAGTCAGAGGCGATTCCAATTCGTGCATTTTGCAAACCATTTGAATCCAGAAAACTGGTGTAGTCAGTTATAGTTTTAACTCTCTTTAAATCGCAGGAATCATTTGGATCAGTCTCGGCCAAAAGTCTGAGTAAAATCGCGGCATCCGAAACAGTTCGAGCCATTGGCCCGGCTGTATCCTGACTATGCGAAATCGAAATAATCCCATCGCGGCTCCAAAGTCCAACGGTAGGTTTTATTCCAACAATTCCGTTAATTCCTGAAGGACAGACAATCGATCCATCAGTTTCGGTGCCGATTCCGATAGTACATAAATTAGCCGAAACCGCGACTCCTGTTCCAGAACTTGAACCGCAAGGACTTCTATCAATACAGAATGGGTTTCGAACCTGACCTCCCCGCCCACTCCATCCGCTTGAGGAGCGCGATGACCGGAAATTTGCCCATTCGCTCAGATTGGTTTTGCCCAAAAGAACGGCTCCGGCTTCGCGTAATTTGCGAACAATAAAAGCATCATCGGTAGCCGAAGCACCAACCAGGGCCAACGAACCGGCAGTCGTTTGCATTTGATCGCCTGTATCGATATTGTCTTTTATCAAAACCGGAATGCCATGCAGCAAACCACGTACTTTCCCTGATTTTCGTTCACTGTCCAACTTTCGTGCAATATTCAACGCTTCCGGGTTAACTTCAATAACCGATCTTAATTCAGGGCCTTGTAGGTCTATTTGTCCGATTCTATCCAGGTATTTTTGCGTAATTTCTTCGGATGTCAATTCTCCTGAAGTCATTTTTCCCTGAAGTTGACTGACTGTCAACTCATTCAAGTCAAAATCGGTATAATTTTCAGGAATAACTTTTGAATTTGATGACTGGACACATGAAGAGAGCGGACTAATTGCCAATGTTCCTCCACCTAATGCAGCCGTTTTAAAGAAGTTTCGCCGTTTCATTTTTCAGGAATTTGAATGAAACGACAATTTAAGAAATGGTTTTGGTTATCATAGACAAGCCCACAAAAAAAGTCAGGGCTTCACTTCGAGTGAAACCCTGACTAAATAATTTTCAGCATCAAGATTAGTTTTATCTACTTTGATATTGTTTTTCGTAGTAGCTCTGGTAGTCGCCGCTGGTCACATTTTGCATCCATTCGGCATTTGCCAGATACCAGTCAATGGTTTTTTCAAGGCCCTCCTCAAATTGAAGACTCGGCACCCAACCAAGTTCTTTCTGAAGTTTCGTCGAATCAATGGCATATCGCAAATCATGTCCGGCACGGTCTTTTACGTATGTAATCAGTTTTTCTGAAGTTCCGGTTTCACGTCCAAGTTTGCGATCCATAATGGAACACATCACTTTTATCAGTGCAATGTTTGTCCATTCGTTGTGGCCACCAATGTTATACGTGTCACCATTTTTACCCTGATGAAAAATAACATCAATCGCCCGGGCATGATCTTCGACCCAAAGCCAGTCGCGAATGTTTTCACCTTTCCCATAAACCGGAAGCGCCTTGTTATTCCTGATATTGTTAATGAAAAGTGGAATCAGTTTTTCAGGAAACTGGAACGAGCCGTAATTGTTTGAGCAGTTCGAAACCACTGCCGGCAACCCAAACGTATCGTGGTAAGCCCGTACAAAATGATCGGAACTGGCTTTTGACGCTGAATAAGGGCTATGGGGATCGTAACCGGTTTCTTCGGTAAACATGCCTTCAGCCCCCAGACTTCCATAAACTTCGTCAGTTGAGATGTGATAAAAACGTTTGCCTTCAGAATTATCTTTCCAGATATGGCGGGCTGCATTCAATAAATTTACGGTTCCAATCACGTTTGTAAACACAAATTCTGTCGGATTACTGATCGAACGATCGACATGCGACTCGGCAGCCAGATGAATAACTCCATCGAATTGCCTTTCAACAAAAAGCTTCAGGATAAATTCAGCATCCACAATATCGCCTTTCACAAATTCGTAATTTGGCATGTCTTCAACATCCGTCAGATTAGCCAGATTCCCTGCATAAGTTAGTTTATCAAGATTGACAATTTTATATTCAGGATATTTATTTACAAAGAGGCGAACCACATGTGAACCAATAAAACCGGCACCACCGGTAATCAGAATTGTCTTCATTCGGGTATGATTTTTTAGTGTTGATCAAAAATACGGTTTTACATTTAATAAATCGCTACTTCATTCCCCGAACCCGCTTTTCCCACGACCAGGCCGAAAGCATGGTTTCTTCCAGATTTTTTTCAGCTTTCCAGCCTAGTTCTTCGTTGGCGAAAGTCGTATCTGCCCAGATTTTCTCAATATCTCCTGCCCTGCGACCCACAATTTTGTAATTCAATTTTACTCCTGAAACTTTCTCGAAGGCATGAATCGCTTCCAGAACAGAGACCCCATTTCCAGTACCTAGATTAAAAATCTCATATCCTTGCTTATTCTTGTTTTCGATAAGGCGGTTAACGGCAATCACATGAGCCTTGGCTAAATCAACAACATTAATGTAATCGCGCACCGCAGAACCATCAGATGTATTGTAATCGTCGCCAAAAACCTTCAGCTCGTTGCGCAAACCGGCAGCTGTCTGGGTTATAAACGGAACAAGGTTTGCCGGAACGCCCAACGGCAATTCGCCGATCAGCGCAGAAGGATGAGCCCCAACCGGATTAAAATAGCGAAGTGCTATACCTTTTAGCTGAGGATTTGCAGCAATTGTATCTTTTAAAATATCTTCATTCACACGTTTTGAATTTCCGTAAGGCGATTCAGCATCTTTTCGTGGCGTACTTTCGGTAACCGGCAATTGATCGGGTTGTCCGTAGACCGTACAGGACGAAGAAAATACAATATTCGAAACTCCATATTTTATCTGGCATTCCAACAGATTGATCAATGAAACCAGGTTATTGCGGTAATACAACAAAGGCTTTTGAACCGACTCGCCTACTGCTTTTGACGCTGCAAAATGAATAATAGCCTCAATCTTTGGATATTTGGTAAAGAAAGCTTCTACTTTATCTTTTTCAACCAAATCAAATTCTTCAAATGCAGGACGAATTCCTGAAATTTTTTCAATTCCATCTAAAACATCTACACTCGAATTCGAAAGATTGTCAATAATAATAACTTCATAACCTGCGTTTTGAAGTTCAACAACAGTATGAGATCCGATATATCCGGTACCCCCGGTTACTAAAATTTGTTTCATGTTACATTACGTTTTGTTGAGCTGCAAATTTATGAATTATACACGGCACTTTATTCATCAAAAAAATTTAAGTTTGTTTCTCAGGATGTTAACTCCATTGTTGAAAACTTTGCCTTGAAGCTTATCTATTTTTTCTTACTTTTGAATGTTTAAAAGGCAGAACGTGGAAATTAATCAGTATATAAAAGACCAGTTGTTACTGAATGATTGTGTAATCATTCCTGAATTTGGTGGATTTGTGGCCAATTACAAACCGGCTACAATTGAAAACAATCAATTTTTTCCACCAACCAAAGAAATTGCCTTTAACAACAAACTGATTTCAAACGACGGGTTACTTATCAATTATATTGCTGAAGCAGAAGGCATTTCATATTTTACTGCCAAACAAAAACTTGAAGACTTTGTAGAAGAAACCATGCTCAACCTTGAGCGTAACCGCAATGTTTATTTTGAAGGAGTTGGTTATCTGCATTACGATTCGCGCGAGAACCTACTCTTTGAACCTCAGCTGAGACAAAATCTTCTGGTTGATTCATACGGATTACAGAATTTTTCCTACGAAAAACTATACCAGCGGCAAATACCCAAACCTGCAATCAAAATTGAACGTCGGGAAGCAATCCCTGTTATTTTTGAGAAACGCAAATTAAAAAAGCTGGTTGTCGCGGTTCCATTGTTGGTTGCTTTGGCTCTAATTCCGATAAAGCACAACAAAGAATATTTGTCGAAATCGGACATGGGATTGTGGGATGCGTTATCGCGTAACACAACCATTGCACCGGCAAACACTTTAGTAGAAAACACTGCAGATTATACTGAAAATGTAAAAGTTGGTGAAGCTACTCAATTCAAATATTACATTATTGGCGGAAGTTTCAGGAGTGAGGAAAATGCGAATAAATACATTCTTCAACTGAAGGAACAAGGATTTACCGGCAAAAACCTTGGTATTTTTAACGGCCTCAACCGTGTTGCCATGGAAGGATTTGTAACTATGGAAGAAGCGCAAAAAGAACTTAATGCCCTTCTCTATAAAAATCCCCAATCCGGCGTTTGGATTCATATAAACGAATAATATTCAGAGCTCCTTCCGGAGCTTTTTTTGCTCTATCTCAGATCACAATTCCGAAAATAAAAAAAGCCATTCCAAAACTCCGGAATGACTTTGATTATCTGATGTATCTAATTGGACAAATTTTAAAAACCTTTTCTCTTTTAACCTTAAAAATTGACCAATCGTAAAAAGTGTTCATGGCTTTGAGACTACTTTTAATGTTTCTCATTTTACAAATCGTGTGCCAAATACTTCTTGAGATACAATCAAAATCAGAAAAGATTAAAAAAATTGCAACAAAGGAATGAATCAAATTTTTCCGATTGTATGAACCAACAAATCAATCACATGTGAAACATTCTGATTAAATACTTTCAAAACATCGCCCCAGGTAACCGGCGCTTCATCAGTTTTCCAGCAATCGTAGTCGGTACTCATAGCTATTGCCGCGTAAGGAATCCCCAATTCGTTGGCCAAAATCGCTTCAGGGGCGGTGGACATATTAATTACATCGGCACCCCATAACCGGAAAATGTTCGACTCAGCCCGAGTTGAGAAACGTGGGCCTTCGATCGTTACAACCGTTCCCTTCTCAAAAACCTTCATGCCAAGTTCTCTCGCGGTTTCTAGAATTTTATACCTGAGAAAACTGTCAAACGGATCAGCCATAGGTGTATGCTTCATTTCGCGAGGCTCAAAGGATTCGAAAAAAGTGATTGGCCGGTGCCTAGTAAAATCGATAAACTGATCCAAAACCACAAAATCGCCCCTTCCGATTTCCTGCCGTAAACTACCGCAAGCCGTTGTTGCCAAAATATGTGTACAGGCAATTTCGCGGATAGCCCAAATATTTGCCCGATTGTTTACCTGCGTTGGCGGTATGGTGTGTTGCCTTCCATGACGCGAAAGAATAGCGACCTCGTGTCCGTTAATTGTTCCACATTTAAAGTAAGAAGTTGTCGGTCCGAACGGTGTATCAATTTTTAGCTCGGTGGCATTTTTCAAAATAGCTGGATTCTCGAGTCCGGAACCACCAATGATCGCAATTTTATTCATTATTTGTATTGATTGTAAATTCTTAAAATTTGTTCAGTTGCATCGTGAAGATTTGAACCCCAGGCCAAAATACCTTCCTGATGTCCGCCCATGATAATAATTTTATCATCCTGAGAATTCGCTTCCAAAACCATTTTCTGAACGGCATAAGCCATTTCAGGAGTTCCGTATTCAATTTCAGGCAAGGTCGTCGGAAATTTATTCAGAAGCTTTTCCCAAAGCCATAAACAGTGCACGTGGACTACCGCACCAACTTCCGGAAGACTTTCATAAACAGCCACATGGGTGAGACTTTCGGCCGACGCTTTAGTTAAGCCAGCACATGAAATCGAATTTTCTTCGAAATTGTAACCTGTCACAAGCGAATAATGTGATTGATTTAAAACTGAAAATTGCCCGGTTGCGCTTCCGGTAATGATAAATGTTTCTGATTTAGTTGGACGAACAGAAATATTTCCGAATCCAATTCCATTGGAATACATTCCAATTAAGCGCAACTTGTGCAGTCGTGTTCGTTCTTTTTCCAATTCCTGAAACAATTCTTTCTGAATCAGGATTTCTTTCTGTTCCCAGTTGCAATTAAATTTGATGTATCCTTCAGTCATTGCTCTGTATCTTTTCAGGAAATAAACTTAAAATGCCTTCGCGGCTTGCTTTGCAAACACCTCGCTCGGTGATGAGGCCGGTAACCAATCGAGCCGGAGTTACATCAAATCCATAGTTAGCGACAGGACTTTTCTCCGGAAGAATTTGAAATTCACGAATCTCATTTTCGAATTTTCCATCCATGAACGAAACTTCGCGTCCATCGCGCTGTTCAATCGGAATTT
The DNA here is from genome assembly GCA_963677955.2 of Prolixibacteraceae bacterium. GTDB lineage: Bacteria > Bacteroidota > Bacteroidia > Bacteroidales > Prolixibacteraceae > Aquipluma. Next base: position 1,532,003 of record CAXXQR010000001.1, read on the forward strand.
CAGAAAGGCCGTCGTTCAATGTCCAGTCGATTGTGGTTGAAGGAAGCGCTACATAAAACGGAATTTCGTTATCAGCAGCAGCCAGAGCTTTCAAATATGTTCCAATTTTATTGGCCACATCGCCGTTTAAAGTCGTACGATCGCTTCCAACAATAACCATATCAACCATTTTGTGCTGCATAAGGTGACCACCAGTATTGTCTGGAATTATGGTGTGCGGAATTCCGGCCTCGCCCAGTTCCCATGCTGTAAGGCGCGCTCCCTGATTTCTGGGGCGTGTTTCGTCAACCCAAACATGCAGCGGAATTCCAGCTTCATGAGCCAGATAAATAGGAGCCGTTGCGGTGCCCAATTCCACACAAGCAAGTCGCCCTGCGTTGCAATGTGTCAAAATATTAACCGGATTCCCTTTTTTAGTCTGACTGATCGAGCGAATGATTTCCAATCCATGTTTTCCAATGTTTTTGCTGAATTCAATTTCGCGGTTTTTCAACGATTCAGCATATTGGAAAAGGTATCGGGCATTTTCTTCATTGGATTTTGTCTCCGAAATTGTTTCCAGAGCTTCATCGACAGCAAAAGCCAGATTCACGGCAGTCGGTCTTGATGATTTCAGCCATTCAGCTGCCCGCTTCATTTCCGAAAAAAAATCAGTCCCCGAATAGTTTTCAGCAGCCAGAAACATTCCATAAGCAGCAGTCACTCCAATCAAAGGTGCGCCTCTCACAATCATTTCGCTGATTGCCAAACGAGCTTCTTTCAGTGTCCGAATCTCAATGATTAAATTTTCAAAGGGCAATTTTCGCTGGTCAATCGTCTCAACCAGATTCTTATCTATATTGTACCAAATCGTTTGCGGGTTTCCCATAAGTTGAATTTTTCTACCGTCCAAAGATAAGTATCCGATCATTTGGAAAGATTCGAATACACAGTCTTTCTTCATTATTCAGGATTTTTTCTGACTTTTGCGAACTTATTGATGAACTCATGGAAATATTAAACGGAATTAAAAACATCATTTTCGATTTGGGCGGAGTGTTACTGAATATTAACCCTCAAAAAACAATCGAAGCCTTTGCAAAACTTGGAATGCCTCAACTTCTAGCCAATTCGGGACTTTCGTACGATCACGATATTTTTTTCAGGATGGAACAAGGGCAGGTTACTCCTGATGAATTCAGAAAGGGTGTGATGGCATTACTTCCCGAACCAGTTTCATTTCAGGAAATTGATAATGCATGGACGGCTATGTTGCTCGACTTTCCGGCAATCCGGGTTGAACTTGTAAAAAACCTCAGAAGAGATTTTAAGATTTACCTTTTTAGTAACACCAACGCCATTCATGTCGAAAAATATCATTCCGATTTCAGGAAACTACATGGATTTGAAGTTTCTTCGCTTTTTGAAATTGATTTTTATTCGAATGAAATTGGATACCGAAAACCATCTCGGGAATCGTTTCAGGAAATTATTCGCCTTTCAGGTATAAATCCTGAAGAATCAGTATTTATTGACGATTCGCACTTAAACGTTGATGCCGCAATAGCTTCAGGCCTTAAAGGATTTTGGCTTCAACCCGGACAGAAAGTTGAAAAGATCTTTTACCAATACTTGTAATACTTATTATTTGCCTTGACTTTTTGGTGTTTTGTTCGATTATTCGCCTTGACTTTTTGGTGTTTTTGATATATATTTGTCCTGACGTTTTGTTTAAATTGAATTATTTATGCAAATAATCAGGCAGTTATGAGGCGATTAATTCTAAATCAATTACTCAAGTGGAAAGAATCACCAGAACGGAAGGTTCTTTTGTTGCGCGGTGCCCGACAAGTTGGCAAAACTTTCATCGTCAGGAAGCTTGGCCAAACCTTTGAAAACTTTATTGAAGTTAATCTGGAAAAGGATTCAGTTGTAGCTGGATTCTTCCAAAAGGATCTTAATCCAGCCCGAATTTGTCTCGAATTATCAGCATTCTACGGAAAGGCCATTCGGGAAAATGAGACCTTGCTGTTTTTTGATGAAATTCAGGCTTGCCCGAGAGCTATTCAGGCATTACGGTTTTTCTACGAAGATTTGCCCGGATTGCATGTCATTGCAGCAGGTTCGCTACTCGAATTTGCTCTGGCCGAATTGCCTTCCTTTGGCGTCGGTCGTATCCGTTCGATGTTTATGTACCCGATGTCATTTCAGGAATTTCTGATGGCTAACCAAATGGATCAATATATTGACCTGATAGGGAATGCATCTCCAGACAATCCTTTAAATCCGGTTTTTCATGACAAGCTCACTGAATATTTCAGAAGGTTTTTGTTAATTGGAGGAATGCCCGAAGTCGTTCGTCAACTCGCTGAAAACAAAGGCTTATACGATGCATTAAATGTTTTGAATGATTTGACTTTATCGATACGCGACGACTTCTCGAAATATCACAAACGTGTTCCTGAAAGTCGTATCAGGGAAGTTTTTGCCAGTATCGTAGAACAGGCCGGAGCCAAATTTGTATTTTCAAATGTGATTGCCAAGGCCAGTCATCCTCAAATTAAGGAAACTCTCGAACTGCTAATGAAGGCCGGCCTGGCTTATCCAATATATCACACCTCAGCCAATGGATTTCCTTTGGGTGCACAAATGGATCCCAAGAAGTTCAAGGTTTTATTGTACGACACCGGTATCTTTCAACACATCCTTGGACTGGACATTCGGGAATATTTGGTTGTTGAAGAAATGGAGATGGTGAATAAGGGAAGTCTGGCCGAAATTTATGCCGGATTGGAACTTATTAAAGCGTCATCGATTTTCGAGAAGCCGGAGCTTTTTTACTGGCACCGACTTGAGCGCGGCAGTAATGCTGAAGTTGATTATGTCATCCGTCAGGGTTCTGAAATCGTGCCTGTTGAAATTAAGTCCGGGTACCGGGGAAAGATGCAGAGCATACGCTTGTTTATGAAGGAAAAGAATCTTAACAGGGGTATCCGTTCTTCTCTTGAAAATTTTGGCAGAGACGGAAACATTGAAATTGTTCCGCTTTATGCCGTTTCAACATTGGTAAAAGGTTGATTATTACTGGAAACTCCAGTAGCAACTATGCTTCACGGTCTTTCCAGTCACCGTTTTCGCGAATTAGCGCTTCGAGTTCCTCAACAGCTTGCTCAAACGGAATGTGCCGTTTAATGAGTTTTTGACCTTTATATAAATTCACGTTTCCGGGACCGGCACCCACAAAACCATAATCAACGTCGCCCATTTCACCCGGTCCGTTTACCACGCAACCCATAACGCCAATCTTCAGATGATCAAGATGATTAAAATGGGCTTTGATTTTTATAGTTGTTTCATGCAAATCGAACAATGTTCGACCGCAACCGGGGCAAGAGATAAATTCTGTTTTTGTCAAACGCATCCGGCTAGCCTGAAGAATTGAGAAACTCAGATCTTTCAGGTCGGTAAATGTTATTTGTTCCGATTCATTGGTTATGCATAAACCATCGCCGTAACCATCAATCAACAACCCTCCCAAATCGGCAGCAGCTTTGATCTGTAGGTTCTCCAGGTATCGCTCATTGTATTTCCTGAAAATCACTACCGGAACTTTCCAAATGTGCGATTCAAGCGTCATAAAGAAAGCCCGAAGTTCAGCAAACGGGTTTTTGTTGAAACTTTCCAAAATCAAAATAGTCTTCCGCGTTTGTTTTAGCTTGGTAATTATTTCCGGATTTTCGTTCATGAAATGATCGAATTCCTCCTTATTTGTGCGAATAAATTTGGTTTGTCCCCAATGAGAACCACCAAATAAATATTCTTCAAGCGTTAATATTGGATATACATTACCTTCTATATCAAGCACTTCCAAACCATCGAAAAAATATTCAGGAATTTGCTTTCCACGAAGCGGCAGAATTTCAGAAAGTGTCCGTCCGCGCAAATCAGCCATTACCACAGGCAAATGTTTATCTCCCAATTTTAGAACAGGCCTAACGGAGCGCCTTTCGTATTCAAATGGATTAATCTGCGCAAAAAGCGGCGCTTTTATAGGTTTGTGGTTTTTATATGTTTCTATGTGATTAATCAGTTTTCGCGCCACTGATATTTCATTTTCAGGCGCTTCAGTTAACGAAACCCGCAGTGTGTCTCCAATTCCATCAGCCAGCAATGCCCCAATTCCAACAGCCGATTTTATTCGTCCATCTTCGCCTTCTCCAGCCTCTGTAACCCCAAGGTGAAGCGGATAAGTCATGTCTTCGAGCCTCATTTTGTAATTCAGCAAACGCACTGTATAAACCATGGTGCGTGTGTTGCTCGATTTAATCGAAATAGCCACGTTATTGAAGTCCTGTTTTTGGCAAATGCGAAGAAACTCCATAACCGATTCGGCAATTCCGGCAGGAGTGTCTCCGTAACGACTCATAATCCTGTCGGATAATGATCCCTGATTCGCACCAATACGAAGAGCGGTGTTGGTGTCTTTCAACATTTGCAGAAAGGGAACAAACTGATCTTCAATTTTGTGAAGTTCGGCCTTATATTCCTCGTCGGTGTACAGATGGTGTTCGAATTTGGCTCGTTTGTCGTAAAAATTCCCAGGGTTGATTCGTATTTTGGAAATGTGCTGGGCAGCTATTTCAGCCAAATGCGGATTAAAATGAATGTCGGCAACTAACGGATTTTCATATCCCCGGGCTACAAGTTCCCGTTTAATATTCCGAAGATTCTCGGCATCGCTAACACCCCTAACTGTAACACGAACAAAATCGGCTCCCGCCTTGATAATGCGTATAATTTGTTCTACAGTCGCCTCAGTATCACTGGTATCAGTGTCAGTCATAGATTGAATCCGGATCGAATTATCAGCTCCAAGTAATACGCTTCCAATTCGTACCAGCGAAGTCTTTTGCCGTTGATACTTCGTCAAATCCTCGATGTAGTTAAAGTTCAGATCCTTCATTTAACCCGATGTTGATGGGCGACAAAGTTAATTTAAAGTTAATAAAAACGAAAGCCGAAAGTCTATTTAGAGGATTTCAATGCAAAAAATTCCGTAAGCCGAGAATAATAAATGTATTACCGGTAAGTCCTGAAGTTAAAATTCTCCTGAAACCACTGTATAACCTGAAATAACGTTCGAAAATCAAGAGAAATCTATACTTTTACGAAGCAAATTTTCAATGATATGTCCATTAAAATTTCCGAAGTAAGTAAGTTTTACGGAAGTCAGAAAGCACTTGATCAGGTTTCATTTGAGATTGGAACAGGAGAATTGGTCGGATTTCTGGGGCCAAACGGTGCCGGAAAATCAACCTTAATGAAGATTATCACCGGCTATCTTTCAACTGATGGTGGAAATATCACGATTAATGGCAAGTTGGTTGAAACCAAAAATGTATCCGTCCGATCACAAATCGGTTATTTACCTGAAAACAATCCACTTTATACTGATTTGTATGTCAGAGAATACCTTGAAATGGTCGCCGGATTCTGCAAACTTCAGCATAAAAAGGAGCAGGTTCTGAAAATGATCGAACTAACCGGACTGAAAGCGGAACAGCATAAGAAAATCGGAGCTCTGTCGAAAGGATATCGTCAGCGGGTCGGTTTAGCTCAGGCTTTGATTCACGATCCGCAAGTTCTGATTCTGGATGAACCAACCACCGGACTGGATCCCAATCAATTAGAAGAAATCAGGCAACTAATCCGGACAATCAGTGCGAATAAAACTGTCATGCTTTCGACACACATTATGCAGGAAGTTGAAGCCATTTGCAACCGTGTAGTTGTGATTAATAAAGGAATCTTAGTTGCCGACGGTTCTATTGAACAACTTCGCGGCGGACAATTTGCACAAAAGCAAATCGTTTTTATAGAATTTGATAAGAAACCGGAACTTGAATCACTTCAAAATCTTCAGGAGATTGTAAAAGTTGATGAAATTCAACCTGGAAAATTTATTGCTGAAGCTCGCGACAGCATCGACATTCGGCCTGTACTCTTTAAGTTTGCCGTTAAAAATCAACTTGTTATACTGACCATGAAGGAACAACAACAAAGTCTGGAAAATGTATTTCAGGATTTAACCAGAAATAAGTAAAAATATTTTTCCCAAATAAAGACCTGCTTGTCCGAGAAAAATTCATATATTTGCACTTGTTATGTGGATAAATTTGTGCTGATTGCAACCACGGAAAAAAATGCTAAAACGAAGTCGCTTTTTCATCTTGCTTTTCGATCAATTCTTCCACAATTTTTTTAATTCATTCAGCCCGAAGTCATTCAGTGTTTTTACTGTAGTGACTAAGGTTCAAAAATTGATCAAATTATGAGTTATTTTTTCACCAGTGAATCAGTTTCAGAGGGCCATCCTGACAAGGTTTCCGATCAGATATCGGATGCACTTTTGGATGAGTTTCTCGCGTTCGATGCCAACTCGAAAGTTGCCATCGAAACATTGGTTACCACCGGACAGGTTGTACTTGCCGGCGAGGTAAAATCGAATACATACGTTGATGTGCAGGAAACTGCACGTCGGGTAATTAACCAGATTGGTTACACCAAAGCAGAATACCGCTTCGACGGCGATTCGTGCGGTGTATTCAGTGCCATTCACGAGCAGAGTCCGGACATTAACCGAGGCGTTGACAAGGCTGATAAAATGGATCAGGGAGCCGGCGACCAGGGAATGATGTTTGGTTATGCAAATTCCGAAACAGACAATTACATGCCTCTTGCGCTTGATTTGTCGCATCGTATTTTGGTTGAATTAGCTGCTATTCGCCGCGAAGAAAAGGTGATGACTTATCTCCGCCCCGATTCAAAATCGCAGGTAACCATCGAATACAACGACGACCATACCCCCAAACGCGTTCACACTATTGTGGTTTCGACGCAACACGACGATTTTGATGCAGATGAGCCAATGCTGGCAAAAATCAAAAAAGATGTCATCGAAATTCTTATTCCTCGCGTAAAAGCTCATTTATCCGAAAGGCTTCAGGCATTATTTTCCGGAGAAATAATTTACCATGTAAATCCCACCGGGAAATTTGTAATTGGCGGCCCACATGGAGACACAGGCCTTACAGGACGTAAAATTATTGTCGACACTTATGGTGGTCGCGGCGCACACGGTGGCGGGGCTTTCTCCGGAAAAGATCCGTCGAAAGTTGATCGTTCGGCCGCTTATGCCGCCCGACATATTGCAAAAAATATGGTTGCAGCTGGTGTTGCCAGCGAAATGCTTGTTCAGCTTTCGTATGCCATTGGAGTTGCAAAACCGGTAGGAGTTTATGTTGAAACTAAAGGAACCGCGCTTTTTGGATTGACAGACTCGCAAATTTCGGAAAAGATTCAGGAAATTTTTGACTTGAGACCAGCAGCTATTGAAAAACGGCTCAAACTTCGTAACCCAATTTACCGCGAAACTGCTGCTTACGGGCACATGGGACGCCAGCCACAAACTGTAACTAAGGTATTTGAATCGCCATACAACGGTAAAATCGAGTTGGAAGTTGAATTGTTTACCTGGGAAAAACTCGACTACGTTGACCAGATAAAAAGCGCTTTTGGATTGTAATTTATTCAACCAGCATACGAAAATCCGGGTCTTTAAAGGTCCGGATTTTTTATTTACAACCTTTCCACGACGTTAAACCTGAAGAACCTACCTCATTCAGGAGTCACAAAAAATGAAATGCCTCAGAAAATCAATTAATTTTGTACCGGATTACCCAAATTAAATTTCAATATGAAAACTTACTCGGCAAAACGACTATCGTTGTACATTACCGTTCTGTTGCTTATAGCCAACTTCAGTTTTTTTCTGATTGAATCAAAGAAAGACTTCAGTTTTGTTACATCACTTATTTTTATAACCCTGTTTTGCGCAGTATCTTATTTTTTGGTTTTGTTTATTATCAACCGATACATCAACGATAAAATAACTCCTGTTTACAAAATCATTCGCGAAGCACCGCTTACCGAAAAAAAAGGACGTCTTTTTGAGCTAATCAGCTCAACAAACATTTCTGATGTGCAGAAAGAGGTTGAAGAATGGACCAAAAATCAAACTCAGGAAATTACCCGACTGAAAGATTTGGAACGTTATCGTAAGGAGTTTGTCGGAAACGTTTCACACGAACTCAAAACTCCGATTTTTAACATTCAGGGATATGTTTTGACATTGCTTGAAGGTGGCGTCGATGATCCTAAAATCAACAAATTATATCTCCAGCGAACGGAGAAAAGTATCGACCGTATGATTTCGATTGTTGAAGATCTTGAGTCAATCACCAAACTTGAATCCGGAGAACTCACCCTGAATTACATTGATTTTGATCTGGTTAAACTTACCGAAGATGTGTTTGAACTGGCCCAGATGCTGGCTAACGAACGCAACATTTCGCTTCAGTTTGTAACCCGGATTGATAAGCCGATTATGGTTCGGGCCGACAAGAAACGGATTATGGAAGTAATGAATAATTTAGTCGGAAACGGTATTAAATACGGCAAAAAAAGAGGCCATGTGAAAGTAGGTTTCTATGACTTGCACGAAACTATCTTAATCGAAGTCAGTGATAATGGAATTGGTATGGACAAGAATGATTTATACCGTATTTTCGAACGCTTTTACCGGGTAGACAAATCACGTTCACGCGAGCAGGGCGGCACCGGCCTTGGATTATCGATCGTGAAACATATTATTGAAGCGCATGAACAAACCATCAACGTAAAGAGTGTGATTGATAAGGGAACAACATTTACATTTACCCTTGAAAAAGCTAAATTGTAACAAATTGTACGCGTAAGCAATTAATAAAAAGCTAAAAAACAGGTTCATTTAAAATGAAATTGCTAAATTTCTTCCAATTTTAGAGCAAACATATCAAACGAACCAAAAGTAATATCTACTTTTAAATTCAAATTCAAAACAACTATGAGCGAAAGTCAATCAAAAATTCTGCTGGTGGATGACGAAGTTGATATTCTGGAATTTATCAGCTATAATTTAGAAAAAGAAGGATATAAGGTTTACACTGCCCAGAACGGCATCGAGGCCATAAAAGTGGCTGAAAAAACACTACCGGATCTGATTATTCTGGATGTGATGATGCCCGAAATGGATGGAATTGCTGCATGCGAAGAAATCAGAAGAATCCCCTCTTTGCAACACACCATCATTGCATTTCTTACTGCCCGTGGTGAAGATTATTCGCAAATTGCAGGCTTCGAAGCCGGTGCAGACGATTACATTACCAAACCAATCCGGCCAAAAGTTCTGGTTAGCAGGGTAAAGGCACTTCTGAAACGTACTTCAACCACTACAGCAGCACCTGTTACCGTTATTGAAAGCGCTCATACCATCACAATTGGTAATTTAATTATCGACAAAGAACGTTACCTGATAATGAAAGATGGAACTGAAATGGTTCTGCCGCGAAAAGAATTTGAATTGCTGTCGTTGCTGGTTTCAAAACCGGGCAAAGTGTTTACCCGCGAAGAAATTTATTACTCGGTTTGGGGCGACAATGTTGTAGTTGGCGACCGTACCATTGACGTTCACATCCGGAAATTACGGGAAAAAATCGGGAATGATCAGATAAAAACATTGAAAGGAATCGGTTATAAGTTTGTTGACTAAACTGGCTTCCTGAAAAATATTTAACCCCGGCGTAGTTGCGTTGCAATTTATACCGGGGTTTGTTTTATTCAGGATAAACGGAAAATCTTCATGTCTTTTTACTTCCCTTCTTCCTGAAATATTCACATCCAAAGATTTAACACAAAGGTGATGGTTTTCTATGTGTCTTCTTTTGGAATTCCAATTCCTTTTTTTTCTATATTTGTACCTTTAAAAAAAATAGGCATAAATTTAGGTTTTGATGAGCAATAAATTTCAGGTTTACAAGCAATTAGACCTTTCCAAAATCAATAAAGAAGTATTGAAAAGATGGGAAGACGACGATACATTCCACAAAAGTATTTCTACGCGCGAAGGACATCCGACCTTTGTTTTTTATGAAGGTCCACCTTCTGCTAACGGAATGCCCGGAATTCATCACGTAATGGCCCGTGCGATCAAAGATACATTCTGCCGCTACAAAACCATGAAAGGATTTCGGGTTCACCGCAAGGCCGGCTGGGACACCCATGGACTTCCGGTCGAGCTTGGCGTCGAAAAATCGCTTGGAATTACGAAAGATGACATTGGTAAAAAAATAAGTGTTGCCGAATACAATTCAGCTTGTCGCACTGAGGTCATGAAATATACCCGAGAGTGGGAAGAGCTGACCCGGCAAATGGGTTATTGGGTAAACATGGACGATCCGTATGTGACTTACGACAGTCATTATATGGAAAGTATTTGGTGGTTGCTGAAGCAGCTTTACGAAAAAAACCTGCTTTACAAAGGATATACTATTCAACCATTTTCACCGGCTGCCGGAACAGGATTAAGTTCACATGAACTCAATCAACCAGGATGTTACCGCGATGTAAAAGATACTACAGCAGTTGCGCAATTTAAAGCCATCCGAAACGAAAAATCTGAATTTCTATTCGAAAACGTAGATACTGATCTGTATTTTCTGGCCTGGACAACAACTCCATGGACATTACCGTCGAACACGGCCTTGTGTGTTGGTCCAAAAATCACTTACCTGAAAGTCAGGTCGTTTAATCCATATACTGGCGCGCCGGTAACATTAATTCTGGCAAAAAATCTGCTGGCTGCACATTTTGATCTGAAAAATGAAAGTTTGCCGCTGGAAGATTACAACCCAGGCGACAAAAAAATACCGTTCCGCGTTCTGGCTGAATATTCGGGTACAGATTTGGAAGGAGTGAATTACGAACAACTCATCAATTGGGTAAAACCAAAAGGTGATGCGTTTCGCGTGATCACCGGCGATTTTGTAACTACAGAAGATGGTACCGGAATCGTTCACATCGCACCTACGTTTGGTGCCGATGACGACCGCGTGGCCAAACAGTCTGGCATTTCGCCATTAATTGTTGACGATCTCGATGGCAAACGTCAGCCATTGGTTGACCGAAATGGTCGCTTCTTTTTGGTTGAAAACATGGATCCGCAGTTTGTTGCTGAATATGTGAACCTGACTGAATATTCCGAGTTTACCGGACGATACGTGAAGAATGAATACGATGAAACACTCACTGAAGATGATGCGACTGTTGACATCGATATTTCTGTGATGTTGAAAAGGGAGAACAAGGCATTTAAAGTTGAAAAACACGTGCACAACTACCCACATTGCTGGAGAACCGATAAACCAATTCTGTATTATCCACTGGATTCGTGGTTTATCCGGACAACAGCAGTAAAAGACAAATTAATCGCCCTGAATAATACCATCAACTGGAAACCGCAATCAACCGGAACAGGACGTTTCGGAAACTGGCTCGAAAATTTGGTTGACTGGAACCTGAGCCGTTCGCGATTCTGGGGAACTCCGCTACCAATATGGAGAACCGAAGATGGCACAGAAACTAAATGCATTGGTTCAACCGAGGAATTGATGAATGAAATCAATGCTGCTGTTGCCGCAGGTTTCATGGAGAAAAATATATACCAAGGATTTGAAGTTGGCAACAATTCGAAGTCCAATTACGACAAAATTGATTTGCATCGCCCGTTTGTTGACGAGATATTTTTGGTTTCGCCGACTGGCAAGAAGATGTTCCGTGAACCCGACCTGATTGATGTTTGGTTCGATTCAGGAGCAATGCCTTTTGCCCAGCGACACTACCCTTTCGAAAACAAAGAAAAGTTTAACGAGGTATACCCGGCCGATTTTATTGCTGAGGGAGTTGACCAAACGCGTGGATGGTTCTTTACGCTTCATGCAATTTCAACCATGATCAGCGAATCGGTGGCCTTCAAAAATATTATTTCGAACGGTTTGGTGCTCGACAAAAACGGCAACAAAATGTCGAAACGGTTGGGAAATGCTGTCGATCCATTCTCGGCCATCGAGGAAAACGGATCCGATCCGTTGCGCTGGTACATGCTGACCAATTCGCAACCGTGGGACAACCTGAAATTTGACATCAGCGGAGTTGATGAAGTGAAACGTAAATTCTTCGGAACGCTTTACAATACGTACAATTTCTTCGCTATGTATGCCAACATTGATGGTTTTACTTATGCCGAAGATGAAATTCCGGTTGATGAACGCCCTGAATTGGATCGGTGGATCATTTCGTTGCTGAATTCGTTGGTGAAAGAAGTTGGTGAAAGCTACGAAAATTACGAGCCAACCCGCGCCGGACGAGCCGTTTCGGAGTTTGTTTCCGAAAATTTAAGCAACTGGTTCGTTCGATTAAGCCGCAAACGTTATTGGGGAGGAACTTACGACAAAGAAAAAATATCTGCCTATCAGACACTTTATACTTGTTTGGATACGGTTGCGAAACTTTCTGCACCAATTGCTCCATTCTTTTCAGATTTACTTTATACCGATCTGAATAAAATTTCAGGAAAAGAAGCCGACCAGAGCGTTCACCTGGCCGACTTTCCAACATTTGACCATCAATTGATCAACGAAGATCTGGAACAGAAAATGGCCCTTGCCCAAAAAGCGTCGTCCATGATTCTGGGACTTCGTCGGAAAGAAAAGCTGAAAGTGCGTCAACCGCTGGCAAAAATCATGGTTCCGGTATTAAATAAAGAATTTCAGGAGCAATTCGATGCAGTTAAAAACATCATTCTTTCTGAAGTAAATGTGAAAGAAGTTGAATACCTAAATGATTCGACCGGAATTATCAGCAAAAAGATTAAGGCTAACTTTAAAACACTTGGCCCGAAATACGGCAAACTGATGAAGCAGATTTCAGCAGAAATTGCAGGTTTTGGTCAGGCAGATATTGGTCAGCTTGAAAAATCAGGAAGCTACCAAATGAACATCAACGGCGAATCTGTGTTGCTTGGTCTTGACGATGTTGAAATTCACACGGAAGACATCCCGGGATGGCTTGTTGCCAGCGAAGGCGGTTTAACCATTGCCCTCGACATCAACCTGACCGAAGAACTGAAACAGGAAGGAATTGCCCGTGAATTTATCAATAAGATTCAGAATATCAGGAAAGAAAGTGATTTTGAAGTTACTGATCGCATTATCCTGAAAATTCAGAAACACGAATTTTATGATTTGGCAGTTGCCAATTTCAAAGATTATATCAGCAACCAAACGCTTGCATCAGAACTAGTTATGATTGATAAGCTTGACATCGAAAACTCACATTCAGTCGAAATTGACACGGATGTGGAAGCACTGATTCAGGTGGTTAGAAAATAGCAGCTAATTCAGAATCCGTCTTGATTAAAAGCGCATTTGAAATCGAAATATTTTTATAATTTTAAAGTCTGGCAGGAGCAAAATAGCTGAAATCAGGCACGAAACTAAAGCTTAAAGTTATGAGTGAGAAAAACAGATATTCGGACGAGGAACTTCAGGAATTTAAGTTAATTATTCTTGACAAACTCGAAAAAGCACAAAAGGATTATGTGATGTACAAAAGTTCCATAACTCAGAGCGATGGAAATGACACTCAAGATACATCACCGACCTTTAAGGTTTTGGAGGAAGGTGCTGCAACCCTTTCGAAAGAGGAAGCAGGCAAGCTGGCTCAGCGTCAGCAGAAATTCATTCAGTACCTGCAGGCGGCTTTGGTGCGGATTGAAAATAAAACTTATGGCATTTGCCGGGAAACCGGGAAACTGATTTCGAAAGAACGTTTGCGTGCCGTACCTCATGCTACGCTTAGCATTGATGCAAAAAACAATCAGAAATAAAGAGATTCGAATATAAAGAAGGAATGATTGGAGGAGCAAATCTTCCAATCATTTTTTTATCAGGTAAAAAATGTCAAAATTAACAAAATCAATATTCATCGTTGTTTTGGTTCTTCTGGTCGACCAAATCCTGAAGATATGGATCAAAACTAACATGACGCTAGGCGAAGAATTTCCGGTGATTGGGAAATGGTTCCTGATTCACTTCGTTGAAAATAATGGAATGGCTTTTGGCTACGAATTTGGAGGTAATTACGGAAAGATATTCCTGAGTTTATTTCGTGTAGCTGCCGTTTTTGGTATTGGCTGGTACATTCTTAAACTCGTTAAGAAGGATATCCCGATGGGATTCATTGCCTGTGTTTCATTAATTTTTGCCGGTGCTATTGGAAACATTATCGACAGTGCTTTTTACGGCCTTATTTTTAACGACAGTTATGGCCAGGTTGCCAGTCTGTTTCCTTCAGGCGGCGGCTATGCTTCATTTTTACACGGCCGCGTTGTTGATATGTTTTATTTTCCGCTGTTCTCTGGTGTTTATCCATCGTGGGTGCCATTTGCCGGAGGAAGCGACTTCCAGTTTTTCAGGCCAGTATTTAATGTAGCCGATTCTGCCATCTCAGTTGGTATATTCTCGATACTGATTTTTTATCGCAAACAGTTTAATAGGCTTGACAAGAAAGAAGAATTGGCAAATGATGAGATTCAAAATACTGAAAACGAACCACAGACTGTGCGTGAGACCGAATCATCGGAAAATTGAAAATTTTTCTTGTTAAATTTGTGCGAATTCACTAAACTTGCACACCGAAAAAATTAGGATACAATCCTATTCAGGGCCCATAGCTCAGTTGGTTAGAGCACCTGACTCATAATCAGGGAGTCCCTGGTTCAAGCCCAGGTGGGCCCACACCCTGAAATTAAAGCAGTTACGAAATAAATTCGTAACTGCTTTTTTCTTTATTTGCACACAATTTGCACACAACTTTTGTTATCTCAAGATTTGCATTGAATAGTGCAAGTGACTTCAAAACCTGCTGTAGACCTTAGATGATATAATTTTGGCAGAAAATTAGGAGATTATTTTTTTATTGACTGTAGTAATTAAGCTCCGAATCCTGCATTCTCCAGAACATGCTCACCGACTCTCCCATATTCTTTTATTTCACTTACACCGTTAGGACGTTTGGAAAACTTTGGCGCTTTGGGTTTTTCGGGATAACCATTATCGCATGACATACCGCTGATTGGGTAGGGAAAAGCAAGTGTGGTGACTGAATGCAAAGTAGCGAATTGAGGTGGGTGGAATGGAGCTTCCCGTTTTGGCTTTGAGTCTCGGAACGTGGGACAGGAAAGCCAAAGGGGAGCGGAATGAAACGGCGGGTTGGCCTGAGCGAAATGGAATGAATGAAGCACTCTTGTGTGGGTAGTCGAGGCTGGGGGTTGACAATGAACGAAATGTAACGAAAGGTGGTGGAACGAAGTGCAACCCTTTAGTGTGCAATGAAGTGAAGCGAAAGCCTCCTGCCGCAGGCATTGGCCGACAAACAATTCATGCCCTGTACCCTAGATGGGTGGCAGGGCTTTTATCGTTTTTTACTACACAATGCTGATTACAACTTTGATGGCTGCGAACCGGATGGGTGAAGTGTATGCGACTAATGTAGGTAGCACTATTCATAATCATGAGGTCGCCAGATCATGCCCGGCTCTCGCTACAGTAAATCAAGAGGTTACAATAATAAGAGTTGTAGCCTCTTTTTATTTGCACACAAAATATTGAATTATCAATGTTATTTGATGTCTGGGTAAAATTACAAATTACTCGATAGAGAGATCGCTTCTTCAAAAACAACGAGTATTGATTAACAGTTAATTAGAGTCTTATGGTACAAATATGATACAAATACATTAATCTATTTAATAATTAATATTCCAATCATTGGGTGTAAAGATACAGTTTTGGCTTGTATTGTTCGCTTATACAATTGTTTCTTTAAGTTGTGAAGATTGTTTGTTATAATCTCAAGTTGTATTTTCTAAATCAGGATGCAAAATTATGCCAAATCAGGAAGTGAAATGGCGCCAAATCGGGAAGTAAAAATAGGACAATTTTCATAATCAGTAGGTTAAACCGAACTGCCAGAGTGGTATAGTGTTCAAATATCCCAGTTCAATGTCATCTTTTACTATAAATGCTTTATCTGTACCTTGGATTTGCTTCAATCCTTTATTTTTTCCACCTACTTCAAACGTGTAATCACCAATCAGAAAATCAGCGACAGGCGATGCTATTACATCATACTTTACTCTTAGCTGATTCAGAAAAAACGTTTCTCTTATATTTCCGGTATTGGAGTTATCGTCTGCTAAACTGTAAATCAGATTCGTATTGTCAAGATAAATTTTATCCACCTTTCCCAACCCTCTTATTCCTCCTGTAGAATCCCTTAGTTGTGCGATCATTCCGGCTTCTTCAATAAACAGGCAATAATCAGTTATGTTATTCCGGCTGGCCGAAAGTGCAGTTGCTATAGTTGTCATATTGGGTTTAAACGGCACACTTTTAGCAATAATGGCCAGCAGTTGCTTCAATTTCCGGCCAGTGGACACATTCATCCCAGCATACAACGGAATATCTGTTTCCAAAGTTTGGTTAACAATCTGTTGTAACTTCAGTTCAAAACCTTCCTCTAATGCAAAAGGATAGTACCCTGTTTTCAGATAATCTTCAAACAAAGGCAATGGATGTTTTACTCCGGGAAGTTCTGCTTTATGACCCAGAATTTCTTCCAAAGAATATGGCTGGACTGCCATTTGATGAAACAATTGCAGATACTCCCTGAAAGACAGACCTTGCATATTGTACATTACGGCTCTTCGACTTAGATCTGAGGCTCCTTTTTTGATATCCAACACCGAAGAACCTGTAAACACAACATTCAGTTCCGGATGATAATCATAGATCAGTTTTAGTTCCTTAGACCAATCTTTGTATTTATGTATTTCATCTATAAACAGGTATTTCCCGCCACGCTTTACAAAATTACCAGCTAAATCAATCAGCTTGTTGTCAGCAAAATAAAAATCCTCCGCAGTTACATAAAGCGTCTCCGCGGGATTCATATTCTTTTTAATATGCTGTAAAACCAGCGTAGTTTTCCCAACGCCACGGGGACCGGTAAGTCCAATCATACGACTTCCCCAATTTATCTCAGCATAAATGTACCGGAAGAAACCGGCATCTGTCTCTCTTAGAAGTTTCTGAAACTGTTCAAATAATTTGTCCATAGCAGTTTATTTTGTGCAAAAATAACAAATATGCACTATTAAAGTGCGTATTTTTATAAAATTTGCACTATCAAAGTGCAAATTGCATTTTATTCAATTTTGTTTACATCTATTAGTTGTTGAATTGACATATATTTTTTTAAAGGGAAATGTCAACTTTCGGGTATGATGATGATGTGCTGTTGAAATGGGAAATAACTGGCACTGTGAGGTGCGTGGGAAGTTATTCTCATTTCAATAGCATGGTTAGACGATCAATGAAGGCTGAACAAAGCGAAAATGATCGGGAACCGGCTTTATGGGGCAAACAATTCGCTGGTAAAAATAAGTGGAAATGCTGTTGTCGTGGGTGGGGGAAAGCGTGGGTGTTGAGGTACGAAACACTTACACGTGCGGTGCTGAAGCTGGTAAGGTGAACGAAATGAATTAGTGAACTGTGTCGCGAGGTACGAACGTCCCAGCGAACGGTTGAATGAGTGAGACGAACCGGCTGCAAGCACGAAGGCTATGCGCGAATGATCCTTTATTTTTACCTGCACCATTAAAGGGCGGTGGGGCTTTTGTGGTTTTTGGTTTGCAGGGGTAAACACTTCACAGGGCATACCGCTGATTGGGTTGGGAAAAGCAAGGGTGGTGACTGAATGCAATGTAGAGAATTGGGGCGGGTGGAATGAAGTTTCACGTTTTGGCTGAGTTATTTGGATTGTGGGGAAGAACGGCCAAAGGGGAGCGGAATAAAACGACGGGTTGGCCTGAGCGCAATGGAATGAAAGAAACACTCTTGCGTGGGTTGCCGAGGCTGGGGCTGACGATGAACGGAATGGAACGTAAGGTTGTGGAACGAAGTCCAACCCTGTAGTGCAATGAAAGTGAAGCGAAAGCCTCCTGCCGCAGGCATTGGCCGACAAACAATTCATGCCCTGCACCCTAGATGAGTGGCAGGGCTTTTATAGTTTTTTACTACACAATGCTGATTATAACTTCGATGGGTGAAGTATATGCGGCTAATGCAGTTAGCACTATTCAAAATCATGAGGTCGGCGGATCATATCCGCCTCTCGCTACTGTATATCAAGAGGTTACAAAAATAAAATTTGTAGCATCTTTTATTTGCATGTAAGCAGCTATACATTAACCCCAAATGCATTACTACAATCGGGACGCAAAAGGTTATCAATGAAATTATTGGAAACAGACTCAATTGCCTAACAATCAAATAGTCAATGATTTAAGCCCAGTTGGGTTCACAGATTTAAACAAAAGCAGTTACAAAATATTTTTGTAACTGCTTTTTTCTTTATTTGCACACAATTTGCACACAGCTTCCATTATTCCCTTAGGTCAGCTTCTATTTCATCTCCTTCAATTTCTTTTCCATAACTAAGAATACATCCCCTTATATGATTAAAATCTCTTTTATCTCATTTTGACAATGATTACTAATGCCAACATTTAGATGCTTAAAAGACCTAACTTTACATTATTGCATAGAATTAGGTCTTTTTCACTTTGTGTATTTATCTTAAAATCCGTAACATTTGATCTATACACTTTTTCTTTTGCTCTAAATTGGGATGGACATATAGATTAAGTGTAGTGCTGATATTGGAGTGCCCTAAAATTACACTTACAGTTTTATAGTCGCACTTACTTTCAATACATCGTGTCGCAAAGCTGTGACGAAGACCGTGAAACTTCAACTCTGGAATATCTAGTTCTGTAATTAATTTCTTATAGTAGTTTCTGTAGGTTCTTGGTTCTGTTGGTTTTGAGTCATTAGTCAAGACGAAAAAGGAACTGTTTACGACTTTTTTGATAGGCTTCAACATTTTTATCAATTCGCGGCTCATAGGAATATCTCGAATAGAATTTTTGGTTTTAGGGGTATCAAGCAAAAGCTCAGTATGCCGGTTCCCATTATCGACAATGTAAATTCGCTGTATGGTTTTCCGAATACAAATAATGCCGGATTCGGTGTCCACATCATCCCATGTCAACGCACAGATTTCGCCAATCCGGATACCAGCGCTAAGGCAAATGTAAATGCCCAGATTTCTGAAGGTGAAATGTGACTGAATATAATTCATTATTTTCTTTTGATTAGATTTGCTTAATACTTCAATATCATGTCTTTCCCTCTCTGTTGGGAATTGAATATCAAATTGCTGATATTCAAAAAACCTGTTTTTACTACCAAACTTTAATATCATTTTCAAGACAATCAAAATGTCTTTGATCGTCTTTTGGCTTAACCCTTCAGCTAACTTCTTTAATACAAAAGCCTGTACGTCGCTTTCATCAATACTTTCCAATTCACCAAAAACCGGTAAAAGATGATTCTCGACTAATAGTAGATAAGCAGAGTAGCTCGATTTTTTTACATACTGTTTTTTGTCGATTTTCCATAAATCAATGATTTCCATTACTTTTTTAGTCTCCATATAATTCTAGTTTTATTTTAATAATTAGTTAGAAGATATAGAAAAGACTGAACATCCCTAATGTTCCGAATTTGAGATTCCCAGAGTTTGAAGGTGAATGGGAAGAGAAAGAATTAGGCGTGGTTTCGGAAATATCCTCTGGAGGTACCCCCAGTAGAGCCAATCCTAGTTATTGGGATGGAAATATTCCTTGGGTTTCAACTGGTCTAATAGATTTCAATACCATATATCAGACTGAAGAAAAAATTACAGAAGAAGGATTACAAGGTTCTTCTGCAAAGTTATTACCTAATGGAAGTTTGTTGATGGCAATGTACGGACAAGGGAAAACAAGAGGAAAAGTTGCAATACTAGGAATCGATGCTGCAACTAATCAAGCATGTGCTTCCATTAGACCATATCCAGATGTTTTGACCTCAAAATTTTTGTTTTATAATTTATCTAAACGGTACGATGAAATTAGAGATTTAAGCAATCAGGGAAGCCAAGAGAATCTAAATGGAGCTATTATTAAAGGAATAAAATTAGCCTATCCATTGCTCTCTGAGCAAAAAAGGGTAACAGAATTTCTATCTCTAATTGACGAGCGCATTTCTACCCAAAGCAAAATAATTGAGAAATATGAATCCCTAATTCGAGGGTTAAATAATAGAATGTTTTGTCAGAACAAAGATGCCGTTCCAAAGTTACGCTTCCCTGGGTTTTTAGGGAAATGGAATGATACTACAATTGGGAAAATACTGAAAATTGGTAATGGTAGAGATTACAAACATTTGGATAATGGCCTTATTCCGGTTTTTGGTACTGGCGGATATATGACTTCAGTTGATGATTATTTGTACGAAGGAGATAGTGTTTGCATCGGACGAAAAGGAACGATTAACAGTCCACTTTTCCTCTCTGGGAAATTTTGGACGGTTGACACATTATTTTATACCCATTCATTTAAGAATGTCTTACCTCGATTCTGCTTCTATGTATTCAATCATATTAATTGGCTGAAATACAATGAAGCTTCCGGTGTTCCAAGTCTTTCAAAAACAACTATTGAATCAATTCAGGTTTCAACTCCGTCTGTTCGAGAGCAAGAAAAAATATCAGAATTTCTAACCTTTATTAGTGATAAAATAGAGCTGGAGAAATCTGTTCTTTTGAGCTACAAAAAACAGAAAAATTACCTCCTCCAAAATTTATTTGTATAAATCGAAATTTAGATAACTATCTCAGAATAGCGTTAAAATTATTGAGATGCTATTTAAGCGACAATATAGCAACTCACAAAAAAACATGTTGCAATAATTTCACTATACAGATTGTTTAAATAATATAAGTATAAAAACACTTGCTTATACAAACATGTTTTTGAGTAAATATTGTTTCAGAACTTCGTATTCCTTTAAAATTTTTGTTTCTGTTTCAATTTTCTCATTAACAGAACAAAAGAAGTCTGCGATAAACGATTGCTCCATCAAAGAAGGAATTGATATTTGTATTCTTTCAATTTCCGATTTACTGACTTCTGGAAATGTTGAACCGTTTGCCCGTTTCATTAATTCATACTTATTCTCTTTTATCCAATGAAACAAGAAGGTATTGTTTATCCCTTTTTTTACAACTAAAGATTGAAAACCTTGATTTGTTGTACATTCTTCAAGAGCTATTGCCACTTCTCCAATCGTGGCCCTTGTTGTTAATAAAATTGTTCCTTTAGGTAGAATTTTAGCTGACGAATTTTTCAAACCTAATTGACTTATCGTTCTTTCACTTTTAGAAACAAAATTAGCTTTAATTTCTGTCGGAGTAAACCATTGAATATTACCTTCCCAGTATTCATTTTTAATGGTTTCTGGAGTTCCTCCTCCGACTATATCACAAACATTTTGGAGTTTCTTTACCTTCCACATGGGAAACTCATTGCCACCTTTATCCTTAAACCTTATTTGTTGCTTGAATATTTTCTTTCGGAGGCCACACATTAAGGATTCTAATTGGGTAATTATTTTGCTTTGGGCTGAGATACGTTCATCAATGAGTGATAGTAAAGAAGCAATTTTATGTTGTTCTTCAGTCGCTGGGTAATATACTTTTAATTTTTTTAATCCATCTCCATACAGATGAACAACAGATACTCCTTGTGCAACCTTGGCTATATCATATTTCCTTTTACCATTTAATTGATAACTTAAAAAACGACCATCGCCAGTATATAACCTTATAATATTGAGGTCACCACCTAAAAGAATGCCACTGAAAGGTACACAGCATGCTGTCGATATATCAATAGCAGATTCTCCAGAGGAAGGTATGATAACATCATTCGCTTCGCTTTTTACCAAATTACTGGCATCAATATCTGTGCGACTCAATACATTATTTATGACTTCGGATTTATATTTAGTGTAAAGTTCACCGTAAAGAATGCATGGTTTTCCTTCTTCAGAAAGTTGGTCTTTCGATATCCCAGCCCCTTTACTAATAGACGAAATGCTGCCTAATAAACATTCTTTCCATTCACCTTCAAACCCTGGGAATCTCAAATTCGGAACATTAGCACCCTTTTTTTTGTCTTCTTTCATTTTAATTATTTCTTTTCTTTCCGATAAACATTAAGGATTGTCATGGCAAAAGTTAAACGACCAGTCCCAATTCTCTCAAGTACACTTCAATTTCTTTATCTAAATCCGCACGTTTAGCTTCCAAATCTTTGATTTCATGCATGACTGCATGGATGTCGATCTCTTCTTCTTCCTCGAAAGTATCCACATAACGGGGAATATTCAAGTTGTAATCGTTATCCTTAATTTCTTGAAGGGTGGCACAATGACTGTATTTCTCTATTTCCGCACGGGTGCGATATGTTTCTATAATTTTTCCGATATGATCTTTGCGCAGTTTGTTTTGCGTTTTGATTTTCTCGAACTCTTTGCTGGCATCAATAAAGAGAATAGTGTCGTCTTCCTTGCGGCATTTTTTCATTATAAGAATACAGGTGGGAATACTTGTACCATAGAAAATATTGGAAGGTAGGCCGATTATAGCATCAATATAATTTTTCTTTTCAATAAGGAACTGACGGATTTTACCTTCTGAACTTCCCCTGAACAAAACCCCGTGTGGAGCTACACAAGCCATTGTTCCGCTATCGTTCAGGTGATAGATCATGTGGAGTATGAACGCATAATCAGCCTTCGACTGAGGTGCAAGCACACCTGCGGCACTGAAGCGATCATCGCTGTTAAATTTATTTGCGGCACTCCATGTAGCAGAAAATGGGGGATTGGCAATTACTGCGTCAAACTGTTTGTCGCCTAATTCATCAGCTTCCAATGTATCACCATTCCAAATTTCGAAATCGTTATACTTTATGCCATGAAGCAACATGTTCATTCGGCACAGATTGAAAGTCGTCGGATTTTTCTCTTGTCCGTAAATAACATCTGCTTTACCATTTTTGGCAGTTCGCAAAAGAAGCGAGCCACTGCCACAAGTGGGGTCGTAAACATCTTTCAGTCTTGTTTTTCCGGTGGTAACAATCTCCGCCAATATCTCGCTGACTTCCTGGGGAGTATAAAATTCGCCTGCTTTTTTCCCGGCTCCTGCTGCAAATTGTGAAATCATATATTCGTAGGCATCGCCCAGAATATCAATTTCATCCGCTTCCTTAAGCCCGAAATCTATTCCATTCAAGGCAACCAATATTTCGCTCACCAATTTGTTTTTATCGTCAGAAGTTCGTCCCAGTTTGGGCGAAGCCAAATCTATATCGGAAAAGAGCCCACCAAAATCATCCTCGCTTTCTTGCCCAAGTGTGCTATCTTCGATTCTTTTTAATGATCGTTCAAGGGAAGGAAGTATGTTTTCTTTCCTGTCAATCATTGCGATAATTGTCGAGAACAAGTATTCAGGCTGGATAAAATACCCCAGATTTTCGACACATGATTCTTTTACAACATCCTTTAGCTCAGTGTCATTCCCATTCCAAGCCTGCATGAAGGTCAGTCCGTCTTCTTCCAACTCTTCATTGACAAACAATTCAATTTTTTCCGAAAGGTATTTATAGAAAATGAAACCTAGCGAGAAATACATAAAATCGCTAGCGGACATGTTTCCCCTTAATGTGTTAGCAACGGCCCACAATTGAGCACGTAGTTTTTGCTGCAATTCTTCACTCATATAGTAATGCTTTTATTTACAGTTGTTTCTTGGGAGATTATTTTTTGTTCTTCCTTAAAGATTGCTTCAACAGGCTGATAATGTAGTCTATATCTTCCAGGTCTGTCAGCTTAATTTCGTAAGAGCCATTTCCCCAATGACCGACGTTTGACACGTCACGAGCTGTATTTTTCTGATCCTGCAAATCACCACTTTTAAGGTTTACATAGATTTTTAGCCCTTTATTCTGCAAGACGATGTCACAAAAGATATTGTTATCTACTCTAAAATCAATTGTTTGTTTCTTGGGCTGTGTGGTTATATTATCTGCCAACGTAATTATTCGTTCTTTTACATTTTCATACAGTTCCCTTGTTTCGAAATCCACTTTATGTAAATGGTCTTGTTCTGTATAAACCCGTACTTCTTTACTTACTGCCTCTACTACCTCATTATTTCGTGATATGGTCTTGATGCTCTCCTTAGCTGATATTTTCTGGATTTGTTCAAAAGAAATGGTGTCATTTTCAAATCGCTTTATTTCCCAAAGTTCTATTGGTAAATCCTTGAAATTTATCGCCTCGCGTTGATAGTTTGTAAACATTGGCGAAATGAATATCACCCTTGATTGAGACCAATCCACATCTGTTCGCTTCAACAGACTCTGTTGAGATTCATTGAATTCGAGTATAAAATCAGCTTTATTGTTCAGCATTAATGACAGATACGCATATCCTTGGTCTATTACACTGAAATTCTTATCTCTTTTGTATTCTATAATGACAAACGATTTTGTCTCATTATCAAAGGCTAAGGTGTCGAGACGAAAATTATTTAAAGCAAATTCCGAACGGATAAATTCCAAATGCAAAAGAGGTTTTAGATTTTTCTCAATTAAATTCTGAATATCTTTTTCAAATTTGAACGGAAGTTCTTTAATGTAATCTAATCGTTGTCCTAATTTGAATATGCTCATGATTCCATTTTTATATTGTTATTTGTTTCAGTCTTTTATTCCCAAGTAAATAAATTGATGATAGAGCGGAGTTTTTTCAGAACTCGATCCTGAATGGTTTTACGCTCTTTGATTTTGACCTTTTTTTGCTTGATTGCTTCCTGTATAATTTCAGGTTTTTCCCGTTGGAGATAGTCATATTCGTCAAGGAATTGAATTAAGGATTTCAGGTCAATCCCTTCTTCTTCGGCAATATATTCCACAGCTTCACGTCTTGCTTTGTTCATGTAGTCGTTCAGGCGACTTTCCAGATCCATGGTGCCGTCAGCTTTCGATTTTTCAAAGCCTGCTTGATTATTATCCACACTGTGGCGAATAAAACCATCTATTAGTTTGGCTTTGTTTCTCATAGCAGCATCTTTTATCATGGTGTCGATAATCTGTTGCCGTTTTTCTGGATAATCCTCACTGGAAGGATCAAGGTCAGAAATAAGTTCGAGTATGTAAGCTACATTGATTATATCGCTTCGGAGTAATTCAAGGCAGAAATCGATGTCATCCAAGGTTCTATCATCGTTATAGGGAATTGCAGGTTCTGCCGCAATAGCCTCAATTTCTTCTTTAACATTACCAACAGCAATGTCCAGATATTTGCTTCTAAAATCCATAAACTCCTGTTCTTTCAAAACGAGTTCTGGATCGTTTTTGTCAAAGTCCTGATAGATTTGAATTTCGGCTCTTTTCTTGATGATTTCACGAAAGGCAAGTACAAAATCACGTTTGTCGTACTCACTTTTCAGCTCATCTACAGAATTTACATTCGGATATTTTTCCTTAAAGTTTAAGGCGAGTTCATTCAGTTCTCTTTTCACATCTCGAAATGGAGGTCTTACGATAACCCCTGGATTTGCGTTGTCTTCATTGCTAAAAAGTTTTATGGCAACATCTACGTTTGTTTTCAAATCCCGAAAACATACCACTTTCCCGAAGCGTTTCTTTTCATTTAGAACACGGTTCGTTCGACTAAATGCCTGAATTAGTCCATGGTACTCCATATTTTTATCCACATAGAGCGTGTTCAGTTTTTTTGCATCAAAGCCTGTCAGAAACATATTGACAACCAAAAGCAAATCCAACGGCTGCATGTCAGTCTTTTTCTTTTTCATCCGTAAATTGACATCGTCGTAATATGCCCCAAAGTTTTCGGTCGAAAATGAAGTCCCAAACATTTGGTTATAGTCATTAATGACCGCTTGAAGTTCGTCGGCAACAACTGTTTCGTTCTCAAACCCTTGATTCATCCCAGTTTGTTGGTCGTCTTGATTAGTATTGGCCGAATAGGAAAAGACTGTGCCTATTTTTATTTTTGGGTTTAGCTCTTTAAAAATCTTATAATATTCTAATAAAGTGGGAATTGATTCTGTTGCAAACAATGCATTGAATTCTCCGTCGAATGTGGATTTGCTGAAATTCTCAAGAATGAATTTGGCAATCTCTCTCATTCTTACCGGATTTGCGTGATCGATACCCGATTCTTCTTTGCTTTTGTAATATTCCACTAAAAACCCCAATACGTTCTCGTCAGCAATGGCATCTTTAATTAAATATTTATGCAAACATTTATCAAAGACTTCACCGGTAGTGATGTCCTGCTTCGCGTTCTCTGGAAAGATAGGTGTCCCGGTGAACCCGAATAGTTGTAAATTTTTGAAAAATCGGACAATATTTTTGTGACTATCGCCAAAATGACTTCGATGACATTCATCGAATATCATGACCACTTTCTGATTGCAAACCTTTTGCAAGTGCTTGTTATAGTAGTCTTTGGTTACAGCATGGTTTAATTTTTGAATTGTGGTAATAATGATTTTAGAATCTCCACTCAATCGTTTGATAAGTTCATACGTGTTGTCTGTGCTATCTACAGCTCCGGGCTCAAAGGCTTCGTATTCAGACTGTGTTTGCGTGTCCAGATCCCGACGATCTACTACAAATAAAACCTTATCAACGCCGTCAATTTCTGTTGCCAATTGAGCTGCCTTAAACGAGGTCAGGGTTTTCCCTGCTCCCGTTGTGTGCCAAATGTATCCGTTGCTGTTGGAGTTATTTTGGATACGGTCCAATATTTTTTCAACGGCGTAGAACTGATAGGGGCGAAGCACCATCAAACATCTATCACCTTCATGCAATACAACATATTTGCTTATCATCTTTCCCAGGTTGCATTTATCGAGAAAGAAATTAGCAAACATACTCAAGTCATTGAATGGACGGTTTTCTGCATCCGTCCAATTGAACGTGAATTTGTATCCGCTATTGGGATTGTTTGCAAAATAGCGGGTATTGACACCGTTAGAAATGACAAACAGTTGTATGTAATCAAACAATCCGCTAAAAGATGTTTTATGGTAACGCTGTATTTGATTGTAGGCCTCCTTTAACTCCACACCTCTCTTTTTGAGTTCAATTTGTAGTAGAGGCAATCCATTGATGAGTATAGTAACGTCGTATCTACAGGTCTTTCTACCTTCTATTGTAATTTGGTTGGAAACCTGAAATTCATTTTGACACCACTTATTTTTATTTAGAAATTCCACCCAACACCGTTCTCCATTTTCTAATTCGAGAGGAAATAAATCACGAAGTTTTTTTGCCTTTTCAAAACGAGTTCCTCCTTCTAAATGAATTCGAATTCTCTCAAATTCTTTGTCGGTAAATTGCTCCCTTCCATAATGGGCAAGTTGCTTTTTATTATGCTTCTCAAGCTGAGTTTTAAAATTGGCAAATAAGTTTTCCTCCTCTTTAAGCTGTATATACTCGTAGCCATTTTCCTGAAGGGTCTTTATCAAACCGTTTTCTAGTATCTGTTCACTTTGAGTTCCCATAATATCTGTTGCTTGTAATCATATAATAAAGGTTTTAAAGATAGGGACAATTATAGTACAATAGTGAAGTGTTTCAGATATTTATATAATTTTTCAGCAATTTTGATTTATATAAAATAAGATTGAAATATTTCTAGCCCTTCTCAACCAACGCCCCCAGGAACCGTGCAAAATCTTGAATGTATCCGTCAACACTGGCACGTTCCAGTGCCGCCATATACACATCCCTTTGCTCTACTGGAACAATCGTCCAGGAATACCCGCCCGATGCCAGCATGGTATTGAATATTCGGGATTTTTGATCAGAATTCGTGGTTCGAGCTTGGATTCTTCGCCTTTACCAATCTAGGTGAGTTCGAGTCTTTGGTGTTTATTTTGGGTCATTGTTTTTGTTTCAGAATTTTTATTAAAACCTGTAAATTAAATATTTGCCGGCTTAAAATTTGCATCTAATTAAAAAAGTCTATACTTTTGCAACAGCTCAGTGACCATACCGCAAGGTTGTAAGTGTTAAAGGAGTATAAGAAGCCGTTTAGTATCCCTAAGCGGTTTTGGCTTTTTTATAGTCTTCATATTCTTTTAATAATTTATTTCTTCTGTGCTCCGTTTCAATCAAATACGCAGTGATAAATAAATAGAAGTTAGGTCGTTCGGTTAATACCACCACATAGTTTTCATCTTGATTGAACAACAATACCCGGTCATCTTTCCCTCTTTTGTTTCTCCAAATCAGAATTTCATCGTGCTTATGATTATCGATTACAAACCGGGGAAATCTAATTCTTTCCATTCTTCTTAAGTCGGGTTGCCGGTTATTTTCGTCTTCTCCCTGATGAGTAATATGATAAAACGTTCGATGCAATCCATCTACTTCAGGATATTTTCGTACGGCAACTTTATTTCCTTCGTATTTTGGCTGCAATTTAATGAAGTCGTTTTCAAAAACTACATAAACGGCGTTGAGATAGTGTGAGAAATTTCCTTCGAAATCAGCTAAATATATCAATTCGGGAAAGATCAATTTGGTCATTTCGCTCATAACAGATGAATATATCTTGAAGGTTCCCAAATAAAGATATTGACTTTTTTCTCCCTCAAAAGGGTAGATTTAGTCAGCGAATATTTTGAACGATGCCGAATGAGATCAACAATTTCATTTTTTGATTCACTGGTCGTTAGTCCCCGGTTGACGTACGAAATTGCACCCGTTAAGAGGTCAGCTAATTGAATTAATTCTACCTCGTGCGACCGGACTTGCTGTACTTTTTTAATTATACTCTTTGAGAAATCGTATTTATCGTTTCGCAACACCTCTTCAAGTTTATGCACTTTCTCGCGGCTCCTGGTATCTTTAATGTCGATATAGATATTATGTCCAAATTCGGGGTTGAGGATTGCCTTTAGCATGCTGAAATACATTTTGTAATAAAACGTATCGTGCGTATGATTGTACTTTTCGTAATCAAGTTTCGATTTGTCGGGGACAACCAATACACGGAAAGAAAGATCGTCGTCGTCGAAAAAGTAATTAATCACGTCTTTATAAAATGGCAAGCTACTTTTTGAAATCTTGTTCCACTTCATTTCGTAGAACGTCCGATTTTCTTTCGGGCTCTTTTTGTGTCGGGGAACCAAGTCGTATTCTTTTTTAAGCTCAGAAATACGGCTGAAGATCTCTTCCTTTTTAGAGGCCGGGCAATACACTGCACCAAGAACCATAACGGATTCTTTATCGTTTTGCAGGTGGCAACTTTCGTCGCAATATATATTTACAAGTTCTTTCATGTGTTGATAATTTGTTTTTATTTGCCACATGGAACTCGCCATTATAATCATCCACCTGTGTGTGTGAATTTTCTCTCATGGCTCGTTTCATTTATCGGATTTTCCATTTAATTGTAAATAGTTCTTTTACCAAGACTTTTTGTTGCAACCGGCTTTCAATTTCTGTCAATAATTCATCTTTTTTGTGATCGATCAAGTCCTGGGTTTCGAACAACGACATTCGTTTTTCACTTCGTTTTTTCTCCAATTCTTTGATTTGCCGCTGGGCTTTTACTTTTAATTCAAGATTCATCAGCTTCTTTGCCTCCGACTTCCGTAATTTTATCTCCGCATCCAAATCTTCTGTTTCGTGCGATAAACTGATTTTCATATCATCAGCCCATTGGTCGAGTTTGTCCATCTCAGTATCGAAGAAATCACGATTGCGGATCATACTATCATTTAAAATGGCACTTTGTTCCTCAAGCCCGATTTCTTCGAACCTGGATCTTTGTTCATCATTCAGATAAATTGCATGATCGGATACCACGACAGAAAGGCCGAAGAATTGTTGTGATGTTTCGTTATCATCCTTGAATATTTTCCTTCCGATTTACTTGTACCATTTGATTAGTCATAACATGCTGACTTAGATTGTCAAAAATAGGAAACTAAGAGCAAATTACCGGAAGATAAAATATAAATAATTATAGACATGGAATAAGATTGGAATATTTCTACCCCTTCTCAACCAACGCCCCCAGGAACCTTGCAAAATCTTGAATGTCTCAGTCAATGCTGGCACGTTTCAGTGCAGCCATATACACATCTCTTTTCTACCGAAACGACCGTCCACGAATATCCGCCCGATGCCAGCATAGTATTGAATAGAAAACGCCAGATACGCCCATTACCATCCATATAGGGATGAAAATAAACAAAGATGAAGTGTCCCGGAACAGCCCGAACTCCTGCATTCTTCACTGCGTAACAATTCAAACCGTACAGGAATGGTATCACGCACCGCTTCGGGATTGAGCGTAGTATTTTTAGTATATTTTATCGAATCATTTTTAGTATATGCTGTCTATTTATTTTTAATCAAGACGCTATCAATACTTTCATCAATTAAAGCAACACCTACTTTGAGCGGTGCAGATATAAAAAAACATGATTTACTCAATGGAAGAAGGAGTCACCATGTTGAAAGCAGAGTTTAACTCCTCCAAAAGAGTATTTAAAATCTCATCCATAACTAGCAACTGCTTTTCGGTCAACCGCGAAAGATCATGATGAAAATGGTTGCCTTTATTCACTTCCTTGAAAAAGTCTTCTCCGCTTAGTTTTTCAAACAGGTATTCCAGCTTTTTCAATTCTGGGTCTGCATATATGCACAGCTTCCAAAGAGTAAAGGCTGGCAAATAATTGGGCAGGTAGCTTAGCTTTGCATAAACCAGCGTACGGAATATTCTTAAAACAGACTTGCTGAACAAATCAAAGATTCCTTCGGTATTGCTGCTCTCCGAGTGGTTCCGTAACACAAAATACTGTGCAGAAAACTTAATGGCAGAACTGTGAAGGTATTCAAGGTCGGGATTGACTGAATCAAAAGGGTCTTCCCAATGAATCGACGGATGGTTGGGATGGGATTGAAACATGAGATTCTCCGGTTTCATTATTTTTATGAAGAATGACTGCTGGTAAAACAAGTTGGTTTGTATCCAGCTTAGGCTATGACCAATTAAAACAACTGAATATCTCCCTTCAAATCTGGAATTCACTGACTGTTGAATTCGGTTCAGGGTTTTGGTTCCAAGACTTTCTCCAATGAGAAGAAGAAAGTAGGTGGTTTGCAGACTGGTTTGAACTTGATGGAATAAATAGATTTCTTCAACCGGGTGTATTTTTACTATTTGTGCGGAAATCTCTGTTACCTGATCATCTAACAATGATAATTCTCTTTTATCAGTGAGTGGTTGTTTGCGAAAGCCGGACTTAACAAATGCCTTTAGTTCAGAAAGGCGCGAGAGCACTATCTTATAGAGTTTTTCTTCTACCTGCGAAAAACTATCCATGAGTTTCTCATTGAGCCTTATTTCGTCTCCATCCTCTGCAAAATCATTGGCTTTCTCCAATTCGAAGATCAGGTAATATTCATTTCCATTTTTCGGAACAAATAGACTTTCAATTACCGGGATATATGAGATCAGCTTTTTTATTCGCTGGTGTAGGTTTTCTGACTCAAAACTGCTTCCGATATAAAGCATCTCCAGGTGTCGAATGTCGTATTCAAAAACAGAGAGATAGGAAACAAATAGTCCGGTAAGGGAATCCAGCTCCTGAAACCGGTTGGCTGCTGCTAACAGGTTATCCCGATCATGATTGTAAGATAAAGTATATCTTTTGAGTCTCATTTTAAAAGAAGGCCAGTCTGTGTTTTGACATTCTTTTGTCGATGGATTTTGATAGATAATTGCAGCCTTTTGGCAATACCATGCAAATAACGGATTGCCTGCCCGAAGTTCAGCTTTCATCTTCGATTTACAGGAAATATGAACCCAGATCGGGTTCTCGTCTTTGTTATTTCGAATCCATTTTCGGGATTCGATAGTTTCAACATCGCCCGAATCTTTCGCGATAATTACAATATGAGAAGCTTCTTTTGCATTTGCCGGATGATAAAAGATATGGGAAAGCGGAAATTCGCAGGCCAACTGTTTGAGTTTACTAGTCAACTGGTCATTCTCCAGAATCGAAAAATCAGGTTTTATCGTTGTTTTCATGTGCTGTATTTTTGGTGGTACAACACAAATTTCAAACGTCCGGATAATGTATTCAATTCTTCCGGAGTGTAAAATATCACTGGCAGGCATGTAAATTACGGTCTTTCAAAAACCTGATTTTGCTTAATTCCCTACTATTTAAGCAATTTGAGAGTTTAAAAATATTCCTTATCGGAGGTATTTTACCGAATGTCTTTGTTAACTTTTGTCTTTTACTTTTTTAACCAAATTTGTTTTATCTTTGAATTGCTTGAAAAATAAATCAGAATTATGGAAGCTAAAGTACATGAAGGTCGCAATGTGAAAAGGTTTCGTGAAATATTGGGAATCAAACAGGATGCCCTTGCATACGAACTTGGTGAAGGATGGAACCAACAGAAAATCTCCTTGCTGGAACAGAAAGAAACCATTGAACTACCTCTTTTGAGGCAGATTTCAGATGCCATGAAAGTTCCGGTAGAAGCTATTCAGAATTTTGACGAAGAACAAGCTATTAATATTATTTCAAACACTGTTAATAATAATGACAATGCAAGTGGAAATTCATTGTTCAGTTATTATCCGACTATAAATCCTCTTGAACAAATAATAAAACTTCACGAAGAAAAAATTGCCCTCTATGAACGTATGCTGAAAGAAAAGGATCAGATGATGGACCGGCTTGAGAAACTTATCAAGGAAAAATAGGATTTTCTTTTCATCTACGGTAAATTGTATGAGTAGTGGCAAATGGGCTTCTTTCCGTCAAACGGCTACGCAGTTTGAACGGGCAACAAACCTTGATATTTACCACATCGCCCGCCATTACTTATATAAAATGCTACGATCTGATTTTTTAGTCGATATTCTTGTTTTCAGAGTCTTATATCAAAATTATCATATGTAAATATTCCACTGCCGTGTTTTAATTTTCCTTTCTCGTACAATTCGGAAAAAGCTTTATCCATATCTTTAATAATCGACAACGGGACATTTAAATTGTGATGTGCTGGTAAAATTTTCTTTACAGTCAAAGGCAATAATTTTTTAATTGAATTCATATAAGCAATAGGGTCTGTTGATGGAAAATCCGCAAACAATACATCCATATAAATCAAATCTCCTGTGTATAAATAACCTTTATCTTTTTCATAAAAACACATATGCCCTGGAGAATGTCCTGGAGTATGCAAAACTTGAATTGTTCTTTTTCCCAATTCAATTGTATCATTATCTTTTAGTACTCGTGTCGGAGTCCCTTTAAAAAGGTTATAATTGTCAACATCAAAATCTTTAGGAAAATCGCACGGTTCTTCTATCAAAAAGTTTCTAACCTGTTCAATTGTCAATGGAAATCCCCCATTTATCCATTCCGTTTCTGCTTCGTGTACATAAAAGTCAGGGAAATATTTATGTCCTCCAAAATGGTCGTAGTGTACGTGTGTCGTAACTACCGTAACTGGTTTATCTGTCAGTTTTTGTACTTGTTCCCAAATATTTTTTACTCCAAGTCCCGTATCAATTAGTAAACATTTTTCTGTTCCATTTAGCACATAACAATGTGTCTCTTCCCAATGCTTGTATTCGCTTATTATAGATGTATTGTCATCAATCGGCTCAATTGTAAACCAGTCGTTTTTGTTGTTATTAATCATTTTTATTTCTCTTTTATCCATTCCTTTCACACTCCTTAATCTTGCCCATACCGATCACTTGTATGTGGTCGGGTGGGATTTCGAAAAGAAATCCTGTCAGACCCGCAGGAAAGTGGGCACAAGGTCTAACTTGTCAGACCGCTAAGACCCCCGCCTGCCATATACAATTTGTTGGCAACTGGCTTTTTCATAATTTATTTACAAAATCAAATTTATAAATGATTTCATTGTTTTCATTTGAGTAGGAAGCATATGCTAAAGGTTCGAATACAGAATTCGTCTTCCATTTGTTCCTTTTGTAATAATCTATAAATGGTTTTAAGTCTGCATATTGTCCCCAAATTACAGGTATTAAAACGAAATTTACTTTTGCAAAGTCATCACCTATTTTTTGTTGTAGTTTGTCTTTCAGTCTCTTAGTGAGAAATTTGTCAACATCCATTTCTTTATGAGAGTCCTGTTTGAGCTGTATATTTAATATCTCAACTAATACATCAACTTTATTCTTAGTGTCAAATAGTTTGAAATCAATTTTCTTGCCTGTCGAAAGTGTTAATTCTGTTCCAACAATCTTGTGTTGTTTCGTTTCTATAATTTTATTTAATACCGCTAACTCTCCGAAAAAATTCAAATATTTTAAGTCAAAGTTTGCTAGTAAATCATAAATTTTACTCTTGATTATCTTTTTCTCGTCTTGATTTAATAACAAGTTTAATTTATCAAATGTCTGTTCAAAAAAGTCGAGAAGCCTAATTGCACTTGAATCATTCTCCGCAGCTTTCGTAATTATGTCATAAATACTTGCCTCGACAACGAGTTTACCTTTCAGATTATACTCAACAGTCCTTTGGTTAACTTTTTTCGAAAATTTTGTATTCAATTTATTCCACGAGAAATCATTCCCGTCAATGAGGGAAACTAAAGAAGGTAGATACCTCTTAAAAATTGGCAATATGTCTGATTGGAATGTTTTCATAAACTTGTTGCCTAACGGTCACTTGCAAGTTGTCGTTGCGGATTTCGAAGAGCGTCAGTGTCCGCCAGGACATGACGGTCAAGAAAGGAGCAGAGACAACGCACACCACTGCACCCGCAATGCAATTTGCAAAATGTTAGGTAGCGTATTTTCTTAATTCATGATTCTCATTTCTCAATACTTCATTCACGAGTCTTATATATACAGGGAGTCTAGTGTAGTCAGAATCATTGTCCATTGGTAAAATAATTACTTTAACTCCCAGTTCATATAAGTAGTTGTAAAATAACTCTTTAATTTTTTCATCTTTATTGGGGTCATTAAATATAAATGCATAATGCATATTGCTCGTTTGTTCTCTACTAATTCTTAGCAGTTTAACTAGGTTTATATCTGTAAATGATACCCCAATAAATAGACAGGTACTTTGATTAAATTCACTTAATTGTGTGAGATTTGTCCAAGAATAGGGTTTAGAAAATTCTTCAACGTATTCACTCTCGGTAAAAATTATTTTTGTTTTTTCCCCACCTTCAATTGGTAGAATGCCATGCGGGTGAATTACAATTTTACCATTACGTTTGCTAAATGGTTTAAAAGCGACAGACTTACATTTAACTCCTTTATATCTCAACTTTTTTTCTAGTAAATCATCATAGTTGCTGGTGAGGGCTGTATTTATATATTCTGTGGAAATTAAATCCGCAATCTCAGAAATGAGGTTCGATGGTTTTAAATCATTTTGGTAATACAATAATTTTCGAATTAAGTATATCCAATCTATTGGACGAATTCTACTTTTTATTTGTTCCGCAACATTAATTGGATTCTCATTACCTAATATTTTTGAAAGTTCTTTCGATTTATCACTCCAAAAGAAATTTTCCCAAAATGCAATCGATAGGTTTTTGGGAATTTTATTATTTCCATTGGTTTCAGAATATTCCCAATGATAAAAGAAGGTCGAACAAATTTCTTCTATTAATTGATTCCATGTTGGTATACCGGATGATGCCGACACACCTGCACCTAGATAAAGTGAAGTCTGCTTCTTTAATATTTTTCTAAGTA
Organism: Prolixibacteraceae bacterium; assembly: GCA_963677955.2. Lineage (GTDB taxonomy): Bacteria > Bacteroidota > Bacteroidia > Bacteroidales > Prolixibacteraceae > Aquipluma. The sequence continues at coordinate 1,567,756 of CAXXQR010000001.1, forward strand.
ATTGAATAAATGCAGATGCGCTTCTACAATCTAGTTCCTTAAGTGAGTTCGTTTCTATCATCTTTTTATAATATGCTACCTAACGGTAAATTGTATGAGTAGTGGCAGATTGCGTGGCACTTTCCTGTCAAACCGTTACACAGTTTGAGCGTGCTACAAACCTTTAAATTAGCTACTCTGCCTGCCATTACTTATACAAAATGTTACCCATAGTTTTTTTATGTCATGTTTCAACCAACTTCATCTGATTTTAAGTATGCTGGTACAGATTTTGGCATAGGAATCTTCATTACTTCTTTAAAGAGAGAAAGATATTTTTCTTCTAACTTATCAGCTTCGTTCGAATAACCTTTATCCCTGTATATTTGGGATAATTCTTCAATCATAATTTTATTAATCATCCACAAAAATTTATACTCATGTTTAGCTTTAGTATATTTAATGAAGTCTTTGTCTCCATAATAAAGGTCTCTTATTAGTAGATTCTTATGTTTTGCTATAATTCGTTGGATATTTGCAGCTACACATCTATAATAGTCAAAAACAAACTGTTCAATTATTTTTATAGAGTCATTATTAATATCAATCAACTTACAAATATCAATTATAGACATTGAAAAATAATTAAAATCAGAACCTACAGCAAAAGGAATCATATTCTTAACTATAATCAAGCCATAAATATGGTCTGCAACTTGTATGTTTTTAGCAAGTTGTTTGTTAAAATCATCTTCAAAATTCTGAGTGTAATTAATTCCAAGATTTTGTACCACATAATCATAAAAATGTTTTTCTGATAATGGAAGTTCCTCATGTCCTGTTAATCCAATCAAAACTGGGTCTGGCAAGAAATATGGATTTAAATTAAACTCAACATAAAATGCAATTCTCAATGGGGAAATTATTAAATCTGCAATAAACTCTAGTGCTAAATCTGAACGATTATATGATTCAACAGTTTTAAGAATAATATTGGATAACCTCTTCATTTCCCATTGGTCCAAACCACCAGTTCGAATAAACCTGACTTTTAAAAGTGTTTTGATAATTTTAAAAGCATATATGCCTCCATTTTTTATATCCCATGCATTAATTATTGTGATAAGTTCAAGTAAGTTCTGATAAAGAGATATTGAATTCCTAACCTTCAAAACATCTTTTATCCTCTTAAAATCAACATTGTAAGCAAATCTTATAAAGTCGGGTGCGTGTCGAATATATTCTTCTTTATTACATAAATCATATAATTGACTCACTTCATCTTCCGATAGCTTTTCCCCATAAGCAATTAATTCTTTATTTCTTTCTATCAATTGATGCTTTCTTTCTTTTGTCTTTTTAGGTGGCTTCCTATCCTTTAAAATATCAGGAATAGCATTATAAAAATAATTTATAGTATCAATGTCCCAATTTCCTAACGTGTTCGAAATATAATTTTCTTCGTCATTATTAACAAAAACACATGATGAAGAAATGATTGTATTTATTGAATCAATATGAGAGAAGGGCTTACCATTATTTCCTGTCATTGGCTGTTCCCAAGTTGGGAAAGCTGACAATATTTCATTCTCTCGAATTTGAATCCTAATTTTCATTGACTTAAATAAATCGTCTTTATTGGCATATCCAATTAATAAAGATTCATCAGATTCATTCTCATCAATATTATGTAATGCTTCATCAATTGTTTGAATTATATTGTCTTTTGTAAAGCCTATTGGGAATAAGGATTTCCACAAATAGCCAGATTTATAATATGTCTCAGGAAATTTTGTGATGTTTGCTGCTTGAGATTGGAAGCAGTTTCTAGGGATTCTAAGCAAGATTACTCCATTTTGCAATTTTCTCGCATAATACCAATTCTCGCTATCTTTAGGATTAAAAACTAATCCATGCTTAATGTCTGGCCGATGATTTAGGAAGGAGTTCCAAGCATCAATTGTATGAAGACCACCTGAAATTATTTTTGTCAATATAGTATTCCCGTTTTCATCTTTATCCTGTCGGTCTGATAAATTTCCATTGACAATATGGGCTAATCCACTTTCTGATAATTTATATTTTCCCTCTATTCCTAAATTATGCATCATTCTATTGTATTTAACCCCTTGCAGGATGGTTGTTTAAAATTATGGGTAACGTGCTTGTATGTGTATTGTATTTATTTCTCTTTTAGATTAAACTTCAGTTGTTCTTTCCATACCCAATTGGTATGGAAAGAGTAGGTGTTTGATCTATTTATCTTTAAAATATCGTCAAGTGTATTTTCTATTCTTCGCATGATGTTATTTTTTACGCATGTAAGATTTCTATTGCTTTACCAAATTACTTCTATCTAACTACCAACGCAAAGGCTTTCGCTCCAAATTGTTGGCAGAACCTTGCTTTTACCAATTCTGCTATTTCAAATTATATGAGAAATTGGTCATGATCACTGGTTTGCCATCGTGACAGGATTGTTTATGGGGTATGGTAATTGATTTATTCAAAGGTTAATTCGTTTTTTCAAATTTAAGATATTGAAATATCATAAACAATATATTATTCTAATTCCTTGCTAATCTGATTAATTTCCAATCAATGGATAAATTGCCGAAGAATCCATTTAGCTGGTGCCGGTAAGAGTGATTTTAACTTGACTACAATCTGTGTTTGTACTGGTTGTCTTTTTTCTTTTTCCGTCTTTGGGCTTGCGCTCTCAAAAAATCAGCCTCGTTTTCGTCGTAACGACGAGCGTTGTTCAGAATATCGAATAATCCGCCAACAACAGAAGCCGCATTTTCAAGCCCAGCAGCAAGACCCATAGTGTTGTCTTGCCGATTGAATTGACCGGGATCGTTTGATGCTGAATGATGTTGGTTTTCATTTTTGTATAACTTCTCATTCAGGTACAACTGGTAACTGATTTTGGAAAAACTGCAAGCACGGTCAATCTTGGAGCCGTTGAACTCATATCCATTCTTTCTAAACCGAACGCCCTGGATTTTGTCTGTATTTCCGTTTTTTCGGAATTCAATCGTAATACCTGACTGGAGTAATTCCGATTTTAGTTCCTTCCAGTTCCTGCAATTTGATATGGCAGATTTCAGTGCTTGATAGATTTCGTACTTGGTTTTATCCGGCTCTTTTAACCGGTGTTCTTTCACATTCTCCTTGCCTGAAGCAATATACAAACCATACTTCTTTGTTAGCTCCATACAAACCTTGGTGTTTCGCAGCCTTTCGTTCTGATCGGAGATCCGTTTCCCGTTGTTATCAATCCGGTTAATCACGATGTGAATGTGCGGATGGTCGGTGTCGTGGTGCCGGACAATAATGTACTGCGTATCCCGGTATCCCATCTTATCCCGGTATTCTTGAGCCATACCAACCATAAACTGATCCGTCAGCCTGTGTTTATCCTGAACCGAAAAGTCCAGCGAAATATGCGCAACCGGTTTTGTAATTTTCGGGTTTAGCTTTTGCTGGGCAATGAAACTTTTGACAATCGATTCCTTGTCTTTTATCCTGACTCCTTCGGCATAAAGCAAGCTTGCCTTTTCTTTGTCCATGACGTAACCGATCACTCCCCGGAATCCCTGTCCCTGTACAATCTTAGCAATCATCTTCAATTTTGCTAATTACATTATCCAGCCTTTCATTCATATATAGGCAATGCTTGTGCACACCCGGATATCCGGCAGCATTGACTTTGTGGGCAATCTGGTTGATGTTGTTGGCCATTCCGCTCAGTTGACGTATGTGGTTCATCAACTCAGGGGTTATGCGCTGTTTAACGATGCTGACCTTGATACACTGGCGGATATATTCACTCTGGTTAATGCCCGCTTCATGAGCCTTTGTCTTTAAAGAACCGTACTCATCCATTGCCATTTTGATCGTTATTTTACGCCCTTTCTTTTCGGCAGGTGCTTTTGTCGGCCGACCTCCTGTATTCCTGTTTTTAATTGTTTTCATGCTTTGTACATATAGGTGCTCATATTAGACCGGCGGGATGTTTTTGGCCTCGCAGAGCAAGGAATCGGTCAGACCGATTCACAAACTTGCTCCCCACTCTGACGGGATAGTTCTGCATAAATAGAACTAATAATGAATAAATTACCTGATTTTATGCAGAAATATCTGTTTCTATTCATTCCGGTTCATTTTTATTTATTCCTGTTCAGAATTATGCGGAATCGGTTTATCGGCAACCGACAGATAAGTTACATTTCAGTGATGTTATCTACAGAAGATGGCATGGCCTCGGGATCGGAAAAAGTTGAACCCGGATTAACGCTTTTCTGCTTGTTTTGAAGTCCAGGTTGAAGTTCATCTGTTTTGCTTTTGCCCTTACCTTTCTTTTTCTCCCGTCTTGCTGCTGAATACAGGCTTGTGACGTTTATCCTGCTTTTATCAATATCCAGTTCCTGGCTTAACCAGTCCCGAAAAAGGCTGCAACCCATTTCATTGATCCGGTCAGTATAATGATGGGCGATCAGTGAATAAATCCCGGCCTTGTTTTCCAGTAGTTTCTGCTTTAAGAATTCTTTCATTTGATCGGGTATTTCGGGTAATTAAATTTATTCAGGAATGGGATTTTTTCTTAGATATTCTTTCATGGCCTTTGTCTCCCTGTTTTCAATGTTGGTTTGATAAAAGTTTTCATACCACCGAAGTTTGGCAGAATCGATTGTTCTCTGGTTCTGATTGCTTTGAGAGATCAAATAAAATAGGGCTAAGAAAGAAATGGCCAATAGTAAAGGTAGACCCAGCCGTCCCAGACCATAAGAAAAAGCCTGCCAGCGCGGGTGCTCCCGATCCAGTGCTAAGGTTCGTTGAGAATCATTTATTTTGTCGATGGCCTTGTTTAAAGCTGAATTTTGCAAAACGAAGTTTTGTTCCTGCTCTTTTTTCAAAATATGTAACATGGCCAGGGCGGTCTCGTCGAACCGGTAATCGTATTTCAAAAAGTACTCGGCCTGCATTCGTTGAAAATCAATCTTCACATGCTCCATCACGGTAATTTTTGAAGTTCTTTTTGAATTTTGATTTTCTCAATAAAGATGTATGCGTTCATTCCCTTTCCTTCAGAAATGTACCTCAGGATGTTTTTATGAGGGGCAGCATCCGTATCAAAATCACCAAAATATTTTACACTGTGAATATTGCCTGAATTGGCTTTTGCATAGTTTTCTATCTCTGCAATCAGTGATTTGTAATTCTGAAAAGAAAACTCGTTGATATAAATGACAATGCTGAAATTCTGTTGGTTTAGACCGGCAATATTGTCCAGATAATTGGTGCAGGGAAGGTAGGCGCTGCCTCCTGCCACAACAATGTTGAAAATGAATTCAACATCGAGTTCATCGGCAATTTGTTTAAATTCTTCGATGGTATAATCTTTTGAAAACAGGGAAGTAAACTGCTCGCTTTCGGGTGCGCCAAAATCAAGAAAAAACTCCTCATAAGGTTTTTGTGCAAGGATCTGTAAATTTTCGAATAATCGTTGCCGGTCAATTTTACCTCTTTCATCCAGTAAATTCATTTTTGCAAAGCGGGCTGGAGTCCGGCCCTGGAGAAACTTTAGCTGTTGCGTACTTGATTTGACTGAGCTGTCAAAATCGATAAAATAGGTTTGGGGATTGTCTTCACTTTTTAACGCCAGTAAATAGGTGAGCATCGATTTGCCGCTACCGCCTTTACTTTGTAGAATAAAATTCATTTTCTTCATTGCGAGTATTTTTAAAGTTTAATGTGTTTTCAATTGATTAAAAGAAACTTGAGGTTCAAAAAAGTAAAACCAATGATTGCCTGTCAGATTACGTTTTACCGTTTCAATCCAAGTCGTTTCATTTTTTGAGCTTGTCTCATCTGAGGTTTAAGTTTACGGCACAGGTATTCGTTTAAGTCTTTGTGTCCGGAATAGGAATAGGAAAGGTCATTGACATTGTTGCAGGCTGACTGCAATTCCTGAACAGCCCTTTTCCCAGCCTGATCATTGTCAAAAAATGTGAAGATTCCTTTGTAAGCTGCGAGCGTACTTTTTACTTTCCCAAGATTCGAAAGAGAATTGAGAACAATCACATCTATGGGAGCATTTTGCTGCTTCTGTATGGTCAGAAAGCTCAGGTAATCCATAAACTCTTCGAAGAAAAGGCAATGGTTCTTATTTTGCTTTATGGATGTAATGTCTTTCGAAGTACAACCCTTAAAGTATTTACTTCGCAGTTCATAGCCTCCTTTGTCATTTTCAAAGCCGACAGCACAGTAACGCTTGTCATCTACGGAATAGTGAACTTCGCAGCAATGGACCCAGGCAATGGATAGATTGATCTGGCGCTCATTCAGATATTCTATTAATGCCGGGTTGCTGATCGGTTGAACCTTCAGGATTGTTATTGACGGTTCCGGTGATTTCATGTTTGAATCCGGTTTTTCCCGGTGAAAAGAAAAATTACCTGATGGGGCATTGCTGCGCTGGTAGGTACTTGAGTCTATACTGTTATACTTTCTTTCCAACATAGATATGGCTTCATGAAGCGAACAATGTTCCATTTTCATGACCATGTCAATCAATGTTCCGCCTTCACTGGTTCCAAAATCTATCCACAGATTTTTTGAATAATCTACTTTCATACTTGCGTCGTGGTCTTCTCTGAAAGGCGAATGATACATCCCGTAATGGGAATGATCTTTCGCCGGGTAGATTCCCAAACCGGCCAGGTATTCCCGGATACTGATTTGTTTTATTTCGTGCAGTGCCATAATTGCCAAATTTTTGTTGTTTTCCTTTTCCTTTCATCGGGGATGTCTTTTACGTCTGGCACTCCGTGCTATTGTCAGACTGATCTTACCTGAATCGTGTTTGGGTTTGGTCTGGCTCTCCGCCCATTGTAGTATTTCTTTTCTGGAGAAGACCAGTTTATTCCCATACGTTTTACAGGGAATATCTCCGGCAGAAGTCAGTTTGTAAATCTTGGCTTTGGAGGTTGGATAACCGTGTTCTTTCAACAACTCCAGGGCATCGGTCAGCGTGATGGTGTCGATCTGTGAAGGATTGGATGGTGGTTTGGGAAAGGCGCCGGAAATTGCTTCGCTTACAATTGCCCGCAGTTCATCGGGTGTGGTCAGAATAATGTTTGACATGGCTTTCAATTTTAGTTTTACACTTGGTACTGAATAAATTCAGATGTAAAATAAAAATGAATGCAGTTGTAAATCAAATAGATAAATAGCTTTACACGAACAGGACAGTTGAAGACAAATTCGGCCAAACTGAACTAAGTAATGTCCTTAACGACATTTTTCATTTGCTATTTTGTGCCGAATTGTGTCAGTATGGACGGAGCGTAAAGCTGAAAAATTTATTTTACTTTTTGTTCTTTTTATTTTGAAGTTGCTTCAAAATCTGGTCGGGAGGAAAGATTTTTGTATCCGACAAAAATCTGGATTGAACAGGGGTTATAAATCCGTCTCTGATCCATTTGTCAAGGGTTGGCCGTGTGATTTTCAGCATCCGGGCTATATCTTTTTTGGCTACGATCATTTCTCCATTAATGATCTGGATATGTTCTTTATTAATTGCAAGGTATCTTTTCAGGTTGTCTATTGCCAAATCAATATTTTGAATCCGGGGAGTGAATTTCTTCTTTATGGATATTTCGATGGTGCCCATGTCGTAATCAGCCAACTCAGGATTCTGCTGAAGCTCGGCTACGACAACATCATATATTGCAGTCTGCCTTGCTGATATTTTGTATTGCTTACGGCGCGGCATTATCTTTCTTTTCGTTTATTTAATTTCACTTTTCATTTATAGCCCCCCCAACAATAATAAAAATCGTATTGTATTCACAATCTGATATTTACAATGATTATTATTTCATTTAAAGCCCCATCTTCTTCTTTTTCAATGGATATTTAATTGTATTCTTCTTTCTTTCAATCATTTCGAATTCCTTTTCTGTGAGCCTTTTCTAAGCCTTTTATTATTTATTCAATTAGCTGTCAATAAGTAATTAAGAAAACTAACAAAAGATTTGCGTTCTATTCATGAGCCTTTTGTAAAATTCAATGAACCAATTGTGAATCAATGGTGATCATTTCCACTTAAGGACGTGTTTCGTTCCTTGCCCTACCTTACACCCTCATTTACACCCTCATTACACCCTCGCGAATAAGTATCAAAACATTATCATACTGTCCATCAGAGAGTTTAACCCCTTCATGTGCCCCTTCACTCATTTGTTCTTCCAAAAGGAAGCCAGGAGGAATCGGAAGTGTTGTGATGAAACAACTGTGATTTTCATCCATTTCAATGCGAGGTTCGGGAGAGCCGTTCTTTTCCGTTTCTCTTCGGATAATTGGTATGCCTGTTCCCCACCTTCAGTCATTTAAGTCTCTTACTAATAAAAAGTCGTTCTATCTGGTTGTGAGTAGATTGAAAGTGTTATTTATTCAAAATATTATCACAAATATAGCACAAATGTATGCCAAGAAATCATCCAAAATTAGTCAGAAAGCTTGCGTTTTTTACTCGTTCTTCTTTTTCAAAAGAAGCCAAATAATTTTCTGTCGTTTTCAAATCGTTGTGGCCTAAACTTTCAGAAATATAGGCAATATTAGCTCCACTTCGCTTTAAAACTGTGGCATAGGAATGCCGGGCAGTATATGTACTCAAGGGCTCAATCCCTAATTTTGCCCCAATCTTTTTTAGTCGTTTATTGCAAAGTTTGGTAACCGCTTTTATCACGTCTTTTTCCTTAAAAGGTGTTTCCTTGCCTGTAAGATAACCAAAGATATAATCATCTGGCCTATGGGATTTTTTGCCCCATCTTTTGATAATTACTTCCATTTCAGGAGTTAATACTGCGCATACTTCTTTTTTCACCCTTGATGTTCGGGCTGTTTTTGCCCTTAAAAAACAAATCTCACCGTTTCGTATGTTGGAATATCTGAGAGTAAGCATGTCTGCGAAGTTAATACCATTACACAAGTAGGAGAAAAACCACAGATCGCGATATTTCTCGGTCGTGTCTTTTCCGTCGGTATAATTAGCAACTGATTTTATTTGTTGCAATGTAAGTGCCAGTTTCCGACCCGTTCCTGTTGGTATTTCATATTTTCCATTTCCAAACGGATATTGATTTTCCTTAATTATTCCTGCTCTTTTTGCTTCATTGATAACAGAACGGATCGCACGGCAATACATTCCTATGGTCGTATATGCTCTTCCTAATTTTAGCATATACTTTTCGTAGTTTTTTAGCCAATCTACTGTAACTGCCATGTATGAGATATTCTCTCCGCCATAAGACTCTACACTTTTGAGTGCATCCTGATAAAATAGATGGGTTCCAACCTGTTCATTATCCAATAAAGTCTGAATCTTTACCTTAAATCCAGCATTTAAAGTATCTGAGGGAGATTTGGTCAGACGGCTATTTAATGCCTCAAAGGAAAAGCTGCCTTCGAACAGCAAAGTTTGAACAATGTCTTTCACAATATCAAATGAATTTTGAATATCCAATCGCATAGAAATCATCTTCTTGCTCTTGCTGTCGGGTAGTTTTTCCCACTCATCTGATGTTACATATTTTCCGGTTGAATAATATTTGCGGATACGCAGAAATGTTACGCGTATTTTGACAGGGAATAAATTGTCTTTTGTTGACCTCCGGTCATCTAGAATAGAAGAGACCGTAATTCCATTGTTTGAATAATTGAACATAGGCAGCCTATTTAACTTTTGTATTTTGTGTGCAAATCGAATTATTTGCACACAATTTGCACACAAATATAGCGATTATTTCAAAATAATCACTATTTAATAAAATAAAAATGTAGAATAAATATCTAATGATCAGATAAATAGAAGAATAATATAAACAGAAGAAAATTGAAGAAAACCGGGGTCTTAATACTCATAATCAGGGAGTCACTGGTTCAAGCCCAGTTGGGCCCACAAAAGCAAGAGGGGAAGATTTGTTAATCTTTCCCTCTTTTTATTCTCACTGCTGCAGTCATTCACATACCTATTGTACAGCGCTTCATTAGTCCGGAATTGCATCGGTTCAACACAGCAAAGCTTGAACCTGACACTCCTTTGAAACGCTACATGGGAAACCGTTAAAGAAATTCTCAAAATCCTGTAACCTTTCTTTTTCCCGGAGGTTTACTGTTTAGTTGAAGCAAATAAATACTTTACTACTTGAACACACTCTCGGATAATGCACTAATGCAGAAGGTTAAAAATGGCGACATTGATAAAATGGGCCTGCTCTATGAGCGATATTATCGTCAGTTATATAGGTTTCTATATAACATGACACGGCAGAAAGAGTTAAGTGAAGATTTGGTTCAGAATGTTTTTATAAAAATGTTGAAATACAATGATGGATTCCAGGGATATGGCGAATTTAAAACCTGGATGTACCGGATTGCAAGGAACATTGTGTACGACCACTTTAAAAAAGAAAAGAATATGCCGGTTCACGCGGACGTAAAAGATTACGAAACACGAATAGCTGGTGATCTGTTAGCGGATGCGCAAATAGAAAAGGAACAGGAATTAAAATATCTTGAGGCTGCTCTTGAAAAACTGAGCACTGAAAACAGGGAACTTTTGATTTTGTGCCGTTTTCAGGAATTAAAATACCATGAAATTGCGAAAATACTGAATACAACCGAAGGAGCAGTTAAAGTTAGAGTTCATCGGGCTTTGAACCAGTTGAAAAGCAATTATATGCAAATTGATCACTAAAAAAAATGAATATGGAATGTAAAAACTATAGGGAACAATTTACCGCACTGCTGACAAATTCACTCGATCCTGCCGAACGCAGCGAGATTGAAAGTCATCTGGAAGGTTGTGCCGGTTGCAGGGAAGAATTTGAAGCTGTAAAAAAGGTTTGGAATCTCATGGGAGAAATTAACCAGCCCGAGCCGTCGGAAACGATGCAGCCCGATTTTAATGCGATTCTTTCCAGGTATAAAGCAGAACATGTTGTTACAAAAAATATCTCCGGAAAATGGCTAAACAAACTTCGCGAATTTTTGTATCTGCAGGTACAACCGCGACTAGCGTATAGCCTTTTGTTGGTTACAATCGGTCTGGTTGGAGGGTATCTGTTGCACCAGCCCGGGCAAACTGCAATCTCTTACAACAAACAGATTGATTCGCTCTCTTCCCAGGTTTCAGAAATGAAACAGGTCATGATTTTCTCTCTTTTGCAAAACCCTTCTGCTTCAAAGCGCATTAGTGCTGTTGCATACTCTGAAGATATTTCAAACGTTGATCTTAAAGTGATTGATGCACTTTTCACCACGTTAAATGAAGATCCGAATGTGAATGTACGGTTAGCGACTCTGGATGCCCTGGTCAGATTAGCCGATGAACCTAAAGTTCGCGAAGGGCTTGTTCAAAGTATCGAGCTTCAGGAATCACCAATAATGCAAACGTCAATAGCTGATGTTATGGTAAAATTACGGGAGAAAAGCTCCGTTCGTTCTTTACAGAAACTACTTGATAAAAAGGATCTGAATCAGAAAGTTAAATTCAATATCCAAAAAAGTATTCAAAAACTGATTTAAAATTAATCGCAACAGAAATTATGAAACAATTAATAGTCTCCCTTTTATTGGGAATAGGAAGCTTATGCATTATTCCCAACGTAAATGCTAACGAATTTAAAGATCATATAAGTAAGGAATTTACCGTTTCTGCCAATTCGTCGAATTCTACACTGTTCATTTACAATATATGCGGCTTTATTAAAGTGGAGGGTTATGCCGGAAATAAAGTGCAGCTCGAAATGGACAAAACGATTTCGGCTGACGACGACAAAGCGATAGAAACCGGGAAAAAGGAATTTCGTCTTGGCTTCGACCAGAAATCTGACACCATTATGGCATACATTGCTTCGCCTTTCGATTCGCGTCCGCAGAAGAATTGGCATCGCAATGAAAATCAGCGCGACATTGACTATGGCTACAAAGTCAATTTTACCATTAAGGTTCCTTTTGGTTCCAGCCTCCATGTTTCAACGGTTAATGACGGTGCTATAACCGTAAATGACGTCTATGGTCCATTGCACATCAGTAATGTGAATGAAGGAATACAAATTACAAATGCAAAAGGAACTACCGATGCCCGCACGGTAAACGGCAATGTTTCAGTCAATTATTTAAGCAATCCTTCCGATGCATGTTCATATAATACAATCAATGGAGACATTAAGGTTAGTTATCATTCGGATTTTTCGGCTGATCTTACATTTAAAAGCATGCATGGTGATTTTTTTACCGACTTTCCTAACGTAAAGCTCCTTCCTGTATCTGCTACAAAAGTTCAGGATAAAAAAGGAATTGAAACTGTATACAAACTCAATACAATTATGACGTTTCGTTTCGGAAATGGAGGTAAAATTTTCAAGTTCGAAACACTTAATGGCAATGTCTATATTAAAAAGCAACTTTAAAAAATAGGATTATGAAAAACATGAAAATTTTAGGTTTGGTGCTGCTGAGCCTCATTATCGCATCAAATTCTTTCGGACAATCGGCACAAACAGAACAGTTAACCGTTCCATTAAGCAGTCCTGGAAAAACGTATACCTTAAAGGTGAAGTTGGTTAGCGGATCAATTAAAGTTACAGGTTATAGCGGGAAAGAAGTTATTATTAGCGCAACACCGAGGGCTGATGAAGAAGAAAATGGATCGAAAGCGGTTACAGTAAACAAGGGTAATTCAAACAAAAACCTTAATCTTGATTTAAGGATGGATGTTAAAGTTAATGTTGGTAAAGTAAACGATGATGAATTTAATGTTGGAAATGGGATGAAGCGTATCTCATCAGCCGGTGGTTTTGAAGTTACAGCCAAGGAAGCCGACAATACAGTTACAGTAAATACCGGCAATCCGAATAAAGCTGTAGACCTCGATTTGAAAATTCCTCAGGATGTTAAGCTTAAAATTGGTACAGTCAACGATGGTGAGATTTACGTTGAAAACGTTACCGGAGAGCTTGAAGCCACTAATGTTAACGACAAGATTACCCTTAGCAATATTTCAGGATCGGTGGTTGCCAATACCGTAAACGGTGATATTATTGCAACGTTTGTTAAGCTGGATGCAAATGCTCCAATGGCTTTCTCAACATTAAATGGTGATGTTAAGGTAACTCTTCCGGCAGATACAAAAGCTAATCTAAAATTAAAATCTGATCACGGAGATATTTTTAGTGATTTTGATGTGGTCATTGATAAAACTCCCGGTAAAATTGATAAAATCAGTACCCCCGGAATGTATAAGATTAAAAAAGATGATTGGGTTTATGGAAAGATCAACGGCGGTGGAGCCGAAATGCTGATGAAAAACATGGAAGGAAATATATACGTGAAAAAGGCAGCTAAATAGCATTAAGTCTTTTATCCTTTTAATAGTAATTACGCTATTCTGAAGCAAAAAGAATACTGAATTTTAAACCTCCGCCGAAAACTTTTACCTCAGATTGCATCACAAATGCAAAACCAATAACCCCTCGTAAACGCTATCATTCAAACGAGGGGTTTGTGATTTTCCATGCAATTCAAAATTCAACAGCTTTTGTTAATTAACTGTTATGGAAAAAGATTTTACCGACAATATTGCGATGCCATGGACTGAAATCACAAGTATCGTCTCAGCTTGGTGCAACGGTAATATTCTGACAGTTTTTATTCAATTATTGCCGGGACTTAAAACAGGCTTTCACATCAGAAGTAACCGCAATAAAAGTACATTGGAAAATTTCCGGAATTGTTGAACCAAACAGACATCTTGTTATGTTGATAAAGGCCAAATTCTCGACATGAAATTTACTTATCTTAGCAGGAACCATTTCAAGACTATATCTTCTTACTTTCAAATATCTGCTCATGAAAAAATTCCTGTCTATCGCTATCTTTTTTCTCGCTCTATCCAATCTTCAGGCGCAAGAAGGCGACAGCCTCTGGATTGCCAACAACTACATAAAAATTGAACGGCAAGTTACCATGAGGGACGGAGTAAAACTGTTTACTTCCATTTTGGTACCCAAAGACACTTCGGTTGAACATCCCATCCTGATGGAGCGTACTCCGTATTCGTGTCAGCCGTATGACGAAGACAAATTAAATGTATATATAAAAGGCTACCGGTTAGCCTACCTCAAAGAGCGGTACATCATGGTGCGTCAGGACGTGCGCGGGCGATGGATGAGCGAAGGAGATTTTGTCAATGTTCGGCCATTTAATCCGGATAAACAAGGCAACGAGATTGACGAAGCCAGCGATACATACGATACCATTGAATGGCTATTGAAAAACATTCAGCACAACAATGGACGGGTAGGCGTGTTTGGAATTTCATATCCCGGTTTTTACTCCACTATGGCTGCGGCCTGTAATCATCCGGCTTTAAAAGCGGTCAGTCCTCAGGCTCCTGTAACAAACTGGTTCATTGGCGACGATTTCCATCACAACGGCGCGTTTTTCATGATGGATGGATTTGGATTCTATTCCATGATGGACTTCGGATTTGGCGCGCCGCATCCGCATCCCACGTCAAAAGCACCAAAAACCGGAGAATATCCTGTGCACGACAATTATAAATTTTACCTGGAAACAGGCGCTTTACCTTCGCTTTCGAAATTAGTCGGCGACAGCGTGCAGTTTTGGAAAGACCTTTATGCACATCCAAACTACGATGAATGGTGGAAAGCACGCGATGCCCGGAATGCAACCCGGAATCTGAAACCTGCTATGTTGTGGGTCGGCGGTTTGTTTGATGCCGAAGACAATTGGGGAGCATGGAATTCGTACAAAGCTGCTGAAACCAATAACCCGGGGAAAGCATTCAACAAGATCGTTATGGGTCCTTGGTTTCATGGGCAATGGGCAGGAAGCGACGGTACACACCTTGGAAATGTCGATTTTGGAAGCAATACTTCGTTATATTATCAGCAAAACATCGAACTCCCCTTTTTCAACTACTTCCTGAAAGGAATAGGCGATCTTTCGGCCATTCCTGAAGCAACAATCTTCCTTTCCGGAGAAAATACATGGAGGAAATTTAACCAATGGCCTCCTTCAGGAAAAGCAGATAAAACGATTTACTTGCAGGATAACGACGCTCTGGACTGGAATCAGCCAATCTCGAAAAACGGGTTCAGTGAGTACCTGAGCGATCCAGCGAAACCGGTTCCGTACACTGAAGATGTTCATTTTAACCGGACAAGAACTTACATGACCGACGACCAGCGCTTTGCTGAACGAAGACCTGACGTTGCGACATTTAAGACCAGCATTTTGAATCGCGACATTACTTTAACGGGGGTCGTTACTGCCGATCTTCTGGTTTCCATTTCGTCAACCGACGCCGATTTTGTCGTTAAGCTAATCGATGTTTTTCCCGATAGTTTATATTACAACAATGTAAATGTTTATGCACCTGAAGATCCTGCTTTGCGCTACCCCATGGGCGGATATGAAATGCTCGTACACGGGGAAATATTCAGAGGGAAATTCCGGAAAAGTTTTGAGCATCCTGAACCATTTGTACCCAATAAAATAGACCGGGTAAAGTTTGATGTTGGCAATGTGGCACATACCTTTAAGAAAGGACATCGGATTATGGTTCAAATACAAAGTAGCTGGTTCCCTTTGGCTGACCGAAATCCGCAAAAGTTTACGGATATTTACCAGGCCAAAGAAAGCGATTTCCAGAAAGCCGACATACGGATTTATCACAACAAAAACTATTCAAGCAGCATTGTGCTTCCGGTGCTTGAATGATTCGGAACTCAAACCCACGATCGACAGAATAAAAAAGAAGCTGTTTAAAAAGTTGTCAAACAAGTCATCCTGATAGACAGACCCCGAAATAAATTCGGGGTGACTTATTCTGATGATTTTACCGCTTTTTAAACAGCCCTTCAAATATATAGCTCCAAATACTGCTTACCGGTCAATCGTCATTTCGTTCAACAAATAACCTGCACCTCCAAATTTATCCAGGATAAACAGCGTATAACGAATATCGACATTGATGCAGCGCTGCAAGGTGGGCTCAAAGATTATGTCACCGCTCATAGCTTCCCAGTTTCCATCGAATGCGGTCCCGATTAACTCACCTTTTTTGTTCATCACCGGGCTACCGGAGTTTCCACCGGTAATGTCGTTATTGGTAAGGAAAGCAACCGGCATCCGGCCGTCGGCCATGGCATAAGGGCCAAAATCTTTGGCTTTATACAGTTCCTTCAGTTTTTCAGGCACAACAAACTCCCAGTTGTTCGGGTCTTCTTTCTGCATCACACCATCAAGCGTCGACACGTAATTATAAATCACGGCATCTTTCGGCGAATAACTCAACACTTTGCCATAGGTCATTCGCATCGTAAAGTTCGCATCAGGATACATGGCTTTCCCGGCATTCATTTCCAACGTTCCGGCGATGTATTGCTTCTGACCCTTGGCGTATAACTCGCGGTACTTTGCAAGTTCGCCAGTATACTTCCTAACTGCATCGGTGATGTCTTTTCCAACGATGTAAGCCGGATCGCTTTCAAAAACCGATTTATCGCCTGCCAGTGCCTGATTCAGTTTTTCTTCGGTAGTAAAGACCGAACGCTTAAACATATCGTCGACAAAAGCATCGATATTTCCACCGAAATTGTTGTCGATCGTTTTATAAAACGCCGGAAGATCTTTTTGAGATACTTTCTCTCTGAACAGTTTGATCAGGGCTTTGGCAACCTTAACGTCGGTGCTCATGCTGTAATCCTTGTAGAAATCAGCCGGACTTTGGCGAAATCCGCGACGTCCTCCTCTTCCTTCAGCCTGGTCGTTATCACTTGGCGGACCAAGTCGAAGGGCTGCAGAAGTCAGCTCAATCGGCATAAGCGCTTCAGTATAATACCTTAACGTTGATTGCAAATCGGCACGCCCTTCAATGGCAGATTTCACATCATTCAGTGCTTGTCCGTATTTTTCAACGCGATTGGGGTCGGCTGCAACCCAATCGGAAAACACTTTTTCTTCGGCAACCCGGCGGTCATAAACATTAAGTTTGGCAAATGTTTCGTTCATGCCCATATATTTTTTCCACCCGTTCGACGATCCGGCAAATTTGCTCGAATACTGCAACCTGATTTTCGGATCGGCAAGCATATCTTTCATCAGCACATCCTGACGCACTCCCCTGACCAAAACAGAGATGGCGTTGTTAATGTCGCTGGTTTCCTTTACTTCGTATGAAGTCATGAATCGGTTGGTACGCCCCGGGTAACCCAAAATCATGGCGGGATCATTCTCCTTATAACCTTTCAGCGAAATGGTCAGGAACTTTTTCGGTTTGTAGGGCACATTGTCCTTGGAATACTCTGCCGGATTATTGTCTTTGTCGGCATAAACACGGAACATGCTGAAATCACCGGTATGACGAGGCCACACCCAGTTATCGGTATCGTAACCAAATTTTCCGATCGAAGAAGGCGGTGCTCCTACAAAGCGCACATCGGTGTACGTTTTGCTGATCACCAAATAATACTGGTTGTCGCCAAAATAAGAAACAACTCTTCCTCGCAGGTATTTATCGTTTCCAACAGCCTTGGCAGCCAGCTCTTCAGAGATTTTCCTGAACGCTTCATCTTTGGCCTGCGAATCAGAAATAGGATCGATAGCTGCGGTCACCTGGTTCGTCACATCTTCAAAACGGTCGAGAAACGTAACCGTTAAACCTTTCGCCGGAATCTCTTCTTCGCGGCTTTTGGCCCAATATCCATCCTGAAGGTAGTCGTGATCAACAGTACTCAGCTTCTGGATCGACCCGTAACCACAATGGTGGTTAGTCAAAACGAGCGCGTCTTTCGAAATAAGTTCGGCTGTGCAACCTCCACCAAAAATCATCACAGCATCTTTTAAGCTGGCGTGGTTGATGTCGTAAATGTCGTTTGCTGAAAGTTTGAAGCCAATTTCTTTCATGCTTTTAATGTTCAACTTCTGTATCAACGGAAGCATCCACATGCCTTCATCAGCTCTCAGAGTGCCAAGAGATATAACCAGGGCCAGAAATAGTAATCCAATCTTTTTGATCTTCATCACGTTGTTGTTGATTTTAAGTTACTAAATGATATGTTTGGTTTTTTAAACCTCAGTCAATGATTTACCGGTCTGTCAATGACCGCCGAATTGATCAATTACTGAAATAGGTACTCTATATAGCTAATCAATTACATTTTCGGCCGGATAAAAACGTCTAAAATTCGACATTTTTTCTAAATTGGCAGTCCATTACCAGTTGTTTTCCGTATGAAATACAACAACAAGTCAATTGAATGAGAATTCTGAAATTCAATACTAACCACAAAATCAGGGAGGGAAAATTTATGTCACAGCTTACTCAGGAAATGAAGGAAATGATCATGAGCCAACAGTGCTTTCACGCAACCGTTAGCAAAGACGGCATTCCGAACAACGCGCCCAAACGGTCAACACGCGTCTTCAACGACGAAACCTTGGTTTACAGCGAGGGAACCGGTGGAACCACGTACAGGAACATTCTGGATGGCTCAAAAATAGCCGTTGCTGTAGTGAACCGCGAAATCCTTGATGGATTTCGTTTTCTGGGAACTCCCGAAGTTTTAACTGAAGGCGAAATTTATGAGAAGTCAGCAGAAATGTCGCTGAAAGCAGGAATGCCCAGACCCAAAGCGGTTATTCTGATTCATATCGACGAAATTCACAGCCTGAAACCCGGGCCAATGGCGGGTAAAATAATTGGCTAATTACGTCATTATCAGTGTGATAAAATCTATCCGTAAATAGATTATGGATAATCGGGGGAGACTTAAAATATTGCCCGCTATACTGAACTCCCTGACATTAGGAGCTTAACACAACACCAGTGACGCCTTAACGAGCTATTGACGAACCGTAATGCCGAACTTGTTTCGGCACCTCAAAAATAGGATGAGACCCCGAAACATATTCGGGGTGACCAGGACTTAATAAAGTCCGAGCTACCGTAAAACTAATT
Organism: Prolixibacteraceae bacterium; assembly: GCA_963677955.2. Classification (GTDB taxonomy): domain Bacteria; phylum Bacteroidota; class Bacteroidia; order Bacteroidales; family Prolixibacteraceae; genus Aquipluma. The sequence continues at coordinate 1,586,792 of CAXXQR010000001.1, forward strand.
GAGACGGTTCATGCAGCAATCGCCAAATTTCTTTCCGCTGCCGCACGGGCAAAGATCTTTCTTGTCAACTTTCGTGTATATCTGGGCCTGATGATCAAACGGAATTACCGGCGAATTCCTTAAAACATAATCGAACTGCTTTTTCGTTTTGGGCAAGAATGTACCGGTAAAACTCATGTATCGGTTATATATATCCAACAGGTCGCGCTGACACTCCAGTCCATTCGAATTGCTGTTTATTTCAGTTCTTACTGCCTGAATTGTTCCGCCAACTTCTTCGTTAACCGAAGCCGATTTATACAATCGCTCAATACACTGCAAAAGTCGCTTTTCCCTGATGGCAATAATGTCGGAAACAATAAATCCCAAAAGTTCGTTATCGGTCACACTTGTATCGCCAACATTCTCGATGTAGAAGTCAATAACATTTTCGAACCAGGTAATAACCTCAATTTTTCTTCGTGTCTGATACAAATAAACCTGCTGAACCGCTGTTGACACTGCCGTTTTCACATAAATATCAACATTCGGTTTAAACATAAACTCTTTAAGCTTTGGCAATTGCGACTCGCCCAAATAGTAAAGTGCTTCGTAAATGGTTTCCGTTTTGTGATCGCCAAGCCAAAACATCAGGAAATCGCTTTCGTACGATAAAAACTTCAAAACCTGATCTAAACTTTGTTTGGCCTTTAACTCACCGAGAAGTAAAATAGCATGAAGCGGAAAGGTAAGTCTTTCGTCCCCAATCTCTCCTTTTTCAAAAAGTTCTTCAAAATACAGATAACGCGAAATACCGTCGTTCAAAGCAAGTTCCAGGTCGGCGATTAACGATTTCCGGGGCAATGCCAGTATATTTTCAATAAAAACCTGTGGAATACCGAGATCGAACTCGTAAAGACTGTAAATTTCGTGATGAACAAATACCGGATTTTCCCTGGTTTGTGGTTCCGGAAATTCCTTGTAATTTATGCTTGAATTGCTGGTTTTTTCCGCTGGCACAGGTGCATCTCCCCGCTCAATCAGTTTGTTGTTAAACCAATCCTGAACACTTTCAGTATCCGGATGATTGGGAAACTTTTCGTTTAGCATCCTGAGCCGCAAATTGGCTTCGTCCAAGTTGCCTGTTTCAAAAAAGTACTGAATGGCAATTTTATTAAATCCGGTGAATTCTCCTACATAAAAAACTTCACGGTCGGGATACAACTCCTTTAACTCCATGTTTTCGCCCAGAAGCTTCGGGATTTTATCAAATTCTCGTCGCTGAAGATATCCTGCGGCTCTGTTTAATATTCCGAATAAATAATCCGGATGTTCCTGCGAAATACTTTTATTTATTTCTTCACTTTTATCGAATTCACCCAAATTTATGTAAGCCAAACTCAGGTAATTCTTCAGATGTGGATTTTTGGGATACTTTTCAATCAGTTTCAGGATTTTCGAAACTACCGATTTTTTCCCCTTTTGAATACCTGGGAACAGCTCCTTTATCTTTCCCCTTAAATAAGGAGTCATGTGGTTCTGTTCATCCATAAAATCAGAATCGTTGGTCAACGTATAACCAACTACCCGTATGTTTTTGTTAATGTTCACGTCTAGCTTATATACATGATTAGTGAATCACTCATTAACTCCAAATTATAAGTTTACACCGTCATCTTTTTCTTCCGGCTTTTGCCAGGTATTTCTTTTTTATTTCTGATGGCACGAGTCCAGAAACTTATAACCAAATGCAAATGTACCCATCAAAAGTTCACAAGCGATTAAGATTCATAAAATTGTAGTTTTTTATTAACAAATTCAATGCTCAGCAGGAAATTTTACGGAATATTCAGGACTATGGGAATTGCCTGATTGATTTGATCTTCCACTCATAAATTAGTTGATTGCATCCTGTCCAATGAGATTTTTTCAGTAACTTTAATTGCAAATAGCACATTGTAAACAAATTAACGTCAACTTTTTTATGAATTTTTCCATCCTGAACGATCTTACTGAACTCCTTTTCCCGAGGCTTTGTGTGGTTTGCGGCGACAAACTGATTGAGCAGGAACAGTGGATTTGTTTGCATTGCCTGCACCACATTCCGCGAACAAATTATCATCTGGAAAGAGAAAATCCTGTAGCACAACTTTTCTACGGGCGTGTGCCCATTGAATTTGCCACAGCATTCTTTCGCTTCAGCAAAGGCAGTCAGTATCAGAAACTACTTCACAACCTGAAATACAAAGGTATGAAAGAACTTGGCGCTGAAATCGGGAAACATTTTGGCATCGATTTAACGCAGTCGGAAGATTTCAATTCGGTTGATATAATTTGCCCGGTTCCACTTCATCCGGATAAAGAGAAGAAACGTGGCTACAACCAAAGCTGGTGGATTGCGTCGGGAATGGCTGAGCAAATGCAAAAGGAACTATCTTCGGGAAATTTAATTCGCGCCACAGCCACCGAAACTCAAACACGCAAAAACCGTTTCGAACGCTGGCAAAATGTGGAAGGAATTTTCGATCTCACCAATCCTGAAGGCTTTTCAGGAAAACATGTTTTGCTGATTGACGATGTAGTAACTACCGGATCGACACTTGAAGCCTGCGCACAAACCATTCTTTCAAAAACCAATGCCAAAGTGAGCATTGCCACACTGGCCACCGCCTGATTGTACTCCGTATATTTTAAAAGTCGAGCCGGTATAGAACAGTTGTGCTTAACGCGTTGCTGAACTGGTTGTCGCGCCAGTAATACAAAGCGTCACCAGGCGAATTCCGGATGGGCCTGAGTGAATAAGCTCCGCGCAAATCAACAAAAAGTCGCTTGGTAAACTGAAACCGGAATCCGAAAAAACCTTCAACATCGAGCGAGTTGAATGGCTTTTGGTCAGCCGGAGGAAACTTTCCATAATCGTTGTATTCAGTTCCACTCATCAGGTATCCCGGAGAAAGGCCAACCAAAAGCGAAATTCGGTCGCTGGTTCGAATACCCAGATAAACCGGCAAATCGATGTAATTCAACCGCATTATGTATTTTATCTGCCCGTCGGTCGCCAATGAATCGATGTTACGGCTACCTCGCTGCATGAATTTAAGTTCCATTGCGGCAAAAACATTCCGCGAAATATCGGTTTGCACATAGCCTCCAAAAGCTATTCCCGGCTTATGGTATCCTTTGTAAGCGTCACCATCAACCTGCGTGGCATTCAAGCCGCCAATCAAGCCACCCTCAAATCGTTGAGCGAATGAGCTAACACCAATCACTATTACCAAACCAACTAAAAGTAAAAATTGCTTCATAACAGTTCTTTTAATTTCTCTTTCAATATTTCAACGCCTTTTCCCGCTTTTTCCTGAATATAATCTACATTCCGGAGATACACCTGAGGACGTTCCGGATCGATTACAAAAATTGGAGTACCTCTTTGTGCATAATTTACAAGGCCTGCAGCCGGATAAACATTTAATGACGTACCAATTACAACCAAAACATCAGCGGCCTCAACAATCGGAATTGCATCCTCCATGGCCGGAACTTCTTCGCCAAACCAAACGATGTGTGGCCGAAGCTGGCTGCCTCTTTCACACAAGTCGCCAAATTTCAGTTCCCATCCATCAATGTCGTAAACCAACGACTCTTCAACCGTACTACGAGCCTTTTTTAGTTCGCCATGTAAATGCAACACCTTTGTGCTTCCGGCTCTTTCGTGCAAGTCATCAACATTCTGGGTAATAATGTTTACGTCAAAACTTTTCTCCAAATCGGCCAATCCGTAATGTCCTGCATTTGGTTCGCATTCATAAAGTTGCTTCCGGCGTTCGTTGTAAAACGTCATAACCAGCAACGGATTGCGTGCCCAGGCCTCGGGTGTGGCCACTTCCGTCACGTCATATTCTTCCCAAAGTCCACCCATGTCACGGAAAGTGCGGATTCCACTTTCCTGGCTCATTCCGGCTCCTGAAAGGACTACCAGTTTTTTCATCAGTTAATTGTTAGTTTTTTTATCGACATTCGAAACTTTCATTGAGACACGGATCTTCTCTAAAACCTGAGTAAAAAGCATTGTCTGCGATCTTTGCCCGTGCAACTCAGAACAGATCGTTCCTTTTGTTTCAACCAAAGATACAATTAAACATTTGCAATTTACAACCCGAACAACGTACGATAATTTAACGGAAAGGTCATGTACCAATCAGAAAAAGTAAAAGGTCGATCTGTATCTTTGACTTTCGCGATAAATTTTCAACTGAAAATTTTTATTGAAAGCAAATACTCAAATTTTATAAGTCAAACGAAATGAACAACCCATTCATACAAACACTTACATTTATATTCGACAACGAAACTGATCATATATTGCTGCTTCAACTTTCGGAAAACGGACCATTAAAGCGGAAGCATACCGGCATTAAAGGCGATATCGGTTTGATGGAAGATATGAATCAGGCCGCCATCCGGAACATTAGTGAAACAGCGGGAATCACTGTTCCTGAAGTTGTTCTGCGCGGTGTGGTCAAAGTTATTCAGACCGAAACGTTATCGTCGGTCATTTACTTCGTTTACGAATCATCACGGTTTTCCGGAGAACTTAAGAATAATGTTTCAGGAAGACTAAAATGGGTCGATATTCTGAATGTTTTCAATCTGCCGCTTGAAGCCACCGTTAAAACTCTGATGCCAAACCTGCTCGATGGCGAAAGTTTTTTCGAGGGAACCATTCACTTGAATGGGAAAGACGAGGTTGAAACTTCTGACATCAGGATTTGCAATACTTTGTAGGAACTACTTCCGGGTTAACTAAAAATACAACTGCTTCGGATCTTTGGGTTTTCAGGAATTTTTCAGAAGAAAATTCATCGGAGAAATCTAATTTTCCAAAAATTCATTGTATGCCCACGATCAGTTGCAATGGCGGTTTCACCGTTTAAATTTTTACATTTGTAACAATGATCGATCCATCTACCATTGAACGAATATTGGATTCAGCCAACATTTCCGATGTTGTTTCCGAATTTGTAACACTTAAGAAACGGGGTGTTAACCAGCTCGGGCTATGTCCTTTTCACAACGAAAAAACGCCATCGTTTACTGTATCGCCGGCCAAAGGTATTTTCAAGTGCTTTGGCTGCGGAAAAGGTGGAAACGCGGTGAACTTCATTATGGAACTTGAACAACTCAGTTACCCTGATGCGCTTCGCTGGCTGGCTAAAAAATACCACATCGAGATTGAAGAGAAGGAAGAATCGCAGGAAGAAAAACTCCTGAAAGACGAGCGCGAGAGCATGATGATTGTTTCGGCTTTTGCGCAAAAATATTTCAGCCGTTTTTTGCTGAAGGAAAACGAAGGCCGGACGATTGGGCTGAGTTATCTGCGCGAGCGCGGTATTCGCGACGACATTATCACCAAATTCGAACTGGGCTTTTGTCCCGACGGAAAAGACCTTTTTACACAGGCCGCTCAGCGCGAAGGCTATAAAATGGAATTCCTGGAAAAAACCGGTTTGACTATTAAACGCGACGACTGGGTACGCGACCGCTTTGGTGGCCGGGTTATTTTTCCGGTTCATAACGTTGCCGGGCGGGTTATTGCTTTCGGTGGGCGCACATTAACCAACGATAAAAAAGTAGCTAAATACCTCAATTCTCCTGAATCGGAAATTTACCACAAGGGTCGCACATTGTACGGGATTTATCAGGCTAAACGCGACATTACACGGCTCGACAAATGTTTCCTGGTTGAAGGGTACACCGATGTTTTATCGTTTCACCAGGCAGGCATTGAAAATGTAGTAGCTTCGTCGGGAACCTCGCTGACTATTGAGCAAATCAGGCTTATCCGGAGGTTTTCGCCCAACATTACCATTGTGTACGACGGCGACGAAGCAGGGATAAAAGCATCTCTTCGTGGAATCGATATGGTTTTGGAGGAAGGCATCAACGTAAAAGTATTGCCGCTGCCACGTGGCGAAGATCCCGATTCGTTTGCCCGATCGATGAGCGCTACACAACTGACGGAATACATCAAGGAAAAAGAGACCGACTTTATCAAATTCAAAACACAACTGTTGATGGAGACTGTTGAGAACGATCCGGTTTCGAAGGCTCGCCTGATCAACGAAATTGTCCGGTCTATTTCAGTTATTCCCGATACGATTACGCGTACCATTTACATCAAGGAATGCAGCCGGTTGATGGATGTTCAGGAAGCAGTTTTATATTCCGAGATCCGGAAAATTCAGAATAAACAGTCTGAAGATCATACCCGAAAAGAACTTCAGGAAATACAGATACAAGCTGCAAAGCCAGTAGTTCAGTCGGGTGAAAAGAAAATTCCCAATCCATTCGAAACCGAAGAGCGGGAAATCATCCGCATACTACTGAAGTATTTTCATCAGGAAGTTTTTAATATTGAAGATGAAGAAACTCACGAAGTTCGCACATACACGGTGGGCGTTTATGTACTTTCCGAATTGCACAATGACGGACTGGTGTCAGAAAGTCCAAAAGTCAGAAGTATTTTAGCTGACATGGAAATAAACCTTGAGAACAAAGATTTTGATCCGGTTAAATATTTCACCCAGCATTCCGACGCCGAAATAAGTAAATATGCCAGCAATCTTCTGGCTGAAAAATACATTGAGAGCAAACGCTGGAGCAAAGGCGGAGCGTTTATTGAAAGCGAAAGCGAATTGTTATACTTGCTGGTTCCCAAACTCATTCAGGAATATAAACTGAAGAACGTAAAAATGTTGCTCAACCAAATTGAACACCAGATTAAAGAGGCCAACAAAAATAACGATGCCGATAAATTGATGGAATACATGAACCAGTTTCAGAATCTGAAAAAGGTAATGAAAGAACTGTCGGAACTATTGGGATTCCGCACAATCAGTTAATAATTATGAGAACACATTTTATACACGACCGCAAAGAAATTGATTCTATCCTGAAACAGTGCAAAACCTGTTATGTGGCCATGGCCGACGAAAATGTGCCGTACGTTTTGCCCATGAATTTTGCCATGGATGGCGATCGGGTCATATTGCATTCGGCCCAATATGGAAGAATGTGGGAAACCATCAAGAAAAATCCCAAAGTTTGCATAAACTGGACTTTAGGCGAAGAATTGGCCTGGCAGGACGAATTGGTTGGATGCAGTTACCGGGTAAAATCGAAATCGGTAATTGTCGAAGGTACTGCCGAAATTATTGAAGACATGGATGAGAAAGAACGGATCGTGAAAAAATTCATGACACAATACAGCGATCTTCCGTTCAAATTTAATGCTCCGGCAATCCGGAATGTGGGCATTCTACTGGTGCCTATCAATAAACTTACAGCCAAGGAATTTGGAGCAAAAGCTGTAACACCATGGAATAAATAAGTTTTATTATTTACAATTTAGCCATTGACTATTCACAATTCTTTCAGTAATTTCAATTGTGAGTCAGTAAATTGTAAATCGTCTAATTGTAAATCTATTTGAAATGATACTTGTAACAGGCGGAACAGGACTCGTAGGCGCTCATTTGCTTTATGAGCTTACAAATTCGGGCCAACAGGTGAAAGCATTGCACCGAAAACAAAGTAACACCGGGTGGGTGAAAAAGATCTTTTCGTATTACACCGATCAGACTGAAACGCTTTACTCGCGCATCGAATGGGTTGAGGGCGACATTCTGGATTATCTCAGCCTGGAAGAAGCCCTGAAAGGTGTCACCAGCATTTTCCATTGTGCGGCCATGATTTCATTTCATGGAAACGACAACGATACCATGTTGAACAACAACGTAAAAGGTACCGGAAACCTGATCGACGCCGCCATACACAACGGCGTCAGCCGCTTTTGCCATGTCAGCTCAATTGCAGCGCTTGGAAAAACCCAGGATGGAAGTATTATTACCGAAGAAACCTATTGGACACCTTCGAAGCGTAAAACCGGTTACTCACTCAGCAAGTTCTTTTCCGAGATGGAAGTCTGGCGGGGCATTGAAGAAGGGCTAGATGCAGTTATTGTAAATCCGTCCATCATTATGGGACCCGGAAACTGGGAAATTGGCAGTCCGAAACTTTTTCAGTCGATATGGAAAGGATTGAAATATTATACCAAGGGAATAACTGGCTTCGTTGATGTGCGCGATGTGGTAAAAGCCATGATTTTGCTAATGGACGAAACAAAATTTGAAAAGGTAAAAAACCAACGCTTTATCCTGAATGCCGGAAATATGAGTTATCAGGATTTTTTCAACAAAATTGCCGACGGGCTCAATAAACCACGGCCACGTAATTTTGCTTCCGACATTAAATTAAATGTAGCCTGGCGAATGGCGATTATGGCCAGTTTCTTTACCGGAAAACGTCCGTTAATCACGCGCGATACGGTTTCAAGTTCGAACCAGATCAATCAGTATTCCGGAGAAAAAATTTCGAAGCTCACAGGTTTTCAATACCGCAGCCTCGATTCATCAATTACCAATATTGCAGAAATTTTCCTGAAGGACATGGTCATGCCAACGAAATAAATTCGTTCATCAGCAAATTCAGGAATGAAAAACCAAAGTTAAGGATGTCCATAAATAGATAAAATTATAGCCGGAATCATTTTCAATACACTGACTTTCAAATTGAAAATGACAATTTTTTAACTGACAATGCCGATAGAAACAAATATTTTATACTATATTCGCACACTTTTTTAACGAAAAGAACTAGCTTATATCGCTAATATTTAAATAAATACAGTTGTTTGAGCACCTATAAAAGAACAAAATTCAGAAGAATGAAAAAATCAGATTTATTAAAAGAAACCATCGAACACGTCGACATTAAATCATTCGACTCAACTCCGATTATCGACTCCATGCGTAAAATGTCATTTACATCGCGCGATACCGCCAATGCAACTGATATTTTAATGAAAATGGTAGACAACACTGAATGTACCAATATTCTGACGCTTGCAGGAAGTACAAGTGCAGCAGGTTGTATGCAGGTTTATGTTGAAATGGTTAAAAATAACATGATTGACGCAGTAGTAGCTACAGGAGCGTCGATTATCGATATGGATTTTTTCGAAGCCCTGGGACACAAACACTACAGAGGATCAACCGAAATTAACGACGGAATTTTACGCGATCTATACATCGACCGCATTTACGATACGTTTATCGACGAAGAAGAACTTCAGAATTGCGATGGCACCATCAAAGAAATTTCTGATTCATTGGAAAAAAGGCCATATTCTTCGCGCGAGTTTATTCAGGAAATTGGCAAATGGTTATCCGTAAATTCGGTAAAAAAAGATAGCTTAATCCAAACCTGCTACGAAAATAACGTTCCGATTTTCTGCCCGGCTTTTTCCGATTCGAGCGCTGGTTTTGGATTGGCCAAACATCAATGGGAAAATCCCGAAAAACATGTTTCAATAGATTCTGTTGCCGATTTTCTGGAATTAACCAAAATTAAAATGGCTGCCGGAGTAACCGGATTGTTTATGATTGGTGGCGGTGTTCCAAAGAACTTTGCTCAGGATACCGTAGTTTGTGCCGAAATCCTGGGAAAAGAAGTTCCGATGCACCAATACGCTGTACAGATTACTGTTGCCGATGTGCGCGACGGTGCTTGTTCATCGTCAACCCTGAAAGAAGCCAGTTCCTGGGGAAAAGTTCAGGTGACCGACGAACAAATGGTTTATGCCGAAGCAACTTCGGTTTTGCCTTTGATTGTAAGCTATGTTTACCACAAAGGAACCTGGAAAAACCGTGAGCCTAAAAACTGGAGCAAATTGTTCGACAAATAATCAAGTGTTTGCATAAATCGAAATCCCCATTGCCTGTAAAGCAGTGGGGATTTCTTTTGAATCGTATTGATATAATCTTTAGATCTTTGGAATGGTAAAATAAAACCGGCTCCCTTCTCCAACTTCGCTTTCAACCCAAATTTTTCCGCCATGTTTTTCCACAAATTCCTTGCAAAGGATTAAACCCAAACCTGTTCCTTTTTCATTTTGTGTTCCCGACGTCGAGTAACTTTCATCAATTCTGAACAACCGGACAAGCATATTCGAGTTAATTCCAACACCATTATCAGCAACTGATATTATAAGTTCTTTTTGACTCTGTTCTGCAGAAATTATAATTGTACCATCGTTGTTGGTAAATTTAATAGCATTCGAAATAAGGTTTCTTAATACAGTTGAAATCATGGATTTATCAGCAATAACTGATGCATTCCTAGGTAATTCTTGTGTTATGGTAATCGACTTTTGAATAGCTGAAGCATTTAATAAGGATACAACATCGTTGCAAAGTGCAACAATATCAAAGAATTGAGGGCTAAAATCCATTCGACCAGTTTGCGACTGTGACCATTCCTGTAGATTCAATAACAAACTCATCGCATGTTGAGATGAATTCTGAATAATTCCGGCATACTGTTCAATCCCCTCATAGTTCTTCTCCTGTACCTGCTCTATCAGGAAATTACTGAATGAAATGATACTATTAAAGGGAGTTCTTAAGTCGTGAGCGATGATTGAAAAGAACTTATCTTTGGTGGCATTGAGTTCATGAAGAGATTCTACATGTTGCTTTATCTCTTTCTGTTGTTCTTCGAGTAATTGATTCGTATTTTGAAGGTGTTCTGAAGCCTTTTTAAGCTCGGCTCTTTGTCTTTCAATGACTTCATTTTTAATGGCAAGTTGGTTATTCGATTTTTTCTTCAACTGCAGTTGCCAGTAGATTATAACTGCTGATATTGTCGCAATCAGGAGAAGTAAAAGCAAGAAATTTCTGACTGAATTTTGCTGCGTGATTCTCAAGTGCTTCAGGTCAACATCCTTCCGCAACAACTCAATTTCTTGCTGCTTTGCCTCAGTTTCGTATCGAACCTGAATATTGATCATGTTTTTTGACTTATTCTCATTGAAAATGCTATCACTCATTTCCTTAAATAATTGATAGTACTGGAGTGATTGCTTGAAATCATGCTTTTGCGCAAACAGATCGGATAGATTTTTCAGGGTTGTCATTAACTGTTCACGTGCTTTCGATTGACGCGCTAATTCAGCAGATTTTTGAAAGTTAATTTCAGCTTCCGAATATTTCTTCAGATTAATATTGATATTCCCGATGTTATTATAAATCATGGCTTTCCCAACATTATCACCAAGATCATTTGCGATTTGGAGTCCCTGTTCAAAATAACCGATAGCTTTTTCGTTCTGGTTCATTTCTGCATAAACTTCGCCAATATCGTTGAGAATCCATAAATATAACTTTCGCTCATTTGCATTCTTTATAAGATCTATGACTGTTTGATAATTTTCAAGAGCCTCTTTATATTTATGACTTTTAGTATTCAGTTTACCAATATTATTTATAATCTTGGCCGTTTCAACATCATCGCCAAGCCCTCTCATAATTGTTAGTGCTTTCCTGAAATTGGTCATGGCTTTAACAGAATCTCCATTTTCCTGAAAAATCATACCCATATTATTGATAGCAAAGGCTGTTAATTTGACATCGCCAATACGATTAGCGATATGATAGCAGCTATCGTAAAAATTTAAAGCCTTATCATATTCTCCCATTGCCCAAAAATTAACTCCACCGTAAAGCAATGCCTTGGCTTTCTTCCCTTGATTACCCGTTTGTTGAGCTAACAAAATGGCATTCCGAGCCATGTCGAGCCCTTTGGCTGGGGCAACACTCCAATAAGCTTTACTAAGCGAAAGAGTAAGATCAAGTCTTTCCGATGAATTTGCGTTTGAGAGCAATACCCGAAGGCTATCGATATCGTTTTTTGAATAGACTTTAAGAGTAGGTAACAGCAATGCGACTATAATAAATACACGAATGTGTTTCAATAAAATCCTTTTGGAATTGGCAAACATGGCTTGGATTAGAATTCGTACTATTATCATGTTGAAAATAACTATTTTTTGAGAATAAACATCAGCTTTAGCGTTTCGGTATCGTAAAATAAAACTTGCTCCCTTGGCCCACTTCGCTTTCGACCCAGATTTTTCCGCGATGTTTTTCCACAAACTCCTCACAAAGAATTAAACCCAAACCCGTTCCTTTTTCATTGTTGGTGCCCAATGTTGTATGGTTACTATCTATCCTGAATATTTTTTCAACAAGATCACCCCTGATTCCGACACCACTGTCACTCACAAGAAACTTCCATTCCGTGTCCTCTTCGATTGCTGAAATGGTAATCTTCCCTTTCTTTCCTGTGAATTTTACAGCATTCGAAAGCAAATTTCGCAACACAGTACTAATCATTGACTTATCGGCATGAACAATGACACTTCTGGGAAGTTCTTTGGTTATTACAATTTTTTTCTGCCGCGCGGTATCATCGAATAAAACAGAAACCTCCCGAATAAGCGAAACCATTTCAACATATTCAGGATTAAATTCCATTCGACTTGTTTGCGAACGCGACCATTCCAGTAAATTTGTAAGCAGGTTCATCGCATGCTCTGATGAACCCTCTATGATTCCCGCATATTTTTCAATTCCCTCGTAATCGCCTTCCTGAATTTGTCTGATTAGCAACTCACTAAATCCAAGAATACTATTAAAAGGACTTTTAAGGTCGTGCGCAATAATTGAAAAAAACTTGTCTTTGGTTACGTTGAGTTCTTTCAACCGACCTTCACTTTCAATCAGTTTTTGTTCGGCAATTTTTTTCTGAATTACAATACCCGCCTGATTGGCAAATGTTTCAATAAAGCTCGCGTCGTTGATTGACTTTTTATTGAATGTCATAAAATGAATAGCTCCCAATAGCCGCTGATCTTTCCAGATACCGATGGTATATATTTTATGAATACCAACCATTTTTTCTATAGTTCTGGCAAGAAAATCAGGTAAAACTCCTCCTGCAAATTCCCCCAATCCTTTAGTAAATTCTACCAGCCTGCCAGGTTTTATAATCTCATAATAATCCGGAAGCATTTTAAATTTTTTACCTACCGGGTTATATCCCAACATCCCGATAAACTTATTAACCAATGAATTTTCAATACCGATAATTGCTTCCAGCTTCGATTCATCCTTTTCGTTCGCTATCGAATTATAAAATACAAGGGTATTTTCAAACCGCTCAAACAAACTATTTGCAATGTACTTATAAAGGCTTTCAAGATCAGGCTGAATAAGCATTTGAGCCGACAGAACATTCAAAATTCTAAATGTCTCTTCACTCTTGCGCAAAGCGGCTTCGGCAAGTTTGTTATCGGTTATATCGCGAACAAACGACAGCACCTCGTCGTTCCCAATTGGGATAATGCGATTCTCAAAACTCCGGGTTATTTCATCTTTGGTGAGTTCATATTCCATGGACGACAATTGGTCGGTCTCAAGAGCAACTTCAATGGTTGTCAAAATCGGCACAGCAACATCGTGTGGCAACACTTCGGTAATTTCCTTGCCAATAAATAGTTCGGGTGGCACATAAAGCTGATTATCATTTGAAGCGTGATAATCGAGGATAACACCATTTTTGTCAACCTGAAAGAGTATATCGGGGTTAGCATCAATCATGGCCTTGTTAATCTGTCGGCTTTTTTTCAAATTCTCTTCAATCAGTTTTTGTCCGGTGATGTCTTCAATCGTTCCTTCGAAGTATTTAATTTCACCTGTATCATCGCGATGTGCCAACGCGCTTTCGCGAACAAAAAGTGGTGAGCCGTCTTTTCGCAACCAAACCGATTCAATACCTGAGATTTCATCAGTCGCTTCAAATAAATTCAGAAATTTGTTGCGTGAATGCTTGGAATCGAAACCTTCTTTTTCAAGATTCCGACCAGACAATTCATCAAATGAATCGAATCCAAGCATACGTATAGTTGCCGGATTGGCCATTAAAATTCGGCCATCAGGAGAAGTTCTGTAAATTCCAATCAGAATATTTTCAAAAATATTCCTGAATTGTTCTTCACGTTCATGAAGCTCAGTTTCAACCTTTCTCAGCTCAGTAAAATCCTGAAAAATGCCAACCGAAGTATTTTCAACCGGATCGGGATAAGCATTCGAGTGAATGAATTTTAAATCATTTGTATCCTTTGTCCGTATTTTAAATTCCAGGTTACAGTTTTTTTTCTCTTCTTTAACCTCCCTCAAAGCTGTTTCCAGTTGAGGAATATATTCCGGAAGTACCAGTTTTTTGAAGTCCGCTAAATTAATTTGATCACTTGCTATACCCAAGAGATTTTTCACCCCAAATGAGATATTCATTATTTCTGTGTCGAAATCGAGCTGCCAATTTACTGATTTTGAAGCTATTTCGGCCCGTTGCAAACGAGTTATACTTTTTTGAATTTGTCTACTGGTTCTTAAACGAACTAAAATTGCAATGAAAACAAAAACGAACAAAACAAAGAGCAAAAAGGCTAATGGCAATCCAACTCGCGTCAAAATTCCCCATCGCCAGGCCGAGGAGTCTATATCTATCCCCAAAACCGCCACGATTTTTCCGGAACTTTTTTCAACTACCGGAACCAACGCCGAAATCCAGGTACCCCATTTATCAGTCAGAGGGCCTTCTACAAAGGGTCTTCCTGTTTTAAATAAGCTGATAAGCTCTTTTGAGGCGTCTTTATAAGTTTCACCTTGTTCTGCAACATTTCCTTCTCCAATATCGAGGAAAAAGAAAACCGAATCGTTTTGTTTTTGACCCAGCAAATACAAATACCTTGTGTTTACCGTCGTTTCAAAAATTACTTCAAGCTGATCTTTAAGCAGTCGCAATTGCGATGGATCTACGTCGGAATTTGTTCCGGAGACATATTTGACAGTGAACAAATTAGTGGCCTGTTCAACCTTCAGGGTTTGTTGAAGTAAATCATTACGTAAATCTTTGTCTGCACTTTTTAATATACCCCAGGCCCCAAAAACCAACAGCACAGCAACAATTCCTATTACCAGCCAATTATTAACTACTGAAAAATTTACTTCAATATTCTTTTTCATTCAATAACTTCAGATTTCTTTCACATTTTTCCCAATAATTTATCGCTAAATCGCTCCAAACCCACCATGACTCTTTCCGTAAAAGTCACTCATCAATACACTTAAAAATGAACATTGTTTTTCAGGACAGTAATAATACACGAATCTCATAATCAGCTTATTACGAATTCAAAATATCCGGAATTAACTTTTCCCTAACTATTTTTTATATCCGCGAAACAGTAAACTGATTTTCATTTAAAGGTAAGAAATGTTTAGTTTTAATTTAATGAACAAAAGACTTTATTTGAGTCGAAAACAAGGCAAAACGTAGATTCAACACTGTTTATCAGCAGATTAAAATGCAAAACATGTTGTTGAGTATAACTTCTTTAGAATTTTTTAAATCGCATTTTTTTTAGACTTTCGAATTTTTCTACTGACATCTCAAATTTATCGTTGATCGGAATTGTGAAGTAAAAGGTCGAACCCTTTTCTTTTTCCGAGTCGATTCCGATTTGTCCACCAAGTAGTTCAACCAAATTTTTTGAAATCGCCAGTCCCAGACCATTTCCTCCAAACCGCCTGGTATCGGCCGATTCAACTTGTCTGAAACGATCGAAAATTACTTTGTGAAATTCTTCAGGAATACCAATTCCTGTATCTTTTATCCAAAAATGGATAAAATTCTCAACTTGCCTAAACCCGATTTCAATAAATCCCTTTTCTGTAAATTTCAGGGCATTCGACAAAAAATTAACCAATATCTGCCTAAGCTTTTCCTCATCACTTTTCACGACTATTTCCCCAACAGGATTGGAGGAATCAAATCTCAGTTCAATATCTTTTTCAAGAGCTTTGAACGAAAACTCCCTGTAAATTTCGCCAAGTAGTTGTTGTACCGAGAATTCAGTAGGAAATAACCGGATTTGTCCGGCTTCAATTTTCGAGATATCCATAATGTCATTGATAATCGCCAGCAAACTGTTTCCGCTCGCACTTATCATGGAAACAAATTCGGAATAATTTTCAGGCCCAATTTCAGGATCTTTCAGTAATTCGGAAAATCCGATAATGCTATTGAGCGGTGTACGAATCTCGTGACTCATATTGGCCAGAAAGGCCGATTTCAATTTGTCGGCCTCCTGTGCCTTTAACAATGCCAGTTTCAAATCTTTCTCTGCACGTTTCCTTTCTTTCAGCTCTTTTTGGAGAGCCTCGGTGCGCACATTAACCAGATGTTTTAACCGGTCATTTTCATCCTGCTTCAGGTCTTCCGATTCTTTAATCCGGAGCATGGCGCGGATTTGTGCGGTGAGTTCTGATTCATCAACAGGTTTGGTTAAAAAAGCGTCGGCGCCCACTTCCAAGGCAATTATCCGGCTCTCTTTGTCGGTGCGTGCTGCTGTGAGCATAACAATTGGAATGGTTTTGGTGATTGTGTCGGCTTTCAGGAGCCGGCAGACTTCAAAACCATCCATAAGCGGCATAACGATATCCAAAAGAATTACATCTGGTTTTTCAGTATAACAAATTTCTATTCCCTTTTTACCCGACTGAGCACTAAAAAACTCAACCTGGGGAAAAGCATCGGACAATAAAGCTCTTAAAACCACAATATTATCGAAATTGTCATCGATTGCGAGAATTTTTGCCATATCCGTAAATTTAATTTGTTTCAAACAACTCCTCTGTACAAATTTTTATCAACCTGAAGTTAAAGGTATTTTAAAATAAAAAGTTGAACCCTTCCCTGCTTCTGATTCTATTCCAACTTCACCACCAAGCAATTCAATTAAGCTTTTTGAAATGGCCAACCCCAACCCGTTTCCGCCAAATCTGCGAGAAAGAGATGTTTCAACCTGACTAAAGCGCTCAAATATTTTATCGTGAAATTCTTCCGGAATGCCAATCCCGGAATCTTTGACATAAAATACAACCTCATTTTTTAAAATCTTCGCTCCTAACTCCACAAAACCTTCACCGGTAAACTTAATGGCATTGCTCACAAAATTTACAAGTACCTGCCGCAATCTATTTTCATCACTTTCCAACCTCAGCATTTCAACCGATTCATCAACATTGATCCGAAAATCAAGTCCTTTTGCTTTTGCTGTATAAGAATATTGCTTTTGCAAATCTTTAATCAGATGACTAACCCCAAAAGTTGTTTTATGCAAATTAAGTTGACCTGCTTCAATTTTCGACAAATCCATAATGTCGCTGATAATGGACAACAAACTATTCCCACTTGAATTAATCATACCGGCAAATTCCGTGTTCTGTGTCTTATCAAAATCAGGATCAAGCATCAGTTCCGAAAAGCCAATAATACTATTCAGCGGGGTTCGAATCTCATGACTCATGTTTGCTAAAAAGGCTGATTTTAAGCGGTCGGATTCCTGAGACTTTAGTAGTGCTTCATTCAATTCCTGCTCAGCTTTTTTCCGTTCGATTGTAATACTTATCTGGTGTGAGATAAACTCAAACATCTGTTTATCCTTTCCGGTATATGCCTCCGGATCGTCGTAGCTCTGAACGGCTATAACACCAATTGTCTTGTTGTTCACAACAAGAGGAGCACCCATCCAGACTTTTGGCGGAGTTCCCACAATTTCAATCTCTCCAGATTCAACCATTCCTTCAATATCCGACTCAGTAAGAAGCACCGCCCTTTGATGCCTGATTACATAACCCGAAGCGGACTTTTCTGCCGGCCAGTATTTCATTTCATCCTGATTATCTCTCCCTTCTGCAGTTAACATGCCGGATTCCTCATCGTAAAATGCCAAATAAAAACTCGATCCCCAAAGAACTCCAATTTGCGTCCGGATAAATTCAATAAATTGTTGAAAATTAATTGTTGAAAGTGCAGCATTCGTTATGGAATAAAGTACCTGCTGTACCTGGTCGTTTCTGATTTTTTCGGTTATATCGGTTTGCGTTCCCCACAATCGTATAAGTTGATTATTTTCGACAATTCCCAGCGAATTGTTGCTTATATACATCGGGTTCCCATCTATCGAAATTTCTTCTGTAATGGCGCCTTCAATGCGATAACCATTCCGGATAAATGCCCGCAAAGTTTCACGGTTTACCGGATGGTGCCGGCCTCCGTGAAAATCAAGGTGACTCTTGCCAATCATTTCCTTCTCATCATTCAACTTATACATTTTCAGAATAGCTTCGTTGCATTCAGCTATAAAAAAATGATCGTAAATCCAATCAATTTGTTCTTCTATTGAGAGTGTTATATCAACAGGCTTATTACATTCAAAACGGAAAACACCTTCCGAAACCTGCGAAATAAAGCTGCTGTATCGTTCCTGACTTTCCAGTAAAGCTAATTCGGCTTTCCTTCGTTCCGAAATATCCCGAACAACACCAACGGTTCCAACGAATTGAGCATCATCGCCATACCGACCCTGAACATTCATCGAAACCCAGAAAGTCGTACCATCCTTTTTCCTTCCCTGACTCACAAAATCGTCCAGTCGTCCGGCACTTTCTATTTTTGCCAATACTGATTGTCTCACGTTCTGGTCGGCATACAGAATATTGGCCGGTTGGCCAATTAATTCTTCAGCAGAATCGTAACCATACATTCGCGGTGTAGATGGACTTACAAAAATTAAGCGACCCGATAAGTCTGCCTGAAAAAAGGCATCCTGAAGATTGTTAAATATCTCGATGAGCTGATTTTCTCTTGACTTAAGTATATGTTCAGTTTTTTTCCGTTCTGTGATATTTCTAAGTATGGTTTGTACAGCTGGCTTTCCCATATAATTCACC
This sequence comes from Prolixibacteraceae bacterium, assembly GCA_963677955.2. Taxonomy (GTDB): domain Bacteria; phylum Bacteroidota; class Bacteroidia; order Bacteroidales; family Prolixibacteraceae; genus Aquipluma. Next base: position 1,605,529 of record CAXXQR010000001.1, read on the forward strand.
GGTATTCCAATTACTTCAGCATCGAGTACTTCGTTGTCGAAGGTTACAAATTTCTCTTCCACAAATCCCGAAGGTTCACCGGTTTCATATATTTTTTTTATTCTTTCAAATGTCTGCATCCGATCGTTGGGATGAACAAAATCTAATGCTGATTTGCCCAATATTTGTTCAATTGATGTCGCCCCCATGAGCCTATATGTTGCAGTATTGGCAAATACAATTTTCCCTCCCGAATGGAGAATGACCGCATCGGGTAAAAGATCGACCATGCGACGATATTTCTCTTCACTTTCCTTTAACTTTTCTTCATCTTTCTTTCGGTCAGAAATGTCAAAAATGATATTCGAAAATTTACCTTTTCCCGGGCTGCTTGTTGTGATCTGAAGGTATTTCTGAATTGGCTCATAATAAATTTCCATCATCTCAGGAATTCCTGTGTCGGCAACTCTTGAGAATGTGTTAAAAAACGGAAGATCATTGGTTTGATACACTTCGGAAGCCAACTTCCCGCTAATCCCAGCACGACTGAGTCCCATTATTCTTTCAAAGCTTGAATTGACATCAAGTATCCGGTAATCAACAGGCTTTCCGTCCGAATAAATAACTTCATTAAAGCAGCACCCCGAGACCAGGTTTTCAAAAATAGACCTGAATTTTCCCTCACTTGCCCTCAAAGCTTCTTCTGCATTCTTTCGCTCTTTAAGTTCTTTTCGAAGAGCGAAAGTCTTCTCCTCTACCAATTTCATCAACCGAATATTTTCGTCAAGTTTTCGGTCTTCTGCTTCCTTCAACCGAAGCATTGCCCTGATTTGAGCTGTTAATTCCGATTCATCAACAGGTTTTGCCAAAAAAGCATCTGCTCCCATTTCAAGTGCCCGAACGTGACTTTCCTTGTCGGTTAGGGCAGCTGTGAGCATTACAACGGGAATTATACTCGTAGATTTATTCGCCTTCAGTTGTCGGCAAACCTCAAATCCATCCATTTCCGGCATCACAATATCCAACAGAACGACATCTGGATGTTCCGAATTGCACAATTCAATCCCAGTCTTTCCCGATAAAGCACTAACAAAACAACAATCGGGGAAAGCCTCAGAAATTAATGCCTTTAAAACAATAATATTATCGGGATTATCATCAATTGCCAGAATTTTAGCAGTATTCATTGTTCTTCTATTTTCAAAGCATTTTATTGCCATTTAACCAATCACGTATTGTCATCTCGAAAAGTGAACTGTCGATGGGTTTTGAAATGTAATCGTCGAATCCATGTCCAAGCAATTCCTCACGATCTCCTTTCATTGCCCTTGCAGTAAGGGCAATTATTGGAATACGTTTAAACCGGGCATCATTTTTAAGCTCCTTCAATACATCTATTCCATCCATTTTTGGAAGTGAAATATCCAGTAAAATCAGGTCTGGAAAAATTGATTTTGCCTTTTCCAGGCCAGCCAATCCATCTGTTGCATTCTGAAGATTATATTTCCCCTCTAACAAGGCTTTTACCGTAGTGATATTGTCTTCGTTATCTTCTATCAACAGGATATTCGCTTTCCCGTTCGAGCCGTTCTTCTGGATGTGAGGAGTGATTTGTTCGCCGGTTTTGTCATCCAAAACATATAACATTTTTTCGACATACATAAGCAATTCCGTCCGGTTAATATCGCCCTTCTGAATGAGCTGATGGATGTGGTTCTCCTTCAGAAAACTCAGTTCCTCCTTTGTCACATGCTTTGCCGATAGAATCAGAACCGGCAAATGCAACGTTTCTTCCTGTTTACGAATGGTGTCAAGTACTTCAAAACCGTCAATTTCAGGCATCATTAAATCGAGAATCATAGCGTCTGGTACCGACTCTTGAATGGAATCAAGAGCTTCTTTTCCGTTCCGGGCAATTTGAACGCGATAACCTTCTTCCTTTAGGATGTCTGTCAACTGAATAATTTGAGGTTCGCTATCTTCCACCAACAGCAAAGTTTTAGCTACTTCCGGTTTTTGTTGTACCTTAAACTTGCTTTCCTCATCGTGTCTTTCATTTCTGGTTTCCTGAATCGAAAAATCTACCGGGTTTTCAGGAATCATCACAACGAATATAGAACCTGCACCCTCCTGACTTTTCACTTCGATAGACCCATTCATCATTTCAACGTATTTTTTTGCAATTGCCAGCCCAAGGCCGGTACCACCAAACTTTCGCGATGCATTTCCGTCAACTTGCCTGAATTCGTCGAAGATAAACGGCAGGTTCTCGTTGGAAATTCCAATTCCTGTGTCTTTAATTCCAATGTACAATTTCTTGTCTTTAAGTTCTGCGGAAACTTCAACAGTGCCTTTCTCTGTAAATTTTACCGCATTTCCGATAATGTTCTGCAAAATATGCTGAAATTTTACACTGTCGGAAACGATGGGCGGCAATTCAAGCTGAACATTGTTAAATAAATTTATTCCTTTTTCCATAGCAATTGGCAGCAATGTTTCAACAATGTTCCTGATTAAATTTTGAACCGAGAATGTGGAATAATTCAATTCCTCTTTCCCTGCTTCAATTCGCGACAAATCGAGAATATCGTTGATCAAAGACAGCAATAGTCTGCCATTTTTTTCGATTATGCCCAGGTAATTGTATTCATCTTCAGGTATCCTGCTTTTTAAACGCCGGTTTAAAACACCCGAAAGAGCAATCACCGAATTGAGCGGAGTACGAAGCTCATGACTCATGTTCGACAAAAATGCGCTTTTAAGTTGATTCGCTTCATCGAGTTGCTTCTTTTGAAGCTCAAGTTCAATGTTGTACTCTTTCATTTCATCGGCCTGCATGGCCAATTTTCTGGCTTGTTGCCCGAGTTCGATATTTTGCAGTTCAAGCCTTGTCGAAAATTCTGTTATTTTTTTTAACGAAAGTACACCAACAACTCGCGACATAAGCATCACCCAAATATTTTGCAGCAGTTGAATGGATAATTCAGTATACTGATGCAATGTTGCCAGCGAAATAACTGCCACTACTTCGCTTTGATCAAGAATAGGGATGGTAATAATTTCGCGCGGTTTAAATTCTCCGGTTGCAACAAAGAATGAAAAGGAAACATCTTCAGGAACTGAATTTATATGAACAATCTTTTTCTCGGCAAGTACGGCGCCAAACTCTCCTTCCAGTATTGAAGCATTGAACTTTTGCCTTGCATTACTACTCAGACCTATTGAATCATAACACTCAAAATGCTTTTTATCTTCACTTATCAGATAAATCGCAGCCATCTGTGAACCAGTATTGGAGGAAAGTGATTGAATCAAGCTTCGGAAAAATTTTACAGGTTCGTCTTCCTTTATCAGTATTTCAGCAAGATCAGTTGTTTTTTTGCTCAATTCAGTATTGACCTGAACTGCTTCAGTCAAAATGTTGATAGAATCAGAAAGTTCACCAAGCTCATTTTCAGACTGGTAAGAACTTCGCGCATTTAAATCGCCTTTGTGGAAATTGCGCGTAACATTTGTCAACTCAATCAAAGGGTGCCGAATGTTGAAATGGATTGCATAATTGACAAGCAATGAAAGAAGGGCAATGGCTAAAACCAAAAGCAACAACTGATTATTCAGCAGACCATTTAGTTTCTGAGAAGCGACAAATAGTTCATTTGCCTTGTTTATCGCATAATTATCCAGGATCTCTATTTTAGAAAACGTCAACCGTCTTGCTTTTCCTACATCTCTGGTTTCTCTAAATCTACTTACCACTTCACTTTTTTTCTTTCCGGACTCAATGTCTAAAGACTTTTCAAGTGTCATCCAGCGAATGAACGCGTCTTGCGCATCTTTAACATTAGACTTGGGCCCGAGATATTGAGCGAATAAAACATCAAATTCTCGCATGACTTCAGCTTCGCAGACTTCAGCTTCCTGTAATGCGATAGAAAATGAAGTGTCATTTTCGGCCAACAACATGTCTCTGTACTTAACTTGTATCTTTCGAATATCCTTTTCGATTATACCAATTGCCCTACTTACCTGCAACGGATGATTATACAATATTTCTGTTTGCTCATGAATTCTATTCGTTTGCTGGTAACTTACATAGCCAAGAATAAAAACGAAAAGTATCAGAATGCCAAAGCCCAACTTAAGCTGAGTACCGATTTTTAGATTTTTTATTTTCATTTTAAATTACATTATAGCACTAATACAACAGAGAGTATATACTTTTGGCAACAATCATCATTTTTTCAGCTCAAATTTCTAATAAAAATAGAGGCTGGAGATGCATACTGTCTGAACATTCCTGTCGAACTTACAATTGAAGCTTCAGCCTCGCCCGTTACAAAGAAACCTCCTTTTTTTAGCGATCTATGGAATTTTTGCAAAATAACCTGCCGGTATTCGGGCTGATAATAGATCAGAACATTACTGCACATAATCAAATCGAAATCTCCATAAATACTTGATGGTGGAGCGACAGAACCAAGATCAAGCAAATCGTGACAAGAAAAATCGACTTGCGATTTAATTTTAGAGTCAATACTAAAAGAGTCGCCAACTCGTCTGAAGTATTTTTCCGCCAATTCGAGTCTGGTATTTCTAATACTTCTGAAGTCATAAACACCTTTTTTAGCTTCGCCAAGTTCACTCTCAGAACTGTCGGTAGCGAAAATTCGGTAGTTCATTTCCTGTTGGCGATTGACTTTAAAATCATCAAAAATGATTGCCAGAGAATATGGTTCCTGCCCCGATGCGCACCCAGCCGACCATATGCGAATTTCTCCGGAGCCTGCTTTAGTATTGGAATCGAATATTTTGGGAATAATGTGTTGTTCAAGAATGGAAAAAACAAGCGGATTGCGAAAAAACTCACTGTATGAATTAGATAGCTGCTGAATAAAATCAGTAGTTTCTTCAGGCATGTTCGTTAAAAGGTCAAAATAATTTTCAATGGTTTTGCAAGAAGTCAAAATCATTCGACTCAGGAGAACTTTTTCAAGAAAAGTTTGGTCGAACACTGAAAGATCGAGAGCATATTTTTTATTCATAAAATGAATACATTTTCCAATCTCTACCGACATTGCATTCTTTTTAAATCCATAAAGTAATTCTCACTTCTAAATCAATCTCATACTACTTACTCGTTCCGAAATACCCATGCTCTCATCGCAATTCAAAAAACGTTAAGGGTGAAAAGCTTATTCAATGAAACAGGTTCTAATTTAAAAAATTATTTCATGAAATGAAGAATTTAAAAAGACTAATAAAAAGCCGGAAAATTACTGCAGAACAAATAGTTATTGATTGAATAATACTTCCGGTTTCTAACAGCTCGATTTGATTTGAAAATATTCAGCTTTTTCACACCGCTTAAATGAACAGAAAGCAATATTTCTTACTTTTGACTGACCTGATAATCTGTTGTACTGATGGAAAATCGCACAGTTAAAACAAACCTTGTAAAATCCTATCGGCGATTATTCAATTGCCTGATGTTTTACAATTAATCACCTTCAGCCTTCATTTCCCGGAATGTCCTGCCCGGGACAAAATCACTTTTTCATTTCAACAACCTTAAAATCAGAACACCCATGTTTGAAAAAATAACAGTTCATGCCGAAGCTCCGGAACGGGCTGCCGCCAGCGAGGGTAATTTTTACGAATCAAAAGCAAATCCCATTGGCCCGGGAATGAACGAACGCATCCAAAAACTCCGGAAGTTAAGCGTTGAAACCGAACCGTCGCTTTCGATTGAACGCGCACTGCACGAAACAGCATTTTACAAGGAAAATTTCGGAAAAATGTCAACTCCTGTTTTGCGGGCAGCAAATTTTCTGGACCATTGTCAGAAGAAAACGATATATATTGGCGAAGGCGAATTAATCGTTGGCGAGCGCGGTCCAAAACCCAAATGTGTCCCCACTTTTCCTGAACTGACCTGTCACAGCGTTGAAGACCTGAATGTGCTCAACACCCGCGAATTGCAACGGTACACCATCCGTCAGGAAGATATTGTCACTTACGAACGCGAAGTCATTCCGTATTGGGCCGGAAAAACGCAACGCGAGCGTATTTTCAGTCACGTTCCTGAAGAATGGCGACTTGCTTACGAAGCCGGAATGTTCACCGAATTTATGGAACAGCGCGCTCCCGGTCACACTGCGCTCGACAGCAAAATCTACCGCAAAGGTATGCTCGACTACAAGCGCGAAATCACTGCCAACCTGGCATCGCTCGATTACCTGAACGATCCGGAAGCAACAGATAAGGCCGAGGAGTGGAAGGCCATGGATATTTCGTGCGATGCCGTTATTGTTTTTGCCGAACGACACGCGGAGATGGCCGAAGATATGGCGCAAACCGAGAGCAATGCAGTCAGAAAAGCTGAATTGTTGAAAATTGCCGAAGTATGCCGGTGGGTTCCGGCCAACGCACCACGAAATTTTTGGGAAGCCATCCAAATGTACTGGTTTGTTCATTTGGGCACCATCACCGAACTGAACGGCTGGGACGCCATGAATCCTGGGCATTTCGATCAGCACCTGACACCTTTTTATGAATTGGGACTAGCGGAGGGAGCACTCACCCACGAACTGGCAAAAGAACTTTTGTCGTGTTTTTGGATTAAAGTGAACAACCATCCGGCGCCGCCCAAAGTGGGAATCACGGCTAAAGAAAGCGGAACGTATAACGACTTCACGAACATCAACATTGGCGGCATCAACAGCAATGGTGGCGACGGAACCAGCGAAGTTTCGTACCTCATGCTCGAGATTCTCGAAGAACTTCACATTTTGCAGCCAGGCTGTTCGGTTCATATCAGCGCCAAAACACCGGATAAATTTCTAAATGCGGCCACCCGCGTTATTCGCCAGGGGCACGGCTATCCCTCCATTTTTAATCCTGACGTGTATGTGGCCGAACTGATGCGACAAGGCAAATCGCTGCAGGATGCGCGCGAAGGTGGGTGCAGCGGCTGCATCGAGGTGGGTGCCTTTGGCAAGGAAGCCTATTTGCTAACCGGTTACCTCAACGTTCCCAAGATTCTGGAAGTAACGCTGAACAACGGCATCAATCCGGTTACCGGAATCCGGGTTGGGCCGGAAACCGGCGATCCGCGAACCTTTAAAACTTACGACGAATTGTATGCGGCCTACCAGAAACAACTGAACTATGTGGTTGACCTTAAAATGCGCGTGAGCAATTACATCGACCGCATGTTTGCCAAATATGCACCCGCTCCATTTCTTTCCGTTGTGATCGACGATTGTGTTTCGCGCGGAAAAGATTATTACGACGGCGGACCGCGCTACAATACCAGCTACATTCAGTGCTGCGGACTGGGCACCGTTACCGACAGCCTTGCTGCTTTAAAAAAACACGTGTTCGAAAATCAAACGTTCAGCATAGATCGTGTTTTAAATGCAGTTTCCAAAAATTTTGAAGGCGAAGAAGTTCTGCGCCAAACCATCATGAACCGCACGCCTTTCTTTGGAAATGACGACAATTATGCCGACTCAATCGCGGTGAGCGTGTACAACGACCTGGTGGCAACTATCGACGGCAAACCTAACATCAAACCGGGCGGAAAATATCATCTGAATATGCTCTCGACCACCTGCCATGTTTACTTCGGAAAAGTGATGGGCGCCACTCCAAACGGACGTCTGGCCGGAAAATCAATTTCCGACGGCACTTCTCCGTCACACGGCGCCGACACACACGGACCTTCAGCAGTCATCAAATCGCTGACCAAATTTGATCAGGTCAAATCGGGCGGAACATTGCTTAACCAACGCTTTTTACCGAGTTTGGTGAAAAAAGACGAAGACATTCGAAAGCTGGGTCATCTCGTCCGGAGTTATTTTACGCTGGGGGGTCATCACATTCAGTTTAATATTGTTGATACGGCGACCTTGCTGGCAGCGCAGGCCTGTCCGTCGGATTACAAAGACCTGATGGTGCGTATGGCCGGCTACAGCGATTATTTCAACGATATGAATGCTGATTTACAACGCGAAGTGATTGAACGAACCGAAAATGACGGATTTTAATCGTAACAGATAAAAGTCATCCCGAACTTGTTTCAGGATCTGCTTCGATTTACAGATCCTGAAACAAGTTCGGGATGACACGCTAAAGATTGATAATCTAAAATGAAACAGCCGCTGATTTTCGATATAAAACGATACGCCATTAATGATGGTCCCGGCATTCGGATCGTGATCTTTTTTAAAGGCTGCAATCTGAATTGTGCCTGGTGTCACAATCCTGAAAGTATTTCGCCGCACCAGGAGCGGCTCTATGCGCAGTCTAAATGCATTGCCTGTGGAACCTGTGTAGCAGCTTGTCCGGAACAGGCCGTAACACTAAAACAGGATGGAATTGAAACCGATCCTGCACTTTGTAAGCTGTGCGGAAAATGCGCAGAAGTTTGCCCAACAACCGCCATTGAACTTTCAGGAAAACCCATGTCGGCTTCGGAAATTCTGGAAGAAATTGAAAAGCAGCGCGTCTTTTTTGATCAATCGGGAGGTGGAGTAACGTTCTCCGGTGGCGAACCGTTGCTGCATCCTGAATTTTTGATTGAATTGCTCGACGAGTGCGGACGTCGCGGTATTCACAGGGCGGTTGATACCGCTGGCCTTGTTAGTACAGAAATCCTGCTGGAAGTGGCCAAACGAACAGATCTTTTTCTGTTCGACCTGAAACTGATGAATTCGGAGAAGCACCGGAAATGGATTGGCGTTCCGAACGAAAAGATTCTGGAAAACCTGAAAATTCTGGCCGAAACCGGGGCAAACATTAATATCCGGATTCCCTTAATTGGTAGCGTTAACGACGACGATTACAACCTGACTGAGTCGGCTCGTTTCGTGGCTGCACTTTCAGGAGAAAAGAAAGAAGTGAATTTGCTGCCCTATCATAAAATCGCGCAGACCAAATATCAAAAGTTAGGGCGACCTGAAGAGTTTAGGTTACTGCAGGAACCATCAAAAGAAGTACAATTACGAGCTTTAGAAATTTTTCAGGAATATGGATTAAAGGCAAGTATTGGTGGGTAATTTTTACGGGTATTAATTTCTACCTGCTGAAATCCTAATTTAATTTAGACTATTTGATTTTCATTTTCAGCTCGATCAATTTCAGTGCGTTTTCATAATCTTCAGAAGAATGCATTTCTATTGAAACCGCCCTGGAATGGGCATAGCGTTTTGCATTTCGGAATTCCTCCTTGATATTTTCAGGTAGCAAACTGGTCTCAATTTTCGACTCAGCTTTGTCGCCAAACCAGAAACTTATGCGAAAAGTACCTTTAATTACACCGATCCAGTAAATGGTCTGTTTTTTCCGGAGAGTTCGGTACAACCAGCTTTTCCCGTCGTTATAGAACCGCCATTGTTCCGAAACATCGGAATAATTGTCGTACAGGTAGTCGATTAGTTGTTGCCAATAAACGCTGTTTTCACCAATGATTGAAAAAATAAGTTCTTCGGTTGGTTGAACGTTCGGGTCTTTTAGAACAATTGGTTCCATGGGCTATGATTTTTGGGGATTGGCATTTTGTTACTCAAATTTACGAAAGAAATATCAGTGTTTCGTTCTCAAAAATGATCAAAAAAAATCCCTGTCAACACTCGCTAACAGGGATCTCAATTCGATATAATTTGCTAGAGAATCAGCATGGCGTCGCCATAAGTTCCGAAGCGGTATTTTTCTTTAATGGCTTCCTTGTATGCTTTCATCAGGTTGTCGTAACCTGCAAACCCTGCAACCATCATTTGAAGTGTAGAAAGTGGCAAATGAAAATTGGTAATCATGCGATTTGCAACACTGAAATCGTAAGGAGGAAAAATGAATTTGTTGGTCCAGCCTTCGTATGGTTTCAGGTGTCCCTGTGTAGAAACAGAACTTTCGATGGTACGCATAACAGTAGTCCCAACAGCACAAATATTCTTTTTCGCGTCTTTTGCTGCATTTACAATCTGGCAGGCTTCTTCCGAAATCCAGATTTGTTCCGAATCCATTTTGTGCTTGGTTAAATCTTCAACATCCACACTCCTGAAGTTTCCAAGACCAACATGAAGCGTAACGTAACTAAATTTTACGCCGTTAATTTCCATGCGCTTCATCAATTCACGGCTGAAATGCAAACCTGCAGTTGGAGCTGCAACAGCGCCTTCGTTTTTGGCAAAAATGGTTTGATAACGATCTTTGTCGTCAGGTTGAACCGGGCGTTTAATGAACTTGGGCAGCGGCGTTTCGCCCAACCCGTAAAGTGTTTTCTTGAATTCGTCGTAAGGACCGTCGAACAAAAATCGCAAAGTCCGGCCTCTTGACGTTGTGTTGTCGATAACTTCAGCAACCAGCAAATCGTCTTCTCCGAAATACAGTTTATTCCCAATACGAATTTTACGGGCCGGATCGACCAAAACATCCCACAACCGTTGTTCGCGGTTTAATTCACGAAGCAAGAACACTTCGATTTCGGCGCCTGTCTTTTCCTTGTTCCCATATAATCGGGCCGGAAAAACTTTGGTATCGTTAAAAATTAAAACATCGTCATCTCCAAAATACTCAACAATCTCCTTAAAAACCTTGTGTTCAATCTTTCCGGTAGCGCGATTTAAAACCAGCAATTTTGATTCATCCCGGTTAGGAGACGGATGCAAGGCAATCAACTCTTCAGGTAAATCGTATTTAAACTTCGATAATTTCATTATGTATCAGTATTAATTTATTAGCAATATTTTATAAATTGTAATTTCAATTTCACTTGGCAGAACCACGTTCTACGGCACATATTTCAATTAGTTTCGCTCACCTTAAATTTTTCCAGAAAATCTGAAATATTCCAGGCATCTTCAAGTTTCATTTCCCCGATACGCGTGCGACATAATCCAACCAAATAAGCTCCTGAACCAAGGGCTTCGCCTAAATCTCTTGCCAATGCCCGAATGTAAGTTCCTTTGCTGCAAACAATTCTTAATACGACCTTGTCGGGCGAAAAGTTGAGCATTTCTATTTCTGAAATTGTAATTTTTTTCGGTTGAAGAACCACATCATCTCCTTTACGCGCATGCTCATAAGCCCTTTTGCCGGCGATTTTCACTGCACTAAACAACGGCGGAACCTGATCGGTTTCACCCATAAACTTTTTTAGCGTCTCCTGAACAAAATCCTGCGAAAGATGGCTGGTCTCAAAAGCTTGATCTTCTGCCGTTTCCAAATCATATGAAGGAGTAGTTGCGCCAAGTTTTATAGTCGCAACATATTCTTTTTCCTTTGCCTGAATCTGATCGATATTCTTCGTTTCCTTGCCGGTACAGACAATCATTAGTCCGGTTGCCTTGGGATCGAGTGTTCCGGCATGACCAACTTTCAGCTTTTTAATTCCTGTTTTCCGGCACAGAAAATTTCGCAGTTTTCTCACCAAATCAAAAGATGTCCAATCCAATTCCTTGTCAAAAAGCAGTGTTTCTCCTTTTTGAAAATCATATTCCTCAATGGATTTTCCCATCCTGAAACGCTTTAAAATAAGTGATTTGTAAATTAGAAACTGTACAAAATTTCAGGCCGCAAATATAGCGATTCGAGCAGTAATTACACAAGTATTAATTGAATAAAAACTGTTGTAATAGGCATAAACACAGAAGTTTGATAAAAATTAATGCTTTTAAAATGCATTTTAAGAAGAAAATACAGCTACAACGCAACATAAATTCAGCCTAAAAAGCTGATTTTTAATTTCCAACAAAACTTCGCCAATGCAGCGGAAGAAAATCGGAATGCTTGTTAACCGATTGTTATTTCTTCGATTTTGGCCTTTTCATAATGGCATAAATCTCAAAAAGGAACCCAAAAAGCACCACCATTGGCGCCAGGGTTATTCTTCTGAAACTAAATATTTCAGGATTAAATATTTTTGGATCACTGCTTTTTCCACCAGTCATTAGCATAAAACCAATGACAATAATAACAAAACCTATAAGCAGTAATTTAAGGTTTTCCTTGCCTAAAGCAAATCCGCTAGTTTCGTCAAAATCAATCTTTGCCATACCGTAAAAAATTTGCGTAAAGTTACTTAAAAGTTCCAATTTTCAAGTTCCGAATTTTAGTCAACCAAACTAATAAAAGAGTTCATCGAATTTTAACCTGATAAATTTATTTACAGACAGATAAGTTGAACCCCATGAAATGAGTACACCAAAAATAAGATCGGCCGCGAAAACCAATCCGAAAATTCTGAAGTCTTCCATATCGATGATGCCAGTAAGTTCGGATGCATATGATAACATCAATACAAATAGCAACAAATTAGCTGCAACTGCTCCAATTACACCATACAAAATGCTTCTTTTTACAAACGGTTTACGAATAAAAGCAGCGGTAGCCCCAACCAGCAACATGGTATTGATAATAAATCGTTGCGAATAAATCGAAATCCGGATGGTATTGTTAATCAGTGCCGAGAAAATAAGCAACAGCAATCCGGCGAAAAAAACCAGAATCAACCCTATTTTTTGCACATTATCGTTAATTATACTCACAATATCACGCTGATAACTAACTTCTTTGACCTGTGGGTATTCCATAAATTTTTTCTCTAAAACCGCCAGTTTTTCAGGAGTTGCATATTCAGCCTGCAATTTCACATCGATGGACGATAACAATGGATTGTAACCCAGAAACCCCGTAAAATCTTCGCCAAGTTCGTTTTTCAATCTTTCTGCAGCCGTTTCCTTGTCGACATATTCAACCGATTTGACGAAATCTGATTCCTGAAGTTTTTTCTGCAGACCGGCTATTTCACTTTCCTGAACATTTTCGTTCAACACCAGTGTAAAACCAATGTTTTCGCGTACATATTTAGCCAGACGCTCGGCATTGAGTAATACAACCCCCAACAATCCAATCAGGAACAAAACCATTGAGATACTAATGGTCGATGTTAAATAGGATCTGAAAATTCTCTTTTTTAGCTTTTGTGGCTGTACTTTGCCTGCCATTGTTTCTATTTTTTTAATTTGAATATATAAACCAGGTATCCGCCCATAGCCAGAATTAACAGAATTGAACTGGCCAGTGAAACTTTGTTCCCCATAAAATACGATTCCGGCTCAAATTTAAATTCAATCTGGTGTTTTCCGGCCGGAACAACCACGGCCCTTAATACAAAGTCGGCCGGAACATAATTGGTTTCCTTTCCATCGATTAAACACTTCCACCCTTTCGGATAGTATATTTCAGAAAAAACAGCCAACTGCTGACCACTGTTCACTGTTGCTTCGTATTTCAGATCATTAGGCTGATATTCAGTCAATTTAATTTCACCATCACCCGTTCCCGATTGGAAACCATCCAATTTATCCTGAAAATTTTTATTTATAACTGCTGTAGTTTTGGGGTCAAAATTCTTTACAGAAGTTATTTCTGCGTCGGCATTTTCGACCAACTGGACATCTTTCACAAACCAGGCATTTCCCAAGGCATGTGAATTAACCAAAGGAGGTTGCTTGAGATCATAAATGTAATATTTCGTGTTGAGCATATTGATCACAGGTAAAGTACTCATCACCGAATCAATCGAATTCGGATTCTTGAACCCGGTTATCAGAGTCCGAATTTCCGGCTCGATCGCATAACTGAAAAGTTCGTTGTAGCGTTTCATTTTCGCTCCGTGATAACCTCCAATCGATTTGTGGAAGAACGAGGTACGAGCATCGGCCATTGGATTCTGCAGATTGAGAACACGGTAATACAAATCTTTGTCTTTTTTGATTTCCCTGTCAACCGGCATTTCCTTAAAAGGAACGGCTGCTTCTTTTTTCGAAGTGAAATTATCGTTGTTAAAATATTTTCTATTTATCGGCAACATATCTACCATAACAAGCCCAACCCACAAAATAATAGCATATTGGGCTTTTATTTTATTATTCCAGTATGCCCATAATCCAGCGGCAGCAAGGGCCACAAAAACAAATGTACGGAAAGCATCCATCCGCAAAGCGCTTTGCCTGTCGGCCACCAATGCATTGATAAACTGTTGAGGATATCCTGCCTGTACATATTGTACATCGGTACTTCCGGAGAAATTACCAGCAATGCTCGGAACGATGGCAAATATCAACGCCAACCCTCCTGTTATCCCGAAAGCATATTTCAAGTCTTTCATGAACGCTGCATTGCTGATTTTCCGAAGGTAAACTTCCTTTATAGCAAGCACCCCAAGCAAGGCCATGGCAAATTGCTCAATGACAATAATATTTTTCACATCCCTGAATTTGTTATATCCGGGAAAGTAACTGAGCATCAGGTCGGTAAGTAACGAGAAATTTTTGCCGAGCGAAAGGAGCAATGAAAATACAAATACTGCTAAAAGCCACCACTTGTCTTTGCCTTTCACAACAAAAAGCCCAAACACAAAAAGGAAACATAAAACGGCCCCAAAATAAAACGGTGCGCCAGAAATAGGCTGGCTCCCCCAATACATCGGCATTCCACCCTTCAAATATTTATTGGCAATGGCTTCGCCCTGTGTTTCTTTAATATACTTATAAGTTTCCGAACCGACACTTAAAGGTTCACTCATACCCCCTCCCTTGAAACGGGGAATAAAAGCTGTCATGGCTTCTCCCAAATCGTAACTGTAATCCAGAATGTATTCTTTATCAAGTCCGCTAGACTGGTTTTCGTTATTTAGTGTAAGGTCTGACTTTCCACGCATTGAATATTTGCCATATTCATAAGTAGTGGACAAGCGCGAAAAGTTTGTTCCAATCGCAAGCAAAACCGCAACCAACAGAAATAAAGCCGTCTTGCCAAAATCAGGAAGTGTTTTTTCTTTAATTGCATAAAACAAATAAGTAAAACCAAGTATTAGCAACAAAATGACTGCATAGTATGTCATTTGCAGGTGATTCGCGCTGAGCATCAGTGACAAACCGACAGCAGTAATTAAACTTCCGCCAATTTTATTTTTTTTGAATGCAACCAGAATACCTGCCACAATAAGCGAGGTATAAGTTAAGGCATGTGCTTTGGTAAAATGTCCAGTAGCCATTACTGCAAAATTGAACGTCATAAGTCCATAGGCCAAACTGGCAGCAAATGAAGCCCAAACACCAATATCAAGCAGGACACACAAAAGAAAGAAAAAAGTAAAACTGAACGAAAGAACCATAATTGGCGTTGAAAGACCAACTACCGATTTTTGCACCCTAGCAAGCAAATCTCCAGGATATAACACCGAAGTTAAATACGCAGGCATTCCTGAAAACATATTGTTCGACCAAAGCGCTTCCTTTCCGGTAGCTTCACGGTAATCTACTATTTCTTTTGACATACCCTTAAACTGCCCATCAGAACTTTGCAGTCTTTTCCCCTCCAAAACAGGCGAGAAATAAATTACACTGATAACCACAAACAACACAATGGCGAGGAGGTAAGGTCCAGATTTATGAAGGAGGCTTTTTGTATCCATATTAATGACAGGTGTAAATTTTTAATTCGTATTTTCGTGCGAAGCAAAAATAAACCTTTTTAAGTCAATAACTAAATTAAATGGGCGTAATTAAAAGGCAAACAATCAGGGGTTCGGTGTATTCGTACCTTGGTGTTTTAGTTGGATTTTTCACCACCGGATTGATTATGCCAAAACTGATGACCGAAGAACAAATCGGACTTACGGCAATTCTGGCCGCCGTTTCCGGGCTTTATTCGCAGTTTTCGACGCTCGGATTCACCAAAGTTATTGAACGGCTTTTTCCCTATTTCCGGAGTAAAGACAAGAACCACAATGGCTTTGTTTTTATTACCGTTGCAGTTGCGATGGTGGGTTTTATCATTTCGCTGGCCAGCTTTTTTATCCTGAAGCCTTACATCATCGAGAGCAATATCCAGAAAGAACCTCTGTTGGTCGAATATATTTATTACCTGATTCCGCTAATTTTTTTCCGGATGTTCTTTCTGTTATTGGATTCGTACAATAAAATGCTTTTCGATGCAACAACCGGAACTTTCCTAAGCGATTTTGTTTATCGGGTCGGGAACCTCCTTTTGCTCATCGGCTTCTTTTTTCATTGGATAAATTTTGCTCAATACGTTTTTGGATATGTTGTTTTTCTGTGCTTCCCGGCGGTTTATCTGGCTGGCCTTCTCATCTACCGAAAGCAATTTAATCTTCAACCAAAACCAGCCTTTATCACTCCTCTTCTTCGAAAGGAAATGATCAGCCTTTCGTTGTTTGGAATTATTGGCGGAGTAAGTAGTGTGGCCCTGCTGAACATCGACACCATTATGCTGAACGAATATTACAACCTTTCGCTTACAGGGGTCTATTCCATCAGCTTTTTCTTCGGAACCGTAATTCTTATACCCGGCGTTGCCCTCGGCAAAATTTCATCGGCCATTATTGCCGACGCCTGGAAAGAGAAGGACATGAAAACCATTGCCGACATTTATTACAAAAGCAGCATCAATCAAATGTTTGCCGCTTTACTACTCTTTATCCTGATGGTAACCAACCTGCACAATATTTTCAAGGTTTTGCCCCCCGGGTACAGCAGTGGCGAATGGGTAATTATCCTGATAGCTTTTTCGAAACTCATCGTTTCGTCTACAGGATCAAGCGTACAAATAATCGGGACGTCGCACAAATACAAAATTCAAACCTATTCGCTTGGCGTTCTGGTTGTATTGTCGGTTATTTTCTATATGATTTTTATCCCGCCGTATGGCATGGTAGGCGCAGCACTTGGTTCTCTGCTTTCTGTTGCTGGCGCCTCGCTACTCCGTGTTTTTTACCTCAGGCAAAACATGAAATTATTTCCTTACCGGCTGGTTCACCTGAAATGCGCCGCAATTAGTCTGGTAACTTTTGTCATTGGTAAAGTTATTCCTGAATTTCCAAATTTTCTGGCCGATCTGGTTGTTCGAAGTACCGTTATTGGTTCAGTTTTTATCGCGCTATCTTATTATTTCAACATTTCCGACGATCTGAATCAGATCGCTGATAAATATCTCCGGATGTTAAAACTTAAAAAATAACCATGTCTAAACTGGGAATCATCTTGCAAGCCCGAACCGGATCGACACGAATGCCGGAAAAAGTAATTCGACCATTTTCTGGGAAAAATTCGATTTTGGATTTGTTGCTCGAGAAAGTAAAAAAAACCGGATTCCCGGTTGTGCTGGCTACAACAACCAACAGTTCAGACGACAGGATTTGCGCTTTATCGGAAAGACATGAGATTCCTTTTTTCCGTGGTTCTGAAAATGATGTTCTCGACCGGTTTATTCAGGCCTCCAAAGCATTTGAATTTGCCAAAATAATTCGTGTTTGTGCCGACAACCCATTTCTCGATCTTCCATCTCTGAACATGCTCATTCGCCAGTTTGAATCTTCCGAAGCCGATTACCTGAGTTTTCGTCTGGCTGGAAACAAACCTTCAATCCTTACGCACTTTGGATTTTGGACCGAAGCTGTCCGTCTCGATGCACTTGAAAAAGCACAGGAACTTACTTCAGAAAAACTTTACCATGAGCATGTGACAAACTTCATTTATGGAAATCCGGCCATCTTCGATGCACAATTTATTGATGCAGATCCCATTGTTTTTTCGCGCAACGATATTCGAATGACACTTGATACTCCGGAAGATTTTGAAATTCAGCAGGAAATATTTGCAACAATCAGCAAGGAAAAACCTAATTTTGCGGTTCCTGAAATCATAGGCTGGCTCGACAGGCATCCGGAAATTATAGAACGGATGAAAAACGAAATCCTGAAGAATCAGAAATAAGATGATTCTGAAAAGTAAAAATGGCAAAATCAACTTATATCATCGGCGAAATAGGGCAGAACCATAACGGGGATGTCGAAATCGCCAAAAAATTAATCGATGTTATCACCGAACCGGTGATTGATCATTTATTCGGTCAAAAGCTGAAGCCCATGGACGCGGTGAAAATGACGCGCCGCGATCTGAATGAAGAACTTTCCGCTTCCGAAATGTTCAGGCCGTACGAAAATCCCAATTCATTTGGTAAAACTTACGGCGAACATCGGGCGTTTCTGGAATTAAACGATGAGCAGCATTTTGAAGTGTACAGCTATGCCAAATCCAAAGGACTCGAGGTTGTTGAAACGCTTTGTGCCAAAGGCTGTTTGTCAATGCTTGGTTTGTTTTCACCCGATCGGCTGAAAGTCGCTTCGCGTGATCTGACCAACCTTCCGCTTCTGGAAGCAATGGCCGAAACAAAAATCCCAGTGATTTTGTCGACCGGAATGACCGGACAGAAAGAATTGGACGACGCACTTCAGGTGATTACAAAATACCACGAAAATATTAGCATATTACATTGCTTGTCGCAATATCCGTCAGAATATCAGAATATAAATTTGCTGAGCATTCAATTCCTGAAAGAAAATTATCCACAATACACCATTGGTTATTCCGATCATTCCATCGGAATTCTGATGCCCGCTGTTGCTGTTGGAATGGGTGCCGAAATTATTGAGAAGCACATCACGCTCGACCGGAACATGAAAGGAACCGATCATCGCGGATCGCTTGAACCGGAAGGAATCTGGCGAATGGTGCGTGATATTCGGAACACAGAATATGCAATTGGCGAGTACGGAATATTTGTAAGCGATAAAGTTTTGAGTACACGCGTAAAACTGGAACGTTCAATTGCAACTTTACGTAGCATCGACGCCGGTGAAATTATTACCGAAAATGATTTGCACATGTTGAGTCCCGGCGATGGGTACAAATGGGCCGACAGAGATAAAATAATCGGTAAAAAAGCGCTGGCTGCTATTCCGGCAAACGAAATTATTTACCCACAATTACTTGATGAATAATTCTATAAATTTGAAGTTTGTCTATTCATGCGATTTTTTTGACAATCGGTTGTTTTTAAATTAAATTATAAAATGAAGATTAAATTAGTTTTATCGGATATCGACGGGGTTTGGACTGATGGCGGGATGTATTACGATCAGACAGGAAACGAATTAAAAAAATTCAATACAGCGGATAGTGCAGGAGTGATTTTCTTGCAATTGCTTGAAATCCCTTTCGGGATTATTACGGGTGAAAATACACGAATTGTTTGGCGACGTGCTGAAAAACTAAAAATCAACCACCTGTTTATCGGGGTAAAAAATAAATTGGAAGTGGCCGAAAAACTTTGTGCCGAACTTCACATTTCACTTCAGGAAGTGGCCTATGTTGGCGACGATCTGAACGATGCCATGCTGCTTAAAGCAGTTGGTTTCAGCGCCATTCCGGCAAATGCGTGCAGCTATATGGAGAAATACGCCAAAATCAGGTTAAAGCGAAATGGTGGCGAAGGCGCTTTCCGCGAATTTGTTGAAATGCTTCTTCAGAAAGATAATTTGCTCGACACTGCTATTCAGAAATACCTGAAAGCTACTTTA
The DNA here is from genome assembly GCA_963677955.2 of Prolixibacteraceae bacterium. GTDB lineage: Bacteria > Bacteroidota > Bacteroidia > Bacteroidales > Prolixibacteraceae > Aquipluma. The sequence goes on from CAXXQR010000001.1 coordinate 1,624,952, forward strand.
CAGAAGTAATCGCTTCAATACAACGTTGTGCAACTTTCCCGTCAATGCGATAAGCGTATTTTCGAATGAAGTTATCGTATTTTTCGCGGTCAACTTTAACTGTCCCGCTTAATATTCCGGACAAAATAGTGGTCAGATTATCGGCATTTGTTGCCTGAAAAGCCACACCCTCAGCGACATATCCCTGAATATCCTGTTTCAGGTGATCGAGAATAATTAATGGCTTGTAAAAGTAAACAGTTTCTGTCCCCACGGTCGAGAAACAAGTAATTAGCACATCACACGAAGCAATTAACTGATACAAATCGGAGTTCGCATCCAATACATAATTTCGGCATCCTGCATCTTTCGCAATTGAGGTATAATATTCACCATCATCGAATTCACGTGGATGAAGCTTCACAATTAATTTCGATTTCGGCATTTTCCTCGCAGCTTTAAAAACATCATAGGCAGCCTGGTATCTTAGCTCGGGGTCGCGTTGTGGCTGCGATGCAAACACTATCCGTTCAATAGGGTTAGCTGGCTTTAGCTTTTCGGCCTGCAACAATACCGGAATAATGTCGGTTCGGATTTGACCGACAGAAATCACTGAATCTTTTGGATAGTTTCCCTTTTCAATCAAAAATTCTTCCCAGTATTTTCCCCACGTCAGGGTCAAATCAGGCATCACACAATTCCGGGAATCATTTTTTGTATACAAATACGCAGGGTGCAAATCGTGCATGGTACCATGTTGCAGCCCAATAATTTTAATTCCGCAAAATTTTGCCGCATCCAGAATTGATTTGGTCAGCGGACTGTTTTCGTCGGCAGCAATCACCGCTTTTATTCCTGAACCGGAAAAATAATTCCGTGCAGCAAAATAGCGGTATAAAAAGAAAGCCGACGATTTGTCGAACGACTGAAAAACTTCGAGTATTATTTTCTGAACTTCCGAAAGCTCGGTATTTCGCACTAACGGATAGGCATTTCGGATTGTCTTTATCGCATTATTGGCTGATTTTCGCACGTTACTTTTCAATAATCCTGAAATCAGAAAACCTTCAACAAAAATTTTGGGATGGTTATTCCACGACTTTTGATATTGTCGTCCGGAGAAAGAATAATCAGATTTGCCTTTGGGTTTGGGCATCAAAACCTCGGTGAGTATAGCAAAGCGCTCGTCAAGTTCAGAAATTAGGTATTCGAGAATGTGATGACCTGAATGTGGTTTCAGCGAGTGCTTATCCATCACGGTCGAATACTTTTCGGTCAGGTAAACCAGATACTCGGGTTTTCGGCTTCCCGAGAATAAATAGCTTAAAAATCTGTATTTTACCAGAACAAGATAACCAAAAATAGCCTTGAAATTGTACGAATTTTTCTGCTTTTTTGCCGGAATCCGAATCCTTACTTCAGGAAATATTTTTAGCAATGGCTTAATTTCAGAAGAAACAAACCAGATGTGCTCGTCGAATGCGCTAAACTTAATTCGTAGCGTCTTCAGAAAATACAGCAAATTACGAACAGCAAAATACACCCTGAATTTGTGGTAATGCCAAACGCTTGAATTGTCGATTGAAAAAAGCTCGGCAACAGTTTGTGATCCGGCAGACATATCGCCAAACTGAAGCACATCGGCCATTGTTTGGTAATTGATAGCTTTCTTTTCTTCAGGATTTAAAGCAATTTTTTTTGCAAAAGTTGGTGAATTAGCTCCGGAAATAACATAAACTTTCGATCCCTGATCATGCAATCGGTTGATTTCGCTGAGTTCAGAATCGGAAAGTATCCGGTTAATAATTACGGTTTCGCTCATGCCTGACAAATTTAACGGTCGAGTAAATCTGCAACCTGTTGGGTTAACGCTTTTCGTGAGTATTGGTTTACAATTTCCTGATTTGCGAGCACTTGCTCTTCATACGACATTCCAGAGATAAACTCAGAAATTCCGTTTGAATCCTCATAACCAAATAGTTTTCCACATCTTGTTTGCTGAATTATTTCGGCCAGATCGCCATCAGTCGGGCCTATCGCCAGAATCGGTTTTTGTGAAGCGAGATACTCGAAAAACTTTCCGGTTATAATTCCTCGATTATTTTTTACTTTCGGAATAACCAATAAAAGCAGGTTAGAGCGCAATAAATATTCAATAGATTTGGTATGATCGACATACCCAACAAGTTCAACCTCAACTTGAGTACTTCTGAAGCGTTCGGCAATGGCTGACGAAACATTTCCTACAAACCGCACTAAAATTTGTGATTTCAGACTTTTGTTAAGTTGATTTAGCGCCTGAAGCAAACCCGAAATATCGTAAGCTTCAGAAATTGTTCCGGAATAAGTAACGACTTTCTTAGTTTCTTTTAGCTCAGGTCTTATCCTGAAATCTTCCTCGTCGAAACCATTCGGGATGACAAAAGTTTTGGAAGCAACCGGCCTAACGGATTTTTGAGCGAAAAGTCTTTTTACATCTTCACTGACAGTGATCAGCTTATCGGCATTTTCAAGTACTTGTCGTTCGAAATTCTGATCAGTTTTCCGGGCAAAAAAAGTATGGTAAAACTGGTTGTAATAATAAATATCGGTCCATGGGTCACGCAAATCGGCAATCCAGTTGATTTGGAATTGCTTCTTCAGTTTCAGTCCAATTAGTTGGGTTGAATGTGGCGGGCTCGTGGTAACAACCGTATCAATATTGAATTCGCGAATCAGTTCGGCAGCTTTTCTGAAGGCATATTTATTCCAGCCTTTACGTGGATCGGGAAGTAGAAAATTTCCTCTCAGGAATTTGGCTATTTTCTGTGGCAATCCATCTTTCGATTCGTTGGCAAAACCACCATAAGGTACTTCTTTTTTGCCTGAAAGTGCTTTGTAGAAATTATAAAGTTCGAAGCTTTTTGTAGTATAAACCATGCAATTAGAGTCAACTTCGGCAAACAGACTTTCGTCTCTTTGCGGATACGTTGCATAACGGGGATCAACCGTCAGAATTACAGGTTGCCAGCCATATTCAGGTAAAAATTTGGCGAACTTCAGCCAGCGCTGAACACCCGCACCGCCCGATGGCGGCCAATAGTATGTAATAATCAAAACCTTCTTCATAATCTGAATCGTCTGGTTCGGTAAAGATAATCGATTTGAAAGAAGGGAAAGGTGCGACGACATAAAAAAGCCGCCTCAATTGCTTGAAGCGGCTACTCAATTACTCTTATAGCATTTAATTCAGGATGCTGTTGTACTGTTCATTGATTAAATCGGGAAGATAGCTTGCAATCATTTCCAAAACCTTGGTGGCATCAATCGCCTCGGCACTAATACATTTTTGGCTGTTGAGCTGCGATTGGTTCAGAACCGCATTGTTGAGCGATTCGCTAACAGTACTTTCTGTACCGTTAACCATTTGAACTCCAAACCCTTTTGAGCCATTCAAGTATTTCACTTCGAAGTATTTGGTGCGAACCAGATACTCCTGACCTTTTTTTGTTTCCTTCAGGAAAACATGAACAGGAGTTTTAGATTCACCGTAAGCAATTTCCCAACTTTTTTGGAACACAGAAGTTGGGGTAAAATTCAGATCGGGGGAAATCTTATAATTCGAATTAAAAGATCCTTCGTTTCCAGCCCAAACGTTGACAGAAATCAGCGTAAAAACTATCAACATCACATGAACAAACAAATTTTTCTTTTTCATTTTCTTTCGTTTTAATTGTTTAAATCTCGTTTTCTATGATTGAACGATGCAAAGCTAATGGCCTTTCGATTTCGAAAAACATCGAATAAATCAGGTTTTCATAAGTCGAAAAACGACCAAAAAAAAATTAACACTCAACAATTCATTATTGAATATAAAAACGAGAAGAAAACGAAGGAGACTTTCTTTTTACTATAAAAAATTAATAATTTGCTTACAAATTGAAAGTGGCATGTTTAGCAGCATTTTCGAAATATATTTAACTCTTTTTCTGCATGTTAATTAATTGTAAACAAAACCAACAATTTAGAATCAGCTATTGATCGTTAATAAAATGCGAAAATCAGGAGATATTGCTTTTAATTTAAAAGCAGGTATCAGACTTCTATTTATTTCCGCCATTTAAACTTTCATTTAAGTTTATTTTCGTCAAATACTAGGAGAAAAAACGACGAGATTACAAAGGAAATCAGTATCGATGTTTCGAATTCTCCCTTTTCAGATTCAGCAATAAGAAAAAAATTAAAACCGCTGAATAAGGCTTACATATATGCTGTGATAAGTGTTGGTCTTGTCGAATGTTCCGTCGTAATTCACCGAGAACGAAAGCTTCCTTTTGATTTGCCAGTTCAGCTCGAATTCGGCCATGTGCTGCAACGACCTGGTACTGGTATTGGTGTAATTGTAATCAACCATGCGATAAAAGACACCGCTGCTGAGTTTCGACGGAATAAGATCTTTGTAAAGACGGACACCGTAAACTATTCCATTTACATAACTGGTATTCAGCCAATTTGTCGAAAAACTAACAGATGAATTAATCAGCGGAACCTGATTAAATGTCAGGTAGCCATTCACATTTTCCATTGGGTTCAGGTCGTTTTTCTGGAACCGGTAACCTCCGGTAACTCCGGCGAAAATCTTATTCGAGGGACGATAATTTAATCTCATCTGGTAACCCTGACGCGTAGCATCTACCAACATTTGATCGAGATAATTCCTGAACGTTTCGTAATAAATTACATTCTTCCGCGCATCATAAGACAAGTATGCACTTAATTTGCCCGAAAACCTGTAATTGAGTGACAGGTACAAACTGGTCAAGCTTACAGCATTCGACGGAACTCCGTTTTGTAATGCATATAAATCAAATTCGCACGATGCAAACAGATTTACATTTTTAATCAATGAATTATCGTGCTGAAAATAGACAAATCGTCGATCCGTCATTCCATTGTTGGTTTGCTGTAAAAATGCAACGGAGTTGGTCATACTTCCTGTTTCTGTTTTTACATCGTGTGATAGGTACCCGCCATATTCGAAAAGTTTGGGATTAAAGCGATAATCGGAATAATCGGGATTTGTGCCGACGACAACCCCCATTGTAAAGTTTCCAAGTTTTGTTTCTCCCTGAAATCCATCAATAGCGCCAACACTGGCAATTCTGAAGTTAATTTTCCGGCCGAAACTCAAATGAGTATTCTCATTCACATCGTAACCGACATTCAGGTTATAAATTTTTAAAGCACTAAAAATATTATTCCTGACATCGACCCACTGATTCAATTTGTGTGTAAACAGCACATAACTTTCAAATGAAAAGCGGCTTTCTGAAATGTTGCGGGCATTAAATACAAACGTGTATCTCAGCCGCTGATTCAGATCCGATGTATTTGAAAAACTTGAGTAAGAAGAAGCCGACACGCGACCCGTAATTTTCTGCTTTTTTCCTGGTTCTTTTTTTAACGCTGCTTTGCTCCCGATATTCGGCTGCACAGTGGCTTCCATTGGTGTCGCACTTAATTGCTTCGTTGCTACATCGTTTCCGGCCAAAGTTGCCTCTTTTTCTTTTATCCTGATTTTTACAAACACCGGGTCCGACTCCTTAACTTCCACTTTTTCGAGAGATTTTCCGACACAGGAAGAAGAAGATACTGCATCCGCAACAAACAACGGTATCAATTTTTGGTCCTTCAGGATATAAATAGTATCCCCCTGCTGCACCAGACCTGTTGTTTCGAATTTAGCATAGATATTTTGAAGGGTCACATACGAAACTTTTCCCTCAACTACCGGCCTTTCAGTTTGTCCGTAAAGTTTTAAAATTGGTATCAGAACCAATGTAAGTAATGCGTATTTCTTCATCCACTCTATTCTGTTAATTCCTCCAAACTCTTTCCTTATTAATTTTCTCTCCCTGTTGGATGACATCGGTAACATCCGGCACTTCCCTGGTTCTGGTTATGTGCCCTTGCGTGACAGGAAGAGGTGACACAGGTGAAAATGGCAAAATTGGTTGGTGTCGTATGACATGTCGTACAACTGACATTGTGTCGACTGTTCGTTATCGGGAAATATGAAGTGTGATTAAATGTTGAAGGCGTCCAGGCATTTACTGTGTGACATGAAGCACAATCTGTTGGGAATTGCGCCGCCTTGTGTGCCGGATTTGTTGTATTGTTATAATCTGTGGTATGACATCCGTAACACGTATTGGGCGTACTTGTATAATTGCCTTTGTGGCAGGCAGCACAATCGTTGGCGATGGTTCCATGAGCTCCGGTCAAAGCAAAATATGTACTGTGATTGGGGAACTTTGCAGGTTGCCAGCCCGGAGTTGTGGTATGGCAATCGTTGCAACTTACCGACAGCCCAAAAGTCTTGTGATTTGGGTTTGTCGTTGAATTGTAATTGGTCTGATGACAACTGTTACACGCCATTGACGTTCCGGCATAACCTGTTGTGTGGCAACTGGCACATTCTACCGAAACATGTGCTCCGGTCAACGGGAAATTCGTTTTCGAATGATCAAATGTGGCTCCCAACCAGTTGTTCGAATTGTGACATTGCAGACACTCCGTAGGATACTTTGAAGCCAGGTGATTCGGTGCCGTATTGTATTGTGGCTGGTGACACGATATACACGCCGGATTTGCGGTCGTTGTTGAACCTATATGACAAGCCGAACACTGAACAATCGTTGCGTGTGCCCCTGAAAGTTCAAATCCGGTGGTTCCGTGCTTGAAGGTCGACGGTTGCCAGTTCGTTGTGGTATGGCAAGTTTTGCAATCCGTGGAAATTCCCGCCTGAACATGACTTGGTGTTTGTGCATTGTTGAAGTTCGTCTGGTGGCAACTCTTACATTCAGTTGATGTTCCGGCATAACCCGAGGTATGGCAACTGGCACAATCCACTGAAACATGAGATCCAGTCAACGGAAAATTCGTTTTCGAATGATCAAATGTGGCTCTCAACCAGTTATTCGAATTGTGACATTGCAGACACTCCGTAGGATACTTTGAAGCCAGGTGATTCGGTGCCGTATTGTATTGTGCCTGGTGACACGATATACACGCCGGATTTGCGGTCGTTGTTGAACCTATATGACAAGCCGAACACTGAACAATCGTTGCATGTGCTCCGGAAAGTTCAAAGCCAGTAGTACTGTGCTTGAATGTCGATGGTTGCCAGTTCGCTGTGGTATGGCAAGTTTTGCAATCCGTGGAAATTCCCGCCTGAACATGACTTGGTGTTTGTGCATTGTTGAAGTTCGTCTGGTGGCAACTCTTACATTCAGTTGATGTTCCGGCATAACCTGTTGTATGGCAACTGGCACATTCTACCGAAACATGCGATCCGGTTAACGGGAAATTGGTTTTTGAGTGATCAAATTTAGCATTGAGCCAGTTATTCGAATTGTGACATTGCAGACATTCCGTAGGATACTTTGAAGCCAGGTGATTCGGTGCCGTATTGTATTGTGCCTGGTGACACGATATACACGCCGGATTTGCCGTCGTTGTTGAACCTACGTGACAAGCCGAACACTGAACAATCGTTGCATGTGCCCCTGAAAGTTCAAATCCGGTGGTTCCGTGCTTGAATGTCGATGGTTGCCAGTTCGTTGTGGTATGGCAAGTTTTGCAATCCGTGGAAATTCCGGCCTGAACATGACTTGGTGTTTGTGCATTGTTGAAGTTCGTCTGGTGGCAACTCTTACATTCAGTTGATGTTCCGGCATAACCTGTTGTGTGGCAACTGGAACATTCTACCGAAACATGTGCTCCGGTCAACGGGAAATTCGTCTTCGAGTGATCAAATTTTGCATCCTGCCAGTTGTTTGAATTGTGACATTGCAAACAATCTGTTGGATATTGCTGTGAAACGTGATTTGGCGCACTGTTGTATTGTACCTGATGACAGGAAATACATTCAGGTTTTGCAGTTGAGGTAGAACCAACATGGCACGCCGAACACTGAATAATCGTTGCATGTGCCCCCGAAAGTTCAAATCCGGTGGTTCCGTGCTTGAATGTCGATGGTTGCCAGTTCGTTGTGGTATGACAAGTTTTGCAATCCGTCGAAATTCCGGCCTGAACGTGACTTGGTGTTTGTGCATTGTCGAAATTCGTTTGATGACAACTTTTACATTCCATTGAAGTTCCGGCATAACCCGTTGTGTGGCAGCTTGTACAATCAACACTTAAATGCGCTCCTGTTAAAGGAAACCTGGTTGCATTGTGGTCAAAGGAGCCGCTCTTCGTTCCCTGAGCATGACAGGAATAACAGGAAGTACTCTGGAAAACATACGAAGAAATACCTTTGTGTTCACTGTCGCTTTTCGATTGATTGTGCTCGTGACAACTCACACAACTGAATTCAGAATACGTTTTGGTTGTATGACAGTCCGTGCAACTCTCCCACTCTCCTTTATGAGTTCCGGAATAAATGGGAAAATAACTGGCGTCGTGTTGTTTGAAATTTGCCGGGCTCCATCCAGGTTTTGTGGTATGACATTCGGTACAGGAAGTTGAAAAACCGGCCGACTGGTGATTTGGGTTTGTCGTTTTGTTGAAATCAGCCTGGTGACAGGAAACACAATCTGTAGCGATTTTTTGATATTTTCCGGTGGTGTGGCATTCATTACAACTTACAGTGCCATGACCTTCAGTCAGTGGGAAAAATGAATGATCAAAATTTTGAGCAGTCCATCCGGTGGCCTTAACTCCATGACATTCGATACAGTTGGTCGAATAATTGGAGGCCACGTGGTCAGGAGTTTTAGCTGAATTGTAATCGGCACGGTGACAACTTACACACTCAATATTTAAAGGTTCGTAGCGGAAATTTGAGGCCGAAGTATGACAGGAAGAGCAATCGAGAACAGCATGATTTCCAAGCAGCGGGAAACGGCTCATTTGATGCATCGATATTGTTTGCTCAATTATCCAGGATTTAGTATCGTGGCAACGTGCACAATCGGTTCCCAAAGTATTTTGATGCATATCGGTGTGACAGGAAATACATTCAGTTTTAGCTTCCTGAAATTTCAACGTAGTATGGCAACTTTTACAGTCGGCAAACTGATGTTGCCCCGTCAATTTAAATGCGGTGGTATTGTGGTCAAATTTCATGTCCGACCTCGTCACTTTCCAACTCTCTGATGTGTGACATGAAATGCACTCAATTTTAAACCCCTCTCCATGCGGAGACTGAGCCAGGCTGGCTATAGCACAAACGATTAGCGCGATTGTAAATGACAGTCGGAACATAGCATTTGGGTGTGTTTGTATTGTATGAACGGAACTTTTCCTGAATTATTTTGAAGGTGACATTTTCTGCATTCAACATCCTTGTGACCACCTTCAAGCTTGAACCGGGTTTTATTGTGATCAAACCGTTCGGCTTTCCAGTTTTCGAATCCGTGACAAGCCTTACAATCTGTAATACCATTTGTTTCGAACTGCTTTTGATGTATGTCTGTGTGACATTCTTCACAATTTCCCTTAAGCTCTGCAAACTTTTGTTCAGGCACTTTCTCTTCATTTTTCCTGAAATGACAATCTCTGCAAGTTTGTTTCGTATGTTTCCCAAGCAATTCAAAGTTGGTTTTTTTGTGATCGAAAGTTATTTCACTCCAACGACTTGTGCGGTGACATTGGTCACACCGACCTTCAGGAATGTACTTTTCGCCAATTTTGTTCTCATGAATATTTTTGTGACAGTCGACGCATTTTTTCCCAATATCCCGAAATTTCCAGTTTCCCGTAATCTTGTGACAGGCAAAACATGGGGTTGCCAGGTGAGCACCTTCCAGTTTAAAACTGCCTTTATTGTGCCGTTCAATGGTAAACGAAGTTTCTTTATAACTGTTATTATCATGGCAATCTTTGCAATCCGATTTTGGATTCTGTGCGGTAAATTGTCCGTTATGGTAATCTTTATGACAATCGGAACAGAAGTTGTGCCTGATGGATGCCGTGAGTTTTCCGATATGACATTTCTTGCAATCGAGCGACTGATGTTTTCCTACAAGCGGGAAGTTGGTTTTGCTGTGATCGAACGATTTAATTCCTGAAATCTGGTGAAACGATTCCTCTGAATGGCACTTTTTACAATCGTTTCCAAATTTATTGTCATGAACATCTTTGTGGCAATCTGTACAATTGGCAAACCCAACTCCGGCAAACCGTTGGAAATCCTGATCATTTTTCTTTTCCATCGGATGACATTTCACGCAGGCCACATCAGCATGCTTTCCCTTCAGGATAAATTTCGCTTTTTGATGGCTGAATTTCTTTGCAGGCTTGAACGCATCAAAGTTGTGACAGTCGACACATTCATTTGATAAGGTTTGCTGATGATAATCTTTGTGACAACTCAAACATTTTGGGTCGAGACCAAGAAACGTCATCTTTTTTTTCTTTATCGACGGGTCTTTAATATTTTCAGGCTTGTGACAATCGACACATTTCTTTTCACTGTGTTTTCCCTCCAGCGCAAAACCTGTAGTTTTATGGTCGAATTTATCTTTGTCGAAATGTACTATTTCAAATTTTCGGCCGTGGTGGTCGTTGTGGCAAACTGTGCAGCTCTTCGACGAAACTTCTGAAGATGAATGAAAGCCCTTTTTCTGATCGATTCTCAATTTAACCTCTTTGTGGCAAACCAGGCATTTGGTATCCGAAACATGTTCGCCCAATTCATGGCACTGTGTACAATTCGAAATACCTTCGAGATGAGCATGAGGTTCAGCCAGTTCTCCAGGCGAAATTTGACCTGAAACACTTAAATTCAGGAACAAAATTAGTAAAGAGAGAATTGTAATTTTTACTGGCTTCATGCAAGACGTTTAGTTGTGTTTGAGGATTGCTTCGCCAAACTTTTTGGTGATTTTTATCCCGACTTTTTCCAAAAACTGGGTCGGCAGTTCACCACCGGCAAATATGTAAATTTGGTCATTTTCGAGTTCAGAGGTTTCTCCTGAAACGGAATCAGCGATTTTCACATGACCTTCTTCAATAGTCGTCAGGTTCGTGTTAAACCTGACATCGACAAGATTTTGTGCCATTGCTTCTTTAATTTTCAGACTGTTACCCGTCTTAATGCGTCCGAATGCTTCTCCACGGTACGACAGTGTAACTTGATTCTGATCGGCCAAAAGCAAAGCCGACTCAATGGCTGAATCGCCTCCACCAACAACTACAATTTTCTTATTTTCAATCAGTTCAGGTTCAAGCAAACGGTAAGCAACTTTTGTACTCATTTCCCCGGGGATATTCAGTTTCCTCGGAGTCCCCCGCCGGCCAATTGCCAACAGAACTTTACGGGCCGTGTATTTTTCTTTCCCGACGGTTTCAACCTCAAAGTGGCTATTTTGAAAAACAATACTCTCAACTTTCGATTTCTCTTTAATCGAAATCTCATTTTTTCCCAATACTTCATTCCACAACTCAAGCAACTCATTTTTCGAAGTTTCAAAAAGCTTTACTTTCCCATAAAGCGGAATGTCCATCGGATTCGTCATGATGATTTTTTTCCTTGGAAACGTATAAACTGTTCCTCCCAACGAATCCTGCTCCAACGTTAAAGATTTCAGGTTAAGTCTTTTAGCTTCAAGAGATGCGGAAATCCCGGCAGGTCCGGCGCCAACAATTACCAAATCGTAATCAGCCTGAACGTGTTTATCAATTTTCCGGGCTAAATTCTCCACGGCCTGCCTACCTTGTTCAACAGCATTTCTGATTAGTCCCATACCGCCCATTTCTCCGGCAATATAAACTCCGGGCACATTGGTTTCGAAAGAGTGATCGACGTGTGGCAAATCGACTCCACGTTTTTCTGTCCCAATACACAAAGTTATGGCCTGAGTTGGGCAGGCATGAAAACAGGCACCGTGGCCAACACAACGTGAAGCATTAATTGTAGTTGCCTTTCCGTTTAAAATACCAAGTATGTCATGCTCCGGACAAGCTCTGATGCAGGCACCCGACTGAATGCACGAATTAACATCGACAACCGGATGCAAAGAAACCGGTTCGTGCAAGCCTTCTTCTTTGGCAAGTTTTATTTTCTCTTCAACTTCCTTCGATTGCTTTTTCTGCTTCCGGAGATAGAAATAAAGGATCGAAAAAAATAAAACGACAAAGAATGAATACGTGATAATATTTTCAGCTAAAACTTCCATCTATTTAAAAAATCCAGTGAGCCCCAAAAGTTACAGTTACGGCAACATGTATCAGCATAATAATGAGCATCAGCAGAGCAAATGGCAAATGTGCAACATGCCAGTATTTAAAGAGGTTCTGCATCGAAATCAGGCGATCAATTTTTCGGTTTAGTTTAATTTCTTCTTTTATCAAACCAATTACTTCCCTGAAACTTTTTCCTTTCACCAGGTTCGAACTTAGTATCGATCGGACTTCTTTCAGCGTTTTACGCTCGAATAAATATTTCTGAATACTTCTTTTCAACATACTTTTTCCCGATCGGTCGGGACGCTTTTTTACGGCATTTAAAATTTGTTCGAGAATTGCAGGTTCCATCTTGTAAACATCAACCAACCTGCGGTTTAGTTCGTCACGAATCTGATTTATTTCGTTGAGATTCATTTCGCGCCCTTCAATGGTACGTGGAATTTGCAAATAGATGTATCGGCCAATTACTCCGCTCGCGACAACCGCGACCATACTCCAGAAACTAATGGCAACAAGCCCCCCAAATTTAAAAGCTGTATGGTAAAGGACCAGAATCGGACCAAGCGTGCAAAGAAAAATGTGAAATTCGAGCCAATATTTTAAGATTCCCAGTCGCGCAAATTTATTAACCCGCTTTCGGAGCATGTACGAAGCAACGCCAATCAACATCATCAACGAACCAATTATTCCAAAACCGTGGCCCAAAAGACCACTCGGTTTTAATAACTGATGTTCAGGATGAAAAAAACGGTTTTCGACACTTAATTTATAGTAATCGTAGCCCTGAAATGCAAGGTAAGAAGCTGTTAAAATTACAATCAGAACTAAAATGCCGACATACACCCGGTGAATACTAATGTCTCCCATTGTAAAAACTTAAATAATTACAAACAATCTCCCCGAATTCACGACTAAAAGATGTGAAATAATTAATTTGTCTCAAGAACGGATTTTTTTTTGAAATAGTATTGAGGCCCAAACTGATGAATATTTTACCAGTTTATATTACACAAATAGAAAAAACATTGGTTTCTAAAAATAAATAAAATCGGGAATTAAAGCGAATATTTTTATTTAACTCTATAAAAATTAATCATTTGTCCGACCACAAGTTCTCTGTTTAAATCTAAAATAATGTTTAGAGCTCTTGAATTTTAAGGCACTTTTAGAATCGATTTAAGACGACTTATTTCGGATGTGGGCTTAACTTTTAAGCAAATCTTAAGTTTCAACGCAATCGAACAAACGCCAAAATTAATTTGCCGGCCTTTAAACAAATCGCAGTGAACTTGGTTTCTCTTATTTACAGGCTAATACATATGACTTGTAATGCAATGATCTGTATTTTATTGGTGGTTCCGTGAAAAAGGGAAAGAGCCGTTTGCCAGATTCCAAGCGGTTGATTTATTTGAGGATAAACGGAAACAGTAAAATGCTTTGTATGAGAAAATTTATACTCTTTACTTTCTTGATTGTTCTTTCAGGAGCTTCAATAGCGCAGCAACTTTCGTTTAGGTTTGCTAATCCAAGAATAATCAGGCTTTCAAATGTCGACCATTTACAATTTGATGTTCAGGTAAAATGTAATGCTGCCAATACTTATCTGTGGGCAGCAACAGTCAAACTCAACTTCAATATATCTGCATTCAGTAATACTGCATCTCAGTGGGTTGTGGCAACTCAGGGAGGTTTCAACGGCTTCAACAGTTCGGGTTCTTCGCTAAAATATACGGTTACCAAGACTATTGTAGGTTCAGTTTACAACATAGCCCTAACAGGCGATGTTGGTGTTGCAGGCAATGGCCCAAATGGCGATGATTTTGGAGCCGTGCCTCAAAACGCATGGACTACTTTGATCACAGTGAGTGCACGGCTTCAGGACTTTAGTGGTGACGCGCTGGCCGGGATAACCTTTCAGGAATCTGGAATGAATGGATTTCAGCAATACATTACAGGGCCAAGCACTTTTTCAACCTATGTCAACCCAAATTTATACGACAGCCGTAACTTCGTTTCAGATTTTACCGGGAGATTTTACTCCGATCTTTACGGTTGGTCGCAATTGGGCGGATCGACAAACAATGCGCAATTTGTTGACTGGACCGCATCATTGAACACAAGTGTTTGGGATGGGGTCGCAAATATTCCAAACGACGGCTCTGAATCGCTGGCTAAAAACATCAGAATTGACGATCCAGCAACATTAACCGTTCCGGTGAACGGAAAACTTACAGTTTCAGGAAGCACAACTATTCTAACCGCATCAGGGCTGGCCATTCAGTCAGCCGCATCCGGAACAGGATCACTCATTACCGGCTCAGCTACGGGGTCAGGTACTGCCGGAAGCTACGTGACTACCGGATCGTGGCACCAGGTTTCACCATCCTTATCAGGTCAGGCTGTCAGCGATTTTTTGACTTCTACGGGGAATGTAACAAACGTGGCAACGAAGAATGGCACCGACCGCGGCATGATGAATTATATAACTTCGAACAATACGTGGAGTTCCTTTTATACCAATTCTTCCGGAGGTACTCTTGCTGCTGGTCAGGGTTATATGATGCGAACAGACTTTGACGCAGCGGTCAATTTTACCGGCACGATAACGTCCGGTTCCGTGGCTGTTACACTCAGTGGTTCAGGAAACACAGGATGGAACCTCATTGGCAATCCGTATACTTCTGCCATTGATTTGAACAGCCATACTCCATCAGATTTTCTGTCCGGGAATCCGTCAGGAAGTGTTTTGGACGCCAGTTACATGGGTGTTTACATTTGGAACCAGGGTGCCGGAAAATACGATGTCATAAATTACGGCACTTCTCCTGAAGATGCGGCAGTTGGTCAGGCATTCTTTGTGAAATCGGCCAGTGACGGAGCAGAGGTGAATTTCACTCCGGCCATGCAACTTCACATGAATTCAGTCAATTTAAAATCAGTTAATTCGTATCCTGAAATTAAACTGGATGCGCTTCTTAATGGAAAAAATACTTCGACCAGCATAAAATTTATTTCCGGAGCAACCAACGGACTCGACCCGGGTTACGACGCGGGTATCTTCAGTCTTGATTCGCCGGTTTCCATTTATACAAGGCTCGTTGAAGACAATGGCACCAATTTTATGCTGCAATGTCTTCCCGCAAACGATTTTAGCGGCCTGATTATTCCCGTTGGAATTGACAGTAAATCGGGCGGTGAAATCACATTTTCGGCTGAAGCCACTAATCTTTCGCCCAATCGCATGGTCATTCTGGAAGACAAGCAAAGCAAAACGTTCACCAATCTTTTGAATGATACGTACAAAACTACCATCGAGGCAACCACGAACGATGTAAGTCGCTTTCAACTTCATACATACGACATCACAACCGGATTGGAAGGAGAAAACTCAGAAAATAGTTTGAACGCTTACGCCGTAGGAAACACTCAAATCAGGTTAACGGGAAATGTGGGAACCGGGTCGAAAGCAACACTATATGACATTCAGGGACGAGCTATTCTGATCAAAAATCTGGAAAAAGGAAATCTGAACATCCTTTCAACTCCTGTTCTGAGAACTGGGATTTACCTTTTAATGGTTGAAGACAACGGTCGGTCTCAACGGTTCAAGATTCCGGTAAAAAAATAATTTATTCGTTCACATTAACAACCAGGAAATATGAAAAAGAAAAACGGAAAAGATGGGAAAGAGAAACTAAAAACGCCTGAAGAAAAAAAGATTTCAAGAAAGGAAGCGATCAAAAAATCAGGCTATTTGGCATTTACAGCGGCAGGTATGATGATCTTGTTAGGCAACCCGCAAAAAGCACAGGCTGCATCGCCGGCAGCGCCAACAGCCTGGTAATTAATGCTATGCTCAACCTAAAAGAACTAAAAATCCGGATTCTGATAATGAACCCGGATTTTTATTGTCTGGTGGATACTCTATTTTGCGGCTAATTTTATTAGTCCGTCAACATTTTTTATTTTAGCGAATGGAACGATTTTGAAGCCGTACGAATAAGACTTTTCTTTCAACCTGTATTTCGTTAACGGTATTCCACGCGGCGACCACGAATCGATTCCACCAACTCCGGCCTGAGCCAGATCGACATTCAGGGTATAAAAGCCGGCAGGTTCAAGCTCGTTGATGTGCTGCGCTTTCAGGATATTTTCTGCGGTGTAAGGCCAAACCGAAGTATTGAGTTCCTGATTTCCTTCAATCATCAACCCGGTTCCGGAAGCATTCTGAAGAGCAAGCCAGCGAACACCGGTATGGTTGCCGTTTTCCTGCGGCATCACGTATTGGAAAATAAAATCTTCGACTTTTCCTGAATACACATTTACATTGGCTGAAAGATTACGGTCGATGTAATTTTCGTAAGGGCCTTTCCCGTAAAAGCTCATTTGTCCAAATTCAGAAGCAATTTGCGTGGTCATTCCAATGCGCAACGGATCAGTAAGTTGCTCGCCGATTTTGGCCTGATAATTCACTTCAACTTCACCATTTCCTGAAACTTTATACGATAGTCGCAGAACCAGTCCGGCTGCACTTTTCTGATCGACCACAATCAATTTAGAAGTACCTTCGTCCAAAACCGAAAATTTTTCAACGTTCAGGTTCTTTGCTATCGAAAGCCAATCCGACAAGTTTTGCAAAACCCGCCACGCTTTCAGATCGTTGTCGGTTATCGGACGCCAGAAATTGGGCTTTAATTCGCCGGATATCATTTCTTTTCCCTGAAATTCGTACTTGCTCAGGTAACCTGTTTGCTTATCGATCGTCACCTTAAACACTTTCGCTCCAAGGACCAGCGAGTTTTCTGAATCTTCAATAACCTGAACAGGAACTGATGTGGCAACCGGCTGAGAAGGCTTTGCGGCAACTACCAAAAATTGTTCTTTGGCAATTTCGTGGCCACGTTTCGCGTAAAGTTCGTCTTTTGCCAGTTTCACACTCACATCCAGCCAAACTTCACCAGTGCATTTCGAAAGATCCTGCTCAACAGCAAAAAGTCTTGATTCGCCCGGCATAACCGGAAATACACCCAAAGTTCCGGTTCCAATTGACTTACCGTTTTCAACCAATGTCCAGCGAATATCCAAATCTTCGAGATTCCTGAAACTGAACCTGTTAATCATTCTGAACTGCATTTTATCCAAATTATAGGGCACAACCGAAACCGGCTGAAACACATATTTACATTCTTCGGTGGCCGGTTTCACCGTGCGATCGGGACTAATAATACCATTGATACAAAAATTTGCATCGTTAGGTTTGTCCCCAAAATCACCTCCGTATGCCCAATATTTTCGCCCTTTATCGTCGGTTCGGGCAATGCCCTGATCGATCCAGTCCCAGATAAAACCACCCATTAAATTCTTTTTACTCCGGATCAAATCCCAGTAGTCCTGAAGATTTCCCGATGAATTTCCCATGGAATGCAAATATTCGCACATCATAATTGGCCGGTGGATGTACGGACTTTCAGATAAGCCTTTCAATTGATCGAGAGTTGGGTACATGCGGCTGATAAAATCGACATACCAGCGGTCGGTCGGATTGGCCAGATACAGATTTTGACCATATTCAGGTTTTCCTTTGGCCTGATAGGCAGGGCTTCGCGGATCTCCCTGGGCGCCTTCGTAATGGATAGGTCGCGTTGGATCAAACTCTTTCACCCAGGTTGAAGCTGCGGCATGATTTGGCCCGGTTCCCGACTCATTACCCAATGACCAAATAATCACTGAAGGATGATTCTTGTCGCGCTCAACCATGCGAATGATGCGATCGACAAAAGCACTGTGCCAGGTCGGCTGGTTCGTCAGGAAGCCACCGCCGCCATGTGTTTCAATATCGCCTTCGTCGAGCACATACAGGCCGTACTCGTCGCACAAGTCGTAGAAATACGGATCGTTCGGGTAATGACAAGTTCGTACAGCATTGAGGTTATATTGCTTCATTAATAAAACGTCTTTCAGCATTTCGTCGCGCGTAACGGTTTTTCCACCGGTTTCGCTATGGTCGTGCCGGTTGACTCCGTAAATTTTCACAGGCTTTCCGTTCACCAGAAATACGCCATCTTCAATTCGAATATCGCGGAAGCCAACTTTGGAACTGCGCGATTCGACCAGTTTCCCTTGTTCATCCTTCAAGCTTAAAACCAAAGTGTACAGAACCGGAAGTTCGGCCGACCACTTTTGTGGCATTTCAACTTCGGTCTCCATTATTCCAAAATAAACATCGTCGCGCTGCGGATGAGATTCGTACCTGATTTTGTTGACATCAACCTTCAGTGGTTCCGCAAATTTAGCTTTGTCGGTCGGGCTGAAAAGTTGCGCTTCAATTGTCCAACCTTTCGTGCTGATGCTATCCTTCAGCGTAATTGTTGGCCGAATCTGCAACAAAGCATTTTCCAGATTTTCGTCGAACTTGGTGCGTACAAAAAAGTCGTTTATCGCAACACGTGGCTGTGCCAGCAACATAACTTCCCGGTGAATGCCACTCATTCGCCAATGGTCCTGATCTTCGAGATAACTTCCATCTGACCAACGAAAAACCTGCACAGCTACTGTATTTTTTCCGGAGTGAACCTTTTCGGTAATGTCAAACTCGGCAGGTAAACGGCTATCCTGACTATAACCAACCATCTGTCCGTTTACCCAAACATAGAAAGCAGAACTCACTCCACCAAAATTCAGGATAATTTGATCATTTTTCCAGTCTTCAGGCAAATCGAAAGTCCTGAAATATGATCCAACCGGATTCGTTCTCCGGATAAACGGCGGATCGTTTGGGAATGGATAGGTAATGTTCGTGTATATTGGTGTTCCGTAGCCTTTCATTTCCCAGCACGAAGGAACTTGAATTTTGTCCCAGCCCGAAACGTTTCCTTCTCCGGAATAAAAATCCATCGGTCGGTTTTTCGAATCGGCTTCAAAATGAAACAGCCATTCACCATTCAGCGAGAGCATTCGCGACTGCGATCGGTCGCCTTTTAGCGCTAGTTCTTCCGAAGAGAATGAATAGGAAGTGGCACGAGCGGGCATTTTATTCCTTCCAATAACCGACTGATCTTCCCAATCGTTTTGGGCCAATGCTCCAAGAGTCAGGAACATCAGGATAAAAAAGCTGAATCTTTTCATGAATATTGGTTTTAAGTTGAGTCTAAGTGAATTGGTGATTAACAATATTAAGACGATTTCAATGGCAAATGCCCTTATCCAAACGAGCAAAATAAGTTGCAGAACAGGTTTTGGATGTCTGTTTGCCCGTCAAAAACAAAAAACCCTGCCGGAATGAACCGAACAGGGTTTGTGCTATTTTCTTGAAATCGATATTTATTCAACAATCGTAATCCAGCCATGTGTATCCGGCTCATCGCCATACTGAATTCCGCGAAGTTTCTTATAAAGCTTTTCGCTAATCGCACCCGGTTTTCCATCTTTCGAAAAAACGTACGATATTCCGTTGTCGTAGTCGTCGATTCTTTCAATCGGGCTGATCACTGCAGCGGTTCCACAAGCTCCGGCTTCGTCAAAATCGGCCAGTTCTTCAACAGCAATTTGTCGTTGTTCCACTTTCATGCCCATTTCTTCAGCCAAAACCATCAGGCTTTTGTTGGTGATTGACGGTAAAATAGAACTCGATTTTGGCGTAATGTATGTGTTGTTTTTTATTCCGAAGAAATTGGCAGCTCCACATTCGTCAATGTATTTCTTTTCCCGGGCATCGAGATAAAACACATTCGAATACCCCAACTCATGGGCTTTTGCGCCGGCGACCAAGCTGGCTGCATAGTTTCCGCCAACTTTGTATTTTCCCATGCCCAACGGTGCCGAACGGTCGAACTCGCGCATAATAACAAACGGAGTAGTTTGAAAACCTCCTTTAAAATACGGCCCAACAGGAGTAACAAACAATATAAACATGTATTCGTTCGCTGGTTTTACGCCAACCTGCGCACCTGTCCCAAACAAAAACGGACGGATATAAAGTGCCGCGCCTGATTCGTAAGGCGGAACAAAACGCTTGTTTAATTGAACGGCTTTTACAACGGCTTCTTCAAATTTTTCTATAGGCAAAATCGCCATCATAGTTCCAATGCTCGAATTTTGCATCCGCTTGGCATTCTCATCCATCCTGAAAACCCTGATCTTTCCATCTTTACCACGAAAAGCCTTCAAGCCTTCGAACGATTCCTGTCCGTAATGAATACAAGTGGCGGCCATGTGCATGGTCACCATTTCGCTGTCGCTAACTTCAAGTTCGCCCCAGGCGCCATTTTTATATGTACACCGGATGTTGTAATCCGTTTTCATGTACCCAAATCCCAATGATCCCCAATCTATATTTTCCATAATTAATAAAGTACTACGTCAATCAGCTTTTTTTAAGAACCTAAATAAACAAAAAAAAATGCTGAGTAGGAAAGACTTATGTCCATCCTGCAAAAATTTATCATTTTAGTTTTCTGTATTGACTTCCAGAAAGTAACCGCTATGCTTTCTAATGTTCAGTACACGGCCATCCGAAAAAATAAGGTATTGTCCTTTAATACCACTCAATGTTCCTGAAATAGTAGGCTCTTTATCGAATGTAACGCTGGCAATTTTATCCGAAAATTCCGCAACCGGATAGTTCATTTTCCAGATTTTATCGTCGTTATATACATATTGCTGAAGTTCTGCCGGCAACAACTTGTACGCTTTTTCCTTTTCCTCCGGAAGCGCATATTCCTGAATGGTTTTGTTTTGAAGCATTGATCTCCAGTTTGTTTTATCCGAAAAATAATTCTTCAGGAAAACTTCGATCACCCCGGCAATGTGACGGTTCGGTGTCTTTGCCAAAATAATCGCATCGCTTGCACCCTGATCGATCCAGCGGGTTGGCACCTGATGATTTCGCGTTACCCCAACTTTCAGTTCTCCTGAAACGGCCAGATACACAAAATGATCAATCAAATCGTGTTGCCGTGCCCATTCCATATCGCGTGCAATTCCCAGATGCGCTTTCGACAATTCGGGACGCATGATGGTTTCGCTGGCTTCAGGAGCCGTTTGCAAACAGTTGTAGCAAAACCCCTGACCGAACGACGTTTTGGTGCGTTTCCCACACGAAATGCAATTGATCTGGCCGGTAAATGTCATATCTATTTTACTTCCAATCAACTCATTCATGGGCAATTCAGCTTCACCCAACGGAAGAAAATACTGAATTGGTTCGGCGAATTCGGATCGCATTTTTAGAATATTTCCTGAAGCAAGCATTTTTTTGATGTTTTTTAGTTCAGCACAAAATACGGAATTGTTGCTGAAATGAGAACACGATATTACTAAAAAGGTTTCGCCTGAAACCGGCGAAAAAGCTCGCAAAATTCAGAAATTGTTACTGTTCAAATTTCATTTCTATTGAAATTTCAGAAATGCGACTGATAAAATGAAAAAAATATTTTGCTTGTCGAGTAACCAATTGCGAATTTCTCAGGTATTGCTTTCAGAGTTGTATTTTTAAGGCACCAATTTGAATTGATTTGTACATGACTGAGCGGTTAAGCGACGAACAACTAATGAAGCACCTGGCCGAAGGCGACAAAAAAGCGGCGGCAGTTCTTTACGACAGGTATTCGAAAAATGTGCACGGCTATTTTGTGCGCATGACCCGCGATGCCGACGCCAGCCGAGATTTGACACAGAATGTATTCCTGAAAGTCATCAGGTACAGCCACAGTTGGAAAGATGACAAAGTTTTTGTCCATTGGCTGTTCAGGATTGCACGAAACATTTTGGTTGATTATTACCGCGGTGCCCGAAAGTTCTATGATTTGAATGATGAACCTGAATTGGCCCTTCGCGATCAGAATGAGTCGGTTAGAGCGATGGAAGCACGCGAAAAATTTGACTTTCTGCTGGAAGCTATGACCAAACTTCCGCCTGGCTATCGCGAACTGATTGAATTAAACAGGTTTCAGGGGTTTTCGTACCGGGAAATTGCCGAAACCATTTCGTCGAACGAAAATGCCGTGAAAGTGAAAACCTTCAGGGCGATACAAAAACTGAAAGAGATTTATACTCAAATAATAATGGAATAGCAATGAACTGTGAAGAGGTAAAACCAAATCTGCCGGAATACATTGATGGCAAGCTCACCGAAAAATCGGCAGCCGAAATCCGGAAGCATCTCGAAAGTTGCTCTGCCTGCAAATCCGGGTACGAAGAATTAAGTTCTTTCCTGAATTATATGGATGCTTTCCCAAACCCGGAATTACCCGATGGAATGAAAGACGAATTTCTGAAATTGGCCTCAGAGGAACAAATACCGGGTCAGCGAAAAGTGCGAACTATTCCGCTCTGGGTGAGAGTTGCGGCAATGCTTGTGATTGCCTTTGGAACTTATTGGATTGGCTACCGGGTTGGCGCCGGAAAAAGTGAACTGCAAAATACTCAGTTAGCGAGCGAACTCAGTCAGAAAAACCAGGAAGTTATTCTGGCCAGCCTCCGCGACCATACTGGCCCACAAAAGATTGAAGCCGTTTACAGCATCAGCAATTCAGGAAAAGTTAGTGACGAACTTATTGCAGCGTTGGTTAACACGATGAACAGCGACAAAAACGTAAACGTCCGATTGGCTGCCATCAACGCACTTTCAGGAATGATGGGCAAAAATGAGCTTGTGAAAAAGGAACTGATCAAATCACTCGCCCTCCAGGAAAATTCGCTGTTGCAAATCTCGCTTATCCAGGTTTTAACCGAATCGGGCGTGAAAGAAGCGAAGGACGAAATTGAATCGATTACCAACAACGAAAAAACCGATGAAAATGTAAAAGCTTATGCGAAGGATATGATGAAAATAATCATATAAACCGGGAGAAGCGACGAAACAGCCGGCAAGAATTGCTTCACCGATCACCCATTTACAAAACTTTTTTAAAATTTAAATGTCATGAAAAGAATTGCGATTATACTAACAGCTTTTGTTTTTCCAATATTGCTAAAGGCTGAAGTCAAGAAATTTGAATACACGCCCAAAGTGAAAAGCAAAGTAGAAATTACGAACCTGCTCGGGCAAATCTCGTTGGTGAATTCCAACAGAAATGCCATCGTCATTGAGTCAGATTTCAATTTGGACAGGCCAGCCCGGGCCGACGGACTGAAACTCCTGGGTTCGGCAGAAGATAACACCGAGTTGGGTGTAAATGTCAGCGAAGAAAATGGAGTCGTGAGCATCCAGGGAGCCACCAGGCAAGTGCGCGACTTCAAGTACAAAATCATGATTCCGGCCGGAATGGCAGTGAGCCTCGATTACGGAAGTCCGTTTGCAAATGGAGACATTTCAGTCGATTCGTTCAACGGGAGCCTTGAAATTAAAACGCTGAATTCGAATGTAAAAATTACCAATTCGTCAGGACCATTTACTGTAAATTCCATCAGTGGAAATGTTGAAGTGGTCTTCGATAAAATTAACCAAAGCGAACCAACTTCGCTGGCTTCTGTAAGCGGATTTATTGATATCACTGTTCCGGGAACCGAAAAAGCAAGCTTCGAAATCAGCACCATCAACGGAAATATCTACAACAACCTTGACCTGAAAGGAGCTTCATCGCCAAAAGAAAAAGACCAGCGTAGTTACGGCATGGATGTGGTAAGACAACAGGGAGGAAATGCTTTTTCGCTAAATGGTGGCGGCCAGAAAGTTTATCTGAAAGGAATTTCAGGAAACATTTACCTTAGAAAACGCTAACACTCAAGGCCATGAAAAAATTATTTCTGTGTGCAGTTTTTCTTTTAGGCGCCATTTTTTCAGGACTGGCTCAAAAAGTGATCACCAAATCGCTGAATGTTCAGGATAAAAAAGCTGAGATGAAGTTTGATTTTGCTGACACCATTCAAATTGAAGCGTGGAACAAAAACACGATCGAACTGGAAGTTACGGT
Source organism: Prolixibacteraceae bacterium (assembly GCA_963677955.2). GTDB lineage: Bacteria > Bacteroidota > Bacteroidia > Bacteroidales > Prolixibacteraceae > Aquipluma. Next base: position 1,649,017 of record CAXXQR010000001.1, read on the forward strand.
TAACATTGACGAAAACCAATACAATGATTATTACACCTTGAATACAGAAGATTTTGGGAACAGCATTGATTTGACCGAAAAGGTTGATTTTGAGGGAATAAAAAAAATGAAAGGAAAGAAAAACCTTTGCAATTTCGATTCGGAAATCAACTACAAATTAAAAGTACCGACTGATCTGGAATTCAGCGTAAAAACCATTTCGGGCAAGATTTTATTGGTTGGAGCAAAAGGTAAATTCACGTTAAATTCCATCAGCGGATTTATTGATTATTCAATTCCGCCAACGACAAAAGCACGGATCAACCTTTCAACAGTGACCGGCGACGTATATTCGAACGTAAAATTTGACAAACCGGTTGACGAAAAAATGTCGTGGGTCGGCACGAAACACGATTTGTCGCTGAACGGAGGAGGAACTCCGGTAGAACTTAAAACTGTGAGCGGCGATATTTTCCTACGGAAACTTTGACAAATAGTAGCAAGTTCCAGTATTCGCAAAAAAGCCATTTCGATTTCGGAATGGCTTTTTTGTCGATCTGACGTTTCACTTATTACACCTGAATTCGCCGAAAAAACCTAATTTTGATGCCATGGCAATGAGCAATTTCGAACGACTGATAAAACTGGCAACCGAAGTGTTTGACGTGAAAAACGATCCAAGCCAGCTGGATGTGAATCCAAAGGTTTTGGAACGTCTGAACCGGATTCATCCGGCAACCGTGACACAGCACGACGACGGCAACGGACCCGTGGCCTGGGTTTTGATTTTTCCAACCACAACAGAATTAATGCAACAATTTATTGACCTGAAAATTACAGAAAAAGAACTTTTTGATTTGACTCCGTTAAAAACAAAATACGATGCCGTTTACCTGTGCTCGGCCCTGGTTTTGGAAGAATACCGCCGGCAGGGAATTACCAAAGCACTTGCCCTGAATGCCATCGGAGAAATCAGGAAAGACCATCCGTTAAAAGCTGCATTTGTTTGGGCTTTTAGTCCTGAAGGCGATAAAGCGGCTGAAACCATAGCGCGACTGGCGGGTTTGCCACTATCGAAAAGAGATAAATAACTTTCAAAACTGGTTGCTTTGCATCGCAGGCTCATTCCGGAAACAACCTAAAGTATATTACTTATCATCCATAAATATGACTGGTGGCACTATCCGGCAAGAACAAATTATTCCTTCCGGATTTTGCTTTACTTTTAAAACATAAAACCCATAAACATGAAAAAAATAATTTCTTTTATCATCTCTTCGGTAATCCTGAACATGTTCTGTTTTGGGCAGGGAGCTCTTTCCAAATCTGATTGCAACAACGACATTATTGATCCGCGAGGGCAAATGATCCCGTGGACAAAAGGCGCCCATGAAACCGGGAAATATCGAAACGTATTTCTTGAAGCAGGTTACAGTCAGGCCGATATCAATGCTAAACTAACGAAGGCTTACTTCGACGTTTTTGAAGGACCAAACAAAGTTTACTTTGAAGTGGGTGATTCAATGGCTTATGTATCGGATGTAAAAAATCATGATGCCCGCACCGAGGGTCTTTCCTACGGATTGATGGTAGCCGTACAATTGAATAAAAAAGATGTATTCGACAAGCTCTGGCGATGGACTAAAAAATACATGCAGCATCAGGGTGGTGCGCGTGATGCATATTTTGCATGGAGTGTCGACAACAAAACCTTCAAACAGAATTCTCCCGGTTCTGCGTCCGACGGCGAACTGTATTTTGTTACCGATCTGCTTTTTGCATCAAACCGTTGGGGAAACGATTCAGGAATAAATTACTATGCCGAAGCCCGAAGAATTTTGGATGCCATGTGGAGCAAAAACGGAACGGAAGGCGTCACCAATGTGTTTAATACCGAACACAAGCAAATTACGTTTGTACCCGACAGAGGCGGCTACAATTGGACCGATCCGTCATATCATCTGCCAGCCTTTATGGAAATTTGGGCCGAATATGCCAAAGATGGCCACGAGCAGTTTTACCGCGACTGTGCCGACACCGCCCGCGTTTTTCTGCACCGCGCCTGCAACCGTGAAAATGCCCTAAACTCAGACTATTCAGAATTTTCAGGAGCTCCCCGAAATTTCTGGAAAATGCAACCGGCTTTCAGATACGATTCGTGGCGAGTACCCATGAACATTGCCATGGATTATTCGTGGTTTGCCAAAGATCAAAAATGGCAGCAGGATTACGGTAAACGTATTCAGAATTTCCTCTTCTGCCGTGGCATCGACACTTTCGAAGATCAGTTTATGCTTGATGGAACGTTACCTGAGCAAAAAGAAATTCTACAGGCTGGTGGTTATCAAAAGCTGCGTCATTCACTCGGACTTGTTGCCACTTCTGCCGCAGCTTCTATGATGGGAACTCAGGCCAAAAGTTGGCAATTTGTTGATGCCCTGTGGAATGCCAAACTTGAGCCTTATGAAGACGGTTACTTCGATCCCTATTTCGATGGCTTGCTTTATCTGTTCAGCGTGATGCACTTAAGTGGAAACTACCGGATTATTACACCGGGAATGCATAGATAAATGAAAGAATAACTGGCTGGTATCATTTTGAGCCCAGCCAGTTATTCCTTAATTCGTTCATCCATATTTCGGGAAAATACAATCAGGCAATCCTATTTTTTATAGTCGAACGATTTGTTGGGAAAAGCCGGAAATTCAGGAATTACAACCGGTTCATCCGCAATTTTCTTTTTCAGGAATTGAATCGCTGCATCCAGTTGGGCATCTTCTCCGTTAAAAGTAGCATTGGGCAGATTGTCAACCACAATATCCGGATCAACGCCGTGTCCTTCAATAATCCACTGGCCATCGTCGGTGTAAACTCCCATTTCAGCAGCCGTAGCTATGCCATTGTCCACCAGCCGGTTACTCGACGAGAGCCAGATTTCACCACCCCATGTGCGGGTTCCAATGACTTTTCCAATGTCCAGCCGTTTGATGCCTTCTGCAAATGCTTCGCCGTCGGATGCTGTATTTTCGTTACAAAGTACCACAATGTGGCCCCTGAATGCATACTGCATGTTCCACAATGGTTTTCCGGCACGCGACTGCCAATAAAACCAGGCTTTGCGCAACAAACGGTTCAGAATCCAACTGTCGATGTTGCCGCCACGGTTGTTGCGCACATCAATAATCAGCCCTTCGCGATCGAAAACCGGATAATAACCTTTTACAAATTCATCGAAATTGTCGCCTCCCATGGCCCGAAGGTGAAAATAGCCAACTTTGTTTTCAGTTTTGCTTTCCACATCCAGTCTGCGGGTTTGCTCCCATTCGCTGTAACGCAAATCAGCATCGGTTGCCATGCTGATCGGTTTTACGATCTGTTCGTATTCTTTACCCGATTGATTTTTAAGGCTTATGCGGACTTCCTGCCCTTCTTTTTTGTTGAGCAACTGATTGATGTGCTCTACATCAAGAACATTGACACCATTTATTTTAGTAATTACATCGCCTGTTTTAACCTGAAGTTGAGGTTGCGAAAGTGGAGATAGTTGTTCAGGATAATCGGGGTCGCCGTTAAAAATATGTGCAATTACATATCCACCTTTGACCGTGTCTTTTTCGAGGCGGGCTCCCAGCGAAGCAGGCGCAATGTCATCAGGAGAAACTCGTTTGTCACCTCCATAAACAAAGGTATGCAAGGCCGACAATTCCGAAACCATACTTGTCAGCAAATCGTCGAGTTCATAACGGTCGGTCAGTCTTTCCACCAATGGTAAATGGCGGTCAAGAACTGCTTTCCAGTCCACCCCATTCATGTTTTTATCGTAAAAATAATCGCGCTCAAGCCGCCAGGCATCCAGCATCATTTGTTTCCAGTCTTCTACCGGATCAACCTGGAACATCCAGTCTTTGAGATTCACTTTTGCATCTTTCAGGTCGGCTTTTTTGCCATTGGTATCGGTTACATAAATGCCATCGGCCTTACGGATCAGAATTTTTTCACCATCGCCCGAAAGATCGAAGCCAAACACCTTATCGGTCACTTCAACAGGCGTGTTATCTTTCTTGTTGGAAATTTCAAGCGCATACAGTTTCCGGTTTCGTGCTTCCCCGTCGTCGTATTGAATCCAGTACAAATATTTTTTAGTAACCTGAAGTGATGAAATGTCGTTGGCAGGTACCGGAACTTCATATAACCGGCTCTCTGCATTCACCATATCCAGTTGTTTTTCAGACACTACAGTTTTTCCTTTCCCCTTTTTAGAGTCTCCTTTTTTGTCTGGAGCTTCTTTTTTATCGTCCTTCTTTTCCTCTTTTTTCGGGTTCAACTCATCGTAACTCTGAAAAGGCGAACGCAGCGAATCGAATAGCGCCAGCATGTAAATCTTGCTCGTCTTGGTGTAATATGGTTCAGGTTGACGCGGACCCCAGGGGCTTGCCACAGTAGTGCCAAAAGTTCGATCAGATATAAAATACAGCCATTTGCCATCTTCGCTGAACGAGGCATCATAACTATCCACACGGTCGCTGGCCATACAATACGATTGGTTGGTCCCGATATTCATCACTTTAATCTGAGACTTTTGATTTTCGGCCGGATCGTTGTAAACCAGCCATTTGCTGTCAGGCGACCATTCCAGATTGCTAAAACCACCTACATTGTCCTGATCGATCAGTCTCACCGTTTTGGTGGTTGTGTCGTAAAGTTTCAGCGCATAATCCTTTTCTGTGTATGCAATGTATTTTCCGTCGGGCGAAGGTTCATAATTCATGATTAACACTTTGCTTCCTGAAGTTAACTGCGATGGAACAGAAAATCCGTTTTTATCGGTTTCCCAAAGTTCCATTTCGCCCGATTCATCTGAAATGAAAGTGACATCATCTTTGTCGCCAATGAATTTAGCTGATTTGTAACGGATACCATATTTGCGCGTAATTTCTGCCCAGCGACTACCATCAACCGGAGCACTAAAAACTCTTCCACGTGCGGTAAGCAAAACACGATCGCCGGTTTTGGAAATGCTAAGTGCCTGAATTTTTTTCATCGGATCTTTTTCCCACGCCGGACGTTTCTGATCGAAATCAGAAATAAGCGAAATATCCAGTAGTTTTTCCTGCCCACTTGCCAGGTCGTAAACGTAAAGATCTGCCTGCTTCTGGAAAATGACTTTGCCATTTTGAAGTTCAGCATCCTTCAAATCCCAGTAAACCGAATGAGTTTGCTGTTTCAATCCGGTTCCGTCGGGTAACATCGACCAAAGATTCATGGTTCCATCGCGGTCGCTCAGGAAATAGAGCCTGCCATCGTAGAACATGGGATTCTTGCTGGTCCCGGTATAATCTGCAGTCAACGGAACAGCTTCGTTTTTACCGTCAAATTTCCAGAGATTCTGGGCAGTTCCGCCTTTATACCTTTTCGTATGGCTTCCCTGAAAAGCCAATCGGGTGAAATAGAGGTTGCCACTGTCGTCGAAAACACCTTCGTCAGCCTGCGCCAATGGCACACGACTGTACTGCAATGAAACTGGATCGATCAGTACCAATTGTTTTCCCGGAAGGGTGGAATAATAGCTCGTGGAGACAATTAACTTTCCCTCTTTTGTCCAACCGTAAATTTTTGGTCCGCCACCACCTTTCAGGCCTTCCCAGGTTATCCGTTTCGGAATTCCACCTTCGACCGAAATTAGATACACTTCAGTTGGTCCTTCGTATTCCGCATTAAACGCGATTAACTTTCCATCGGGAGAAATGGATGCATTCGATTCAACTCCCTGGTTGGTTGTAATGCGAAAACACGAGCCGGTTGATTGGTTATATTCCCAAAGGTCGCCTTCGGCTGTAAAAACGACTAAATCGTTGTGAACCGACGGAAAGCGATAGTAGCCCTTTTCCTGAGCGTGACCACTGCCAACTATAAAAATAATACCAATGAGTGTGAAAATTGCCTTGAAATTATTCATAGAATTCAGGTTAAATTTGTTTTTAAAACAAGAAGTTGGACAATAAGTTATCTGCTATTTGAAATAATTACTATGCACTATAGATTTTGCAGGCAAAAAAGCTCTTCAGAACATTTTAAAATGAGAAAAAGCCATCTAAAACAAAATTTGGATGGCTTTTTCTTAATCGAAATCCAATTTTCAGGAGCTATTTTAAAACAAAACCAGCCTCTAAAGTATCTTCAGAATTTGTTCCGACAAAAACGTTGAAATCGCCTGGTTCGCTCACAAATTGAAGGTCGTTGTTGTAAAAGCGTAAATCCTTTTCAGTCACCGTAAATTCAACTGTTTTCGTTTCGCCCTTTTTCAGGAATATTTTTTGAAAGCCTTTCAGCTCTTTGACCGGACGAGTCACGCTTCCGACCAGATCGCGAACGTACAACTGTACCACTTCTGCTCCATCGTAATTTCCGGAGTTGGTTACATCAACCGAAACGGTCAGTTTTCCGTTGGCTGTCAACGTTGAATCACTTAAATTCAGGTTCTTATAGCCAAATGTAGTATAGCTTAATCCATAGCCAAACGGATACAGCGGATCGTTCGATACATCGAGATAATTGGAACGGAATTTCTGGAACCATTTACCTTTGTCCAACGGGCGTCCGGTATTTTTGTGGTTGTAATAAAGCGGGATTTGCCCCACGTTTTGAGGAAAAGTTGCAGTCAATTTTCCGGAAGGATTCACTTTTCCGAAAAGCACATCGGCAATGGCATCACCAGCTTCAGAGCCGGCAAACCACACATTCAGAATTGCAGGAACATTGGCTTTTTCCCAGTTAATGGTCAGCGGGCGACCTGTGAAAAGTACCATCACGACAGGTTTCCCGGTAGCCAGCAAAGCTTCGAGCAACTCTTTTTGGTTCTCAGGAAGATTGATGTCTGAACGACTGGAACTTTCGCCGCTCATTTCGGCTGATTCGCCAACAGCAGCAACCACCACATCGGCTTTGCGGGCCGCAGCAACAGCTTCGGCAATCATCTCTTTCTGTGAGCGGTGGTCAAATTTGGTCGATTTACCAAAAATACTGATTCGTGCATTTAGAGCTGTGTCATTGACTATATTGGTTCCCTTGGCATACAAAATATTTGCCTGTCCATCCAAAGCGCTCTGCATTCCATCCAATAGCGAAACTGCTTTCGAAAAATCGGTGGCTACGCTCCATGTTCCGGGCATATTTTCGCGATTATCGGCCAGCGGCCCAACCAGCGCAATGGTTCCTTTGCCCTGAAGCGGGAGAATTTGCCGATCATTTTTTAGGAGTACGAATGTTTGAGCGGCAATTTCGCGGGCAACCTGGCGATTTTCCGGAGTAAAAATTTCAGTTTTTGCCCGCTCTGTATCGCAATACCGGTAAGGATCGTCGAAAAGTCCGAGTTTGTATTTGGCTTCCAAAACCCTGCGGCACGCCTGATCGATTTCCTGCTGTGTCACTTTTCCTTCGTCGAGTGATTTTTTCAAAGTCGTCAAAAAACCGTCAGCCACCATATCCATATCAATTCCAGCTTTCAAAGCCAATGCAGAAACTGTCTGCAAATCGCCCATCCCATGATTGATCATTTCTGAAATAGCGGTATAATCGGTTACGACAAAGCCATTGAAACCCCATTGTTTGCGCAATAAATCAGTCATTAGCCATTTGTTGGCCGAGGCCGGAACTCCATCGACTTCGTTGAACGACGACATCACACTTCCGGCACCTGCATCAACAGCGGCCTGGTAAGGCGGCAAGTATTCGTTGTACATTCGAATTCGGCTCATATCGGTTGTATTGTAATCGCGGCCAGCTTCAGCAGCGCCGTACAAAGCAAAATGTTTGACACAGGCCAAAATCGTATTGTTTTTTGTGAGGTCATCTCCCTGATAGCCTTTCACCATGGCCTTGGCAATTTGTGACCCCAGATAGGGATCTTCGCCCGAACCTTCGGAAACGCGGCCCCAACGTGGATCACGGGCGATATCGACCATCGGCGAAAATGTCCAGCAAATTCCATCGGCACTGGCTTCCTGCGCAGCTAACCTGGCGCTCTTTTCGATCAGGCTCATGTCCCAACTGCACGACATTCCCAGCGGAATCGGGAATTCAGTCTGGTAACCGTGAATCACATCCATTCCAAAAATGAGTGGAATTTTCAACCGGCTTTCTTCAACTGCAATTTTTTGTACGGCATGTATTTTTTCGGCTGACTTGATGTTGAAAAGCCCACCAACCTGACCATCCTTTATCTTTTCGGCAATGTTCGAGTTGCTTCCTGCACCGGTAATTATGTCTCCGGAAGCTGGTAAATTCAACTGGCCAAGCTTTTCATCGAGGGTCATTTTCGACATCAGTTCATCTATAAAGGAGTTCATTTTTGAATCTCCGCCTGAAATTTGCTTTTGATCACACGATATTAGCAAGCTTGCATATACTGCAATCAAAACCAACAAGTTCGCTGGTTTTTTCATTTTCTGTGGTTTTAATCTTGTTTCTGTACTGGTAAATGCAAATATGTACATTATCTGAATTACTCGCAAAGCAATATATAACTGGAAAATTTTACTCTTTAGGATATGTAAATCCAAGTTTAGCTAATCCATTCTGCACATCAGGATTGTTCATAAACAGATTCCAGAGCATTTGCGATCGATAATTCTCGATCATCACCGGAATCGGTCCCTGATCGATAGCCAGATAGCGAGGCAAATACCAATGGTACTGATCGCTGTAGGCATCGTATGGCCCGTATTTTCCAATCAGCGAATCGGCCTCGAAATACAGGTATTTTGCAAATTTCATCGACTCTTCCGGGGTATACGGAAACGACGACAACGCGGCTGTTGGTGAAATTACACCCAAATCTTCGCCACCCGGATGATGCCCCGCATACCCGTTTATGGAATAGCTGGAAGTCAGTCCCCATTGTTTTTCGCCATAACCGGCAAATTTCTTTGGATTGTCGAGCGCATACCTGTAATGAATCAGCGCCTGATTTTGATTCAGTTGCCAATAATCGGCATACTGGTCTTTCAAGCCTTTCGGATTCAGACCCAAATAGGAATAATGCGCCCAGAAGAGTGGTCCGGTCGGATCGTCGCTATGTTCGTAAAAATTCAGGATTGTATGCAGTCCGTAATAAACCGTGTCTTTGGCAATGGCTCCGTTCAGCGCCCAGCCTTTGTGGTAAACTTCAGGTTTAATTGGGTAAGTTGGCGACGAAGCTGCCAAAACATACATGATCAGACATTCGTTGTAGCCGCCAACCGCAAAATTCATTCCCCAACCGTAGTTGGGCGACCAGTGCCAGTACAGCACATCTTTTCCTTGTGTATACCAGCTCCATTCCACGCTGCGCCACAATTGATCGATATTGGCGGACAGTTGTTGCTCAGCCTCATTGCCCGTTTTAAAAAATTGCTCAACCGCCAAAAGTCCCTGAATCATGAATGCTGTTTCGACCAAATCGCCTCCATCGTCTTTTTTTCCGAACGGATGCACTTTGCCGGTTGGGCCGTCGAGCCAATGCGGCCAGGCGCCATGAAACCGATCTGCTTTTCCGAGGTAATCCACAATTTTACCGAGGCGTTCAAAGCCTTGTTCTCGGGAAATAAATCCGCGCTCAATGCCAACTAAAATAGCCATTACACCAAAACCAGATCCGCCCAAAGTAACCACATCCTGATCCTTTTCCGGATAAACGCCGTCCATGTGGATTCGCTCACGCGCCATTCCGGAAGTGGGTTCCGCTCCATCCCAGAAATACTGAAAAGTCTGGTACTGAATTTTAGTCAGCAACGAATCGTCGGAAATCGATGCTGATGATTCTTTTGTTGTGTTCGTTTTTACCGGACCTTTGCACGAAATCATCCAGACTCCGGCAAAAAGAATGGCCAAAACAACTATTTGAGTTTTTCTTTTCATCGTTCTTAATTTAGCTTGTAGGTAAATCCTAGTTTAGTCAATCCCGCCTGAACTTCAGGACACGACATAAATAAGTTCCACAAAAGTCCGGTTCGGTAATTTTCAATCATCCCGATTTGCGGCCCCTGATCGATAGCCAGGTACGAATCGGCGAACCAGCCTTCGTTTAAATTGAAAGCATCCTTAAATCCATATTGTCCCCACATCTTATCGCCAAGCTGGTAATAAAAAAACTTCATGGCCCGAAGCGAATTTTCAGGAGTAAACGGAATAGATGAAATGGCGGCAGTTGGCGCAATTACACCCACGTCGTTGGTTGGCGAACTAGCTGTGTAACCATTTTGAATATCGCTGGCCGTAAGTCCCCAGCACTGGTCGCTGTACCCAAAATTCTGGCCCGGATTAGCTTTACAGAACTCGTAATTTATTAACGAATGATTTACAGCCTGAACTTTATAATCGGCATAAGTATCTGATAATCCGTTTGGATTAATTCCGAGAAACGAATATTGCTCGAAGAACAACGGCCCGCCATAGGCTTGCCCAAGAGGTAAATTTATTCCGTAATATGTGCCGTTATTTTTAATTGCTCCATTGCGTGCAAAACCGTTGTCGTACACAATTTTTGGTATCGAATGGGTTGTCGACGATGCTGCCATCACATAAGTTATCAGGCATTCGTTCCAGCCCACAACGGGCACATTCACTGCAAACCCGTAATCAGGACTCCAGTTCCAGTACAACACATTTTCGTTGTTTTTCCTGAACCAGTCCCACTCAACGGCATTCCAAATTTCGTTGATATCCGCCCGCAACTGTATCTCTTCCGGAGTTTCGGCATTGAAATACTGTCGGGCTGTCAGTAAACCCATCATCAGGTACGAAGTTTCCACGATGTCGGCGCCGTTGTCTTTTTCACCAAAAGGCACTACTATTCCTGAAGTTCCATTGAGCCAATGCGAATATGCCCCATGAAACCGGTTCGCTTTATTTTCCAGGAAACCAACAATTTTTTGCATGCGGGCCAATCCTTCAGTTCGCGTAATAAAGTTGCGTTCGATGGCAACCGGAATGGCCATTATTCCAAATCCGGAACCGCCCGAAGTCACAATGTCTCCTGAACTGTTTCGTTCGCGGGTTAAACCTGAAACTGCGTGGCCAAAATTCCAGAAATAGTTGAATGTTTGCTTTTGCACCAGCGTCAAAAGCTCATCGTCAGAAATAACCGAAAATTTATTGGTTGAGTCGATGACTGTAAGAAAATTAACAGTGACCGGAGCAGGCAACGAAACACCCGATTTAGATTTCAGGCGCGAAGTAACTTTCAGGACATATTTTGACAAATAAGCCAGAGGGGCAGAAGGTTTAACAACCAGTGTGCTGTCGCCGTTTTCGTAGGTCAGTTTCATCGAAACAGGCGCTGCTGAATTGTTTTCGAAAACAACCGAACCAGATACTGACGACTGGCGAAATGGAACAGAGAAAGTTATTCTTATTTCAGGAGTAGTATTTATGCCTTTGTAATCGTAGCCGGAAGATTTGCCGATCCTTTTGGCTTGCATTGGAAAGTCGCCCCCCTTTAAATTCCGGATGACTGACCAAATCTGAAATAAAACGGAACACCTCGTTCTTAAGCTCGTCATCTGAAATAAAGGAATTGATCGGATGAACTCCAGTCATCCGATCCTGAAAAACTTAGGGTTTGCTGCACGAAGCTTTAACTTCTGCCATTTTCTGATTCGATTCTACGGCTGAAATCACTTTCAGGATTTGCTCGCCAACACCAATCCGATATCCTTCGGTAAACATGTACACATTTCCGGCAGCATCGCAAAACAGAACCAGTGGAAGTTTGTCTTTTAATCCGGTTCCGTAAATTGCTGAAATGGCATTTAAAATATTGCTTTCCGGATCAACTCCACTTTCGACATTGGCGGGCAGCAAATAGGTTTTCAAAACTCCGGCCTGGGCAGCTTTTTCAGCAGGCATTGCAAATACAAACTTCCCGCCCCATTTGTTAAACTGATCGACATACGGACCCAAATCGTTCAGAATATGTTTCGAAGGTTCCTTCTCCGGATCGAGCACCACCAGCACCGAATAATTTCCGGCAACCAACGACGACAGACTTGCTGTGCTGCCATCCTTTTCAAGATTCAGTTTTTCCAGATCCAATTTTCCTGAAGGTTTCAATTCGCCCGACTGGCGCCGTAATTCAACCGGCACCGTAGTCAGCTTACCTTTCTCAATTGAAAAGAAAGTCATGCTACTCAATACCGATCCGTCTTCCATACGGTTTCCGGTCACCAGTGCATATTGGCCGGTTTCCAGCTGAAGCGGTTTGTCGGTGTTGGTGAGCTTACCACCTTCCGGAAATTCCAATGTGCGGTAAAATCCATCTTTCAGGAATCCAATGGTGTAATGCAGGTAATATTGCGGTGTCACCGGATTGTTCTTTTCGGTGAGTTTCAGCAATCCTTTTTCGGGCTGAACAGCCACTTCAGGCTCAAAACCTGCCCGCAGCCATTCTCCGTTTTTGTTGTACTCCGGAATCTGCGTTTCAGGATTTAATCGCGCCGGAATACCAAATGTGCGGCAGGCTGCCACAAAGAAAATGTCGCGCGAAGCCGGATCGGCCACCCGGAGGTTATAAACGCCAATTGGCGAGAGAGGTGCCCTCGAATGCATGTTGGCAATGGTATTTATCCGGATATTTTCGCGAATCCAATTGGTCAGAACAGAAATGTCATTTCGTGCCGATTGTTCCATTTCAGGGCCGAAAGAATTGGCAAGGAAGCTTCGCCACGGACTTAAATTTTCGAGCGCAATACGTGGAGAAAGAATGTATCGTGTAAAAAGTTCTTTGTCGGTTACCAATTTTTGAACACCCGACTTGGAAACCTGATCCAAATGGTCAGTCAAAATGGATTCAGGAGCATCGCTGTAATCTTTGTCGGCAAGCTGAATGGCCATTTCAAGAACCGTATTCCGGTGATTCGCGGCATTTTTTTCAAGATAAGCCGAAATCTGATCCCAGTTTCCGTAACTCAAATGAATCAACCGCGAAACAGTGTCGATGCCCAGTTTGGTCTTTTCAGCAAAAGTGGCAATCCAGGCCGAATCTTTAAATGTGCCCATGTATGCATTCCGGATCGAATCTTCGTACGCCAGCCTGCGGTCGTTTTCCTTCCGGGCCGCATCGCTCACATTCAGTTCAACTTTTACTGCGTGTGGCGGAACCAGATCGAACAATTCGCTCTTACTGGCCGGAACTGTTTGGTTGAGCACCAGCCTCAGCGTATCTTTTTCAGGAACTGATAATTTTTGGTAGCCAAATTTCCCGTCTTTCGCAGCCCAGATAATGAGGTCGCCCATGCCGGTATTCAGGCTTGTAAAACCACTGGCATTTGTATACCCGGTTGCAATCGGGTAATATTCGGCATAGTTATACAACTGGTATTCAACTTTCGCGCTGTCTGCAGGTGTTCCGTCGGCATTATTTACTGAAATGGTAATATTTTTAATGGTGGCATAATGCGAAGTCAGGTTGAGTTCCGAAAAGCGATCGGCAGCAGTAACCACATCTTCAGTACCAAAATAGTGTCCGTAAGCTCTTGAATGAACCAACATTACTCGATGCGAAGGTTCGCTGAACCAGCCCATGTCCAAATCGACATCGGGTTCGCAAGCACCGAGATAGTGCCATTTGCCATCGATCCAAACTTCAACCCAGGCATGATTATCGTCGGTGTGCGCCCATCGTGGCGTGTAAACCTGACGGGCCGGAATACCTGCCGTTCGCATGGCTGTTACTGTAAAAGTTGATTCCTCGCCACAACGACCGAATGTCTTTTTAACTGTACTCAACGGAGCACTGGTTCGTGAATCGGTTCCGCGGTAATTCACTTTCTCGTGACACCAGTGATTAATTTCCAGCGCAGCCTGTTTCATGTCCAAACCCTGAATGCGGGCTTTGATTTCAGGATACATGATTTCACGGAAATTATCGAGGTTCTCGTTGTTCACGCGCAAAGGCAGCACAAAATGTAAGAATTCTTCTTCCGGGATAGTTTTTCCCCAGGTCATTTCCTGACGGGCCTTTAAGCTATACTGAACATTTTTCAGCACAAAATCGGGGGAATAGTCTGCCAGATCGCTCAATGGCATGTAAGCATACATGAATTCCATGGCCTGCCTTTCGTCCGGAGTAAGTGTTTGGTTAAAAATGTCCCAGGTTTTAAGCAAACTTTTCGAGGTAAGCTCCTTTTGTTCGGCCAGCATTCGCTGCATATCTTTCAACCTATCAGTATTTTGAATTAAATCAGGTTTTGAATTGCATGCCGACAAAAGCAATAAAATGAGCAGTGCGTTGAGTATTTTAGTTGCCATAGGTTATGGTTGTTTTACATTGAGAACAAATAAAACAATTTTCAGATAAAAAAAGGAGGATTAAAAGACAAGTATGTCGCCAATTCAGATAAACTTCATAAATGAACGAACCAGAAAATGCACTTATTGGGAGAACTTGCTATAAAAGGGAATTTGCACTTTTAGCAGTAAACCTGACTTCAGGATAAGACAGTAGATCAGGAGCTTTAAATTAATTCGGAACCATGAATTCAGATTTGTCGTAACCCAAACTTTTTGGCAAGTTTGGCAAGTTCTGTTTTGGCGGCTCCCTGAGTTTTAGTCTTTTTAATTTGCATAATCAGACTTTCGTCGAAATCGTACAAAATAATCCGGTAATCGATGTTTTTAATGTCGAGTGTACGGTTGCTCCAGCTTGAATTTCGCCAAACCTGATTCGATTTTCTGATACCGATTTTCATGTTTGGTTGAATATTCACCCATTTACCAAGACGAATAATTCCAAATAAATTGTTGGTAAATTTCATTCTTTTGCGATCGAAGTCGACGATAGTACTGGTTGAAGTTAATCCGGCAAAAGCCCCGATGACAACCAAAATAAAACCGAACACCGAATTATACACGGTAAATAATCCAACTACGCATAAAACCAACCCAGCCGAAGCTCCTGCGGGGCCAAATGGTTTATCAAGTATATTTAAAGATTTCATGCCAAATAATTTACCGGATTACAAACTGCGAAAATGCTTGTTACCCTATGCAATATAATCTATGTTTTCGGCATAGAAAAACGCAAATGAATGTTTCACAACAAATTATTCAGCAGAATATGTCGATTAACGGCCGGTTTTATAATCATTCAGGATGACTTCTTTGATGCCGTATGAAAAGGAGGTTGGTTTAAATTCAAAACGCTTTTCGAATTTTGCACTTTCAAAAACATAGTCGCGGTCGTACTGATACATCATTTCTACAATTTCTTTCATAATTGGTACAAACAAACCAATAATCCAGACCATAAATTTTGGAACATTCTGATAATTGGGCTGAACGCCAAGTTCCCTGGCGACTGTTTCAACGATCTCTTTTCCGGTAAGTGGATTTGCGGCTGTAGGCAAATGCCAGACCTGCCCAAAGGCATCGGGTGTATTTCCGAGTATTGCGGTCGCCTTTGCTGCATCCGGAGTGTATGTAAACGAGTGTTTAAACGACGACGAACCCAGCCAGTTGGCTTTCTTTCCGGCGCTTAATGGTTTAATTACAGTTTCGTTAAGCATGCTCGAATTGGCAATTCCAGGACCATAGAAATCAGCCGACCGGGCAATCAACGCAGTTAGTTTTCCGGCCTTTACTTCATCCATAATCATCCGAACCAATTTGGCCCTGATCTTTCCTTTTTTGCTCACCGGGTTGATTGGCGTTTCCTCTGTCATTCCGTTCAGAAAATGAGGATCGTACATGTAAATGTTATCGAAAAAAACCAGTTTGCAATTAAATTCCTTACAGGCAGCAATAACTCCTGAAATGAATTTTGGCCAACTTGCCTCCCAAACTTTTACATTGTATGGAAAACCCACTGTAACATAAACCACTGAAGACCCCTGAACGGCTTTTCGAAGATCGGCCACATTCAATAAATCGGCAGACATCAGTTCATCTGTGTCATTTACTTTCTTCGGATTGCGGCTTACCAGCCTGATTTCATTGGTGTATTTTTTCAGCGATTTAGCCAATTCAACTCCGATGGCACCACCTGAACCAAGTATTGTTTGCATATTTCAGGATTTAAGGAATTAGACTATGTAAATAAAACGACCAGTCTTTATTGCATTCAATAACCTGAAAGCACTGGTTTTGTTTAGGTTGTACATCCAAATATTTTCGGTCGCCTGTTTTTTACGCCTGAAATCTGCTTTTGTTCAGATTTGTTCCCGGTTGCACAGCAGGTAGCCAATTAAACTAATGATAAAGTGAAATGAAATGACAATCCAAATCATTAAAAATCAAGTTGCCAGTTCCAACTCAGCTATTTTTTTCTTTGTCAGCCAGGATATTTTTTAAGCGGCTGATCTCGAATGTACTGATGACAAAATGAGAAAGCAATCCGGCCATCAGGAAAAAATCGCCGTTAGGGTAATGTTGAAGTCTGAAGAATGCGCCTACAAAAACAGATATTCCTGAAACCAGAATCAGGTATTTCATTACTTTGTTCATCAATTTTGAGTTCATGATTTGGGGGATTTTTTATTTTTCTATTCGTTTCAAAATATCGTTCATCATTTCAATCTGTACCTTATGAATTTCCAAAACCTCCTGTTGCTGGTTGAGGATCAGGTGATCGATTTTTTCGTGCAGCATGCGTATTTCCAGCTCCGATTTCAGATTTATCATGTAATCATTTTTCGAGCGTTCCCTGTCTTTTTCTTCCTGACGGTTTTGACTCATCATAATAACCGGCGCCTGCATGGCAGCAACACACGATAAAATTAAATTCAGGAGAATGAACGGATACGGATCGAATCCTTTGTTCGAAAGCCAGTAAATGTTTACCAAGATCCAGATTGCCAGAAAAATAGCAAAGGAAATGATAAACGTCCAGCTTCCACCAAACGAAGCAACATGATCGGCTATACGCTGGCCAAAAGTTGAATTATGATTCTCATCTCCATCAATTTTATCAGTCAGGGTAGTATTTTCCTTCATTGAATCCAATACCGTTTTTTCAAGACTGGTCAATTCACCCATTTGAACGGTCAAAAAACTCTCGATGTATTTTTCCCGGTAATCATTCAACTCACTTCGGGATAAAAACTGGTCATCCGAAAAATCAGGATGATCTTTGTGGATCAGTTCCATTACAGAATGTCTTATAACTGTTCCTGAAACTCTTTCAGAAATCGGAAACTCAAGTTTTGAGATGTCGCTGATAAATGTTTTCATGGCTAACTTGAAAAATTAATTAATACCTGTGAGACCAAACAAAAATAACGAACTATTCCTATTTAAATACTTTTCATCCATTTGAAGGTATTCAAAATTAACGATATAATTTCCATATCATTTTTCGTCAGTTGTAAATCAGTTGAACGAAGAGCATTTCAGGAGCAATTTAAAATTTCATAAAACCTGTTTTTGAACTGCTTTATCAAAACTCCGAGAACTATATATGCCCAGCTACGTTTAATCATTTGGGAAACAAAAAAAATAACAGAAATACGAAAAATGAAAACACAAGAAAAAATGAACACGGAAATTACACCGTGGCAAATCATAAATAAAAACATCGAAAAATATCAAAAGCCCAGTGTAGGCAGAAGTATCTGGCAAATAATCAACACATTTGTTCCTTATGTTGGCTTGTGGATTTTAATCATTTACAGTTTGTCTGTTTCCTATTGGTTATCGGCTTTTCTGATTATTTTGGCTTCAGGATTCCTGGTCCGGCTTTTCATTATATTTCACGATTGCGGCCACGGATCATATTTTAAGTCAAATGCAGCCAACAAATTTGTCGGAATGTTTTTTGGAATTCTGGCGTTTACGCCCTGGGACAAATGGCACAACCAACACATGCGCCATCACGGAACGGTGGGAAACCTGGATAAACGCGGTGTTGGCGATGTTTGGACTCTGACCAAAGAAGAATATCAAAACAGTACAAAATGGGTTAAACTCAAATACCGGATTTACCGGAACCCATTGATCATGTTTGGCATTGGTTCGCTTTATGTGTTCCTGATTCAAAACAGACTCATTCAAAAAGACATGACTGCAAAGGAAAAGGCGAACGTTTGGCTCACCAATGCTGCACTTGTTGTTCTTTTTGTAGTGATGAGTTTTGCCATTGGCTTCGGAACTTTCCTCATCATACAGCTCTCTATTTTATATATTTCAGCAATTTCCGGATTGTGGTTGTTCTATTTACAGCACCAGTACGAGGATGTTAACTGGTTCAGAGCCAAAGACTGGAATTACCGCAAAGTGGCACTTGAGGGCAGTTCGTATGTGAAATTTCCGAAACTGCTGCAATGGTTTTCAGGAAACATTGGCTTCCACCACATTCACCACATGAGTTCGCGAATTCCGAACTATTACCTCAGCAAATGTTACCGCGAAAACAAAGTTTTCAACGAAGTAAAACCAGTCACTTTCCTGATGGCCTTGAGATCGTTGAAACTCCGTTTATGGGACGAACAAATCCAGAAAATGGTATCGATTGGCGGACGGCGCTGATTCTTACACATTATTTTAGGAAAGCTTTTACGACAATGACCTCGTCTTCCGATTCGTTTCTGATCGTATAACTTCCGGCTGCAGCAGGAATCACAAATGTTTCAGCATAATTAAATCGCTGCTTCATTCCTCCTGAAGTTTCAACCCAAATGCTGGTGCCTTCAACCAACGAAAGAACGTCGCACCTGTTGCCCGTCAGCACTTCAACTTTTGAGTTAAAATGGTAGCGGTGAACATCGTACGAATGTTTTTCGTGCGTAGACAAATGAAACAGTTTCCAGTCGGCGCCAGTCTCAATTAATCGCGGATGCGAAATCAGATTTTCCTTTACATATTCACCTTTCCGGTCGAAATACAGGTTGTCGAGTCCGCGACGAATGTTTAGCGGGCGCGGTTTCCCGTCAAGGTCAAGCCTAAGCCAGTCGTACATTTTAAAAGTGAAAATGTACGGCGTGGTGCTGATTTCGAGCACCAGATTATTGATTCCGGAGCCATGAATGGTTCCCGGCGGAATCAAAAAAAGATCGTGTTTGTGTGCATCGTGAACCTGAACATGTTTGGTGATATCGATTGCCACGTTTGTTTCAAAACTTTCCTGAAGATCGTTTGCAAACTGTTCCGGATGAATATCTTCCTGAAAACCGAGGTAGCAGGTGGCACCTTCGCCAGCATCAAGAATGTAATACGTTTCTTCCTGCGTAAAATCTTCGCCGAAATTTTCTTTCATGTATTCAGGCCGTGGATGACATTGAACCGAAAGATTTCCGCCGTCGAAGGTGTCCAGAAAATCGAACCGAATCGGAAATTCAACGCCAAATTTTTTAGCGTGCTTTCCTAAAACAGCCAGGTTTTCCTGAAACATAAGACAATCGAAAGAAACTTCGAGCATTTTTCTTGAACTTTCAAAAAGCAGTCCGTTTTCAGGAACAATCAACTCGAACGACCATGCGTAATTGATGACGTCTTTGTTTAATCCGTCGATTTTATTCCTGATCCACTGGCCGCCCCATGCGCCCGGCTCAAACCACGGGCGAACCCGAAACATATTTTTACTCATTTCCGAAAGCGATTCACGAAGATCGGAACCTTTGATCCAGGTAGGCTGATCGGGTCGTTGTTCATCGACCCAAATATCAATTTGTGATAATAGACTTTGCTTATGGCGGTTCAAAACCACCCAATCGACAAAGTAAAATCGTTTGTACATCGGTTTAATGTCGATTGCATTTGCCGCACCCAAATTGGTAACCGACTTTGCACGCGCCCTGAACTGTATTTCATTTTTGGGCACGTCAATATAAATCACCAATCCATTCCAGCCGGCTAAGGCAGCTCCACATCCAATCAGAATGGACAAATCTGAGCCGTTTTCCGGTGTCAGGTTTTGTAGTCTTTCTGCATCGAAAAAATCGTCCAATGCCAAACTGGTTCGCCTTCCAAAAACCGGATCGTCGCCTCCCAGAAAAGGATCAATCAAACGGTCTATTTCATGTTCAGGTTTCAACGCCTCACCGACATTTTTCCAGCTCACCGTTTTCCCAATTTTCAACAATTCAGCATTCAGTTTGTCCTGAAATTCAGGATAAAACACGCCACCAAAACCGTCGATAACGACAAGCTTTTCACCTGAAATTTGCTGAGCCAATGATTCAAAACCCTCTCCTATTTTCCCGTCAACCAGGTTAAAGGTCGGGTAAACATCGTACATTCCCTTCGGCGAAACCGATTTGCGCACCGGCAACAAAAACTGTTCGGTTTTACGCCAATTGTTATTTTGCATTATTCTTTGTTTTTCTTTTCCCAATCTTCAAACATTCGGATGGCCGTATAAAGCACTCCGGCCGATCCCCTGAAAGTTCCCGAACCGCGCGGTTTGTTATCCACCGAATACCATTCAAAAAAGCCATCGTTATCTTTTACCCGTTTCAACATGGGCTGAACCTGATCGTAAGCCTCCTGAACAAATCCATATCGAATGAGTTGCTGAATCATACGACCGCCAAACCAAGTCCAGTCGCCACCATTCTGATAGCTATATTCCGGATTCATAATTTTGTTCTCAAAAAATCCGGCTGGATAAGGAGGATAAAGCGTTAAGCCAATGGATGGAGCGCCAGCTTGTTTGACCCTGCGAACCATTTCGTCAATCGACGCTTTTACCTCGTCTTTGCTTAATAAATTGGCTTCAATGGCAATGGTTGTTCCTCCGAAATAATAAATCTGGCTTTCATCAAAATCAGCCGGAAATGGCGAACCCTTTTCAAGATAAATGTGCGGAATGAATTTCTGTTTAGCACTGTCCCAAAGGTTTTTGCGGCAACTTTCGGCTACACTGTTTCGGATCGCCGACCACTTTTCCTTGGTCGCGGGCAGCATTTCCATCAAGTTATCCAAGGCAATGAGAAACATGGCATTGTCGTAAATATCAATGGCCGGATGTGTGTTATTGTCGAGATCAACTCCCCATCCATGTTCGGGCTGCACGTCGCCCCAGTCGGCAGTTGTAGCTCCAATAATTAAACCATATTGATCGTTAAAACGCTTATTCATTAAAAATTCCATGGCATCTTCAAGTCGGCTTGCCACAGTTTTTCCGCCAACTTCCTCGGTTAAAATAGTACTGTCTTTCGTCAGGTTAATGTATTTGTAAATCGCCTGAACCAGTGACGATTCCTGATCGGTTTCCACCGTATTTTTGTGCCCTGCATAGCGCGGTTCGAGATCGGAATAAATGAAATCGTATTTCACTTTTATTTGTTCAGCCGGAGTAAAACCATCGATAATGTTTCCATCATCTCCCTGCATCCTGAAAAAAACCATCAGGTTTTCTCTCAGTTCTTCTTTGGGAAACACCTGTGCAGCCAGTTCGATAAATGTGTTGTAATCGCGAATCCAGACTTCGCGGTAGCCACTTCCGGCATTAAATCCGGATTTCATTATTTCAAGCGCTTTAGCTTTTACCAGCGGAATATTCTCATCCGTTGCGATTTTCTGAGCCAGCGCTTTGTTCTCCGATTTTTCTACCGGCGTAGAACAGGCAAATGCCAGAACGCAAAGCATAAAAAATAAAAGGTAGTTTTTCATGGTCGGGTTGTTTATTGTTCGACTAGTGATTAATTTCAGGAGTACTCATGGTTTTTACGATAAAACGGTTGGTTAACTCCGCATCATCCGGAAATTCACAATCGAACCGGATGGTGTGTTTACCTGATTTCAGAGCAGGGATGGCTTGTTTCAACTCAATCTCCTTTTTGAAACCTCCTTTGTTGTTGTATATTTTTATTGCTTTTCCATCGCAAACAATTGAATTTCCGGCCTCATAGTCGCCAGGCAAATCCAGCCTGAAATAAGCATCCAATTCAAGCCACGGATTCTTAATAACGCCTTCTTTTCCCATGATCGTCAGGGTAAAATTCAGCGGTTGTTCCGCGTCAGTATTTGTAAATTCCCATTCCGAAAAAGTGGGCTGACCAGGTTGCAGAAGTTGTTTGGTATGCTCGAATTTGTACTTTTTAAACGGGTAAAGCTTCCATTCTTTATCCGCTTTTTCGAGATGAAAATCGTTCGCCGGATCTTTCAGGCGTGCCAGTTGAGCTGTTGAGAAAATTTTCGATTTTTCAGCTTCCTGCCAAAGTTTTATCAAGCCAAGCAACTGTGGGGTATTCGGATTTTTTTCCAAATCTTTCGGGCGGGCAACCAGTGCAAAACCAGCATTATACCCGGCAGCACGTGCCATCATCCATTCAATATCTTCAGGAACAGTGGTGGCTGAAAGCAAAAACCAACCCAACATGTTGGGCATATAGTTCCGTTCCAGAAGTGGCTGATTGTCGAGCCGGTAATCTCCCTGAGATTCACGGAATCCGCCGTACCAGGGTTCGCCCCAGTTCCAGTAATGGCAAATGTGCCAGTAATAATGGCTCGAACGGCTGGTTCCGTTCACCAACGTATGATCGGTTTCGCGAAATACTTTTTCAGCAAATTCCTGAACGGCATAATCGCCTTCGCCCGAAGACCAGCAGCCTTCGTGCCCATCGAAATCCATCTGCGAAACTCCGGTTTCGTTAAAAAATCGGGCAAGGGTTCCTGCAATTTCCTGTTGAAGATTAAAATTCGGGAAAAGCGTATGGTACGGATAATCCATGAGCATACCTGCTATGTCGCCTTTTGCATGGTCCAAAGCTTTTGTACCGAATGCTCCTCGCTGGCAATCGAGCAATTTATATGGTTGGGTTGCGGTCACTTCCCTGAAACGGATAATTTCATCTCCGATTCGAACTGCGTGGAGTGTGCTAGGTTTGATATTTTTAAAATACTCATCAGATTCGACTGGAATTTCAGTGTCATCAGACTTAACATTTTCGGTTAATAAAGATGAACCTGTTTGAGAAAGTCGTTTATCGGGAACCGGGCTGACATACGGATCGTTGGTGTTGATGAATGTGCTGAGCGTATGCACACCAATGCGAAGTCCTTTCTTCGAAGCTTTTTCGACACAAGTTTTCATCCCGGCATTTCCATGCGGAAAACTTTTCGGATCGAGGATAAAATGCCCCCACGACTGAAAAGGTCCTTCGTGGTATAGCGCTGCCAAACCAACCTGCTCTGTATAATCAAGCATTTCGTCAATGTTTTGCTCGTTGAAATCCGAAATCAGATATGCCCTTCCTGTCTCGGGCGATTGTTTCAGCCAGATTCCATTGATCATCGGATGCGGCAACCCTTCAGCCAGCTCGATGGTTCCGATTCGATCCAAAACCTGCTTTTCGGCACAGCCAAATAAAGCAATTTTTGATCCGATAGTGGTTTCGTTTGGAATCGCTTCGACAGGCATATCCGGATAATTCTGGCCCCAAACTGTAATTTTCCGGGGTTTCGATCGATCGAGACTGTAGGCCTGCAAACTGCTTCCATAGGGTTGACTAACAGCAACTGTACCGCGTGAGTCATCGGTTCCCTCGGCATTTTTCAGTATTCCTCCAATGGTTTTTGTATTTAAGGCCTGAATTCCTATCGCATATTCGCCATCGCGCACTACACCAATTACTTCGCCAATCGCTTTATTGATTGTAGTTGCGTATGGCCCCCAACAAACCGCATTTACCTGATCCTTCGGGTTAAGGCGAACCAACTCGAAAACCAAATGAGTTTTGTTTTGGATCACTTTTAGCTCTGCGGAAACTTTGGAAGCTTGAAAATTCATTGCAATTGTTCCGGATTTAGTGTTAAAGGTAGCTTCTGCCGGTTCTTCCCAATTGCTTCCAACCCTAATTTTTAATAATGGCGCCTTTTCTCCTGCTGCCAGATAATTTTTACCAGTCAGCGGATTTTGCAAAGCCACAATTTGCCCTGTCTCAGAAATCTTCAGGAGCAAATCGTCGGTTTTTAAATTAATGGTTTGTGCTGAAACACAACTGATTTTCAGTAACAGAATAAAAACCATTGGAAACAATTTTTTGGATGAAACTCCGGAAACTAGCCCAGTATTCCTGAACCATTTAAATTTTGAATTTTTCATTTGATTTTTAGCGATTGAGTTACGAGATTCCATCCCTTCAACTCAAGAGATAATGAATTCGATTTTATTTTTTCAGGAAGAAAATTGAGATCGATATTGATTTGTTTGCTTTCTCCGGGGAGCATCGTCAGGTAATTATCGCTGAAATAAACCGGCAAGGCCAGTTCGTTCCTATCCTGATCAACAATTTTCAAACGCACAAAAAATGCGGTTTCATTGGTCTGATTGTTTAATACCAGCACCTTTTCGCCCTTATCGCTTTCTACCAGAGCTGCCTGCAACGAGGTTGGCTTCAAGTCATTCAGTTGGGTATAATCGCTGCCCGACTTACTCAGCCAATAGAAGTTTTCGTCGAGAACCCGGCTGCTTTCATCCATAATTTTCAATCGTAAAAAAAACACATCTTCCTCCATGCCCTTCATGTTCATTTTTTTCAGGACCAAAATCTTGTTTGCGCCAACCGACGCATCAAATTGGTCATTGGCAATCAGGTTTCCATGAATGTCAAAAAGTTCGGTATTAACCATCAGCGCTGTCAAATCTGAAAGTGTTTGATTGATGAGGCAAACCGCTGAGTCGTTCAGGTTAAGCTGCACGTGCACCGGTTTCGCACCATGCTGATAGCCATAAAATCCGCCATTCTGTTCCAGAAAAACATCGTAAAACTGTCCGCGAAGGGCAGTCCATGGATTTTGATTTTTCCAGACGAGCATTCCGGAGTAACTGGACCACATTCCGGCGTTAAAACCTTCCTGAAGTGCCCGGTACTGTTCGTAATTGACGAGCTGCGCCTTTTTGCAAAAATCTTCAATTGTGGCAGGTTCACCATATTGATCGATAAAATCGCCGTAGCCAATGTACTTGTGGTATTTCCAAACTTCGTCAACCTCTTTTTCGTTAGGCAAAACCAGATCTTTTTCGTCCATTATTTTTCGCATGGTCTCCACGTTTGGCATCCCGACAGAGCCCAATTCAGGATTGAATGGAAATGAAGGAACCGTAAAAAAACGCAGCGGATTCTGAATTCCGTATGGTCCGTCGGCCGTTCCGCCCTGTGTGTTTGTCGCCAATTCAGCCGAAGTCGACTCGTTCAGGTAAAAACGTGTGCCGTCGTATTTCGGGAAAATATCGTTTTTCAGTTTTTTATCGATGTCATCGGGTGGAGGAAACTCATTGCCGCCACACCACAAATAAAGCGACGGATGGTTGCGCAGCATTTTCACCTGATCGACTACCGAATTCAGGAAGAGCGAATGATTGTCGGGATATGCACGGCGACGCTCCTGTGAGTCGGTTTTCGCTTTATCCATCCAGCGGCCATTGCAGTCGCCTGAAATCCACAAATCCTGCCACACCAGAATACCATATTTGTCGCAGGCATCGTAAAATTCGGGACGTTCAGTCATTGAGCCGCCCCAAACCCGAATCATGTTCATATTCATTTCGGCATGCATTTTTACTTCAGCTTCGTACCGTTCGGGCGAAAGCCGGAGCAACGCGTCCGATGCAATCCAGTTTCCGCCTTTGATAAATACGTCCTGCCCGTTTATCGAAAAAATTCGTCCCTTCAGTGTTTCATCGAAACGCGAATCAGTTTGGCGAATTCCGAAGTTAACCAACTCTGTGTCCAACGTATCTTTCTTGTTTTGCACAAACGAAAAAGCAATGCGATACAGCGGATGATCGCCCATTCCGTTTGGCCACCACAATTGCGGATTTTCAATTTTGAATTCAGGAAGTGCAACAGTTATTTTTTCGTCTGCCGGAATATCCACCATTTTGGAAACTTCATACGATTCGCAGTTTGCAATCAGTTTTCCGCTCAGAACGTTTTCGGTGGTGTTGAGCAAATCGGCCGAAGCGTCAATCGTTGCAGCGGCCTGTTTTCCTGAAGGAATTCTCTTTCCCGGAACTTTAGTCACCACATGCGGATCGAGCAAATCAACCGAACCGGATTTTTCGAGCGAAACTTCGTCCCAAATTCCGGTGTTGCGATCAGCAATCGGGCAAATCCAATCCCAGCCGGCGGTAAATTGCATAGCGACAGATTTGGCAATTAATCCGTCGCCACCTTGGCCCCCGGGCGACCCGGCCGGATTAGGCGGAAAAACGAGGACTGCCAAACGATTTGTTCCATTTTCCAGAAAAGGAGTAATCTGGTATTTTTCGCGCAAGTACATTCCCTGATGGGTGTCCGGATTCACCTTTTTGCCATTCAGGAAAATTTCAGCAGAATAATTTATTCCCCTGAATTTCAACCACAATTGTTCTCCGGGTTTTAGTTCAGGAGCAGAAAAGCTTGTACTGAACCAGTAAGTGTAATAATCGTTTCCTGTTTTGCTGATATCCGGAATTTCCTCATTATTCATTCCAAAAAACGGATCTGGAATTTTGTGGTTGTGCAACAAGGTTGTTAGTACAGTTCCGGGAACCACAGCGTCCATCCAATCCGAAAGCTGATAATCTTTTTGGGTAATCACCGTTCCATCGGCCGAAACTTCGTTTGCCCGTTTGGCTTTCCAGCCCGAATTGAGTTTAACAATTTCTCGCTGTGCTTCAGCAGTAACGGAAAAAATCAGGAATGCGATTTGAAGCAAAAAAATATGTTTGAACTGCATAGTCAGAATGAATTAGGTATGATTATTATTTGCTTTACCAAGTTAAAAAGAATGTCAGTATCACCGGCATTTATTTTAGTTTAAAAGTCTCAATGGCATTATGTCCTAAACTTATCTGTACACTATTTCCTGAAACCGGCAATGATTTAATCTCATTTTCAATCAGGTTAGTTTGTTCAGCCTGCGCCATATTTGTGAAACACTGCAATCTCACCAGTTTATCTTTTCCTTCCATGTCTACCATACGAACAACCATTGCATCAGAGTCTTCTGCTTTCTTAACAGTTGAAATTAATACATTCTCCTGATTGGTTGAAAAAAAACTCATCGATTCGGGCAAAGCTGCATCCGTGAAATTATGATCGGCCCAAACCGCCTGCAATTGTTCGTTGGCTTGCCGACCAAAACTGGCACCGTTTATCCAGCCGGATTTATGCGAGGTAATCGAAAATGTGAACGTATGATTGCCAGTTTGAAGGTAGTCGTTTCCTTCCCAATGGCAGCTTTTCCGTGAAGCCAGCAAAACAGGCTGAAGCATCTGATTTTTTGAAGGATTGTCGGTTGGATCAATCCAGTCGGCTACGACCACCGACGAACTCATCGTTACGCCAAATGCCTGGTTACTTGCTCCAATCCAGTTTTGAATGCCACGTGGATGCATATCTTTACAAATTGCGGTATAACGTTCTCCGGCAGCCCCTTCCAGCTCGTCTTTTCCAACCTCAACAACACCAAAAGGAACTTCGTAGGCTACTTGCCCGTCAGTCATGTTCAACGGTAAAGCCATCCTGAATTCACGATACAAAACCCCTTCCCAATTCAGAATTGAAGGCTCAAAATCAATACGTTTGATTTGATGAAAAACCTTTATCCGTTGCTCAATATCGGCAAACCGTATGTGCTGACGATATTTATAAACTGTATAAACCGGTCCATCTTCTTCAATTTCCCATTTTGTCGGATAATTGCCGGTCTTATCGAAACCCTCCATGTCGGGCTTTTGGATGTCAGTAAATTCTCCGGCGCCATTTCCAAACGAATGCATCGTAAACACTTCGCCCGCTTTGAATTTCGAGGAATCGACCAATTCCACATTCAGTTCTTTATCGAAAATTGAAGACAATCCACCATTTGCAAATTTCAACTTGTAAAACCGGTTTTCGGCTTCGCTTTTAAATACCTGTTTCGCTCCTGAAAGTTTCTTTTCCGTGGCTTTCAGGTAAAAGGTTTTGTATCCGATTGGGGGCATTTGTTCAGCAATAAAATTGAGTGTTCCGCTTTTTAGCGATCCGTCAGGATAAAGCTGGCTGTTACTCAGTTGAAACTCAATCGCGTTTCCGGAAGCTTCAATTAGTTTCATTCCAAATGCATCGCCATACTTAAAACTGATATCAATCGAAACCGGATCATTGCGCCTGGTATTCATACTGTTGAAAACCACCAGCGGCCGTCCGTTTTCAGGCTGCGTTTTCACTTTTGCGGCCAATTTGTTCAGGTTTTCGGCAATTATTTCACTGGCTTCGGCTTTCGCAAACTCGTATTTTGACAGAAAAAGGGCATCGGTAATATCGCCATGCTTGCCTCCCCAACCATGATCAGGATAGATTTTTGCAGCCCACGCATCTCTTAGTTTTGCATCAGGATAATTGATAAACGAACCGTCAATCAATGCATTAATCGTGGCCAGTTTTTCGGCTACCGGCAATAAAATATCTGCTTCCCTGCTGGCCTTTAATGCTTTCTGATGCGATGGGCCGTGAATGTATAACCACACGTCGGGTCTTTCGCCCCTGATTGACGGTAGCTGTGGCTTTTGTGCCAGAAGCGCCTCGAAAAATTCAGGAGCGGTAACTACTTGTATTTCCGGAAGCTTTACAGCAATCGAGCTTCCCTTTTCATCCTGAAGTTCGTGAATCGAATTCCAGCCCTGAATTAAATTCCGGTAATCTTTTGCCGGACTCATATCGTTGTCGGAAAGCACAGGTATAACCGGCGAAGGCGTTTGATTGGTGTAATACTTTGTCCAATCCATAGAGCTTTTTGCCAGGTATTGACTTGCCTCACTGAATTTTTTCTGTAGCGGGCCAAACGCATCGCCATAATGACCGGGAGAAAATGTGGTAACAAACGATCCGTCTGGGCTGTACCAATTAAACAAACCCCGTTCCTGACGGCTTAACATCAGATATTTGGAACCCGATTTGCTCATCAGTTGGGGCATTTGCAAGGTTCGGCCTGGCACATCTTCGTTCCAGTAAACCGTAGACTTGTAGCCAAATTCATCCTGAAGCCATTTGGCTCCCAGGTAAAACTGGCGGGCAAGCGATTCGCCTGAATACATTTCCTCATAAGGCTGCATGTAACTCGATCCGCACGAAATCCGGCCATCATTTAGCATTTCAGCAATCAACTCTCTTTTCTCCGGATGACGCTCAATGTATTCCCTGAGCATCAGTCCATCCTCAACATCGAAACGATAACTTTTGTCGGATGCTGCCATTTTAAGCAAAGGCGTAATCAACATCGTATCGCGTTCGAGAACACATTTTTCGGGCGAATCCATCCAGGCAATATCCTGATGACTTGAATTCATCAGGTAAATCTGACCCTTCCCAAGAACCGAGTTTGACAAGGCAAACATTTTTGGTACAGTTTTCGGATCGTATATTCGTTTTGCACGAAGTTGAATTTTTTCGCCTTGTTCCCGGCTTTCGATAAAAAGTACTGAATTGTATTGCATTCGGGTGGTTTTAGCTTCCTCTCCAAGCCGTTGAACATTCAAAATTTCACCTTTGGAATCCTTCATCCAAAAATTTTTTTTCAGACTCGAAAGAGGTAATCTGAATGTTCCAACTGCATTTTCACCTAAATGCTGAAGCTCTAACGTCTTTTGTTTTCCTGAAACCGAATAACTAATTTCGGTACCTGCTAGTTTTGCAGGAGCTTTCAAATTGCACTGAAGCCCGGTATTTGTTTTTTCAATTTCCAGATCCATCCAAACTTCGTAGTCGGTAGATTTCTGCAAATAATCCAGGGCATCGGTCGCCTGATAAACAATCATCCAGGTGTTGTCATTTTGGGCATGCCCAACCATTCGGATGGTTTGCTTTTCTCCTTTCTCCAACCAGCTTTGAGGCACAACCAACGACATATAACCGTGCGCATCGCCATTCGAATCAATTTCAACCGGTGTAAACGACAATCTTCCGTCGTCGGCAGTTCGCAGTTGCCATTCTTTTTGATTCGACGAAATGACTTCGAAGCGCTTTTTCCCGTTGACAAAAACATCGAAAGCACAAGGTTGATCGGTCAAATCGATAGCCGCAATCCACAGGAAGCCGGCTTCCTTCTGGCTGAAACTGGATGGAACAGCCTGAGTTTGCCATTCAACAGCCATTTTCCCATCGGTACAGCGGGTTAACAGCGATTTGCTGACGTCGGTACGAAAGCTGTGATACGAAAACTCATTGCCACCAACATTTTGCTCAAACCCCTCAAACCAATTCTTCGAGTCGGCACACAATTTTTCAATGGCTATATTCCGATCATCTTGCGATTTCGCCTGAAATGCGAAAAACACAAGAAGCAGCAACAATCCAAGTCGGTTTAGTATGCTCATTTTTTGGTGTTTTAGATTTCTTTATTGCAGACTAACAGATTAAATTATTCTTCTTTACTCATCGAAGGCGGTGGCGTTCCTACACCCCAACTTGTATTCGGTTGTGCACCCATTTCGAAAACCAGTTTGCCACCTTTCATCAGTAGACTTCGGTCAATCCAGCAGTTTTCAAGCTTTTCGCCGCTAAATGAAACCGACTGCACGTAAACATTTTCCTTTAAATTATTGCGGGTTTCAATTACCAACTCTTTTCCTGAATAATAGTTCGGGTCGAGTTGAATGGTCACTTTATCAAATAACGGACTTCCGAACTGAAAAGTTGGGTTCATGGCTGCATGTCCCTGAACATCAAACAAGCCCAATGCTGCCATTACGTACCAGGCACCAAGTTGTCCCTGATCTTCGTCCTGACCAACACCATAACCACGAAGAGGTTCGGTTCCATAAAACTTATCGCAAATTTCCCGTGTCCATTTTTGTGTCAGCCACGGTTCTCCGGAATAATTGAACAGCCACGAATCGAGCAGGCAAGGTTGGTTGCCGTGATTGTACTGTTTTTCAACTCCAGAAAAACTTTCAACCTCATTAGCACTTCCGCCGAATTCAGTTTTTTCGGCATTCACGAACATGTCGCCCAGCCGTCGATTGAATTCCTCTTTGCCCATCAAAGTAATCAAGCCGGCAACATCCTGCGGAACATACCAGGTATACTGAAAGGCATTTCCCTCCTGAAATCCAAGCCAGGCTTTCATCGGATCGAAATCCGGAATAAAAGAACCGTCTTCTTTTTTGGGTCTGATGAATTTGGTTTCCGGATCAAACAGGTTTTTATAGTACGCGGCTTGCTTCATCAGTTTTTCGTAATCGGCTTCGTGACCAAGCGATTTGGCCATTTGTGCCACCGCATAAGAACTGAATGCATATTCGAGCGTGTGAGAGGCCGAAAAATTAAACACCCAGCCGTTTGAAATAGTTGTATCTTTTGATGGAACATAGCCGGTCTTCACAAAATAGTTCAGGTCATATTTGCCGTTCCCCAGATTCCTTCCGTGGTATTCCACCTCATTTTTCAAGGCCGCTTCGTAACCGGTCGTAACATCAAAATCGCGAATACCGCAATTGTAAGCCGATGCAATCAGCAATCCCTGGAAGTTTGTTTGCACGCCGTTGGTATAAATTCCGGCAGCCTCGCCATCGTGCAGCCAACCACGGGTTTTGTAAAAATCGATGTTCGACTGAACGTATTCGCGAAAATAATCGGGATAAGCCAGCGCCCACAATTGGCTGAGATTCCAGAAACCGCCCCAGATGCCGTCGGTGTTGTAGTGATGATATTTGGGCTTCCCGTTCTGGTCAAGCGGAATTTGCCCGATACCGTTGTCAACCAGCGGATACTGTCCATTTACATCGCTCGAAATACCGCGTCCCAGCAAAGCATGATACAATCCGGTGTAAAATTTTACGCGGTTCAAACTGTCGCCACCTTCAGTTTTTATTCGACCAAGTTTATCGTTCCATGCATTTTTTGCGGTTTGATGCACTTCATCAAATGTTTTCCCATCGGCTTCCGTTTTCAGGTTCAATCGGGCATTTTCAATTGAAGTGTAGCTCAGTCCGGTTTGTATTTCAAGTACTTCATCCTTTTTCATGCTGAAATTCAGGAAAAGGCCATTACCAATACCCTTCGTTTCTTTTACTCCGGAAGTTTGAACCGAATCCACAAAAGCGCCGGTCGTTTCAGCCGGTTTGCTCAGATGAGCTACAAAATACATTTTCACTTTCTTTCCGGGATCGGAAAATTTAGCGTACTCCGGATACGTTTCAACGTAGCCTTCCACCTCGTTGCCGGCTATTACTTTGGCAAAAGCGTCAGTTACTCCGCTGCTTTCGCCCTGTCGGTGACCAATGTCAATAATCAGGTGTGCCTCCGAAGCTTCAGGAAAAGTATAGCGATGAAAACCAACCCGTTCGGTGGCAGTCAGCTCGGCTTTTATTCCGTAGTCTTTCAGGAAAACCGAATAATATCCGGGTTCAGCATGTTCTGTTTCCTTATCGAATCGTGACCGGTAGCCACCATCCGGATTTTCGAGGGATCCGGGAATGGTTTGTAGCACGCCGGTAGTTGGCATAAACACCAGACCTCCAATCTGGAATTCATGAAAATGCCCGAATCCTTCAATCGACCGGTGGCGATCGTCATACCCGCAGGGATCCCAGCTACCGCCGCTGCCGTAAGCATTGGTGTGCGGCGCCAGTTTCGCCATTCCAAAAGGCATTGAAGCCGGCGTGTACAAAAACCAACGTCCGTGTACCGATCCGATTTGCGGATCGACATATTTAGTGGCGTCGAAAGCTGCTTTCTCCGGAGAAACGCAGGCCGAAAATAGCACAAGGAGAATGACTAAAAACCAAACAATATTTCTTCCGGAGTTCATAGATTTTGAATTCATAGATTATCAAGTTAGGTGATCAGGTTATATTTCTTTTAAAATCGGTTTTATTTTTTCGTGGTACATGTCGTCAATCAAAACAGCACTTCCAATCATAGAAGCAGATTCTTTAAGTTCCGAAACCGCCACGGGAATTCGAACATCATTTTCAGTAAAATAATCCTGAAGATGCGGTCCGAAGAGATGAAAGGCATTCGAAATATTTCCGCCAATCACCAAAACTTCAACGCCAAAGTTTTCGATTAGCGGCTTCAGGAAAAGTCCAAGTTTGAAGCCGAAATCAACAAAAAGACTCCCTGCTGCCAAATCGGCTGGAGCTAAATCAGCCAATTCTTTCACTCCTGAAAGTATTTTTCCGGTCATATTTTCGTAACGGCTCAATAATCCCCGGGTCGAAAAATAGTCATCGGCATTCCCCGACTCAAACGGAAGATTGTAAACATAGCCTTTCTCCGGAACTTCGTTCCCTGAAACCACCGGCAAATGATTGCTCAGAAAGGCCGAGCCAAAACCAGTTCCCAGCGTGATGGCCAGCGAGCGCTTTGTTCCGGTGGATTTGCCCAACCAATCTTCTGCTATAGCGAAAGCCATGGCGTCATTAATGAACCGTATCGGGAAATCTTCCGGCAGATTCATCTTTTTCCTCAAAACATCAGGAATATTTAATCCATAAAGATTTTCATACTTTTTGACATCTGCGTTGAATAGAGCAATTCCGTTGGCATAATCAAACGGACCAGGCATGGCAAAACCAATTCCAATCACATTTTCGCGACCAGCTTTTTTAATTGAACGCTGAATTGTTCGGCTCCATACAGCTGTGATTTCTTCTACAGAACCGCGATTGTCCACGTCATTCTCCGAAAATGTTTCGGGCAAATATTTCCTTTCAGCAATGTTGCAGGCTGCGCAGCTCACATGGCTTCCGCCAATATCAACTCCAATGGCTATCGTTTTCTTCATTTTCCTGAATTTTTATTCCTGAATTCCCCAATTCTCGTTTGGTTTCGAGCCCATTTCCAGGATCAGTGAACCACCTTTTAACAGTTCACTGGCCGGAAACCAGAACGTATTGAGCGGTTTGCCGTTTAAGATAGCGCCTTGCACATATTTGTTATCGCGCGATGAATTTCGCGCCTCGATGGTGAATTTTTCACCTCTACCATACCGATTTCCCAGATTGATTTCCACTTTTGAAAAGATTGGGCTTCCGATTTCATAAACCGGATCAACCCTGCAGCCACCATCAGTCTGGAATAAACCCAAAGAAGCCATCAGAAACCAGGCGCTCATTTGTCCCTGATCTTCATCACCCAAATAAGCGTTGGCCAGTCCATATCCATAGTACCGTTCAACGATCGCACGGCTCCATTTCTGAGTTAGCCACGGTTGCCCCACCCAGTTAAACAGGTAAGCAAAATGCATGGATTGCTGATTTCCCTGCATCACCGGATAATCCCAATATTGGTCGTTTGGCGCATTGAACCGCCATTTGTTACTTTCGTTGAAGCCCCAGTTCAAACGTTCTTTGAACCGATCTGTGCCAATTTTTTCGGCCAAAGCTGGTACGTCTTGAGGCACAAAAAAGGTGAGTTGCCAGGCATTTCCCTCCACATAATGTTCGTTGGCTCCTGATTTATACGGATCAAAATCGGGCATCCAACTGCCATCCGATTTTCGTAACCGGGCGTAACCGGTTTCCGGATCAATTACATTTTGCCAATATTCGCCACGCTTTTTAAATTCCTGAAAGTCGCTTTCTTTTCCAAGCGCTTTGGCAAACTGGCTGACTGTCCAGTCGTCGAAACAATATTCGAGCGAATTTGAAAAGCGACCTTTGTCCATTGGCACAAAATGGTATTTCAGGTAAGGCACCAAATCGCGGTTTCCGGCAAAACCTCCGCCGACTTTTTGAGCCGGAGTCGTCTGCATCTTTTTCACCGCTTCAAATGCTTTCTCAGCATTGAAATCGCGGATTCCCATTTGATAGGCGCCAACAATCAACGGAATTTCGTGCTCGGCCACCATCACCGGAATATATTCCATACCAGCCGGTCCTTTAGCCAGCCAACCACCGGCATCGTACATGGCCAGCTCCGAATTCACCCAGCGGTTGCTCCATTCCGGAGTTACCAGGTTCCAGAATTGATTTAGATTCCAGAAGGTATTCCAGAAAGCATCGCAACCCAACGCCGGAGAAGTAGGATCAGCCATTCTCCGAACCTTTTCATCAGCATCAACCCATTCGCCATTCACATCGCTGTAAGTATTCCGGCTGCACAAAGCGCGGTACATATTCGAATAAAAGCGAACTTTTTCGCGTCGGTCGTTGCTGGTAATCTTCACCCGGCTAAACAACTTGTTCCAGGTATCTACATTATTTTGACGGATGGCTTCGAAATTCCATCCAAAAGGTTGACTGATTTCGGATTCAAGATTTTGTGCTGCATTTTCGATACTGACATACGAAATTCCGGTTCGTACCTGTACCACCGGATTTTCATGTGTATCGAATTCAGCAAATGCACCAGCGTCGGCACAATCTTTAAGGTGAAGAACGGCAGAATTTTTCTGGACACCATTTTCAGACCAATCTCCAAAATTTTTAATTGGGCGGTCGAACTCGATGACGAAATGAAGAATGTAATCCTGCGAAACGCCACCAGACCAGCAATTCGGAGTAGATTGGCTGCTAAATCCTTCAATACGGTAATCGCTTACTTTTTTCAGTTCAACTTCCTTCAACTGGTATCCGTATTCCGCCGGAATTTTAAGATCAATCAAAACTCTGGAACTATCCTTTTCCTTCGGGAAGGTGTAACGCTGAAAGCTGCATCGCGTGGTGGCCGTTAGTTCGGCTTTGATTCCATAATCGGTCAAGTCGGCTTTGTAATATCCAATCGGAGCCTCCTCTGTCGATTTATCAACCCGCGAACGGTATCCTTCGTCGGGTTTCTTTTCGTCGCCAACCTGGGTTTGCAGTTTCCCGTTAGTCGGCATCAGTAAAAGTCCGGCCATAGTCCATTCGTGAATGTGGCTGAACCCACCAATGGTTTCGAAAATCGGATCGTAACCAGCCTGCCATCCCTCGTTTTGATTGTCGGGACTTAGTTTTACCATGCTGAAAGGCATCCACGGACCGGGAGCAATCATCCAACGCGAATGTGCTGTTCCTATTTTGGTATCGGCATAATCGGCCGGCGTAATTAATTTTTGTGGATTTCGTTCGATGGTTCCGGATTGAATTTTCTTTCCGTCAACGCGTATTTCGTAATCGCTTTTAGTTGATTTTTCAACAGGTGGCATTGGAGCTTCAAAAACATAGCGGCCTGTGTCAAGCTTTTCCGTAAAAATCTCTTTACCTTCAAGTAAAACACTGAGGTGTGGTTTTCCTGAAATGTGTTCCACATCGACCAGTAACGGTTGCGCTTTTCCTTCTTCAGTTTCAATTTCGTACTTGGCTGCGTTCACTTTCCGAAGAAAAACATTGCCGTTTTGTATGAGCCTGGCATTCCCCGGGCCTTCCAGCCTGATCTGGTCAAAAATGAGCCACGAACCTTGCAGTGTCGTCAGGTTGATTTCGTTGCCGCCTTTCATCAACAAGTTACTTTTCAATGGCAACTCAATTTTGAATTCTTTACCAACAGAACTACTATCTGTTAACGTGTTGTTTCCGGAACCCGCCGGAATTTCATATTTCCACGATTTCCCATTAACAGTGATTTTAAAAACAGGAGGATTTTCAGCATTCGCATCCAGCAAATCGACAATCAGTTTCCAATCTCCTTTTTCCGGCAATTTGTCAATACCAAACAGAATATTCAGCACATGCGAACGCAAGCCTGCCGTGCCAGATGTTCCACCGAATTCGTCTGAAGATCCAGGTAAAACATACGGAAAATCCTTTTTTACATCCGATTGCCCGACCAGAAAATAGCGGTCTTCCCAACCAAAATCCTTTTCCAGAAACCGTTTGTATTCGTCGGGAGCCAAGGCAAATTCGGAATCTTTGTTATCTGTATTTCCGATTTGCCAAATCACTTTATTTTCGGTTTTACACGATTCGAGCAAACCAGAAAAAAGAAAAATCAGGATAAAAAACAGGTTAGTTGGTGATTTCATTTTATCGTTTTATATCGATGGAATAGGTGAATTTGTCGGCTTTGTAAAAACCAATGTTGTATTCGATGGGCCGGTTACCCGGATCGAGCACAAATCGTTCGCGCACTAAAACGGCGCTATCGGTATTAATTTTTAACCGTTTGGCAGTAATTGCCGAGGCTAATCGGGCCTTTATTCTTTCTTTCGAAACCGATGGAACGACATGAAAATCATTTTCGAGAATGTCGTACAAAGGTCTCGAAAAATCTTCCTTTCCGGTCATTCCAATTCGCGGATGAAAATAACTTTCGAAATAGACAAAAGGTGTTTCGTCGTCGCCTCTTAGCCGCGAAAGACAAAGCACCGAACTGTGTTCAGGAATGTTAAAAAAGCTGCTGATTTTGGCATCCGACAATACCCAGTCGATTTTAATCAGATAATTTTTAAATACGACACCTTGTTCGTTCATTTCCTGCGTAAAGCTGTGCCAGCTATCGAGATTGGTGGTTAATGTATTTCCGGATACTTTTGTTCCAACTCCTTTTTTGCGAATCAACAGACCCTCGTACTCCAGTTTATTGGTTGCCTGACGAATGGTGTTTCGCGAAACGCCCAACCGGCTGGCCAGATCAACTTCCTTTGGAAGAAAACCACCCGATTTATACTCTGGAAGTTCAATAATTTTTCGCAACAATTCCTCAACCTGGAAGTGAAGCGGAACCGGACTTTTGTGATCAATTTTTAATTCCATTTGTTCATATGTTCAGACATACAAAGGAAATGATTATTTTCTAATCCAGAAATCTATTGTGCAACATCAGTAAAAAGCCGGGTAGTTCATTTAAACTATCCGGCTTTTTGAAACGAATTAAGCGTGGTCTTACTTTGCCACCTGGCTTACTCTAAAGGCAATAGCATATTTCGAAGGCATTGCTTTTGACAAACTCTCCGGAACTGAGATTTTGAAACCTTCGCCATTGGCTTTCCATTTTAAGGAACTACCCTTCTTGCCCAACATATTTATTTTAGCTGCTTTTTCAGGAGCGAAACCTTTAACTTCAATTTCGGTAGGCAGTTTCTCGTTTTCATCCAGCAAATAAATAATGTAAGCCGAGCCATCTTTGCCCCGCGTTAACCGCAGCTTTCCATCGGTATATGGCGCCAGGGTGCGTGTATTGTAAATGGCATCGCCGTTTATTTTCAACCACTCGCCAATTTCTTTCAGGCGTACATACGCTTCGTCGTACCAGGTTCCGTCAGGTCCCGGGCCAATATTGAGCAGTAAATTTCCACCTTTCGCCACAATGTCGCTGAGCATGTGAACTACTTTTCGGGTGGGCATCATTTTCGCATTAAACGAATACGACCAGCCGCCGCCCAGGATAATACACGATTCCCAGGGATAAGGCAACATTTTATCAGGAACGGTATTTTCAGGAGTAAGGTAATTCTGGTTTTTTCCTTCCACAGCACGGTCAACCACAATGCATTCGGGTTGTTTCGAACGAATTTCATCGACCAGTTCATCCATTTTAATGTCCTGATTGTAATATTTTTTTACCCGGAAACCAGGAACTTCAGGTGCCGGACCTTTATCGGGATGTTTCTGAACCCAACCACCATCAAACCACATCAGGTCGATTTTTCCGTAGTTCGAACAAATTTCCCCAACCTGATTGTGCGTGTAATCCACAAAATTTTGCCATTTCTCCGGATAACGTTCCGGATCGTAATTCACATTTCGGTCGAACGGAGGGAACTGATGCCACCAATAATCGGGCGAATGCCAGTCGGGTTTCGAAAAATAGGCTCCAATCCACAACCCTTCGTTCCTGAAAGCATCAAAAATAGCTTTGGTCACATCAGCTTTCGGATTGGTATGAAAAGGGCAATCTTTTCCGGTGATTTTATAGTCGGTGTATTTGGAGTCGAACATGCAAAATCCGTCGTGATGTTTGGTGGTGAAAACCACATATTTCATACCTGCATCCTTGGCGGCTTTCGCCCATTTCTCCGGATCGAATTTGGTGGGATTAAATGTCTTGCCCAGGTTTTCGTACTGCTTTTTGTAAGCAAAATAATCTTTCACCGTATCGGGTACACACCAGCCTTCGTCTTCCGGACAAATCGACCACGACTCCACAATTCCCCACTGGCTATATGGTCCCCAGTGCATCAATAACCCAAATTTTATGTCCTGCCACTGGTCAAGCCTTTGCTGGATCAGTGGGTTTGGATCGGGATAATACGTTTGTCCCTCGTGCTGGGCACTAACATTTAGTACAGCAAACAAAAGAAGTGAAACAAAAAGTTTAAATGATTTCATATATAAATTGTGTTAAAATGAAGCAGTTTTTTCCGGATGACCTAAGTTTAAACAAAATAATTCAAGGACTTTTTAAAATTTTTAAAAACCTGACCAAAGTTAAAACAATAAAGTATGTTTCAAAAAAAGAAAATGTTCTATCTTGGTAGCAACTAATACAAAATAGATCGACTATGAAACAACAATTTGCAGGAATTCTGGCTTTGCTTGTCGTCAGTTTAATCTGGAGCTGCAAGCCAAATAAAACCTTTACCGAAAAGGAAATTGCATTGATTCCACAGGTTCAGAAAATGAAATTAGGTGAATCGTCATTCAAATTCAAAAAAAGTACTAAGCTGGTTGTTGAGAGTGTTGATCAGGAGGTTATTGCGCAACAATTTGCCGAATTATTTGAAAAAGCCGCAGGCTGGAAACCCCGGATCGTTGTTGGAGGAAACGAAGGTTCGAACCAGGTGTATTTCACCACCGAGCACGTTATGGCGCCCGAGGCTTATTCTCTCAATGTACAAAAAGACCGAATTGAAATAAAAGCGTCGAAACCTGCCGGTTTCTTTTATGCCACGCAAACCTTGCGTCAATTGCTACCGGTGGAAATAGAAAGTCAACAAATTCAGGATACCATTGACTGGCTGGTACCTGCCGTAAACATTGTGGACAGTCCGGCTTTTAAATGGCGCGGATACATGCTTGATGTTGTACGTCACTTCTTCCCAAAAGAAGACGTACTTCGGATGATCGACAATCTGGCACTGCATAAAATCAACACGCTGCACCTACATTTAGTCGATGACCAGGGTTGGCGAATTGAGATAAAAAAGTACCCCAAACTTACCGAAGTTGGCGCCTGGCGTGTTGATCACGAAGATATGCCCTGGAATGCCCGACCGAAGCAGGAACCTGGTGAAAAAGCAACTTACGGTGGTTTCTACACGCAGGACGACATAAAAGAAATGATTGCTTATGCCCAGGCCCGGTTTATTACCATTGTTCCTGAAATTGAAATGCCCGCCCACGTAAGCTCTGCACTGGCCGCCTATCCGCAATACTCCTGCACTGGTGGTCCGTTTACTGTTCTTTCAGGCGGTGTATGGCCGGTTACCGATATTTACTGCGCCGGAAATGATTCGACTTTCCTGTTTCTACAGGACGTTTTGAGCGAAGTGATGGATTTGTTCCCTTCAAAATACATTCATATTGGCGGCGACGAAGCCACCAAAACCGAATGGGAAAAGTGCCCGAAATGTAAGGCGCGAATTAAATCAGAAGGCCTGAAAAATGTAGGCGAACTGCAAAGCTATTTCATCAAACGGATTGAAAAATTCGTGAGTTCAAAGGGCAAAATTTTATTGGGATGGGATGAAATTCTGGAAGGTGGCTTGCCCGAAGAAGCCACAGTTATGAGCTGGCGCGGCATGAATGGCGGCATCGAAGCTGCCAGTCAGGGTCACGATGTGGTCATGTCGCCAAATTCATACTGTTACATCGATTATTACCAGGGCCCGATGGATCAGGAACCTCTGGCTATTGGCGGCTATCTGCCATTAAGTAAAGTCTACAGTTTCAATCCAATTCCTGACGAACTGGACGCTGATGGCGCTAAACATATTTTAGGCGGGCAGGCCAATCTTTGGACCGAATACGTCTCGAAGTTCGATCATTCCGAATACATGACCTTCCCCCGAATTGCAGCCTTGGCTGAAGCGGTTTGGAGCCCCAAAGAATTGCGAAACTGGGATGATTTTTCGCGCCGGATTCAGCTTTTCATGAAACGATACGATGTTTTGGGTATCAATTACTCCAAAAGTGCCTATAAAGTTTCGGCCAAAGCTGAATTCGATCCGGAGAAAAAGCAACTGGCCGTGGACCTGAAAAGCGAACTTTCCGGAGTTGAAATTCATTTTACAACAGATGGAAGTGAACCCAATGTTTCATCGCCGGTTTATACCGAACCAGTATTGCTCGATCATTCAGCAACCTTGAAAGCTGTAACAATTGTTGATGGAATCCCGACGGTAAGCTCAATTAGCCAGTCGTTTAACATCAATAAAGCCACTGTAAAACCAGTAAATTATCTGATTCCTTACAGCGAATATTACAAAGGGTCGGGCGAATATACCCTGGTGAACGGCATCCGTGGAAGCAAAAATCATCACGATGGCGAGTGGCAGGCCTGGGCCGGAAACAACATGAATGTTGTGATTGATTTGGGCGATACGACCGAAATACACAGCATTTCGCTTGGAGCACTTCAAAATGTGAATGCGTGGATCTTTTTCCCGAAAAAAGTGGATTTTTACGTGTCGTCAGATGGACTGAATTTCCATAAAATTGCGGAATCGTTGAACGATGTTGATCCGCTTTCAGGAGAAATACAATTGAAAGATTTTGCCGCAACCTTTGATCCGGTAAAAGCACGCTACGTGAAAGTACTGGCCACCAGCCTCGGGAAAGCGCCCAAAGGTCATCCGGGCGAAGGGAAAGATGCCTGGCTGTTTGCCGACGAAATTTCGATCGAATAAATCCGGAGTTTATTAAAAACAAACAGGGTGACGGTTTTGAATCGTCACCCTGTTTGTTTTGGGGCAAAACTCGTTTCACGGTTTCATCCCTGTCGCTTTCACATAGTCTTCGTTAATTGTACAATTGGCAAACTTGCTGTTTTCGATGAACTGCAGCATCGCCTTTTTTACCAATTCCTGATCGGGTCGCGCTTTCCGGATTTCGTCGAAGCCGGTTCGCGGGCTTTCGGTAAATTCAATCACTTTGTCCCAATTTTCAGGTTGAGTAATGGAAGTAACGCCCCTCGGACTGTTCATCTTTTTGAACGGCCAGTATGTCCAGCCAATGTTGTTCCGTTCCATCAGTCGGGTCCATGCACCAATCCACTCGTTGGTGTTTTCGCCGGTTTCGCCCATGTACATCGGCAGGTTAACTGAATCGCGGAAACTCACAAAATCCTGAATGTTGGCCTGCAACGTATCGCACCAGTACCGGTGACAAGTGTACATTAATTTGTCGTCGAATTTTGAATTGGTAAAAACCTTGAAATTTCCGTTCCATTGCGCACCGCCCAGCAACACGATGTGGTTTTTATCGACTTCGCGAATGGCTGCCA
Organism: Prolixibacteraceae bacterium; assembly: GCA_963677955.2. Classification (GTDB taxonomy): domain Bacteria; phylum Bacteroidota; class Bacteroidia; order Bacteroidales; family Prolixibacteraceae; genus Aquipluma. Next base: position 1,691,238 of record CAXXQR010000001.1, read on the forward strand.
CCGCTTTTTTATAAACAGGTTCCAGAGCAGCATTCAGTTTTGCTTTTTCGTCGCCAAAATAAGTAGCGATTGGTTCATTCAGTAAATCGTAGCCCAACACAACCGGTTCATTGGCGTAATGCTCAGCAATTTTCTTCCAGATCGCTATAAATTGTTCCTGACTGGCTTCACTGGTCATCAGCCAAGGATAGCCGTAACTGTCGTCGATGTTGTCTCCTGTTTGGCCTCCGGGTGCGTCGTGCATGTCCAGAATCAGGTATATTTCCGATTCGCGGCACCAGTTCACAAGGCTGTCCAACCGCTGAAATCCATCCTGATTAGCCGTCAGTCCCATATAATCTTCGTCGGTAAATAATTTGTAATGGAACGGAATCCGGATGGTATTCATCCCAGTTTTATGGATGTACCGGATATCTTCGCCGGTGATGTAGTTGTCCTTAAATTTCTTCCAGAATTCAGCAGTAAAATCCGGGCCAACCATTTCGCAAAAGGCCTGGTTGATCAAACGGGCGGAGCTGGTTTTCTTAAATCCAAACATGTACCCTTCAGGATTTAACCAATTGCCGAGGTTAATTCCGCGGATAAAAAAATTCTCTCCATTTGGAGCCGCCAAATTCTGACCTTCAATTTTAATGAATTTTGGTTGGGTTGTTGTTTCTGTTTTGGGCGCCGGATTGCAGGCAGCAAGCCAAACAAGCACTGCAGGCAGCAAATAACTTAAACGATTTTTTGTCATGGTTTTTTCTTTTTGTGATTGTGGTCGGATTGATTTATAAAATCGCAAGAAAATACAAATTTCGGAAATAACCCGACTTGCCTTATCCTGATCTCAATTAAAATTCTCAATACAGATTGCATGGATCTTCAATCGGTGACCGTTTCCTAAATCTATGGTAGAAATAATCTTTACTCCACCATTTCGTACTTATACAACGCAAAGCTATTCGGATTATCGAGAGTAAAACTCACACGATGCCCAAATTCAACTTGTACAGAAAATGATCTTCCGGAGCCGGCAACCGAATCGAAGCGGTATTTACCCTCCGATAACTGCGGAAGTTCCAATAAAGCCGAACTTTGTTCATTCAGCTCCCTGAATACCAAAACATAACCAACAGCCGCCTCAGTTTTTTGCGATTGAAATCCCGTCCAGCTTTTCCCGGAAGGCTCGTCACCAACAGGCAAAATATTTCCGGAGTGAAAATCTTTCATCACCTTTTTATAGCTGGCAATTGTTCTGGAGACCGAAAAAGCTTCATCGGGCAAACCAGTCCCTTCGAACCAGGCCAGTGGCTGAGCAGCCATGCTAATTGCAAACAGATAATCGAACGAATAATTCGCCGGAGCAAATGGGTCATCACCATATTTATCCGCATTTCGCCATTTGTTCAGGAATTCAATCTGCAGGTTTTGCGGCGGAACATAATGCGAAAGCATCCATAGATTACGCAAAGTCCAGTACGGATAATAGTTTTCCCAATCGGTGTAGCGGTTTTCCAGAAAAATGTTGCCGTATTCGTTAAACGAATGATAGCCGCCACGTCGTCCAGCCGTAACATCGAGGTTAAAAACAACCTCGCCATCGGTCGCCTTAACCACTTTATCGAGTAAGTTCCTGAAATTAATTTCCGACTTTTTATCGGGCATTTTTACGCCGTCGATTTTAAACGTCCGAATGCCATACTGTTTGTAAAGCGAAATGAGTGCATCAGCATCCTTTTCCCAGTTTACATTTCCATCGTCGGGACTCGGATTAAACCAAAGGCAGATTTCGATGCCCAGCTTTTTGCCTTTCTCCACAATTGGAGCCAACCCATTGGGGAATTTCTCCGGATTGGGTTTCCAGTAATTCGGGTTGCGCCAAATATCCTGAAACGAACCTCCGGCGTATGCTGAGTTGGCGCTTCGTCCACTTTGCCAGCCATCGTCGAGCTGAAAATGTGTAATTCCAAGTCGGGCGGCAGCATCCAGTTCTGCCAGACAAAAAGCTTCGTTCACCTTCGTGTCCTGCCCACGGTCGCCCCAGGTATTCATCATGATCATTTCGTCGCGGCCCGGCTTGTGTGTGCGGATTCGCCGCTGATAATTGCGCAATGCCAAAAGCCGGTTAACCTCTGGTCCGCTGTAAACGCCAGTCGCAAAGCCATAAGCTTTTTTCCATTCCTGAAGGTCGAGATCAGAACTTTGCATTCCGGCGCCGATCAGGCGAATATTTCCGAAATTACTGGCGAAGTCGCCACCCGGGTAGGCCAGTTGCACATTCGAAGTAGGCGCTTCCTTCAGGATAAAAATACCGCTTTGCGAAGTTGGATCGGCGGCAAAAAGCAGGTTTCCCCTGAAAATATTGTCTTTATAAGCCAAGGCCTTTCGTTCGTAAACCAACGTGTTGAAACGATCGGTCACATCCAGAAATTCAAGGGCATCCAACTGCCATTGTCTCCCCGGAAGTTCAAGTTTTTCGAGAACGGGAACAGAACCAGCTTTTGTAGTTTCGTTGAGCTTTTCGATATTCTGCAAATCGCCCGGATTGCTCGTTTGTATCGTCCACTCTTTTTCGGCCCGACCGCGCAAATAAATATCGCAGGCTATGGCCGGACATTCCGGGTAAATTCGAAATACCCGTTTCACCTCAAGATCCCCCGTTTTATACACTACAGTGGCTTCCAAATGCTCAGGTTTAACAGTAGTTTCAGCTACAATTTCCGAAGTGAAAGTTCCGGAAGTATTCACCTGAGGCTGTCCGGGGAAACTCATGTCAGGCTGTTTTGAAGTCCATCTCCAGGTTTTCCCGTTTTGCTTGTCGGTGATGGATTGGGTGATTAAATCGCCGTTATTCCAAACGTAGGTGCGCGCTATTTTCGAATTTTCAAGAACAAGTAAATTGTCGTTTAGACTGGCCGAACAATATTCAGGAGATGAAATTTGTGTGGATACTTTTGGATTCGATTCCTGAATTTTTGCCTGCTGCTGAGCGGTGGAGAAACTGGCAAGCAAGCACAGGAAGACAAATCCTGAAAGAAATGGTTTCATTGGTTTTATTGGTTAAAATTCGTTCCGAAATTAAGAATAAAAAAAGAAAGACAGCTTTTCATTTAACGAAAAGCTGTCCTTCTTCCACATCCTGAATTTTCAGGAAAACTATATTTGGCAATTAATCTATCCGGATAACCGACCCAACTTTTAAGGTTTTCGAAGCCGTAATATTATTTGCTGTGCAAAGTTTTTTCACCGTAGTGTTGTACTTTTTGGCAATTGCCCAAAGATTATCACCTCTTCTGATCACATGTTTTGATGCTCCTCCGGAAGACGCAAGCAACTGACCAGATGCAGCAGGCTTATTCTTTAAGTCGGCTAAATCGATAGCAAATTGCTTATTCTTGTAATACACTTTGTCGGATTTGAGGGCAAATGTTTCCAGATCAATATACTTCCCCGAATCGAAGGGCTCACCAAACAAACGTGTTTCGAAATGCAAATGATTGCAGGTTGCCCGTCCGGTGCGTCCGCCCAAACCTACCAAATCGCCGGCTTTAACCGTATCGTTCACTTTTACACATATTTTGCTGAGGTGCGCATAAATGGTTTCCAGACCATTGCTGTGCCTGACCAGAACCAGATTTCCGTAGCCATTAAACCGCTTGGCTAACCTTACTCTCCCATCGAAAGCAGAGCGAACAGTGTCACCGGCATTCAGCCTGATGTCGGTTCCGGTATGCATTCTCCGATGACGAATCCCAAATTTAGACAGAATCTGTCCTTTTACAGGCGCTACAAACTGATCGTCGTTTGGTCCGATAAGCGTAATGACAACGGTATCGTTTTTATTGGGTAATGTATTTGCCGGGTATTTGATCTGGGTCGAGTTCCAGATATTCTTGTAAATTGTTTCGTCGGTTGTACGGAGTGAATCAACCTCCAGCGCTTCATCGTCACTGTGAATAGAATCCACTTCGAAAGTCTCGTTTATTGGTTCAATGGTAGCCGGAACGGGTTCCTGTCCCAGGCTATGCAATGAAAAAACAAGGCTTACAAAAAGCGTTATTACGGGTAACTTCATGGTCAAAATTTGGGTTAAAACTTAGCTCAAAAATTTGAACGGATAACAAAAGTAACTTTTTCATTATTTATTTTTTCAATTTAAGTGAAAAGAGGATTCATTTTAACAAACAATAACACTTTTTCATACATTCGCGGCAAATTAGAGAGAGGAAATTTTCATCATGAAAAACAGTGTTTCCCGCAAGATTATGAAGGTCTTAGGAATTGGACTTGCGGGGTTTTTCGCCACAATTGGCTTAGTTTTGACTTTAGCGTTTTTTGCAGTAAAATTTCATTTGACCAACGACCCGGGTGTAGTTGATCTGAACGACCGTTATTTTCAGGAAATAAAGGATAAATATGGTCACACGACAACTGAAGATACGGCAAAAACAAATTTCAGCGAAGCGCGCTTTCTTCATCACCTTAGTGTTCTAAGCAAGTATTACCCGACGAACGCTTTTTATATCCAGAACGCATTTTTCAAAAGTCACAACCTGAAGGAGGCTCAGCGCATGCTCGAAGCGGTTGACATGTATATGCAGGACAATGAACAGTACCACGCCGAACTTTCAGGATTTGAAGAAAATAACGACCCGAAGGTTTTTATGCTGAGCTCAAAAAGCGCCTACGACTGGATGAACATTCCGGAGTGGCAGGATTTCAAACTGGCTGTCGCCAAAGATAAGCTGCTGATTGACTCAGCCGCAAACCTAACCGGGGTTGAACCACGACTGATTGTTTCGGTTTTGGTTGGCGAACAAATCAGGTTGTTTAATTCGAGCCGCGAAGCCTACAAAAAATGGATCGGCCCACTGAAAATTCTGTCGGTTGAAACAACTTTTTCGCTTGGAGTGACTGGCATTAAAGTGCCAACCGCTCAATTAATTGAGAAAAACCTGAAAGACACCAGCTCGGTGTTTTATCTCGGCAATAAATACGAAAACCTGCTGGACTTCAAATCGCGCGACATGGCGCAGGAACGGTTTAACCGCCTGACTTCGTACAAAAACCACTTCTACTCGTATTTGTATGCCGCACTGAATGTAAAGCAAATGAATGAGCAGTGGAAAAAGGCAGGATTCGACATCAGCGAACGACCCGAAATACTGGCTACTTTGTACAACATTGGTTACGAAGCCTCAATTCCGAAAGAAAATCCCGTTGTTGGAGGTTCAGGAATAAACATTAAAGGGAAGAAATATTCGTTTGGTGCGGTTGCCTACGAGTTTTATTACTCCGGAGAATTGTACGATCTTTTCCCCTATAAAAACGCGAGATTCGACTTTACGAATGAATCAGAAAATCCATCATAAAGCCTTTATGCTCCGAATGGCGGGACTGTTTTTGCTACTTTTTCTTCTGACTTGTCAGGTAAAAGCACAGAACAGTTGGATAACCGAAATTACGTGGAAAACACTGACTGATGGTTTGGATTATGCCGAGCTGGATGCTCCGGACAAATCGGTGGTCAACGATTCAAAATTAACGATACTAAAAATAGACAGGCAAAAGTTCGACTTCGAATTCCTGACCGCTTCGGAGCATGGGCGGCACCCCCGAACTGCTCCCGAATGGGCTGATGAATTCGGAAAAAACATCATCATTAACGCCGGAATGTACAACTACAACCGCACGCAGTCGAACAAAGGGTTTATGAAAAATTACAACCACCTGAACAATCCGAAGAAAAGCGATTATTACAATGCCATGCTGTCCATGCATCCGAGAGATCAGAAAAAACCGTCGTTTGAAATCATCGACATTACCTGTGCCGATTGGGAAAAAGTGAAGCACGAGTACCATTCGTTTTGCCAAGGAATGCGCATGATTGGCTGCGACGGCGAGGGAATGGCTTTTTCGAAACGACCCGATCAATCGTGCAGCATGATTTTGATGTCGACCGACGTGGATGGAAATCTGTACATTGTTTTTACTCGCTCGCCATATACGCACCAAACCATGATTTCGTACCTGAAAGGTTTGCCGGTAAACATCCGTACCACAGTATACCTCGAAGGAGGCCCCGAAGCCAGCCTCTACATTAACACGGGCGACACGGTAATTGCCAAATATGGCAGCTATGTTTCGAACACCTGCAACAACGACGACAACGATCACTTTTGGAAAATCCCGAATGTAATCGGGTTAAAAAAGAAGTAATTGACCTTCAGTTGATTTGATTTTTAATTGCGGGTATTCCTAAAAAGGAGATTAAAGTCTGCGCACCCATTAATCCTGATTCTTCGCATCTATTATCTGCTGCTTCACCAAATTATTCAACTCTTCAGGGTTCATTCCTTCCGGATAAATGGCCGGCAAAAATTCAACACTGATTCTTTCACCACGCCTGATCTTTTTTGCTCCGGAAGACATGGCTTCATAGGCTCCGGAAATGGCCACCGGAACGATCGGGACGTTGAGTTCGGTACTTAGAATGGTGTAGGTCTTGTGGAATTTTCCAAGTTGGCCGTTGGTTGTGCGCGTGCCTTCCGGAAAAATCAGAATCTTCTTCCCTTGTTTCACCACTTCGGCCATTTTCAGGATTGAATGTTTTAGGTCTTTCGACAAATCCATCACAATCACATTGCTGCGACTGGCCAAATAGCGCCTAGCACCACTGTTGACATGATCTTTTTTAGCGTACGAAAACGTGTTTTTCAGCGTTGGCTTATCGAGATACGAAAGCACCAGAAACGCATCGAGTTTGCTTTCGTGGTTTGGCGCCAAAAAGCATGCACCTTCAGGAATGTTCTCCATTCCGCGGCCTTCGAATTTGAAAAACAGGCGAAATACACCGCGAACCAACCGAACAATCGGCCCCAGAAAAAAGGAAGACTTCGGCAAAATGACGTCCGAATCGTCTTTCAAATCGCCTGCCCAGCTCGAATCGTGATCGGTTTTATGAAACAATTTGTTTTGCTGAATGTGTTCGGCAATTTTCCGTACGGACGGAAATTTGAGCAACTGTTCCTCGTCGAATTTTATGCCGAAACTTTTTTCGATAAAGTCAATCAGGCTCAGTTTACTCAGCGAATCCATCGAAATGTCGAACACCAGATGGTGATCGGGCAAAATATCCATATCAACCTGGCTCTCGATAAATGATTTTATGGCGCGATATTCCGAAGTTTCAGGCTCGTCGGATTTCGCTTTGCCTTCGTTCTTCCGTTCCAGCAATTCTTCAAATTTGAAACGCTGAAGTTTGGAAAGCCGGGTTCTTGGCAATTCCGATTTCACCAGAGTAAACTGCATAATCCGCTTGTAGGAGCTCATTTCAGCATTAAACGGCGTAATTACGTTTTCGCGGAAATAGGCATCGAAATCCTGCACATTATTTTCTGCCAGAAAATGAAAATCAGGATAAATAACAGCATGCAGCATTTCGTTGTGCATAAAAACGCCTGCTTCTTTTATCGCTCCTGAAAAGCCATCAAGTTTCATCTCCACCTCAACCGGGTTGATATTTTTACCGTTTGGCAGAACAATAATTTCCTTTTTCCGGCCGGTGATGTATAAAAATCCATCCTGATCGAGATAGCCCAGATCGCCGGTGTGCAGCCATCCGTCGATAACAACTTCGGCAGTTTCTTCCGGTCTGTTGTAATAGCCTTTCATGATGCTCGGACCTTTTGCTACTATTTCCCCGTCGCGAATTTCAACAGTCAGTCCCGGCAGAGCCTGACCGGTAGCACCAATCTTAATTTTTCCGGGGCGGGGAAAAGCGATCATTGGTGCAGCTTCAGTCATGCCAAAACCTTCCATAATGTCGAATCCGAGTGCATAAAAAAATCCGCCAACTTCCTTATTCAGGGCAGCTCCGCCGGCAATCATATATTGCAAATGGCCTCCAAAACTTTGGTGCACTTTATCGAAAATCTTCTTTCCGAACTTTCGGCTTTTTGTTTTCATCACCGCCCAAAGCAGAAAACGAGCCACCGCACTCTGATCTATTTTGGCCTTTATTCCGCGATACATCAGTTCGTACAAACGTGGCACACCCAGAAAAACGCCCACCTGATTTTCAGTAAAGGTTTTCATCAGGTCAGCCGATTGCATGGAAGGAACGATGGGAATAGTGGTACCTACGTGTAGCGAAACCATGAGCGAACCAACCAGTGGAAAGATGTGATGCAGCGGCAAAAAAATCATGACCTGACGATCAGCCGTAAATATTCCACAACCGATTACCGCATTCATGTTTTCCTGAATATTGGTGTACGAAAGCATCACGCCTTTCGGGCTCCCCGTTGTTCCTGAAGTGTAAATGATGACCGCTGTTGTTTCGTCATCTTCAGGAGCAAGCCACTGACTTTCCGCAGTTTCTTCATCCGGAGCAATATCTTCGAATACTACAATTTCAGGTTTATGAGTGCATTGTGTTTCTGCTTTCGAGTAAGCTTCTCGCATTGCTGAACTGATGAACAGCAATTCGGGCTGGCAATCGCCTAGGATATAAGCCACATCTTCTGCGGAGGCCAGAAAGTCGATCGGGATGGCGATGCAGTTATTTTGCAGCGCAGCATAAAACGCATAAATCCAGGCCGGACTGTTTTCGGCGTAGATCGCTACCTTCGTATATCCTTTGCCTGCAAATAGCAAAGCAAACTGCTCAACGCGCCTCAGCAACTGTTGATACGAAACCGTTCCCTGTGAAGTAATCAGAGCTAGCTTTTCCGGATAATTTCGGTTTATTATTGGGTTTCTCATAGCGAAAAGAGGCGTTGCATTTTCAGGCAAAGTAAATCATTCTGTGAGAATAAACAGCGAATTTCGATACAATCCGGATCCATCGCATTTCGCGAAAAAAACATTTATCCTGAAAAATTCAATTCATGCTTTTCACACCTTTTATAGATTTGGGAGCAAGCTGGTGCATGTCGAAGATTACGATTTCGTTTTTGCCTTTTTTCAACCAGGGCGCCGGGCAATACAACTGAAACTGAGGGCCAATATTCCAGTATCTTCCCAGGTTGTGACCGTTTACCCAAACCACACCTTTTTCCCATTGACTCAAATCAATGTATGTGTCACCGGTTTTGTCGAGTGTAAATTCGGCCTTAAAAAAATTCCCCGGCTTTGCTTTTTCTCCGGAAGTGAATTTCAGGTTTTGAACGTATTTTTCGTCAAACGGAAGCGGATAAATCTGCCAGTTCATCAGCGTCATTCCATTGAGCGAAACGCGCTCAGTAATTCCTTTCCGGTCGATCATGTATTCAGCAAAATTGATACGTCCCATGCCTTCAACCAGAATGTCGAGTTGTGGATTTTCGGTATCTGAAGCCGGTAATTCAATCACATTTTCAGCTTTTGAGCGATCAAGTTTCCCGACATATTTTCCATCCACAAAAACAGTGGCATAATCGTGCAACTCAGTTATCCGGAGTTTGCCTTTTTTGTGGCCAACTAAATTGGTTCGATACAAAATAAAGCCACCCTTCTGGTCAAACATTTCCATAGGTTTGGGCTGCGGCGACTGAACGGCCTCCGGAAGATTGTCCCATACGGAAGCAGTTGCGGTTAGATTGATTTCAGGAATTTCGATCACCGGAATCTCAGCAGGAATAGCGGGAAGTTTTTCCTTTTTCGGGAGATAACCCGCGATTAACTTCCGGAGTGCAAGGTATTTCGGAGTAGCCTGCCCAGTTTCGTTAATCGGTGCATCGTAGTCGTAACTGGTAACGTCGGGCTGATATTGTGTTGGCGAGAATGAGTTTGCGCCTGCCCACCAGCCAAAATTGGTTCCGCCATGAATCACATAAAAGTTGAACGATTTTTTGTGATCCATCAGCCATTTCACGTCTTTCAGCAATTCAGTGGTATCGGGTCGCTGCCATTTTTCGCCCCAATGAGTGAGCCATCCGGGATACAATTCGCTGCAAAACGAAGGGACATTTGGATTGGCTTTTGTAGCCTGGGCAAAATTAGCGTCGTTGGTACCCGAGTCCAGTCCAATGGCTGCATCGGGTAATGAACCAGCTTCGAGCATGTAGGCCGTTGGCCCGTCAGCCGTATAAAACGGAACATCAATGCCATTTTTCTTCCATTCTTCCTGAAGCCATTTCATGTATGTGCGGTCGTTCCCGTAACTTCCATATTCATTTTCAACCTGAACCATCACAATCGGTCCGCCTTTAGTCACCTGCAAATCTTTAACCTGAAGCGCCAACGCTTTGATGTACCGATCAACGGCTTCGGTGTATCGCGAATCCATGCAACGCACTTTAATATCCGGAATTTTGAGCAAATACGAAGGCAAACCACCAAATTCCCATTCGGCGCAAACATAAGGTCCCGGGCGCAACATCAGCCACATACCTTCTTCCTGAACTATTTTTGCAAACTCAGCAATATTGTGATTTCCGGTTTCAAAATCGAAAACTCCGGGTTCTGTTTCGTGGTAATTCCAGAAAACGTAAGCAGCGATAGTATTGCAGCCCATTGCTTTGGCCATTTGAATGCGCTGTCGCCAGTATTCGTGCGGAATTCGTGCCGGGTGCATTTCGCCGGAAATAATTTGAATGGGTTTACCATCGAGCAAAAAGTCAGTGGACGACAAACTAAATGTGTGAGTTTTTGCTTGAGAAAATCCTAAAAAAGGAAGACATAAAGCGAATAAAAAAGGAATGAGTATTCGGATCATAAAAGTTGGATTAAGTTTCAGCTACGAAATTAGCTTTTTATTGCTCCTGGCAAAAAGACAAAACTTAGGTTTTGCTAATTCGGATTTCGAAATACGCAATTTCACAAAAGAAATTTCATCACCACCGGAGGATGTTTGAAGACCGTCGACATAAGCACGTGCCATATCTGCGATTAAATTCGGATCTTCGCCCATTGTTCCGTCGAAACGGCTCCAGCGCGGCTCTGTTTCCAAATCGATTTGCGGTGAAAGTGCTGTGGCAATCCCCAAGACCCGGTATTCTTCGGAAGCAATAATGTTTGGCCGCCCTCGTTGTGTACCAACTTAAAGGTTCCTTTGTCTGTTTCTGTCTATTTCGGGCTGCAACCGTAGCCTAAAATCAGAAAAAGGGCGCAAAGTTTAGTTAGATTTTCATGAACTAGTTTTTTACCACATAGACCCATAGACTACATAGTTTTGAATTGAAATATTTTCTATTGTGCCCAATGTGCCTGTGTGGTTAATCAAATCAATTTTTTACCAGCGTTTCAATTTCTACGGAAGGAACCAGCGTTTTTGAAACTTTTCCTGCATCCATATCTTTGGCAATCTTAAATGCGGCAGTTTGTTTAATGTCTGCTGACGATACTCCGATTTTCAGACTATAATCACCAGCTTCGGCCACCCAGCTTGAAGTAGCCTCGTCAAATGACGCAAAGTCCTTGGCTTCAATCTTGAATGTGTTGTAATAACGATAACCCACATAAATATCATCGTTGTATTCGATTTCCCATGGGGTACGTTTCATAAACGAAAATCCTGACTGATCCGGAGCATTGTCAACTTTGTCCGATTTTTCAGGAACAACTGAATTATTTGAAAAGTAAAGGTGCGAACTCTGACAAATAAACCCGCCAATTGGTCCATACATGTCCACCTTCGGTTTCCATATACGTGTATTTCATTCCAATCGCATCCAATTTTGCGCGAAAGTCAGTCACATTTTTATACAGGAAATCAGATTTTCCAATTCCGATCCAATAGAGTTTATATCCATTCTTCATCTGAGCACTAAGTGTCGAATCAAAATTTTCATAAACTTTCGATTTAACCTGATCGTTGGGCATTATTGCTGCTGAAAATAAACCCACATAATCGAATGTATTCGGATAATATCTTGAGATATGTAATGAATGGTAACCTCCCATTGACAAACCGGCAATAGCTCGGTCGGCTTTTTCAGCTTTCACCCGATAGTTACTTTCAACAAATTTGATGATGTCGGGAAAAGCAGCCTCATACTCTCCATTCATAGTTTTCGGTTCCATGAACTGTGGTTTGTAATATCCCCGGATTCCTTCGCCAGGTGCTGCCTCTTGCGTAACATTACCGTTGGGCATCACAACAATCATTGGTTTAGCTTTTCCTGAAGAAATTAAATTGTCCATAATTTGCGAAGTACGTCCAAGTGCCATCCAGGCTTCCTCATCGCCACCTGCGCCGTGAAGCAAGTAAAGCACCGGATATTTTTCGCTGCTTTTTTCGTACCCCGGTGGTGTATAAATGGTAATTCTCCTTGTCATCTTAAGCCCTGGAGAATTGTACCAGCGACGAGCAACGGTACCGTGAGATACTTCTTTTACACTGTATAAATCGCCTTTTCCACCTCCTACGAGGAAGATATTAAATACCGAAGCCACATCGCGAATAAGAAAAGCATTACCCGGATCAGTTGTTGTGAAACCATCCACAATAATTGAATAGCTGTACAGGTCCGATTCAAGTGGAGCCGACCTAAAAGTCCAAATGCCTTTGTCGTCTTTACTCATTAAGGCTTTCCCCGGAACTTCAAATTCCCCCCATTGAGTCTTCATCTTCTCTTTTGGCAAAAAGTCGCCAGTAATTTTTACGGTGTCGGCTGCCGGTGCCTGAATGCGAAAAGTAACAGTGTGGTCAGCTTTTACTTCAGGAGAAATAACTGGAGGAGCGCCCCACAAAGCCTGCTGGGCTACCGCTGAAACGCCTGCCAGCAAGAATAATAGAATTGTAATTAAGGTTAGTTTTTTCATAAATTCAGTTCTTAATTTTTATTACGGTTTTAATTTCCTGAAAACTACATGAACTAAGTAATAAGAGCAATTTATTGTCGTATGTTTTAATTGTTACTCACCCCAAAATCTGCTAGCGGACTTCTCCCCTCTCTACGTGTAGAGAAGGGCAGAGCATCGCAGATGCCACGGGGTGAGTCAAGAAACGTGAACAAAACAAATACAACATTATTTCATTCACTCAACTTAATGGCAATCATTTTTGAACTTCAAATTGCCTTATAATCCGGAATACAGAAATCTCCGATGCTTTTTTAAGTTGCCTGGTCTTTCGTTGTTACAGCCAGTATTCGAGAAACGCTTCCTGCAGTCTTTCCCCCAGCTTAGGAGAAGAGCGTTTTTTAAGAAATTCGCGTTCGGCTTCCATCCTATTTGTTGATTTTAAAAAGGTTTTAATCATATCTACATTGCGTCTGGTAGACACAATGATAGTTTTTTTATTTTAAAGTGGGTTTGCCTTTGCTTTAGTTTTAAAACATATCGTAAAAACAAGATAGATTTTTCAGGAAAATTAATGCAAAAAAATTATTTGAAAACAAAAATGCCGGTTCGTTTCAACTTTACATCTTCTGAAACAATCCGGCACTTTCTATAAACTTATTTTGCTGAAATAAAGCTCTTTTCAGATAACCATGGTCATAATTGAATGCGACAAGCTAACCGTTTGCGCGGCCTTTTCGGAAATACAAAGTCTGAATGGAAGTTTGTCGTCTGAAAGATTTAAGATCACAACAACCACTTTTCCATCGGGATTGATAAATGCAGTTGCCTGGAGTTTATCGCGGTTGGTTGAGCAACTGATTCGTTTTGCACCCGACTGAACATATTTTGAGAATTGACCGATGTAATAATAACTGTTGGTGTATATGAGTTTGCCGGTCTGTGTATCGGCATGAATTGGGGCAAAACAGAAATTACCCACGTGGTTTGGACCTCCTTTTTCGTCGAGCAACACATTCCAATCGGTCCAGGCAACAGTTCCGCAGTTAAAATCGTTTACCATTGAATTTCCGTATCGTTCGCCAAGTGCCCAGTCATTTACCCGGCTCAAATCGAATTTTTCGACACACCCTTCCGTAAAAATAAGCTCTTTCTCCGGAAAAGCTTCCTTCACGCGGGTAAGATTTTGAAACTGCATAGCGCTGCCAGTCCATGTTTCGTACCAGTGAAATCCAATTCCCCAGATGTATTTGGCTGCATCAGGATCGCCCAATAAAACACTGGCCCGCTGATAAACCAAATCGCGGTTGTGATCCCAGCAAATCAGTTTTTTGTCGCTTAAACCATTTTTCTCCAGAGTTGGCCCGAGGAAATTTTTAACAAAATCGCGTTCATCGGTGGCCGTATATAAACACGATTCCCATTTTTGCTTGGCCATCGGTTCGTTTTGGACCGACAGTCCCCAAACCGGAATACCCATCGACTCGTAGGTCTGTATAAATTTCACGTAATGATTGGCCCAAGCCTGAGCAAATTGCGGAAGTAGTTTTCCGCCGTGCAACACATCGTGGTTGTCTTTCATCCAGGCCGGCGGGCTCCATGGGCTTACAAACATCGGCAAATTTCCGCCTGCGGCAGCAATGGCCTGTTTGATGAACGGAATCCGGAATTTTTCGTCGTGCGAAACATCAAATGTGCTCAACGAAGTATCGTTATCGGCCACATAGGAATATGTATCGCTCGAAAAATCGCAACTGGCAATGTTGGTCCGGCTGAAATTGTAGCCAATTCCTTTTTCTTTATCGTAATAAGCTGTCAATAGTTCTTTTTGCGACTCTTCCGGAAGTTTGGCAAAAACCTCAGCCGAAGCGTCGGTTAATGCGCCGCCAATGCCAATCATGGTTTGAAACGTATGTGTTGGATCGACAAACACGCATACCTGGGTTTCGAAAGGCTGGCCGAATTCTTCAAACGAAACACCGGCAGTTTGCGTTAGCCTAAGCGAAGTATCTCTGGCAGTTACAAAAATTTCGGCATTTTCAGGAGGAGCGATCGTTTTAGCAGGTTGGCTGGTTGTGTTTGTGACGGGTTTACCAGTGCAGGCCATCAATGCTGAAAGTGACAATACACAAGCCGTTTTAATCTTGTTCATGGTGGTTAATTTTGATTTTATTTTTGCGTGACCGGGCCGCAAGATAATAAAATGTGGTTTTAGATTTATATTGAAGAAAAAGTTCGGCAGCCAAGTCACCAAATAAATACTTCCGAGCTTTGGCACCATTTATTTTCCAGGCGTAACTCAAATCTTCAAATCAAAATTATTGATTATTTCAATGAAAATCCAAAATCTCAATTAAACGTAAAATTGTTTCTATTAAAATTCATATAAACACCACGAATTAGAAAGATATTTACTGACTTATCCGGTATTATCCGATTACTTTTTTGATTTCATCTGTTGAATCTGCATAAATTTCATCTACTCTTTTCATGGAAGCATGCAGCTTATCTTTTGCCTTTTCATAGTTGGTCCAAACTTCTCGCAATCGATCAACTATCAGTTTTCCTTCTGTTTGTTCAATCTCAAAGGTCCAGTCTTCTAAACCTAAATCGTAATACATCTGACCTTTTATGGTGTCTTCAGGCTGTCGCAGATAAAACATTGGTGTGCCGTTTGCGGCTGAAATAATGGGTGAATGACATTCGAAACTCAAAACAGTATGAGCTTTTTTATAAACTGAAGCAGCTTCGTCGGGCATCCAGTAACCGCGTTTAACGACGAAAGGCTTTACATCTTCGGGAAGCGGATCGATCAGTAATTCATCCATAATATCAACTTCATAAGTCATTTCAGGGCAAACCAGAACTTTATTGCCGGTTTCACGCACCCACGCGATCATGGCCTCACGAAGCTTCGCATGATCCCACTCTTTGCATCGGTTATTCAACTCCTCTGTATCTTTGATTCGCTGTTCGCTCCAACCTGAATTAGGCCTGATTTTGTAATAAGGTGTTCGGCGTAAACGAGGAATGGCACAAATAAATTTCTTTGTCTCCAGATTGTTTTCCTTTAAAAAACTAGACGCTTTTTCATCGTCGTGTATATTGAGATAAAAAGTTGCATCCGGGGCAAACGAAATGTGGTTGCCAGTAAGTCCAGCCTTTTTAAGAACATCAATTGACGCCGTTTCGCGTGTATAAATGAACGAAGCATGTTGCAATAATTCCTTTAGCCCATCATTCATATCCTGAATGGTAACTCCAAAAATTCCAAAAGGCTTGTCGGTATGTTTTGTCCAGGCTTCTAAATTTGCCTGGCCAACCACTGAAGGGCCTGACCCATGAACCAGAATGTCAGACGCTTTAAATGCTTCATAAACTTCGGAATTATCCACATTTTTTTCTGCATCCACACTTCCATAAATAACGCTTACCTTGGGAAAATTTAAGCTCAATAAACGCTTAACATCTTCGGTCGCATTGCTCTTTTTCCACAGAATTATTTTTGCATCAGGAAGAAAAGTTTCCAGAATGTGCAGCAATCCCGGAGTATGTGCTATATCTCCAATGTTCACATCCTGCCATCCGGAGACGACCAAAATAGTTTTTGATTCGCCGCCGGACTTGGCGATACACGAATTAATTACTCCGGGGATGAATGTTCCGATTGAAAAAATCCCGGTGCTCTTTAGCCAGTTGCGCCTGGATATATTGTATGATTTATGGTTTACCATGGATTATCTTTAAAATTTTATTTTGTATGATTAAACATTAGAATTAAGCTGAATAATTTCCGGGATAGTTATTTTTGAAGCGATCCCGGAAATTTAAACACTCACTAATTAGCGCCGGGATAGCCAGGATTTTGTTCAAACTTTGCCCCTGTATTAGCATCAATTACTTTCTGAGGGATAGGCCAGAATCTGTTGAAATCCCGAATAGTTTTTCCTGAAGATGGACCACCTGCAACCGATGGCGCTGAATTATAGGTTCGAACACGATCGACCAGACGCCCCATCCTGATTAGCGTGCGTAACCTTGGTTCTTCAACAACCAGTTCTCTGGCGCGTTCATCAAGTATAAAATCTTCCGTTACATCAGATCCGGAAATCAATACGGCCTTTGCTCGTGCTCTTACCACGTTAATATCTGCTGCTGCCAGATCCATGCTTCCTTTTCTGAAATACGCCTCAGCCCGCAATAGGTAAGTCTCAGCTACACGCATTCTGCTGAAATCCTTTGTGGTATTTCCACTCAGGAAATCGCCGTTTCGCGCCGGTCCTTCAATTTTACGGAAATAGGGATAATACTGTCGGAGTGTATCGAGTTCAACGTTAGAGAGCGATCCATCTGATTTAGCGACGTACAATTTACCATTTTTATAGCCTGTTTTTATGGGTTTGCCATAATACGCCGGATCTGCCACGTTATTAAAATAATATGTTCGTCGGATGTTATAAACTGAATTCCTCATGTCGTTTGGATCAAGCGCCCAGACATTGTATTTTAAATAATTCGTTGGGGAATTTACGCCGATTCCGCGGCCTAAACTGTCGCACGCCAGATTTGCAAAACCGTTTGGTGATTTGGTTTTGTCATATTCAGGCCCCCAGTAACGGATGCTGTTGTTTGCAGTATTGGTTTCAGAGCCACCCGGGGTAAATGATTCGAACTGCCAGGCCCACATTACTTCTTTATTTCCTTCAGATTTATTAATTTGTCCATCTGCAAAAATATCAGAAAATACGTCTCCAGGTTTTGAACTCGCCGGACCAAAGCGTTCAGTCATAATTTGATAATCACCAGCTTCTTTGCTAATTACTTTACTGGCAGCACTTATTGACTTGTCGTAGTAGGAAGCATCGCCCGATTCCATTCCCAGCGAAATATACACTTCACTCAATAAATGATATGCAGCAGCTCTCGGAATTCTACCATCTTCAACTTCCTTAGGCAGTTTTTGCACGGCTTCTTCAAGATCTTTTGCAGCAAATTGAAGCACTTCCTCCCTTGTATTCCGAACAAAATCAAATTTTGGTTCAGTTAAGCGCTTATCAACAATTGGAACTCCTCCGTAGATATTCGCTAAAAAATTATAGGAATAAGCCCTGAAAAATAAAGCCTGACCTTTGATGTTGCCCCTCGCCTCATCTGAAATATCCAAATTGGGGTCGTCGATATTTTCAAGGATCAGGTTTGCCCTGACAATCATTTTCTTATACGCCCAATCCCAATAAACAATTGTAGCATCCAAATTAGA
The DNA here is from genome assembly GCA_963677955.2 of Prolixibacteraceae bacterium. GTDB lineage: Bacteria > Bacteroidota > Bacteroidia > Bacteroidales > Prolixibacteraceae > Aquipluma. The sequence goes on from CAXXQR010000001.1 coordinate 1,709,206, forward strand.
ATTCAACAAACTATAATCCTTATTTCCGCGAGAATCATTTCGTCCCCATTGCGTGAGATCTGTTCCAACAGTCATGTATTCGAAGTTATTTGAAGCGATGGCGTGCTCTTCGCGAGAGCCGGCATATAATGAAATTACTGCAGCATCATACCCTGATTGGTTTGTCAGTAAATTTTCGGGGCTAAACTGATCTAATGGAACTTCATCCAGGTAGCTATCGCTGCAGGAAGTCAGCGCTACAAACGTTATAATTATTACCAGTATATTTATTTTGAGTTTCATGTCGTCAATTTTTATAATGAAATATTAAGGCCTATCGCATACGTTTTCAAAAGTGGACCATTACTACCGGGATCTCTGCCACCCGATCCAAACTCAGGATCCCAGCCTTTCCACTTAGTCAATGTCAGCAAATTTTTTCCACTGGTGTAAACCTGCAAAGAACTAACCCCAATTTTTTTTAGAATTGGCGGAGCAAATTCATAACTCAATGTAACATCCTGCAACCTTACAAAACTTCTGCTCTGATAAAATCCGTATCCCAATGGGTTTTTGTAGTCGATTCTTGCAGCTGTGTTGATCGGATTTTCCGGAGTCCAATAAGGAACATTTAAAAAATTTGCCTGATCTGCAAAATTGGTGCCCGGGTTCAGTGATGAGATTCCACTTTCTCCACCTTGACGAATATAGAATGTTGATGAAAGACTAAAATTTTTAAACCGGAAAATATTTGTTATTCCGGCGAGGAAATCGGGTTCATTACTACCAATAACCGTTCGATCGTCAGGTGTAATTTTCCCGTCAGGAACGCCGTCTGGTCCGCTGATATCTTTAAACCGAAGGTCTCCGGGTTTTGCCCCCGGAATCAATGACAGGTCATCACCTTCCTGAAAAACACCATCAAAAACATAGTCATAGTTCGACCCCAATGGTTTCCCGATAAACCAACCACTGGCTATATCATCATCTTCAACACCATCTCCATTCAAATCTCTGCCTGTAAGTTTTGTTATTTTGTTTCTATTGAATGAAAAAGCAATTTTTGTATCCCATTCAAAATTACCGGTCTTAATAGTTGTTGTTGTTAAATCAATTTCAAGCCCATAATTTTTTGTTTCTCCGATATTCCTTAAAAAAGTTTCAAAGCCATTTGTATTGGGAATGGTTTGTTTTAACAAGAGGTCAAAAGTATTGCTGGTGTAAAAGTTTATTGATGATGCAATCCGATTTTTAAATAAACGCAGGTCGGCACCAATATTGAGGCTTTCGGTCGTTTCCCAACCCAAATTTGGATTCGCAAATGAACTAATATTCAAACCCACGGCGGTGCCGCCACCATCTCCGAAAACATAATTATACTGATCTACCTGACTCAGAGAAGAATAGGCATCGACGCCCCGATTACCATTTCGCCCCCATGAAACACGTAATTTTAGAAAATCCACATAATCCAAACTTTGCATAAAACTTTCTTCCGACACGTTCCAACTGGCTGCAACTGCAGGAAAGACGCCATACTTTCGTCCAACACCAAAAGCTGAATAACCGTCGCGGCGTAAACTAAGTGTCAAATAGTATTTGCCGGCGTATGAATACCCAATTCTTGCCATACTCGAATTTTGTTTATTTTCCGACGCTCCGGTATCAATATTAAAACTTTCACCTATTTCCAGTGAATTATATCCCAAAGCATCATTAAAAATGTTTTGACTGGACAGATCGGAAAACTGATTTCGAAACTCGTAAATTCCATACATTAACGTTAAATCAATGCTATGCTTTTCGTTAAACACCTGACTATACTTAACAATATTTTCCAACGTGAAATTTTGGTTCTCTCCGTGATGTTTTGAACCTGATCCCAGCCTGTTAAGAGGTTCGTAAGCAGGTTTGTATGTAAAAAGTTTTGAATTTGTTCTGGTATAGCCTGCATTCAGTTTATAAGACAACCCTTTCCAAATATCCAAATCGATAAAGCCATTTGTAAACAGAACATTTGTTATTGATTTTCGATCGTCCAATACATTACTGATGATTGGGTTTGCAACTAATCCAATATCCATTGGTAAGGGCCTTGGAGAAACTCCGTCTTCAAGGTAAAGACTGGCGTACGGACTCAAATACGTAGTTGGAACCAAAGATGCTCTGACACCCGAATCGTCACGCGACGAATATCCGGAATTAATACCAACTTTTAACCAATCCGTTGCCTGAACACCGACATTTAACCTGCTTGAAATACGACTGAAATTGTCACCTTTAACGGGAGACTTCACGTTAGCGTATGATCCTGAGAAAAAATAATTTACCTTGTCACTTTTCCCTGATGCACTTAACTCGTAATTGGAATTTGGAGCACTCTGCTTAATTTCCTCAAATGGATCTATTGTCCGACCGGCTGCTATATTTTCTAATTCTATTGGCTGAAAAGGCGTCGGACCGGCAGCAGCAATGTAGTCTTCCCGCGCAGCCAAATATTCTTCGGCATTCATGTAATCAGGAATATGCGCAAAATCTGAAAAACCAGTATATGCATTGAAAGTGACCGTTGGCTTTCCCTCTTTCCCCTTTTTTGTTGTTATTTCGATCACTCCGTTGGCTGCCAAAGAACCATAAATAGCTGCCGAGCTCGCATCTTTTAAGATATCGATAGATTCAATATCTCCCGGATTGATATCGGATAAATTTCCTCCGGCATAAATAATTCCATCCAATACAATCAAAGGACTATTACTCGCCGATATTGAATTTCTACCTCGAATCATTATTGAGCCGCTGGAACCAGGTCTGCCGTTATCTGTCACCTGAACGCCTGCCGTTGTACCGCGCAAAATCTGAGAAGCATTGGCATTTGGTTGCGTTCTGCTATCCTCAATATCAACCCGACTTACTGCACCGGTCAAATCCTTTTTCTTCGCAGTACCATACCCAATAGCAACCACTTCCTCAATGCCAATGGCTTCCTCAGCTAGTGTAATATTTATTATCGTTTTACCTGAAACTTGAATTTCCTGGGTTTTCATCCCCACAAATGAAAATACGAGAATTCCATCTCCGGGTACTCCTGAAAGTATATAACTACCGTCGGAATCGGTAATTGCTCCGTTCGTAGTTCCCTTGACTAATACCGTAACTCCCGGTATCGGGGTCCCAGACGAATCAGTAACTTTCCCCGAAACGGATTTTCTTTGCTGGACTCCGTTTGTTTCCAATGAAGCCGAGTCTTTTGTTTTCAGTGCAATGTACCGATCAATAATTTGGTATTCGAGATTGGTTCCTTTCAGAAGCTTGTTCAGAACGTCTTCGATTTTCATCCCGCTAACGTTAATCGAAACCTCGTTCAAATTGCTGATATCGTCGTTGTTGTAATAAAAGTAAAATTCCGACTGGCTTTCGATTTGCTTAAGAACGTCTTTAAACGATTGGTTCTCTACATGCAGGTTGAGTTTCGCCGATTGAGAATAACCTGTTGAAGCGCTCACACTGATCGCGAAAACAAGTAGTAAAAAGCTGGTTAGTTTCATAACTCGTAATAGTTTTCGTAACAGCCGGACACGACTGTTCCATTCTCGATGTTTTTTCATAAATTTGTTAAGTTTAGATGAAACAATTATTGTTTTATTTACCGGCGGTGAAATGGGTCCAAGCATTTCATCGCTTTCTTTTTTTCATTCCCTCGCGATTTATTGTTTTTGGATAACGGTTATTTTATTCTTCTCTCCAGTCTTAACTTCATACTTAAATTCAATAGGGGCTAAAAGTTCCATGGCTATAATGGTCTGGTCGATCGGCTTATTTCGCAAAATAGTTCCTGAAAGTTTGAAGGCTTTCAGGCTTTCCTTTTCGAAACTGACCTCGACATTGTACCAACGCTCTATTTTTTTTGCGATGTCGTCGAGGCGCTCTCCGTCGAAAACGACTTTACCATCTTTCCAGCTTATATAAAAATAAGGATCAATGTCCTGCACCCGAATTGCTTTATCACCTACTCTTTTTACGGCAATTTGCCCCGGATCCATTTTCCCGATCTTCTTCCCGAATGTGTTGTTTAACTGAACTTTGCCATCAACAAGCACCACCGATTCATCCCGATCATCGGCATAAGCAGAAATATTGAACGAGGTACCCAAATCCTCAACCTCGAGGTGCGCTGTTTTTACTTTGAATGGTAATTTTTCGTTGTGAACCACTTTGAAAAAGGCCTCGCCTTCCAAATAAACGTTTCGCTCGTTCCTGTTAAATTTACTTGGATACCTGAATTTCGATCCTGAATTCAACCAGACTTCAGTTCCGTCGAATAGAAAAAGATGACCGGTTTGACCATACATAATTTCCATTTCTGCATATTGAACTGGCCGATCATCTTTATTTATAAAATTGTTGACCAAATATCCTCCTACAAAAGCAATAAGCAGAATTGCTGCATATTTCAGGAAGTTTTGCAAATAAAATTTTGTGGTTCTATTCCTGACATGATTGTCAATCTTGTCCCATGAAGAGCCGGGAGTTGCATTATTAAGCTTTCTCGCCTCAAAAAATCCTTCCCGAATTTTTTTTGATTTCCTATAAAGCGACCTTTGCTGAGGGTCTTCCATCTCTTTTTCAAAAACGGCATTTTCTTCAGGATTGATCTCACCGTGCAACTTGCCGGCAATTAATTCCCAGTACTTTTCTTCGCTTTTGTCCATTTCAATCTGAATATATACCCTTAACGACGCAAAAAGGGACAAACGCGGGTGACAGCCGGAGAAAAAATTTTGAAAGAATTTCAGAATGAAATCACAGAATAGCAAAAGTCTATAGCCGAGCAGACTTTGGGGCTTTCAGGAAAAAATGAAACAGCAGGAAATTCTTCGGGTCGAGTTCTTCTTTCAGGAAATGGTATGCCCTGCCCATTTGTGTTTTCACCGTGTTAACCGAAATATCCAGTTGAGTAGCAATTTCTTTATAGGTTTTCGAGTCGAAAACAGCCAGTTCAAGTATTTTTCGCCGTTGCTCCGGAATTTTCGCGATGGCGGTATACAATTCGGCATAAAACTCCTGATCATTGATTTCGGAGGATTCTGGAAGATCGGGTAGCGCTTCGTTAGCTGAAACAAAATCGTGCTTTGGTTTACGCATCTGACTTACAATCTGGTTCCGGAGCATCAGGAACAAATAGGATTTCAGCGATTTTTCGATGATAATTTTTCGACGGCTGTCCCATAATTTGATAAAACAGTCGGAAACCAGTTCTTCGGAAAGCGATTCGTTTTTCGTATGCTTAACAGCCCACAGCCACAACGGACGGTAATATTTATCGTGCAACACGCGCAAAGAATTCACGTTGCCTTGTGTTATTCCGGTCCAAATCGATTGATCGTCCATTGGTGAGTGTGAAAGATTTCCGACTCAAAAGTATGAAAAAAGGATAAAATACTACTTCGAAGTACAAAATTACGGGTTCTACCAAAACGTGAACGGCCTTCCATATCGTTACTATGAAAGGCCGTTGAACGTGATGTAATAACAGCTCAAAACCAGTGCAAAAATTGCAAGTTTTGTTAATCGCCAAGTTGCTTCATCCTGAATTTCTCGTTCACTGCCGAAACATGTTCCTTAACCATGATTTGTTCCATTTGTTTTACGATTTCCGGATGTACCGCCGAAACATCGTTTAATTCCTGAATGTGTGTAACCCGCTTTCAGCCAAACTTATTTGGTCGCGGATTTTACTTCATCCAACTTGGCCCGAAGCAGATCAACTTCACTCTTCTTGCCAGCAGCCATGTTGTTTTTCTCGCCAGTGTCAACCGACAAATCGTACAATTGGTCAACCTCTGAGTTCCCAAATTCAGTATTGGTGTATTTATCGTAGGCCGGACCTTTTCCGGGAGCAATGTATTTCCATCTACCATTTTCGATTGAAAGGTTATTTTGTACATTTTGCAAGACCAAATAATCGCGGCCTTTTCCACCTTTATTCAGCCACGAATCCAGATGGTTCTCGCTGTCGGGCGCTGCACCTTCGGGTATTTTTACCTGCAACATGTTGGCAAAAGTGGCCAGCATATCCACCTGGCACATGAGGTTATCCGAAACGCCCGGCTTTATAGTACCTGCCCAGCGAATAATGCCCGGGACCCGTGTTCCTCCTTCGAAACTGCTGTATTTACCTCCGCGGTATGGACCTGCTGGTTTATGATTTCCAAGCAGTTCAACCGCTTGATCCATATAACCGTCGTCAACCACAGGGCCATTGTCGCTCGAAAGAATGACAATCGTATTCTTATCCAGGCCAAGTTTTTCAAGGGTTTTCATGACTTCGCCAACGGTCCAGTCGAATTCGAGAATGGCGTCTCCGCGTGGTCCCATGCCACTTTTACCAACAAACTTCTTGTTCGGAACACGGGGAACATGAATGTCCTGAGTGGCCAAGTACAAAAAGAAAGGTTTGCTCTGGTGCTGTTCAATGAAATCGAGGGCCTTGGCAGTGATTTCGGTTGAAATTTCATCGTCTTTCCAAAGTGCCGATTTGCCTCCTTTCATGTAGCCTATCCTTGAAATGCCGTTTACAATTGACTGGGCATGTCCCTGACTGGGGTGCATAACCAGCAATTCAGGATTCAATTTGCCGGTTGGTTCACCTTCAAAATTTTGTTTGTAGCTAACAGAAATCGGGTCTTTCGGATCGAGATTGCGTACATGTTCGTTTTCAAGATAAACGCATGGAACCCGGTCGCCCGTAGCCGCCAGTATGAAAGAATAATCGAAACCCAGATCAGATGGGCCCGGCGTAATGTGTCCGTTCCAGTCCTGTGTTCCGGTTTTGTCTCCGAGTCCCAAATGCCATTTCCCGATCGCTGCGGTTTGATAACCTGCTGTTTTAAATACGTCGGCTAGTGTAAATCTTTCCGGACGAATTATTGAACCTGCATCACCGGCAGCGATTCCCGTTCCGGGGCGTCGCCAGGCGTATTCGCCAGTCAGGAGTGAATAACGCGATGGTGTACACTGGGCGGCGGTGCTGTGCATATTGGTAAACAACAAACCTTGCTTGGCTAATTTGTCAACGTTCGGTGTTGAAATGGTTTTCGCCCCGTTGCAACTTAAATCGCCATAGCCAACGTCGTCGCCATAAATATAAATTACGTTTGGCTTTTGTGCCTGACTTTGTGCAGCGCCATTTGAAGGTAAAAATCCCAGTGGAAGGGCTGCCAACAAAGGGAAATAAGAAAAAGCTGACTTCATTTTATTTCGTTTAATGTTTGGATCTCATCAAAATGGGAAAATCATGGAGCACTTTTGCGAAGCAATTCAACTTTGCAGGTATTGAATTCGATGTATCTCTTTAAAAATTCCTGAAGCACTATTTTCACCAACAAATATAGGATTTGAAGGTAAATATTTGTTGGTAGATTTAATTTGTATTCCGTTGGTTAAACGAAACAAGAGTTAAAATTGACAACTTAATCCTTCTATCACCGAGCGCAAACCAATTTACAACGCGCTATTCAAACTCCAGCCCTCCGAAAAATGCAGGTTCGTGGAAGCTTGGCTTTTCGTTTTTAATTTTGGTCCACGAAACAAAATGAGGAACGCTCAATTCGTCGCCGCATTTGTAAAAATTGCCTCGCATTTTTGTTCCTGAAGCTGGGTTTAATTGGTGTTTGAAGAATACTTTCCATGGAATGGCCATGGTGATTTGCCATTTGGTTCGTTCTTTTCGCTCCGAAAACGGCGAACTACCAAGTGAAGAAATTCTTCGGATTGTGGCAATCTGCTCTTCAGGCGCATGAACAGTTGGGTCTCCTTTTTTTCGGAAACCCAGCAAAGCAGTTCCAATGCAGGTCATTTCGAGGTTGTAGTATTCGTCGTTTCCTTCCGGAGAAAGAAAAAACTCGACACAACTGTCGGTCCAAACCTTCCCATTACTCTCGGTTACTTCAGCCTTTACCGATTGTTCTTCAACTTTATACTGAAGAAACAACTCTTCCTCGTTGTAGCCAATCTGCACCGATACATCAGGTTTGTAGGGAAATTCTTCCCAATTAACCGTTTCTAATTGGAGCGGACTAATTTCCAGATCAAGTGTTTCGGCAATCAATTCCAACGGTGGATTTGTAAAACCTTCCAGTATTTTTCCAACTTTCATTGTAGTACTTTTTGAATCAGAATTTTCAACATTATTATCTGGTTGTAAGCTTAAATTTTTCCCGATTTCAGGAAACTGACTGAACGAGATTATCAGTAACAGTGCGGACAATCCTACACATTTCATCATATTGTTCCTCCATGCTGGTCAATAATTTATATTGGGCAATCGTGCGCTGGTAATTGTGCTCCGGACTTTTGATTTTGTAATAATTGTCGCCGTCGATGTAATCCATCAGGAAACGCAAAACCTGCTCGTATGTAATGTATTTGGCCGAAAATGCCAGGTATTCCAATTCCTTTTTATTCAGGAAAGATATGGCTTGCGACAAATAACCTTTGGTAAAACCTTCAAAAATCTTGAGATCGCTTGAAACAGCATCCAGATTTTCATCGTCTTCCTGCCCGGTGTTGGTGTACGATCGCATGGCGTCGCCAAAATCATTCAGGCAAGTGCTGTTCAGTACAGTGTCGAGGTCAATCACGCACAAAACTTCGCCGTTTTTATCAAAAAGAATGTTGTTAATTTTTGTATCGTTGTGTGTGATTCTGGTCGGAATTTCACCGCTTTCAACCAGTTCCCAGAAATTGAGCATTTCCTCGCGGCGACTTTCAATCCAACCGATTTCTTCAGCCAATTTAGCTTTCCGGCCGACCGGATCTTTCGCCAAAACTGCATCCCACTGGTTGAAACGGTATCGGATGTTGTGAAAACCCGGAAGTATATCGGTCAGCGGCTCGTTCAAATCAGCCACCATCGCTTGAAACAAACCGATTCCCTTGCCCCCCTGGAAAGCCAGTTCCGGAGTTTTTGCCGAATTATATGTAATTGTATCGCTAATAAAAATGCAAATGGCCCAAAACTCACCTTCTTCATCCTGAAAATAGAGCTTTCCATCTTTTGCCGGAACAACAGTCATCGCCTCGCGCATTGGATCGCCGTGTTTGGCCTCAACTTTAGCTTTGATGTGATTGCAGACTTTCACAATATTCTCCATCATGGCCGGAACATTGGTAAAAATCTTTTTATTCTTGCGCTGAAGTAAATAGTCAGGAGCTGTATCTTCCTTGGTGTAAACAATATAGGTGTCGTTAATAAACCCCTCTCCCATGGCTTCTACACGGTCAACAGTTCCTTCAAGTTGAAATCCTGCAGCTAATGTTTCTAAATTCATGTTTATACAGTTTAATGGTTTAACTCACTTTTAATTTAGGGTTCGAAGCCCCAAAGGTAAATTCCTTTTTGGTTTGTAAACAAATAAATTCGTCAACTTCTTGCACGACCTTTCCTGAACAAGTTCACACTTTTTTTGCCGATAACGCTGCATTGCACCAATTTTTACTATTTTTGATCAACCTAAATTCGTTCAGATAACAAAACTAAACCTCGATGCTGAAAAAGACTATAGCCTTTTTGCGTAAACGAATACTTCTCGTTTTATTCATTTCATTTATCCTCGGAATATTTCTCGCCTTTGTTGGAAATAAAACCATCGAATATACTTCGACCGATGAATTTTGCGCCTCGTGTCATGTCCACCCGCATGTATTTGTATCCTGGAAATTATCATCACATTACGACAACAAAGCAGGAATCAAAGTTCACTGCGTGGAATGCCATTTGCCGCCCAAAGGCGAAGGTTATATGATTGAAAAAGCCAAGCTTGGGCTTAAAGATATTTACGGCTATCTAACCAAGGATTCGGCAGATTTCAATTGGGAGATGAAGTCGGAACTGGAACATGCCGTGAAATATATCCCGAATGCATCGTGCAAGCATTGCCACCAGAACCTGTTCCCGAAAGATTTAGCGGACGCAGGCATAGCTGCGCACCTTTACTATGAAAACAACGAAAAGAAACTGGATTTGCAGTGCATCAGTTGCCACCTCGATGTAGGGCATTATAACCCGAACTACAAACATGGTAAGATGACCGGCATACCGGGACAAAGTGATAACAATGCCGACAGTTTGAAAACCGTTTTTGAACAGGCAGCCGCAGTAACAGCCTTTGCCAACTATACCGAGCAGATTCCAGGCACATCGGTATCTTTCAAAATGATCGCTATCAAAGGCGGCACCTTCAGCATGGGCAGCCCCGAAAACGAACCTTTCCACCAGCCCGACGAATCTCCGGTGCGTCAGATAACTGTCAGCCCGTTTTTCATGGCCGAAGTGGAAACAACCTGGGAAGAGTATTGGGCATTTTACGGTAACACAATGAGCGAAGGACGCACCCCTCCCGAACAAATTTATGCCAACAACAGTAACCCGAACGTAGATGCCATTTCAGGCCCAACCCCACCTTACGGGCGACCTGACCAAAACTGGGGATTTGGTAAACGTCCGGCAATTACCATGACCCATTATGGTGCGGAAACATTCTGCCAATGGCTATCCAAGAAAACAGGCAAAAAATACCGCCTTCCCACAGAAGCCGAATGGGAATATGCAGCGCGCGGTGGTACAGAAACACCGTATTTCTTTGATGGAAAACCGGATAAGTTCTCCAACAAAGGATTATGGCGTAAAATCTCGGCCGCCGAAACCAAACCAATTTCGGAGTATGTCATTTATGCAAACAATAGCAAAGGCAAAACGCACTTGCCTGAAGAAGTTAAGCCTAATCCATTCGGTCTGAAAAATATGCTGGGCAACGTAATGGAATATTGTGCCGACCGCTATGCACCCGACGCTTATACAAAAAACAGCGGAAAGGTGACTAACCCACTCGTAACCGAAGGCGAGGAATGGGTTGTGCGCGGCGGTAATTATATTTCGGATGCAGCCGACGTTCGTGCGGCCGCCCGCGACCACAGCCAACACGACGCTTGGCTGAAAACCGACCCGCAACAGCCCAAAAGTATCTGGTGGTACTCCGATGTTAAAGGCATCGGTTTCAGGGTTGTTTGTGAACCAGATAATTCAATAAAAATTCAATAAATAAACTAATTTACTAACTAAAAATTTATCCGATATGAAAAAAGGTATTGACAGACGTTCATTCTTGAAAAGCTCGGCTGCAGCCGGGGCATTGGGCGCAATTGGTACAGGAAGTGTTGCGGCGTTAACATCGTGCAGCAGTACACCAAAAATACAGCCATTAAAAGAGCCGGGTACTTATTACATACCCAATCTGGTTGATAAAGCTGCAGAAGGCAAACCCCTGAGAGCTGGCGTAATTGGCTGTGGCGGGCGAGGCTCCGGTGCAGCGTTTAACTTCCTCAACGCGGCCGATAATGTTACTATTGTGGCTTTAGGCGATACTTACATTGACCGTTTGGAAGGGTTAGCTGAAAACCTGAAAAAAGAAAAAAATATCGACATTGCAGCAGACAAAAAATTTATAGGACTTGACGCTTACCAAAAAGTTATTGACAGCGACGTGGACGTGATTATTACCGCCACGCCACCCAATTTCCGCGCCGAAATTTTCAAGTACGCGGTGGAAAAAGGCAAACATTGCTTCCTCGAAAAACCGATTTGCGTTGATCCGGTAGGTTACCGAACCATCGTAGCCACAGCCAAGCAAGCCGAAGCAAAAGGCCTTTGCGTGGTAACCGGTACACAACGACACCACAAGCGGGATTATGTAGCTTCATACGAACAAATCATGAATGGAACTATCGGTGAAATAACGGGCGGAACGGTATACTGGTGTGGCGGGATGCTCTGGTTCAGGGACCGTGACCCAAAATGGTCGGATCTGGAATGGATGATCCGCGACTGGGTAAACTGGGAATGGCTTTCAGGCGACCATATTGTTGAACAACACGTTCACAATCTGGACGTATTCACTTGGTTTTCAGGACTAAAACCAAAATCAGCTCTTGGATTTGGATCGCGTCAGCGCCGCGTTACCGGTAACCAGTTCGACAATTTCAGCGTCGATTTTGAAATGGAAAACGGTATTCACATGCACAGCACCTGTCGCCAGATCAACGGAACAGAGGGTGGAGTTTGGGAATTTATCCAGGGCACCAAAGGATCATGGACTTCTGACGGACACATTATCAAAGACCTGCAAGGCAACGAAATCTGGAAATTCGATTACGAAGCCGAAAAAGCCAATTTCAAGCAAACCGACCCATATACCTTGGAGCACGTGAACTGGATTAACCATATCCGCGCGGGAAAACCGATTGAACTGGCGTCCGAAACGGCTGTTGCCAACATGGCTGCCATCATGGGGCGCGAATCGGCATACTCCGGAAAGAAAGTCACATGGGACGAAATGACTGCTTCACCACTCGATCTTTTCCCGAAAGACATTGACATGACTAAAACTATGGCTGCAGCCAAAGAAGGGTACGGAGCAGGAAAAGAGTTTAAACTGCCCGAATTTATTCATATTGCAGGAACACCACAGGGAAACCAAACACGATAAGGTATGACTCTTAACAGAAGATCATTTTTAGGAACGGCCGCATCCGGTGCTGCACTCGCTGCATCGGGCGGACTTTTCTCTTCATTCAGCAGTGAATCTCGTTCCGGAAAACACAAATCGCAGAAGCTGAAGATTTCGTGTCAGGAAGGAGTTGCACCAGGCAAGGAACTGAATGAAAAGCTCGACTTTATTGAGTCACTCGGTATTGTTGGCATCGAATTCTGGGGCGGTGGCCTCGAAAAAAGAATTGGTGAGATACAAAAGGCACTGCAAAACCGAAACCTGAAAGTTAGCGCAACCTGCGCTGGATTTGAAGGTTGGCTCATAGCTGATGATCCTGCCATTCAGAAAAAATGCATGGATTCGATGAAAGTAATTATAGAAGCCGCCGGAGCTTTAGGCTCAACCGGGTTGATTTTTGTACCGGCCTTCAATAATCAGAAATCCTTGCCTGATAAAGAAGCACGCGAACTTTTACTCGGTCAAATGAAAGAACTTGGCGATTTCGCATTGGAGCATAAAACACGCATATTGCTCGAACCATTAAATCGCGAAGAATGCTATTTCTGCCGCCAGGTGCCCGATGGAGCTGCAATCGTGCGTGATGTGAAAAGTGCTGGCGCCGCAGTAATGGGTGATTTCTGGCACATGACCTGGGAAGAAACCAATGACCGTGCCGCATTTCTGGCTGCTGGTGATTATTTGCACCATGTTCACATTGCCAGCCGCAAAAGGCGCAAGATGCCCGGTGAAGATGGCGAAGCCGATAATTACATCAATGGTTTCCGAGGATTAAAAGAAATCAATTATCAGGATTTTGTAAGTTTTGAATGCGGTTCGGTCGGTGATCCAAAAATCACTTTGCCTGCTGCAGTGAAACTGATGAACGAACAATGGAAAGAGGCCTGAAAAGATATTCAGTGTAATTTGATCTTGAGAGAATCATTTACAGCGCCCGGATTCGAAATGAGTCCGGGTTTTCTGTTTTAAGAATAACAACAATGAAATCATTTAAAATTTCGCTACATGAAAAATTAGTGTTTTTACTCATCTTCTGTCAATGAATGATTGATAATCTACTTACATTAGTGTTGCGTTATAAGTCGAACAAATTCAATTGATTACAGAGATCTTTGATTTCATCGTTCTTTGAAAAGTTTGTAAGTAGCTCATTTAGTGGTGTTTTGTCAAATGTCGACACGCTTATTATTTGTGTAATTTCGTAGAGAGATAGGTCTGATTTGAGTTGTTTTTTGGCATAGGCAATTAACAAGTAAGTACAAACCGCAATCCAGACTTGAGTTTTTACAGCATTAGCTGATGTTCCCCAGAATGTCTTGATTCGCAAATGCTGCTTGATCCATTTGAAGAACAACTCAATTTGCCAGCGATGTTTGTAAAGCAAAGCAATGGTCAGGGCATCAACTTCAAAGTTGTTGGTTATAAAAACCAGAGTCCGCCTGTTGTCAGCATCATAAAACTTGATCCTGCGAAGATAAATGGGGTATAATCTTGAACTTTTATATCCTGTTAGTTTTATGGTTTGATCGCATCGAAGTCCTGTTGTCTTTTCTACCTTGGAAGAATAAAGCCGCCTGAAACTCAGGTTATTTTTTGCTCTTGTTACGAAAAATGCTCCTGAAAGCGTGATCTTATAAAAACGGGCAAAGTCGATGTAGCCTTTGTCCATCACATAAAAAGCACCATTTTCAAATTCGAGCATATCCAGCACATTGACATCATGCTTCTTCCCATCGCTTATATGGATGAAAACCGGGATATCGGTCTTCAAATCAAGTAAAGTGTGAAGTTTTACTGCACCTTTTGCTTTTCGGAACTTCGCCCATCTGAACACAGAAAGGCACAAGTCAATGGTGGTTGAATCCAGCGCAAAAACAGGATTGTCCAGCTCAAGGTCAAAATCATTGTCCCGGCAATAAAGAGGCCTAACCAGTTCGATCAGATAGTTAGCAAAGTCTGCATAAATGCGCCAGTCTCTGTTTTCATTGGCTCTTGTCAAAGTCGAATGCGAAACCACTTTCTTGATACCCAGATGATAAACCTTGTTCTGATGAGCATTTAAACAGGGATGATGTCGCGGATACTTTCCCGATGAGTCAATTGACCAAAAATCATGGCCAGAAATTGGTTCCAACAGCTAAAGTCCTGGACTTTATAATCCCCATTGTAACGGGAAACACACTTGTCGAATTCATATCGGCAAACAAAAGACACCAATTGAGCAAATACAAACTTTCCTTTATTCACGGTTTTTCTTTCGAAACTACCATGAATTGAAATCAAAAAATCAAAGAACGTCTATATCTTATTGAATTTTATTTAGTTACAACGATTAATTTAAAAACAACGCAACACTAATGATCTACTTACAAAGAAATCTTAAAACCCATTCATTTTGTTATATTGTAATATCCTAACAACTGTAAAAATCAGGAAAACTAAAACAACTGTTTACGACGTTTATAAACCTAATATATTACTTACAAAATGGTTTCGGATTACGAAAAAAGTGAATCGTTTAAAAATGGCTATAGTGCCGACGAATTAAAGCACTTAAACTTACTTGCGGAAAAATTCCCAACTGTGCAGGCCGCAAGTACAGAAATTATTAACCTAGAGGCTATTCTGAACCTTCCGAAAGGAACAGAACATTTTCTCACAGACATACATGGGGCGTACGAAACATTTAGTCATGTTTTGCGAAATGCTTCGGGCATGGTGCGGAAAAAGATTGATGCTGTCTATCAATACTCTCTGGACGAAAAAACGAAACGACAATTAGCCACATTGATCTATTATCCGGAAGAAAAACTGGAAATCATTACGAAAACAGAAGAAGATCTTGACAGTTGGTATTCGGTTACGTTACATCGGTTAGTTGAAGTTGCCCGGGTTTCGGCTGATAAATATACCCGATCGAAAGTCAGAAAGGCCATGCCTGACGATTTTGCCTTCATTATTGATGAGTTGCTAAATGAATACAGCGGAAAAAAAGAGCAATACTTTAATAGTATCATCAGATCAATCATAAATGTAGGCCGTGCGAATTATTTTATTATCGCCATAAGCAAATTTATTCAGCGTCTTCTAATCGATCGCCTGCATGTAATTGGAGATGTTTTTGATCGTGGGCCGCATGCCGACAAGGTAATGGATGTAATACATAACCATTATTCGGTGGATATACAATGGGGAAATCATGATATTTTCTGGATGGCAGCAGCTTCAGGAATTCGGGCGAGTATCGCAGGCGTTATCCGTGTTAGCGCCCGGTACGATAACCTGGCCACTCTGGAGGATGCCTACGGTATAAATCTTTTGCCGTTAGCCACCTTCGCCATGAGAGCTTACGAAGGAGATCCCTGCGAGGCATTTATCCCTGTGAATACACCACCCGAAAATATTGGATCGACACATATCCAGTTGACCAGCAAAATGCACAAGGCCATTATGATTATTGAGATGAAGCTTATTGGAGAAATTGTGCGACGAAGTCCGGAAATGAATATGGATGACCGTTTATTGCTGGATAAAATCGATTATGAAAAAGGCACCATTACCCTTGACGGTCGTGAATTGAAACTAATTGACACTAATTTCCCTACCATTGATCCTCAAAATCCATACGAATTAACTCCTGAAGAAAAGGAGTTGGCCGAAAAACTTCGTTTCTCCTTTTTAAATTGCGAACGTCTTCAGCGACATGTAAAAACCTTGTTTTCAAAAGGAAGCACCTTCCTGACCTATAACTCAAATTTGTTGTATCACGGATGTATTCCATTGGATGAAAACGGGAATTTTAAGGAAGTTACGATACACGGCGAAAAATACAAAGGGAAAGCGTTATGCGAGCAATTTGATCTGATTTCGCGCCGGGCATATTATAACCGCGAACGACAGGATAAAAGAAGCAGAGACCGGGACTACATGTGGTACTTGTGGTGTGGAGCCGATTCTCCACTATATGGTAAAAACAAAATGGCCACTTTTGAGCGCTATTTTCTGAATGACAAAGAAGCTCAGTACGAAGAGAGCAATATGTACTATAAATTGCGTGACGATAAGGAAACCTGTGTACGCATTTTAGAAGAGTTTGGTCTTGATCCTGAAAAGTCACATATTATTAATGGGCATGTGCCTGTAAAAGTTGGGAGAGGAGAAAGTCCGGTGAAAGCAGAAGGAAAACTTTTCGTAATAGATGGTGGAATGTCAAAACCTTACCAAAAGGTAACAGGTATTGCAGGATATACCTTAATCTATGATTCGTATAGCTTAATTCTTGCCGAGCATGCCCCTTTCGAGTCCAGAAGAAATGCTATTCAGGAAGAAGTTGATATTGTATCTATCCGAAGTATGATTGAGCGATCAACTGACCGGATCAAGGTTGGAGATACAGATTCAGGAACCCATATCAAAAGTCAGATTCAGGATTTGAACCGCCTTCTTGAAGCCTACCAAAAAGGGGTCGTGAAAGTTAAAAGTGTGTAGTATCTTGCCCCAAATTAGTGAAGTTCATGAGTTAATTCCCAACAAATCCATGTAGAATTAAAGTGAATTTAAATCTGCATGGATTTGTTGAAGTAATTAACCTATTCAATCCGGTAATTTATCAGCATGTTTCCTTCCGAACCAGTGACCAGATTAAACCATGAATTAGAGTCATTGAATTTGCCCAGAATGAAACCAGTATTGCCGTCGAGCGGGAACCCTCGGGTCACCGAACCTTTTGCACTCAATAAATAAACTTTATTTTCGCCCTCAACGACTACTCCGATTTTGGATACACCTTTACCCATTGAACATACGAAAGGAGCTTCGCTGATCACAAAGTTAAAAGAATGTTCGAATAAAACTTTGCCATCCGAAGCAAGCGCAGTCAGTTTTTTACCATCTGCAAAAAGATATTCCGGAGTTCCATTTCCATCCAAATCGGCCACAGCAAAGCGGTGAGTTGAACCGAATTTTCCAAAATCCTTTATTTCCTGCTGTCCGGTAAAATCCAAAATATGAATCTTTCCGGATAAATCGGTAGCAATTAAATGCGGATTATCTGTTCCAAACAAATACATTTCGTTTTTCGAATGTTCAAACGGACTGGATTGAATTCCACGATTTTTGCCCTGCCTGTCAAGGAAATAGGTATTTGTTTTATCCGAGAAAACGAGGTAATCTTTGCCATCGAGGTCCACGTGACAAATTGGCGAAGTGACCATACTTTCAGATCCTTCGAATTTCCACTGCGGAACAAGCCGACCATCGCGATCGAACACATAAATCTGTTTATCTTCTCCGGCAACAAAAAACCGGTATTCCTTGTTTTTCCCGTATTCAGCAACCGAAACCCCATTCGAAGCAACAGATTTCAGCGTTACCGGGAATTTTCCAACCTTATTTCCCAACCGATCAATCACGAAAAGCTGTGTCTTGGTGTTGAAAATATATTGATACCGATTTGTCCGATAGATGTCAATCTGCTGAATATCACCCACAATTTCACCCGGAATGTTAATCGTCCACAACACAACGCCATCCTTTGAAATCAGCGAAACGTTGTTTTGTTCGTCGCGAACAATAACCTCGCGGTTCGGCATGTCCTTGTGATTTAATACAAATTTCGGCTGCATTGCAAGTGGTTTTTCAAGCTTAATTTGCCACACCGCCTGCGGTTCTTCCTTCGCATTCGGGTCGAATTTCAGATTAAGCCGATTTTTAATCATGCCATCCGAAACCGAAAACTGCCAAGAAAAAGTGCTGTATTTACGAATGATATCTTCGTTTTTCGAAAGCAAGTCGCTGTATTCTGCCCGCAACAAAACATCTTTTAGTCTGAAGATTTTTGGAACGCGTGTATAAAGGTAAAAATTGGGATTTTGCTGCGCATCCTTATAATTGGCCTGAAATGTTGAATCAGTTGCCAGTGTTTTTCCGGCGACCAAATTCTGGAGGTAGTTTTTCAATCCAGGCAAATTATCGCCGCAAATCATATATTTTTTGTACAGCACAAAATAATTCGCACTAATTCCTGAAAATGCCCTTCCAAAAAGCGACTCAGCCATCGTTCCAAAAGGAAGACTGTATATCTCGAACGAATTTTTACCACCGGCTGAAAATTCATTAACCAATTTCTCGTCGCCGGTTTTCCCGGTTTTCCTGAATTCAGAAAAAACCTTATCCAGTTTTCCGCGGGCATCCGATTCATCAATCAATTCAGCCACAAAAAATCGATTTTGCGACGGTTCCGATTTATTGATCGTTGTATAAACTCCAGCCACCTGGTTCGCCGTAATTTCCTTCATTAACCTGACCGGATCGGAATTGGTTTTCTTTCTGAAATCAATCAGTTTCATTTCACGCGGATAAAAATTACCTTTTGTTTTCAGAAACGACTCATACTGATCGATATAACGACCCGAATTTTTAAGGTTCACGGCTACAAAAAACGAAGCGTTGTAGGGAATTGCTTCATCAATGGTAAATTTATTTGCTTCCTGATTCTTAAAAACACTGAGGTAATTATCGGTCGAATCTTTTGTTACACTGTATCCGTTAAGCTCCAGTTCCGAAGTTTTTGCCGAAAGGTCCAGACCAGTCCAATTGGAATACGACGAAATCTGGCTGATCGTTTTCCGAATGTCCGGAGCCACAAATTTGGCCACAATTTGATGAATGGTCAGATGATTGATAAACACATTGGCCAAAGCAGTTTCTTCAATCGTTTTATAAACTTCGGTAAATTGCCTGTTGTCAAGTAGATTAACAGAATGTGCCTGCCGAATAGCCTGTTCGATCAGTATAAAATCCTGACTGGCCAGAAATATATCACCGGCAACGGCAAAATAAAAATTCAGTTCCTCCGATTTTGCACTGAAAATAGTTGAGTTGTCGTAATTCCGGCGATTTATTGAATACGCCGAACCCAATTCTCTGGAAACAGTTTCAGCTGCGGTTTTCGCTTCGGTATCGTCATTTAACTGGACGAGATAAAGATTAGCCAGTTCATTCTTTCCTGACGGATTTACAGATATGATTATTGATTTGCTTTTCAGAAGTGTACTTATTCCTGAACGACTGCTCATAAAGTTTCGGAAATCAGTCAGGTCCGAAAAGAGATTTTGAAATTCGGGCATTCCGCGTAATTCAGTAAGTACCGGGAAATCGCCTTTCAGCGCATTAAAAAAGCCATCCTGATTTTTAACTTCGATAATCAGCGGACTTTTTAATGGAACCGCTTTGTACGCCGGATTCTGTTTGGTCAGAAAAGTTTGAATAACAGGAGCTTCAGGCTTTGAAAAAAACTTTATGCCAAAGAAAGACAAGGCCACAACGAAAATAACAACACCCGAAAGAATAACAGATTTGCGCATAAAAGATCAAATTTATCTCAAAAATACAAAGATTGACCGAGTATTGGAATCCTAAATCTGGATTGTTGAATGATTTAATATTCAGAATTCAAAAACCAATAATTAAGATTTGACATTATTGCTGTTTCACTTCCGCTGCCTCAACAATTTTATACAGTTTATCCGATTTCCTGATCTTCGTTTCCACCGGAATAGAAATATACGAGCCTTTAGGAGCTTCCTCAACCGAATGTTTGTCAAGCTGTATTTCACTCACAACAGTTTTTACGAGTCCGGTTGTTGGACCGGTTATGTAAATTTCGTCTCCAACTTTCAAGGGTCCCGTTTCCAGTTTAAATTCAGCCACTTTCAGGTTCGAAAAATAGTTCAGGCCTTTACCCACATAAACTTTCCGGTGTGTAGCAAGCGATCCGTAGTTTTTACTCCACTCGCCCAAATGTTGCCCCAAATAATATCCGTCCCAAAAACCACGGTTGAAAACGGATGACAGTCGTTCGTCCCAGTCGGCAATTTTCTCTTCGGTAAACGAGCCCTCAAAATACGCTGCAACCGCTTCGCGGTAACATTCCACAACCGTATAAACATATTCGGGCGACCGTGCCCGTCCTTCAATTTTCAGCACAGAAACGCCGGAATCGAGTAATTTATTCAGGAAATGAATGGATTTTAAATCTTTGGGCGACATGATGTATTCGTTGTCAACCTCAAGTTCTGCGCCGGTCTCCTTATCGGTTACAATGTATGCTCGGCGGCACGACTGCATGCAGCTTCCCCGGTTGGCTGATGAATTCATCTCGTGCAGACTCAGGTAACATTTTCCTGAAACGGCCATGCATAGAGCGCCATGCACAAACATTTCAAGCTTCACCAATTCTCCGGAAGGTCCGGTAATGTTTTGCTCACGGATCTGGCGCGAAATTTCCCAAACACGACCAACATTCATTTCGCGCGCAAGAACCACGACATCAGCAAATTGAGCATAAAACTTAACCGCTTCAATGTTGGTAATATTTACCTGCGTTGAGATATGAACCTCAACTCCCACCTGGCGGGCATACAAAATAGCTGAAATATCGGAGGCGATTATGGCCGAAATACCTGCTTCTTTTGCGGCATCGATAATTTTGTGCAATTGCTCCAACTCTGTATCGAAAACAACAACATTCACTGTCAGGTAAGTCTTAACTCCTTTCGAATGAGCTATTTCTGCAATCTTCCTTAGATCGTCGATGGTAAAATTATTCGATGAGCGCGCACGCATATTTAATTGTTCAACGCCAAAATATACCGATCCTGCACCTGCCTGAATGGCTGCAATTAGCGATTCATACGAACCAACCGGAGCCATAATTTCAACCTGTTCTCTTCCCATATATGCTTTGCTGAATAAAGCTGCAAAGTTAATTTTATTTTGACTTTTACAATTTAAAGTATTGACTTTCACCAACTGGCCCAAAAGAGAGCTATTCGTTGCTTTCTTAAAATAAAAGACATAAAAAATGCGGCCTCAACTGAAGCCGCATCATTTTTAACAGGTGATTTTCTAATGTATTATTTCAGATTTACGTCGTATGTATACGATTTACTGTTGGTAGAAAGCACTACTGAATAACTTCCTTTTTCAAGTTTCGAAAGGTCAAATCCTTCAATAACATTGAATTTGTTACCAAGTTCCTTCGAATAAACAAGGTCGCTGTTGGTGTAGAAATTCAAACTAATGTTTTCTTCCGGAAAATTGAGGTAAGACATTTTCAGAACGCCATCCTTAAAAGAGAAATAAGGTTCGATAAGGCTTTTTTCGTTACCTACTGCAATGTTTGCGTTGTCGATTTTAAACAAACGCTCGGTGGTTAAACCATTCATCGAAACTGATAATTTGTAATCACCTTTTTCGAGGTTTGAAAAATCAAAAACTTTACGATAATCTTTACTGTCAGCATCTGTTTCTTTATAATAAACTTTCTCACCTTTATCGTTCTCAATGCTAATCTTGAAATTAGCAGCATCAGCAGCAGAAATAGCTACAACAGCAGTTTCTGACGTCAATGGAAGAATGTTTACTTTTAAGTTTCCTGCGGCCATTAATGTATTGGCAAATGCTACAAATGCCAACAACATTGTTACTTTTGAAAATGATTTAATTGTTTTCATGTTTTCTCTGTTTTAATAACACCACAAACATACATGTTTTTTAACATGCATGCTGTACAACATACGTTAATGATGCATTATCCTTTTGTTAACGGACGACTGCGAATATTAAAACAATGTAAAAACATAAATTTTAACTTACTTATAACCAGCAATTTACATACTAAAAGAACGTTGAATTCAAATCGTTTTTAATGGAAATTCAAATACTTCAATTGCTCGATGGAGCCAGAAATGCACAAGGATTAACAGTTATTATTGATGTTTTCAGGGCTTTTTCAACTGCCTGCTATGCTTTTGGAAATGGGATTGAACGGATTTATCCGGTTGGCGATCTCGAACATTCCTATAAAATGAAGCAACAAAACCCGCAATATATCCTGGTTGGAGAACGCGAGGAACAAAAACCCGAAGGCTTTGACTTCGGAAATTCACCTTCACAGCTTTTGAAGACCGATTTAAACGGGAAAACAATGGTGCATACAACAAGTTCCGGGACACAGGGAATTGCCAATGCCACCGGGGCCGACGAAATTCTTACGGGCAGTTTTGTGAATGCTCAGGCAATTATTAACTATATCCGGGAAAAAAATCCTGCAAAAGTTTCGTTGGTTTGCATGGGTTACAGTTGCCGCTACCCCACTGATGAAGACACGCTACTTGGCGTATACATAAAAAATGAGCTCGAAGGAAAGCCCAACGATTTTGAAGCAATGGTTGAACAGATCAGAAATGGCGATGGTGCCAGGTTTTTTGCTCCCGAAAAACAGGAATGGGCTCCGGCCGCGGATTTTGACTTATGTCTTTCGCTAAACCGATTCAACTTTGTTTTGAAGGTAGAAACTGAAAATGGGACAAATTACCTGAAGAAGATCGAAATCTAGCCTAAAGAAAATTCAGGAGAAAGTATATTTTTGATGACTTATTAATAACGAATAGGAATGAAGACTTATAATTTTGACGAAAAAATAGAGCGCAACAACACCAACTGCATAAAATACGATTTTCGGGAAACATTCTTTGGAAACGGCGATGTTTTGCCGCTTTGGGTTGCCGACATGGATTTTAAAACTCCGGACTTTATTGTTGATGCGATAAAAACCCGGGCCAGCCACGAAATTTTCGGATATACTTTTCGTCCGGAGTCGTACAATCAATCGATTGTAAACTGGCTAAAAAGGCGGCACAACTGGGAAATTAAGCCTGAATGGATTTCGTTTAGCCCGGGAGTTGTGGCTGGTTTGACGCTGGCTATAGAAGCACTTTCGAAGCCAGGAGATGGGGTAATCCTGCAGCCTCCGGTTTACTTTCCATTTTTCGATTCCATCAAAGGTACCAATCGTGAGATGATTGAAAATCCGCTGAAACTTGAAAATGGCCGATACTATTTCGATTTGGATGATCTGAAGCAAAAGATTAAACCCAATACCAAATTGCTGCTTCTAAGTAATCCGCACAATCCGGGTGGAATGGCCTGGAACAAAAAAGAACTTTCTGAGCTCGCCCAAATTTGTCTGGAAAATAAAATCATTGTTATCTCTGACGAAATTCACTCGGATTTGATTTTCGACGGATACAAACACACCCCGCTGGCAGGGATTTCGACAGAAATTGCACAGAACTGCGTCACTTTAATGGCTCCAAGCAAAACGTTTAACACGGCCGGACTAACTACTTCTTTTCTGGTTATTCCGAATAAGAGGCATTTCGCAGCCTACGAACGAGTAATGCGACTTCCGCATTTACACATGGGAAATATTTTTGGCTCAGTAGCGTTAGAGGCCGCTTACACGCACGGCGACGAATGGCTCTCGCAATTGCTGGTTTATCTTCAGGAAAATTACACGTTGCTCGAAAACTTCTTTCAGGAAAATATGCCTGAAGTGAAAGTGATGAAACCCGAAGCAACTTATTTAATCTGGATCGACTTTTCGGCACTTGGGCTGAGCGACGAGGATCTGAATAAAAAGCTGATTGATGGCGGCGTTGGCTTAAACCGTGGTGTTCAATTTGGGAAACAAGGTTCCGGATATATGCGCATCAACATTGGTTGCACCAAAGAGTTATTGCAGGAAGCTTTAGTCCGGATAAAAAAAGCCCTGAAAGAATAAAGTCGAAAGAATCAACTAAAATTCTCTGCTAACCCAGTCTGATATCTGATTTTCGGGCAAATCGTTCATGCAGCGGAAATGCTTCTTCGGACATTTGTCGTAGCCTAGTTTTGTGCATGGACGGCACGGCAAGCCTTTCACTTCAAGTATTTTTGAACCTTCGCCCGGTAAATACGGATACATTCCAAGTTCTGGCGTGGTGTTGCCCCAAACCGAAAGAATTTTCTTGTGAAATGCCGCCGCAATATGCATCAAACCTGTATCATTTGATATAACCAAACGAGCATTTTTAACCAGCGACGCTGACTGATTGATACGAATTTGCCCGGTAAAATCAATTACATTACCAACCTTCCACCCCAGAATTTCGTCGGCCATGCTTCGTTCGCTCTTACCACCGAGTAAAACAAACGGAATGTTCATTTCAGTTATGAGTCTCCGGTATTTAGCCACTGGTACTCGCTTGGTTGCATAAGTTCCGGCCAAAACCAGAGCGATATATCCATTTCTGAACACTGCAGGCAAATTCGAAGGCAATATTTCATCATCTTCCGGAATAAAATAATCGAGCCCTTTGCCATCGTCAAAAACATTTAAACGCCGTAGAGTTGCCATGTTCCGATCGACAATATGTAGTTCGGGCATGGTATTCAACTTCAGTCCGGTTAGCAGGAGTTTCCGGATATTTAGCTTATTAAAACTGAAAGACTTTGCCCGAAGCGCTATTTTTACCCGAAAACTTCGGAAATTTCGATGCAAGTCAATGATATAATCGTATTTCTCAGGCTTCAGTTTTGCGATGGTTTCGGAAATGGAGGTGTCAAAGACTTGAATTTTATCGATATACGGATTGGCCTGCAAAAGATCGACATTCCTTACTTTTGTCAGGAAATGCACTTCTGCCTCCGGAAATTGGGTTTTCAGGCAACGCACGACCGGCGAAGTCAGAACAATATCGCCAATGGAGCTAAATCGTATGATCAGGAATTTCGTTTTCAAAATAAAAAACCCTGAAGGTTTAAATTCTTCAGGGCTTAAATATACTACGTTTATCGCTTGTGTCTCTTAAACCGACTCGGCAAGTACGATTATTTTATCGTCCTTATTTTCAACAATTCCCCCTTCAACATCAAAAAAAAATATTTCGCCATTTTCTTCCTCAACTTTAATTTTCCCCTTTTCCAAAGTAGAAATTATTGGAGCATGGTTCTTCATAATCTCAAACAAACCTTTAGTTCCGGGCAATTGTACAAGCTTTACCTTGCCTGAATAGATCTTTTTATCGGGAGTAATTATTTCTAATATCATGTTTTGAATTAATGTTCAGAATCCTAAAAGTTATTCATTATGCGCCAGCCAACAATTTCTCACCTTTTTCAATCGCCTGATCGATGTTTCCAACCAGGTTAAATGCGGCTTCGGGATATTGATCAACTTCGCCATCCATAATCATGTTGAACCCTTTAATGGTATCTTCAATCGAAACCAATTGACCTTTCAATCCGGTAAATTGTTCGGCAACAAAGAAAGGCTGAGAAAGGAATCGTTGCACACGCCGAGCCCGGTGAACGATCAGCTTGTCTTCTTCCGACAACTCGTCCATACCCAAAATGGCAATAATATCCTGTAACTCTTTATAGCGCTGCAAAATCATAATCACACGCTGAGCACAATCGTAATGCTCGTCGCCTACAACTTCGCGGGTCAAAATTCTGGAAGTAGAATCGAGCGGATCAACAGCCGGATAAATCCCAAGTTCCGAAATTTTGCGACTCAAAACAGTGGTAGCATCAAGGTGGGCAAATGTTGTGGCGGGCGCCGGATCGGTCAAGTCATCTGCAGGCACGTAAACAGCCTGCACCGAAGTAATTGATCCGTTTTTTGTTGAAGTAATTCGTTCCTGCATGATACCCATTTCTGTGGCCAAAGTTGGCTGGTAACCCACAGCCGAAGGCATACGACCCAACAGAGCCGAAACTTCAGAACCAGCCTGAGTGAAGCGGAATACGTTATCGACAAAGAACAAAATATCGCGACCTTTTCCAGTTGAACCGTCTCCGTCGCGCAAACTCTCAGCAATGGTTAATCCTGAAAGGGCAACACGGGCACGCGCTCCCGGCGGCTCGTTCATCTGGCCAAAAACAAGCGCCAGTTTCGATTTTTTGACTGATTCCGGATCAACTTTAGATAAATCCCAGTTACCTTCCTCCATCGATTTTTTAAATTCTTCACCGTAGTCAACAATGTCGGCTTCAATCATCTCGCGAAGCAAATCGTTTCCTTCACGGGTACGTTCGCCAACACCCGCAAATACCGACAAACCACTGTGCGCGAGGGCGATATTGTTAATCAACTCCTGAATAAGCACTGTTTTACCCACGCCTGCACCACCAAACAAACCAATTTTACCTCCTTTTGCATACGGCTCAATCAGGTCGATAACTTTGATTCCGGTAAAAAGGACTTCAGTTTCAGTTGTCAAATCTTCATATTCCGGTGGTTCATTGTGAATGCTGAGACCTTGTTTAGGTAAGGCGGCCAATCCATCGACCGGACTTCCTGTAACGTTCAACAAACGACCCAGAGCGATTTCACCTTTGGGCATCGTGATTGGCTTTCCGGTTGCAATTACATCCATACCACGTCTGAATCCATCAGTCGAATCCATGGCAATGGCTCGAACAGTATTTTCACCAATGTGTTGCTGACATTCGAGAACCAAATTCTCCATTCCCTCTCTAGCAATTTCAAGGGCATCATAAATCCTGGGAAGCTCACTGCCTTCCAGATCGAAAGTAATGTCGATAACCGGACCGATTACCTGGGTTATTTTTCCAATATTCTGGGCCATATTTAGTATTTTATGCTGAAAATGCTGAAATTATTAAAATTGAACAAATCAAGGACTATAAAATGCAAAAAAGTTTCTGCAACAAATTTAATTGTTTTGCTGATTAATCAATGATCGCGTTTCATAATCAAACCGGCCAAATGAAGCAATTCGCTTTTGGTTTCCTTCTCCAAATCAATTTCTTCAAAAATAGTTAAAGCCGTCTGGTAAAACTCATCGATAGAACTTTCAGTTATTTTCTTGATATTTAATTTATTGTAAATATCAGTTATTGACCGAATTTTCAAATCTGCATCAAAATCCGTTTTAGTTATCCATTCCTGAATTGACCTTTTTGAATCCTCATCTGAGATTTCAAGTGCCTTTAACAGAAGAAAAGTTTTTTTGTTCGATACGATATCTCCACCGATCTTTTTTCCGAATTTGTCCTGATCAGCAAAAACATCCAATAAATCGTCCTGAAGCTGAAAGGCAATTCCCAAATTCAAACCAAACGCATAAAGCTGGTTGGAAATAACTTCGGAGGCATCGGCGGCCATTGCTCCGAGTTTCAAGCTACACGCCAATAATACTGCAGTTTTTAACCGAATCATATCCAGGTATTCCGGAATTGAAACATCCAGCCGTGTCTCAAAATCCATATCCAGTTGCTGCCCTTCACAAACTTCGAGAGCAGTCTGCGAAAAAAGACTGATCATTCCGGCGAGATTGGAAGAGCGATTTTTCAGGAAGTAATTATAAGCCATTATTGACATGGCATCGCCCGAAAGAATGGCTATGTTGTCGTTGTATTTTTTGCACACTGTTTCGGAATTACGCCTCATTTCAGCTTCGTCCATAATGTCGTCATGCAACAATGTAAAATTGTGAAAAACCTCAATGGCCATCGCCACAGGGAATGCATTTTCGACAGAATTACTGAATAAATTGTACGCCAGAAGAACCATTACCGGTCTCAATCTTTTACCTCCCATGTCGAGGGCATAGCCAATGGGCTCGTATAGATTTTTGGGTTCTGTTTGATATAAATGCTGTATCTCTTTATTTATTTCA
This sequence comes from Prolixibacteraceae bacterium, assembly GCA_963677955.2. Lineage (GTDB taxonomy): Bacteria > Bacteroidota > Bacteroidia > Bacteroidales > Prolixibacteraceae > Aquipluma. Next base: position 1,737,278 of record CAXXQR010000001.1, read on the forward strand.
CCGGAGATTAGTAATTGTAATTCTTTGATTGTGTACATTTTGTCTGTAATTCTAGCAAAGGAATCTCTATCTTTTCCCGGATCAATCATTTAATTTTAGTATTTCAGGGTGAAATTAAAAATCAATTTTGTGCAGAAATAAAGGATTGAGAACCTAAATTGATGAACGAAAATAGACAATATCTGCCGAATGTAAAAGTTAAAAATCCTGAATGACAAATTTTTAATTCGCGGGCTTTGCAATATTCACAAACGATTTAATTCAAATCCGGTTGTATAAGAGACGGTTCAAAAGTTCGTCCTTAAATTTTGGAGAAACCGGTAACTGAGTTTTATCATTCATTTCAACCATTCCACCATCCGCTTTCAGGTAACGGTTCACATTTTTCAAACTAATGAGGTGCGAACGATGAATCCGGAAAAAGCCATGCGAAACCAGCAAATTATCAAAATCGAGCAAAGTTCGGCTAACCAAAACAGAAGTTCCATTCACAAAGTAAATTCGCGAATAATTTCGTTCACCTTCACATCGCAAAATGTCTTTTACTCTAACGATTGTAAACCCATTTATTTCAGGCAAAGCAATGGTTTGATCGTCGTTGTTTGCAGGACTCAGATTTCTTTTCAGAACGTCAACACGCTGCTTTTCATGGAGTATCGGAATGTCGCTGATTCGTTTGATGGTTGCACGGACATTTTCGATAAGTACCGGTTTTACGATATAGTCGAAAGCTGAATATTTGAAAGCAGTAATGGCGTAATCGCTATAGGAAGTGGTAAAAACCAATTTGAAATCGACACTTTTTAATTTTTCAAGTAGACTAAAGCCCGTTCCATCAGGCATTTCTATATCCAAAAAAACGAGGTCGGGGTTCACTTCATTAATAAGTGTTAAACCTGTAGCAACAGAATCAGCTTCACCCAAAATCTCAATTTCGTGAAAATTTTGTTCAAGTATACGCCTTAACCCTCTTCGGGCCAGTTGATCGTCGTCAATGATTACTGTTTGATACATCTCACTTCCGTTCGTTTCAATCTTTAAAAATAGTACAAATGATCGAACTAAAAGACTTTCGGTTCGAAAAATTTCTAGTGAACAAATCTAATAAGATTTCTTTTAATGAAAACAAACATTAATTTGTTTATATGCCTAATTTTGTTGACAAATTATTTAAAAATGGCCTTAATACTCATAATAGAAACCTCAACAGAAATTTGCAGTGTTTCACTCTCGGAAGAAGGAAAACTGATTGACAGCATTGAATCGGATGAAGGGCAAAACCACGCCAGGCTCGTAACTGTTTTTGCCGAAGACCTTTTATCCAGAAATAAGGTTAACTCCGGAGAATTGGCAGCAGTGGCTGTCAGCAAAGGTCCGGGATCATATACCGGACTGAGAATTGGAGTCTCGGCAGCCAAAGGAATTTGCTATGCTGCAGGAATCCCCCTGATAGCTATAGGAACGCTTGAAGCAATGGCCAAATATGTTTCGCAAAATATGACTGGCATTAACTTTCAGGAACAAAAAGAAATTTTGTTTTGCCCGATGATTGACGCACGCCGTATGGAAGTTTTTTATGAACTTTTCGATCGCGATGGAAACGTAGTTAAACCGATTTGTGCCGAAATAATTGACGAAACTTTCCTGACAAATGAACTTAACCGGAATCAGGTCGTTTTCTTCGGAAATGGTTCGGCTAAATGTAAAAGCGTGATAAATTCGCCCAATGCTGTATTTATCGACAATATTGGCGCTTCGTCGTCGCACATGTGCGAATTGGTTTGGGAGGCATACAACAATAAGCGCTTCGAAGACGTTGCATACTTCGAACCATTTTATCTGAAGGATTTTGTGGCTACTGTATCGAAAAAAAATATGCCCGGATGAGAGTTAAGCTTGTTTTTGGCCTTTTGTTCCTTTTTGCATGGCATGTAAATGCTCAGCCTCTTGAAGAAATGGAGTACATTCTTCGGTTTGGATTCATTAAGGGCGGGAAAGCTACTTTAGTTGCCCAAAAAGAAAAATACAACCGAAAGCCAACCATTCATTATCACATGCGAGGCAGAACCACCGGCCTGGTCGACAAAATTTATGAAGTAAACGATGTTTACGAAAGCTGGGTTGATCCGGAAACTTTCCTGCCAGTCAGATCAGTCAGGAATGTTAAAGAACAGAAGTACCGTTTTTACGACGAAGTTTTGTACGATCATGTCAATGATTCCCTCTTCAGTTTGAAAGCAGGACACATAAAAGTACCTCCAAATGTTAACGATCTGATCAGCGTTTTTTTCTACATCAGGCAAAACAAATACTTTGAAGATTTACTGAAAGGCAAAAGCGTGAAAATACCGGTTTATCATGGCGATGAATTGTTTAATATGGAACTGAAATACATTGGAATTGAAACAATTGACACAAAAATTGGTCGGAAAGAATGTTATGTCGTTTCGCCCATTGTTCCCAAAGGAAAATTATTTAAAAGTTCTGACGATTTGAAGATTTATATCACCAAAGATGCTAACCGCTTACCCATCTATGCCGAGTTCGAATTGTTGCTTGGTGCCCTCAAATGTGAACTCGATTCGTACAAAATCAATGGCATAAACCAGATGGTAAAACAATAATATACTGATAGTGAAATATTTGAAAAATTTGGAATAAGTATTCTGAATAAATAATATTTCTTTATTTTTGCACACGATTTGAAAATTATTCTAAATATTTTATATGGCTATTACCACAGCAGATATTAAAAACGGGTTAACTATTGAGTATAACGATCAACTATTTCAGATCGTATCCTTCCAACATGTTAAACCTGGCAAGGGTCCGGCTTTCGTGAGGACTAAACTCAAAAATCTGAAAACAGGCAGAACTATTGAAAATACATTTAGTTCCGGAGTAAGAATTGATGTTGTAAGAGTTGAACGTCGTCCGTACCAGTATTTATATCAAGACGAAACCGGATACAATTTCATGCATGCAGAAACTTTTGAACAGGTTACTATTATGGCCGACTTGATTGACAATGCTGACTTGATGAAAGAAGGTCAGATTGTTGAAATAAACGTACATGCCGACACCGAAACTCCATTGACAGTTGAACTTCCTCCTTTTGTTGAATTAGTAGTCACAGGCACCATTGCCGGAGAAAAAGGAAATACAGCAAGTTCGAATGCGCTGAAACCAGCAACCCTTGAAACTGGCGCCGAAATTATGGTTCCGATGTTTATCAACGAAGGTGATATTCTGAAAGTAGACACCCGCGACCGTTCGTATTCCGAACGTATTAAAAAATAATCCTGAAAGGGAATATATACTCAAATGGCCTGCAATGCGGGCCATTTTTCATTTCTGTTGTTCCTGAAGTTTTCCTGAAAGTTCCTTCCGCGTGTGAATATCAATTGCTACAATAATGGCTGTGAAACTCCAAAACGGTAGTGAAAGTTTATCGGTGTCCAGAAAGTTATTCATGGTGCCGTGAATGTAGTAGGTAATTAATCCAAGCAGTGCACCCATCACAATCGTTTTCAGCCGCTTATCGTCGGTGCGCGAATACGTGTGAATAGCCGTATAAATTACAATTGTAATCAAAATCAGGAAAGTAATTAATCCCATAATTCCTGATTCGGCCATTGGACCAAGATATTCGCTGTGCGCATTTCCTCCGTCGCCCGAATTGGTACTGATAATTGTACGATCAGCAGTAATCTGGTATGGCGCATATTTGAACATGTAAGTTCCGGGTCCATAACCTAAAACCGGCTTGTCTTCAAACATACGAATAGCGCAACTCCAGCGGTTAATTCGCTCGAGATTCGAAGCATCAGACGAAATATTGGTCATCGACGAAATGTGTTCACCCAGATTTGCCGACGATTCGGTATTGTTACGTTCCAGATAAAACAGAATCTGTTGCTGAAAAACCAATATCACCGCCAGCGAAATCAGGATAGTGAGAAAAATTGGCTTAAACCTGATCTTCAGGCGCATAATTATCCAAATTACAAATACACCAAAAATACTCAGCCAGGCCGCCCTCGCATACGAAAGAATTAGAGCCATAAATACGATGGCCAAACAAAACCGAACAAAAATTCTTAACGGAGGACGATAAATTTTTGTAAACGAAAATCCGAATAAAAAAGGAAGATACATGGCAACTGCTGCGCCATAAGCTGTGTGGTCGTTGTAAAACGGATCGACTACAAAATGCGCAGCCTGTTTGTCCCACAAACCATAACCCAGATGACGGTAAGTGGCGTAGAAAATAACAACCATCAACGGAATAATATAGAGCCAAATAAACTTTTCAATGTTTTTTCCTGATTCGAAAAGCTTTGCAGCCAATAGGTAAAACCCAACAACAAACCATATTCGCGAGAGGAAAAACTTCAACGAGACAATTGGCATTGTGCTGGTTAAACTGGTTATCAGCATCCAAAATAGACTAAGGTAAATAGCGAACGAAATGGGATGCACCAGGATTTCACGATCGAATTTTCCGGTTGAAAAAACCTTCAGGATAAAAATCAGCAGTATACCAAACAACAACGGTTCAGTTGGCAGAAACATATTGATGGGCAACCCATGCATCAATTCTGAAAGAGGCAATGAAAGCGGTGTTGAAAGAACGACCAGATACAACAACTTGTCGAAAGCAAAAATGACGAGCGTAACAATTATAAAAGCAAAAGGTAAAACATTTACAATCATCGAATGCTTTTTGACCAGAAAAATAGCATTCAGCAAAATAAAGAATACTGAAATCAGGTAAAAAAGGATGACTTTTAAACGAGCCTGATACACTTATGCGCTTTTTTTATTTTCGAGTAGCAAAATGGCAATCACCGCTGCAAACAATGCAGCAAAAGTCGACACGAAGACAATGAGCCATCGAACCGGATACGATTTCTTATCAGCAGGAATTGGATTCTGAACACGCTGACCGTATATAATTTTTTTCTTCGAGTTACTTACCGACCAGTCGTATGTTTGTTTTACTGAATCGCGCTCGTAGTATAAATTTTTGAGCTGCGAATTAAGAAATGAATATTCACCCCCTTTTTCAGTCAGGTTTTTCATCCACTTTTCAAGTTCCTTTCCGCCTGTAGTATTGGCTTTTTGCTCTGTCAGAACCTTGACCATTCCCTTTGTTATTTCTTTCGACTGAGAATCGTAATCGAGAATCTGATAGTTTTCGCGTAATTCATTCATTTGCGAGCTAATCGAGTCAATTTCGTGATCGATCTTAGTCAAATCGTTCTTCGCTATTTTTACGACTTCCTTATATTTCAGACTGTGCATCGACCGAACTTTTTCATCAAAAAAAGTAATGATCGAGTCGCACATGGTACATGCTCGTTGGGGATCCGGATCTAAAACAGAAATTTCTACAGTCTCATACTCAGTCTTTTTAAACGACACATTGTCGTTAAATTCAGCTAAAATATAGGTTTTATACTGCGGATCGACTTTGCTTATTTTATAAACATCAGAAAGATTAAACGCGTCAATAACACGCCATTTAATGTCCTGAGAATTAATAATTTCGAGCACTTGCTCACTTTCAGACTCATTGCTGAAGGTATAGATATTGTTACTTGGATAAATACGAGCCGTTGATTTAAATTTTGGCGTGATGAACATGGACGAAGAAAAAATTGCGGAAGCTGCAACAGAAATCAAGGCGACAAAAATCAAATGTTTCTTCCATTTCCAAAGGATTTCCAGAAGATTCTGATTATCAAAAAAGTTTGCCATAGAAAGGGTTTTGGTCGAGAATTTAACGAAACATTTATCGATTTAGTATTCTTTTGTCCTGAAAACTATTCGGCGATTAAGAGAAAGTAATTTTTCTTTCCTTTTTGAACCAGGATATATTTTCCGCCAATCAGGAATTTCGAATTTACTATCAATTCAACATCCGAAACTTTTTCCTTGTTAATGCTCAACCCGTTCCCCTGAATCGTTCGGCGCAACTCTCCTTTCGACGGGAAAACCAAGGTTTTTTCGGCCAACAAATCAAGTACTTTTATTCCTGCTTGAAGTTCATTTGCTGAAACCCTGAACTGCGGAACACCTTCAAAAACAGAAAGGAAAGTTTCCTCATCGAGTTTATTCAACAATTCGGCGGTTCCTTGTCCGAACAAAATCTGTGAAGCTTCAACTGCCATTTCATAATCGTCGCGCGAATGCACCATAACAGTGACTTCCTCGGCAAGTTTTCTTTGCAACAACCGCAAATGTGGAGCTTCAGCGTGCTTCAAAACAAGCCCGTTAACTTCTTCCTGTGGAAGCATTGTGAAAACCTTAATGTATTTTTCAGCGTCCTCGTCCGAAGTATTTAGCCAGAACTGGTAAAATTTATACGGCGAAGTCATTTTCGGATCGAGCCAAACATTTCCTGATTCCGTTTTCCCAAATTTTCCGCCATCGGCTTTTGTAATCAGGGGAATTGTGAGAGCAAAAGCTTCGCCGCCAGTTTTGCGCCTGATTAATTCCGTCCCGGTAGTAATATTTCCCCATTGATCGGAACCTCCCATTTGCAATTTACAGTTCATGTGCTGGTTGAGATACAAAAAATCGTAGCCCTGAACCAACTGATAGGTAAATTCGGTAAACGACATTCCCTGCTTCGATTCTTCGCTCAACCGCTTTTTTACACTGTCTTTCGACATCATGTAATTCACCGTAATGTGCTTGCCAATATCGCGGATAAAACTCAGGAACGAAAAATCTTTCATCCAGTCGTAATTATTCACCATCATGGCTTTGTTGGGCGCATCCGAGTCGAAATCGAGAAATTTCGAAAGCTGTGCTTTAATGCCGTTCAGGTTCTTCTTAAGCGTTTCTTCGTTCAACAGGTTTCGCTCCTGAGATTTTCCTGATGGATCACCAATCATTCCGGTAGCTCCCCCAACAAGCGCAATCGGCTTATGACCAGCCATCTGAAAGCGCTTAAGCAGCATAATTTGGGCAAAACTTCCAACATGAAGTGAATCCGAAGTTGGATCAAAACCGATATATGCGGAGGTCATTTCTTTTTTCAATTGCTCCTCTGTTCCGGGCATCACATCGTGAATCATGCCCCGCCATTGTAATTCTTCAACAAAATTCATGGTAAAAACTCTGGTTATTATATCACTTTCTGGTTATTTCCTGAAGTCGCAAGGAAGACATTCGCCTAATCCGAAAATATTCCTGTCTTCAAAAAATTCGCCCAAAGATATAAAATCAATGCTTTAAGATAGAATATGACCTGATAAAATGAAATACTGAAGGAAAGTTATACCTGAATTTAAAATATAGTTTCGCTAAAAGATTAAAGAAGGTGCCCGGATTTACGCATTTCAGTGTTTATCATGGTCACTTTGGGCTGCGATTTAACCTCATCTGCTTTCTTTCCATCCGAAGTATTCCACAATTTAATGAACGGAAATAAAGTTGGAACCAGCTGCTTCATAGGAGAATAAATTTTCGATTCTGATTTTTGATCTGCCGGCAAAATGTGGACATTTTCATCAACCGAATCGAAAAGAAGCAGAAAAACACTGAGAATAACCGCGGTTTTTAAAACACCAAAAATTATTCCGGCGAGTCGGTTCAGAAATCCCAAAGCTACCGCCTTCACAGTCCTATCGAGCACTTTGCCCAGGATATGAATAACGATAACAATGGTGACAAAAGTGACCACAAAAGCAATCGTAATTAAATGTTTGGAATGATAATTAAAAGTTTCGGAAATAAAACCTGCAGTCCAGTCTGAAAACTTTATCGCACCCCATATACCCAAAATCAATGCTGCCAGTGAAGCAATTTCAACAATAAACCCTTTGCGATAACCCTGAATTGCTGCAATGATGAGAATTATCCCGAGAACAAGATCAATGTAATTCATAAGAAAAAGTTGTGGTATCGATAAGAATGAGTAAAAATAAGAAAAATAAGTTTCGCGTTATACAAACCAATTTTTGCTGCTCATTATTATTCGAAATCCACATTTTTCTTAACACAAGCCAAAGTCAGAATTTTTAATAAATTTGACAGCACCGAAAACTATTCTGCATGCCAGTAATTAATTCAATCATTAAATGGGTCAATTTTAAGCGTATATACCAGATCGACCTGTTTAAAAAACATCCTCACGAAGTTCAGCGCGAAGTTCTTTTTGAACTTTTGGAGACGGCTGCAAATACTGAATTCGGTATTAAATATAATTTTAGGGGTATTCACAGTGAAAACGAATTTCGCGAGCGAGTGCCAATTCATTGCTACAACGACATCAAGCCGACGGTTGAACGTATGATGCTGGGTGAAAAAAATTTACTTTGGCCCGGTGAAACCAAATGGTTTGCCAAATCTTCAGGAACGACAAACGAGAAAAGCAAGTTCATTCCGGTGAGCAAAGATTCGTTGGAGGATGTTCACATTCGTGGCGGTCGCGATGTGATGGCCATCTACCTGAAAAATTATCCCGATTCGCAATTTCTCTCCGGAAAAGCGCTCACGTTAGGCGGAAGCCACAGGGTTCACAATTACAACAACAATTGCTATTATGGCGATTTGTCGGCCATCATCATTGAGAATATTCCGTTTTGGACCGATTTTTACCGCACGCCTTCAACCGAAATTTCGCTTATTGAAGAGTTTGAAGAGAAAATAGAAAAGATTATAGAGCATTCGCTGAATGAAAATGTCACTTCGTTTTCAGGAGTTCCTTCATGGTATTTGGTGTTGCTGAAAAGAGTTCTGGAAGTTACCGGGAAAAACAACATTCTTGAAGTGTGGCCAAACCTGGAAATTTTTACGCATGGCGGTGTTAAATTTGAGCCGTACCGCGAGCAATACGAGAAACTTATTCCGAGCCCAGACATGCGCTACATGGAAACTTACAACGCTTCGGAAGGATTTTTTGGCATTCAGGATGAACCCGACAAAAAAGACATGCTGCTGATGCTCGACTATGGCATTTACTACGAATTTATCCCGATGAGCGATTATCGTTCGGATAATTTGCATACAATTTCACTTCAGGAAATTGAACTAAAAAAAGACTATGCCCTGGTTATTTCGACCAACGGTGGACTTTGGCGTTACCTGATTGGCGACACCATCAGGTTTACCCAAAAATATCCGTTCAAATTTGTAATTACCGGCCGAACCAAACAATTCATCAATGCTTTTGGCGAAGAAGTAATTGTTGACAATGCTGAGAAAGCATTTCAGATTGCCTGCGAAAGAACCAACGCAACAATTTCGGAATACACCGGCGGACCAATTTACATGAACGATAACCAGAAAGGTGCTCATCAATGGATTATCGAGTTCGCCAAGAAGCCCGATGATCTGGATCATTTCATTCAGTTGTTCGACGGCGCCTTGAAAACAATCAACTCAGATTACGAAGCCAAACGACACAAAAATCTTAGTCTCGAAATGCCACATGTGGTAGTTGCCAAAGACGGATTGTTTTACGAATGGATGAAAAGCCGCGGCAAAGTTGGCGGGCAAAATAAAATCCCACGACTGGCAAACGACAGGCAATATCTCGATCAGCTGATTGAGTTGAATAATTCCATGTAATCATCAAAGTATTTCCAATCATCGATAATTAATTTCGTATTTTAGTTCAAAATTTAAAGAATAAACGATATGCACATTGCTTTAGCAGGAAACATTGGCGCCGGTAAAACTACCCTCACAGAATTACTTTCAAAACATTATAAATGGAGTCCGCACTACGAAGATGTTGATGAAAATCCATACCTGAACGACTTTTATGAAGACATGCAACGTTGGTCGTTCAACCTTCAGATTTATTTCCTGAACAGCCGGTTCAACCAGGTGGTCGACATTCGGAGTTCTTCGAAAACTGTTATTCAGGATCGTACCATTTACGAAGACGCCGAGATTTTCGCACCCAACCTGCATGCCATGGGCCTGATGTCGACCCGCGATTTTCATACCTATTCCACGCTTTTCCAGATGATGAACAAGCTGGTTCAGGCTCCCGATTTGCTCATTTACCTGCGGGCATCGGTTCCAACACTGGTAAACCAGATTCAGAAACGTGGCCGCGATTACGAAAGTTCAATCAGGATTGATTACCTGAAGCAGTTGAACGAACGCTACGAGGCATGGGTAAACCGCTACAAAGCAGGAAAGTTACTGATTATTGACGTCGACCGCATTGATTTTCAGAACAATCCTGAAGATTTGAGCAATGTTATCGACCGGATTGACGCGCAGATTCACGGATTGTTTTAGTATTTACACGGTTGGATTTAAAAAATTTACATTCCACATTTTAAATTTATCCTGACGTTCAGTGAACATTTTGTGTGCTGAATTTCTTTTGCAAACTATATCCGGTTTTGATAATTTATTGATTCAACCTAAATCCAAACGCCGAAATGAAACTTGTTTTTGCCACCAATAATCCACATAAACTTCAGGAGTTAAGACATTTATTAAATAATTCCATAGAACTTTTGAGCCTGAATGACATAGGATGCACCGACGATATTCCTGAAAATCAGGAAACACTGGAAGGAAATGCCGCTGAAAAATCGTTTTACATTTTTAACAAATTTGGTCTCAATTGCTTTGCCGACGACACCGGCCTCGAAATTGAAGCGTTAAACGGGGAGCCCGGAGTTTATTCAGCCAGATATGCCGGTGCAGATAAAATTGCCGACAACAATATGAACCTTGTTTTGCAAAAACTTGCTAAAATAAAAAATCGAAAAGCACGTTTTAGAACAGTTATTTCGCTGGTAATTGACGGTCGTGAAATTCAGTTTGAAGGGGTGGTTGACGGATGGATTCTGGAAGAGAAAAGAGGGGAAACAGGCTTTGGCTACGATCCTATTTTCAAACCTGATGAAGCGGATCTGAGTTTTGCCGAAATGACCATGGACGAAAAAAGCCGGATAAGCCATCGGGGAAGAGCTGTTCAGAAACTGGTGGAATATTTAACCCAATTCAAGCCGAATGAATATAATTAGACATCTGTTATTCGCAACAATCTTTTGCGTCGCCATTTTCAGGAGTTTTGCACAGCCTGCGGTTGGTGAATGGACCGATTACCAGTCGTATGCCCATGCCAAATGTGTTGTTGACGCAGGTGATAAAATATATTGTGTTACTGATGGCGGATTGTTTTCGTACAATAAAACGGATAACAGCATTCAGAAAATGACCGGAATTAATGGACTGTCGGATGCCGGGGTTCAGACCATCGCTTACAGTAAAGAAAATGATTTGTTGCTCATCGCCTACCAGAATGCCAATGTCGATTTACTAATTGGAAATCAAATATTCAATCTTTCCGACATTAAACGAAAACAAATCCCGGCCGATAAAACCATCAACAACATCATGTTCTCGGGAAAACTGGCTTACCTCTCCTGTGGGTTCGGTATAGTTGTCATCAATCTGGAACGGAAAGAAATAAAAGACACTTATTTTATTGGCAATGAGGGTGATTACCTGAATGTTTTTGACATGGCCACCGACGGAGCATTGCTTTACGCAGCAACCATAAACGGTATCTACAAGGCTGATGCTTCAAATCCAAACCTTCAGAATTACAACAACTGGCAGTGGCAAAGCACCATTCCACATGCCGATCAAAAGTTCAGCAAAATAGAATACTTCAAGGGAAAAATTTTGGCTAACTACACACCGGATCAATTTTCAGGAGATATAATTTACGAGTTCACGAATGGCAATTGGCAACCTTTTCTTACCAACATTCATTACGTGTCTGACATAACACAGAACGACAATTTTATTGTTTTTTCAAGTCGTGAAGAAGTTTTTGTTTACAACGATCAATTTCAGCCAGCAGAATACGTCAATCAATATTCGATTTCAGGAAAAGTGACTAAACCCATACAAACAGCCTGTGCAATTCTCGATGATCAGAACGTTTGGGTTGCAGACCCGACATACGGATTGATCAAAATTGGCACTCAAACCGAGCGAATTATTCCTGAAGGGCCTTCGGACAACAAAATTTTCTCGTTGAATATGAACGATCAGGATCTTTGGATTTCTTCCGGGGGTCACGATGCTACATGGGGAAATTTAAATACTCCTCCGGCTTTTCAATTGAACAGGCAAGGGAAATGGTCGGTTTTTGACCAAAGTACGTTTCCCGTTCCGGATTATCCGAACAACTTTCACGATATCATTTGTGTAACTGCCGATCCTTCAAATCCCGATCATGTGTTTGCGGGGTCGTGGGGAGGCGGAGTATTGGAATTTAATGGTGGCCAGTTCATTGGTCGGTACGATAATTTTAACAGCACGCTGCAAACCCAGTTGCCCGATTCGCCAAACGCACCTTATGTGCGTATCGGTGGAATGGCGTTCGATTCGAAAGGAAATCTCTGGGTTACCAATACCGGTGTAGCCAAAGTTATCTCGGAGTATAAGCCTGACAAAAGTTGGCAAGCTTATGAGATAAAAGCGGCCGCAAACAAATTCATTGGCAAATTGGTAGTTACAAAAAATGATGACAAGTGGATTGTGGCACCCCGAAACAATGGCCTTTATGTTCTGAACAGCACCAACGATCAGCAAAAAGAACAGAAAGTGATCGCCTATTTCACCAACGGAAAAGATGAAATATTTACCGAGATGAACGATGTTTACTCAATGGTGGAAGATTTAAAAGGTGAAATCTGGGTCGGGACTTCAATGGGTGTCGCTGTTTTTGGCAATCCGGAACGTATCTGGACCGAGAATATGTTGTATGCCAGCCGACCTGGATTGAACCAGAACGACCAGCTTTTCCATCCTTTGCTTGAGAAAGAAACCGTTACTGCTATTGCAGTTGATGGGGCAAACCGAAAGTGGCTCGGCACCAAAAGTTCAGGAGTATTTTTAGTTTCGGCTGACGGAGAAACTGAAATTGAGCATTTCAATACCGATAACAGTCCGCTGACAAATAATGAAATTACCGATATTGCCATTAATCAGAAAACCGGCGAGGCTTTTATTGGCACTGCATCGGGTTTGATTTCGTATATGGGTGAGGCCACAAATGCAAACGATGAATTTACCGATGTTTACGTTTATCCCAATCCTGTTCGGGAAACTTATAGTGGACCAATTGTGGTAAAAGGACTGGTTGAAGATACTGATGTAAAAATTACGGACATCAGCGGCGATTTGGTTTATAAAACAACCTCGCTTGGCGGGCAGGCTATCTGGGACGGTAAAAATTTAAACGGGAACCGTTGCAAAACCGGAGTCTACCTTGTCTTTATGACCGATCCACTTGGACAAAAAACCCACATTACGAAACTTCTGCTTATTCATTAATACTGCTCAAACGTGATTGAGAAAACCCGGGGAATCTTTCTTCATGCTGTAAAATACTCTGAGACCAGCCTTATTGCAACCATTTATACTGAAATGTTTGGCAGACAATCGTTTATAATCAACGGAATTCACAGCAAAAATTCGATGGCCCGGGCTTCTGTTATGCAACCGTTGTACTTACTCGATATTGAAGTTTACTACAAAGTCGGCCGCGAGATTCACCGCTTGAAAAATGCCCGGATTTCCGATCCCTATTCAAGTATTCCCTTCGATATCCGGAAAAGCACACAGGTTTTGTTCCTGGCAGAAGTGTTGTACAAATGTCTGCGTGAAGAAGAACCAAACCGCGAAATGTTTGATTTTATTTACCATTCGATGGAAATACTCGATCTTTCTGATTCGGGTATAAGCAATTTTCACATTTGGTTTCTTTTCAGACTCACACGCTTTTTGGGCATAAATCCAAGTGGCGACAATGCATTGATTAGCAACTTTTTCGATTTACAAAGCGCGCTCTTTGTTAGCCACGAACCAGTACACAATCAATTTACCGATAAACAAATAACATTGCTTTTTTCGCGACTCTTTGAAATTGACGCGTCATCGATTGACAAGCTGGAATATACTCAAAATGAAAGGCGTTTGGTCCTTGGAAAGCTACTCGAATACTATAAAATTCATTTTGACATTGCCGGTGAGTTTAAATCGCTCGAAATTCTAAAGGAAGTCTTAAAATGATTAAATCATAAATTAATTTCAATTCAGCTATCGGCCGGATGACTGTGAAAAACATATTTTCTTAACTTTGTACTCCAATCAGTTGACGCATGACTCTTTCGAAATTACCAAATACAAAAGGAAGTATATTCTCCACTGTTAACAAGCTGGTTGCTGAAACCGGTGCGATTGACCTTTCATTGGGGAAAACTGATTTTCCATGTCCGGAAAAATTAGCTGATTTGGCCGCTATGTACATTCGCGCGGGCTACAACAATTTTGCACCACACGAAGGAATTATCGAACTGCGCAACGTAATTTCGTTTCGGGTAAAGGAAATGTACAACCATAGTTACAATCCCGAAACTGAAATAACCATAACTGCAGGTCCGATTCAAGCCATAATGACGGCCATAAGTACCACGGTAAAAGACGAAGATGAGGTTATTCTTTTTGAACCAGCCTATGAATCATATGCGCCGGCCATTTCACTAAATGGTGGTCGTCCGGTTTACGTTCCGCTGAAACAACCCGATTTTCATATCGATTGGGAAGAAGTTCGGAAAATGATCACATCGAAAACACGAATGATCATTCTCAATTCGCCTCACAATCCAACAGGATCAGTTTTGGCTGATACGGATTTGGTTCAGTTGCAGCACTTAACCAACGGCACTAACATTGTCATACTAAGCGACGAGGTTTTCGAATCAATTGTTTTCGACAACAGTACACATCAAAGTGTATCAAAATATCCCAAACTGGCCGACAGAAGCTTTGTTGTGTCTTCGTTTGGTCCGGTTTACAACATCAATGGGTGGGGTCTGGCCTATATTCTTGCTCCTGAAAAATTGATGAACGATTTCAGGCGGATACAGCAATTCCAGATTTACAATGTAAATACACCTTTTCAATATGCACTTTCTGAGTATCTTCAAACAGAAGATTCGATGAAAGACATTTCGGAAATGTACCAAGGCAAGCGCAACTATTTCAACCGGTTGATGGCCGATAGTTTATTCAAAATTATTCCATCACAAGGCAGCTATTTCGAAATACTGGATTATTCCAAAATTTCCGATGAATCTGATCTCGATTTCACTTACCGCCTGGCCACCGAATTTGGCGTGGGAGTTATTCCGGTTTCGGCTTTTATGCACGAAAAAAATAAGATGAAAATGATCAGGATTTGCTTCGCCAAGAATAACGAAACCCTTGAAAAAGCAGCCGAAAAACTGCGGACTGTTCCATCGTTAAAATAAGTTTTACTTTCCGGGAATTTCAATTTTGTGAGAACGAAACAAAAAACGACTCTCTGGATTTTTTTGCACTGAAATCGTCAAAATCAGAAATTTTCATTCCATATTTTCTTCCGCTCCCCCAAAAATTGGAGTTTTGCAATTCTTCCGGAGACTGAAATTGTCAAAACATGCATCGATGTTTACTCGTGGAACTTATCAATAATGAAATTTCTGGCTGGCAAGCCGTTTGAATTCTTTATTTGATGAAACGACAACTGCAATTTGTCGATTGAGAACTGCTCCTTCCTCTCTACCATAGTTATACAAAATTCTTTTTCACCGGTAAATTCTCAACGCAATGAAGGTGAAAATTTTAAATAAAACTTAATGCCAACAAAAAAAGGATACCCGAGAGTATCCTTTGTATCGTAAAATATTAAATTTTCTTATTTCTTGATCAGCAACCAGGAGTCGGAATATTTTGGATAATCTGCCCTGATTTTCTGTACCCGGCTTCTTGCAGCAGCTTCGTCGCTGAAAGAATCGATACAAACCCTATAATAACCGGTTTCGCTGTGCAGAATAATTGGTTTAAAACCCTGCCCCATCAATTCCTGTTTGAATCTTCCAGCATTTTCATTGCTGCTGAAACTTCCAACAATCAGGAAATAGTTTTTGTTACCATACGAAGCCTGATCCTCAGAAGACAGAGTGAATTTTTCACTTCTAACCGAAACAGGTTTTGAGCCAGTAACTTCTTTATCGGCAGTTTCATACATTGTATCTGAAACAGGATTCTCGCGTACCGTACTTTTGGGTGCAGGTACTGAAAAAACCTTTGTTTCTGCTGTTGTTTCTGTTTTTGGAGCTTGTGCTTCGCTTTTCTTCGATGATTTGAATACTTTACATCCGCTCGCAAGCAACGCCAGAGTAAATGCAACTAAGATGATTCTTTTCATGGTATACAAGAGTTTAATTTGATTACAAAATTACTAAAGATCAATTACCGTTTTATCAAAACAATGTAGATCAGCAAATTATTTATCAACAGCTCCTTGTTAAATGCGCAAAGCGGCATGTTGATATGTTTTCCTGATTTATTGAACAAATTTGTCGTTTTTCTTTCAGTAATTGAGCATTTTTTTCAGGAAACGCTGTCCCTTAACCGACCTGTAAAAACTCGACTGCCGAATGGCCCTGATGCGGTTATCGAAACTTTCGGAAAATAAAAGCACCCAAGGTCCTTTGCCCCTTGTAGGTGCAATTTCATCAGCATTATGCATTTCGAGAACTTTTTCCAGGTCGTTAAAATAGCCATAATAAAAAGATCCTGATTCTTTTGAATAAATCACGTAGGAATAAAAACTCATTTAAATAAATTTTTCTGAATTTAAAGACAGCCCGAAAAAATCCATTCTTGCAAAATGGAATTCGGTACAACAGCCAATTCTGGTCACAAAATTAGAAAAAAGGCTGTTGAAACCTGTCTTTTTATTCATTCAATCGAATTTTACTGAAATAGTTTGTTCCCTCCGGAAAATTCAGCTTTTAAACATGAACGAAATTCAACCACGAACTATTGTCCTGATAATCCTGAATAACGAAGGTTTGGTTCTGATGTTTAAAACTGGTCATGAGTGAAACAATTTCCTGATTGAGCATTTTTAAGCCATTGTTAATTAAATCGCTTCGGAATCCTTTTTCGCCCAGGTTAATCACCATTTCGAAGGAAACAATTCGCCCGAGAACCTGGCCCAATTCAACCATTTTTCGCTGAGGAAGATTTAAATCCAGATCAAAGTCAAGGATGTCTTTTAAAAATGAAGCCGATTTTGTCGTCAGGTTAAAACTCTTCAGGAATTGAAACAGGTTACTTTCTTTCGCCTTTTTCATCATTTTAACCAGACTGTCGGTTATCTGTGTATACAATATATCATTCGAGCCCTCAAAAATCTGGAATGGCCGGCTATCGGTAATGCTTCTCCCGGCAATATGATTGAGTTTATATGCCTGTGCTCCTACCAACTGAGTTGCTGACTGAGCGGCTTCCTGCATCAAATCGGTAACAACACTTTTTACTGAATTTGCCTCAAATCCATGTGGTGAAAGGTCGTTCTCCACGCCGGCTTTTTCGCTGCTATTGGCACACATGGCCGAACAAATGGTGTACGATGCCTGAAGTTTGGCCAGTCGCGCTTGAACCTGATCGTATGTAAAAAGAGTCCGTCCTCCAATTTGACGCTGATTGATGTGAGCAATCGACTCGTCGAGTAAACGTTGGATGAAACCCATAGCCATGCCCGGGAATTGCATACGGCTTCTGTGCAAAAGGTCGAGCATCATTTTAACGCCCGTGGTTTCCGGAACCAGTTTCTGGACCAAAGGAATTTTTACATCAAGCCGGTTGCGGCCATAAGGAATCTGGTATAAGCCCAGGTTTTCGTAAAATTCTTCAACTACTATTTGTTGATCAGGACTGTTTACGTCACAGATAAAAAAATCGATATCGCGCTTCAGGTCACCTGAATGACTTCTTTCGCGGGCAGTTAGCAGCCAGTATTCGGCCCAGCCGGTTAATCCGGCCCAATGTTTTATTCCCTGAACGTGATATTTACCGTTTTTTTCAGTAAATGATGATTGCATGCTAAGCGCATCGCTTCCAAAATCGGGTTCCGTAATCATTAAACCTCCCATATTCTGATAATTCAGAAAACGATTAAAAATCGGAGCCTTTGCTTCTTCCTGCGCATATTTTCCAACTGGTTGCAAAAACAATGCTGAATTGATACCAAAAGTTAGCGACAATGCCAGCGACTCATACGAGGCAGCAGCCAGCAAAGCAATATTTTCTTCCATATGGCATCCCCGTCCGCCATATTCAGAGGGAATCCCAACGGCCAAAGGATTTAAACTCATTATTTCACGCATAACAAAAGGAGGCATTCCCCGCTTTGTGGCAATCTGGTTAATATCTGCCCGAACATGAAATACATGTTTCATCTTTTCTTTTAAATTCTTCAGGAAAGTCTCGAATGGTAAGTCCTGAATATTCATTCCGATCTTTGGTTCTTCAACATTAATTTTCGAATGATTCATCAATTTGTATTATTTGTTATAAAATTTCACGAAAAGCGCATAAAAACTTAACAATTGCTATCTGTAGAAAAAGATAACAGATGATTGGTGTGAATGTTCTGACCGTTAACACATCCAGACTTAATAATTACTTAAAACTGGAAAAATATTGGAAAAATCGCATCAACTTCCGAATTTTCCGGCACGAGAAGATTCTTAAACAAAGAAAACTTACGACCGGAATACAATCATGCAAAATCTGCCAATCTATCCCAAAATTTTCATGTGTAATTATTTAAACTGCATCATTGAAATTTTGGTTTCAGAAATAGTGTAATTTTAAAATGTCTTCCTATACATATATTTCAAAATCGAAAAAATGAAGAAAAAAACGAATAAGCTTTTGCCTTACGGAATTGCACTGGTTGTAGTCTTAATTATTATTCTTGTTGCCGGGAAAAAAATGGGTTGGTTCGGACAGGACTACCAGATAAAAGTGGCCACAAAAATTGTTGAAAGTAAAACCATTACCGAATTAATTACTGCAAATGGTAAGGTTCAACCCGAAACTGAGGTTAAAATAAGCCCCGATGTTTCAGGTGAGATTATTGAGATGAATATTCAGGAAGGGGAAGAAGTTAAAAAAGGACAGCTATTGGTTGTAATTAAACCTGATATTTATATTCAGGCTTTAAACCGGGCCGAAGCTGCGTTGAGTTCTTCACAGGCACGATTGGCTCAGGCCGACGCCCGACAAATTGAAAGCGATATGGCTTTTAAACGTTCCAATTCTCTTTACAAACAGGACGCTATCCCGGTTTCGGATTTCGAAACTGCACAGGCATCGTTTAAAGTTGCTCAATCGGAAGTAAAAGCTGCCCAGTTTGCGGTTAAATCGGCGCAAGCATCGGTTGCTGAAGCGCAGGAACAATTGATAAAAACAAAAATTTACGCTCCAATGGACGGAACAGTTTCTCGACTGAATGTTGAAAAAGGTGAACGTGTAGTTGGAACCAACATGTACGCCGGAACAGAAATGCTGGTTATTGCCAACCTGCACCTGATGGAAGTAAAAGTTGATGTAAATGAGAATGATATTGTTAGAGTAAACCTAAATGATACCGCCAAAGTTGAGGTTGATGCTTACCTGGGACGGAAGTTTAAAGGTATTGTTACGGAAATCGCAAACTCGGCTAATGTTTCTGGAGCTTCAACCGATCAGGTTACCAATTTCAGCGTAAAAATTCTACTGCTCGAATCGTCGTATAAAGATTTAATTGACACCGTTGCCGGAAAAATTTATCCGTTCCGCCCCGGAATGTCAGCCACAGTTGATATTCAGACTGAAACCAGGAAAGACGTTATTTCAGTTCCGATTCAGGCCGTTACAACACGTTCGTTAAAGAACAACGGTAAACTAGAAGACAAGAAAGAAGACATTGAGAAACCTGAAACCGAAAATGAAGCGGTGACCACACAGGATACAAAAACCGCAGACGACGAAAAGCAGGAAGTTGTGTTTATTTACCAGGATGGAAAGGTAAAAAAGCAAGCTGTAAAAACTGGTATTCAGGATAGTGAAAATATCGAAATTCTGGAAGGGTTAAAAGCTGGTGACGAAATTGTTTACGCTCCTTTTAATGCCATCAACAAACTTTTAAACGACAGCTCGGTAGTTAAAAAAGTTGATGAGAAGGAATTATTCACCGTCAAAAAATAAGCTTTGAATTCAATCTGAATCGCGCTATTTCGAACTAAAAACGGAGGCAAGTCAAACATTGACTTGCCTCCGTTTTTAGTTCGAAATATATTGGAAGAATTTACTTTTCGCCTGAAACAATATCTATAATAATTGTGCGATTGCTAAAACTTTCGCCTGCTTTTTTCGGTTCGAATGGAGCTACTAACTGATCTTCACCAAATCCATGAACTTCGAAATTAATGTCATTTCGCCCCGATTTAGCTAACGCTTTTTCAATAATCTTCCGGGCATCATTTGCCCTGGATAGAAATAATTTCAAGTCGTAATCCTCGCCGCCTGCTATGTCAGAATGTCCATGAATAACAACAGTGGCTCCATTTGGAATTTTGGGAGTGACCACATCTGTTAGGTATCTGTCGTAAATTGAAATTGCTTTGGCATTATTGTATTCGTAAATGATACTGAATCTGGCAATTTTTTCGGGAGTTGGCGGTGTCCACAAAACCAGGTGGGCTGTAGTGTCGGTTTTTATACTTTGACCGTTTTTTAGCACACCTATTATCGATACCTGGAAATTTCCTTCAGAGCGGGTACCCAAAATCGACTTGCCGGGAATGCTTACAAATTTGCGGGTAAACGGTCCATAATTCTGCATTTTGCCGCGCTCATCGGTTAATTCGAGTGTCCAGGACGTAAAATCTTCTTTCGAACCTTCCGTCTTAAAGGTCACAAAGTTTTCGGTGGCAGCTTCAAGTACGTCAAAGTTCTTTATTGGTGTAAGTTGGATACCAAGCGCATCCCTCAATTCAGTCATTAATATCCGTGAATTTGTTTCAATCAAAACACGTCGGGATCCTTCGTGCAGCATCGCAAGCTGAAACTTTTCGCCGGATGGACTTTGATTGATTTTAAGCTTTTTTTGTCCCTTGGTAACAAACCTTGACGCGCTTATTCCAAAAATTTCAGTCATAAAAAATTTCACTGATTCGGCCATTTCGAGTCCATCGTTTGGGCCATCAACGCCAGCTCCCAAAAGTGTTATTGTAGCTGATGGATTCTTCACCATCAGATTACCAAGCACAGCAATAAAGTTGCCTTGAGTTATCATTTTCCGTTGTTCAGGATCAGATAAAACTTCAGGAGCTGTCATAGCCATCATATTCTTTTCTTCTTGAGCAGTTGATTGAAGTTGATCAGATAATCTCAAATCAAAATAAACTGAATTCTGAAGCGGCGCAACGATTTTAGCAGTGGATTGCAGCGAAATATCCTCTGATTGCGTCACGATATCGGAGGCATCAGAATCGACCGCTACAACAACCGGCACAAACTGTTCGGGAACAGCCAGAATGTGACCCCGACCAAATTTCAATGCTATGCCCGCACGCAAAGTCGTGATATTCCAGCCTTCGATTGAGCGCGGACTTTGCCCGAAATAGGGATGGAAAGCCACAAAAGGAGAAAGAATAACCTGCGATTTGCTTTTAGCCGGTGTAAGCGCGAAATCATATCCGCCACCAACCTGCATGGAAATAATTGTACTTTTCACATCTCCCAAAACACCGCCGGTTTCAGCCCCATTTTCCTCCTGAATTGTGAAACGCTTATCGGTATTGAAAGCAAACCGCGGACCGGTATACAAATAAAACGGTGTATGAAAAAGATTCAAACGCAAACTTGGTTCAATTGAAAAATAGGCAAGGCTGGAAGATGCCATATCATTAAAAGTGCCTTTACGGCTATCGTAGCCGGCCTGTAGCATAAAGCCCAACGATGCATTGGCCCTATGAAATTCTATGACGGGAAAAGCAAACGGCCCATAACTTTTTCGGTTTT
Organism: Prolixibacteraceae bacterium; assembly: GCA_963677955.2. Lineage (GTDB taxonomy): Bacteria > Bacteroidota > Bacteroidia > Bacteroidales > Prolixibacteraceae > Aquipluma. Next base: position 1,759,184 of record CAXXQR010000001.1, read on the forward strand.
CAAGTCCCTGGGATAAAGGAACATCCGGATTTAAAGTTGCAATGCCACCGTGATATAAATTTGAATTCATTCCACCGGCAGCACCAAACCACCACGATGATCTGGTGAACCTGTTATCTTGCGCCTGAAGAGAGGAGTGAATTCCCACCATCAGAAAAACGATCAGAGAAAAGATTATGGGTGAAAAAGTGTATGAGACCATTGGTTGGTGTGGTCTCCTTATAAAAATGATTACAGACTTCATAGTTCAATATAAATTTATGCGATTACCCTCGCACATTGAATTGTTTTAAACACGGCAAACAGTTTTATGTTCTTTCAGGCACTGCTTAATATTCAACAGCACAATCAACGTTTTTTATCAGAAATAATTGTTTCAGATAAAGTTAGGGCAAATTTTCGATGTAGTTTCTACATGCCAACAGTTATTTTTCTGACGGAAAGATTCAATTCTGAAGATTTCAGCCTAAAAATATTCTTCTGTTAGTCCTTTGTAACAATTCCGAAAAACAGGATGTTCAACATTTCGTCGATTGATTTTTGCAGTTCTTCGTCAGATAGGTTTTTTAGAATAAGCGGAACTTCGAAGCCATGAAGTGCCGTAACGATAGTTTTTGCAGTAAGTTCGGGATTCTGTATCGTAAAGTGCTTTTTGTCAATTCCCTCAAGCAACATCGATTTCACCTGGTTCACCTCGGCTTCAAAATGTTCATTCCTGAAGGTGTTCACAAAATACAGGTTGTCGAGCAAATCGTTTTTAATTGCCTCGTAATAATTGACAACCATTTTCAAGGTGCGCATTCTCACATAAATGTAGGTTTTCAGTTTTTCCTGAGAGTCTGAAATTCCACTGATTCGATCTTCAATGACTTTTACCCGAATTTCCGCCTCGGCATCGATAACTGCTTTAAATATTTCGTCCTTGCTTTTGAAGTAATAATAAATGGTACTTTTCCCTTTACGCGCTTCGCGGGCAATATCGTCCAATGCCGTTTTTTTAAATCCGTATCGGGCAAAAACCAGACGGGCAGCCTGCACAAGTTGCTCCCGAACTTCGTCTTTTCCTGTATTTAAAGGATTATTTTCCATGATTTGTTGTTGATGCTTTTGGCAAACCACTAAGATAACTGTTGTTTTCAATTATTCAAAAGTCAGCTAGTCCTCAGCAGCTCACGAATCCTCTTTCAACAAAAATGTTCCGAAATATAGTTATACAAATCAGATTGCTAAATTTGTTTTCCTAAATCATCAAATGCCAGTTATGAAAACCAGTTTGATCACACTCGCCGGAATTTCCTTACTTCACCTTTCAGGAGTGGCGCAGCAAAAGCCAAATATTGTATACATTTTAGCCGACGACCTTGGCTATGGTGATCTGAGTTGCTACGGACAAAAAAAATTCAGCACGCCAAACATCGACAAGCTGGCAACGCAGGGAATGCTTTTTACGCAGCATTATGCCGGTTGTCCGGTTTGCGCGCCTTCCCGCTCGTCGCTCATGACTGGTTTAACAACCGGGCACACGCCCATCCGCGGCAACAAAAGCGTGAAACCCGAAGGTCAATGGCCACTTCCTGCCGAATCCGTTACCGTTGCTGAATTGTTGAAGCAGGCAGGTTATGTTACCGGAGCTTTTGGGAAGTGGGGACTTGGACCTGTTGGGTCGGAAGGTGATCCAAACAAGCAGGGATTTGAGGAATTCTACGGATACAATTGCCAAAGTCTGGCCCACAATTATTATCCCGACCATTTGTGGGACAACCAGCAAAAAGTGATACTTCAGGAAAATTCAGGAGATAAATTCGGAACTTACGCGCCAGAATTGATTCACAAACGGGCTCTTCAATTTATTGAAAAGAATAAAGACAAACCGTTTTTTCTGTATTATCCAAGTACGATTCCACATGCCGAATTGCTTGTTCCTGAAGACGACCTGAAAGTATTCAGGGGAAAATTTTTGCCGGAAAAAAGCTATAAGGGTGCAGAACCAGGCTCATCAGGTTTCAGGACCGGATCGTACGGCACACAAAAAGAAGTTCATGCCGCTTTTGTGGCCATGGTAACTTTGCTCGACAAGCAAGTTGGCGAAGTGGTTGCCAAACTGAAGGAACTTGGATTGGAGAAAAATACGCTCATCATTTTTTCTTCCGACAATGGACCTCACCTTGAAGGTGGTGCCGATCCGGATTATTTCGACAGTAACGGGCCGTTGAAAGGTTACAAACGCGACGTATACGAAGGCGGAATCCGCGAACCAATGATTGCCTGCTGGGCCGGCAAAATTGCAGCAGGATCGAAAAGCGATCTCGTTTCAGCATTTTGGGATGTACTTCCAACAATTACTGAAATTGCCGGAATAAAGACACCACAAAATATTGATGGAATTTCTTTTCTGCCCACGCTTTTGGGAAATTCAGGCCAGAAACAGCACGAAAGCATGTACTGGGAATTTCATGAAAACAATGGACGACAGGCTGTTCGCAAAGGAGATTGGAAACTGGTACGCTACAATGTTTCAATTCCTGAAAAAATTACGACAGAATTGTACAACCTGAAAACCGACCTTGGAGAAGCACACAATGTTGCTGCCCAAAATCCTAAAATAGTAAAGGAGTTGCTGGAAATCATGCAGAATTCCAGAACTCCTTCAGATGTATTTAAATTTGGATCAGAAACTGTGATTAAATAGACGAACCATCCAGATTTTCCAGTTCATTAGCAACCACAAGTCTTTTCGCCAGCTTCTTTTCGCGCTTTTCTTCCACCCAATAATAAATGATTGGCAGAACAAGCAAGGTCAAAAAAGTAGAAGTGATCAATCCGCCAATTACGACAGTTGCCAGAGGTCGCTGAACTTCGGAGCCTGGTCCAGAGTTGAAAGCCATCGGAATGAAACCCAAACTGGCAACCAAAGCGGTCATTAAAACAGGTCGCAATCGATCGGTTGCCCCGTCAATAATGGTTTTGCGAAGCGGGTCTTTTCCTTGTTCACGCAGTTCGTTGATGTGGTCGAGCAGCACAATACCGTTGAGCACCGCAACCCCGAACAAAGCGACAAAGCCAATACTTGCCGAAACCGAAAGGTACATGCCACGCATCCACAACAGGAAAATTCCCCCGGAAAGTGCAAATGGCAAGTTCATCAGAATAATGATAGCATAGCGCATTTTACCAAAGTTGAGGTACAGCAAACCAACGATAATGAATAGCGAAAGTGGTACAACTAGCAGCAAGTGGTTCATGGCTCGTTTCTGATTTTCAAACGTTCCACCGTATTCCAGAAAATAGCCTGAAGGTACATTTGCTTTGGCGTCGATTTCCGATTGTAAGTTCGCCACATAAGTTCCAATGTCGATATTTTTGATGTTGATGCCAACTATCAGTCTGCGCCAGCCATTTTCGCGCTGAATCTCGCGCGGGCCTTCCTGCGCAACAATATTACTTACGCGTTTAATTGGGATAAATTCGCCATTGGGAAGCGGAACCGGTATTTCCTGAATCTTTTGCAATTCGGACCTGAATTCCAGCGGATAGCGAACCTGGATATCAAACCGGCGTTGTCCCTGGTACAGTTGTCCGGCAACCTGACCGCCAATTCCGGCTTCAATCACCGACTGTACATCGTTCACATTCAAACCAAAAGATGCCACAGCCTCGCGGTCGACCTCAATAGTGAGGTAGGGCTGCCCAATGGGCTGCTCCACAAAAAAGTTCGCTGTCCCATTTAATCCTGAAACAATGCCTGAAATATTCTCCCCAATCTGGTTTAGTTTATCCAGATCTTCGCCAAAGATTTTAACAGCTAAATCCGATTTTACCCCACTGGTCAGCTCATCCACACGCATGGCAATTGGTTGCGTAAAGTTGTAAGCCAGTCCTGGTTCGGTTTTCAGGAAAGGTTCAATTTCCGCGATGATATCCTCCTTTTTCAGTCCTTTTCTCCATTCATCGGTTGGTTTCAGCACAATCCAAACATCGGTCTGGTGAACGCCCATCCAATCGTTGGCCAAATCCGAGCGACCAGTTTTTGGAACTACCGTTTTAATTTCAGGAATGTTTTCCATCAGCTTCCCGGCCAGCCAGTTCGCATTGTCCATCGATTCTTTTAAAGTCACTGATGGCATCCGAACCTGTTCAACCAAAATAGACCCCTCATCAAGTTCGGGCAAAAATTCCGAACCCAACCGGCTCATCACAATCATTGAAACGATAAAAACAGCACCAGCACTAAGCACTACAAACCAGCGCCTTCCAATATATTTTTCAAGTCCCGCATTGTATCGTGGTTTAATCCAGTCGATCACAAAGTTGCGGCGCATTTTTACGCCTTTCCTGAAAATTATGGCCGAAATAGCCGGAACAAAAACCAGCGCCAGCAACAACGAACCAAGTACTGCCGCTGCAACGGTAATCGCCATTGGCCGGTATAAAATACCTTCCATTCCGCTGAAAGTCATGATTGGGACATACACCATCAGGATAATTAACACACCGAAAAAGATGGGCCGCACCACTTGTCTGGCTGCGGAAATGACCAGATCATCCGGTTTTTGATCTTTGTTTTGCTGCATCCGGTGCACGATATTTTCGACCATTACCACCGAGCCGTCAACCACCATCCCGAAGTCGATGGCACCCAAGCTCATCAGGTTGGCTGCCAAACCAAATTCGCGCATACCAATGAAGGCAAACAGCATCGAAAATGGAATCACCATGGCCACAATTAATGCTCCGGAGATCTCGCCAAGCAAGAGAAGCAGCACTACGATAACCAAAAAACCTCCCTCAACCAGGTTGGTTGAAATGGTTGCCGTTGTTCGTTCAATCAAGTCCGACTGGTCGTAAAATTTTTCAATCTGCACACCATCGGGAAGCGATTTATTTATCTCGGCAATTTTCTTTTCGATCTGCGAAATTACTTCGCGGCCGTTTCCGCCCCGAAGCATCATCACAATTCCACTCACAATTTCGCCTTTCCCGTCCTGAGTAACGCCACCCTGACGAATTTGTGTTCCCTCAACCACATCGGCAATGTCTTTAATAAAAACCGGCTTGTTGTTGATGTTCCGCACTATAATGTTCCGGATATCTTCAGCTTTGTTGATTTGTCCGTAGCCACGAATAATGTATTGCTCGCGGTTGTGTTCCAGGTAATTTCCTCCGGAAACGCTGTTATTGTTGGCAATAGCATCCGAAATTTCCTTGATGCCAATTCCGAAAGTGCGTATCTTTTCAGGAGAAATAATAACCTCGTACTGCTTGACAAAACCCCCGAACGAGTTAATTTCGGTTACCCCTTTCACTACTTTCAGTTGAGGAACAATCAACCAGTCCTGAATTTCGCGCAATTCGGTAAGCGATTTGTTTTCGCCACGGACGGCGTACTGATAAATTTCGCCCAAAGCCGTCGAAATCGGTCCCAATTGTGGCGAAGACACATCAGGTGGTAAATCTGACGAAATGGATTGCAGTCGCTGACTGACCATTTGTCGGGCAAAATAAATGTCGGTTCCTTCTTCAAATTCGATGGTTACAGCCGACAAGGCAAACTGCGAAGTAGAACGAACCTGTTTCACGTCGGGCAAACCGTTCATAGCCGTTTCAATCGGGTAACTAACAAGCTTTTCGACATCGAATGGCGAGTAACGGCCAGCTTTGGTAATGACCAGAACCTGCACCGGGGTAACATCAGGGAGTGAGTTGATGGGCAACTGGATGAGCGAAAAATAACCGGCCACCGCCATCAGGATAACCAGCGAAAGTGCGACAAATTTTTGCCTGACACTGAATGATATGATTTGATTAAGCATGTCTTTGGTTTCAGATGAGTTTAAAGAACCTTAAAAATTCTGGATAAAATTTTGGTTTGTTTATTTTGACTCACCCCGAGTTCGCCAGGCTCACTCTGCCCCTCTCTTCAAGAAGAGAGGGGAAAAGCCCTGACTAAGGGCTTGGGGTGAGTTAACAATTATTCTTCAGCAATTTTGTCGAATCTCGAGAGCGCTTTCAGGCTAAAAATCTGCGTGGCTGCGAGTTTTTCATTCTTGTCCAGACCGCTGCGTACAACTGCGGTTTTATTCCTGAATTCCTGAACGTTAACTTTTCGCTTTTCAAACGTATTTTCGCTAAGTTGAACAAACACTACCGGATCGTTTCCTTCGTAGGTCAGGGCTTCCATCGGTACAGTGATTACCTCGGTTTGCGAAGTTGTTTCAATGGAAAGGTGCAGGTTTTCGCCCGGTTTCGGCCAATTCTGACTGGTTGCCAGAATCACGTTCACAATTACTGAACGGTTGTTTTCGTCGAGCCCCGGATTGATGGAAGTAACCACGGCGTTCATCTCGAACGAATCGTTCTGCCGACGAGAAATTTTCACCGAATCACCAACGCTGATGTAGCGGGCATCTTCGGGAGAAACATAGCCGCGAATCAATACGTGGCTCATGTCGAGAACGCGCCCAAGCATTTGCAGCGCATTAACCGACTGCCCCAATTCGACCGAACGCTGATCCATGATTCCGCTGATCGGCGAATGAATTTTCAAGGTTGGATCGATACTTTCTGCGGTTTTGAATGCATTGATTTCCTTATCAGGAACACCGATGGCTTTTAGCTTCGAAACCGCCGCAATTACCGAAGTTTTGGCCCGTTGAAAATCAGAACGGGCGCGATCAAGTTCACTTTTCGAGCTGATGGTTTGTTCCACCAGTTGTTCAAGCCTTTGGAACCTCGATGTCTGAAACGTTTCTTCGGAAACGGCCTGCAAATATTCGGAAACCATATTGCCGAATTCGAGACTTTCGATGCTGAAAAGCTCCTGCCCCATTTGAACTGGCTGTCCTTCCTGAACCGATATTTTGCTGATTCGTCCGTCGATTGGTGTGCTGATGATGCTAATGTGATTGGGCGCCGGGAAAACCACGCCTGGCGCAGAAACACTAAACTGCTGAAATCCGCTGGTCACCGGAATCGTCTGAATTTTCAATTCGGCCAGTTCCTTGGCAGTAAGTTTTACCAGGTTTTCAGGTTTTACTCCTGAAATAGACGGCGGCGTATCTGAGCCTGTTTTTTCTTTTTGGGTGCTTTCGGGCTTTGATCCGCACGACGAAATAACCATCATCAGGAAAAGGATAAGACCGAAAAATGTGATTTGCTTTTGGTATGAAATAGGTTTCATGATATTGATTTTCTGATTGATTTTCAAATTAATAAACAAGTTCCAGGTCGAGGAAACGCTCAAGTTCGACCAGCCGGATGTAAAAATCGCGCAAGGCCGACAAATACCGTTGTTGACTGTTGAGGTAAATCTGCTGTGCCAGAATCAGGTTCAGCAGATCAACTTCGCCCAAACGATAAGCGCTTAACGTTAGCGTTTCCAACTTTTCGGCCTTACTTCGGATGGTTTCGTCGTACCGCTTGATGGTCGAACGGCTCACCTCGTAACTGTGCCAGGCATGTTCAATCTGCTCTTTCACTCCTGAACGGATTTCCTTCTGCTTCCAGCGAATCTCGTCCTGATAAGCCAGGTTCATTTTAATCCGTCCTTTTTGTTCAAACGGATACCAGATCGGGAAACTCAGACCCAATTCGAACCCGTTAAAATTATATCCGGTCCCGTAGTCCTGCTTATACAGGTTGAATCGAATATCAGGTAAAATGTTGCTTTTGGCTTCCTTCAGGAAATAATTGGACGCCTTCAATTGCATTTCCGAAGATTTGTACGATGGCTGATCGGTTAAAACGGCCAGCGCAGTAATCTGCGAAATTTCCACGTCTTTACTTCGCAAAGAGTCCATAAATTCGATGCTGTATTTCTGATTTTCAGGCGGCAGTCCCATCAGGTTAAACAACGAATAGCGCGCCATGTGCAACTGCCGGCGGGCATCGTCGATGTCGTTGTTCGATTCGGCCACCTGCAATTCGGCCTTGGTCAAATCCATTCCATTTCCCATCCCGGTTTCGAACTGGCTGTAAACGGCATTGTACAACTCAGTAGCCAGCTTGAGTTGCTGGTCGCGCAGCCTTTGCAGGTGAAGAGCATACATTACTTCGATATACCGCGATTTAACGTCAGCTTTTACTTTCCGTTCTTCTTCCTGAATACTGAATTCCATCGCTTTTTCTTCTTCTTTGATGGCTTTCAGCCGATACGAAGTGGTCAGCGGGAAATCGACTGATTGAGAAATCGTAACGCGCTGTTCCTGAAAAGGATCGGCAGCTTTGTTGTTAATTCCCTCTTTCATGTAGCTGATTTCAGGAGATGAAATACCAATTTTGGTTCGCCATTCCTGCTTTTTCTGATCGAGTTGTGAGCGCATCTGGTTGATCTGCGCATTGTTTTTAATGGCTTGATCGACTGCATCCTGAATGGTAAGTAGTTGTGCATTAACCGGGAAGAACCATCCCGCAAAAAATGCCAATAAAATTATTTTGGGCAAATTGCTCATGATTTTTGGTTTCTTTGATTTCAATGACAAAAGTTAATGAATTTTTACCTGATTAACAGTATTTAAGGACATATAACAGGAGAAAAATAAAAATGATTAATTTGAATCTAATCAAAAGAAGATTTTAAGTGAATTTTAAGAAACCGAATTTTTCAGTGTCGTTTATTAAGGTTTTGGTCATAGTTGGTTTTCACGGGAGAACAAATGATAAAACGTTTATCTTTGCGCCTTCAAAAAAATGGATAGAACATGATTTCGGTTGACGGACTTACAGTTGAATTCGGTGGATCGGCGCTTTTTTCGGATATCTCGTTTGTAATTAACGAAAAAGACCGTATTGCTTTGATGGGGAAAAACGGCGCAGGAAAATCGACCCTGTTAAAAGTGATTGCCGGAGAACGAACTCCGAACAAGGGCCGGATTTCAACACCAAAAGATGCCGTAATTGCGTATTTACCACAGCATTTGTTAACCGAAGATAACCGGACTGTTTTTGAAGAAGCATCTCAGGCTTTTGCCCGGATTTTTGAGATGGAACGCGAAATTGCAGCTATGAATGAAGAGTTGACGGTTCGTACTGATTATGAATCTGATTATTATGCCGACTTGATTGAGCGCGTTTCAACCCTGAGCGAAAAATACTATTCGATTGAAGAAATTAACTTCGATGCAGAAGTTGAAAAGATATTGTTAGGACTTGGTTTTGTGCGTGAAGATTTTACCCGGCCAACCAGCGAATTCAGCGGTGGATGGCGCATGCGAATTGAACTGGCTAAAATTTTACTGCAAAAACCCGATCTGATTCTATTGGATGAGCCGACCAATCACATGGACATCGAATCGATTCAATGGCTCGAAGATTTCCTGATTACCAGCGCCAAAGCGGTGATTGTGATTTCGCACGACAGGGCATTTGTCGACAACATCACCACCCGCACCATCGAAGTGACGATGGGCCGTATTTACGACTACAAAGTTAATTATTCGCATTACCTCGAATTACGCAAAGAACGCCGCGAGCAACAGCAAAAGGCTTTCGACGAACAGCAACGATTCATTGCTGAAACCACAGAATTCATCGAGCGTTTCAAGGGAACTTATTCCAAAACTTTACAAGTTGGATCGCGTGTAAAAATGCTCGAAAAATTGGAAATAGTGGAAGTGGATGAAGTTGACACGTCTGCTCTCCGTCTGAAATTTCCACCTTCCCCCCGATCCGGTAATTATCCGGTAATTGTAGAAGAGATGACAAAAAAATACGGTGATCACTTAGTTTTCAAAGACGCATCGTTGACCATTGAGCGTGGCCAGAAAGTAGCTTTTGTGGGTAAAAATGGTGAAGGGAAATCGACGCTGATAAAAGCCATTATGGGCGAAATTGATTTTGAGGGTAAAATGATGCTCGGACACAATGCCCTGATTGGCTATTTTGCACAAAATCAGGCTTCGTTGCTTAACGAAGATCTCACCGTTTTTCAAACCATTGATGATGTGGCTGTGGGCGATATCCGTACGAAAATTAAAGATATGCTGGGCGCATTCATGTTCAGCGGCGACAACATCCAGAAAAAAGTGAAAGTACTTTCAGGAGGTGAACGTACCCGACTCGCCATGATTAAGTTACTGCTCGAACCAGTGAATTTGCTTATTCTCGATGAGCCAACCAATCACCTCGACATGCGCACCAAGGACATCCTGAAAAGCGCGCTGAAAGATTTCGACGGAACGATCATTCTTGTTTCGCACGACCGCGATTTCCTGGATGGGCTTGCTGAAAAAGTTTACGAATTCGGCAACAAACAAATCAAAGAACACCTATACGATATCAAAGGCTTCCTTCAGAAGAAAAAAATGGACAACCTGAGAGAAATTGAACGGAAAACTGCTAAATAAACCAGGTAAATTTATTAGATTTCATCAAATATAAAGCTCCTCACTTTTGCAAATACAAAAATGAGGAGCTTACAATTTAGGATACGATAAGCTTACAGTTTGAGCCTTAAACAGGCAAAAACATTCCTTCCAGGAGCGTTAATTCCGCTGGCAAACGTTCGGTACTGGGTATCCAGAATATTATCCATTCCAGCCTGAAAACTTAGGTATTTATTCAACTGATAAGAACCGTGCAGATTTAAAGTGAACCATGCAGGCATTCCTTTTGGCGTGGCATATTGCTCATTGTCTTCTCCATTCAGGAAATAATTCTTCAACCTTTTCCATCCATTGTAATTCACAAAAAATTCGGAACTAAATTTATTCTTTGAGTAGTTCAGCGCAACATGCGTTAAGAACGGAGGAATATGATCAAGAGGCAAATTATCCGTATCACCATTTAGCCTCCCATACGTGTAACTCATGTTTACCGAAAGCAGCAAATCGTTGCTGATTTTGGATTTCAGGTCTGATGAAAAACCGTAAATGAAAGCCTTTCCTTTATTCTGATTGGCATAAACTTCGCTCGGTGAGCCATCGTATTCGATTGAACTTTGACCATTCAACGAAAACTTATCGGTGACAATAACCTGATCGAAATGCGTGTAATAAACAACATTTTCCCAACTGGTTTTTTTACTGAAGATTTTGGTCACTCCAAATTCAGCATTTTCGGTGCGTTCAGGTTTTAAATCTGGGTTAGGAACAATGACCATTCCAGGTGCCGATTCGAAAACCTTGCTCAAATCATCGACATTCGGAACCCGATACCCGGTTGACAGCAACAATGAAATCTTCCAATCATCAGTCGGATTGTTTATCAAACCAATGTTTCCTGAAAGGACAGGATTATTTTGATCGATAGAAGTAACAGGCAAATTAAAAAACGAATTGTTAAGAATGGTCGAATGCAGACTTGAATATCCGCCCCGAATTCCATCAACCAGGATGAGCTGATCGGTGATATTCCAGGTATGCGAAGCGTATACTGCCATATTCAGCATGTTGTTATCACCATCTGGATAACGCGTATCCAAAGGCGTCCGCACTCCAGTTGAAATATCTTCGTTGTTCGCCGTCGATTTTACTGTATTATACTGTCCGTCAATCCCAAAACGGATATTGTGGCGATTGATGATCTTTTGAAAATCGAGACTGGCGCCAAAAACATTCACCCGCTCAATGCGATGCCCCAGATTGACATTATTAAACTTCCGGCTATGACGGCTTTCTTCGATGTTTTGGTAATTCGCTCCAAAATGAATGCTGTTAAACGAACTGGCAGCATTTTTTAAATTAAGATCATAAGCCGCCAAAAAACGTGCCTGAGGTCCATAATACCATTCAGCATATTTTAATCCTGTTCCTGAAGGATCGGTTAATCGGTCGTACCGCGGAACATCGGTTGAATTGGAGTACTGAATATTAAGTCCGTGTGAAACAGATTCGTTTTGCTGGAACAAAAATTTTTGAAGAAAATCGTACTGCGAATATCCACTTCCTACCTGTAAATAGGGATCAGAATTGGTAATGACTTCATCTTTCCCATTTATTCTTTCGACATAATTTGGACGCTCACCATATGCGTGTTTGTAGAATGGATTTTTATTTGAACCCCCTCTCAGATCCCCAAATTTCGAGAAAGTAAATGATGTAAGCGAGGCAAGTTTCCGGGTTCCAAAATTAAAATCGAAGTGATTCGAAAACTCATTATCCACACTTCCATACCGGATAAAATAATTGATTTTGATATTATTTTGGGCTCCGCTTGCAAGTTGTGGCGCTTTTGTATAGAGAAGAACTGCTCCGCCAAGAGCATCGCTGCCATATATTGTTGACGAAGGACCATAAAGAACTTCCACCTTTTCAAGCGAATTATTATCGGTGGTCACAATATTCTGCAAATGACCCGCCCGGTATATCAGGTTATTCATCCTCACGCCATCAATCATAAGCAATGTACGGTTCGCTTCAAAACCACGAATAGTAATACTCCCCCCTCCCAGTTGGCTTTTCTGAACAAAAATATTTCCACTGTTCGAGATTAAATCGGCAGTACTTTGTGCCTGCAATTTTGAAATATCAATTGAATTTATGACTTGAACCTGCTGAGCAATGCTCTTCCGGGCTTCTTCTATTTTATTTACGGAAACAACAACTTCATCGAGGTCAATCGTTTTAATTGAGATTGAGTCGGACTGACTCATTTGTGCGTTCGAAGCATGCGAATAAAATATGGACAATGTGATGATTGCCAAACTTAAAAATTTAATCTTCATAGAAATTAAATTGGGTTTTAACACATAAAAATCTGTCGCAATCCATCAGAAGGATTGTGAAATTAAAAAGAATAATATGAAGTTAACCCAATTGAGGAGGAGGAGTGGTGATATTAGATTTAAACGAAAAAATAGTAATCTGTGGCTTATGGAAAGTAATTTCTTTTACAGGACAAACAACCAAAATTTTGGAATTCTTAGGACTAAGATAATTCATCGACAATATCCGTTGGATAAGTTCTGGCGTTTCTCTATCCGTTTTATCATCGCCACCCGCAAGATTTCGTATGGCGTTTACGATATGTTTTTCACGAAGATCGTTAATAACTAATAGTTCAACGTATTCACCCTTGTTTCGTATCGACTTAATATCATACATATTTCCCTTGAAGGAAATTTCCTTTGAATTAATCCGACTTTCTTCATATTCACGTACGGTTAAAACCAGTTTTTCAAATTTGGCATCTTCCTTTTCCAACAAAATGCTCATTAAATGCTGAACATTGTATTGTTGCAACCGGCCAATAATTAGCAATCCTCCGGATTGAAGAACCAGGATGAAGATTAACAAAAGACCTATGTTTTTTTTATTCAGTAACACATTTATGTCAGGCATTTACCAATACGTAACAATATAGTTGCTAGAAGCCATCCCTAAAGAGTTTATCGATCACACTTACCATTTCATTGTTATCAGAATAGCTTAATTGGTAGTTTGGTGTCTCAAGAAACCAATCAAGAAACCGTGACCCATTTTCCTCTATTGGTGAAAGCCACGAATCCGGGATTAATTGTTGAAAAGCCATATCCTTTGAAATGGTATTGAAATTCAGATCAGTACCTTGCTCATACTTTACAAAAATGATGGCTTTGCAAAGATATTTGTTCGATCGATTATCTATTCCTTTCATGGGGACTAAATAGCGAACTTTTTTATCCAGCCCTTCAAAATAATACTCTTTTGCGAACTCTAGTAGAGGGTGTAAGGGTAATATTGAACTTAACGCATTTTTCTTAGTCCCTATGTTTGTAATTGAGCTATGCTAAAGAAGCATAAGTCAATTACAAACATAGGGACTGAGTATTTCAGGAGAAAAACTAAAATTTAACATTGCAAGGCTCCGTAAGAGATATGAATTGCAGGAAAAAGAGCTCACCATTGAAAAAAAACAAAGGCAAATTACACAAGCCAATTCAAAATTACGAATACGCAGGTTTTCTATTTTTGGAATTCTTTTTCTTTCAGGCATAGGTCTATTTTTGTGGCGTTATGAAACCAGAAAGAAACAAAAAGAAATTGATCAGAATAAAGAAAGAGTTCGCGAACTAACGATGCTACTTCTCGAAAAAGCAAGATGTTAGGTAAACTACGTGAAAAAGTTGATGCAATTCCAGATTCCAAAATCGACACTGACAAAGTTGCTGAAATAGAATTAAATCTATATAACCACAAGATACTTACTGACTCTGATTGGCTGACATTTAAAACCCAATTTGAAAAAGCATTTCCCGATTATCCGGCACGGGTACGTAAGGTTTATCCAACTATATCAGAAGCTGAAGAAAGACTCTTCCTTTTCATCAAATTAAAACTTAAGAATAAAGAATCGGCGGCTATTTTAGGTATCTCTCCCGATAGTATTAAGAAAACCCGAACCCGATTGCGTAAACGTCTTGATCTTTTGGACGAAATGGGTTTAAATACTCATATTGACCACTTCTAAGCCTAAAACATTGTCGGATAAAGCATCTACAGCTCAAATTTTGGAGAGCAATTGCGATGGGTTGTATTTATAAACAAATTACGACTACACTTTGATTTGTACCATCGGTCGATTGCACGCCAAACTTTGGTTTAGCAAAACCCTCAACTGATTCAAAACACTCTACTACTCTGTGGAAAAATAGATATGGAGTGAACATCTTCGAGTGATCATTTGGTGGATAGTCGCCATTAATCAGCAAGAAATTATAATTCGTGATTTGATTTCTGTGCTATACCAGCTTGCTAAAATTTTAAACCTGAATACTTCTTTTTCACCGGCAGAAACGGGTCGTTCAGCGAAAAAAGAATATTTTTTCGTGTGTACCTCTCTAATTTTGGTAACGATTTTAATTTTCAAGCGTCTATTCAACTAAAACAATCAAACTATGAAACGGAATCAATTTCAGCTTATCGGAGTTTTTGTTCTTTTTAGCTTCCTTTTTTCTTCATGTTGGTTTTTGGGACCGTCGGTGAAAGGAAACGGACATGTAACCGAGGAAACCAGGCAAGTTGAGAATTTTGACCGGATTGATGTCAGTCGTGGAATGAATGTTTATATCACGCAAGGCAGCCCCGAAAAAGTTGTTGTGATTGCCGATAACAATCTGCACGAAATAATTGAAACCGAAGTTCATGGTAGCGTTCTCCGGATCAGGACCAAGGAAAATATACGCTGGGCGAAGGAAAAGAAAGTAATGGTAACCGTTGATAAACTTGAAGCTGTTGAATCTTCTTCAGGCTCAAATGTTTACTCGCAAAACCAAATCATGTCGCAGGACCTCGAATTGAAAGCCAGTTCCGGCGCAAACCTGACACTGGAAGTTAATACCGATCAACTGATCGCAAATTGTTCATCAGGCGCAAATATTAAACTTTCAGGAATCTCCAAAAATGCAGAACTGGAAGCTTCTTCAGGAGCAAACCTGATTGGAAAAGAACTGAATGCAGATAATTGCAAAATGAAAGCATCGAGCGGGGCGAATGTTTCATCAGGCGTAAAAGACGAACTTGATGCTCACGCTTCGAGCGGTGGAAACGTGGTTTATTACGGCGAACCAACTTCAACCAGTGTCAATACATCTTCGGGAGGAAATATACACAAGAAATAACATAAGCGTTTAAACAGAAACTGAAACTATAAAACAGAAAACATGAAAACCATTAAATTTTTTACCATTCTTTTTGTCGGCACACTTCTTTTTCAAGGCGGATTAGTTCGGGCGACAAATGCAAACGGCGACCGGCAAACCAGGCAGGTATCCGGATTTCACGGCATTTCGGTTACCAGCGGAATCGACCTTTACCTGAGCCAGAAAAATACCGAGGAAGTTGTGGTTGAAGCCGATTCAGACGATCTAAACAAGATTATTACTGAAGTTGAAGGCGGAATCCTGAAAATTTACATCAAGGAAAAATCGTGGTTCAACCTGAATTGGAACAACAAGCCACGCAAAGTTTACGTCTCGTTTAAAACGATGGATAAACTGGAAGCTTCAGCCGGATCGGATGTGAATTCAGAATCGATGCTTAACCTGGATAAGCTGAAACTTGGTGCCAGCAGCGGTTCGGACGTGAAACTGGAATTGGAACTTGACAATCTGAGAGTTGAATCGAGCAGCGGATCGGATATTTCGCTGAGAGGCAAAGCAAACGTAATCGAGGTAAGTGCCTCAAGTGGAAGCGATATTGACGCCGGTGATCTGCAATCAAAAAAATGCACAGCAAGTGTTTCGAGTGGTTCTGACATCAAGGTAAATGTTTCCGAAGAACTGAATGCGGATGCCAGCAGCGGCGGAGACATCGTTTATACCGGGAATCCGAAAACAAAAGACATCAACGAATCGAGCGGTGGCGACGTTCATGGAAGATAGAAAGCCAAACGAATTTTCAGAAACAGAATCGATACAAAACAAAAACAAAACAGAAAACAAATATTTAGCTTAAAAACGATCTGACGCCATGCAGATCAAACAGTTACTACAGAAAAACAATTAACAGTTTAAAAACAGAAAACCATGAAAACAATGTTTAAAGTTACATTGCTGTTCGCTCTTTTGATTTGTGCGAACACATTATTCGCTACCGGGAATTTAAAGGTGAACATAATTCCCATGAAAGATGAAAAAGCCGTAGTTGCAATTTCAGCCCTGAGCAATACCAGTTTTAAAATGACACTTACCAACAACGAAGGCCATGTTGTTTATTATCTGGAAAACTCCGAGCAAAGCAACAATTACAAAAAAGTTTACAATTTTTCGGACCTTGATGATGGTTATTATAAACTTACCGTTGTTTCTGAAGGAATGACATCCGAACGCCCGTTCCGTAAATTTCGCGGGGTAATTAAAGTAGGAGAAGAAAGAACCACACTTAAACCATTTTTCGCGTACGAAGATGGACGCCTGAAGTTTTCGTACCTGAATTTTCCGAAAGATGATCTGAATCTGTATTTCTATAAAAAGAATGAATTGATTTATACACAGAACATTGGCCGGGAATTTAATATTAGTAAAGCACTAAATCTGACCAAACTCGACAGAGGTAACTACGAAGTAGTGCTTGCAACCAAAGACGAAGTTTTTTCATACCCGATAAACATTCATTAACCCACTCTTTTTGATCTTGTGAGTTGGTTTTGTTTACAGTTAGTTTTGGTTTTAGTTATGACCTTTCAGGGAGCGTGAACCTGAAAGGTCTTTTTTATACCAACCTAATTCCGCTCACCATTCTTCCGGTATCAGCACCATCTCTACGGGCCGAATAAAATAAATCAGCATGTTCGTAAGAGCAAAGACCCATCACTTCAATGTTTTCTTCCTGAAGTCCGGATTCCATCAAAAGAAATTTGTTGGCTTCCCACAAATCGAAATAAGCACGACCCGCCTTTAGCGAGGGTTTAAGAATCGCTGAAGCATTACTGAATTCCGCTTCGACGGCAGAAACGACTTCCGGGCCAACTTCGTAGGCATGCATGTGAATGGAAGGTCCGATTCCGGCTATTATATCATCAGGGTTGCAGTCAAAATTTTCGCTCATTTTTGCCACTGTTTTTTGCACAATTTTCGATACCGTTCCGCGCCAACCGGCATGAACTGCCGCAACCACTTTCTTCTGGGTATCGTAGAGCAAAATTGGCACACAATCGGCCGTTTGCACACAAACAAAAATTCCGGGTTCGCGGGTTATCAGGGCATCGGTATTCTCAATGGCTGAACCACGATTTTCGGAACCTGCAACAACCACATGATCGGAATGTGTCTGGCGTGGAAATACAAACTGACCAACATTCCAATCGCCCGAAACGGCAAGCTCTTTGCGGAAATCAGCATAATCGCTTTCCTTGTCACCTGTAAATCGTGGCTTGTTTCCCGAAACCCAACCTTCCTTTGTAGTAACAAAATGGGTGATATTTTTATACTTCCTGAAGCTCTCGAATTTAAATACAGATAGTCTTCCCTGAACCAACTTTCTCATCGTTCATAAATTTGCGCAATATTACGCCGCCTGAATATCCCGAAACATGACAAAAGTCGCCTTTTTCGTCAACCTTTCAGCAAATGATTCATGCGGTTTTTATCCAAAATTTTGATAAACCGACGGTCAGTTTCAATTAGCCCCTCCTGGCTCATTTCGCCCAAAGTCCGAGCCAATGAAGGGCGGGTGACTCCAAACATTTCGGCCAGTTGACTTTGTGATTGTGGAATTTCAACAGTCTGCAATCGATCCCCTGCTTTTTCCAGAAGGAAATGTGCAATTTTTTGCCGGATGGTTTTAAACGACAGAAATTTCAATTTTTGTGACAGAAACTGCGCCCGCGTTGAAATGGTATTTAAATAATTGTTCAGAATCAGCGAATTCGCCTGAAGTAATTTAACAAATTCAGGCTTCGGTATCGACACAATTTCAACTTCGGTATTGGCAGAAACTGTTACCGGAAACCGGTTTTGATTTCCAAACAGGAATGCCGAAGCGAGCGGCTGAGGAGCAGTTAAGTCTTCAATTTTAATGGTTTTTCCTGAATAGTCGTTCATTTCAGCTTTTACACTTCCCTGTTGAACGATGAGCAGACGGTCGCAAACTTCGCCGCCCATGACGATCAAATCATTTTTTCCGTATGTTTTAAATTGAAAATGGATATCATCGAAAAGCTTTTGAAGTTCTTCAGGAGAAATGCCGCGAAATATCGGCGACTGGCAAAGTATTTCAGGTCGGATCATTTTTGAATTTTGAATGATGAATTTTAAATCTTGAGTGACTGCTGAAATCAATCTATAGAATTCTGAACCGAAACTTATCGGGTCTTCGATAAATCGGATGGTTCAGGCGAACTACTCTTGTGTTTCAGAATTTTCTTTCGGTTTGTAACATTGGTTACATTTCATAAAACCGGATCAGTGTAGTTTTGTTGCAGAAAAATACAAATTGATGGACTGAAATTCAATTCATCACTCAAAATTTAAAATTCAAAATTATTCCGATGATACGCGAGATTGTAAATATAGACGAAGAATTGTGCAACGGATGTGGCGTTTGTGTTCCGAACTGCCACGAAGGTGCCTTACAAATTATAGATGGCAAAGCCAGGCTCATTAGCGAGTTGATGTGTGACGGATTGGGAGCCTGCCTTGGCCATTGCCCGGAGGGAGCGATAACCATCGAGAAACGTGAAGCAGACGAGTACGATGAGGAATTGGTGGTACAGCAAATTATCCCAAAGGGTAAAAACACACTGGTAGCCCACATGAAACACCTGAAAGAACATGGTGAATCCGTTTTCCTGAAACAGGCTGTTGGTTACCTCAGAACACATGCCCGTGAAATTCCTTTTGCAGTTGATGCGGTGATTGCAGAAGTTCATGCAACCAAAGTGGAACAATCTGGTTGCGCCAGCGGAGGTTGCCCCGGTTCACAGTCCGTAAGTTTCGAGCCGCAGAATTTACGGTTTGCTCCGGCTCCGGTTTCATCTGAAGCTCCGTCAGCATTACGTCAGTGGCCTGTACAAATGCATTTGATTAACCCGGCGGCATCAAGCTTTCAGGGAACCGATCTGCTTTTAGCTGCCGATTGTGTGGCCTTTAGTCTGGGTAATTTTCATACTAAATTTCTAGCCGGAAAATCGCTGGTTATTGCCTGTCCGAAACTCGACCAGGGGAAAGAAATTTATGTAGAGAAAATCCGCCGCCTGATAGATGAAGCCCGGGTAAATACAATTACGGTGATGATGATGGAAGTTCCGTGTTGCGGTGGTTTATCTCATCTGGTAAAAATGGCTGCCGCCCAGGCTTCGCGAAAAGTTCCCATCAAGGAAATCATTGTCAGCATAAAAGGCGAAATTCTGGACGAAGCTTGGGTGTAAAGAAGCCTCCCCAGCCCCTCCTTTGGAGGGGCTTAAAACCTTCAGGCATCGGAGTTGGCAAATTAACTTTAGGCACTCCGAATTCTAGTCACTTCAAACTCAAAAATTAAAAATTTAATAATCAATGAGAAAATGATTCGCTAAAATTAAGCGAACAGGGATTCTCTTTTCAAAAAATTAGCTATGAATATGTTTTGTTTTCAATGTCAGGAAGCAGCCAAAGGAATTGGTTGCACGGTAAAAGGGGTGTGCGGAAAAGACTCCGATGTAGCCAACCTTCAGGATACATTATTATTTGTACTGAAAGGTGTTGCTGCACTGAACAGTGAACTGCGCAAAATCGGTCAGGCCGAAACCAAAGTTGATAAAGTCATTTTCGATGGTTTGTTCAGCACCATCACCAATGCCAATTTCGACGATGTGGCATTCGTAATCCGCATCAAAAAAACACTGAAAGTGCGCGATGAACTCAAGGCTAAACTTCTTGCATCCGGAAATAGCCTTCCGCAGCACGAGTCGGTTAGCTGGACTGCATCAACCACTGAAGAATTCGAGGCCAAAGCGGCTGAAGTCGGCGTTTTGAGCGAAAAGAATGAGGACGTTCGCTCGCTGAAAGAATTGATTATTTACGGTTTGAAAGGGCTGGCTGCTTATGCTGAACATGCTTACAACCTGGATTATCAGGAAGAAGAAATATTTGCTTTTCTCGAACGGGCCCTGGCTGCCACAACTCAGGATTTGTCGGTTGACGAACTGGTTGCATTAACTCTCGAAACCGGAAAATTCGGCGTGGACGTAATGGCATTGCTTGACGCAGCAAACACGTCGGCTTACGGGAATCCGGAAATGACCAAAGTAAATATCGGGGTACGTAAAAATCCGGCAATCCTGATTTCAGGTCACGATTTAAAAGATCTTGAAGATCTTTTGATTCAGACGGAAGGAACCGGCGTTGACGTATACACACACAGCGAAATGTTACCGGCCAACTATTACCCGGCATTCAAAAAATACAAACATTTGGCCGGAAATTATGGAAATGCCTGGTGGAAACAAAAAGAGGAATTCGAGAGTTTTAACGGCCCGATTCTCTTCACAACAAACTGCATTGTTCCACCAATGAAAGGTGCTTCATACAACGACCGCATTTATACAACCGGAGCAAGCGGACTGCCCGGAGCCGTTCACATTGCCGATCGCAAACCCGGCGAAACGAAAAATTTCAGGCCAATTATTGAACACGCTAAAATTTGCGGTGCTCCAACTGAAATTGAAACCGGCGAAATTATTGGAGGTTTTGCTCACAACCAGGTTTTTGAACTGGCCGGACCAATTGTCGATGCCGTAAAGTCCGGCGCCATTCGCAAATTCTTTGTCATGGCTGGCTGCGATGGACGTATGAAGGAACGAGACTATTACACACAGTTTGCCGAGAAACTTCCAACAGATACAGTGATTTTGACTGCAGGTTGCGCCAAATACCGCTACAATAAATTGCCGTTAGGCGATATCAACGGAATTCCTCGGGTGATCGATGCCGGACAATGCAACGATTCATACTCACTCGCGGTTGTTGCCCTGAAGCTGAAAGAAATTTTTGAACTGGAAGATATTAATGATCTGCCTATTGCCTACAATATTGCCTGGTACGAGCAAAAAGCAGTGATTGTACTACTGGCTCTGCTTTATCTGGGTGTAAAAAATATTCATCTCGGACCAACATTGCCCGCATTTTTGTCCCCCAATGTGGCCAATGTTTTGGTTCAGAACTTTGGAATCGCCGGAATTCAATCGGTTGATGAAGACTTAAAATTATTTCTTCAGACAGAAAAGGAACTGGAAGAAGAATTTGAAAAATAGGTTGGTTTAGGTTAGTTTATTTGTTTAGGTTGAAGCCTCCTGGTCGGAATGATTGGGAGGTTTTTTTGTTTTCTGAGGTTTAATCAACTTTTTTCGTTGTTTCTTCTTGCAAATTTTGTTAGATATATTCCTGAAATCATCACCAAAAATTATCAATTCTAAATATTTTCGTAGTTCAGAAAAAATATTTTCAAATTTTTATTCTACTTATTACTGTGATTATAAGTTAATTACAAAATAACTTGAAAAATATTTTTAAATTTCTAGTACTTTGTGTTGCATAGAACCATCTTTTATTTGTATGTTTGTAAAGCCAATAACAATGTAAGAGAAGGTAGAAGTTTAAAAAAAGTTCCTTGCAACTGTAACGAAATAAAAAACCGATCGTCTTACATTCAGAGAAAACAAGAAAACAAAGCTTAGAAAACAAGAAAACGTGTTCAGAGAACAAAAACAGAAAACAGAAACAATTCAGAAAACAAAACTCGAAGCCATGAAAACAACAAACAATGCTCAGAAAACAGAAAACAGAAAATTTGAAAATTCAATTAGCAAAACCTTCGCTGTAATTTTAAGTTTGGTGCTAATCAGTTTCACCGTAAGTGCAAACGGATTCTGGAAACAATTACTGGTAAACAATGCTTACGGCAAAATGGCCATCTTAATTGCAGATCAGGAGAACCACGAAATGCTTGCTTATGCAGGAGCAGCCAAATCGGCAAATTCGGAAGAAACCAACACTTCAACAAACATGTACTCTTTGAATACAGCAGCCGATAGAAATCTGGTCATTGAAAGCTGGATGACAAACGATGCGAATTTCAATGCCAGTGTGTTTGCCGAACAAACAGAAACAGACAAATCGCTGACACTGGAAAGCTGGATGATTGATAACCCGAATTTTGAAGTGAATGAAATAACCAAAGTTAACGAACCTGCTCTCGAAGTTGAACCCTGGATGACCAATGAAAAAAACTGGTAGAAAAATTTAGTGTTAAACGGAGAGAAAATCTGTACGAATTTTAAGGAGGAAAAACAATGAATCTGGACAATACAAAAGCTCAAATGCGAAAGGGAGTTCTCGAATACTGCATTTTGCTGGTAATCGACGGAAAGCCACTGTACGCAAGCGACATCATTGAGGAACTGAAAGAATCTAAAATGATTGTGGTTGAAGGGACACTTTATCCGTTGCTCACACGTCTGAAAAACGACGGTTTGCTGGCTTACAAGTGGGAAGAATCGACACAGGGACCTCCGCGAAAGTATTACGAACTGACCGAAGATGGCCGGACTTTCCTCAACGAAATGGGTGCATCGTGGGATGAGTTAGTCGAAGCAGTTAAAATGATAAAAGAACATAAATAGGTCATTTTCAGTATAAAAAATAAATAAAAATGAAAAAGACATTTACAATAAACATAAGTGGCAGTATTTTTCACATCGACGACGATGCCTTCGAAAAACTCCAGAAGTATTTGCACATGCTTAACCGGCATTTTGGTGTTGCCATTGAAGGACAGGAAATACTTCAGGATATTGAAGCCCGTATCGCAGAGTTATTTATCGAAAAAACCGGAAACAAGGTAAACGTGATTACCGATGCCATGGTTGACGAGGTAATTGCCCGGATGGGTAAACCGGAAGACTTTATGGAGGCTGAGGAAGAGGTGGTTGAAGAACAAGCCCCGACCCAGGAATCAAACCAGAATTCCGATCAAAAAACCCGCAGACGACTATATCGTGATGGTGAAAATCGTGTGATTGCCGGTATATGCTCAGGAATGGCAGCATATTTCAACATCGACATGGTCATTGTTAGGATAATTTTCGTCTTAATGTTCTTTGTTATTGGCCCGTTCAACCTGCTCATTTATTTCATCCTGTGGATTGCCGTGCCAAAAGCAAAAACAACAGCTCAACGCCTCGAAATGAGAGGCCAGGAAGCAACGGTTACCAACATTGCAAAATCGATTAAGGAAGAAGTGAATGAGGTTGGTGAAAATTACAACAAGTTCATGAATTCAAAAAACGAGAAAGGAGAATCTCGTATTGATCGTTTTGGCGATGTTCTTGGAAGTGTTCTTCGGGTGATATTGCGTGTATTCATCCTTTTGGTTGGTGCAGTTCTGATTATCAGTGGTATTGCTGTATTAATTGGCTTTGTCACTTCAATGGCAATCGGGCATTCATTTTTACACGGCGGGCCCTGGAATTTCGGGGGAAACTCTGATATCGACATGGCTACACTGCTCAACAACTTTGTTACACCCGGTGCCTATACCGTTTCGTTAATCGCCATTTCCATACTGATTGGAATTCCGATTTTGCTCATCCTTTTTGTCGGGACAAAACTTTTGTTCAGGTATAAAACTAACAATAAACTAATTGGACTGGGAACCTTCGGATTATGGCTTGTTGCACTCATCGTTTTAATTGTTGTAAGCGTAAATCAGGTTAGTAATTTTGGTAAACAAACCAGTCAGACTGTGACTCAAAAAGTTGAATGTACTCAGTGCAAAACGCTTTATCTCGAAACGTCTGACGATTTATACGAATCATTGATTGACAATGAAATTTCACTGAACAGAATGAAAATTGCGACCATTAACGGAAAGGAAAAACTTCTGGGTCACCCGCGTTTTACGATCGAAAAAAGCAATTCAGGCGAATTTCTTTTGCTGATTAAAAAACATGCCCGGGGAAGCAGCATTGAAGACGCACAAAAAAATGTGGGCGAAATTGACTACAATTTTGTCCTGAAAGATTCCACCATGGTTTTCGATCCTTATTATTCGCTGAAAGACGATGCCAAATGGCGCGATCAGGAAGTATCGATGACCCTGAAAATTCCCGAAGGAAAATCGGTTTACCTGGACAGTAAAATGTCAACGATAATTTCCGACATCGAAAACATCGAAAACATGTGGGATGGAGATATGGTTGGAAAAACCTGGACGATGACTGCTGACGGACTCGCATTAAAAGATTCAATTAAAATACAGAAAAGCAAATAATAGCGCACAGAAACCAATTCACGAAGAGGCTGTCTTTTTTAAGGCAGCCTTTTTTTTGATTTCCGGCAGCTATTCAAAGGTTTCGATTCTGTAAAAATCTTAGCAAACAACTGTAAAATATTTTGACAGAATTTTAACCATAAAATAATCTATATTGCTGATTATCTGATAAATAATTTTGTGGCACAGATCTGGCTTTATGAATATTCAGAAAACAGTAAAGAAAACTTTAGAGTCATGAAAACAGAAAACAATCTTAAGAAAACAGTAAATTGGAAAATGACCGCGCTAACAGTTGTTGTTATATTTTCGTTAGCCTTCCTCTCAACTTTTGGCAAGGGGACCGGATCCTTAAAACAGGTTCCAGCCGCCTCTTTTGTTCGTAGCACATTTGGATTCACGATCATTCAGAAAATTGATTCGAAAACCATTTCCTGCGGAAGCGAAATAACGACTGCAAAGAATGAATCGGCTCAAATCATCAATCTCGAAAAATTTCAGGTTAACAACGAAACGGATGCAAAACTTAAAATTGAAGACTGGATGATTAACTGTAAAAATTTTTCTTCAGCAATTCCGGCAATTGAAACGGAAAATGATAAACCGCTGATCCTCGAAAAATGGATGATCAACAATCATTTTTGGGGATTTTAACTTCCGGAAGAAAAGAAATTACACGAGTATTGGCAAATCAGTTGAAAACGGGGTTTCGCTCCACCGAAATTCCGTTTTCTTATTTTACCACATTGGCTTGATTCAAATAGTCTTCGGTTTTGTAAATGCCATTAACCACAATATTACTATGGGCTGCAATTACAAATTCACTTAATCCAAAATGCGTTTTATTTTTCCGATTCCAATCATACGTATACCCCAGTTGAGTCCACGGATATTGCTGATATAAATCGCATTGGTAATATCGGCTAACGCGGTTGTCGTTGATCCATGCCACATGAGCTGAATCGGCATTGGAAGGAAAACAAATTTCGCAGGTTTTATCGGTAATTTCCTTATCCGGACAGGGACGAAACAAATCTTCGGGTTTTACCCAAAACTCTACAAAATAACTGTAGACCGAATTTGGCGGCAATCCGAGAAGTTGAAGCAATCTTCGGTTTACATCCTTCGCTTTTTCACTCTTCATACGTTGCTGCAATTCCGGAGCAGTGGTAATCCAGATCGGATGCGAGCCCGTATTGTAAAAAGTAGAATCGAGATAGGGTTTGTAGTACGAAATATTTTGTTTCCAGGTAACTACCAGCACATAATTTTGCCCGTCGATAGTTTTCCAAATCAGATTTTTGTTCTGTTTTTCGATTGGAACCAGATTGGTGTCGATTTTTGATACTTCAGGATAAATTGAGTTCTCGATGGATTGCTGATACAAAATTTGATCGGAAATCTTTAACGTTTGACAGGCTCCAAAAATGAAAAGCAGCAAAAACAACGGATAAATTTTTCGTTTCATAGAAGCAGATTTGGATAGTTTTAAAACACTCTTCATTTGAAGATGTTTTTGAAAGATTTCGAAAGTTCTGTTGATTAGTTATTCAGAATTTCGGAAAACTTAAAAGGCCATGATAAAAGCCGTTTCTTTCTCGGGGACCGAACGGACCTGCAAGCTGCCTCCATGCAATCGCATTATTTGCCGCGAAAGACTCAGGCCAATTCCCGAACCTTTTTCACGTGTTGTGAAGAATGGAACAAAAATCTGCTCCATAATTTCGCGCGGAATGCCCGGTCCATTGTCGGAAACACAGATTTCCGGGCGACCTGTTGAATTTGAATACACCGCTATGCGAATCTGTCCATCTACTTTTTCCTGAACAGCTTCCAGTGCATTTTTCACCAAGTTAAGCAATACCTGCGAAATCAGGTTCTCGTCGGCAAAAAGCTCCAGTTCCGGGGGATCAACCAATACGAACAGCTTCACCTTGTCGCTGTTTTCGAACGAAGCGTATAATACTTTTACGCGACTGACCAACGAATCGGCTTTAAACAATTTCGCCTCAGGTTTTGGAAGGCGGGTCAGTTTGCGGTACGACTCAACAAATTTGATCAGCCCGTTTCCCTGCTCGGCAATTACGTTTAGACCGCGAACAGTGGTCCGGATGGTTTTTTCGTTTACTTCTTCCGGAAGAATTTCGTCTCCGTCAATCGTAAAAAGTTGTCTCAGACTTTCGGAAAGTGATGTAATTGGCGCAATCGAATTCATAATTTCGTGCATTAAAACGCGGATAAGTTTCATCCACGAATCCAACTCTTTTTCGTCTAGTTCATTCCGAATATCCTGAACAGAAAGCAAAATCAATTCTTCGTCTTGCGTTTTGAATGAGGTTGATTTCAGCGAAAGTTCAATTGTTCCGCGCTCATTAACGAGCGAAACCAGTTTTTGCTCGAAAGGCTTAATGTTCAACACAGCCTGGTATAGGTTTCGGTTGATCCGTTCAAGCTGGTGAATATGAGTGAGCACTTCAACACCAAGTAATTTTTTCACTGCCGAGTTGGCATGCAACACAAATCCATTCGAATTAAATGTTATTATTCCGGTTGCAACGTGTTCGAGCAGAGTCTGAAAATATTGTTCGCGCTGCTGATTTTCGATTTTCAAATGTTGAATTTGCTCGTTGATTTTCTTCAACCCATCGTACAATTCGCGAATCGATTTGCCGGTAATGTTTTCAGGGAAAAGCAAGGTTGAATCGTTGTTTTGAACCGACTCCAGAAAATAACTGATCCTTCGGTTTGCCGTATTTAAGAAACTTATCAAGTTGAAAACCAATGGAATTTCAACAATTAAACAGATCACAGTCAGCCCGGCCGATGACTTTGCAGCATATACAATTCCCGCGACCAAAGCGACTACAACAATGCCTAAAACGCGAATAACTATCTGAAAATAAAGATTTCGGCTAATCATTGTCACGATTTTTTCATTTTGTTGTAAAGCGTCTGTCGCGTAATTCCAAGCTGGTCGGCTGCTGCACTTAGGTTTCCATTATTCTTTTCAATGGCCATGTTTATCATCCGCCGTTCCATTTCTTCAAGCGTCATTTCGGGTGTAATATTTTTTCCTGAAGCAGAGGGACGCATGAAAAAATCTTCCGGTTTCAATACATTATTTTCGCTCAAAATAACAGCCTTTTCGATGGTGTGTTGCAATTCGCGGATATTGCCTGGCCAATTGTATTTCAGCAGTTTATCCTGAGCCTGCTGATTAATTTTAAGGTTTGGCTTGTTGTATTTCGAGGTATATTTTTTCAGGAAAAAATCGGCCAAAACCAATACGTCATTTCCACGCTCGCGAAGTGGCGGGACTTCAATTTGAATCGTATTTATCCGGTACAGTAAATCTTCCCGAAAAAGCCCCTCGTGCACCATTTGTTCCAGATTTTTATTGGTGGCACAAATCAACCGGATGTCAACCGGAATGGTCTGGTTGGAACCAATTCTGGAAATCTGCCGGTTTTGAATGGCTGCGAGTAATTTGGCCTGAAGATGAAACGAAAGGTTTCCAATTTCGTCGAGAAAAAGGCTTCCTTTATCGGCCACCTCAAATTTGCCCGGGCGATTTTCGCGGGCATCGGTAAAAGCACCTTTCACATGACCAAAAAGTTCGCTTTCGAATAAAGTCTCGGTAATGGCGCCCATGTCAACACTTACCAATACCTCCTGCGACCTTGGCGAAAGGCGGTGAATTTCCTGGGCGATCAACTCTTTTCCCGATCCGTTTTCGCCCGTAATCAAAATGTTCGCATCGGTTTTGGCCACCTTACGAACCAGATTTAGTACCTGCATCAACTGAGTCGAAGAACCAACAATGAACTTTTGCTCCCGATTAATCTCATTTTTCAGGCCTTTTTCCTTCTCTTTCAACTGGCTCACCTCCTTTTTCGAGAGATTAAGTTGAAGAGCAGATTTCAGGGTTGCCATCAGTTTCGCATTGTCCCACGGCTTTAATACAAAATCGGTGGCACCCGCTTTCAGCGCTTTTACGGTCAATTCCACATCGCCATAAGCTGTAATCATGACAACCGAAATTTCAGGATTGGTTTCCTTGATACGACCCAGCCAATAAATACCCTCGTTTCCGGTATTGATTCCGGCTTTGAAATTCATATCCAAAACGGCCAGGTTGTAGTCGCTTTTGCGCAATTCTGTTGGAATCTGATTAGGATCGGAAAGTGTGGTTACCGTTTGAAATTCAGGCATCAGTAAAATTTCGAGGGCGCTCAAAATATTTTTGTTGTCGTCCACAATCAAGATATTTCCTTTGGCCATGACATTTTTTAGTTAAAGGTACTTGTCCGTTCAACCAAAGTCAACAAACTGTAAAAATATTTTACAATCTATTGTCAATTATTTTTACTTCGGATTGTCAATTAATTAAAATACCTATTGAAATACAACAAATTACAACATTGGCATTATTCTGGCATTGGTATCGGCAAATGAGTTAAAACATGAAAACAATTACCAACATAGTATTTCTCCTCCTGTTCCTGAGCGTTTCTGTATACGCTCAGGAAAAATGGACTTTAAATGAATGCATTTCATTTGCCATAAAAAACAACCTGCAATTGCACGATGCAGAACTGACCGAAAAATTAGCCAAAGAAAACTTGCAGCAATCGAAATTCGACCTGTTGCCGGGTCTTTCTGCAGGATCGGATGCCGGCAAAAATTACGGAAGATCGGTTGACCCAAACACCAACGGGATTGTTAACACGGCCTTCTTCAATAACTCCTATTATTTAAGTGCTTCCATGGATGTTTTTCGTGGGTTTATGTTGCAGAACCAGATCCGCTATCAGAAATTCAAGAAAGAAGCTGCGAAAAACTACCGCGAAAATGCTGTTGACGACCTCGCTTTTAAGGTAATGGACGCCTTTTACAATGTGGTTTATCAGGAAGAAATGCTGAAGATTGCCAATGAACAAAAAGACATTTCGGAGCTCAACCTAAAAAAAATGGAAATTTTGGTTGCAAACGGTTTAAAAGCACAAACAGACCTGCTTGAAGTGAAAGCAAACTTTGAAAAAGATGAATTGCTCTGTTTACAGACTACCAATAATATCGCGGCTGACCGAATAACACTCAAAAAAGCGATGAACTTTCCATCCGATCAGCAACTAATTTTATCGACCGACACCAAATTGACCGATGAAAGTGAAATTCTGTCGACCAACATTCCTGAACTATTTAATTCGTTCTCCAAATGGTCACCGTATTTGTTGCAATTTCAAAATCAGTGGGAGGCAAGCCTGAAAAGTGTAAGTATTCAAAAGTCCGGATATTTTCCGTCGATTCGGCTTCAGGCAAATTACAATACGGGCTATTATGAAACAAATAAAGATGCCAACGACCGAACCATTGCCTTCAATTCACAGATCAAAAACAACCAAAGGGAATTTGTAGGCGCCAGTCTCAGCATTCCTATTTTCAGCAGAAACGCGGTTCGTTCGGGTGTCAGGCAGTCAAAGTTGATGGCTGAGCAAGCCGAAACACAACTTGAGCAAACCAAACAAACGCTCATTTACGATATGGAGCAAAACTACAACGATTTGAATGCCGCCTGGAAAGAACTTCAGCAATCGAACAAACAACTTGAGGCTGATAAACTTTCCTTTGAAGCTTCGCAAAAGAAATTTAACCAGGGATTGATTAATGTAGTTGAATTTAATACCGTAAAAACACGACTGGCAACAACTGAATCACAGGTTTTGCACTCGAGATTAACGCTTGAAATGAAACGCCGTGCCCTCGACTTTTACAAGGGCACGAGGTTTTGGGAATAGAACATTTGGCCCGGGGCAAAGGGTGAAGAGCTAAAAAGAGACCGGAGAATGGAATCCGGAGAATGAAAATAAATAATTAAACTGATCCTCGAGGTCGCAACTTGAAACTTTGAATTTAAAACTTGAAATTATACGATCATGGGAATGGATAAAGTAATTGAAAAGAAAAAAGGCATCAGGCCCAAACATATTTTGTGGGCTTCAGGAGCATTGATTTTTGCCTTTTTACTGTATAAAGTTGTCTTTTCTGAAACGGGTTCAACCTTCAGAGCCGAGAAAGACAAATTGACAATCAGCACTGTTGAAGACGGCCTGTTCAACGATTACATTACGGTGATCGGAAATGTTGAGCCAATTACAACCATTTATCTGGATGCCATAGAAGGTGGCCAGGTGGAACAGCGACTGATAGAAGAAGGTTCGATGGTGAAAAAAGGTGATGTTATTCTGAAACTTGAGAACCGCCAGTTGTACCAAACTATTCTGAATAGCGAAGCAGCTTTGGCCGAAAAGGAAAACTACCTGAGAAATACACGTATCAGTTTCGAAACCGAGCTGATTCAGTCGCGCAAGAACCTGCTGGATAGCCGATATCACCTGAATCGTAAAAAAAGAACTTTCGAGCAATACAAAGCTTTGTACGACGAACAACTGATTTCGAAGGAAGATTTTCTGCAGGCGAAAGAAGATTTTGATTACGAAGAAAAAATGCTCGAAATTAATAAGGTAAAAGCTAAAAACGATTCACTGATCCGCCTAACTTCGATGCAATCGCTTGAAACCGACTTGGTTAAAATGCGTCAAATGCTGGTATTGGTTCGTGAACGACTTGATAATCTGAATGTAAAAGCTCCTGTTGATGGGCAGTTGGGAATGCTGGATGCCGAGGTAGGACAACGAATTAACGAAGGACAACGAATCGGCCAGATCAATGTGCTCGATAATTTTAAAATCAACGCGCTTATTGACGAACATTACATCGACCGCGTGGTTCGCGACCTTCCGGCAACGCTCGACCGAAACGGTTCCAATTTTAAACTAAAAATCAGGAAAGTATATCCGGAAGTTCGGAACGGACAGTTTGAAATCGATTTGGTCTTCGACGGTACCAGTCCGGATAATATCCGCACAGGTCAGACCTATCACATCAAACTCGAACTGGGCGAATCGGGTAAAGCCATACTGCTTGCGCGTGGCGGATTTTTCCAAAGTACAGGGGGTCAGTGGGTTTATGTACTAAATAGCGACGGCACCGAAGCCACCAAGCGCAACATCAAAATAGGCAAACAAAACCCGCAGTATTACGAAGTACTTGAAGGCTTAAATGCCGGAGAACAGGTTATCACTTCAGGATACGAAATGTTTGGAACCAATGACCGGATTGTGCTGAAATAGCAAAGAGCAACGGGCTGAGAGCAGAGGGCAAAGGGCAAAGGTGGAAATTGAGAAAATTGAATTGTGGAAATAAAAAATGGTAATTTCTTTTTAAATTAAGGGATTAAAAAACTAAAACTTAAAAAGTTATGGCTCATTTTAGATTTATGGAATTAGATATTTGGAAGGAATCAATTCGATTGAATGATCAGCTTTTCGATCTGGCTGACGCCTTATCGGATGCAAAAAGTTATCGGGTAGCTGAACAATTGAGAGGCGCTTCACTAAGTATTTCAAATAATATTGCAGAAGGTTCAGGTTCGTTCTCATCAAAAGATTTTGCCAACTTTCTGAATATTGCCAGAAGATCAGTTTTTGAAACTGCAAACATCTCATTTGTTGCCTTCCGACGCAACTTCATAAATCAGGAAAACCTGGATCAAATCTTAAATGATTTGGATTCATTAAGCAGAAGAATTACAAATTTTAGAAAGTCAATATTAAAGGCGCCTTAGAGCATGGAGCATAGGGCAAGAAGCGTGAATTATCATCATGATGCCTCTTTTCCCCCCGATGCTCCAGGCTTACGCCTCAGTTATTTTTACAAACAACGGCTCGTGCAGACGCGCTCTAAGCCCTCTGCCCCATGCCCTAAGCAATTTTATCTCTATGATACGAACAGTGAACTTAAGCAAAGTGTTCCGCACCGAAGAAATTGAAACCAGTGCGTTGAACCAGGTGAACCTGCACATTAAAAAAGGTGAGTTTCTAGCCATCATGGGACCGTCGGGATGCGGAAAATCAACCCTCCTGAACATCATCGGTCTTCTCGACAATCCAACCGGAGGAGAATATTATTTCGACGGACAGGAAGTCGGCGCATTTAAAGAACGCAACCGTACTTTGCTTCGAAAAGGCAACATCGGTTTCGTGTTCCAGAGTTTTAACCTCATCGACGAATTGAACGTCTATGAAAACGTGGAACTTCCGCTTATTTACCTGAAGCTGAAAGCCTCGGAACGAAAGGCCATGGTTGAAAAAGTACTGGAACGCATGCAAATCAGCCACCGGAAAAAACACTTCCCGCAGCAACTTTCCGGAGGACAACAGCAGCGTGTTGCCATTGCCCGCGCAGTAGTTGCCAATCCGAAGCTGATCCTTGCCGATGAACCTACCGGTAACCTCGACTCGAAAAATGGTCTGGAAGTAATGAACCTGCTCACCGAACTTAACCGCGAAGGAACCACAATCGTCATGGTAACTCACTCTATGCACGATTCGGAATTTGCCCACCGCGTGGTTAACTTGTTCGACGGACAAATTATTACGGAAGAAATTAAAAGCAGAGTGGCTGATATGTTGATTTGAAAGTCCGGAACGATAAAATGATTGAACTATTACCATGATTTTGAAATCTGTAATAATCAGAATCCATGATTAAAGCAGACAAATCAAGGTTGCAATAATAGGAAGTTTCTACACGGATACCTGTGGAGTTGCTAAGGTATGAGTAAAATGTCAGAGTATTGATTTTCAGGATGAAGTGGAAAAGAACAAAGTGCTGAAGAGTTTCAATGAGGGGACAAGAGAAGTACAGAGTTATAATAAAAATTAGTAAGCATGATTCAGTTAAAACGCATCTTAAAAACCATTTTAAAATACCGGACGTCCTCATTACTGACGTTATTCAGTCTCGTAATTTCATTTGTTGGGATTATTTTCATGACATTGTATGTGAGTTTCGAGAAAAGCTACGACCGGTTTCATCAAAACACAGCCTCAGTTTATCGCCTCGAAACCAAGGAATACGGATCTGATGTTCCCTCGCCAATTAATGAACTTCTGCTAAAAAATATTCCGGAAGTAGAACGCTCTTGTGTCTTTTACTTTTACGATGGAAAAATTACAACTCCCAAATTGGATCAGGAAAATACTGGTTTCCGAACCAAGATGCTGTTTGTCAGCGATTCTTTCTTCGATATTTTTTCGTTTCCGCTATTGACAGGTAATCCGTCAACAGCCCTGGTTGATCCGCATTCGATTGTACTAACCGAGTCGTATGCAAAAAAGCTATTTGACCAATCGAACCCACTTGGCGAAAGTGTATTGGTGGATAATATTCTGTATAAGGTAACCGCTGTGATGAAAGACTTTCCCAAGAACACGTCGTTTGATGCAGATTATCTTATTTCATTCTCAACCTGTATAAACGAGAATCTGCATGGTGCCAATAAATGGAGTGAATGGAGTTCCAATATTTTCATGAAACTAAAAGATCATGCTAATCCACTAGTGGTAGCCGATAAAATTGAGAAAATTCCGGAGGTGGCAGAGAACCTGAAAAGTACGAAATCTCGCTTCCCTGATCAATCATGCGTAGGATTGCGACCATTGAAGGATATTCATTACATCAATGACGAGAAAACCAGTTACATAAATCCAGTTATTTTGAATGTCTTGATATTACTTACATTAATCCTCGGATTGATGGGTGCCGTCAATTTCATCAATTTTTCAACTTCACAGGCGCCACTCCGGGCAAAAGCATTGTCGGTTTTACAGGTTCTGGGAGGAAAACGGAATTCGTCAATGGCACAGATTATTCTTGAATCTATTATTCTCTCCATTTGCGCGATGGCATTGTCACTGCTGATTTACAGGGTCAGTTTTTCTAAAATCGAAACGATATTTGGCATTAACGGATTGAGTATTACCGATCGTTCAATTTTTCTGGTATGGTTTATACTTTTCGCAATAGGGTTTGGAGTATTGGCAGGGTTGTATCCTGCAAAGTATATTACATCATCGCCACTCGCCCAATCGGTAAAAGGAAATACTCATTTTTCAGGAAAAGGAAAATTTTTCAGGAACACACTGATAACCATACAATTTGTATTTACAATTGGATTATTGTCATCAGCTTTTATCATCGAAAAACAATTGAATTTTTGGCGGAATTTTGATTTGGGAATCAACAAAGAGCATGTGGTTTACCTGAATACCACTAATGTACT
The DNA here is from genome assembly GCA_963677955.2 of Prolixibacteraceae bacterium. Taxonomy (GTDB): domain Bacteria; phylum Bacteroidota; class Bacteroidia; order Bacteroidales; family Prolixibacteraceae; genus Aquipluma. The sequence continues at coordinate 1,794,026 of CAXXQR010000001.1, forward strand.
TCGCGATCATTACCAGGCATTTGCCAACGAACTGCTTAAAAATAACGACATTGTTGATTATACTTATGCGCAATTCATTCCCGGAAAAGTTGGAATGGGATGGGGCCGTGAAGTAGATGGACAACTCATTCAACTGAAGTGCTGGCCGGTTGATGATAAATTCTTAGATTTTTTTGGGATTAAGATAGTTGAGGGACGAGGTTTTGCTAAAGATTCGGAAGCCGACAACAATACGTTCGTCCTGAATAAAAAAGCCGTTGAGAAATTCGGATGGACTAACCCGCTTGAACGACAAATACCTGGTTTTGATTTTACTGGTCAAGTTATTGGAGTAGCCGAAAACATCAATTTTTCATCGTTGAAAGAGGAAATTGAGCCTATGCAATTCTGGAAAACGAATACCCGTAAGAACAATCTTCTACTTCGCCTTAAACCCGGTAATTATATCCAAACAATTGCCTTTATCCAGAACACTGCAAAAAAATTCGATCCTAAAAATCAGTTTGAAGTCAAATTTCTTGATGATACACTCAATACACTTTATGAGAAAGAAAGCCGCATTGCACATTTCATCGAGTTTGTTGCGCTATGGTGCATGTTGCTAGCAGTAACAGGATTACTTGGTCTGATCATTTTCATTTGCCGCAATCGCATTAAAGAAATAGGTATCCGCAAAGTAAACGGAGCAACCATTGCCGAGGTTATTTCGATGCTTAACAAAGACGTTATTAAGTGGGTAGCGGTTGCCTTTATAATAGCCACACCCGTGGCTTACTACGCTATGAATAAATGGCTCGAAAGTTTTGTCTACAAAACCACTCCAAGCTGGTGGGTTTTTGTTCTGGCAGGTCTGCTTGCTTTGGGAATTGCACTGTTAACTGTGAGTTGGCAAAGCTGGCGTGCTGCAACTCGGAATCCCGTGGAAGCATTGAGGTACGAGTAAAAATACCAGAATCAGAATTGCTTAATTTTAAAGAATAGAAGAAACTAAAAATTCAGAATCATGGGAAATCATTTTAAAATATATCTTAAACATCTTAAAAAGAATAAGATATACACCTTTGTTACAATCTTCGGATTTGCAGTTTCGCTCATGTTTGTGTTTCTGCTGGGTATTTACATCAAGCAGGAATTATCGGTCGATCAGTTTCACGTAAACAAAGATCGCATATACCGGCTTAGCCGCGATAATGCTGCTGCTTTCGGGCCAGCAATAGCCGAAACACTTAAAAATCAATATCCTGAAATTGAAACGTTTACCAGAATTTACGAAAATGGCGGGAATGCAAAATTCAGGGGGAGTGAGCTCACCCGCTTTAAATACATGCTGGCCGATTCGTCGTTTTTCTCCATGTTCTCGTTTAAATTAAAAGAAGGAAATGCCTCTCAGGTGTTGGCAACAAAAAATTCGGTTGTATTAAGTGAATCGTTTGCCCGGAAAATATATGGAAACGAAAGTCCTGTTGGGAAATCATTTACAATGAACAAGCTGGATTTTCTGGTTACCGGTGTAGCTCAGGACTTTCCGGATAATACACAATTCGAGAAATACGATGCCATCCTGAATTTCAGGGTACTGGCTGATATCTGGGGCTGGAAAGAGCTGCTTGCCTCGAATGACAATAGTTCCTTTGGCCTTTATATTATGGTGAAACCTGGAACTGATCTGCCATCGAAAACTCCCCAAATTCTGGCACAATTTAAAAAAGACTATTGGCTTTATACCCAAAATTTTGCGAAAATATTGAAGTTAGAACCGCTTACCCAGGCATATTTCAGTAAAGAAGAATCGCCAGCCATCAAGCAAAACAGCCGGACAACCATCTTTGTTTTCGGAGGAATTGCTATCCTGATTCTTGTAATTGCCATCATCAATTACATTAACCTGACGGTTGCACAAGCTGGCTTCAGAAGTAAGGAAACAGCCATAAAAAAACTAATGGGTGGATCAAAAAGTATGCTGTTGCGCCAGCATATCAGCGAATCGGTGGCACTCAGCTTCTTTGCTACGATCATTGCTATTGTTCTGGCTTTTCTTGCTGAGCCATTTTTTAATGCACAAATGAGTTGTCAGCTTAACCTGAAATCGCAGATCAATATGGCTCTCCTGATCCAAATCGTAGGCATAGTTATCGCTATTGGCTTTGTTTCAGGAATTGTTCCTGCATTGGTTGTCAACAAATTAAATCCGGTCGAAGTAGTGAAAGGAAATGTGCTCCGTACCAGCAAAAAGGGATATACCAAAGCGCTTATCGCTTTTCAGTACGGGATAGCCATTGTTTTGCTTGTTTGCACCTGGACTATTGCACGCCAGTCGCGGTTTTTACAGAACTACGACATGGGTTATAACCGCGAAAATTTGTTCTGGATGGAAAATACGGTTGAAGCTCAGCAAAAAGATGCTTTTCGTGATGTAATGAAAGCCATACCGGGAGTTACCGAGGTTTCGTTTTGCCGCGGAACGCCAATCGATGGTGGCAACAACCAATCGTTCAACTACAAAGAGAAACCTGTCAGTTTTCAGGAGTTTGTTGTTGACAGCGCTTATTTTGGGCTATTGGGCATGAAGGTGGAAGCTACCGGCACTGCTTACAGTAAAAATGGCGTATGGATTAATAAAGCCGCCATTCAGCAACTGGAATTGGATAACAAACCTGTTTCAGTGCCATTTTATAAAGACAATCTGCCAGTGTTGGGAATCGTTAAAGCTTTCAATTTCAGATCGCTTCGCACCAAAATCGGACCGCTTATCATCAGGCAACTCCAGCCTAATGAATATGCCTGGAAAATTCTAGTTAAGCTTGACGGAACAAACCTGGCACAAACAGTCGACAAAATTAAAAAAGCACAAGCATCGTTTACCGGAGGTGTTCCTATGGATTCAGGCTTTATCGACAACGAAGTGAATCAATGGTATAGCCGCGAAGTGAAACAGTCGCGGCTAATTGGGGCTTTTACCATTTTATCGATCATCATTTCGTCGATGGGAATTTTTGCCATGTCGCTGTACTACATTCAGCAAAAGATAAAAGAAATCGGTGTCCGCAAGGTCAACGGCGCCACAATCTCTGAGGTAATAACCATGCTCAACCGCGACTTTGTAAAATGGGTAGCCATTGCTTTTGTTATTGCCACTCCCATTGCATACTATGCCATGCACAAGTGGCTCGAAAACTTTGCCTACAAAACCACTTTAAGCTGGTGGGTTTTTGTTCTGGCAGGTCTGCTTGCTTTGGGAATTGCACTGTTAACTGTGAGTTGGCAAAGCTGGCGTGCTGCAACTCGGAATCCCGTGGAAGCATTGAGGTACGAGTAACAAACAGCTGATCTAATATAAATATACAAGATAAAAGGACATGATACAGTTTAAACGAATTCTGAAATCTATTCTGAAGTATAAAACCTCATCAGGATTAACGATGTTGAGTTTAATTATCTCTTTTCTAGGTGTACTCATTCTAACGCTTTATGTGTCGTATGAAAAAAGCTTCGATGGATTTCATCAGAATAAAGATCAGGTTTATCGGCTCTCAACCAAAAGTTACGGAGCTTCGGTACCAGCAGTAGTTTCCGATCTGATTCAGCAAAAAATTCCTGAAGTTGAAGCTATTACGCCATTTGTCTTTGGGTACAGCAAAATAACAACCTCTGCCAAAAATGAAACCAATTCAAATTTCGGAGCAGCCATACTGCATGCAAACAGCTCTTTCTACGACCTATTTACATTTCCGCTACAGCTTGGAAATCAGGCTACCGCATTAACCGAACCGAACACGGTAGTTATTTCCGAAACATTTTCGCATAAGCTCTTTAGCTCTGGCAATCCTTTGGGCGAGGCCGTTTTTATTGATGGCGAAAGCTATAAAGTTTCCGGGGTGATGAAGGATTTTCCTAAGAATTCATCATTTCACGCCGACTGTATTGCATCTCTTTCGACGTATTTGAAAGACGGGCGCAACGGAATTAAGGACTGGTCGGAATGGAGTTCCAACATATTTGTGAAACTTCGCGAAGGAAGTAATCCAGAACAAGTTGCAGCTAAAATCGAACAAATGCCTGCGATAGCTGAACACATTAAAGATATGGAAACTCAATTTCCCAATCAGCCATTTATTCAACTCTTTCCATTGCATAAAATTCACTTTATACCAGAGGGGAATTTTTCAACCACCAATCCGCTTATCCTGAATGTGCTAATTCTGTTAACCATCATATTGGCAGTTATGGGAGCTGTAAACTTCATTAATTTTTCTACCTCACAAGCTCCATTACGCTCCAAAGCGCTATCAATTCTTCAGGTATTAGGAGGAAAACGACTTTCGTCAATGGCTCAGATCATTGCCGAATCGGTATTGCTTTCAATCGTTGCGCTGGTCATTTCGCTTGGGATACACCGCCTTTGTTATTCGACCATCGAATCATTTTTTGGTATCAGCGGACTAAGTTTTAGCGGACGATACATCTTTTTGCTTTGGTTTCTCCTTTTTGCGATTGGCTTTGGCATTTTGGCAGGTTTGTATCCCGCCCGATATATCACTTCTTCTCCTATTTCCCAATCAGTTAAGGGAAATGCTCATTTTTCAGGAAAAGGTAAAATATTCAGAAACACCCTGATAACTATCCAGTTTGTTTTCACGATCGCATTAATTGCATCGGCTTTTGTAATTGAAAAGCAATTAAACTACTGGCGGAATTTTGACATTGGGATCAATAAAGAACACGTAGTTTACCTCAATACCACTCCTGAATTACGGAGTCATTACCAGGCTTTTGCTGATGAACTGACAAAGAACCAATATATAACCGATTACACCTATTCTCAGTTTATCCCCGGAAGCGTTTGGATGGGCTGGGGGCGTGAGGTTGATGGTCAGCAAATTCAACTCAAAAGCTGGCCTGTTGATGATAATTTTCTGGATTTCTTTGGAATAAAGATTGCAGAAGGACGGAAATTCTCCAAAGGATCGAAGGCTGATATCAACACCTTTATCCTCAATAAGAAAGCGGTAGAACAATTTGGCTGGAAGAATCCATTGGAACGGAAGATTGGTGGATTTGACTTTGAAGGACAGATTATCGGGGTAACCGAGAATTTCAATTTTTCGTCACTGAAAGATGAAATTCAACCCATGCTTTTTTGGTTGACTGATACTCGCAAAACAAATCTTTTGCTTAGGATTAAGCCAGGAAATTATACCGAAACGATAGCTTTTATCAAAAAAACAGCTCAGAAATTTGATGCAGAAAATGCAGTAGAGGTAAGTTTTCTCGACGATTCGCTGAATAAACTCTATGAAAAAGAAGAAAAAATGGGTCGCTTCATTGAGTTCGTAGCTATATGGTGCATGTTGCTTGCCGTAACCGGACTTTTAGGGCTTATCATTTTCATCTGCCGCGACCGAATCAAAGAAATTGGCATCCGTAAAGTGAATGGAGCCACCATCAATGAAGTGATTGCGATGCTTAATGCTGACATTATCAAATGGGTAGCAATCGGCTTTCTTGTTTCTACTCCAATTGCCTGGTATGCCATGAACAGATGGCTCGAAAACTTTGCCTACAAAACCAATCTCAGTTGGTGGATTTTTGCTCTTGCTGGAATACTTGCTCTGGGAATTGCCTTGTTCACCGTGAGTTGGCAAAGCTGGAAAGCCGCAACAAGAAACCCGGTAGAGGCGTTGCGGTACGAATAAAGTCATGAACTGCGATTAATGTGATTAGCTGATAACCATGATTCTGGAAACACTGATAATTAAAATCCATCTGGAAATCTAATAAATCGCAGTTCAAGACTTATTGACAAATAAATATACAATTTCTGTAAAAATATTTGACACTATAAGAAGAAGATCTTAAATTAATACATTGGTTATTTGCATGTTACAAAATGGCATGTTTTCTGGGCTCACAAAATTGAAAACTTAGGATCAATTATTCAGGTGGCCAGATCTGAAAGGCCAATGCGTATTTCAGGAAAAAACAGAATTTACACTCAAAGCCATGATCAAACATTTCTTTACCAATGTTTTACGAAATATCAGACACAATAAAGTATTCTCCGGAATAAATTTATTGAATCTGGTAATCGGATTTGCGGTGTTCATCCTATTCAGCGAGGTAATTAGTTACGAGTTAAACTACGATAAATTCAACACCAACTATAGCCAGATTTACCGGGTGCAGACCAAACAGGAAGATTCGTATCCAACCAATTATTGCACATACAGCCCTGCTGCTTTTCGCTATCATTTAATGGCCGATGTTCCTGAAGTTGAAAAGATTTTGCTAATGCGCGAAGTTTCGGGCGGAGCAAAAGGTTCAGGTCAGTTTTTTACCCTTCCTGATGGTAGTCAGTTAAATGAACTCAACGGCTACTGGAGCGAAAATTCCATCTTCGATATTTTTACCATCAAACTGATTGAAGGAAACAAAAGCAATGCGCTAACGGAACCAAATACAATCGCCATTTCAGAAACCTTATCGAAAAAACTTTTTCCGGAAGGACATGCTTTGGGGAAAGTGGTAACCATTGGAAAACACTATCCGCTGACTGTTTCCGCAGTTTACGCCGACTTTCCGCTTAACTCGAACCTGAAAGCTACCTATTTCGTTTCAATGCCCACGTATCCTGTTCTGAGCAGCGAACTCGCCTATGGGGACAATTGGACTGACATTGAATTCGACAACTATGTGTTATTAAAAAAAGGCGCAGATCCCAAACTAGTTGACGCCAAAATAAAAGATGCGTTTAAGGATGTGAAAAACTTTGAAAAGAGTTCTCCATACCTGCACCCGCTCTCAAAACTGCATATTTCGCCGAATAGTCAGCCAGATATGCTGATTGGGTTGGCTATCCTTTCGCTCGCTGCTATTCTGGTACTTGTTTTGGCTTGTGTCAATTACGTGAATCTTTCGCTGGCCAATTCCACACAACGTTCAACCGAAATCGGAATTAAAAAAGTGATTGGTTCTTCTAAAAAATTATTGGCCACACAATTCCTGGCCGAAACAGTATTACATAGCCTACTTGCCACAGTAGTGGCCCTATTTGTGGCACAGGCTTCTTTTCCACTGATGAACCTAATTATGGGAAAGAATTTTGATTATTCGGTTTGGGGAAATACGCCATTGCTGATTTTTATTCTCCTGGTCAGTTTAGTGGTTGGTGTACTTTCCGGATTATATCCTTCGCTGGTCATCTCGTCCTACAATCCGGTGAAAGTTTTGAAAGGAAAGATTTTTAGTAACGGAGGCAATTCGGTCAGTATCAAAAAAATACTGGTCGTTGCTCAGTTTTCTATTTCATTGTTCATGCTTATTGTGAGCTTTATTCTTTTCAATCACGTCAATTTCATCCTGAATAAGGACTTGGGTTTCGACAATAAAAACATTTTATATACCGAAATCAATGTTCACGATACAACATCGTTCGAAACCATTAAAAACCGGATGCTCCAACATCCTGAAATTGCTGATGTTTCTTATTCATCAACGATTCCGTTTATTGGAAATATTGGCGGTTATGTAAGTTGGGACAACGGCGAACCAGACGAAAAGGAAATGATCAGCCGCAATTACGTCAATTACGATTTCATCCCAACGTATAATTTGAAAATGGTTTACGGACGGAATTTCTCGAAGGAATATCCGGCAGATAACAAATCCTGCATTATTAACGAAACGGCTTTGAAAGTTTTTGGATGGAGCGATCCGATTGGAAAACAGATCTATCTGGAAGGAAAACCGTTTCCTGTTATCGGGGTCGTAAAGGATTTTCATCCCTATTCGGTTCATAATCCTATTCCAACCTACGTCATGTTCCTGAATAGTAATAAAATTTCGGGATCGAGCCTGATATCTGCCCGTTTTACACCAGGCAATGAGCAAAAAGCAAAGGCAATAATTACGTCCGAACTGGAGACTATTTTTCCAACAGAACCTTTTGAATTTAAGGATTTTGGCGTGGCATTTCATCTGGATGATGCCATTCCCTTTTGGCAATCAATGAAACGAATGTTTATGTTTTTTGCCGTGGTTACGCTGTTCATTTCAACAATCGGGCTTTTCGGACTAATCCTTTTCACCGTGAAACGCCGGACAAAAGAAATTGGTGTTCGCAAAGTGCTGGGCAGTTCAGTCGCCTCGGTTTACTGGCAACTTTCTACTGAAGTAATTGGTATGCTGGGATTTGCCATTGCATTTGGTTGTCCCGGCGCGTGGTACATATACAAAGCTATGCCCGGTGCCTACAAAGAACCACTTACAATTTCTGAGTTTCTGATTTCCATAGCCTTAGTGGCCGTCATTGCCTTCTTTACCATTAGTTACCATGTACTGAAAGTTGCAGTAAGCAATCCGGTGAAAGCACTGAGGTATGAGTAAAATGAACCATGATTTGAAAGCTATGAGTGAAAATAATTATACAAATGGGCAACATCCGCTTTCAGATTTAACGGGCAAAATTATTAAATGTGCCATTGAGGTTTATCGACTTCTCGGTAATGGTTTTCAGAAAGCGGTGTATCAGCGGGCGCTTACTACAGAATTTGAGCTTCGGAGTATTCCTTTTGAACAGAATGTAGAACGGCCGCTTTATTACAAAGGTGAACAAGTTGGAACAAGGCTTGTCGATTTTTTTGTTGATGAGAAAGTGATGGTTGAGCTAAAAGCGATCACTCAATTGGAGGATGTACATCTGACACAAGTAATTAATTATCTGGAGGCTTATAATATGGAAGTTGGACTCTTACTGAATTTTGGAAGAGAAAGTCTGGAATATAAAGAAGTAGGGAACAAAAAATATAAAAAGATATAAAATAGAAAGGACTTCTCTCAGGAGAAACCACAGAACAGCGATAAACAATCACTAAAAACGCAATAAATGATACACTTAAACAACATTGACAAGTATTACGATTCGAAATTCCAAAGAACGTTCGTCCTTAAAGCTGTTAACCTTGAAGTAAAAGAAGGTGAATTTTTGAGCATTATGGGGCCCAGCGGCTCAGGTAAATCAACTTTATTAAATATTATCGGCTTACTCGATGCTCCGTCTGCCGGAGAGTATTTCCTGTACGACAAATCAGTGCTCGACCTGAAAGAAAAAGCCAAAGTAGATTATCACCGAAATTTTATGGGGTTTATCTTTCAGGCATACCACCTGATTGAAGAAATGACCGTGTACGAAAACATCGAAACTCCGTTGATTTACAAAGGCGTAAAAAGTCGCGACAGGCAAGCAATGGTAGCCGAATTGCTTGATCGGTTTAATATGGTGGCCAAGAAGGATCTGTTTCCCCAACAACTTTCCGGAGGGCAGCAGCAACTCGTAGGAATTGCCCGTGCCATTGTGGGTAAGCCTAAATTGTTGCTGGCCGACGAACCTACCGGGAACCTGCAATCTGTTCAGGGCGAAATGATCATGGAAACGTTAAAAACCCTGAATGACGAAGGAATGACTATTATCCAGGTGACCCATAACGAAAAATTTGCCGAATACGGAAAGCGTATCATTCGGTTGGAAGATGGAATCATCAGGAAAGATGAAAAGTCAAAACATTGATTAGCAAAGTCTTGAGCTATGATTTTTTTGATTAATTGATTACCATGATTGAAACGAAATTTGGAATCAATGTCTATCATGGAATCAAACAAATCAAAGTTCAGCCATTAGCTGACAAAGACTGGGAAGTGGCCGCACCAAACCCTTTAAAGGCGTTGAAGGGTGAGTAATTGAAAATGACTAAAAATAGAAAAGATGATACGTTTTAGATTAAAACTTGCATTCCGGAACCTGCTGAAAAACAAGCTCTATTCTGCACTTATTATTGGCGGTTTTTCGGTCGGATTTACCGCCTGCATCCTGATCGGGTTGTTTTACAACGCCGAGCACAATGTTGACAGGCACTTTGCGCATTACAAAAATATTTTCCGCCTGTACGATGCTAAAACTCAGAAGTCAGGACTCGATTATAAAATCAATGCGGCGTTAACCGAAAATTACCCGGATATAGAAAAGACTTGCCCCATAGGATTTTCTTACTATCCGGTTACATTGAAAGATCCCGAAACAAAAAAATATACCCGGGCCGAATATGTGGTTTCAACGAATAATGCTTTTTTCGATGTTTTTTCATTAGAAATCTTGTCCCGCAGGGAAGACAAACCATTTAGCCAGAATAATTCGGCAGTGATTAGCGAGTCGCTGGCAAAAAGACTTTACGGCGATAAAAATCCAATTGGCCGAACTGTTAAAGAAGAATTTTATACTGCGACAGTCACTGCAGTTATGAAAGATCTTCCCGACAACTCAAGTTTTAAGGCTGAACTACTTCTGAATAGCGATAACAAAGATTTTCAGATGGCGCAGGAGTGCAACGAAGGAGTGTGCATCTATCCGGTTGAGCATATTCTTTTACTGAAAAACGATGTTACTCCGGAACAATTTGCTGAAAAGCTCAATACTACCATTCATCAGTTTAATACCACAACCGACAGTCTGGCTTTGCAAAATTTAACCGAAATTTACCTGTCTCCTTTAAAACTGGGGTGGTCAGACGATCATACCAAAGGAAATCCAAAAATGCTCCTTGTATTTCTTTCCATCGCTATTTTAATTATCCTGCTCTCAAGCATTAACTATTTCAACTACACGGTTTCCATGCAATATGCCAAACTGAAGGAAATTGGGATAAACAAAACCAACGGCGCCGGGGGAATACACCTGCTTACCGATTCGCTGATCGAAGTTACGCTCGGAATTGGTATTGCGCTGGTTATTTCGGGAGTCCTTTCGTACCTGCTTATTCCTTTAACCGGAGTCTTATTCGGAAGGGAAATTACACTTGCAGATGTTAATTTCGGTCAATTGCTGCCCGTTATTGCACTGACAATAGTCGGGATTATTTTGCTGAATAGTTTAGCTTCCATTTACATTTTATCGAGGTTTAATATTGCTGATTTTCTTGCCGGCAGTCGAAAACGAACGGGGAAACAACTCGGGAAACAGGCTATGCTCACTTTTCAGCTTACGGTTTCCATCGCTTTGATTGCTGTTGTCATGCTCATTTTCAAACAACTTCAGTATGTAAAACATCACGATCTGGGATTTAACGAAGAACAACTTGTACGGTTGGAAATTCCATACTTATTCGAAAACCAAAAAGCACTAAAAGACGAGTTGGCTAAGCTTCCTTTTGTAACCGGCAGTGCATTAAGCAATGGTTACCCGGGTCATATTAATATGACCATGGGAAGCGGTGTGGAAGGAGATGAATTTTCCGTCAGTTGCATTTATGTTTCCGACGATTTTCTTCAAACCATGGGCATCCATTTGTTGAATGGCCGGAATTTTTTGTCCGGAGATAAAGACCAGGCTTGTATGATGAACGAGACAGCCATGAAACGCTATGGCTGGGATAATATCGAAGGTAAAAAATACAAAAACGGCGGGAAGGGCGGCTATAATGTTGTGGGAGTAGTAAACAATTTTAACGTGGAATCGCTGCACACTGCATTGGCACCCGTAGCCCTGCTTTACGAACCCGACAAGAAGTTTAATACGCTTTCGTTACGGCTTTCTCGGGGTAATATCGGTCAGCACATGGATCAGTTACGAAAAGCCTGGAAAAGCTTTTTGCCCGACGATCCCATGGAATTCACCTTTTACGACAACCAGTTTCAGGCCATGTACGAAAAAGAAGATAAACTGGCAAAATCGATTTCATTCTTTTCACTGATTGCGATTGTGCTCACCAGTATGGGAATTTTGGGTCAGATTTTCCTCATCAGCATGAACCGAACCAAAGAGATTGGAGTTCGAAAAGTAAACGGGGCTAAAGTGTCAGAAATATTGGTTCTGCTCAATAAAGATTTTATGATTTGGGTCCTGGTAGCATTTATTGTTGCGTCTCCAATAGCATATTATACCATGACTCAATGGCTCGAAAACTTTGCCTATAAAACCGATCTGAGCTGGTGGATTTTTGTTCTCGCTGGTATGCTGGCATTAGGAATTGCGTTGATTACCGTGAGTTGGCAAAGCTGGAAAGCTGCAACGAGGAATCCGGTGGAAGCGCTGAGGTATGAATAGAATACAAATAGTAAACTAAAATTATTATCACCATGATAAAGAACTATTTTAAAATTGCCTGGAGAAGTCTTCTAAGAAACAAGTGGTATTCAGTAATTAACATTGGAGGACTTGCGGTGGGTATGGCAGTCTCAATTCTAATCGGATTTTGGGTATGGAACGAATTATCATTCAACAAAAATTTCAAAAACTACGATCGAATTGCCCAAGTCTGGCAATTTGTCACATTTGATGCGGGAAAGAGTTCTTACGACTTATTGCCAATACCTTTGGCGGAAAGGCTTCGTAATTCATACCCCGACTTTCAGAGAGTAAGTTTGTCTTCTTTTACAAGGGAAGAGGTACTGACTTCAGACGAAAATAAATCACTATTAAGAACAGGAAACTACGTGGAGCCTGATTTTAATGAAATGTTGTCGTTAAATATGATTGAAGGTACCCGAAACAGTCTGAAAGAAGCGAATACGATACTGATTTCCGGAACGTTCGCAAAAGATCTTTTTGGAGACGAAAATCCACTAGGCAAAGGGATTACCATAAATAATAAACTAAGGGTTAAAATCGCCGGCGTTTATGAGGATTTCCCTTCAAATAGCACGTTTAAAGATGTCTTCTTTCTGGCTCCGTGGGAATTGTTTGCAGCAAATGATATTTATGCAAAAAATGCAATAACGAGCTGGGATGAAAATTCGTACCAGATTTTTGTACAACTACGCAATAAAGCCAACTTTAGTGAAGTTTCGGGAAAAATCAGGGATATTCGAATGAAAATGGATAATCCGCCACCGTATAAACCTGAATTTTTTCTGCATCCAATGTACAAGTGGCATTTGTATTCTGAGTTTAAAAATGGTCAAAATATTGGAGGCTTAATTCAGTTTGTTTGGCTTTTCGGGGTTATCGGCATTTTGGTTTTGATCTTAGCCTGCATTAATTTTATGAACCTGGCTACTGCGCGCTCTAAAAAACGAGCCAAAGAGGTGGGCTTGCGCAAAAGTATAGGTTCGACACGATGGCAACTCATTTTTCAATTCTTAAGCGAATCATTTATAATTGTTTTAATGAGTTTTCTGTTGTCGTTGATTTTGGTTCTGTTGATTTTGCCTCTTTTCAACGATATCTCCGGAAAACGGATAAATATTTCCTGGTCGAATCCATGGTTGTGGTTTTTTGGTATTTCCATTACCCTGATTACGGGTCTATTGTCAGCTAGTTACCCGGCATTATATCTTTCTTCCTTCAAGCCGGTTAAAGTATTAAAGGGATCGTTTAATCCGGGAAAATTTGCTTCTCTCCCTCGTAAAGTACTGGTGATATTTCAGTTTACAATTTCCGTAGCGCTTATGATTGGCATTCTCACCGTTTTCCAGCAAATTCGTTTTGCCCAAAACCGACCGGTTGGATACAATCAAAACAGTCTCGTTGAAATAAGGATGCATACGCCGCAACTTTATGGCAGTTACGAAACATTACGGGCCAAGCTGCTCAATTCCGGGGCTGTTCAGGAAATGTCGGAATCGGTAGGTTCGGTAACGGATGACTATGGCGGAACCACTAAGGTTACATGGCAGGGAAAAGATCCAGACACTCACCCTCTTTTAATGTCGAACAAGGTGACCCAAGAGTTTGGGAAGACCATCGGATGGCAAATTATAGATGGCCGGGATTTTTCCAGAGAATTCTCAACAGATAACGCTTCAGTAATTCTGAATGAATCGGCTGTAAAACTCATGGGGTTTAAGATCCCATTATCAGAAAGTATAACCTGGAATGAAAAAATATACAAGGTCATTGGCATTACAACGGATGTCATTAAAGAATCTCCTTTTATACCTGTGAAGCCAACATTTTTCATTTTGGATTATAAATCTGTTAACGTTATCAACCTAAGGCTTGCACCTCAAATGAGTATAAACGGTTCGTTGAGCAAGGTGAAAGATGTTCTGAAAGAATGCAATCCTGCCGCACCTTTTGATTATCGATTTGTAGATGAAAAATATGCCGGAAAATTTTCAGACGAAAAACGGATTGGCAAACTCTCAGGGTTCTTTGCAATTCTTGGTGTATTTATAAGTTGTCTCGGAATTTTCGGATTAGCCTCCTTTATAGCAGAACAACGCACCAAAGAAATTGGGGTAAGGAAAACTATGGGAGCAACAGGGTTTACGATATGGCAATGGTTATCCAAAGACTACCTTATTCTGGTAGTTATTTCCTGCTTAACTGCTATTCCGGTATCGTGGTATTACATAAGTCAGTGGTTACAAAATTATATATATCACACCGAGCTTGAATGGTGGTTTTTTGCAGTACCATGCATTTGCGCTTTGGTTATTACACAGCTAACTGTAAGTTTTCAGGTAATCAGGGCAGCACTGATAAATCCGGTGGAAGCGCTGAGGTATGAATAGAATGTGATCTTAAAATCAATATTATGAAAATTAATTTCTTGTTTGCGATCCGCAACATTTTAAAAAACAGACTAAACTCGCTCATTACGATCGTTGGGCTATCTGTTTCGTTTACAATACTTCTACTAATTTATACGTATGTTCATCAGGAGTTTTCATACAATCAATTTCACCAAAACAGGGATCAGATTTTCAGGGTTAATTATTTGGTGAAATATGCTAACGGCCAACAGGAGAATACCGTTTATCTTGCTCCGGAAATAACCAAAATTATCAAGGAAAAAGTTCCACAGGTAAAATACATTACGGCATTTCGGACAGCTCATCTTCCAATCCTAAAATTCCAGGATCAAAACTTTGAAGAAAATATATTAATTACGGAATCTGATTTTTTCAGAATGTTTAGCTTTAAAGTACTGGCTGGAAATCGGGATAACCTGTTTGTCAATCCGGACGAAATAGCAATTACAGCGAGCCTGGCTGACAAACTTCAGGCTGTAAAAGGATGTACCAGGGAAGAATTATTAGGACAATCGGTTTTCTTTCCAAAAGCCGGCGACATTCCGTTTACAATTTCTGCCATTCTGCAAAATGTGCCGCAAAATTCAAGTATTCAATTCGATGCATTGATACCATATAACCACCAAGATTTCTTCAATCAGTCCAACAATCTGATGGGTAACTCTTCGGTTTATTATCAGGTTGATGCCAATGCAGATGTCAGCGAAACCGCTAATTTGGTTGAATCGACCATTTCAACTACTTACAAGGATTTTATCCAAAAAAAGATAACTCAAAATGTTTTGCTGAATTCAGATAAAGCATTTTCGCCAACGGTTACTTCACTAAATGAAGTTTATCTCGACAATGCCGGATCCGACAATGAACGGCACAATAGCAAGAGTAGTTTATATATTCTTATAGCTATCGGAATACTGATTCTGGCCATTGCCTGCAGCAATTTTGTACTTCTTTCGCTTGGACAGTCATTAAAGAAAAGCATAAACATAAGTATTCGGAAAATGATGGGTGCCCGGATCTGGCATATTTTTACCGTCCAGTTTACCGAAAATCTATTGACTATTTCCGTGTCATTCGGTATGGCTGTAATTTTTTCTTTCTTCCTGATTCCGATTTTCAATCAGCTTTCCATCAGTGAAATATATATCGATTTGATCTCTTTGCGCAGTATGCTGATTTTTGGTATCTCCAGTATTTTAGTCATTGCTGCATTAACCAGCGGTGTGCCAGTTCTAAAATTACGGGGTAAAAGCACACCATCTTTAACTGAAAAACAACCTGGTCTTTCAAGCAGAAACCACACAACCGGAATTTTTGTGACTTTACAGTATGGGCTTTCTATAATTCTGATCATTCTAACGATAACCATTGTCAGGCAAACAAATGACATGAAATACAAAGACCTTGGATTCTCTTCTGAAAATATGATTGATTTGACCGTTTATCACCTAAGTGGCAGCGAAAAAATGGCACTTCGCGATCTGTTTAAAACCGATCCGGCAATTACCAATTTGACCCTGACCAACAGGAATTATGTGAGCGGACAGTCTTCGGAACTCATTAAAAACCAGGCTGACGAGAATATTCATACCAGAATCCTCAAAGTAGATCAGAATTATGTTTCGACTCTGGGATTAAAAATTATCCAGGGACAGGATTTCTCCGATGAAACGGCTTCTTCTCAATCCATCCTGATCAATGAACAACTCCTGGCCCGTCTGTCGTTGAAAGAAAATGCAATTGGCCAATTTCTAAATATAAATGGAATTAATTACCAGATTATTGGTCTATTGAAAGATTATCATTTCGATTCGATGAAAGAGGCTATTGAGCCATTAGCAATGATTCCCGCTCCGGGAAACGAGGCAAATTTCATGTTTATAAAATATAATCCGACCCAGTTAAGCCGCTTAATCCCATTTTTAAAAACAAGCTGGGACAAGATTGTTCCGAACAAGCCATTAAATTTCAGCTTTTGGGATGAACAGTTAAATCAACGGTATCAGGCCGAAGAGAAATGGAGCAGAATTATTGGTTATGCAGCTTTAATTGCGATTATTATTTCATCTCTTGGCTTGTTTGGAATGACTCTTTTGATCATCAACAAACGGATTAAAGAAATTGGGATTCGCAAAGTAAATGGCGCACGTATCTCCGAAGTAATGGCCATGCTAAACCGCGACTTTGTGAAATGGGTAGCTATTGCTTTTGTAATTGCCACGCCCATTGCATATTATACCATGCACCAATGGCTCGAAAATTTTGCCTACAAAACCAGTTTAAGTTGGTGGATTTTTGCTCTTTCAGGAGTTATGGCTTTGGGAATTGCCCTGCTCACAGTGAGTTGGCAAAGTTGGAAAGCAGCCACGAGAAATCCGGTGGAAGCGCTGAGGTACGAGTAGAATATGCATTACTAAATGGTACAATATTATGATCGAAAATTATTTTAAAATAGCGTGGAGAAACTTATGGAAAAATAAGATGTTCTCCTTTATCAATATTTTTGGATTGTCAGTCGGAATGACTTGTTGCATGTTATTGATGCTCTATATTCAAAGTGAGCTTTCTTTCGATAAACATCAAAAGAACATCGATAATTTATACCTGGTGCGAAGTGAAAACTCTCAATCCAACGGCGACAAAATGGACAATCCGCGTGCTCCTGCCCTTTATGCACAGGCACTTAAAACAGATTTTCCTGAAGTTGTCCAATCCACAAGGGTTTGGTATAATTTTCTGGAGACCAAAACATTGCTCAAGGTTGAACAGCCTGGTAGTGATCCGAAATCTATCTACGAGACCAATGGATTTCATGTTGATTCCACTTTTTTCGACATGTTCACATACGATTTTATTGAAGGAAATGCCCGTACAGCGCTTGACGATCCGCACTCAGTTGTTTTGTCGGAAGAGGTTGCAAAAAAATTGTTTGGAAACGAACCGGCCGTGAATAAATCAATTCAGATTGGAGGAACCGACGGTAATGGCGAAAGTTTTAATGTCACCGGCGTTTATCGCGATGAAAGTGCGAGATCACACATTGATGCCCGCTTTTTCCTTCCCATGTATTCAGGCTGGGTTGGTGATTACCTAAAGAATTCGAAACTCGACTTCATCGGGAATAACATGTTCTATACCTACATTCTTTTAAGTCCGAATGCGAATGCCAAAGAACTTAATAATAAACTACCTGCATTTGTTGAAAGGCATGCCGGAAACGATTTAAAAAGATCAGGCTTCGAGAAAAAAATGATTTTATTGCCAGTAAAAGACATTCACCTTTTTAGTAAAATCGATAGAATAATAACATCAACAACCAGCAAGACTTATCTGTACATACTGGCTTCCATAGCACTTTTTACTTTGCTCATCGCCTGCATTAATTTTATGAATCTGGCAACAGCCGGTTCTGCAAAACGAGGATTGGAAGTGGGAATTCGTAAAGTGATGGGGGCCGGCAAAAAAGGTTTAATCGGCCAATTTCTTGGTGAGTCAATGGTTTTGGCTTTGATTTCGCTAATAATTGCAATTGTTTTGGTTCTAATTTCATTGCCGCTATTCAATCAACTCTCGGATAAGTCTTTTGCTATTACCGGTTTATTTCACCTGAAAATAGCTCTTACATTCCTGGCAATGGCGCTGTTAACCGGACTTCTGGCCGGAAGTTATCCGGCAATCTATCTATCAATCTTCAAACCGATGGAAGCCATGAAAGGAAAATTTATCAATTCGGTATCTGCTGCAGGTTTTCGAAGAGGGTTGGTTGTATTTCAATTTGTGGTGGCCATTGTTTTGGTTGTGTCCACACTGGTGATCAGGCACCAGATTACCTACATGAAAAATCAGCCGCTGGGTTTCACAAAAGACCAGCAAATTGTTATTCCGCTTCGGAGTGAACTGGCGCGAAATGAATACGCCACACTGCGAAACGAAATTTTACAAAATAATTATTTTTCAGGTGCATCAGGCACTAATTATTACCCGGGGATATTGAATCCTAGTGATATGTCTCTGTTTCGTCCCGATCAAAGTATTAATGAGATGGTAGTAGTAAAAACCAACAGTGTTGCACCGGATTTTATGAAGATGATGAATTTTCAACTGGTTGCAGGCAGGATGTTTTCCGAAGACTTTAATGGAGATGTAAATTCCCGGGTCATTGTAAACGAAGCTACCCTTCGAAGATTTTCCATTTCTCCTGATAAGGCAATAGGACAGAAATTAAACTTCAGCATGGGCCAAAACAAAGTCGGATCGCTCGAAATAATAGGAGTGGTTAAAGATTTTCATTTTGCTGACTTTCACCAGATTATTCAGCCATACGCCTTCTTTCTGAGCAATAAAAATAAATCCAACTTTAATTACATTATTGCACACACAAATACAGCCGATGTAGCTAAAATTCTTCCAGTCCTTGGAACAATATGGAAATCGCTTGTTCCTGAAGAACCATTTTCATACAGCTTTTTGGATGAAGATTTTGAGAGCAATTACGTGGCCGATGCCCGAACTTTCCGCATTGTAAACGCTTTTACCATCATCTCCATTCTAATCTCCTGCCTTGGATTATTTGGACTGGTCACTTTTGCAACTCAGCAGCGCAGCAAAGAAATTGGGATCCGAAAAATAAACGGGGCCAAAGTTTCAGAAGTGATGACTATGCTCAATATTGACTTATTCAAATGGATAATTATTGCTTTTCTTATCGCCACTCCCCTCGCCTGGTTTGCGATGCACAAATGGCTCGAAAACTTTGCGTATAAAACAGAACTAAGCTGGTGGATTTTTGCACTGGCAGGTTTGCTGGCTATGGGAATTGCCATTTTAACAGTAAGCTGGCAAAGCTGGAAGGCTGCAACGAGGAACCCGGTGGAGGCCTTGAGATATGAGTGACGAAATCCAGACCGAAGCGTCGGGGTGGAGAAGCTTGAGGTATGAATAAAATTACAGGTACTTCGATGCAAACAAAAATTATAACCATTTTAAAGCAAAAACAATGATTAAATCATTTCTAAGATTTTACCTGCGGAGCCTCCTTAAAAACAAGAGAAGCACCGTTATCAATATTTTCGGATTGGTAGTAAGCCTTACTTGCGCCATCGTTATTTACCAAAAAATAGCTTACGAAACAGGATTTGATCGTTTCCAGACGAATTATGATTCGGTCTATCGCATTGTGCGTCAAACGAAAGGCATGGGTCTGAATCTTAAAGAAGGAGAACTGGAATATGCCACCGGCGTTTTCGGAGGAATGCCATCTGCCATAAAAAGTGAAATTCCGGAATTGAAAGAGGTTGTCCCGGTATTTCCACAAGATGGAATGCAAGTGATGCCGGTTAGCGAAGCTGGCCATGTAAAAAACCAAAAGTTCAGCATTGATAAAGCTGTACTTACCGCGCCCGGCTACTTTACCATTTTTGATTATTCCAACACCGCATTTAAGTGGCTGAATGGTTCCCCTGAATCACTTAAGGAGCCTTTTTCGGCAGTGCTTACCCAGGGGTTGGCCTCAAAACTTTTCGGTAATCAAAACCCGATCGGGCAATCACTCCAGATGGGAGATTTGAATTTCAAAGTTACAGGGTTGATTTCTGAGATGCCCGAAAATACCGATTTCCCTTTCGAACTCTTCATCTCCTACAGTTCATTGGAAAAAGCAAATCCAAACTCTTCGAAAAACTGGGGTGGGCTCGGGGGCCTCGAATGCTATGTGACGCTCAATCCTTCCCAAACGGAAATTGTGGAGCAAAAAATAAAAGCAGTGTATGCCCAACATGGCAGCAAAGAGGAAGTGGAAAACCGGATTTTCAAACTTCAACCATTAAAAAATATTCACAACGATACGCGCTATTCGAACTTCAACAACCGGGTGGTTGGTACCGACACGCTGATTACGCTTGGCATAATTGGCTTGTTTTTGCTGATTATGGCTAGTGCGAATTACGCCAACCTATCCCTGGCACGGTCAAGTTACTGGACCCGCTCCATTGGCATACGCAAAACGTTGGGCGGAAAACGCTGGCATATTTTTGCACAGTTTTTTGGCGAATCGATGCTTTTAACAACCGTTTCGTCATTCATAGCACTTTTGCTAAGCTTCGCCGCCATAAAAAGCTTCCCAAACCTGATCACGATCCCGGCAAATTTCTCGCTTAGTTACAACTTCGTTTTTATCGTCGGTTTCATTTTACTGCTTTTTATCGTGAGTTTGCTCAATAGCAGTTACCCATCGCTGGTTATGTCGGCAACGCGCCCTGTTGATCTCCTTAAAAACAAACATACCGTTTCGGCCAAAGGAATCAGCGTTTTTACCAGAAGTATGGTGATCGTTCAATTTTCGATCTCCCTGCTTTTAATTATAGGGACCATTACGATTTTTCATCAATACCGCTACCTTACAAACTCGGATATGGGATTCGACAAGGAAGCCATTTATACGGTTCCGATCCCACAAAACAACCGCACGCTGGCGAACCGTTTCAAGACAGCCTTGCTCGAAAATCCGTCGATCAAAAGTGTAAGTTTCAGCAATACTAGCCCGGCTCAGGGAGGCAACTGGACCGGCATTTCTGCCTTTAGAAATGGCCATGAAATCTCGGTGGTCACCCAGGTTGTAACGGTTGATACTTCATTTGTAAAAACCTACGGATTAAAATTGGTGGCAGGCAATAATTTTAGCGAAGCAGATACCTCCAATCATATTTTGGTGAATGAAGAATTGGTGCGTCAGCTTGATTTCAAAACTGCGGAAGATGCTGTAGGGAAAGAAGTTATCTTGTACAACGATCCTAATTCGAGGAAGTTTATTGCCGGAGTGGTGAAAGATTATCACTACGATAGTTTTTACAACAAAATCAGGCCTACATTCCTGATCCCGGATTCAAACCATCCGCAAATTGCTGGTATTAAACTGGCAGACAATAGTACTATTTCCCATTTCGATCAACTTCAGCAGGCACTTGCTTTCACCGAAAAAACCTGGAAATCAGTTTACAAAGAGGAAATCTACAATTACCAGTTCATCGACGATCTGATTCGGAGCAATTATGTGAATGAGAAAAATACATCGTTGCTGATCAGCATTTTTGCTTTGATTACCATTTTTATAGCCTGCCTTGGGATATTCGGACTGGCTCTGTATTCCAGTCAGCAACGCTCGAAAGAAATCGGCATCCGAAAAATTAACGGCGCCAAAATATCGGAAGTGATGACCATGCTTAATAAAGATTTTGTGAAATGGGTTGTCATTGCCTTTGTCATTGCAACGCCTGTTGGATATTTTATACTTGAAAAATGGCTCGAAAACTTTGCCTACAAAACTACGCTAAGTTGGTGGATATTTGCTTTAGCAGGGTTGCTGGCGCTGGGAATTGCCTTGCTAACCGTGAGCTGGCAAAGCTGGAAGGCTGCAACGAGGAACCCGGTGGAAGCGTTGAGGTACGAATAACTAAAACATAAAAATAGCCATGAAAAACAGAATTCTATACGCTTTGAGAAGTATTAAGCGAAACAAGCTAAATGTAGCAATTACCACAATTGGTCTTTCTATGGCCTTTGCAAGTGTTCTGATTATCTTCCTGTTTCTCGGGCAAGAGCATTCGTATAATAATTTCCACCAAAATGCCGACAGGATTTATCGCATTAACTACACGATTACCCTGAAAGATGGAACCAAAGGATCGGATGATCTTATCAAGCCGGACCTTGCAAAGGATCTGGAAGAAAAAGTTCCGCAAATCGAACACAGTACGCCTTTTCGGATGGGGTACATGGCCCAGTTGGATCTGAAAGAAAAAAACCTCAAGGTTAAACTGGGAATCGCAAAACAGAAATTTTTCGACATGTTTAGCTTTAAACTACTGAAAGGAAACAGAGATGATTTGCTGGTTGATCCCACCAACATTGTCATTACAAAATCGCTTGCACAAAAAATAACCGGTACTGATTCTCCTGACTATGATAAGCTTATTGGGCAAGGCCTTGAATTTACTTTCATCAAGGGTGTTAGTTTTACAATAACCGGAATACTGGATGACGTTCCTAAAAATTCGACACTTGATTTCGAAGCGATCATCCCGTTTGAGCACGAAAATGCATTCTGGCAATCGAATAATGGCCTTGGCAACTCAATTCTATTTTATGAATTAAAAGAAGGAGTCGCTCCTGAACAGGCGAATAATCAGGTTTACGCTGAGGTAAAAGAGTTTTACCAAAAGGATATTGAAAAGGCGCAAAAAGATAATTTTCTTTCTTCCTCTTCCGATTGCTTTCAGCCGTACGCACTTCCGTTAAAAAGTCTATATCTCGACAAAACAATAGATGGCGTAGCCTATCAACTTACCGGTAACAAAACGCAATTGAAAATTTTAACCATTGTCGCCCTGCTTATTTTGTTCATTGCTTTTAGTAATTACATCATTTTAACAATTGGCCAGTTCTTTAAAAAGGCAGGCGAAGTAAGTATCCGAAAATCGATGGGAGGTAAAAACATCGATATTTTTAAAATGTTTCTGAGCGAAAATTCCATTACCATATTGATCTCGTACATTGCCGGAGGAATGCTTGGTTATTCATTAATCCCACTATTTAACGACATCTCGGAAAGTCAGATCTATTTCAATCTGATAAACATTCCTTCTTTGGCAGCCTTCTCTGCCTTATCGGTAATTTTATTGATTGCACTAACCAGTTTAATTCCTGTTTTTATTTTCAGAAAAGTTAAGCCAACGCTTTTATCAACAAAAAAGCTGTTTGCGGGGAAAAAATCCGGTGCGTCGCAGGTATTTGTTGGTTTACAATATACACTAACCATTGTGCTGATTATAGCTACTATCGCCATTACTAAACAAACTAATTTCCTGAAAAATAAATCCCTCGGTTTTTCCGACAAGAATATTATTTCATTGGATGTCCGTTATTTAAGTCAGTCAAAATCGGCTGTTTTACGGGATATGATAAAAAACCAGGTCGGAGTTATAAATACATCTTTAACCAACAGAGACTTTTTCGACGGGTATTCCAGCCGCTCGTTTGAAGTGTCCAGTTCGGAAGTTTTAAATACCTATATTTTCAAGGCTGACAATTATTTCATCCCCACATTGAATCTCAAGTTGATAGAAGGAAGAAACTTCGCGGAAAGTAATGTGGACTCGACCGACAAGTCAATCGTTGTAAATGAGGAGTTTGTCAAAAAAATGAAGCTTAACGGTTCACCCATTGGCAGTATTGTCAGCAGTGGCAACGATAAATTCAACATTATCGGCGTAGTAAACAACTATCAGTTTTTAACGTCAAGAGAAAAAATCGAACCAATGATTTTGTATTCGAATACGAATATCGGGAACGGTTACAGCTCCATTTTAATAAAATACAATCCGCAGGATTTAAGCAATGTAATTTCAGCGATTAAAAACGGTTGGAAACAGATGGATACCAAAGAAACCCTGAACTATACATTTTGGGATAAAGAACTGGAGAATCGCTATAAGGCGGAAGAGCGATTAAGTAAAACGATCCTTTATGCTTCAATTATTGCCATCATTATTCTATCCTTAGGGTTATTTGGTTTAACGGTTTTAATATCGGTACAGCGTACCAACGAAATAGGCATCCGAAAAGTAAATGGTGCTAAAATAGGCCAGGTTATAATGATGCTTAACAGTAATTATTTGAAATGGGTGTTTTTTGCTTTTATAGTTGCTTGTCCGCTGGGATGGTACCTGATGAATAAATGGCTCGAAAACTTTGCTTACAAAACCACGCTAAACTGGTGGATTTTTGCGTTGGCCGGTTTGTTGGCTTTAGGGATTGCATTACTGACCGTGAGCTGGCAAAGCTGGAAAGCTGCGACGAGAAATCCGGTGGAGGCATTGCGATATGAATAGCATTGAACCAGAAATAAAAAACAGATCAACGCAACTATAATAAGTAAACCAAAACATCACTAAAAATTCAACATGGGTAAGATCAACATCATTGTCCGAAGTCTTTTAAGACAAAAGCTGAATTCCGGGGTCATTGTTATCAGCCTGGCAATTGGAATGGCGTGCATCAACCTGATCGCTCTTTTCATTACCCGCGAATTAAATACCGATAGTTTTCAAATTCAAAAGGAACGGATCTATGCATTGAAATGCGACGATCCATGGGTAAAGTCCGGAAAAATGTATCACTGCCGGGTTGGTTCGGTTGAATATATGAAAGCCAATTTTGCTCAGATCGAAGATTTTTGCAGAGTGAGTCCGGCTTCAGCACAAAAGGTGGTTGTAAACAACGAAACTTATTTTGACCGTCCTGGAATCATTGCCGCTTCCGGAAATTTTTTCAATTTTTTCAGCTATCAACTTCTGACAAAGAATCCAAAGACTTCACTGGAGGCTGATAATGATCTGGTTATTTCGGAAGATTTATCAAAAAAATACTTTGGAACCGGTAATGCCGTCGGCCAAATAATTACCCTGGTGAGTGGCGGGAAAGAAGAACAAATGCTCGTTTCAGGGATTTTCAGGAAACCTGTTGAAAATTCACAGATTAAATTTGACATGGTTCGCCCGATCAAAGAGCAGGATAGTCGCTGTTTCGTCAGATTAACCAAGGGTGCCAATTCGTTGGAAGTTGAAAACCTGTTTGCGTCAAATAAAGCCTCTATTCCCTCGATTAACGACGGAACACCGGGTCAGTATTATCTGCAGTCGTTTCAAAATGCGTATTTCGACACATCACGGCATATAAGTTTCGAAGCCAGCCGTGATAAAACAGATTTGTGGATCGCACTGATGATAGGTCTGGTGATTATCACGATTGCTTCGTTCAATTATCTTGGATTGGTAAACAACAAATTAATCGAAAAAAGCAAAGCTTTTGCCATCCAGCGGGTAAATGGCGTATCAAAATTCGGGCTGGTGTTAAACTTTATGAATGAAAGTCTGATGCTGGTTGGTATTTCTTTTGTGCTGAGCTTGTTTCTGATGCTCTGGATGTCACCGTTTTTTAATGGATTGACAGGCACAACTATTTCAGCCGCCTCCGTATTTCGGCCACGAGAATTTTTTATTCTCCTTGCCATTGTTGGCTTGTTGTTGTTTATCACCTTGCTGTTTGTAATTTTCCGAGTCCGTGGGAAAGTGAAAATCAACGTTCTGAAACCTGGTGGTAACCAAATTGGCAAACGGGTTCAATTACCCGCTTTCAACATTTTTCAACTGGCCAGTTCCCTGGTGCTTATCATTTTTTCGATCATCATTATCAAGCAAATCAATTATATTTCGCAAAAACCAATTGGGCTCGACAAGCAGGTAATTGAAGTTAAAGTTCCGGGGCAATTTGCCGATAAGGTCTCAGTATTTAAGCAGGAGTTAAAAGCGAATTCATCTATCAGCTCGGTTTCCGTAGCCAACGCTTCACCGGTGCTGGAACACTTCCTTCTTTTGTTGCACTACGATGAAAATGGAACCGATAAACAATACTCGCCGGCAGGCTTTACCGGAGATGAAAACTATATTTCGACACTTGGAATTAAGATTTTGGAAGGAACCGGTTTCTCCGGAAATCCAGAGGCCGACAAAAATAAATGCCTGATAAACGAATCGCTGGCCGCCATGTTTCCAACTCAAAATTTAATCGGGAAAGATGTGCCTGGCATGAAAGATAGAATTATAACAGGCATTGTGAAGGATTTTCATTATTCCAGTTTAAAATCGTTGGTGGAACCTGCTTTCATAGCATTTGATCCGAAAGGACTTCATTTGATGGTTAAACCATCTGAAAATCAAATTGCTCAGGCACACCAAGCAATTGCTGAGACCTGGAAGAATCTGATTCCCGATTATCCGTTGAACATGGAGACCATCGGCGACCGGTATGAATGGCTTCATCGTGAAAATCAAAATTATCTTCAGTTGATTAGCGCCTGTTGTATCATCAGCGTCTTTTTGTCGATGATCGGATTATTTGCCATTTCATTTCAGAGCAGTCGCTACCGAACCAAGGAAATTGGGATCCGCAAAGTGAATGGTGCACGCATCTCAGAGGTGCTCATGCTGCTCAATAAAAGTTTTGTCAAGTGGGTAGCCATTGCCTTTGTCATCGCCACGCCAATTGCATACTACGCCATGAATAAATGGCTTGAAAACTTTGCTTACAAAACCAATTTAAGTTGGTGGATTTTTGCGCTGGCTGGTTTACTAGCATTGGGAATTGCATTGCTAACCGTTAGCTGGCAAAGTTGGAAAGCAGCAACGAGAAACCCGGTAGAAGCGTTGCGATATGAATAAATTTTACCCCAAACCCCTGAAGGGGCTTAACGAAGAAGCAACATGGGTATAAGAGATCAAGTTTCGATGTTCTACGATGCAAAACCGCACATTTTTGAAAAAGCAAAGATGTTGAGAGAAAATATGACAGAAGCAGAACAAAAACTTTGGGAGCATCTAAAGGGTAAGAAAATGATGGGATTACGCTTCAGGCCTCAGCATCCTATTGATATTTTCATTGCGGACTTTTATTGTCATCCTCTAAAATTAGTAATTGAGATTGATGGTGGAATACATAAATCTCAAGATCAAAAAGAATATGATATTGGGCGAGAAGCAGAATTGGAACGATGGGGAATTAACGTAATTCGGTTTACGAACGAAGAAATAGAAAACAGCATTGAACATGTTAAGAATGAAATCGAACAAGAATGTGCAAGTCATAGATCGGAGCTTCAAAGTCTCCTTCAGGGGATCTAGGGGTGTAATTTGTTGGCAAAGCTGGAAAGCAGCAACGAGGAACCCGGTAGAAGCGTTGCGATATGAATAAATCTTAAAACTAAAAGCCATGCTAAAGCATAACCTACTGATGATCTTTCGAAACCTGAAAAGAAGCAAAAATTCTCTTGCGATTAATCTTATTGGCTTATCATCGGCCCTTGCCTGTGTCTTATTTATTTATCTATGGGTGAACGACGAACTTAGTATAGATAAATTTCTGCTAAAGAACGGACAGATATACCAGGTGATGAAGAATAATACTACTGACCACGGAATTGAAACAGACGAAGATGTTCCGGGATTATTGGCCAAAATCCTAAAAGATGAATTTCCGGAAGTTGAAAAATCTGTAGGGGTTTTTCCTCCTGCGGCCTACACATTTAACGGCGTACTTTCATTAAACGAAAATAACCTGAAAGCAAATTGGAAATTTGCAGGCAAGGCGTTCTTCGATATTTTTCCATATCAACTTATCTACGGAAACAAAGACAAGGTTCTGAGCGATAAAAATGGCATCGTAATTTCCGATAAAGTGGCTGAAAATCTTTTCCAATCGGTTGATAAAGCAATTGGCCAGTCGGTTGAATGGGACGGCGAAATGGTAAAAGGCAGTTTTACGATTGCCGGAATTTTTAAAAGTCCGCCCGAAAATGCTACCGTACAGTTCGATGTTCTTTTTAATTACGACTTATTTTGGGAGAAATTTCCCAACTTTTTGAATTGGGGTAACAGTGGTCCAAGCACGTATGTGGTTTTAAAAAAGCACACCAATATTGCCGACTTTGATAGGAAAATAGCAGGCCTGGTAAAATCAAAAGACAGTGAATCGCGACTAAGCTTATTTACACGCCCTTATGCCGAACAGTATTTATACGCCAAATATAAAAATGGCGAACAATCCGGCGGGCGAATCGAATATGTAAAGCTTTTTTCATTGATTGCTTTGTTTATTGTAATCATTGCCTGTATCAATTTTATGAATTTATCAACCGCCAGAGCATCACGAAGATTAAAGGAAATCGGTGTGAAGAAAGTGGTCGGCGCCGACAGGAAAACGCTCATTTTGCAACATATGGGCGAAACGTCACTCGTATCGTTTGCATCTTTGTTGATCGCAATCGCCGTTGTTGCGATTCTACTGCCACAGTTTAATCAAATTACAGGGAAACACCTTGCCATTCATCTTGACGAAACGCTTGTTACCTCGGGTTTAATCATTGCCCTTATCACAGGCATTCTTGCAGGCAGTTACCCGGCACTTTATCTTTCTGGTTTAAACCCGGTTGCCATTCAAAACGGCAGGATTTTTAACAAAAGCAAAACATCGGCGAGGGAACTTGGCATTCGCAAAGGACTGGTTGTTTTTCAGTTTATCGCATCGGTAGCGCTAATCGTTTCGGTGATTGTTGTTTACCGTCAAATGGACTATGTACAATCAAAAAATCTTGGCTTCAATCGTAATAATGTAATTCGCTTTATGGCCGAAGGAAAAGCCAAAGAAAATCCTGCCACATTTATTTCCGAAATAAAAAAAGTGCCAGGTGTTGAAAATGCTTCGTTTATGGATGGCGATTTAACCGGCCGCCACAGTGGTACCACTGGCGTTAACTGGGAAGGAAAAGCTCCCGATCAAATCGTAGATTTTGGGATTTTAGGTGTTGGCTATGATTTAATCAACATGCTTGGGATAAACGTTGTGGAAGGCAGGCAATATTCACGGGAATTTGGAGCAGAAGATTCGAAGCTGATTTTTAACCAAGCCGCAATAAAAGCCATGGGAATTACCGACCCGATCGGCAAAACAGTAAATCTTTGGGGAAAAGACAAACAGATTATCGGAGTTGTGGAAGATTTCCATTTCGAATCGCTTTATGAAGATGTAAAGCCATTTTTCTTCCGGTTTTCTGCCCGAAGGCCATACGAAATACTGGTGAAGCTGCAGCCCGGAAGGGAACGGGAAACGTTGACCAACCTCACATCTTTTTACCGGACCTACCAGGGACTTGCTTTCGATTACCAGTTCCTGGATGAAGACTTTCAGAAAATGTATTCGTCGGAACTGCGTGTTGCAACCCTTTCAAGATACTTTGCGGGATTGGCAATCCTGATATCCTGCCTGGGTTTATTTGGGCTGGCTGCCTTTACTGCAGAAGTAAGGACCAAAGAAATCGGAATCCGGAAAGTAATGGGTTCGGGTGTTTTCAACATTGTGCGTTTGCTTTCAGGCGAATTCACAAAAATGGTGGTGATTGCCATTTTAATTTCGCTTCCACTCAGTTATCTGTCTTTAAACAACTGGCTCGGAAAATTTGCCAGCCACATCGATCTGAGTTGGTGGTATTTTGCTATTGCAGGTATACTAACACTTGTTATTGCCTGGATTACTGTTGGTGTACAAACACTAAGAGCCTCGCTGGTGAACCCGGTGGAATGTTTGAAAGAAGAATAGTCATTAGAATCATTATTTGTATGGCAGGAAATCCGCCTCGAAAAACCCGTTGGAAGCGCTAAGAATTGAATAACGAATAGTCACGGATTAGTCAGGGTTTCACTTGGAGTGAGACCCTGACTACCCAACAAAAAAACAGAAAATATGAGCATTAAAAACAACCTGTTGGTCAGCTTCAGGCACCTGAAAACCGACAAAACAAACACACTGATTAACCTGACCGGACTGATCCTTGGACTGGGAATCGTAGCTGTAGTACTGGTATTTGTGTTGAACGAACTAGGCTACAATCGTTCGTTTGCTAACCGAGACCGTATTTACCGGATCATCAATCAAAATGAAAATGATAACAACCGGTGGGCAAATACTCCGTTTGTAGCAGGCGAAACCGTGGCCAATCAATTTGCTGAAGTAGAAGCTTATGTGCATCAATACAACATTGGCAACATGGACGTAAAAAATGGAGCCGAATTCGTTGAAGAAAAGAATATGCTGTGTACCGAGAGCTCCTTCTTTAATGTTTTTGGGGTGAGTTTAATCCAGGGATCTCTTTCAGGATTTGATCAGGCCAAAGGGAAAATCGTGCTGGGAGAAACGATCGCCCGAAAATATTTTGGCACCGAAAACCCTGTCGGCAAAATCTTTACTTTGCGCAGTAAGGGAGTGGAAAGCCCGATGGAAGTTGTGGCTGTTTTCAAAGACCTGCCAATGAATTCCACGATCAAGGCTTCGATGATTGCCAATGTCGATTTTGGCTTTGAAAACCTTGCACAAAATATGGTCTCAACCGGAACTCCACCGACTATTCAGGAAATGAAAGACTCTTGGAACGGCGGAGTATTTTTCACCAATTATCTTCTCCTGAAAAAAGGGACTTCGGTTGCTGCGTTTGAAACAAAGCTGAACCAATTGGGAATTGCACAGTCGGATAAAGACAACAAACTGAATTTCTCGCTTCAGTCTTTAAACGATATTTATTTCGGATCAGATAAAATTGTGGACAACAATCGCGGCGACAAAGGCAACCAATCCATGTTGTTTATTTTGGCTTCGGTAGGATTTCTAATTCTGGTGGTCGCCTGCATCAACTACCTCAACCTGACTTCGGCGCAGGCATTGACACAAACCAAAGCGCTGGCTGTGCGGAAAGTGTGCGGAGCTCCACGCTTCGACCTGATCCGGCAAATGGTTCAGGAATCGGTATTGGTGTCGCTTGTTGCCTTGCCTTTTGCCTTGTTGTCTGGGCATTTCGCTTTGCCTTACATCAGTCGGTTGCTCGGAAAATCGTACAGCCTCACCCTTACCAATCAGTTTTTCGCTAGCTTATTCATCCTGATCCTGATTACCGTGGCAACCGGAGCTTTATCAGGCTTTATGGTGGCCGTAAAAATCACCTCATTCAGGCTGGTCGAAACCCTCAAAGGGCAACATACTTCCGCCGGAAACAAACACAATCTGCGCAAAGCGATGGTCGTTTTCCAGATTTCAGTATTTATTGTGCTGATTGCCGTGATGGCTTTGGTACAAAAACAGGTTCATTACGCCTTCAACAAAGATCTTGGAATCGAAAAAGAAGGTTTGTTGCGGGTTTCGCTGGGCGACCACGATTACAAACTGTTTTGCCAGGAAATCCGGAAAAATCCGAATGTGGTTCAAGTAAGCGGGGCATTATGGATTCCGCCCCACAAAGGGAAAATGTATATGTCGATCCCGAGGGTTGACAACAAAAGCGAAATGGTTAAAGTAAACGGCCTTTTCGTTGACTACGGTTTTGCCCAAACTATGGGCATGAAATTCGTGATGGGTGCCGACTTCGACGAAGAAAAGAACAATTCGGGTGTTTTGGTAAATGAATCAGCGGTTAAAGCTCTCGGCCTGAAAGAAGTTATTGGCGAACAAACCGCTTTTGGCCCTGTGATTGGCGTGGTTAAGGATTTTAACATGTACTCGATCCACGAAGCGATTACGCCCATGCTGATTGGACTAAACCCGACCATGTGCCGCGAAATTGCCATAAAAATGCGCACCGAAAACATGCCGGAAACCATCGAATTCCTGAAGCAAACCTGGAAATCGACTGGCGGGACTACCGCTTTTGACTTCGACTTTACAAACGACATGCTTAACCAAATTTACGAGTCGGACATCCGTTTCTCGAAAACCATCGGGCTTTTGGCGGTAATTGCTATCCTGATTGCCAGTCTCGGTTTGTTTGGCCTATCTCTTCTGATCAGCCGGCAAAAAACCAAAGAAATAGGCATCCGGAAGGTTACTGGCGCACGCATCGGCGAAATTGTACT
Source organism: Prolixibacteraceae bacterium (assembly GCA_963677955.2). Taxonomy (GTDB): domain Bacteria; phylum Bacteroidota; class Bacteroidia; order Bacteroidales; family Prolixibacteraceae; genus Aquipluma. The sequence goes on from CAXXQR010000001.1 coordinate 1,826,050, forward strand.
TTTCCTCAACCGCGACTTTGTGATTTGGGTAAGTATTGCATTTGCGATTTCAACACCTATTGCCTGGTATGCCATGCAGCGTTGGCTCGAAAATTTTGCATATAAAACCGAACTCAGCTGGTGGATTTTTGCCCTTTCAGGCATATTAGCCTTGGGAATTGCACTGCTAACAGTTAGTTGGCAAAGCTGGAAAGCAGCAACAAGAAACCCGGTGGAAGCGCTGAGGTATGAATAGTCTGGAACTATGATTTGATTGATTATTTGAAAACTATGGTTAAAAAAAATGATAGAAAACAACTATGCCAACGACAAATATCCGCTTTCTGATCTGACGGGTAAGGTTATCAAGTGTGCCATTGAGGTTCATAAACATCTTGGTAATAAATTTTGGCGCCAAAAGCTTAGAATTTAAATGTGTAATGAAAAAATCATAGTCTATCATGAAATCAGACCAATCAAAGTTCAGACGATTAAGATGAAAGCAACCAGAAACCCGATAAAGTACGAATAGAAAGAAACAAAGAAATTTATACAGCTATGAACTCATTTAAATTGGCATACCGCAGATTATTCAAAAAAGGAGAACACACGGTTACGCGTATTATTTCGTTAGCAGCCGGATTGGCCTTTGGTATTTTACTTTTATCCGAAGTGTTTTACTACTACAGTTACGATGGTTTTTATCCCGAAACCAACCGGATTTATACCGTTAACGAAAGTTTTAAAAGCGATAAATCGTCAGATAAAATGAAGAGCTATCCACGCGTAAGTGGAGCTGTTGCCCCAGGTTTGAAAGCTGAAGTTCCGGGTATTGAAGCGGCTTGTCGGCTAAATTCTATTGGTTCTAACGTATTTTATACTGAAAACCAGAAAAGCTACGAAGCAGAATTCTCCTTTACCGATGAGCATCTTTTCGAGGTTCTGCCGCGGCCTGTTGTGAGCGGAAATCCTGAAGAGATACTGAAAGCGCCTATGAATTGTATGGTTTCCACTAAAATTGCCGACGAAATTGGCGGCGATGTTGTAGGGAAAGTTATTTCGCTAAAGCAATATCCGGACAAGAAATTAACCATTTCAGGCGTATTTAAAGCATTGCCCCAAAATACAAACTACAAGTACGATGTACTTATTTCCATGGTATCTAGCAAGCAGTTTTTTTCGTGGGACGGCTCAACTAACTGGCTTGGTAACGACCGGTATTTTGCCTGCGTCAAACTGGCTCCTGGTGTTAAGCCCGAAACGCTTGCTCCCGCTGTCCGAGCAATGCAGGTAAAATATCAGGACATTGAAAAACTGGAAAAAGAACAGGGAGGCACTGTTTTAAACTACACGTTTAAGCCCATCCGAAAAATACATACCGATAATGTAAAAGACATGATCATTATCCTCAGCACCATTGCCATTTCGGTACTGTTCGTTTCGTTGATGAATTACATCCTGCTGACCTTAAGCGCTCTGGTAAACCGGGCAAAAACATCGGCTATACACAAAACCTGCGGCGCTCAGGCACGCAACCTTCAGCAATTAATTTTTACCGAAACTTTTTTGCTGTTTTTTATTTCGATTATTGGAGCTCTCTTAATTATTCTGGCCATAAAACCACTTGCAGAATCGCAATTGCAACACAATTTATCTTCCGCACTAAATCCTTATGTAATCTGGCCTATATTGGCAATTATTGTGCTATTGGTATTTGTAACCAGCTATTTGCCCGGACGTTTTTTTTCGCGCATTCCGGTGGCAACTGCTTTTCGGAATTACAAACAAAAGAAGAACAACTGGAAGCTGGCATTGCTTTCGGTGCAATTTATCGGTGCTTCGTTTATTCTTACACTAATGGTTATTGTTACCATGCAATACAGCAACATGAAGAATGCCGACCACGGATACCGGACAAAGGGCGTATATTTTGGATCGACCACCGGAATGGATGGCAGTAAAGTTTCGACTGTTTTAAATGAATTGAGAGCTATGCACGAAGTAGAAACTGTGGGATTGGGAGAAGGACTGCCGACAGATGGCGCGTCAGGCAATAATGTTTATTCTCTCGATGGGAAAAGAGACCTGTTCAATGTTGCCGACTTTTATTCCGCTGATGAAAACTACCTTTCCATTTTAAATATTCATGCTTCGTCAGGACATAATTTTTCCCCAAAAAATACGGGTACAAATGACGTGTTAATTAGTGAAAAAGGTGCGGCGCTGTTAAGATTAAACAATGGCTGGACCGACGGAATAGTTGGAAAACAGATTACGGTAAGCGAACATGGCGCCACAAATATCTGTGGTGTTTTCCCCGATTTTATCATCAATTCAATGGCCGATCCCGATTCGAGGCCCTCGGTATTTTTCTATATGCCCGAAGAAAAATTCGAGCAATTAAAAATAGCAAAGCCGTCCGCTTCATTTAATATCCTGATAAAAGTTCACGAAGGTTCAGAAGCCGGAATGTTGAAAAAAATAACCACTGCATTTAATCTGGGCATGCCTCAGAATGATGCTGTTGTTAAAAGTCTTGAAGCCGAACTTCAAAACAATTATGCTTCTGAAAAGGGATTCCGAAATGCCATGATGGCAGGGAATGTGGTTATTTTGCTCATCACAGTTATTGGATTGTTGGGCTATACCACCAACGAGGCCAGCCGACGCCGCAAAGAACTGGCAATACGGAGAATCAGTGGCGCCAATTTATCGAATATACTGAGGGTATTTATTCTCGATTTGGAATACATTGCCATTCCGGCTGTTCTTATTGGCTTGATTGGAGCCTGGCTTACCATCAACCGGTGGATGCAAAATTTTGCCGCAAAAATACCCCTTCATTGGGAAATATTTGCCCTTTGCAGCCTTTCGATTCTGCTTTTGGTGGCGCTGATTGCCGCTGTAAACTATTACCGAACCGCCTCGAAAAACCCGGTGGAAGCGCTGAGGTACGAATAACAAAGAAAGTCAGGGCTTCACTTCGAGTGAAACCCTGGCTTACAGGAAAGTACAAACATTAAAAATTAGAAGCCATGATGAGTTACCAGATTCGATTAATATTCAGGAATTTCAGAAAAAACAGCAGTTCGTTTTTCATTAACCTGATTGGTTTGGCCACGGGTTTTGCCTGTGCCATCCTGATTTTTTTGTGGGTAGCTGACGAAATGAACGTGGATAAATTTCATAAAACCGACAAGCAACTGTACCAGGTCATGGAAAACCAGGCCATGTCGCAGGGTATTTTAACTCAGGAATATACCCCGGATCTGCTGGCCCGGACTCTTGCCGCCGAGTTTCCCGAAATAAAATATGCAGTAGCTGTCTCTCCGGCAAGTATGTTCGGGAGTTTTACAGTGTCGGCTGACGATAATAACCTGGTGAAAGCCTCCGGGCAGTTTGCCGAGCCCAATTTTTTCAAGGCTTTTTCGTACAACCTGTTGCAAGGTAATCCGGAACAGGTGCTTGGCGATAATAATGCTGTGGTTATTTCCCGGAAGTTAGCTATGTCGCTGTTTAAGACTACGGAAAATGTAATTGGAAAAACTTTTCAGTGGCAGATACTTAACATCAAGAGAAATGCGGTAGTCTCCGGAATTTTTGAAGGAACCCCGGCTAATTCAACCGCTCAGTTCGATTTTGTGTTGGCCTACGAAGCCTGGATAAATTTATCGGAAAGTGTTGGACGGAAAATCCATTGGGGAAACCATGCCCCTCAAACCTTTTTGGTGTTAAACGACGGCGCCGATGTAAAAAAACTGAACAGCGAAATTTCAGGCTTTATCAAAACCAAACAAACCGGTTCAAACGTTAGCCTGTTTGCAGTTCCTTACTCGCACCGGTATTTACATGGTAATTACAACAATGGAGTTGAATCCGGAGGACGCATTGAATACGTCAGGCTGTTTTCGTTGGTCGCCATTTTTATATTGCTCATTGCCGGAATCAATTTCATCAATCTGGCTACAGCCAAAGCCTCGAAACGATTCCGGGAAATTGGTGTCCGTAAGGTTGTTGGCAGCGGACGAAAGGCACTGGTCGTCCAATTTACAGGCGAAGCCGTCATCATAACATTCCTCGCAATGGTTATTTCCATGTGTACAGTTTGGCTTTTCATGCCTCAGTTTAACCAGATAACCGGCAAGCAACTTCACCTTATTCTTGATACCAATTTTATCTTATCCATTTTTGCTATTTGTTTGTTAACCGGTATTTTAACCGGCCTTTATCCGGCACTTTATCTTTCAGGGTTTAATCCTTTATCTATCCTGAAAGGCAAACCCAGCCGTTCTTCAGGCGAAATTTGGGCACGTAAGGGATTGGTTGTTTTTCAATTCGGAATTTCTGTTGTTCTCATTGCTTCAATGATTGTTGTTTACCGGCAGGTTCAGTTCATCCATAACAAGAATCTGGGCTATCAAAAAGACCACGTCATCTATTTTGCCAAAGAAGGAAATGTGGCGCAAAAACTTCCAACGTTTATAGCCGAAGCCGAAAAACTTCCGGGAATTGCCAATGTATCGGATCTTTCGTCAAGCCTGGTAGGCAGTCCTTCCACAACTTATGGTATAAACTGGGAAGGGAAAGACCCACAGGCTAACATCAATTTTGAAGTGATGCGGGCTGACGTTAACCTGATTGAAGCCCTCAACATTGAATTAGCTGATGGACGAAGTTTCTCGGATAAATTTAGTGACGAAAGCAAAAACCTGATCGTGAACCAGGCTGCCGTTGACGTTATGGGGCTTAAAAATCCGATTGGGCAAATCGTGAACTATAACGGTCAGCAAAAACAAATTATTGGTGTGGTAAAAAACTTCCATTTCCAGTCGCTTCACGAAAAGGTTAATCCTCTGACTATCCTTTACGAGCCCCAAAAGACAATGACTATGATGGTTAAGCTAAAATCGGGACAAGAACAGCAAGCCATTGCCGGGCTCAAAAATCTCTACGCCCGGTTTAATCCCGGATTTCCATTCGATTACCAGTTTCTGGATGTCGCCTACCAAAAATTGTATGAATCAGAAGAACGGGTTTCGGCCTTATCCAAATATTTCGCCGGAATTGGCATCCTCATTTCCTGCCTTGGTTTATTCGGACTAGCGGCGTACGCTTCGGAACAACGGCTGAAAGAAGTCGGCATCCGGAAAGTAAATGGCGCCCAAATTACCGAAGTTATGGTTTTGCTGAATAAAGACTTTGTGAAATGGGTAGCTCTTGCATTTGCCATTGCCACGCCCATTGCCTGGTATATGATGAACCGCTGGCTCGAAAGCTTTGCCTACCGAACCACGCTAAGCTGGTGGATTTTTGCGCTTTCAGGAGTATTGGCTTTAGGGATTGCATTACTGACCGTGAGCTGGCAAAGTTGGAAAGCAGCCACGAGGAACCCGGTAGAAGCGCTGAGGTATGAATAAATAAATTCTAAAGATCTGAAGACATGTTGAAACATTACGTCAAAATAGCATTCCGGAATCTTCTCAGGCAAAAAAGACTTGCACTGATTAATATATCAGGCCTGTCCATTGGGCTCGCCTGTTTCGCCTTGTTTTCGCTATATACCGTGAACGAGTTTAGCTACGACCGGTTTAATACCAATGCCTCGCGCATTTATCGTGTTTACGACTGGTGGTCCTTCAGCGACCGTCAGGGAAGCGAACCTTCGTCGGCCACGCCGCTTGGACCAGCCATGAAGCAGGATATGGCTGACGTTGAGAACTTCGTACGCATTAATTCGGCAGGAGAAAAACTCATTCGCGTTGGAAATCAAATTCACCGGATCAACGTATCTTTTGCCGATCCGCAGTTATTCTCGATTTTTACATTTCCACTCATTACCGGAAATACTGCCACTGCATTGGAATCGCCCGGGAATATTGTACTTACCCGCGATAAAGCCATTCAACTGTTTGGTCGGACCAATGTGGTTGGCAAAACCGTGGAAATAAAAAACGGCGATCGGTTCGAACCCTTTGAGGTTGGAGCAGTAGCCGAAAATATTCCGGTCAATTCGAGCGTACGGTTTGATATTCTGGGCAATTTCGATTATATCCTGAGTACAGCATACGGAAGGGAAAGTATCAATAACTGGAATATGACCATTGGTATTTCGGTGTATGTTCTGTTGCACGAAAACAGTAAGCTTATGAATGAACCATCTCGTTTGGCCTCGTTCAGGCAAAAATATTTTCCGGGGGAAACAGAAAAAAACAATAATGGAAGTCCAACAAACGGATTCGGTCTTCAACCGCTAACCGATGTTCATACCGGCGTTAACATTGATAAATGGGGAGCTTCCGATCCTAAAAACAGTTGGATACTGATGAGTATAGCCATCGGCATTTTATTTATTGCATGCATCAATTTTATCACCCTGGCCATCAGCCGGTCGGCCGGTCGATCAAAAGAAGTCGGAATCCGGAAAGTCACAGGCGGGCACCGGTATCAGCTCGTTTACCAGTTTCTATCCGAATCATTGTTGCTGAGCGTGATTTCCGCAGTTATAGGAGTAAGTCTGGCTTATGCCCTGTTACCGTTTTTCAACGAACTTTCGGGCCGGTCATTGTCGTTTTCATTCAGCCAATATCCCGAAATGATCGGCATTCTTTCAGGAGTAGTGTTGTTGGTTGGACTAATTTCAGGCATTTATCCGGCATTGGCAATTTCCGGATTTCAGCCTTCGGAAGTGCTGAAAAGTAAAGTCCGGTTCTCGGGATCTAATTTTTTCACCAAATCGCTGGTTTCTTTTCAGTTTGTACTTTCCATAGGACTGATCATTTCGATGATTGTGTTTTTGCGGCAGCTTAATTTTATCCAATCTAAGGACATTGGTTTTGACAAGGAAAATGTAGTGACGATCAATGCTCAAGACATTGATTTGCAAAAAGATTATCCTGTTTTCAAACAGATATTGAAATCGGAAAGCAGCATATTGGGAGTTACCGGTTCATACATCGGGCTTGGTAGTAACGAAGGTCAAATGGGTCGGAGGTACAAATTTGATACTAAGGAAGAAACCGTAATTGAATATCCGGTCGATGCTGAATTTCTGGATGTTTTAGGGATGAAATTAATTGCTGGAAGATCTTTTAATCCGGCGATAACTTCGGATGCAACAACTTCTGTTGTTGTTAATGAAGCGTTGGTTCACGATGTGCTTGGCATAACTCCGGAAAATGCGCTGGGGAAGGAATTCACAAATAGGGATGGAACCGACCGAAAGGTAATCATTGGAGTTATCCGGAATTTTAATTTTGAGGATTTAACCCGGACGGTTCGGGCTCAAATGTTTTTGTGTCCGGCGAACTTAAAGCCGAACACACTTTTTGTACGCATTAATCCGGGAGATCCGTCGAAAGCACTAACGACAATAGCAGCTACATGGAAAAACATATCGCCCGAATTACCAATTAAATATAGTTTTCTGGATCAGAAATTTGACGATTTCTACAAAGAAGAAAAACGTTGGAGCAGGATCATTAGCTGGGCCGGAGCGATTTGTATATTTCTGGCTTGCATGGGTTTGGTAGGCCTCACCTCCCTGGCCGCCATCAACCGATCGACCGAGATAGGTATCCGCAAAGTGAACGGTGCAAAGATCTCTGAAATACTGTCGATGCTTAACAGCGATTTTGTAAAATGGGTGGCCATCGCTTTTGTCATCGCCACGCCAATTGCATACTTCGCCATGAACAGATGGCTCGAAAGCTTTGCTTACAAAACCACGCTAAGCTGGTGGATTTTTGCCCTTGCCGGTTTGCTGGCGCTGGGAATCGCGCTGCTCACTGTGAGCTGGCAAAGTTGGCGGGCTGCAACGAGGAACCCGGTAGAGGCGTTGAGGTATGAATAGAAAATCATTGGGATAGTTATGATCGCATTACAGGATTGATAATACCTATGAATTTCTCGATTTTGGTGAAAGATCAAAGGAGGTAAACGGTCAAATATATCAATGTATTAAAATTAGCAATGAACGATTTAATTAATAACAACAGGAAAAAATGAACATGTCACGGATTCCGATTTTATGCGTCAAACAGTTGCATGTGTAGCCCTTAAATTTTAAGGATCATTCCGAAGGAGATCGTTGTATCGTTCAGGTTTGTAGTATAAATTAATACTTATGTGAGATGAATAAACAGAACATTAAAATTGCCATCCGGAGAATAGCAAAAAATTATAAATTAACCCTGTTGATTTTTGTCGGCCTGGTAATAGGCTTGACCAGCAGTCTGGTTATTTATATCAAAACAACCCATGAGTTGAGTTTTGACAGCTTTCACACTCAAAGCAAGAATATATATCGGGTTGTAAGAGTGACTTCAGGACTGGATTACCTGGGCGGCGGTTTTGAATACCGCGCAGGTGTATACTTCCCGCTTCCTTGGGAAATAAGAAAAACAATCCCGGAAATTCAGAATATTGTTTCAATGTTTTATTTAAATGGCCAAAAACTTAGTGTTCCGGCAAAAGATAGCAACAAGGAAAAAATATTTAACCTTGAATCAGGCGTAGTATTTACCGAGCCTTCATTTTTCGAAATATTTGATTTTGGAAAGATGGGAGTAAAATGGTTAAAAGGAGAGGGGAAACAGGTTTTGGGAAAACCGCTTATGGCAGTTATAACCAAAGAAACCGCAGATAAACTCTTTCCTGATCAGGATGCAATGGGTCAGGAGTTTACAATATGGGGAACCAGGTTCACAATTGGCGGAGTTATCAACGATTTGCCCCAAAATACAGATTTCCCTTTTAAAGTCTTTCTGTCGATGGTTACTTTCTCAGAAAAAATCAGTCCGGAATCATTTGTCAATTGGGACAGTTTATCAGACATTTTCCAGTGTTACGTTGTTTTAAATAAAGACAGTAAGGTTGCCACAATTGAACAAAAATTAAAAGCTCTGCATGCTCAACACAGAAATGATGAATTAGTGGAGAGAAGATTGTTCAAATTGCAACCATTGAAGGAAGTTCATAAAGACAGTGATTTTGGGAATTTTAATTATCATACTGTCAGCACTGGATTGCTTTTGGCTATCTCCCTGGTTGGGGCCTTCATCTTTTTGATCGCAATTTTTAATTACAGCAACTTTTTTTTAGCCGAGACTTTCAAACAGAAAAAACAGATTGCGCTGAAATTGATTCTTGGTAGTATGCCAAGGTCCATTTTCATTCAATTTTTTACTGAATCTATGTTGCTTACGTTTTTTGCCCTGATTGTCAGTATTCTGTTTGTTTTCGCAATCCTTAAATATTTCTACATCTTTATTGATGTACCGTTTGGATATACCCCGGAAATTGGTCTGTCCGCATTGGTTTTCTTGCTCTTGCTTTTATTTGCCGGAGGGTTTCTTGCTGTTATATTTTCCTTCTTCAATTTAGATTTAAAATCATTGTCTTCACTTCTGAAGAAAAGCAATTCCGGTTATTCAGGAAGGGAAAATGTATTTGGGAAATGGAGCGTTATACTTCAATTTATTGTAGCTCAGGCAGTCATAATAGCCACCTTAATGATTGTCAAACAGATATATTTTATCAATCACAAAGAACTTGGATACGACTCAAAAAACATTGTAATTGTTGGGTTACCAAACAATACGCCCTCAAAACTGAGTGCCCTTTCAGGCGAATTATTATCTTCTTCAGCGATAAAAGGCGTCAGCTTTAGTTCAGTCATTCCGGCACAGACCAATAGTTTTTCCAATTTCAGCGCCTTTATAAACAATGAAAAAATATCGATTGATGCGGAAATCAAATCGATTGACGCATCTTATCTCAAGGTATATGCATTCAAGCTCCTGGCAGGTGAAAATTTGGCTACAAACGATTCTGCCTTTAATATTGTTACAAACAGGGAATTTATAACTGAAATGGGATATAAAAATGTAAATGATGCAATTGGGGTGCATATCCAGGGAATAGGGAAGGATGGAGCAAATATTAAAGGTATTGTTGAAGACTTCTATTCAGGCTCAATGCACGATAAAATCAGGCCGTGCGTTTTCATCAATAATCCGAAAGGTTTCTCTATTATGAGTGTTCGGCTGGCTCATGATGCGGAATTAACCAAAGGCAAATCCGCGGTTTTGCCCGGAGACATTAATCAGATAAAAAATAGCTGGGGAAAGATATTCCCTGACCAGGAATTTGAATACATGTTTCTAAGCGACAGAATTGATAGCTACTACAAATCAGAGTATAAAGCAATGAATTTGTTTTTGCTCTTCGCATTTGTTACTGTCTTTTTGTGCATGTTGGGAATTCTGGGTTTGTCCTTAAGCATGAATGAAAGAAGAATCAAAGAGATAGGTGTCCGCAAAGTAAATGGAGCCACAATATGGAACCTTCTAACTATGCTGAATAAAGATTTTGTAAAATGGGTGGCAATAGCATTTATTTTAGCAACACCCATTGCCTGGTACGCCATGCACCGCTGGCTCGAAAATTTTGCATACAAAACCAACCTTAGCTGGTGGATCTTTGCTCTGGCTGGTTTGCTAGCATTAGCCATTGCGCTACTCACGGTAAGTTGGCAAAGTTGGCGAGCAGCAACGAGGAACCCGGTGGAAGCGTTGCGGTACGAATAGTCAAAAACAAATAAACTTACTGAAAAATGAAAAGGTTCATCATAAATTTAGGTCGTTCGGTTAAGCGAAACCCATTATACACCGCTATCAACATTTCCGGATTAATAATTGGCTTTGTCTGTGTCATTTTTATCGCATTTTGGATTAAAAACGAGTTGAGCTACGACCGGTTTCATAAAAACGCAGACAATATTTATCGTGTCCATCGTTATTTTTACGATGCCAACGGAACCGAAAATCTTCATTTACCACAAGTTGCTCCTCCAATAGCTCCATTGTTAAAAGACTGGCTACCAGAAATCGAAAATGTAGCCCGGGTGAGTCATACTGGAATGCTCTTTGCCCTCAATAATCAAAAAATTGTCGAACCTGATGTTTGCTTTGCAGAACCTGATATTCTGAAAATTTTCACTTTTGATGGGTTGCCTGAAAATGGTAATTTGATAGACGAACCGCTCACCGCTGTTATTTCTGAAAATATAGCTCAAAAATTCTTTGGAGGTAAAGACGCAGTTGGAAATAACCTGGAATTCTTCGACGATTTCGGGAAAAGTTACAATTTAAAAGTTACCGGAGTTTTCAAAAACTGGGGCAAAAACAGCCATTTTCATCCTGAAGTTTTCATCTCCTTTTCAACTTTTGTATCGTATGTTGGTGAAAACGAAATGAAAGACTGGGGCAGCAACAATTACGAAACGTTTGCCCTAATGCGACAACCACCCAAAGAGTTGGATGCCAGGCTTGACCAGTTCATAAATAAACAATTTGAAAATGGAACCAAATGGACTAAAATCAGGATGGAGAAACTTACCGATATTCATTTTAACTGGTACGGAAACCGATCTTACATCTATATTCTCTTGTCAATTGCTCTCCTGATCTTGTTTTTGGGAAGTATTAATTACATGAACCTGAATACAGCCATTTATTCTAAACGGATCAAGGAAATCCGGGTAAAAAAAATAGTTGGGGCTTCGGGCAAACGCATTGCTGCATTGTTGATTGCCGAATCCGTTTTCTTTTGTTTTATGGCACTGATACTGGCCTTAATCATCGTTTCGTTCACCATAACCAACTTACATCAAATTTTCAACGAAAATCTTTCATTTTCCATTTCGAATAACCTCGATCTGGTTATTGTATTCATCCTGTTGACTATTTCCATTGGAGTAATATCAGGCTTGTATCCAGCCATTTTTTCGTTCTCGGGTAATAGTTCAACGATGAATACTTCTACTAGTCCAACATCAGGGAAAATGAATTTTCGCAATGTGCTTGTTGTTTTTCAGTTTTTTGTTTCAATCACCCTAATCATGTCATTCATGGCGGTAAACAAACAACTGAACTACATTCATGCAAAGGATTTGGGGTTGAATAAAGAAAATGTAATTACACTAAGCGCATCGCCTCTTCTATTCGAAAAGCTTGATGTCTTTCGTCAGGAGTTGATGCTCAATCCAACTATTGTTAGCGTTTCGGCTTCAAAAAGAATTCCATCGCAAGGACTGAGCGATAGTAACGAAGCTAAAGTTACCCAAAACGGGAAAATAGAACCACTTGGGTTTCGGGTCGCCAATGTCCGTGTTGACTCCTATTTTCTTCCGACTTACGAAATTAAACTTATCGCCGGAAATAACATCAATGATCAGAAAAAGGAGGAAGCCGAGTACCTGGTTAACCGGTCGGCCGTTGAGAAAATTGGTTGGGGAACGCCTGAAAATGCTATTGGGCAATTCATGGAATATGGCGGCAAAAAAGGCAAAATAGTTGGTGTGGTTGGTGATTTCCATTACGAAACATTACACAACCCGGTTTCGCCAATTATCATGTACAGCGATCCATCGAGTTATAACCGGATTTCGGTAAGAATACTTCCAACAAACTTAAAAAACACAATTTCTTTTATCGAAGAAAACTGGCAAAAGTATAATGCTTCAGGCTCTCCATTTAGCTACCAGTTTATTGATGAGCGTTTTGCGGAATTGTACCACACCGAGGAATACACCAGAACAATTTTCAGCTATTTTATGATTCTTGCTATTTCGATAGCCATATTGGGATTATTTGGCCTGTCGCTTTTTGTAATGGAACGCAGAACCAAGGAGATTGGAGTTCGGAAAGTAAGTGGAGCCAATGTTGCTGAAGTAATGATGATGCTGAACCGCGACTTTGTAAAGTGGGTAGTCCTTGCTTTTGGATTTGCCACACCAGTTGCATATTACGCCATGAACAAATGGCTCGAAAGTTTTGCCTACAAAACTGAACTTAGCTGGTGGATTTTTGCGCTGGCTGGCTTGTTGGCTCTTGGGATTGCATTGCTAACGGTGAGTTGGCAAAGTTGGAAGGCGGCAACGAGTAATCCGGTTGAGGCGCTACGGTGTGAATAAAAATAATGGCAGATGATAGCACAACAACTAAAAAACGCATTTCGGGTAATCCTGAAGCGGAAGATGATTTCAGGAATTATCGTATTGAGCCTCCTAGTAGGCTTTACAACCGTATTCATGCTTACCGGTTTAATATTCGATGAATATGCGGTGGATGGTTTTCACAAAAATAAAAACCGCATTGTTCGACTACAGTCGGATGACCCTTGGGTTGCAGGCCAGAAAATGAACCACATCACGTATGCCGCACCCGAATACCTTAAAAACAATTTTCCTGAAGTTGAGGACTATTGTCAATGGAACAAAACGGGCTATGATCAGGTAGTTGCTAATAACAATTCCTACTACCAAAACCTCGAATTGTTCGAAACGAACCCCGGATTTTTTAACATCTTTTCTTATCGGTTCGTCGAAGGAGGCCCTGCCAGCGCTTTATCCGGCAACAGCATTGTACTCTCGGAGAAAACTGCCCGTATGTTTTTTGGCGATAAAAAAGCGTTGGGAAATCCGGTGCTGATTAAAACAAAAGGGGGTGACCAGATTTATACTGTATCGGCTGTAGTAACCCAACCAGGTAAATCCCATATTCATTTCGATTTGCTGACTTCGATCAACGGAAAACAACTGCGCGGCACCGATGCCTATTTGTTGCTGAAAGAGAACACCGATCAAAGAACATTGGAAGAAAAGATGCACCTTAAAAAATCAATGATTCCTTTCTTCTGGGAAGGTAAAACGGTTAATCTTTACCTGAACAATTTAAAATCAATCAACATCACTCCTGAAGTTAAAAGCAAGATCGTTGTTTCGCTGGCTATTGCTGTAATTGTCCTGTTTATCGCTTTTTTCAATTTTATCAACCTGTTCATCAACCTACTTATGGACAGGGGAAAAGAACTAGGATTGATCAGGATTATCGGTGGAACCAACAAAACACTGGTCAATAAGTTGGGGATAGAATTTTTAATCCTGATTTTTATTGCATTGATATTCAGTGTTGTTACTTTAAGATTTTTGCTACCTTTTTTCAATCAGCTAAACGGGAGCGATTTGTTGTTCAGCAGTTTCTTTCGGCCCCAATTATTATTCATTATCCTGGGAATTATTAGTGTTGTGGTGCTGCTAAGCTACATTACTGTTTACCTGTTTATCAGAAACCCGATAAAAGCTCCAAACCTCATCAAATCCGGTCTCGCGACGGGAAAAAACCGAAAACTCTCCATAGTCAACACTATTCAATATTCTGTTTCAATAGCCCTTATCATCTGTACAATAACACTCTACCGTCAGGTGAATTTTATCCATAATAAACCAATTGGCCTCGACAGGGATGTGGTTGAGTTCAGGCTACCGGCACCATTCGGCGACAAGAAACAAGCGTTTAAAAACAGTCTCCTCGGCCATTCATCCATCGAAAAGGTTTCTGTTTGCAGTGCGTCGCCAGTGAAAGAAGCTTCAATGGTTAACTGGAAATACGACGATAATGGAGAGAAAAAAGAATACACCATTCTGCTCTTTCAGGGTGACGAAAATTACATCAACACGCTCCACATCGAACTTATTGAAGGCAAAGAAATTAACACAACAGCTTCGGGGCGGAACAACCAATGTTACATCAACGAGGCCATGGTGAAGTTTCACCAGTTGAAAGACCCAATCGGGAAGATGGTTCCCGGTTCGACTATGGAAATCGCAGGTGTGGTGAAAGATTTTCATTGGAACGGACTCGAAAGTATAGTGCCACCCGCCGTTGTTGCTGTAAATAACGAAGGAAGGAACCTTTTGGTAAAGATTAAAGCGGGTCAAACAGATGCCGGGATTCAAATTATAAAGTCGGTTTGGAAAGAACTGATCCCCGATTATCCTTTTGAATATGACACTGTTGGAGGATTGTTTAACGAGAAACATAAAAAATATGAAACGCTGGTACAGTTCATATCTTTTTTTTGTGTCATTTCTATTCTCCTTTCGTCGATGGGACTACTGGCCTTGTCGCTGTTTTCCATTCGGCGAAAAGTAAAGGAAATCGGGATACGAAAAGTGAATGGTGCCAATGTATTTGAGGTATTGGTCATGATAAACAACAAGTTGGTTAGCTGGATTTTGGTTGGGTTCCTGGTTGCCTGCCCTGTTGCAGGATACATCATGCACCGCTGGCTCGAAAACTTCGCTTACAAAACCACCCTAAGCTGGTGGATTTTTGCGCTGGCAGGCACACTGGCATTGGGAATCGCATTGTTGACGGTGAGTTGGCAAAGCTGGAAAGCGGCTACGAGAAACCCGGTGGAGGCGCTGAGATATGAATAAGCAATCAAAACTGTGATTTTTGTGATTAATTGATTACTATGATTTTGAGCACAGAAATAATCAAAGTCTTCATGGAATCAAACAAATCAAAGTTCAGACAATTAAGCTGTGAAGTAAACACATAGAGTTCGGCAGAAGCGCTGAGGTATAAATACTAATTCAGGACACTCTACTCAAGTCCAAGAAATAAACTTGTTGTAACAATAAAAGAAATTCAGCGTCTCTTTGAACGATAGACTTAGTTAAACAATTTAAATAATTCTCAATGAAAACTATGATGAATGTAAAAATGTACACCATGATTGTATTGCTTACCGCACTCCTTTCATGCAATGGATTTGCCCAGGAAGACAAAACTCCTACAATCACAAAAACATTTGATCTGAATGAGCCAGGCAAACTGAATGCAAAATCATCAGGAGGAGGGATTGAGGTAATAACCCATGAACAAAAAAATGTAGTGGTACAGGCGTTTGTCAGGAAAAACGGTAAGGTATTAGCTCCAAACGACCCGCTGGTTCGTGATATTCTGGAAGATTATGATTTGGATATAGCGAAAAACGGCTCCATAATTACCGCAAATGTTGAGCGCAAATCACGGTTCAATTTATGGAATAATAATTCCGGCATTTCGTTGAAAATTATCGTACCCCGCGAAATGTCGTGCAATGTTTCATCCAGTGGCGGTGGATTAAAAATTTCAGGTGTTGTCGGAACGCACCATTTTTCCAGCAGTGGCGGCGGAGTACATTTGGAAAATGTTACAGGGACTACTGAGGCAAAGTCATCCGGCGGTGGTGTGAAAGTTCGGAATCAAAACGGCGATGTACAATTGAGTTCCAGCGGCGGCGGAGTCACTCTGGAGGATGCACATGGCAGCGTTTCCGCTTTTAGTTCAGGCGGTGGCGTAGACTTGACAAATATTCATGGCGATGTGGATGCGGGTAGTAGCGGTGGCGGCGTAAATGTAACCGGTGAATCAGGCTCTGTGAAAGCTAAATCCAGCGGTGGATCAGTTCATGTTAACATTGGTAATTTAACGAAAGAGTTAAATCTGGTTTCCAGCGGCGGGGGAATTGATGCTGTAATCAAAAACGGTGATAAGCTTGGACTTGATCTTGATCTGAGCTCTGACAGGGTAAATATTGAACTTCATAACTTCTCAGGAAAATCTGAAAAAAACCGTGTGAATGGAACGATGAATAATGGCGGAATTCCAGTTTATATGCGTTCGTCGGGTGGAAATGTTAATGTACGGTTTGAAAATTAGAAGGACGTTGAAACTAAATGACTCGAAAGCTTCGCCTACAAAACCGACTTAAGTTGATGGATATTTGCAGTTTCCGGAGCATTTTCGGGAATTGCGATGTTAACCGTTAGCTGGCGAGCTGCCACGAGGAACCCGATGGAGGAGCTGAGGCATGAGTAAACATTCAAAACTATGATTAACTGAAATCCATGAATATTTAGACCATTAATAATCAAAGTCTATCAATTAATCAGAGAAATCGAAGCTCAGACAATGGCTGACAAAGCTTGAAAACAGCAATGCGAAATACACCGGAAACATTGAAATATGAATAAATAAATCTGAACTTTTATAAACTGAAAGGGTACAGTATAATTGAACGATTAAAAGAAGATCATGCTATTTCAATTTGTATTACGAAACTTGAAAAAACGCCCTTTCTTGAATTTCATTAAAGCGCTCGGATTGGCGCTCGGATTGAGTGGGTTATTATTTATAACACTGTTTCTGAAGAACGAACTCTCGTACGATGCCTACAACTCGAAAGCCGATCGAATTTACCGGTTCTCGGTCACCGATCCTACTTTCTTCGGAGAAAATCATTTTGCCCGCATTTACCAATCGGAGCAAATACCCGGACTTGCGGACTATTTTCCTGAAGTAGAGAGTTACGTCAGGTTATCTCCGATAAAAGGCGGAGTGATGTTACACAACGAAAGGTATTATTCAGTCAATGAAGCGTTTGTTTGCGACAGTACCTTTTTCAATTTATTCGATGCCGAATTGCTGGTTGGCGATAAGCAATCGGTTCTGAATGCTCCAGGCTCAATGGTCGTTTCGGAATCGTTTGCCCGGAAAGTATTCGGGAACGGGAACCCGATCGGCCAAACAATGACCATTCCTGCAGGTCAGTATTATGGCAATCCTTCCGATTTCACCATCAAAGGAGTGATGAAAGATTTTCCGCAGAACAGTCATTTTCATCCTGAATTAATTACGACTCCGGATAAAGGGAAGATTTCCTGGTGGGCTTATTGTTATTTGTTGCTAAATAAAAAGGCCGATCCGCAAAAGATCACCTCGGGCTACGCCAGTTTTTTGGCCAGAGAAAGTGATAAACCGGCCGATAAAATTGAAACCAAAGCTTATTTGCAGAAAATCACCGACATTCATCTTCATTCCGATAAGCTGCGCGAAATTGAGAGTAACGGAAACATGACCAATATTTACGTGTTGGCCATAGCCGCCCTGATTTTATTGCTGATTTCGGTAAGCAATTTTGCCAGCCTAAACCTGGGGATGGCTGGGTTCAATAGCAAGTTTATATCCATTAACCGCATTCTGGGTTCAACCCGGAGTACTAACCTGAAATACTTTCTCATCGAAAGCCTGATTATTGTCGGAACAGCCATTGTTCTTACGCTCCTGATTTCTATCCCCACAAATTTGATCATCGATAAACAGCTTGGCATCAACCTTTTCAGGAGAAATGTAGCATGGAGTGCATTGATTATCGGGCTTTTCAGTTTACTCGGCATATTAGCCGGATTGCAACCTGTTCTGAAACAAAATATCCGAAAGATATACAGTCAGACTTCTTCGTCCTTGCTAAATACGAAGAGCATTTTTGTGAGCAGAGGCATCATTGTAACCCAATATTCGCTTGCCATTATGCTGATTGCGTCGGTCATCCTTATTTCGCGACAAACCAACTTTGCGCTTGCCAATTCAATGGGTGTGAAAGAAGACAACATCATTTGCTTCGAATCGGTGCATGCCAATATTCAGCAAAAATTTGAAGTTTTTAAAGCTGAATTACTAAAAAACAACAGCATTGAATCTGTGTCAGCCATGCTCGAACCTCCCGGAGGAGAAGCCAATGACATGTTCCAGTTTGAGATGGAAGGTTTGCAGAAATCCGAAGACAAACGGCAAAGTCTGATTGGAGTGTTTCCTTGCGATTATTCGTTCGCTCAACTGTTTCATCTCAAATTTCTTAACGGTCAAAACTTTTCGGGGAAGAATAACGATACTGAAGGTTCAGGAGAATACATCATTAATGAAACAGCCTTGCATTATCTGAATTTCACCAATCCGGGCGACGCTATCGGAAAAGATTTTAAGCTGATCTCATCTGCGCAGGGAATTGAAATACCCCGTGGTAAAATAATCGGAGTGGTGGAAGATTTTCACCTTTCGAGTATGAAAAAGAAAGTGAATCCGATGGTCATGTTCAAGCGCGACAAGATGTGGTTGATCAATTTTGTGATTTCGTACAAAGCTGGCATGCGCACAGCGGCTTTAGCGGACATCCATAAGGTCTGGACAGACTTGTTTCCTACTTATCCGTTCAGCTACGAATCGGTCGGCGCCATGTATCGCAATGTTTACAAAACCGAATTGCTACAGGCGCGACTGTTAACGATTTTCACCATTATATCGATATTTATTTCTTCGATGGGCTTACTGGGAATTTCGCTTTTAATCGCACAACAGCGAGTCAAAGAAATCGGAGTTCGCAAAGTAAACGGAGCCCGCATCTCGGAGATCCTTGTGCTGCTCAATAAAAGCTTTCTGATGTGGGTTGTCGTTGCTTTTATAATTGCCACACCGGTTGCCTGGTATGCTATGAATAAATGGCTCGAAAGCTTTGCCTATAAAACCGACCTGAGTTGGTGGATATTTGCCCTGGCAGGTCTGCTGGCTTTAGGAATTGCGATGCTAACCGTTAGCTGGCAAAGTTGGCGTGCGGCAACGAGGAATCCGGTGGAGGCGCTGAGGTATGAATAAGAAGTCTGAACTATAATTAAATGATGAAATGAAAACTGTGATCGAGAAGCAATTAAAAAATCACAGCTTATATTGTTCGTTAACTTTATTGAAAGGAATCCCAATTAAAATAACGTAAACGGCGAATTGCTACCGGACAAAAAACTTCAAATTGCGCTTTTAATGCCGATTATTCAGTCCTGTATATTACAGCCAATCAGTAATATCATGAGACTTCAGCTTAAAAAATAAATCTTTTTCCTGAAGTTGAACAATCAGAAGAAAAAAGAAATGGCCTCACGCTGTGTGAAGCCATTTCTATTCCCGGGATAAAACTGTTGGGTTTTATATTCTTACTTCGATTCTTTAACCGCCTTGGTAAAGTCAATTTGAATTTTCATCAGGTTAACCGAATAATTCAGAATGTTTCGGGCTTCACTCAGAATGGTCAGCAAAAGCATACTGTTCTTTGTTCCCACTTCATTCTTTTTTATCACTTTAATCAGGCTCTTACGTGCTTCCCTTATTAGACCGATGATCCTAAGATGTTCAGCATTTAAAACTTCCAGTTTTTCATTGTCAATCGATTCCAGAGAATCAATCATCTTCTTTGAAAATACCGAAAATTCTTCAGCAATCTGGGTTAGTTCAGCAGCCTGTGAAGCCAAAATTGGCTTGTGATTATTATCTACATGATTGAACACCGGTTCGGTCATGTAATTGATGCAATGCGTCAATTCCTTCAGGTAATCGAGCGTTAACACATAATAATGGCTGGCCTCAATGGTATCGGGCGGAAGTGAATTTATTGTGAGGTGAATTTTGCTCTTTTTGTTGGCCAGTTTCTGATCCATTTCAACGGTTAACTGCAACTGCTTTTTCAGGTCTTTCCTGTTTTCTTTGATCAGGCCTTTAATCGTTTCGCTAAAAATACTGCTTACTGAATTAAGCGTTTTTGTAATTCCCTTGTTGTTGGTTTCAAACATTGAAATAACGTTTGGAATAACTTCAGACTCTTCGGTTTTTTCCAATTCGCTTTCCACACGTTTTTTATGCGTAATGTGGGTGCGGTAAAAAGCCACAACAGCAAATATCAGGATGGTAATAACGCCAAAGATTTGAGCCCAACCCATAAATATTGAAAGGAAAAATGCTACAGAAAATGCTGCCAAACCGGTAACAAACCAACCTCCAACTACAGTAAACACACCAGTAATTCGGTAAACGGCACTGTCGCGTCCCCAGGCGCCATCGACCAATGATGTACTCATGGCCACCATAAAAGTCACGTATGTAGTTGAAAGAGGTAATTTAAACGAAGTTCCTATGGCAATCAAAATAGAGGCAACCATCATGTTTACTGCAGCTCTCAGCAAATCGAACATAGGCGGATTTGGATCTTTTACAGCTTTTTGATCAACGGTTTTATTTTCGAAACGACTTTGAATTTTACGTAAAACCGGTGCAGGAATTACCTGACCGACAAAATTGCTGGTATTGACTACCCTTCGCACCAAAACGCGGGAGAATGCTGATGAACCGAAACGTTCGGCTCCTTCATCCTGACGGCTCAGTTGAAGAGAAGTATCAATAACGGTTTTGGCCTTTTTCGAGAACCAAAGCACAAACAACATGATAACGCCGGCAGCAATCAGATAATACGAAGGAGTTTTAATGTCTCCCAACAGGCTTCCCATTAAAAGATCATGACCTCCGTTTGTACTAAATACCTTAAAAGCTTCCAAACCGGCCAGCGGAACTCCGACGAAATTCACAAGGTCGTTTCCGGCAAAAGCCATAGCTAAAGCAAAAGTTCCCGCCAAAACAACAACTTTTAGCGGATTAACTTTGAAAACCCAATTTAAGACCTGAAGCAAAAGCGACCAAAGTATAAAACTCAGCGCCAATATGTAAATGGTATTTTCTTTAATCGTAGCGTACAATTCAGGAGTCATAAACGACGCGTCTTTCACTCCTTTTATCAGGATAAAATAGGTAATGGCCGAAATCGCAAAACCTCCCCAAACCGATCCGTAATATTTAATCGTCTTCTCCAGGTTAAAGCTGAAAATCAAACGACTGATCCACTGAATAGCAACTCCAAAAACAAACGAGAAAACAACCGACAAAAGAATACTGGAAATAATCGCCAGGGCCTTCGAGGAGTTTATAAAATCCCCGATTTGTGCAATTTTTTCAACACCCTCGACAACGATAGTTGCTCCTTCGCCAACTTTTAAAAATGCCATTCCAACTGCGGCACCAAGTAATCCGAAAACCAGCGAAACTGTGGTCGACGTTGGTAATCCAAACGTATTGAAAAAATCGAGTAAAAGCACGTCGGTAAACATGACAGCCAGAAAAATGAGAATGATCTCAGTAAAAAGAAAGTACTGAGGAAAGAAAAGTCCTTTGCGGGCAACTTCCATCATTCCGTTGGCAAACAACGCGCCCGAAATAATTCCGACACTGGCCACACTCATGATAATCCGTCGAGTGGCAACTTTCGATCCGATGGCCGAATTCAAAAAGTTTACTGCATCATTAGCCACTCCAACAGTTAAATCGGATATGGCCAGAAAGAAAAGGACGACTAAAAAAAAGATGTAAATACTCATTGGAAAGGTTTTAGATTTTCGATGAATTCAGAAAGAATTCCTGATGTATTTAAAGTGAGATACTATATTGTTTTGTTATTTGTTACTTAACAGTTTTGCAATATTTTGGCGACAAAAGTACATTTTTTATTCATGTTTTTAACTCAAATCTGACTCATCTCAATTAAACACAAGATATTTATTCAACGAAACTGAAGCAATTACCTCATTTCTAATTCCGTCAAAACTGAATCAGAACAATGAATGCCAGTACCAAATTCATCTGCATCCATTCTTTTTCTCCTGAAATTTAATTGTTTAAAAAATCAAAACCAGTATTTGTTTTTAGCCTGAAGACCAAATTAGTTAAAGTTGAACTTCAGGAAATTACTTAAGAATTTGTAGTTGTTTAAATTACAATCTACCAAAGATACCTTTAATCGTTCGGTGAAATTTGTGAAACGACTGAACCGGCGGCGCATACATCATGATACATTTTTTTGACACTACCTGCAATTTCAAACGGTCGATGGTTTGCTGAACCTCCGCAGACCATGCTCCTTGCTGAAGCCAAATGTTTTTAAGCCCGGTTCCGGCAGCTTCTTCAAGCACTGCATTTACTTTTTGCGGAGGAATCGATATCCAGACTCCTTCAACTTTCCCGCTTACACTTTTAAGGTCAGGATAGCAGGTAAAACCATCAATTTCCTGAACTTCAGGATGAATTGGATAAATTTCGTAGCCTTTGGCATTTAATTCTTTGGCAGCATAATTTCCAAACTTTTTGCCTGAACGCGACATGCCGACAATGGCAATTCGCCTGAATGATACAAATTGTTCGATTAATGGGTTCATAAGCTGATTTTTAGGGTTGTGTGAAGTTACATCTTTTCATAGAGCACACCAACACTTTCATCCGACTTTGCCTAGTCAATTTCAAAAATCGTAGTCCCCATAAAATCAGGCAAATCATAGTTTAGATAACTTATCCTGGATCTCTTTCAAAACTTTTCGCGATGCCAGAAAAACAGCAGGTTTGCCCGATAGCGGATTGTTTTGGGTAACCACAACGGTTTGGTAAACATCCTCAATATGCTGGAAAGTGAGCACTTCTTCAGGTGTTCCCTGTGTGTGAACTTTGCCCTTATTCACCAACACAAGCTGATCACAATATTCCGACGCGAGGTTCAGATCGTGAATAACCATTAAAACTGAAAGACCCATTTCCTGGTTAAGCTGCTGCAGCACATTCAGGATATGAACCTGATGTGTGATATCGAGATGCGAAGTTGGTTCGTCGAGTAAAAGCAATTCGGGTTGTTGGGTCAGGGCGCGGGCAATGGCTGCCAGTTGCTGTTCGCCGCCGCTCAGCTCATTCATCAACCGGTCTTTAAACTGCCAGGTGTCGGTCATTTCCATATACTTCTGAACAATCTGAAAATCTTCGGCACTTTCGAAAAAGCTGAAACGACTGTGGTACGGAATCCGGCCCATCATCACGTAATCTTCAACTGAAATTTCACCGGCTTCGATAAACTGACTGACAATAGCAATATTTTGCGCCCGCAGACGTGGTGTGAGCGATCGAAGATCTTTTCCACTTATACTTATTTTGCCTGATTGGATGGCCAATGTTCCGGTTATTGCGCGAAACAAAGTCGTTTTTCCTGACCCGTTTGGCCCGATAATTCCGGCAAAAGAACCTTTGGGAATCCTGATATTTATTTCAGACAATTGAAACTTCGGGTATCCGCAACAAAGGTTTTGTATGTTTAAAATTGCAGATTCCATTCTTAGTTACTTTTTAGTGCTTTTGACGAAGCCCGACTCATCATCAGCAGAAAAACAATACCGCCAACAATGCCGGTAATTACGCCAATCGGCAATTCGTTGGGCGAAATAATGGTGCGGGCAATTACGTCTGACAAAACCAGGAACACGGAACCCGACAAGAATGAACTGATCAGCAAAATGCGGTAATCGGAACCTACCAAAAGTCGCATCAAATGCGGAATAATGAGGCCAACAAAGCCAATCACACCGGCAACTGCCACACAAACCCCGGCAAGTAACGATGCCAGCAAAAACAAAAGTTTAATGGTCGTATCGGTATTTATGCCGAGATGTTTGGCCTTTTCTTCGCCCAATCGAAGAGCATTGAGCGGCTGAACAAACAAATAGGACGCAAAAAGCGAGACTAAAGCCAAAATCAGCGTCATGTAAATCAGAGCCATATCCGGTTCATCGAGCGAACCCATGATCCAGAAAATAATGCCGTGAAGGTTCTCAGAGCTGGTAATAGCCATCAGGAGCATCATCGACGACGACGCGATGAAGCTGATCATGACGCCAGTGAGCAACATGCTTTGTATATTGATTCTGCCGTTTCGCGAACTAATGGAGTACACCAGAAAAATCATCAGGAAAGCGCCGGTAAATCCACTGATTGGCAAAATGAACGAACCAATGAACTGGTGTAATCCGAATACAATGGCAAAAGCAACTCCCAGCGATGCGCCTCCCGAAATACCCAGCGTGTAAGGTTCAACCAAAGGATTGCGGTAAACGCCTTGCAATAATACTCCGGAAAGGCTGAGCGCACCGCCAACTGCAATGCCGAGTAAAATACGCGGAAACCTGATCTGGCTCAAAATGGTATATTCGGTGCTGTCGTGACTTTCATGCAAAATCCTGAAAATATCGGAAAAGCCGAGGTTCATTTCACCAACCGACAAGGAAAGAATCACCGAAGCAATCAGCAAAATTGTCAATCCAGCCAGATACACCACCCATTTGAAGTACTTTTTTTGCATGCTCAAAACTAGTTATTTGTTCCCAACATGGAACTTTGAACCTGAAACCAGAAACTTTTTAGTACATCAATCCGATCATTTCTTCCAGCGCGTCTACAAACAGAATCGGTGTGGGACTGCAGGTTTTATCGGCATCAAGTATAAATATCTTTTTGCTTTTACTGGCCGAAAGCGATTTATAACTTTCCCAGTTTTTCTTTTCTTCTTCAGCAACCACGCCCATCGTTACAATAAAAATCACATCCGGATTTTGCTTCAGCACATATTCGCGGGTAACACTGCCAATTTTCAAGGCTTCAGCAATGTTTTTCCCTCCTGAAAACCGGATAAAATCTTCCATAAATGTATTCGGAACTGCGCAAAATAAGGGTTTGGCTCCAATCTGAATAAACACATTCTGATTTTTTCCTTCAGGAACCAGAGCTTTCAGTTTTTTTAACCGGGTCCGCTGTTCATCAACAATTGCTTTTGCCTTGGCACCTTGCCCAACCAGCTCGCCAATCTGAATGAATCTTTCACAAATTTCGTCAAACGAATTCGGGTAAGGCTGAGTGACCACTTTCATCCCAAGTTTCTTCAAATTGTCGATGGTTTCCGGACGAACGAGCGACGACGCGATAACCAGGTCAGGCTTAAGCATTAACGTTTTCTCCAGGTTCACGTTCATGGCGTTGGCCACCACCGGTATATGATCTGAAGCCTCAACCGGACAAAAATCGGTGCACCCTACCAGACGATTCTGTTCGCCCATCAGGTACAAACTTTTGGTTACCCATGGCACCAGCGAAACAATGCGTTTGGCTTCCTGCGCCTTCAGCGCAAGCTGACTGACAAGAAGAATGATCAGTAAATAATTTTTAAGCTTCATTTTACTTTTTCAGGATTACAGTTTTTCCGGTTTTTGCCGATTCACGGGCTGCCTCAAGAATTTTTACAACAGTCAAATTGTTGCTTAGCGAATACGGGTCGTACGTTGTCATTGTCACTTTTCCGTGAATAACATCGGCAAAATAACTGAACGGATCTTCGTAAACAGCCACATCTTTTGAAGTAATTTGTTTTGTCTGCTCGGCCTTCATCGGTTCTTTCCTCAAACGCATAGCATTTCTGTCTGAGGCAATAACATAACCCGTTTGTCCGTATATTTCCATGTCCTTCCGGCTAAAAGGCCAGTTCCACGACGCCTGAATAACCGCTTCAGCAGAAGGATAATTGACCAGAATTGTGGCATCGTCATCCACTTTCGGATAAACTTCAGGCTTAAACTGACGGGTAACCGCTGTTACAGAAACTGGTTCTTCGCCTTTCATCAGGTAAGTCATCAGATTCGCGCCGTAACAACCAAAATCAATGAGTGCACCGCCACCATTTTGAACCGGATCGGTCAGCCAATTCAGAAAATACTTGTCGCAGCCAATTTCTTTTGGTCCCTGATGCCCATCGTGAACAACCACTTTTCGGACTTTTCCCACGTAATTGCTATCATTTACCAATTGATACGACTTTGCTGTTGAAGGATACCACGAAGTTTCGTAATCGGTAAGCAAATGAATGTGATATTTTTCGGCCAGCCCGACCATTCGCGTGGCATGGTCCACATTCGTAGCCAATGGTTTTTCAACCATCACGTGAATTCCGCGGGGCGCACAGGCTTCTACGGTAGCCAAGTGTTCGAAAATGGATCCAAATGCCACAACTGCCTCTGGTTTTGTACTTTCGAGCATTTTGTTCAAATCAGAATAAATCAGCTTTGGATCGAAGTTATACTTCTTCGATAAACTTTGAGCAAGTTCAGCGTCCGGTTCATACACGCCAACCAATTTAAAATCACCCTTGTCTTTCCGCCCCAGAATAAAGGCAATGTGACCATGTGTCATTCCTGAAATACCAAGCCTGATTGGCTTTTGCGCGTTCGATTGTGCGTTTGATAACGGAATTATCATCAAAATGAACAAAACTACCGAAACGATTAGCTTAATAAATTTCATAACTAGTTGGTTTTAAATAGTTCGCTAAAAAATTACTCCGGAAGAAATGAAAAGGAAACAATTGCGCTTTTCACCGATCTTTTTTCCCGAAGATTCGAATTGAAACAGTTGAACTGGCAGGTCTTCTGGCTCACTCCAATTTTTGAACCGCCTTCCCAAAGCCCCTCTTAATCTCCCCGAAGGGGAGAAATTGGCTCCCTCTTGGAAGGGAGTAGCAAGCTTTAGTGGCAAAATGTTGTTCAAAAAAATTTTCCCTTGCCTCCCTTTTGGGGAGGTTGGAGGGGCATCGAGTTTACAGCTGCGGGTACAGCTCCGGTATCGCACCGGATTCCCTCTTGTTCGGGTTGGTGTGAACCAACTCCGAAACCAATTCTGCGGTAAAAGTAGAGAAAATAAATAGAATGCAGAGTCAATTCGTCAACGAGTTCGTTTCATCCGGCTTAAAATCTTGTCGCTTTTATTGTACTTTTACTTCTCACAAAAATCCCGATCGTGAGCCAAAAAGTTTTACTCATAACGCCCCCGTTTACACAACTCAATACGCCTTATCCGGCAACTGCCTATTTGAAAGGGTTTCTGAATACGAAAAATATCCAATCTTACCAATGTGATTTGGGCATTGAAACCATTCTTAAACTCTTTTCTTCAGAAGGCCTGACTTCACTTTTCTCGCAAATTGAATCTCAGAATCTTGAACTTTCACCCAATGGCCATCGAATTTACAACCTCGGCGAAAGCTACATTCAAACGATCGATTCGGTAATTTCCTTTTTGCAGGAGAAAAATGTGACATTGGCTCATGTTATTTGTGATGGAAATTTTTTGCCTGAAGCATCGCGATTTACGCAAGCCGAAGATTTGGAATGGGCATTCGGCACGATGGGAACCCGCGACAAAGCCAAGCATCTGGCCACGCTTTACCTCGAAGATTTATCGGATTTGATTGTGGAAGCGATTGATCCGCATTTTGGATTCAGCCGTTATGCCGAACGTTTGGGCCGGTCGGCTGCAACTTTTAATGAATTGCATGCCGAACTGCAAAAGCCCGACAGTTTTATCGATCGCATTTTACTGAAATTACTTCAGGAAAAAATGGAGCATAGCCAACCAACGTTGGTCGCTTTTTCTGTTCCTTTTCCCGGAAATTTATACAGCGCATTTAAATGTGCCCAGTTCATCAAAAACAATTTTCCGGAAGTAAAAACGGTGATGGGCGGTGGATTTCCAAATACTGAACTGCGTTCACTAACCGATGCGCGTGTTTTCGAATATTTCGATTTTATTACGCTCGACGATGGCGAAGCTCCAATGTTGAACCTGGCTGAACACTTGGATGGAAACCGGACTAAAGCTGAACTGAAACGAACTTTAGCACTCGAAAACGGCAAAGTGGTTTACTTCAATGGTTCCACGCAACCCGATTTTTCGCAGTTCGAAACCGGAACTCCCGATTATTCCGATTTTCAACTCGACAGCTATCTTTCTGTCATCGAAATTGTAAACCCGATGCATCGCCTTTGGAGCGATGGCCGATGGAATAAACTCACGCTGGCGCATGGCTGCTATTGGGGGCGCTGTACTTTTTGTGATACAACTCTCGACTATATTCGCCGCTACGAACCCAATACTGTGCAGGTTTTATGCGACCGCATGGAAGAAATGATTCGACAAACCGGTCAAATCGGGTTCCATTTTGTTGACGAAGCTGCTCCGCCTGCCTTGATGCGGGCATTGGCGCTGGAAATCATCCGTCGCAAACTCACAGTTGTTTGGTGGACGAACATTCGCTTCGAAAAAAGTTTCACGTTCGACCTTTGTTTGCTCCTGAAAGAATCGGGTTGCATCGCCGTTTCCGGAGGCTTGGAGGTAGCTTCCGACCGTTTGCTGGCCATGATTAACAAAGGCGTAAGTGTCTCAAAAGTAGCCCATGTTACTGATAATTTTACCCGCGCCGGAATCATGGTTCATGCGTATTTGATGTACGGCTTTCCGACGCAAACAGCGCAGGAAACCATCGACTCACTGGAAGTGGTGCGGCAGTTGTTTGAGGTTGGAGTGATCCAATCGGGCTTCTGGCACTTATTTGCATTGACGGCTCACAGTCCGGTTGGGCAAAATCCGGCACATTTTAAAATCCGGATTGAAAACGAGAAACCTGGAACTTTCGCCAACAACGATTTAATTCACAGCGATCCAACCGGAACTGAACACGAACGATTCAGCGAAGGATTGCGCAAATCGCTTTTCAACTACATGCATGGCATTTGCTTCGATTTTCCGCTTCAGGATTGGTTCGATTTTAAAGTGCCCAAAACGACTGTCGTTCCAAATTATATCCAGAAAGCCATTGACGAACAAGCTTATGAACCGGCCAGCCCCAATGCCAAAGTGGTGTGGCTCGGTGGGAATTCCTCGTTTCGAACTTTCAGTAAAAAAAGGAAAAACCGCAGTTTCGAAATGGCGGAACTTTCATTCAGCAATAAAAAACAGGATTTGGTAATTCTGCTTAAACAGGCTGACGGTGAATGGCTGCACGCACAAATTCCATTGCTCTCAGTTTTCAGTGGGCAGCAAATCACGTTTGGCGAACTCGAAAAAAGCTTCGAACAGCAAACAGGAGAAGATTTTATACTCTTCTGGAATAGCACGGCGATGAAGGAATTGAGAGAGAATGGGCTGCTGATGTTGTGAGAAAAATTGTATTTCGTATATAATTCTAAGAGATGCCGAAACAAGTTCGGCATGACGCATAAATCACTAGAAAACACGAAAAGAGAGTCATCCTGAACTTGTTTCAGGATCTTTTAAATTTTTTATTCTTGTGAATTGAAAATACTTCCTGTATTTTTGCTGCCCATTGAACTGAATTGAAAATCATGACCAAACAAATAGTTGTCAGTGGCATTAGGCCAACCGGAAATTTGCACCTCGGAAATTACTTTGGCGCCGTGCGCAGCTTCCTCAAAATGCAGGAAGATTACAATTGTTACTTTTTCATTGCCGATATTCATTCGCTAACCACGCATCCGACGCCGGTAAATCTTCAGGCGGGCGTAAAACAAGTGCTGGCCGAGTATCTTGCTTGCGGAATCGATCCTGAGAAATCGACTATTTTTATCCAAAGCGATGTGCCTGAAGTGTCGGAATTGTACGCTTTCCTGAACATGAATGCCTACCTCGGAGAGCTTGAACGCACCACTTCGTTCAAGGAAAAAGCCCGCAAAAATCCTGAAAACGTGAATGCAGGATTGCTGACCTATCCGGTTTTAATGGCTGCCGACATCATTATTCATAAAGCACAATTTGTTCCGGTTGGAAAAGATCAGGAACAAAACCTGGAAATGGCCCGTAAATTTGCCGGACGTTTCAACCGCATGTACAATTGCGAATTATTCCCTTTGCCTCAGCCATTTACGTTCGACGGTGGCGATATGATTAAGGTTCCTGGACTAGACGGAAGCGGTAAAATGGGAAAATCTGAAGGAAACGGCATTTTCCTGTTCGAAGATCCGAAAGACATTCGCAAAAAAGTGATGCGTGCTGTAACCGATGCCGGCCCAACCGAGCCGAACAGCAAAAAAGCAGAAGCGGTTGAGAACCTGTTTACTTTAATGAAAATTGTAACAAAACCTGAAATTGTTGCCCAGTTTGATGCAGCTTACAACGATTGCAGCATTCGTTACGGCGATCTCAAAAAACAACTTGCCGAAGACATTGTCGCATTCACCTCTCCAATCCGAGAGCGTATACTGGAAATTCTGAAAGACGAGGCATATTTAGCCAAAGTTGCCAGACAAGGAGCTGAGCGCGCAAGAGAATCGGCACAGAAAACACTCAACGAAGTAAAAGATATTATCGGATTCAGAAGACTTTTCTAGTCCTAAAAAAATACTTTTTGAACAGGGTTTCACTGCAAAGTGGAGCCCTTTTTGTTTTTTCCCCCTGACCAGTCATAAAATAGTCCCTGCCCTAAGAATTATCGTGTGCTCTGGGGGTTTCACTTCAACCCGAAATCTTCATTTATATCTGATGCTTCAACGAAAGTCATCTCTGAACATTTTAACATTATTAAAAAGTGTTCAGGCAGTTTAAACTTTGTTAAAAACCTGATTCCCAATAAACTATTTTCAGACAAATTAGTCGATTATACTGTAAATTTTAAAGTATAACACTAAAACATTAAGTCATGAAAAAATTAGCAATAGTATCGATGACGGTCTTCTTTGCAACCAGCCTTGTTCAGGTTCAGGCAAAAGAAGGAAACAAACAATTCCTGAAATCAGAAATTGAAAATTCAAGAAAAGAAATAAAAACCGAAAGAAAAGAATTGAGGGATATAAAAGAAAGCTCAGTCTCCGACTTTTCCAAAAGAGCATTTTCAATCGACTTTGGCGATGCTCAAAATGTTTCGACGAAAAAAGCGATTAGTTTCGACGAAGCAGATTTCACAAAAGATGGAAAGGAAATGAAAGCTTACTATGACCCCGAATCGAATTTGGTCGGAACAACTTCTGTTAAAACCTTTGCAGACATACCGGCAAAGGCTCAGAAAGAAATAAAAAAAAGGTACAGAAATTATAAAATCGACAGTGTTGTTTTCTTTAACGATAATGAAGATAACGATACCGATATGATTTACGGAAATAAACAGTTCGAAGATTCAGATAATTACTTTGTTGAATTGAGCAACCCGAGCAAAAAAATTATTTTGCAGGTAAATCCCGAAGGAGAAATTTTCTTCTTCGAACGATTGTAACAAATTGGGTTTAAATGTCTCAATTTCTTTAAAGTACATTCCCTCATTTTGAAAAACAAAACAGGGTTCACGTAGCTGTGAACCCTGTTTTGTTTTAGGACGAATTAAGGCGCAGAAAATTTCCTTTTAACTTTCAGAAATTTAAAACATCATATTTACCGGCAAAATAGGTATACTCACGGGTTTCACTTCTTACTTAACGAACAAAGTAATTTCCTTTGGCACGCCATTAAAAAACAATTAATACTGACGATAATCCATAATTTTGGAGCGTACTGAAGCAACCTATTCAGAAAAATTCAATCTATGGGTGTTAGCTGACGATCTTTAATTTTTCGCGGCAAAATATTATGCCGTTAAAATCGTCAATCAGAGTACAACAAATTTCAGAAAACAGAAAACAAAGCAATGAAACAATTCAGTACACTAATCCTATTTCTATTTCTGGCCATTCACTCATTTGCCGGAATTGTAACCCTGAGTGGCTACATGAAAGACAAATCGAATGGCGAGGCCCTGATTGGGGCAACTGTTTACATTCCGGATTTGAAAACCGGAGTGATTACCAATCCATACGGCTTCTATTCCATCTCGGTACCGCAGGGATCTTACACGGTCAGTTTTTCTTTTATCGGTTACGAAACGCAGTCGCCACTCGTTAATCTGAATGAAAACAAGCAACTCAACATTTCGCTTGGAGAAGATTCAAAGGAAATTGACGAAGTCGTAATTACCGGAGAAAAGAAAAACCGCAATGTGGAAAGTCTCCAGATGAGCATGGAAAAAGTTCAGGTGAAAATGATTAAAAAACTTCCGTCGTTTATGGGCGAAGTCGACATTATTAAAAGCATCACGCTTTTGCCCGGGATACAAAACGGTGGTGAAGGTAGCTCGGGTTTGTATGTGCGTGGTGGTGGCCCCGACGAAAACCTGATGCTTCTGGACGAAGCCCCGGTTTTCAATGCATCGCACCTGCTAGGGTTTTTCTCGGTATTTAATTCCGATGCCATAAATGATGTGCAGGTTTACAAGGGCGGAATTCCGGCAGAATATGGCGGGAAAGCATCTTCAGTAATTGACATCCGGATGAAAGACGGAAACTCGCAACAATTGGGAATGAGCGGTGGAATAGGCAATATTTCAAGTCGCTTAACTGTTGAAGGGCCAATTATTAAAGATAAATGGAGTTTTATCGTTTCAGGAAGAAGAACATATGCCGACTTTCTCGGCAAACTCATCGGCATTGAGCAACTGAAAGAAAATCAACTCTATTTTTACGACCTGAACCTGAAGACCAATGTTCAGTTAAACGATAAAAACCGAATTTACCTTTCGGCTTATACCGGCGATGACTATTTCAAGGTGGGCGAATCGATTTATATGCGCTGGGGAAACCTGACGTCGACTATGCGCTGGAACCATTTGTTCAGCAATAAATTATTTTCGAATACGTCGCTAATCTTTTCCAGGTACAATTACAATTTGGGTGTACCCGGAAGCGGTGCCGATCAGTTCGACTGGACGTCGCAGATTTCGGACTACAATTTCAAGCAGGATTTTTCGTGGTACCTGAATTCGAAAAACAAACTTACCATGGGGTTCAACAGTATTTACCATCATTTTAATCCCGGCGCAGTTGATGCCAACGACAATTCGTATTTCACCGATTTGACTTTGACCAACTTTAATGCCCTCGACAATTCAATTTACGTTTCGAACGAACAAAGCATCGGCTCGCGCCTGACTTTGAGGTACGGTTTGCGTTATTCCTATTTTCAGCAAATCGGCAAAGGAAAAGTGAGAACTTACCTCGATCCGGAGCACCCCAGCGAAAATGAGGTAACCGGAACCATCGAATACGGTCCGGGGAAATTGGTCCCGCCGTCGTATCACAATCTGGAACCACGACTTGCACTGAAATATATGCTCAACCCGGAAAGTTCAATCAAGGCATCGTACAACCGCATGGCGCAAAACCTGCATTTAATTTCAAACACCAACTCGCCCACCCCGCTCGACATCTGGCTTCCAAGCAGCACATACATTAAACCGCTGATTGCAAATCAGGTTGGCTTGGGTTATTTCAGGAATTTTAAAGAAAATATGTTCGAGACTTCGGCTGAAGTGTATTACAAAAAAATGGAAAATGTTATTGACTACATTGACGGCGCCGAATTGTTCCTGAAGGAAAACCTGGAAACGGAACTCCTGCACGGAAGCGGATATGCCTACGGACTGGAACTTTACGCCAAAAAGCAGGAAGGCCGTTTGACTGGTTGGGTAAGTTATACCTTATCGAAATCGATGCGCGAAATTCCGGGAATCAACGAAGGGAAAGCCTATCCGTCGAGTTACGATCGTACCCACGTTGCTTCAGTGGTCACCAACTACGACCTGAGCAAACGCTGGAATCTTTCGGCAACCTGGGTTTTCTCAACCGGAAATCCAACTTCGTACCCGATTGCCAAATACGACGTTCAGGGAAACACAATGTATTATTATGCCTCGCGCAACAGCAACCGCATTCCCGATTACCACCGGCTCGACGTTTCGCTCACTTACGATTTCAGGAAAAATGATCACCGGAAATTTAAGCAGTCGCTAAATTTCTCGATCTACAATTTATACGCGCGCCGGAATGCTTATTCGGTTTATTTCAGGCAAAACGAAGACAATCCGAATGTTTCGGAAGCCACTCGGTTGTCGATTATTGGCAGCATGATTCCATCAATTACATACAATTTCAACTTTTAATTCCTGAAAACATGAGAAATACGATATATCTTTTATTGATCCTGATAGCATTCGCCGTTTCGTCGTGCGAAGATGTGATCGATGTAAAACTGAGCAACGAAAACCTTAACCTGATTGGCGTTGAGGCGCAAATTACTACGCAGGACGAGCCAACCGTTTTTTTATACAAAACCCTGAAAGTGAACCAGGATGTGGCTTATCCCGGAATTAGCAATGCCGTTGTAACTATTTCCGACAATGCAACTCCGGAAAATGCAATAACACTCACCGAAGATCAGGCACGAAAAGGTTTTTATAGTGTTCCTGAAAATACAAATTACCTTGGCGTAGCCGGAAGAGAATATACCCTGACTATTGCAACAGATGGCGTTACTTTAACGGCGAAGGAAAAACTGTCTGCAGTTGAGCCCATCGATTCGATGCAGGTTACGCCTTCATTGCGAGGCGAAAAGCGCTTTCTCGGCATTTTCACCTACGGAAAAGAAACTTCGGGAATGGGCAATTACTACAAATGGGACATTTATGTGAACGACTCACTGCTTACAGATGCCACACGCATTGCCATTGCCAGCGACGAGTTTGTAGACGGAAACTACATTTCGAAACTCGAAATTTACACCGATTTCTACGATACAAATAAACCGCAAGACCGCGAATTAAACCTGAACGATACCATCCAGGTGAAACAAACATCCATTTCGGAATTTGCCTATAAGTTTTACTTTCAAATGATTAATCAAAGTTCTTCAGGATCGTTGTTTAGCGTACCGCTGGCCAATATCAAAAGCAATTTTACATCGAGTGATGGGAAACCGGTCCTGGGACTATTTACAGCTCGCGATGTTTCAGTGTCGAATAAAGTGGTAATTGATCAAACAATTGAAGATCAATTGAAAAAATAATGCTTCAAACATGAAAGAGGCTGGCTCTAACACCTTCAGTCTCTTTCATTTCATTAGCGGATGAATTCTGTAAAAAAATGACATCGGACCGTTTTGCCTAATTCCCTAATTTGAAAGAAGATTTGAAACGACAGCTTTTTGCAGTTGTTTATGTTTTGAATGATGGATTTCAGGATTATGCAACAAAAGTTCAACGGTAAATTTGCTCCCTACGCCCACTTCGCTTTCAACCCAAATCTTTCCGGCCATGGCATCCACAAATTCTTTACAAACAGAAAGACCTAAACCTGTACTTCTTTCGCCTTCTGTACCCCTCGTCACTTTTTCGTAACCTATATCGAAAAGCGAATGAAACATTGCTTTATCCATTCCTATGCCTGAATCTTTTATAGAAATCCGTACATATTGGTCGCTCGCCTCATACCAAACTTTGATCAGTCCATTTTTGTGCGTAAACTTAACTGCATTGTTAATTAAATTCCGGCAAATCGTCTTCACCATATTTCGGTCAGCCCAAATCAAAAGGTCTGGTTGTTCCAGATATTCAATTGTAATATTTTTATCTCGGGCGATCGGGCGATAAAGTTCGAGGCATTCGTTAAATATTGCATTGATACTTAGTGCTGTAAACAAGGGTTGTAAGCTTTCCATTTGGCTTCTGGCCCAGCTTAACAGGTTATCAGTCAACTCAAGTATCTGATCTGTTTTCCTGTTCATCATTTCCGCTGTATTTTCAAGGGCGCCGTAATTTTCGTCTTTAATGTAGAAACCAATCAAACTTGAAATATTGAAAATGGAAGCTAACGGACTTCGAAGGTCGTGCGCAATGATGCTGAACAATTTATTTTGGGTGTTTAATGATTTTTGAAGTTTATTGTTCTGTTCAGATATTTGATTTTTCTGCTTCAGAATTCTTTTACGCTGTACCTTTAAAAGTTTGTTTACCTTTTTGTAATAGTAAAAGAAATAAACAAATATCCCAAGAAGGCCACTTACAAGGATGATGATCAGGAACAGGTAATTTCGCTGGGCATGTTGTATGCGTATTTGGTCTTCCTTATGCTGGTTTTCTTTTTCCAGCAAAGTAATCTGGGTGTTCTTTTTTTCGGTTTCATATTTCTTTTCAAGCTCAAGGACTTTTGCTGTTGTTTCAATTTGGTAAAGGCTATCCTTTATTTGATTGTATTTCTGATAATAGCTTAAAGCTTTATCCAAATCAGTGATATTTTTTTTATAATAACCCGAATTCCAATAGGCTAAATAAAGGTTATTGTAATTTCCCAGAATAGACTGTGGATTCTTGATTGATTGGGCAATCTCTAAGGCTATGTTATCGTATTTTATAGCTTTAGAATAATCTCCCTTGTCGAAAAAGATGGAACCTAAAACCCGATAACAACGCTCTGTTTTAATCTTTTCTCCAATGTTTAAATTTGCCTCCAACGATTTTGTAATATATTCCTCCGCTTCGGCGTATCGCTTTTGCCTGTAAAAAAGAGCACCTAAATTGTAGGTAATTAATGCTTTGTTCGACGGGGAGTCAACATTCTTAATTTCCTCATAGGCTTTTTTAAACCATTTCTCTGTTTTGTCATATTCCTTTTGATCGGCAGAAATGTTTCCCTTATTCATAAAAAGAAAGAACCTTTGCTTCCGACTAAGTTGATCAAAGTATGTGCTTTCAAGAATATTGAAGTACTTCAAAGAATTGGTATAGTCTTTCATTAAACGGTGAACTATTCCCAGTTTATTCAAAATATCGAAACGCAAATCAAAGGAATCCTTATTTTGCAAGAGCTTTTCCGCCTGAATTAAATGATCAACTGAAGAATGAAAGTCAGAACTCTGCTGGTAGGTAGTTGAAAGTCCAATGTGAGCCTTTATTTCAATTAAACGATTCTTTTGATCTTGCGATTCTCTTAATACTTTACTGATTAATGCTATTGAAGAATCGGGATTCCCAAGTTGATTGTAAATTATTCCTTGTTCGATTCTGGCTTCCCAAACACCATTCTGATAATTTATTCTACCAGCTTTTTTCTGAATTGCTATACTCGCTTCAAAAGCGCTATCTAAATTACTTTCCTTAAATTGATCCAATTCAGCCAGCATACGTTCAATTTTGGCGGAGTCGTCAAATGAATTTGTTTGCGAAATTCCTTTTTTGCAAAAGAGTCCGCAAAAAATAATGATTACCACTGCCAAGAAGAGCTTTTGCATATCTGGCTATAAATTTGGAATTAAAAATAAAGGATTGTAAACTTTAGACTTATGATTCTCCGAGAATCTTATTGTCCATCACCAAAGTCAATAGTCGTGTTATCACCGGTAGCCAGGCCCAATTTGCCACTTGAAACTGAAATTTCGGTGCTGCACATGATTTTCTTGTAACTGGCTGATTTATCCAGCGCGATATCAACAGTAGTCGAAAAAACTGGGTTTTCAGGTCCATTAACCAATTGCGTGGCATCGGAAATCGTAAGAATTATCCCCCAATACTTTTCACTACCACTTTTTACTTCTTCCTGACGGATACTGACGATCGTTTGATTTTTTGCAGCAGTAACAATCGCACCCAGTTCATACTTTCCGGGGTTTTTACTTAAACTTAAATAAGGCTTGTACGTTTTCATGAAATCGAATTTCAAAAGTTTGTTCTTTAATCTCAACTCTATCTATCGGCAAGCTAATATCGCAAAAATTATCAGGTTAACATGATATTAGTTTTACAAAATAAAAAATTAAGCCTTTTAAATCACTTTCCAGAATCATTATCTTCGACTATAGATACTTGTTGTTGTTTTTGAAGCAAGTAAGAGATATTCCTTGATGCGAATTGAGTTATCATGCAGCGTCATTAACGAAGAAAACCGTAATTGATATTCTATCAATTACGGTTTTCTTCGAAAGTGGGCTGTACTGGATTCGAACCAGTGACCCCTACCCTGTCAAGGTAATGCTCTAAACCAACTGAGCTAACAGCCCTTCATTCACCTGAATGAGGTTATTCGAGCCACAAAAATATAAATTTTTTGCATTCTTTCTTTAAAGGTGAATAAATCGCCTAAATTTGAGGATTCCGAATCAGAAAGCTATTTTTGAAACCAAATCTGGTGGGTTAATAAGTGGGTTAATTTTTCACTTATTGATTGATCGACGGTTTAATAATTTTCAACAATGAATATTAGAATTCGCTTTATTGTTTTATTAATGGGATTGTTTATTTCAGCTTTGGCCATAAACGCCAGTGCTGCCGAAGATATCCTGTTGAAACAATACGATGAAACTATTTTCGTTATTTCCAATTTCTCCGGAGTTGATGCCAATCTGAAAGAAAACCGGACTATTCAGGAATTATTAAACCAAAACATTGGTGGTTTCCGGTTTTTTCTGGAATGGGAAAAACAACAAAATCAACTTGTCATTAAAAAAGCCGATGGAACCTCAATTTCATTCCGCGAAACCATTCTCGAAATCAAGAAATATCTGGATAGCAAACCCGAAAAAGTTTTCACACTTTTCCTCGACTTTGGTATTAATGTAAACGAATTGAGTGATATTTTGGATGAAACGGGTATGCTCCGATACCTGTATTCATACGATGCAAAAGAAGGCTGGCCGTCTATAAAATCAATGATTGAAACGAATAAGCGACTGGTGGTTTTTTCGATGCAGGAACACCGTAACAGCCCGGAATGGCTGCATTATATCTGGAATCACGCCGTTGAACCTTACTTTTCAATTTGGGAAGCACCTGTTTTCAAAGGCGAATTCCTGCGAGGCGATCCGAAAAACAGTCTCCTGATTTACAACGATTATAATTTTCCACCTAAATCGGAGGCGACCAAAAATATGAGGTACGATACCAGTCAGAATCCTTATTTAATTGAGCACATCAAAAATACCTGGACAAATACTGGAAAAACACCAAATTTCATCATGCTCGACCGCTACGAAAGCTGGATTCTGGGAGTGCTGAGCTACATTCGCGAGTTTAAAACCATTAAAGGAACAGTCACATACAACACCCAGATTCTCGATTACGTAAATTGGGCCCAACTGGGAAGTCTCACCAGCGGAAAGTATTGCTTTCCTGTTGGTCCAGGCGATAATTTAACCTTAACACCTCAAAGTCCCGGGTTCCGGTTTACTCCTGAAACAGTAACCTTTAACGAGCCCAAACAAAATATTACACAACATTTTATAGCTACATCGCTTGAGATTACAGATAATCTTGAAGGACATTATACGTTTGCAAAAGGAGCCCGTGATTACAGCATCAATGGTTTTAACGGCAAACCTGAAAACGTAAAGTTCACCAGCGATTCCATCCGGTCAACCGTAGCGGTGTTTGGGAAAAACAGTTACATTGTACTTCCCGGTGCCGAGGAATTTAAAATTCGCGATCACGATTTCTCTGTTGCCGCCTGGATTAAAATCAGTGAATATCTCCCAAACAAAAATGATTACTGTATCCTCGGAACAAAAAACAATTCCTATCAGCAAGGCATTCACTTGTTAATTCGTGATAAAAAACCCTATTTTGGCTTCTATAACAACGACTTACAAGGCAAAACAGTTCTTGAAGCCGGCAAATGGTATCATTTGGTTTGGCGCTATACCAAGCTTAGCGGCGAACAAGCCATTTATCTGAACGGAAAACTCGACAGTCGGTCGCTTGGGCATCCGGCCTATAAAGGGCGTGACAATTTGTACATTGGAGTGGCCGGTTTCAACTGGTCGTCGAATATGAATGGAGCGATTGACGACTTAAGCATTTGGTCCAGAGCCATTGGCGACGAGGAAATCTGGCAGTTGAGCAAAGAGGTTATTGAAATTGTGCCGGTTAAAAATGTCTTTATTCTTTATCCGGTTTTGTCGTGGTCTGTCATCACGATCATTGTGCTTGCATTGCTAATATTTGTTTGGTTTAAATTACGAAATCTCCTGAAAAAAGAACCGTCAGCAGTTGATAAAATCAGAAGCATTGAGCAGGTTGTCATTCAAAAACCTGAAGCAAATTACATCCAACTCTTTGGCGATTTTAAAGTGCTCGACAAGGAAGGAAATGAAATCACCAGCTTATTTACACCGAAGTTAAAACAGTTATTTCTGATCATTCTGCTATTTTCTCAGCGCAATAAAAATGGAATTTCAACTCATGAATTAACGAAGATACTTTGGCATGGACACTCTTCCCAAAGCGCTAAAAACAGTCGTGGAGTCACCATTCGCAAATTAAGACTCATCCTTGAATCGCTCGATTCGGTTCATATTCATTTTCACGTCGACCGCTGGTCGATAGCTTTCGGGGGGAGTGTATATTGTGACTATTTGGAGTGTTTAAAGCTCCTGAAACGTGAAAAAATTCACGACACAGACTTTAACTTAAAATTCTATCACATCATTCAGGAAGGAGAGCTTTTTAAAGGTGAATCGTACGACTGGCTAGATGATTTTAAAGGATTTATTGGCAACAACATTGTAGATGTGCTTTTGAAATTCATCAACGAATTATCCATAGAAACAGATAACGAATTGATTCTGAAATTATCTGACCGGATTCTGGTAACTGATCCGGTTAACGACCAGGCCTTGGCATTTAAGTTAAAGGTGTTGATCAAACAGAACAATTACAATCTGGCGAGATTTACTTACGATCGGTTTTGCTCTCTATACGAAGAAATGTACGGCGAGAAATTTACAACAAAATTCGAAATCCTGGCAAGTTCCTGAAAACATGTTTTTCAACAGGGTTAATTTCTATTTTTTTAGTCATATTTACCTGTTTTTCAATAAACTCATTAATTTTTACATGCCGTTAATGTTAATATTTTAACCCACAATTAACCTTAACTTAACCCGACTGTAAACCTTAGCTAAAACCTTACTAACTGACCGATGTTAGCTTTGTTGTACATTAATTTATTCCCGGCAACACAAAACTTCCGGGATTATTAAAAGGATTAATTCTGTTTTTAAAATATGAAGATCTGGAATTTTGTTCGAACTCGCTTTTCCGGTAAAAGAAGTTTTCTTTGGTTAATTCTGATAGGTGTTTTCACTGCGTTTATTTTTATGTTTGCAGCTCAGAAGGCCGTAAATTATACCTCATCCGACAATTACTGCGTTTCATGCCACGTTCATCCTCATGCCGATCAAAGCTGGAAACTTTCTCCTCATTACGATAACAAAGCAGGAGTGATAGTTCATTGCGTGGAATGCCACCTACCTCCTGAAGGACAAGGGATGCTTTTTGCAAAAGCCAAACATGGTGCCATTGATGTTTACGGGTATTTATTCAAAGATTCAGCAGATTTCAACTGGGAAGCCAAACGGAAACTTGATAAAGCAAAAAAATTCACATACACCGAATCGTGTGTAAAATGTCATCAAAATCTTTTCCCGAAAACACTTACAGTTGAGGGAGAAAATGCACATCTGAACTTTTTGACCAGCAAAACAGAGGTAAGTTGCCTGAACTGCCACCTCGATGTAGGTCATTTTGATCCCAACAACAAACACGAACACAATATGAATTTTGGGAATTCAGTTGCTGAGAATACTGAAGTTTACACGCAACCAACTGAAGTGACCAAATTTGCCAGTTTCACTGAGAAGATACCGGGTACAAGTGTATCGTTTGACATGGTTGCCGTTCCTGGTGGAGAATTCAAGATGGGAAGTCCAAAAAATGAACCCATGAGGAAAAAAGATGAAGGACCGGTACATCCGGTAAAGATTTCCAGGTTCTTTATGGCCAAAGTTGAAGTTAG
This sequence comes from Prolixibacteraceae bacterium, assembly GCA_963677955.2. Classification (GTDB taxonomy): domain Bacteria; phylum Bacteroidota; class Bacteroidia; order Bacteroidales; family Prolixibacteraceae; genus Aquipluma. The sequence continues at coordinate 1,867,913 of CAXXQR010000001.1, forward strand.
CTGGGACGAATACCTCGAATTCTTTAAGGCAACTTCGTCACAGGGAAGAAAAGAAGCAGAAGAAAGTGAAAATGTTGATGCCATTTCTGGACCAACTCCCCCATGGGGCGCACCTGATCAGGGTTGGGGAAAAGGGACAAGACCAGCTATAACCATGTCGTGGAAAGCTGCAAATACCTATTGCAAATGGTTGTCGAAAGTGACCGGGAAAAAATACAGGCTTCCAACAGAAGCGGAATGGGAATATGCTGCCCGCGGAGGTACTGAAACACCTTATTTTTTCGCAGGAAGTCCAAAAGATTATACTTCGGAAGGATTCTTTAAGAAAATATTTGGAACCGATACGACAACCATTTCGTCGTATGTTGCATATAAAGGCGATAGTCCAACACAAACAGTTGAACCTGCTTCGGTAAAAGAAAATCCTTTCGGGCTTAAAAATATGCTCGGGAACGTATCTGAATTTTGTTCGGATTATTATTCTCCGAAAGCATATTCGGCTTATAAAAAGGAAGTACTCGATCCGAAAGGACCTAAAAGAGGACAGGAACACGTGATTCGGGGAGGTTCGTTTAAAAGCGATGCCAAAGATGTTCGGTGTGCTTCAAGGGACTTCACAAAAACAAAAGCCTGGTTGGTAACCGACCCACAAATGCCCAAAAGCGTTTGGTGGTATTCCGACTGTGTCGACATTGGGTTTCGTGTCGTTTGCGAAGCTGATAACAATTTGAATTAGAAAATACACTTCCAATGGAAAAAGACAATAAAGGTTTAAACCGAAGAAGATTTCTGGAATCTACAGCCCTGGCAGGCATTGGACTGTTGGGCGCAGGAGCTGTAATTTCGGGATGTAAAAAAGCGAAAGACGCTAAAGAACTTGGCTTACCGCCTGTTTTGAAGGCTGCTCCAAAAGGCAAAAAACTGCGGGCGGGTTTAGTAGGCGTAGGAAATCGCGGGACAGGCGCTGCGTTAAATTTTATAAGCGCCGGACCCGATTTGCATATCGTTGCACTTGCCGATGTTTTTCAGGATAAAGTTGATGCCGGAAGAGCGCGCTTTGCAAAGCTGAAAATGGAAATACCGGAAGAAAACTGCTTCACAGGTTTTGATGCCTATAAAAAATTAATGGCTTTACCTGACGTGGATGTAGTTATTTTGGCCACACCGCCGCAATTCAGGCCCGAACAGTTTAAAGAGGCCGTTCTTCAGAACAAACATGTGTTCATGGAGAAACCAGTGGCTGTTGATCCTGTTGGAATCCGTTCAATAATCGCCAGTGCCAAAAAAGCAGAAGCTATCGGACTGAATGTGGTTACCGGCACACAACGCAGGCATCAGCAGGATTACATTGAAACGTATCAACAAGTTGCCAACGGAGCGATCGGAAAACTGGTAGCTGCCCGCGCATTCTGGAATCAAAACCACGTTTGGTTCCGCACCCGCGAAGAAGGCTGGGACGACATGACATACATGATCAGGAACTGGAATAACTTCTGTTGGCTTTGTGGCGATCATATTCTCGACACGCATGTTCACAATATCGATGTAATTAACTGGTTTCTGGGCCGTCATCCGGAAAGTGCCGTTGGTTATGGTGGCCGTGCACGCCGTTTAACCGGCGACCAATACGATTTTTTCAGCATTGATTTCGATTATGGCGATGGAGTCTTCTCGCACAGCATGTGCCGCCAGATTGACAATTGTGCCAACGGAACCGGTGAATTTATTATGGGTACAGAAGGTTACACCAATTGCGTGAATACCATCTGGAATATGGATGGTTCGGTGAAGTGGAAATTCGAATATCCAAAAGACGAAAACGGAAATGAAATGACCCAGATCAAAATCCCGCCTTATGTGCAGGAACATATGCATCTTGTTTATGCCATCCGGACAGGAGGATATGTGAATCAGGCTGAGATGACAGCGCTCTCGACACTCACCGCGATCATGGGACGGACAGCAGCATACACAGGTAAAAAAATAACATGGGACGAGATATTTAAATCGGACATGGATCTTGGTCCTCAGGAGGTTAAATTTGGACCGGTTGACATGGATTTTGAAGTGCCAATACCCGGAACAGCTCACAAGGCATAAATTGCTTTACAAACGTCTCGCACAACGAGGCTAAATGTTCATAAAATAAACTGGCTGAAAAACGATAACCTATCCCCGAATCGGTAAAAGGATCAGGGGCCTAATATTTATAGAAATGGACAACAAAAGCTCACGCAGATTATTCCTGAAAAACTCGCTGTCAGCAGTTGCCGGAACGATCATTTTGCCGCAAATCATTCCTTCTTCGGCAATGGGAATGAACGGAGTAGTTTCCCCCAGCGACCGTATTGTCATGGGTTCCATCGGTGTTGGATCACAAGGAACGAGCAACATGAGAGATTTCCTGAAATTCAGAGAAGTTCAATATGTTGCAATGGCTGATCTTGATTCAGGCCATCTCGAAAAAGCATCGGGAATGGTGAATAAATTCTATAAAAACGAGGATTGTCGCACCTACAAAGATTACCGCGATTTTCTGGAAAAAGAAAAACTGGATGCTGTCTGTATCTCAGTTCCTGACCATTGGCACAGCATAACTTATGTGGCAGCAGCCAACAAAAAGCTGAATATCTATGGTGAAAAACCGCTTGCACGAAGCATTGGCGAAAGTCAGCAAATTGTAAAAGCTGTTCAGAAAAATAAAATTGTATGGCAAACCGGAAGCTGGCAACGCTCGGTAGCTAACTTTCACAAAGGTGCCGAGCTTGTATTTAACGGGCGAATTGGAAAAGTCGATCATGTAGAGGTTGGATTGCCGGACGCTACAAAACTTATCGGAATGCCACCTCTAAAACCTGTTCCGCCGGAACTCGACTGGGAATTTTGGCTGGGTTCGGCACCTGAAGCTCCTTACCGTGGCGTTTGCCACTGGAACTGGCGCTGGATCCTGGATTATTCGGGAGGACAATTGACCGATTGGGCCGGCCACCATATCGATATTGCACATTGGGGACTTGGTCTCGACCGAACCGGGCCAATTGAAGTTTCCGGAGTTGGCGTTTATCCACCGGCAACCGAGCTGTACAATGTACCTATGGAATTTGATTTCAACTGCAAATACAAATCGGGAGTTGTAATCAGGGTGGCTAATTCCTCACGGTTGCCAAAAGGAATGGGCGTGACCTGGTATGGCGAAAACGGCTGGATTCACGTTGATCGCGGCGACGTTTTAACGGCTTCGAAACCTGAGCTTATTTCCGAAGAATTAGGTAGTAACAAAAAAGCTCTATACGACAGTCCAAATCATTGGAAAAACTTCCTTGAGTGCGTGCGCTCCGGAAAAGAGACTATCGCACCTGCAGAAGTTGCACATCGTTCAATTTCGGTGGGCTTACTTGGAGAAATTGCCATGACAACCAAACAAACTATCCAGTGGGATCCGGATAAGGAAATCATCTTGAATAACGCTGATGCCAGCAAAATGCTGATGCGGACATTCAGGGCTCCATGGAAGATTCCCAACATTTAAAGTTTTTTCATACACAATAGCTTTTTCATCCTGATGAATCGGGATACTTTTCTAAACCAACCAGAAACTGCCGGCAAGGGACACCATAATTTCCTGAACCGGCAGTCTTTTTAAGTCATTTCCTGAAAGCAAGCCAGGCAGAATTTGCTGTTTAAAACTGAAAATCTGTATCTTTAACCTCCGGTTTATCCAAAATTCACACGCTTTGGATGAATTCAGGAACTGTAAAAGAATGGCCTAAATAAACAAACCTATGTTTTCACTGATAATTCCGGTTTATAACGAAGAAAATCTGATCGACGAACTTGCCGACAGATGTGTGAAAGCACTTGAATCTTTCACAACGGATTACGAAATTCTGTTTATAAACGACGGAAGTAACGATTCAACCCTTCAAAAATTATTAGACGTTCATAAAAAATTTACCCGCATTAGGATTGTGGATTTATCGCGAAATTTTGGGCATCAGGCTGCTTTTACTGCAGGATTGGAATTGGCGCTGGGAGACTATGTAGCACTGATGGACGGTGATCTACAGGATCCACCTGAATTACTTCCGGAAATGTATCACAAAATAACAAACGAAGGTTTCGACATTGTAAGCGGGAAACGGCTGGGAAGTAAAAGCAAGCGGCTCCGAATCGCCACCAGTTTGTTTCATAAGCTCTTCAGGAAAATAGCCGGAATGGACGAAATGCAAAATACCGGTAATTTCTCAATTTTAAACCGGGCTGCTGTAAATGCCCTGGTCCGGATGAAGGAAACAAACCGATATTTGCCCGGATTGCGCTTTTTTATTGGATTCAACCAGGGATACGTGGAATACGTTCGCGAAGCCCGGGTGGGTGGCGAACCAAAGATGACTCTCGGAAAGTTAATGGTTTTAGCCGCCGATGCCATATTCTCATTTTCAAAATTTCCCATTCGGGTTTGTTTAGTTTTGGGCACAATTGGAACCTTTATTTTTATGTGCGCCGGAATTTACGTGCTGATTGCCAAAATTTTTGGATTCGCTATTATCGGCTGGTCCTCAACCGTTTTGAGTATTTACTTTCTGGGTTCAATACAGCTTGTTTTTCTTGGAGTAGTGAGCGAATATGTTTACCGGATTTACAAAGAATCGCAAAACCGCCCGATCTATTTCGTTAAGAAGTTCTACGACGCCGAAACAGAATGACAGGAGAAAAGAAACTTAAGATCATTTTCTTTGCGCTGGCTTTTTTGATGCTAACAGCGATGCTGATTATCAGCCGCGATGCAGGTATTTCGGGTGACGAAGAGGTGCATTACAAGCAGTCTGAAATGGTTTACAGCTATTTCGCCACGCATGGCAAAGACACTTCAGCATTGCACACGCCTCAAACACATCTTAAGTATTACGGGCAAATGTTCGACAATTTGGTTACTGCCTTAATTCATTGGTTTAAGATCGACGACATTTATAGCTTCAGGCACCTCATGTGCAGCCTTTCAGGTTGGCTGGCCATTTTTATTACCGCTTTGTTTGCTGTCTGGATTTCTGGCTACGGTTCGGGCATTTTGGTATTGATACTCTTTGCAATATCGCCAACATTTTTAGGGCATTCGCAGAACAATCTGAAAGATATACCATTCGCACTCGCATACATTGCAAGCGTTTACTATTCGCTGAAACTAACTTTTGCTGAAGGAAAACCTTCGGTAAAAACAATTATTTTCCTGATTTTAAGTATCGGGTTTTCGATCGGAATACGAATTGGTGGAATACTTGTTGTTTTTTACCTGGGACTTTTTATGCTTGTAAAAACGATTTCAGATTTTTATTTATCCCGAAAAATTGATTCCGGGATTTTGCTGGAAAAATTGGCGTTATTCGCCGGAATTTCTCTCGCCGGGTATATTTTGGGGTTGATTGCCTGGCCTTACGGGCTGCAAAATCCAATCCTGAATCCATTGAAATCGTACGAAGTAATGACCCATTTCCCAACAACAGTCAGACAGATTTTTGAGGGGAATTTTGATTGGTCGGATTTTCATCCCTGGTATTATTTGCCCAAATACATGGTCATTACCATACCACTGGTTGTTTTTGCAGGTTTGCTGGCTTTTTTCCTGAATACGAAAAAGCAGTTTTCAGGAGAAAAAAAGCTACAACTTCTGCTTCTTGGGTTCACCATCGCCTTTCCGATTGTTTTTGTAATCCTGAAAAACTCGAATCTGTATGGAGCCTGGCGACACTTTTTGTTTGTGTATCCTGGAATTATTCTGTTTTCCGCGCTCGGAATCCAGGCATTTTATATTCGGTTCAAAAACAGGGTTGTGCGAATCTCAGCAATTGCTTTGCTCATCGCTTTATCTGTTCATCCCTTAAAGTTTATGGCGCTCAATCATCCGTATTATTACCTGTATTACAATCAGTTTACAGGTGGTTTAAAAGGTGCCTACGGAAATTATGAAACCGATTACTATTACCACAGCATGCGCGAAGGAGCTGAGTGGCTTCAGGAATATTTAAAGAACAAACCGCTACCCGGAAAAGTTATTGTGGGCGGAAATTTCCCGAGTCAATGGTATTTCAGGAACGACACTGCGGTGAAATTTGTGTATTTCTCTTATCAAAACCGAAGCGAATACGACTGGGATTATGCCATAATTGCCAACAGTTATATTTCGGCCTGGCAGTTGAAAAACAAAATCTGGCCTCCTTCAAATACCATTCACACCATTTTTGCCGATGGTATTCCGATATGTGCAGTTATTGAGCGGCTTACAAAAGATGATTTGGCCGGAATTCAGGAACAAAAAAGCGGCGATTACATTAAATCTGCGTTGTTATTTAAAAATGCGCTTAAATTTGACCCCGATAATGAACTAATCTATACTAAATTTGCACAATCGTTAATTGCCTTAAAGCAGAACGAAAAAGCTGACAGCGTTTTGAACAAGTGCCTGGAAGTTAGCCCGGATTACGAAAAAGCACTCGTTATGCTGGGCAATCAGGCTGCGAAAAGGCAGGATTTAGACAAAGCTGCGGTTTGGTATGAAAGAACGATAAACGCAAACCGAAAGTATTTCAGTGTTTACACCAGGCTGGCCGGAATTTACGCTGAAACCAATGTTGACAAGGCTCGTAAAGTACTGAAGAATTGTCTGAAACTGAATCCGGGATACAAGCCGGCAGCTAAAATGTTAAGTGAATTTGACGGAGACAAAGTAAAAAATTGAAATAACCTTAAATAAAATTGAGACAATGAAAAAATCGATTATGCTGGCCTTAATGGGCCTGATGTTTATGGGTGGAATGACCGCCTATGCGCAAGGTGAGGATACAACACAAGTTGCCACCGACGAACCAAAAGACACCATTTCAATCGACCAAATGGACCCGGTTTATTATGAAGATGAAGCCACCGAAGAATCATCGAACACCATGACTTATGCCATTATTGGCGGAGTTGTTGTTATTGGAGCCGGAGCATTCTTTTTCCTTCGCAAAAAGAAAAAATAATTTTAGCGAGATACTTTTGCGAAAAGCTCTTCAATTTTTGAGGAGCTTTTTTTGTGACACTTTGCTGGCAAAGAGATACAATCCGAGTATTCTGAAGAGCAAAGGATATATTGTTTTCTACAGTCTAGTCTTATGTTTGTTGCGGCTATCGAACTTAACGATATATTACGATTGAGTTATGCGTATATCTCATTTGTGTTATACGTGTAACTCGTTTGTGTTATACGTATATCTCAAATGAGTTTTCCGTATATCTTTTTTGACTTACGCGTATATCTTTCCGGAGCTATCTACCACCCATACAAAACCTATAAACAAAGCCTGTGGCTTCCTAAAATATCCCAAAGTTGTTCAGTGTGGCAGAAAAATAAAACATTTCTCAAGTGATAAACATTTAATTCAATGTACAATAACTATAAATACCAAACATTCTTTTAGTTAAAGATTTTGATTTTACTTATTAGTAAGTATATTTGCAGCGAAAAAATACGTTAAATCATGTCAGTCACACGCGAAAAAATTCTGGAATTGGGCGAAGAACTCATTGTGACCAAGGGATACAACGGGTTCAGTTATCTGGATATTTCATCGACAATGGGAATTAAAAATGCCGCTGTTCACTACTATTTCCCCAGTAAAGAAAATTTGGGAACAAGTATCCTGAAAACAAATATTCAGCGGTTCGAGGAAATGGTGGAAAACATGCAAAACCGCAATTTCGACGAACAGCAGCAGTTGGAATCCTTCATGAAAATTTACCTGAAAAGCAACCGTGAAAACAAAATATGCCTGATTGGCTCACTCGGAACCGACATTAACACGCTAAGCGATCCGATGCGCACCGAGCTGCAAAAAATGGTCGACCGAATTGTAAACTGGCTCGAAACAACGCTTGAATCAGGCCGAAGTAAAGGCTTTTTTAGCTTTCAGACTACAGCACGCGATCAGGCACTTCACATCTTATCATCTCTTGTTGCAGGCCTTCAGCTTGCCAGAATCCTGAATAAATCGGATTTTAAAAACATCCATCAGTCTATTTGGGAGGAAATTGTTACGAAAAACAGTTAAGAATTTTTACTATTAAAATTGGAAACGATGAAACGAGTTGTTATTACCGGTTTGGGAGCAATCACTCCGCTTGGAAATTCTGTTCCTGAATTTTGGAATTCCCTGACACAGGGAAAAAGTGGTGCAGCAACAATAACACGATTTGATGCTTCAGGATTGAAAACACAGTTTGCCTGCGAGGTGAAAAATTTTGACCCGACACTTTACATGGAAAAAACAGAGGCCCGGAAAAACGATTTATTCTCGCAATATGCCTTGGCAGCTACCCACGAATGTCTGGTCGATTCAGCCATTGATCTTGGAAAAGTTGACCGAAATCGTTGTGGTGTTATTTGGGCCACCGGAATTGGAGGAATCGGAACTTTCGAAAACGAAATCAAGGAATATTTTGCTCCTGAATCAAAAGGCAGAATCAGCCCTTTCTTCATTACCAAGATGATTCCAAATATGGCCTCGGGCCAAATCTCAATAAAATACGGACTTCACGGGGCAAGTTATGCCACGGTTTCAGCCTGTTCTTCTTCAAATCATGCGCTAACCGATTCGTTTAACCTGATTAAACTCGGGAAAGCCGACATCATGCTGGCCGGAGGTTCCGAAGCGCCGGTAACCATTTCCACAGTAAGCGGATTTAGTGTAATTAAAGCACTTTCGGAACGCAATGACAGCCCGGAAACAGCTTCCAGGCCATTTGACGAAAGTCGCGACGGATTTGTTCTGGGTGAAGGCGGCGCTGTTTTAATGCTCGAAGAATTGGAACACGCCAAGGCACGTGGCGCAAAAATTTATGCTGAGATGACCGGTTACGGATTGGCCTCTGACGCTTATCACATTACAGGCTCGCATCCTGAGGGACTGGGCGCGCAACTGGCCATGAAGGAAGCCATGCGTGATGGTGGGTTAACTCCGGAAGATATCGATTACATCAATGCACATGCAACATCGACCCCTGTAGGAGACCTTAGTGAAACGAAGGCCATTGCAGTTGCTTTTGATTCGTGCCTGAGCAAAGTGGCTGTTGGTGCAACTAAATCGATGACAGGACACTTGCTTGGCGCTGCCGGAGCCATTGAAGCGATAACCTGTGTCCTAGCGGTTCAAAACGACATAATCCCTCCAAGTATAAATCTGCAAAACCGCGATGCTGCAATCGATTCTCGCCTGAGAGTAGAAAAAAATGCCTGCAAGCAAAAAGTTAAGGCAGCTTTAAATAATTCATTTGGATTTGGGGGGCACATTGTGAGTACCCTGTTTCAAAAATTCGAGGAATGAGGTTAGGGTTACCCTGAAGATCCAATACAATTTTAATCAATCCTGTGAGATTTCAATATCCTTCAGGATTGATTTTTTTTTTGTGGCTCTATAAAGAGAACCAATATGAAAATTTAATCAGGAATACATTGTGTGGCTGAATACCAAACAATTCTTTCATATCACTTCCGTATTGAAAAGATCCGTTGCCTGATGAACTTGTTCGTCCCTGCGACCAAACCAGAAAAAGTGTTGATCCTGGTAAGTATTCCCAGCGAACAACCAAATTGGAACGAAACTGCCTGAAATTAAAGTCAGGATTGTCAAACGAATAGTCTGTATTTCCAGTATTGTTCTCATCCACAGCATAAGCGTTTTCAGCCAAATCAAAATTTATTTCATTACCTGAAAAATTGCGGTATCTGTCCGCAAATTCGCTGGCATCCGGAGTTGTAATTCGCTTGAAATTGGAATATCTTCCGGCCGAAACAAATGGTTGCCCATAATACTCGAGCGAAAGCTCCGGATTGAATGTATAATTCAACCTGAACGTGAAACTGGCCGTTTTTTGATTTAATTCTGCAAAAATATACCTGGCATTACTGTTTATTTGAGCCGTTTCAACATATTGCAATTCACTGCTTTCAATGCTGAAGCTGGGTTCAAGCGAAACTGAAACTGCATTCATTGGCCTGAGGTTTAAACCCATCCAGTAATTCTGGCTGCGGTAACTTTTTAAATCTCCGATTCCCTGATAACTTCCGGTATACATCGAGAATTTCTTCGATTGGTCGGTCGAGATGTTTAAATTAATCTCTTCACCTCCAGGCAAGGTAAATGAAGGACCACCACGCAACAGGTTAGTCGAAATATTTTCTCCCCAGCGTGTAAAGTTTCCGTTCAATCGCCAGCGGTTTTTAAACTGTGAGTTAAAGTTGGTATTGGCATAAGTTGAAAGCAGTTTTCCCGAAAAATTCCAATACATCCAATAATTGGTATTTAAGTAAAAATTATTGAAAATAGAAAACGGATCGCGCACATAATAAGCCACCCAACTGCCATGATGAATAACATCGGAATACCGCATGTAGCCTATATCATTGAATTCCAGACCAGGTGAACGCACTGTCAGACTGGTTTCGAACTGAACCCTTTTTTTGCTGTTTCTTCCAAATTTAACGGTTCCTCCGTAGCCGGAAAGCGAAGTCGATGAAGAATCTACGGAAACATAACTGGCATCGGGACGTTGAAAATAGCGGGCCGATGACTGCTGAGCAGCAAGCATCGCTTCAGGCTTTCCTTTTAAATAGCTAAATTCTGCATTTCCGGAGAAATACCAGGTCCGCTCCTTCCAATTGTGACTGAAATCAATTCCCCCTGTGTAAGCGGCAGTTGGGAGAAAATCGAGTGCCGGATTGGTGATATCGCGGTTTACCGCTGTCACTATTCCGCCCAGAACCGTTTCGCCCTTATCGAAATCTTTTTGTAAACGACCAACAAAATAATTGGTTAGAGGCTCAACCGATTCTTTTCGACGAATTCCCGAATGATCAACTGTTGCCTTTTCGTTGGCCGTGACACTCTCGAGCAAACCGATCGAAAGTCCATTCTTTGTTTTTCCAGATAATTTCATTGCACCCAGAATTGTGGAAGACTCAGGAACATCGGCATATTCGCCATCGGCAAGATCTGGTGAATAATGTGGCGAGCGACCTATCCGGCGCGAATAAAACAAATTGTCGGCGCCCATATTGTGTATAACGATGGTATTTGAAGGCTGAAACTGGTAAATATTTTTGCCCTCCACAAAGAAAGGACGACGCTCTGAAAAATAGGTTTCGAATGCGGTAAGATTTACTTCAGATGGGTCTGCCTCAACCTGTCCGAAATCCGGATTAATTGAAAAATCGAGAGTCAGGTCGTTTGTAATAGCGGCTTTTCCATCAAGCCCTGCCGAAACAGAACTTTTTTTCCCATCCAGAAAGGGATTGTTCTGATCTTTTTCGAAGCGCTCCATTCGCGCTACGGTGTATGGCATCAATTCAATCTGTTTTTTGGGTTTTATGCCACTTATACCGTGCAATTCGCCAAATAAATGCACCATTCCGGGAGAACCTTTCGGTATAAATTGCCAGGTAGATCGTTCTTCGAGCCTGAAAATGTGCCGCAAGAGCTGGATTCCCCAAACGTGCTCGGCTTTGTCTCCGAAACGAAGCTGACTTAGCGGTATTCTCATTTCAGCATTCCAACCCTTATCGTCAATCGTTGTTTTCAGGTACCATATCGGGTTCCAGCTTTCGTCCCAATTATTGCCATCCTGCGTAATTGCTTCGTCACCTTTTGCTCCTGAAGCCATTGCTGTAAAAGAGAAAGCGGTTTGCTGATCGTAATAACTGTCAATTTGAATAGAAACCATGTCGCCATCAAAATTGTCGCGGCGCGAAATTCGACGGCTAATTTTGTCAGGTTCCGAATCGAAAGCACGAATAAATACATACAAGTTGTTATTGTCGTAGAGAATTTTAAATGCAGTTTGCTGCGAAGGCGGCTTATTTTCCACAGGTTGCGTTTGGATAAAATCATTGCCCCAAGGCACTAAATTCCAACACGAATCATTCATCGCTCCGTCAATTTGCGGAGCAGTTTTGGTAAACGCAGTCTGGTAAGTTTTCTTTTCTATCGTTTGCGAATTTGCTGACGAAATCAACATGAAAAGAACCAAGGCGGTGACAATGTAATTCGGGAAAATATATTTCATCGAGAATTGGCTTTGTTTAACGAGTTATTTAAAGCAAAGACTTCACTTTTTCTGAAATGTTACAGCAGGCTGCAAAAAAAACAGGCTGAACCTTTCGGAACAGCCTGCTTCTATTTTATAAAATAAATGCTACATCAGGAATTTCAGCAGAAATAAAACTGCCAGAATAGCTGTAACAATTGTGATATCCTTGAATTTTCCTGTTAATACTTTCAGGATGACATACGAAAGAACACCAAATAAAATACCTTCAGAAATCGAGTAAGTCAATGGCATCATTACGATAGTCAAAAAAACCGGGATGGATTCAGTAAAATCATCAAAATCGATGTTTTTAATCGGAGTCATCATCATGGCGCCAACCAAAATCAACGCGGGGGCAGTTGCTGCTCCGGGAATCATCAGGAAAATTGGCGACAAGAACAACGCAAAGAAAAACAATACAGCAACGGTAAGTGAAGTTAAACCTGAGCGGCCGCCTTCAGAAACTCCGGCAGCACTCTCAACATAAGTTGTAACGGTTGAAGTTCCGAGCATTGCACCAACAGTTGTTCCAATGGCATCGGCCATTAAAGCCTGTTTTACGCGTGGAACACGACCTTCTTTGTCGAGCATGTTCGCTTTTGAAGAAACTCCGATTAAAGTTCCAACGGTATCAAACATATCCACAAAAAGGAAAGTGAAAACCACCACCAGCATATCGAGTGACATGATTTGACCCCATTCGAATTTCATTAAAATCGGGCTGAGTGACGGTGGAGTAACTTCCAGAGTAGATGGAAGATGGGTTACGCCAAATGGAAATCCGATAACTGTACCAACCAGAATACCAATCAGTAAGGCACCTTTAACACGCAAAGCCAGCAAAGCACCAGTGATAACAAGAGCAATCAATGCAACAATTGCACCGGCATTATTTGTTACGTCTGTTAACTTTCCCAACGTAACAAAAGTTGCCGGACTTGCGACAATAATTCCGGCATTTTTTAAACCAATAAAGGCAATAAATAAACCAATCCCAACTGAAATGGCGTGTTTCATGTTGTTCGGAATTGAATTCACAATCATCTCACGGATATTGAAAGCAGTTAAAGCGATAAATATCAGACCTTCGAGAAAAACAGCGGTAAGCGCAAATTGCCAGGTGTGGCCCATTCCAAGAACAACAGTAAATGCAAAGAATGCGTTCAGACCCATACCAGGAGCCAAAGCAAAAGGCAGTTTGGCATACAAAGCCATAACCAGCGTTGCAATTAACGAAGCCACAGCCGTAGCAGTAAACACAGCACCTTTATCCATTCCGGTGGCACTCAGAATATCCGGGTTAACGGCCAAAATATAGGCCATGGTCATAAACGTGGTGATTCCGGCCAGAATCTCCGTGCGTACAGTCGTTTTATGGTCCTGCAGCTTGAAAAATTTAGTTAAAAATTCCATAGTTATTAAGTTAGAAGGTGTACTTAACTGCTGCGGTTGGGTTAATCATAAATCCAACATGACCTCCAAAATTACTGCTCATTTCCACTTCAGTACCAGCGGCGAATTTCTTGGTAAAATTATACCACAATTGAGGCTCCGTCAGGAATATAAATTTTTTATCCTGAAAATTGGAAACAAAACCATCATTGGATACCGTGTGCCCTTCTCTCCAGAAATCTGCAAATCCGTCGAATCTCAATTTTCCTTTTGCGAAATCCAAATACCAAACAGCAGTCAATTGGAAGTTATTGGGTTTACCATCAGTTGTATTCGCAATGTTTTTATATAAGGCTTTTAATGAAAACCCTTTCGAAAAATCTTGTGCGTTCCATGAATAATCAACCCCGGTTAACCATGCATTACTAATTGGTTGCCCCGCATATTGTTTCGGATTTTCTGTTCCTTTGATATAATTTTGAAATAATCCACCATTGTATTCAACATGCCAACTGAAAGGTGATTTACCCAATTTGAAGCAACGGGCAATCTCGAAATAAGCCAGTGAAGGACCATTCTTTACGCCATTTCCACCATAATCCATATCGATGAAAAAGAAGGTATTTCCGGTCTTGTCCGGCCGAAACATTTCAACTGTCGTGGTATTGTAACCGCGATCCTTTCCCATGTCGTAATGTAACTGGACATTCTGACTAAATGCACCGAATGCAATTAAATAAAGGAAAAATACAAGTAGTAATTTCTTCATAATGTAAACTTTAAGTTGTAAGTGATTTTTGCGTGTTAAAAATAATTAAAAAAATATTCCTGATCCTTTATTGTCATTTATACAACTTATTTTGTTATTAACAGCTTTCTAACACATTCCTTCACCCTGAATTTCAGAAGTTTAGAAGCAAGCTCGCACAATCCTGAAAATTATTTGTTATATTCATGGCTGCTTCTTACAGCCAAAGAGCAGGATGACATTCAGGAATTTTTACCTGCACCATTTTTTTGAAAACCTCTTAACCAACGAATTATGAAACCAATTTCAAGAAGACATTTCATTCAGGCCAGTTTAATTGGAACTGCTGCTATAACTTCCGGATTAACAAACACCGTTTACGCAAATGCAACAATTTCGCAAATCGACAAGGTAAAACTCGGTAAAACCGGGCTTACAATTCCAAGACTGGCACTTGGAACCGGCACACATGGCGGAAATCAGTCGTCTGATTCAACCCGCATGGGAGTTGACAACTGGGTAAAACTTGCCCGCTACGCCCAGGAAAGAGGCATGACTTTTTACGATGCTGCCGATTTATATGGTTCGCATCACAACGTGTACCAAATTTTAAAGGAAGTTCCGCGCGAAAAAGCTACGCTGCTGTCTAAAATCTGGACGCGTGCCGAAAATTGGAACCAGGATACTCCATCCAAAACCATCGATCGCTTCAGGAAAGAAACAGGTTCGGATTATTTTGATATTCTGCTGCTTCACTGCATGACCAACGGCAAATGGCAGGAAGAAAAAAAGCCATACATCGAAGCGCTTTCGGAAGCCAAACAAAAAGGAATTACCAAAACAGTCGGACTTTCGTGCCACAATTTTGAGGCCTTAAAACTTGCCGCCGATGATCCGTGGGTCGATGTTATTTTGGCGCGAATTAATCCTGAAGGACTGATTATGGATGCTTCGCCCGAAGAAATTATGGCTGTATTGAAAAAAGCCCACGATAGCGGGAAGGGAGTTATCGGGATGAAAATATATGGAGAAGGACGAATGACCGACGAAAGCCGCCGCCAAAAATCGTTGGAATATGCCATAGGAAGCGGAAATGTTGATTGCATGACTATAGGAATGACCACCAAAGAACAAATTGACGATACGGTGACCAAAATAATGCACATTGTTAGAGGATAAAAATCGGTTGGCATTTGCATTTCTATAATTTTGCAACCACAAAAATCAAAAAAAACAAATAACGACTTAACCATTTGCGATGAAAAGTGACAAGCTTATTGGGCTTTATGTGCAAACATTCCGCAAAAACTGGGCGCTTCCGGCTTTTTCCGACTTTCAGGGCTCTGCAATCACCTACGGCGAAGCAGCGCAAATAATCAGGCAAATACATTGCTATTTCAGGGAAGCAGGAATTAAGAAAGGCGACAAAATTGCTTTGCTGGGCCGAAATTCGTCGAACTGGGCCGTTTCGTTTTTGGCCATATCAGGCTATGGTGCAATCTCTGTTCCGGTTTTACCCGACTTCAATCCTGAAGATATTCACCACATTCTGAATCATTCCGAATCGGTATTCCTGTTTGCGGCCGAAAATATTCTCGACAAATTGAATCGCGAAAAAATTGCAACCATTTCTGGCGTGGTCAGTCTGACCGATTTTTCAGCTTTATCCTTCACCAACCCGGAAGAAAAAACGCGTTGGGAAAAATGCTTTAGCATTGAATTTGCTGGAAAATCTGATCCGGAAAATTTTGAACTCGATGAATATTTGCCTGATGACCTGAGCATAATTTCCTATACCAGCGGAACTTCAGGGTTTACCAAAGGAGTAATGATTCCTGCCCGGAGTTTGTTATCGAATATTATCTATGCACAGGAACATATGCCACTTCAGGCTGGCGACCGGATTGTTTCATTTTTGCCAATGGCTCATGTTTTCGGTCTACTTTTCGAGTTTTTATTCCCGGTTTCGGTTGGTTGTCATGTCACTTTCCTTTCAAAAGCGCCAACTCCGCAACTTATTGTCAAGGCATTTCAGGAAGTTAAACCGCGACTGATTCTTTCAGTTCCCCTGGTAATCGAAAAAATCTACAAAAAACGAATAGTACCGGCCATTGAAAAACCGGTAGTAAAATTTCTCCTGAAAATACCCGGAATTCAACTGCTGCTTTATAAAAAAGTCAGGAAAAGTCTGGTAGAAACTTTCGGCGGGAACTTCCACGAAATTGTAATTGGTGGCGCTCCGCTAAATAAAGAAGTGGAAGTGTTTTTCAGGAAAATTAAATTTCCATTCACCATTGGCTACGGAATGACTGAATGCGGACCGCTGATTTCGTACGAAACATGGACTACTTTCAGGCCTTCGTCAGCCGGGAAGCTTGTTGACCGCATGGAAGTACGGATTGATTCGGACGATCCGTACAGCGAAGTTGGTGAAATTCTGGTGAAAGGAAACAACGTGATGCTTGGCTATTATAAAAACGAAAAAGCCACTGCCGACGCCATTGACAGCGAAGGCTGGTTGCACACGGGAGACCTTGGGATTATTGATTCGGACAATTTCATTTACATTCGCGGACGAAGCAAAAACATGTTGCTAGGCCCTTCAGGCCAAAATATTTATCCGGAAGAAATGGAAGCAAAACTTAGCAATTATCCTTTCGTTCTTGAATGTGTAATTACCGAACGCGAAGGAAAACTGGTGGCTTTTGTTTATCCCGATCCGGAAATGGTTGAAGCTGAAAAACCGGGTGAAGAACATTTGAAAGAAATCATGGCCGAAAACTGCAAACTTGTGAACCGGGAATTGCCGAAATTCGCACAGTTAAGCAACATTATTTTGGTCGAGAAAGAATTTGAGAAAACCCCCAAAAGAAATATCAAGCGGTATTTATATACGTAAAACGGACATAAAAAAAGCCAGTCGGAGATCGTCTGGCTTTTTTATCTGTTACAGAATTTTGGTGGATGCATGAATCTAGATATCCATGTATTCCTTAATCCAAATTTTTATTCTGAAGTTACCCGGATATTTTGCGATTTTAATGAAATTGCGTGTTTTTTACACGAACAGGCTATTTTAGCAAATGAAATAACTCATCAGACCCAGAGTAACTTTACGCCCATTTATCAATTGCCGTGTTCAGGAAACGATTTACCGGGTATAATTCTTTAAACGCGGCTACAACTTTGTTCACAAAATCATCGCCTGTGACGACCGAATCCGACAACCTTGATGTAAATGCAAACGATTTGTACTTCAGTAAATCAATTGCTTCAAAATCCGACGGAAAGCCTTTGGGGGCAGTTTTCAATTTGTCGTCATACATTTCAGGATAAATTTTCTGAAACGATTTGCTATAAATCATACCCTTAAATTCTTCCGGGTGATCAAATATCTCCGTTCTGATAGCTTTCAGCACATCTGCTTCCGGATGATACGAACCGCCACCCACGAACGAGCTGCCCGGTTCGATGTGAATGTAATAACCAGCACGGATGCTTTTGCGCCCGCCGGGTGCCATAAAGCTGCCCATGTTGGTTTTGTATGGCGTTTTGTCGTTCGAAAACCTTACATCTCTAAAAATACGAAATACACAATTTTTCGGATCCTGAACACCAATCTCAGGATCAAACCGCGCGACTTCCTGATTGATCAGTTCAGTCAGAAAAAGCATCTTTTTTCGTGATTCCTGATAGTGGTCGCGGTTTGCGTCAAACCATTCCTTGTTGTTATTTTCCTTCAGCTCAGCGAGAAATTTAAGTACTGCTTGCATATTGATTAGATTTTAAACATTCAATGAGGTATAAGATATATTTTCTCCTGAAAATGCGGTTCAATTCGCTTAGTTTTTCCAGAAACACAATTTCGAAACGATTGGAATTGCCGCGAATTTGTACTTTTGCTAAGAACACATAAATTATGAAAAAGTTTGTACTTATTGTTGCCGGAGGAAGTGGTTCGCGTATGGGAACTGATATTCCGAAACAATTTCTGGAATTGTGCGGAAAACCGGTTCTGATGCGCACAATTCAGGCATTTTATGATTTCATTCCTGAATCTGAATTTATTCTTGTTCTTCCAAAAGCGCAGCAGGACTTCTGGATGGATTTGTGTCATCAACATACATTTACAATTCCACATCAGGTGGTATCGGGTGGTAAGACCCGGTTTCATTCCGTGCAAAACGGATTAAATTTAATTACTGGCGAGGGGATTGTTTTTATTCACGACGGAGTGAGGCCACTTGTTAGTCGGGAAACGCTGAAAAGATGCGAAGAAACCACCATGCAATCTGGAAATGCCATACCGGTTTTGGCGGTAACCGAATCACTCCGGAAATTGGCAGACAATAAAAGCATTTCCGTTGACCGTAGTTTATTTTACAGTGTTCAAACTCCGCAAACTTTCCTAACCGACCAAATCATACATTCATACCAACAAACCTATGATACTGAATTTACCGACGACGCCTCTGTGGTTGAGAAAGCAGGTTATCTAATTAATATGGTTGGAGGAAACCGGGAAAACATCAAGATTACAAATCCGGCAGACTTAATTGTTGCTGAAGCGCTTTTCGAAAAAGCACAAAAAATTCAGGGTCGGAACCAGTAAAAATCCAATCTCAATTTTTTACTGAACTCTTTACTGCATACATTGGTTATTAACCAAAATATCCGGAATCACGGGATTTACTGAACTCTTTACTGCATACATTGGTTATTAACCAAAATATCCGGAATCACGGGAAATGGCTTTCGGCAATTCAGCCGGAAAGTTGACTTATAATAATTTACAAATACATGATAGATTTTAAAAACGTATCGATGTATCGCCCCAAAATGGAATACCGTCGGTTTGGTAAAACAAATAAAATGGTGAGTGTAATCACTTTAGGTGGAATGCGATTCAAACAGGCATCGAAAGAGCCACGCGAATTAATCCCCCGGGAAACACTTGATCAATGTCGCGACACTGTCGAGCAGGCTTTGGCGCAGGGCATTAATTTAATTGAAACGGCTCATGGATACGGAAAAAGTGAGCACGCCTATGGGAAAGTGCTAAATGAGGTGCTAAAAATTAAGAGAGACTCCTACTTTTTAATGACCAAAGGAAATCCCCAAACGGCTACAGACACCCGAAATATGGTATCAAAACAACTAAAAGCACTTCAAACCGATTATGTCGATTTTTACGCCTGGCATGGGATAAACACGTTGGAAATCTTTCAGCAAGCCTGTGCAAAAGGTGGACCGGTTGAAGAACTGCTGAAAATGAAAGAGGAGGGAATTATTAAGCACGTTGGATTCAGTACCCATGCACCACTTGAAGTCATTATAAAAGCAATCGAAACCAACATGTTCGATTTTATCAACCTGCACTATTACTATTTTTTCCAACGGAACAAAGCTGCCATCGATTTGGCTGAAAAAAAAGACATGGGCGTATTTATCATTTCGCCAAACGATAAGGGCGGACAATTATTCAACCCGCCTGCAAAACTTCAGGAATTAACTGCCCCACTCCACCCACTTCAGTGGAATGCCCGCTTTTGCCTGGGCAATCCGGCCATTCATACATTAACTTTCGGGCTGCCGGTAACCGCTAAATTCGAACAACTAAACGGCATATTTCCGGCTGCTGCACCACTTTCTCCTGAAGATGAAAAGATTAAACAACAACTTGACCTGCAAAAACAGCTCGATCAATATTCAGATTTTGATGCCTATGTCATGGAAAACGATCCTTCCGGATTAAATATTCCTGAAATACTCCGTTTCAGGATGCTTTTGAAATGTTACGACATGAAAGATTTTGGACTTTATCGATACAATATGTTTCAGGAAAAAGGACATTGGTTTCCGGGCAACTTTCCAACCAGAAACAATTTAAGAAAGGTGAATTTAAAGAATTGTCCTCCGAATATTCCAATCATTAATCTCATTTTAGAAACACACCACGAATTGTACCGGCCAAAGAAAAAAAACACAATGAATAAAATAAAAAACTTGCTGATTAAAATATATTTCAGGAGTTTGAGTAAACTAAAAAACGGCTGAACTCTATCGCGAGTCAGCCGTTTTCCTTATTTACCCCATCCAAACAATTACTTGTTCAGTTTTTTTATTCGCTTTAAATTTTTGCGTTTGGCCATTTTCAGCTTTATGGTGTAATCGAGCTCGTAAAGAGCTGGAACAAACATCAAGGTCAGGAAGGTTGCGAAGCTCAATCCAAAAATGATTGACCAAGCCAGCGGACCCCAGAATGCAACATTATCGCCTCCAAAATAAATATGCGGATTCAATTCAGTAAACAGTGTTTCGAAATTAATATTCATACCCACTGCCAAAGGAACCAACCCAAGCATCGTTGCTGTTGCTGTTAAAATTACAGGAGTAATACGGGTTTTACCACCTTCAATAATTGCACGTCGGGTTGGCATTCCTTCCTTCTTCTTCACATCAATAAATTCTACAATCAGAATTCCATTTCGAACGACAATACCTCCCAAAGCCACAACACCAAGTCCGGTCATCATGATCACCAAATCCATGTGGAAAATCATTACTCCGAGTAAAACCCCGATGATACTGAAAATAACTTCGCTCAGAATAATAATCGATTTACTAACAGAACCGAACTGAGTAATGAGGATAAAGAAAATTGCTCCAAGCGCAATAACCATGGCTTTTAAGAGGAATGTAGCTGTTTCAGCCTGATCTTCCTGCTCACCTGTTAATTTGATATTTGTGCCTTCGTGAAGCTTGAATTTCTTTGCTTCGCGATTGATAATAGGTACAATGTCGTTTGCTGAATAGCCCGACAAAACGTTTGAATAAATCGTGATAATTCGCTTCTGATCGAGGCGTTTTATTCCGGCATACGACGACGTATAATCGATTTTTGCAACGGTCGACAATGGAATGCTGCGCAGTTGACCAGAATTCATATCGCGATAGGTAATTTCGAGATTAACCAATGCGTTTATGTTGTCGCGGGTAGCCTTGGTGTATCGAAGCATAATTGGATACTCATCCTCATCTTGCTTGAGCTTCGAGATTTCCTTGCCGTAAAGTGCAGTCCTTATTTCAAGTCCAATCTGACCGGTAGAAAGGCCAAGCCGCTGTGCCCTGTCGCGGTCAATCTGAACAATAATTTCCGGCGAGTTCATCTCGAAATCGGTTTTCAATTCCTCAATTCCAGGAATATTCAACGAATCGATGTAGTCACGGAACGCATAGGCATCGACAATCAGATTTTCCAGATTTTCGCTGGTAACCTCAATGTTTATTGGTTTTCCGGTAGGAGGACCATTTTGGTTTTTGTCAACAGTTATTTCAGCGCCGGGAATGTCTGCCACTTCTTTCCTGATGATCTCCATGTATTGAGTCGTTGAAATGCCAGTCGAACGTAATTTGCTTTCAATAAAATTGACCGAAACTTTACCACGGTTAAACGGTGTTCCTGTCGTAGTGAACCCTTCCTCCTCTGCGCCAATGGTCACATTTGAGATGATTGATTCCACATCAGGATTATTCTGCCCCAGCGCTTTGTAAACGCGCTGTTCGGCAATACTTGTAATGCTATCGGTAACCTTTTGATGTGTTCCTCCGGGCATCTTGACATACACAAAAATGTTGTTCGGGTCGCCATTCGGGAAAAACAACACCGTTGGTTTAACAGCACCGGTTATAAAAATGGTTGCAAAAAACAAACCGATCATTCCACCCAGTATCCAGATTGGACGAGAGCCTTTCAAAACCATCCGAAGCTGACGTTCGTACGTCCGCATGAAAAACGGCCATATTTTTTCCTGAAATACATGGATTGCATTTTTCAGGAAGAAATGGAAGAATAAAATCATCAGTACTCCAAACACCAGGAAGTTTGCCAGGCCATATACTTTTGTCAAGTAAAATATTCCGGCAAAAGCAAGCATGACAATCATAATGGTACGAATTCTCTTCCAGCCACCACCCTTTTGAAATTCGGTGTCGTATTCGTGTTTCATGAACGAAACAGCAAAAACGGGATTGAAAACATAAGCTACAAATAACGATGCAAACAAGGTGATAATTAGCGTTACCGGCAAATAATGCATGAACTGACCAACAATTCCGGGCCAGAAAGCCAATGGGAAAAATGGCGCCAAAGTAGTAAGTGTTCCCGATAAAATCGGCATAAATACTTCGCCCGCCGCCTTCTTGGCTGCTATGTTAATATCAGGATTTGTACGATGCAAACGGTGCGTATTTTCAATTACCACAATCGCATCGTCAACCACAATCCCCAGCGCAAATATGAAGGCGAACATCACGATCATATTCATGGTATAGCCAAGTCCGGGTAAAACCAGGTAAGCAACAAAAATGGAAAGTGGTACGGAAAGGCCAACAAAGAATGCATTGGTAAATCCCATAAAGAACATCAAAACAATGGTCACCAAAATAAAACCAATGATGATCGTATTGTTAAGTTCTTCCAGAGTGTTACGGGTGAAACGGCTTTGGTCACCGGTAATGGTAACTTCCATATCCTTGGGAAACTCATGGCCTTTCAACTCATTTTCGACAATGTCTTTAATCTGGTCTGAGGCATCCAACAGGTTCGCCCCGTTCTTTTTTACCACATTCAGCGTAATCACATTTTTACCGTCCAAACGCGCGTAACTTTCCTGTTCCTTGAAACTGTCCTCAACATCGGCAATATCGGTAAGTTTCACGTAAGCACCACTCGACGAGTGAACCACAATATTCTTCAGGGTTTGAACATCGGCAAACTGACCTTTTACGCGAACGGTATTCCGGATGCCATTGTTGGTTAACGAACCTCCTGAAATGGTCATATTTTCCATCGACACGGCCCGTTCAATATCGCTGAAAGTCACTTTCGCAGCCTGCATTTTGAAAATATCGGCATTTATCTGAATTTCGCGATCGAGCGCACCCACAATGTCAACGCGGGTAATTTCTTTCAGGCCTTCAATTTTATCCTGAGCAATTTCTGCATAGTGTTTCAGTTTGTCAAGATCGTAGTTTCCTGAAATGTTGAGATACATAACCGGCATTTCTGAAATATCGATATCCATAATGTCCGGCTCAGAAGGAAGGTCGGTTGGTAAATCGCTTTTCGATTTGTCAACGGCATCGCGGACACGCTGTTTGGCTGTTTCGATGGAAAGATCGGGATCAAATTCAACGATTATGGAAGAGAAATCGGGAACAGAGTTGCTGGTTATTTTTTTCACATCCGAAATCGACTTCAATTGCTTTTCGATCGGACGGGTAACCAGGTTTTCAATATCTTCCGGAGAAGTTCCCGGGTATGCGGTATTGACAACGATATATGGAATAACTACCTGCGGAAATTGTTCCTTCGGGATAAAATAGTAATTCATCATACCGAGTATCGAAATCAGGAATGCAAGCACGTAAATACTTGTCCGGTTCTCGATCGCCCAGCTCGTTGCAAAAAATTCTTTAAACTTGTTTTCTTTCGACATGTTTGATCATTTTTGGATGTTAGAAAACTATACTTTCTCCGGTGTTTAAATTCTGGAACCCAGCTGTAATAATCTTTTCTCCGGTAGTTAAACCTTCCAGAATCTCAACAATTCCATCGTAATCCATCCCGGTTTTTACCATTCGCTGTTCGGCTATCCATTTGTCTCCGTTTTGTTTGGCGATGTATACAAATTTGCCGCTCTGGTTGCTTTGCAAATAATTCACAGGAAGACAGAAAGCCTTGTCGTTGGTGTAATCTTTAATTTTGATATAGGCAATCATGTTGGCCCGCAGCTCAACATCTTTCGACGAAATTCTGCATTCAACTTTAAACGTACGATTGGTCGGATCAATAAAGCGGCTGGTGAAATTGAGCTTTGTTTCAATTTCCTTTCCCAAATCTGGAAAACTTACCAATGCTGCGTTTCCATCGTGAATACGGGTGGCGTAGGTTTCCGAAACGTCGGCCGAAATTTTGGCTACACTCATGTTTATCACACGGATGGTGGACGTTGGTTGCCCCGCTGCTGCCATTTGCCCAACCCGAAGAGGAACACTCTCAACGGTACCATCGATTGGCGAAACAATTTTCGACATTTTCAACTGTTCCTTGATTGTTTTCACTCTTTGTTCCAGAGACTCCTTGCTTGCCTTAGCCTGTAAATACTGAACTTCACTTCCAATTTTCTTGTCCCATAAAGCACTCTGCTTTTCGAAAATGCTATTGGCTAATTCCAATTGTGTGTTTACTTCCTGAAGTGATTGTTTCGTAACCTGGTCATCCAGATCAACCATTACCTGGCCTTTCTTTACGCGGGTTCCTTCTTTCACGTATACTGCAGTTACGATCCCGCTCATTTGTGGGCTAACTGCTATATTCTGGTCTCCGTCAACAGTTCCCTGAACCTGAATATAGTGATTAAAAACACATTCAGAAGCATCGGTAACATTCACCGAAGCTGCTTTTCCTTCAGCCTTTTCACCGTTCGGATTAACTTCATTTTCGAGCTTCAAAATTTCAGTATTTAACTGTTCACGTTGAGCTTTCAGCTTTTCGAGCTCGGCTTTTTTATCGGTAGCGGCACCACACGAAACCAAAAAAGCAGTGAGTACTGAATAATAGATAATCTTTTTCATTGTATGATTTTTTTGTTTTGTTTTTTTCAATGGATAATTGTCTGATTTGAAAGCTTATTTCGTATCAATGTCCTGATTGATGTTGAACAGCTTTTCGAGTTTTGATTTGGCGCCCTGCAAATCGTAAATGCTTTGATAATAATTGGTCAAATTTGTCAGATATTGGTTTTGAACGGTCATCAGGTCCATGCTTGAAGACATTCCCTGTTTGTATTTTTCCAGTGTTCTCTGGTAAATATCGTCCGACAACTCTTTGCTCTTTTTCTGGTTCAGGTATTTTTCCAGTTTCAGTTTCACATCGTTTTGGTACTGGCTGGCCTGCATCATCAGACTGTTCGATACAAATTTCCGGGTATTTTGAGCTTTTTCGAGCGACATTCTCATTTGCGCAACTTTCGATGAACGTTCGCCACTGCTGAAAATAGGCAGACTCAGATTTACACCAATCATATCTTTAGGCTGGAAATCCAAAAGCGGTGCTTTCAGCTTTTCCGTATGATCATAAAATCCGTTTAATGTTGGAAGATATGCCGACTTTGCCAGTTTTAATTGTAGTTGGGCTGCCTGCTCCGACGTATTGATCAACTGATAATCAATGCTTCTTTCGATATTAAATTGTTCACCTATCAACTGCACGCTCGATTTTGTCAGCGAATCACCATTTTCCATAACGTCAGCAAGTTCAACTTTTACTGAATCTTCGAGCCCCAACTGAATTTTTAACAAACGGTATCCCATATCGAGGTTACTGTCAATTTGATTCAAGGCATTCCGAATCGTATTACTGGTCACTACAAGCTGATCAACATCGGTTTTTTCAACAAATCCCTGCTTGTTCATCTCCGTAATTTCGTACAGCGTTTTATCCATGTTTTCGAGATTCTGATTCAGAATTTTCCGGCTTTCTTCAGCCATCTGAAGCATGTGATAGGTATTAACAACAGTTTCGATAACATCAAGCCTGGTCTTTTCCTTGTTTTGTTTGGTTAACCCATAATAAACTTTTGCGGCCTGCAATCCAACCAAATACGAACCATTGAAAATCAATTGAGAAACAGTTAAGTCACCCACCATATTTTGTTTTGGCATAAGTGAGATGGTGGCGTTCGGATCAGCGTTTGGATCGAAAAAAGAGGCAGGCAGTGTAGGCACTTTGGGATAAAAAGTGTACGCTACCTTAGCATCGGCGTGAGGCAATCCGGTTGCGGTAGTTTCCCAGATCTTCTTTTTCGCCATATCAAGATCGAGCTGCGAATTAAGAATATCGGTGTTGTTTTGCAAAGCCATTTTTATGGCCTCGTCAAGAGACAGCTTTGAGGTCTCCTGAGCTCGCGAAAGCAATGTTGACCCGAGGATCATTGCTATCAGCAGTAGAATCTGTTTTTGTTTTCTGAACATGTGTTGAAATGATTATTGGTTATTAATATCTTTATTCAGGTGAGTAATTTCTGATTTTCGTTTTTCAAAATATTTGATGCCTTCAGGCGTAGAGATAGCACGAATATGATTCTCAAACATTGTTTCGAATACTTCATCGAAAGTGATGTTTTCAACAAAGCAATAATCTTTATTATGCATATCAACCAGGTTTCTTACATATAATCCAGATGTTAGTTCAACATTTACATCACTTCTGTAAAGTCCTTCATTTATTCCTTTCTCAATGTTTCTGCTCATGAGATTGAATATGTGATTTTGCTTTCGAACCATGAATTGATTAAAAATCGGTTCATAGTATTTCTTGAGCTCAAACTTCAGTTTTGGGTTTAATTTTGCAATCTCCTCTGATACCAAAAGACTTACATTCAATAAAATATCTATTGCATTGAGATTTTCAATTTTTAATTTAGAAAATTCCCTATCCCATCTCATATCATCGTACATGAAAAGTTTCTCTATCAGATCTTCTTTACTTTTCACATACTGATAAAGCGTTTTTTTGGAGATCCCAAGCGTCCGACTGATATCGTCCATATTTAAATTCCGAATTCCAAACTCATAAAACATTTCTATTGTTTTATCAAGTATTTCAATCAGTTTAGGGTCATCCCAATTCAATTTTTCCTGCATTTTATTGTCTACTATTAATTTCTGTGCAAAGATTGGAAACATTTTAGACAGGAAACGTTTCCTAATTGTAAATTGTTTATTAATTCTTTCGTGCAAATTTTCAGAATTAATCCTGAACCAATTTCCGGCAGGTAGATATTCCTTCAATTTTAATAGGTAAACGATTGATTTTTGGAGGTAAACAACAACTATGTAAACTCAATTTAGAGTCTCTACTTAAGTGTTGACGTTTGAGAGAACAAAATATTTTAATGAATTGCTATTTTGTCCTGTAAATTATCAATCAGCAGGTTAAAAATCAAAAAGATCGATTTCTCAGATGAATCCATTGGTATTTTGCTAGAAGATGAGACCACTGAGCCATGCCCAAACAACATATCGCAAAAATTTTCCGGCGAGCATGGCAAGCGCTGTTATCCAAATGTTTGCACGTAACAAACCAAGTGAAACCGCAAAAATATCACCTACAAAGGGAACCCAACTTAAAAATGCAAATACTGCTCCCCGCTTATACAATCGCTTGTGCCATTTTTCGATATCTTCGCGCTTAACCCTCAAATATTTTTCTATCCATTCCCATTTGCCCAGATAACCGATGGCATAACTGCTCATACCTCCCAGCCAGTTTCCGGCCGAGGCGACTAAAACCGCTGAAAAAACATCTGTTCCATTAGCAATCAGAAAGGTAAGTATAGCCTCGGAACTAAAGGGCACAACAGTCGCCGCCAGAAAACTGGCCAGAAAAAGTCCCCAAAGGCTGTAATCGAAAATCAAGGCAAACGTATTAAGTTAAAAGTCAAACGTATTTTGCTGGTGCGAACTTAAATAAAATAAACGGTCTGGTTGGCAGTAATCTAATTTCGAATTTGTAAAATTGTCAATTGGTTAATGGTAAATACTTAACTACCTTTGAGCGCTTAATTTTCAAAAATAAAACAATGGAAACGACCCGCCAAAATAAGATATCAAGACTGATACAGAAGGATCTTGCCGATATTTTGCAAAAAGAAGGAAAAGACCTGTTTCATGGCCTCCTGATCAGTGTCACCAATGTAAGAATATCACCTGATTTGTCAGTTGCCAGGGTATATCTGAGCATTTTCCCATCGGAAAAAGGAGCCGCAACCTTGCTTGAAATCAAACAACATCAATCGCGAATCAGAGGCTTGCTCGGCCTGAAAGTTGGAAAGCAACTGAGAATCGTTCCACAGCTCGATTTTCACATCGACGACAGTCTCGATTACATCGACAACATTGACCGGCTTCTCAAGGAATAGATCACCGCTGGAACTTGAAATTTGAAATTTGAAACTCAATTATGCAATACGATCCAATAAAACGTTCGCTCGGAAAAGTATTTAACACAACTCCTTCGCTGCGTAAACTTTTTTACCAACTGCTCGATTTGCTTTTGCTTCGCGCCTGGCATATTCGCAAAGAATTACGTAACCGGAGCCATTTAACTCCGGAAGTAAAAACTATACTCGACGCTGGCTCCGGATTTGGACAATACACTTACCGAATGGCCAAGTGGTTCGCAAATGCTGAAATTAAAGCAGTTGACATAAAGCCAGAGCAAATTGAAGACTGTAACCGGTTTATGCAACAAGCAAACTTATCTGATCGCGTAAAATTCGAACTGGCCGACCTGACTCAATTTCAGGAAAAAGAGAAATACGATCTGGTTCTTTCGGTTGACGTGATGGAACACATTGAAGAGGACGTGCTAGTTTTTCAAAATTTTTACGCATCGATGAAAAAAGGCGGCATGTTGCTGATCTCAACTCCTTCCGATCAGGGCGGATCCGATTCGCACGACCACGATCACGAAGAAGGTGTTCATGGATTTATTGATGAGCACGTACGCGACGGATACAATATTTCGGAAATTGACGCCAAGCTGAAATCCGCCGGTTTTTCGAAAGTTGAAGCTCGCTATTCATACGGAACACCCGGAAAAATATCGTGGAAGCTTTCGATGAAATACCCGATTTTAATGCTGGGAGCCAGTAAAATCTTTTTCGTCATCCTCCCGTTTTATTACCTGATTGTTTATCCTTTCGCGATCGTTCTCAACTTTTTCGATTTGGGAATCAGGCATAAAACCGGAACAGGCTTAATTGTCAAAGCCTGGAAATAATGAAATAAAAACCCGCTTTGGGGGTCATCAACAAAACGAGAATTGAAAACCGCTTTCTATATAGCCCGTCGATACCTGATTTCGAAGAAATCGGTCAATGTAATCAACCTGATTTCAGGAATTTCGGTTGCAGGAGTAACTGTAGGAACTTTCGCGCTGGTTGTTATTCTTTCGGTTTTTAACGGTCTCGAGTTCTCCATCAAATCACTTTTTTCCTCATTCGATCCAGGCATTAAAATCACAGCGGCTCTCGGCAAATCGTTCGAAATTGATCAATCGAAGTTCGACTCAATCCGAAATTTAGCGGCTGTTCAATCGGTTACGCCAGTGATTGAAGAAGACGCATTCCTGATGTACGGCGACCGTCGATATTTTGCAACGCTTAAAGGTGTTCCATCCAATTATAACGAGGTTTCGGGAATCGATACCAGCGCTATCACGAGCGGTCAATTCCTGCTTGAAGACCAAAATATTCCGTATGCGTTGGTCGGTGAAGGCGTTGCCTACTATTTATCGGTTGGTCTTAACTTTTCAGATCCAATTCACATTTACACGTTGAATAAAGAAGCAAAGGGCCGGCCAACACTGGCCAATGCATTTAATCATCACACCATTTATGCCTCCGGAATTTTTGCTAACCAACAGGACATTGATTCGAAATATGTATTGGTTCCGTTCGGATATGCACAAGAGATATTTCAGTTGGGCAATCGGGTGAGCGCCGTTGAAATTGGGCTAAAACCGGGCGTTTCCGAGGATCAGGCCAAAACTGAAATCTCACAGATTTTAGGCAAAAGCTTTCTGGTTAAAACACAATTCGAGCAACACGAGCTTTTTTATCGCGTAATGCAATCCGAAAAATGGGCCATTTTTCTAATTCTGGCCTTTGTACTTGTCATCGCGTCGTTCAACATTCTCGGCTCACTTTCGATGCTTATTATCGACAAAAAAGCCGACATTGCCATTCTCGAAAGTATGGGAGCCAACCAGAAACTGGTGCGGACTATTTTTCTGTTCGAAGGTTGGATGATTTCATTGGTAGGTGCATTTTTCGGAGTAATTCTGGGAGTTCTAATTTGCTGGATACAAATTCGATTTGGCATACTGAAAATTCCGAACGAAGGTTCATTTATCTTTTCAGCTTATCCGGTTGAAGTTCGAACCACTGATCTGCTGATCATTTTCTTGCTGGTTTCAGGCATTGGTTTTTTGGCGGCCTGGTATCCCGTGCGGTTTATCTCCGGAAAATTCCTGAACGGACCGGTGAAATAAGCTCACCGAGCTACTTTTCAAGTAAAAATCTAAAATCATCGTCCGGATTCAGCTCTACCGGAGCATTACCTTTTTTAAAAATCCGGGCTGTCCGATTTCCAATCAATTGTATATCCTGATCCTCAACCTTAAGCATGGTTCCTTCGCGTAACCCAACCACATAAACCTCAGGATTAATTTCTATAAACTCCTGAATGCGCTGTTCACGTGTTTCACCGCCATGTCCTTCGGGATTGGCGTCGAGGTAATGCGGATTAATCTGAAACGGAACCAAACCAGTCGTATCAAATCCTCGGGGATCGATTATAGGCATGTCGTTGGTTGTTCGCAAAGTCGGACAAGCTACATTTGAGCCTGCGCTCCAGCCGATATAAGGTGTTCCGTTCAGCACTTTTTCGCGAATCGCCTGCATAAGTTCCTTATCGTTCAGCATGCGAACCAACTGCCAGGTATTCCCGCCGCCAACCACAATAACTTCAGCATTTTTAACCGCCTCAACCGAATGGCTAAAATGGTGAATACTTTTTACCTGATAACCCAATTCAGCAAATCGCTCAGCCACTTTTTGTTCGTATATATCGAAAGAAAAGGTAACCGCCGCATACGGAATAAACAAAGCGGTAATCGGTTTTTCTCCCAGAAATTTTTTGATTTCGTGCTTCGGATAATCCAGGTAAGCTTCGCCTGGCATGGTTGAATTACTGATTAGCAGAAGTTTCATAAATAACAAATATTTGTTTTCTCAAAACGAGATTAGTTTTATTCCACAAGTGAACGGATAGAGAACCGGACCGCGACGATCTTCGAATAATGGCACCAAATCGTAACTTGCAAACAGGTTAATCCATCGGTATCCCACCCCCATTGTTCCTGAAACTTTGTATTCAGGAATTGAATAATCGCCGGGAGATTTCAGCTTTTCACGCTTGCCATCCTTCCTATATTTAACTTTAGTATGTGTTTCAAGCCTCTTGGCACCTGTTATTCCGGCTGAAAAATATAAGCGATTCGCCTCGTTCGAAATTGGGATTTGAAACTCAATCACCAAAGGAATTTCGAGGTAAAGCGACGACAATTTTGATTTTTGATTGGAATCGAAATAAAGATTCTGCGGAAATACTTTTCGGCTTTCGTCGGTATAAATTGTCGTGCTGTTGTTTAGCCGTATACTTTGAAAACTCAAGCCAATTCCTGTCACAATACCAATTGTGTTCCGGCTTTGCTGAATTCCTTTTGAATATTGAAAAACATTCAGGTTTAAAACATTTGAATGAAGAAAATTATTATCGAGAAACCCGTTATCTTCTGCCGGATACATACTGTAATCGCGATTGGCCAGACCGCTAAACCCAATTTCAACACCTGCCCAGTGTCCTTTAAAATCCTTATCCCAATAGTTGTATCCTTCGTTTACCAAATCCTGAATATCAATCAGTTTAGAAAGCCTTCCGGAGGGACTTTGCACCACAACGATGGAATCGTTTTCCTGTGCAAATACCTGAAAAGCAACACACCATACGATAATAAACTGAAGTATTCGTTTCATGACTGCGGAGCCCAAATAAAAAGTGATGATTGCACCAAACTTTAAACGACGGCAGTTAATCGCCGTCAAAAAAAAATTAGCTGGCACTTTGAGCACAAAGGTAAACAATAGAAACCAAAAAAGGAGTTTATCAGGTTTGATAAACTCCTTTGGTCGTATTTCGATGAATCGTTTAATTCAGTAAAATTCCCACCGTAAATGGTGTAAGATCGGGACCTTTTCCTGCCTGGAACATAGGTGTCAGACTGTATTTGGCAAATAAACAGAAATCCTTATAACCCACCATTGCCGCAGCTTCGCATTTAAACGAATTGATGTTAAATCCGCTGCGGTCTTTGTCTTTGGTATCGCCATATTTTACTTTGGTGTGAGAGCCAATTTTTACTCCGCCAATAACACCCGCGTTTACAAAAAGACGTCCGTCGTTGTTATTGACCGGAATTTGAAACTCAAGCAAAAGCGGAACATTCAGGTAAGTAGTTAGCAATTTCGATTTTGAAAGGTTGTCGTACTCCAATAAATGCGCCTCTGTCATATTCTGCCCTTTCTGAAGTGTATACGGATTTTCGAAACGGTAATTGTTCATGCTTAAACCCAGTCCGGAAACCAAACCCACATACGATTTAACAAGTCCGATATTCATTTGGAAAGAATTCAGATCAATTTCCAGCGATTTTCCCTGGTTCAGCGACATAAAATCATTCCCGTCGTATAGACTGTAATCTGCTTTGTCGAACCCGTTGAATCCGATTCCCAATCCTTCCCAGTGACCAGTAAATTTTCCCGATCGCTTTTTGCCGTGTTTGCCGCTTCCCCAAACAATTTCGGTTCCACCATCGTGATCAATAACTTTAACGTCTTTTTTCCCAATACGCACAATTGCTGTATCCTGATCCGATGAAGTTTGAACCGTATCTGAAGTAAGAATGGATTCTGATGTTTTTGTGAAAGCTAATTCGTCGGCTGAAAGTACCTGAGCTTTCAGGCTCAGGCTAAAAACTGCTGCTGCAATTAAAGTGAAGATAACTTTTTTCATGGCTGTACTTTTTAAAATTTGCCTGTATGACGGCGAGCTATTTTAAAATGTTACAGCCGTATTATTTTTTTTTCACCGGAATTGAAAATGCCATCAATTTACTTTCAAATTCAACGCTGGTAATTTTGCCATTCTTTTCGCCATAGCCAATCATATCTCCTGAAAGCTCCGACACAAGCCCAAGTCCGGCACGTGCAATTCGTTTCGCAGAAAGAAGACCTTCGTCGCTAACCCGTTTAGCCCGCTCAGCCAGAAATTCGTCGACACTCATCACTTTCGTTCCGTCGTTCACAGGCAAATTTTCCATCCGGTGCGAAACTGCCAGTTGAATTCCTTCCTCACTTTTTTCAAGTTGAGCATTTCGTGTGGGCAAAACAACAAAAGCCGTCAAATCCTTTTCGACAGATTTTGGCTCAGCAGATCTTTTTTCTTCGAGCCTTCCCTTGGTTTTTTCACGGATGCTTTTGTTTTTTTTGGCTGGCTTGGTTTCTTTCTGCTGATTTTGTTTGACAGGAACCTCCGTCTCTGGCACCTTTTTCTCCGCGTCGTTTTGTTTCACGGGTGGTTCAGGATTGGTTTTTGGAGTAACCTCAGCAATTTCCTTACCTATTTCGGCCTGGAAAGTCTCCGTTTGATTGTTGTAAACTGAATTTACTCCCCACAATAAAATAACAACGGCAGCTGCCCTAGCAACCCAGTTCAATACAACAGTTTTACCGGATTTTCGGTAGAGCTTATTTTTTTCAGGATAGTGAATTGCTGAATTTGGAACCAACCGTGTTTTGTTATAACGTTCATATTCCTTCTTCAATTCAGGATTTGTGGCAATCCAGGCTTCAAACGATCTTCGGTCATCGTCTTTCAGGTCACCTTCCATATAGGCAACCATCCGCTTTTCGACGACTTCTTTTTCGTCCGCAGTGCTTTTGTATAACTTTTCCCTTTCAGGATAAGCAATCGACTCTTCGGGCAGATGAACATTCTCGAAAAGCTGCAGTTCTTCCTTTAGATCGGGATTCTGTTCCAGAAAATCCAAAAACTGATCGATCTTATTTTCTTCCAGGTTACCTTCGAGGTAATCGAGGAAAAAAGGTTCGTAATTTTCTCTGGTTATATTCATATCACCAAATCCATTTTACCAATGTAATTTTTCAGGAAAACCCGGGCTCTATATATATAAACTTTAACCTGAGCTTCGCTAAGTGTTGTAATCTCTCCTATTTCCTTGTAGGAGTAGCCTTCGTAGTCGCGTAACAAAATTACCGACCGCTGAATTTCTGGAAGCTGTTTTACCGCTTCGTTCAAAATTTCAGCCAAATCGGAATATTGATCGTCATGCATATTTTCCGGAACGTGGTAATCTTCCAGGTAAGACTGGCGTTTATCTTTCCGCAAAACATCAATCATAGTATGGTAAGCAGTCGTAAATAAATACGATTTAACCTTTTCGAAATTCACATTTTCAGCATTCCGCCACAACTTCTCATAACTATCCTGAACGATATCGCGGGCACGTTCTTCGTCCTTAATATTTTTCAGGATAAAGCGGAAAACATTATCTGAATACAGATCAACCGACTGGTTGTACTCCTTTACGTTCATGCTGCTTCCTTACATTTTAAAAGTAAGACGATCAGCTTTTCATTTTGTTACAGCACTTACTAAATTTTCCTGAATTGGAATCTTTGATTTTTCGATGGCCTGAAGAAGCGTGTTATCAATGTTTTTAATAATCGGATAAAAACCTTCTTCGCCGATAATGTTGCGTGCAATATATGCCTTCACCTGATTACCAATAATTTTCGAAGATATTTTCAGATCAGCCGTATTTGTTTTCACGCCTTTCTTTTCGGCAAAAGTCACAAACTCTTTCAAAATATCCATTTTCCCGAAATAGCTTTCAAAGTCGTCGGCAGTTTTCAGTTTTGTAAGTTCACTACGGTGCGAATCGGCATATCCTAAAGCGAACTGATAAACCAAGCCCTTTTGTGTCACTTTTGAATAATATGGCGAATAACCCATTGTGTCGGCCGGAATAAAATAATCGGGCATTATTCCACCACCGCCATATACAACGCGGCCCGAAAGTGTGTGGTATTTTACAGTGTCAGTCAGGTGAATACTGTCTTTCTTCTGGAATTCGCCATGAATGGCGCGCTCCATAATATCCTTGTAATATTCGTCATTTCCTTTGTCGTAAGGTTTCTGAATGCAGCGGCCACTTGGCGTATAGTAACGCGCAACCGTCAGGCGAAGTGCACTTCCATCGTTAAACGGAATTTGTTCCTGAACAAGGCCTTTGCCAAACGAACGGCGTCCCACAATCCAGCCACGATCGTTGTCCTGGATAGCTCCGGCAAAAATTTCGCTGGCCGACGCCGAGAAATCATCGATTAAAACCACCACACGTTTATCCCTGAAAGCACCACGGCTATCAGCCTGGTAAGTTTTTCGGGCCTGAGAGTTTCCTTCCGTATAAACGATTAATTCGCCTTTATCCAGAAATTCATTGACCATCCGGATCACCGCATTCAGATAACCACCGGGATTTCCGCGCAAATCAACAATTACAGTTTTCATTCCCTGCTGATCCAACTTCTTCATGCCTTCCATAAATTCCTGGTATGTTTTTTCACCAAAGCGGCTCACTTTTAAATATCCTGTCACCGGATCAATCATGTAACTCACGTCGACGCTGTAAATTGGAATTTCACCTCGGATAATGTCAAACGAAAGCAAATCTTTGAAACCTTTTCGCTTGATTCCAACATTCACTTTGGTGCCTTTTTCACCCCGAAGCTTCGACATAACTTTGTCATTCTTAAGTCCTGCGCCCGCCAAAAGCGTATCATTTACAGTAACAATGCGGTCGCCGGGCATAATTCCAAGTTTTGAAGATGGTCCGCCCGAAATAACGTCAACCACCATTACCGTATCGTTCTGAATGGAAAACTGAACACCGATGCCACCAAAGTCACCACGCATTTCATCTTCAACGCCACCCAGTTCCTTTGCCGGTATGTAAGTTGTATGCGGATCAAGATTTTTAAGCAATTGAGGTATTGTCTTTTCAATCAGTGTATCGGTCGAAATAGAATCGACATAAGCATTGTGTATTAAATCTACAATGGCATCGAGCTTATTAACCTTTGAAAGTGCAGTATAGGAGTTTCCCGAATTTCTGTTCAGTTTATTTCCGATGAGAATTCCGGTAACTAAAGCAATTGCCAGCAAAACCGGTATATAAACTGAGAATTTGTTGTTTTTCATGACTTTTTATTGTGGAAATTTCAGTATAACCGATTCACTATAAAGATATTATACTGAATTTCCTGTTATTATATTGTTTTCTGAACCTTTCTTTAATCTCCCAAACCAATCTGTAGAACCTCGATATTCGCCTTTTTCAACAAAAGAATTCCATCTTCAACGTGATAATTATCGTAAAAAATCACCCGTTTAATTCCCGCCTGAATAATGAGTTTTGCGCATTCCATGCAGGGCGAAGAAGTTACATACAAAGTTGCGCCATCGCTGCTGTTGTTCGATTTTGCCACTTTTGTAATTGCATTGGCTTCGGCATGTAGAACGTACGGAAAGGTTTTGTTGTTTTCGTCTTCACAATTATTTTCAAATCCTGAAGGCGTTCCGTTGTACCCGTCTGAAATAATCATTTTGTCTTTTACAAGCAAAGCGCCAACCTGCCGACGTTTACAATAGGAATTCTGTGCCCAGATAGAGGCCATCTTCAAATAGCGCTGATCGAGTAAAAATTGCTTATTTTGATTGGATTGCTTTTCCATTTTTCTGAATAATTGACATGTACTTTATTTTGACCGAATTGGTTAATTCGTGTCCAACAACCTGCAAAAGTAATGATTGATGTGTATTCGTTGCACACCATACATTACAAAAAACGTCCGCCTTTAATCTGACGAACGTTTTTGTTTTGAATATTTTCAGCATTTATAACTTTAGAAACTTCTCTACGATACTAAGTAAATCCTTCGATTTGATCGGTTTTGCAAGGTAATCGTCGCACCCGGCATCCAACGCTTTTTCACGGTCGTCGGACATAGCAAATGCGGTTTGTGCAACAATAGGCATTAGCGGGAATCTCTTTTTCAGAACCTGTGTAGCCTCGTAGCCATTCATTTCAGGCATCTGTAAATCCATAAATACCAAGTCAATAGAATTTTCTCTGTCACAAATTTCCACTGCCTCAAGTCCGTTTTTTGCCCAGAAAATAACTGCGTTTAGTTTACTAAGAACAGCTTTTAAATACAAAAAATTTGACTCTACATCTTCTGCAATCAGGATTTTCGGATTAGATTTTTCGTTCATATTCCATTTCGATAAGTAAAAACTTTTTGAAGCAATAAATATATTGAAACATTATTTGATATACTATTCTTTCAACTAGAAATTAACGGCAAAGCAATATAGCACAAAATTAGAAATTTTATCTCCTGAAAGCAGAACAAATAAAAGACTTTTTTGTCTTATATTTAGAATTAAATTAGAAAACCTAAAAACTTAACGATCATGAAAAAACTAACATCGATTTTTCTTTTTTTTACCATTTTCGGTGCCATTTCAGGAAATTTACTGGCCCAGGTTGGAACAGAATTGATTCAAAAAACGAAAACGAAAAGCAACCAGTCGAACGATCGAATCGATTCGAAAAACTCTGAAGTTAGTATTGTAAAAATTGTCGGAACCGATGACGGTTGCGAAATTGTATTTGCAAGTGAACCCCTTCAATCCAGGGAGGCGGGTTCAGGTTTGGCAACAGGCCGGAGAATGCACAAACCAATGGTTTACAGAGTAAATTCGGTTGATAACTCGGTATCGCAGGTAACCAGTCCGCGAGATGCAGCTTCGGGAATGGCAACCGGAAAACGAATGGCCGGAAACCCGATTGGAGGATTGACTATAAAAGGTGGCAAAAATCCGGGAGGAAATCAGTTTAATAATATCCGCATAAACAATGGCCAGTTTTCGCTGCCATCTGATTGCCCGGACGGAGAATACGATTTAATCCTTTCGTGGAGTTGGGGCGCTTCAAATACAGGCAGTTCAAAAACGTACTGTTCGTGTCATTTTATATTGACCATGCAAGGTGGCGCCTGCCTGGCAATTAATTCAAAAGGAACAAGTGCCAAATAAGTTTTCGCATGAAATTCCTTACAGCCGTCATTTTTCTGATTACTTTTTCCGACTATTCTGGCTTAGCCATTACAGTTAATTCTCCGGAAAAGATGGTTCAGGAAAATGATTCGATAGAAGCGGAAAGAGGAGAAAAGAAAACACAATTTCATTTTCGGCCAAGTTTAGGGTTGACTTTCAGCGATTCAAACACAGAAGGAGTTCGAACGACAAATTTGCAATGGCTCGGAACATTAAATTCAGATTTCGATTACATCGGCACAAAGTTCCAGATTAGTTCAAATTTGTTTATGCAATATGGCGAACGAAAAGTGAAAGGCGAAGCTGCTGAGAAATTGCAGGACGCATTTATTCTTTCAATTACACCCTCAATGCCGCTTATTAAGGTTCCATCGGTTCGCTTATTCCTCGAAACGACTGCCGAAACGAATCTTGGAAAAGGAATGATTGAAGAAAACAGCACCGGTTTTCTCGATCCGCTATTTTTATATCAGACACTCTTTGTGGGACAAAAACATTATTCATACCAAAAAGATGATCAAACAACCTGGGAACTGACCTACGGACTTGGATATGCTTTTCAGCAAACATTGAATAAGAATTTTAAGATTCAATCTGGCATCAACGGAAACAATGCAGATTTTGAGTCTGGATTTAGTGGCATTTTGGAAGTAAATGTGAATTCGAAGATCACTGAATCCATCAATTTTGTACTCAGCGCCAAGGGAGTTACACTATCCAGAGAAAACTTCTTTAAGGATTTCGATTCCAGCAGAAGATCAGTGCTGGTTCAATCGGGTTTATTTTTTCATAAAGTAGGCTTGGAATACAACTATCACCAGGTTCACGATTTGAACCTGTCTGACAGGGATCTTGTTGACCAGTCAATCATGCTCACTGTCAGCTTTTAAGTAACTTTTTAACACAATAAAACGACCATTATGAAATCGATTTTAAAAATTTCGCTGGTTTCAGCATTAGTATTTTCAGGATGGACTGTTACAGCGCAAGTTCAGCCAAAAAACACATCAGAAACAAATCGGGCATCAAAAACGGAGAATGCTAGCCAGGTAAAAGCCGTAAATCACAATACAACGCGAAGTAATCGCACAAACGGACAAATCGCTACAAATGATACTGTGCCTAACGGTCAGGAACAGAAACCCGAAGCAAGTTCAAAAAAAGGATATGATTATTACAAAGCAAAGTCGGATATGAAATCGACTGGCGCAAAAACCAAAGCACAAGACCACAACTCGTCGCGCAGCAATAAAACGGCCAGCAAAAATGCCCCGGAAAACAATTCTGGCACCACCGAGAAAAGAGTAAATAAAGTTGAAGCAATAAGTGTAAAGCAGAAGTAAACGTATAGAACCTAGTTGCCAAAAAAAACGAAATCCACTGAATATCAGTGGATTTCGTTTTTGTACCCGAAGCCGGAATCGAACCGGCACGATATTGCTATCACTGGATTTTGAGTCCAGCGCGTCTACCAATTCCGCCATTCGGGCTTGTTCGTAAACCGGCTGCAAAAATAATGGAAAATTCCTTTGTACAAAAGATTTCCCTCTAAATTTACAGGGGAAACTCACACTTTTTTACCGAGAACTTTGAGTAGGTAATTATGGTCGTATGCGGCTTTTAACCTTTTCCCTTTAATTCCTTGTTTTTCGGATGTTTCTTTTTTGAGTAGGTTCAAAGCAATTTTACTGAGTATCGAAAAATTTTGGGCAGCATTTCCTGCCCTCTTTCTGGAAGCATCCTCAGCGAAAGCGACATCCAAAACCCAATGAAGTTTGTTTTCAATTCCCCAGTGCAAGCGGATTGCCCTTTGTAATTGATTTGCTTCAGTCAATAAGCTGGATATGTAATATCTTGTTGCCGTTTCATTTGGTTTGTCTGAGTTTTTAAATTCCCTTATGCTTTCAATTTTAACGATACTTTTTAACCCTGCCCACTCTTGCTTGTTTTCAATGAACCTAAAATCTGTTATAACACTGCATCTTCTGGTTTCTATGCGCCCATGGTCAAGTTCTTCCGTCAAATCTGCCAGAATATTTTTCCCGAACCTAAATTCATCTGCAATATCCTGGTACAATTGTTTCTGGTTCTCCTTAACAGCTAAAATGTAATCAGCTTCCTGTTCAATTATCTTACGTGCTATTTCTTGTTGGCACCCCATGGCATCAATTGTTACGGTACATCCTTTTACGGTAATCAGCTCCAGTAATTTGGGGATGGCAGTAATTTCATTCGACTTTTCAGAAATTTTCACTTGTCCCAAAACCAAATTATTGTTTGTTGCCCATGCACTCACCATATGAAAGGGTGACTTTTTCCCATTGGCTTTTGCTCCCCTAATGGTTTTTCCATCGATAGGGATAATTTCGCCATCGGTCAAGTTCACCAGGCGACTTACCCAATCCACAAAACAAGCTTCAAACTGCTCACTATCAATAGATGAGAAAACACGGTTGAAGGTGTCGTCAGAAGGAATTCCGTTTGGTAAATCAAGGAATGAATGCAGAAATTGTTCTTTTGCTTTTGCATAAGTCTCCATGTTTTTCCACGTATCTGCCGCACAAATCACTGAAATAATTCCGATAAGAAGGATGTCTTCTAATTTATGAAGCTTGTTTATATCGCTTCTGGGGTCGTCTATTTGACTGAAAATAGACCTTAATTCATTTGTTGTTTTCAAAATTCGTATTGCTTTGATTATCAATGCAATATACGAATTTTAATTGTAAAAAACAACAACCAAATCACTGATTTATAAATAAATACAAAGAAAAAAGATTAACTATTTTTACCTGATAAAGTGTGAGTTTGCCCTGTCTAAATTTAGTCTTTTTTCAAATATCCGGATTTTGCTTCATTTTAAAAGCACGAAAATCCTCCCCGAGCCATCGAGAAATCAGGTTATATAACGTTGTTTAACAACAGATTAATCGTCCGAAAACAGTTCTAGCTAAATTTCAGGTTGGCAAAACAAGCACGGACTTTTCCACTCTTGAAAATACTTCAAGCTGGAAAACAGAAAATAGTGTTGCAAATTATGTCATTCATTCTTCATTTAGCCTGGACAACAGACAATGAGCTCAACCCGATTTTCATTTTTTTTATACCTTTAGCCGAATTCTCAAAAATCGCTGCGGAAGCCATAGAATATATGGATTTGACTGAAGACAAGGAACTTTATCATAAACTCAAAGTCGGAGATGAACGTGCATTTCAAACTCTGTTCCGGAAATACTACCCGGCAATGTGTCATTTTGCCCGGCAGTTTCTGAACGACAGTGAACTGGCAGAAGAAACTGTTCAGGATATGTTTGTAAAAATTTGGGAGAAGCGCGAAACAGTAAACATCGAATCGTCATTGAAACACTACCTCTTCCGATCGGTAAGAAACCACTGCCTCAACCAGATTCAGCACGAAAAAATAAAAAAACAGTACGCCAGCAAAGTACTTGAATCGGCGCATCACGAAATTGCTTCCGAACAGCATTTTCTTGAAGTGGATTTGGTTGAGCGGATCGAAAAAAGCATCAATTCGCTCCCGCCCAAAAGAAAAGAAATATTCAGGCTAAGCCGCGAGCAAGGAATGAAATACAAAGAAATTGCTGAAACACTCGACATTTCGGTCAAAACGGTGGAGGCCCAAATGGGAATGGCTTTGAAATTTTTGCGCGAAGATCTGAAAGATTACAGCAACTACCTGATGACTTTATTTTTAATCTTAAAAAAAACGCATTAAGCCAATAAGGGTTAACCTGTTGTTTAATGTCCTATATTCGTATGAAAACAAATCAGCACATAGAAGATAAAGATTGGGAGTTAATTGCAAAAGCTATTTACGACAAAAATCCTGATGCAATAGCGGGTTCTGAAGAACCGGTTGTCGAAGAACTTGTCGCCGATCAGCAAGAACGGGAGCAATTGCTAAAAATGACCAAATCTGTTGATTTGTATTTCGACCTGAAAAAATATCCGTCAGATGAAGCCTGGCACAAAGTTGAGTCAAAAATTCACAACCAAACGTCAACCGGAAAAACGAAAATCAGGAAAATTATATTTAACCCTGTATTCCGTTTAGCTGCTGCTGTTTTGGTTGCAGCAGTCGTATTGGTGTCGGGATACGAGGCGTTTTTTACACCTTCGGCCACCGAGAAAATGCTGGTAATTTCTGCCGCTGATCAGGTCTTAAATACGTTTACGCTTCCCGATGGAACTTTGGTGAGCCTGAACAGCGATACGAAAGTAACTTACCCAAAGAAATTTGGCCGTGATACCCGCGAAGTCAGCATCGAAGGAGAAGCATTTTTTGAAGTGAAACCCAACAAAAACAAACCTTTCATAATTCATGCAGGAAAAGCACAGATTAAAGTTCTTGGTACCAGCTTTAATGTAAATGCCTATCCGCAGTCGAAACTGGTAGAAGTTATCGTTGAAACCGGCAAAGTACAGGTTTTAAATCAGGTAGCCGAAACCGCACAAACCAATGAACTGATCCTGACTCCGGGCGATAAGGGAACTTTGGTTTACTCGAGCAATTCGTTGCTCAAAACGACCAACCAGGACCCAAACTTTTTAGCCTGGAAGACGCACAACCTCATTTTTAAGGCGACTTCGTTGAACGAAGTAATTGCGAATTTAGAAAAAGTGTATAAAGTTAAAATTCGTTTGGCTGACTCAAAGCTAAACGGATTACTGCTCACTGCCACGTTCAATAATTATTCCCTCGATTTTATCCTGAAAGTCATCGAAACGACGTTTCAGATCGAGTCCCAAAATGTTGATGGGCAGTATATCTTAAAGGTTCGCTCCTAACTTTAATTGTTGAAATGCCATGAAAACAATGCGAATTATACCCTTTTCTCTTGTTGTCATAATGTTTGTGTTGTTCGTTTTAATGCCAAATAATTCATTTGGACAAAAAAAATCGACCAAACAGAATACAAAACAAGAACAAAAAGACGATCAAACACCAAATATTCTTGACCAAAACATCAGCATTTATGCTGAAAATGAATCACTTTCAAATGTAATAGAACGCATTTGCAAATACCTCAACCTCGATTATTCCTACAATTCGAAACTTATTGAAGGAAAAAATATCAATCTGAATGTATCGAATAAGCCCATGAAATATGTGCTCGATCAGTTGATGAAAGACTTTTACCTGCTTTTCGAAATACAGGATAATATATTGGTTATCAGAGACTATGTTCCGATGAACAAAAGTATCGACTACGATAAAAAAATCAGGAATTATACCAATCAAACCGGCTTTATTTTTGATAATCCGAAGAGGAAATCGATGACAATTAATTTTAAATCATCGAGTAACCTCATTATCATTCCGGTTGCCATCAATAACTCAGATACCCTGAATTTTATTTTAGATACCGGTGTGCGTTACCCCATAATTACCGAGCTCCCGTTCGTTAATAAGCTGAATCTGAACTATCTGCAGCCCATAAATGTGAAAGGACTTGGCGAAGGAGAACAACTGACGGCTTACCGATCTGGCAACAATACCATAAAAATTAATGGTC
The DNA here is from genome assembly GCA_963677955.2 of Prolixibacteraceae bacterium. GTDB lineage: Bacteria > Bacteroidota > Bacteroidia > Bacteroidales > Prolixibacteraceae > Aquipluma. The sequence goes on from CAXXQR010000001.1 coordinate 1,911,599, forward strand.
TGGTGGCCTACGACCAGGAAATTCACATGGTGATCAACGAAAACTTCCAGATTTCGCACATACTCGGAATTCCGGTTCACGGCCTGATCGGGTTCAATCTTTTCAAAGATTATGTGGTGAAAATCGATTATCCTCAACATAAAATTACCCTCACAAAGCCTGAGTATTTTACCTACCGCGAGCATCCAAAAGACATAGTTTTGCCGTTGAGTTTCGAACAAAACAAACCCTTTGTAAAAACCAGCATTGTAACCGACAAAAATGAAGATGTGCCCGTAAAATTGTTGGTTGATACCGGCGCAAGCGATGCCATCTGGCTTTCGACCAATTCCGACAGCCGAATTTCACTCCCGGAAAACCACATTGAAACGTTTTTGGGTCGGGGTTTGAGTGGCGATTTGTACGGCACAAAAGGAAGAATTGGGGCGATTTGGGTTGGTCCGCTGGTGCTATACGAACCAATTGTTGCATTTCCTGAAAACGATATGGTCGACCAACTAATTGGTAAAAACGATCGAAACGGAACACTTGGCGCCGAGATTCTCCGCAGGTTTTACGTAACCATGGATTATCCGAACAAACGACTCATCTTAAGGCCAAACGCCGATTTGAAAGACGATTTCAATTACAACATGAGTGGATTGGAGGTAACCAACCCGATGCCCGGATTGCCAATCTTTCTGATAACCAATATCCGGAAGAACTCTCCTGCGTATTATGCAGGTATTCAGGAAAATGACCAGATTCTCTCATTAAACAACACAAGTCATAAAACTTTAACCTTAAATGATATAAATTTGCTGTTTCAAAGTCAGGAAGACCGACGTATAAAATTAACAGTACTGCGGAATGGGGAACAGATAAAAACAGAATTCTTCCTGAAAAAAATGTTCTGAGAATGAAACCAGTTTACGGATTTTTTATCGTTGTTTTCCTTTTATCTTTTAGGGTTGCCTACGGACAAAAGGAAAGCAATTCCGTACTGGAAAAAAAAATATCACTTACAGCAACTAACGAAACTGTTGCTGCAATCCTTGAAAAGATATCGTCGCAGGCACAGGTTTTTTTTTCATACGACGCTTTACTCATTGATGCCAACCAAAAAGTAGATTTTTCTGTTTCAGACAAATCAATACGTGAAGCGCTTGACCAGTTGTTCAATTTCAAATTCGATTACAAAGTTCTTGGCGAACAAATCATTATTACTAGTTCTGAAACTGAGGATGTAAAAAAAAAAGATGATGAAAACATTCTCCAAAAGTCGAAAGTAATCGTCTTCAAAGGCAAGATAATCGACCGTGAAGAAAATGAAGTTTTGCCATACACAAGTATTTCAGTCATTGGTCAAAACATTGGGACAATTTCGAATTCTGACGGTGAATTTGAACTGAAAATTCCGGAATCGATGGAACAAGACACGCTTGTTACTTCGTGCCTGGGTTTTAAACCATACAAAAAAGCGGTCAGCGAAGTCGACAGTTCAACCTGTATTATTTATTTGGTGCAAACTTCCGTTCAGATAAAGGAAATAAAAGTCACTTTCATCAACCCTCAGGAAATTCTGAACAGGATACTTTCAAAAATTTCGCTGAACTATCCAACCAATCCTGAAATAATGACTTCGTTTTACCGCGAAGTTCTAAAACAGGACAATACGTACATTGATGTAGCTGAGGCGCTTATGGAAATCCGAAAATCGCCGTACGACAACTCGTATGCTCAGGATAAGGTCAAGTTTTTGAAAGGACGGAAAAACATGAACGTCAAACCATTTAAGTTTGTCGATTTCAAAATTCAGGGTGGGCCATATTACATCACAAAACTAGACGTCGTAAAAACACTCGATTCATTTCTTGATCCCGAATTTCGTGATTTCTACAAATATTCGCTCGACGAAATTATTGAAGTCGACAACCGCGACACCTATGTCATCAAGTTCAAACCAAAAGAAAAGATTGACTACCCTTGCTATCAGGGGAAATTGTATGTGGATATGTCGTCGTTTGCTTTGGTGCAGGCCGAGTTCAGTCTAAGTCGTTCGGGCTTAAAGTTCGCCCACGAATCTCTGATCCGGAAAAAGCCTAAAGATTTTTATGTCAGGCCGGTTAAAGTTGATTACAAAGTTGGTTACAAGAGATCCGGAGGAAAATGGCATTTAAGTACAGCACAAACATCCATAAACTTCAGAGTTAAGAGCAAAAGAGACAAAATAAATTCCATTTTTCACAGCATTTCTGAATTACTCATAACAGACTTTAAACCAGACAATGGAACCCATTACAAAAGGAATGAATTATTTAGTTCGAAGGATATTTTTACTGAAAAGATAACGAACAACGACGAAAATTTCTGGGGTAATTACAATACTATAAAGCCTTCGGAAGAACTCCGCAAAGCGCTGGAAAAATATTCCATGAAAAACGATACCTTGTTTAATATCAACGAAAATATGCCAAAGTAAATACCACAAACTAACCTGATATTATGAAAACTTTATTTCTTTTACTCGCCTTTGCTTTATCTGCATTGGTCCTTCCAGCTCAGGAATCAGGCCCGATACCCAAAATTAACGAACAGATTGCAAATTATTTCAGCACTTACCCACGCGAGAAAGTATTCATAACCACAGATAAGGTTCATTATAAACCAGGCGAAACCATCTGGTTTAGCGCGGTTATCACAGATGCTTCCAACCGGCCGGATTTGAGTGGGAATCGCGAGCTTCATGTCAATCTGTACGACAGGAAAGGTTCCTCGGTTATCAAGGATATTTTTAAAGTCGACGGTTCGGCAGTCCACGGCGATTTGCAAATTCCGGCGGAACTCGGCAACGACAACTATTACCTGGTGGCACGTACTTCGCAGCAAACATCGGTCGATGAAATTTCGATGTGCACTTTGATTATCGATCCGCTGTACAGCAATCAATGGCTGGTTGAAACAAAAGCGAAAGACAGCATTTTCGTGGCTGGACAAAAAAATGAGATTTTTGTTACACTTAAAACTGTTTCGGGTGAAATTCAGAAAAATGCACAGCTTCGTTACCAACTTTTAAATGGTTCTGAAGTTGTTGCAAAAGAAAAATTAAAAACCGATGAGAACGGCAATGTAACTATACCGATAACAGTTCCTCAAAAAACTAACGGCGAACCATTTGTCTGCCTGCTAACCGACTCACGTGAAATTTGGACACACGAAATTTTCTTTCCAACAAACATAGACCCGTTGGTACTTCACTTTTATCCTGAAGGAGGTCGTTTGATCACCGGAATCCCGGCCAAAATTGGATTTACTGCTTTCAATAAATGGGGAATACCAGTTGATATTGAAGGTTCGGTGATCGACCAACAAGGAAAACCTGTCGCAATGGTGAAATCAATTACTCGCGGACTCGGAATTTTCTCATTCCAAAGCGAAGCAAATCAAAAATATAAACTTAAAATTTCAGGAAAAACCGGCACCAATCAAACCTTTGATCTGCCTGAACTAAACAGCAACGGGTTAGCTTTATCTGTAATCAAATCGGATAATGATTTTATATCGGCCAATTTAATTTTTGCTGACAAACAAAAACATTCTGTTGCGCTGACAGTTACAAGTGGAACGAGTATTTATTGGGCTGCCGACATGGAAATCAATGGAATTGGACGAATCAAGATTCCGGCAGACAACCTGCCCAACGGAATTAATATGCTGACTGTCTTTGAAAAAGACGGAGCGGTCTTAGCCAGCCGACTTCTGTTTCAGGACAAAAAAGAAGCGCTAAAAATCGATGTACAGCCCGAAAAAACGGTTCTCCGTCCCGATCAAAAGATGAACGTAAAAGTAAGCTTGCTGGATGAAAACAATAAGCCGGTTATCGGAAATATGATGATTTCGATTTCCGATAAGTTAAGTAACAAACCCGGGAAACCCCAAATTGACGAATGCCTGCAGGTTGGTTCTGAACTCGAAAATCCGTACTCGCTAATTGCTGATGCAACAAGCAACTCGGTAAACAACTCGTCACTAATGGATTTATTTCTGATTTCGAACCGGTTGAAGGCCTTCGATTGGAATAAAATCCTGACTTATAAAGCTGGAAGTTCGGCCGATTTAAACGATAGGAACAATGGTATTTCAGGATTTGTTACCGATAAAAACGGTGAAAAAATGTACAAAGCAAAAGTAAGCCTGGTGAACAACAAAAGCATGCAAATATTCACCACGACTACCAACGAGGATGGTCGATTCACATTCCAAAACCTCAACGCTGCAAACATCGAGGATTTTACCGCCAAAGCAACCGACTCCAACGGAAAGAAAGAATTAACACTTGAATACGACAAAAATTTTGATGCCAGGATTTCGAATCTAATTTCACACATCGCGCTAAAAAACAGCTTATTGCATAAAGATCAGTTTGTTGATGCAAGCTACTACGCAAATAACCCCGATCTATTTACAAAGGCTCCCAAACAGGTTAAAGCAAATACTTCGGCAGCAGAAGCCCAGCACCGCCTGCTAATGTCGTCAACAAACCTTTTGGACGTAATAAAAACCATGAAACCTTACAATCTGATAAACAATCAAATAGTTTTTATCGGGTCGGAGAATTCGTTTTATTACCAGAGTGGCGCCTTAATTGTTTTAGACGGACAGCAAATGGGCACCGATATTTCGGCAATTCAAAGCATTTCGCCTATGGAAGTTGATCACGTTAACATTTCTACCAATCCAGTTGACATTCAACGATATACCGGATTAAATAATGTTGGATTAATTGAAGTGTTTTTGAAAAATGCAAAAAGTGTGGAGGCAGCACGAAAGCAATCACAAAATACCAACCAATACGATGGAATTTACCGAATACCGAATGAATTTACGACAGTAAAAAAGAACGTTGTACCCGCTACCCTTTTATGGATACCTTTCGGAAAAACCGACCAAACCGGAGTTTTTGAATTCCCCGTAACGGCTGGAAAATTGATTTCAACATTCGAAATACGAGTTCAGGGAATTACAGACGATGGTAGAATGAGCACTGCTAAATCCGTTTTTTCTGTAGCAAAATAGGGTGTTGTAAATCTCAATTTAAAAGATATCTCACAAAAAGTCCCCGAATCGGAGACTTTTTCTTTTTCAAGGATTTATATAAGTAATAAGAGCAATTTATTGTCGTATATTTTAATCCCAAATTACGTATTGGTGGTAAAAAAGTGAATTCAAGAAACCTCTATAATCCTTACAGAACATGGGATGCAGGGATTTTTAATTTTAAAAATGTCTAATGCTACGCACTAGAAAAATAGGATATTAAAATATTATATATCAACAATTTAAACTTTATTATTTTCCTAATGCGTAATTTGGGTTAATTGTTACTCACCCCAAGTCCGCTAGCGGACTTCTCCCCTCTCTACGTGTAGAGAGGGGCAGAGCATCGCAGATGCCACGGGGTGAGTCAAGAAAAGTGAACAAAACAAATACAACATTATTTCGTTCACTCAACTTAGAATGTTATACTGAAGATTAAATCGTTTCAGGATTTTAGATATTTCATTTCAGGATGAAATTTTAACGATGTGAAACTTGAAGTCAGCGCCATAATGAGATGAGCGAAAAAGGCGATCCAGATTGTGCCCGATAAAAGTGTGAGAATGCAAAGAACCAGCCCAAAAGGTATTGCTCCGATTGTCTCCCCAAGTCCTTTTGGAATGTGAGTTGCCGAATAGAAGGCAATATTGACAGCGATCGCCGGCCAAATACCAATATGATCTGCCAGCGGAATCAGTAAAACTCCCCTGAATAGCATTTCATAGCCCAATAAATAGATGGCCCACCCAAATGCATTTACCAGTACCAGATTTCTAGTCCAGATTTTTGAGCGTATTTGCGGATAGTTAAGCAGGTTCTTCGGTTTTTTAGCACTCAAATATGCCAGAGGAACCAACAACAATGCCAGACCAATTATTGAGACAGATGAAAACAAAGCTGTTTCTGGTTTAAACGACAGGCCATAATTTGCAAGTGAAAATTCAGGAAGAAAAGCCAGACAAATAGTTATCGGGAAAATACCCATCGACACAAATCCAATTATTCTGTTGAAAGTAATGTGATATGCAGCCGCCCGGTCAAAATTGAAACGGCCATAAAAGCGAGCTTTGATCAGTTCAGATTTAGCGACAAACCAATAAACGGTGAAAGAAACTAATGCCAGAATGATCGGCAAAAAAACAGGCAGATCACCTTTCAGCCACGAAAAATCAATATCCTGAGAATGAATCATATTCCTGAAATTTTGAATAAATCATTTCGTAATAAAATAAAAACCTGATCAAATGAAAACTTCTTTTGATCTCAAGAAGTTTTCCGAAGTTGAAATATATAAAAAGTGAATAGAATCAGACCTAACATTTCCATTTTTAGCAAAAGAGAAATTAAAATAACCGAAGATCGTTCTGGCCGAAAATTCCGTTATATCCGGCTAGAATTATTTTGAACAATCATTTCAGCCAATTTTTTCCAGCCAATTTCTTTTAAAGCAGTTGATCATTAAAAAAGTAAATTCAGAAAGTTTTTCGCCGAAGTTCCGAAATCCTCAGTCATGCTTCCAATTATATTTTTCACTTCATCATAATCGTGCCGGCAACCAACCAAAGCCGAAGAAATTTTCTGAGCCAAATCTGTTTGAATATCTCCTGAAACGATAACTTCAGCAAGCAATCCTTTCTCTACCAAAAGATTGATCGCAATTAACCCTTTTTCGGTTTCCAATTTGTTCCTGAAACGGTATTTGGGCGAATATCCAAAAATCCAGTCCCAGGTTTGATATTTTTCATCGGAAAGTCTTTGAATGGCCGAAAGGTCTTCCGAAGTTGGTTCATAAATCTTGGAATCGGCCAAACTCCTGCTTATTTCGCCAAAAAGAAAATCGGTAAATTCCTGTACTGAAATTGGTTCGGGCAGGTAATTCGCAATGTTAGTCACCTCACTGCGATTACTCTGCACTGCTTTATCTTCAAACTTCGAAAGATCGACTTTCAGCGTTCCTTTCAGGGCTTCCAGATGACTGTCGAACAACAGCGTTCCGTGGTGCAAAACCCGGTTCTTGTGCACATGTTCTGCATTTCCCGATATTTTTTTTCCGTCGATCAGCAAATCGTTCCGGCCGGTCGTGTATGCTTCAACGCCCAACTTTTGCAACGCAGCTAAAACCGGAACTGTAAAAACCTTAAAATTCACTTCCGAGATATTGGCCACATTGCGGATAAAGGTAAAATTCACATTGCCCGGATCGTGAAAAACAGTTCCGCCACCCGAAAGCCTGCGCGCCACCGGAATCTGATTCTCTCGGACAAACTCGTGGTTAATTTCGGCCAGTGCATTTTGGTGTTTGCCAACAACCACCGAAGGCTGGCTTCGCCAAAGAATGAAAAAATCTTCGGGAGAATTCTTCAGAAAATACTCTTCGGCTGCCAGGTTAAAATACGGATCGTTACTGGTTTGATTGAGGCAAAGTGTAATCATGCGGGCAAAAGTAATGTCTTTAGTAAACTTGATTCAGAAACTAGCTTTCGGAGGTGGTTTTCTTGAGAATTCCCAAAACTCTTTCGTCTACTTTTCCGAAAAAAGATATTCCCGAAGCGCCGTTCGATAAAGCGAATTTGATTCCTTGTTCCAACTCTTCGTCGGTTTTAAAGTCGGGCAAAAATACTCCGGCATAAATGGGAAATTTACCACATAAAAAGTGAATGCCTTCGGCCACTGCGTCGCCAATCCAACGTACGTTTTCGCGGTAAAACCCGTGGTAAATCATTGGGCAAACCCCATCCAGGTTCCAGTTGGTCCAGTCCTGACGGACAATGCGCCGGGCTATTTCCGGAGTTGGAAAAACAGCGGCGGTAATTACTTTGCCTTTTTGATGGGTCATTTCGGCCAATTCGTTCACGATTGAACTGATTCGGTCGTACCTGAACTTCCGCCACGACGGACTTTGATCGGGATGTTCCATTTCCAGCGGGTCAATTCCGTAATCTGCTTTATATTTCGATCGGCAGGTTTCGCAATAACAAAAATCGTATTCCGGCAATTCGCGCGACTGGTCAATTCCGTAATTTTTCCAAAGACTGACCGGCAAAATCACATCGCAGTAACGAACGTAATCCAGATGCAAACCGTCCACATAATCCTTTTCAAGGATCGATTTCACCTGGGTTTTCAGGTAATCAAGCGTTTCGGGCTTCGAAGGACAAAGCCAGCGGTAATAACCCACATAAGGCGGATTAGTCGCGCACGATTCGCCTTTGCGATTGACCGAATACCACTCAGGATGGTTGTCGAGTAATTCCTTTTCGCCGCGGTTCATCGTCCACATCCAGCGGTGAGCTTCGAGTCCGGCAGCTTTGGCAATCCTGAAATGCTTTTCGCTGTCGTTTTCGAAAAACATTCCACGAATTCCGGCCTCAAAATAGTTGTTGAACCGTTCTTTCAAAGCGGTTTCATCTTCTTTCAGATTCGGATTTTCCCAAACCCAATGTTTTAATCCTGAAGGCTTTTGCTTTTTCGGTTTCTCACTTCCGGCAGCATGATTCAAACTCATTAATCCGATTCCTGCCAGTACCGACGATTTTATGAAATCTCTTTTCTTCATAGCTCAATTTTTAAAGATGACTTTTTTGTAAAAAACTGTCTTCGTTTAGCGACAAAACCAGTCCATCAACTGTTGTCAACTCAACTAAAAAGTGGTTTTCTTTTGTGGAAAGTTTTAAATCAATCGATTGTTTTTTATCAATTGTAACTACTTCAGGAACTGAAAGTTCAGCTAACGAAGTTGCAAAACGACCATTTGTCTTCCTGAAGTTTTGCTGTTTGTAATAAACGAGCCACAAATATTTTTCAAGTTTTTCTTCCGGAGGAAGTTGGAACGTTACGTTTTTTCCATTCACCGGATTGGTAGTGAACTGAAGCATTCCCCAACGTTCAGGAACGTGCATATTAATTTCGCCAGTCGGACTCCAAACCCAATTATCTTCCGGAAGAAACCGCCCCGTTTGGACATTTTTAATTTTCTCGTATTTGCCATTTACAATTTCGGTTTTCCATTCAACCCGCGAAAAATCGATTTTCCAGACGGATCCGTCAACGGGCGTCTGATTTTCTATTTCTTTATCAAACGACGAAAAAGGAATGGCAATTTCCACGGTCCAGCTTTTATCTACATCCGATGGATCGTTCAGCGTTCCGTCAATCGAAACGGCACTTTTAAAACCAGCGGCATTCCAGCTAATATCAGGCGGACCGCCGTTCCTATAAGGTTTTGGCAGAAATAAATCGAACAAAGTATTTGCAGCATTTACTTCAAACTCGTAATAATTGTGCGTATTTCTATCCGGATCGATAAAGATTTCAAAGTCATTTTCGTGAAAAACTATCTGATCGCGCGTGGTGTAATAACACCAAATATTCGGTTCAGTCAATTCGGCCAAAATGTACAAGAAGTTTTTGTCCCACAGCATTTTGACTCTCGTTGGATAAAGTGGCTTTGGTTTCCGCGAACCTTCAATGTCTCCAAAATTGTCCGTCCAGCTTGCTTGCTGCCACGAAAGTTCATCCGCTTTTCCGTCAATCACCATCTCGTTGTAAGTCTGGTAAACCACATAGTTTTTCGCCGGAAGAAAGAGATTTTCATATCCGCTCCAAAGATCCTGAGCATCAGAAAACACAGGAAAAAGTTGAGTACAAATTATACCCCAAAATAGGAGAGCATTTTTCATTTAGCTGGATTAAGCGATAGTCGGCCTAAAAGTAATGCTTTCCTCGCTGAACGAAAAATGAAATAGCCATGTGTGCTAAAGCCCGCACAAACCGAAAAAGTATAAATTGCTATTCCATAGGTTTATAAATTATTCAGCCAGATGCCTTTAATACCAAAATTGCTACATGACAAACAAAAATTTACATAGATGAAAATTCAGGATAGAATTATCCAATCATGCCGAGCTTGCTTCGCCCTCTCTTCAACTTTGAGTGCCTGAAAAAACAAAACCGATTAAAGTTCAATCTGAATTCCAATGGTTGGCAACACTGTTCCTGAAGGATTTTTCACACTCCGAAGCACATAACGGGTTACATTATCTGTGGTTAGGAAATTACCGTTTGCATCGGTTTCACGAAGGATAATATCCTGCGACTTAGCCTGAAAATTATATAGATTTTGAATGTCGATGTAAAATTTCAGAGTCATCTTTTTCAGGTAATAGGCTTTGTCCACGCGCACATCGAGTTGGTGGAACGAGGGAAATCGAAGCGTATTGAGCTTACTGAAATCCAAATATGGCCCACCTTGCAGGTTCCAGGCTTCAACCAGCGACGAACGGTTCATATCGTACGGAGTGTATGGTAAACCGCCCACATGCCGAAACCTAGTGCCAATTTGCCAGCCCCGTTTCAGTGCGGCGCTTCCGGTGAGGCTCAGAATGTGCTTGCTGTCCCACGACGAAACAATGTATTTTCCCTGTGCATCCTGAAATTCGCTGCGAACCAGCGTGTACGACAAATTCAGGTTGTACCCTTTTGACGAACTGACCCGTGCCTGGAATTCAGCTCCGTAAGCCCTTCCTTTCGAGGTTGAAGTTACTGCCTCATCGCCAATTACGCCAAAATCGGCGCCCTTATTGGCCAGTGAAATCTGATCATTCAACGAAAACGGATAATTCCGGTACATTTTCGAAAAACCTTCAACCGAAAATTGCATGGCAGAAGCCGGTTTAAATTCAATTCCGGCAATGTAATGATCGACCGAAATGTATTTCAGGTTGTTGGTTTTATTCACGAAAATATTATTCTGCTTATAGCCCAAAGTGGTATACGCCGGAAGTTGAAAATATCGTCCGGTATTCAGATTCAGGCTCCATTTGGGCACAAACCGATACGAAGCCGAAAAACGCGGCGAAAATTGTTTCAGCAAATTATTCATTCCTGAAGAATAATCCGTTCCATCCATCCTGAAACCGGCCGAAAGCGTTAGCCGCTCATCGAAATATTCATGACTGATTTGTCCGAAAAGTCCGTATTTCAATAAATTAAGTTTCGTGTTGTAGTCCACATTTAAAATATCTCCGGAATAAAACCGCTTCTGAAAAGTTGAATTGGTGTATCGTGCAATATCAAGATTGGCGCCCCAATTCAGTTTATAACCATCGGCCCGGATGTTGTCTTCGAACCTGATTTTATTTTCCAGTTCCTGTGATGCGTAATCGAAAATCAAATTGTTTGGCGAACTTTCATCGTTTTCCAGATATTTTGTAAACGTGTTGTTCAGGCGGCTCTGACTGACCGCCAGCGTTTGGTAACTTTTATCCCTGAAATGTTTATAAACTGCGCCAAACGTATAACTCCACTGTTTATTTACCGGCAACTGGCTCAAAATATACTGTTGCTGATCATCCGGATTTTTAATGTCGAGATTCAATTCGTTTAAATCAATGGCACCTAAACCAATAAAAGTGAGTTCATTTTTTGCGTCAAAGCGGGTTCGCACTTTGAACTGCATATCGTTAAATGTGGGCAGAAAAGGCAACTTCAGCGCTGTAAACAACAATTTCAGGTATGAACGTCGCACCGAAACGATGAATGTCGTTTTATCGCCAACCGGTCCGTCAAATGTTCCTGAAACTTCTGATGCACCAAGCGATCCCCGAAATTTCAGTTTATCGGAATTGCCATCAACCTGCGAGAACTCGAAAACGCCACTCAACGCATTTCCCCGATCGGCTGGAAATGCTCCGGAATAAAAATTCACTTCGCGCAAAAAGTCAGCATTCAAAATTCCAACCGGTCCTCCGGAAGCACCCTGCGTAGCAAAATGATTGATGTTTGGCACTTCAATTCCGTCGAGATAAAAGCGGCTTTCAGATGGGCCACCTCCACGAATGATAATGTCATTCCGGTAAGCAGGCGTTGAAAGAACTCCGGCAAACGACTGGATAACTTTCGAAATGTCGCGGTTGGCTCCCGGACTCTTTTCAATTTCAGCAATGCCAATGGTCTTCAGCGAAACAGGACTTTCTTCCGTCTTCCGGAATGGTGAAGCGTTAACTGTTACTTCATCTATTTGTGTATCTTGCTTTTCAAGCTTAATTTCCAGAAAACCTGCTTTGGCATTGTTCACTTCTATTTGCGCCGACAAAATATTGTGATATCCGATTGAAGATGCCTGAATGCGGACAAATCCGGGCTTCAAGTCTGAAAACTGAAAATTCCCATTCTCGTCGGTGGCCGTGCCGTTTGTTGTTCCGGCGATAACTACACTGGCAAAAGGGATAGGTTCATTGCTCACGGCATCAATAACCTTTCCTTTTAAAACAGCTTCCTGAGCAAGTATAACCATTTGAGAGAAAACCAGAGCAACGCTGAAAAGTATTCGCTTCATACTGAAAATGACGTAATTTAGTTTGTTTTGTTCAACTTTATTTTAGCTTAATTAAACACGAATCGATATCCAATGTTTAAACCACTCCATTGTTTTTTATAAGTTTGCTAAAAATAAACGGAATGAGACTGGTTATTCAACGAGCAAGTTCGGCTTCGGTAAAAGTAGATGATTCAATTGTTTCTGAAATAGGAACAGGCCTTTTAATTTTGGCCGGAATAGAGGAACCCGATTCGCAGGAAGATATTGACTGGCTGGTGAAAAAGACTTGCCAACTACGTATTTTTAATGATGCTGAAGGTGTGATGAACCTGTCAGTTCAAGATGTTGAAGGCGACATGATTGTGGTGAGCCAATTTACATTGCATGCCAGTACCAAAAAAGGAAACCGGCCATCGTATATTCGCGCAGCCCGGCCTGAAAATGCTATTCCGATTTACGAGAAACTGGTCGCCGATTTCAGTAAAACACTTGGAAAAACTGTCGGAACCGGAATTTTTGGCGCCCACATGGAAGTTTCGCTGGTGAACGATGGCCCGGTAACGATAATTCTGGATTCAAAGAATAAAGATTTTTAGTCATTTGTTGTTATTGACAGTCAACAGGTCATTAATTGTTATTCAGCAATTCACAACAAATGACCGTTGAATGACAACCAATGACTATTTTTACATGCACTTTCAAAATTTTAAAGCATGAACTCAAACGAAGTCACCCTTCCTGAAGCGCAACAAATGGTTGACGAATGGATTAAGACCATTGGCGTTCGGTATTTCAGCGAACTCACCAATCTGGCTATTCTCACCGAAGAAGTGGGCGAGCTCGCACGAATTATGGCGCGAACATACGGCGACCAATCGTTTAAGAAATCGGACGAAGGGAAAAATCTTGGCGACGAAATGGCCGATGTGCTTTGGGTTTTGATTTGCCTGGCCAATCAAACCGGAATTGATTTAAACGAGGCATTCCTGAAAAACATGGAAAAGAAAACCAGCCGCGACAAAGACCGGCACCGGAATAATGAGAAACTGAAATGATACGAGTTACGGGATACGGGTTGCGGGAAAATCCATAACTCGTACCCCACAACCCGCAACAATTTAACCATTGACAATTAACAATTAAACATTTAAACATTTAAAATATGATCCTTGAAACCTGTCCTTTATCGCTCGAAGATATCCAGTCGGAACTGGAAGATATCCGCGAAATTGCTTCCAAAAACAAATCGAAACAAATGCTCGAAAAAGCGCTTTCGTGCATCGATCTTACGACGCTTAATTCAACCGATACCATCAGTTCAGTAACAACTTTCACTGAAAAAGTGAACCAGTTTCCGGAGGTGTTTTCAGGAATAAGCAATGTTGCAGCCATTTGCGTTTATCCAAACATGGCGCACACCGTAAAAAATACATTGAAAGTTCCGAATGTAAAAATTGCGGCAGTCGCCGGAGGTTTTCCGTCGTCGATGACTTTTACCAAAATAAAGATTGAAGAAGCACAACTGGCTGTTGCAGCCGGCGCCAACGAAATCGACATTGTTCTGCCTTTGTGGGCTTTTCTCGAAGACCATTTCGAAACCTGTTCAAAGGAAATTTCGGACATAAAAAAAGCCATTGGCGACGCACATTTAAAAGTGATCCTGGAAACTGGAGTCCTGAATGTTGATCAAATCTGGCAGGCGTCGATTTTAGCCATCAATTCAGGCGCGGATTTTATTAAAACCTCAACCGGAAAACTTCCACAGGCTGCTTCGCCCGAAGCCGCTTTTGTGATGTGCCTGGCCATCAAACAGCATTTCGAGGAAACAGGAAAAAAAATCGGGTTTAAACCGGCTGGTGGCATTGTTACTCCGGAAGATGCTGTTCTGTATCTCACTATTGTTCAGGAAATATTGGGCAAAGACTGGTTAACACCTGAACTTTTCAGGATAGGCGCAAGCAGGCTGGCCAACAATTTACTCGAAAAAATTACAGGCAGCACGGTAAAACATTTTTAGAAACGGGCTGTTTTAAGGATACAAAAAATCAATTTTCATTAAAAACATTTTATTATGGCACAAATTACGCTCAAAGGAAATGCAATTCAAACCATAGGCGAACTTCCTGCAAAAGGAACAAAAGCTCCTGATTTCGAATTAATTAAAAACGATCTTTCGAAAGTTTCACTTAAAGATTTCGCCGGAAGTCGTTTGGTTCTCAATATTTTTCCAAGTCTTGATACCGGAACCTGTGCGGCTTCAGTTCGTCATTTTAACAAAGAAGCTGCTAATCTCGAAAACACAAAAGTGTTGTGCATTTCGCGCGATTTACCTTTTGCCCAGGCTCGTTTCTGTGGAACGGAAGGCATTGACAACGCTATCACGCTTTCGGATTTTGTAAGCGGGCAGTTTGCAAAAGATTATCAGTTGCTGATTACCACAGGACCGTTGGCCAACCTTTGCTCACGTTCGGTTGTTGTACTCGACGAAAATCACACAGTAATTTACACGCAGCAAGTTCCCGAAATAGTTGACGAACCCAATTATGATGCTGCTTTGGCATCACTGAAGTAATTTAACGATTTACACTCATAAAAAAGCTGTTTGCCTGATGCAGACAGCTTTTTTAGTGCCCATAAATTTCTGAAAGATTGTTATATTATGAAATAATCAGGCTGATTAAAATCAAATCAAAATGACCCGAAAAGACGCGTTAAAGCTATTTGAAGATAAAAAAGTTCGCACCATTTGGGATGAAGAACAGGAGAAATGGTATTTATCCATTGTTGACGTAATAGAAATTTTAACAGATAGCCCAAACCCCAGAAAATATTGGAGTGTTTTAAAAACAACACTGAAGAAAGAAGGAAGTCAGTTGGCTACAGATTGTAGTCAACTGAAAATGCAATCAGCAGACGGAAAGTTTTATAAAACAGATGTCGCTGATGTTGAGCAACTTTTCAGGCTGATTCAGTCAATTCCATAACCAAAAGCTGAACCTTTCAAACTGTGGCTTGCCGAAGTAGCACGTGAGCGACTGGATGAAATGGAAGATCCGGAACAAGGAATTGACCGGATGCTGGAATATTATCACCGGAAAGGTTATTCGAATAACTGGATTAATCAGCGACTTAAAAGCATTGAAGTCCGCAAAGAGCTGACTGATGAATGGGAACAACGGGGAGTTAAACAAGGTCAGGAATATGCTACATTAACTGATATTATTACACATGGCTGGTCGGGATTGACAACAAAACAATATAAAAATTACAAAGGATTGAAAAAGGAAAGTTTACGCGACAATATGACTAACCTTGAATTAGCGCTCAACACGCTGGCTGAAGCAACCACAACGGAAATCTCAAAGTAGCATAAACCAAAATCAAAGGAAGAAAACAGAAAAGTGGCAGCTCGTGGTGGTTCTATTGTTGGAAATACAAGGAAGGAGATTGAAGCCAACATTGGGAAAAGTATTGTTTCTCCTCTGAATGCGAATCAATTAGGAGAACTACCTGAAAATAAAGAAAAATAAAACCAACCTTTTTTCATGCAGAGGTGTTTAAAAGCAAAACGAAATAAAATGCACCCTGTACTACTCGAAAATATCAAAGAAATTGGGAAACCATATTCCGATTTGCACTTTTTGCTCGAATGTCTGGCCGAAGTTCTGGAAGAAAACAATGAAAAAGAACTGATTACATATATTCCGTGGTTAAGTCCTAAGGTTTCCATCCCAACCGAAAAATTCGAACAGAAGACCATTCACCTGTATTCCATCAGTTTTCAGTTACTTAACCTTTGTGAGGTTAACTGGGCTGTTCAAAGCAGACGGAATAAGCAACAAGAGCAAGGTGCCGACAGTGTAAACGGAAGTTGGGCTCATACTTTTTCTGAACTGAAAGATTCCGGATTTTCGCAGGATGAAATCGTGGACGCGCTTTCACAAATCGGTGTTGAACCCGTGTTGACAGCGCACCCGACTGAAGCAAAGCGAACTGTCGTTTTGAAATATTACCGTGAATTGTATTTGCAACTGGTT
Source organism: Prolixibacteraceae bacterium (assembly GCA_963677955.2). Classification (GTDB taxonomy): domain Bacteria; phylum Bacteroidota; class Bacteroidia; order Bacteroidales; family Prolixibacteraceae; genus Aquipluma. The sequence goes on from CAXXQR010000001.1 coordinate 1,928,030, forward strand.
ATGCTCGAAAACCCGATGTATACAGAGCTTGAGCGCAGCCAGATTCGTTCGGTCATCAAAGAAATACTGACCAGATTGTGGTTTATCGACGACATTTATCTCGAAAAACCGAAGGTTGAAACCGAGCTGGATAATGTTTTGCATTACCTTACCAATGTTTTTCCCGATGTTTTCGAATTACACGACCGCACTTTGCACCAGGCGTGGAGCGAAGCAGGTTTTCAGCCTGAAGTCTTAAACAGCTACCGGAATATGCCAAAAATAACTTTGGGTACCTGGGTTGGCGGCGACCGCGACGGGCATCCACTGGTAACTCCGGAAATCACCCGATACACGTTGATACGGCTACGCACTGAAGCTCTTTCGCTTGTTAGGCAACATCTGCTTTTACTTGCCGATAGCTTAAGTATTTACACTTCAGGAAATATTGAAAATGCAAAGTTCGTGGAGATGAAAACCATGCTTCAGCAACAAATTCCCGGAATAGCAGAAAACACCAGATTTACCGCTGCATCGCGCGAGCCATTTAAGCAATATGTGTTGTTATTGGCCGAAAAACTTCCCATCAGGCAGGAGCCATTGACCGGTATCAGCCTGTTAACGCAGGAAGACTGGACATACACCAATTCACATCAATTGCTAAACGATATTGATTTGTTGATGCAGGCTCTTTCGGATTGGGGTGCACCAACCCTCGCCGTAAACGAAGTCGATAAAGTTTCGCGCTTTGTTCAGAATTTCGGTTTTCATCTGGCACATTTGGATGTGCGGCAAAACAGCGCCTTCTATCAAAAAGCCTTTATCGGATTGCTCGAAGATGTCGATCGCTCCGGAAATCCTATAAGCAGCGATGGCTCACCAAATAAAGACTTTTTACTGAACGAACTCAGTATTTACAGGCCCTTCACATACACTTATTCCGGCGAAATTCCTGAAACAAACAATGCATTAGGCTATCTCGGAGTTCTCTCTGCACATGTCAGGAAATACGGGTCAAATGCGCTGGGATCAATGATTGTAAGCATGACGCGTAAAGTTGATGATCTTTTTACCGTTTATCTTTGGCGAGGGAAGCCGGGTTGTATGAAAAAACACCAAACGGCCCGGCATGCCAGATTCCGGTGGTTCCGTTGTTCGAAACCATTGACGATTTGCATCGTGCTCCTGAAATTCTGGACGAATTTTTGGCTCATCCGGTCACGCAAAATACGCTGAAATTGCAAATGCAGTTAAAAGGTCACAAAAAACCGGTTGCCGAAGTGATGATTGGATACAGCGACAGCAATAAAGATGGCGGAATTTTGTCGAGCCTCTGGCATTTGTACGAAGCACAGTACGAACTGGGAAAAGTTGGCCGTAAACATGGCGTGGATATTCGTTTTTTCCACGGAAAAGGTGGAAGCATAAGCCGTGGCGCCGGCCCAATTCACTGGTTCTTAAAAAGTCTTCCTCCGGAATCGCTTCATGGAAAATTACGACTTACCGAACAGGGTGAAACGATTGAACGAAAATATGCCAACAAAGTTAATGCTGCCTACAACATTGAGTTGTTGACTTCAGGAACACTCCGGAATACAATGCTGAACACACACAAGCACAACAACGAGTTGTTCGAACTGGTTGGTTTTATGGCGCACGAAAGTTTTAACACCTATACTGCACTTACCCGACATTCGAATTTTATTCGCTTTTTTGAGCAGGCTACACCGATTGATGTCATCGAATCGAGTAAAATCGGTTCACGTCCTTCTCGCCGAACCAATCAACGAACGCTTGAAGATTTGCGAGCCATTCCATGGGTTTTTAGCTGGACGCAAAGCCGTGTGAACATTACGAGCTGGTACGGAGTTGGCAGCACGCTAAAACTGATTAAAGAACAGCAACCGCAGAAATATTCGCTCCTGAAACAATTGTTAACCTCTCATCCGCTTGTTCGCTACATTTTAACGACTGTTGACTCAGGACTTGCAGCGACCGATCCCGAAATAATTAAACTTTATGCATCGCTGGTTGAAGATAAAAAGGCTGCGGAAGACATTCTGCCACTCATTTTATCGGAATATGAATTGACCAAAAACCTGCTTGCAGAATTGTTGGTGAGACCATTTGAACAGCGCAGAAAGAATCATTTTTATTCAACGCGATTACGTGCGGTTGCACTCGAACTCATGCATCACATGCAGGTAAATGCTTTACGAAGCTGGAGAAATGAAAAAGATCAGGCAAGTCTGCAAATCACTGATCAGCAAAATATTCTTTTATTGAAATCAATCAATGCCGTTGCCAACGCCTTGGGATCGACCGGTTAATATACAATCTGTTAATAATTAATATTTTAATTCACTTAAAAAATTTTTGTTGTGCATAAAATAATCAGTCAGTATTTCGACGAATTTTCAACCATGTCGGAAGCATCGCATACCGCAGTAATGGAAATTGCCGAGAGCGAAGGAATAGAAATGAGTAAGATAATTATCGCTACTTCTTTTTGTTTCGACGAACTTAACCATCAGCATGCAAAAATGAATCTTCCTTCATCTCAGGGAACTTTCATTATGGGAGGCTTGGCCGGGTATCCGTTTGTCGGCGAAATTGGCCTCACCGCATTTTCCGACCACATCCCGGATCGCGGAGCGGCGTTATTTGTTTTTGGGTCGCACATTGGTATTTCACGAACCGGCGAAGTTGGTAAAATCAAACGCGTGGGACAAAGCAGGCACACGAATACCTGCGGGGCCTTAATGATGGTTCAGCAACACGCACTTTCCACAAAGATTCATCAAATTGATCCGGCTGATTATTCCGAGTTTCAGCCTGAATTTCTGGCTTTGCGACTATTGCCTATGGTCGATGAAATTCAAAAAGCTGAAGTTCCAATCCTGAAAACCACTCATTTAGTTTACGATGAAATTGAAAAGGAAATACTGGCAATGATCCGTAATCATCCAACTTTACTAAAGAATTACCCGGTTTACATTTTGGGCGGAATCGTGATCAATACGGATGAGACTTTACCCAACTACTTTTCGCAAAAAGTTTTTGCGAAAGTAACAAAATAGTCGTTTTCTATTTTTGCCGGGTAGTTGTGTAGTTAACCAGTTCGATCAATGCTGTGCGCGATTCGCTTTCAGGAAATTCCATGATTCCGGCAATGGCCTTTTCACGGAATTCATTCATTTTCTTCGCGGCATATTCAAGTCCACCGCGGCTTACAACCAAATCGACCAACTCTTTTACCTTGGCCTGATTTTTATTTTTTCGCTTGATCAAGCTTAAAATCCGTCCACGTTCGTGCGATTCGCAATTATTCAGGATATACAGTAACGGAAGGGTAATTTTCTTTTCCTTGATATCGTTTCCGGTTGGTTTTCCGAGCAAACCTTTGCTTTGGTAATCGAAAATATCGTCCTTAATCTGGAACGCAATTCCAACGTTGTTCCCAATCTGGAACATTTTTTCAACAATCTCGTCGTCTTTGGTAACCGAAGCTGTTCCGATGGCCATGCTGGTAGCAATCAGCGAAGCCGTTTTTTTCCGGATAATTTCAAAATACGTTTCATTGTCGATATCCAGTTTCCGGCTTTTGCGCATTTGCAAAATTTCACCTTCGCTCATGTCTTTTACGGCACGCGAAATCAGGTGCAAAAACCGGTATTCTTTCCGGTCGAGCGTATTCAGAAAACCACGTGCAAGGATGAAATCGCCAACCAAAACCGCAATTTTGTTTTTCCAGAGCGCATTGATCGAGAAGCTTCCACGGCGCTCATACGATTCGTCAACCACATCGTCGTGAAGCAAAGTAGCCGTGTGTAATAATTCTATGGAAGAGGCAGCCAGATAAGTAGTTTCGTTAAATTCGCCGCACATTTTTGCCGAAAGGAAAACGAACATCGGACGCATCTGCTTTCCTTTTTTCCGGAGAATATATTTGATGATGATTTGCAGAAACGGAATGTCGCTTTTAATGGCTTCTTTGAAGTAACTTTCGAAACTTTTTAGTTCTTCCTGAATCGGTGATTTTATTATATCCAAAGAGGTCATTAAGGCTTTTTTTGAGAGTTTCAAAATTAAAAAATTAATTTACTTTTTCAGGAATTCATTTTTTATTGATGTTTTTTAACAATTATAGTCTAATTTACTAATTTACATTTATTTAAAAACGATCTAAACTATCAAATCTATCAAACTTCAGTTTGTCAAACATTAAATATTCATATATTTGCATTTGTTAAAATTCCAACCATGATGAATATTCAGGAAATAGATGCCGACCGTTTAGAAATGGCAGCCAGCATGCTGAAGGCCATTGCCCACCCGATGAGAATTGCAATTTTAAAGCATCTTGAAGGTGGTAAAAAGCTCACTGTTACCGAAATCCATGAACTTTTGGGAATTGAACAATCAACAACTTCACATCATTTAGGTATTTTAAAAGATAAAGGTGTTCTGTGCGCCCGCCGGGAAGGCAAGAATACTTACTACTATTTAAAACACGATATTTTAAGTCAAATTGTTGACTGTTTACAGCGGTGTACCTGCGAGTAAAAACATTTTAATTGAAAATCCGGTTTCGTCAAAAGAACCGGATTTTTTTATTCTTAAAAATTCGTTAGCTGGTTTGCCACAACTTTTCTAATTTCGACCTTCCTAAAATTTTACTATGGCAAGAATCAGGGTAACCAAACAATTTAGTTTCGAAATGTCGCACGCATTGCTCAATTACGATGGGCTTTGCCGCAACATTCACGGGCATTCGTACAAATTGCAGATTACTGTTGCCGGCGAGCCTTTAATGGATCCTGAAAGCCCGAAAGATGGTATGGTGATCGATTTCAGTATACTGAAAAAAATCATTCAACAGCAAATCGTCAGCCAACTCGATCATTCGCTCATGATTAACGAAAAAGCTCCGACCGATAAATTAAGCGAACTCGGTCAGATGTACGAACGGCATCACGTGGTGCCGTTTCAGCCAACTTCCGAAAATATGGTCGTGTACATTGCCGAAAAAGTGAAACCGCTTTTACCTGAACATATTGAGCTTTTCAGCGTTCGATTGTACGAAACCACCAATTCATTTGCCGAGTGGTATGCCGAAGACAATAGGTGAGCCCCCTCTAAATCTCCCCCAAGTGGGAGACTTGAAGAATGCCAGACAAATTGTAAATCGTAAATGAATAAATTGTAAATCGTCAGAAAATGACAGCACACAACAATACCGATAAGCGACTTTTTTTGCTCGATGCATACGCGTTGATTTACCGTTCTTATTTCGCGTTCATCAAAAATCCACGATTCAATTCCAAAGGCCTGAATACCTCGGCCATGCTGGGTTTTGTGAATATCCTGGAACAACTGTTGAAAGATCAGAATCCAACGCATATCGCCGTGGTTTTCGATTTGAATATACCAACTTTCAGGCATAAAATGTTTGAAGCATACAAAGCCAACCGCGAAGAAATGCCTGAAGATTTGCAGAAGTCGATTCCCTACATCCGGAAAATTATTGAAGCTTATAATATTCCAATGCTTGAAAAAGCGGGTTTCGAAGCCGACGATGTCATCGGAACTCTGGCGAAAAAAGCCGAAACGATGGGTTACACCACATACATGATGACGCCGGATAAAGATTATGCGCAGCTGGTTTCTGAAAATATTTTCATGTACAAACCATCGCGTGGTGGCGAAGCGCCTGAAATCTGGGGAATTCCAGAAGTTCGGGAAAATTTCATGATTGATGAACCGTGGCAGGTTATTGATGTGCTTGGATTAATGGGCGATACGGCTGATAATATTCCGGGATGTCCGGGCGTAGGGCCAAAAACTGCCATGAAACTGGTTTCGGAATTTAAATCGGTCGACGGACTTTATCAAAATATCGACAGCCAGAAAGGAAAACTGAAGGAAAACCTGGTGGCCTTCGAAGAACAGGTTCGCATGTCGCGCAAACTGGCTGAAATTATTCTGGATGTTCCGGTAGAATTTGACGAAAATAAAATTGTAATGGAAGAACCCAATGTTCAGAAATTAAACGAGATTTTTACCGAACTCGAATTTAAACAATTGATCAAAAAGCAAGAGTCGAAGCAAACCTCAACAAATGATAATCTTTTTGAACAGGGCTCATTGTTTGGATCTCCGACCCCAATTCCGGAAGAAAGACCTGTTGAACCTCAAAACCTTGATTCGTTTGAAACAGTTCCTCACCAATATTACCTGATTGAAACTGCGGAACAACGTGCCAGTCTGCGTGCGGAACTTTCGGTGCAAAAAGAATTCTGTTTCGATACGGAAACCACAGGACTTGACACGATGATCGCCGAACTGGTTTGCATGTCGTTTTCGTTTCGCAGCCACGAAGCCTATTGCGTGACTTTGCCTGCCGACCGGCAAAAAGCGACCGAAATTGTGCACGAATTCCAACTTGTTTTTGGCGACGAAAAAATTGTAAAAATTGGTCAGAATATTAAATACGATTTATCGATCCTGAAAAATTACGGGCTCGAAATCCGCGGTCCGTTGTTCGATACCATGATTGCGCATTATTTGATTCAGCCTGAAATGCGTCACAACCTGGACGATTTATGCGAACAGTACCTGAATTTCAGAAAAATTAAAACTGACAGCCTTATTGGTGGAAAAGGCTTGTTCCAGAAAACCATGCGCGATGCTGATTTGGAACAATTGCGCGATTATTCCTGTGAGGATGCTGATTTGACCTTGCAATTGAAACTGGTGATTGAAAAAGATCTGGATAAAACCGGAACCCGTAAACTTTTCGATGAAATTGAAATGCCTCTGATTTACGTTTTGGCTGACATGGAAATTGCAGGGGTGAATTTAAACACTTCGGAATTAAAGATTTATGCCGGAGTTTTAAGTAAGCAGATCATCGATCTGGAAGCTGAAATTATTGAAATGGCAGGCGAAAACTTCAATGTTTCGTCGCCCAAACAGCTCGGTGTCATTTTGTTCGAAAAGCTTAAAATCGATCCAAATGCAAAAATGACCAAAACGAAGCAATATTCAACGGCAGAAGAAACGCTTGAAAAACTTGCCGACAAACACCCGATTATTGGCAAAATTCTTGAATTTCGTGGCCTAAAGAAATTACTTTCGACTTACGTTGAAGCATTACCACTACTGATTAATCCGAAAACGAAAAAATTGCACACCAATTATAATCAGGCCATTGCAGCAACCGGCCGATTGAGTTCAACGAATCCGAATTTGCAGAACATACCGATCCGTGATGAAAACGGCCGCGAATTACGGAAAGCCTTTATTCCTTCAGACGACAGCCATACATTTTTGTCGGCTGACTATTCGCAAATCGAATTGCGCATAATGGCAGCCATGAGTAAAGATGCACAAATGATGGAGGCGTTCCGAAATAACCAGGATATTCACTCGATTACGGCTTCCAAAATTTATAAAATACCACTCGAAGAAGTGACTTCAGACATGCGACGGAAAGCCAAAACGGCCAACTTCGGAATTATTTATGGTATTTCCGCATTTGGTTTGTCAGCCAGATTGAACATTCCACGCACAGAAGCCAAACAGTTGATTGACGGTTATTTTGAGAATTTCCCGGATATCAAAAAGTACATGGATCAGAGTATCGAAAATGCCCGAAATAAAGGATATGTCGAAACAATCATGGGTCGAAAAAGGTACCTGAACGACATCAATTCGTCAAATGCTGTTGTTCGCGGAGTGGCCGAGCGAAATGCCATCAATGCACCCATTCAGGGTTCGGCTGCCGATGTGATTAAAATTGCCATGGTAAACATCTGGAAAGCCATGAACGAGCAAAAACTGCAATCGAAAATGATACTTCAGGTACACGATGAGTTGAACTTTGACGTGTGGAAACCCGAACTTGAAAAAGTGAAAACTATTGTAAAACATGAAATGGAACATGCAGTAAACATTGGCGTGCCGCTGACTGTTGAAATGAATGCAGGCGATAATTGGCTGGATGCGCACTAAAGAATACCGGGTTTGAGTTTTAAATCGGGAGCATTGCATTCATCTTTTTTTAAATCTGCCCAGCGAAAGGAAGAAAAGATGTTTAGGATGAAGCAGATACTTTTTACAGAAGACGAGTACAGGGAGGCGCTGAAACGATTTTTGGAGATTTGCGATGCCCCGGAAGGTACACCTGAAGCAGAAGAGTTGGAACAACTCATGGTCGTTATGGAAATTTACGAACAGGAAAACTGCTCCTGAAATTATTCGTCAGTGTTCAGTCACAGTGTGCAGAAATTTCAATCCTTCAGTACTTAAAAATTCCTGAAAATTTCAGTCACTGCAGCATTGTATTTCAGAATATTACTCGATTTTTTTACCAGCTTCATTGCTTTATGCGGATTTTCAAAAGAAAGGCAGAAATAGCTCCAGAACTGGTTCATCTTCATCAAAATATGTCCGTTTCCATCGAGGCGGGCTGAATAGGCTTCGAGTAACTGATCGTGAAATTCGCGCATTCTGATCCGCAACTGTTTCAATTCCAAAATCTCGCCTTTCAATTGCAAAGCCAGTTCAGGATTAACAAGCAAACCACGGCCAATCATCCAACTGTGCTGTTCGGGCAAAATGGCTTTTAGCTCCTGAAAATAAGCAACTGAATCTATGTCGCCATTGTATATCAGCGGATGTCTTACCATTGAAACTGCTGCGGCAAAAAGATTTGGCTCGGCTTTCCCATCGTACATTTGGCTTGCAGTTCGAGGATGAAAAATAACTTCTTCAATCGGAAATTGATTTAATGCCTCGAAAATAGCAGTTGCGTCATTCTCATTGGTTAAACCAGCACGCATTTTTACTGAAAATTTCGCCGGAAAATTCTTCTCAAAAAGTTGGTGTAAAAGTGCTGAAAGTGCTTGTGGTTTTTCTAGCCAGGCCGCTCCGCGCCCTTTATTGGTGGCCATCGGATACGGGCAACCCAAATTCAGGTTAATTTCGGAATAGCCATATTCAAGCAGAATGTCAATCAAATCAAACATTTCAGCAGCATCAGAAAAAAGTACTTGCGGCACCGCATGTATTCCTGAATTATTTTCAGGAAAAACTTCCCGAAGCTGCGATTTTTTGATCTCACGGCCCTTGCCATACGACAAATACGGAATAAAATACTTGTCGATTCCACCAAAATTTTCAGCAAAAACTTTGCGAAAGGTGAAATCGGTGAAGCCCTGAAGAGGTGCCTGATATATCTTAAGCGGATTGGATTGCATGTGCATTAAATTTAATGATTTCGTTTGAGTGGGTGATAAAATAAAGGCTATTAATCACTACTTTTGCGCCCACAAACTTATACAATTGGCCGGCAGTATGCAATCGAAAGTAATCAAATCAGACTCTGTAAATTCCAACCTGAATTTGAATGCAGTTACTTTGGATTCAGACACCCTTCAAAATCAACTTTCTGTACAGATTTTAGATCCATCAGATCCGGCTTTTTCCGATTCTTTAAGTACCGTTTACATTGCTCCTGACAGTGTAATTGTGTTTGGTGCAAAACCTGAATGGTCGCAGTTCAGAAAAAGTTTTGAACCTCAATTTGAATATCAGCGCGATTTACTGACTCCGCTGCCTTACGATTCGCTTTATACTGTTTTGAAAGGAGTGGAGGTTGTATTTCCGGGGAAAAAACTGGCCCGGACAAACCCCGATTGGCTGGTCGGAATTCTGGTCATTGCATTTATACTTTTTGCAACAGTCAGGCTCATTTTCAACAAATATCTGAATCAACTTTTACAGGCAACCGTAAATTATTCTACGTTTACCCGACTGTTTCGCGAGCGCTATTTCAATCTTTTGCATGCGTCTTTCAGACTCGATCTGATTTTTAATGCGTTGATGGCTCTCTATTGGTATCAATTTTTAACGGTCTACAAAATAAATTTTGGAATTACCCAATCTTTTTACGTTTATCTGATTTGCCTTGCAGTTGTGGTTGGATATTTCACAGCAAAGCGAATACTTTATTACCTCATTGGTGTGCTAACCGAGAACAAACAGGAGGTTCAGGAATACCTTTTCAGCATAACTTCGTACAACCGTGTCCTCGGATTATTTTTGCTTCCATTGTCGGCTGCTATTGCATTTATGCCTTTTTCTCAGCCTGAGCCGGTATTGTTTTTGGGCTTACTGACAATCGTCATTTTTTATATTTTATCGCTCGTTCGGGGTGCTAAAATTTTCTTGAAAAAACAATTTTCTATTTCATATTTGATTTTATACCTTTGTACCCTTGAATTTTTACCAATACTTCTGATCTATAATCTATTGTTGATTTAAAGTAGGGAAGAAATAATTTAAAAGCAATTACCTTGAAGATCAAGAGAATTTTAGTTTCGCAGCCCAAACCTGAAACGGCCAAATCACCATATTTTGATCTGGCAGAAAAAAACAACGTACAGGTTGATTTCCGCCCCTTCATCCAGGTTGAAGGTGTTTCAGCTAAAGAGTTCAGACAAACAAGAGTACAGATTTTAGATCATGGTGCGGTTATTTTTACAAGCCGAACTGCCATCGATCACTTTTTCAGAATTAGTGCCGAGTTGCGTCTGACTATTCCCGATACCATGAAATACTTCTGTATTTCGGAAGCCACGGCTTTTTACTTGCAAAAATACATCGTTTACCGTAAGCGTAAAATTTTTTACGGACCGGGAAAATTCTCAGATTTGATTGATGTGATGAAAAAGCACAAAGACGAGAAATTCCTGTTGCCGGTTTCTCAGGTCAATCAGGCCGACATACTTTTATTGCTCGATAAATCAGGTTACAGCTACACCAAAGCCATCATTTACAAAACGGTCAGCAGCGATTTATCCGACATTAAAGAAGTAAATTACGATATTCTGGTATTCTTCAGTCCTTCAGGAATTCAGTCGCTCATGCAGAACTTTCCGCAGTTTGAACAGGAGGAAACCAAAATTGCCTGCTTTGGGCCAACAACTGCCAAAGCAGTCCGCGATGCCGGTCTCAGGCTCGATATTGAGGCACCAACTGCCGAAGCTCCTTCAATGACCATGGCTTTGGAGCAATTTATTAAAAAGCATAACAAGGGACTTTAACCCAAGCAAAGCAATACACAAAAAAGGGGAAAATTTGATTTCCCCTTTTTTGTTGTACTTTCAACACATGTCAGGATTTTCGTTTCATAAATCGGAAAGGCTTTGTAGCCAGAAACTTATCGGGGATTTATTTACCTCCGGAGAATCGTTTTTAGCCTATCCGCTTAAAGTTGTATTCCTGAAAACTGAAGGGCCGCAACCACACGCTGCTCAGGCCGCTTTTACCGTTTCGAAGCGAAATTTCAAACGTGCAGTTAAACGAAATTTGCTAAAACGACGCATGCGCGAGGCTTACCGGCTGAACAAAGCCAGATTCTGCGAAGAGTTAGCCGCTAAAGATCTCCGTATTGCAATGATGTTTGTTTATGTCGGAAAAGATATCTCAGAATATCCGGCTATCGAAAAAGGAATGATTTCGGCCTTTAAAAAGGTGTTGGGAAAGGTATAGAAAGTTCTTTCGCATAAAAAACAAAAGCCGGTCTGGAAAATTCCCAACCGGCTTTTGTTTTTTATCCTGAAACGACTTTAAAGCCATTCAAACTAATCCTTGTCCATAATATCGGTTTGAATCCTCACAGAATCTTCGTGGATGTGTTGGAAAAGATGAAGAACAAAATTACGATCTAGGTTCAGGCCTTCACCAACTTTCATGCGCTTTTCCATCAATTCTGAAAATCGACCCACTTGAAATGCTGTTACGTTGTTATCCCTTTTGTACTGTCCAATTTGTTTGACTATTTCAACACGCGACGACAATGTTTCCAGCAATTCCGTATCGATGGCATCAATACGGCTTCGCAGCATTTCGAGCTGATTTTCAAACTGCGAATTGTCGGTGTTGACCGTGCGAATAACCAAACGATCGAGCAGTTTGGCTAAATCAGCCGGGGTAAGTTGCTGTTCCTTGTCGCTTAATGCACAAGATGGATCACGGTGCGATTCAATCATAAGCCCTTCCATGCCCATATCGAACGCTTTTTGCGAAATATCGAACAAATATTCGCGCTTCCCGCCAATGTGGCTTGGATCGCAAATAATTGGCAAATTCGGCATTAAACGACGTAATTCGATCACTGTTTTCCAGTTGGGGTAATTGCGGTATTCAGTTTCGCGGAAAGGTGTAAAGCCGCGATGAATAGCTACCATATTTTTAATTCCGGCACGGCTTAATCGCTCAAAAGCACCCAGCCAAAGCTGAACATCAGGATTTACAGGATTTTTAACCATGACCACGGCGTCGGTTCCTTTCACCACATCAGCAATTTCCTGAACCACAAAAGGGCTGGCTGTTGAACGGGCGCCAATCCAAAGTATATCGAGGTTTGCATTTAGTGCTTCTTCGGCATGTTGTGCATTGGCTATTTCGGTGCCAACGGGCAATCCGGTCTCTTCGCGAACCATTTGCAGCCATTTCAAACCAATACTGCCAATACCTTCGAAGCTTCCGGGCCGCGTACGTGGTTTCCAAACACCACCACGATAGGCAAATACCCGTGGATCTTTAGCCAGCATCCGGGCTGTTTCCATGGCTTGCTCCTCTGTTTCGAGGCTGCACGGTCCGGCAATAATAAGCGGATTGTTTATTTGCGGCAACCAGTGCTTAATTGGGTTAATTTCTAATTCTAGTCCCATGATTATTTTGTATAAAGTTTAACTATTGTCTTTTCATTTTTTACCAGTGAATCGCCTTGACCTTCCAAAATCCCACGAATCCGGTTGGCGTTTTTCATCAGTGCCATCATTTCTTCCGGATTCTCAGATTCAATACTTTTTCTGAAAGCTTTCAGGTGTTTGATGTAAACATCGAGCGATTCAACAACGTAAGCTTTGTTTTGTTGAAAAATAGGTCCCCACATTTCAGGAGAACTTTTGGCCAAACGAACCGTTGAATTAAATCCTCCGCTGGCCAGATCAAAAATAATTTCGCGGTCTTCTTTGTCGAGCACGGCATTGGCCAACGCAAATGCTGCAGCATGTGGCAGGTGCGAAATAAATGCTGTACTGTGATCCTGCTCATCTGAGGTCATGTAGGCAATGTCCATTCCCAAAACCTGAAACACTTTTTCGGCAAAGGCCAGGTGAAGCGGCCCGCATTTTTCCTGATCGCAAATGATGTTGATTTTTCCCTCAAAAAGACCTTCGAGCGCGGCTGTCGGACCTGAGTTTTCTGTTCCTGACATTGGATGTGCTGCAATATAATTCCGACGTTTGGGATGATTTTGGACTGCCACAGAAATTGCTTTTTTGGTCGACCCCACGTCGATAACTGTCGTCCGATCTGAAACCAGATCCAATACTTTTATGAGGACGTCTAAAACCTTATCAACCGGAATCGCAATAATGACCATATCCGCATTTTCCACAGCATTTTCCAGGGTTTCAATCCGGTCGATAATTCCCAGACTTAGGGCTTCCCGGGCATTTGCAGGATTCGAATCCACTCCGGTTATTTCTTTGGCAAAACGGGCTTTTCGTAAATCTTTGGCCATCGATCCACCAATAAGTCCCAATCCAATTACTGTAAGTTTCATATATTTTGTTTTTCAATTTTTTGCAATAAAAAAGGGTCCCGCTTAACACGGGACCCTTTCGTTGAATATCTTTTTTAGCAACACAAGACATTACCTGCCGATCCCGATATGAGAACAGAAGTAATAAAACCAATAAAAAAAACTGTTGTTGCTCGTACGTTTCATTCTACTTTCAATTGGTCAGCAAATATAGACTTTTTATTTCAAATCAAAATTTTGAATGAATAAAAGAAACATATTTCCGTAATAAATACTTTAATATCTTAATTTTCCGGTCTTTTATATTCGTATTTTAACAATGAATAAAATCTACCGATTTCCGGAATTGAAATATTTGCAAACTTATCCCTATTTACCGGATAAGAATTTTTTGCGTAACAGGCTTTCCTTTTTCTGGTTCGAGTGCAAATAAATACAGGCCCGGAGTAAAATTACTGACATCGACACTGGCAAGAAACCGGTTTGATCCGACAGAATATTGTTGATTGTAAACCAGTTGTCCGGAGGAATTATAAGCCTTCAGGATCATGTTTTTAATATCATTTTTTGCTTGAATGCTTACGTTCAAAAGGTTTGTTGCCGGATTTGGGAAAAAATTAACTTCTCCGGGAGACAGAAGTTCAGGAGTCGATGCTGTGTTGTAATCCTGAATCGCCAAATTATCAATAATCCAACCCCAGCCGTTTGCATACGGATCGGAAAACAAGCGAAAGCGTACCAGAACAACGTCTCCCGCACTAAAATTACCATTTGCCAGCAGATCGGTTGCATGCTGTACAAACAAATTTTTAGTTGGAACCGCGGTGCTGTTGTTTACTGAAAAAGAGCTGTTATACAAATCTAACCAGGCAGTTTGCGCATTACTGTCGTAGCCATCTTCAAAAGGTAACCAGGTTATTCCCCCATCTTTCGAGCCTTCAACGATCACATAATCCCAAAAATCTGTATCTCCAAAATTATTACCTACATCACCTGGTTCAACAAGGACTATTTCGTCGTAAGTCATTTTCCCTCCGGGTTTCAGGATAATCGGATATTTTAAAATCGACGTAAAATTGAATTCCATGTTATCAGCATCGGGACTTAGGTATGGATGTGCCGAATTTAAAGCAGGACTATCAAATCCCGAAACGGCTTTAATTGTAAAATCGGAACCGATAAAGTCGGTATTCGGTGCGTCGAAATTGGTCACGTATCTTTCAACAGGATTATATATTCCTTGTATATTGAAAGTAAAAAAACCGGATGCTGGCAACTTGCCCACATTACTGTTCGATGAATTATCGGTGGCTACAATCCGGTAACTAACCACATCGCCGTCGGTCACCGAGCCTTCAGGAAATGATAAAATACCGGTGTAAATATCGGCGGTATCGTTTTGTAAAGCGAGCTGTTTCATCAAACCTCCGTTTACAAAATAGTCGACAACTACCGATCGAATCCCAATATTATCGGTAGCTTCAACACTTATTGGCACTGAAAGATTTGTTGTCAATAGGAATTTCACCGGATCGTGTGTCAAAACCGGAGGAACATTATCGACACCAATTTTAAAGCTGAAATATCGCGAAGGCGAATTTGACGGAAGAACAAATTTGCGGTTTTTAACGTCGGTTGCCGAAAAATAATATTCATAAGTACCGATTTTTGTCAGGTTCAGTTGGGCATTAAAAACAGCAGTTGTTGCTGTTGGTAACAATAAAACAGAATCAGCATGTACAAATTTATCTGAAGAATATACCAGATATAAACTTGTCGAATCTAAATCGAAATCACTTTCAATTTTGGCCTCGAAATTTTCAGATTTGGTAGCAAATTCAATGTCTTTCAGGGGAGTGTGGAAAATAGAAATATTTTTCCAGCCCATGTCGTACATAATAGCCAATGTATTGGGTCCCGGGTCAAAAATCGCCTCGCCCATCCCGGTAAACGGCGTCATTAGCGAATTTGCATTTCCTAATGGATACGTTGATTCATCCAAATGATAGATACTTGAACCGTCGTCGTACGTTGCAGGAGCATAGAGTCGTGGCATTTGTCCATCGACCAGGCTTGTATTAAATTCAAGCCATCCTGAAGTCAAATTCTTGTATAAATTGATGGATGGATTTGCAAACAAACTCGTGTTAACCAGTTGGTCACCGGCTTTATTTACGACATATTGATCAAAATTAGCCGATAAACCGTCGGTGCCATAACCGCCCCTTCCGGAGCTGGTATAAAAAAAACCAGAGAAACCCAAGCCATGCGTTAGTTCGTGCAGAACCGTGGAAACAAAGTCGTATTTGTTAGCCGGGGTATTTCCGTCGGTTCCAAAATACCAATTCGTGAAATCCTTATTGAAAGAGCCAACAATTTCAAAACTTCCGGAAGAATTTACTTCTTCGCCCATCATTTTTTCGACTAAAGCAACCGGGTAATAACAATCCCAGGTTTGCGTGGAATTGAAATTTTTAAAATAATCTGCCGGGCCACAACTACCCAAAACATTTTTATCGAGACTAACCCAATTGGCCTGAACATGAATGGGAACAGACGAATAAATGAGTTCCGACCAAATATCGACTGCCTTTTGAAAAGCCAGTTGCGCTTCTGCTGAAAAGCCATTGTAAGTAACCAAAATCGTAGCTTTTTTAAGTGAAGCAGATTTCAGATTCGCCGTGTATTCTGCTGGCGGCCCAATAAAAGATTTATGTGTTTCGGGCGAAG
Source organism: Prolixibacteraceae bacterium (assembly GCA_963677955.2). Classification (GTDB taxonomy): domain Bacteria; phylum Bacteroidota; class Bacteroidia; order Bacteroidales; family Prolixibacteraceae; genus Aquipluma. Next base: position 1,944,360 of record CAXXQR010000001.1, read on the forward strand.
CATAGCAAATTGTCGGTGGTAATTTAATTCCGTTTTTCTTCCAGCTTTCCTGCCCATAGCCTCTCCCCAGCAACAACAGAAAAATAACCAAACCTAAATATTTCTTCATTTTCAATACCAATTATAGCTTCGGCCTGTTCAAATATTTTTTAACAGTCTGTTTCACAATAAAGCAGAAATTCAAATTAACGAAAATCTTTCAATCGTAGTATTTTCAGGCAGGTCAGAATTCAAATGTGGCAGAATTATTCACATTTTTTAATCTATATTTGTCTGAAGTACGATGTAAATAACAATTTAGCTATGAAGTTTCCTTTATTAATTCTCATTTTTTTAATCACAACAATTTCAGTAAAAGCGGCTAAACCCGAAAAGTTATTTAACGAAACTTACCGGCCACAATTTCATTTTACTCCGGAAAAAAACTGGATGAATGACCCCAATGGTTTGGTCTTTTACAAAGGTGAATATCATTTGTTTTATCAGTACAATCCATTTGACAGAGAATGGGGATACATGCACTGGGGACATGCCGTAAGCAAAGATTTGGTTCATTGGGAACATTTACCCATCGCATTATATCCCGACAACGATTCGAAAGATAAAGATTCGTGTACCGCTTTTTCAGGAAGTGGAATTGTGGACATAAATAATGTGACCGGTTTGCAATCGGGTGACGAAAAAACAATTTTGTTGTTTTATACCAGCCACAAGAACGGGCAACGACTGGCTTATAGCAACGATAAAGGAAGAACCTGGAAAAAGTACGATAAAAACCCGCTAATTCCTTACGATCCGACCGATGATGCACGCGATCCTAAGGTGATTTGGCACGAAGCAACTAAACAGTATGTGATGGTTTTGTATCGAAGACCAAACAACAACGACAAGCAGAAAGGAATTTCATTTTATACCTCGAAAAATCTGATCGACTGGCAATACAAAAATCACATTCCGGGATTTTTTGAATGCCCCGATTTGGTTCAATTGCCCGTAAACCGAAGAGAAGATGATAAAAAATGGGTTTTGTTCGATGGCGATGGAAGCTATGTTATCGGAACTTTCGATGGCGAAAAATTCATTTCCGAAACACAAAAAATGCCAGGCGATTATGGCGCAAACTATTATGCTACCCAAACCTGGAGTAACATTCCTGAAAGCGATGGCCGAACGATTCAGATTGCCTGGATGAGAGGCGGAGAATATCCCGGCATGCCATTTAACGGGCAAATGACTTTCCCTTGTGAGATTTCGCTAAAGAAATACATGAACGGAATTCAATTGGTTAGAAAACCTATCAAAGAAATTGAATTACTCCACGAAAAGAAAGGTGAAGTTTGGGAAAATAAGAACCTGATTCCCGGAATCAATAAAAATCTGGCACATGGAATTAAAGGCGATTGTATGCACATTATCGGAAGTTTTAAATTGAAAACTGCCGATAGCTTTGGCATGGTGGTTCGTTTGGATAAAAAGCAAAATGGTACCGAAATTATGTATAATGTCAAAACAAATACCCTGTCTTGTCTAGGAAAATCGGTTGAAGTAGAACCTGTTGACGGATCAATTAAACTTGAAATATTGCTTGACAGAAGTTCAATTGAAATTTTTGCGAATGACGGAAAAGCCGTAATGAGTTCATGTTTTGTGCCAACCGAAAATGCGGAAGGTATTTATTTATTCAATACCGGCGGCGAATTGTTTGTGGAGAAGTTGGAAGTTTATCCCATGAAATCGATCTGGGAAAAGGAAAAATAATTTGAAAATACCTAACAGTAAGAGCCACGGAATTCGAATTTCCCGTGGCTCTTTTATTTTATTGGAATTAGCTTTGGTTCAAACATGATTTTCATTCTATATTTTCACTCCTGAACAGCTTAATATTGCAGTAAATTTCAATCAAAATAAAACATGAAAGCAATTGCAAAACTTAAACCTGAAAAAGGGATTTGGATGACAGACGTTCCGATGCCAGTTGTCGGACCAAATGATGTTTTGATCAAGATAAAAAAGTCCGCCATTTGCGGCACTGATCTGCATATTTACAAGTGGGACGAATGGGCCCAGAATACCATTAAAACCCCACTGGTAATCGGTCACGAATACATGGGTATTGTCGTTGAAAAAGGATCAGAAGTTTCACGTGTGCATATTGGCGAGCGCGTTACCGTTGAAGGCCATATTTCGTGTGGATTCTGCCGGAATTGCCGTCGCGGTCGTCAGCACATTTGCGACCACACCGTTGGAATTGGAGTAAACCGCGACGGAGGATTTGCCGAATATGTTTCGGTTCCGGCATCCAACGTTCTGAAAGTTGATGAACGGATTTCAGACGAATTGATGTCAATTATGGATCCGCTTGGAAATGCGACCCACACGGCACTGTCGTTTCCACTGCTTGGAGAAGATGTGCTGATTACCGGAATTGGCGGCCCAATTGGCGCGATGGCTACGGCTGTTTGTAAATATGCCGGTGCACGATATATTGTTGGCACCGATTTAAGCGAATACAGGCGAAATCTGGCCCTAAAAATGGGAGCTACCAAAGTCATCGATCCAACCAAAGAAAGCATCAAAGACGCCATGAAATCGCTCGGAATGGTTAGCGGATTCGATATTGGTCTGGAATGTAGCGGCTCGGCAGCAGCTTTTGGCAGCATGGTCGAAAATATGTACAATGGCGGAAAAGTTTCATTATTGGGTTTGCTTCCGTCGTCAACACAAATAAACTGGAGCAAACTCATTTTCAAGGGACTTACACTCAAAGGAATTTATGGCCGCGAAATGTACGAAACCTGGTACCAGATGGAAATGATGCTTTCGCATGGTCTGGATATCTCACCAGTAATTACACACCGCTTCCCGGCCGACGATTATCAGGAAGCTTTCAGGATAATGGAAGAAGGAAATTGCGGAAAGATTATTCTGGATTGGGAATAAAAAATTATGAACTGGTCATCCCGAATTTATTTCGGGATCTCCCATTCTATGCGTTGAGATCCTGAAACCCCGCCTGTCAAGTATGCGGGCAGGAAGTTCAGGATGACAGAGTTATTTTATTTTTTATTCCGGAGCGAGATTCTTTTTCCCAGAGAAACCTGTAAAAAGTTAGTGCCGTTTCCGATGCTCAGATCGTTGTATTTCAGGCTTGTATACTGTGTTGAGCGAATCACACTCAGACGGGCATAAAACCGGTGGAACCGGTAGCCAATTCCCAGCCGCCCTGAATGATTGACGCTAAATCTCCATTTGTTAATCCCACTGTCGAATTCCCTGTCAACTGAATTATCCTGAATTCCGGAGCCCAAAATATACGACAAGGTAAATATTCCATTCTTCAGGAAAACAAGCGAATAAGCATACCCAAGATTTGCATTAAAAGCCAAAACTCCCGACTTCGAAATATCCCGTGTTTTCAGGAAATAATTTTCATCGATTCCACGTGGAACAAGGGATGAATCGGCCACCGTTTGATACGAAAAAACGCTCCCGCCGGCAATTAGTGAGCCGGCACTTTTCTTCTGACGTTCTGTATCTTTAAAAGCCGCACGATACGAAAACCTGGAATGGTTAAAAATATAATTCACACTTACCCCAAAATTTGCCGATGCAATATCCGGCCGCTGGTATTCCTTCTCCTTTGTGAACGAAGAAAGATGCTCATACGAATTATTCAAGTAATAACCTTTCAGGAAAGAGGCCAAAACATCGACTGCAAATTTGCTGGTATAAATGTACGTTTGAATCCCCAAACGTTTTGTCTCGCCATGTTTTACTTCGCTGTTCTGAAAAATTGGAACTTTCGTGGCCAGGCTCAATCCAAACGATCTGAAATTAACACCTGCACCCATGTTGAAATAACCATTGGGCAAATATTTTAAATGGTAAGGATTGTTCAAATCGCCTAATTCAAGCGAATGCGACTTTTCTCCGGAATACAACCTAACTATGAGATCTTTATAATATGTTTCGATATAATCGGTATCCTTTTTCGACGAGAGATACGAACCTAGCGACTTCGCATCTGCAGAGAATTGCAAAAAGAAAATACCAAGTAAAAAGAATAAATATCGCATATTAAAAATCCATATCAACTACAACCGGACAATGATCAGAATGAACGGCCTGAGGTATTATCCTTGCATCTAAAATTTTATCTTTCAATTCGTTCGTCACCATGTGGTAATCAATTCGCCATCCTTTGTTGTTCCTTCGCGCACCAGCCCTGTAGCTCCACCACGAATACTGATGGGATTCCTGATTAATTTCTCTAAAGCTGTCCACATAACCATCGGCAACAAAATTGGCAAACCATTCACGCTCTTCAGGTAAAAATCCGGATGTTTGTTGCTGTTTTTCAGGATTATGAATGTCGATCCATAACCGGCAAATATTATAATCACCGGAAATAATCAATTTGCTTCGTGTTTTCCGAAGCTCATTCAGGTATAGATGAAAGTCGGCAAGAAATTCCATTTTAAAGGCTTGTCGTACATCTCCCGTTGTTCCTGAAGGGAAATAGGCGCTGATCACCGAAATGTCGCCAAAATCGGCCCGAATGACACGTCCTTCGGCATCGTACTTCCCAATGTTAATTCCTGTCACCACCGTATCGGGTTTCTGCTTACTGAAAATTGCAACTCCACTGTATCCGGGTTTAACTGCCGAGAAAATATTGCAATGGTATCCAAGCAACTCAAAATCAGACTCCTGCATTTGTCCGGGTTGAGCTTTTGTTTCCTGAAAACAAATGATATCCGGATTTTCGTCCTTTAAAAATTCAAATAAACCATTTCGAATCGCAGCCCGAATCCCATTCACGTTGTAGCTTAAAATCCTTTTCACAAATTTTCTTACTTTTGGTTCACAATAAACGAATTGCGAAGGTAGAAGGAATAAATTTAAAGCAAAAGAATCCATTGAAAAAAGGCATAGTCATCAAATCCACCGGCAGTTGGTACACCGTAAAAACAGAAGAAGGAAATCTGATTGAAAGCAGGATTAAAGGAAACCTGAGAATAACCGGAATCAGAAGTACCAATCCAATTGCTGTTGGCGATCGTGTTGAGTTAACCGAATCCAAAGAAGATAATGCCATTGGCAGTCAAACCATTGGTTTTATTCACAAAATTATTCCACGTGCCAATTACATCATCCGAAAATCACCAAACCTATCGAAGGAATCGCATATTATTGCTGCCAACATCGATCAGGCATTTCTTGTAGTAACCATAAAGTTTCCGGTTACCACCACCACGTTTATCGACCGTTTTTTAGTTTCAGCCGAAGCTTACCGAATTCCATGCCACCTGATTTTTAACAAAACCGATCTTTACAACGATGAGCAAAAAGAGCTCATGGAAAATTTGATCGGAATTTACGAAATGGCCGGTTATCAATGTCTGAAAATTTCAGCCATAGAAAACATCGGACTTGATAGTTTGAAAAAAATGATGCAGAATAAAACCAACGTTTTCTCCGGACATTCCGGAGTTGGGAAATCAACCATTATCAATTCACTTCAACCGTCCATCAATTTAAAAACCGGCGAAATTTCGGAGGCACACTTTTCCGGAAAACACACGACCACCTACTCCGAAATGCACGAACTCGATTTTGGAGGTTACATCATCGACACACCAGGCATAAAAGGTTTCGGTGTGCTCGAAATGGAAAAAGAAGAAATTTCGCATTACTTTCCTGAAATGTTCAGGTTGCTGAACGAATGTCAGTATTACAATTGCACCCACACTCATGAACCAAACTGTGCGGTGAAAAAATCGGTCGAAAAAGGGCTGATTGCCGAGAGCAGGTACTTTTCGTATCTCGGATTGCTCGAAGGTGAGGAAAAATACAGAAATTAATCTGGTTGGATTCAGAAATCAGAAGGAAAAATTAGCCAAAATTACCTCTTAAAGCAGTTTAATTTCAATAACTTAGCTTGTAGAAATCGAAGATTAATCGTGCTTTAGAATCGCCTATTTCCTCAGCTACCTCCTTGTACCCGCTATTTTTCAAATTCTCAACGCTCTTAAATCGGGTCAAAAGCGCCTTTATCGACTTCTCTCCTATTCCTGAAATATTTTCGAGTTCCGATTTTATAAATTCGCCCGAACGCTTGTTCCGGTGAAAAGTAATTCCGAACCGGTGAGCTTCGTCGCGCAACTGCTGAATAATTTTCAATGTCTCCGAATTCTTATCGAGATACAGTGGAACTGAGTCTCCCGGAAAATATATTTCCTCCAACTTTTTAGCAATTCCCACAATTGCAATTTTTCCTCGAAGATTTAATTTTTCCAAAGCTGCGAGTGCTGCACCCAATTGCCCTTTTCCACCGTCGATAATAATTAACTGCGGCAACGATTTTTCTTCCTCAAGCAATCGCCGATATCTTCGGAAAACTACTTCCTCCATCGAAGCAAAATCGTTTGGACCTTCAACCGTTTTCACATTAAAATGCCGGTAATCTTTTTTAGCAGGTTTTGCATTTCTGAAAACCACGCACGAAGAAACCGGATTTGTTCCTTGTAAATTACTGTTGTCGAAACATTCGATGTGAACCGGCTGAACTTTCAACTGAAGATCTTTTTGCATGGTCTCCATGATTCGCGAAGTATTTTTTTCAGCCTTTGAAATCACCTGATGCTTTTGCTTTTCCAAACGATAATACGTTGCATTCCGTTCAGAAAGTTCAAGCAATTTTTTCTTATCCCCCTGCTTCGGAACCTGAAATTTTATTCCTTCCAGTTCAATATCGAGTTTAAAAGGAACCAGAATTTCTTTCGCGTTACTGAATATTTTCTGGCGGATTTCAATCAGTGCAAACTGCAGCAATTCATCAGAAGATTCATCCAGCACCTTTTTTATTTCCATGGTATAGGTTTGCACAATGGCCCCACGAATAATTTTCAGGTAATTCACATAGGCAAAAGTTTCATCCTGCGAAATAGTGAAAACATCCACATCGCTAATTGTATTACTGACAACCGTAGATCGCGATTGAAATTTTTCAAGCATGTCAAGTTTTTCCTTGATGGAAGCTGCCTCTTCGAAACGCATTTCTTCGGCATAATTGCGCATCAAATCCTTGAGATATTTGATCACTCCCGAGATATTTCCCTTCAATATCTCCTTTATCTGATCGATATTTTTCAGGTAATCGTCATGAGCCATTTTTCCGACACAAGGACCCAAACAATTTCCAATGTGATATTCGAGGCATACTTTAAATTTCTTTTGCCTGATATTTTCTTCAGACAAATTCAGTTTACAATTCCGGAGTTTAAAAAGCTTGCGGAAAAGTTCGAGCAACATGCGAACCGTTAAAACAGATGTGTACGGACCAAAATAAGTTGAACCGTCACGAATCACATTCCGGGTTTGAAAGACTTTAGGAAAGCGTTCGCTTTTGATTACGATCCATGGGTAAGTTTTGTCATCCTTCAGTCGAATATTGTAACGCGGCTGATACTTTTTGATCAGGTTATTTTCGAGCAGCAAGGCATCCTGCTCCGTCTCAACAACCATGTGCCGTATGTCGGCAATGCTGCGAACGAGCAATACCGTTTTCCTGTTTTGCTGATTTTTGGTGAAATAAGAAGAGACCCGCTTCTTCAAATTTTTTGCTTTTCCGACGTAAATTATCCTTCCCGTCGAATCAAAATACTGATAAATTCCAGGTTGATCGGGAAGAACCGAAACTAATGAACGAAGATATTCAGCATTTTTTAGTGGCATTTGGAAAGCAAAAAAAATATATACTAATATTTGATGAGCGATTGGGTTTCGTATTCGGCCAATTCCTTCTTTTTCTCCGTCTGAATAAAGGTTAAATCACAAATAAAAGAGAAGTAAATTTTCTTCACGTTCATCTGTTTCACCAGGTTCAGAGCAGCCAATGCAGTACCTCCGGTTGCCAATAAATCGTCATGAATGAGTACCACATCATCTTGATTCAGGGCGTCAACATGCATCTCAATCTGATCAACTCCATACTCCAATTCGTACGACTCGGTTACAACTGCAGATGGTAATTTCCCCTTTTTCCGGATGGGAACAAAACCAGCATTCATGCAATAAGCCACTGCCCCACCAACAATAAACCCACGTGATTCGAGCGAAACAATTTTGGTTATCCCTTTCCCTTTACAAAATTCCGATATCTGATCAACTACATTCCGAAATGCACCCGGATCTTTCAGTAACGTTGTAATATCTTTAAAACTGATTCCTTCAATCGGATAATCTTCTATCGTCCGTACAAAATTTTTAAGCTCCATAAATCTATTTTAAGGGTTCCACGTGGAACATTATCTACCCATCAAAACTAACAACACATTAATATCAGACGGACTCACTCCCGAAATCCGGCTAGCCTGACCAATTGTTTCAGGCTGAATTTCCTTAAGTTTTTGTCTTGCTTCCGTGCTAATTGTATGAATTTTTTCATAATCAAACCTCCCGGAAATGACAATATTTTCTAATCTTCGGTACTTATCGGCCACTAATTTCTCACGATCGATATATCCCGAATATTTAATTGCGATCTCAGCAGACTCTAAAATCTCGTTGAACCGATCTTCCGGAATAGCCTTCAAAAAATTCTTAAACGGAGTAATTTCATCTACTAAATCAAAAATCGAGATCTGTGGACGCAAAATAATATCCACCAATTTCACACCTTGTTTTAAAGTTGCAGACCCTTTTCGTTCAAGAATTGAATCGATAAATTGTGGTTTAATCGAAAAATTTGATACAAAATCTACAATTGAATCTACTGCATTTTTCTTTTCAACCATTAATTCGAAACGGTCTTTTCTAGCTAATCCAAGATCATAAGACTTCTGAGTTAGCCTAAAATCTGCATTATCCTGACGAAGCAAAATCCGATATTCAGCCCTGGATGTAAACATTCGATAGGGCTCATCCACTCCTTTGGTAACCAAATCATCAATCAAAACTCCGATATAAGCTTCATCGCGACTTAATACAAACGGAGCTCTGTCATGCACTTTCTGATGCGCATTTATTCCAGCCATTATTCCCTGCGCTGCGGCTTCTTCGTAACCAGTTGTTCCGTTAATTTGACCAGCAAAATAAAGGTTGCTGATAAGTTTCGTTTCAAGCGTATGATTCAATTGTGTAGGATCGAAATAGTCGTATTCGATGGCATAACCAGGCCTGAAAATACGAACATTTTCCAATCCGGGAACTTCTTTTAAGGCACGCAATTGAACATCCCACGGTAAGGAAGATGAGAATCCATTCAGATAATATTCGATTGTATCTTCTCCTTCGGGCTCTAAAAATAATTGATGTGAAGTTCTTTCAGCAAAAGTGACAATCTTGGATTCTATACTAGGACAATATCGCGGACCTGTACCAACAATGGTTCCGTTATACATTGGTGAATCAGCAAAACCTTCCTCTAAAATTGAATGAACGACTTCGTTGGTATAGGTAATCCAGCAACTCTTTTGCTTTAAAGTAGATTTTATCTCAGGTAAAAATGAAAACTTTTGTATTTTTTCATCACCCTTTTGTTCCTGCAATTTCGAAAAATCAATGGATCGACCATCAATACGAACCGGAGTACCGGTTTTTAAACGGCCTGTTTTAAAACCAACATTCAGCAATTGATCGGAAATATGATACGAGGCACTCTCCCCTATCCGGCCACCTTCCATCTGTGATTTGCCAATATGCATCAAACCATTCAGGAATGTTCCATTGGTCAAAATAACCGATTTCGAATAAATATCAATGCCAATTTTAGTGTGAACACCGGTAACTACCTCATCTTTTATATGCAAAGAAACAACAGCATCCTGCCATAAATCCAGATTATCAGTTCCTTCAAGAACATGTCTCCAAAGCTCAGTAAAACGGGCACGATCATTTTGAACTCTCGGACTCCACATTGCCGGTCCCTTGGACTGATTCAACATCCGAAACTGAATACTGGACTGATCACTCACAATTCCTGAAAAGCCGCCCAACGCATCAATTTCGCGAACAATCTGACCTTTTGCAATTCCACCCATCGCCGGATTACACGACATCTGCGCATATTTGGTCATGTCCATTGTAATCAACAATGTTTTTGATCCTAAATTTGCTGCTGCTGCTGCTGCCTCGCAACCAGCATGTCCTCCCCCAACAACTATTACATCGTATATCGGTAACATCATTTCCATTTAATCATTTATTTTCTTCGAGCAAACTGAGATAAAAATCTTCTTTCTTCGTCATCAATTCCTTATCCAGCTTCTTCTTATCCTTATATCCTAATAAATGAAGAATCCCATGTATTAAAATACGGTTCAATTCATTCTCAAAAGTTTTAGAAAACTGCTTAGCGTTCTCTTTAACCCGATCGATACTAATAAAAATATCTCCGTTGATTCGATCGTTTTCGACATAGTCAAAAGTGATGATATCAGTGAAATAATCGTGTTGAAGATATTTCTTATTCACTTCGAGCAAATAACTATCAGAACAAAAGATAAACGAAATATCGCCCGTTGATTTTCCTTCAGAAACAATTGTATTTTTTATCCATCCTGAAGTCAATCTTCGCTTCATTTTAGGAACAGAAACATCTTCAGCAAAATAATTTATACTCATTGTTCAAAATAATACTTAATCATAATACTTCTCCCTCCATCATAATATTTTAAATCATCAGCCATCTGACTTATCAAAAAAATACCCCTTCCACTCTCGTTTTTCAAATTTTTTAAACAAGTAGGGTCTTCAACACAATCAAGATCAAAGCCTTCGCCTTCGTCCTTTACTTCTAGTTTTACCTGATTTTCCTGACACTGAATACTAATAAAAACATGTTTATCAATGTTCAACTTATTTCCGTGTACAATAGAATTATTTACAGCTTCACTCAGTCCCAAATAAACACGATTAAAATTCGATCTGTCCAAACCTGATTCGGAAAAAAACCGATCTAGAAAAAATCTAACCTCGCTAATATTGGAAAGACTTGACGATATAACTAAATCCCGTTGCAAAACTAATTCTTTAACTGATTCAAAAAATTACTGTATTTCTGGTCATAAAAACTACGCAATTTAAAATTGTTTCGCTTAATCATTTCACTTTCATATCTGAGTTTGTTTTTATACTCAAAATAACCTTCCGGATTTTCTTTCTTAATATCGGTTGCTGTTTTCGACTCTCGCTTATCATCCATGTCGCGTTCAATCTCGGACTTTTCCGCATCAAGTAATCTGGACAAAATCAGATTTTGACGACTTATCAATTGACTGGTAATATTCTTATTGACCAAATCTTTCCTTGATTGTTCCAAAAGCTGATCAATTGCTTTAAGCTGATCACTCGCTTTAGAGCCTACCGAACCACTATTCAACATATCCTGAATTAGTTGCTGCATAATTTCCTGTTGAGCTAAAGTTTGACCAATACTCTTACTTAAACCACCCATGTCACCCTTTTTCATCTGGTCAATCATTTGCTGCAATTGATCCTTCATTGAACTTTGACTTTCCTTCAAACTTTTCATACTCGGTTTTGAATTCTTTCCACCAGGCTTTTCACAATCACCTTGGCCAGGCATCGAATTCTTTTCCTCCTCCTTCAGGCTTTCAAGAGCTTCTGAAAGAAATAAAGCCAAATTATTTGCTGCTGTAATCCCATACTGTTGATACATTCGCGATCCGCCTAAATTGCCCGATTCCAGATTATCAAAAGCAGAACCAACACTGGTTTCCAAACCAAGCATTTCCTTACTGATAACTGAACTTATTTCGGGCGTTCGCTTTGACAAGGCATATAATGAATCCTTTACAAACTCAACCTGATTTTTCAAGTTCATTTGCTTGATCTTCAGTTCATTAATTATTGGATTATTATAATCGACCACATTAAACTTATTTAATATCTTCTCCTGATCAAATGAAACAAGTATCAGATTATCAAGTATTTGTTTAATAACCTCTATATTATCATTGTTTTGCTTACTCTTGTTACTTTTAAGCATTTGATCCATTGCAAATGAAAGCTGGTCAAGACTTTTGGAATTATTTTCAATTCCTGATGAAGTTTTACGTTTGTTTCCTTTTTCAGAATCATTAATAACTTTTGAGTAGTTCTGTTTAATAGTCGAAAATTCGTTGTCAAACTGAAACAAATTCATTGGTTTTTCCAAAGTCTGATTAAATTCCAAGGCGCCGTTATAATCATTTTCGAGATTCTCTAACAAGTCTGAATTCTCTTTTTCATTTTTACTTATTTCTTTTAAATCGGATTTTCTATCCAATTTATCCAGATTTACTTTTTCCGATTCAGCTAATTTTTGCAACTGTTCGAGTACACGTTCAACCTTCTGCTCTACTTTCATTTTCCTGAGCAACTGCAAATTTTTATCAAGCTGTTTCGAAAGATCATCTAAACCTGTGTCCATTTGTTTCGATAACTGATCGAATTTTTTCGAATCAAATTGCTTGGCTAATTCATTAAACTCGTCAAATAGTTTCTTCAACTCGTCATTAAAAACATCTTTCAGCAGCTCGTCGATTTGTTGTTGCTTCTTTAAAATATCAGTTTTTTCTTCTGAAAAAGAATTCAGAAAATTGGTGGCATCTTTATTTTGCTGCTTAATTTGATTCAACGTATTCTCCAGTTCCGACTTCTTGCTCATAATGTCTTTCACAGTCTGAAATTTCTCCCAGTCCGACAATTCAGCATTAATTTGCTTCAACTTTAAATCCCTAAATTCCTGCTGAATTTCTTCGGTGAGTTTCGAACTCTTTTTGAATAACTGGTCAATCGTATTCTGGTCGGTATTTTCCTTGGCTAAAATATCTTCATATTCAGGAAAAGCAAACGTAAATGTTTCACTGATCGCCCGTTTGAAATGATTTACAAAGTCGTTATCAGACACCGAAAAGTAATATTTGAACGATTTTCCAAAACTCTTCACCGATTCAAAATCGAAGGTGTAATAGAAATCCTGATTCAGGAGAAAAGGAGTAAAAGGAATGGAAATTACACTGTCTTTTCCATCAGCATTCAGGTTAAAATCCAGCTGATGGAAACCATAATCGTCAACAATATTTCCTTTGAAATGAAAAATACGGAAATCAACAGAATCGCCAACCTGCACCACTTTTATCTCAGGAAATAAGTCGGAAATGGTTTGAATTTTATAAACCAGGTTATTTTCGTCCTTAAGTCTCGAATTACGAATGGCAATCCGATATTCGGCATCGTTGTATAGTGTTTTAACCACTTCAAAGAAATTTCCGTCCTTCTTCCCTACCAGCTTTGTACTGTCGCTTAAAATTAAATTCAGGCTATCGGTATCAACTGTTTTAAAAATCCATTTTACAGTTGTTCCTGAAGCAATTTTTAAATCACCAATATTTTGAAGAGTTTCTTCCGGAAGACCGGTATAAACCGGCGGCAGAACCTGAACACTGAAAGACGAGATGAACGGTTTATTTAAAACGGTTAGTTTGTATATTTCCGACACGTATCTCTTATCGGTAAAATAGAACGAAACCGAGCTATTTACATTCTCTAACGTATAAGTGTACATGCTGTCCGATTTGGTCATCAGAAAATTGTTTCCACTTACATTCACATACATCATATCCGGAATCTCTTTTCCTGAACAACGCAATTTGAGTTCAACCGACTCGCCGGTTACAATTTCGAGTTTAGTATTTTCCAAATTAAATGCGTACGGAGCGGGCTTCACAAATTTTTCCTGAAAATGAACCAGACGAACAGAACTTTCCTTGAATAAATCAGGGGAAAAAGAAAAAGCGGCTATAAATAATACCAGCACAGTCAACAAAGTGCCAAAAACAACTTTCAGGTCTTTATATTGAATAGCATCAGCAAATCTGAACAGTTTTAGTTCATCGATTTTCTGATCGATACTCGCTCTCTTTAAATCGCTGGAATAAATAGAATCAGATTCGCTTTCCAATTCTACAATATTTATAAGCTTATCTTTAATTTCAGGATAGGTTTGTTTTAACTGCGCTGAAACATCGTAATAGCTTAATCTTTTTCCCAATCCAAAAAGTTTCAGTACAGGCCTTATCAGAAAATAAATAAAAATGAAAAAAGTAAGAAAAACAGTAAATCCAACGATAGACAATTTAATTTTCGGATCGAAATAATTAAAGTATTCCAGTGTGGATATCAGGCTAAAATAAACTATTATAAGAAGAACAAACAGGATTAAACCTCTTATCAACTGATAGAAGTAGAATTTCCTGATGTACAAATTAAGCTTATCAACAAACTGTTTATAGTTTTTATCCATCTTTATAATAAATTCATTACCAGATCATTAAATATTCATCTTTTAAACATTCCTAAATTGTAGTTGTTTATAAATCTGACGAAAAAAATCGAAATTTTTGACAAAGATATTGAATGAATTTTGTATTGGATATTAATTTCGATGAACCAATAAGAATTAATCATTTCTAATTGCACCTGGTTCTAACAAAAATGAAATCGATTTGTAACACCTATTTATTAAAACTCATAAAAACTAACATTTGTTGATCAAATTCAAATATTGATTAAAATCAGATATTTGAGTTGTTGATAACTGGTTTAAAAAATTAAATAAATTATAGAATTTAGAAAAAACAAGAGATTATTAAAAAAGATATCAGACGAATTAACAGGATATATACATCATCATTTTCTTTAATTTCATTTTAAAAACAAATAATAATAATGGTAAAGAAAACCTCGATCTAAAAAATATGAAACTTTAGGGTTTCCTTTTGGAGTTTAAAAGAATATATTATATTCGTTGAATTGATTGAATGGTATGAGTGAGAGATTAAATATATTATTGGTGGAAGATAATCTTTTAAACCAGCGTATTGTTACGTTCAGTTTAAAGAAGTATAATCACGAAGTAGTCATAGCTAACAACGGTGTTGAAGCGATTGAGAAATTTCGCGAGCGTAAATTTGACGTGATTTTAATGGATATTATGATGCCGGTAATGGACGGTCTTGAAGCCACTGTTAAGATTAGAGAATTAGAAAATTCGAATGGTTTCCAGAAAAGGACTCCGATCATCGCGCTTACTGCCAATACTATGGATAATGATCGTGATAAATGTATTTCGTATGGGATGGACGAGTTTATGTCAAAGCCCTTTGATCTGGAAAAACTAAAATCAATTTTCATCGATTTAAAAATTCCTTCCTGAATTTAAGTCAGCAACTTTTCTTCGCTTCCACTTTAAATTTTTTACTTTTGAGCTGGTATAAAAGCTAAAAATGAACGAACATTTCGATTTCAGAGAAGAAGCTTTTTCAGAAAATGAAAAAGATTTTGACAAACAATTACGACCACTCGATTTTGACGACTTTAGTGGTCAGAATAAAATTGTTGAAAATTTGAGAATATTTGTTCAGGCAGCTAAATTACGCGGTGAAGCATTGGATCATGTTTTGTTGCACGGACCTCCCGGATTAGGAAAAACAACTCTTTCAAATATTATTGCCAACGAATTGGGAGTTACACTGAAATTAACTTCAGGTCCTGTTTTAGATAAACCTGGTGATTTGGCAGGTTTGTTAACTAATTTGGAACCAAATGCCGTTTTGTTTATCGACGAAATTCATAGGTTAAGTCCTATTGTGGAGGAATATTTGTATTCGGCAATGGAAGACTACAAAATCGATATCATGATCGATAAAGGTCCAAGTGCACGATCCATACAGCTCGAATTAAACCCTTTTACATTAATTGGCGCTACTACCCGATCGGGATTACTTACAAGCCCTCTGAGAGCTCGTTTCGGCATCAAATCGCATCTGGAATATTACGACGTCGACATACTTACCAAAATAGTAAAGCGATCGGCACAAATTTTAAATGTTAAAATAGCTGATCAGGCTGCAGTTGAAATAGCCGGAAGAAGCCGCGGAACGCCTCGTATTGTAAATGCTTTACTGCGGCGTGTTAGGGATTTTGCCCAGGTAAAGGGAAATGGTCAAATTAATATGGATATCACTTTATATTCATTGGATGCTTTAAATATCGACAAGTATGGTCTCGACGAAATGGATAATAAAATTCTTACTACCATCATCGATAAATTTAAAGGCGGACCAGTTGGCGTCTCTACGATTGCAACTGCAGTTGGCGAGGATTCAGGAACAATAGAGGAAGTTTACGAACCTTTTTTGATTAAAGAAGGCTTTTTAAAACGAACTCCCCGCGGAAGGGAAGTTACCGAACTGGCTTACAAACATTTGGGACGAATTCACTACGGCGACTCCCCTACTCTTTTTTAACAGGCTTTATTTCAAAAATTTTAGGATATAACTTTCCCGTGACGTACATCTTTTTAGTTTCAGGATCGATTGCAATTCCGTTTAAAAGATCCACCTGATCCACCTGTTTAAAATTAGTCAGGATTCCATCCATATCAATTTTAGCCACTACTTTTCCGGTTTCGGCATCAATTTTAACAATTAAAAAAGTTGTCCACACATTGGCATAAATATAACCATCTGAATATTCAAGTTCGTTGAGATAAACCATCTGATTTTTATCGTCGTAAACCTGAATTTTTTTAACAGGCTTGTAGTTTTCCGGATCAAGATAGGTCAACACATTGGTTCCATCGCTCATAATCAGGTTTTTGGTGTCATGAGTCATTCCCCAACCTTCGGCTGATTCAAAACTGAAGCTGTCAATTTTAGCCATATTCTCAAGCTGATAAACGAATCCAATTTTTGTTTTATAAGTTAACTGATAAATTTTATTACCAAAAATGGTAATTCCCTCTCCGAAATATTTATCCTGAAGTTTTACTGATTTTACTGATTTGCCGGTATTTAAAACAGATTTAATAAGCTTTGATTTTCCCTCTCTTCCAATACTTTCGTATAAAAATCCATTGTTAATTTCTAAGCCTTCTGTATAATATGAAGTATCGTGCGGAAATGAATTAACCAGTTCATAGGTATATTTTTCAGGAACCACGTCCGACAGAACTTCAAAAGTTCGGTAATAAATTCCTTCTATTCCATCTGTTTTAACCGACTGAACTTTCAGGATATGTTTTCCAAGTTGCTTAAATTTTTCAAGAGTATATGTGAATTCAGGTTTTTCACTGGAAGTAATCAAAAGCGTATCAACAAAAACCTTGGTTGTTTGCAATTCACCATCTTTTACTTTTACAGCAATATCAACCTTTATATCGTCACCGGAAACAATTTTTTTATGCACCGATTCAATATTTATCCGTGCAACTGGTTTTCTTGAACGGTTCGAATTATTTGAGCAGGAAAATGCACTGACAAGAACAGCAAAAAATATGAATATTATGAATAGTCTGAAATTCATTTTTGTATTTGTATGATAGATTTAAACAGGGTTCAAATATAAAACAAATTAAAAATCAATTCGCTTTCAGTAGTATTTTTGAGGTCGGCATTCTGAATTAGGTTTGTATATTTGGCAAAATTTTAAATTGTGGGCGCACTAAAAAAACTTGCCGGAGAAACAGCCATTTATGGCATGAGCAGCATTATCGGTCGTTTTCTGAACTGGTGGCTGGTTCCCTATTATTCGCGTATTTTCCTTCCCGAAGAATACGGAGTTGTAACCAATCTTTATTCATACGTCGCTTTCCTGTTGGTTATTCTGACGTTCGGTATGGAAACCGGTTTTTTCAGGTATGCCAATAAATCGGAGCAAAAAGACCGGATTTACTCCACCAGCGCATTTTCACTTTTCGGAAGCTCGATACTTTTTGTACTCATAGCTTTTCTTTTTTCCGGAAATATTGCCGGTTTTCTAGACTTTCAAAATAGTCAGGAATACATTAAATGGCTGGCCATTATTGTGGCACTCGATGCCGGAACAGCCATTCCGTTTGCGAATTTGCGACTCGAAGGAAAGGCAGTACGGTTCGCCACACTGAAAATGGTGAACATTTTCTTCAATATTTTCTTCAATATTTTTTTCCTGACGGTTTGTCCGCACATTTTAAAATCAAATCCTGAAAGTTTTGTCAGGTTTATTTATCATCCTGAATTTGGCGTTGGCTATGTTTTCGTGGCCAATCTAATCGCATCGGTTATTACACTCATAATGCTTATTCCTGAAATAAGGAAAATTAAACTGATTTTCGACACGAAGCTTTTCAGGGAAATGTTTTGGTACTCCTTCCCTATTCTGCTGGTCGGAATTTTTGGAATGGTCAATCAGAATATCGACAAAATTTTGATTCCGGAGTTGATTCCAGCCGCTCAAAAACCGATGGAACAACTCGGTATTTATGGAGCAAATTACAAGTTGGCCATCCTCATGAACATGTTTATACAGGCTTTCCGATATTCGTTTGAACCGTTCTTTTTCAGCCATCAAAAAAGCAGCGATTCGCGCCTTATTTACGCCCATGTAATGAAGTACTTTGTCATTTTTGGCTTGCTCATCTTTTTGGGAATTACGCTTTTTATCGATGTTTTCAAAATAATTATTGGTTCCGAATATCATTCAGGATTAAAAGTTGTACCTGCAGTTTTGATGGCCAATTTATTTATGGGCATTTATTTCAACCTGTCGCTCTGGTATAAATTATCCGACAAAACCTGGATGGGAGCCTGGATAGCCGGGATTGGTGCAGTGTTGACTATTGCAGCGAATGTTTTGCTGATTCCATCGATGGGTTATATGGGTTCGGCTTACGGAGTGCTTGTATGTTTCGTAATAATGACGGTGATCTCGTATGTAGTTGGACAGAAGTATTATCGCGTTGACTACGATTTGAAACGAATTCTGATGTATCTGGCCATTGCAGTTGGTATGTATTACTTTTCAGATTTTATGCATTTTAATGCTGTTATTCTACAATATGCACTAAATATTGGTTTGTTTTCTTCATTTTTGGTTGTGATATTTTTTGCCGAAAAAAGCGATTTGAAAAGTTTATTGAAGCGATAGGCTAATAAAATACTATTAAGTATTATTTTTGAATTTTATTTCTAAAAAATAGTCAAGATGAAAATCGCCGTTGCGAGTGACCACGCCGGATATGAAAGGAAGCAAATAATCCTGAAATATCTTCAGGAGCAGGGAATTGAGTTTAAAGATTTTGGAGCTTATTCAACTGAAAGCAGCGACTATCCGGATTATGCGCATCCACTTGCCGAAGCAGTTAGTAAAGGCGAATTCGACGAAGGAATTACGCTTTGTGGCAGTGGCAACGGCATAAATATGACAGCAAACAAACATCAGGGAATACGCTCGGCTATTTGCTGGATGCCCGAAATTGCCAAACTGGCCAGGCTACATAACGATGCCAACGTTTGTGCAATTCCTGCCCGATACGTTTCCGACGACGAAGCCGTTGAAATTGTCAAAATATTTCTGGAAACTAAATTTGAAGGTGGCAGGCATATCAACAGAATAAACAAGATACCTTGTTAAAATGTCGGAACAAAAAGATATATTTTTAAAAAAATCGGAACAAATTGCCTTTGATCTGAAACACCGGGCAACCATAAAATTCAACATCTCAAAATACGATGCTGCGGTCGATCGTGGCAAAAAAAGATATTCGAATCTTGAGTTGGCAAAAAAACGAGGTTCATATTTCAAATCGCAGGCCATCAACAATTTATACGATTATTTACTTCAATTCGAAAAAAATATTACCGGTAACGGAGCTTCGGTTATTTGGGCTGAAAATACTGAAGAAGCCATTGACGCTGTAAAGAAAATACTGGTAGAAAACGGTGCAAAAACGGTGGTCAAAAGTAAATCGATGACAACCGAAGAAATAGATTTAAACGAACACCTGGAAGAGATTGGCGTTGAATCGCTTGAAACCGATCTGGGCGAATACATTGTTCAGTTGGCAGGCGAAAAACCGTACCATATCGTTACGCCGTGTATGCATAAATCACGTCAGGATATTGCTGAACTTTTTACAGAAAAATTTAATACTCCGGAAGGCAGTGAACCTGAATACCTGACTGGTTTTGTCAGGAAAAAGCTTCGGCAAAAATTTACAACTGCCGATGCCGGGATAACGGGTGCCAATTTTCTGGTTGCCGATGTTGGCGGGATCGCTTTGACTGAAAATGAAGGAAATGCCCTAATGACCGTTTCATTTCCCAAAATTCACATCGTAATTGCCGGAATTGAAAAAATACTTCCACGAATGCAGGATCTTGGCCTGATGTGGCCACTTTTGGCTGCTCATGGCACAGGACAACAAATTTCGGTATACAATTCGCTGATTACCGGGCCCAAAAAACCTGGAGAAACAGATGGCCCGGAGAAAATGTTTGTCATTTTACTCGACAATAAACGGAGCGAACTTTACAACAACAACGACCAGTATCTGGCTTTGAAATGCATTCGCTGCGGCGCGTGTCTCAATGCCTGCCCGATCTACAAAAATATTGGCGGTTACACCTACGATGCTACTTACAGCGGACCAATAGGTTCGGTTATTACACCGTTTTTCAAAGGCCTTAAAGAATACAATCATCTAAGTTCAGCCTGTTCGGTTTGTGGTAAATGTACCGAAGTTTGTCCGGTGAAAATTCCACTTCACCACATGTTGCTTATCAATCGGCGCGATGCAATTAAAGCCGGAAATGGCGGTTTTATCTGGAACGGCGGAATGAAAGCCTATGAATTTGCATTTTCGAAGCGAAGTCGGCTCGATTGGATAGGTGGAAAAACAAAAAATACATTTACTTTGTTAAGTGCTAATGCTTTGGGTGAAAAAAAGCAAATTCCCAGGCTGGCTGATCAATCGTTTAGCAAACAATGGACTACTAAAAAATAAAACCTATGCTATCCAATACATGTAAATACGCGGTACGAGCGCTCATCTATCTGGGAAAATATTCTGAGGACGGAACAAAAATCGGTATCAAAAAAATTTCATCCGACCTGATAATACCAACTCCTTTTTTAGGGAAAATATTGCAAAATCTGGTGAAGCAGAAGATTTTAGTATCGACAAAAGGACCAAATGGCGGTTTCGGGTTGGGGAAGAAAACCAGCGAAATTTCGCTGTACGATATTGTTAGAATTGTTGATGGCGACGATTTTTTCAGAAATTGCCTGATTGGACTTCAGCCTTGTGCCACGCACGAAGCAAACGAGAAACCTTGTCCGGTTCATGGTAGATTTGGCCCCATCAGGGCGCAGTTGCTGCAGTTTTACCAGGAAACCACCATTGAAGGAATTTTGGGCGACATGTCGGGATTTGATGATATTGTCCGGCTTTAATTTGTTTGTCGCTCATTCAAATCGGCTAATTTATAATTCATTATTCATTCATTTTTAATGGCCGGAATTTACATTCACATTCCTTTTTGCCGCAAACGATGTCATTATTGTGATTTTTACAAAACGACGGATTTTGGGCAAAAATTCAGGCTGGTTAAAGGTTTGATTACTGAATTGGAGAGCCGGGCTTCGGAAATGGCTTCCGAAGAAATAAATACAGTTTATTTGGGTGGTGGAACTCCTTCTGTATTACAGGTTGGCGAGCTTGACGAACTTCTGAAAACCATTGACAAAAATTATTCACTTCGAAGCGATGCTGAAATTACCATCGAGGCAAATCCGGATGACATTAACGAGACAAAACTAACTGCCCTAAGGAAAATAGGATACAACCGAATTAGTATTGGAATTCAGTCGTTTGCTGAAGCTGACCTTAAATTAATGAATCGTCGACACGATTCCGGACAAGCAGTGTTGGCCGTTGAAACCGCAAAAAAATCTGGATTTAAAAACATTAGCATCGATTTGATTTACGGATTACCCAACCAGAATCTTCAGGAATGGAAAAGCAATGTTCTGCAGGCTATTGAACTTGATGTTCAGCATATTTCGGCGTATCACCTAACTTACCACGAAGGCACAGTTTTTTACGACAATCTCAAAAAAGGACACCTGAAAGAATTGCCCGACGAAATTAGTCTTCAGCAATTTGAAATATTGGTACAACTGTTGAATGAAGCCGGTTTTGAGCAATACGAAATTTCGAATTTCTGTAAGCCGGGATTTTATTCGCAACACAATTCATCGTATTGGAAAAGCAAAAAATACCTTGGAATAGGCCCGTCGGCGCACTCGTTTGATTTGACCAGCCGACGCTGGAATGTTTCGTCAATAAGTAAATATTTGTCAGGACTTGAAAACAATGAGCCGTACAGCGAATCCGAAATTCTGACCAAACAGGACCGGTACAACGATTACATTATTACTGGTCTCCGGACAATTTGGGGCATTTCTGAAGAATTTATTCAAAGTGAGTTTTCTGAGAATTATCTTGTTCATTTTCAGAAGATAATGAAAAAATATCTGCAGACGGGTCATGTTAAACAGAAGGCGGATGTCATTTCTTTAAGTCAGGAAGGATTATTCATTTCCGACAAAATTATGGCTGATTTTATGGTAGTTGAATCGTGCTAAATATTGTTAACGTTGGTCGCCAAAATGATTCATTCAGGTTTTTAATCCATATCTTAGCGGCTTGAAAATAATTCAGGCATAAAATTTAAAATACAGAACCCGAAATAGTTAAAATAATGATCGTAAATATTGTCAACCGTTCTTCAAATCCGTTGCCCGAGTACAGTACAATTCATTCGGCAGGAATGGATCTTCGTGCAAATCTTGAAGAACCCATCGTCTTAAAACCTCTTGGCCGTGTTTTGGTTCCGACAGGGTTATTTATTGAATTACCAGTTGGTTATGAAGCGCAAATTCGTCCGAGAAGTGGTTTGGCGTTGAAAAGGGGAATTACAGTACTGAATTCGCCGGGAACAATTGACGCAGATTATCGTGGCGAAATTGGTATAATCCTTGTAAATCTGTCGAGCGAAGAATTTGTCATCAATCATGGCGAACGCATTTGTCAGATGGTCATCGCAAAACATGAACATATTGGCTGGGAAGTGGTTGAAGTGTTGGAAGAAACCGTTCGGGGTGCCGGTGGTTTTGGCCATACAGGTAAAAAGTAATTTAGAATGAAAAAAAGATATTTTGTTTCTATAGCGTTGGTTTCGGTACTGACTTTTTCGTGTGCAACGACCAAAAAGGAAGTAAAATTGCCGGTTCAGTCGAAAACAGAAACGGTGGAAGACACTATTTCTGAAGATGAAAAAAACGAATTTGAATACACGTTTATCGAAGGTCTGAAGCAAAAAATGATTGGCAATCAGCAAGCTGCGATTTCTTTGTTTTCGAAATGCCTCGAAATTAATCCGAATTCGGCCTCAGCCATGTTCGAGTTGGCTAAAATTCACAGCGGAAATGGCGATCAGACCAGTTCTTCACTTTTGCTCGAAAAAGCAATTTCGCTCGATCCGTCGAACAAGTGGTATAAAGTTTTATTGGCTCAGATATTCCAACAAGGTAAGCAATACGAAAAAGCTGCGGCTTTGTATTCCGAACTTTACAAGTTAGATCCTGATAATCTGGAATATCTGTACATGGACGCTGCCCTGCTTTCTTCGGCACAGAAGTTCGATCAGGCGATTGAAGTTTACAACGAGCTTGAAAAAAAGGTTGGAATTAACGATCAGATTGCCGTAGAGAAAGAACAAATTTACCAGGCCGCCGGAAAGAAAAAGGAAGCATTGGAAGAACTTCAGAAACTAATTGACTCAAATCCGAATGAACCACGCTATTACGGTCTGATGGCCGATTTTTACCTGTCGGAAAAAGATGACGCAAATGCACTGAAATACTACAACAAAATTCTGGAAATTGATCCCAATAATGGTTTTGTTTTGTTCTCGCTCGCATCGTATTACCGCGAAAAGAATGATAAGGATAAAGTCTGGGAATACGCAAAAAAGGGTTTTCAGAACAAAACTGTTGATGTAGAAACCAAAATTCAGTATTACCTGATGGTAACTTCAGGCCAGGACACGACGCTTTTTACCGACGATCAGATTGCTGAATTGGTTGACATTCTGGTTAAAACAAATTCAGATGATTACCGTGTTTTTACGGTTTATGCTGAATACCTTATCAGTAAAGGGAAATTGGCTGAAGCGCGCGATCAGTTGCGCAAAGTGCTCGAAACCCAGAAAGACAATTACATGATTTGGGAACGTTGTCTCCTGATTAGCAATGATTTGCTCGACTTTAAAAGTGTGTATGCGGATGCAGACAAAGCGCTCGATTTGTTTCCAAATCAACCCAATTTGTATGGATTAAAAGCTGTGGCTTGTCTTCAACTCGAAAAATATACCGAGGCTCTTGAAGTTCTGAAGGAAGGCGAACCATATTTGCTTGACAATAAGCCTATGAAAATACAGTTCGATTTGTATCGCGCCGAAGCCAATTACAAGCTGGATAAAGTTGACGATGCCTTTAAAGCTTTCGACGATGTAATTAAGCTTGATCCCGAAAACTGGTTGGCGATGAACAATTATGCCTATTATCTTTCTCTCCGGAATGAAGATCTGGACAAGGCTGAACAAATGAGTGGAAAAGCGGTGCGGGCAAATCCCGACAATCCAACCTATCTCGACACGTATTCGTGGATTTTATTCATGCAGAAAGACTACAAGTTGGCCAAATTTTACATGGAAACAGCGATAAAAAACGGAGGCGATAAAAATGGTGTAATCGTTGAGCATTACGGCGATATTTTATACATGCTTGGCGAAAAGCAAAATGCTGTGGAACAATGGAAAAAGGCTCTCCAGACCGGAGATGGTTCAAAATTACTTGAAGCAAAAATCAAGCAGGAACGATACCTCGATAAATAATTAATTGTGAGAAGAATAACCTCAATCAATACCTATTTTGCCGGACTGGTTTTTATTGTCTTGCTGAGTCTTTCCTCATGCAGAACGGCTCGTGTCGCTATGACATCTGCAGTGGCAAAGCCAATGACTACCAATAAACTCATCCGGAATATCGAGAACAATGCATTCGATTACAAGCATTTATCCATTAAGCGAATTACCTGCCAATTTGATAACGGCAAAACAAAAACCTCGTTCAAGGCCAGTATTCAGGCCGAAAAAGATAAAAGCATCATTGTGATGCTGAGCAAACTCAACATTCCAGTTGGTCGCATTTGGCTAACCCCCGACAGCGTAAAATTTATTAATTATCTCGAAAAGAATTATTTCCTCGACGATTACAGTTATTTGAGTTCAATGCTCGACATGGATCTCGATTTTGCGACTGTTCACGCCATTATCTCGAACAATGTGTTTTCACTGAGCGACGAGAAGCGCGATAAAGACCTGAAGGAATATGAAAGCCGCATCGATTCAGGATTGTATGTTCTTGAATCGGTTAGAAAGCTGAAAGCGAGAAAGGAAAATCAACGAATGAGCGAGCGCAGAATGGCCCGAAAAGCACAAAAATTGAATGTGAATGCACCGGTTCATCAGTCGGTATATGTTGAGCCTGGAAATTACAAAATCCGGAAAATTAAGCTCGAAGATGCCGTAAATTCGCGAAGTCTGAACATCGATTTTTCTGAATACGTTTCGGTTGATAAGCAACTTTATCCGGGCGATATCTCTCTTCATTTTGTCAGTCCCGATAATTTTATGGAGCTGAAAATAAAGCTCAACGGATTTTCTACGGAAAATGAAAAAGACATACGATTTAGGGTTCCTGAAAAATATACCCGCATAAATCATTAGTCATGCGAAGCCTTATATTTCTTTCTATAATCCTTTTGTATACTGCGATGGCAAATGGTCAGTCGCTCGACGATTTGCGCAAGAAAAAGCAAAAAACCAATGAGCAGATCAAATACACCACGCGCTTGCTCGAAGAAGCTCAAAAGAATGAAAAGAAAACGCTGAATAAATACAATATCCTGAACAAACAAATAGAGCTACGGACTAGTCTAATCACAGGAATCAATTCGGAAGTTGGTGTTCTGGCCGACTTTATCGATCAAAATGCATGGCTTGTGAATTCATTGAATTCGGATTTGGATGATCTGAAAAAAGAATACGCCAACATGATTGTGTTTGCCCAGCGGAACCAAACAAACTACAGCAAACTGCTTTTTGTGCTTTCATCGAACAGCTTTAATCAGGCATATAAGCGGATTATGTATTTGCGACAATACACCGAATACCGTAAAAATCAGGCAGAACTGATTCTTTGGATTCGCGATCTTATTCAGGTTAAAGTCAAAAATCTGGAGAAGCAGCGTTCTGAAAAGGAAAGTTTGCTCGACGCCAAAAAGAAAGAAGCTGATCGATTAAGTCAGGAAAAGCAGCAACAGGGTAAGTACCTGACTAACTTACAAAAGAAGCAGAAGGAATTCAGGAAAAAACTGGAAGAACAGCAACAAATTGAGGCCCAGTTGAGTCGCGAAATACAGCGAATTATTGACGAAGAAGTGAATAAAGCCAAAGCCAGCGGGAAAGCCGGATATGAAATGACACCTGAACAAAAACTGGTTTCAGGGCAGTTTGAGCAGAATAAAAAGCGCCTGCCGTGGCCTGTTGAGCGCGGTGTGATTACCGATCATTTTGGTGTTCACGAACATCCGGTATTGAAAAATATTCAGGTTCGAAACAATGGAATTGATATTTCAACCGATCAGGGAGCTAAGGCGAGGTCGGTGTTTGCGGGCGAAGTTAGTCGGGTTTTTGTGGTTACCGGCGGAAATAAGGCGGTTATCATCAGGCATGGGAAATACCTCACCGTATATTCAAACCTGGTGAATGTGGTGGTTAATTCGGGCGATAAAGTAGCCTTAAAGCAAACCATTGGAACCATCGGAACCGACAACGACGACGGGTCGAAAACAGTTCTTAAATTCCAAATTTGGCGGGAAAACGAAAAGATGGATCCGGAAGCTTGGATTGCGAAGTAGGAGAGGAGTCATTTGTGAAAAGAAAAAAGAGGTCGGTTCTGCATGCAGAACCGACCTCTTTTGCATTATAAAAATCATCAAATTACAACAAGTTGGCCACTTTGGTCAATCCTGATACATTGATAAATTTAATTTTACGTCCCTGAAGATCAATCAATTGATCTTGTTTAAATTCCGAAAGCAATCGAATTACACTTTCAGTGGCTGTTCCAACCATGTTTGCCAGTTCTTCGCGGGTAAGCGAAATTTGCAGAGTGTTGGCATTGTCCAGATCAAAGTTTTCCTTCAGCAGCAGCAACACTTCTGCAAGCCGTTCGCGCACAGTTTTTTGGGCAATGTCGGTAATGTAATCATTCGCTTCGCGCAATTCTTTGCAAACGATCTGCAGCATGTGATGCGAAAATTGCCAGTTGTTCTGAATCAGGTATAAAAGCGTTTGATAAGGAATATGACTAAGTACAGTTTCCTCAATAACTTTGGCAGTTGTACAGGCCAATTCCTGGCTAAGCAGCGAGCGGTAAGCAATAATATCGCCTTTTTTGGCAAAACGGATTATCTGTTCTTTGCCATCTATTCCGGTTTTAAATATTTTTAGAATACCGCGTGTTACACAATAAAAACCAGTGAGCCGACTTCCTTCCCGGTAAATAATACTTCCTTTTTTATACAACGAACAAGTCTTGTCGTAATTCAATTGTGCAATTTCCTGTTCCGTAAGCTTTTTAAACAATTGAAATCCGCTGAGATCGCATTCGTCATCTGTCGGCCTTTTAATTGAACTTCTCATCGAGTTGTTTTGTTTTGTTAATAGAATTAAACAACAATCAGGACAAAGTTTACTTTACATACATCAAGCTAGAATTCTGGTAAACATCTGTCGTAGAATTTGAATGTAAAATTAGAACTATTATTCGATTTGCAATATTTATTAAAACGTTGATATGAAACATGTACTTGACTTAGCCTGGAAACAAAACGTGGCTTTTGAATGTGATATGGATGGACACAAGATCATTGTTGATGCGTCAAAAGAGGGTGGGGGCGACGATTTGGGGCCACGTCCGAAAAAACTGATGCTTACCGCAATTGCCGGCTGTACCGGGATTGATGTAATCATGATTCTCCGGAAAATGAAAGTTGAGCCTGAAGCTTTTAATGTTATTGTAGAAGGAGATTTGACTGAAGAGCACCCGATGAGATATCACAAAATGAAAGTAATATACCAGTTTAAGGGCAAGGACTTACCCATGGATAAACTCGAAAAAGCCGTTAAACTTTCAGAAGAAAAATACTGCGGAGTTTCTGCTGCATATCGTCTGGCTATGGACCTTTCGACTGAAATAAGGTTAGTAGACTAATCCTGAAAATATTTTAAGCACTGATGATTGGAATATCGATTCCGGTGATTAGTGTTTTTCTTTATATTTAGCACATCAAAAAGCAACAATCCTGAAAAGCTCCCGGTTATTTGAAGAAGGAAATGAAAAGATCTTTACCATTCGGAGGATCGCTGATTTTGACGATACGGAAATTGAACACAATCTCATGCCGCATCTTCACGATTTTTATTCCATTTTCTGGATCGAGTCAGGTGAAGCAATTCACGCTACAGAATTTGTTGAATATAGCCTTAAAGCCGATACCATTCTGTTTGTTCCGCCCGGACTGAAGCACAGAATGTACCTCGACAAGTCCGTCACCGGAACTTACATGCTGTTTAACGAGGATTTTATCCGATATAACCGCAAAAACGACGTTCCCTTAAAGCAATATCGCCTTTTTAATAATCCGGATTTTAAAAGCCTGATAACGGTTGTTCCTGAAATGCGCGAAAAACTCAAAAATATTACCGGGCTAATTCTCAATGAACTCAAAAATTCTGATGATTATAGTTCCGATATTGTCTTGAATTTACTGCATTTGTTTTTGCTTGAATCGCGGCGGATTTTCGATCAGCAATATCAGGAAACTAAAGAACAGCCAGATTCAGCACCTGATACGACCATTATTAAGTTTAAACAACTGATCGAGGAAAATTACATTTCAGAAAAGAACGTTTCAACTTATGCTGAAATGTTGAATATCAATGCATCGTGCCTGAATGAACTGACCAAACGAACAACAGGAATTACTGCCGGAGAACTGATTCGCAACCGTGTGATCGACGAAACCAAGAAATTGTTGTACTCAAGCAGTCTTTCCGGAAAAGAGATTGCGTTTCAATTGGGATTTGATGATCCGGCTTATTTCAGCCGCTTTTTCAGGAAATATACCGGACTTACATTGAAGGAATTTCGGGATCACAGCAGAAAAAAATACCATTAAATCTTTTTTTAGTCCATTTTTTGCGATGTTAAGGCATTGTATTTTTGTAACTGTATAAAAACAATAAATTAACAGTTATGAAAACAATTAAAATGATGGGCGTTTTTGTCTTGGCCCTTACGTTAACAAATGCTGCAATTGCAGGTAATCAGAAGGTTGATGCCTCAAAGAGCTCAGTAAAATGGGTTGGTAAAAAAGTAACCGGCGAACATAGCGGAACAATCTCTGTAAAAGAAGGAAGCCTAACGGTTGATGGCGGAAAAATTACTGGTGGAAAAATTGTAATTGATATGCAGTCGATTACTAATGTTGACCTTACCGATGCCAGCTATAATGCTAAATTAATCGGTCACCTTAAATCTGACGATTTCTTTGGTGTTGCTACTTATCCAACTTCTGAACTGGTAATCACAAAAGACGAAGTTTCAGGAAACACTCATGTTCTGACAGGAAACTTAACCATTAAAGGAATTACCAATCCGGTTACTTTTACTGCTACTTCAGCAAAAGAAGGATCGAACACTGTTTACAAAGGAACTTTGACGGTTGACCGTAGTAAATTCAATATTCGTTATGGTTCGAAATCGTTTTTCGACAACCTCGGCGATAAAGTTATTTACGACGAATTCACTCTTGATTTCAACCTGGTTACTGCTCAGTAAATACAGGTTATCGACCAATTAATTGGTCATTAAAGCCATTAATTGTTAAATCGAATGGCTTTTAGAATTTATAATAAATGGAAAGAGAAACAAAATGAAACTTACAGTTCACAGGTCTGGTTGTCGTGGTCATGCAGATCACGGATGGCTTAAGACCTGGCATACATTCAGTTTCGCCGGTTATTACAATCCCGACCGGATGCACTTTGGAGCTCTTCGCGTTCTGAACGATGACATTGTTCAGGCCGGAATGGGTTTTGGAACTCATCCGCACGACAATATGGAAATTATTACCATTGTTTTGGACGGAGAACTTGAACACAAAGATAGCATGGGGAATGGCTCTGTTATCTCAGCAGGCGAGGTCCAGGTAATGTCGGCCGGAACAGGAATTCAACATTCAGAATTCAATCACTCATCCAAAAATGACGTAAATCTTTTACAGATTTGGGTTTTTCCGGATAAAAAGAATGTGGTTCCTCGTTATGGGCAAGCCAAATTTGCGGAATCAGATATGACGGGCAAATGGTTAAATGTCGTTTCACCTGACGGTAAAGACGGTTCTTTGTGGATTCATCAGCAAGCCTGGTTTTCGCTCGGAATTTTTGATCAGGATAATGCGATTAGCTACGATCTAAAAAAGGCTGACAGCGTAGTTTATTTGTTCGTAATCTCAGGAGGGGTTGCTGTTGGAAACGAGACCTTGAACAAGCGCGACGGATTGTGTATCGAGAATATTAGCGGCAGCATTGCCATGACAGTAACGGAAAATTCGAAAATACTGGTGATGGAAATACCGGTATAAGAAGTAAAAATGTTGATAGTAAGAGGCAAAAGTGGGACAAGCGTTCGCTTTTGCCTCTTTTTGCTTTGAGTTTTATACTGAATACTGCGACAGAAGACTTTTTCACGGCCACACTTCCGAAATGTTTTCATTGATGGGATCCATTCTGATGAGATTGACTGTAAACTCAGTCAGATCACGGCCTTTAACTTCAAAAACTGCTTTGTAATTCTGGCTGGTTTTCGGTCCCGGAAAGTCTCTGTTAATCTCATCTGTCAGATACTTCATAGCGGCAATATTTCCAAAATCGGCGTCCGAAAGCAGAAATAAAACCTTACGGCCATCTTCGGTACAAAAATGAACCAGGGTCGAATATTCATGTTCGATGTAGCTGTCCGACCGGTTATCGAAAAACAGTGTACTGTCGGCTGTTTGGTAGGCGAACGAAGTATGTTCGAGATTGTATTTCAGGCCAACCCGCTCAAGGGTAGGTTGTAGAAATAGCAGTGTTTTTATTGAACCAATAAAAATGAGGTGCTTGTTTCGTGTATCCTCCCATTTCAGTTGCGACGAATATTTCATTTCAACATCGGCCACACCACCACCAAACATTTTCATAATCCTGAAAAGCCCGATTGGCGCCTGTTTGTTTATATAAGTTGTTTTACTTTTCCTGATTTTGCCCATCAGCTCCGGGTGAATTTTCAGGAAAGCATCCAGATCTTCGTCCGAGTTAATTTTGGTGTCGCGCGATGCCCCCAGCTTTCCGGTCGCAATCGAATCAGTGAAAAAATAGTGGTCGCCCAACACGATCAGAATCGGATAATCCGGCTTCAGGAATCCTTTCCAGATGTTTTGTTCGGGCCACCTGAATTTATTGATATTCAGAATAAGAATGGTTGAAAGTAAAATGAGCAATAACCCGGAGCCAAACACAGGTAAACTAAATCTTTCGAGTGTCCGAAAAAAAGATTTGGAGCGTAAAAACTTAAATTCAACCTGGTATTTTCCCTTCGGAATCTGAAGAATTACAGTTTCGTCTTTTCCTTCATTCTGGTAATATTCCTTTAGTTTATTCCGCAGGTTCAGGATATAAACCCGAACATTCAACTCTTTTTCCTGATCAGCTTTTTTCCCGAAAACGTCGAAAGCGATTTGCTGTTCCTTTGGAATTTCGCCCTTCAGCGAACAATTTACCAGGTAATTTAATAGGTCTTTGTAAACG
Source organism: Prolixibacteraceae bacterium (assembly GCA_963677955.2). Taxonomy (GTDB): domain Bacteria; phylum Bacteroidota; class Bacteroidia; order Bacteroidales; family Prolixibacteraceae; genus Aquipluma. Next base: position 1,976,231 of record CAXXQR010000001.1, read on the forward strand.
CCGGGTTTCGAAAAGGTTTTGCTGTTCAGTAACTTCTCTAAAATTTGCGATATTTTCCGGTGATCGGCCATTAAAACATTCTGAATGAGTACCGTTAAATTTTTTCTTAACGCCAATATTACGCAATTAAGTGTAAAAATTTTCTAATTTTAGATATTCGTCCATAAATTGATGCGAAATAGTTAAACCAATTAATACTTGACAAATGAAAACAATCTGGGTTATGGCCGTTGTGCTGCTTTTTACAACAGTTTCTCAGGCTTCGAAAAAAGAGAAGGTTGAGTTTAAAAATGACGCCGCTGCAAAAAAAGTAGAAGTTTACGTCGACGGAAAATTCTTTACTTCTTACATCTATCCGGACAACATGGAAAAGCAGTCGCTTTACCCAATTATGTCGGCCTCCGGAAAATTTATCACCCGTGGTTACCCGCTGAATCCCCGTCCTTTTGAACGCACTGACCATCCGCATCATGTTGGGTTCTGGTTCAATTTTGGAGATGTTAACGGACTCGATTTCTGGAACAACTCTTTTGCAATTAAGCCTGAAGACAAGCCCAAATACGGAACGATTAAATTCAGGAAAATTGTGAGTGAAAATCCGGGAAAAGGAGAATTGGTTACCAATGCAGATTGGGTAGACATTAAAAACAATGTACTTTTGAATGAGGAAGCAACCTATATTTTTGAAGGTGAGGGTGACATGCGGACCATTGAACGAATTACGAAATTGACAGCTAAAGCACCGGTAACTTTTAATGAAAATAAAGAAGGTTTGATTGGTTTGAGACTCGATCGTGCGTTTGAGGAACCATCGACAAAACCTGAAAAATTTTTGGATGCAAACGGTATTGAAACCGAAGTTCCGATGATGAATAATGATGGTGTAAACGGCGTTTATCGAAATGCGAATGGCGTAAAAGGCGGAGATGTCTGGAGTACACGTTCGCCCTGGGTAGCCTTGCGTGCTGTAAAAGACGGCGAAGTTATAACCATAGCAATTCTCGATAACAAGAAAAATCCAAATTATCCGGCCTGGTCGCATGCCCGTGGATATGGTCTATTTGCCTCAAACAATCTGGGTGGCCGTGCATTCGACAAAAATGCCACACCTGTGAAAATTGAACTGAAACCGGGTGAAACCATTGTGTTTAAACACAAAATTGTGATTGGCGGCGACCTGAGTGACGCAACTTTAAACGAACTTTCAAACAGTTTTAAATAACTAACATAAACTTGACAATCCATGGAAAAAGAAGAAAAAAATTCAAGGAGATCATTTTTGAAAACAGCTGCAACAGGAGCAATTGTTGCTGCGGTTTCACCATCGGTGGTGAATGCTGAAATAAAAAAAACGGTAGTCGTTCCTGCAGGGGCGAAAGGCGCGAACGATCGTCTTCGTGTGGCTGTATTCGGAATTAACGGACGTGGCAAATCACACATCGAAGAAATTATGGGTCTGTCTGAAAAGGCCAATGTTGAGTTGGTGTACCTATGCGATCCGGATATGAATATTTTACAGGAAAGAGCCAACGAATTCGAAAAGAAATACGGAAAGAAAGTGGCGATTGAACAGGATTTCAGAAAGATTCTTGAAGATAAAACGATTGACGCAGTAACCCTGGCAACACCAAACCACTGGCATGCTTTGATGGTCATTTTGGCTTGTCAGGCCGGAAAAGATGTATACGTTGAAAAACCGGCCACTCACAACATTTATGAGGGTAAAAAGATGATTGAAGCTGCCTACAAGTACAACCGCATTGTGCAGCATGGCGTTCAGTTGAGGAGTTCTGAAGCTATCCGCGAGGGCGTGAAACATCTGGAAGAAGGGCTTATTGGTCGTGTATACATGTCACGCGGATTGGTTTACCGCTGGAGACCAGATATCGGCGATAAGGGAATTTCCCAGGTTCCTGCCGGCCTCGATTACGATTTATGGTGTGGACCAGCTCCGATGCGCCCGTTCAGTAAAAATCTGGTTCATTACAATTGGCACTGGCACTGGAATTATGGAAACGGCGATGTGGGCAACCAGGGAATTCACGAAACCGACCTTTGTATGTGGGGTTTGGGCGTAAATACATTTCCCGAAAGAATTACGTCAATGGGTGGAAAATTCCTGTGGGACGACTGCAAGGAAGTTCCTGAAATTCAGACTTCGATTTATCACTATCCAAAGCAAAAGAAAATCATTCAGTTTGAAGTTCGCAACTGGTGTACAAACCTTGAAGATGGCGCCGGAGTAGGAAACATTTTCTATGGCGACAAAGGTTACATGGTTATTAAAGGCTATGGAACGTATGAAACCTATCTCGGCGAAAAACGCGAAAAAGGTCCAAGTCGTTCAACGGATGGAGAATTGACGCTACATTTCCAAAACTGGTTTGATGCCATTCGAGCACGTGATATGAGCATTCAGCACGGACCTGTTCAAACCGGACATTTGGCTTCAGGATTGGCTCATTTGGGCAATATTTCGTACCGTTTGGGACGTCAGCTCGATTTTGATCCGGTTGCAGAACGCTTCATTGGCGATAACGATGCCGATGCCAACAGCATGTTAACCCGCGATTACCGTGCACCATATACTTTGCCTGAAATAATTTAGGAAATATATTCTATTTAGTCAGGGTTTCACTTTAAGAGAAGCCCTGACTTTTCTTTTACCGGTAGTTTTCCATTAATCCTGAAATAAACTGATCCAAAATCGATCTCAGCTCTTCCGGTTTCTCAACTTTGGCGTATGATCCTGAACTGATAATCCATATAGCAAAACCACGGAATTCATTGTTCGAAAAACGAAGGCGTGAATATTGATCATCAATTTTTTCTTCGTCGATAAAACCATATAAATACTTGGTCTCGGCAATCAGTTTTAACCGATTCGACGGCATTACCAGTTCAATGTTTCCTTCTTCACCTTCAGGATGCATTTTCCGAATAAATTCATCCATCGAAATATGCCGTTTCCCCTTAAAGTTATTAACGGTTTTTGTGAGCTTCAATATCCGGTCGAGCCTGAAGTCGCGATAATCCTCCCTCAACCTGCACCATGCAAACAGATGCCAGCGCCTGTTGTAATTGCACAAACCAATAGGTTCAACTTGCCGCGTGGTAAGCTCAGCTCCAAAACCTGGCATATAGTCAATTTCCAATACTTGCTTATTCACAGCAGCCTGTTGTATTTCGCTCAGAAATAGCTGGTTAAATGCTTTATCCTGCGACGAAAAGTTCAGTACAGCAATTCGTTCGTATAATTTTTCAAGCCTGTCTTTTTCTTCAGGATTCAGAATAGCTTTTATTTTGTATAAAGCAGAACGGAATTCGTTTCTAATCTGGTCATCCGACATTTTGTCGATGAGCTTTTCGCCAAAAAGCAAGGCCGAAGCTTCTTCGCGCGAAAACATCACCGGGGGAAGTTTGTAATTCTCCATCAGGAAATAGCCGACACCGGCCTCAGCACCAATCGGAACCCCGGACGCCTCAAGAGCCCGAATATCGCGGTAAACTGTGCGCAAACTAATTTCGAATCGTTCGGCAATTTCCGACGCCTTTACAATTCGCTTACTTTGCAAATGAATTAAGATGGCATTCAGTCGTTCGATGTGGTTCATGGTACCAAGTTAATGGAAAAAGTTTTCAGTGATCAGTCAAAGTTGACGGGAAAATATTACGTGTTGCTGGATACGAGTTTCATGTTTCCCTTTGCCCAAAACCCGCATCTCGTAACCTGCAACCAACACTGATTTTTTATTTACCTTTTAGCGACTGTTTCCTCGTTTCGGCCATGTGCGTTGCATACCAAACCGCTCCGTTTTGGCGAATAGTCTGAATGCATTTTTCGCGGTTTGAGCCGAAAATGAATGCAAAAACTTTCGAAATCGGGTTGTTGAATTTCGTGCAGGCATTGGGCGTTTCGAGTGCACAATCGGCGCAACTATTGAAATTCTGACCAATACAGCATGTGCGAATTTTGCACCAATGCGGTAAGGCCAATTGTTTGCAACCCGGGCATTTCCCTGAAGAAAACTTACGGCAGGCTCCGCAATAGAGCCCGCAGTAAGCAATTAGTTCAGTGTCATTTTTTACCTCCTGAATCATTTCACCTCAATTTGAATTTCGGTAACGCAGTTTTCAGGATTTTCAAAATCGACTACCGTATAAACTTCGCGCGACATTCCGGTGTAAGTATAACCTTGCTGAGCAATGGCTGGCATCAGCTTTTGATAAGTTTCACCCAATTTATCCCATGGCCCGCGATGTAACTCGCTGATGCAGTTAAACTCAGGAAGCTCATAAAAGCTAAATTTTCCGTGATCGTCGTTACTTTTCTCAACCGGAATTGACATTGTCAGTTTGATCGGCTTATCCATGTTACTGTCTGCTCCTTCATAAATCCAAATCTGAGAAACATCTTTTCCCGGCGCTAGTTCGGCGGCTTTGCCCATCAATTCTTCTGGCACCTTCCCGGCGTCATTCATCATCGAATTGATTGTGGTGTTGATGCTGATTCCGAGCACTGTTGTTTTTTGGACTGTTTTCTTTTCCATGTCTAAAGTGTTTTAAGTGAATAAAATAGTGATTGAATTCTGAATAGAAAAATGTTTAATTGTTTTCATGGATGCAAAGGAAACACGGGCGAGTGACAACAGTATGTCAGTAGGGTGGGAGGGGAATGAATTTTTTTGTAAGGTTGCAAAATGCTACTTTTGATCAAAACTCAATATCATGCAATCCATCAATCCATTTTCAGGCGAAATAGTTGGCAATTATCCTGAATATTCTCCGGAGAAAGTTGAAGAAATCATCAACAGAGTTGATCGGGCATTTCATTTATGGAAACTGACCGATTTTGAGACACGGGCTAAACTGATGAAAAACCTTCAGTCTAAATTACTTGAAAAAAAGGAAGAACTGGCCGGAATCATGGTTTCTGAAATGGGAAAAGTAAAGCGTGAAGCCATTGGTGAAAATGAGAAATGTGCATGGGTTTGTTCGTTTTATGCTGAAAATGCTGAAGCATTTCTGAAAAGCGAGCCCATTAAAACGGAAGCTTCCGAATCGTTTATTTCCTATCAACCTATTGGAACTGTTTTGGCCGTGATGCCCTGGAATTTTCCGTTCTGGCAGGTTTTTCGGTTTTTGGCTCCTGCCTTGATGGCCGGAAATAGCGGTGTTCTGAAACACGCATCCAATGTTTCGGGTTGTGCGCTGGCTATCGAACAATTGGTCCGTGACGCGGGTTTTCCAACCGATGTTTTTCGCACGCTGCTGATTGGTTCTTCCGGAGTAAAAAAAGTGATTGAAAATGCCAAAATAAAAGCTGTAACGCTGACTGGAAGCACTCCGGCTGGAAAATCAGTTGCGTCGGCTGCCGGAATGGTTCTAAAAAAATCGGTTCTCGAATTGGGTGGGAGCGACCCATACCTGATTTTGGAAGACGCCGATGTTGAGACCGCCGCCCGTTTGTGTGTAACCAGTCGTCTGCTGAACGCCGGACAAAGTTGCATTGGCGCCAAACGGTTTATTGTCGACGAGAAAATTTATGATCGGTTCAAGTCTGAATTCGTCCGCCTGATGAGTGAAGCCAAATTCGGCGATCCGCTTGATCCTGAAACGACTATTGGCCCTTTGGCAAGAACTGATTTACGAGACGAATTGCATCAGCAGGTAGAAAACAGCAGACAGATGGGCGCAAAAGTTTTGCTTGGCGGGTTTATTCCTGAAGGAGTTGCAGCATTTTATCCACCAACTGTTTTGGAAAATGTGATTCCTGGAATGCCGGCTTATCACGAAGAGTTGTTTGGCCCGGTGGCAGTTTTGTACAAATTTGAAACTGAAGAGGAAGCCATTCGCATTGCCAACGACACCGTTTTTGGTTTGGGCGCAGGAGTTTTTACCGATGACATTGCAAAAGGCAAATTATTGGCTGAAAAAGGCCTTGAAGCCGGTTGCGTTTTTGTCAACGACTTTGTAAAATCTGATCCGCGTCTTCCGTTTGGTGGAGTGAAGGAAAGTGGTTACGGACGCGAACTTTCCCTTGTTGGAATCCGGGAATTTGTAAATGTGAAGACGGTGGTTGTAAAATAAAAAGGAGAAGAAATGTTGTAGCCACTTCCTCTCCAATTGATTAATAAATATTGCCAATTTATTAACTGTAATCAAACCAAAAGTAGTGAAATAATTTGATTGAAGTTACTATACACAATACAATTGAGTTATTTCTGAAAGGCTTTCTATTGTTCAAATTTAATCTGAATTTCGACTAAATACGCAGACATTTTTTCTGATTGCTTGCCGAAATGAATAAAATGGTGTAATCTAAAATCCCCTGGTACTCTTCCATTCGGCCCAAACGATCGACGAAAAATAGCTTCGAAGCATTCCATCGAATAGGCGAATAGCCTGAAGCCTGGTATGAATGGAGTTAATATCCTGGATTTCAGTTGGCACTTGCGCGATTCGGTTATCCAGAAAAGCGTTGAAATCTTTTAGCGTTTTGGTGTAATCCGTAACTGTCTTTTCTTCAGCAATATAATCGATGTTCCCAGGCATCTTCAAAATATCCTGTTTTAACTCTGGAAGATATTTTGGCAGGACTTTAAAAGTATTTTCAGGTAGCTTAAATTGCCAGTCGGCGTATTTTCCAATAATTGTTACCAACTCATCCTTACTTTCTTTGGTACCTTGCTCCGGAAGACTGGCAAGTTGTTGCTTCAGATCGTTTACCAGGGTCTCCAAAGTTGCCCAGCTCGTTTTAATGGTGGCCAATGTCTCAATATCACCATACGGACGATCGCTTGGAAGCCCGACAAAAGTTATTTTGGTTTTGTACGATGGGTTGGCCGATTTCACTTCTTCAATGGTCGAATTAAGCGAATTCATAGAACCCTGAAGCGTTCTGATATCCTGCTGAACAGCTGAGAATTTTAACCTGTAAAAATTGCTTTCAATGCTGTCGCAAGCCTGCTGTACCTCATTCAGTTTCTCCTGAATCTGGTCGTTTTTTATGCCGCTGGCCTGCACATTTTGAGTCGAAAACCACAAATCGGGTGAGCCGGCCGCCCGAAAATAAACAGTACCTGTGGCTGTATTTTCTTCCTCGCTTGTATTTGCGGCCTCTGTAAATTGCCAAATTGCTTTAATCGTTATTTTTACGAAAGACTGCGAAAATTTTCCACTGGCAACCACTAATTCAGCTGATGATTTAACTGCGCCGGAGTTAACTTTTATAAACTCATCGGATTCGAAGCTGAAATCTTCGTTCAGTAGTTTCCATTCTGCTATTTGATCGTTTAGCTGGTAAGTCAGTCCATTTTCGCCTCTTAAAAGAATTTGTGCTGTTCCGGCAAGATTAGAATAGGTGTCCGGAAATTTGCAAAAATCTCTCCGTCCTCCTTCCAATTTCGCCTCTATTGTCAATTTTTGCCCTGGGGTGACTGTCAGAATATCTCCGTTTTTAAAAGATTTTCCGTCAATTTTAATCTGAATAAATGGTTTTCGTGCGGGTTGCACAGCACTTGCAGTGCCTGCCATAATAACCATAACCAGGATCAAGAAAATGTTTTTCATATTTCCGGGTTTTGTAGTTCTTGAATTGGCTTAAAGTTAATTAAAAATAGAAATTCCAGAACCGAAAATCATATTCAGTTTTAGTTTATCTATAAAAATCGTTGAAAATGAATAATTTATTCCTGCGATCATTTTAAGGACCTAAATTTCTAAATTTTTCATTTTTAAGCTATTTTCTTCTAATTTCAAACAATCGTATAAGCAAAAAAAGCAATAACTATCCTGTGCAAAGGGCAATTATTACTTTTTTATGTCATTTTCAGAGTTTTTTTAAGACTCTAAAATTTAGAATATTTTGTTCAGTACTCTAATATTTTAAGATCTTTTCGGTGTAAAGTTTATGTGAAGTTTGTATTCTTACCAGGTAAATGCCCGACACGAGGTTACTCATTTCAACCGAAAAATGGTTCGAGCCTGGATTTAAAGAGCGGATTATACGGCCATCCGACGAAATTAGTTCCACTCTGCGCATTGTTTCAGGAGCATTAATTTTAATTCGGTCGGTAGCGGGATTCGGAAATACCTGAATATTTGATTCTGTAGGTTTTTCAACGGTTTTGGTTGCCAAATCTGTGAAGGTTGGTAATGGTTTGTCGCTGTATAGCCTGAATTCACCGGCACTCAGAAGAATTGATGAGTTTACATCGGTAACAGATAGCTGCTCGCCGCTAAAGAATTCGTACCATGAACCGGTATGTTGAAAATTGGGAGTGGCTGTTTGCAGTGTTAATCCAAAATTTCCAACCAAAGTGATGTTGTGATCACCAAGAGTGAGCTGTATTTTTTTTATCGAACCCGACACTGAAAGCGTTTCTTTGCCTGACGTGAAAACATCAAACTGTTTTCGTAAGCGAAGCATGGCGGCATAAACACCCAGCAATTTCTTGCGATCGGGATCATTAAGGTAGTTCCACAATACTGGTTTTTCACCTACACGTCCACCCTGGTCAATTGAAATATCGTAGCCAAGTTCGCCAAATTGCCAGATCATTTTTGGGCCGGCAAGCGATAAAAAGAATGTTGTGGTGAGTTGATCTCTCAACAGTGCAGTTCCTGTTTCTCTGGTGTCGTAGGCGCCCAGCGAATTGCCCGAAGTCAATACATTGTACATTAGTCGCTGCTCGTCATGACTCTCCATGTAGGCCACCAAGCCTGGTTTGGTATAACCTCTGTACTGATAAGATGCTCTGCTGAAGTTCGAATTTCCGGAGTCAATATTTCCTGAAGCAGCCTCCGAGAAATTTGACTTGTTATTTCCGATGTTGGTATTTCCCCATACCAACATTCCATTTTTATACGAAGTCAGTTCAATTTCTTCGGAATTGGCGGTAAAATGTTCCAGAATTACGATTGCTTTTTGATTGACTTCCCAGATTTTATCAGCCATTCGTTCAAGAATCGCTATTCGGCTTGCATCGTAAGCGCCGCCATCGCCGGGAGTATTGGTAAATCCTTTCGTAAAATCGAAACGAAAACCGTCCACTTTGTATTCAGTCATCCAGTATTTGGTTACCCGATCGACAAAATCTTTGGTTGCCTGGCTTTCGTGGTTAAAATCGTTTCCCCAGCTGTACGCTGTGTTTGGCGACGTCTCGTTAAACCACGGATTATCGGCCGAAGGCCGTCCCAAGGCATCGTTCCAGTACATTTTTGCCAACGGGCACGAATTGTAAGCATGGTTTAAAACCATATCCTGAATGACAATAAATCCTTGTTTGTGGCATTCATCGATCAGGTTTTTCAGATCGTTTTTTGTTCCATAGGCTTTGTCGGGCGCAAAATAGAAATTCGGGTTGTATCCCCAGCTGCTGTTTCCTTCAAATTCGCTAAACGGCATAAATTCTATGGTATTAACACCCAATTGTTTCAGGTAGCCTAACTTTTCCTGAACGGCTTTGTACGTTTTTTCAGTAGTGAAATCGCGGATAAGCAGCTCGTAAATCGAAAGTTTACTTGTTTGTGGTATGTCGTAAGTTGTGTTGGTCCAGTTGAAAGGTGTTTGTGCCGTTTGCAAAACCGAGGCGCGATCGGAAGCTTTTCCGGTTGGATAAGCAATAAGATTAGGATAAGTTGTTGCTGAAATATACTGATCGTCAGGATCGGAAACTTTATCGGTATAGGGATCGGCTACTTTCAGATTTCCGTCAATCAGGTACTGAAAAACATATTCTTTTTGTGGAACCAGATCACTGATTTGTATCCAGAAATAGTCTCCGTCCTTTTTCATTTGGTAGATGTTATCGGGCAACCAGCTGTTAAAATCGCCGACTACAAAAATGTTGTTTTTTAATGGCGCATAAAGTATTAGTGTGACGGTTTGATTGTCGATATAATTGATGCCAGCTTCTAATCCGGCAGGTCTGCTTTCAGTTTGGGTTGTTTCGCGAATACACACATAAACCGAGTCGCGAACGGTTACATTGTTCTGTGTAGCGGTAGCTTTGAGCCAATAAGTTCCAGCGTCGGGAATACTTACCGATTGCGTAATGGATGTACCGGTTTGTGCTGAAATCTGCTGATTATTCAGGAAAAGCTTTAAATCTGCCGTGGCAGTTGAAGAAGCGCTAAGTGAAATATTTTGGTTTTTTTCGAAAATATTTACTCTTGAAGGTGTTGAAATATTGACATGTAATTCGTCGGAAAAGACATCGACGAAAAGATCTTTGGTTTGCTTGGTTCCATCTGACGATCGAAATACAAAGGCCATTTGTTTGACCAATTCCGATGGAGAAACGGAATAAAATGTATTTATGTTGGGCGAAATAACCAATTCATAAATACCATTTCCTTTGTTGGTTAATTTTGGCTGGGTGGTATTGATTGCCCAGGTACCAATGACATGTTTCCATTCTGTGCTTCCGGCAATAATTACTCCGGTGTGGGCATACAGATCGGAAGTAAAATATCCAAGTTTTGAATCTTTCGAAGAATCAAATGTGATGGTGACCGCCTGGTTTGAAACAGGTAGTGCCGGGTTGGTTGTAATTTGCCCGAAAATATATGTTGGAAGAACAAATAATAAAATGAAAAAAATAATTCGGGTCATGGCTTTCTGTATTTAGGCATTGAAAAGATTGTTTGACCGGTTGATACCGGACGTGCTTTAAAAAGATGTGGCAGAGTTAAAATAGTTTTGTTAAAAATACCCTGTCAGGAGAATTATAGCCTGACAGGGTATACATTTTATTTTACCGGTTTTTCTTACCAGTAAGAGTATTTTATTCTATAGAACCATCGCCGGTTTTGAAATTCAGATTTACCTTATGAGATCCGGCAGAAACAGAAACGCGGGTTTGATCGCCACCTGTTCCTCTGAAGGCAATTTTTCCATTCAGAATAATAAACTCTGATTGCCACCAGTCGGTAAACCATGGGTGCCAGGCGTACATTCTAAGCTCATTAGCAGCCAGAGTCTTGGTAATTGTAACCACGCTGTTGGCATTGTCAACAGTAAACAGGCCAGCCGAATTTCCGGTATCCCATGAGCCAATGGTGTTTCCGATGAGGTAAACTTTTGGATCTGCAATTGAGATTTTATTGGCAGCTAAATCAACAACAACCATATAATAACCGGCTGTGCCTGGAACAGGTATGTTGTCGCCACCCTTGTCGTAAATTCCACCAGAAGCATCACCTGTTTTACCGAAATCATCTTTCCATTCTTTCTGCGGAGCGAATTTAAATGCTCCGGATTCATTCATCCAGACGATTTTCCAGAACAGATTCGGATGACTGTTAACCGGAATCATTGGCAAGTCCACATCAGACCAGCCCCATCCGCCAATGCCATCACCTATCATAAACAAAGCTGATGGGAATGCGGTCTCAACCTTATAAGTCATGTCGGTCAAATTCACGGTTACTTTGTATTTACCGTCGGCCGTCGGAGTTGTAATGGCATCAGGATCAGACCCACCACCAAGATTCACGCCTAATTTACCCAAATCAGCTCCGGAAGCTTGTCCCCATTGTGGTTGCCAACTACCCAGGTTGAGAATAAATTTCAGGCTTTTCGAAGCAGTTAAGTCTAACATTCCAACGTAAATTCCCGGAGTGCCTGACTGATCAATTTTTATAGCGCTGTTGTTGTCCCAACCGGCTGAGGTACCATCGCCCAACGCATAAATTGCTGATGGGAAAGTCATAAACTGAGCGTCTGGACCATAACCAGTTCCTGCAGAGTTTGTTGCATAAGCCCGAACATGATACATGGTTGCAACGCTTAAATTTGTCAGGCTACTTGTGAATGTGCCTACACCCGTTCCATCAGTGGTTTTAGCATCAGCGATTGTTGGATTTGCATTCACACTCCAACATACTCCTCTGGACAAAATAGCATCACCTCCGTCTAAAGTTATATTACCTCCCGAAGCTGCTCCCGAAGCAGTAACTCCGGTGACTTGCGTTGTGGTTAAAGTAGGTACGGCAACCAGAGTTTTAAAGCTAACTTCAGGACCATAACCTGTACCGGCACTATTTGTAGCATAAGAACGAACATAATAGGTTGTATTTCCAAGCAAACCGGTAATAGCACTTACAAATGCACCGGTACCTTTATCGTCGGTTGTTTTGCTGTTGGCAACAGTCGGATTGTGAGTTGTTCCAAAACAAACACCACGAGCAGTTACATCGGCTCCGCCTGATACAGTAACATTACCACCACCACCTGCTGAATTTCCGGTGATTAGTGTAATCGCTGCCGTTGTCAATGTTGGAACTACTGGTAAGGTCGTGAAATTATACTCTTCACCGTAAATTGTTCCGGCCGAACCGGTTGCATACGGACGTGCATAATATTTCGTAGCGTAATCCAATCCGGTCAGTTTTACATTAAATGTTGCAGTTTTAGTTTGGCCTGTATAAGCCATTTTGCTGTTCGAAACGGTTGGTGAAGCTGACGTGTTGTAGCAAACACCTTTCTCGTTAAATCCATCTCCTTCGGCTACAACAAAACCAACAACCGTTGCTGTGCTCGAAGTAACATCTAGCAATTGTGCTGCCTTTATTTCCTGAGGTAATCTTACTTCAGCAGTTTCCTTTGTACACGATGCGAAAATAAATGTCGCAGTGAAAAGGAAGGCAAATAATTTATATAACGTTATTCTTTTCATGTGAAATTAATTTAATCGGTTCAATTGGTTGGAGTAAATACAGCCTTCATTGGAGTAGTTTCCAAATACAGTTTGATGTTGTATTTGCCCGGAGCAACGTCGTCAATGTTTTGGCTATCAGTTTTTCCGTCGTTCTGATACAACTTGTTCAGACTGTGTCCGGCAGGATCGTATGCCACATTTACATCAGCCCAACTGTTATGTGTCCTGAATTTAATACCACCGGCAGTAACTGTTTTGGTAATATTCCAGGTATGATCGGTGAAATTCCAGATCATTTTTGTGTCATTATCCCAACCACCAACAGCGTCGCCAATAATACCAATGGTAACATCTTTAATGGTCAGTTTCATTACTCCTGAATTAATGTCAGCTGTCATGGTATATGCTCCGGCTTCCAGATTAATGGCAGGTCCGTTCTCGGTTAAATCGCACGAAACTTCGCCAGTACCCAACACACCGCCGTATTTTTTCCCATCGTCGTTGTTGGTAAACTGGAAAGCAGTACCATCGGTGTAAATCCAGCCTGTGTAGATTTTATTGTCGGCAGAAGAAACGATTGTTTGCAATTTACCGGCAACAGTTACCGACAATGCAGGAGGCCCGTATGTTTTTACATCTGCAGTTTTAACTGCGGAACTGTACTCATACGATTGGGTACCACTGCTTACTGAAAGTACTGATCTAATCCTGAAATCGACTGAAGAAACCAAATCAGCTGGGAATTTCGTCAGCAATTTTCCGTCAAGGTCTCCAACAGAGATTTTAAAAGAAAGATCCTGGCTATCGCTTAGAATGACAAGTGCATCCTGAAAATTATTTCCGTGGGCACAAGCTTCAAGATAATAGGTTACGGAAGCCTGAAATCCCGGATCGACTGGTGTACCGACAAATTCGAGCATAGTTGCTCCATTTGCCCTTTTCAGAGTTAGGTCAGGCATTGACTGAATGACCGGAGTAACTGGGCTATCAAGCAAAACGGCTCTGGTTTCGTCTTTTTGACAAGAAAACAATATTCCTATCAACCCAATTAATGTGAAATATTTAAATATTTTAGTATTCATTATTCAAAAATTTAAGGATTAATACCCAGGGTTTTGCTGTAATGTCGGATTTGCTCCTAAATCGTTTGACGGAATTGGATACAAGTTGCGGTAACTATCGGTAGCTGCACCGGCTGCAACTTTTCCTTTCCATGGCCACAGGTAGCTTGCAGTAGTAAATTTGTCATATCTGATCAGGTCAGTTCTGCGGGTTCCTTCCCAATAAAGTTCACGCGCACGTTCGTCCAGAATAAAATCAAGTGTAAGTTGTCCGACAGTGATGTTTCCATTGGCATTGCCATAAGCTCTCTGGCGAAGAGCATTCACATACCCAAGAGCTGTTGCCGACGAACCGCCCGAACCGCCTCTTAAAACTGCTTCGGCATACATCAGGTAAACATCTGCCAGGCGAAATACCGGATAGTCGGTGTCTACAAAATCTGGATGAGCATGAGGCGCTGCAGCGCCGGTAGATGTTAGATTCGAGAATTTGGTAATCGCCCAACCATCGGTAAACTGGCCAATATCATTGATTTCAAGCTTTTGGCCATCAGACCAGAACATGGCGCGTTGATCGGTTGCGCCGCTGGTATCAGCAAATTTATTAACCAAAGCTTTTGTGGTACGTAATCCGCCCCATCCACCTCCAACACCAAATTGTGCAGGAGGCATGCTTCCGCCAATTTCAGCATGAATCAGATAAACCATCCCACCATAAGTTTGTGTGTGCTGGCCGTCGCAAGTGATAGGGAAAATAATTTCAGGGCTTATATTATTGTCAGCAGTGAAATTATTTGCATACTTTGTGTTTAAAGTATATCCGGCAGCAAGTACTTTGTTACAGTACGCAATACACTCTGTGTTCTTTTCTTGTCCAACATACACCTTGGCGTTGAGGTACAATTTAGCCAAAAGAGTCCAGTCAGAAGCCTGATCAGCTCTTCCATATTCGAATTTTGGTGCACCCAGGTCATTCTCAATCGCAATCAGTTCACTTTCCAGATAAGTGAATAATTCGGCGCGGGTAGTTTGCGTTGGGAAATAGGCACCTGGAGAATCAGCTTCGGTAACGAAAGGTGGATTTCCAAATAAGTCGATGGCATGTGAATAGGCTAATGCCCGAAGGAATCTTGCTTCAGCATGATATTTCATGATATTGGGATCGGTGTTTCCGGCTGTTGCACGAATGTACTCGTTGCAAAGGGCCACGGTGTACATGATACGTGAATAAATGGCAGCGATAAATACATCGTTTGGAGCCCATGTTTGCCAGTGAAAATCCTTGATTGAAGCATCGTTCCAAGCCATTACGGCTTCGTCAGTAGGTAATTCCTGAACATTCCAGTATTCACGCAGGTAATTACCGAAACCTTCATCAATACCGGCAATGTCGGGCTGTCCTGATGGACCTTGCTGTCCGCTTACAGAAAATGTAGCGTATAATTTGGCCAATCCTTCTTTATAAGCTCCCGGAGAATCGTAAACCGTGAGTGAGGTTACTATGTTTGGATCTTTCGGAGTTAAATCCAGGTCTTGTACGCACGAAGAAAACATCAATGCGACTATGCCTACAGCTATTGTTTTTATTTTATAGTTTTTCATGTCGTATTCTTAATAAGGATTAGAGTGTAAGATTTACGCCAAATACAAATACTCGCGGACGAGGATAGAAATTATTATCAATGCCACCATCAACTTCAGGATCGAGTCCGGTATATTTGGTAATGGTAAAGGCGTTTTGTACAGTAAAGCTTACCCTTGCTTTTACATATTTCTCGAGGTTGTATCCAACACTCATGTTGTCCATTTTAAAGAAAGAAGCATTCTCGATATAGAAATCGGAGAAATATTGCGTGTTTGTGAATTTAGCATTGTTCGACTGTTTCGGAATGTTGTTGTAAAATCCTGATTGATTGTAAACAGTTGAATACAGTGCTCCTGAGGCTACGTTGTTATACACGTAGTTTCCAATATTTGCTCTTCCGGAGAATGAGAAATCGAATTTCTTATAATTGAACTGCGAACTGATTCCGATGGTATAATCCGGAGCCGGTTTTTTGTAGTGGTATTTGTTCAGGTTGTTGCTGGTAACGGTTCCGCCTGAACCTGTGCGGTCGACATATAAACCTTCGATAGGCATTCCGTTTGAACCGTAAACCTGCTGGAATACAAAGAACGAATTTACAGGGAATCCAACACGCTGGTTCTGGATATAGTTACCAACTCCACCACCAATCAAACCAGTATCAACGCCGGTATAATTCGGGTCGTCGGTTTTAGTCAGTTTGGTAATTTGGTTCTGGTTGTAAGCGGCGTTGAATCCAAGACTCCAGTTCATGTCTTTCTTCGAAATAATCTGGCCGGTGATTGAAAACTCAACCCCTTTGTTTTCAAGATTTCCAACATTGGTTGTCAGGAAGTTCGAGAAGTTACTACCAGCGGCAATCGGAATGAAATTCAACAGATCTTTGGTTTTACGGTTGTAAAGGTCGACTGATCCTGAGATTCGGTTTTTCAGGAAGCCGAAATCTAAACCGATGTTATAAGTAGTGGTCTGTTCCCATTTGATGTTTGCATCGTAGGGATCTGGACGCAACGTATTGTAGAAAGTGTCGCCGAACTGATACTGTGCTGTTGTAGTGCTGATGCGGTAAACAGGCAGGTATGGAAAGTCGTTCCCAATGTCCTGTTGTCCGGTAACACCCCAGCCCAATCTTAGTTTCATATCTGAAATGGCCTTCACATTTTTCAGGAAAGATTCATCGTTAATTTTCCAGGCAAAAGCTGCGGCGGGGAAAAGACCCCATCTGGTGTTTGCTGAAAAACGGGAAGAACCGTCATCACGTAAGGTAAATGTCAACAGGTATTTTTCCATCAGGGTATAATTTAAACGCCCGAAGAAGGAAACAAGATAGTTTTCGTTGATGAATTTCGAAGTTTCTTTATCGACAGAGACTTGAGTTCCGTCTCCATTTCTCACAAACGACCAACCATCTTTGTAAAAATGCTGCCATGAATAACCTGCGGTTGCATCGACTTTACTTTTAATCGATGGAATTTCTTTCACATAGTTCAGGTAGAAATCCAACAACTGTGTTTTTCCGGTTTGTTCGTAGTCATTCTTTCTCCCAATTCCACTACGGTATGTGAAAGCTGCCAGATCGGTCGCATTGTTATGGCCTTTTGTGGTAAAATAGTCATAACCCATATTTAAATTAGCTCTCAAACCCTGAAGGAATGGCAATTTGTAATCGAACTGAACATTTCCTATGCTTCTTTTTACAGTTGAACGGTTATCCGTTTGATTCAACATTGCAACTGGGTTCGATACGCCTATTGGATTAGGGCTACCGTTTGGATCCATAGTTCCGTCAGCCAATACATCCGAGAGGTTTACCCATGTGTAATAACCTCCAAATTTGGTGTTCCCGTTTCTAACCGGCTGAGTAGGATCGAAAAATACTGCTGAACCAACTGCTCCCTGATCACCAAAATTCTGTTTGGTATAGCTACCTTTCAGGTTAACGCTAACTTTCAGTGTATTATTCAGAAAGGAAGGATCGAGACCAATTGCCAAAGTTGAACGTTCCATGTTTGTTGTTTTCAAAATACCATCCTGATTGGTGTAACCCAAAGAAGCGCGGTATGGCATACCCTTGTAACCGCCGCTAACGTTCACATTGTGGTCATGAGCAACAGCGGTTTGGTAAATTTCCTTCTGCCAGTTGGTATTTGAAGCTCCCAAACGGCTGAGGCTGGCCATGCTTAAGCCAACTGCGCTTTGTGAAGCCAAATCGTATGCCAGTGAGCGAAATTCATCACCCGACATAACATCCATATAGGCAGGAATAGTATTAACAGAAACGGTTCCATTGTATTCCACCTTCACAGGTTTTCCTACAGTTCCTTTTTTAGTTGTAATAAGAATTACACCGTTCGATGCCCTTGACCCATAAATAGCGGTTGCAGAAGCATCTTTCAACACTGTAAATGTTTCAATGTCGTTCGGGTTAATCGTCGACAGCGGATTTGCCAATCCGGAGATTCCGGAGTTACTTACCGGGAACCCGTCGATAATGATCAGCGGGTCGTTACTTGCCGACATAGAAGAACCTCCGCGAATACGGATAGTTGATCCACTTCCGGGAGCACCACCTGATGAAGTAATTACTGTACCGGCACTTTTTCCAACCAGCAAATCCTGTGGAGAAGTGATTCCCCCTTTGTTGAAATCTTTTGAACTTACAGTGCTTACAGCACCGGTGGCATCAGATTTTTTAACCTGGCCGTAACCGATAACAACAACTTCTTCAAGTTCAGCGTTGTCTTCGGCAAGTGCAATCTGAAGTTCCTTTTGATTTTCTATGGTTACTTCCTGAAGTTTGTATCCCACAAATGAAAACTGAACAATGTCGCCCTTGTTAACGCCAAGGGTAAACATACCGTCAATATTTGTGATGGTACCATTTGTAGTTCCTTTAACTACAATTGAAACACCTGGTAAAGCTTCTCCCGATGAGCTATCGGTAACCTTACCCTTTAATACAGTCTGCTGTGCCATGGCGAAATTGCCAAGCAACAGTGACAGAATCAGTATTAACACATTTAGGTTTTTGCGAATAATCCTCATGTTTTAATAATTATTGGTTCAAATATTCATTTTTAGATTAATTCATCCAATTTTTAATTCTTAGAGTTCTGTGTTCCGCACTAATACTTCAAAAAAATTAATTCCGGCACCAAAGTATATTTTCTGTTATTGTTGTGTTAAAAAATGTTATAATTGATTTTCTGCAATCGTTTGCGGTTTCGTTTGCAAACAAAATGTTTTTCAACAGGTAGTAACTGGTGGGTATGTTTTTCCAATTATTTGCTTGTTTTTCTAAATCAATTAACCGGATAAATAAATGATTATCTTTAGTGAGTGTTTTGTTGAAAGCGATAGAAATAAATCAACTTTAATATGCGTGGTAATCAAATAACGATAAAAGATATAGCCCGAATACTTGGCATTTCAGCATCAACGGTTTCAAGAGCGCTGAAAGATCATCCGGACATCAATGTCGACACCAAGAAGGCCATAAATGAGCTGGCCGAAAAACTTAAATATCAGCCAAACGCTGTTGCACTTAGTTTGAAAAACAGCCGTAGTAATACGATAGGAGTAATTATTCCTGAAATTGTGCATTATTTCTTCTCATCGGTAATCAGTGGTATTGAGGATGTCGCTTCACAAAAAGGATATACCGTTATTTTTTGCCAGTCGAACGAAAGCTATGTTCGGGAAGTGGCCAATGCACGCACACTTCTTTCACACCGGGTTGATGGTATTTTAGTATCTGTATCAAAAGAAACACGGTCGTTTAACCACCTCGCAGACATTCAGGAAGGTGGAATCCCACTTGTTTTCTTCGACCGGGCAACTTCTGAAATCGTAGCCGATCAAGTGATAATTGATGACATGGAAGCTGCCTACAAAGCTACTCGGCATTTGATTGAAACTGGCCACAAACGAATTTCGCACTTTGCCGGCCCTCAAAATCTTTTAATTGGCCGGAATCGTCTTCAGGGGTACATTAATGCGCTAACCGAAGCCGGAATTCCCATCGATCAAAGACTTATTATTGAAGCTGATAACTTTGAGAAAGGCCGAAATGCGGTGGGAATGCTGTTGGATGCCGGAATTGCCCTCGACGGAATTTTTGCTGTGAACGATACTACCGCCATCGGAGCCATGAAAACCATCCAGAAAAGGGGAATTCTAGTACCTGAAGATATTGCTATCATTGGATTTAGTGACGGATATCTGTCAGGAGTTACTGAGCCTCACTTGTCGTCAGTCGACCAGCATGGATATGAGATGGGAACAACTGCAGCTGAAATGCTGTTCGAACGAATGTTGTCGTCGAATACAGAATTCGTTCCTGAAGTTAAAGTACTCACGGCCGATTTAATTGTGAGGGGAAGTTCGGTTAAAGAATAGCCGTATACATAATTTAAAAATTGCATTGAAATTGACAAAATTTAAAATCCAGGATAAAATTTCATTTTTTTCAAATTTTTTTATGCTTGGCTGCAAACGTTTGCAATGGGATATTTTTAAGTATAATACTCCGTTTTGCCTGTAAAATAAGGTGCTTTGGCTGTTTTTCAATTTGGAAAATACAATTATCCTTCTTTATATTTGTACCGTTAATTCCGTTTTTTGTTAATTCCGTACTTACTTCATTTGGTTATCCCGAAGGTTTTCGGGACAAACTGTTTAGTTAATTCCTGGCATTTGAGGGTGTTGGATTATTTTTCTGTAACGCTAAACTGATTCTATTTTCGATGGAAATATTCCAGTTTTTGTATTCTCGAAACTAATTCTGACATTCAAACAAATTAACCAATTTATACAAAACCAAATGATGAAGAAACCCGCTTTAAGTTTTTGGCAAATCTGGAACATGAGTTTTGGCTTTCTGGGCATCCAGTTTGGCTTTGCTTTGCAAAATGCCAATGTTAGCCGCATATTCGAATCTTTAGGCGCCAATGTCGACGACATTCCGATTTTATGGATTGCAGCTCCGGTAACCGGTTTAATTATTCAGCCAATTATTGGCCATATGAGCGATAAAACCTGGGGACGCTTCGGGCGTCGCCGTCCATATTTTATGGTTGGCGCCATTTTGGCCTCAATGGCTTTGCTGTTTATGCCCAATTCACCTGCACTGTGGGTTGCTGCCGGATTGCTTTGGATGATGGACGCTTCGATCAATGTTTCCATGGAACCTTTCCGGGCATTTGTTGGCGACATGCTTCCAGGCGAACAACGAACTACCGGTTTTGCCATGCAGAGTTTTTTCATCGGAACTGGTGCTGTTGTTGCCTCAGCTCTTCCCTACATTTTAACGAACTGGTTTAATGTATCGAACGAAGTTCTTGCCGGTGAGAAAATTCCTCAGTCGGTCAGGCTTTCGTTTTATTTGGGTGGCGCTGTTTTTCTGCTTGCCGTTCTCTGGACAGTTTTTTCAACCAAAGAATATTCTCCGGAAGAACTGGCAGCATTTGAAGCTGAAAAAAAGCAATTTACGAATGTTGCTGAAAATTCTTCATCATCTGCAAAAAGCTTATTGCCAGCTTTTATCCGGAATGGTTTAATATTTGGGATTATCGGAATTCTGGGGTGCCTGCTTATTTTCCAGATGGGCTGGGAAAAAGAGTTATATGTCCTTTCAGTAGGCCTCGCTGTTTTTGGATTGATTTTACTCACTTCTGCCTGGTACACCCGCCAAGGTTTGGTCCACAATGGTTTTGTTGAGGTAATTACCGATTTGATGAATATGCCCAAAACCATGAAACAACTGGCCATAGTTCAGTTCTTTTCTTGGTTTGCCTTATTCTCCATGTGGATTTATTCTACCTCAGCAGTTACCAGTTATATTTACGGAACAAGCGACACCACCACAGCTCTTTATAACGAAGGTGCCAATTGGGTAGGAGTGCTATTTGGCTTCTACAATTTCTTTGCTGCGGTAGTTGCTTTTTTGCTTCCGGTGCTCGCGAAATGGACAAGCCGAAAAATGACGCATGCCATTGCTTTAGTTTGCGGTGGGATTGGCTTGGCTTCTTTTTACGTGGTAAAAGATCCACACATGCTGATTGTTTCTATGCTCGGAGTTGGAATTGCCTGGGCCAGTATTTTGTCGATGCCTTACGCCATTCTGACCGGTTCGTTGCCTGCGCAAAAAATGGGAACGTACATGGGAATTTTCAATTTTTTCATTGTTATTCCTCAGATTCTGGCCGCCAGTATTCTGGGTTTTTTTACCAAAGTTTTGTTTGGCGGACATGCTATTTATGCACTCATTTTGGGTGGAGTTTCGCTGTTGATTGCTGCGCTCAGCGTGATGTTTGTTGACGATGTTGACCAGGTGAAAAGCTAAAGTTAAAAATAGAGATACAAACGGATTGTGATTTATTGAATAACAGTTTATGAAGGAGTTATCCTTTGCCATCCCAATTATGGGACGGATAGAAAAAAATACAAAATGATTGAAGCCTGCATATTTGATTTGGATGGAGTGGTGGTTGATACAGCCAAATACCATTTTATTGCGTGGAAAGCCCTGGCTCAGGAATTGGGTTTTGAATTTACCCACGAAGATAATGAGCGCCTGAAAGGCGTCAGCCGGATGCAGTCGCTGGAAATATTGCTTGAAATTGGAGGGTTGCGGTTTTCCGATCAGGAAAAAATAGCTATGGCTGAGAAAAAGAATGCGCTTTATGTGAGTTACATCGAAAAAATGACGCCCGATGAAACCTTGCCTGGTGTGAAACAATTTCTTCAGGGATTAAAAGACATAGAGATAAAAATCGCGCTTGGTTCGGCCAGTAAAAATGCTCCCATGATTTTGGAGCGGATTCAACTCTCCGGAATGTTTGATGCAATTGTCGACGGAAATTCCATATCAGAAGCGAAACCGAACCCTGAAGTTTTTTTGAAGGGCGCCGAAAAACTGAATGTTTTACCTGAAAACTGTGTGGTATTTGAAGACGCCATTGCCGGAATTGAGGCTGCACAAAATGCAAACATGTACAGTGTTGGGATTGGTGATTCAACAACACTGGGCTTTGCCGACCTGGTCATTCCCGGATTCGTTGGATTTTCGGTTGAGAGACTGAGAAAAGAAATAAAGGCTCCCTTTCCGTTTCCGAGATAGGTGAATGCGTTTCGGTTTACAATTGGGATTTGTTCTTAAAAAGGCAGTAAAATCGACCATTTAAAGCAATATCCTTTGCCGTCTGATTTTGCCGACGGTATTTGAAATAGAGAAAAGAACCAATTTGAAATTCTACCCGATTCAATTCGGGTTTAAAAAATAAGTATGAAAAATTACATCATACATAACGAATGGAAAATCATTGAGGAAGGCTTTCATCAGGATGAAAACCGGATCACTGAAAGTTTGCTTAGTATTGGCAACGGAAGATGCGGCCAGCGGGCAAACTTTGAGGAAAAATACAGTGGCGACACACTTCGGGGAAGTTATGTGGCTGGCGTGTATTATCCGGATAAAACCCGTGTGGGCTGGTGGAAAAATGGTTATCCTGAATATTTTGCCAAAATCCTGAATGCTACAAACTGGATTGGAATCAATTTGAGCGTTGAAGGAGAAGAACTCGACTTAAATACGGTTAAAATAATTTCATTTTACCGCGATATAGACATGAAATCGGGTTTGCTGACCCGCCAGTTTATTGTTGAATTTTCATCCGGAAAGCAGATTGAGGTTCATGCCAAACGGTTTTTGAGCATTGCCGATCAGGAAATAGGAGCTATAAAATACGAAGTAAAAGCGCTTAATTTTTCCGGCGAAATATATTTCGAGCCATACATCGACGGAGATGTCGTGAATGAAGATTCGAATTACGATGAAAATTTTTGGATAAGCATATCGCAGAAAATGGATTGTTGCTCGGGCCATGTTTTGGTTGAAACCAGGAAAACTGCGTTTCAGCTTTGTACCGGAATGCAATTCAAAACACGACTGAACGGAGATCTGGTTGCCTATCATCCGTTTCCACTTGAGCGTGAAAAATACGTGGGTGCTGCATTTAAAGTTCAGATGAAAGAAGGCGACGAAGTTTGCATCGAGAAATATGCAAGCATTCTTTCATCGTTGTACCACGACAAAACTAAGCTGGAGGAAAACACCGGGAAAAAGCTAAAAATAGCATCTGAAAAAGGATTCGATAAGTTGTTTTCTGATCAGGAAAAAGCATGGGCCAAACGGTGGGAAACCAGCGATATTAAAATAGAAGGCGATGTTGCAGCTCAGCAAGGCATCCGCTTCAATATTTTCCAACTGAATCAGACTTATTTAGGCGACGATGAACGGTTGAATATTGGACCAAAGGGATTTACCGGCGAGAAATATGGCGGTGTGACCTATTGGGACACAGAGGCTTATTGCCTGCCGTTTACGCTCGGAACAGCTCCGCAAATGGTTTCCAAGAATTTGTTGTTGTACCGGTACAAACATCTGCCAAAAGCCATTGAGAATGCTGAAAAACTGGGTTTTAACAGTGGCGCTGCTTTGTTTCCGATGGTAACAATAAATGGCGAAGAATGCCACAACGAATGGGAAATTACCTTCGAGGAAATTCACCGGAACGGAGCAATCGCCTATGCCATTTACAATTACGTAAACTATACCGGTGACAAAGAATACCTAGCACCATACGGGTTCGAGGTTTTGCTTGCCATTTCCCGATTCTGGAGCCAAAGGATTACCTGGTCAGAAGAAAAAAGGAAATTTGTATTGCTGGGAGTTACTGGTCCCAACGAATACGAAAACAATGTAAGCAATAATTTTCACACCAGTTATATGGCTGTGTGGACTTTAAAATATACGCTTGAAGCCCTCGATTTCATCAAAAAAGAGCATCCGCTTCTGTTTGAATCTTTGGTAAAAAAGCTCAAACTGAAAGAACTTTCGGAAACTGCCCGCTGGAAAAAAATCATTGCCGAAATGTATTTCCCGTACGATTTTAACCGGAAAATCTATTTACAGCAAGATGGGTTTCTGGATAAGGAATTAATTCCGGTAAGTCAACTCGATCCGAAAGATAAGCCAATTAACCAAAAATGGTCGTGGGACCGTATTTTGCGTTCTCCATACATCAAGCAAGCTGATACCCTGCAAAGTATTTATTGGTTCGAAGATCAGTTCGACCGGAAAACAATTGAGCGCCATTTTGATTTTTACGAGCCGTTAACGGTGCACGAATCATCGCTATCGAGCTGTGTGCATGCTATTTTGGCTGCAGCGATTGGTCGGGAAGAAAAAGCTTACGAAATGTATCTGCGCACGGCGCGCCTCGATCTGGACGATTATAATCATGACACCTGCGACGGCCTGCACATTACCAGCATGGGCGGAACATGGATGGCTTTTGTTCAGGCTTTTGGCGGAATGCGGGTGCGAAACGGGCAGCTGCATTTCAACCCGTTTATCCCGAATGGCTGGAATTCGTATTCATTCCGGATAAATTTCAGGGGAGCGCACCTGGAATTTAAAATGAACAGGTCGACTTTCCGCATCATCAATCATTCAAAAGTTCAGGTCGACGTTTTGGTCCACGGAAAACTTTATGCCATTTCGGCCAAATTGAATTTAGTACTCGAAAATTAAACTAGCTATGAAAAGAATAAGTGTATTTTTTCTGTTCCTGATTTTCAGCATTTCGGTTTTTGCACTGAATGTCGACCGTGTTGAACCCATGTTTTGGTGGGTTGGAATGAAAAACCCGACAGTGCAGCTTATGGTTCACGGTCAGGACATTGCCTCGGCAACAGTTTCGTTGAATTATCCCGGCGTACGAATCGAATCGGTTTCCCGTCAGGAGAATCCCAACTATGTATTTGTCGATTTAACGATATCTCCTGAAGCCAAAGCAGGCAAGTTCTCCATTGATTTCAGGAAAAGCAAAAAAGAATTTGCAAACTATTCGTACGAGCTTAAAAACCGCGAGCTAAAATCGGCTGATCGAAAAGGTTTTGACGCGTCGGATGTGATTTACCTCATTACGCCTGATCGTTTTGCCAACGGAAATCCAGACAATGACGCAGTCGCCGGAATGAAGGAATTACCCAACCGCACCGATTACAATGGCCGTCATGGCGGCGATATTCAGGGAATTCAGAATAGTCTCGATTACATTTCAGGAATGGGATTTACCTCTGTTTGGATCAATCCGGTCTTGGAAAACAACATGACTCAGGTTTCCTATCACGGCTATTCAACGACCGATTTTTACAAGGTCGATCCCCGATATGGAACAAATGAAGAGTATCGCGAATTGGCAAAAGTCATTCATCAAAAAGGAATGAAACTGATGATGGACATGATTTTTAATCACATTGGCTCGGAGCATTGGTGGATGAACGACATGCCTTCGCCTGATTGGATCAACAATTATCCGGAGTACAAAATCACCACTCACCGTCGCACCATTAATCAGGATCCGTACGCTTCGGAAACCGATAAACGGGGAATGGCTGATGGCTGGTTTGTTCAGTCGATGCCCGACCTGAACCAGCGAAATCCGTTCTTGCGTAATTACCTGATTCAAAACAGCATTTGGTGGACCGAATATGTTGGATTAGATGGAATTCGCATGGATACTTATCCCTATCCTGACAAATTTGCCATGGCCGAATGGACCAAACGAATGTTGGAAGAATATCCCGGTTTTTACATGGTGGGCGAGGAGTGGACCATGAATGCGGCCATTATTTCGTATTGGCAGAAGGGAAAAGTTAATCAGGATGGTTTTGTTTCCGATCTTCCCGGTCTGATGGATTTCCCGTTGAACAATGCCGTTATCCAGGGATTGAAGGACAAAGGCAACGGCGGAATGATAACCATGTACGAAGAACTGGCCAACGATTTCCAGTTCCCGCATCCCGAAAAGCTGGTTGTTTTTCCCGACAATCACGATATGATGAGGTTTTACGATCAACTCAATCAGGATGCCGGATTAGTGAAATTGGGACTGGCGTATTATGCCACTATGCGCGGGATTCCACAAGTTTTTTACGGAACTGAAATCCTGATGTCGAGTCCGGGACCAAAAGAAGACGGAAAAATCAGGGCCGATTTTCCGGGTGGCTGGGCTGGCGATGCCGTGAATGCTTTTACCGGAGCTGGGCTAACTGAGCAACAAAAATATGCCCAGGATTTTTGCCGGAAGGTTTTAAACTGGCGTAAAACAAGCAAGGCCGTTCAATTCGGGGCACTCAAACATTTTGTTCCTGAAGACGATGTTTACGTGTATTTCCGGTACAATCCGGAAGAAAAAGTGATGGTTGTGCTGAATAAAAATGCTCAGGAAAAAACTATTGATACTGGCCGGTTCAATGAAGTTATGGCCAATTGTACTTCAGGAAAAGAGATTATTTCCGGAGCAACAATTCCGGATTTAAAGAACTTGAAAGTGCCTGCAAAATCGGCCCTGATTATTGAGTTGAAATAACCCAAAATAAAAAACCATGCAAAAAATAAAACAACTGTTGATTCTCGGAATGCTGATTGCAGGAATGATTTCCTGTCAGCCGGCAGCGAAAAAAACTGAGTCGGTTCCGGTTTCGGAATGGGCTAAAAAGGCCGTCATCTACGAAGTAAATGTTCGTCAGTATACTCCTGAAGGAACTTTCAACGCATTTGCCGAACATTTGCCGCGCCTGAAAGAATTAGGCGTCGATATTTTGTGGATCATGCCGATTAACCCGATTTCTGAAAAGAACCGTAAGGGAAGTTTAGGATCGTACTACGCCGTAAAAGATTACAAAGGAGTAAATCCGGAATTTGGAACACTCGACGATTTTAAAAACCTGGTAAATAAAGCTCACGAAATGGGTTTCAAAGTTATTCTCGACTGGGTTGCCAACCACACTGGCTGGGATAACAACTGGATCACAGAACATAAGGATTGGTACACACAGGATTCGCTTGGAAATGTAATTCCGCCGAATCCCGATTGGTCGGACATTGCTGATCTGAATTTTGATTCGAAACCTATGCGCCGCGCCATGATTGATGCTATGGATTACTGGGTAAAAACTACCGACATCGATGGTTTCCGTTGCGATGTGGCCTGGGGTGTTCCGCAGGATTTTTGGGAAGCAGCCAGAGCTTCGCTCGATTCCATAAAACCGGTTTTTATGCTGGCCGAAGATGAAGATCATCCGGCTTTTCTGGAAAAAGCATTTAATTCGGATTATGCCTGGAAATTGCATCACATTATAAACGATGTGGCTCAAGGCAAGGAAACCGCGCTCGATATTAAAACATATTTTTCGGAACTGGGAAATAAATATGCGCCGGGTTCATATCCGATGCAGTTCATTACCAATCACGACGAAAATAGCTGGAGTGGTTCGGAATACGAACGCATGGGCAACGCAGTTAAGGAATTTGCAACCTTCACGTTTACTGTTGAAGGAATGCCATTGATTTACAGCGGACAGGAAGCCGGCTTACACAAACGACTTTTGTTTTTTGAGAAAGATACCATCAATTGGAGCGATTTGAGCATGCAGAAATTCTACGAGTCGCTCACCAGCCTGAAACACGAAAATGAAGCCCTTTGGAACGGAACTGCCGGTGCTCCAATGGTTTTTGCGGCGACTTCAGATTCGATCAATGTGCTGGCTTTCAGTCGTCAAAAAGACAGCGATCTGGTTCTTTCAGTTTTCAACTTTTCGGGTGAACCGGTTGCTGCTACCGTTCAGATTGCCCAGCCCGGAAATTATCAGGACTATTTTTCAGGAGAAAATATTACGTTGGAAAAGGATGCCGTGATGAATATGGATAAATGGGGGTTTAAAATATTCATCAAAAAGTAGAGGCACTGGTTGGTTTAGTTAGGTTAATTGCGAAAGCCTGTCCGTTTTGGGCAGGCTTTTTTAGTTCATGTATACCATTTTTCCTGAAAATGTTTGATCGGGCGTCAGGATTTTGTAGAAGTAAATTCCTTTTTCCACTGAAGTTGGGGCCCAGATTTGGTATTGCGTTCCGGGCCCAAGTTGTCCGTTAAAAATGGTTTCAAGCAATTTTCCCTGGATGTTGTATATTTGAATTTGGACAGTCGATTCCTTTTCGAGATTAAACCATATCCTGGTTTCGTTCCTGAATGCCGTGGCTGTTAAGTGCCATAAATTCTGATATGATAGGCTCGTCAGCAAAAGCCGGTTTAATAGTCAGGAGGAAAAACGAGAGAGACAGTAAAAATATAGCTTTCAGGTTCATGCGCTGGTTAAGTTAGCGAAATCGCGTTGGAAGATAGTAAAAATACATATTTCGAAGCGTGCATAAGCTTAAAATGCAGATTACGGACCTACTATTTTTTGTTAAAAAACATAAACTATTATTCCAAAAATATTCGTTGATTTGGTAACCCTGACTGCTGCTTTTGCGAATCAGGAAATAAAAACGACTTTAAATCCTATTCCCATGCAAGATGATTTGATTACGTTGGCTTCGCTGCCCTATTCAAAAGCCGAAATATTACATTCACTGCTTAAATCTGAAGGAATTGATTGTTTTCTGGAAAGCGTGGATTTTCTCCAGCGTGGAATGGACACTGGTGTGCGGATTCGCATTTTCGAGAAAGATGCATGGCAGGCGTTCCCTATTTTGGAAAAAATGTTAGGGAAGACAACTAGTGACAAATCGAAACGCGAAAACTATGTCTTGGTTCCCGTTGATTTTTCCGATTACTCGTTAAAAGCAGCCATAGTCGGTTTCGACATTGCTGAAAAGTTGGAATCAAAGATGGTTTTATATCATTCGAGTCCCCGACCCGAATACCTGACTATTCCATATTCGGATGTGATTGTTTATGATTCGGCGCTTTTTCTGAATTACGAGATGACCGAGAAAATGACCAATCAGAAATTTGAAGCGTTTTTAAACAAACTTACCGCAGTAATCGATTACCAACGGTGGAAAAAAGCAAAACCTGAATACATTGTAAAAATTGGTGAAGCCGACGACGATATTCTGTCGTACATTGAAATTCATCCGCCTAAAATGGTTGTAATGGGAATCCGTGGAGTTGATGCTGAAACCGGAGACCTGATGGGTTCCACAACGGCTTCGGTTATTTTCAACACCAAAGTTCCGGTAATGGCAATTCCTGAAAATACTCCGGCGAACTGGGTGAACGATTTTAAACGGGTAGCTTACGCCACAAATTTCGAATCGATTGATTTTATTGCGATCGATAAATTGCTGAAACTCCTGAAGCCATTCGAATGCAAAGTTATTTGTCTGCATGTAAACAAAGGAGAAAATGGAACTCTGGATGAAGCGATGCTTGAAGGAATGAGAGAGGCTTTATGCGAAAAATATCCCTATGCCGAATTTGATTGCCGTTTGGTACACAATAAAAGTTTACCCGATGCCATCGACCATTTTATTCAGGACAACCAAATTAATGTTTTGGCGATGACCACTCACAAACGAAATTTACTCACCAGAATATTTAATCCAAGTATCGCACGCGAAATGGTTTTGCACAGCCAGACACCAATTTTGGTTTTTCATGCCTGAAATTTCTGTAAATCAAATTTAAAGTTTCACATCGCTTACGGCCACTCCGATATACGAATCGGCAGTGCCATAATACAAAAACCATTTGTTTCTGAAATAAACGAGGCCTTCGCCAAAAACTGTTCCGGCCTTGTACTGTCCGGTAACTTCGTGTGGAAGGGTTGGTTTCAGAATACAAGTTTCAGCGCGTTTCAATACTTTTTCCGGATTTTCGGCATCAAGTAAAACCTGGCCAACCGAATACGTTCCCCGAGGTAGTTGGGAGTCGGCATTTTCATTGTCAGCATTTTTGCCGTTGTATAACAAGATAATTCCTTTACTGGTGAGCAGGGCAGGTGGTCCGCATTCAGTTAAACCGCTGTCGAAGTAACCCCTCCTTGTTGTGATTACTTTACTCAAATTTCCTTCCTTATCAAGCGTTGGATACCAATCGGTCAGGTTATCCGATACAGCCAGGTTTACTGCATTTTCGCCCCAGTACATGTAGTATTTTCCACCGAATTTTGCCACGACAATATCGTCGCCTTTCCTTCGTGTAACAATAGAACCAGATTTGGTGGCCATATTCAGGAATTTTCCATTGTATGCTTTGGCAAAAGCCGGACCTTTCTTTTCCCAGTGAATCAAATCTTTTGATGTGGCGACCGAGAGTCTCGGAGTCTTGTAATTCCAACTGGTGTACAACATCACGAACAAACCCTCTTCGGTCTTTACAACGCGTGGATCTTCGCATCCGCCCATGTGATCGTATTTCGCAAATTCATCATTATCCGGATATAAAACCGGTTTCGGATAGTAGTCAAAATGAATTCCATCGGTACTCGATGCAAGTCCGATTCGTGAGGTTCGGCCGCCCAGAATGGCTTTTGGATTGTCTTCGCATCGGGTTAAAAGATAAACTTTGCCGTTGTGAACAATTACACCCGGATTAAAAACATCGGCTCTTTGCCATTTGATTTCCGTCTTTTTTACCGGACAAAAAAATGATTTGGTTGAATCGGCTCCGAGAATCGGATTTTCCTGTGGCTTTGTAAATCCTGAAAAACCCCAGGAGGAACCGGATAATGTTTGAGCCTGCAGGTTTTGGTTTTGGCCAATTGTACCGGCAATAAATAATACCAGCAATAAAAACTGAACGAAAGGAATGCCTTTTATTTTCATCTTTTAGGGTTTTTCATTTTCAGATTTGAAAATTTCTGAGATGTAAAGTTCACAAATTATGGTAAAGATGAAAAGCTGAGTCAGTTTTTTTTCAGATTATTTCCAGTAGTCCTCGTTTAACATCCAGGGTTCAAGTGTTAATTCAGTATCGTTGATCGCACTATTTACGTTCCATGTTGCATCATTGGTCATCCAACCCTCAAGTTTTAATCCAGCTTCTGTTTCCTGATCCAAACTGTAGTTTGAATTCCAGATTTCCTCATTGGTCATCCAATCTTCAATACTCAATTCAGTTTCTGTTTCCTGAACAAAATCTGTAAACATTGCGGAATTTGAATTCCAGATTGTTTCGTCAGTCATCCAATTTTCCAACTGAAGTGCTGTTTCGATACTTTCGCTGTCAGAGGATTTTACTGCTTTTCCTTCTGCATTAACATTTACGACGATTAATAAAAGTGCTAAAAATGTTCCTGTTGCTAATTGTTTTACTGTTGTTTTCATAACTTCTAATTTTAATTTGATTCAAAGCTAAGTTCGCCACAGCATTTTCAAAAGCGAAATGGAAGAACTGCCACTTTTTACCGACCAATGGCGGTTTTGTCACGTAAGTGATTCATTTTAAATTGTCAGAAATAAAAAATCCCGGCCTTAAAAAGGTCAGGATTCAGTATTGCAGGTAGTGTATTTTCTTAATTCGCCGACTCAAATTGTTTCAGGAAACGAACGTCGTTTTCAAAGAAATGACGAATATCTTTTATACCGTATTTCAACATGGTGATTCGCTCGATTCCCATTCCAAATGCGAAACCTGTGTATTTTTTACTGTCGATGTTACAGCTTTCAAGAACATTCGGGTCAACCATTCCGCAGCCGAGAATTTCGAGCCAGCCAGTGTATTTGCAAACGTTACAGCCCTCGCCGCCACAAATTGAGCAGCTTACATCCATTTCGGCCGAAGGTTCGGTAAACGGGAAATATGACGGACGCAACCGAATCTGCGATTTTTCTCCAAAAAGTTCGCGGGCAAAATACAACAAGGTTTGTTTTAGGTCGGCAAACGAAACATTTTCGTCTACATATAAACCTTCAATCTGGTGAAAAATACAATGAGACCGGGCTGATATGGCTTCATTCCGGAATACACGTCCGGGGAAAATAGCACGAATAGGTGGTTGCGTTTTTTCCATCACACGAATTTGCACGCTCGATGTGTGTGTCCGAAGCAAAACATCAGGATCTTTTTCAATGAAGAAAGTGTCCTGCATGTCGCGAGCCGGGTGTTCCGGTGGAAAATTCAGGGCTGAAAATACGTGCCAATCGTCTTCAATTTCAGGTCCTTCAGCAATTGTGAATCCCAATCGTGTAAAAATTTCGATCATTTCGTTTTTCACAATCGATAGCGGATGACGACTTCCCAAACGCATCGGTTCGCCCGGCATAGTCAAATCTACTCCGGACGCGCCCTGATCGCCTGCCTCGAAATTATCTTTCAGTTCGTTAATTTTACTGACTGCAAATTCTTTCAGTTCGTTAATGGCCTGCCCGACTTCCTTTTTCAGTTCAGCCGGAACATCTTTAAATTCGTTAAAAAGCTGGCCAACCAAGCCTTTCTTGCTGATATATTTAATACGCAGTTCTTCAACTTCCTCCTGTGCAGAAACCGAAATCTGTTCAATTTCAGCCTTCAATGCTTTAATTTTCTCTAACATTTCATTCATGTTCTTGAATTGACCGGCAAAGATAATGATTCAGGAATTAATGCGAATAAATTATTCCAGAATCCTGATTTTTTTGACCCTTATGTCGGTTTTGGGCCTGAAATCGGTTTTAATTTCTACGTTCGAAATTTTATCGGCGACATCCATTCCGTCGGTAACTTCACCGAAAATGGTGTAGGTTCCATCAAGATGAGGAGCGCCACCAACGGTTTTGTATGTATTTCGCTGTTCGGGAGTAAACTTGTGGTTCATTTCTTTTTCCAAATCGTCGAGCTCCTGATCAGAATATGTTCGGCCCGTAATAATGTAGTATTGCGACCCGTCGGAACGCTTGCGGCTGTTGGCGGTATCAGGTTTTCGGGGCGAACCAATCACACCTCTTTTGTGGTACAATCCCGGAACAATGTGTGCCGGAAGCATGTAGCCGGGTCCCTTCCACCCAACAACATCATCGGCGGCGGCATATCGGGTATCAGCCGCGCCACTTTGTATGCAAAATCCTTTGATAGCGCGGTGAATCAGTAAACCGTCGTAATAATTTTCGCGAACCAGTTTAATAAAGTTGTCACGGTATTGCGGCGTGCTGTTGTACAATTTAATCCTGATATTTCCCATATCGGTTTCAATAACAAGTCCTTTTATTTTGCTGTTATTTTCACTTTCCTTATCAGTCGCCAGGGTTTGCAATGCGCTTAAAGGTTGTATGTTATCCGATTTTTTCAGCAATTCTGAAATAAAAACCGAGGGAATGACAAAGGTTTGGGTTTCGTAATCGGCAACTTCGGTAAATGCAAGTCCAATACATTCCATGCCTGAATTAAAAACCGGACTTCCGGCGCTTTTCTGCCACAATTTATTGGTAACCCGGTAAAGTTTTGAGCCCAGCATATTTGAAAAACTCAGGACTTTTCCTTCGTGGTACGGAACTGTATTTCCCTGAGGTTTATCGAAATAAATTGATTTTTCGTTTGGCTTTAGAATTGAATCAGAAAGGGCTACCGGTTTTTTTTGCAGCCCGTCAATTTTCAGTAAAATGAGGTCGTTTATCCGGTCGATTCCGGCAATTCCTGTTACTTCGTACGTCTTAGTTTCGTCGAATGGCTGAATAACAGCTCTGTTGGCCGATTCAAAAAATGAAAACTTGGTTACAGCCAGATCGTTGGTAACAAAAAAGCCCAACCCAGTTTCCAGGATACGGTTATCTTCGTAGGTATCTACCTTAAATACTGATGGCACAAACTCAGCAAAGCTGGTTGGTTTTGAATCGCTGGCAACCGCGACTTCTTTTTCTTTAGCCACATCTTTCTGTTTTTTTCCTGAAGTTCCACATGAAACGATGGCAAAATTCAGAACAAATACAATAGCTATGCTAGATATAAGTTGCGTTTCATGCTTTAGAAACCAGGAATAATTTCCGATTTTTAATCGATCAATTTTTAGTAGTTTAAACAGATATTTCATCCTTAAACAGATTATTCAAGTACGGTTACCGTTATTTTTACGTCCATCAAAGGGCGGTTATTTTCGTCAGTTTTTAGAGCTGCAATTTTGTCAATTACATCAAAGCCTGAAATGCACTCACCAAAAATGGTATATTTTCCATCGAGGCTGGGATATCCGCCAACAGTTGTATAAGCTTTGCGCTGGGCTTCAGAAAATTCCAGTTTTTCGCGGTTCATTTGATACTGTGTATCAATCTGGCGTTTCACTTCACCGACAATTGCCCGAAATTCGTCAACTTTTTTTTCAGCTTTAAGCTGTTTTAGTTTTGCTTTTATTTCAGGAGTTAGAAACTGTGCGTTAATTTTTTTCTGAATGGGTCGGTTAACCGCCAGTTCCAAAGTGTCGAGTTCACCGTTTGTATATACTTTTCCTTTGATAATAAAGAACTGTGAAATGTCTGACTGCTTAAACGGATTTATTTCATCGGGCTGCCTGGGTGCGCACAAGACGCCTTTTTTGTGAAAAAATTCAGGCTTGATTTCGTCGTCGACAGTTTTATCGGGTTCGCCATAGCCGATTCGTTTTCCGGGGGCAGCATTTCGCGATGATTTGGAACCGCCTTGAATCAAATAGTCCTGAATTACCCGGTAAAAAAGGGTTCCATCGTAGTATCCTTCTTTGGCGAGTTGAACAAAAGCGTCCCTGTGTTTTGGCGTTTCGTTATACAATTTGAATTTCATGGTTCCCAGGTTTGTTGAGATTTGAATAATTTTGTTTTGCCCAAAAAGCTGGCTGCTGAACCAAATAAACAAACATGTATACAAAAAACGTTTCATCACTTCCTTTCCCTTTAATTGATTAATTTGATGGTGAACTTAATATCTTTTTGCGGCCTGTTAAACTGATCGGTTGGCTGAGCTGCAATTTTATCTAGCACATCAAGTCCTTCAGTAACTTCGCCAAAAATGGTGTAGTTATTGTCAAGCGACGGATAACCACCAATTGTTGTGTAGGCTTTGCGCTGATCTTCAGTAAATTTTATTGGAGCAAGTTTGGCATCTTCAGCTATTACTTCCGCTTTCAAGGCGTTATACCTGGCCATAATTTCATCCTGCTTTCCTTCACTTGCAAGTTTATTTAATTCAGGTTCAACGGCTTTTACCTTGGCCTGAAACATACTTTGTTTGCGCGAATCCCCAAGCTTTGTTTGCAATGAGTCTAACTCTCCGGGCCTGAAAACTTTTCCCTGTACAATATAAAATTGCGATGCTGACGATCTTTTTTCGGGATTTGTAGCGTCGCCTTCTCGGGCTGCAGCCAGAACACCTTTTCGGTGAAAAAATTTGGGATTGATTTCGGCTGGAATGGTATAACCTAAATCACCACCGCCAAGTCGTTTTCCAGGCTGTGCATTTTTCGATTCAGGATCGCCCCCCTGAATCATAAATCCCTGAATGACCCGGTGAAAGAGCAAGTCGGTGTAAAAACCATCTTTGGTAAGTTTGATGAAATTATCTCGGTGTAGTGGTGTTTCATCGTATAGTTTTATTTTTATGTTCCCGAATTCTGTATTAATTTCTACTTGTCGGTTTCCTTTTTCTCCGGAAGTTCCGCACGACATATTCACAAATAACCCGGCAAAAATCATTAACAAAACAATCTTTTTCATGCGTTCTGAATTTTGAAAATTGATTTTATAAATTTTAGTTTCATTGGTGTCCGGAAGCAAAGATAATGAAACGAGTTTGCTGAAAAGAAAATTATCTGATGAACCATTCAAAAATTGATATTCAAACACGATCAGAATATTTTTCAATGTTACTGAATACAGTCTCGAAATTATTATTTCACGATTTTGTTGTATTTTGGCTTTTACAAATTTAGCCCGATTGTTGTAATTTGACTTGATTGTACAATGGAAAAGCTTACCATAGATGAGCATCAGTTTTTGGAAAGATTAGCCCTTTCACATATTGAAACCATATTTAATGCCATTAACCAGAACAGGCAATTCCTAAGAAAATGGCTCCCGTTTGTTGATTTTACGCATAAAGCGGTAGATACGGAGCGATTTGTTAAATCACTACTTGATAAATATTCAGTAAGTCGTGACGAGGTTTACGTCATTTGGTATAAGCACGAATTTGCCGGACTTATTGGATTTAAGGACATTGACCGCATTAACGATAAGATTGAAATTGGCTACTGGCTGATTGAAAGAATGACGGGGAAAGGCATTGCAACGGCCGCCACCCGAAAAATGATCAATCTGGCTTTCAGGAATATGGAAATGAACAGAGTCCAAATTCGCTGCGGTGTTGGGAATACTAAAAGTTCCGCAATACCCCGGAGATTGGGCTTTTCATTCGAAGGCGTCGAACGAAGCGGAGAAAGACACAATCGTACATACATTGATCTTGAAGTTTTTAGTCTGCTAAAACGAGAATGGGCCGAGTCCTTATTTTAATTTTTTAGACGATCTCGTTTTATTTTACGCGATGAAAATTTTACGTTGGCTTTTTTCAACGTGATTAACAGTCAAATTGCGAATGTTGAACACTTTTTTCTTCAAATTAAGAGAAAAATATCTTTTTTTGACCGAAAAAATCAAATTTGACTCAAATAATAAATTGTTCGAATGTTTTATTTTCTATTTTTGCTCCGTTAAATCTGAATCATTTGTTGTGCAAATGGTTCTGAGTAAAGCATGAAACAATGGAAAACAAAACAATTCAGCGCACCATGTACAGGGTGCTTCGGAAAACAGGAGTTAGTCGGGAAAGAATTAAACCAGATGCGTCATTTAAGGAGGACTTAAATTTCGATCAGGTTGACTGGGCGCTTTTCTTGTATTATCTGGAAGGATTTTTTCAAATTCATCTTGAAGATCAGGAAATCAGGCAACTTTCGTATGTCAATGATTCTTTGGAAATTGTAAACAAGCGAACCTGTTTGGACTGTTCAAAAAATTAAGCTATTAATTTAGTGGATTTATGAATTTAAGGTATCCGGGTAACCGGATACCTTTTTTGCTCTCAAAATCTATTAAACATTTAATATCTTTATCTGTTTATCAGTAATTAATAATTTGGTAAGAAAGTAAAAACCAAAAATTTAACCGATGAAAAAAATACTATTTGCATTACTACTAATTCCATTTGCAGGCTTTGCAACTGAAAAAGCTGATACACTAAAATCGTGGAATTTTGGAGGATTAGCTTCGTTCAATTTTTCACAAGTTTCGTTAACAAATTGGGCCGCCGGCGGCCGCAGTTCGTCATCAGGAGTTGCCTTATTCAATGTTTTCGGTAATTATAAAAAGGAAAACATAAGCTGGGAAAATAGTTTGGACCTTGGTTACGGTTTGTTAAAAGAGCAAGACAATGCAACGGTTAAATCGAACGATAAATTTGATTTCAATTCGAAGCTTGGCTTGAAAAAGTCGGAAAATCTTTTCATTTCAACTCTATTTAATTTTAAAACGCAATTTGCTCCAGGATATAATTATCCCAATACGACCGATGCTATTTCGCGATTTTTAGCTCCTGCTTACATGACCTTATCTTTGGGTCTGGATTACAAACCAAGTAAGTTTGTTTCAATTTTTGTATCACCGGTTACCGGCAAAATGACCATTGTTTCCGATCAGACTTTGGCTGATATGGGGGCTTTTGGCGTTGATCCGGGGAAAAAGTCAAGAACTGAAATGGGAGCATTTGCTAAGTTTGAACTTAAAACCGATGTAATGAAAAATGTTAGCCTGAACAGCA
The DNA here is from genome assembly GCA_963677955.2 of Prolixibacteraceae bacterium. GTDB lineage: Bacteria > Bacteroidota > Bacteroidia > Bacteroidales > Prolixibacteraceae > Aquipluma. The sequence goes on from CAXXQR010000001.1 coordinate 2,014,152, forward strand.
AGCTCGATTTGTTCTCGAACTATTTTCATAACCCGGGAAATATTGATATAAATTGGGATTTACTTATAAATATGAAAATCAATGATTTTCTTTCTGCGAACCTGATCACAAACCTGATATACGATGACGATATTAAAATCGACAATCGGGGGCCCAAGATTCAGTTTAAAGAGATGTTTGGATTAGGTTTAAACCTAAAATTTTAGTTGAACTCCTTCAGTGTTGAAAGGAATATTTCGTTCATCACGAAAATTGAACCGTTCATATCGAATTTAGGTCATTTCAAAAAATTCATCGTTTTTGATAACAGAAATAAATTACAACCGTCTATTTTTGATGGAGTAAATCAAACACATCAATTCGCAATTACGAAATTATCTCGTGCATATTCACCTCAGGAGCACAAAAGGAAAGCCGGTCAGTTTTTTGACCGGCTTTTTTCATTTCGAATTTTTACCCTCATTAAAACTTTTCGTTTACTTTTGCTGAAAATTAAAATTATGCCAAGATTTAGCCGAATTCTGTTAAAACTAAGTGGTGAGTCGCTAATGGGAACCCAGCAATATGGAATCGATCAGCAAAGATTAACTGATTACGCTGAACAAATCAAAGAGATTGCGGGCATGGGTGTCCAGGTGGGAATTGTTATAGGTGGTGGAAATATATTTCGCGGATTGAGTGGAGCAGCCAATGGATTTGATCGGGTAAAAGGGGACCAGATGGGAATGCTGGCTACAGTAATCAATAGTTTAGCATTAAATTCGGCGCTTCAAAGTGTTGGTTGCAAGTCGCACGTTTTAACTGCCATCCGGATGGAGCCGATAGGGGAATTTTATTCGAAAGACAAAGCCATCGAAATTTTAGAGAACGGTGAAGTTGCCATTTTTTCCGCAGGAACAGGAAATCCCTACTTTACAACTGATACTGGTTCATCACTTCGTGGAATAGAAATAGAAGCTGATGTTATGCTGAAAGGTACACGTGTGGATGGAATTTACACAGCCGATCCAGAGAAAGATCCATCAGCAACACGATTTGAAAAAATTTCGTTTGACGAAATTTATCAACGTGATTTAAAAGTTATGGATCTTACGGCAACGGCGATGTGCAAGGAAAATAATTTACCGATTATTGTTTTCAATATGGACGTAAAAGGAAACCTAAAGAAAGTTTTGGAAGGGGAAAATATTGGAACTTATGTTCATAGCTAAGGAAAAATGCAATTTTTTGATTAAAATTCGCGATAAATTTTAGAATTCTTTAATTTTTTCTATATTTGTTGCCAGCACTTTTAATAAACGAAAAGAGTTAGTTCATATGCAGGAAGAGGTTCAATTGATTTTAGATATTTGCACGGAGAGAATGGAACACGCGCTCAGTCATCTGGACAAAGAATTAGTCCATATTCGCGCAGGAAAGGCTTCTCCAAGAATGTTGGACTCAGTTATGGTAGAATATTACGGAAGCATGGTTCCGATTGCACAAGTATCAAATATCAGTACTCCTGACGCCAGAACAATTGTTATTCAACCTTGGGAAAAACCAATGATTCGGCCAATTGAAAAGTCAATTATTAATTCGAATCTCGGTTTTAATCCTGATAATAACGGTGAAATTATCCGTATCAATGTTCCGGCTCCGACTGAGCAACGACGGAGAGATATGGTTAAAACTGTTAATAAAGAAGGAGAAGTTGCGAAGGTAAGTTTAAGAAGTGCAAGGAAAGACGCCAACGATAATTTGAAAAAACTGTTAAAAGATGGCCTTTCTGAAGATCTTGAAAAAGATGCTGTTGCTGAAGTTCAGGAATTAATTAATAACTTTAGCAAAAAAGTTGACAAAATGCTCGAGGATAAGAACCTTGAGATATTAACGATATAATTGTTTCTAGTTTTCTGTTTTCTGAACATTGTTTAATTGTTTTCATGGCTTTGAGGCGGCTTGTTGAAGCCGTCTCAATTTTTTTTAAGCTATTGAAAACCATTTACTACTTTTCTGAAATTACTTGTTGTTCTTCGAAATTCTCAATTCCATTACTTTTTTCATCATCTCTCTGACTCTGGATTCTGAAACCGGAGTATCTGGATCCAAAGAAACCGGAATTCTATGCCGTATCTCAACGGCTACCTCTGCCATTCCGGCAATAATTTCAGGACCAGCATTTGTTTTCAGGCTCGGAAGATCGTGCATATTTTCGATGAGTATGGCATTAACGCCTCCATTTTGTAAAAGAATGGTTTGTTAAACTTGTTATTAGACAAGAAGTTATGTGAATTTTGAGTAGTGTGGAGTTCCCGCTAATGATTCCACGAGAACCATCCCAATAACCCATTTTTCGCTTCTTATTTGATCGATTAATTTCATTTCGATCGTATAAAATTAACTGGTTTGCAATTGCTTTTTAGTTTCTGAAGTTATTTTGAAAATCAAAACCATGTAGCTTGTTCATTTCGTTTTAAGTTAATAATTTCAGAAGATATTTGAACTGCTGATAGTCCGAAATTTGAGCCTAAATGTTGTCCTTCTAATCTTTTGATCATGAAAAAGATAGTGATTTTGTTTCTGGGAATTGCGTCATTTATACTTGTTGGAGCACAGCCGGTTAAGATCAATACTTTAACGGAAAAGGAAAAAATTGATGGCTGGCAGTTGCTTTTTAATGGCAAAAATCTGGATGGCTGGAAGACATTTCAGGGGAAAAACATAACAGGCTGGAAAGTAATCGATGGTGTATTATATAATTCTGCTATTGGCAGCGATCACGGTGGAGACATTGTTACTCGTGCAAAATACCAAAATTTTGAGTTGTATCTCGAATTTAAAATGGCGCCTCAAAGTAACAGCGGAATCTTTTATCATGTAAACGAAAAAATAGGGAAAGCTATCTACGAATCAGGGCCTGAATACCAGTTGCTGGACGACAAAGGTTGGCCAGATAAATTGCGCGACGACCAGCATACCGGAGCAAATTATGGAATGAATGCTCCAGTAAATGGCAATGTAAAAAATGTTGGCGAATGGAATCAGGCGAAGATTATCGTGAACGGAACCCATGTTCAGCATTTTCTGAATGGCGTAAAAGTGGTCGATTACAATTTATGGGACGACGATTGGCTTAAGCACAAGGAAAATGGAAAATGGAAAGATTATCCATATTATGGTTTTGCCCAAAAAGGTAATATTGGTCTTCAGGATCATGGGGCATTGGTTCAGTTTAGAAACATTAAAATCAGAGTAATAAAATAAGCTTATGATTGGGATGGTAGATTATCACATGCATTCAATTCTTTCGGACGGGAAGAACAGCTACGAAGAAATGGTTTTGATGGCTATTGCAAAGGGACTCGACGAAATTGGATTCAGCGATCATGTTTGTCTTAAACCAGTAACGTGGGCTATTCGCATGGAAGATATTCCGGTTATGACCGAACAGATTCAAGACCTGAAAAGTAAATACGAAGATCAGATTCAGATCAGGTACGGAATCGAGCTGGATTATTTTCCGGGAAAGGAAGTTGAACTAAAACAAGTTATAGACTCAATCCCGGTTGACTATGTTATTGGTTCCATTCATTTTATTGGCGACTGGAATTTTGATACCGATCAGTCTTTGTATGGAAAATGGACAAACGACAAGCTTTATGAAATGTATTTTGAGTTGGTTCAGAAGGCTGCCAAATCTGATTTATTTGATGTAATCGGGCATATCGACATTATCAAAAAATTCAGGATTTATCCGGAAACAAATCAGGAAAAGTTGTTTGACGACACCATCCGGATAATTAAAGAGCACAATGTTGTGGTTGAATTAAACACCGGCGGCATGGATCGTCCCTGTGCCGAATACACGCCGAGCCCCAGATTACTCGAAATGTGTTACAGCCATCATGTGCCGGTGACATTGAGTTCCGACTCTCATCGTGTTGAGCACATTGCCCGCCACTACGAAAGTGCAATAGAGTTGCTGAAGCGCGTCGGTTTCTCCGAAATTGTAGGCTTTAACAACCGCATTCGTCGAATTATCCGGTTGTAATTTTCAGTTCAGCATTAATTATTTTCAAGAATCTTGAAAATTTCGTCCAAACGCGGTGTCAGGATAATTTCAGTTCTTCGATTTTTTTGTCTGGCTTCCGGAGTATCAGCATCGTCAATCGGAAAGAATTCACCACGTCCCGCAGAAACAATTCGTTTTGGATTGATTGCTTTATTTTTCAACAAAATTCGGGTAACAGCTGTAGCGCGCATTACACTTAAATCCCAATTGTCCTTTACTATTCCGGTTCCGCGCATAGGAACATTGTCGGTGTGCCCTTCAACCATCACATTTATATCCGGATTTTGAGCCAGAACCTCGGCCAGATTTGAAAGTGCCTGCTGGCCTTTGGGATCAACGTCCCATTGACCGGTTTTAAACAGAAGTTGTTCGTCAAGCGAAACGTAAACTTTTCCGTTTTTTTCCTGAATGGTCAAACCTTTGTTATTGAAACCAAGTAAAGCATCCATGACTTTTTGCCGAAGTTGTTTCACTGCTTCATCTTTTTGCTGGAGCGCTAACTCAAGTTCCTGAAGACGTGCGGTGCGTTTTTGAAGTTCTTCCTGAGCTGTTTTCAGGTTATCCTCTCGCTTTTGCAAATCAGTTTGTGTTTCCTGAAGTTTGCCCAGCAGTTTTGCAATTTCTTCGGAACTTCCGGCTTTTAAACTTTTTAATTGATTTTCAAGCTCGGTATTTATTTGATTCAAACGCTTGTTTTCAGCTTGTAAATTTTGGAGCTTTTGGGACGTGTCATCCAGTTTTGACGATGTTTCCGAAAGATCTTTGCTCATCTTATCAATTTTACTTTGCAATTCGGTATTCTGAACCTGCAAAGCCTGGTTTTGTTCTTTGAGCGATTGAACTGTCCGTTGGCTTTCCTGAAAATTTCCGTTCAACTGATTGAATTTTTTGGAGGAAACACAGGAAGTGATAAAAAAAATGACAAATACAAATACTAATTTATTCATGGCATGTGTTTTTAGTCTGGTAAATATAGAACTTTGGCAAGTCTTTGACAAGTTATGATTTAGGAATGAATCCGCGTCCAAATTGTACTTGATAAACTCCACTTAATTATATAACTGGTCGGGATTGACAAATGTTTTGAACTTTTGACTTTTTGGGTGGTACACTTTACAGGTCATAAGTCGTATATTTGGATTCAAAATTGAAATTTGATGGTTGAACGTACGGGAAGCTTATTGGATCAGATTACAGATCCGTCGGAATTAAGGAAACTGAAAGTCGAAAATTTACCTGAAGTTTGTCAAGAATTAAGAGATTTTATAATTGATGTAGTCTCAACCAATCCTGGTCATTTTGGCGCCAGTCTCGGAGTTGTCGAGTTAACTGTGGCGTTGCACTATGTCTTTAAAACTCCTTACGATTTACTCGTTTGGGACGTGGGTCATCAGGCTTATGGTCATAAAATTCTGACCGGGAGGAAAGATGTGTTTCATACAAACCGAAAATACAAAGGCATCAGCGGATTTCCCAAACCTTCAGAAAGCGAATACGACACTTTTGGAGTAGGTCATTCAAGTACTTCCATTTCTGCGGCCCTTGGTATGGCTGTTGCCTCTCACTTGAAAGATGAAAAAGAGCGAAAAATTGTAGCAATAATCGGCGATGGTGCCATAACGGGTGGGATGGCTTTTGAAGGTTTGAATAATGCTGCAGTAAATAAATCGAATTTGTTGGTTATTCTGAACGATAACAATATGGCCATCGATCCGAACGTGGGTGGCATGAGTAATTATCTCCTGAATATCTCAAAATCTCAGACATACAACCGTTTAAAGCGTGATGTTTGGGAAGGTCTCGGAAAACTTAACGGTTTTGGACCAAAAGCTCGGCGATTGGTTCAGAAAACAGAAAATGCCCTAAAATCCATGTTGCTCAAGCAATCCAATTTATTTGAAGGATTGGGTTTCCGGTATTTTGGCCCGGTTGACGGGCACGACGTGGTTTATCTTACCGAGGTTTTGCAAAGTCTAAGTCATATTCCAGGTCCGAAACTTTTGCACGTTATTACCAAAAAAGGGAAGGGTTTTAAAAAGGCGGAACAGAACCAGACCGAATTTCATGCGCCGGGAAAATTCGATAAAGTTACGGGTGAAATGCTTGACTGTGAGTGCGCAATTAATAAACCACCAAAGTTTCAGAATGTATTTGGTCACACGATTATCGAGCTTGCTGAAATGAATGAAAGGATCGTGGCTATTACTCCGGCTATGCCTACAGGATGTTCGTTGAATATGATGATGGAAAAGATGCCACATCGTACGTTCGATGTCGGAATTGCAGAGCAGCATGCTGTGACTTTTTCGGCTGGCTTGGCTATTCAAGGCATGTTGCCATTTTGCAACATTTATTCCACCTTTATGCAACGAGCATACGATCAGGTAATTCACGATGTGGCGTTGCAGAACCTTCAGGTTGTATTTTGTCTTGATCGTGGTGGTTTGGTTGGCGCCGATGGTGCTACTCATCACGGAGTTTTCGACCTGGCTTATATGCGGTCCATTCCAAATATGATTGTTTCTGCTCCAATGGACGAGCTCGAACTACGCAACATCATGTTTACTGCACAAAATGAAAATCACGGACCTTTTTCAATCCGCTACCCGAGAGGTTGTGGAAGTACGATCGACTGGCGTAAACCGATGGAAGCTATTCCGATTGGAAAAAGCAGGCAGCTTTCGGAGGGAGCAGATCTGGCTATTTTAACCATCGGGACCATTGGAATTCATGCTGGAAGAGTTGTGAAAATGCTTCAAAAGGATGATATTTTTGCGGCACATTTCGATATGCGGTTTGTTAAACCGCTCGATGATGAAGCTTTACATTTCGTTTTCAGAAAGTATAAAAATGTAATTACCATCGAAGATGGCGTTTTGCAGGGAGGTTTTGGCAGTGCCGTACTTGAGTTTATGGCCGACAATCAATACAATGTGCATTTGACGCGAATTGGTATTCCGGATAAATTTGTTGACCAGGGAACAACTGATGAACTGTATCGCGAATATGGTTTGGATCAGCACGGGATTTACAAAACAATAAAAGGCGCATTGCTTAAAGATTAGAGTTTCGAATACTTTTTAACTGGCAGATTCGTTTAACTGGCATAAATCAAAATATATTCACATTGGACTTTTATTTTAAAAAGCGTCGCTGGAAAATTCTGCTTCTTCTGCTAGCCGTAGTAATTGGAGTTGGCGCATTTTTATATACCAATTGGCTGGTTAAAAATATGGCCAAAGAAGAGCGTAAAAGCGTTGAACTTTGGGCCAAAGCCGAGCAAAAATTGGCAAGCATTGATATTAACAGCAATGAAGACATTACTTTTCTGCTCTATGTTGTAAACAAAAATACGACCATCCCAATTATTATTACCGACAGTCTCGATAACATAGGCGATACCAGAAATATCGCATTTACCGAAAAGAATAAGGATAAGGTTTTGCTTCGCGAACTTCATAAAATGAAGGAAGAAAATGAACCAATTAAGATTATTGTTTCAGAATCTGAAACTCAATATCTATATTACCGTGACTCAATTTTACTCGAGAATCTGAAATACTATCCGCTCGTTCAATTTGCTGTTGTCTTTTTGTTTATTGTGGTGGCATATATTGCATTTAATTCATCACGTAATTCAGAGCAAAATCAGGTTTGGGTGGGTATGTCGAAAGAAACTGCACATCAGCTCGGTACGCCTATTTCATCATTAATGGCCTGGGTCGAATTGCTTAAAATGCAGAATATTGACGAGAACCTGATTCAGGAATTTGAAAAAGACACACAACGTCTGGAAAAAATTACTGAACGATTTTCTAAGATTGGGTCAATCCCCGAACTTGTTCCAACGGACGTTTCAGAAACCATCAGGTCGACAGTGGAATATTTGAAAACAAGATCTTCAGGCAAAGTAAAATTTATTCTTGATTTCGACACTGACCGCGAATTCATTGCTCCCATAAATGCGTCACTCTTTAGCTGGGTTATCGAAAACCTTTGCAAAAATGCTATTGACGCAATGAACAACAACGGAACCATCCAGGTTTCCATTGCAGAAAAGAATGAGCAACTGTCTATTGAGGTTTCAGATACAGGTAAGGGAATTTCGAAAGCTTATTTCAAAACTGTTTTTCAGCCGGGCTTTACCACCAAGAAAAGAGGGTGGGGGCTTGGTCTTTCATTGGCCAAGCGAATTGTTGAAAATTATCACAAAGGCAAAATTTTCCTGAAGCAGTCCGAAATCAATAAAGGGACAACCTTTAAAATAATCCTGAATAAATAACAATTTATGAACAGTTAGCAATCGTATTAAAAAATTGATAATTAACTGTTTGAGACTTAAATGTTCGTTAGGAAAGAATCGTTGTTAAAAAAATCAATATATTTTCGGGGTTTGTATATTTTTTATACTTTTGCAAAACTTTTTTCAGGCAATGAGCAGTCAATCATTCTATAACATTGCATTCAAAGGGCTTTCACAAGGGAAGCATATTTTTGACTACATAATAGATGACAAATTCTTTTTGGAATTTGGCGGTGGAGTTGTCGATGAAGGTGATGTAAATGTGCGCGTTACACTTGAAAAGCAAAGTTCGCTGATGATCTTGTGGTTTGATGTGGAAGGAACAGTTCACGTGCAATGCGATCGTTGTTTGGAGATGTATGATCAGCCAATTAAAGGGCTTGAAAAAATTTTCGTCAAATTTGGTGAAAAGGAATACACTGAAGGTGACGATGTAATTTGGGTTAGCGTAAACGATTATCAATTGAATGTTGCTCAATTGATTTATGAGTTTATTGGTTTGGCAATTCCGATCAAGAGGGTTCATCCGGACGACGAGGACGGAAAAACAACTTGTGACCCGGCGATGATTGAAAAGCTGGATAAATATATTGTCAGGGAAGAAGATCATTCAAACCCTGCCTGGAACGAATTAAAAAAATTATTAGATAACGAATAAAGATAAGTTAAGATGGCACATCCAAAACACAGGGTATCAAAAACCCGCAGAGACAAAAGAAGAACTCATTACAAAGCCACACCAGCCACATTGGCTGCCTGTTCAAATTGTGGCACAACAGTAAAATACCACACAGTATGTCAGGAATGTGGATATTACAGAGGTAAATTGGCTATTGAAAAAGACGTTACTGTTTAATAACAACCCATTATGATCAGAAGAATACTATTCTTCTGATCCTTTTTACACCCTCCTGTTTTAATATTCGAACAATTTAATTAATTGTTTTAAAAGGAGTTAGGCGAATTATTTGCCTGATTTTTCTTTGCTGTTCGGTTTTTTCATTCTAACTTGCGCCGCAATTTAAATTTCCAAAAATCACAAATTGATTGTAACTCTTCGGAATTATTCTGAGGGGCTGATTTTGATAGATTTGATATAAAATTTTCACTATGAATAAAATTCGTGCTGCAATAACAGGCATTGGAGCATTTTTGCCAGAATATCGGTTGACGAATGAAGAATTGAGTACTTGGGTTGAGACTTCCGATGAATGGATCATGCAGCGAATCGGGATCAAAGAGCGACGGATAATGAAAGAGGAAGGAAAAGCGACTTCGGATATGGGAGCTGCTGCGATAAAAGAGTTACTCGAAAAAACCGGAAGCAGTCCCGAAGAAATAGATTTGTTAATTTGTGCAACAATTACTCCGGACAGTCCACTTCCTTCTGCTGCAAATATTATAAGCCATAAAGCAGGATTAATTAATGCATGGAGTTTCGATTTAAATGCAGCTTGTTCAGGTTTCGTTTACGCTTTAACTACCGGCGCTAAATTTGTTGAAAGCGGACAATACAAAAAGGTGATTGTTTTGGGCGCTGATATGATGTCGGCTATAACAAATTACAAGGACCGTACAACATGTCCGTTATTTGGTGATGGAGCTGCCGCCGTTTTACTTGAACCCACAACAGAAGATGTTGGCGTCATTGATCACATCAATCGCGTTGATGGTTCTGGAAGTCAATTCCTTCAAATTCGAAGTGGCGGATCACTTCGGCCCGCTTCGAATGAGACCGTATTTAATGAGGAGCACTTTGTTAACCAGGAAGGCCAGACGGTGTTTAAATTTGCAGTTTCGAACATGGCCGATGTAGCCGTGGAAATGATGAATAAACATCAGATTACGAGTGAAAATCTTGACTGGTTTGTTCCACATCAGGCCAATATGAGAATCATTGATGCTGTCGGTCGCCGGATGGGAATCAGCAAAGAACACATCATGATAAATATCCAGATGTACGGAAACACTACAGCGGCAACCATTCCACTTTGTTTGTACGATTACGAAAAGCAATTAAAGAAAGGCGATAATATTATCTTGGCTGCATTCGGCGCAGGTTTTACCTGGGGCAGCATTTACCTGAAATGGGCTTACGATCCGAAATAATGTATTCATCTAATCCTATCTAAATCAATCCGGTCATGGAAAAGCTGATTATCAGAAGTCACGAGGAATTTGAAAAGCATGTTGGTCAGAAATTGGGAGTTTCCGAATATTTAACTGTCACGCAGGACCAAATCAATAAGTTTGCTGATGCCACCATCGATCATCAATGGATTCATGTTGATGAAGAAAGAGCGAAAACCGAAGGTGCATTTGGAAGTACAATTGCACACGGCTATCTGACTCTTTCGCTGCTGCCTTACATGTGGGATCAGATAATTCAGGTTGAAAATATTAAAATGCTGGTAAACTACGGAATCGATAATTTCCGTTTCAATCAACCCGTACTTGTTAATAGTAGGATAAGAACTCATGTAATATTACGCTCGGTTACAAACCTGAGAGGTATTACTAAAATTCAACTTGACATTTCCATGGAGATTGAGGGAAACCGAAAACCTGCATTCGAAGGCACCATGACTTTTCTATATCATTTTATCTAAATAGAAAGTTGTACACTAAAAGTTTGAAAAACGTGTTTTCTTCAAGAGGAAGCACGTTTTTTATATACAGACATTAGAGAACACGAAAGAGCTTTATTATATTTGGAATTCTTTCAAAAAAAAACCACGAAATGGCTAAAGAAACCAATGAAATAAATCTACAGGTAATAAATCTGATTGCAAAAGGCACACGGATCACCGGAGATATTTTGTCTGATGGCGATCTCAGGATTGATGGAGAGATAACCGGAAATCTGGAAACGAAAGGAAGACTTGTAATCGGGGCAACCGGAAGAATTGATGGCAATATCAGGTGTAAAAGTTGTGAAATTGCCGGAACTTACAACGGGAAACTCTTTGTGGGCGAATTGCTCTCGTTAAAGGCTTCGTCGGTAATTTCAGGAGATATTTTAACCGGAAAACTGTCAATTGAACCGGGTGCTTATTTTGCCGGAACCTGCACCATGAGCGATGAAACTTCCGACAATGGATCCAAATAAATATCAGAAACCCAAAAAGAAATTCGATAATTTTATCCGTTATTCAGGTTTGGCTTTTGAAATGATCGCCATAATGGGAGCCGGAACTTTTGCCGGAATTAAAATTGACGATTGGCTGGACATGAAATTTCCGGCGTTTACTTTGGGTTTGATGATTATATCGGTGGCTGGAGCAATTTATCACGCGGTTAGGAAATTCCTGTAATCCGAATAATAAGCATAAATCTTATAAACTGACAAACGGGCATGAAGAAATTTTTAGTACAGTCAACTATTCTGACAATCATTGTTTTTGCAACGGGAGTTTTGTTGTATTCAACCATTCTTAGCCAGTATTATTTAAAAATTTTACCGTTTGTCGTGTTATTTTTTTATGCTGTAACAAACCTTGTTCATGCTTATTTGTTAAAGATTGCCGGAAATTCAGGATCACGATTTACATCGCAGTACATGGCTGTCAGTTTTGTAAAAATGTTTTTTTATCTTGGAGTTGCCATTGTATTCGTGATTCTTCACAGAGAAATTGCGAAAACTTTCATTGCAAATTTTTTGGTGCTTTACGTCTTATACACCGCATTAGAAGTGTATCAGATTTCAAAATTCATAAAACAAAAGGGCAATTAAATGTACTTTAGTTACAAATTTTGCCTGTAATAATATAAAAGAATTAATTTTGTTGACGGCTGATTTTTAAGTGATAAATACGATGATGCGAATTATACGATCTCTCTTACTGACTCTCTTGACCATTTTCTGTTTCGCCGGAACCATTTTGGCCAACGAACCCGAACAGAATAGTGAAGAAAACCAGGCTTCGGAAGAATTTTCTGCAGGCAAATTTATCATTGAGCACGTTTCCGATGCCTACGAATGGCACATTGCAACTTTCGGTCATACGCACGTCAGCATTCCCCTTCCCATTATTTTATACAGCCAAACCAAAGGCCTGAATATTTTCTTGTCCTCGAAATTTCATCACGGAACAGAGCCATACAATGGATTCCAGATTGCAGATAAAGAGTTACACGAGGCAAAAGGATTTAAAATTGAAGACGAAGGAAACTACGAAGGAAAAATTGTAGAGCTGAATGAGCAAGGTGAAATCATCGATCTTCCTATAGATTTATCAATAACCAAAGCCGTTGTCGGTATTTTAGTAAGTGTTATTCTGATGCTCATCATTTTCCTGAATGTTGCCAAGTCGGCTAAAAATCGCACGAACCAGGCGCCATCAGGTATGCAAAATCTCTTCGAGCCGGTCATTCTCTTTATTCGTGACGATGTTGCCAAACCAGCAATTGGCGAAAAAAGATTCGAGAAATTTATGCCGTTCCTGCTTTCGGTATTTTTCTTTATCCTGATAAACAATCTTTTGGGTTTGGTTCCAATATTTCCTTTCGGGGCAAATGTTACCGGAAATATTGCAGTAACAATGGTATTAGCCCTGTTTACATTCTTTGTTACCACATTTAATACAAATAAACATTACTGGAAAGAAATCTATAATCCGGAAGTTCCCTGGTGGCTGAAGTTTCCGATTCCGCTAATGCCAATTGTTGAATTAACAGGAGTGATTACAAAGCCATTTGTGTTAATGGTCCGATTGTTTGCAAACATGCTTGCGGGTCACTTAATTGTAACCGTATTCGTCAGTTTGATTTTCATATTCGCAAAACTGGCTGGTCCGGGAGCAGGCCTGGGCGTTTCAATTCTTTCGGTTTCGTTTTCCGTATTTATGGTTTTGCTCGATGTGCTTGTTTCATTTATTCAGGCATACGTTTTTACATTATTATCAGCGCTGTACTTTGGTATGGCATCACCCGAACATCATTAGTTTTCAATATATATTAAATTAAATTTTATGACTGCATTATTTATCATTTTAGCAGAATTGGCTCTCGGAAGTATGGGAGCAGCGATCGGTGCAGGTTTAGCTGCAATTGGTGCCGGTATCGGCATCGGAAAAATTGGAGCCAGCGCCATGGAAGCAATTGCACGTCAGCCTGAAGCAGTAGGTGATATCCGGTCGAATATGATCGTATCTGCCGCTCTTATTGAAGGTGTTGCGTTCTTTGCCGTGATTATCTGTGCTTTGGTAATTTTCATTTAAGAGATTTTTGTTTTGTGGCCCGCTCCCGGGGTTGCCGGGAGTAAGGGCTTCATTTAACCAACAATTACACCATTATGGGATTTGTAACTCCGGATTACGGTACGATATTTTGGATGCTCATTATTTTCGGGATTGTTCTGTTTATCCTGAAGAAATTTGCGTGGGTACCCATTCTAAAGGCATTGAAAGATCGTGAAAAATCGATTTCTGATGCGCTGAATTCAGCCGAGAAAGCCAGAAAAGAAGTTGCCGGTCTGAAAGCCAGCAACGACCAGATTATTGTTGAGGCGAGAAAAGAAAAAGATATTATTCTGAAGGAAGCCCGCGATATAAAAGATAAAATTGTGGCAGATGCTAAAATAAAGGCAAATGCAGAAGCACAAAAAAGCATTGACTATGCCAAGCAGCAAATCAATGCTGAAAAAGATGCAGCCATTAACGATATTAAAGTTCAGGTTGCCGAATTGTCGGTTTTAATTGCTGAAAAAATTATTAAAAAACAGCTCGACAATTCGAAAGATCAGGAAATGATGATTCAGGATCTGTTAAAAGATCTGAAGTTGAAATAATTGTATGGATCAAAGTAAAATCAACGTTCGGTACGCCAAGGCATTTTTTACGCTGGCCAAAGAGAAAGGTCTGACTCTTGAGTTGCGTGAAGACGCCAGGTTAATTTCGTCTGTTTGCGCAACTAGCAGCGACTTTAATCTGATGCTCGAAAGTCCGGTAGTAAAAACTTCCCAGAAGATTCTGGCGCTAAAAAGTATCTTCGAAGGAAAGGTAAATTTACTATCTCTGAATTTTCTGGTGCTTATTGCCGAAAATAAACGTGAAAATTATATTTCAGGAATTTTCAGGAATCTGGAAGACTTATACCGCCAGGAAGAAGGAATAAGAACTGCAATATTAACCAGTGCACAACCATTGGATAAAACAGTTGTGCTTCAAATTAACAAAATTTTGGAGGCCGAATTTGAAGCGAAAGTTGAATTAAGTCAGAAAGTGGACAATAACCTGATTGGCGGATTTGTGTTGCGCGTCGACGACAAACAATACGACGCCAGCATTTCAACTCAACTGAAAAAACTGAGAGAGAAATTACTTCAAACAGAATTGAAATAAACTATCAATAGAACAAATACAGAACAAGATGGCAAATATAAAACCTGCTGAAGTTTCACAAATACTCAAACAACAACTGGAAGGCTTTAAAAGTGTAGCCGAACTGGAAGAAGTAGGAACTGTACTTCAGGTTGGAGATGGAATTGCACGTATTTACGGCCTTTCGAATGTTGAATCGAATGAAATGATTGAATTTGATTCCGGAGTAAAAGGAATTGTATTGAACCTGGAAGAAGATAATGTTGGAGCTGTAATTTTAGGTTTAACGAAAGAAATAAAGGAAGGCGATACCGTAAAAAGACTTCGTCGTACTGCTTCAATTGAAGTTGGTGAGGGCCTTTTGGGGCGTGTAATTAATACTTTGGGAGAACCACTTGATGGTAAGGGGACCATTACCGGCGAAAAATTTGTTTTGCCGCTCGAGCGTAAAGCTCCGGGTGTAATTTTCAGGCAGCCGGTAAATCAGCCGCTTCAAACCGGATTGAAAGCCATTGATGCGATGATCCCGATTGGTCGCGGACAACGTGAGCTAATTATTGGCGACCGCCAAACCGGAAAAACAGCCGTAGCCATTGATGCCATTATCAATCAACGCGAAAATTTTGAAAAGGGAAAACCAGTATATTGTATCTATGTGGCCATCGGCCAAAAAGGTTCGACTGTAGCCAACCTGGCTTCTACACTCGAAAAACACGGCGCCATGGATTACACCGTAATTGTTATGGCGACGGCTTCCGATCCGGCTGCTCTTCAATATTATGCGCCTTATGCGGGTGCCGCTATTGGCGAATTCTTCCGGGATACTGGCCGCGATGCCCTGATTATTTACGATGACCTTTCGAAACAGGCCGTTTCGTATCGCGAAGTTTCCTTGTTGCTCCGTCGTCCACCGGGCCGCGAAGCTTATCCGGGAGATGTGTTCTATTTGCACTCACGTTTGCTGGAACGTGCAGCCAGAATTATCACCTCGGACGAAATGGCTGCCCAAATGAACGATTTACCTGAATGTTTAAAGGATAAAGTAAAAGGTGGAGGTTCGCTGACTGCATTGCCAATTATTGAAACACAGGCCGGTGACGTTTCTGCCTATATTCCGACCAATGTAATTTCGATTACCGACGGACAGATTTTCCTTGAATCAAACCTGTTCAACTCTGGAGTTCGGCCTGCAATCAACGTTGGTATTTCGGTGTCGCGTGTGGGAGGAAATGCACAGATTAAAGCCATGAAAAAGATCGCCGGAACCCTGAAACTCGATCAGGCTCAATTCCGCGAACTGGAGGCTTTTTCGAAGTTTGGATCTGATTTGGACGCTGCCACCATGCGAGTTTTGGATAAAGGCCGCAAAAACGTTGAAATTCTGAAACAGCAACAATACGCACCTATGAAAATCGAACATCAGGTAGCGATCATTTATTGTGGTGTGAAAGAGTTGCTTCGCGATGTTCCGGTTGAAAAGGTAAAGGCTTTTGAACGTGATTTTCTGGAATTGATGGAAATGCAGTACCGCACAGTACTCGACAATTTGAAGGCTGGTTTGCTGACCGATAACGAAACGCAGGTAATTGAAAAAGTGGCTGCTGAAGTGGCCGAACGATATTCAGAATAAATTAGACCGAATATACATTTATTGATTAATGGCCAATTTAAAGGAAATACGAACCCGGATAACTTCTGTAAAAACAACCAGACAGGTTACCAGTGCTATGAAAATGGTATCGGCTGCCAAGCTTAAAAAAGCACAGGATGCTATTTTACAGATTCGTCCGTATGCTGAAAAGCTTTCGGAATTACTTTCGTTTTTGAGCACAGCACTCGAAAATGCCGCTGACTCACCATTTACTGTTCAGCGTAATCCGGAAAAGGTTTTGATAGTTTTGGTAAGTTCAAACAGAGGGCTTTGTGGCGGTTTTAATTCATATATTTCCAAGAAAGGAATTAGTCTGGCTAAAACAACATACAGCAAACAGCTAAAAGCCGGAAAGCTTGATTTCATGGTTATAGGAAAACAAGCCGGTAAAATCCTTCGATCTTATCAGATTCCTGCAATAGCAGACAAAAATTATCTTTTCGATGATTTGAATTTCGAAAATGTTTTGGTTGTTGTAAAAGCAATCATGACCGATTTTGTGGATGGGAAATATGATCGTATTGAGCTGGTTTATAACAAATTTATAAATGCTGCAGTTCAGGAACAGGTGAGCGAACAATTTTTGCCGGTTTTACCAGCTCCTGTTGATAAGAAAAAACATACGAATGTTGATTATATTTTCGAACCTTCGCTCGAAAATATCGTGGGGGAACTAATTCCAAGATCTTTATCCATTCAGTTTTACAAAGCGTTGCTCGATTCGCATGCAGCCGAACACGGAGCTCGGATGACGGCGATGCACAAGGCTACCGATAATGCGTCTGATTTGATAAACGAGTTGACTCTGACCTTTAATAAAGCTCGTCAGGCAGCAATTACCAACGCCATTTTGGAAGTTACAAACGGCGCAGAAGCCTTAAACGGGTAAAATTTTATACAAAATAGTAGAAGTCCCGGTTGTAAAACAGTCGGGATTTTTTGTTTCCTGCTTGAATTAAATTCGATTGGGATGTTTCTTAACTGTTTTTAAATCAATGACAGCCAATTTATTATTAGGCATGTTAAGAAAAGATGATAATCGGGCTCAGGAGAAATTCGGTATTTTTAAAAACATGGTTGTTTCCCAATTAATTACTAATTTTAGCCGCTCTAATTTCTGAATAGCTATGAATTTTCTATTGGTCATACTATATCTTACAAATTTCCTGAGGACTGTCGGAATTATTGTAATACTGTATTATTTGCTGAAATTTCTTGGTCGGTTGCTTTTTCCTGTTGTGGTTAAAAAGGCTATGAATAATATGCAGGAACGACAGGGAAATTATCAGCGCTACGAACGGAAACGCGAAGGCGAAGTTACCGTTGAAACAAAACAACCAAGGCAAAGTACTTCACGCAACAGCGAAGGCGAGTACGTAGATTTTGAAGAAATCGAATAACTGCCAAAAACTAAACAGAGATAAAATTTTCAATAATTCATCATAAATAATTCAACATTTATTAAGTATGGCTCAGGAAGATGTTTTTAAGAAACTCGTTGCGCATTGTAAAGAGTATGGATTTGTATTTCAGTCGAGTGAAATTTACGATGGGCTGGGAGCAGTTTACGATTACGGCCAGAATGGTGTTGAGTTGAAAAACAACATCAAAAAATACTGGTGGGATTCGATGGTTCTGCTCAACGAAAATGTAGTTGGACTCGATTCTGCCATTTTTATGCATCCGACCATCTGGAAAGCTTCGGGCCATGTTGACGCGTTTAATGATCCTTTGATCGACAATAAAGATTCAAAGAAGAGATATCGTGCCGATGTTTTGATTGAAGAACAACTGGCCAAATTTGAAGATAAAATTGAAAAAGAAGTTGAAAAAGCTAAAAAGCGTTTTGGCGAAACATTCGACGAAAAGCAGTTCCGCGAAACAAATGGCCGTGTGTTGGAATATCAGCAAAAATGGGATGACCTGAAAGCCCGGTTTGTAAAAGCGTTGAACGACAGCAACCTGGAAGAACTGAAACAAATCATCATCGATCAGGAAATTGTTTGCCCAATTTCAGGAACACGAAACTGGACAGATGTTCGTCAGTTTAACCTCATGTTTGCCACAGAAATGGGTTCGACTGCTGACGGCGCTTTGAAGATTTTCCTTCGCCCGGAAACTGCACAGGGAATTTTTGTGAATTACCTGAATGTGCAAAAAACCGGTCGTATGAAGTTGCCTTTCGGAATTGCGCAGATTGGGAAAGCGTTCCGTAACGAAATTGTAGCCCGCCAGTTTATCTTCAGGATGAGGGAATTTGAACAGATGGAAATGCAGTTTTTTGTTCGCCCTGGCAGCGACCTCGAATGGTTCAACAAATGGAAGCAAACCCGTATGAACTGGCACCAGGCGCTTGGCTTTGGCAGCGAAAATTACCGTTTCCACGAACACGATAAATTGGCACACTATGCCAATGCTGCTGTTGATGTGGAATATCGTTTCCCGTTCGGGTTCAAGGAAGTTGAAGGAATTCACTCTCGTACCGATTTTGATTTGTCGCAACATCAGCAATTCTCCGGAAAGAAAATTCAGTATTTCGATCCTGAATTAAATGAATCGTATGTTCCGTTTGTGATTGAAACTTCGATTGGCGTCGACCGGATGTTCCTGCAAATTATGGCGGCTTCGTATGCTGAGGAAGAAATTGTGAGTGAAGATGGTAAGAAAGATATTCGCGTGGTGTTGCGAATTCCGGCACCTTTAGCTCCAATCAAACTGGCTGTTATGCCGTTGATGAAAAAAGATGGTTTGGCCGAAAAAGCCCGCGAAATAATCGACGATCTGAAATTCGACTTCAATTGCCAGTACGACGAAAAAGATTCGATTGGCAAGCGTTACCGTCGTCAGGATGCCATTGGTACTCCTTTCTGCGTAACTGTCGATCATGTGACACTTGAAGACAATACAGTGACCATTCGTTACCGCGATACCATGCTTCAGGATCGTGTTTCTATTTCAGAATTAAAGAACATGATTTCAGGTGAAGTAAGCCTGAAAAAATTGTTTGCAAAATTATAAGCAACAAGCAATTGAAAGTAAAAAATCCGGTATTTGAAAAGTACCGGATTTTTTTGTGGATTATTTCGAAATTTCGAGCATTCGTTTTATCGGGATTTGCGCTTTCTGAATGACTTCATCCGAGAGTTTTATTTCGGGTAATTCGTTCTTCAGGCAAATGTATAATTTCTGAAGGCTGTTTAGTTTCATGTAGGAGCAGTCGTTGCAGCCGCAGGTTGAATCGACAGATGGCGCCGGAATGAAAATCTTATCCGGACAAGCCTTGTTCATCTGGTGTAAAATTCCGCTTTCGGTAGCTACAATGAATTTCTTCGATTGGCTTTTTTCAACATAGTTCAGCAAGGCAGTAGTCGAACCTATAAACTTTGCCAACAGTAAAACCGGTTTTTCACATTCCGGATGGGCAATAAATTCGGCTTCCGGGTGCTGATCCATCAATTCAATGATTTTCTCAACCGAGTACTTTTCGTGAACCATACACGCGCCGTCCCAAAGCACCATATCGCGCCCGGTAAGGCTGTTGATATAGTTTCCGAGGTTTTTATCCGGGGCAAAAATGAGTTTCTGTTCAGGAGGAAAACTGTTTACAATTTTTAGCGCATTGGCCGATGTACAAACCACGTCGGTCATGGTTTTCAGATCGGCTGTACAATTGATGTACGAAATCACCTGATGATCGGGATACTGGGCCTTAAATTCGGCAAATTTATCGGCAGGAGCCGAATCAGCCAGCGAGCAGCCAGCTTTCAGGTCGGGTAAAATAACCTTTTTGGTTGGATTGATGATTTTCGCTGTTTCGGCCATAAAATGCACCCCAACAAAAACAATCATATCGGCTTCGGTTCTGGCAGCTTCCTGCGCCAGGCCAAGGCTGTCTCCCACAAAATCGGCTATATCCTGTAAATCACTCTCTACATAATAATGACTAAGAATGACCGCGTTCTTTTCTTTTTTCAGTCGGTTGATTTCTTCAACCAATTTTATTTCCTTGTTAACCGGCTCGTCAATAAAACCTTTTTCATCAAGCATTTGCCGGATATCTTTAACTTCCATCACATGCAATATTTAGTTCGCACAAATTAAGCCTGCAAAAATATCAATTTCTGAAATAAAAACACAGAACCGATGGTATTGTTTGTTGCTCAGGAGTTACCATAGGAATTGAAGAAGATTGGAAAAACAGCTTTTCAGGAATGAAAAGAGTCAAAAATTACATCAAATGACCTAAGTTGTTGTCGATTGTTTCGATTCTGTACAAGTCGGTTTGCTCGTCTTTAAGTTGTATTCCGGAAAGCTTTCGCTTAAACGATTCATGAATCAGGTAGAGTAATTTTGAACAGGCAACTGCGTATGAAAGGCCGTCACGACGTACATTCGAGATGCAGTTTCTGCGTTCGTCGGTCGTTCCTTTTTGTGGGTTGTAGGTCATGTAGATTCCCAGACTATCGGGTGATTTTAATCCCGGACGTTCGCCAATGAAAATGACAGTTAGCCGGGCTTTCATCAATTCTCCAATGGAATCGGCAATTGCAACTCTTCCCTGCTCAACCAACGCGATTGGCGAAAGTGTATAGTTTTGTTGTTGCAGTAAAGGAAGCAATAAGGTGAGTAATGGAAGGATATTTTTTTCAATAGCGGTAGACGAAAGCCCGTCGGAAACAACCAATGAAATATCGAATTCATTTGCTTTTACGGTGTTTTGTATAAGTTTAATCGATTCGTCGGATAAGATTCTTCCTAAATCGGGACGTGTTAAATACTCTGATCGGTCTTTTACTGCCGACTGCAAGCGAAGCACATCCATTCCAAATGCCTGTTCAATTTCCTGCGCTATTGTTTCTTTTCCGAAAGGCAGATGTACAGCGTCAATTGCTTTGGCATGGGCCAGCTTAAATCCCATCAATTCTTGGGTCGGAATTGAATTTCCGCAATGTCCAATTGCAATTCGAGCTTGCGTATACTTCTTCAGCGACTGCCACGGATCTTCAGTTACAAGCTTCGTTTCAGGATCTCTCATAATGACGCAGCATTTAAAAAAAGTTGATTGTTTCCTGAAAGCTCTTTTGGCTTCATGTTTTCATCGAAAAGATTCATCTTTTTGAGCCAGGTTTCAAATTCCGGAGCGGGGCTAAGTCCCAGCGCTGAACGGATGTATAAAGCATCGTGAAATGAGGTGCTTTGGTAGTTGAGCATGATGTCGTCGGCACCGGGAACGCCCATGATAAAATTACAACCGGCAACTCCGAGTAAAGTCAGCAATGTATCCATGTCGTCCTGATCGGCTTCAGCATGATTGGTATAGCAAATGTCTACTCCCATTGGTAAACCCAGTAACTTTCCGCAGAAATGATCTTCAAGTCCGGCCCGAATAATCTGTTTCCCGTTAAATAAATATTCAGGACCGATAAATCCCACAACGGTATTTACCAGAAGCGGACTAAAACAACGGGCAAGGCCGTAACTTCTGGCCTCGATAGTTTGCTGATCGGCCCCGCAGTGTGCGTCGGCCGATAAAGCGCTTCCCTGGCCGGTTTCGAAATACATGTAATTGTTGCCAACAGTTCCACGATTGAGGCTTTGTCCGGCCTCGAAACCTTCCTTCAGAACTTGGTACGACACGCCAAAACTTTCGTTTACTCCTTGCGTTCCTCCAATTGATTGGAAAATGAGATCAACCGGAACGTTTTTCTCTATGGCTTTTATGGTGGTGGTAATGTGTGTAAGAATACAACTTTGAGTCGGAATCTGAAGCTTTTCGCGCATCTCATCCAACATGTAAATAAGATTGGTTACCGACTGATAATTGTCTGTGGCCGGATTAATTCCGATAACCGCGTCGCCGCACCCGTAGAAAAGTCCATCCATGATTTCTGCGGCAATACCTTTCATATTGTCGGTCGGATCGTTGGGTTGCAACCGAACCGACAATCTTCCGGGAAGTCCAATGGTATTTCTGAATGCAGTTACATTTCGAACTTTGGAAGCCACCTGTATTAAATCCTGATTCCTCATTATTTTTGAAACAGCGGCAACCATTTCAGGAATAAGTCCGGGCGAAACTTCTTTTAATATTGCTCCTGTCGTTTCGTCCATCAATAGCCAGTTGCGGAATTCGCCAACAGTCAGAGACGAAATTCTTTTAAATGCAGATTGATCGTGGTGGTCAAAAATAACCCGGGTTACTTCATCCTTATCGTATGGAATAATTTCTTCTTTCAGGAAATCAGATAAATAGGTATCTGCCAGTACCATTTGTGCGGCAACCCTCTCTACTCCGGATTTCGCGGCAACATTTGCCAGAACATCACCAGAACGTTCGGGCGATGCCTTGGCCAGTAATTCCTTTAACGATTCGAAGGAATAAGTTTCGCTTCCAATGGTTTTTCTATATTTCACTTTTCATTGTTTCGTACAACGACGTATTCTCTGGTTAATTCAGCATCATCAACTGATGATTTTCCTGATGATGCAATTTTGAACCAAACAAAGGAGATTCCCAAAATTAGGATATATATTCCGGCAAGCATCAGGTTATAGTATATAACGGCTGCCAAGGCAACAATGGCTATAATTAAGGCAATGGCAGGAGTAAAAGGGTAAAACGGCACTTTAAACGGCCTTTCCATTTCCGGAAAATCTTTTCTGATTTTAAAGAACGAAATCATTGATGTGATGTAAAGTGTCAATGCCCCAAAAACGGCAATAGTTATAATTTCTCCGGTACGTCCTGTGAATAGGGCAATGATACCAATGCCCATGTTGAAGATTAATGCGTAGGAAGGTGTATGAAACCGTTTACTGATTTTGCCCAGCGATGCAGGAAGGAAATGCTCCCTGCCCATTTCGTAAACAGCTCTTCCGGCTGCCAGAATGATACCATGAAAAGAAGCAACGAGTCCAAATAGTCCAATAAAGATGAGCATGTGGTAAAGAATATCACTATTGCCCACAATAGCTTTCAGAGCGAGTGGCAATGGCGAATCAGACGCTTCTGCTCCGGGAGTTGGATAAACAATAGCCTCCCATCCCGACACACCTGCCGATGCCATAAAAGTTAGAATGGCCAGAACGACAAGGGTTACAATGGCCGAGCCAAACCCGATAAGAATGTTGCGCTGGGGATTTACAGTTTCTTCAGCAACATTGGCAACCCCTTCGATGGCCAGAAAGAACCAGATGGCAAATGGAATGGCTGCAAAGATTCCACCAATCCCATGTGGAAAAGCGTTTATGGTCAGATTAGACATCTGGAATTTTGGTAGAGTGACTCCAGAGAAGACAAGCAATTCGGCAACTGCGAGAACTGTGATAAACAATTCGAAGCGTGCGGCAGCCCGTACACCATAAATATTCAAGGCTGTGAATATTAAATAAGCTACAATAGCGATAGTCATTGTAGGAACATTAGGTAAAAAGAGGTTAAAATATGCGCCAATGGCTGCAGCAATAGCTGGCGGTGCAAAAACAAATTCAACAACCTGAGCCATGCCTGCCAGAAAACCGAAATTATTTCCATGCGATTTTTTAGCATAAACAAATACTCCACCTGCTTTAGGTATCGCACACGCCAATTCGGTATAGCTAAATGTAAAAGTCAGGTACATGACAATAATAAAAAAGGTAGCAATTGCCAATCCTAATGTTCCTCCCTCCGGAAGCCCCAGATTCCAACCAAAGTACATTCCTGAAATTACATAACCAACTCCCAGCCCCCACAACATGAGTGGGCCTAACTTACGCTCAAGGGTGGGAGCGTTTTGACTTTTGTTTGTAATGGCCATCTTTTCCAATTTGAAATTTGTATATTATTTCTTTATCTATCAATTATTTAACTACAGGGCAAGTTTCTTTTAATGAATTATTGCCTCACTCTTGAAGTATAAATATGACATATATTTATAAATATGCGAATATGTATGTCATATAGAGTGAGTATTGTCAATAATGAATACATATAGACAGTATATTTAATAATTAATTTACAAAATGAAATGTTTTCGTAGATGACAATAGTAGGAAAGTGTGACGAAAAACAAAACGCCCGGGTTATTAAGAATAACCCGGGCGCTAACTACCATTGAACGTTTCTCAAGTCTTATAACTTGAAAAATTTAGTTAGTCCAACGGTGTTGTCGCCAAAATCGACTTTGAGAATGTAAATTCCAGGCGATAAATTAGTAATGTTTATTTGCGGTGAAGTTTGTTTCCGGCTAAGGACTATTTTTCCTGAAAAGTCTGTTATCCTTATTGCTGAAACTGACTTTTTACTATTTAAAGTCAAAATTTCTTTTGCCGGATTAGGATAAACACTTAGCTGGTCAGCACTGGAAGACAGCATTGTTTCGGTTGCAGTATATTCCCTGAAATCGCTAATGTCGCGCGGTAAAATTTGGTAAGTACCCTGATACTGACTGACTATTCCAACCAAATTCGACGCTTTGGACGGAAAGCTCTTACCCACTAAGCGCGAAGAATAGCTGATGTAAACAACCACTGTACCAGTATTGTCGGTTGCATAATAGCTTGTATTCTGATTCTGTATCACACTTCCCGGTTTGTCAAAAGTTACGTTGTTAAGTTGTACCAACATTCCCTCATAATCTTCATTCACCTGTGCAGCGGTAATTACTACCGGTTCCAGAGTTTTATTTGCTTTGAAATTATACACGTAAGTTGGTGTTCCGATTTCCGTTAAATTCGAATATTCAGTTGCAGTACCGGTCACTACAAGGCTATCACCAACTTTTCCGGTGAAAAGTGTATTGTAGATATTTATACCCGAGCGTTTTCCGTTTCCTGTTTGGAGGTAATACGAATTATCGAAGTTAGCTGTAACTCTTCCTGAAATGGTGACTTGCTGACCGCCTATTGGTGTCGCATCTCCTGCGCCCTGAACATCGCTAATCGAAGTTAACTCGTTGGCCTGTGTATTTTCAGGAAGCATATAATTAGCCCTGAAACTTGTCTTCTCGTTGCTGGTATTCGTTGTCACAACTTTAAAATAAATCAGGTCTCCGGCATTAAATCCTGAAAACGAAAGATCGGCGCTGTAGTTTTCGCCTGAATTGGTCATAGTCATCTGATGGGCTTCCGAGTCATATGCGTTTCCCCAGAAAATTGAAACATCAGTTAAATCCGTCGCATTTGAAATTGTCAGCGAAACAGTGGGAGTACTGTTTGCCACCGGATATTCAGGAGATAGGACAAAATTTCCAAATATTGGACCCGTAGGTGTTTTGTTGTTCCAGATAAAATCGGCAAACTCCGGATGATCGACAAATGGATTCCGGTTTTGTTGCATACGGAAAATCCGATCGTTACGCTGACGTTCCAAAGCTGACGGCGGATATTGTTTGTTCCATTCAAGTAAAGTCGTCAGATTTCCGAATTTTGCTTCAGGGTAATTGTTTAGTTTCGAGACAAGTTCAAGATCCATTTCGCCGTCAGTTCCTTCGTACCTGGTCGCCATATAAAATAAAATCCGGGCAACCTGTCCTTTGGTGAGCGGTCCCGGTTCATAGGCATTTGCGTTGTACCAGCAATCGGTTGCAATGGCGTCCTGAGTGCCATTTGGCTGAACATTGTCGAAATCGAGATTGCCACGGGTTACATTGGCTTGTGCGTCAGCAGGACGCAAATTCAGTGCATCGCTGTCCATTGGCCTAATCCCTGAAAAACCGCCGTGCGATTTAGCCCATACATGCTCGCGGTTAATTGTTCCGGCGGTTGTTCCATAAAGCGAAGCATCTCTTGAGATCTGAGTATAGAAAAGGATTACATTTTGGGGATTATCAGGATCGGCATCTGAATAGTTGATAAGATATTTGGCTTCGTTGTATGAACAGTCAACATGGTTGCTGATTATCTCATGAAGAGCCAGCTTCAGGTCTTCGCCCGATTTCCCTTCGGTACCATTGTAATAACCAATAGGTTGGGCATTTACAAAAACAACCGAAAAAAAAGAAAAAACAACAAATAAGGTTTTTATTTTAATATTCATGATTAATTTTTTTTGAACAGATGCATTTTGAGTCTTATGCACACAAATCGTACAATGCATAAATTTTTAAAAGCCAAGATATAAAATAAAACAAGCCATCCTACATGAAAGGGATGGCTTGTTCTTTCTTCATTCTTTTAATTTATTGAGCTACCGGTTCTTCCACGTATATAAAATCCGGGTTTCACCTGATTTGGTACATTTGAAAGAGATTGCATAGTTTTTCATCGTTCCTTCGTACAAGGGACATTTTATTGCGCACTTACGTGGCTGAAATAAAAAGTTGGTGAAAGCTCAATTGTTGTACCATAGGTAATCTTTGGTCCAATTAATGTCAGTGTATCACCAACTTTAAGACCTTTTGCAGCTATCAAACCTTTTCTGTCATTACCTGTTGCACCATAGCCCGGATAACAGCCATACACCGTAATTTCGCTATCACCGTCTTTTAGAATAAGATTACCGTAATCCGCACTGGAAATCGATGCAATTGTGCCGGTTACCATAAAGTAAGTATTAGCATCGTCAGGTTTGGTCAGCACTTCTGCTACGGTAGCCGTATTTACAGGAATAGACTTTTCCAAAACAGCACTAACAACTTCGTGAGTTCCGTTATAAACATCATATTTTCCAACGAGTGTGACGATATCACCTACTTTTACTCCTAAATTTTGAAAACCAGACATATTGTAAACGTAAACTTCACCGGAGAAATCTTTTATGTAAAATCTGCCTTTTGCTGCATCTGAAATACGACTAATTACACCTTTCAAACGATATTGAGTGGTTTTGTTAGCAGCTGCAATAAAATTAGCAATACTGGCTTCAATAATCGCTCCTTTTTGGCTAAGAGACGTTTGTGCACTGTAGCTTTTGGTTCCATCTGTAGTGCGGAACGTGAGCGTAGTTCCACGATCTCCTCCGGTGTTTGCAGCAGCATTGAATGTTACCACGGTATTAGTTCCAGCTGACTCAATAGATGAAATTGACAACCAAGATTTGGCATCATCAGGAATTTCAACCGAAACGCCTTGTCCTTTGCAGGTAAGGTAAGCCGTAACTTCACCGCCTTCGATAGGAAGCGCCGCGGTTTTTAACGAGTCAACTTTCACAAGTGATTTTTTGATTTTGATAACTGTTACATTTACCAATTCCACTGTCGTACCATAGGTAGTTTTTGGTCCTTGAACAGTTACTTCATCGCCCACTTCAAGCCCCAGACTCAGGAAGTTTTTCTCTGCACCCTTCGCGTCAAGAGTACCATATATATAAACAGAACCTGTTGCATCTGCCAAATACCAGTTGCCGTAAACTGTGCTGCTTATTGAGGTACAAACTCCGGTTACCTGATAAGTCTTGCTGTCCGGTCCAGCGATTACCTCTGCACAAGTGGCTGATGCAATTGTTGCCAAACCCTGGATGATGTTAATTCTCTGAGTTTCGGTTCCAATATGAATTAAAACCTCTGCGGTGCGACCATCTATCGTAGATGTAGCCGAAAATGTAAGCGTCGATTCACCTGCGCTGCCTGAGGTTGAAGAGATAGTTAACCATGTAACCTGATTTTTAGTAGTAGTTACTTTCTCTGCTGTCCAGCTATCTTTAGCTGTTATCGTAATGGAAGTAGAACCACCAGCTACAGGAAGTGATACGTAAGACGACGATACTTGAATTGCATCAAGCAATGTCACTGTTGCTTCATCGGTACAACTTGTCATCAAGGCAAGTATTGCAATGAAAAACGGAAATATCTTTTTTAATATCATAATTGTCAGAGCTTTTTAATTAGTTAAAAATATACTTGATACCGATTAATGCATACCAACATTGGCCAATTGAGTAGTTTGGCGTGAATGTTTTGGTATTGCCATTGATTGAAGAGGGTGTAGAGAATGTTGCCACACCGTCTGCATCAACACCTTCGTATTTGAGGATACGAGGGTCAGAACCAATTTCCGGATTCAAATATTTACTTACACCCCAACTGGAGTTGAACAGGTTCATCACGTTTTTGATATCTAAGCTAAGTTGCAGTTTGTGCTCGTTATTACCAGTTTTAAGCGCAAAATCATGTTTGTAGCCCAAGTCGATGCGATGTACCCAGGGAGAGTATACACTATAGGCTTCTGCATACTTTCCTTGTTGATTTTTTAAATAATCATTGGCATGCACATAGTCCATAAAACGAGTTTTATCGTCTGCTGAAACAAAGCGGAACTGATTGTTTGCCACTTCGTCGTCAGTTGGAACATAGATTGCATCGTAGTTGTAACCGTCACCATTGATATCGTTTACGGTCATAAATGAGTAGTTATATCCACCGCGCCATCCTTCATAGATAATGCTATAGTGGTTACCGCTCTTATCATGGGTAGTAAGCGAAGCCAAAAGACGATCAGGTGTGGTGTATTGAGAATTGTGCAATTTAATGTTGTTAGGACCTTCTACCGTAGGAACATATGTAAATGCAGATTCTGCATTAGATCCAGGCATACCTGTTACATCTTTAGCAACGGTATGTGTATAAGCAGCCATCAAGCTGATCCATTTTGCTGGTTGGGCATTGAAAGTAATGTTGCCTGACCAGCCATACCCACGGCTTGTGTTTTCCAACACGAAGGCTTTCGTGGCAGTACGATAACCGGCTGGATAAATCGGGCGATTGTCAACACCGTTGAAACGGGCGAAACCACCTACATTTGGAATACTCCAGTCAGAAATAGAAACACCGTTGATTGTTTTGTTGTAAATTCCTTCTACCGTTACAGAGAATGGGAAAGATGTTTTGAATGCGTAGTCAACAGCAAGTGACGTTTTCCATACTTGCGGCATTTTGAATTTTGGATCTACAGCCGCAATAGCAGAAGGAACAGTTCCATCTTCGGGGGATATGGTTGTTGGATATCCCAATGACGTTAACTTATTATAAAGAGCCGAGATGTTGGCTTTGCCGTCGGCAGTTACAAGACCACCGGCAAACTGTGTCATATCAACATACTTGTTGGTTCCGTCCACTATGTATTCACCGGTATATCCATCAAAAACCTTAGTCTTGGCATTAATTTGTGCCTGATACTGGACCATTCCACCGTTGGTAGGCATATTGGTGAAGAATACAAGCGGTAAATTACCTGAGAAAAGACCGGTACCTCCACGAAGTTTCAGACTCTTATCGCCAAACGTATCCCACACAAAACCTATGCGGGGAGAGAATATGGTATTTGCTGAAGGCCATTTTCCTGTATCGATATGACGACCATTATAATCAATGGCAGCGATAGCATTGTTTGTTATCAAGTCATTATTATTGAAGAAAAGTCCATCAATACGAAGTCCATACGAGAGTTTGAAATTTTCAGTAATGCTCCAGTCATCTTGCCCGTAAACCCCAATTTTGTTTGTTCTGATGCGAGATGCAGGACTGCTCTCTCCATCATAACCATAAGTTAAGTTTACAATTTCAGGTGTTCCTTCGTTTAAGAAGTCGTCAAGACTTGTGTAGCGATAGTATCCTGTACCGTTACGCATATAAGCATTATCTGCCATTTTATATTCGTAAGCTATTCCTCCTACAATTTTATGATTGCCTAAATAGTATGTGAGTTCGTCTTTGATATTCCAAACGTTGTTGTGAACACCATTGTTCCATGTAAAAAGTTCATATCCCAAAGACATATAGGCTTGTCCGTCTTTCAAAATGTCAATGAAAGGAAATTCGTTGGAATCCGATCCACGTACATCGTCAAGTTTTGAGAATGTTGCCAAAAATTGGTTAGAGAGGTTGTCTGACAATCTACTGTTCAAATCAAAAGAGAATGAATGAACAAGGTTGTTCATTGAATACATTGAGTTTGCAAATGACATTGATTCTTTCGACATTCTTGCCTCAGACATACGAGTACCTCCGTCCATAGAACTTGCATTAGGCGATGACCAATTAAGGTTTTTTGTGTAGTTATAACGCAAAGCCAGATGGTGTTTATTTGTGATATTCCAATCTAAACGAGCAAGAAATTTGCTATTGTTTTCATCTGCCGGAAAATTGGTGTAAGATCCCGTGTCATATCCATATTTACTCTTCACATAGTCAGAAACTGACTGAAGATCGCTTTCTGTTGTGCGGGAAATAAAATTATCCGGATCAGCAACACCATTAGTTGAAGCCCTCCAACGATTGACAACTGTTGGAGTTTTCTCCATTTCAGCGTTTACGAATAAGAACAATTTGTTTTTGATAATCGGACCACCTAAAGTGAAACCATAGGTTGTTTTGCGGTCTTTATCACGCGCACCTGCGATTGGTTGACCATTAACCGCATCACCGCGCATATTTTCATTTTTGTGAAAAGTGTAAGCACTGGCTTTGAAGGTATTTGTACCTGATTTTGTAATAGCGTTTACACCACCACCTATAAAGTTAGTTTGACGAACATCATATGGAGCGATTACAACCTGTAGTTCTTCGATAGATTCAATAGAAATTGGGTTGCCTCCACCGGGAAGTTTATCGCTCAAACCGAAGTTATTGTTGAAATTAGCTCCATCCACTGTAAAGTTAGCCGTACGACCATCAGTACCGCCAAAGCTCATCCCATTGCCACCATAAGGCGAAAGGCTTGTAATGTCTGTAATGCTACGGCTCACTGTAGGCAAATTAGCTATTTGGTCGCTTGTGATATTGGTCACTGCTCCGGTTTTCTCATTAGAGAATTTTGTGCGGGCTGCCGCAATAATAACTTCATTTAATGATGTCGATTCTTCTGAAAGTACAACATTCAATACATAGTTTTCACCTAAACTCAGCGTAATGTTGTTTTGTGTGTATCCACCATATCCAATAAAAGTAACTTTTACAGTATAAGGTCCGCCTACACGCATACCATTTAGGTTGAATCTCCCCTCATTGTTGGTTACAGCACCATAAGTTGTTCCTGAAGGTGTGTGTGTAGCCATCACCGTTGCACCTATCACAGCTCCTTCGGCATCAGCAACACGTCCGCTCATACTGGATGTGGTTACCTGTGCATGTATAATAGTAGCTGATGAGATAATGAGCGCTACTAATAAAAAACTGATTCTTTTAATCATAAATAGTAAATTTTAAGATTTTTGTTTTCATAGAAATTACTTATTAGTAAATAGAATTTGAATTAAATTGCAAGGTAGTATACTGTAATGTAAATAGGATATATTAACCTGAATGTTTATTAACCATGATTAATAAAATACGTTGTTCTCCGGTTAAATTATTACTGATCCAAAGAAAGCTAGAAATTATTAAATTATTAGAACTTTAATAATAAGAAATAATTAATCATTCGAATGTAAGGCCTCATTTAGCCTCGGTATAAACATCTGGAATGCTCGTTTTGTCTGGATATTTGCGCAATTTGAAGTTTTTTTTTGCGGTGAAATAATAAAACAAATATTCTCATTATTGTCTTATATTCAGCGATTTTGCTCTGGTCTATACAAGAGAAAAAAGTGGCTACAGACTTGAACCCTATTAATATTTCTAGTCGAATAATAAAATGATTATAGGATTTGAATTCAAAAATTTATCAACAATTTATCAATAGAGGGATTGTTAATAAATACTGAGATTGTCCACTGTCAAAACAGCATAATAGTCGAGTCTTATGGAGCCGCAAGACGAGCTATTTTATCCTTAACTGCTATTTTTTCAGTCGGGCTCTTTAATTCTTACATAATCGTTTTGTATCAGGATTCGGTCAATTGAATCTTTATATAATTCCTCACTACGGCCTCATTGGTTTTGGTGGTATTGCTACAATCTCATATCTACATTCCGGACAAATATAGGCCTCGCAGCCGGTGCAGGCAAAACAGTTGCTGCACGATTTCGACAGTTGCTTTTTATCCCAGGTCTTTCCGCAGTGAGAACAGGTAACTATGGTATTTTCATCATTCATTCTGAAGATTTCGGCGATTTATCCAAAATTACTTTTAGGCCTTTTACCACTCCAAACAAAACAACCTGTGTAAAAATTATAGTTGCTCCTGAAGGAATATCGGCGAAATACGAAATGAGTAAACCAATAAATGAGGCCAGAAAAGCGAATCCTACAGAGTAAGACATCATGCGGCCAAAATCGCGCGATAAAATGTTGGCTGTGGCTTGTGGAATCGTCAGCAACGATAAAATCAGGATAATTCCTACTACCCGGATATTCAACACAATCGTCAACGAAATCAGGATCATCAGGATATAGTTGAACAGATTTACCGGCAGATCTGAAGTTTTTGCATAATCTTCGTCGAAGGCTATGTATAAAATGGTGCGGTAAAACAAGGTGAAGAACATTACAATTATTCCTGAAAGCGCCAGCATCAGCCAGATCTCGCCAGTTGAAACAGTCAGAATACTTCCGAACAAATAGCTCATTAGGTTTGGCGCATAGCCAGGCGTGAGATATACAAAAATAATTCCGATGGCCATTCCAAGCGACCACCAAATGGCAATCGATGAATCTTCGCGCACTTTCCCTTTGCTGCTAAAAAGCTGGATGCCCATTCCGGAAAAAATTGCAAAAATGGCCGCTCCAAACAATGGATTTATTCCCAGGAAATAGCCCATGCCAATTCCACCAAACGAAGCGTGCGTAATGCCCCCGCTGATAAAAACTATCCGGCGTGAAACAATGTAAGTTCCCACAATTCCGCATGAAATGGCTGCCAAAAGCGAAGCCAGAAAAGCATTTACAAAAAAATCGTATGAAAACAGCTCAATGATGGTGTCCATGATGATTGTGTTCGTCGTGTAACTTTAAAACTGTATGTGGAATGTTTCCGTGGGTGATAATTTGCAGCGGACAATTGTACGAAGCCAACTGTTCCTCGCTGATGACGTTGCTTGGGTGGTGGTGCAAACTCCTGTTCACACAAGCAATGGTTTTCACGTAAAACGAGATAGTTCCCACATCGTGCGAAATCAGCAGAATGGCCATTTGTTCGTTCAGCTCTTTAAGCTTCAGGTACAATTCGCCTTCAAAATTATTGTCGACATAGGTGCTTGGTTCATCCAGAACCAGCAATTCCGGATTATTCATGAGAGCCCGGCACAAAAATACACGTTGCATTTGCCCTCCTGAAAGTTCTCCTATGGCTTTATTTCGGATGGAAGAAATTCCCATTTCGTCGAGCAACGATTCGGCCTTCTCTTTTTCCGCGGTGTTTTTATGAAACGAAGAAAACAGCGCAGAATTCGATTTTCCGGAGCGAACTACATCAAAAACTGAAATCGGAAATCGCTTGTCGATTTGGTTGACTTGCGGCAAATAGCCAATATTTGTTTTGCTGATGTGCAGGTTCATTTCTCCTGAAATGGGTTTAATCAGTCCCAAAATGGTTTTAATCAGCGTGGTTTTTCCGCCGCCGTTTGGACCAATAATTCCGATAAAGTCGCCCGAAAAAACTTCCAGCGAAATGCGATCGAGCACGACATTATTTTCGTATCCGGCCGAAAGATTCTTTATTTCAAGAAGTTTTTTCATTGCTGTCGGGCTATTTTAGTTGTTATTTCCAGAATTTGCTTTTCCCAGTCGTATTCCAGCGGATCGATGACCATGATTTCGCCGCCAATTTCGCGCGACAATTGCAAAGCATTTTCAGTATCGAATTCTTTCTGAATAAAAATTACATGAATGTTCTCTTTGCGAGCCAGATCAACAATGTCTTTCATGTGTTTGGGCGAAGGTTCTTTTCCTTCCAGCTCAAGTGGAATCTGATTCAGATGAAATTCCTGGGCAAAGTAGCCCAACGTCGGATGAAAAATCAAGATGTTTCGATTCTTTAACGCCGCGAATTTGACATTAATCTGGTTGGTAACCGAATCAATTCTAGTCATGAACCTGGTAAAATTTGTTTCAAATTTATCAGCAAACTCAGGAAATGAGGCCTTTAAGGCATTCAATGTATTCAGCGATATTATTTTTACTTCAGTTGGAGCCAGCCAAATGTGCGGATCAAATCCTCCGGAATGATGATCAGAATCGTCGTCGTCGTGCTCTATTCCTGAAATCAATTGTATTCCTTCGGAACTGTTTACAATAACCAGATTTTTATTGATTTCGGCAAATTTTTCTTTCCAGGCGTCTTCGAAAGCAAGAAGACCAAGCTGAATCCAGACTTTTGAAGCTGCAAGGTTTTTCATTTGCGAAGGCAAAATGGAATAGTTGTGCGGACTGGAACCCGGAGGAACCAGCACATTAACATCAATCAAATTTCCTGCAATCTGATCGACAAAATATTTTTGAGGCAAAATACTTACTGTGACCATTTTGGCAGTTTGTTTTTGCGGAGAATGACAACCAGACAATAGAATAATAAGCAGATAAACGAATTTCTTCATAAACAAATCAAGGTATGTTGAAACGATAGAAACATTTTCAATCAAAGATAGTTCGATTTAGATTTTCAGGAAATAAAATGGCCAATTACTGACAACTGAATGCTGATCACTTTTTCTTTGGTGGGACCGGATCGTAACCGTGCGTTCCCCAGGGATGACATTTGGAAATGCGCCTCACACCCAGCCAGAACCCTTTAAACGGCCCGTGAATTTTTATGGCTTCTATTGCATATTGCGAACAGGTGGGTTCGTGGCGGCACGACGGATTTGTGAGTGGCGAAATGGCGTACTTGTAAAAATAGATTGGAACCATTAAAATCCAACCGATTACCCGCAATATGAATCCGAAAATCTGTTTCATGAGATCAAAGCTACAAATTTTTTTGCCGGACATACCGAAACCACGCACAAGTGATCTTAAACTTCAGGATGAAATAAATTATTTGTGTTTTGAACGACGAATGCTTAATGCCCGCAATGGTGGATTTGCAGAAATTTGTTTGGAAACAATTGGTTTCATAAATTGAAGAGGTTCTTCCCAGAATAATTTTTTCTGAAGCGAAAATTGACTTAGCCAGGCGTATAATTCGTCATTGTCGAATTGTTTGCTAATGTCGTGACCCTGATTCAGGAGCCGCGTAAATTTCACATTGGCATGTCTGGATTCCAGGGCTTTTACCATTGCTTCCGACCGGCTGATCGGAATTTGTCTGTCGGCCGTTCCGTGAAAAACCCAGGTTGGAATTTTACTCAGTTGATCGGCCCATTCAGTTTTTGCTCCGCCACACATGGGCGAAATGGCTGCAAACCGGTCGGGCATTCGGTTGGCCAGTTCCCAGGTTCCAAAACCACCCATACTCATTCCGATGAGGTAGATGCGTGAATCGTCGACGCGAAGTTTTCCGGCCACCTCATCGTAAACTGAGTTGAACCAATCGTCGGAAGCCCAGTTCTTGCCCCACGGACATTGAGGCGAAACCACAATGAAATCCATTTTTTTGCCTTTCGAAATGTAATAGGGCAAGCCGTATCGCTTTAAACTCTGAAGATTTTTCCCGCTGGCATGCCTTCCGTGCAAATAGAAAATAACCGGCCATTTTTTTGCCGGATCTTTGTCGTAATTTTCAGGAATGTGTAACAGGTAATTGTATTTTGCTTTTTTAAGTGCATTTGATGCTGCAGCATGTTGGTTCGAAATGCAGGTTAAAATGCAAACCAAAGCAAGCAACACTATATTTTGCTTAATATGTTTCAATTGTTTTCTTTAAGTTTTCGGTGGTGAAACTAGAAAATAAGTTCCAGACAACAATCACCGACCGGCAATTATTTCAAAATGCAAAAAGAGAAGCCTGTTTTTAATCCTGACTTCTCTTTTAAAAGTATATCGACCCCAAAGAAATTAAGATCGATGTTCTGCGTTTATCTTATTTTTCGAGCTCCTTGTAAACCATAGCGCTTGCGCCAACAATGGCCACATCGCCAGGCTTCAATTGCGATGGCAATATTTGAATCTGATTTTTGAAAGATGGCAGCAGGTAATGTTCCATACTGGCTTTTGTCGGTTTGAAAATATAATCGCCGGCGGCTGTTGGACCGCCAAACAGGAAGAACGCCTCCGGACTTAAATGATGCGCCGTATCGGCCAGACTCATTCCAAGCCATTTCCCAGTCAGTTCAAAGACTTCTTTGGCCACTTTGTCTCCTTTTTCAGCCGCGTCGAAAATCATTTTTGAATCCAGTTCTTTAAACGATTTTTCGGCAAGTAAACTATCGGTTGCGTTGTATTTCACCATCAGTTCAAATGCGGTGCGCTTCATTCCGGGAGCAGAGCAATAGGCTTCCATGTGACCAAGCGAGCCACAACCGCAGAGCCGACCTTCAGGAATTAACGTGGTGTGCCCACACTCTCCGGCAAAACCATCACAACCATAAACGAGATCGCCGTTAACGACAATTCCACTGCCAACGCCCGTTCCGAGTGTAATCATCACAAAATTTTTCATGCCTTTGGCGCCACCGTATATCATTTCACCGATAGCCGCAGCGTTGGCATCGTTGGTCATTGCAATAGCCTTCATCTCCGGAAATTTATTCTTCAGGAGATTTACAAGGTAAACCGTACTTTTAAACGAGAGATTTGCTGCAGGTTCAATGGAGCCGGTGTAATAATTTGCATTTGGAGCGCCAATTCCAATTCCAAGTATTTCAATATTTTCATTCAGAAGTGTAACTGAGTGAATTAACTGGCGAATAGCCTGCGATAAATCGTTGACGTACTGATCAGCATCACCGTGTGAGGGCGTTGGAATGTTTTCTTTTACCATAACATTTCCCAAATTGTCAACTACGCCAATCGCGGTATTTGTTCCACCTATATCGATACCTATTGCAACTTTTTTCATTTCCGTTTTTTTTTACAGATCCAATAATTTTTACACCGAACAAAATTAAAAATTAAATCCAATTCATAAGGTCAGATTGGCAAAAGCCTTAACCAATCCTGAATATTATGCTCTAATAGGAAGTAAATATTTTCAGCAAAACTCAAATCTATGGTCAGGAAAATGGAAATGGGATATCCGGAACATTTAATTCCATCTATCCCATCAAATTTTTTAGCCTGCAAAATTATTTTCGACTGACCTTTACTCGTTTAGTCGGATCCAGATTGTCGTTTCGTAAGTCAACTTCCCGAATGACATTGGCCGCCATATCTGCAAATGCGAGTCCGGTGACAGTATTTTCATCAAAAGCAACCGGATTTCCAGAATCGCCACCTTCACGAATTCCCTGAACAATCGGGATTTGACCAAGCAAAGGAAGTCCGAGTCGTTCGGCCAGTTTAACGCCTCCATCTTTACCGAAAATATAATATTTGTTGTTGGGTAATTCAGCCGGAGTGAACCACGCCATATTTTCGACCAGACCCAAAACGGGCACATCGACGCCTTTGCCCTTGAACATATTTACTCCGCGAATAACATCGGCCAAAGCCACATCCTGCGGAGTAGTTACGATGATGGCACCGGTTACCGGAACTGTTTGAACCAGAGTTAAATGAATGTCGCTGGTTCCGGGTGGCAAGTCGAATAAAAGGTAATCCAACGTTCCCCAGTTACCGTCGGTAATCAATTGTTTCAATGCGTTCGAAGCCATCGGGCCGCGCCAGATGACCGCATCTTCAGTATTAACAAAAAAGCCGATTGACAGGAAATTTACGCCGAATTTTTTAATGGGTTGAATCCGTTCTTTACCATCGACACGAACTCCTGCCGGACGAACATCTTCGGCTCCGAACATTTTGGGAATAGATGGCCCAAAAATATCAGCATCAATCAGACCAACTGTCGCACCTGTTTTGGCCAGGGCGATGGCCAGGTTTACCGAAACGGTTGACTTACCAACTCCGCCTTTTCCTGAAGCAACGGCGATCAGATTTTTTACTCCCGGCAAAATCGGGCGCTCCATTTGATGAATGGCTTTTGCTGTGATATTGCCTTTAATTTCAACTTCAGGCCCGACATATTTCAGGATAGCTTCTTCGCAAGCCGCAATGACAGCCGCAATATTCGGATCGTCGGATCGCTGGAAAACCAGCGAAAAGGTAACTTTTTTGCCTGCAACCCTTATTTCCTGAGCCATGTCGAGAGAAACTACGTCCTGAGTGCCACCGGGAAAAATCACATTCCGGAGCGCATCAGTAATATTTTTGGGTACGATTAGTTTACGTGGTATTTCTGTCATCTTATTGTGGTTTTATGAATCGATCTGATAAACAATTTATTCCAGCCCAAGTTCAGTCACCGGATTCCAGAAGTGCTTTTCGAAATCGATGATTTGGTCATCGATAACCTGAATTCCTTCGGCTTCGAGCAGTTCCTGCATGGCGGTTGGTGTCCCGAAATGATGTTTACCGGTTAGCAAACCGTTTCGGTTGACAACGCGGTGAGCAGGTACATATTTTTCCTGACTGCCGGCATTGTTCATGGCCCAGCCAACCATTCTCGACGATTGTGCCGTTCCCAGAAATGCTGCAATTGCTCCATAACTGGTCACTTTACCAGGCGGAACCAACCGGACCACTTCGTATATTTTATCGTAAAACGAGGCCTCCCCCAACCCCTCCGAAGGAGGGGAGAAAGAACCTGTGGGAGAAAAATTTTTTTCTGTCATTTTACTTTCTTGAACAATCATGGTATGCTTTTTCTTTTCTTACCAATTCTCTTCCCTTTTTGAGACGGGTTAGGGAAGTAGCTTCTTTTTATTCTTTCGCGCTTCTGCCAAAACTTCGGTAGGGATCTTTTTCAATTTCAACTTCAGGTTCCCGTAGTTGCTCCTCATGGCTTAACCTAAACGCCAGATATTTGATGCTTAGTCCACGTTCGAGCCACTGTTTTTCGTAAAATGTCTGAATCGAAAGTATCTCATCCAAAATTTCGGAGTGATACAAATCATCGGTTTTACGGATAACTTCAAAATTGTTTTCAGCAACCATTGCCTCAGTGTACCGGTACATAAAATTGCTGTCCGATTTAAGATGAACGATTCCGTTTGGAACCATAATCTGCCGGTAATTCTGAATGAAATTTGTTGCAGTCAGTCGCTTTCGCGTTTTTTTCATTTGCGGATCGGGAAAAGTCAACCAGATTTCAGCCACTTCGCCTTCCCCAAAAAAGAGACGGATATTTTCAATGTTTGTTCGCAGGAAACCCACATTTTTCAGTCCTAAATTTTTTGCTTGCGTTGCTCCTTTCCACATTCTGGAGCCTTTAATATCGATTCCAATGAAATTAAATTCCGGAAAATGTTGGGCAAGTTTTACAGTATATTCACCTTTACCACAACCCAATTCAAGAATTACCGGACTGCTGTTCCAGAAAAATTTTTCGCTCCATCTTCCTTTATACTGAAATCCGGCAGATTGCAATTCTTTAAAACTAACCTGAACTACATGCTCATAAGTTGCTAGGTCCGCAAATTTCGAAAGTTTATTCTTCCCCACGTTTCTTTGTTATTTTATTCTTCTGGTAAGTGAATTTTTTCGGACAGATTGATTTGACTTCCGGCAATGATTTAATACGTTTTTTCAATCCGCAGTCCAACATCGCGAATTCCCGGCAGCACGTTGTCGCGCATACCTTGTTTTATTTTAAATGTGTAGTTTCCTTTGTGCGGAAAATAGACACTGCTTTTGTAAAGAATCTGGTTGTCGTGTAAACCGCCAATGCCACTGCCTTTCCATCTTCCGGAGGCATCGGCCAAAATAAACTCGACAGTATCAGTCAGCGACTTTCCATCGGGCGAATCCACGGTGAGGAAAAGGTAAATGTTGCTGTATGGATAATTTCCCTTATTGCGGATATCGAGGTATAAATTGTTGTTTTTGGTCGTATCGGTAAGCGGAACATTAAAAACGACTACAGAATCTTTGTTCCAGCCATTCTCGTCAAGTTTGTGGTAAGCTTCAAAAACTCTTTTCCGGTCGCATGAAACAACTCCAACAACGAGTGCGACGACCAGAAAATAATACAATAACTTATTCATTTATACTTTGTTGAATTTTAAAAATTGAAAAGTCATCCGGAAAATTAAACCTTATTTATTTTGACACTTTGGGTTTGAATTTTCGCCTGTGGCTGTTTCCACGTTTTTTATTTCCCGAGCGGCCGGGTTCATCGAAACGGGTAAGCGAATCGCGGTCGGAACCAGCTTCGAAATTCAGTTTTTCGACTGCGGGCTTGGTTTCAAATTCCTGAACCAGACGGGCCACTTTATTCCCTTTTTGATTGATCCGAATAATTTCTTTCACGCGGTCAACCGGAACCGGGATGAGGTTTCCGGAACGGTCGCCTAGTTCTGAATACCAGTAAAGTCGTTTAAAAATGTCGGATTTCTGGTATTGATATGTGCCATTTTCGGCTTCGAGCTGAACGTTTGACTGCGGAAAATCCTTTTGCGCATCCAAATACGTATCAACTTCGAAGTTCAGGCAGCATTTCAGCTTGCCACATTGGCCTGCCAATTTTTGAGGATTTAGTGAAATGTCCTGGTAACGAGCAGAGTTGGTATTTACCGAAACAAAATTGCTGATCCATGAAGCACAGCAAATTTCGCGTCCGCACGGGCCAATTCCACCGATTCTTCCGGCTTCCTGTCGGGCTCCAATTTGTTTCATTTCAATTCTTATCCTGAATGTATCGGCCAGAATTTTAATTAGTTGGCGGAAATCAACACGGTCGTCGGCAATGTAATAGAAAATGGCTTTGGTTTTATCGCCCTGGTATTCAACATCGCCAATTTTCATGTTCAAGCTCAAATCGTTGGCAATCTGGCGCGACCGAATCATGGTCTGGTGCTCCAATGCAATGGCTTCTTTCCATTTGTCGAGATCGGCCTGTTTGGCCTTTCGGTAAATTTTTCGGATTTCGCCATTGATCATCGTCACTTTATACTTCTTCATCTGTTCCAAAACAAGGTCGCCGGTTACGGTAACAATACCAATGTCGTGTCCCGGATTAGCTTCCACGGCCACAATATCACCCGGGTCAAGTTTTAGATTATTTACATTCCTGAAGAAATCTTTGCGCGTATTTTTGAATCGGACCTCAACCAAATCACTTGGATTAGCAATGTTGATGACATCGTCGAGCCAGTCGTAAACATGTAATTTTGAGCAGGTTCCACCATGCCCCCCGCAACACCCGCGATCAACTAAATTGAGATCATCCATACAAGTTGAGTCAAGTCAAAATTAACGTACAAAGTAAAAAATCAATTAGCTGCAAACAAAGTATTCTGATCAATAGCGCAAAAATCCTGTAAAACCGGGAAATAATTTCGAGGAAGAAAAGACAACTTGCACCACTTTCAGAGCAGCAACCATTCGATGCAAAAATAGTTATAATACCTTATAAAACAAGCTGAATGAACAGTTGCAATGCCAGTAACAAGAGTTTTTCAGATGTAAATGATTCTGTTTGAAATTAAATTAGTTCCAGACCAATGTTTTGTCGGCTATTTCCTGATCAGTTTAGTGATTTTGAATGCGACATCCGTAAAGATAATTTTCGGGTTTCCGTTCATGCCAATGTGAGCAAAAGCTGTTTCAAAAACTTCAGTTAATTCCAGAATATTTCGTTCGTTAATAAATGGCGAAAACCGTTTCGAAAATTCTTCCTCCTGATCGCTCATAAAAGTCAGATCCTTGATTTTCAGGTTGTATATGAAATTTTCGCGGAGGATGGTCAGGAAATAATTCAGCAAACTCTTTTGCTTTTCACGCCCAATGCCGGCCACCTGTTCTCCCCATTTTATCAGGTCTCCAAATTTCCGACCGTACGAAAAGCGCATCAGTTCTTTGAAGCGGTCAAGATTATAGATGGTTTGTTCGTCGGTTTGAAGCAGCTCAAGGGCTTTGGCGTAACTTCCTTTCGAAAGGTGAACTATATTTCGTATGTCAAGTCCTTCGGATTCAGGCAATTCATTAACGGCTTTTTCGAGTGCTGCCGGATCGATTGGCGGAATTGTAATGAGTTGGCAGCGCGACCTGATTGTACTGATGATGTCCTCCTCGTTTTCAGTAACCAGTACAAAAAGTGTTTTTACAGGCGGTTCTTCAATCATTTTCAGCAGTTTATTGGCGCAGGCCACATGCATTTTCTCCGGAAGCCAGATGATCATGACTTTGTATTCAGACTCGTATGATTTGAGGTTCAGTTTTCGGATAATTTCTTCACTTTGGTGCGCATAAATCAGCCCCTGCGAATTCTCAACGCCAATCTGGTCGAACCACTGATCGATGCTGAAATACGGATTTTGGCCAATCATCATTCGCCATTCTTCCAGAAAATTATCGGAAACCGGCTTATCAAATTTTTTGGTTTTAATGACCGGAAACACAAAGTGAAGATCGGGATGAATCAATTTCCGGTACTTTTTGCATGACGGACATTCTCCGCATGAATCGTTGGCCTGCCGGTTGGTACATGCAACATATTGAGCATAGGCAATTGCCAGAGCAAGCTTGCCCGATCCTGAAGGTCCAGCAAAAAGCTGGGCATGGCTTACACGCTCTTCCGTTACCGATTGAATCAGTCTGCTTTTGGTGGCGCTTTGTCCGATAATTTCTCTAAAAAACATAGTGTTTTAATTGTGGCGTGTCAAAAATAACAATTCTGAAGGGAAATCCAGAACCATTGAAAATTTAGATTTGAATAAGAAATTAGTTTAGTGGGCCGGTGGCTCCGGAGCCCAAATTACTTTATCCAAACATTAAATTCAGGAACCGTTTGAAGGCCAAAAATAATCGCACGAATATATTTTTTATCTTTGAAGTGGAATTTTTGTAACACTAAAAAACAAGTATATGCAAACTATTGAAACTTATGATTTCGCTGGTAAAAAAGCACTTATCCGTGTTGATTTCAACGTGCCGCTCGACGAAAATTTTGTAATTACTGATGACACACGTATCCGCGCAGCTTTGGATACCATTAACAAAGTAATCGAAAAGGGTGGTTCTCCGATTATCATGTCGCACTTTGGTCGTCCGAAAGCCGGACCTGAAGATAAATATTCGATGAAGCACTTGGTTGCGCATCTAAGCGAGCTGCTGGGCAAAGAAGTTAAGCTTGCTCCGGATTGCATTGGCGCCGAAGTTCAGGCTATGGCTAAAGCTTTGAAACCCGGTGAAGTTTTGTTACTTGAAAATCTTCGCTTCCACAAAGAAGAAGAAAAAGGCGACGAAGGTTTCGCTGAACAATTGGCAGCCAATGGCGATTGCTGGATTAACGACGCATTTGGTACGGCACATCGTGCCCACGCTTCCACTGCTGTTATGGCAAAATTTTTCCCGAACGACAAAATGTTTGGATACCTGATTGAAAGCGAAGTAGCCAGCCTGGACAAAGTTTTGAAAAACCCGCAACGACCTCTGACTGCTATTATGGGAGGCGCTAAAGTTTCATCAAAAATCACCATCATCGAAAACCTGCTCGACAAGGTTGATAACCTGATCCTCGGCGGTGGTATGACTTATACTTTCGTAAAAGCTCACGGCGGCGAAGTTGGTAATTCAATCTGTGAACCTGATTATTTGGAAACAGCTTTGGCCATTGAGAAAAAAGCCGCTGAGAAAGGCGTGAAAATCTTTATGGCAACCGATGTGGTTGCAGCCGATGCTTTTGCTCCGGATGCAAACACCCAGATTGTTGAAGCCAGTGCTATTCCTGACGGATGGCAGGGTCTCGACGCAGGTCCAAACAGCATTGCCATGTTTGAGGATGTAATTGAAAATTCAGGAACAATTCTTTGGAACGGCCCGGTTGGAGTTTTCGAAATGGAAAAATTCGCCGTTGGTTCAATTGCCGTTGGCGAAGCTATTGTAAAAGCCACTTCGAAAGGTGCTTTCTCATTAGTGGGTGGTGGTGATTCAGTTTCGTGTGTGAACCAGTTTGGTTTTGCCGATGGAGTTTCATACATTTCTACCGCTGGTGGTGCATTGCTCGAATATCTTGAAGGCCGCGTACTTCCGGGAGTTGCCGCTGTTAGAGGCGAATAAAAATAAGGAATAATATTTTCTGAGAACCCGGGGCATTTGCTTCGGGTTTTTAAATTTTGGTCAGAGTCTGCTTAGAAAAGTCATCCGATGAATATTCTTGCAAAATGTGTTGATATT
The DNA here is from genome assembly GCA_963677955.2 of Prolixibacteraceae bacterium. GTDB lineage: Bacteria > Bacteroidota > Bacteroidia > Bacteroidales > Prolixibacteraceae > Aquipluma. The sequence goes on from CAXXQR010000001.1 coordinate 2,058,545, forward strand.
TATGTCTTATAAATCAATTAATTGTGAATTCATCGGATGACTAATTTGACTGCATTTGATTTATCGGAATACGCTTTGTTTTGACTTTAAAAGTTTACTATTATGAAAAAATCACAAGTGGTCCTTGAAAACTTCAAAACCCTGAATTGTGCACAATCAGTATTGGTAGGTTTTTCCGAAGATTTAAATCTTGATAAAATAACTGCCTTGAAAATCGCGGCTGGTTTTGGTGGCGGCATGGGAATGGCCGAAACATGTGGCGCCGTTACGGGAGCTTATATGGTTTTGGGCCTGAAAATTCAGAAAAATGGAAAATCTATTCAGGAAATAAAAACAGAGACCAAACTTGCCGTACGGAAATTTAACGAAATATTTGTGGAAAAACATGGCTCACTGAAATGCAAGAAACTACTTGGTGTCGATATTTCAATTCCTGAAGGTTCGGCTATAGCCAACGAAAGCAACTTATTCAATACTGTTTGCAGCAAGCTGGTCGAATCGTCGGCCGAAATTTTGGAAACCAATTTCTAAACTGTCGCGCATTTTCAACGTATCAGGAGTAAACCTTTAAATCGTTTACCATGAAAAGCAACGTTGGACAAACAGATCGAATCATTCGTATCGTAATCGGGTTGGGAATTGCCATTGCCGGCGTCATTTTTGAAAGTTACTGGGGACTTATTGGAATTTTGATTCTGGCAACTGGCGTTTACAGATATTGTTTGCTCTATAAAATATTTGGATTGGATACTTCAGCGAGTGCTGTTAAATAAAGAAAAAGCCTCACCGGGGGAGATGAGGCTCAAATTGCAATTATTGGTTTGTTATCCTTGCGGTGTAATGGAAAATCTAATCTTTTTTTCGGTAGTTTACCCCGAATTTGTCTAATCGCTGGTATTCTGTATCCATCCGTTTCTCGAAATCAGCAAAATCTTTTTTGTCTTTAGTCGTCCAAACTACTTCTGAAAGTGCGCAAACTCTGGGAAACAGCATGTATTCGGCCTGCATGGTCGATGGAATATATTCTGTCCACACATTGGCCTGCGCACCTAAAATGAAATGCTGTTCGTCGGCGCTAAGTTCTTCGGGAACAGGTTCGTATGAATACACCTGGCTGAGTGGCAGATATCCACCAATGGCCAGCGGTTCTTTTTCAGTATCTTTTGATTGATAATGGTCAAAATATAGGTGCGATCCCGGAGTCATCACCACATTGTGCTTTTGCTTGGCAGCTTCAATTCCGCCTTTAATTCCCCGCCACGACATCACCGAGGCTCCCGGAGCCAGTCCGCCTTCCAGAATTTCATCCCAGCCAATAATCTGGCGTCCTTTGCTGTTCAAATATTTTTCAATGCGTTTGATGAAGTAGCTTTGTAATTCATGTTCATCGGCTAATCCTTCGTCTTTCATCCGTTTCTGGCAAAGCGGACATTCTTTCCAACGGTCTTTCGGGCATTCGTCGCCGCCAATGTGTATGTATTTTGAAGGAAACAATTCACAAACTTCGTCGAGCACATTTTCCAAAAACGTAAATGTTTCTTCTTTTCCGGCGCAATATACGTCTTTGAAAACACCCCAGGTTTGGCCAACTTTATACGGACCTCCGGTACAACCAAGTTCGGGATAGGCAGCTAAAACAGCCAGACTGTGTCCGGGCATTTCAATTTCAGGAATAACAGTTATGTATTTATCGGCCGCATACTGAACGATTTCTTTTACCTGGCTTTGTGTGTAAAATCCTCCGTAACCAATTCCATCGTATTTATCCGACTTACCTGCGTGGCCAACCAGCGTTTCGTTGCGCCAGCTTGAAATGTCAGTTAATCCGGGGTATTTTTTAATTTCAATACGCCAACCCTGATCTTCGGTTAAATGCCAGTGAAACGTGTTCAGTTTATACATGGCCATGTAATCGAGATACTTTTTGATGAAGCTAACCGGGAAAAAGTGACGACCCACATCGAGGTGTAATCCGCGCCATACAAACCGAGGCTGATCTTTGATGTCGGCTACAGGTAGTGAAAGTTGCTTGGGTTCAGTTGGCGAAACCGGAAGCATCTGCTGCAAAGACTGCGTGCCGTAAAAAATTCCGACTGGAGCTTTGGCTGTAATTACAATTCCTTTTTTATCTACTTTCAGCAAATATCCTTCGTCGCCTAAAGGAAGTGCTTTAATCAGCTTCAGGCTAAGTTCCGATTTGGTTTTTGCATTTACCGGAAGTTCAAAACCATAGAATTTATTGAGGTATTCGTTAAGCTGAGCAGCAATATCTGCCAGTTGAGCGTTTCCGGCATCAAAAACAATCGACGTATTTTGATCCAGAATAAAAGCTCCGTCACCCACATGTTCTTCAGCGGGTTGCGGGATGATTGGCAATGATTGTCCCGATACCCGGGCAACAATAAAAATAAGCGAAAATAAAACTAGAAATTTGCTCATGGATATTAGATTTGGATAGTTTTAATGCGACAAATTTATTTAAAAAATGCAGTAAACTACACCTACTTTTTAATTTATTTAAAAAGTGCTTTTGTTTTAAGCCTGAAATTTTTAATTCCTGAATAATTTTGACTCAAATATTTTGTCTCAACTGTTCTGTTTTAAACAGAATACTTTCAAATTTGTATCCGGCTAAATTTTTGACCAATGAAGATTCGTAAATTTCTGAACCTGCCTTTTCCGATGCTCGATCAAATCCGTCATCGGTGGATGCTGATTTTATTTACCGTTTTCTTCAGCATTTTTTTTCTGAATGTTTTTGTTCCGTTTAACATCAACAGTTGGAATAAGGATTCGGGGTTCGGCGAATTTTTGCGCCTTTCGGGTTTTGGGTTGATCGCCGGAGTGGTGCTTACAATTTCACAAATAGGAATTCGGAAAGTCGCCAAAGTGAATCAGTTTCGGATTTGGACATTTGCCGTGTGGTTTGCCTGCGAACTTCTGGCAATGGCCGTATTGTTTATTTTATACCAGTCGAACAGGCACGTCAATCTCGACATTATTTTCCGCGAAATCTCTGATAGCATAAAATATACTGGTTTAGGAATTTTAATTCCATACTCGCTGGTGTTGTTGTTCATTTCTCAGGTCATTCAGAAATCGAAATTCAACCAACTAAAACGCGATGCCGGAAAACTTCACAAACCCACTGCACTTTGGGAATTTCGCGACGAAAAAGGCGTTGTGCGTTTTTCAATTGCTTCGGATAAAATTCTGTATTTCGAATCAGCCGACAATTACCTGATTATTTATTACCTCGACAATGGCAAACAAGTGAAGCAAATTCTCCGGAATTCGCTGAAAAATATTGAGTTGCTTATGGTCGGTTCACCCATGAAGCGTTGTCACCGCTCGTTTATGGTAAATCTTCAGAAAATTGAATTGGTAAATTACGAGAAAGCAAAATGTCGGATCAAACTTTCCGGATCGAATGATTTTGTTCCAGTTTCGCGAAAATTTTATCCTGAATTTCAATCCCACATCAAAAGCTAAATAAGGTCTGTTGCTATTCGCCCCTGTATTTGATTGTTCGTCCCTTCGGTTTTTTTCCTGAAATTTCCTGATTTAGATTTGGAATGAAATTTTTCACACAATCGTGTATCAATCAGAAAATCTTAAAATTCAGAAAAATGAGAAAATTAGTTTTGTTAGTTATGGTTGCTTTTATGGCAACAGTTTGGATGAACCCGGCAATGGCTGCACCGAAAAGCAACCTGAAAGGCACCTGGGAATACAAAGTTCAGGAGGCACCGTACGAGTACGCTTCAGGAAAAATAACTTTTGCAGAAGCTGAAGGCAAGCAAACGGTAGTGATTAAATTTAACGACGGGACCGAAATAAAAGGTCAGAATGTAAAATTCGAAAACGACAACTTTTCGTTTACAACCGAAGTTCAGTATAACGTGGTTAAAGTGACCGGCAAGGTTGTGGAAGGCAAATTAACGGGGAAAGTCGATTCTCCTGACGGTTTACTAGAAATGACTGCCACGAAGAAATCGTAATCAAAGCAAAAGAGGTTGTCTGAACTTTTATTCAGCAACCTCTTTTATATTTGACATCGGGCTTTCTTATTTAGGCATTGGGTAACCTACCAATTTCGCCAGATTTTTTTCAATCTCATGCTCCGGATATTCATAGTCATGCAACTGACCGGTCATGTATTTGTCGTAACCAACCAAATCCATCAAACCGTGTCCGCTGAAATTGAAAAGGATTACTTTTTCTTTTCCCTCTTCTTTGGCTTTCAAGGCTTCGCGAATGGTGGCTGCAATGGCATGAGTGGTTTCAGGAGCCGGAATAATTCCTTCGGTCCTCAGGAATAGTAATCCAGCTTCAAAACATTCACTCTGGTGGATTGCCGTAGCTTCCATCAATCCGTCGCGTAATGCAGCGCTTACAAGTGGAGCCATCCCGTGATAACGCAAACCACCGGCATGAATTGGAGCCGGAATAAAATTGTGCCCAAGACTGTTCATGGCCAGCAACGGAGTCATTTTAGCCACATCGCCATGATCGTAAATGAATGGCGCTTTGGTCAATGTTGGGCATGAGAATGGTTCAGCGCCAATAATCTGTATGTCGGCTCCATTCACTTTATCGTACATGAATGGGAAGGAAATTCCCGCGAAATTACTTCCACCACCGCAGCAGCCAATTACGATATCCGGTTTTTTAATGCCAACTTTCGCCAACTGCTTTTTAGCTTCCTGACCAATAATGGTTTGGTGTAGCATCACGTGGTTCAGTACCGAACCTAATGCATAACGTGTTTTTCCGGTTGGATCGCTCACGGCTTCTTCAACTGCTTCTGAAATAGCAATTCCCAAACTTCCCGGAGTATCAGGATATTCAGCAAGGACATCACGACCAGCTTGTGTTTCCATGCTTGGACTGGCAATACATTTGCCACCCCAGGTTTGCATCAGAATTTTGCGGAAAGGTTTTTGGTCGAAACTCACGCGAACCATGTAAACTTTACATTCGATGCCGCCAATCTGAGCACAGGCATACGAAAGAGCCGAACCCCACTGTCCTGCACCAGTTTCGGTGGTTAATTTTTTTATCCCGAATTGTTTATTGTACCATGCCTGCGGAACAGCTGTATTTGGCTTGTGGCTTCCGGCAGGTGAAACGCCTTCGTTTTTGTAATAGATTTTCGCAGGAGTTCCCAACGCTGCTTCCAATTCGTAGGCGCGGATCAATGGACTTGGTCTCCATTGAAATAAAATCTGACGAATTTCTTCCGGAATATCGATCCACCGTTCCTGCGAAACTTCCTGTTCAATCAGGTTCATAGGAAAAACCGGTGCAAGCATTTCAGGAGTAACCGCAACCCCGCCCGGACCTAAAGGAGGGTTCATAGGGGTGGGCAGATCGGGAGCAAGGTTGTACCATTGCTTTGGCATTTCTGATTCGTCGAGATAGATTTTCTTTTGTCTGGCCATGATTTTGTTTTTTGATTAGTAGCTCAAATTATTTTTAATGGTTCATTTATCAATTTCAAAAACGGAAAAAGGGATTTCCTGCATACATACAGAAAATCCCTTTTCCCAGCCTTTATGACTGCAAATTAATATGTGATTCCCGCGTTTCCATTTTTATGTTACGCCAGTTCCATTCTTTTCCGTATAAAGGTGATTTGTACATATCTTTTTAAAAAGTCGAGTAAAACTAACGATATTTTTCAGGTTTTCAAGAAGAAATCGTAACGATTTGCATTTTTTACAATTCCTGATACACCCGAAAAATAAGTATTCCCCAAACGAAATAATTTTTTCAAAAAAGAGGTCTAAGCCGGACTAAAATAGCCGGCTAAAAAGTGCTGACGCGGTATGATATTTGCTATTTAGCATAGCATAAGTTTTATTTCTAATTTGCACAAAAATGGGAAAGATCTCCCAAATTCTGATTGTTCTCGTGGTAGCGGTTTTCTCCGGATTTATTTGTACAGCAAATAAAGTCATGCTAACGCCAAAGGTTGATTCCATTCAAATAGTTTTCGACGACCAGCAACTGGCTTTACCCGGTGAGTCGTTTCGTATTGGGATCATATCCTATTCCAAAAAAGGGAAGGTGAAGAAAACAACTGGCCTGCTAAACGGTACAACCTGGTGGTGGAATTATAAGGTTGAAGTCGCGGGTGGTACTAATTATTCCGGTAAGATATCAGTCAATGAGCAACTTATTCCTTCCAAAGGAAAATACATCGGCATAAAAGCTTTTCCAAGGAAGCAACCCGAACTGGTAAAAGAACTTTTGTTACCGTTAAATTTTGAAACCAGGATAGTTTATCAGCCGACTCAAGACTTTGATAAGTCGCCCGGGAGTCAGTTTAAGGGAGAAGTGGTTTCGGAGTTTAACAACGGTATCGTCCGTGTTTACGATAATCTTGGCGCCAACAGGGAATCTGGAAACTTTCAGTTTGAAGGAAAAGGAGGATATTGGAAGAATGGAAAATTTACCATCGATCCTGACTTTATGAAAATAGAAAATCATCACGCTGATTTAATTGTCAATTCGTTACGAAATACATCGGTTGCCGATACGTTCACAGTTCAGTTGGATTACAAACATGCTTACAAGCTGCGTTTCAACGGAAGTTCAGGAATTCCGGGCCTTTCCGGTTCAGATGGAAGCAAGGGTTCTTCCGGACGTAATGGGTCAGATGGTCAATACGGTCAAAACGGAGAATTTGGAAGCGATGGTCCGGATGTCGGCGTGTGGGTTGATCTTTACCGTGATTCAATACTAAATGCCGATTTGCTTTATGTGTACGCTCAAAACCTTTGGACCAATGAAGAATATCGTTACCTGATTAATCCTGAAGGTGGAAGTCTTGAAGTTTCGTCGACCGGTGGGTCAGGTGGATTTGGAGGAGATGGTGGCAATGGTGGCTCAGGAGGTGAGGGCCGTGAAGGAGAAAAATGGGTTGAAAAGCACATCGAAAAACGAACCGTTAAAAAGCCTGTAACGAAAACAATTATCCGGAAAGAAAAACAGAAAAGAACAGACGCCGAAGGTAAAGAATATGAAGTTGAAGTGGAAAAGGAAGTTACCGAAACAGTCTATGTGGATGAGGTCATTGATGTAGAAGTTGAAGAGATTCATCAAGGTCCGGGCGAAGATGGTGGCAATGGGGGTTGGGGAGGCCCTGGAGGAATAGGCGGTCAGGGTGGATATGGTGGAAATATCACACTCTATTTTACTGAAGATGCGTTACCTTATCGCCATCTTTTCATTGCCAGAAGTGACGGTGGAAACGGAGGGAAAAATGGTTCCGGTGGGTTTGGAGGTCCCGGGGAAAAAGGTGGTTCTGGAAATCCAAGTGGACGAAATGGCATCAATGGAAACTCCGGCCCCTCTGCAATTGGTTGGGCAAATTCAGGCGGTAACGGAAAAATTAGTACGCAGACAACTGAGGAGTTTTTTCGGTACGAACAAAAATCACACTAAAAAATTTGGGCTTCACTCGTTTGTATGTTTTTATCCTGAATACTGCCAACTGTGACGGCGAACTTTTTCTTCCGGCTCAAAAAATCAACTATCTTTGTCACCCTCAATAAAATCATTTGCAATGACTGACTATAAACGTACCCTCATTACTTCGGCTTTACCGTATGCCAATGGCCCGGTGCACATCGGCCACCTGGCCGGCGTGTATGTTCCGGCCGACATTTATGCCCGATATCTGCGCATGAACGGTCAGGAAGTGGCTTTTATCGGAGGCTCCGACGAGCACGGCGTGCCAATTACCCTGAAAGCCAAGAATGAAGGAGTTACTCCGCAGGATATTGTTGACAAATACCACGGCATGATTAAAGATTCGTTCGAGCGTTTCGGTATTTCGTTCGACATTTATTCGCGCACCAGCAACAAAGTTCACCACGAAACGGCTTCCGAAATATTCCTGAAAATTTACGAGCAGGGAAAATTCATCGAAAGAACTTCGGAACAATATTATGACGCCGAAAACAAACAGTTTCTGGCCGACCGTTACATCACGGGAACCTGCCCGAAATGTGGTTTCGAGCGTGCCTATGGCGACCAGTGTGAAAGCTGCGGAACAGCACTGAGCCCAAATGAGCTGATCAACCCAAAATCAATGATTAGCGGAAACACTCCGGAACTTAAGGAAACCAAACACTGGTATTTGCCACTCGATCAATATGAATCCTGGCTTAGGGAATGGATTCTGGAAGGCCACAAGGAATGGAAATCGAATGTTTATGGTCAGTGCAAATCGTGGATCGACAGTGGATTACAGCCACGTGCTGTAACCCGTGACCTCGACTGGGGAGTGCCTGTTCCGCTGAAAGAAGCTGAAGGTAAAGTGCTGTATGTTTGGTTCGATGCTCCAATTGGGTACATTTCGGCTACCAAGGAATTAACTCCGGAATGGGAAAAATGGTGGAAAGATCCGGAAACCAAAATGGTTCATTTCATTGGGAAAGATAATATTGTGTTTCACTGCATCATTTTCCCGAGCATGCTGAAAGCCGAAGGAACCTACATTTTGCCTGACAATGTTCCTGCAAATGAATTTTTGAATCTGGAGGGCGACAAAATTTCAACTTCGCGCAATTGGGCTGTTTGGTTGCACGAGTATCTCGACGAATTTCCAGGTAAAGAAGATGTGCTGAAATATGTGCTTACAGCCAATGCTCCGGAAACCAAAGACAACGATTTTACGTGGAAAGATTTCCAGACCCGCAACAACAACGAACTGGTTGCCATTTTGGGCAACTTTGTAAACCGTGCGCTGGTTTTGACCCAAAAATATTACGAAGGGAAAGTTCCGGCATGTGGTCAACTTACAGAAAACGACCAACTTGCTTTGTCAGAAATTTCGGTTATAAAATCTGAAGTTGAAAAGAGCATCGCGCAATACCGCTTCCGCGAAGCGTTGAAATACGCCATGGACCTGGCCCGATTAGGTAATAAGTATCTGGCTGATGCGGAGCCCTGGAAAGTGGTAAAGACCGATCCAACGCGTGTAGAAACGATCATGTATGTTTGTTTGCAAATAACAGCCAACCTGACAATCATCTTTGCGCCGTTTCTTCCGTTCAGTATGGATAAACTGCGTATTTTCCTGAATATGGACGAACTGAACTGGAGCAATCTCGGTCGCACCGATTTGTTGCCAGCTGGTCACCAAACCAATACTCCTGAATTGCTTTTCGAAAAGATCGAAGATGATGTGATTGAAAAACAGGTAAGCAAGCTGCTGGCTACAAAAAAAGCAAACGAAGCAGCAACGGCAACTGCAGTTCCGGCCAAGGAAAATTGTTCGTTCGACGATTTCTCCAAAATGGACATCCGCACCGGAACTATTCTCGAAGCCGAGCGCGTGCCAAAAACCAAGAAACTGTTGAAATTGAAGATCGATACCGGAATCGACAAACGCACTGTGGTTTCAGGAATAGCCGAATATTACACTCCCGAAGAAATTATTGGGAAACAAGTGAGCATTTTGGTGAACCTCGAACCCCGCGAACTGAAGGGAATTATGTCGCAGGGAATGATCCTGATGGCTCAGGATGCCGATGGCTCATTGAAGTTTGTGGCCCCGTCAACACCTGTTAAAAACGGGTCAGAAATAAAATGAATCTCTTTATAGTAGAGTCATCCCGAACTTGTTTCGGGATCTGATATTTGTAAAGATCCTGAAACAAGTTCAGGATGACCCCTTCCTAAAGAGTGTATAAAAATATAACTGTGCCAACTCCTGTTGGTGCGGTTTTCGTAAGCCTCAGTGCCGCTTCTGGCGGATCGGTTGCTTACTCAATTATATCGGAACCGCTTTTCTACGGAAGGGCGGTTTTTTTTAACTTCAGGAAAATTCAGCCTTATTGTTTTAGCTTTTCATAAATTTATTTTAATGCCGCAAATTAGTTACTTTGCCATCAAATAATCAGGCCTTAAAAGGGAATGATCTAGCTATGGAAGCAAATAAGGAATTCAAAGATTTGTTGTCGCATATTTCGTTGGATTGCGTGGTTTTCGGATTTCATGAAAATCAGCTTAAGGTTCTTTTGCTGCATCTAAAGTTTACAAAGGAATGGGCTCTTCCCGGTGGTTTTGTGCAGGAACATGAATCGATGGAAGTAGCTGCAACCCGCGTTTTAAAAGAGCGCACCGGTCTGGACAAAATATTTTTAAGGCAATTTCATGTTTTTAGCGATCCTCAACGATCAAAAATAAATCCGGCCATTCCCGATTTACGCGAAGCCGGCATCATTTTTCCTGACGATAAATGGTTTAAACAGCGTTTCATTTCGGTAGGTTTTTATGCTTTAGTCGAATTTTCGCTGGTGCAACCTCAACCCGATTCCATGTCGGATATTTGCACGTGGGTAAGCCTCGTTGAAATTGGCCAGTTAATGATGGATCACCGCCAAATTCTGGACAAAGCTCTTGAAACGCTCCGGCTGCAACTTGCGCTTCAACCAGTTGGATTCAATCTGCTTCCGGAGAAATTTACCATGCCCGAACTCCAAAAACTTTACGAAACTATTTTGGGAAAGGAACTTGACCGAAGAAATTTCCAACGCAAAATGCTGGCCTATAATATTCTTACCAAACTGAATGAAGTGAAAACCGGTGTGGCACACAAAGCACCTTCGTATTACAAATTTAATTTGGAAAACTATCGGAAAGCTCTGGAAGAAGGACTTAGTGGGCGGTGGTAAATCTTTTAACCGGAATAACAGCACAATGCAGGATAAGCATTCGATGGTTTTAGCTAAATTTGCTTTTCAAACGCATAAACCTAAAACCCATGAAAACGAAATCCGGTATTATTTCTCTTCTCATTTGTGTAGCTTTTTCATTTGCTGTTCAGGCAAAAGAAAACTCCAATTCGTTAAAACTTTGGTATACCAAACCTGCAGTGAAATGGACTGAAGCCTTGCCTATTGGAAACGGAAGCCTGGGTGCGATGATATTTGGAGGTGTTGAAAACGAACACATTCAGTTTAACGAGGAAACACTTTGGACCGGTGAGCCACACAATTATGCACACAAAGGCGCTTATCATTATCTCGACACCATCCGGCAACTGCTGTTCGACGGGAAGCAAAAGGAAGCTGAGTATCTGGCAGGGAAAGAATTCATGAGTGTTCCGCTTAAACAAAAAACGTATCAGGCTTTTGGCGATTTAAATTTACATTTTGACGGACAAAACGAATACACGAATTATCACCGCGAACTGGACTTAAAAACAGCTCTTTGCAAAGTTTCATACCAGGCAAATGGTGTAAACTATACACGCGAGTATTTATCTTCAAATCCCGATCAGGTTATTGCCATTCGGCTTGCCGCTGACCAGAAAAAGGCTCTGAACTTTTCGATGGCTTTCGATGCCTTGCATCAGGAAAAAACAATGTCTGCCACAGGAAACAGCATGACACTGAAAGTTCAGGTGGAAGGTGGCGCTTTGCGCGGGGTTGCCACGTTGAAAGTAGTTTCCGACGGAAATGTTGAAGTGAAAGGCAATCAGCTTTCGGTTTCAGGTGCTCAAACGGCAACTATTTATTTAGCTGCGGCAACAAACTATGTGAATTACAATGATGTGAGCGGAAATCCGGAGCAAAAAACGGATCAGATTTTGGCTAAGGTTGAACACAAAAAATTTGAAACCGCCCGGGAAAAACATATCGCCGATTATCAGAAATTATTCAACCGTTTTGACGTGGAGTTTGGTGGAAACAACCGATCTGAATTACCCACCAACGAACGAATTGTTGCGTTCAGTAAAAATCCCGATGATCCTGAATTTCTGGCGCTTTACATTCAATACGGACGCTACTTGCTTATTTCGAGTAGCCGGCCGGGAACACAGCCTGCCAATCTGCAGGGAATCTGGAACGATTCGCTGACTCCGCCGTGGGACAGCAAATGGACCACAAACATCAACACCGAAATGAATTACTGGTCGGCCGAAGTTTCAAACCTCTCCGAATGTCAGGAACCATTGTACAGCCTCATTACCGATTGTTCCGAAACAGGTAAATCGGTGGCTCGGGAGCATTACAATGCCGACGGCTGGGTGTTGCATCACAATACCGACATTTGGCGTGGAACTGCTCCGATAAATGCTTCGGATCACGGAATTTGGGTTTCGGGGGGTGCCTGGCTGAGCCGTCATTTGTGGGAGCATTACCAGTTTACACAGGATAGGGAGTTTCTGGCAGTTAAAGCATATCCGCTGATGAAAGGCGCGGCAGAGTTTTTTACCGAATTCCTGATTAAAGATCCGAAAACCGGTTACCTGATCAGTACACCATCAAATTCTCCTGAAAACGGCGGGCTGGTTGCCGGACCAACAATGGATCATCAAATTATCCGTGCTTTGTTTCGGTCGTGCATTGAGGCATCCGAAATACTTGGAACCGACCGGGAATTTGCGGCAAAACTGAAAGAAATGTTGCCGAAAATTGCGCCCAATCAAATCGGCAGATACGGTCAGCTTCAGGAATGGATGGAAGACAAAGATGATCCGGAAAATAAGCATCGCCATGTTTCGCACCTGTGGGGCGTTTATCCCGGAAACGAAATTAACTGGGTGCAAACTCCGGATTTGATGAAAGCTGCGCGCCAGTCACTTATTTTCCGTGGCGACGATGCAACCGGCTGGAGCCTGGCCTGGAAAATTAATTTGTGGTCGCGCTTTTTGGACGGAAACCATGCCTTTGAGTTGGTTAAACTGTTGTTTCGCCCGGTTCAGATTGACGAAGCCGTAAGCGTAAGAGGCGGTGGTTCGTACACCAATCTTTTCGACGCCCATCCACCATTTCAAATCGATGGAAACTTTGGAGCGCCTGCCGGAATGATTGAAATGCTGGTGCAAAGTCAACTCGATGAAATTTCGATTTTGCCGGCATTGCCCGATGCGTTGCCTGAAGGAAAAATTACCGGGGTATGCGCTCGTGGCGGCTTTGAACTGACTTTTAGCTGGAAGGGCGGCAAATTGCAAAAAATTGATGTTTTGTCGAAAGCAGGTCAAAAATGTAAGTTGCGTTACGGCGATAAAGCGATTATTCAGAATACAGAAAAAGGGAAGACCTATTCATTTGACAGTGAATTGAAGAAATTATAGATCATTGCAAGCGAAAAGGTAGAAGGAAAATTCAACATTCTTTTGCCTTTTTACTTTTGTCGTCGCAGTTGATTCTGAAATTCTTTTTCTTCACCTTTACACGTCACAAAAACCAATGCCAATGTTTCAGGTAATATGGGAGTTAAAAGTAAAATTTAAAGAACGCGAGAAATTTGAGAAATTTTACGATCCGAAAGGAGACTGGGTAAAATTCTTCAGCAAATCGGCTGATTACGAAGGAACCGAAGTGCTCGAAAGCGGTGAAGGCGACGGTATTTTTTTGGTAATCGATGAATGGAAATCAGAAGAGTCGTTTAACGAATTTATTAAGAGCCGGAAAGCAGATTACGATCTGTTGGAAGAGAAAGCCAAATCGGCTAGCCGAACTAAAAAGCGAATTTGGATCAGTTTGAATCCTGAAGAATAGATTCAATTTATATTGTCCCGTAACGTGTAATCCGAACCACGAAATTCAAACTATGTCATTTACCCACATTCTTTTCGATCTCGACGGAACGTTGACTAATCCACGACTTGGCATTGGAAATTCACTGAAATATGCGCTTCGTCAACTGCATATTGACGGTTACAGCGATGAAGTCCTGGAACGTTTTGTTGGCCCGCCACTTCAGGACGGATTTAAAAATTTGTTTGGCCTGAATGAGCGAAACACGCAGCTTGCGGTCGAGCATTTCAGGGTTTACTTTGGCGAAAAAGGATTGTATGAAAACGAACCTTACGCCGGAATTTCGGAATTACTCGAAGAACTTCATTTTGCTGGTAAACGAATTTATGTGGTGACTTCGAAACTGGAAAAGTATTCCAAAATGATTGTCAGCCATTTTGGTTTCGACCGTTATCTTGACGATTTGATAGGCGCCGAAGCTACCGGAAATCACTCTGGCAAAGGACAACTGATCAGAGAAATCATGGAACGAAACCGGATTGCAGCATCACATTCAGTGGTTATGATTGGTGATACACATTACGACATGATTGGCGCACAGGAGAATAAAATTTCAGGAATTGCTGTTGGTTATGGTTTTGGAACGCCTGAAACTCTTGGCGGCTGCAATCCGGATTATCTGGTTGATTCGGTTGACGAACTTGCCGAGTTGTTGTTGGGATAATCTTAGAATTGGTTCTCTGTACCACTTTGTATTCAATGCTTTTCACGTATTTTCCTTTTATTTTTTCTGAATGCTTTTTTATTTATCTTGAATACTTGATTTTTAACCATAACCACTATGGGAAATCCCCAATCAAAAAAATGGTTTCTAATTCTGAATCCGCATGCAGGGTCGGGCAGAGGTCAAAAAGATAAGTCTCAGATTCTCAATTTGCTCAAAACGAATGGTTTCAGTTTTGAGCCTGGAGTGTCCGAATTTTCCAAACATGCCATCCAGCTTACACATCAGGCTATTGTTAATGGTTACAGAAACCTGATTGTAGCCGGAGGCGACGGAACCTTGAACGAAGTTGTGAACGGAATATTTTCGCAGACTATTTGCCAGCCTGAAGATATTGTCGTTGGAATGATTCCAGTCGGAACAGGAAACGACTGGATAAAAACCTTCGGAATTCCAAATCAGTATGCCGAAGCTATAAAAATTCTAAAGTTTGGCCACACAATGAGTCAGGACATTGGGCGCATTACCTACGGCGAAAATGAATTAAAAAAGACTTGCTATTTCGCAAACATGGCCGGTTTCGGATTTGATGCCATGGTTGCCGAAAAATCGAACAAGCTAAAAGATAAAGGCAAGAAAGGCCTCGCGCTATACTTGCAGGCGCTGGCTTCGAGTTTTGTGAAATATCAGACTAGTAAAACACGTATCGAAATTGACGGACAGGAAATTGATGAGATGATTTTCTCGGCCAGCATCGGTATTGGTAAATACAATGGCGGCGGAATGATGCAGGCACCCGACGCCGTACCCGATAACGGAGTATTTCAGGTTACTGTTATTCGCCAAATTGGTTTATTTGGAATACTGCAAAATCTGGCCGGTTTGTATACGGGAGAATTTGTAAAGGACCATCGGGTATCGACCCACCAGGCCCGCCATATTTCAATCAGTTCGGCGAAAAATATTGCCGGAGAGGCTGATGGTGAAATCCTTGGCGATAATAAATTCACAATTGAATTATATTCTCAAAAATTAGTCGTAATTTATAATCCTGAAAAGTATTTAAAGTATAGTTGAACATTAATCTCAAATCAGTAAACATTTATTGTGTTAAATAGTTATTGTCATCAAATTTAAAATTTACGTTTATGAAAATGATGGATGAATTTAAAGCATTTGCCATGCGCGGCAACGTGGTTGACATGGCGGTCGGTATCATTATTGGCGGTGCTTTTGGGAAAATTATCAGTTCGGTTGTTGCTGATATCATTATGCCTCCCATTGGTTTACTTATGGGTGGAGTATCGTTTACTGACCTGAAAATTGTACTTAAAGATCCGGTGATGGATGCCGCCGGTCAGGTTACAACAGCAGCTGTTTCAATCAACTACGGAAATTTTCTTCAGGTGACTGTTGATTTTCTGATTATAGCATTTGCTATTTTCATGATGATTAAGGCTATGAACAGTCTGAAGAAAAAAGAAGAAGCTCCAGCTCCGGCTCCGGCAACGCCTCCGCCACCAACAAAAGAAGAAATTTTATTGGGTGAAATCAGGGATTTGTTGAAAGCGAAATAGTTCAGGGTAAAAACTAAATAATGATATGAAAAAGAAAGACGATCCAATTTTCGGATCGTCTTTCTTTTTGCTTCGGTTAAATCAAAATCTACGATACTTGACGATCACATCTTTTTTTCCGACTTTTGATCATATAGTAATTTACACGTTTCACAATGATTGTTCCCCATTATCTTAAACCCGGCGACCGAATTCGGATTGTTTCACCTGCCGGAAAGGTTCAGATGGACGCTGTTAGACCCGGAATCGAACTGCTTCAGGAAGAAGGTTTTGAAGTAATTATTGGGAATCATGTTTTCGATCGCCATTTTCAATATGCCGGAACCGACAGGCAGCGGGCCGCCGATTTACAGGAGGCCATAAATGATGCCGATACCAAAGCCATACTTTGTGCGCGTGGTGGTTATGGAACCATACGAATTATCGAGCTGGTTGATTTTTCACCACTCCTGAAGAATCCGAAGTGGATAATTGGATTCAGCGATATAACTGTACTCCACGCTGTTCTAAATAAGATGGGATTGGCTTCGGTTCATGCAGCTATGCCAGCCTTTTTTCTCGAAAACAAAAAGCCATCGAAGAGTTTTTTTAGCCTGATAAATTTGGTCTCAACCGGTGTTTCCAATATTGAAACGCCATCAGATCCGCTCAACAGGAAAGGAAATTGTTCAGGACAATTGATTGGAGGAAACCTCTCGTTGATATACGGACTTCAGGGAACTCCCTGGCAGATTGAAACTTCAGGCAAAATCCTTTTTATCGAAGATCTGTCGGAATATTTATACCACCTCGACCGGATGATGCAAAACCTGAAATTAGCCGGAATACTCAAAGATTTGGCCGGAATGATTGTTGGAGGTTTTACCGAAATGAAAGACAATGAAAGTCCGTTTGGAAAAACAGCCAATGAAATTATTTACGAAGCCGTTCAGGATTATAAATTCCCGGTTTGTTTCGATTTTCCGGTCGGGCACATTTCAAAAAATCTTGCACTCCTCTCCGGTGGTAATTACCGGCTCGAAGTTTCTGAAAGTTGTCATCTGATTTATCAAACACCATGAGTAAAGCGTTTGAATTGGGCCGTAAAGGCGAAGAATTAGCAGTTGCTCATCTGAGATCGCTGGGGTACGAAATTTTGGAAGTCAATTGGTTTTCCAATCATCTTGAAATTGACATAGTAGCAAAGGATGGAAACGAACTGGTCATTGTTGAGGTGAAAGCCCGGGGCACCGATTCGTACGAACATCCTTCAGAGGCTGTTTCGAATAAGAAGATTAGGTTTTTAATAAATGCCGCTGAGGCTTATATTTTGGAAAAGGATTTGAATTTTGACACACGTTTTGATGTGATTTCGATCATCTTTTTCGGGCGGGACTTTGAACTTGAGCATTTTAAAGATGCGTTCTACCCGCCAATTGGCTAGAGGATTCGCGAACGATGCAAACTGCTTTTTTCGGAGTTCAGTCAAAAATTAATAATAAAGGTGCTTTTTCAGGATCGAAAGTAAGGTTTCGATTTTAATTGGTTTGGTAATAAATTCATCGCAACCGCTGGTCATTGCTTCATCGCGTGCTGATTGCATGGCATAAGCAGTTTGAATAATCACCGGAATTTCAGGAATTAACTCTTTTATTTTGGCAGTTGCCTCAAGTCCATTCATGCGGGGCAGCCGGATATCCATCAAAACCAAATCAATTTCAAGGTTCTCGCGAATCATCTCCACTGCGTCAAATCCATCATTCACGAAAAATAAATTCGCTCTTGTTTTCTTAAGTGCTTTTTCGAAAAAGAAGCGACTAACTTCCTCGTCTTCAGCTATTAGTATGGTTCTACCTATGAAGTCATAATCCATGTTGAATGATCTAAAGTGGAAAAAATCGTAATCACAAAACTATTAAATTTTGAATAAACAACGTTCTATTTGTGAAATAGTTTGCATAATAATTTAATATTCAATTTGTACCTGCTTGTCTTTACTTTTATCAAATAGCGAACAAGATTTTTTAATTCAGCTATTCGATATCAGTAGGTTTGGTCAAGTGTTCTCCAGGTAAATACCTCCTTAACTTAGCACGAATACAACATTCGTTAATGCTTTATAATTCTATATTCACAGACTAAACGCATAACAAAAAAGCCCGGGACGACTATTGCCCGGGCTTTCTGATGTTATCAGTATGTTTAAATTTTGGGCAAAACCCATGGAGCACGATATTCAGGAACAAGGAATTTGTTGGCATCATCGTCGTTAATAAACACGCTCTTTTCGGCATCCCAATACAAACGGCGGCCGGTTCTCAGAGCGATATTTCCTAAATGCGCAACCCGTGCCGTGTTGGCTGCTATTTCGATGCTTGCATTCAGGTTGCGGTTACGATCTTTCACGCCCTCAATAAAATTGGCCATGTGATAATCCAATCCTTTGCCAGTTCCTTTTTGCAACGGAACACGTTCAATCAAATCTTTATTTTTTTTCTGCTCCGGAATAACTTCCCATCCGTTTCGGTCAACCACTAAAGTACCATTGTTTCCAACGTAACCAACACCATGGTCGCGGCCAAAATGTCCGCCGTTGATGCCGGTTCCGTGGTCCCAAAGCAGCGTGTGTCCGTCAAATTCGTACAAAGCCTGAAGGGTGTCCGGCGTTTCAGCGGCATCATCCGGATAAGCAAATTTTCCTCCCATCGACATCACAGATTTTGGAGCTTTGTCGCCCATTCCAAACAAACCGTAGTCGATAATGTGAACACCCCAGTCGGTCATTAAACCTCCGGCATAATCGTAATACCACCTGAAATTAAAGTGAAACCGATTTGGATTGAACGGACGCTTTTTAGCTGGGCCGAGCCAGAAATCGTAATCGACTCCTGCTGGAGCTTCACCATCCGGTTGTACAGGTACGGGTTCCATCCATCCCTGATACGCCCAGGTTCTCACAGTTCTGATTTTACCAAGTTTGCCTGATTGCACAAAATTTACTGCATCGCGCCAGTGCGGGTCGCTGCGTTGCCACATACCTACCTGGACAACGGTATTGTATTTGTTCGCAGCGCGTTCCATGATATTTATTTCCTCGATGGAATTACCCAGTGGTTTTTCGCAATACACATCTTTCCCTGCCTGGCAAGCTTCTACCATTGGCAAACAATGCCAGTGATCGGGTGTGCCGATGATGACCACATCCACATCCTTGTTTTCAAGCAACTTTCTATAATCGCTGTACAACTGAGGTTTAAAGCCCTGCATTTTTTCAACTTCCGCTGCGCGTTTATTCAGCACGTTGCTATCGACATCGCAGAGTGCAACGCATTCTGTGTTTTTCTGACGCAGAAAAGCCGATAAGTCGGCAAATCCCATTCCATTAATTCCGATGGCGCCACAACGGAGTTTTTCATTGGCTCCGGCACAGGCACTCATCGGCAAGGGCATGGTTGCAGCCAGACTCAGCCCGACTGCTGCGGTTGTAGTACTTTTTAAAAAATTTCTTCGGTTGGTCATTATGATTTTTTTTAGCTGTTTGATATTCTATAATAAATCAACTGATCCGATGACTTTTGAATCATCGGATCAGCCAAATTGAAACATGGAACCCGGAACTATTTCTGCATGGCATCGTCGAACGCCACATCCGAAGGATCGAAATCGCTGTAACGAACAAAGTCGCAGGCCTCAGAGGCTCCTGCTTCGCGGTTCATGCCGCTGTCTTCCCATTCAACCGATAGCGGTCCCTGGTATTTGATGTCGTTTAAAGCGCGAATAATGTTTTCGAAATCAATTTTACCGCGGCCCAAACTCCGGAAATTCCAGTAGCGACGATTGTCACCAAATTCGGTATGACCGCCAAACACGCCGATGTCCATCGGATGCTCGCTCCAGTATGCATCTTTCATGTGAACATGGAAAATTCGGTCGGAGAATTCATAGATAAATTTCACATAGTCGACGCCCTGATAACCCAAATGGCTTGGATCGAAATTGAAACCAAAGGCCGGATGATAATTCACGGCTTTCAACGCCCGGCGGGCAGTTGCGATATCGAAAGCAATTTCTGTCGGGTGTACTTCCAATGCAAATTTAATTCCCATTTTCTGGTATTCGTCCAGAATCGGAATCCAGCGTTTGGCAAAGTCGGCGTAACCTTTGTCGATTGTTTCCTGGCTCACTGCCGGAAACGAATACAGCATGTGCCAGATCGGACTTCCTGTGAAGCCGTTTACCACATTCAGGCCCAGCATTTTGGCAACTTTTCCTGTTTTAAGTACTTCTGCTGCGGCTCTTTGACGAACTCCTTCAGGATCGCCGTCGCCCCAGATATAATCGGGAAGAATACCCTTGTGACGTTCATCAATCGGGTCGCAAACACATTGCCCTACAAGATGTGTTGAAATGGCAAATAACTGAAGATCGTATTTGGCAAGCGTTTCTTTGCGTGCATCGCAATATGCCTGATCAGCTTTATCGATTTCCATGTGATCGCCCCAGGTGCAAAGTTCAAGGCCATCGTAGCCAAACTCAAGGGCTTTTTCGCAAATTGTTTCAAAAGTAAGGTCTGCCCATTGTCCGGTAAATAATGTTACTGGTCTGCCCATAATATTTTTGTTTTATTGGTTGTAAATAAGAAGTTGCGAGATACGGGTTCCGTGGTTCGGATATGGTAAGGAACTCGTAACGCGTACCTCGCAACACGAAACTATTTAAAAGGTACCCATTTTATGTCGTCATTATATCCGGCATCAACGACAGCATCAATAAACTGCATTCCGCGAACGCCATCTTCAATACCAGGGTAATCGAGCCATTCCGGCTTCGGCTGTTCACCGTTCATTTTGGAGCGAAGATGATACGAGAAATTGCGGTAAATATTTGCAAATGCTTCGAGATAACCTTCAGGATGTCCGCCGGGGGTTCGGGTGTTGGCATTGGCAGCCGCTCCCATTGATGTGCCAACACGCAATATTTCGGTTGGCTTGCTGGTCCATTTGGCAATCAGCGTATTGGGTTCCATTTGTGCCCATTCAAGTCCACCCTTATCGCCGTAAACACGAATTTTCAATGCATTTTCTTCACCGGCAGCAATTTGGGTAGCAATTAAAACGCCTTTGGCACCATTATCGAACCGAAGTAGAACTGCGCCATCGTCATCGAGCAAACGACCAGGAACGAAAACATTCAGTTCGGCACAAAGTTGAGTTGTTTTCAGGCCAGTGATGTATTCAGCCAAATGATGGGCATGCGTACCAATATCGCCCATAGCTCCGGCTTTTCCTGAACGTTTTGGATCAGTTCGCCAGGAAGCCTGGGCGTTTCCGGTGTCTTCAAGTTTCGAGGACAACCAGCCTTGGGGATATTCAACAAATATTTTGCGGATTTTTCCAAACTGTCCCTCGGCCACCATTTGTTTGGCATGCTTAACAGCGGGATATCCTGAATAGGTATGGGTTAACGCCAGCAACAAGCCAGTTTCTTCAAGTTTCTTTTGTAATTGGAGCGCTTCGTCGAGCGTAAATGTAATGGGTTTGTCGATCACCACATTGAATCCGTTTTCGAGAGCCATCATTGCAGGTCCAAAATGTGCAAAGTTTGGTGTGACGATCGTAACAAAATCCATCCGGTCGCCTTCAGGCAATTTAACTTCGTTGGCAAACATTTCCTCGTAGGTTTTGTAAACCCGGTTTTCAGGAAGATAATACGATTTTCCCGAAGAAAGTGAAATTTCAGGATTGATACTGAAACAGCCGCAAACCAGTTCGATTTGCCCGTCCATAAAGGCTGCCAGACGGTGGATTGCTCCGATGAAAGCATCGCTGCCGCCACCAACCATGCCCATGCGTAATTTTCGATTCATCATATTGGTTTAAATTTAATTGGTTACAAATTTTAGTTTCCGGGTTCATTTGGATGGATAAAATTAGAAAACTTTTTCGGATGCCATCGCTAATTTGACGAAAAACCTACCAGACCAGAATGGCTAAATCCAATATAAATTTGCGTTCAAATAAACAGATTCATATCTTAGATTCCTGAATCTAAACTAAACTATCATGGAACGACGTTCGTTTTTAAGAAATGCAGCCGGAACGGTTGCTGCAATGGGGCTGGCCGGGTCAGGCAAGACTTTCGCTTCAGTAAAATCAATTGCTGCTGAACCACCTTTCAAGCTAAAATATGGCCCACATTTCGGAATGTTCAAAAATAGTGCGGGCGAAGATTTGATCGACCAGATTAAATTTATGGCCGATCAGGGATTTACGGCATTTGAGGATAACGGCATGATGGGACGCGAGCCGGCTCTACAGTCGAAAATCGGAGAAACACTGGCCGCATTAAACATGACTATGGGCGTGTTTGTGGTTGATAAGGGCGGAAATCTTGCAAACACGTTTGCTGCGGGCAAACAGGAATACATCGATATTTTTCTGGATGGCTGCCGGAAAGCCGTTGATGTGGCGAAACGTGTAAATGCCAAATGGATGACCGTGGTTCCCGGAAGTTTTGAGCGGAAAATTCCGATAGGGATGCAGGATGCAAATGTGATCGACGCTTTGCGCCGGGGTGCCGAAATTCTGGAACCACATGGGCTGGTAATGGTTTTGGAGGCGCTTTCGGATTCACCTGATTTATATCTGCAAACATCGCAACAGAGCTACATGATTTGCAAAGCTGTGAACAGCCCGGCCTGCAAAATTTTGTATGATATTTACCACATGCAAAAAATGGAAGGAAACCTGATCAACAACATTGAACTGGCGTGGGACGAAATTGCATATTTCCAGATTGGGGATAATCCCGGACGAAAAGAACCGACTACCGGCGAAATAAATTACAAAAACGTGTTCAAATACATTCACGAAAAAGGTTACCAGGGAGTTATGGGAATGGAACATGGCATTTCACTTCCGGGAACTGAAGGCGAGAAGCGACTGATTGCTGCTTACCGCGAAGTGGATTCGTTTTAGCAAACTCGTTATACGGTCATCCCGAATTTATTTCGGGATCTGTAATTCATTGAATTAAGAACTTGAAACCAATTCAGGATGACTAGATTCCTAATTCTTTAAATAGCTCGTAAATTTTTCCGGACTCAAAACCTCTGCCCAATGCAAAGCGCATCAACTTGCTCCGTAAATCATATTTGTCTTTTCCTTTTGTTGATTTCAGCTTATCTGTCAGTAGCTTTTTCAATTCGTCTGAATAGCCTTCTTCTTCAATTTCTTCAAAGGCCAGTTCCAATATTTCCGAAGAAATATTTTTGGCTCTCAAAAGGTGAGCAATTTTCTGCTTTCCCCAGTGGTTGAACCTGAATTTATCTTTTACGTATGCACGGGCAAACCGCTCGTCGTCGATGTATTTTTCAGCAATTAGCTTTTTAATTATTGGTTCCGAATCTTCAGCAGAAAGTCCCCAAAGTCGTAATTTCTCCTGAATTTCGGAGGTGCATTTTTCCGTTTTGCTGCACAAATAAGCGGCTTTGTCGAATGCAATAGTTTGATCTTTATTTAATTCCATTTGAATTGAATTAACGTCCTGATTATTTGCTTCCTCCAAATGTATAAAGAAACTCATATTAAAAGAACTTTAATTCAGGAGATAAAACAATAATAAATCGACCATAATACTAAATTGTTCGATAAAGTTAATTTTCTTTGTACCAGAAATTATTTAGCCATGAAGAAACAGCTCAAGCAAATGGGAATTGGGTCCCTACTAATTTTAATACAAGCAGTTGCGGTTGCACAAAATCAAACAAAGCCACTGTCCTTTGGCGAGGCATATGAGCACATGAACGCCAACAGTCATATTTTGAAGCGGGCCGATTACGAAATCAGCGAAAAAGAGGCTAGCCGTAAAGCGACTTTCGGACTTCGGGCTCCCCGGGTTTTTGTTACAGCCAATGCCGTTCAGATGGCCGATCCGCTCACACTCGACTTAACACCGGTTCGCGATGCCATAACACCGCTTTACGATGCGTTGGGGCATTTCGGTAACTTTTCCGGCGTGCCAAATCCCGATCCAAACACTTCTGGAATGCTTCCTGTTCTGCCTGATAATCTCAGTACGCAAGCTGTTCGCGCCAAATTGCTCGAAGGAGAAGCTAAAATCAATGCATCCGAATGGAACCAAATGATTCAGGAAAAGCAATTTGTGGCAGTGAATGCCAATTTCGTTTGGCCGCTTTACACCGGTGGGAAAATCAATGCCGCCAATGAGGCGTCTAAAATTCAGGAAGAAGAGACTACTTTGGGAAAGAAGCAGCGACAGGGTGAATTGCTGAGCGAACTGGCCACACGCTACTACGGTTTGGTACTCGCCGAGCAGGCTTGCAAAGTTCGCGGGCAGGTAGCCGATGCCATGAAAAGACATTTGTTTGATTCAGAAAAACTGACAGAGCAAGGACAAATAGCTAAAGTTGAATTTCTTCACGCTCAGGTTGCCAATGCCGATGCCGAACGCGAACTGAAAAAGTCGCAGCGCGATATTTCTATTGTTCGACGTGCGCTCGAAAATACGCTGGCAATTACCGATAGCAGTAATTTTACGCCCGCAAGCCCGCTGTTTATCCTGAAGAAATACGAACCGGAAGATTATTTCATCAGTCTGGCGCTGGCTAATAATCCACAGTTGCAGCAAGTTAGTTCGAAAAAGGAACTGGCTGCAACCGGTGTGAAACTCGAAAAAAGTAATTATCTGCCAACCGTAGCTTTAACCGGAACCTACGATCTGGCAAACAAAGATTTATCTCCCTACGTGCCTGACTGGATGGTTGGTGTTGGCCTGAACTGGTCGCTGTTTGAAGGGAATGCCCGCAACCGGAAACTTCAGGCAGCCAAATTTAAAGGACAGCAGGTGGAAGAAGCCGGACTGAAAGCTGAAGAAGATATTCGCACCATCATCCGGAAATTGTACCAGCAACTGGGGATGCAGGTTGAGCAACTCGATGAACTGGATAAAACTCTCGAATTTGCAAAAACGTATGCCGAAAGCCGTGAAAAAGCTTTTCATGAGGGATTGTCTACTTCAACTGAGCTTGTGGATGCCAATTTGCTCGTTGCCAAAGTAAAAATCGACAGGCTTCAGGCGCTCTACAGTTACGATGTAACGCTCGCTACCTTGCTCCAGGTTTGCGGTACTCCGGAAGTTTTTTTGAGTTATCAAACCAGCGAAGACGCCATTTCCGAAACATTTTAAAAAATAGATAAACTGAAGACCATGAACAAGACAAGAAATTTTATCATCGGTTTGTTCTTTACCGCGGTACTGATTTTCCTGCTTTACACCACCTGGATCATCACCCGGCCGCTGCCACTCGAAGTTCAGGGCGAAATTGAAGCGACGCAATTTCGGGTCGCGTCTAAAATTCCGGGACGAATCGACAGCATTGCCGTGAAAAAAGGACAGCAGGTTGCTAAAGGCGATTTCCTTTTTTCAATTTATAGTCCCGAAATCGACGCCAAGCTGATGCAGGTTACTGCTTTACGAAATGCAGCTCAGGCTCAAAGCCAGAAAGCACAAAACGGGGCGCAGGCTGAAGATATTTCGTCGGCCTACAATCTTTATGTGAAAGCCGAAGCAGCAGCCCGGTTGTATGAAAAAACCTTTCAGCGCGTTGAAAATCTGTACAAAGACGGTGTAGTTTCGGAACAAAAACGCGATGAAGCAGAAACGCAGGCCAAAGCCGGACGCGAAACCGCAAACGCGGCTAAATCGCAATGGGAAAAAGCGGTGAAGGGCGCCCGGGTTGAGGATAAACGTGCAGCGCGGGAGTTGGTGAATCAGGCAGAAGGCGGGATCAAAGAAGTGGAAGCTTATTTGGCCGAAACACAAATTAAGGCACCCGCTTCCGGAGAAATTTCAAACCTCGTTTCAGAATGTGGAGAGCTGGTTCCAACCGGTTTCCCGGTGATAACAATTATCGATTTGAAGGACTGCTGGGCAACGCTTTTTATCCGCGAAGACCTGATGGCCGATATCAGGATGGGCAGTGAAATAAATGCCACCATTCCGGCTCTTGGCAACAAAGAGGTGATGTTGAAAGTGAACTATATCAGTCCTTTGGCCGATTTTGCAACCTGGAATGCAACCAAAACTTCCGGCGGGTTCGACATGAAATCGTTCGAAATTCACGCTGTACCAACTTCACCGGTTGAAGGGCTGCGTCCGGGAATGAGTGTGTTGGTTAACTGGAAAAACAGCCCCTCTAAATCTCCCCGAAGTGGAGACTTTAAAAAGCCCGAACACCAACCCTTCCCTGCTTAAGAAAAGAATTGGTTGTAAAAATTTAGAAAGCTATTACATTAAAAAATGAGTAAGCCGATTTCAAAAGATAAATCTACTCGTAGCATTTCAGAAAGCCCCCTGCCTCGGAGGGGGTTGGGGGGAGGCTCTCCGTTTTTCAGAGTCCTTTTTCGGGAATTCGACCGGATGACCGGATCTACGATTTACCTGTTTACCACGTTGATTGGTCCGCTAATCGCTTTCATTATTTTGTTGTCGATCTTTTCGGCAGGAGTGCCGCGTAATATCCCGGTTGGCATGGTCGACCTGGACAATACGAATCTGTCGCGAAAAATCGGCATGTGGATCAACGCCGCTCCCGAAGCCGAAATTGCAGGGCATTTTACCGATCAGACCGAGGCTTATCAGCAAATGAAAGAAGGTAAGCTCGATGCGGTGATTATTATTCCGGAGGGAACCGAAAAAAATATTCTGAAAGGCCAAAACGAAACAGTGCGGGTATTTATTAACAATACCAATATCCTGAAAGGCGGCTATTTACAAAAAGGGATCTATAAAGCGCTGGCAACGCTTTCAGGAGGAATAAAATTGCAAATTGCCATGAAATCTGGACTGAACGAAGAGCAGGCGATGGCTAAAATTCAGCCGGTAAGGCTTCAGCAACACATTCTTTTCAACCCGTTTGGAAACTATTCGTATTTTCTGCTTTCTGCTTTGCTCCCTTTGATGTTGATTGTTTTTACCCTTTTGTCAGGCGTTTTTGCCGTTGGACTTGAAGTAAAGGAAGGCACCGGGCCCGAATGGTTGCAGGAATCCGGAGGGAGTTTGATTGTGGCCCTGGCCGGTAAACTGGCGCCGTATACATTTCTGTTGTTTGTGGATGCCATGGTCATGAACATGATTTTGTTTGTTCAGATGGAAACTCCGCTGGCAGGTAGTTTTGCATTCCTCCTGATTTCGGAACTGTTCCTGATTATGACATACCAAATGCTGGCTGTATTTCTGGTTTCAGCAACGGCCAATCTGCGACTTGCACTTTCGCTGGCCAGCGCTTATTCGATGATGGCGCTGACATTTTCGGGATTGACATTTCCACAATTTGCCATGCCGCTCGCTGCACGAATTTTCTCGTACATTTTCCCATTCACCTACTGGATTAAAATATTTATTTCGCAGGCGATGCGGGGCGAAGCCATTGTTCACGCACTCGTTCCACTGGCTTTGTTTCTTCCGTTTATACTGCTGTCGGTTATTTTTCTGCCACGAATGAAACGCATACTGAAGGAGAAAAGGTTTTGGGGGAAAGTATAATAAGTAGCCCCACCCAAACCCTCCCCAAAAGGGAGGGCAAAAAATAAATAGATATGAATTTCTGGAATAATATAAAAAAATATCTTCGGCTCAATATCCCCTCCAAAGGAGGGGTAAGGGGAGGCCTTTCAAAAGGTCTTGAAATGACCGGGCAATTTTACAGGGAAGAACTCCGGAATATCCGTCACGACAGTGGCGCTCTCCTGATTTTGGTCGGCGCCATGCTGATTTATCCATTGGCCTATTCCATTGCTTACAAAAACGAAGTGGTACGCGAACTGAAAACCACGATTGTCGATCTTGACCACACTTCAACAAGCAGGCAGTTGGTTCGGATGTTGAACGGAACCAGTCAGATTTCGATCAATCGCGAAGCCAATAGCCTCGACGAAGCACAAAAGGATTTCTACGAAGGAAATTCAGGAGGAATTGTCGTTATTCCTGAAAAGTTTGAGAAGGATATTTTATCAGGAAAACAAGCCAATGTGGCTGTTTTTGCTGATGGAAGTTATTTCCTGATTTACAGGCAATTGATATCCGGATCAGTTTCGGCTGTGGGTACTTTTTCTGCCGGTGTTGAAATTAAAAAACTGATGCTGCAAGGGAAATCGTATGAGCAGGCGCTGCAAATGCGTGATCCGCTTCAAACCGATATGCATTTTTGGTTTAATCCAGGTGCCGGCTACGGTTCGTTTGTGATGCCCGGAATAATCATTGTCATTCTTCAGCAAACGCTTTTAATTGGAATAGGAATGGTAGGAGGAACTGCCAAAGAAGAAAAGCGTGACCATTTTATGGTTCCTGTGGCGCTGAAACCTGGAGGCGTTTTGCCTGTTTTGTTCGGAAAAACTTTATCGTATCTCACCATATACGCTGTCAATAGTATTTTCACAATGGTTTGGATTCATTCGTGGTTCAATTATCCCGATCAAGGCAGTTATCTGACTGTTGTCATGCTTACTTTACCTTATTTGCTTGCCGTCATTTTTATGGGAATCACATTTTCAGTGCTTTTCAAACGACGCGAATCATCCATTATGTTTATGGTATTTTTGTCGCCCATCGTGGTTTTCCTGAGTGGTATTTCGTGGCCAACGTCCTCTATTCCGCCAATCGTAAATACCCTTGCACAATTGTTCCCATCCTCTCTGATGATTCCTGCCTATCTTCGGGTTCGCAGCATGGGCGCGGGTATTCAGGATGTTCGGGCTGAATATTTCGGAATGTTGCTTCAGATCGTCGCATATTTTTGCACCGCTGTACTTGCCTTGTATGTTGTTGCAAAGCTACACGCAAAGAAGAACAAAAATTTGCAGTTATCCGTTGACTGATGTGAACGGCAAAGTACAATTGTACGCTAGTAGAATTGCTTTTTAAAACTGGACTTCAGCGCATTCTTCGGCTACTCAATTTCTCCAAGTTTTTCCAGTTTCCCGGAAGCCGCCAGCCCATTGGGGTTGCAGCCCGGCAATCCTTCCGGAATTTCAATTTCCATTTTTTGGTAATAGTCAACCCAGGTTGGAAAAAATTCGCCAGTCGCCGGATCTTTGAAAGTCATAGGGTAGAGCGTAAAAACCGAATCGTTTTCAAATGAGCGATAAATGAATTCGGAACAGTAGTGCGCTGTGTCCGATAGTATATAGCTGAAATTATAGGGCTTTCCCAACATTTGCCGGGCTTTTTTAATGGCTTCCGGAATGGACTTTTGCCAGTCTTCTTTCAGGCGGTAAGCAATTACAGTCACCGAATCGCCTTCGGGATGAAGAAACTTTTCGAGCGAAATTTCGCAGGTTCCACCTTCCGGGTCGGCATGTAAAACCTGTATTCCTGAATCGGTAATTTCGACCAGACCCACATGTGAAAAATGCGTTTCTGCTGAAGTTTGTGTCACTTTATCAATGGCTTGCGAAATGTTTCCTGAAGTCTTTTCGCGAAACAACAAATCGCCGGTTTGAAGTTTGATTTTGTGACTGGCTGGAGTGCAGGCGAAAAGGCTAAACAGGGATAGAACTGCCAATTTGAATTTGTAACTCATAATGACTGGAAATGTTCTTTAATCAGATTTAAGAAACACAAACTTGAGTAGAATGTTTGGAGAATACTCTTAATGATAATCGAAATGTACATTAATCTGTTTCAATATTTATTTTTGACTGTCTGATCACATTCTCTCTCCAATCTATTACTATTTGCAATAATTCGCAAAGATCTATTTTGTTAGAACATAATAGAAGTAATCCCTCAATTTCTAATCTATTTTCATTTCTTTCGTCCTCTTCTTTTGATAGTTCAGTAAGGTTTAATTTGGTGAGGCAATCTGCCGTATGAAACTGCAAATTACCTTCATCATCCCGGTGTTTAAAGTAATTAGCAAGCTCTATGACAAGTCGAATTTGAGTTATGCCATTGTTGATTACTTTCGAGCCTTTCTCGTAGAATTGATAGGTTTTCGTGTACCCAAATAATTTTGATTCTACGAAAACAGTACACCACTTATTTATATAGTTCTGGAGACTCACCAATACTACTCCGTAAATCAGATCGGTCTCTTCATAATAGAAATCAGCATCATACCAACTAATTTCTTCGTATTTCTTTTCGAATATCTTTAGTGCATTATTGAACCCTTCAAACATCGCTTTTAACCCTTCAATTCTTTCATCAGGTTCAAACCAATAATGATATTCTTTTTTTATCATCGCTATTCGAAAAAATACAATTTCAAAACAAATACTGTTTAATCAAGCGCTTTATAGTCCATCATCTTAGAACTAATCCGCCTCAACAACAGGTTTAAAGAAAGCTTCAATTTCCTGAAGCGTGGTTGCGGTTTTCGGCACGTCGCGAACGATTTTGCCTTTTTCAAGAATGATTAAACGGGTTGAAACGTCGGCAATGTTTTCGAGCGTGTGATCGGAAATCAGGAAAGTTGAACCGTTTTTCGCGGCAAAATCCTTGATCAGCTTCCGGAGTTTATATTGCGAACTAGGATCAAGGTTAGCAAATGGTTCGTCCAAAACAATCACCTCGGGTTTTCCCATCAAAGCGGCAACAATACCTACTTTTTTCTGATTTCCTTTCGAAAAGTCGCGGATGAATTTCTTTTTGCCCAGAATTTCGCCATTGAAAAAGTCCTTGTAAGTTTCCAGAAATTCTGTGGTTTCAGTTTTGTTCATTTGCCGTAATCCGGCTATGAAATTGAAATATTCTTCGGCGGAGAGGTAGCCGATCAGGAATGTTTCGTCGATAAATGCACCAGTAAAATCTTTCCAGTCTTCCGAATCGCGAACAACAATTCCTTTGCTTACAACCTGACCTTTGCTGGCAGTAATCAGGTCGAGCACAATGTTGAACATGGTCGTTTTTCCGGCGCCATTGTTTCCAACCAGTCCGAAAATTTCTCCTTTTTCGATGGTCAGTTCAGGAATATTCAACACGATTTCCTTGTTGTATGCTTTGATGAGGTCTTGTATCTGTATCATGATCAGGAGTTTTTATAGTTTTTGATGAGTTGATGTTTTTTCTTCAGGTATTGCTTTGAAAAGTAGTCGATAATAATGGTATGGAACGAAATGCCGATAATTCCGAGGATTCCCAGTCCGACGTAGCCGCCTACCGTTCCAAAAATAAGCTGAAACAGATAGAACAAACCAATTGGGCCAAGCAACATGGGAAGGCCGGCCAGCCATTGCGATGCACCAACGCCCTGGTAATTCATAACAGACGATTGGTTTAAATCGAGCCGCTTTTTGCTGAATAAACCGATGAAGAAAATAATCGGAACGTTAATACCCAGATTGTAAAGCAACATGGCCAAATGCGTGTAAATTATTTTGGTATGCATAAACGCATAAGGAAGGGTAATAAAATAGGCCGAAACTGAAATAACGGCAACCAGCATGTAAAACGACAACAGGAACTGTTTCATTTTCAGCCGTTGACACATGAGCATCGAAAAATAGTTGCTGTGCCACGCCGGAAAAAATTGCCCGTATGAGATGGAAAACATGCCGACCAAAATTACCCCGCCAAGAATAAATATAAACTCCGGAAGTTCCTTGCCGGACTGTGGCCTGTAAATGAGCAATCCGTAAGCCAGAAATATTAGCGTCATCATGGCAACAGAGCGGGGACGTTTGTTACGCCAGATTAGCCGAAGTTCGAGAGCAATGAAACGACCGGTTTCACCCAAACTATTCAGCCACGAATAATCGCGGATTTTTTCGTCTTTCTGCTTGGTTGAAAGCATATTCAGATACATTCGGCTGATCAGGAAATTATAATTCAGGAAATAAAAAGAAACGGGAAGTAAAATGAACAAAACCGAAAGCGCGGGGTATCGCAGAACCAAATCGAGCAGATTGCCCAAACCCCCGGAAAGATCAAGGATTCCGTAGTAATTGATGGCAAAAAGTCCGGCAATACCGGCCAGAAAAATGAAAAAACCATACTCGGCTTCGTTGAACCTCCATTTAATGAAAATAGCCAGAAAGTGACTTCCAAGAATTAGGATGAACATGGCCAGAATCCAGGCAACTGTTTCAATTCCTGAATGCACGCCAATGAATAGTTTGAAAGTTACAGGTATAATCAGAAAAAATGGTAGCAGGTTGAAAAAACTGAAAAGCGAGCGGATCATCAGGTAATTGACGATTTTGCGGCGCCTGATATTCAGGACAATAAATGGTTTAAAACTAATGGTTGGCAACTTCTGCATCAACTGGCGGATAATCAGGTCGAAACCAAAATAAACCAAAACAAAACTGTTGAATTTGCTTACCGGATCATCATTGGGAAATTCTTCAGACAGAATTTTAGGAACCGCGAAACCAAGAAACAGAAAACTTGCGGAAAAATAGATAGCCAGAAACCCCAGTCCGATGCTGGTGGCCAGACTTTTATTCCAGTAAGCCGATCGGATGGTTTCGCGCCAGGCGAATGAAAAGAGATTTGGATTCATGTTTAGTATTTTGGACTTTCGATATATGTTTGTGTTTCTTATGTTTTGTTACAATTTAGGATAGAATAAATTTGGGAAATTGTTGAGTGAAATGCTCTTTAATTTTGACGGGTATTACCATAAAATAAACGTACATCAAGATGCTTAATGAAACCAGCGATAGGGATGAAATGAACATTAGGGTGGTATTATTTAGATAGCTGTAGTTGTTTCGCGACAATACTTGTATCCCCTGTAAGGGAATCTGGAAAATAAGATTTAATCCTAACTGGCGACTTTTCAGGTAATTGATGATCAGAAATGATTGTTCGTTTTTTGTTTTGATCTTATGCTTTCCAGGATAAATCCACGCCAAATACATCACGTCGAAAACTATGATTGCAACAAAAATGACTATGGTGACCCAGAAAAAATTATTGACGGCCCGGTATACCGAAAAGAGGATTAAAATCAGTGCGATAGTCAGGATCACTTTGGGCAGTTTGTAAAATTCGAGTGTATACTGCCAGAACAACCGGCGATATTTTCGGTACAACTCTTTTTCCTTCTGGTTTTTAATTTTGCTGAAACCATAGATTCCAAATTTGTCGAACGTCTTGTTCAAAGCAATCGGCAAAGGTATATCCGGATCTTCCTGCCATTGCTCTTCAATTCCTGAAGCTAAATGATCGACCAGTTCGATCTGCAAATCATATTCAGGCACGTAATGTTTGCGGCAAAACTCGAACAGCCTTTCAACTTCGGCGTCGGTAAGTTTTCGGTTTTCCATTGTTTTCAGGATTTCACGAATTGAGGGAATTCACGGGTAAAATGTTCCCGAACTTTCTGGGGAACAAAAAAACAGGAGGCATATACAACAATTGTAACGAAAGTAAGTGTAACCGCCACAAGCAAATTTACCCAGCTATTGTTTGTATGCTTTAACAAATTGAAAAAAGGAAATGAATTTACAGGAATCCAACTCATAAATAGGAATGAGTCGTCGAATTTCTTTAAATAATTGATCAATAAGAATGATTTCCCGGGAATCACTTTTATCTGGAAATATTTGGGGAACAAATAGAAGTAATAGATTAGTCCAAATGGGAGAAAGAGAATCAGGTAGCTCACTACCAAAAAAGCCTGAATATTGGAAAACTGAAGAAGTGTGAAAAGAACAAGGGAAATTGCAATGGTCAGGATAATTTTGGGGAGTTTAAAATATTCTCCAACGAATCGCCATAACAAGCGATTGTATTTTTTCCGCAGAGCTTTTTCTTTTTCTGCTTTTATTTTTGAAAAGCCATTTTCCCCGAAGCTTTTATAGGTTTTATTTAATGCCTGATTAAAAGATATTTCAGGTTCTATAATCCAATAATTTTCAATGGAGGAAGCCAAATGATCGATTAACTCAATCTGCAAATCGTACTGATAAACCCTGTGTTTACAGCAGAATGCAAAAAGCTCTTTGATTTCTTCCGGAGTTAGTTTTCGTTCGCTCATAATTTCAGGATTTTACGAATTGAGGGAATTCACGGGTGAAATCTTCTTTGATTCTTTTGGGGATATAATATGCAATCACAAACATCATGATACTAAAAAATGTAATCAAGAAAGCGATAACGACGTGCATGAAAAGAACTTCGGAAGTTGTAAAAACTGAGTTTTCCCAGATGTCCTGAAATAAATTTCTCATGAATAGAGGCATAAATCCAAATACATAAATGACTTTCCGAAATACTTTCATTTGTTCATAAAGCAGGAAGGATTTTCCAGGTTTAAGATGCAATTGAGATATTCGTGGATAAATAAAAGCAAGAAATGCAAGCAGCAAGCCACAGTACACTAAAATCAAATTTGTGCTTGTCCGGAGATTCAAATTGGTAACATCTAGAATCGAAAATATAAGAAATGTGATCATAATTGTCAGGACAATCTTAGGCAATTTGAAGAACTCACCAATGTATTTCCATTTGATTCGTTTGTATTTCTTTTGCAACTCCTTCTCTTTGTTCGATTTTATTTTTCGAAAACCGGAAGCGCCAAACTGATCGAAAACTGACCAAAGCGCTTTTTCATAGGAAAGTTTGGGATTCGTATTCCATTTTTGCTCAATTGCAGCAGCCAGATGATCGACCAATTCCAATTGAACATCGTAGTATTTAACATCTTGTTCTTCGCAGAATTTATATAAATCGTCGATTTGTTCCGATGATAATTTTCTGTCCATTACTTCAGGATTTTACAAATTGAGGAAATTGCGCCGAGAAATGTTCATGTATTTTCTTTGGAATGAAAAAGCAATCGGCATAAACCAGAACGATGAAAAGTGACGCAAGTGTTGAAAAAAGAACACTTTGAAACATTGAAAATTGAGAAATATGAGAAAGCGAACTCACAAATCCGCCACTCAAGAGCATGGTTTTAGAGGTTATTCCTTTCAAAGTAATTTGGTTTAAAAGAAAAGATTGTTTTGCTTCAACCTTGATTTTAACATACCTGGGGAAATAGTAGAGGAAGTAAAAAAGCGAAAAAGCAAAGAACATGATCACCATTGAACTTACAATCCACAAGTCGTTTCCAAAGAATTGAAGTGCGGTGAAAATCCCAAGAAACAATGAAAAAGTGATCAGGATTTTTGGAAATTTGTAATATGCTGCCACAAAATTCCAGAGCAATCGTCGATATTTTTTGCGCATTGCCTTTTCTTTTTCTTCGCGAATAATCACAAAACCTGCATGTCCGCCAAATTGTTGGTCGACTTGTTCCAATGCTTTCTGAAACGGTAATTTGGGATTTGTATTCCAACGTTCTTCAATTGCAGTAGCTAAATGATCAACCAGTTCTACCTGCATATCGTAGTGAACAACAGACCGAAAAAAGCAAAATTCATGCAGTTCTTCCAGTTCTTTTGGACTTACTTTCTTAATCATGCCAGATCAATTTTTGGGTTCAGCAAACTTTGCATGTTGCGGATATACGATTCCATTTCAGTCATCAGGTTCGCCACTTCTTTTTTGCCGTTTTTGGTAATCGAATAATATTTGCGCATCCGGTTTCCGGTCATTTCAATTTCTACAGTAAGCAAGCCTTGTGCTTCCAATTTGTGCAGCATAGGGTAGAGCGCACCTTCTGTAATCACAAATTCTCCGGAGGAAATAGCCTTAACTTCCTGTGTAATCTGGTATCCATACATGCGCCCTTTTTCGCCCAAAAGCTTCAGGATAATAGTGGACAGACTTCCTTTATACAATTGATTTGTTCCCATGAATCGTAAATTTAAGCGAATATACATAAATAACTTATGTATTGGAATCTTTTGCATTGATTATTTAGGTAAAATGTCGAAAAGCATTGAAAAGATCGTTTCTTCAGTCGAGCCGATCAGTCAACGTGCAAACTTTTTTAAATGCTTTCGTTTGTCCAGACTGGTCAAAAACTTCAACGAGAATGATGTAAACGCCAAGAGTTAACTTTTGCCCGTTTTCGTTTTTGCCATCCCAAAACCAACTTCCTTGTTGGGCGACAGACTGATTTTTAGTCAGGAACCGAACTTGTCGGCCAGCTAAATCGAAAATGCGGGCGTTGGCTATGTAGCCGGTTTTGCTGAAGTTATAATTTATGGTGAGTTCGTCGTTGTAGCCATCGCCGTTGGGTGAAAAAGCTTTTGGTTCCGGAGTAATTTCATCCTGAATTTCAGTTTCTGACGGAGCTTGAGAATTGGGTAATCCGGGCGTGGCAAAGCCAACAGAAGCTGCTGCCGAAGCCCAGTTGTTTCGATCCTGTGTTGGTTTCTCCAATGAAATTCGTTCAAGCGAAACGCCGTTTTCGTCGGCCAGAAATGGAGAGTGCATTTTTGCTGAATAACTGAATTCGTCCAAAACTTCGAGCGAATCATTCAGAACAACCACGGTTCCCGCATCATCCGAAAAACTGGGTAAAGTTTTCATTACACAAAAACTTTCCGGATTATTTGTAAAATATTGAGATGCCAAAATCGAAGAGTCTTTGGTACAAACCAGGAATTGACCAGGTCTCAGATATCGTTTTACATTGCTGACGGAATAAATTTGTTTCAAAGCCAACGTATCGTTTCTGGCGGCTAGTTTCAACCGGTGTACCGGAATTGTTTGCTGCGAAACATTCACCAGTTCCACAAAATCGACTCCGCCGGAAAACGGATTAAACAGAATTTCGTTGATTAAAACCGAACCAACTTCAGGAGAAAAAGTAAATGAAAAAGTTTTGGTTTCGGGCGCCATTGTTTTTCCCCTGAGGTCTGAAATTCCTGAAACGCTTAATTTCAGCTCAATTCCCTGAACGCTTTCGAACTTAATATCAACGGAGCGGTCGGATCCGGGCGATGCTTTCGCTTGAGTAACCTGAATTTCCTGATCGTTTTCGTCGGTCAGTTTAAAATTTCCCGAGTGGATAGAAGCTGGGTTTACGGGCTTGTTAAATACGACGGAAACAGAATGCGAATCAATGATTTTAATATCCTGAATGAAAAGTTCTCCCGCTTGTTTGGCAATCGAAATGTCGTCAATCCAAAGTTGTCCGGCACGTGTGGACGTGAAATTAAAAATCAGGCCAACGTTTGTAAAGCTGAAAGCGGTTCGGTCGGTTCCCGAAAAATCAGGACTTATGGCTTCGGTGCCCGTTTGGTAGTTCAGTGTCCAAATTCCACGTGTCGATCTTTTTACAGTTAGGAAAACTTGTGTAGAGGCATTCCAATCGAAATCGGTTCGAATAATCAGGCTGTCGGCTTTGCCCTTTTTAACTCGCCAAAGTTCAAGTAAATCACTGCTTCCGGAGATATTTATGCCCACCGCAAAGCCGTTGATGAGCTCAGTGCGTGTGGTATCGGCGCACAAATAGAACCAAAATTTATTGGATGAAGAAGGATCCCAATTGCCGTTTTTGATTTTGAGCGACCACTTCAAATTGTCGGAATTCAATTCAGCAGAAAATGAATGAAATAATGATGAGGACCCGTTTGTTGCTTTAGCGGAATGCCGAAGAGAATTGGCTCCTGCAATGCTGTTTTCGGCAGAAACTTCCCAATCGTTGGTTTGTTTCCAACCCGAGATATTTCCAGATTCAAAATCTTCGGTAAAAACCGAATCAAAGTCTGCAAAGGTTTCTATTTTTGCATCAAAATTCGGAATAGTAGAAATGGCACAAAAACCATTTTTACTTACGATTGTTAAAAAATGGACAAGAATAATTGAAAAAATAAAAATAAATCGGGCCATTTTTAAGAAAATTAAAAGCAAAGCATTAATTTTGAACCGAAAATTAAAATCTGGAATGGAAAATTCTGATTTAATTTAACAAAAATTATTCAGATATTTTCGAAACAGATCAATAACTAGTTAGTAAATTGTAAAACAAATAAATACAACTCGAAATGAAAGTTGCAGTAGTTGGGGCAAGTGGTGCCGTAGGTCAGGAATTTCTGAAAGTTTTGGCTGAACGAAATTTTCCTCTTGATGAACTGGTTTTGTTTGGTTCCGGTCGTTCTGCCGGAAACGAGTATGAATTCGGGGGCAAAAAACTGGTAGTAAAGGAATTGAAACACAACGACGATTTTAAGGATATCGATATTGCTTTGACTTCGGCCGGCGCCTCTATTTCGAAAGAATTTGCTGATACAATTACCAAATACGGGGCAATTATGATCGACAATTCGAGCGCATTCCGCTACGATTCGGATGTGCCACTGGTTGTTCCTGAAGTTAATCCTGAAGATTCGCTGGTTCGTCCGCGTAATATTATTGCAAATCCGAACTGTTCAACCATTCAGATGGTTGTTGCGCTGAAGCCGATCAACGATATGTCGAAAATTGTACGGGTTCATGTGGCAACTTACCAGGCAGCCAGTGGGGCAGGTGCGCAGGGAATTGCAGAATTGGAAAATCAGGTGAAGCAAGTTGCCAATGGTGAAGAACCCACAATTAACAAGTTTCCTTATCAGTTGGCTATGAATATTATTCCGCAGATTGATGTTTTCCTCGAAAACAACTATACCAAAGAGGAAATGAAAATGAACTGGGAAACCAAAAAAATTATGCACACTGAAGCAGAAGTGAGTGCAACTTGCATTCGCATTCCTGTAGCTCGTGCACATTCCGAAGCAATTTGGGTTGAAACAGAAGAAGCGCTTGACATTCAGGAAGTAAAAACCGCAATGGAAAACCTGGAGGGATTGACTGTTTTGGATAATCCGGCAGAAAAGAAATATCCGATGCCTTTGTTTGTTTCCGGAAAAGATGATGTTTATGTTGGCCGAATTCGTAAAGATGTAACCAACCCGAAAAGTTTGACTTTTTGGTGTGTTGGCGATCAGATTAAAAAAGGTGCTGCGCTGAATGCTGTGCAGATTGCCGAATGGCTGATAAAAAATGGCGAAGTAAAATAGTTGAAAACGAAATATATGTAGAAAGCCGGTTAATTTACCGGCTTTCCTTTTTTAGTTCTTCCTGAAGAAAAATTAGTTCTGGAGTGTAAAATTGATTGGCACTGAAAAAGCAACCCGAACGGGTTTTCCTCCTTGCTTGCCAGGTTTCCATCGTGGCAGGCTATTTACAACCCGCAAAGCTTCTTTATCAAGCGACGCATCGACACTTCGAAGAATTTTTGCTCCGGTGATTGTACCATCCTTGTTGACCACAAAGTTTACAATTACTTTTCCTTTTATCCCGGTTTCGGCGGCAATAGCCGGATACTTAACGTTAAGGCTCAGGAATTTCATAAGAGCAAGATTGCCCCCCGGAAACTCGGGCATTTCTTCAGCTGCCACAAAAATTGTTTCTTCATCTTTTGCAATTTCTTTTGGTGCCGTGGAAAGAACCGTTGGATCAATAGCAGTGAACTTATTGGCTTCAAGGTCAATAATATTCAGATCTTCTTTGATGTCCGTGTTGTTGTCAACCACAATAAAATCAATGACTTTCGGAAGTTTAATTTCTTCTCGTTTGGGCTCTTCCGGTCGGGTAATTGGTGGCAGTTCCTCCACAAATTTCTGATTGGTTAACACTCCCAGATTTTCTACTGGTTTTGCTTTTTTGGTAGTTTCAAATCCAAAAAGGCAGATGGCAATTGCGACGACCAATCCAAACTGAAAGAAGAATTTCCGTTTGTTTTCAAGATCGGCCTTCGGTGATTTTTTGAGTTCCATAAGTTCGTAGAATTAAAAATTTCAAATGAAAACAGCAGCAATATTGAGTTTTCGTGTGAAATAATAATGCGGGATACAAAAACGATGAAGTCAAAAATGGATAGTGAACGGACTTTGTTTCCTGAACTTTTCTGAATTTATTACTGACTAATTTCTGTTCTTCTGAATCATGTTTTTGCTTGCAAGGTTAGTTCCATTTTCACTCAATTTCATAGAAAAATAGGCGTACGATTGAGCACAATACAATCTTGTTACAGATTGATTATGAACACTGTTCATGAGAGTTGCGTGGCTTCGTTTTACAATAACACAAATATCAGGCCAGAAAAATATCAGGCGAAATGAATATTTGCCGAGGTGTTACCTGATGAAAAGAAGTGCGATGCGGAAAGTAATTTGCCGGCAGGCAATGCAGATTTTCAGGAGAATTTGAAAATCTGCGCAAAGAAAAAATCGTACTCTGAAAAACCAACTGAATTAAAGAAAGCGATCAGTATTTATTGCTCGATGTTGACAGTCCAGTTTGAATCGTATAGAAAATCGTTAAATGGGAAACGTGTGATGTGAATTTTTTTGACTTCTTCGTACAAT
This sequence comes from Prolixibacteraceae bacterium, assembly GCA_963677955.2. Lineage (GTDB taxonomy): Bacteria > Bacteroidota > Bacteroidia > Bacteroidales > Prolixibacteraceae > Aquipluma. Next base: position 2,098,605 of record CAXXQR010000001.1, read on the forward strand.
GTCTTTTTCAGGTTCTCAATATTTTCCTTTTTCAACGCTGAAACAAATAGGGAAGGGGTGTTGTTTTTGGCCATCCAGCTACTTTCCCACTCTTCGAGTGAAACATTACTTTTTGTCCGTGGGCTTAAATCGTCTTCCTGCTTTTCGACAAATGTAAAGGCGTCGATTTTATTGAAAACAAAAATCATCGGCTTTTCACCGGCATTGATTTCATTCAGAGTGCGGTTTACAACCTCAATCTGTTCTTCAAAGCCTGGATGCGAAATGTCGACAATATGCATCAGAATGTCAGATTCGCGGACTTCATCGAGGGTTGATTTAAACGACTCGACCAGTCCGTGAGGTAATTTGCGTATAAATCCAACCGTGTCGGCTAAAAGAAAAGGCAGATTTCCAACAACCATTTTTCGGACTGTGGTATCGAGTGTGGCAAAAAGTTTGTTTTCGGCAAATACATCCGATTTGCTCAACAGGTTCATCATTGTTGATTTGCCGACATTGGTGTAACCAACCAATGCGACGCGAACAAGTCTTCCACGGTTTTTGCGCTGCGTTGCTTTTTGTTTGTCAATTTTCTTCAGTTGTTCTTTCAGCAAAGCAATTTTGTCCAAAATGATCCGTCGGTCTGTTTCAATCTGCGATTCACCTGGGCCACGCATTCCAATACCTCCCCGCTGACGTTCGAGGTGAGTCCACATCCGCGTTAATCGTGGCAACATATATTGATATTGGGCCAGTTGAACCTGTGTTTTGGCGTGTGCTGTCTGTGCCCGTTTGGCAAAGATATCCAGAATCAAAAATGTGCGGTCGAGAACTTTGCATTCCAGCGATTTTTCAATATTCCGAAGTTGAGTTGGACTCAGATCATCGTCAAAAATAACTGTTCCAATATCGTGTGATTGAATGTATTCACGAATTTCTTCCAACTTTCCGGTTCCAACAAAAGTGGCATGGTTCGGAATATCGAGTCGTTGCAAAAAGTGCTTTTTCACCTCGGCACCAGCCGTATCGGCTAGAAAATCAAGCTCGTCCAAATATTCTTTTGCCTGCGACTCATCCTGATCTTTTGTGATCAAACCAACCAAAACAGCCGTTTCTGTTACCGGCGAATTTTCAATCATGCTTCAATGTTTATGAATAAAAAATCCTGGTTCCGTAGAAACAGAACCAGGAGATTTTATGAATTTTAAAATTCTTTATTTTATTGTAACTGGAAGTTAATCGGCACTGTGTAAGAAACTCTTACAGGTTTACCTCCTTGTTTTCCAGGTTTCCATTTTGGAAGACTGTTTACCACGCGAAGTGCTTCTTTGTCGAGAGATGGGTCCACACCACGGGCAATTTTAGCGCCGGTTATTGAACCATCTTTTCCAACTACAAAGTTTACAAACACTTTACCCTGAATACCGTTTTCCTGTGCGATAACCGGATATTTTACTGCCTGAGCAATAAATTTACGGAGAGCAAGCTGACCACCAGGGAACTCGGGCATTTCTTCAACGATGAAGAAAACAGGAGCATCTTCAGCTTCTTCTTCTTTTGCAGCAGGAGCCTGCATCACAGCTGTAATAGCTGTTTTGTCGTTGGCTTCAGAATCTTCAATCTGTAATTCGTCTTTAATGTCTGTATTGTCATCAACAATCACCAACATATCAACGACTTTTGGTGGTGGTGGTGGTGGTGGTGGTTTAACTTCATCCTGACGAGTTATTGGAATAATCTCTTCTTCAACTGCCTGGTTTTGCATTGATCCCAGAGAATCAACCTGAGCAACCTTGGTGCTTGCTTCAAAACCATATAAACAAATCGCAAGAGATACCACCAACCCTAGCTGAACAAAAACATTCCTTTTGTTCTCGAGATCCGCTTTGGGTGATTTCTTGAGTTCCATAATTAAGTGATATTAGTTTATTTCTTTACGTAAACACAATTCGTATTGAGGGGCTAAAGATAAAAAATAAAATTCAATTGCAATAACCGTGTTCTTTGAAAATATATTTTTAACCAAAATTGAATTTTCCCATAAAGACCAAGCAAAATTGGTTCAAATTGAATTTTTAGAACTGGTTTTTCTGCATTGCTGCTTATTTTTCCCTCTACAATTTTATAAGAACTATTTTGTCGTTTTCATACTATAATTTCAATCTGAAAAGGATTGATTATGAACCTCGTTCATGGACTTTTAGCATTCTTTCTTTTTGAAAGGAAACAAAAATCAGACCAGAATAGTTCTGTAGAATTTAAAAATCGAATAGGAATAAAAACAACAACAGAACTCCGGTACAATAACCCAGCAAATCACATCAAGTTTTACAGAATTTTTGTTGTCAGATTTTTGATGCTTGCTCCTACACCTTCAAACGGTTTACCGTTGCCCTGATTATCGTCTTCAACAAACATATATTTCATTCCGGCAGTTTTTTTTGCGGCCAGAATATCTTTGAAATTAATCACACCTTCCCCTACACTGCAAATGTCGTCCTTAATCACATCAAAGAAAGGCGCTTGTTTTGTGTGCATATCTTTCATGTGGAAAAGCTGGAACCGGCCTGGGTATTTGTTGAACATTTCAACCGGATTCTGCCCTGCTTTCGAAGCCCAGAAAAGATCAAGCTCCATTGTAATCAGGCTGGCATCCATTTCAGGCATAAAAATATCGTAGTAGGGAACAACTCCGTTAATCGACTTAAATTCAAAATTATGATTGTGGTAACCAAACTGGATTCCAACTTTTTTCATTATTTCTCCAACTTTATTCCAGTCAGCAATCATTTGTTTAAACTTGTCGATTGTTCTGTCTTCGTCGTTTACCCATGGCTGAATGCAATATTTGACACCGAGTTCTGCGTGCGCGTCTGCCATAAGCTTGGCATTTTCAGTGGTTATACCTGTCGATTCAACTGCCGCGTGACTGCTGATTGTATCCATCCCCAGGTCACTGATCATCTTTTTTAATTCAGAAGGTTTATACCCGTAGAACTTACCATTCGAATAGCTAGCCAACTCCATGTGCTTATAACCGAGATCCGATAATTTCTTAAGTGATCCGGGAGTATCAGTGCTCATGGCATCGCGAATGGTATAAAGCTGAAGGCCAACGCCAAACTTCTTGCGGTTGCTTACGAGATCTGCCTTGGCTGAAAAAGGATTTAACAACATCATACTCAGCGATCCTGCCGCCGAAATTTTTAAAAAGTCACGTCTGTTTTTCATCGTTATTATTTGTTTGTGGTTAGAATTGATTTGTGAATGAATACAAAGTAAATATTCTAAATAATGTTATTGTGATTCAAAAAGAGAAAAATTTCGTTATTCCGACAAATTATTTTTCAATCTGTTATGGATTCCCAGTTGTTTCCAGATTTTTTGTGGTGACCGAGCTTGTCTCCGGAGCAAAACCGACTTGATTACCGCCAATAGAACAAAACTAGGTTCAACGATAAGGCTTTCATCGTCGCAAAAACGGCCATCTGTTTTGGATTAATAGTAAATTCTACCGCTTTTTTACTCGCTGGCTTTCAGATTAACATTTTTAATTTCTGCCGGGCTTCTGGTCGGAACAGGAACAGTTGTATCAATACTTTTCAGGCAAAGCCGGACAACTTCGGGTCCTCCTGTTTTGCCTGAATTCGTCACTTTTCCTGAAATAGTTAGATCGTCGCTAGTTTATAGTTTGTCGGGAATTTTCAAACGGAGGGCGCTGATCAACTGGCTTGTAAAGTATAACCAGTAAAATTCCTGAAGGATTACAATCTCCGAACGAAACATCGGCCAGTGCATTTCTATATAAATTATTATTCAGGAGTTGAAGGTGTGAAAACGGCGCAGTCGGAATGGAATTCATTGGAAGGCAAAATTGATCAGGAAGAATTTAATTTTGTAAAGAGTAAAATGGATAAACAATTGAATTTTGCCGAATGGTGGCGCGATGAATCTGTTTTGTACTTTCAGCAATACTCAAATTCCAATTCCTGAAGGTCTCCCAAAACCTAAAGAATCGTTGGATTATTACAACAAGTCTGATTTTGGCGGATTGAAATAGGCAATCGTTATTTGATTTTCATTTTATCAAATTGATTGTGGTTAAAAAATATTTATACATTTGCACGCTCGAAAGGGGGATTAGCTCAGTTGGCTAGAGCGTTTGACTGGCAGTCAAAAGGTCATCGGTTCGATTCCGATATTCTCCACATTGATTATTAAGCACTTATAAATTTATTTTTGTGGTGCTTTTCTATTTGCATACATTTTGCATTTTAAACCCATTATTTCAAGTTTTTGCTCCACTCTAAAGCATAGAGGAAGAGGGACACCCATAGCCGAAAAAAGCCGGAAGCCCTACATCAGACCTCAAAATATTTTTTTGCTTTTTTTCACGAAAAATTCTAAATTACAATTCCTCCAATTTCTTTAACGCATTTTTATATCCGCTTACATCAGAGATTTCTAACCCGTTGTGTGAAATTAATAATTAGATAAATAATCGTGCATTAAGCTGAAATTTAGTATTTTAAAGTTGCGAAACAAAAATATTAAAACAGCCCATGCACGATATTAAAACGAATTTCGACAAAATTTTGGAAGTATTAAAATCCATATTGCAGAATAATGTTGACCACTCAGGAAACTTTCCCCGGGTTGGGAAGAAACCTAAGTTTTCAGATTTAGAGGTCATTAGTCTTAATCTGACCAGTGAATACCTATCTATAGACAGTGAAAATCTGCTTTTTAAAAAGTTGAAGGGAGAATATGTAAGCGAATTTCCCCGGTTAATAGATCGTTCACAATACAACCGGCGCAAGAAATCACTCTTTGATCAGACAGAACTGGTTCGCAAACAGTTAAGTGGTACTTTCTGTAAAAATGAGGATGTGTTTGTTATTGACTCCATGCCCCTTGAGATTTGCCGAAATGCCAGGGCATCAAGGTTGAAGATTTGCAAAGAAGATTTTTCTACTTCTCCGGCCAAGGGGTTCTGTGCTTCACAAAACCAGTATTACTTTGGGTACAAATTACATGGCATCTGTACCTTTGAAGGAGTATTTACCTCAATTGACCTGACCAAGGCCAATGTGCATGATGTTAACTATTTAAAGGATGTAAAAGTTAGTCTGTCTGACTGTACTTTGCTGGCAGACAAAGGATATATTGACGCCCGCCAGCAATTGGATTTGTTCCACTCAGCTAATGTCAAACTGGAAACTCCGATCAGGACCAATCAATCAGGCAATAAGAAGTATCCATATATCTTCCGGAAATCCAGGAAAAGGATTGAAACTCTTTACAGCCAGTTATGTGATCAGTTTTTAATCAGAAGAAACTATGCCAAAACATTTATCGGATTTAAAACCAGAATCTTATCAAAGATCACTGCTTTGACAATCGTTCAATATATTAATCGATTCATTAATAACAGACCAATCAACTTTTTAAAACATGCTATTTAATTCACACAACGGGTATTTCTAAATTATATTTAGATACCGAGTATTTTGTATTTGTAACTATCGAAAACTTTAATTTCTTTCCTTGTAAGAGCATGTCATTCAGGCTTTTGGAATTGTCATCCTAAAGCCTCAGCCTGTCAAAATTAATACTTGCCTTAAGATCAACTGTTTCAGTCCGCTTTCAGGAACCGAATTAACTTACCAAAGCCAGGATGAATTGTACCAGGTTTCCGATCCATCGGGAAACGCGCTTTACACGTTTGATCAGCCCGATTTTAATGTGAAGGAATTTTTGTCGAACATGGTGGTTCGCTGGGAATATTTGCCGGGCTCAACGCTTTACCTCGTTTGGTCGCAAACACGGAACCAGTCGGTCACAAACGGCATATTTAATTTCAATAAAGACATGACGGCTTTGTTCGATGAAAAACCATACAATGTTTTTCTCCTGAAGATGTCTTTCAGGCTTGGTCGTTAATAAAACTTAATTTGCGATAATCCGGAAAAGTCCTTTTGCTGATGTAGAAGGATTTTTCTACTTTTATCACTTTCTAATAGTTATTTAACACACAAAGAAACATACTATGATCAACCAATTTAAACTAACAACCAATCAGTTGCTTGACATTGCCAATGACCTTCGGCAAAAAATCGAAACCGGTCTTCAGGCCGACGGCACAGAAATCAAATGTTTACCAACGTACATTCATCCAAAGAAAGATGGAATTAAGGGCGAAGCCATAGTTTTTGACTTGGGTGGCACCAATTTCAGAGCGGCTTCTGTTTCGATCGACGAACATCCCCGGATCAACGGTTTAGCTGAAAAAGACATAACCGAAATGAAAATTGAAGGATTTACAAAGGAAAATCTGTTCAATTCGCAGTTGGAAATCATTAATCAATTAGACCTGAAAGATAATTCTCCCATCGGATATTGCTTTTCCTATCCTGCCAAATCGTTAACTGATGGCGATGCTGAACTGATTAACTGGACAAAAGGTGTAAATATTGAAGGTATGATTGGCCAGCCCATTGGCAAAATGCTTGTTGAATACCTGAATAAACACACTGCTTGTAATTTCGATAAAGTTGCTGTTGTTAACGACACAATTACCAGTCTTTTTGCCGGCCTTCTGAATCCGGGTTACGATGCTTACGTCGGGCTGATTGTTGGAACAGGAACAAATATGGCAACTTTCTTCCCATCAACATATATTCCTAAAATTAAAGATATGGAAGATTGGTCGGGCGAAACTCCGGTTAATCTTGAATCGGGTAATTTTAAACCGCCTCACCTGACTGAATTTGATGAACAGGTGGATAAATATTCGAACAACAAAGGTTTCCAGCGTTTCGAAAAGGCTATCTCCGGAATGTATCTGGGAAGAATATTCAGAGCTGCTTTCCCCGATGATCAGTTGGATGTTGATTTGGATGCAGCCGATTTAAGCCGCATGATGAATAATCCTGAAAGCTACAAATCAGAATATCCTGAAGTTGCATTCCAGATTTACGAACGTTCGGCTAAACTAGTTGCCGCTTCAATCACGGGGCTGGTTCTCAACCTCAATTCGGCATATCCATCGGTTAAAACCCTTCAGGTTCTTGCCGAAGGAAGTTTGTTTTGGAGTAAAGTAAAAACCAGAAACACAGCTTATGTTGAAATTGTAAATAAAACGTTGGCTGAACTTCTGGAAGAACTTGGATTGGGTCATATCACAGTGCAGATTTCGAAAATTGAAAACGCCAACTTGATTGGTGCTGCCATGTCGGTATTGTCATAATTTTTTTGATTAGTCAATTTTTTCATCCGATGACTTAGAGTCATCGGATGAATATACCCATATTTTTAGTCATCCCGAATTTATTTCGGGATCTGACATTCAATGCGTTGAGATCCTGAAACCCCGCCTGCCAAGCGAGCGGGCAGGAAGTTCAGGATGACTGGGGTTAACGACTTTTGATACAGCCTCTTTTTTCTAGAATTCTACCTTATAACTCAAGTTCGGAACGACTATCCTGTCGAATTTCATTTCAGGTTGACCTGTTTTTTCATTGATTTCGTATCCCCGGAATTCCTTATTTCCCAGCACATTCAGGATATGGAATGACCAGATTCCAGCATGGTGCGCTTTGTTAACGCGGTATGAAACACTGAAGGAAAGTACTGTGGCATTTTTTTCCTGAAGTGAATAAGCCCGGCTGTAATCGTAAACAATTTCGCCGCTTTGGACGGATTCATCATTCAGAATTGGCGTGTACCAATCGCCTCCCATGTATGTTAATCTGCCATTAATTCCCAGAATGTTATTTTTTGACTTTCCCGCTTTCCACTCTTTCCCGCCAAGCAAATTGAAAATGAAATGCTTGTTGTACAGCCCATTTCGCTCAATGCCGTCGCCACCTTTGTACTTCGAATCAAATACCGAGGCCGTAAAGAGGTAGTAGTAATTTTTACTCAGAAAACGTTCCAGCGTAAAGTCGATTCCTTTGTTTGTGCCCGTTCCTTTGTTCACCAGTTTGTCGTTGAAAAACCAGTCGAGCTCCATATTTTGCAGCGAAAAATAGCTGTTGGGTATCACCGGAATGTCAAATAAATACTGGTAATATGGCTCAACTTTCAGGTGTAAATTCGAATTGATCAGCCAGTCCCACGAAAGGCCAAAATGGTGCGATTTCGACATTTTCAAATCCCTGTTTGGCTGAATAATTCCTGAATTGGTTTGCTGGCGTGCCAGATAAAAACCAATCATTTCGATGCGGCTGTTCAGGCCGTAAGCCAGCCCAAATGTATGATTCGGCGCAGCTTTCCATTTCATCCCGACTCGTGGTTCGATACTTAGTTCATTGTTCAGGCCAAAATAGTGAAGCATAAAACCTGCATCCAAATCAATGCCGGAACCAAACTGGAAATTCGACTGGCTAAACGTTTCAACCGAATATGTGTTACCGGTTTCATTAGCTGATGTCTGAAGCTGATCGCCTAACATTGCCGCATTACGGTTGTCAACATTGTAAAAGTGTTGATTATAAATGATTCCGGTTTTGTTGAAATGCCGGGCGCCAAACTTGTGATTCAGTGTTGACGAAGCTGTGAATTTCCAGGTGTTATTATTCACACGCTCGCTCGGTTGAAGAACAAGTTGCGGGTCGAGTTCTTCATAGTTGGTTGAAATTCGGTTGCCCGAACCCGCAAGATTGCTGTGCAGATAAGTTTTTGAGTTGATAATCAGCTTGTGGGTTAAGCCGAGCGCTCCGTTCGACAAACCAAGTTTGAATGTTTGTCTGTCTGATTTATTCTCCCATTTCTCCGGATCAGTTATCGCGTCGCGGTTTTGGGCATCCAGCGCTCCGATTCCCCAAAGTGCAAAAGTCCCGGCATTCTTGGTGGGAAAATTTAACTTGAACGACAAATCCTGATACTTAATCACGCCAGCTTCTTTCGGAATTAATGGCTGAAGTAAAGCCAGTGTAGAATAACGGTAATTGAACAGATACGACGATTTACCACCTTTCCTGAACGGGCCTTCCGAAGAAGCATCAATTCCAATTCCGCCAATCTGGAAAGCCGATTCGCGTTTTTCGTTGTTCCCGGTCCTCAGCTTTACGTCGAAAACTCCGGAAAGGGCATTGCCAAATTCGGCCGGGAAAGCTCCGGTGTAAAAATCGCTGTTAGCTAGCATCTGGCTGCTGAGCGCTGTGATCCCTCCGGCTCCAAAAGCAATTACATCGGCAAAATGGGTTGGGTTGGAGATCTCAACACCTTCCATCTTCCAAAGCATGTAACGGGGCGAATTTCCCCGGATGACGATTCCGTTATTTCCCATTTCAGAAGCAACTCCGGCGAACGAGCCGGCCAGTCGAGCCGGATCGTCGTATCCGCCTGCGTACCGGCTGGCTTCTTCCACGCTCAATTGACGGGCACTAATTGTGGCCATCAGGTTTGCAGCTTGTTCTTTTGAAGAATTTGCCGTCACTTTAATTTCATCAATTTGCTTTGCCAATTCTTTCAGTCCGGCATTTAACACAACTTCTTTACCCGATCCGACCAGAATCTCGCGAAAGATAAAATTTTCGTAACCCATAAAATTAACCGCAATGTTGTAGCGGCCAGGTTTAATGTTCCAAAGTCTGAAATTTCCTTCGGCATCGGCGATGGTTCCCAAGACCGGATTACTGCCGAGTACAACGACCGTCGCGCCGGGTAACGGAGTCTGACTCACCGCATCCATAATTTTGCCTTTAATTACTTGTCCTGTTTGTGCAATTCCGGCGAAAGAATAAAATAGAATCCCCATCAGGATAAAAATCTGTTTTCTGTACATGGCTTAAGTTTTTTTGTGAAAGAGAATCTGACCGGTTCATGTTTTATACTTTTGTCAGAACTTTTCCCGTTATCACATTGTCTGATACAAAAGTGCAGATAGCCGAAACCTATTTCAATACTGAAAAATCAGTAATCTATGGATGAAAACAGAATGATAAACGAACAGATTCTTCAGCTTTTCAGGAGAGAAGAACTTGACTATACGATACTGAAGCGGCACATTCGGTTTCTCGAAAGTCTGAGTGTTCTTCAGAAAAGTGTGGTTACCATTTTTGATCTTTCGCTGATGGATCATGTTTATTTTTCACCCAATATGTCGGATTTGCTGGGATGGGATGCGGAAAAAGTTGCTGTGCCGGACATGAGTTATGTTGATCAGCGGATGCATCCCGATGATCTGGCTCACTTGAATAACGTATCGGGACAATTTTTCAATCTCATTTTGTATATCGATCCGGAATGGAGGGCGCAAATGATGTACATCAAGTTTATCCTGGATTATCGTACACAGGGGAAAGACGGAAATTATATCCGGGTGATTGAACAGCACAAAGTACTGGAGCTCGACAAATACGGCAACATCTGGCTTTCAATGAGTATTGTGGATATTTCCCCTGATCAGGATCTGACGTCGCTTTGCCGGTATCGGTTGGTAAATACGCTTACCGGCGAATTGTATCATTTTCCATCGGCTGAAGAAATTTCCGAGCACAAATTGAGCTTCCGTGAAAAAGAAATTTTACAGCTACTTTCCAAAGGTTTAATCAGCAAACAAATTGCCGATAAACTTTTTATCAGTGTTAATACGGTAAATACCCACAGGCAACGGATAATTGAAAAGCTCGACGTGAGTAATACTGCTGAGGCTGTTCAATATGCCGGGCGACTTGGATTGATATAAATATTTTTTTATTCGAATTTTTATTATCACTTAGTGGACATTATTTGTTTCATATACAGCCGATTGACAAAATCTGTCAGCGATAGACAATAAACGTAGAACCAACTTATATTTTTTATTGGCGCAACTTTTGCGATGGTTTCTCCATCTATATCAAAACAAACGTCGATGAAAAACTATCCACTTTTGGCTACAACAGCTTTTTTGCTTATTGTACTTTCCTGCAAAAAAGATCAAAAGATAAATGCACGTGAACTTTTCTATTCTTGGGAAGTGAAGAATTTTATGTCAATCGAATCGGTTGCTTATCCGAAAAATGATAACAGCAAAATTCTGTTAACATTCGATAAATCGGGTACTTTTTTACTGAAGTTGGACGTCAATCATTGCGAAGGAAACTTTACAACCAGCGAAAACAATCAGCTTGAAATGGAATCGCCAGCTTGCACTGAAATATGCTGCGACAGCGCTTTTTCTGAAAAACTGGCTGCCATGATGTCGAAGGTCTCATCATATTCGATTGAAGGAACAACGCTGAAATTGCATGTTCCGCAATGGGGTTATATTGAATGCGAATTGGATAAGTAGAATTATTCGCACCGCTGAAAAGTTCGAAGCTTTTCAGTGAGCAATTGACTCCAAAATCATCCGCCCACCAATTTTAAAAGTTGAGTTTTTCTTTCAATTTTGGTCCCTTTTCTCCCCATTCAATCGTGGCGCATTCGGTGTAGAAGTCATGTTCGAAAAACAGGATGAATTCTTTTTCAGCTGCTTCTTTCAGGAATTCTTCCTTTTCTTCCATGGTAGTAACCGGGAATAAGTCGTAAGCTGCAATCCATACAATTGGAATGTTGGCTGCTGTTGGAATCAGATCGGCCATGTAAACGTATGTTTTTTCGCCGGAAGTTATAAACGGAATCATTTGGCCTGGTGTGTGTCCGTCGTACATCCGGGCTGAAATTCCGGGAAATAACTCACATTCGTCTTCAACCAATTGCATGTTTCCTGCCGATTTCAGGAAATTCAGAATTTCGGGATAATAAGCTGCCCGTTCGCGGATATTTGAAATTTGAGAATGTTCCCACTGCCTTTTACTGCACCAATGCGTAGCATTCGGAAACTGAAGTTTCATTTGCCCGTTTTCAACCAGAACTGCTCCGTTGCAGTGATCCCAGTGCAAATGAGTGAAAACCACATCCGTAATATCATCCGCGGAATAACCTTTTTCTGCCAACGATTTTTCAATGACATCAGTTTCTTCGTGCCCGTTATTTTGTCTCACTTTCTCCGGATAATGTTTGCCAACGCCCGCTTCGATCAGAATTTTACGTTCGCCCTGATCGACCAACAGGCAGCGCATTGTTAGCTTGGTCACATTATTTTCGTCGGCTGCATAAACTTTCGACCACAATGGTTTGGGAATTACTCCGAAAAGTGCACCGCCGTCGCACGAAAAATGGCCGGCATGTATCGCGTGTAGTTGCATAATCTAAACTTCAGAATTTATATATCAAAACAGAAAAAAGGGATATGTGTTCAGTCGCAGTTTCCAGTATGCCTCGGCTGCCTATCGATTATTGAGACTGCCCACTTTTTTCTGTGCGACAGAGTCGGTTTCAAAATCCATTACAAACTGCACAACCCCGAAATAATCTTCAATACCCTTTTCAATCTTGTTGGTTTTCAAGTAAACGTCGTTCACTTTTCCGGCAACCTTGTCAATGTTTTCGTTTCGCATTCTTTCCCAGTGCTTTTGCACTTTCCGGATGTCTTCAATAACTGGTTTCCGGATTTGATGAACCAGATCCGGAAAATTACGCAACCGTTTTCCTTGCGATAGAAAATAGTTCAGCATGCTGATATTGGCACTGTATTGAAGTGGTTTAGAATCACTCTCGCTGCAAACCAGCCAGCTATAAAAATTGGCTTCGGCTTCGCTGGTCACACCCATTTGGTGGGCAAACTCGTGGGCCAAAACCTGGGGATATTCAATAGCCAGCAAACTATCGTTTACCTGAACTTCACTGAAAAAAGGCCCGTAATAACCGGCAATGGATGCTTTTGCGAAAAAATTGCTGAGTGTGATCGGCTTTGGCTTCCGTGTCCCCTGTGGATATCCGATTTTCAGGAATGAAGCGTTTTTTTTGTACGAAGCTTCAACCAGCGAATCGACTTCAGGATAGGTAATACTATCGAATGTGCAATACGAGTCGTTGGTTTTACGGATCAGGTCCTCGAACACCTTCACAAATTCAATCGTGTCGGGCTTTGCTTTTGCGATATTAAGCCGGTCGTTTATTCCACTCCTGAAATAATTGAATCCCCAGAACCAGTAAAACGAAATGTAAACGATGGCCAGAGTTTGAACAATAATCAGGAGAAACCGGCCGAATTTGATTTTCCGGAGAAGAACCAGTATGATTAAAATAACCAGAAACACCGCCAGAAGGACATAAAATGCATCGTCAACAGAAAAGGAAACCCATTTACTGAGAAAGGAAAGTACAGATGCGATGACCGGGAAAAGTGTTTGAGAATAGATGGTTTCTGTGACTTTTGGGAACCGCGAAAATAATTCGGTCAGCCCGAATGTCACAAGCGCCAGCCACACAGGTAGGGCAGCCTTCCCAAAGAATATTGTTTTGAATTTGTTTGTAGCCATCGCCAATCATTTTTTGGTCACGAAGATCAGGAAATTTGTACGGATATCATTGGTTTTTTTGCCTATTTTGCATCTTTCAAAAATCGAATAAATGAACGTACATTTTATAGCCATTGGCGGAAGCGCCATGCACAACCTGGCCATTGCCCTGCACAAAAAAGGTTATCAGGTAACGGGTTCAGACGATGAAGTTTTTGAACCTTCGAAAAGTCGATTAAAGAACCTCGGACTTTTACCTGAAGAAGAAGGTTGGTTTCCTGAAAATATCACTCCGGATGTGGATGCAGTGATTCTGGGAATGCATGCTCGGCAGGACAATCCGGAGCTGATTCGGGCACAGGAATTAGGATTGAAAATATTCTCGTATCCGGAATACCTGTACGAGCAAACCAAAGACAAAATCCGCGTCGTTATAGGTGGAAGCCATGGAAAAACCACCATTACAGCGATGATCATGCATGTACTTCGATACAATCAAATCAAATTCGATTACATGGTTGGTGCTCAACTTGAAGGATTCGACACGATGGTTTCGCTCACAGAAGTTGCTAAAATCGCAGTATTTGAAGGCGATGAATATTTGTCGTCGCCAATTGACCGACGCCCGAAATTTCATTTGTACTTCCCTGATATCGCTTTGCTGAGTGGCATCGCCTGGGATCACATCAATGTGTTTCCAACTTTCCCGTTTTACGTGGAGCAGTTCCAAAAATTCGCTGATCTGATTCAGCCAAATGGCTCGCTGATTTACTTTGAAAACGATGAAAATTTACAACAGGTAGCCACTAAAACACGCGAGGATGTCAAAAAATTGCCCTACCAGTCGCATCCTTCAGTAATTGAAAATGGTGTGACTTACCTGGTTTCAGGAGATAAAAGAATCCGGCTTCAGATTTTTGGCGACCACAACCTGCAAAATATTTCGGGAGCGCAACTGGTTTGCCGGGAACTTGGATTGACCGACGAACAGTTTTATTCGGCAATCGCTGAGTTTAAAGGAGCTGCCCGCCGGTTGGAAATTTTAGCCAAAACTGACAATTGTGTTGTTTTCAATGACTTCGCCCATTCGCCTTCGAAACTGAAAGCGACCACTGAAGCCGTAAAAAAACAGTTTCCGGAGCGAAAACTGGTGGCTTGTTTGGAATTACACACCTTCAGCTCGCTGAAAAAGGAATTTCTTCCGCAATACAAAAACAGCATGGACGCAGCCGATTTAGCCATCGTCTATTTCAATCCGCACACCATCGAACACAAAAAGCTGGAACCGATTACCGAACAGCAGGTTGCCGAAGCTTTCGATTCACCGGGGCTGAAAGTCTCAACCGATTCGGATGCCCTTTTCGCTTTTCTGAAATTGCAAAACTGGCAAAATGCTAACCTTTTGCTCATGACTTCAGGAAACTTTTCAGGCAAAAATTTGAAGGAATTGGCCGCAGAACTTCTGGAGAAGAAATAGGCGAGAAAATTGCCTGCATTTTTATAAGTTTGTGGGCTTACGAACTATTTCCGATGAATTGGCCGCAGATTAAAAAATCGAATTCGCCTGTGTTGATTTGGCTGTTTTGCTTTTCTGTGATTTTCGCAGAGGCTCAGGTAAACAGCGTGCCCAATTTGCCGGATTCGGTGCATGTTTCCATTCGTTTAAAAGCCCGTCTGCTCATCAATCCTGAAAAAATTTCAACGGTTCAAATCGATTCCCTGCAGCAAAAGCAAATTCCGATTGCGTTTCTTTATTCCGGAGAAAAATCGCTGCCTGATCTACCCGAAACCAATCAGCCGGTTATCATTGTTTATCCGGATGGTTTGCCAAATGCGGGGCAAAGCAGGAATGCAATTTCACTTTCAGGAAAAGAAATGGACAAAATCCTGATTCCGGCAGATGCTGAAAGTCTTCAGGATATGCACAGTTTCAGGGAACTTCTTTGGATGAAGGATAATCAGGATTCGTTACCGCCAATTGATTATTTCATGAACTTTTGGAAACGAACAGGCAGACTTCCGAATTTCATCGAGGTTAGTTCCCGAAATTTGGCTAAAGCAGTTGAATTGGTTACGGCTTTAAATAATCAGCAAAAGTTATTTGGCGTAGTCAGGAATGGCGAACGGTTGTTGGCCGATGTTTCGTGGAAAGATTATCCCGACCGCAATACCAACGGATATTTCAGTTTCCCGGTTAGTTTTGCATCCGATTTTCCATTGTCGCCCTATAAGTCTGGGTACCAGTTTTCGCCGGATATTATTTTGCCAAGTCCCGAAAATTTAAATAACCTGAAAGTTTTCAATGCGGTGCCACTCGACTCGGATTTTGGCTTGACCGACGATTTTGTTTTTGCAAACCGGGTAAGCAACCTGAAACGCGAAAATGACGATGAAATAATCAGTAACGGACTTAAATTTGTCCGTGACAAAACACGGGGAAAATGTGCCTTGTTTTCAGGAAAAGCATACATCGACGGTGGTTTGCGAAGCCGTTCGGCCCTGAAACCGAATTTCAGTGTAACAGCCTGGATTAAGCCAGCCCGCCTCGGACATAACAATTGCATTTTGGGAAAGGGGAAGGATTTTGTCCTGAAAGTTCACGATGGCCTGCTCACTTTTACGGTCCAGGGAATTAAAGATTATTTTTCGGCTCAAACACAAATTCCTGTCGATCAGTGGAGTTTTGTAGGCCTTGTTCATAACGCAACCGATAATCAAATCAGTTTTTACCTGAACGGGGAGCTCACCGAAAGTGTCAATCTTATTACGCCTTATACCGAGTCGGACAACACGCTGCTGATTGGCAGCAACCTTTGGGAAGAATTTTTTGTGGGTCGCATCAGCGAGATAAAAATCTGGAACCGCGAACTGAACAAGGAAGAAATTAAGAATGAATTTTTATTTTCCGGAAGTACTGGTAAATACATTTCGGCTCGATGGATCGTTGGAATATTTGTATTGCTTATCGTTGTTGGATTAGTTATTCGCTTTCGGTTACGCCGGAAAGCCAAATTGGATTCAAACTCGGAAATCAGGACCGGCTACAATTTTTCCGAACCCAATTCCCTGCCTGCTATTCCCGATAGCCGCGAAAGAATCCAGTGTTTTGGAGGGCTGAAAGTGATAAATCCTGAAGGGAAAGATGTCAGCCTGAAGTTTTCGCCCAAGCTCAGACAACTGTTTGTGCTCATTTTTTTGCACAGTGTGGCGGGGCAAAAAGGCATTAGTTCGAAGAAGATGTCGGATTGTTTGTGGCCGGGTATGAACCCGCAAAATGCGAAGAACATTCGCGGGACCAATATCCAGAACCTGAAAGCAATTCTGGCATCCTGTTCCGGAATAAACCTCGTTTTTCAGGATAAACTTTGGAAACTTGAATTTGCTGCCAATTATTTGGCCGATTACGATTTAGTGCTTTCAACCCTGAACAAGGTTGGCGCTTCAGGCAACCCGATTGATCCTGATCAAATTCAGGTTCTGGTTTCAATTCTGAAAAATGGTGCGCTGTTTCCCAATATTCGCGAATCGTGGCTCGACCCGTACATCGACCGGATGAGCAATCGGATTATCGAATTTGGGCTAAATCTCTTCAGCACAATTCCGGAAGGAAAACAGGATGCCCTTTTGCTGGATGTTGCCGAGATAATTACCATCAACGATCAATTAAACGAACCGGCGCTGCGAAAGAAAGTTGGAATCCTTACCCGACAAGGCAAGCTGAGCCTCGCACATACCGTTTTCGATAATTTTGTGAAACTGTATTTTGAACTTTATCGGGAAAAATATCCGGGCGATTTTAAATCATTTGTTTCAGGTGAGAATGAAATTCCGGATCAGTTTGTGCAAAATTAATTCAGCGAAATCAGCATTTCAGGACCATCTTTTTTGACCAAATACCAATTCCCGCTTTGTAATTCGTGCTTGAGAATAAATTCCTGTCGCGAGGCGGTGCGGACTTTGAAATAATTTGCCATCCGGCCTTCATCCGTTTGCGCCGCTTGAAACCACCGGTCTGCAATTTCCCTAATTTCGTATTTTATGGTTTGCCAGTAAAAACGAACCGGATATTCA
This sequence comes from Prolixibacteraceae bacterium, assembly GCA_963677955.2. Classification (GTDB taxonomy): domain Bacteria; phylum Bacteroidota; class Bacteroidia; order Bacteroidales; family Prolixibacteraceae; genus Aquipluma. The sequence continues at coordinate 2,115,992 of CAXXQR010000001.1, forward strand.
TCGGACTTTGCTCCTGAATGACACTCAACTTGTACCGGAATCAGTTTCATCGTGGATTTGTTTAGAATTGTTTGCTTGCATTCTGAACAAAAAATGTGTGGAAACAGTTCAGAATCCGTTTACCTTTTTCCAGCTTCTTCACCGGTGAAAGTCGGGCTTGCATTCGGATCCGGGTAATTGGGCCGGGCAAAAACAGCATTCGCAAAGGTATTTCGTTGGCGATAGAAATCATTCAGGGCTAAAAGAAAGGAACACATATTGCCCGAATGTTTAATTCCAAAACGTTATTCTGGTTATCTTCGCGCCAGCAAAACATTAAACTTTTACCAGCATGATTCAGGACATTTTCCCTCACCATTTCAGTAATCAATATCGGGCAAACCAAACGATTGGCGACAACGATTTTGTGCTTCATTACGAGGACAAGTCGATGCTGGTTAAAACGCGGGGCGATGAATTTGAACTGCCACGAAAGAAGGATTTTCAGGAAATATGGGGGCAGGCAGAATGCACCTTTTTATTTAGCCTGAATGATGTTTCGTGTTTCCTGATTAGAGGCGAACTGAATAGCGACCAACCAGGATTGACCTTCAGGGAAATCAGTTTTTTTCGGACGATTGCACAGCGCGAAATCGCCTGGGTCAGTGTTGCCGGGTTCCAATTGTGGAATTGGTACGAACAAAACTTGTTTTGCGGGAAGTGCGGTAGCAAAACGCAGCACAAGCACGATGAGAGGGCTCTCGTTTGTCCGGATTGCGAGACTATAGTGTATCCGAAAATTTCCCCGGCAGTAATTGTAGCTATCGTTTGCAACGACAAAATACTGCTGGCCCGCAATGTAAATTTCGCCGGAAGCTGGTTTTCGCTGGTTGCGGGGTATGTCGATGTTGGCGAAACACTCGAAGAGACATTAAAGCGCGAAGTAAAGGAGGAAGTGGGCCTTGATATTTGGAATGTACGCTATTACAAAAGTCAGCCGTGGCCTTTGTCAGGTTCAATGATGATTGGTTTTATTGCTGAAGCCGATGAAAATCAACCCATTTCTATCGATCACAAGGAAATTGCGGAAGCCGCATGGTTCACCCGGGGAAATCTTCCGTCACATCCGTCAACCATCAGTATTGCCGGAGAAATGATTGAAAAGTTTGAGAAAGGTGAACTGTAGTAATTCGATTTCGATGGAGGTGTAAAGCCTTATTTCCAACCTTGGGATGTCAAGTCAGACAGGCTTCTCTGTTGTTATTTTGAGCATCCAAAAAATCTGTATTGCATTCTGAAAAACCGATGCGCATCCGATTTATTTTTGTGCGCATTGCTTTTAATTTTGTGCGCATCCGTTTGCAAACCGATGCGCATCGGATTTGGAAAATGTGAGCAGTGCATTTTTACCCTTTGGTTAGGTCAAAATTTCAGGAGACATTTTCAGGAGTTTCCCCGGGGTTGCCGTTCCATGTAAAAATAAACGCCGGTCTGGTCTTTTTGCTCAAAACCCAGGCGTTGGTACAGCGAAAGAGCTCGGTTGTAACTTTCAACATGAATACTCAGCACCTTAGTCGTTTGTTCCGATTTCTCAATCAGATTGTTCAGAATAGCTCCACCAATACCTAAGTTCCTGAATTCAGGCAAAAGCGAAATATCAACGATTCGGATTTGCTTTTCCGATTCCCACAGGTACAAACGGCCGGCTGGTATGTTGTCCGAAAAGATAATCCCGAATGAAGCATCCTTGTATACCTGCTGATAATAACTGTGCTGCGCTTCGAATTGCTGATCGGTAAACTGCTGTTTTTGCTCATCGCTCCAGTCGGTCAGTTGCAATTCTTCTTCACGCGTGCTTTTGTATACCTTTCTCAAAAAAGGTAAATCCGAATCCTCAATTTTGCGGTAAGTAATTTCCATTTCAGCAGTTAAGTAATAATAATGTCACATTAGTTTTAGACTCACCCCAAGCCCAATAAATTGGACTTTTCCCCTTTCTACAAGTAGAGAGGGGCTGGAGCATCAATGATGCGACGGGATGAGTTAAGGGTAAAATAACTCATTAAGTCAAATTTAAACAGTCTTTTAATTCTATTTCAAAAACGAAAATACATTTCTTGCTCCTGAAAAAAGCAAAAGCAGAAGGTTTAATTTCTGCTTTTGTTTCAGTTCAAAATGAAGAATTCGGTTATTTATTTTTCATGAGCAAAACCGGGAATGTTTTGGAATGATTTCCCTGGCTGACTTCGATGAAGTAGGTTGCCGGAACCAGCTTCCCGATATCGAATTGCCGTGACGAGGCCGGTTCAAACTGCTTTTTCATCACAAGTTGTCCGGTCATGCTGATTACCTTCACAAACATGGTCTGGTCTGCATCGGTGCTGTGCAGGTTTATCGTTCCTGAAGTCGGGTTCGGGTAAACAGTTACATCGAACCGGTTTAATTCCTGAATATCGGTTACAATTCCGTCGCCAATGTAGGCCAGGAAGTTGGTGTTTTCGAAAATGGCCTGCACCGAACCAATTGTAATTTTATACGGATTTACTGACGCGAAGCCTGGAATTTGCGCCGAAACCACATATTCTCCATCCGGAATATTTTCAAACTGGTATGTTCCGTCTGCCTTTGTCTGAGCAATCAGCAATGGATTTTCGTCACCTTTTCGCGTCAGGAAAATGTCGGCAAACGGAACGGGTGTGCCTAAATCTCCCTGGTGAATGGTACCGGCATCTGCTGGCGACGAAGCTTTTGTTACCCGGACAGTTCCTGAAATCTTGCCGGTTTCTGCCGTTTCAGGATTTAAAAGCAATTGAATATTGGCTCTGAAATTTGAATCAGAATTGATGTCAATTGTCGTTGCTTTGGTCCAGTCTGAGGCCGATTCGTAATAAGTTGAAATTACACGCGGAGCTTCAGCCTGATTGGTCAGTTCAGCTTTTACGGTGTATTTTCCGATTGCGACTCCTTCAAAATAGTAGTAGCCACGATCGAGCGTCGTTGTTTCTGCAATCGAATCAACTTTCAGATCGTTCGTTGCCAGCAATACAGCCCGAATCGAAGCGGGCAGTGGTTCGCTGCCTGAAATCTGGCCATAAATGAGTGGCCGCGTTTTCCGTATCATATTCACTTTAAACGAGGTTTCTGCTGATTCTCCTTGCGGATCGGTCGCCCGGATCAGGATTTCGCCCCGATCATCGGATTCAGGCAGGGCAAAGCCCGTAATTTCGGTTTCCGAAGATTTATGCAGCCAGTTTCCTGAAAGAATCTCCAGTTGAATGGTCAGCGGATCTCCATCCGGATCGCTAAAAACGTTAGTCGCCGGAGAGAAACTAAACGAGCTAAACTCATCCATTTCCATGTCGGCAACAGGGTTTTGAACTTCAGGAGCATGATTGACATGTACAATATTTACGGAAATCTGATGGACTTCGCTTTCTTGAATTCCGTTGGTAGCTCCGGTGCTGTTGTTGTCCCAAACGCTGAATGATACAGAACCTGCATGTTCGCCCGACAATCCTGCTTCAGGCACAAAACTAACCTGACTGATAGAATCGGCGGGAATCGTTCTTGGGCTCAAAAGTGCCTTCCCGAAATACAACAACGAACCTCCGGTGACCGGCATTTTGAAACCGACGGCCGACAGTTGGTCTGTTGGTTCTTCAGGATTCAGGAACGGAAATAAACCGGAACTAAAATCAAAAGGCTGGTTCTGATTCGTTTGAATGCTGAAGTCGGCTGTGGTTGGCGGATCGTTTACCGGAGTTATTTCGATCGAGAAAGTATACGCGTCAGCCGAAGTTTGAACTCCGTTTGAAGCTCCGGCGCTGTTGTTGTCAATAACCATGAAATCGAAGGCGAAATTTCCGGAACCCTGATCGGCGTATTTGAATTTCAGGAGAGCTAAAGAATCGGCTGGAATTGTTTTTACGCCGGAAATAACTTTATCCTGATACGTCAAATATTCTGAAGGAACAGTCGGAATTATCACGATGCCGCCGAGCACATCTTCATTATCGGTATAATCGATAAACGGGAAATCGGTTGACGCAAAAATATGTGATTCATCTTCATTTAGGCTGATGGAATGATCTTCGGAATAGGGCTTCCGGTTAACACGTTCGACATTGATCTGGAAAACGTAGGAATTTTCGCTCAAAAGCGGAACCCAGCCCGGAACCATTGGATTGTAATCCATAACCTGGAACAGGAACGAGGTATACGGACTGCCATAAGTCCAGAAAGGCGGCGAATAAGAGAGGGCTGGCAGATCACTTGCCTGAATAGTAGCTCCTGCACTCACAGACGCACCGTTCAGATAAAGCTTGCCTTTTGTGGGAAGCGTTAGTATTTTTATTCCGCCAAATACATTGTTCGCGTCAACATCAGCAAATCCAAATGTTTGGCCGCCAAAAGAATATGCCTGATTTTCTTTCATGGTTATTTCCTGGTATTCCGCAGTTGGTGCATGGTTCGACTGTGTGACCTGAATACTTAAAGTGGCTTGATTGTCGCTCCATTGCACGCCATTTGAGGCATTCGACTGGTTGTTGTCGGCAACAAGGTAGGAGAAGCTGGTATATGGATTTCCACTTTCATAAATCACGGGTTTGTAGACCAGGTTTGGAATATCACCAACCGCAATCACCAACGGAAAAACTGTAACCGGATCTCCGGTGTACCACAAAGTTCCTTTCGCGGGAGCTGCTAAAACTGAAATAGCGCTCATGGCATCCCCCGTGTCGTTCAGGTCGGAGAACCCAAAATCGGTTGAGGTGAAGGTATACGTTTCGTTATCGGCAAGTGAAACACCAGAATCCACGGCAACCGGTTTATCGTTTACCGCACTTACTTCAATGACGAATGTAATTTCGGGGCTCGAATCAACTCCGCCATTGGCCGTCCCGCCGTCATCTTTCAGAACCACGGTTACCGTTGCGGTTCCAAATAAATTGGTTCCTGAAGTAAAAGTCAGATCGCCAGTTGCAGGGTCGATGGACGGTTGAACATCGAACAGATCGTTGTTGTCGTTGGTCACTACAAACTGAAGATTCTGACTACTTTCCTGACTATTTCCTGCTGAAATGTTTGTTGCCCAACCCAAAATAGTTTGCGCTCCGGCATCTTCCAAAACCGATTGATCGGTTCCGGCAGTGAAAGTTGGCGCGTCATTCACCGAAGTTACATTAATCGTAAACACAATTTCAGGACTCGAATCAACGCCTCCGTTTGCCGTACCGCCATCGTCTTTCAGAATAACTGATACGATGGCCGATCCGTTTGCATTTGCCGCCGGAGTATAAGTCAAATCGCCTGTTGTTGGATCGATTGCAGGCTGTGAACTAAACAGGGAATTGTTGTCGTTGGTTACCACAAAAGTCAAAACCTGGGATGATTCATTAGCTGGTCCGGCGCTGATTCCGGTTGCCCATCCTGAAACGGTTTGCGCGCCAGCGTCTTCCAAAACCGTTTGATCGGTTCCGGCAGTGAAGGTTGGTGCATCATTTACTGAAGTGACATTAATCGTGAATGTCTGCGTTGCCGTTTGATCGACTCCACCATCATCTTTCAGGTAAACTGAAACAGTAGCAGACCCGAAAGCATTGTCGGCTGGTGTATACGTGAGGTTCCCGCTGGCATCAATGGCCGGTTGCACGGTAAAAAGTGCATTGTTATCATTTGAAAGGAAGAATGTCAAAACCTGAGCTGATTCGTTGGCTGGTCCGGCGCTAATTCCGGTTGCCCATCCTGAAACGGTTTGCGCGCCTGCCTCTTCCAAAACCGTTTGATCGGTTCCGGCAGTGAAGGTTGGTGCATCATTCACTGAAGTCACATTAATATTGAATGGTTGCGTCGCACTTTGATCAATTCCGCCGTCTGCTGTTCCGCCATTATCTTTCAGGTAAACTGAAACAGAAGCAGTTCCAAACGCATTTGCCGCAAGTGTATAAGTAAGGATTCCGCTGGCATTAATTGCTGGTTGCACGGTAAAAAGCGCATTGTTATCATTTGAAAGTATGAATGTCAAACCCTGACCTGATTCATTGGCTGGTCCGGCGCTAATTCCAGTTGCCCAACCAGCAACGGCTTGCGCGCCTGCATCTTCCAAAACCGTTTGATCGGTTCCGGCAATAAATGTTGGAGCATCATTCACCGAAGTGACATTGATCTTGAATGTTTGCGTTGCACTTTGATCAATTCCGCCGTTTGCTGTTCCACCATCATCTTTCAGGTAAACCGAAACAGAAGCTGTTCCAAACGCATTTGCCGCAGGTGTATAAGTGAGGTTTCCGGCGGCATCAATGGCCGGTTGCACGGTAAAAAGTGCATTGTTATCATTTGAAAGGAAGAATGTCAAAACCTGACCGGATTCGTTGACGGTTCCGGCGCTAATTCCGGTTGCCCAACCAGCAACGGTTTGCGCGCCTGCGTCTTCCAAAACCGTTTGATCGGTTCCTGAAGCGAAAGTTGGTGCGTCATTCACCGAAGTGACATTAATATTGAATGTTTGCGTTGCACTTTGATCAATTCCGCCGTTTGCTGTTTCACCATCATCTTTCAGGTAAACTGAAACAGAAGCAGTTCCAAACGCATTTGCCGCAGGTGTATAAGTAAGGATTCCGCCGGCATTAATTGCTGGTTGCACGGTAAAAAGTGCATTGTTATCATTTGAAAGTATGAATGTGAAAACCTGTCCGGATTCGTTGGCGGGTCCGGCGCTAATTCCGGTTGCCCAACCAGCAACGGCTTGCGCGCCTGCATCTTCCAAAACCGTTTGATCGGTTCCTGCAGCGAAAGTTGGAGCATCATTCACCGAAGTGACGTTGATATTAAATGTTTGCGTTGCACTTTGATCAACCCCGCCATTGGCCGTTCCGCCATTATCCTTCAGGTAAACCGATACTGAAGCGGTTCCAAACGCATTTGCCGCAGGTGTATAAGTGAGGTTTCCACTCGCATCGATTGCAGGTTGAGCGCTAAAAAGAGCATTGTTATCGTTGGTCACCGTAAATTGAAAAGTCTGACTGTTTTCCCACGAATTGCCCGGACCAACATTTGTTGCCCAGCCAGAAACGGTTTGCGCACCTGCATCTTCCAATACTGTTTGATCGGTTCCGGCAGTGAAAGTTGGAGCATCATTGATGCCGGTAATTATAATCGTAAAAGTCTGCACTGCACTTTGGTCAATCGCATCGTGGGCTGTTCCTCCATTATCTTTCAGGTAAACTGAAACTGTTGCTGTTCCATAAGCATCGGCAGCAGGTGTGTAAGTGAGCGTTCCTGTTGTTGCATTAACGGCCGGTTGTGCAGAAAACAAGCTGTTGTTATCATTTGAAACCATAAATGTCAGTGTCTGACCAATTTCATCCGGCGCTCCGGCGCTTATATTGGTTGCCCAGCCGGTTACTGTTTTCGCTCCGGCATCTTCCAAAATAGTCTGATTGGCCCCTTTTGTGAAATACGGAGTTTGGTTTAAAAATCTCACCCAGCGTCTTCCGAGAATCTGGTCTTTACTTCCGCCACCACTCCAGACAATCCAAAATTCCTGGTTCTGAGTGTCGTAGGCAACCGTTGGCGAAACCGATGTACGTGTTTGATTGCCAACGTTAAAGACACTGTTCATGGTATTGTTTGCAAGTATTTCACGCCCCGAAATAATTGTTCCGGGTGTTGCCAGCGGGCTTGAGTCCCAAACCACGAGCCACGAATCTTCATTTGGATCGTAGGCCACAGAAGGATGTCCGGAACCAAAAAGTCCGGGAGTATCAATTTGGAACGGACTTCCGGATGCTGCTCCCGTATTGTCGATCCACATTCCTTTTATAATGTAAATTCCTGAAGATAATTCACTCCAAACCAGCAGGGCTTTGCTTGTTCCCGCGGCAATGGCAATTGAGCCAATATTTCCTGACGTTGCGAGACTGTTTGGACTTAAACTTACTGAAGTCGGCGCAATACCAAAATATAGTTTTGTTAACGAGGCAGCGGCAACATAAAAATCACCGGCAGCTCGGGCATCCACATCAGTATCAACAAACGGAGTAGCCGACGTCATTAACGTAATGCTGTCGAGACTTTCAGCAAGGCCAGCACTTGTGATGTATTTACCCAAAACATAATAGTTTCCGGAAGTTTCACCTGTTGCGGCGGTAATCAGAAATTTGGAATTGTTACCGGCAACTGCAGGGTATACCGGATATGCAAAACTTGAAGTGTATCCGCTTGAATTAAAAACCGGAATAGCATTTCCAGTGGTTGTGGAATTGCTTGTTAACCGGTATTTAATGGTTCGGTCCAAATAATTCGGGCCCTGCATATCTTCCCAAACAGCGAGGTAATTTGATCCGCTTGAAGCCACATCAGGCGAAGTTGCTGACGAATTTGCTGCTGCTCCGGAAGGCGCTGCTCCTGAAATATTGAAATTCAGGTAATTGACAAGCTGATCGACAGTAAATGGAGTTGATTTTATTTGTTGAAGATCGAAGCTTCCACCGAAAATATTCTCTTTTCGGGTTTGCGTATTATCGTAATTTGTCCATGTTGAAAAGAATTTCTGATTGGTCTGATTGTAAATCAGTGCAGGCTGGTAAAGTCGGGTTCCGTTGTTGGCCAACAAAAAATCGCTGGTTCCAATTTGCGGATCAATCGTAACCGGATAAGCGGCATTTTGCAACTCGTCAGCAAAAACAGTAATCTTTGTCGAAACATCAGTTACTTCCATCGAAGCCGGTAGTTGCTTCCCGGAGGCATCGTAAACAAAAACATCGCCCAGAAATACTTTGGAATTTCCTTCAGCCCATACCCATCCGCCATTAACCCTGGCAAAAGTTCCGCCGGCAGAAATCTTTCCTTCAACAATCAGATCTCCCGAAAGATTGTCCTGACTTTCAATCACAAATTGTTGCTCAATTGAATTTCCACCGGATAAATATTGCTCAGTAATGTTTCCCCTGAAATATTTGACATCATTTCCAATTGCGGTTGGCGCAACGTTTCCCGTCATGATATTTTTCAATCCTGAAACGGAATTCAGTCTCCATGACCAATCAATCCCGTTTGTTGAAGGAGTAAACTGAACACCTGTTCCGGAATAGGAAACCCGGAAGTCTTTGTGTTTTAACTGAATGATTGAATTTTCAACCGAAGCCGAAACCATCGCCGGAAATAAAATCAGGATCAGGAAAAATTTATAGAAGTTGTAAAAGTTCTTCATAACAATTTTGGGGTTGAAAACAGTTTTCTAAACAAAAAGGTAAGGATTTAACCAACCGGTGCGATATTCATTGTCGAGCATGGCAAAGTCGGCGTGAGTCGCTTCAACACTTTCCAGTTTTTCAACAATTCTGGGCGTAGGTAAAGAATTGAGCAATTGTTGGTCTATCTCAAGGTGGTAAAGCGGAGTTTTCGTCCAACCGGTCTTTTCGTCAACAGTAAATCTTCCGCGGGGCGAATTCAAGCTCACATTGGCCAACGTTTGACTAAGTCCTTTTCCTGAATAGTTTCCGGCAGCATTGGCTAGCGCCTGATAGATCATTAGGCCTGTTTCGAATCCCAAAACCGCAAACATATCGGGTTCATTGCGATAGGTTTCGAGGTATGTTTTGCAAAATCCCTTGTTTTCAAGGTTGTTAGCTGTTTTATCCCACGATGTAATACTTGTCATTCCACCGGCAAATTTCCCCAGTTTCGGAAGATTAACTCCCTCTGTTACAAATGGAGAACAAAATACAGGGATATCATTATTCTCGTTGTGGTATTGTATAATGAAATCGTTGGCCTGATCGCCACTCAGCAAAACATAAATGTAATCGGGAGCCACTTCTCGAATTCTGGAAATAGCTTTCGTCACATTGTCAGTCTCGTTTACTTTCATCACCAGGGTTTCCTCTACTGTTCCTCCTGAAGATTCTGCTCCCTGAAGAAAACCAAACAATGTGTCGTAGCCGCTGTCGTACAGGGAAGTGACAATAAAACCGCGTTTGCCATATTTTGTCGAAGCAAGTTGCCCGGTCTGATAGGCTGACTGGTACAAATTCAGGGTATTGAAAAATACAAACGGGTTTTCGCGTAATTTTTGAACAGGGAAATGTTCGCCCGAATTGCAGACTACCATCGGAACTTCTTTTTTCTGAAATAGGTCGTCAAACTGGCCGACAACTTCGTTGCTAATGAGGCCAACCATTAGGTCAACTCCATTTTCGTATAGCAGTTTTTGTGCATTTTGCTTGCTGATAAATGGTGTGCCAAATCCGTTCGGTTCATTCACCAGTTCAATGTGCTGCCTTTGTAGTGCTTTATTTTGGTCGATGCCCAATCTGAGCCCGTTCGCAAATGAATGCGGGTACTGTGGGCATATGTTCGATTGCGGTGTTAGAATACCAACCTTCAACGGGCGCGAAGGCGCTTTCATTTTTGATACTCCTGCTATTATTGGATTTGCTGAGGCAGCGGCGAATCCGGTGCCCAGTATTTTAAGAAAATTTCGTCTGTTGTTCATGTTGTATTTTCTGAAATTAATTCTGACTTGGGAAAATACCCTGTAAGGCAATGCAAAAAGACAGAGTTTGAAATGGCTGCATATTTAAATGAGCCTGACTGCCACCGGAATTACCAATTGATTGTGGCGACATGGTTGTCAGATTCGAACCAGTCGAAGTAAAGCGTTTTTCGTCGCCGGAGTTGGAAAGCATATTGTTTCCGCCAAAAGCAGGATTTCCGGAATTATTGCTCAATTGTACATTGTGAGTATGCTGCGGCATTTCCGCAATCGATAAAGTGTGAGCTTGTTCACCGGCTCTCTCCCCCAACGTATGGTTATTCCCGAAATGAATAGGAGTACGGCCTCGCAAATCAGGCAATGCAAAATTAACCCGGCCGTCGCCTCCATAGGTGGTACCCAGCAAGGAAAACAGAGCCTGATTTTGATTGATGGGCAAGAGTTGTCCGTCACAGAGCGCCCAGCCTTTAGGCGGAAAGCTAAAACTCATGATGCGGATTTCTGATAAAAATGGTTCTGCCATGATTTTGTTGGATTAGGTTGGTGAAGGGAAAATTCCAAAAAGTGAAATAATGTAATCTACACACAAATACGGTTGCATGTTATCGTGCGGCTGGCCTCCGCCCGCGTTTGCCACTGCTTGTGGCGCCGCGGCAGCGGTTGGTGAAACTGTAGAAGTGTATACAAGCCTTTCTTGTCCGGCAGCAAGATATGTTCCTGACTCCGAAGAATTTCCAGAATCAGCTGAGGCCAAAACAGAATGATTGTGGCCGGGAATCTGATTGCCCGTCAAAGTTACCTGCTCAACACCCCCGGTTTCAGCCAGGGTAAATCCATTTCCCTGGTGAATGGGAATTCTTCCCCGTAAGTCGGGAAGACCAAATGAACTTTGACCATCACCGCCGTATGTAGTCCCAATTAAATTAAACAGAGTTTCGTATTCGGAGATTGGCAGAAGTTGCCCGTCACAGAACATCCAGCCGGCAGGTGGAAAATTCCCGCCAAACATTCTGATCTCTCCAACGTAAGGTTGTGCCATAGGATTAAGCTTTTTATGTTCGTGGTGGGAAAACCCCCTGAAGGGCGATACAAAAATTAAGAGTGAGGTAAGGCTGCATGTTGTTGTGAGGCATGTTGCCACCGGAAGATCCAAGGATTCCTGCCGTTTTCAGGTTATTTGTCTGACTGGTGTAAACTGAAGCATTGTTTTGCGGCGAATTGGCGAACTGGTTACCTCCCGCAATCGTGCTCGTAGCCGTAGAATTTAAAAAATTTAGTTGGTGACTGTGCGAAGGAGTTTCTGATTCAAGCAGTGTCACGGTTTCCGACCCTCCGGTTTCGCCCAAATCGTGTAAACTCAGACCGGGACCCTGACCGGGATGCATGGATGTACGCCCCTGTAAATCAGGTAGCGCAAAGTTCGATTTACCGTTGCCGCCGTATGTTGTCCCCAATAATGAAAACAGTGCCGTGTTTTGCGACAATGGTAGAAGTTGTCCATCGCAAAATGCCCATCCGCGTGGAGCAAAATTAAATGGAAAAATTCGGATTTCAGCCACAAATGGATCTGCCATAGTTTTAATAGTTTATGTTTTTGAACTGAAATGATCTGTCTTTCCTGAAAGGAAAATCTTATATTACTATGTTCATTGTAAGAACGTCGATCTAAAAATTTCTCTTGAGTAGTTACATAAAACAAACATAGTTTAGGTTGAGAAGTTCAATAATAATGCAGATTTTCTAAAGAAAATTTTTGAAGTCATTTGTGGATTAGAACACTTGCCGTTTCAGGAATTAGTTTCAGAAATATACTGCGATTTGAATGAAGGAGAATGAAAGTAAAAACGGCACCTAAGGCGTAATAGTTTGAATGAATTAATTCTTTTCGAAATATTATCTTTGCTGACGTTCATGAAAATGGGGAATTGAAAGATGGCCAGGTCGAAACAAATTGTCAAAAACGATACCGAAGCACTGATTCAGATGGCTGAGGGAAATATTTCCGCGTATCGGTTTTTATTCGATCATCATTTTGCCGATCTCTGTAATTTTCTGATGATTTATTTGCATTCGAAAGAACTTTCAGAAGAAATTGCGCTGGAGATTTTTACTTACGTTTGGGAAAAACGCGAAACACTTCATATAAAGGCAACCTTTAAATCATTTCTTTTTGCTTCGGCCAAAAACAAAGCAATCAGTTTATACCGCAAAGAACAGAAAGCCATTTTCACATCGCTCGATACTTCCCAAACCATCGATCCCGAAGATTCCGGATCCGATCAGGCCATGGAAGCTAACGAACTCAGGGCTTTAATTGAAAGGGCAATCGATAAACTTCCGGAGAAAAGCAGGCAAATTTACAAACTGGCCTGGGAAGAAAATTTGTCGCACAAGGATATTGCTGAAAAGTTGGGAATCTCTCCAAAAACTGTTGAAAACCACGTGGGCATAGCGTTACGCAAACTTCGCGAGTCTTTAAAACCATACTACAAACAAATTTTCGTGCTGTGGTTTTTTCTAACTTATCTGGATTGATCCCGGAACAGTCATGCGATATTAGTTTATTTCAAAAATTTTCATCTCTCTTTTGAGGGATTTTCTTTTTTCGTGCGACATATAATCGAAACACATAAATATGGAACAACAAAACATACCCTGGGAGGCAATTTCTGCACAACTTAAAAAAGAAGCAACAGAAGTTCAACGCAGGCAAATTGAGGAATGGCTCGATTTGTCGCCTGATCATGCGCTTATCCTCTCGGAGATTATGAACACGTGGTCGCTAAGCCGCAAGAAAACTGAATTCTATGAGCCCGACATGAGCGGCAACTGGAATAAGCTGATGCAGCGGATCGATTTTCAGCCTGGTCGCAGCAAAATTCGTAGCATTTATTTTAGGTGGATTTCGGCGGCTGCAATTTTAGCAGTTGTTTTTCTTACCGGAATAGGATTGGGCAACGGGTTCCTGAATCAGGCCCCCGGAATCAGCTACACCAAAATAATTGCTCCTGAGGGAAACAAAACACAAATTGTGCTCCCCGACAGTACACATGTTTGGCTGAATTCTGGATCTGAAATTCAATATCCGTCGAATTATTCGGCGACGAACAGGAGTGTAGAAATGCGTGGCGAATGTTTCTTCGATGTTGTACACGATCCGCAACATCCATTTTTAGTTCAGGGCTCAAAATTTCAGGTTAAAGTTTTTGGAACACGTTTCAACGTGCACGAAGACAATTCAAAAAGCGAGGCGGATGTGACCCTCGTTTCAGGAAAAGTACAGGTTTTTGACCTGAATAACCAAAGTATTTCTGATTTGAAACCGGGTCAGCAGTTTATTTTCAGTAACGGAAAATACACCGTGAAGCCTGCCGAAAATATAGAAGCATTGACAGCTTGGCTGAACAACATGCTCATTTTCGATAACCAGCCGTTTGAAGAAGTTATTCATTACCTCGAAAAATGGTACGGTGTGAAAATCAGGCTTGACCAATCGCTGTATTACAGCCACAATTATACATTTAAAGTGAAAACCGAAAGTTTGCGTGAAGTGCTTGAACTGATTTCGGTAATTACACCGATTGAATATCACATTGACGGAGAACAAGTAACCATTAAATACAAAAAGAGATGACGTAGCTATAAATCAAAAAAAACAGGGAGTGTTCGAGGTTCCCTGTTTCTAAGTTAGTTTTATTGTGAAACCGAATTTTTTATGCAAAATGCTTCCTGAGAAAAAGTACTGCATAAAAGATTCAAAAACTAAATCATTCAAAATTATGAAAAAAAAATTAATGCATGTGTGGCGGCGAAATCCGTTTGCACAAAAATTTCTTTTAATTATGCGGCTAACACTATTCCTATTGGTTCTGAGTGTTTTTAGCGCTTACTCAAGCAGTTATGCACAAAAAACCAAGCTAAACCTGAAAGTTCAAAATACAGAGGTTAAGGAAGTTTTGAACGAAATTGAAAATCAAAGCGAGTTTTTTTTCATGTACGACAACAAACAAGTTGATGTTGAGCGCAAAGTGAACATGGATGTGAACTCGCAAAACATCGATGAGGTGTTACAAAAACTCTTTGAGGGAACAGCAGTGAATTTCAAAATTGTAAACCGGCAAATTCTGCTTTTTTCCGAAAATGAAGTTCCTCAAACACCCAAAAGTGTATCCGGAAAAGTTACCGATAATACAGGAACTTCTTTGCCGGGCGTCTCAGTCATTGAAAAAGGAACCGATAATGGTGTAATTACCGACAATGACGGAAAATTCACACTTAATAAACTGGGCGAAAATGCTGTGCTCCAGTTTTCTTTCGTGGGAATGAAAACCCAGGAAGTTAAAGTGGGCAGTCAAACGGTCCTGAATATTGTACTGAATGACGATATGGTTGGCATCGACGAAGTTGTGGTAATTGGCTACGGCACAGCACAAAAGAAAAATATCATTGGTGCTGTCGATCAGGTTGGTTCAAAAGTTCTGGAAGATCGTCCGGTTGGAAATACAGCACAGGCGCTTCAGGGAGCGTCGGCTAACCTTGTTATTCAGCAGAGAAGCATGAATCCGAACGACAATAGCATGAACATTAATATTCGCGGGATAAGCACAATGAATAACAACGACCCGCTGATTGTTATTGACGGAATGATTACCGAAATGGAAGCCCTGAATAAATTAAATCCGGCTGACATTGAAAATGTTTCGGTACTGAAAGATGCCGGTAGCGCTGCAATTTACGGTTCGCGTTCGTCGAACGGTGTAATTTTGGTTACAACTAAAAAAGGAAGTAAAAACAACAAACCAACGATCCGGTTAAATACCATGACCGGTATTCAGGATCCACATTTGTTATATTCGCCTGTAAAAGGCTACGAAAATGCGCTTCTCCGGAACCAGGCATTGCTAAACGGAGGTTCTTCCCCGGTTTATTCACCTCAGCAAATCCGCGATTTTCAAACGAATGGCGATGGTGAATGGTTTCTCGACGGAATTCTGCAACAGGCTGTTCAACAAAATTACAACGCCAGCATGTCGGGCGGTACCGAAAATTCAACCTATATGATTTCGGCTGGTTACTACAATCAGGAAAGTAACTTCGTAGGAAACTTTGGAATTGAACGGTACAATTTCCGCACAAACCTGGTAAACGAATATGGCAAGTTAAAAGTCAGCGCATTGATGGGCTATAACCGCACGAACCAAAATGCGCCAAATGCCAGCGCCGGAACATTAATCGTTGACGGTGGTCGTATTCCTCCGTATTACAACTATAAAATGAAAGCCGATAACGGTAATTACCTGATAAACGATGTACTCTCGGAATTCAACCCGCTTGGACTTTTGGAAGCCGGTGGATACCAAAAAAAGGATGAAGACAATTTTATTGGTAGCTTAAATATTGAATACGAACTGATGAAGGGCCTGACCGCAAAAGGTTTGGTTGGTCTGGATTTAAGCGCCAATCACCGCTTTATCCGGAGTCTTGAAGTTCCGTTTTATGCCAGTGAAACAGCTACTACGCCAAACTCGTTTGCAAACAGCACACGAAATGCCGAAGATTACAATGAAAAGAAATATGTGCTGAATACGCAGTTTTTGTTAAGCTTCGACCGCACGTTTAAAGAAGATCACCATGTAACAGGTTTGCTGGGTGTTTCAAACGAATCGTACACTCGCCAGGCTAACGAGATAAAGAAAAAATACACCGACCGCGATTTGGGACTTCCCGAATCGGATACAGAAATTGATCCAGACAGTTACAATACACCGGCACAAACACAGGAGCGAAGTATCTATTCGTTGTTCGGACGTGCAGGATATACCTTCAGGAACAAATACTACGGTGAGTTTAGTTTTCGTTACGACGGTTCTTCAAAATTTGCCAAAGATTACCGCTGGGGATTTTTCCCATCGTTTTCTGCAGGTTGGAGAGTTTCTGAAGAAAACTTTATGACTTCGTACAAAGAAAAGTTTGGCGATCTTAAGATCAGGGGATCATACGGCGTGCTTGGAAACCAGAATGTTGACGATTATTCGTATTTCACAACGTATACGGTTTACACCAATTCGTATGGATTTGATAACAATGCCGTTTCAGGAACCGGATTCGCCTTCGGAAACGGCGAACTGCGCTGGGAGCAATCGGCAAACTTCAACATTGGAACAGATTTAACTTTCTTCCAAAACAAATTCTACGTTTCGCTTGATTATTTCAACAAAGTAACTTCAAACATTTTGCTGACCCCTGTCGTGCCTTCTGTGTTTGGCGGAGCAGTTGCCAAAGAAAATGCGGGTGAAATGCAGAATCAGGGTTGGGAAGCAACTTTGGGTTACCGTGCAACAACAGGCGCTTTCAAACACGATTTGAGTTTCAATGTGGCCGATTCTAAAAACAAAGTCACCAATTATGGCGGAAACGAGCAAATTGACTCAAGCGATCAAATGCTTAAGATTATCAGGGAAGGTGAAGCTTTAGGTTCCTATTTTGGCTATAAAACGGATGGTTATTTCCAAAGTTATGAGGAGATCGCCAACAGTGCACTTCCTATTGGCGCCACGGTTCAGCCTGGAGATGTGAAATACAAGGATGTGAACGACGATGGTGTGATTGACGACAAAGATCGTGTTGTAATTGGAAATGCTTTCCCACGCTACACATTTGGCCTGAATTATAATTTAAGCTGGAAAGGATTCGATTTGGGCGTTTTGATTCAGGGAGTAGGAAAACGTGATATGTTTTTACGTGGTGAGCTTGTTGAGCCATTTCACTCAAACTATTCATTCGTCATGTACACGCACCAGCTCGACTACTGGACACCAACCAATACCGATGCCAGATGGCCAAGGCTTTCTTCACCGGGTTCGGCTTCAAATACAAACAACTACCAGAAAAGCTCAGATATTTATATTTTCCATGCGGCTTATCTCCGTTTGAAAAACATTCAGTTGGGTTATACCGTTCCGAAAGAAATTACTTCGAAGATCGGGGTTCAGAAACTTCGGTTGAATGTGAATGCACAAAACTTGTTCACCTTATCAAACGTGTCGTTTATCGATCCTGAATCTACAGAATTCGGAAACAACATGGGCGGAACAGGTGGTTCAGGAGCAAACAGCGGTCGTAATTACCCGACACTGAAATATTATGGATTTGGTTTAGATCTGGAATTTTAAAAGAGAATCACGATGAAAAAGAAATTCTTAAAATATAGTACAGGTATTGCGGCTGCGATAATATTGATATTCACATCCTGCAATAAATTGGACCTGGCGCCTACCAACAAATTTACAGAAGAAAATTACTGGACCTCTGCCGAAAAGGCCAATATGGTTTTGAACATGGCATATAGCCAGATGACAAACAATGATTATTTTTTCAAGACTGAAGCTTTGTCGGACAATTTGTATGAAGGACGCGGTTCTTCAAGCGAAAAAGCAATTTCGTCGGGACAGGCAGATGCTTCGAACGGGCGGTTTTCAGGAGAATGGAAAGATTGTTATGCCGGAATTAAAACCTGTCATACATTTCTCGAAAATGTTGACCGGATTGAAGGCATGGACGAAACGCTAAAAAGCCGGATGAAAGCTGAAGCACGTTTCATTCGGGCATACCTGTATTTCAGGTTGACAACCTGGTTTGGCGATGTTCCATTGTTCGACAAGGATATTGTATTGTCTGATTCGAAAACGATTGCACGCACACCGCAGGCTGACGTCCTGGCTTTCGTACGCAGTGAACTTGACGATATTCTGCAATATCTTCCAAAAAAAGAAGAATATACTGAAGCCGATAAAGGCCGCGTTACTTCAGGAGCTGTAGTTGCACTAAAAGCCCGCACCTACCTTTACAGCGCCGACTGGGAAAATGTGGTTACCAACTGCGAAAAACTGATTAACACGACTGATTTTGGAACCTATTCCTTGTTTTCTTCATACAGTGGTCTTTTCCTTCCTGAAAATGAATACAACAGTGAAGTAATTCTCGATTTGGGTTACGTGCCGTCGCTGAGAACCTGGGGAAATTATTACGATTTGGCTCCGCTTTCGGTTGGCGCACGCGTAAATGCCATGTCGCCCACGCAGGAACTGGTTGACAATTACATTATGCTGAACGGAAAATCAATTACCGCTTCAGGTTCAGGATACAACGAAAGTAATCCGTACAAGAATCGCGACCCACGTATGACTGCCACTGTTGTTTACCAAGAATTTCCGTGGAAAAAACCCGATGGCACTATTCAAACCATATACATTAAACCGGGAACCGCCCCTAACGAATCGGCAGCAGTTGATGAATATAAAGGACAAGGTTCGAACTCAACTTCAACGGGTTATTACATGCGCAAATATTACGATCCAACATCTTTGGCCAGTTTTACTTCAGGCTTAAACCTGATTTTAATTCGCTATGCCGATGTGCTTCTGATGTATGCCGAGGCAAAAAATGAACTTGGACAAATGAACGAAAGCATCTGGAATATGACTGTAAAAGCTTTGCGTGCACGCGCCGGATTCACCGATCCTGAAGCTTTGGTCTTTAACTCAGCCTGGTCAAAATCCGAACTTCAGACGATTATTCGCAATGAGCGCCGCAGCGAACTGGCTCTCGAAGGTTTGCGAATTTTCGACCTTCGTCGCTGGAAAACTGCTGAAACAGTTTTGAACGGCTACCCGCATGGAGCTCAGTATGGCGATGCAGCAACCGACAACGGATACATTCGCCTGGATAAACGGTCTTTCAATCCAACCCGCGATTATTTGTGGGCTGTTCCTCAGTCGGAAAAAGACTTGAATCCAAATCTGGGACAAAATGAAGGTTATTAATATCAGGAGTAAAAAATAAAACGAAATAGAATAACATTAAAATACATTTGATTATGAAAGCAATATTGATCAAACTTACAATAATAACATCTGTACTACTGGCCTTTGTAGGATGTACAAAAGACGAATTGAAAGACACAAAAGTGACTGCTGTGAAATCTCTTTACGAGCCTGCTGAAGCCAAATCAGTTGTGTTGCAAAGTTCTGCCTCGGCATCACTTTATTTCGAATGGGAACCTGCCAAAGCTGAAGATAGCGGCATGGTTTTGTATGAAGTTGCTTTTGATGTGGAAGGCGGAGATTTTTCCAGTCCGGTTTATCGCATGGCTTCCGACAACAACGGCGGCTATAATCACGCAACAATTACACACAAACAACTGAATAAAATTGCAGGTATGGCCGGAATTGGATCGGCTGAAACCGGAAAACTGATCTGGACTGTTTTCTCTTCAAAAGGCATTAACGACATCAAGGCTGAAGAAACCCGGACGCTTGAAATTACCCGTTTATCAGGTTTTGCCGATGTTCCGGTTGATGTATTTGTAACCGGTGAAGGTTCTGAAGGCGGCACCGATCTTTCGAAAGCCCGCATGAT
The DNA here is from genome assembly GCA_963677955.2 of Prolixibacteraceae bacterium. Classification (GTDB taxonomy): domain Bacteria; phylum Bacteroidota; class Bacteroidia; order Bacteroidales; family Prolixibacteraceae; genus Aquipluma. The sequence continues at coordinate 2,135,883 of CAXXQR010000001.1, forward strand.
GAAAGCAACAGCCAATGGTGAATTTGAAGTTTATACCAAATTAACTGCCGGAAAAGCATGTCATTTTACCGATGCAAAAGTTGGTAGCCCACGTACATTCTTTGTTGAAAATAATTTGGTAAAAGAAGGAACAACTACAAACACGATTGCAAAAACAGGCGTTTACCGCATCAATCTCGATTTCAATGTGGGTTCAGCTGTTTATACTGAAGTTACTGATTTCCAGTTGTTTTTCTGCCCGACAAATTCGTTCCTGTTCTCAATGCCTTATACCGAAAACGGTACTTTCAAAGCTACAAGCCAGCCAATTACCTTTAAACAAGAAGGTTGGGGACGTGACGAACGCTATAAATTCAAAATGACAACCATTAATGCTGCCGGCGAAACTGTCGAAGAATGGTGGGGAACACCAAATACCGACAGCAGGCCAAACGCTTCAAGTCCGGCTTCCTATTACTATTTGTATCCGGTTAACAACAGCCAATGGGACGGTAAATTCAAATTTGCCGGTGAAATGGACATGGCTCTTGTTGATGTGGCAGCCTATTTCAATGCCGATGGTGAATACACGCATTCGGTCGTAAAAGTTGGAGACCAATAAACCTTGTGTATAAATTCAGGAGGGCAGGCAATTTTAAACCTGCCCTCTTTTATAAATAAGTATGAATCAAACGTTATGAACAAATTTTTTTATTTGCTGGTAGTTATTTCGGCGCTGTTTCAGGGGTGCAGTAAAAAGAATGATCCGGTCAATACCGGAACCGACGAATATGTGATTGACTGGAATGAAGCGGCCGACAGCAGCAGTTCAACAATGGTTCTTTCGTACTGGAATGCTGCCGGTTCGTATTTTAATTTCGACAACAACGGGCAGAAAAATTTCAATTACTGGCCACAGGCACACGCACTCGATGTGATGGTTGATGCCTATGAGCGCTCAAACGACAATCTTTACAAAGCAACTATTTCAAGTTGGTACGAAGGTATAAAAAGCAAAAATGGCAATACTTTCCTGAATGTTTATTACGACGATATGGAATGGAATGCTCTGGCTATGTTAAGGGCATACAATGCCACGCATGACGAACGGTTTAAAATAGCCTCGCAGGAAGTTTGGACCGACATTCAGACCGGCTGGAATACCAATGCCGGAGGTGGTATTTCGTGGAAGAAAGATCAGCCATACAGCAAAAACGCCTGTTCAAACGGACCTGCTTGTATTTTGGCTGCGCGAATGTTTCAGCAATATGGCCAGGCAAGCGATAAAGAATGGGCTTTGAAAATTTACGACTGGGAGAAGGAATATTTGTTCAATCCGGCTAATGGCGCAGTTTACGACAACATCGACAGTCGTACGGGAAACGTTCAGACCAGTTGGATTTTTACATATAACGAAGGCACATTCCTCGGTTCGGCACTCGAACTTTATAAAATTTCAGGAGAAAAAGGCTATTTGAACGATGCTATTAAAGCAGCCGATTATACATTGAATAATTTGGTCGACAGCAATGATCGTCTCCTGAAAAGTGAAGGCGACGGTGACGGCGGATTATTTAAAGGCGTGTTTATACGCTATTTTACACAGTTAATTTTACTTCCTGATTTGGATGCTGCAACAAAGAAAAGATATATTAATTTTATAAAGCTTAACGGCGAAACACTTTGGAGAAAAGGTACCAACAAGCAATTGGTATTGTTTGGCTCATACTGGAAGACCAAACCCGGGTCGACCAGTGAACTTACCACACAAACCAGTGGGGCAATGCTCATTGAAGCTATGGCGCTTTTAAATAAAGCAGGATTGCTGAACAATTAAATAATCCGGGGAACCGGATGAGTAAAAGAAAGTCTGAGATTGTATTATCAATAAATCTGGCAATAAAAAAATCGGGAATCTAAATTAAACCAACCAAACCAAATAATCGATGAAAAATATTTTTGTGGCAATCCTGTTTTTTATCACTTGCAGCGGATTAATTGCACAGAATCAGCTCGCCAAATACGTTAATCCACTATTAGGAACTGCTACTTTGTGGGATAGCATTGACATTGGCTATAAACCAACTCACCGTACATGGGGTGCAGAGGTTTTTCCGGGTTCTTCGCTGCCAAATGCCATGGTGCAATTAACACCGGTTACAAAATACCATAGCGGATCGGGTTACCAGTACGAAGATTCAGTAATTTATGCATTTGCCCATACCAGTAAAGGACATTGGAACTTGTGTCACATTCCGCTGCTGCCGGCTACCGGCAATTTTTCTCCTGATGATTATTGCTCTGCGTACAGCCATCGAAATGAATCTGCGCATCCCGGTTATTACCAGGTTTTTCTGGAACGGTATGGAGTGAATGCCGAATTAACTTCCACTTTACGTTGCGGATTTCATAAATATACTTTCAAGTCTGGCGAAAGCAAAAAGCTGATTGCCGATCTTTCCAGGGCTAACGAAAAAGTTCGCAGTTATGAGATTAAGCAGGAAGGAGATCGTGTATTTAAAGGTTTTCAGGAACTTGGTGAAAAGATATTCTTCTATGCGGTAGCCAACCAAAAAATCGAAAACATCGAGTTGTTGAAAAAAGACAAAAGCGAAATTTCTGTGGTCAATTTTGCCGATTCTCCCGGCCCGCTTGAATTGCAAATCGGTTTTTCGTTTGTAAGCATTACCAATGCCAAAGAGAATCTGGAGAAGGAAATGCTGGGTAAAAGTTTTCAGGAGGTAAGGGAAGAAGCCACCAAAACATGGGAAAATTTATTGTCTGAAATAAAGGTAACCGGAGGCACTGAGCGGCAGCGTGGCTTATTTTACTCAACTTTTTACCGGTCGTTTTTGTGGCCCGCACTGCGAAGCGATGTAAATGGCGATTATACGGATCGTGAAGGCAAAATAGTGAACAAGGGTTTTAACTATTACACTGAGCCATCGTTGTGGGATGATTACCGTAATAAACTCGTTTTACTCGGAATGGTGTCTCCTAAAGTTACGGTCGATGTGATTAAATCGCTGATCGACAAAGGTGAGAAAACCGGTTTTATGCCGACGTTTTTCCATGGCGACCACGCCGCACCGTTTATTGCCGGAACTTACCTTCGGGGAATTCGCGGGTTTGATGTGAAAAGCGCTTACAACCTGCTCTTACGCAATGCCACCATGGAAAATAAAAGCAGGCCGCGAATCATGGAATACATTGAAAAAGGATACATTTCGGAACCGGATTTGGCAAACCCGAAATTGGAAACTATTGCTGCTGCCGGAGTCACCAAAACCCTCGAATATGCCTACGACGATTATGCTGTGGCACTTCTGGCCAAAGAAATGGGCGATACAGGCAATTATCGCATGTTGATGAAGCGAACCGGCAATTACAAAAATATGTTCGATCCTTCAACTGAATTGATGCGCGGAAGGCTTGCTGACGGTTCGTGGATTAAAAAATTCGATCCTGAATTTATCTACTACGAATATATGTACCGCGAAGCGAATGCTTGGCAATCCTCATTTTTCGCACCGCATGATGTAAACGGACTTATTGGGTTGTACAAAAGCAAAAATGATTTTGAAAAGAAGCTGGACGATCTTTTTTCAATTCCATACAAAGGAGCGGAGGCATACAACATATCCGGATTTATCGGCCAGTATTGTCATGGAAATCAACCCGATCACAGCTTTCCGTGGTTGTACTATTTTGTGGGTAAGCAGGAAAAATCGCAGGTTTTGCTCGACAGTATTATGAACCACTTTTACGACATGGGCAAAGATAGACTGGCCTACGCCGGAATGGATGATGCGGGCGAGAATTCTTCCTGGTACGTTCTCACGGCAATCGGCCTTTATACATTTTCACCTGCCGATCCTGAATACATCGTTTCAGTGCCACTATTTGATAAAGTGGAATTCAATCTCGGAGAAAAATCATTTACTATCCTGAAGAAGAATTCAGGAAAGAAAATAAAGAGCATTACTTACAACAATAAAAAAGTAGATGGATATTTTATTTCGTACGACGATCTGAAGCAGGGAAAAACTTTAGTTATAGAAACGGAATAAGCAATAGGTTTATAATTGAGGAATTTAGATTCTTTTTCATAAGTTTTGGTTACAACGGGGAGTTGCCTTTGGGTGATTCTCCGTTTTTTTATACGGTTGATCAGAATCCGGCTTTTGGCCAAATTCTCCGGAAATTGTATTGCTGGTTTTGTGGAAACATGCACTTGAAATGCATTGGGCCGGGGATGCAACAGCTTACATTGGGAAAGTGACTATGTCCTGAGATCTGTTCGGATTGTCAGTAAAAAATTCAATATTTATTTGCATTTTAGTTCCCATAACCCAACATAAGAATTTCTTCAATCAATTTTCCAAAAACTCAACTAAAAAGATGCGCAAAAATCAGTCAGTTTACCTGTTGTTGTGCCTGCTTGTCATTTCATTTGAGCCACTTTTTGCCCAAAGCGGAAATGGTTTCGACAAATACCACAACACCGGCGAAGTACAGCAAATGTTGCTAAAACTTCAGCAAAGCAACCCTGCGTTAATGCAATTGCACACGATAGCCACCAGTCCTGGAGGCGAAAAAATTACAGTTCTCGAGATTGGGAAAAATTCAGGAACTGTGCCGGCCATTTTTGTGGGTGCTAATTTTGAGGGCAACATACCCTTATCGACCGAAGGTGCGCTTAGTCTGGCAAAAATGCTGCTCGATTCCTCCAAATACACTAATGGCCTGAAGTGGTATATTTTGCCTATGCCCAATCCTGATGCTGCAAAAGGCTATTTCTCCGGAAATAAATACGATCGGACGGTGAATGATTTTGCCGTGAATAATGATGTGGATGAGGCTGTTAATGAAGATGGCTTTGAAGATTTGAACGGCGATGGCTTGATTACCCAAATGCGTGTGAAAGATTTGGCCGGGACATATATTGTTTCAAAAAGTGATCCGCGAATTATGGTACTGGCTGATCCGAAAAAAGGAGAACGGGGTGAGTATAAAATTTACACCGAAGGAATTGACAATGACGGAGATGGTGAATACAACGAAGATGGTGAAGGCGGTATAAATGTCGGGATTTCCTTTCCGCACCTTTTCCCGAAGAACAATAAGGACGCTGGTTTATGGCCCGGACAGACTCCGGAAGTTTATGGAATTATGAAACTTATTACCGAACGACCAAACATTGCCATGGTGTTCACGCTCGGAAGTTCTAATTTTTGCTTGGTTCCGCCTAAAGGTGGACGAAAGGGCGATGTAAATCTGGAGAACCTGAAAATTCCGCCAAGGTATGCAAACCGGATTGGCGCCGATCCATCCAAATCCTACAAAATGGACGAAGTGATCGAATTGATGAAATCGCGGTTTCCTTCAAATACCGAAGTTACTCCTGCCATGGTGTACAGCATACTGGGTTTGGGTGCAACGGTCAATCCGGTGGATGACGACCTGAAGTTTTACACCAAATTTTCGGAAGATTACAAGAAATACCTGAAGGCTAAAAATTTCAATATCGAAACACTCGACCCGGCAGCCGACAAGGATGGTTCGTTTGAACTTTGGGCCTATTATCAGTTGGGCGTACCTTCTTTCAGTATGAATTTATTTTCGGTACCAAAAGCGAAGGAAGCCAAGCAAGATGAAAATGGCGGATTAACTCTTGATTCGGTGGAAGCCATGACAGCTGAAGAATTTACTGCCCTTGACGAAGAAAAGACGGCGAAGTTTCTGAAAGACAACAATGCCCCCGAACGAATGACCGCAAAAGGAGTTATTGAACTAATGAAGTCCAGCAAAATGACTCCGAAACAAATGGTGGCGATGCTAAAAAAATCTTCCAAAGGCACAAAAGAAGGTGATTCAAACGATCGGGAAAAATCATTGCTGGCCTATTCGGATAAAGACTTAAATGGAAAAGGATTTGTGCAGTGGCAAAAATTCAATCATCCCACTTTGGGTGAAGTTGAGATTGGTGGTTTTGCTCCATATCTTGAAACAACTCCAAAACCGGAAAAAATTGATTCACTTCTGAATATTCAGGTTCCATGGTTGCTGCATCTCAGTAAAATGTTGCCTGAAATTTCGCTGGCCGACAATAAAGTAACAGATTTGGGTGCCGGAGTTTACCGGCTCGAACTCTATTTTGAAAACAAGGGAACGCTCAGTTATCCAATTGCCATGGGTGAACGCAACAAACAACCTGCCCCGGTCATTATACTTTTAGATGGCGAAGTCGAGTTTTTGGAAGGTTTGAAACGAACACCCCTTGGAACAATTGGCGGAAACCAGGTTAAAAAGCTAACGTGGTTGGTTCGTGCAGAAAAGAAACCGATTATTTCGGTAAAACTGGAATCAACAGTTTTTGGTTCTGAAGTGAAACAAATAAAAATCGGAGGATAGTCATGAAACGAATAGTCTTGTTTTTTCAGCTTATTTTAATGGTCGTTACAACATTCTCGGCCAATAAAGGAAAAATCGAAGTGCCATTGCGTTTCGACAGGTATTACAATTACGAAGATGTGGTTGAGGCTTTGAAAGTTTTGCATCAAGCCTATCCTGCTTTAACCAAACTCGATGTAGTTGGTAAGAGTGAAGAAGGCCGCGAAATTTATGCACTCACCATTAATAATCCTAAAACAGGCGACGATCTTTCAAAATCAGGAGTTTACGTGGATGGAAACATTCATGGAAACGAAATTCAGGCTGGCGAAGTATGTTTATATTATGCCAACATGTTGTTGACTAAATATGGTGAAAACGATAAAATAACCAAGGTTGTCGACAAAAATGTGCATTACATTATTCCGGTAGTAAATGTCGATGGCCGCTACCACTTTTTTGCCGACGGAAATACGCCAAGTTCAAGCCGCAGTATTCGTGTGCCAAAAGACGACGACGGCGATGGCCTTTTTGACGAAGATGGCCCCGATGATTTAGATGGTGACGGCAGCATTACGCAGATGAGAATTCGCGATACACTTGGAGTTTACAAAGCTGATCCCGACGACAAGCGGGTGATGGTGAGGGTTAAGCCCGGCGAAAAGGGTGAATACACGTTATTGGGTTCCGAAGGAATTGATAACGACGGCGATGGAAAATTGAATGAAGATGCTGAAGGTTATCTGGATCCAAATCGCAATTGGGGCTACGATTGGGAACCTGATTATGTCCAGAGTGGTGCGGGTAATTTTCCACTTTCCGGAGTTGGCCTGAAAGCCATTAACGATTACATCAGCGCACGCCCAAACATCATCATTGGTTTTGCCTTTCACAACAATGGTGGGTTGTGGTTGCGGGTGCCCTCAAACAAATCCATAGTTATTGATCCTTCCGACATTGCTGCTTATGACGTCATTGGCAAGGAAGCGATGAAAATTACGCCGGGGTATGTGTATGAACCGTCGTACGATTTATATGATACCTATGGCGATTTCGACTCGCAATTATATTTCCTGAATGGAGTTTTTTCGTTTACAGGTGAGCTTTTTCAGCGCGAAAGCGAAACTTATCGCGAAAATGCAAATAAACCTCGGCCAGCTGCAGAACAGCAAACCGGACGTGGAGGCAATGCCGATCTAACCAAAGAACAGTTGGAATTTAACGACAACGTTGCTCAAGGTGAATTGTATAAAGAGTGGAAGAAATTTAATCATCCAACGTATGGTGAAATAGAAATTGGCGGTTGGGTGAAAATGAGTTCGCGCTTGCCTCATCCGTTTATGTTGCCCGAATTGGTTCACCGCAACGCATCGGTCGTACTTTTGGCAGCCGAAAATACTCCGGAAATTTCGATGGAAGTATTTGATGTCAGGAAAATCGGGAAAGACCTTAGCCAGGTTCGCGTTCGGTTGCAGAATAAAAAAGGGTTGCCTTCCATGTCGGCCAATGCAGTAAAAACAAAATTGTACTGTCAGGATATCCTGAAAGTTTCCGGAGCAAAAGTGGTGGCTGGCGGCGAATTGACCGATAACAGGCTCAACAAGGTCACCTATAAAGAGAAAAAGCCCGAGATTCAGTTTTTGACAGTTCCGGGTTATGGCGTAGTCGAATACCAGTTCCTGATAGAAGGAAAAGGCGAGGTTACATTCAATTACGAATCGCAAAAAGCTAAAGATACAAAGGCTTCGGTCAAACTTTAGAAGCAAATATTTTTGGAAAGGGAGTTCACATCGGGCTCCCTTTTTATTTGTCCAAAATTTTTCAAGAAGACAGATTTCCTGGCGAGATATTTTTGGAGATGCTTGATTTGCTTATCAAATTGGCCGGATTCATGTTTTTTGTTACGAATGGTTGAAAACAAACATCATTAGTAATTCTGTCTGACCCCTGATTTTTCAATGTTTACCTAATTTTGAATGGCTTTTTTTAAGAACAGAGTTTCCGGAAATGAAAGACAGTTGTTTGACCGCTATTCCGGAATTTTGAGGCCATTTTCCAAAAATTTAAAAACACTGAAATGATACGAAATTTGCTGGTACTGTTTCTCTTTTTCAGAGCTGCAGTTTTGCTTCAGGCACAGAATTCGATGCCTGTTTACCTCGATCCAACTAAACCAATTGAAGTACGCGTTGAAAATGCACTCTCGCTGATGACCACCGAAGAAAAAGTGGCGTTGTGCCACGCACAATCGAAATTCAGCAGTAAAGGCGTTGCGCGTCTGGGCATTCCTGAAATATGGATGAGCGACGGCCCGCACGGTGTTCGTGCTGAGATTGCATGGGACAGCTGGGGTTATGCCAATTTTACCAACGATTCGTGCACTGCATTTCCGGCACTGACTTGTCTGGCTGCTACCTTTAATCCTGAACTTTCGTTGGCGTATGGGAAAGCTATTGGCGAAGAGGCTCGTTACCGCAAAAAAGACGTGCTTTTGGGACCCGGTGTAAATATCTACCGCAGTCCGTTGAATGGGCGGAATTTTGAATATTTGGGAGAAGATCCGTATTTGGCTTCGAAAATGGTGGTGCCATACATTCACGGTGTGCAGGAAAGTGGAGTCTCGGCTTGCTTGAAGCATTTTGCGCTGAACAACCAGGAACAGTGGCGTGGACACATTGATGTGGAATTGAGCGACCGCGCACTATACGAAATTTATTTGCCGGCGTTCAAAGCGGCAGTTGTCGACGGTGAAGTATGGTCGGTTATGGGTTCTTACAATCAGTTTCGTGGCGAACATTGCTGCCACAACGATATACTCCTGAATAAAATCCTGAAGACCGACTGGAAATTCGATGGGGCAGTAATTACTGATTGGGGCGGTGCCCACGACGACCTGCAGGCAGCGATGAACGGCCTCGACATTGAAATGGGAACCGGAACCGACGGGTTGACGACTTCAAGTCAAAATGGCTACGACTTTTATCACTTGGCCAATCCATTCCTGAAATTGGTGAAAAGCGGAAAAGTTTCGGAAGATATATTGAATGATAAGGCTCGCCGGGTTCTACGGCTGATTTTCCGCACAAGTATGAGTCCGAACCGGCCCTGGGGAAGTTTTGTAACACCTGAACACTCGGCAGTGGCAAACAGTGTGGCAAAAGAAGGAATTGTGTTACTGAAAAATGAGCAGCAAATTCTGCCTCTGGATTTAAAAACAACGCGCAAAATTTTGGTTGTCGGCGAAAATGCCACCCGGAAAATGACGCTTGGTGGAGGTAGTTCCGAGTTGAAAGCAAAATACGAAATTTCACCGCTTCAGGGGATCCAAAGAACGTTTGGAGCACAAGCTGAAATTAAATATGCCATGGGCTACGCTTCAGGAGCGTCGGCTTATGGCCGCGAACTTCCATCGAAATACAATGCCGACACTCTTCGGAACGAAGCGGTGCGTATGGCTAAAAATGCTGATGTTGTTCTGTATTTCGGTGGTCTCAATAAAAATCATTTTCAGGATTGCGAAGGCGGCGACCGCAAACAATATGGGTTACCTTTTGGACAGGACGAATTGCTCGCTGAATTGTTGAACGTGAATAAAAAAGTGGTGGTTGTTTTGATCAGTGGAAACGCTGTGGCTATGCCTTGGGCGAAACAGGCTCCGGCTATTTTGCAAGCCTGGTACCTGGGTTCTGAATCTGGAAATGCCATTGTTTCAGTTCTTTCCGGAGAAACCAATCCTTCCGGAAAATTGCCGTTTACTGTTGGTGCAAAACTTACCGATTACGGAGCGCATTCGTTTGATAAACTCTGTTTCCCGGGCGACAGCATCAAAGAAGTGTATAAAGAAGATATTTTGGTGGGTTATCGCTGGTTTGACACCAAAAATATAGCACCGCTTTTCCCTTTTGGTTATGGTCTTTCCTATACAACTTTCAAGCTTGAAAAAGCGAAAACCGACAAATCGAAATACAGCAAAACCGATGTGGTCAAACTTTCCGTAACGCTTACAAACTCCGGGAAAGTCGATGGTTCGGAAGTTATTCAGGCCTATATTCAGGATAAAGACTCGTCAATTCCCCGCCCCGAAAAAGAACTGAAAGGTTTTAGTAAGATTAACCTGAAAGCTGGCGAAAGCAAAGTGGTCAATCTGGAATTGCCTGTAGGCGAGTGGGGATTTTACGACGAAGCCAGTAAACAATTTAAAGTCGAACCCGGCCAATTTGTGATCAATCTTGGAACTTCATCGCGCGACATCAGGCAACAAATTCCGGTGACCGTAGAATAAAAAGGACAGTTTGAAAATCAGAAGGAAAGCTTATACCATTTGACAGCATTCAGGTAAAAAATTTTGTCAATCACTTCTTTTGGAAGCTGCAATCCAGTAAAGGCTGAATTTACGTCACGCGATGTCAGTTCCATATTGCCTGTAAAATAATTCCAGTCGTTCAGGTGGCTGGCCAGACTATTCGCAAAAAAACTGCCGTCGGCCTTATTTCCTGAATAAGAATGGTCGGTTCCGTAAAGAATTCGATCCTGGTATTTGATCAGAAAATCGCGCACTTTTTCCCTGTTTTTGGCGCTTTGGTATTGCAAATGACAAATCCGTGCGGCGAGGTCAACTGCCATATTCGGAAAACGATCGAGGGTTTTGGCCAGCTCATCCACGCTCCATTCAAGGCTTCCAAGGTGACAGCCAATAAATTTCAGGTTTGGGTGTTTCAAAAGCATGCTGTCTCGTGCATCCATCTGATCCTGATAACTCGGGTATTCCCGATGCAAAAACATGTGATATTCCGGATGCTTGGCGAAATATTTTTTATCATTGTTCACGGTCATCGAGTCGATGGGCAGCCAACAGTTTTTGGGTTCTCCAAGGTGACCCGTCAATAGCAGCCCTTTTTGCTCAATGAACGAAATTACCGGATCGAACCGTTTGTTGCTAATCATGATGAATTTTCCGTTGCGCTCTCGTTCGGTCATGCCGATGTTTTTCCAGACTTTTACACCAACAGCCCCGCCGGAAATGTTATTTTCAAGTTCTGAAATAGTTTCCGATTCCCAGTTTTCGCCGTTCCATTTGGCTGTATCGAATTCAAATGTGCCCAGGTAACTTATCCATTCCGGAAATTTTTTAACCAGAGCAATCGCGGTGTCGGTTTGCATTCCAACATTCTCTCCGGCATTTACATTAATGGTTATAAATCTGAAATTTTCCTTTTCGGCAAGCTTCTGGATGAACGAATCAGTTGTCAGAATATGTGCGTGGGCGTCAATTTTCGGAACCTTAAAATAATCGGCTTCGGAATAATAATTTGATTGACACGACTGAAAAATAAACCCGTAGACTAGCGCCAATGCAAGTATGGAGAATATTTTTTGCTTTCTCATAGCTGGCGTTTTAGTATTTTATTATCCGAACCACTCCCGGGTCCGTTTGGTGGTGTTCAGGCAATCGATGGCAATGTTCACATTATTCACAATCTGGAAATCGAACATCCCCACACAAATAAAGTCAGCGCCATTTTCGTAGGCCCATTTGAAACCATCCTGTGGTTCGATTGCCCCGGCGGCCAAAACTTTAAATCCCATTACCGGAACCGTGGCCTTGCTCACAAACTCAACGGTTCGCTCCGGAAACAGACAAAATAAGTTATTGTGAAAGCGGTTGTGGTCGAGGTAATTTTTGCCATCGACTTCAAACGGGAACCTGAATTCTTTGGGATGGGCCGACCAATATTGATCGTGATGCATGGTTTTCATGTAATAATCCGGAATAATTCCCTGATCGGCACAGGCAATCAGCGAATCGACAGTATGCGAGGCCAGGCCGGCTGTGTAGCCCTGCTGACGAATGTGCTCCATCATTTCGTGTATGACTTCGATCTTCTGGTCGCGCACCAGCCAGTCGCACCAGTTTCCCTGCACCTGAATGATATCGACGCCCATATCAATGGCTTTGTCAATATTTTCGAAATATAATTTTTTGTCGGTAGTTGAGCCAACTTCGGCTAATTTCTGGTTGTTCAAATTTGGACCAACCTGTGAGATGACTTTTATTTTACTGCCTGTAATTTTCTTGTATTTGGCCAAAAGCGGGTTCGACGGAAATCCGATATTGATGGTGTTGATTCCGGCTTTCTCGGCCAGGATAAGCGTTTCGTATACTTTTTGCTCGGTATTATATGCCTTGAAAAGAGTATCGGTGTACAACAGATCGCGGGCATGCGACCAGCCGCCAATCAGGTTTCCGCCAGCAATCAGGCGGCTAATTTCGTGTTTGCCAATTTTCCCTTTGGGCAGTTCTCCTTTTAGTTCGTTCAAAGCGGTTTGTTTTACCTGAATAGTTGCTCCCGACATGACATCGACGCCGTAAGTTTTTAGATTGCTGACTGCTCCCCAGCCCATGGCGCCCAAAACAGGCAAAGTGGCCAGGTTTTTCAATGCTTCGCGTCGCGATGCACTACTATCGGAATCAGGAACAATTGATTGTTTGCTGGATTGTGAACGTTGAAAAAAAGCATCAATACTGAATCCCTTTTCAGGATAAAAGAAAAGAAAAAGAAGAGCTACAGTTTCGATGAAAAGCCTGTCGACGATGAACAGATGTCCTTCAGAAGTATTTAGTAAGGGACTGCCAAATGGCGGGTAAGCAAAATAGTACAGGATGAGCAGCAGGGCTCCCATGATGGACGCAAACCGGCTGAAAAGTCCGATAAACAAAGCGAGACCGATCAGCAACAATCCGTACATATTCAGGATATCGCTGATTTGCAAAATTGTTGGCGAATTGGCAATCGAGTGGTAAAATCCGGAGAAAAATCCGGAGGTATTCAGCAAAAATCCGGAAGCAGTCCAGTTGCCCTGAAGTATTTTGGACAGTCCTTCATATAGAAAGTGCCAGCCAATAGCAATCCGCAGAATGGTAATGAATAATTTCTGATTGATTTTTGTTTTTGGGGAATTCATAATTCTATGTCGCTTGGTTAGTTGTTCTTTTTCGAAAGAGACTGTTAATTTCAGAATCTTTTTGCAGAAAAAGTAAGAGATGAGCGAAATATTTGATCAATTGCATGAAAACTGTCAGATATTTAGGTTTGCTCGCATCGTTTGAAACAGGTTTTTAAAACGGATGTAACTATCTTTATCTCATTAATCTAAACCGTTTGATATGAAAAATTTGTTTCTGTTGATTGTATTTTCAGCACTCGTTCATTCAGGATATAGCCAGGCTTCGCTGGCCAAAAAATACAAGGATTATTTTCTGATTGGTGCGGCCGTTTCGCCACGAGTACTGAAAGCGGCCGACAGTACCTTGATCATTGGGCAATACAGTAGTCTGGTGTGCGAAAATCACATGAAACCTATGTGGACACAGCCTCGTGAAAATGAATTCATGTTCGGAAATGCTGACTATGTGGCCGCTTTTGCACGGAATCATAACATGAAACTCCGGGGACACACCTTGGTCTGGCATCGGCAAACTCCGGAATGGATTTTTAAAGATGGCGACCAGCCAGCATCAAAAGAGTTGCTGAAAGAGAGACTTCGCAAGCATATTCAGACGGTGGTAACACATTTCAAGAATGATGTTTATGCCTGGGATGTGGTGAATGAAGCTGTTTCGGACTCGAAAGGCGAATACCTGAGAACCTCTTCTTCCTGGTATAAAATACTTGGTGATGAATTTATTGAACTGGCGTTTCGTTATGCGCATGAAGCGGACCCAAATGCCATTCTTTTCTACAACGATTACAATGCTTGTCAACCTGAAAAACGGGACAAGATCATCAAATTAGTGAAATCGCTGAAAGAAAAAGGTGTGCCGGTAGGCGGAATCGGAATGCAGGGACACTGGAAAATTGGCTCGCCAACAAAAGAGCAAATTGAAACCGCAATTGATATGTTTTCGGCGCTTGGAGTTGTTGTACAAATAACTGAGCTCGATGTTTCGGTTTACCAGTCGGATCAGGAGAAAGAAGTTAAAATGACTCCTGAACTGGAGCAGCAACAAGCCGATTATTATGAAATGTGCTTTGATGTTTTTCGTGAAAAGAAAGACAAAATTTCCAGCGTCACGTTTTGGGGAGCAGCCGATAATTATACCTGGCTCGACAATTTCCCGGTACGTGGCCGGAAAAACTATCCGTTAATTTTTGACACCAAACTTCAGCCCAAAAAAAGCATTTGATCAGCTCATGAATTTTTCTGCGAAAAGTAACCACATAGGCACGTAGTTCACAATAGAAGAATTGAAATTCAAAAAAGGAAAATCGGGAAGCTGCAAAACACCCATCATCATCAAAAATTGTTTCTTTAGGCTTCGTGAGCTTTTTGTGTTTTGCAGCTTTGGTGGCAAAAGGACTTTTTGAAGTAAACTCAAAAAATAACTCTATCAGCCCTAGTTATCTATGTGGTTAACTTTTATCGGTTTGCTTCCAGATATCTAAACACAAACCGGATTTCAGCATAACTGTAATCGTTCCCGAGCGCTGCACGAATCTCGCTTGATCCCTGTACATCATGTTTTTCAATGTATTCCTGAATAATTTTTGCTTTTTGGGGGTCAATTAAGCCATCAAGTGAAAGTTCGCCGGTTCCGACAAAATGAGTCAAGTGAGCTTCGATGGTCGAAATGGCCAGGCCTCTTTCTTTTGCAACTTCTGCAATTGATTTTCCACTCTTAAATATTTCCAGGCTGCTTTCCTGCGTACTTAAACTGGCCTTTTTAATTTCTTTTTCAGCGCCAACTGGCAATTCCAGACCTTTCTGCCGCCGGTAAGCAATCACCATTTCCAGAATTTCGCGGCCAAATTGCTGCATGCGTGTGCCGCCCATTCCTTTAACGGCTTTCAATTCGGCTTTCGAAGCAGGCAGGCTTTGTACAATTTCGTGCAAGGTTTTCTGCGGAAGAACACGCCGTACTTCCACAATCAGGTTCTCCGCTTTTTCGTCGCGCCATTTCTTCAGTTTGGCGTAAAATTCAGGATGCATGGTAAATCCCGATGAACTTCCTGAAGAACTTTTGGAGCCTGATTCAGGAATTTCAATAGCTGCTTTAGCTTTGGTTTCGAGGTAAGTTTTTATGCTGAAGTTGACTTTGCAGACCTCAAGGCAGACTTTTTTCGAATGAATTTCTTTCCTGAGTTTGTCGGCTGCTTCGTTGAAGCTTTTGCGAATGGTTTTGTTGTCGGTATCAAACGTAGCTGCTGAAAAAGGCTCTTCTACAATGGTTAAAAGCTTTCCGGAGAAATAGTCGGCTGCCTTTTTAATACGCTCCTGAAGTAGTTCGTTTTCTTCAGTTTCCGGCGATGAAAAAATTAGTTGCTTCAATTGATTTTCAAATTTATCGGCCACACCAATTAAGTCAATTTGCAAAGGAGCTGTGATCAACCTTAACTGATTTTGCAAAGTGCCGAGCAATTGCGCCGAATGCTCTTCCCACAATTTTTGTAAATACTGAATCTGCCGCAGCATTGGTTTGAAATCGAATAACTCGGCCAGCAATTGCTGCACATATTCTTTGCGCGATTGTTCGAGCTCGGCTGGCCCGGGCTGATTTCGCTCCACATGGTCGGTAAACTGAATAACGGTGGTGTCGTTTTTCACGCTGTGCGTAGCAATTGGCGTGCTCAAAACCAGGCCCTGCAAGGTTTTGCAACGGCTTAATGCCACATAAACCTGTCCATGCGCAAACGATGCCCGTGCATCGATAATGGCTTTTTCAAAAGTCAAGCCCTGGCTTTTGTGAATGGTGATGGCCCAGGCCAGTTTAAGCGGAAACTGCGTGAACTTGCCAATGATTTCTTCCTCAATTTCCTGCGTAGTTTCATTCAGTGCATATTTGGCATTTTGCCATTCTGCTTTTTCGACGTCAATTGGCATGTAGTCACCGGGGCAAATCACCTCAATACTTTCATCATTAATTTGGGTAATTTTACCGATTTTACCGTTGTAATAGCGCTTTTCGGAAGAAGTGTCATTTTTCACAAACATCACCTGAGCATCAACTTTCAGCTCTAAAACCTGTTCAGTCGGAAATGAATACTCCGGAAATTCTCCGTCTACTTCAGCCTTAAATTGGTACGCCTTTGTTTTAAGTCCTTTGAGCTTTGCATCGTTGATTTGCTGCGACTGGTAATTGTGTGTTGTTAGCGTAATGTAACCTTCCTTTTCATCCGGGTTAAAATCGGGAATGTACCGCTCGTTTAGTTGCCGAAGAGTGTTCTCGTCAATCCGGTTTTCGCGCACTTTATTCAGTAAATCGATAAATTGCTGGTCGCTTTGCCTGAAAATATGAGTGAGTTCAATACCTATAAATTTCGAGCGTTTCAAAGCGAGGCTGCTAAAGAAAAAGCAGGTTTCGTAGTACGGTTTCAGGATTTGCCATTCATCATCTTTTACCACAGGTGCAAGCTGCTGAAGGTCGCCAATCATGAGTAACTGCACGCCGCCAAAAGGTTTGTAGCGGCTTTTGTAGCGGCGTAAAACTTCGTCAATTCCATCCAGAATATCGGCACGAACCATCGAAATTTCGTCGATAACCAACAAATCCAGACTTCGCATGATGTTGATCTTCTCGCGGCTGAACCGTTTAATTCCCGCAGCCACATTGCCATCGGAAGGAACTGCCACGGCGCGTTGTTGGTTTGGATCGACAGGTATTTGCGGACCAAACGACATTTGGAAAAATGAATGAATCGTCACCCCGCCAGCATTGATGGCAGCCACACCTGTGGGCGCTACCACTACCATTCGCTTGGGCGACGACTTTTTCAGGTTTCGCAAAAAAGTAGTTTTTCCGGTACCCGCCTTTCCGGTCAGAAAAATATTCTGGTTGGTAAACTGCAAGAAATTGAACGCAAGATCGAGTTGCGGATTGGTCTGAAATTCCATGTTTTTATCCTTAAATCGGGTGGAAAGCAAATATGCCGAGCAAAGTTATGAAAAGAAGGCGAATAGTTTGTAATGCGTTGAACGATTTGCCGGATAAGCTTCCGGTTAATTTTGCCAGAACAAAAATGAAGCTGGTTTTTACCAAAATAGGCTATAAAATATAGAAATGCGGGATTCATTACCCCATTTATTACCCCTCATTTTATACAGCGATTCTTTTCTTTGTGTAAATTAACAGATCGAAATAAAGGCTAATATTTTTGTGATAAGGAACCGGTTTCCTGAAATCCAGGTAAAGCAATATATTCCTGTAACGCTTTTCCCTGAATTTTAAGAGCTAACAATCGGGCAGAGAATTACTACGGATCGTTTGACACAATTATTTTTCACATAGAAATCAGCATGGAAAACTTAAATCGAACCGAATCAAAACGACTTCATTCCCTTGATGCATTGCGTGGATTCGACATGTTCTGGATTATGGGCGGCGGCGGAATTTTTGTAGCTCTGGCCAAACTGACCAATTGGCCTGTTTTAAATTGGTGGGCCGAACAACAGGAACACGTTCCGTGGCACGGATTTCATTTCGAAGACATGATTTTTCCGCTTTTCCTGTTTATCGCCGGCGTGTCATTTCCTTTTTCAATGGCCAAAAGATATCACGGCGTTGAAAATCGGAAATCACTTTACCGCCATGTCATTTCGCGTGGACTTGTTCTCGTACTGTTCGGCATTTTGTATAACAACGGCTTCAATTTCGATTTCGGGCACTTGCGATATGCCAGTGTGTTGGCACGGATTGGGTTAGCCTGGATGTTTGCTGCATTGATTTTTATGAATACTGAAACTATAAAGAGCCGGGTCATTTGGTTTTGGGGAATCATCGTTTCCTATTACTTGGTTTTGCTACTTTTCCCGGCAAACGATCTGGGAACATTTGGACCATTTACCCCGCAGGGAAATTTACCCGGACACATCGACCGTTTGTTCCTTCCCGGTAGATTTTGCTGTTACAAGTTTGGCGACAGCGAAGGAATTATGAGTACCATTCCGGCCGTTTCAACAGCTCTTCTGGGTATGTTAACCGGTCAATTCATCATGTCGCAATTCATGAAAGATAACCTCAACCGAAAAGTTCTTTACATGGCGCTGACTGCTATAGGATTGATGGTCGTTGGTCAAATCTGGAATCTTTTCTTCCCGATCAATAAATATTTGTGGTCGAGTTCATTTGTTTGCTGGGTTGGCGGATTGAGCCTATTGCTCTTTTCGTTGTTTTACCTCGTTATTGACGTCTGGAATTTCAAAAAATGGACATTCTTTTTTATCGTTATCGGGATGAATCCGATTACAATTTATTTGGCCGGGGCAATTATTGATTTCGGGAATGCCACAAATTTTTTCTTTGGCGGACTTATTGCCCTGTTACCACAATCCTGGGAACATTTGGTCAGTTCGATCGGAATTACCGCTGTCGGCTGGGCTTTCCTTTACCTTCTATACAAGTATAAAATATTCCTGAAAGTATAATAACAAAACACAGAACATCATGAAAAAAACAAACTATCTGTTCCTGACCCTATTGGTTGCCGTAGCTGTTTCGTGCAATTCAGTTGAAAAGAAAGAAAACAATACATTGTCCAAACAGGAAATTAGCGATGGCTGGAAATTGCTTTTCGATGGAAAATCGATGGACAACTGGGTCATGTTTAAAACCGGGGAACCTGTAACCGGCTGGAAAATTGTGGACGGAGAAATGCAGAATTCGGGCACAGGTTCAGATCATGGTGGCGATATCATGACCAAAGATGACTATGAAAATTTTGAGTTGGATCTGGAATGGAAAATTGCCCCACAAAGTAATTCAGGTGTATTTTACCACGTTCAGCCAGGCCTTACCGATGCCATTTACCAATCGGGTCCGGAATATCAGCTTATCGATGGAAAAGGGTGGCCCGAACCGATCGAAGCTTATCAATATTCGGGTTCAAACTATGCCATGCAAGCTCCCAATGGCGCAGAAGTAAAACCTGTAGGTGAATGGAACACTACACGCATTGTGGTAAAAAATCCGCACGTGGAGCATTGGCTGAACGGCAAAAAAGTAGTTGAATACGATTTGTGGTCGGATGAATGGAAAGCACAAAAGGAAGCCGGTAAGTGGAAGGATGAACCGCATTATGGAATGTCTGAATCTGGTCGCATTGGACTTCAGGATCACGGCGGTTTAACCAGCTTCCGGAATATCAAAATCAAAGTATTGTAAATCCTGAAGACCGCTATAAAACCTTAAACCACGCGAAATTTCTGTTGGGAGACACAACAGTTGATGTGACGTTTTAGTGTATAATTCATTTATTTTCTGTAATTTAATTGGTCGAACCAAACGTTTAAATCGAAGATATGACTAAAAAAATGAATACCCGCCGCGATTTCTTTAAGAAGTCGCTTATTGCGGCTGCCGGAATAACCATTATTCCCCGCCACGTTTTGGGCGGAAACGGATTTCTCGCTCCAAGCGATCAGTTAACCAAAGCCATTATTGGCGTTGGCGGGATGGGCCAGGGGCACATCACTTATGAAGGCACGAAGCTTCTGGCTATTTGCGATGTGGATAAAGATCACCTAAACAGCACTTTGAAAAAAGTTGGACCCGAAGTCAAGGGCTATTCCGATTTTCGCGAATTGCTGCTTCGTCCGGATATCGACATTGTGCACATTGCCACGCCACCCCACTGGCACGGAATTATGTCGGTTATGGCCGCTGAAGCCGGAAAAGACGTCTGGTGCGAGAAACCGATGACACGAACCATAGGCGAAGGTAAACGCGTGGTTGAGGCGATCAATGCCACCGGGAAAATGTTCAGGCTGAACACCTGGTTCCGGTTTAAAGATAATTTCTATGGTTTGGGGACACCCGTAAAACCGCTAAAAAAAGTGGTAGAAAGTGGCGTTTTGGGCTGGCCGTTAAAAGTGACCATCAGCGGAGTGACCGGTTTCGACTGGAAATTTTACTGGGTTGGAAAAACCAACCTTCAACCTCAGCCTGTTCCTGAAGTTCTGGATTACAACATGTGGTTGGGGCCTTCTCCTGACAAACCTTACAACGTACACCGTACCCACCAGACTTTCCGCGGATACTGGGATTACGATAGCGGCGGTCTGGGCGACATGGGGCAACATTACATCGATCCGGTTCAGTACATTTTGGGTAAGGACAACACCAGTCCGGTAAAAGTTGAAGTGGATGCTCCACAGCAAAATTACGATGCAGTTGGAACATGGCGAAGAATTACATACACATATGCCGATGGCTGTCAGATTATTCTCGATGGCGAAAACCGGGATCAAAGTGCAGCTTATATTGAAGGGCCAAATGGGAAAATATACAAAGGATTTAAATCCGATATTCCAAACATTCAGGCGCTGATAGATACATTGCCTGATCCGGAACCTCAAATTACCATTTTCAGTGACTCAGTTCGTTCGCGTCAAAAATTTGCCCTGAATGAGCAAAATGGTTTCCGCTCGGCAACTATTGTGAACATGGGCGGTGTGGCTTTACGTTTGGGGCGCAATCTCGAATTTGATCCGGTTAAGCTGGAGTTTGTGAACGACGACGAAGCGAACGATCTGATCAACCAGCCGATGCGTGGCGAATGGAAAATATAGTTCCAAGTTTCAGGTTCTAGGCTTCAAGTTATCTTGAAAAACGGAGTTATTGGAAATATGGTTTTTAGCTCTGAAGGAGCGATATATTAATAACCCGGGGTGCAGTGAGGAACGAACGAAACCCCGGGACGAAAAAAAAATAAAAAACGTCCGCGATCAACTGATAATTTGAAATCGAAACAATTTTCGGACGGAATGGCAAGTACATTCAACAATGTAAATCCTAAAAGAAAACACAATGATAAAAATATCCAAACAAATATTCATCAGTTTACTAGCCTTTTTCCTGATCAGTCCGGTTTTGGCGCAGGATAATCGCACGCTGGAAACAAAGGTTGCCGATATTCTTGCACAGTTTCCGGCACAAAGCAACGAACACACCGACAAGCTAATGGTGCAGATTCTGGAAACAGGCACACCCGGAATTGCTAAATTTTGCGATCTGATTGTTCCTCCGGGAACGGGGAACGACGTTCAGGCCCGTTTTGCACTTGAAAGTCTGGCTCGTTTTGCCGGCGCTCCGGAAAATAGTAAAAACCGGAAATTTGTTGAAAGTTCTTTGCTGAGCGCATTGGACAAAGCAAATGATAAGGAAGTAAAAGCCTTTTTCATTCGCCGGCTTCAATATTGTGGTGGTGCAACTTCAATTCCCAAAATGGAGAAGTACCTGAATTCATCAGACCTTTATGCACCTGCGTTAGCTGTGTTAACCGATATCGGAAGTGCAGAATCGGGAGCATTGATCCTGAAAAACATTCAGGATAAAAGTGGATTACAACTTCAGGCCATGGTAAAAACATTGGGTGATTTAAAATACCAACCTGCTGAATTGTATCTGATTTCTCTGGCAAAATCAACCGACAGCGCTTTGTTGCTCCAAGTTTATACGGCTCTGGCCAATATTGCCGGGAAAGCTTCACTTGAGACTTTCGAGACTGCCGCTAAAAATGTAAAATATCAGCCTGATGCCGCTGCAACGATGGTTGCCTATCTTCAGTATGCAAAAAATCTGGCAGTCAAAGGTGAAGCAAAACTAAGCGCTAAATTGTGTGGCACCGTATTAAAAAATTGTACAAGCGATAACCAACTGATTTATCGTTCGTCGGCCTTAGCAGTTCCGGGTTTTGGTACCAATGCCTTGTTCCTGAAAGAAGTTCAGAATAAAAATAAAGCCTACCGTAATGCCGTTCTGAACTACGCTTCAACACAACTAAACAGCGAAAATATTGGGTCGTGGATTGCCGAACTGAAAAAAGCTCCAGCCGAAACAAAAGCAGAAATCATTCATTTTCTGGCTAACCGCACAGAACCGGAAGTGCTTGAAAAAGCAATTCTTCCGAACCTGAATTCCGGCGATGAAATGGTTCGGATTGAAGCTATCCGCTCGCTGGCAATCAATCAGAAAAGTAAAGCTGTTCCGGTTTTAACTGATCAATTGAGGAATGCACAAAGTGATGCTGTAAAAGCAGAAATTGAAAAAGCGCTGGTCATTTCCACTTCAGGAAAAGAAAATAACTATTTGGCTTCGCAACTCGATGGCATGAATGAATCGGGAAAAGTTGTTCTGATTCATGTTTTGGGCGCCCGCCACGCTACTGAAACTTTTGGGCAGATGTTGAAACTTTGCAAATCGGGAAATACCGACATTCGCACGGCCGCTTTTTCCGCGCTTGAAAATGTTTCGAAGCCTGAAAATGCGACTGAGTTGATTGGCTTACTCAAACAAACTTCCGATAAGACTTCGGTTGAAAATATTCAAGATGCATTGATTGCGCTTTATTCGGGAACTGAAAAGCCCGACGCTGCTTTGGTTCTGAAAGAAATTCAAAGTGGCGGCCAAACAGACAAACTGATTCCGGTACTTTCGTCGCTCAACGATCCGAAAGCCCTGAAAACAGTGGTCGGTTTGCTGAACAGTGGCAGTCAGCAGGAGCGTGAAGCTGCATTTGTTTCGCTCTCAAACTGGAAAGATGCGTCGGCAGCTCCACAATTGTATGCCGTATTTACCAATCCTGAAATGAAAAATTTCAGGAGCGACGCTCTGAAAGCTTATTTGCGCATTACGTTAAGTTCAGATTTACCCGACGACCAGAAATTGCTGATGATTGAAAAACTGATGTCGGCATGCACATCGAATGAGGAAAAAATACCGGTACTCAAAGCTGCCGTAAACATGAAAACATTCCTTTCGCTGGTATTTGTTTCTGGCTACCTCGACGATCCTGAACTAGGCTCAACGGCAGCTTCAGCGGCAAAATCGTTGGCATTGCCGTCTTCAGGAAAGAAAAATGGGCTAACCGGCCAGTTTGTGTCGGATGTGCTGAAAAAGGTTATGGGCAAAATGACCGGACCCGACAGCCAGTACGATGTGATTGATGTGCGCGAGTACCTTGAAAATATGCCCAAAGAAATTGGTTATGTGAGCATTTTTAATGGGAAGGATTTGGATGGCTGGCATGGATTGGTGAAAAATCCGGTTGCCCGTGCAAAAATGACGCCGAAAGAAATGGAAAAAGAACAGGCCAAAGCCGATGTGAAAATGCTGGAAAACTGGTCGGTAAAGGATGGCTGTATTGTGTTCAACGGTGCGGGAGATAACCTGTGTACAAAAAAAATGTACGGCGATTTCGAAATGCTGGTCGATTGGAAAATCAGTAAAAACGGCGACAGCGGAATTTATTTGCGTGGAACTCCGCAGGTACAGATTTGGGATACTTCACGCGTTGACGTTGGCGCACAGGTGGGTTCCGGAGGTTTGTACAACAACCAGAAAAACCAGAGCAAACCGCTCGTTCTGGCTGATAATGCGATTGGCGACTGGAATACTTTCCGTATAAAAATGATTGGCGACCGCGTAACAGTTTACCTGAATGGCGTGCTGGTTGTCGACAATGTGGTGATGGAAAATTACTGGGATCGATCGATTCCGATTTTTGCCAAAGATGCCATTGAATTGCAGGCTCACGGAACCGATTTGGCTTTCAGAAATTTGTATGTGAAAGAATTGAATACAGAAGAAACACAGTTAAGTGCAGAGGAATCTTCCGCTGGATTTAAATTGCTGTTCAATGGCAAAGACCTGAATAACTGGGTGGGTGATAAAATCGATTACGTTCCTGAAAATGGCGTGATGGTGGTGAGCCCAAAAGAAGGTGGCCATGGAAATATTTATACCGAAAAGGAATATTCTGACTTTGTCATTCGCTTCGAATTTCAATTGACACCGGGCGCCAACAACGGACTTGGAATTCATGCGCCGCTTGAAGGTGATGCCGCTTATGTGGGCAAGGAAATTCAGATACTCGACAATACAGCCGACATTTACAAAGATTTGCAACCTTACCAGTATCATGGTTCGGTTTACGGAATTATTCCGGCAAAACGCGGTTTCCTGAAGCCGGTTGGCGAATGGAACTCGGAAGAAGTGTATGTGAAAGGCGACGACATTAAAGTAACCTTAAACGGTACCGTAATTCTGGATGGAAACATGAAAGAAGCCAGCAAAAATGGAACTGCCGATCATAAAGATCATCCGGGATTGCAGCGGCATACCGGACACATTGGTTTCCTTGGACATGGCTCAGACCTGAAATTCAGAAATATCCGAATTACGGAGTTGTAGCTTGCAGTCGCAGGAATCAGTTTCCGGTTTTCAGGAAAAGATTGCGACGACGAATTAAATTTGAAACCCAAACTAAGTAGATTATAAACCAGCGCCTTCTGTTTGCAAAAGCAGGAGGCGTTTTTTTGAAATTGGTTAGAGAAACTTCAGGATGAATAAAAATGAGGCTGTATCAAAAGTCATTAATCCTAGTCATCCTGAACTTCCTGCCCGCTCGCTTGGCAGGCGGGTTTTCAGGATCTAAAACTCTCTGTATATCAAACCCCGAAATGAATTCGGGGTGACAAGTTCGATGATCATTTTGACTTTTGATACAGCCTCAAACTATTTTAGTATGGTATCGTCAAATTATAAACTATCGCCAAAATCCTGACGGAATTTAGCCACGAGTTTGTCAACCCAATCGCCGATTGGTTTCAGTTTACCAACAAAGAAACGGAGAACTGCAGGTTCTTCTGACCATTCCAGGCCTCCGATCAGTTCGCGGTTATCATACAGCCATTGGATTCGGTCTTCGGCATATTTAACTTGCGACAAGGTGAAAACTCTTCGTGGAAAGGCCAGGCGCAACAATTCAACGTCGGCCAGAACATCGTCGCCGTTTTCGTCGCGAACGCTCGAAATAGTTCCGCGTTCCATCCCGCGTATTCCGGAAGCAATATATAAAGCGGCAGCAAGTGCACCGGCAGGATATTGTGTTTGCGGTATGTGCGAGACAAACTGTCCGGCATCGAGGTGGCAACCCAAACCTCCGGATGGAGTAATTACCGGAATGCCTTTGCTGTCGAGTGCGTCGACCAGGTATTTGATAAACGATGGTGAATGACTGATTACATCAAAGTCGAGTGTTTCGTATAAGCCTACCGCCATCGCTTCAATTTCGCGAACGCTCATACCGCCATAAGTCAGGAAGCCTTCGTAGAGTGGAATCCAGTCGCGCATTTTCATGTAAATGTCGTGGTTGTTGGTGCAAATTCCACCGCCGCGGGTACAGCTAACTTTTCGTCCGGAGAAATAAGAAAAATCGACGTAGCTGAGCATTTCATGCAGAATCGATTTGATGGTTTTGTTTTGATAACCTTCTTCACGGGTTTTGATGAAGTACAGGTTTTCGTTGATCAGACTGATATCCATTAGCATCAAAATGTTGTGCTCTTTGGCAATGGCCGAAACTTCCCGAAGATTTGCCATAGAAAATGGCTGGCCGCCAATCAGGTTGGTACCGGCTTCAAAGCGAATGTAAGCCACATTTCCGGCTCCCCATTTGGCAATCACATTGTTCAGCTTATTGATGTCCATGTTTCCTTTGAACGGGAAACTGCTTTTTGTTTTAAGCGCTTCGTCGGTATAAATTTCTTCAACAGCACTTCCCATCATTTCGATGTGTGCTTTGGTTGTGGTGAAATGGTAGTTCATCGGAACCACTGTTCCCGGACGGCAAAATGATTTTGCAATAATGTGTTCGGCTGCACGTCCCTGGTGAACCGGAAGAAAATATTTTTGGTTGAATACGTCCTGAATGGCTTTTTCGAGCTTGGTATAACTGGCCGATCCGGCATACGAATCGTCGGCAACGCTCATGGCGGCTACCTGGTTATCACTCATTGCATTGGTTCCGGAATCGGTAAGCATGTCGAGATAAACATCTCTGTTTTGTAACAGGAAAGTGTTAAATCCGGCTCCAAAGATGGCTTCTTTGCGCTCTTCGATTGGTAAAAGATTAAGCTTTTGAACGACACGCACTTTGTGCATTTCGAGTGGGGTAACTACACCGCTGTAGAACTTAACGGTTTTTAGTTGTTCTAAATTCTCCATAAGTTGATTTAAAAGGGTTTTTCTTTAACTGTTAAATTTAAGTTCCTGAAATCAACTACTGAAGAAAATCTACGGGCACATAATCATTCTGAAAGTCGATTTCCGGTTTTGCGAGTTTAATAATAAATAATCTGTAATCAAAATGAAGGAGTTTATATTAATTCGTAATTTTTTATTGTGTTTGTCTTTTGTTTTTATGACTTTTTAATTGAAAGTGATAAGATAACCACCAAAGCCTTTCGGCGTTTAGACCATATAAAAATCCGCAGTCTCTTTAATCAAAATATCAATTGGGGTATAATTATCGACTTCAACAGTTTTGTCATACAATAAGTGTTCAAGCATTGTTCGCACAGATTTGTACCCTTGATAGTATGGCCTTTCCGATATGATGAATGAAATATAGCCTTCTTTTAGGTCGTCAATATTCTTTTTCTCAGTGCCGTAGCCAATGAGTTTGATTTGTTTCATCTCACGAGCTTTTAGGTATTCGGAAATAACATAACCGCGGGTATTGAAAACCACGGCTCCACCAATATTCGGATGTTCACCGAAAAACTGATCTAAAAAATCCCAGCATTGCTTTTTGTCTGTATTACCATACAGTGTGTTATGCACTGTAATATTGGGGGCGTTTTCTTTCAGGTATGACATGAAACCATATAGCCGTGTTAACGACTGTATAGATGTTTCGTCTCCTACTCGCTTTGATTGAAAGACGGCAATTTCTTTTCCCAGTTCGAGAACTGTTGTGAGTAACCGAGCTTGCACTACACCTGTTTGATAGGAATGTGGTCCGAAAAAGGCAAGCGGCTGCGTGTTGGTAACAGCCGTATCTACAAAAATGTACGGAATTCCTTTTACGAACATTTGATTGGCGAAAAAAACCGTTTCATCATAGAACGATGGCCCAATAATTACGCCGTCAGCTTTAAAGTTTATCGCTTCGCTGAAAGCATTTCTGCATGAGTACAAGTCGAACTGATCGTAATACAGAAATTTGATTTTTAATTTCAGGTTGGTAAAATCCCTGATGGCATCATTCATTCCCCGTTCAATCAAAGACCAGTAATCTCCATCTTCTGATGATTGTGGTAGAATCATCAGAAGCCTGATTTGCTTTGTATTTTCAGGCATATATGTGCGTTGACCGTTGCTGTATTTTATTTCGGCAAGTACTTTTTCAACTTTTTGTCGGCTTTCAGGAGAAACATCTCCCCGATTGTGTAATATACGATCGACTGTTCCAGCGGATACGCCAGCCTGATGAGCGATGTCTTTAATTCGGTATTTTTTTGCCATTTGTATTTGTTTCATGTCAAAGATATGTCATTTTCACTGACCGTGCAATAACACGGTCAGTGAAAAATAAAAATGGAATTTTAATCGTATGATTAATATACTTATTATTAGATAATTAAATTGCATGTTTTTCTTATTTATTTCTTTGAGTATGTTGTACGGCATAAAAAATATTAACTAATCCTTTTGTAATATTTTTAATTTTGAAAAATTAACACGGTATAACACGGATTTTTATATATAGTTTAAATTGTTTATTTATAGTGTGTTATAATTTTATATTTAGTTATATAGAATAAAACACGGTTTAAACAGTAACTTCGTATCCGGAGTAAAGTGGCTGTCCGGATGTTTGGGTGAAAAATATTTTCAAATGAAATACACAAAAATTATTTTTTTAATGTGTTTGTTAACCTTTCAGTCTCATGCAGCGGACTATCGAATTACCGATTTTGGAGCAGTTGCTGACGGACAAACCGTGTGCACGAAGGCCATACAGGTAGCTATTGATGAAAGTTCAAAACTTAACGGGAAAGTAATTGTCCCTGCAGGAGAATTTGTAACAGGAACATTATTTTTTAGAAATAACACCACATTGGTGCTGGAAAAAAACGCGCGTATACTTGGTTCGTCCTCGCTGGCAGATTATCCACATACCGAAGTTGATTTCAGGTTTTGGGGAGATACCTGGGTGTATCAGTCGCTCATCATTGCACATCATGTTGAAAATATAACGATTGAAGGCGAGGGAACTATTGATGGGCGAGGAAGTGTATTTTCTACGACTACTACAAAAAAGCCTGACCGTTACCGGAACCGACCTTACTTGTTGTGGTTTGCTGAATGTCGCAATGTCACAGTACGTGATGTGGAACTTACGAACTCTGCCATGTGGATGCAATCGTACATCCGTTGCGAGAAACTCCGGATTGACGGAATAAGAGTATTTAATCACTGCAACAAAAACAATGATCTGATGGATATTGACGGTTGCCGAAACGTGATTATTACGCGGGTGACAGGCGATGCTGACGACGATGGAATCACCTTTAAAAGTACCTCTAATCGAATTTCAGAAAATATAATTGTATCAGATTGTATTATTAGCAGCCACTGCAATGCTTTGAAGTTTGGTACCGAAACAACTACCGGGTTCCGTAATGTTTCTGTTTCGAACTGCATAATTCGAAAGTCTGTCGAAACAACTGCCAAAACCGGCTATCCTGAAGGAATTTCAGGTATATCACTTGAGATTGTGGATGGCGGGATTATGGAAAACATTACGATTTCAAACATTGTCATCGATGGTCCGAGGGTTCCTGTTTTTGTCCGGTTGGGAAACCGTGCCCGAAAATATTATGCCGAAGCTCCATCCCCCTCTGTTGGGTTAATCCGAAACATTTTGCTGACAAACATTGTGGCACAAGCATCAAGTCCGGTTGGCTGTGCAATTGCGGGCATTCCCGAAGGTAAAATCGACGGAATAACCCTGTCAAACAGCCGGTTTATTTTTCCCGGGGGAATCAAGGACAACCTTAGCCAAAAAGTGATTGAGGAACTACCCGATCGTTACCCTGAGTCCATCATGTTCGGCACATTGCCTGCGTTTGGAATTTATGCGCGACACGTTAAAAACCTCACGCTTCAGGGCTTGTCGTTTGAGATTGAAAGCCCTGACAGTCGACCGGGAATCCTTTGCGACGATGTGACTGGTGGAAGTATCAGTAACATCTCGCTGGTAGGAACAATAGTTGAAAATGGGATTAAAGTTTTACGAAATTCAACAGTGGGGCTTGACTGAGACGACTTGAATTTGAAAACCAATTAAAGCAATTGAATATGAAAAAATATGTCGTATTGATTTTGTTATTTGCCTTCGGGTTGAGATTATCTGGGCAAGCACCCTCGAAGGATGAGTTATTGAAAGCGATGGATGAATGCACTTCGTATGCAGTGAATGTTTTGCTTGATGAACAAGGAAAATCTCGCTGCGATTACAATGTCATCGAAGGCAAGTGGTATCCGTATGAAGAACCCTGGCATACCGGTCAACTCATTTTAGGATTGCTTGAAGCATATAAAATAACCGGAAATAAAGAGGCTCTGGCTGCAGCACGTAAGGCCGGCGATTGGTGGATAAGCCTTGAAATCAAAGATAACCCACGGTTTAAAGGAATGGTCGCTGCAACCCACGGCGATGTAATTGGAAATGATCAGATTGTGTTTGCGACGACCAGCGATGGGACTCCAGGGATATTTGAACTTACTCGTATTACCGGCGAAAAAAAATATGCCAATGTTGCCAC
The DNA here is from genome assembly GCA_963677955.2 of Prolixibacteraceae bacterium. Taxonomy (GTDB): domain Bacteria; phylum Bacteroidota; class Bacteroidia; order Bacteroidales; family Prolixibacteraceae; genus Aquipluma. The sequence goes on from CAXXQR010000001.1 coordinate 2,165,862, forward strand.
TTCGGCGTCGCAGTGGCTGCTCGAAAATATGTATTATCCGGAGAAAGGAGTTTGTTATGATTTGGCTGACCTGAAAACAGGAGAAGTATTGAAAGAAAATAGTCCTTTTCATCAGGGGAAATCCAATCAGACGCTGAATGATATTTCACGGCCTAACACCGAAGGGTCTCCATTTAAAGACAGTTATGAATTTAGCAAAGACAAGCGGTTCAGGGATGCACACATATTGTTATGCAACTCACTCATAGAAAAGCAGGACAAGAACGGATTGTGGATGCAATATATGCCGAATGATCCCGAAGACTCTTCGTTTCATCCCCGATTCAATTTGTGGTATGCGGAATCGCTTCTGGAAGCTTATGAGCTGACCAAAGACCGCAAATATCTGGAAGCGGCGGCTAAAACAGCCCGTATGTATGCCAAAGCTCAAAAGAAAGACGGAACAATTTTTTATGACAATTATGCCGACGGGAAAGCATCAGATAAAGGATCGATTTGCGGATCGGCCGTTGCTTTTGCTGGTATCCTGTGGATTCGTCTGGCTAGATACGGATATGACGAATTTGTGCCGTATTATGAGCGTAGCATTCGGTGGATTTTAGAGAACCGATACGACATAAATCATCCCGACCCAAATCTAAGTGGTGGAGTAGTAAATACCCGTATGCGCACAAAAAACGGGAAAGTGTGGCTTACTCAGCGCGATGTAGGAACATCATTCGGATTGCGCTTTATGGCAGCTTATTATCAGTTAAAATATAAAAAATAGTATGGAAAAACCAATTAAGCAATTCAAGGTTGATTCACTCCGGGTGTATGTGTATGAAACACGTAAAGGAATGGGAGTAGCTGCCTATGAACAGTATAAATTTTCTATCCGGAAGCAATTGCAACAGGGTGAGCGAATACGTGCAATTTTTGCAGCCGCACATTCGCAGTCTGATTTTCTGGAAGCTTTGGTCAACGACAAAGAAATTGACTTCAGCCTGATCGATGCTTTCCACATGGACGAATATCTTGGACTGGGCGTTAACGCACCGCAGAATTTTGGCAACTTTCTAAAAAACGCAATCTTTTCAAAAAAGCCGTTTCATCAGGTGAATTACGTAAAGTCTGATGCAATGGATATTAAGTCCGAATGTGACCGATACGAGGCGTTGCTACGCGAATATCCTTTGGATATTGTAAGCCTTGGCCTTGGCGAAAACGGACATCTGGCCTTTAACGATCCGCATGAAGCAAAGTTTGACGCCAAAGAGTGGGTTCGGTCAACATCGCTGGACGATATTTCGCGTCAACAACAGGTTAATGATGGAGAATTCACTAGCATTAGTCAAGTGCCTAAACAAGCAATAACCCTAACGATTCCAGCTTTAATGTCGTGTAAAAGCATAATTGGCATTGTGCCCACCGAGCGCAAAGCAAAAGCTGTATACGAAGCACTCTATGGTCCCATTTCTGAAGAATGTCCGGCATCAATCCTTCGGGCACACGGGAATGCTACTCTTTTTTTAGATAAATCCGCAGCTCAATTAGTAATATAATTTAACATCTATAATTATGAAAAATTTAATTTTCTCTTTGTGCCTTTTAACCATTATTATATGGGCACCTTCATTATCTTATGCGCAAGGGAAAGGCAATCTCCGTGGTTTTGTAAAAGATAATAACGGAGACATATTGCCTGGTGCTGCTGTCGTTGTAAAAGGTACAACGATAGGTTCAGCTTCCGATCTGAATGGAGCCTATGTGCTACAAGGAGTTCCGACAGGTCAAACTGAAATAGAGGTGAATTATCTTGGTTTCACGCCTGTTTCGATGAAAATTATGATCGAGGAGAATAAAACCGTACTTCATGATTTTGTACTGAACGAATCGTCAGTTGCCTTGTCTGATGTTGTAATTTCTGCCGTTGTTGGTGGGCAGCAACGTGCATTGAACCAGCAAAAAATGGCCGACAATATGATGCAGATTGTATCTGCCGATCAAATTGGCCGTTTCCCTGATCCGAATGTGGCCGACGCATTGAAGCGGCTAAGTGGTGTTACTACCGATGGAAAAGAAGTTCAGTTGCGCGGAACTCCCGCGAATTTTACAAACATCAATGTGAATGGAGAGCAGGTGATGAGTAGTCAGGAGGAAGGTAAACGAAATGAATCATTAGATGTGATTCCTTCAGATATATTGTCTTCATTAGAGGTTCAGAAGACGTTGTTGCCTTCGAACGATGGTGATGCCATTGCGGGAGTAATAAATATGCGTACAGCCACAGCTCGTACACTTGATCCGAAATTTACGGTTGACCTTGGAAGTGGCTATAGTTCGTTGCGCGAAAAATATAACTACAATGCCAAAGCTGGCTATTCTCAGCGTTTTTTCAAAACAGTAAAAAATCAGAATGGCGTATTTGGTATTATGGCTAACTACAGTTATCTAAATACAAATGATGGTTACGATCGGCTTGAAGCTGAAGCCTGGGAACCTTACACGCTTACGAATGCAACTTCAGGAGAAGTTATATCGGAAGAAAAATATATTCCTACAGATTTTCGCTATCGGTACCAGATTCGCGAAACGACACGTCATGGTGCAACGTTGGTACTCGACCTGGCTCCGAGCCAAAATACCAAATTTACGCTGAGTTCAATTTACAATTACCGGAATACATCGGACTTACGTTACCGTAACCGTTATCGTTTCCGCGACAATGGCGATGGGTATTTCCAAATGGAGGACGGTAGCATTGGATCGCAAAGAATGCGTAATGTCAGCCAGGTTTCCGATCAGGACGAGAAAATACACAACATCAATATTAATCTTGATGGAGAATCTACGATTGGCACCTGGAAACTTGATGGTGGAGTTTTTTATACAAAATCAGACCGAGATTACACGAGTGCTATGTACGGGTTTCAGACTCCGGAATGGAGAGCTGGTAAAAAGGTCAATGGAGTAAAAATTCCTTCAGGAACAATTGTGGGGATAATACCTTCGATTAGTAGTAAATACCTTACTTCAGAATATACTTACGAACCAACCGGTGCGATGGGAACTGAGGCACCCGACGCTATTTCGAGATATAACCTGTACACTATTGAAAACGATGATAATAATACAGGAGGAGAAAACTTTACATTTCGGGTGAACGCATCGAAAAACTATTTTATTGGCGAAAATGCGTCTACGTTATCATTTGGAGTGAAAGGTAAGTTTATGAATAACTCAGGTCATATTCCGGAAGGAGTATACACGTATGCACTAACTTCCAGTGATGCAAACAATCTGAACAATTTGCTTTACACCGATCAGTTGTCAACTAGTTTCCTGAATAATAAGCTTTCCTTTGGAATGGCGCCCGATCTGGGTAAAATTCGTAGTTATGTGGCTAACTCAAGCAATGCAGGTGACATTTCGGTGAATGATTATTTTTCAAATGTCAATCGCGATGGGTTTTATTACGATGCTCAGGAGAATGTGACCTCGGGTTATTTGATGAATAAAGTTCAACTAGAAAAATTATTACTGCTTGCAGGATTTCGTGTAGAACACACCAAAGTAGATTATAAAGCGAATGTTATTGATCCGTTTGTAAACCCGGATGCTCCTGTACAAAACGATGATGAAACATTGTTTAACGATTACACTTCTACGCCAGTTTCGGAGTCGCTAAGCTATACGAAATTTCTACCGAATGTGCAGCTAAAATATGATATGACAGACAAAACGATTTTCCGAATGGCATGGACCACCGGTTATTCTCGCCCGAATGTTACTGATCTGGTTCCCAAACAGGGTGTAAGTCAGGATTTGGAGCGGGTCACTCTTGGAAATCCAGATCTGAAGCCTGCTTATGCAAACAATCTGGATCTGCTTTTCGAACAATATCTTTCGAGCGTGGGTGTTTTGTCGGGTGGTGGATTTTATAAGCACATTGCAAATTTCGAATATGTAAGCGAAGGCATTCTGAATGATGCAAATAGTAAATACGATGGATGGCAGGTTATTCAAAGCAAGAACGGGGATGCGGCTAAAGTTTATGGTGCAGAAATCACATTGAATTCAAGCCTCTCATTTTTACCTTCGTTCCTGAAGAATTTTGTATTCACAAGTAATTATACTTACGTGCATTCAGAAGCCACAACGAATTCGGATCGGGGAGTAACACGTTTGCCTGGACAAGCTAAAAATACGGCCAACTTCGCACTTGCTTATTCAACCAAACGCTTTACCATACAGCCTTCAGTAAATTACATCGGTTCATACATTTCCTCGTTGGGATCAAATGCTGACCGGGATATTTGGCAGGATGGCCGTTGGCAGATTGACCTAAATGGTTCTGTTCAGTTGTATAAAGGACTGACATTCTGGGCCGAAGTGGTAAATCTGCTAAACAGCGAACTTTATACCTATTTTGGGAACAAGAGTCGTGTGTATGACTTGCAGTTTAACGGTTTGACTAGTAGATTTGGATTTAGTTACAAATTTTAGTGGATAATTGTACCTGCCTTTGTTAAGAGCAATTGAGAAACAAAAGAGAAAAGGTTGATATGACTAGTAGGCTAAATATTCAGCAAAAGAAAGCGACAAAATACAGATGGACGATATGCACGATGCTATTTTTCGCAACAATGATCAATTATCTTGACAGGCAGGTACTTTCTTTAACATGGAAAGATTTCATTGCTCCGGAATTTCACTGGACCAACAATGATTACGGAAATATTACAGCTCTATTTTCCATATTCTACGCGGTATGTATGCTTTTTGCCGGCCATTTTGTTGATAAACTGGATACGAAAAAAGGGTTCCTAACCGCTATTGGGGTGTGGTCGGTCGGAGCTTGTTTACACGCGTTTTGCGGAATTGCCACATCGGGAATAACAACCGGCCAGTGGGTTGTGGGTTTTGAAGGAGCAAAATACGCTATTTCGTTAGCGGGTAATGCTGCTTTTGTCGCAAATGTTAGCGTAACTTTATTCATTTTTGCCAGAATGGTATTGGCTCTGGGCGAATCTGGAAACTATCCGGCAGCAATTAAAACAACTGCCGAATATTTTCCGAAAAAAGATCGCGCTTTGGCAACCAGTCTTTTTGATGCAGGCTCTGTAGTAGGGGCATTGGCTGCTCCACTAACGATTCCGCTTCTGGCTGAAAAATGGGGATGGGAAATGGCCTTTATTGCGATTGGAGCTTTAGGTTTTGTGTGGATGGGTTTCTGGGTTTTTGTCTATAAAAAGCCTGATGACAATCCGAAAGTGAATACGACAGAATTGGCTTACATCCGGCAGGATGACAATGAGGAAGATCTAAAGAAAGTTGGTTCAGGCGAAAGGGTCTCTTTTACGGAATGCTTCAGATATCGCCAAACCTGGGCATTTGCCCTGGGTAAATTTCTGACAGACGGAGTATGGTTTTTCTTTCTCTTTTGGACTCCGGCCTACCTGAGCTCGGTTTACGGGATAAAGTCGTCGGATCCGCGCGGACAACTGGCTATCTTTATGCTCTACCTCATTTCGCTGATATCGATTGTGGGTGGCTGGCTACCTTCGTATTTTGTGGATAAAAAAGGAATGAACCCGTATGCAGGACGCATGCGGACAATGCTTATTTTTGCTTCCTTCCTGCTTTTTGCTTTGCTGGCACAGCCTCTTGGTCACATCTCCTATTGGCTTCCCATTATTTTCATTGGCATTGCAATGGCTGGACATCAGGCTTGGTCGGCTAATATTTTTTCGACGGTTGGTGACATGTTTCCGAGGAAAGCCATTGCTACTGTTATCGGCATTGGAGGTATGGCTGGTGGTTTTGGTGCATTTATCATCAATAAATCATCTGGCGTATTGTTCGATTATGCTGACCAAACACAAATGGCATTTCTTGGATTTAAAGGGGTTGAAGCCGGCTATTTCATTATCTTTTCAATTTGTGCTATTTCGCACCTTTGTGGCTGGGCTGTTATGAAAGCGTTGGTTCCTTTGTACAAGCCAATCACCGATTTGTAATTTATGCAAAAAATCAGGAACTATATTATCGTATATTTCTTGATGTGCATTTCTCTTTTTGGGAAAGCGCAAGTTACACCTGTGGATACCTTGAGTAGCCATGCTTGGAAAATATTAACAGAGCTGAATACGGCCTTGTTGCAGTACATTCAGCCAGATAAAAATTCGCCGGATTATGGGGCAATCGAATGTCCGCATTGTCACATTTACCATACACGGGCGGCTGAAGCAGTTTATCCTTTCGCTTTTCAGTTTCAGAAAACCGGAGATGAAATTTATCTGAGGGCAGCCATCAATCTTGGCAACTGGTTGATCAGACAACAGTTGGAAGAAGGTTCCTGGCGCGAAACGCCGGAAGAATGGACTGGTACAACAACCGATCAGGCGCTGATGATGGCGCTGGCCTATCCAATTCTTAAGCCGCACCTGAACAAAAAAGAATCGGGTCAATGGTCTCAGTCTATTGAAAAAGCCGGTGATTACCTCGAAGACGTGATGTCACCACAGTTTGCCAGCATAAACTATTGCGCAACCACAGCAGCTACTTTGATGTTTTTGGATCAGATAATCGTTAAAAACTCATACCGGAGCAAAGCACACGAACTAGCTCACAAGGTGATTGCCAAAATGGATCGCGACTATTTTCTTACCGGCGAAGGCGGGCGGGTTTTTGATGTGAAATACGGGGTTGATTTAGGTTACAACTTGGAAATGTCGCTATGGGGGCTGGCTTTATATGCCCGTTTGGCCAATGACAATGAGGTGATGACCTGTGTGGAAAAATCGCTTGGAAACCACCTGTCATTCATTTATCCGGATGGCTCGATGGACGACTCATGGGGAATTCGGTCGAACAAATGGACTTGTTTTGGCAGTGGCACTTCCGACGGCTGCGTTTTACTCTTCAGCTTGTTCATGAATAAAAGCGACCAATACCGTACTGCCGCTATCCGGAATATGGAGTTCATGCGCACGTGTATGAAAGATGGCATTTTAGCCTTCGGCCCATTGTATTACGATATTTTTGATGATTTGCCCTGCATCTATCCCACATTTGCCAAAGCCAAGAATCTGGCGATGGCCATCGCGTTTGCAAATACTGATGCAGGAGAATTGCCTCTTTTACCTTCCGACCGAAATGGATTGCGGTTTTATCCCACACTCAATCTGGCTACGGCTCGCACCTCTCAGTGGTGTACCACCATTTCAGCATACAATTACAAAGATCCTGCAGGCGAACGCAGCAAATACATGCACCGACCCACTGGCGGATCAATATGCAATTTGTGGCTCAATGGGCATGGGTTTTTTCAGGCTTCGTCGCAAACCATATACAAACGCTGGGAGCCCATGAGTTTTCCTGAATTGGGGGAAACTCTGCCACTGACACCTCGTATCGAATTTACCAGCACACTCGGCTACTTTGTCAATCTCTATGAATTTGACGCGGTGTTAACCAGTTCTGAACAGAACGGTTTTTGCCAGGTAACTGCCACTGGAGAACTCAAGAACAGCAAGCAGCAACCTGGTGGAATTACATACAGTTTGAACCATAAAATTACGGATGATAGCCTGACGAAAACGATTGAGTTACTTTACCACGATGCAAAAGATCCGGTGAGCATTGTGGAACCTATTATTTTTTATCCCGGAATGGCGTTTGTGAAATTAGATGAGCGAACAGTACAGATTAGAATGAAAGACCGGATTATAGAATTAAAGGTTGAAACAGACAACATAACTATTGAACTGGGTATCGATGACGTGAAATACAGGTTTCCGTACCCGGCTCTTCGTGCATATCCAATTATATTGAACGTCAGAAGCCGCAATGACCTCAGGGAAACCATACGTTTTACCTATAGCATTCTGAATAAATAAATAGTCTCAACCTAGCTTATAGAAGGGTGCGGGTTAATTTTAATCCGAAAAATAAAAAGCATGAAAAGGATATTGACTTTTTTACTGATGTTATGTCTGAGCAAAGGAATCTTTGCAGTTAATATCGTGCCGCTTCCTTATCTGATTGAGGTTAACGGGAAAACTCTCATGTTACCGAAAACCATCGATTTTGAGAAGCTTTTAGCGGGAGACGATTATGCTGCGTGGAAATCACTTCATATCGGAATCCGTCATCAGGATAAAAGTTTTGATATGTTGTGTCGCAAACTTGGATTCTTTACGCATGAAGTTGGCGACGAAGGTTATGAGCTACTGATTGACAATAAGCAGATTGTGCTTGCAGCGAACACAGAAAAAGGTATTTTTTACGGGAAACAATCGTTGAAACAACTGATCAGAAGTGCCAAACAGAACAAATTGCAAGGATTGCGCATCACCGACAAACCAGCCTTCAGATATCGTGGAGTGATGGACGATATCAGCCGAGGCCCTGTCCCTTCAAAAAATTACATGAAATATCAGATCCGGCGAATATCAGAGCTAAAACTGAATATGCTGTGCTATTACACCGAACACGTTGTTTTGACGCAATCGCATCCGGAATTTGCCCCTCCAACTGGCGGAATAAGTATTACCGAATGGAAAGAGATTGAAGAATATGCACGGCGACATTTCGTGGAACTCGTTCCTAATTTCCAATCGCTCGGACATGCCGAAAAGGTGCTTCAAAACCCCAAATACAGGACTTTGGGCGAAAGCAACACCATGTATTCGCCGGTAAAGCCCGAAGTGGTTCAGTTTATGAAAGATATTTACGATGAGATGTGTCCTGCGTTTAGTTCTGGCTTTTTTCATGTCAACTGCGACGAGACATTTGATCTTGGTCGGGGAGCATCTAAGAAATTAGCCGACAGCATTGGAGTGGCCGGTGTTTATGCCCGCTATGTGAACCAGCTATCTGACATCCTAAGGAACAACGGGAAACGTATGATGCTTTGGGGCGATATTGCCCTTCAACATCCCGAAATACTGGAAATGCTGCCTTCAGACGCGGTCATCATGTCGTGGGAGTATGGCGATCAGAAATCGTTTACAGCCTGGATCGACCCGTTCAAGAAAAAAGGCTTCGATTATTTTGTATGTACGGGAGTTCTCAACTCGTACCGCTTGTTTCCCGATTATGCTCAGGCTTTGCCCAATATCCGAAATTTTATTTTGGAGGGTCAGAAAAAAGGAGCTTTGGGCGTTTTGAACACGGTTTGGGATGACGGCGGGTTGCACAGCTTTAATCGCGATTGGTATGGCGTTGCTTATGGCGCTGAGCATTCGTGGAACCCAAATAACCAACCTGTTGGTGATTTCGATAGTCGGCTATCTGCTGGTATTTACAAAAATGCAGGAACGTCACTTTTCAAAGCCATTCACGAACTAACTGAAATGGGTACAATTCAGGCATTGGGTGGAATGAGCGAGCAGGTGTTTTGGAAAATGCTCATTCCCAGAAGGGGCGAATATGTAAGCTACAGCCTGGCCGACTGGGACAGAATTTACCGGCAATGCCTGAAAACGGATTCAATCCTTTCCGAAAATACGTTTCCCGGTTTTGAGCAGGAATATGCAGCGATTCAGATTGTCTCTGATGAATACAAATATCTTTCGCTGGCCAAATTGAAGCTGGCCGAAGCGGCCAGTTGGTATGCCAAGGCTTGCTGTGTGCAGAACTCCGACAGGAAAGAGGCCTCGCAGTTGCTCGACCAAGTGAGGACAAATATTACTTGTTGCCGGGAGCAATTCAGTCGGTTAAAAGCTGATTTCGAGGCAATCTGGAAAAATGAGAACCGGGACTACTGGTTTAATTATGCCATGGATCCCTTTGACGCTGTGCAACGCAATTATGCTGATCTTTTGGCTTCATTTGACCAATCTGTAGCATATTTTTCTCAAAATTTGCCGTTATCTGCTCCGGCAGATATCCGGCTTGATATTCGCGAGTCTGTGGGTTCGTATTTTACCTACTGGCTTATTTCGCCCGCCTTTTCACTGACGAGCAACAAAGGGTTCGACTATGATTTTCTGGCAGGAATGGGAGGGGAGGAACAAGCAGCCCCATTCCCCGGTTTTTCCTTCATCGATGAAAACGGACAAAATATAAAATGGATAAAATATTCGTCTCCTTTGTCAGATCGCGTTTTGCTGAACAATGCGCTGGATGCCGGCAGTGAAGCCGTAGCTTATGCTTATTGTACACTCGAATCGCCCGACGACCGCGAGAGCATTGTTTATTTAAGTGTGAATCGCAGCATTGCTTTATTTTGTGACGGGAAACTGATTTTCAAGAAAAGAGCTAATCTTTTGCTGACAATTGATGAGTTTCCGGTTCCGCTAAAGCTTCATGCCGGTAAAAATCGAATTCTCCTGAAGATTGAAAAAGGAACTACTGCCTGGGACTTTTCTTTCAGTATAAAAGATGCAACCATTGCCAGCAGTAAAAACAAATACCGGATTAAGTAGAGTGTGTTCAAATCGGGTTATATTGTTGATGCTTAATTTCTTTTGTAAATGAAATATAATGCAGAGTGATATTTGTAATATGTCGTTACGATGATTGAATAGACAATATTCAGCCTGTATCCAAAAGACTGTTGTAATGATCACACGATAATCCTAAAACGGCAATTTCCCCAAATCAACATTTCCGCCGCTTAAAATGATTCCAATTCGCTTGCCTTTTGCGTTCACTTTGTTTTCGAGAATAGCTGCCAATGGAACAGCCGACGATGGTTCGACAATGATTTTCATTCGTTCCCAGATCATGCGCATGGCGGCAACAATGCTTTCTTCTGAAACAGTGACAATTTCGTCAACTTTATCCTGAATAATTTGGAATGTGAGGCTGCCGAGCGAAGTGAGTAAACCGTCAGCAATGGTTTTTGGCGCGACGGAAGGAATCAGCGTTTTGGAGTAAAACGACCGGAATGCATCGTCGGCGCCTGCTGGTTCGGCTGCGATTACTTTTGCATTGGGCAACAATGCCTTAGTTGAAATGGCTGTTCCGCTTAAAAGTCCACCACCACCAACTGGTGCCATCACGATATCGAGATTTTTAGTTTCCTCAATCAGTTCTTTGGCTGCAGTTCCCTGTCCGCAAATGACGTTGAAATAATTGTACGGATGAATTTCAGTCGCACTGGTTTCGGTTGCCACTTTTTTCAATGTCGATTCGCGTGCTTCAAGTGTTGGTGTGCAAAAAGTAATTTTCGCACCGTATCCGGCTACCGCAATTTTCTTGATTTCCGGAGCATTTTCGGGCATGACAATGTAAGCCGGAATGTTGCGCATTCGTGCAGCCAAAGCCAACGCTGCGGCATGATTTCCGGAGGAATGTGTGCAAACCCCGTTTTGGGCTTCTTCAGGAGAAAGCGAAAAAACAGAATTACAGGCCCCGCGAAACTTGAAAGCGCCTACTTTTTGCAGGTTTTCGCATTTGAAAAAGAGTTCGGCGCCAACAATCTGGTTGATGCTTTTGGATGTCAAAACGGGCGTACGGTGAATAAAAGGACGAATTCGTTCGTGCGCTTCTTCAATGTCGGTAAAAGTTGGTTGGTTCATTTTATTCCGGATAATATTCAGTGGATATGAGTTCTTTTTCGATTTTGAAGCCTGCTTTCAGGTAAGCATTCAGCGCGGTTGGATGGTCGCGTTCGCAGGTATGCAGCCAAACTTTGTGCTTGTTCTCTCCTGCAACAGAAACAGCTGAAAGAATCAGCTTTTGGCCTAATCCTTTGCCAATCCAATTGGGTTTTAATCCGAGGTAAACAAGTTCTGTCTCATTTTCAGAACGCGCCAGTTCAAAGAAACCGGCAACTTCATTTTCAACCCGGAATAGCCATACTTCATTGTTGACTGACGTTAAAATTTCAGCTAATTCGCCGCGCGATTTCAACAGACGGCCGGTCCAGCCCCAGACGCTGCCAACGGCCTTGTAAATTTCCAGGTATTTATCAACCGATGGATTTTCCCAGCGTTCAACGCGTATCAAATCTCCGGAAGATTGAACATCGGGCAGATTTCCGGAGAAAGTTAAAAACCATGTTTTAACCGGTATCTTTTTGTATCCTGAAGGCGCTCCCATGCGATTTTTACAAACCAGCGACCAATTCTTTCAGAATCAGGGTCATATTGGGTTCGGCTTTCATCGCGACTTCCTGAACTTCTTCGTGCGAAATTTCGACGATTTGTCCGGGAACACCGCTGTCGGTTACAATCGAAATACCGAAAACGGTCATGTCCATGTGGCGGGCTACAATCACTTCAGGAACAGTTGACATCCCTACAATGTCGGCGCCCAAATGACGGAACATCAGGTATTCCGCCGGAGTTTCGAAAGTTGGTCCGGAAACACCCACATAAACACCTTCGCGCACTGCAATACCATTTTTTAGTGCGATGGCCTTTGCTTTGTTGCGCAGATGCGGATCATAAGATTTGCTCATATCGGGGAAACGAGGTCCAAGTTCTTTCGTGTTTTTGCCGCGCAACGGATGTTCCGGAAAGAAATTGATGTGGTCGGAAATCAGAACAATGTCGCCAACTTTATAATCAGGATTCAGGCCGCCCGACGCGTTTGAAACAAATAGCGTTTCGATTCCCATCATTTTCATGACCCGAACCGGAAAGGTGACTTCTTTCATCGAATAGCCTTCGTAATAATGAAACCGGCCCTGCATGGCCAGCACATTTTTGCCGCCAAGCTTTCCAAAAATTAGTTTTCCGGAATGTCCCTCAACGGTTGAAACCGGGAAATCAGGAATTTCGCTGTAAGGAATCGTCAGTTCGATTTCAATTTCATTGACGAGTCCGCCAAGTCCGGAGCCCAGAATGATTCCGGCGTCAATTGGTTTTTTTACTCTTTCTTTTATGAAGGTCGCGGTTGCTTTTATTTTCTCTAACATAGGTCAATATTTTTTCGTCAAAGTTTTTTCCTTCGCTGTCGAGGAATTTTATTTTCAGCGGAATATAATACAAATGAGCTTTCAAAAGTGGTGATAATTCCAGATCTTTTAAACGCATGGAATCTTTTTCGGTTGTAATAATTATTTTTTTGCTGTTCTCAATTCCGGCAAACATTTGTTCCATTTGCTGAATGTTTGCGGTATTGAAATTATGATGGTCGGGAAATTTCAAATCTACAATTTCGTCTGAGAAATTACCAACGTATTTTTTCAAATGATCGGGATTAGCAATTCCGGTCACCAGCAAAACGCTCATTTTTTCGGCAGCCAACCTTGGTTTCTTTTCTGCTTCTTCAGGAAAAACAGGTGTGATAGGCTGGTAAACCATGGTGGTAAAAAATAGGTTCTGGTACGGACGAAGATTTACGTCTTTCATGATGATTCGGCGCGTGATCGGCGAAATCTCCTGCGGACATTTCGTGTAAATGATCAGATTAGCGCGGCGCATTTGCCATCGGGCTTCACGCAGCCGGCCAACCGGCATCAGCCTGTCTTTATCAATAGGGCGGTTAAAATCGATCAGCAAAATGTTAATTCCGGGAGTAACACTGCGATGTTGAAAAGCGTCGTCGAGCAAAATAACATCGGGCAATTTTTCCGGAGCCTGTTCCTGAATTTTTTCAATGGCATGAACTCTTTTTTCGTCAACGACAACCTGTACTTCGCTGAATTTTCGTTTGATCTGAAGTGGTTCATCGCCAACTTCGGTTGCCAGAGAATCGGTGGAAACTTCGAGGTATCCTTTTGTTTTTCGCTTGTAGCCTCGACTGACAGTGGTTACCAGAAATTGTTTGCGTAAAAGATCGACGAGGTATTCGGTATGCGGTGTTTTTCCTGTCCCTCCAACTGTAATGTTTCCAATGGAAATAACCGGAATCTCGAATTCAGTTGATTTGAAGATTTTGTAATCGTACAGGAAATTCCGGATTGAAATAATCAGACCATAAATAGCAGCAACGGGATAGAGAAACAATTTGAACATCGTGGATTTTTCAGAATAAAAACTTTCTACGAAAATAGGAAAATTTGGTCAGCGAACCGAATGGCAATTGATTATCCTGAAACCGATAGATTTGCATTGATGAACCCATAACTGCATGTGCATTTTTGTAATGGGTTTGCCTGTCAATGAATTAAAGCAGATTTAACGTGTTTTTCAGATAAGCATTCACCAACAGATAGCTTTTTTTTGTATTTGAAATGCGGTATCTCTTTTTCAAAATTTCTTCCGGGCGTGCCTTTTTTATTTCCTTCAGCAAATAAGTGTAATAGGTGTAAGCAAGATAAACTCCCAGCCTGACTTGTTTTTTCAACTGCCGTATTCCTTCCATCGATTCAAGGAAATCATTTTCTATTTCTGCTTCAAGTTGTTTTTTCGTTTCTTCCGAGAAGTTTTCAAAATCAATGTTTTTAAAGTAGACTCTTCCCTTTTCCTGATAATCTTCGCGTACATCTCTTAAAAAATTCACTTTCTGGAAAGCCTCTCCAAGTTTTCGTGCAGGAAAAACCAACTCATCGTATTTTTCAGGTTCATTAAAATAAAAGACACGGAGGCACATCAGGCCAACTACTTCTGCAGAACCATAAATGTATGTTTTTAATAGGTCAGGAGAGTAAACCTCGTGGTCGAGATCCATTTCCATACTCACTAAAAATGCTTCAATAAGGTCATGGTCGATACCAAATTTATGAACAGCATACTGAAAACTATCGAGTATTGGATTAATGCTGAATTTGCGCTCAATGGCTTTAAAGGTTTCGTGCCTGAATTCCTTGAAAATTGTTCGACGATCCTGATCAATAAAAGTGTCTACTATTTCATCCGCGTAGCGAACAAAACCATAAATACTGTAAATCCCTTCGCGGTATTTGGAATTCAGAACCCGGACACCCAGCGAGAAGGAAGTACTGTAATTTCTGGTTGTGATTTTACTACAGTCAAGATTATTTTTACGATAAATTTCCATGGTCTTCCTCAATTCGTTCAGTTACTAAACGCGAACTAATCACTGTCATTGGTAAACCGGTTCCGGGAACTGTTGAAGCACCAACATAATAAATATTTTTGAATTTTTCATCTTTATTTTTAGGTCTAAACCCACCTACCTGGTTGAGGTCATGAGCAAGGCCCAATCCACTTCCCTTGTATAATCCAAACATTTTTTGCCAGTCTTTAGGGTTTAATACCACCCTGACTTCAGTGTGCAATTCAAAATCAAAACCGGTTCGTTCACTTAAATCCTGAATAATGCTATCAACGATTTCCTGTTCATCGCTCCAATCCGGTTTAAAACGCAGATCGGGAACAGGACAAAGAATAAAGATACACTCTTTTCCCGGAGGAGCATAATCAGGATTATGCATAGATTGAATATTGACGTAATAATATGGCTTGTTGAGTTTAATTTTATTCCGGAAGATTTTTCCGGCATATTCCCTGAAATTTCTTCTTAAAAAATAGTTGTGATGGTACATATCCGGAACTTTGGTATCCAGCCCAAGATAAATGGTCAGTGGTGCCAGAGTCCACTTTTTCCTGTCAAGAATTTTTTCTGAGAAAGCTGGTCTTTTCAATATTTCTCCACGAAATGAGGCGGCATCTGCATTTACCACGAAAAGATCTGCAGTCCAGCTTTTCCCGTTTTTATCCGTGAAAGATCGTATTTCTCCATTTTCTGATGTGAATCCGGTTATTTGGGTATTGTAATGAATTTCGACATCACGTTTTTTCAATTCCTGCAGAATACCTTCCACAATTTTGTACATGCCACCTTTCACGTTGTAATATCCGTCGTGTACCAGTTCTGTATAGTTGAGCAGTGAGTAAACAGCAGGTGTGTCAAAAGGTGTGGCGCCAAGGAAAAACCCCACCAGCGAAAAAATCACTTTTACTTCAAACGATTCAAAGTTGCGTTCCATCTCAGCCCACATCGAATAGAACATTTTCGGTGCATGTTTGATCGGAACAGTTGTAAGTTTGAGCAAATAGTGAGTCAGGGAGTTGAAATTTCGCTGTATAACAATATTTTCTGTATCGTGGTAAATTTGTCCGGCTGCCTTCAGAAATTTCTGTATTTTTTTTTCAAAATTGGGTTCAATATCATGAAATTCAAGCGCTAGTTTTTTTAGGTCTTTGTAAATCAGATAAGTTCGCTCATCACCTTCAAAATGAACCGAATACAGTGGTTCAAGTTCCACAAATTCGAAAGGCATTTTAATGTTACAATCCTTAATTAATTCATGGAATTCGTAACTCATGCTAAAAAAAGTGGGAGCCATATCAAATTTGAATCCGTCTTTTTCGAGCAGATTGAGTCTGCCTCCCGCACGGTGGTATTTTTCAACCATTTCCACCTTATAGCCCCGACACGACAATCGCAGTGCAGTTGACAGTCCTCCAAGTCCGGTTCCAATAATGATTACTTTTTTTTGCATTTGTTTAATTAATTTTCCACATACTTAAACAAATTAAATGTAAAATGTTTTAGGAAATTACGAATTATTTTTGGAAAGCTTGATGTTTTGCATAAATTTAATGAGATATGTCACATGCCGTTATCATAGGTTCAGGAATTGGTGGATTGGCTGCAGGAATCAGGCTTGCACGTCAGGGAATTGAAGTGGATGTTTTTGAAGTTTCAGAAAAACCCGGCGGAAAAATTTCGGAAATAAATATCAACGGATTTCGTTTCGATGCCGGTCCGTCACTTTTAACTTTGCCTGAATTATTTATCGATTTGCTTGATGAAAATTTACAGTTTCCGGTCAAAAAGCTCGAACTCATTACCAAATATTTTTATCCTGACGGAACGCAGATTTTGGCTTACAGTGATGTTTCGAAATTATCGGATGAAATTCAGGAAAAGCTGCATGTTTCTTCAGGAAAGGTGACTCTTTACCTTCAAAAGGCAGCAAAAGTTTTTGAACTGACTGCTGATCTTTTCATTTTTGGTTCGTTTCACAGAATTAAGAATCTGATGAATCTGAAATCGTTGCGAACACTATTGAATTTCAGAAAACTTCAGGCTTTTAATAGTTTGCACGAATTTAATCGACACGAACTTGTCAATGAAAAACTGGTTCAGTTGTTCGATCGTTATGCCACTTACAATGGGAGTAATCCCTACCAGACACCTGCAACACTCAGCGTAATTTCGCATTTGGAGCACAATCTCGGCGCCTTTATTCCTGAGAAAGGAATGTTTCAGATTACCGAATCGCTTTATAAACAGGCGGTGCGGCTCGGCGTGAAATTTCATTTTAATCAGGCTGTCAGGCAGGTGGTTGAGGGAAGTGGCAAAGTTTCAGGAGTGCAAACAGACGCCGGTTTTTATCCCGCTGATATTGTCGTGAGCGATGTGGATATTTATCGTTTCTATTCGGATTTACTGCCTGATCAGAAACGTTTGGCAAAAGTCCGGAAAGAGGAAAGATCATCTTCTGCTTTGATTTTCTACTGGGGAATGAAAGGTGTTTTTCCGGAAATGGACATTCATAACATTTTTTTTAGTATCGATTATCAGGAAGAGTTCAGACATTTATTTGAATTGAAATCTATTTTTGACGATCCAACGGTTTATGTGTACATCAGCAGTAAATACAACAGTTTGGATGCACCGGATGGCTGCGAAAACTGGTTTGTCATGATCAATGCTCCGGCCGATTCGGGTCAAAACTGGGATGAGTTCATTACTTTGTCGCGTCAGCATATTTTGGCAAAACTTGAACAGATGCTTGGTAAAAAATTATCAGATTGCATTGTTTGTGAAGATATTTTGTCGCCGCCTGAAATTGAAAAGCAAACTGGTTCGGTAAACGGTTCCTTGTACGGAAGCAGCTCGAACAGCCGGTATGCTTCGTTTAACCGCCATGCTAATTTCAGGAAAGATATAAAAGGACTGTATTTTGTTGGTGGAAGCGTGCATCCAGGTGGTGGGATTCCGTTGTGTTTGTCGTCGGCCCAAATTGTTGACGAGCTGGTGAAAGAACAACTGCAAAAAGGGAAAATATGAGCGTAAAGATAGCCAAAATAATTATTGTTCTGTGGTATCTGGTTGGCATTGCCGGATTCCTGATTCATCCGCTGCGTCCGCTTTTTCAGTTGTTGACACCTTTTGGAATGGTAGCCGCCGCAGTTCTTATGTTGTTGTTTCATGAACCGAAGAACACAAAAAGCTGGCTGGCTTTTGCTGGAATTGCCCTGATCGGATTTTTTGCAGAATTGGTTGGCGTAAACACACAGACTTTATTCGGGCATTACGAATACGGAAATGCGTTGGGTTTTAAACTCTGGAACACGCCGCTTGTTATTGGAATTAACTGGCTGGTGCTGATTTACTGCATCGCATCTTTGACGGCAAAAACTCGTAATACGTGGTATTTTCCGGTAATTGGAGCTGCCACGATGGTTGCTTTCGACTGGCTGATGGAACCAGTTGCCGTGAATACCGGAATGTGGACCTGGGCTGACGGTGTAGTTCCGTTGAAAAATTACACCGATTGGTTCCTGATTTCAGGTTTTCTTTTTTTGCTGATCCGAATTCTGAAAGTTGAAATCAACAATCGGATTGCTGGAGTTTTACTACTAATGCAAGTTGTTTTCTTTTTGGTACTGAACCTTATCATACGGACACCGATATGGGACTTTTGATTGCCTTAACCGTTATTTTGATTTGGCTGGCACATCTTATTTATTTGCTAGTTTTTGTTGAGGTGTCGTTTACTTCGCCACTGATGTTGGTCCATATTGCCATTCAAACCTATTTGTATACCGGACTTTTTATCACCGCACACGATGCCATGCACGGTCAGGTTTCGCCGAACCGCACCGTAAATAATACGGTTGGCCGTCTGTCGACCTGGTTTTTTGCGGCACTCTCGTTTAACCGGCTTCATCAAAAGCACAAATTGCATCATCAGTTTCCGGGCGAAGGCCGAGATCCGGATTATTGTTTGACATCGCAGAATTTTTGGAAATGGTGGTTTTCGTTCATGAAAAATTACATCAGTTGGTGGCAGTTTGTTATTCTGGCCGCAGTTTTCAATATTCTGCAAATTTGGATTCCCCAGCTAAACTTGATTTTCTTCTGGATTGTGCCTTCCATCCTGGCAACTTTTCAGTTGTTTTACTTCGGAACGTACCGGCCGCACAAGCTGCCGCATACGCAACCCATGTTGCCGCACAACTCGCGAACACAAAAGGTAAATCATTTGTGGGCCATGCTTTCGTGTTATTTTTTCGGCTACCATTTCGAGCATCACGAGTCGCCCAAAACTCCCTGGTGGAAACTGTACCAGGTTAAAAACCAGCTTCAATGATCAAAGCCAAACATAACAAGTTGTACATCTGGTTTTTCCGGAAGTTTTTCGGAATGTTGCGTGCCATTCATTTCCGGAAGCTCACAATTATTTCGGATGTTCAAATTCCTGAAAATCAGGCGGTGCTTTTGTTTCAGAATCATTTTAGCTGGTGGGACGGTTACTGGTCGGATTTGCTGAGTAAAACAGTTTTCAGACGGAAGTTCCACGTCATGATGCTTGAAGATCAATTGCGAAAACGCATGTTTTTGAATCGTTGCGGGGTTTTCTCCATTCAGAAAAATAACCGCGACTTTTTGAATTCGCTGAATTATGCATCCCAAATATTGAATGACCCGAAAAACTTGGTGACCATTTATCCGAACGGGGTAATGCTCAGCCAGCATCAGCAGGTGATTGAATTTCAGCAGGGAATTAATCGCATTGTTCAGGGAGCGACCGATCATTTTGCCATTGTGATGGCTGTTTTTCTGGTCGATTATTTTGGTTTTGCCCGTCCCGAAATCCGGATTTATCTCGAACATTATTCCGGAGAACGAACTGTTGCAGCGCTCGAAACAGCGTACGCCACTTTTTATCAGTCATGCATCATCAAACAAACGGAATAGTGGAACTTTTCGCAGCTTTCATAGTGTTTTTTCTGGCTCTCCGGACGGTTGTTTCGCTGGTTAATGCTTTGTCGAATTTGCATCTTCCAAATAAAAAGCCTTCGGAATTTCCAAAAGTCTCACTCCTGATTCCGGCCCGAAACGAGGAAGGAGTGCTTGGCCGTTTGCTCGAAAGTTTGGAAAAACTCGATTATCCGGATTTTGAAGTAATCGTTTGTAACGATCATTCGTCAGATAATACCGAAGAAATCCTGAACTGGTTTGCGGGCGAAAACGATCATTTTCACTGGTTTCTGGGCGAAAAACTTCCGGAAGACTGGCTCGGGAAGAACTTTGCCTGCCATCAACTTGCCGAAAAAGCTTCAGGGAAATACCTGATTTTTTTGGATGCCGACGTAGAATTGAGTCCTGATTCCATATTGAAAGCAGTAGCCTTTTTTCAGGAAAAGAAATTGGCGTTGTTATCCATTTTTCCGCAGCAAAAAATGGAATCGTTTTCCGCGAAAATTACTGTTCCGGTGATGAACTGGATTTTGCAAAGTTTGCTGCCCATGATTTTGGTTCAGAAAACGAAATTTCCTTCACTTTCGGCAGCCAACGGCCAGTTTATGATGTTCGAAGCGTCGGAATATCGGAAAAACCTGTGGCACTCGCGAGTGAAAAACCACAATGTGGAAGATATTCGCCTGGCTCGATTGGTTAAAACTTCAGGAATGAAAATGGCCGTTTTGCTCGGAAACAACGATATTTATTGTAGCATGTACAACCGTTTCGGTGAAGCCATTCTGGGCTTCTCGCGCAACATCCACGAATATTTTGGAGGCAGCAGAGTGGTGCTGTTTCTGTATTGGCTTGTCATTTTTTTCGGACCTTTTTTTGTGTGGTTCATTTTGGGTTACCAGTTTTTAATAGGGTTTGTCGTTCTGGTGATAATCAGCCAGCTTTTAGTTGCCTGGGCAAGCCGGCAAAATAGTTTCATTTCGGTTTTGCTTCATCCACTTCAGATGATTAGTTTTACAGCTATAGTTTTTTACAACATCTACCGGCGAAAAGAAACTGAATGGAAAGGACGAAAAATAAAATTTCAGGACTGATTATTTTGCTGATTTTTCCTGTATTGGTGGCGACTGCCCAGAAAAAGGATCTTGCTTATTATCAATGTGCCTTTTTTGAAAGTTACCGTGCGGGAAATATGTCTCCGTGGCCGCAACTGATTGCCGAGATGGAAAATGCAAAATCGAATGATCTGGCCTGGCAAACAGAAATAGTAAAAGCCATGTACGGATTAACCGGCTTCGAACTTGGCAAACATGAGAAAGATCTGGCACGAAAATACGTTGATAAATCCGACAAATACTTCGATAAATTGTTTGAAACCTATCCTGAAAATGCGCAATTACACAGTTTAGCCGGAGCTTTTTACGGCTACAAAATTGCGTTGGCTTTTTACAAAGCTCCTTTTCTGGGGCCCAAAAGCATGTATCATGTTGATAAAGCTATCGAGTTGGATCCTACGGAGCCGATGGGTTACATTGAAAAGGGAAATTCATTGTATTATCGTCCCGCAGTTTTTGGTGGCGACAAAATGGAAGGTTTGTCGTATTACCAAAAGGCTCTGAAACTGATGGACGCTCAAAACGGTCAAAAATGCGACTGGCAGAAATTATTGCTCCGGGCTTTTATCCTGAAGTCGCTGTATGAGACCAATCAAGCTGAAAAAGCTGGTGTTTTCAGGGCCGAGATGCAAAAGGATTATGGTTCAATGGATTGGATTAAGCAATTCGTCGGCTCGACTTTTATGGACACAAAGTGAAATCTCCATATTATTTACATATTCAAAAATCAATCTGAGTCCTGCGAGTTTGTAACTATTTCATACGGTTGCTACTTATTCTACTTATTAAGCAATATTTTTCATACTTCATTTTCAAATTTATTTCTATTTTGTTGGCTGAGGGAATTGCAAATTTTTAATCCATAAATATGAAAAAGATTTTTACGTTACTGCTTTTATTTTACGTTCTAAGTTTTTCTGCTTTTGCTAAAATTACTGAAAAAGAAAAAGCTAAAGAGAAGGCTAAAGGCGATACAATTATTTCAACATCGCTAGTTGGCGGTTTAAAATTCAGAAGTATTGGACCGGCGTGGGCTAGTGGACGAATTGCCGATCTTGCTGTTAATCCGAAAAACACAAAAGAATATTACGTGGCTGTTGCCAGTGGAAACGTCTGGAAAACGAGTAATAGCGGTACAACCTGGGAGCCAGTTTTCGACAAATATGGTTCTTATTCAATCGGAGTGGTAAAACTCGACCCAAACGATGCTAACGTGGTTTGGGTGGGAACGGGCGAAAATAACCATCAGCGGGCATTGGGCTATGGAGATGGAGTTTACAAATCGATCGATGCCGGCAAATCGTTCAAAAATATGGGGCTTAAAGAAAGCCGGCAAATTGGCGGAATAGTAATTGATCCCCGAAATTCGAACATCGTTTTTGTCGCATGTGAAGGCTCTGCCTGGGGTCCGGGAGGCGACCGTGGTCTTTTTAAAACAGCGGACGGAGGTACGACCTGGGAAAAAGTTCTCGATGTGAGTGAAAACACAGGAATCAATAATGTGGTGTTCGATCCGTCAAATCCTGATATCATGTACGCTACGTCAGAACAGCGTCGCCGCCATCGATTTACAAAAATTGGCGGGGGGCCGGAATCAGCAGTTTATAAATCGACCGATGCCGGAAAAAGCTGGCGTAAAATTATGGAAGGGTTGCCCAAAGTAGATATTGGCGGAATGGGAATTGATGTTTCACCGGTGGATCCAAATGTTGTTTACTTGATCATGGAAGCTCAGTTTGATAAAGGTGGTTTTTTTCGTTCCGATAATAAGGGTGAGAGCTGGAACAAAATGAGCAGCTATTCTTCAAGTGGCCAGTATTTTAACGAAATATACTGCGATCCGTTTAACATTGACAAAGTTTATTCCACCGAAACTGTGTCTAAATATACTCTTGATGGAGGAAAAACATGGACCACACTTGGCAACAATAAACGACACGTTGACGATCATGCACTTTGGATTGACCCAAAGGATGCCGATCACTTCCTGATTGGAGGTGATGGTGGTTTGTATGAATCGTGGGATGGAGGGAAAAATTACGATTTCAAAGAAAACCTTCCTGTAACTCAGTTTTACAGGGTTAGTACCGACAATGCCCTTCCATTTTACAATGTTTACGGGGGAACCCAGGATAATAATTCGATGGGCGGACCGTCGCAGACAACATCAAATGACGGCGTAACCAACGACGAGTGGTTCGTTACTGTTGGCGGCGATGGTTTTTGGATCGACACCGATCCGACTGATCCGAATATCATTTATACCGAATCTCAATATGGAGGGATGGCGCGTTTTGATCGCAAAAGTGGCGAAGATATTAGTATCAAACCGCGTGAAGGGAAAGACGAATTAACCTATAAATGGAACTGGAACGCACCGCTTTTTGTAAGCAAACATTCTCCAAAGCGTATTTATTGTGCAGCAAATAAAGTCTTCCGGAGTGATGATCGGGGCGATAACTGGGAAACTATTTCAGGAGATTTAACAAGCCAAACTGATCGGAATTCATTTCCGGTAATGGGGAAATACTGGAGCTCCGATGCTGTAGCCAAAGATATTTCTATATCGCAATGGGGAACAATCGTGTCGCTTGAGGAATCTTCGGTTCAGGCAGATCTGCTTTTTGCCGGAACCGATGATGGTGTGATTTCGGTTACCGACGATGGTGGAAAAAGCTGGAGTCAAACCAAATCTTTCCCCGGAATTCCGGAATACTCCTATGTGAGCGACCTAAAAGCTGACCATTTTGATGAAAATGTAATTTATGCCTCTTTCGATAATTTGCAGCGCGACGATTTTAAACCATATATCCTGAAAAGCACCGATAAGGGAAAAACATGGGAATCAATCGCAGGAAATCTGCCTGAAAATGGAACCGTTCATTGCATTGAGCAGGATTATCTATCGCCAAATCTCTTATTTGCGGGTACTGAGTTTGGTCTGTTCTTTACGATCGATGGGGGAAAAAACTGGGCTCAGATGAATTCCGGCTTACCAACCATTCCGGTTTTTGACATTGCATTGCAAGCCAGAGAGTCGGATTTGGTGATTGCAACTTTTGGTCGTGGATTTTATATTTTGGACGATATGAACCCATTGCGGGAACTTTCGCATGAGCTGGTCGATAGCGACGCTCATATTTTCAAGGTAAAAGATGCAAAAATGTTTGTTCAGACTTCGTCAAAAAACAATCAGGGAAGTACTTATTTTCTGTCCAAAAATCCTGAATTTGGTGCCACTTTCACTTATTACCTGAAAGACATTCCGAAGACAAAAAAGGAAGTACGGCAGGAAACTGAAAAGAAACTCTTTAAAGAAGGAAAACCTATTCCACAACCGAGTTGGCGCGAACAGGAACTTGAAGCTGAAGAAGAAGCACCGCAGTTGATTTTTACGATTACTGATGTGGATGGAAATGTTGTACGGCGTATGATCAAAGCACCTTCGAAAGGAATTAACCGGATAACCTGGGACTTGCGTTACGCATCAACAAGGTCGCCTATGGGAAACAAGTTTGACCCCTTCAAAGACGCGAAAGGAAGCATTTTGGCTATGCCAGGAAAATATAAAGTAGGAATGAGTTTGTGGTTTGAAGGACAGGAAAAGCAGTTGGTCGATCCGGTTGAATTCACCTGTAACAAACTTAATCTGGGCACATTGCCTGCAGCGAATTATGACGATGTTGTTGCTTTTGGCCGTAAAGTGACCAAATTGTCATCAGTTGTCAATGGAGCAAATTCGTTGGCCAATGAATTGATATCCAAGGTTGAGTCAATCAAACAGGCCATTTACGCTGCACCTGAAGCGGATCAGAAACTTATGGACCGGGCCAGAAAACTTGGGGTAAAGCTTGAAGAACTTAACTTTAAAATGGAGGGCGTTAAAGCCAAAGCAAGTTATGAGGAAATTCCTCCGGCAAACACACCAATTATGGAGCGACTTGGCAATCTGGTTTATGCTCATTATGGGTCAACTTCGGGCATTACCGGTTCTGAAAAATCTGATCTTCAAATTCTTGAGGAAGAATTTCCTCCGATTCTGAATGATCTGAAACAAATTGTTGAGAAAGATATTCCAGATCTGGAAACAGCCTTGAATAAAGTGAACGCACCCTGGACTCCTGGACGTTTGCCATCTTTGAAATAATTATTCCTGAAATGAATTTAGAAAAGGCTTTCATCCCGATGGTGGATGAAAGCCTTTTCTATGTTTTGGAGACTATATACGTTGAACCAGCAAATAAATATCGCACTTGCCATACCTGATTTTTCAGGAAACTAACTGTTCGAAACTTCCTGCCCCAATTCTTTTCTGATCACGTTTTCGATCGACTGTGTTATTTCATTCATGTCTTTTCCCTTTGGATCAAATTTTATGGATGCAAAAGGAAATTAATTTTCAGGCAAATTATTGAAGTTGAAAATTTATAGGAACAGTATAGCTTACGCTAACTGGTTTTCCTTTAATTGAACCAGGTATCCATCTTGGCATATTTTTGACGACCCTGACTGCTTCGTCATCAAGTATGGGATGGACACTTTTTACAACACTGATTTGTGTAACTTTCCCCGATTCGCTAATTATAAAATTCACAAAAACTTTTCCCATGATGCCATGCTCCTGGGCATAAACCGGATATCTCACAGTCATGGCGATAAATTTTCTTAGGGCTAACTGACCCCCGGGATATTTTGGCATTTCTTCCTCGCCAAGAGATTCGTATGTTTTGATATTGGCTGAATCAATTACTACAGGATCGGACCTGTGGAAATCGGATTCTAATCCTTTGTTTGATAGTATAAAATTAAGGATCAGGGTACTACTCACGGGTACATCTTCCATTTTTGCAGGTTTAAATACAGGGAAATCTGTAATTAGTGCTTTCGGAATCTCTGGGTACTTTGGAAAAATTACCGGAAAAGATTGAATATTAATGACATGACCAGTTTTGTCTATGGTAAATTTCAAATCATATAGCAGATGTCCTTCAATTGTTTTTGCACATTCAAGATTAGCCGTTTTATTTTTTAAATATTCATCCAAAGCACTTTCTTCAACTGAAATTTCTGCTGGTACATCGGGTTCTTCGTACAATACATCCAACACAACCGATTGACCTGATATCAGTTTCCCTTCACGATAAGTGCCTTTTCTGTCAGAATTTCCGGCTTTATCAAAAGATTCAAAAAATCCATCTTTGAGGTTATTCTTGAAGTTCCCCGAAAGGTTTAGATGTCCATCAGGATACCACATTTTGAACTCGCCGTTTAATACTTTTTCATCGCCCTGATACATCATTTTTTTTTCGCCATTGGCGTAAAAAATGGTTTGTTCCTGTAGCTTTCCATTGCTAAATTTAGATTCACTGGCAAGCGATTTATCCTCACTGTAGATTAACTGAACTCCATCGAGAATCAACTCGTTTTTCGAATAATACTGATTTTGCGATGCCAATTCAAACCTGTCGCCTTTAAAAAGATATTCAGTTTTCGCATAAATCGATCCGTTTCTCGTGAAATCGGATATAAATAGGTGATCGGATTTTTGGTCTGAATATTCAACTAGTTTTTGAGATGACTTTATTCCCAAAACCTGCATTTTTTTTGGACCTGCAATTTTAAATGAATGAATTACTTTTTCATTTTGTGCGCTGGCGCTGAAAGGTGTTGCCAAATAAGTGACAAGCAAAAAGCAAAGCTGAATATACTTCTTTATTGGGGTTGTCATGGGATGAAAGGTGAATTTCAGGGTTCGTCTTAAGTTTTTTACACAACGAAAATAATTAGTATTTTATTCAAAATCATGTCAAAAACTCATTACTGAAACAAATTTTTACTGCCCCAATTCCTTTCTGATCATGTTTTCGATCGACTGTGTTATTTCATTCATGTCCTTTCCTTTCGGGTCAATCGGATCGAATACGGTAAGTTTCAGATGTACGCCAACAGTCATTGGGAAATAGCCGTGTTTCATCAGTTCGTAATTTCCATCAATAGCAAATGGGACAATAAGTGCCGAAGGTGAAGTTTTGTAGAGCGATGCAATTCCGGCCGACATAAATTGTTTTACTTTTCCATCTTTGCTTCTTGTGCCTTCAGGAAAAATGCAGGCGGCATAATTGTTTTCCTCAATGTGTTTGCCAAGTGTCAGAATGTCTTTAACCGCCTGTCGCGGATTTTTACGATCGATTAATACCGATCCTCCATGGAGTAAGTTGTACGAAATGCTCGGAATCCATTTTCCCAATTCAATTTTCGAAATAAACTTCGGGTGGTTTTTCCGGAAAGCTACAATCACGGCTGGAATGTCAATGGTTGTTTGGTGATTGGCCACAATAATGAGTGGACGGCCTTGTGGTATTTTTTCTAAACCACGAAAAGTGATTCGTGTACCCAAAATCCAAAGACTGTACAGCAAGCCATAATTCAGCACATCAACAGCTTTTTTGCGAACCGGGTATCCCCAGATCCATCGGGTAAACATCTGTATTGGGTGAAAAATAACGAGTAAAAGTCCGAACACGATTAAGTAAACCGGCGTTAAAAAGTAGGAAAGTATTTTTTTCATGGTTCTTGTTTCTGTTTACAGAAGCAAAATAACCAAAAAAATTTCAGCAACAGAAAAAGAATAGCACAGAACTGTTCAGGAAGAAATTGAAATGCAAACTGCGAGTTGATTTTGTAAAATTATTCTGGAGAAGATTTTGTTTCTTTGACAGCAAAAAACTGGGAAATGACAAATAATGACATATTGAAAAAGCTTCGGATTGCATTGAAGCTAAAAGACGATGATATTCTTGAAATTTTGAAACTGGTTGACTTTGATCTTTCAAAAAGTGAAGTAAATGCTTTATTCCGGAGTGAAGATCATGCGAATTACGTGGAGTGTGGTGACCAGATTCTTCGAAATTTTCTGAACGGATTGATTGTTTATATGCGCGGCCCGGCAGGTGAGGAAAGAAAGCCTGTTCAGGAGAAAAAGCTGGAAAAAAAGGATAAGCCTTTGGTTATAATAAAACGGTCGCGAAGGCCAAGAATCGGCGATTAAAGTTGGCAGAATATCAAAAAAAAGACCCCTTGAAAATCAAGGAGTCTCTCGCAGGTTGAGGTCAGTGGCGGATTCGAACCGCCGTACACGGTTTTGCAGACCGCTGCCTAACCACTCGGCCAACCGACCAACACGTGGTTGTATTTCCCGAATTGGGTGCGCAAAGATAACAAAAAAAATTCCCAACCTGCAAGAAATTTCTGGAGCGCTCAAAAAAATGTACCTACTGATTTTTGCTGTCGAATTCAAGGCGGGCGCGAAGAATTTCAGCCATATTTCCTGAAGCCCATTGAGCAAGTTCCGATATTTGTCCGAGAAGCCCATCGCCTAATTGAGTCAGTTCATATTCCACACGTGGAGGAATTTCAGCATAAATTTTTCGGGTTATCAAGCCATCACGT
This sequence comes from Prolixibacteraceae bacterium, assembly GCA_963677955.2. GTDB lineage: Bacteria > Bacteroidota > Bacteroidia > Bacteroidales > Prolixibacteraceae > Aquipluma. The sequence goes on from CAXXQR010000001.1 coordinate 2,194,268, forward strand.
TCCATCGACCGAAGAGTAACCGTTAGCATGCGTTGTGAAATACCTTCAATTTTGTTTTTTAATTCATTGAACCTGGTTTTCCCTGCATAGCCAAGATTCAGGATAACCAACAGCGACCACTTGTCGCCAAAGCGGTCGAGAATATCACGAACCGGACAAAATTCATGGTGCTTTTCCTTCTCATCGAAAAATAATTCAAGTTTTTTTCGGACGATAACTGGTTGATCATCTGCAATAGTTACTTCCATGTTCCCTGGTATGTTTGAAATGTGGTGTTGTGTATATAAAAGTTACTTTGTAATATTGAGGCACTAAAAGTAACTAACGGATGCAAGTCATCCAAATAAAAATTGAAATTTTTTAGAAAAGTCATAAAAACAATTAAAAAAATGAGTGTAATTAATCATTTAAAATGGCGTTATGCCACGAAAAAAATGACCGGAGAAAAAGTGCCGGACGAAAAACTGGAAAATATTTTGGAAGCCATACAGCTTGCTCCAACATCGATTGGCTTGCAGCCATTCACAGTATTGGTTATTGGCGACGATGAAACGCGCGCCAAAATTGCTCCTGCAATACACAATCAACCTCAAATCACCCAAGGTTCACACGTGCTGGTGTTTGCCGCATGGAAAGAATATTCTTCAGAAAAGGTTGAGAAATATTTAAATCAGATTGCAACCATGCGCGGAATTCCGGTTGATTCGCTTGATGGTTTGCGAAATATGATCAATGGTGCTATCAGTGGGAAAACTCCGGAGCAGTTGTTACAGTGGAATTCGCGTCAGGCATACATTGCTTTGGGAACTGGCCTTGTTGCTGCGGCAGAAGAAAAGGTTGATGCTACGCCAATGGAAGGATTCGACGCGGATGCGTTGGATGCTGTTTTGGGATTGGGAGAAAAAGGTTTACGCAGTACTGTGATTCTGGCATTGGGATATCGTGACGGAGAAAATGATTATTTGAGCAAAGCAATAAAAGTGCGACGCGAAAAAGAAGAGTTATTTGTTAAGATATAATTCAAAACTTCCAATAAAGGTTGATCCGGATCTTTTTTTGCCCCTGATGTGATCCTGATTGGGTTGCAATTCCTGAAATTGTTGCGAATTTGCTCTGTAAGTCTATTCAGCAAAATGTATAAATGTTATATTTACACTTTTGAAAAATATACGTTAAAACTACCTGAAAAGCCTTCAAAATGACAAAATCGTTCAAATTCTTTTTTCTGGCCGCATCATTTTCACTCCTGATTTCCTGTTCCGGGAAAAAGTCGGTCACAAGTAACCAGACTGATTTTTGGCAGTACGCCAAAACGCCGCCAATGGGCTGGAATAGTTGGGATTGCTATGGACCGACAGTAAATGAAGATGAAGTGAAAGCCAATGCAGACTACATGGCTGAAAATCTGAAACAGCATGGTTGGCAATACATTGTCGTTGACATTCGCTGGTACGTTGAAAACGATAAGGCAGGGGGCTACAACGAAAAGGATCCAATTTTCACGATGGATGAATATGGCAGGTTGACGCCGGCAGTAAAAAGATTTCCTTCGGCTGCCGATGGAAACGGATTTAAAACATTGGCTAATTACATTCATTCCAAAGGCCTGAAATTTGGAATTCATCTTATGCGGGGAATTCCGGTAAAAGCTGTGGAAATGAATACTCCGGTTTTGGGAAGTTCTGTCAAAGCTTCTGAAATATATTCGGATAAGCTACAGTGCGGCTGGTTACGCGATATGTTCACCGTCGATACTTTAAAAGCTGGCGCACAGGAATATTACAATTCTATTTTCAATTTATATGCGTCGTGGGGTGTCGATTTTGTGAAAGTTGACGATTTGTCACGACCCTATCATCATGGCGAAATTGCGATGATCCGCAAAGCCATTGATCAAAGCGGGCGGCCGATGGTTTTCTCTACTTCGCCCGGGGCAACTCCGCTTGTAAAAGCTGGTCATGTAATGAACCACGCGAATATGTGGCGAATTTGTGATGATTTTTGGGACGACTGGAAAATGCTTAAACCACAGTTTAAACGGTGTGCCGGCTGGGCTCCGTATGTGGGTGAAGGTCACTGGCCCGATGCCGACATGTTGCCGCTTGGGCACATTGCCTTGCGTGCCGAACGTGGAAACGACCGCATGACTGGGTTTTCGGAAGTTGAGCAATATACCTTGATGAATCTTTGGTGCATGTTTCGTTCGCCCCTGATGTTTGGCGGTGACTTACCAACCAACGACGAATTCACCCTTTCGCTGTTGACCAACGATGAGGTTTTGGATGTCAATCAGAATAGCTCAAATAACCGGCAACTAAAGGATGAAAGCGGATTGATTGTCTGGACGGCCGATGTGCCTGGAACAGAAGATAAATATGTGGCACTTTTCAACACCAACGATTCAATTACTTCTGAACTATCTGTCTCACTTTCAGAACTTGGAATTTCCGGAAATTATTCGGTAAAAGATTTGTGGAGTAAAGTCGATAAAGGTTCTGTTTCGGATAGTTACAAAGTTTCGCTTGAACCTCACGCCTCCGAATTGGTGCGGTTTTCAAAAGCTAATTAGATACTTTTTAGTCAGGGTTTCACTCGAAGTGAAGCCCTGACTAAATTTCTAATCTTCCATAGTAACGCTAACTTTTTCCATTTGCCCTCCCATGGGTGGGTTCATTTTCGAAACTTTCACGGCGACTTTTGTTGCCTCCGGAAATTCACGTTTCATCCGGCTAATTATTCGGTAACAAACATTTTCAAGCAAATCTGATGAGATAGCCATTTCTTCCTTAACAATCAGGTAAGCTTTCTGATAATCAAGTGTGTCCTCAAGTTTATCCGATTTTCCGGCCCGACTCAAATCAGCTTCAATTTTCAGGTTAACCAGAAATCGGTTGCCTGCAACTTTCTCAACATCAAAATGCCCGTGAAAAGCATAAAACTCCATTCCTTCAATTTCAATCAGCGCCATGATTTCAGAATTATATTTTCAGGAGCAAAATTAATTTTATTGTTTCGGAATTCAATTTTCAAACAGGTGAATATCTTATAGCTGAAATCATTTTATACTTTTGTCTTTAATGCTATTCATAAAAGAGATTTTTTAAATTGATTACGATGAGCGAAAATGTGATTGAAAGTGAAAATGTGGTGAAATCGAATAATTTCATTCACCAGATTGTTGAGGAAGAAATAAAATCAGGAAAAAATGATGGCCGTGTTCACACCCGTTTCCCCCCGGAACCGAATGGTTATCTGCACATTGGTCATGCCAAATCTATTTGCCTGAATTTTGGAACCGCTCAGAAATACGGAGGTTTAACCAATCTGCGCTTCGACGATACCAATCCTTCGAAAGAGGATACCGAATACGTTGATTCTATTATGGAAGATGTTCGCTGGCTGGGTTTTAGCTGGGATAACCGACTGTTTTATGCATCCGATTATTTCGATAAGCTTTTTGAATTTGCTGTAAAACTGATCAAGGAAGGCAAAGCTTACGTCGACGATCAGAATGCTGAAACTATCAGCCAACAAAAAGGAACTCCAACAAGACCAGGAGTAATCAGTCCGATGCGAAGCCGTTCTGTTGAAGAAAATCTTGATCTGTTTATGCGCATGAAAGCTGGTGAATTCAATGAAGGTCAGCGTGTTCTGCGCGCCAAAATTGATATGGCTTCACCTAATATGCACATGCGCGATCCGATTTTATACCGGATTATGAAAACACCACATCACCGCACCGGCGATAAATGGTGTATTTACCCGATGTACGATTTTGCGCACGGCCAATGCGATTATTGGGAAGGAATCACGCATTCAATTTGTACCCTGGAATTCGAAGTTCACCGTCCGCTGTACGACTGGTTTATCGATCAGTTGAAAGATTCAGAATATCGTCCGCGCCAAATTGAATTCTCGCGCTTGAACCTGAATTACACGGTGATGAGCAAACGCAAACTGCTCGAACTGGTTAAAGATAAGCATGTTTCTGGTTGGGACGATCCACGCATGCCCACCATTTGTGGATTGCGCCGCCGAGGTTATACACCTGAATCGATTAGGAACTTTGCAGAGCGTATTGGTGTGACCAAAACCGATGGAATTACCGATGTTGCCCTTTTGGAATACAGTGTGCGCGAAGACCTGAACAAACGTGCACAACGTGTGATGGGTGTTTTGAATCCGTTGAAGGTGGTCATTACCAATTGTCCGGATGGTGTGGTTGATCAAATGGAAGCCGTAAACAATCCTGAGGATGAATCCATGGGAACCAGATTGGTACCGTTTACCCGTGAATTGTACATCGAACGCGATGATTTCATGGAAGTGCCACTGAAAAAATTCTATCGTTTGTCGCCCGGTACCGAAGTTCGCCTTCGTTATGCCTATTTCATTACCTGCACTGATGTGATAAAAGATGCGAATGGTGAAATAACGGAAATACATTGTACCTACGATCCGGCTTCACGAGGCGGAAATTCGCCTGATGGACGCAAGGTGAAATCGACCATTCACTGGGTTTCGGCTACCGAAAATGTAGAAGCTGAAGTTCGTTTGTACGATCGTCTTTTTTTAGATGAGGAACCCGATGGACACAAAGACGTAGATTTCAAGGAATTTATGAATCACGATTCACTTCAGGTTTTACCCAAATGTTATATTGAACCTTTCGTGAAAGGTGCTAAAGTGCTGGCCAATTTCCAGTTCGAACGGCTGGGTTATTTCAATATCGATCAGGATTCAACTCCTGAAAAACTCGTGTTTAACCGAACCGTTCAGTTGAAAGACACCTGGACAAAAGTGCAGCAAAAATAACTTTCGACAAAATTAGCCTATTAACAAAAGACAACTGATCCGAAGACTCTGAGTCATCGGATCAGTAAATAAAATATCGAAAGGGTGGAATGAAAATTCTGCCCTTTTTTCTTGGTGTTCATTTCAAATCGACGTTACAATTTATCCATCTTGGCTGCCAGAATAAAATCATTCTCCGACAGTCCGTTTACAGCATGAGTCCACAATTCAACTACAACATGACCGTAATAAACATGCAATACCGGGTGGTGATTTTCTGCATCGGCCAGGGCAGCTACTTTGTTAACAAAGTTTATTGTTTGGTCGTATTTCCCGAAGTGAAATTCCCGGGTAATTTTTTTGTAGTCGATCACATTCCAGCTTTCGCCAATACTTCCCCTGTATTCTGCAATCTGCCTCGGGTCAAAGGCATGAGTCCCGCCTTCGCAGGGAACACACTTTTTTATACTTAAATCCATCGCGTTAGTTTTTGGTCGGAAATTAATCCGTATGGTTAACATTCAGAATCGTATCTGAATTTGTTAACAATTAGCCGCCGTACTTGTTTCTATAAAATAAATTTGCCTGATAATCAGCGGTTATTGAAGAACTGGCTGTTTGTTGTACTTGTTTCTGTATTCAATTGGCGTGAGGCCGGTAATTTTTTTGAATAGTGTCCGGAATGCTTTTGTGTCGGTGTAGCCCACTTCGTACATCACTTCGTTGATGTTTTTGCGGCTCGATTCGAAACTCCTTTTAGCAGCTTCTATTTTTACCCGCTGTATGTATTCCAAAACCGAATTTTTAGTAGCCTGCTTAAATTTGCGTTCGAAACTTCTTCGGCCCACGGCAACCCTGTCGGCCAATTCGTCTACAGCTATTTTCTCCTGAATGTTATTTTCAATGTATTCCTGAGCTTTTCTCACAGCCTCATCTTTGTGTTCTTTTTGTCCTTTAAACATGGCAAATGCTGCCTGGCTGTCGCGGTCGATGTCAATTGCAAAATATTTTGATGCTAAAATTGCAGTTTCGCGATCGGTATATTTTTCGACCAAATACAAAAGCAGATTCCAGTACGAATTAGCGCCACCACTCGAATAAATGCGGTTTTCCTCGGTCACAATGCTTCCATCAACCACTTCAACTTCAGGAAACATCTCGCGGAATTCGTTGGTGAACCCCCAGTGCGTAGAACATTTTTTACCGTTAAGCAAACCTGTTGAAGCCAGCAGAAAAGCTCCCACGCACAACGAAGCAACTTCGGCTCCGCTGTTGTACTGCTCAATAATCCAGGGAACCAATTGTTGATTCTGTTCAATGGCAGATGGCATATCGCCAAACAATGCCGGAATAACAACCAAATCAGTTTCGTCAGCGTCCTGAAGCAATTTATCGGCAAATACTGAAAAGTGACCGCCATTCAGTTTAATTTCTTTTTTTGATCCCACAAGCTGAACATTGAAAAGAGGTTCTTTTCCTGTAACGGCCAGAAACTGGTTGACTGCCGAAAATAAGTACTGTGGATCTGCAATGGCTTGCATGACAGATGATTCAGGCACCAATATGGATACATTTTTCATGATTCAGATATTAAAAATTAGTCTGTCGCAAAAAAACCTTTAATTGTCGTTTTCACACATTCTAAATCCTGATATTCAGTCGTATGTTTGTAGCAACACGAAGGATGAAGTCTGCAGCGCAAATTCGGATATTACAAAAAACAACGGATGTTTTAAAATGTTTTGATTCAATTATATTTATGTTTATCACAGAATGGCCGTCTGAAAAAGAACAACCAATTTTTAACATTTTAACGATGACAACATGAAAGCAAAAACACATAAAATTATTTTCTGGACCGGAATCATTATCATTTTTTTGATGGAAGGACTTATGCCGGCACTTACTTCGCAAACCGAGCTGGCCAAAGAAGGTATCCGGCATTTGGGCTACCCTGATTATTTTGGTAACCTGTTGGTTATCTGTAAAATAATTGGAGCGTTGGCATTGATACTTCCCAAAGTGCCCGCAAGAATTAAGGAATGGGCTTATGCAGGCTTTGCGTTTGACTTTATTTTTGCCTCTGCAAGCCATTTTGCGGTTGACGGTCTGGATTTTCAGTCCTTCTTTCCGCTGATTTTCCTTGCAATATTGGTTGGTACATACATTTCGTACACTAAACTTCGGGAATAAAGCGTGTTTAAAACAAGTTGAAAATAAAGGATTATGAGCGAAATCGATAATTACATCAACGGTTTTCCAGAAGAAACAAAGTCACTTTTGAATCAAATCCGGGCTACAATTAAAAGTATTGTTCCTGAAGCTGAGGAAAAAATTTCGTACGGAATGCCCAGTTTTTACCTGAACGGTGCACTGGTTTATTATGCCGGATACAAAAATCACATCGGATTTTATCCGGTGCCTTCAGGAATGAAAGCTTTTAAGGAAGAACTTTCGGTTTACAAGCAGGGAAAGGGTTCCGTACAATTTCCGTTCGACAAGCCAATTCCGTTTGACCTGATTACTGAAATTGTGAAGTTCAGAATGAATGAGAACCTGGAAAAGGCGAAAGTCAAAAAGCGGAAGTAGTTGAAATTAGTGACAGTTTCGAATAATACATGGCCAAAATTAGTGCATACATAACATTCAATGGGAATTGCCGTGAGGCTATGAACTTTTACAAAAACTGTCTGGGTGGCGAACTACAGTTGCAAACCATAGGAGATTCGCCTTTCGCCGAAGAAATGCCAAAGCGGATGAAAGAATTTATCCTTCATTCAACGTTGATGAAAGATGACTTACTGTTAATGGCTTCGGATATGGTTAGCGAAGACGGATTGACCAGCGGAAATACCGTTTCGTTGATGCTTAACTGCAACAGCGAAGACGAAATTCAGGAATGTTACGCTAAACTTTCGTGGGGCGGAACGAAAACTCATCCGCTGGAGCGTACATTCTGGGGCGCTCTATTCGGTAACCTGACCGATAAATTTGGCAATCATTGGTTGCTTCATTATCAAAAATCATAAACACTTAAAACATACATTATGAAAAACTCAGATTTAGAATCCGGAAAACTGCCTGTAATTACTGTTGAAAATGTAGTTAAAGCAGAAATTGAAAAAGTTTGGAATTCGTGGAATAGTCCCGAACACATCATGCAGTGGTGCAACGCTTCGGACGACTGGCATGCACCGCACGCCGAAAACGACCTGCGCGAAGGCGGAAAGTTTACAACAACAATGGCAGCTAAAGACGGAAGTTTTAGTTTCGATTTTGGAGGAACTTATTCCACAGTAAAGCAGCATGAATTAATTGAATATCAAATGGAAGACGGCCGACGCGTTTCCATTCAATTTAATCCTGAAAAAGATGGCGTAAAAGTTGTTGAAAAATTCGAGGCTGAAAGTGAGAATTCGCTGGAGATGCAACAGGGTGGCTGGCAGGCTATTCTCGACAACTTTAAAAAATATACCGAATCGCTGTAATTCAATTAAATAGCGCAGACTATGAAAGGAATTTCAGTCGAAATATTCAGGACCAATATTCAAAAAAAGCGAACAGCAGGGAAGGTTTTGAGCGAACTTTCGAAGCGTTTCCCTGAATGTGAAATTAATTTTGATTTGGAAGACTGCGACAATATTCTGCGCATAGCAGGAGCCGATTTTAAAATTCAGGAATTGGTTGAAACGGTTGCTGAATTAGGCTATTTCTGCGAAATTCTGGAATAGAAAATTAGGTTATTTAGCTGAAGTCAGGATTCAATCTCTGCTCGAAAAAAAATACTTTTCCAGATCTGGGATCTTCACTTCCTCAACCATTCCGATTTTTAGCTGTTGTTAGCAACACAGCAAGAATTAAAAATGCAGGAAGATGGAACTAAAACCGAATCTAAGAATCAGCCCGTTAGGCTTCCCGTGGAAAACACTGGATCCTTTTCTTTTTTGTGCACATCACCGCGATTTGTATCCAAACGGAAATACCGAAATGGGACCGGCCGCATCGCTTTCAGGACGAAATATTGGTCAGGATTTTACAGTTAAAGATGGCTGGAGAATGTACCACGGGGAAAAAATTCCGGGTTTCCCGTATCATCCGCATCGTGGGTTCGAAACCGTAACTGTGGTCAAAGAAGGGTTCATTGATCATTCGGATTCGATGGGTGCTGCCGGTCGTTTTGGTAAAGACGATGTTCAGTGGATGACTGCCGGTAAAGGTGTGCAGCATTCCGAAATGTTTCCGTTAATTCATCAGGATGAAGAAAATCCAACCGAACTTTTCCAGATTTGGTTGAATCTTCCGAAGGCCAGCAAGTTTGTAGAACCACATTTTAAAATGCTTTGGGCCGACAGCATTCCGTTGATTAAAGAAACCGGTAGTACTGGAAAAACTGCCGAAATAAATGTGATCGCCGGAAAACTAGGCGAAGTGAATGCTCCAGCGCCAACTCCCGATTCGTGGGCAGCCAATCCCGCAAATGAAGTAACTATCCTGACCGTGAAACTCGAGGCAGGAGCAAGTTGGATTCTTCCAAAAGCGAGTTCTGAGGCCAGCCGAATGATCTATTTTTACCGGGGAAATCAACTGAAAATAAACAATGAAGATATTTCTTCCTATCATTCGGTTCAGGTAAAGCCCGATGTTGACTCGATAATTCAGGCCGGTGCGGAAGACTGTTTTTTATTGGTTCTGCACGGAAAACCATTGCATGAGCCCGTTGTGCAATACGGACCTTTTGTAATGAATTCGGAAGCTGAAATTCGTGAAGCTTTTCAGGATTATCAACGTACTCAATTTGGTGGTTGGCCATGGGCCGATCGTGAACCTGTGCATGGCAGGAGCAGAGGCCGCTTTGCCCGATACGCCGATGGCAGAGAGGAATTAAGATCCTGAAGCGTCGATTTATTTTCAGAAAAATTCGGACTAAACCAACATTTACCCGTTATGAATGATAAATACAGAAGAATTTCGGAAGAGATTCTAGGGTATGCCGGCATTCAGATCAACGGCAATAATTCCTGGGACATTCAGGTTAGCAATCCGGAGTTTTATAAAATGGCTATTACCCAAGGCCCTCTGGGCGTTGGCGAATCGTACATGTTGGGTTTTTGGGATGTTGCGAATCTTGATGAATTTATTTCCAGAGTCATTCAAGCACATCTCGACGAAAAAATCAGGCGGAAAATTTCATTGCTCTTTCAGTTGTTTACACTGAAAGTTTTCAATCCTCAGTCTAAAAAGCGAGCTTTTATTGTTGGCGAACGGCATTACGATCTCGGGAACGATCTTTTCAGGAATATGCTCGACAGCCGGATGAATTACAGTTGCGGATATTGGAAGAATGCCCGCAGTTTGGACGATGCTCAGGAAAATAAGCTGGATTTGATTTGCCGAAAACTATCACTGAAACCAGGAATGCGTGTGCTCGACATTGGTTGTGGCTGGGGAGCTTTTGGGAAATATGCAGCGGAAAAATACAATGTAGAAGTAGTTGGCATCACGGTTTCGAAACAACAGGTTGAGTATGGCCGGAATTTGTGCACCGGACTTCCGGTTGAATTTCGGTTGACCGATTATCGTGACATGAATGAGAAATTCGATCGGATAGTGAGTGTAGGAATGTTTGAGCATGTGGGCTGTAAAAATTACAGAATTTACTTTGAAGTGGCCCGACGATGTATTCGCGACGAAGGTTTGTTTCTTTTACACACCATTGGCAGAATTGCAACACTCGCAACACTCGATCCCTGGACTGAAAAGTACATTTTCCCGAACGGGATGCTTCCTTCTGTGACACAAATTGGCAAAGCGGTCGAAAATCTTTTTGTGATGGAAGACTGGCATAATTTCGGGTCAGATTACGACAAAACGCTGATGGCCTGGTACCGAAATTTCTCGCGAAACTGGGAAAAAATAAAAGACAATTATCCCGACCCGTTTTTCAGGATGTGGAAATATTATTTGCTGTCGTCGGCTGGATCGTTCAGGGCCCGGAGAAATCAGTTGTGGCAAGTTGTACTTTCGCCCAATGGCGTACCCGGCGGCTATCATTCAGTGCGTTAGTTTCATTCAGTTATCCCGATATTGTTTGTTCTGAATGTCGTATATTTGACTATAATCCTCCGGAATTAATTGAAAATCATTTTAATCCGGAGCCAAAAAAGGAGACTTCTCCTTAAAACATAAACTGATTCGATGAAGCACCTGCTCGTACCAATTTCTGTCTGCTTTGCGCTTTTCCTTGGGAGCTGCAACAGGGATAAACAACCTGATCCGGAGCCAACAGCGGATCCTTATCAGTTGGTTTGGAGCGATGAGTTCGATTATACAGGTTTGCCCGACAGTACAAAATGGACTTACGACGTGGGAGGAAGCGGCTGGGGAAACAGCGAGGCTCAGTATTACACCAAATCGCGCCTGAAAAACTCGGAAGTAAAAAACGGATTTCTGTACATTAACGCCATTAAGGAAGATTTTCAGGGGAAGAATTATACTTCGGCCAGATTGGTTACCCGCGAAAAAGCCGACTGGCTGTACGGAAAAATTGAGGTCAAAGCTAAATTGCCCAAAGGGCGCGGCATGTGGCCGGCAATCTGGATGTTGCCAACCAACTCGGAATATGGTGGCTGGCCCAAAAGCGGTGAAATTGATATTATGGAAAATTTAGGTTACATGCCGTATTTTATTGTTGCCACATTTCAGACTCAAAACTATGTGTATACCGATAATACGCAAAAGAGCGGCATATTGGCAGTTTTAGACTGCTATAGCCAGTTTCACAGCTACATACTAGAGTGGGAAGCCAGCGAATGCCGCGTTTATGTTGATTCAGCATTGTATTGCACGTTTAAGAATGATGGAACAGGATTTCAAACATGGCCGTTCGACAAGCGCTTTCATTTGTTACTGAATGTTGCAGTTGGCGGTACTTTTGGTGGAGCTCAGGGAATCGACGACAGTATTTTCCCTCAATCGATGGTGGTTGACTACGTTCGGGTTTATCAGAAAAAGTAAATGCAGAATTCTATGAAAAATAGGTTGGCTTTTGTTTTTGCATGTATTGGCTGGTTTGCTGTTATTGCACAATATTATTTAATGGTCGGTAACCGCGTAACTTCTGTTTTTGAAGCCTCCGTTCGGTTTTTTAGTTTTTTTACCATCCTGACAAATTCTTTGGTTGCCATATACTTTACCTATCAATCACTTAATCGCAAACCTGAATTATTGAAAGTTCTCAATAAACCTGGCTCACTCACAGCGATTACCGTCTATATCACGATAGTTGGTCTAGTCTATCAGGTTGTTCTTCGATCTGTTTGGGAACCAACTGGTTTGCAAAAACTGGTCGACGAATTGCTGCATTCGGTGATTCCGGTTATGGTTATTATTTTCTGGTTCTTCTACGAAAATAAGGCAAAAACCAGTTGGACACTTTTGCCCGCCTGGTTGATTTATCCGTTTATTTACTTGATTTTTATTCTTATTCGTGGTGGTTTTTCTGATTTTTATCCCTATCCTTTCGTGAATGTCAATAAATTAGGTTTTGGACAGGTGCTAATCAATTCTGTTGTTTTACTTGTATTGTTCGTAGCATTTTCTGCGCTATTTGTCGGACTCGGAAAATTAATGGAAAGGAAACGCTGAAAACACAAGTTTTGGGATAAAAATAAGGGAGTTCTCAGATGGCTCAAATTAGGTTTCCAATCGTTGCAAAAAATTAATTCGTCTATCTTTGCTCCTGAATCTTATTCAGAAGTCTATGTCATTTTCAACTTTCGGGTTATCGCCTGCGCTTGTAAACGTATTGGCTGAGCAAAATTATTCGCAGCCATATCCCATTCAAAAAGAAGTCATCCCCGCAATTTTGAGCGGGAGAGATGTTCTGGGAATTGCTCCAACTGGTTCAGGAAAAACTGCTGGTTATGTATTGCCCATAATAACCAATTTGCAAAGCAGCGGACGGACGAAGAACAGGCATGCCAAAGTTTTGGTGCTGGTTCCAACCCGCGAACTGGCTGTTCAGGTAAGAGATGTATTTATTCAGTTTGGATCAAATCTTCCGGAGCGAGTTAAAACGATTGCGGTATTTGGAGGTGTTTCAATCAATCCGCAAATGATCGGTTTACAGGGAGTTCAGGTTTTGGTGGCCACACCGGGAAGATTGCTCGAATTGGTTGAATCAAATGCAGTTCATCTGTCTGAGATCGAAACTCTTGTGCTCGACGAAGCCGATAAAATGCTCAGTTTGGGGTTTCAGGAAGAGATGAAACGTATAATTTCACTTTTACCTGAAAAGCGCCAGAACCTTTTATTCTCGGCAACTCTGAGCGGAAAGCTGGAAAGTATAAACCAGATTGTTTTGCACAATGCAGTTGTCGTTAAAGTTGAGCCTGAAAAAGAAAATATTGAATTAATTGAACAGACAGCTTATTTCGTTTCGCCCGAAAAGAAAGGGCCTTTGCTCCGATATCTGATTAAAAAGGAAGAGATGAAACAGGTATTGGTTTTCACCTCCTCAACGTATCAGGCCGATAATGTTGCCGATAAGCTTTGCAAGAATGGAATTGATGCTGTTTCCATACACAGCAAAAAAAGTCAGGGCGCCAGAACCCAAGCTTTGCGTGAATTTAAAACGGGCGAATTGCGTGTTTTGGTAACAACCGACCTGCTCGCACGCGGCATCGATATTGAATTTTTGCCGCATGTTATTAACTACGAATTGCCCCGTTCTCCCAAAGATTACATTCACCGAATCGGACGAACAGGTCGTGCCGAAAATGCAGGTGAAGCCATTTCATTTGTAACTCCGGAAGACCAACATCATTTCCGGATTATTCAGAAAAAAATGGGCAGATGGGTCACCATGGTCGACAGCGCCAACTTGGATTTAATGAGCAAATAAAGTCGGATTTTGAAAAATAGGTTGATATGAGAACACTTAAAATTCACTATTTGCAGCATGTTCATTTCGAAGATTTGGGCTGTATTGAAGATTGGATAAACGCCAAAGGTCATCATTTATCTTCGACTAAATTTTACGAAAATGCGTCACTTCCTGAAATTTCTGAATTCGATTGGCTAATTGTTATGGGCGGTCCAATGGGCGTTTACGATGACGAAAAATACGATTGGCTAAACCGGGAGAAGGAATTTATCAGGAATGCTATTCAGGCAGGCAAAACAGTTTTGGGAATTTGTTTAGGGGCTCAACTCATTGCTTCTGCCTTAGGTGCGAAAGTTTACCCAAATGTTGAAAAGGAAATTGGCTGGTTCCCGATTTTTACTGTTCAGGAGGAAGTGGTGGGCAAGCTTCTGGGTGGAAATGGAGACTCGTTTTCTGTTTTTCACTGGCATGGCGACACATTCGATCTGCCGCCAAATGCCATTCGGATTGCTTCGAGCAAAGCCTGTTTAAACCAGGCATTCGTTTTTAGAGAAAAAGTTGTCGGACTTCAGTTTCATTTCGAAGTAACCGAAACGTCACTCAGTGAGATGATTACTTCTTGCCGAGAAGAGTTGGTTAATGGCAAATACATTCAATCGGCAGAAACTATTCTAGCCAACAAGCATTTTATTGCAGACGTTAATAGGCGAATGTTCCGTCTGTTGGATATTTTGGAGGAGAAAGTGCAAATCTGAATCCGACAATTGGTCTAAAATCAAAAAAGTTGTTATGATTTGGTGATCTGAATTGGTCTTTGTAAATTTAACTATAACCAATTTGTCAAAAAAACCACCCAATGCTGATCAAAACTTTCGCAAGCGCCGTTCATGGCATCAATGCAACAACAATTACCATCGAAACTGAAATTTCCCAGGGTATCAAATTTTACATGGTCGGTTTACCCGACAGTGCTGTTAAGGAAAGTCAGCAGCGAATTGAATCGGCCATGCGGCTCAATAACTTTAAATGGCCTCGCAAAAAGGTAGTTATAAACATGGCGCCTGCCGACATTCGCAAAGAGGGTTCGTCATACGATTTGCCGCTGGCCATTGGTATTTTGGCGGCCAATGAACAAATAAATGCTGATAAAGTTTCCAAATTCCTGATGGTTGGAGAACTCTCTCTCGATGGGACTTTGCAGCCGGTAAAAGGCGCTTTACCGATTGCCATCAAGGCACGCGAAGAAGGCTTTGAAGGTTTCATTCTTCCAAAGGAAAATGCCCGCGAAGCTGCTGTTGTCGATACGTTGAAAGTTTATGGCGTAGAAAGTCTCAGCGAAGTCGTCGGATTTTTCAACGACGAAACAGAACTCGAGCAAACCATCGTGAATACCCGCGAGGAATTCTTCTCGAAAGTAAACGAAAGTGATGTCGACTTTTCAGATGTGAAAGGACAGGAAAATGTAAAACGTGCTTTGGAAATTGCCGCAGCCGGCGGTCACAATATCCTTTTGATTGGCCCGCCAGGAGCCGGAAAGACAATGCTTGCGAAAAGAATTCCGACTATTCTTCCGCCGTTTACTTTGCGCGAAGCGTTGGAAACAACCAAAATTCATTCGGTCGTCGGAAAGATCGATCGCGAAACTTCGCTCATGACCCAACGACCATTTCGAAGTCCGCACCACACAATTTCTGATGTCGCTTTAGTTGGTGGCGGGGCATTCCCACAGCCGGGTGAAATCAGTCTGGCGCACAATGGTGTTTTGTTTCTCGACGAACTTCCGGAGTTTAAGCGGCAGGTGCTTGAAGTCATGCGCCAACCGCTTGAAGATCGTATGATCACCATTTCGCGGGCCAAGTTTTCGGTAGAGTATCCGGCGAGTTTTATGCTGGTAACTTCCATGAACCCGTGTCCCTGTGGCTATTACAACCATCCAACGAAAGAATGCGTTTGTGCTCCGGGAATGGTTCAGAAATACCTCAATAAGATTTCAGGACCCTTGCTCGACCGAATAGATATTCACCTGGAAGTTGTTCCGGTGCCATTTAAAAAACTGTCAGAGCAGGCGCCAACAGAGCCAAGTTCGGCTATTCGCGAAAGAGTGATAAAAGCACGTGAAATTCAATCACAGCGTTTTGCAAAAAGTGATGATGTATTTTGCAATGCGCAAATGTCGTCGAAAATGATCCGCGAATTTGTTGAATTGGATGAAGTCAGCAGCAGTTTGCTTAAAAATGCCATGGAAAAACTCGGCTTGTCGGCTCGTGCTTACGATAGAATTCTGAAAGTTTCGCGCACCATTGCCGATTTGGAAGGAAACGAAAAAGTCGAAAGTCATCATTTATCCGAAGCCATTCAGTACCGCAGTTTAGACCGCGATAATTGGGGTGGGTAAGAATATCTTTTATCTGAACAAGAATGGGAAACAATAATTTACAAATCTTAAAATTGAACACTAACAATGACTAATACGGAAAAAGTTATAATAATTCCAGAAGAGGTGATTTTAAGCAAAATATATTTTATTCGGGAATTAAAAGTAATGGTAGACAGCGATCTGGCTGAACTATATGGAGTTGAAACGAAAGTTTTGAAACAACAGGTAAAAAGAAACATTGACAGGTTTCCAGAGGACTTCATGTTTGAATTAACCGATGAAGAGTTTGCCAACTTGAGGTCACAAATTGTGACCTCAAGTTGGGGAGGGGCGCGTTACCTTCCAATGGTATTTACTGAACAAGGGGTAGCAATGCTTTCGAGTGTATTACGGAGTAAGCAAGCAATTAAAGTTAATATCCAGATTATGCGGATTTTTACGAAAGTCCGTCAATTACTTACTGACAATTTAAGTGTAAAGCTTGAAATTGAAGAAATCAAAAAGAAGCTCGCAAATCAGGACAAAAACATTGAACTGGTATTTAATTATCTGGACGAACTAATCGAGAAACAGGTGCACCCTAAACCTACCAGACAGATAGGTTTTAAAAGAAATAATACCTGAGATACTCATTTGTGAGATATAACCCAAAACCAGATACGGCTCATTACAATAGAGGAGTAGCGTCGAGTATTTCCTTCTCAGTTTTATTTACCCATAAAAATAATTCCAATACGTTTTCTATGCAAAGAATCTATTAATTCCTCCAATACAATTTTAACATGAGGATAGGATGGTTCACGATAGTAAAACTTAGGGTAATCTGGAAAATTATTTTTTAGCTTTTCAAGATCATCAAATTCTACGCTAAAGCTTTGTGTTTTATGATCAATATATTCATAGGCTGCAAAGTTTTTCATAATTAGCAATGTTAAATTTGACATGTGGTCAAGTATAATAACAATTTTTTGAAAAGCGAAGACCGCTTTTAGTTTATAAAGCCAATACTTTATCAAAGCGATTTGCACTGAGTTTCAACATCCATTACCTTTGCCTTAAACTTAATTATCGGATGACTTTAAGTCATCCGATAATTTTTATACTATAACAATGCCCCGAAACTCCTACTTTCAGTTCAAACAATTCCGCATCATTCAGGAACGATCGGCCATGAAAGTGGGTATGGACGGAGTTTTGGTTGGCGCTTGGACCGATACTTCAGGAGCAAAACAGATTTTAGATGTTGGCACTGGAACCGGATTGATTGCCCTGATGATGGCACAGAAAAATAGTCAGGCTCAGGTTGATGCAATAGAAATCGACGAGGAGGCTTTTCAGGAAGCCAAGCTGAATGTCCATAATTCGCCATGGCGCAATCGCATGAAGCTTGAATTGTGTTCGTTTCAGGAGTTTGCTCAAAGCAAGAACCAAAAATACGATTTGATTATCAGCAACCCGCCATTTTTTACAAGCGGGGAAAAAGCGCCCGCTCCAAACCGTGCACAGGCTCGCCATTCAGACGTATTGCCTTTGGATATTTTAGTTTCAGGAGCGGCCAAAATGTTGAACGCAAATGGGAGAATCGCATTGGTTCTTCCGGCTGAAAACCTTTCCGAAGTTGAAACGCTGGCAAGTAAAAACGGACTTTTTGTAGCCAGATTGTGCCACATAAAACCGAATCCGCGAAAACCTGTTTTCCGGATTTTGGTCGAATTAAGCAATGTTGAATCTCCGAAAATTGAAGAAAACCTGATGATAGAATTTGAGAACCATCATGATTACACTCCGGAATACCAAAATCTCACATCTGAATTTTATTTGAAATTTTAGTTTCCGAAAAATTCAAACAAAATCGTTTTCAAATGGTTAATTTCAGGCATAATAAAAGATCAGTTTGTCCGTAATATGAATAATTGATTATTTTTGCAGACTAAAAATTTAGTATCATGATGAGTTTTGTTAAACCCGAGATAAAAATTGACGAAAGTTTTTACAAGGTTTCAGAGATCAGGCAATTGACCAACGAAACCTTTTCGCTGAAAATGCCAAAAGCACGTTTTGCCTTTAAAGCCGGTCAGCACATTTCGCTCGGAATCCGCGGAGATTACCAAAGCCGCGAATATTCAATTTATAGCGGTGCCAACGACGAAAGTCTGGAGGTGCTCGTCAAGGAAGTTGAAAATGGATATTTTACACCCAAACTCCGGAAGCTGAAAGCAGGCGATGTGGTTGAAATTCACGGGCCGTTCGGAAAATTCGGTATGGAACCGAAAGACGCTGAAAACGGAAAATTTGTGTTCATTGCCAGCGGAACTGGCATCGCACCCTTCCGCAGTATTGTTCGTACTTATCCTGAAATTGACTACACATTAATTCATGGCGTTCGTTTAGCAGACGAAGCCTACGACAAACACGAATACGCTGACGACCGGTATATTTTGTGCACGAGTCGCGATAAAAAAGGAACGTATCACGGAAGGCTTACCGGCTATCTGAAAAACTGCACCTTTGCTCTTGAAACTGAGTTTTACCTCTGCGGAAACAGCGACATGATTTTTGATGCTCTCGAAATCCTGAAAGAAAAAGGATTTGAACGTGATCAGATTCACTGCGAAGTCTATTTTTAGCTTTTGGAAAAGATAATTAACCACATAGGCACATAGAACACATATTTAAAAATAATAATGGAAATTGACGATTAAAACATTTACAATTTACCATTCTGCTGTGTCCTATGTGTCTATGTGGTTCAATAAAATGAATAAACGCAAATGAAATAGCCATGTTTGTCAAAGCCCGCACAGAACAAAAATGTATAAATGGCTATTCCATGAGTACGTTCTGAATATAAACAATGTAAATACAAATTATACGAATGAAATATCACCTGATTACATTGGGTTGCCAAATGAACCTTTCGGATAGTGAGCGGGTTAGCGCTGTGCTCGAAAGCATGGGTTACGTGCGGACCGAAAACGAAGAGGAAGCCAGTTTGTTAGGTATGCTAGCTTGTTCGGTCAGGCAAAAGCCGATCGACAAGGTATACAACAAAATTGCCCAATGGAATAAGTGGAAGAACACGCGAAATCTGGTTACTTTTGTCTCCGGATGTATTTTGCCCGCCGATAAGGAAAAATTCCTGAAATCATTCGACCTCATATTCCAAATGAGCGAACTGGCTCAATTGCCCGAAATGATTCGCGAATACGGAATTGTCACACCCGCCGGACTGAAAGCACAGCAACCGGTGATGCCCAAAAATGAGCACATTGCCGAAATGTGGCACATCAAACCCAAATACCAGTCTACCTACGAAGCATTTGTTCCAATTCAGAACGGTTGCGATAAGTTTTGTACCTTCTGCGCTGTTCCTTATACGCGTGGTCGCGAAGTTTCCCGGCCTTCCGGAGAAATTATTGACGAAATTCGCCATTTGGTAAATCAGGGCTATAAATCGATCACGCTTTTGGGGCAGAACGTAAATTCATACGGACTCGATAAAAATGGTGAAGAAATCAATTTTGCGGAATTACTGCGAAGAATTGGGGAGTTTGGGAAAGTTTCAGGAGAAGAATTTTGGGTGTATTTTACTTCTCCACACCCACAGGATATGAACCGCGAAGTTATTGAAGTAATTGCCGCTTACGATTGTCTGGCCAAACAGATCCACTTGCCTATGCAAAGTGGTGACGAGCGCGTGCTGATTAAAATGAACCGCCGCCATTCGATGGACAAATATCGAAAAATTGTTGCAGACATTCGGGAACTGATCCCCCAAGCGACACTGTTTACCGACATCATTGTTGGGTTCACCAGTGAAGGAGAAGCTGAATTTCAGAATACAGTGGCAGCTATGAACGAATTTAATTTCAACATGGCATATATTGCCATGTATTCGCCGCGTCCCGGAGCGGCAAGTTATCGTTGGGAAAACGAAGTGGCCACGGAAGATAAAAAAGACCGTCTCCACCGGCTTTCGGAAGTGCTGAAAGGACACAGCCGTTCATATAACGAAACTTTGGTTGGAAAAACCCTACGTGTTTTGATTAACGGAACCGACCGCAAAACTGGTTTTTCAACTGGATTGACTGAAGGCAAAATCAACGTTCGCCTCGATCATCATGATGCTTCGCTGATGGGACAAATTGTGGATGTTAAAATTACCTCAGCTGCCGATTTTTCATTGCAAGCCTCTCTCCAACCTCTCCCCGAAGGGGAAAGGCTTTTGGCTAGTATAAGTTCTGAATTTTTGCTCATTGAAAAGTAAATTTTGTGCCAAATAATAATCTCAAACGGAGCAGTTCTTTCACCCCTCCCTCGGAGGGGTCGGGGGAGGCTGGGGGGTTACGCGTTGCCTTTAAAACCCTCGGCTGCCGGCTCAACCAATACGAAACCGATGCTTTGGTGACCGATTTCGATGAAGCCGGATACCAGTTGGTTGGTTTTGATGAGTTGCCCGACGTGGTTGTGGTGAATACCTGCACGGTAACCAACCAAAGCGACCAGAAATCGAGAACGGTGATCAGTCAGGCGGCGCGCAAAAACAAAGATGCCGTGGTGGTGGTAACCGGTTGCATGGCCAATAATTTCAAGGAAAAACTCGAAAGCCAGGACAACATTACTTTTGTGGTCGAAAACAACCGCAAAAGCTCCATACTTTCTTTGGTCGATGCACATTTCTCAGGAGAAATACTTCATCCTCAAATGCTTCCTCCTGATGTGTTCAGATACGAGCCGGTACGTAAAAGTCTGCATACCCGGTCGGCTGTAAAAATTCAGGATGGATGCGACAATTTCTGCACATTTTGCATTATCCCGATGGTACGCGGACGTGCAGTTTCGCGACCCGTTGCCGATGTGCTCGAAAGTGTTCGCAAAACCATTGAAAACGGATTTAAGGAAATTGTGGTAACCGGCGTAAACATTGGCCGTTACCAAGATGGAGATGCACAGTTTGAAGATTTGCTTGCCCAGATTCTGGAAGTTTCCGGCGATTTTCGGGTTCGGATTTCATCGCTCGAACCTGACGGTTTTGGCGATCGGTTTGTGGAACTCTTTGCCCATCCGAAACTTATGCCGCACCTGCACTTGTGTCTTCAAAGTGGTTCGGATAAAACCTTGCTCCGGATGCGCCGAATGTACGATGTGGAGCAGTTCAGGAAAACCGTGACTAGATTCCGTTCAGTTTATCCTGATTTCAATTTCACCACCGATGTTATTGTTGGTTTTCCGGGCGAAACAGAAGAAGAATTTCAGGAAACGCTGGATGCCGTTAAGGAATTTAATTTCAGCCACGTACATACATTTAAATACTCAGTTCGGAAAGGAACACGCGCCGAACGACTTGAAAATCATGTTCCGGAGAAGATAAAAAATGAGCGATCGCTAAAAGTCAGGGAACTTTCGGAAGAAAACAAAGCTATATATTTGAGTTCTTTTTTGGGAAAAAGCGAAGAAGTGCTGATTGAAAAGATTACTCAGGGTGTTGCCAACGGCTATGGGCAGCATTACGTTCCGGTGCGTTTTAAGGCTAACGGGGCGCAAAAAAATACGGTTTGTTCGGTAAAAATGACTGAATTAAGGGGTACTGGCGAAAATATGCATCTCTTTGGTGAACTAAAGGATTAGGTTTTTTGTCTTAGGAGTTTAAACTTTTCTGTTTAATCAGATGACTGTAAAAATTAAACAAAGTGAAATTCGAACAAGCTCACCTGAATACAAAGAGAACTTCAGGAACTATGAATTGGTGATACGGACTTTCCGCGAGAGATTGGCTGCGGTCAGTTCTCACGGCTCGGAAGTTTCGGTTGAGAAACACCGGTCGCGTGGGAAACTGTTGGCCCGCGAGCGCGTCAACCTTTTGCTCGATCCGCAAACGCCATTTCTCGAACTTTCGTCATTTGCTGCTTACAATCAATACGATAACGCATTTCCTTCCGCCGGAATAATTACTGGCATAGGGGTCGTTCATGGACGTGAATGCCTGATTATTGCCAACGATGCCACGGTGAAGGGCGGAACATACATTCGTGAAACCATCAAAAAACATGTCAGGGCGCAGGAAGTAGCCCGTCAAAATAAATTAGTTTGCATCTATTTGGTCGATTCAGGAGGTATTTATTTGCCTGAGCAGGCTAACGTTTTCCCCGACCGATTCAATTTTGGCCGGGTTTTTTACAATCAGGCCCGAATGTCAGCTGAAGGAATTCCGCAGATTTCGGTTGTGATGGGATCGTGCACGGCGGGCGGGGCTTATGTTCCGGCCATGAGCGACGAAACCATTATGGTTCGCAATCAGGGAACTATTTTCATTGGTGGTCCTCCGTTGGTAAAAGCCGCAACCGGCGAAGAAGTTACGCCGGAAGATTTGGGCGGCGCAGAAGTTCATACAAGCATTTCTGGCGTGGCCGACCATATTGCTGAAGACGACGTGCATGCGCTGCAGATTTGCCGCGATATCGTGGCCGGATTGCCAATTCAGGAAAAGCAAAAACTGGATGTGCAACCTGTGCAGGAACCGCTATTTCCGGCTGAAGAATTGTATGGCTTCTTGCCTACCGATTTGAAAAAGCCGATTAACGCGCATGCAATTATCGAACGTTTGGTCGACGGGAGCGAATTTCAGGAATTTAAGGCAAACTACGGAAAAACACTTGTGACAGGTTTTGCCCGCATCTGGGGATTTCCGGTTGGAATTATTGCCAACAATAGTTTCCTGACTTCAGAAAGTTCGCTGAAGGGGGCGCATTTCGTTCAGTTGTGTTCACAACGGAAAATCCCGATTCTGTTTTTGCAAAATATTACCGGTTTTATTGTCGGCAAAAAATACGAACATCAAGGCATTGCCCGCGATGGAGCGAAGCTGATTAATGCAGTTGCAAACGCATCTGTTCCAAAATTCACCATTGTAATCGGCGGATCATTCGGAGCCGGAAATTACGCGATGGCCGGTCGGTCGTTCGATCCGCATTTCCTGTTTATGTGGCCACATTCGCGCATTTCGGTGATGGGTGGAGAGCAGGCTTCGGGCGTGCTGAAAAGCATTGGCAGCAATGGTTCAACGGATACGTTGCTCAACCGGTTTAAAGAGGAAAGTTCAGCTTATTACAGTTCATCCCGAATTTGGGACGATGGTATCATCGATCCGGTCGACACACGAAAAGTGTTGGCAATGGCGATTTCGGTTTCGTTAAACCGGCCTTTTGGTGAACCAGGTTACGGAGTTTTCAGGATGTAAAAACAAGAGGCCTCCCCCACCCCCCTCCAAAAGAGGGGGCTTAAAGAAGAACTTTGAATGAATTTAATAAAAACTAAAGATGAAATCATCAAGACATCCGAATACTGATTCTTTCTCCCCCCCGAAGGAGAGGGCGGAAGAGGCTTCATATAAATATATTGAAGTAAATATAGACGGACCGGTTGTCGGGATAAACCTGAACAGACCGGAACGTCACAATGCCTTAATTCTGGAACTCATTTCGGAATTGGATAATGTTTTAGATGAAATTTCTGGAATGAATGAATTGAATTTTTTGGTTTTATCCGGAAACGGGCGGTCTTTTTGTGCAGGAGCCGACATCAACTGGTTTTACAGTTCTGAAGAATTGACTGTTGACCAGAGTTCAGCCCAATACAAACATCTGGCTGACTTAATGCTGAAATTGTATCAATTACCGCAAATTACTATTGCCGCCGTTCGTGGAAATGTATTTGGCGGCGGAATAGGGTTGATGGCTGCCTGTGATTTTGTTTTGGCCGAAACCAATACCCGTTTCATGTTCAGCGAAGTCAAACTGGGACTGTTGCCAGCTACCATACTTCCTTTTGTGGCCAAACGACTCTCGGTACAAAACCTGCGAAAATGGATTTTGACCGGAAACCTGTTTATTGCCGCAGAAGCCCACGATGCCGGATTGGTTGACGTTTTATGTGGCTCGAATCGGTTGGAATCAAAAATTACTGAATTTATTTCTTCGTTTAGCGAAGCCTCTCCATTCGCATTTAAAAAAGCGAAACAATTGATCAATCAGGTTAGCTCAGGCGAAATAGGCATAACGGATACCTCAATTACTTCCGGAATTTTGTCTGAAGCTTTGCATTCGTCTGATGGACAGGAAGGAATACATGCATTCTTAGAGAAACGTAAACCGGCATGGAAAAAAGAAAAAACTAATTTAAAGCACGTATAGACTTGAAGGTTTTTCATAAAATACTCATTGCCAATCGAGGTGAAATAGCTGTCAGAGTGATACGGGCAGCGCAGAAATTGGGAACTTCAACGGTGGCGGTTTATGCCGCCGACGATTCCGAATCCCTTCATGTTTCACTGGCCGATGAAGCTATACTTTTACCTGGAAATAACTTGTCTGAAACTTATCTCAATCAGGAAAAAATTATTCAGATTGCACATGATCGTGGTGCGGACGCCATTCATCCGGGCTATGGATTTCTTTCTGAAAATGCCGGCTTTGCGCAAAAAGTTGCCGATGCCTGCCTGGTATTTATTGGCCCGACTCCTGAAAATATACATTTAATGGGCGAGAAAAATCAGTCGCTCGATTACGTCAGATCGCTGGGAATTCCGGTTCTGCCCTCGTTTCGTGGTACCGTTCAGGAACTGTTTAGGCTTGCTCCTGAAATGAATTTTCCGGTTATGGTAAAAGCTTCTGGAGGCGGAGGTGGAAAAGGGATTGTGATCTGCAATTCTGCAGAAGAATTAAGTGCGGCATTGCCGGTTGCAGAACAACAGGCCCTGCGCTATTTTGGAAACGGTGAATTGTTTATCGAAAAATATCTTCCGGTTGCCCGTCATATTGAAGTTCAGATTATGGCCGACCATTTTGGAAATGTAATTCACCTTTATGAGCGCGAATGTTCTGTTCAACGACATTTTCAGAAAATTATTGAAGAAGCGCCTTCTCCATCCGTTAGTGAAGAACTTCGGAACAAACTGACTTCAACGGCAATTAAAATTGCACAGTCGATGAATTATCGAAATGCCGGTACCATTGAATTTTTGCTCGACGAAAATAATCAGTTCTACTTTTTGGAAATGAATACGCGTATCCAGGTGGAACATCCGGTGACCGAATTGATTACAAAAACCGATCTGGTTGGTTTGCAGTTGCAGGTAGCTGCCGGAAATCCATTGCCATTTCAGCAAAGTGAGATTCAAATTTCAGGACACGCCATCGAAGTGAGGCTTTGCGCTGAAGATGCGGAAAACCATTTTCTGCCGTCTGCCGGAAAGCTTAACGTCTGGAATATTCCGGATCATGAAAATTTGCGCGTCGAAACTTTTGTAGAAGAAGGAAGTCAGGTTTCTGCCAATTACGATTCACTTCTGGCTAAACTCATTGTCTGGGACGAAACACGGGAAAAAGCCTTGAGCCGATTGCAGGCGAATCTTGGGCAAACACATATTTCAGGAATACATACCAATCTTTTGTTTTTAACGGTTTTGGTTGAAAGTGCTGAAATTCTGGAAAACAAAATTTATACGAAATATGTTGATATGAACCTGAATTTAATCAACCAAAAAATTCAGGAAAAAAGGAATAAACTTGATCGGAATAAAATAGTGGCTGCCTATTTGGCATTTCATTTATTCACTGGGAAATCTTCCGGAAATTCGGTTTGGAACCAGATTGGATTTTGGAGAATCTCATCAGGTTTGGAGATTTTGATTGACGGCAAAAAATGCTATTGCACGATTGAACCAGCAGAGGGGCAAGAACTTTTCAGGATAAACGGACTGGAATATTTAGTTTCATCGGTTACTAAGACTGGAAATTTGCTGGAACTTAGTGTAAATGGTCAGGATGAAAGCTTTTACTGTTTTAGCCAAACCAACGAGACTGTGGTTTTTTTCGGTGGTTTTTCGTTTTGGCTGCAAAGCAATCTGTTCATTAACCAGGTTGTGTTGAACAGAAAAAATGAACAAGTAAAAAAGATTTTTCAGAACCTTATTTGCGCGGATTTGTTTGGAAAGGTGTTAAAGTTAAATATTCGATCTGGTGAAGGTGTGAAAACCGGTCAGATCCTGTTGACTTTGGAATCGATGAAAACAGAAATTCATGTGCTTTCACCGGTTGACGGAAAGGTTAAAATGATTCATGTTGCAGAAGGTAAAACGGTTACTGAAAAGCAATTGCTGGTTGAGTTGGAAGCCCCCTCCGACTCTCCTGAAGTGGGAGAGAAAATGCACTCTGATAGAATGAAGTGAGGAGAAGAGCGTTGAGCAGCCGTAAGTTTTATCGTTTGTGAACACATTTAAATACGATGCACTCAGTAAAATTCTTATTTTAACCACAAACCTGGTAAAGAGAATTTGGGGGCTTTAAACTATAGATAATGAATGCATTATTACTGGAGAAACATCACAGTATCAGGGCAAAAGTGAGACAATTTGCAGAGCAAGTTGTTAAGCCGGTGATCGATGATTTTGATGAGAAGGAAATTTTTCCTGTTGAACTTGTCCGTGAGATGGGTAAAACCGGAGTTTTGGGCATGATTGTTCCTTCTGAATTTGGTGGACAAAACAGCGATTACCTCTCGTACATTATAGCCATTGAAGAAATGGCCCGGGTCGACAGTTCAATGGCAGCAACGCTGGCAGCACACAATTCGCTTGGCGTTGGTCCAATTTTGGAATTTGGCACTCAGCAACAAAAGGAGAAATTCTTACCCGCTTTTTGCACTGGCGAGAAGCTTTGGGCATTCGGACTAACGGAAGAAAATGCCGGTTCGGATGCTCAGGGTGTTGAAACCACCGCTCAGATCTCCGGAAATGAGTTTTTGGTAAACGGTTCAAAAAAGTATATCACCAACGGAACTTCTGAGATTTCTGCCGGAATGACAACTTTGGCCATCACCGGCGAAAATGCCGGGAGAAAAGAATTCACAGCTATTCTGATTGAAAAGGAACGCGAAGGTTTTATCCGCGAAACCATGAAAGGTAAGCTGGTTTGGCGGGCTGCAGACAATGGTATTCTTTACTTCAACAACTGCAAAGTGCCGGTTGAAAATCAGTTGGGAGAGCGTGGTTACGGCTTCAAAATTATGCTGAAAACTTTGGATTCCGGTAGGTTATCGATAGCTGCCATTGGCCTTGGATTGGCACAGGGAGCCTACGAAATGGCAAAAGCCTATGCCAAATACCGCAAACAATTCGGAAAATCGCTGAGCGAATTTCAGGTAATAGCGTTTAAGCTGGCCGACATGGCTTTGAAAATTGAAAATGCGAGAAATACACTCTATAATGCCTGCTGGCTGAAAGATAACAAACATCCGTTCGCTCAACAGGCTGCCATGGCTAAACTGTATTGTGCCGAAATCGCCCGGGAAGTGGCCGACGAAGCTGTCCAGATTCTGGGCGGTGCTGGTTTATTCAAGAACCGCGAATGGCCGATTGAGCGTTTTTACCGCGATCAGCGCTTGCTACAAATTGGCGAGGGAACATCCGAAATTCTCCGGATGGTGATTTCACGGAACATTTTAAAAGAATAGTTCGAAGTGCCTAAAGTCTGGAGTGCCTAAAGTTGAATTTTAAAGCAATCATTACTTAAAAAAACTGTAATTTCAGGCATTCATATTTCATCATTCAACACTCAACATTTCATGGGCGCTGACCGAAAACTCGAACACATCAAGCTGGCGCTTGATTCGCAGACTCATATCAAAGATCAGGATCTCCGGTTTAATTACGAGCCAATGCTTTCTGCGCATCCTGAAAGCCCCGATTTAAGTATTCAATTTCTGGGGAAAACCATGAAGAATCCGATTTGGGTGTCGAGCATGACGGGAGGAACCGGAGTTGCACAAACAATCAATAGTCATATTGCGCGGGCCTGTCGCGAATTTGGTTTGGGAATGGGTTTGGGCTCCTGCCGAAAAATTTTGTTCGACAAAACCGATTGGGCCGATTTTAATTTTCGTGATGAAATTGGCGATGAGCAGCCGTTTTGGGCCAATTTGGGAATTGCCCAGGTTGAAGAGCTACTCGTTTCTAAAAATATTCAGGCAATCGTTGATTTGGTAGGCGATCTACGTGCCGATGGATTGATAGTCCATGTAAATCCCTTGCAGGAGTGGTTTCAGCCTGAAGGGAACCGATTGAAGCAATCTCCACTGCAAACCATTGAACAACTTTTGGAACTGGCTCCTTTTAAAATTATGGTGAAAGAAGTCGGGCAGGGTTTTGGTCCTGAAAGCCTGAAGAAATTGCTTCAACTGCCACTAGAAGCGATTGAATTTGGCGCGTATGGCGGTACTAATTTCTCGAAACTCGAAATGTTGCGGGGCGATCAGCAGAAATTCGAAGCAAGTCTGCCTTTTGCATTTGTGGGACAATCGGCCAGTCAAATGGTCAATTCGGTCAATCAAATCCTGAAGGAAATTCCTAACCCCGCTTGTCGTCAGCTCATCATTTCGGGCGGAATTCAAAATTCGCTCGATGGGTATTACCTCACCTCAAAAAGCCAGCTTCCGGCTGTATTTGGAATGGCTTCGGCCGTTTTAAAGCATGCCACAGAAAGTTACGAATCGCTTGCCCATTTCCTTGAAAATCAGATTCAGGCTTTGCAATTGGCCAATGCGTTTCTGAAAATTAATCCCGATTATCATGGATGAATCCCTTTTACAAGGATTTTCGAAATACTATAAAGAGCAGCGGATCAATGCTTTGATCCGGAAATATGGTTTCGAAAGCGATATGGCCGATTGGTTGTCAACTTTCGAAACATCCGATAAAACCATCCAAAAAATTATCGAAGATTTGAGTGAAAATCCGGTTTCCAGTTTTCACCTTCCCTTTTCTATTGCTCCCAATTTTGTGGTGAACGGCAAAAATTTGTTTTTCCCGCTGGTGTCCGAAGAAAGTTCGGTGGTTGCTGCCTTGGCCAATGCTGCCGGGTTCTTGGCTCGTCGTGGTGGCTTTCACGCCGAAGTTTTGGGAACTGAAAAAAGAGGACAGGTTCATTTTAAATGGATTGGAAATCCCGAAAAACTAAACTTGCTTTTTCCTGAAATACGGGAAAAGTTAATTGCTGAAAGTAAATTTTTGACTGCGAAAATGGAAGCTCGCGGAGGTGGAATAAATTCCATTGAATTACGAAATAAATCTGAAGTTTTGCCGGGCTATTTTCAGCTCGATGCCGGATTTGAAACCTGCGATGCGATGGGCGCAAATTTTATCAATTCGTGCCTGGAACAGTTTGCTAAAAGTTTGCAGGATTATTTCCGGAGTAGCGAAAAAGTCTCTTCCGAAGAACAAAATTGTGAAATTATCATGTCCATTCTTTCCAATTATACTCCGGAAAGTCGTGTCAGTGCTTGGGTGGAATGTCCTGTTGACGATTTACTTGAAGGCAAATCGCCAGAAGAATGTCAGCTTTTTGCAGAGAAATTTGAGCAAGCTATTCGTGTTTCTCAGGCCGATGTTTCGCGTGCCGTGACACACAACAAAGGTATTTTTAACGGAACTGATGCACTGGCCGTCGCTACCGGAAATGATTTTAGGGCGATTGAAGCCTGTGGACATGCCTTTGCTGCGCGTAGCGGCCAATACAGCGGGTTGACCGATGTGCAAATTAAGGATGGAAGATTCAGGTTTAGCATCGAAATAGCCTTGGCTGTTGGTGTAATTGGCGGTGTAACAGCTGTTCATCCATTGGCAAAACTGGCCATGAAAATTCTGGATCATCCTTCTGCGAAAGAGTTGATGATGTATTTGGCCGTTGCCGGACTGGCTTCAAATTTTGGCGCTGTTAAAGCATTGGTTTCAGTTGGCATTCAGCGTGGCCACATGAAAATGCACCTGAGCAATATTTTAAATCAATTACATGTTCCGGAAGAAAACCGGGCTGAAATACAACACTATTTTCAGGATAAAACAGTTAGTTTTTCGGCAGTTGAAGAGTTTTGGAAAAATGAAATTAAACACAAAGACACGGAGACACAAAGTGAAAATTAGCTTCGTGATTTTGTGACTTCGTGTTTCACCTTTATGAATATGTCATCACAAACGCCCTATTACGCCAATGGCAAACTGCTACTGACCGGAGAATATATGGTTCTGCAAGGTGCCAAAGCGATTGCGCTGCCGCTAAAAGTCGGGCAGAAATTAACTGTTTCTGAAGAATCAAATTCCGATTCAATTCTTTGGAAAGCAATTTACAACAGCAAAATCTGGTTTGAGTGTCGTTTGAATGCAACAGATTTTTCGATTATTTCTGCCAGCCAAACAGAGAAGGCACAAACTCTGAGCAAAATATTTCAAATCATTAAGTGTTTAAATCCGGACTTTCAACCCAAATCCGGAACAAAAATCGAAACTGAATTAACTGCCAATCCAGAATGGGGTTTTGGCAGCAGCAGCACCTTAATCAGTTTGCTTTCACAATGGGCCAAAGTTGATCCGTTTCGCCTGAACGAACTGGTTTTTAAAGGTTCCGGTTTCGACATAGCCTGTGCTACTGCTGACGGACCAATTCTTTACACCAGAAATGAGCCGGCTCAACCACTGGCTCTTAACTTTTCTTTTGCCGATCAATTGGTTTTGCTTTATTCAGGAAAGAAAAAAGGCACAACCGCTGAGGTGAATTTATTCATGAAGTCACAGAAAATTCCGCAATTCGATATTGATCTTATGTCAGAATTGTCTGATGAATTTGCTTCTTGTAAAAGTCAGGAGCAATTTAACCGGTTAATTGGGCTACACGAGCAATTGATCGGAAAACTGATTGGGAAACCTTCGGTTAAATCAACATTTTTCCCCGATTTTTCAGGAGAGATAAAATCGCTGGGTGCCTGGGGCGGCGACTTTTACCTGGTTTCAAGCGAAAAGCCCTTTCAGGAAATAAAGAAATATTTCGAAAACAAAGGACTTTCCATACTGTTTCATTGGGACGATCTGATCTTAAAACGGCAAAAATCATGACCGGAAATTTAAAAGCTGCTCAGCATACTACAACCTGGAAATGCCCGTCGAATATAGCTTTGGTGAAATATTGGGGCAAGCGCGACTTTCAGAAGCCAATGAATCCGTCGCTGAGTTTTGTTTTACAGAATGCCTTTACCGAAACATCGGTTGAGATTTTTAAAGACGCCGGCAAAAAGGTTGAATTTTATTTTGAAGGTGTGCCCAGCGCCTTTGGCCAACGAATTGAAAAATATCTCGATCATATTTCCTCAAAATTGATTTGGATTCGGAAATACAATTTCAGGATTTCGAGCCGGAACAGTTTTCCGCATTCAGCCGGAATCGCTTCGTCCGCCTCGTCGTTTGGAGCCCTGGCCTTGTGTCTGACCGAAATCGACTTTTTGCTTTCAGGAAAAGAAATCCGTACACCCGAATTTTGGCAAATGGCATCAGAACTTGCCCGTATTGGAAGTGGCAGTGCGTGTCGGTCGGTTTATCCGGGCTTTGCCATTTGGGGACAAACACAGTTGTTTGAATCGTGCAGCGATGATTTTGCGATACCTGTGTTGGGCGGGGTTCATCCGGAATTCTATTCCATTCGTGATGCTATTTTACTGGTTGATTCCGGTTCGAAGGAAGTTTCGAGTTCGGCAGGGCACAAACTCATGGAAAATCATATTTTTCAGCGATCGCGGATTGCACAGGCTTACGAGAATATCAACGAATTGTATTTGGCACTGCTTACCGGGAATCGCGAGAAGTTTATCAGCGTGGTTGAAAATGAAGCGTTGAGTTTGCATGCCATGATGATGACATCGAATCCATCGTTTATTTTACTGAAGCCCAATAGTCTGGAAATAATTAACCGGATTCGGCATTTCAGGGAAAAGTCGAAAATACCGGTTTGCTTTACGATTGATGCCGGACCGAACATTCATTTGTTGTATTTTAGCGAAAATGAGAATGATGTGAAGGCGTTTATTGAACGTGAATTGGTTCAGTTTTGTGAAAACGGAAAATGGATTGACGATCGGGTGGGTGAAGGACCTGAAAGGGAGGCCTCCCCCCAACCCCCTCCAAAAGAGGGGGCTTAAAGAAGCTGCACTTAGTGAATTGCGATTTGAATTTAATAAAACTGTATTTCAATGATCACTAGTTCAAAATCTTCACGGAATGAGCCTCTCCCTCGCGGGGAGAGGTTGGAGAGGGGCTCTTTTAACTCGAAACTTCTTTTATTTGGCGAGTATGGGCTGATGTATGATGCGATGGCGCTATCGGTGCCATTTGACCGCTTTTCGGGGTGCCTCGATTTTGACTTGGATCAATCGCATCTGGAAAGTACGGCTGAAATAAGGAAATTTTACGGGCACCTGAAATCCGGAGATGCTTTTCAGTTGCTGCATTTTCAGTTCGATCTCGATAAACTGGAGAAAGATCTGGACAAAGGTTTGTATTTTAGTTCAACTATTCCGCAACAATATGGGGTTGGAAGTTCGGGAGCCCTGGTTGCCGCACTCTTTAAAAAATATGCATTTGTTTCTGCTCCGGAAAATGAACTCTCTCCGGATATTCTGAAATCGGATTTTGCATTGCTCGAAAGCTATTTTCATGGGAAAAGTTCAGGTCTCGATCCACTGATATCTTACCTGAATCGGCCAATTTTGATCGACTCGAAAAAGCAAATTTGTCCGATTGAATTCGACCTGAACAAATTCGATCTGGCAATGGCTTTAATTGACACCAAAACAACCGGAGCAACCGGTCCGCTGGTTCAGCATTTTATTGATCTTTTTAACTTTCCGGAATTTGAACAGGCTTTTGAAAAGCAATTTATTCCGGCAAACAATGGTTGTATTGAAGCGTTGCTCAATGACGACAAACCAGGTTTCTTTCTGAATTTAGAGCAATTGGTCAAGTTTCAGGTTTACCATTTTCACCGGATGATTCCGGTAAATTTTCATCGGATTATTTCTTTTGCACATTGCGAGAAAGTATATATAAAGCTTCTTGGCTCTGGTGGCGGCGGATTTTTGCTGGCATTTGCCAATTCGCAAAAGGTACTTGACGCATGGTCAGAAAAGTATCGAATTGAGTTGCTTCGTGTGGTTTGACGGGTATTATTGCCATTGAAAAGCCATGTACATACACGGTGTTTCGCCGGTGTTGCGGATGGCATGCGGAATATTTGAACCCAGAAAATAAATGTCGCCAACTGTTCCCGGATAAATTTTACCGCCAATCTCCATTTCGGTTTTCCCGTCCATCATAATCACAATTTCTGCCGGAATATGTGTATGTGGTTCGTGGCTTTTTATTCCCGGATTTAGAGTGGTGACATGCATTTCAATGCGGTCAGACATAGCCGATTTCCGGTCAAAATACTTTCTGATTCCACCTTTGTCGTGAGGTGTAAATTTGATACTATCCCAACAGAGTATCGTCGGGCCGCCAGATGATCTTCCCCGCTCAAAATCTACAGGCTGTTTCGATTTGTATTTGACGAAATAGAAAGTTGAAGAATTTTTGCCTGAATTTTCGACCTTATACCGGTCGTTTGGCATCAAAAGGGCCACGCTTCCGGCATTCATTTCACGAGTGTTTCCATCGACTGAAACCATAACAACACCATCTTTTACGATGATCATTCGCTCAAAACCGAGGAATTCTCCGTTATCTTCCAGCGTTTTTCCTGTTTTTAAAGTTGTGGCATGGATTTCGAAATTTTCCATGTGCGTAGTACTGTTGTCGATCATTTGGCGCACAGTTCCGAAATCGGTTTTTTCAGCTTTTGCTTTTGAGAAGCTATATACTTTCGATTCAACAGTCGCTTCTTTTACCCCGAAAAGTGTCATTCCGACAAAACTTAAAATGATGAAAGCAGTTTTCATTTCACAATTTTTTAGGTTTAGAATTCAACAGGCAATATAGTTATATTTAAGAATAACCAGAAAAGAATCAATTTGTTGCACAAAAAAGAGTGATTCCAAATCCTGGCAACCACTCTTTTTTGCTTCATTCAGGACGTACTCCTTAAATTCCGCCTCAATATATATTGTATAAAACTCTATTTTGAAACTTTGTTTACCTGAGGTTTCCCATTCGGCCTGTTTCCCTGGTTCCTGTTCCCCTGAGGTCTTCTCCGTTGCTTATTTCTTTTCTTTTCAGGAACAGGATCTTTGGTGAAAAACTTCTGATCGAGTTCACCCACATTCATCATGTTTTCCTTTTTTGCTTCAGGCTCAGTGTATAAGTCAATCGAAGGTTTCTGACCGCGTTTATTTGCATTCAGGAATTTTTTAACATCTTCCAGATCGAGTACAAAAGTTCTGCCGTCCGACTTGTCGTACATGTACCAGATTTTTTTCTGGAGAATGTCGGTCTTGAAATGTCGTGCAACTCCTTTGTCGGTTTCAATCGTTAAAAGCTCGTGAGGGAAATCTTCCAGAGCTTCCAGGTAATGATCGAGTTCGTAGGTCAGGCAGCACTTGAGTTTGCCGCATCGTCCGGCCATTTTTTCGGCATTGGGCGATAACCCTTGTTTGATTGCTGCATCGGACGTCACACTCGAAAAATCGGTGCGCCAGGTTGAGCAACACAACGCGCGTCCACACGAACCAATACCACCAATACGGCCGGCCTCCTGACGAACGCCAATTTGCTTCATCTCAATTTTTATCGAAAATTCGCGGGCGTAAAGTTTAATCAGCTCGCGAAAATCGACGCGATCGTCGGCTATGTAATAGAAAATTGCTTTGTTGTTGTCGGCCCTAAATTCCACATCGCCGATTTTCATGTTCAGATTCAATTCGTTGGCAATCACACGTGCGCGAATCATCACCTTGTTTTCGCGGGCCTTGGCTTCCTCCCATTTAATCACATCGGCTGGAGTAGCTTTGCGGTAAATCTTGTTCCATTCGTACCGTTCCGGCTTTTTTACTTTACGTTTAAACTGAAGTTCGGCCAACTTTCCGGTGAGCGAAACTGCCCCGATATCGTGACCCGGCGAGCATGAAACAACCACCAGTTCATCCCGTTTCAAAGGCAATCCGTCCTCATTTCTGAAGAATTCTTTGCGGGTTCCCTTGAAGCGTATTTCAACTATGTTTGATTCGTTTGATGTGTCGGGTATATCGTTAAGCCAGTCATAGGTTTCAAGCATTGCCGGCCTGTCTAAATCTATATTTGTATTGCATCCACTGCATCCCATATCTCTCAATTTTAAAACAACAGGACAATATTATCAATTTTTGGGGAGACTTGCTATTTTTAATCTATCTAAATAACAAATGCCCTGTTTGTTCAGAAACTCATTATTTTGATTCATTAGGAAATCGCACTTTGAATTTTATTTGAAATCCGATCCTTCACTTTATCCCGATCCATGCAAAAGCTATATCTTTAGCTCAAATTTTACCAGTTATGAATAAACTGTTTTTTCTCCTTTCGCTGCTTGCATTTCTGATTGTTTTCCGCGTGGCAAATGCCCAGAAATTAAGTCCAGGTGCGCAGATTAGTATTTTAACCTGCAATCCCGGTGACGAAGTTTATTCCATTTATGGACATACAGCTATCCGCATAAACGATCCGGAGCAAAACATGGATTTTGTGTTTAACTACGGAGTATTCGATTATGCTGCGCCGAATTTTTTATATCGTTTTGCCAAAGGAGAAACAGATTACTTGATGGCTGGTGGAAAATTCAGGAATTTTTTGCCTGAGTATGAACAGGAAAAACGCAGCGTTTACGAGCAGGTTCTTAACCTGTCTCCGGAAGGAAAGAGTCAGTTATTCAATGCATTGCTCGAGAACTATAAGCCTGAAAACCGGATGTACCGTTACAACTTTTTCATGGACAATTGTGCCACCCGCATACGCGATATGATTGAGAAAAACGCTGGATCACCCATTACCTTTCCCGATAGTCATCCGACTGAAAGCTATCGCGATATGATCAAACATTTTCATCACTCTTTCTGCTGGGCCGATTTGGGTATAGATTTGTTGGTTGGGAAAAAGGCGGATCTTCCGGTTTCGGCGTATGGACAAATGTTTTTACCTGAATATTTGATGGATCAGTTTGCCAAAGCTGAAATTAACTTGGACGGAAATAAGCAACCGCTGGTTCTGGAAACCAGAACCTTGGTCGAATATCCAAACTCCAAATTGAGATCAGATTTTCCCTGGCCCGCCTTCGTGTTCGGTCTTGTATTTGTTTTGGTGTTAATTACTTCAGTCTGGGCATTTCTCCGGAAGAAAAAAGCGGATTGGCTCGATTATTTGCTGTTATGGTTAACCGGAATTTCAGGATTAATAATTGGGTGGTTTACACTGTATTCTGAACATCCGGCGATGAGCCCAAACTACAACTTGTTGTGGGCCTTCCCGCTGAACCTGGTTTTTGCTATTGTTTGGACCGCTAAAAGCTGGCGGAAATATACCCGGAATTATTACTATCTGGTTACGTTCCTGTTGATCGCTTCATTCTTTTCGGGACAGGTATTTAATCCTGCTGTTTATTTCATTGTCCTCATGCTGATGGTTCGCTCAGTTATAAATCTGCTTCCGCAGAAATCGCAATAAATTTTCCCTGAATCTGGTTACATATTGTTTTTTCAATTATCCGATTCTCTGAATTTTCCGGTTCAGTGGTCGTTCAATGGTGATTGGCACTTTTTCCTCGATAATGCTGCTGGAGTCCAGCCCCAATGCCTTAACATCATTGATTCCCAATTTCCGGATGATGTTATGAAGTCCCATGATCATGGTTTCCCAGGGCGATAATTTGTAATCCTGAGTCATCACACGGTCGAGGTTCACGAACAAAAAGTCGGCGGGGAAGTGATGTTTCCGGAGAGATTCGTATGAGCTTGTCAGTTTTATTTCACCATTGGCCACCATTTCTTTGAGCACTTCTTTAAAATAAAGATTAATGCGTGGTTCAATTTTAAATCCTAGATGAAAATCGATCCGGATTAAAGTTCCCTCAATCAATTGGTTTACCTCGTAACTGAACGCATCAGGATCGTCAACAATATCGACATGCAACAGCCAGTAGGTCTGCGCCCGTTTCGGCTGTTTGTTGAAAATCGAATACATAATTTTGGATTCGATCTGGTGCAAATAGTTTGCCTTGATGATGTAAACCAGGTTAGTGGCTATTCGCGGAATGGTGTTGTCGTTACTCAGGTCTTCGAACAGATGCAAGTATTTGTTGACATTTGAAAAACTAATGTGTCGGTTTTTGATGCGCCGGCCAAAAAACCAACCTATCATGACCAAAACAAACAGGCAAGCCAATGCGATTGAGAACCAACCACCGTTTGAGAATTTATGCATATTGGCAATCAGGAATGAACCTTCTATGGTTCCAAAGACGGCGGCAAGTAATCCCAATACTATAAAATGAACATTTCTCAGGTGCAAATAATGAATGAGCAACATCGTAGTCATAATCATGGTAATTGTGATCGACAAACCATAAGCGGCTTCCATGTTCGACGATTCGCGAAAGAACAGCACAACAAAGCAAACCGACACCCATAAAAGCCAGTTTACAAAAGGAATATATACCTGGCCTTTAATCGTTGTCGGGTGCAAAACTTTAATTTTTGGCCAGAAGTTCAATGAAACGGCTTCGCTGATTAGCGTGTATGAGCCGGTTATAAGCGCCTGACTGGCAATTACTGCTGCAGCAGTTGAAATCAGAATTCCCGGAAAAAGAAACCACTCGGGCATGATGGAATAAAACGGATTCAAGTTATTAACCGGCTGAGGGTGAGTCATCAGCCAAGCTCCTTGTCCGAAATAATTCAGCAAAAGGGCAATTTTCACAAAGATCCACGATGCCCGGATATTTTTTATTCCACAATGTCCCAAATCGGAATACAAAGCTTCGGCACCAGTCGTACACAAAAATACAGCGCCAAGCAAAATAAATCCTTTGGGATATTGTGTCAGAAAATCGAAAGCGTAAACCGGATTAATGGCATTCAGAACATCAGGAAAGATAGTTAGCTGTATGAACCCAAGCGTGGCCAACATGCCAAACCAAATGACCATGATCGGGCCAAAAGATTTGCCGATAAAACGTGTGCCAAACTGCTGAATGAAAAAGAGTGCGGTAATGATCAACAGAACAACCGGAAGCACCGGAATGTGCGGATTGATTAGTTTTAATCCTTCGATGGATGAAGTGACAGTTATTGAGGGAGTTATTACACCATCGGCCAAAAGGGCGCTTCCGCCAATTATAGTGAGCAAGGCAGCCCAGGTCGATTTCTTTTTCATGAGTGCGTACAAGGCAAAAATACCACCTTCGCCATGATTATCGGCTCGTAACGTAATAATTACATATTTGAGGGTTGTTTGCAAAGTCAGTGTCCAGAATACACACGATAACGCTCCGTATACCAGGAGCTCGTCGAAGCGTTCTGCTCCTGAAATAATGGCTTTGATGACATAAAGCGGGCTGGTGCCAATGTCGCCAAATACAATTCCGATCGTTATTAGTAAACCGGCAAAGGTGACTTTATTAAGTGCTGAATGGTGCTTCGTCTCCGACATATCCACTGAAAATTATTCAACATGATTGAAAAAGAAGCGGCAAAGTTAGGTACGCAGCAGTTACATTATTCCGGAACAAACCTTCTGAGGATTGAAATTGCCGATTTCTTAAGAAATAGCCAGATCTTTCACACAAAATAAAGAGACAAAAGCGCTCTAAATAATTTTTAATCATTTGTTTAAGTGAATCAACAAATTTCTAAATTTGAAATTATTTTTTGCACCGATGAAGAGCTTGAAAAACAGTATACTTTCACTTTTCCTTTTCTTAATCTTTACCAGTTTGGCGTCTGCAACTGGCTTATCATCTGCGGGTTGTAATATTACCGCGGACGGATTGAAACACGAAGCGATTCAATCTCCTGAGATTCACGATCCGGTTCAACCAGTTTACCTTGAAATTGAAGGCAACTGCTTTGTAGCTGGCCTGAACTCATTACACAAATTTCTTTCAATCGTTATATTCGAAAACAGGATAGTGCCAGTGAATTTTGATTTCAGGACCAACATTTACATTCCTGATCTTATAAATTATGCCACTCCTGTTTCCATTTTTATTTTGGGGCATGCACTCCTGAATTAGCCTGTTTTTCATTTTTGGGGTAAGCAATTGGAACAAAGCTGAGAACTTGTTCCGGCTTAAAAATTTAGTTCTGTTTGTCGAGATCTTTTTGACATCTCGTCATTCGTGAATTCTACACAGGTGTTATTTACAATTTAAAAGAAGTAAAAATGGAAAATAATATGGAGGCAAATTTGCCAAAAAAGAAAAAAATGAACGATTTTATTAAATTACTTGTTGGCGTTACAGTTCTTATTGTTGCGTTAATGCTGGTGAAATATGCACTACATGCCTTTCAGTTGGTATAAAAAGCGATAAAAGTTATTTAAAATATAAGGCCATGTCCTGAAATTGACTTTCCCGGATGTGGCCTTTTTTCTGGAAATTCTCTTTTTATTAACTTTGGAGCAGCTTGTGTTGACATAAATCAAATTGAATTTACTTAAAATCGTGCTGTGAAGAGGGTTTCTTACAGTCTTTTTTCAGGATAAAGAATTGTTGTGTGTTTTGTAAACGACCGATATTTAACGTAATTATGAACATTGAAGATTTCAGGGACTATTGCATGGCGAAGCCTGGTGTAACCGAAGAGTTTCCGTTTGGCGAGACAACTTTGGTTTTTAAAGTGATTGGGAAGATATTTGCCATAACAAACCTGGAGGGAGACTGGAGCCTTTCGCTAAAATGCGATCCACAGCGCGCTATTGAGTTGAGGGAGTTGTTTCCTGCGATCCAACCGGGTTATCATTTGAGTAAAGTGCATTGGAATACAGTGAACATGGATGGATCGCTTAACCGGAATTTGGTATTGGAATTAATTGATCATTCGTATCAGCTGGTGTTTGATAAACTGCCAAAGGCACTTAAGGCTGAATTACAGGATTTGAAATAGATTTGTAGTTATATAATGGCGTTTGGGGAACTTTGGAGGTGCTTTATGGAAATATTTGAATTAAAAGGTGAGGAATTTATTGAACTCATTAAATTGCTCAAGATACTGCGGATCAGTGAATCGGGAGGTCAAGCCAAACAAATGGTTGACGAAGGGTTGGTATACAGGAACGGGGAGCAGGAATTCCGCAAAAGGGCCAAGTTGAGATCGGGTGATGTGATTGAAGCTTTTGAATTTAAAGTAACAATCCGATAGCTACCAATTCTGAATTTAGGGATAGTTATTCTAAAAATATGCACTCAAATTAGAAGTGGAAATTAAGAGTAATTACTCTGATTTGTAAATGATTTCCTAAATTCCACAATCTCCCCGTCTCATTGATCAGTGAACTGGCCAATTTGATACTTAAATTGCATATTTTGCTAGTTAATGTTTTATTATTCAAGCTATAAAACTATTTTTACGCTGTTTTCAGACGCTAAGAAAAAGATGAGGAGAACTTCGAGGTACAGATTTTTAACGTTTCGGTTTATTTTTGATTTATATCAGAAAACTTCATTGGTTATATTTATATTCATAGCCAAACCATATTCCTTATTACTGAAAAATTATAGATCCCGATCTTTGTCTAATGACGTTTTCCGGCTTAACTCAATTGGAATTAAAGCCGAAAGCCTATGAAGAAAATTTTACAAGGTGGTCCACAAATTATACTTTTAATTTTGTTCCTGGGAGCCTCACTTTTAGGCATGGGACAAATTTCACAGCGAGGAACAGCCACTTCAGCTACGTCAGCAAATACAACTTTAACGATTGCAAAACCGACGGGTACTGCGGTTGGAGATGTGATGATTGTAAACATCACGAAGACCGGAAATACCAGCACCAATGCAAGTGGTTCGGGATGGACTTTAATTACTGGTGGACAACTAGGGGCTGGAGGTACAGGAGTTCGTCGGACTACAATTCTTTATAGAGTTGCCAATGGTACCGAAGGGAGTTCGTTCAGTTTTGCGTTAGGGACAGGAACAACCTCTTCAGTAGGCTCTATAATTGCATTTTCAGGTGTCGACGGCTCTGTTTTTGATGTTTCTCCCGGCTCATTAAGTGTTGCAAGTGGCACAAGTATTTCAGCACCAGGTATTACAACTACCACGAATAATGCAGCAATAATTTTTTTAACTGGTGCAGGCGGAACCGATGGAGACATATACAGCAATTGGAGCGGTACAACGCCAGCATTGACAGAAATAATGGATTTTTCCAATAGTTCTGTTACAAATTCTGTCGGTGCAGCATGGGGAATTTTGTCTACAGCCGGAAACGCCGGGGATAGAACTGTAGATGTTGATGGCAACTATTACAATGGCGGAATTTTATTGGCATTAAAGCAGGCTCCAATTTCTTCACCGTCAGCCTTTACTACACCTGGGATATACTCATTCACAGTTACTTCTGGTGTGTCGAATCTTACTATTGAAGCGTGGGGCGGTGGCGGTGGTGGCTACAATGGTAACAATAGCGGTGGCGGTCACGGTGGCGGCGGTGGCGGATATGCCAAACATATTATTGCAACGCCGGCGCCGGGCACTTATACAGTCGTTGTAGGTGCTGGGGGTGGTGAGGGCTCGGATGGATCTGCATCGTCCTTTGGAGCCAATGTCGTTTTTGCTGACTATGGTAAAGGAGGACTCAACCAAACCACCGGTGGCGGAGCTGGGGGAACAGCAAATATTGGAAATACAATTACTTCAAACGGAGGAAATGGCGGAGATGGAACCGGAGCTAACAACGATGATAGGGGCGGCGGTGGCGGCGGCGCCGGTGGAAAAGATGGTAGTGGTGGTGTAGGCAACGATTACGCCGGCGCTGGAGGAATCGGAGATAACGGATTAGGAGGTTCAGGTGGTACAGCAGGTGGTGGAAATGGTACAGATAATGTTTTAGGCGGCGGCGGTGGTGGTGGCGGTAACAACAGTGGAACCGGCGGTTCAGGTGGTTACCCTGGCGGCGGCGGCGGCGGTGGTGAAAACGGCGGCGGTTCAGGGGCTGGCGGGGAAATAATAATATCCTGGACAAATTGTGCTACTCCAACAACATTTTCAGTTTCCGGTGGTGGAAGTCTTTGTTCGGGTGGTTCTGGCGTAAGTATTATTCTTTCGGGATCAGAATCCGGAGTAAACTATGAACTTTATAAAGATGGGTTTGCTACTGGAAATGCATTATCGGGAACCGGTTCTGCATTGACATTTAATAACATAACAACACAGGGAACCTATACCATAGTTGGAACCAGAACTTCAGGAGGCTGTATTACAAACATGTCTGGCAGTGCAACAGTAACAGTTTATGCAGCACCATCGGTTCCCACCGTTGGAACTCTTACACAACCAACTTGTATGGTAGCTACAGGAAGCGTTGTGTTAAACGGGTTGCCATCATCGGGTATGTGGACTTTAACGAGGGTTCAGGACGGTTCAACCATCACAGGAACAGGAACAACAACAACCTTATCGGGACTCAATCCAGGCACATATTCATATACAGTTACTCAAAATCAACGGGGAACAGGATTAACCGGAGAATATTTCAGTAATATGACGTTAACCGGCCCTGCCACCTTGATCAGAACCGACGCAACGGTTGGTTTCGACTGGGGAAATGGGGGGCCCGATCCATCAATCGCAGTTGATAATTTCTCAGTCAGGTGGTCAGGAAAAGTTGAAGCTCTATATAGCGAAACATATACGTTTACCACTACCAGTGATGATGGAGTTCGTCTTTGGGTAAATGGCCAAAAACTGGTCGATAACTGGACTAATCATGCAGCAACAAATAATTCTGGTACTATTAATCTAATAGCCGGTCATACTTACGACATTACTCTCGAATTTTATGAGAATGGCGGACAGGCGGTAGCTCAATTATACTGGAGTAGTTCAAGTCAGACCTCACAAATTATACCTCAAGCGCAACTGTATTCAAGTGACATTTGTAGTTCTTCAGCTTCTACTCCTGTGACCATTAATGTGCCGCCCTCAAATCCGGCAGCACCAGTTATCGTTACTCCGGTTAACCCGGTTAGCATTTGTGAAGGATCGAGTATAATCCTGAATGCAACTGCCGCTGGAAATACAATTGATTGGTATACATCACCTACGGGTGGGAGCAGTATCGGATCGTCTGTAAGTGGAGCGAATTTTCAGGTTACCCCAACTGTCAACGCAACTTACTATGCAGAAGCTCGTTCCGCATCAGGATGTGTGAGTTTAACCCGAACCGCTGCGGCGTTAATTACAATAAATGCATTGCCGACAGCAACAATATCTGGCTCTACGGCGATTTGT
The DNA here is from genome assembly GCA_963677955.2 of Prolixibacteraceae bacterium. Taxonomy (GTDB): domain Bacteria; phylum Bacteroidota; class Bacteroidia; order Bacteroidales; family Prolixibacteraceae; genus Aquipluma. The sequence goes on from CAXXQR010000001.1 coordinate 2,237,607, forward strand.
TCGGGAGATAATGCAGTTTTAAGCATTGATGTTACGGGGACCGGACCATGGAGTGGAACCCTGTCGAACGGACAATCATTTAGTGGATCAAATAGTCCGATTAGTATTACAGTAAGCCCATCTTCTTCGACAACTTATACTATTGCATCTTTAAATGATGCCTACTGTACTTCGCCGGCCACAAATCTTTCAGGAGCCGCGCTAGTTACGGTTTTGCCTCAACCCATAATTGCGTTACAACCAACTTCATTAGAGATTTGTGATGGAGGATCGGGAAACCTAACTGTTAGTTCGCCTTCTTCATTCCCCATTTATCAATGGCAATACTCTGCTAATGCCGGAGGCCCATGGAGTTATGTTAGTTCAGTCTTCAATAGTACGCCGGTATTTTTTGAAACCGATTTTTCAGCTTTACCTGCCAACACAAATGTTTACGGAAATGCTTCTTTAACAGGTGGGGTGCTCCAACTTACACCTGCGTCAGGGTCACAATTAGCAGGTTTTGTCATTCAACGTACGCCCGGAATGAACCTAACCGCTTTTAATGCGAATTTTGATTATCGTATTTATGATGGAAGTGGAGCTGATGGTATTAGCCTGAGTTTTGGTCCTGATATACTGAATGATGCAGGTTCGGGAGAGACTGGGCAGGGCAGTGGTATTATTGTCATGCTTGACACTTATGATAATGCAGGAGCATCTACAAACAGCCAAATTAGAATTAGTTATGGAGGCATAAATGTTTGGAGCAACTCGCTGGGTGCATTTAATTTGCGAAACACGAATTACAGGAATGTAAATTTATATGTTGACCATAACGGTGGTCTTTCCCTTACAATTGATGGAACTGTGATTGTAAATGGTCTAACTCTTACGGGTTATGCTAATGCCGATAAAACCAACTGGAAATTTAAATTCTCTGGACGTACTGGTGGGTTAAATGATAGACAAACTATTGATAATCTAAAAATTAAGTTTGGAGACAGCCCTTCATTGAGTGTTTCTCCAATTGCGAATACTTATTATCGATGTGTGGTGTCATCATTACCATTAACCTGTTCAACAATTTCAAATAGTGTATTAGCAAGTATAAATCCTGCACCTCAGGGAAGTCTTACGGGTGGTTCCATTTGTTCTGGTGACGCTGGACAGTTAATTTTTAATTCAACGTCAGGAACCGGACCATTTACTTTGGTTATTAACGGACAAACTTATTCAGGAATAGCTAGTGGAACTCCTTTTAATGTAAATCCAAATCCTGAATCAACCACAAGTTATACACTAACTTCTATCACTGATATTAATACATGTCAACGCATTAGTGGTTTTACCGGAGGGTCGGCTACAATTAATGTGATCTCGTTACCAACTGTTTCGGCTGGAAATTCAGGACCTTTTTGTGCCGGTTCAACGCTAAATCTGACTGCAAGCAATATTGCTGGCGCAACCTATTCATGGACCGGTCCCAATGGATTTACATCCAGTCAGCAGAATCCATCAGTGTTGAATGCGACTTTGGCTTCCAACGGAACTTATTCGGTTACAGCAACAGTAAATGGCTGTACAAGTCCGGCCGGAACAACAGACGTCGTTGTTCAAGCCAATTCAGTTGGAGGCTCTTTGTCAGGAGGGATTTCTCCAATATGCCAGGGAAGTTCAATGGGAACATTAACACTGACCGGTTATAACGGAACAATTGTCCGCTGGGAACGGCAAGTTAACTCGGGAGGGTGGAGCAGTGTTGGAAATGGAGGAAATGCAAGTTATTCCGAAGTTCCTTATTCAGCTGGAACGTGGGAATACCGTGCAATAATTCAAAATGGAAGTTGCAGTGAAGTAGCATCTGGCACAATTTCAATTGACGTGGATGCGACAACAGTCGGAGGTGGAATTTATACCGGAAATACTCCTATTTGCACGGGAGCAAGCACCGGAACAATGACACTGACTGGCTATACAGGATCGGTTGTTCGTTGGGAGAAAAGAGTAGATGGAGGACCTTGGTCAAATATTTCAAATACGATTGACAGTTATTCCGAGATTCCTTCAACTTCTGGAACATGGCAATATCGCGCATTGGTTCAAAGCGGAGCTTGCATATCGGTTTATTCGAGTGCATTTACTGTTGTGGTTAACCCTACTCTTACGATTTCGCTTGGCAACAACCCGGTTGTCTGTCAGCAACAGACTTCAACTACTTTATCCTATTCCGAAACAACAGGGAATCCTGCAGGTTGGATACTGAATTTTGATGACGCATCGAACCCAGGCCATATTGATGACCAAAACGGATCTTTGGCAGCTGCACCCAATACAATACCAATCAACGTTCCCTATTCTGCTGTAGCCGGTATTTATCATGCGGTATTGACTGTCATTACGTATTACCCGGCTTGCACGAGTGCCGATTATCCGGTTACGCTTACTGTCAGAGCATTGCCTATTGCAAGCATTTCAGGAAATAATGGGCCTGTTTGTTCCGGAAGTAATGCTTCCTTTTCTCTTTCCGGAACAAGTAATGCAACGGTAACTTACAATATTAATGGAGGAACAAATACAACAGTAGTGTTAGCTGGAGGAACAGCTTCAGTAACAATTAGTGGAGCCACCACAAGCCAAACTCTAAACTTGGTTTCAGTCGATAATGGAAGTTGCTCACGAAATCTGAGTGGTTCATCAATTGTTTCCATCAATTCTTTGCCTTCTCCAACTATTAACGGTTCATCAGTTGTCTGTGCTGGAGAAGCTTCATCAGCTTATTATGTGACCAATGTTTCGGGGCATACTTATTCCTGGTTCGTTTCAGGAGGAACAATTACTACTGGAACTGGAACCAGTTCAATTACCGTTAACTGGGGATCTACAGGTTCGGGAACTGTAGATGTAACTGAAACGATAACTGCGACTACTTGTTCTGCATCGGCACAGCAAAAAGCAGTGACCATTAATTCGCTTCCTACACCATCATTTATTGTCTCATCTGGTGCCAGTGAATGCCAAAACGATGACGTCGTTTATACAACTCAGCCAGGCCAATCCAATTATGTTTGGACAATTTCAGGAGTATTGGGGACAGACTACTCAATTACCTCGGGTGGAACTGGGATATCCAGCTCAACAGTTACAATCAGGTGGTTGACGACCGGCGTTAAATCGGTTACCGTAAATTATAAGAATTCAACTAATTGTTTCGGAGGTTCACCGGCAACATCATCAGTAACAGTTGATCCGGTGCCGAACCCGGGAACAATAATTCCAGACTGAAATAAAAAAATATAAAAATGAAGATAAACTTAAAATCACTCAAAATGAAAAAATCAATTCTTATTCTAGTCGCACTAGTGGCTTTAATGCTCACCAGCTTGGGAACAATGGCGCAAGGAGGTGCATCGCCCTACCTTAATTCTACTCACACTTATACAGTCACTATGGAAGATGGTGCAAACACAGCATCTTGGGTAATTGCTGATAATGCAGGGGTAGCACTTGCAACACAACCTTCTTTTAGTTCAGGTAAAGCTGGTAAAGTTGCAACTATGGTAATTACCTGGGCCGACACCTGGGCATCGGTTGGAGATTATAAAATCTGGTTTATAGAATCGGGGACTTGTTCTACCAAAAGGGAACTTCCTATTTCGATTATTGCGAATACATTTTATTTGACAATGAATGCTGATGGCTCGGAGTGTCACGATCTCTCAGGAACGATTTTAGGGGTTGATGCAATCGGAAATACCAATCTGCTATTTACTGTCAATTTAAACAAAGATTCAGACTGGGCAATTGATAATTGGAAATTCGATTTCACGGTTAATGTTTCTTCAGGTTACACTCTTCAATCAGTGAAATTGAATGCAGGTGCTGAACTTGGTACTTCTGGCAACTATAGTGATCAGTCTGTACCTGGAACCCTTGCAACTTCAATAATACTTGTGGTTATCAATGGTCATGTCGAAACTGGGGCGACTGTCACTGTTGCTTTAAGTAATGGAAAAGCCGTCAAAGGAACAACAACTACTCCGGATAATGGAACAGGTGACAAGAATCAGGAACTTACTGTTGATCCATTGCCAGCAACAAGTGCAATTAGTGCAGATTAATTAAATTACATAATAAATAGTTGTTAAAGATTAAATTTTTAGAACAATGAAAAAGCTATTATTTCTTTCGATTATCGCACTCTTCGAGATGACAAGTGCAAATGTTTTTGGACAAACGGGGCGAGGTGCTACTCCCTCAATTGGTTCTACTCACGATTATTGGGTAAACGGATCAGCAACAACTCATGATGCAGGTCACGACGGTAATAAATACACTTGGTGGATAAGCAAGACTGCTTCGGATCTTACTCAAGCCGAAACTGCCGGAGAATTTACCCCAACGACTGCTAGTGATTATAATGTGCCGACAGATAACCTTAACCACATTTCGTTAAAATGGAATCCCGCATCTGCAGGGCAGAATTATTTTTTGGTAGTTAGAGAAGAAGGAAACACCACAAATGGTTTATGTGCCAACTTAAAAGCATACTTAATTCAGCCGAAGAACGATTTTGCAATCGCATTTACTGCTTTGAAATCCGACGGGGCTTCTGATGATGATGTTACTCAGTGTGCTCCTGAGATCAAACTTACAGCAAATGGTACCGATATTGTTTACAACTATGGTGGTGGTGATTATGAATTTAAGCTCTTAGCTACAGGGATATATTCTAGTTGGTCGTTTACAAATGCATTTGCTAATGTAATGGGAGCGGGATCGAACTATAGCATTGAATATAAGATTGGAGCATCTGGCAGTTGGACATCAAATACCAATAATATACTAGTTGATGCAAATCCTGCTGGTACTGAAGTCGTTTATTTCAGAGTTGTAGGTACCAATGATACATTTGAGGGATTGGATGAACAGACAATGGAACTGACTTTGTCTAGTGTTTCTGATGGAGTTAACAAGGCAAAGATAACAAACAGCACAGGTGCAGACTTTGCAAATCAAGATGCTCCTGCACAAACACAAACGGTTAAGGCTCGTCCAAATACAACAGGTATTTCATCGAACTAGTTGGTTATTTCAGCAATTGATTTAATAGCTTTTATCAATTTATACAGAAAAACCTGGCGGTAGGGAATTCCCTTGCCGTCAGGGAATTTTCTGGTTGATTTTAAATCGCTGTTAAATTCAAAAACTTATTTTTTGCGATTCACTTCAGGACAATTTTTTGACAGTATTACTGAATAACAGTGTCTGTCAAAAGAATTGTAGCTGATAGAGATCAATTTAAACATCATATTCTGACCAAGCATTTGACATTCATTGGTGAATGTTGATTTTAGATGCACGTGTTGGTGAAATGATTAATTATAAGTGGCTTCGTTCGAGCTCCCTGTATTTTAGACTGAATTCAGCCTTTCTTCAGGAAAAATAAGCTTGAATGAGTTTATTGAAACTGACCTTTAATGACTGTAAACAGATCGATACATAAGCACCTGATACTGATATTTATATTGGTGTTCTGGGTTATGGCTAATGTCATGGCGCAGGGAGGTACGTCTGTTTATGAAGGTGAAACACATACCTATCAGGTTGAAAATCATTCCGGGAGCACTTATTACTGGGTTATATACAACGAAGCTACATTTACTACTGCAGCCTCAAATACAGAAGCACAAATAGTGTCTGGTGAACTTACTTCATCAATAACGATAAAATGGATAAAACCAGGTACTTATTTCCCAACCTTAGTAGAAACGAATGAATTGGGTTGTACGAATAAAAAGGCTCTGGCCGTGGTTGTATTGGGGAGGAATGCTATTTGGCCTGTTGTAAAATTCTCCAATCAAACGGTTGGTATTGGAGATATGAAATACATTTTAGCAAACTCATGTCAATCGTTTACTATTGATGCAAGCAACAGCACTGGCGATGGATTGACCTATTTGTGGGAGCCATCGGTAAACCTCGATAATGTTCAAAGTTCTACACCAACTTTCTCTCCGGGATCGACAACGATCTATAAATTAACTGTGACAGATGTTTATGGTCATTCCAGTTCCGATTCTGTGGGAATAATGGTTTCACAGGCCGTAAAGGCCGATGCCGGTCAAAATCAATTCATCAGCGAAAATCAGTCAGGAATGCTGGATGGATCTGCAAGTCTAGGCGACAATCTGCTTTATTTGTGGGAGACTACTGATGGAAATATTCTGGAAGGAAACACCTCCGGACATCCGGTCGTTGATCAGGCTGGTAAATACTATTTAACTGTGACCGATCAATATGGATGTACCGACATGGATTCTGTATTGGTTAATCTGTATACTCAGGCAGTAAAAGATACCACAAGTACCGAGATCAATTTTACTGTCGATATAAATGTTCTGGCCAACGACATACCGCGTAAAAATTTGGATCCGTCAACACTACGAATTGTTTCAGGACCTAAAAACGGGATAGCAACTGTTGTGGCCGATTCAATTATCTCCTACACACCAAATCAATACTATGTGGGTAACGATGACTTCGTATACTCAATCTGCGATTATTACGAAAACTGCGACCAGGCAACTGTACTGGTCATTGTAAACGATCTGCCATTCTTTATTCCTGAAGGCTTCTCGCCAAATGGGGACGGACTGAATGATAAATTTGAAATTAAAGGACTTGCAAAATATAAAACGGTTGAGATTACTATTTTCAACCGGTGGGGAAATGTTGTCTATCAATCGCACAATTATGGCAACGGAACAGGTAAGGAAGGATTCTGGGATGGAACAGCCAAAGCCGGATTACGGATTGGATCGGGACCCGTGCCTACGGGAACATATTTTTATGTGCTGAAACTTGATGGCAAAGAAAATATTAACGGTTCAATTTATTTGGACAGATAAGGTTAAAACTAAATTTTTAATTGAGAAAGTATACTTACATAAAGAAAATTAAACTACTGTTGTCCAGATTGATTCTGGTATTTATACTGATGTTTTCTACATGGGAAACATTTGCCCAGCAAGATCCGATGTACACGCAGTACATGGAGAATCTGCTGACATTGAATCCAGCTTATGCCGGATCAAAAGACCTTCTTACCATGATGGTTGTTTCGCGAAACCAGTGGGTTTCGATGCCCGGTGCGCCCGACACCAAATCATTTGCCATACATTCCCCGATTGGTGCATTAAACATGGGATTAGGATTTTCCGTTTTGAACGATCATATCGGACCTGTTAAACAAACCGGAATGTACTTCGATTATTCATATTTCCTGAATTTCGGAAACGATCATTTATTGGCTTTAGGACTCAAGGCTGGAGTTAATTTTTACGAGGCAGGTCTCTCTGATCTGGAAGTTAATGATCCGGGCGATCCGATCTTTGCGAACGATATCAACCGGAAATTTCTTCCAAATCTTGGAGTCGGCGCCTTCTATCATACCCCAAAATATTATTTTGGGCTTTCAGTTCCGAAACTAATTGAGAATACAATTAATAAGAACAACGTTTCTACCCAGAGTATCAGCAAAGAACAGATTCACCTGTTTTTTATGGCGGGTTATGTTTTTGATGTAAATAGAATTGTTAAATTTAAGCCTTCTATTCTGACCAAATATGTAATGAATGCTCCAGTTTCTCTCGATTTGAACGGAACATTCATGTTTTATGATCGTCTTTGGTTGGGTGCAATGTACAGGTTTGGGGATTCATTTGGAGGATTGTTTCAATTGCAGGTTACCAATCAGATAAAAATCGGCTATTCATATGATCTTCCAATTAACCTGTTAGGAGCATACAACAACGGAACTCACGAAATTATGGTCAGTTTCGACTTTAACCCTGGAAAAGGCAAGGTGCGGTCGCCAAGGTATTTCTAATGAAAAGTATAGTCTTAATGGCAAGATTTTCATACATATTTCTTTTTGGATTGATCCTGAGTTTAGTGTATCCAAATCAGAGTTTCAGCCAGAAACTTACCACAAAACTTGCTGATAAAAGCTTTGACGAATTTGCATACGTAGACGCTATTGGTCTGTACGAGTATGCTTACAGCAAAGACACCACCGACAATTATGTAGTTAAAAGGCTGGCTGATTCGAACCGCAACATTGGGAACACCGAAGAAGTTGAAAAATGGTTGAAAAAGTTGATCGACCGACATGTTGAAGAACCCGAAGATATTTTCAATTATTCACAGGCTTTAAAAAGCAATGGTAAATATCTTTTGGCTGAACAATGGCTTAAAGAATATTCTGATCTTAGGCCTGAAGACGGCCGGGTGAACATCCAGGTTTCATTGCTCGAATACATTCAGTTCCTGATGAAAGATTCGGCCAATTACGAAATTTCCAATGTTTCGGTTAATACAGCCGGATCAGACATGGGGCCGGCAATCTATAACGACAACCTCATTTTTTCATCAACTTCAATTGGCGCAAAACCAAAAGCAACCTACAAATGGAACGAATTGCCTTTTCTGAATTTATATTCAGCAAAAATAAACAGCAATGGCGATTTGTCTTCTCCGCAACCATTTGCTCCGAAATTGAAAACAGCATACCACGATGGGCCGGTTTCGTTCGACACCAAAAACAACATCATTTATTTTACCCGGAATAATTTTGTAAAAGGCAAAACGTCAACCAGTAAAGAAGGTGTTGTCAACCTCAAAATTTTTGAGGGGAAATTTACTGACGGCGATTGGAGATTAACCGGCGAATTCAAATACAATAGCGACGAATATTCTGTTGGGCACCCGTCAGTTACCAGCGATGGTAAAGTTCTGTATTTTGCTTCCGATATGCCTGGAGGTTACGGAAAATCTGACATTTATTTCTGCGTTTTTTCAAATGGGCAATGGAGCAAACCATTTAATCTCGGACCAAAAATCAATACCGAAGGCAACGAGTTTTTCCCATTCATCAGTTCCGATGGTGTTTTATATTTTGCCAGCGATGGTCATGGGGGGCTGGGTGGATTGGATATTTATTTATCAGTTCCCGATCATGGAATCTTTAACAGCATCGAGAACATGGGTTACGCGGTCAATTCTTCGCGCGACGATTTTCTGATGGTACTCGATTCTACGGGCATGAAAGGTTATTTCAGTTCAAACCGGCCGGGTGGAAAAGGAAACGATGATATCTATTTCCTGAAAATAAAGCGGATTCCGGTAATAATTCGTGGTGTTATTAAGGATCGCGATACAAAAGATATTCTTTCTGATGCAACGGTTTCGGTGATCGATGAAAATGGAACTACAATTTCCAAAAGCGTAACCCGAACCGATGGCCAGTTTGAATTTGAAGTGAACAAAGGACAGCAATACATTTTAAATGTGACCAAAGAATTTTACTTCGAAAACGAGAAAACGATAGCTACAAATGCCTTGAGGCCAAACGATGAAGTTTATTCCGAAATATTCCTCGAGCAAAAGGTTGATGAAGCAGCCGATAACTATCCGGCGCCAAAAAGTATGGAGGAAGAAGACGGTGAAGCCCTTCAGATTATCGATTTGGAATACATCAATTACGATTTGGATAAATCGGATATCAGCAAAGATGCCGGTGCCATTTTGGATAAACTGGTCGCCATTATGAAAGAATATCCCGACCTTGAAATCAGGATTGAATCGCACACTGACTCACGCGGGAGCGACGAATACAATATGCTGCTTTCAAAGAAACGCGCTAAATCTGCATTTGATTACCTGGTTTCAAAAGGAATCGATCCAAACCGGATGCTGTATCACGGATATGGCGAAACACGCCTGCTAAACAATTGTACCAATGGCGTCGAATGTACCGAAGAACAGCATGAAGTGAACCGTCGTTCGATTGTAAAAGTTGTTCGCAAAGGCGAGTACAAAGAAAGGCGTGATCAGAAAAATATCTACTATTTCTAATTTCCAGTCGGTCGTATTAGAACTGCCGGTGCTCTTTTCTGAATTCCATCGGACTTTTACCAGTTTTGTCCTTAAAAATCCGCGAGAAGTAGAAATACGATTCAAATCCAAGTTCAATTGCAATTTCCTTAAAACTCAAATCGGTTGAAACCAGCAGATCTTTTGCTTTTTGCATCCGGAGCGAAAGGTGATATTGCGTTGGCGAAATGCCAGTGTATTTCCTGAACATTTGCCTGAAATACGAATAGCCAACATTCAATTCTGTAGCCAGAGTTTCAATATTCACATTGGTATTTAGATTTTCCCTGAAGTGCAGACAGGCCTTCCGTATTTTGCGTTCGATCGTTTTACCCGCAAATTCCTGATTTCGGACCACCGACAAAATATTACTCAGCATAAGTATTGTGTTGGCTGCCGCAACCTGTTGATGACCGGTTTTCTCATCTTTTACCTGCTGTATAATTTCAAAAAACAGTTTCAGTAAGCTTTCCTGAAATCCTACATACATAACAGGTTTGCCTGTTTGAAAGAATCCCTCGTGAAACAGATGCGAACAAAAATCGCCGTTAAACCCTATGTAATGTTCGTTCCAGCCGGTGTTCGGATCGGGTTTGTAGCGGTGCCACATGCCTGGTCGCAGTATCAGCATCGATCCCGGAACAACCTGGAACTGATCGTTTGCAGTCTCAAATACTCCTGAGCCTTCAGTAATGTAATTGATTTGATATTCCTGAAGAACCCGGCCTTTTTCCCAGGTAAAGAAATATCCGCTTGGATGCATCCGGGGCGGATAAACCAGTGACGGCGGAATTTGAGCATAACCGGCAACAGTCAGGAACAATCCCCATTCTTTGTCAAGTGGTCCGGCATTGATGTATTTTACAAACGATTCGTTCGACATAAATTTGGTTTCTTCAGGCAATAAATTTTAATTTTCAAGTTAGATTCAGTTTTCACCAAACTGTAAACTTTTATATTGTGTCAGAATGTGTAAAGCAAGAATCATTTCGCACATTGACAAGCCATAATTCATACGTATCTTTACATTTACAAAAATATGAATTAAAGTCATAAAAGATAAATTTGTCTTTTGCACATCAAATTTTTGCTCTCTCTTCCCGGCACCTAACGAATGAGTGATAACATTTCAGGCCTGGAAGTTCATTACTAAATTTAACTAAACAACATTATGAATGCATTATTAGGGATTATTTTTCACACCCTTGGCGGTGGCGCCTCGGGAAGTTGGTACATGCCGTACAATTGGGTGAAAAAATGGCGCTGGGAAGTTTACTGGATTACCGGAGGACTTTTCTCGTGGTTTATCATGCCATTACTCGCGGTATTGTTAACCATTCCTGATTGGCAAGGGATTTTACATGCTACTCAGGGAGGCATTATTCGCAATACCTATATCATGGGTTTGCTGTGGGGAATTGGAGGTCTGACATACGGACTGGCCATTCGCTACCTTGGTATGTCGCTTGGAAACTCGGTACTGCTGGGAATTACTTCCGTAGTTGGCTCGCTTGGATTGCCGGTTTTGCGAAATATCCCCGGTATTGCAGAGCTAATTCCTGACGGACTATCATTCACTGATTTGTTCAGTACGACAGGCGGACGAATTGTTTTACTCGGAATATTAATTTTATTAGTTGGAATTATCCTCAGTGGACGCGCCGGAATTCGGAAAGATCATGATCTGGGCAAAAATAAGGAAGGGGTTAACAGTGAATTCAAGCTGTCAAAAGGATTACTTATTGCTATCGTTTCAGGTGTTTTAAGCGCGTTTTTCAGTTTTGGAATCGACGCAGGGAAAGAAATGTCTGCAATTGCCAGATCAATGGCTGTGGAACAGCACTATCCTTTTGTAACCCAAGCTGGAACGGGTTTCAAGTACCTGTTCGAAAACAACATTATCTTTTTTGTAATTCTCTGGGGAGGTCTTACCACCAACCTGATCTGGACTACTGCCCTGATTTTCAAAAATAAAACAGGTGGTGACTTTGTTGACAAGAAAACGCCGCTTTTAAGCAACTACCTTTTCTGTGCATTGGCCGGAACAACCTGGTTTCTGCAATTCTTTTTCTACGGAATGGGCGAAACTAAAATCGGCAACGGCGCCAGTTCCTGGACACTTCACATGGCCACAATCATTCTAACCGCGAACCTTTGGGGTTTCTATCGCAAAGAATGGAAAGGTGTTTCAAAGAAAACATACAACATGATTCTTATGGGAATCGGTGCTATTCTATTATCGGTTATTGTTATTGGCGTCGCCAAATGGTTATATCCTGAATTAAATGCACTTGGATAATGGAACGCCTCGCTTTTAAAATGCACCTGAATCAAGGTCAGAAGGAAGAATACACGAAAAGGCACAATGCATTGTGGCCCGAATTGCATAAGTTGCTGAAAGAAGCCGGTGTAAGTGAATATTCAATTTTTCTCGACGAAGAGACCAGCACCTTGTTTGCTTTTCAGAAAGTGAGTGGCGAAGGTGGTTCTCAGGATTTGGGACAGACTGAAATTGTAAAGAAATGGTGGGCTTTTATGGCCGACATCATGAAAACAAATCCGGATAATTCGCCTGTAACAGTTAATCTCGAAGAAGTATTTTACATGGAATAAACCAAACTATCTAAACAAAACAATCATGAACCAACGAATTAAATTTTCAAATTTAGTGCTGATTTTTTTGCTTCTGATCCCGGCTGGCCTGTTTGCCGCTGCCAAAACTGAGGTGAATAATCTGGTTTGCGAATATCATACCAACCCGCTTGGAATTGATGTTCAGAAGCCGCGTTTAAGCTGGCAGATTAGTTCAGCCGAAAACAATTTTTTGCAAACTGCTTATGAAATAAAAGTTACCGATCAAACCGCAAAAGGAAAGCTGATCTGGACTTCAGGAAAAGTAAATTCCGATCAGTCGGTAAATGTAGTCTACGATGGACCGGCTTTGAAATCGTTGCAGCGCGTTTACTGGCAGGTTCGCATCTGGGACAATAAAGGAAACGCCTCAGCATGGAGTGCGCCAGCCTGGTGGGAAATGGGTATTCTCGATCCCGGATTATGGAAAGCTTCGTGGGTGACTCTCGGTTCTGAACCCGACATTATAGAATCGAAACCAAGTCAGTATTTCAGGAAAGATTTTTCTTCAGTGAAAAAAGTGAAATCGGCGCGCGTCTATGTTACTTCTCTTGGTCTTTATCAGTTATTCCTGAATGGACAAAAAGTGAGCTCAGACTTGTTTACGCCCGGTTGGACAAGTTACAACAAACGTATTCAGTACCAGACTTACGATGTGACTTCACAAATTCAGCAGAAAAATACCATTGGTGCTATTGTTGGCGATGGCTGGTACCGCGGCAACATTGGCTGGGGAAATCAGAATGGTTATTACGGTCATAAAATTGGTTTATTGGCCCAACTTCAGATCGACTATACCGACGGAACCAGTGAAACAATCGCGACAGATACTGATTGGAAAACCACAACAGGCCCGATCTTGTTTTCAGACATTTACAACGGCGAAACTTTTGACGCCCGTAAAGAAATGCCAGGTTGGAACAAAGTTGGGTTTGACGACAGTAAATGGGAAAAGGCCTCGATTCTCGACCACACAAAAAATACTTTAATTGCTCCTCAGGGGGTGGTCGTGAAAATTAATCAGGAAATAAAACCCATAAAACTGATAACCACTCCGAAAGGCGAAACCGTTTTCGATATGGGTCAGAACATGGTTGGCTGGGTTAAACTTAAGGTGAAAGGAAACAGAGGCGATGCAATAACCCTGAAGTTTGCCGAAGTTCTGGACAAAGAAGGTAATTTCTATACAGCCAACCTGCGCGCCGCGAAAGCTACCGATGTTTTTATTCTGAATGGCGGCGGTGAAGAAACATTTGAACCTCATTTCACATTTCATGGTTTCCGGTTTGTGCAGATTGAAGGACTCGCCGGACAAGCATCGTTGGATATGATTACAGGCGAAGTTATTTATTCTGCAATGAACCCAACCGGAACATTTACCTGCTCCGACCCTATGATTAACCAGTTGCAACACAACATTCAGTGGGGACAACGTGGCAATTTTCTGGATGTTCCGACCGACTGCCCTCAGCGCGACGAGCGTTTGGGCTGGACTGGTGATGCGCAGGTTTTCAGTATGACCGCAGCGTTTAATTTCGATGTGGCGCCGTTTTACACCAAATGGCTACGCGATGTGGCGGCTGATCAGTTGCCTAACGGAAGAGTACCACATGTCATTCCCGATGTTTTGAAGGGTGACGGAGGTTCAACTGCCTGGGCCGATGTTTCGGTCATTGTTCCATGGACAACTTACCTAACTTATGGAGACAAACGCGTTCTCGAAGTTCAGTATCCGAGCATGAAAGGTTGGGTCGATTATATGAAAGGCAGAGCAGGTGATAAGCTTCTTTGGACTGGCGATGCTCATTTTGGTGATTGGCTGGCCTTTGCAACAACCAGTTCTTCATATCCCGGCGCAACTACAGAAAAAGACCTGATTGCAACGGCTTATTTTTCTTATTCTTCAGGATTATTGAGCAAAGTAGCCTCTATTTTAGGCAAAACCGATGATGCCAAATTCTATTCAAAACTCTCCGAAGACATTAAGAAGGCTTTCTGTCGCGAATTCGTAACTCCGGCTGGCCGTTTGGTTTCGCATACACAAACTGCATACTGTCTTGCATTGGCATTTGATCTTCTTCCTGAAGATTTAATCCCGAAAGCTGCGGCATATTTGGCTGCTGATGTGAAGAAGTTTGGGCATTTAACCACGGGATTTGTGGGTACGCCTTTGCTGTGTAAAACGTTATCGGCTCACGGGTACGACGATCTGGCTTTCATGTTGCTGAACCGGAAGGAATATCCGTCGTGGTTGTATCCGGTAACTCAGGGCGCTACAACAATCTGGGAACGCTGGGACGGACAAAAACCTGACGGCACATTTCAGGATGTGGGTATGAACAGTTTTAACCATTATGCCTATGGTGCAATTGGCGAATGGCTTTATCGTCATGTTGCCGGATTGGATATTGATCCGAAAGAACCGGGCTACAAGCATATTTTGCTGGCGCCACATCCGGGAGGAGGTTTAACCAATGCCGGTGTCGATTTCATTTCAATGTTTGGAAAAGTTGAATCGGCCTGGAAATTGGATGGTAATGACATGGTTTACAGCGTAACTGTTCCCGCCAATACGACAGCAACTGTAACATTGCCGGAAGCAAAAGTCGAAGGATTGCTCGTTAATTCGAACCCGGTTTCAGGAGAAATGAAAAATACAGTGAAACAAGGCGATAACAGTGTTTCTCTGGAAATTGGTTCGGGAAGTTATATATTCAAATACCCCTTCAAAAAATAGAAAAAAGACAGAAAATAAATTGGTAAAAATGAACAAAGAGAGAATAGAAAAAGCTTATCAGCTGGCTAAAGAAGAATATGCTGAACTAGGCGTAGATACCGATGCCGTACTGCAAAAACTGAACGATGTGGCCATTGCGCTGCATTGCTGGCAAACCGACGATGTTGGCGGTTTCGAAACTCCGGATTCGACACTTTCAGGAGGTGGAATTCAGGCTACAGGAAATTATCCCGGAAAGGCTACGTCCATTGAAGAAATGCGTGCCGATCTTGAAAAAGTTCTGGCTCTTTTACCCGGAAAGCAAAGGTTGAACCTGCATGCCATTTATGGCGATTTCAAGGGTGAATTTGTCGATCGCAATCAGATTGAAATCAAACATTTCCAAAGCTGGATTGATTGGTGTAAAGTTCAGGGAATCGGAATGGACTTTAACGCTACGTGCTTTGCACACCCTAAAGCTGATGGCGGATTTACACTTTCGAGCAAAAATGAGGAGACCCGTAAATTCTGGGTTGAGCACGTTGCACGTTGCCGGGCTATTTCTGCTGAAATTGGCAAACAACTGGGCACTCCTTGTGTGCACAATACCTGGATTCCTGATGGTTCAAAAGATACGCCGATCGATCGCAACGGACATCGTGCTTTGTTGAAAAAATCGCTGGATGAAGCGATGGTAGTCAAATATCCAAAAGAGTACATGAAGGACGCCGTTGAAAGTAAAGTGTTCGGTATTGGATTGGAATCGATGACGGTTGGTTCGAATGAATTCTACATGGGATACGCTATGCAGAATAACATCCTTCTTTGTTTGGACAACGGCCACTTTCATCCAACTGAAGTTGTAGGAGATAAAATTTCATCGGTACTTCAATTTGTTGATGGTGTATTACTTCATGTTACCCGGCCTATTCGCTGGGATTCTGATCATGTGGTTACCTTGAACGAAGATGTTCAGTTAATTGCATCTGAAATTGTGCGGAATGGCTTTTTGGGTCGGGTAAATGTTGGTCTTGACTTTTTTGATGCTTCAATTAACCGGATTGGCGCCTACGTGGTTGGCACACGTGCAACTCAGAAAGCATTTATGATTGCCATGCTCGAACCAACCCAGACTTTGTTAAAAATGGAAGAAGCAGGTCAAAATTTCGAACGGCTGGCCACACTCGAAGAGTTAAAAACCAAACCATTCAGTGCTGTTTGGGATTACTATTGCCTGAAAGAAGGAGTTGCCGTAGGAACTGATTACATTGGTGAAATTCAGGAATATGAAAAGGAAGTATTAAGTAAACGATAGGTTAACTTGTTTATGGTAATATAAAAGGGCAAATCGGGATTTCGATTCTGAGATTGCCCTTTTTTACGTTAGCAGTTAATCAAACAAATTATTTCACCTTTTTAATTTCTTCCAGAACAGTTGTTGCAAGTTCGTAACTTGATTTAAATCGTTTGGATTTAAAAAATCCGGTAGTCATTTTTCGAAGATCTGCATGAATTTCTTCGAGAGATTGAGTGATTGTCAGGCGAAAGAGTTCGGCACAACTTTGGCAGGTATTCTCCTTCAAATCAGTGGCTTTATAATACGCATTTTTTAATGCTTCAATAGATCTTTGATAATCTTTACTTTGGAGATGACGGTCTGCTTCAATATATTTTTGATTAATAATAGAACGATGTTCCACGCAATTAATTCCATTTCTAGGGCAACCTGAAATTTCTATTTTCTCCTGCTTCCCCATCAAATTATTATTACTTCCATTTGACAACGATAACGATCTTCCCTGCTTATCTTTCATATGATCCAATTTTTCCCGTTCTAAATATGCGATTTTTTTTTAGAAATTCTAATTACATTTTCTTAGTTTTTTCATTTATAAGGATTGAAGGGGGAAAATGTTGAACAAAAAGCAAATAAAAGACAAGTATATCTTAAAAAATATTAATCAGTCATGAACACAAAAGACGATAGTTTCAGTTACAGTATTTAACATTGTTTAAGACCCGAATTTTCATTTTTGTGAGGAATTCTACCTTAAATTAGGGCATGGAGATCAAAAAGTGCTCAGAAATTTTTCAGCTCTTCCAAAACCATTGAAGCCATATCGTAACTGGGTTTAAATCGCTTGTTCATGATAAAACCAGTCGTCATTCTCCGAAGATCATCATGAATGTTCTCAAGTGATTGAATAATTGACGACCGAAATAAATCGATACATTCTTTGCAAAATGAGTCCTCCATTTTTGAGGTCATTGTGTAAGCATATTTTAATGATTCGATTGATCTCGGGTAATCTTTGCTTAGATGAAAACTATGTGAAGAAGCAAAGCTTTTATTTATCGCTGAAAGATAATTTAGACACGCACTTTCTTCTACTGGACAACCGCCCACTATCTCAAATTTTTCATGATTGTCGTTAAAGTAGTCACTTTCTTTTACTGAAAGAGAAGTAAGTCCTCGCCACATATCGTTCATCCTCTTTAATTTTTCTTTAACAAATTAAGCGATTAAATTTTGAAATTGAAATAACGGGTTGCTTAGTTTTCAGGCTGTTAATTGGTGTTTGCGTATGTTTTTTAACAACTTATGAAGCATCAGTTCGATAAATGGGGCCTTTCCCAAAATTCTTTTGATATTTCTACCCGAAAGTTTCGTATTTAATTCCAGATTAAAATTTTAGGTATGCCAATGCTTCAGGGTAAAAATTTAAGAATATTTGTTACGTCAGTTTGTGAAATGTCTAACACTTTCGTCCATTAAACAATTTTTCGGCACAAATAATATTTTAGTTTCAAATTAAGTTATGAATATTATGATTGGTTTGTTTTTGTACATTTGTTGCGAATAGTTCATTTTTCTTCTGTAAGTCAAACCTCAATCAACTAATTTGAAATGAACCACGACATACTATTTAGGATAACTGATTTGCCATTTTCCCGTATTTCAAGCTTGAGATTTGAACGTTTTTTTCCAGCTTATTTTAAACTACAATTTTGTTGACAGCCATGAAAAATCAATTTCTTTTGCTTACAATATTGTCTCTCCTCTCGCTAACATCCTGCTACTTTCAACCTGATGGTGAAAATTTCGTTGAACTCAATTCTACAGGAACTGTACCAGATGTTGATGTCGACTTAAATCTGGCAACCGACACAATTTACGTCACCAAAAATGAATGGCTAAATTTTTCATACGTATCAAATAGCGACAAGGTAGTTGGTGCTCAATTTATTATCAACGGCCAGGAAACGTCAGTATTCGAAGACAAAACGGGAAGTATACAGCTTTCCTGGTATTTTACAAATACTGATTCAGGGGCATATCCGATGATTATGAAGCTATTTACTCATTCCAGAACAGGAAGTATTGCCGATAAATTAGGTGCTGAAGGTTTTCTATTGGAAAGACAATGGACAATTGTAATTGTCGACAGCTACCATTTGGGGTCAGATATTTTAAAAACCGAGTTTATTAATGGATCACTTGAAATTGACTGGCGGATGTTTAAAGGGATGGATTTCAGCAATTATAAACTTTATAAAGAAATGCCATACCTGCAAAATTCCAGGGTTTTGGTTACGACTATACTTTCCCAGGATCAGACTTCGTTTGTTGACAACACTTACCATGGTGAAGAATCGAGGTATTACATAGTTGTTAACGACCAGTTTTATGGTTCGGATATGACAGTAAAAGGACCTTTGCCTGAACTTTCTGCCACGAATACCAGTACTGGAGATATCCTGTTAAAATGGAGTATTCCGCCTTATAGCAAAAATCTGAAAGGTTACCGTGTTTCTTTTCGCGATGATACTGGTCAGTTTCAAACTTTGCTCGACATAAATTCGGTGACAACAGATTCGTGCATAGTACCTTCACCACGGTTTGCATATTATTACGAATTGTTTCTAACACCAATAGCCTTGTCGGATAACCTTTACGAGGACTGGCTTTTGCAACAGGTTTTATCCACTAAAGCCATAGCTGCATACGGCCTTGAAACTCCTAAATACAATACCGCTCTCGGTGGTCTGGCTCCTATGACTTATTTATACAACTATAACAGAATTAGTGTTTTTGACAACCAGCAATTTTCGGTCACCAAAGAATTCACGAGCGATATTGGCTACAGCAGTTTCGATGTTTCATCCAACAACAGGTATTTGGTTGCAAAGCTTAATTCTTTAGGTCAGGTTCAATTGTACGATTTGCAGAATGCGTCAAAAAGTAAATTGTTAAGTCTATCTTCCATTTATCCTGTAATGGGTCATATTGCTTCTGTTTCCGACAAAGGGACCGGCGTTATTATTAACGACCAGACAGCAGTTTTATTCGATTATTTGAATGAAACCGAACTTGGAGAAATTCAATTGAAATACAATGGGTTGTACTCTAATAAAATATCTGCTTCAGGTAATTTCTTCTTGTGCGAAACCTACAATGGGTATGAATATTTCGAGTTCCGGAACAACCAGATTGAACGATTACCCGGATTCAATGACAACAATGACTATGTTTTGCATGCCGATTATTTGCCCGGAGCAAATGAAAAGCTTGTCAGGGCTTTTAGCAACCGTGTTGAAGTTTTGAATTGCAACACCTGGCAAATCGAAAAGCAATGGACTTTTGCCAGCCCAATTGTTGAAGCGTATAATCTGGATATGAGCAGTGGAAAATTATTTCTGAGGGTTGAAAATAACCTGATCCTTTTCGATCCAAATAATGGAACAAGCAAGGAAGTGATGAAAACCGGAAATACCAATTATGTGAATAAATGGAATCTTTTTTACAACAATGGGCAGATTTTATGGGGTGAAGGGAAAGGCGTGATTTTAAACCCGGTTAACTAATGAATAAATTCTAAGGAATATGAAACTTAAAACCTATCGCATACTTTTTTTTGTACTTTTTTTTATCTCAACACTTTCACTTTCAGCACAAAATATTTTGATTGGCGTCGGAGGTGGATGGGCTACATTTGGGATGAAATCAACAAAGCAATTAAATCAGGAAGTTGTTGATTTGTTACCTTTTAAGCCATTGGCTACCGATAATTTTCCGGCATATTTTTTTTATAAAGCTGAGGTAATGTATTGTTTCCCTAAATATATAGCATTGGGTATAAATCTCAGCACAACTTCAACCGGCGCACGGTATACTTTGGCCGATTATTCAGGAAAATATACGATGGATAATGTTCAGAAAGGGTTTTTCCCCGGACTTAAAGTGCTGGTAGGAAAGGCTCCGGGCAAAGATGACGGGTTAAATCTTTCGCTTGAAGGTGGGGTTTCTTTTAGTTCAATGAATATTGATACTGAATTTAAACTTTATGATGAATCTGATTCTGACAATCAGGATTTTGATGCATTCGGATTTTATTTCCAGCCCGGAATCAGCTATTTCAAAAAAATCATTCCGCAATTGAAAGTCAATGTCACTCTCGGATATTTTCTGGGTTTTGAGAATGGCTATTACCTTCATGGACAGAAGGATCAGAAAATATTTCTTCAGGACACAAATAAACGTGTAAAGCCTCAGTGGGATGGAATTCGGGCAGGAATTAATCTGTACTGGGACTTTCCATACCATTCCGAATGGCTGAAAAAATTACATCGGGAAAAGCAGCAATAAGCGGATTTGCACTGTAAAATACACCATATAAATCTGTAGAGAAATATTCAAAGGCCTGAAAATAAATGATTTTTGCACCAGTTCACGGGTTGTGAAGACCAATTCCCGAATAAGAAACATCCTGAATTGGTTGTTGATGGCGAAATACAGATGAACTTTGCTCTCAATAAGGAACTTCGAGGTCATGAATTTCCTTTCTCGCTTTTTGGAAGATAAAGATGTAAATACAATAATTTTTCCAAGCCTGACTTTTGCAAATATTGCTTACAAAATGATTTACGAAGTTGGCAGGGCTGAATTGGTCGGTCCAATTTTAATGGGAATGAAAAAACCCATTCAAGTTGTTCCTATGGAATGTTCGGTCCGTGAAATTGTAAACATGGCCACCATTGCCGTGGTTGATACGCAATGAGTTCTGAAAACGGCAATTTGCGACAATAATTAATCCGGAAAGTCGTAGTCAACATATTGATCATTCAAATGTTTCAATCAATGTTTATTGAGAAACGTTTGAAACAAGTTATTCACGTAAACGAAATAAAATATGTCAAAACTATTTTCGCCATTTACAATCAAAGCGATTACCCTCAAAAACCGGATAACCATTTCACCCATGTGCCAATATTCTGCCATTGATGGTTTTGCAACCGACTGGCATCTGGTACATTTGGGAAGCCGTGCAGTTGGTGGCGCTGCGTTAATCATTCAGGAGGCGACAGCTGTTTCTCCTGAAGGTCGAATTACTCCTTCTGATCTGGGTTTGTACAAAGATGAGCACATTGAAAAATTAAGGAATATAACTTCATTCATACACGAACATGGTGCTATGGCCGGAATTCAATTGGCTCATGCGGGTCGGAAAGCCAGTTGTGCCAATCCGTGGGACGGAGGTAAACAATTGGCCGCTTCGCAGGGAGGCTGGACAACAGTAGCGCCATCGGCCATAAGTTTTCATCCTGAAGACCCTGTGCCTCAAGCATTATCGGTAGATGAAATAAAAAATGTAATTTCTGATTTTAAAGCTGCAGCTCAGCGTGCCATTACGGCTGGTTATAAAGTTCTGGAAGTTCATGCGGCACACGGGTATTTAATTCATCAGTTTCTTTCGCCTTTAAGCAATTTGCGAGCAGACAATTATGGTGGAAGTTTTGAAAATCGTTCACGACTTTTACTCGAAATTGTAAATGCAGTGCAATCTGTCTGGCCTCAAAACCTGCCATTGTTTGTTCGTATTTCAGCAACCGACTGGGTCGAAGGAGGCTGGGATATTGATGGAGCGGTAAAACTTTCGGCCATTTTGAAAGAAATGGGCGTCGATCTGATCGATTGTTCTTCCGGAGGACTTGTGCCTTATGCCCGGATTCCGGTTGGCCCGGGTTATCAGGTTCATCTTTCAGAGCGGATCAGAGAAAAGACAGGTATTTCAACTGGTGCAGTGGGTTTGATTACAGAAGTTCTGCAAGCCGAGGAAATTCTTAAAAAAGGCCAGGCCGACCTGATTATAATTGCGAGGGCTTCGCTGAGAGATCCGTATTTTGCCTTGCACGCCGCCAAAATTCTGGACGATGATATTGACTGGCCATTGCAATATCAGCGGGCAAAATTGTGATTGAGTAAATTGTAAATCGCTGTCACAATTTTATTCAGTAAATGTTTTCGACAGGATTTTTTAGATATGAAGTAAAATGTACTTTCATGGTGAGGATTGCCCTTATTATGCATTTTGCACTATTCTTCGGGAGAGAGATATCTTACATATTAATAAATTGCAAATCGGAACTAAGTCTATCTTGCAAAAATTAAAAAGCAATTAAATTCACCATAATTATTCTTGACTCTCTTATTAGAATTTTTATCTTTAGCACCCTTCAGAACTTATAACTGAGCTAACTGGTATTATTAATATTTCTCTCATGCATGAATCAAATCGGATTCTAAAAATTTTGGTAATTGACGATAACGAAAGTAATCTTCTTCTTGCTCGAAGTATACTCCAAAAAAGCCATCCCGATTTTGAAATTCTGACGAGCTTATCGGGTAAAGCAGGCATTGAAATTGCGCAGCAACATACTCCACAGACCATTTTACTTGATATTTTTATGCCCGAAATGGATGGTTACGAAACATGCCGGGTTTTAAAATCTTTGCCGGAGACAAGTAGCATTCCTGTCTTAATGATTTCTGCTGACGGACAGAATGCGGAAACCAGGTTAGATGGGTTAAAAGCAGGAGCCGATGCAATTATGTCGAAACCATTTAGACGAGAGGAGTTTGTTGCCTTGGTAAATGTTATGCTTCGCATTAAAAAAGCCGAGGATACTTTACGAAAACAAAATCAGGAACTCGAGATATACATAAAAAAGCAAATTAAGGAATTCAATTTTTCCGAAGAACGATTTCTTCAAATTTCCGGTTTTGCGCTTGAATTCATTTGGGAAATAGACTCGATGGGATTGGTTACATACATTAGTCCTATTATAGATACAGTTCTGGGATATAAGGATGAGGAAATTACCAATAAAATGTGCTTTTTCCCACTTTCATCAGAAAGTAAAAAGCAACCGTTTGTGAAATTCAGGAAAGGGAATATGAAGTTGGATCATGCTTTCAAAAATGAGCAATTAATTTTTCGGCATCGAAGCGGTGAAAAAGTATGGTTATCGGCAAGCGGATTTCCACTATTTAATAAAGCAAATGAATTAATAGGATATCGTGGTATTTGTCAGGATATTAGTGTCAGAGTTCGGGCAGAAAAAAGCCTTCAGAAGAGCCTGGAAAAAATAAAAGAATATCAGGCAAAACTGAAAAGATTGAATTCCGAATTATCGATTACAGAGGAAAGGGAACGTCGCAAGATTGCGGAATTTTTACACGATGGAATCAGCCAGATACTTTCGCTCGCAAACATTAAGCTTTCCGCCATTCCACCTTCCGATCAAAACTTAAAAGCTGCTCAAACAATTAATGAATCAATAGAATTAATTAACAATGCGATTTCGCAAACCCGGTCGTTAACGTATGATCTTAGTCCTCCGATTCTGTATGAACTTGGGTTAATTCCCGCGATAAAATGGAAATTGGAACAAATAGAAACCAAATATGGCATTTCAACAATCCTGAAAAGTGAAGTTGAAAAAATTAAAATAGATACTGATGTTAGAATATTGGTATTTAGGATAATTGCAGAACTTCTCAATAACGTAATAAAACATGCCAATGCTAGCTTAATTAAAATTGACATTTCAATTGAACAAAAAATATTGTATATTTCGGTTGTAGACAATGGCAAGGGATTTAATTTTCGAAAAATAGTCAAATCAATGAGTCAGAGTGGATTTGGGTTATTTAGTGTCAAAGAAAGGCTGGATTCAATAAGTGGAACATTGAATTTCGAATCTGGCGAGTTCACAGGTACAAAAGCTGTTGTTCAAATTCCGGTTTAAGTTTTTATTTTATGTCAATTAAAGTTATTCTTGCTGACGATCATCAGCTATTTCGAGAAGGGTTGGCTAATTTATTAGCCGATTTTCCGGAAATTGAAGTAATTGCGCAGGCGGTAAACGGTAAAGACGCTATTGATAAAGCCAGGCAACTCAATCCGGATGTTGTGATAATGGACATTAATATGCCCGATCTGGATGGAGTAGAGGCTACCGCTCAACTGCTGAAAGAAAAGCCCGATATAAAAGTAATAGGCCTTTCTATGCATATTGACAAGCAGTACATCAAAGGCATGTTGGAGGCAGGTTCATCAGGCTATTTATTCAAAAATTGTTCTTACGACGAATTGATAAAAGCAATCCAGACTGTTCACCGTGGTAAAAAATACCTAAGCGAAAAAATTACCGAGATATTAATTCAGGAATATCTTACAAAAGAAGAAATAGGACCATCAACCAGCTCCGAGCTAACAGACCGGGAATCTGAAATATTAAAATTGATTGCTGAAGGAATTTCGGTTTCTGATATTTCGAATCAACTGTTTGTAAGCATTAAAACGATTAATACACACAAGCAGCATATCCTCGAAAAACTTAATCTGAAAACAACAACAGACATCGTTAAATATGCCCTGAAAAAAGGAATTATTTCGCTTGACTAGAGTATCTTGTCTGCTTCACTCCAGAATACAACTCCGCTAATTCGTTTCTGCCCATTTAAAAAATCAGTATTTCGCACCCATAATATCAGCGATTTGCTGATTGATTCCTTGTTTTCTCTAAAATACTTTTACATCGAATAATTCTGTATAAAACCCAGCTAATGGATTTGTTCGATTTTATAGACCGTTTCCCGAACGAAGAATCTTGCCTGAAATACTTTGTTGCAGCCAGACAGAGTGCGGGCATTACCTGTTTCAAATGCGGTAACCATAAGCATGAATGGGTTAAGGAAATCGATAAGTTTGAATGCGAAAAATGTGGCAATCTGATCTCTGTAAAATCAGGCACTGCCATGGAAAATTCAAAATTACCCATTAAATTCTGGTTCATAGCGATACAACTACTTACCTCAATTACCGAAAAATCTTCAAATTCTGAAATTGAAAAAAAGATCGGGAACGATGTTAATTCCGATCAAGTGTTGAAAATGTTGGAGACTTTAAATTCGCTTACAGCATACACTGAAAATAGTTTTTCATTCGATCAACTCCTTTGGGCTTGTGTTAAAAATCAATCCCAATATTCAAACGACATGAATAAATCAAATAAATAAATAAATGACTATGAGAAACAAGTTTACTTTTCTTACATTACTGTTTATCCTTTCAGGGTATTTTACAGTTTTTGCCCAGACACAGTTTTGGAGCGATACCTTTGAAGACTCTGGCGCTCCAAGTAGCGGAAGCAGAACTCCATCCTCTACGTTTTCTTGTGGTTCTCCGGCCACAGCTTATTTCTTGCGGACAAATGTATCTAGTATTAACCTCCAGAGCGGATCATATTCAGGATATGAAGGTTCTAAATTCTGGGCCGGCGAAGATATTGATTATGGAGGTTCCTGCACAAATGCCTCACAATCAGCAAACCAGCAAGTCACATGGTCAGGAATAAACATTTCCGGAAAGACCGGACTCTCTTTCAAAGGACTTTTTGCTGCTAATGATGCTTTTGGAGCCAATTGGGAAGGTTCCAGCTTTGCACCATCACAAGATTTCATTAAAGTAGAGTATCAAATCGACGGTGGTGGCTGGCTTCCGTTAGTCGCTTTTTACGCCAATTCTACAGCGCAATCCCAAACGCTGAATCTCGAAACAACTGGCGATCTCGTTGGAGACGGAACCGCGCTCTCTTACACTTTTCAGGAATTCAGTGCAAACATACCATCAACTGGCACCACGCTTGATTTGCGGCTGAACGTTTTCGCCAACGGCAGTTCAACAGAAGAAATCGGAGCTGATAATTTCAGGTTGTTTACAACACCTTCAGTCTCTACTCCATCAGTCACTACAAGTTCAATCTCAATATTTGATTCTTCCTCGGCAACAATGGGTGGTAACGTAACCGCCGATGGTGGTGCAACTGTAACCGAAAAAGGAGTGGTTTATTCCACTTCCGATGATACACCGACCATTGCCGAAGGTGCAACAAAGGTACCAATCGGTTCTGGTACCGGTAGTTTCAGCCAATCGGTTGGTTCGTTAACTGCGGGTACTTTGTATTACGTTAACGCTTATGCTACCAACTCGGCTGGCACAAGTTATGGGGCTGTAACAAGTTTTACCACAACCGCAGCACCGGTTGAAGGTTGGACGAAAGTAACTCCAAGTGCTGGAAGCTTGCTCTACTGCGTGCAATACGGAAATAATGTATTCATAACAATTGACTACAATACCGGAAAAGTATACAAATCAACAGATAATACCCAGAGCTGGACATTGAAACAAACTGTAACGGGAAAACCTGCCTTCGTGGCTTATGGGAATAGTACATTTGTTGCAACTGATAATAATGGCCGTGAGTACGGATTCTATTCAACAGATGACGGAGAAACATGGTCTGAAAAACAGATTGGAAGTAATGGTAGTGGTTCTTTCATGGTAGGTATTGCCTATGGAAGTAGTGGATTTGCAGCTGTAAGTCAAAGTAATCTGGGTGGTTATTCGTCTATCTTTAAATCAAGCGACGGAATCACATGGACTCAGGAATTTCACGAATTAGATCCATCTAACAATACCAGTAGCTTGATTTTAAATGCTATGGGCTATGGAGATGGTATTTATGTTGCAGTGGGGAGTCGTGGACGTATTTTTACGTCTCCCGATGCTACCAACTGGACTTGGAGACCAATGTCAATGGATCTATATTTAGTAGGGGTAGCTTATGGAAATGGAATTTTTGTTGCAGTTGCAGATAATGGAACTGTTATTATGTCATCTGACGGTGGTGACACATGGGGATCTGCAGCAACTTATACTGCAAGTGCAGGATTATATAACGTTGGTTTTGCCAATGGATACTTCTATGCTGTTGGAGCTGGAGGGATTATTATTAAATCGTCGGATGGCGTAAACTGGACGACTGAAACATCTGGAGTTACAAGCGATCTTTACAGTTTTACTTACGGGAATGGGTATATTGTCGTTTCCGGTGACAATGGAGTTATACTTACTAAGCCAAGTGCGCCAACATCTGTTGTGCCAACTGTAACAACCACTGCGATTTCCACTTTTGGCGCCACTTCGGCAACAATGGGCGGAGACGTAACCGCCGATGGTGGTGCAACTGTAACCGAAAGAGGAGTGGTTTATTCCACTTCCGATGATACACCGACCATTGCCGAAGGTGCAACAAAGGTACTAATCGGTTCCGGTACCGGTAGTTTCAGCCAATCTGTTGGTTCGTTAACTGCGGGTACTTTGTATTACGTTAACGCTTATGCTACCAACTCGGCTGGCACAAGTTATGGTACGGCAACGAGTTTTACAACTTCGGCAGCACCCGCGATTGAGTTTACCAATTGTCCGGATAATATCATCGTGGACTCTGAGCCTGGAACTTGTGCTGCAACTGTAACCTACCCGGCTTTGACTACAAATCCAATTAGTGAAAACGGCAGTCTGGCAACATCTTATGCGTCCAACAATGGTTCACGAGGTGCTATGTTCGATATTGTTGCTACATCTGATATTTATATTACAAGGATTGGGGCTAACCTTTACGGTGGGACCACTGCAGACTATGAAATTTATTACAAATCAGGTTCATATATAGGTTCTGAAACCAATTCGGCCGCTTGGACAAAAGTGGGCAATACAGTGTCTGTTTATGCTTCGGCAAACAATGTGGAGACTGAAATTCCAATAGATATCAATCTTTTTGTTGCTGCCGGAGAACACTATGCCTTTTATGTTACAAATACAGTTAGCGGAGGATTAAATTATACCAGTAGCGCTACGGGCAATGTGACTTTAGCTACCAATAGTGATTTGACAATGACGGGAGGTGTTGGTAAAGCTTATCCGTTTTCAGCAACCTATTCATACCGGCTGTTTAATGGAACAATACATTATAGTAAAGGCAGTTTTATCTCTCGTACTTCAGGATTAGGAAGTGGCGCAAGTTTCCCCGTAGGTGTTACTACTGAAGCCTATACTGCATCCGATGGCCTGGGAAATACAGCCAATTGCTCTTTCACCGTAACTGTTAGAGGACTCTCAACATTAACGACTAGTGCAGCTTCGTCAATTGACTATAGTTCGGCTACTCTTGGAGGAAATATTAGCGCTGATTGTGGAGGAGCTATAACGGAAAGAGGAGTGGTTTATTCCACTTCCGATGATACACCGACCATTGCCGAAGGTGCAACAAAGGTGGCAATCGGTTCTGGTACCGGTAGTTTTAGTCAGTCGGTTGGCTCATTAACTATGGGTACTTTGTATTACGTTAACGCTTATGCTACCAACTCGGCTGGTACAAGTTATGGCACAGCAACGAGTTTTACAACACTGTCGATAACACTTAATGCATCATCTCAAACAAACGTTTCATGTAACGGAGGTTCGAATGGCGCTGCTTCGGTTTCAGCGGCTACGGGAGGTACAGAGCCATATACCTATAACTGGACGCCAGGCAACCCGACTGGCGACGGAACAACTTCAGTAACCGGGCTAACTGCCGGAACGTGGACCTGTACTGTAACCGACGACAATGGATCTACTGCTTCATACAGTTTCACCATTACCGAACCAACAGCGCTGAGTCTAACTGCTGCTTCGCAGACAAACATAGCGTGCAACGGGGGTGCAAACGGAGCCGCCGCTGTAAATGCAGCCACTGGCGGTTCAGGCGGATACACGTATAACTGGACACCGGGAAATCCGACTGGAGACGGAACAACCTCTGTAACTGGTTTAACCGCCGGCACCTGGACTTGTACTGTAACTGATGACAATGGATGTACTGCAACTCAAAATTTTACTGTAACACAACCAACAGCACTGGATGCATCCATAAGTTCATATACAAATGTTTCTTGTGGTGGTAATGCAGATGGAACCGCAACAGTATCTGTCACTGGAGGAACTGCTCCATACAATTACTCATGGTCGCCATCAGGAGGAACTGCAGCCACTGCATCAGGATTGGCTGCCGGAACTTATACCGTAACTGTGACTGATGACAATGGTTGTGTCACATCTGCCAATATAGAAATCATAGCACCACAGGTTTCCGTCTATTTATATCGTTTAGGCAATCTTTTCAGCGGTTTCTGCACCATTCAATCTGCAGTTAATGCTTCTGAGGATGGTGATGTAATAAAAATCGATGCAGGAACTTATACAGAGCAGGTTACCATTACCAAAGGAATTACACTTCAGGGTGCAGGTCGTGATTTGACCACCATTGAATCGCCGGAGGCTGATCAACTTGCGATAAGCGGCGGCAACTGGAAGAATATGAAAGATCAGGATGTGTTTGACATTATCGGGATAAAAACAACGAACGATGCGCCGGTTACAATTAAAGATTTAAAAATTGATGGACGCGACCAGGGTTTTATTACTTACCCTGAATATGCCGAGAACAAAGGCTTGTATGATTTCCATGGGATTGGCGCTTACAACACAACGGTAACAATCGACAACGTATACGTAACCGGAATTCGTAACCTGGCTTCTCAGTTTGTTACAAACCAGGAAGATCCGAGCAGCGCCGTGCCTGATGGCTACTTGCCAACCGACCAACCCGCAGGGATCAACCACAACGATGCCATTTTTGCAGAAAGCGGTTCAACCGCCGGTGAACATACGTTTACCCTGACCAATTCATACATCACCCAGTTCCAGAAAACAGCCGTGCTGGTTTGGGGGCCAACATTGACAGTAAATATTGATAACAACACCATTCAAGGCTATGGGCAAACGCTGTGGAGTACCGGAAACGGTATCCAGGTAGCCTCCTCTGACCGCTCAGGTTTAGGCGGAGCAAACGATGACCGGCGTGGAACCAAGGGCTCGGTAACAAACAACCAAATGTTGGGTATGGGTATTGTAATCCCTGAAGAGGGACAACCCGGTTATTATTTTAATCCTGGTCTGTATTCTCCGGCCGGAGTCTTGTTGTATGAAGCGGGTGATGATTTTGTTATCTCCGGAAATACATTTGAGCGGTCAAACCAAACAAAATCGTGGCATGTCGATTTTACTTCCAACGATGGCGGATATGGGAATACTGCGATTGATATTATTTCCAGCATCGGGACAGTTATCAGCAACAACACCGTTGATGGGTATGATGAAGCAATAGTAACCGAAATGTCTTCGACAGCACCTTCAATAATAGCCAGCAACAATATGGTATTAAACAATACTATTGATTACGGAATATTTCCTGGCTCCAATCAAATCACACTTGGCAGTGGTCCCGAAGTGTTGACATATTACCATAATACCGTAGGGAATAATGAGATTTCCAACTTCAGATCGGGCGACAAAATTCAGGTTATAAAATTGGCCGAGGGAGTTGTGAATGGCATGTTAAATGGGAATCCATCTATCGACTATACCAATGGTACTGTGACTGGAGGAACCGGTACAAACGTTGCCGCATACTCGGTGCAGATACATTACGACGGAACACAAACCTCGTTGTTTATCGATACCGACGGAGCTGCAAACCAAGCTGAGTTAGTCTTAAAATTGAACGGTGAATACTCAACAGCAAACTTCCTGTTGAATGGCCCATTCATTGAATACCAGGATGCGATACCTGCTGTAACAACAACAAATGTCTCAACTTTCGATGCCACATCGGCCACTATGGGCGGAAACGTAACTTATGATGGAGGCACTTCAGTAACAGAACGAGGAATTGTTTATTCATCGACCAATACCATTCCCGAAATAGGGGGAAATGGCGTTACAAAACTGGCAATTGGAACAGGTGCTGGAAGTTACAGCCAATCAATTGGTTCGTTGAGTCCAAATACAACATACAACGTTCAGGCTTATGCCATAAATTCGGCGGGCACAAATTATGGTGGAATTGAGAGCTTTACAACTCCAAAACAATCTCAAACCATTACTTTTGACCCTTTGACAAGTAAAACGTATGGTGATGCAGATTTTGCACTTTCGGCAACCGCTTCTTCCGGACTTGCAGTATCTCTTACAACTTCCGATCCTAACGTTGCAACAATTCTGGGAGGACAGATACACATTGTAGGAGCAGGGGCTTGCACTGTCTATGCCGATCAGGCGGGAAATAATATTTTTTCCCCAGCGACACAGGTCAGCCAAACTCTTACAGTCAATAAAGCCATGCTGACCGTGACAGCCGATGCCCAGGCAAAAGTGTACGGCGATGTAAATGATGTTCTGACCTTCCAGTACAGCGGGTGGCAAAACAGCGATAATGAAACCGTATTGGATACCAAACCAACAGCATCGACAACCGTTGACCTGCTGACAAACGTGGGAACGCATACAGACGCGATCACCGTTTCCGGTGGCGCTGACAACAACTACGACTTCACGTATGTACCAGCCGACTACGAAGTGACCAAAGCCATGCTGACCGTCACCGCGGATGCACAGACAAAAGTTTACGGCGATGTAAATGATGTCCTGACGTTCCAGTACAGCGGGTGGCAAAACAGCGATAATGAAACCGTATTGGATACCAAACCAACAGCATCGACAACCGTTGACCTGCTGACAAACGTGGGAACGCATACAGACGCGATCACCGTTGCCGGTGGCACTGACAACAACTACGATTTCACGTATGTGCCAGCCGATTACGAAGTGACCAAAGCCATGCTGACCGTTACAGCGGATGGCCAGACCAAAGTATACGGCGATGTAAATGATGTTCTGACCTTCCAATACAGTGGATGGCAAAACAGCGATAATGAAACCGTATTGGATACCAAACCAACAGCATCGACAACCGTTGACCTGCTGACAAACGTGGGAACGCATACAGACGCGATCACCGTTTCCGGTGGCGCTGACAACAACTACGATTTCACATATGTACCAGCCGACTATGAAGTGACCAAAGCCATGCTGACCGTCACCGCGGATGCCCAGACCAAAGTGTACGGAGATGTAAATGATGTTCTGACTTTCCAGTACAGCGGGTGGCAAAACAGCGATGATGAAACCGTATTGGATACCAAACCAACGGCATCGACTACCGTTGACCTGCAGACAAACGTCGGAACGCATACAGACGCAATCACCGTTGCCGGTGGCGCTGACAACAATTACGACTTCACGTATGTACCAGCCGACTACACTGTAACTAAAGCCTTGTTATCAATTTGGCTTGATTCCAAGACCAAAGTCTATGGTGATGAGAATCCAACATTAACATATCATTACACCGGATTTAAGAATGCTGATACTGAAAATGCTTTGGATATCAAACCATATCCTACGACCACTGTTACTAAAAATACAAATGTGGGAGTATATGGCGGATCAATTTCAATGACTGTAGGCCCCGATAAAAAATATAACATAGTTGTTGTTTCGGGAACCTTCACTGTAACCAAAGCGATGTTAAATGTTATCGCGGATCCTCAAACCAAATCATATGGTGATATTAATCCAACACTTTCTTACACATACAATGGTTGGAAAAACAGTGATTCTGAAGTTGATTTAGACACTAAACCAACAGCAACAACAACTGTTGATCTTTTGACATCAGCCGGAGTTTATTCCAATGCGATCACGATTTCAGGAGGTATCGATAACAATTATGATTTCACCTACGCTCCTGCCGATTTTGAGGTAACAAAATCCATGTTGACAGTAACTGCTGATTCAAAATCCAAAATATTTGCTGAAGTCAATCCTGAATTGACATTTCTCTATAGTGGGTGGAAAAACGGAGAGGATGAATCGGTACTGGATACCAAACCAGCAGTAAATACATTAGTTGATCTGTTTACTCCAGTTGGAATTTACACGAATGCAATTACCGTTTCAGGTGCCGCAGATAATAACTATGATTTTACCTATGTTGCAGCAGACTTTGAGGTGAATAAGGTTATGTTAACAGTAACTGCAGAATCAAAAACCAAAGTTTATGGTGCCGCTAATCCTGAACTGACATTCCACTACAATGGATGGAAGAATGGTGAAGATGAATCAGTTCTTAATACAAAACCAGTTGCAAGTACTTTGGTTGACATCTCGACTTCAGCGGGCGTCCATACCAATGCAATCACAGTTTCTGGTGGAATTGACGACAATTACGAATTCGCCTATGTTTCAGCTGATTTTGAAGTAACAAAAGCTATGCTTGCTGTGGTAGCCGATTCGCAGACTAAAGTATATGGTAATGCCAATCCAACTCTTACGTTTAATTACAGTGGATGGCAAAACGGCGATAGCGAATCAGCCTTGGATACCAAACCAACTTCAGGAACAACTGTCGATTTGTTGACAACCGTTGGAACCCACTCGAATGCAATTACTGTTTCCGGCGGAATAGATAATAACTACGATTTTACTTATGTGCCGGCTGATTTTGAAGTAACAAAAGCACTTTTATCTATTGATGCAGAAGCCCAGAATAAAGTATACGACGGTACCAATAACGCAACTGTTACAGTGGCAAATCTAGTTGGGGTGCTTAATGGCGATATTGTTTCTCTTAGCTTAGGTTCTGCATCTTTCGAGAATAAAAATGTTGGAAACGACAAAGCAGTCACCGTTACTGGTTCATCAATTTCAGGAGCTGGTGCCGGAAATTATACGCTAAATGAAGTTTCTGGCCTGATGGCAAACATTACTCCAAAGCAGTTGACCATTATGAACACTTCAGTTGTAACAAACAAGATGTTCGATAATGCAACAACTGCCGTTGTAGAGAGTGTTGGAACTTTACAAGGCGTTGAAACTGGCGATGAAAATTCAATTGATGTTTCAGCCATAGCAAGTTACAACGATGCAGTAGCTGGCAATGATAAAGTAATTACAACTGTTTTCACATTGAGTGGAAGTGCTGCCAGTAATTATATCAAGCCAGTTGATTTAATTCTTACCGGTGCAAAAATTTCAGAAATAGTAAAATTATCAGAGGCTTTGGAAGTACCGGTAATGGGTGAGTGCCAGGGAGAAGATTTATTTATTGGCTACCAAATTCTAAAAGGTACCCCAACGGACTACCAGATTACTTTTAATGCTGCGGCTTTGGCTGCCGGCTTCGTGAACACCGGCTATTTACCTCTGCCTTCAGTGCAAAATCAGGATAAACTTTATATCAATATCCCCGCAAATATGGTTGAAGGAGTTTATACCGCTAATTTGCAATTCCGTAATGAATTGAATGAAGAAAGCCCGGTTTATCCATTTGAATTTACGATTAAACTGTCGAAAGACTATATCGTGAAGAAATTTGACGATGTGATATTGTGTGATAATAGTTCAAATCGCTTCACTGCTTATCAGTGGTACAAGAATGGTCAACCAATTCCAGGGGCTACAGGTCAATTCTATAATGACGAATCAGGCCTGGATGGTTTATACTCTTTGCAGGTAAGTACAAAAGAGGGTGCTGTATTGTGGAGCTGTGATCAGGAAATTCATTCTCCAAAGTTCAAAAATGCCACGATTAGTGCTTATCCAAATCCGGCAAAAAGTTCAGAGCCGTTTACTGTAAAAATTACGGAGCTTAACGATCAGGATTTAAGGGGAGCTGTAATGAGAATCTATAATGTTCTGGGAGCACTGGTTCAAACCATTAACGAGGTAAAACAGGTAAATTCAGTCAAACTACCGTTTGGGGAATATATTGGAACAGTTACTACATCTGACCAAAAGAGGTTTACTTACAAAATCACAGTTGTAAATTATTAAAAACAAAAACCGTCATCAGGAATTTGAAGTTCTAAAATCCTGGTGACGGCTCAATAAAGTGAAAGATGAAAAAATTACTATTCATAAGTTTGCTTCTATGGGGAGCAGGAACAATCCATGCGCAGGAAAAGTCTCAGTCGATCTACTTCAATATAGGAAGTGGGTTCCATAATCTGAAATGCAACCTTCAAAACGGAAAGCAGGAAAGCAACATGGGATACAGAGTAAATCTCGGTTACAACTATTTCTTCTCAAAGAACTGGGGATTTGGAGCGGGTCTGGGACTCGAATCGTTTGAATCGAAAGCCACGCTCAATTACCAAACGAGTAAGGCTTCTGTTGATACCGACGGTGAATCGTTTGAATTTCGCACTCAATACACTGATTGGCAGGAAAGACAAAGTATTCTGTTACTCGACATTCCCGTAAGTTTTATTTACCAAAAAGAAATAAACGAAAAATTGAAATTCCAATTTTCGGTCGGTCCAAAGGTATCATTCGCAGTTCAGTCCAATTATAAAACTGAAGGAGGCACGATTGAAACTACGGGATATTATCCGCAATACAATGTAGTTTTGTATGGTATGCCTCAGCACAACTTTACCACATTAACCAGTTTCCCGAAAAACGACATTAGTCTGAATCCTGTCGTATCAGCCTATAGTAATTTGGGAGGTTTATATAAATTAAGCAACAGGTTAGATCTTTACGCCGGAGTTTATTTCGACTATGGCCTGACCAATATGATTGATGCACAAGACAAATTACTGTATCAGGAAGACGGAGTTTACAATGGCGTATTTTCTTCCGACTTGACCAATAAAGTAAAGCAAATTGCTTTCGGGTTTAAGATTGGGGTAAACTTTAGATTAGGCGCAAAAGAAGCAATAAGCATTGATGAAATGCATTGAGTTTAATGAAAAACACACAAAGGATGCCGGTCAATTTCGTTTTTGACCGGCATTTTCTATTTATATATTTCTGAAATTTTTACTGGACTACAGCACATTCTGATTCCGGCAGATAATACATTGGCTGTTTTATTTTTAAAAACCATTTTATAACTGATCTGATTTCGTTAACTTTAAGCTTTCGCATCATCAAATCTTCTGCAATTCAGGAGATTGTACTCTAACCTAAAAAGATGAACCATGAAAGAAGAATCAAATCAAAATTTTACGAGAAGGAATTTTCTAGGCACCACGGCTACAGTCCTGGCCGGAATTACTTTGGTGCCGAGTCGTGCTGTTGCCGGATTGGGACATGTGCCCCCAAGTGATAAATTAAATATTGCCGGAATCGGAATTGGAGGGAAGGGAAGTGTTAACCTACGGAATATGCCGGGACAGAATATTGTCGCTCTTTGCGATGTTGACTGGGACTATGCAAACCCTGTTTTTGAAACATACCCGAAAGCCAAAAAATGGAAGGATTACAGGGAAATGCTGGAAAAGCAGAAAGATATTGATGCCGTGGTAATTGCTACACCAGACCATACTCATGCTTTAGCTGCGTCTGCGTCTATGGAACTTGGCAAACACACCTATCTGCAGAAACCACTGACACATTCCGTTTGGGAATCGAGGTATCTGACAAATCTTGCAAAAAAAACCGGCGTAGTCACTCAAATGGGAAATGAAGGACACTCCAGTGATTCAGTTTATGAAGTGGCTGAAGTAGTTCAAAGCGGGTGCCTTGGAGAAATAAAAGAGGCACATGTGTGGACAAACCGGCCTATTTGGCGCCAGGGAATGCCCAAACCTCTGAACGAAGTTAAAATTCCGAAAACATTGGATTGGGATTTATTCATTGGATCGGCAAAAATGTGCCCGTACAATCCTGAATATCATCCATGGATTTGGAGAGGTTGGTGGGATTACGGAACCGGTGCCCTGGGTGATATGGGTTGTCATTTGCTTGATGTTCCAAATTATGCCCTTCAACTTGGCGCGCCTTCAGCCTTTCAGGCCAGTTCGTCGCTTGTGAATACAGAAAGTGCGCCTATTGCCGCAAAGGTTTCTTATTTGTTTCCAGCCCGAAAGAATCTACCTTATTGTGCACTTCCGGAGTTAGAGTTGACATGGTTCGACGGAGGTTTTATGCCTGCTCGCCCATTCGACTTGCCGCTCGATGCACCCATGAAACCAGGAGGTGGTTTCATGTTTATCGGTTCTGAGGCAACACTTATTGCAGAAGCTTACGGTGAAAACTGGAAAGTCTATAAAAATGGTGCAGAATATACGCCGAAGACTATCGTGAAACTGGAACGAATTCCCGACGACCCGAATGGCGGAGGCCGGCACGAAATGCATTTTGTGAACTGTTGTAAAAATGGCGGGAAACCTGCTTCAAGTTTCGAATATGCAGGACCCTTTAACGAATTGGTCGTAATGGGCAATCTCGCAGTCAGAATGCAGTCGCTTCAAAAGACATTACTTTGGGACACTGAGAATATGAAAGTAAACAACATTTCTCCTGATGAGCAACTGGTAACCACCAAACTTTTGCCATTTTCGTCGGATATAGTTACCAAAAAGGTGGACGATGATTCGCGGCAAAGCGTTAAATGGAATGCACAGGAAATGTGTAACGAATGGATAAAGCATACCTACCGTGACGGTTGGCACTTTTAATAAAATAAGAAAGGAGGTCGGATCTGACCTCCTTTTTCAGCTCTCCAGGTAGGACTTGAACCTACGACCTACGGATTAACAGTCCGCCGCTCTAACCAACTGAGCTACTAGAGAATTTATGTGATACTTTCGCAGTAACGTGTAACCGTTCCCTTTAAAAGCGATGCAAAAATAGTAGCTTTTCCGAAAAGAAAAAATATTTTTGCAAAAAAAATATTTACATGGATTCATTTAAAGGCGCGCCTAACGGACAAAAATCAGTGTTGGGAATCGGAAATGCACTCATCGATGTGTTAATCAATATTACCGATGATTCTGTGCTACAAAAATTTGGGTTGCCAAAAGGTAGTATGACTTTGGTAGATGCAGTACTTTCTGATGAAATAAAAAAAGAAACAAAAATTAATACCAGAACCATTCAAACCGGTGGTTCCGCGGCTAACACTGTGCATGGAATTGCCAAATTGGGTGGAAAGTGTGGATACATTGGCAAAATTTCAGATGATGAGTTTGGTAATTTTTATCTCGAAGATTTTAAGAAAAACAATATTAACACCCATTTTTTCTTCAGTAATACCGGCACCGGGCATGCAACCGGATTAATAAGTCCGGATTCGGAACGCACTTTTGGAACTTATCTTGGTGCAGCGATGGAATTGGTAGCAGAGGAAATGACTCCTGAAATCTTCAGGAAATATGGAATTTTACACATAGAGGGCTATTTGGTTCAAAATCATTCACTGATTGAGGCTGCAATGAAAACAGCTAAAGAAAACGGGTTACTCGTCTCCATTGACATGGCTAGTTTCAATATTGTGGAAGCGAACATTGACTTCCTGAATCGCATTATTCGCGAATATGTGGATATAGTTTTTGCTAACGAAGAAGAAGCATTTTCTTTTACAGGTAAAAATCCTGAAGAAGCCGTTCTTGCAATTTCTGAAATGTGCAGTATTGCAGTTGTAAAATTGGGCGCAAAAGGTTCATTAATCAAAACCGAAAACCGTTTGGTTCGGATTGACGCCATCCCAGCTAAAAGTATTGATACAACCGGCGCTGGAGATATATACGCTTCAGGCTTCTTGTATGCTTTAGCGGAAAATCTTGATCTTGAAGCTGCCGGAAAAATTGGTTCGATTTTGGCCGGAAATGTAGTTGAGGTTTTGGGTGCAAAAATTCCAGAAGAAACCTGGGCAAAACTTCTTCCTCAAATTGAATTGCTCAAAAATTAAATCAGATCATAATCTTAATTTTTTATGACCAGTCCCTGAATTTATGGGGGACTGCTCAGTTTTCAGGTAGAAAAACATATTTTTGTACCTTTTCGAAGCAGAAAATTTAACGAAATATCAGGAAATATCATAAAGCATGAAACGACTGAAAATTAAAGAAATCTTAAAAGGTGAATTGGTTGGACAACAAGTAATTGTTAAAGGTTGGGTGCGAACAAAACGAGGAAGCAAGAATGTCAGCTTCATTGCTTTGAACGACGGCTCAACAATTCACAATCTTCAGGTTGTTGCTGATGTGGAAAAATTTGGCGAAGAATTACTGAAAGACATCAATACAAGCGCCGCACTTGGAATTACCGGTGGACTCGTTGCTTCGCAGGGAAGCGGTCAGGCAGTTGAATTGAACGCAACCGAAATTGTAATTTACGGAAAAGCCGATCCGGAGAAATACCCGATTCAGCCCAAAAAACATAGCCTTGAGTTTCTTCGCGAGAACGCGCATCTGCGTTTTCGTACAGCCACTTTTAGCGCAGTTTTCCGTATTCGGCATGCCATGGCATTTGCCATTCACAATTATTTTAACAGCAAAGGCTTTGTATATCTGCACACTCCAATTGTTACCGGATCTGATGCGGAAGGCGCCGGACAAATGTTTCGTGTAACTACGCTGGATGCGAAAAATCCTCCGTTACTCGAAGATGGAACGATTGATTATTCACAGGATTTCTTCGGAAAACCTACCAACCTTACCGTTTCAGGTCAATTGGAAGGAGAACTTGGCGCGACAGCCCTTGGAGAAATTTACACATTTGGACCAACTTTCCGCGCTGAAAATTCAAATACTGCCCGTCACTTGGCTGAATTCTGGATGATTGAGCCTGAAATGGCATTTTATGAACTTCAGGATAACATGGATCTGGCTGAAGATTTCCTGAAAAGCCTGATAAAATACGCACTCGACAATTGTATGGATGACCTTGAATTTCTGAGCAAACGCCTTCAGGAAGAGGAGAAAAACAAGCCAATGGACGAGCGTTCGATGGAATTGGTTGAGAAATTGCGCTTTGTTTTGGAGAATAATTTTATTCGTTTGCCTTATACCGAAGCCATTGAAATTCTGAGAAATTCAAATCACTATAAGAAAAATAAATTTCAGTATCCGGTTGACTGGGGCACCGATTTGCAGAGCGAACACGAACGCTATTTGGTTGAAAAACACTTTAAAAAACCGGTTATCCTAATTAATTATCCAAAAGAAATTAAGGCATTCTACATGAAGCAAAATGCTGATGGTAAAACGGTTGCTGCAATGGATGTATTATTTCCGGGAATTGGTGAAATTATAGGAGGTTCGCAGCGTGAAGAAGACTTAGATAAGTTGGTTACGCGAATGAATGAAATGGGCGTTCCGGCGCACGAAATGGAATGGTATCTGGATACCCGCCGTTTCGGTACCGTGCCACATGCCGGTTTTGGTTTGGGATTCGAACGACTTCTTCTTTTCGTAACCGGAATGGGAAATATCCGCGACGTAATTGCCTTCCCGAGAACTCCTAAAAATGCAGAGTTTTAAAAACGCATCATATTACAAAAAAAATGGAACGCAAATAAAAGAGGTGTTCAAATCAATTTGTTGATTTGAACACCTCTTAATAGTGAAAAGGATAACACTTGGTTGCCCTTTCTAATTCATTCATAAATTTGTTAATGACCCATAGGTGGTTGAGAACAGCTTCCTCCCCCTCTTTTGCTTCCTTTATGTCCATGTCCAGCTTGTGCACTATTGCTAAGTAAAACCATCATGGTTGCAGCCGATGCTGCCATATAACCTGTTTTCTTGATGGCTTCTTTTCGAGAAATCTTCTTGATCTCCAAGTCGGTAACTTCCTTTTTTACAATTTCGGTAATTTTTGTTTTCATAATCATAGTATTTTAAAGTTTATTATATGGATTATTTTATATAAATGTGCAATCAATCTATAACAATTGAGAAGTAATTCGATCTTTGATTTAAAAAGAAACGGTACAATTGCTGAGATAAAAATAAATAACTAGGGGATAAAGGTAAACCTACTGTTACTCACATTGAGTACCTATCACAAATAGCATTTTTGAAGATCTTATTGTTGAATACCAAGTTCTAAATTGAATTGTAATGAAAACAAAACGAAATTCAATAAATCGCCTGATTTTAGTGCAATGACGTGATAAAGATAATTCTTTATTTTAGAAAAACAACACTTAAATTAGAAATTTTCTAAAAATTAAAACAATATTGTTGCAATAGAAATTTTTCTCACTAATTAAATTTTATCGTTCCTTTAAAGTAAGAATGCTATATCTAATCTATTTTAGCCTTGAAGTAAATGAGGTGTGTATGATTATGCAATTTATAGGTTAATTCAAACTGCATTTTATTTTTGTAAATAGTTCTATATTTAAAAAGCCATTTTATAATTTTCAGCATTAATAATTTTTCGATGACAAATATACCTCACGTTAAAAGAAAAATAGGGCAATCCTATTTAGTATGGTTTCAAAACAGCAATATGTATTTTCGTTTGGAAGAACCTGCCTGGTTTGTTTTTAAACAAGTGTGCAATAGACA
Source organism: Prolixibacteraceae bacterium (assembly GCA_963677955.2). Classification (GTDB taxonomy): domain Bacteria; phylum Bacteroidota; class Bacteroidia; order Bacteroidales; family Prolixibacteraceae; genus Aquipluma. The sequence continues at coordinate 2,279,306 of CAXXQR010000001.1, forward strand.
TAAAACTGAAACCATTGCCGGAATTTTTTCTAATCGTTATGGAATGAGTTATACCGATAGCTTAACATTTACTACAGATATCCGTCACACAATAAATAAAATGAATCAACCGCGCAAACGGGATAAATTAGAAGGTGCGATATTGTACGATCTTGAAGAATTTAATTTTACGCCTTTCTCGACTTACCATTACGAGATGGGTAGCAAAATTGTCAAAATTACCTATGGGACCAGTTGGCTTGAAAATTATATTCATCCCTTGATTAAGCATCTGGAAACACATGAAGATATTAGTGACGAAAACATTTTTGAATTATTCTATTTTCAGGATAAAGTTGTTTTTAGATTTAACAAGATCGTCCGGGGTTCCTGGAGTAAAGGTGAGAGTCAATTTGTGAAAGGAAATGTTTTTGTAGAATTGATTAACGTCCTACACGATAAAATCGATGAAGATTGGCTAATGACGGTTCACGCTTCAGCAATTTCTAACGGACGTAAGACAATCCTATTTTCAGCTGCTGCCGGAAGTGGTAAAACAACAATAGCTGCTTTATTACAGACCAAAGGCTATCAACTTATTTCTGATGATTTTGTTCCGATTGATCAGGATTCGTTTCATGCTTATCCTTTCCCCATAGCCATGTCGGTTAAGGAAGGTTCTATGGAAGTGCTGACATCTCATTATCCTGTTTTGGAAGACAAACCACTAAATTATATTAATCCGGAGAAAAGTGTAAGGTATTTGCCTGTTGAGAGTATTCGAATGAAAATGATTTTTCCGGTAAAAGAATTTATCTTCATAAAGTACGATAATACTGTCGATTTTATTTTTGAGAAACTGGATCCTGTTAAAGCCATACAACAATTACTTGATGAGTCGTGGATATTGCCATCTCCAGAAAATGTTTCTGTATTCTTTAATAAAATTGTGCAGACTTCTTTTTTTCAACTTACTTATTCTAACAATGAAAAAGCGTTGGAGGCAATAAAACAATTGTTTGATAATGACTAAATCAGAATTATTTCGTTTTACAGGCAAGTGTCTCACTCTGGATGAGAATCCCCAATTCAGGGCTGAACTTATTGAAAAGTGTAGAAATCGCGAGGTTGATTGGGACCAATTTGTTGTGCTATGCAGTACCCATTTTATATTGCCTGCAATATACCTTAAATTTCTATCTCAAGGAATCATGGATTTTATTCCCGAAGATTTGTCAAAGCATTTGGCATTGATTTATAAATTGAATGTCACTCGGAATAGCGAAATTTTAAAACAAATTGGCACAATAACCACTTTACTTTCAGACAACAATATCTATCCGATTTTTTTAAAAGGTGCAGGATACTTGATTGACGGACTTTCTTCAAACATTGGAGAGCGCATTTTGGGAGATATTGATCTATTGGTACCCGAAAAAGACTATCTTCCAGCTGCTAAAATATTGGAAACTTCAGGATATGCTATGGTTGAATCATTACGTGCGTATCACGATGTTGAAAGCCTAAAACATTATCCCAGATTGTTTCACCCAGATTATGCTTCTTCTGTTGAAATTCATCGGATACCGGTTAATGTTGAGTATGCCGGTTGGTTTAACACAGAGTTAATCGATCATGAGAAAAAATCAGTGAAGTCTATTCCCGGTTGTTTTGTACAGTCGGACAAGCATAAGGTAATTCAAAATTTTATACACAGTCAACTTTCAAATGAGGGATTCCTATTTGGAGTCGTTTCCTTACGAGAGCTCAATGATTTATATTTACTTTCGAAACGAACTTCTCTCTCAGAAAGTATTCGGGAAATAAAGACTAAGCAAAAAGCAATTGCTTATTTTGCCTATTCAAGAAAGCTTTTGGGAATTGGAGAATCATTTTTTAGTCAGAAAAATATTGCGTATCAAATACTTTCGACAAAGCATACCCTTAATCTCAACTCTTCTGTTTTCTACCATTTTTTACGAAGTTTAATATTTATAGTGCAGAGAGTTATTAACGGCTATATCGGTCAGATTATTCTTGCATTTTTTTCGGAGAATAAGCGAAAATATCTTTATAGGCGAATTAAGGATCGCAAATGGTACAATGACCATATTAGATTATACACTCGTTTTTTTAAAGGAAATAAATAATTATTCCGGACATTCGTCAATCTATTGATTCTTCGTTAAATCAAAATTCATAAATCTCGGTAGAACTGCATTTCATATTTTATTTCATAATATTTGCCAGATTTTTTTCACCTAGGAATGAAATGCTTATTGCTTTTGTTTCTTTAACTCTTTTAAAGTTAAGATTTCGGGTTTCAGATTAATGCTAATGGTAAGAACGGGTATTTCAATTTTGTTTTTCTTTTTACTGGTTTTTCAGGGAAAAACCCAGACCAATATGGCATTTTACCCATTTGAAAGCCAGTTTAGTTCTTCAGACTTTAATCCTGCTTTTTTAAAATCAAATCACAAATTTACGTTCAGTATTTTACCTTTAGGAGGTACCAATATCGGTTACAACAACCAACAAGTCATAAGAAGCCTGGTTTCTAAAGTGCTTTCAGGAATAACGACTGACAAGGATTATCGCGATATTTTGGAAAGCATGGCAAATCGCTCGACAGTTAATCAGAATATTGAGAGTGCATTGTTGAGTTTTACGTATAGATCGAAGTATGGATTTCTCAATTTTCGAATTAAGGAAGTTGAAAATTTTTCAGTTCATCTCAAAGGCGAACTTACCGATTTTATTGTTCTTCCGGGTATTCAAAGTACGGTTATTACTAAGATTCAGACTTTACCCGCCCAGGCAATGCATTACCGCGAATACAGTTTGGGTTACTCGTTGCCAGGTACAAATAGAAAATTAACCGCCGGATTTCGGGCCAAACTTTATTTTGGAAAAGCTTCCTTTTTCTCCGGACTTTCAGGAAGAATTCAGAATGAATCGGGTGATTATATTCTGAAAACCGATGGGAAAGTTATGATGTCGCTGCCTGAAGTTAAAATATTGAATGAAGATGGATCAACATCAACTGATTCGTTTACAGGACGCAAAGTTCTAGATTACTTGTTTAATTATGGCAATAAGGGTTTGGGAATTGATTTGGGGATAAATTACCGGATCGTGCCAAATTTGTCGGTTTCGCTAAGTGTTATTGATCTTGGGAAAATACGTTGGAAATCGAAATTGAATTCGAAGAGCTTTGATGTGAATTTTGCATTTAATAAGGATAGTATTAAAACAGAACTAAATACGGTCGGCGAGGAAATTATTTCAAAAAAATATGATGAACCATTTATTGATCCGGTTTCAAAAGAATTTAAGCCAGCTGTTGATCGGTTAACTCCATTTTCCGGAAAAATTCCTTTGACTTTTTATTCGGGATTGAAATATAACATTAGCCCATCGCTGATGATCAGTTTGGTTGATAAATATGTGATGATAAAAGATTTGAGTTACAATAGTTCATCAATAATGGCAAGTTTCAAGTTAAACAGCAAAATTTCTGTCAGTACAGGTTATGCAGTTGTTGATAAAAGTTTTACGAATATTCCGGTGGCAGTATTAATCAACAAGGATTTTGGTCAAATTTATTTTGGAACCGACAATCTTGCAGCTTATGTTATTCCATCAGCGTCCAATTTTGCCGGATTCACTTTTGGAACTTGCTTTTACTTATTCAGGGAACGCGATAAATTAATTGATCCTTCGGAAGATTTCCCTTTTTATCAGCCGCTAAAACATAACAGGAACCGAAAGAATGGTTTACTCCATTAATAAATATTCAAGAGGTTGTGATCAATTTCCTGCTTCAGTTTGTTTTAGCACGGTCTGCTTCATTTTATTTTTTTTTATTAACCGGAAATTCCGGATATTTACTTAGGTTGACAATTGCCATTTTTTTGACTGTTTTTTTAAGGTTATTTTTTTAGTAAAACAAAACCAAATCTTAACTGGGAATTTATGTTGCCGGGATCGGAAATTAAAAAGAACTATATACTTCTGGCTTGCCTGTTATTTTTGGCTTTGTTTGGGAAAGCACAATCGAGCCTTTTGTTTTATTCCACGCAAGATCAGTTCAATTCTTCAAATTTCAACCCCGCTTTTTTGACCTCGCAGCACAATTTTACTTTTAGTATTTTCCCACTTTCAGGAATGAGTGTGGGGTATAATAATCAGGATGTTGTTAGAGATATGCTTATGAAAGTACTTCGTGGCGATTCGATAAAAGATGCCATGACAGAAGTATTCAACCATTTGATTCAACGGGGAGTTTTCTATCAGCGCTTTGAGAGCTCGCTTCTAAATTTCGGAGTCAATACAAAATATGGAAATTTCAATTTCAGAATAAAAGAAGTTGAGCAGCTTATGAGTAATTTGAAAGGAGATTTTTCGGATTTTATTACCGATCCAGATTTCAATACGCTTTTCATCAATCAGTCGCAGAAATTCCCAATGAATATGGTGTATTTTCGTGAATACAGCCTAGGCTACGCCCAGGAGATTATTCCGCATAGATTGTCGGTTGGGTTCAGGGCTAAAATGTACTACGGAAAGTTTACAGCTACTTCAGGAGTTCTGGGTGAATTAACAAAAGAGAATAGCAATTTTTACCTGAATACCAGTGGCTCAGTGAAATTATCGATACCGTTAAATATTGTTCAAACATCTGATTCGATAATAACGGGAGGAACGCTTGCCGATAATTTTAAGGCCGGTGATTTTCTGTTGAATACCAAAAATTTGGGTGTTGGATTTGATTTGGGCTTTAACTATATTCTGAATGATGAGTTAACGATTTCAGCGAGTGTTGTGGATATAGGAAAGATAAGCTGGAAGAACAATCTGAATACAGTTGATTATGTCGGGAAATATAGATTTCCGGATGAATATACTGTTGACTCCGGAAATGATTACATTACCAAACAACCAAGCTTTGCTCAGGATACAGCCTTTATGACCAACGCTTTGTTTAAAGCTTCCATTGGGCATGAAGCGTTTTCGAATCCTTTGTCTGCTGTATTTTATGGTGGTATTCAATATCAGCTTAACTCGGCGTTAAATATTGGTTTTGTCGACAGATACGTAAGTTTAAAAGGCATGAGTTTCAATAGTGTTTCGTTAACCGGAACCTTTAAATGGGGGAAAAATGTTACCGTCAATACAGGATATTCTATTATCGGAAATTCATTCTTTAATGTTCCGTTTGGCATAGTCAGAAACAGTGAAAAGGGGCAGTTTTACATTGGAGCCGACAATATACTCTCATTGGTATTGCCGGGGATTCACGAATTTTCAGGAATAACATTTGGCACCTGTTTTTATTTATTCCGGAAAAATGAAAAATATTTAAAGCAACTGGAATACCTGCCGTTTTACGAACGAAAGAAAGCAAAACCAAACAAAAGTCGTGGACTTGTCTTTTGATATTTGGAACTTTTTGCTTCAGGAATTCGCCAAAATATTTATCAATAATATTCTGTTAAGGTTTTTCAGGTGAAAACTCTCTTTTTAAGGCCTGTTGACATGCGATTCGATTAAAAATCTTAATTTTGGGGAAAGTAGAATCCGAATGGCAGATCAAAGAATCAGTTTACAGCAACGCTTATTGCAAAAGCTTTCTCCGCAGCAGATACAGGTTATCAAGTTGCTTGAGATTCCTACGATGCAGTTGGAGCAACGGATTAAAAGTGAACTGGAGGAAAATCCGATTTTGGAACTGATTGAAGACGAAGATCCCAACGAAGTTTATGAAGATGAATCGGATGATTCTAAATCGGATGATGAATTTTCGCTGGAAGATTACATGGAAGACGACGAAGTTCCGAATTACCGCCTTTCGGCCAACAATTATTCGAAAGACGACAAGCAGATCGACATGCCGTATTCGTCTGGAATCAGCTTTCACGATTCACTGATTGAGCAACTTGGCCTTTCGGACTTAAATGACGACGAAAAACTTATCGCCGAATATATCATCGGAAATATTGACGAGGATGGATACTTGCGCCGCGACTTACTATCCATTTCCGACGATTTGGCTTTTCACCGAAACATTGATGTGAAACTCGAAGATTTGGAACGATATCTGGAAATTATTCAGGATTTTGATCCGCCAGGTATTGGGGCTCGAGACCTTCAGGAATGTTTGCTCCTCCAGATTTTGAGAAAGAAAGGCAACGATTCGACTTGCCTGGCCGCAAAAATTATTCAGGACAACTTCGATGAATTTACAAAAAAACACTACGATAAAATTTTAAAGAAATACGAGATTTCGGAAGAGGAGCTTAAAGAAGCCATCGATGAAATTCTGAAGCTAAATCCCAAGCCCGGAAGCTCGTACAGCAATCCGATGAGCAAATCGAACCAGGTAATTGTTCCCGATTTTCTGCTCGATAACCAGGAGGGAGAACTTCACCTTAGCCTTAACCAAAAGAATGCTCCGGAACTGCAGTTAAATGGAACTTATATAGACCTAATGAAGTCCTATGCTATAAAGAAAAACAATGCATCGAAAGACCAGAAGGAGGCTATGCAGTTTATGAAGCAGAAACTCGACTCAGCAAAATGGTTTATCGATGCCATTCGTCAGCGACAGCAAACACTTATGGTTACCATGGCCGAAATCATTAAATTTCAGAAAGAGTTTTTTCTTGATGGTGACGAAACCAAGCTGAAACCAATGATTCTAAAGGATATTGCTGACATAACCGGACTTGATATTTCAACAATTTCGCGTGTTTCAAACAGCAAATACATTCAAACACATTTTGGAATTTATGCCCTGAAATATTTCTTTTCGGAAGGTATGCAAACCGACACCGGCGAAGAAGTATCGACGCGTGAGATCAAGAAAATTCTTGCGGAATGCATTGACAATGAGGACAAGCGACACCCTGTTACCGACGAAAAACTGGCAGCGATACTTAAAGAAAAATCGTATATCGTAGCCCGCCGAACAGTCGCCAAATACCGCGAACAATTGGGTATTCCCGTTGCACGCATGAGAAAAGAACTTTAATATGAAAAACATACTCCAACCGATTGCACGAGTGACCTCGGTTATCTTTCATCCGTTATTAATTCCAACAATTGGATTCTTTCTACTGTTTAATTCAGGTTTTTATTTTTCAATCCTTCCCTGGAATGTAAAGAAATTCATGTTGCTGGTTGTTTTTTTGTCCACCTGTGTAATGCCGGCATTAAGCATTCTTTTGCTGTCATTAAATCCGAAGTTCGACTTACACATGACAAAAAACACCGATCGTGTTTTGCCAATCATGTTTAGCTCCATTTTTTATTACCTGGGCTATTTACTCCTGAAACGGATCCCGGTTTCGCCTATATTCAACTTTTTTCTGGTTGCTTCTATTTTGGTGCAAATATCGCTGATTATTATTTCGTTACGATGGAAGATAAGTGCACATTCAGCTGCAATCGGTGGTTTGGTTGGCGGTTACTTCGGGCTAGCTTTCCGCATGCACGAAAATCCGCTCCTGATTTTAATCTCGCTTATTTTGGCTGCAGGCATGGTTGGTTCGGCCCGATTAATTCTTGATAAACACACCAGTGCACAGGTTTATGCCGGATTTTTGGTCGGCTTCCTGATCATGAATCTCGTTATCATTTTAGTCTGAAATGACGTAACATTAAGAAATACGTTTCCGTTCTCCGGATTCCGTTCTCCACTTTCACACCAATCCGTTTCGTTTAAGTAAGGCCGTCACAGTTGGCTCCTGACCGCGAAAAGCTTTATACAATTTCATGGGGTGCTCACTTCCTCCTTTTTCCAGAATATTTTTCCTGAAGGAGTCTGCTGTTTCGCGATCGAATATTCCTTTTTCCTGAAATACTGAAAAAGCATCGGCATCCAACACTTCGGCCCATTTGTAGCTGTAATATCCGGCATCGTATCCGCCCGAAAAAATATGCTGGAAAGAAGTACTTTGCAGGTTTCCGTCAACCGGTTCAAACAAATCGGTTGAGGCAATCGCGTTCATTTCAAAGGTTTTTAAATCTTCGGATACCGACAGTTTACGGTCGTGGTAGGCCATGTCGAGCATCGCAAAACTCAACTGCCGTTCCATTTGGTAGGCAGCCTGAAAATTCTGCGCTTTCTGAATCTTTATGATTAGTTCTTCAGGCATTTTTTCACCGGTTTGGTAATGCATGGCAAACTGGTCGAGCCATTCTTTTTCGTAGGCCCAGTTTTCGTGAATTTGTGAAGGCAGTTCCACAAAGTCCCAGTAAACATTGGTTCCTGAAGTTCCGGGGAATTGGCATTGCGACAACATGCCATGGAGTCCGTGTCCAAATTCGTGCAGGAAAGTCGTCACTTCATCAAAAGTGAGCAGCGATGGTTTGGTGTCAGTCGATTTGCTGAAATTAGTTACCAGCGAAATATGCGGCCTTATTTGGTTCCCGTCCACATTCGATTGCGGGCGGTAATCGGTCATCCAGGCTCCGGAACGTTTGCCTTCGCGCGGGAAAAAGTCGAGGTACAAAACGGCGATAAACCGGTCGGCTTCATCAAAAACTTCATAAGCAGTCACGTCAGGATGATACACTTCAATATCTTTATTTTCCTGAAGACGCAGCCCATAAAGTTTCTTGGCCAACGAAAATACGCCGTCGATTACTTTTTCGAGTTGCAAATAGGGTTTTACTTCTTCGTCGGTGAAATTGTATTTTTCCATTTTCAGCTTTTCCGAATAATAGGCCCAGTCCCAGCGCTGGATTGCACCAACAAAACCTTCTTTTTTTGCAAATTCCTGAACTTCGGCGAATTCTTTTTTTGCAAAAGGCTTGGATGACTGATGTAATTCTTCCAAAAATTGATCGACTTTTTCAGGAGTTTCTGCCATTCGTTCCTGAAGTTTGTATTCGGCATGTGTTTTAAATCCAAGCAATTTTGCTTTCTCCACGCGCAATTCAACAATTCGTTTGATATTCGCTTTGTTGTCGGTTTCGTTATCGTGATTGGCACGCGAACCCGAAGCTCTGAGAATTTGCTCGCGCAATGCCCTGTTGTCGGCATATTTCATGAAAGGAACAAAACTTGGATATTGCAAATTGAACATCCAACCTTCCTTGTTTTTCGATTTGGCGGTTTGTGCCGCCATTTCTACAATCGACTCCGGAAGCCCGCTCAAATCCTTTTCATCGGTAATCAATAATTCGTACGCATTGGTTTCGGTCAATACATTTTGCTGATATTTCAGCCCGAGCTGTGAAAGTTCGCGGGTGATTTCGCGGTATTTGGCTTTGTCTGCCTCATTCAGATTGGCGCCGCTTCGTACAAACCGGCGATATGTATTTTCGAGCAACGTATTTTCTTCGGTATTCAGGTTCAGGTTTTTACATTGATCGTAAACCACCTTTACACGGGCAAAAAGCGCTTCGTTCAGATTGACATCATTCCCGAAATCCGATAATTTTGGGGCGATCTCCTGCGCAATTTCCTGCATTTCATCGCAGGTTTCAGCAGAATTCAGATTAAAGAAAATCGATTGAATCCGATTGAGTTTTTCTCCAGCCAAATCGAGTTCAACAATGGTGTTCCTGAACGTCGGAGCTTCCGGACTGTCAATTATTTCCTGAATTTCAGTTTTGGCTTCTGCAATAGCCGCATCAAATGCCGGCTGATAATGTTCAATTTTGATCAGACCGAATGGCGCTGTTTGATGAATACCAGAAAATGAAATTAGTAATGGATTGGAGGCCTCCCCCAACTCCTCCGAAGGAGGGGAGAAAGAACCGTTTTGCAAGGGTTTATTTTCAATCATATTATTCTCTAAATTTGTTTACGTCTTTATCGAACTGCTTTTTTAAGCCCTCCATTTTGGGGAGGGTTTGGGTGGGGCTGTCTTCTTCTTCTTTTCCACCGACCAGCCAAACTTTCCAATCGGGTCACCCATTTTGAAATAGTGTCCGTGTGAATAAATCAGCGGATTCGATTTTTTCAGGCTGAAAGCTCCGGTTTCCGGATCAATGTATCGGTCTTCAGCAATCACATTCACCACTTCAGAAATAAACATGTGGTGAACACCCAGTTCAACGATTTGTTTGACCTTGCATTCAATACTGATAGGTGCTTCGGCCAAAATTGGGGCTTTGACAATGGTTGCCGGGGCAGGAGTGAGGCCCATTTCTTTCCATTTGTTAAATTTCGATCCTGATCGAACACCGCACCAGTCGGTAGCGCGGGCCAGTTCTTCCGTAGTTAAATTAATGACATATTCGCCGGTTCGTTTGATAATTTCATAGGAATGACGCGACGGCCGAATCGAAATGTAGCACATTGGAGGATCGCTGCTAAGGGTTCCCGTCCAGGCAATAGTGAGCAGATTATATTCTTCGGGTGTTTCTCCACAGGTTACCAAAACCGCCGGAAGCGGGTAAATCATGGTGCCGGGTTTCCAGTTTATTTTTGCCATGGAATGATTTTTCGAATAAATTGAAGGACAAAAGTAGCAATGTAAGTCTGATCAAGAAAATATTGGAAATAAAAGTACCTAAGATACAAAGTGCCTGAGTCCCTAAGTTAAGAAACACCAGCCATAAGATGCTTGGTCTCGGATTTTTATGGGACTTAGGTACTCAGTATCTCAGGTACTTTACATCTTTTTTATTTCCAGCCTCCGCCTAGGGCGCGGTATAAAGTCACCACTGCATTCAGTTGCTGAAGTTTGTCGTTTACGCTGCTTAACTGAGCTGATAGTAAACTAGTTTGAGCATTCAATACTTCGGTATAAGTGGCCGAGCCGTATGTCAGCAATTCTTTGGTGTAGTCAACCGATTTTAAAAGAGCATCGAGTTGCATTTTTCTAAGTCCAATTTTCTGAACCGATGAATCGTACAAACCGAGCGCATTATTCACTTCCTGACCAGCATTCAGTAAAGTATTGCGTAAATTAATCAGCGACTCTTCCTGCTGTGCCTGCGCAACTTTTAGCCGGGTGGCATTGATTCGTTTATTAAAAATCGGCTGGGTTAAACCGCCAATTATGTTGGCTGCAAACGACTTCGGATCGAGCAATTTACTCAGGTCGGTTGCCGCAAAACCTGTCGACGCGGTCAACGTTAAAGCCGGATAAAAATAGGCCCGTGCACTGTTTGTCATTTCGTATGCGCCCATCACGTTGTATTCGGCTTGCATAACATCCGGACGGTTGTCGAGCAATTGTGCAGGAACACCTGTTTGCAATGCCGGCGATATATTTTGATCATCGATTTTTCCCCGTTGAATGGTTCCCGGAACGCGGCCAAGCAACAGACTAAGTGCATTTTCCGTTTCGCGAATTTGCTGTTCCAAATCCGGAATAGTTACTTCAGCCGCATACCGGGCAGCTTCACTTTGTACCACCGCTGCACCGGTCACACGACCACTCTGCTTTAAAACTTTGATGGTTTCAACCAGATCGATGTTATTTTTTACTGTCTCTTTTGTGATGGTGAGTTTGGCGTCGAGGCCAACCAAGTTGTAATAAGCTGTAACTATGTTGGCAATTAAACGTGTTTCAACAGCTTTTCTTCCGGCGTCGCTAGCCAGTAAATTGGCATAAGCCGAACGTTTCGAGCTGCTCAGTTTGCCCCAAAGATCAATTTCCCAACTTGCTTCTGCCCCCAATTGAAAGTTATTTACTTCGCGTGGCCCATCGGGATAAATGGATTCAGGATTGCGAATATAAGTGCCGGTTCCTTTAGCCGAAATTGCCGGAAGTAAAGCTGCTTTGCTTTGCGAAAAATAGGCTTCGGCTTCCTTGGTTCGTTGAATTGCAACCTGTAAATCAGGGTTGTTATCCAATCCTTCCTGAATGAGTTGCTGCAAATGAGTTTCGGTAAAAAGTTCGCGCCAGGGTTTGTTGGCAATTGTTGCCGAATCGGTTGTCGTTGTATCTCCGTAAAGTCCTGCAGTATTTACCGATTCGCGCTGAAAGTGCCGTTGCGTGCTGCACGAAAGAAGTATTCCGGCCAAACCACCGATCAGGATTATCTTTTTGAATGATGTTATTTTCATAATTTAATTTTTCTGATTTTATCCGTTCGGTTTATCCTTCAAATCGTTCGTCTTCGCCCTCAAAACTGTTCAGTTCCGAAATTTCTTCCATTTCAGGTTTGGTAATTTTTTCCTGAAGAGTTTGAAAAATTACGAACATAGCAGGAATAACCAGAATACCGATAATTGTTCCGATTAACATGCCGCCAACCGCACCAACTCCAATCGATCTGTTCCCGTTTGCACCGACACCTCCGCCAATAATCAATGGAGTTAAACCGAAGATAAACGCGAATGAAGTCATCAGGATTGGACGCAAACGCGCTGTTGCACCTTCAACCGCCGCCTGAACAATCGACATTCCGCGATGGCGGCGCTGCAAAGCAAATTCCACAATCAGAATGGCATTTTTCGCCAGTAGCCCAATAAGCATGATCAGCGAAATTTGGAGGTAAATGTTGTTTTCGACACCCATAATTTTGGCGAAAATAAATGAACCCGCGATTCCGATGGGCAATGAAAACAGGATTGAGAGTGGCATAATGTAGCTTTCGTACTGCGCAGCCAGCAGGAAATACACAAAAATAACACTCAGTGCAAAAATCAGGATCGATTGGTTTCCAGAAGCCATTTCCTCGCGTGTTAAACCTGAAAACTCGTAGCTGTAACCAACAGGCAGCGTTTGTGCGGCAACTTCCTGAACTGCTTTAATGGCATCGCCGGTACTGTATCCGACGTTTGGCGAACCATTGACCCCAATGGAAGTGTACATGTTGAACCGTGAAATATTCTCAGGGCCAAACACTCGTTTCAGCGAAATAAACTCGGTGATTGGAGCCATTTCGCCAGTAGAAGTTCGTACAAAAATGTTGTTCAAATCTTCAGGATTACCACGATATTTTGGATCAGCCTGAACCATGACGCGGTATTGTTTCCCGAAGCGGTTAAAATCGGATGCATAAAAACCGCCGATATAGCCTTGCAAAGTTGAAAATATGGCATTGACAGCAATTCCGGATTGCTTACACCTCGCCACATTCACATCAACCTGATATTGCGGAAAATTAGTGTTGAATGATGTAATCGCATATTGAACTTCGGGCCTTTGGTTCAGAGCTGCCAGAAATTGCTTTTCGTTTTGTTCGAAAACCTTGATGTCGCCACCGGTTTTGTCTTCCAGTTTAAACTCGAAACCTCCGGTAAAGCTGAATCCGGGAACCATTGGCGGCGAAAAGATGACGATTTTGGCAGCCTTTATATTCGCTGTGGCGGCGTAAATTTTAGCGATTACACTGTTCAGATCTTTCCCTTTTTCTTTACGCTCTTCGAATGGCACCAAACTGCAAATAATCATCCCGTATGAACTTCCCTGTCCGCTGATCAGTGAGCGGCCGGCTATCGCTGTTCTTCCGTCAATTTCAGGAGTGCCGTCCAAAATCTTATCGACCTGAAGAACCACTTTTTTAGTTTCTTCCATCGACGTTGCCGGTGGCAAACTAATGTCAACAAACATTCTTCCCGTGTCTTCGGCAGGTACAAATCCGGTCGGTGTGGTTTTCATCAGGATATATAAACTTCCGGAGAAAATCACAATTAAGGCAATGGCAATCCATTTGTGCGAGGTGAAAAAGTTGGTGGTTTTTTTGTATCGTTCAGTCATTGTGTCAAAAGCCACGTTGAACGAATCGTAGAAGCGTTGCTTGATCCCTGTTTTATGCGCTTCATTTTTATTGTGCGGTTTCAGGAAAATGGCGCAAAGTGCCGGACTTAAAGTCAGCGCGTTTACAGCCGAAATGACGATCGCAACTGCAAGTGTGATTCCAAACTGTTTGTAGAAAACACCGGTTGTTCCGGTAATAAAGGTAACCGGAATAAATACTGCCGACATAACCAGTGTGATGGAAACGATAGCTGTTGAAATTTCGTCCATGGCCAAAACCGCAGCTTCTTTTGCATTTTTGGCACCCTGATCGAGTTTTGCATGAACCGCTTCAACCACCACAATGGCATCGTCAACCACAATTCCAATGGCCAGTACAAGTGCAAACAAGGTGAGCAGGTTGATGGTGAATCCGAAAACGTTCAGGAAGAAAAAAGTACCAATAATGGCGACCGGAACAGAAATTGCCGGAATTAATGTCGCCCTGAAATTTTGCAGGAACACAAAAACAACGATAAAAACCAGCACAAACGCTTCGAGCAGCGTGTGAATAACTTTCGAGATTGAACTTTCGAGAAACTCGTTGGTGTCGACCAGAATTTTGTATTTGACCCCGGGAGGAAAGTTTTTGGCGGCGGCTTCAAGTACTTTCTTGGCTTCAATAATTACTTCGTGCGCGTTCGATCCGGCAGCCTGAAAAACAGCCATGGTAATTCCTGGCTTGTTCATGGCCGAGGTTGAAACCGAGTAATTCAAAGCACCCATTTCAACGCGGGCAACATCTTTCAGGCGGAGAATATTTCCGTCCTTGTCGGCTTTTACAACAATGTCTTCAAACTCCGACGGCTGAGCGAGCTTCCCTTTGTATTTTAATACATATTCAAAGGTCTGTTGATTTAATTCACCAAATCGACCGGGAGCTGCTTCAAAGTTCTGTTCATTCAGTGCGGCAATAATATCCGACGGAACCAGGTTATAAGAGGCCATTACATCGGGCTTTAGCCAGATTCGCATTGAATAATCTTTCGCGGCAAAAACGGTGGCCTCACCAACTCCGGTTACACGCTGGATTTGCGGTAAAAGGTTGATTTTGCTGTAATTCTGAAGAAAAGTCTCGTCGAATTCGCCGTTCTCGCTGTAAAGCGAAAAAACCAATAACATGCTGTTTTGGCGTTTTGCCGTAATTACTCCTGCACGGGTTACTTCAGCCGGGAGCAAGCTTGTGGCGCGGGCGACGCGGTTCTGAACATTCACTGCAGCCATGTCGGCATTTATTCCTTGCTTAAAGAAAACCTGAATGTTGGCAGATCCATCGTTGCTGGCCGTAGATGACATGTAAATCATGTTTTCCACACCGTTGATTTGCTCCTCAAGTGGAATAACCACACTTTTAAGCACTGTTTCTGCATTGGCCCCGGTGTAGTTTGCTGATACGCTAATGGTTGGCGGAGCAATGTCGGGGTATTGTTCAATAGGGAGACTGAGCAAGCCAAGTAACCCCAAAATGACAATGATTATGGATATTACCGATGATAGAATCGGTCGTTCTATAAATTTCCTGAACATGATTTGCAGTTTTAATTTTTAGGCTGACTACTGGTTGCCGAATTTTCTGAAAGGCTTCCGGGATCAACAATTTTGGGCTTTATTTCAGTCTCGTTGCGCAAAGAGGCAAGTCCTTCGTAAACAATCTGGTCACCAACTTTCAAACCGCCGGTTACCACATATGAGTCTTTAAGGTTGCCAGCCAGCACTTCAATTTCAGTACTTTCAATTTTATTTCCGGAGCCAACAACATAAACAAAATGCTTGCTTTGCAATTCCCAGGTTGCTTTCTGCGGAATAATAATCACTGAATCCACATATTGCGGAATGCGCACCAGCCCACTGCTGCCGCTTCGCAGAAGACCTTCCGGATTTGGAAAATCGGCGCGAATATTTACAGCTCCGGTTTGCTGATCGACCAGTCCACTGGCCGTTTCAATTCTTCCAGGCTGATTGTAGGCCGAGTTGTCAGCCAGAATCAGCGAAACATAAGGTAGTTTGGCAAATTTTTCCTGAAGGTTTTTACCACTTAATCCGCTTATGATTGAAAGGAATTCTTTCTCGTTAAACGAAAAGTAGGCATACATTTTTGTTGTGTTCGAAACGGTGGTGAGCGGTTCGGCGCTCGCGCTGCTCACAAGGCTTCCCACCCGGTACGGAAACGTTCCGATTGTTCCATCGGCCGGACTCGAAATCAAAGTGTATTGCAGATTGGCTTTGGCGTTTTGTAAATTCGCATTCGCCTGTGCAAGCTGTGCCTCTTTGGCTTTTAGAACCGATTCAACCGATTCGAGGTCAAATTTGCTGATAATGTCTTTTTCGACCAGTGGCCGTGTTTTCTCCAGGTTTATTTTAGCCGAATTTACATCGGCTTCTGCTACTTTTACCTGGGCTTCGGCTGAACGAACCTGGGCCTGAATGTCGTTTGCATTCAGGCGAAAAAGCACCTGTCCTTTGTGCACAAGTGCACCTTCATCAACCATAATTTGTTCAATGTATCCTGAAATTTTCGAGCGGATTTCAACAGTTTGCTGACCCTGAAGTTTCGTTGGATAATCTTTGAAAAGTTGGGTCGATTGCTGTTTGACAACAATTACCGGATATTCTTTTACCATTCCGGCGCCATTCTGTCCACCCTGCTGTTTGCCCGAGCACGAAAAGGCTATAACCGCTACGATAAGAATCCCAAAGTTTCTGATTTGTTTGCTTGTTTTCATGAATTGTATACTTGTTTGGATGGTTTAATTTTTGGAAGATGAATGACAATTCCCCGAATTTTCAGCGGTTGCGCCATTCTCCTGAATTTTTGCCAGAATATTTCTTAGAATCACTATATCACTTTCCGAAACACCCGACAACAATCTTCCGGTTATTTCTAAAGTAATTTCCTTTAAGTCGTCTAAGAGAAGTTGTCCTTTTGAAGTTAGGTCAAGGTTTTTTTTTCGTTTATCATCGAGGTTAGTATGCCTGGTAACCAGCTCTTTTTCAAGCAAACCATTGATTTGCCTGACAATGATCGATTTGTCTTTTTGGAGGTGTTCGGCCAAATCCTGCTGAATAATGTCGCAGTTTGAATTCAGTTTTTGAAGTATAACAAATTGCTCATAAGTCAGTTCAATCCCGTGATTTCTGCAGGTTTCAATCAACAGATTTTTATATACCCTGTGACTTTGACCCAATAAATATCCGAGCGATTTTCCTGATTCCATTTTCTTAACTTTATTGTTAGCAAAAATAATTCAGATTAGTTGACTAATGCAACTAATTTGCGTTAAGGAAACATTAAGGATAGAATTGTCTGAAATTTAGCTTTTAGCAATTTTTGTACTTATTTTAAATAACAAAAATTAATTCTATATTGGTAACAAAAAATGAACTATGAAAAAATTTGGATTGGTTTTGTCCCTATGCCTTTTGGTATCTGGAGTGTTTGCGCAGGAAGCACAAAAAATTGCCGGGATTTGGTGGAACGATACTAAAACTTCGAAAATTGAAGTCAAAGAAGAAAATGGAAAGTATATTGGAACAGTCGTTTACATTAATCCATCAAAGTACGTAAATGGTGAGCCTGAAAAAGACACTGAAAATCCGGATACGAAACTAAGATCAAGATCAAGATTAGGACTAAAAATTTTGTCAGGCCTGAAATATGTTGCTTCTGATAAAAATTGGCAGAATGGAAGTATTTACGATCCGGACAACGGTAAAACCTACGACTGTTATGCATGGTTCGAAAAAGATCCGAATGTTTTGATTTTAAAAGGCTATGTTGCCGGAATCAAATGGTTGGGACGATCAACAACCTGGACTCGTGTAACAGAATAATGCCCTGAAGAAATATAAAGATTGTAATTCATATCAAAGCAGTCGCAACCATTTGAAGTGGTTGTGACTGCTTTTTTTGTGATTAAGTCTTCAGGAAAGATTGAGGCACGTTTGCTGCGAATTTTCTTCTTGAATTTATGTGCTACTAACACGAAATGTGCTGGTTAAGAATAATTAACTTTTTAGATGAATTCGTAAGGCAATAAAAACAAAGCTTTTACTATTTTTGTTAGTCTTAATTACGAACCAAAAGCCATGAAGCGATTTTTTAAATCGGCGTTTCCTTTTTGAGAGATTTGTTCATCAGGGTTCAGAAAATATTAATTAACAACACGTTAGAAATGAAACTTTCCAGAACAAAAAAAGCAGGAATTGTTATCGTCGGTATTTTAGTTTTTGCGGTTAGCTTTTACAGTTTTAAACAAGACGATAAAAATTTCCAGATAGCCAAGAACCTTGATATCTATTATACGCTATTCAGAGAACTGAATTTGTTTTATGTAGATGACATTGATCCGAATAAACTGGTAAAAACCAGTATCGATAAAATGCTCGAATCGCTCGATCCATACACCAATTATATTCCTGAAGACGATATTGAAGATTTCAGGTTTATGACCACAGGGGAATATGCCGGAATCGGGGCGCTTATCAGCAAGCAGAAAGGGAAAATCGTAATTGCCGAGCCTTATGAAGGATTTCCTGCACAGAAGAGTGGATTAAAAGCAGGTGATGTTTTGCTCGAAGTTGCAGGAAAATCAACCGAAAATCTTTCTACGGAAGATGTGAGCAGTTTGCTGAAAGGACCCGCCGCAAAACCGGTTGTCGTTAAGATTGAGCGCTATGGACAGAAAAAGCCAATGGAAATTGAGATTGTCAGGGAAAAGATTCAAATTGATCCGGTTCCGTACTACGGTATGCTCGATAAAGAAACAGGATACATTCGATTGTCGAATTTCACGGTTGATTGTACCGAACACGTGAAAATGGCCCTGATTGAGTTGAAAGAAAAGCAGGGTGCCAAATCGCTGGTCTTGGATCTTCGTTCGAACCCGGGAGGTTTGCTTATGGAAGCCGTTAGAATGGCCAACCTTTTTGTACCAAAAGGTCAGGAAATTGTAAGTACCCGTGGAAAGGTGAAACAATGGGATAAAGTTTACACAGCGACTGAAGATCCGATTGATACGATTATGCCAATAGCTGTTTTGGTAAATCGTGGCTCAGCATCGGCATCAGAAATTGTAACTGGTGCCATTCAGGATCTCGATCGCGGAATAATTATTGGAACACGTACGTTTGGAAAAGGACTTGTGCAAACTACCCGCGATTTAAGCTACAACGCAAAACTGAAAATTACCACTGCCAAATATTACATTCCAAGCGGACGTTGCATTCAGGCGCTTGATTACAGTCACCGCAATGAAGACGGAAGTGTTGGAATTATTCCAGATTCATTGATTTCTAAATTTTCGACAAAAAAAGGACGTATTGTTTTTGATGGCGGCGGAGTTGCTCCCGATGTTGCTGTGGCCGATGAGAAATTGAGCAATGTGGCAGTTAACCTGGTTGCCCAGTCGCTCATTTTCGACTATGCAACTTATTTCAACAATAAAACTGAAAAGATACCGGCGCCCGAAGATTTTTCCATTACTCCTGACATCTATTCCGATTTTACACAATTTGTTAAGAAACAGGATTTTAAGTACGAATCGCAGACAGAAGAAGAATTGGATAAATTGACCGACGTGGCTAAACACGAAAAGTATTACGACATTTCGAAAGATGAATTCGATAAGCTGAAAACATTGCTTGGGCATAATCTGGATCAGGACCTAGAGCATTTTAAACCTGAAATTTCTGAATTGCTGTCCGACGAGATAGTTTCGAGGTATTACTACCAGAAGGGAGCTATAAAAGCTGCTTTACGCGACGACAATGATGTGAAGGAAGCTTTGACGATTCTGCACAAACCAGCTGAATATGCATCGATTTTTGATTCAGGACGAATTATAAAAGCGAACTAAAGAACAATGGCTATATTATAAAATAATAAACCCGGTCAGATTGCTGATCGGGTTTATTATTTTATGGTAAGAGAGTCTTACATTCCGAAGATTTGTGGATACAAGATGGCCAGCGTAATCGTGGCAATAATTAATAAGCCTAAGCCAACAAAAAATAAAACTACTCCAACTTTGTACCTTTTATTCGATTTGACCAGCTCAGTTACTGAATTTATTTTGTGAATCTTATTAACCAATTTCTGAAGGGCCATCTGATCTTTAACAATGTAATCGTAAGCCCCGTATTTCATACTGTTTATCGCGATATCAATGCTGTCTTGTCCCGAAAGAAAAATAAACTCGACATTCGGGTTTGTTTTTTTTGCTTTAATCAATACTTCAATCCCAGTCATCCCTTCAAGCAAATAATCCTGTATGACAATATCCGGATTTTTATCCATATTTTTTATGGCTTCTTCGCCCGACAAATAAGACTCAACATTGGTGAACTTATTTGTCTTAAGATAGCTGACCACTAACTTGTTGTACATCTGATTGTCTTCAACGACAAATATCAGCGGATTCTTGGTGCTTTGCATACTTTTATTATATGGTTATATCCAATAAGTTAAGGTTTACTACAACCCTTCATGAAAACTAAAAATATTATGGATTATAGAGTAACCAAATTTAGAAAAAAAAAACTGATAATCTCGGTCTTATTAAGATTAGAACGTTTGTTTTTTATTTTTGGTGCAGACTTGCTGTATTTTCCGCAACTTTGAAGCAACGATATCGTTCCTGAATTACAAAGTGATAATATGATTACGCAGGTCAACAGTGCATTTTTATTGATAGCATAAAATTTAGATAATGTTTTTAACCATTGACATTGGCAATACAACTATTGCATTTGGCGTATCCAATCACAAAGAGTGGATAAAGATCTGGCACATTCAAACCGATTGGTCGAAAACAGCCGATGAATATGAAGTTATTTTCAGATCATTGTTTACAAGTGGAAAAATTTGCAGAACTGATATTAGCCGAACAGTTCTAAGTAGTGTCGTTCCAAAGCTGATAAGGCCGTTCAACGAAATGATTTTGCAAATGTTTGGTCATATGCCAATTTTGCTTGGCCCGGCGTTATATGGTAAACTTCCGGTCAAAGTTCTAAATCCATTTGAGATTGGTGCCGACTTGGTTGCTGACGCCACTGCTGCATTTATTGGTTATTCCGGTCCGTGTATGGTGATCGATTTTGGAACTGCACTGACATTTACTACGATCAGCAAATCCGGCGAAATACTTGGTGTGGCAATTGCTCCCGGAATTAACACGGCATTGAAATCCTTGACTCAAGCGACTGCGCAATTACTCGATGTACAACTCGTTCCGCCACCTTCGGTTCTGGGCGACAATACCAGTCACGCCATTCAATCTGGATTAGTACTTGGCTATGGAGGTCTTGTCGATGCCATTGTTGCACGAACCGAAGAAGAAATCGGCGAAAAACTGACCGTGATTGCAACTGGCGGATTGTCGTCTGTTTTGCAGAATGTATCTAAAAAAATTCAGATTACTGATAATAATTTAACGCTTGACGGGTTGAAATATATGGCGGTTAATTTCTGATTTTTAGATTCTGTATTTCGAAATGCAGTGTGTTTATCTTGAAGCTTTATGTCCGCCAAATCCGAGGCCTCCGACGCCCAGCAGGAAGCCAAAGGTGTACCAGCCACCATTGTTGTTCACGGCCCAAACCGCAATATGATCGCTAAACAAATTTCCGACAAACGAAGCAGGAGCAATGAATCCGTGCCATAATCCGCCCCAGAATCCAAACGTATGGCCCGAAATACAGGTTTCAACATGCTGAACTTCGGCACATGATGAGAGTAAAGTGATGGCAACTACTAAAATAAACAAGCTGAATTTCAGATCTATAGTTTTCATTAGAGCAAATTTTTAGTCGGATATATTGAATTCAACGGATAAATTATTGAGCGATTTCAGGAATACTGACCGGAAGTGAAAACTGAAAAGCTGTATTACGAATTTATGTTGGCAAAGAAGTATTCGTCCACTTTGCCAATCATTCGCTGCTTCTCTTTTTCGTTCAGGAAGCTGGCAGTGAAGGAGTTTTGGCTAATTGTGCGATTTGCTCCTTCGAAAGATTTAATGCTAGTGCAACGGCCTGGTAGTTTTCAGAAACGTAGCCTCCAAAATAGGCCGGATCATCAGAATTAACGGTAACCATCATGCCTTTTTCAAGCATCTCTTTCAACGGATGTTTGCTCATATCTTTCACAACCTTCAGTTTCAGGTTTGAAAGTGGACAAACGGTAAGCGGCATTTTTCGCGTTACCAGTTCCTCAACCAGTTCCGGATCTTCGAGCGACCGGTTACCGTGATCGATACGAGATACATGCAGTAAATCAATTGCCTCCCAAACATATTCAGGCGGACCTTCTTCGCCGGCATGCGCAACAACACGAAACCCTTCCGTCCGGGCTTTTTCGAAAATCCTCGCAAATTTATTGGGTGGATGTCCTTTTTCAGACGAATCAAGTCCGATTCCTGAAATCAGGTTCCTGTAATTCATCGCTTCTTCAAGGGTGTGGAATGCTGATTCTTCGCTCAAATGGCGCAACAGGCTCAGGATAAGTTTCGAACTTATTCCAAGCTTTTTGTGCCCGTCGTCCAGTGCATTTTTTATTCCTGAAATAACTTTATTCAGTGATACTCAGCGCGTTGTATGCGTTTGCGGATCGAAAAACACTTCGGTGTGTAACACATTCTGAGTGTGAATTTTTTCAAGGTATGCCCAGGTCAGATCGTAAAAATCCCGCTCTTCAACCAACACATCAGCACCACTGTAGTAGATATCCAGAAATTCCTGAAGGTTATTAAAATTGTAGGCTGATTTTAATTCTTCGACTGAATTGTATTTAATTTTCAGTCCGTTTCTTTTGGCAATAGCAAACATCAATTCCGGTTCAAAAGTTCCTTCGAGATGCAGATGCAGCTCGGCTTTTGGAATTCCTGCAATGAAATCAACCAATGTTTTGTTTTCTTTCATCAGATTCTGATTTCTGACTTATAACGCAAAAAGGTGTTCAGGGTTCAGAAACAGTTTGGCGTTTAAATTCAGGCAATTATTTTGAAGCTTTCTTTAGCAGAAAATCAACCAGGTTGTTTGCCGCTTTCAGATTTTCGAAACTTGCAGGCAAATGTGCGTGATCGATGTATTCGTTGTACAACCACGGATCGCCAACAGCAAGCACATATCCTTTGCCGTATTGGGTTTCAGCGATTAAAACATGATCACTGTCACCATCTTTCAAAACCGGTTTTGCATCTTTCGACAGTACAATTGGTGCAACTTCTTTCATGTAAATTTTATTCACTCCTGAAAAAAGCGGGTGATTTGGAAGATTTATTTCGGCAGCCATATCATATTCGCGATTAGTAACCGGATTTAAAGTGATCGGCTGAAAATAAAAGCCAAATACTTTTGCCAGGTGATTCAAATGAGTGAATTCGCAATTTGGCCCGTCGTTGGCCATCAGCAACAGCACGCCGCCTTTGCTAACCCAATTTTGCAGGAACTTTATGTCAGCAGCTTCAATGTAATTGGGGTTTGGGTTTTCGGATGTTGTATCCGGATCAACGATAATGTACACACTTACGCCTTTCATCGATTTACTGTTTGGGCTTGTGGCAATTGTTTTCAGTAACGCATGGCGACTTTTAAATAAGTCGCCCAATTGCGAAAATCCACTGTTGGCAGGGTCGTCCCAAGTGTAATGAAATACTTTTCCGGTAGTTGCGTTGGTTTCGTGATTAAACCAGTTATCAAGTCCTACAGTTTTTTGTGCAAAACTTCCGGCCGAAACCAGGCAGAAAAGGATGGCGAATATGAAAATACATTTCATTGGCGTAATGTTTTTGATGTTAAAATTAGATCGTTGCAACGAAAATCAAATTCGTGCAATCGATTTCCTTTTTACAAATCTACAATTTTCGCTGAGGTATTGAGGTTAAATTCTCCGATATTTTAGCTGTACAAAGGCAGTTTTCGAATTTATTTTTTGGCGGAAACATTCTTCTTTGGCGGAATCTGTCCGGAGATTTCGAATGAAATACACAAGCCTTACGATTTGCGCAATGATGACTTCAGTTGGCATAGCCAGCGGAGGTATGGGAGGCCGGTAATTTTCGAGTGCACCAATTCTTTTATTTTCAGAAAATTAATAGGGTGGATAAATCAAATTGCCGCGTTTATTCACCTTATGTTTAAATATAAATCCCTGTCCTTCCAGAAATATTTGAAACAATTTCTTTCCCAAATTTTATCAACAACCCTGAATTCAGGGGTCGAATTTGGTAACTTTACCATCCGGAGTATTCGGGCCACTATTTTAGATTATTTGTTTTAAATTGTTGATTATGACTCCTTTTACACATTTACATGTTCACTCTCAATACTCCATTCTTGATGGTGCCGCCAGTGTTCGCGGTCTGATTGCCAAAGCCAAAAAAGATGGTATGACAGCATTGGCACTGACCGATCATGGCAACATGTTTGGCTCCAAAGAATTCTACGATGTGTGCAAAAAAGAAGGAATCAAGCCGATTGTTGGTTGCGAAACGTATGTTGCCGAAAATTCGCGACACGATAAAAAAGACGCCAAAGTCGATCGCTCCGGGTATCACCTCATTTTGCTGGCCAAAAACCTGGTGGGTTACCGCAATCTGCTCAAACTGGTTTCGGCAGCTTACACCGAAGGTTTTTATTACAAGCCGCGCATCGATAAAGAATTGCTCGCTTTGCATCACGAAGGACTGATTGTTTCTTCGTCGTGTTTGGGAGGCGAAATTCCACAGCACATTATGGCAGGTCATTTCGACGATGCTGAAGCAACCATCCAGTGGTTCAAATCTATTTTTGGGGATGATTTTTATCTTGAGTTGCAACGGCATCCTTCGGAGTTGCCCGAAATGCGGCGGAATGTATACGAAAATCAGGTGATTGTCAATGCAAAAATTCAGGAGCTGGCAAAAAAACACGATGTCAAACTGATTTGCACCAACGACATTCATTTTATAAATCAGGAGGATGCCGACGCACACGATTTGTTGATTTGTTTGAATACCGGGAAAGATTTGGACGATCCAACCCGGATGCGGTATACTAAACAGGAGTGGTTTAAAACTACTGCTGAAATGAATGCTTTGTTTGCCGATGTGCCCGAAGCGCTGGCCAATACGCAGGAAATTACCGAAAAGATCGAATCGTACAACTTGAATTCGTCGCCAATTATGCCGGTTTTTCCTATTCCTGAAGCTTTTGGAAAAGAGGATGATTACCGGGCAAAATATACCGAACAAATGCTTTTGGAGGAGTTTGGTCAGGAATCGTTTGATCGGTTGGGTGGTTACGATAAAGTAATCCGTGTAAAACTGGAAGCCGATTATTTGGCGCATCTGGCCTGGGAGGGAGCGACACCAAGATATGGCGAACCATTTGCCGAAGACGTAAAAGAACGGATCGATTTTGAGTTAAATACAATAAAAACCATGGGTTTTCCGGGCTATTTTCTCATCGTTCAGGATTTCATTAACGAAGCCCGCAAAATGGGAGTGTTAGTTGGACCTGGTCGTGGATCAGCAGCCGGATCGGTGGTTTCGTACTGCGTGGGTATTACCAACATCGACCCTATGCGCTACGATTTGCTTTTCGAGCGGTTTCTGAATCCCGACCGAATTTCGATGCCTGATGTGGATATCGATTTTGACGACGACGGCCGCCAAAAAGTACTTGATTATGTGACCAGAAAATATGGGAACGACAAAGTTTCGCACATTTGTACTTTTGGTACAATGGCCACAAAATCAGCCATCAAAGACGTAGCGCGGGTGCTGAAATTACCGCTTCAGGAAGCTGACCGTTTGACAAAACTGGTTCCGGATGCTCCAAAAATGAACTTCAACATTGCTTTTAAAGATAGTCCGGAGTTGAAACAGGAACTGAATTCTCCCAACGAACTGATACGCACCACTCTGAAGTTTGCGCAAACGCTCGAAGGTTCGGTTCGCCAAACAGGTATACATGCCTGCGGAATTTTGATCAGCCGCGACTCATTGACCGATCATATTCCGGTGATGCCCTCCAAGGACGATGATAATCTCCTGACGACTCAATATGACGGGCATTTTGTTGAAGACATTGGTTTGTTAAAGATGGACTTTCTCGGGTTAAAAACCCTTTCAATCATTAAGGAAACCCTCGAAAATATTAAACTTTCGCGCGGAATTACCATCGACATGGATTCCCTTCCTGAGAACGATCCGCTTACTTTTGAACTGTTTAGCAATGGCGACACAACCGGTATTTTTCAGTTTGAGTCGCCCGGAATGAAAAAACATCTTCGGAATCTGAAACCGAACCGTTTCGAGGATTTGGTGGCTATGAACGCTCTTTATCGCCCGGGTCCGATGGAATACATTCCGTCGTTTATCAAGCGAAAACATGGTCAGGAAAAAATTGAATACGATTCGCCCTTGATGGAACCTTACCTGAAAGATACATACGGAATTACCGTTTATCAGGAACAGGTCATGCTTCAGTCGCGCGCGCTTGGCGGTTTTACCCGGGGCGATTCCGATTCACTCCGGAAAGCGATGGGAAAAAAGCTGATTTACATGATGGATAAACTGAAGGTGAAATTTCATGACGGCTGCATGAAAAATCCGAAGTTTATTGAGGGCTGCACCGAAGGAAATAAAGATCCGGAAAAACTGATCGATAAAATCTGGAAAGACTGGGAAGCATTTGCCAGTTACGCATTTAACAAATCGCATTCGGTTTGCTATGCCGCTGTTGCTTATCAAACAGGTTACCTGAAAGCGCATTATCCTGCAGAATTTATGGCCGCCAACATGAGCCGGAACCTCAGTAACATTACTGAAATAACGAAGTTGATGGAAGAATGCAAGCGCATGAACATGAATGTGCTTGGCCCGGACGTGAGCGAAAGTTACGCGAAGTTTACAGTAAACAAAGCCGGGAATGTGCGATTCGGAATGGCTGCCATAAAAGGTGTTGGTGAAGGTGCGGTTCAGGATATTATCAAAGCACGAAAGGGCGGGGAATTTCAGGATATTTACGATTTTGTCGAACGGGTGAATCTTCAGTCGGTAAACAAGAAAAACCTGGAAGCATTGGCTATGGCAGGTGCCTTCGACTCTTTTAAAAAGCACACGCGCAGCCAGTATTTTGCTCCGGATGAAAACGATCAATCTTTCATTGAAAAGCTGATTCGCTACGGGAATAAAATGCAATACGAAAGTTCAAACATGCAGCCTTCGCTTTTTGGCGATGTGATGTCGAACCAAGCCGTTCAAAAACCTGAACCGCCTGTTGTTCAGGAATGGGCCGATTTGGTGTTGCTCGAAAAGGAAAGGAGTTTGGTCGGAGTTTACCTCACATCTCATCCATTGGACAAGTATAAAGTTGAGATTGATCTACTGGCTTCGAAAGATGTTTCGCTGAAAGATTTGAACAGCAATATTGAAGCATTGAAAGGCCGTGAGTTGACCTTTGTTGGAATGGTGAGCGAGGCGCGCGAAAGCTTCGGGAAAACGGGCAAACCGTATAGCAATATTGTTCTGACCGATTATACCGATTCGTACAAAATGTTCTTTTTTGCCAAAGACTATGTGGAATTTGGTAAATTCTGCAAACCTGGTTTATACCTCATGGTGAAGGGAGTTGTGCAAAACCGGTTTGGTGGCGAACAGCTCGAATTCAAAGTGAGCCGCATTGAACTAATGGACGATATCCGCGAAAAATATTTCAGGAGTATAACTGTAAAAATTCCGCTGACCGCACTAACCGGCGATGTAATCGAAGACCTGGAAAGGCTGACTGCCAGCGGAAAAGGCAAGGCATTACTGCGTTTTGATATTTATGATATCGAAACAAAAATGATGGTTAATCTGTTTTCAAGAAATACACGAATTGAGATTACAGATGAGTTGCTTGCCTACATTGAAAATCAGGATGATCTTGCTTTTAAAATTAATTAGGCTAATTTTGTGATTGCGTTGAAATTCGTCACAGTATTCACACATAAAAATATATTAAGATGGCTTTAGAAATAAATGATGCAAATTTTGAAGAGTTGGTTCTTCAGGCTGACAAACCGGTTCTGATTGATTTTTGGGCAGAATGGTGTGGCCCTTGCCGCATGGTAGCTCCAGTTGTTCAGGAACTCTCGGAAGATTATGCCGGAAGACTGATTGTTGGAAAAGTTGATGTGGACAGTAATCCCGGAATTGCCTCTAAATTTGGCATTCGTAACATTCCAACTATTCTGTTTTTCAAAGATGGCGCAGTAGTTGAAAAACACGTTGGTGCAGCGCCAAAGTCAACACTGGCTGCCAAAGTTGATGGTATTCTTTAAGAAGATATTTTTTCTGATGAAAAGGCATAGGAACTCTGGTTCTTATGCCTTTTTAATTTGGAGTTATCGCCATTTTTAATCGCGTTTCTAAATCGCGATTGAAAATCTCCGCACCCAATGACCATTGAATGACAACGAATGACTATTTTTGACTCCATCAAACAATTCAGGATTCTTGAATAATTTACTCGACATACAACAGTTTCAGCAGTTTGACAACCTCGAATTCATTTCTCGCGAAGTGGTTGAAGGTTTCATTACCGGATTGCACCGGAGCCCATTTCATGGTTTCTCGGTTGAATTTGCGGAACATCGACTTTATAACACCGGAGAATCGACCAAGCACCTCGACTGGAAGCTGTTTGCCCGCACCGACCGTTTGTTTGTAAAACAATACGAAGAGGAAACCAATCTGCGCTGCCAGTTGGTTATCGACACTTCGTCGTCCATGCTTTTCCCGTACGAAAAAGGAAAACCTTCAAAAATAAATAAACTGGCATTTTCGGTGTATTCGGCTGCTGCCATAATTTATTTACTCCGAAAACAGCGCGATGCAGTGGGGCTTTCACTGTTTTCGAACGATATTGAATTCCATTCCGAAGCCCGTTTGTCTTCTGTTCACATCGATTTGCTTTATAATCAACTGGCCTCACTTTTAAATCAGGAACAGGCTCAATTGCACAAAAAAACCAATACGGTTGAAGCTCTGCACATGATTGCAGAAAATATTCACAAACGATCGCTGGTCATTTTGTTTACCGATATGATTGAACAGGAGAAAACCGATGAATTGTTCGAAGCGCTCCAGCATCTGAGGTACAACAAGCACGAGGTTTTACTCTTTCACGTGACCGATCACCGTCAGGAGCGGGAATTTGATTTCAGGAATCAGCCTTATCGTTTTGTCGATCTTGAAACCGGCGAACACCTGAAATTTTCGCCGCACGATTTGAAAACCAATTATCAAAAGGCGATTTCAGATTATTTCGAGGAAATGCGCGTGCGCTGCGGCCAGTACCACATCGATCTGACCGAAGCCGATATTAATGAAGATTTTAAACAGGTGCTATACACGTACCTACTGAAACGTAAGAGACTTTTCTGATCAATAAAACGCTGATTCCCTATTTTTTATCTGCCGGAAATAAATCGCAACTGATTGGGTAATGATCAGAACAATTGAAGTTTGAAACCTCGAAATTATAGCTTGTAAATTTAGAACTGTACAGGATATAATCGATTCGGAAAGAGGGCAATTTGCCATTGTATGTATTTGCCGTTCCTTTTCCCGATTCGGTAAACGAATCTTTCAAATCGCCAAGCACTGTTCTGTATGTAAACGAAACTGGAGTGTCGTTAAAATCACCGCAAACAATTACAGGATAGCGACATTGATTTAAATGCTCCCGAAGTGTTGCTGCTTGTTCAGCGCGTTTGATGATTGCAGTCTTGAATTTATATCCGAGCGTTTTCAGTTTTGCTTTCGTTTTGGGATTGTTCTCGAATTCCAGCGAATCGATTGAGTTTATCTCATTTGGCCGCAAGCGGTACGATTGCAAATGGCAATTATAAATTCTGACGGTGTCGGGACTTATCAGGACATCGGTATAAATGATAATGTTTCCTGAATTCTTGAACCTGATTTCGCCCATATTCAGGATTGGGAAACGGGTCATGGTAAGCTGTCCCCCGGTGTAGCTGGTGTGTGCCAGTTGCATGTGATTAATCAAGGGCAGGTTATTGTTACTGATGTCGAAAATCTTTCGTTTGTTAAGGGTGACTTCCTGCAAACAAATAATATCAGCATTGTTTTGGCGCAAATAATTCAGTATCTGATCTGCATTTTCCTTGCTTGGATCGTTCGAACTGCCCGTAAAGTATTTCACATTGTAACTGATAATTTTTACACCTTTTTCATCTGTTTTACGACCCGAAAACTGGACGTAATTTCGTAGGTGATTGTATCCGGCAAGAATTACAATAACTGAAATTAAAGTGTATTTGGGCTTGATGAACGGCCATAAAACGATGAAAACTAAATTTATAACCAAAAGATATGGATAAGCCATTCCCAGAAAAGCTGCATACCAGATTTTTTCGGGACTAAGAAAAACTGATGCCGAGGAAATGCCTAAAGCAAGAACCGCAATCAGGTTTAGTAGCAGAAGTATATATATCAAAAATTGTTTCAAAATATTTGATTTTGAAATTCAGTTTTATTCACGGTCGCATAGGCCATATACAAATATAGGAAACCGGAATAAAATGTCAACTGTACAAAAATCATCTCAAAAGCGTTAGTAATTTTGCGCAAACCATGCGGTTTTTTCCATGAATATCATTTTTCAGAATAACCTCCGAAAATCCTTTTTGTTGCAACATTTCCGAACATTCCCTGCCAAATGCCTCATTGATTTCGAAGTACAATTTGCCTCCGGCTTTTAATTGTGTTTTCGCAAAATCTGCAATTCGCTTATAAAAAAGAAGAGGATTGTTATCCGGAACAAATAAGGCCAGTTCAGGCTCAAAGTCCAGTACATTTCGCTCCATTTGCAATTTTTCAGATTCGCGCACATACGGCGGATTGCTGACAATAATATCCAGTTCCTGGAAACTAACTTCTGGGGTTTGCGTCAGAATATCGTATTGAAAAACTGAAATATCGCAGTTATTTAGCTCCGAATTCCGTTTGGTGGTTTCGAGACAAACAGGCGAAATGTCGCAGGCCAAAACTGTCGATTGAGGTATGTTTTTTTGAAGTGAAATGGCGATACAGCCAGTCCCTGTTCCAATATCCAGAATGGATGGTTTTGAGCTTTTATTTTCCTGAATAATCCATTGAACCAGTTCTTCGGTTTCAGGTCGTGGAATCAGAACTTCAGGAACTGTATAAAAAGGCAATCCATAAAATTCGGTCATTCCCAGAATGTACTGGATCGGTTCATGATTTTTAAGGCGCGCTACTACTTTTTCGATTTCTGAAAACTCTTCCTTGCTGAGTTCTTCACCTTTGGCAAGTAGAAACTGTGTGCGCGAGTATCCTTGCAGCTTTTCGAAAATCAGGAAAGTCAAGCTTTCAATTTCCTCTTTCGAGTAGATTCCTGTCAATTCTTTTTTGACGAATGCAATACCTGCTTTCATTATTGTTATTTTTGCCAAAGTTAATTTTTTCGCCGATGAGTACGCCCGAAACTTTTATGCAACGCTGTCTCGACCTTGCCCTGCTTGGAATAGGCGACGTGGCTCCCAACCCCATGGTTGGTTGCGTGATTGTCCACAACGGGAAGATCATTGGTGAAGGTTACCACGAAAAATTTGGGCAACCTCATGCCGAAGTCAATGCCATTCGTTCGGTAAAAAATCCGGAATTGTTGAAGGAGTCAACTTTGTATGTTTCGCTTGAACCGTGCGCGCATTTTGGGAAAACACCTCCCTGCTCCGATTTGATCATCGAAACCCAGATTCCTAAAGTAGTAATAGGAACTATTGATCCCTTTGCTGCAGTTACCGGCAAAGGAATTGAGCGTATGCAAAAGGCAGGAATTGAGGTTGAAGTGGGACTTTTGGAGAAAAAATGTCGAACGATTAACCGCCGTTTTTTTACTTTTCACGAACTAAAACGTCCGTATATTATCCTAAAATGGGCGCAAACGCTCGACGGTTTTATTGATACCGATCGAACCGAAACGAAACATCCTACCTGGATTACAAACGCGCTGGCCAAGCGGTTGGTTCACAAACAGCGCTCCGAAGAATCGGCCATCTTGATTGGTACAAATACGGCAGAGTATGATAATCCAGCACTAACTGTGCGCGAATGGACAGGCTCACAACCCATCCGTATGGTGATTGACCGCTCCGGAAGATTAAGCACGAACCTAATTATTTTCGATGGCAAAGCGCCGACTTGGGTTTTTACCGGAATCGATCAGCCGGACAGTTTAAACCTGAAATTCATCAAACTCGACTTCGACCGGAATATTTTGCCACAAATGATGGACGAACTGTATCGTCGCGACATTCTTTCAGTAATTGTTGAAGGCGGCAGCGAATTGTTGAATAGTTTTCTTGAACTGAATTTGTGGGACGAGGCCTTTGTTTATACCGGAAATCAATTTTTCGGGAAAGGAGTCGCCGCTCCTCACATTTCAGGAAAAACTATTGCCTACCGAAAACTAGACGACTGCAAATTGCATGTTCTGAAAAGGGGTTGAACAGGATTGTGGGATTTAGGGATAGACATGATTATTCTGATTTGCCGAATTTTAAATCTTCCTTGTGCACCAACTTCTTGTTGTAAACCCTTTTGAATTCAAGGCTCAAATTTCCAAAGTTAATTAAGAGTCCATTGGCCATGTTGTATGCCTCAAGGTAATTAATAGCTTGTGCTTTATGCACCCCT
Source organism: Prolixibacteraceae bacterium (assembly GCA_963677955.2). GTDB lineage: Bacteria > Bacteroidota > Bacteroidia > Bacteroidales > Prolixibacteraceae > Aquipluma. The sequence goes on from CAXXQR010000001.1 coordinate 2,311,701, forward strand.
TCTAACTTTTCCACTGCTTTTAACTCGACCATTACCTGTTCTTCCACAAAAAAGTCTACCCGGCGGGTGCCAATTTGTTCTCCCCGATAAAAAATTGGCATTTCTTTTTCCCGTTCAAACGAAAGCTTTTGAAAGGATAGCTCAATGGCCAGTGCCCGTTGGTAGATTACCTCCTGAAAACCATTACCAAGTGTGCTATGTACCTGCATAGCGCAACCAATAATTTTGTGGGTTAATTGATCGATCAAGTTTTCCATATTACTTTCTCTCTTCAAATAATGGTCTGAAAAATAGTAAATTGATTACAGAATTGTCAGGATAAAACATTTGCAAAAAATACTTCCTTATAATCCTGTTCATCTTTCCATCTTAATAATCCTGTTCTGACAATTTTCAATCCTTAAATCGAAAATTTCAAAAACAATTCCACATTTCTTCCCGGTCGGTTGATGCGACCCCAATCCAAATGATCGTAATAAGTTTTGTTCAGAATATTCGAAACTCCCCAGCCAATATCAGCAACAACATGACTGAAATGAATGGCATAACTTCCTTTTATATGGAAAACAGAGTAAGCCGGAGTTGCTGTTTCTCCGTAATTTTTATTGATGCGTTTTTGAGCCAGCGACGACTCATTTTCAAGCTGAACTGAGAAATTTTCCTGCTGATATTTGACCGAGATGATGTTTTTCAACGGTGGGATCAGCGGAATGGGTTCTCCTGAATTTAACTCGCCAAACGTAAATTTGCTGATTACGAAAACGGAAAGTGCCTTGACTGGAGAATACAATAAATCCAGATCGGTACTGAAAAGCCGCGCCGAAGGAATATTGGAATAAACGCGTGTTCCGTTGGTGTAGAAATTCATTGGAGGAATGTCCGGATTGGTGATCCCCAGAATATAATCGTGTACCAAACTCAACGATTGGCTCAGATTGATTTTTAAGTTACTTTTTGCCAGTTGAATTCCCATCCGGATAAAGTCTGACTTTTCGGTTTTGATGTAAGGATTTCCGATGTAATCGTAGCCGTCGTATGCATTGTAGAGGTAAAATCCCAATCGTTCGGTAATGGTTGGCAGACGCTCCGAATAACCCAAAGTGGCATTTGCCGAAATGTATTTTCCCAGATTGTATTGCGACGAAAGATTCAGGCTTTTTACCAATCGGCTTTGCTTTTTGGCAAGCGAGTACCCGAATACCGAAAATTGCTGCTGCCCGTATTTCGATTGCAAAACGTCCATGTTGTAATCGAGCCTTCCGTTTACAGTAAACTGAAATTTATCCGAAACAAATGTGGTATTCTGTAGATAAATTCCTGAAACATTCCGGAGCATTTCGGGCCAGGTTTGCATGTACATTGGTGGTTCCGGACCCGTCGACTTGCGGTTCATGTGCATGGTCATTTCGGACAGCGAACGATTGGTATAATTATCCAATTTCAGGCTTAGCTTGTTTTTCGTGTTCCAAAATCGTTCAGCCTGAATATACGTTCCGAAAGTCCTGCTGCGTCCTGGCATATCCATGCGCATGTAAATGGTGTCATTCTTTCCTGTTGAGTTGTTCTTCAGGAAAAAAGTGCTGTCGCGTTTCGAGTCGTCCATTATGTGCAAAACCGAATTGAAATAGACTTTAGCTTTCAGTTTGGTTTTTCCGGTTCTGCGGAATTCAAGAGCGGCAAGCGTTGCCTTTGCTTTCGAAACGTCCATAGGCAAGGCAGGATAGCCAACGTTGCGAGCCAGATCGTACAAAAAATCGGCTTTCAAGAAACTAATGGCTGAAGTTGTGTATTTCAGTACCGAATGAATGTTGGTTTTTTCGAATTGCGAAAATGGAACAAGCTGGTTTTTCCCGTCGCGGTAATTTTCGTTTTTGCGGTACACGCCGTCAATTCCCCAGGCCCACTTGTTTTTACTTAGTCCTGAAGAAAAAAGTACATTTCTGCCGCGCGACACCGATTCATAGCCAAAACCAATGGACGTAAAAGGAACGTCGGAGCTGGTTTCTTCCGGTTCCTGAAGGGTCATGTCAACTGAGCCACCAATGTTGCAGCCGTTTATACTGCCGTTTGTACCTTGATTGATGGCAATGTTCTTCAAATTTGTGGGTTCGATGTATGAAGTCACAGGATCCATCTTATCGGTACAGGCGCCAAACATTTTCATGCCGTCGATGGTCACATTCAGTTGCCCTCCTGAAAAACCATGAAGCATGGGTTCAAGCGCATACGCTCCGCGTTTGATGAGCGACATCCCATCCAGCCGCGCATTGATGTTGTCGATGGTTGCGAAATGGTTGGTGCGGTAATAGTCGAGCAAATCCTTATTGCCAAGTGGCAGGTTTGCCGAAATAACTACCTCGCCCAGCCGGATTGTATCACGTGTTATATCTGTTCTGGCCGGCATTTGTGCCATGGAGATCACAGGCAAAAATGACAGCAGAAGCATTTGGTAAAGCTTGTTCATAAGTGATAATTATGAGGCTGTTTCAATGATAGTAGTCACCCCGAATTTAGTTCGGGTTCTGACTTGTTTTGGCGGAGATCCTGAAACCCCGCCTGCCAAGCGAGCGGGCAGGAAGTTCAGGATGACTGGGTTAATTTCACTGAAACAGCCTCTTCTTGTTTAAAAGGTTATGTTGAAATACAAATCCTTAGAGACGGCCTGTCCGTCTTTTTTTATCAGTACATTCACGCGCCATTCTCCGGTCATAGTGAAATTCACTTTGCCTTTGTAATGGCCATTTCCGGAGCTGACCGGATTCACATTGTTGGGCGAGCCATGGCCCATACTTGGCATTTCAGGAGTAATCTCGATGGAGTAACTATCGTCAGCCGGCCAATCCATCATGCTTGCCTTGCGGTGAATCGTAAATTCAATATCGTTCATTCCAACTTTGGGTGCCGATGGTTCGAGCAACGACAAAACCAGTTTGCTGGCATCAGGAGTAATGGCGGTAAAAACATTCATTACTGAAGTTGCCGGATTATCGACAGTGATGTCGAAATTTGCTTTGCCTTCTTTATCCGACTTGTGATTGTGAACCGATACGCCAAGTTTCCATGTTCCGCCGGTTGAGGTTGGCATGACAAAAGCCACCGCTCCGGGAAAAACATTGTCAACAGCAGTTTCTTCCGGATTTTCAACGGGAGCTGCATGTTGGGTAATCATTCCATTCATGTTCATGGTCATGAGTGGCGAAAATTGAATGTGCGCATCGGTGATTTTTTCTTTCAGGTTTAACGAATCGTATAAAACCACGATAAGTTTATTGTAACCCATAAAAAAGTTATTTTGTCCCCAAAGCTCCACTTTTGCTGACGCGCCAAGAGCATAGCCATCGGCAAGTTTGGTGTAACCATCAAGCGGATCGATAAGTGTATCTTCGTTTTTACTGGTACAGGAAAAAAGGAATGCTGAGAAAAGTAAAAAGTATAGTGTTTTGAAAAAACGGATTTTCATGTTTTTTGTTTTTTTGATATAATACTGGCCGTTAAAATGCATGTCGCCACAGTCGAATGTGCAACAATGCCTTCGGCCTAAAAATTAACTTATCCTGAGTACTAATTTTTAGCGTTTGAATGCAACGAAACTGAACTCACAGAATTTGTGTGAATCCGGCATCAAATGATCAAAACATGGTTTCGATCGGGCTTCTAAAAATTGGGTTCAGGTAAAATTTACGAAACAATGAGTGTGTCGAACTGTGGCTTGGGAGGAACAAAAATGGCAGAAGCAAAACGAACAGGAACCTGCGGTTGAATAAAAACCGGATAGCTTTTTGCAACAGCATCAAAATCACCTTCAATGCAAAGCTGGGTCTTCAAAAATTCGTCGATCTGGGTTTTGTGTTGCTTCTGCGACGATTCGCTTTTTGCAGTGTCGCTGGATTCGTCGCTTTTTGCTAATTGCTTGTTGAGATGACATTTCCCTTGGCAACAACTTTTAGGCTTGTCGCGGTTGACGCAAAGATTTTTGGCAATATAATCCTTGTTCAGAGCATATTCAACAAATGGCAAAACTGGTCTCAATACATATAAGATCAGCACCGCAAGGAAAAAGATTGAATAGATTCTGGTTTTCATCGACATTTAAACACAAATGGTTTTTAAAAGTTCATGCCTGATTTTCTGAATTTTATGTTTTTGAGTTTACAGAGTCTGGTCCGGTCAAAGTTGAATATTAGGATGGAACAATGTAAATGCTGAAGCCGGATTGTTTTGCAAACCATAAATTTCATTTGTTTATCTCTCGTTTTTTCGTGAAATTTAGTCACGCCAAAACAATCAGACTAAACTATGGGATTTTTGTTCGAAATATGGAAAGCAATGCCGAGTCTGGTTACCGTACTCTATTTCCTTACGGTTGTTACCATTGCCATTCTTATTATTCTTGAAAACCGGAATCCGGTAAAAACCATCAGTTGGATTTTGGTTCTGGTTTTGCTCCCTTTCGCCGGAATTGTTATTTACCTGTTTTTCGGTCAGGAATACCGTAAAACGAAAATGTTCTCACGGAAAGGCCTCAAAGACCTTGAAAAACTTAGAAACCTTACCCTTGAACAACTCGATAATCTGCCTAAGAATCATGCGCTGATTAATGAAAAGCTCTTTCCAAAGAGGCGTTTGATTAACCTGATGCTGAGCAACTCGAATGCAATACTGACCAGCGATAACCAGGTAAAAGTGCTTGCGAACGGAGAGGAAACATTTCCTGAAATTTTTTCAGCCATTGAAAATGCTGAACACCATATTCATCTCGAATATTATATCATTGAGGATGACCAAATCGGGAATTACCTGCGCGAAATGCTGATTCGCAAATCGAAGGAAGGCGTTGAAGTGCGATTGATATTCGACGATGTGGGAAGTTGGGAGCTCAAAAAGCGATTTATCAGATCGATGTCGGATGCGGGTGTAAAGGTCGACTGTTTCATGAAAGTGCGGTTTCCGATGCTGACTTCCAGGGTAAATTACCGGAATCACCGAAAGATTTTGGTTGTTGATGGTGAAACTGCTTTTGTAGGCGGACTGAATTTTGCCGATCGCTACCGCGATGGCGTCCCCGGAATTGGTCCCTGGCGCGATACTCACCTCAAAGTTACGGGTGGGGCCGCCACTGCGCTTCAAATTATTTTCATGGCCGACTGGTATTTTGTCTCAAAGGAAATTCTCAGGGGCGAAAAATATTTCAGGCCTTTTAAATCAGGAGATGAGAAACTGGTGCAAATGACTGCCAGCGGACCTGATTCGGATTGGGAAAGCATCAGTCAGGCGTATTTTATGGCCATCGCCTCTGCCACCGAATATGTATACATCTCTACGCCATACCTGATGCCGACTTCAGATATTATTACGGCGTTGAAAACCTCAGCGCTGGGAGGTGTTGACGTACGAATTATTGTGCCGGGATTGTCGGATGCCATAACGCCCAAATGGGGAACCAACTCATACATTGAAGAATTACTCGAAGCGGGCGTAAAAGTTTATTTTTATCAGCAGGGATTCATCCACAGCAAAGTTATAGTTGCCGACGATATTTTCTCTTCTGTTGGTACGGCTAACCTCGATTTCAGGAGCCTTGAAACCAATTTTGAAGTAAACGCCATGATTTATGACGAGGAAATAGCCGGAATATTAACCAGACAATTTCTGGAAGATCAAGAGAAAAGTGAGCTGGTTATTTTGGAAGATTGGGTGAAACGACCGCGGATGAACAAAATTAAAGAGTCATTTGCCCGAATTTTGAGCCCCATGCTATAGATTTTACCGGCAAATTAAAATTCGGCTACCAGTTTCGTTTCAGAAGCCAATTTTCTGATGTAATTTTGATCGGATATTCATAAAAAATCTGCGTTTATGCTTGAAAAAGGATTTATAAAACATCAACAGGCTGAAAAATCGAAACAGCACAGGATCGTATTACTCTTCAGTACTATTTTACTGTATCTTGGTGTTGCTGTGTTGATTGTGGCTTTTGCGTATCTTTTGTTTAACCAGAGTAGAATGGATTCGCTAATTGGAATTCTTTTCCCGTTTTTACTGGCCGGATTGGGACTTATCCTGGTAAGTCAGCTCATTAAACGGGCCTATACAAAACTCAGGCGATAATGCTTTTCACGGAGGCTGGCTCCAATTCCTGAAGAATTGCAATCCATTGAGCAGATTTCTAACTCATTTAATCAGAACTTCACTTATGAAAAAACTAATCCTGATTTTATTTGCTATTGTTTCATATTCTCTTTCCGGAATTTCGCAGGCTGTTACTCCTGAACAGATTGATCAACTGACCGAAAAAGTGATGAAGACTTTCGATGTTCCCGGGATTGCAGTGGCCGTTGTTAAAGACGGTGAGGTTATTTATGCGAAAGGCCATGGCGTACGGTCATTAAAATCGGGTGGAAAAGTCGACGAAAATACGTTGTTCGGTATAGCGTCGAACAGCAAGGCTTTTACTGCAGCCACTCTGGCGATTTTGGTTGACGAAAATAAGCTGTCGTGGAACGATAAAGTGACCAAATACATTCCTGAATTCAGGCTTTACGATGCGTATGTTACTGAAGATTTTACCATCCGCGATTTGATTACGCACCGAAGCGGACTTGGGCTTGGAGCCGGCGATCTGATGATATGGCCCGATTCGTCGGATTTTAGGATTAACGACATTATTTACAACCTGCGTTTCCTGAAACAAAAGTCGCCCTTCCGGACAAAATTTGATTACGATAATTTGCTGTTTATGGTTGCCGGCGAAGTGGTTACACGTATTTCAGGAATGAAATGGGAACAATTTGTTGAGGAAAAAATACTGAACCCGCTTGGGATGAATCGAACCGCAGCATCGTTTGCGAGGCTGAAAGACAAAACGAATGTGATCGATGGACATGCATTTGCTGACAATAAATTGCAGGCAATTGTACGTCACGACCTCCCCGATGGTGAATGTTCGGCTGGAGGAATTTATTCGAGTATTTCGGATATGAGCAAATGGATGATTGCACAGTTGAATGGCGGAAAGTACGGTACAAATCTTGAAAAGCAACTTTTCAGTACGTCGGCACAACGCGAAATGTGGAGTCCGCAAACAAATATGCCCGTTCGGGCGGATAAGTACAACAGCCATTTTAGCGCATACGGGTTGGGTTGGTTTGTTACCGATGTAAAAGGTACAAAACAGGTTAGCCACACGGGCGGAATGGAAGGAATGGTGACCCAGGTAACTTTACTTCCTGAATTAAAATTGGGCATTGTGGTTCTCACCAACCAGGAAACAGGCGCGGCTTTTAGTGCAATTTCGAACACCATAAAAGACAGCTATCTCGATCTTGAGCCTGAAGATTGGGTCTTACACTACGATACGCTTGTTGCGAAAAATAAAAAAGAAACCGAAGAACTCACAAAGAGCATTCAGGACGATATAAATAGAACCTTGAGTTCAGCGACTTCCGGAATTGATCCTGATTTATTTGCCGGAAAATACCAGGACGATTGGCTGGGAACTGTGCAGATTGTAAAATCGGGCAAAAAACTTTGGTTTAAGTCGCTGCGGTCGCCGCAACTCAGAGGCGAAATGAGTTTTTACAAAGGAAATACGTTTGTTGTAAAATGGGTCAACCGCAGCATGAATGCCGATGCTTTTGTTGATTTCGATCTGGACACTGAAGGAAAAGCCGATGGATTTAGCATGAAACCAGTCTCGCCTTTGACTGATTTTAGTTACGATTTTCAGGATTTAAATTTTAAACGCGTAGAAAATTGATGAGTACTACTGTTGAAAATGGTCCGCTATTTTTTAAAAATTCCGAAGAATTCAGGAAATGGCTTGAGGAAAATCATCTGACTAAAACCGAGTTACTTGTTGGGTTTTACAAAATTAGCACCGGAAAACCAAGTATGATCTGGTCGGAAGCCGTTGATCAGGCACTTTGTTTTGGATGGATTGACGGAATTCGCAAATCGATTGATCAGGAGAGCTATTACAATCGTTTTACGCCGCGAAATCCGAAGAGCAACTGGAGCGCAATTAATATCAAGAAAGTTGAGGAATTGATTCGCTTGGGAAAGATGTTTCCGGCAGGATTGGAAGCATTTGAAAAACGAAAGAAGGAACCTCGATCGGGATATAGCTACGAAAATAAGCCGGAAACCCTGGATCCGGAGATGGAAGAAAGGTTTAGGAAAAATGAAAAAGCCTGGAACTTCTTTCAAAAACAGACAATTTCGTACAAGCGGAACATGTATTTTTATGTACTTGAAGCCAAACAGGAGTCAACCCGGTTTTCGAGATTGGATAAATTAATTGCGGCCAGCGAATCGGGAAAACGGTTGCTGTAATTTAAACGCCGGATTACCTGGATCTGGAGTTGATTTCTGACATTAGTTGTGGCTTAAAATATGCTTAAAATTGCAACTTACTTACTGTATATTTGTTAAGTAACTCCATAGGAAACAGAACAATAATAGGAAAGGCTCACAATAAAAATCTTGATTTACCGTCAATAATTGTAAAAAAACGAACCTATTATCGGATCAATTGCTAATTTTAGCGGCTCGAATCAGAGGAAGAATTTGTCAGACACCGAATTATATCGAACAATTTAAAATAGAATTAAAATGAGATCATTTATTATTTTTCTTTCCGTCCTGTTCATTTTTTCAGGATGTGTACACAAGAATAAAGTTCCGGTAGCGCAGGCTACCGTTGCCAATCCTGCACAGCACGAGGTTAAAGTTGAGGAAGTTATTCAAACGAGCCAATATACTTACTTAAGAGTTTCTGAAAATGGCGCCGATAACTGGATCGCTGTAACTAAACAAGAAGCTGCTCCCGGTGAAACTTACTACTACGACAAGGATATGGAGATGAAAAATTTCCAGAGTAAAGAGTTGAACCGTACGTTTGAAACCATTTACTTCGTCCAGGAGATATCAAAGGAACCGATCGCCGCAGCATCTACTGGTGACATGGGCGCTATGGGCGGTATGTCTCCTGCAAATCATGCCGGAAAAGTAAACAGCCAGAAAAAAGATGGAATTTCAATTGCCCCCGCTGACGGAAGTATTTCGATAGCTCAATTGTATGCTAACCGCAACGATTACGCCGGAAAGACAATTAAAATGAAAGGCCAGGTTGTTAAAATTAATGAGCAGGTGATGGGCAAAAATTGGATTCACATTCAGGATGGCTCGGGCAATGCCAACGATTTTGATCTTGCCATTACGACTCTTGACGGTGTTAAAATGGACGACGTGGTAACTTTTGAAGGTGTAATTACCTTGAACAAAGATTTTGGCGCTGGTTACTTCTACGAAATTATCATGGAAGACGCTAAGCTGGTAAAATAAGACTAAGTAAAAGGTACCAAGGGAAAGCTGCTCTTTTCCTGATACGAGAAGGCCCTGTTGGAAATGAAATTTTCCGGCAGGGCTTTTTTTAATCCTGAAAATTACTCTTCCTGTTTTCTGAAGAGTTGCGACAGCAATTCCTCCTTATATTGTTCGGATATCGGCAATTTGTGTTCGCCAATCTGGATCAGGTTTCCTTCAACGTGTTCTATTTTCTGAAGATTAACAATGGTGGTTCGGTGAACTTTCAGGAACGTAAAACCTTTCAGCTTTTCTTCCCAGCTTTTTAACGTACCATGCACAACCAGTTTTTTGCCGGTGCTGAAAACAGTCACATAATCGCCGGTGGCTTCCACAAACTGAATATCTTCAACAGCAACCTGGTAAATTCGTTTTCCTGATTTTAGGCTAAGTTTTGTCGGAACATTCGGTAAAATGTGTGCACTGAATTTTTCACGGGCTTTATTTACAGCTTTGTAAAATCGTTCGAAAGAAAAGGGTTTCAGGAGAAAATCGACAGCTTCCAGATCAAAACCGTCAACGGCATATTGCGGATAAGCAGTGGTGAAAATTACCAGTGGTGGATGAACCATCGAACGCAAAAAACTAACTCCCGACATTTCAGGCAGATTGATATCCAAAAAGATTAAATCTGCCTGATTTTTTGACAGAAAGGACTGCGCCGAAAAAGCATCGGCAAAGGTTCCGGCCAAACGTAAATCGGGGCATTTTGAAATATGTTGTTCCAGAATCGATTGGGCAGCGGGTTCGTCTTCAATAATGATGCAGATCATAACTGTTTGGGTTCAAAGTCAATTTAAAACACAAGGTACGTTATTCTATTTTCCCGCGCAACCCAGTTATTCAGTGAAAAAATGAACAACGAAAGGCAAATATTGGTTATTTTTAGGATCGTATTCATTCAGGTAAAATAACAAATCTAAATTATTAGTCATGGAAACAAACTGGCCTCAGGCACTTCAACCATTGTTTGCTCAATACGGAAAAAAGAAACATCCGCTCGATTACCAAAACCGTTATCAATTGGTGGTTATGGTTGTTCTGTCGGCTCAGGATTCAGACAGGCACATCAATGAATTGGCGCCAAAAATTTTCGCGACCTATCCAACCATGAATGCGCTTTCGCACGCAACGACCGAAGATTTGCAGCAGCTTATTGGCTCCGTCAGGAACTGGGGCAACAAGGCCAAATGGCTGATCCAAATCGCCCAGACTGTTGGCGAAGATGAAAATATACCGCACACTTTGGAGGGCCTTACCAAATTGTCAGGACTTGGACGAAAATCGGCCAACGTAATCATTCGTGAATCAGGCGATAAAGCTGAAGGCATCATTGTCGATCTCCATGTTTTACGTGTGGCTCCGCGATTGGGAATAGCTGATGAAAAAGATGCGGCCAAACCGGAAAAGATTGAAAAACAAATCATGGCAGTTCTTCCACAGGAATCCTGGAACGAAGCTGGAATGTCGATTTCTTTTCTTGGTCGTGAGATTTGCCGGCCAACAAACCCCAAATGCGATGTTTGCCTGATGAACACGGTTTGTAAGTATTACGCTGGTTTGAGAAATTAAACATCAGTTCTTCAAATCGATTTTCATTTCCAGTCTGAAAATTCCATTCGTTTCGCTGTATTCCAGTGAATGACGGTTTGGATAAACCAGGTTTAGCCGTTTCTCAACGTTACTTATTCCGATTCCGCCGCTCTCTGTGGAATTGGTTTTTTCACGCGGTGCAATCCGGTTTTCGGTGTTGAAAACCAGTTGTTTTCCGTCGAAACTAATTTGGATACGGATAGTCGCTTCGCTTTTTCCAATTCCGTGCTTGAAACAGTTTTCGGCAAGTGGCAGAAGTAACAGTGGCGAAATCTGCACCTTTTCAAAATTTCCTTCCGTTGTCAACACTACCTCAATAATTTCAGGATTAATGCGTTCTTTTTGCAAACCCACATAAGTTCGTATGGTTTCAATTTCCTTATCAAGCGGGATGGTTTCGTTTGCCGTGTCGTAAAGAACATACCTCAGAAAATCAGATAATTTCAGGATGACATCGGTTGTTCGTTTGTCATTTTTCGAAGCCATTGAATAAATGGTATTCAGGTTATTGAACAGGAAGTGTGGATTGATTTGCGCTTTCAGAGCCGAAAGTTCGTGCCGCGCAGCTTCGCGCCGTTCGATGAGCATAGTGCTATATTGCCAGATCAGGAAAATTACGCTAGTGAAAATCAGGTAACCGGAAATAATGAGTATCAATTCCCAAATGTGGAAATACGAAATGTAGTAGAGGCTCGGAAACAGTTTGTCGATCACAAAATCGTATAATGAGAAGTTCACGATGGCCGCCGAAATACACAAGCCTGAAACCAAAACAAGGTATCTGGCAAACCGGCTTTTATTCAGGAAAAGTGGAATTAGTATTTTCAGGTTAAAATAGACCGACGCTGCAATGGATAGATGAAAAACCACCACATACAGGAAATTCTTAATGAAAAATTCCACGAAGGCATACACATCGTCTTTGTTTCCGTCAGGCCTGATGGCTTCAAAAATGACATACCCGATCGGAATGAGAAACAATACAGTTAACGGAATTTTAATCCAAAGTTTTGCTTTCCGGACCAGCCAAATCAATGGCAATAGCGTGTAGAGTAAAAATGCCAGGTTAAGCAGCAAAATGGTATCCCATTCCACTTCAAATCCTTGGAAAACACTGGTTGACTCGACTCCCGGATTTAAAATGGTATTCCAGAAATTAAACGAAATGAACCAGAAGAGCAGGTGCAAAACATTCACAAGCTGACTTTTACGAAATTTTATTTTCATGGCTAGTGGTTTATACGGTTTAACTTCAGCATAGCGGGCTGGTCTTCCCAGTCGATAAATCGGGTTTCGAAAGCATAGCGTTTGATCATTGCTATGAGATCTTCTGAGGAAGCAGTAAGGATCAGTCGTCCGGCGCTGGGCACATATTTGTATTTTATCCTGACCCGTTTTTCCTCGATCATCGTTTTCATGTAATCGGTTCCGAGCCATGAAACAAAAAGTTGTTTGTTCCTGAAGTTTACCCTTGCAAGTGTATGAACCGTCAGGTAATTCTCTTTGGCCATCCGACTGTTCGTTATCACCGGAATTTCGTATGGACTGAAATCGGCGAACAATGCATCTTTTATCCTGAACAGTACCATCTTAAACTGATATTTTACCGAGTCAGGATTTGAATTTACCAGTTTGACGACGTAAAAATTTTGCGGCTTCAATACAATAGAATCTTTGCCCTGTTTGGTTTTCTGAGTTTCCCGGAAAATTTTTTGCCGGATGGACCATGACGAAAGAGTGTCTGCCATTTCCCAATGACTGCTGTTGTTATCCTTTGAGTCATTTTTTGATTGAATTTGATGGGCACCCCAGTTTCCTTCAATTTCAGGATTCAGCACCACATATTTATCCAGATAAAACGGGTTCAGCGAGCAGATCATCATGAAATCGGAACAGCCGGAAATAAACAGGAAAATTCCGGTGATGATGAGTAATTTTCTCAGTTTCATAATTTTCGATTTTATTTTCTGAACCGAATATCGTCAGAATTAAAACGAGCAGAAACTTTTTTCGATGAAACTCCCTGTTTTTTCGATGGGTCGGGAAAATGAAACAAAGCATGCTAATGCAAAAAACCGGACAATATATCTTTCCCTCAAAAGATAATTGCCCGGTTAAAAGTAAACCCAAGATATTAATTGAATCAAGAATACGTATTTGATTTCATGAGTGAAATGACCGTTTATTGATTCAACGTTTAGAACATTAGACTAAAGTTTTAATGAAACACCCAGAGTAATGGTTGATATTCCGAAGCCAATTTCAGCAAAAGCGGCAAGTTTTTCAGTAAATAAATAGCGTCCTCCAACAAATCCGGAATAAGCCAATCCACTGGCAGATGCAGCGGAACCAATCCCGGTAACTTTAGCACTTACAATATTATACCCAAGTAGTGCTCCCGCATAACCGTCAATTTTATCAGTAGTATATAAATGGTAGCTTCCTCTGGCACCAACTAGAGTGTAACTGTATTCTGATTTGAAGCCGTAGGCCTCGTATTTTGAAGCTGCATAGCCAACGATACCTCCAACACTTATTTTGTCGGTAATTCCTTTTTCGAATGAAACAGAAATTGGCGGAATTCCTACCGTTCCGGAAGTGTACCCACCGCCAAAACCAACTCCAAGATTAAGTAATTTAGAATCTTCGGTATAAGATTGAGCCGATACGATTCCTGCCGAAAACAAAACTACCGCCAATAGAAAGAAGAGCTTTTTCATAAGATTTATTTTAAAAAAGTTAATTGATTGTTATTGTTTGTGTTAATGCAAGTTCATTTCCGAATACAATGTTTTTGCCACCGTAATTGACAATTTTGTAGTTATAAGGGACAATTTCGGCTACACCTGGGCCTTTGGAAAGCTTACTTAATTGTTCCGCACTAAACGTGTATGATTTGGTATTTCCAGGAAGTGTTTTCAGTACATCGTTTACCATAAATATAATTGAATCGGCTCCTGAAACATTGGTTAAGCTCATTGTAAAACCATTGGCCTTATTCAGGGTTTCTGGACAGGTAAACCCGATGGCAGTCGGAAAAGTATTCGTATTGGTGTGACTAAAGGCTGCAAACCCGTTTCCCCCGGAAATGTCCCACTTGATCCCATCCGAAAAATCGATACCGGTGGGTTGGGTTAATGAGGCTGTGGAAACATAAGAGTTATTCGACATTTTACTTAACTCTTGCCCATTCAATTTAACGGTACCAGCATCAACATACTTGTCTCCGTCCATAAAAACTCCTACTCCGGTACCGACATCAATAGTTATGCCGCCAAAGCCACCGGTGTTTACAGTGGTAGATGTCCGAACAGCCCAGAGTACTCCTGCAGAACCTTCAAAAATTGGAGTTGTGTTAGCATTCGTTGCGTCAGATGGCGCAGTTTCATCTTTCTGACAAGCGCTAAAGATGGTAAGTGCGAGGGAAAATAGGATGATCGCTTTGGTTTTTTTCGATTCAATTTTCATAATAAATGATTTTAGTTTAAATATTTAGACAAAGGTAGACCCTCCGAAAATTCAATTCAATACGGTAAAAGTCGTATATTCGGACATTGTCATCTGAATATTTATTTAAAAGGGAGCATTTTGATTATTTGGTTGCCGGAATAAAAACTTCAAACTTATTTATGGAGATATTTAGTGCAGTTTTAATTGACCTGAAATTTCCTGTTTTTCACTACATTTGAAGCTCCAAAACCAAAATAACCAATCCATGATCAGAACGCTGCTCACCGTCTGCCTGACCTCAATGTGCATATTAAGCTTCGGCGGAGAAAAAAGCCAGGCAAAACTTGAAAAGAAAGTCCATCGCATTCACGAAAAATGCCTGACGGTTGACACGCATTGCGATACGCCCATGCAAATGATTAAGCCGGGATTCAACGTCAGGGACGAACATGAGGCGCCAAAAAGCAGAGTCGATTTGCCACGCATGAAAAAAGGCGGGTTGGATGCCATGTTCTTTGCCGTATTTACCGGGCAAAAGCCACGAACCGACGAAAACTACGACAAAACATACAAGTTAGCTCATCAAATGCTCGATTCAATCCATGCCATGTTGAAGAAAGACAGCGATCTGGCAACTTTGGCCCTGAAAGCTGATGACCTGGCCCGCATTGAAAAAACCGGTAAACGTGCCATTTACATTGGGATGGAAAATGGTTTCCCGATTGCCAAAGATTTGACCCGGGTAGAAGAGTTTTACAAATTGGGCGTACGATATATCACGTTGTGCCATTCGTATCACAACGACATTTGCGATTCGTCGAGCGATCCGGCTCCTGCCGAGCACAACGGGGTGAGCGACTTCGGGAAACAAGTGATTGCCGAAATGAACCGTTTGGGTATGATGGTCGACATTTCGCATGCTTCGGATAAATCGTTTTTCGATGCGATTGAGTTGAGCAAAGCTCCAATCATTGCTTCGCACAGTTCTGTTCGTGCTGTGGCCAAACACAACCGGAACATGACCGACGAAATGATCAAAAAACTGGCTGAACAAGGCGGTGTCATTCAGATTTGTCTGCTCGATGCCTACATCAAAGAACCGGACACAACCACCGTAAAATTTCAGAAATTGAAACAACTTCGGGCGAAATATAAACCCAGACTTGCTACCATGACTGAAGCCGAAAAGGACGTGTATTACAAGGAATGGGAAGATATTCAGGATATGGATTCGGATGACATGCCAACCGTGAAAAATTTATGCGACCACATTGATCACGTTAAAAACCTGGTGGGCGTTGATTATGTCGGAATTGGCAGCGATTTCGATGGTGGCGGCGGTTTGCGCGATTGTGCAGATGTAAGCCAGTTCCCGAATATTACGGTCGAATTGCTTCGCAGAGGTTATACCGAAACTGAAATCAGGAAAATCTGGGGTGGTAATTTACTGCGCGTTTTTAAACAGGTTGAACAGGTCGCCGAAAGTCTAAATAAAAAGAACCTGCATACGGCTATGCAATAGATGAAGAAAATGAAACCCTCAATTTTATTGTTACTCCTCCTTTTTGTATTTGCTGGCTGTAAAAAGGAAACTATTGATGTTTCGTACGATGCAATTGTTGATTCCAGTTTTACGTGCGAGGCCACAATCAATGGCGAATATTTCAGTTTTCCGTTTCACGACCGGCCAGCTTTCAGCGCTGAAACATACAGCGACAGTATTTTGATCGAGGCGAACCTGAATTTCAGGGAAGAGGCGGATAATTATTTGGCAAACATGCTGACGATTAGTATTTCAAAAAAGTTTAAAATTTCTGAATTGACTTATTCGTATGTTGAATATGGTACGGTCCATTCTTCAGGAGATTTGACGCAGGAAGAATACGGCAGCATTTTTCATAAGGGGAAATATCCATTTTCGTACACAAACTGCAAATACAATACCTGCGTAAAATCGCAGGGTGCGTCAATTTATCTTCAATCGTACCGTGGAAGTATCTATGAGACTGACTATCTGAACAATTTTGTGGAAGCTGGTCAGGTTGGCACTTTTTATCAGCATGCTGATTTTGAGTTGACTTCTGTCGAGAAACTGGCACCTGGAGCTGTGGTTTTGGAAGGCAATTTAAAAGCGGATGTTTACAGTTTTTACGGAGAACTGATTCCGGTTGAAGCGCATTTTAAAGCCTACAACAACAATATTCTTCGTCCGCCTACAGGATACCAGCCTTGAAATGGTAAAAAGCTAACAACAAACGCAACTTTTTCTCCGGAAAATAAGCCTGAGAATTGAAAGTAACCCGGAATTTATGAAAATCTTTTTTTCAGCTTTTATTTTGATATTTGCTATGGCCTGTTCCGAATCGGTGCCTGAAGTTCAGCTTTCGGAATTGTCGGATTATAACATGAAAATTATTCCGGAAAATCCGAATAGCAACGATTTAATTCAATTGGTAATCTACGATGATTGTTCGTACAATGTGCTTTCAGAAATACGTAAGTCAGGAAATGCGATTAGAATCAGGAAACAATATAACAGCATGATGAAGTTGCCGTGCGTTATACAAAATGATACCGTTACGGTTGGTGTATTTCCTGAAGGGAAATATAGGGTAAATTACCAACTTCTGGATACTTCAACTGAGATAAGTGATCCGGTAGCAATCTCCTTTTACTTTATGCTTACCATATCCAAATAAAAAACCTCTTCCGGCTTAAAGAAGAGGTTTCGATCTTGAGTATAATGAACGTATCGCACTACTCTATTTAGAGGTTTGCAATCCAATTTTTACCTGATTATTTTTCGATTCTAGCTTTAGTATCTTCTCATTCCTGTCGTACGAGATATAACTCGCAACAATTTTACAATCGCCTGCTTTTAAATTATCAATCTCGAAATGTCCGTCAAAATCGGTATAGGCTTTCTTGTCAGAGCCTTCAACTTTTACTTCAACTCCAACCAGAGCTTCGCCTGAAACTTCATCAACAACATTTCCACTTACAGAAAACGCCGCAACACCAGACTTAATTTCTGTTTTGGTACCCGATTTTTCAGCAAAAGCTGAAGTTGCAACAAATGCCACAAATACTGCAATTGCTGCTCCTTTAAACGCTTTTCTCATGGTTTTATAATTTAATTCTAACTTCTGATTTTATACTCAAAAGTACGCCCAAGCTATTAAATCAGAATTAAGCTTCGATTAATGTTTTGTTACAAATAAACTTGTCGGATACCTCCATTCTTTTAAGCAATTACCATCAGCTATCGGGATTTTAAATTTAGCTGAAAGACAAGGAAAGCAATATGTTACAATTCCGTTTCATCGATGTTATCCAAACTTAAAATTTCTTTAACCAGATTGTAACAATATAGCCATTGATTTGCATTGTCAATTAAAAACAAAATTGATCGGTGAAAAGTAAAACTGAGAATACCTTCCTGAAAACTCGACTAACTAAGAGTCCTTGGAATCTAATCTAAATCGAAGCAAAAATGTGAAAACAAAGAGGGAACAAAAAATTGCGATTTAGGGTGAAAAATTATGACAAAATTATGGGAATTAGAAAGTTAATCATGCTTCAGCTATTTTTTGCATGTTCATTATTTGCTGCGGCACAAAATGGAAAAATAAAAGGAGTAGTGACTGATGCAAAAACGAATGAACGTCTTGTTGGCGCAACAATTTTGTTGGAGGGTACAAATATCGGATCGATTACTGATTTTGACGGAAACTATTTAATAGAAAATATCGCACCCGGCACATATACTATTCGTTGCTCATTTATTTCGTACCAGACAAAACTTTTAAAAGACATAAAAATAAATTCCGGACAAGAATCAGAATTCAATTTTAATCTCGGAGAGTCAACTGTCGAAATTGAAGACGTGAAGGTAGTGGGTAAAGCCAATCGCGAAAGTGAAAACATTCTGCTCATGCAGCAAAAAGAATCGTTACTTGCTAAACAAGCAGTTGGTGCCCAGGAAATGTCGCGTAAAGGTATCAGTAATGCCGAGGCAGCCGTAGCCCAGGTATCTGGGATATCAAAGCAGGAGGGCGTAAAAAACGTTTTCGTACGCGGACTTGGTGACAGATATAATTTCACCACACTGAATGGATTTCCAATTCCATCGGAAGACCCCGAATATAAAAACATTTCACTCGATTTTTTCGGCTCAGATATCATTCGGAACGTCGGTGTAAGCAAGGTGTTCTCGGCAAATAGCTATAGCGATGCGGGTGGTGCAGTAATCGACATTGCTTCAAAAGAACTGGTCGGCGATAAAGAGCTGAATCTAAGTTTTTCCGGAGGTTATAACACTCACAGTTCCGGAGCTGATTTTAAGAAAATGGATGGGGTAAATTATTGGGGAATATCTAAAAATGTAGTGCCTGGTGATTATAAAACAGACTATAGTTTTGGCAACAGCATGGATCCGGAAAACATGAATATGCCCATGAACTACAGCTATGGTTTTTCTAATGGCAAAAGTTACAAAATGGGTGCTAACAGCAATCCTCTTTCTTACTACCTGGTGGGTTCATTTAGTAGTGGTTCTTCATTTACGTCAGAAAAAAGTACCGATGCAACATCAAGTGGTGTTGAATACGATATCAAAAAAGGAGAAAAGTCTTCAATTAGTATCAATCAGCTTTTACTCGGCAATCTGAGTTATCTGTTCAACAAAAAGAATCAGTTAAGCTACAACCTGATGTTGATTCATGACAACAGTCAATATGTGGGAGAATACTACATCACCAACTCAAGTGACTTTAATAACGACACCGGAAGTGGATTTATGCTTCGTCAACAATCAAATGATAACTTTTTAGTGGTTCATCAATTGATTGGGAAATTCAAAGTAAATGAGAAAAGCAATCTGGAAGCTGGTGTTTCTTATAATAAAGTTGTTGGAAATGAACCCGATCGTCGTAGCGACGTCTTGTATCTGAATTCTAATTCAACCGACACTTATCTGTTGTATCCAAGTGAAGATGCACACATTCGAAATTTCTCGAAATTGGTAGAAAACGATATTAATGCGAAGATTTCGTATACATACGTTTTGCCTAAGAAATTTAATACGGATGCTTCTTCCATTAACATTGGAGTAAACAGTCGTTACGTAACTGATGATTTTCATGCCACGCAGTATTATTTCAATGTTGCAGGTTTTTCTCAAACTACAACCATTGATAATCTGAATCTGGACAACTGGCTTAATCAAACAAATCTGAACAATGGTTTAATAAAGCCGGGTGCACGTATCAGTTATTACGAAGTCAAAAAAGCGGTTAATAAGGTATATGCCAGCGCAGATTACCAGTTTAGCAACAAATTTTCGGGAAACCTTGGTTTAAGTGCCGAACAGGTATACCTCTACATAAACTACGACATTAAAGGTGGTGGTGAAGCCAAAGACGACAATACCTTGACTCCTTATTATTTCTTGCCAAATTTGAATTTGAAATATAGTTTGAATGACAAGAATGCAATCCGTTTAGGCATTAGCAAAACCTACACTTTGCCACAGTCAAAAGAGATTTCGCCCTACCAATACCTTGGGCTGTCGTTCAAAAGTCAGGGTAATCCAAATCTGAAACCATCAGACAATTACAATTTCGATCTGAAATGGGATTATTATTTGAGTTCGTCGGAGTTAATTTCGTTGACCGGATTCTACAAATACATCAAAAATCCAATTTCACGAATCTACAAATTCAACGCAGCAGGTTATTATACCTACGACAATATCAGTGATTATGCAACTGGAGCTGGACTGGAACTGGAAGCCCGGAAGAATATTATCAACAGGATAAATACCGACATTGAGAAATCAAGCAAATTATCAGCCGGACTAAACGCTTCATATATTTATACGAATACTAAAGTCGATATCAATAACGGGAGAAGTTCCGGGTTGGAAGGCGCTGCTCCTTTCATCGTAAATTTTGACATAACCTATGATTACTCTCACAAAAATACATCGTTTGTAAACTCACTTGTTCTGAACTATTTCAGCGACAGAATTTATTCTGTAGGCGTGGGAGATTTCCAGAATACGATCGAGAAAGGAGTTCCTACATTGAATTTTGTATCAGAATATAAAACGGGCAAACGCTTAAGCTTTAAACTCAAAGCTAAAAACATTCTTGATCCAACTTACACACAGAAGCGGAACGTAATAAACACTACAGACAACATTGTTCTTGGGTCATATAAAAAAGGGATTGATGTGAGCTTAGGCGTAAGCTATAATTTCTACTAATTCATAAATAAGTAAGTATATATCAGGAATTTAAACTTAATCAACAAAATGGAAAAACAACTTTTTAATGTTATTGCTGCAGCAGCAGTAGTATTTTCAATGTCATTTGCTTCTTGTACAAAAGACGATACCCCATTAACAGGTATCGATGCTATTATCTCAGAAGGCGTTCTTTATGGAGAACTTGATCACGATGTTACCTTGGATGCTTCTGTTACTTATAAACTTACAGGTACATTTGTAGTTGAAGATGGCGCTACATTTACTATTCCTGCCGGAACAAGAATCGAAGCTTCTGAAGGATTCGGATCATATATTATTGTTGCTCAGGGTGGTAAAATCAATGTAAATGGTACAGCTTCCAAGCCGGTTATCATGACTGCTGCTAATGAAGCTAATGCCAACTCAGGATACTGGGGTGGTTTGATTATCAACGGCAAAGCAAAAATCTCTGCACCTACAGGAACTACAGGTACTGCCTCTTGCGAAATGAATGCGAACTTTACTTACGGGGGGTCTGACGATACTGACAATTCAGGTACTATCACTTACCTCGAAATCAAATACGCAGGAGCCCGTTCAAGTGCAGAGGTTGAACACAATGGTTTAACTTTAGACGCTGTAGGTAGCGGAACAACTATCGAAAACGTTTACATCCTTGAAAGTGCTGATGATGGCGTAGAATGTTTCGGTGGTACCGTAGCTTTGAAAAACGTATTGGTTGTAAACGATGACGACGATATGTTCGATAATACTCAGGGTTACCGTGGTAGCTGGACTAACATTTATGGTGTTTGGGAGAATGGTTACACAAGCTCTGAGTCTGACCCACGCGGTATTGAATCAGACGGTAACCTTGACGGCGTAAACACAACAGACGTCAATCAAACTGATTTCTCTGTAACCAACTTTACAGTTTCTATTAAAACAGACTATGTAACTGTAACTACAGATCAGTCTAAATTCATGCAGGATGTTATCAAAATCCGTCGTGGTGCAAAAGCTAACATCGTAAATGCTCTTGTAAAAGGTGTTGGTTCAGCTCAGGACTTAGTTGACTGCACTGATAGCAAAGGTGATGCGGCTGCCGGAACAGTAATCAGTCTTACGAACTCATTGACTAACTCAATCCTTGGTATAGTTTCTAAGCCAGGGGCAAACAGTGCATCTATCACGATCAATACTTCAGGAAATACTGGTTGTGATTCTTCAATTTTTGCCTGGACTGGCTATTCGTTTTAATTGACTCAAGATTTTAAAATAGTTGAAATAGAAACTTCAATTCCCGTTAATTTTGTAAAGTTCCGGGTCATCGACCCGGAACTTTCATCATATTCATCAAATTTTAATAATTATCAGGTGCATTAATCTTTGAGGTCATTAGTAATAAAGGAGAGTCACACATAAAAGATCGTTTTAATGAGAAAAATCGGAATTGTTTTAGGATTATTTTTATTGTTTTCGGCCTATACTTTTGGTCAAAACATTAAGGAAGTGAATGGCCTTTTCCTGACACCTGATTCAAAGCCCTATTCAGGAAAATACACCAATAAATTTGAAGATGGAAACATTAAGATGGAAATGTTTCTGAAGAAAGGGATGAAAGATGGCCAGGTAAAGATTTTTTACCCCAATGGGCGATTGAAAGAAATAAGAGCTTACAAAAAAAACCAGAAGCATGGTACCTGGATTAATTACAGCGAAAATGGCATAAAAACATCGGTTGCCAATTACAGAAAAGGACTTAAGCATGGGAAGTGGATGATCTGGAATGAAGAAGGTCAATTAATTTATGATTTGCAATATAAAAGCGGTGAAAAGACCGGTATTTGGAAAATATACAACGATGCCGGAGATCTAATAAACGAACGCGATTATTCTTCAGTAGAAAAATAATCCGGGCCGTTCATTAATCGATTTTTAATCTTTTTGCAACGATGCTTTAACAAGCAGGAGATATGTTTGTATCGAGAAACAATAGAAAATAATTATCATGAGAAAACTATTATTAAACCTGCTTTTCGTTGCAATAGTTAGTGTTGGAGTTGCAGAGAACAACAAGAACAAATCTGATGTTCCGGCAAAAACAGATGCCAGTATAGTTGATTTATCGGGAACAATTACTGATGACAAAACAGGGGAATCGCTTGCCGGAGTTGAAGTTAGCCTAAAAGGCACTGACCTGAAAGCATATACTGATTTCGATGGAAAGTTTTCATTTAAAAATGTAAAAAAAGGTCAGTACGATATTGTCTCCAGTTACATTTCGTACGAAAAGAAAATGATTCAAAACGTGCAGATCGATCAAACGAAAAATAAGTTTGAGATTAAGCTGAAATCTTCTAACTAGAAAATACTTTTCTGGTTTAAAGCATATACTAAATGTCTGAAGCAGGTAGCTCAAAAACCTAGATTTTTGAGCTACCTGCTTTTTTATGCTATCGAAGATTCTTTAAATTCCACATCAAATTTCTAATTTTAATTAAACCTCGGTAAAGTATGATTTCGGTCATATTTTTAAACACTTTATGGTCAGTTCAAACATAAACGTATGTAACTAACTGAATATCTATACTCTATAAATGTTATCGAATAATTAATAACATGAGCTAATATGTTACGTCATCGTTAAAAAGCACTAATTTTGCGGCGATTTTCTTAACAGTTACATTATATTATGGCAGAAAAATATAACAACCTATTTGCAGAATTTCCGCCAGTCAGTACCGAGCAATGGATGGAAAAAGTCATTGCTGACCTGAAAGGAGCCGACTTCAACAAAAAGTTGGTGTGGAAAACAAACGAGGGATTTGACGTTCAGCCTTTCTATCGTGCCGAAAACATGGACGAAGTAAGCTTCCTGAATAGCCTTCCCGGAGAGTTCCCTTTTGTTCGCGGAACTAAAAAAACGAACAACGAATGGCTGGTCCGCCAAAGCATTGCTGTGACCGACCTCGCCGAAGCCAACAAAAAAGCCCTGAATTACTTGATGAGAGGGGTTGATTCGTTGGCTTTCGTATTTAATGGCGGCGAATTAACTGTTGCCGATCTAGATGTTTTGTTGAAAGACGTTTGCTTGCCAGCCGTCGAAGTTAACTTCGTTGGAACATGCTCGAAAAAAGCTACGGAAGCTTTTGTGGCATACGTGAAAAAAGCAGGCTACGATTTGGCTGAAGTAAAAGGTTCGGTTGAGTACGATCCGTTCGGAAAATTCGCTGTTACCGGCGTTCTCCGCAATGGCGCAGAACATGTGTTGGCCAACGCAGCCAGCCTGATCGAGCAAACTTTAGAAATGAAGAAGTTCAAAACTTTGGCTGTAAACGGCAAAAACTTCGGAAACGCTGGTGCATCGGCTGTTCAGGAATTAGGTTTCTCTTTGGCTCAGGGAGCTGAATACCTGACTGCTTTGACTGAAAAAGGTGTTGAAATTGATGCTGTTGCCAAGAAACTGAAATTCAACTTCTCGGTGAGCGCGAACTATTTCATGGAAATAGCCAAATTGCGCGCTGCCCGCTTGTTGTGGGCCCAAATCGTGAAAGCTTACGGACCAAAATGCGATTGCTCGGCCAAAATGAGCATTCACGCCGAAACCGGAAGCTGGAACAAAACCGTTTACGATGCTTACGTCAATATGCTCCGCACCCAAACCGAAGCCATGAGCGCTTCAATCGGTGGTGCCGATTCAATCACTGTTCTTCCTTTCAATGCCGCTTACGAGGCAAGCAACGAGTTCTCAGATCGTATTGCCCGCAATCAACAGTTGTTGCTGAAAGAAGAATCGCACATCTCGAAAATTGTTGACCCAGCCGCCGGTTCATATTACATCGAAGAACTAACTGCAGCTCTTGCTGAAAACGCTTGGAAACTGTTCATCGACGTTCAGGAAAAAGGTGGATTCATCGCTGCATTGCGCGAAGGATTCATTCAGGCTGAAGTGAAAAAGATGGCCGCCAAACGCGATGGCAACGTGGCTACCCGCCGCGAAAACCTGTTGGGCGTTAACCAGTTCCCGAACTTCACCGAAAAAGTGGAAAGCGAATTGGATGCCGCTGTTTTTGCTCCGGTTGACTTAACTGCCGAAGGTGCCGAAATCGAAACTTTGAAACCATACCGTGGTGCTCAGGCTTTCGAAGCGCTTCGTTACAAAACCGATGTTTATGCCAAGACCAACAAACGTCCGCTGGCTTTCATGTTGACCATTGGTAACCTGGCCATGCGTAAAGCTCGTGCACAGTTTGCCTGCAACTTCTTCGCCGTAGCCGGTTTCGAAGTAATGGACAACAACGGTTTCAAAACTGTTGAAGAAGGATGGGAAGCTGCTCAAAAAGCTGGTGCCGCTATCGTGGTGATCTGTAGTTCGGACGACGAATATGCAGAACTAGCTCCAGCTGCATTCGAAGCTATTGCCGGAAAAGCCATCTTCGTGGTTGCCGGTGCTCCTGCCTGTACGGATGAACTGAAAGCCAAAGGCATTACAAACTTTATCAGCGTGAAGAGTAATCTGCTGGCCGAATTGAAACAATATCAAGCATCATTAAACATCTAAACACTTGAATGCTAAGATGCGACCATTTGATTTGATTCGTTTAATCTCTACGAGGTAAAAATTAAAATGGATCAATCTTCTACAATACTCAATCTCCTACGGAGAAATTTCCGCGTAGCGGATGAAGTTTTGTAGATGAAATAGGGCGAAAAAAAGAGATTCCGCGTAGCGGATAAACTTTAAAAACCTTAGCACAAGCGTTAAAAACAAATAATTATGAAGCCAGATTTCAAAAAAATAAATATAAAAGAAGCTCCCGGAGCGGTTGATACCGGTGCATGGGCTGCTAAAAACCAGATTGAAAAGAACTGGATCACTCCGGAACAGATTCCGGTGAAACCGGTTTACACCAAAGAGGACCTCGAAGGCATGGAACACCTGCATTATGCTGCCGGTGTGGCCCCTTACCTGCGCGGACCGTACTCGGTGATGTACGCCATGCAACCCTGGACCGTGCGTCAGTACGCCGGTTTCTCAACTGCCGAAGAATCAAACGCATTCTATCGCCGTAACCTAGCTGCCGGTCAGAAAGGTTTGTCGGTTGCGTTCGACTTAGCTACTCACCGCGGATACGACTCTGACCACCCTCGCGTGGTTGGCGATGTTGGTAAAGCTGGTGTGGCCATCGACTCGATTCTCGACATGAAAATCCTGTTTGACCAGATTCCATTGGATAAGATGTCGGTTTCGATGACCATGAACGGCGCTGTACTTCCGGTACTGGCTTTCTACATCGTAACAGCTTTGGAGCAGGGCGCAACGCTCGATCAGCTTGCCGGTACCATTCAAAACGATATCCTGAAAGAATTCATGGTGCGTAATACGTACATCTATCCACCAGAATTCTCGATGAAAATTATTGCCGACATTTTCGAGTTCACTTCGCAGAAAATGCCAAAGTTCAACTCGATTTCTATCTCCGGATACCACATGCAGGAAGCGGGCGCTACTGCCGACATCGAGATGGCTTACACATTGGCCGACGGTTTGGAATACCTCCGCACAGGAGTTAAAGCCGGAATCGACATCGATGCGTTCGCTCCACGTCTGTCGTTCTTCTGGGCTGTGGGCATGAACCACTTCATGGAAATCGCCAAGATGCGTGCCGCACGTATGATTTGGGCGAAACTGGTGAAACAGTTCAATCCAAAGAATCCAAAATCGATGGCTTTACGTACTCACTGCCAGACTTCGGGATGGTCGTTAACGGAACAAGATCCGTTCAACAACGTAGGCCGTACAGCAATCGAAGCCATGGCTGCTGCACTGGGTCACACCCAATCGCTGCACACCAATGCCTTGGACGAAGCTATCGCGTTGCCAACCGACTTCTCGGCACGTATTGCCCGTAACACTCAGTTATACATTCAGCAGGAAACCGAAATCTGCCGCGCGGTTGACCCATGGGCAGGTTCGTACTACGTTGAATCGCTGACTAAGGAATTGTACACTAAAGCCTGGGCTTTGATCGAAGAAGTGGAGAAACTGGGTGGTATGTCGAAAGCTGTTGAAACCGGTGTTCCGAAAATGCGCATCGAAGAAGCTGCAGCCCGCACACAGGGCCGTATCGACAGCGGTGCACAGGGAATCATCGGGGTAAACAAATACCGTCTGGAAAAAGAAGACCCGATCGACATCCTCGAAATCGACAATACAGCTGTTCGTTTGGCACAGATCGAACGTTTGAATAAATTGCGTGCCGAACGCAACGAAGGCGAATGTCAGGCTGCATTGGAAGCCCTCAGCAAAGCCGTTGAAACCGGCGAAGGCAACCTGTTGGCACTGGCTATCGAAGCCGCTAAAAAGCGCGCTTCACTGGGCGAAATTTCTTACGCATGTGAAAAACATGTTGGACGTTATAAAGCAGTAATCAGAACTATTTCAGGCGTGTATTCAGCAGAAAGTAAAAACGATTCCACCTTCAAGGAAGCGCAGGAATTGGCAGCAAAGTTTGCCAAATTGGAAGGTCGTCAGCCTCGCATCATGATCGCCAAAATGGGTCAGGACGGACACGACCGCGGTGCAAAAGTAGTTGCAACAGGTTATGCCGACTTAGGTTTCGACGTGGACATGGGCCCGCTGTTCCAGACTCCGGAAGAAGCCGCCAAACAAGCCGTTGAAAACGACGTGCATGTGATGGGTGTTTCGTCGCTGGCAGCAGGTCATAAAACCCTGGTTCCGGCCGTGATCGCCGAACTGAAAAAACTGGGTCGCGAAGACATCATGGTGATTGCCGGTGGTGTTATTCCGGCACAGGACTACCAGTTCCTTTACGATGCCGGTGTGGTTGCCATTTTCGGCCCGGGTACCAGCGTTGCCGCTGCCGGAAAGAAAATTCTGGAAGTGCTGCTTGCCGCGCACGAAGAATAACGAGAAGCCCCTCCCAGCCTCCCCGAAGGGGAGGAGAACGAAAATACGAAAGCCGCTTTCCTGAAAAGGGAGGCGGCTTTTTTGATTTAGTTATTTGGGAAATTTATTAAAGCTTCAAGATTCCAGAGTCGATAATTATGATACATGCTTCGTAGAGAGCTTTAGAAAATAGTGCTTGATTTATTTTTTGATTACTATTTATGTATTCTATCCGATACCACATAAATTCTGACCTGAAAGCATGTTGTTCTTTACCGTTAATTAAACGATACGGTATATTCTCATACTCATATGAGTTCCCATTATTCTCTGAAGATAAGAATTTGTGATTTTTATAATCGGCAAATAAAACAAGTTGAGTAAATAAATCGGGAATATATAGTTTTGAGTATTCGTCTACTTCAAAATTTATATTCTCATAGGCTCGAACTAATTTTTCTCTAAAAATTGTAGAACTTCCAAAATGGATTGAAAGAATATAGATTAGTTGGCAAATAATATGATCTCTTAAATAGACATCGGTCGGCGCATTTAACTTTGTTAATTGAATGAATGGATGCTTGTACTTTTCTCCATTTGGAACTAGTTGGTCTAGATATTGAATTCCAAATTTTCCTACATCTCTAATGTTAAATTGCTTACCTTCAAATAGAAAGTGAATCATTAACTTTAATATATGATTGTTAAGTGGATCTCTATTGACGAATTTCCCAAATTTGTTAGATAAGTGCTCATAAATGTATCTTTCATAAACTCCTTTATGAAAGAAAGAAAAGATTTGTTTCGAGTTATATTTGTCAATGTATCCACTGAAGTCAACGCCATCACCATATTTGTGAGCAAATATTTTCCGGATATTCTCTATGTCACAGACAAAGATGATTTTGTCAAATCCAAATTTGTTATCTTTTATTTCTTCTTCATTGGAATAATAGTTCACAAGATCAAAATGAGCACTGAAAACATTAAATAAGCGGAAGATATGTTCTGGATCGAGACGATCCAAATCATCGATAATCAATATTTTTTGCAGTTGAACTTCTCCTTTTCTTGCTTCAATAATTTCAACTAACTTATCCGTAATGAACTGTGAAACATGGTCATATTCAAGCAGGAAATTTTCTTGTGTCTCATGTTGAAACTCAAACAACATTTTTATATCCGGGTGTCTATTTAAATTTGCTTTTCCCTTTTTATAAGCCTCAAGTATTTCCCCTAATTTTTCAATTCCATCAATTGTACTTTTAATTTTAGGGATCAACTTCAATAGGTTATACAAAATGAGAAACCCATTTTCCCCAATGAAAGACTTATTGAAATCAGTTTCTGAAAAATTAAACTCATTTTCAATATTAAATCCTTCAATAGTAATTAATTGAAGGAGAATATCGTATTTGATAAGCCTGAAAACATCTTCATTCGAGAGAAGTGAATAATTTACAGGACGCAAGAAAATGGGAAGATATTTGGATTCTCTATTTTTGAAAAACTTATTCAGGAAATAGGATTTGCCTATACCAAAAGGGCCAGAAAAAATGATGCGATTGTTGGATTCTTGGGAAAGAAAATCTTCAAAATCTTTTTCGATAGAATCAATAGGAATGATTAGAGGTCTTTCGTCTGCCATTTTTGTTTTAAAGTTACAAAAACATTATGCTGAATTTGAGATTGTTGATAAAATTTGGGAAGAAAATGTCTTTGGTCTTGAGATGCCGAAACAAGTTCGGCATGACGCTTCGAGTTGCGGAATACCGTGATCAAGGCGTCATCCTGAACTTGTTTCAGGATCTGTCAGCACACCATTTCAATTCTCCTAAAGTTGCAATGTTTCCCAAAGCCCCGCTCCCTGAGCTTGTCGAAGGGAGCACTTCGCGATGAGATCCCGATATTCATCGGGATGACCGGCACGACGCTTCGAACAACAACAAACCATGGTCAAGGAGTCATCCCGAACTCGCTTCGGGATCTGTCCGATTATCGGAAATTTTTAGCCAGCCGCTTTTAACTTCCAACTGCCCATCAACCTCGACATACCAATCCGCAGCTAAATCAACCATATCTGGATTATCTTCTTTAATCAGATTAATCTTCCAGTCGCGATGCCAGTTTTTCAATTGCTTCTCGCGCTGGATGCATTCGTCTAATCCTTCAATCTTCTCAAAATAAACCAAGTCGACCAAATTATACTTTTTGGTAAAGACAGAACCCTTGCCAGTTTTGTGTTCCAAAATCCGTCGTTTGATGGCATTAGTTACCCCAATGTAAAAAGTAGTACGGTTCTTATTCGACATGATATAAACGAAGCCTTTACGCATGGACAGAGTATTTGCACTAATTTAAAGAAAATGTTGGTGGTTTGCGAACAGATCCTGAAACAAGTTCGGCATGACTTTCCATGCAACAAAAAAGGACATCGAAGCTTCATCCCGAACTTCGTGCCCACTCACTTAGCAGGCCGGGTTTCGGATCTTTGTACAAACTGGGTTCTCTCTTTCCCATTTTTCCTACCTTTAACCTCCGTCAGAAAATTTAAACTAAACCGATATGAAAGTACTTTTTATTGGAGGCACAGGCTTCATCAGCTCGGCGGTTAGCCGCATGGCGGTTGAAAGAGGATTCGAGCTTTATTTGTTGAATCGTGGAATTCGTTCTTCCGAAATAGCAGGAAGTCAAACATCGATTGGAGATATTCATGACCCGGC
The DNA here is from genome assembly GCA_963677955.2 of Prolixibacteraceae bacterium. Taxonomy (GTDB): domain Bacteria; phylum Bacteroidota; class Bacteroidia; order Bacteroidales; family Prolixibacteraceae; genus Aquipluma. The sequence goes on from CAXXQR010000001.1 coordinate 2,341,993, forward strand.
AAGTATGAGCAATGCCCTGAAAGATCTCAAATTTGATGTGGTGGTTGACTGGATTGCTTTCACGCCGGAAGACATTGAGCGCGACCTGGACATTTTTCGCGGACGCTGCAAACAGTTTGTGTTTATCAGTTCGGCATCGGCCTACCAAAAACCTCCGGCAAATTACATCATTATCGAATCAACCCCACTTTATAACCCAAACTGGGATTATTCACGCAACAAAATAGCCTGCGAAGACCGACTAATGAAAGCATATCGCGAAGAAAATTTCCCGATAACTATTGTGCGCCCGTCACTGACTTACGATCCAAATTTCCCGATTGCGATTGGAGGCTGGGGCTGTTATACTTTGGCTGATCGGCTTCTGAAGGGCAAACCCATCATTGTTCATGGCGACGGCACTTCACTTTGGGTCGTTACCCATGCCGAAGATTTTGCCAAAGGGTTTCTGGGGCTGCTCGGAAACAACAAAGCCATTGGGCACGCTTTTCACATTACGTCCGACGAAGTGCTTACCTGGAACCAGATTTACCAAACCATTGCCGACGGACTTGGCGTTGAGGCAAATATCATTCATATTCCATCTGATTTTATTGTGAGCATTGTTCCTGAGAAATGGGGTAGTTTACTGGGCGATAAAGCCTGGAGCGCTGTTTTCGACAACAGTAAAATAAAATCGTTTGTGCCAGACTTCCAGGCTACGATTCCTTTCAGCGAGGGAATCCGAAGAACTTTGGGCTGGTTTGCTGCTGACGAAAAGCGACGTCGTATTGACGAAACCGTAAATGAACAAATGGATCGGATCATTCAGGCCTATTCGAAAAAGTGACAAATCGATCCGGCCTGTTTGACTGAGAATGATCGCCAGAGGTTCTGTGAGTTTAAACTTCCTGAAATTTACGGTAGACTTCCCTTTTTGAACGTTAAGTGTGTTTTGAATCCTGCAAAATCAGGATAAACTGAAATTCGGGGATTCATGTACATTTTTCACCCGTTTGCCGATAAAATGCCGAAATCCGGGAATTTTTCAGGGTAGATTATGATAAGATTTGCCTATATTTATTCCCAATATCACCCTAAAAAATCAAATATGTTACTTTCTTTTTTCCCGGTATGGAGCGAATTGGATCTGATGTCGCAGGTATACTGGACCATCACAGCTCCAGCAACTTTAGTTTTTCTATTTCTGGTTGTTATCAGCATTTTTGGATCAGATGTCGATAGCGATGTACCAACAGAATTTGATCACCCACTTGCCGATGGCGATGGAATTCCTTTCCAGCTCCTTTCGTTGAAAAACATCGTTGGGTTTTTTACTATGTTTGGATGGTCAGGTCTGGGATTTATTAGTGCAGGGCTTGCGGTCTGGCTGGTCATTCTACTTTCCTTCCTGTGTGGTTTTGCAATGATGCTGGCGATGGCCTTGTTATTTTATTTCATGTCGAAATTGGTTGAAAGTGGAAACATGAACATTAAAAATGCGATGGGCAGAACCGGAGAAGTTTATCTTCCGATTCCGGCCAAACGTCAGGCTATGGGCAAAGTGCAAATTACCGTGCAGGGAACTCTTCAAACACTCGATGCCATTTCCGATGATCCTGAAATTATTCCGACATCTACGCTTGTGCAGGTAACGGATGTAATTAACAACCAAATACTTCTGGTGAGAAGAATTTGAAATTTAAATCAACAAATCAATCAATAACCAAAAATCAAAAAACTATGAATGATTATTTTGTAATGATGGTAAGTATTGCCGTCTTGTTTCTCTTTATCATTATTGTAGCTATGCTGAAACGCTACAAACGCTGTCCTTCCGACCGGATCCTGGTTGTATACGGGAAAGTGGGCAAGGGCATCGAAAGCGAGTCGCGTTCGGCCAAGTGTATTCACGGAGGTGCTGCTTTTATCTGGCCTATTATTCAGTCGTACCAATTCCTCGACCTTACGCCAATTTCCATCGAAATTAACCTGAAAAGCGCGCTGAGTAAGCAAAATATTCGTGTTGACGTACCTTCCCGTTTTACTGTTGGTATCTCAACTGAAGCAGGCGTAATGACGAATGCCGCAGAACGTTTGTTGGGTTTGACTCAGGAAACAATTAGCAACCTGGCAAAAGATATTATTTTTGGTCAGCTGCGTTTAGTGGTTGCTACCATGGACATTGAGGAAATCAACAGCAACCGCGATAAATTCTTGGCTGCCGTATCATCAAACGTGGAAGCTGAATTGAAAAAGATCGGTTTGAAGCTGATCAACGTAAATGTCACCGACATCAACGATGAATCGGGCTATATTGAAGCATTGGGAAAAGAAGCCGCCGCAAAGGCCATCAACGATGCCAAGAAAAGCGTGGCTGAGAAAAACCGTGATGGTGAAATTGGTCAGGCGGAAGCACATCAGGCACAGCGCGTTCAGGTGGCCAAAGCCGATGCCGTAGCCGTTGAGGGTGAAAATATTGCCAAAATTACCATTGCCAATTCGGATGCCGACCGACGCGAAAAAGAAGCTGAAGCACGCCGTAAAGCCGTTGCTGCTGAAAAGGTTATGGAAGCCAAAGCACTCGAAGAAGCTTACGCTGCCGAAAAAGAAGCTGAGTTAGCCCGTGCCTTGCGCGAGAAAGCAACTCAAACTGCCAACGTTGTGGTTTCCGCTGAAATCGATAAGCAAAAGGTCGAAATTGATGCTGAAGCTGTTGCTGAACAAACCCGACGCATGGCCAAGGGAGAAGCCGATGCCATCTACCTGAAAATGGATGCTCAGGCCCGTGGTATTTACGAAATATTGAGCAAGCAGGCTGAAGGTTTCGAAATGATGGTAAAAGCTGCCGGAAATAATTCGAAAGATGCTGTGATGATGATGATTGCAGACAAATTGCCAGAATTGGTAAAAACCCAGGTTGAAGCCATCAAGAATATTAAAATCGATAAAGTCACTGTTTGGGAAACCGGAAATGGTAAAGATGGTAAAACTTCCACGGCCAATTTCATGCAGGGAATGCTTGGTTCCATCCCGCCACTCGACGATGTGTTTAAATCGGCCGGACTGGAATTGCCGGACATTTTAAAGGGATCGCAAAAAACGGCATCAGCTGATGATGTAAAGTCAAAATCTGAGGCATAATTAAGTGGGGTCTTAAATACGAAAAGCCGCTTCCTGAAAATGGGAGTGGCTTTTATATTTCACACATATCCTTATTCTGAAAAGATTCAGGAGAAAACTAACGAATTAATTCCCGTCCGAAGTAGAATTCGAAAATCTGATTTTACACTATTTTTTTGTATTCATCAACGGATTCCAACCTTGTGCCTGAAGTGGGATCACCGATCCACCTGTAGTAATAAGGTTTGCCCCCTCGCTTTCAGGCGTAATGTGGCCAATAATCGTAATGTCGAATTCTTTCTTAATAATATCATAATTTTCGAGCGGAACTGTGAACAGCAATTCATAATCTTCGCCACCGTTCAAAGCCGCTACCAACGGGTTGATGCTTAATTCTTCAGCAAAATCTTTGGTTTGCTTGTCGAGCGGAATTCGTTCCTCAAAAATACTGCACCCAACTTTCGACGCTTTGCACAAATGCAGCACTTCCGACGAAAGTCCGTCCGAAATGTCGATCATCGACGTCGGCTTGATATTCAGTGTTTTCAAAAGTTCTTTAATGTCACCGCGGGCTTCGGGTTTTAACTGACGTTCCAGAATATAATCATACCCGTCAAATTGCGGTTGCTGATTGGGATTCACTTTATAAACTTCATTTTCGCGTTCCAATAGCTGAAGTCCCATGTAAGCACCTCCCAAATCGCCCGAAACACAAACCAAATCGGTATTTTTTGCACCCGAACGGTAAATCAGTTCATCTTCATTAGCTTCTCCAATGGCTGTTACACTAATCGTTAATCCGGTAAGCGAACTGGTAGTGTCACCCCCAATCAGGTCAACGCCGTATTTTTCGCAAGCAAGGTGAATTCCTGAATAAAGCTCTTCAACAGCTTCGAGCGAAAATTTCGACGAAATAGCAATCGAAACCGTGATTTGGCGAGGAGTTGCATTCATGGCAAACACATCCGAAAGATTGACCACAACCGATTTGTAGCCCAAATGTTTCAGAGGAGCATACATCAGGTTAAAATGGATTCCTTCGGTTAAAAGGTCTGTTGTAACCACAATTCTCTTGTCCGGATAATTCAAAACTGCGGCATCGTCGCCCACTCCAACAAGTGTACTTTTATTTTTGATTTGTATTTTTTCGGTCAGTCTGTTAATCAACCCAAACTCTCCCAGTTCAGAAAGTGGTGTTTGTTTCATTATTTACATGTTAAGATTAAGACCTGAAGGTATTTATTGCCTTCAAAGATTCGACAAAAATAGCTTTACTTCCTTATCTTTGCAATTAAAAATAAACAGTCGGGGTTTATGATTGTTACTAAGACTGTAATCTGAAGAGAAAGGAAACTGTTGGAAATGGAAAATCAGGATAAATTATTAAACGATATAACGACCAAGGAATACGAATACGGTTTTGTAACTGATATTGATACCGATGTTATTCCTAAAGGGCTGAATGAAGACGTAATCAGGCTGATTTCGGCGAAAAAGAACGAACCCGAATTTATGCTTGAATTCAGGTTAAAAGCCTACCGTGGCTGGTTAAAAATGAAGGCTCCGGAATGGGCTTATCTGAAAATACCACCGATTGATTTTCAGGAGACAATTTATTACGCTGCTCCGCGAAATCAGGCCAAATATGCCAGTCTGGATGAGGTTGATCCGGAGTTGCTCGAAACATTTAATAAACTTGGCATTCCGCTCGAAGAGCAGAAGCATTTAGCCGGAGTTGCGGTGGATGTGGTGATGGACAGTGTTTCGGTAACCACAACTTTTAAAAAAGTTCTGGCCGAAAAGGGAATCATTTTCTGTTCGTTTAGCGAAGCAGTTTTGGAACATCCCGAATTGGTAAAAAAGTACCTCGGAATGTCAGTTCCACCAACCGATAATTTCTTTGCGGCGCTCAATTCAGCAGTATTTTCGGATGGTTCGTTTTGCTACATTCCGAAAGGCGTTCGCTGCCCGATGGAACTTTCAACCTATTTCCGGATAAATACTGCCGGAACAGGACAATTCGAACGTACACTGATTATTGCAGAAGACGATAGCTATGTGAGTTACCTCGAAGGTTGCACCGCACCGATGCGCGACGAAAACCAGTTACATGCAGCAGTCGTTGAAATTATTGCACTCGATCGTGCTGAAGTGAAATATTCAACAGTGCAAAACTGGTATCCGGGCGATAAAAACGGGAAGGGCGGAATTTACAATTTCGTGACCAAACGTGGCATGTGTCGCGGCGAATCATCTAAAATAAGCTGGACACAGGTGGAAACCGGCTCGGCAATTACCTGGAAATATCCAAGCTGTGTGTTAATGGGCGATAATTCGATTGGCGAATTTAACTCGGTAGCGCTCACAAATAATCACCAGCAGGCCGACACCGGAACCAAGATGATTCACATCGGAAAAAATACCAAAAGCACCATTGTTTCGAAAGGTATTTCGGCTGGGAAGAGCGACAATTCGTATCGTGGATTAGTAAAGGTTATGCCCGGCGCAACGAACTCACGCAACTATTCGCAGTGTGACTCACTTTTATTGGGCTCAACCTGTGGAGCGCATACTTTCCCATACATTGAAGTCGGCAACAAATCGTCGATTGTTGAGCATGAGGCCACCACCTCAAAAATTGGTGAAGACCAGATTTTTTACTGCAATCAGCGCGGTATTTCTACAGAGGATGCCATTGGCATGATTGTGAACGGATATGCCCGCGAAGTGCTAAACAAACTGCCGATGGAGTTTGCCGTTGAAGCGCAGAAATTGCTGGCCATTAGTTTGGAAGGCAGCGTTGGGTAATTGAAGGATTGAATTAACGAAGGATTGATTGGGAATATCCAATATTGAATATCGAATAACCAAGAATCAAAATAAAAGAGGTTTCGAAAAAAGCTTGTAACACGAAACCCGTAACGCGAAACAATATACAGAATGCTTACAATAAAAAATTTACATGCCTCGGTTGAAGGCAAAGAAATCCTGAAAGGAATCAATCTGGAAGTAAAAGCCGGAGAAGTACACGCCATTATGGGCCCGAATGGTTCAGGTAAAAGTACGTTGGCTAATGTTTTGGCCGGCAAAGAAGATTACGAAGTTCTCGAAGGAGAAGTAACTTATATGGGAGAAAATTTATTGGAGCTGGCTCCTGAAATTCGCTCACGCAGCGGCTTATTCCTGAGTTTTCAGTATCCGGTTGAGATTCCGGGCGTACCAATGATTAATTTTCTTAAAGCTTCAGTCAACGAACACCGCAAGTTCAAAGGTTTGGAGCCACTGACTGCCGGTGAATTCCTGAAACTGATGCGCGCCAAAAAGGAAATGCTTCATTTGGATTCGGAACTGACGAACCGCTCGGTGAACGAAGGCTTTTCAGGAGGCGAAAAAAAGAAGAACGAAATTTTCCAGATGGCCATGCTCGAACCCAAACTGTCTATTTTGGATGAAACAGATTCTGGTTTGGACATTGATGCACTGCGTGTGGTTGCTGAAGGCGTAAATGCCTTGAAAACAAAAGACAACGCAACTATTGTGGTAACACATTATCAGCGTTTGCTCGATTATATTGTGCCTGATTTTGTGCACGTTTTGTACAAAGGCCGTATTGTGAAATCGGGTGGAAAAGAATTGGCTCTTGAACTGGAAGAAAAAGGGTACGACTGGATTAAGAACGAGAACGAATAACGATTATGAGCATAATTTCTGAAAAAATATCACCTGCCGAAAAGATCGGTTCTTTGTTTGAGAAAAACAGGGAACTACTGAATCAGGGCTCTTCACCGCTTCTGAACCGGATGCGGGAAGTATCCATCAAACGGTTTTTAAAGGCAGGAATTCCTGATTATAAAACCGAAGATTACAAATACACCAATCTGAAACCGGCCTTCGAAAGATCGTACAGTCAGGAATTGGTTCGCGAATCCGGACTAATCAACCTGAATGAGGTTTTTAAGTGCAATATTCCTGAACTAGATACTCATTTGGTATTTCTGGTGAATGGATGGTTTTACAACGGGAACAATCCAGGTGCTGAACTTCCGAAAGGAGTTGTTTTGGGCAGTTTGGAACAAATCGCCAACGAAAAACCCGAACTGCTTGAAAATTACCTGAACCGGCAGGCCGGTTTGTCGAACGACCCGTTTGTGGCTCTGAATACAGCTTTCGCAAAAGATGGTTTTTTCATGCATATCCCGAAAGGTGTGGCAATTGAAAAACCAATCCAGATCATCAATCTGCTTAGTTCGGATGATGCGTTAATGGCTACCCAACGAAATTTGATTGTTGCTGAAGCCGGAAGCCAGGCAAAAATTTTGGTTTGCGACCACACGTTGACAACTTCTCCATTTCTTTTCAATTCGGTTACCGAAGTTTTTGCCGGTGCAGATGCTTTGATCGACTTGTACACGATTCAGAATCATCATAACCAGTCGACTTCGGTAAGTTCGTTGTTTTGCAAACTGGAACACAACACGAATCTGGTTACAGGAACTGTCAGTCTGCATGGCGGATTGATCCGGAATAACCTGAAAGTTACCTTTAATGGCGATCATGCTGAAGCCAATGTGAATGGTATTTCGTTTACCGATAAAAAGCAGCATGTCGATAATTTTACGATTATCGAACACGCTTCTCCAAACTGCCTGAGTAACCAGATTTATAAAAATGTGCTCGACGATGAGTCGACCGGTGCTTTTGCTGGCCGAATTCATGTGGCCCGCGACGCCCAGCAAACCAATGCTTTTCAACGAAACAACAATGTTTTGTTGTCAGACAAAGCCCGGATGCAAACCAAACCGCAGTTGATAATTGACGCTGACGATGTAAAATGCAGCCATGGGGCAACTGTTGGACAGATTGACGAAGAGGCTTTGTTTTTCCTTCGTGCTCGCGGAATAGGAGAGAAGGATGCCCGCATGATGCTGATGAATGCTTTTGCGCACGAAGTGGTTCAGAAAATATCAATCGAGCCTTTGCGCGAGCGTATTGATGAGCTGATTGAAAAGCGTTTGAACGGAGAAATCAGCCGATGCCACGATTGCAGCTACCAATGTAATTGTTAAGAAAATATATTTCGATTTAAAAGCCTTTCAGAAAACTGAGAGGCTTTTTTGTGGGTCTTGCGATTTTTAATCGCGCTTTTATTAATTTGGAAATCGGAGGTTTAATCTTCAGAACCAGATGACATACCCACAAGCCAAAAAAACCGTCTTAAAACTAAGACGGTTTCTCTGTATATTCTGAAAATTAATTTTCTAGATCTTGTTCAGGTGTAACACCAATGAAGATTTCAGGTTAGCAGCTTTGTTTGCATGAATGACATTCTTCTTTGCAAGTTTGTCAATCATTGAAACAACTTTTGGTAAAGCTGCGGCAACCACTTCTTTATCAGTCTCAAGACGCAATTTTTTAACTGCATTACGCATTGTTTTAGCAACGTATTTATTTTGCGCAGTTTTTACTTCGTCCTGTTTGATTCTCTTCTTTGCCGATTTATGATGTGCCATCTTTTTGTTTCCTAAATTGTTAAATTTATTTGTAGCCCGTAGGGGATTCGAACCCCTGCTACCAGGATGAAAACCTGGCGTCCTAACCCCTAGACGAACGGGCCAACTTATTTATTCCCTGATTTTGGGACTGCAAAAATAATTCATTTTTTCTAGTCACCAAATAATTTCAGGAATTTTTACCAAAATTCCTTTGGCTTCGTTTAGCCGTGGGCTTTTTAATTTTGGCGCTGCAAAGAAAATTAAGATTTTTGAATCAACAAACAATTCGCGAAAAAAAATTATCGCCATTCAACAATTGTTCCCCGGTTCTTTTGGAGCAGTTTTTCGGGCATTGAGGCAACAATTTCTTTCCAAAGCAGTTCGACCAATTTGTACTTGGCAAAATGCCTTGAAAAAACCAGGCTCACTTCACGCAACGGATTGGTGTCGGAGAAAGTCCGGACGTGATCGAAACGCTGTTCACTCATTCCAAGGGTAGCCAGTTCAGGAATAATAGTCATTCCACCCTCACGGTCGATAATGTTCATCATTGTTTCAAGCGATCCGGCTTCAAAATGGAATGGTAGCGCCGAATTGACCGAACCCTTGAAATTACAAAGGTTGATTACCTGATCGCGGAAGCAGTGTCCGTCGCTCAGAAGCCAGATTTCAGGAGTGGCAATATCTTTTAACTTGATGCTTGATTTTTTAGTCAAAGGATGATCGTCGTGCAAATAGAGCAACATCCCTTCGTAGAAAATGGGTTTTTCGTTGATCCGGTCTTCGTGGAGCGGGGTCACCAGAATTCCAACATCGAGCAAATCGCGGTTCAAATGATCGATAATGTTGGCCGTGGTTAACTCTTCAACCTTGATGTTGATATTCGGATATTTACGTTTGTAATTGCCTATAAACAATGGCAGCAGATATGGTGCAAGTGTGGGAATAATGCCAATTTTCAGTTCTCCTGAAATCAGGTTTTTGTGTTCTTTGATAATGTTGTTTATTTTTTGCGATTCCTGAAGCGCAATCCGGGCCTGGTCAATGATACGACGGCCTACGTCGGTGGGAATAAGTGGTTGCTTGCTTCGGTCGAATATAATGACTTCCAGATCCTCCTCAAGCTTTTTAATTTGCATGCTTAAAGTCGGCTGAGTAATGAAGCAGTTTTCTGCCGCTTTTCCGAAATGACGAAATGTATCGACAGCAACAATGTATTCCAATTGGGTTAAGGTAATCATGGGTTTTTTATTTTATCTGATAAATATAAATAAAAAGTCTGTTCGTCTGACAAGAATGGACCATTAACTGAAAAGCATCTGGCGCTGCCACTCGAATAAAGCTACCGAAAGTGCATGCGAAACATTCATTGATTTACATTTCCCAGTCATTGGGATGTGAACTTTTAGCTCACATTTGTTAAGTAATTCCTCCGGAAGTCCATGACGCTCGTTTCCGAGCATAAAAACGATTTTCTTTGGTAAATTTGTATCGAAAATATTGGTTGAATTCTCGCTGGTTTCAATTGCTGCCAATGTAAATTCAGGATTTAACTGGTTAAAGAAGTCTTCAGGTGAAATAAAAGTAAGCCGCACGTGGTTAAAACTTAGTCCGGCCGTTTTTTTTATTGAGGACATTCTGAACTGAAAATCGCTGCCAAGGATGAAAATATCTTCAGATCCCAGGTTGTCAGCCAGTCGTATCAAATGGCCAATATTTTCAGGATTAATAATTTGCCATGCAGCAATTACAGGCTTCTCCGGAAGCTTTGGATAATTTGCCGAATTGAAAAAAACTATAGAATTTGTTTCCATCGTTCGAGGATTATCTTTTTCTTTGAAGGGCAAATGACAGGTTTTTTAAACGTAAAACAATGAGAAATTTTAAAATAGTTATAGGAATCTTGTTCGTTGCAGCATTTTTTTCGTGTGGAAAATCATACAAGGAAAAGGCTGCCGAAAAGCTAAACCTGGCTGAAAGCATTTGTGCAAAAGGAGATACCGCAACGGCGCTGCAGCAACTTGACTCGATTTTGATCTTATATCCTGAAGCTTTTGAGTCGGTTGACAAATCGAAGCAATTAACCAAAAAAATTTACGCTGAAATTTTGTTTCGAGATCAGGATCAATTCGATAATTTGACAAACCGACTGAATGATCTCGAGAAGGACTTTGTGACTGAGAAGACTGAATATGACCACTACACGCAGTATATTCATAAAATGCAAAATTTCGACCGGCGTTGGGACAAATCGTTTATCCAGGTTCATCTTGACGAACGGGGCGATTTGTATATTTCAAGCAATTATTATGGTCCCCAATGGTTAGATCATATTGGATTGCGGGTGTACGACGGAGTTTTTCAGGCCAAAACCGATTCGGTGCCATTAGGCGACCCAAACAATCATCACAGCGAATTTATGAATACACACTGGGAAAAAGTGAGCTATAAAAATGGCAAAGACAACGGTGTGATTCAATTTATTGCTGACAATTCGGAACGAAACCTGAAAGCTGTTTTCCTGGGTAAACGAATGTATTATATTGTTCTGGAACAATACGACAAACAAGCTGTAAAAGATGCTTTGGCTTTGTCGAACGCCCTGAAACAGAAAATTAAACTCGAAAAGGAAATAAAAGGCCTTCAGTCGAAGGTAAATTAAAGAAGCCAAAGAATTCCATCTCGTTTGGATAGATAAAATTCTCTGACTTTTTAGATCAGCTTCAGAATTTCTTCGGCAGGACGTGCAAGCACAGCATGTGATCCTTTAATAACCAGCGGTCGCTGAATCAGTTTCGGATTTTCAACCAAGATTTGAATCCATTCTTCAGTCGAAAATTCCTTGCCCTTAAAATTAGTTTTGTAAATATCTTCATTTGTCCGGATAATGTCGGTGACTTTTAGCCCGGATTTCGTCAGGAATTCTTTGATCTCAGCCGCAGTGATTCCGTTTTTCATGTAATCTACGATTTCAATTTCAAATCCTTTTTCTTCAAGGTATTTGAGTCCTTCGCGACTCTTTGAGCAGCGTGGATTGTGATAAATTTTCATGAGGTTTTGATGTCTTTTTTTGATGTATGTATGATAATCTTCCTGGGCACGGTAGCGTGCTCCATTTCCCTGATTATTATATCGGTTGCTTAATTCGCCGTCGAGAATTCGCGCTTTGGTATTGTCGCGAAGCTGAATCCGCAGTAATTCTTTCAGTTCGCCTCTTATTTCCGGAGAATGAATAGGGCATGCTACTTCTATGCGGCGATCGAGATTTCGGGGCATCCAGTCGGCTGACGAAATGTAAATATTTTCTTTTCCGCCATTGGCAAACAGAAAAACTCGCGTGTGTTCAAGAAATTTGTCGACAATGCTTATGGCCTCTATATTTTTGCTCAAGGCCGGATTGCCGGTTTTAAGACCGAAAATACCGCGTATAATCAATTGGATTTTTACCCCTGCCTGACCCGCTTCGTACAATTTATCAATCATTACCGGATCAATCAGGCTATTCATTTTCAGAATCATATAGGCTTTTTTGCCTTTCCGGGCATTGGCTATTTCCTGATCGATTTTTTGCATAAAGAAATTGCGCATCGAAAACGGACTGATAATGATCTGGTTGTAGTTGAAATGATAATAGGTGTGTTTGAAAAACTCAAACATGTTGGCCACGTCGTTTGCTATTTCCGGATCGGCAGTCAGTAAACCTTTATCGGCATAGACGCGTGCAGTACCTTCGTGGAAATTTCCGGTTCCGATATACGCATAATTCCGGTAACCATTCTTTTCCTTGCGCTGAATCCACGCGAGTTTGCAATGTACTTTTAGTCCGGGAATTCCATTGATGACATGAGCGCCTTCCTCCTGCAATTTATTCGACCAGAAAATATTGGCTTCCTCATCAAATCGGGCCTGAAGTTCAATAACCACTGTCACTTTTTTCCCATTCCTGATGGCATTCAATAGAGCGTTTACCACTTTCGAGGTTTCGGAAACCCGGTAAATGGTAATGCCAATTTCACGAACTTTTGGGTCGATGGCTGCTTCGCGCAGCAAATCGATGAAGTGCGAAAAACTCTGATACGGATAATGCAGCAAAACATCTTTATGCCTGAGTTTTTTCAGGATACTTTGGTGCGGAACCAAATCCTTATGTGGAATTGGGGGCAGGCTCTGGTAGTAATGATAAGGTTTCCCAATTTCAGGAAAATTCATGAAATCCTTGTGATTGTGGTATTTTCCACCAGCAACAGTTTTTTCAGCGCCGTCGAGTTTCATTTTCTTCATAATAAATTCGAGCAGATCGGCGGGCATTTCGCGGTCGTAAATCAAACGCACAGGAATTCCAACTTTTCGCTTTTTGAGACTCAACTCAATTTTTTCCATGAAACTCGTCGAAATATCATCATCTATATCCAATTCAGCGTCGCGGGTAACTTTAATCGTAAATGCTTCAAAATGATCGTAGTTGAAAATGGGGAAAACATCATTCAGGCAATATCGAATAACGTCGTCGACCATAATAACATATTTTTTGTTTCCGATATCGGGTAAAACCAGAAATCTTGACACAGAGCGACTTGGGATTCTTACCAAAGCAAAGGCAAATTTGTCAGGCGAACTTAGGGTCGAAAGTTTGACCGCCAGATAAACCGATTTGTCACGTAAATAAGGGAATTTGATGTTTTTCCCCAACATGATTGGAACAATATTGGGCAATACTTTCAGGTTGAAATATTTACGGACATAAATTCCCTGATCGTGCGAAAGTTGCTTTTCGTCGAGCATAAAAATATTTTCACGCTCCATTTCCTTCCAGATATTCCGGTAAATTTCCTGTGCTTTTTGCTGTTGCTGAATGACAGTTTCCTGAATTTTTTCGTAAAGCTCTAAAGCCGTGAAATTGCCCAGAAGCGCTTCGTCAGTTTCATATTCCAGAATCCGGCGCACCGCAGCAACCCGAACGCGAAAAAATTCGTCAAGATTATTTGAGAAAATACCTAAAAACCGGATTCGTTCGAACAGCGGCACATTCGGATCATCAGCTTCCTGAAGCACCCTCGCATTAAACGACAGCCAACTTATTTCGCGGTTATTGTATCTGCTCTTTTTGTCCATTATTTCAGGTTGCTAAATTCAAGAATTATTCTTTAACAAGTTTCTGTATATTAAGTTTATCGAGACCTTTTTGTATAGCTTCCTGAAATACAGGTAAGCCAATAATCTCATTCAGTGGTAAAATCCGGTCTTTCGGTACAGCATTTTCGTCCTGAAGAAAAAGTTCGAACCAGCCCACATTTTGCCACTGGTTCACTTTGTAGCCTACCTTCGAAAATTCGGCACATTTTCGATATCCAACTGCTTCATGAAACTTTACACTCGCCTCGTTAGGCATCGTAATAATGGCCAGCAAATCGGCAATACCCTGGTAACGAACCATCTCGTTCAAACTGGTGTATAGCGCATGTGCCACTTTTTTGCGCTTAAATTGGGGATGAATATACACTGAAACTTCTTTGGCCCAACGGTATGAGGCGCGGCTTCGATAGGCCGATGCATAGGCATATCCGGCAATTCGACCGTCGATTTCGCATACCAGGAAAGGCAATTCTTCCATAATTCCCTGAATTCGTGTCCAGAAAGATTCTTCGTCCGGAACAGTTTCTTCAAAAGTTACTGCCGTATCGAGTATAAAAGGTGCATAAATTTCCAGAATTCCCGAAACATCGCGTTTTTCTGCCAGTCGGATATTTGTACTCATATTAATTTCAAAAATGTATGTTTAAAATTACAATGTCATTTGTCGTCATTCGATGTTTATTTATAGTATTTGGAATGAAACGAAGCAGATGACAACTATTGACTAAATTATTAATCCTTCAATTATTCTTCGTCACTGAATTCCATTAGGAAAGCCTTGATGAATTCATCAATACCGCCGTCAAGAACTGCATTTACATTGCCCGACTCGAACCCAGTTCGCACATCTTTTACTAGTTTATAAGGCTGTAGCGTATAGGAACGAATTTGCGAACCCCATTCAATCTTTTTCTTATTGGCATTTATTTTCTGTTCTTCTTCCTGGCGTTTCCGAAGTTCGAGTTCGTATAACTGCGATTTCAGTAACCGAAGTGCATTTTCTTTATTTCCCAGTTGAGAGCGGGTTTCGGTGTTTTCAATAATTATTCCTGAAGGTGCATGGCGCAAACGTACTCCGGTTTCTACCTTGTTAACATTTTGCCCGCCGGCGCCACCCGATCGGAATGTTTCCCAGGTAATATCAGAATCTTTAATTTCAACTTCAATGGAGTCGTCGATGGCCGGTGAAACAAACACCGAAGCAAAAGAAGTCATTCGTTTATTTTGTGCATTAAACGGCGATAAACGTACCAAACGATGCACACCGTTCTCACTTTTCAGGTAACCGTAGGCATATTCTCCTTCGTATTCGATGGTGCAACTTTTTACGCCAACTTCGTCTCCGCCGTGAAATTCAATAGTTTTTACTGTATATCCCTGTTTTTCACCATAGCGCATGTACATACGCATCAGCATTTCAGCCCAGTCGTTGCTTTCCGTTCCTCCGGCGCCGGCGTTTATGCGCAGGATTGCCCCAAGTTTATCCTCCTCTTTCCGGAGCATATTTTTGGTTTCAAGTGCTTCAATCAATTTAAGCGTTTCGTCGAAATGCTGTTCAATGTCCTCTTCTGTAGCTTCTTCCATTTCATAGAAATCGTACAGAACCAGCAAATCTTCCATGCTTTGTTCCACTTCCTTGTATCCGTCGGTCCAAACTTTAATCGACCGGATTACTTTCATTTGCGCTTCTGCTTCTTTGGGATTGTTCCAGAAATCAGGATCTTGCGTCTTTAGTTCCTCTTCCTGAAGTTGAATTAATTTCTGATCGTAGTCAAAGATGCCTCCTTAACGCATCCCGGCGATCATTAAGACCCTTAACCTGTTCTTTGAGAATCATTTTTTAGTTTTATGAATTAGATTAACAAAAGTAAAAAATGAAACGTGATAATTCAATAAAACCGCAGATTTGTGGGCTTTGTACTGAGTAAGCGGCGAGTTGAATGCAGAGAGAGTAATCGGAAAGGACTGGATTAGATGGTTAAACAGGCAAAGCACCTTTGATCTTTTAACCAATTTAACCATCCAACTTATTTGCCTTATATTAATTCGAAACGCCCCAGACCGCAGTGGTATCAGCTACCGAAGTAGCCTGAACATTGTAGGCATCGCCGCTTGGTTCGTACAAAAATGCAAGTATCCGAACCGTATAAGATTTGCCGTCAACCGGGGTAAATTCTGAAGCCCAGCCTGTTCCGTCGGCACTAATGGAGTAGGTTTTTGTTGTACCTTGTAGTTCTGTCGAACTGAAAACCACATTTGTTCCGTCTAAAATCATTACCACATAAGTATCGGCGTTTGAAAGTAGATTCCATTTAACATCAAGTACATCGGTTGTGGTATTGTAGGCACAACTTTCAAAAGTTGGAACTGCCAGATATTCATCCGACAAAACATCCTGAAATTCATCAGTCGCACCATTGGTAAAGGTTGCCGAAAAATTATAAGTTGTTGCTTCAGGTTTTGTTGTGGTATAATTGGCATCGGGCAGTTCGTAATAAAAATTGGTTTTATAGCCCTGATTGGCTTTTAATGTGTACGATTCGGTTGCATCGGAAGCATTCGCTACAGTTACAGTTTGAAAGGAACTGAAAGTGTAGGCATAAAATGATAATCCGTAGACTGTGTTTCCACCCAATTTTTTGGCAACCAGGATTACGTCACCAGCGCCTGTGGCCTGTTCTGTTTTATTACACGAAGCAACTAAAATCGCAATCAACGCAAAGGCTAATAATTTCAATGATTTCATTTTTATCTGTTTTTCTGAAAAAGTTAAACAACTAATAGTATCAGATGCACTTCAGGACTGAAAGGTTGTTTTTTTGCAAAAATATTTATTTGTCTGCTAATCGAACTTAAATTTACTGGTTTTTATTGCATTTGATCACTGAAATCGACATACAACCCGATTCTATCGAAGAATTTGGTGTTCTGCTATACAGAAAGAAACTTTCAGGAAGGATTTTGAATTCAGGATTAATGTTTTACCTTTGCGCCACAAATTTTTTTATAACTGTTTATCATTTAAATTTAAGCAAAATGCCAGCAAAAATCAGATTGCAGCGACATGGTCGCAAACGGTATGCTTACTATCACATTGTGATAGCTGATAGCAGGGCGCCACGGGATGGTAGAAATATAGAAAGGATTGGATCGTATAATCCAAACACAAATCCTGCTACTATCGATCTCGATTTTGACAAAGCTTTAACATGGCTTGTTAATGGTGCTCAACCAACCGATACTGTAAGAGCTATTTTATCTTACAAAGGAGTAATGTACAAAAAACATCTTTTAGGTGGTGTGGCCAAAGGCGCTTTCACTGCTGAAGAAGCTGAAACTAAATTCGAGGCTTGGGTAGCCGAAAAAGCGAAAAAAGTTCAGGCTAAGAAAGATGGTTTGGTTGTGAGCTCAGAAACTTCGAAGAAAGCTCAGCTTGAAATGGAAGCTAAAAAGAGCGCAGAACGTGCAGCCGCTATTGCGAAACGCAATGCCGAAGCCGCAGCTGCTGCCAAAGCCGCTTCTGAACCAGCTCCTGTTGCCGAAGAAGTTGCGGAAGAATCTGCTCCTGAAGAAACTGAAGGATAAATATTAGCTGTATTCTTGTTTTTAACTTCGGTTGAAAACAGACAACGTATAAAAGCGATAGAGAAATCTGTCGCTTTTTTCTATTTTTACCAACATGGAAACGATACCAAAAAATAAGTGCGTAAAAGTGGGCTTCGTTCAGAAGCCACATGGAATTCATGGCGAATTGGTTATTCGCTTTCAGGAAGAATTTTACGAAACATTGGAAGAATGCCCGACTCTTTTTCTGGAAATAGACCAATTGCTGGTCCCTTATTTCATTACAGAAGAAGGACTGCGCTTCAAATCGGGCGAATCGGTTATAACTCAGCTTAAGTGGATTGACTCTGATAAAAAAGCCAAGGAGCTTTGTGGGTTATCGGTTTACGTTGACGAGGATGATGTTGTTGTGAATGAGGACGAATTGACCCCCAATGCCTTGGTTGGTTATCAACTCTTC
Organism: Prolixibacteraceae bacterium; assembly: GCA_963677955.2. Taxonomy (GTDB): domain Bacteria; phylum Bacteroidota; class Bacteroidia; order Bacteroidales; family Prolixibacteraceae; genus Aquipluma. Next base: position 2,359,744 of record CAXXQR010000001.1, read on the forward strand.
GATGTTGATCTTGGCCTGATTGGCAAAATAACCGATGTGAACGATTACGCCGGAAACCTGCTGCTTTCGGTTGAATATCGTGGCAAAGAAGCGCTGGTTCCGCTAAATGAAGAACTGATAGTACGCTTTGACGATGAAAACCGTGAACTGGAAATGCAAATTCCACTCGGATTGTTTGATCTCGACGATGAATAATTCTTTACTGAAGCATTGAATAGCTGTTTTTCTTCCGCTTTCCGTCCTTATTATTCTTTTGTCCAGATTCTGGTGTTCAGGCTTAATTCCTGAACGAGCACGGAAATCATTCCAAACAATTCAAACATTTCTTTTAGGTCGCTGTAATTTACTCCTGAACGAAACAGGTTTGGCTCAAAAAGCGGTTCCGAAAAACTTCGGGCAAAATAAATTCGCGAACCGACAAATGAAAAGAATACAGATCTGCCAAATCGTTTGGCTAAATCAACCATAGCTTCCATAATTGCCGGTGTAAGAATGTACCGGGCTTCAACCTGATCGGAGCTGTAAACCACAAAAAGCTTTTCAAATTCAACATTCTCGAGTTTTACCAAATCGCCGCGCGAACTAAGTTTTTGTAAACTCTGTCCAAAAGAACCCAAAAGACGTTCGGCTGTATCAGGCAAAACATACGTTGTTCCGGAGAAATTTTTATTAAAATCGGCGTGCATAAACAAGCCTCTGAAAATGGTGACCCAATGTTCCTGTCGCTGTCCTTTTGATCCGTACGTAACTTGTTTGTATTGGGTATGCAATTCGGAAAACTGAAAATCGGTTTTTTCAATTTCGCCTGTCACTAAATCATCGCCAGTGTAGCGGTCGCAATGTTGTGGGAATAACCGGCTTCGTTCGTAATCTTTTTGGCTGATGCTGGAATCAAATCGATATTGCCATTCGGGATTGTACAATTTTACGATTTGGGCAACCACGTTCGATTTAAAATTGTTGCGGTATTCACTTTTCTGATTGTAAGTAACAAATATATACCACAACCCGCCCGTGCCCGAAGCAGCAATTGAAATGATGAAAATGTATTGCGGAAGATTCAGGCTAACCAAATAATAATTCAGGAAAGTGAGTGAACCCAAAAGCAGCGCTCCCAAACCATATCTTCGCAGAATTTTTTTCCTGATTGTTTCAAGTTCAACCAGTTTTTCTTTGAGTGTAGTTTCGTAAAACCCTCGAAATTCTTGATCAGATACCATCAATCTTTTACCTATGAGTTAAACAGATTTTTTACATTCACATTGTTGCGTTCGGCTTCGGTTGCTGCAAAAACTTCCTTGGTGCTCAGTTGCATCATACCTGCCAGCAAATTGCCGGGAAACATTTGTATGGCGTTGTTATAATCGGTAACTGCAGCGTTGTATGTCCTTCGGGCAGCTGCAATTTGCGATTCAACTTCGTTTAGTGTTCGTTGAAGGTTGATGAAATTTTCGCTGGCTTTCAGGTTTGGGTAATTTTCAACGGCAACCATTAATCCTGAAAGGGTTGATGAAATTTGGTTATCAACACGTACTTTTTCTTCAGGACTATTTCCTGAATTCATGGCTTTTGAACGAAGTTCGGTAATTTTTGTGAGCAAATCTTTTTCGTGTGTAGTATATTGTTGCACGGTTGCAACGAGATTCGGAATGAGGTCGTACCGGTTTTTAAGCTGAACATCAATGGTTCCAAATGCGTTGAAAACCTGGTTTTTCTTTCGGGTGAGGTTGTTGTATACCGAGAAGAAAATTAAAAGTATTACAAATGCAATGACTAGAATTACAATAATTGATGAGTTCATGGTGATAAATTTTGGACGATTTTTCGTTTTACAGTTAAATAATGATTGGTGAAGTTAACGAATCAGCCCCTGTTTATCAAGATAAAAAGGTAGCGGAAAGAATTTGTGCGGCGAATCACCGCTTTCCATCGATAACTTGCGGCCGACTTAAACCAGTTCAAACAAAATATTAAAAAAAATGAACAGCTTTGCAACTTCAGAAATAATATGGCGTCTATAAAAACGTTCTGAAATCGTAATTTTGAATTGAAATTTTTAACAAAAAATACTTACATGAAAACAAAATTAGCAACACTGGTTATTCTTATCTTTTTTGTATTTGTCGGAACAAATGTCCGAGCCGACGAACAAACCCGAAAAGTAGATGCCTTCACAGAAATTTCATTGAGAATCGGTGCCAAACTTCATCTGGAACAAGGCAGTAAACAAAACCTTGAAATTGTGGCCAAAGCGTCGACACTCGACGAAATTATTACCGAAGTAAAAGACGGAAAACTAATCATCAGGTTTCCCAATAAAGATTATTTCTGGAATACTTTTCGCCCGGGCGAAATAACCATTTATATTACCATTCCTGAAATAAATGGTCTGGGTGTTTCGGGTTCCGGAGATATTATTGCTGAAGACGAAATTAAAACCAAATCGCTTGACATGGCTGTTAGTGGAAGTGGAAACATTAATCTTTCAGAACTTTCGGCCGAGCGTGTAAAAGCAATAATTTCCGGATCAGGCAACATTATTGTGGCTGGGAAAGAAGCTGCCCAGGATTTGAGTGTGGCTATTTCGGGTAGCGGAAATTTCAAAGGCATGGATTTCGGTGCCGACGACGTCAGTGTAAAAGTATCAGGTTCCGGAAATGTCGATGTCGAAGCAAACAACAATTTGTACATTCGCCTGGCTGGTTCGGGCAATGTTACCTACAAAGGAAAACCGCTTGTCGATCAGTCGATTGCCGGTTCGGGGAAAGTGCGGAAAATGTAATTGGATTTAAAAATATTACAACCCAAAAAAGGTGGCTGCAAACAAATGCAGACCACCTTTTCAGGTATTAAACAGAGGATTTTATCTTACCAGCATTTCAAGTTTGCCAATTTTTACTTCTTTGTCGTCTCTGGTTTTTAATCCTTCCTTTACCGCAAGCTGAGTCATTAAATTCATTTCGCCGCCAGAGTCTTCCATAAATCCTGCCAACTGAGCATCGTCGGTGTACATACTAAAAGCGATGTGTGTTCCGTAACTTTCGCTTCCGGAAGGCAAAATTGAGCGTAATAACCCCCACGATCCTTTTTTGCCTTTGTCAACCATATCCTGATGCCAGGGTTTAAAAATTTCCGATTCAACTTTTTCGTAATTGTCATCGAGTTGTTTCATCACATCCAGGGTAACGAGTGTTCCAACCTTCATTTCAAAGTTGTCTTTGGTAGTGTCGACCTGTTTAAAAAGTACACGGTTGGCTAGGTCTCTCGATTTCCCGGTTTTATCAAACATAGCTGTTAACTCCTTATCCGATTTATTGGGATAGGCTTTTTTTGCGTAAGCTACCACATCAAGGGCATGAACTGCACTTAGCATATCTTTTAAACTGGCAAAAAGAGTTACAGTCAGAAACTGAGAGCCTTGCATGGTTCCCGATGGTTCGAGCGACCACAAATCCCATCCAATTATAGATTTGTCGGCAACGCGTTGTTTGTGAATGCCTGACCAGAATTGTTCCACCTGCCAATAGTCGGAAGTATTTTCGGGTTTCACATGCATGAATTCGAATAGCAAATACAATTGATTGGAATTTTCCTGGGCATTTAAACTTACGGTCATCAGAATGACCAAGCAGAGAGTTAAAATTTTTTTCATCACTTTAGGTTTTAAATGGTTGTAGATCGTGTGAATTGGCTGAGTTCTTTCTGGTCAATAAAGTGAATTTTGCCCGTTGAACTCTGTGCATTACATTTGTTGGTCAATGGAAAATTTCCACTGATATATGGATAGACCCTAAAGTGGGCTTCTGAATTTTTAAAGCTGGAATACTTGTTGAGTTTCAGAATCGCTTAATCTCTCGGAATTTTATTCCTGAATATTTAAGCTTTACGGATGAATTTCAAATAAGTTAGAATAAAAAGACAAATTTGTCTGAAATATGAAAATTTAGATGTGTGTTGCTAAAAAATCTGATCTTATCGGTAGTTTTAGCAAAATACGGCTGAAATGATGATTTACTGTTTTAGTCGAATTTGTCAAAAATTTTATCTTTGGAACAGGAATAGCCATAAAATGCGACAGAATTTCAACGATGATCAATTGTGGGAGGATTTTAAGAGGGATGAAAAGGACGCTCTTACTCAAATCTATCAGTCTTATGTCGACCAACTTTTTCGGTACGGAAAGAAATTTTCTACAGATAACGACTTGATTAAAGATACCATTCAGGACCTATTTTTTGATTTAATAAGGACCCGGGCCTCATTAGGTACGACAAATAACATTCAATTTTATTTAATTAAAGCATTTCGACGTCGGCTGGCTAAAAACGTCAAAAACTCATCGAACGAAGCTGATTGGCAGAACGAAACAGAAATGGATGCAAACTATATCGTTTATTCATGCGAAGACGATTGGATACAAAAGGAAAGCTTAACTAAAAAGGAAGAAAGAATTCGTCAGGGATTAGCCGGATTAAGTCCAAAGCAAAGAGAGATATTATATTACAGATTCTCTTGTGATTTTGATTATGACCAGATTTGTGAAATTATGTCGATGAAATACGACTCGGCACGCAAAATGGTTTTCCGTGCAATTCAGTCGCTTCGGCAACATTTTAGCGATACAGATCTTTCTCTTTTCACAATTATCTTCCGGAACGAAATTTTTTTTTGAAAAATTCTATTTTTTGAGTCCACAAAAGTGAAAAATCTTCCTTTCTAGTAGTGATGCATAATTAAAGGAATTGGATTTGAAGAACGAATATTTAAAATACACCACCGAAAAGTTAACCCTAGACAGTGATTTCATTGCGTGGGTAAATTTGGGTAGGAATCAGGAAAGATGGGAAGAATTTCTGGAAGCAAATCCTGAAATAAATAAGAATGTAGAATCTGCCCGAAAAATCGTCGAACTTTTACGCGATAGACAAGATCACATCGACCCCAAAGATGCATCGGAAATCTGGAAAAGCATTGAGAAGTTCGATTTGGAGTTCCGGAGACATTCCCGCACATTCAAAATACGCAGAATCTTCCGTTATGCTGCCATTTTCATCGCTTTTTTGATGATTGGTGGAGTTGGAGCCTATTGGTATTTATCGCGTGACAACCAATTTTATACCTTCTCGACCAAAGCCATTACAAGATCCGATAATCAGTCGAGGCTTCTTCTTTCCGATGGAACTAAAGTCAACCTGGACAAAAAAAATTCGAAAATCTCGATAGCCAGCGAGCAGCAAATTGTAATTAACAACAACAAAGTCATTGATTTAACAGAAGCAGATATCGCCGACCAGTCAAAAATGAATGAAATTGTGATTCCATTTGGAAAAAAATCGCAACTTATTCTGGAAGACGGGACCAAGGTTTGGCTAAATGCCGGAACCAGAATGGCATTTCCAACAAAATTTTCAGGCAAGAAACGGGAAGTATTTTTAGACGGTGAGGCATACTTTGAAGTGACCCACAACAAAGACATTCCGTTTGTTGTGAATACGAACGAAATAGCGGTTAAGGATTTAGGTACGCGTTTTAATATTTCAGCTTATTCAACTGATCAGTTTTCAGAAGCCATTTTACTTGAAGGGAAAGTTTCAGTAAGCGGACAATCCGCATTAAAATTTATGCAGGATGAAACCATTTTAGCACCAAATCAAAAGGCAAGCTTTAACAAAGAAATGAAGACAATTTTAGTCAGTAATGAGCCTGATGCAGAGATGGCGATTGCCTGGACAGAAGGTTGGTTTAAATTTTCGCAGCAAAACTTAAACGGAGTACTGAATAAGTTGCAGCGCTATTACAATATAAAGTTTGTATTCGAAAATAATTTTACGACAGATGATCTGATTACCGGAAAGTTGGACCTAAAAGAATCGATTGAACAAGTAATGATGGCTTTGGGCGATGTTGCCAACATTCAGTACCGGATCACCGGAGATCAAATATTTATTAACAAAAAACTAAACGAACTAAAATTGATAAAGTAAAAAAAAGCCGGTAAGTCTGCCAACTTACCGACTGGAATTAGTGATTACAATAGTGTTAAATGTAAACCTTTCAAATTTATGGAAAAAAAATGTAATTGGAAATGCATCCCTCCGGGAAGCAGGTCCAAAATCTTGTTGCAAATGAAACTACTAACTCTATTTCTCCTATTCTCGATGGTATCGGCTGCATCGAATACCTATTCGCAGGAGACAAAGTTCAGACTTAAGTTAAACGAAATTACAGTCAAAGAAGTATTTCATGAGATTGAAGCTAATAGTGAATTTATTCTCCTTTATAACGAGAATAAAATCGATGTAAACCGGATTGTAAATGTAAAAGTTGACGATGAAACTGTTGAATCAATTCTGAATCAAGTTTTTAAAGGTACGTCGAATACTTATAAAATTTACGATAGGCAGATTGTAATTCTTTCGGAGAATGAAAATAAGACCACCGCAAGCGAACTTTTGACTGAGAATCTCACAGAGCAAAAGAAACAAATCTCAGGATCGGTTAAAGATAATTCGGGTATTCCGTTGCCAGGCGTAAGTGTATTAGTTAAAGGAACCTCAATAGGGACAATCACCGACACTGACGGAAATTTCAAAATATCTGTCCCGGACAATTCTGTTTTAGTTTTCACTTTTATTGGCATGAAAACCAAGGAGATGCCGGTAGGGAATCAGACTGTTTTTTCGATTGTTTTGACAGAAGAAACAGTTGGCGTTGAAGAAGTCGTTGTGGTTGGTTATGGTATTCAGAAAAAGGAAAGCGTTGTGGGTGCAATCTCCCAGGTAGGAGGCACTTCACTTATGCAATCGGGAACATCTAATGTTACAAGCGCTATTGCTGGTAAGCTTTCAGGAGTATTAACCATGCAGGCAACAGGTCAGCCGGGAAGCAACGATTCTGAAATCATTATTCGAGGTTTATCGAGCTGGAATGGTTCAAGCCCATTGGTTTTAGTCGATGGAGTTGAACGCGACTTCACCGATCTGGACCCAAATGAAATCAATACCATCTCAGTATTGAAAGATGCTTCAGCCACTGCAGTTTTTGGTGCAAAGGGTGCGAACGGAGTAATAATAGTTACAACAAAACGTGGAGCAATTGGAAAACCTAAACTCGACCTGTCCGCCTCGTACGGCTTGCAGCGGGCGACAAGAGTACCGGATTTCATCGATTCTTATACGACGATGAGCGCTTACAATATAGGATTAAAGAATCAGGGGAGATTTTCCGAACTTGTTTCTGATCAGATTTTAAATGAATATAAAAATCCGACAACACCAATTAATTCGCTGCAATATCCCAATGTCGACTGGTTTGACGTTATGACCAAAGAATTTGCCCCGATCACGAACGCAAACTTTAATGTATCGGGTGGTACAAACTTTATTAAATACTTCTGTTCGCTCGGTTATCTTCACGAAGGAGACCTTTTCAAGTCAAAGCAGGACGGTTACCTTGATCAGGGCTATAAGTACGATAAAATGAATTACCGTGCAAATCTTGATTTTGCGTTGACCGATATTACACAATTGTCGTTCAATGTTGGCGGAGACTATAGTGTTCAGAATCAACCAAAGAACACACCGTGGCGTAATTTGTACCAAACAAGTCCATCAAGATTCCCGGCATTCTTCCCGGCCTGGGCGCTCGATTTGGTTCCTGATCCTGCTTATCCTGATGATAAAGGAGAACGCCTGTCTTCACAGTTGTCGGAATATACAGGGAATCCATACAGCATTATGAATCAAGGCGACTTTAATCAATACACAGATTCAAAGTTATTTACAGATTTAATTCTTGATCAGAAGCTCGATTTTATTACCAAAGGATTGTCGTTGAAGGGTAAAGTGGCTTTGAGTACGTACTACAAAATTCGTTCTCTTTATTCCGATTATTCGCTGCCTAAATATACACTGGACTACACTAAAATTGGTACAAATTTAAATCCGTGGAAACGTGAAGGAGAGGGTGCTGAAATATACATTCTGCCTCCGGTTGATTTAAATGTTGGAGCACTGGAAGACGGTTATTACAGCGATCTATATTATGAACTTTCAACTGGCTATAATCGCACGTTTGGAAAACACGGAGTTACAGGATTGGCGTTGTTCAACCGCCAGCAAAAAAATGCAGGAACTGAATTTGCCTATTTCAATGAAAGTTGGGTCGGGCGCGGAACATATAGTTTCTCCTCAAAATATTTAGTGGAAGTTAACCTTGGATATACCGGTTCGGAACGATTTGCACCGAAAAACCGTTTTGGATTTTTCCCTTCAGGAGCAATCGGATGGGTAATCTCAGAAGAATCGTTCTTTAAATCAGCCCTGCCATGGATGAGCAAAATGAAAATCCGATATTCAGATGGTTTAGTTGGTAGCGACTCTGCACCTGAAAGATGGCTATATCAGAGTAGTTATTTTACCGACAGTGCCGGCAAAATAAGAGAGGATAAAATTGCAAATTCATACTCACAATGGGAAAGTGCACGCAAACGTGACCTCGGTTTTGAATTCGGAGTATTTGATAACAAATTCACCTTGAACGTTGACCTTTTCGACGAATACCGTGAAAATATGTTGTTGACACCTCGTACAGTTACATTTCTTGTAGGTAATACCTTCAAATCACTGAACCTCGGGAAAATGAAGAAGCATGGGATTGAAATTGAAGCCGAGTACGCTAAAAAAACGACTTACGGCTTGACTTATAATCTTAGAGGAGTATTTGGTTATAGCGATAATCGTGTGGTCTTTAAAGATGACTTGCCTTATTCTCCGGATTATAAGAAGGATGCCGGTAAACCATTGGGGGCACAGATTAATGGCACCCTTTTAACTGGATCGGGTTATTTCACAAGTATTGATGATATTATGAATAATCCATCGCCTGTTGCTGTTACAGGGGTGAGTGTCGGTGATTATAAATTCCTTGATTATTCTGCTGATGGCGTGATCACAAGTTTAGATCAATTCCCAATTAAAGGAAATCTTTATCCCCCGGTTACATTTTCTTTCTCTGGAGGTTTATCCTACAAAAATTTTGAATTTAACATGCTATTTCAGGGAAACACCGGGAAATGGGTTGATTTCAATCAGACCTATGAAAACGAATTTACCAAAGGAACCTGGCGTATTCATGCGTCCCAGCTTGATTATTGGACACCTACAAATCTGGATGCCAATCACTCAACGCTTCATTATGTTGGAACGGGAGACAATCCATACCTGATGTGGGGCGGTGGAGAAGCTGACAGGGGTTACGGGCTCAAAATACAGAATCGATTTTGGAGAAATGCCGATTACCTGCGCATTAAAGAGATTTATGCAGGTTACACCATTAATTCGAAATACCTCGATAAACATGCAGGCATATCAAACTTAGTCGTTTATGCTTCTGCAAATAACGTCTATACTTTCACCAAACTGATAGAAGGCGACCCTGAACGTAAAGATTTCCAGCAGGGTTTTTATCCACAATTGATGACCTTGAAACTTGGATTGAAGGTTGCATTCTAAACTTTAAAAATGAAATTTATGAAAAGATATACCATAAAGACACTCACATTGCTCCTGACTTTTTTTATCCTGGGTTCGTGTGAAGATTATTTGGACAAAGCACCTGATGCGGGATTGACAGACACGGATGTATTTGAGAAATATGCAAATTTCAAATTATTTTTTGATGCAGCTTACAGCGGTACCGAAAAATCAGGAACATCAAACTATCAGGTAAATATCCGCACCGGCTATCCACTTTGGGTCTCAATGTGGGATCAAAAAACGCCTTTTGACGAATTAACTGAAATAGCTGATGCCGGACGCCTTTTTCGCGTTCAGGACTGGAAGCAAGGCTCGATGGGGGCTACGGTTAACATGATGACGACGGACTTGGCCAGACGGCCTATCCTGAAAGCGATGTTTTCAGTCATTAGAATCTGTAACACGGCCTTGGCAAATGTATCTCGCGTAAAAGATGCAACAGAAGAAGAAAGGGACGATTTCAGAGGTCAGGCCTACTTTCTGAGAGGTTACGCACACTTTACGTTAATCCGTTTATGGGGACCAATGCCGTATATCGATCATGTCATAGGTGAAGACCCTGCAGGATGGGATCTTCCACGCGCCACGAAGAACCAAAGCTATCGGAACGTTGCCTTAGATATGGATAGCGCTTATATTTTCTTTGAAAAGGCGCACAAGATGCGGCGTGATCCGGGTCCGGGAGAATCGGGGCATTTGGCTGATCCCGATCAGATGCGTCCAACAGGAGTTGCTGCAAAGGCGATAAAAGCCAGGGCATTACTTTTTGCTGCAAGTCCGCTTAACAATGCCAATGGAACAAAAGATTGGGAGGAAGCTGCTGCTGCAAACTGGGAAGCGATTCAACTTTCACTGGCCAACCAATACAGCTTGTTGCCCATGTCACAATATTCTGACAATTATCTGGCGAAATACAGTAACGAACAGTTGTTCGCTTGGTTTTATGGCAATGATTTAAATAATGGCTCGGGTAATACACAAGGACTGTTAGGTGGTGCTATGGCTAATAAAACCTCTGGTCATTCGGGTGAATGTCCTACTCAGAACATGGTTGATAAATTTGAAACCAAATGGGGCGAATCTTTAATAACTCCGGAAGACAGAGAAGCCGCAACAGCCGCAGGTCATTACAATGAACAGGATCCTTATGTGAACCGTGATCCCCGTTTTTACAACGCTATTGTTTACAATCAGGCACCGATAGTTTATTCTGCATATGGGAATAAAGCGCAGATTTGGTACCAATTGGATGAAAACGGTAAAACCGTATATGGAGAAATGCGAAACGAAGTTAAATACCAAGGATGTACGCATACAGGATATTATGGCAAAAAATTACTGGGCGACATGTCAGGAGGAAACACAAGTTACAAACCATATTTGACTGATCCAATAATTCGTCTGGGCGAATTATACCTCAACTATGCTGAAGCGGTAAACGAAGCTTATGGTCCGGCAGGGATGGCTCCTGGAGCAAATTTAACGGCAGTTGACGCAATAAATATCATTAGAAACAGAGCCACATTGCCAGACCTTGATTCGAAATACACAGTTAGTAAAGACGTGTTCAGGAATAAAATTAAAATTGAACGCACAGTTGAACTATGTTTTGAGGGGTTTCATCATTATTTTGACCTTCGCCGCTGGATGGACGCTCCATCAGTAATGTCGCAAACATTGATGGGGGTAAATGCCGAAAAGGTCGGGGTTAGCGCTGAATATCCTACCGGATTTAAATATACTAGATATGCATTACCTGCGAATCGCCAGCCAAGATGGAAGAACGAGATGTATTACATCCCCTTCGACACAGATGACTACTATAAAATGAAGAATTTCGACACCAGCCTCAACCCGGTTTGGTAATAAAAATCTGCGAAATATGAAAAAAATGAAATATCGAAACATCATAAAATACAATAAGGGAACCTTTCTTTGGGCCTTTCTGCTTAGCCTTTTCATAATCGGATCTGCTTCAGCTCAGGAAATAAAGGAGAAAAAGGTAAAATTGGTCAATGTAAACCTGACAGTAACCGATGAAGCTGGCACTGTATTACCAAACGCGCAAATTATTGTGGGCGAAGGTTTGATCCATGCAGAAACAGATGCAACCGGAACATTTGCCTTTGAAGCAAGATCAAATGAAATTGTTTCAATTACCTTAATGGGATATGAAAAAGTGGTGACTTCCGCATCTGTACTTTTAGATAATGGGAAAGTTGTTTTAAAAAAATCTATTCTTTATAAGACAACTGAAGACATTATTCCACTGCCTTACAATACAGGATACAGAAGAACTACAACAGGTGCCTACAATACACTTTATAGCAGTCAGCTCGAAAAATATCCATCGAATGACATCCGCAACGTATTTGTCGGACTTGTTCCGGGGTTGAGGGTTGAAGAGCGCGAAGGTGCAACCGGTTTGAGCGCTGAAGAATCAAACGGGGCGTACCATATCAGTTCAAAAGTTGACTTGTATGCGCGTGGATTTAATCCGATTTACATAGTGGACGATGTACCGGTTGACATCACTCAAATGCCACTTGATCCGCAGGAAATTGAAACAGTTACTGTGGTAAATGATGTGATTGGAAAAGCCATGTATGGTTCAGAAGCTGCAAATGGAATTATCTTTATTAAGACCAAGCGTGGCAGCAACAACGAACGCATCATGAATGTGAATATGGAAAAAGGGTTTAGTGCTATCGATCGTTTCCCCGAATGGGTTTCGGGTAGTGATTATGCACGTTTGAACAACCTGGCCCGCACCAACAGCGGTTTGCTGCCTTTGTACAGTGGCGAACAGATTGCAGGATATGATAAAAATGATCCTTACAACAAAGTTACTCCCAATTCAAACTACCGCGACTTAATGCTGAAAAATACCAAGTCGTATTCGAAGATGAATATCTCTTCGAACGGAGGGAATGACGTTGTTCAATACTTTGCTTATCTAGGATATTCAGGCGAAGGCGATATTTATAAACTTGGAGAGACTGCGGATTACAACAGGTTGAATGCCCGCTCTAATATCGACGTAAAGGTCAACGATTTTGTCAAATTGAAATTTGATTTCTTCGGAGGGATCACACTGAGGAGATCGCCAAACTACGGATACAATTCCAATTATACGAATGAAGATGGAAGTGTCAACACAGCTCTCGACATTCAGGAATTTAATTCTGTTATTTCCGATATTACTTCTATACCGCCAATTGCATTCCCTATTTATGCTGCAATTGATGAAGAGACAGGTCTTCCCTGGTATGGAGTTAACCCGTCTTATAAAAGCAACCCAATTGGTAACCTTGTTGACAATGGCTATTATACCGAAAAAGGACGAACCGGATCGGCTAACGTAGCCTTGGAGTACGATCTGTCAAGTCTGCTAAAAGGATTAACTTCCAAATCATACGTTGGGTTTAATCTCTTTAACATGACCCGTATTGGGAAAACTGAAAATTATATTGCATATATACCGACGGCTACACTTCAGCTTGATGAAAACGGTGCCCCGGTAGTCGATGCGAATGGGGAAAAGGTCTACGACATTGCCCTGACCAAAGTTCAGGATGGTATTCAAATGTCAGAACTGGCAAAACTCCACGATTACTATTCACAACGGCTTTCCGGATACCAAACATTCAGTTATAAGCGGTCGTTTGGAGTTCACGATGTACAATCAAGCCTCACGTATACCATTTCAAAATATCTGGAAGATCGTACCGAAGAACCAAGACGTCAGCAAAACGCAATGTGGACCGGACTCTATACCTTCAACAACAAATACACTGTTGAGGCTGCAATGAGTTACAACGGAGCCTCAAGTTTTGCGCCTGGAAACCGGTATAAACTTTTCCCTTCAATTGGCGCAAGCTGGGTTGTTTCCGAAGAAAATTTTATGCAAAAAACTTCAGGATGGCTCGACTTTCTGAAACTGCGCGCCGAATACGGAGAGATTGGTTACGACAATCTTTTGAACAGCAATCTGTACTACATGTATAACGACCGGTGGACCGCAAATAACTCCGGTTCGGTTTTTGGGCCGCATACAGCTAACCGGTGGTTTGGCTCCACCATTGATAGCGACAGAAGCTATCGTACAACTTACAACAGGATCGGTAACCCGAATTTAACATGGGAAACCCGCAAAGAATTGTCCGTCGGTCTGGATGCCTTGATGTTTAAAAATAGACTTTCGCTGCAAGCAACTTATTTTAACATCCTGCGCGACGAAACAGTGGTGCGTATCGACAATACTTTCCCCTTAGTGGCAGGTTATCTGGCTAACCCATATTATAATTTTGCTCAGACCAGGCATCAGGGAGTGGAGTTAGGGCTTCAATATTCTGATAAAATTGGCCGTGAATTCAAATATTCACTGGGCTTTAATTTGGCAACCTTAAGCACTGACCGCATTAAAATGGATGAAATTCCTTATAAATATGATTATCAGCGGAGAACAGGAACACCTACTGATGCTATGTTTGGATTGGTTTACCTTGGGCGATTTGAAAGCGACGAAGCAGCCAACAAAATTCCACAACTTTTCGATGAAAAGCTAAGTGCTGGAGATCTCCAGTATGCCGACTTAAATCACGACGGTGTTGTTGATAACAACGATCAGACACAAATTGGTAATTCTACACCAAAATTGATTTTCGGGCTGAATTTGAATATGAGTTACAAGCGTTTTGATTTAACTGTAATTGGAAATGGCCGTGCATTTGTTGATGTTGCGCTTACCAATAGATATTTTCAGAATGGATGGGACGACAATACCTATTCAAAATTTGTGAAAGACAATATTGGTGGCAATTATCCAAAACTGACCTACCAGAAAATCAATAACAATTTCCAGTTCTCAAAATTTTGGATGAGAGACGGCAGTTTCCTGAAGATTCAGAATGTTGAATTAGCTTACAACCTGAAATTATCTCCTGGAAATGGCGTAGGATTGAGGGGTTCAAGGATTTTTGTACGTGGATCAAACCTTCTGACATTATCAGGAATTAAGGATGTCGATCCGGAATCCATGGATTCGGGTGTAACCAAATATCCGCTGTACAGAACTTTTACAGCTGGTGTTAAACTAACTTTTTAAGAGACTTCAAATATGAAAAAGATAACTTTATTTATAAGCCTCATTGCAATATTGCTCATTAGCTCTTGCAAGGATTACCTTGATCAATATCCTTACGGTAATTACACCGATGAAGAAAACTGGAAGAATCAGGCTTTTGTTCAAGGTTTGGTTGGACAGTGTTACGAATATATGACCAGAGATTACAACAACAATGAAGGTTATTATTTGGACGGTGCGACTGATGATGCGGTGATAACCAGTACGACAAATGTGATGAATAAATTGGCTGTTGGATCTTTGGTAACCGGCGACGACCCATTTGCGACTTATTGGCAGAATGATTACCGGGCCATTTCACTGGTTAATCTTTTCCTGAAAGACAGAAGAGGAATCAACACCCGATTTTTGGTTGACAGCTCCAACAATGTATTGGTTCGAAACCGCTTGCAGGGAGAAGCATTCGCATTACGCGCCTGGTTCCAATGGGACTTGTTGAAAAGATGGGGAGGAAAAGGGCTGAACGGAGAAATGCTTGGCTACCCAATCGTACTTGAACCTTTAATGGATTATGCAAAAGACATGAGTCAACAAATAAATGTTGAGCGCAATACTTACGACGATTGTGTGGCACAAATTACTGCTGATTGTGACTCTGCTTTTAAATATTTGCCTATCGCTCATCGCGACTTTTTGGTTTCGGGCGATAAAACGTACGCTGGTGGCCGCTATTGGGGCCGGATGGATGGAATCACCACTCGTGCAATACTGGCCGATATGTACCTCACTTATGCCAGCCCTTTGTTTAATCCGGCGAACGATAAAAGCCGCTGGACCAAAGCTGCTAGCTATGCGAAAGAGGTGATTGACTTTAAGCTGACTGTTGATAAAGTTACTAATGGGTTTAATATCACAAACCCTGTCAGTTGGACCAATCCAAACTTTCCGGGTATTGTTTTCTCATCAAGGGTTGTTGGTAGCACACAAACTAATATTGCCACTACCAGTGACGCTATGGAGCGAGCTCTCTACCCCAAAGGATTTCAGGGGAATGGCGTGATTGGAGCCACACAGGATTTCGTCGATGCATTTCCCATGAAAAACGGTTATCCGATTACAGACCCGCGAAGCAACTATGATCCCCAAAATCCATTCAAGGATCGTGATCCAAGGTTATACAGCATGATCTATTACAATGGCGCTCCTGTAAAGCAAAACAACACAGGTACGCTTTGGTATACTTTCGAAAACTGGGAAAATGCCGTGGATAACGTTCCGGTCGGAAAAGATGCTGCCGGACCGAAAGCAACAAGCCGCACCAACTACCACATCAAAAAATTCATTTCGATGAAAGTAAATTGGTCAATGTCTACTGTAACAACAGAACCTCATTCTAAATTTTATTATCGCTGGGCACACATGGTCCTCGCATTTGCGGAAGCCGCCAACGAAGTTGAAGGTCCGAATGGCAGTTTGTTTGGTCTTTCGGCCAAAGATGCCATGAAATATTTGCGAACGCGTAAAACATACGACAATGCGGGCATGTACTCAGCCGATCCGTATCTTGACGAAGTTGCTCAAAGCCAAACTGATTTTGCTGAGTTTGTTAAGAATGAACGACGTATAGAAACTTGCTTTGAAGGACTCCGGTTTTACGACTTGCGCCGTTGGAGTTCTTCTGTAGCAGCAGTAAATAATCCTGTTCACAAGGCAACTATTACGAGAGATGCATCCGGGGCTTTCACTTATGGTTCTGAAGTTGTTGACAATCGTAATTTTAATTCTCTTTATTTACCGATCCCCTATACAGAGATGTTGAAAATGAGCAAATTGGTTCAGAACGAAGGTTGGGAAGCCTGGGGCAATTAATTATAAAAAATTAAGTATATGAAAAAAATATTTTTTGCATTGTTTCTTGCGCTTGCGTTTAGTTCGTGCTATGAGGATTATATAAAAGATTTCGATTATTCGAGTATCTATTTCCCCTACCAAACCAATGTCCGCACTGTTGTTGTGGGCGAGGGGATGAAAATAGAGGTGGGAACCACTTTGGGTGGTGTTATGGAAAATGTCAGAGACAGGAAAGTTGATTTTGTCCTTGACAATTCCCTGATTACTCCGGCTATTTTGAACCTTATGCAAAGTTCTCCATTAGCCTACATAAAAGATAATGTTGCCGACTTGACAAGCTTAACTCCAATGCCTGCTGATTATTACTCAATAAGCAGTAATTCGATTACCATTAAAAAAGGACAACATGTTGGCACTGTGGTAATCAGACCCGATTCTGTTAAATTTTTATCGGATCCGGCTACGCTGAAATCACAATATGTGCTGCCTTTCCTGATAACAAATGCCGATGCCGACTCGGTATTGACAGCCAAAAAGTACGCTATTATTGGGCTCAGGTACGAAAACATGCTCTTTGGTAATTATTACCATGGAGGTGTTACCACGGTTAAGGATGCAACTGGTGCCGTAGTAAGTACAATTAAATATTACACCACGATACCCCAACCCGATGGAATGGTGTGGTCGCTGAAGACAATTGCTCCTGACCAATTGGTTACAAATGCCATAAGTAATGGTTCCGGATCATTTAAACTTACTTTAAACGGCTCTGATATTGCAGTTAGTAAGGCAGATGATTCAACTGTCGATGTTCAGCCGAATGGAGCAAGCACATTTAACAGGTCAAAACTTCTGCAAGACAGAAAGATTATCCTGAACTACAAATTTGATAATGCCGACGGAACAACGTCGTACGCGCAGGATACATTAACTTTTAGAAACCGTATCCGGGATGGAATAAACGAATGGCAGGACGAAAATCCTTCGCACTACAATTAAACTAAATTAAACCAACTAAACTCACCCCGGGACTTCTGCCAAAGGAGGTTCCCGGGGTCTATTTTTTACCGAAATAAGCCATTCAAAAATATGTTGGATTTCTAAATCAAAAAGGATTAAACCCACCTTTCTGGTTGGTACAGGAAATCCATTTTTGGTAATTTTTTTTCACACTCCGGAATAATAAAAAAACTGGGTGGCATAAGAGCAAAAAGCAGTACTTTCATGTTTTAACTTTAATGGTTAGAAACTATTGCTATGCGAGCTATTCGTGACGATGCCATGATCATCATAAATGAATCGATTAAAGCTGTTCTGCCTGAAGCGGCAGTTGTAAAAGCATTAATTCAGAAAGAATTCAATGGCAACATTGTTTTGGTGGCTATTGGGAAAGCAGCGTGGAATATGGCCAAAGCAGCGCAAGAAGCCCTTGGTTCAAAAGTCAGAAAAGGGATTGTTGTTACAAAATACGGACACTCGAAAGGTCAGATTGAAAATTGCGAAATTGTTGAAGCTGGTCATCCCGTTCCGGATAAAAACTCAGTTTTGGGCGCTGAAAAAGTTCTGGATTTGGTTTCTGGTTTAACGGCGGAAGATCAGATAATCTTCCTGGTTTCAGGAGGCGGATCTGCACTTTTTGAAAAGCCGATGGATGGCGTTTCGCTGGAAGATATCAGGAATGTGACCAGTCAGCTTTTAAGCTGCGGTGCAGATATTGTTGAAATAAATACCATTCGCAAACATTTGTCAGCAGTTAAAGGCGGGCGTTTTGCGCAGCGATGCGGCAAAGCAAAAATTTACACTATCGTTTTATCCGATGTGGTTGGTGATAAACTGGATGCGATAGCTTCCGGACCTGCGTATCCAGATAGTTCAACTTCTGCCGAAGCATTTCGAATTCTGGAAAAATATAAAATCCGAATCGGTGATCATTTGGTGAAAGCGCTGGAAGAGGAAACTCCCAAGACCATTGAGAATTGCGAAACTGTTGTAACCGGAAGCGTGACTGCTCTCTGTGAAGCGGCAGCAAACAGTGCGCAAAAATTAGGATATTCACCGTTGATTGTGTCAACCTCAATTGATCGGGAAGCAAAAGAATATGGAAATTATCTGGCTTCGGTGGTAAAGGAAATTAAATCCGGAAACTTAAGCGAAACTGCGATCAAACCTCCCTGTGCGATTATTTCAGGAGGCGAAACTGTTGTTCATTTAAGAGGAAACGGAAAAGGCGGACGAAATCAGGAAGTCGCTTTGGCAGCTGCAATTGGAATTGAAGGAATGAGTAATGTCGTTGTTTTTTCAGTTGGTTCCGATGGAACAGATGGCCCAACCGATGCCGCCGGGGGAATGGTTGATGGCGGTACAGTTTCCAGAATGAAAGCTGCGTCGGTTTCTCCGGAAGACTCACTGGCGAATAACGATTCGTATCAGGCGCTAAAGTCCAGCGGCGATCTAATTATTACCGGTCCAACCGGAACAAACGTGAATGATTTAATGGTTATTTTGTGTCGGTAATTCCCAACACCAAAAAGAAGTCAGCTATCCTGGAATTGAATTATTGGTCTTTAAAAAAGGCGGCTGCATAACTGCGAGCCACCTTTTGTATATTCTGTAAGATTTTCTGATTTATCCTTTTTTAATTTCCCTCACGCCGGTTGTGCCGCCGCCTTTCAGGGTTAATTCAACAGGAGCATTTGTTTTCCAGGCGCCGTTTGTGAAATCGGGCACATCAACCGATTTTGACCGGTTGGCTACCGAATATTCGCTCAGAGGAGCGATACTGCTCCAAAGTGCGGCGTCGTAAACATTTTCATCGAGCGGAAGCCCGTTACGCAAACAGTCAATCAGGCGCCAGTCCATCATGAAATCCATTCCGCCGTGACCTCCCACTTTTTTGGCCATTTCGCCAATTTTTTTCACAATTTCAGGCGTGTATTTGTCTTCCAGCTCTTTCATTTCTTCAGGTTTAAACCATTCGTGACTGGTGGCAACGCGTGGATCGGGATATTTGCTGGCCATGCCTTTGGTGCCGCTCACGGTGTGAAGTCGTGAATAAACGCGAGGGCTGGTAACATCGTGCTGAATCATGATGGTGCGTCCTTTGTGTGTGCGCACCGTGGTGGTATTCATATTTCCGCGGTAATGATCAGTTGTAAACTCTGTGAAGAAAGGATCGGTTGCAGCCAGCTCTTTGGCTTGGGTAGCCATCTGAAAATCGTTCGACGACATCGAAACCAGGTAGTCCATCTGGTCGCCACGGTTGATGTCCATAATTTGGCAAATCGGGCCAAGTCCGTGAGTGGGGTAGAGGTTACCGTTTCTATGCTGATTTTCTTTCAGTCGCCACATTTCGGCGTACCCGTTTTTATCGAAATTCAGGCCGAGCAAGTTGTGAATGTACGCACCTTCTCCATGTATAATTTCGCCGAAGAAACCCTGGCGAGCCATGTTTAGCGTCAGCAATTCGAAGAAATCGTAGCAGCAGTTTTCGAGCATCATGCAATGTTTGCGGGTGCGTTCCGAAGTTTCAACCAATTGCCAGCATTCGTCAATGGTAATGGCAGCCGGAACTTCTGTAGCGGCATGTTTGTCGTGTTCCATGGCATAAACCGCAATGGGCGTATGAAGCGACCACGGTGTGGTAATGTAAATCAGGTCAATATCCGGATTTTCACACATTTGTTTCCAGGCGTCTTTACTTCCTGAATAAGACTTAGCTCTGGGTAATCCTTGTTTTTCGAGGAACTTTTGCATTTTCTCCACACGGTCGTCGTACTGATCGCACAAGGCCACAATTTCTACCCCGTCGATGTACGACATTCGTTCAACAGCGCCTGGTCCGCGCATGCCCAAGCCAACAAATCCGATGCGAACTTTGTCGATTTTTGGAGCAGCATAACCGCTCATGTTAAAACGCTGGCTGCGCTTTTTTTCTGATCCTGAAATGGATGAGGTGCTGGTCAGATTTGCTGCCTGCCCTGTTAATCCTGTAGCAATCATTCCGGTTCCGATGATCGTATTCCGGAGAAAATCACGTCTGTTCGTACTCATAGTTTATCTTTTTTTAGTAATTGGTTCAGATGAGTCTTTATACAAGCTCAAAATTGCTTTTAATTTGAATTAAAAAAAAGAAGTTTTTGTCATTTATCGGTTTTCTTCTCATTTCCCCGGACAGCTTCATCGAATTGACTGGCAGTTTCCGGATTAAATTCAGCCAGTTTTTTCCAATCTACTACACCATAAACTCCTGCCAGTGAGTAGTCAAAAACTTTAAACCCGGTTTTCCGCAAAACGGTTTTGTTTTTAATCCTGAAATCACCCTGATCAGGGTTTTCAAATTCAGGATCGGTCACGACCGAATGAATATCTTTTCCTGATTTTTGCCAGTCGGCGAATGACATTTTTCCAAAGCGAATGTCTTTAGTTCTTGTGTCCCAATAGCAATTGTTGTCGGTTACAAGGTTGATTTTCGCCCAATTGTTGGCCAATAAATCGCCCGAACGGAACCATACAATATTGTTCGTAAAGGTAAACGACAAATGATCTTCAACACGTGTGGCCTGAAGCTGAGCTTTCATATTGTCGGCGAAAATGTTGTTCCGGATAATGTTTTCTTTTCCGTAGTGCTGATGAAAACCCGAACTTTTGCAACGGTAAACCAGGTTGTTTTCCATCACAATTCCGGTCGATCCTTCGTCGGTGTACAATCCCCATCCGCCGTAATCAAACGAATACACATCGTGAATCACGTTGTTACTCACGGTGGTTCCCTCCGAACTTCCAAGGCAATACACGCCGCCCATGTCGCTCAGTTCTGCCCAACCCAAGTGGTGAATGTGATTAAATCCGATTTTGTTTCGCTTCGATGGACTGAAAGCGTAACCCCAAACCCAGCCAACCGAAACTCCGGAATAGCGGAAGTCGGCAATTTCGTTGTGGGTGATTTGATTGTCGCTGGCGTTGAAAATAGTAACGCCCACCGCGCAGGGGAAAACGTACCCGCCTGAACGAATGATATTGTTGTCGGCCACAATGTTTCGGGTCAGGTTCTCAGGGCTTTCAGGCTGAATGGCATTTCCGATTTTAATTCCTCCGGCTCCCAAATCGTGCAAATAACAATGCTCAATCCGGCAATTGGTGCAAGCAGTTCGAAACCAGATCGCAGTGGTTCCGGTGTGTGCAATTTCGCAATTTTCAAACTGAATATTCGCCGCAAAGTCGGCCATTACTACCGCATCAACGGGTGCTGCAGCCTGGGCCGGTTCGTTACCGTCAATCGGCATTTTATATCCTGAAATCTGGAAAGAAAGTCCTTTAAACTGTATGTTTTCGACCTTTCGTCCGGTTTTTTCATCACCCTGAAAGATCAGAAAATAGTCGGTTACCGGTGCAATTACTTTTGTATTTTCAGGAGTTTCACCAGGCAAAGGCATGTAATATAAATATCCTGAATTCCGATCGAGAAACCATTCGCCACAGGTATCCAGCGCTGCTTTGTAATTTTCCAGAATATAGCGAGTCTTTTTATCGAATCGATTCCAGGGTTTCATACCCTGACCCATCGTGAAAATGGCCGAAGAATCAGGCTCGTACCCTGAAATTCGCTTTCTGGTATTGTCCCATTTATGGTAAAAGGTCACAATGGCATGGTCAAAATCTTCGTTTCCGAAAGAGCTTAGTTGTTTTGCTCCGTCCTGAAAAAGTTTCAGCTTTTGAATGGCGAGTTCCGGCGAACGGCCCTTCCCATTTACCAAAATTGTTTCCGAAACATCTTTCAGGTAAAATAAACCTTTGTTTGGCGATTTAGCCCTGACAGCCCTTTTCCCATTTACATACAATTGCTCAAACGACCAGCCTAAACTAGCCACTTCAGGAATTTTAGCCTGCCAAAGTGTTTCTGATACTTTTTCAAAATTTGGTATGATTTTCCCGCCGCAGATGACCGGATGAGTATTTTCGGCTGCTTCAAAAACGATTGGAGATTCAGGAGTTCCTGAATCATCAGGCGTGAAAATCAGAGGTTCAGTCAGGTAATATTCACCATCGCCAACAATGACTTTCATTTGTGCTTCCTGCGATTGCGATTTTTTTCTCATTCGCAACTTAGTTATCGCGCCGTTAAGGCTGGCCAGAGGTGATTCTATTGTTCCTGAATTATTGTCGTTTCCCGAAACTGAAACATAAATCCGTGTTTCACGGGCAGTGACTTTTTCAGAATATATGGCCAGAATGGAGCCAATGAAGATTGAAATAACCAGTTTCGTTTTTAAGTTTAGGTTTGTCATATGCAGGTTTTATAGGTTCTAAATGCATTTGAAAAGTAAACACTTTCGCTTGCAGATTTATCGAATACCGGCGTTTTCACTTTTTCTTCGCCCAGAAATCCCATCGCTTGTCCGCGCATTTGGTCCGGAAAAATAAAAATGAGGTTTGGAGATTTTGGTTTTCCCGTTGAGGAAGTCAAAACCATACAACTCAAAATTGGTATGCTGCTATACTTTATCAGGAATGATTTTCCCATGGAGAAGCGGCTTAGTGTTTAGGAAGTTTAAAAGTAAATAAATCAGAACGAATGTCAAATCACTTTACCCTTTGTGGCTTCTCAAAATTATTTTTCATGTCGTACGGTAACCCCCACACTTTATCGCCTGACTTGTTACAAAAATACAGTTTCGATTCCGAAAGCTGGTCGGTATTCCCATCAGCCCAAAACGCATAAAAATCAGGATTGGCATTCACCGGGCGCCGCGCATACGATTGATTCCGTTCGCTGCGACTGGTAATGTCTCTGATTTTAGTCCAGGTTTCGCCTTCGTCGCGGCTTTCCCATAAAGCCATTTCACCACCGGCACCCCATTTTTGCGGACCAGCTTCTGTCGGTCCAATAATTCGCCAAACTTTGTCTTCGGTGTACAGCGAACCCATGTCGTAATTGTGCGTTGAGTTGCACACTTTGCTGAAACGCCATTGCCCGTTTTTCCAGTGCATCACGATCCATTCGCGCGGGTCGCCTTCAGGTCCCGGCTTGAAATCTTTGCTGACAACGGCCACAATCACCGGATTCCCATCGCTGTCGAAATTCAGGTCGTTGATGTAAACGAGTTTTCCTTCAGCTTCATAATCGTGGACCAAAGCTTCGCAGTGAATATCCGTGAGTGGAGTTTGTATGGTCTTTCCATCCATGGTTTTCCAGGTTTTACCCAAGTCATCCGACTGAACGGCATAAACGTTGGTGCGCTTGTTCACGTCGCCACCCGGGTGGTAATTGAAAACCGAAACCAGTTTGCCGTTTCTCACGTTGGTGACCTGGTAATGGCCGCCCATTCCGGCCAGTTTCTGGTCGGGTGCCCAGGTTTTGCCGTCGGGACTGGTTGTCCAGTACAATTCGCGCCCTTTGGTGTATTTGGTAAACAGGTACAAAAATCCCTTGCCGTCAATCCACCAGGGCTGCGGATAGGTCATTTCACCGGTTTTTATTTGCTCAAAACTGTCGATTGAATAGGGCAGTTTGCTTTTGAAAATCAATCCCGGACGACTGGTATTCCGTCCGCTCACAAAAACCCACAAAAATCCTTTGCTGTCAAGTGAAATCGACGCGTTGTCGTGTGGGTCGTTTACACCAACTTTGTCGTAAACGATGGTTGGCTTCGGAACGACACCTTTCACATGGTCGTAATACGAAACCATGATCAGCAGATGCCGCTCGTCTTTGGCCGTGGTTCCGCCGTAGGTGAAAAATGTTTTCTTCACTTCCGGCGCATAAATAGCCATCGGGACGTGGTCGGCCGTGTAGGTTCCGAGCCCTCCGGAATATTTATCGCCGTATTGCGAAAATTGACCGAGCGTGAACCAAATG
This sequence comes from Prolixibacteraceae bacterium, assembly GCA_963677955.2. Classification (GTDB taxonomy): domain Bacteria; phylum Bacteroidota; class Bacteroidia; order Bacteroidales; family Prolixibacteraceae; genus Aquipluma. The sequence goes on from CAXXQR010000001.1 coordinate 2,384,072, forward strand.
CCTTTGTAGCCATCGGCTTTCAGGTTTTGTGCCTGAATGTTTCCGGCAAATAGCGCCAGAATAATTCCTGAAATCAGGGGTGCGAATTTTTTTAAAACCATGGTGCGGTTGGTTGCGTTAAAAATGAATTAAAAGTTTGGAGAAGCTTTCCATTTCTGTTTTTTGTATTCCGTTTATTTTTTTTCCACAAGCCATCCGCAAAATCCATTAAGAAGTTCCAGTCTTTTAACGTCAGGTTGTGGATGCCGTCGCGAATGTGGTAGGCCACTTTCTCGCTGTGAACAGGCGCGTTGAGCGGAGGCATCGCTTCTGGCAGATTGGTGGCCGGATCGTATAACCGGAAAGCGGACAGCGAATAATACAAAGAAAGATGCTGTCCTTTCGGATCGCCCCACAAATCGTCGGACGCGCTGGCCACGTAAAGGGCACGTGGGGCAATCAGCGCCAACAGTTCGTGCATGTCGAAAGGCATTTCGTTTTCACGGTCGGCCCAGTTTTTATAATTGCTGCAAAACCAGTGTGGAAAAGCCCGGTTGATGCGTTCGATCGTTTCGCCATATTTCCGGCGTGCTAGCGGCGAGCCTCCGCAGCCCGACTCGTTGCACACCACCATGGCAAACCGCTGATCGGTTGCTCCGGCCCACAAGGCTGTTTTCGCGCCACGCGAATGACCCACCACCGCAACTTCACTGGCTTTTATGTCTTTGTCGCTCGCGAGATAATCCATGCAGCGGCTGGCACCCCAGGCCCAGGCTGCAATGGTTCCCCACGATTCGGCATCCCGTGTTTTATCCAAAATGCCGTGGATGCCATTTTGAAAATTGTCAAAGTTGTCCGGATCGACATCGCCGTTAAAAAATGCAGCAACTGCGTAACCGCGCGCAATCACTTCTTCTGCAGGCCAGAATTCGCTTTTCTTCTCGCGCGTGAAATCGATGTTTTCGGCAGCCGGACGATTGCAAATCAGCAGAAACGCCGGTACCGGTTTTGGAACACGATTCGGGATAAAAAGCCCCAGATGAATGGTAAGCGATTTCGAATTGGCGGAGACGGTGATGTCAACCAATTTCATCGTGGCGGCGCCATTCATGGCATTCGGGTCTTCTTTAACTATCGAGATTGTCTTTTTGTAAGGCGTGTTTGGCACCCGGCCATAAACCTGCGTGGTGAAAAGTTCGAGAAGTTCCGGTCGGCTGACTTTTTCCCACTGCTTTTCGGAAGTGATTTTCTCTCCTTTCTGGCTTGTCAGGACTTCCGGCAAAGTATATGTTGGGACTTTGCTTTCGTAATAATTGAATTCCGTTTGATTCTTACTCAATTGTTCAACGCGTTCCGGTGATGCCTGCCAACTTTGATTTTGCTGGGCTAAAATCAGACTTCCGGAGGACAAAAAGAAGATTGCAACAGTAAACGTCTTTTTCAGGAATGAAAATTCAGGCTGAAATAACTTCGGCAGTTTCATCATTTATCGGGTTTAGTGGTTGTTTTGTCAAATATAAGTCGGAATCAGTTGTTTTGTAATCCTGAGACTTTAAAATATTCAGAAAAAGCATTGATCTGTTTTTCATAGGTATCAATTCCTTTTTCAATTAATCTATAAATGGTAGCTACTTTCGCTTCAGAATTTTATGCTAATTACTTGGCCTGATTTGTTGAAAATTCAGGTTTAATTGGGTCGTTTTCATTTTATCATTTTGTCAATAAAAAACTGAATCCGAAGATTCTTGTCGTTCGTTCTGGCTCAAATTAATATATTTGAATAAAATAAGTGCAACCGAGAATGAAAGGAAGTTTTCTGATATTGTTTCTGTTCTTCTTTCAAATCATTTCTGCCCAGAATCAGCTAAAGATCGACAGTCTTCAAATTAGATTGGACAATTCCAGCGAGGATACCGTCAAAATTAAATTGTTGCTTGAACTTTCTGACTCGTATTACAGGGGCGACCTAATGAAATCTCTGGAGGAAGCCAAGCTAGCACTTCAACTTTCGGAAGACATTCAGAGTGATCGTTACATTACAAAATCACAAATTCAAATTGGTAACTGCCTGATATTTATTGGCGTGTACGACGAGGCACTTGCCTATCTTCTTAAGAGCCTGAAAATGGCCCGAAAAAATAGTTTTCAAAAAGAAGAACTAATAACTCTTACCCAGCTCGGAATCATTCAGGATAGAATAGGCCAATTTGATGACGCACTGAAGTATTATTTTGAAGCATTAAATCTTTACAATAAAAGTGTAGAATCGGGTGGCCAATTAAAAGAATTAAAGAATATTCAGGCGCTATACAATAACATCGGAAATATTTATTTGTCGAAAGACGAATTTAATACTGCCGAACAGTACTATTTGAAAGGCTTGGCATTGTCGGAGAATAGTAACGATGGTATAAATATTGGGATTATTTGTAACAACCTGGGTAAATTAGAAATGCAACGAAAAAATTACCCAAAGTCTTTTGAGTATTTGCAAAAATCACTCAATGCCAGAGAAAAGATAAACGATAAATCCGGAATTGCCAAATCGTACTATCACCTGTCCAGTTATTATCAAAGCATCAATGAATACGACAAAGCGCTGAGTTATGCGCAGGATGCGCTAAAATTAAGTCAGGAAGTTAAAGAACCACTCTCCGGTCAGGTTTCTGCCATGTTTTTATATCAAGTCAATAAGAAGTTGGGTAGACTTGATAAAGCATTGGAATATCATGAACTTTTTAAAGAGTTAAGCGATAGCCTGATCAATGATAATAAAATCAGGGAGATAACAAGTTTGCAGCTTAAATACAATTACGAAAAAGCAGAAAAAGAAAAATCAGCTGAACAACAAAAGGTAAAGTTCAGATACATTATTATTTCATCGACTTTGCTGTTTTTATTGATCATACTCGGTTTGCTTTTTGGTTTGAGCAGAAGCCGTAACCGAAGGATTAAGCTGGAAAACGATCAGTTGGAAAAGGACATGGCCATCAAAAACAAGGAGTTGACAACCAACGTTATTTATCTGCTGAAAAAGAATGAACTGATTGACGGAATTACCGAAAGACTGCTAAAACTAAAAACACAACTTAAAGGTGAAAATGTTGACCAATTGCACCGTATTATTCTGGATTTGCAATCCGTCAGCGACAAAGAAGTCTGGTCAGAATTTGAATATCGTTTTCAGAGCGTTCATGAAGAATTTTACCAAACTCTTCAGAAAAAATACCCGGAACTTTCACCTGCCGAAATCAGGCTTGCCGCTTTTCTGCGCCTGAATATGACTACCAAAGAAATTTCATCAATCACAGGTCAGAGTGTTAATAGTCTTGAAACAGCAAGATACCGCCTGAGAAAAAAACTGGGAATCACTAACCAGGAAATTAACCTGGTAAACTTCCTTCTGAATATTTGATACCCCAAAATATTTCTTCTTCATTTTTATCCTAGCCGTCAAATGGAAGGCTTTTCTATTCAGAAAACTTCCTTTTTTGAACTTTTGATTTCCTGATCTGTAAAGCACTGAAATTTAATTTATTGATATTGCCTGTAGGGGTATTGTTCAGGTCTTATTTATAGTTGTAATGGTTTTTATCAGGTAGGATCGTCGGCTGTACCAGTTTTGTTTGGGAGAAATATTTCTCTTACCCACCAATCGACATTATCATTGCATCATAACCAAAACGCACGAAAGCAATGAAGAAGAAATTATCGGATTCCCCTATTAAGCCAGAAGTTTCTATACAAAAGGAAATAGATGAAGATATCCTTTTTTTGATAAAAAAGAGGAAAAATGAAAACGAAGCACTGAAAAAAATTCTGACGAATCTGAATACTTCAGCATCAAAAAATAAAGACAATAAGGAGAAATAATTATGAAGAACCTATTTACGACGGTATTACTTATTTTCATTTTGGGAATAAATCATCTTTGTGTTTTCGCGCAGAGTGCGCAAGGCGATGTTTTATCGGGAACCATCTATGTAAAGTTCAAGCCGGCAGCGCTCGAAAACATGAATATTACCAAATCGGCTCATACCGGAACGATTGATGCTGGAATCAAAGCGCTGAACGCGCTAAATTCGAAATTCGAGGTAACCGGGATGAAGAGGCTCTTTCCCTATTCTCCAAAGTTTGAAGAAAAACACATGAAACATGGATTGCATCTGTGGTACGTGTTATCAGCAAAAGCTTCCATAAGTTCAAAAAGTATCGCAAAAGAATATTCGCAACTTCAGGAAGTCGAAATTGCAGAACCGGTGCACTTGCCTGCTATAAATGATGGTAGTACAAAGCCTATATATGTACCAAAAGTTTCTTCAAATTCAGTTGCCAATGCAACTGCGGCATCAGAATATTTCAATGATCCTTATTTGAAAAAACAGTGGCATTACAACAATACCGGACAAACCGGCGGAACTCCGGGCATGGACATCAACCTATACAAGGGCTGGGACATAACCAAAGGAACACCCAACGTCATCATATCCATCCACGATCAGGGAGTTGATTACAAACATGAAGATTTAGCCAATAGTATGTGGGTAAACGAAGCCGAAAAGAATGGCGTTAAAGGCGTTGACGATGATGGCAATGGGTTTATCGATGATGTAAACGGGTTCAACTTTTCAGGAAATACAGGTGAAATTGATGTCATGTATCACGGAACCCATGTTGCCGGAACAATTGCTGCACAAAATAATAATGGGATTGGAGTTTGTGGTGTTGCCGGCGGTTCAGGAAATGGCGACGGGGTCCGGATCATGACTTGTGAAATACTGGGCGGTGCTCACGAGGCCAATATTCCCTTATCGTATGTTTATGCGGCCGACAATGGTGCAGTGATTTCGCAAAACAGTTGGGGATACAGCGAACCTGGTGTATATAATCAGGCCGTTGACGATGCCATCGACTATTTTATCGCGGAAGCGGGCAATTTTCCTGGCAGTCCGATGAAAGGCGGAGTTGTAATTTTTGCAGCAGGAAACAGCAGTACCAACGAGTTGATGTATCCTGCCGCTTATCCATCATGTATTTCGGTAGCGGCCATTGATGCAACAGGTAACAGGGCGCCATATTCAAACTACGGTACCTGGGTTAGCATTGCTGCTCCCGGTGGCGATGCCGATGATGATGCCACGTTAAATGGCAATTATTCGAATGGTATCATGAGTACGTTGGACAATAACGGCTACGGATATCTCGACGGAACATCGATGGCTTGTCCGCATGTTTCGGGAGTTGCGGGTCTGGTCGTTTCAAAATACGGTGGCAATGGATTTACAAATGAAGAATTAAAAGCCCACCTGCTCACAGGTGTTCGTGATACTATTTATAAAATTGACGAGAATGCCAAACATCCCGGAGAATTAGGCTCTGGTTTAATTGATGCCAATCTGGCTCTGGCCAAAGACAATAAAATTGCTCCTGATAAAATTACCAACCTTCAACTAACCGGTATTGCGCAGGATTTTGTCACATTAAGCTGGAACGTTCCTGCCGATCAGGATGATGAAATTCCACTTACATTCGAAATACTTTATTCAAAAAGCCCGATTATAGAATCGAATCTGGAATATGCCAGCACTTTAGGAGTTAAAAACAAGAATAAACTTGGCGAATTGGTAAGTTTCGAGGTTAGTGATTTGTTGGCCTTAACCAAATATTATTTTGCGGTGAGAGGTATCGACCGCTGGGGCAACAAATCAGAACTTTCGAACATTATTAATGCGACTACCAACAGTGGACCAATCACTTCTTTCGACCCAAATAAAACAGCGCTAAACATTACGATTGATGTCACAAAAAAGACATCGGGGAAAGACAGTGTTCAATTACTCAATACCGGCGAAGGAATCTTAAAATGGAATGCAGCTCCTCATCACAAAGAGGCCGTTCCGCTAAGTAAACTTCCGGCACTAAACTATCCGAAAGTAATTAGCAACAGCGTTAAAACCCCTAAGGGGATTGTAAGTAGTTACGCTACAGCAAGTCCAACTATCTTGAGCAATATAGAGCCTGAAAACTGGACAGAAAAAGGTTATGTCGACCAAACCCAGAAACTGATGGTTCTTGGCGAAACCGATACCGACATTCCAAACTCATCGGCTACCCGGTTTTATGTAGATGAAGAAGATGGATTTAACTTAACCCATGTTGATACATATATTCAGCATGATAAAAAGACTGGCCCTGTAATTATGGAAATTTACCAGGGAAGCGACATTTCGAGCGCAAAACTCATGCTGGCCCAGGAAATTGCTGAAACAGCAACAAATGGATATACCAATGTTAGGCTTAGTGAACAATTGTATTTCGAAAAAGGCACCTATTTCTGGATTGTATTTCATGTGCCAGCCGGAAATAAATTCCCTTTAGGCGGCGGCGTTGAAGTGAATGAAGATGACTCGAAAAACTGCTACATGAGTTTAAATGGTGGAAAGACCTGGAGTTTGTTCGAGAAACTTTATTTCGATAACCAGATTGTTTGGGCCGTATTTGCAATGTCTCAAAACGCTAAACTCGACGATTACATCGTGCTTTCACCAACTTCAGGCAGGGTAGCTTCCGGGAAAGACACAACCATAGTTGCTTCCATTGATGGTGCCAATATGATTAACGGAACCTACAAATCGAACATGGTTGTTTACACCAACGAAACCAAGACCCCCATGCTTCGGATGCCGGTTAACGTAACCGTGACCGGGCATAAGCCGGTAATCAGTTCGACGAAGCGTGTAAATTTCGGGAATGTGTTGGTTGGAAATTCGGTTGATGTAACCGTTACATTTAAAAACGACGGATTGGGACGGTTCAATTTCAAGTCACCCTATTTTACAATCGAAAATGATCAGTTCTCATATATTTCAGGATTGAGCCAGGTTTTTGAAGCAAAAACCTCACAGCAATTAGCGTTTCGGTTCGACGCCAAAAAAGTTGGTAACAATACGTGCCGGGTTTCAATGCTCGATAAGGATGGAAATAATTACAACTTCGAGTTATTTGCTGCCGGAATAGCGCCACCTGTAGCAGGCCTTAATCCAAAAACAAAAACATATAACAATCTGAGTATTGGCGATACCATCAACGGACAGGTTTATGTGAAAAACACCGGAAATTATCCGTTGGATTATTACATTCCGTCTTTCGCCGATGGCTCAAATATGGAATCGATTCCGCAAAATGTGCACAAGTTTGGCTATTCGGTTGAGCAGGATACCATCGGTTCAACTTATGTCTGGAACGATATTTCTCAGACGGGAAAAGATGTTACCTCGATGTTTTCGGGCAATGCGCGTACAAATTCGTTTATCAAATTTCCCCTGAACTTTCTGTTTCCTTTCTTCGGGAAAAATGAGAATTTCCTTTACATCACTAAATTCGGGTTGATTTCTTTTACCGAAGACAACCATTTCTGGTCTATATCGCCAGCCTTTTACCAGTTTCCTGGAAATCCGGACCGTTATATTTCAGCATGTGGTTTCCCGATACTTTTTGATGATGCCGCCTTCGGAAAAATCTACTATAAACAAGACCCAGATAAAGCTATTATTCAGTATCAGGATGCGCCATACTGGGATGGGTATTCATATGTAGGCGATGATTATACCAAAAAACAAAAGACATCTATAACATTCCAGATTGTTTTATACGACAATGGCAATATTGATCTGTTTTACAAAGATCAGTCTATTCCAAAGGAATGGTTGCAGACCCTTTTGGTTGCGATGGAAGACAAAACAACCGACGATGGACTTTTAATTTCGGGAACGAAATACAAAGACTACTATAACCATACCGGAGACTTTAATTTCAAGGCGGGCTCTGCCATTCATATAAAAAACCCGGGTTTAGGACTGTTTACCAATGTAACTAATCCATACGGAACAGTAATGCCCAACGATTCAGTTGAGGTAAAATACCAAATAAAAACAGATAGTTTGGCCGCGTTGCATTACAACGAGAATTTGGTTTTCATCACAAACGACCCTAAAACCAACCCAATTATTCATACCGTCAATTTCGACATTACAAAAGGTGGCAAATCGATTGTTGCTGTTGATAATGGCACCTTAAATTTCGGAACACTTTATAAAGGGACTGAAACCGGAAAAACGATTCTTATTACAAATTCCGGAAATGCAATTGACAGTATTAAGACGGCTGAGTTTGATCATGATTACTTCACGCTGGTTGGAGAAATACCTTGTCTCCTGAAGCCTGAACGTAAAATTCCGTTTGTGATAAAAGCAAAGACCGAAGAAGTTGGCGAGTATGCCGATACATTAAGATTAACCACACTCACCGGACAAACGCTGAAAATTGCGTTGTCGTCGAATGTGATTCTTGGGCCTGTTTTCAGTCTCCTAAATGCATCGGGCACGTCGCCATTGAAATCGGTTACCAAATTTGTAAATGCGGGCAATCAAACAAAGGTTGGATTTAAAATTGAAAATCCGGGAAGTGCCGATCTTAAAGTAGCGCCATTTAATAACGAGTGGGCTTCGGTTAGCGAAACGGTTGAATCAGCGCTTGCCGACAGTATCATGTATAACGTTCTGAAGAGCAATGTGTCTTCAAGTGTAAATTATGATTGGATTGATGTAGTTGGTAATGGCGGATCTAAAGTTGAGGGAATTGATACATATAATGGTAAAAACTGGAGCAAAGGCATAAAAATTCCGTTCCCGTTCAAATTCTATGGTAATAGCTGCGACTCCATGTACATTGGAAATGGTTTGATTACGTTTACCAGGAACCAGAATAAGGTTAGCTATTTCTGGGGAGGTGGCACTATTCCTGATACCATACAACCCAACAATTACATCGCTCCGCTCTTTTTGTTTGGCGGGCAAGACGATGTCAGCCTTTATCCGCAATCGGGAATATACTACCAGTTAAGCGAAGATAAGGTGGTTATTGAATACCACGACTACAACAGCAATTTTACGATGGGGCCACCCATTTCTTTCGAAGCCATTCTTTATCCAAGCGGCAATATAAAATTTCAATATAAAATGCCGGAAGATGGTGGAAGTAATACGGTGACTCAAAATGGCGTAATTGGTATCGAGAATGCTTCAGGAACTGTTGGCGAGCAGGTGTCGTATTACCAGGGTGTGGTTAATTCCGACATGGCTATTGGTTTCTATCCTGCTCGCAGTTACACCATTCCGGCCGGAGAAAGCAAAGATTTCAGTTTACTGTTGGATGCAAGCTATTTGGTTGAAGGTTCATATTCAGATAGTATTTTGTTTGCCAACAACGATCCGTATATTCTTAATTACAAGTTACCAACGAAAGTGGTAGTGACTGGAGTTCCGAAAATTGAAATTCCGGAATCACTCGAATACGGAGATATTATCATTAATCCGGATACTCCTTCAGTCGTTAAAACATTCGAAATAAAAAATATAGGAACAGCGAATTATACACTTTTAAGTGCGATTAACCAGCAATCCGATGTCAAAATTGAGGCATATACAAGCAGCGATAACTCCAACTTCTGGCAGGATTTAAAATCAATGACTTTCCCTGTTTCCATTCTGGCAAAATCGGTCATGAAACTCAGGGCAACCGTTACTCCTGAAACGCCAAAATCAATTCTGGATACACTTGTTTTGAAAACATCGCTGACGCCTTCGGTATATAAAATCCCGATTGGGGCAAATATATATAATCCGGCAGTCCTTGGCATGAATGCCGATACAATAACCTGTTACGCACAAACCAACGGGTTCACCGAATCCAGAAAAATTCAGTTTGGCAACGAAAACGGTGGTTATAACCTAAATTATACGGCAAACATTATTTATCAGAGGAATGCTGCCGAGGGAACATCGACTGCAATAATCGCGGCAAACGAAAAAACTACAGCAGTTGCCAATTTAGTTGATTCGCCTGTGCTGATTCCAATTGTTAATGCAACAGCTTTGTCAGTTAATGCAGGAGCCCAAAGTAAAGCCGATGAATACAATCAGGTTTTGGTTCACGATACGTCAACAGTCTCGGGAAACCGGTTGGGATACAATGGAGCCAGGGTATTTTATACGGCTACAGGTTTTGTTGCGCCCGCTGGTGGCTTTAATTTGACTCATGTTCAAAACTGGTTTGTTCCGGGCGATTGGCTGAACTCTAAAATTAAGATTATGGTTTTGGCCGGCGACGAAAACATTTACAAATGCGTTACATTAACTGACGAGTCTTTTGAATACAGTATTACTGAGCCAGACGATAAAGGCTCGCTTCTCACTCATGAGTTATCGAAACCGCTCCAAATTAATCCGGGCGAAAAATTCTACATCGTCTTTGGATACGAAGCTGCCTTAACCTATCCGCAGGGGTGTGCCCTTATTGACAATAATGTTTCCAATCGGTATTTGTTTGGAGCGCTGGATGAATGGTACGATTTGTCAGAATATAACCAGTTCAAAACCATTGGATGGATGGTTAGGGCTGTTGAAGCCACGTCCGGCGATGTTCCCTGGGTAGTTTTAAACTCGGCCGACGGCGGGATATTAAAACCCGGTGAAACCGATGTGATGAATTTAAAGTTCACCGCCAGAACCGTAACTCAAAAGGATAACTATGCTACGTTAGTTGTTGCGTCGAATGATATTGTTTCTCCGGAAAAGAAGGTGGTGCTTCACCTGATTAAAAATTCAGGTGCAGTTTTCTCCGCACCAAAAGATCTAATCGTCAAGGAAAACGAGACACTTCGGTTTAAGGTTATAGCAGAAGATGTAGAAGGCGATGACTTTTCTGTTGGTCTGGCTCAGGCATACGATTTCCTTAACATCGAAAATACGAAAGACAGCATTGATGAAGCTGGGAAAAAATACAAAACACTGAGTTTTGCTTATGCTCCGGATTATCACAGCCAGGGAATACACGAGTTTGAACTGACCAGCACTGATCAATACAACAATGAGGCGAATTCTACTTTTGAAGTAATGGTTAGCAACATTAATCGTTGGCCCGAAGCAATTGCAAAAGACACCTTGAAACTCAAAACGAACGGAAATTACGTCACCTTCAATATTGATGATTTATTTTCAGATGCCGACGGCGACATTGAACGTCTTGAGGGAACTTCAGGCAATCTTGATATTCTGAATTTGTATAACTCCGGAAATAATTTTCTGTTGATGCCCGGTGAGGCAGGCGAGACTTCGCTCACATTTTTGGCTACCGATGCGTATGGAGCGCAAGCTACAAGTACCGTTCAGGTGGTGGTAAAAGACGACTACACTGCAACCGACACTCAGTTTAACAAGCATGAATTTGCTGTTTATCCGAATCCAACCAAGGGAGATATTTACATCACTCTTCCTTCCGGATTTGACGGACAGGCAAGCCTGATGTTGTTTGATGCGCAGGGCAGATTAGTAGAGCAAAAAAGCTTCAACGCCATTTCATCTGATGTTGTATCGCTTAATATTTCAGGCCCGGCCGGACTATATTTCGTGAGATTGAGCTGTAACAACGAGTTGTTGAGCAGTAAAGTCATCAAGCAATAATTTAAAAGAATGACGGGGCCACTGCAATAAACAGCGACCTCGTCATTGAATGAACCCATTTTTTAACCCTAAATAATATAATATGAAGAGAATTTTTACTTTATCCTTGTTGATGCTATTTCTAAAAGTAGCATTTGCACAAATTACGGTGACTATTAAGGTGGTAGACGCCTATAGTTGGTCTCCGTTTAGTGGCGCCACCGTTACTTTGCCGGGGGCTCACTCGCCAACATCTGTGGTTTCTGATGCTTCGGGAAACGCTGTATTTACGGTAGATACGCCTGCCGCTGCGGATTACCAGAGTTTTACGGTGACTGCTCCTGGATATCTCGATTATTCCAGCAACTGGCTTTGGATTGATCCGGAGTCAAGTACGGCAAGCAGTACGGCCGCGATTCAAAAAGCATACACGATTAATTTTAAGGTTACTGATCAGTCTGATGTGAATATTGAGAATGCATCGGTAACTGTACAAACCGACCCGAAAACAACTCTGGCAACAAATGCTGCCGGTGAAGTTTCATTTGAAGGACTTTATAGCAGCGGTTATCATACCTACGTTGTTAGTGCTTTAGGCTATGCAGATTCAACGGCGACCTTTAATTTTTCAGGAAATGCAGCTAACCCGGTGGTTGTTCCAACCATTAAACTGAATAAAGCATACAATGTTTTGTTCACGGTTACCGATGGATCAAATGCGATTTCAGGAGTTACAGTTACCATTGGCGGAATGGAGGTTACGACCGATGAAAATGGACAGGCCACATTCTCAAAAAAAATAAATGGTACATATTCATATCTGGCTACGAAATCGGGATACATTGACAAAAACGGAACGGTAACTGTTTCGGGTGCGGATATTTCTCCAGTCGTAACGTTAAATTCCGGTTTTGACCTGACCTTTCAAATTATCAACGGCGCAAGCGGTGAAGTTGGATTACAAAAAGATACCATCACCATCAACGGATACAGTAAAATAACCGATGAGACAGGGCTTTTAACATTTGGTGTTGAAGCTGGATCGAACTTCTCTTTTACAAATAAAAAAGCAGGGTTCACCAGTGTTCCGGTCAACATCGAAAATCTTCAGGAGAATACCACTTTAACCATTTATATGATTCCTGATTATAAAGTAACGTTCAATGTATACAATGGGATTGATTATTCCATGATGGAAGGTGCAACCGTAACCTTTAACGGAACAGAAATCGTTACCGATGCCAGTGGAATTGTGACCTACACAAATGTTGCTCCTGATGAAACTCCATACAATTATTCTGTAACCGGCCCTGAAGGAAGCGGATTTACCATTCAGACCGGAGCCGTTTCGCTGCCATTGTCAAGTACCGATTATTTGTACAACAATAATCATTACTCGCAGTCGATTTATTTAAGCAAGCCTTATGCCTACATCGCTCTGACCGACGGGTGGATGGGTTACTTTGGAGCTGCAACGATTACTTTTAATGGAGTTGATTATTCTTACGATGCAGGATTAGGTGGAAATACCTTTTTCGTAGATCCGGGAACTTATAGCTATACTGTTACTCCGGAAAATGCGAGCAAAGCTATTGTTTCGGGAACAGTGACGGTAACTGAAACTGATCCCGGTGTAGCTTTCGTTAATATGGTGGCCGGTAAGAAAATAGAGATGTATGTTACCGATGGAAGTGATGATCCTCAGGGTATTGAAGGGGCTTCGGTAACGCTTGATAACGAAACGAAAATTACTGATGCTGACGGATATGTTTTATTTGACCGGAAAGCCGTCAACACAGATTATCCCTACGCTGTGGTAAAAGAAGGTTTGCCAACCGTTGAAGGAACAGCAAATCTTGTTACAGCTGATTTGCTCCTGAACGTTAAAATGAGCGAAGCTTACAATGTCACTTTTAAAGTAATTAATGGCCCTTCAGGAGAAGTTGCTCTGGCTGGCGACACCGTTACAATCGGTGATAAAACCTTGATTACCGGAGCCGATGGAATCGTTACTTTCCAGATAAATAAAGGAACCGACATTTCGTTTGTGAACAAAAAAACCGGATTTGCAGATTTTCCCGTTGAAATTACAAATGTTACTTCTGATAAAACTTTCACTATTTACATGACACCGGTTTATACGGTTGCCATTCATGTATTCGATGTCAATACTTACAATCCATTAAGCGAAGTTAGTGTGGTTTTCAATGGCAGTGAAAGTAGCTCAAACGTTGATGGATATGCCTATTTTTACAATGTAAGTCCGTCTGAAACCGTTTATACGTATTCGGTTACAGGCCCTGGAACTTACAGTTCTGCAACAGGAGAGGTTTCTCTGCCGTTTACCAGTACTGAAGATCTGTTGGCAACGGATAATACCGCAAATGTTACTGTAACACTTTCAAGCCCTGGTGTTTTCATCTCACTTGTTAACGGGTTCATGAGATACTTCGGCGGTGCAACAGTTACATTCGACGGAGTTAATTATCCGTACGACGCAGGCCTGGGTGCAGCAACAATTAATTGTTCATTGGGCACGCATACCTATGTAATCATTCCTGATAATGCGTCGAAAGCAATAATCACCGGTACTGTAAATGTTGAGACCAATGAAGTGATGTATCTTCCGATCAATGTTGTACCCGGCAGAAAAGTTGAAATTTATATTGTTGATGCTTCGTCAAATCCGGTGGTTGGAGCTACCGTTACTTTCAATAACGATCAGGTAACCACCGATGATACCGGTTTGGCTGCGTTCAACCGTCTTCCTGCTGGAAGTTACAGCTATTCGGTTACAAAGGAAGGTTTTAACAGTATTGAGGAAACAACACTCGATGTAGCTGCTGAAGACATACTTAAAGTGCTTACGTTAACAGAGGGCTATACAGTAACGTTCAACGTTAAAAATAAAAATGTTGCAGTTGCCGGAGTAGCAGTTACCTGCGATGGTGAAACGGTTACTACAGACGAGTCAGGAACTGCTGTATTTTCAGGAAAATTGGCCGGAACTTATTCGTATAGTTTGAATAAATCGGGTTACGATGTGCTTTCAGGAAGCGTTACCGTAACTGATGCTAATTTGACTGAAAATGTTGATATTGTCGTTACCGGAATTAGCGGGGTTACTGACAACCAAATCAAACTGTATCCTAATCCAACACAGGGTCTTTTATATGTGACTTTACCTCAGGGTATTGAAAGTTCAGATATGAAAGTTACGGTTACGAATATTGCCGGTTCAGTGGTAAGGGTTAATCAAACAGATAATTTTTCACAACAAATTAAACTTGACATTTCGAATTTCTCCAATGGAGTTTATTTTGTAAAAATATGGGGTAAAGTTTTTGAAAAAACCATCAAGGTGGTTAAAAACTAGTGGTGTTGGTTATGTATATTTTAAAGGCTCCGGAGATTTTTCCGGAGCCTTTTTTATGTAGGTTAATTGGGAGATATACGCCCAAAACATTTAATTTTTCCCTTATTCCAAAATCAACTCTGCATTTTTTACCGCCGGAACTTTTACCTGGATACCTTCTTTCGTGCGGGAAATTGGAAGCTCTTTTTCGATTGAACCAAATTTCAGGATGGCTTTTTTAACTTTTGGCAAAGGCAACCCAATTTCAGTTTCCTGGTTGCAGCTCACATTCCAGTTTTTACCATCAGCCTGCAAATTCGCCGATCCATCTTCCGAAGAAGATTTCAGGGAAAATCCAGCTTCAACCATTTCGGTACCTTTTCCCAAATAAATGGATGTCATCTTTTTCCCTGAATAACCAACGACTCCGAAATATCCGGTAAACGAATAAGTTCCTGATGTGAACTGTTTGCCTGGATCAACCGACTGGCAGATGTGTTGTGTCTGGTCACCTTTGCTGAAAACTGATAGCGAAGTGAATGTGTCGCTGTCATTGCGTTTTTCTACCGAAATGCGATCAACGCTATTTCCGTTTTCGTTTTTGTACGGTTCGAAAACTACGATGAACGGACGACTTTTGGCTTCGGCTTCAGTACGAATTGTAAATAGTGGAAGTTCCTTGTCGTGGTATACCTTTCCTGAAGTTTTGGTTTTGGGAGAATAGGCACGGAAATAAGTTCTTCCATCGTTTCCGGCTATGAGCGCCTGCATGAAAATGTTGTTCGAATCGTCATCTTTCGCCGAAAAACGGGCAGTCAGATTTCCGGAGTAATTGTCAAGTTTCTGAACATCAGTATAAAACCTGAAGCCCGGATAATCTTTACCCGTGAGGGGATAAGTAGTTTCAACAGGATTCAAAATTTCCTGCTTTTCATTCAGGAAGGTGACTTTGTCGCCAATGTTGTGATACACGTAATCGTTGCTGATGGAATTGTCAGACCGGTAAATATCCACATAATAGCCGGATTTTTCTGAAGTTCGGATTACGGCCAGTGTGCGCGATTCGTTGGTGTTGGTCGATTGATCGACATAACGTGTATCGGTGAATGAATAATCCGGTGAAACGGCATCCTGATCGGGCATGGGCTCCATGGCCGCCAGATCGATGTGACCGATATTTTTCTGACCAGCCGACCCGCTAAAAGGCACTGAACTCGACGAACCTGCTGCCACTACCGTGTTGTGTGCAGCCCATTGGCTGTAATAGTTCCGGTGCAGCGGATGTTCGTAGTTGGGGCCGGTTCCGGCATCAATGCCTAAAACGGTGCCGCAGCCGTATAATTCCATCGCCATTCCGTTGCAGTGGTTGTGGTTATACGATGCGCCCTGCACTTCAGCCATCAGACCGGTTTCAGGATTGGTTCCGTTTCGCTGAAGAAATAGCCGCGCAAATTCCAGCGTGCCGGTTCGTGGCCATTCATAAGTCGTTGTGGCTTCCGGAATTTCAGGCAAAAAGCAAAGCAACCCCAAGAATCCGGAGCGTTCGCGTTTATACATCCCACCATCAATGAGTTGTTTCATAGCCGCCAGCATATTTGGTAATTCGGGTTGGTTGTATTTCACCGCGCCGATCAATCCAATCTCGAGCGATTCGGCACTTTGCGATGCACGGCCGGTGTCGCCAAATGCGCCAACTGTCAGGTTTGGAAACGAGTATTTCAACATGGCATACGATGCCTTAAATAAGGCCGGAAATTTCCGGAAAATGTCGTATCCATTCTTTTCCAGCGCGAGTGAAGAAATCAGCAAGTTGCCAACCGGATAATTGTGGTAACCTCCAGGTTCTTTCCAGTGACCGTCCGGAGTCAGCCATTTCTCGACGGTGGAAGGCAGTGCCAGTTGCCCGCATCCGCCGTTTATCGTGTCTTTACTCAGGATAAATTGCAGGTAGTAATCTTTCTTTTGCTGATTTTCGAGACTGAGCGCTGCAAAAACCATGGTCGAACTTTCGGCAGCGTACCAGTTATTGTTCCAGAAACCGCGGAAAGCGAGCGTAGAAGCCATTTTTTCGAACACAGTTTCGTACCAGTGCATGTCGTAGCCTTTTTGGCGCATATAGGTTTTCAGGAAATCATAGGTCAGAATCATGGGGCGATGAGCAGCGTCGCCGAGTGTTTGCATGTCGAGAAACCCAGTCCGGCAAGGCCCGATGATTGGTTCTTGGTAATAGGCACCTTTGGCCCATTGGTCGAGCAAATCGGCAGCAAATCTGGCATATTTTTCTTCACCTTTCAGCCAGTACAAAATGGCAGAGTTCATCGCCAGTTCGTTTAGTTCTCCATTAATTGTGGTAATGTAGCCCTGTGGATCGGTCCATTTTTTTTCTCCGGTTTCAGGATTGAAAAGGTTCATCAGTTTAGCCGTGTCGTTTGGAACGAGTTCTTCGATGGTTGGCTTGCGGAATGATGTGCCTTTTTCGGTGATTGGCGATCGAAGATACGTGTTTACCCGAACGGTCGGCACCGGCGCATCGCCTTCCCATTTTACAAGCCATTGGCCGGAATTGTCGGAATACATTTTGGTATAGCGTTTCCCCGGAACACGGTTCATCAGGTAGCGGCTCAAAATCCACTGCGGATCGGTTTGGTGACGATTGACATAGGGCGTGACTTCCTCTTCGATGTCGGTAAAAATAGTTTTAGCCCATTCTTGTTGCTGAATTTTATTCAGTACTTCCTGTTTGTCGCCGTCGTTTACCAGAATGTGCGGGTTTTGCGCTTCAAGATAAAACGCAAAAAGCAAAAACAGCGCAGAAATTAAGTAGGTTTTTAAGTTCATTGTATTGGTTTATAGTTGGATCATAAAAAAGGTACATATTTTCAAAAATTCACTTTCCGAACTCCCTTCCCTGTCGGGGAAGGGTAGGGATGGGGCCTTATTTCATCAGCCAGATGACCGGATGACGAACCGGAAGATTACGAATTACTTCAGGATGTGTTGAATTTGCCGGTAAACTCAGAAAAGTGTTGATGTATTCCGGAATGTGGTAAGCTAATCCGGTGAAAAGCAATGAAGATTGGCGTACCGGCCATTCGTCCCAAATGTAAATGTCGTGCGCAAAGGGCCATTTCGTTTTGTCAGCAATGAACGGATAGATAAATTCCATTCCTTTTTTTAGCGATTTTCCATCCGGGGTCTTGAAATCAAATAAATTGTCTTCCGGCGTGGAAAGAATTTCAGCCAGGTTGCACATGGCGTCGATGTTGAACAGCGAATAACCAAAAGGTTTGGTGCGTTTCAGTTCGAGTGGAAAACTGCCGTCGTCGGCCATTTGCAAGGGAAGGAAAACTGTTTTGAAACGATCGGTACACATTTTTAACACTTCCTGATTATCCGTCAGTTTTGCCATGGCTGAAGCCGTGACTGCCCAACAAGTACCGTGATTATTTTTGGCATTCATCTCATCAATGCCGTATTGATGCGTGGTCATCCAGTTTAAAAAGCCACTGAACCATGCTTTAATTTTCACTGCTTCTTTCTCCGGAATTGACATTTTGTCGATCAGGATTTTAGCCGATTGCGCAACTTCAACGAGATGATACGCATCGATTAAACCAATTCCGCGGCCTGTAAACCTGCCCCAAATGGCCTGTGCGTAAAGCATATTGGGATTCATCAGGGTTGCCGTATCTACAAACCAGGCATTGAGGTGTTTCGCAACCCGGTCTGAATATTTTTGATCGCCGGTAAGCAGCCACGCCGACGTGAGTGTGGCCGTAACTTCGCTGAGCCGAATCATCGCGTGCCGGTGATCCACAAAATTATCCGGATTTGTCTGACCGTCTTTCTGAATGTACGGACCGCTGGGATTGGCCGGATCGGGCCACCAGTAGTCGCCTTCCGAATAAAAATCGTGTTTGTTTCCCGCACTTCGTTTGCACGACGAAGCTGTCACCGTAACTGGTTTTTCTGAAAGCATCTGGTCGGCCCGGGCAATTGTTTCCTTTCGTATGTTTTCAATGACTTGTTTAGCCAGATTCGTTTGTCCCTGAACTGAAGTTCCGGCCAGGAAAAGAAGTAGCAGAATATTTGTTTTTATTGACATAGCTTTTTGTATTCAAAAGGAGATCGAAATGGTCATCCCGAATTTATTTCGGGATCTTCAATTCAATGCGCCGGGATCCTGAAACAAGTTCAGGATGACTGGGCTAATGAATTTTTCCGAAAGCCTTTTTGCGTGAACTGTTTTTATTTCTCCGGATTCAACCGAATTTCCTTAAATGTGAAGCCGTTTTTATTCTCCGGAAAACTCTGAGGAACCAGCGACAGTTCATATTCTCCGGCTTTGTCGAATTTTATTTTTCCGGCTGACGTGTGAATTAGTTTCCAGTACTGGCTACGCGGGTTGTATTCGCGGCTGTCATCGGTCACAGTCGATTCCAGCGATTGTCCGGCACAGGTAATTTTCACTTTTTGACCACCTTCCCAAACCGGTGATCCGTGCGATCCGGTTTCGGTACTCACCAGGTCAACCTGATAAATCCCGGGTTTTTCAACTTTAAATTTCCAGCTTAAACTGATGGCTGGATCGCGCCAGTCGGCACCACCACCGCGGGCTGTAAATTTGAGTTCAGCCGTTTGGTTGTTTTTTTTTGCATCTCCTGAAATTCCGGGCAGCAAAATATTTTCATCTGCCTGCTGGCAAATGGAAGTTTCCACACTGGCCGGACCTTCGATTTCCACAACGACTACTGAAATCACCTGATCAGGAGCTAGTTTCGGCAGATCGATTTTAAGGCGGTGATGATCCAGATTCTTGTCATACGATTCTTTAACCGGCAACGCTTTTTGCTGTTTATCCGAAAGCAGATAAACTTTTTTGATCTTATTTTTCAGGCTTTCGAGGTAAAAATCAGAGGTTGGCCAGTCGAAAATTCCGAGGTACAATTTCCCCGGTTTTTGCGTGATATTGCCCCACTTGAATTCCAATTTATACGGACTTGCCTGCGTGCCATAAATGGCCTCGTTGTTAATTTTCATCCAGTCGCCCACTTTGGCCAGAATGTCCACTGATTCCTGTGGAATCAATCCTTCTGAAGTTGGTCCTACATTCAGAAGATAATTTCCGCCCTTGGCTGCAATGTCGAAAAGCAAACGGGTGAGCACTTCCGGAGATTTCCAGTTGTGGTCGTTTTTCTTGAAACCCCAGGTATTGTTGAGCGTTGCCGGAACTTCCCAATCGCCCGGCACCACGGTGGCCGGAATCACATTGTCGCCAGTCGACATGTAATCCGTTTCAACTCCACCACCCAAACGTCCGCTGATGATGGTGGCAGGTTGTAACTTTCGAACCAGATCCTTTAGTTGCTGAGCCTGATCTTTCGAAATGGTCATCGGTGTGTCGAACCAAATCATTCCGATGGGGCCGTATTGGGTGAGTAGTTCCGTAAGTTGTGGTTTTACTTTTTCGTCCAGATATTTCTGGAAATCACGTTCTTTCGGAAAATCCCAGTCGTTGTCGAGACCATTTGGTTCGTGCCAGTCGCGCGACTGCGAATAATAGAAACACAGTTTCAAACCCTGTTTCTGACATTCTTCGGATAGCGCTTTGATTACATCTTTGCCGTAAGGAGTGGCATCCACAATGTTGTACTTTGAAGCCTTTGATTTAAACAAGGCAAATCCGTCGTGGTGTTTCGAAGTGATGGTGATGTATTTCATCCCGGCGTTTTTGGCCGTCATCACAAAATCGTGTGCATTAAATTTCACCGGGTTGAATTGTTTGGCCAGTTGCTCATATTCCTTTACCGGAATCTTCGCATTTTTCATGATCCACTCGCCAATTTGCGGATATTCTAACCCTTTCCATTCGCCTGCCGGAATGGAATACAAACCCCAGTGGATAAACATGCCGAAACGTGCATCGCGCCACCACTGCATGCGCTCGTCCTGAGTAATTGTTTGTTGTGCCATAATAACAGGTTGAATTCCAATTAACAATGCCAGAAATAAGACTAATTTTTTCATGGTTTAGTTTTTATCAGTTTGTTTTTCTCCGAGAAATAGTTTTATAGTTTGAGGCGTATCCTTGTGTGCATTGAAACTAATGGTGATCGGATAAGCCTCCACAGCAGGAAATGGGCACCAGTATTTGTTTGAATCTGTCCCTAGCGTGAGTTTTACCGGAACCGTACTTTTTAAAATTTTCAATTCCCATTCGGCTGCTGAAGTTGCAGTTTTTATCAGAATGGTGCTGTCATTTTCCAAACTAAAGCTGGTTCCGGGGTCATTTACGATGGGCTCAATAATTCTGAATTCCTCTATATCACCTTCTACAGTATATTCTTTGGTCAGGTATGAATCATAGAAATTATGGGTCAGGCTATAGTTTACCTTCGATTTTTCGCCTTTAATGGTTTGCATATTTCCTTTGGCCGATACACTAACATGATCTGTTTCCTGAAGAACTTCCATCAATGCATTTGATTCAAAAATATTGGAATACGTTGAAGTATCACAATTAAACTCAATTCGCGCAGTTAACGGAAGCAAAATTTTTTCGTTGGGCATGTGCATGGCTTCGATGCGTTGATACGATGCAGTTGAAGACGATTGCAGATAGCCATTCTCACCAAATCTCTCGTACCACAAATTCGAAATGCTTCCGCCGCGGCAAACCGATTCGCGCGGATAGCGCCTGATTTCGCCGTAGGCCGAAACTGTTGCCATGATCTTTTTTGTTCGGACGACTGCCACATTCAGGTCGGGAAAAAATTGAACCCATCCGGTTTTTTGTGCCGGAAAGGGTGCAGTTTCTTTTGTTTTTGCGCCAAATTCGATAGCCAGTGCAATACTTTGAGCGCGGGCGAAGGTGGAATAGTTGCAGGGGGGCGAGGCGGATGCATGATTTTCGGCTTGCGGACCGTACTGAATCCAGCCGTTCCGGATACACTGCTGATTAAGGTATTCGAGGCATTTTAATCCTGCTGTGGCGAAAGAAGGATTCTTGTCGGCGAGCAACGCAAACGTAAAATACACGCCGGGCGCAGTTTTCGTTCCGCTTTCGTAACTCCATTTGAACGAGCGGGTTCCCCACGAATTATCAACCGAGCCGTTGGGATAAACAAACAGCTCATGGTTTTTGAGCAAATCGGCAGCAACCTGCCTGATGTGCAAATCGTTTTTCAAAATGCTGTAAAGCGCCATGTATCCAATGCTTTGTGCAGTAATATAACCCTCGTCCACGCCCATTCCTTCTCCGCCTAAAAGACCTTCGCGGGTTATGAATGGCAAGGTGTAATGATACATCAGCGAGTCGGCTTTCGCCAGCCAGCTTTTCTTTGGGTTGTCGAGTGCCTGATAGGCAAAAACCAGCGTGGCTGCCCCGGTGGCGTTGTAATTAATGTTTGACTTCACCGGAAAATTTGTCATCAGGAATTCTGCAGCTTTTTCCATCGACGAGTTCCAGCTTTTAATTTCGGACGTGCTCAAAAATGGTTTCAGAATTTGGTAGGCCCCTGCCATCGAAATCAACTGGTCGGTGGTTGTTCCGAACCAGCCTTTTTGTTCCGGATCGGGCCATATTTCGCTCCATCCGTTTATTTTTTTTCCTGAAGTTTCCTGAATGCGGATGAGCCAGTTCCCCAGTTTAATGGCGGCATCGCGGTAGTTGGCCTGCCCGGTCAGTTTCCAGGCTACGGCAAACGGGTATACCGATTCGGCTGCCCGCGAATGAAGCGGATGAACATCCGGATTGGTTGACGGGCAAACCAGCGCTCCAAAATTGGCGTCAGATGGGTTGTTTATTTGTGTGTTGAATAAGGCATCGCACAACCGCAGTAACGTTGTTTTATACGGATCGTCCTGCGCAAAGCCCCGAAAGGAGATTCCGGCGAAAAAAAGCAACAGCACATATTTAAAAACCTTCTTCATTCACTTTATTTTGTAGCCAGTTCAACGGTGACAGTCTTTCCGGCGTCGTTTCCTTTTGGAAGATTTACAAGCAGTTCCGTTCCATCTTTCACTTGTTTGGTTTTTACGGCTTCCGAATTACATTGAAAATCTCCTTTTAGTGTAAGCCGAATTTGTTCCAGTTTGTGGGTCGGGTCTGAAACGGAAACGGACAAGCTATTTTTGTCGTTTTTCAACATGACGATGCACGGCTGGTCGGTTGCTACTCCGCCAAACAATTCTGCCTTTCCGGATTGATAGAAAACCACTCCGCCCCATTGCCCATCGGCTGAAACAACTTCCTGAAGGTCGGGTGAATTTTTCACAATCCTGAAGGTCGGCCTGGTCTCGAGTTTTTCCATTTCTGCGCGGTCGGCCTGCGGAACAATGCAATAGGCATACGATTTTTCGGAAGGATTGACGCCGTGATCGAACCAGAGTTTAAAGATTTTGGACTGAATCGGTTCATCTTTGTACATGGCGGCCACCTTGTGCCACGATCCGGTTACGGTTTTGTTTTCGACGGTGAGGTTGCCGCCGTCCGGGAAAAAGTATCCGGCCCGGTCGTGCAAAATCCATTTGAAACCGATTGTTTCTGAGGATTCTGCCGGCAACGTTTTTTCCTGATTTGTTTTAGCGACCACATCGCCGTTGAGGAACGACTGGTTAACCGAAGTGGTTACCGGAACGCCCGAAGTACAGGTAATCCCGGCGCCGAGGCAAACGATCTGGTTGTCGAAAATGAACCAGGTTTTTTTAGCTGAAACGCCGTCGCGCCGGTAATCCATGGCAGCGATGCCGGTTTGGCCGTCCGAGACGCCGCCCACAAAATCGGTCGGAAGGCGATAGCCTGCGGCTGTCAGCACCGGTAGCTCATTGGAATCCTGCTGGGTGGTGGTTCCCGGAATTTTCTTCCAGTTCCAAAACGGGAAAATGTTGTCGTATTCTTTTCCGGACTGGTATAAATAGGTGGCGCCGTCGCCCAGGTAGTAGCCGCGCAGGTTTTCCGAGTTGCACGACTCGGCGCCGGCCACGCGGTCGGAGCACATTTTTACCGAGAAATAATAGTCGGGTGTGCGCTGAACCTGAAAATCGGAGCACCAGAAATGGCGGTTCCCGATCAGGCTTTCGTAGTGATCTGTATCTTTATAGAGCTTGGCACTTTCAGAATCGAGCGTTTCCATTTGCCTGAAATCGCGGGCCAAGTTCTCAGCTTTGCCGCGCTGTGCATCAACAAACAGTTGCCGTCCGCAGGCGCTGATGTCCATTTGGTCTTTCCAGGTAATCCATTGCTGCCCGTTGAGCAGGTAGTCGCGCAAAATGGTCATTTTCGATTCGTCGAAGAAGTAGGGTGTCTGGCGTAACATCCGGATCCATTTGATCATGTCGCCCACGTATGCCAGGCCATAGTTCCCAAACTGGATTTGCGGACCATGCTGATGAAACGATCCATCGGGCTGAATACCTTCGCCGAGGCTAACTTTTAGTTCTTCCTGAATAGAGCTGGCCGCTTTACGAATCGTCGAATCGTCGCGCAGCAAAAGCGAATTCAGGAGCACATTGCCCGAAAGCCACACTTTGTTCTGGCCGGTCATGCGGATTTTAGCCCGGTCGAGAATTTTGATCCCCCTGGCCATCTGCTCTTTCGAAAGTTCATCTTCCATCAGGATCAACGTTGGAGCCAGCGCCATCGGCACACCAATTTCGGGATACCACCAGTTGGGGCATTGAAAATCGTTGTCGAGCCAGTAATTCAGGGCCAGATTTATTTTTTTCAGGAGTTCAGGATTGTGATAAAATTTGGTTCTGGGTTTCTGGTATGCTTTGGCCATGCTCTGCAGGTTGTTCAGGTGCTGGGCTGGTTGCCAGGCTCCGCGCTGCTTGCTGGTATAGTCGATTTTCGGCCATGCACCCTGGTCGTTCATCCGGTTGATCAACGCTGTTAAGGTGTCGCCACCAATGGAGCCGCGTAAAAATTCGTCCCGTACGTTTTGATGCAACTGCTGCAAATTGGCCGGATAACCCTGGCTTGATTGCGCATTTATGAACGTTGACAGCGCAAAGAAAAAGATAATCAATAGAGTCGGTTTCTTTAAAAAGTGCATTTGTAATATCTTGAAAATTAGTGATTAGTTAAAAATTATTCGCCTGAAATAAAGTCCACTTTCACGGCTTTGCTGTTCAGGAACGGAACCTGAATCGTCCACGAACCTTTGCCTGGTTCGGTTACTCGTATTTTTACCGAGTCGGCTGTTTTGTCCAGTATTTCGGTTTGCACGTTTGGCGCTTTTCCTTCCGAAGGCCATAAAATCCAGACAAACGAATCGTTAGTTTTAAGCTCGCGCGAATAAATTGTGGTTGAATTGGGCTCCCAGGTGTTGTACATCTTGCTGTACCAACCCTGAATGGTTGGCGTTTCCTGACCTTTCACCATAGAAACCGTCCAGTCTGGATTACCAACCGGGATGATTTCAAGGTTTCCACGATCGTTTTTGGTGTTTACGATTCCTGAAGTTTCGGTTTCAACTTTGCACGATGGATGCCAGTGCCAAAGGGTTTCGATCTGGCGGGGCCGGTCGGTTTTCAACTTATCAGCTACCACCCAAAAATGCCCGCGCACATATATCATCGAGCGGGTATGACTGAATTTCCCGTCAACTCCTGAAAACTGATCAAAACTTCCGGAGCCGTAATCGTATTCCGGAGTGATGGCAAATAGTTCGTTGGAAAGTGGTGTTTCGCTCCGGGCAACTCGTGCTGCCTGACCTTTTCCGTCAACCAGCACGACGTTGTGCCCAAAACTTCCGGTGGCATATTTCCTGAACTTGCGGGCTACCTCGCCCTGGTAGGCAAACCGGCCGGCATCGACCAACAGGTCGCGGCCAAACGCCGAAACCGAAAGGTGCAGCTTGTCGTTGTGCTGATGGCCGGTTCCCCACGGTCCAATATCGAAAAACGACCATTGCGCATCCCGACCGAAATCGCTGCGCGAGATCAGGTGGCCCGCCCACGGGAAAATATACGAAGGTCCGTCTGCCGGTTTCGTGCCCGATTTGCCATTTGAAGCGATAAATTCCCAGTCCGGATGATTGTATTTTTGAGCTGCCTTCAGGATAAATTCCCGGTTGTCATCCAGATCGGCGTCGTTATTCAGTAACCCAAAACCATCGGGGCGAACTGTCTCTGCCAAATATGCCGACATATTTTCCAGCGTTTTAGTGTAATATTCGGGTAGCGAAACATTCGATTTCTGGTACAGGTCGGCAAACAAACTGAAGTTTGAGAGCGCCACATGATGATAATGCGAAGTCAACTCGGTTTGAACGCCATCGGTATAAATCTGCTCTTTCATGCTGGCGACCATCGTTTCGATACTGTATTTCATCCATTTTGGCGAATTTTTGTATTCAGGCCAGTTCGAGGCAACGGTTGCCAGCCCGGAAATTTCCATGGTTAGCCAATTACCCTGCGCGTGGTAATTGCGGGCGTAATCGGCGTGGTCGGGCAGGCTGCTCAGGATTAAGAGTTTGGTGGCAGGTGAAATCAACTGCGTATCCCAAAGCTGGTAGAATACCCGCGCCCACATTTTCACCCGGAAACTCACTTCGAGCCCTCGCCACATGGCCGTGCTGCTTTTCTTTGCCGGATAGGGCCAGCTGCTGATGATCCAGTCTTTGGTGAACTGGTCAATGTAATCCAGGTAGTCGGGATTACCGTTTTTCTCCCAGTCGTTGAGCAGGTAAAGGGTGGGGTAGTGCCGGTTAAGCGCCCAAGCCCATTCCATATCGTTTTCAGGTCCTTTGTAATCCCATTTAAGACGGCCGTCGGGCAGGCGCGGAACCTGACCGGGAACTAACTGAAACGTAAAAATGTCGCGCAGGATGGAATCTGCATTTGCTGTTGTATTTGTTGTAACAGTTGGCAACTCGTGCTGAATCCGGTCTGATTTTCCGTAGTAGTTTAGCAATTCTTCGCAAGCTTCCTGAAGTTGGTTGGCTTCGAATGCTTTTTTCACCTGTTCCAGTCCGGGATAATCCAGATTCAGGTTTTGAAATATGGATTTCATTTGCTCCGGATAAGCGGTGCAAACATCTTCAACGGAACTTAAATTTCTCCAGGTGATTTGAGCATTTAGCATTTGCGGAAAAATAAAAATCAGGACCAGAATTATATTTTTTAACCTCATAACGAAATTCTTATAAGTTATTTTTCTTCAGTTTGAACAGGTACAACTGGCTGGCATCGGGCCAGGGTTCAGGCCGGGCCTGATCGCGGTTGGCCGGGAGAGTTTCCCATTTCAGCAAATAGCGAACACTGGCTTCGTTGTTAGTACCAAGGTCTCCGGAAGTGCGAACCTGCAACCCCGGAAAATTTCCTTCGAGTTTTGAAAGCTCAGCCGGTAATTTGGGTTTTCGGACAGTTCCGCAGATTTCCATCGATTCGTTCAGGAGAAAAGTTCCGCTTCCGTATTTGATGTGCGAATAATCCAGTTCATAAAAGCCGTCGCCGCGGTTTCTGAATTCGCCAACTCTGACTTCTGAATTAATACTTCCGTTTCCCGAAAATTCCCAGCGGTAATTCCAGTCGGTCAGTTGTTTTATTTCCCATTTTTTGCCTGACAAGCGTGCAGTATAAAACTGAAGATTTCCATCCTTATCGTATTTATGGTAGGCAAAAATCGGTTTTCCCTGTTCGTCGAAACAAAGGCTGGCCGCCAGATTGATGATTCCTCCCTTCACAGGAATTGGATCAACAATCACGGATTTACGATCGGGTGTAACCGGAAGCTGCACTGGCTCACCAAAAGCGTTGAACCAGTTTTTCAGGTCCGGACTTTTGATGTACGAAAGGTCGTGGTTGGTCGAACAATCCGGTGTATCGCGCCAAACCCAGTACACATGATACCAGTTATCGGCTAGCAGCGTTGGTTGCGTCTGGTAAGCATTCATCAGTCCCTGCCCGTCGGTGAGCGGCGTGTCGAGCAGTCGCGTCCATTGTTTTGTTGCGCAGGAATAAATGTTGTAAATCTCATTTCCGTTTCCGCTGCTTCCGTCGCGGTAGTGAAAAAGCAGATCGCCTTCGCGTGTGTTCATGAAATGCGGATAAGTGCAGCGGTTTTCGTTTTGGCCGGTCATGTGCATTTCCTGTTTCAGGCTTGAAATGTCGTTGGGCCGTGTGCTTTTAAAATAGGTTAGCGAATTGACGTGCATGTTTCCGGAAAGATGGATGTATCCGTCCTGATCGATGCCCAAGGTGACGCTGTTGTGACTGTCCCAACCCAGCACAGTACTGGTTCCTCCTGAAGTTTCACGCGATGTTGCCGGTAGTATGGTCAGGGAAAACTCTGGATCACTCAGGTTTCGCTGGCCTACAACCATGTTGCGGTTGGCATTGTAATACGCGATGTACTGGCGGTCTCCTCTTGTTATCAGGCTAAAACCAACCGGATGACCAGCCCAGACTTTATCGATCGGAATCTTCAGCTCAACAGATTCACCTTGCGAAGTTTCGTCAATAATTCGGTTGCGGTTGACTGAATCGGTTTGTGAACAACCAGATCCGGCAATAAAAAGTGCAGCGAATAAAAAGAGGAAGAATTTCATTTCAATCAATTTTAGGTCATTTGGTTAAGCGTTGTTAAGCTATTTAAGCGTCTTTCTCACTTTGGGCGAGTTAGGATGCGGATTTTGCCACATTTACAACTCAATTGTCACGCTTTCTCCGGCGTACACGGTTTGCGGCAGGTCGATGGCTATTTCGCTCACCCTTTTTTCTTTGTTCCAGACCGAAGTGAAATTCGTTCCGGATTTATTGATTTCCTGCGAAACCGTAAGGTGAATACGCGATAACTTGCGCGAAGGATCGGAAACCGAAATGTTTTTTACATTCACGCCGTCGGTTTTAACCGTCACCATTCCCGGGCTCTCCATCGCCAATTTCAGATAACCGGATAACCGAATTTCTCCTGAAGTGTAGAAAACGACTTCAGAAATATTTAATCCGGTATGCTGTACGGCCTGAATTTCAGGAGAATTGGCCAGTAATTTTACTTTTTGAGCGTCGGTTCCGCTGGTCAATTCCTGAATACTGGTTGAAGGCACAACAATGTACGCATAACTAGTGTCTTGCGGATGTGTTCCTTCGTCGAGCCAGAGTTTAAAAACCGGCTTGCTAATTTCATCTTTTGGCGAATCGGTCTGATGATTGATTTTGTACCAACTTCCGGACTGATTCTGGGTGGATAAATTCACTTTCTGCGGTTCAGGAAAAATGTAGGCAACTCCATCGTGGAAAATCCATTTCACCCGATCGAGCTGGTGGTCGCCGGTTTCAAGCACCGATTGTTTGTCGCCTGACATCGCCGTTACCTCGCCACGCAGCCAGCATTGGTTAAGCGTAGTGACAACCGGAAAATTTGTTTCAGACTGAATGGCAGTTCCGAGGCAAACGTATTCGTGATCGAAAAAGAACCAGGCTTTTTTGGCCGAAACCGGATCGTGCGGACTTTTAAAGTCGAAAACTGATGCGCCATAACGTCCATCAGTAACACCACCTACAAAATCAGTCAGTCCTTTTTTCTGAATTTCAGAGTCCGAAGGTAATTCCGGAGTTTGTAAAACCGTGGTTCCCGGAATTTTCTGCCAGTCGTATATGGGCCAGATATCGAGGTATTCGTCGCCTGTTCGTGAAATGAAATTTGAACCGTCGGGCAAGTGATGATTCATTAGGCCTTCGCCATTGTAGGGTTGTTCCATGTTGTAATCGCGCGACGAAAACATGCGAACCGAAGTGAAAAAGTCGGGTCGCTGAAAGCTGAAATATTCCGAGTCCCAGAAAAATTTGCTGTAGGCAAGTTCCGGCTTTTCGATTCCGTTCCTGATTTTTATGATTTGAACCAGTTCGTTGGCCCGATAAGTTCCGGCTTTCAGTAATTCTTCGGGAATGGAAGTACCAACCGGGTTCAGATCACCTTCACGGGTGATTCCCCGGTTCTTGGCGCCCGGATCGGGAGATTTCCCGTAGACCAGCATTTTGCAAATTCCATCGAGGTAATAATTGGTAAGCATTTGCAGCGACTTTTCCGAAAATTTATACCGGGTTTCTGAAACCAATGCGGCCCATTCGGCAAAAGCCGAAGCATAGTTTGTACCATACGAAAGCGTGTTGTTTACCCGATCGACGCGGTGATGGAAACTAAGGTCATACTGCATACCGCGACCGGTTGCAAATTTTATTTCACTTTCAATTACTTTTATAACCTTTTCGAATTCAGCTTCATCACGCTTAAAGAGCAGAGTTTTAGCCAGGATTCCGGCAATCTTTATGCGGTCGCCACTGGGTCGCGCACCTGAAGCATTCAGATTTGCCCGGCCAACAATCGGCAGTATTTTCACTACCTGCTCCTGAGTCAGATCGGTGTCCATTAGCAGCAAAACGCTGGTCAAAGCATCGGGAGTTCCAATTTGGTTCCACCACCAGTTTTCGCAGATAAAATCGTTGGCCAGCCAGAAGTCGAGCGCTTTGTAAATAGTCACTTTCAGTTGTTTGTTACCTTTGAATTTTGAACCTTTCTTTTTGTAAGCGCGACTCAAATTAACGAGGTTGGCAAGGTGTTCGCCATGCCTGAATCCGGTTCGCGAAACATCTACGTAATTGATGTTTGGCCAGGTTCCCTGCTCCTGAAGTGTGGTCATTAACTTTATGATCTGTGCCTCATTTACTGCTGGATTCAGCATCTCAGCAACTACTTTTTGCCTGAGCAGTTCAATATCAGAATTGATGCTTTTGGCACTGAATGTCAATAAGACCAGAACTAAAATAAATAAGCGTTGAAATATTCTTTTCATAATGGCTGATTTAATAATTCCATTTTCCGTGTTTCATTCTCCGTTTATGGTCGTTTATCCTTCCAGAGTTTAAAATCATCCCAGTAAATCTGAAGTGTTTTTCCCTGGCTTTTCATGTAATTGATCAATTGTTTTGAGGTATACAATTTCATCGGGTTGAAATCGGTTACGCCGTCGGGATTCGGATCCTGCGTGTTGTGCGTAATGCGGGTCAGATCGAAAACGACTTGTTTCGAACCACCGTCCTGCTGAATGGTCATGTAAAACCTGCCAGTTTCGGCATTGCCCTCTTTGTAATAGTATTCCAGCGTAAACCATTTCCCGATTGGCACTTTCACATTGTGATTGGTTTCGTCCCAAAGCGTCGTGTATTTTTGGCTGCCATCTTCAAACAACTGGCAATCCTGTCCGTCGAGAATAAAATACAAGTCGCTCTCTGCAGCAACCGGTTTCCCGATTCCAAGAGTCATTCGGTAGCGATACGGAACAGTCTGGCTCCAGGTAATGTTGTTCCAGAATTCGGCAATGGTAAGCCAGGTTATTTTATCCGGAAAGCTGCGGACGGCATTGAAATCTTCGGGCAGAAATATGCGTTCGCTCTGGTAGAATTCTTTCATGCCTTTGTTTCCGTACAAATTGGCCTGAATGCGTCCTTTCGAACCTTCCACATTGGGCTGATCGAGCCAGAACCACAACACATGGTTCGACGGATTCCCCGGTTCAGGAATAATTTTGGCAAACCGTTGAGTGGAATCACCGCCCTGGTACTGCAGGCTAAAATTCCCGATGTCAGGATGATTGTCGAACGCGGTCCAGTCGCTGTGATCCGGTAACGAGCGATCATTTCCGATGATGTCAGCTTCCGAACCTTTGGGAATCACTTTCGAGTCCGGTTCAAAACCCGACTGAAAAATAAGTTCTCCGCTGATCGGCTCTGTTGCTTTTTCCTGTGCGCAGGCCGAAAAAAGGAACAGTTGAACCAAAAATATCAGGATTAATTTTTTCATTGCATGAGGATGTATTTCTCAGGACTGATTTTTTCATCAGATTTCAGATCACTTCCATTTCCGGCAAATTTGTTCCCGGTTGATTTCAGGTTAGTGGCAGCATACGATTCAATGCCGAAGCCATTGTTGTACTGAATAAGGTTGTCGCTTAGCGAGATATTGGACGAACCGTTTTGCAAATATTCGGCCATGATGCCGCTTTGGTCGTTGGCCTCAATTAAATTTCCGGAGACCTTTATTCCCTTGCATTCTGAAAGCAACAAACCGTAAAAAGCGTTCCGGGCAATTTCGCAGTTTTTAATAGTAGCGTCCGAACAGTTGTTCAACGCAATTCCAGATCCGAAAGGCGAAGTGTCTGAACGGCTGTCGGTAATGGTTATTCCGGAGCAATGAGTGAGCAATAAATTGTGCTGAAGCTTTGGCCCAGGCACTACACTCGAGCCATTTTCATTGAAATCGCAGCAAATAACCTGAAGGTTTTCGGCTCCGCTGATAAATACGCCATTGTATGTGCAGTTTCTAACGGTGACATTCCGAAGTGTGATATTTTTAAGCTGTGCTTCATGTTGACCCGCAAAAATAATTCCGCCTCGGTTTGATCCGCCACGGTAGGAACGACGTCCATTCGGATCGGTTCCGGGATCGGTATTTGGAGCGCCTTCCACCACTAAATCACAAACTGTTACGTCGTGCATATCGTCGGAAGCATTAACCATGGCATCGCGGACACCCGATTGCGGATCAAGAAAAAGAATGGTTTGCAAACCTTCTCCGGAAAGTGTAACTCCGGAAGGAATCTTCAAGGTCGTTGGAATGGTGTGCAACCCGGCTTTGGCAATTACCCAGCCATTTGTTCCGGAAGCTTTGTCTAATGCTTCCTGAAGCGATTCACCAGGATTTACGTGTATGGCATTTGCAGCAGGCTTTGCAACTGCCTGTTCCATGGCGCCGGCAGGGTAGGCAATGGGCGAAACTTTAGGCTTGCCCTGGTTGGTAATTTGCTTTCCGGAAGGAGCGCGGAAAGCGGTCAGCACACTTCTGCTGGCTTTAGCTCTGACGGAATCTGCCGCTTGCCTGACATTGGGCATGTCAACACCTAAACTTGTATAATGTCGGTACACATATTCGTAGTCGTCACGGAACTTTTTTGCCCGTTCCGATATTTGCCCATAGCACTGTGGCGTATTTCCCAAAAGGAATTGTGCTGTATATTCATAACCAAGCGCAATTCGATTGTTTGCTATGGAAAACAGATCGACTCCCTGTGTGTAAGCAACCCGGGCAGCTCCGGCAAATTCTCCGAGTCCGAGTTGTACATGACCCTGATCGCGCATCGATTCCTGGCACTGGCCGCTTGGATAGATATATTTGAAAATACCGCCATTGACAGGAGCATGTAAAAAATGATCGATTCCATTGTCGAACATTTCAGTATTGTCGGTAAAAATGGCAATGGCCAGAATTGAATGAATGATGGCGCCATCCCAGTTGCCATTGGCCTGTGGATAATAGAAGCGCATCAAGGGATAATAAACAGTCATCATCATTTTGGTGAACTGATCGATATCTTTTTGCTGCCAGCCAGAATCACTGTATTTCAATATTTCAGCGGCATTGCAAAGTAAATGTCCGGTCCAGCCAGCCAATAATTTGGCGTCGTTGTAATCGAAGTCCCACAAAACGGGCGACCAGGCGTTCAGAATTTCAATGGCTTTTGTGGCATAAGCTTTTTCGCCGGTGATGTACCACATTAATGCACAATCGTAGGCCAGGTTTGAACCTTTCGACAAATCGTCGCCGCCAATATTGGGTTTGCCATACGGGCCACGGACAACATGCGTAAATGGTTTTATTGCGAATTGAAGATCGGTTGAGGTTTTTAGCCGGTCGAAGGCATCTTTCCAGGGTTGTTCGCCTGTCCGGACTTGTTTTTTCATGTATTCCAGATCAGTTGAAGTCAGATCAACTCCCGGATGAACAAATTTTCGGGCCGAAACAATGTTGGTTTGCAAAACAAAAATGAGCAGGATTAACCATCCGAATGTTATGTATTTCCCAGTCATGGTTTAGTTTTTTGTGGTTTAGATTATTCTGATAAAGTTAAGCAGTTTGATAAAAATTCGAAATAGAGCCATGTTTCCAGTTTATTGCGAATTTAATGCGTGAAATACTGCACTCAAGGTAAGTAGTTCTGTTTACTCAATACGACACGAACATTTGGTTTTCTCTCTCTCCAAAGAAAAAACGGTATGAGCAGAAAGCATGTTTTTGTGATCGGATTGGCAAAAAAGCGAAGAGAAAGTAATACGGAATCACACACACAATTCACCGCACCTCATTCCGTTTTACTTCCCCCTTTGCTCTTTAGCCGGTTTAGGTTATCAAAAAATAAAGGGTTATCGCGACCCAATAAGACACGATAACCCTGAAATATGAAATTGATTATTTCATTGTGTAGCGTTTAATGCTCACAGTCATTTCCTTTTTGGTGTTATCCACTTTGTTTACAAAAATGTAAGCACGGTATTTCCCATCGGCTGTTTCAACCCATGCTCCCGATTCCACTTTCATGTTGATGCCATAGTTTGGGGCTCCGGTAAAATCGAGTGCCGTAAAATCAACATCATCAATGTAAATTCCATACTGAAGGCGGGCCAGCTGCTGATCGCGCAGACCATATACTTTCCAAAAAAGAGTGCTGGTGTTTATTCCTGAAGGTAAAGTTACCCCAGGCAAGTATTCAGTGTTTGCAGGTGAAACCAATGCGTGTGCAAAAGTAACTCCTGTAATTGCACGGTATAGGTAAACCAGATCAATACTTCCGGCGTGCGATGCAGCGTCAGCAGCATTGTAAGCAGTCATATCTGCAATTGACAGAAAACTGTTTTTGTTATCACTTAGCACCAAATCAAGTTTCATATCCATTTTGGTAATGGAATAGGGACCCATTTCATAACTGACAGATTGCCCGTTACTTGCCTTGGCCGTGAACTTGAAAGAAACTGTTTTTCCTCTTGCTTCTTCAGGAATTACATAGAAATAACGTAATGCAGCGGCACAAGTGTCTTTGGTAAATGTTACTGTTGTCATTCCAGCAGAGTTTACCGAAGGCTCTCCGATCTTAATGCCAACATCTTTTCCAGCGCTGTTGGTATAGTAAGAGTTGTTTTCCAGATAGGTATTCGAAGCTCCGGCAATTGTAGCTTCAACCTGGGCTGAAACAATCTTTCCTTTGCTTTGAGGGAGCGCCATTGCATAAACAAATTCGATGTTCAGGCCGACAACATTAGGTCCGAGTGAACGTTTGATGCAGTCATTTTGTAATTCAGTACCCGCTGCCGGGACAGAATATTCTTTCTGCTGACAAGCTGTAAACAAAAGTGCCAGGCTTGCCAAAAATAATAGACTATAATATTTAAGTTGCATATTCATTTCTTTTAAGGTTTGGCTTGAACTGTAACATAAACTGTGTATACTTTTTTAACCAATCGGTTACCCGAGATCACAGTCCATTGTTTTGGATTGGCAAGATCAGAGAAATCAACCTTTCCAACAATTTTTGGATCGAGTTTGGCATCTGTTACCAGGCTAAACTGCGGATAAAGATTTTTTAGGTCGGTTCCGTAAAATACTTCTACATTGATCGTTTGTGCGGTAGTGTCAACAACAGCTGTTTTTGTTCTTACCGTTTGAAAATCAGAGCCAAGTAATTCGAAACTTCCTACATAACATTCACCTCTGGTGGTAATCAGCAAACCATCTTCGTCAATTGGAAATTTAGTGCAGCCCACCCAGGTTGTCATTGCCAGCGCAATTATTGAGAATATGATGATATATTTTTTCATGTTATATGATTTTAAATTTCACGTTTGTTGTCCAATACTACAACCAGGGTGTATTCTGGGTAAGATTTGGATTCCTGTCGCGTTCACTTGGTGGAATGCGGAAAATGTAACATTGCTGGTACCCCAGTTCAGATGTGTTTTGAAAATATCTGGTTTGTTGTGCGCCATTTGTATCAATTCTCCAAACTCCTGCACCATAAGGTGGGCACCACACCCGTTCTATGGCTCTCCAGCGGCGCAAGTCGAATGAACGCTGGCCTTCACCAAGTAGTTCAACAATACGCTCTTGTTCGATTGCCGCAAAGAATGCATCTTTATCAGCAGTCTTTTCAGGAGCCAGAGCCGGTAAATTTCCTCTATGGCGAATTCTGTTGACAAGTGCAATAGCGTCAGCCTGTGGTCCGTTTATTTCGTTGGTTGCTTCAGCATACATCAGGTACACATCAGCCAAACGCATAACCGGCCAGGCATAATCGCCGTCGCTACGGCCTTGTCCGGCATAGTTTCTAAGAAATTTGCGAAAAACATAACCAGAATTTGAACCGTCTGTATTGTATGAAATGTATTTTACACCATCGATGGTTACGTTTGTATTCCATGTTTTGTAAATGAAGGGACACCAACCTGTTTCTTTCAGTGAAATCATACCCATGCTAAATTCATAATCCCACATAATAGATGCTTTCATGCGGTAATCGCGGTTCGCATAACTTTCAGGATTAACAGCCGAATTCAGTGCGGTTCTTGCACCATCATTGTTCGGATTCATTGGAATTAGCGGATCGGCAAAATCACCGGTTATGGTTGACTGATAGCGATCGGCAATTTCGTAACGTGGAGATACCCAGCATTGCGAACCTTCATGCGAACGACCCGCAACATCTCGCATTAATTCTTCTCCCTGACCTGTACCTGTACCACCATGCGTAAATGTCATGATCATTTCACCATCAGTATTTGGGTTTCCGGTTGAAGGGATAAACATGTAGTAATAGTTTGGAAGCACATCGGCATGCCCCATAGTTCCCCATTCGCCGGGTTCGCCGTTGCGGAAAAGATTCAGTCCATAATCTTCTATTACCGATTTGAAATCAGCTGCAGCGGCCTGATACGCAGCAGTTGCTTCTGACGCACTAGGCGTAAACCCACTAAGTTCCGGCCAGCCATTTTTGTTCCAGCATGCCCAATACAATTCGAGTTTACCGCGGAAAGCGAGTGCGGCAGGTTTGCCTGCGCGTCCAAGTGCTGAACCTTTTACAGGAAGCTTTTCAAAAGCATACGTGAAATCGGCCATGATTGAATCCTTCACATCTGCTATTGGGGTACGTGCCAAATCGGCAACTTCATCATTTGAATAGATGATGCGACCAAAATATGGAACATCACCCCACATCGAAATCAGTCGGAAATATACCATACCTCGCAATAAACGGGCTTCACCGATAATTGCTTCAAGTCCCGGTTTTGATGCTTCGCTTGCATTTGGAAGCATTTTCCTGACGTTTTCAATTACATAGTTGGTACGGTTTACGCCACCGTATAAATAGCGGTACATTTTGTCGAAACTTGAGGCATAACCTGAAGGATTGTAATTACCTCCATTGTATGCATCACCCTTTTGTAAGTTTCCATTTGTTGTACTTGTGCCGCGGGTTCTTACGTATTCACCCTGTCCATCAAAATAGTAGTCGCGGTCGAAAAGCGGACGGACAGCTGAATATGCTCCCATCAGAGCAGTCGTTGCATCTGCTTCAGATTGCCAGAAAGCACTTGCAGCAAGGTCTACGGTAGGCTGTTGATCCAGCAGGTCTTTAGTACATGAGCCGTTAAAAAGAGCCAGTCCTGCAATAGCAGAGATGACCAGTATTTTTGAAGTTATTTTTTTCATGATAACTGTATTTTAGATTCCAATATTTATACCGAAAGAGAAGGTTTTATTCAACGGATATGCATCGCTGGCGTTTGCAATTTTTTCAGGATCAAGTCCGCGGAATTTTGTGAAGGTTACGAGGTTTTCACCTGAACCATAGATCCGGACACTTTCGATACCATATTTTATCAACCAGTTTCTGGGCAATGTGTAACCCAGTTGAACATTTTTCAGTCGCAGGTAACTCAAATCATCGAGCCAGAAAGTGGTTTCTTCCCGATTGGAATTACCGCCCAAACGTGGCCATAAACCATTGCGGTTCTCTATGGTCCATGGATTGTTCCAATGATCCCAGGTTGACGCATAACGTTGCGTTCCAAAGTTTACATTATTGTATATATTTAACCAGAAATCTTTTCTTCCGGCCGCTCCCTGAAACAATACTCCCAAATCAAAACCTTTCCATGCTGCGTTCAGGTTTAGTGCAAAATTGGTAGATGGTCTATCCCTCTGTATCCCTGTATAAGCTTTTTTATCATTGCCGTCAATCCTGCCGTCTCCATTGAGATCTTTCCTGAGTATATCGCCGGGGGAGGCTCCTTGTGGTGTCGCATTATATACATCCTCCCAAGTTTGGGCAATTCCTATATCTTCGTATGAATACACATAGTTGAAAGGCATATTAAGAAATACATATTTATTTGAAGAAGTTGCACCTCGACCTAAATATTCATTCCACTTCTCAAGAACGGTAGAGTTGTACGAAGCATTTAAATTAACGCTATACTCCAACTGGCGAATTTTGTCTTTCCACGTAAAATTGCCTTCAATACCGCGGTTGCGCAGGTTCCCAATATTCATTCTGGGTGCCTCGTATGCTCCTGTCAAAAGAATCGACATATCTGACGGGCGGTTCATACCCTTGGTTAAACGGTCGTAATAGTCAATTTCCGAGGTCAGACGGTTGTTTAAAAAGCCAAGATCAACCCCAACGTTAAATACATTTGTTGATTCCCATGAAAGAACTGTATTAACCATTTTGCTGTTAACCAAACCTTTGGCAATAACTCCACCGATCATATAATGACCTTCTCCAAGAGTTTCCTGTTGTTCGTAGCGGTCAACCCCACTATTATTTCCAAGCCCTCCGTACGAAACACGAAGTTTGCCATTATTAAGCCAGCTTTCGGTAAATGATTTGATGAATCCTTCTTCCGTAAATCGCCATCCAAGTGCAGCAGATGGAAAGAAGCCATATTGACTGCCGGGTAAGAATTTGGATGAACCGTCGTACCTGAAGTTTGCTTCGATCAGGTATTTATCGTATGCGGCGTAATTTACTCGACCAATATACGATCTCAACCCCTCAGTACTTGAATTTCCATTCGCAGTCATTGTTCCCTGAAGAGCTGCATCAATTTCGTGCAACGAAGGATGAAGCCTGTCGAGACGAGAACCAGCCTGATAACGGTCGTACCAATATTCTTCACTGTATACAAACAACGCACTGATATCGTGATGATTGGCAATGGTTGTTGAATAATTTAATCTCGAATTCAGCTGAGTCTTATATCCGGTGTTTGTATAGTTTGAAATTCCTGCATTGTCGCCAACATAAACCCTTGATCCAAAAGACTTGGTTTGGAAATTGTATGAACGATTGGGTATTGCCGCTGAATAACGGAACTGATTGTAATAACTTAGTGCATAATCGATTCGTGCGGTTAATCCTTTAATTGGTGTCCAATCCCAGTACCCACTTACATTAGCTTCCTGACGATTCTGGTGGTTTAGGTTGTTTATGTATAAGGTGTATGGGTTATATGCCTGGGGATCTTCGCTGTAGGCCATTACGCCGCCATAATAACCCGTTACCGGATCGTAAGGCAAGATTCCGGAGATGGCATATTGCATATCGAAACCTGCAGTATTTGTGGAAGCGTCGTCGGTAAAACCATCTTCCAGTGCGTAGGTATAATTCGACCAGTTCCCGTTAAATCTTGCGCCCACGTTCATGTTGCTTCTTACTTTGTAATCGTAGTTGAATCGGGCATTATAACGTGAATAATCGTTGTTGATCTGTAAGCCTTTTTCATCCATCATGCCAACAGAAATAAAGAAGTTCGATTTATCATTGCCTCCCGAAGCAGAAACATTGTGATTTTGAACCTGTCCGGTGCGCATAATGACGTTCCACCAATCGGTATTCGGGTAGGCAACCGGATCAATCATACCCAACGCCATCCATTGATCAATGGTACCGTCTTTAAATAAATAATTCGAGCGCAAGGTATTAACTGATGCCAATCTTTGATGAAGAGTTAAGGCTCTTGGATAGTCAGCCATAAACGAATAGGCTTTCGTCGGATTCTCAACAGCATATGAACTTGAAATATTGATTCTGGTTTTATCCATTCCTTTTCCTGATTTAGTTGTTATCAGGATTACACCATTTGCTGCCCTTGAGCCATAAACAGCCGCTGAAGTCGCATCCTTCAGAACTGAGATACTCTCAATGTCATTCATATTGAGACGGTTGATGTCAACATCAGGCATTCCGTCAACGACCACCAGGGGTTTGGCATTGTTTACAGTTCCCAAACCACGAATAAGTAAGGAAACATCGTTTTTTCCGGCCATACCGGTGTTTTGACTTACGGCCAGCCCGGGAACCAGCCCGTTTAATCCTGAAGAAACGTTTGAAACAGTACGGCTCGTGATTTTTTCGTCGATTTTTACGGCAGCAACAGCGCCCGTCAGGTTAACTTTTTTCTGAGTTCCGTAACCTACAACTACAACTTCATCAACGCCTACAGTTTCGTCTTCAAGTACGACGTTAAAAACGGTTTTATTACCAATTTCAATATCCAGCGCACGCATACCCACAAATGAAAACGACAGGGTTTTTGCATCAGCAGGAATTTTCAGCTGAAAAGAACCGTCATTGTCAGTTATTGTGCCAGTACTTGTGCCTTTAACAATAACCGACACACCCGGAAGCGGATCGCCGTTTTTGTCTTTCACGGTACCTGTGATTCCGTTTTGCTGAACAAGCGTTGAAACAGCCAGTTCTGATGCTTTTTTTATCACTACCACACGGTCATCAATCTCGTATGAAAAACCGTTTGGAACCAGAATTTTGTCCAAAATATCTTCCAGCTTGGCGTCGTTCACCTGAATGGATACCGGAGGTACTTCTTTTAGAAGATCTGACCTGTAAAGGAAGTAGAACTTACTTTGCTCCTCAATTTTTTTCAAAACCTGTTCCACCTTGGTGTTTTCTAATTTCAGACCAAGGTTTGTTTGCTGAGAGTACACACTTGCGGAGACCTGTAACAGGCCGAGCAGTATCAAAAATGCAGTAATCCTTATCATAAGGAATAGTTTTTTCCACCCGTGCCAACGGATAGAGGTACATCGATTTTTTTTCATAAATTTGTACTGTGAGTTAATACTTCTAGTTTATTTCACTTAGTAACAGGTGGGGAATGGTGCGAACATTTCCCACCTTTTTTCATTTATTTAATGGTTATTAAATTCTTTTCAATTTCAAATTTCACTTCATTTGTTCGTTCAATCTTTTCCAGAATATCACTAAAATTGGCGTATCGTTCCAGATTTCCTGTAAATTTCACTTTCTTAAGTTCATCACGGTCAAATACAACATTTACATTGTACCACTTCGAAAGCGTTTTCATAATTTCCTGTAGCGTTTGATTCTGGAAAACAAACCGACCGTCTTTCCATGCAACGTATTGGCTGGCATCAACGGTCTGTTTCTGTATTTTGTTGTCGGCTTGACTCAACGTACTCTGCTCGTTTGGTTTCAATATAACTTTCGCTTCAGGATTTGATACCAATGATACCTCAACTTTTCCTTCAAGCAAAGTGGTATATGTGTTTTGGCTATCTTCGTACGAGGAGACGTTGAAGTGTGTGCCTAAAACTTTAACCGATTGATTCCCGGAATTAACAACAAATGGCAGATTTTTATTTTTAGTGACTTCGAAATAAGCTTCACCAGTTAATTCAACACTTCTTATGTCGTTGGCAAACTGCACAGGAAATTTCAGCGTTGTCTCAGAATTCAACCAAACTTTTGTGCTGTCAGAAAGTACCAAAAAATACTCACCTCCGCGAGGTATCTTTAATGTGTTGTAGCGTGTTTCTGTCGATTTGTTCCCGGTAGCAGAGTATTCCAGGGCGGTACCGGTATTTTTAATTTCTGTTCCATCGGTTGCAATAATAGAGTTTTTACCGGTAGTCAGATCGTGTTCGGTTCCATCAGACAAAACCAGTATTGCTTTCGTACTTCCTGGAACAATCGATTGCGCAATTTGTTCTTTTTTAGGATTTTGTGCATTTTCGGTTTGAAAGAACTGGAAATAAGCAAAGAATAAAATACTTGCAGCAATACTTGTGATTGCAATAATTTGTGTATTTCGGTATGGTGAATGAATGCCAGCTTTTTGATAAATATTGCGAAGTGCTTTTTTTAATTCGGCTGATGAATTGGAATGTTGTGAGCCGTCGCTGTAATAGCGAACAGCATTTTCAAAATACTTCCGGTGCGAAGCTTTTTGCTTAAGCCAGTTATCTAGAAGAATTTCTTCATCTTCATTAATCTGGTTGTGAATTTTCTTCCAGATAATTTCAAAGTCCAGCGTTTGGTTCGTTTCCATTCCGTTAGTTAGTCAAATCTAACACATGACACACGACAATCAGAAAAGGGTGACAACCCTGAAGAAAAAAATCATCAAAAAATTAATAAACTGGATTTTGCCAAGGAATAATGATGGGGTTGAAGAATTTAATTTCAAAGACATGGACTGAAAGTGATGCGTTTTATCGTGTATCTTAGATGTCTTGACATCCTGATAGGTCAGGGGGAAAGCCAAAAATTCATACCGAACCAGATTCTGTTGGAGTCGAATTTAAGTGTTAACAAGTTTTGCTGCAATTAGATAGTATTTGTAAACAGCGAAATGTTGTGTTTTAACATAACGATTTTAATGTCTTGACATGATGATTGCGATAAATGGACACCTGTAACAGGATTAACAAGGCGGTTTACTGAAATAGAGAACTAACAAGCGTCAAGTGTAAATGCGATTGAAAGAATGATGTGGAAAATGATTCGGAACAACAGCATTTTTTCGGTCTTAAGCTTTATGTTTTTGGTTGAGTTGGTCCGGTTAACTAGCCGTCAGTGCTCTTTATTCACCAATTGAAACAACGTTGAATGGAGTATGACCCTGAGTTGGATCTATCTTTGTCAATTGTATGTAAAAGAATGATATACTGAAATGAAACAACCATATTAACCCTGATTTAACCCTTTTTTGATGCTAAAGATTAGTCTGTTTCGGCATAAAATGAGTTGTATTGGCAAAAAGATGGATGGTGTATAATCTGATTTCTGCAATCTGAAGACTTAAATATCTGCTAAAAAAAGAATCGCAAGGATGTACTTTCCAAAAGCATTTTTCTCATTTTTTCTTTAGCTCTTTTCAGTTGTGTTTTTACCGTATTTTCCGAAATGTGGTTGATTTCGGCTATCTCATGATATTTTCGCCCGAAAAGATATTTTTGTTTAAAAAGTTCACCCATTTGTGGTGGTAGCTGAGCAATGGCATCCTGAACTTTCCGGATAATTTCCAAATCAACCCAGCCCGGTGAATCATCTTCATTCAAAAGTGCTTCGAGATAAAGAATCTTGTGTTTATCCTGAACATGAATATCCCTGAGATAATTCAGACACCGGTTCTTAACCGATTGGTAAAAATAGGCCTTGAGCGAGAGTTGAACGTCAATTCGATGCGAATTTTCCCAGAAATGAATGAAAAGGTTTTGGACAATATCTTCGCAGGACTGTTTATCGAAAAGAAATCCTTCGGCATAACGGATCAGATGTGGATAATATTCGTAGAAAAGTGCTTCGAATACTTTTCTATTCCGGTTTTTAATCTCACCAAGTAATATTTTGTCTTCAACTTTCATTTCTGCCTTTTGAACTTTACAAAGCTGTAAAATTTAATCAAAATTAGCAACGAGCAAAATTATCCGAGAATTAGCTAAATTTCTAGTTTCCATTCATATTATTAGAAAGTATTATCAGCCTGAGAAGTCTTATTTTACTGGATAATCAAGTTTTGTTTTCGATTTAATAATTTATATTTATTCTAAATAAGCTGCAATTCTAATGAATATTCTAATATTGTATAATTACTTGCGACGTAAGTGTCTGGTATAAAGCAATATAAAAAAATATTTTGATAAGAATTTTTAAAGAAAAATAATTATATTTACTTGTCTGGCTTTTCCACAGGAAAAATAATCTCAGAACACGCGTGTAGATTGCTTAGTCTGCTTTTGGGTATTAATTTTATTTTTTAGCTTTAAACCGATTTGCATCAATCTACAGTAAACGACTTGTGAAGTAGGGAAAGACAAGAGCCGTTAAAAAGCGGTCATTTTTTGGGAAAGTCAATGATCAATTCTAATTTATTGTCCATTGGGATTAAGAACTTAGAAGATTAATCCTGTTTTCGGCTTTGGAATGATTAGTCATTTTTGAGCCTAAACAGGCGAGGTGCGTACTGATTGGATTTGCAACATATA
Source organism: Prolixibacteraceae bacterium (assembly GCA_963677955.2). Lineage (GTDB taxonomy): Bacteria > Bacteroidota > Bacteroidia > Bacteroidales > Prolixibacteraceae > Aquipluma. The sequence goes on from CAXXQR010000001.1 coordinate 2,428,044, forward strand.
TGGTATTTATACTGGAAATAATAACAGGTTTATTATGTCTTGTTATTTCTGTAACTATTTGGAAGGTTGTCCAAATGAGGTTGCAGAAATCTGATTTGACGTCACTGTCGCATCCAGATCAGTTTAGTATTGCTTTTTTCGCTATCAAAATCCCAAAAGCTACATCATTTCTTATACAATCAAACGGGCAGTGTCCGCGATTAGTACAAACGACCCAACGTTTTTTTGAAAAAATCACCAATTTATTTCTGAAGTTCTGCAAATCCAACAGAAAAAATGCCCGGATCGAACCAATTCGTGCAGGTGATAATCCCTCTGAATCAGTACGGGAGGATTCTAAATCAAAACGTTGTTGTTTGCATTTTAACACGGATTTACTGCCGCGTTTGATTTTAAAATCAATTTCAATATTAAGTATTTTTCTTTTGCTTACCCTGTATACTCAGGCCGCAACGATTATTTCAACCGGAACCAGCGGTAATTGGAATATTGGTAAAACCTGGATTGGTGGAATTGTTCCCGGTGCTGGAGATGACGTGATAATCGCTGGTGGTACTACTGTGATTATCAATTCCGGCGTACCAACTTGCAACAGCATTACAATCAATGGAACATTGAATGTAATAGGTGCCAGGACTTTACAGATTTATGGTAACTGGACCAATAATGGAACATTTAACGGCGGACCCGGTGGAACAGTTGAATTTAAAGGCAACAACAGTGCTGTCATTTCAGGATCTGTGGTTACCAGATTTAATGATTTGATTGTCAACAAAGGGACAGACAAAACCAGTCTGCTTGAAATAAACAGCCCAACTACCATTGCTGGCAGAGGAAAATTTACCCTTGCCAATGGCTTGTTGAAAATTAACAACAAGGGAAGCCTGGGAATTAATCTCAGTGGGCCGATTGAAATACCATCTGGCGGAGGTATTCAGGTTGATGGAGGAGAGTTGATCGCTGGAAATTCTCCCATTATCAATAACGGATTATTCCAGGTATCGGCTGGGATGGCATCGGTTGGCGAGAGTGAAGGTAACAGTTTGGTAACAGGATCGGGAGGAACTCTCCAAATAGATGGCGGAACCTTGAATATTGCCGGAAACCTGGTGAATACCGGCGGTGCGGCTAATATTACAGGGGGAACGATCAATATATCGAAATCCGGTTATTCCGGATTAGCTAATGCCAGTTTTGATATAGGCAGCACAACGAATTTATTCATTTCAGGTGGTAAGGTTGTATTTAACCGGGCACAGTCGTCTGAACCCAGCCAGGATGATATTCATATTGTGGGAGGAGGTTCAAAAGCAATTACCGGTGGAATATTTCAAATGGGAAATGCCTCCACACCTGCAGGAACAACTTTTTTTATCAATAGTGATATTGCTCTAGATCAGATTATTGCTTTCGACGAATGTAATACCAGGGTTATAAATACGTCAAAACATCAGGATAAGTATCTGGGTGGCAAAATGACTTCATATAGTGCTACCTTTATTCTAAACCCTCCTGAAACAAAAACAGTTTTTTGTGCCGATGAGATACCTGCCCCATACACCAATTTACAGGCTTTTATATACGATGGCGGAAAGGCCTTGCACAATTGTACACTTTTACCGGCCAGTTTTAAATTGGTTGGAGAAACCCAAACTGGCATAGATTGTCCTTACACGATTTCACGGACTTACGAGGTAAAAGATATTTTTGGAAGCACTGGCACAGCTACACAGTTAATTTCTGTGGAAGTTGAACCCATCGAACCAAAACCCGTTGAGCCAAATCCCGTTGCTGAGCCCGCCAGTGAGCCGGTACTTCAGCTAAAATCAGCGATGGGGATAATGGGGAGTGATGTTTTTACCACTCCTGGAACTTTTAATTGGGTTTGTCCTGCTGGTGTTACAAGTATTTCAATTGAATGCTGGGGTGCTGGTGGTGGTGGTGGTGGTGATGACGAATATTTTGGAAACGGTGCTGGTGGTGGTGGTGGTGGTGCTTATGCAAAAATAAATTCTTTCGCTGTTACCCCCGGTAATTCTTACACATACACAGTTGGTACACAAGGAGCTGGTGGAAATGGTAGTAATAATGGTGGAAATGGCGGAAATTCATCTTTTAATAATACAACGTGTGTTGCTCAAGGCGGGCGGGGAGGTACCGGAGGTAATGGTGGTGCTGGTGGTGCTGGTGGTACAACAGCCAGTTCAACAGGAGATACTAAATTTGCCGGAGGTTCTGGTTATTCAGGTACCAATACACCTGCTGGAGGAGGAGGTGGTGGTTCTGCTGGAACAAATAGCGCAGGAAATAATGCAGCTAGTGCTACTGGAGCAACTGCTGTTACAGGAGGAGGCCCAGGCGGAAATGGTGGAAACAATTCTACTGGATCAGCGCCCGTTTCAAATCCGGGGGGAGGAGGAGGTGGTGGTGAAAATAATGGACTTTCAGGAAGTAATGGAGGTGCCGGGGCTAATGGTAAGGTAATACTTGATTGGAGTGTTCCATCTGATTACTGTTACGGATACGGCTATGCCGTTTATGCACAAACTGGTGTTGGAAACCCGAATAACGTTTTATATCCTTCTGACGGAGTCGGTGCAACATTAAATGATGACACAGATGTTTTAGATATTGATTTGACTGGAGGTGGAGTCATCAGACCATCCGGAAGCAAAATTACAATAAGTTTAAGAAGGACAGTAAATCAAAATGCATCAGTTGCCTGGTTTATTTCATCTGATGGAAGTAGCTGGTCAGCAAACGGAACGTACTCAACAACTGCTGGAGGTTGGACAAATGTTACAATACAGCTTACTGCAGATACTCGATATTTAAGAATTGATAAAACAAATAACCGTGGATTTGAAGTTGATGCAATATCCTATTGTTGTACTTTTCCTGACCAACCTTCAGTAATTTCGGGAAATAATAGCCCTTGCCGCAATACTACTGAAACCTATAGTGTAACCAATGTTTCGGGTGTGACTTATACCTGGAGTTACGACGGAGCCAACGCATCCATTACAAGCGGGCAAGGAACCAACAGCATAACCGTAAATTATGGCGCCAGTGCAACCTCGGGAACATTGACTGTTGTCCCCTCTGTTAGTGGCTGCGATGGAACATCGCAAACACTTGATATTTCAGTCAGCACGCCTTCAACCAATCCAACTTCTGTTTCAGGAACGAATATAATTTGTGAAGGAGGTTCCACAACATTGACCACCAACGGTGGAACATTGGGTACTGATGCAGAAGATGTGTGGTATGAAGGAGGCTGTGCCAACGAGGCAGTAACTGAGGAATGGACAACCTTACCTTATACATTGGGAGGCACTACGGTAAACAGTCAAACTGGAGGGATCATGAGTGTCACTTCAACCAGCAATGACCCGATGATTCACATGGAAAATATCGGAAGTTTCAGTACATCAACTTACCGGTATATGCAGATTCGCTACCGGGTTACAAGCGGAACCGCCGGAAGTGTGGAAATTTATTACTCTAAAAATGGTGGCTCCGATTTGGCGGAAAGCCAGGTGGTAAGATCCGCTTTGGTAAGCGATGGCAACTGGAACATTGTGAATGTGGATATGTCGACCAGTGCCAATTGGACTGGAAACATCACCGGATGGCGCTACGACTGGAGTTCACAGAATGGGGTAACCATGCAACTTGATCTCATTACGTTATCCGACAGACCAATTATTGGAACCGGAACAACAATTACGGTCAGTCCGACGACAACAACGACATATTATACCCGGAAAAAAGGAGCTTGCAACAGCACTTCATGTGTCTCAAGACAAGTTACGGTAAATCTAGCGCCGACCATTACGCTCAATCCAAATGCTGAAACCTGTAGTGGCCTGACAGGAGCCAACCTTTATTACAGTGCCGTAGCTAACTCTCCCAGCCAATACAGCGTTGACTACGATGCAACAGCCGAAGCTGCCGGTTTTGCCGACCGCACAAATCTCTCCTTATCTGCCAGCCCGATTGTATTAACGGTTCCTGTCAGTGCGGCAGCAGCTACTTATCATGCCACACTGACTGTCAGGAATTTTTTGACGGGCTGTGTCAGCGAAGTTTACCCTATTTCAATAATAGTAAACGAAAAGCCTACCATAACACTTGGAGCAAACCCTTCTGTTTGTCAGGGTATAACCTCCGCAAGCTTACCATACAGTGCAACGGCAGGGTCACCTGACAAGTACAGCATTGATTACAATGCAACAGCCGAAGCCGCCGGTTTTTCAGATGTGACAAATGCTGCGCTTACTGCCGGTTCTGTTATTCTGACCGTTCCTGCAGGGGCAGGGGCAGCAACCTACAATGCAACATTAAATGTCATAAGCAGTACCACTGGTTGTATCAGCGGCACTTCAAATATTTCGGTTACGGTTTATCCTACTCCTGTTATGAGTAATGCCAATACCAAAATTATCTGCAGCGGCGATAACGTCAGCCTGACCTTAACCAGTGTTGTGCAGTCTTCGTATTCCTGGGTTGCTACGGACAATGTAAACATCACCGGAGAAAGCACATCAGCACAAACTGGTTCCACACTCAACGATGTGCTGGTGAATACGACAACTTCGGTGCATGGTGTTACTTACACGGTTACACCGACATCCACAACAGGAACCTGTCCGGGAACGCCGCAAACCGTAACCATAACCGTTAACCCTGCTCCAACAATGAGCAGTGTCAATGCCAAGACAATCTGCAGCGGCGATAATGTCGGCCTGGCTTTGACCAGTGTTGTACCGTCTACCTATTCCTGGGTGGCAACTGCGAATGCCAATGTAACAGGGGAAAGCACGTCTGCACAATCTGGTTCGACCATCAACGATATACTGATTAACACGACAACATCGGTACAGACGGTTACCTACACTGTAACCCCGACATCAACAACAGGAAGTTGTCCGGGAACTCCACAAGCCGTAACCATTACGGTGAACCCGGCACCAACGATGAGCAGCGCCAACGCCAAAACCATTTGCAGCAGCGACAATGTAAACCTGGCTTTGACCAGTGTTGTGCCGTCCAACTATTCATGGATTGCTACGGACAATCCAAATGTCACCGGAGAGAGTACATCCGCACAGTCCGGATCAACCATAAACGATGTGCTGGTGAATACGACCACATCGGTTCAGACGGTTACTTACACGGTTACGCCGACTTCCACAACAGGAACTTGTCCGGGAACCTCGCAAACCGTGACTGTCACGGTGAATCCTACCCCCGTAATGAGCAGTAGCAATGCCAAAACCATTTGCAGCAGCGACAATGTAAACCTGGCTTTAACCAGCGTGGTTCCCTCTTCCTATTCCTGGGTTGCTACCGACAATGTAAACATCACCGGAGAAAGCACATCGGCACAAACTGGTTCAACACTCAACGATGTGCTGGTGAATACGACCACATCGGTTCAGACGGTTACTTACACGGTTACGCCAACTTCCACAACAGGAAGTTGTCCGGGAACGCCACAAACCGTAACCATAACCGTTAACCCTGCTCCAACAATGAGCAGTGCCAATGCCAAGACAATCTGCAGCGGCGATAATGTCGGTCTGGCTTTGACCAGTGTTGTGCCGTCTGCCTATTCCTGGGTGGCAACTGCGAATGCCAATGTAACAGGGGAAAGCACGTCTGCACAGTCCGGTTCGACCATCAACGATATACTGATTAACACGACAACATCTGTACAGACGGTTACTTACACGGTAACCCCGACATCAACAACAGGAAGTTGTCCTGGAACTCCGCAAACCGTAACCATTACGGTTAACCCGGCACCAACGATGAGCAGTGCCAATGCCAAAACAATCTGCAGCAGCGACAATGTAAACCTGGCTTTGACCAGTGTTGTGCCCTCCAACTATTCCTGGATTGCAGCGGATAATGTAAATGTCACAGGAGAGAGTACATCAGCGCAGTCAGGATCAACCATCAGCGATGCACTGGTGAATACAACCACATCGGTGCAGACGGTTACCTACACCGTTACTCCGACATCGACAACAGGAACCTGTCCGGGAACATCTCAAACTGTGACCATTACGGTGAATCCCACCCCGACGATGAGCAGTGCCAATGCCAAAACAATCTGCAGCGGCGATAACATCAGTCTGGCCTTAACCAGTGTCGTTCCTTCCTCTTATTCCTGGATTGCTGCGGCCAATGCCAATGTTACAGGAGAAAGCACATCTGCACAGTCTGGTTCAACGCTCAATGATGTACTGGTAAATACGACAACTTCGGTGCAGACGGTTTCTTACACGGTTACCCCGACATCAACAACAGGAAGTTGCCCGGGAACTTCGCAAATCGTAACCATTACCGTGAACCCCACCCCTGTAGTAAACATCGGCCCTGCATTGTCAACAATCTGTCAAGGTGGAACTTCTGTTGCACTGGGCGGTTCTGTCGATGGAAGTGCTACCGGTGGAACCTGGTCTACGCCTGCCGGTGGTACTTTCAATCCTTCGGCAAACGATCTGAATGCTACATGGACGCCTCCCGCCATCTATTCCGGAACTGCTACGCTCACGTTAACAACATCAGGTGGGTCGTGTGGAACAGTATCTGACAGCAAACAAATAGTAGTTACCCCCACTGTTGGAACACCAACAGCCATAACGATTTCTTCAGGCACAGATCCCACCTGCCAGTTGACCAACGGAACCACCACCACATCATACGCTACTACAGCGACCGACAACACCGGGTTTAACTGGACTTTAAGTAATGCCGCTGCAGGTTCTATTAATTCTGCGGGAGTTATGACCTGGGCCAATGGTTTTACCGGAACAGTTGATATTCAGGTGACGGCAAGCGGATGCAACGGGCCTTCTGCTCAGGTAGTACACACCGTAAATGTTACGCCTACCGTTGGTGCGCCAACCAATCCGACGCCTGCTGCAACCACCATTTGTCAGGGAAGTGGAAACACCACGTATACAACTTCGGCAAGCGATGCCACAAGTTATAACTGGACAGTAACAGGAATTGGGAATACGATTTCAGGAACCGGAACCACCGGAACAGTTTCCTGGGATTCCAATTTCTCGGGAACTGCAACCATTAGTGTAACAGCCAATGGCTGTAACGGTCCATCGGCAGCAGCATCTACTACAGTCAATGTGCTGCCAACACCAAGTGCTTCAATCAGTGGTACAACTTCGGTTTGTCAAAATACTTCAACCCCCGATATCACATTTACCAACCCAATGGCTTTGCCGGTAACGGTGAATTACAACATTAACGGTGGTTCAAACCAAACCATAAACATCGGTGCCAGCTCAACAAATACAGTTGCTGCTCCGACTAATGCAGTTGGTCCGTTTGTGTATAACCTGGTGAGTGTTGAATATCAGTCGGCCCCATCTTGCAGCAATAGCATTTCGGGTAGCGCTACCATAACAATCAGGCCTGAAGCGCCGGTTCAGCCAGGTGCCATTGGTGGAAATGACTATGTAATTCCTGGCTCTTCAGAAACATACAGTGTTGTTGCAGTTCCCAATGCCACATCGTATACATGGACAGTGCCTGCGGGCTGGACGATTAATACGGGACAGGGAACAAACACGATTACTGTAACCACAGGTATTGCCAATCAGGGTGGAAACATTACGGTTACAGCTTCAAACGACTGTGGAACCAGTCCTTCCAGTTCATTAGTAGTCGCGGTTAATCCTGATCTGGCCATTGTTGGGCATCCGGTCAACCAGTCGGATTGTTACAATTCGGCGGTTGCATTTAGCGTCTCTATTTCGGGTGGTTCGCCGCCTATCGGTTATACCTGGCAACGCAAAAGACCCACTGACCCTGGTTTCACGAACATTGTTGGTGACCCTGATATTACTGGTCTATCTTCAGGTACAATAAATGTCAGTCAGATTGGTAGTGCAAACAATCCGAATGGCACACAATACCGGGTTGTGGTTACCGATGCTGCAAGCGCAACATTTACATCAAATGCAGCAACATTAACCGTTAACCGGATACTTGCATTGACTCCGGCCGGCCCAACAACCACTATTTGTGAAGGTGAAGATGCTTCTTTTGGTGGTACAACTGAAGGAGAAACGCCGGTTTCGTACCAATGGAAAAAATATCCCGGTGGAACCAATGTAGTTAATGGCGGTTCTGTTTCGGGTGCCACTACCACAACACTTAACTTTAGCAATGCCACACCTTCTGACGCTGGTGAATATCGCTTGTCAGTTACTTTTCCGATCACTCAGCCCAATATCAATCCGGGTAATCCATCAACTTGTACACTGGTCAGCTCCGAAAGCAGATATTTGGTTGTTAATCCGCTACCTTCATTAGCTGGACCTGGTGAGGTATGTGTGGGACAAACCATCAACTGGACACCCAATACAGGCGGAACCTGGATCAGCAACGATCCATCGGTGGCCACCATAACCAATGCCGGTGTTATCACGGGTATTTCTGCCGGAAGCGCTACGTTTACTTTTACTGAATCAGGAACAGGTTGTGTATCTACTTCGTCTGCCGTTACTGTACACTCACTGCCAACCGGAGTTATTTCAGATAATTCGGCTATTTGTGCCGGGCAGTCATCTACCTTTAGGGTTACACTTACCGGTACTGCTCCCTGGAGTGTAACGTATACCGATGGAATCACACCTGTGACTATTTCGGGAATCAATACTTCCCCACATACATTCACTGTCGCTCCTTCGGTTACATCAACTTATACGTTAACTGCAGTAAGCGACGCTTATTGCAATGCCACTTCCCTGTCGGGCAGCGCGGTAGTTACCGTAAATCCTTTACCAACCGCAGCAATTTCGGGAAATACAACCATTTGTGTAGGCTCATCAGCAAATCTGTCAGTTGCGCTTACAGGAACCCAACCCTGGAGTATAACATACACCGATGGCACAACCCCGGTAACAATCTCGAATATTAATTCAAGCACATATACTTTGCCGGTAACACCTTCGGTGACAACCTCATATTCGTTAACAGCAGTTGCCGATGCCAATTGTACAGGTACTTCATTTACAGGTAATGTTACAGTTGTGGTCGATCAATTACCAACGGCCAGCGCCGGAGGAAGCCAAACCATTTGTGCAAATGGTACAGCGACAGTGAGCGGGGCAACTGCTTCCAACGGAACGATATTATGGACAACCAGTGGTGCCGGTACACTTTCGAACAATACAACTTTAACACCAACGTATTCAGCTGCTAGCGGAGATGCGGGAAATGCGGTAACTCTAACGATGACTGTAACAAGCAACAATGCCTGTTCAACATCTGCACCTGCTACCGCAACATACACTGTAAACGTCGACCCGCTTCCAACAGCAACAGCAGGAGGAAGCCAGACTATCTGCTCAAATGGAACAGCTACAGTTAGCGGTGCGACTGCCTCCAACGGAACAATACAGTGGTCTCACAATGGTTCAGGTTCAATTTCTGATGCAACCACCTTAACTCCAACTTATACAGCAGGCCCAACGGATAAAGGAAATACAGTTATACTGACCATGACCGTAACCAGTAACAACGGTTGTACAGGTCAGACAGCGACAGCAAACTACACCGTGAATGTTAATCCTGAACCACAGGTAAACCAACCATCCAATCAGGAAATATGCAACGGATCATCGACCACGATGATTAATTTCAGTACGACAAATACAACAGGCACGTCTACCTATACCTGGACCAACAGCGAACCTGCAATAGGTTTGGCTGCCAATGGTACTGGGAGTATTATCCCATTTACCGGAATCAATACCGGAACACAACCTTTGGTAGCCACCATTACGGTTACCCCCCATTTAACCATTGGAGGTACCACCTGCGATGGCCCGGCAAAGACTTTCACAATCACAGTCAATCCAGTTCCTGTTGCAGTGGCACCCATAGGAGTTATTTATTGCAATGGTGAATTGTCGACACCATACCCGCTAACCGGAACTCCGACAGGTGTTTTGTTTGATATTAGCGGGGGTGCAACCATTGGGCTCGCCAATGTAAATGGTGTTGCCGGGATTCCGGCTTTCACTGCCAGTACAGGAACAGCAACTCTAACAATAACACCAAAAGCAAATGGCTGTACTGGTCTGCCTGTTTCGTTTAACGTTACCGTTAGACCAACCCCGAAAGCCACTATCTCGGGAGGTGCAACGGTTTGCCAGAACTCAGTTCCACCAAATATCAGTATAGCGAATCCAATGAGTTTAACCGTTGTAGTTACCTACAACATTAACGGAACAGGAAGTAACACTGTAAATATCCCCGCAAACTCAAATGTACAAATTGCAGTTCCGACAAATACGGCAGGAACATTTAATTACAATCTGGAGAGTGTTCAATACCTGAATTCTGAACCTCCTACTTGTCCGGCAATCATAAGCGGCACCGCAACAGTAAATGTAATATCCCAGCCGCTTCCTGTTATTACCGGGCCAACCAACATTTGTGCAGAAACTACCGGGAATGTATACTCTACTGAATCCGGAATGACAAATTACCTGTGGACTGTTTCTTCCGGAGGTACCATAACTTCCGGAGGAACGCCCACCGACAATTCAGTCACTGTTACGTGGACAACCGGTGGATCTCACAATATTAGCGTTGGTTATACCAACCCGAATGGCTGCGTTACTACAACACCCACAGTGTACCCGGTTAATGTTTACCCATTACCCATACCAACAATAACCGGCTCAACCAGCGCCTGCGAGGGCGCCACCAATAAGTTGTATTCCACTCAGCCCGGGATGACAAACTACCAGTGGACTGTTTCAGCTGGGGGAACAATCACTGCAGGAGGTACAAACACCAGCAACTCTGTTACTGTTACATGGACAACCCTGGGGGCACAGACAATCACAGTAAATTACAGAAATGCAAATGGTTGTCAGGCATCAGCACCAACGGTGAAAAATATCACGGTTAGCCCGCTGCCAGTGCCTTCGTTGGTTGGGCCCAATCTGATTTGTGCCGGAACAACCGGAAATGTTTATACAACTGATGCCGGAATGTCAGGGTATATCTGGACTGTTTCGTCGGGAGGAACCATTACTTCAGGAGGATCTTCCAACAGCAATACAGTAACCATTCGCTGGAATACTGGTGGCCCGCAAACAGTTGGTGTAAGCTACACCAATACGAATGGCTGTAATCCGTCAACTCCGACTGTTTACCCGGTAACGGTAACTCCGATGCCTGTACCTACGATTACCGGTCCAACCAGCGTATGTCTGGGATCAACGGGAAATACTTATACAACAGAAGCCGGGATGTCCAATTACATCTGGACTATTGCAGCCGGAGGAACAATAACTGCCGGAGGCGGAACTGCTGATGATTTTGTTACAGTCACCTGGAATACTACAGGAGTAAAAACTGTAAAGGTTAATTATACCAGTGCAAGTGGTTGCAGCGCTGCTACTCCAACAACGAGTAATGTGACGGTCAATGCTCTGCCTGTTCCGACAATAGCCGGGCCAAACAGCGTTTGTGTTGGTTCTACCGATAAAGTATATTCCACAGTAGCCGGAATGTCAAATTATCAGTGGACTGTTTCAGCCGGAGGAACGATCACTTCAGGAGGTACCCCTGCCGATCATGAAGTAACTGTGACCTGGAACACGGCTGGTGCACAAACCGTGACATTGAACTACACGAATGTAAATGGCTGCAGTGCAACGGCTCCAAAAGTTTTTGCAGTTACTGTTCAGCCGCTTCCAACACCCACTATTACCGGTCCGGTAGATGGATGTATCGGTGGTGCCGGAACTGTTTACACAACCCAGGCAGGAATGAATGGATATATTTGGTCGGTTTCAGGTGGAGGAACCATTGTCGCCGGTGGTTCGGCAACCGACCGTACCGCGACGGTGGTTTGGAACAGCGCAGGTGCTCAGACTGTCAGCGTGAATTATTACAATGCCAACAGTTGTACGGCATTGACGCCAACAGTTGTTGATGTAAATGTAGGATCGCCAGCACCGCCAACCTGCCCGGCTGACATGGTGGTTTGCAGCAACTCAGCATTTTTTAATTTGAGTGGCGGATTGCCCGCCGGTGGAGTTTATTCCGGGCCAGGGGTAAGTTTTGTTAATCCAAATTACAGGTTTAACCCTGCAACTGCCGGCGTCGGTACGCATACCATTTCATACACGCTGGGGAATATATGTTCCGATAATTGTACGTTTACAATAACTGTTAATCCTGTTCCTGTAGGTTCGGCCCTTCCGGTTACCATTTGCAGCGGAGATACGGCCAATGTTATTTTGGATTCAACAGTTCCGGGAACCACCTTCACCTGGACTGCTACAAATACATCCGGTTCTGTGACCGGATTTTCAAATTGCAGCGGTTCTTGCACCAGTATCATTAAAGATGTACTAAAAAATAACTCAGTAAAAGCACCGGGAGGAAGCGGGACCGTCGGTGTTGTGCGATATCATGTGACTGCTACGAAAGACGGCTGCAGCAGTACATTTGACGTGAATGTTACCGTTCAACCTGATATAATTGCATTAGGGCTGACCTGGAACTCCAATTTCATGGAGGATTATATTGAAGTTTGTGCCGGTTCTGATGCGTTGAGCGATAACGATCTTGAAATTTTATTACCCAATGGTAATCAGGTTGGTTCCGGTTATTTTGGATCGGGAAGTAACAGTTGGAAACCTACAATTTTATATGGGCCGACACCTGATGGGCCCTGGACAAATGCTGCGGGAAGCTGGCATAATGTCTATGAATGGCTTGTTGACCTTTCAATTAACAACAGGCTCGGTTATCATTATTTTGTATTGCAGATCACCGATCCGGTTACCGGTTGTATTAAATTCAGTAATCCCGCTATTCTGAATGTCGTTTCGTCATTAATTGTAGAAGCAGGCGATCCCGAATTTTTGTGCGGCTCTTCTCCCGTAACTTTGACGGGAGCCTATGTTGGTGGAATATCAACAGTTGGAACCACTTCTGCAAAATGGTCGATTACTAACCCTGTTGGAACCGGTTCTTTGAGTAGTACCGTACTCACTTCAAACCCGGCTGCGGTGACGTACACGCCTCCGGCAGCGTTTGTCGGAACGGTTACCCTGACACTGACCACCAACGATCCGGATGGCAGTGGCACCTGTGTGCCTATTACTGATACAAGGACCATCACCATTGTTCCACCCAATTCATTTACGGGTTGTATCGAACTGGCTAAATGGCCACTAAGTGGCTCGAACTCAAACGGCACCCGTGACGACAGTAAAGAACCCTGCCTGGTAACCCTGGTTGGTAGCGACAACGGGAGTGGAACTGCCGGAACAACTGATATTACGCATTGTTCAGGAGCCGGAAATTTGACTTTCGACTGGAGTTTTCTGGCACCTCCGAACAAGATAGTCTGGCATCAGGAAGATCAGAAAGTAGGAAGTAACAGTGGTGGAAGCCAGATGGTTGTTGCTCCGCCTTCCAATATATCGTTGGGCGACCTTATCATCGTTACCATTCACGTTAACAATTCTTCGACAATATCAAATTCCGAAGGATTTAGTTTAATCAAAACCGATAGTTATCCTGGCCAGGTAACTCTTTCTTCGTGGTATAAAATTGCAACAGCAGCCGATGTGGGAAGAGTTGCAAATTATACGTTCAGTGCTACAAACGTGTCAAACGACGACCGTATTTATTCAAGCAGGATTACCGGGCATAGTTCATCCTCTCCGATTGGTGCTTCAAACGGTACAAATGCTTTACTTACTCCTCCTGCGGTTGAAGGATTTATGAGCATCACGATTCCTTCTGTTAACACGACGATAGCAAATTCAATGGTAGTAACAGGGTTATCGGTCAATATCAATGGTTCAAGCGGTAACGATGTGGAGTTCATTAATGCGCCGATGGGGACAACCACTATGTATTACAACGACGTTGAAACAACTTCCAGGGTCGCCCAGTTGATAAAACCAGGCGCAGGTGCAACCGGTGGATTAACTTATCAATGGCCAAGCTACAATACCAGGAACAGAAGTAACATGTATGCAGCTGCCCAGCAGTTTGTAATTAACCCGGCCACCAATGAAACTGATGCTGCCTACGTGCTGGTCAACGGTGTTGCCACTTTATTGGGAAATACCAATGGCGCTTCAGGTCACAAAAATATTGCAGTGGCGAGCGGCGACAACATTGGGTTTAGGGTTGGAACCTCAACCAATACTGGTGGTCCCGGAAAATTGGTCGTGTATAATTTAAACATGCCAAACGATATACCTGTATTAACTGGTAAGGATTCGATTATAGTTGCTGATTGCCAGAATGATGCTTATACTCCGGTATTTGAAGATCCAATAGTTACCGATGATTGCAGTACGCCGTTGATTAAAGCCGGATATCCAATAACAGGTCCGGTAACAATAGACGGATGTAGCAGGATCCAAAAGAGAACCTGGATTTATATAGATGATTGTGGCGCAGAAAGTCTGCCATTTGTGCAAACTGTAATCTGGCCTATACTTTCACCGCTTACTGTCAGTTGTCCGATTGATCCAAATCTTCCGGCATGTACAGATCCGGCTGTGATCACAGCAGTATATGACAACTGGAAATCTGGTTTTGTTACCAATGGCGGTTGCGATATCAGCACGAATATCATTGAGATTCCTCCGCTAATCCTGGGCAACATTGCCTGTGGCGACGTACTCAGCTTTACTTTTGTGGCAACGGATGCCTGTGGACAAAGCGAATCTTGTTCAGCAACCTTTACCGTGCAGCCTGTCAGTGCTTTGGATATTACTTGTCCGGCCGACCCAGTGCTCGGCGCCTGTTCAGATAATGCAACCATTGCAGCTGCATATGATGCGTGGAAGGCAGGATTCACATACAGTGGCGGATGTTCCGCCGTAACCGATAATATAGGCGAAATACCACCGCTTACAGATCTCACCTGTGGGGGTCAGCTTTCCTTTACTTATATCGCCGAAAATAACTGTGACCAGTATCAGTCGTGTTTTTCAACCTTTACTGTAGAACCTCCAACTGAATTAACCATCAATGTTCCTTCAGGGGTTAGTTTGCCATTGTGTTCCGGTTCCAATGATATTGTTACAGCATACAACGACTGGAAAGCGGGATTTACAACAACCGGAGGCTGTGCTGTTGTAACAAACCTGGATTCGTTTCCTGACTTAACTGACATCTCTTGTGGAGGAACACTTTCCTTTACATTCACTGCCGAAAACGGATTAGCAGGTTGTGCGAATCAAGTACAGGGCACCTCTACTTTCACGGTAGCCGATGCGCCTACGCTCATTGTTAACTGCCCTGTCGATCCGAACATTGCAGGCTGTTTGGGTATTCAGGCAATTACCGATGCATACGATACCTGGGTCGGCGGATTTTCTACGCTTGGCGGTTGTAATGTTACCACCAATATCGACGAAGTGCCGCCGCTGGGCAATATGGTATGTAATGGTCAGATCTCGTTTACTTACAAAGTTGATAATGGGACAGGTGTTTGTGCCCAGCATATGGAATGTACATCAACCTTTACCATTGGCGCGGCGCCAGATCTGGATGTGATCGTACCGGCAGACGAAACCGTGCAGGGTTGTAATACCAGCCAAACTGTTATTGATGCTTTTAACTTATGGAAAGCGCAGTTTACCTATACCGGTGGTTGTAACGTAACCACCTCTGATCTTTCGGTTTATACCTTGCCTAACTCATGTGGAGGTACGGTAAGTATACCATTTACTGCCACCGACGATTGCGGGCAGTCGGTAACCAAGTCAGCCAGCTTCACATTGAATCCGGATGTACTGACGGTAAGTTGTCCGGCAGATGAAGTGCAACCAGCCTGCCAGAGTCAGGCGGCTATCGATGCTGCTTTTGCTGTATGGTTGGCGAAATTTAGCTTTACCGGTGGTTGCGGAACCGTCGCAAACGACTTTTCTACCCTTTCGCCTCCGAATGCGTGCGGAGGAACAATTATTGTAAATTACTCGGCGGCTGATGTTTGCGGACAGGTTTCCAATTGCTCCGCTATTTTTACCATTGATGCTCCGAGCAATGTTCTCCAGGAACCATCTTTCACCGCTCCTGCCAACACTACTGTTTCCAAAGATGCCAGTTGTAACTACGATGCTGACCCGTCAATCACTGGTGTTCCGACTGATTTGGCTGACAACTGTACCCTTGCCGGGAACCTTACAATGAATTACAGCGATTCCATTGCTGCAGGTACCTGCAACGGCGAAATTATTATCTACCGAAAATGGACGGTTAGTGATAATTGCTTAAATACAACTTCGAAAGTCCAAATTATTACTGTTGCCGACACTACTCCCCCGGTAATTGTTTGTGCTCCCAATGTTTCAGGAATTGCAGATAATTCTGAATGTGAGGCTACCGGGGTCGATTTGGGGACGACCACCGCTACCGACAACTGTTTGCTGGCTTCGCTGGTAGGTGTAAGAGATGATGGGTTGCCAATTACCAATCCGTTCCCGGTTGGAGTAACCACCATCACCTGGACTGCCAAGGATGGTTGTGGAAATGCTTCAACCTGCATCCAGACGGTAACCATGATTGATGGTATCAACCAGCCGCCAACCATCACCTGTCCTTTGCCTGTGGTACAGTCAGCCGGACCTAACAATTGTTATCTGGATAATGTTGCAATTCCCGATCCGGTAGCTGACGATAATTGCGCTGTCGCTGACATTACCTGGGAAATGACAGGGGCAACCGTTCGCTCGTCGGCTTCTACTGGTTTTAATTATGTTGGCGGCGAAACCTTCAACGTTGGTGTGACCACGGTTACCTACACTGCCGCTGACTCAGCCCGAAACACAACTTCCTGCTCGTTTACGGTAACAATTTTAGATGTTACCCCCCCAGTTTTTAGCGTGGGCAGTTGCGCGGACGTTACTGAAAATGCGGCTCCCGACAACTGTTCAAAGGTACCCGATACATTGAACGATCCTGATTATTCCGACAGTTGCTGGCCTAAAACAGACCTCGTTCTGAGTTGGGAAATGACTGGTGCAACAACTGGCAATGGTTTGGGAACAGTAACGAATATGACATTTAATGTTGGCATTACTACAGTTACCTATACAGTTACCGACCCTGACGGAAATCACGCAGATTGCTCATTTACCGTAACCATCGTTGATGTTACTGATCCCGTGATTGATCTTGCAAGTTGTGCGAATGTTTCAGAGAATGCTGATCCTCTTAATTGTTCGAAAACACCCGTTGCAACGATGGATCCTGTCTATTCCGATAATTGCTGGCCGTTCGCTACTCTTGCTTTAACCTATGAAATAACCGGGGCAACCACTGGTTCAGGTTCCGGCTCGGTCACAGGGTTGTCATTTAATGTTGGTGTTTCTACAGTTGTTTATACGGTAACCGATCCTGATGGAAATTCAGCAACCTGTTCGTTTACGGTTACCATAATTGATGTGACACCCCCTGTGATGGACTTAACTAAATGCGTTAATGTTACAGATGTTGCCGCACCCGACAACTGTTCAAAAATACCTGCCGGTTTGGAAGATCCCGATTATTCGGATACCTGTTGGGATGTTGCTGACCTTACACTTAGCTGGACAATGGCGGGTGCGACAACCGGTAATGGTTTCGGAAGCGTTACAAATATGACGTTCAATGTTGGCGTAACCACTGTAACTTATACGGTTACCGATCCCGACAATAATTCGGTAAGTTGTTCATTTACTGTTACAATTAAAGATGTCACTCCTCCCGATATTGGTATTGGCGGTTGCGATGATGTTACCGACGTTACCGATGCAGGTAACTGTTCTGTGGTTCCCGGCGATATTGTTGATCCGGTTTATTCTGATGATTGTTGGGATATTGCAGACCTTACAATTACCTGGGAAATGACTGGAGCAACTGTTCGCACAGGAAGCGGTTCGGTAAAGGGGCAGTCGTTCAATGCAGGCGTCACAACTGTGGTTTATACAGTGACCGATCCGGATAATAATTCAGCTACCTGCTCATTTAAGGTTACCATCATCCCGTACAATCCGCCACAATTTACAACAGTTTGTCCGCCAGATATTGTTGCAGCGCCTAACGATCCGGGTCTCTGTTCTGCTAATTTAACAATTCCGATTCCAACGGTTGACGATCCATGTCACATTGGGTACACTGTAACCAACGACCGCACCGGCACCAATAATGCCAGCGGCATTTACATGGTTGGAACAACCGATGTTGTTTGGACAATTACTCCGACGGTGGGCTCTCCAACATCCTGTACCCAAACTGTTGAAGTTGCCGATAAAGAACTTCCGGTAATAAACACCTGCCCGGCAACACGCACTTTTGTTGATTGCAGCACCGCATCAATTACTGGTCCTGATTTCTCTGCCACTACAGCAAACTCCTCCTATGCTGAGTTCGCGGATGCTACAAACGGAGGTATTGCAGACGATAATTGCGGAATTGTATCTGTTACTTACATTGATGTTGCTTCAGGAAGCTGCCCAATCACGATTACACGAACATGGACTGTATTTGATGCCGCCGGAAATTCAGCCACTTGCGACCAAACGATAACAATAGACGATAACGAAGCGCCTGTTGTTAATTGCCCAACTGCCGGATTTGAAACCCCTTCAGATTTCGATAAAACGTATGCTACTTTTTCAATTCCGGCGTTCGATTACTCCGACAATTGTACAGCCAAAACTGATATACTAATCTCGTGGACAATTACCAACCCTGATGGCACAACTGTCACTGGAAACGGACTTATACCTGACCCATATCAATTTACTTCAGGCTTATCAACGGTTAGTTACGTGTTTGCCGATCTTTGCGGAAATCCTACTCCCTGCCAGTTCACCGTTTTTGCACTTTTCCCGCCCGATATTGACTGTCTGCTACCGGTTACTTTAACAACCGATCTTGGAGTTTGCCACAATCATATTGAATCGGGCGACGCTGATAATCCGGGTGTACCAACAAATACTACCGGCGAAACGCTCAACTGGACCTGGACAGTTTACGCTCCTGATGGGACAACAGTGATTGGCACCGGAACAAGTACCGGTGTGAGCCCGACCCCTGTGGGGCCTGTTGATTTCCCGCTTGGTACCTCTACCATTCACTGGTATGCTACCAATGCTTCGGGACACGATGAGTGCGATCAGATAGTAACTGTTGAAGACCACGAGCCGCCAAAAGCCACTGCCGACCCGGCCGAATTCTGCGTTGAACCTCTTTCAGGTGCGGTTTATACGGGCGATGCCGATAATCTGGATTACACAATCGATTATCCGGCTGCCGACTATGCTATTCTCAAGGCCGGAAGTACGGATCTTGATTTGGATATATCAACTTACACAGATAATTGCTGCTCGGAAACAGATGGTTACACCATTCGCTGGACCATCGATTTTGATGGCAGTGATCCATTGGAACCTTCTGTTTCGGGAACGGGACAGCCATCGGAATATATTGATCTGATTAGTGGTTCACCAGCAGACATTAAGCTCTGGGGCGACGGAAAAACTTTCCAGAGCAGGATGCATACCATTTCGTACTGGATTACCGACTGCCACGGCAATGAAAGTGATCCTGTTTCAACAACTATAACCATTAAGCCAAGACCTGAATTAATTAAAATGAATTAAAGATGAGACAGAAGAAAAATAGCAAAACCGTCACTCACCCCCATGCCCTCCTTCGGAGTGCTTTTCCCCTCTCTCGCGAGAGAGGGGCGGACTCCCTGAACAAGGGAGGCGGGGTGAGTCAAGCAAATGATAAAACGGCCAATGATAAAAATGATCAACAATATCAAATACATTGACTCACCCCCTGCCTGCGGCAGGCAGGCAAGCCCTCCTTCGGAGTGCTTTTCCCCTCTCTACGGGTAGAGAGGGGCTACGTCCGCCAGCGGACGTGGGGTGAGTCAGAAAACGATAAACAATAACTGAAAATAAACAATGAGTGAATTAAAAACACCGGTAAACAGGGCAAGAGAACTTCGCAAGACGATGACAAAAGCGGAGAGTCTTCTGTGGCAGAAACTAAGAAATCGAAAATTTCTGAATTTAAAGTTTTTGCGCCAGCACCCGATCATATATCAGGTGATTGACAATAAACCTCGGTATTTCATTGCAGATTTTTATTGTGCGGAGAAAATGCTTGTTGTTGAGGTTGATGGAGATATTCACGAGTTTCAAAAAGAAAAGGATATGCATCGGGAAGATATTTTAAGGAGCCTGAATCTGAAGATAATCAGGATAAAGAATGAGGAAGTTTCTGAAGATATTCAGAAGGTATTGGAAAGAATCAAGCTGATCACTTTAAAGAATGAAGATGAAAAATAAATATCAAAAACAGAACTCACCCCAGTGCACCTTCGGTGTCCTTTCCCCTCTCTACGGGTAGAGAGGGGCTACGTCCGCCAGCGGACGTGGGGTGAGTCAGAAAACGATAAACAATAACTGAAAATAAACAATGAGTGAATTAAAAACACCGGTAAACAGAGCAAGAGAACTTCGCAAGACGATGACAAAAGCGGAGAGTCTTCTGTGGCAGAAACTAAGAAATCGAAAATTTCTGAATTTAAAGTTCCTGCGCCAGCACCCGATCATATATCAGGTGATTGACAATGAACCTCGGTATTTCATTGCAGATTTTTATTGTGCGGAGAAAATGCTTGTTGTTGAGGTTGATGGAGATATTCACGAGTTTCAAAAAGAGAAGGATATGCATCGGGAAGATATTTTAAGGAGCCTGAATCTGAAGATAATCAGGATAAAGAATGAGGAAGTTTCTGAAGATTTTCAAAAGGTATTGGAAAGAATCAAGCTGATCACTTTAAAGAATGAAGATGAAAAATAAATATCAAAAACAGAACTCGCCCCAGTGCACCTTTGGTGCCCTTTCCCCTCTCTACGGGTAGAGAGGGGCGGCCTGAGCTTGCGAAGGCGGGGTGAGTCAATAAATAGCAGAACAGTAAAGTATCAATCAATAATTAATAAAAAATGGAAACGAAAATGAAATCAAAAAATCGAAACACGATTGAAAGGCAAGCTGGGGCCGGAATGAATGATGAGTACCAGTTGAATAAAATGAGCATGCAAAAAATAAAAACAGAACGGCTGCAATTTGATCATTATTTGATTGGATCAACAGGTTCTAAATTTTATATTCACAAAGGAACCGGAGTAACGTATTCAACAGGGCCGCCGGGCCGGGCGCCAGGCATGGACGCGGGCTACGACCTTTTCCCGGAGCATCCTCCCGATGAAAAAAGGATGCGGACAGACAAAATTTTACAAGTACATTTAGAAACTTAAAAAATCTGTAAAATGACAGAAATAAATATAAATACAAGACATCAAAAAAAACAAAATCAAAATTTTTTCAAACACTTAATTTTTAAAATCATGAAAAAACAAATTCTATTTCTCGCGTTTTTTGTGCTGGCGGTTTTAGCCAGTACGACAAGTTCGTTTGGGCAGTTGTTGCCAGGGGTTACGAATCCTACGAACCCAACTCCCCAACCACTTAATCCATTAAGTTGTATAGCAACTTCTGAACCATTACATCCATTCGCCGGGGTGCCCTACACGTATTCTCTTGATGGTACTGCAGGAGAAGAACATGCAGCTTCATATACATGGTGGGCAACGCAGGATCCACAATTTATAACTGGCCCAGTTACTGTTCCTGCTATGACGAATACTAATTTTTCTGGACGATTAGATATACCCGATCTTGTAGCCAAAGGCGCAACATATGGTACAACAACAGCTGCGGCGACAGGTAATTCTGTTTCAATTACATGGAGCTCCGGAATGTTGGCTAAAACTAAATACCAAGCAACTGCAGCAGATGCACCGAAAAAATCAACCTTTGTCGTAGGGTACGCTGAAGGTGAGAATTGTGCTGATAACATACAGGTATTCGAAATTGCTCCTCTACCTAACTTTACCATTGATATTGCTGCTATTAATCCAACTGATGACAAAACTTTATCATGGGACGATAATTCTACAGCAAAACTTTGCGTGGATGTAGTACAAAAAGCAGAATATAATGCAGGAAGCCATGAAATAGATATGGATTATGGTACCAATACATTTTATTTTGAAGTTGCTGCAGCAAACTTTGTAACCGACTGGACACCTTCTTTTTCAATAACCAGTGGGTTGGTCTCAACGCAAACTGCAGTTTTAGCAATGTATCCATCGCTTAATGATGCAAAAAATGGAACCAATATTATTGGTGCTGCTTCAGGTGATTTAGCTGTTGGAGACATGTCTACAACTCCTGGTACTTTTAGTTGGGCTCCTGGTACACATTTAACTGCGACGAATGCAGCAGATGTTGCAACTGGAGTTTCAGTTTTTGTTAAGGTAGTTGTTACGAATAATACTGAAGAGTCTTTAACGAGTAATCCTTTTGCCCTAGCGGTTGATGCACGGGATGATACAGAAACAGGTATTTGGGATATGGAAGATGAAGACTGTGGTGGTGACCCTGCGCTTGATAAACCAGACGATGTAGACTTTGCTACAATTACTGTATTACCACGTCCACAACTTGACGATGCTACGACTCCAGAAACTATACCAAATCCTGATGCTCCTGTTACTAAAACTCCTTAATTCTTGAGAGTATGAGTATTAATTTTTCATGAAATCCTAAACTTTATCCGGAGGAGTGAAAGCTCTTCCGGAGAAGGTTGAAGGTTAACAAGGATTTATGAGAAAATGCAAATGGTGATGTAAACAAAAGTTTCAAATGAGTATGCAGTGCAGTCAAATCAGGTTTAGACTTTCACAAAGGCTTTTTGTAAAGGTGCAAATGACTTTACACGAAGCTGAACAGTTTGTGCTACGATGCAAATCGACCTTAAACGGTTGTAACCAGACTATAGTAAACCTAAAACGGACAGACTGACGTTGCAAAATCATTTCTAACTACTTGAAATACATTTCTGGCGGAACGAAATCCTCATCCAACAAAGTGCAATGCACTTCTAACCGATGGAAGACGACTTCCGGAAACTTGAAATGAATGCTTAATGAACGAAAACTGACATCATGTCAAGTCAAACATGTAATAAGTAATAAGAACTAATAAATGTCGCATTTAAATGTTTCCAAACCTTGACTCACCCTTTCGCATCTGCGATGCTTTGCCCCTCTCTAATTGCAGAGAGGGGAGAAAGACCGAGCATTCGGTCTTTGGGGTGAGTGAATAAGTGAATTAAAATGCGACATTATTTTCAATTTAATTATTTACAATATGCCAACGGGTGCAGCGATGTTTAAACGCTGAAATGTATGTGCGGTTAACAACCTCGCCACCCTATAAAAATTTAAGGAGAAATGCCTATGATTAAAGGATAGAATCCCGGGGATTCAAGTACTTGCAAATCCATTGAATTCCCGGGATGAAATCCGATTCGAATGTTGAACGATAAATTTTGAGTTAGGAAGATAACTTGGAAAAACCCGCTAATCCGGGACAATTAATGTTGTAATTAAAAAACAAATTTTAAACACATGAATGATATGCAAATCAATTCAACTGAAAGAATGGATGATCTGTTCCGGATGATCCTTACACGGGGTGATCCTCCGAAGAAATGATCAAAGAATAAGTATCCATCGTCAGGAATAAATACCATTGAAGATTAAATAGTGTACCTTAAATAAATGACCCGATTCCTATCCATAGCACGATTTTCGGCCTTGGCAGTTTTGCTGCTGATACTGCTCTCGTTGGCGCCACCCATAGAGCCGATTGTGGTGGAGGTAGGAGAAATATTGGAACTGAAAGTTGATTCTATGAATGGTGATACCTATTCGTGGGATATTTACAATGATTCCACTGTAAATTTTGCAGTGGTTGATGGAACTGCAATTGCCGACGGCGATGCACTTTACGTTAATGGAGTAAATACAGGTAAATCAGTTCAGGTACAGTGGTTAAAGAGAGGCATTTATTTTTATAAGGTTACGGCTTACGATGTTACCGGTTGTACGAACAATCTGAAAATGGGTATAATAAAAGTTATTCCGGCCCGGCCAAAAGCTAAGCTAACTACCACGCCGATTTGTGAAGCCGATCCGGTTAAAATTCGGGTTGATATAACGGGTGAGCCGCCCTGGAGCTTTACCATTACCGATGGCGTTCGTTCGTGGGATTTCAGTGGAGTAACAGAAACTCCTTATGAAGCGGTTCTAACACCCGGGCCACGTACAGCCACCAGCTATTGGGTTACATGGGTAAAAGATTTTTGGGGCGAAAATCCCAAGCCGACCGATCCGGTGCCACAGGTCGTAAATCCCAAACCGGCCACATCAGTCATATACCAGTACGAACCATAACAAACAGCAATATAATGAACAAAAAGAAGTTGACGAATTGGGAAAGAGAAAGTTATAGGGATATTCGAAAAATTGCTTTTAGACATTAAAAGTCATTTAGTTGTCATTAAGTTGCTCTGGAACGATAAATGACAACTAAATGACTATAAATAACAACACTGGATATTTACAGGTAACGCGAACAATAAAATGTTGTACTTAAATTATTCTAAAATATTGACTCACCCCGTCGCATCTGCGATGCTCTGCCCCTCTCTTCGAGAAGAGAGGGGGGAAGTCCGCCAGCGGACGTGGGGTGAGTAAATTATGAAATGATCAATTGTTTAGCTTTAATATCATAAAAAGTAATAAACATACAATCATTTAAAGTTACTAATATTGAATTTTATATGTGGCGCATCAACAAAGCCGTCATTGCCCTGTGTGATTTGAAACTATGAATTTAAAACTATGCTGAATAGGTTGAGATACATATTGTCATTGCTATTTCTGATCGTTGCCCTGCTGGCGAACGGTCAGCCTTATTCCATTGATTCGGTATGTGTCAATTCAACCCGTATTTACAGGGTAAATGGAGAACCTGCTTCAACTTACGAATGGATTCTGACCGATCAAAGCAACGGTAATCCCGTTGTGCTGCCCAACCCGGCAGGCAACCCATTTGCTGATATTGACCCTATTACCACAGACTCGATTCATGGAAACAGCATTTCAATATTTTGGGCAAATACCGGAAACTTTAGCCTGATGGTTGTACAAACGTCTGTATTTGGTTGCGACAGTACACAAATGGGTCTGATCAGGGTCTATGGACAGCCCACAGCTTATGCCGGAGCTCCCCAAACCATTTGCGATGGAAATACGATAAGCCTGTCGGATGCAACGGCATCCAATTACCGGTTATTGCGCTGGACCAGCAGCGGGGATGGTGTTTTTGATGATAAAAATAGTTTGAATCCGGTTTATACGCCCGGCCCCGGCGATCTGACGAAAGGAAGTGTATCCCTGTTACTGACAGCTCACGGTCTTGGTGCTTCAACGTCGTGCCCACCGGCCATGTCAAAAGTTGAAATAACCATTATACATCTTGAAGCCAGTGTAATTAAATCCGATATAACCTGTTATGGGGCCGCTGATGGTCGAATCCAGATTTCAGGAACAACAGGAGGTTCGGGTAATTACGAATACCGCATGAATGGCTTGGCCTGGACTTCCACTCCGGATTTTAATAATCTTGGGCCCGGGTCTTATGAAGTTTGGGTTCGCGATACCAATTATGCTTTTTGCGAGACAAGTCTTGGAACATACGAAATTGTTGAACCGGGGCAATTGGCTGCCACGGTCGAATACAGTGATGAAACCTGTTTGGGTAACGACGGAACTATTTCGGTGCTAAATCCAACCGGAGGTTGGGGAAATTATGAGTTTGCGCTGAATGACACCAACTGGCAAACCGATGGAAAATTCACCGGACTTTCAGCCGGAAATTATGATGTTTGGATTCGTGATGCTGATGTGCCTGACTGTAAGATCATGCTTAAAAATATTGTCATCACGAAACCGGAACCACTTTTAGCGACCATCTCAAAAACCGATGTGACCTGCTTCGCCGGAAACGACGGTACAATTACGGTTGCTGATCCAAAGAACGGGTCAGGAGTCTATGAGTATAGTCTTGACGGTACCGACTGGCAAACGGCTACGATATTTCCTGATTTAAGTGCAGGCTCCTACACCGTGTTGATACGCGATGCGAGTGCTCCTGAATGCATGGCAACAATAGGAACGCTTACCTTAACTGAACCTGAAAGACTTCAGGCTACCATCTCTTACACAAATATTACATGTTATGGTGCCAATGACGGAACGATAACTATTAATGATGCTAAAGGAGGATTTGGGACATATGAATTTACGGTTGATGGAATTAACTGGAGCAGTTCCAACAAGTTTATCAATTTGAAGCCTGATACTTACTATGTGTTAATGCGCGACGTAAAGGGCAAGGATTGTATTGAGTTCATATCACCTGAAATTACGATTACCGAACCATTGCAAATGCAGGCAACCGTTCTCGCAAGCGATATTTCGTGTTACGGTGCAAACGATGGTTCAATTTTAATTTCAAATCCGATGAACGGGCTTCCAAATTACCTGTTTACCATTGATAACGGTGTGAGCTGGAATTCAAGCCCTTCATACACCGATTTGGGGCCGGGCATTTATGTGGTGAAAATGCGCGACGCCAAAAATTGCGAGGAAGAATTGGGCACCTACACCATTGTTGAGCCTGATCCACTTTATGCCGATGTCGCATCAACCAACGCAACCTGTTTGGGAAACGATGGCACGATAACAATTACCAATCCGGTCAACAGTGTTTCCGGATTGTATCAATACAATATTGATGGTTCGAACTGGACTTCGAACGGAGCGTTTACTGATTTGGTGCCGGGAACTTATATAGTGAAGATAAGGGATGCCAAACTTTTTAGCTGTGAATTAATCCTTGATACCATACGCATTGAAGTGCCTGAGCCGCTTTTAGCCACAGGTGAGAAAGCAGACGTAACCTGTTATAACGCAAAAGATGGAACAATCCGTGTCATTAATCCAACAGGAGGATCGGGGTTGTATGAATTTTCAATTGATGGTTCAAACTGGATTAAAAATCTAACCTTTACAGGACTTGCTCCCGGTACTTATACGCTTAAAATGCGGGATGCAAATTCTTATGCATGTTTGGATAGCATCGGTGATTTTGTAATTACTGAACCTGACCAGTTAATTGCGACTCTTTCTACTTCGGATGTGAGTTGTTACAACGGTAACGACGGGAAAATCCTGTTTAGCAATTTGTCAGGAGGTTCAGGAGCTTGGGAGTTTTCGTACGACGCCATACATTGGTATGCAGGTGATCTTTTAAACCTGACAGCTGGCAATTACGAAGTTCAAATGCGCGACGCTGCCAATCCATTGTGCGTGGTTAGTTTTCTGCCGGTTGAAATTCATCAACCGCCACAAATTACAGCAACGGTCAATCCAACCAATGTATCCTGTTATGGGGGAAGTGATGGAACTATTTCGATATTGAATCCACAAAATGGGGTTGGACCCTATCAATTCAGTATTGATGGCGGAGCAACCTGGTATACCGGAAATACATTTACCGGGTTAACAGCAAATACTTACAATTTTTTAATAATTCAGGATGCCAACAATTGTGTTGCCAGACTCGATGGCGTTGATATACTTCAGCCGGAAAGACTTGAAGCTACTGCGCAACATACCAACGAAACATTACCGGGAGCAAACGACGGAACAATAACCATTGTTGGCCAACAAGGAGGTACCGGACTTTACAAATACAGTCTCGACGGAGTTAACTGGCAGCCTTTGAGTGTTTTTACTGATTTAGCTCCCGGTTCATACGTGGTAAGTATGGCCGATGCCCGGGTTGCCAATTGTTTCATAACCATACCAGTCATCATTCTACCGGCCGGAACGATTACTGCTCAATATACCAAGTCGGATGTCACCTGTTACAATGGATCAGATGGATCAATCACATTTCTGAATCCCACTGGTGTTGCAGTGTTTGAGTTCAGCATTAACGGTGGAGTCTCGTGGCAAAGCAGCAATTACTTTCCAGGTTTGATAGCGCAGGAGTACACGCTGGTGATTAGGGATGCTGGAAATGCGACGAACAGTGTCATACTTGGAACGATTGAAATAAAACAACCGAACGAGCTTAATGCCACCATTGCAGTAACAAATGAAACTTTTGCGGGAGCTGCTGACGGGAAAATAACCATCTCAGGTGTTTCCGGAGGATCTGGAGTTTATGAATTCAGCATCGACGGATTAAGCTGGGGTGGAACTTCTGCTTTTTCGGGATTGAGTTCGGGAATTTATGATGTAACTATCCGTGACAAAAATGCTCCTGGCTGTTTGATTTCAGTTCAGAAAGTCATTAATCCGGCCGGATCTATTCAGGCAAATGTAGCCCATACAGATGTAAAATGTAAAGGCGATAATACCGGAGTTATCTCAATTAGTGGTGAATCCGGAGCAAGTTCATACAATTATAGTGTCGATGGCGGAGTAACATGGAAATCCACCCGATTAATTGCTGGTTTAACGGCTGGAATTTACAACGTAATGATACGGGATGCGGCAAATACTGCAAATCAGGTTTCGCTTGGTAAGGTCATTATTTATGAACCACCTCTTGCATTAACGGTAGGATATTTCGGCTACGAACCACCTTTGTGTTACAATGGTACAGGAAAACTGATTGTTACGGCATCGGGAGGTACACCGCCATATACCAATACCGGAACATATACCATTCCGGCCGGGAAAAAGCAAACCATAACGGTTACCGACAAAAATGGTTGTACAGCTGGTTTAACGTTTACGATGCCTAATCCGCTTCCTGTTTTGGCAACCAGTGTGGCAGTATCGGCAAAATGCTACGGCGAAGATGGAACCATTACAATTACGGCTACAGGTGGAGCTAAACCCTACTATTTAAACGGTAAAAAGCTTGACAATAATGGACAAATAACAGTGAATTCACCAACAGGACTGCCATATTCGTTTATTATAAGGGATAGTAATGGTTGCCAGTCGAATGTTGTCAGCGGCACTTTAGCAGGACCGCCGGAACTGGTGATTCAACTTTCGCCAATTGAACCACTTTGCACCGGGTCGCCAAATAATACTGTAATGGTTTCGGCAACAGGTGGTACACCACCATATACAGGAACTGGTTCTTTTGTGTTACCAACCGGAATTCACACCATTACTGTGACTGATGCCCTTGGTTGCAGTGTTAGCGGAACAATTGATATCACAATGAAAGATCCTCCACCTGTAGCAGCTGGAAGCGTTTTACAGCCAAATTGTATTGTTCGCACGGGGACTATTGTTGTAGAATCGCCCGTAGGACCGAATTACGCTTACAGTTTGGATGCAGGGACTTATCAGACGGATACAATTTGGACAGGGCTGACTCCCGGAAGTACTCATTCGGTTCGGGTAAAAGACACATCTTCAGGTTGTGAATCAGAACTTGCTGCTTTCACTATTGATTTAATTCCTGAACCTGCACAAGCTCCACTTTTTGTGGTCACTCAACCAGGTTGTATCATTGCATCAGGAAGTATTGAAATTACCGATCCTGCTTCGGGCACAGGCTTCCAGTATAGTTTTGACGGCGGGGCCTATCAGGATTTAGCGGTTCTTTCGAACCTTTTACCCGGAAGTACTCATACGATTAAAGTAAAAGATATTTCTACCGGCTGCGAATCGATTGAGCAAACCATCAGGATTAATGATTTACCGGCTGATCCTCCTGTTCCTGTTGCGAAAGTAACTGCAGTTCCAACATGTAACGATCTGAACGGAACGATTCAAATTACCAGTCCGTTAGGCGCCGAATTTGAATACAAGGTAAATGGTGGCATCTACCAATCGTCTGTTGTATTTGCAAATTTAAAAACTGGAACGTATTCTATTGGTGTACGCAGCACAATAACCGGCTGCGAATCTGCAGGAAGTATTGCTGTTCCGGCTGTTCCGCCTCCACCAATTATGACTTTTGCAGGAAAAGCCGACAGCAAATGTTTTGGCGAGCCAGGAAGTATAAGTTTAAGTTTTCAGAATGTTCCTGATGGAACGTATGTCATAAAATATCAGGGTGGGCAATTCAATAATGTTAAAGTGACAGGAAACGAAACAACTTTTCCAGCTTACGCTGGCACATACAATATCCTGACCATTGACGCCAATGGATGTACTTCCGGAGAATTGGTTAATGTAACAATCGATCAGCCTTCGCAAATTGTGATTAAAACTGATTCGATCACCGAAATTGACCTGAAATCGCAGCGGAAAGGCGCCATCGATATCAGTATTTCAGGAGGAACCGGCCCATACAGTGTGAAATGGAGCAACGGCGAAACCACCGAAGACATCAAGAACCTGAATGATGGCTCGTATACTGTTTTTGTAACGGATGCAAGCGGTTGTGTGAACTCAAAAGTAATAACCATTCCACCGCCTAACTATCCGCCGATTGCGGTTGACGACGAATTCACGACCAGTTGTTATGTGACTTCAGGAAATATTATTGTAAACGATTCTGATCCTGAAGGTGATCCATTCTATATTGAAGTTGTTCCAGTGGTGAATCCGTTGCACGGAACAGTCACAATAAACTCGGATGGAACCTTTGAATATCATGTTGAACCGAATTTCGAAGGTGTTGATTCGTTTGAATATGCTATTTTTGATGCCAAACATTACCAGGGTGATACTGCGAAAGTTGTCATTACTATTTTGGCTGATTTCGATCATGACGGTATTGTCGACAGTCTTGATCCGGATGCTGATGGCGACGGAATATTAAATATTTACGAAGGTGGCCCGTTGGCCGATGCTGATGGAGATGGACATCCTAACTGGTTGGATATAGATTCGGATAACGATGGTATTGTGGATAACGTTGAGGCGCAAAGCACAGCTGATTATGTGAGTCCATCTTTTAAAGATACTGATGGCGATGGATTGGATGATGCATACGACTCGGATCAGAACGGGAAAGCGATTGTTCCCGTGGATACCGATGCGAATTTATATGAGCCGGATGGAATTCCTGATTTTCTGGATGTGGATTCGGATAATGACGGAGTTCCCGATTATATTGAAGGACATGACGCAAACGCAGATGGGAAGCCAGATTATGTGCTGATTGGCAAAGACGAAGATGCCGACGGATTGGATGACGGATTCGATACTGTTGTTAATATTTGCGCTCCATCGGATAATGCAATTGGAAGCAATGCTGCTATACAAGACTTTGATGGAGATGGTTTGAGAGACTGGCGTGACGAAAACGACGATAATGACGAATACCTGACGCGGTATGAAGATTTAAATATGGACGGAGACTGGAGTAACGATGATACCGATTTTGACGGTCATCCGGAGTACCTGGATTACGGTCGCGATTGCGATTTGATGATACCAAACGCATTCTCGCCAAACGAAGATAACATCCACGACTATTTCCAGATCTACTGTATCGACCATTTCCCCAACGCAAAAATGTATATTTTTGACCAGCAGGGAAATAAGTTGTTTGAGAAAGATCATTACGGGAATCTTGAATTCTGGGGAACTGCCGAACGCGCATGGTGGGACGGAAGAACAACAAATCGTGCAGCCGACACACTTAACGGTAAAGTCATTCCGGGAACGTATTATTATGTGCTGCAATTGGGTAACGGCGAAGTGAAGAAAAGTTTTGTATTTGTATCCTATTAATAGGAACAAATTGATGCTTTGAAATGAATTTGATTTAAAAATTGATGATTCGGAAAAGCGTACATAGTTTATTTACGGCATTGGTTGTCGTGTTTTTTGCCGGAAGTACGGCTAAAGCACAGGAATTCCCATGGACTATGCAGTACGTAAATAATATGTATACCATAAATCCTGCATTTGTTGGCATGTGGGATCAGGCGGGATTCTTTGTGTCAACACGTAAGGATTATACGACAATCAAAGGAAGTACGCTTTACCAGCAGTTTTCATATCACTCACCCATAAAAGACCACGAAAGTGGTTTTGGAGCAGACCTTATCCGCAGAGATGTGGGTTACGAAAAGCGTCTGATTTTCACCGGTGATTATTCGTACCAGGTTAGGCTCGATATGTATAATTACCTGCGATTTGGCCTTAAGGCCGGATTTGTAAATTACAGCAATAACCTGACCGATTACCAGTTGTATCCTGATCGCATTTATGATTCTCAGTTTAATGCTGATTTAAAAATGTATTTTATGACCGCTTTTGGCGTTGGTGCTGTAATTTTTAGCGACAATTACTATATAAGCCTTTCTGTTCCGCAGGTTATAAACAATACATTCAAAGTTAACCGCACCGGATATTCATCACTTCAGGAATTTAAAACAGCTTATTTATCAGCCGGATATGCATTTAAATTGCACGACAAAAGTATTATCTTGAAGCCCAATCTGCTGATTATTGGAACAGTGGGAAAACCTGTATATTTTGATGCTTCAGCCAACTTGTATTTGCCTGCAAATCTTCAGTTGGGCCTGAATCTGAGAAGCAATGGAGCGGCATGTTTAAGTGCACAATTTACCTTTCCGAATAGTATCAGGATCGGATTTGCCGCAGATTATGCCATTATTCAGGATATCCGGAAATTCCAGGCTGGAACGTATGAAATACTGGTTGGCTACGATTTCAATATTTACCGGAAGAAAGATGTCAGGCCAAACTATTTCTAAAGCCGGAAACAAAGAATCCTGAAAATTTTGCTGATTTTCAGGATTCTTTTTGGTGCAGGAAACAAATTAGTTGCCCAATTCAGACAGGAAGTGAATGCGCATGAGCCGGATGTCTTCTTCCGTGTATTCTTCCTCTCCTAATTCCTTAAGGGCTTCTTCAATGCTGTCGTCTTTTGCTTCTCTGAAATACTCAAAAATTTCTTCCTGACGGTCTTCGTCCAAAATTTCATCGAGATAGTAGTCGATATTTATTTTGGTTCCCGAATTTACAATGGTTTCAATTTCCGAAATCAATTCTTTCATATCAACGCCAATTGACGAGCAAATATCTTCCAGCGAAATTTTCCGGTCGATGCTTTGAATGATTCCCACCTTCATTTTCGATTTGTTGGCTACACTTTTAACCACTAAATCCTGAGGGCGATCTATTTCGTTTTCTTCAACGAAAGCCTTAATCAATTCAACAAATTCTTTTCCGTAGCGTTTGGCTTTTCCTTCGCCAACGCCCTGAATGTATTTTAGTTCATCGATTGTAATTGGGTATTGCAAGGCCATATCAGCCAGCGACGGATCCTGAAAAATCACAAATGGTGGCAAATTCAGTTTCTTCGAAATTTTCTTGCGTAAATCCTTTAGCATGGCAAACAACTCCGGATCTGCGGCTCCACTGGCCTGGGCGGCAGCGGCATTGGCTTCTTCCTCAATAGCATCGTAATTGTGATTGCGCACCAGCAGGAAGTCGTATGGTTTTTCCAGAAAACCATAGCCCTTCTGGGTCATTTTCAGCAATCCGTAATTTTCAATGTCTTTTGAAATTAAACCAGCAATCAAACTTTGCCTGAAAACTGCATTCCAGAACTTTTCGCCGTGATCGTTTCCCGAATTAAACGCTTCAAGCTCATAATGCCGAAACGATTTTACAGCTGCAGTCTTTTTCCCGGTGAGAATATCGGCCAAATGTTCGGCTTTGTATTTTTCCTTGACTTCAACAATGGCCTGAAGTGCGCGGCAAATTTCGTCTTTGGCCTCAATCTGTTCTTTCGGATTGATGCAATTATCGCAATTTCCGCAAGGTTCTTCCAGCTTTTCGCCAAAATAATTCAGGAGAATAATACGGCGGCAAATTGCCGACTCGGCGTACGAAGCGGTATCGAGAAGCAGTTGCCGGCCGATTTCCTGTTCAGCGACAGGTTTCCCTTGCATAAATTTCTCCAGTTTCTGAATGTCTTTGGCTGAATATAAGGTAATGCACTTTCCTTCACCGCCGTCGCGTCCGGCACGCCCGGTTTCCTGGTAATATCCCTCCAGACTTTTCGGAATATCGTAATGAATTACAAATCGAACGTCGGGTTTGTCGATTCCCATTCCAAAGGCAATTGTGGCCACAATTACATCCACTTCTTCCATCAGGAATTTATCCTGATTGCCCGATCGGGTGGCTGAATCCATTCCGGCGTGATAGGGCAGAGCCTTGATGTTATTAACGATCAGATTCTCTGTAAGTTCTTCAACTTTTTTTCGGCTCAGACAATATATAATTCCTGATTTCCCCTCATTCTCCTTGATGAATTTAATAATCTGGGTTTCGGGTTTCGATTTGGGAATTACTTCGTAGTATAAATTCGGACGATTAAACGAAGCCTTGAAAACATTGGCCTCAAGCATGCCCAGTGTTTTTTGAATGTCGTGCTGAACTTTTGCCGTGGCTGTTGCAGTTAGCGCAATTAAGGGCGCTTGCCCGATTTCGGAAACGATTGGCTTTATTCGCCGGTATTCGGGCCTGAAATCGTGACCCCACTCCGAAATACAATGAGCTTCGTCGACGGCGTAAAACGATATTTTAACGTTTTTCAGAAATTCGATATTGTCTTCCTTGGTGAGGCTTTCCGGGGCAACATAAAGCAACTTGGTTTTGCCGTTGGTTACATCGTCGCGCACTTTTTGTGCTGCAGCTTTAGTTAACGAAGAATTTAAGAAATGTGCGATACCATCCTCGGTACCAAAACTTCGTATCGAATCAACCTGATTTTTCATTAAAGCAATCAAAGGGGAAATGATGATTGCTGTACCTTCCATGATAAGTGCCGGTAATTGGTAACACAACGATTTTCCCCCACCCGTGGGCATCAATACAAAAGTATCATTACCACTCAACACACTTTTGATCACTTCTTCCTGTTGTCCTTTAAAACGATCAAACCCAAAATATTTTTGGAGCTGTTCTGTTAATGTGTTCTCTAGTCCCATAAAAGTATCGTACCCTCTTTCTGATCAAAAAAAATGATTCTTTTTCGTAATGTAATCCCGAAGGTATATAAAATATCAATAAAAAAACAATCTCGGGGATTCAAATTAGGTACATAAAGGACTGCTTTAAGGAAATTTAAGATATAGCTCATCTGTTAAATTAGGAATATAAACTATATTTGTGCGAATTTTTTATTAACCAGTCAGATCCATTTATTTCCCCTTTTATGTCTGAAGAAACCAACAAAGAAGAAGTATCATCCAAAAAGAAAAAGAAGAAAGAAGCCAAGACTGAAATGTCTTTTCTTGATCATCTTGAAGCTTTAAGGTGGCATATTATCCGTTCAGCTATTGCTATTTGTGTTTTTTCTATCCTTGCTTTTATCGAGAAAGATTTCATTTTCGACTCGATAATTTTCGCGCCGAAAAATCCAAATTTCTGGACTAACCGCATGCTTGCCTTGCTTGCTGATTTAGTGAATACGCCTTCTTTAAAAATCAATACCCACGAATTGCAATTAATCAGCATCGATATGTCAGGCCAGTTTATGGTACATGTCTGGACTTCAATAATAGCTGGGCTTATTATTGCTTCGCCGTATGTAATTTACCAGTTTTGGAGTTTTATAAAGCCAGCGCTATACGAGAATGAGCGCAGACATGCGTCTGGTGCAGTTTTTTATATGTCGGTGCTATTTTTACTTGGAATTCTTTTCGGTTATTTTCTAATTGTACCGCTTTCGGTCGACTTTTTGGGATCGTACAGCATCAGTAGTGTTGTCAATAACCAAATAAACATACTTTCCTATATCAGCACTGTAACATCAATTGTAATTGCCGGCGGAGTGGTTTTTGAATTACCCATCATTGCTTTCTTTTTAAGTAAGGTCGGAATTCTGACTCCATCTTTTATGAAAAAATTCAGGAGACATGCCTATGTTGTTTTGTTGCTGGTTTCAGCTATAATTACACCTCCCGATATTTTCAGCCAGATTATGGTTTGTATTCCATTAGTTATACTTTATGAGGTGAGTATAGTAATTTCAACCCGTGTACAGAAAGCAAACAAACGCAAACTGGATGAAATGTAGAAACTAGTTTAGCCGGTAAAAAATCTCAGATGAAATTAAGAGCCGAAAATATTGTTAAGAAATACCGTAAGCGAACTGTTGTCAAAGGTGTTTCGTTCGAAGTTAACCAAGGCGAAATTGTTGGACTGCTAGGGCCGAATGGCGCAGGAAAAACAACTTCGTTTTACATGATTGTTGGTTTAATTAAGCCGTTGTCGGGAAGAATTTTTATTGATGACGAAGAAATAACAATGATCCCGGTTTACAAGCGAGCACAAAAAGGAATCGGTTACCTGGCTCAGGAGGCTTCTGTTTTCAGACAAATGAGTGTTGAAGACAATATTTTATCGGTACTCGAAATGACCAAACTGCCAAAAGCCGCTCAACATGAAAAGGTTGAAACACTTTTAACAGAATTTGGGCTGCAACACATCCGGAAAAGCAAAGGGTATCAGCTTTCAGGTGGCGAACGCCGAAGAACAGAAATAGCGCGGGCTCTGGCTATCGATCCAAAATTTATACTACTCGACGAACCTTTTGCCGGTGTCGACCCCATTGCGGTTGAAGACATACAGTCGATTATTAAAAAACTGCGCGAGAAAAACATTGGCGTATTGATTACCGATCACAATGTTCACGAAACACTTACCATAACCGACCGCTCGTATTTACTTTACGAAGGAGCCATTATGAAAGCCGGAACTGCAGAGGAACTTGCTTCGGACGAGGAAGTTCGCCGGGTATATCTGGGGCAGAATTTTGAACTGAGGTAATCAGTTCTCAAGCTAAAGAAACAAATCGAAAAGATTTTATTGTGCTGTTGCTGGTGTAAAAAAAATCACATACATTTGCACCGCATTTAGCGGGCGTGGCGGAATTGGTAGACGTGCCAGACTTAGGATCTGGTGCCTTACGGCGTGGGGGTTCGAGTCCCTTCGCCCGCACAGCAGAAAAGAATAACCGACTTGCTTTACTTGAAAAAGGATAAGCAAGCGGTTTTTATTAATTTAAAGCATCAGGTTTTGGTTTCGGGGTAATTCTGAAGTTTGGCTTCTTCTCTGATATCCAATAGCTTTAAGTGAAAAAATGCAGAACACGATTTATATTTAAGAAGCCTCAGCCGAAAACTAATATTTATAGCTGAGGCGAAAAATCAAATGAGAAAATATATATCCCGAATGGAAATCTTCAACCGATGATTTTCAGGCGGGCTTTCAAATAGTGAATTAATTAATAACAATATTTTCGGATGAATATTACCAGAGAAAACATCGACGAACTGAATGCAATTCTGACTGTGTCGATCGAAAAAAATGATTACGAGGCTACTGTAAACGATGTTCTGAAGAACTATCGCAAAAAAGCAAATATGCCGGGTTTTCGTCCCGGAATG
This sequence comes from Prolixibacteraceae bacterium, assembly GCA_963677955.2. Taxonomy (GTDB): domain Bacteria; phylum Bacteroidota; class Bacteroidia; order Bacteroidales; family Prolixibacteraceae; genus Aquipluma. The sequence continues at coordinate 2,465,479 of CAXXQR010000001.1, forward strand.
GTTCCTGCAGGCTTGATTAAAAAAATGTATGGAAAAGCTGCTCTGGCTGAAGAAGTAAACAAAATCCTTTCCAAAAGCCTGAACGACTATATTCAATCTGAAAACCTCAATATTTTGGGAGAACCACTTCCAAATGATGAAAAACAACCCGCCATTAACTGGGATACTGAGGAAGATTACAGTTTTGTATTCGACGTTGCAATGGCTCCTGAAATAGTGGTTAATCTGGATAAGAATACGACTATTCCATTTTACAGTATTGTTGCCGGCGAAGAAATGGTAAATAAGCAGATTGACGCTTATACTGGACGTTTTGGCGAAAATAAAGTAGTTGAAACAGCTGGCGATTCTGATACTTTGCGCGGAAACTTTGTTCAGCTCGATGAAGAAGGAAACCCACTCGAAGGTGGAATTACGGCAGATAAAGTTGTTATCGCTGTCGACCTGATGAAAGATGAAGAAGTGAAAGCTCAGTTTGTAGGTAAGAAAGCTGGTGATGTGGTTGTTTTTGATCCGGTTAAAACCTACGAAAACAGACACGAAGTTGGTCACATGTTGAATATTTCACACGAAGCTGCAGAAACACTTTCGGGTAACTTTAGCTTTACAATCGTTGAAGTGCTGCATTTCGAAAAAGCCGAGTTAACTCCTGAAATTTTTGGGAAAATCTTTGGTGAAGATTCAGGTATTGAAACGGAAGAACAATTCAGGGCTAAAGTGAAATCTGAAATCGAAGAAAACTTCTTATATTCAAGCAATTATAAATTTGCAATCGACAGTCGTGATTCGTTGCTTAAGGCTATTCAATTCAATTTGCCTGAAGCTTTCCTGAAAAGATGGATCAAAGCAACCAACGAAAAAATGACAGACGAACAAATCGAATCTGATTTTGATAATTTCATGATCGACTTGAAATGGCAATTGATTAAAGATCGCATTGTGAAGGATAACGAGCTGAAAATTAACGAAGAAGATGTTCGTGCTTTGGCAAAGGAAATGGCAGCGATGCAGTTCCGTCAATATGGTTTGAGCAATGTTAGCGAAGAACACCTGGAAAATTACGCTAACCACATGTTGCAAAACGAAGAAGAACGTCGTAAGCTGGTTTCCAAAAAGCAGGAAGACGTGATTATCGATGCCATAAAAGGCAAAGTAACACTCGATATCAAAGACATCAGCTACGAGGAGTTTAACAAAATGCTGGAAAATTAATTTGGCGGTTTAACAGCCAATAGCATATTTTTATAACTTTGTGAAAATCCGGATAAGCCTTTTGATAAGGAGAATGCGGTTTTTCACAAAGTTTTTTTTTAATCGGAGAACTAAAATATGAACGACAGTAAAGAATTTAATAAATACGCAACGAAGCATTTAGGCATTAGCAGTTTAACGATGCATCGCTTCGACTCAATTTTTACAAACAGCCTGACTCCATACATTATTGAAGAACGTCAGTTGAATGTTGCTTCAATGGACGTATTCTCCAGGCTTATGATGGACAGGATAATATTTTTGGGCACACCCATAGACGATTACATTGCGAACATTGTTCAGGCGCAGTTGTTGTTTCTTGAATCAGCCGATCCGAGCAAGGATATTCAAATTTATTTCAATACTCCCGGAGGTTCGGTTCATGCAGGTTTAGGTATTTACGATACCATGCAGATTATTTCAGCCGATGTGGCAACTATTTGCACCGGAATGGCGGCTTCAATGGGAGCAGTTTTGCTTACCGCCGGAACAAAAGGCAAGCGTTCGGCATTAAAACATTCGCGCGTGATGATTCATCAGCCCATGGGCGGCGCCTCAGGCCAGGCTTCCGATATCGAAATCACTGCCCGCGAAATTATGAAACTGAAAAAAGAATTGTACGATATTATAGCTATTCACAGCGGAAAAACGTATAAGCAAGTCGAAAAAGATGCAGACCGTGACTATTGGATGACTTCTACCGAGGCTAAAGAATACGGAATGATCGATGAAGTCCTGGTCAGGCATAAATAAGGCTGATGCAAAAAGATATAGAAATGAAAATCGACAAATGTTCATTTTGTGGGCGTGAGAAGAAGGAAGTTAACCTGCTGATTGCGGGCATGGAAGGTCATATATGCGACAGTTGTGTTGAGCAAGCTCATGCCATTGTTGAAGAAGAATTCAAAAAAGATGACACTTTTTCGACAAGCGACCTGAAATTAATGAAACCTGCGGAAATTAAAAGTTTCCTCGATCAATACGTGATCGGTCAGGATCATGCAAAAAAGATTCTTTCGGTGGCTGTTTATAACCATTATAAACGATTGAATCAGAAGGTTTCGGATGATGAAACTGAAATTGAAAAGTCGAACATTATTATGGTCGGTGAAACCGGTACCGGAAAGACATTGCTGGCGCGTACAATTGCTAAAATGCTTCATGTTCCTTTTACCATTGTCGATGCAACAGTTTTAACCGAAGCTGGTTATGTTGGCGAAGACATCGAAAGTTTGCTCACCCGCTTGCTTCAAGCTGCCGACTACAATGTTGAGGCTGCAGAACGTGGAATTGTATTTATCGATGAACTTGATAAAATTGCCCGGAAAGGCGATAATCCTTCCATAACTCGTGATGTCTCGGGTGAAGGTGTTCAGCAAGGGCTGCTAAAACTGCTCGAAGGTTCTATTGTAAATGTGCCGCCGCAGGGTGGTCGCAAACATCCGGAGCAGAAAATGATCGCAGTAAACACCAAGAACATTTTATTTGTTTGTGGTGGTGCTTTCGACGGAATTGATAAAAAGATTGCTCAACGGCTGAATACCAAAATTGTGGGATACGGTGCGCAAAAGAAAGCGGAGAATCTCGATCGTAATAATATGCTTCAGTATATTTCACCTCAGGATTTAAAATCTTTTGGTCTAATTCCTGAAATTATTGGTCGTATTCCGGTTTTAACTTATTTGGAACCGCTCGATCGAAAAGCCTTACGAAGTATATTGACTGAACCGCGCAATTCGCTGATTAAACAATACGTAAAATTGTTTGAGCTCGATCATGTGGAGTTGAGTTTTGAAGAAGAAGCGCTTGAATTTATTGTTGACAAAGCAGTTGAATTTAAGTTGGGCGCACGCGGCCTTCGTTCGATTTGCGAAAACATTATGAACGATGCCATGTTCGACACTCCATCTCAGAATGTGAAAAAGATGGTAATTTCGCTTGAATACGCCCAGGAAAAGATCGACGGAGTTATTGCAGTCCGGCTGAAAGCAAGCTAATCCGAATTGAATAAAAATATATTGAGATGCAGTTGGAAACGATTGCATCTTTTTTTTACCCGGCAAAATTGAAAATTTATGGATGAACTGATTTTTTCGAAAGGCGATTTCGTTCGTATTGATGGAATTAATGCAGTAGTTGTAGGCAATGAAGAAGACGAGGATATGGATATTCCTCACGACCATATTGCAGTTTTCTTCGGGTCTGAAATTGCCCGCCGCGAATCAGAAGGTGGTGAAGGAAATGGGCGCCCTGAAGTATGGATCGTTCCGATTGATGTGTGTGAAGATGGCCTTGAACCCGAATTCCGCGAAGAATAGTTCCGCTTATTCTTCAGTCAGCTTTTCCTGTGGCAATTCTTTAGTTGTTTTTGCACCAAGTTTGCGAATGTTTTCAACTCGTTTCACCAAATTTCCACTTCCCGAATACAATTTGTTAGTGGCCTGATCATAGGTCTTTCGGGTGATGTCAAGGCTTTTCCCAATAGCTTCTATATCAGCAATAAAACCGACAAATTTATCGTACAGTGCTCCACTTTGCCGGGCTATTTCCAATGCGTTTCGTGTCTGATTTTCCTGTTGCCAGATGGATGCAATGGTTCTCAAAGTAGCCAAAAGTGTTGACGGACTGACAATCACAACTTTGTTATCCCAGGCATACGAAAACAATTCCTGATCTTCCTGAACCGCAATGCTGAACGACGATTCGATGGGCACAAACAGCAGCACAAAATCGGGACTGTTAAAGCCTTGAGAGTTTTGGTAATGTTTTTCGCTAAGTATTTTGATGTGGCTGCGCATACTTTGCAAATGTTCTTTGACAAATGCCAGCCTTTCTTTTTCATTTTCAGCATTTACAAGTCTTTCGTAGGCAATCAGTGAGACTTTCGAATCCACCACAATGTGTTTTTGATCCGGAAGATGAATAACTACATCGGGCTGAAAACGCTGCCCGTTCTCGGAAAGCACGCTTTCCTGTTTTTCGTACTCACGACCCTCGGTAAGTCCCGATCGTTCCAGAATCCGTTCCAGGATTACTTCACCCCAGTTGCCCTGTTTTTTAACGTCGCCTTTCAGCGCTTTGGTGAGGTTGTTTGCTTCGTCGCTGATTTTCAGGTTTAAGTCATGTAATTTTTTCAGTTCAGCCTTCAGGTCGGTTTGGTCTTTAAGCCCTTTTTCGTAAGTGTCTTCAACCTTTTTTTCGAAAAGTTGGATTTTTTCTTTTAGTGGAAGAATTAACTCAGTAATACTTTTTTGATTGGCTTCAGAAAACTCAACCGTGTTTTGCTTCAATATTTTAGCAGCAATCGATTCAAATTCGGCAGTGAATTTTTGCTGAAGGTCTTCCATCTCCTTTTTCTGCGATTCCAGTTTCTCCTGAAGGTTTCCGAAGTCAGCTTCAGCACGTGCCATTTGTTGACTCTGGATTCCATTTTCTATGCGAAGTTCCTGAATCTGATGAAGCAATTCTTCCTTTTCTTTCAGGATAGATAGGTAGCGATCTTCGAAAAGCGATTTCTCTTTTTCAAGTTCAAATTTTTCCTGAATATTTTTTTGTTGCAGAGTCAATTTTTCTTGTTCAGAATCAATTTGTTGCTTTTGGATTTTCTTATTCAGGATAAAAAAGGTTACGATAAAGCCAAAAATGATTCCCGCCGCGGTATACAGAATTTCCATGATTTGTATTTTGACTAAAAATACAACATTTGCGGAAACTGGAGTCGTGTAAAATGTGAGATGAATGGAATCCCGGAAATATCTTACAAAAAATTCTTGTCCAGATATTCCTGAAATTTGTCTTTGTATTGGTCGCTGACCGGAATGTAAGTTTTTCCGAAAATGATGCGGCTGCGCTCAATAGTGTCAATTTTATCGAGGTTGACGATGAACGAACGGTGAACCCGCATGAATTTACTTTCAGGTAATTTTTGCTCCAGCGACTTCATCGAGTTGAGCGACAAAACGGGTTTATCTTCGCCTGTGGTGTATACTTTGATGTAGTCTTTCAGTCCTTCGATGTACAGAATATCGTTGAAATTAATGCGCCTGATTTTGTATTCCGATTTCAGGAATAAAAACTGGTTGTTTGCTTCAATCGACGGCAGAGCATTCACTTCCAGTTCGCTTTGTTTGCGGGCTTTCTGTGCAGCTTTTAGGAATTCTTCATAGCTGAACGGCTTCAGCAAATAATCAATAGCATTCAGTTTAAATCCTTCGATGGCATATTTTTCGTATGCGGTGGTAAATATGATTTTGTGTGCTTCTTCCAGGCTTCGGGTAAATTCAATTCCGGTTAGATCAGGCATTTGGATGTCGACAAAAATCAGGTCGGCTGAATTCATTGATAAAAATTCGATAGCGTCGAGCGGATTGTCAAAAGCACCAACCAATTCCAGAAACGGAGTCTTACTGACGTAATCGGTGATCAGTCGGAGTGCAAGTGGTTCGTCGTCGATAGCTATGGTTTTGAGTATCATGCCGGAAGTTTTTCGGTTTCAATAAAAAGATCAACGGCGAATTTAGCTTCGTCGCTACTGATTTTTAGATCGTGTTTTCCGGCGAACAGCAGGTTCAATCGCTTTTTTACATTTTCGAGGCCAATGCCCGAATGTTGTAAATCTTCAGCCTGACTGCTTTTCCCGACACTGTTTTCAGCAAAAAAGTGAATTCGGTTGCCTTCGATTTTCATTTGAATATGGATGAATGATTGGTCGCGATAACTTACACCATGCTTGAAGGCATTCTCCACAAACGGGACAAAAAGAAGTGGCGGAACCGAAAAGTCGGAAAAATTTTTTGGAAAATCGATTTGCAATTCAACCCGCGGACTGAGGCGCAGTTTCATCAGATCGATGTAATTGGTCATAAAATCAATTTCGTGGCTCATCAGCGTTTCTCCATGTTCCGATTCGTAAAGCAGGTATCGCATCAGTTTCGACAGTTTTAATACCGAATCCTGGGCAGTCGGGCCGTCAATTCCGATAAGCGAATAAATGTTGTTCAACGTATTGAAAAAGAAGTGCGGGCTAACCTGATTTTTCAGGAATGCCAGTTCCGAATTCAGTTTTTCCTTTTCGAGTTCTTTTTGCTTCTTCTCATTTTCCTTTAGTTTTTCCATTACGCCAAGCCCCATGGCAAAACCGGAAATCAGGATGGAAGCTACAAAATGGTTGTAAAATCCAAATAGCTTCATCGGAGGGTGCGTATTTCGCGTACCTTCTGAAAGTTTTCTCATGGCTTCCTGAAATTTTGCATCCTGAACGGCATCATAAAGTAAATTGTCATTTATATAGGACGTAATAAAGTAAGTTGCCAAAATCAATCCGGCCAAAATTCCGGCGTAAGCCAGTTTTTTGTTCTGAAGGAAAAACCGGGGAACCAGCCACAAATAACCGACATAAAAGACAATAATCGCCGAGAGTGCATGAACATAAAACTGGTATAATCGATGCCGGTCACCGCCGCCAAATGCATTGTTCAGGTATAACGGAATACTGATCACAATAATCCAGGCAATTACATGCAGCGCAAAGCTGATTTTTTTATCGGATATGGAAGGGAATTTAGCCATTACAATTCATTTTTATCAAAGATAACACAGCAATTAGAATTTACTATTTAACGATTTACAATTTACGATTTGTACTGATCTTCTAATCGTAAATTGTAAATAATCAAATTGTAAATGATTTTTTATTCGTACCGAAGTGCGTCAATCGGGTTCAATCCGGCTGCTTTGCGGGCTGGATACCATCCGAAGAAAATACCAATAGCCGAACAAACCACGAAGGCCATAATAACCGAGAAGGTTGAAATAACCACCGGCCAGTTCATGAGTGTTGCGGTAACCTTCGACGCCAGTGTTCCGAGCGTAATGCCAATAATACCGCCCATTACGCTGAGAAGGATTGATTCGATGAGAAACTGCATCAGGATATCGTTTCCACGTCCGCCGACCGAAAGCCGGAGACCGATTTCGCGGGTACGTTCGGTAACCGATACATACATGATATTCATGATGCCGATTCCACCCACGAGCAACGAAATTCCGGAGATTGCTCCCAAAAGCGCCGTCATAATGTTGCTGATGGAACTGAACATTTGCACCATTTCTGCCTGCGAACGAACCTGGAAGTCATCGTCTTCGCCTTCTTTCAGTCTGTGACTGGCACGCAATGACTCGGTAATCTGGGCAATGGCTTCGTTGTTCTGTTCTTCGCTGGCCGCCGATGCTGCAATGCTCTGAATATGCGTGATGGCCAAAATTCGTTTCTGAACGGTGGTGTACGGCGCCATAATCAGGTCGTCCTGATCCTGTCCCATACCGTTTTCGCCTTTTTCGCCCAGCACGCCAATAATCAGGAGTGGAATATTTTTAAAGCGGATGGTTTGCCCGATAGGATCTCCGTTTCCAAACAAGTTTTCGACGATCGTTTGGCCAACCAAACATACTTTGGCATAACTCTGAATTTCGGCATCGGTAAAGCTACGGCCCGATCCAATGGTGTATTTACGTATGCTGAAGTATTTGTTGTTTACCCCGTAAATGGAAGTTGGCCAGTTTTGATTGCCAACAACTGCCTGTCCGCTCGAACGCACTTCAGGAGAAACTGCACTAATGGCCGGACAATTCTTTTCGATGCCATCCAGATCGGTTAATTTCAGGTTTTTGGCATCACTGAAACCCATTCTAACACCACCTTTTTGTTCTCCTCCCGGCATCACAAAAATCAGGTTGGTTCCCATTCCCGACATCTGATCCTGGATGCTTTGTTTCGAACCTTGCCCAATGGCCAGCATCACGATCACCGAAGCAACCCCAATGATGATTCCAAGCATGGTTAAAAAAGCTCTGAATTTGTTTCTCTTCAGGGCGCTAAAAGCTATTTTTACTGAATTTGTATAGTTCATGGCTTCATGTGTTTATTTATTAATAGTTCGGAGTGCCTAGAGTTCGAAGTGCCTGGAGTTCAAAACTCCAAACTTTAGGCACTCCAAACTCCGCACATTTCCTAAATGATCTCTTCCTCTGGAAGCGCCTGAATCATTTCAATGGCATTGTTCCGCTTGGTAACCATTTCTTCGCGGATGATATGCCCGTCGCGAAAAACAACCTGACGCGTCATAAACTTGGCAATGTCAGGTTCGTGGGTTACAAACACAATGGTTTTTCCTTTCGAGTTTAAATCCTGAAGCAAAGCCATAATTTCGTAGGATGTTCTCGTGTCGAGGTTACCGGTTGCTTCATCGGCCAGAATCACAACCGGATCGTTAACCAGTGAGCGGGCAATGGCCACGCGTTGCTGCTGTCCTCCTGAAAGTTGATTCGGCATATGGTGCATCCTGTCTGTCAGTCCCACGGCTTCGAGGGCGGCCTCTGCTCTTTCGCGACGTTCTTTTGCCTTGACTTTGGAGTTGTAAAAGAGCGGCAGTTCAACGTTTTCGAGCGCGGAAGTTCGTGACAGCAGGTTGTACGACTGGAAAACAAAACCCAACTTGATGTTTCGTAAAGCGGCCAGTTCATTTTTCGAAAGTTCGCCCATGCTTATCCCATCCAAATGGTAAGTTCCTGAAGTCGGTTTGTCGAGGCAACCCAAAATATTCAGCATGGTCGATTTGCCTGAACCGCTGGTTCCCATGATGGCGACAAATTCACCTTCCTTAATTTCCAGGTTAATTCCTTTCAACGCGCGAACGGTAATTTCGCCCACATAAAAGTCTTTTTTCAGGTCTTGTACTTGAATAATTGTTTTCATGGCTTTACTTTTTTCTGTTGCTTCCCGGCCTTTGCGGCATGAAAGGACTTTTTGCTTCTTTAGCAGTTGTGGCTTTAGCAGTATTTCCCGAGTTCATGGCAACCACCACTTCGTCACCTTCTTTTAATCCGGATAAAACCTCGTAATGTACCTCGTCGGTAACCCCAACTTCTACTTTTTGCGGATGAATCCGTGTGCCATTCATCACCCAAACAGTTTGTTCCTGCATTCCTGAATTTTCTGGATTTGGACCTGCTTCACCCATTCGCGGGCCTTGCTTTTCACCGGAAGGTGCTTCGCCACCCGGAACCGTTTGGGAATAACTGGCCATGGCGGCCATATCAGGTTTAAAGCGGATGGCCTTCGCCGGAACCAAAACGATATCCTTTTTCTCGGTCACAAAGAATGTGGCGTTGGCTGTCATTCCGGGCATCAGTATTTTTTCAGGATTTGGTGCATTAATAACTACTGTATAGGTAATTACGTTCGCTGACGAAACGGGCTGCAACCTGATTTCAGTGACTTCGCCATCGAATTTGCGCATCGGGAAAGCGTCAACCGTAAACTCAACGCGCTGACCAAGTTTTACCTGACCTATGTCGGCTTCGTCAACACTGGCTTCCACGCGCATCTGCGTGAGGTCGTTGGCAATGGTGAAGAGGGTAGGCGTATTGAAACTTGCAGCCACAGTCTGGCCTTCATCAACGGCACGATCGAGAATGATTCCATCGATTGGCGAATAAATACGGGCGTATGACAGGTTGATTTTATTTTTGTCGTAAACCGACTGGGCGTTTTTCAGGGCCGAAATGGCATTCTGATAGTTGTATTCAGAAAGATCGAAATCGGCCTGGGCAATCATTTTCTTTTCAACCAGAACTTTGTAGCGGTCGTAGGTTGCTTTCTGGTATTTCAGTTGTGCCTGAGCCTGATCGACTGACGATTTGGACTGCTCTAGCTGAGCCAACAGTGGCGTCTCGTCTAGCTGAGCCAGCAACTGGCCTTTCTTAACCAGCGAATTAAAATCAACGTAGATTTTTTCAATAACTCCTGAAACCTGTGTTCCAACCTCGACGGTTTTAATGGCTTCCAGCGTTCCGGTTGCCGTAATGGTGTTGCTTATGGTTCCTAATGTAACTTTCGCGGTTTCGAACGTGATTTTTTCTTCAGTATTCCTGAAGGACCTGAAGGCGAAGAATCCGGCAGCAAGAACGATAACTGCCAAACCGATATACAAATACTTCTTTTTCATGATATGGTGTTTTTATTTTGTTTTTATCTCTCGAATCTTGTTTCCTGTTTTTCCGTCCGAAAGATTGAATCACTTTGTTCATAGGATGCTCGCGGACGGTTTCTACTTTGTTTTTGTGTCCCGGGGTTTCGCCCCAGGTTATTATAATTCCGCCCTTTCAGGGCTCAAATTACAACGCCAGCGGAACTCCTTTGTAAAAGTCGAGGACTTTGTAGCTAAAGATCAAACTGAATTTCGATTGCAGCAGTTTGCTTTCTGCTGTTATCAGGTTGGTTTTCTGAATCAGGAAGTCAGCCGAATTAACCAAACCGAGTTTGTATTTTTCAGTGGTCACGTCGTACGACTCCTGGCTCGATTGCTGTTGTCCCACACTGGCACTATACTGCGATTTGGCCGAAACCACATCAACACAAGCCTGTTCAATATCTTTCCGGAGCTGATTTTTTGTATTTATTTCGTCCAATTCGGCATCAGAAACCGCAATGTTTGCAAGGCTCACATTGGTTTTAACCTGTTTCTTCTGGAAGATGGGAATGGAGAGCGAAAGGCCAACTGATGGATTTACCCGGTCTTTCAACTGACTGGTGTAAGCCGAATTGGTCAGGCTCGAATACGCGCTCGACAAGCCTGCATCCATCGAAACACTCGGAAGGAAATCGGCTTTGGCAATTTTCACATCAAGCATCGTGCTTTCTTTGGTCAGCTCTGCATTCTTAATTTGTGGCTTAATGCCCAGCGCGAGATTGTAAATTTCCTGAGCATCGGGCTGATTGTTTTCAACCAGCATGCTGTCGAGGTTCGGTGAACTGACTTCAAAATTCGGGTCAACCGGCAATTCCATCAACTGCATCAAAGTAACTTTGTCGATCGACAACTGACTTTGTGCTGATGCTAAAGTCGACTTTTCGGTAGCGAGTTCCGATTTAATTTGTAGATAATCCGAATTCGAAATCACGCCCAAATCCATCCGTTCCTGGGCAAGTGCGAGTTGTTCCGATGTCGATTCGATTTGCTTTTGTGCATTGTTCACATTTTCGTAGGCATACAAAACCTGAAGGTAAGCGTTCAGGATATTCAGGCCGACCGACTCTTTCACCGATTCTGAATAATAATGTCCGCTTTCCAGATCAAGCTGAGCTTGTTTGATTTTCGTGTTGAGTTTATCGCCGTTAAAAAGCGAAACACTCGAACTGACGGAATAATTGGTGCTGTTCGATCCGCTACTGCTGCCATACTGCCCGGTTGACGAATCGAATCCTTTGTACCAGTTGAAGTTCTGACGAACCGAAGCGTTCATCGAAGGCAACCGGTTGTCCTTTGCCTGGTCAGCATTTAGCTGGTTGCGATCGTTCGAAAGATCGGCTTTCTTAACCTGAACATTTTTGGTCAACGCATAATTGATGCATTCTTCCAGTGTCCAGGATTTGTTTTGTGCATTCCCGGTAAATCCCGAAATGAGGATCAGTATTCCGGTAATCAGTAAACTTGTTTTAATTGTTTTCATTGCTTCTAATGCTATGTTGCTTGTTGCTATTTTGCATCAAAACTACATTAGAAGCCATTCTTGCTAAAATGTACTAGACGTTTGGCGTGTTTTTACCGACAGATTGGGAGATTTTAAGTTTAATGCAGTACCGAACCTTGTCAACCAAAAGACTCCGGAAATTAAAAATAAAGGCTATTTAATCCATTAAGTCAAAGGTTGGTTATAGTTCTGAAAATGATGTTGTTTAGGCTGTAAAACGCATCCTCGTTTTGACTATTTACACATTATTTATTCATAAATTGCATGAAATAATGAGTAAAATCACCAACCTTTTAAAACCGCATACTATGAAAACAAAATTCTTTGTAGTCATCCTTCTGATTGTTCTCTCTGTCGGAAATGTTTTCCCACAGGAAATTAACAAACCAAAGCTCGATAGTTTACTAAATATTCTCGCCGAAAAGAATAAAGCCATGGGAAGCCTGTCTATTTTGAAAAATGGAACGGTGGTTTATAGCAAAGCAATCGGGTACAGTTTTATTTCAGGAAGCGGGAAAAAACAGGCAACAACACAAACCAAATACCGCATCGGGTCGATCTCGAAAATGTTTACGGCGACGATGATTTTTCAATTGATTGAAGAAGGCAAACTCAGCCTAAGCACCACTTTAAACAGTTATTTCCCCACGATTCCAAATGCCGGGAAAATAACCATCGGCAATTTGCTGAACCACCGGAGTGCTATTCATAACTTCACAGACGATCCGGATTACATCAACTGGATGACGCAACCCAAAACTCAGGATGAAATGATTGCCGTTATTTCGAAAAATCCGTCGGACTTTGAGCCCAACGAAATGACGTCGTACAGCAATTCGAACTTCGTTCTGTTGGGGTACATCGTCGAAAAGGTGACCCAAAAGCCGTATGCTACTAATCTTCAGGAGCGGATAACGTCGAAAATAGGGCTTTCAAACACATATTACGGAGGCAAGACCAACACCGGCAACAACGAAAGTTATTCGTACCGGTTCGTCAGCGATTGGGAGCAACAGCCCGAAACGGACATGAGTATTCCGGGCGGCGCAGGCGCACTTGTTTCAACGCCAACCGATTTAACCCGCTTCATTGACGCTCTTTTTTCATTGAAACTGGTGTCAGCAGCTAGTCTGGAACAAATGAAAACGATGACCGACCGCATGGGAATGGGAATGACTCAAATGCCGTTTTATTCCAAAAATGCATATGGCCACAGCGGGGCCATTGATGGTTTTGTGTCGAACCTGGCGTGGTTTCCTGAAGATCATATGGCCGTATCGTACTGCAGCAATGGTGTAGTGTACCCCTTTAACGATATTTTGATCGGGGTTTTGAGCATTTGTTTCAACCGCGATTACACGATCCCGTCATTTAATACCATCGCCTTGAAAGCCGAAGACCTTGATCCGTATCTGGGCGTGTATGCAAGTTCACAGCTTCCTTTAAAAATCACTATCACAAAAAATGGCACTGTTCTTACTGCACAGGCAACCGGGCAATCTTCCTTTCCACTTGAACCTTCGGAGAAAGACATTTTTAAGTTCGATCAGGCTGGAATAAAAATGGAATTTCGTCCGGAGAAAAATGAAATGACATTGAAGCAGAACGGCGGAGAGTATTTGTTCACCAAAGAAAAGTAAATAAGAGAATTATGGTGTAAACTTGATTTTTCTTTGGAAGCCTTCGATTTAATTTGCAAATCTGTCAAATGATAGAAAAGTAATGCGCAAATGTTAATATTTCATAAGACCTCCACTTCCCGAAACAAAACGTATAACCCCCTGTTTTAATAGATATTACTATCACTAAAACAGAAAATTAAGTTATGAAAAATCATTTTTATTCATTGGCAGCAATCCTGGTTTTTGTGGCTTCCTCATTTACGGTTTACCTGGCAACCGACTGGAAAATTTCAGAAGGTTATTCGATTAAATTTGATGGTGGAGATCCATCCGGAGAGTTCAAAGGATTAAAAGGTACCATCAGTTTTGATCCGAACAATCTGAAAGATTCAAAATTTGAAGTCTCGATTGATGTGGCAACAATCAATACCGGAAACGGGATGAAGAACGGTCATGCCAAGAGCGAAAAGTGGCTCGACGCTGAGAAATATCCGTTAATTTCATTTGCATCAAAGGAAATTACAAAGGTGGCTAACGGTTTTGAGGCCAAAGGAACGCTGGACATGCATGGCGTTCAAAAAGAAATTACTCTTCCGTTTACGTTCGATGGCACTGTTTTTAAAGGCAGTATATCGGTTAACCGGATGGATTACAATATCAATACCGCAGAACCCAATCACGGCGCTCAGGTCCTGAAAGTTGACATAAATGTTCCGGTTTCAAAATAGAAATTGAAATGGTTAAAAGAGAATTTATACATGGAATAATTGCCGGTATATTGGCTTCAATTGCCGGCATTATTTATTACCAAATTTATTTCTTTGCCACAGAAGCCGACTTCTCAAAAATCATAAATACCTTCAGTATTACTGGTTTAAATATTTCAGCAGGTATAGTTATTGCTGTTATGCATGCTGCATTTGTAAAATGGATTAATAAATACACAGAGCTATTATTTAATCTGACTTTATCTGTATTTTCCTTTGCCCTGATAATAATACCCATCTCAATAACACTTCCTTTAACTATTGAATTTCCGGAGTTGTTTCCCGGATTGACTATTCCCATGTTATTTTTTCCTGCAATTGCATGGTTTACTTTAATTCCTGTTTTCGGGGATAAGTCCGAATAAAAAATTGGTATTCAACTTTTCCACTAATTCCGTATAAATTCAATGACTTCATTCAGGATAATTTCACGATTTTCCTTCCTTTAAATTCAGTCGCTGAAGAAAGTTCCATGGATGGGAATCCGGCAATCTCTTGGTAGCAACAGGGGCGAATAAGCCGGAAAGATACCAGGCAATCATAACATTTGACCAGCAAAAGAGACTAATCAATGATAAAAAATTTAAATTTGGATTTAAATCAACTAAAAAGCCGGGCGCGAATGCCTTCAAATAAATGTAAATGGCGAAAACTTTAAAAAAATTAAACGAATTAGCGGCGACGGCTATCTCCGGAAATGATATTAGTTCATCCTGTTTGTACGTTTCGGCACTGGCAATTATTTATGCCGGACAATATGCCTGGATTTCTTTACTAATGGTGGGTGCAGTTCTGTTTTTATTTCGGAAAATATACGGAGAAGTCGTTGGCGCTCTACCTATGAATGGGGGAGCATATAACGCATTATTAAACACAACAAGCAAATCGACAGCTTCCCTTGCCGCAACGCTTACGCTTCTTTCGTATATGGCTACTGCGGTGATCTCAGCAAACGAAGCGGTTCATTATGCTCATAGCATGATCACATCCTTACCAATCATAGCGTCTACCATTGTTCTGTTAGCTTTATTTATGGGATTAAGCATCATTGGGATTGGCGAATCATCAAAAGTCGCTGTGTTTATATTTATTTTCCACCTGGTTTCGTTGATCCTTTTGTCATTTTTCAGCGGACTGTTTCTGTTTAACAATGGATTTGAAGTTTTCTCTGCGAATTTCCACTTGCCGCCAAAAGAGGGGAGTGTATTAACGGCTTTGTTTTTTGGATTTTCTGCTGCAATGCTTGGTATTAGCGGATTTGAGAGTTCAGCGAATTTTGTTGAAGAACAAGCGGAAGGAGTATTTCGAAAAACGTTGAAAAACATGTGGATTGTAGTTACCGTTTTTAATCCATTGATGGCGTTTCTCGCGTTGGCCATTATACCCATGTATGCTGTTGAACAAAATCAGGAGGCCCTGTTGTCGTATATGGGAGGAGTTTCGGGAGGAACATGGCTTTCGGTATTAATATCGGTTGATGCCGCTCTTGTTTTAAGTGGAGCAGTGCTTACCTCATTTATTGGGGTAACCGGATTAGTTGAACGTATAACTTTAGATCGGGTGCTTCCGCCATTGTTATTGAAAAAGAACAGCAGAGGAAGCGCTTACCGAATTGCGATTGCTTTCTTTTTACTTTGTGTATCTATTTTGTTAATAACCCAAGGCAAATTAAGCGCACTGGCCGGAGTTTATACCATTGCATTTCTATCGGTAATGGTTTTGTTTGGTGTAGGTAATTTTCTGCTAAAAATGAGAAGACGAAATCTTCCCAGACCTGAGCGATCTTCTGGACTTTCGTTACTGGTTGCGGTTGCCGCCGTTGTTATTGCAATTGTTGGCAATGCCATTTTAAAGCCGGCCTATTTGCAGGTTTTCTTCGAATATTTTATTCCGGCGTTTCTTCTTGTAATGATTATGCTGAACCGTATTGCAATCCTGAAAATACTGCTCAATATTATTAAGTATATTTTCGAACCTATTCAGCATTTGGTGGTCAAAACCAATCGTTCAATACTGAAATCAATCGATAAAATAAATTCTCAGGAGTTTGTATTTTTTACCAAAGGTGACGATGTCGAATCGTTGAACAAGGTCATGTTGTACATACAAAACAATGAAAATACCAGAAAATTAAAAATTGTTTCCGTGCATGGAGTTGATGAAGGCCCAACACCACGGTTAGTTTCTGATATTGACGTGCTTGACCGGGAATATCCGGCAATAAAAATAGAATTCATAAGCATGGAAGGAAATTTCGGCCCCGACTTAATTAATAAATTATCCACCGACTGGAAAATTCCAATTAACTTCATGTTTATTGGGTCTCCCGGAAATCATTTTCTTTATAAGATTGAACAACTGGGTGGCGTACGATTAATAATATAAAAGATTATGGTTTTATTCAGTTTGGCAATGATTTATTCGCTGATTTAGCAGCGAGAATACGGGAATAAGATTTAAAACACCACTTTTAGACCAATTCCACCGGGGTAAGTTTCGAGATACCAGTTCATGCATGGTACATAGGAAATATCCTCCGGCTTCTCCTGATATTTCCGTCGGTATTTATGATAGCTCCGTTTGGCAATGGTTGGCTGAGACCATATTTGAGCTTCTGTAACAAAAGTATTTAGCACGAAATAGCCAATTCCTGCGCCAATATTACGTTTAAAACCGAGCCAGGTAATCAAACCGCCGCCCAGGTTTACCGCACCGGTCAAGGCATGATTTTTCCAGCTTCGCGCCAATTGTTCTCGTCTGGCGCATTCTTCAAGTAATTGTTCGGCAATCACCATTTTTTGCATACGTTCAGAATTGGTTCCTTCTTTCAGCATACTTAATCTCTCGGTTTCGTTGCCGATATGAATCTGGCCGACAAATTGGCCGGCAACTCCCAGCAGCGTGGTTGCTGCACCGAGCGTCATGTCCTGCCGCAGACTTTTATCGTCGGTGCTCGAATATAGGATGCCTTGCCCGATTGTCGCCGCACTGTATCCGCTAAGCCAGCCATACCACCAAATTTGGGTTCTGTTTTTATCCTGATTCAGCGATTTTTTGAGATACTGAAGTTGAACAGTAACCAGTGAATCCGGAAGTTCATTTTGCGCTGAAAGTGAAATTTTGTGAAAAGTTAAAAAAAGGAGGAGCAAAATCTGTCCGAAAATCAGGCAAAATGAACTTTTCTTCATCGGTTCGTATTTTTGAATTATTTACCTGAAGTTTTTGCGAAAGCACGCTCTTTACTTATTTCCAAAGCAGGTTTCGTTATCATTTTTGATTCGCGCAGTCGGGTTGAAACAATGAGGCTTAAAACCATAAGCCCGATCATAACCAGCAACGGATTGCTCATCGATCCGTCGACTTTCGATTTAAAAATGTCCATCGCGAAAATAAAGGCAATTCCTGAAATCTGGCCGGCCAGCAAAAGCAAACCATTCGATGAACCTTCAGAAGCCGGATAAGTAATTTCGGCTCCATATTGAAAACCTATCGGGCCGGAACTCAGCAGAAAAAATCCCAGTACCGCTCCTGAAAGAAGAATAACGGAAAAGTTGGTTGCGTAAGTTATTCCAATTAATCCGAGCGTTGCACCAACTAAAGCAATGCGAATAAATGGAACTCTTTTCCGGAAATGATCGGATAAAATCGGGATAATCGCAGCGCCTGCAATTCCGGAAGCAATCATTACTCCACCTGTAATTCCGGCCTGAGTGACTGAAATATTTCGCGGATTCAGAATACCTTCAATCCATGTAGTTACACTGTTGAAAACTCCCAATCCAATGAAAAAAATGAGCATCAGCCAAAGAAAATCTTTCGATCGGAAGATGATTTTAAAGCCATCCAGAACCAGTGCGCGTTCTTCCTGACCTGCCAAACAGGGCGCAGTGGGCGGCCGTTCCTTCGAAAGTACAATAAAAATGACTGCGGCAACGACTGCCAGAATTCCGTACCAGTATAGCATCCCGGCAATTCCGGAACCGAGTGTCAGGAAGGGTGTAATAGTCATTCCTCCCAATATTCCGATATACATTGATAAAGTTCCGAGTCCCGACGCTGTTGCCCGTTCCTCAATGGGAAACCAGCGAGCCGAAAGTTTGGTAATGGCATTTAGAAGAAAGGGTTGCCCAATGGCAATACCAATTTGCGAAATGAGCAATACGTTGAAATTTGTACCGGCAAATCCGCGCATCAGACCGAAAACGCCTGTAAGCAGCGCGCCGGTTCCAACTCCTATTCGAATCCCGTAGGTATCAATAATTGACGAAGCCGGTATCGAAAACACGATGAAGACAATCATAAAACTCATGGAAAGAATTCCGATCCAAAGTTCAGAAACACCATAATAAATGACTGCTTCACTGGTAATTGGTGCGAACGTGATCCATAAAAGCTGATTCATTGCAACTATGAACATATAAACTGCAAGCATCACCCACCGGTAACGATAAACTTTGAATGCTGATTTTTCCATTCTGTTGAGGTATAGGTTTGTAAAGTAACTTCAGGTTACTGTAAATGTAGAAGAAAAATCAGGAATCGGAATGGAATGGATTAGGAAAGTAAATGTTGATACAATTCGTAGTTTCCCTGATCGAAGCAAACAAAACAGAACTCTTTTATCTTCTCATTTTCTTTCAGGAATTCCTGAATGGTGCGAACAGCAATTTGCGCGGCGCGCTCTTTGGGGAACCCATAAACACCTGTGCTGATGTTTGGAAAAGCGATGGTTTCGATATTGTTTTCGGTAGCCAGTTTTAGCGAATTCGAATAAGCTTTGGCGAGTAACTGGTCTTCATTGCTGCTTCCGCCGTGCCATACCGGCCCAACTGTGTGAATCACGTATTTCGCCGGAAGGTTTCCGCCTGAAGTTATGACTGCATTTCCGGTTTCGCATCGGCCCTGCCGGGCAACAATCTCGCGGCATTCGGCCAGTATTGCGGGGCCACCTGCCCGATGGATTGCGCCGTCGATTCCACCGCCGCCCATTAACGACGAATTAGCAGCATTCACAATGGCATCGACTTTGAGTTTGGTGATGTCGCCCTGAAGAAGAGTTACTCTGTTTTTCATGCGAAGTTAGTTTGACTAAACATACAAAAGGCTCTCTCAAAAGTTACGGATCAGGTCATCCTGAACTCGTTTCAGGATCTCAACGCGTTGGATGTCAGATCCCGAAACAAGTTCGGGATGACTGGCCTTGCGGATATCGGTAACTTTTGAAAGAGCCTCTATACTTTCCCTTTTGCTTTGCTTACTGTTTGGCCAGCTTCAAGGCTTCGGTGGTTGTGTAATATTTGGTAATCATGTTTGGCTCTTCCCAATCGGGCAGTTTGCCATTTTTCAGGAACGTTAAATAGTCTTCGGTTACCTGTCCGAAATGTGCTTCGTGTCCTAATTTGTACTGATCAGGAATTTCAACCGTCCAGACTTTGTCGCTTACTTTTACCAGCTTCAGGCCCGGATATTGGTTTGCTACATCCTGCTCAACGGCTTTTTTAAGCGCGCCTTCGAATGTGCTTAAACCTTCGCTGCTGTTGGCTGTGATGTAAACCGTCGATTGGTAATTTTCGGCTTTGCCTTGTTTCACTTCTATGTTGCAGAGTCCGCCGCGCATAATGCTGTAATGTGTGTCGCCCGAACCGTCTTTGCCTTCAAAGTCCCAGGTAACAACTACTTTGGCCACTTTGCCTTTCAGTTTGTAAATGATTTCACCGTTGGCATAATCTTTCAATACATTGTCCGAAACATCTTTTTTCAGGAATTCAGGAAATTCTTTCAGTCCGGTTACCAGTTCGAATTGGGCTGGTGTGAGATCGGTCGACCAACGTTTGGCCGAGATCAGTTCAACATCCGATTTGCTTAGTATAACTTCGGGAAAAGCTCCCCACTGAATCAAATCGACCAGGTGTGTGCCCACGTCGACAATTCCATCGCCCTGCTTATTCACGTCGAAAAACCAGGCCGGACGAATGAGATGAGCTCCTGAAACGATTTTCGAAAAGCAATGCACGCTTTCCTGAACAACGGCAGGAGCTTCGGGAGTTCCTTCAACCAGGCCGCCAAATACTTCAGGAATTTTGGATAATTCGCGCTGCACAATGGTAGTGATTTCGTGACGTTCGGTCATGATATCGTAAAGCAAGACACCGTTTTCGTCGGCAGTTTTAAAGGCTTGTTCCAGAACCGGGAACGCTTCAGGGGTAATGACCATGGGTTTATCGGCAAAGACATTGATTCCCGCTTCAACTGCTTTCTGGATGTATTCTGTTTTCTTTTCGTTATTTCCGGCGACCATCATTACGTTTCCGGGTTTTTCAGCCAGCATTTTTTCGAGGTAATCCGATCCTGTGTACACTTTTTCTACCCAGCTTGTCGGATTTTCAGCACGGGTGTTGTATGCGTCGATGCGAGCCAGATGTTGAGTCACATCTTCACCTTCAGGCGCAAAAACATACACTGTGGGATCGATTTGCTCGTACATCGTTTTTTGAATGAGGGCAGCGTGGAAATGACCCGGATCGAGAGTCATCAGTTTTACTTCGCCTTTAGCGCCCGTAAATTTGCTCATAGCTTTTTCTTTGTCAGCCGATTTCTGACCTCCTCCGGCGCAGGCCGAAAGAAATGCTGCGAAAGCAACTGCAGATACATAACTTCTGTTCATGGGTTGAATATTAGGATTTACTGATTTACTGCAAGCAAAAATAAAACTTTCTGCCGAAGAAAGCAGTCATAAAAGGAGAATAAGCCCATCGGTATGGGCGGAAAACCAAATTATTGCAGGAATACACTTTCTTCCTGAAGACTGGTTATTCCGCTTTCCGACTTTCCAGCAATTCGCGTTCAATAGCCATTTGCATTCCTGAAATTTCGGACAATCCTTTCAAACGACCAATGAGCGGGTATCCCGGATTGGCGGAACGGTTGTAATCGTCGAGCATTTTTACGCCGTGATCAGGACGGAAAGGAATGCGGTAATCTTTGCGTCCGCTTTCTTTTCTCCGGATTTGTTCTTTTAACAAAGCCCTCACAATCGGATACATGTCGATATCGCCTTCAATGTGTCCGTATTCATGGAAAACCCGGTTTTCGAAAAATACATTATTTCGCAAATGTGTAAAATGAATGCGCGGGCCAAGCTTTTCGGCTATCTGAACAAGATTGTTTTGCCTGTTAACCGAAAGCGAACCTGTGCAAAAAGTTAGGCCGTTTGCCGTTGAATCTACCTGATCGCAAATCCACTCCAAATCGTTTTGCGTGCTTACAATCCGAGGTAAACCAAGCACCGGGAAGGGCGGATCGTCCGGATGAATGCATAAGTTCACTCCGGCTTTTTCGGCTACCGGAACAACTTCTTTCAAGAAAAGCGATAAATGTTCGCGCAATTTCGTGCTGTCGATATCACTGTATGTTTTCAGGAAATTGAGGAATGCCTGCTTGTAATCTACCACTGAGCCATCAATGGTTCCGTCGATAAATCCCTGTGAAACCACAATAATGTTATGGGCAAGTTTCTCACGGTCCTCTTCCGTCATCGAATTCGCTATCTGTTCAGCTCTGGTCACAATTTCTTCCGGGTATTCGTTAGCTGCGTTTGGCCGCTTCAGGATAAAGACATCGAAGGCCACAAAAGTTGCAAAATCGAAGTGCATCACCTCGCCGCCATCGGGCAACCGATAGTGCAGACTGGTGCGAACCCAGTCGAGCACAGGCATAAAATTGTAACAAACCGTGTCGATGCTGCAGGCTCCGAGGTTTTCAAGCGACTTTTTGTAGTTTGCAATCAGGCGGACACAATCGTCATTTCGGGTTTTGATACCTTCAGAAACCGGCAAGCTTTCGACCACTGTCCAGCGCATTCCGTGTGCTTCAACAGCATTTTTAACATTCATAATTTCGTCGACCGGCCATACTTCGCCGTTCGGAATGTGATGAAGCGCGGTTACCACACCTTCAATTCCCATCTGTTTCAGGTCGGAAAGCTTTACCGAGTCGTTGAAACCAAACCAGCGCCAAGATTTTTCGAGTGCCATTTTTAAAGAATGATGAATTTTGAATGATGAATTCTAATTCCAAAGCTAAAATCTGAAACGTGAAACTCTATTATACTCCTGAAAATGCACTGAAGCCACCGTCGACAGGAATTATCGCGCCGGTTATGAAGCTGGCAGCGTCGGAACACAAGAACTGCACGAGTCCGTTAAGTTCGTTGATGTCGCCAAAACGGCCCATCGGAGTTTTCGACATCACTTTCAAACTTCGTTCGGTGTATGAACCATCAGGATTAATTAACAAATCACGGTTCTGATCGCCAATGAAAAACCCGGGTGCAATCGCATTTACACGCAAACCTTCGCTAAATTTCTGTGCAAGTTCAGTGGCCATCCACTGTGTGAAAATGTTCATTCCGGCTTTTGCAACTGAATATCCGGGAACGCGCGTGATGGCCGAATAAGTGGCCATCGAAGAGATATTGATAATGCTTCCTTTCCCGTTTTGTGCCATCGCTTCACCAAAAATCAAACAAGGGTACACCGTTCCGTTTTGGTTAAGACTCAGCACTTTTTCCCATTCTTCGGTGTTCATATCGAAGATCGTTTGGTCGGGCTGAATACTCGCACCGGGAATGTTTCCACCGGCACAATTAACGAGAATGTCAATTTTGCCCCATTTGCCCAGAATTTCTTCGCGGGCTTTTTTCAACTCAACTATGTCCACCACATTGGCAACTATGGCCATTGCTTCGCCTCCTGAATTGTTTATTTCCTCGGTTCGTGCCTCGGTGTTTTCGCGGGTTCGACCCAAAATAACGACTTTAACTCCCAGGCTTGCAAGACTCTTGGAAATACTTCCGCCCAAAACACCACCGGCTCCGGTAACAACGGCTACTTTTCCTGTTAAGTCGAAATTTGGTTTATTCATTATCAATTATTTTGTGATTAAATTCTTACCAGATAAAAGGCGCAAACAACAATTGCCTGTATAACAATCGTGAATGCGCCTTGTTTTCATTTTATACTCCTGAATGCCTCTAATCACAGTTGACTTTCAGGAAGAATAGTTACATTTTGATGTAATTGACACCGTATGGGTAACGCTGCGGACGACTAAGCATTGAATTGGCTTCGTTGTCGTTTTCAAAGCGTTCAGTTCCCGGGTTCCAGTGCAGTTTACGGCTTAGCTTCATAGCGATATGAGTGATGAGGCAGACGGAGCAGGCGCGGTGTCCGATTTCTGCCGGAGATATTGGCTCTTTTCCGGATTGAATACAATCGAGCCAGTTGCCATGTTGTTCCTCACTCTTGTATAAATGAATTTCGTCAGGACCAATTACTGATGATAAAATCTTTGGATCGCTGGCATCGAGTGCTTTGGCGCTCCGGGCTGCAGAAACCGGGTCGCTGGCTGAAGCAACATAGTCGCCGCGTGATACAAAGATCCAACCTTCCGTACCTTCGTAACGAATTCCGTTGGTGTATCCGCCACTGGTGTACATGGTTATTCCGTTGGCATATTCAGCTTTGGCCATAAAATCGCCATGTACATCCCACAATCCCGATTTCGGGAATTCGGCCACAGCTTCAATGGAGATTGGCCCTGTATGTTCTGTATCCATGCCCCATGCGGCCGAATCGAAGTGGTGTTGTCCCCATCCGGTGATCATTCCGGCGCCAAATTGTTCGCGACGCAACCAACCCGGACGGTCGTATCCCTTTTGTGGCATAACGCCGATTTCGGTATAGGGAACATACGGAGTGGATCCAAGCCACATGTCGTAATTGAACCATTTTGGGATCGGCATTTCTTCAGCTTCCGGACCGGCAGGATCGCCGGGTAATCCAATGCGTACGGTATGCAGGCGGCCGATTCGTCCGTTTCGAACCAGTTCAGCGGCAATCCGGAATTGAGGAGTTGAGCGCTGTTGGGTTCCTACCTGAAGAATGATTCCGGTTTTCTTAACCACATCGCTGAGTTTCCGTCCTTCTTCTATGGTTAGTGAAGTTGGTTTTTGTACATATACATGTTTACCAGCCAAAGCTGCTTCTATGGCGGGTTGTGAATGCCAGTGATCGGGTAAGCTGATAATTACGGCATCAATATCTTTGCTGTGAAGCATGTCGTGGTAATCATCAAACATTTTTACATTCACATAATTCTGCTGACCTGTTTTTTTTGCATAGTAATTTTCCACCAGCTTTTTGCCATCTTCCATGCGGTGTTTATCCAGGTCGCAAACAGCAACCATTCTGGCAACGTCGTGCTGAAGTGTTCCCGGCATGTCGTGGCTTTGCGCAATACGGCCTGTTCCAATCTGCCCGATATTTATTTTGTTGCTTGGAGCATTTTTGCCCATCACACTGGCTGGCACAATTGTCGGAAGTATTATGGCTCCGGCAGTAGTTCCAATTGTTTTTTTCAGAAAATTTCTTCTTTCCATGGTTTATGTGTTAATTGGTTAAGTTAAAGCTTTTCGTTGAATCGTCGCATTTCAAATCGCCCAGAACATATTGGGCTCCATCCAGAAAATATTTCAACAGCCGTGCATCTTCAAAACTTTGGGCATTGTGCGAAGGTGAAACATAAAACACTCTTCCTTTGCCATAACTTTTGATCCAGGAAACGAATTTGATTTTTTCATCAATTTCCTTGGTCTTTTTGGTCAGTTTGTCAGTGTCCATATACAAAAGCGGGCGGAAGTTCTTTTTCGAATAGGCTCCTTTAAAAAGATAAGGCTCGTCGATATGCACAAATGGTTTGCCTCCAAATGCCTTTGACATCGGGTGATCAGGTTCACACAATTCCAGCGTTATTTCCTGTTGCTGCGGATGATAGTCGAAGCTTCCGCCAAGCATTTCGCTGAAAGCTTCTGAATTGTTTTGCATCACAATAGCACCATGAACGACCATCAGTCCGCCACCTTTTTTGACGTAGTCAATCAGGTTGCCTTCCAGTTCGGCCCCTTTCTTTTTCTTCTGTTCTTCAGTAAGCTTTGGATCTTTATCGAGCACGTCCAAAAACAAATCTCTTCGCGGTCCAACCGAACAAGTGCTGTTCAAAACTACAGCATCGTATTCGTTCAGGCTTTTCTTTTCGAACTTGAAAATATCTCTGCTCACTTCAATTTCGAAAGCTCCGGTTTTTTCTCCCAAAACTTTCAATACCGCATTCGTGTGTGGAATTACCCAGTGATCGAATCCGGTGAACAGGCAAAATACAAGTACTTTCCGATGTTTCTGAGGCTGAACCTCGGCTTTTTCCGGAGCGAGCTTTTCGATCTTCTGAACCCACTCATCTGTAAGTGGAAAATCTTTCAATTGTGCTTTTACTGAGCAAAATGAAAGGATAATTAATGCGGTTAATAAAAGTTTATTCAGCATGTTTAGTTTACGTTTTTAGTGGTTTATTTTTTCTTTTCAGTGTTTTCAATTGCGATTACCGGAGGATTTGCGAAAGCCTGCCAGTAATTTTCAGCCATTTCAGGTGTCATTTTCCCATCGAAAATAATCAGGCGGTATTTCAAGGTATAATCGTTTCCTTTTTCAAGTTTCCATTCTTTGTGCCTGATGGGGCAGAATTCAAAATATACATCACCCCGGCCATTCGAATCTTCGGGCCAAACGCGCATCGGTTCAGGATGCATCCGGTTCGCCGGATAACTCATCACCAAAATTCCGGAGCGACCTTCCGGAGTTGCCGACTCGCCTTCAACAATGCACCAGCGGGCATTTGTTCCGTCAGCAGTTTTACGATCCATGCCTTCAGAAGTTAGCACTGAGCTGTTGTCTTTGTTCCATTTTTCAGTGGCACGCCAGCCGATCCCGCCGCCATAACGGTATGCTGCCAGCAGAATTCCTGAATCGAGTGGTGTGTTGAAAGTACTTGTGTAATCAACCACATAACGTTGATTGGGCACATTCCACACGCGAACATCGAACAATTCGTTCAGGGCAATCTGATCAGGTCCTTTTGCTCCAAAGTCGATGTGTTGCTGCAGCGATTTGAAACCGGTGTAAACCGAACCTTCAACTTCCGAAACCAGTCCGGCAAACCGAACCGTTCCTTCTCCGGCAACCAGGTTCCAGAAATCAACATGGCGTTTGCCGATGTACGTTGATGTCCAGGGATTCCAGATTCCGTAATGGTGATAATGGTCTGGCGCCTGAATTCGGGTCAGTCTTTCGCCTTCGGGAGAAAAAACCGGATGTATAAACGCTGAACGTTTAAACAATGGATTGACTCCTTTAGGCGGATCGACCGTTTCCATTTGGTAATTAAGAATTGGTTTGTCGCCCGAGAGTAATGCAAGTCCGCCGTCTTTCGTGGTTTCGTGAATATTGGTCGAAACTTTGGGAACATCAGTTGATTTTCGAAGCACAAAAATTCGCTTCGTATTTTTAGGAGTCACCCCGTTTAAAATAAACCACAATTTTCCTCCTGCAGAAGTTTCGAGTTGGTAAGGCACTTCAGTTTCAGTTTTTCCTTTTACCTCGAAAAGAGCAAGTTTCAGCGAGTCTGAGTTGTAATTGAGCTGATCAATTGCCAGTGAAACCGGACAGTCTGTGCGGTCGGTATTTCCGGCCTGAACTCCGAATTTTAATAAATCCTGACCTGATACCGAAAATACGAGCAATAGAGCCAGAATTGAATATAGCGTTTTCATTTTACTGGTTCTCCAATTTTTGGATGGTTCGAATAAATGCCTGAATATTTTCAGTCGGAACATTTTGCGGAACTCCACCGCCACACGACCAAATAATGGCTTTTTTATCCTGAACTTCGTTCCACATTTGCTCGGTTTGCGCAGCAACTTCTTCAGGAGTGGCCGCAGCTAAAACATCGCGTGGAGGCAGGTTTCCAAGCAAAGCAACTTCAGGGCCGGCCAGTTCACGAATTTCGTTGATGGAATGTTCGAAACTGAAATTAAAGAGATTTACCCCGATTTCTTTCAGGAACGGTGTGCTGATTAAGCCTTGTGCGTCGTTGTGAAAGAACCGGATTTTTGTATCGAAAGCCGTAAAAATTGGTTTCAAATAAGGCACAACAAATTCGCGGCATTCGTCTTCGCCAACGAAGCCAACGATATCGTCCAAAACCAGAATGCCCTCGATGGATGGGAATTGTTCTTTCTGGAGTTTCAGCCAGTCGACTGTAAAATCAGTGATTGTTTTCAGCAATTGGTGCGCTTCGTCGGGATTCATCATCAAAGCCATCATAAATTCAGTGGTTCCCATTAGGAACGAGGCGATGTTTAAAGGGCCTCGCGCAATGGCGAATTTGATTTCGTGCCCAATTTCATGAATAGCCGGTTCGAATTCTTTCAGGCGCTGAATGATAAACGGCAGCAGTCCGTCGAGCCGTGGATTAGGCTTTTTTATTCCGGCGATATCTTCGATGGAATGAATGGTTTTGTCGGCATGAGGCAGGTTGCTTTCGTACCAAACCTGCCTGGCCCCAAAAGCCGAAGGTTCGCTGCACATGCCATATTCCGACCAGAAGCCTGGAAGAAAAATGGCATCAGGAAAAGTATCGATGGCTTTTTTATTGGTATTGAACCATTGCTTTCCGGAGGCATAGTAATCGAGTGTGGAGATGCCCGCCCAGCCGGGAAGCCAGGGGCTGTCAATAATAAAACCGACAGGTGCCGGTCCGATATGTTTCCGGTTAATTACATCAACCAGCAAGTTCCATTGTTCGTTGGTCATAGGTTCGTATTAGTAGTTTTTCAAATGTAGCTGTTTCACGACATCTTAGCCAGTACTATTTTGACAGGCATTTGTATTATTTTTGCGAAACATCAATCGGTTTTTCAGATGAAAATCATGCACGAACAGGTAAGTTTTGCGCCCCGGACGATGCTAAAAGTCAAATGGGACGACTTTCCTCACTTTACATATCCCTGGCATTTTCACAGCGAATTTGAAATCGTTTATATTCTTAAAAGTTCGGGCAAACGATTTGTGGCCGATAGTGTAGAGACTTTCCGCGACGGCGATATAACGTTGCTCGGTAGCAATCTGCCGCATTTCTGGAAAAGTGAAAAAACCGATCAGGATAATCTGCCTGTTCATGTAAATGCCATTGTTGTACAATTTCACAAAGATTTTTTCAGGGAAGAAATCAATTCGTATCCAGAATTTCACCGCATCAGTGAACTTCTGAAACGTGCGTCGCGCGGTATTCATTTTTTGTCGCCCGATAGCGAAAAATTGGGACGGATGCTTAAACGACTCCTGAAGATGAATGGATTAGAGCGGATGTTGTATTTCATAAAGTTGATGGATGCCATGGCCAACATTGAAAACTTCAGGATTTTGGCCAGCAAAGCCTACCAACTCGACGAACATCGCGAAATGAACAGCAGGTTGGATAAGGTCATGCATTTCATCAATACCAATTACCAGCGAAAAATTACCCAACAGGAAATTGCATCGAAAATTGGAATGAATACCGCCGCTTTCTGCCGTTATTTCAAAGAAAAAACGGGGAAGGGGTTTATATTTTTCGTGAATGAAATGCGCATCGGGTACGCCTGCAAAATCCTGATTGAAAATAAACTTTCCATTTCGCAAATCTGTTTCGAATGCGGGTTCAACAATTTATCAAATTTCAACCGGGTTTTTAAGCGCCAAACCGGCTTCACTCCGGGCGAATATCAGCAACAATTTGTGAAAGCAACTGTTTAAAACAGGAAAATCGGTGACTGGCGAATGTCTTTGTAGCATTCGTTTGGTGAGCACTCTGGCAAAACATACCGAACTACTGTTGTTCATTCTTTTTTAAAGTAGGGTTGAGCACGTATTTACTAAATTTGTACCGTCAGAGCAAACATTCCAAATGCAATGAATAAAAGCAAAAGCAATCAATTTTTTGTCCAACTGGGAATCGCAGTAAAAAGTAAGTCGTGGTACGAACCGGCAAGACGTGCTCTTTGGTCCGATCCGAACCGGTTTATGGCAGTTAAGGCGATTTTTACCATTGCTTTGCTGGCTATTCCTTTTGTGGTTGCTGGGAAACCGGTTTTTGCCGTTACACTTGCTCTGGGAGCTTTGGCCGGTGCTCTGTCCGAAACTGATGACCATCCCAAAGGTCGTATGAAATCGCTGGCATTGAAAGTCGTTAGTTTTGGAGTTTCAAGTCTGGCGGTGCAGTTGTTGTACAATTATCCTTTGCTTTTAGGAATCGGACTGGCTCTGTCGACCATCTTTTTTTTGATTGTTGGAGGATTGGGAGAACGCTACCGTGGTGTAACTTTTGGGGCAATACTGGTTGGTATTTATGCTATGATCGGGGCCCCGAACAGCGCAACATGGTATTTACAACCGCTTTTACTTTCTTCAGGAGCTTTATTTTATGGATTATTTTCGCTGCTGTTGTTGTTTCTGCACCCCTGGCGTTTGCTCGACGAGCAACTGGCACGTGGTTTCGTTGCACTTTCAAATTACATGAATGAAAAGGCCTGGTTGTTTCCAAGCGATGAAAAGATTCAGGGGGAAATTCGGAACCGGTTGGCTCTGCTTAACGTGCAGGTTGTGGAAGCGCTTGACCGCTGTAAAGATGTGCTGAACAGCTACAGCAGTGCGATGAAAGATGGTTCTCCACTCATTCCTTACCTTCGTTATTTTATGCTTTTGCAGAGTTTGCACGAAAGGGCTGCATCGAGCCACGAACGCTACGATCTGCTTAGTAAAGATCCGGCCAATCAGCAATTAATGGAGGGAATAGGACAATTGTTGAAGCAACTTGCTGAGGCAACAAAAAAGCTTTCGTACAGCTTGCTAACGGGAATTTCTTACCGTCATCCGGTATCGTTGGCATGGACAGTAAAGGCCTTAAATGATCAACTGGAAAAATATGGAACTGAAAGCAATCAGCAACTTTCGCTCCTCATCACAAACCTTTCGCGTTCAAATATATCGTTGCAAAACCTGAACGACGATCATCAGCGAAACCTGACCCCGAGGCTTGAAATAGACAATCGCACTTTGTTGCAGCGATTAAAAGATCAGCTTCATTGGGATAATTCGAGACTGAGGCATGCTATTCGGTTAAGTTTGTGTTTCCTGATTGGATTTGCAATCGCCAGAATTTTTGATTTATCGAAAGGAGAATGGATTGTACTAACCAGCTTGTTTGTTTGCCAGCCAAGTTACAGCCAGACACGCCGCAAACTAAATCAGCGTATTCTGGGAACGCTCACCGGGGTTGTGGCAGCGGTAATTCTAATTCGATTGTTGCCAACATTGCCTGGACAATTGCTGCTGATGTTGTTTTCAGCATACCTTTTCTTTATCTGGATGAAGCGAAACTATGCGGGTTCAGTTGTTTTCATTACCATATTTGTGTTAAGTGCCTTTAATCTGACGGCTGGCCAGGGTGTTGCGCTTATGCTCCCACGTTTGACCGACACTTTAATTGGATCAGCGCTGGCACTCTTTACAGTGAGGTTTCTATGGCCAGACTGGCAATACAAAAGGTTACCCTCTTTGCTCTCTGATTCACTTTCGGATAATCTGGGATACTTTCAGGCTATTTTAAGCGAATACGAAAAAGTGGGAACTGACGATGATTTTGGTTATCGCAGAGCGCGCCGTGCTGCACATCGTGCCGACAATGCTTTAGCCTTGGCCTGGCAGGACATGCAGGTTGAACCACAAAAAAAGCGACAGTTCATGGAAGATGCATTCACCTTAACTTATTTGAATCATGCATTGCTTTCCTATATCTCAGCGCTGGGAGCACACCGGGGACAGGAGCAGGCGAATAACTCACAAATGCTAAAGTTTTCAACCGAAATTGTGAATGCTTTGCAGACAGCAATTCAGGCTCTTGCACAAGAGAAAAGCCAGAATCCAATTCTTATTAACGACCTGCTAAAACAAATTAGGTTGTGCATTGATCAATCGGAAATAACTGTTGAAAAGCAACAATTTGTACTTCTTTTCAATATTGCCGAAATAGCCGGGCAGTTGTTAAAACAGATAGAAATCTTCAGGCAAGATGAAAAATAACCCGGATGTGAATAGGCTTAATATGACAATCCTTCTATTTATTCTGGTTCCAAAACTTTATTTTTACTGACATTGAAACATTCAAAATTAAATTATGACATTCATAGAGAAATACATTGAAGAAAACAAAGAGCGTTTTCTGGAAGAATTGTTCGGACTGTTGCGTATTCCGTCCATCAGTTCAATTGCTGCCAACAAGCCCGACATGCAGACGGCGGCAGAATATTGGAAACAATTGTTGCTGAATGCTGGTGCCGACAAAGCTGAAATTTTTGAAACTGATGGTAATCCTGTCACTTACGGTGAAAAGATAGTTGATCCGTCGAAACCAACAGTCTTGATTTATGGTCACATGGATGTGATGCCTGTCGACCCGATTAGTTTATGGACTTCTCCTCCATTTGAACCTGAAATTCGCGACGGGAAAATCTGGGCGCGTGGAGCCGAAGACAACAAAGGCCAGAGTTTTATGCATGCCAAAGCATTCGAACTGATGGTTCGCACCAATACGCTTCCATGCAACGTAAAATTTATGGTTGAAGGTGAAGAAGAAGTTGGTTCGCCAAACCTGGGCAAATGGTGCGAACAAAACAAAGAAATGCTGAAAGCCGATATTATCTTGGTTTCCGATACATCGATGATTGCTCCGGATATGCCATCTATCACCACCGGTTTGCGCGGATTAGCATACTGGCAGGTTGAGGTTACCGGTCCGAACCGCGATTTACACTCCGGATTGTTTGGCGGTGCAGTGGCAAATCCGATTAATGTTTTGGCCAAAATGATCGCACAAATGACCGATGAACAGGGGAAAATTACCATTCCAGGATTTTATGATGATGTTCAGGAAGTTTCGGCAGAGGAACGTGCATTGCTGGCTCAGGCTCCATTCAATCTGGATAATTACAAAAAATCAATTGGTATTTCTGAAGTTTCAGGTGAGAATGAATTTTCGACCACTGAGAGAACCGGCATTCGTCCGAGTTTTGATGTGTGTGGAATCTGGGGCGGCTACACTGGCGAAGGCGCCAAAACGGTGATGCCATCGAAAGCTTTCGCCAAAATCTCAACCCGCCTGGTTCCCAATCAAAATCACGAAAAGATTGAATTACTGTTTAAAAAGCATTTCGAAAGTATCGCTCCTAAATCGGTAAAAGTTGAGGTGACTTCGTTGCATGGCGGTCAGGGTTACGTTTGCCCGATTGATTTACCGGCTTATCGGGCTGCAGAAAAAGCATACATTGAAACCTATGGGAAACGACCTGTTCCGGTTCGAAGTGGCGGAAGTATTCCGATTATTTCCACTTTCGAGCAGGTACTTGGAATCAAATCCATCCTGATGGGTTTTGGACTGGAATCGGATGCCATTCATTCCCCAAACGAAAATTTCCCGTTGCAGCAATTCTACAATGGAATACGGACGATTCCGTTGTTTTATAAATACTTTGCCGAGATGGTTTAACCACAAAGCTCAAAGAATTAAAATTCCATTCTTCGAAAGAGGAATGGAATTTTTATTTAGTAATCAGCATGGATGTTTTATCTTTACAAAATGCAGAATGTTATGGACATAACAGATCAAAAGGAAACCATCAAATGCTGGGTGGAACTTTATTCTGACAACCTGTATTCATGGGCTTTGTACAAGGTTACATCCAAAGAGGCAGCCGAAGATTTGGTGCAGGAAACATTTCTGGCAGCGCTTCAGTCATTTGCAAACTTTGAAGGCAAAAGCAATCCAAAAACTTGGCTGTTCGCGATACTCAACAACAAAATAGCCGATCATCACCGTAAAAACTTCAGGAAACCCACCACTTACGACAACTCCATATTACAAGTCTTTTTTGATTCTGACGACCAATGGAAGCCGGAAGAAAGACCAATATCGTGGGATGATGAAGCAGAAAATTTATTGGACGATTCGGAGTTTCAGAGAATTTTTGAATATTGTTTAGGGAAATTACCTGACAATTGGCATTCGGCTGTTCAGCTTAAATATTTGGATGAAAAGAATGGTGAATTGATTTGTCAGGAACTTGGAATAACCCCTACTAATTTCTGGCAGATCCTTCATCGGGCAAAGTTGCATTTACGAAAATGCCTGGAAATAAATTGGTTCAAAAAATAGAACGATGAAAAAGTTAAAACATTTTCTGATGCTTTCATGCAAAAAAGCCAGTGAACTGATCGATAAAAAGTCGCTAATTAAGTTGTCGTGGAAAGAAAGCCTGCAACTCAACATGCATACCGCCATGTGCGACGGATGCAAAGCATACGAGAAACAGAGTCTTGTTTTGGATAATATTCTACATAAACACGTCCAATCAAACGACGAATCGCAGGTTCCCCAACTTGAAAATCCGGATTTAAAAAACAAAATTAAATCGAAGTTATAGTTTGTATTTACTTCAATCGTCTGTCGGCTTCGTTTTCTTATCTTCATAAAAATGCTTTAGTGGCAAGCCTTCCAGCCACTATTCCCAAACATTTCAAGAATCTTTAAAAATATTTTTTCCATTTCCTGTCAGGAATGATTCATTGCTGCGACTGTTTGTTTGAATCAAATTTTTAAACATTCTAAAATTTAGCACAATGAAAAAAGTAATTTTTGCACTCGCCATCGTCTTGAGTATTTCTGTCGCATCAAACGCTCAAACTGCTACAAAGAAAGACAAGAAAGAAAAACCGAAAACAGAATTGAAAGCACACGGTGAAGAAGGCCATGTTTGCACTGATGCGTGCAAGACAACTTCCACTTCCACGGAAAAAACAGAGTTAAAAGAACATGTTTGCACCGCCGCCTGCAAAGACGGGAAACACGTTTACGCTCATGGAGAAAAAGGACATGTTTGCACTGAAGCTTGCAAAAAGAATATGTAATTCTGGCAAATCAATTGAATCATACAAAATCAAAAATTCCATGACAACAAAATTTAAACAATCGATAATTGGCGGCATTGTAGCCACCGCTGTAATGACTATGGTTATGTTCGTAGCTCCGATGATGGGAATGCCAAAAATGAACCCCGCAGCAATGCTCTCCATGATGATGGGTTTTCCCCTTTCAATTGGCTGGATAATGCACTTTATGATCGGGATCATTTTCGCACTGATGTATGCTTTCCTCTTTATTCCTTTAGTGAAGAAAGTAAACAGCAACATGCTTAAAGGAGCCATATTTGGCATGGCAGCATTTGTCTTTGCTCAGATTGCCATGGCAATAATGGGCGCTATGCTGGGCGGAATGCCCCCTATGGAAGGAAGTATGATGCTCATGATGATTGGCAGTATTATGGGGCATGTTATCTTCGGAATTGTAGTTGCAGTTTTTGTAAAAGGAGAAGTGGTACTTGCCACAAGATAATACCGGAATAATAAACTCCTGAAGTTTTCTCACAAATTCCATTCTTCGAAAGAGGGATGGAATTTTTGTATAAATGCATTTCTGAAACTCAATAATTAAAATTTGGCAGAATTTGTCGGATATTTGTCATTTCAGACAATCAGAAATTCTGTATCTTCCAACCTCTTAATTCAGGAATTATGATCGGACAAACAAATAAGCAAATAAAGCATGTTGTAATTTTAGCCCCACCGTACACATCGATACTTGATGTTGCCGGACCATTAGACGTGTTTGTTAAGGCTGCTAATTACATCGAAGAATCTCAGGATCGGATAATAGAAACTTACCGTGTACATGTAGTTTCGACTGACGATTCGAAATTGATTTATACTGCCAACGGACTACAGCTTGTGGGCGAAGGCTCACTAAAAGAGATTAATTACCCAATCGACACTTTGTTGATCTCCGGATTACCAAATTCTCCAGAGAAAAAAATAAGCAAGGAAACGCTTGACTGGATTAAAGATAATTGGCAAAAAATACGAAGAGTTGGTTCAATCTGCGCCGGAGCTTTTATATTGGCCGAAGCCGGAATTCTGAACGGACGAAATGCGACCACTCATTGGTCGCGCTGCGAAAAGCTGGCCCGGCTTTATCCATTAATTAAGGTTGACCCAGACCCCATTTTTGTTAAAGCTGGTCATGTTTATACTTCAGCCGGAATTTCAGCCGGAATGGATTTGGCACTTGCCATGGTGGAAGAAGATTTCGGCAGGGACATTGCGCTTCACGTGGCCCGCACGCTGGTTCTTTACCTGAAACGGCCTGGCAACCAATCACAATTCAGTGTCGCTCTGCTTCACCAGAAAGTAGATTACAAACCCATTCGGGATTTGATCGACTGGATTCCGGAGCATTTAAACGACAGGCTTTCGGTTGAAATGCTGGCGGAGCAAGTGGCTATGAGTCCACGAAACTTTGCACGTGTTTTTACCCGCGAAACAGGAGTAACTCCAGCCAAATACCTCGAGAAACTACGACTTGAAACCGCTCGCCGTCGCCTCGAAGAATCGAGCCTGACAATGGAAGAAATCTCAGGCGAATGCGGATTAGGCAGCGCTGACAGCATGAGACGCGTTTTCCTGCGTCATTTTAAAACCACACCCGGCGATTACCGCCGAAGTTTTAAAACAGCTTTAAATTAAGGCATAAAAAGGCTGTATCAAAAGTCAAACTGCCCGCAGCTCTCGTCACCCCGAATTCATTTCGGGGTCTGACATTCATTGCGCAGCGATCCTGAAACAAGTTCAGGATGACGGGACACATAACCTTTGATACAGCCTTCGGTTTCTTATAACCATTTGTTTATAAACTTCCCAAATACTCGGCTGTACGGATCATTTGGGCAACGAACGACATTTCGTTGTCGTACCACGAAGCGGTTTTTGCCAACTGACTTTCGCCGGAAGTAACCACCTTGGTTTGCGTTCCATCGAACAACGAGCCGAAACTAATGCCTACGACATCGCTCGATACAATCGGGTCTTCGGTATAACCAAATGATTCGTTGGCCGCGGCTTTCATAACGTTATTAACTTCTTCAACGGTTACTTTCTTATCCAGAATAGTGAATAACTCAACAATGGAACCCGAATGAACCGGAACCCGCTGAGACGAACCATCGAGTTTTCCTTTCAGTTCAGGAATAACCAAACCGATGGCTTTAGCTGCACCCGTGGTATACGGAATAATACTGTCGGCACCGGCGCGCGACTTGCGGTAGTTCACCTTCGGATCAGGTGTATCCATCAGCGGTTGCGAATTGGTGTACGCGTGTATGGTTGTCATTTGCCCGGCCACAATCCCGAACTGTTCGTTCAGCACTTTTGCCATTGGCGCCAGGCAATTGGTTGTGCAAGATGCGCAACTGATCAAATCATCGGTAGCGGTCAACTGATCGTGATTCACGTTATAAACGATCGTTTTTACATCGCTTCCGGCGGGAGCCGAAATAATTACTTTACGCGCTCCAGCTTTGAAATGGGCCGAAGCTTTGTCTTTTGTTTCGAAAATGCCAGTGCACTCAAGTACCAAATCGACATTATACTTTTTCCATGGAAGATTTTCGGGATTGCGTTCGGCAGTTACCGCAATCGGCTTTCCGTTTACGACCAATTCGGTGTCGGTGTAACTAATGTCGGCCTTAGATGTTCCCTGAATGGAATCGTATTTCAGCAAATAAGCCAGCATCGACGGTGCACTTAGATCGTTGATGGCTACAACTTCCAGGTGAGCGCTTTCCTGAATTCTACGGAATGCCAAACGTCCGATCCGGCCAAATCCATTAATTGCAATTTTAATCATACCTTGCTTTTATTAACCCGTTGTGTGAAATTAATAATTAGATAAATAATCGTGCATTAAGCTGAAATTTAGTATTTTAAAGTTGCGAAACAAAAATATTAAAACAGCCCATGCACGATATTAAAACGAATTTCGACAAAATTTTGGAAGTATTAAAATCCATATTGCAGAATAATGTTGACCAATCAGGAAACTTTCCCCGGGTTGGGAAGAAACCTAAGTTTTCAGATTTAGAGGTCATTAGTCTTAATCTGACCAGTGAATACCTATCTATAGACAGTGAAAATCTGCTTTTTAAAAAGTTGAAGGGAGAATATGTAAGCGAATTTCCCCGGTTAATAGATCGTTCACAATACAACCGGCGCAAGAAATCACTCTTTGATCAGACAGAACTGGTTCGCAAACAGTTAAGTGGTACTTTCTGTAAAAATGAGGATGTGTTTGTTATTGACTCCATGCCCCTTGAGATTTGCCGAAATGCCAGGGCATCAAGGTTGAAGATTTGCAAAGAAGATTTTTCTACTTCTCCGGCCAAGGGGTTCTGTGCTTCACAAAACCAGTATTACTTTGGGTACAAATTACATGGCATCTGTACCTTTGAAGGAGTATTTACCTCAATTGACCTGACCAAGGCCAATGTGCATGATGTTAACTATTTAAAGGATGTAAAAGTTAGTCTGTCTGATTGTACTTTGCTGGCAGACAAAGGATATATTGACGCCCGCCAGCAATTGGATTTGTTCCACTCAGCTAATGTCAAACTGGAAACTCCGATCAGGACCAATCAATCAGGCAATAAGAAGTATCCATATATCTTCCGGAAATCCAGGAAAAGGATTGAAACTCTTTACAGCCAGTTATGTGATCAGTTTTTAATCAGAAGAAACTATGCCAAAACATTTATCGGATTTAAAACCAGAATATTATCAAAGATCACTGCTTTGACAATCGTTCAATATATTAATCGGTTCATTAATAACAGACCAATCAACTTTTTAAAACATGCTATTTAATTCACACAACGGGTTTTATTAATTTTTCTGTTCTGAATTCGTCATTGTTTTCATGACTTTTAATAAGCGCAAGATACATGGTTTGCCATTTGTCTGCAATGACAATATTCCGACAATTTCTGCCAAAAAATTAAGTTTCTACACCAATGATTGATAGGAAAAACTAAAGAGACAATGAGGTTTCATTTTTAGAAAGCGAATAGATTTTGTGTTTATCTAGCCTTCAACAATGTAATATTCAAATATATCAGGTCCATTTATCACGACGGACTCCAGTTTGCCATTTCTATAAACCAATTTATACAATCCGATATTTTTATTGGTTAATTTCCTCCATAATTCTTCGACTGCAGGTAAATAATTCTCTTTAAAATCTACGCCCAAGATGATAGCAACCAGAGCCTGATCGATGCCACCCAAATAGCATTTCCCATCTTCCATATCTTTTTCAGGATTAACTACTACAAAACGATATTCAGATTCCGATCCCCAATCAGAATCCTTTTTAAAGAACAATTCATCTGCATTTTTCAGGAAGAATTCCTCTGAACTCTCGTTTCCTTCTTTCTTGAAATCAGGAAGTTTAAGTTTATCATATTTTATTGAACTTTTTCTAACCTTTTCCCCAAAGTTTGCTGAAAATATATTTTTTAGAGTCTTTTTATGGAAAACGAGACAAATCCCTTCGTGATTTTGTCCGTAATGAGCCCACATCGTTGGTAAGCTATATGCTTTTCTTTCTGTCTTTGTATCTTTTGAAAAGGAGATTGACTTGATCATTTTTTCATAGTCATTTTTCAATGAAAATTTAAGGATGTTTTGTTTTACATATTCCACTGACGGACTATTATTTTCATTAAAAGTGATAAATTCATGAAACAACTTTTTGCTTTCGACTGGATCATTAGTTTTACAAAGTTCTTTTAGAAGAAGCCTGTTTTTCTCATTCGGAAGAATGTTCTCAATAGCCGTTTCCATTTTTGTATAATGTGCTAATGGCATAATTGGGTGAGGCTTAAAAACGTCCTTTTGAAGAACTTCTTTTAAATAGTCATCATCTGGCAAATAGAATTCTACGTTATATAATTTATTTGACTGATACCTTGTAACAAGTCGCTCTGTTGTAGAAACTAAATACTCATAGATAGAATAGTATTCATTACTGAAATCCACATTTTGACCATCATTAATCCTTGTGCCTGATATTTTAAAATGCCTGACTACAAACAGATTAAATGTACAATTAAGATCACCATCATATTTATTGTATTCTCCTTTTCTTTCGAATTCATTAATTTCATGGATGTAGTATCCAAATTTTTCATAATAACAACCATTTAATGGGTTTCCTAAAAAATCAATAGGTTCCAAACGCATATTGATAGTTGCATCTAATATTGATTTTGGAATAAAAATGCTTTTTTCAATCATCTTAAACCTTCCTTTTTAGCACAGGTTATTGTTAAAATTCAAATAACTAACTTTATTACCGATCCAACCACATCTTAAACTCCATCACCCGTTCTCGTGCAACGATAATTTCAGAATCATCGTTGCCATCAATTTTCAGGCGGAGACGCGAGTTCGTCCATGCCAGAATGTTGGTGCAGGCATCAATGGAAACAATGTATTTACGGTTAATCCGGAAGTATTTTTCAGGATCGAGCATGGGTTCTACTATATCGAGTGCATAATCGATGCAGTAAGTGTGCCCATCGGTGGTTGAAATAAAACTTGCCTTTTCCTGGCTGTAAAATATCCGGATTTCCTCGACCGAAATGCTTTTGATTCTATCGCCAACTTTAACCATAAACCGCGATTTAAACGTCTTTTCCTGAAATGGTCTGTTCATTGCCAGAAGTTTTTCAAACACAAGTCCGGGCGAAAAATGGCGGGCTTTTTCGATGGCCTGACGAAGACGCTCTTCTTCAATCGGCTTCAGTAAATAGTCGATGCCGTTGGTTTTAAATGCTTCGATGGCATAATGATCGTAAGCTGTGGTAAAAATAATCGGACAGTTTACAGCAACTTGTTTGTAAATTTCAAAGCTCAGTCCGTCGGCCAGTTGAATGTCGGAAAAAATCAATTCAGGTTCCGGGTTATTTTGCAGGTATTTCACTCCATCGCGCACCGATTCGAGTTTGGCAATTATTGAAATTTCAGGAGCAACCTTGGCCAGCAAGCGCTCCAGATGATTGGCAGCACGCGTTTCATCTTCAAAAATTATAGCTTTCATTTCTCAACCGATTTTAAAATAGGAACTCGTACCATGTATCGCTCGTCGGAAGTAATAATTTTTATGGGCTTTTCAGAAAAAAAAGCAAACTGCTGCGTAATGTTTTTCAGCCCGGTTTTCTTCGAATCGTCGCCCACACTTTTCGGTTGTAAATTATTTTCAACTTCCAGACAATCGTCCACTTTCCGTACCGAAATCCGTAGTGGAAAAGCTTCGGAAACTTCGTTATGCTTTACCGCATTTTCGATCAATAATTGCAAAGTCATTGGCACAATGTATTCATCAGGGTTACCCTGAACATCAATCTCAATTTTTAGTTTTTCCTCGAAGCGGGTTTTCAGCAAAAAAGTAAACGAGCGGATAAATTCCAGTTCGTCTTTGAGCGGAACCAGTTCCTTGTCACGACTATCGAGCACATAACGGAACAAATCGCTCAACTGGCGAATGAATTTCACGGCCAGCGCCTGATCGTCGTACACCAGATCGCTCAACACATTCAGGCTATTGAACAGAAAATGAGGATTAATTTGGTTCCGGAGCGATTCGTATTTATAAGCCATCATTTCAACGTTCAACTTTTCGGCCTGAATAAAAGATCGTTTCCATGCAAAGAAAAATCCGATTGCCGTAAAAATCAATGAAATAATAAAAGAAATCAAAAGTGTAAAGGGCAGCGATTTGAGAATCCGCGCCCATGACTTGTCAGGCAAGACGCCCATCCAAATATAATAATTGACAAACTGTACCACAATAAAAGCTGATCCCGAGTAGATTAAGAATGTGAATATCTGGACGAAAACTTTTTTTACCGGTGCTTCGATCCACGAAATCCGGCGATTTATCAACCCATAAATCATTTCCAATCCAATCCATTGCGTTATACTGATGCTGAACGCCCAGAGAAAACCAGAAAGGAAGCTTTGCCAATCAGTTAGCGCTCCACGCGTAAAAAACAGAAGGATGAGAATGCTGATAGCGGCACTTCCCAGAATATATTCAACTGGACTGCTTTTTTTGCTATTTGCTTTTATTGGCATCTTATAATTGATAAATTTTGAATTGTTGTTTGTTTTGTAAAGTTAGAATTATAACAAGTAAAAAAGTAAAAGTAAAATGCTGTGTTCAAGTTTTCACTTTATAGAATTACTCGCAACCTTTCACAATTCCTTCAACCTGTTCTTTCCCCCAGTTTGGGTAAAGCGGCGATTTGGGCTTGAAATTATCCCAGTTGGCCAGGAGTTCTTTGGCTTCCGGACAAAATGATTTCGGATCTTTTCCCATATACGGAGCAGAACCCATATCCATCTGTATTTTCAGCATTTTTGCCCGGGGATTGGTCGGGTCAATAGCCAGCGCTTTTCCAATGGCCTGACCTGAAAGTGCGCTGAATTTCTGACCGCGTTCCATCGGATTTACAACCAGACGACCGGTAAAATAGAACGACTGAAGAGCATAAACTTCGCTTTCATTCGGCGCCATTTCGATCAATTTATTAATCGATTTCTCTGCCACATCGAGGTAACTGTCCTTTTTTGTGGCGTCCTGTTCCATAAAACTCATCAGGATATAACAATGAGCATGGTAATAAAGTGGAAGCCATTCACTTTTTTCAGCATTGGCAATCATCTGAAATTTGTTGCCCAACTCCTGCATGTCTGCTACACTTTTTACGCTTGAAAACTGACCGAGCGTTTCGCCCATGGTTTGGTAATACTCCGGCTTTTGAGCCATTGAAACTAAACTAATGAATACGACTGCGATTGATAAAATGAACTTTTTCATGATGTAATTATTTAAGGTTAAACTTTTTTCAAAATTGTTGCGAGTTCCAAGTTGCGGGAAGCTTTAACCTGTAACTTGCAACTCGTAACGCTTTCTAATTTATCTTTTCCAACTGATTGGCCTTTCCCTGTCGGGTGAGCGTAATAAAACATCCGACAACAAAAAACTGGGTTGAACCAGGCTGTATCGCCAAACTCTGGTAAATTCCGGATTGATCAGGAGTACTTGAGTATGATCGGCCAAATTCGTTTTTAAAACCGGCAACATTGGTCACTGCGCCATAAATAATAATGTTCTGCCGGTACAGGAAACTCCAGCTTACATCTAAACTCCGGTAAGGCTTCATCTTTTCTCCGTTAAAAACCGGGGAGTTCGGATCGTTATAAACCCGTGGCGACGAATACCTGAAGTTCACACCGGGGTAAGACCTGAGGCTTCCGATCCAATGTTTATACACGATTGATAAGTTGTGTTTGCTGGTGAACGATGGAATGGCTTCGTGTGGAAAATTGCGGTAATCGCGCTTGGCATCTACATACGAGTACGAAATCCAGTAATCGCCGCCTTTGATCGACTTTTTATCTCTCCAAAACAGATCAAGACCTTTGGCATATCCACTTCCGAAGTTGTTGTAGCTGGTTGGCAGATAAAATTCGCCACCCGTGAATTTAACCAGATTGCAGTAATCCTTGTAATACAATTCAGCTTTAAGTGTGCGATCGTTGGCAAACGACTGGAAGCTAAACGTATAATGATCGGCGCGTTCGGGCTTAATTCGATCAGTGTAAAGCAAATAATCGTCAACCGGATTTTGGAAGAACCAACCGTAAGCCGCCGAAAATTGACTTTTACCGGTAATTTTATAGGCCGCTGAAAAACGGGGAGCCAGATTGAAACGATCCAGATAATCCGAATATTCGACACGACCGCCAACGCGGGCTACAAATTTCTGCGAAGCATAAACCTGAGCTTCGGTGAATCCAGAAAATGTTCGGTTGGTAAAGCTGTTGTCGTGTGTTTCGTTTGGTAACTGAACATTTTGCGTGTAGGTTTTATCAAAGAATTCGCCTCCCATTTTCAGGATAAATTTTTCGCTGAACGGATAGGAGAATACACTTTTCAGGTAGCCTGCCTGAATGTGTTTGGCAATGCTGGTCTGATCGAAATGAATGTCATCGGTATTGTTGGTAAACGAAGCGGCTGTGCTAATCGCCCATTTTTCGCCGAGTTTGTCGTTCCACGAAGCATTCATAAAAGCATTATCGTTTGCTAGTTTGTAATCGGTCAATTGTTCACCGGCATCAAGGTTCTTCTGGCTTACTGTAAAACTGCCCTTATCAAGGCTCGAATAGAATTTGAACATACCGGTTTTGCTGGTTTTCTGGCGGAAACTAATGGCACCATTCGTCGACTTCGGTTCGTCAGTCCAATGGTAATTTTGCGGCACCAGGCTCATGTAAGGTTTCAGGTTGTTGTAACTCAACGTTCCGGTTATTGCTCCTGAATTCCATTTTTTGGTTCCGGCAGCCTCAACGCCAACCATCAAAAACGACAGATCGAGCTGATCTTCTTCGGGCATGTCGTTGGTATTGAGCAACAGTATCGATGAAAGCGCCTGACCATATTCAGCGGAATATCCGCCAGTGCTGAAAACTGTTCCTTTGAACATGAACGGGTTGAAACGTCCGCGGGTGGCTAAATTGGGTGCCGACGAATTGTACGGAACCGAAACCAGCGCGCCGTCGATATAGGTCTGCGATTCCTCACTGTCGCCTCCTTTGACAAACAATCGACCCGATTCACCATTTATGGTCGTTCCGGGAAGCGATTGCAATGCGCCGTACACATCGCCTGCTGCGCCTGCCGTGGTCACCATGTCGCGGGGCGAAATCGTAACTGCCTGTTTTTTGTCGCTGGCTTCAAAAGTTCCGGCAGTGATGGTTACCGCGTTCAACTGATTAAAGGCTTCTTTCAGCACGACGTTTACCTGAATTGTGTCGCCATTCAAAACGACTTTCCGGGAAACTGTTTCATAACCCATAAATCCTATTTTCAAACTGTATTCGCCGGTCCGGTTTGTTTTAAACCTGAATATGCCGTCAGCATTAGCTGAAGTTCCATCATAAGTTCCTTCCAGATAAATATTTGCTCCAGGCAACGGTTCCCCTTTTTCCTGAGTTACTTTTCCTGAAATGACTGTTTGCGAAAAGGCATTCAATCCTAAAATCAGGAAGATAAAATTGAGTATCGTTTGTTTCATGACTTTGAGTTTCTGTTGTTTCATGGCTCAAAGTTGAGGCAAAGCGATTTCTTCTGAAAAAATCAGTTGCTGAATTGTCGGAAAAGGAGGATGAAGTGTAAAAAAGTCGGAAGTCCGGAGTCGGAAGACCGCAGAATCTGGTCATCCCGAATTTATTTCGGGATCTGATATACACTGCGTTGAGATCCTGAAACCCCGCCTGCTAAGCGAGCGGGCAGGAAGTTCAG
The DNA here is from genome assembly GCA_963677955.2 of Prolixibacteraceae bacterium. GTDB lineage: Bacteria > Bacteroidota > Bacteroidia > Bacteroidales > Prolixibacteraceae > Aquipluma. The sequence goes on from CAXXQR010000001.1 coordinate 2,509,886, forward strand.
GATGACTGGATAAATTATTTTTGATGCAACCTGTAGCCCGAAACTTTTTTACTCCGCAACATCGCAAACAACTGCGCCAGTCACTTTAATCAAATCTTCAGGATTTAGTTTAAGCTGCAACCCGCGTTGTCCGGCGCTAATATATATCAGGTCGAACAGTTGGCAGGTTTCGTGAATATAGATTGGGTAAGGTTTCTTCATTCCCAAAGGAGAGCACCCTCCACGAATGTAGCCAGTTAAACCGAGCAGTTCTTTCTGGTGAACCATGGCGCAGTTTTTATTTCCGGAGATTTTGGCAGCTTTCTTCAAATCGACCTCAGTATTCCCCGGAACAACGCACACAAAAATTCCGGTTTTATCGCCTCGCAGAACCAGTGTTTTGAAAATCTGTTCCACATCCTGTCCGATCTTTTTGGCAAGAGTTACGGCGCTCAGGTCATTTTCATCAACTTCATATTCGGCCAGTTCGTAATGTATTCCTTTGGCGTCAAGTATTCGGGCAGCATTGGTCTTTTTCATGCTTTGTTGTATTCAGGAAAAACGATAGGCGAAGATACAATTTTGAAAAACTCACAGATGATTTTCAAATATTTGGCTATAAAAAATACCCATCGGACTTTTAAATCATCCGATGGGTAAATTAATCTAAACCCTGGTAGTTCCAAAGCCGCTTCAACCTGAATGGGTTGAAGCCCGGAAAAATTTATTTATCCTTCCCGTTATGCACATCCCTTTCCTGACGGATAGTGACTTTGATTACCTGAGAAGCTTTCGGCCAGGGCAATCCATCATTTAACACCCGCACAACGCCGTTTTCAACTGTATTCGCTTGTGTTTGAGCGCCTGGGTATTCATTGACCTCTGTTCCGGCATCATACAATTCAATAAAGTGAGTGAGGTCTTTGGTGGCCGCACCATTGTCGAGTTTGATCCCTTCATCACCGGTTGAGAAGAAAATATCGTTGGAAGCTCCCAGCATACTGGCAATACTCAGCGACTGTCCAACATGGCCTGTAACGGTGAACTTGTACATTTGTCCCGGGAAAAGCGGGCCACTTGTTCCATCTGTACGCATAGCCTGAAATCCGGTTTTAAAACCTGCTGCCATTAATGAATTATACAATGGCTCCGGATTGCCAGTTTCTGCAAGCGTTTCAAGTCCAATTCCATAGTCGGGTGTACCTTCTTTAAAGATGGGATAATCTTTCTTCTCATGTAAAACCCAAAGCACCGGAGCTACAGGTGATACGTACCCACTGTTCCACGCCAAATAGCTTCCAAGTGGTCCGGCATTTCCGGTTTCAGCAAGATCTTCAAGACCTTTTCCATAATCGGCCATTCCGGATTCAAAGATGGGATTGGGCATGGAATGAACCACCCAGGCGACCGGTGAAATGCCAGTTGTACTACCTTCCAGATTCTTGATTGTTACCGTAAACATGCTGTTGCCATTGTATTCGAGGGTAACTTTTAGATTGGTGGCAACCGTTCCGTAATTGTATCCATCGCCAACTGCCGACATTAGCTGAACCATGCCATTTGTATTGGCACCATCATGCATATTTCCTGCGCCGGGCATCTGGTTCATTTCGGTACCGGCATCCCACAACATGATCTGCGAAGTGATATCTCCGGTCACGGGTGTAACCGGATCACTAAAAAGGGTTATTCCATCACCATTAGGTGCATAAAATCCGTCGTTTGAAAAACCATACATGGTAGCAAACGACAATTTGTGGCTTGGCCCTGCGTGAAAAGAAAATTTAAACGATTCGCCGGGATGGGCCGGACCTGCAGCACTTGCCCCCTCGGGAATGCTGGAAACTCCGGATTCAAAGAATTTGTAATTTTTCGAGACATTCTCGACAGTTACTGTAAACGAATGATCACCCATCATTTTCTCGTGATCCTTGTCGTTAAAAATTCCTTCGTGAGAATAACGATCGTACCTTTTATCGCATTGGGTAAGTAAAAGAACCAGTAATGTGGCACCCAATGTAGTCCTGAACAATTTCGAAGTAACTTTCATAGCATAAATTTTAGAGATTAAACTTTCCCAAAGTTCTTCTGAAAATGTCACGAAAGAGTCACAAAAGAATCATTAATTTATCATGTTTTATTTTGTAAGTGTCAAAGAATTAGGTTCCTAAAAAAGTGTTGTACTTGTTTTGAAAAGACAACTTGAGAAGCCATAAAAAGCTTGTAAAAAGTTATCCCGAATTTGTTTCGCGATCTGACCAATAATGCATTGGGATCGATAAACAAATTCGGGATAATACTTTGAATGATTTTTAGAAGCGGGTTCAGTTCATTTTTCCGGAGCTATAAAATCTGGGGTTCTTCGATTCCGATTACAGCCATAGTTTCGTGAGACTCGCCGGGTTGAAGACCAATTGGAAAATTAAATGCATTGGTGGCTTCAACACAAACAAAGGCATGAAAAGCATCATCGGGCAAATCGCTGATCGATGCACATGCTTCTTCTCCGGGATTCCAGACTGTGGTCACTTTGCTGCCCAATTTTTCGGCTTTAATCCGGCGGTTGAAAATTTGGTCGTCAATGACTACCGGAGTAATTGTGTTTAAATAATGGCGTGTTATTGGTTCCTGAATGTGCAGGATTTCTTCTTCCTGAATGCCATTTTCGCCGGTAAGCTGGTTGTAGTATGTCGTTTGCTGAAGTCCTTCAATGGAAATGTTTTCAAGCGCCGAAATGTTGTAATACGAATGAAGAGCACAGGAATATTCGAAAGGTTCGGCTGATGTATTTGTAACCTTAAGGGTAACTTCCAGTTTTCGGCCCACAACAATTGTCATTTCGGCACAGAAATGATAGCCCCAGTATTCCATTGTTTCTTCAGAAGAGCAAAGCTGTAAAACAATTTCAGTTTCTCCTGAAAGTCTCGATGAGGTTGATTTAACATCCCAGTACATCAGGCGGCCAAAACCGTGCTGAGGTTTTTGGGGATCGGTTTTGTGCGGGCCAAACCAGGGAAAACAGACCGGAATTCCACCGCGGATTGGTTTTCCAACTTCGAAATAACTGTCGGGGCTCACCCACAAAATATCCATGGCATTTTGCGGCCTGAAACTCGTTACGTGAGCGCCATACAAACAAATGTCGGCATCGGCAAATTTGTTCGAAACAGTTACAAAAACCAAATCTTCTTCCAGTTCAGCGAATCCAACTTCGCCTTCAATACTGTATTTATCGTCGAGTTCGTCAATATCAATCATAGGAAATTTTGAATTATAAATGTTGAATTTCATGCGCAAGGTAGCAAACCTTTTTCGGAGCTAAAAGTGATCAATCTGTATAATTTCACAATCAGTAAATCGCGTTAAACTTTTCCTTCACAATTTCCTTCACTTCCTGCATGTCGATTTTCCGACCCAGTTCGCGCTCAATGGAAGTAACGCCATAAGTAATAAATCCGCAAGGATTAATGTAATTGAAATAGCGCATATCGGTATTTACATTCAAGGCAAAGCCGTGCATCGAAACGTAACGGCTCACACGTACACCAATCGCGCAAATTTTCCGTGCTTTTGCCGGAATCGTTGAATCGAGCCAGACACCGGTTGCACCGTCCTTCAAAGCACCTTCCAACCCGTATTCGGCAATGGTTTGAATGATGGCTTGCTCCATTTTGAAAATGTAATCTTTTACCCCGACTTTGTAGTTTTCCAGATCAATAATCGGGTAGCCAACCAATTGTCCGGGTCCGTGGTAGGTGATGTCGCCACCGCGGTTGATTTTGTAGTAAACGGCATCAATTTTTTTCAGGAAGTCGCCATTGATTAGTAAATTGTGCTCGTCGCCGCTTTTTCCCAGCGTGTACACATGCGGGTGTTCAACCAATAAAAATTTGTTGATTTCGCTGCTTTTCTTTTGTGCCAGTTTATCGGCCACAACCTCATTGTGAATGGTTTCCTGGTAATCCCAGCATTCTTTATAGTCTTTCAGACCAAGATCTTCGTAATTAAAATTTGCCATGAACTATTTTCAAAATCTATACTCTTCCAAACCGTCCTTCAATAATTCCAATAACCGATAGATCTTCATCCAGATCGGGCCAACTTAGTCCTGTACCTCCGCAAATAAGTTCAATATTTGCTAATTTTTCAGGTGAGGCATTCCTTAATTTTTCATTCAGGTAAACTGGGAACCGAATTTCTTTCTTATCTGAAAGAACCATACAAATCATGCCATTTTCGTACCATGCGTTTTCAGCAGTAAACATTAATTCAGCTACCATGTACTTCATGCCATTTATTTTTAATTAATTCCAAATGTTCCAATATTAACTGTTCTGCCATTTTTAGTTCAGCAACTTTCATCCCCTGTGCAAACTCAAGTTCAACGGGTTCGATCCAGAATTTTGCAAATCCGCCAGCTTTCCGAACATGTATATGCATTGGTTCCTGACCTTCATTGGCGTAGAAAAAGAAAACAAAACCAAATTCGCGAAATACTTCGGGCATATCAATTAAATTTTAATTCAAAATTAAGCAATTATTTGGTTTACTTTTCGATTTTTGCTCCGGCGTGCAATTCGGCACGATAAGACGAACGCACCAACGGGCTGCTTTCGACAAAAGAAAAACCCTTCTGCAAGCCGATTATTCGGTATTTATCAAACTGTTCCGGAGAAATATATTCTTTGACCTGAATGTGTGCGAGTGTAGGCGCCAGGTATTGCCCGATCGTCATCACTTTACAGCCGGCTTCGAGCAAATCGTCCATAACCTGCAAAACTTCTGTTTCTGTTTCGCCCAATCCCAGCATAATTCCTGATTTGGCAATAATTCCTGAAGCAGCAATGAAGCGAATAACTTCAAGGCTGGTGCGGTATTTGGCGGCGCTGCGTATTTGTGGAGTCAGTCTTTCAACGGTTTCCATGTTGTGCGAAATCACTTCAGGAACAGCTTCAATTACTTTTTGAAGGAGCTCGGTTTTTCCTTGAAAATCGGGAATCAGCACTTCAATTTTCGTTTCAGGATTAAGCGATTTGACTTCACGGATAGTTTCGGCCCAGAATCCTGCGCCGAGATCCGGCAAATCATCACGATCGACCGAAGTAATTACGGCATGTTTCAATTGCATAATTTTTACTGATTCGGCGATTCTCCGGGGTTCTTCAGGATCGGGTGGGAGAGGTTTGCCGGTTGTGACGCCACAAAACTTACAATTGCGCGTACAAATATCGCCCAGAATCATAAATGTGGCTGTTCCGCGATTCCAGCATTCGCCAATGTTTGGACAGTTTCCGCTGGTGCAAATGGTGTGAAGCTTGTGTTGTGCCACCAGGTTTTTAACCCTTGAATAGCTTTCACCTTTAGGAAGTTGCATTTTCATCCAGCGCGGAAGCCTTTCGCGGTCTTTCAGTTCAATCGTCATCTTTTCAAAATTTCAGCAAAATTAGGTTTTAAATCCGAAGGAAAAGAATGTCAAAACTCAATTCAGCAGACAATTCTTGATTTACCTAACTGGAAACGTTTTGGATTGTTATTTTTGTACTTCAATCAACAAAACAGAGCATGAAGATTTTGATCAGGCTTATATTTTTGCTGGCGCCGGTCACTGTGTTCGGACAAGCACAGGATTTGCAAAACAAAGCACTTCTGGCCAGTCAATATTACCAAAGCAGGGAATTTGCCAAGGCTGCCGATTTGTACAACCAATTGTATACAGCCACAAAATCGCAAGGCTATCTGAATATTTACATCGATTGTTTAATTTCTATTCCGGATTATGAAAAAGCGGAGAAAGAAATTCGAAAGGGATTGCGCGGTAATTCGTCAGACGCCTATTGGTACGTTCAATGGGGTTTCCTGAAGAAAAATCAGGGTCTGGTTGAAGAATCGCAAAAGCTCTACGAAAAAGCAATTAATTCTCTGTCGGACGATTCGGGAGAATACTCGAATCTGGCGAATCAGTTTATCAGTAAACGCGAATACGAATATGCTAAAAATGTGTATATCAAAGGTCGCGGAAAAATAAATGCCGGAATTTACAATTACGAATTGGCACGTGTTTATTACTACATGCGCAATTACGACCAGATGATGAATGAATATCTGGAATGGATAAAACTGAAAGAAACGAACATAGAAATTGTAAAAAGTAACCTGCAGGCAATTTTGGCAGTCGATAATGACGGGGAAATCAGCTCGCAGCTGAAGACGATTGTGCTGAAACGAATTCAGGCCGATCCCGACCAGATTATTTACAATCAGTTGCTCATCTGGTTATTTATTCAGGACAAAAACTTTACGGCTGCCATCAGGCAATCCATCGCGCTTGATAAGCGGACCGGTGAGCAAGACAACAATATTTTTCAGCTTGCGAATGTATCGGCTTCAAACAAACGCTACGAGGAAGCTGAAAAGGCTTACAATTATCTGATTGCAAAAGGCAAACGAGCCGACTATTATTATTTGGCCAGCCAGCAGCGGCTGCAAATGCAATTCGACCGGTTTATGGACGAAGAAACACAGGATTTGACGAAAGCTACAGATCTTGAAAATCAGTTTAAACAAACATTTGAAACGCTTGGCGATTACGCTGAAACATCGGGTCTCGTAACAGAATATGCACATTTGCTGGCTTTTTATTTGAAACAACCCCAAAAAGCAGTTGAATTGCTGAACAAAGGACTTTCGCATGCCGGAATAAATCCTGAACAGGTTTCGGTTTTAAAAGAAGAATTGGCTGATGTGTACGTTTATTCGGGCGATTTGTGGGAGGCTGTCATCACCTATTCGCAGGTAATTGAAAGCAACAAGGCCAATACGTTGGGCGACGATGTGAAGTTTAAAAAAGCAAAACTGGGCTACTACATGGGCAACTTTCAATGGGCAAAGGCACAACTTGACGCCTTGCGGGCCAGCACTTCGAAGCTAATTGCCAACGACGCCATGGATTTATCGCTATTTATCAACGAAAATATGGAAGACGACAGCACCGCTGCACCGCTAAAAATGTTTGCCCGAGCCGATTTGCAATTATTCAGGAATAATTACCCGGAAGCGTTGACTGTGCTCGATTCCATTTCAAAACTGTATCCGTTTAATTCGCTGACTGATGATGTCGATTTCCGTAAAGCCGGAATTTTCCAGAAGCAGGGAAAATATCAGGAAGCAGCCAATTTGCTCGAATCGATTGTGAAAGATCACAGTTGGGAAATGCTGGCCGATGACGCTCTTTTTCAACTGGCTGGCATTTACGAACATAAGCTGAACCAAAAAGACAAAGCGATGGAACTATACAAAAAAATGCTGACTGATTATCCCGGAAGTGTTTATGTGGTCGATTCGCGGGCTGAATACCGTAAAATGGCAGGTTCCGATGACGCAAAAAATGTGCAGAATCCAACTGAATTAAGAGAAGATTTGCTTAAAGAGGGCAAAACTCCGAATCCATGAAGCAGCAGTCGAAAGCCAATTTTTATGCCTTGATGTCTGTTTTTTTGTGGTCGACGGTAGCCACAGCATTTAAACTTGGGCTACAGGTTTTGTCGCCGCTTTACCTCATTTTAAGCGCTTCATTCGTTTCGTTGCTCACCTTTCTGGGGGTTATTTTAATTCGGGGAAAAGCAAAAGAAATATTCGCGGTTTCTTTGTCGGGCCTTGGTAAATCGGCTTTATTGGGAGCATTAAATCCGTTTGGATATTATCTCATTCTTTTTCAGGCATACAGCCTTTTACCGGCACAGGTTGCACAACCTTTAAATATGGTGTGGCCCATAACTTTGGCATTGCTTTCGGCACCGCTCCTGAGGCAGAAAATTACCGTCCGAAACATCGTTGCAATTCTGATCAGTTTTGTGGGCGTGGTATTTATTTCGTCTCAGGGAAGTTTGGCCGGATTGGCCAACACAAATGCAACCGGAGCTTTGCTTGCAGTTGGTAGTAGTGTTGTTTGGGCGCTTTTCTGGATTTTAAGTGTGCTCGATAAACGCGACGAACTTTTTAAGTTGTTCTGGAATTTTGCCTTTGGTTTTTTGTATTTGCTTATCACGGCATTCTTTTTTACCGATTTTTCTTTTCCTGAACCCAAAGGCATCCCGGCTGCAGTTTATATCGGGTTGTTCGAACTGGGCATTACCTACATTTTGTGGATGAAAGCCATGCATCTGAGTGAAAACAATGCCAAAACAGGGAACCTGATTTTTTTATCTCCATTTCTTTCACTGGTTTTTATACATTTTATTTTAGGTGAAACCATTTTCTACACCACTTTCATTGGGCTGGCTTTTATTATTTCCGGAATTTGGTATCAGCAGACTAAAGTGCAAGCGAAAGAGGTGGACTGAGTTCCTAAGTTACAAACAGATCAATGACATTTCAAGAATTGCAACTTTAAAGTTTTACTTTTGAATCACGATAAAATAGAACATGGATAAAAAACCAGTTAAAATTCTTGGTATTGACCCCGGGACAAACGTGATGGGTTACGGATTAATCGAAGTGGTTGACAATAAGCCACGAATACTCCAGGTTGGAGTTATAAAAACAACCGGATTTGGCGACCATTATCAAAAGCTGAGACACATTTTCGACCGTACTGCTGTCCTTTTATCCGAACTTAAACCCGATGAACTAGCCATTGAATCGCCGTTTTACGGCAAAGATATTCAAGCCATGTTGAAACTGGGGCGGGCACAGGGCGTAGTAATGGGTCTTGCCCTAAGTAAAGAAATTCCAATTTTTGAATATGCACCGCTGAAAGTAAAGCAATCGATTACCGGAATGGGGCGGGCGGCCAAAGAGCAGGTTGCCTTTTTTCTGAAAAACATGTTCAGCCTGAATGAATTGCCCAAGGAACTTGATGCTACTGATGCCATAGCTGTTGCTGTTTGCCATTATTTGCAAATGAGAAACCCGGTTGGAAAATCAGGAATAAAAAGCTGGGGCGATTTTGTGAAGAAAAATCCGGATCGGGTGAAAAAATAACTTCAGGAATAAGGGAAAATGGAGACCGAAGGAAGGAGGTAGCAATAAAAAAAATCCCGGTTCCCCGGGATTTACACTTTTTCCTTAAACACAAAACGCAATCAATTATAATTCAATTTCACGTGCAATAGCTGCAGTGATTTCAGCCATTTCCTCTTTTGTAAACGTAAGTTTTTTTGAAAAATGAAGCAAATCAGCCTCGGTTTGCATGGGCACCAAATGAATATGTGCATGCGGGACTTCAAGGCCTAAGACCATTACGCCAACCTTTTGGCATGGAATTGCTTTCTGAATTCCCAAAGCCACCTTTTTTGCAAAAAGCTGTAAGCCAATGTAAGTTTCATCATCAAGATCAAACAAATAGTCAATCTCCTTTTTCGGAATGACCAAAGTGTGACCCTTTGCCACAGGAAAAATATCCAGAAAGGCAAAGAAGTTTTCATCTTCGGCCACTTTCCAGGAAGGAATTTCTCCGGCTACAATTTTGGTAAATATACTTGCCATTTAGCTGCGATTTTACATTGCAATGTCAACGATCTCAAACGGTATCTTACCCGAAGGAACTTGAATCTCAACCACATCGCCAATTTTCTTGCCAAGCAATCCTTTGGCAATGGGAGTCTGAATAGAAATTTTTCCCTGTTTCAAATCCGCTTCTGGTTCTGAAACAATGGTATATTGCATGGTTGCATTGTTCATCTTGTTACGGATCGTAACTTTATTGAGCATTTGAACACACGATGTGTCAATTTTCGACTCGTCGATTATCCGGGCGGTTGCAATTTTTGAACTCAACACGGCAATTTTTGCCTCGAGCATACCCTGAGCATCTTTTGCAGCGTCGTACTCTGCATTTTCCGAAATATCACCTTTTTCAATGGCTTCACCAATTGCTTTTGAAATTGCCGGACGCTCAATTTTCGTCAAACGATCAAGCTCTTCTTTCATCTTCCGAAGGCCTTCTTCAGTAATATACGTTACCTTTCCCATGGGTTTCTCCTTTTTTTTAAAACGATATTAAAACAAAAAAGAATTCCGCCTATTGCGGAACTCTTTCGTGATACAAACTTATATAAAATTTTTAATCTATCCGAATCAGTATGTTTTATAAAACAATCAACAAGCTGTTATATAAAAAGTTTCAGTAAAATTTCTAATTTTTTGTTGGAATCAAAAATAGTTATTTGACGCATAATTCCCGAATTAAATCCGACTTTGTCAGGTATATTTTCGGTTCATGATTTCTGAATATATGACAGCTTTTCGTAACGAAAAATCTTCGAGATAACTTGATTCTGCTCCAATTTCTTCAACTTCAGGCATAACTTCTGGTATATTTTTTTGTGTTATGGTCTGAATGTTTTTAGACGGTCTGACGGGCAGGCTACTTTTAAAAGTTGATTTGTAGTTTCCCGGAGTCCGCATAGGTGTTGCAACCACCAATGGTTCTTTTTTCAAAACCTGTTTAGTCAAAACCACTGGCTCGATATCTTCAGGTTCAGCCAGAAAATCTTCGCCCAAAATCTGATCAAGGAGAGTATTCCCGGTCTTGTTTGGCACAGTCTGATTGGGAAGCATAACATCTTCCTTTTTCTTATTTTTTTTAATTGCCGCAAATATCGAAATAACTACAGCTATAATTAAAAATACATAATCGTCCATAGTCAATAAATTAATGCCTGAATGAAATAATTTGTGTGTTACTTTGTTTTATAAAGGACTAAAGGTATAAAAAATGGCTCGTTTTTCCCGAAAAATTTACAGGACAGTTTTGGTTGGTTTGTTTCTGCTTGCAGGAACAAACGCCTGCAAGGACGACTATACATCCATTGTACCTTATGTTTATGTGAATTTTGATTTTAACCCAACCAACTACATCGAGTTTAATGTTCCGGGAGGCGCTGTTTATTTCCCAAATTCAGGTTACGGCGGAATAATTGTGATTAATAACTGGGGCGACGAGTACACACCTTACCTTGCTTTTGACGCCACCTGTACCCATGAAGTTTCGTCAACAGTGCGGGTTGCAATTGTTGAGGACACCAGCGGAATTGCAACTTGCCCCGAATGTGGCTCGAAATTCATGTTATTCGGAAGCAATGGAAACCCTATTAAAGGACCGGCTGCCGAACCTCTAAGGCAATATCATGCCAATTTAATAGGCGGTCGAATTCATATCAGCAACTAGCCAAGAACATTCAGCTCAAACACTTTTTCGGCTTTCAACTCGAAAAGTATAACCTTTTGAAACCCCGAGTAGAATTTCCAGTTATTCAGCTTGTTTGGCAGATTGTAGCTTACCGGACTTTGTTCGATGTCGGCAGTAATCAGTAACCAAATTTGATTGAGCTTTTTCTGACGGTAAATGGCCAGCTTTTCGTTTTTTGCATTGATCGTAAATTCAATGTTTTCGCGATTCATTTCGGGTGATTGACAGCCGATAATTTTGGTCGGATAATGAGTTTTAAATTTGTTGATTGTCGGTCCGTGCAGTTTGGTAAGCTCTATACCGATTGTTTTTTTAGGCGATTCCCTAACGATAAAATCGGGTGATTCCGACTTCAGGACTTTGCCTTTTGGAAATTCAGGATAATTGGTCCTGAATTGCTCCATGATGCCGATTTCTTCGAGTATTTGCGAAAACTGATTAAAACTCATTGCTGGATTTTTATAAAAACTGAAAATTAGCAATAGTTTACTAAAATAAAAAAGGAGCTTTTAAAGCTCCTTTTAACGATGTATTTCAATGAATTAGTATCGGTAATGTTCTGGTTTGTACGGACCTTCAACCGCAACGCCCAGATATTCTGCCTGATCTTTGCTCAAAACTGTTAGTTTAACGCCAATTTGTTCGAGATGTAGACGTGCCACTTCTTCGTCCAGATTTTTTGGTAAACGGTAAACATTTACATCATAATCTTTTTCCCAAAGCTCAATTTGTGCCAGAGTTTGATTGGTGAACGAATTCGACATCACAAACGAAGGATGGCCGGTGGCGCAACCAAGGTTTACCAGCCGACCTTCAGCCAAAAGATAAATGGCATGACCATCGGGGTAAGTGTATTTATCAACCTGAGGTTTAATATTTAGTTTACTAATTCCGGGCCAGCTTTCAAGGCGCGACACCTGAATTTCGTTGTCGAAGTGACCAATGTTGCAGACGATGGCCTGATCCTTCATGGCTGCCATGTGTTCTCCGGTGATAATGTCTTTATTTCCGGTAGTAGTCACGAAGATGTTACCTTCCGAAACCACATCTTCCATGGTTTTAACTTCAAATCCTTCCATAGCTGCCTGAAGGGCGCAAATCGGATCGATTTCGGTAACAATTACGCGTGCTCCATAGCTGCGCATAGAATGTGCACAACCTTTGCCCACATCGCCGTAACCGGCAACTACCACGACTTTTCCGGCGATCATTACGTCGGTTGCACGTTTAATTCCGTCGGCCAACGATTCGCGGCATCCGTATAGGTTGTCGAATTTCGATTTAGTGACCGAATCGTTTACATTAAATGCAGGGAATAAAAGTTTACCTTCATTCATCATTTGGTATAAACGGTGGACTCCTGTAGTTGTCTCTTCCGAAACGCCACGCATGTATGGAACCTGACGTGTCCAGCGTTGAGGATCTGCCGCAAGAGCAGCTTTAAGCGCTTTGTTCAGTTCGCGTTCATCTTCGGCATCAACGGTAACGTCAAGTATAGCAGGATTTTTTTCGGCATCAAACCCGCGGTGAACCATAATGGTAGCATCGCCGCCATCGTCAACGATTTGATTTGGACCCAGGCCATTTCCAAAATCAAGAGCCCGTTCGGTACACCACCAGTACTCGGCAAGCGTTTCACCTTTCCATGCAAATACCGGTATTCCTGCAGCAGCAATAGCAGCAGCAGCATGGTCCTGAGTACTGAAAATATTGCAGCTTGCCCAACGCACGTCGGCGCCGAGTTCGGCGAGTGTTTCAATTAATACGGCTGTTTGTATGGTCATGTGAAGCGAACCCATGATTCGTGCACCTTTCAGTGGCTTGGCAGGTCCGTATTTTTTACGGATAGCCATCAAACCGGGCATTTCTTTTTCTGCAATTTCAATTTCTTTTCGCCCGAATTCAGCCAGCGAAATGTCGGCTACTTTGTAAGCTAATTGTTCCAATGTTTTTGTTGTCATTTCTGAAATTTATTATTTGACGCAAAGATAGTCAATTCGATAGACGTTATTTACTAATAATGATCAGCAAACAGTTCAATACGATGAAATGTTTACCTTATATTTATTCCTGAAGATTTTGAAAATAGTCAAGTGTTGCTTTTTTATCTTTTGCCAGTTGATCTTTCAGGGCATCAAGCGATTCAAATTTTTGTTCTTCACGCAACTTTTTGTAAAAAGTCAATTCAACGGGCAGCCCATAAATGTCAGCACCAAAATCAAAAATGTGAACTTCGATACTTCGGTGATCGGCATTGTGGTTAACGGTCGGACGGCTTCCGATATTGAGCATTCCCTCGTAAGCCTGATTTCGGACGTTTACTTTTACCGCATAAACGCCGTACCCGGGAATAATTTTATCCGGATTGGAGGCCTCGATATTGGCTGTTGGAAATTGAATTTTTCGACCTAGTTTTTGTCCTTCAACCACTGTGCCGTGAAGCTTAAATAAATACCCCAGATAAGCATTCGCCGTTTCGAAATCGCCATGCTGTATGGCTTCGCGTATTTTGGTTGAACTAACATTCGATTCGTTCATGAGCAAAACGTCGAGTTTTTCGATGTGAAAATCGAATCGCTCTGCGCAGTTTTTCAGGAATTCGAAATCGCCTTGCCGGTTTTTACCGAATTTATGATCGTAACCAACCACAAGCGATTTGGTATGAATTTGACCTACGAGAATTTCTTTCACAAATTCTTCATAACTTAATCTGGCAAATTCAGGTGTAAACGGATAAACAATGAGATGATCGATTCCGGATTGTTCGAACAAAGCAATTTTCTCGTCCATTGTAGTCAGCAAACGTAGGCTGTTTTCATTAGGTGCCACAATTTTTCGTGGATGCGGATCGAAAGTGAAAATGACAGATTCGCCATTCATCTGTTTAGCCAGATCGAGCAGCCTGGCAATAATTTTTCGATGCCCCAAATGAACGCCGTCAAATGTTCCGACAGTCAGAACGGGGTTTTGAGCACGAAAATTATTCAAATCTCTGTGTACCTTCACCTTTTCAAAAATTAGATTTCGGGGTCAAAATTAGTGATTTCAATTGGGAAGCTTCAAATTTAAAACACGAAAACTAAAGGTATGTTTCAAAACTTGACTAACCGGGTTCTTTATGATTACGAAATTATTATTTTTATGCCCGCTATTGACGATTAAAAACAGATCCGTGAAAAAAATATATTCAATTCTTATTGCACTTGTGGTAATTACATTCGCCTGTAAAAAACCTGAAGGTTTTGTTATTTCTGGAAAAATTACCAATGCCGAAGGCCGGTATTTGTATTTGGAAGAGTTAAAATTGTCGTCGAGTATTCCGGTTGACTCGATGAAATTAGATAAAGATGGATCATTCAAATTTTCCGGTAAAATTGGATATCCGAATTTCTACCTGTTAAGCCTGAATAAGAATAATTTTGTAACGCTGCTGGTTGATACCACCGAAAAGATTACAGTGTATGGCGATGCTGCCAACTTCTCGCGCGATTATATCGTTGAGGGTTCGCCAGGTTCACTTTTGGTTCAGGAATTGAATAATAAACTTACACAAACGAAGCATAAACTTGATTCGATCCGAAATCGGATAAATGCCTTCCGTTCGAGCGACGGATACAATTTGGAAATGAGCAGGTGGGATCAGGAAATGAAAGATATTAAAGATATACAAATCAAATATTCAACCAATTTTGTGCAAAAACATCCGTTCTCGATGGCTTCGGTACTGGCACTTTATCAGAAATTTGACGATGCCAATTATGTCATTCAGGATTTGCAGTCGCTAAAAGTTGCCGCCTCAGCACTAAATTCATTTTTCCCGAATTCGGAACATGTAAAAGCTTTGTATGCCAACACGCAACGATTAATGGCTGAGGAAAAAAATAACAGGCTTCAAAAATTTATCAACCAAAATGGGGTCAATTCTCCTGACATCAAACTTCCGGATACAAAAGGCACAGAAGTGCCTCTTTCGTCGTTGAAAAGTAAAGTAGTTCTTTTACAGTTCTGGTCGGCAAAAAGCCGTGACTCGCGCATTCAGAATGAAGCCCTGGTGGAACTCTATCGAAAATACAAATCGAAAGGACTTGAAATTTATCAGGTTAGTGTGGACACCGACCGGACTGAATGGCTTAGTGCGATAAGCCAGGATGGGCTTATCTGGATTAATGTTGGCGATATGAAAGGCAGCGTTTCTGCGTTGAACAATTATAATATCCAGGCCATTCCTTCCAATTATATTCTGGATAATCAGCGGCAGATTGTTGCAAAAAACCTGCAGGGACCTGCCCTGGATCAGGCTATTGGTAAGCTTCTGAAATAGTGATTTGTAGAAACATCTGTTAATTTTCAATATTTGCGTCGGCCCGTTATCATTGTACCTTTCAATATAACACGTATATTTGCGTTCTAATTTTTTCGAACAAATTCATAGATGTTTTGAAGAACCAAGACAAAAAAGTATATTTTGTTTCCGACGTTCATCTGGGAGCACCTGCGTTGAAGAACAATAAAGAACGTGAACTGGCTTTTGTGAACTGGCTCAATGAAATTAAGGGAGATGCTTCGCACTTGTTTCTGATGGGTGATATTTTTGATTTTTGGTTCGAATACAAAACTGTTGTTCCACGCGGATTTACCCGAACTTTAGGCAAAATTGCTGAAATTTCTGATTCAGGAGTTGAAGTTCATTTTTTTACTGGTAATCACGATGTCTGGGTTTTCGATTACCTTCCTGAAGAGCTGGGAATGAAACTGCACCGTGACGAATTCAGGACTGAACTTTATGGCAAGAAATTTTTTCTGGCACATGGAGATGGCCTCGATGCTAGCGACAAAGGTTATTTATTCCTGAAAAAAATGTTTACCAGTAAAGTGCTCCAATGGATGTTTGCCCGTATTCATCCCAACTTGTCGCTGAAGCTGGGTTACAACTGGTCGAAGCATTCGCGTATTTCGAAAGGAATTTCAGGAGAAGATTTTAAAGGCACAACTAACGAAGGAATATTTATTTTTGCAGAGTCGATTCTCAGGAAAGAACCGTTTGACTATTTTGTTTTTGGACACAGGCATGTACTGATTGACAGACCAATTGGTGAACACAGCCGGTATATCAATCTGGGTGATTGGATCAATCATTTTTCCTATGGAGTTTTCGACGGAACAGATTTTGAATTAAAGAAATATAATTATCAAGGTCCGAAAGGCCACTGAATACTGAATTATGACAAAGCAGGTTTATACCAAAATTGTAGGGACCGGAAGTTACATTCCATCGCGCGCGATCGAAAATGCTTATTTCAGTTCATATACTTTTTATGATCCCTCTACAAACAAGCCATTTGAAAAGAGTAACGATGAAATTATTCAGAAGTTTAACGACATCACGAACATCAGTGAACGCCGCTGGATAACCGATGAATTAAATAATTCGGACATGGCCGCACTTGCTATTAGGGAGGCTCTTAAATCGGCGAACGTTGATGCTGAAACACTTGACTTTATTATTATCGGTCATAATTTTGGCGATGTCGATCCTGTGTCGACTCGGGTTGATATTTTACCAAGTCTTGCCAACAAAGTAAAAGCGAAGCTTGGTATTAAAAATCCGGCTTGCTTCTGTCACGACATTGTTTCCGGATGTCCTGGCTGGACGCAGGGAATGATTACAGCCGATGCCTATATCCGTTCAGGAATAGCCAAACGTGGTGTTGTTGTTGGTTCCGATGTTTTGTCTCGTATTTCAGACCCGCACGACCGCGACACCATGATTTATGCTGATGGTGCCGGAGCTACACTGGTTGAAGCTGTAGAAAGCGATGAACCCATCGGCATTCTGTCGCATTCGAGCCGCTCCGATTCTGTTGCTTTCTGGAACCTGTTGACCAACGGAAATTCTTTTAATCCTGATTTTGAAGGGAACGACCAATTCATAAAAATGCAGGGACACAAATTGTATGTTTATGCGTTAACCTATGTTCCGGGAGTGGTGAAGGACAGTTTGGATAAAGCAGGATTACATTTGAGCGACATTAAAAAAGTTTTGATCCATCAGGCCAACGAAAAAATGGATGAAGCTATCCTAAAGAATACGTTTAAGCTATACCACGAAAAGAATATTCCGGAAGGAATTATGCCCATGACCATTGAGAAGTTGGGAAATTCGTCAACCGCAACAGTGCCAACGTTGCTTGATATGGTTGTAAAAGGGAAAATGGAAGGACAGGAAATCAATCCGGGCGACTATATTATTTTGTGTTCGGTAGGAGCTGGGATGAATATTAACTCGATTGTATACAAGTGGTAGAAGGCAATCTGCCCAATTAAATATTACCTACTACAAACTGATCCGATGATATGAAATCATCGGATCAGTTGCTTTTACCACCATGCAACAGGATGATTTAATCGCTCTCTAGAAAGGTGTCATCCTTCCTCTACTACAATCTAGATTTAAATAAATACAGGGGATATATTTTTGAATTAGGTTCAAGTGGTTTATTAACAATTTATTAGTTGCTTTACTGCCGCGAATTTGTTGTTTGTTCAAATTTCCTGTTTAACAAAAATTAATACAATTTTCAGAGTTCCCCTTCGTATATTTACGGCATCAGTAACAACATATTTATTTTTATCCATCCCAATTAAAAATCTTCAATGGGCTGGTAAAACAGGTCGTTGAATTTTTCTTTATTGGAAAACTAAAAGAGCCATGAAAAAACTATTTATTATTCTCATCATATTGAGTTGTATTTCAACGTTCAGTTATTCCCAATCCAAAACCGAATTCGGTATAACCGCCGAAGGTGCATGGTTTATGCCACAACGAACAGATGGTCACGATTGGGCAACCAAAGCCGGATTTGGAACCGGGATTGGCGTTTATGCATCCCGAAACATTTTTTGGCGTTTTTCTGCCGACATTGGTTTAGCGTACCGTTACAAACAAATGCAACAGCATTATGTGGTTTATTCTGAAAATAGCGGTAGTTATAGTCCTTACGGATACGGATATGGATTTGCTAGTGTTGAAGGTTGGGACAAACTTCCGATGCATTACATCGTTGTACCTGTTCATCTGCAGATGCTTTTAAGCAAAAGCTTTTTTGTACAGGGCGGTATTGAATCGACTTGGCTACTGAATTATAAAGCTGTAAATGAAAAGCCTGAATTTAACTGGACGATTGGATTCGGAAGTCAAAAACACAAATTAAAATGGTCAGTCAATTACATAAAAGGATTTAAAGATCAAGGGTTTGGCGACAGAACGCCGGAAGCCGATGGTCACTATAACGGATCGATTAACCGAAACAACATGCTCCAACTCAGCCTCTCATACCCCATCTGGCAAATAAAATAGCATGCGATTTATTTTCCTCCTTATTTTTCTTCTTCCGTTTTCGCTAACAGCACAGCAAGCCCGGACAATCTCGGGTTTTGTTACTGATGCTCAAACCGGCGAGCGACTGTATTCGGCAACGATTTACAATCAACAAACCGGTACCGGAACCCTTACCAATCGCTTTGGCTTTTTCAGTATTTCCCTTCCGGAAGGGAGTGTTACTTTAAAAACCGCCTTTGTTGGCTACGAAGCTCAAACAAGAACAATCAGGCTGCACGCCGATACGACACTAAACTTTGCGCTAAAATCGGACAATAAACTCGATGAAGTTGTTGTCAGGGGAAGCGACACCAGGCAGGTATTCGATAACAGCGATTTGGGGCACGTTAAACTGTCGGCTAAAACGCTGGCGAAATTGCCTTCGCTGATGGGCGAGAAAGACGTGCTGAAAGGTCTGATGATCCTTCCGGGAGTTCAGCAGGGGAGTGAAGGCAGCGCCGGAATTTTCGTCCGTGGCGGCAGCCCCGACCAAAACCTGATTTTGTTGGATGATGTCCCCTTGTTCAACGTTTCGCATTTGTTTGGTTTTATTTCGGTTTTCACGCCTGAAGCCATCCAAAGCATCGATTTTTACAAAGGAGGTTTTCCGGCCCGATACGGAGGACGGCTTTCGTCGGTCATCGATTTGCGCATGAAAGATGGCAACAAGTTTAAGCCTGAAACCAGTATCAATTTTGGACTCATCTCAAGCCAATTTACCACCGAAGGCCCCATCAAAAAAGGCGAATCATCCTATTTCTTTTCAATCCGGAGAACTTTGCTCGATCTTGTCTTTAAAGGTGTCGCCAAGGTTGCCCAACTAAATACGGACGAACAATCCATTCCATCGTATGGATTTTATGACATGAACGGGAAAGTAAATTTAAAGCTGAACGATAAAAATCACCTTTACTGGAGCTTTTATTCAGGCCGGGACAATTTGACTTTTGAATACCGAGATCACCAGAAAACGATGGAGAAGGAAGAAACTCAAAAAACTTCAGGAGCCTTGCACTGGGGAAATGTAATGACTGCGCTGAAACTAAACTCCCAACTGAATTCCAAACTGTTTGTAAACACCACATTGAGCGGGAGCATCTTCAATTACGGAGATTTATTTAAATCAAATACCAAAACCGTTATTGGCAGCGATGTTTCGAAAAGCGACTTCAGGCTCGATTACCAATCGCATATCCAAACGGTTGGACTGAAAACCGATCTGGATATTTACGGCAAATCCAACCTTCCATTCCAGGTCGGGCTGTTTGCCAATGCCAACAATTATTTGCCGGGGAAACAACAGGTGTCCAGAGATGAAGGAACCAATAATAATTCGAGCGGAAAGATATCGAGCCTGGATTACGGGCTTTATCTGGATAAAAAAATATCCCTTGGCGAGAAGCTCAGTTTTACGATGGGTTTGCGTAACGCGTTTTACGCTATTCGCAACCAAAAAACATATTTTGCCGTTGAACCTCGTTTCAGTTTTACCTACAGACCAAACGAAAACACGAGCTACCAGGCTTCCTATGCGGTAATGACCCAACCCATTCATCTTTTGTCGAATGGCAACGTAGGTTTGCCCACTGACATTTGGGTTCCTTCGACCAAGCTGTTGCAGCCCGAAACTTCGAATATCGTTTCCGTCGGTATTAAAAAAACAATTCGTCCTGAGTTTAAAGTCTCTACCGAAGCTTATTACAAACAGCTCGACCACGTCATCTCTTTCACCGAAGGCGATGGAATTCTGGATATTGACCAAAATTGGGAGCAAAAAATCACGACGGGAAAAGGCCGCGCCTGGGGACTGGAAACTGAAGCCCGGTACAGCAATTCGAGGCTGGAAAGCTGGATTGGTTATACACTCGCCTGGAACGAACGTAAATTTGACGACATCAACAAAGGCCGTTGGTTTCCCTATCAATACGACCGGCGGCACAAGCTCGACCTGGGAATCATCATGAAATTGAGCAACGACTGGTCGGCTTCGGCCACTTGGACTTATCAATCGGGAGCACCGGCTACCTATTCCGGACTGGACTATTCCGGGTTCCCCAATAACCTGAACAATGAAACTACTGATCTTCTTACGGGCAATCCCGTCAACACCGATCGAATCCAGTATTATCCCCGGATTAATGGGGTGCGTTTGCCGGCGTACCACAGGTTGGACATTGGGTTTACCAAAGAATGGGAAGCTTACGGAAAGAAAAAGGCCTTGTCGCTAAGTGTTTACAATGTGTATTCGAGGCAAAACCCGTTCATGGTTTATTCAGAGACCAAACCCGACGGCACTACCGGACTGAAACAATTCTCCCTGTTCCCGATCATTCCGTCAATCAGTTACCGCATTAGTTTTTAGCTATCCGTTAATCAAATCCAAAAGTGATAAACCTATGCAAATCAATAGAAGTGAATATAAAGACAAAAAGAATCGTGATTACTTTTTTAAGCCTCACCCTTCGGGGGAGGTTTGGAGGGGGCTTTTTAATCCTTCAGCCATGAACAGAAATTTGATTCTTATACTCTTTTTCCTGATGGTTTCCTGTACCAAAGACCTGGAGCTGTCTTATGAAAAACCGGACCAGACACTGGTTGTAAACTGCATCTTTTCAGAAGACGAAACATGGAAAGTTACCTTAACCCGGGTCAAACCGTATAGCGACCAATCAGACACTTATGTTGATAATGCCCGCGTTTCCATTGTTCCTGAAAATAAAGACACCATTCATCTGGAATATTCCAAAGATGGCATTTACGAGTCGAATGAGAAACCAATAAGCGGAATTCACTACCAACTAGTTGTCCGTGATTCCAAAGGAAAAACAATCACTGCCCAAAGCTCAATCCCGGCAAAGCCAGTGATTTCGGATATAAAACTGTCAACCCAAAACACCACCTATTACTCGAACGCCAACCTGAGCGATTACGAGGTAATGCCTTTAGGATTCAGAATTGCGGGGAACGATACAGACAACTTTGTCCGCCTTAAATTATATAACTTCAATACTAAATGGGGATATTTAAGATATATGGTAACTAAAGAAACCATAGCCGTTCTGCGTGAAAAAAAATTTCCGGAAGATTTTCTCAGCGAACTGGAAAAATTAATCGGTGTGAGTATGAGCAATTACGAATATTTCAGGATAATCCGCGAAATCGCAGGGAAATATGAACTTCCATACAATGGCATGGATATAGCTATTTCAAAATTAAAAGAAATAAAAGTAACCTCCCGCTATGACGACGCCTTTCAATCGGGCTACCTGTTTTCGAACAGCCTTGGTTTTAGCAATGTTTCAAAAGACATCTGGAATGTTCTGGGTGAATATCGTGGGATAAAAGACGTAAGCCTGTTTGTTACCTACATTCCGGTAATGAACAAGGGCAGCCAAACAGACTTTAAAGAAGAATACTGGTTGGAAGTAACCGGGATGAGCGAAGACTATTACAAATACCAGAAAACGTATATAAAACAAGTGGAAACCAAAGACAATCCGTTTGCATCGGTTATTGAAGTGTATTCAAACATAACCAACGGAGTTGGCATCTTTGCAGGCTACAACCGCCAGATGGTTCATTTGCACGATTATTAAATCGGCATTCAATTTTGGACGTAACTTGAAGATGCCAATGGAATAACTTGAATTAAAAGGTTAGTCGACTCCAAGTCACCCATGACTAACGAAACTTTTCACCATTTCACGGAATCCTTGCCATGTTCCATCAAATACTTATTGGTTCGTGAAAACTGGTGATTTCCGAAGAAACCACGGCTGGCCGAAAGAGGAGAGGGGTGAACCGATTTCAGGATTAAATGCTTGTTTGGGTCGATGAATTCACCTTTGCTGATGGCATAATTTCCCCAAAGTATAAAAACGAGGTTTTCCTTTTTTTCAGCGACAAGCCTGATCACTGCATCGGTAAATGTCTCCCAACCTTTCTTTTGGTGAGAACCAGCCAATGCTGCCCTAACGGTTAAAGTTGCATTAAGCAACAACACGCCTTGTTTGGCCCAGCGCTCCAGATTCCCACTCGAAGGAATCTGCGCTCCGGTGTCGTCGTGAATTTCTTTGAAGATGTTGCGTAAACTGGGCGGGAAATCAACTCCGTCATTCACCGAAAAGCACAAGCCATGTGCTTGTCCGGGCCCGTGATATGGATCCTGACCGAGAATAACTACCTTTACCTGATCGAACGGACACTGATCAAACGCATTAAATATAAGCTTGGCTGGCGGATAAATTCTCTGACTGGTGTATTCTGACCGAACAAATTCAGTCAATTCTTTAAAATAGGGTTTTTCAAATTCTTGCTGAAGCTGTTCTTTCCAGCCACTTTCAATTTTTACGTCCATTGTCGTTTTACATTTTGATCAGGTAAAATAGGTATTTATCATCATAGAATCAAGTTCTATCTTCCTGTTTTCAAAGAATAATTAACAAATCAGTCTCTTTTTAATGTTCTGGAAGTCACAGAGTTTTTGTTTTATAAAAGGTATTGTTAAACAATTGATTAGCTTTCTGGAACAGTTTAAAGAAAGCTACTGAAAAAATCTTAACCTTTGATTAAACGACTAAACCATACCAGAAGGACTGCTCCGACGAAAGCTGTTATTAAATAACCCAATGACCCAACCAATTGAATGCCCACCAGATTACCCAGCCAGCCACCTACCAACCCACCGAATAAACCCAAAATAATGTCTACGACCAATCCATACCCTTCACCTTTCATCACTTTGCCTGCAAGAAATCCTGCAAAGCCACCAAGAATAATTTGCCAAATCATAATTTTATTTTTAAGTGGAAAAACTATTAAGATTAACAAAATATGCTGCGATTGGTTCTGTTTTAATTTTCATCGTCGTCTGATTCTAATGCTGACAAAATATTTTCAGTTCATTTCAGTAATCAATTGCAATCATGAGTGTTAGATCCCTTATTTTTAATATTAGCACCAGTTATTTCTTGCTTTTAAATCGGACCATTCAGCTTTTAAAATACTGTAATAAATGGTATCACGCCTTCTGTGGTGTGTCATTAAGGTATGGCTTCGTAAAATTCCCTCTTCGGTAAAACCAATTCGTTGTAAGGCCTTCCGGGCGGGAAGGTTCAAAACGTCGGTTTTAACTTCAACGCGCTCAAATTTCAGGATTTCAAAGCAATAATTAAGCAGTAAATATTTTGCATCATTATTTAATCCTTTCCCCTGAAATTCCTGACCAAGCCAGGTCCAGCCGATTTCAATCCGCTGGTCGCGAATAGAGATATTTCCCAAACTGGTCGATCCCGCTATTTTGCCTGAAGTTTTATCT
Organism: Prolixibacteraceae bacterium; assembly: GCA_963677955.2. Classification (GTDB taxonomy): domain Bacteria; phylum Bacteroidota; class Bacteroidia; order Bacteroidales; family Prolixibacteraceae; genus Aquipluma. The sequence continues at coordinate 2,533,748 of CAXXQR010000001.1, forward strand.
ACAATTGTGAAAGCGAGCCGGGATCCGTTTTCTGTCTGAAAAATTGCATCATCAACCCATTTTTCAAGTTCGTATGTAACCGACAAATCGCTTGTAAAGTAAATCCACATCGACTGATTCTCGGTCAACTGTGCAAATTCGTTCAGGTGATTCTTTTGCATTGGTTTGAGGAGAAGCTTTTCTGTTTGTAAAATCAATTTTTTGTCAATCATACTTCGTTCGTTAATTTTAAGGACCTTGAAATTTGAGCAAAACTAGCTGAAATATAATTTCTGCATGCATTTACAATTAACGACGCCGGGATGAAATTGTTTTTATATCCAACGCAAAGCAAAAAGAGCGACCCGTTTGGATCGCTCTTCTCAATATATTTTTGAAACTGCTTATTTTACAATTTCTTTGAATTTAGCTTCGTTGAAATATTTAGCAAACTCCATATCGGTAGCAGCTGTCTTTTTCAATTCAGGATGCATTTCAATGGCTTTTGCAAGGCTTTCGTACATTAAGTTTTCTTTTGCAGTGCGTGCACCAACAATAGCTTTGAAATATTCTTTCATGTAGCAACCTTCCCATGTACAGTTTTCCAAAGATTTTAATGCTCCGTTGTTATCACCGGCAAGAATTTTAGCTAAACCAGTATTTGGAGAGTCAGAATCGCCAAAATATTTAACCGCCTTAGCATAGTCACCTTTAATGATGCTTAAAATTCCAAGGTTGTTGTTTACAGCGTCGCCAGCTCCTGAAGCAGCACCGAATAATGTTTCTGCTTTGTCGAGTTCGCCAGCCTTTAAAGCACAAACGCCAAGGTTATTTTTAACGATAGGTTCGTCGTTTTTCAGCTTTTCAGCTTTTTCGAACAGGCCTTTTGCATCATCGTATTTGCCTTGTTTAACCAATACCATACCGGCATTGTTAAATCCCCTCCAGTCGTTTGAATAAATTTTTGAAGCTGAATTGTAGATAGCCAGTTTTTTATTCAAATCAGTAGTTAAAGTAGCGGCATAAAGTAATTCAGCAGGATTCAGTTTCGAAGGATCTGAGTCGGCCAATGAAGCAATTTCTTCGTCAGATTTTCCAATCAGATCGATGCTGGTAGTGAATTTCGAACGACGCAATTGTGGTAAGATTTGGCTGGCTACGCTTGTAAATGCTCCGGAAAGATTTTTGATTTCGCGTTCGCGAACTTCAGGATCGGTGTACATTGACAACACACGCAGAATCAATTCTTTGTCCTGAATGTTTGATTTGCTCATTAAGTCTTTGAATCCATCCCAGTCTTCTGGTGTGAATTTAGTTTTGAATTCAGCTTCAACTTCATCTTTCTTCAATTCTTTGGTTAAGAATTTTGAAGAAGCATCCTGACGTTTTTCTGCCAGTTTTGTGTTAAAGTCCAAAGTTCCGTCCGGAGAAGCATACGAAGAAATTTCCATGCTTTTCAGTTTTTTCTTTGGATCTTTTGAAGCTTCGATGTTGTATGCTTTCAGTTTGGCAATTTCGTCTTTGGTTAATTCTTCCTTACGAATGTCTGCTTTGTTGATCAGATACTTGATGTCAGCAGTGTATTCATCAGGAACAATGCGTTGAAATTCGTCGATATTTGGATCGTATTTGCCGGTTGTGTTTTTTTCTCTCTGTACGCCAAGAATCGGAGTTGGATAATTTACAACCAAAGTTGGAGTTGCAATTACACCTTTAGCCAGGCTGATTGGAGCAAAATCGACACTTTTAGCGCCTTTTGAAGCAGTGATGCGGAGTTCGAGATCCGACATGCGCATAGCTTCCTGATATGGAACTGCATCTTTGTATGCAAAGCTTCCGCCATTGGACAATGTGATCACTTTGTTGTTCGCGTCAACTTTTTCACCCTGAAGTGTAACCGGCTCAAATGCTTTTTCGCCTCCATCGTATTTCAAAACAGGAGTGGCAACCATAGTCGCTTTCTTGTTAAAATACTTAGCCGGGAATTTTCCGTCGATTGCTACATCAACTTTTCCTGCATTTGCTTCGAGAATTTCAGGTGTGGTTTTAAAATTTATCAAGTTTGCATTCTTTTTCATTTTTTGCAAACTCGCACAGCTGCTAAAAAGCACAGCTGCTAATGCAATAATGGCAAGTGGTTTTAAGTTAATTCTTCTCATAGTGCGTATATTAAATTGAATTTGTGTAAATATTCGCTTAACGTGCACAAAATTAGCATAAATTTTCCTTGTCTCATAATAAAAATTCGCTTTTAGTGATTGAATTTTCACAGTAGAATTCGAGTTATCCCTTTACTGTATGGCTTTTCGAAGATTGTGGATACAATATTGTTAAAATCTTCAGGCTTGTTAACAAAATCAATCTCGTTTGTATCGATAATCAGAATGGGAAGATCGTTTTGTTGTTTAAAATACCCAAAGTACCCTAGTGTAATTTTATCGAGATATTGTTTGGTGATGTATGCTTCATATTCGCGGCCCCGAAGTGCAATATTTTTCAGGAGTAGTTCGGATTCTTTATGCAAATAAACATATAAATCTGGCTTTGGCATTTTATCGTAAATGATCGTGAAAAACTGCCTGTATAAATTGTATTCGTCTGATTGCAAGGTGTTTTGTGCAAATATCAGCGATTTCATAAAATAATAATCCGAAATGGTGAACGTACTGAACAGATCGAAATGACTAAGTTCCCGGTTTAGCTGATTGTACCTTTCGGCCAGAAAAGCCATTTCAAGCGGGAAAGAATATTGTGCCTGGTTTTCGTAGAATTTGGGCAGAAACGGATTGTCGGCAAATTGCTCGAGCACAAGTTTGGCTCCAAACTTTTCGCTGATCATTCGCGCCAATGTTGTTTTTCCTGCACCGATATTTCCTTCTATAACCAGGTAGTTAATGCTCATAATCAGGGTATAAAAAAATCCCGGACTTTATTTTCCGGGATTTTAAAAGTACAATATTTTGTGCGAATTGAAATGATTTTTTACATTTTCATCCCCAAATGGTAGAACACAAATGACCAGACGTCGGTGTATTCTTCAATCACTTTTGCGGTTGGTTTTCCGGCTCCGTGTCCGGCTTTTGAATCGATGCGAACCAAAAGCGGCAATTTATTCTCCGGATTTAATTCCTGCAAGCGGGCCATATATTTAAATGTGTGCGCCGGAACAACCCTGTCGTCGTGGTCGGCTGTTGTAGCCAGGATTGCCGGATACCCGCCATCTTTTTTTATCGTATGATACGGCGAATAGCCGTATAGATATTTAAACATTTCTTCGCTGTCTTCGCTGGTTCCATAGTCGCCAGCCCAAGCCCATCCAATGGTAAATTTATTGTAGCGAAGCATATCCATTACACCTACCTGCGGCAATGCCACTTTGAAAAGCTCTGGCCGCTGATTGGTCACAGCGCCAATGAGTAAGCCGCCGTTCGATCCACCCTGAATGGCCAGTTTCTGACTTGACGTATATTTTTCATTTATCAGGTATTCGGCAGCAGCAATGAAATCGTCGAACACATTTTGCTTTTGCAGTTTGGTGCCCGAAAGATGCCACTCTTCGCCGTATTCGCCGCCACCACGAAGGTTAGCCATGGCAAAAACTCCACCATTTTCGATAAAAGCAATTCGGGCCGAAGAGAACGAAGGCGTGAGGCTAATGTTGAAACCACCGTATCCGTAAAGCAATGTCGGATTATTGCCGTTTAGTTCCAGACCTTTTTTGTGGACAATAAACATCGGAACTTTTGTACCATCTTTACTGGTGTAAAACACCTGGTTAACTTCAAAATCGTCTGGATTAAATTTTACTTCAGGCCTGAAATAAAGAGAAGATTGGTTTGTTGCAAAATCGTATTTGTAAACTTCGCCCGGCGTGTTGAAGGATGTGTAGCTGTAATAGGCAACTGTATCTGCTTTTTTGCCTGAGAAGCCACCAACAGTGCCAATTCCAGGTAATTGAACTTCGTGATCCAATGAGCCATCGTAATTGAAAACTTCAACCTTGCTGTGGGCGTCGGTCATGTAATTGGCAACCAGTTTTCCGGCAACCAATTGTACCGATTCGAGTACATCTTTTTTCTCCGGAATAACATCCACCCAATCTTTTTCTTCCGGTTTGTTCGCATTGATTCGGATCAGGCGATATTTCGGTGCCTTATAATTAGTCAATACAAAAAGGTCGTCGCCTACATTATCAACCGGATTAAATTCATATTCGTAGTTTTCCATTAACGGAACAAAACCACTGTTCTTTTTACTGAGGTCTTTAAAATCGAGCGCATTGCCATGCGTTCCCTGACTTTTTGAGATCAAAAGGAACCGTTTATCTTCGGTCAGTCCAGCTCCAAACATGCGTTTCGGCCTTTCCGGATCGCTAACAATCAGTTGATCTGCGGATTGATCCGTTCCCAGTTTGTGGAAATATACCTTTTGAAACTCGTTCGATTTGGTTAATTCACTGCCGGCTTTGGGTTGATCGTAGGCGCTGTAAAAGAATCCGTCGTTGTACCAGCTTATTCCGGAGAATTTAACCCAAACAATATGATCGGGCAGTAACTCGCCGGTTTCAATGTTTTTTACAAAGATTTCGTTCCAGTCTGAGCCAGATTTGGCAATCTGATACATCAGGTATTTCCCGTCATTCGAAATTTCAATTCCTGAAAGTGCCGCAGTTCCATCGGTTGACAAGGTGTTTGGATCAAGGAGAACCGATGGCTCGGCGGCCAAATCAGTGGTTGTATAAAGCACACTTTGATTTTGTAGTCCATCGTTCTTGTAGAAGAAATATTTTCCGGCTTCTTTGAATGGAGTTCCAATTTTTGGATAGTCCCACAATTCGGTGAGTCGGCTTTTAATTTCAGCCCGGTATGGCAGTTTTTCCAGGTACGCAAACGTAAGTTGGTTTTCTGCTTTTACCCAGTCGGCTGTTTCTGCCGAAGTATCATTTTCGAGCCAACGGTAAGGATCTTCAACTTCGGTACCAAAGTAAGTATCTTTTACATCAACCTTTTTGGTTGGCGGATAATGAAGAGGTTTTTCGGAACAAGACATCATAAATGAAAGGGCTAAAAAAGGAATAAGAAATTGTTTCATAAACTAATGCATATTAATTGTAAGTATTTCCAGCAAAATTAATCTATCGGTATTTATTTATGCTGATTTATTACAGGACTAATAATTAATTACTTTAAAATAGCGGCGATTTACTCTAAAACAAAAAATGCCCGCATTCACGGGCACTTTTCTATTTCAGAATGGTTTTCTTCTTTTAGTTGCGGTCACGGTTGTCGCGGCGATCGCGGTTATCGCGACGATCTCCACCTCCGCGGTTATCCCTGCGGTCACCACGGTTATCATCACGGCGCGGGGGACGATCATCGTTGCTGCGTTCAGGTCTTTCAACATAACCTTCAGGTTTTGGAAGTAATACGCGACGCGATAATTTCATTTTTCCATCGCGGTCCATATCCAGCAATTTAACCTCAATTTCCTGTCCTTCAGTTAATTCTTCTTCAACAGTTTTCAAGCGGTTCCAGCTAATTTCTGAAATGTGCAACAATCCTTCTTTTCCCGGCATAATTTCGATGAAAGCGCCGAACGTGGTGATCGATTTCACTTTTCCTTTATAGATTTCGCCTTTTTCAGGAACTGCCACAATTAGTTTAATCCGTTTGATTGCTGCATCAAGCGATTCGTGGTTGGTACTTGCAATCTGTACATAACCGATATCGTCTTTTTCTTCGATCGAAATAACGGTTTTGGTTTCTTCCTGAAGTTTTTGGATATTTTTTCCACCAGGGCCAATGATTGGTCCAATGAATTCTTTGGGTACCTGAATAACTTCAACACGCGGAACGTTTGGTTTGTAATCGGCGCGTGGTTCAGAAATTACTTTCAGGATTTCGCCCATAATGTGTTCGCGTCCTTGTTTGGCCTGTGCCAAAGCCTTTGACAGAATTTCATAAGAAAGTCCGCCAACTTTGATGTCCATCTGGGTAGCGGTAATTCCTTTTTCGGTACCAGTTACCTTGAAGTCCATATCTCCCAGGTGATCTTCGTCACCCAAAATATCAGATAAAACTGCAAATTTGTTGTTTGCAGGATCTGTAATCAAACCCATGGCAATTCCTGAAACCGGGCGTTTCATTTTAACACCGGCGTCGAGCATACACATGGTTCCGGCACAAACAGTAGCCATTGAAGAGGAACCGTTAGATTCCAAAATGTCGGATACAACCCGAACTACGTATGGAAAATCTTCAGGAATCATTTTTTTCAATGCACGCAAGGCAAGGTTTCCATGACCAATTTCGCGACGGCCAACACCGCGAGGCACTTTGGCTTCACCAACCGAGAATGGAGGGAAGTTATAGTGCAACATGAATTTTTCGACGCCTTGGTAAGTTACACTGTCAATTTTCTTTTCATCCATTTTGGTTCCCAAAGTGATGGAAGAAAGCGACTGAGTTTCGCCACGGGTGAAGATTGCAGATCCGTGCGATCCGGGTAAATAATCTACTTCGCCCCAAATTGGACGAATCTGGGTGGTTGTGCGACCATCCAAACGAATGCCTTCATCCAGAATCATGCGGCGCATGGCTTCTTTTTCAACGTCGTGGTAATATTTCTTAATCAACTTGATGTTTGTAAAGAGATCGATTTCAGTATTTTCAGCATTTGTTGCTGTATATTCTTCGATGTATTTTTCAACAATGGCGTGGAAGCCTTCAATGCGAAGTGCTTTATCGTTGATGCGTTGTGTGGCCAAGGCATAGCAGGCAGGATACAAATCTTCGAAAACTTTGGCTTTCAGGTCAGCATCGTTGACTTCGTGGCAATAGGTACGTTTGGTTTTTCCAACTAATGCGGCCAGTTCTTCCTGTGCTTTGCAATGTACTTTGATGGCGTCGTGTGCCACTTTAATGGCTTCGAGCATTACTTCTTCAGAAACCTCGTCCATTTCGCCTTCAACCATCATGATGTTGTCGTAGGAAGCGCCTACCATAATATCGAGTTCGGCTTTCTGAAGTTGAGAAAAAGTCGGGTTAATAATGAATTTTCCGTTGATTAAGGCTACCCGAACTTCTGAAATCGGAGTTTCAAACGGAATATCAGAAACAGCTATAGCTGCTGATGCGGCAAGTCCGGCTAATGAGTCGGCCATCACTTCAGGATCTGATGAAATCAGCGAAACCATCATAGCAGTTTCGGCGTGGAAATCAGCAGGGAATAAGGGACGTAAAGCACGGTCGACCAAACGGCCAATCAGAACTTCTTCGTCGGATGGACGTGATTCGCGTTTTAAAAAACCACCGGGAAAACGACCGGCAGCTGCAAATTTTTCGCGGTAATCAACCGATAGGGGCATAAAGTCAACATCTTCTTTGGCTTCCTGAGCTGCCACAACAGTCGCCAGCAACATAGTGTCACCCATTTTAACAACAACCGCACCGTCGGCCTGTTTGGCTAAACGGCCTGTTTCAATGGTAATGGTACGGCCATCTCCAAGGTCAATTGTTTTAATAATTGCTTGATTCATAATTTAATTGAATAATTAAAATTTTTAAAAGGTACTCTACAAATGGGTGTGGTGGGGAATTTTATTCAGTTAAAACAAATTAGCTGAATGTTGCCATTCGAAAAAACGGTACCCGAATTTTTTCAAACGGCGTATAAAAATAAGAAAAGGCAATATTAATATTGCCTTTTCTGTGATAAATTATCGACGTAAATTAAGGTCTTTGATAATTGCACGGTAACGTTCGATGTCTTTCTTCTTCAAATAATCCAAAAGACTGCGGCGTTTACCAACCAGTGTGATCAAGGCACGCTGTGTGCTAAAATCCTTTTTGTTTTCTTTCAGGTGATCGGTCAAGTGGCTGATGCGGTACGAAAACAAGGCAATCTGCGCTTCCGATGAACCGGTGTTTTTTGCTGATTCTCCGTATTTTTCGAAGAACTCGATTTTCTTTTCAGGTGTTAAATACATGTAATGTTTATTAAATTGTTGTACAATGTTTAAGCAGCAGCATCGCTTTCAATTACAACCGCTTAAAATTAATTTGCTAAAAGCGTGGCAAAAGTAAACAAATATCTTTTAAAGTCAAGAGGTTATGTAAATAATTTTGTTTAGTCATTTTGTAGATTCAACTTTTGGCTCAATTTAACATCGCTCAGAAATAATTAAAGGTCACTCGCTATAAACACGAGTGACCTTTAAAAAACATCCTTCGATAAAGATCTATTTGTCGTCTTCTGCCGGGATTTCTGTCAAAGCCGGAACGTTGTTTGCATAACCGTCATATCCATAATTTTGATTTAGAACCCCCTTTGTATTCGTACTTATTGCTGCTTGTGGAATTGGCCACAATACATGGTACGGGCTCATGGTGTACTCCTGACCGTTGTTTGCTTTTACTCCTTTATTGTAGAAATCAGTTTTTTCCATAACTCTATCATAGAAAAAATTCTTTGTTCCAAAGTCAGCAACTGAATATGTATTTCCATGATAGGATTTTCCTGTTTGGGCGAAAAGGAACGCGATACGTCCTAATTCGGTTTTGCGAGGTTCTTCCCAGAATAATTCCCGGGCGCGTTCATCAAGAATCGTTCCGATATCGAAACTTCCCAAGTCGGTATAAGGAGCGGCGCCTGCTCTTGTCCTAACAGCATTGACATCAGCCATAGCTTTGGCAACGTCCCCTTTCCACCAATATGCTTCTGCACGCAGCAAATAAGTTTCCGCCAAACGGAATACATACCAATCGTAGGAACCACCCTGCGGTTGTGTCCTTCGTGGATCAGGAACGTAAATTTTGTAGTGTGGCCATCCGAACCAGTTGCGAATGGTATCTGTTGTTAAAACTTTACCGGCAGCATCTCTTAACTCTAATGGTTTTCCATAATATGCACTTTTACCTTTTAAGTTTGGGTGATTGTATACCAGGTCTTCCATGTTCATCCAGTTGTATTTTTTGTGCCGAAGATCGTTCGGATCGTCCCAGATTCGTTTGGTGCTGTATGATGTGCCACGAGCACGCCCAATACCACGGCCAAACGTTTTAACCAAGTCGATTTCGCGATCAGCAAGGTCTGAAGTTCCCGGAGCATATCCATCAGGAGTGTATAACATATTTGAATTAGATACTCCCCAGAATGGAACAGCCTGACGCATTATCTGTAAATCAAGACGAGAGTCAACAAAATCCTCACGCGAAAGAACCATAAAGAGCACCTCCTTATTTGCAGCAATCGCTTTATTCTGCCACCAATGCAGGCGAGAAACTACATCATTTCTGACTACTCCCAAGTTTGTTAAATATGCTCCATCTTCTTTTGGAACACTTCCAAAAGGTTGAGTCATTAAGCTGTAAACACCACCATCAATCACGGCAGTTGCCGATGCAATGGCTTTATCGAAATCGCCTAATGCCAGGTTTATCTTAGTAAGTAAATGGCCTGCTGCACCCTTGGTAACACGACCACGATCCACATTGTCAACGCAATTTGCGGCAGCAAATTCCATGTCTTTCTGAATTTTTCGAAGAATAACTTCCCTTTTGGTTGAGTAAAAGTCGAGTTTTGGTTCTTTTACTTCATGTCCTATAAATGGAATATCGCCAAACTGATTCACAAGACGATAGTACCTGAAAGCCCGATGAAAATAGGCAGAGCCAAGAACAGCGTTACGCTCAGCTTCATCCTTGTAGGTTGCCTGATCGATACGATCGATGACAACATTGGCATACTTAATTCCCTTGTATCCTTCATACCAGTACCATCCAATTTTATTATAGTCTCCATTGTTTAATTGAGAAGTAGGTGTAATCTGAATATTTAAGTTCTGTGCAGGGCCTGGTTTATCGGTTGTACCTTCAATGCAGACTTCCGAAAAAACAAGTTCAGTAATAATTGGTGCACCATCACCATACCATTCGTAGCGCATATTTCGCTCGCAAGCTGTTAATGCAGCGTACATACCTCTGGCATCAATAAGTGAATTCTCAGGGGCAAAAAACGACAAGGGTTTTGGGTCAAGCCATGAATCATTACAGCCAATTGTCCCAAATAGAAGTGAAACAATCAACAGTATTCGGTAATGATATTTAATATTTTTTGTCTTCATAACGATCATTCTTAAAGTTGATTAAAGTGTTAAGTTTACTCCTAAAGTGTAGAAACGTGGGTTGGGTCCACTGTTTTCAGGATCCCAGAAATTCCAGTTTGGTGCCCACCAACCTACGTTGCGTATGGTGGTAAATACCTTCAGGTTCTGAATCGATGCTTTGTGCAGTAATGTTTTTGGAACGTTATACGACAATGTAATGTTGTCGAGACGAATGAATGAGCGGTCTCTCCAAACGTCAAATACTGCTCCACCCTGAGCGGAGTATATACGTGCATAATCATTGTAAGGTGTTTCAGGTGTCCAGAAAGGAATTTTATAGGAATTTACCCTTTCAGGGAAACTATCGCGGTTCTTAGCCGAGTTCATCGTTCCTTTGTGACCCCAGTAAGAATATAACATGAATGAAGCTTCAAAATTTTTAAAGAAAGTGAACTCATGACGCATATTCCAGCGGAAACGTGGCGTTCTGTATCCGAGGAACTGGTTGTCAAGGTTATTGATTTTTCCATCGGTATTAACATCTTCAAGCTTAAAATCACCGGGGAATTGGCCATATTTGGCGGCTTCAGTTTCTTCGCCAATTTGCCATACACCAGCAATTTTAGGTTGCCAAATAATATCAATAGGTTTACCAATAAACCATCCATTCGTGTAATCATCAGGTTCTTTTTGGCCTATTACGTTTCCATCAGCGTCTGTAACATCTACCAAATCACCATATAAACTAACGATTTTGTTGCGATTTAGTGTGAAATTAACATTTGCATTCCATGTGAAATTTTCGCGTTTCATTATTCTGGAATTCAAAACGATCTCAATACCATGGTTGTTTACCCGCCCAAGGTTGGTTGCAACTGAACTAAATCCCAGAATATCTGGTAATGCTCGGTCTACCAACATATCTCTTGTTGTTGCTGTATAGTAATCAATTGAACCGTCAAACAAACCATTTTTAATTGAGAAGTCTAATCCAAAGTTATACGATTCGGTCTGTTCCCATTTCAGATCAGGATTCGCCATCCGATTAACGTACAGTTGGGTTCCTTCATAGACGGTTCCGGAAAGCGTTTGATACGGATATTTCCCTGTTGACATGTCAGACAAACCTTCATAACGGCCAATGGCACGGTTCCCGTTACTTCCCCAGGAAAAGCGAAGCTTCCCATTTGTCAGGAAATTATTTTTAGCAAAATTTTCGTCAGTAAATACCCAGCCAAGTGCCGCAGATGGGAAATAACCATAAGGATTATTTTGACCGAAAGCTGAATAACCATCGCGACGCATGGTCAAGGTCAACATATACCTATCTTTCAATGAATAGAAAAGCCTACCCATCAGCGCGTTTGCTGTTTCATATTGGTCGTCGCTTGTTATCTGGAAAGTAGTACCTACTCCGGCTTCCATTCTGTGGAATCCAAGTGCATCAGTTGGCTGGAAATTTTGAGCAGACATGTAATTCGACCAGCTTTGCAGTTTTTCAGCGTTCACTAGAAGTGTCACATCAAATTTGTGAATTTCTTTGATCGTTTTATTCCATTTGATCAAATTATCCACCTGCCAACTATAAGTTTTTGTCTGAAGTCTTTTTGCTTGTCCTCCAAATAGAGCCCAATCCTCGTGTTTTGAAGATTGATGGTTCATAAATTCATACCATTCGTATCGTGGAGCAAAATTTATCTGATAAGAAATGCCTAATGGCAATTTAATTTGCGCATACATTGTTGTGTTCAGCGTATTGTAAAATTGCCTCCTTGTTTGGAAAGTCATGTCATAAAGTGGATGTTTGGCACCACGTCCCAAATCATCAACCGGACTTATTCTCCAAGTAACACCATCATCTTTATAGATTGATCCCCATGGTGAATTATTTACACGTAATCCCCAATCAGCCTGAATGGTGGGATCTATAAGGGACCCATCACTATTGTACCGATTCCTTTTGCTTTCATCACGGTTGGCAAATTGTGTATTTATTCCAACAGATAACCAATCGGTTACTTTGGCATCAAGGTTAATTCTACTCCGGATATTGGTAAATCCGTCACCTACTATAATCCCCTCATTGTTGTTATAACCTAAAGACATATAGTATGTCACCTCATCCTTCTTTCCAGATAATGAAAGATTATGGTCCTGCCTAAATCCTTTTTGGAAAACCATATCAGTCCAATCAACATATTTTCCAGCTTTATAATTTGCAATTTCAACTGGAAGAAGTCCGATGCGAGCTAGCCAAATGTCAGTTAAATCACCTGAAGCACCATCTCGCCACATGGTTTCATCTACACCATCAGGTAACTTATTGGGGTCAACAAATTTATAGAGTTTGGTATTAGTCTTCGAATCATAGTAATTCAATGACTTCATAACATTTGTACGCCAATCCAAAAATTCATAGGGTCCGTAAACATCTTCAACGGTAGCCATTGTTGCCAAGCCAATACTGGAGTTAACATTGATGATTGGTTTCCCTTGTTTTCCTTTTTTGGTGGTAACCAGAATAACTCCATTGGCCGAACGTGCACCATAAACAGCAGCAGATGAGGCATCTTTTAAAACGTCAATCGATTCAATATCATTTGGATTGATGTCTTCCATCCCGCCTTGATAAATAACTCCATCTAAAACAACCAATGGATTGGATGATGCTTTTAATGTGTTATCTCCGCGGATTTCGAGACTTCCACCCCCTTTGGCATCGGTTGCAAATCCTACCTGTAAGCCTGCTATATTTCCACGAAGAATGTCCTGAAGTGCCTGAGGTTTTTCATTCTCAACCTGAGAGGCTTTTACCGAAGAAACAGAACCAGTCAAATCACTTTTCTTCATGGTTCCATAACCAACGGCCACAACTTCTTCAATACCGATGGTTTCTTCTTCCATCACCACATTGATTGTTGTTTTGTTTCCAACTGCAATTTCCTGAGTTTTCAATCCAACAAACGAGAAAACCAAAGTAGCGTTTCCTGAAGGAATGCTCAAAGAGTAATTTCCATTAGCATCTGTAATAGTTCCCACGCTCGACCCTTTTACAGCAACAGTAACACCGGGAATTCCTTCACCATCCTGCGATTTTACAGAACCTTTTAAGTTAACATTTTGCTGAAGTAATGAAGTTTCGTCACGTTCCATATTGTTGGAAATAACGATGTAATGGTCAACTATTCTGTACTTTAAATCGGTGCCGCTCAGCACTTCGTCCAAAATTTTATCAATCGACTGATTTTTGACATCGAGAGTTACTCTTTTTGAAATGTTAACAGCGTCGTTTTTAAAGAAAAAATAGTAATCACTAACCTCTTCAACTTTCGAGAAGAAATCGGTGATCGTAGCATTATCGACCCGGAGGTTTAGTTTAGTGGCTTGTGAGAAACTTGCAGCGCTCACTGACATCAGGCCAACAAAAACGAAAAAGATCGTTAGTTTCATGTAGCGAATCAGTTTTTGCCGGTTTATCAACAAACCGGTTGGGTTACACATTTTTTTCATAGATTTGAAATGTTAAGGTTAATTACTAAACGTCTTATTGGAGTAAGACAGGTTTTGATCTCAAAACGGCAGGGTGTTGGAGCATCCTGCTTTTTTTTTGCACAAACTTTACTTCATTCAATAATTAGTTTTTAAGTGAATACAATGTGACTTTATTCTTTTCATTTGTTTTAATACTAATGTCGAAACGGATGGGCGCCGATAATGTAATTACATCAAGCACCTGACTCAATGGCTTGTTTTTCAGTATGGTACCCGTAAATTTTTCATTGCATATTGATTCGTCAGCAAATTCAATATCTACGTCAAACCAACGTTCAAGTTTGAGCGAGATATCTTTTAGGCTCTCATTCCTGAAAACCATTTTGCCATCTCTCCAGGCTTCGTATGGCGAAACATCTATTTCTTTTTTAATTTTCTTTCCAGATTCTTTTTCATACACCAGTTGCTGTCCGGGCACCAGTTTGGCAATCCTATTTCCTTTGATATCCCTAATGCCAACCACTCCCTCAACTAAAGTGACTTCAGAATTTTTTTCAGTTTTGTAACTGCTAACATTAAAGGAAGTTCCCAAAACCATAATGTCTAAATCGTTAGTCTTCACAAAAAAGGGATGACTGGGATCTTTTTTAACAGCAAAGAACGCTTCACCTTCCATAAAAATGTGGCGGTTTCGCGCTGTAAAGTTTTCGGGAATTTGAATGTGCGTACCGGCGTTTAACCAGATACGGGTTCCGTCGGAAAGTGTAAATTCAGAAATTTGTCCTTCCGGAGCATAAAAGTCGTTTGTTGCTTGATTGTTGAAGTAAAAAAGTGGAGAAAATCTCAATTCGGAAGCGGCAAAGCCCAGAAAAACTGCTGCAACAAGTATGGCAGCATATTTCAGATAAAGGATGAGCGAATTTGGTTTAGGCCGTTGTTTAATTTGCTTATTTACTTCCAGAAAATCGGCATATATGTTTATTGAACGTTTGTTTGCAGAGGTAAAGGCATGAATATTCTTTAACCTGATAAATTCCTTTTTATGGCTTTCATCCCCATTTATCCAGGCACGCACTTTTATTGCGTCTTCCTCACCCAGATTACCAGTGATGTAATTTATGATCAGGTTTTCTTCCATAAAATAGGTTTAACAGTTATTATTACGCTCATCAATACAAATACCCTATATTATTCTTCAAAAAAAAGTTAATAATTATTTAAAGTATTTAAGGCGATGATTTTGGCATTGATTGCAACTGATTTGTTATCAGTTGTTTTGATTTCAATTTGAATTTCAAAAGCTGACGTAAAAAATTAACAAAAAGGCCATTTCAGGCAAATGTTCTTTTGTGTTTTCCCGAATTTTGTTCAATGCTCTGGTGATATTTGCTTCAACTGCTTTTACCGAAATTTGAAGTTTTTCGGCAATCTCTTTGTTTTTCAATTCCTCGTAGCGGCTCATCAAAAAAACCTGACGGCATCTTTCCGGAAGAGATTCAATGGTGTCGTTAATCAGCTGCTCCAGCTTCGCGAAATCGATTTGTTCAATTTTAAGTTCTTCCAGTGCTTCATAATTCAACTGGAGGTCTTCGTAGTTTCTGCGCGATTGTTCGAAGTATGAAGTTTCAACACGAATGTGCCTGATGTGCGACAAACATGCGTTGCGTGTGGCAAGGTACAAATACGACCGGAGGTTGGATTCAGGATCAACGTGTGAATGCTTTTCCCAAAGTCGCATGAATATGCTTTGCACAATATTTTTCGAGGATTCAATATCGGAAATGTATTCATCTGCAAAATGAACCAATGGCTCGTACCATAGCCTGAAAATCGACTCAAATGCTTTTGAATCGCCTTTACGCAGTTGTTCAAGCGTGTCTTTTTCAATAGATTTAGGTAGAAACATGGGTTGAATAATCCGATTATAAATATTCTCCGTTCTATTTTTAAAAAATTATTCAGGTACATAGTTAGTAAATTATCGATCTCAAACAAAATTAAAACCGACGACGAACTCTCTTTTTTATAAGCGCAGAGAAAAGATCAAAATAAAAGTTGACGATTTGAAGCGTGAAGTTTTGAAGGATCATTTTAGTGATCAAATATTTCAGTCGATTGAAAAATCGCGCTCTTCCCCGCAGGAATTATTCGGTTAGAATTTGGTCAGGAATCCAAAGCCTTGGATGAGCTATAAATAACATTCAAACAATATACTATAATTTATTGGTGCAAGACTTGGATTTTATAAATCTGGGAAAAAGTCTCTGTTTAGTTTTTCAGGAATCCCAAATAAAATGAGATCTCGAGTGTTCTGGCAAATTGGAAAATGTCATCAGTCGATTTTCTCCATTGGTAGTCGAAAATCAAACCCATATTTATTTTTCGGTCGAGTATGGGTTTGCTGAGCATGGCTCGAACTCCAACCGATGGCTGATCCAAATATTTCCGGTTAAATCCTTCTGTTTTATCTTTTGAATCCTCATATCCGGGAATATAAGTGCTCGGGTACGAAATATGGGTCATGTGCGAAATGTCGCCAATAAGATATTTGGCAGCCGGCCCTGCAGCTACCGAAGTTTTCTTAAACATCCTGAGTTGGAAAAGCATGGCCACTTCCGCATTAAAACTTACAATTGTGCCTTTATCGTAAACCTGTGTGGCTAGCCCGCCCGAAGATAAATCAACCGAAACACTTTCGGCGTTGACTCCAATTTCCGGCCTGAATGAAACCCGTTTATCCGGATTGTACCAACTCTGAAAAATCCCCATTTTCATAAAATTCTCAACCTTCTGGTCCTTAGCAAAATTTTGGGGGTAAAGCGGGTTTGTAATTCCAAACGAAAATACGGACTCTCTTTTCCACTGGGCTTTTAGTGAATTTTGAAAGCTGAAAAGAAATAAAATGACGCAAACTGCAATTTTTTTCATTGGGCATTTTCGGTTGAAATCAGTTCAATACAAACTATTTTTTATTTCTGATTTTCGAGTAAATTCCTAAATTCTTTGATTTGTGTGGGCGACCCAAGCACAAAAAGCTGGTCGCCGCGGCTTAATGTCAATTCAGGATCGGGATTGAAAACATATTTGGCTCCGCTTATTTTAATGCCAACGATATTTATCCCCGATTTATTTTTACCGTATAAAATTTTCAAGGGTTTGTTTACAAAATAGCCTGACATTTTGGTGCAGGAAATTTCTTCCAGGTTCACATCTTTACTTTGCTGCAGCAGAATATATTCCAGAAATTCAACGACGTCGGGCTGAGTGACCAGTTTCGCCATTCGCTGACCGCCAATCCGTTCGGGCATAATCACATTGGTGGCACCGGCGCGCCGAAGTTTTGTGATGGATTCAATTTCTGATGCCCGGCTGATTATTTTTAGTCCCGGATTGATACTCCTGGCGGTAAGTACCACAAAAACATTATCGGCATCGTTTGGTGTGGTGGCTATCAATGCCTTGGCCTGCTCAATACGAGCCTGAAAAAGTGTTTCCTCGTGGGTGGCGTCTCCCCGGATGTATAGCAGCCGCTCATCTTCGCGTATCCGGCTCAGTACTGTTTCGCGCTTGTCGATAATCACGAAGTCCATTCCGGAGTCCTGAAGTTCTATCGCGGCCTGTTCGCCGTTTCGACCATAGCCAACAATGATGGTGTGGTCTTTTAGTTTCATAATTTTCTTGTCCACGCGATATGTTTTTAAGTAAGTTTTCAATTCACCATCGAATACGAAACGGGCCAGATTCGAACCAACCCATGCTAAACTTCCCAAACTAAACATGATAAGTCCTGAAGTGAAAAGTTTTCCGGCAGCAGATAGCGGATGAATCATCCCAAATCCAACAGTTGAAATGGTGATGATGGTCATGAAGAAGGCATCGATTAGCGGATATCGTTCGTATCCCCAATAAAATAGGGTGCCCGACGAAATCAGCATAACAAGCAACACAATGGCTGTTCGAATGGTTTTATGCGATACTTCCTGAAATTTATTGTATGGTTGATTCATCTTTTCAACTTTTGGCCAAAGTTATTATCCTGACGCCCAATTGGCAATTTAAACATTTTTTATCAGCACAGTATGTATTTTTCAGCTGAAGAAGTGCCTGAGTTTCGAAAGCCGACCGGCTATTGATGCCTAAATCGTTCCATTTCCTGATGACCTGGTTCGATTCGGGCGCCAGTTTTTCGAGTAAAAACAAAGCTCGGTCTTTCATTGACTGGTCGAGATGTTGGTCTCCGTACACGAATAGGAGTGGTACAATAGTATTTATAACCAGGTTTTCGAATGCGGTATCGCCAAGCTTTTTCACTTTATTTTCGCCTGAAATCTTGTTAAACCGATAATGGGTGTTCCAATAATCAGAAGCAGATACGTCGAATAATTCCCGAAGATCGTCGAGGTTCTCAGTTTCCAGAATTCGGGAAAACAAGGCTGACGAATGATGGATCAACATGGCCAGTTGCGCGATGCGGATGGTTGGAAAATTAATTGGTCTGAGGCGCATAAATTTCCAGACATGCGATTCGAGACCCGACAAACCGTATTTTTTGTAGAGGTACGAATATTCATTCCGGAGCGCCAGGAAATAGTCGTCACCCAGCAAAGTCTCATTCAGCAATCCGGACTGGCCAAAAAGCAAAGCTTCAATCTGGAACAAGTCACTTTTGTGTTTCGAAAGCACCTGAAGTGGCAACGATTTGGCCAGCATTTCAAAAGGAAGCGCGTTGGTTTTCATACCAAAATTGCGGGCCAGCAACTGGTAGAACGTTTCGTTCCAGTTGTTTTTGTTTTGTGCCAGAATATTCAGAATGTCTCCGGTTTTCGATTGTAGCCTTTCGATCATCAGCGAGCTGAACCAAAAACGGAGGATAAACGGATCAACTTCGGGAAGTCTTTGTTCGCAGGCAATCCAACGTTCCGATTTCAGGAGTTGCTGGTAGTTTTCGAGTATAGATTCAGGGTAGGTGAGTTCAATTGTCGGTACCTCATGGTTTTTTACCAGCACTTTTTTGTCGTGAAGTTCAACGACATGCAAAATGACATTTTCGTACGCTCCGTCGAGGTCGTGTTTGTGCTGGTACCAGTGCGATGATTTTTGGTGAATTTCGATATTTCCGGCCCAAGTGGTGTCACCGATTTTAATTCGGGCATTGAAAAAGTCGGGTCCGGAATCGGTGTTTGGTTGTCCACCCGAAATAATTTCCACAGTCCTTCCGTCAACAGTTTTCAGGTTTTCCTTTTTGTAAAAACCATGCTTCCAAATAAACTGTAAAAATTCTTCTTTCATTCGGTTTGTTCGATTTGATCATTCCGGAGCGAACCTGCGGAACCATCAATAAATTTAACAAAACGATTTCAGAATATCTGTATTTGGACGAGGAATTTAGTCAATTTGTTTTTCCGGGAAAGTGAGTTCCCATTGTATATCCGGAGCAATAAATTAATCGGTATTGGTTTGCCAGAAAACAGGATGTTTGTCAACTGTAAACCCACGGTTCGGGATATCGTAAAATTTAGTAATCTTTCTGATAATCAATGTGCTGTTGGGGCCGCTACCTAAATTCATGAAGTATCGGTATCGGCTGTACGAGCACAAATCAAAAAAGCCAAGTACAATTTTCGAAGGGTTGTTTACGCAATGGATGTTGCTGCTTACCTGTGTGAGCATTGGGTCGAACAAATTTCCTTCCGCAGAAAACTGCTGGTTTAGTTTGGCGTGGAAATCATACGAGGCCTTTGTGATACCGTATTGTTCGAGTGTGAAAATCCAGTTAACAGGTTTTTGAGTGGTCGAATCAAGGTACACACCTCCACGATAATCGAGCCATTTGATCAGGTGATTTTGCAATTTGGTTGACGCACTAAATTCTTTTGGGCCAGCCAGGTTGAATTCATCGGTATTGGTATAAGTAATCCATCCATATAGCACATGCAATGTTGTATCGGCGGGTGGAGGGGGAGCAAGTGTATTCAGAAATGCACTCTTTGGAGGTAAATCCGGAAGCGGAACCGGAATTGAATCAATTCCAGGAACAAGTGAATAATACCATTGAATAACTGCTTGGTATTTAAATAAATAATGGTTTAAATCCGAAGTCAACGGAGCGTCGACCAGGATTTTTCTTCCGGTAGCTTCGTACAATTCCGGAACATTGTACGCGTTGGTGCGGTATGTTTTTTCAGTATAATCGCGGGTGTATAACGAATCGATTTTTGGAATCGGCGGCATCACCATGACATCTGATTCGTAAGTATCGGAATTGTACGAAATGCGCAATGAATATTTCTTCCCAACTTCGGGTATCTCCTGAAATGTATAGTAACCGGCCGATTTTTCGAGAGCCTGCATGTAACTTCCGCCCGATTCGATGAGTTCGATGTGCGCACCAGTTATAAAATCGACTGCAGCTGTGCTGTAAAAATCGCGTGAAATTGACAGGCGCACAAAGCTTTGTGACGGATCGTTTGTTATGTGCGACTCAACAACAAGTGATCCTGGTACCACATCCAGAGCCGGCTTGTAAATTTCTTCGCATCCGGCGACAAGCATAACAATCAAGGCAATCAGGAGAAATGCCTTAGCTCCTTTATTCAGCCCGAAATCACTTATATAAAGTGTATTGGATTTATTATTCAATCTTCTGAAGATTTTCATTCTTTTAAGCTTAAAATACTACTTTAAAGTTTGCCTGTTCAACAGCCTTCCATGCCCGTACAAAACTTTCTTCTCCTGAAACAGTGATATGCTGCTTGCGAAGCAGTTTCCTTATTGGTTTTTGCGAAGTCTTTTCAAATTTAGAAAGTAAACTTTCGCGGTTCATTCTAATTTGTTCGTATCCGTCGGTTGGTGAATAAATGTAGTACAAATATTCGGGCAGGTATTCCATATTTTTCAGAACGCCATTTTCATCTTTATAAGCAAAAGTTGTGATCAGGTTAACTTTTCGGTATGATAATACATCAACCTTACCTTCCGAAAGAATCTCGAAATACCGATCGGCTTTCAGGTAATTATCGTAGTACTGTTTTCTGAATTTTCTGAGTTTGCCATTGGTATCAATAAATGAGAAACCTTTCAGAATATCTTTATCGATCACAATCTGAGCTCCGGCTTCCTGGTTAAAGTATATCAATTCATCTTTATATGAACTGTATCTCAACGATATGCTATCTGCAACTTCACCGTCGGCAAACTCAATTTTGCCCATTACCCATTTGTCAATTAAAAACGGTGTGCCTTTGTAAAAAGGGTAAACGACATTTCGCACACCTTTTATCTTCTCGGCATCCCACCCTGGCCTCATTTTTACCTGGCCGTTTGCCTGAATCATTAAAATACTTGCTAAAAACAGGAAGAATATATGTAAGAATCTGCTTTTCATACTACTTTACTTCAAAATATTTTTCTGAATAAACCATCGATCCATCTTTCAATCTTGCACGGACAATAATCTTATAATCTCCGGAAACTGATGATGTTTTGCAATTCACCGAAATTGATTGGGCAGGTTTGACCGAAGGTTCCCAATACAAAACCTGACGTAAATCCGGAATCGTTTTTTCGGGCAATATTGGTTCTGAAAGAACTACCGGGATTTGCATCGTTTCAAATTTCGACCGGAAAAGCTGGTCGCTTTCTTTTATTCGTGAATAATCGGCTTTGGTGGTGTGAATAGCAACAACTCCGGGGAACCGCAGATTCCCGTAAAAACGGTCACTTTGGAAAATATCAACCTGATCGATATCAGGAGTTCCCATGTCCTTAATTATATTCAAATCGCGAATCGGAATCCCGTCAATCAGGATTAGCGGTTTTTCAGAAAAATAATTGTGGGTGCCCGAATTAATAACCTGGATAGTTGGCTCATTGTTGTAATTCCTGAATTTTACTCCATGCAGCAGTTCTTTTGAAATCTCGTTGAAATTTGGCAGGTCGTAGAATAGCTGAGGGTCGACAATTTGGGTTGGTTTGCCGTAATAAGGATATGTCTCACGGGTCACTGCTGGTGGCGCAGAAAACCTGAGATTGTGCTGTTCAAATACTTTCTGAAAAGTAACCGCTTCAATGTTCCGGGTCGAATTAATTTTAAAGCTTTCAGGAATCGGATGCTGGCTGAATTTTGGAAGTGAGCCTGTTTCAGCAAAAAGCTCATCCATTTTTATTTTTAGGCGCTGTGAAGATTTTTCTTCAAAGACCTGCACAAATGCTTCCACCTGCCCGTAATATTTGTCGAGCAAAAAGTAAAAACGTCCGTCATTAAGTGTCTCGTAATATTGAAATCCCGGAATTGAATCAGGAATTGTAAAATAAACAGTTATTCCGGAAGCTGGTTCCGAAGTATTTTTGTCGAAAACAGTTCCGCTTAAAATGATTCCTTTTTTTTCAGTCAGGCCTACTTTTCCTGTTTCCGATTTCCAGATAAACTGTTTAGCCTGATAGGTCGAATCTGTTTGTGCAACCGAAATAAGCACGTCACCTTCGATGTCGTTCAAAAGTGATTGATCAATTTTAATGTTTGCGCCGAACAGGCTCCTGGTGTTATATTCAGAAGCAATATTATCTATTTGTATGTGGTTGTTCTTTTTGTCCTGAATAAATGTCTGTCCTTCAACACGGTTAATGAATTCGGTTTTGTCCAATCCGGCAAAGCGGTTCGAGATCCAGATTTCGCGAATTACTTTGAATTTGGATTCGTCATTTTTTAGGTAAGTTCTCAGCAAATAAGTTCCTGAACTGAGTGAATCGGGGAGCATGAGCGAACAATCTGCCTGATTGTTTTTGATTTCGGCTGAAATCCCGTTTACTCTTTTTCCGAAAGAATTAACCAGGTCGAGGTGAACAATTCGAGAATCGTTTGAGCCGGGAGTGTATATTTTGGCCAGTAAATTTTCACCAGCCACATAAACATCGCGGTCGGTGAAGAATCCAAATCCTGAATTTTCCTGCGTATATCCTGAAACAGATGCAGCAAACAGAAACAATACTATAACGATTAGTTTTTTCATGAATCAATAATTATATTCCCAAAATTCAGGTCGGTTTCCAAGCGTATCTCCCCGTAAAGGTATTTCGATATATCGAAATATTTCATGAAAACTGACCCCACTGTTTTCATTCAGCCCCATATTTAAATAATACCTCTGCTGTCGGTATGAGTTCAGATCGAAGAATCCAAGAATAATCTGCTTCGGATCATTTGTACATTTAATGTTTCCGTATACCTGCGTAAGCACCGGGTCGAACAAGCTACCTTCGGCAGCAAGCTGTTTGTTAAGTTCCTCGTGAAAATCGTATGAACTTTTCGAAATGCCATATTCATCAAGAATAATAATCCAGCCGGCAGCCACCTGAGTGATTGAATCGAGATAAAACTGACTGTTGTAGGCCAGCGAAAGAACCGGATGTTTCTTAATCTGTGCTGAACTGCTGAATTGTTTAGGCCCGGCCAGGTTAAATAAATCCTGATCGATAAACGAATTCCAGCCATACATCGTTGGAGGCGGTGGCCCTAAAGGCGGAGCTGGTGGGGTATAAACCCATTGAAGTACTTCTTTCCAGGTAAACCGGTAATATGCGAGGTCGGGTGTTATTGGCGCATCCACACATATTTCACGGCTTGGAACTTCTGTTAGCCGAGGTACTCCATAACCGTCGGTAACGTATTCTTTTTTAATAATATGGCCATTGTAAATGGAATCGATTGCCGGAGTGGGCGGCATCTGAAGAATTTCCGATTCATACAGATTTTGCTGGTAACTGATCCGGAGCATGTATCTTTTACCGGGAATCGGTGTTTCAGGAAATATATAGTAACCCGGTCCTGTTTCATTAGCAGTGACAATTGTACCGCCAATTTGAACCAATCGAACCTTTGCACCACTCAACATATCCAGTCGGTTGGTCCCGTAAAAATCCCTGGTCATCGAAAGTTTGACAAAGTTTTGATTTGGGTCGTTGGTCACCAGTGACTCAACAACGATTTTACCCGGTGTGGATTCCAGTTTCGGATAATAATACTCTTCGCAACTGCTAAAGAGCAAAACCAGCGTGACCAAACTGAGCGATCGTTTTCCCATTTAAAACCTGAAATTGTAAGTTATGGATGGCACAGGCACTCCAATAACCGAAAGTTTATAAATTGAATATGGATTTTTCTCCACAAGTTGTATCGAAGGATCTTTTCGGTAAAATACCGAATATGGATTTTTGCGTCCATAAAGATTGTAAACAGATAAGGTCCAGCTACCCTTCCACATGCGCTTCCTGCGCAGGTTTTCGTCGAATGTTATGCTTACATCCATCCGGTGATATGGTGGCATTCGGTATTTGTTGCGATCGGAATAATAGACAATTTGTCGGTCTTCGAACCTGTACTTTTGTTCAGGCAGTGTTACAGGTCTTCCGGAAGAAAGTACAAAATTGCCCGAAAACCTCCATCGGCGGCTAATCTGGTAGTTTAGTACAGTTGACAAATCGTGTGGTTTGTCGTATACCGATGGATAGTATTTCTTACCGTTTATTATGTCTTCCGGAAACTCGTTGTTAGTTTGGCGCATGGTTCGCGAATAGGTATAACTTATCCAGCCATTAAGCCTTCCGGCATTTTTGCGGGCATAAATTTCCAGCCCATAGGCGTAACCATCGGCATTAATAATATCGGCTTCAACGTGGTGGTTCATGACAAGAACTGCCCCGTTTTTGTATTCCATTAAATTCTGAAGATTTTTGTAATACACTTCAGCTGACGTTTCGAACAGTCCTTTCTGTGGATTTTTAAATAACCCAATCGCTATCTGGTCGCTAACCAACGGCTGAATATGGGCGTCGCTTGCTTTCCAGAAATCGGCTGGCGAAATAACCGAAGTATTCGAAATTTGGTTCATAAACTGGTGAATACGCTGGTAGCTCAACCGGATTGATCCACCGCTGGTAAGATTGAATTTCATGGATACCCGCGGCTCAATGCCGTGATACATTTTTGCTGTTTGCCATGCTCCGTATACGGTTGAGTCGATAACCGAACCTGAATTTATGGTCTGCGCCGGATCGTATTTTAAAACGGTAGTTGGTCCCATGCTCATAAATCGGGCGTAACGTACACCGATGTTCAATGCGGTGGCTGCCGAAAGATCTATATCGTCGTCAATAAAAGCGCCCAATTCGAGCGACTGTTCGTTTGCAACTTTTTCAGGAACAACATTGGTCGGGTTTCCGGCCGGACGAATTTCTCCGGGTTCGACCTTGTACCCAATAGTTTGGAAGCCTCCATTTACACGGTGTTTCTCATTGGGCAGCCACGATAGTATGTATTTCATGCTTCCGTATTGCAATCCGGTATACAATTTATAATCGTCTTCCGACAAGCTTGGATCTTTTTGTTCGAGCTTGAAATCGTATTTGCTGTACGACAAATTCAGGCTTGAGAATAGAGTTTTCGAATAATTGGCTTTCCAGTTTGCCGAAGCGATTGTATTTCCGTAGGTATAAAGCGAATTCGAATTCAGGTTGAAAACGTCGTTGCTGTTGTAGCCCATCAATTTCAGTGTATTGTTTTGGCCCATTACCAGATTCAGTGTTCCGTTAATGTCGTAGAAATGCGCCACACTGTTCAGGAACTGGGCATTTTTCGATTGGCGCATAATCCAGTCGGAATAAGTTGTTCGGCCACCAACCAGAAATGTATTTTTTGATTTTTTAGAGAATGGTCCTTCGAGTGTAAACCGACTGTTGATTAGCCCGATGCCTCCATAGAATTTAAGGTTTTGCGTGTTTCCTTCCTTAAGCTGAACATCCATAATCGATGAAATTCGCTCACCGTATGAAGCCGGAATCCCTCCTTTAAAAAGTGAAACGTCCTTCACAGCATCGGGATTAATCATTGAAAAGAAACCGAAAAGATGCGAAGTGTTGAAAACCGGAGCGCCTTCCATCAGGATCAGGTTTTGATCGTTGTTTCCGCCACGAACATTAAAGCCTGAAGACATTTCTCCGACGCTCTGAACGCCAGGCATCATGACAATGCTTTTTATTACGTCGGCCTCACCCATTAACACCGGAAGTTCCTTCATCGTTCGCGAATTCACTTTCACCATGCTCATTTGTGCTTTCGAAGCTTTCGAGTCGTCGCCGGTGACAACCACCTCTTCAAGGTTATGGCTTTCTTCGAACAATTCAAAATTGGCTGTTCCGTTTTCAATTAGTTTTACTTTCTGATTCAAAACTTCGTATCCCATAAACGAAACTTTCAACGAATATTCACCAGTTGGCAAATCTATTTCGTATTCGCCTTTCGCATTGGTTGAAGCTCCAATTCCTGTTTGAGGATGAAACACAATTGCACCTGCCAGCGGATCCATATCTTTTCCATCCAGAATTTTTCCTTTGAGGTGGGCCGTTGAATATCGACCTTCATTCAGCGGATCGCCAATGACAATAATTTCCGGTTCATCACCTCCTGACGAATTTCGCCCATCAATTCCTCTTGGAAAAATAACAACCGAATTATTTTGGAAGAATTTGTAGGTAAGCGGTTGACGGTCGAACAGGAAATTGAGAACCTGAATCAATGGCATTTCTTTAAATTCGTGATTAACTACATACGGCTTTACCCATTCCGAGCGGTAATAGAAATGAATATTGTATTGTTTCTCAAGCGAATTGAAAAAATCTTGAAGACTGGTTTTTTGAAAATTCCCGTTAATAATTTTCTCCTGAATGGACTGCGCTGAGAGCATCGAATTCAGAGAGATCAGAAATGTGAAAGTAAATAGTACTTTCAGGATATAGGTTGGTATAATTTTCTTCACGGAATGATCTATTCAGATTGTGGTTTTTGGAATGTGGTAAATTTATATATTTATTGTAAAAAAGGAAATGAATATTGCAGGGGAAACTCACACTTTTTTACCGAGAACTTTGAGTAGGTAATTATGGTCGTATGCGGCTTTTAACCTTTTCCCTTTAATTCCTTGTTTTTCGGATGTTTCTTTTTTGAGTAGGTTCAAAGCAATTTTACTGAGTATCGAAAAATTTTGGGCAGCATTTCCTGCCCTCTTTCTGGAAGCATCCTCAGCGAAAGCGACATCCAAAACCCAATGAAGTTTGTTTTCAATTCCCCAGTGCAAGCGGATTGCCCTTTGTAATTGATTTGCTTCAGTCAATAAGCTGGATATGTAATATCTTGTTGCCGTTTCATTTGGTTTGTCTGAGTTTTTAAATTCCCTTATGCTTTCAATTTTAACGATACTTTTTAACCCTGCCCACTCTTGCTTGTTTTCAATGAACCTAAAATCTGTTATAACACTGCATCTTCTGGTTTCTATGCGCCCATGGTCAAGTTCTTCCGTCAAATCTGCCAGAATATTTTTCCCGAACCTAAATTCATCTGCAATATCCTGGTACAATTGTTTCTGGTTCTCCTTAACAGCTAAAATGTAATCAGCTTCCTGTTCAATTATCTTACGTGCTATTTCTTGTTGGCACCCCATGGCATCAATTGTTACGGTACATCCTTTTACGGTAATCAGCTCCAGTAATTTGGGGATGGCAGTAATTTCATTCGACTTTTCAGAAATTTTCACTTGTCCCAAAACCAAATTATTGTTTGTTGCCCATGCACTCACCATATGAAAGGGTGACTTTTTCCCATTGGCTTTTGCTCCCCTAATGGTTTTTCCATCGATAGGGATAATTTCGCCATCGGTCAAGTTCACCAGGCGACTTACCCAATCCACAAAACAAGCTTCAAACTGCTCACTATCAATAGATGAGAAAACACGGTTGAAGGTGTCGTCAGAAGGAATTCCGTTTGGTAAATCAAGGAATGAATGCAGAAATTGTTCTTTTGCTTTTGCATAAGTCTCCATGTTTTTCCACGTATCTGCCGCACAAATCACTGAAATAATTCCGATAAGAAGGATGTCTTCTAATTTATGAAGCTTGTTTATATCGCTTCTGGGGTCGTCTATTTGACTGAAAATAGACCTTAATTCATTTGTTGTTTTCAAAATTCGTATTGCTTTGATTATCAATGCAATATACGAATTTTAATTGTAAAAAACAACAACCAAATCACTGATTTATAAATAAATACAAAGAAAAAAGATTAACTATTTTTACCTGATAAAGTGTGAGTTTGCCCTGATGAATATTGTGTCATTGACAAAAAGTTTAACATTTGGTTTAAATCCCTTTCTGATTTTAACAGTTGTTTGATTGTCAATAAAATCGGAATAAGTAAAGTGCCGAAAGCGAAATATAATCTTCTAATTTTAACCTCTGAAAATCTTTATTTCATGAAACCTGCAAATGCCAGTAAATCAGACCAGATTAAAACCCGGGCGAAAGAACTCGGTTTTTTAGACTGCGGAATCTCAGAAGCACGTTTTCTTTCCGAAGAACAAGTACGGCTGATGAACTGGCTGGAAAATGATATGCATGGAGAAATGCACTATATGGTTCGAAATCAGGAAAAAAGACTAGATCCCCAATTTTTGGTTGAAAATGCCTGTTCTGTCATTTCAGTTTTGCTGAATTACTTTCCTTCCGAAAAGCAAACCGATCATGAGGCCCCGGTTCTTTCGAAGTACGCTTATGGAACCGATTATCATTTTGTGATGAAAGACAAGCTGGGTGAGTTGTTGAAATTTATTCAGGACAAAATTGCTCCTTGCGAAGGTCGCTTTTTTGTTGATTCGGCACCGGTTTTAGATAGGGCATGGGCTGCGCGTGCCGGATTGGGCTGGATTGGTAAAAATACCAACCTTATTTCTCCTGAACACGGGAGCTTCTTTTTTATTGGCGAGTTGATTATTGATTTTGAATTGCCGACCGATAACAAACTGGTTCGGGATCATTGCGGAAATTGTACACGTTGCATTGATGCTTGCCCGACAAATGCCATCGTTGCTCCATATATCCTGGATGCCAGGAAATGCGTTTCGTACCAAACCATCGAAAATCGCGGTGAGATCGATCCTGAACTGAAAGGAAAATTTGAAAATCGTGTTTTTGGCTGTGATATCTGTCAGGATGTTTGTCCCTGGAACCTGAAATCGGAGACGCACAATGAACCTGCTTTCCATCCTGATTTCCGGTTGATGAATCTGAGCAAAGCTGAATGGACTGAAATGGACAAAACCACATTTAATGAGCTTTTCAGGAATTCTGCGGTAAAGCGCACACGGTTTGAGGGATTGAAAAGAAATCTGAAGTTTTTAGCGGAAGAATAAAAAACAAAGGGAAGCAATTTGCTTCCCTTTGTGGTGCCACCAGGAATCGAACCGGGGACACATGGATTTTCAGTCCATTGCTCTACCAACTGAGCTATGGCACCATTTTGAGTCCGGTGCAGACTTTTTCTAAGCTCTTCTTTCAGGCTTTTGGCCTTTCCGTTTCGCTTTCGGGTTGCAAATATAGACCAAATATTTAAACTACAAAAAAAATTGAATTCATCTCATGTTTTTTTTTTTGCAACAGTCGCTGAAACATTTCTGAATCATGTATTTATCAGTTTGCATAGCAATTCTCCGGTTTTTGGCGCGATATTTTCATTTTGGTTCAGCCTTGTTCAGCGAATTGTACTCAAATGGAATAATAATGAGCACGATTGCTACTCAAGTCAAGGCTATTTCATACTTTTGCAGTCCAAAATTTTATATACGTTTCAGGAAAATGATGCAAACTTACGTGTTGAAGAATGGAATCCGGATCATCCATCAGGAGACAAATTCGCCCGTCTCACATTTTGGAGTGCTTGTTAATACCGGATCGCGTGATGAGGAAGAGGACGAGCAAGGTATCGCTCATTTTATTGAACACGTCATTTTCAAAGGCACGCAAACACGAAAATCATTCCATATTTTAAACCGGATTGAAGATGTCGGCGGCGAACTAAATGCATACACAACCAAAGAGGAAACCGCCGTTTATGCCACGTTTCTGAGCGAATATTACCAGCGTTCGATGGAATTGATCAGCGACATTTTATTCAACAGTACATTCCCGGCTAAAGAACTTGAACTCGAAAAAGAGGTGGTGATTGAGGAAATTAATTCGTACAAAGACAGTCCTTCGGAATTGATTTTCGATGAATTTGAAGAAATCCTTTTTGACGGTCACCCGATTGCACGCAATATTTTAGGTACTCCCGAATTGATTAAAACGTTCAACAAGAGCAGTATCCTGAAATTTATGGACGAAAATTACCATACCGATCAAATGGTGTTGAGTTCGGTTGGAAACATTCCCATGACTAAATTCATTCGTTTGGCAGAAAAATATTTTGGACAGGCTCCTGAAAAGTTGCGCGTTAAAAACAGAACAAATGTATACAATTATAAACCTGAAGTTCGTGTTGTTCAGAAAGATACATTTCAGGCTCATTGCATTGTAGGTAATATTGCTCCCGATATTTTCAGTCCAAAACGTATGCAGATGGTTTTGCTGAATAATATTTTGGGCGGTCAGTCGATGAACTCGCGGCTCAACATGGCTCTTCGCGAGCGTAATGGCATGGCTTACAACGTCGAATCAAGCTATACCGGTTATTTCGACACCGGCGAATTCAGTATATATTTTGGAACCGACAAAGAAAATTTGGAACAGGCCCAATGGCTGGTGAATAAGGAATTAAGGTTAATGAAAGAAAAACCTATGGGGATTGTACAGCTCAGTCGGGCAAAAAAACAGCTAATCGGGCAATTGGCAATATCGACAGAAAACCGCGAGGACCTGATGCTTTCAATTGGTAAAAGTTATTTGTTTTTCAACCATGTAGATGATATTGAAGTAATCTTTAAGAAGATTGAATCGATTGAAAATGAGGATATTATGGAGATAGCCAATGAGATATTCGATGAATCGCTCAACAGTATTTTAATTTATCAGTAATGCAAAAGAAAACTTTAATCGAAAAGTATATTCTCAACCACACTTCTCCTGAAGAAGATTATTTGTACGAACTCGACCGCGAAACAAATCTGAACGTACTTCGGTCGCGCATGTTGTCGGGCCATTTGCAGGGACAGATTTTAAGCATGATCAGCTGCATGATCAAACCAAGTTGTATTCTTGAAATTGGAACCTTTACCGGCTATTCGGCGCTTTGCCTTGCAAAAGGCCTTGCTGAAGGCGGACAATTGCATACTATCGAAATCGACGATGAGTTGGAATCCATTTCTCAAAAATATTTCCTGAAATCAGGTATGGCCGACCGCATTATTCAGCACATTGGCGATGCCCGAAAAATTATTCCAGCCATCGAACAACCTTTTGATTTGGTATTCATTGATGCCGATAAAAAGGAATACTGTGAGTATTACAAGTTAATTATTGATCGTGTTCCTGTTGGCGGATTTATTTTGGCCGATAATGTTTTGTGGGACGGAAAAGTTGTCGATCCAGCTGCTGCAAGTGAAGAGCAAACCCGTGGAATTCTCGATTTTAACGATTTAATTCAGCGGGATCGGCGTGTGAAGAATGTGATTCTTCCGGTTCGCGATGGAATTATGCTGGTACAAAAAGTTGGCTGTTAGAAAGCTGATTGACCCGAATTGGATTCTCGATAAGGTTCGCTCAAATTGGTCTTTCAATACGTATTCAAATTTGCCTGTTTCCTGCTCTTGTCATCCCGAACATTTTTCAGGAATAAAACGGAATGATTTCTGTTAAATAAGGTTGTTTTGTTTCATAAAAACATCTTACTATCAGAGCATTTAACTTTTATTTTTCTCAACTTTATCGTTCGAACTTTAAAACCACACAACATGAAAAGAACTGTATTCTTCTTAGCCGCATTTTTTGTTTCAATTATCGTTTCAGCACAAGGAGTTGACTTTTCAGGGAACTGGAAGCTTAACAGCCCGAAAAGTAAACTGAGCGATCAGTTTAGCATGGCTCCAAAAGAAATTATTATTGTACAGAATGGAAATGACTTAAACGTGGAAAGACATGCAAGCTTTCAGGGTCAGGATTTCACTATAAAAGATAAATTTACACTCGACGGAAAAGAATGTATAAATCCGGGTTGGCAGGACTCTGAAAAGAAATCGACCGCTGTTGTGTCCGACGATAAAAAATCGGTAAAAATTACCACCAAATTTCCGATGGGCGATAGTGGAGAAATGACAATTATTGAAGTGTATAAAATAGATGGCGGGAATATGGTTATTGACGCGAGCGCTTCATCGTCATACGGCGACCGTTCCGAAACAATGGTTTTCGACAAACAATAACTTTTTTGGATTTTTAAAATGCAATTCTTTGTAGAATATTATTTTACAAGGGATTTTTCATGTCCTGGAATTCCCTTTTGATGCTCAGTTTGAACTCATAAGCTTGGATAAAACGCAAATAAAATGAATGCGGGCAATTTTGTCAAATACCGAGTTTTATGTACGCTTTTGTTTTTTTTGAATGTGGTTAATGGTGAAACATTAACATTAAGTAAGAATGGCCAGGTAGTTAAAATAATCAGTCTGAATGGACTAAAACAATTGCAACCCGGCTTTGTAACGATTCCTGTTGACAATCAAACCGATTCGAAAATACATACCTACGAAGGCATTTCTCTGACTGTTTTGTTCGATCAGGTTTTTGGAATTGGCTGGAAATCGTTTAATGCGGTTAAGTTTGTCACTTCCGATGGTTATCAGCCGATTATCCCGACATCGAGTATTTTGGCAAATGTTGGAATACTGGCAACAAGTGAAAAGGTCGGCAGGGATTTGATACGCTGCCACGCAAAAATGGAGAAGCTATCGATCCGGGGCCATTTTCCCTGGTTTGGGAAAACATTAAAAATAAAAGTACCAGACAAGATCCGTGGATAAGCTGGCCCTGGCAAATAACAAGCATTGAATTAACCACTTTCGCTCGTGAATTTCCGAATTCTTCGGGTAATCGGAACCACATTGGTAAATCAAAAAAGGTTGCTCTAAGATCATCTTTCCGGCGAATAAATTCCATGGGAAATGCGCCTAAGCCACCACCCACATCGAGCAGAGAGTTTATTCCTGATAAGTCAATTTCCGGAAGACTGATTTTAGAAATAATTTTCTTTTTGAGAAGTTCTAACCGGTTTGTTGTAAATATATTTTTCCCAATCATTGAAATCGAGCGGGCGGCTCTTTTTCCAAGTGTATTCCCGAAGTCTTTTAACGATGATTTTATCGGAATAGTCAAAATCGGGTAATTTCACTTCGGGCATTGGATGATGTGCAAGAAAGTAGTAATTCCAGGAAGAACGATATTCAGGGGCATTAATTTCATTCCAAACAGTATCGGCTACAACAATATTGGCTATCTCAACCGACAATTGAACAGCCTTAACAATACGTTTGCCAAAATAGGTCGGATTTGCGGGAATCGTTTTTGCCCTGATGGTATCAAATTGTATGTATCCGGTTTGCAAAATGGTGTCTGTAATCAGTTGGTTACAATCTTTCAGGTAAATATTATAACGGTCGCTCTTCGAAATTTGTACGACAATTTCAGGAATGGTATCCGTTGTAATGGCAATACATGCATTTAGGCAACCCCGAGGTGCTGTTTTTGAAAGTGCACAAAGAGATGCAAACAATAAAATGATAGTTAACAGCTTAGCCATGTGCTAAAAAAGTCTTTAGTCAAAATTTGATACTTGAGCGACAAAATTTGTTGGGCTTTTTTAGAGAAAGATCAGAACCTTTTTACTGTCAGATTGGCCAATATCCGGTTCGACAATACTCACTCCTGATGCCAGATTATAAAAATAGAAAAAATAGAATATGTTTGTGGTTTTCCAGAAGTAGTTTTTCGTATTATAAGCAAATGATTTATATATCAAGTAAAATCTATTTCCATCCTATACTCAGAAATTAGAATTATAGATAATTTAATTAGAATTTATAGTGAATTCTACAGTCACTTTATATATTGCTTGATCGCGTCGGTTGGTGCGGGTTGTTGGCTAAGCGATTTTAAGACTATCCGAAGTTAGCTAATCAGTTGCAAAACCAGTTACCCTCATGGCAAACGGCGCAGTTGTTCGCTTAATAAATCTAAATCTTCGGGACAACGATTGGATAAGTGCTTCAGAACCCATTCCTGTGCTTTTGGATCATACATGTAATCTACCAACCCCGGGAAAGCCCAGTTTGAATATTTCCCCCAGTGATGGGTGAAAACAATATTGTTGTCTTGTAATACTTCAATAATGCGCGTACAAAAATCGGGTAAAGTAGCAACTTTCATTAATTTGGGTAGCCATATAGGAAAAGAGGTCATTTTCGACCAGCTTTTTGTCCGAGCTTTTCAAAACCTTACTGGTATTGATGAGTACGTTGATCGGTGTCGTGAACTCATAGGTTGCAACTCAGTGTCTTTTTTTGGTCTTTCCATCCGACTTCCTATTATGAAAGGAAGTTCATTCAAAAAATTTAATGACAGTCATTTTTGATGATTTGAATCAAGACATCTAGCCAAATCTGATTTCCGACGAGGTTTAAATGGCTTCTCAAATAGGAACTTCAATTACGTTTATTTGTAAACGCAATCTTAAGTAGGATCGATTAAGGTATGGTGGTCAATTTGGCCGAAGGAAACTCCTAATGAAAATTCAAATGGAGAGCTGGTGAAAACTATCACCATTTTCCCTCTAGAACCACCCAAATCCCACCTCCGTTGGCAAGACTGTTGGCAAGAAATAAAAAAAGAGCTACAAGGTAAATTGCAACTCTTTGATTTTCAGTTGTCCTGTCAGGTCTCGAACCTGAACTCTTCTGATCCAGAATCAGACGTGTTGCCAATTACACCACAGGACAATTTTAATTTCCAGTCCAATCAAATTTGCCAAAGCAAACTGTTGGTTTTGTTGACCCGCCAAGGCTCGAACTTGGACTCTACTGAACCAAAATCAGTTGTGTTGCCAATTACACCACGGGTCAATCCTTCGTTGTCTTTTCTTTAAAGACGGTGCAAAAATATAAAAATTATTTTTTCAGCATCCATTTTGATGCAATTTTTCTACACCCCTGATAATGTTTATTTGTACTGTGAATTTGTGGTTGTGTTTCGCGCGCGTTAGTATTTAACTTTCAGTGTCTTGAAAAAATGACCTTGAATAAGTTAACCATACAACCCTAAAAGTAGCAAATTTTGAAACTGTTTGATTTCCAAATGAAATTGAAATCAGAAAAATTAAATCTACTAAAAATTGTTAATTTAATCAAACGAATGAAACAATGAGCCTTAGCTTAACGTAACTTCAATTGACTTTGCAAATCTAAATATTTTGAACTTATTTGGGTTGATTGGTTTTTGGTGAAAAGCAAAGTTCGTAAGGTAATTTTAGTTGTTTGTTTGGTGAAAAGCGGTGTTCAGCACCGCTTTTCACTTTTTAGTAATTATCGGCTGATAAAACTACCTGCAAATTTCT
This sequence comes from Prolixibacteraceae bacterium, assembly GCA_963677955.2. GTDB lineage: Bacteria > Bacteroidota > Bacteroidia > Bacteroidales > Prolixibacteraceae > Aquipluma. The sequence goes on from CAXXQR010000001.1 coordinate 2,568,742, forward strand.
TATAGAACCAACCATCAGATTGGTTACTTCATATTCCATTTTTAATGTTGGTATATTTTTTATTTCGTCGGATGTCCCGTTTACCTCAATCATTGTTGTCCGGTTAGCTTTTAAAACTACGTCTTTTGCGTAAGTGAAACCTACTGCATTCTGTTTCCCTTTCAAAATAAAATCAATATCTGAACTGTTGTGTACCGGAATAAACCGAACCAGATTATTTTCAAGCCTGACATAATCAATCATAACTTTTACTGAAGCGTTAAAAATTGGTGCCAGATATTTGCTGTCTCCAACCAACTTATCTTCAAAATAGATGGCTGTGCGTTTATTTTCAAGAGCAAATTTTATGGATTCAGCTTTACGTTCAGTCGCAAAAACCAAGGTCACCGGCCGATGTGAATTCTGCGGGTCATAACTTCCTTCAATTGGGCTGTGAACATCAGAATTTGCCAGCATGGTTAGTCCTTTTTCCTGCGCCCACTTAAAAGCTTCCGGATAAAATTCATGATCGTTATAAACTTCAATTCCTTCAAGGATGCCGGCGTCGAGCAAGCGCGTGTGCTGCGGCCACCAAAGTGTTTTCTCTGGTTGCTGCGATTTCCATCCCGGATGGTTCCAGAAAATAAAAGCTCCCTGATCTTTTGCTTCGCGGCAGGCTTCAAACCAGTCGTCTCGTTCAATCAGGTTGGCATTTGTAATAAAAATCGCATTCAAATGCCCTGGTGGCATTTTTCGCGTTATTTCCGTTCCACGGATCAAAATTACGCCTAGTTGATCGGCCAGCGGTTTGGCAATTTCATAAGACCGGTTGAGGTCAGATTTAATGTCCTGTGTATGTGGCCTGTACTCTATGTGATCGGTAATGGCAATGGCATCTAGCCCTTGCTGCCAGGCTTCGCTCACCCGAACGGTTGGCCAAACATCGCCATCCGAAAAAACGGTATGCATATGGAAATCACATTTCAGTGTAAAATAGCCCGGAATATCCGGAATCTGAATTTCCTTTCGCGATTGTGCATTTAAATTGCCAGCAAATAGTATTGATACTATGATGATTAAAAGTTGCCGTACCATGATTTAGGTTTTTAATACTGAACTCCAAATTAGTGAATTCACATCAATTCTCAATTTCTGAATACGATTTTTGCCTCAATAATTTTTATTCCTGAAGTATAGGAAATCGATGCAGGAGTGAAATTACATTATTCCGCTTTATTTTTATTCAAATTTTAAAAACTTTTTAAATTTTTAATGAAAGTATTGCGGTATTTCAAAAATAAATAAAATACCTTTGTGTCGTAAAATTGTATAAACTTCATTGCAATGACATTCACTCAGGTTAAATACGATGAAACAAGCGATCTAAATGTCGTGGAACTAAAGAATAATTTTCAGAAGCGAAAAATCCTCAAACATTTGTTTCTGTATGGTGCTATGACCAACACTGATCTGGGAAAATTTGTCAAGCTTAGTACACCAAAAATTATCAGTCTCCTGAACGAATTAAAGACCGAAAACCTTGTTGAAGAACTTGGCCAGGGAACGTCAAGTGGCGGTAGACGGCCCAATCTTTATGGCAATGCTGAAGATGCTTTTTACATCGTTGGTATATCGATTAATATTTACAAAACTTCGGTTTCAGTTTACAATGCTAAAAACCAAAAAATAACCGACGACCAGATTCTTACGCTCACCATCTCACACGGCACATCGATTATTGATCCAATTGTTGAATTTACCGAAAACATCATTCGTGAAAAGAATATTCCGCGTGATAGAATATTGGGAATTGGCATCGAAATGCCCGGAATGGTTGATTCAGAAACTGGTATTAATAAAACATACATGGTGTCGGACGAACCAGTTGCCGAAATCTTCCGGAAAAAATTTGGCATGGAAGTTTTCATTGAGAACGACGCTAAAACCAGGGCTTTTGCCGAATTGCGGTTTGGGTTGGCGCATGGCCGGAAAAATGTATTGGCCATTCATCTCGACTGGGGTATTGGACTGGGAATTATTGTCAATGGAAAACTGTACAAAGGTCGCGATGGTTTTGCCGGCGAATTTGGGCACCTCCCAATGGTTGACAACGGAATACTTTGCAAATGCGGGAAACAAGGGTGCCTTGAAACCATTGCATCGGGAACAGCCATCGCACGGATGGCAAAGGAAGGAATGAAAGCCGGAAGTTCATCGTTTCTGCCACAACTCGTTCACGATGATCTTGAAAACATTGAAATCCGAAAAGTGGTTCAGGCAGCGACCATGGGCGATCAGTATTCCATTTCGATTTTGGCCAATGTTGGCCATTGGCTTGGTAAAGGGTTCGCCTACCTCATCCAGATTTTTAATCCTGAATTAATTATTCTTGGTGGGCGAATGTCGGAAGCGAACCAGTTTATACTACCTCCGATTCAGCAGGCAATTCAAATTTTTTGCATTCCTGAATTGGGGAACGAAATTGAAATAAAAGTATCGGAACTGGGCAGTCAGGCCGGAATACAAGGTGTCGCCGCCATGTTGCTCGAACATGTTCTCGACAGGCAATAAAATAGAGCAAAAAATTCATAAATAAAATAAATACAATGAAAGCAAATCAGTTCAGTAAGGTTGAAAAGATCTTTCTGCAACAGGCAGAACTCGATCAAATGTCTACAAAAATGCCATACATTACCGTTGGGAATTTCCCCAAGCTTGGAATGCTTACTTCGCTGCGTTTTCTGGAATGGGTAGCCGAAAATCCCAATGGCGTAATTAGTTTGCCAACCGGTAAAACTCCGGAATATTTTATCAAATACACGCATTTTTTTCTGGAGAACTGGGACAATAAAAAAGGACAGGATATCCTGAATGCATATGGACTTTCAGGTGTGAAAAAGCCTGACTTATCGGGATTGCAGTTTGTGCAGATGGACGAATTTTATCCGATTGCTTCGAAGCAGCACAACAGTGCCTGCAACTATGTAAAAAATTATTATGTCGATGGATTCGGCCTCGATCCGAATAAAGCTTTGTTTATTAATTCCGATGGAATTCCTCTGGCTGACGGAAAATCGTACAACGAAATATTTCCAAATCTAACCATCGATTTGTCGCTGCGTTACCGCGATGCCAAAACTCCAATGGAACGGCTGCAGCAAAGATCCATTTTAAGTATCGACGATTGGTGTTCGGAATACGAACAAAAAGTGAGGGCTAAAGGAGGAATTGGTTTTTGGTTGGGAAGCATTGGTCCCGATGGTCACCTTGCTTTCAATACACGTGGTTCCGATCATTTTTCCACAACGCGGTTAACCGCAACCAATTTCGAAACGCAGGCAATAGCCGCAGGCGATTTGGGTGGAATCGAAGTTTCGCGAAACAGGTTGGTTATTACCATCGGGCTTGAAACGATTACTTTCAATCCTGAATCTGTTGCTATTGTGTTTGCAGCAGGTGAGGCAAAAGCCGATGTCATTAAAGATGCTCTGGAAAATGGTCCTTCGAATTTATATCCTGCTACTTGTTTGCAAAAATTGCAAAATGGCCGCTTTTACCTCACATCTGGTGCTGCTGTAAAATTAACTGATAGTGTTGATAAATACTATCAGGCGGGTGAGTGGACACACCAGAAAACTGAACGTGCTGTGATCGATCTTTGCCCGAAGATCAATAAATTCGGCCATCGCATAACTCTTGAAGATTTAAAAGCTGACAGGTATTGTCGCCTGATTCCGAATTTGGATGAAAATACGGTTCAGTCGGTTATCGATTCCATTACGGCTAAATTCAACAAGGGCATGGAGCGTGAATCGAACCAGATTTTTTACCACACAGGTCCGCATCACGACGACATTATGCTTGGAATTATGCCACATACCAACCGGCAATTGCGCGATGCCTCCAACGAATTCCATTTCTCGGTCCTGACTTCAGGATTTACTGCAGTTATAAATCAATATGTGATTGATCTGCTCGACGATACCATAAGCCTGATTGGAGAAGGGAAAATTGAAATGATAAATTTCCCCGATTTTTTTACTGAAGGCTACAAATACAAATGGGACAAAGATGTTTATCATTACCTCGATAATGTGGCAGCCAACAATGCGGCAGAAAGACGACGGGGAGTTTGTCACCGGGTTGTTCGGGCATTGGTCGAAATCTGGGGAATAAAAAATGTTGCAGAGTTGAATTCAACAATCGCGTTGATTCTTGAAGAACTTCGGAACAGTTACGATGGAAGTAAAAACTCACCCAATGTTCAGAAATTGAAAGGAATGATCCGCGAAATGGAAGAAGAGTTGGTTTGGGCTCATTTTGGTGTACCCGTGAATAACGTTCACCATCTCCGTCTGGGATTTTACAAAGGCGACACATTTACAGAGCAACCCGACCCGTTTCGCGACGTACGGCCTGTTTTGGAAGAATTCAGGAAATATAAACCAACGGTAATCAGTTTGGCTATGGACCCCGAAGGTAGTGGCCCCGATACCCATTATAAAGTTTTAAAAGCGATTGCGGCTGCTGTTAAAGAGTGGAAAAAAGAAGAAGATTTGTCGAAATTGCGGGTGATTGGCTACCGGAATGTTTGGTTCAAGTACCATCCGGCCGACGTTGAAGTGATTGCGCCTGTTTCAATCAACGCGCTTTCCATTCTCGATTCATCTTTCACGCAATGCTACTTGAGCCAGGTTAACGCATCGTTCCCAAGTTATCAGCTCGACGGCAAATTCAGTGAGCTCACTCAGCGAACCTGGGTTGAACAACTGAAGCAAATTCAGTTGCTTTTGGGCAAAAATTTCTTTTACCAACACGACAAACCTTTGGTAAGGGCAACTCACGGACTTATTTATTTCAGGGAATTAACAGTTGACCAATTTTTGCAACAAGCCGAAGAACTTGAAAAATCGATGGAAGGAGTTGGGATATAATTCAGATTCTAGTTTACATAGCGATCCGGGGAAAGTAATTTCTCCGGATTTTTTTATGCAGACAAGTCCTGCGTTCTGATTTTTGATTTGGAAGATAGCATCAAAAAAATCGTTTGGCAGATTCATGCCAGTTTCATAACTTAGTTAAGCATAAAGTTACGAGTATGTATAAAAAACTAAGTATCAAGGAATGGGCAGTTGAAGATCGCCCACGCGAGAAGATGCTGGCTAAAGGAATTCGCTCGTTGTCGGAGGCTGAATTGATTGCCATTTTAATTGGCTCCGGAAACCTTGAAGAATCGGCTGTTGAAGTTTCGCGCCGAATAATGGCTTCGGTAAATAATAACCTGAACGAATTAGGCAAAAAAAATATCGACGATCTCCGGAAGTTCAAAGGCATTGGTCCGGCGAAAGCCATAACCATTTCGGCGGCCATGGAACTTGGCCGGCGACGGAAGGAAACAGAGCCCGACGAAAAGCCCAAAGTGGTGACGAGCGCCGATGCAGCCCGAATTTTCAAACCGTTGCTTAGCGATTTGCCACACGAAGAATTCTGGATTTTGCTCCTGAACCGCAACAACCTGGTGATCGATAAGATGATGGTAAGCCAGGGCGGGCTTTCAGGAACGATCATCGATGTCCGCATTATCCTGAAAATGGCGCTCGACAAGTTGGCTTGTTCCATTATTTTGTGCCACAATCATCCCTCCGGAAACCTTGTGCCAAGCGAGGCGGATAAAAACATCACAATAAAAATTAAAGAAGCCGGAAAACATATGGATATTCCGGTGCTCGATCATCTGATTATCGGGAATGATGCGTATTTTAGCTTCGCTGATGAAGGTTTGATCTGATTTTCAGGAATAGCCTAGAATCCAGCATTGAACGATTCGTTTTTAAATCAGGAAATGGCAAACAAATCAAAAATTTTAGTTTTCGCACCCGAAATTTCCTCCCGGATTGAATTTGTCTTTGAGTTTATTCTTCAGTCAGTTCTTGGAGTTGAGGTTGAATTTACGACAAAGGAATCTGTGTTTTTGCAATCAGATCTGCCTAAAATTAACTATTCGCAAAACAATCTTTCTTCAGGTTTATTCCTGAAAGCTCATCGAATTTTGTTCGAAAAGAATCTTGTTGAACAACAACTTGATGAAATTGAGTACGAAGAACTTCGGTTGTTCTTTCGAAGCTCTGCCGATTCTTTATTGCCGTTCGATCCGTTTGCCTGCGCCTTTTATTTGCTGACTAGATACGAGGAATACCTTGCTGAAAACACCGATGAACATGAACGATTTGCAGATTCTGAAAATATATTGTATCGCCTCGGGATGAGTCGCAAACCGGTAGTGGATCAAATGGCTATTTGGATTGGGGAAAAAATTGTTGAAAAATATCCTGAAGTTATTATCTCAAGACGTCAATTCCAGTTTGTGACAACGATTGATATTGATAATGCGTGGGCATTTAAAAATAAAAGTTTCCTGATCTGGTTGGGCGCCGCTTTTAAATCGATCTTCAAAGGCCAGTGGAACGATTTGAAAATGAGACTTGTGGTTTCGCTTGGGCTTCGAAAAGACCCGTACGATACGTATAAATATATACTCGAAACCTACAAAGGTCTGTTGGATCACATTCTGTTTTTCTTTCTGATGGGCGACCGGAACCATTATGATAAAAATATATCACACAAAAATAAAGTATTCAGGCAGTTAATCGTTAATCTGGCTTCGGTTTGCGAAGTAGGCATTCATCCATCGTATGCTTCAAATCAGAAGCTTTGGATATTTGAAAAAGAGAAAGAGCGATTGGAGGAAATTATTCAGCAACCGGTTACAAAAAGTCGCCAACATTTTCTCAGGCTTAGCTTGCCCAAAACTTATCAGAATCTCTTAAAATCTGGCATTTCCGACGATTATACCATGGGTTTTGCAAGCCTGGTTGGGTTTCGTGCCGGGACATGCACCGCCTTCCCTTTTTTCGACTTAAGCAAAAATAAACGAACAGAACTTACCATTCATTCGTTTCAGGTAATGGATGTAAGTTTAAAAAATTACCTGCATTTAGGTCCCGAAGAAGCCTGGCAAACGATTGAAGAATTGATGACAGAAGTTAAAAAAGTAGGCGGAACATTTATTAGCCTTTGGCACAACGAATCGCTTAAAGATTCGGGTCAATGGCTTGGTTGGCGGAGGGTTTTTGAACAGGTTCGCGAAACAGGTTTAAAGCATCGAAATGAGTAATCCTGAAATCCAATTTCTGAAAAGTACAGCTATTGATCGAGACAAATGGGATCGGTGCATTGCAAATTCCCCTTTTGGAATAGCCTACGCATACAGTTGGTTTCTCGACCGTATTTGTGGACATTGGGATGCACTTATTTGGGGTGATTATCTGTATGTTATGCCTCTGGTAAGCAATTCAAAATTTGGATTTAGTTATGTTTATCAGCCATTTTTTACACAGCAATTGGGCATATTTTCTAATTTTCCTCCTGAACCGGCCATTGTAAACCAGTTTTTACATGCCATTCCAAAAAATTTCAGGCTCACAGATATGAATCTGAATATAGGAAATATACCAACAGTGGCCAATTTCGATGTTAAACAAAGGGTTACTCATCATTTATATCTTCAATCAGGACTGCAGCTTCGGGCAAATTACAATACGAATACCAGGCGGAATATTCAGAAGGCCATTCAGCATAAAATTTACATTTCGCCGGTTTACGATTTGCTCCAGTTTCTCAGTTTTACACAAAAAAACCTCAGCCAAAAGTCTCCTGAAATTAAAGGAAAGCATTATGCTGCACTTCAGAAAATAGTCAGTTATGCGCTTTATCATCAACTTGGCGAAATTTATGGGGCATGGGATGCTGGTAATAATTTGGTTGCGGCAGCCTTCTTCCTGACAACCAATCAGAAAAGTATTTATTTGGCGGCATCTTCAAATGAATTCGGTACAGGGCAAAGTGCGATGTTTTTGCTCATCGATACGTTTATTCAGGCCAACGCCGGAAAAAACCTTGTTCTTGATTTTGAAGGTTCGCTTATCCCTGGAGTTGCCCGGTTTTATTCGGGATTTGGAGCCCGACCACAGACTTATTATTCGGTGCACCAGAATAATTTACCACAAATTTTGCGTTACATAAAAAGATAAGTCTCTATCTGCTTTTACATGCTAATTGTATATTGTAAAGCATTATTTTGATTTGGGAATTTTAATTACTTTCGCCGAAACTTTTTAAATCATGAAGGTAAATATAGTTGGGAATTCAAATTCCATTTTTAATCAGTTCATTGCGGAAATAAGAGACGAAGTCGTGCAAAAGGATCCGATGCGATTCAGGAAAAATCTCCAGCGTTTGGGCGAAATTTTTGCCATTGAAATCAGCAAAGAAATGGAATACCAATTCACTGATGTGAAAACTCCGCTTGGAGTGGCTAAAGTCTCCACTTTAGTTCAACAACCGGTTTTGGCAACAATTTTACGGGCGGGGCTACCACTTCAGCAAGGATTACTGAATATTTTTGATCACGCTGAAAATGCATTTATTTCAGCATATCGCAAATACGACGAAAAAAGTGAATTTCACATTGAATTTGAATACCTGGCTTCTCCATCGCTCGATGATAAAGTGGTCATTCTTTCCGATCCAATGTTGGCTTCCGGTGCCTCTATGGAAATTGGGTACAAAGCCCTTCTCAAGAAAGGAACTCCCAAGCATGTTCATCTGGTAGCCATTATTGCCAGTGCAAAAGGAGTTGAACAGGTGGTAAATAACATTACTGCTGAGAATGTAACCCTTTGGCTTGGTGCGGTTGACCCGGAAATGACATCAATGTCGTACATTGTTCCCGGACTGGGCGATGCCGGTGATTTGGCATTCGGTGCAAAAATTGATTCGCACTAGACTCGTAACTCAAAAACATATTTGCAAAAAAGAAAGCGGTCATTGAATGATTCTTCGATGACCGCTTTCCTTTTGTGATTTTCAGATTATAGCTGCGCCAGCAAAATTCCGGTTCCAAATAAAAGTGTAAAAAGTAAAGTTGTCAGTGACAATTTTTTCAGGAACGGATCGAAATCTCGTGGTTCTGTTATTTTATTGATCTGAAATAAGTCGCGTATAAACAACGGAAATGCAAACAGAAAAATCCATTGTGCCGGCGATTTTCCATGAATGCCTGTGTAGCCAATAGCCGTCAGCATTCCAACAGAAATCAGCATGCTGTGATAAACCTTGCTTTGGGCTTTTCCCAATCGAACAACTACCGTATGTTTTCCTGAATTTCGGTCATTTTCAATGTCGCGCATGTTGTTCAGATTCAAAACACCCGTACTGAAAAGCCCAATGCTTAAGGCCGGTAAAAACAGATCGGCATGAATTTGATGTGCATTCAGGAAATAAGTGCCGGCTACCGGTAAAATCCCGAAGAAAAGAAATACAGCCACATCGCCAAATCCGGCATACCCATATGGATTGCTTCCGGCGGTATAGCGGTAGGCGGCGATAAGAGCAACAATTCCAAAAGCCAGGAACATCAAAAAAGTGGTGAGATGAAGACCTTTCGTTCCGGAAGCAATTAGCCAAATCCCGAAAAATAAACTAAGAACGATCAGCACAATCATTCCGGTTTTCATCTGTTCCGGACTAATTTCGCCACTTTGCACCGTGCGCTTTGGCCCTAAGCGATGATGGTTGTCGGTGCCTTTTTGAGAATCGCCATAATCGTTCGCAAAATTCGAAAAAATCTGGATGAATAGTGCAGTAACAATGGCGAGAATAGTGACTTCGGTGTTAAATCCACCGTCGAGATACGACAATGCGGCACCCATCAAAATTCCCGACATTGCCAAAGGCAGTGTTCTTAATCTCGCCGCTTTAATCCAACTTTTTACTGATGCCATTAAGGAAATTTAGGATATTTTTTGAAGTCGGGTTTGCGTTTTTCGAGGAATGCATGCTTGCCTTCCTGTGCTTCTTCTGTCAAATAATAAAGCAAGGTTGCATTTCCGGCAAATTCCTGAATACCAATTTGGCCATCGAGTTCGGCATTTAGTCCAAGCTTCAGCATACGCAGGGCGAGCGGACTGTGTTCCTGCATTTTTTGAGCCCATGCCACCACTTCATCTTCCAACTGATCGAACGGAACAACTTTGTTCACTAAACCCATTTCAAGCGCTTCGGCAGCCGAATACTGGCGGCACATGAACCAGATTTCGCGTGCTTTTTTCTGTCCCACAATGCTGGCCAGATAGGAAGAGCCAAGTCCGGCATCGAAACTTCCTACTTTCGGACCGGTTTGCCCGAAGATCGCGTTTTCGCTGGCAATACTGATGTCGCAAACCACATGCAGAACATGGCCGCCACCAATAGCATAGCCATTCACCATGGCAATAACAGGCTTTGGCATCGAACGGATTTGCTTCTGAACTTCCAGAATATTCAGGCGCGGAATACCGTCTTTATCGATGTACCCACCTTTGCCTTTTACGGTTTGGTCTCCACCTGCGCAAAAAGCTTTGTCGCCCGCACCAGTTAACACAATCACATTGATTTGCTGATCTTCGCGGCAGATTTTCAGCGCGTCCGAAATTTCGTTCACTGTGGTTGGCCTGAACGCATTGCGGTAGCGTTCGCGGTTTATGGTAATTTTTCCTATCCCATCGAAATAATCGAAGAAAATATCTTCGTATTCCCGAATGGTTTGCCATTCGCGTGCTTGACTCATCTTATATCTTTTAAACGGTTTTTCTAAATAAATTAAAACATTCCTGAAACACAGAAGCGCTGATTTCTCCATCTGTCAGCACCTCAACGATTACCGCACTTGCGTAACCTGGTGCAAAAATAGCGTTTAAAGCCGCTGAAAGTTCATCGCGGGTTTCGGCTTTCAGGTAATTTATCCCGAAGGCTTTGGCTAATCCTTCGGCTTTCAGGTTATGCTGAGCCACAAAATGTTCGTTCAATGCCGGTGATTGACGCGGACCTCCAATCAGCCTGAAAATATTACCTCCGCCATTGTTCAGAACGATAATTCGTAAATTTTCAGGAAAATGCTGGTTCCAAAGGGCATTCGAATCGTAAAAAAATGCCAGTTCGCCCAAAATCAAGGTGTTTACTTTTTCAGAACAGATAGCAAATCCAGACGCTGTTGAAATCGATCCGTCGATTCCGCTGGTTCCGCGGTTGCCAAAATATTCGCAATTTTTTTGTCGAGGGAACATTTGCATCAGTCGCACTGACGAGCTGTTTCCTAGATGAATAATAGAATTTTCAGGAATATTTTCTGAAATTATTTGGCAGGCAGTGAGGTCGCAAAACTGCGCTGAATTCAGAAATACTTCCTGAATTTGTTTGGCTTTGCTTTCTATAGACTTCCATTTTTCCTGAAATTGGCTGTCTGTATTTTTAATTTCCGGAACAAATGATTTCAGAAATGAAACGGCATCCAACGAAATTACTTTCGTGAGCGAATCGTATGTGTCGGTATGTTCACCGCCTGCTGAAATGTGCCAGTGCTCATTGGGCCAATTGGCGCGAATAAACAATTTCAGTCGTTTCGAAACAATCTGTTGCCCGAACGTCAGGAGAATTTCAGGTTGAAAGTTTGACTGTGCGTCCGAAGGAATGGCCGCCACGGCAATGTCTGTTTCAGCAATTAATTTGTCGCCAGCCAGATTGGTTAAATGTTCTGCCAAAACAATTGTGCCGGGTTCTTCGGCTAGTTTGCAAACTAAATCCTGAATTTCTTTTTCGGGAGAAAGTTGTCCAACAATTACCATTTTTTTGCTCGAAGTATTCCAGCGATCCGCCAGTTTTTTTATTTCGGCAGCCGATAACTGGTTGTTTGTTCGAACTGATTCAATGTTTCTGAACGTGGGAAGTTGCTCATCGGAAAAACCGTACAAAGGTTCGCTCAACGGAATGTTGATGTGAACAGGTCCCGGATTTCCGGAGAGCGTTAAATTCAGGATTTCGTTTAGTTGCAGGTTGTTGTACCTGAAATCATCTTCGCGTTCAGCTTCCTGCAGACTGATGCTTTTCAGCGTATGATTGGCAAAAAGATTTTCCTGGCGAACAGTCTGCCCGTCAGCCTGGTCGACCCAGCGTTGCGGACGATCGGCAGTAAGCACCACCAGCGGTATTTTCTGGTAAAAAGCTTCGGCAATGGCCGGTCCGTAGTTGATGGCTGCGGTGCCCGATGTACACACTACTGCTACTGGTTTTTGCCTGGCAAGCGCCATTCCAAGAGCAACATAACCGGCGCTTCGTTCGTCCACCACATTCAGGCAATTAAATTCTTTCAGACCAAAAAACTGGTTAATCAGCGGCGCATTGCGCGATCCGGGCGAAATTAAAACATCGGTTATTCCCTTTTGCAAAAGCAGAGAAGCCAGTTGCTGAATGTGTTTTTTATCGGTTATCATTTTTATTTTTTATCGGGATCAATCACCGACAACAACGTTTTTGCCTTATGATTGGTTTCGTCCCATTCTTTTTCAGGTATAGAGCGTGCCGTAATTCCGCCACCTGCATACAGAATAAATTCCTTTTCGGTGATTTCCATGCACCGTAAATTTACGAAAAGCGAAACTTGCTTGTTGAGGCGCCACGGACCCAAATAACCGGTATAATATTTTCGCTCGTGAACTTCATTTTCGCGGATAAATTCATCGGCCAAATCTTTCGGTAATCCGCAAACGGCCGGAGTTGGATGCAAATCGGCAATAAAACTGCCCAGGCAATGTGATATTTTTTCAGCCGGGAAAAAGAATGATGTCTTCAGATGGGCAACTTTCCCGCTTTCCAGCGTTTCGGGTCCGGTGGTTTTGTAGCGGTGAATATCGAAATTAAAAAAAACATCAAGCATGTATCTCGAAACAAAAGCTTGTTCTTCAATGTCTTTCGTACTCCAAAAATACTCCTCTCCATCCGTTTTTCGAACTTGTGTTCCGGCCAGCGAAACCGTTTCGAAATTCTCATGGTCGTTTTTTATCAGCACTTCGGGAGTTGCTCCCATCCAGATCCCGGCAACAGGAAGATTTACCAGGTAAGTAAACGCGTTCGGTGTGTGATTTTGTAATTGCATGAAGGTGGTTCCCAGCGAAACGTCAGTTCGGGTAACAGGTATTTGCCGCGAAATAATGACTTTCGACAAAGCGCCATTTCGAATGGCCGAAACCGTTTCATCAATCAACTTTAAATAGTCTTCCTTTGCCTGAGGTTCACAGATTTTCGTCACTTTATGCTGAATAAATGACTTGAATTTGCTGATTTCAAAATCATTTTCCGGAGTGAAATCTTCGAAATATTCGGCAGCTTTCATCAAAATGACCGGACTATTTTCAGTAATACGAAACGGTGCAAAAACAAAACCGGCCTCCCCGTTCAACTGATCGAACCGATCAAAGAACAAAACGTCTGAAGGATTCCCGATTACGAGGCTCATACGCTGGTCGCGGGGGAAAAACCAACACGCAAATGCAATTTGTTTTTCAATGAGCTGATCAAGAACTTCAGCAAAGAATAAATTATTTTCCATTCCTTTTCACAATCATGTTGGTCACTCTTCCGGTTGAAACAAGTTTACCCGATTCCGACTTAATTTCAACATTCCAAACGTGCGTTTGGTTGCCGGTATGGACTATTTCGGCACGGGCAAAAACAGTTCCTTCGGCCACACTTCCGGTATGGTTTGCACTAACCTGAATGCCCAGAATGTCAAATTCCTGAATGTTGACTATAAGCATCGATCCAAGTCCTGCAACAGTTTCAGCAAGTGCTAGATTTGCACCGCCGTGCAAAAATCCACCCGGTCGAAAAGTACGCTCGTCAACTGGCATGCTTGCTTCTACCCAACCTTCGCCTACAGCCGTAAAAGAAATTCCAAGGTGATCAACCATCGTGTTTTTGATGTATTGATTGATTATTACAATTGGAGTTGTAATAGAAATTGAGGGAATCTTCATCCGAATAAAATTAAAAGCGTGAAATTAGAAAAATGCAATGAAGCAGCCAATTTTAATTCGAAAAATGACCGCCAATTGATTTTCCAAATCTAAATTTCTTCGGCTGAATATTCTTTGCCTGAAATAGTCAGTTCTAACGAAGGATTATCTTTTGTTTCGGAGAGGAAATAAACTTTCGATTCGTGTGCGCTAAGGATGACGGTAATTTTACCACCTTTTCCCAAACCAAGGCTGAATCCGGGCTCCCACACAAAAACCCACGATTCTTTTTGTCCGGTTAGGTCGTAGATCTGGTAAGTTTCCGAAACAGGCTGATCGGAATCGTTCAGGACCAATACGCCCCATGCGTTTGCTTTTTTATATCTCCTGACGGCGACTTTATTCTTTACATCGTTTCCCCAAAAGGGCAGAATTGCACTTTGCGGGCGTTTAACCGGCTCAAGAAACCGCCACAATTGCAATTTCTCGCTATCCATAAGTTTAAAGTTGTCAGAAATTCCAATAGATCCACCCATGAATCCGACCCAGAGTGCCAGACTCTTTTGTTCTTCACTAGTAAAATCGGATTTGTAGTTGCGCAGGATGGCAACGTCAGGATCGTTTTGCCAGAGAACATTGTTAAAATATTGCGTATTATAGCTTTCCTGAAAGATGTGCCCGGTAACGCTATCGTCCCAATTCCACGACTGATCACGGTCGATTCTGACTGCATCGACAAGGCCAATAAGGGGAGAGAAAGGTGTTTTGTTGGCAGTAATAAAGCTTCCTGCACCAATTTCTTCCCTGATTATTTCCATGACACTTCGGAATATTTGCACTGAAGATTTTGTTCGTTTTGATTTTTGCGAAACGGACATGTCCTGCAGACCCCAGTCCAAATGATCGAGCTCGTAGTAAGTGAAGCCCATACGTCGAAGATTTCTGAAAACTTTAGCGATGTAATCTTTTGCATCCTCAAGGTTTGCATCCAAAGCATAAAGTTTTCCATCCGAATCTTCGCTCATTACAATCGGCACATCATCGGGATCTTTTAAAATCCAGCGCGGATGATTCCTGAAAATCCGACTTTTCTCGTGGACTGCAAACGGAGCGACATAAATTCCGGCGCGGTATCTCCGTGAGAATATTTGTCGGGCAACATCTTCCATCGATTTTGGCCATGTGTCCATTGTATCCAGCCAGTCGCCCGGTATGCAATATCCGGGTCCAACATGTACCGTTTGCAATGGAATTGGCGGATTCATTTCATCCAGAATCTGAAGCTGATCGAGTAAATATTTATAACTGAATGATGTTCGAAAGTCCTGAAATGATGACCAGAAATAATTGGTGTCAGTATCGCGTCTGGCCTGATTTTGTTCCGAAATGCTCCACGCCAGATTCTGCATGGTTCCAAAAGGTTGATTGCCGTGATAAATAAATAAATCGGGCAATTTGATGAATTCATCCTTCAGCGGAATGTTTTCCGTAGAAAATCCGGCATCGAAGAAGACCGCTTCACGACCGGCACGGCTATCGTTCAATCCTGTTCGTCGTGGTCGGTTATAAATTGTACTCCGCTGAATAAAATCGGTTTGTTCGTAAGCTCCAATTGAAAGGGTATCGCCATTCGGAGCTATGAGCCCCGACATCATAAAGCTGTCGTACGACCAGGCTTCTTCTTCAGGAAAACTCATTGCTTTTTTTGTGGAATGAACAATCTCGTAGATTCCTGACTGGCCACCGGTTCCGAATCCTTGTTTGAAAAAGTGGCTGGCTCCCGTCAAATGACCTTCACCCAGTGGGTTGAACCAGATGGGTGCATTACGCATCCCACTAATTTCGGCGCCGATTGAGATGGTATTTGAATGCGTACGAAGATCAAGCATGACAAACCCACCGTCGATTTCGTAAATGATTCGCTTTCCTTTTGGTGAATCGCCCATAAAGGTGTTGCGCACAAAAATGCTTTGTCCGTTTATTGTTGGACGACAATTGTATAGTCGAACGGTTCCGGCATAAATATCAAATGTTCCGTCCTCGTGCAAAATCCATTCAGGTTTGCCAAGAACGAAATCGAGATGATTTGGGTTGGATGGAAGAGAAAGCGCTTGCAACGACCTCGGAACGGATACAAGACTAGCACCAAGGCCTGCACTTATCAATTTCAGAAATGTTCTTCTTTCAAAAGATTTAATGGGCATATCTCTTGTTAGGTTTAAATAGGAAGCCCTAAATTTAACAACTTTTAACAAATATCAACTGCGACTTTTCATTTATAGACAGAAAAATTCAGGCGTAAAAAACCTACCTGTCGGCCGCATTATATAAAGTTATTGATAATGAACGTTATTGATAATTTCATAAGTTTCAATTGTACATTTATTTCAAAGTTTTAATCAAAATTATTTATTTCAAATCTTTTTTTTGCAGGATCTGAAAAATTTAAACGAACGAATAACTGATAAATGATGAATTTGTTTACGAATTCCGAATATTCTCTACTTCTTCAACTGATTTTGGTTTTGATTTTCCGAGCAAACGATAACCGGTTTCAGTTACCAAAAAATCTTCTTCATTGCGGATACCACCAAAATTTCTGAATTTCTGAATTTCCGTCCAATTGAGAAAATCATTAAATCTGCCTTCTGACTGCCACAAATCGATTAATTCAGGGATAAAATATATTCCAGGTTCAATGGTGAAAACGTGGCCGGGTCGCAACTCTTTGGCCAAACGCAATGATTTTAGTCCGAATTGTGTGCTTTTGGGCTCACCATCGTAACCAACCCAAACCTCGCCCAAATCTTCCATGTCGTGCACATCAAGTCCCATCATGTGTCCGGTCCCACACGGGAAAAACAATGCATGTGCACCTTCAGCTACAGCATCGTCCAGGTCGCCTTTCATCAGTCCCAAGTCCTTCATCGAATTGGCAATGGAACGACAGGCTGCAAGGTGGATGTCTTTGAATCTGACACCGGGCGCGATGGATTTAACTGCTGTTTCGTGAGCGTTTAAGGTAGCCTGATAAATGACTTTTTGAATTTCGGTAAACTTTTTACTGACGGGAAACGTACTGGAAAGGTCTCCGGCGTAATGCATTTGGGTTTCAGCACCGGCGTCGAGCAAGAATAAATCTCCTTCATTTAGCGTGTTGTAATGCGAATGGTTGTGCAGCGTTTGTCCGTTTATGGTTGCAATGATCGGAAATGCAAAATCGCAGTTTTGTGCCAGTGCTATTTCATAAACTTTGGCCGCAACCTGAGATTCAGTCAAACCGGCACGGGCAATTTTCATAGCAGCCATATGCATGTCAACCGAAAGATCAACAGCTTTTTCAATTTCGGCGATTTCGTCAGTTGATTTTATTTCGCGTTGACTGATTACAGCTTTTACAAGTTCAGAAGATGCATTTACATTTATCTGGTCGGGCCTGATATTTAGAAATCGCAAAAGTTTTATTTTGTTTTCGTGGCGGTAGGGTGGAAGGAAATGAATCTCTTTTCGTGAAGCCTGGGCTTCTTTCAGGATCGTATAAAGCTTCACCATGGGTTGTGTATCGTCTATTCCTGATAATTTGGCTCTTTCTGCAATCGTTGGCTGCGGCCCCATCCAAACGATATCGTCGATGGTGTAGTCGTCACCAAAAATAATCTGACGTTGATTTTCGATATCGATAATCGCGGCTAACGAGGGGAAATCGATTCCAAAGTAATACAAAAATGAACTGTGTTGCCTGAATTTGTAATGATTATCAGGATAATTCATCGGACATTCATCATTTCCCCAAAAGAGGATCAATCCTGTCCCGATTTTATCACAAAGTATCTTTCTCCTCTGAATATAAACTTCGGCCTGAAACATATTTTCGAGTATTGTTGGAAGCGTTAAAGTTAGAAATATGATTCGAATTTCATGTTCATAGTCCTGACAGAACTTCTCTTATTTTTGTTCAGCCAGATTTGGATAAGCTACCAGATTCTTAAATAATTATTAAGTAATTTGTCTTTTTCTTAAATAAGCTCAACATCAGTCTAAATAAAATACAAATTTGTCTTTTATTAACAGCCGAAGAAATCAATTTGTGAATTTCATTGTTTATTAAGTATGAAATTATATTAAGAAGATATGAAAAATTTAGTGTGTCCAATTTCTGATCAACGTGTGAATGAACAGGTTACTCGTATAAATGCCATGTTTGCAATTGGAATTATTGTTTTGGCGTTCGTATTAAATTCGGTAGCGTTGTTAGTTTTCATGATGGCCGATTTTTTTATAAGGGCATTTACTAATATAAAATATAGTCCAATTAGTTACATTAGTCATTATTTTAGTCATACGCTTAACTTACCAATAAAACTGATTGATAAAGCACCAAAGATATTTGCAGCACGGTTGGGTTTTTTGATAACTACTTTAATAACGGGGTTATTTTTTTTAGGATTTAGTTTCGCAGCGATTATCGTCGCAAGCATCCTGGTTTTCTTTGCCGGCCTTGAATTTTTCTTTGCAATCTGTGTGGGCTGCTTGATCTATACTTATTTGGTACTTCCTTTTTATAAAAAATAGTCTTGGTTTAAAAGCTGTTTCGGTTTTATCTGAAACAGCTTTTTTTTCATTTAATTCAGTAATAGATACTTTCGAATTTGCTTGACATCTTATTGAATCAAACAACTGGATTTTGCAGGATTCTTTTTGAGGCAATAGAAATTTGCTGATATTAAAAAAATTAGAACACAATAGTCTGAGCAAAAGAGACACCCTTTTTGTTTTTCAATTTTATAGGATTATGATCAGGAAAAACAGGGTCAATTTGCCTTTTTAAGGTTCGGAAATTACCTATTCAAAAAGAGTGACTTATACAACATTATTTTAATGAATTAAAAAGAAATTGTCTATCTTGTATCACGATTGTTTTGATTTAAATCACAACACTTTAGTAGCGTTTGAAAAAGGGGAAAAATCGGATTTATACTAAAGAGTGATGGAGTTAATGTTCTAATTATTAGGGAACAATAACGTTTTGTTAGCATAACCATTCAGCTAAGCTAAATATATTGTTATGAAAAATGGGAAACCAAGAATTCAAAACTTTGATATCGGAGAACTGCAAATTCACGATGCAGTTGAAGCGGACAATGATGTCGTTTTGCCGACAGAATCGTTTTTGTATGACGATGTATATAGAAGTTTAGCCGAACTATCTTTTCTGGGAATTATAATAGCAGATAGGCATGGTAAAATTGTTAGTTTAAACAATTCTTTTGAAAATCTTACCGGAATTATTCAGCCTGATGCACTAGGTTTAAATATATGGGACTTTCTGTATTTTTTAACTCCAAACGACTATAAAACACCTGAACTTTTAAGCATTCTTGAAAAGAGATACGTTAAAATTATCAATGAATCAGCATTTTGGCAGCGGCAGGTTAATGAACAAAAAATTGCGACCATAAATGGTGGCAATATTTCAGTTGAGGTCTCTTCATTCGTTTCTACTTCGCCTGCCGGCAATTTATTGGTTTCAGCATTTAGAGATACCAGTTTGCAAAAACTGTCGGAACGAGACATGGTTCTGAAGCATGAATCATTGACTAAACTTGGTCGATTTTCTGTTGAATTAGCAGCTTTTCCTCATAGCAAGAATCTGGAATCTTTTATTACCAGGCAGTTAAAGGACTTTTCAGGAGCTATTGGTGTTATATATTCTGAATTTAATTCGGAAACCCGCACACTTACACCGAAACACATTGAGCTTGAATCGGGATTGCTCGAAATCATTGTCAATTTGCTCGATCATCATGTGCATAAAATTCATTCAGTGATCAGTGATTTTATGTACCACGAACTAACGAAGTCGGTTTTTGAAACTGGCAAATCGTTAAATGAAGTTTCATTAGGTGTAATTCCAAATTCGTTAAGTGCGACAGCACAAGCGTTGTTGAAAGCCGACCGTTTTACACGAATTGCTTATTTTGTTAATGGGAAACTATATGGGACTTCTCTGCTGGCCATGAGCAAGCATCAACCAGATCCACCGAAGGATGTTTTCGAGAACTTTATTTTCCTCACAGCTGCAGCAATTCAGAAAAGGTATGCTGATACAGTTTTGTTGAAAAGTGAGGAAATGTTGAAAAGTGTGACCAATGATGCTGCCGATATAATCATGAAACTCGATGAAAACGGCAAAATTATATATGTAAATCGGGTTTTGCCGGGATATAAAAAGGAAGATGTTATTGGCAGAAATTTCACCGAATGGACAGCACCTGAGTATTATGATCTGATGATGCAGTCGCTTGAGAATGTTTTTAATGAAGGAATACCCCAAACTTATGAATCACGCGCCCTGGGTACAAACAATGAGATCCGATGGTATCTTTCGAAACTTACTCCAATTTTTGTTGATGGTGAAGTTGAAAATGCGGTTTTAATCTTAAGTGATATTACAAAAGATAAAAGCGACGAAGTATCGATCATTGAAAGTGAGGAAAAATTCAGAATAATTACCCAATCGTCGCTAGACGTTATTTTTATTATCGACCGGTTTGGCAAGCAGCTTTTCTTTAATAAAAGTGTCGAAAAGGTTTTGGGCTACAAAGTTGATGAGTTAACAGGCCGAACTTTTGCCGAATTTTTGCCTGAAGAAAGTGTTGCAACTTATTTAACGCAGCTGGCCAATATATTTTTGTATAAGGAAATCAGTAATTTCAATACACAGATGTTCCATAAAGACGGCTATCTGGTTGATGTTGAAATTAATGTACGGTTGGTTAAACTAAAAGGCGAAAATGTTGGATTGGGGTCGATCAGAGACATTACGTCCAGGAAAAGAGCCGAAGATCAACTGAGAATCAGCGTTGAACGCAACAATGCTTTATTGGGTGCCAATCCGGACTTAATGTTTGTATTTAATTCGAACTGTAAAATTGTCGATTTTCATTCGGAGCCCCACAACCAGTTGTTAATAGATCCCGATTTATTCCTGGGTCGGCTTATCGATGACATTTTGCCACACGAAGTTGTGGTTATAACGCATGAAAAGGTAAAAGCGGTCATAGCTTCCGGAGAACCTGATTACGCCACTTATGAACTTATGATTGGCGGCGAACTGAAATTCTTCGAATCGAGATATGTGTCTTGCGGAAACGATCAGGTGCTTTCAATCGTACGCGACATAACTGAACAAAAGCACAATGAGGAAGCCATTCGGATTGCAAAGGAAAGCTATTTCGATATATTTAATTCTGTTTCCGATGCAATTTATATCATGGACGAAGCGGGAACTTTTCTGGATGTAAATAAAGGCGCCGAAACGATGTATTGTCAGGACAGGCATGAACTTATTGGGAAATCAATCACTTCCGTTGCTGTATCAGGACGTAACGATTTCGATGAAATCAGGCAGTCTTTAATAAAAGTGAAAGAAACCGGTTCTCCTGAATACTTTGATTTGTGGGCGGAACGGCGAACCGGCGAAATCTTTCCCAAAGAAGTAATTGTAAGTAAGGGTAAGTATTTTGGGAAAGACGTTTTAATCGCTACTGCGCGCGATGTTACAGACAAGAAACAGGCAGAGGAAAAAATTAAATTGAAGAATGAAGAACTACTGAATACCAATGCTGAAAAGGACAAATTCTTCTCCATTATGGCTCACGATTTACGGAGCCCACTCGTAAGTTTCCTCGGAATTACGCAGATACTAGCTGATGATTTGCCCAGCCTTTCGATAAATGATATTCAGGATTTGGCTTCAGGAATGAAAAAATCTGCCGGAAATCTTTACGGGCTGCTCGAAAACCTCCTGGAATGGTCGCGGCTTCAACGAGGAATTACAAGTTTTATCCCGAAGATTATAAAACTAAAATCCAAAGTTAATGAATCACTGCAGGGCGCAATGGATGCTTCGAAGGCCAAAGGAATTGAAATGAATATTCATATTCCTGAAGAACTGGAAGTTTATGCCGACGAAAATATGCTGGCTTCCACACTTCGAAATTTGTCGTCAAATGCCGTTAAATTTTCATCGAAAGGTGGAACCATACATATTGAAGCAAAATCTGTTGAAAATAATTTTGTTGTGATCTCGGTTAAAGATACCGGAATTGGCATGAGTCAGGAAATGATGGGAAAGCTTTTCTCTCTGGGCGATCACAAAACAAACAGGAGCGGAACGGATGGTGAACCCAGCAGTGGCCTTGGATTACTTTTGTGCAAGGATTTTGTTGAAAAAAATGGCGGAAAACTTTGGATGGAAAGCGAAGAAGGAAAAGGAAGTACATTTTATTTTACACTTCCTGCTAAATTAATAGCCGAACAGCAAAATTAAGATTAAAAAAGAGACCGTTTTTTCGATCTCTTTTGCTTTGCCACAATAAAGTCTTTTGAATTTTTCAGCGTCATCTTTTTCAATAAACTTGAACGTCCAAATTTATTCTGTTTTAATCTTTTTCAGGAATCCTTTTAAATCTTTCAGACTTTTAACCGGAACGTCCTCCTCCGACTTTGACTTAACTGAGTCTGTTTGATTATTAGCTTCTTCATCCTGTTGTTCCATCGACTTATTCATCATTTCTACCGGATCCAGATTTCCCATATCTTCAAATTTGATATCTGAAGGAACTTCGAATTTTGACGAAGGAACATTTTCATTAACTTTTACTGAAGTTGCCGTCCATGTCGTTTTTTGTCCCAAAACTTTCACATCAGTTTTCAGAGCAATCCCGTTCCATATCCAGATTTTTGTTCCCATCCCGGAATAGATTTCACAGGGTTTTCCGATGATAGATTCTGTTCCGATTTTCTCAAATCCTAGCTGGTCCATAGTACGTTTCCCAAATTCCTCGGCATTGAAATTTGGATCATTCATGAGGTCTTCAACAATTGAATTGTGAATTTTTGTTCCTGTTTTCGTACCGGGAATCCATTGATAAATATCCATCCCTTTGCTGAGTTTCACCTCATTTTTTTCAATCTTTTGTCCAAACGATTTAGTCACACTTTTGGTTATCTCGCATTGTAACTATTGGCCGATTGCCTATATTGTTTAACCATGTTGTAGCGAGCCATTGCCAGTTCAATGTCTTTATTGGAATAATTGTCGAGAATCGATCGGGGTTCTTTAAATTCTGGCTTAGCATTAGGATCACCCAGTACTGCTTTTATTTTTGCCTGATATTTTGGCTTAAGCTCATTGAAATTATACCAAGCCTCACGTTTATCCTTTGGATGTTTAATTTTCACAGGATAATTCCAGCTTTTGAGAGTTCTTTCAGACAATCCAATATTTCTCATTTCAATAAAAGAATAGTGGGGTATGTTATTTATTAGATTCATAGAAAATCTATTTTCAAGAAATTAACTGTTCTCTAAATTCAATTAATTTATTTGCAGCCTCAATTACTTTTTCTTTTAGTGTTCTATTTCCATTCAACTGGCTTTCAATCGTTTTTCTTGAATAAACACCTTTCAACATCTCTGTAATAAGTGGAACATCTCCGTGTCTAAGAAGTGGTTTAATTTCATCAAGTGTTGTAAATCTGAATTTTTCCATAACTTTGTGTATGAATTATTATACACAAACATATAGACTATTTTCTCTATTTGCAAATAATTAGAGACTTATTTCTGTTTTTATGACGACTGTTATTGAGAGGCTATTTGAATATATTGAGTTTAGGGGAATGAAGCATACTCCAATCGAGAGAGAATTAGGTCTATCTAATGGATATTTAGGCAAAATGCTTAAGCGTAAAGGTTCAATTGGAGATGAAGTTTTGCAGAAAATATTCTCTTTTTTCCCGAATTTAAATATGATTTGGCTTCTTTCTGGTAAAGGAGATATGGAAGTTATTATAGATAATAAAACTGCCCCTAAAATTGCCCCTATTTATGCCCCTAAAATTGCCCCTGATTCTTGTCAGGAGCCAGAAGAAAATAAAACCACCGAACATGATCAAATTCTAAGTAAGCAAATCTACAAAATTCAATTGGAAGAAATAAAAAGCCTTGCGGCAGAGAATGCTATACTCAGTAATGAAAATGCTGAATTAAAGGCAGAAAAAGCCCAATTACAGGCTATTAATGCTTCTCTAAAAGATCAAATCGAAAAGGCTGTATAAAAAATAAGTGCATATATTTCCCCGGCCACAATGCTGCCAAGCACGGGAAAAACATGGGTAAATCAAATATGTGGGTAAGTTATCGTAGCATTACATGCCAATCGCTTTCTAAAAAGCTTTAAAACTACTAATCAGGCATTTATAAATCATTTTAAAATCTTTAGAAAATTTGAACCGTTTTTTGGCATTTCAAAGTAGCTTTTCCGCATATAACCGGAACTTTCCTGCAATTCTCAAACATGTTCTTTTGTTTCATTTTCTTCTGTACTATCAATGTTTATAAGGCTTTCGTCTGTTTTAACTCTTGTTTTTGTTTTCTCTTTTTTCCGGTTGGGTTATAGTAACCATCCGTTATTGTCAATGTATAGACTTTGCGTGCCGGTTGTATTCCCGTCGTAAACGTATTCAACTATGGCCGATTTAAAAGGGAGTAGATTTTTTTTTGTTTGTTTGTGCATTTACCTGAAATACAATGAGCAGTGCAATAAATAGACATAATTTTTTCATTTGATGATAATTTTAGGGGTTAGAAAAATTTTGGTTTTTTTGTTATGAAAAATTAAGACTTTTTCGGCACATTTCAAGCAATTAAAGATGTTTATTTGCAATATTTTACATAGCTCTTATTTGCTGTAGTATGGTAATATTTGGAAAATAATTTGTGGCAGAGATTTAATTAAGCAGAATTCGGGAGCCTCTAAAACCATTTCCGCCGTTTAAAATATACGACCAAAGAGATGATAATCAGCAACATTAAAATCCAAAAATACAGGTATCCGTATTTGTAGTGCAACTCAGGCAGGTTATCGAAATTGGTACCGTAAACTCCTGCAAAAAACGACATTGGTATAAAGAATGCCGAGAAAATAGTCAACACTTTCATGATTTCATTAGCCTTACTGTCGAGGCTTGCATGATAGATGTTCAATTGGTCGTTTAACATCATCTGGTAAATTTCAATGGTTTCAGATGCCTGTATCACCAAATCATTCAGGTCGCTAAAGTATTTCAGATTATCTTCAGCAATAAATCCCGATTCATTTTCAATCAGCCGATGCATAATCTCTTTGACTGGCCGGATATTTTTCCGAAGGAAATTAATCTCAGTTTTGTGTTTGTACACTTCTTCCATTAAATTCCTTTGCGGTTTGGCTGCGAAAATCCTGGAATCCGTCTTTTCAATTATATTGCCTAAACGTTCTATGTTTATCAGGTAATTATCAACAATGGTGTCCAACAGTCCGTATGCCAGATAATCTGCACCTTTTCTTCGTAATCTTCCCGTGCCTTTTCTAATCCGGTCACGAATCTGGTCAAAGTAATCTCCAACTTTTTCCTGAAGTGTAATTAAATAGGAATCATTCAGGATAAAGGAAATTTGTTCGGAACTGAGCTTTTTGCTTTTTTCATCGTAGTCCAAAAACTTCATGATTATAATCAACAATTTATCGGTTTCAGCAATTTTGGGCCGCTGATCGGTGTTAAGCATATCTTCGAGCAAAAGCCCGTGAATTTCAAATAACTCACCTAGTTTTTGGATCAGGGTTTCGTCGTGTAAACCGTCGATATTAATCCAACTCACAGAATCTTCTTCAAGATACGGCATACAATTGTCGAGATTTTCAGGCTCAAATTCGGTATATTGTTCGAGCGTATAATTCATGATGCGAAGTTTGGGCTTTTCAATTTTTTTTACGCCCAGATGAATTAACGAACCAGGCATTTTACCTGTAGCTTCCTTGCGGTTATATAGAAATCTTGCCATTGCCTGCTTTACTTTTTATTCCTGAATTTCACCGTTGTAATTTTCACTGGTTGTTTTCCGGTTGCTGTATCGGTCGGGTACAAAGGTCTGATCCGACATGGGAGTCCTTATATAATCTTGCGATTCGATGCGTGGAGGTAGAGTTAACGGTTCTGTCGGTAAAACTTCATAAGGGATCAGACTGAGTAAATGACTGATGCAGTTCAGTCGGGCCAGCTTTTTGTTGTCGGCCGGAACCACGAACCAGGGCGACTGTTTGGTGTCGGTATGCTTAAACATTTCGTCTTTTGCCATGGAATAGTCAACCCACTTTTCGCGCGATTTTAAGTCCATCGGACTCAGTTTCCAGCGTTTTGTCGGGTCATTTATACGTGCCTGAAAACGGTTTTCCTGCTCTTCATCCGAAACCGAGAACCAATATTTAATCAGGATAATTCCGGAACGGATAAGCATGCGTTCAAATTCGGGACAACTTCTAAAAAATTCTTCATATTGTTCCTGCGTGCAAAATCCCATAACATGTTCAACTCCGGCACGGTTGTACCAACTTCGGTCGAACAAAACCATTTCGCCGGCTGCCGGCAAATGTTCGGCATACCGTTGAAAATACCATTGCGACTTTTCTTTGTCGGTTGGAGTTCCCAGCGCTGCAATTTTACAAATACGGGGATTCAACGGACCGCTTATCCGTTTTATAACTCCACCCTTGCCTGCAGCATCGCGGCCTTCAAAAAGAACAACTACTTTCAACTGTTTAGCTTTCACCCATTCCTGAAGTCGGATTAACTCAATTTCGAGTTTTCGGAGTTCTTTATTGTATTTTTTCTTACTGATCGATCGGTGGTCCTTTTTTTCGGATTCAACATGTTTCAATCCTTTGTCAGCATGTTTCGAATGTTTCTTTTCTGAATTTTTGCCCATGATGCAGGTGTTTTTCCTTGATGGAATATTAAATCTGAAATTTACAAAATGTTGTGCAGTATATCAACAAAGCATTTTAGGCTTTATCAAAAGTCTAAGAAATCGCAATTCTCGTCATTCAGAACTTCCTGCCCGCTTGCTCGTCAGGCGGGCAGGAATCTGACAGTCAGGGTGTTTAGATCAATAACAGTTTTATTATGAATGGATTAGTGACTTTTGATATTGCTCTAGCCAGGGCAAACGCATCTAAAAAATATAGCATTTAAGTATCTGAATATCAACAGTAAAGCTTGTTTTTATCGATAAATAATCGTATATTTATCTGATAATCAGATAGATAATAATGATTCGCAAAAACAATTTTTTGTCGTATTTTTCAGAAATGGAAGATCCCCGTATCGAGAGAACCAAACGTCATCTTTTCGATGACATCGTGTTTATTGCTATTGCTTCTGTGCTTAGTGGAGGTGATTCCTGGAATGATATGGAAGAGTATGGAGAAATCAAAAAGGAATGGCTCTGTAGCTTCTTAGAGCTCCCCAATGGCATCCCCTCTCATGATACTTTCAATCGGTTTTTCTCTGCATTGGATGCAGCTGTTTTTGAGGATTGCTTTCTATCCTGGGTAAAATCAATCCACCAAAGGACTCATGGTGAGGTTGTAAGCATTGATGGCAAGACAATGCGGGGCTCCAGAAATCAAGGGTGCAAAACAGCTACCCACATTGTAAGTGCATGGGCAGACAAGAACGAACTTATATTGGGCCAAATCAAAGTAGAGGAAAAATCAAATGAAATAACTGCCATCCCCAAACTCTTAGATGCACTTTTATTAGAGGGATGTGTAATTACAATTGATGCGATGGGGTGTCAGAAAAGTATCGCCAAGAAGATTCTGGCCAAGAAGGCGGATTACATTCTTTCGGTAAAAGAAAACCAGAAGGACTTGTATGAAGATATTCAAGACAGCTTTAAAATATTGCCGATAAGTGATTTTTCTGAAGACATAGATTATGGTCATGGAAGAATTGAAACAAGAAAATGTAGCATCCTAACAGATTTAAGCCTGGTGGAAGATGCGGCTAAATGGAAGGGCTTGGTCTCCATTATCAAAATAGAACGTGAACGATATTTTAAGGCAACAGCAAAGAGAGAGAACGAAACAAGTTATTATATAAGCACATTAAACAAAGCAGTATCAATCGCCTATGGTGTGCGAAAACATTGGGGCATAGAGAACAAAGTTCACTGGACTCTCGATGTGGCATTCGATGAGGATATGAGTAGAAAAAGAAACGGTAATGCCGCCCAGAACTATTCCAATTTAAACAGAATTGCATTAAACCTGTTGAAAAAAGACGATGCAAAAGTTGGAATTAAAAGTCGAAGAAAAATGGCCGGATGGAGCAACGACTACCTATTAAAACTAATGCGTAATTAATTTAGATGCGTTTGCCCTGTTGCTCTAGCCACTTTCCGAACACTTTCTCTCAATATTGGTTACCTTTGCATGTTAAATTTTTGATTTTGGAGCGGAAGGATTTCAGGAATTTGTTTAGAAAGCACGATCTTACTTGTGATTTGTGCGATTTATTGAATACCCCGGGTGAAAAGATTCATCTGCAGGGACTTGTTGGCTCGTCACGAAGCATTTTGATTAGTTTGCTGGCCGAAGAAATACCGAAAACATTTGTTATTTGCCTGAACGACAAGGAAGAAGCGGCATATTTCTACGACGATCTCAACATGCTTTTGCCCGATTTTACCGTGCTTTTTTTCCCGTCGTCGTACAAGCGTTCGGTGCATTACGAAGCCATTGAGCAGGAAAATATCATTTTGCGCACCGAAGTTCTTAACCGACTGAAAGCCGGGGAACAACTACTTATTGTTACTTATCCTGAAGCTTTGGTTGAAAAAGTGATTTCAGGCGAAGGACTTGCTTTGCACACTTTTCAGGTAAAAAAGGGCGACAAGCTATCGATTGAATTTGTGAATGAGGTTTTGTATGAATACGGGTTTGAGCGCGTTGATTTTGTTTACGAGCCCGGTCAGTATTCCATTCGCGGAGGAATTGTTGACATTTATTCGTTTTCAAACGAAGATCCGTACCGGCTCGACTTTTTTGGCGATGAAGTTGACACAATCCGCAGTTTCAATATCGACAATCAGATATCGAAGGAATCGCTGACCCAGATAAGCATCATTCCCAACATTCAGGAAGATTTAAAAGGGGAGGAGCGAATCAGCTTTTTGAATTTCCTTCCTGAAAATATATTGTTTTTCCTGAATGATATTCAACTGATTGCCGACCAAATGGAGCACAATTTCAGGCAAACAGTTGAAAAAGCAGAAACCGATGAAGAGCGAAAGATCTGGTTTGGAAAGCTACTTTCGGGAAAGGTATTCTCCGAAGAAATTGTGCGTTTTACCTGCGCTGAATTTGGCATGAAGGCGTATTTCAGGAAATCAAAAGTTTCAGTTTTCGACACGCTGTATCAGCCGGTTTTCCATAAAAATTTTGATTTGCTGGCCGAAAACCTGATCGACTATCAAAATTTTGGCTTTTCCAATTATATTCTTTCGGGTAATGTTTCGCAGACCGACCGGTTGCAGGCTATTTTTGACGATAAAGGCCTTGATGTAAAATTCAGGCCGGTCAATTTCACCCTGCACGAGGGTTTTATCGATCGCGACCGAAAAATTTGTTGTTATACCGATCACGAGATTTTTGAACGTTATCACCGCTACGAAATAAAAACCCGCAAGGGAGAGCGCGACAGCATTACCATAAAGGAGTTGAATATGCTGCATCAGGGCGATTGGGTGGTACATGTCGATCATGGAATTGGCAAATTTGCCGGTCTGGTAAAAACCGAAGTCGATGGCAAACTTCAGGAAGCCATTCGCTTAACTTATCGCGATAACGATGTGTTGCTGGTCAGTATTCATAACCTGCACCGTATTTCGAAATACAAAGGTAAAGACGGAACTGAACCGAACATTAGCAAACTGGGAAGCGGTGCCTGGCAGAAACTGAAAGAGCGCACCAAATCGAAGGTTAAAGACATAGCCAAAGATCTTATTCAATTGTATGCGGCTCGTCGTCAGGAGCTTGGATTTGCCTTTTCGCCTGATTCGTATATGCAGAAGGAACTCGAGGCCTCGTTTATTTATGAGGACACTCCGGATCAGTTGAAATCGACCATTGCCGTGAAGGAAGACATGGAAAAGGAAATGCCGATGGATCGTCTGGTTTGTGGCGACGTTGGTTTCGGGAAGACTGAAATTGCTATTCGGGCGGCGTTTAAAGCCGTGGCCGACAGCAAACAGGTTGCCGTACTTGTTCCAACAACCATTTTAGCGTTACAACATTTTAAAACGTTTGCAGATCGGCTCGCCGATTTTCCGGCAAGGGTTGAATACATCAGCCGGTTGCGTAAACCTGCGGATGTGAAACAGGTTCTGGAAGACACAAAATCCGGGAAAGTCGACATTCTGATTGGAACACACAAACTGGTTGGCAAGGGAGTTAATTTTAAGGATTTGGGCTTGCTGATCGTTGACGAGGAACAAAAGTTTGGTGTTTCGGTGAAAGAAAAGCTGAAGCAATTGAAAGTTAATGTTGATACGCTAACGCTTACCGCTACGCCGATTCCCCGCACGTTGCAGTTTTCGATGATGGGCGCCCGCGACTTGTCAATCATTCAGACGCCTCCACCTAACCGATACCCGATACAAACCGAATTGCACGAATTCGGTGAAGATATTATTCGCGAAGCCATTCAATACGAATTGGCGCGCGATGGGCAGGTATTTTTTCTCCACAACCGGGTTTCGAATATTTACGAGGTAGAAGCGGTCATTAAAAAGATTGTGCCGGGAGTTCGCACTATTGTTGGGCATGGACAAATGGAGGGCGAAAAGCTCGAAAATGTAATGATGAGTTTTATCAACGGCGAGTTCGACGTGCTGATTTCAACTACGATTATTGAATCGGGTCTGGACATTCCAAATGCGAATACGATCATCATCAATCACGCGCAAAACTTCGGATTGAGCGATTTGCACCAATTGCGCGGACGGGTTGGCCGATCGAACAAAAAAGCATTCTGTTATCTTTTGGCTCCGCCTTTATCGACCGTAACTCCTGAAGCCCGACGTCGTTTGCGGGCTATTGAGGAATTTTCGGAACTGGGTAGTGGTTTCAATATTGCCATGCAGGATTTGGACATTCGGGGTGCCGGAAACCTTTTGGGCGCTGAACAAAGCGGTTTTATTGCCGACATCGGTTTTGAAACCTACCACCGAATTTTGAACGAGGCCATTCTTGAACTGAAACAGACCGATTTCAAAGAGCTTTTTCAGGACGAAAAAGAAGATTCAACGCGGGCTTTTCTGAATGTGAAATTTGGAGTTGATTGCCAAATAGATACCGATTTGCAACTTTTGTTTCCTGATAAATACATTCAGAGTACTTCGGAACGCATGTTGCTTTACCGCGAATTGGACAACCTCGAAAGTGAAGATGCACTGATTCAGTTCGAAGCCGGATTGATCGACCGTTTTGGAAAACTGCCGCCTGAAAGTATCGAATTGATTGAGGTGGTGCGTTTACGCTGGGCAGCTATTCGGATAGGAATGGAGAAAATTATCCTGAAAAACAAAAAAATGGTTTGCCATTTTATTTCCGATCCGCAATCGGCATTTTATCAGTCTCCGGTTTTTAGCCAAATACTTCTGTATGTACAAACCCATCACCAAACCTGCCGCATGAAAGAAGGGAACAACCGCCTTTCGCTGACTTTTGAAAAAGTGAAAAGTGTTAAAAAGGCAAAAGAAATTTTGGAAGGAGTGGGGGAGGAATAAATAGATTTATATTTTAGTTTAGTTGGTATTCAAGAATTAGTTTACCAATTCTTATTATCATTCTATTTAAACTGTCTGAGTTTGGCCGAGCATTATCAATAATCCAATGATTTCTTATAAAAGGGGTTAGCGCAGAATTATATTCTTTCCCTTTTTTTGCTCCATTTTGTGGGATCATTTGATCTTTAAATTCTTTAATTCTACTGTTAGGGATAATCTCATTTACCATATAAAAGCTCGATTTATATGGGAAGACCATCTCTTGATAGAAATCCTTTTTATTTCGTATTCTTTGTGGCAAAGGAATTACATCTATCGGTACACGAAAATACTCAGAAAAACTAGTCCGATCTGCCATCAGCCATGCTTCCGCTTCATCATTAGCAATATTGAAAATGAAATGGTTGCTTTTCTTTGTATCCTGAAAAAAATCTCGAAGTACAACTGGGGCACAATCCTTTTCATCAAGATCCATTAATAAAATTACAGGGTAACTTTCTGATAAACTATTGAAATTCAATATCTTTTGTTTGATTTGTCCTCCTCGTGCTGGAAGTTCTAAAATAATCTCAAAACTATTGGAGCAGTATGTTAATATCCTTTTGATTATTTCCTTCGTTGCCTCATCTTCGCCGACAATATAAACTTTCATTGCTCAAAAAAATTAAAGTTCAATTGATTAATTCCTTGAATATCTCTTGGAGCAGTAAAAGGAATTGTTGCCTCAGCAATTGAAAATCCCGAATCGATTAATGCTTTAATTTCTTTAAAATCACTAATTTTCTTTACAATCGTACCTTCCGCAGAATTTTGTAACACTAGCACTTCGTCAGGTCCAATTCCTGGACTACTTAATAGATCATAACTATGCGTTGAGATTAGTACTTGCCTAACTCCTCTTTTTGATCGCTGAATTTTTGAGATAAATTCAGGGAATTGCTTGACAATTTCTGAATGAAGATTGATTTCAGGTTCCTCAAGTAAGATAGTCCCATTACTGTCAATTAGTGCCCAAAGGAATCCGATAAGCCTAAGTGTCCCATCCGAAAATTGTTCTTCTGTTTGTTTGCTTCCTTTAGCCCTCCAGTGAACGTACTTGGCTTCAAGATGTGGAATTCCCATAGCATCCTTATGATATTGTAATTCTTCAAGCTGAGGAACTGCAATTTTTAAAACTGAGTTTATTCTCTTGAAATAAGAGTTTCTTGTCTTTTCATTAATAACAGATATGCGTTCGAGGAAATTTCTACCAAAAAAATCCTCGTAATTTTTTGAAGAGCTGTATGAGCTTGACTCTCTGACTAATTGGGGTATAACATTTAAATATTCAATGCTTTGAAAAAAAGTTTGGATATCTCTGAATTCTTTATTTGCCGAAACTTGTTCTAGATGGGTATACTTAAGTGTCTCAGTATCTTCATCGCTCAATATATCACTTCTACTAATTTTCCATTCTTTTTCCTTAAAAGAGAAAACCTTTTCTGAAATAATTTTAGCCTCACTCTTTCTAACTCCTCCTCCAGTATGCATAAAATCAAGAGAATAGGTCCACAACAACTCATTTGATCTTTCGTCAAAAAGATCAACTTCGATAAGAATATCAGATCTTTTTCTTGCAGCTAAACATCTAATTTTCTTTATTCCACCTCTTTCGGAAACAGCGGTTTGCAGACCACCTGCTTGTTTTGAAATATCTCGTAAAAAACGTAACGCGTCAAATAAATTTGACTTTCCCGACGCATTAGAGCCAATGATGAAGTTTCGTTCTGAAAACTTTACTTCTATATTTTGGAAGTTCTTCCAATTGTAAAGTTTTAATCTTGATATAATCATGATTTTGAAAGTTTCAGTTTATATAAATTCAAAGTTATATAAATCTGTTATGCGATCTGCATGTTATCTTGAATATTATAATGAATGCGAGCAAGGAAGGCTCATTATAAAAAGAAGGCAATAGCCTGTTGTCGATCACTTTTGATAAGACAAAAAGTGTTAAAAAGGCAAAAGAGGTTTTGGAAGGAGTTGTAAGTGAACAGTAGAAATCAGCTTTTTCAGGAGTAAATTCTTGCAAATCAAAGACTATTCCGCGGTTACTTCTTTCACCCTTTCTTTCCAGAATGCATTAAAACTATGTCGGGGATTCCGGCACAAATAAACACCTGTACCGTGTTCGCGTGCCAGCGGATTTTCGATTTGCCCGACTTTCTGAATGTCGGCAAACAAGTCTTTAATGTCTTGCCCGAGCTCGTCGTTGATGTATATCATCGATGTTATTTCAGTCTGGAAGGATTTTGGAATCCAATATCGAAAAGCATCGCTAAAGCTCGTCGGCTCGGGTAATCCATTTTTTTTGCCGATGATGTCAATGGCTCCGGCTTGTCCGTAATTTTCGCAATATATAATGCAACTGTGTTTATCGTCAACTTGTTGCCATGCTCTAGTGGTAACTTCTGTCAGTTCATTCCAGCCCAGCATATCGGCATAGTCCTGCGGCAACTTGTGATACGTGTCATCTTCAAATCGCCTGGAAGAATTATCACCCGAAACTGCTTCAATTTTATCGAAATAGCGAACCAGTTTTTCAGGATTGAAAATGGGCTTGCCAATTGGCAAAAAAATCCATTCCAGATAAATCAATACAGCTATTGCTAATATTTGTAGGTATCTGGGTTTGAATATTTTTTCAATTGAGACTGCAGATGCCGCAACAATAAATGGAAAAATTCCGGCGGTATAATAACTTTTACCCCTTAAAACCAGAAACAAAATCACAACCAGGATTGCGACGAATCCGGGTAGGCGAAATTCTTTCATTTTTTTCGCGAAGAATAAATAAATTGTGCCTGGAATAACAATCAGAGTGGCCGGAATAATCATGAAAAGCTGGTCGGTTAAAAAGCCAGCCGCATTCATTTTTACCAGTTGCGTGTCGCGAAGCTCGGTCATGTGCCTGATCACCGGAAAATGATTGACAATTTGCCAGATGACATTGGGAAGCGCAATCAGAAAGGCGATAAGCAATGAGAGATAAAAATATTTTGAAATGAATATTTTACGGTATTTTGTAAATGGAAGTGCTGCAAAGAGCGCAATCACTAAAAACAAAATATTGTACTTGTTCAGGAACCCAAGGCCAATGGCAACACCCAACAGAAGTATGTACTTCGCTTTTTCAGTATTCATGTATTTGATGACTAAATACAAGGTGATGGTCCAAAATAAAATATCGAAAATTACAGGCTGAAATAAGCTTGAAGAACGCAGAAACAAAATGGACCCGGAAAGTGCGACAATTGCCAATGCCTGCGCATAAATTCCACCTTTTAATTCTTTAGCCATTAGTGCACTTAAAAAAGCAACACAACCACCTGCAATTGCAGGGAAGAATTTGGCTGCGAACAAGGTGTATCCAAACATTTTTTCCGAAATGAAAGCCAGAAAGCCTACAAACGGAGGCACCGAAGCATAACCAAAGTCGAGATGCTGACCGAGCGAAAAGTAAAGTAACTCGTCGCGGTGAAATTCGAGCATATTGTAAAAGTACAACTGAAAAATCACCGCAATGCCTGAGAGTGAGATCGATAATGCGAGACCTATATCGAATTTTGTTTTTCCCGGTGAAATCATAAAGCAATCGTTTAATAATATTTTATTCTCCTTCTGGATTCCAACAAGTATTTATCGCCCGATCTCCAGTATTTTTTTATCCAGTTTCCCGCACTGTCGTATTTGTAAAGTATATCCTGAATCTGATCTTTTTTACCATATTCCTGAATTTCTACCAGAAAATCAACAGATAAGTGGCTAATGAATCCTGCCTGATTGTATTCGTAATTGAATACTGTGGAGAATCCCGAGATCAGATCTTTTCGCTCAAAGCGGCTTAACCTTTGTTTCGAATCGTAAATTAGGGTGCATTTCTCACCGCTCGACATTTCACCGTCTGGATTCACCGGTTGACGCACAAAAGAAATTAGGCGACCATTTTTGTAAACCGGATCATGATCTATCTGGTACAAATCTCTTAGCTGGTCTTTGGCGCTGAATGCAGTATAATTTACCTTTATTATTTTTCCTGAAGGGTCTTTAAAGTTCTCGAATTCAAAATAATCACCTTTTTGCCCATTGTTTACTCCGGTGTTTATTTCCTGATCGATAGTGCTTACCTCGGTGTTTATGGTATGGTATTCATATTCAGCCTTTATTTCGCCCTTGAATAAATTGGTTCTTTTTTGGAGACGTGAATTTTGGTCAAACTGATAGTGAAACTCCCAGCCCGATGGTATGGCTGGTCGAAAAATTCTTTCCCAGAAGTTGAGTGTTCTGTCTTCTTTACCATAGCGTATTTCCTCAATTTTTTCGATATTCCCCCGGAAATTTGGGATTTCCGGAAACATTTGCCCCCAGGATAACATCGGAAGAAACAGAAGAATATATACAGCTAAAATTTTCATAAATACGATTCTGGCTCATTAATCAGAATTTCAAAGTTAAACTATTGGCTGAAACCTGAATTCAAAAAAGGCAATGTTTCATTCCTGATTTCAGTTTTGGTGTGTTTTTTTAATCTTATTTGGTTTGATCGGCATATTTCCACCAGAAAATGGTAGCCAGATATCCGGCCAGACTGGTCAAAATCAGGATAAGGAAACTAAAGGAATTCAGCTCATTTTTCATGACAGCACCACCGCTGCCGCTGTAAAGTCCGGGAACGGCCCAAGGAAAATAATTTCCAAAGCCCATCGCGCCAATAATTTGAGCCAACACCAGTGCGATGGCGACAATTCCAAGCGGTGTTAAGTAGCCTCTTCCGGCGATGGCAAAAAAAGCAATAGGCGTATTCAATAAAATAATCAGGAGCGTGGTCACAAAATAAATTTTCATGTTTCCTGAAAAAATTTCGAAACTCCATCCCGGCAAATTCAATAGAAACCCAATGAGCAGGCCCAAAAGCAGATTTGAAATAACTAGCGCAAAACACCATAGTGTGTAATATACAAACTTGGCATTCAGAATTTTAGTTCGTGAAATGGGCAGTGCTAAAATATCTTTTGCTGTTCCATCGGAATACTCGCGGCCAAAAAGCCAGCTCGCCACAAAACCAAAAATAAGCACGCCGCCAACGCCCACAGCCTGCGACAACAATCCAAAATAGGAGCTCCAGTTTACTTCAAACGAAAGCAGAACGGCTTTTGATTTAAATGCCCCGGAAAGCCCGTCATATCCATTGCCTTTCATCAAAAACAAGAAGGTTCCGCCAAATAACGGTGCCAGTGCAAAGGCAATAAATGTAACCCATACAATGCGCGAATGCCTGTTTTTCAAAACTTCTGCAACGAATGCCTGTATTTGCTGTTTCATAAATCAGTTTTATTTCCGATAATTCGCAGAAAATAGCTTTCCAAATCTTCCTCCGAAACTGTTAACATCTTTGGCGGAATTCCTCTGTTTACCAATAAAGTAGCGATTATTTCCGGTTGCCTGATCACCTGATTATCGGTGATGTTTATTACACCGTTTCCGCTTGACGAAGCGGTATATCCATTGTCCATCAGTATTTGAAAAGCTTTTCTGTTATCAGTAGTATTCACATTGAGCTTTTTGACAATCTGATGTTCCAGATCGGCAGTGTTTATTTCTTTAACCAGCTTTCCCTCGTGCACAATTCCGATACGTGTCGCCAGTTTGGCAATTTCAGAAAGAATATGGCTCGATAGAAAAATAGTAGTTCCCTGTTTCTGAACAAGTTCTTTCAGAAATTCACGAATCTCGGCAATACCGGCCGGGTCGAGCCCGTTGATTGGTTCGTCGAGTATCAGCAGCTTAGGGCCATGAAGCAGTGCTTTGGCTAAACCAAGTCGCTGGTTGTTCCCCAAACTCAAAAATTTCGATTTTTTATCGCGATACGCGGTCAATTGCAAAACTTTGATGATTCGGTCGATACGACTTTTATCTTTTAAACCGCGCAGTTTGTAAAATACTTCCAGATTTTCCCTGACGGATAAATTAGGGTAATTGGCCGGCGTTTCAACCATATAACCAATGTCGTTCCACAAATCGGACGATTGCTTCAGATCTTTCCCAAACAGCGAAACTAATCCTGAATCCGGCCTGATCATTCCCAGAAAAAGCCTGATTGCGGTTGTTTTTCCGGCACCATTCAGTCCAAGAAAACCATATATCTCACCTTCCCTGACATGAATCGATACGTCGTCAACCGCTTTGGTTTCGCCAAAGTGCTTGGTCAAATTGAAGGTTTCGATAATATTCATGGATAAGGTCGTTAAAAGTGGCCAATTTTTGAAGTCATAAAAGATCAACTAATTTATCAGTTTTTCGCGGAAGAAAATTCGTCTTGGCCAAAAATAAATCATAATGTGTGGGTATTCCTTTTCCCGAAAACTATTTCAGGATTGCATTTGCGTTTTTTCGATGGCTTTATTTTTTGCTGAAATTTGGTTTTGAAGTTTATTGAAATAGAAAAGGCTGTCCTCTGACAGCCTTTTCACCCGTTACGACGGGAAACTAACCTAAACCAACTAAACCTAATAAACCATGAGCTTACCAAAGCATCAACTTTGTAGAAGTTACCGAAGTAACCGTTAAAGAAGCACTTTGGCTTGCCAAGTGTATTATCTTTTGAATATCATTTGTCGTGTATGAACTTTCAGTGAACTGAACGTGGCAAAGATATCAAAAAAAATAAGAATCCACCAAATGTCTTTAAGCCGAAACAAGAATTATTTAAGTATTTTTTTTAATCCTAACATGTTATCAATTAACGAATAATTGAGGGATTGCCCGAACAATAAAGGTTCTAAAGCATTTTGGAAATTCAGAAAGATTGTTTTCGGAACTTTAAAAAAGGCGGGAATAACTGTAGTTTTGACACTAATGTTAAATTGTTATTCCTTCCGGAGGGTTCATTTAGATTTTCGGAATCAAACTTTGAATCATAAAATGTTTTCAACAACCGGCTATTGATAAAATTTGTACCAATACCACTTTTTATTAGAGACTATAAGCGTATTTTGGTATGATTTTAAAACTGGTTTTATGCGCAGGTTTTTATCCATTTTCCTGATAATTTTTTGCATCGGAGTTCAGGCTCAGCAGAGTCCAAAACGTGAGTTCCGTGCAGTTTGGGTGGCCACTGTCAATAACATCGACTGGCCTTCGAAGCCGGGTCTTTCAACAGAGCAGCAAAAAGCTGAGGCTATTGCTATCCTGGATATGCATGCGCGGAACGGTATGAACGCAATTATTATGCAGGTACGTCCGGCGTCTGACGCATTTTATCAATCGGAGCTGGAACCCTGGTCAAGATATTTGACCGGAACTCCGGGAAAGGCTCCGTCGCCATATTACGATCCGCTGGAGTTTTGGATTCAGGAATGTCACAAACGAAATATGGAATTTCATGCCTGGCTGAATCCTTTTCGGGTGGCACAGAATGCGAATGAGCCGATGGCCGCCAATCACATCGCATTTCAGCACCCCGAATGGATTGTGAATTATGGCGGAAAACTTTATTTCGACCCCGGATTGCCGCAAACCCGCGAATTTGTAACCAAAGTAGTTGTCGATATTGTTTCGCGTTACGATGTCGATGCTATTCATTTCGACGATTATTTTTATCCGTACCCCCTTCCCGAAGAATTTCCGGACCAAAACTCGTTTAACCAGTATAACCGTGGATTTACAGCGTCACAGAAGGCTGACTGGCGCCGCGATAACGTGGATTTAATTGTTAAGATGCTTGCTGAAAATATTAAAAGGACCAAGCCTTGGGTAAAATTTGGAATCAGTCCGTTTGGCGTTTGGCGAAATAAGGCCGATGATCCTGAAGGTTCGGAAACCACTGCCGGGACGACCAATTACGACCAGTTAAATGCTGACATCCTGAAATGGCAGAAGAATGGATGGATAGACTATTGTCTTCCTCAAATATACTGGCAAATCGGTCATCCTTCAGTCGATTTTTTAACACTCAGCAAATGGTGGGCGGCTCACGCTTATGGGCGCGCAATGTATATTGGGCATGCAGTTTACAAACTCGAAGGCAATTCAACAACTCCGGAATGGCGCGATCCGGCGCAACTTGCCCGACAGATTCAGATTGTACGGCAGATTCCGCAGTTGGGCGGAAGTGCGTTTTACAGTAGCGTACATTTCAAACGCGATTTGTTCGGTTTCGATCAAATGCTTCGCGACAATCTGTATAAATATCCGGCACTGGTGCCTCAAATGCCGTGGATCGACAACAAGGCTCCGGAAAAGCCGAAGCGGTTCAGGAAAAGAGGATACAAATTAAAGTGGAAGGAGCCCAAAGTTGAGAATGAAATGGATAAAGCAACTTCATTTTTGGTTTATTTAAATCCTGAAGGACAAAAATTTGATGCCCGAAATCCGGAAAATATTTTCACAATTACACAAGATAACCGCATAAAATTTAAGCCAAATTCACGTAAATTACGAAGAAAATACGAGATTCGGATATCTGCTCTTGATCGCCTTCACAACGAAAGCGAAATAACAAAAATGAAAGTAATTAAACTGTAATAAAGCCGGTTATGAATCGATATGTGGATTGTTTTTTGGTCTTCAGTACCGAAGAAGCCAGCCAGAAACTGGTTAATCAATTGCGCGAATCGGAGTTGGTCAATCAGGTTTTTGTACTGGCCAGCGAGCCGGTAAACCTCATCAATTGCGAGCAATTAATGGTCAACGAGAATGGCTCGTGCTCAACAATCCGTTACATTGCGAAACATCTG
Organism: Prolixibacteraceae bacterium; assembly: GCA_963677955.2. Lineage (GTDB taxonomy): Bacteria > Bacteroidota > Bacteroidia > Bacteroidales > Prolixibacteraceae > Aquipluma. Next base: position 2,609,057 of record CAXXQR010000001.1, read on the forward strand.
AAGAGTAAATTTGCCCTGTTGTCGCTTGCTAATTCGGCTGTTGAGCTGGGTCAGGGTGCGATTGAACGATTGGTTCAGGTTGCTGAATACACCGAAGCGCCCATGGTTTACGCCGACTATATGGAATGGAATTCAGGCGTATTATCGGCTCACCCTCTTATCGATTATCAACTTGGAAGTTTGCGCGATGATTTTAATTTTGGACCGGTCAGGTTTTTCAGGGCTGAAGTGTTAAAGGCATTCCGCTACGAAAACTACGAAATGCTTAAATATGCCGGTTGTTATGCTTTGCGGCTTCGGGCCAGCCGGATGGGAAGCCTGGTTCATATTCCTGAATGTTTATTTACTGTTGAGCAGACCGATACAAGAACTTCAGGAGAAAAACAGTTTGATTATGTGAGATCTTCGGCACGCGAGCGGCAGATGGAAATGGAACAGGTTTGCAAAACCCATTTACGCGACATCGGAGCTTTGCTCCTGGAACCTTATCCGGAAACTTTATTTACAGAACAATTTGCTACGGAAGCTACAGTGATAATTCCGGTTCGAAACCGCGTAAAAACCATTCGTGACGCCATCGTTTCGGTGCTCATACAGAAGACATCTTTTACATTCAATCTTATTGTTGTTGACAATTATTCGACCGACGGAACGACAAAAATTCTTCAGGAATACGCTTTGCAGGGGAAGTTAATTCACATTATTCCTGAACGGAAAGATCTTGGAATTGGCGGTTGCTGGAACGAAGCGGTTTTTCATCCGGAATGTGGAAAATTTGCAGTTCAGCTCGACAGCGACGATTTGTATGCCGACGAAAATACACTGCAAATAATTATCGACAAGTTTTATGAAGAGAATTGTGCCATGGTGATTGGCAGTTACCGCATGACGAACTTCAATCTTGAAGAAATTCCACCAGGGGTGATCGATCACCGCGAATGGACTGACGACAATGGCCCGAACAATGCCTTACGCATCAACGGGCTTGGAGCTCCACGGGCATTTTATACACCTGTTTTGCGCGAAATTCGTGTTCCCAATGTGAGTTATGGTGAGGATTATGCGCTTGGGTTGGCCATTTCAGGAAAATACAAAATCGGACGAATTTATCAGCCGGTTTACCTTTGCCGGCGGTGGGACGATAATACCGATGCGTCGCTTGATATTGCCAAACAAAATGCGCACAACTTGTACAAAGATCGCTTGCGAACGTTCGAGCTTAAGGCGCGAATCCAGCGAAATAAGAGCGCCGATCCGTCAAAAATCGGAATGGATTAGGGTACGATTTACAAAAACTGGCTTTCTTTTTTTGTTAATTCTTTGGCAATTTCGGCCAAAAGGCTATCAAAATCTTTTTGGGTAATGGTTCTGTCTTTTCGATCAGGAAACATTTTTCGGAACGGAAATTTGTAGTTTAGCCTGAATTCGAGTTCATAATAATCGTTCAGCGATTTCCCGGTTGCTGTGTATTCCGGGACGTTTAATTCCTTTGGCTCTTGTGGTGATTTTGCCCACCCCGGAACCAGCCACGGACGCAAACAAGGATAAACATGCAACTGCCTTTGAAGCAAAACTTTTCCGCTTGGCAATCGCTTTTCCCGCGTCCACCAGATGTTTCGCACGTCTTCCATCGCTAATATGGTCTCGGTTTCGTTGGTTACCACATTCAAGTCACTCAGCGTTTGTGTAATAATTTTAGTAACCGCTTCCTCGTAAGGTAGTTCACTCTCAATGGCTTTTATGCCGACAGTAACGCCCAATAAATTCGAATAGGCATCTTCGATCGAAAAACTGGAGTATCTTTCAGGAATAAACGGAATGGAAGACGCTCCAAACCAGGTGGCAATTTCGTGCCATACAGAAAGATCGTAGGCAATTTTTCCGGCCAGATGAACTAAATCTGAATTTGTTAAACTGTGAGGTATTTCAACACTCAGTGTTTTTTCGCCGCCTTCGTGTCCAAGGGTCATTGAAAAACTTCCGGTGTTTCGGCTTTCGATCAGTTTGGAATACAAAAAAGCAGTCCAGTCCGCCTGATCGCGCAGATGTCCCATGTCAATAAATCCGCCACGGCGGGTATAAATAATTCCGTTTTGTTCGCTGGAATCGCCCAGGTAATGATGTGCTCCAATCTTGTCGAGCCCGGTAATTTCGGTGAGTTTGACCCCGGGGATCGCAAAAAATTGCATATCGACGCCAAACGAACAACAGGTGCGAATGATTCGATGGGGTTTCAGAATTGGATTTGCGGCACTTTGTTGGGGGACTTTGGAGCTCAGGCCTGTGGAATAAATTAACAAAGCGAATATTGAAATAACTTTAAACACGTTCATTCCCGATTTTAAAATTTGCGCAAATATACCTGAAAATAATTCAACTGACCGATGATTTAACAGGTACAGAAAAACTAAACGTACTTCCTTTTCCCGGCTCACTTTTAACGGTAATTGTTCCGTTGTATGCTTCAACAAATTCTTTGCACAGAATAAGGCCAAGACCTGAACCGTTTTCGCCGTTTGTTCCTGACGTACTTTTGCTTTTATCCATATAAAATAATGTGTCAATTTGATTTTGGGTCATTCCAACTCCGGAATCAGTAACCGATATTATTACTTCATCTTCTTCAGATCTGGAGTCTATCCGGATAGTTCCACCGTTAGGAGTAAATTTTATGGCGTTGTTTATTAAGTTGCGCAAAATGGTTTCCAGAAAATTAACATCGGTATAAACATGCAATTTTTTTGCTAAACCATTCTCCAGAGTAATTCCTTTGTTTCCGGCGATTTTTTGATACAAATCGAATTTCCGTTCGAAGAATTCGTTCAAGTCGAATTCTTTGGGTGTGTATTGAATATTTCGTGTCTGTATTCTTGCCCAGTTTAACATGTTTTCAACCAGATCATAAGTTTGATTGGACGTTTTGTGCAATTGGTTAATCATATCTTTTCGTTCTTCATCTGTCAAATCCGAATAATTATCCAGTAATAGTTCTCCAAATCCAAGAATGGTATTGAACGGACTTCGCAGATCGTGCGAAATGATTGAAAATAATTTGTCGCGGGTTGAATTTAAATCTTTGAGCTGATCATTTTTTTCCGTTAGGGTTTTTGTTTGTGCCTCCAGTAAATCGCTTTTAACAGCAATTTCATAGGTTCTCTCTTTTACCAGCGATTCAAGCCTGGCATGTTGAATACTTAATGCTCGTATTCTTATAAATGCCGCGGAACTAAATGCCGCCAGGATGAAAATAATAAAGAGAACTCTGACCCAGGTTCTCATCCACCATGCGGGTTTTATGTGAATCTCGATGGTTGTTTCATCTTCGCTCCATTCACCTTTATCGTATTTTGCCTTTACCCTGAATTTGTAATCGCCAGGTCCCAGATTGGTATAATTTGCTTCTCTTTTATTGTCTGCTGTAATCCAGTTTCTGTCAAAATTATCTAGCCGGTATAAATAGGATACTTTATCGGGATTGACTAGAGTAACTGTTTGGTACAGAATGGAAAATGAGTTGTTTTTGTAATCGAGCCAGATATCTTTGGCATGACTGATATGTTTGTCGAGAATTTCAGGAGCAGTTCTGTAACTCACACTTTTGTTGAAGAGCTTAAAATCGGTTAAATACACAACTGGTTTCTTTTTTTCAAGAACCAGACTGTCAGGATCAAATACATCCAATCCTTCAGATCCTCCAAAGAATAATTCGTTTTTTTCGTTCCGGTAACAGGCCCGATCATAAAATTCTCTGGAAATCAGTCCGTCAGTTTGGTCAAAATTGATGAATGCTTTTGTCTTTTTATTTAGTTTTGATATTCCACCGTATGTACTTACCCAAATGTTATTCAAACGATCACTTAAAATGCCAACGACATTTTTATTTCTTAATCCTGAAGAATATCTGATGAACGAATTTGTTTTTTTATCATACAGATTCAGTCCGTTTGAAGTGCCAACCCATAAATTTTGATCGGGGTCAATGTGTAAAGCATGAATTTCATTGTCGCTAATTGAGGTGGAATCGTTTTTATTGAAAAAATAGTTCGTAAAAATGCTGTCTCCCTGGGCCAAATAATTTAACCCGTTTGCCGTTGCGACCCATAAATTTCCCGATGAGTCACAAGCCGCCTGATAAGTTTTGTCGTTGCTAAGCAGGTTATTTATGGAATTGAAATGCCGGAAGATTCTTTCTTTTTGGCTGAAATAATCGATCCCGTTTCCATGCACGGCAAGCCAAAGATTGCCTTTTTTATCTTCCGAAATCGACCGGACATCGTTCGATGCGATTGAATTCGGTTCATAAATGTCGTTGGTGTAGGAAATAAAACTTTTTGTTTTGGGGTTGTATCTTTGCAATCCTCCAAAGTAGCTGCCAAGCCATATTCGTTTTTTCGAGTCGCAGAAAATGCAAAAAAGTGTTCCACTGCCAATACTTCCTGATTTTCTATTATCAGACAAAAAGCGATCAATTCTATGATCTTTCCAATTGAAAACGTCTAATCCATTGTAAAAATTACCAATCCACAAATTTCCTGAAGCATCGTTTGAAACAGCAGTTATATTTCGCTCCGATGTATGCCAGAAATAATCAGGCTGTGTGTCAAAATGTTTGAATTTGTTCTTTTTCTTAACGACTTTTATTCCTCCCTGGGCATACAGCGACCAATAGTTCCCTTGGTTGTCTTCATAAAAATCGATCAGACCTTTGCCTACAGATCTCGGATTATTTAACTGATTGTAATAATTATAGAAGTTGTCTTTTCCCGGATTGTACAACTTCAAATTTCCTAAAGTGCAAAACCAGATATTATTTCTTTTATCTACAAAAATGCGATTGACAAAATTCTCGTAATAATGGGTTGATACATAATGCTTGAAAGTGTCACTTTTTACATGGTAAACGTCAATTCCATTTCCGTATGTTGCAATCCAAAGGTTGTCACCAATTAGAGTTAAGTCAGTAATTTCATCACTGGCAATTGTGTTCTTTTTTGTCGGGTCGTTTTTAAACGTGCGAACTTTTTGTCTTTGCTGATCGAAATAAAATAAGCCCCCACTGGATACCGACGCGATCCAAACATTATTAATAGAATCAAAAGTCATGGCCGTTATGCTCCCCTGATTAAGTTTCACCAGGCAAATAAACCGGTCCTTCGCTTGATCGTAGGCAAAAAGGTTCGATTGATAGGCAAGATAGATCTGACCGTTCTTGTCTTCAGTAATAACATTGACACTTGCACCAAAGAGACCCTTTAAATTTGAACGACTGACGATGAGGTTAAAATTATCATATTCAGGATTATATGTGCAAATGCCTTCGGCTGTACAAATCCATAATTTCTTTGAGCTGTCCAGGAATAAACGGTTTATTTTTCCGGAGGGAAGCGATTTTATATCATTGGCATCGTGCCCGTAAGCATATACTGTTTGGCCATCGAAGCGAAATAATCCGCCGTCCGAGCCAATCCACAAGTTTCCATAGTTATCCTGAATGACTGTTGAAACTTTGTTATTTGAAATATTTTCGAGTGCTGATATGGTCGTAAATTCCAATGGTGGTTGTTGCCCGAACGACAGTGTCAATTGACACATTGTCAAAAGAAAGAGGATTGACCGGAATAAAATTGTCTTCTTTATTTTGTCAGATTCGGGATACATATTTCGATCACTTTTGATAAATGAAACCTGGACGGTTAGTAATCAACGGAAATTGATTACCTAAAGTATAACAAATTATCGAATGAATCAGATTCATTTTTTTCTACATATAGATTTTAGTTTTTCTGATTTGCAAATCATTTCGGAGATTCTAGCCGGATAAACTTTGTTACTTGTACGTTAAAAGGATATTAAATCATCTGTTTTGTGTTATAAAAGAAAATATATTTATTGATATTTGTTCAAAATGATTTTAAAATCAATTATTCATTGTCAAAAGGATATTATAGATGGAATTCAAATGCAAAAAGGCGGGCAATGAATGTTACGGACTGAAGGAACTCGAATTGTTGTTTAATATCAGCCAACGGCTTATTCAAAGTAAGGAGCTGAAGAATGAATTGTCCGGAATACTGGAAATGGTAGTTAAGTACCTGGATGCTGAACGCAGTTTCCTGACCATATTTAACCGCGAATCTGAAAGCATCATGATTGAAGCTGCTTATGGGTATAGCACTGCCCAACAGGCTCGCGGCAAATATAAATTAGGCGAAGGAATCATTGGCCGGGTTGTTGAAATGTCGCGTCCGGTAATTGTTGATAAAATATCCAAATCGAGCTTGTTTTTGAACCGCACAGGACAGGAACTGACCAAAGACGGACAGGAGCTTACTTTTATTTGCAATCCGATTATTGAAGCAGGTAAGGTTACCGGAACACTTAGTGTGGTTCGCATTTACAACCCCCATATTTTGTATGATGAGGATAACCGAATGTTATCCATTATCGGCTCAATGATTTCGACAAGCGTCCGGATGAGGCAGGAGCGGCTTGAAGAAATGGAAATTCTGAAACAGAAGAACGTTGAATTACAGAATAAACTTGAAAAAGATTTCAGACCGGGAAATATCGTAGGAAATTCAAGTAAAATGCGCGATGTTTATTCGCTTGTGAACATGGTTGCCGAAACCAATTCAACGGTTCTCATCCGGGGCGAAAGTGGTATTGGCAAGGAGCTTATAGCCGATTCCATTCATTTTTCGAGTCCTCGTGCAAAGAAGAATTTCATCAAGGTAAACTGTTCTGCACTGCCTGATACACTGATTGAAAGCGAGTTGTTTGGTCACGAGAAAGGCGCTTTTACCGGTGCCGAAATGCGCCGGAAAGGGCGATTTGAGTTGGCCGACGGCGGTACCATTTTTTTGGATGAAATTGGTGATATTCCGTTATCAACCCAGGTGAAACTGTTAAGATTGATTCAGCAGCGCGAATTTGAACGGCTGGGTGGTACCGAAACCATAAAAATTGACGTCCGAATAATATGCGCTACCAACCGTAACCTCGAAGATTTGATTCAGAACAACGAATTCAGAGAGGATTTGTATTACCGGATAAACGTTTTCCCCATTTTTATTCCGCCTTTGCGCGACCGGCGAAACGATATTCCGTCGTTGGTCGATCATTTTATTGAGAAGTTTAATAAGCGAAACAATGCCAAAATTCTCCGGATTACGACATCGGCACTGAACATGCTTATGATTTATCGATGGCCGGGAAATATTCGTGAACTGGAAAATTGCATTGAAAGAGCATGTATACTGAGCAAAGATAACGTCATCCACAGTTACAATTTACCACCATCGCTTCAAACCGCTGATTCCACCAATACCAAGGCTTCCGGAGGTTTGACGTTTACAGTTGAGCAGGTTGAAAAACAATTAATCAGGGAAGCGTTGGTGAGCTCGAAAGGAAACATTGCCAAAGCGGCTGATGAACTGAAAGTTACAGAACGAATGCTCGGAATTCGTCTGAAAAAATACAACATCGATGCGTGGCGCTTTAAGGTTTGACTCCCCCTTGAGATCTGAAATAATGTAATTCGGGTTTTTGTACCTGATTTTTTTTTGCAATGAGCAAGATATTCTGAATAAGAAAAATTTATAGAATCGTTCATTTAAAACATTATCTCATGGAACTATCACTACTTCAGGTTGATTTGAATAATTCGGAACATGCAGCCCAGGTAATTAAATTGCTGAACGATTACATGAACGATCCGATGGGCAACAACCGGCCAATGGAGAAAAGCATTGCGCCCAAAATTATCGCCGGATTAAAAAAGCACTCGGGATTCCTAGGTTTTTTTGTAATGGCTGGCGAGCAGTTTGCCGGATTGGCCAATTGCAATACAAATTTCTCTACATTTCAGGCAAAACCTCTTATAAATATTCACGATTTTATTGTTGCACCTGAATTTCGCCGCATTGGAGCAGGCCAGTTTTTGCTTCAGGGTATTATCAATTTTGCTCTGGAAAATGGTTATTGCCGCGTCAATCTCGAAGTTCGCGAAGACAACCTTAATGCCAAATCGCTTTATAAAAAAATGGGATTCACCGATTGTGTACCCCGCATGATGTTTTGGGAGCGTAAGCTGTAGAGACTGATTGAATGACTTGAATTGATGCGTTAAGTTCGTGTAAGTTGTAATTTTTGTATCTTTGGGAAAAGACAGATCATGACAGTATCCGATTTAAAACTCAAATTATTCCGGCAGATTGATTCTTTGGAGAAGGATCGATTGGAAGAACTTTATGGCGTTTTCTTAAACTACATAAATGGCAAAAAAGATTTGGGTGATTGGAATGAATTGACAGAGGAGCAAAAAAAGGGAATTGTTGAGGCAATTGACGAAATTGATGCAGGAAAAGGAATTCCTCACTCAAAAGTAATAGCAAGCATCCGAAAGAAATATACCAATGCCTAAACCGATCATTTAGTCGCCACTATCCTAAAACGATTTTATTTCCATCCTTGACTACCTTCAAATAAACTGGAATGAAAAGGTTGTGAGTGATTTTATTGATATTACTGAAGATGTTATCGGTCAAATTACTACAAATCCAACTCAATTTCCGGTAATCAATAAGAAGAAACAAATCCGAAAATGTGTTATCACCAAACACAACACTTTGTTTTACCGCGACAGAAAAGAAAGCATTGATATTCTTCGAGTATTCGACACCAGGCAAGATCCCCACACGTTGAAATTCTGATGTACCGGCAACTGGCTAATCTCAAAAAGCTAATGCACCCATTTTAATCACATCAATCTGACAAAACCTTCTGAAACCCGCAGCAGGGCAGCTCCCCTACCAGCAGGACACTCATATTTTCAGCAGGACGACGATTTCTACCGGCAGGACGGCAAAACCTTTAGCAGGAAAGCCATTTCTATCAGCAGGACGGCGAAAAACCCAGCAGGGCGAGTGGTGGCGGGCATTTGAATAAATTTTCCAACCCGACTATGGGTGCCGCGATTTTTAATCGCGATTTCTCCATTTCGGAGATTAAAAATCTCCGCACCCAACTGTCCTAATCAAGGAACCGCCTCCGATATTTCTTCCAATGCCCTCAAGCAATTATTTTCCAAATCTTTTGTAAAATTTAACTGAAGTGAACATAGAATATGGTTACATTTGGAAGTGCTGAGTTTAAATATGTTTTTCGCGGCTAACGATTACCAAATAAAAAAGTAATAATATACCAGACTATATGTATAATGGCGAGCCATCAAGTGGAGTAGATTTTTTTAATCTATTAATGGAAAGTGAGGAATTTAACATTGAAATGGGAAAGCTTACATTGGCAGCAGGTAGACTTGAGGCTGAGCTAATACATTTTTATCAACGTAAAAGTGTTAATGAAAACCTAAGTCGATATACATTAGGTAAATTAATTCAATATGGGAAAAGCAATAAATTACTTGAGCGCAACTTAGCATCAGCACTCGAATCCACATGCAAACAAAGAAATTACATTACCCATAATATTTATGCTCTTTTTACGGAACTTTTAGATGAGACAATGCTTCCTAAAAAAGATTTGATTGACACAGATGTATTAACATATACGGACTACGCTTGGGTTACAAGAAATAACTTAATTGGTTTGGCCGATTTAATAAGCAAATATTAATTCCCACTCCTTTCCCCTTCCCTTTTCCTCCTTCCTAAATCCTTCTTCCTACCAAAACGTAGGTTAAGTCAATATTAACTCCCTTTAAATCCTTACCACCATTGCTTTTGTGCCGTGCAACACGTTTTGTACGTACTTCTTGTGTTTCCTACCAAATGGTAGGATTTTTTCGTGTGCCAAAATTCCTTCAGAAAAAATTGATTCGTTGTAAGTTTAAGATTTACAGCACTTAGTGTGTTGCTTCTGACTTCCGACTTCCGACTTCCGACTTCTCTTGGCATCATTGTCGTAATGCTTTGGCCAAACACGAAAAGTTTAACCCTTAAAAAATACGAAAATGAGAAAAATCGCAATTTATGGTAAAGGTGGAATCGGAAAATCCACAACCACGCAAAACACAGTTGCCGGATTAGCAGAGGCAGGATTTAATGTTATGGTAGTGGGTTGCGACCCAAAAGCAGATTCAACCCGCTTGTTGTTGGGCGGATTGGCGCAGAAAACAGTTCTGGACACTTTGCGCGAAGAAGGTGAAGATATCGATCTGGAAGATGTAGTAAAACCTGGATATGGCGGAACCCGTTGCGTTGAATCGGGTGGTCCTGAACCAGGAGTAGGTTGCGCTGGTCGTGGTATCATCACTTCGATCAACTTGTTGGAGCAATTAGGTGCCTGGGACGAAAAATTCAAAATCGACTATACATTTTATGATGTACTTGGTGATGTGGTTTGCGGAGGTTTTGCCATGCCAATGCGTGAAGGAAAAGCTGAAGAAATCTACATCGTGGTTTCAGGAGAAATGATGGCTATGTACGCTGCCAACAACATTTGTAAAGGTATTCAGAAATATGCACAGGCAGGTGTTGTACGTTTGGGCGGACTCATCTGTAACTCTCGTAAAGTTGACAACGAACGCGAAATGATCGAAGAATTGGCTCGTCAGTTAGGAACAAAGATGATTCACTTTGTACCTCGTGATAACATGGTTCAACGTGCTGAAATCAACCGCAAAACAGTGATCGAATTTGATCCTGAACACAGCCAGGCCAACGAATATCGGGCATTGTCAAAAGCAATCAACGAGAACACCAATTTCGTTATCCCAACGCCACTTGCCATGGAAGATCTTGAAACTTTATTAATTGATTTCGGAATCGCAAACTAAAACCCACAACCCCCTCAAGGGGGCTGTAACAGAGTCACAGCCTTGAACAGGGTTGGGTAAAGTCCCCTTCAGGGGATTTAGGGGTGAATCAAATAAAAACTAAAAAAAAAGGAGAACCAAAGTATGTTAATGATCAGAGCAATAATTCGTCCGGAAAAATCGAGTAAAGTATTGAATGCCTTGTTTGAAGCCGGATATATAGCCGTTACAAAAATCCCGGTAGTAGGTCGTGGAAAACAGCGTGGTATCAAAATCGGAGATGTGACTTATGATGAACTTCCGAAAGAAATGCTTCTCATGGTAATTAAAGACGAAGACAAAGACTTTGCAGTAACCACTATCATGGAAGCAGCCCGTACTGAACCTAAGGGCGCTTTCGGAGATGGAAAGATCTTTATCACTCCGGTGGAAGAAGCTTACACCATCAGCCGTGGAACCAAAGAATTATAACCTAAAAAATTACAATTATGAAGTTAATCATGGCAATTATACGCATCAACAAGATGAATGAAACCAAAAGAGCACTATCAGATGCTGGTCTCCCTTCGATGACCACCACCGGTAAAGTGTTTGGACGGGGAAAAGGTCTTTGGGATGCGAAAGTTCTGGAAGGTGTAAAGAAAGACCTTCCGGAAGCATTGGCTCACCTGAATAAAGAACCTCGCTTACGCCCACAACGGGTGGTGACCCTGGTGGTTAGCGATGAAAATCTTGATAAAGCTATTGAAACCATCATCGAAGCGAACCAGACTCCCGAACCGGGTGACGGCAAAATTTTCGTCATTCCATTACATGAATCGGTTAAGATTAGAACCGGCGAAACCGGCGACAGTACACTAGATTAAAACTTATTATCATGCCAAAGAGAAGAGATTATTCAAACGGATTACCAGATCCTTCAGCTCTTAGAGATGAGATCCTGAAAAAATATCCACCAAAAATAGCCAAGAAACGGGTCAAAGGAATGGTGATCAACGATCCTAACGAGGATCAGGAAATCATGTCAAATGTTCGTACTATTCCCGGAATTATTACACAACGTGGTTGTACTTACGCCGGATGTAAAGGGGTAGTTTTAGGACCAACCCGCGACATTATCAACCTTGTTCACGGTCCAATTGGTTGTAGTTTTTACGCATGGCTTACACGTCGTAACCAAACGCGACCAGCCGAAAATGAAGAAAATTATATGACTTATGCTTTTTCAACCGACATGCAGGACGAAAACATCGTATTCGGTGGAGAAGCTAAACTGAAAGAAGCTGTTCGCGAAGCGTTCGAAATATTCAAACCCAAAGCTATCGGTATTTTTTCAACCTGTCCGGTGGGATTGATTGGTGACGACGTTCATTCAGTTGCCCGCGACATGAAAGCTGAACTTGGGATAAATATTTTTGGTTTCAGTTGCGAAGGTTACCGCGGAGTTTCACAGTCGGCCGGTCACCACATTGCCAACAACGGTGTATTTAAAAATGTGGTTGGTTTGAACGATCGTCCACGTGCCGGAAAATTCCAGGTAAATATGTTGGGCGAATACAACATTGGTGGTGACGCTTTCGAACTCGAAGCTTTGTTTGAAGAAGCCGGAATCACTTTGTTGTCAACTTTCTCCGGAAACTCAACCATCAAAAGTATGGAGTACTCGCACACTGCCGACTTGAATATGGTTATGTGTCACCGCTCCATCAACTACATTGCCGAGATGATGGAAGAGAAATATGGTATTCCATGGATCAAAGTAAACTTCATCGGTGCCGACTCAACGGCTAAATCTCTCCGGAAAGTGGCCGACTATTTTGGTGATGCTGAACTAAAAGCCAAAGTAGAAGAAATTTGCGAACGCGAATTGGCTAAAGTAAATGCCGTTAAAAAATCGATTATTCCAAAAGTTCAGGGCAAACTGGCCATGATGTTCGTTGGCGGTTCGCGTGCACATCACTATCAGGATTTATTTGCTGAATTAGGAATTCGCACTGTTTCAGCCGGATACGAGTTCGCTCACCGCGACGACTACGAAGGTCGTAAAGTGATGCCAACAATCAAGGTTGACGCCGATTCAAGAAATATTGAAGAAATAACAGTTACTAAAGACGAAAAACTTTTCCGTGAAGATTTGGTTGCGAAAAAAGCTGAATTGGAAAGCAAAGGTTACGAGTTTAAAGATTACAATGGAATGATGCCTGATATGGCAAAAAATTCACTGGTTATCGATGATGTTAATCACTGGGAAACTGAAAAATTAATTGAATTCTATAAGCCGGATATATTCTGTGCTGGTATCAAAGAAAAATACGTGGTTCAAAAAGCCGGCGTTCCTTTGAAACAATTACACAGCTACGACTACGGTGGCCCTTATGCAGCCTTTGGTGGTGCCATTAATTTCTTCCGCGAAATGGAAAGAATGCTGGGTACCAACATCTGGAAAATGATTGATGCCCCTTGGAAAAACGAGTCAGAACTGGTGGGCAGTTTGACAATTGATGCTTAAAATCAGGAGGAAATACTATGTTACTTAGACATACAACAAACGAAGTAAGAGAACGGAAAGCGTTAACAGTTAATCCGGCCAAAACCTGTCAGCCAGTTGGCGCAATGTATGCAGCGCTGGGTGTTCACGGATGTTTACCTCACAGTCACGGTTCGCAGGGATGTTGCTCCTATCACCGGAGCGCATTGACCCGTCACTACAAAGAACCTGTAATGGCTGCTACCAGCTCCTTCACCGAAGGATCATCGGTATTCGGTGGACAAGCCAATTTGATGCAGGCTATCGAAACAATTTTTACGGTTTACGAACCCGAAATTATCGCAATACATTCAACCTGTTTGTCCGAAACCATTGGCGACGACTTGAACCAGATAGCTATTAAGGCACGTGAAGAAGGCAAAGTTCCACTCGGCAAATTCATTGTTCAGGCGCCAACACCAAGTTATGTAGGTTCTCATGTAACCGGATATTCCAGTATGCTCGATGCTTTTGTAAAAGCATTTGCTGAAAAAACCGATGAAAAACTCCGCCAGATCAATCTTCTTTCAGGATGGGTTGAACCAGCAGATATGCGCGAATTAAAACGCATCATGAAGGTGATGAAAGTTAAATCGGTATTGTTACCCGACACATCCGATGTACTTGATACCCCAATGACCGGAAAATTCGAAATGTACCCTAAAGGTGGAACAACCATTCCTGAAATGGTAAGTATGGGCGACAGCATGCAAACACTCGGACTGGGAGAGTGGGCAACTGAAAAGGCTGCAATTACACTCGATAACCAATGCAAAGTGCCATACGAAATAACCGATATTCCTGTTGGGATCAAAGCAACCGACCGTTTCATTCAGGCTTTGGCCAAGGCAGGTCGTGTTTCAATTCCTGAACAAATTTCTGACGAACGTGGTCGCCTGATTGATGTGATAACCGACATGCACCAGTATCTCTACGGAAAAAGAGTGGCTGTTTTTGGCGATCCTGACAACATCATTCCATTAATCGAATTTTTGGTTGACATGGATATGAAACCGGTTTATATCGTTTCAGGAACTCCGGGTAAACGCTTCGAAGAACGCATGGAAGGTATTCTTGCCGAACGTGTTCCTGAAGCCAAATACAAAAACGGACCTCAGGCCGATATGTTCCTGATGCACCAGTGGATTAAAGAAAATCCGGTTGACCTGCTGATTGGAAATACTTACGGCAAATACATTGCCCGCGACGAAAACATTCCATTTGTACGGATGGGATTCCCAATCGTCGATCGTATTGGTCATAGCTATTTCTCAACGCTTGGTTACATGGGCGGACTGCGCATCGTCGAAAAAATCCTTGGTGCTCTAATGGATAAACAAGATGCCACCAGCCTCGAAGAAAAATTCGAACTGGTGATGTAGAAGCCGATTAAGTCATCCCGAACTCGTTTCGGGATCTCTTCTAAATCATCACCAGATCCCGAAATAAATTCGGGATGACGATGATAAGTTCAGGATGATGGTACCAAATAAAATAGGATTTTCTAATAGTTCTCAATAAATCAAAATCAAACCTGCTTTTGCTATTCCTGACAGGACTAACTACCTGTCAGGATTTTAAAAACTACCGTTAACATCTCAACGGTAAAGAAATATCCTCCTTAGGGTGAGGAGGATAGAGGTGGCTATTTTCTTTTTAATGTTGAAACGGGGGAGCGGGCTTCCCGCACTCTCCCCCTTTCATTTATAAATTTCTTAACCCGTCAGCTAAAGCAGACGGCAAAAAATAGCCTTCTGATGAATTGTGCACTATCCTTTGCCGTTGCCTTTAGGCAACGGACATTGAGAAAAAAAGCACCCGGGTTTTAGCCCTGATGTATGAATTTTTAAAACAAAACACAATGAACGAGATACTGAAAGAACGGAAAGGTCAGATTGTCACCAAAGGACAAAACGACGTTGCTATTGCATGTGGAAAGGCTAGTTTGGCAGGTTCAGTCTCTCAGCGTGCTTGTGTTTTTTGCGGATCGCGCGTGGTGCTTTATCCCATCGCCGATGCGCTTCACTTGATTCATGGCCCTGTAGGATGCGCCGCTTATACCTGGGACATACGCGGATCACTATCATCAGGACCGCAACTTCACCGCCTTAGTTTTACTACCGACTTGAAAGAACGGGAAGTTGTTTTTGGTGGCGAACCCAAGTTGTATCAGGCTTTGAACGCCTTAATCGATCAGTACAAACCCAAAGCTGCTTTTGTTTACGGAACCTGCATCGTTGGCGTAATTGGCGACGATATGGAAGCCGTTTGCCGTCGGGTTTCCAAAGAAAAAGGTATTGACGTTATTCCGGTAATGTCCGAAGGTTTCAACGGGACAAAAAAAGACGGTTACAAACTGGCCTGCGATGCGCTCTCCAAGCTGATTGGAACTGATAATAAAACTGAAGTTCCAGAACATAGCATTAATATTCTGGGCGATTTCAACCTGGCCGGAGAACTCTGGATGCTGGCCGAATATTACCGCCGGATGGGAGTAAACATGGTGGCCTGCATGACAGGCGATGGCCGGATTGACGACGTTCGAAAAGCCCACAACGCCAAACTCAATGTGGTTCAGTGTTCAGGATCGATGATTTACCTGGCCAAGGACATGAAAGAAAAGTATGGCATACCGTTCATGAAAGTTTCGTATTTCGGAATCGAAGACATGTCGGATGCGCTGTATGAAGTGGCTCGTTTCTTCAAATCCGAAGAGATGATGGAAAAAGCCCGTCAGTTGGTTAAAGAAGAAATCAGCACACTATTGCCTGCACTTCAGGAATACAGAAGAGACCTTGAAGGTAAAAAGGCTGCCATTTATGTGGGTGGAGCTTTTAAAGCTATTTCATTGGTGAAAGCTTTGCGATTGCTCGGAATGAAGACCGTTGTCGTCGGTTCACAAACCGGAAATCAGGACGATTATAATTTATTGAAAGAATTGTGCGACGAAGGAACTATCATCGTTGACGACTCGAACCCCAATGAACTTTCGGAATTTGTGAAACAAACAGGAGCCAACCTATTTATTGGAGGAGTTAAAGAACGACCCATTGCTTACAAACTCGGACTAGGTTTCTGCGATCACAACCACGAACGAAAAGAAGCGCTCGCCGGCTACGAAGGCATGTTGAATTTCGCGAAGGAAGTTCATGCCTCAGTTTGCAGTCCGGTCTGGAAGTTTATGAAATAGCTTACAAAATATCCAATATAGAATGTAAAATATCGAATATCCAATCCCGAAACGCGTAACTCGAAACCCGCAACCCGGAACAAAAGAAAAGGAGAATAGCACCATGAAAGACACTATTAATAATACACCACCCAAACCCACGGCAGAAGAACCTTTCAAATCCACC
The DNA here is from genome assembly GCA_963677955.2 of Prolixibacteraceae bacterium. Lineage (GTDB taxonomy): Bacteria > Bacteroidota > Bacteroidia > Bacteroidales > Prolixibacteraceae > Aquipluma. The sequence continues at coordinate 2,625,714 of CAXXQR010000001.1, forward strand.
CGCAACGCCTGCAAACTTTGCGCACCCCTTGGCGCCAGCGTTGCATTCAAAGGCATTCGCGGATGTGTCCCCATTATTCATGGCGGTCAGGGTTGTGCAACATACATCCGCCGCTACCTGATTAGTCATTATAAAGAACCCGTTGATATTGCCTCGTCTAACTTTAGCGAAGAAGCAACCATTTTTGGTGGCGGGGCCAATTGTCATGCCGCTATCGGCAATGTAATCAAACAATATCAGCCCGAAGTGATTGGCATCACAACCACCTGTTTGAGCGAAACCATTGGCGACGATGTGAAACAATACATTCGCACGTTCAAGGAACTTTCAGGAGAAAAGCAACTTCCTCATTTTGTTACCGCATCCACCCCTAGTTACCAGGGATCGCACATGGATGGTTTCCACGAAGCTGTTACCGGAATTGTGAAATCGATGGCTGAAACCGGCGAATTGGGCGAGCACCTCAATATTTTTCCGGGGTTCGTTTCTCCAGAAGATTTACGACAGATCAAAACGATTCTCGAAGATTTCGGGATTGACTATATATTATTACCTGATTATTCTGAAACACTCGATAACCCAATCTGGGATTCGTACAAACGCATTCCCGATGGCGGCACACCAATTGAATCGGTTAAAAAATGCGGTTCTGCCCGCGCCTCCATCGAATTTGGCACTATCCTGAACAAAGGCAGTTTGGCCGGACGTGTGAAAACCAATGTACAGGCAACTTCTGCAGGCGATTATCTGGAAAGTACTTTCGGAGTCGAAAATCGCCGGATGCCGATGCCAATCGGAGTTGGTTCGTGCGACAAGTTTTTTGAAACGCTGAAAGAAGTTTCAGGAAAAGAAATTCCGCTGAAATATAAAAAAGAACGTGGTCGCCTGATTGACTCTTATGTTGACGGTCACAAGTACATTTTCGGGAAAAAGGCTGTGATTTTTGGTGAAGAAGATTTTGTGGTAGGTATTGCCGCTTTCCTGAATGAAATCGGAATTGAAGTGGTGCTTGCCGCTTCAGGAGGTGAAAGTGGCCATCTGGATACGGAGATTAAAAAATATTGTCCGGAGAACCCTGACTCAATTTTGGTTAAAAATGGCTGGGACTATGAGTTGATTCACGAATGGTGTGCCGAAAATAAACCCGACATCCTGATCGGAAACAGCAAAGCCTACTACATCGCCCGCGATTTAAACATCCCGATTGTGCGCTGCGGATTTCCGATTCACGACCGCATTGGCGGACAACGAATTAAACACCTCGGTTATGCCGGAACACAGGAATTATTCGACCAGATCACCAATACGCTGATCGGTTACAAGCAAGACCATTCTGAAGTTGGCTATAAATATATGTAAGAACAAAAACTCAAACGCTATGATAGATCTCGAAAAACATCCGTGCTTCAACATCGAAGCGAAAGGTCAATATGGAAGGGTTCATCTGCCCGTTGCCCCAAAATGCAACATACAATGTAATTATTGCAAACGCGATTACGATTGCGTCAACGAGAGCCGTCCCGGCGTTACCAGCGAAGTTCTTTCTCCGGAACAGGCATTGGCATATTTGATTAAACTGAAAGAAAAGATGCCAAATCTGTCAGTTGTCGGAATTGCTGGTCCTGGCGACCCGTTTGCCAATCCAACCGAAACGATGACCACCTTGCGTTTGGTTCGTCAGCATTTTCCTGAAATGATTTTGTGTCTTTCGTCCAACGGACTGAATGTTGCTCCGTTTGTAGAGGAACTGGCCGAGTTGGGAGTAAGTCATGTAACGATTACTTTGAATTCGCTGGATACGGAAGTAACACAAGGTATATACAAATGGGCGCGCTTCGGAAACCGTGGATATGTTGGCAAAGCAGCCGCTGAGGTTTTACTCGAAAACCAGTTGGTTGCCATTAAAATGTTACGCAGGTTTGGAATTATGGTTAAGATCAACACCATTGTCATTCCGGGAGAGAACGATCAATTGGTTGAAAGCGTTGCTGAAAAAGCGAAAGAACTGGGTGCAGAACTGATGAATGCCATTCCATTATTCCCGGTAGCCGACACACCCTACGAAAACCTGAAAGAGCCGGATATGCTCACCATGCGCGAAATTCGTCTGAAAATTGCCAAGCACCTGAAGCCGATGACCCATTGCGCCCGTTGCCGTGCCGATGCAGTGGGATTACTTGGTCAGGATGATACAGAAGCGAAGAAAATCATGTCCGAAGTAATCAATATGACTGTTGAAAACGATGAAACCCGTCCGTTTGTGGCCGTAGCCAGTAACGAAGGCTTATTGGTCAATCAGCATTTGGGCGAAGCCGACAGTGTTTACATTTTCCGCGAAACTCCGAATGGATATCGGATGGTCGAAAAGCGCGACACCCCGCCTTCAGGAACAGGGAGCAAACGTTGGGAAGACCTGGCAGAACTGTTAAACGATTGCCGCGCCTTGTTGGTTGGCGGAATTGGGCCAAGTCCATCAGCAACGATTGGCCGCACCGGAATCCGCATTGTGGAAATGACCGGTTTGATTGACGAAGGATTGGACGCTATATATAAAGGTAAAGAATTACGCACCGTGAAAAAGGCCGATGTCTTTAAATGCGGTTCGGCCTGCTCCGGAAAGGCTACCGGCTGCGGTTGATAACCCGTCATCCTGAACTTGTTTCAGGATCTCACCGCATAGAATAACGGATACTGAAACAAGTTCAGGATGACTTATTGAATTGAGTTTAAAATCTATTATAAAATGTAAATATCATCACAATGAAAAAACCAGAGTACCACATTTTGATTTGCAACTCATATCGGGTTGCCGGCGATGCCAAAGGATTTTGTAACAAAAACGGAGCAGCCGAATTTATTCAGTATGTAACAGAAGAGTGCGCCGACCGTGGAATCGATGCAGCAGTTTCTTCAACAGCTTGTTTGAATGTTTGCTCTCAGGGTCCGGTTATGGTTATCCAGCCCAATAATTTTTGGTACGGTGGAATCACTACAGAACGCATCGACGAAATTCTCGACGCTTTGGAAGAGGGCAATGCAGTTGATGAATACCTGATCAGCGAATAGTTAGTATTCAGTCGCAGTTTTCAATCTCTGGTCGCATTATTACCCTGAAAGGGTTAAACATCAATAGCCCCGGGTAAAGCGAAGCGGCACCCGGGGTGAAAAGCGGGATAAGAAACTAGGCGCATTCACAAATCTTAGTTGAAAAGCAATAGCTGTATGCGCCGCAAAGAGCGCGATGAATGATCATTCAAGATTCAAAATTCTAATACTCAAGATTATGGCAACAACCCCACATATCATCGATACTACACTTCGGGATGGAGAACAAGCCCCCGGAGTTGTATTTACTTTGGACGAAAAACTTCGCATCGCCGGCATGCTCGAAGATTGCGGTATCAAAGAATTGGAAGTTGGTACTCCGGCAATGGGTAAAGATGAATTACACATGATTCGGGAGATTGTCCAGGCCGGTTTCCGGTTCGATAAGCTTTGTTGGGCAAGAGCAAAAGAATTTGATATTGAAGAATCGGCCAAAACCGGAGCCAACCGAATTAATATTTCATTCCCGGTTTCCGATATTCAACTTTCAGCGATGGGGCGAAATACCGATTGGGTTTTGAAACAACTTCGTCCAATCATCTCATTTGCCCGTCAGCGCTTCGATTTCATTGCTATTGGAGCTCAAGACGCATCACGTGCCAATCGTGAATTTCTGAATGAGTTTATTTCAGCGTGTCTGGCCGAAGGTGTTGACCGCATTCGACTGGCTGATACCGTTGGTATATTAAACCCATTTTCAACTGCACAATTGGTTTCCTCAGTTTCAGAAAAATTCCCGTTTGTGGATTTCGAGTTTCATGGGCATAACGATTTGGGGATGGCAACGGCGAATTCTGTGGCAGCTTTGCTTTCCGGAGCAAGCTCGGTAAGTGCAACAGTAAATGGACTTGGAGAACGTGCCGGAAACGCGTTTCTGGAAGAAATTGCTGCGGCCTTGAAAGTTTCCGCAGGAATTGATTGTGGAATTCATCTTTCCGGAATGCAGGAACTTTGCCGTTTTGTTGCTGAAGCATCTTCAAAACCAATCTATCCTTCAAAACCAATTGTTGGAGATATGATTTGTCGCCACGAATCAGGCATTCATTGCAACAGTCTCCTGAAAAATGAACTGACATATCAGCCCTTCCTTTCTTCTGAAATAGGACGTTCTACCGAAATGGTTCTTGGGCGGCATTCGGGATCGGGAACAATCAGGCATTTGCTTGAAAAACAAAACCTGAAGATGACAGACGGGCAAACAGCATTATTGACAGATCAGGTTAAAAGCTTGTCATTTCGCAAGAAAAGAGAGCTTCGTGTTGATGAATTAATCAGTTTGGCCAATAATCTAATTAGTCTCGAACTTTAAAAATCTACGATATGGAATGGAAAAGCTATTATTTGGAAGCGGCAGATTATTATAAAACAGCCTATGGCGCCGCGCAGAAAAAGAGGCTCGGGAATCTGGTTATTTACAATTTAGTAGCCATGTCAATCGAGAATTACATGACCAGTATATTAATGAAATCAGACTTTATCCCTGAACATTCAAGTATTTCATCGATGTATCGCGAGCTAAAAAAGAATCACAATGCACCTGAGGAATTTCATGCCGAAGTGCGTTTCATGAACCGCTTCATGAATTTTTGTTCGCTTGAACCTACTCCTGAAATTATACCTACGGATGAAGAAATAGCACGAATGATCAATTTTGCCACTTCACTAAAGGAATGGGCGAGCGATTACCTGGGGGTCGAGGCGAAGGTTAATTGAAGTGTTTTAACAAATATTTATCGAAAATGCCCAGCGAGGAGAGGCTTCATTGGGTGGATTTTTAGACCAGGTCAATTCGTTTACTGAATTAAGGTAGGCGTATTGATCAGGAAAATTGCGTTTAGGATTTGGATTGTTATTACAGAATGGCATTTAAGTAGGGTAGAATCCATCCAATTTTAAAAAGCTTCTTAGGGTTAACTTAAGGCTTGTATATTGCCGAAAATCTAAATTTTCTGAATCAAATCAGGTATACTTCGCAAAAAGTTTTTAAAAGTATGTTTTGTAACACACACATTGATAGGGAGGTAAGAAAAGAGACGGAAAAACTTTTCAAAAATGTTTTAATTAGGTGTTGTTAGAATAAAAAAGGGGAGTATATTTGCAGCCGCTAAACGGGGGAGCAGTGATGCGGGAAGTGAAGCGGAAGTTCATTAAGGGTTTGGTTAGCAGGGGTTTGAAAAGAAATTTTAAATAATTTTCGAAAACGTTTGGAAGTTTAGAAATGATCTTTACCTTTGCAGCCGCTAAAACAAAAAGAGTTCATTGAACGTATTGGGAGCAGGGTTTTAAAGGCAAATGATGCGGGAATGGGGATGAGGTTGTAGTCGAATAACCGGGTTAACCAGAAGCATGCCGGGAAGAAAAAAAAGAATCAAAAAAGTTTAAAATATTTTTGGTGATTTAGAAAAGCTTCTTAACTTTGCACCCCGCTGAAACAAGCGCTGCCGTAGGGGCAGAAGAGTGGAGGCGGAAACGTTCGGATAAAAAGGATGAGACTACGGGAAAGAAGGCACTTCGGAAAGAGGGGCAGCCGGGAATAAGGTAGAAAAGATAGACAAGGGTTTAAGAGACCCGGAGTTCATTGAAAATATTGAAAAAGGTAAAACAAGGAAGGTTACGCAAGAATAAATCAAGAGTTAACGTCGAATAAGAGCTGGAGAATATTTAACTTTTATATTACAACGAAGAGTTTGATCCTGGCTCAGGATGAACGCTAGCGGGAGGCCTAACACATGCAAGTCGAACGGGATTGAGAGCTTGCTCTCATGAGAGTGGCGCACGGGTGAGTAACGCGTATGCAACCTACCTTTAACAGAGGGATAGCCCATAGAAATGTGGATTAATACCTCATAGTTCTATTGAGTCGCATGATTTGATAGATAAAGCTCCGGCGGTTAAAGATGGGCATGCGTGACATTAGTTAGTTGGTGAGGTAACGGCTCACCAAGACTACGATGTCTAGGGGTTCTGAGAGGATGATCCCCCACACTGGTACTGAGACACGGACCAGACTCCTACGGGAGGCAGCAGTGAGGAATATTGGTCAATGGGCGCAAGCCTGAACCAGCCATCCCGCGTGCAGGATGACGGCCCTATGGGTTGTAAACTGCTTTTATACACCAAGAAAAATCTCCACGAGTGGGGACCCGACGGTAGTGTATGAATAAGCATCGGCTAACTCCGTGCCAGCAGCCGCGGTAATACGGAGGATGCAAGCGTTATCCGGATTCATTGGGTTTAAAGGGTGCGTAGGCGGCTTTTTAAGTCAGTGGTGAAATCCTGTCGCTCAACGATAGAATTGCCATTGATACTGAAGAGCTTGAGTTTAGTTGAGGTAAGCGGAATGTGTAGTGTAGCGGTGAAATGCTTAGATATTACACAGAACACCGATTGCGAAGGCAGCTTACTAAACTAACACTGACGCTGATGCACGAAAGCGTGGGGAGCGAACAGGATTAGATACCCTGGTAGTCCACGCCGTAAACGATGCTCACTCGCTGTATGCGATACACAGTATGCGGCCAAGCGAAAGCATTAAGTGAGCCACCTGGGGAGTACGATCGCAAGGTTGAAACTCAAAGGAATTGACGGGGGCCCGCACAAGCGGAGGAACATGTGGTTTAATTCGATGATACGCGAGGAACCTTACCTGGGCTTAAATGGGGAACGACAGCTGCCGAAAGGTGGCCTTCTTCGGACGTTCTTCAAGGTGCTGCATGGTTGTCGTCAGCTCGTGCCGTGAGGTGTCGGGTTAAGTCCCATAACGAGCGCAACCCTTATCGTTAGTTGCCAGCGGGTCAAGCCGGGGACTCTAGCGAGACTGCCACCGTAAGGTGTGAGGAAGGTGGGGATGACGTCAAATCAGCACGGCCCTTATGTCCAGGGCTACACACGTGTTACAATGGCCAATACAAAGGGCAGCTACCTGGTGACAGGATGCTAATCTCTAAAGTTGGTCTCAGTTCGGATCGAAGTCTGCAACCCGACTTCGTGAAGCTGGATTCGCTAGTAATCGCATATCAGCCATGATGCGGTGAATACGTTCCCGGGCCTTGTACACACCGCCCGTCAAACAATGGAAGCTGGGGGTACCTGAAGTCTGTAACCGCGAGGAGCGGCCTAGGGTAAAACTAGTAACTGGTGTTAAGTCGTAACAAGGTAGCCGTACCGGAAGGTGTGGCTGGAACACCTCCTTTCTGGAGCTTACGACGAGAACAAAAGATTTTGACTTGTTGCAAACGCCTTGTTTACCTTTTTTATTAAAATATTGAGTGCAGCGAAAAGCGAAGAGCTGTTAGATGGAAGCGAAAATGCTTAAGTTATTACAGCAAGATCGCTGAACAAAGCAAAACAGTCTCGTAGCTCAGTTGGTTAGAGCGCTACACTGATAATGTAGAGGTCCCCAGTTCAACTCTGGGCGGGACTACAGGAATATCAGAATATTAGAGTGAAAGAAAGTTAGAATAAAAGATGAAGCAGCGATGCGAATCCATTCTAATCTTCAGGATTCTAAAATTCTAATCTTCACAACCGGGGGATTAGCTCAGTTGGCTAGAGCATCTGCCTTGCACGCAGAGGGTCAAGGGTTCGACTCCCTTATTCTCCACGAAAAGAGTACCAAAGTGACAAAGTACCTGGGTACCTAAGTTAAGAGTACGGAGAATAAGAAGATCAAAAAACAAACAAAAAAAAGTTCTTAAAATACTGGAATAACAAGGATATGCGGTGGCGCATAATAAACGGTTCGAGTCCGTATGATATCCACGTTTAACTCACACAATCTGGAAACAGAAAGGTAACCGGTTCGGGAGCCTGGAGGCGGAAAGAAGAGTTATAAAGTTCTTTGACATATTGGGAAAAATAAATAGAAGTAAATACAAGATTAACCTGTAAGTATAATAAATAGAAGAAAGTTAGTAAGGGCGTACGGAGGATGCCTTGGCTCTCAGAGACGAAGAAGGACGTGATAAGCTGCGAAAAGTTGCGGGGAGGTGCAAATAACCTTTGATCCGTAAATATCCGAATGGGACAACCCACTCCAGCAATGGAGTATCCGATTATGTCGGAGGTCAACCCGCTGAACTGAAACATCTAAGTAAGCGGAGGAAAAGAAAACAAAAGTGATTCCCCTAGTAGTGGCGAGCGAAAAGGGAACAGCCTAAACCAACACTGTTTCGGCAATGTTGGGGTTGTAGGACTGCGCTGTGTGAGTTAATTTTAAGTGGAATGTTTTGGAAAGTTCAACCAAAGACGGTGATAGTCCGGTACACGTAAAGAATTAACAAGCTAGCAGTATCCTGAGTAGGGCGGGACACGAGGAATCCTGTCTGAATCTGCCGGGACCATCCGGTAAGGCTAAATACTCCTGAGAGACCGATAGTGAACTAGTACCGTGAGGGAAAGGTGAAAAGAACCGCGAACAGCGGAGTGAAATAGTACCTGAAACCGTGCGCCTACAAGCTGTAGGAGCCACTTCGTGTGGTGACTGCGTGCCTTTTGCATAATGAGCCTACGAGTTAGTCGTCACTGGCAAGATTAAGGGATTCAGTCCCGGAGTCGAAGCGAAAGCGAGTCTGAATAGGGCGTAAAGTCAGTGGCGCTAGACGCGAAACCTTGTGATCTACCCATGGTCAGGTTGAAGTCCCGGTAACACGGGATGGAGGACCGAACCAGTTAACGTTGAAAAGTTCTTGGATGAACTGTGGGTAGGGGTGAAAGGCCAATCAAACTGGGAAATAGCTCGTACTCCCCGAAATGCATTTAGGTGCAGCCTCGGTTACGAGTCTTGCAGAGGTAGAGCTACTGATTGGATGCGAGGGCTTCACCGCCTATCAAATCCAGACAAACTCCGAATGCTGCAAGATGCTTACCGGGAGTGAGGGCGCGGGTGCTAAGGTCCACGTCCAAAAGGGAAAGAACCCAGATCATCAGCTAAGGTCCCCAAGTATATACTAAGTTGAACTAACGAGGTCTGATTGCTTAGACAGCTAGGATGTTGGCTTGGAAGCAGCCATTCATTTAAAGAGTGCGTAACAGCTCACTAGTCGAGCGATCGGGCATGGATAATAATCGGGCATAAAGTATATCACCGAAGCTATGAATTGTATAGCAATATACACTGGTAGGGGAGCATTCCAAACTGCGTAGAAGCTGTTTCGTAAGGAGCGGTGGAGCGTTTGGAAAAGCAAATGTAGGCATAAGTAACGATAAAGGGGGTGAGAAACCTCCTCGCCGATAGACTAAGGTTTCCTGATCAACGTTAATCGGATCAGGGTTAGTCGGGACCTAAGGAAAAGCCGAAGGGCGTATTCGATGGACAATTGGTTAATATTCCAATACTTTTTAATACTGCGATGGGGTGACGGAGTGATGAAAGATCCGCGTACTGACGGAATAGTACGTTAAAGGGCGTAAGTGTTGATACCGGTAGGCAAATCCGCTGGTAGAGCTGAAACCTGACAGTACCGGGAGCCTTCGGGCAACCGGATAGTGATCGTAAGAGCTTCCAAGAAAAACCTCTAAGCTTCAGGTATTAGAAACCCGTACCACAAACCGACACAGGTAGTCAAGGAGAGAATCCTAAGGCGCTCGAGTGATCCATGGCTAAGGAACTAGGCAAAATAGCCCCGTAACTTCGGGAGAAGGGGCGCTGGTGCAAGCCAGCCGCAGTGAAAAGGCCCAGGCGACTGTTTATCACAAACACATGGCTATGCTAAATCGAAAGATGATGTATATGGCCTGACACCTGCCCGGTGCCGGAAGGTTAAGAGGGGATGTTATCGCAAGAGAAGCATTGAATTGAAGCCCCGGTAAACGGCGGCCGTAACTATAACGGTCCTAAGGTAGCGAAATTCCTTGTCGGGTAAGTTCCGACCTGCACGAATGGTGTAACGATCTGGGTACTGTCTCAGCCATGAGCTCGGTGAAATTGTAGTCTCGGTGAAGATGCCGAGTACCCGCAACGGGACGGAAAGACCCCGTGCACCTTTACTGCAACTTCGTATTGATCCTGGGTAAGTAATGTGTAGGATAGGACGGAGGCTATGAAGCGGGTTCGCCAGGACTCGTGGAGCCATCCTTGAAATACGTCCCTTTGCTTATCTGGGACCTAACCCCGATTACTCGGGGGACAATGCGTGGTGGGTAGTTTGACTGGGGTGGTCGCCTCCAAAAGAGTAACGGAGGCTTCCAAAGGTTCCCTCAAGACGATTGGTAACCGTCTGTAGAGTGCAATGACACAAGGGAGCTTGACTGTGAGACTGACAAGTCGATCAGGTACGAAAGTAGGGCATAGTGATCCGGTGGTTCCGCATGGAAGGGCCATCGCTCAAAGGATAAAAGGTACGCCGGGGATAACAGGCTGATCGCTCCCAAGAGCTCATATCGACGGAGCGGTTTGGCACCTCGATGTCGGCTCGTCACATCCTGGGGCTGGAGAAGGTCCCAAGGGTTGGGCTGTTCGCCCATTAAAGTGGCACGCGAGCTGGGTTCAGAACGTCGTGAGACAGTTCGGTCCCTATCTGTTGTGGGCGTTGGAAATTTGAGAGGACCTGCTGCTAGTACGAGAGGACCGCGGTGGACACACCTCTGGTGAATCTGTTGTGGCGCCAGCTGCATTGCAGAGTAGCTACGTGTGGACGAGATAAGCGCTGAAAGCATCTAAGCGCGAAGCTTACCTCAAGATGAGATTTCCTTTGAGGGTCGTCGTAGACCACGACGTTGATAGGCTACAGGTGTAAAGGCGGTGACGTCAAAGCCGAGTAGTACTAATTGCCCGAAGACTTTCGCTAGTGTTTACAGGTCAATCTGAAAAAACTTCTGTTTATTCCCGGTATGTTAAAAATATTTTGGTGTTGCAAATACGTAAGCCACCATGAAAGCTTTAGGTGACTATTGCGGCGGGGTTCCACCTCTTCCCATTCCGAACAGAGAAGTTAAGACCGCCAGCGCCGATGGTACTGCATTTATTTGTGGGAGAGTAGGTCGTCGCCATCTTTAAATTAACTCCATTCCTTCATTGGGATGGAGTTTTTTTTTTGTATAAAATACGTTATCCATCCATAGTTGCCTATAAACTATCCTATTTTAGACTAAGATTTTTAAAGCAGTAGCTGAACTTTTTTCATAGAAGCAATAATAGACAATGAGGTATTAAATAAACATTATTAGTTTTTTATTGTTATATGCGCATATTCAATTTTAAAAAATAAGCTATGAAATCTAAGAATTTACTTCTCGTATCGTTGTTTGTTTTGGGCTTTTTAGTTGGAAATGCCCAGGAAGTCGCAAAAGGTGATAAAATCGTAAACCTCGGAGTTGGTCTGGGAAGCGCACTTTATAGCGGTTCTTATTATTCCAGTACTGTTCCTCCAATTTCAGGTTCACTTGAGGTTGTTATGGATGACCAGTTATTTGATGGAAAAGGTGCATGGGGCCTGGGCGGATATTTGGGTTATGCAGCTTCTAAATACAAGTATACGGGTTATGATTATGGCTGGAAATACAGTAACATTATTATTGGCCCACGCGGTTACCTCCATTATAATTTGGTGGAGAAGCTTGATACTTATGTTGGAGCAATGCTTGGGTACAATGTTGTAAGTTCAAAATGGTATGGGGGTGGTTCTTCTGTTGGAAGTGCTTCTGGCAGCGGGGTTATCTTTTCGGGATTTGTTGGTGCACGCTATTTCTTTAACGACAATGTAGCCGGAATGGTTGAACTGGGGTCGGGGATTGCGTATCTTAACCTGGGAGTAGCTTTAAAGCTCAAATAACAGCCAAATTATTGCTGTGAAAAAGGTTATCTCGAAAAGGTAACCTTTTTTGTTGTCCATAATTTGAAGTACATTGTTATTTCGGTACAACTTTAGCGTTTTTCAACACGTTTTTCATCCATTTGTCAGGCCTGAAACTAACGCGCAGTTGCTCTATATTTTTCACCGTAACTGAATCGGGCGAATCGCTGGTTCGGACCTTGGCGTGTACCCTGAAGGTGCCCAACTCGTCGAGTTTTACCGTACGCCCGTCGGCCAGCAGTTCGGGAATGAGGTCAACAAGTCCTTTCACGATCAGAAATACATCGGCTTCGCTGGCAGTCGACCGCTTGTGCAATATGTTTGCAATTTCTCTTAAATCGGCCTGACCTGACCCTGATATTTTGGGAAACCATATTCGACTCCCGTCCTTTCCTTCTCCGGGCCTGAATGTCGAGATAATTTTATATTTAAGTGCCATAGTTTTATGAAATTTGTTTAAATAAATATACAAAATATGGCACAATAACGCAAGAAATAATGCGCCTTAAAGAATATAATAATGTGCATTAATTGATATAATAATGCGCATTAATTGCAAGATTTAACAAAACCTTTTTCTGAAGTCTTCCTTGTATGTTTGTAGTTTTGTCAGGATGTTTTTTATGAATTGTAAAGAAGGCGACCGGACTGTGCCAAAGGTTGGGGACAACTTCGGATGAAAATAGGAATAGTGCTAAAGGTTCACGCAATAGGATTGGCGTTGATGAACGAGTTAAATTATCCGGATATTCAAACAAAATAGTCTGTATCAAAAGTCATTAACACAGTCATCCTGAACTTCCTGCCCGCTCGCTTGACAGGCGGGGTTTCAGGCCCCAACGCATTGGATGTCAGATCCCGAAATAAATTCGGGATGACTGGAACTGCAATTGTTACGACTTTTGATACAGACTATTCTATTTCAGGAATACAAATTCAGGATTGGATTAAACGGCCTGTACCAGTTCGAGACTTTCAAGCCCTTTTTGAATGGCCTGAAGATTCATAGGAATCAGCGAATGATGGCGGCTGGGTAGTGATTTTTCCAAGCCCTTTTCAACGCTTTCCATTTTCACTACCGGTTTGGCTTTCAGGTAAGCACCTAAAACAACCATGTTAAAGGTTTTTACATTGCCCAGTTCTGCGGCGATTAAAGTTCCTTCAATTTTATAAATATTAATATCAGTGCGTTTGGGAGGGTGAATGATTCCGTTTGGATCGTAAATTAAAACCCCTCCGGGTTTTACGTGAGCCTCAAACTTGTCCATTGACTGCTGGTTGAGAATAATGGCTGTATCGTATTCATTCAGAACGGGTGAACTTATGCGACTGTCGCTAATGATAACCGTAACATTGGCCGTTCCGCCACGCATTTCAGGACCATACGATGGAAACCATGAAACTTCCTGGTCGGCCATTACTCCTGAATAAGCCAAAATCTTTCCCATCGAAAGTACACCTTGTCCGCCAAATCCGGCTATAATAATTTCTTCGGTCATCGTTCTTAGTTTTTAAGTGGTGAATACATTGCTGGGTCAGTCTTTGTACTGTCCTTCAGGTCGCCCGGAACATAGAATGGGAACATGTTGTTTACCATCCATTCGTTCGCCTTTACCGGTGTCATTTTCCAGTTCATGTTGCAGGTCGATACCACTTCAACAAACGAAGTTCCTTTTTTATCGATAGCGGCCTGAAACGCTTTCGAGATGGCTTTTTTGCACTTCCGGATTGATGCCGGTGTATGAACCGATTGACGGGTTACATAAGAAGTTCCGGGTAATTGGGCAACAAGTTCGGTAATTTTTAGCGGATAGCCATTGCGGCCAACGTCGCGTCCGTTTGGTGTTGTGGCTGTAACCTGTCCGATCAGAGTTGTTGGAGCCATTTGCCCGCCGGTCATTCCGTATATTCCATTGTTGATAAATATGACTACCATATTTTCGCCCCGGTTGCAGGCATGAAGAATTTCAGCACTTCCGATCGACGCTAAATCGCCGTCGCCCTGATAGGTAAATACAACTTTGTCGGGATTGGTTCGGGCTATGCCGGTTGCCACAGCCGGCGCTCTTCCGTGCGCGGCTTCCTGCCAGTCGATATCGAGGTAATTGTACGCAAAAACAGCACACCCCACAGGAGAAACACCAATGGTTTTGTCCTGAATATCGAGGTCTTCGATAACCTCGGCCAACAATTTGTGAACTACACCATGGCTACAGCCCGGGCAATAGTGCATGGTTGTTTCTGTCAGTAAATTTGGTTTTTCGTAAACCAGGTTATTGGGATTAATGATTTCAGCAAGTTCCATAATTTATCCTCCTATCAGTTTTTGTTCAAGGGCTTCAATTACTTCCACCGGACTTGGAATAATTCCACCCATTCGTCCATAGTGTTTCACCGGAATTGAGTTTCCGGAGCAGCCCACTGCCAGTTGAACATCTTCAATCATTTGACCGGCATTCATTTCAACCACTAAAATTCCTTTTACTTGTTTGGCACGGGCGGCAATTGGTTTTTTCGGGAAAGGGAATAACGTAATCGGGCGCAAGAGGCCAACTTTTATACCTTTTTCACGAGCCACGTCAACGGCTTTCTGGCAAATGCGCGACGATGATCCGAACGCTACCAAAAGATATTCAGCGTCGTCGCATTGTATTTCTTCAAAAAGCACATCTTCATCCTCCATCCGGGCATATTTTTCCTGAAGGCGAATGTTATTGTTCTCCATTCTGCCCGAATCCATTTCGAGCGACGTAATAATGTGACGTTGGCGGTTTGATTTGCGTCCGTTGGTTACCCATGAACCATATTTGTCTTCAATTTCCTGATCGGTTGTCCTAGGAACGTAATCAGAAAGAACCACTTTTTCCATCATTTGTCCGATGACACCATCAGTCAAAATCATAGCCGGGTTCCGGTATTTGAAGGCAAGTCGAAAGCCGAGTTCCACAAAGTCATTTGTTTCCTGAACCGATGAAGGCGCCAGAACAATCAGGTGATAATCGCCGTGGCCTCCGCCTTTCGTAGACTGGAAATAATCGGCCTGAGAAGGCTGAATAGTACCCAATCCGGGGCCACCCCGCTGAACATTCACAATTAAGCAAGGCAACTCGGCGCCTGCGATATATGAAATACCCTCAGCCATTAAACTAATTCCGGGGCTTGAAGAGGATGTTAAAACTTTTTTGCCTGTTGCTGCGGCACCATACAGCATATGAATGGAAGCAATTTCACTTTCTGCCTGAAGGACGACCATACCGGTTTCGTTCCAGGGTTCACGATCCATCAGAGTTTCCATGACTTCCGACTGTGGCGTGATGGGATATCCGAAGTAACCGTCGCAGCCACATCGAATGGCAGCCTCGGCTATAACCTCGTTTCCTTTCATTAATCTAAGTTCTCCCATATTCTTTGTTTTACGATTTTTACTTTGTTGAAATAAGATCTTAAAATGAGCTAGAGTGCCTAAAGTGCCTGGAGTTATAACTTCGAACTTTAGGCACTTCAAACTCCGAACTTCTTAGATTTTTAAGCGGTATACAGTGATGCATGAATCGGGACAAACTGCCGCACAATTCGAGCAGCCAATGCAAGCTTCAGCATCTTTCATAAATGAATAATGATATCCACGACTGTTTACCTGTTTATTTTGACTCAGTACTTCCTGAGGGCAAGCTTCAACACAAAGGCCGCAACCTTTGCATTCTTCGTTGTCAACCACCACTGCTCCAATAACTTTTGCCATAATTTGTGTTTTTTATGTTATTGTACGTTGGGCACGTAATCTATTGCGTTTCGATGAGTTAACCAGATATGAACTTCGAATGAACCAGGCAACCCAATGAGTCGCTGAAGTAAGGTAACCTGAGGTATTGCTTTCCAGAGGTTAACTGGTTTTGCTTTTTTACCGAAAAACACCCATTAATATTTTCATAGAACTGAACCAGTTGTTGCAAAACTAGTTGAATCAAATTTTTCGACGCGCAACAAAAGTTGCGAAATCAAAGTTTGTGAAGCACCCTCGTGAAAATATTCCGGTGTATTCCCAGGTACGATGCAATATGTTGGCGCTGAACCCTCGATACCAGATCGCTGTTTTCAGCAATAAATCGTTTAACTCGTTGAGCTGCTGTAAGCGATTGAAAAGCATAAACTCGTCGGAGTGTGTTCACATAACTTTCTTCGGCGATGACCCGCGTCATGTGTTCCAATTCAGGATTTTCTGTTGTCAGGCTGGTAAATTCGCCTTTTGTAATGTAAATGATGGTAGAATCTTCGTAAGCCCTGATGGCTTCAGTCGATTTTTTCCCAACCATAAAACTTTCGTGGCTGCTGATGATGGCATGGTTTGGCGGGTAGAAAAAATTTGAAATCCACTCTTGCCCGTTTTCCGAAATGTAAGTGGAATAAAGTAATCCGTCGAGTATAATACCCAGTTTCTGCGACTGATCGCCATAATTCAAAAAGAATTCTCCCTTCTTGAGTTTAACCGGGGCAACCTTTCCAAAAAAAACTTTCAACTGCGAAAGGGTTTCATTATACCGGGTAAAATGATCATTTATTCCGGAGCTCATTTTCTACTTAAAATTTTCGTGAAACAGTTTTAACCGTTTTCCCAAATCATCAAATTGTTCGCGTTTTACGTGCGAAACACAAGCCCGCAGCCCTTCTTTTTCGCTGCCTGTGTTTTTAAGTGTAATGGCGCTGATACCGAAATGCAACAAATTTTCCAAAAGTTCGCCACCTGTCATTCCGGGATAACCAATGGTGAAATAGAAGCCGTCGGCAATTGGCTCGTCTCCGTCTTTTTCGTACACAACCTGAAACCCGTTTTTAAGAAATAAATCTTTCATGATTTTAGCTTTCCGGCCGTATTCTTTTACATCTTCAATGAAATTAAATTCACCATCGCTGGCGGCTTTAAACATGGCGGCCAGTGCATGCTGGGTAGAATGTGTAATTCCGGAAGAAAGCGCATACAATACCTGCATCACAATGGTAAACCCAAATGTATCGTGCCCGAAACGGGTTTCCAGATATTCGTAACGGCGGCTCCACAAAGCATTCGAAATGGCCATAATGGCACCACGTTGTCCGGCGTAGGAAAATATCTTCGAAGACGAAATAAATAAAACGTAATTGTCGGTATATTTTGCAACGGTTGGTTGATACGGCGGTTTACCGGGTGTGTACAAATCTTTCCTGAAATCCATGCCGAAATAGGCCAGATCTTCCATCACGATAACATCGTATTTTGTGGCCAGTTCGCCAATAACCTGCAATTCTTCTTCGGTAAAGCAAATCCAGCTCGGGTTATTTGGGTTGGAATACACCATCGAATTGATGTTTCCTTTTTCAAGAATCGATTCGAGTTTTTCCCGAAGTTTGGAGCCCCTGTAATCGAATACGTCGAACGTCTGGAATTTGTGCCCCATCACAATCATCTGTTGTTTTTGCACCGGAAATCCAGGGTCGAGAAACAGAGTCGTGTCTTTTTGTTTGAACACATTTCCGGCGACCAAAAGCGCTGCATAAGTTCCCTGCATTGAGCCGGTTGTAGGGATGCAACTGGCAGGCGCCACATCAATGTCCATAAACATTTTGATGAACCTTGATGCTTCGTATTTCAGAGGCTTAATGCCGTCCATCATCGGGTAGATCGAAGCGACACCCGACTCGAGCGCTTTAATTTCGGCTTCAACACCTACTTTTGCAGCGGGTAGCCCGGGGACTCCCATTTCCATCCGGATGAACCTGACCTGGCTTTCTTCTTCAATGTAATTGATTAAAGCCACGATTTCGCGAATCGATGCTCTTCCAAGATCTTTTATCTGAAGTTGGTTGATATATTTCTGTACAATTTCCTGTTTGACTGGTGTATTTTCCATCTGGGGAATCAGAATTTTGAGTAAAATTAGCTAAAGTATTTTCGATAAAACAACACTACCTGAGGTATTGCTAAACAGGTTTTAGAATTCGAAAACACAATCAGATTCCGAATTCTAAATTGAAAGCGTACAATTCCCTCAGGTATTGATTTGACAGAAAATCAGCTTAAAAACTGAACCTGTATTTTGTCATGTTTTAGATATTAAAGGCCAAATGCGGGTTTTATGCTTTTTACCCAATTCGAAACCCTTTCGTCGGTCAGTTCCGATTCAAAGTCTTCATCAATCGGAAGTCCAATAAACTTACCGTCGATAACTGCTTCCGAATCGTCAAATTCGTATCCTGAAGGATCAACTTCACCAACGATTTTTGCTCCGTTTTTCAGGAGTTCTTTGGCTAAAACGCCAACAGCATTCACAAAATGACTGGAATAAGTCAGGTGGTCGCCCAATCCAAAAATGGCAATAGTTTTTCCTGAATAATCAACTTTACTGATGTTTGGAAAGAATTTGGCCCAGTCGGTATTCGAATATTTGGAATCCCAGGTTTCTTTTCCAACGGTTGAAATACCGAAAATAATCAGATCATATTTTTCAAGATCTGCTGCTTCGGCGTCGTTCACTGAAATCATATCAACATTTTGTTCGCCAATGGCTGCTTTTACTTTTTCAGCTACGCGGTGAACCGAACCTTTTAAAGGACCGAAAAATAATCCAATTTTACTCATGTGATTTTATTTTACTGGTTGTGAATTGCAACTTCTCCACGAACATACTCGCCTAAGATAGCCAGGCTCGATACATTTTTTAAAATAATATGGATGGCATGTTCGTAATTGTACAGCTCGTCCCATTCCACGTCAACATGGAAAGTATATTCATTGGGTTTCCCAATAATCGGAACCGATTGTATTTTGGTTAGGTTTATTTTATTTTCAGCGAACGTATTTAATACATTGGCCAAGGCGCCATAAAAATGTCCAACTTCGAAACACAGCGAGGCTTTGTTCGTGCCTTCAGCAGGGTTCCCGTGTTTGGCCAGAATTAGAAAGCGGGTATAATTTTTCTTGTTCGATTCAATGCCTTTGTCCAAAACCTCGAGCCCGTAAAGGCTTGCCGAACGCAAATTACTGATGGCGGCGGCATACGTTATTTTTTCTTCGCTGATTAGTTTGGCAACTTTTGCATTATCGCCCAATTCTTTGCGCTCTGCATTCGGAAAGTATTTCTCCAGATATTCGGCACATTGCATAAAGGATACCGGATGCGAATAGATTTCTTTAATTTCCTTCTTTTTTACTCCCGGAAAAACCATCAGGTTCATTTGTATATGAATGTAGATTTCGCCAATAATTTTCAGGTGATAATCGCGGATCAGTGCGTAATTCTGAAGCAGGCTTCCGGCGATTGAATTCTCGATAGCCATAACGGCAATATCAACCTGGTCGGTATCAATCAGGTCGCAAACCTCTTTGAATGTTTTACATTCAACTACATCAATGGTTTCGTCGCCAAAATAGTTGCGGGCTGCATCCTCGTGAAAAGAACCTGCGATTCCTTGTATAGCTATTTTCTTCATCTTCGTATTCATTTAAAATCCCGGACAAAGCCGGGACAATTTACGTAAAATATCCTGATTTCTTTCCGGATTGTCGTTGTGCAAAGATAACAAACAAACCGCTGTTCAGTTTCAGGCCTGAAACTGAATTTATATTTTGTACATATCGCTGGCTTTTACCAGTTCGAGTTTGTGTGCCTGAAGTACTTCAATGCACTTTTGAATGTTGTCGGGCTTCAAAACAATGTTGGCCGATTTGTTGTCCATCGAATAGGCATATAAATATTCAATAAACACATTTTCTCCGGAAAGAATATTCAACGCACGTGCCAGGGCTCCCGGATTATTTGGGCTGTTTAAGCAAATCACATCGGTCAGTTTTGCTGAGAATTCAGCTTCCTTTAAGATTTTTACAGCTCTTTCCGGCTCCGAAACAATCATTCTCAAAATGCCAAATTCGGAGGTGTCAGCCAGGCTTAGAGCAGACATGTTCATTCCCGCGTTTCCCAAAAGTTGGGTAACTTCGTTCAGGCGACCGGTTTTATTTTCCAGAAATACGGTTAGTTGTTTTATAATCATGATGCTTTCCTCCTATAGTTTACGGTTGTCGATAACTCGTTTGGCTTTTCCGGCGGTACGTTCGATGGTTTTTGGTTCAACCAGTTTTACATCGACCGAAATACCTAAAGTGCTTTGAAGCTTATGCTTGATCTTTTGACGTAAAGATTCTAGTTGCCTGATTTCGTCGGAGAAGAACTGTTCCTGAACTTCAACCATCAGTTTCAGGGTATCCAGATTTCCCTCACGCTCCACTATCAATAAATAGTGAGGTGCAGTTTCGCTCATTTCGAGCAATACACTTTCAATTTGCGACGGGAATACATTCACTCCACGAATAATTAGCATATCGTCGCTTCGGCCTTTGCATTTTTCCATGCGGACTAGCGTTCTGCCACAAGCACATTTCTCGTAATTCAAACGAGTAAGGTCGCGGGTGCGGTAGCGGATAAGAGGAATTCCTTCTTTGGTTATAGTCGTAAAGACAAGTTCGCCAATCTCGCCTGCAGGCAGCGGTTGCAAGGTGTTGGGATCAATGATTTCAGGAATAAAATGGTCCTCGTTCACATGCATTCCAGCCTGCTGCTCGCATTCGCACGAAACTCCGGGTCCAATAATTTCGCTCAATCCATAAATATCGATGGCTTTAATGCCCAGTTTAGCTTCAATTTCTTTCCGCATGTTTTCGGTCCACGGTTCGGCGCCAAAAATTCCTACGCGAAGTTTCAGGTCTTCCTTTTTTATTCCGGCGGTTTCCATTTCTTCGGCCAGATAAAGTGAGTACGAAGGCGTACAGGCAATAACCGAGGTTCCAAAATCCTGCATCAATTGCAATTGTTTGTCGGTGTTCCCTCCTGAAATTGGGATAACTGAAGCGCCCAGATTTTCGCAACCATAATGTAATCCGAGACCTCCGGTGAACAGTCCGTAGCCATAAGCCACTTGCACAATATCTTCGCGATGAACTCCGGCCATGCACAATGAGCGGGTGACGACTTCCGACCAGCTATTCAAGTCTTTGCGAGTATATCCAACCACTGTTGGTTTTCCGGTTGTTCCTGAAGAAGCGTGAATGCGAACAATTTCGCTCATCGGAACGGTAAACATTCCGAATGGGTAATTGTCGCGCAAGTCCGTTTTCAGCGTAAAAGGCAATTTGCTTAAATCGTCAACCGATTGTATATCATTGGGAACCAGGCCAGCATCCTGCATTTTTTTGCGGTAGCTGGGCACATTGTGATAAATCCGTTCGACAGTTTCTTTAAGTCTTTCAGTTTGAACCGCCCTCATTTCATCGCGGCTCGCACATTCTATTTTTTCGTTCCAGATCATTTGTTAGGGTTGATTTTTGGGGTTATCTTGATTCTAATACATAAAGTTCCTATCCGGCTGATTAAATTCATGGGTCAACTAAATGGACTGACCCTCAAAAATAAAATAGTTTTTTCAATCAAACTAGGAATTGCCTGATAGAAATGGGCTTTAGAAATAATACATCATCATTAAATTCAACCGGTTATTTTTGGTTAGATGCTTATCAGTATATAATCCGTTTGCAAAATTCATGGCTCCAATTCCATAATTGGCTGTAGTAAGTTCATATTCAGCCATAAGCTTTAGTTTTGAGATATTGAGCGAAATGCTTGACGAAACCCTGAAAATATCCTGAACGCCAGGCAAAAGTCCGTAAGTCTTGGCTTTATTGGTTCCGTCGTTATAAAGCTCTTTGTTTGTTCCAAGATTATCTCCGATTCCAATGAGCAGTCCGGCCTGCCACTTTCTGCCATACAATGCATTTACTAACGCTGTGTAATTGGTGTAGTTTGTGTATGTTTCGGCCCCGGTTCGCAGATCGGTAGTTGCAACTCCGTAACCACCTAGCAAGCAAAGTTGTGTGAGGTTTTGTCCGTAATAACCTTTGGTCACGACCGAAAATTTACCAGCCGAATACTTTAGGTAGGCCATTACTCCTTTGCCGGCAATAAATTCGTCCGATTTAAAGATGCCATCGGTTCCGGTATTTGTCATTCTTGGTTTGATCTGATTGTACAGTGCACCAATTCCGACAGTGAAATTTTTATTCTTAAATTCCAAAACCAAATCTAATTCAGGAAGAACTCCATTCCGTTTAGCCTGATTGGATGTGGTAAATCCCGATGATTCAATGGCCTTTGACTGATATTGAAGTTCGTAAACGAGTGCTCCGCTAAATGTAAATTTTCCGGAGAAAATATCGTAGCGAACTTGCGGCGATCGGCTAAAAGCCTGAAATGGAGAACCGGTATTTAGCCCAGCAATGGTTGGAAAAATACTTCCTCCCCAGAACGGATGCCAGGTTTGACCGATGAGAAGTTTCGAATTTTTCCAGGTAAAGGCAGAATATGCGTGGCGAATTCGCAGCAAAGTTGGTTCTGTTTTGATAATACCACCAAAATCGAATTCGATGTTTCCTGAAGTTTTGGCGCCCAAAATCTCAGGACCATTGATTTTTACACCAAGTCGGGTGGTAATTGCAGTGAGGTTGGCGCTGGTTTGCTCGTTAATATCTTCGCCGTTGGCATCTTTTCCGGCGTAAAGGGGAACCAGGTAAAACTGGTCGTGAGCGGCATCCAATCCTTTGTATGAATCGATATAAAACTCATTCCGGATAAATCCATAAAAATCGAGATCGAAATCGGTTGTTTTAACGTCCTGTGCTGTTGCTATAAGTGAACCTAAAATCAGGAGTAAAGTGAATAGTTTTTTCATGAGGTAAAGCGTTATAGAATCAGTTGTCGTGTTCGAAAAAGGACATAACACAACGAGCTGATATTCCTTCCGGAATTCAATAAATTGATTTTTGGTTTTTAATTTTAACTACTTCGGAATAAGGTGGAATTTGATACGTTAAATCCACGAAACTCTTAAACGGCGGCAAAAGTAGAAGTTTTATAACGCACAACAAATGCGTGTCAAGAGTAAGCATATCGTGATTAAAAACTTAATATCGGCTTAACAACGAAGCTCAATAATGACTTTGTATCAATTTGGTTGGTACAAATTCATTAAAATGAATAACCGACAAATTTAAGTTCATTGCGGGCTGGTCAGCCGTGTTTACGTATTATTGTTATCAACAACAGTAAAATTGTATTGGCAAAATTGTTAACATTCGGATAAAGTACTTTAACCTACTGAAAAGCAGTTTTTTCGAGGCGATTGGGCGGAAAATACTGACAGGAACTGAAAAATGGAGCGTTATAAGCGGCATTTGTTTTACCTGAATTTGTATTTGAGAGGTAGTTGAAGTGCGAAATTAATACTCCACAGGCCGTAAAATATTATAGGTTAGGCTACTAAAAATTTTAAAAAAATATGGTTTGACGAATAATTTCTTTTGTCAAACGTAATTTGAATCAAAATATAACTACTTTTGGAAAATATATTTATCCATTATTTAAACAGTTATTTATGAACATTTTTGTTGGCAGCCTTCCCTTTAAAATTGAGGAAAGCGAATTACAGGAAATTTTTGAAGAATACGGAGAAGTAACATCCGTAAAAATTATTACAGACAGAGCTACTGGAAGATCTAAAGGCTTTGGTTTTGTAGAAATGACAAATGAAGAAGAAGCTAAAAAAGCAATTGAAGAACTGAACAACGCAGAGATTGAAGGCCGGACAATTGTTGTAAATAAAGCTGAAGAGAAAAAAGAAGGTAGTCGTCCAGGTGGCGGTTTCCGTGGTGGTAACTCTGGCGGAGGTTTCCGTGGAGGCAATTCAGGTGGTGGTGGCGGTTTCCGCGGAGGCAACTCTGGCGGTGGCGGCGGCGGTTATCGCGGTGGCAGCACTGGCGGTGGCGGTGGCTACAACAAAGGCGGTTTCAACAAAGGTGGTAACACTGGCGGTGGCAACAGAAGATCTGAATACTAGGAATTTCCTGTACTAATTGTGCTATTTATGTAAAGAATAACTCGTTTGTTTTTTACAACTACATAAAGGCTAATAAATTAAGGTATTTTACCAAAATTTATTAGCCTTCTTTTTTATGTCTGTTTTACTTTTCAATCCTAATCCTGGCATCGACGGCAACGAGTTTGTCGCCATTTCCGAGCAGCGGATTGATGTCCATTTCTTTGATTTCGACGGCAAAACGCAAAAGCGTTGAAAGCCTTACCATAATTTCGGCAAATTTTCGCTCGCTTGCCCCGTTCTGACCACGATAGCCTTTGATAATCTGGTACGATTTCAGGTTCTTGATCATGGAGGCCGCCTCGCAAATGGTAAGTGGCGCAAGTCCGGAAGTCACATCTTTCAAAACTTCGACAAAAATTCCTCCCATTCCGCATAAAATGATGTGTCCAAACTTATCTTCATATTTGGCGCCTAAAAACAGCTCAATTCCTGAAGCCATTTCTGCCATTAACACTGCGGTTGTATCTTTAATTTGAATCAGTCGGTTAAATTCGTATTGAACGGTTTCAAGATCTTTTACATTCAGAACCACACCTCCCACATCCGTTTTGTGAATTGGGCCAACGACTTTCATGACCAATGGAAATCCTAATTTTTTTGCAGTTTCCAACGCGTCCATTTCGGTAGTCACCGTTTTTTCCTGAACGATTGGAATTCCAGCTGCAGTAAATAACCGGTGAATGGTTTCCGGAGATTGAAATCCATTTTGGGCATGGTCTACAATTCGGCGGATTTCGGGAACATCAATGTTGTCGAGGAATATTTTTTCTTCTGTTGGCTTGGCAGTTTTGAGAATAGACGTAAGAGCTTTCCCGAGTAAAACCTCGTCAGGAAAATTCACATTTCCCTGCGAAATAAAATAAGCCACATCGTCGGCCACATTGACAATGGACGGTAGGATAGGGAAGATGGGTTTTTTGCAGGTTTGCATTTTTTTATGCAGAAGTTGGTAAACGTCGTGAACCGGCGATAATCCCGGACTTCCGAAGATAACAGCCATTCCGTCGATTTCGTTAAACTCGTTTTCGCAGGCGTCGATAATGGCCGCGAGTTGTTCTGCATTTCCGGTGGCCAGAAAATCAATGGGATTCTCGACCGACGAGCCCGTATAAAGTTTGGCTTTTAACTTCTGCCTGGCATCTGAATCTTTAATTTGCGGAATGTGCAAACCTCCGCTTTCAAGTGCATCGGTAAGCATCACTGCCGGTCCGCCAGCGTGCGTAATGATGGCCAGTCGTTTACCTTTCATGGGTTTGCAGTGAAAAACATTG
Organism: Prolixibacteraceae bacterium; assembly: GCA_963677955.2. GTDB lineage: Bacteria > Bacteroidota > Bacteroidia > Bacteroidales > Prolixibacteraceae > Aquipluma. Next base: position 2,650,837 of record CAXXQR010000001.1, read on the forward strand.
GCAACGGTCGTCAATTCTTCGCGGCCGTAACAGCGAACAATTCCCGCCTTGCGGAACAGCGCTTCCACGGCAAGATCGGAATTGGCCATGGCGCCGGTATGCGACGAAGCGGCCCTGCTTCCGGCCTGGCTGCTCCCTGCTTTTATAGCAGCAATCCTGCAACCTTTCCGGATGAGTGACGATGCATGTTTCAGCAATTTATCGGGATTCCGGATACTTTCGACATAAAGCAGTTTGACGCGGGTACTGGTTGCCGGATTGAAAACATCGTCCATAAATTCGAGAACTTCCTCAACTCCATTTTGTGCCGAATTGCCAACCGAAAAAACACTGGCAAAATGTAATCCTTTGGGAATTCCGGATTCCATAATAAAAACGGCTGTTGCTCCGGAACTTGAGATTAGGTCGCAACTCATTTGTTCGAGCTTTGGAATTGGCGTTGTAAACACGCTGGTATGTGCGTAAGTAATTACGCCGATGCAGTTTGGACCAATTAAACAGCCATTGTTTGCTTCAATGACCTGAAGAATTTTTTGTTCCAGAATCCGTCCTTCTTCACTTTCTTCGCTAAATCCGGCTGAGATAATGATAAATCCTTTGGTATTTTTTTTTGTTGCCAGAATTTCAACCACATTCAGGCAAGCGGTAGCCGGAATAGCCAAAATTCCCAGATCAATTTGTGGTAATTCTTCAGGACCTGAAACTGAACGAATTCCCTGAACCTCGGTTTCATTTGGATTGACGACCCATAAATCGCCTTTGTAGTTTGTGTCAATCAGATTTTTAAGAAGTTTGCCTCCAGGTTTCGAAGTGTTATTTGAGGCACCAATCACCGCAATACTTTTGGGTTCAATCAATTCTTTCGTTATCATCAGCTTTCATTTTATGCGAATTCAAAGTTACTAAAAGCAATTTCAGGAGGAACTGACTTTTAACTGCATTTCGACTTAGCCTGAATCCGTAAAATTCGATTAAGTTTGTGGAACTGTTGCAAGTTGTGGGTTTTGGGTAAGAAATAGAAAGCTGCAAATTGTATTACCAAGCGATATTAATAAAGCTATGGAAATTTAAATCTTTTCATAAAGCGTTTTATGCCAGCCAATTCGGATCAAAAAGTAATAGCAATTTGCGATTTTTCGGAGCGGATGAAGGATGTGATTCTTCATGCGGTTAGAATGGCTGACATTCTAAAGAAAGAACTGTGCCTGCTGGCCATGTGGAAAACTAAGGAGCAACGGATTCAGTTTCAGGAGAAAATGCTGCAAACGACTAAGAGCCTGAAGTCGAATTTGCCCACCATGCAGATTTCCAGTTTATTACTGCAGGGCTCCCTTCGCGAATATATGTTGGCTTTGGCCGACAACTACAATGCAGTAATTGTAATTTTGCACCAAGCTGACGTGAAACCCGGACTAAAGGCATTTAGGGAAAGCACCATTGCATTTTTGTTTATAAGTGGAAGTTTGCCCCGATATTTAAACTATAAAAATGTATTGGTCCCGGTTGATTACCGAAAAGCGACCAAAGAAGCTTCGCTTTGGGCGTCGTATTTAGGACGGTTCAATAAATCGCAAATCTTGCTGATTTTTGCCCGTGAAACCGAACCGGAGAAGGCTGATAAACTAAAGAAGAACCTCAATTTTCTGAAGAAATTTCTGTCGAGCCTGTATGTGAAGCACTTTTTCGTGGAAGGTAAAACTACGAGCTGGGGCATTTTTAATGAAACACTTACGCGTGCGCCTGAGTGGAATGGCGAAGTGTTGATTCTGGCCGGAAGTAAATACATTTCGCTCATTGATTTGGTTATCGGACTTCCGGAGGAAAAAATTATCCGGAAAGCCGGCAATTTACCCATCCTGATTATCAATCCGCGAAAAGACAATTGTGTGCTGTGCGATTAAAGCCCCAGATTCCAAATTCCAGATTCCAAAAATTAACTTGAAACTTGAAACCTGGAACTTGAAATTTGGAATTATTCTTCGATTTTCATTTCATCGAGTAAGTACCCTGCGCCGGCAAACTTATCGATCAGAAAAAGTGTGTACCGAATATCGAGGATAATGTTTCGGCAACGATCCGGATCGAACATCAGGTCACTCATGGTTCCTTCCCAGCACCGGTCGAAATTCACGCCGATTAAATTTCCTTCAGCATCCAAAACCGGACTTCCGGAATTTCCACCTGTGGTATGATTGGAGGCTGTAAAGCAGACATTTAAATCGCCATTCTTTCCGTACCTGCCATAATCTTTTTGGCGGTACAATTCGCGTAATTTCTGCGGAACATTGTAATCGTAAATGTCCCGATTGTCTTTTTCCATAATCCCTTTCAATGTGGTTGAATACGAATACCTGACACCGTCCATTGGCATATATCCTTCCACCTTTCCGTATGAAATACGCAAGGTTTTGTTGGCATCGGGCCACAATGGCTTGCCTTCGCGCATTTCCAGAATACCGGCAACATAGGTTTTCATGGTTTGGTCAATTTGATTTTGGATGGAAACATATTGCGGGTCAACATTAGTCAGGTAGTTGTTTTTTAAACTTCGGAAAAGCAGGAAAGCGGGGTCGAGCGCTAGTTGTTTGAGCGATTTTGCTTTCAGTTTTGAAGCCAGTGCCTTTAGCCTTTCAGCGTCAGAAAATACCGATTTTTGATAGATCTTTTTGATTTGTTCCTCGTTATTTGCTTTACTCATCAATAATTTAAAGTCTTCGGGCAAAAACTTGGTGTCCATGTTTTTTGCATAAATCTGCAGTAAAGCCACAAAAACTTTCTCGTCGGTTGGTTGGTTGTATTCGTTGAAAAATTCGTCAATTTTCTCGTCGACAGCTTTTTGTATTTTTTGTTGATCTTCGGGCGAAAGTTGATTCCATCGTTGCTCAATGGGATCGAAAAATGAAATAATGTTGAATAGGTCAGTTCCGCACATTACAATTTCAGAATAATAATCGAAGGCTTTTGTGTAAGGCGCAAATTCACTATAAAGCCGTTCAAGCTCCGGAAGTACATTTCCGTATTTCTGTTGTCTTTCTGAATTTGAGCCGATCGAATTTCTGAATTCATTTTCGAAATCTTGCTTGGTTTGAATAGCATTCAGACGTTTAAGCCCTTTCACTTCGCCTTGCCACTTTTTCCAGGCATTGCTTGTCGAAGCGTATTTTGCTGCGTACTCAATTCTGATTTTGGCGTCCTTCTCCATATCGGCCGAAAGTATGTCAAGTTTCACATCGCGAATCCCGATTTTATCCGGATTGCCCTGTTCCATAATCTGGCGAATGGCTTCGGAAGGCAAAAACTCCTGGGTTCTGGCCGGATATCCCATAACCATGGTAAAGTCTTCAGGTTGAATGCCTTTTATGGATATTTTGAAAAACTTTCTGGGTTTGTAAGGCACATTATCGGGAGAATAAGCTGCAGGCTGATTGTCTTTTCCGGCATAAATCCTGAAAAGCGAAAAGTCGCCCGTGTGACGTGGCCACATCCAATTGTCAGTGTCACCGCCAAATTTGCCAATGGCCGAAGGAGGTGCACCAACGAGTCTGATGTCGCGAAAAACCTGATAAACATACAGAAAGTACTGATTTCCGTAGAAAAGAGGTTGAACAGCGGCTTCGAATTTGCCATTTTCAATCGCTGCTGAAATTATCTTTTTAGTATTTTTTGCAATAATTGCCGTTACTGAATCTGCAGATTTTCCCTCTGTTCCGGATAAAACTTGCGCAGTTACATCGTCCATGTGTTCCAGAAACTTGACACTTAGTCCCGGATTTGTCAACTCTTCCTGATGATTTTTGGCCCAAAAGCCGTTCGTAAGGTAATCGTGTTCAACGGAACTGTGATTTTGGATGGCATCGAATCCGCAATGATGATTGGTAATGAGCAATCCTTCGTTGGAAATTACTTCACCGGTACATCCCGAACCAAACAAAACAACGGCATCTTTCATGCTTACATTATTTACGCTGTAAATATCTCCAGCCGTAAGTTTGAAGCCCATTTGCTTCATTTCTTCGATGTTGTATTTGTTGAGTAAAGTGGGAATCCACATGCCTTCATGCGCAAAAAGCGAGCTAAAGGCCAAGAGCAGGACTCCTGAAAACAGGATTGTTTTTCTGAACATTTTTCTGAATTTAATTTTGACGTAAATATAATTATCGTGAAAACCTGAAATGAAGAATTTTATCAGCTTTCATCAACGTTGTTTAATTGTTTAATTCTTGCTGCGTATGGAACCCTGAAGCTACAACTGTGCTTTCGATGTTGTTTTTGTTTACAACGGTTGCATCAATCAGGATTGATTTTACCAAAGCTTTCCCATTGCTTTCGGTGGTGAATTTCATTTTCAGAGGTTTTTTAAGAGCCAGTGAAACGGCCAGTTCAGCAGTCTTTTGTGCCATTTCCTTTAATGGTTTCAGGATAGTACAGGTTTGTGATCCGGCCATAATGGCTTTCACATTTTTGAGTTGGGCATCCTGTCCGGCAACCATAACCTTACCCAAAAGTCCGCGTTCCTTTAAAACCGAAAGCACTCCGTCGGCAATGGCATCGCTTCCGGCGATAATTGCTGTGATGGAATCTTTGTTCTGATCAAAAATAGCGTTAGCATGTAAAGCACCCTGTTCCGGCGTCCAGCTTTCTGTGAATTCGCTGTAAACAACTTGAATGTCATTGCTTTCCATGTACGGTTGCAAAACATTCATTTGTCCCAGGAAAAGCCTCATTGAATTGTTGTCGTATTTTGAACCATCGATCAATGCATACCTGCCTCTGGGTTTTAGCGAGGTGAGGTACTTTGCCTGAAGTTCGCCAATGTGTGTACTGTTGGCCGAAATGTAATAATCGAGTTTACATCCATTGATAAGCCTGTCGTAAGCGATTACTTTTACATTTGCCGCATGAGCAAGTTCAACAATTTTTGCAGCTTCATCCTGATTAATGGGGACAACTATCAGAACTTTTGCTCCGGCGTGAATCATGTCCTGAGCCTGCTGTATTTGTTTATTTTGGTCGTTTCCGGCTTCCTCGACCAAAACTTTAGCGCCCAGTTTCGCGAGGTCTTCAACCAGATAATCTTTATCTTTTGCCCATCGCTCATTTTCGTAGCTGTGAATCAGAATTCCGACTTTAGGCGCAGATGGCTTACAGCTTGTTATAAAGTTTAAACTGGAAATGAAGATAATGACGAAAAAATAGTAAGAAATTTTCATGCCTGAATGTATTTGAAAGCGAGTCTTAAGATACTATTTATCTTTTTAGTTCGAGCTCCGGAGTTGGTTTTTAACCTGGAAGAAAGCGTTTTGTGTACTGAAGTCAAAAAACTTTGAGATGTTCGTAAACGCTTTGCACCGGAAGTCCCATAACGTTAAAAAACGAACCTTCAATCCGGTTGATGCCAATATATCCGATCCATTCCTGAATGCCATACGCTCCGGCTTTGTCGTACGGGCGATAATTCTCCAAATAAAAGTGAATTTCTTCTTTGCTCAATTTTTTGAACCATACATCGGTTGTTGAATGGAATGAAACCTTTTTTTCGGTCGACAGCAGGCAAACTCCCGTTATTACCTGGTGTTTTTTCCCTGACAAATCACTTAGCATTTGAAATCCTTCAGCATAATCAGCTGGTTTATTCAATACTTTTCCATCAAGCCAGACAATCGTGTCAGCAGTAATTACCAGTTGATTTTCTTTCAGGAGCGGACGAAAGGCATCCGCTTTCAATTCTGCAAGGTAAATGGGAACTTCAGTCATACCCAATCCTTCAGGAAAATCTTCCGGAATGTCCATCGATTGTACTTTGAATTTCAGACCCAGATCGCTAAGAAGTTGCTGACGCCGTGGTGATTTTGAAGCTAATATCAGATCGTATTTTTGTAGATTTTCAAGAAGCATGATAAAAAGATTGAAGGACTGAATTACTGAAAAACTGAATTTTTACTGTGACTGAACACTGCGACTGGCTACTAGTCAGCTTTTATTCCTTTGATTTCCTGACCGAACCATTTCCCCTGAGAGCGCATCACTTGTTCGATCACGTCGCGAACACAGCTTTCGCCGCCCTTTTTATCGGAAATATATTGCGAAATAGCTTTAATTTCCGGTACAGCGTCAAGTGGGCAGGTTGCGATTCCAACCTCTTTCATGATGGAGTAATCCACCAGATCGTCGCCCATGTACAGAATTTCATTTTTTGCAATACCAGTTTTGGCCGTAAAATCATCGAGGCATTCCGTTTTGTTGAACGAATTCAGGTAGATGTGTTCGACACCAAGATTTTTATACCGAAGTTTCACTCGCTCGGTATTTGCGCCGGTGACGATAGCAATCTGAAATCCGTTTTTGAGGGCATATCGGATGGCAAAACCGTCTTTGATGTTGGCCGTACGTATGGGATCGCCGTTTTCGTCCAACGGAGTTACGTCAAGCGACAGCACTCCGTCTACGTCGAAAATAAATGCTTTAATGTGTTTAAGTCGTTCTTTAAAGAAGGTCATGCTCGTGTTTTTGGTGAAGCTGAAAAATACTTTCAGAAACAAAGCTATATATTTTCTGGTATTCGGGCTGGTTGTGAAGCATTTTTAGCTGGGTTTGAATCACCGTTTGATCGTTACGTTTAGCCGGACCTGTTTGAGCTTCCAGCGGGCGAAGCGATTCGATTTTTGCTGCTGTTTCCTGTATAAGTGGTTTTAGCAAATCGAAACTCATTTTGTGTTCGTGCAGAAGTTCGGCCCCAATGGCATAAAAATGATTCACGAAATTATTGGCAAAAACAGCCGCCAGGTGCAGCGTTTTTCTCTCTTCTGAATTTATTTGCCGAATAGTTCCGGAAAGCCTTCCGGCCAGGTCTTCCAACTTTACCAAAATTGTCGGGTGACTGGCTTCGATACAAATTGGGATGTTTGAAAAATCAACTTTTCTGACTTTTGAAAAAGTTTGCAGCGGATAAAATACGCCATAATTCTGCGAGAAACCTTCAAAAACTTGCATGTCAACACTTCCGGCAGTGTGCACAATTACCCTGTTTTCATCCAACTGTAGATTTTCCAATACTTCCTGAATGGCAGAGTCTTTTACGGCAATCACGTATAAATCGGCATCCTTGTCAAGTTTCGAAAGTTCGGTTGTGTATGGCGCATTTACTTTTTGTGCCAGTTCTTCAGCCGATTCTTTCGTCCGGCTGTAAATTTGCCTGATGCCGATATTTTTTTCGTGCAGAGCCAAAGCCAGTTGAGTAGCCAGATTACCAGCTCCGATGATAACTACATTTTCGATCATATTCCTGATTTTGAGTTCCGAAAGTTATAAAAAAACAGAGGAATACCTGTTCTCCTTAAAAAGTGAGGGGGTGACTTTAAGTCACCCCCTCACTAAAAGAGTTGAAAATTAATCAGCTTAAATCGTATCGTTTGCTCACCACATCCCAGTTCACGATGTTCCAGAAATTGTCAACATATTCTGCTCTGCGGTTTTGATAATGCAGGTAATAGGCATGTTCCCAGACATCAAGACAAAGCAGCGGAGTTCCTTTTTTTTCTGAAACATCCATTAAAGGATTATCCTGATTCAATGAATCGCTGACAAAAAGACCTCCATCTTTACCAGCCACGAGCCAGGCCCAGCCACTTCCAAAATGCTTTTTTGCTGCCGACCCAAATTCTTCCTTGAATTTGTCCATCGATCCAAAACTCTTGTCAATGGCAGCTTTCAGTTTTGCTGAAGGATTTGTTTTTGTTGGGGTCATGTTTTCCCAGAATAGCGAGTGATTGTAAAATCCACCGCCATTGTTGCGAATGGCCATGCTTTGTTTGCTTATTCCGGCGAAAATATCTTTAATATCCATTTCGGCAGCAGGAGTATCCTTAATGGCTGCCATAAAATTGTTGAAATATCCTTTGTGATGTTTGCTGTAGTGGAGTTCCATGGTTTGGGCATCGATATAGGGCTCAAGCGCATTGTAAGCATAAGGCAATTCAGGGAAAACACTTTCACTGGCCTTTTGAACCGGTAAATTTTTAGAGTAAACATTTGACCAAACAGGGGCAGCGGCAAGCGAAGTTCCCACCAGTGCAAGAAAATTTCTACGTTTCATAATTTCTGAATTTATGTTCTAAGAACTGTTTAAAATGAATGTGTAAGTTGATGGCAGTAAAACAGTTATTTAGATGACATTGTTTACCAAACAAATTTTCGGGCAAATAAAAATCTGCGAAAATTGTTTTATTTCAGAAAATTTTCAGCGAAGTATAAATTAGGGAATTTATTGTTGTAATTTTCACTCAAACAGCTTGTTGCACGATCACATGCTGTCTATGTAAACTGATTTAAATATGATTTTTACCCGGCGAAATTCGAATGTTAAAAATACCTAAATAGCAAAACTAGGCAGATCAGTCACCCAATTCGAACATATTGGCCAGATCGTTTTTCGAGAGTGTTTTAAAGGCTACCATCGATTCGGTTTTGGTGATCCCATCCACTTTAATCACTTGTTCTGTCATCAGATCGGCAAGGTTATCGGCATGTGGTAGGCGAATAACAGCCACCAAATCGAAGCGACCACTAACCGAATAAACTTCTGTAATACCATTCAGGCTAACCAGTTGTTCGGCCACTGAATTTATTTTCGTGCGCTCGGCGTTGATGAGAATTATGGCGTTGATCATTTCTTTTCCTCCAAAAGGTTTATTTATTGGTTTTCGAATTTACAATTTACTTTCGAGTCGGGTAAGTTTTATTCACTAATGATTATCAATTCCTCCGAGCATATACATCGAATGCTCGATGGTTGGTAAAATTTCGTTGCAGTATTCTGTCACTGCTTTTACACTTCCTGGCAAGCAATACATTAAAGTTCGTCCTGAAACGCCAGCAATTCCCCGGCTCAGCAGCGCCGCCGGTTTTTCCATACCATATTTTACACGAATTAGTTCCATAATTCCGGGAATTTCCTTGTCGAGTAGTGGTCTGACGGTTTCCGGAGTAATATCTCTGGGGCCAATACCAGTGCCACCTGTAGTGAAAATTACATCTGCTCCTGAAATTTTAACGTTTTGAATCAGGTTTTTCAATTGATCCGGATCGTCAGGAATCAAATGGTTGGTTATTGCAGCTTGCCTGTTTAGTTTAGAAAAAAAAGATTCAGAAAGTAATTTGATGTGTGGCCCGCTTTTATCTTCATATTCACCGGCGCTGGCGCGGTCGCTCAACGTGATGATGTGAATGTTTAGGATTTTGGGCAAATATTCCAGCTCGTCGCCCGATTTTAATGCTCCATGTTTTATCACTCGGGCAAAAATCCCTTCTTTGGGCATCACACAATTGCCAACTTCGCGAAAAATGGAACAGTTGTCGCCATGGCATTTTTTGCCGATTTGGGTCACTTCCAGTTCCACGGAATCATTAGCAAAGCGATCGAGCGGACGGCATTCGTGCAATAAAAGGCCTTCAGTGGTAATGTTTTCGGCAAATTCGCCGAACTTAATTTTTCGGCCGGCTTCAACCGAAAATTTCGAAATACTTTCGGCAGCCAATAAACTAACCTGCCGGTGCCATTTCCCTGAATGCGCATCGCCTGCAACACCTATTTCAGTTAGTTCGATGGATTCAACCGGCTTTTTTACGGTTCCTTTTTTCTCCGATGTATTGACAGATAGAACTTTGATTTGCATTTTCTATTTTTTAGTTTTTCGAACCAGGTGAACTTTTTCAATTACCATTTCCTTATCAACAGCTTTGCACATGTCGTAAACGGTTAGCAAAGCCACATTCACTCCGGTCAGCGCTTCCATTTCAACACCGGTTTTGCCGATGCATAAGGTTGTGCATTCCGCCTCAACTCCTTTGTCCTGAAGGGTGCATTTAACATCGATTTTCCAAAGTTGCAGCGGATGGCAAAGCGGAATGAGTTCACCAGTTCGCTTGGCTCCCTGAATCCCTGCAATTTCTGCAATGGTCAGCACATCACCTTTTTTGATTAGGTTTTGGCGAATCAGTTCAACGGTTTCCTTTTGCAGCCGGATAAATCCACGCGCAATAGCTTCTCTTTCCTGATCTGGCTTTTGGCTGACATCAACCATTTTTGCCTTTCCTTTTTCGTCGGTATGAGTGAGCTTGTTCATATTTTTAGTTTCAAGTTGCAAGTTCAATTTTGTTGCGAGTTCCGGGTTGCAAGTTCCGGGTTTTACTCGGAACCCGAAACCTGTATCTCGTAACTCTTTTCATCCCCCAATATTGTAAAACTCCCCTGATTTATTGTAGGTTCCGCTTTTGGGTTTATTACCCAAAGCTAAATTCAGTGCTTCCTGATGACCGAGTTTCCGAATGTTGTAGGCCAGGTCGCTGAACAAACAGGGCTTGATGTCTCCGTTGGCCAGTAAACGAACCCGGTTACATTGGCTGCAGTTTCCACCTTCACCTCCTTCAACCGTCGAAAATTCACCGGTTTTCAGGTTCATTTGGTGAATAAAACGCAACTTCATTCCACGTTCTTTACAGAACGCTTTCAATTGGCTGGTTTCTTCGTCGGGCAGACCCAGCAATACGCAGTTCACTTTTATTGGTTCCAGACCGGCCCTACGCGCAGCCTCAATTCCTTCGAGAACCGCATTCAGATTTCCGTTTCGGGTGATTTGGCAATAGTTCTCCGGATTTACAGTATCAAGACTGATGTTAATCCGTTTGAGTCCGGCTTTTTTCAGTTTGTCGGCATATTTTGTAAGCAGAATTCCATTCGTGGTCATCGATAAATCGTCCAATCCATCAATGGCAGAAAGCATTGAGACCAGTTCTACAATGTCTTTTCTGACGAGTGGTTCACCTCCAGTCAGTCGCACTTTGGTAATTCCGTTTTCGACAGCCACTTTGGTAAATTCTGCGATTTCTTCAAAGCTCAAAATATCAGCGTGATCAAGCAACCGAATTCCATCTTGAGGCATGCAATAGGTGCAGCGCAGGTTGCAGCGGTCGGTCACCGAAATTCGCAGGTAATTGATGGATCGGTTAAAGCGGTCGAACATAAACGATTTCTCCTTTTTTAAGTTCGGCTTTTCCGGCCGGAATGTTGATAAAGCCAAAAGCCTGATGGTAAGCATGAATGTGTGCCGAACCATGATAATTAATCAGTTGAACTTCGTTTTGATCATTGATTTGAACCGGCAAACATTCTTCACGATCGGTTTTTTTGCGCGTAAAGTTCCGGTTGACTGGCAGTGGCAATTTTGTTTCCGGAAGCTCATAATTCATTAATTTCAGGAGAAATGGCAGTACAAAAACTTCGAACTGAATGAACGATGAAACCGGATTTCCCGGGAGCCCGATAATGTATTTCCCGTTTTTCGAGGCGAAAGTCGTATGTTGCCCGGGCTTCACATTTATTTTACTGAAATGAATTTCGAAACCTAATTCCTGAATAATTCCGGGAACAAAATCGAAATCTCCGACTGAAACTCCGCCTGAAAGAATGGTCACATCATTTTCGGCAACCGATTTCTCCATAATTTCGCGGGTCTGCTGCTCGTCATCAGGAACAATTCCGTAGTAATTGGTTTTGAATCCGTAAGAGTTTGACTGCGCAAACAATTGCGGTCCGTTTGAATTCCGGATTTGCGACAGGCCGGGTTTTTCCTCCGGATTCACCAGCTCCGATCCGGTTGAAATAATGCCTGCCACCGGACGTTTATACACCAGCGGTTTGGTTGCTCCAACCGAGGCCAAAATGGCAATGTGTTGTGGTTTGATCTGAATTCCGGCATTCAACACACAATCGCCTTCTTTCAAATCTTCACCCTTTAGGCAAATATTGGAATTGGTTTTTTCGCCCGAAAAGCGAATTTTTCCGGATGCAGTTACTTCAGAATACTCGACCATAAAAACGGTGTCGGCACCTTCAGGAACCTGCGCGCCAGTCATGATTTTGCTGCATTGACCCATGCCGATTGCTTTTGACGGCGTTTTTCCGGCAGGTATTATTTCCTGAACCGAAAGTTCCATTTCCAGATCTGCACGTCGGCAGGCATAGCCGTCCATGGCCGATTTATTGAAAGGAGGCATGTCGGCATCGGCAAAAATATCCTGAGCCAAAATTCTGCCGGTCGAGTCCATCAAATCGGTGGTTTCGGTTCCTATTGTATGGGCTTTGGAGAAGGCAATTTCTATGGCTTGCGTGAGTGAAATCATAGCTCTTCGATTTTCCAGGATTGATTAAAGGTAATTGATTTCGGATTAAGACTGAAATCTTCTCCGTCGGAAAAAATAGTCCGATTGGCCAGTTTTTGCATTTCGCGTGCTGAAGGCTTTATTTCTTCGTATTTTTTCTGAATGAACAGGTAAAGTCCCGGTACAATGTATTTCCGCAGTGCTGCAGATTCAGTAACAACAGGAAAGTTGGATGAAAATTGCTGTGAAACCAGTTCGAAAGCTTCAGCAAGAAAATCGTCGGTAGTTTGAATGTAGAAAACCTTATCGGCACCAGCCTGCAAAAAAAGTGAACTGTCTTTTTCTGAATTTCTGTCTTTTTCCTGAAAAATTCGATAATTTGAGTTGACCGAGATCGGAATTAACTCGGGAGTTGGCTCGTGGAAGTGTGGCGTAATTTTTATCGCGACCAGATTCTGACCTGCATTTTTTGCAATCACCTCGCGCATGAAGGTTGTTTTTCCAACATTCCTTCCTGATCCTGAAATTAATAATATGTTTTCCGATGTTTTGGTCATACAAATGTTCTTAAAATTTTCAGGAAAGAGACATTTGATAACCAGCCAAAAGGTAAGTTATTGTTCTCCTTTCCAAAGTCATTCCACAACAGTGGAAATCGGGAGGCTGAAGCGTTTCCACTTTTCAACCCATCGGTTTTCAGCAACTTATGCAAACACACTTAGTTCCTGAAACTCGGAGTTTTTTTAACGTATGCAAATATAGAAATATCTGGATGAGTTTCAAGAATCTTGAATGGAAGAATGTTTTTCATTCATCATTCAAAATTCAACATCCAAAATTTCATCTATTTTTTATAGAAATTCATTTGCTGAAGGTAATCCCAGCTTCGGTAAGGCAAAAAATGACGAACATCTTTTCCGGCTTTAATGGAATCGCGGATAAAGGTTGAAGAAATTTCCATGAGTGGTGCATCGGCAATCTGAACGCGCGGATATTTCTTTACATTTTCAGGATTGAAACCCGGGCGTGGATACACAATTATGTCGTAGTTTGCCAGCAAAATATCAGCATTTTTCCATTTGTGAATGCTTTCGAGGTTGTCAGTTCCCATCAGAATGTAAAACTGGTGGGTCGGATATTTTTCGGTCAGGTGAGCCAAAGTGTCGATGGTGTAGGAAGGTTTTGGCAAACCAAACTCGACTTTTGACGCGCGAAAGCGCAAGTCATCGCCAATGGCGCGGTTAACCAGTTCAAGCCGCTGATAATCGTCGAGCAGGGTTCGTTTGTTTTTGAGCGGATTTTGCGGACTTACCACAAACCAAAGCTGATCGATATCAGTGTATTCGACCATGTAATTCGCTATGGCCATATGCCCGACGTGTATCGGGTTAAAGGAGCCAAAGTATAGTCCGGTTTTAATCATATCTTTATTTTTTAGTCACCCTGAACTTGTTTCAGGGTCGCTTTTTTGTTGAGATGCTGAAACAAGTTCAGCATGACGGGTTATCTATTTTTTCGCAATGAACTTTCGAATACAATCTTCTGCCTCGACAAATGCTTTTCCGAGATCTTCATTGACCACAATCACATCGAATTGATTTGCAAAAGTCAGTTCATATTCGGCTTTTGCAACCCGTTTTTCAATCACCTCGGGAGCATCTGTTGAGCGTGAAATCAGTCGATTACGCAATTCGTCGACAGATGGTGGTTGAACAAAAACAGCGAGCGCTTCGTCGCCAAAATATTTTTTCATGTTACTGCCACCAACCACATCCACATCAAAAATAACATTCTTCCCTGCTTTCCGGATCCGTTCAATTTCAGATTTCAGGGTTCCGTAGAATGTTCCCGGGTAAACTTCTTCCCATTCCAGAAATTCGCCTTTCCCGATTTTGCTTTTAAATTCTTCCGGAGTGAGAAAATAATAATCCACGCCATCGGTTTCGGTGCGCCGCTTTCCGCGACTAGTGGCCGAAATGGAGAATTCAAGGTTTAAATCCTTGTCGAGCAAATGACGCACAATGGTTGTTTTGCCTGCTCCGGATGGCGCTGAAAATATAATGAGTTTGCCTAGCATGAGTCAAGTTAAAAGTTTGCCACAAAGTCTCTAAGCCACAAAGAAAAATAGGATAATTTCAGTTTCAAAAATTAAACTTTGTGGCTTTGTGCCTTCGTGGCTGAGAATTTTATCTTTATAATACGTTTAAAACCTGTTCTTTGATTTTTTCCAGGTTGTCTTTCATCTGAACCACGATGCGCTGAAGATTACTTTCGTTGGCCTTGGAGCCGAGCGTATTTATTTCGCGACCAATTTCTTGTGCAATAAAGCCAAGTTTTCTTCCCGATGGCTCGTCTTCGTTCATGGTTTCGGTGAAGTAGCTACAATGGTTTGCCAAACGAACTTTCTCTTCGTTGATGTCGAGTTTCTCCATGTAATAAATCAACTCTTGCTCAAAACGGTTTTTATCTACATTGCCGTTCAACTGCATTTCGTTGAGGCTGTCCATGATCTTGGCTTTCACATTTTCCATGCGCTGGATTTCGTGTGGCTCAACCTGATCAAGTAAATCGAGAATATTCGCAATGTTTGTATCAATGTCAACTTTTAGTGCAAGTCCTTCCTGATCACGGAAGCGATTGAGGTCTTCCAGAGTTTTAATCAGATTTTCGCGAACAACTAACCATTCAGCTTCATCGAGTTCCTCGTAAGTCATTTTAACTGTATCCGGAAGTCGCATGATGCTTTGCATAATGGTTTCGTTAACCGGCAACCCCAGTTCCTGGTATACACCTGAAAGTTGGGAGTAATAATCTTTGACAATCGCAGCATTTATTTTGGAATTGCTCTCTTCACCCAAATTATCGAGGTACAATGCAAAGTCAACTTTGCCACGGGTGAGCATTTCCGACATGAGCCTGCGGATTTCAATATCTTTTTGACGGTAAAGTGCAGGAATCCTCGTGTTTATATCAAGCTGTTTGCTGTTAAGCGATTTAACTTCCAGCGTGTATTTCTTATTTCCTACTTCGAATTCAGTTTTCCCGAATCCAGTCATTGATCTGATCATAAATTTGAATTTTAGCTGCTAAAGATAAGGTAAAAAGGTAGAAGTAAAAAGGCAGATGGCGGAAGTTAAAAAAGCAATCCTTTTATCAAGCGTCTGACTGCGTCCTTCTGTCTATTTTAGGCAATAACCCCAGAGCCAATCAATTCATCACCTTCGTACCAGGCAGCAAATTGTCCGGAAGTTATTCCTCTCTGCTCATCGTCGAAAATAATGTACATGCCATCTTCTCGCTGATAAATGGTGGCTTTTTCGAGTGGCTGACGGTAACGGATGCGCAAATCATACCGACGGCTTTCTCCTGAATTCATTATCAAATCCGGACGGATCCAGTGAGTTTCATCTTTCGGAATAAAAAGCCCCGGGCGGTATAATCCCGGATGATCGGTGCCTTCTCCCACGTAAATGATGTTGCGGGCAACGTCGGTACCTATTACAAATAAAGGGTCTTCGTGCCCGCCAATGTTGAGGCCCTTGCGTTGACCAACCGTATAATAATGAGCACCGCGGTGTTCGCCAATGACTTTACCATTCCAGGGTTTATATGGAAATGCGGAACAAAGCTTTTTGAAATTCTCTTGAGTTTTTTCGATGTTCTTTTTCTTCGCAATAAATTCAGCCGGAACTTCAATTACATTGCCGGTCTTGGGTTCGAGTTGCTGCTGAAGAAAGGTCGGCAGATCAACTTTGCCGACAAAGCAAATGCCTTGTGAATCTTTGCGCTCTGCTGTAGGTAGGTTTTGTTGACGGGCAATTTCGCGAACTTCAGGTTTTTCCAGGTGGCCAATCGGGAACATGGCTTTCGAAAGTTGATACTGATTCAACTGGCACAAAAAGTAACTCTGGTCCTTGTTGTTATCCGAACCAGCCAAAAGCTGGTGGATGATTTGCCCATCCTTTTCAATTTCCGACTTCCGGCAATAATGTCCGGTAGCTATGTAATCAGCATCGTATTTCATGCATTCGTCCAGAAAAATATCGAATTTAATTTCGCGGTTGCAAAGCACATCCGGATTGGGCGTGCGGCCTTTGCTGTATTCGGCAAACATATAATCGACCACGCGCTGTTTGTAGTCTTTGCTGAGATCGACAATATGAAACGGAATGTCGAGCTTTTTCGCCACCAGTTCAGCAATCATGGCATCATCTTCCCATGTGCAACGCGACGTAATTGTGCCGGTGCGGTCGTGCCAGTTCACCATGAACAGCGCGATCACATCATGTCCCTGTTGTTTCAGCAAATAAGCTGCAACACTCGAATCAACACCTCCCGACAATCCTATAACAACGCGACTCATTCTGTTAGTTTCAATCTTTTGTGAAAATTTGCATGTTCCGTGTTTCGGGTTACATATAACCCGAATCTCGCAACTCGCAACTTTTTTTCAGTCTGCAAAAGTATGGAAACTAGCGTGGTTTTCCAAAGGGGGTCTGCTTTAAAAAAAATGATCCGGTGACTCTGGGTCATCGGATCACTCAACCTACCATGTTAATTGTTCTTACAGCGAGCCAAAATAAAATTGGTAATCAGTTTTGCCTCTTCTGCTGATATCTTTGCTTTTATTCGCATTTCCGGTATTTCCTTTTCCCAATGCTGTCGGTTATATTGTTCAGGCAAGTGGAGGTTGTGACAGCTTCCGCAGTGATTAACGTAGAGCGACCTGCCAATTAACAAACTGTCGGCTGAAACACCGACCCGGTCGGCATCAGCCAGCGTGGGCAAATACAAGGCGGGACTACAGGCGTAAAGCAAAGCCAGTGCTGCAAAAAAAATCTGGTATGCTTTTTTAGAATTCATACGAGAAAATTAAACGAGCCTGCAAACCATCTTCATCTGCAATGTCGCGGCCGCCAGCTTTCAGATTGCTCAATTGCGGCATCAAAGTGAAATTTACCCAGAAACCACTTCCGGAGTACGAAATTCCGGGACCGGCCGATAAGAGCGATTTTTCGAGTTCGCCTTCAGCAAAAATATTTTCGTTCATCAATTCAACTCCGGCAAACCATCTTTCGTTGATCTTATATGAAAAGCCATAATTCCATTCGAATTTGAATTCTTTTTCGGTTTCAGCTTCAATTTCGGTTAAATCAGCCTCAAATTCTTTTTCGAATTCGAGTTCGCCAACCAGGTTTAGGGCATGAATGAACCGTCCGGTTTGCTTGTCCAGAATCAATTTTCCTTCGAGCTCAGTTTCGTCGGGAGCCAAAGTGTATTCGAAATAAACGGCCGAACCCAGTTTATTGGCCACGGGGTCGCTCAGTTTCAATTTCCATTCATTGGCAAAACTATACGAAGTATTCGACTTCAAAAAATCGATTCCATTATTCTCGCTAATTCCCT
This sequence comes from Prolixibacteraceae bacterium, assembly GCA_963677955.2. GTDB lineage: Bacteria > Bacteroidota > Bacteroidia > Bacteroidales > Prolixibacteraceae > Aquipluma. Next base: position 2,668,399 of record CAXXQR010000001.1, read on the forward strand.
TACTGTAACCGTAATTCAGGTAAAATGCCGTCTGTAATTTCCCTCCCAGCCCGACTTCAAATTCCAGCCTGTGATTCAATCCACGGTAAAAGTCCTGACGACCGGTTCCCAGTGTTGTCCATACTTCAAGCTCTTTTTGACCTTTGTTCAGGACGTTACTTTGGTAGGTATATGTAAAAATACGATCCTGCGCCTGACCACTCAAAAATGCCAAAATTGCACCCAATACGAATAGCTTCTTCATCGTTTCTTTTGTTTTAAGATTTACGGAAGCAAAAGTATTGCGGGACTTTTTAGCAAACTATCCCAAAAAATAGGGATTTAAATCAGGTCGGAAGTATTGATTTCTGACACATCAACAATTTTTTTCAGGATGGCGTACATGGTTAATCCTGAAGCTGATTTGATGCCGGTTTTTTCGGAAATGTTTTTTCGATGCGAAATTACGGTGTGTGTACTCACAAAAAGTTGATCGGCAATTTCTTTGTTTGAATAGCCTTTTGTGATGAGTTGCAGCACTTCAATTTCGCGGCGCGTTAGTTCGGTATCGGTTTCCTTGCTCTGAATAGATGCAACAGAATTCAGCAATTCATTCACTTTAAAACAAATGAGCGATGGCGAATCGTAAAGGTTAATCAATGGTGAAATTGAAGTCGGATTGTCCGTTAACTGAAACGCAATAAATTGGATTGCTCCGGCGAAAGAAAGTACTTGTCGGATCAAACTGCCACTTTTTTCAATTTCTTCGGAAGTTGCAATTACCACGACATTTCCCGCCAGTTCAGGATAATCAATAATTTGGTCGCCTTTGTGCAACTGAACAATTTCTCCGGCCTGACTTCCTTTCAGAATTTCCGCAAGCCCGGTCAGTATTATGTCGGAAGGAATAATAACCACAACGATTTTGTTCAGGATGTTAGTCATGGCTATGCAAAACTTTTTCGAGTTGTTTTACTTTGGGAACTAAAATGTGATCCTCAATGCGCGAATGGTTCTTCATGTCTTTCTCGAACATGAAAATATTTGCCAAAAAAGCATTCCCGCGGTTTTGATCGTAATTCGGAGGAAGATATTTAATGATAATATTCTGGAGATCAAACATTTTGTCATCCATGTTCGAATGTTCTTTTTCAAATCCTGAGATTGAAAACCCCGGATATTTTTTCCGGAAAGCATCACGCAGTTCCTGATTTTCGATGGCTTCGTTTAGCTCAAGAATATATGGAAACATTTCGCGTTCTTCGTAATTCATGTGAATAACGAATTCATCTTTAAAGGTGGTGTAAAATTTTCGCACCAGTTCGTTCTCCGTGCTTTCTTCAGGATTTGCCGACAAAAATAATTCAATGAGGCGGTCGTTTTCGGGAATCAAATAATTGACGTAATACTTGTGCGTTTTAATCAGGTAATCGATAACCATTGAAACCGAAAAGTCAAGCAGCCTTTTTTCAGGGAAATAGGCTTCGTAATGGAATACATTGATGGTTTCCACAAAGAAATTGAGGTCAATTCCTTTTTCGTCGCACAATTCCCTGATCGTTTTATCACCAAACCCCAGTTTAATTCCGAGTCGGTTAATAACCGGCAATAGTGAATGGTCCTTGAGAATAACCGATGCCAATTTGCTGTTTTCGTTAAACAATTCCATATCCAGACGTATTTTTATCGTACTAAGATGACAATGTTTGGCTCTATTTGTTCAAGCCTGAAACAAAGAAACCCCATTCTTAATGAGGTTTCCTGCTGAATGTTTTCACAATTTTAGTTTCCTGAATTTCCGGGCCGGCGGCTCCAAAATCGTCGTACTGGTTTTTGCTCAGAATGATCGGTTTCGCGATGGTTTGGTCGGTTGTCGCGTTGAACTGAACTTTCTCTTACAGCCTGACCATTGTGTTGCCGGGCAATTGGCTTTCGGGTGACTTTGGCGGGCGCTTTCACCGGCGTGAAATCCGTCAGCGGATAAGGATGATCTTCAACAACCGGAATGGTTTGCGAAATAAGTCTCTGAATGTCCCTTAAAAATAGGATCTCGGTGTTGTCGCAAAATGAAATGGCAATACCACTTTGTCCCGCACGCCCAGTTCTTCCGATCCGGTGAACGTAAGTTTCCGGGATATTTGGTATTTCGAAATTTATCACATGCGAAAGGTCGTCCACATCAATTCCGCGTGCAGCAATATCGGTGGCAACCAATACTCGAATCTTTCCGGCTTTAAAGTCTGAAAGCGCTTTTTGACGGGCATTTTGCGATTTGTTGCCATGAATGGCCATCGCATTATGACCGTTTTTGTTCAGATGCTGCACCACTTTATCGGCGCCATGTTTGGTGCGGGTGAAGACCAATGCAGAAACAATTTCGGGTTTCCTGAGCAAATGAAGAAGCAAACTTCGCTTGTCGGCATAATTTACCATATACATTTGCTGTTCAACCTTTTCAGCAGTTGTTGACTCGGGGGTAACCTCTACTTTAACCGGATTCTTCAGGATTGTTTGCGACAGTTTTACGATGTCAGCCGGCATAGTCGCCGAGAAGAAAAGAGACTGCCTTTGACTTGGCAGTTCAGCAATGATTCGTTTTACATCGTGAATAAAACCCATGTCGAGCATGCGGTCGGCTTCGTCGAGCACAAACATTTCAAGATTTCGCAAATCAATGTAACCCTGATTCATCAAATCAAGCAAACGACCTGGTGTGGCAACCAGAATATCAATGCCAGCACGTAATGCGTCGGTTTGCGGACGTTCGCCCACACCCCCAAAAATAACAGTGTGTTTTAACCCGGCGTACCGGCCATAAGCGCTAAAACTTTCGCCAATCTGAATCGCAAGTTCGCGGGTTGGAGTAACTATCAGGGCTTTAATTCTTCGCTTTCCTTTAGCCGGATTGTGTGTTTCGTGCAAAAGTTGAATGATCGGAATGGCAAAAGCTGCTGTTTTTCCGGTTCCTGTTTGTGCACAACCTAATAAATCTTTTCCGTGAAGTATGATGGGTATTGCTTGTTCCTGAATTGGAGTAGGTGTTTCGTAACCTTCTGTTTTTAAAGCCCTCAGGATGGGCTCAATCAAATCTAAATTTTCAAATGACATTTTTATAATTTGGCAAGGCTTCCCGATCAAACTTTTTTGATCTGCCTTTGTGTTTAGGCCGCGAATTTAGGCATTAATCCGACAAGCCAGCCTATTTCGGACATATTTATCGGTTTTTTACTGAAAAAGAATATGTTACGTTGATGTTGGGAAGTAAAGAGGGTGTCTGAAAAGCCAAACTCTTCAAGAATTTGGTCATCCCGAATTTATTTCGGGATCTGATATGCAATGAATTGGGATCCTGAAACAAGTTCAGGATGACTGGATCAATGTTTTCTTTGCACCCTCGTTTTGTTTTATCTATTCATAATTAAACTCTTAATCTTCAATCGCTCCATAGATAATGGCCGCAACCCGGTCGTAAAATTCCCCATGCTGAAAATTGTGAATTTGCATCATGCCTATAAAAATCAGGTCTTCTTTCGGGTCGATAAAAAATTTGGTAGTATAATAGCCGCCCCATTCATAAGTTCCCGGCGATTTACAATTGAGGCCATCGCCTTCCGGAGTTAGCAGCGAAAAACCTAAACAGAATGTATTACCAGGCGTTTGGCTGTATCCTTTGCCCACTTTATTCAGGGATATCATTTGATCAGAAGTCATCATTTCAATGGTTTTACGTCCAAGGATCTGCTGGTTGTTGTATTTGCCATTATTGACCAGCATTTGAATGAAAATGGCGTAATCCATTGCAGTTGAAGACAATCCGCCTCCGCCGGCATAATGGCCAATATCGGTATTTTTCGGATAATCCACATTCGTTGCAATTCCTGCACTTTTCAGAATTTCGAGTTGATTGTTTGCATCGTAACCGTAAATGGGTGCCAGACGATTTTGTTTTTCTTTGGGCAAATAGAAATACGTGTCTTTCATTCCCAGCGGTTCGAAAATGTGCTTCCGGAAATAGTCGTTCAGTTTTTCACCTGAAACCACTTCAATTACGCGACCTAAAACGTCCATATTCAGTCCGTACAGGAAATGATCGCCGGGCTGAAAAGCCAGTGGAACTTCGGCCAGCCTGTTGATAAATTCTTCGGTCGTCCAACTGTTGTGCGACAAACCAACGCCCAACATATTATTTTTTGCATAAACCGCCATTATTTTCCCCGGATAAAAATCACCATAAGCAAGTCCTGAAGTGTGCGTTAACAACTCGCGTAAAGTAATCGGCGATTTAACAGGCACTGTAGTATAGCTCGAATCTTTTTCATTGAAGGTATTGAGTACCTGCGTTTTCTTAAATGCCGGAATATAATTCTGAACCGGATCGTCGATTCCAAGCTTGCCTTGCTCGTACAATTGCATGATAGCAACGGTTGTAATGGCCTTAGTCATCGAACAAATACGGAAAATATCGTCTTTTTTGTAGGTCGTTTTTTTATCCGGAACACGGAATCCGAAAGTCTTGTTGTACACAATCTGGTTGTCGCGGGCTACCAAAAATACGCCACCCGGAATAAATCCTTTATTCACATAGTCCTGAATAAACTGGTCGAGTAATTGAAGCCGTTTTGCTGAAATACCTACTGTTTCCGGAGAGCCTTCAGACAATGCGTCAGTTGAATGTTGGGCCAGAATCGGTAACTGGAACAATACCAATAGAAGGAAAGCAATGATTTTAATTCTCATGATACCTATTTTTAGGATTAGATTGATCTGTTTTGAATATACACATCCAGTGCTGCCGGAAATGGTTGCAAAGCCCGTTCAAAGATACCAAGCGAGTAGGCGATTGTCAGTCCATAGTTGGTTAACGGAATTCCCGCCAACCGGGCTTTCATCATTCGCGAGAGCATTTCCCGGCGGTTCCACATGCAGGCGCCACAGTGAATAATGAGCTTAAATTCCGATAAATTCTCCGGAAAGTCGTGGCCGCGATGATTTACAAAATCCAGTTTTCCGCCAACATATTGTGTGAGCCAGCGCGGGATTTTTACGGTGCCAATGTCTTCGCCAATCGGGTGGTGCGAGCAGGCTTCGGCAATCAGTATTTTGTTGCCGGGTTTCAGTTGATCGATGGTCATGGCGCCCTTCACCATTTCGGTCAGGTCGCCCTGGAAACGTGCAAAAAGTATCGAGAAACTCGTCAGCGGAATATCGGGAGGAGTGTCGGCAGCAACTTTCAGAAAAGCCTGGCTATCGGTTACCACCAGCTTTGGCGGCTTATTGAGCCGGTTGAGAGCCTCACGAAGTTCGCGCTCTTTCACCACCATACAAAACGAATCGTTGTCGAGCAAATCGCGGATGGTTTGAACCTGCGGTAAAATCAGCCGGCCTTTTGGTGCTTCTTTATCGATGGGAACAACCAAGACGGCAGCTTCGCCCGGACCTACCAAATCTGAAACAATTCCCGGACGGTTGATAAAATCATCCGGGGCACGATTTAAAATGGCTTGCCTCAATTCCTGAATTCCTGCTCCGGTGACGGCAGAAGTTTCGACAACCGGTATTTTTTCTCCTGAAAAGCTTTTCAGAATGCAATTTCCGGAGTAAAATAAATCGCATTTGTTAAAAACAATGATGACAGGAATTTGGCGGTCTTTCAGTTCGCCGAGAATGGCTTCCTCAAATTCTCCCCAATCGTTGCTGTTCGAGATAATCAGTCCAAGATCGGTGCGATCGAAAACCGACTTTGTTTTTTCAATTCGCTTTTCACCAAGCTCACCACTGTCGTCAATTCCGGCGGTATCGATAAAAAGTACCGGGCCAAGTGGCAGCAATTCCATGGGTTTTTCAACAGGATCGGTGGTGGTTCCGGCAATCTCGGAGACAATGGAAACTTCCTGGCTGGTTAGCGCATTCAAAACAGAAGATTTACCGGCATTTCGCCTGCCGAAAATTCCGATGTGAAGCCTGAAGGATTTGGGTGCCTGCATTTAGTCGCGATTTGTTATGTACAAATTACACACTTGTTTGGCTGAAATGCAAGAACTATTTCGGAACAAAATTTTGACAAAAAAAATGCCCCGAAAAGTCCGGAGCATTTTAAAATTTACAGAAAACAGAAAACTATTTTTTTACAGGAGCTGCAGGAGCTGCCGGTTTTACAGGAGCTTTCTCGTTTTTCTTGGTGGTTGCTTTTTTCGTCGTCATTTTCTTTTTGACGTTAGTTGCAGCCGGAGCTTCTTTTTTAACCGGAGCTTGTGTTTTTACTACTGTTGCAGCACTACCTGCCAAAGCCAAACTCATAACACAGACCAAAGCAAAAATTAATTTTTTCATGATTTTTATGTATTAAATTGTTGTTTTTTTTAATTCAGGCACCTTTGTCGAAATTTGAAAACAGGGGATACTAGTTTTGCCGATTTCTTTTCGATGCCTGAATTAGTTGTTTTTGAATGATATGATGAAATTTCAGGATCGGGGTTATTTATTTTTTTTCGATCCCGAAACGTGTTTGTGATGTTTTTGGTGAGCCTTTTTCGATTTGGCCGCCTTCATGGAATTGGCCGAAACTGATTTTGTAGTCACCACATTTTCCGTCTGATTTTTGACTGTTGACGATACAGTTGAGGCACCTGCAGAAAGTGAAAGTGTAAGTGCCAAAGCGAAAATGAATAATACTGTTTTCATGTGAACTGAATTTTATTTGTTTTAATGTTGATTCAAATGTAAAGCCATAAAAAGCTAACGAGAGTTACCGACATGTTAATGCGTTGTTAAAATCGATGCGTTCATTTAAATATTGAATATCTTTATCTTCAGAATCAATAAAAGTTTGGTCGGTGCAATACTTTCAGACCTTTGAATTCCCAAAATGAAGCGATTCAGATTTCATATCAGTAAAAGGGCAAGTCGCCTTATTATCACTATGTTGGCGGTGGTTTCGATGTGCGGGTTGCTGTTGATTCAGGTAAACTGGCTGACGGAATCAATTGACATGCAGGAGGCTATTTTTACCAAGGGTGTGAACATGGCACTCAGGCAAACCGCCCTGAGCATGGCGAACGACGAAGAGTTGAACACGGCTATGCAGAATAGCATTGAGAAAGACAGCCTGATTAATTCGACCGAAGTTTTTACACAAAACATCATTGCACGCCTCGACTCAACGGTGCAGAAAGAACTCGAATTTTACCACATCAATCTCGATTTTCATTTTATCCTAATTAACGGGGAGGATACACTGTCGCTTCAGCGAAACGAAAAAATAAAAAAAGGTGAATTGTTCCGGCAACCGGTTGATTCTCCATACCCAAATGCCGGAATCGATTTGGCCATTCATTTCCCCGGAAGAAGTTCATTTATCCTGAAGCGCATCGGTATCATGTTTGGAACATCGGTTTTGCTGATTCTTTTGACCATTGTTTCTATTTTCATGATTTTAGCTTACTATAGGCGTGAACGCACTTTTGCCCAGCAGGTTAAAGATATGATCGGAAACCTGACGCATGAATTTATGACACCGATTTCGTCAATCTCGCTGGCCGGAAATATGATTTTGAATCGCAGCCAAAAAGCGGGAGACGATACAACAACGCATCTGGTTACAGCTATAAAGGAAGAAAACAAGAAGCTGCAACGTCAGGTCGACCGGCTGTTGCAACTGGCTGCCGTTGAGGACAGCGGTTTCGATTTCAAAAAGGTTCCCGTTAATGTTCATTTGCTGATTGACGACGCCATTCAGGCCATGGCTTTTCAATTGAAACAGAACGATGCGGAAGTCCTTTGCGAGCTGAATGCGGTGAAGTCTGTAATTCTGGCCGATGCTATGCATTTCACCGATGTTTTTGTCAATTTGCTTTCAAACAGCATTAAATATTCAGATAAAAATCCGCAAATCAGGATAGAAACTAAAAACGTTGGGTCGAAAATTGAAATTACGGTAACCGACAATGGTGTGGGTATTTCGAGCCGTGAGTTCAAACGGATTTTTGAAAAGTATTACCGGATTTCAACAGGGAATTTACACACAACCAAAGGTTTTGGGATTGGATTGTATTACGTGAAAATGGTTATTGAAGCGCATGAGGGAACGATAAATGTAAAAAGCGAGAATTACCAGGGAAGTTCGTTTATTATATTATTGCCGGTCGTTTCGTAAGTTATTTCAGAAAAGAATTGAATATGAGTAGAATTGTAAATATTTTGCTGGTAGAGGATGACCTGAATCTGGGATTCCTTTTGGTCGAATTTCTGGAAATGAAAGGTTTTTCAGCAAAGCTATACCGCGATGGACAAACAGCGTTTGCCGGATTTCAGAATGGACATTTCGATTTTTGCATTCTGGATGTGATGTTACCGAAAATGGACGGCTTCACACTGGCCAAAAAAATGAAAATTCTGAACCCACAAATACCGATTATTTTTTTGACAGCCCGTTCATTGAAAGAAGATAAAATGAAAGGCTACGAAATTGGCGTTGATGATTACATTACCAAACCATTTGACGAAGATGAACTGTATTATAAAATCAATGCGATTCTGAATCGGAGTCATTTGTCGAAAGTTTCGGGCGAAAGTGTTTTTACCATTGGACGTTTTAGTTTCGATTTTCAGAACCAGATGCTTGAAACTGATGGCCAAAAACGCCGGCTTACCGAGCGTGAAAGCACAATCCTGAAATTGCTGTGTTTAAGCAAAAATAATGTGATCAGGCGGGAACAGATTTTAACAGCCATTTGGGGCGAAAACGATTATTTTGCCGGTCGTAGCCTCGATGTTTTTATTTCGAAACTGCGCAAATACTTCAGTTCCGATCCTTCGGTTACTATCGAAAATATTCCAAAAGTGGGCTTTATTCTTCAGGATAATAGTTAAATCGTTTTTTATCGGGTGAAAATTTCAGAATAATTTTGTTTTATTGTTTGCATATTTTGAGCAATTACGAACAAGCCTGTAATGTTTATTGTTATATATTTGGTTGAAAAACATAAACATCCAACACCATGAAAAAATTTACTTTAGTTTTACTCGCGACACTTATTTTATCGTTTGTGGCTCATTCTCAGGATTATAAAACAGGAGTGGGAATCAGAAGTGGATGGGGCTCAGGTTTAACATACAAGCATTTTTTGGGCGAACAGACAGCTTTTGAAGGAATTCTGAATTCGCAATGGAAAGGATTTAGCCTGACAGGCTTATTTGAGGTTCATAAAAATGCATTTAATGCCGACCGATTGTATGTTTATTACGGTGGCGGAGGCCACATTGGCTGGTGGAAAGGGGCCGATAACTGGAGATTTGACAAAGAGGGTAACAATACAGTTATTGGCATTGACGGAGTGCTCGGATTGGAATACAACTTCGATTTTATACCTATAAATTTAAGTGTTGACTGGAAACCGGCCTTAAACCTGGTAGGAGCTTCAGGCTTTTGGGGCGATGGCGGCGCAGTTTCAATCCGGTACATTTTCTAAATAATTTTTCACCTGCACAATTTCAAAAAGGAAAATAATCTGAAAGTTCACCACGTTCACACATTAACTGTGTTAAACATTTCAAGAGATATAAGCAGAAAAGACGTAAGGTTAAATACTAAAACACATAAAATGAAAAGGTTATCAGTTGTAATAGTGATTTTCTTGTTTTTTGTTGCGGCATCAAATGCGCAGGATTATAAAACAGGTATCGGGCTTCGTGGTGGTTGGGGAACCGGTTTAACCGTAAAGCACTTTTTGTCGAAAACTAAAGCTGTTGAGGGAATTCTGGACTCGCGCTGGCATGGGTTTGGTGTTACAGGTTTGTACGAAATTCACACCCGAGCATTTGACGTTGACCGCCTGAACTTTTATTATGGTATAGGTGGTCATTTAGGTTTATGGGATGGATATTACAGTCATTGGGGCGATAACAGGAACTATACAGTCATTGGGATTGATGGAATTCTGGGTCTGGAATACAATTTCAAGGAAATACCTTTTAATCTGAGTCTTGACTGGAAACCTGCGTTTAATGTAGCTGGTTACACTGGATTCTGGGGAGATGGAGGGGCGATTTCCATTCGCTATATTTTCTAACTGATTATTTTATTCAGGATTAAAAAGGAAACACGATGACTTAGAACCCATCATGTTTCCTTTTTTTAGTTTTCAACTTTTATTCCAGATATGGATTTTCAGAAAGGAATTAAATTTCAGTCGTATGTGGAGTTTTGGGATTATTTGCCTGAAGACGAACGCATAATTGTTGACGTTCTCCGACAAATTGTTTTGAGCAATTTACCTGCAAACTATAAAGAAAAGCTTTCGTACAACGTTCCCTATTTTTACGGAAACCGAAGAATTTGTCTGATCTGGCCCGGTTCTGTTCCATGGGGCGGTATCCGAAGCGGTGTTTTGTTTGGCTTTTGCCAGGGTAACCTGCTGCTAGATACCGAAAATTATTTGACACACGGAACCAATAAACAAGTTTACTACAAAATTTTTCACGCAGTTAATGAAATTGACGAAGCAGCCATTGTCAAACTTTTGAAAGAAGCTGTCGAAGTGGATATGAATTAAAAATAGTCGATTTTACTTTTTATCGTCTGATTCGCCCTTAATTTGTTCGGCCGCATCTTCCTGAATTTTTTTGTCGAAATGTAAAACCCTTTGTGGAAAAGGAATGGATACGTTATTGGCTGCAAACATTTCAAAAATTTTGATCCGGATTTCGCTTTTAATGGTTTCGACCCTGAAAACTTCGTCGGAGTAGAATATAACCGAAAAGTTAAGCGACGAATCGGCAAATTCAGTAAAGCGAACAAAAGGTGCCGGCTCTTTCAAAACACCTCCCTGGCTTTGTGCGGCTTCCTTTAAAATCTTCATTACGAGTTTAATGTCCGACGAATAATCAACTCCAACTGAAACGTCGAACCGTGAAGTGATTTCGCTGTGAGTCCAGTTAATGAGTTGATTGCGAGTGAGATCGGTATTGGGTAAAATGATGTATTTATCGTCTCGGGTGAGTACAGTGGTGGTTCTTAAATTGATTTCCTGAACGCGGCAAACGATTCCGTTAATTTCAATCACATCGTTAACCTTTACAGTTGAATCGACCAGCAAAATAATTCCGGAGACAAAATCGCTGAATAGATTTTGAATGCCAAATCCAAAACCAACCAAAAGTGCGGTTGAACCTGCCAGTAAAACGTATAAATTAAAGCCTAAAATCTGGAGGGCTGAAATACCCACCACCACCCAAATCAGATATTTGATCAGGCTGAAAATGGAATATTTCTTCGATAATTCAATGCGATGAGCCCTGAATATCGTTTTTTTTGTGCCGTAAATCAGAAAAATAGCGACAAATACCAATAAGACCAATTGAAGCAAAGTGGAAACTTTTAGATTATAATCTCCAAATTCGGCCAGCGAATAGTTAAAAAGTTCTTTCATAATTTTCTCTCTTGGGGCATGTTCGGTGTTGATCCGAACAACCTGAATTATTTCTCCGGATTATGACTCCTGTTTTGGGTGATTATAAATACTGCAATGCTAATCAGATAAATATAGCTAATCAGGATGAATAATCGTTGCCAAAGTCCTTTGTAAACCGAAACGAAATTTGTGCTGTCGGTTGTGTAACGCGATAAAAAGAGAAGAATAAAAATGATTCCTCCGGAAAAAGCAAATTTCGCCAAAATATACATCTTGCGATTTTCACTTTCAGGAATAATTTTCAACATGGCAAATGGAAACAGTAAAATGGCAACCACGCCAACACTTCCAAAAATTTCATGTATAAATCCGGAAGTCGTGAGCGCATTGGCGAGACGATCGGCCTTGAAAACTCCTGAGCCAATTCCCTCTCCGAGCCCATAAAGAACAATTAGCCACGAAACACGAATGGCATATTGTCCTTTTCCTGAAAATGCTTTCCGAAAACCTAGTCCAAATAAAATCAACAGTATTCCAATGACAATCCAAAGAATTGAAATCTGCGTAGAGACCGGGCTGGCCGTTGCTCCAAGTTTGCTGACGGTATCGTTGATCCAGCTATAACCCGGATATAGAAATCCGAACCCAACTGTGGAAACGAGGTCGGTTACAGCGGCCAGAATACCCGCATAAGCGGCCCAAATGACATATTTACCGGAATTTTCCATTTTCAAACTGTATCACAAAAATGTACAGGTCAGCTATATTTCCACAAAAAGCTGTTTATTCCCAGCTAGGGCTTAATTACGTTGGCCAAAACAACAGGTATCTGCAGCAAATCGTAATCGTGCTGATAAATCAGGTATTTGTTGTGCCATTCAGGATCGAATTTCTCTTTGTATTCGCGTAAACCTTTGTAATGCGAAAATGAACGTATTTTTTCGTAGGCAAATTTCATCGATTTTTCCGAAAACTTATGCGGGTCATTCAGTCCGCTCATGGGAGCAAAGCCCATGTTCACGTATGTAATTTGCTTCGATTTCAGGTATTTGAACAATTCAACCAATATAAAGTCCATCACTCCATTCGGTGAATCTTTTGTTTTCCGGATTAAATCGTAAGTTGCTTCGTCTTTGGCAAAATCGGGAATAATATTCAGGAAGGCAACAATTTTTTCTTCAGCGTTCTCAACTGTAATAATGGTTTGTTGCTTCAGTTCTTCCCAATCGAACATGCCCTGCGAAAATATGATTTCAGAACGTTGCATATCGTGCAGCCATTCGTCGCTAACCGATTTTATTTTCTGCAAAACGCCGTCTTTAACCGGAGCTTCGTGAATGGTTGCTTTATACCCACGGTCGATAACTTTATTTATGGCGTTGCGCATGGGTTTGCGGGCTCCACCTTCCAATTTGAAAGTTGAAAGATTTACAATTCCTTCCTGTCCTAAAAACAAATCTTTTTTCCGCAATTCGTGGTAGAGTCCAACACTTTCTTCCGGAACCCGGTAATAAATGCATTTCATGCCACTTTGGTAACAATATACATCAAATTGGGCAATGCATTTTTTCATTTCTTCCTGATTTTCGGCTACCGGGTTTTCGAGCACAACCGCAAAATTTCCGGAAATTCCGTACGAAATAAATGACTTGTTGTTTTCGGAAAAGAAAAGCATTTTATCGGACGACGTTTTAAAGTGATCCAGGGCCGAATTCCCGTGCATTTTCAGCAAATCGTTGGCCAGTGCAAGTTCTTCGTCGGTAACATTCTGTTGCGGAACGTGTGAACGAACGAACGTGTAAATAAGAAAAGCGATGGAGAAAAAACCGCTGATATTAATTGAACGCAAAAAATTACCGGCAAATCTGCTCATTGGAACAAGTTCGTCGGTTCCTATCAGGAAATATTCCAGAATAGTGTATCGCATTGATTGCCATAAACTGAAATCGATATTGAAGTGCTTTTTGTCGAGAAAATAAAACCCGACGATGCCATAAATCAGGGTTGCCGCTGCAGTTAACAGCGATGTTTGCAACCCGACGTTCCGCATCTTCGGATTGGTCTTTATGTAATATTCTTTTCGGGTTCCAATCAGGATAAAAATAGCCAGCAGTGAGATAGTTGCTTCTTCAAAATCAATGGCTTTGGTCATGTGTCCAACCAGTGAAATTACACTTAATACCAGGGCAAACCACCAGGCAGTGCGTAAGCCTTTCAGTAAAAAGGCAGCTGTTACCAACAACAATAGCCCGGCTGTAAGAACCAGGTAATTGGAGGCGTGTATGGCTTCAATCGGAAGGATATTTTTGACCATGTTTAATCGTTCGGAAATGGCTGGCGTCAACACCGAAACAATGTTGACAATTCCGAGGAAAAGAAGGAAAAATGCAGGAAAGACGCGCATCAGCAACTTGTTCAGTTTCGCCAGAAAGGTCAGGATTCCGACAACAAGCGGCATCCAGAATTCGAAGAACCGGTAAAGAAAAGTAACGGCAATAGCTTCCACATTCCCGAAACCAAACCGAATAAGTACGTATGTCATGGAAACTTCGATGGCACCCAACCCGCGCAAAAACGGAGAAATAATGAGGAATATTACAGAAATAATGTACCCGAGAATAGCGGCCAGCAGCGACGGATTGAAGTTTAAAGCTTTCATGGCTACATACAAGTGGGCAATCCCGATAAACTCAATGACCACTGAAACGACAACTGTGTAAAGGAAGTTTTTTCGGTCGATCTTGTTGGTCTGCAGATCGTTCATGAAAACTTCAGTAGCCGGAATCAGCTTAACAAGCAAATTGTAGAACGAACCTTTTTTCAGGATTGAGCGATACATAAAAAGTAGAGCCAGCTTGAGCAGAATTACAGCGCCCAAAGCGTACCATTCGCCCGATCCGATTGTTCCTTCAACAATGGCGTAGAGAAACGCAGGAATGGCAACTATAATCACCGACAAAATTCCAATAAATCCGTAAATGGATGAGGCTATGTGAATTTGCGTATTTTTTATGCCCTTTCGTTCAATGGTTCCGGTGAAAAAAGCCAGCGAAGAAACACCTCCAGCCGGCAGAAACACGCTGATTAAATTCCGTTTAATGAACAGGATGGTTGAATCGAACAGCGAAACTTTATGGCGGGTGGCTGCAAAAGCAAAAACATACATCAGGCCCTGAAGCAGAATGTAAACCAGTGTGAGGATAATTCCGGCGAAAACCCAAAAGCCTTGCGCCGATTTCAGTACATTTTTAACCTGAAAAAGCTCTGATCGTTCGTGTTGGATGAACCATATTCCGATGGCAATGAAAAAAAGTGTAAAAATAAACTGCGCGATAATTTTCTTGTTTTCGCGAAGAAACGGATTGGCATGTTCTTTCAATACTTTGGATATTGAACTTGTAAGAATGGCACTTTTCACAGAGGACCTAATTTTAGTTTTACTAATTTAATTTGTTTTGTTCGCTCTTTAATCTAACGATGTTACCAAAGAAAACGGTATCTAAAAAACAATGTTTCAGGTTCATTTTCACAATATTCGACGAACCGGATTTAGACATACACAGTATTTTTTCTTCAGAATTACATTTGAAAATGAGAATAATACATATTTATCTGGTCACGGGCAGGTTTAGTCAAAATTAATTAAAAAAGAATTTGCCACTGTCACGTAACGATGTTTTATCCTGAAAAGGGCATGAAAAATAACTTTAATTGCAGCCGCGATTCGCAAAAACCATATTTTATTTCGGGTAAATGCTTAACTTACAAAATGAAAACAATTTGAAATTAAGAATACTAAAAATGGAAAACAACCTGAAAAAATTTGGCACTGCACCAGTATTTTTTACGGCAATTTCAACAATTCTGGGGGCTATTTTATTCCTAAGGTTTGGCTATGCCGTAGGAACTCTCGGTTTTTGGGGAGTTGTTTTGATTATTCTTCTGGGTCATTTGGTTACCATACCAACTGCGCTGGCTATTTCTGAAATTGCCACAAACAAACGGGTTGAAGGCGGCGGGGAATATTTTATAATCTCGCGTTCGTTTGGCCTGAATATCGGCGCCACAATCGGGCTTGCGCTTTTTCTGTCACAGGCTATCAGCGTAGCTTTTTATGTGATTGCTTTTACCGAAGCGTTTGAGTTCTTCTTCAACTTTATCGCCCGGGAGTTTAATTATAATCTTCCGCGACAGGTTATCAGTTTGCCGGTTATGGTTGGTTTGGCTGTTCTGATTATCCGGAAGGGAGCCGACATGGGCGTCAAAACTTTGTATATCGTCATAGGGATCTTGTTCCTTTCGCTCATCCTGTTTTTTTTCGGGGAAACAGGATTTGCTGATCAGTCCACATTTTCGTTATCCAATGCCCAACTGCGAAACCCTTCTGATTTTTTTCTGGTTTTTGCCATCGTTTTCCCTGCATTCACCGGAATGACTGCCGGAGTTGGACTTTCCGGAGATTTAAAGAAGCCCTCGCGATCGATCCCTCTGGGCACAACACTTGCAACGTTGGCCGGAATGATTATTTATTTCTTTGTCATATATAAACTGGCCAAATCAGCATCGGTCGAAGACCTTGTTGGCAACCAGCTTATCATGTCGAAAATTGCGTTGGGTGGCGCCATTGCTATTCCACTTGGGTTGGCTGCTTCAACTTTCTCATCAGCGCTGGGATCAATGATGGTTGCGCCGCGCACGTTGCAGGCGCTGGCACTCGATCATGCATTCCCGTCAGGAAAAATTAACAGATGGCTTTCTGTATCAACGTCGAAAGACAACGAACCACAAAATGCATCGCTTGTCACATCGATCATAGCATTTGTATTCGTAGCTCTGGGGAATGTTGATGCGGTGGCGTCAATTATTTCGATGTTTTTCATGGTCACTTACGGCTCGCTTTGCCTGATTTCGTTCCTGAATAATTTCGGGTCATCGCCGTCCTACCGACCTTCATTCCGATCGCGCTGGTACATTTCGCTTACGGGTTTTTTGGTTTCAGTTTGGGTCATGTTTAAAATCAGTACGCTGTATGCTTTGCTGGCATTTGCTTTTATCTCGATAATTTACCTTTCGGTTAGTCACTATCACAAAAACCGTAAAGGTCTGGCGTCTATTTTTGCCAATTCGCTTTTTCAATTGAATCGGAATTTGCAGATTCTACTCCAGCGGAAAAAGAGTAAGGGCGCTCACCGTGAATGGCGCCCAAGCGCTATTTGTATTTCAAAGGATTCGTTCAGGCGCGATAAAGCCTTTCATTTGCTCAACTGGATATCGTACAAATATGGGTTCGGAACCTATTTACACCGGATCGAAGGTTATTATTCGAAGGCAACGGTTGAAACGGCACGTGAAGAACTTTCAAAACTGATCGATTTGTTCAGTGATAAGGGAAATCATGTCTATGTCGATACCATTATTTCGCCTTCGTACACATCGGCCATTGCACAATCCATACAAATTCCGGGCATTGCCGGAATGGAAAACAATATGGTTATTTTCGAATTCGATAAAGAAGAACCCGATAATTTGGTTGACATTGTTGACAATTTTGCCTTGGTTAATTCAGGAGATTTCGACATCTGTATTCTTGCTGCCAGTTACAAACCAATGATTTACAAAAATGGCATTCATGTTTGGATTGATTCGCACGATACCGAAAACGCCAATTTGCTAATTTTGCTGAGTTTCATTATTTCAGGCCACAGCGATTGGGCAAAGGGGCAGATTCAGATTTTTCACAAATGTGCTCCGGAACAGGAAGATAAAACACGGGCAAAAATGAAAGAGTTGGTTCAATCAGGCCGTTTACCCATTACTGCAAAAAACATCAATATAATTATTCAGGAACCTGAAATTTCCTCAAAATCGTTGATTAACAAATGGTCGGAAAACGCTGGATTGACGCTGGTGGGAATTCGGAAAGAGTCCCTGCATCACGAGCGGGAAAAGCTCTTTGAGGGTTACGACAACCTGGGAACTATTCTTTTTGTACATTCAAAAGACCAGAAAGAAATCGATTAATTATTCCCAAATGTGCGATTAGATCGGTTTCTCATCGTTTTAAACAACAGAATTATGACCAAAACCGATGTCAGGTTTACCATAAAACTGTATGTATGCGAAGTGAGAAAAAACCAAACCGAAATATTCGCAATCAGGATTAAAATGAGAACGCTGAAAAAATAATACAGCATTACCCGTTTGATAATGTCGCCTCCGAGTTGAGATTTTACCATATTGTTACGAATTGGTGGCAGATATTCAGGATATTCTTTTTCCAGATGAACTCCCTGTGCAAAAGCGGCATGTAAAAGTTCGTGGTAAACTTTCATGTCGAGAAACCAAATGATTAAAATTCCAACAGAAGCTGCAATGCACATCCCGATAACCAAAATCCAGGCGTCGATGGGCAGTTCTGCCTTCTTTGTAAAGACATATCCAATGGCACCAAGTGTTACCAGCAACCAGTGTGAAGCCAGTTTGCGGTATTCCATTTCAAGACTGTTAAAATGTCGCTCTTCTTCACCGATGTGCTTGTAAATTTCCATTAACTGATCGAATGATAAATTTCGCTGAGCCATAATTTCGCTGAGTTTTGATGTTTTTTAATTGCCTGATTTAAAATAAAAACCGATTACTAAAATTAAGCTATTTATTTCAGTATTAAATTCCAGGCTCAAACTTTTGATGCGAAAATAAAACAGAAAACCCCCTTCCGGCGAACCGAAAGAGGGTTTTAAAATCTATTTAATTGAAGGGTTTGTCAGCAGATTACATCATTCCGCCCATACCGCCACCCATTCCACCGCCCATTGGTGGCATAGCTGGTTTGTCTTCTTTTTCTTCTACCAAAACACATTCAGTTGTCAGGAACATACCTGCAATTGAAGCTGCATTTTCCAGGGCAATACGAGTTACTTTGGCTGGATCAATTACACCGGCTTCGTAAAGGTTTTCATAAACATCAGTGCGGGCATTGTAACCAAAGTCGGCTTTTCCTTCCAATACTTTTTGAACCACCACAGCGCCTTCTTTTCCTGAATTGAAAACAATCTGGCGCAAAGGTTCCTGAATGGCACGTTTTACGATTTCGATACCAGTGGTTTCGTCTTCGTTATCGCCTTTCAAGCCTTCAAGAACAGTTATGCTACGAATGTAAGCAACGCCACCACCGGGAACAATTCCTTCTTCAACGGCAGCACGGGTTGCATGCAAAGCATCGTCAACGCGGTCTTTCTTTTCTTTCATTTCAACTTCTGAAGATGCGCCAACATAAAGTACAGCAACACCACCAGCCAGTTTAGCTAAACGTTCCTGAAGTTTTTCCTTATCGTAATCAGAAGTTGTTGTTTCGATCTGTTTTTTGATCTGATTCACACGTGTTTTGATGGCATCAGCATCGCCAGCTCCGGCAACAACTGTTGTTTTTTCTTTGTCAACAGTAATTTTTTCGGCCTGACCAAGCATATCTAAAGTGGCATCTTCCAGTTTCATACCTTTTTCTTCGGTAATAACTACACCACCAGTTAAAACGGCAAGGTCTTCCAACATTTCTTTTCTGCGGTCACCAAAGCCGGGAGCTTTTACAGCACAAACTTTTAATGAACCACGCAGACGGTTAACAACTAAAGTAGCCAATGCTTCACCATCAACATCTTCAGCAATAATTAAAAGCGGGCGACCAGTCTGAGCCGATTGTTCCAGAATTGGAAGCAGGTCTTTCATGGTGCTTACTTTTTTGTCGTAAATCAAAACGTAAGGGTGATCCAAGTCAGCGGCCATTTTTTCACCATCGGTAATGAAATAAGGAGAAATGTAACCACGATCGAACTGCATACCTTCAACAACGTCAACATAAGTTTCGGTTCCCTTGGCAGCTTCAACAGTAATTACACCTTCTTTATTTACTTTTTCCATTGCTTCAGCAATCAACGCGCCGATAGCGCTGTCGTTGTTGGCAGCAATTTTTGCAACCTGTTCAATTTTGCTGAAGTCGTCGCCAACATTTTCAGCCTGAGCTTTAATGCTTTCTACAACTTTCAAAACAGCTTTGTCAATACCGCGTTTCAAATCCATTGGATTGGCGCCGGCAGCAACGTTTTTCAAACCAACAGAGATAATCGATTGTGCAAGAACAGTGGCAGTTGTTGTTCCGTCACCTGCGTCATCGCCTGTTTTGCTGGCTACTTCTTTCACCATTTGTGCGCCAATATTTTCATACGCATTCGAAAGTTCGATTTCTTTAGCAACCGAAACACCGTCTTTGGTGATTTGTGGTGCGCCAAATTTCTTTTCAATAACTACGTTGCGGCCTTTTGGTCCGAGTGTTACTTTTACAGCATCAGCCAATTTGTCAACTCCTTTTTTCAGGAGGTCACGGGCTTCGATATTAAATTTAATTTCTTTTGCCATTTTTAATTTCTTTTAATCCGTTAGTAATCAATTATTCAGCGATAAATAAAACATCAGTTTGCGACATCAACAGGTAATCAACACCGTCGATATTTAATTCAGTACCAGAATATTTTCCGTAAGAAACTACATCGCCAACACTGATTTCCATGGGCTCGTCTTTTTTTGCTGAACCTACTAATACTACTTTACCAACTTGCGGTTTTTCTTTTGCTGAATCCGGAATGATAATTCCACTTGCCGTTTTCTTTTCAGCTTCTTTAGGCTGCACCAGAATTTTTCCAGCCAGAATTTTTCCTTTTAAATCTGCCATTTTCAAATTATTTTAATTGGTTATACATACGTTTAAAAATTTCAACATCCTCGTTTAGCAGATACTATGCCAAAGACGGAATTGACTTAAGTGGCGACACGAGATTGTCATTTTTTCATTTTCTACCTTCTTTCAAATCGGGTATTTTGCGTAATGCGCTGAACTAAAAGCGGTTTTGCCGTTTTGTGCCAACTGACATTCTCGTGTCAGACTGTCAGTGAAACGCACCTGAATTCTGCTACAAAGGGGCGAAAGAATCAGAGTCAGGCCATTTTTTGCCTTGCTCCATTCCCTTTCTGCGAACGATTGAGACTCTTAGTAAATTTCAACATTCGAAATGACCGGGCAGGCTTTCGAGTCGCTGATGACAATCCGGATTTTTTGTGCTTCAACCGGATCAACACGAAGAATACGCTTGTAGCCAATCGTAGTACCTTTGGCCACTTCCTGCCAGTTACCGTCTTTTTCAACTTCTACAGTAAAGTTTTTTACACGTTGTCCAAGCTTAATATATTCCTGAAGAAGTACATAACTGATCAGTTTTGGCTCGCCCAAATCAATTTCCAGATTTCCTGAATTTTCCTGATCGTTTGTAGCCCAGTAGGTTTCTTTGTTTCCATCGGTAACCATGGCCGCTCCGTAAACTTCTGAATTTCCTCGAACAGATGAGGCCGTGGCCGCTTTATTCAGTGCCAGATTGGTTTTGAACCGTTCGTCGATTAGTTTTTTCCATCCTTGCAGCGAAGCCACGTCAATTTCGTTGATTAATCCACGCCGGTCGGGTGGAATGTTAAGGATCAAATTGGCACCACGGCCAACTGAACTCAGGTAAATGTCGAACAATTGTTCCGGAGTTTTTACCAGCGAATCTTCTTTGGAATGATAGAACCATCCCGGACGAATGGAAACATCCACTTCGGCAGGAATCCAACTGGTGCCATTTTCGCTTCCGGTATTTAAAATTTCCTGAATTCCACTTTTGCCTGCGTACAAGCTATCTGCAGTAATGGTATTCCAGTTTGTTTCTCCGGCAGTTCCGCGTTCGTTACCACACCAGCGAATATCGGGTCCTGCATCGCTGAAAAAGATTACGTTGGGCTCCATTTCGCGAACCATTTTTAAGGTTGTTGGCCAATCGTAGTAGGTTTTGCCATCGATTTTTCGTTTTTCGTTAGCCCCGCCATAATAACCATCGCCGCCATTGGCTCCGTCGAACCACATTTCGAAAACTGGCGAGTGAGCTTCAAACAGCTCTTTCAATTGGTTGCGGTAATATTCAACGTACGATGGAGAACCATAGTCGGCCCGGTTTCGATCCCAGGGTGACAGGTAAACTCCGAATTTAAGACCTTCGGCACGACAGGCTTTTTCAACTTCGTCGACCACATCGCCTTTGCCGTTTTTATACGGACTGTTTTTTACCGAATGTTCGGTGTATTTGCTTGGCCATAAACAAAATCCATCGTGGTGCTTGCAGGTCAGAACCAAACCTTTCAATCCGGCTTCTTTAATGGTGCGTGTCCATTGTGTCACGTCCATTGCGGTTGGATTAAAAACGGATTCCTTTTCGTCGCCGTAGCCCCATTCCTTATCGGTAAACGTGTTGGTTGTAAAATGAACAAAAGCGTATTGTTCCATTTCGTGCCAGGCAAGTTGACGATCGGTCGGCACCGGTAAAACCGGAGCAGGTGGAGTAACAGGTTTCTGACATGACGTCAGCAGAACTGCAAAAAGCAGAATTAAACCACTTGTTTTTAGAAATGTTCGGTTCATATTCGTAGGTTTTAAATTGGGTTTAGTACAAAAAAAAGTCTTCAATGGTTTTGCATTGAAGACTTTTACTTATAGCATATTCAGATTTTTGCCTGAATGAAGTTTTTATTTTGCTGAGTCAGGAGAAGCTTTGGCTACAGGGGCTGTTGTGTTTGCATCAGCAGGAGCAGGGAAACTTGGTACCTGATTCGGATCAACTGCATTTTCGATCTGATCTTTAATGGCTGACTGAGCTCCGGCTTTAGCTTCTCTTGGAATGAAAGCAGTACCACCAATGGATAAAATCAACAGTGCTCCGGCTAAAAACCAGGTTGCTTTTTCCAAAAAATCGGTTGTTTTGCGAACACCCATAATTTGATTCGAAGACTGAAAGTTACTGGCCAATCCACCACCTTTTGAGTTCTGAACCAACACGATTAAAATCAGTAAAATACAGACAATGAATAATAAAACTGTGATCAGTGTGTACATATTGAATGGAATTAATTGTTCATTAAAGTTTTGATTTTTTCGATCTGAGCGGCAAAGTAACTACTTTTTTCCGGATATTTCAAACTTAATTTTTCAAATATCTGAATGGCTCTTTTGTGGTAACCTTGTTGTGCATAAATAGATGCCAGTGTTTCGGTGACAAATTCGTCATATTCAGGCTCTTTTTGTGCCTGACTGTCCATAGGAGAAGCCGATTCCTGCTCCTTTATCTGCGGCATTTTGGGCTGTGCTTCGAGGAATTTTTCGATCAGGCTGAATTTCTTTTGCGACTTTTCCTGAATGTCACGTGCCATTTCACCCAGCGATTCTTCGTCGTTATCAGTAGCCTCCAGCGGATAATCTGCCGGGAAAATAAGGTTTAGCCCTTCAGTATCTTCGGCTTCCGGAGTGGATTCGGCTTTATCTTTTATCTTTTCGTTCAGGAATAAATACAATTTTCGGCGGTCGTGAATGCGAACAGCACCATTAATTAATTCCTGATCGAATGCTGAATCTTTTAATAATCTAAGATTTTTCAGGTAAAGCATCCAACCAGCTTCGAATGCCGGAAATCTTTCGGTCAGGTCTTTCAGTACCGGAAGTGTTTCCTGATTCAGTTTTTCAGGAGCCTGCAAATATTGGATGATTTGATTGGCTGTCATTTTTTACCAGTTTGCGATGGATGCATTGAAAATATCGTCGGTTAGTTTTTTAACAATTTCAGGAACGAGGCTATCTTCAACGGTGCTCAACGAATTGTTGCTGTCGAAATCTTCGTAAGCCGTGAATGTTTTCTCCCAATCCTGATCGTGATCTTTGTTGTTGGTGAATTTTACTTTCACCGTAATGGTCAGCCTGTTTTGTGCTGCAAGGTCGCCTTGCGAAATGTTCATAGGCTTTACGTCATAGTCGGTAATTTGTCCGGAAAATTCCAGGTCGCCACCTTCAGTAATTTGGTTCAGCGACGTTTGCCTGACCAGCTTATCCTGAAGTCCGTCGGTAAATAGCTGGCTCAGATTTGGGTTTACCAATCGGGCGCGATTCGGAAAATAGTCGACCGTAAATGTTTTAACACTTGGTGCAATTGATGCTCCGGTGAACGAATAACTGACTTTACAGGCTTCAAAAACAGCAACTGTAAAAACGATTGTCAGCATGAGAATTAACCGGTGCATAGTTGGTTTAGTCGATATCATATTCTTTAATTTTCCTGTAAAGGGTTCGTTCCGAGATTCCCAGTTCGCGTGCAGCATTTTTCCGTTTGCCTTTGTGTTTTTCAAGAGCCTTTTGGATCATTTCAATTTCCTTGTCTTCGAGCGACAGGGATTCTTCAACAAATTCTTCGGTATCGTAAATGTTTTCATGATCAACCGGCTTAATGTTCACATGATTTTGCACTGGTTTATCCGGAACATAATTTCCGCTTTCGGTCTGGTACAATTTCCGGATAAGTTGTGCATTGTCGTCACGAACATCGGCAATGGTGGCTTCGTTTTGAAGAATATCGTGAACCAGTTTTTTCAGATCGTTCATATCTTTTTTCATGTCGAACAAAATCTGGTACAAAATTTCTCGTTCCGAAGAAAATGTTTTTTCGTCAACATTACGGTATATGGCCGGTAATTTGCTCTCGTTTTGCATGGGAATGTATTGCTGTAGCGTTCGTGCGTCAATCACCCGTTCCTTTTCAATGATCGAAATTTGTTCGGTAATATTTTTCAACTGACGGACATTTCCAGGCCAGGGATAATTTAGCAGCAATGAAACCGCGTCGCTCTCGAGCCTGATGGCAGGCATCCGGTATTTGTCGGCAAAATCGGATGCAAATTTCCGGAAAAGTAAATGAATGTCTTCTTTCCGGTCGCGCAATGGCAAAACCCGTATAGGCACAGTGTTTAAACGATAATACAAATCTTCACGAAATTTCCCTTTTTCGATGGCTTCGGCAATATTTACATTTGTTGCACCAACAACCCTGACATTGGTTTTCATGACTTTCGATGAACCAACTTTCATAAATTCACCGGCTTCGAGCACGCGGAGCAGTCGAACCTGTGTTGAAAGTGGCAGTTCACCAATTTCATCTAGGAAAATAGTTCCACCATCGGCTTCCTCAAAATAACCTTTCCGGTCGGCAAGCGCCCCGGTGAAGGATCCTTTTTCGTGTCCAAAAAGTTCCGAATCAATAGTTCCTTCAGGAATTGCACCACAGTTTACAGCAATGTATTTACCATGTTTGCGTGCCGAAAACTGGTGAATAATCTGCGGAAATGACTCCTTTCCCGTCCCGCTTTCTCCCGTAATCAATACTGAAAGGTCGGTGGGAGCCACCTGTACGGCAATCTCAATCACATGAATCAATCCCGGTGAACTTCCTATAATTCCAAATCTTTGTTTTATTTCCTGAATATCCATTGTACGGACAATATGTTTAGCTTTGCAAAATTACAATTTTAACGTTTATCTGCTGTCCAAAATTAAATTAACTTTGATTTCAATGCCTTTAGCTGCCTGCGATTTAACATGTTTTAGCTTTTAGGCCTGAAATCTTCAAAAATATATCGTATGAAATTCATCGCAATCATTCCCGCACGATTCCAATCAACTCGTTTCCCCGGAAAACCATTGGCCATGTTGGGCGAAAAGCCGATCATCCGGTGGGTGTATGAAAATGCAAAGAAAGCGCTTGGTGACGCATTTGTTGCTACCGACGACGAACGCATTTACAAAGCTGTTGAAGCATTTGGCGGAAAAGCCGTGTATACGTCGCCCAGTCACCAAAGCGGAACCGACCGCTGTGCAGAAGCTGCCCAACAGATCAGCAAAACACTCGATTTTGATGTTGTAATTAACATTCAGGGCGACGAACCATTTATAAAACCGGAGCAAATTGAAGGGCTTAAAGCCTGTTTCGATTTTCAGGATACCGAAATTGCCACACTGATTAAACCAATTGTAAGTCTCGAAGAAGTTACGAACGTTAATCGTCCAAAAGTTGTCGTCAATAAAAATCAGGAAGCCATGTATTTCAGCCGGTCTGCAATTCCTTATGTGCGCGATACCCCGTTGGAAGATTGGTTGTCGAAAACCGAAATATTTTGCCACATCGGCATGTATGCTTACCGGTTCGATATTTTGCAGGAGCTTACCAAGTTGCCATTTGGTATTCTCGAAAAAGCTGAATCGCTCGAACAATTGCGCTGGCTCGAAAATGGGTACCGGATAAAAACAGCTCAGACTACATTTGAAAGTATTGGCATCGACACTCCGGCTGATCTGGAAAGTGCCCGCAAATTTTTAAAAGACTAGTTTCAAATTGACTAGTCAAACTACCTCGATGCCTTTTTCTGCAAGCAGCTCAAGGCTAAGTTCCCTGAGTTTGTATTTCTGAATTTTTCCACTGGCAGTCATCGGAAATTCGGAAACGAAAAAGATAAATTGCGGAATTTTATACCGGGCAATTTTTCCACGGCAAAATCCCTGGACATCTTCCTCGGTTAAGTTGCAGCCCTCTTTCAGTTTGATAAATGCGCCAACCTGCTCGCCGTATTTTTTGCTCGGAACGCCAGCAACCTCAACGGCCTCAACTTCGGGCATGTTGTAAATGTAGTTTTCAATTTCGCGTGGATAGATATTTTCGCCTCCACGAATAATCATGTCTTTAATGCGGCCGGTTATCCGGTAAAATCCATCTTCGGTTTTTACCGCCAGATCACCAGAATGCAGCCAGCCATTCTTGTCGATTACCCGGGCAGTTTCTTCCGGATTGTTGTAGTAGCCTTTCATCAGGTTGTAGCCGCGGCAGCAAATTTCACCCTGTTCGCCAATGGGACAATCATTCCCGGTTTCAGGATTGATGATTTTTACTTCGACATTCGGAAACTCGAACCCAACAGTTGTGGCGCGCACTTCAGGCGAATTGTGAGTTCGCGTGGCTGTCATTCCCGGGGAGGTTTCGGTTAAACCATACACAATAATAATGTCTTTCATGTACATTTTTTGCATCACCTGGTTCATCGTTTCAATGGGGCAGAGGGCTCCCGCCATAATTCCGGTGCGTAGCGAACTCAGGTCGAACATGTTGAACATGGGGTGGTTCAGTTCGGCAATGAACATGGTCGGCACGCCATATAAGGCTGTACATTTTTCTTTTTCAACGGATGCCAGAACCATCAACGGATCGAAATTTTCGACCATCACCATGGTGCATCCGTGTGTAATTACGGCGCAAAGTGCCAGCACACAACCAAAGCAATGAAACAAAGGCACACAAGCCAGAAGTCGTTCCTTGTGCGTGAATTTCATGCATTCGCCTGCGGCATAACCGTTGTTCAGGATGTTGTGATGAGTCAGCATCACGCCTTTCGGGAAACCGGTGGTTCCCGACGTATATTGCATGTTCACCACGTCGTGGCAACTGATGGATTCTTCAATGAATTCAAGTTCCATGTCGTCGATATGGCTTCCGAGCAAAATAAGTTCCGAAGTATTGTACATGCCCCGGTGTTTTTCAGGACCAATAAAAACTACATTTTTCAGCTCCGGAAATTCTTCACTTTTTAAGCTTCCACGCGGGTGACTTTTCAGTTCCGGAATCAAATCGAAGATCATTCCTACATAATCGCTGTCGCGAAACCCATCGATCAGGCAAAGCGTATGGATATCGGCATTCTTTAGCAAATACGCGAGTTCAGAAGTCTTGTAATTTGTATTTATGGTGACTAGAATGGCGCCTATTTTTGCTGTGGCAAACATAAATGTAAGCCAGTCGGGCACATTGTTGGCCCATAATCCAACTTTATCATCTCTTGAAACGCCAATGTATAAAAGTCCTTTGGCGAGTTGATCAACCCTCTCGTTGAATTCACTGTAAGTAAAACGTAAATTTCGGTCGGGATAAACCATGAATTCCCGTTCAGGTGCTTCGATGGCATATTTTTCCAATAAATCGCCGAGAGTATAGTCAAGTAATTGCATGAAATCAGATTTTCAGGATGAATGGAAACTAAAACGGGGCATAAACCACTGCCAGGATGCGTGCCGGATTTTTATCGGCCGAGTGAACATTGTGCATGACAATTGAGTCAAGATAAATACTATCGCCTTTCGCGAGCTTGTATATTTCTTTTCCGTAATTGATTTCTATTTCACCTTCGAGAACATAAATAAACTCTTCACCTTCGTGTGTCGAAAGCATGTAATCCGATTGAAGTCCGGGTTCAATGTCCACTATAAATGGTTCCATGTTTCGGCCAGCTTTATCGTAGGCGAGTGAAAAGAAATTCAGATGTTCGCGTGCTTCGCTGGCTTGCGAGGTAAATCGTGCTCCTTTGTGATATTCTCCTGAACGAACCACAACCGGACCATATGAATCGCTGTCGTCGAGAAAAGTACCGAGCCTGACTCCCAAAGCACGGGCAATTTTAATCAGTGGAGCCAACGAAGGAACATTTTTTTCCTGTTCAATTTTCTGGATCATGGTTACATCCATCCCGCTCCGCTCGGCCAATTCTTCAAGGCTGACTTTTCTAATTTCTCTGATTTGCTTTATTTTTTCTCCAACGGTCTTTTCAGCTTTCATATTCGGGGGCTTTTTTGAGAGTGACGTACAAAATTAGAAGTATTTTGGGATCACACAAATTGGGGATAAACTATATTTTGGTGAAAGCTGCATTGGATGCGACTTTCAGTCATAATTTCTCCGGAATATTTAAGCAGCGTTTTGCTGTTTTATGCGTTTTCGGCTTAAATATTCAACCCGAAGCATAAGCGAAAGAAGAATCATAATACAGACGATGGCCCTTACTGAATAAATGGTGGCGAGTACACCTTTGCTCGAAAGAAGGGAAAAAACAGGCGCAAGCAGCATGCCGATCCAAACGATAAAAGACTCTCCGTTCTCTTTTGTTTTCCAAAGGCGGCTGATGACCGGGAAATATGCAATAATTAGTATTCCCTGTGTGAGTGCATGAGTAACAATATGGTTTTTGGTGATCAACCAGAAAAGTAAAATGACCAAAACGACCAACAGGCAAAACTTGTCGAAACGTGTAAATCGTGTGGAGTGATCGCCAAACATATAAATAGCCGCTGTAACAATTGCGGCCAAAGCCAGGTCGGTTGTATTCAGGATATTGTCGAGCAAGCTGAAATTGTCTGATTCAAGGTAAGTTGTAAGGCTAATGGCAACTGCAATGGTAAAGAAAATCCACATGGCTAAAGCGGGCTTTATTTTTTGTTTGTAAGTGAGCCAGCTATACCATGTTGTGATGGCCAGATTGAGCGCCGAAACGCTCACAATCGAAAGTTGACGGATCAAAATCTCGCTCATTGTAAATGAATCATCAAGTTTGCAATAAGGATGCAAGTATATGACAATATTCGGGATTTTAATCATTCATTTTTAATGATTGCATCGTACCTTTGATCAATAAAACAAGAATTTTTTATCATGGCAATTTTTATAAATGATTCTGAAATAAACCGGATTCTGGAGCAAAATCAAAATCCTGATCCGGCCAAAGTATCGGCAGTTCTCGAAAAAGCCAAGGAGATGAAAGGACTTGATTTGGAGGACGTGGCCGTACTTACCAATGTGACTGATCCAATGCAGCTTTTCGAGCTTTTCGAAGCGGCCAACCACATCAAAGAAAATATTTACGGTAAACGGCTGGTTATTTTTGCGCCACTTTACATCTCTAACCTTTGTGCCAACGAGTGTGTTTATTGCGCCTTCAGGGCTAACAATAAATCAATTGTACGCCGGTCGCTCACGCAGGACGAAATAAAAAGGGAAACCGGAATATTGCTGAGTCAGGGTCACAAACGTATTTTGCTTGTTGCCGGAGAATCCTATCCAAAGCAGGGTTTTCAGTATGTCCTCGATTCGGTAGCGTCGGTCTACGAAGCTACGGACGGGAAATCGGACGTTCGCCGTGTGAACGTCAATGTGGCTCCGCTCGAAGTTCCTGAATTCAAATTGCTGAAAGACGCCAAAATTGGAACCTACCAGCTTTTCCAGGAAACCTATCATCGCGAAACATACCGGAATGTCCACCTGGCCGGGAAAAAGAGAGATTACGATTATCGCGTAACTGCACTTCACCGCGCCATGGAAGCTGGAATTGATGATGTTGGAATCGGCGTTCTTTTTGGGCTGGCCGATTTTCGTTACGAACTTCTGGCCATGATGCAGCATATTCGTGAGCTTGAACGTGCTTTTGGTGTTGGTCCGCACACCATTAGTGTCCCGCGCATTGAACCTGCCGCTGGATCTGATGTTGCTGCACATCCGCCGCATGCCGTTGCCGACCTCGATTTCAGGAAAATTATTGCTATTCTCCGTCTGGCGGTTCCATATACTGGCATCATCATGTCGACCCGCGAAACGGCTCACATGCGCCGCGATACATTTGCGTTGGGTGTTTCCCAAATATCTGCCGGAAGTCGGACAAATCCGGGTGGCTATACCGATTCGTTGCACGAAGACGATGGCAGTCAGTTCTGCCTGGGCGACCACCGGCCGTTGGACGAGGTTATTCGCGATGTGGCCGAAATGGGATACATTCCTTCGTTCTGTACTGGTTGCTACCGTCTTGGCCGTACTGGTCAGGATTTTATGGATCGCGCAAAACCGGGCGACATTAAAAATCACTGCAATCCGAATGCGGTTTCCACTTTTCAGGAATACCTGATGGATTATGCTTCTTACGAAACGAAACTGATTGGCGAAGGACTGATTGAAGATATTATTAATTCGATGCATGGAGTTGCCCGTGATCGGGCCATCCTGTTGCTCGAAAAAGTTAAAAAAGGCAGTCACGATGTGTATTGCTAAAAACTGGAAGTGTTCAGTCAAAGTATTCAAAGCAAATACTGATTGAAAATTGTATGTAAAATCCAAACTCAATTTGATGCAAAAATTCCGTACCGAAACTGACCTGTTGGGAAGCCGCGAGATTCCATCCGATTCGCTTTGGGGAATTCACACGTTGCGGGCAACAGAAAATTTTCAAATCTCCGGAAAACCGGTTCATCCTGAATTGGTAATGGCATTCGGAGCAGTGAAACTGGCTTGCTTTCTGACAAACAGGAAACTTGGATATTTTACGGATCAAAAGAAAGCAGGTGCTATTTTGCAGGCCTGTTCCGAAATGGCCGAAGGACAGCTTTCGGAATATGTCATTGTTGAGTGTCTGCAGGGTGGAGCAGGAACTTCCACCAATATGAATGTGAACGAAGTCATAGCCAATAGGGCGCTCGAAATTTCAGGAAAAGAAAAAGGTGATTATGTGTACATTTCGCCGCTCGACGATGTTAATCTGCACCAGTCGACAAACGATACCTACCCAACTGCGCTTAAAGTTGCTGTCATTCGAATGATCCGCAGGTTGGAGCAATCGGTGCTGTTACTTCAGGAAGCATTTCAGGAAAAAGAAAAGGAATTTGCACAGGTGGTAAAAATTGGCCGCACGCAATTGCAGGACGCCGTACTGACAACATTAGGTCGCGAAATGGCTGCTTACGCCGAAGCTTTTAACCGCGACCGCTGGCGATTTTCGAAATGCGAAGAACGTTTGCGCGTTGTTAATTTGGGCGGAACTGCCATTGGTTCGGGTCTTGGTGCACCACGACAATATATTTTTCGGGTAGTGGACGAATTGCGCGAAATTACCGGAATTGGTCTTGCCCGGGCTGAAAACCTGATTGAGAATACCCAAAATGCCGATGTGTTTGTTGAGGTTTCAGGAATGTTAAAAGCGTGTGCCGTTTCTATAGTTAAAATCAGCAACGACTTGCGCCTGTTGGCGAGTGGTCCCGATGCTGGTTTGGCCGAAATCATCCTTCCGGAGAAACAGGCCGGATCGTCGATTATGCCGGGCAAGGTAAATCCGGTAATACCCGAAGCTGCTGCTCAGGCCGCCATGCTGGTCATGGGACACGATGTTGTAATCGCTCAGGCTTCAGCTGCCGGAAATCTCGAACTTAACCAGTTCATGCCCCTTATTGCACATTCGCTTTTGGAAAGCATCGGTTTACTTATCGGAGCAACCAATACGCTGCGGATTCGTTGCATTGAAGGTTTAAAAGCCAATGAAGAGCAATGCCGCAAAAATGTTCTGAATTCAACAGCAATAATTACGGCGATAATTCCTGTTGTGGGCTACGAAAAAGCAAGTGAACTGGCCAAAATTGCCCGACAGGAAAAAATGAACGTTCACGATGTTATTCTGAATTCAGGATTAATTAACGAATTGCAGTTAAATGATTTAATTAGTCCTGAAGCAGTATGTCGCTTAGGATCTTCCTGAAAATTCAAATCTTATTTATAATTATTCCAAATAATTGTTAACGAATTTTGTTATTTCATGAAATAGTTCTAGATTGGCATAGAATTTAATTATTAACTACTAAAAATTTGACGTCATGAAAAGATTAGCAATGGTTTTGGCTGTAACTTTCACTATGGGATTGGCAGCTTCTTCGGTTAGCGCTGCGCCAAAAGATACCAACAAGAAAGCAAAGACTGAAACAACAACAACGACTAAAGCAAAAAGTGAATCTTGCTCGAAAGACAAAAAAGCTTGTTGCAGTGGTGGAACCTGTTCAGAAAAAAAGACTGAAAAGAAATAAAACTCATTCAGTTTAAGATAAATAAAAAGACCGGCATTGCTGGTCTTTTTTTATTTACAGTTATTTAGGATTTAATGTGAGTATCTATCAACTGCTCATGCTTCTTTCTTTTTAAAATATTCTACTTTACCCTGAAGTGCAATCTCCTTTACTTTTTCGGTTAGCGCATTTTTTTGTTCCTCGGTTAGCTTTGAGAACGAACGGGCCAATGCAATTTTCTCGCGCATAAAAGTTGCATTTTCATTACCCGAAATAAGCACAGAAACCGGCATCGACCATACATAATACATGGCTTCCTTAATGCTTAAATAATTCGGAATCAGAGGATCTTCTGTAGTCCATCCGGCTTGTTCTTTTTTCGCGAAAAAACGTCCGTCGGCCAGTGATTTTATGGATGTAATGCCAAGATTGCGCTCTAAAGCTATAGGCAAAATGTTTTGAATAAAGCTAAAATAAGATGGATCGAGCACATTCACCGGCATTAGCACGGTATCAAAAATGTCGCTTTCCTTTGTCCGTTCAAGCATTCGGGCGTGTGCGAACGGATTTTGATGTCCGGTAAAGCCAATGTGTTTGACTTTGCCATCCTGTTTCGCTTTCAGTAAAACTTCCAGTACACCATTCTGAATCCTGCCGTCAACATCTTCAGGAGTAAAAACAGAATGAACCTGGTACAAATCGAGGTGATCAGTTTGAAGCCTGTTCAATGTACCTTCCAAATGTTCGGTCACAGTTTTGGCGTCTTTCCCCATGGTTTTACTTGTCAGGAAAATAAGGTCGCGGTATTTTGGGGTCAGGTATTTGCCATAGCGGGTTTCGCTTGTGCCGTTTGCGTAACTTTCGGCTGTATCGAAAAAACGAACACCGCCTTCAAGAGCAGCTTCAATAACTTCCTGAGCATCGCGTTCAGTGGTCCATCCAACGTGGTACCCGCCGGTTCCGAGCATGGTTACATATTCGTTTGTGCGTCCGAGCTTTCTCTTCGGAAGTACTTCTCCCAACCTGTCACTGTTGTTGGAAAATGCTTGTGCCGGTTTGGCCAAAGTGAGCGCTGCAGCAGCTCCGGCAATTGATTTGATAAACACTCTTCTATTTGTCATAACATATTGATTTCGTTATCTCTCAAGTTACGAAATTTTAAGGAATTAACCAATTCTGAAGCTAGGAGACAAAAGGAAGATAAAAATTTTCAGGATAAAATTTCTGCTTATTATTTCTTAACAGTTTCCGATTTCTTTTTATCGATAGATTTTCGGAAATCCCAGGGTAGATTGTAATATATTGAATATGTAAAATCGAGGTTAAATCCTTTTTCAGCTTTGCCGTATCCGGGAATAAAATACACAGGAGGCAGACCCAGATCCTTGTGATTTAGATTTACTTTACCGCGTATGGTCCATCCCATAAAGAAGTTGTGAAAGATTTCTCCTTTAATTCCCAACAAAATTTCTCCCCAGTGAGCAAAATAATTTTGGGACGGAAAGTTCCCGGTTATTGATCCCCAGTATGAATCAATCTGGTATGAATTAACCTGTTGTTTGGCTAGTGTAAAACCGTAACGAAGCCCGCCGAACAAAATGTTTTTGTCGTTTTTATTTTCGGCCTGAAGAAAATTGTAGTCAATACCGATTCGGGAATAACTTCCTGAACTTCGGTAGTCAACATAGTTGGTCTTTATTTTCATTATTTCATAACCCGATTCAAATACGGGAAACAGGTTTGGCCAAAGTTCCATATCGAACGAAAACTCAGATCCGTAGCGGTTTCCCTTGGTCCATAAATCCTGAAACGGACGCGTAATGTCCATGCCAGCACGGATTCCACGCATTCGGATGTAGTTATCCGTTCGTTTTGGTTTCAGTTTTTTCTCGGGCTTTGCCTGGCCAAAACTAATTGCCCAAAGCAGACAAAGGACGAATGTAAAGCTTAATATTCTCATGCCATTTTGTAGTTACCAAACTATCACTAATTGCTATGGAGTCAATTCTGTTGTGTGTAAAAGCAATCGAATCCAGTTTAAAATCGTAATAAAATCCGGATTCCATTGAGTCATATTCCCGTGTTGTTTCATGAAAAAACGTCAGCGTATCGACCACCGAGTCAAACGTGATCACGAAATATGTTGTGTCGCCCTTCGTTAAAGGAAACAATATTTTTTCAAGTGTCGAATCTGCCACCAGTGAAACTTCGCGTCCGATTCCCCAGGCAGAAACCGATGAACTTATGGCGGCTTTTGTGGAAGTGTTTAACAATGAGGCCTGAAGTAAAGCTTTGGGTGGTGCCACAAATACCTCCTTGCATGCCGCAAATGTTATCAGAAATGAAATCAAAATAAAAAATCGCTTCATTCAGTTTTCTCATTTTTTTGAATGCGCTAAGGTAGACATATTCAGGTTGAATTGGAAAACGATTAAGAATTTTTAAAGTTTTAGCGTGCAGACGGATTCCCGAAACCGGTCAGGTTTAACTGGCTTCCGATTGCAGTTTCTAAAAATTAGATATCTTTGCGGCAAATCCGACCGGAGTATTTGATTAATAAGGTTTTTAGAAAATTCAGGAATGAAGCACATACGTAATTTTTGTATTATTGCGCATATCGATCACGGGAAAAGTACATTGGCCGACAGGCTGTTGGAATACACAAAAACTGTTGATGGGCGGGCCATGAAAGCGCAGGTTCTCGATAGTATGGACCTCGAACAGGAACGTGGAATCACCATAAAAAGTCATGCCATTCAGATGCAATATACTTTGAATGGTCAGGCATATACCCTGAACCTGATTGACACCCCCGGACATGTGGATTTTTCATACGAAGTTTCGCGTTCCATTGCGGCCTGCGAAGGTGCATTGTTAATCATTGATGCCACGCAGGGAATTCAGGCTCAAACAATTTCTAATTTGTATTTGGCAATCGAACATGATCTGGAAATTATTCCAATCCTGAATAAAATGGATTTGGACAATGCCATGCCTGAAATTGTCGAGGATCAGATTATCGGATTGATTGGCTGCAAACGAACGGATATTATCCGGGCAAGTGGAAAAACCGGTCTTGGAATTGATGAAATTCTCGAACGAATTGTTAACGTTATTCCGGAACCGCAGGGAACCGAAGAAGCACCACTTCAGGCTTTAATCTTCGACTCTGTGTTTAACCAGTTTCGAGGAGTAATTGCTTATTTTAAGATCGTTAACGGTTCAATAAAAAAAGGCGATCAGGTTCGTTTGGTTAATACCGGCAAAGACTATTTGGCTGACGAAATTGGATATCTGAAACTTGGAATGTTTGAGCGTCAGGAATTAAAAACCGGTGATGTGGGCTATGTGATTTGCAATATTAAAACGGCCCGCGAAGTAAAAGTCGGAGATACGCTTACACATACGAAACGGCCTTGTGAAAAAGCAATTGCCGGATTCGAAGAAGTAAAACCAATGGTATTTGCCGGAGTTTATCCGATCGATTCAGAAGATTATGAAGACCTTCGGTCGGCGATGGAAAAATTGCAATTGAACGATGCTTCACTCACCTATGAACCAGAATCTTCAGCAGCTCTTGGATTTGGGTTTCGTTGCGGATTCCTCGGATTACTTCACATGGAGATTGTTCAGGAACGTCTCGATCGGGAATATGATATGAATGTAATTACCACGGTTCCAAACGTTTTGTATCATGTACACACCACCAAGGGCGAAACCATTAATGTATATAACCCGTCGGGTTTGCCTGCAACTACGACCATAGACGATATTGACGAACCATTTATCCGCGCGAATATCATCACTGCGTCAGATTATATTGGACCGATTATGACTTTGTGTCTCGATAAACGTGGCACTTTGCTCAAGCAGGATTACCTGACGACTGATCGTGTAGAGATGACCTTTGACCTCCCGTTGGGTGAGATTGTTTTTGATTTTTACGATAAACTGAAAAGTATCTCAAAAGGTTATGCATCCTTCGATTACCACATGCTCGATTTCCGTCCTGCAAAACTGGTACGCTTGGATATACTCCTGAACGGTGAAATGGTCGATGCACTTTCAACCTTAATTCATTTCAATAACGCGTATAATTTTGGTAAGCGAATGTGCGAAAAACTGAAGGAATTAATTCCCCGTCAGCAGTTTGATATTGCGATCCAGGCAGCTATCGGTGCAAAGATTATTTCGCGCGAAACGGTTAAGGCGGTGCGAAAAGACGTAACAGCAAAATGTTACGGAGGTGATATTACCCGAAAACGTAAATTGCTCGAGAAACAGAAAAAGGGTAAGAAACGAATGAAACAGGTTGGAAACGTTGAAGTTCCTCAAAACGCATTTTTGGCTGTGCTAAAATTGGATTAAATGACATTGTGATTTTGTAGAGGCGACGCTTTGTCTTTACGATCCAAATAATATTGAAAGAGTTTTTCCGGTAACGGGGAAACTCTTTTTTAGTTTATGCGTTATCTCTCAGTACAGCAGTACAAATATGTCGACGTTCAAACCTTAATTTCGTTGTTACCGTAAACCTAAAAATTCAAACCTATGCGAATTCAACCTGGATTCTCAATAATTCTAATCGCTTTTTTAACTTCATGTGCAGTTATCCCGAAAGAAACGGTTACACTTTCGCAAACGATGGGAAACGACCTGGCTACTTTACGTCAGGCACACATCAACCTGGCTGAGTTGAATTTCAGGAAAATTAAGGCCGATATTAATTCATTTGTCGACGGAACTTATGCGCCCTTCATCATACATTACGCATTAAGCAAACAATTGCAGGCGTACAAAGCGGGACAGCCATCGCTGTATTCCTCGATTGAAGCAGCAGGCAAAGACGGTGGTGAACAGGAAGCCGCACAGGCGTTGAAAATAATGACAGATTTTCAGATTGGGGCCCGAAAGCAAATAGAGAAAAAGCGCAACGAATTACTTTCACCAGTTGAGAAGCAGGAAAACGAAATCATAAGCGCCATAAATCAATCGTATGAAAATGTGATTTATGCCAATTCAACCGTTACAGGTTATTTACAGTCGATACGAAAAGTGAAGGAAGCGCAGCAGGACGCACTTTCCAAAATTGGACTGAAAGGTGCCGATAGCATTGTTACCAGAGGATTGGTAAACATTTCGGAGCGCGTAAACGAAGTCGTTGAAAAGGGAAAAGAAATTGACGTAATGAGTGCGGATGCTATCAATCAGTTGGACGCAATTACAAAAGCAATTCAGGAAATAACCCTTAAAAAGTAATCAAGATGTCAGAAAACCAGTTTGATGATTTATTTGCAGAAGCAGACGCTGCATTTAATGGCTTATACAAAAATGAATTGACTCAATTAGTTGGCTTGTCGCAAGCTGAAATTGATGCCATAATTCCTAAAACCACTGATTCACAAGTATATTCAATGTTAATAAAAGTGGTAGAAAAGGCTTCGCAAGACAATCTGTCTCAGGTTCAGTTGGTCGAAAATATTAAAATGCTGGGTGAAGTTGCAGTTAAAATTGCCAAAAAAGTGCCCACTTTGGCGGCGTTGCTGTAGTTTTAATTTCTTCGGATATTATCAATTTTATCTTTTCCTGAAGGTTAATTCGGATTAAAAAGTGTGTTGAAATTTGATTTTCGGAGTTTGAACAACTTTCGTTTTAATCCGTTTTTTAAGGATATGAAAAAACTGATAACATGCGGAATTGTGCTTGTGGCATTTCTTTCCTGCAACCAGACTGGCAAAAAGCAATCTGATCGAAAGGACGCAGAGCTAAAATCTGCGTCCGATACAACCATGCTTTCATGTTGTTCAAATTTACCTTCTCGTTTTGCAACTGGTCTTATTCCTGAAATCGATTCAGCAAATACAGGCAAAGCTGACCTAAAGGAAATGGTTCTTGTAAAAGGCGGACGATTTTGGATGGGTGGCGATAGTATTTGGGGACGTCCCGATGAATTTCCAAGACACAAGGTTGAAGTTTCTTCATTTTATATCGATGTGCATGAGGTTACCAACAAGCAATTCAGGGCTTTTGTTGAAGCAACAGGATATGTGACTACCGCCGAGAAAAAGCCCGATTGGGAAGAACTGAAAAAGCAGGTTCCCCCCGGAACACCAAAACCTGATGATAGTTTGCTGGTAGCTGCTTCGCTGGTTTTTACTCCGCCAAACCACCCGGTTTCGCTCGATAATCCTTATGTGTGGTGGAAATGGGTAAATGGCGCCAATTGGCGGCATCCTGAAGGTCCCAAAAGTAATCTGGAAGGAAAAGATGATTTTCCCGTTGTCCAGGTATCGTGGGAAGATGCACAAGCTTATTGTCGCTGGGCAGGAAAACGACTGCCGACCGAAGCAGAGTGGGAATTTGCAGCACGCGGCGGCCAGTCAAAAGCCATATATCCCTGGGGAACTGAAATGGTAACTGACGGGAAGAAAAAAGCTAACGTTTGGGACGGTCAGTTTCCTGTGAAAAATACCGGTTTGGACGGCTATGTTTTGGCTGCACCTGTTGCTCAGTTTCCTCCAAATCCTTATGGATTGTACGATATGGCCGGAAATGTATGGGAGTGGGTTGCCGATTGGTACACTGCCGATTATTATGCGGTTTGCAATTCAAAGGGAACGGTTGTAAACCCTCAGGGTCCTGAGAAATCACTTGATCCGGACGAGCCTTATGCCATGAAAAAAGTGACACGTGGCGGCTCATTTCTGTGTAACGATCAGTATTGCTCGGGATTTAGAATAGGAGCCCGCATGAAAACCAGTTGGGATACTGGCTTAAATCACACCGGATTTCGCTGTGTGGTTTCCGCTGCCGGAAAATAAAAAATCCCGCTTTGGAGCAGGATTCATATATCAGATTTCGGAGTAAAATTACAGAATCAGTTTGTAGCCTTTGCCATGCACATTGATGATTTCAACTTTTGGATCATCTTTTAAATGTTTCCTTAATTTAGTAATGTAAACATCCATGCTTCTGGCATTGAAGTAATTATCGTCGATCCAGATTGTTTTCAGGGCAAAATTTCGTTCAAGTACTTTATTGGCGTTGTTACAAAGTAAACGTAAAAGTTCAGCTTCTTTCGTCGTAAGTTTTACTTCTTCTTCGCCGCCTGTCAGAATTTGCTTGCGCGAATCAAACGAATAGATACCTAGTTTGTAAACTGCATCTTCGTGCGAATTGTTATCCTGACTAACCCGACGCATAATGGCTTCAATCCTGAAGATCAATTCTTCCATACTGAACGGTTTGGTGATATAATCGTCGGCACCGATTTTGAACCCCTCCAGAACATCTTCCTTCATATTTTTTGCTGTCAGGAAAATGATCGGAACATCCATGTTCAGCAGGCGTATGTCTTTTGCCAGTGCAATGCCATCTTTTTTGGGCATCATGATATCCAGAATACACAGACTGTATGGCTGGTTTTTCGTGAAACCTTTGTATGCGGCTTCACCATCAGGATATAAATCGGTTTCATATCCTTTTGCAATCAAATATTCTTTTAGCAACAATCCGAGATTTTCGTCATCTTCGGCTAAGAGCAATTTTACTTTTTTTTCCATGTTCTTCTATGTTTATCGGGAAATAAATCATGAATTTAGTTCCTTTATTAATGGCACTTTCAACTTTTATTTTTCCGTTATGAGCATCCAAAATTTTCTTAACGTAACTTAACCCGAGGCCAAAACCTTTTACATCATGCACATTGCCCGTCGGAACGCGGTAAAACCTCTCAAAAATCTGGCCAACATGCTCGTTGTGAATTCCAATTCCGTGATCTTTTACCGAAACAACAAGGTAATCATCCTTCAGATCGCTCGAAATTATGATTTTAGGTTCGTCTTTACTGTATTTTACAGCATTATCAAGCAAGTTAAATAAAACATTTGTAATATGTACT
Source organism: Prolixibacteraceae bacterium (assembly GCA_963677955.2). Lineage (GTDB taxonomy): Bacteria > Bacteroidota > Bacteroidia > Bacteroidales > Prolixibacteraceae > Aquipluma. The sequence goes on from CAXXQR010000001.1 coordinate 2,708,267, forward strand.
TCGTCGCCTTTAATGATTGCCGGGTCGGCATTTAATTCAGAAGTTAGTTCTCCATTTTTCGATTTCACCCGGAGTTCGAAATTTAAAACAACCGAAGTTATTAAAGCGTTGATATTTACTTCCTTAAATTTTAATTTTAGGTTTCCTTCGTTAAAAACCGCCATTTGAAGTACCTTTTCTACCTGGGTTGTCAGGCGTTTGCTTTCCTGAAAAATTATTCCTGAAATGTGTTCAATTGTTTTTGGCGTATTGGTAACTGTATTGTCGCGTAACATTTGACTGGCCAGCGAAATCGTTGAAATGGGCGTTTTCAGCTCGTGAGTCATGTTGTTGATGAAATCGTTTTTAATGTTCGACAATTTCTTTTGTTTCAGGATAATGAGTATGGTGAAGACAAAAATTCCGATAAGTAAAGCTGTTAGTACAAATGTCGGAATTACCAGGATACCGGTTTCTTTCAGCAAAAATGTGTTCTGTTTTGGGAAAGCCAGATACAGGTAGTTTGGTTTTTTCAGTTCGTCGTTCGGGAACAACAATTTTCGGAAGTCCTTCAGGTTTTTAGAATTATAATCCTTTTGTCCGAAAACGAATTTTTCTTCTCCGGTGGGAAACGATTTTACAGCATATTTAAAGTCCATATTAATGCCTTGGTTTTTAAGCTCGGTTTTTATTAACCGACCAAGTGCATTGGTATTTATGCGGTCTTCGATGGGTAAGTTTTCCTGCAAAACCGCCAGTGAAATTACACTGAAAAGCCGTGCTTTTTGATCCATAATTTCGTCGTACTGTTGACTCCAATAACCATCACGCTCGTGAAAACGGTCGAATGCATTTGGAAAATCCCCGGGACGACCTCGCTCATTTTTATCATCAGTCGGCGGATTATCGATATTAATGCTCAACTCTTCAAGAATAAAATTATCTGAAGCTCTTTGTGAATATCGCAGCGAAAGTTGAGCATTTTGCTGATCGGTTGTTCCTTGAATTTTATTCTGCAGATTTCCGGGAAAAACGTTACTCCGATGCGGCGTAGGAAGGGTTTTTGAGTATTCGTTTAGCATTTTTGCTTCCTCAAGTTCAAGTTTTTCAACAACTTTTCCTAAGGCAGTATTTACTGATCCTTCAAATTGTTCTTCCTTAATCTGAAGTGCTTTTAAAATTGAATTGGTTTGAACCGCAATTAAACCGGTCATTACCAATGCCATGATAACAATCAATATAATAATTACCCTTCTGCTCATGCCACAAATATAGCCTTTAAAAATGCTGATAATTAACACTTAACAATATTTAACACAGCTTTCCCAGGTACCTCAAAAGCAGCTAAAATGTTAAATACCGTTCATGCAAATCCAGTTTTCTCCTGACGATTTTTGGAAAATGTCAGGAGGCAAAAACTAAAAATAGCAATTATTTTGTGTTTGAAAAATTGATAAACGAAGTGATCTTATTCTGAGGGAGCAGATTCAGGATAAATTGTTTTTATTTTATCGAGGGCAACTTTCGAAGCATTTTGCTGTGCTTCTTTTTTTGAAGTGCCTGAACCTTTGCCAAGTAATTCGCTGTCAACCTCAATGGTGGCAATAAACCAGGGCTGTTTGCCATCGTTTTTACTCTCGTCAGTCGTATCGAATGATACAGCTTTTTTATTTTTTTGCGACCATTCAATTAACTGGCTTTTGTAATTGGTGTTTGTATTTTGTACTTCCACCAGATTTACATAGTTGTTCAGTAATTTTCGGGTAATAAATTTTTTGGCGTCCAGGTAGCCTCTGTCCAGGTAAATTGCACCAATCAGTGCTTCGAGAGTGTCACCATAAATATGGCTCGACTCGATTGTTGAGGTGGTGTTCGATTGGATGAAGTGGTTAAGCCCGATTTGATAAGTGAGTTGAGTAAGAAAACTGCGGTTGACGAGTTTTGACCTCATTTGAGTGAGGTAACCTTCGTCCTGATTTGGGAATCGGTTATATAAAAAGTCGGCAATGGCGGCGCCTAAAATAGCATCGCCTAAATATTCAAGTCGTTCATTATTAATGTAGTTTCCCTGGGAATCGATTTTTGAAGCCGACTTGTGAATAACGGCAATATCGTATATTCTTAAATTTGTTGGATAGAAACCCAGTAACGATCTCAGAAATAAATAAAACTCTTTTCTAGAAGAAGAAAAGAGTTTTATTCTTTGAACGATGGTTCGTATCACTTTTATTAAATTTTCTTGAAAATAACAGAAGCATTGTGCCCACCAAAACCAAAAGTATTACTTAAAGCAGTTTTGATTTTACGTTCTTTAGCGACATTGAAAGTGAAATCGAGTTTTGGATCAATTTCAGGATCGTCGGTAAAGTGATTAATAGTAGGCGGTATGATACCATCTTGAATTGCCAGGATAGATGCAATTGCTTCAACAGCTCCGGCAGCTCCCAGTAAATGACCAGTCATTGATTTGGTTGCGCTGATGCTTAAATTGTAAGCGTGCTCGCCAAAACATTTCAGGATAGCTTTTGGTTCTGCAATATCTCCGAGCGGAGTTGATGTTCCGTGCACATTGATGTAATCAATATCCTCCGGATTCATCCCTGCATCTTCCAAGGCCCATTTCATGACTAATGTTGCTCCACCAGCTTCAGGATCGGGGGCGGTCATGTGATAAGCATCAGCTGACATTCCTCCACCAACCATTTCTGCATAAATTTTTGCTCCACGTTTAACGGCGTGCTCGTACTCTTCCAGAATCAGAGCTCCTGATCCTTCACCCATTACGAATCCATCGCGATCAAGATCAAATGGACGTGATGCCGTTAAAGGATCACCGTTTCGGGTAGAAAGGGCCCGCATGGAATTGAATCCAGCCAGACCTGCAGGGTTGATAGCTGCTTCAGAACCTCCGGCGATAAACAAATCAACTTTACCCAATCGGATATAGTTCATTGCTTCGATGAGGGCATGTGAAGCAGAAGCACATGCAGTTACCGTGGTGAAATTAGGGCCTCTGAATCCGTAACGAATTGACAGCAGACCACTCGCGATGTTGGCAATCATTTTCGGAATGAAGAATGGCGAATAACGAGGCATCTCGTTTTTATAATTCAGCGTTTCTTCAAAGAAGGTTTGTAAACCTCCGATTCCGGCACCCCACACAATACCTGCTCTGTCTTTGTTTACCTTTTCGAGATCAAGACCTGAATCTTCCATTGCCTGCGCTGCGGATGCAAACGCATACAAGGTAAACGGATCATGTTTCCTGATTTCTTTCTGCTCGACGTATACGGCAGGGTTGAAATTCTTCAGCTCGCAGGCAAAAGTTGTTTTGTGTGTTGTGGCATCAAAATGGGTAATCAGGCCAGCGCCGCTTTTCCCATTTTTTATGCCATCCCAGAATTCCTTAATAGAATTACCAAGCGGGTTTACAGTTCCAAGTCCGGTAACAACTACCCGTTTAAATTCCATAAATGTCGTTTTGTTATTATTATTTCAAATTTGCTTCGATGTGCGAAATCGCTTCACCAACAGTTGAGATTTTTTCGGCCTGATCATCCGGAATAGCAAGATCAAATTCCTTTTCGAATTCCATGATTAATTCAACTGTGTCAAGTGAATCAGCACCAAGGTCATTGGTGAATGATGCTTCATTGGTTACTTCGCTTTCATCAACACCTAATTTGTCAACAATAATTGCTTTTACTTTTGCTGCAACGTCAGACATAACTCTAATTTTTGGTTAATATTAAAATTGTTTCAAAAAATTCGATGCAAAGTAATAAATTTACCCCTGATATTTCAAACAAAAAATGAATTAAATGGATGAATAAAGCTTCAATGATCCCGATGTCTGATATACATTTGAACTTTTTATTCTAAAATTCCATTTACCATAAAACTCTAAACAGATTATTAAATGAAACGCATTGCTATTTTTGCTTCAGGTTCAGGAACCAACGCTCAAAAGATAATTGAGTATTTCTCAAGCAGTAAGGATATCGTGGTTGATTCACTGTGGTCGAATAATGAAAATGCTTATGCCTTGATCCGGGCTGAGAAACTCGGAATTGAAACCTTTACATTCGAACAGGAAGAATTCTACAGGTCGAATGAGATACTCGATAAGCTCGATGACCATAGAATTGATATGATTGTTCTGGCCGGGTTCCTTTGGTTGGTGCCACGCAGTTTGACAGAATTGTTCACGGTTGTCAATATTCATCCGGCCTTATTGCCCAAATTTGGAGGAAAAGGAATGTACGGAATGAATGTGCATAAAGCGGTGCTGGCTTCAAAGGCTAAAGAATCAGGCATAACGATTCATCGTGTCAATCAGAATTACGATGAGGGCGACATTATTTTTCAGGCAACCTGCCCTGTTTTGCCCGGCGATACACCTGAATCACTTGCCGCACGTATTCATGAACTTGAACATCAAAATTATCCCAGGGTTATTGAGGAAATGCTTTTGAGTGAAGACGAATAGCTCAGAGTTTTCAAACTACTTTGTAACCTCGATAGGATTGCAAAATGGTCAGAAAATCTTTAATAGTCATATAATTAATTTGGATACTGCTATCAACTTCTGACAGCAGTATCCATTTTTTTAACAGGCCATTTCTCCGGCGTTTTTCTTCGCGGCAAGCAGGTTGTAGGCTCCTTTTACCACAACTTTTGCAGTCGAAGCATCGAATCCTTCAGGTAAAACAACTTCGGTAAAACCATTGTCGGTTACTCCTTTGTGTACTTCAATAATGCGGTATTCGGTAAACGGTTTTCCTGCTTCTTCTTTATTTTTATCAAACACAAAGATGTAATCTTTGTCGTCAAAGCTAACTACTGCATCGGCCGGCAGCGAAGCAACCTGGTTTCCTGATGTTTCAATGATGGCATTTACATACATTCCGGGCAACACATTCTGGCAGCTTCCGGTGACTTCAGCATAAACTTTGTAAGTTTTATCAGTATCAATTGTACGACCGGGTTGGGTTATAATGGCATCGTGCGGTTCGGTCTCATTATTTATGAAGAACCGTATTTTCTGTCCCCTGGCTATTTTGTCGGCATCTTTTTCAAACAAGGTTAGTTCCAAAAAAAGTTTGTCACTATTTACCACCTCAAACAAGATATCAGCTGAAGTAACAAATTTTCCCATGTTTACATTTACCGTTTTTACAAATCCTGAAATTGGCGAGCGCAAGGCAACGGAACTGCTGATGTCGTCTTCATGCAGGTTTTCAGGATTCATTCCAATGAACGTAAGCTTTTGCTCAAGCGCTTTTACCTGAGCTTTCAAGGTTTTATAATCGACGGTAACTTGCTGCACGTTTTGGGCCGAATACACATCGGCTTTATACAATTCTGAATGGCGTTTGTAGTCGGCTTCCGCAAATTCGAACTTGTTTTTAGCTTCGAGATAACTTTGCTGCATATCCACGAAATCCTGATTTTCGATGATGGCCAGCGTTTGTCCTTTAGTTACAAAATTGCCGGGCATCAGTGCTGTACTTTTGATGAAACCGCCCATTGGTGCGCAAACTGTGGCCAGATTTTGTGGTGCAACGGCAATGATTCCATTCACTTTTAAGGTGCCGCTCAGCGAGCGCATTTCAATAGTACCGGTTTCAATCTCGGCCAACTTAATTTGGTCGGCCCGCATTTCCACAATATTCTCCGGAAGGACTTCTTCGGTCTCGTTTTCTTCCGTTTTTTTTGGTCCTGAATTGCATGAAAAAAGCACAATCAGGATAATCGGGAAGAAGGTTTTGGCATTAATTCTATATTTTAACATATCGAGTGTATTTTTATGTCTTTCAATTCATCGTTTATAATTCATCATTCAAAATTTTCAGAAGGTTTTCCCGCTCATAAATTCAATTTGAATAATGGTTTGATTGCTGTTGTTGAGTGCATCGAGGTAGTTTTGCCTGATACTCAAAGCCCGGTTCAGGCTCAGTATGTAATCCAGGTAATCCAATGCACCGGCCTTGTAACTTCGTATTGCCTGATCGATGATCATGTTGGCTTCGGGAATGGCTTGATTTTCGCAATAATCCAAATTTGCCTGGTACTTCTTCAATTCGTCGAGCAGCGAATGATAGTTCCCCCAAACCTTTTTTTCAAAATATTCGGCATTTGAGTTTGCGACCTGTTCCTGTAATTTGGCTGCTTTTACTCTTGAAACTGAAGGCGAAAACCAAAGCGGGATGGCTATTCCTACCTGAATTCCATTAAACCGGTCGCCAGGGCCGAAGCTACGAGGTATTCCATTCACTTCCTGATCTCCCTGCATCGTCTGACTAAAATAGCCAATGCTGAAATCGGGCAAGGTGCGACTGATTTCCAACTTTTTTTCAATTCGGGCAATTTCCTTTTGTTGGTGCATATAATTCACCGAAGGATTTGTTCCCGGCATGCTATCGGGAGCGATGAATGAATATTCAATTTGCCGCAAAACGGTATCTGCCGGAAGAATAGGAAATCTGACATTCAGAATGGTTTGAAGTTGCCGGCTCAGAATTCCTTTGTCAGCAACGATTTGCTGCAACTGATTCTTTATTTCGAGACTTTGCGAACGAGCTGTTATCATTTCCAGTTTGTTGGTTTCACCAACTTTGGCGCGCAATTCGGCTGCCTTCGTAAATCCTGAAAATAAACTATCCTGATACGTTAGTAATTTTTGTTTCGAATACAGGTAAGCCAGTTGCCAGTACAATTGCTTGACCTGCGTTGCCGTTTCCAATTGAGAAATATTCAGTTGCCACTTGCTGCTTTTCACATGGGCATTAGCCAGTTTGTTTTGGTTGCTGTAAACCGATGGAAAGGCGAACGATTGCGAAATCGTGTAACTATTGTCTTTGGTGTACGAATTTAAGCGTCCGTACTCCACGTCAATATTGGTTTTTCCAATGTCCCACGATGCACCTTTCAGTGCTTTTTGCACGTCGACTGAATATGCTGAGGAGCGTATGTTCAGATTGCTGTCCAATGCCATTTGTATGGCTTCATGCAGGTTAATGGTTTTTGTGTCCTGAGCATGACTCAAATAAGTTGATCCAAACATCAGGAATGCCAGGATTGAAAGAATCTTTGCAGAGTTATTTTTCATTGAAAGTCGGAATTTACCTGTAAAAAAGATGTAGAATATTGGAAGTATTACCAATGTCAGTAAGGTTGCTGTAATCAACCCTCCAATGACAACCGTTGCCAAAGGTTTCTGTACTTCGGCGCCCGCTGATGTTGACAAGGCCATAGGCAAAAAGCCCAATGATGCAACGGTTGCAGTCATTAATACCGGCCTGAGTCGTGTGTGCAACCCTTTTTTAACCCTTTCTGTAATGTTGCTGATGCCTTCTTTTTCAAGCCGGTTGAATTCTGCAATCAACACAATTCCATTTAAAACCGCTACCCCGAATAATGCGATGAATCCGACGCCTGCCGAAATCGAAAAATTCATTTCGCGCAACCAGAGCGCAAGCACGCCACCAATGGCCGACATGGGCACAGCAGTAAAAATCAGGAGCGATTGTTTTACCGAATGGAATGAAAAATACAGCAAAACAAAGATCAGTAGCAACGCTACCGGAACAGCAATGGCCAGGCGATTTTTGGCGGCTTCGAGGTTTTCAAATTGCCCGCCATACGACACATAATAGGTTGCCGGAAGTTTTACCTGTCGATCAATTTTCCCGGAAACATCTTTAATTACAGTGGCTACATCCTTGTTCCTGACGTTAAATCCAACCGTAATCCGGCGCTTGGTATTTTCGCGCGAAACCTGTGCCGGTCCCGATTTGATTGAAATGTCAGCGACCTGTTCAAATGGAATCTGTCCGCCGTTTGGCAAAGCGACCGACAGGTTTTTTACATCGTCCAGGCTTTGGCGGTAATCTTTATCCAAACGAACAACCAGTCCAAAGCGCTTTTCTTCGTCGAAAACTACGCCAGCCTGACTTCCGGCAAAAGCAGCACGTAAAACGCGGTTTACATCTTCCACCGACAAACCGTATTGCGCCAGCCGGTCGCGATTGTAATCCACCTGAACCTGTGCCAGTCCGGTAACTTTTTCAACATTAATATCCTCAACACCATCGATTTGTTGAATAATTCGTTCCACTTCCGAAGCTTTTTCAGCCAGGGTATTCAGGTTATCGCCAAATATTTTAATGGCCACATCCTGTTTCGATCCGGTCATTAATTCGTTGAAACGCATTTGAATGGGTTGTTGAAACTCAAATTTTACGCCAGCTAGCGGAATCAGAGCTTCTTCCATTTTGGCCACCAGTTCTTCGCGCGTTTCAGCCGACGTCCACTCACTTTTATCTTTCAGGGTTATAATGTAATCGCCGGTTTCCATTGGAGTTGGGTCTGTCGGAATTTCGCCGGCTCCGATTTTGCAAACCGTATGTTTAATTTCAGGAAAAGTGCTGAGCAAAATCTTGTTGGCTTTTTCCACCATTTCAACGGTGTGCGAGAGCGAACCACCCTGTAAAGTCATCACACCGGCTGCCAAATCGCCTTCTTCCAACTGCGGAATAAACTCGCCACCCAAGCGGGTAAACAGAAATATGCTTGCCAAAAAAAGCACAATGGCCAATGCCGAAACCAAAAGCTTAAACCGTAATGCAAAATCAATAATCGGGTTGAAAATCGAATGAAGGCCATCCATCAGTTTGTCTGAAATGCTGCGTTTGTGAACAGTCTTTTTACTCAGGAATAAGGCCGAAGCCAACGGCACATAAGTGAGCGAAAGTATGGCGGCGCCAATTAAAGCGAAAACCACAACCTGCGCCATCGGCCGGAACATTTTTCCTTCTATACCCACCAACGCCATGATCGGCAGGTAAACAATCAGGATAATTATTTGCCCGAATGTAGCCGAACTCATCATGCGTTTGGCCGACTGGAATACGTTTTCGTCCATTTGCTCCTGAGTTAGTTTTTCAGTTTCTGAATGATTTTTATTGCTGACAGAGATTCGATGTACAACGCTTTCAACAATAATTACGGCTCCATCCACGATCAACCCAAAGTCGATGGCGCCCAGGCTCATCAGGTTTCCGGAGACACCAAACAAATTCATGAGCGAAATGGCAAACAGCATGGAAAGTGGGATAACCGAAGCCACAATTAACCCGGCACGCAGATTTCCAAGCATCAGAACGAGAATGAAAATGACGATCAGTGCGCCTTCCAAAAGGTTGCGTGAGACCGTTCCGATGGCACGTCCAACAAGGTCGGAGCGGTTCAGAAACGGCTCTATTTTCACGCCTTCAGGCAGCGATTTTTGAATGGAGGCAATCCGGGTTTCCACGTCATCAACCACCTGATGCGCATTGGAACCTTTCAGCATCATAACCACGCCGCCAACAGCTTCGGTCGTATCAACCACAAAAGCGCCGTAGCGGGTGGCACTGCCGTATTGAACCGTCGCAATGTCGCGCACCAAAATGGGAATTCCGGAACTATTGCTCTTCACCACAATTTTTTCGATGTCGTCGAGCGTTTTTACCAACCCGATGCCCCGGATGAAATAGGCATTCGGCTTTTTGTCGATGTAGGCGCTTCCGGTATTTTCGTTGTTCTTTTCGAGTGCACTGAAAATGTCGGTCAGAGAGAGGTTCATTCCCCGAAGTCTTTCCGGATTTACAGCAATTTCGTATTGTTTGACAAAGCCCCCGTAGCTGTTAATGTCGGCGACGCCCGGAGTCCCGAGCATTTCACGGCGAACCACCCAGTCCTGAATGGTGCGCAATTCCATCGGGTTGAATTTGTTCTCTAAACCTTTGTCAACTGCCAGCCGGTACTGGAAAATTTCGCCCAATCCTGAAGAAATTGGCGCCAGCTCAATCTTTGCCAGTCCGGCCGGAATTTCCTCCTCGGCTTCCCTGAGTCTCTCGTTGAGTTGCTGTCGGGCCCAATAAACGTCTACGTTATCTTTAAATACAACGGTAATTACTGATAAACCCAATCGGGAAATAGATCGAAGTTCGATGATATCCGGAATGCTGGCCACAGCAACTTCAATCGGTGCAGTTATAAAACTCTCCACTTCCTGGACGGCCAGCGATGGCGCCAGCGATATAATTTGCACCTGATTGTTGGTAATGTCGGGAATGGCATCGATCGGCAAACGAACCAGGGAATAGCTTCCCCAACCAATTAATGCCAGCACGAACAACCCGACAATGAATTTATTTCGAATTGAAAAATGAATAATGCGTTCTATCATATTTAATTTTAATTTTCTGCCTGAAACAGTTTTTGAAAGGTCAAATTACTCCCGGGGAAAATACCGGAAGGCGCACCTTTGGCTGTTTCGCGGGCAAACGGAAAAATATTCGGTTGAATTAACTTTGAACAAAACGGACTTATGCCATCTGGTCAGGATACAAATTCCCGTCAGGTAAAAATCTTTTGTTCAGAAAAGGATATTATGTCAAAGGGGGCGCCCGAAGTGAGCGAACTTCAGAAAAAACGGGTGGAATAAATAAGTCAGGAGCGGGCAAAAACCGGTGTTCAGATTTTGTTGTTCGGTATTGAAAAGTAAAACTTTGAATTACTGCGATTAATTCGACTGAAACTTGCTTCGATGCGGCAACATTGAAATTACAAATGTGTGCCTGAACCGAATTTTCCTGATGGTTTTCGCAGCAATTTGTTTCCCCGTATAAAATTGTAAAATGTGAATTTGTTTCCTGAAATTGAGTTGTCAGGTGGCTTTCGAGATTGCATACCTCTGCTTCCGAATCGTGATGATGATGCGGAAACATTCCGTGAACCAGCAACATAAGCATGGCCAGCGTGGAAAAAGCAAAGGCAATATTTCGTTTGGTACTTAGCACGATGACAAATATAGCAAAACAGCTTAAACAAAAAAGTGATTGTTTTGCATATTGTTTAAACAGCATATTGTGCTTACTTTTAGGACGAAACTAACTATAATCATATCATGCGACCTCAATATTTCCTTTCCCTGGTTTTTCTGATTTTGTATTCTTTTTGTTATGGACAAAAAACAGAAATTGATCACTTAAAGACCGATAATCAATTAACGCCGTTGGGACTCGATAATCCGGTTCCTGTGTTTAGCTGGATTTTGCATTCGGACGAGCGCAGTTTGAAACAAGCGGCTTTCGAAATCCAGGTGTCTGACGTTGAAAAGAATTCGGTCTCCGGAAATTGCTGGAACTCCGGAAAAATCATAGGCGACCAGACTTTCGGAATTCGTTATGCCGGAAAATCCCTCCACTCGTTTACCCGCTATTTCTGGAAAGTTCGTATCTGGGATCAGACCGGACAAGTTTCGGATTGGAGTTCGCCTTCGTGGTTCGAAACTGGAATGATGGTTCAGGAAGATTGGCGTGCAAAATGGATTACAGATCAGAAGCCTCTTCCGGAGAAAGAAGAAGATTTTTACAGGGAAACTCCCAATCCGTTGCTCCGGAAGGAGATTGTGCTAAAGAAGGAAATAAAATCGGCGCGATTATACATGTCCGGACTTGGTTATTCAATTGCCTACATCAATGGGCAACGGGTGGCCGATCACATGCTCGATATGCCGTGGACGCAATTTGCCAAACAGGTCATGTACAATACGTTTGACGTGACTTCCATGCTCCGGAAAGGCAATAATGCGATTGGTGTGATGCTCGGAAATGGCTGGTACAATCCGATGCCTATTCACATGTTTCAGCGATTCAATTTTCGGGAGGCGCTTACTGTTGGCAAACCTTGTCTGAAAGCACAACTGCGAATAGTCTTTACAGATGGATCGGTTAAAACGATATCGACCGACGAAACCTGGAAAGCCGGCGAAGGGCCAATCCTGATGAATAGTGTTTATCTGGGCGAAACTTACAATGCAAGGTCGGAACAAAAAGGATGGAACGATGCCGGTTTTGACGATTCAAAATGGACGAAAGCCAAAGCAGTTGGAGGTCCGGCCGGACAATTAATCGCACAATACATCCCGCCGGTAAGGGCAACAAAAATCCTGAAGCCGATAAAAGTGACTGAACCGAAACCCGGAGTTTTTCTCTTCGATTTCGGTCAGAACTTTGCCGGAGTGCCACGGCTGAAAGTTAAAGGGCCAGCCGGAACCGTTGTCGCGATGCGTGGTGGTGAGGATATTCATCCGGATGGAACACTCAATTACCTGACCGTGATTGCCGGACAACTAAAAGCATTCAATAACGCAAACGGTGGGCCGGGTTGTCCCAAAGATCCAATGATGGTGAATACCTATGTTTTAAATGGATCGGGAGAAGAGGTTTTTACACCTGAATTTACTTTTTCGGGATTTCGGTATTTGCAAATTACCGGCTACCCCGGAACCCCGGATTTAAATTCTGTTGAAGGATTACGCATGAATACCGACCTTCAGGAACCCGGGAGTTTTGAATGCTCAAACGAGATGTTTAACCGGATTCAGGAAATGGTGAAATGGACATTTTTGAGCAATGTGTTTAGTGTGCAAAGCGATTGCCCTGCCCGCGAAAAACTTGGTTATGGCGCCGATATGGTGGCAACTGCAGAAGCTTTTAGCTACAATTTCGACATGAGCAATTTTTACCGGAAAGTGGTTCAGGATTTTAAAAATGATGTGCGGCCCAATGGCGGAATGCCGGAAGTAGCGCCCAATGTTGGAATAAACGATGCCGGAATGGGTGGCGAAACCGGACCTCCCGGATGGCAACTGGCTTTCCCGTTTGGAATGAAATTACTCTACGATTATTATGGCGACCAGACCACAATAGAAAAAAATTACGAAACGCTGAAAAAGCAGGTCGATTTTATGCATTCCGTCACTCCTGACCACATTGTAAAAAATGGAATTAGCGATCACGAGAGTATTGACAAAAAGCCTGTTGCGCTTTCGTCCACCGCATTTTATTACCATCATGTACTAATCCTGACTGAATTTGCTAAACTTCTGGGCAAAACGGCAGACGCCGAAAAGTATCAAAATCTTGCAACGGAAATTAAATCAGCATTTGTTCAAACTTTCCTGAAACCAGGAACCGGAGTATTCGATTCCGGAACACAAGCAGCTCAGCTAATTGCACTGAATTACGAAATGGTTCCGGAGAATGAAAAAGCCGCAGCGGTCGATCGGCTGCTAAATGAGATTTACGGAAAACATCAGGGGCATTTGACGACAGGAATTTTCGCGACTAAATTTATGTTCGACTTTTTCAGGAACGAAAACCGCAACGATGTTTCATATTCGGTGGCCAATCAGCGGACGTTCCCGGGCTGGGGAAACATGCTGGCTCATGGGGCAACCACGCTGTACGAGCACTGGCAATATTCAGACACTGTCTATTCGCAGAACCATCCGATGTTCGGATCAATTTCCGAATGGTTCTACAAATCGCTGCTGGGTATTAACGGAACCGCTCCGGGGTTCAGGACATTTGAAATTAAGCCGCAACCTGCTGGCGATTTGACTTGGGCCAAAGGACATTACGATGCAGTAGTTGGGCGTATTTCGAGCGACTGGAAGATTGTTGGGACGAAGTTTTTATTAAACATATCGGTTCCGGCAAATACACAAGCAAAGATTTTTGTTCCCTCGCTGCCTAACCAAACTGTTCTTGAAAATGGTTTGCCTGCGGCGAATTCTTCGGCGCTGAAATTTATGGAGTTTCGCGACGGATATGCTATCTTCGAAGCAGGTTCAGGCAATTACTCGTTTGAATCAATTTCTCAGAAATAAACTAAACAAAACCAACCATGAAGAAACAAGTCATCTCAATCCTTATTTTGTGTTTAATTACATCATCAATTTTGTTTGCACAAGGTGGCAGCAAAGTTTTCGACAGCTTGACTTTGCCTAGTAAAATCCTGAAAATGGACCGAAAATATGCCATTTATCTGCCTCCTGATTACGAAACTTCGCAGCGCAGTTACCCGGTTTTGTATTTACTGCATGGTTCCGGCGACGATCAGTCGGGTTGGGTGCAGTTTGGCGAAGTAAAAAATATTACCGACAAAGCCATTGCCGAAGGAAAGTGCACAGCCATGATTATTGTTATGCCTGACGGAAATACCGGTCAGCGTGGTTATTTCAACAGTCCGAAAGGCGATTGGAACTACGAAGACTTTTTCTTTCAGGAATTTATGCCATACATCGAAAAAACATACCGGATCAGAGGGGAAAAGCGTTACCGCGCGATTTCAGGTTTGTCGATGGGTGGTGGCGGAACTTTTATGTATGCACTTCATCATCCTGAATTGTTTTCCTCGGCATGCCCGTTAAGCGCTTCTACAGGGCCAATCTCCATGGAAGAAGCTTCTGCCCGTTGGGAAAAGCAATACCCCGGAATTTCGAAAGACGATCTGACGAAGTATTTTACACAACACAGTGCGCTGGAATTGATGAATGCAATGCCCGACGATCAGAAAAAAGCTGTTCGCTGGTACGTCGATTGTGGCGACGACGATTTCCTTTACGAGGGGAATTGCCTGGTTCACATTGCCATGCGCAAAAAAGAAATTCCACACGAATTCAGAACCCGCGACGGTGGACACACCTGGACTTACTGGCGCACAGCTTTGCCTGAAGTTCTGGATTTTGTCTCACAGGCTTTTCACCAGTATTAACCGTTTTTCTATTCCTGAATCAGAATCTATAAATCACTTAAAAATAACCACATGAAAACCACACGCCGTTCGTTTATTCAAAATAGTGCTGTTCTGCTAGCCGGAACTGCCCTTTTTTCGAAAGCTACTTTTGCGGCTTCAAAAACTTCCGAAATTGTTGGAGTTCAATTGTATTCAGTTCGCGACGACATGAAAAAGGATCCGGTTGGCACACTTACCCAACTGGCCAAAATGGGATACAAAAACGTTGAACACGCCAATTACATCGATCGTAAATTCTATGGATTCAAGGCAAAAGAGTTTAAAAAAGTACTCGACGATCTTGGCCTGAAAATGCCTTCAGGACATACCGTTATGGGAAAAGAACATTGGGATGCCGCGAAAAAGGAATTTACCGACGCCTGGAAATACACCGTTGACGATGCCGCGGTAATGGGGCAGCACTATGTAATCAGCCCGTGGATCGACGAAAGTGTGCGCAAAAGTTACGACAGCCTGATGCAGATTATGGAAGCATTTAACAAGAGCGGTGAACTTTGCCAGAAATCGGGTATGAAATTCGGGTACCACAACCACTGGTTCGAATTCAGCGAGTCGCTAAACGGCGAGAAGATATTCGATATCATGATGAAGAAGTTGGATTTTAGCCTGGTAGCGATGCAGTTGGATATGGGAAACATGTACATCGGCGGGGCAAAAGCGATTGATATCCTGAATCAGTATCCCGGAAAGTTTGAACTTCTTCATGTGAAAGATGAAATCCCGGTAAATACGGAAGAAAAATTCGAAAGTGCCATTCTGGGGAAAGGCGTCATTCATTCGAAAGAGGCTACCGATTTGGGAAGAACCATCGGTGGAACGAAAGTTTTCATCATTGAGCAGGAATCGTATCAAAATAGGTCACCCCTTGCATGTGTGAAAGAAGATCTGGAAGTGATGAACAAATGGGGCTACAAATAAACCGAAGACCGGCAAAATATTTAACGTTTGATGCTTTAAAAAGCGATGCGCACAGAATTAAATCCGATGCGCATCGTTTTTTTTTCTGTGCGCATGAAATTGTGAACCGATGCGCATCCGTTTTGGACTGCTTGCGGAAGGGTTCTGACGGCAGTAAAACACGACCCAAAAGCCAGCGCAAGCGCATTGTGCGGGAAAACTGATTCTGAAATCGTATTTCAGAATTTCGACATTTTTTTCCGGGATGTCATCATTAAACCAACCATCATTAAAACGGCAGTTATTAAAATCACCTGAATAATCAATGAATTATTGATTTCCCAGATTTTGTGAATCGGGTCTATATTCAGGTACAGAAGTATGGTAATAAGTCCGCGCGGAGCCAGATAGAGTAGTGGTGTGAGCGGAAGTTTTGATATTTTGAGCTGGAAAATCCGGAACAGGAAAATAATGGCAACAATTCCGACGGCCCATAAAATAGAGGTGCTGTACAGGATTTCAGAAGTTTCGAGCAAATATCCAAAAAGCAGAAAGAAAAGGGAACGGATTAGGAAGGCTCCTTCAATAGTTAGCTCCTTGAATTTTTGGACTTCCCTGTTTAATATCTCCGGATTAAAACCGTCTATCCAGTTGAAGAGCCTGATTTCTTTCAGGTTGCCAATAAATAGTCCAAAAACAAGTATGAAGATCAGCGCCGGTAAATGGTAAATTTCTGAAATGGTGTAAATCAGAATAACCAGCAAAATAATCGGGATGAATTTTATTTTGGTTTCAATCCGGTTTAATAAAAACGAGAGACCGATGGTGGCCACAAAAGACACAACCGTAATAATTACGATCTGCAAGCCAAAATGAGCAAACGAAAGCACTCCAAAACTTTCGTGATGTGCAATAAAGTTGAAGAAAATCACACCCAAAATGTCGGACAAACTGCTCTCGTATATCACAAACTCTTTTTCAGAAGAGGTCAGGTATTTTACGCTCGGAATGGCAATGGCGCTGCTGATGATGCAAAATGGAATGGAATTGAGCAGGCCTTCGCGAAATGAATAATTTCCGAAGTACCTGAAAAGAAAGGCGAATAAAAATGCGAGACCAAACAGCGGAATTAATGCGCCGAAAAATGATTTTCGGATTAATCCAAGTTTTGATTTATCGAGGTCAATTTCGAGCGAACCTTCCAATACTATCAGAATCAGACCTATTGTTCCCAAAATGGGAAGAAAAGAGGAGAGATCGGGCAGGTTAAATTTCAGGAATGTGGTTAATTGCCTGACAGACCAGCCTAAAATAAGTAAAAGAATAACCGACGGAATTTTAGTGCGCGATGCAGACAAGTCGAACAAATAAGCAATGAGCAATAAAATGCAAAATGTAATGATTACAGGTATTGTCATTGTTGTTTGGTTGAGATTGAGAAACTCACACTATTTCGCTGGTTTTTCTTTTGACGGAAATTAATGCAGTTGGGTACATTTCATTTCCGTTCGTAAAGAGAAATATTCCGTTATAAATATAGCGGGAAACTTTGGAAGTCGGTTTAAATTATAGTTTGATTTCGAATTTGGCGCGCAACCCAAACGACGGAGCTCCAAGTACCGATTGTGGCCTGACACGCCACACTGCTTCCACTCTGAAAAGCCTGAGAATATTTTCAACCCCCGCACCCAGTTCAACATACGGATTGCTCATTTGGGTAATGCTCGACGGAAACTCGACAATTTGCTGATTTTTGTCGCTCAACGAACCGACCATCAGTTTCGATGAAAAGACTTCGCGCAAACCAATTCTCTTTAGCAATGGCACTCGGTTGAAAATAAATCCGTTAAGGTGATATTCCAGATAAGCGTGCAGGTATTTGTCGTGCACATATTCCATGAAGTTCAGCATGTTGAAATCGTAGGAATAATACCCGAACGTTTCGTTTCCACGCGGAATATCGAGCATGGTGTAAGGAAGTTTGCCAAAGTACATTCCGCCTTCAATGGCATAGTTAAAAGCCGTTTGGCCAATTTTCCAGTACTGCTCAACCGTGGTAAATACTTTTCCGTAGTAATTTTCTTTTCCTGAATAAAAGACTTTGCCACCGCCAACAGCAATATGCACAATCGGATAATCGGTTGCCATGTAAATCCGGAGGAATTTATCGTCAATCACTTTTTCCTGCCACGAAAAACGGGTGTCGACAGTAAAATCAAGCGCTGAAACATGATCGACCGGAACGCCAGCCCTTAGAAACGGGTAAAATTCAGGAGAGAAATGACGAATATAATTGGCGCTAATTTTATTCATCAATCCAGGATGCCACTCGTATTCGTATGAAGTCGCCAGTTTTTGTTCGCGAAACAATTCGTCAAGCTGGTCGCGCTTGAAAATCTGCGAAATCAGGTTGTTTTCGGTTGGCGATAAAGCATTTTCGTATAGAAACAGGATCTTCTCATTTTCGCCGGCGCGCACAATTTTATCGTCGTACGAAATTTTCGTCAACTGCCGGTGGACGGTTGGAAATTTGTACCCGAATCCGGCCATGCCATTTATTTTTTTGTTCTTGAACCCATAACCTAAGCCACCCCACAACATGTATCGGGTGCTAATTTCGCTGCTGGTGCGGGCGCCCGCAAAAATGTGCAATCCTTCAACTTTGTTGGTATTTATGGTGTTCGTATAAGGACCAAATTCAAATTTTCCCAGATCGTAATAACCAGTCATGGTCATTCGGGTAATGTTGTCGGCAAATTTTATGGCTTTAATTTCGCTGACCGAATCGATTGTTGCACTGATCAACTTTTCGCGCGGGTCGAGTTCTTCCAGTCGGTGCGTGTCCCAATAATTTTTGTCACGATATTTTGCATCCGGAAGATTAATCGTTTCGTAGCGCCCGTTCCCTTGCTGGAGTTTCACTGCCTCTCCTTGATTGACTGATACACTATCAATTACCGCCGACTGCGTGAAAAACAGGCTGATGGGTTTCTTCGATGGATTATTTTTTAGCGGCACATAATTAAAAACCGCGTCAATCTGGTTTCGCTTGAAAAACGGGATTGAATCCTCCACGAACTGGTAATTGCTTTTCAACCGCATTTTTTTCAGGAAATTCACATAACTCGTCGAAGCCAAAGTTCCGTCTACTTCAATCAGCGAATAATCTTTGGTGTCGGTGGTCATATAGCCCTTAAACGCTTTATCGCCCACACGGCGTGGCATAAAGTTTATCCGGTACTGTTTGCGCCCGTTCAGGAAAATACTGTCGGCCAGAAAATATTTATAATAAAACCATCCGTTGTCGGCCAGCGGACTTACAAAATTTTGCGAAAAAAGATTGACAAAATTGTCGTAAAAATTCACTTCAATATCTAGTGCGCTGGTGTATCCTGAAATTTCGTAATCGTCTAAAACGCCCACTCCTGAAGTTTTGTCGGCCAGCACCGTGGATTTCTGCCGGGGAGGGTCGCGTTGAAATTCGTTGTAGACCAATTGTTCCGAGAAATAAATCGGTAAAAATCGGGTACTGTCTTCGTTCATTTTAAAAACCGATTGGTTGTTTCGGAAAGCTTTCGAGTCAATCATTTTTTGACCAACATTGTTCAGGTGATATTCCCATTTGGTGTATTTCCGGTACGAATAGCGCGAGTATTTTTGCGGATTATTGAGCTTTTTCCGGGCAATCATTTCCTTTAAAATCCGGCGAACCGGGCCTTCGTCGGGAGTTATTCTGACTTCTGAAATCTTAACCAAATCAGACTTCAGGCTCACATCGAGTTGATTGTTTTTCGCTGCTTTAATCCCTACTGTTTCGCTGAGATAGCCAACTGCTGAGAATTTTACAGAGTCGACTTTTAGTTTCGCGCTGATTTGAAAGCGCCCGATGGTATCGGTTAAAGCACCGATCTGCATATGTTTAAAAACTACACTTACGTATGGAATTGGCTGCCCATTGTCTTCGTCGGTCACCGTGCCGCTCACAACCGTATTTTGCGAGAAGGCTGGTACTATAATGAAGAGTGCTACAATGAGCAGTTGTAATTTACCAACGAGAGGCATTGCAACTGTATAAAATTTTCTGTACATGTTTTGTTCCCTGTTTCCTGACATTGGATCGAATAATTCGTGCCTGAACTTAACAAACCAGGTAATTATTTGAACCAGGAATCAAATTTGCCGAAAAAAACAAAGTGAAAGATGTTGCATTAACAATTTTTTTTCAATGTTAAGTTTATTTCAAATTCCGAAAATCGAACAACAATTTCAGAAAGTAGTTTTGATTTTGCAGTCCGGAGCAGATTTCAGGAATCATTTACTTCATCATATCCATTATTATTGGCTTTAATCCGCTAAAGAAAAACTCAACGGCAATTACCATTACAATCAATCCCATCAGGCGCATCATCACATTGTTTCCGGTTTGACCCAACAGCTTTATCAGTCGCGACGAACTGTATAAAATCAAATATGTAAGCAGAATGACCAAAAATATGGCGGCAAAAAGGATAATCTTTCGCTCGATTGTTCCGGCATCTTCCATGAGTACAATGGCATTTGTTATGGCGCCGGGTCCACAAATCATCGGTATGGCCAGCGGCGTAATCGAAATATCGGTCACATAACTTTTCACTTCCGATTCTTTAATTTTTACCTGTCCCAGCCGGGCCTGAAGCATATCCATTCCCATGATGAAAAAGATGACGCCACCTACAATGCGAAAACTATTTACCGAAATGCCGAAAAAATTGAACAACAATTGTCCGGATAGCGCAAAGAAGATAATCGTGAGAAACCCGACGATCGAAGCCTTTTTGGCTGTTGCTTTCCGGTGCGACGGATCAAGTTCCGAAGTCATGGTCATGAAAATCGGCATGGTTCCCAGCGGATTGATGAGTGTAAAAAACGATGTAAAACAAAGTAACCCAAATGAAATGAGATCCTGCATCGATGTTTATTTAGTTTCGGCAAATGGTAATTTCTTCCTTTTACCTTTTTACTTGTCTTTTATTTTAGGTAATTCTCAATGAATTGATTTTTAAGGCCAAATACATTTTTATCCCAGTCACTTTTGCGTTGTTCGTCGTTTGGCCAGCCATGTGTGCGGTAGGTGACCGGGAAAATTGTTTTTTTGCCTTCCGCCTCATTGATGGCGGCATAAACCGAGGTCGACGGACAGGTCTGGTCAATCAGGCCAATTTCGACCACAATTTCGGCACGCGAAAATTTCAAGAGGTTGGCGTCGTCGAAATAAGGCAGCACGTTCAGCAATTTCGCTTTGTCAGCTGCCCATTCGAATGGTTGAGGCCAACCGCCTTTTCTGCCCACCAAAGTTCCGCCCCAGTCGCACATGGCCGGAACTGTTGCTACCACAGCCGAAACTCTTGGATCGAGGCCTGCTGCGGCCAATGCCTGACCTCCGCCCTGACTTTCACCAATCACCAAAATGCGTTTGCCATCCCATTCGGGTTGCCGGGTTAAAAATTCAATGGTGCGCATAAGTCGTAAATACATTCCTCTGAAATAGTAATTTTCGCGGCTATCCATTCCCTGTGACCAGTATTCCTTTAGCTCACCAGCTTCCAGATTGCTGTAATATTCGTCAGGTTGGCCATTCAGCATGCCATGTGCATTCAAGTCGAAACAAAGCGCACCTTTTCCCATTTGCGCATATCGCATGGCATCTTCCACTTTCGACCGACACCAGGAGCCTTTCACGCCGGCAGCATGAACCAGTAAAACAATCGGAAGTGAGCGGACCCGGGCATTTTCAGGTTTGGCAAAATAGCCACGGGCAGGCTTTGGTCCGGTACAGTTAATTTCAGTATCAAAACATTCAAAACCCTTTTCCACATCAGAAACGTTCTTTTGTTTAACTTCCATCCGCAGTGCGTTCAACTTTTGCTTTTCACTATTCCAGTAGGCCACAAAAACGTTTGGATAGGGTATTCCGGTCTTGATTTTGTTTGGGGCAACTATCATTCCTGTCGTTTGTTTCTTGTCTTTTATCCGGGCTTCAACCATTACCGAGCAAGGTTCTTTAAATATTCCTGAATAAATAATTTCATTTCCGGATACCGGGAAAAACGACTTTTCGAATACAGGTTGATTATTGTTTTTGAGGACTTTAACCCAAAGCGTATCGGTAATGTTATCTCCGCCGGAAAGTGAAACCTGGATTTGCTGACCTTTTTTATAAATGCCGTTTTCGTGCGATTGTTTCAGGGTAAACGATTGCGCATGAACAGCAGCAGCCAAACAAATGACAAACGCGACTATGGATAATTGCCTGAAAAAAGCTTTCATAACTGGATGTATTTAGGTTATTGGAACATGTAAAAATACAACAATCCGGTTATTTTACTACTGTTGAAAAAGGAATAGAAGTAGGTCTGCTCCAAATGCCTGATGGCCGGCGGTCAGCAAACTATTTCAGGAGTAATAAAAAGTTTTTGGCAACTAGTTTTCTTTGGATTCAGTTTCCGACGGAAATTCGGCTGCCAGCGCTGCATCTTCTTCCTCGTCTTCATCATACATTTCGATGATTGGTTCGGTAAATGCTTTGCTAACCAGGCGTTTGTCGAGTGTTAACAACAACGATGGCAAAACCAAAATATTGAAGAACATCGCAATCAGCAAAGTCGTGGAAATTAAAATTCCCAAAGCCTGCGTTCCGCCAAATTCAGAAACAATGAATACGCTGAACCCGAGTACCAGAACGATACTGGTGTAAATCATGCTGAAACCGGCTTCGTGCAGCGCATTTAAAGCCGATTGTTTAATGTTTCCACCAGTCACTTTTAACTCGTGCCTGTATCTTGAAAGATACTGAATGGCATTATCGACCGAAATTCCGAGAGCAATACTGAAAACGATAATTGTCGATGGTTTTATAGGAATGCCTGAGTAACCCATTATGGCTGCGGTAACAATCAAAGGAATAATGTTGGGAACCATCGAAACCAGGATCATCCGGAAGGATGAAAACAGGAGTGCCATGAGCAGTGAAATCAAAACGATGGCAATTAGCACACTTTGAAACAGGTTTTTAATCAGGAAACTGGTTCCTTTGGCATACACCACACTGTTCCCGGTTATCCTGACATCAAATTTTGCAGGATCGAAAATGCTGTCGACTTTGGGCAAAATACTTTTCATCAGTGAATCCATGTGGTTGGTACCTACATCGGCCATCTGGAAACTTACCCGCGTAATTTGTTTGGTGCTGTCGAGAAACGATTTTAGCAAGTCGGAACCACTTCCCTTAACTTGCTGGGGAATGTAGCCCAAAATAAAGTTTTTCTCCATAGAGCTAGGCAACGAATATTTGTTTGGATCGCCATTGTAATAGGCCTGACGTGCAAATTTGAACACTTCGATGAGCGAAAGTGGTTTCGAAAACTCAGGATATTCGTTAATCGTGCTTTGCAGCCTGTCGATTTTCTGAATTGTTGAATAGGTTAGAATTCCGTTTGGTTTTTTGGTATCAATCGAAATTTCGAAAGGCATAACTCCGCCAAAATTTTCTTCAAAAAATTTCAGATCAAGATAAGTTGGATCGTCGCTCCGGAAATCGTCCACTATTTTTCCTGAAGTTTTCATCAGGCTCACCCCAATAAATCCTACGATTATAAATCCTCCGGCGATGCTGTATATCAGGTTTCTGCGGAAAGTAATCAGGTAAATAATTTTGTCGAGTACAGCTCCGAAGAAATTGTTGTCGAGATGTTTAACATGTTTAGCTGAAGGAGGAGCCAGAAAGCTGAAAATGATTGGCAGCAAGACGATACAAAGAACATAAAGTACCATGATGCTGAGTGAAGTTACAACGCCAAATTCACGTAGCAATTGATTCGGAATGACAATGAAAGCAGCAAACCCCAGCGCCGTCGAAGCATTTGTCATTAGAGAGGCAAACCCTATGCGGTGAATTACCTGTGACAATGCGCGCATTTTGTTTCCGTGACTCCGGTATTCCCAGTGGTATTTATTCAGTATGTAAATGCAGTTTTCAATCACAATAATGACAATAAGCGACGGAATAACTCCAGTCAGGATTGTAATTTTATAACCAAAAAGCGCCTGAATACCCAAAACCCAAACGATGCTAATCGCTACCACCATTAACGAACTAAGCACAACCCGGAGCGATTTAAAAAACAAGAGCATAATAAATGCTGCCACTGCAATACTGATTAGCACGAACAAAAAGAGTTCGTGTTTCACTTTTTGCATGGTTACCGTACGAATGTATGGCATTCCGGAGAAATGAATCTCCACTTTTGTTTTTTCGCGGTAGGCCTCAACTGTTTCAACAATTTTCCCGATTAATGCAATGCGGCTGATGTCGTTAATTTTATGTTTGTCGAGAGTTACCGTCATCAGGGTCGCCTGCGTTTTGGGGTTGTAAAGCATGCCCTGATAGAATTTCAGGCCCAAAATCACATTTTTCAAACTGTCGACTTCGACTTGCGATGTGGCTTCCTGTTTTACAATTGGCTGAACATTAAACTGATGGGTATCTTCATTTTTCACCAGGTTAAAGGCCCGAGTAATGCTAACAACCTCTAAAACACCATCTATTTCTTTGATTTTGTTTCCCAAATCCGACCAGGCATTAAACTGGTCTAACTGAAAAATATCCGGATTTTTAGCGCCAATTACAATCACATTTCCATCTTCGCCGAACATCTTTTTAAATTCCTGATACTCAATTCTGGTACTGTCTTTTTCAGGAAGAAGTGAAGCATTTTCGTAGGAAAGTTTGACATCTTTCCCCATGTAGGCCATAAAAGCAGTGGAAATGGTTAGGATGGCAATAAGTAGGGTTCTGTGTTTGAGGATAAACCGCGCTATATTTGTAAACATTTTCGGAGGATAAAGACCTGTATTTTAAACAGATGTTTGCATTCACTTTTAATTATTGTGCGCAAAAATAGTACAATATCGGTGATTTAACAAGTTGAAGCTAATAAAACGCCTACTGGTATTCGCTGTTGATTCTCAATAAACTGAAGTTCTATCTTCCGAAAGAAAACTTCAGGAAGCAACTTTTACTATAACATTAATAGTCTGATTGTTTTGGAAATAATATCCTGATTTTGGCTGGTTTTTGGCAAATCTGACTAATTTTGTTTCGTTTTTTTTAATTGATATGTTTATACTGAAGAGGTATTTCCAAAATATTGACTGGAAAAATGATTTTTTCAATTTAAGAAGTATCATCAATTGGATTTTATTTCTCTTTACACTTGGGTTGTTTGTGCTTGCAATTGAAGACATCGGCTTTCCAAGTCCCGATCGAATATCCAGATTTCAAATACATAACCGCTATTTTCAGATCAGTTATTCCATAATAGGCGCATTATACATTATTCGGGCAATTTTCTTTAAAGGCAGTTCAGGAGCACGAAAAGTTTTTATTTCGCAGTTGGTTATTGGCTTTTTCCTGATTGTCTTTTTCTTTCCCAGTTTCGTAGTCAGCTACGGCGAAACGTTTGAATATTATTTGTACCAGACTTCAGGAATTCAGATGCTTTCGTTTCTTCTGTTTTTTCTGGAGCTCTCGCGAATGGAAATTAACCTGCTCATTAAAGTGCTAAATCCGGCACAGCTTTTCATGGTGAGTTTTGCATTTTTTATTTTTGTTGGTGCCATGTTGCTCATGTTGCCCATGTCGACCACTGTGCCAATTCATTTTACCGATGCGATTTTTACAGCTACAAGTGCGGTTTGTGTTACCGGTCTGACAGTTGTTGATACGGCCACCCGATATACGTTTCTGGGCAAGTTTGTCATTCTGGCGCTCATTCAGATTGGTGGAATTGGAGTGATGACAATTACCAGTTTCTTCGGAATATTTTTCAAGGAAAAATCATCGATCCGCGAACAGTCGATGTTGCGCGATTACCTGAGTGAAGATAGTTTTGATGCCATTCTGAGATCGTTGATGAAAGTGGTTCTGATTACCTTAATGATTGAAGCTATCGGAGCAGTTTTCATCTATCTTTCTCTTGATCAGAACGCTTTGGGTTCGAAAAGTGATAACCTGAGGTTCTCGATTTTTCATGCTGTTTCGGCATTTTGTAACGCAGGATTTTCAACGTTAACCGATAATTTATACGATGCACGAATCCGGACTAATTACAGCGTTCACATGTGGATTGCGAATCTGGTAATTCTGGGTGGAATCGGTTTCCCGGTGCTGCTTAATTTATATCAATATTGTAAAAGTCAGGTAAAATGGCTTTTTGAATATTTTAGAACCAGGAAATCGTATGTTCATCGGGTGAATATGATTACGCTGAATTCGAAGGTTGTAATGTTTGCAACATTTATTTTGCTGGTTTTTGGAACAGCATCATTTTTCTATTTCGAGTACGATCATTCGCAAGCCGGTATGGATTTTAAAGCACGGCTTGCTACGTCTTTTTTTCAAAGTGTAACCCCGCGAACAGCCGGGTTTAATACATTCAGTATGTCGGCATTGTCGATGCCTTCTGTTCTGATTATTACGTTTTTGATGTGGATCGGAGCTTCGCCTGTATCAACCGGAGGTGGTATTAAAACAAGTACTTTTGCATTGGCCATCCTGAATAGTCTTCGAATTATTAAAGGCAAAAACCACATCGAGGTTCATCGTTACGAAATACACGAATATTCAGTAAACAAGGCCTTTGCGATTATCACATTGTCAATTTTCACTATTTTGTCGGGTGCCTTTATGATTTACACTATCGATGGTAAATTTGGCATGTTTAAGATAATTTTCGAATGTTTTTCGGCGTTCGGAACCGTTGGGTTATCGCTCGACCTTACTCCGCAATTGTCCGCTCCGTCGAAATATATTCTTATTTTATTAATGTACGTTGGCCGGATGGGAAGTATCACATTATTATTGTCGCTGGCAAAAGGGTTTGGCAGCACTTCGCTGTATCGCTACCCGAAAGAAAACTTAATTATAACTTAAATGTTGTTTTTGCGAATTCAGGCCTGAATTACCTGAATTCTGTTTGAAAAAAATAAAAAGAATTAACATGAATATTGTAACAATCGGACTAGGAAACTTTGGCGCCTCACTGGCAAAACTTTTAACTTCGCTGGGTCATGATGTTTTGGGAGTGGATAGTAATCTGGGGAAAGTTGAGTATTTTAAAGACGTTGTTGCAAATACAATTTGTTTGGATGCAACTGACCCGCATGCCTTACGACTGCTGCCTATAAAGGAAGCTGATGTTTTTGTGGTTTGCATTGGCGACGATTTTGGTATTTCGGTGCAGATTGCTGCGTTGCTCAAAAAATTTGGCGTGGCCAGGGTTATTTGTCGCGAAAGTTCATCTATTCACTTAACCGTTTTAAATGCCATAGGCGTAAAAGAAACCATCAATCCTGAATATGAATCGGCCCGGATAATTGCACAAATGCTGCCACTCGAAGGAATTCAGAATTTGTTTTCAATTTCCGATTCGTTCAAAATTGTGGACCTGATTATGCCCGAATTTTTGGTAGGCAAAAAGAAATCGGTTATGGCATTTCGCAAAGAAACCCACCTAAAAATTGTTGCCCTGAAGCGAAATCATCGATTGATTTATTCCTCAGCATTGGCAGCCGATAGTGACGATAAAGCTGAAATTGAATTCAAAGAAAACGACACCCTTGTTTTAGCGGGCGAACTTAAAGATATCAAGCGTTTTATCCACGAATAATCGTTTTTATTGTTCTTCTTCCACGATCATTTTTTTCATTCCATCAGAGAAATAAACCTGATATTCACCTTTTTCGTTGTTATAAACAAAATACACTTCAATTCCGTGTAGGTTTTTCAAAATCTCCTTGCTTTTGTCAAGACCCATAACCAAAAATGCGGTTGCCCAGGCATCGGCCGATACACAATCATCGCAAATAACGCTGGTACTCAGTAAGGTGTTTCGTGAAGGAAAGCCAGTCTTCGGATCAATTTCGTGAGCATACTTTACCCCATTTTCAACAAAAAAAGCACGGTAGTTTCCCGAAGTGGCCAGCGCTTTGTTGTCAATTTGTATGATAGCCTGAAGATCGCTGCCCGGCATTACATTTCCATCTTTTGGCCGATCGATTCCGATGTGCCACAATTGATTTTTTGAATTGGTTCCTTTTCCTCTAACCTCGCCACCAATTTCGACCAGGTAGTTTTTAATTCCTTTATTTTGAAAGTACTTGCAGACAACATCAACTGAATATCCCTGAGCCAGTGCATTAACATCGAGCTTTGTCCCCGGTAATTGTTTGATCAATTTTCTACCTTCAAGCTTTACTTTGTCCATTCCAACATACTGCAATAAACTGTCGATATACGCTGTGTCGTGTTCAGCAACTGGTCCTTTCCCAAATCCCCAGGCATTGACAACCGGACCAACTGTAATGTCAAAAGCTCCGTCCGAAGCCTTGTTCACTTCGAATGATTTATTGAACACGTCCACAAACCAATCGTCGGCACGGGCAGTTGTGTCGTTGTCGTTCATTCGCGAAATGATTGAAGTTGAATCGTAAATCGAAAGCGATTTGTCGAATGCTTTAAGCAGCGAATCAATTTCTTCAGAGTAATCTTCGTTGTGAATATTTTCGTAAGTAATGTTGTATGTAGTGCCTTGTGCAAATCCTGAAATTTTGAAATAATCGCTTTTCTTTGTATTGCAGGCTGTTAGGATTAAAAAACTGAGTATGAAGGGTGCTGATAATTTAAAGAATCCAGATTTCATGGTTGTATATTTTAGCGCCTCAAAGGTAAAATTAATCGTTAACCGCAGCAAGTAAGCAACCACAAATAGAGTGTGTTTTTAATATTTCAGACGCTGGAATTAGATCGTCAAGAACAATTTTTGCCACAAGGAATTCTCGCAATGTTTGATTAAATTTGATTTTAGTTAACCACTTTAGATCGATTGAGCGACATGTTTTGGAAGCGAATAAATATCATCCGGTTGGTTGTGGTTTTGTTTTGTGCGACAGTGGCTATTCTGATTGCCTCGGCAACGATCGGGAGAGATATTTATGAGAATAACCAAATGAGCATGTTTTCGTTTGCCATTGTAAATTTCTCCGGATACCTTTTTTTTCTCTTTATGCCGGTTGAACTGGCGTTTATCTTTTATTCGCATTCGGGATACAATCCCTGGATACTTTATTCGGTGGCAATTATAACAGCTATGGCTTCGCAGTCGGTTGATTATCTAATCGGATATTTTTTCAGCAAAGGAATTATTCACCGGTTTATTGGCCGCCGGCGATACCTGAGAGCTGAAGCTGAAATCAGGAAGTACGGCCGGCTGACGCTGTTTGTATTCAATTTATTGCCCTTATCGTCACCTGTAATTGCACTCGCTGCAGGAATGCTGAAATATCGAATTAAAGATGCATTGTTTTTTAGTGTGGCGGGGCTAGTCGTTAAATACCTGTTGTTGATATTGATTTTCTGAATTATCCTGAATAAATGCAAAAAACTCCGGAAAGATTCCTTAAGAAGCTTTCCGGAGTTTTTTGCATTTGAGTCTGTCATCCCGAATTTATTTCGGGGTCTGTCGCTAATCGTTGATATTCTGAAACCCCGCCTGACAGGCGAGCGGGCAGGAAGTTCAGAATGACTTGATGTTTGTATTTTAAATCAAATCGGCTTCAAGCAGCAATTCTTCCATGTCAATCTGCACATTCATGGCTTCTGTCCTTGCTTTTTCAGCAAAGTCTTCGCCATCCGAAGCATAAATAATCTGGCGCGAAGAATTAACCAGCAATCCGCAACTGTCGTTCATGCCATATTTGGCGACTTCTTCCAGACTTCCTCCCTGTGCGCCAACTCCGGGAACCAGCAAGAAATGATCAGGAACAAGTTGCCTGATTTCTTCCAGTTTTTCAGCTTTGGTGGCGCCAACCACGTACATCATGTTGTCGGTAGTCCCCCAGTTTTGCGAAGTCTTCAGCACCGATTCGAACAATTGTTCGCCGGTTTCAGCATTTTTCAGGTATTGAAAATCGGCAGCTCCTTTGTTCGAAGTCAACGCCAGCAAAATCACCCAACGGTCGAGGTAAGTCATGAATGGTTTGACTGAATCTTCGCCCATGTATGGAGCAACAGTCACGGCATCAAAGTCCATGTGGTCGAAAAAAGCGCGCGCATAAAGGTTTGACGTGTTGCCAATATCACCGCGTTTCGCGTCGGCAATAATGAATTGCTCCGGATATTTTTCGCGGATGTAATGAACTGTCTTTTCAAGGCTTATCCAACCCGCCACACCCTGACTTTCATAAAAGGCCAGGTTTGGCTTGTAAGCCACGCACAAATCCTGAGTGGCATCAATAATTTCCTTATTGAAAGCGAAAATCGGATCGCTGGTTTCGTTCAGGAAACGTGGTATCTTCAGGATATCAGTATCCAGACCAACGCACAAAAAGCTGCGTTTTTGCTTGATTTGTTCAAAAAGTTGTTGTTTATTCATTGTGTTTTTGTTTTAGAATACCGGCCCAGTGGTCAACTTACTCACCGAACCAGTCATCCCGAATTTATTTCGGGATCTGTTGTTTGGTCGGGATCCTGAAACAAGTTCAGGATGACTATCTATTCTGCTACTCCCTTTTTATTAAATTTCTGCTTCTTTCAGTCTTTCAGCGTTTTCTTCCACCTGCAATTTATCTATAATTTCATCCAGATCGCCACCAATTACAGCCTGCAGATTGTAAATCGTCAGATTAATACGGTGGTCGGTGATTCGTCCCTGTGGCCAGTTGTAGGTTCGGATTTTTGCCGAGCGGTCACCGGTTGAAACCATTGTTTTACGTTTCGAAGCAATGGCATCGAGGTATTTCTGATGTTCCTGGTTGTAAATACGGGTTCGCAATTCCACCATCGCTTTCGCGAGGTTTTTGATTTGCGATTTCTGATCCTGGCAGGTTACCACAATTCCTGTTGGAATATGCGTCAGACGAATAGCCGAATAGGTAGTATTTACCGACTGTCCGCCTGGTCCCGAAGAACAGTAAGTATCTTTCCGGATGTCACTTTCACGCAGGTCGATATCGAATTCTTCGGCTTCGGGCAAAACGGCCACTGTAGCAGCTGATGTGTGTACACGTCCCTGGGTTTCTGTTTGCGGTACACGCTGCACACGGTGAACTCCCGATTCGTATTTCATGATTCCGTAAACACCTTCGCCGGTTATGGTCGCTACAATTTCTTTGAATCCTCCTGAAGTTCCCTCGCTGGTGTTGGTTACTTCCATACGCCAGCCTTTCCGTTCACAATACTTGGTGTACATGCGGAATAAATCGCCTGCAAAAATACTGGCTTCGTCTCCACCGGTTCCGGCGCGAATTTCGAGAATGGCATTTTTGCCATCTTCCGGATCAGCAGGTATAAGCAATAGTTTGATGTTTTGTTCTTTCTCCGGAATCAGTTCTTCCGACGCTTCAATTTCCTCGCGTGCCATTTCACGCAAATCCTCGTCCGATTCTTCTTCCAGAATTTGTTTGCCTGATTCAATGTTGTCAATTGTGGCTTTGTAATCTTTAAAAGCATTAACCAGCGATTCAAGCCTTTTGTATTCCTGATTTAATTTGACGTAGCGTTTCATGTCGCTCATCACCGATGGGTCGGTAATTTGTGAGCCAACTTCCTCGAACCGGTAACGGATCGATTCGTATTTTTCCATTAATGAATAATCTGCCATTATGAATGATGAATTTTGAATTTAAAATGATGAATGAAGACAAAAAAAAGTGCAGCGTAGCTAATATTCAAATTCGCCAAACTGCGATTTGATGGTGAGTTTTTTGCCTTCGGCGGCTTCAACGTGTCCTACAACTTGGGCATTGATGTTGAATTTTCTGGAAATTTCGATAACCTCTTCTGCAAATTCAGGAGCCAGGTAGATTTCGAAACGGTGTCCCATGTTGAACACTTTGTACATTTCCTGCCAGCTTGTTCCCGATTCCTCCTGAATCATCTTGAACAATGGTGGTACTTCGAATAGGTTGTTTTTGATCACATGGACATGGTCGACAAAATGTAGCACTTTGGTTTGGGCGCCACCCGAACAATGAATCATGCCATGAATATTTTTACGCAGTGAACCAAGGATTTCCTTGATAACCGGCGCATAGGTGCGGGTGGGAGAGAGTACCAATTTCCCGGCATCCAATCCAACTTCAGAAATGGTTTCCGTAAGTTTTTTTGTTCCGGAATAAATTAAATCCGAAGGAACTTCAGGATCGAAACTCTCGGGATATTTTTGAGCCAGGTAATTGGCAAATACATCGTGACGCGCGGAAGTCAGGCCATTGCTGCCCATGCCGCCGTTGTATTCTTTTTCGTAGGTTGCCTGCCCAAATGAAGCCAATCCAACAATTAGATCTCCTGCCTGAATGTTGTCGGCCGAAATTACATCTTCACGTTTCATGCGACAGGTCACCGTTGAATCGACAATAATGGTGCGCACCACGTCGCCCACATCAGCTGTTTCGCCTCCGGTTGGGTAAATGTTCACACCCATTTCGCGCAAATCGGCACACAATTCTTCGGTTCCGTTAATGATTGCGGCGATTACTTCGCCCGGAATTTTATTTTTATTCCTGCCTATGGTCGACGAAAGCAAAATATTGTCGGTGACCCCCACGCAAAGCAAATCGTCGATGTTCATGATCAGGGCGTCCTGTGCAATGCCTTTCCAGACTGAAATATCGCCGGTTTCTTTCCAGTACAGGTACGCCAGCGACGATTTTGTTCCGGCGCCATCGGCGTGCATAATGTTGCACCAATCCGGGTCACCACCCAAAATATCTGGAATGATCTTGCAAAACGCTTTGGGATACAAACCTTTGTCGATGTTTTGAATGGCGTTGTGCACATCTTCTTTCGAAGCTGAAACACCACGTGCCATATATCGGTTATCTGCTGACATAAACTCTAAATTTCCGGATCAATTTCAGGGGACAAAGGTAATATTTTTGAGGGAATATAAAGTTTGTAATTCAATCACAGTCAAATTATGCCATTGAGAAAAAGCAATCAGGCGTTCTGGCTGAAAATAAATTTCAGCTTTTTATTTCTCAACATCAGGAGCAAATGTTTCGTGGAAATCATTTGAAAGTACCCTGAATTCTGTGCGCCGGTCGAGCATTTTTGCAATTTCCTGTTGATCGGGCGGAAGTTTCAGGATAAATTCTTCGCTTAATTCGTCGCCTTTTTTCAGGAAATCGTATTGTTTGGCAAGTGCCTTCGTTACTTTTTTAGGCCATGTTTCACCGTAACCCTTAGCAACCAACCGGCCCGAATTTATGCCTTTCGAAATCAGGTAATCAACTACCGATTGTGCACGTTTCTGCGATAATTCGGAATTGAACTGGTCGCTGCCAACAAAGTCGGTATGCGCCATAAGCTCAATTTTAATGGTTGGATTCACAATCAGAAGATTCACAAGTGTGTCGAGCGCAATTTTCGACGCCTCTGTAATTTCGTAGCTATTCGTCGCGTAATTAATGTTGTTAACTTTAATTGGTTCGTCGGTTGGAGCCAGTTTGAACAAAAATCTGAAATCCTTGCTGTCGGAAAGCCCAATGGTTGATGTTTTTACTTTGTCGTTGAGGTAGCCATCTTTAAAGGCAGCAAAAACATAATCCGTTTCAGGCTTTAATTTGTACTGAAAATGTCCGCCAT
Organism: Prolixibacteraceae bacterium; assembly: GCA_963677955.2. Classification (GTDB taxonomy): domain Bacteria; phylum Bacteroidota; class Bacteroidia; order Bacteroidales; family Prolixibacteraceae; genus Aquipluma. The sequence goes on from CAXXQR010000001.1 coordinate 2,741,475, forward strand.
CGGCTCGCACTTTCAGGTTTGTTCCGTCGGTACCAATAATCCTGATCATTGCTCCGTCAATTTTCTGATCGGTTTCCTTGTTGAAAACATCTCCGGAAGCAGTAAATACTTTGGGTGGCAAATAGAAAGAATAAATATCGTCGCTCCGAGAGCCTTTGCGATTCGAAGAGAACAGTCCTTTTTCAACATCGCCTTTAATAAAGGCAATTCCAAAGTCATCGCCGGGCGAATTAACCGGTGCTTTCATGTTTTCAACAACCCAGTTGCCTTTATCGTCTTTCACCGCCTTAAAAATGTCTAATCCACCGATTCCGGGATGATAATTCGAAGAAAAATAAAGATCGCCGTTTTCGCGTATGAACGGAAACATCTCGTCACCCGGCGTGTTAATTTCAGGGCCCAGATTTTCCGGTTTATCGAATGATCCACCTTTGTCTTTCGCCATCCAGATGTCTTTTCCGCCATAACCACCCGGCCTGTCTGAGACAAAGTAAAGCGTTGTGCCATCAGCGCTAAGAGAAGGATGGGCGGCAATCAAGCTATCGCCAACAAGCTCAATTAATTGTGGCTCAGACCAGTCGCCACGTGACTGGGTAGCTGAATAAAGTTCGGCACCCAGGTCTTTTGTTTTATCGTAACGGCAGCGGGTAAAAATCATCAGATCGCCCCTGTCCGAAAGAGTTGCAGCACCTTCGTCGTTGGTTGTGTTTATCAATTCGTTTTCGTCAAGCAAAACTGGTTTGTCCCATTTCTGCTTCTGAACACCAAATTTGCTGGTGTATAAATCGCCAAATCGGGTTCCGGTAATGTTACTTTTGCGCTTTCCCGTAACGGTTTCCCTGGTTGAAGTAAAAATGATTTCATTGTCTCGGCCACCAACAAACGCCGGCGAATAATCATTGTCTTTCGAATTCAGTTCTTTTACCAAATTTACAATGTATCTGTTGGGATTATCGAGCCAGTCTTTCGCAAATTTACAGGCTTCCACAGCATTTTTAGCATATTCGTCGTCGGGTTTTACGCCCAGATAAGTTTGATACCAAAGAATCGCATCTTCATATTTTTGAGTGGCTTTCAGGCAATCGGCATAGTGAAGCATGCACATTGGCTCCGAGTTGTTGCGCTTGATTGCATTTTTAAACCAGATTGTTGCCTTTGAAAATTCACTTAATTTGAAATACGATTCACCAATCCGGAAAGCCATTTCCGATTTTTCCTTACCAAGCTTTTGGCTTCGGTATGCTTTTCTGTATTTTTCAATAGCCTGATAATATTCTCCGATTTCGTAAGATTTATTGCCTAAGCCCATGTATTTGCTCGCTGAACACGCACTTAGCAAAACAACCAGAAGGATGAGAATTATTTTGGGGAAAACCGGGTTCTTCATTTAAACTGTTAACGTTTGGCCGTAAAAGTAACCATTTTAAATCCATTCTAAAAACGGACAAGCTTTATTTAAAGTATACCGAAAAGTAATAAATATTGGGAATTTTGTGTGCGAAATTAATATTTGACGTAAATCAAAACTGTTGAAAATCTTTCTTGAGGATGAACTCATGATTTTCGATCGCAATGGGAAGATATGTGTAAATTATTTAAGACAGTTTTGGGAATAAAAAAAGCTCCCTGCAACTGTAGGGAGCTTTTTTATCAATTGCAAAAAAAATTATTTTACAAAAAGTAATTCTCTGTATTTTGGCAATGGCCACAATTCATTGTCAACAATCAATTCAAGTTTGTCGATGTGGTAACGAATATCGTCAAGGTATGGTCTTACACTTCCTTCGTAAGCATAAGCTTTCTCTTTTTCCGATTCAATTACGTTCGCAACTTTTCTTGCTTCGATCATTTCCTTCACTTTAGCTTTAATTGACGAAATGTGTCCGCCAATTTCGCGAATCAGTTCTAAACGACCTACAGCCAGAGTATTGAATTCTTCTGTGCTGAATACTTCTTTCAGGCTTTTAACGTTTTCAAGCAACATTGTTTGGTATTTAATTGCAACCGGAACAATGTGGTTAATTGCCAAATCTCCAAGTACACGAGCTTCGATCTGTATCTTTTTGGTGAATTTTTCAAGTTCAACTTCTATACGTCCTTCAATTTCTCTTTCGCTTAAAACGCCAGCTTTAGCATACATTTCAATGACGCGTTTGTCGTGCAAAGCTTCCAATGCAGTTGGTACGCTTGTAATGTTTGTTAAACCACGGCGGGCAGCTTCTTCTTTCCATTCTGCACTGTACCCGTTACCATCAAAACGAATAGCTTTCGATTCGATAATCAGTTTTTTCAGGATTTGGAAGATCGCTTCGTCTTTTTTCACTCCTGATTCAATTAACGCATCAACGTCAACTTTAAATTTAGTCAATTGATCAGCAACAGCAGTATTCAAAGCAATCATTGCAGAAGCGCAGTTTGCTGAAGAACCTACAGCACGGAATTCGAAACGGTTTCCGGTGAAAGCGAATGGTGAAGTACGGTTACGGTCGGTGTTGTCCAAAATAATTTCAGGAATACGGCCGATATTTAATTTAAGAGCAGTTTTTTCGTCCGGTGTCATTTTGCGGTCTACGACTGCTTCTTCCATCATATCCAGCATTTTGCTTACTTCAGTTCCAAGGAAAGCTGAAATGATTGCCGGAGGGGCTTCGTTTGCACCTAAACGGTGGGTGTTTGGAGCGGTCAAGATACTGGCACGCAACATATCCTGATTTACGTACAATGCTTTCAGCGTGTTGATTACAAACGTAAGGAACTGTAGGTTTGATTTTGGATTTTTCCCGGGAGAATACAAGTTTACGCCAGTGTCGGTTGAAAGTGACCAGTTGTTGTGTTTTCCCGATCCGTTAATTCCGGCAAATGGTTTTTCGTGGAATAGAACCATGAAATTATGGCGACGTGCAATTTTCTTCATCAAGTCCATGATCATTTGGTTGTGATCGTTGGCCAGGTTCAATTCTTCATAAATAGGAGCAACTTCGAACTGGTTAGGAGCAACCTCGTTGTGACGGGTTTTTACCGGAATACCCAATTTGAACGCTTCATTTTCAAGGTCTTCCATGAAACGGAAAACACGTGTTGGAATTGAGCTGAAATAGTGGTCGTCCAACTGCTGATCTTTTGAAGCTGAGTGTCCCATCAGGGTTCTACCAGTCATAATAAGGTCAGGACGAGCTGTGAATAGAGCTTCGTCAATAAGGAAATATTCCTGTTCCCATCCAAGGTTTGCATTAACTTTCGATACATTTTTGTCGAATAACTGGCACACATCGGTAGCGGCTTTATCAATAGCAGCAATTGCTCTCAATAGTGGTGTTTTATAATCAAGAGCTTCTCCCGTGTAAGAAATGAAGATTGTAGGAATACACAATGTATTGTCGACGATAAAAGCAGGTGAAGATGGGTCCCAAGCAGTGTAACCACGAGCTTCGAATGTTTGACGGATACCGCCGCTTGGGAATGAAGATGCATCAGGTTCCTGTTGTGCAAGCATCGATCCGGTCAACGATTCAACCACTGTTCCGTTCTCGCCGTGAATTACGAATGCATCATGTTTTTCAGCTGTACCATCAGTTAGTGGATGGAACCAGTGAGTAATGTGAGTTGCACCGCTTTCCAAAGCCCATGATTTCATGCCCTGGGCAACCTGATCAGCCATTTTACGGTCAATTACAGTACCATGGTCAATTGCATCGGCTACTGACTTGAAAGCTTCTTTCGAAAGATATTTTTTCATCTTCAAGCGGTCGAATACCATCATCCCATAAAAGTCTGAAACAAGGTTTTCTTCACGTTTAACTTCAAGCGGTTTTCTTTTAAGAACTTCTTCAAGCGCTTTAAATCTAAATTGTGCCATAATTTGAAAAATTTAATAGTTTATGTTTTGTTTTTATGCCTTCTTAGAGTTGCGATAAACACATAACAAAAATATACAAATAATGAAATTAAGGTGAAAAAAATATAGATATCGTTGTCGATTTTACAATTATTTCAGAAAAATGTTAAAAAAGTAAGGGTATGGTCCGAAAAAGTTAACTATTTGCGATATTTCTATGTTTTTGGACTTAGTTAGATTTTTAACAAATGACCTTATTATAACACTACTCCTGAAATTTTATATGTTAAAATGAAGGAAGTAATATTTCAACATAAAATCAGGAAGCTGAAACTCAATAGTATGAGAATTTTAGTTCGTTTTCCTAAAGATTGTCTCGGATAAAAAAGCAAAATCCTTCGCCAGTTTATTTGAGTGAAGGATTTTGTGTAGTCAATAGAAATGGAATTAGTCTGCTATTTTTTCTTCTTTTTGCGGGGTTGTTTTGCTTCTTCTTCATTTATTAATGATTTCCAATCATTAGGGTTGTCCAAGGAAAAATCGATTGTTGCCGAATAATCTTCTTTGTCGATTGTTAAAACATTAATTTTCTGGCCCAGAAAAGTTTCTATTTCGTCTAGCATAGGCTTTTCTTCCTGACTGCAAAATGAAACCGCCAGTCCCTTTTTTGTTCCTCTTCCGGTTCTGCCAACACGGTGCACGTAATTTTCAGCAACGTCGGGTAAATCGTAATTTATAACGTAGTCAACATCGGGAATGTCAATCCCACGCGCACTGACATCAGTTGCAATCAAAACTTTTGCTTCACCCGACTTAAACTCGTTCATTACTTTTAATCTGTCTTTTTGATCTTTGTCGCTATGAATGGTGAGGGTTTTTATATTCACGCGTTCCATTGCTTTAAAAACCCGTTCAGCGCGAACCTTTGTCCGAACAAAAACCAGAATCTTTGAATCAGGATTTTCGTTGATTAGTCGCTCCAAAAAAAAGCGTTTGTCGTCCATTTCAATCATGGTTACTGAATGCGTGACATTTTTGGCGACTGGGTTTTTAGGTGAAATTTCTATTCGGATTGGATTCGTGACCAATGAATACGCCAATTCTTTAATTTCAGGATTTATTGTGGCTGAAAAGAATAGAGTTTGTCTGTTTTTTGGTAAATAGTGTATCAATTGCCTGATATCTTTGATGAACCCGAGCGCTAGCATGTGATCGGCTTCATCCAATATTAAAATCTGAATTTTTGATAAAAGAATATGTCCCTGACTAACCAAATCGAACATACGGCCAGGTGTCGCAACAAGAACATCAACTCCGTTTTTCAATTGAGAGATTTGTGGGTCCTGATCAACTCCCCCAAAAACGCACGCGGTTTTTACGCGAGTATGCCGGGCAATCGTTTGAAATACTTCAGTAATCTGAATAGCCAGTTCGCGCGTAGGTACCATTACCAGGCATGAAATAAAATCGCTTTGGTTATTCGTTTTTTGATGGTGGATGCGATCGATGACCGGAATTACAAAGGCTGCCGTTTTTCCTGTGCCGGTTTGTGCAATCGCCAAAACATCGTCTCCTTTTAATATGGGAGTAATTGCTTTGTATTGAATGTCTGTCGGACGCCGAAATCCTAAATTCTTCAGGTTGTTTTTTATATCCTCTGTTATTCTGTAATCGTCAAATTTCATGGAGCGAATGAATTGTGAAATTGCAAAGAAACACAAATTTTATTTGAGTGGCTTTATATTTTCTTTTGCCTTGAAATTTAATTCCCAATCCTAACGGAAAGCACAGTTCTGTATTTCTTCCAGATAATTATAAACAAAAAAAGGGAAGTCATTTGTGACTTCCCTTGCATATACAGAATAATAATATTACTTATTCTCGACAGCTTTACGCGATGAGTAGTTGATGTGCAAAGCTGCAGCTTTACGCAGCTCTTGTTTTATATCACCAACAATTTGCATTTTGGTGTATTCATCAACTTTCAACGAAGTTACCATAAATGGAATCTCAGATTCGTCTCTGGCAGCGCGTTCAGCAATAATAAAATCAGGAATATCAGAAACTTTGGCAAATACATCGTTTAACTGAATTCGAGGTTCAGTACCGAATACTTTGGTATATTGTTTCTGTGGAGGACCAACATAGATATAGCTTACAAGCGACTTCTTCTCTAATTTGGAAAGTTCTGTTGCCGATGGCAAAGTAGTTCTAACTTTCAGCGAAACTTCCCTCATTGTAGTTGTAACCATGAAGAAGAAAAGAAGCATGAAGACGATATCAGGTAACGAAGCTGTAGATACAGCAGGCGTTTCTTTGGCGTTGCTTTTTCTAAATTTAGACATACTATTTCTTCCCTCCTATAGTTTTTGGTTCAGCTTCGGATATTCTTGAAGGAACTGCTTCACGTATAGCATCTTGTTGTTCAGATGTGCAATTTGCATACGTTTTCCCAAATTTTTCTGAAGCTAACTGATCCCTGAGTTCATTAATAGCGGCGACAAGTTCGTTTTGCACTGCAATGTACGTACCGTACTGGGTTCCCTGGTCATTGCGCAGCGAAATTACACCCTTAGTGACAGGATACATTCCGATCAACGGAATCTCAGTCTCTTTTGTCTCAGGTAAATTATCGCTGTTATTCGGATTCAGCATGAATTCTTTTGCCTTTTCCTTTAGTTGATCAACAGGCATGATTTCACCTTCAACCATCAAACGATTGTATTGATCCAACAAAACGGTAAATACATTTCGTTCTTTAATTGGTGGAGTATCATCCTGCTTTTCATCAGGCGGCATTTGAGGCAGAACACGCTCCAACCCGCTATCCACGTCCATGGTCGTAGCAACCAGGAAGAAGATTAGCAACATGAAGGCGATGTCGGCCATTGATGCAGAAGGTATTTCTGGTGTTTTTCTCATTTTATTTTTTTTTCTGCGTTTTTTAAAACCAGTGGTTATTTAAAAATGCGAGAAATGGAAGACCATACAATCCCGATTACTGAAAGTGCACTCAAAATATAGGTTGCTATTAACCCGGTTCCAATCCATTTCGAAACAGTAGGTGTTACCGTTCCATCGTCAATGAATTTTTGAACACCATAAAATTTCGGGATTGAACTGTCAGAAATCATGTACGATAAACCAACGACAACACCCAGAAATACGATAGCAATCATTGCACTTTTTGCCGCTTTTTTATCAGATAGAAGATATGCAAATTCCAGTATTAAAGCAGCAGCAATGGATAATCCAAACAAAACATATGACCAATATAAATTCGCGTTTACCCAAGTGTCCATACTTGGATCTGAAACATTTTCGTTCAGATTAGAGAGCAGCGAAATTACAAGAAATAAAGAAATGCCCAGAAATACCCATAACATTATTGTTGTTATTTTAGCAAATTTCATAGGGTCAATTATTTTTTAGTGTTGTATTTTACTAAGATGTCAATTAAAGAAATTGAAGCGTCTTCCATGCTATTTACAATACTGTCGATTTTAGAAACGCAGTAGTTGTAGAAAACCTGAAGAATCATGGCCACGATAAGACCACCTACAGTTGTGATAAGAGCAACTTTAATACCACCGGCTACAAGAGTTGGACTGATGTCACCAGCTACTTCAATAGCATCGAATGCACCGATCATACCAATTACTGTTCCCAAGAATCCGAGCATCGGGCCCATGGCAATAAACAGAGCGATCCATGTCAAGCCTTTTTCAAGTAAACCAGCCTGAACACCACCGTAAGCTACCACCGTTTTTTCAACAATGTCTAATCCTTCGTGTGAACGATCGAGACCCTGATAGAAAATGCTGGCAACTGGTCCGCGAGTGTTACGGCAAACTTCTTTAGCAGCTTCGATACCACCTGAGTTAAGAGCTTCTTCAATTTTTTCCAATAATTTTTTGTTGTTGGTAGTAGCAAGGTTCAGGTAAACAACTCTTTCAATTGCAAGGGCAAGACCTAAAATCAAAGCAACAAGGATTGAAGTCATGAACCCCGGACCTCCTTCAATGAATTTCTGTTTCAAGGCACTGTGTAAAGATTGTCCTCCTTCAGCCTGAGCCGCTGCTTTTTCTTCCTGATCAACTGCTACAGCTTTTTGATCTGCCGGTGCAGCTTTTTGTACTTCAGTTGATGCAGCAGGAGCAGCATTGTCCTGAGCAACTACGTTGTTTGATGTTGTAATGAACAACACACCGAGAACTGCTATTAACGCAAATAGTTTTTTCATCTTGGTTTTAAATTTTAATTAGTAAATCTCCTGAATTTTTAAATTTATTCTATTTGTTTGATTTTTGTTAATTTCCAGATTTTTAGACAACAACAAATATATTGCCGAAGTTTAAAATATCGAATAATAATCAAGCGAAAATTACATTCAACATTTTTAAAGAACGATCTTTTGAAAGCGGAGAGAGAGGGATTCGAACCCTCGGTACCCTTTTGAGGTACACACGCTTTCCAGGCGTGCCAGTTCAGCCACTCCTGCATCTCTCCCAATACCATGACTGGCACTAATTTTTCAGGGCTGCAAATTACGAAAAAAAATGTAACAAAAAAAAAAGCTATTCACTAATTTCCCCAATCAAACTTTTATTCAAATGGAGCTTGATTTCCTCTTGTTCCAAACCCTGTCCGAGTAAAAACATTAGCTTCGTAATAGCAGCTTCGGTTGTCATATCTTTTCCACTTACAACACCCGCATGCAATAGTTCAGCGCTTGTTTCGTACAATCCCATTTTTACTGATCCGCCCTGGCATTGAGTGATATTCAGGAAGATAATTTTTCGTTTAATCGCATTTTTAATTTGAGAAATCATCCACCGCGACATCGGTATGTTACCTGATCCAAACGATTCAAGAACTACACCTTTCAGCCCCTGAATGTTCAGGATATTTTCGAAAACTAATTTTCCGATACCTGGAAATATTTTCAAAATCACCACGTTTTCGTCGAATTGAGAGCGAACCTTCAATATTCCCTTGTTAACTGTCCGATGAATATTCTCGTTGTAAAATTTTATTTCGACACCTGCCGTGGCCAACGGCGGATAGTTTATGGAAGAAAATGCGCTAAAATCATCGGCATGTCGTTTCGAAATCCGGTTTCCTCTGAAAAGCTTCGAATTGAAATAGACACAAACTTCGGGAACAACGGCTTGCCCATTTGCTTTTGCAGCAGCAATTTGAATGGAAGTAATTAAATTTTCTTTTCCGTCTGTTCGTAAAATGCCGATTGGAAGTTGTGAGCCGGTAAGCACAATTGGCTTATCCAAATTTTCAAACATGTAACTAAGAGCCGACGCGGTGTAAGCCATGGTGTCTGTACCGTGAAGAATTACAAATCCATCGAATTTGCTATAGTTCCGCTCGATAGTTTTGGCAATTTTCACCCAAATGGCGGGTGTCATGTTCGACGAGTCGATAGGTGGAGTAAAGGTGATAACCTGGAGATTTACACCAAGACGGCTAAGATCGGGAACTTCTTCCTGAATTTGGTCGAATTTTACCGGAACCAAAATACCGTTTGTCGTCTTTTGTACCATTCCGATGGTGCCACCGGTATAAATAATAAGAATCGACGGCCTGTTTTCCACTGTTGACAAAATTACGGGTGAATACTAGTGCCTATATCTCAAATAGCTTGCGTGCGTTTTCAGTAGTGATTTTGGCGATATCGCCGATTGACATCTCGTGAAGATCAGCAATTTTTTGTGCTATATAAACAAGGTACGAACTTTCGTTTCTTTTTCCCCTGAATGGAGCGGGAGTTAAATAAGGCGAATCAGTTTCAATAATTAAATTTGATGGATCAATCTGGCTGACGACCTCATCCAATCCACTCTTTTTAAAAGTAACAATTCCGCCAACGCCAATTTTAAATCCTAATTCAGTAATCAGTTTTGCCTGTTCAAGCGTTCCGGTGAAACTGTGGAAAACACCTTTAAGGTTGTCATCTTTAGTCTCCTTCAAAACCTGGTAAACTTCGTCGAACGAATCACGAACATGAACAACAACTGGTAAATTATATTGCCGGGCCAGTTCAATCTGAAACCTAAAAGCATGGGTTTGCTCTTCAAGAAACGATTTATCCCAGTACAAATCAATTCCAATTTCTCCAATTCCGTAGAATTTGCGTTTTTTCAACCAGTATTCAACTACCTGTAATTCCTCCTGATAATCCTGATTTACCGATGTGGGATGCAACCCCATTAGCGGGAAACATATGTGCGGATAAGTATCAACAAGATCCAAAAGATTTTTCACTGAAGAACTGTCGATGTTGGGAAGAATAATTTTCCTCACATCATTTGAATATGCTCTCTGAATAACTTCATCCAGGTCATGAATGAAGTCGGTTGAATAAATATGAGAATGTGTATCAATCAACATTTTCCACAAAATTTGGCCAAAATAAGGAAAAATAAAGCACCTGAATATGAAGCGAATATTATTTTATTGGGAAATCACGGAAAAAACGTTCTGTTTCGATCGATTTCGTCAAATCGTTGAAAATCGTTTTTGATATAAAAAATTGTCCTGTTAAGCTGTTCTATCGAACAAATTAACAGGACAAAGCTGAGTCTCAGAATTAACAGTCTAAACGATACCCTGAGCAAGCATGGCGTCGGCTACTTTTACAAAGCCGCCCACATTGGCGCCTAACACATAATTTACCTTATTACCTCTTTTGCCATATTTCACACAGGTTTCATGAATATCTTTCATAATTCGGTGCAAATACATGTCAACTTCTTCTTTGGGCCAGTTCATACGTAGAGAATTCTGGGACATCTCCAAACCTGAAACAGCAACTCCACCTGCGTTTACCGCTTTCCCGGGAGCATAGGTTATTGCTTCAGTCATGTATTCAACAGCATCGGCGGTGCAACCCATATTTGAAGCTTCGGCCAAAAGGAAGCAACCATTTGAAACTAGCATTTTAGCATCTTCAAGGTGCAATTCGTTTTCATACGCACACGGAATGGCGATGTCAACTTTGCATTCCCAGGGTTTTTTGCCTGGAATGAATTGCGCGCCAAATTCCTCGGCATACGGTTGGACAATGTCGTTGTTCGAAGCACGGAGTTCGAGCAAATAATCTACTTTTTCGCCTGAAATTCCTTCAGGATCATAAATATAACCGTCAGGACCGGAGATTGTGACAACCTTTCCACCCAATTCGTTAATCTTAGTAATTGCGCCCCAGGCCACATTTCCAAAGCCTGAAACCGCGAATGTGTGGCCGGGAAGTTCTTTTCCAAGGTTTGCCAACATGTGCTGAACGAAATAAACAGCTCCAAAGCCTGTTGCTTCCGGACGAATTAAACTTCCACCCCAGCCAATTCCTTTACCGGTTAAAACGCCGGTAAATTCATTCCGAAGTCTTTTGTACTGCCCGAATAAAAAGCCGATTTCCCGTCCGCCAACGCCTATATCGCCTGCCGGAACATCAGTATTTGGTCCGATGTGCCTGAATAGTTCCGACATGAATGATTGACAAAATCGCATAATTTCATTGTCCGATTTCCCTTTGGGACTGAAATCTGAACCGCCTTTTCCGCCACCCATAGGTAAAGTCGTCAGGCTGTTTTTAAAAGTTTGCTCAAATCCTAAAAACTTCAGCACACTTAAAGTTACCGTAGGGTGAAATCTTAAACCTCCTTTATATGGTCCGATTGCTGAATTAAATTCGACACGGTAGCCACGATTTACCTGAACTTCGCCACGGTCGTCAACCCATGGAACACGAAACATGATTGTGCGTTCCGGCTCAACAATTCGCTCCAGTATTTTTGCTTTCTGATACCTTGGATTTTTTTGATAAATATCCCAGATTGATTCTATTACTTCACGGACAGCCTGATGAAACTCGCGTTCGCCCGGAGTGCGGTCATTCAAAGCTTCCAAAAATTCGTTCATGTCTGCTTTCATCTTATTTTGTTTTTTAAAACGATAGCCAAAGTTATGATTTTCACCTGTTGGTTATTCTAATTTTTCAAAATCGGAATGAAGGTCAATATTCAGTATTACAGCGAGATATGATCGTTAAAATGAATGTTTAACAACATTGGTTGACTTTCGTCATTCTTTTGGGCATCGAATTCGGGTAAAAATCCCAAAAATGCTCTTTTGTCCTGATTTTCAGTGTGGTTACTTACGGTTTGTATCGAAAAAATCAATCTTTTTTCCGATTCTCCATCAATCAGCGTGAAAAAGTTGTAGTTATTAATTAATGTATGCCGAATCGTGTTATTTCGTTAGTTCTATATTCGTTTGTTTTAGGTTTGATTGGGTGATATGATTCAAGGGTCTATCGAATTCGAGTTTGGCCACCAGGACCGTATTGGCAAATTCATTTGTGGGCAGTTTGCGCAGTCGCAAGTAGGGTTGTTGGGTCGCATGATCGCTCGGCGATAAATTTACGACGCATTCGATCGGCTTGCCTGTATTTAAAAGTGTGGCTTTGGTGGGTAGTACATTTATCGGTTTCAGCTTAATTCCATTTCCCGTCGGAACTTTATTCAGGTGAATATAAATTGTTTGATCACGCCGGGTTACCAAAACGCCGGAAGCGTTTACAAGTTCTGAATCAGTTTTTACCTGCTGAAAAGATTCATCGACTGATTTTTTCCACTGGCCGATCCTTTTCAAAATAGAAGCTGATTCTTCCGGAATAATTCCTTCGGGAGTTGGTCCGACATTCAGGAGATAATTGGCATCGCGGGCCAAATATTTGTCGATACTGCTGATCAAATGGCGGTCGGTATAAAAATCTTCATCCTTTTTATACCCCCAGCTTTCCATGCCAACCGATTGACAGGCTTCAGTCAGCCGATCGAAACTTCTCGCCTCAGAAGCGGTATTGTCGTAATCACGTTCTGGTGTGCCAAAATCACCTTCGTCGAAGCCACGGTTGTTAATCACGGCTTTTGGCTGTAGTTTACGGATCATGGCATTTATCGATGGATCTTTGTATTCAGGAACATTCATGTCCCACCAAAAGCCATGAATTTCGCCGTAATTGGTGCAGAGTTCGCGAACCTGTTCCTTCAGGAAATCCATGTATTTGTCCCAGTTGGGCGAATCATTTGGTTGCGGAGGCAATTCATGATGTCGTCCCTGGTTCGGATAATTGGATTGATTCCAGTCGGCGATGGAATAGTACAGGCAAAGTGGCACTTTTCGTTTGTGGCAGGCATCCGACAGCATTCCGATGATATCCTTATTATAAGGTGTATTCATGGTATTGAACGAAGTTTGTTTGGAGTCCCACAAACAAAATCCATCGTGGTGTTTGGTGGTGATGGTGATGTATTTCATTCCGGCTTCTTCCATGAGGTCGAGCCATTCTTCCGGATTAAATTTCTTCGGATTCCATTGCTGAGCCAGTTTTACGTATTCACTTCGCGGAACTCTGGCGCGCCACTGATGTTGTTCGTGCCAGCCCGGTATCGAATAAATTCCCCAGTGAACAAACATTCCGTAACGATTTTCGAAAAACCAATCGCGGCCGTCACCGAAGCGTGGTATTTCTCCTGAATTATTTTCAGGAGAAGGCAGCAAATTTTTTTGTTCAGGAATTTGAATGGCATTTGCCAATGGTGAAATAGCTGCTGACGCCGCAAAGGCAGCGGCAGACTTTAACATTTCTCTGCGCTTCATAGGTTTTCAGAATTTCAGCAATAATTAAAAATATTCCGAAGAAAAAATGAACTCCGGAAGGCGGGAAGATGTCGATTTTTTTATTTATCAAGCTTATAAATTCGTTCCATCAATTGCCATTTCTCGTCGGCAGTTGCCTCGGCAGAGCTTTGTTGAAAGCGTGATACATAAGCTTCCCATTCACTTTGCCGTGGTTTTTTGGCTAGTTCGGCCATCGCTTTATCGTGATCGAAATCGGCAACGGTATCCATGATCATGAATAAACGGGTTCCGAAAATGTAAATTTCCATGTCGATGATTCCAACTTCGCGCATTCCCCGAGTAATTTCGGGCCATGCAGCTCCCGGAGCGTGAACTTTTTTGTAATCTTCTATTAATTGCGCGTCGTCTTTCAACGAAAGCGTTTTGCAGTATCGTTTGTATTCGGTTGACATCGTTGTAGATTTTAGAGGTTTAAAAATTTCAAGCATGAATTTTAATTGTGCGGTAACCATAAATTCCGATTACAACAAAACTGATGAGAGGCAAAATGAACGAAAAGTTAACTGCTGGAAGACCGGCAACAGTACCCAAATCTATAATTGCACCCTGAATCGGAGGCATTAATGCACCGCCAACAATAGCCATTACCAAACCGGCCGCGCCAAGCGTGGCATCTTCGCCAAGTCCCTCGAGTGCAATACCGTAAATGGTTGGAAACATGAGCGACATAAATGCTGAAACACCGATCAGGCAATACAAGCCAGCCATGCCCTGAATCAGGATTGTGCCTGCCGTCAGGATGAACCCGCCAATAGCAAAAGCTGTCAGCAAAATTCTGGAATTCATGTATTTCATTAGCATGGTGCTTATAAAACGGCTCGATAGGAAAATGCCCATGGCAATGATGTTGTAATTCTGCGCTTCAGCTTTTGGTATTCCCAAATTATCAGCATACTGAATTATGAACGTCCAGCACATGATTTGGGCAGCTACATAAAAAACCTGTGCAATCACGCCTTCGCGGTATTTTACATTGGCAATCAACCTCCTGAAAGTGTCCATAGCATGAATGGTGTGATCAGGATCTTTTCGCTTAGGCATTTTGAAAAAGTAAATCGTCAGGAACATCAGGATAACCACAAAACCGAGCATCACATATGGATCGCGGATAATGGCCAGATCGTGGGTGCGTATTGCAGCTTTTTCTGTGGCACTTAAGGTCGTGAAAACCAAATCTCCGGAAGCATTTCGGGCATCCGACTGAAGCGAAGTAAGAATAAAATTTGATGCTACTGCCATCCCCATAAGTGATCCGATCGGATTAAACGATTGTGCAAGGTTGAGCCTTCGCGTTGATGTTTCTTCTGAGCCCATCGAAAGGATGTACGGGTTAGCTGTAGTTTCCAGAAATGCGAGGCCGAAGGTTAAAATATACAACGACAAAAGGAAAAACTCGAATATTTCGTATTTGGCAGCTGGATAAAAAAGCAATGCTCCGGTAGCATATAACCCAAGTCCAACCAGAATTCCTTTTTTATAGCTGTACCTTTTTACAAACAAAGCAGCCGGAATGGCCATTGTGGCATATCCACCATAAAATGCGAACTGGATAAGTGCAGCGCGTGCATTCGAAATTTCCATAACCGTTTTAAAAGCTGCAACCATGGGGTTGGTTATGTCGTTCGCAAATCCCCAAAGGGCAAATAAACTGGTTATTAAAATGAACGGAACCAATAATTCTCTTGAAACAACCTTTTCTTTAATTTTTTTATTCACGGCTAATTCGTTTAGTTAGTTTAATTATTACTGGAATAAAATTATTCCTGATTTCGGGACAATCAGTTTGATCGTCTTTAACTTGTGATCTCAAAAATCAATAAACAAATCCGAATTGCCAAATGCAATTTTGCTACCCGCAATTTGCAAAGCTTTGCAGCCCATAAAAAATGTTGAGGAACATTCCTTGAACTGTTAAAAATTTCCGGAAACAGCATTTTAATTTTCTGGAACGAGAATATGAAATTATAAAAAAATCACTATCCTGCACTATGCTGTATTATTTTTGTAAGTAGCCCAATTGATGGATGACTACACAAGAATTTTAATATCTGCAAAATATTGTACTTTTGTGTCTTATTTATTAAAATTTCAAACAATGAGTAAAGCAGAAATTCACACCAGTAAAGGTGTTATGAAGGTAAATTTTTACGATGAAGATGCTCCGGGAACGGTTGAAAATTTTACAAAATTGTCGAAAAGTGGTTTTTACGACGGATTGACATTTCATCGTGTAATTCCTGATTTTGTGATTCAGGGAGGATGCCCCAATGGCACCGGTGCTGGTGGTCCGGGTTACACCATTAAATGCGAAACCGATGGCGAAAACCAGTATCACGACCGTGGCGTTTTGTCGATGGCACATGCCGGACGCAACACCGGAGGATCACAGTTTTTTATTTGTCACAGCCGCAGAAATACGTCGCACCTCGATCGCAAGCATACTTGTTTTGGCAAAGTTTATGAAGGCCTTGAAGTGATTGATGCCATTCGTCAGGGAGATAAAATAGAAAAGATTATCATCGTAGAAGAATAGTAACGCAAAAGTTGTCTTAAAAATCTGGTCCGGTCATCCTGAACTTATTTCAGTATCAAAATGGATCTAGGTCAGATTCCGAAATAAATTCGGAATGACCAGATCTTTGAGGGTTGTGATTTTTAAGACAACTTTTTATTTCAGAAAACTCAAAGCCGCCTCTGCGTTCTCTTCAGGTAACATACAGGTTTGATTTTGACACACATAAATGAGCGTTTTCCCATTGACAAACCGGTTTTGCAAAAGCTCAATTTCTGATGTTGTCACTCCTGCACAAAACAGGCAATTGGGCAAATAATTTTTTTGCATTTCCGTAAGCTTTTCTTTTGCATCCTGACCAGTTATGGCGACTTCGAAATAATTGTCGGTAAAATTCAGCATGAGTTGCATCCAATTCGAATATCCGGAAGGATGAATCTTAAAATCGTCGACCAGCTTCGACAGCATATTTTCTGAAGTTTCAAAGTAGTTAGTCTTTCCAAGCAAGTGCCCCAGCTTAAATAAATTATTGGCCATTACCGAATTGGATGCTGCAATAACATTGTCGTGTACTTCAATGCTTCGGTTGATTAAATCGGTTTGACTGGCTGGAGTGAAATAAAATATATTTCGTTTCCCGTCAAAAAATTGCTCAAAAGTCTTTTCAGTAAGAAATCCAGCTTCGGTTAAATATTCCGGGTTCCCGGTTACTTCAAACAATGAAATATCTGCCTGAATGAGCATGGCATAATCTTCCAGAAAACCATTGATTTTGCTCTCACCATTTTTATAGGAATGCCTGACAGTTCCATCCGGATCGATTTGTTTTTGGCGCAGGAAACGCGAGTTCTTTTCGGCCAGTTCCAGATATTCAGGATGGCCAAAAGCCTTGTAAGCGTCAACCAAACCCGAAATGGCCAAGGCGTTCCACGAAGTCAGAATTTTGTCGTCGAGGCGCGGACGAACGCGTTTTGCTCGTGCTGCCAAAAGCGTTTTCCTCCACAAATCGACCATCTTTTGAAGTTCTTCCGGTTTTAGCTGATGTTTCTCTGCAAATTTGTCGTCACCAATTTCCCGGAGTAAAATGTAATTGCCGTCTTCCCAATAACCCTTTCCGTTTACCTGGAAATAATCGGCAAAAAGTTCAAAATCTGACCCCATTAATTGTTGCAGTTCCTGTTTTTGCCAGACGTAAAATTTACCTTCTTCACCTTCACTGTCAGCATCGAGCGACGAATAAAAGCCATTTTCTCCGGATAACATTCCGCGTTTCAGCCATTCGATCGTTTGCTCCACAATTTCGTGGTACAATGTTTTTTTTGTTTCCTGGAACGCCTGTGCATATAAACTCAGCATTTGGCCGTTGTCGTAAAGCACTTTTTCGAAATGCGGGACTTTCCAGGTTGAATCGGTTGAGTAGCGTGCAAAGCCACCGCCAACCTGATCGTAAATTCCTCCCATCGCCATTTTGTCGAGGCTCGTTTCCACAAAGGTCAACGTTTCTTTATCTTTTTTCTGATGCGCCCAGCGCAGCAAAAAGAGTAGATTATTGGGCATCATAAATTTAGGCGCGCCTTTGCTTCCTCCATTTTCGAAATCGAAGTAAGTTTTCCACCGCGCAACGGCATCTTTCAGATTTTCAGCCGCCAATTTTTGATTGGCTTTGCTTACCGGAAGTAAATTGCTTTCGTGAATTCCCTGGCTTAAATGTTCCGCGTACTCCAAAACTTTTTCAGGATTTTGCGTGTAGTAGTTGGTGATTTGGGTCAGGGCATCCATCCACATTTCCTTCTGGAAATAGGTGCCACCCCAAAATGGTCGACCATCGGGCAAAGCCACAGCATTGAGCGGCCAGCCGCCACGTTGAGTCATCAGTTGAACCGCGGTCATATAAATCTGGTCAACATCGGGCCTTTCTTCGCGATCGACTTTGATGCAAACGAAATTTTCATTCATAATCCGGGCAACCGCTGTATCTTCAAACGACTCATGTTCCATCACGTGGCACCAGTGACAGGCCGCATAGCCAATGCTGATGATCAGCAGTTTTTTTTCAGCCCGTGCTTTTTCAAACGCTTTCTCTCCCCATGGCATCCAGTCTACCGGATTGTGAGCGTGCTGCAACAGGTAAGGTGAACTTTCGTGAATCAATTCGTTGGTGTAAAGGTGTGTTTCCATAGTTTTTTGTTCCTGAAATTGACAATTCGATAGGAAAAGGACAAGCGAAACAAAGTGCCATTTTATCATTGCCTGCATAATGGCTCAAACAAAATGCCTGATTGAAAGTTTAGATATCAGGTTGACAACTGAACGATAATGACTTCTTCGTTTACCCCGTTTTGTCAGTTTACGAACCAGATAATATTGATAGTTTTGCAACACAATTTTAAACCAGCTATATGTCTGATAATTCAAAAGGTATTTTCATGACCTTGGGCTCTGTTGTATTTTTTGCACTGATGGCTGTTTTGGTAAAATCAATTCCAAATGTTTCGAGTTACCAAACAACTTTTTTCAGGTTTGCCATCGGGTTGGGAATTATCAGCCTTTTGGCACAATTTGGTGTAATAAACCTAAGATTTAACGACAAGAAGAACCTGTTCTGGCGCGGACTCATCGGTGGAGTAGCGGTTTATTTATTTTATCTGGCCATTTTAAAACTAGGGGTTGGTAAAGGTTCAGTCTACATTTATTCGTACCCGATTTTTGCCACTTTATTCAGTATGCTTATCCTGAAGGAGAAGGTGGAATCCATAAAATTTGTGGTTATTTTTATTTCGTTTGCCGGTTTGGTTTTACTTTCGGTTGGCGGAGGAAATACGTCGCTTTCCGGAATTGGATTTTACGAGCTGGTTGGTATCGCCGGATCAATTACAACCGGACTTGCAGTCGTTTTTGTGAAGAAACTTCACGACAGCGATAATTCGTACGCGATTTTCTTTTCACAATGTATCATTGGGTTTTGGTTGTTTCTTATTCCTTCCGGAACAACACAGGCGAAAGGCAATTTTAATGAGTTGCTTTTACTGGTTTTAGTTGGTGTAGTGGCAACCATTGGCCAGCTTTTTATGACTGAAGGTTACCGCTACGTAAATGTGGCAACCGGATCGCTCCTTCAGTCGCTGGTTCCTGTTTTTAACCTTATTTCCGGATGGCTTATTTTTCAGGAAAAACTAAATCCGGTTGAAATGGTTGGCGCAGTTATCATTGTAGCTTCCTGCTTCCTTTTGGTTATCATTAATTTCAGGATTGGAAAGAAGACACGGATATTGAAACTTGTGGAGTGATAAATTTAGTTGAACGTTCAGTTTCTGAATCTTTTAGCTTAAATTGCGTCTGGTAATTTCGTAATTAAATCTTTAGTATAGTAACATGACACACTCACAAATGAAAAACCTGGCATTTGCCGGACTTTTACTCACGGTAATTTTTGGACAAACGGCGTGTACACCAACCGATCTTTCGAAAGAAAGTCTGATTCCGAAACCTATTTCGGTAGTTTCTTCCGGAGGAAATTTCGAATTAACCGATCAGACTGATATTTATGTTCAGGGCGAATCGACCGAGATAAATCAAATCGGCCAGTTTTTAGCCGATAAACTAAATCCTTCCACAGGCTTGGGAATTGAGGTAAAATCGACTAGTGAAACACCACCTTCCGGAAGTATTTTTCTATCACTTTCGGGTGACGACGCCGAATTGGGCGACGAAGGTTACGAACTGACTATTAATGACAACCTGGTAAGTTTGGTGGCCAATAAACCGGCTGGTCTTTTCTACGGAATTCAGACCATTCGCCAGATTTTGCCCGCGAAAGTGGAGATGGCTTCAGTTCAAAAAGGCCCATGGAAACTGGCCACCGGAACCATCCGCGATTATCCCGAATACAGCTACCGTGGCTCAATGCTTGATATTGCCCGTCATTTTTTCAGTGCCGACGATGTTAAACATTTCATCGATCAGATGGCTTTTTATAAAATGAATGTGCTGCATTTGCATTTGTCCGACGATCAGGGCTGGCGAATTGAAATAAAAAAATGGCCAAATTTGACCGAACATGGCGGAAGTACTGAAGTTGGAGGTGCTGAAGGTGGCTTTTATACACAGGATCAATATTCTGATATTGTGAAGTATGCACAGGATCGCTATATAACAGTTATTCCTGAAATTGATATGCCGGGGCATACAAACGCTGCACTGGCTTCGTATCCTGAATTGAATTGCAATGGAAAAGCCACCGAATTGTATACCGGAACTGATGTCGGTTTCAGCAGTTTGTGTACGAATAAGGAAATTACCTATCAGTTTATCGACGATGTGGTGAGCGAATTGGTCTCTTTAACACCCGGGCCATATATCCACATTGGTGGCGACGAATCTCATGCGACTAAGATCGAAGATTACATTCCGTTCGTAAACCGGGTTCAGGAAATTGTAATTGCGCATGGCAAACAGGTGATTGGCTGGGACGAGATCGCGTTGACGACCTTACATCCTAACACCATTGCACAATATTGGGCAAAAGCCGAAAATGCACAGAAAGCGGTTGCACAGGGAGCAAAAGTGCTGATGTCGCCGGCACAAAACGCCTACCTCGATATGCAATACGATTCAACAAGTACGTTCGGTTTGCATTGGGCTGGTTACGTTGAGGTTGACAAAGGTTACAACTGGGATCCGGCTACTCTGGTACCCGACATCAAGCGCGAAGATATTGCAGGAATTGAAGCGCCGCTGTGGTCGGAAACGGTTTCGAACCGCCAGGAAGCAGAATACCTGATTTTTCCACGATTGCTTGGATACGCTGAAATTGGATGGACACCGACAGAATTGCGGAATTGGGATGACTATAAAGTGCGTTTGGCTCAACAGGGTGAACGGCTAAAAGCCATGGATATTAATTTCTATCCTTCGAAGCTGATTAACTGGGATAAAAATGATGCAAAATAACTTACAAGACTGTAATTTTTAAATCAAACGCTCCTTAATTGGGGCGTTTGTTTTTTTATATTTAATATATTTATTGTTTGCCGAATTGAGTGAACAATGAAAAAACGAAGCCTTTTACTCCTGATCATATTAATTTCTTCTATCCGGTTAATTGCTCAGGATATCGAAAGAATGGTTAAGGAACAAAAGCCGCCTTTATTCGAGAAATTATTTCTGCATGTAGATCGCGAATTTTATGTTCCGGGAGATGTCATCTGGCTAAAGGCCTATCAGGTAAATGGATACACGCATCAGCTAAATTCGAATTATCGGAATATATACATTGAACTGGTTGCCGAAAATGGTAAAATTGTTGGCGAATTAATGCTTTTCTCGATTGGGGGGCAGGCAAGTGGTGAATTGCATACAGATACGCTTTCGGCTGGGATTTATACCATTCGGGCCCATACCAAATTTCTCGAAAACTTCGGTGAAGAAGCTCTTTTTTATAAAAAAATCTGGATCAGCAGATCGTTAATTGCCAATGGTTTGGATGATAAGGCTGAGGAATCAAAAATTTCAGTTGATTTCTTGCCTGAAGGAGGAAATATGCTGCTCAATGCTTCAAATAATATTGCTTTCAAAGCCATCGACCAAAACGGGAGAGGAATTTTTATCACCGGAAAAGTATTGGATGATTTGGGTGATACTGTTGCATCTTTCAAGTCAAGTTATCTTGGGATGGGAAAATTTTCCCTGATGCCTGTTGACGGAAGAACATATCATGCGGCAATCGACCATCATCCGGAACTTAAAATTAAGCTTCCTTCAGCAAAAGTAAACGGTATTTGCCTGAAATATAAAGAGCAGGGCGAATTTTTGCTGTTCGAGCTTTCTGGAAATATGAAGCGGAACTTTAATCAGCCATTTTATTTTGTGGCTTCTCATAAAGGTTTGATACTGGTTTCGAATAAAATGGAAATGACGGATATAAATCAGACTTTTACACTGAAAAAAGATTTGTTTCCATCCGGAATTTCAAAAATTTCGTTACTCGATACTGCCCAGAATCCGATCGCTGAACGATTAATATTTGTCGATCAGGATAAAACCGATCGGTTGAAGTTCGTACTGAACAAGAAAGAATTTCTTCCTCGCGAAGAAGTAAAAATGGCAATAGATTTTGGGTTGGATCCGAATGACTCAATCACTTCAACCATGTCAGTTTCGGTGGTGAACCGGAGCTTTTTTAGCGCAGGTCAGGAGACTCAAAACATCAAAAGCTATTTGTTGCTCGATTCGGAATTGAATGGTGCAATTGAATCGCCTGCTTCGTTTTTTATTTCGGATGAAAACTTCACTTCGGCTGAGAAACTGGATTTACTGATGTTGGTGCACGGTTGGCGGAGTTATTTATGGGATGATGTGATAAAAACACCTGCCCCTTCGCTGGACGATTGGAACGATGCCGGTATCAATGTTTCAGGCTTTGTGAAAAAACTTCTTTGGAAAACTCCTGCACCTGAGGCGAAAGTCTCAATGGATTACGTGTTTCGACAGTTTAATATTGGACGTACAACGGCTGACAAGAACGGAAGATTTCTGTTTAAAAATATTTATTTGCTTGAAAAATTAAGGGTAATGCTTAATGCTCAAGCCAGAGACGGTAGCCGAAATGCAGAAATTATTTTGGATACTAAACCGGCTAAAGATTCGGTCGTTCTATCCCGAACAGTTTGTTCCAATATCGATTTAAATTCGGGTTTTATGCGCGAAAATTATTTCCAAAGGAAAACAGAATTGGATTATGATCCCGGACCAGACCGGATATTACTGGAAACTGTTGAAATTGTGAAAAAGAAAGACAATGCCATCATACGTAGTTTTGGAGCATATCCATGGGCTGATAAAACACTGACCATCACCCGCGACGATTATTCGTTTTTAAATTTGATGGATTATTTAAAATACACGCTACCCTCGATTACCGATAATGGCGATGAAGTTTTATTAAAAAACAGACCAGTTGATTTTATGGTAGACGGGCTGGATAGTTACTACAGTTTTAATGAACTTAGAACCATCAAAATGAACGAAATTGCGACCATCGACATTGTTGATCCCGGATTCAGGGCAGGATTTGCTCCGGGAACGCTGGGTGTGATCAATGAGAATGGGCTAATTGCTATTTACCGGAAAGAAGTACCTGACATTGTACAAAGTGACATCTATGTGAAAGGCAGGATTATGCCAAAAATAAAAGGCTATACGATTCCAGCAAAGTTTTATTCGCCTGAATATACGATTGAAAACAGAAATACTCCGGCTCCGGATATCAGATCGACATTGTATTGGAATACTGAAGTCGGGTTTAAAAACGGAAAAGCAAACATTGATTTTTTCACCGCTGATGTGCAGGCAGACTATGTTGTTTATATTGAAGGCATTACGGCTAAAGGAAAAATCTGCTGTGGAACCATCGGTTTTTCAGTTGGAAGAAAATAAATAAAAAACACAGATCGGATAACGATTCTTCATCCGATCTGTGTTATGCTCAGGATTTTGTTAAAATCTATTTTAATGCCTGAAATTGTTCTACATGTTGGTTTTCGCAGCAGATTGCATTTGGCTGTAGGCTGAAGCAAAAACCTTTGCAAACCCTTCAAGTTTTATTTTGCCAAATTTAGCCGGACGGTGTTTCAGATAATCCGATTGCATTTCGCCACTGCGCATGGAAGCGCCCATCTCGGCATAACTTCGTGCAATATGCTCAGGAATTCCTGCTTGTGTCATTCCTGAAATCGTATCTTCGTCACTAAAGTTTATCCACGATAATTCAGGTCTTTCAATAGCCTTGCCCAGAATAGCCGCAACTTCCGTGGTCGTTTTTTCATCACTGGCAATGTAACGAATACTTTTCCCTCTGAATGAAAGTTCATTCATTTCCACGAACGCGACTTCGGCGATATCATCGGTGTGAACCAAAATCATTGTTGTCTGGTCGCCATAGTTGCCGCCAATAATCCCCATATTCTTGGCCATACCCACATTCGACAAAAGATTGTTGTAGAAAAATCCCGGGCGCAGATGTAACACATTTACACCTTCCAGACTATTTAGCGATTGTTCAACATAGTGCAATCCACTAACCGGACCGCATCCATCATCCATATGAGCACCAATGCTGCTTAGATTTACTACATTTCTCACTTTTGAATTCCGGATGGCTCGGGCATAATTTTCGCCAATTCCGGCAATGTAATTTTTCCAGTTTGCAGCGCCAAAATTTGGTGGAACCATCGTGTAAACGGCGTCGGCACCAATAAATGTTTGGGTTAAAAAACTCACATCCTCAACCGAACCAATAGCAGCCTTAGCGCCCATCATAATAATTTCCTCAGCTCTCTCGGTTGAACTGCTTACTACCGTTACAGAATGACCGGCAGCGATTAATTTTTGTGAAAGCGACTTGCTAATATGTCCCAGCGAGCCTATTACAACGTATTTCATAGCTTTTGAATTTAATTGTTCAACTGATGCAACGTAAATCAAATTAAAATGTTTTAGAATTTAAGATCTTTTAATATTTTAAATAATGTTGTAATTTACTGTGATCCAAGTGGGTTAACCAATAGATTAAATTTAGGACTAAAGAAAAAATTCATAAGTATTGCCCGAGATAATTCCCCAAGCCGCATTCTTTCATCTTGAAACTTTCTTTCTATCTTTGCGGCTCATTATCAGAAACCTTTATCAAGAACAGCAAAATGGAATATAAATTCTGGGAAATTGAGCCGAAATGGCAGCAATACTGGGACGAACACAAAACGTTTAAAACCGAAAACGACTTCTCGAAGCCAAAATATTATGTGCTCGACATGTTTCCTTATCCTTCCGGGGCAGGTTTGCATGTTGGTCACCCCGAAGGTTATACGGCAACCGACATCATGTGCCGCTACAAACGCATGAAAGGATTTAACGTGCTGCACCCCATGGGTTGGGATGCTTTTGGTTTGCCTGCCGAACAGTATGCGATACAGACCGGAACCCATCCGGCCGTGACAACCAACAAAAACTGCGATAATTTCCGCCGCCAGATTAAATCGCTGGGCCTGAGTTACGACTGGGACCGCGAAATCAATACGACCGACCCCAAATATTTCCGCTGGACACAGTGGATTTTCACCAAATTATACAATACCTGGTTCGATCCCGAAGCCGGGAAAGGTCGTCCGATCAGTGAACTTCCTATTCCGGCAGAAATTCAGGCTCAGGGGCAGGCTGCTGTAAACAAATACATTGGCGAAAAACGTTTGGCTTATTACGACAATGCGCAGGTTTGGTGGTGTCAGTCGTGCAAAACAGTTTGTGCCAACGAGGAAGTACTGACCGATGGTTCGCACGAAAAATGTGGCAATCAGGTGACCCGTAAAAACCTGAAGCAATGGTTGCTCCGGATTCCGCATTATGCCGAACGTTTACTCAATGGGTTGGATAATCTGGACTGGCCTGAAGGTGTGAAAGACATGCAGCGCAACTGGATTGGCAAATCTTCCGGCGCCGAAGTGGATTTTTCAATTCAGGGATCCGACGAAAAACTGCGTGTGTATACCACTCGCCCCGATACCTTATTTGGCGCAACTTACATGGTTGTTTCCCCGGAACATCCGATGCTTGAAACTCTGGTTACTCCTGAAAGAGCTGAATTGGTGCAGAATTACATTCAGGCAGCATCGTTGAAATCGGATTTGGATCGTACCGAATTGGCCAAAGATAAGACCGGTGTTTTTACCGGACGCAATGCCATTAATCCGATTACAGGTCAACCGATTCCGGTTTGGGTTGCAGATTACGTTTTGATGGGTTACGGAACCGGTGCTATCATGGCTGTTCCGGCACACGATACACGCGACTTCGAGTTTGCTCAGAAATTCAATATACCGATTGTTTGCATTCTGGATCCCAAAGGTGCCGACGATGAAACCCGTGCCAAAGTTTTGTCCGGAGAAGCTTGCTGGACGGAAGACGGAGCTTATATCAATTCTGCCAATCCTGAAATTGGTCTCGACCTGAACGGGTTGAATAAAAAACAGGGAATTGCCACGGTTGTAAAATGGCTCGGTGAAAATGGAATTGGGCAGGCGACTACCAACTTCAAATTGCGCGACTGGTTGTTCAGCCGTCAGCGCTATTGGGGCGAGCCTTTCCCGGTTATTCACTGGGACGATGGCGAAATTACATTGGTTGAAGATAATCTCCCGGTTGAACTTCCGGAGATGGAAAAATACGAACCCGGCGAAGGCGGCGAATCGCCCTTGGCCAATGCAACCGACTGGTTGTATGTCACCGACAAAAACGGTCGTAAAGGCCGTCGCGAAACCAATACTATGCCACAGTGGGCTGGCTCGTGCTGGTACTATTTGCGCTACATCGACCCGAAAAATGACGAGTCAATCTTTGACAAGAAGCTCGAAAATTACTGGATGCCGGTTGATTTGTATGTGGGTGGAGCTGAACATGCTGTTTTGCATTTGCTGTATTCGCGTTTCTGGCACAAAGTCTTGTTCGATTTGGGAATAGTTTCCACACCTGAACCTTTCCAGCGGTTGTTTAACCAGGGAATGATTCTGGCTTTTGCATACCAAACTGCTACTGGTGCCAAAGTTGCCAGCGATTTGGTGGAAGAAAAAGATGGAAAATATTTCCATACCGAAACAGGTGAGGAATTGAGCCAGATTGTGGCAAAAATGTCGAAATCGCTAAAAAATGTAGTGAACCCCGATGATGTGGTGAAAAACTTTGGGGCTGACTCACTTCGCTTGTACGAAATGTTTATGGGCCCGCTGGAAGACACAAAACCGTGGGCAGAAAACGGTGTTAAAGGCGTATTTAACTTCCTGAACCGTGCTGCCCGTTTCTTCGGAACTCCTGAAAACATTGTGAGCGAAGCCGACGACAAAGAAACGCTGAAGTTGTTGCACCAGACCATCAGCAAAGTGGCTTTTGATATTGAAAACATGAAATTTAATACCGGTATTTCGGCCCTGATGATTTTCAATAACCTGGCCCTGAAGAAAGGAAAAGTGAGCAGGCAGACTGCTGAAATATTTGTCAAATTATTGTCGCCGTATGCACCGCATCTGGCCGAAGAACTTTGGCAGTTGTATGGAAATACAGAAACTTTAGCCTATGCACTCTGGCCTGAAGTTGATCCGGCCATGCTAACCGAAGATGTTTTTGAGTACCCGGTTTCATTCAATGGCAAAGTGCGGTTCAAATTGGAAATGCCGGCAGACGCATCGAAAGAAGAAGTTGAAAAAGCTGCTTTGGCGCACGAAATTTCGCAAAAGTGGCTCGAAGGCAAAGCGCCCAAGAAAGTGATTGTTGTGCCAAATAAGATTGTAAATGTGGTGATATAAAAAGGCAAAAGATAAAAGTTAAAAAGCAAAAAGCGCAGGATGAGAGTTCGGCGCTTTTTTTGTGAACTAAGGTGCTTAAAGATGGGAAGTCATTCCAAATTTATTTCAGAATCTGCTGATATTGCATGAGATGCTGAAATAAATTCAGCATGACGATGAATATTTGAGGCTTAACACAACAATAGCCATTTGTTTTGATGAGTTCATCGGATTACACAATTCAAAAAGTTAATTTCAGTTCCGGGGAATCGTGGAAAATAAAAAATAAGAAATAGCTTTGATCGTTATACAAATAATAATCTGCTACATTTGATGAAATCCATGAAATTCAAAACTATGAAAACAAAAAAGCATTTATTGGTTCTGTTGGTTCTTTCTATATTTTTTGTTTTTGGAACGAGTTGTGCAGTTATTGTTCCTGCGAGGCATTCGCACAGTACGCATCATTACAAACCCAAAAGCAAAATGCCCCCCGGACACGCGAAGAAGATGACGGGAGCAAAAAGCGCAAGTCAGTTTGCACCAGGTCACAATAAAAAGCACAAAAAATAGAACGAAGGTCTGGACTTTCAAATTATAGTTAAACTTCAAAACAAAACCCCTGTCAGGATTCGAGATTCTGACAGGGGTTGCTATTTAATATCGAAATATCTCTATTGGTAGCTTTCAATGGGTTCGCAGGTGCAAACCAGGTTGCGATCGCCAAAAGCATCATCAACGCGACCTACCGGTGGCCAGTATTTATTTTCTTTTAGCCAGGCCAATGGAAACACCGCTGTTTGACGACCATACGAATGATTCCAGTCGTCGGCGGTTACCACATCCGATGTATGTGGTGCATTCTTCAGCGGATTATCATTTTTATCCATTTCTCCTGAAGCTACGGCCTGAATTTCGTTGTAAATACCGGTCATAGCTTCGATGAACCGATCCAATTCCTGTTTCGATTCGCTTTCTGTTGTCTCAACCATTAGCGTTCCGTGAACCGGAAACGATAGAGTAGGAGCGTGAAAGCCATAATCCATCAGGCGTTTGGCAATGTCGCCTTCAGTAATTCCTGAAGAAGCTTTCAGGTGGCGGCATTCTAAAATCATTTCGTGGGCGCAGCGACCATTTTCGCCGGTGTATAAAACGCCGTAATTGTCTTTCAGTGCATTCGCAATGTAGTTGGCATTCAGGATAGCTATTTCGGAAGCCCTTTTTAAACCATCGGCGCCAAGCATTTTGATATAACCATAAGTGATCGGCAGCACCGAAGCGCTTCCCCATGGACCAGCCGATACTGCAGTGATTCCGACGTGTCCGTTATTCATCACCGGGTGCGATGGCAGGAATTCGACCAAATGAGCGGCAACTGCAATCGGGCCAACACCCGGACCGCCACCGCCATGCGGAATGGCGAAAGTTTTGTGCAAATTCAGGTGGCAAACATCGGCCCCAATGCGGCTGGGATTTGTTAATCCAACCTGGGCATTCATGTTGGCACCGTCCATGTATACCTGACCACCATGGGAGTGAATGATTTCACACAATTCTGTGATCGAAGATTCGTAAACACCATGTGTTGATGGGTAAGTGACCATGAAACAGGAAAGAGTGTCTTTGTATTCTTCAGCTTTTTGGCGTAAGGCTTCAACATCAATATTTCCACGCTCGTCGCATGGAGTCACCACAACCTGCATTCCGGCCATAACAGCACTTGCAGGATTTGTTCCGTGAGCTGACGAAGGAATTAGCACCACATTGCGATGATCGTCGCCGCGACTGATGTGATATTGGCGAATAACCATCAATCCGGCGTACTCGCCTGCTGCTCCTGAATTTGGCTGAAGACTGACATCGGCAAAACCAGTGATTTCTGCCAGATCGCGACGCAACTCTTCCATCATTTCGTGGTACCCACGTGCCTGGTTTTTCGGAACAAACGGATGAATGCCGTTGAATTCAATCCAGCTTAGCGGAAGCATTTCGGTAGCTGCATTCAGTTTCATGGTACACGATCCCAGTGGAATCATGGAATGCGTGAGTGAAATATCTTTGTGCTCCAGTTTTTTGATGTAGCGCAACATTTCTGTTTCCGAACGGTATTTGTTGAAAACTTCCTGTTGCATGAATTTTGAAATTCTCAGGAATTCAGGATTAATCGTGCAAGCGGAAGGATATCCGGTTATTTTCCGGAATGGTTTATTGGCTGCTTTGGCGAACACTTCAATAATCCAGTTAATATCGTCGAGGTTAGTAGTTTCGTCGATACTCAAACCAACTTCACCATTTTCGAAATAACGGAAATTCATTTCCAGTTCGAGCGAAAGCCATTCAATGTCTTCATGTTTTACGTGTCGCGGAAGATCGAAACGTATGGTATCGAAATAGTTGCTGTTAAGTTGAGTATATCCAAGACCTGAAATTTCTTTTTCGAGCAGGGCAGCGATGCAATGAATACGTGTTGCAATTTGTTTGATGCCTTCAGGGCCATGGTAAACGGCATAGAAACCTGCCATATTCGACAACAATGCCTGCGAAGTACAGATATTTGAAGTTGCCTTTTCGCGTTTGATATGCTGCTCGCGTGTTTGCAGAGCCATGCGCAAAGCACGGTTGCCATGTGCATCTTTCGAAACGCCGATTATACGGCCTGGCATGGTACGTTTGAATACGTCTTTTGACGCGAAGAATGCGGCGTGCGGTCCGCCGTAGCCCATTGGAACACCAAATCGCTGTGAACTTCCGAAGACAATGTCGGCATCCCATTCTCCGGGTGGGGTCAGGATTGATAAACTTAAGAGGTCGGCTGCTACAGAAACAAAAATTTCTTTTTCGTGTGCTGATTTTACCAATGATGAGTAGTCCACAATTTGCCCGTCGGAATTTGGGTATTGTACAATGACTCCAAAGGTGTTTTCAGTCAAATCGAAGTTTTTCCAGTCAGCGATTTTTAGTTCCAGACCAAGAGGATTGGCCCGGGTCATCAGCACGTCCAAAGTTTGCGGCCAGATTTTTTCGTCGACCCAAACCACGTTTGCTCCTGATTTTGCTTTGGCGCGCGAACGCGAATTGTGCATCATGATCATGGCTTCGGCTGCGGCAGTAGCTTCGTCGAGCAAAGCTGCATTGGCCAGTTCCATCCCGGTCAATTCGCATACCATTGTCTGGAAATTCAGCAAAGCTTCAAGCCGACCCTGCGAAATCTCGGCCTGGTAAGGTGTGTAACTGGTGTACCAAACCGGGTTTTCAAGCACATTCCGGAGAATAACAGCCGGAGTAATGGTGTCGTAATAACCCATTCCGATGTATGTGTTGTACACTTTATTTTTGGACGCCAGCGCCAGAATTTTCCGGAAATACTGACGCTCGGTCAATCCGTCTTCCAGATTTAGTGGTTTTTTCAGGCGGATATTTTCAGGAACAGTTTGGCTGATCAACTCATCCAGTGTTGATACACCAAGTGTTTCCAACATTTCCTGAATTTCGTGATCGCGTGGACCAATGTGACGCATTACAAATTTATCGCTTGCCATATATTTTAAAATTTTGTTTCAGTTTTAAGGGTGCAATATTAAGAGTTTCAGGAATTATATAAGATGATATTTGTTGTTTTTAATTGTGAAAAAATGAGGCGTTGAACAATAGGGCGGTTAATTAATAAACCTTCTGAAATTATGAATTCGTCGACTTTAGCTTGTTCATTTTTTAGGTTCATTAGTGTTGCGTTGTTTTTAAATTAATCGTTGTAACTAAATAAAATTCAATAAGATATAGACGTTCTTTGATTTTTTGATTTCAATTCATGGTAGTTTCGAAAGAAAAACCGTGAATAAAGGAAAGTTTGTATTTGCTCAATTGGTGTCTTTTGTTTGCCGATATGAATTCGACAAGTGTGTTTCCCGTTACAATGGGGATTATAAAGTCCAGGACTTTAGCTGTTGGAACCAATTTCTGGCCATGATTTTTGGTCAATTGACTCATCGGGAAAGTATCCGCGACATCATCACCTGTTTAAATGCTCATCAGAACAAGGTTTATCATCTGGGTATCAAGAAAGTGGTTTCGCATTCGACTTTGACAAGAGCCAATGAAAACAGAGACTGGCGCATTTATGCAGACTTTGCTAACTATCTGATCGAACTGGTTAGGCCTCTTTATTGCCGGGACAATGATTTTGACCTTGAGCTGGACAATCCTGTTTTTGCGCTGGATTCAACCACCATTGACTTGTGCCTTTCTGTGTTCAGATGGGCGAAGTTCCGAAAAGCAAAAGGTGCAGTAAAACTTCACACTTTACTTGATTTGAAGACCGATATCCCGGTTTTCATCCATATAAGCGATGGGAAGAAGCATGATGTCAATGTGCTGGATATGCTCGAATTTGAAAATGGTGCTTTTTATGTGATGGACAAAGGCTACATCGACTTTGCCCGTTTTTATAAGATCACGCTTTCAGGAGCATTTTTCGTAACAAGAGCAAAAAATAACCTGAGTTTCAGGCGGCTTTATTCTTCCAAGGTAGAAAAGACAACAGGACTTCGATGCGATCAAACCATAAAACTAACAGGATATAAAAGTTCAAGATTATACCCCATTTATCTTCGCAGGATCAAGTTTTATGATGCTGACAACAGGCGGACTCTGGTTTTTATAACCAACAACTTTGAAGTTGATGCCCTGACCATTGCTTTGCTTTACAAACATCGCTGGCAAATTGAGTTGTTCTTCAAATGGATCAAGCAGCATTTGCGAATCAAGACATTCTGGGGAACATCAGCTAATGCTGTAAAAACTCAAGTCTGGATTGCGGTTTGTACTTACTTGTTAATTGCCTATGCCAAAAAACAACTCAAATCAGACCTATCTCTCTACGAAATTACACAAATAATAAGCGTGTCGACATTTGACAAAACACCACTAAATGAGCTACTTACAAACTTTTCAAAGAACGATGAAATCAAAGATCTCTGTAATCAATTGAATTTGTTCGACTTATAACGCAACACTAATATTTTAGGTTAAAAAAGGATTATTCGCCTTTTCGAAGCCAATGGTTGTTTCCGGGCCATGGCCACTAAAAACCCTTGTGTCATCAGGCAAGACGAGCAGTTTTGTTTTTATGTTATCTGTCAGTTGTTTGTAACTTCCGCCCGGAAGATCTGTCCGGCCAATACTTCCGTAGAAAAGTATATCACCGGCAATCAATATTTTTTGTTCCGGATTGTAAAATGCTACGCCACCCGGAGAATGACCGGGCGCAGAAATAACCTGCAAATATGAATTTCCAAAAGTTATCCGGTCACCTTCCTGAAAAAAAGTATCAGGAGCATCGACAGGCTCGACCGGAATGCCAAACAGATCGGCATGTTCAACGACTTGGTCAACCAGAATCGCCTCGTCGGGATGAGATTCGAATTTGAGATGATACTTAGCTCTGCAATGTGTAATTCCCATAATGTGATCGAAATGACAATGCGTGTTGATCAGTCGCACTGGTTTTAATTGTTTTTCTTCAATGAAACGATCGAGTTCGTCGCGTTCATAATCGAAATAGCAACCTGCATCGATAATGGCGCATTCGTTGGTTTCGTCGTAAACAATAAACGTGTTTTCCTGAATGGGATTGAAGGTGAATTTTTTTATTTGTAGCATGTTGAATTATTGACTATTGGACAATTTACTATTTACGATTGAATTTTGAATTGAGCAGTTAACTGATAAATTATTTGTCAGTTCCTTTTAACATGGGGACAAAGACAAATGTTCCGTGCGATTCTTTGTAATATTCGGTTTCGCTCGATTTAACCACAACATACATGGTTTGCTTTTCGCGCGGCCCCATCGGAATGACCATTCGGCCGCCAACTTTCAGTTGGGCAATTAGTTCTTCGGGAATGAAAGGAGCACCTGCCGTGATAATAATTTTATCGAACGGGCCGTATGTAGGCAGTCCTTTGTATCCGTCGCCATAAAAGAATTTTGGATTGTAGCCAATTTGCGGAAGAATGGACTGGGCTTTCAGGTACAATTCGCGCTGACGTTCGATGGTATACACGGTGGCGCCCATTTCGAGTAAAACAGCCGCCTGGTAACCAGAACCAGTTCCAACCTCCAGAATCTTTTCGTGGCGTTCAACCTCAAGCAGGTTTGTTTGTACAGCCACAGTAAACGGCTGGCTGATCGTTTGTCCGGCGCCAATCGGGAACGCCTGATCTTTATATGCAAACTGAAGGAAGCTGCTGTCCATGAACAGATGTCGCGGCACTTTACCGATTGCCGCCAGTACTTTTTCGTCTTTAATGCCTTTGATGCGAATACCTTCGACCAATCTTTTTCGTAAACCCTGATGTCGCAATGTATCCTGAAACTCCATAAAAATTCCTTTTTTTCAAAATTAGCCAAATAAAAGGTTCAGCCGATTTGTAAAAACAAACAATATTAACAATCGACGTTGAAAAGTATTTAGCTGGCAATAATACGGATTTTTAATTTATTCCTATTTTGCATGAATGATTAAACTTGGAATCTTCGGCGATCAAACGACTAATCATGAGGTTCTTGGGCGTCTGAAAAAAATGCCTGAAGTTGAACCTGTCGGGGTTTATTTCTCTGGAAATGGGAATGTTCCGGGTGGATTTGCCGAGTTTGCCAGTCCGAATGAATTAATGGACTGTTCTGATGCCATTTTGTTTCTGAGTGATAAAAGCATCAGCAATGACCTGGTGAGGCTGATTTTGAGAAAAAGTAAACACATTTATCTGAAAACAATTCCAAATCTGCAGGTCAGGGAAATTAAAGAACTCATTGACCTTGAAAAGGAAGCGGGGATTGTGACGTTTATCTACAATCCGTTTAACTACGTTGCGCATTTCAATCCTTATTCAACCAAATACGAAAAGCCCTTCCTAATAAACCTTCGAACATGTTTTGAAGTGTCATCGATTAAGCAGTCGCACGAATTACTGCTTTTGGTTACTGCTTTAAACCGCCTGGTGCAGAGCAATTGCAAAAAGGTGGATGTTTTTGGGCTTCTTGAAAAAGGATCGAATTTAATTTTAAACCTACGCACCGAATACGACAACGGGTGTGTTATAAATCTGACTTTATCTCATGAAAAAATGCCCGGATATTGTGAGATATTTGATCAGAAAGAGAGCACGAAATTCGAATACAAGCAACCGCTTTACGTCATGTATCCACATTTGAATCAGGAGTTTGAATCTATTGTCAATTTTGTTCGCCTGATTCAAAATCAGGAAAAAAAAGAGAATTCGTTCGACAATTTGCTTAACGGAGTGCAAACCGTGCATGAAATCAAAGAACATTTGCGATTTAGCGGAATAGATTTTTAGCATTAAAAGTTTATTTTTGCGCAATATTTATTCTTTTGGAGCGTTCGGTATTGCGATAGTAAGCCGAACCAAAACTGATTTATGCATAAAAATTTACAGGTCGCCAGGTATCTGGTTTTCGATATTATTGCTGCTATACTTAGCTGGACTCTATTTTATTTTTACCGGAAAATTTATATCGAGCCTTTAAAATTTGGGTATGAGATTCCAATCGAACTCACCAGTAAATTTTATTCTGCAATTCTGTTTATTCCGCTCTTTTGGATTACCATCTATTACATCACAGGTCAATACACCAATATCTACAGAAAATCGAGGTTGCTCGAATTGGGGAAAACCGCATTTACGTCAATTGCAGGCGTAACAGTTATTTTCTTCCTCCTTTTACTGAATGATACGATTAGTGATTACCGAAAATATTATAACCTTTATTTTACACTTCTCGGACTACAGTTCGGCTTTACTTATCTTTTTAGACTCATTCTGACCACACGTACCATTCACCGCATTCACAAGCGAATTATCGGTTTTAACACGATTGTGATTGGAGCCAACGAAAAGGCGGTAAAATTATATCAGGATTTGACCACGCAAACCAGGCCTGCCGGAAATAAAATCGTCGGGTTTTTAACTGTCGACGAAGGGAATGTATATCCGCTTGAAAAGTATGTTCCAAATCTGGGCACGTATAAAAATCTACAACAAGTTATAATTGACTATCAGGTCGAGGAAATAATTATTGCCATCGAATCGTCCGAGCACAAATTGCTCAGTAAGATTCTGACAATTCTCGAAAACCGGACACATACAGTTTGGGGAATTCCCGATTTGTTCGACATTCTTTCAAATCAGACCAAAACCAACGCTATTTTCGGAAGTCCGCTGATTAAAATTTCAAACGGCTTAATGCCTGTTTGGCAGGAAAACCTGAAACGACTAATCGATGTTTTCATTTCAGTAATTTCTTTGGTTGTTTTCTTTCCATTCTTTATTGCTTTGGCCATTGGTATTAAAATGAGTTCGAAAGGACCGATCCTTTATAAGCAGGAACGCACAGGAAAATTCGGCAAGCCATTTATGATTTATAAATTGCGCACGATGGTTAACGGTGCTGAAACCAATGGTCCTTTGCTTTCGAGTTCCGACGATACCCGGATAACAAAGATTGGCCAGTTTATGCGTCGCACACATCTCGACGAAATTCCGCAATTTATAAATGTGATATTGGGTGAAATGTCGCTGGTTGGGCCACGTCCGGAACGGAAATTTTACATCGATCAAATTGTGAAAAAGGCTCCGTATGTTACACATTTGCAAAAAGTAAGACCTGGAATTACATCGTGGGGACAAGTCAAATATGGCTATGCATCTAACGTCGACGAAATGGTTGAAAGACTTCAGTATGACATGGTTTACCTCAAAAATATTTCACTTTATGTCGATTTCAAGATCCTGATTTACACAATCATGGAGTGTGTGAAAGGCAAAGGAATCTAAAATATTTTGCTGAAAATGGCCGAGAGCTTCATTCTCAAATAATACCCATTTCTATAAACTGAATAATTTGCTCAATCTGACGGTCCTCACCATTCGGATCGTATCTTGATTTCAGGTTATTGCCAAATAATCGCGCTACACCTTGCCAGAAAACAGCCGGAACTTTTCCTTTTACTTCGTGGATTAAATCGTACGAAACCTTGTGTGTTTCACGGTCGATCAGTTTAATTAAAACACGTCCGTCGCTGATTGAAAAATTCTTTAGTGTTGTTCCATACTTATTCATCAACTCATCTTCAGCTTTCTTAACGTATTGCCGGCGATCTTTGCCACGTGCGTCGGGCGGAACTTCAGCTTCATATTTTTTCAGGAGTACTGCGGCTTCTTTGGCATATGGGAGAACCTTTTTAACCCGCATAACAAGCCTCCAGTATTGTTGTTCCTCCGAACGGTTTTTGAACGATTTTTTCGGGTAAATAGTAACGGTTGGCAAGTCTAAATGAGGCAAAGTATCGGTATCGGTCACTACGGCCGGAACATAATGCCGAATGGGTGGGTCCTGAGCCAGTACAGCAATATGCATAGAAAAACTTACCAGTATTATGAGGATCAGCCGTCTCATGCTTACGAAATATTTTGCGAATATAGCGATATGTTATAAAACTGAAATGAATAAAAATGGTTTACGATTTCCTGAAGTTCATTGTTTGTATCTTTGCCGCGTTAAATAGAAATTTATGTCTGAGAATCAAAAGATCAAAATTGATGTTCGTTCAGAGTTTGGTCAGCTCGAAGCTGTAATTGTGCACACACCTGGTCAGGAAGTTGAAGAAATGACCCCTGAAAATGCCGAAAGAGCTCTTTATAGTGACATTCTGAATTTATCGGTGGCCAGCAGCGAATATTCGGTTTTCAAAGGAGTGCTGAATAAAGTTTCGAAAACGCTGGAAGTTCGTGATTTACTTGCCGATATTTTGAAAAGCGAAGCGGTAAGATCGAATTTGCTGACTGAAATTTGTTCAGGAGAAGGGGCCATGGAGGTTTTCCCCGGTCTGATGAGGCAAAGTTCACACGAATTGTCGCGATTGCTGATCAATGGAGTATTCCTCGAACGAAACAACCTGACAAGATTCCTTAGCCAGGAACGGTTTAGTCTTCGCCCACTTCATAATTTCTTTTTCACGCGCGATGCATCCATGTCATTTGGGCACGAAGTTCTGATCGGGAAAATGGCCAGCAAAGTGCGCGATCGCGAAGCTTTGATCATGAACGCCATTTTTAACAATCACCCATTGCTCGAAACAAGTACAATCAATCCAAACACTCCGGAAAGTCTTCTGAATTATCCGGGAATTTCAATTGAGGGGGGCGACTTTCAGGTTGGGCGCGACGATGTTTTGGTGATTGGGACCGGAATTCGAACCAGTACTCAGGGAATTGATTTTATTCTCGAAAATATAAAATCAAAAAATCAGGGTCTTCGGCACATTCTCATTCAGGAATTGCCCGATACGCCAGAATCTTTTATTCACCTCGATATGGTTTTTACCTTTCTCGATGTGGACACTTGTATGGTTTATGAACCTTTAATTATGGGAACAAATCGTTTTCACACGATTCATATTCAGGTTGAAAACGGAAAAGTAACCGATATCAGTGAGCAGAAAAATTTGCCCAAAGCATTGAAAAAGCTTGGGATTGACTTGAACCCGGTTCAGTGTGGCGGTGGGAAAGATGCCTGGACCCAGGAACGCGAGCAATGGCATAGCGGCGCTAATTTTCTGGCATTTGCTCCCGGTAAAGTAATTGGTTACGAGCGGAATGTTCACACTCTGGAACAGCTCAGCAAAAATGGGTTTCAAATTATTTCGGCTAAAGATTTACTTGCCGGCCTGGTTGAAATTCCGGACGGAAAATGTGTGGTCACCATTCCCGGATCAGAACTGGCCAGGGGAGGCGGTGGCGCCCGATGCATGTCGATGCCAGTCCGGCGTAAACGTGTGAACTGGTAGAAAAGAAGTGACTAAAGTGCCTAAAGTCCGGATTGCCTAAAGTTGATATTCGCGTTTCAACTTTAGGCACTTTAGCTCAATTTAGGCACTCCAAACTAATAGTGTTATGCGTAAATTAAGAAACAGCGAACTTGGCCGTCTTTCGGTCGACGAATACAAAGAGGTAAAAAAAACTCCGGTGACAGTTGTGCTCGACAATGTCCGGAGTTGCAACAATATTGGCTCAGTTTTTCGGACTTCAGATGCTTTGCTGATCGAAAAAGTGATATTGTGTGGAATTACAGCCACTCCGCCCAACAAGGACATTCACAAAACGGCACTCGATGCCGAAAAATCTGTTCCCTGGGAATATTTTGAGGAGACCGAAGTTGCCGTTCAGAAATTGAAGGAGCTTGGTTACCGCATTTTCGCGGTTGAACAAGTTGAGAACAGCATTCTGTTGCCCGATTTTAATCCTGAGAAAGGCCAAAAACTAGCGCTCGTTTTTGGAAACGAAGTGAAGGGCGTTCAGCAATCAGTTGTAAATATTTGCGACGGAGCCATCGAAATTCCGCAATATGGCACGAAACATTCCTTCAACATTTCGGTTAGCGCAGGAATTGTTTTGTGGGATATCGTTTATAAACTCCGGAAATAAGGAGACCGAAAACCGGAGAACGAAGTTCAACTCCTTGGCACTGGTCGAAGGGAACTTAAATCCGGTCCAATTCTTCCTTAGTATTTTATGGCTGCCAGTTTGGTCATCAGCGAATCGCGAAGGGTTGTGTAAGCTGGCATATTTTTCTCTGCGACAGGCTCCGTCGGAGGAGATTTAACTTTTAGCGGGTCAACAGCATCTCCATTCACATACACCCTGAAATCGAGGTGAGGTCCCGAGGCTAATCCGGTCATTCCCACGTACCCAATTGTCTGTCCCTGATGAACTCTCACCCCTTGAGAAATGCCCGGCGCAAAACCTTTCAGGTGCATATAACTTGTAGTATAAACCGAATTGTGTTTGATCTTTAGGTAATTGCCTCCGCCTGCAGCCTGGTATCCTTTGGCAACGACAGTTCCATCGCCGATTGAAACCACTGGGGTTCCTGACGCCGCTGCATAATCGACACCATGGTGCGGACGGTATATTTTCAGTACAGGATGGAACCTGTGATTTGAAAATGTGGAACTTATGCGGCTAAATACCAAAGGAGCTTTCAAAAAAGCTGTTTTCAAGCTTTTCCCGAGTTCGTTAAAATAAGTGTCCTCGTTATTTTGTGTAAACCGGAAAGCATAAAAATCTTCATTGGCATGCACAAATTGGGCTGCAAAAATGCGGCCGATGCCAATAGATTTTCCGTAGACAAAATTTTCTTCATAAATAACCCGAAATTTATCTCCTTCCTTTATTCCATAGAAATCAATTGTCCATTGGTAAATATCTGACAGGTATATCGCCATAATCGGATCAATTGCCTGTTCTTTCATCGTGTTCCACAACGACGATGTAATGACGCCACTGGCTGTTTTTATCTGTGTAATTATGGGTTTTTGTTCCTGAAAAATGCTTATGCTGTCGCCCAAATGATAAACGACATAGTTTACAGGATCGATTTCATAAATAAAATAATCAACTTTTGATGAGTCTTTTTTATCCATGAAGAAGTAGAACGGATTGTTGACTTTGAATTTCCGGACATCGAAAACCGAAGCCGATTTTTTCGAAATCTCGTCGACTGTGGCCAGCGAAATGCCTTTGCTTACAAACAACGAGGACAGATTTTGACCCGACCGTATTTCTCCGGGAACAACTTTAAACGAATCTATCGGAAGATTAAATAACATGACCGGCTCTGGCCGAACTACTTCAACTTCAGTTGCCGCCTCTTTTTCTAAACGTCGGGTTTCAAAATAACCGTATATATACCAGCCTAAAACCAGTAGAAGAATAATGCCTGAAATCCAAAGAATAAGTTTAATGAGTTGTTTAATTTTCTGAGAGTAAATCATTTTCAGTGTTTGTTTTTCAATTCCTGTTTCGTTTTTGCTGCAGGTTTCCAGTTATTGCAGATCCGACTTCACATAATCTACCGGAAACTTATTTGTCAGTTTTGAGCAATTTTTAGTTTTCTCAAAAGTAATATTTTTGACCTTTTTCAGCTACTCAAAGTTGCCTCAATAAATCCGGATGACAAGGCAAATCAATCTGTATCCTGATTTAAATTGTTGATCTGTTTGGCATTGTAACTCCAGATTAATTTTAAATTTATTTCTACTGAAAGCTAAACGAGGCGATTAGCCTTTTATTTTGTCGAATCCTTGTCCGTAAACTCCCATAACGCTGGCCATGGAAATGAACGCATTGGGGTCGATTTCTTTTATTTTCCTGAAGAGAAGACTTGATTCTTTTTTTCGGACGATCGTCATCAGGATTTTCACATTCTGTTGTGTGTACCAGCCAGTTCCGTCTAAAACAGTAACGCCGCGCATGGATTCGTTATTGATAAAATCGGCGATTTCCTCGTATTTAGGCGAGAAAATAAACAATTGAGCCGAGGCATTCGACCCGCTCAAAAAAGCGTCGACCGTGTAAGAAACAACAGCCATCGACACAAATCCATAAACCATTTTATCGAGCGAGTGAACCAAAAAATAGGAAGATCCAATAATGATCACATCACAATACATGATAATTCGCCCCGGACTGATATTCCGGTATTTATTAATAATCATGGCAATAATGTCGGTTCCACCGGTGCTTCCACCGCGCGAAAAGACGAGTCCAATGCCAACTCCGCCCAACATTCCGCCTAAAACAGCCGATAGAAAATTGTCTTCGATTATGGCCCCCGGGAAAAGGTCTTGAGGAATGGCAAACAAAAGCGAAAGCACCACCATGCTGAAAATGGTTTTTATGCCAAAACTGGCGCCAAGAATGCGGATAGCGATGGCTACCAAAATCACATTGATTCCAAAAAAAGTAAGTCCGATTGGGATTTTTGTGCTGTAGAAAATGACGGCAGCCAAACCACTGATACCTCCGCCTGTAATTTTTGCCGGAACAAGAAACAGTGTCCACGAAAGTACATACAGAATTAGTCCAAATAGCATAATGGAGTAATCCTGAATGATGAATTGAATTTTTTGTTTTTTAGCCGGAGCCATTGGTCTGAGATTTAATGTCATGCAAAATACTGAATTTAATTGAGGCGCAAAACAAATTCAAATTGCGACTTATTTATATGTGAAAAATCAGGTAAATGCTTCCTTAATGAAAACATTACATTGCGTTTTTTTCACAGGTTTCAATTGTTGCCTGAGAGTATTTTGAAGGTACTGTTGCACGATTTTTCTACATTTGTTTCATGATTTCATTTCCAAACGCTAAAATAAATATCGGTTTATATGTCACCGAAAAACGACCGGATGGTTTTCACAATCTCGAAACCGTTTTTTATCCGGTTGGCTGGTGCGATGCGCTCGAATTTGTTGAAGCACGTGTGACGAGTTTTACCACTTCCGGAATTCATATTTCGGGCGAACCGGAAAATAATTTGGTGATGAAAGCCTACCGGTTACTTCAAAAAGATTATTTGTTGCCTCCGCTTAATATTCATTTGCATAAGCAAATTCCATTCGGAGCGGGCCTTGGTGGGGGTTCTTCCGATGGTGCGTTTATGCTGAAAATGCTCAATAAAACCTTTCATTTGAACCTTTCTGACGAAAAATTAGTGGAATATGCAGCCGTTTTGGGCAGCGATTGTCCGTTTTTTATCGTGAATAAACCTGTTTTTGCAACCGGAAGAGGCGAAAATATGAACATAATAAACTTAGCTCTTAACGATTGGTTTATTCTTTTGGTGAAGCCTCCCATTGAAGTTTCTACTGCAAAAGCTTTTCAATTTGTAAAACCACAAAAAACAGTTACTTCACTTCCTGAAAATCTTCAGATGCCCGTTCAAGATTGGAAATCAACTGTTATTAATCAGTTTGAATCATCTGTTTTTCAGCAATTTCCGGAGATAGGAGAAATCAGGCGAAAGCTTTACGAACTTGGAGCCGAATATGCTTCAATGTCGGGAAGTGGCTCGTCTGTTTTTGGCATTTTCAGGCAAATTCCGGAAGGTATTGAAAAACTGTTTCCCGCGCCGTTCTTAACATTCAGCAAACGACTCGATTTTCATTAAGGTTTGCTTAAGATAAGTTTATCTTTTAATTAACTGTTTTAAATGTAACTTTTGGTCACCCCGCCAGTCTTAATGGTGAAAACAAAAGAAAACAGAAAACACCCGGTGAAACAGTCCGGGAACAATTGAAAGAAGAAAACAATGAAAACAAAAATTAACACGCTCATTGCAATTAGTGCACTTGGAATTATTGGGTTTACCAATATCAATGCAATTGCAGACAACAAAAGTTTGGTCAAAGCTGAAGTTGTTACAGAGAAAGAAGATGACTTGACCATTGAATCGTGGATGACCGACGACAGTAACTGGAAATCGAATGATCTGTTGGAAAAAGACAACAATCTTACTATTGAGTCGTGGATGATCAATGAAAATAATTGGGAATCAAACGATTTGTCGGAAGAGGATGCTAATCTGAACATCGAATCATGGATGACCGATGAAAACAACTGGTCGGCAAACGATGTAGTTAAAACCGATGACACTTTGAAAATTGAGTCATGGATGACAAACGAAAGCTTATGGAATTAAGCCTTCACTCCGAAAAACTGTTAAAATCAGTATACTAAAGGAGCTGTTCCAACCGGGACGGCTCTTTTTGATTTTATGAATTCCTTTACCCGAATGTATTTCAGGTTTTTTGATACCGGGAATATTTTAATTTTGAAACCGAAAAATACAAATCAGATGAAGCAAGTTCTTTTTGTTTGCCTGGGCAACATTTGCCGAAGTCCCAGCGCCGAAGCTGTATTTAATGCGTTGATTCAGAAAAATAACCTGAAGGGAATTGTGTCGTGCGATTCGGCCGGAACTGCGGCTTATCATGAGGGCGATCAGGCTGATTACCGCATGAAACAATTTGCAAAGAAAAGGGGATACAACCTTACCAGTATTTCGAGACCGGTGAAGCCTGAAATTGACTTCGACCGTTTTGATTATATCATCGGAATGGACAGGCAAAATGTACGCGATTTAAAATCGATGGCCCGAAATGAGGGTGACCGTAAGAAAATTTACCTGATGACTGATTTCTGCATGGAAGGCAGCTACGATTCCGTTCCAGACCCGTATTACGGCGGTGCGGCCGGATTTGAGCTGGTCCTCGATATTTTGGAAGACGCCTGCGAAGGATTGCTCAGGAAAATTCAGAAAGATTAATTTGTTAAAGCTGATCGCAAATCTGTATAAACG
Organism: Prolixibacteraceae bacterium; assembly: GCA_963677955.2. Classification (GTDB taxonomy): domain Bacteria; phylum Bacteroidota; class Bacteroidia; order Bacteroidales; family Prolixibacteraceae; genus Aquipluma. Next base: position 2,785,090 of record CAXXQR010000001.1, read on the forward strand.
TGTGGAGTAAAAATGGCGGATTGTACCCCAAATCAGCTTTGCCAAATCGCACAATAATTACATTTTTCTCAGGATACATGTAAATGAGCTGGCCATACAAACCGACGGCATAAAAGCTCCCGTATTTCTTCGGGCCAATTCCCCAATTGTGATGATAAGTAAGCCGTTGGCCTCCTTCTTTCGACGAATCTAAGCTTTCATCGACCCACCATTTCGGGACGATTTGCTTGCCGTTCCAATTTCCGTGATTCATATACAAGCGGCCGAATTTGGCAAAGTCAATGGTTCGCGCATTGATGCAGCAAAAAGCTTTTTCAACTCCATCGGCTCCATCGTCGCTCAAACTCCACGATGCCGGATATTCCATTCCAAGTGGCTTCCAGATTTTTTCTTCCAGGTATTCCGAAACATTTTTCCCTGTTGCTCTCTGAAGAATAACAGAAAGTAGTTGTGTATTGATGTTGCTGTATTCAAACCGCTGTGCAGGTGGGTATGCCGGACTGATGTTGAAAACATCTTTCTTCAGATTCTTGCCATAATAGAATTCAAGGTTACCGCCAACGTGATTTTTGATCTCCTTATAATGAATGCCTGAAGTATGGTCGAGCAAGTTTTCGATGGTTACCTGATCGAAACCCTGATTTGTAAGTTCAGGAAGATATTTTGTGATGCTTGTACATTCCCCTTCTATCTTACCTTCGTCGATGGCAATACCAACCAAGGCCGAAACAAATGCTTTGGCAACAGAAAATGAAGTTACAATGCTTGTGTCGGATCTTGATTCGTCGTAATACTGGTATAAGATTGTGTCGTTCCGGATAATTAAGAAGGAGAGGGTTTTGTGGTCTTTCAGGAACTCGTCGAGGTAATCATCCTCGGCATCAATTCTTCGGCTATCAAGCTCAATGGTTTTGCCCAGGTTCGGGTCATGATCGGGTAAATAGAAATGAAAAGGTTGCCCATCGTTTTCAATATTCCTGAATGCAAAGTGTTTGTAATCATTTGCATCGGGCAGTCCAATCTTACTGATTTTTGCAAAATTTCCGCACGAAGACACCAAAAAAAGACATGCCAGCACAAAGGATATAGGGTAGAATTTTTTCATTGTTACTCAGAGCTTAATCAAAAAAAATGATGTGTGCTGAAATTTTTGGCTACAGCCATTCAGGTTATCCGATCGCTGCGTCAAGAATACGTTCAACGTGTATTTTTGTCGTGTTAAGTATTTCAACATCTTCTATGTCGCTCGCCTTCAGGATTAGAGGTAATTCCGTCCCGCCAAGAATCAGGCTGTCAATCTGTCCTTCCTGGTACATTCGGTTGGCAACTGACAACAAATAGTTCTTTGTTTCAGGAAGGAAACGGCCGCGGGCGAGTTCTTCCATGTATATTTTGTGAATGTGTTTTCGCTCGTCGGGCATTGGTGTAATAATTTCCATCCCCGCTGCTTCAAAGCCATCCTGGTAAAAATCACCTTCCATCGTCGAAATAGTTCCTAAAAGTCCAAGCCGGGTAAATCCCTTCGTGAGGGCATACGAAATGGTTGAATCGACAATGCTTATTAATTTGGCCTTTACACGTTGGGCAAGCGGTTCGAAGACGATATGCGGAGTGTTCGATGCCATAAAAATGACTTTGGCACCGGCTTTTTCCAAAACGTAAATTTCTTCTGAAAGATAATCGACCAGTTCATCCAACTGATCTTCATTGATCAGATTCATCATGTGAGTCATGTTGATACTGTTGATGATGATCGACGGATAATCACGCTGTCCGGTCCTTTCCTGAAAACGGTTAATGATTCGCTGATAGTAATCAACAGTTGACGCGGGGGCAATTCCCCCAATCATTCCGATTGTTTTAAAATATTTGAGCATACGTGAAACGGTTTAATTAGAGCATTTATGAATTCCTGTTCTCAGTCGTTCTATTTTCTTTGTCACCGGCCAGCATTTTTGCAGCAATTGTTTATCCACCGGAGCGTTTAACCTTGTATTTCAGTTGTGTGAGAATTTCAATCACCTTCGTACAAAAGTCGCCCTGAATAAGTATTTCTCCATCCTTGGCAGTACCCCCGACACCACATTTGCTTTTCAGCATTTTGGCCAGCTCTTTCAAATCCTCGTCACTTCCTACAAATCCGGTTATTAACGTCACATTTTTCCCCTTTCGTTGTTTGCGGTCGAGTTGCACACGCAGATTTTGTTGCTGCGCCGGAATAGTTTCCGATTGTTCAGAAGAATTTGTTTCGTATTGAAAATCAGGGTTAGTAGAGTAAACCGTTCCCAGTCGATCTTTCCAGTCGTTGGCCATCTTTCAAAAATTTGCTATCAAAGATAGTGGTTTTTAGTGCTGAATATTTTTAAATCGATTCTAAATTGTTCCCTTCAGCAAAATTGCTAACAATTATATAAAAGCCTGTTTTCTCGAAATTGTTCAGGCTAATGTATCGGGCGGATAAAAAGAACCCAACATTTTAACGTCAGGTTCTTTTTGCCTGAAGATAAAGTTGTTTTCAAATTGATATGAAGGCAATTTCAAAAATATTGTTTGAAGTTTTTGAAATTTGACCCAGGTTAAAAATATTTTTTACTAGGGTCAAATTATAAATTAACTGGGGTCAAAATTTAATTTAACCCGGGTTAAATTTTGAAAATATATTTACGATTAGTCAACGTTATAAGGATATCTCGTCAGAAATGTCGGTTTCTTTATTTAAAAAGGAACTGATCGGGCGCCGTCGATTAACCGACTTTCAGTTGTATTGGCGCTGATTGGACTTGCAATTATTACGCATGCGGATAAATCGTCTGGCAGAAAAGGGCATTGGAGTAGTGGCACTTGTTTCCTGACAAGCCCGGAAGATTACCGCAAGCCTGATGTTTTATTGACTTCCGGAAGGAGAATGCCTGCGAAAGGCTAGTTCAAAATGTCTTCCAAAACACTTCCGGCGCAATGATCGGGAATGGGCATATTGAGAATTTCGAGAATGGTTGGGACAAGGTCTTCGCCCAAAACTTTTTTCCTGATTTTGGTTGCTTTTACGGCATTTCCCATGAAGATAAGCGGAATGTTTGAGTTGGCATTGTAAATGGTTCGCTGGTATTTGTACACGGGCTGCCAGCCATCTTCGAGCAGGTACAACACATCGCCCGAACGCTTGAAATTGTATGAATTGGCAATTACGGCCAACTGTCCTTTGGTGTAATCGCCCTGCGCAAACGAACTTGACGGCAAAGCAATTTTGATGCCTTCGAACTGGTTGATGAAATTGGCTGTTTTTGTTTCAATATCTTCAGGCTTAATGTTTTTCTTTTCGAGTAAATCGCGGTTGAAATAAATCTGCTGGTCGCCGGCAACCTCAATCCAGTCGCCTTGTCCGTAGGTAATATTCAGGAACGATTTCAACAGGGCAATGGCGCTTTCAGGCGAAAAATTTCCAACAGGCATGTGGAATTCTTCTTTCATGTATTCGGAAGGATATTCCGACGAACAGGTCGAAGTTAGAACAATCAGCGCATTGGCTTTCCCGATTCGTTTGTCTATAAAGTCGAGCAACGAGGCAATGTCTTGATCAAGTCTGAGATAGGTGTCTTCCATTTCAACCGAACCTGGTCCAAACGAACTGTTTTCGTAATCCATCGACGAAAAAGTAACCGACAAGAAATCGGGAGAATCGTGTTTGCCTAAGTCTTCAGATAATATGAGGTTGGTGGCGAAGTCTTTAACGAGTGAGTTGCCAAAAGGCGTCGTTTTCAGGAATTTGTAACTTCCGGCTTTGTCTTTTAACTTTTTCATGCTGTACGGAAATGTATTCCATTTGTCGTAATATCCTTTTTCCAGGATATAATCGTCGGCCAGGCTTTCCTCGTAACTTTTCAATGGCAGCAAGGTTGTCCAGTCGCGTTGCGCGTAGGTTTTGGCATATTCTTTTTCGTTGAAAAGGCGCGCCCATTCAGGAAAAATATCGATATAGTACGAACTTGAAATCATATTCCCGGTTTGAGTGTCGAACCAGTAAGCGCCATCGGCAGCATGTCCAGCCGAAAGAACAGCGCTCACATTGTTCATGGCAACACTAAATACCTTCGATTTATTTCCTGAATTAATTTTGATGAGGTCGCCAATCGTGGGTGAAAGTAATTTGGCAGCCGAGCATTCCCCATCATTCGAATCGCTTCCAACAGTTATGTAATAATCGTCGCTGATGCAGTTAATCTCCTTTTTCTTGAGGCGGTCGAACCAACTGTCGCTCACAATGCCGTGGGCTGCCGGGTAAACCCCTGTGAAAAGGGAAGCTGTTCCTGTCGAAATTTTCTGGATGTGTAGATCGAGTTGCGCATTCGAGCAAACGGCGCCATCATTCACCAATAACTTAAATCCTCCTGACTGAAATTTATTCCAGTAACGGGTCAGGTAATCGGTGCGCATTTGATCGACCGAAAGCACAACGACCAGTTTGGGAATTCCTGGGCGGTTGTTTTTATTGGTTTGCGCAATAAGAGAATTTGCTAAAAGAAATGTCATCAGAACGATCACACCTGTCATATTTCGTTTTGTCATAGCTGGCTTATTTTGAGTGGCAAAAGTATGAAAACAATGAGTCACGACCAATTACTTACAGAAAAACGAAACCCTTTATGAAAAATTATTTGACCACCCTGTGCATCTCATTATTTATTTAACTGACATTCAAGTCTCCATCCGAATATTCCAACTCAAAAATGTTTCAGGGATCAATAATAAGTGGAGTGAATGAAATAATGTTGTATTTGTTTTGTTTACTTTTCTTGACTCACCCCGTCGCATCTGCGATGCTCCGCCCCTCTCTACACGTAGAGAGGGGAGAAGTCTGCTAGCGGACTTGGGGGGAGTAACAATTAAAATATAGACTTTTGCTGAAAACCGAGACTGAAAGCAAAGGCTTCTTATGAAGTCTTCCGGTATCTGAAAACAGCCAGGCTCAGAAACGTAATTCCAAGAATGGATAAAGCAATGAATTCGTGAATCAGATCGCCAAAGTTTGAGCCTTTCAATACAACCATCCGCATCACATGCATGAAATGATAAACCGGATTGAGTTCGTCGACGAGTTGTGCCCACTGCGGCATGCTGTCAGCGGGAGTGAAAATTCCGCCCATCAACACAAAGATCATCATGAAAAAATAGGTGACAAACATAACCTGTTGTTGCGTGTCGGCAACTGTTGAAACGAACAGTCCAAGTCCGAGAATGCCAAGCAGAAAAAGCATTCCAAATCCAAATACCAGCCAAAGACTTCCCACAATTGGCAGGCTAAATACCAGGCGGGCAATTAACAATCCAAACGATAAATCGAAGAGTGCAATAACCACAAACGGAATCAGTTTTCCGGCCAGAAACTGAATCTTCCTGATCGGTGTCACATTTAGTTGCTCAATAGTTCCAAGCTCTTTTTCTTTCACCAGGCTCATTCCTGAAAGGAAGATACCAATGAGCGTAACCAGGATGGAAAGTACACCGGGCGCCATATACCATTTGTATTCGAGTTCGGAATTGTACAAAAAACGCGAAACGGTATTGATCTGGTAGGGTGGGTTAAATTCGGGCAAGCCTTTCCAGTCGGCAATGATATTTTTGTTGAAATCGCGGATCACCGAGGCTGCATAGGAATACCCCAGTTGTGCCGCCTGCCCGTCGATGGCATTGACCAGCAATTGCAAACTGGCTTTGTCGTCACGAATCAGATCGCGCTCGAACCCTTGCGGAATGACGAGCATCATATTGTCGCGATTCTTCATAAGTTCTTTTTCACCTTCTTCAGGATTAAACGACGAATTGTTGATGGTGAAAAACGGTGAAGCATCGAGCTTCGAAGCCAGTTTTCGCGAAGTGGACGACATGTCGTTATCGACCAGAAAAATGTTCACGTTTTTCAGGTCGTATGTTGCCGCAAAAACCAGTACCAGCATCTGCATCAGCGGAATCATAATAATCATCCGCAGCATGGTTTTGTTCCGCCTGACCTGGATAAATTCTTTTTGTATGACGTAAAAAAGTGTTCTCATCTTTTATTTACTATTTTGTAATTTACAATCTACTATTTGAACCTGACGATGTTTAGTATAAATGGTAAATCGTCAATATTTTAATTGTAAATTATTCGAGTCTAATTTTAAAATTTCTGATGCTTAGCGCAATAAACACAAAAGTCATAAACATCAGGATCAGTGTTTCCTTCCAGACGTATAAAATGCCGGTTCCTTTCAGCATGATATTTTTTATGATCACGATAAACCATCGTGGTGGCATGATATGACTAAGAATCTGTAGTGGCAGCGGCATATTTTCAATCGGGAAAATAAAGCCTGAAAGCATAATGGTTGGCAGCATCAGTGCGAGCACCGAAATAAACATGGCCACCATTTGGTTGGGAGCGATCGTCGAGATCAGGATACCCAAACTCAACGCCATCAGGATAAAAAGGAAACTTTCGGCCATCAGGAAAACGATACTTCCTTTAATCGGCACACCGAAAATAAATACGCCCATTAAAATGATCGTCAGTGCGTTGATAAACGATAGTAGCAAATATGGTGTAACCTTTCCCAACACTATCTGAATTGGTTTCAACGGCGATGCCAGCAAAACCTCCATGGTTCCGAGTTCTTTTTCGCGGCTGATCGAAATCGAAGTCATCATGGCCGAAACCAGCATCAGAATCATGGCCATAATTCCGGGTACAAACATGTAAACACTTTTCAGGCCTTCGTTGTAAAGCATCCGCACTTCGGTGTTAATCTGGTTGGGAAGTTGCAGGTTCTGAAGTTTTTCTTTTTTAACGTAATCGTTAATTATTCCTGAAGCATAACTGGTCAGAATCCTTGCGGTGTTCGGATCGGAAGCGTCGGCCAGAAGCTGCACATCAGCTTTGCCGTCGCGTTCCAGGTTTTGCTCGAAGTTGGTACCGAATGTAACCACCATCTTTACTTTCCCTTTCCGAAATACATCTTCTACATCGTCGCCGGGCATCAACTCTTCGCCCATCAGGAAATACCCTGAAGACAACAGCTTGGCCGTAATTTCGCGGGAGGTATTGTCGTGCGACTGATCGAGAATGGCAATCTTCGAGTCCTGAATGTCTGTGTTAATAACCTTCCCGAACAATAGCAGTTGAATAACCGGCAAAACAAATATGATGGCCATTGTTCGCGGATCGCGAAAAATGTGCAGAAATTCTTTCTTTAAAAATCCTATAAATTGTTTCATAATTAAAAGTTACGGGTTGCAGGTTGCGAGTTTCGGGGGTGCTCAATAAACACGTAACCCGTATCGCGTAACCCGCAACCATTTGTTATTCTGTGTTTCTGGCGATCTTCAGGAATACCTCATCCATATTTTTAGCGCCAAATTGCTGTTTCAGGTTCTCCGGCGTATCGAGCGCTTCAATGCGTCCGTTGTTCATGATTGAAACGCGGTTGCAATATTCCGCTTCATCCATGTAATGCGTTGTTACAAAAACGGTGATTCCTCGATCGGAAGCCTCATAGATCAAGTCCCAGAATTTGCGCCGGGTAATCGGGTCAACTCCTCCTGTTGGCTCGTCGAGGAAAACAATTTTGGGGTCGTGAAAAATGGCTACCGAAAAGGCCAGTTTCTGCTTCCAGCCCAGTGGCAGCGACCCAATTAGCTTATCTTTGGCCGATTCCAGATCAAGATCTTTCAGCAGTTTTTCCTGTTTTTCTTTTCGTTCTTTGGGTGGGATACCATAAATTCCTGAGAAAAAACGGATGTTCTCCGAAATGGTCAGGTCTTCGTACAGCGAAAACTTTTGGCTCATGTAACCAATGTTTCGCTTCACCTTTTCAGTTTCCTTGTAAATATCGAATCCGGCAACATTCACTTCACCTGAAGTTGGCGACGACAATCCGCACAGAATTTTCATGGCGGTGGTTTTTCCGGCGCCGTTTGCCCCCAGAAACCCAAATATCTCGCCTTGGTACACATCAAAATTCAGACGATCATTCGCCACGAACGAACCAAATTTCTTGACCAGGTTGCGTACGGTTATTACTTTGTTTTCCATATCTTTCGATTTTACCACGGAGTTACACAGATGAACACAGATTTTAAAATCTAAAAATTCTTTGTGTTCTTCGGGAATTTCTTCGTGAACTTGGTGGTTATCTTCACATCATGTTCATAAACACATCTTCAATTCCCGGATGAATGTCAAAAACTTCAAGCATTTCATGATTTTTTTTCAGCAGGAAGCTTTCGAATTCAGAGGCTTCAACCTCATCTCCGTTACCGGTTACATGCAGGTATTGCCCGAATGCATAGGCCGAATCGGTTTTGTCCCATGCCCGCAAATCCTGTATCAGACGGTGCATATCTTTCGAGCGGATGGCATACAGCTTCCGGGTATAATTTTCTATCAGCTTCAGCGGCGTATCCACATCGAGTACCCTCCCTTTTTGCATCAGCGCCACGCGATTACACAAAGTAGCTTCGTCCATATAAGGTGTCGAAACCAAAATGGTAATTCCCTTTTGCTGAAGCTTTTTCAGCATTTCCCAGAACTCCTTGCGCGAAACAGCATCGACACCGGTTGTTGGTTCGTCGAGCACCAAAATTTCAGGTTTGTGAATCAGGGCGCACGAAAGCGCCAGTTTTTGTTTCATGCCTCCTGAAAGTTTTCCGGCCTTGCGCTTTTTAAACGGTTCAATCTGGATGTAAATGTCGCGAATCAGGTCGTAGTTTTCTGCTACAGTCGTATTGAAGACGGTAGCAAAAAAGTCCAGGTTCTCCTCAACGGTCAAATCCTGGTACAGCGAAAAGCGCCCCGGCATATAGCCGACTATGCGCCTGATTTTTTTGTAATCTTTCACCACGTCAAGTCCAGCCATTGTAGCTGTTCCTTCATCCTGTACCAATAAAGTCATCAGGATACGCATCAGCGTTGTTTTGCCGGCGCCGTCGGGGCCAATCAGCCCAAAAAGTTCGCCTTTGTTAATCTCAAGCGAAATATCACTCAACGCTTTTACCTCGCCGTATGATTTGCTGATTTGTTGAATACTGATCATGATTGAATTACTGAAGGATTGATTTTTACTGTTTTCTGAACACTGCGACTGAACACTAAAAGTTTACTTCACCGGGCATTCCGATTTTCAGGCTTCCATCGTTTGGCACCAGGATTTTTACGGCGTACATCAGTTTTACCCGTTCCTCTTTGGTTTGTATAATTTTCGGGGTAAATTCCGATTCCGACGAAATCCACGTAATTTTTCCGCTCAGCGTCTGCATTTCCTTATTTCCTGAATCGATTAAAACCTTTGCATCGCTACCCAGTTTTACTCCTGAAAGTTGAGCTCCTGAAACATACACTTTCAGTTCGAGACTGCTTAAATCGGCCATTTTCAGAACCGGTTTCCCAGGAGTTGCCAACTCTCCCGTTTCCAGGTAAGTTTCCAGAACAGTTCCTTTTATCGGGCTAACTATGCGGCATTTTCCCAATTGCTCGTTGAAAAGATCAAGCTGGCGTTTGACCACATCCATTTCGCTGCCAATCATTTGAAATTGCGTGTTTGTTGCAGCAATTTGTTTGTCGAGCACATTCATCTGTCCATTAATGTCGTCCATTTGCTGCTGGGTGGCGGCTTTGTCGGCAAACATTTTGGCAATTCGTTGCTGCGTGATCGAAACATTCTTTTTCTGTTCCTTAAAAACATTAATCTGCGCCGAAACATTCTGCTTTTTAGTGGCACTGGCTGTGAGCTGTGCTTCAGTCTGCATTTTCTTCAGATAAAGTTCAGTAGTGTCGATTTGTGCAATTTGCTGCCCCTGCTCCAGAATGTCGCCTTGTTTAACATTCATTGCCAAAAGTTTTCCGGCAGTTTCCGAAGAAACGATTGTTTCAACCGCTTCAAAATTTCCGTAGGCATCCGACTGTTTTTCGCCACTTTTGCAGGCTCCCAAAGCCAGCAAAACCAGTGCGATGATTTGTAATTTTTTCATTGTATATCGTGTTTTAATTTATTTTTCACTTATCATTCAACATTCTACTGGTTTCCCCGAATATTTTCGAGTTTCACCTGCGCTTCCTTCAACTGAATTTTGTGGGTCTGGAGAGTCAGTCGGGCGGTTGTTTCTGCATTCAAATCCTGAATATAATCAGCCGTGGTAATGGTTCCGTTCTCCAATTTCGAAGCCGAGGTTTTGGTGATTCGTTCGCGAACCTCAATCAATTGGGTATCGCTTCTCAGCAAATCCGAAATCTGGCTGATTTGCTTGTTTTGCTGGTCGGTTGCCAAATCGATATTCCGGACAAACGATTCCTGTTTGGTTTGAACAATATCCTGCTGAAGTTTAATCATTTGTTGTTGACGATTGGTGGTTTTCCAATCCAGAACATTCCAGCTAAAACCGACCCCGAGAAGATAGTATGTGTCGAATTTGTTGTTCAGCATGTTCAGTCCCGGCTTTCCGTAGCCGGCCTGGCCAAAACCAAATAATTTCGGATTGCGCTGTTTCTTCAGAATTTCGGAGTTGGCATTTAAAATATCGTTTTGTTTGCTGAATAAATCCAGCTCGGGCCGTTTCAACGGTTTATCCTGAACAAGCACTTCGTCAGGCAGCACAAGCTTCGTCAACTGATCAGGAGTTTTGCCTGTCAGAATCGACAAGGCGTATAGAACAGTTTCCTTGTTGCTCTTTAATTCGGTTGTTTGTTGGTCGGTTTTTATTTTTTCGGCCAGCAACTGGTCTAGTTCCGACGACAAAACCATTCCGTTATGAACTGCTGATTCTATAATTTTTTGCCGTTCCGAAAGTGTTTCAGTTTTCTTATCTAAAATGTTCAGATTTTCCTGAATAAGGAATGAGGTGAAGAAAAACTGGTTCACTTTTTCTTTTACCTGGTACAATTCCACTTCGGTTTGTTGAAGATTGCCTGCATTTTCAGCCTGATTAATCAGTCCTTTGGCTTTGCTGAGACCGCCATCCCAAATGGTTTGTTTCAGATCAAGGTAAACTTTATACTGATCCTTGTCGACAGTCGGGATGGCCATGTTGGGAATGGAAATGCCGATTTTAGTAACATCCGACTGGTAGGTTGCCTGACCGTTTAGATTTACCTGGGGTAGGTAACTGGTTGAATTATTTTCGTTTTTAAGCGCCAGAATCTGCTGATACAAATCCAGTTGTTTTAAAACCGGGTGATTCTCCCGCGCCCAGGTTTGGCATTGTTCGAGCGTTACAGTTTCCTGAGCCGTCAAAACATGAACAGGGAAAAGCAGTGCGACGAACAAAAGTTTAATTGTTTTCATGCTCATTCTATTTTATTTTTTAATTACGATTGCATTGATAACAAACTGTTTGATCACGTCAGCCCGTTCGGAATAAAATTCATCGAGGGCTTTTTTATCTTCTTTGAAAACCACGAAATTCAAGATCGGACGAACTGCGAATGGGAAAATACACATCGAAACCACGTTTGCCGCAAGATGTCGTGGCTTCATCTGAATAATTTCTCCTTCATCCATTGCTTTTTGTATACTGTTAAAAACAGGTTGCGGATCGAGACCATATTTGACTACCAGTTTGAACAAGCCGGAAGGATCGCGGTTCAATTCCTTTATGATAAAGCCCGGAATGAACGGATGTTTGATCAAAACATCAATATAGGCATCCACAAACTGTTCAATTTTGGTCACTATCCCAACATCAGACATAATAATGCGCGATATTTGCGGGAATGCAAACTTGATTATTTCTGTAAAAATAGCTTCAAACAGCCGCTCTTTCGAACGAAAATAATAATGTAAAAGCGCTTTGTTAATACCAGCTTCATCAGCAATTTCCTGCATTCTGGCGCCTTCCATTCCTTTGGTAACAAATACATTCTTAGCTGCTTCCAGAATTTTATCTTCAGTACTATCTTTTTTTGCTTCCATTTTACCTTTTAGTTTAACTGCATGGTTAAATTATATGGTCAAAAGTAAAACCTGAATTTGAATCAACCAAATATTTTAACCAAAATATTTAACCATCTGGTTAAATATTTTTCAAACACCTGAAATACAATGCAAAACAATTTCAATAAAGATGTTAAAAGCGTTGCTAAATCTCAAATATCATTTTGCAGGCTTAAAATAATTTGAAAATTTATTTTTCGGATTTCGCTTAAAACAATCCGATTCAAAATCTGTTTTTTTTCTAAAATTTGATAATTTTGATCTTGCCGAACAGGATGGCATACAGATTTCTTCCGTTTACTTAAAGTGTTCAGAAATAATTTAGTTACCTTAAAAAATTTCGACTATGACAAAAGGATTAGTTACCAAAAAGAGTGAAAAAAAGGAACCCACCAAAACTTTAAAGGAAAAAAGACTGGAAAAAAAGGCTAAAAAGGAAAAGAAATCATGATAGCCTAATTTCCCGGGTTTAATTTTTCGCACAACAGGGAGCCTGAAAAACATTCAGACTCCCTGTTTTTTTTGCACCAGATATCTATTTTGATTCGAATGTTTTTCAAGTCGAAATAATTATCTTTCCCCATTGAAATTTCTAAACTAAAAACCAATTAAACGAACGACATGATAAATCATTTTTCTAAACTTATTTTGGTTGTGCTCATCGGAGCATTTGTATCGTCGTGCAGTGCCCCAAAACCAAAAAATGAAGGCTGGATTCAGCTATTCAATGGCAAAGATTTAAGCGGCTGGGATATAAAAATCACCGGCTTTCCCCTGAATGAGAATTATGGAAATACCTTCAGGGTTGAAGACAGTTTGCTGAAAGTGAGATACGACCAGTACCAGAATTTCGACGGACACTTCGGGCATATTTTCTACAAAACTCCCTATTCACATTATAAAATCAGAGTTGAATACCGCTTTGTTGGCGAACAGTGTCCGGGAGGTGCGGGTTGGGCTTATCGCAACAGTGGAATCATGTTTCACGGACAAAGTGCCGAAAGTATGAATCTGGATCAGGACTTCCCCGTGTCGATTGAGGCGCAGCTCTTGGGGGGAAACGGAACAGACGATCGCCCAAACCTGAATGTGTGCACGCCTGGTACCAACATCGTGATTAATGATTCTTTATGGACTCAGCATTGTCTGAATTCTACTTCCAAAACCTATCATGGCGACCAGTGGGTTACAGCCGAACTCGAAGTTCAGGGTGATTCGATTATCAAACACATACTTGACGGAAAAGTGGTTCTGGAATATTCGAAACCGCAACTCGACGAGCGTGATCCAAATTATCAAAAACTATTACCTCCTGACGGAAATAAACTTTTGAAGAAAGGAACTATTTCATTGCAATCAGAAAGTCATCCGATCGATTTCAGGAAAGTTGAGCTGCTGAATTTGGGTGACGATTGCGATTAGCGAAATATATTCAATGGTTATCAGGAATAAACTCATCGAGATAGTCATCCGACCTTAATTGCACTTTTTTTCTTAACTTGCATGAGCTTTTAAAGTTCAAAATTTATGGAACGGTATTTTTGGTCGAAGGGAATCCTGAAGAATCAGCTTGAAATTATGCATGGTCCTGAACAAATTGGTTCAATTGTTTGGGAAAGCCTCGTTGGTTCGAAGGCTCACGGAACGATCAAAGGCAAACGTTTTATCCTGAATCGAGAATTTTTTCTTTCTAAACTTGAAATTTACGATGCCAACAATCAGGCGCTTTTGGGAACAATCCTGATCAACCTGTTCAACCCCAAAAGCGACATCATTATCAATGGTAAGCGATTTGAACTGGAGGTGAAGAATTTTTGGCAATCGCGCTGGTCGTGGAAATTTAACGGCGATGAACTAATTACCTACCAAAGCCACGAATTCCTGACGAAAGATAAGGGCACGATTGAAGTATTTACCGCGTCAACCGAGGAAATTGAAGTGCTGTTGTTGCTCGGCTTGTTTGTTCGCAATCAGTTTATCCTTTTCATGCTGATGATTCTGATTCTGCTCATTATTGTCATCTTTTAGCAGCCCGGTGTCCGGGTTTTAGCCGATTAATCCTCAAATTCCCCTGAAAACATGTAACGCTTGCATTAGTAAGTTTGTGCAACTTTGAATAAGTTTAAATAATAGATTAAATTTGCGCAGCCAAAATTCAGGATTAACCTGATTTTTTTTTAACGAATACTTCATTCAGGAGAGATAATACATGAAAAGGGATAAAATAATTATAGGGATTTCGCAGGGCGATATCAACGGAATTGGATACGAAGTAATTATTAAAACTTTGATGGAACCTCGTATTTTAGAGATGTGTACACCAATAGTTTATGGATCGCCAAAAGTTGCAGCCTACCACAAAAAGGCGTTAAATATTGAAACTTTCAACTTTAACCACATTCGCACAGCCAGCGAAGCTGACCCACGGAAAGCCAACATCATCAATTGTATCGACGATAACATTCGGGTTGAACTGGGTAAATCGAGTGAAATGGCCGGCGAAGCTTCTTACATGGCGCTTGAAAAAGCCGTGGAAGATTTGAAAAGCGGCGAAATTGACGCCTTGATTACTGCGCCTATTAATAAAGACAACATTCAGTCCGAGAAATTCAATTTTCCGGGGCATACCGAATACCTAGCCGAGCAGTTCAATTGCCGCGACTATGTGATGCTGATGGTTAGCGAATCCATGAAAGTTGGTGTTGTCGTTGGACATACCCCAATTTCTGAAGTGTCATCGCGCATTACAAAAGGTGCTATAATTAATAAGTTGCGAATGATCAATCAGTCGCTCGAAAAGGACTTTTTCGTGAAACGGCCGCGAATTGCTGTTTTGGGTTTAAATCCTCATGCCGGAGACAACGGTTTGCTGGGTCACGAAGAAAACGACATCATTATTCCTGCTATTCAAAGAGCTAAAGATGAGGGTATTATTGCAATAGGTCCATTTCCTGCCGATGGCTTTTTCGGTTCAGGAGATTTCGTGAAATTCGATGCCATTTTAGCGATGTACCACGACCAGGGATTGATTCCATTTAAAATGGCCAGTTTCGATCGTGGTGTAAATTTTACGGCCGGACTGCCGGTAATTCGTACTTCGCCCGCTCACGGAACAGCATTTGACATTGCCGGAGAAGACAAAGCAACGCCCGACTCATTCCGCGAGGCGCTTTATCTGGCCATCGATATTCACAAAAACAGGGCACTCTACAAGGAGATTACAAAAAATCCGCTGAAAAAATATGAAATCAATCAGGGACAAGTAGATGAATCGATTGATTTTGAGGCCATCGACGAAGGAATTTAACAGCTTCACCACATGTTCGAATATATTAAAGGCGCCGTTGCAACGCTGAAACCGTCACATATTGTTCTGGAAACCAATTCTGTGGGTTATTTTATTGCCATTTCATTGAATACCTACACACAAATGCATGGATTGGAAACAGCCAAACTGTTTATTCACCAGGTTATTCGCGAGGATGCCCATTTGCTTTATGGCTTTGCTACTGAAACCGAGCGCGAACTTTTCAGGATGCTGATTTCGGTAAGCGGCATTGGTTCGAACACGGCGATCATGATGTTTTCGTCACTTTCTCCTGACGAAATACGCCACGCAATTCTGAACGAAAATGTGAATCTTTTAAAGAGTATTAAAGGGATTGGAGTAAAAACGGCCCAACGTGTAATTATCGATTTGAAGGATAAGGTAGGAAAGTCACCGGCAAGCGAACAAATTGTGACATCGGCAGACAATACATTGCGAAATGAAGCGTTATCTGCATTAGTCATGCTGGGATTTGCAAAAAAGCCAGCCGAGAAAGAATTGGATAAAATTCTGACGGCTCAACCAAATCTGTCAGTTGAAAATGTGATCAAACTAGCTCTAAAAAGCCTTTAATCAGAAAAAGATTTTGGAATTGAAAAAGTTCGTCAGAAACATACTTTTACTTCTTATTGTTTATCTTTTTTACGCTCTTGGCGGCAACCCAACCGAATCAAGAACAACTGTCGGAACTTCAAGTTCACTGACTGACCTTTCGGCTACAAAAGATACTGTCAGGATCGATACAACCGGTGTACTTCCCTATAATTTTAAGGACGAACCTGCGTTTGCCTACCCCGATAAAAAAGACAGCTCAAAGCTATTCCTGAAAAATCCATCGAATATTCACACCGAAATTGAATACGATCCTGAAACCGGCGAATACAACTTTGTCGAAAAAATTGGCGATCTGAATTATCGGTTGCCAAAATCGATGACCAAAAAGGAATTCCAGAAATACGACTTTGAACAAGCTGTTCAGAATTACTGGCGCAATCAAACCCACATCAAAGGATTGGAAGATAAAGGTGGCTTGATTCCGCGGCTAACCGTTGGTGGCGAAGTTTTCAATAAAATATTCGGAAGTAATACCATTGATATTCGTCCGCAGGGATATGTTGAAGTTAGTTTTGGGTACCAGATGAATGAGACGCAAAATCCTGCAATTCCGGAACGCTTGCGCAAAGTTCCAACCTTCGATTTCAATCAGAAAATTCAGATGAACGTAATGGGAAAGATTGGCGACCGGATGGAAATGCGTGTCAATTACAATACCGAAGCCACTTTCGATTACGAAAATAAAATGAACCTGGCCTACACAGGCGACGAGGACCAGATCGTCAAAAAGATTGAAGCCGGTAATGTTTCACTTCCACTGAATGGTTCGCTGATTACCGGAGGTTCAAATCTTTTCGGGGTAAAAACCGAATTGCAGTTTGGAAAACTAAACCTGACCACCATTTTTTCGCAAAATAAAGGCGAAACACAGGTGATTGATTCGGAAGGTGGCGCTCAAAAGAAAACGTTTGAAATTGCGGCTTCCGATT
Source organism: Prolixibacteraceae bacterium (assembly GCA_963677955.2). GTDB lineage: Bacteria > Bacteroidota > Bacteroidia > Bacteroidales > Prolixibacteraceae > Aquipluma. Next base: position 2,801,919 of record CAXXQR010000001.1, read on the forward strand.
ACGATGCCAACCGCCACTTTTTCCTGGCCCAGTATTTTCGCGATCATTACAACGAAGCACTTGCTAATTTGCCGATAGTGCGCTCAAACATTACCATCAACAAAATTGAAGTTTGGGTAACCAACAAGTCGAGCAACTTTAAAGAATCGCGCAATATTCTGGCGTTTATGGATTTGGGCGAGCACGACCCGAATATTTACAATAAAGTTGGCGCTTTTCAGGAAAATTCAGGCAATCAGTATCCTGAAAGTGTTTATCCGTTCAACAAAGCCAACGGTTTGTATGAGCAAATGATCACGAATTATTCTGCCATTCGGCAGTCTGACAACATCAATAAAACACTTGCTCCACTTGCTGCATCGAAGTTCGTCGGTGGTCAGGATTTCGAAAAGATTGAATCTGCACGATTACTTAGCGAATCGGAATACACGGTAAATTTAAATCTTGGGTATATTTCGCTGCGTTCAGCGTTGAACTCCGATGAGGTTCTGGCAGTTGCGTTCAATTACACAGCAAACGGAAAAACCTATCAGGTGGGTGAATTTTCAACCGATGGCGTCGATGCCCCTCAAACACTGGTACTCAAATTGCTGAAAGGAACCAATCTTTCGCCAAAGATTCCGAACTGGAAACTGATGATGAAGAACATTTACGATCTGAATGCTTATCAGTTAACCAACGATGAATTTGTGCTTGATGTTCTTTACCAGAACGATCAAACCGGAACCAACAATAATTTCCTTCCGGAAGGACGTCTCGACGGACATATTTTGTTGAATGTTTTAAACCTCGATAACCTGAATTCGCAGCTCGATCTTGGCCGCGACGGAGTTTTTGATTATGTCGAAGGAATTACAGTTAATTCTTCTGCCGGAAAGATAATCTTCCCGGTTTTGGAACCTTTCGGTAAAAACCTGGCTGACTCCATTGTCGATCCATCACTGATCAGCAAATATGTTTACCGGACTCTGTACGATTCAACCCGAACAGTCGCGGAACAGGACGCCGAACACAACAAGTTTAAACTGAAAGGTTCGTACAAAGGCGCTTCGAGTTCGGAAATTATGGTGAATTCGCAAAATCTGGCTCGCGGATCGGTAAAAGTAACCACGGGTGGACGCACCTTGACCGAAAATATCGATTACACAGTTGACTATACTTCAGGAATTGTAAAAATTATAAATACCGGTTTGCTCGAATCGGGAACGCCAATTCAGGTCTCTACCGAAAGTCAGGATTTATTTAGTATGCAGCGCAAAACCATGATTGGTGCTCATGCCAACTATGCGTTTAGCGACCGGTTTAATCTAGGCGCCACGGTTTTACACATGCAGGAGCGCCCGCTGACACAAAAAGTGAATTACGGTGACGACCCGATTTCCAATACCATGCTTGGTTTGGACGCGTCATATTCCAACCAGTCAATGTTCCTGACCAAACTCGTTGATAAACTACCGTTTTATTCCACCAAGGAGCCATCATCCATTTCGTTCGATGGTGAGTTTGCCCAATTGGTTCCGGGGCATTCAAAAATTATCAACAAAAGCGGAACGGCATACATCGACGATTTCGAGGCCACCAAAACTTCGATCGACCTGAAAACACGTTCAGCCTGGGTACTGGCCAGCACACCACAAAAGCAGGTCATGTTTCCTGAAGCCGAGACAAACGATAATCTAGCTTATGGTTTTAACCGGGCAAAACTGGCCTGGTACATTATCGATCCGCTGTTCCTGAGAAATAGTCCGACAACGCCGGATTACATTAAATCGAATGCAGATTATCAGTCAGACAATCTGGTTCGTGAAGTTTACGAAAAGGAAATTTTTCCTGATCGTGAAACCCCGGTCGGTTTGCCAACGAATATTCCGGTGTTCGACTTGGCCTTTTATCCTGAAGAGAGAGGCCCATATAATTTCGATGCAAATCCTTCGACATATTCGCAAGGTGTTAACCCTGACGGAACTCTTCGCGATCCGGAATCTCGCTGGGGAGGTATCATGCGAAAGGTTGAAACCAGCGATTTTGAAGCAGCCAATATTGAGTTTATCGAATTTTGGATGATGGATCCGTTTATCAATGATTCACTCGATCAAAATAATGGTGGAGATCTGTATTTCGATTTGGGCGATGTATCTGAAGATGTGCTTAAAGATTCGCGTAAATCGTTCGAAAACGGCTTGCCGATAACTTCAGACGTTTCTGCTACCGATACAACCATTTGGGGGCGCGTTCCAAAACAACAGTCACTCACCAACCAGTTTGACAACAGTGCTAAAAGCCGTCAGTATCAGGATATCGGTTTTGATGGGTTAAATGATGCCGACGAAAAGACATTCAGACAGCCTTATCTACAGGCATTGCAAAATATACTTGATCAGCCGGCTCTGGCCAAAGCGATAGCTGACCCGTCGAGCGACAATTACCATTATTATCGGGGTTCTGATTACGATCAGGAAAAACTGACAATTCTGGAACGGTACAAGAATTTTAACGGTCCCGACGGTAACTCACCTGTCTCTGAAACAACTTCGACGACAGCGTCGACTCAGCCAGACGTAGAAGATATTAACGACGACAATACCCTGAACGAATATGAACGGTATTTTCAGTACCGGGTGAGTTTGCGCCGTCAGGATATGGTTGTTGGCAAGAATTCCATTGCTGATATTCGCACAGCAGTTGTAAAGCAAAAGAATAATAGAATTGACACCGTTCACTGGTATCAGTTTAAAGTGCCGGTTCGAACTCCGAATCAGGTTATTGGTTCCATCTCCGATTTTAAATCCATCCGGTTCTTGAGAATGTTCATGAAAGGATTTGCAAAACCAACCGTTCTGCGTTTTGCTACGCTCGATCTGGTTCGTTCTGATTGGCGGAAATACACCAAAGATGTGGATGGGAAAGCCGGATCAAATTCACTAAATACACAATTTGATATTTCGGCGGTAAATATTGAGGAAAATGCCAGCCGCAAACCAATTCACTACGTTTTGCCTCCGGGAATCGAACGAGTTATCGACCCGGCAAATCCGCAACTCAGGCAGTTGAACGAGCAGTCGCTGGTGTTACGCACAGTCGATTTGGAAGAAGGTGATGCACGGGCAGCCTACAAAAACCTGAGCATGGATTTTAGAAATTACAAACGTTTGCTCATGGAAGTCCATGCCGAAGCCATTGAAGGTTATCCGCTAAAGGACAATGATTTATCGTTGTTTGTGCGAATTGGTTCCGATTACAATTACAACTACTACGAATATGAAATACCACTTTCATTGACAGATCCAAATGGATCGTATTCCAGCACAAATGAAGCGGATCGCCTGGCGGTTTGGCCCGATGCAAACCGTATGGACTTGAGTCTGGAAACATTTACAAACGTAAAACTGGCCCGGAATGAGGCGATGCGAAACGCAAATCCGACAGCAAGTCTGACAGTGCCATATTCTATAGCTGACGGCGCTCGTCTGGTTTCAATCAAGGGAAATCCAAATTTGGGGAACGTGGAAGTTATGATGATGGGTATCCGCTACAATAAGAAAGATGCCAACAATTACGGGCCGCGTGCGATTGAAGTGTGGCTGAATGAGCTTCGTCTTTCCGATTTTGAAGAAGGTGGTGGTTGGGCTGCAACCGGTCGGGTAACGGCAAAGCTGGCAGATTTGGGTTCGGTTATTTTGGCCGGAAGGACACGTAGCGCAGGATTTGGAAGCATCGATAAAAAGGTGAACGAGCGCGCCATGGACGATCTGGTTGAACTCGACATGTCGGCAAATCTCGAACTTGGTAAATTTTTCCCCGACAAGGCTCAGGTCCGGATTCCAATGTATGTGGGATATTCGCAAAGCACCAGCAATCCAAAATACAATCCGCTCGATCCGGATATAAAAATGAAGGACGCTTTAAACATCCTGGGAAGTAAGTCAGAACGCGATTCGTTGAAAAGTCTGGCTCAGGACGTGACTATTCGAAAAAGTATCAATTTTACAAATGTTAAAGTCGATCGGAGCAGTAAATCCGGCAAACCTAAAATATACGATCCGACCAACTTCTCGGTGACCTATTCATACAATGAGCTGACCAGGCATGATGTGAACACGGAAATTAACCTCGACAAGAATTACCGCGGTTTATTCAGCTACAATTACAACGGAAGGCCTGAATTGGTTGAGCCTTTCAATAAGTCGAAAGTGCTGAACAAAAGCATATTTAAGCTGATTCGCGACTTCAATTTTTATCCATTGCCATCTCAATTTTCCTTCCGGACAGATTTCTGGAGGCACTACAACGAAATACAGCTTCGGAATGTATCAAATCCGAACATGATCATTCCACGAACGTTTAACAAGGATTTTATCCTGAACAACTATGTCGACATTCGATACAATTTAACCCGAAGTCTGCAACTTGATTTTTCGTCGCAGAAAACTGCACGCATCGATGAACCGGCAGGCCGAATCAATCGCCACGACGACGACTACGCGATGAAGAAGGATTCGATCCTGACCAATTTGTTTAATTTGGGGCGCCCGACTTTGTACCATCATTTGATCAATGCCAATTATATGGTTCCGATCAATAAGTTGCCCTTGCTCGACTGGACATCAGTTTCTGCGCGGTACCAGGGAATGTACGACTGGCAGACCGGACCAATTACCGATAAGTCGGTTGTGCTTGGAAATGTGATCGAGAACTCGCGTCAATTGCAGCTAAACGGCCAGCTCAATATGGTAACGCTTTACAATAAAGTTGGGTTCCTGAAGGAGATCAACCAGAAATACGGAACCAGTTCGCGTCAGCAGCAGCGGATTCAGCGGCAACGTCAGGGACAAGGACAGGCAGGACAGCAGCGCAATCAGGCGCAACAAAAACCGGGTCAGAACGATAAAGACAAATCGGCTCCAAAAATTAAAGATGTTCAGTATACCACCGACAATGTCAGGTTGAAAGCCAATACACCCAAAGCTATTTTCCACAAACTGAATACCGAAAAAGTCGAGGTTATTGCCATTGCAAAAGATGGTACAAAAGTGGACGGAAAGGTCGACATCATAAATGCCAACAGAATTAGCTTTACACCTGAAAAGAATGCTTCCGGAGTGAAATTTATTGTGAAGGGCAAAGTTGAAGTTAACCACGATCTGGGCAAGAAACTTATTGAATATACTGCTCGTGCCCTGATGAGTGTGCGCAGCATTTCGCTTAGTTATTCTTCAACCGACGGAACTGTGATGCCCGGTTTTATGCCTGAGCCGCATTTGTTTGGTTCAGGAAAGTATACTCCGGATAAGAATGTGTTTGGTGACATTGCCGGTCAGACAACAGCGCCCGGAATACCATTCCTGATAGGCTGGCAGGATCGGAATTTTGCAAAAAGAGCAGCCGAAAATGGATGGATCACCCGCGATACAACGCTCAATTCTCCTTTTGTGATGTCGCACAGCGAAACGTTTAATTTTCGCGCCAATGTTGAGCCGTTCCCTGATCTTAAGATTGATATAAATGCCAACCGTACGTATTCCGAACGAATGACAGAATTTTACAATTACGACAGTTCCAGTAGTCGGTTCGATCCGGTTAACAAGTCGGTAAAAGGTAATTTTACGATGTCGATCAACACTTTTAGAACGGCATTCACTAAAATAGGTCGGAAAAATGCCGATGGAACAGTTAATGTTGAATCTCCTGCTTTTGAGAATTTAAAAACATATAGGATAAAAATTGCTGATCGGTTGGCCGCCCAAAGGGTTGACAATGCTGCTGCCGGATACAATCATTTGGAACGCGATCCGGATACCAAATATCCAGTTGGATATGGCCCATCGTCGCCTCAGGTTTTGGTACCCGCTTTTATTGCTGCTTATACCGGGCAAACTGCCGAACAAGTGTCGTTAAGTCCGTTCCCATCGATCAAGTATATGCGACCGAACTGGAGGATCACATATGAAGGAATTGTGGCACAATCGGAATTCCTGAAACGGTATTTTAAAACGCTGAGTTTTAATCATGCATACCGGTCGAGCTACAACGTGGGTTCATTTATTACAAACCTCGATTACGACGAGACTTTGTATGGCGATGGATTCAGTTATGCACGTAAAGTCATTGGCGACAAACTGGGCGACTTTATTGGGCCAAACGATATAAATTCAGTTAGTATTTCCGAACAGTTTAGCCCGCTGATTAATATGGATATAACCTGGCTGAACGATTTGGAAACACGGGCTGAGTTGAAATCATCACGAAATCTGGCATTCAGTTTTTCGAATAACCAGATAACAGAAATCATTAGTAAGGAAATGGTTTTTGGATTGGGTTATCGTTTTTCGAGAATGGATCTCATTATCAAGACCAAGAAATCGCAGAAAGCATATTCAAACGATTTAAATGTCAGGGCCGATTTATCTTTCCGAAAGAATTTGACTATTCTGCGCAAGCTGGAAGATGATCTTCCACAGTTAACTGCCGGACAGAACAACATCACGTTGAAAACCACAGCCGACTACATGCTTAGCGACCGTTTCCAGTTGAGGTTATATTACGACCGTATATTAAACAATCCATTGGTCGGTTCATTCAATACGTCGAGCACTAACTTTGGTGTAAGTTTTAGGTTCACTTTGGCACAATAATATTGGGTATGGCCAGAAAATTTCTATATTTTTTTATCGTTTCATTTTTGATTTGTACGTCATGTGCAAATAGAAATTCGGGGAAGGAAAACCAAAGGAATGAAACTGAAATTCAAAAAGGCGATGAGATTGTAAGTGCGACTTGCACAAACAAAGACGGAATTACCCTGAAGCAGACTTTTAACAACACACACGGTACCTGTGAGTTGGAGCTTAACGGAGAGAGAATTGAACTGAAGCAGGAGCGAATGGCTTCAGGAATTAAATACAGTAACCAGCATTACGTTTACACCAACTGGCACGGCGAAACAAGGTTATTTAAAGACGGAGAATTAATTTTCAGTCACGATGATTAATTTTTTGTATTGATTCAAAACGAATTTTAGATTAAAATTCAGGAAGGGTTTAAACAATATTTCTTCAAGGTTTGTTATTGTGGAATTAATTTCATTTTTTTACAGCAGATTTTAAAAACATGATTCAAAATACAAATACAATATGGCTTCCGTGGTGGGGTCTTTCTGAAAATAACAGGAAGTAATAGCCATATTGGTATTTTTTAACCATACAAAGGCCTGCTTCCAATAGATTGAAAGCAGGTTTTTTAATTTTAAGATGATGATCAATTCGATGAAAAATATTTGGTGGTGGCACAGAAACTTTTCGCAATACCGTGGAAGGAAGTAGCTATCATTGCAAAAAATGAACAAAAAGGCGGCTTATCGGAACACGGTAAGCCGCTTTTTTTATTCAGTAATCACGAAAATAAAATTACTAATGGAACCACATAGACACATAGAACACATAGGAAAAGGTTTTTGAAATAAAATCTATGTGACCTATGTGCCTATGTGGTAATAATTAAAAAACAAAATAGCATATATATGAAAGAAATTAATGTACAAGTCAGCCTTAAGAAGATACTCGCAGATACCTTGACTCCGGTGAGTGTCTATTTAAAATTCAGGGATTTATTCCCAAATTCTATTCTGCTCGAAAGTTCCGATTATCACGGACACGAGAATGCCTATTCGTTTATCTGCATCAAGCCTATGGCTTGCTTTACCGCCGATTCAGGAGAAATTACGGTGGAATATAACGGACGTGAAAAAGTAACCAAAGCGATTACTCCGGAAAACCGGGTGGACCGGGAACTCGATGCCTTTTTTAAATCGTTTCAGCTTTCCGGTGAAACCGAAGGATTGCCCGCTAACGGATTGTTTGGTTACATCAGCTACGATGCCGTGAAGTATTTCGAAAAGATAGAAATTACTGCAGAAGCGAAGGAAGCTTATAAAGTTCCTGAAGTGAAATATTGCTTTTACAAATACATTGTAGCGATCGATCACCACAAGGACACCATTTACCTGATTGAAAACCTGATGGATGGCGAAACCAAAGAAATTGGGCAAATTGAATCGTTGCTCCGGAACTTGACTTTTTCACCAACCCAGTTTGATACGGTTGGCAACGAAGTCTCGAACATCACCAATGAAGAGTACAAATACATGGTCACCAAAGGGAAAGAACATTGTTACCGTGGTGATGTGTTTCAGATCGTACTTTCGCGCCAGTTTTCGCAACCGTTTAAAGGCGACGAGTTCAACGTTTACCGTGCGCTGCGGACAGTCAATCCATCGCCCTATTTGTTTTATTTCGACTACGGAACCTATCGTATTTTCGGTTCAAGTCCTGAAGCTGAATTACGGATAAAAAAAGGCAGAGCAATCATTAATCCGATTGCCGGAACTTTTAAGCGCACCGGAAACGATGAAGAAGACCGTGTTGCTGCTGAACGTTTGTGTGCCGATCCAAAAGAAAATGCCGAGCATGTGATGCTGGTCGATTTGGCCCGGAACGACCTTAGCCGAAACGCCAGTGATGTAACGGTTGACAGCTATCGGCAGGTGCAGTATTTCTCACATGTTATTCACCTGGTGTCCGAAGTTTCCGGAAAGCTTCCTGAAGACACGAATATGATTACGGTTTTGGGCGATTCGTTTCCGGCCGGAACATTATCAGGAGCACCCAAACACATGGCCATGACGCTGATCGACCGCTACGAAAACCAGCGACGCAGTTATTATGGTGGGTGTATTGGCTACATGGGGTTTGATAATACCCTGAATCATGCCATTATGATTCGGTCATTTCTGAGCAAAGGAAATACACTTTATTATCAGGCAGGCGCCGGAATCGTGGCCGATTCGCAGGAAGAAAGTGAACTTCAGGAAGTAAATAATAAGCTGGGCGCACTGAAAAAAGCACTCGAAATTGCAAAAGAGATTAATTAAAAATTGTTGCGAGTTGCGAGTTACGGGTTTCGAGTATACCCGCAACCCGGATACTGCAACGCGAAACATAGAAAAACATGAAAATAGTAGTCATAGATAATTACGATTCGTTCACCTACAATTTGGTCCATGCGATCAAAAAGATTTCAGGTTTGCCGGTTGATGTCTTCAGGAACGACGAAATTGCACTCGAAGATTTGGAAAAGTACGATAAAATTGTGCTGTCGCCCGGACCGGGTATTCCTGAAGAAGCCGGCTTGTTGCTGGATATTATCCGTAAATTCGCACCGACCAAAAGCATGCTTGGCGTTTGTTTGGGGCATCAGGCCATTGGCGAAGCGTTCGGTGGAACATTGACCAACATGAACCGCGTTTTGCATGGAATCGCAACGCCGGTTACCAAAACCGAACAGGTCACCACTTTGTTTGATGGTTTACCCGACAGTTTTTCGGTTGGCCGTTATCATTCGTGGATTGTCAATCAGGAAGGGTTGCCGGACTGCCTAAAGGTAACTAGCTACGACGAAAAAGGCATGATCATGTCGATGAAACATACCGAGTACGACGTGGAAGGCGTTCAGTTTCATCCCGAATCGGTACTGACACCGTTGGGCGAACAGATCATTGCGAATTGGCTGAATAAGTGAAATAAAATCGTTGCGAGTTACAGGTTACGAGTTGTGTGTTAACCCGAAACCTGAAACCCGTAACCCGAAACGAATAAAATGAAAGACACATTAAATCACCTGTTTTCAGGAAATACACTAAGTAAATCCGAAGCACACCAAATGCTGGTACGCATAGCTGAAGGACATTTTTCGGATTCGGAAATTGCTTCGTTCCTGACCGTTTTCCGGATGCGGCGAATCAAGGCAGAAGAACTCGCTGGTTTTCGGCAGGCGCTGCTCGAACTTTGCGTTCAAATTGACCTTTCGGAGTTCAATACCATTGATATTGTAGGCACCGGCGGCGATGGAAAAGACACCTTCAACATTTCGACGCTGAGCGCCTTTGCATTGGCAGGTGCAGGTATTAAAGTGACCAAACATGGAAACTATGGATCGTCATCAGTGAGCGGATCGTCGAATATGTTCGAATATTTTGGGTACAAATTCAGCAACGATCAGGCTAAATTGCATCGTGAAGTGGAAGAAGCCGGAATCTGCTTTTTTCATGCCCCGCTTTTTCATCCGGCCATGAAAAGTGTTGGTCCGGTTCGAAGAGCGTTGAAGGTGAAAACGCTGTTTAATATGATGGGGCCGATCATTAATCCCTCGTTTCCAAAAAACCAGATGGTCGGTGTTTACGATTTGGATGTGATGGATTTGTACCACGAAGTGTTTAAGGAAAGCGGTCAGAATTACCTCATTGTGAACAGTCTGGATGGCTACGATGAAATTTCGCTGACCGGTGCTGCCCGCTTTGTCTCCAACCAGACAGAAGACAGCCTTTCGCCTGAAGACTTTGGATTTAAAACTGTTTTGCAGAAAGATCTTTACGGAGGAGAAACTGTTGATGCAGCCGCCAGAATTTTTAAAATGTATTGGAAGGAACCTCAACCGAAGCCCAGAAAAATGTGGTGATTGCCAATACTGCCATGGGAATTCATTGTGTATTTCCGGAGAAATCATTGGCCGATTGTGTAGCAGAAGCTTCCGAATCGCTGAATTCGGGAAAAGCGCTGGCGGCATTTAAGAAACTGATGGAATTAAATAATTAAAAATGTTTCGGGTTACATGTCGTTCCCGAAACTTGTAACTCGAAACCCGCAACAAGAAAATGACCATACTCGACGAAATAAATAACCACAAACGAACCGAAATTGCTGAAGCAAAAAGCAAGGTTTCGATGGAACAATTGATGGAATCGCCCTATTTTAAGCGGAAGACCAATTCGCTGAAAGCTGCTTTGTTGGCCGAACGAGCGAGCGGTGTGATTGCCGAATTTAAAACTCAATCGCCCTCGAAAGGAGTCATTAATGCTGAAGCAGAGGCTTCGGAGATTACAGCAGCATACGTAGCAGCGGGAGCCAGCGGCTTATCGGTTTTGACTGACGACCGATTTTTTGGCGGCTCGTTCGAAAATCTGGCTTCGGCGCGCTGGGCGAATAAAAGCACACCGATACTTCGCAAAGATTTTATGCTCGACCCATACCAGATATACGAAGCCAAAGCGCACGGCGCCGATGTGATTTTACTGATTGCCGAAAGCCTGAGCAAAAGTCTGTTGCTTGAACTAACACAGACCGCCAAAGAAATCGGGCTGGAAGTTTTAGTTGAAGTTCACAGCGAGGAAGAGCTGGAAAAACTGAATTCGATGGTGGATTTGGTTGGGGTGAACAACCGGAATTTGAAAACCTTTGAAGTGGACGTGCAAACATCGGTTCGTCTGAGTAAGCTTATTCCGGAACAATTTGTGAAGATTTCGGAAAGTGGGATTTCCAATCCTGAAAGCATTGCAGAATTGCGGGCCGCAGGCTTCAAAGGCTTCCTGATTGGCGAAACCTTCATGAAAACGGATGATCCGGGAAAAGCCTGTAGGAAATTTATTGAAAAACTGAAAAAATAATTTTACCCGTCATCCTGAACTTGGTTCAGGATCTTTCCCTGGTTGAGAGCAGATCCCGAAATAAATTCGGGATGACAAAGAAGATATTCATACCAAGATGATGAACGAACTAAAAATAAAAGTCTGTGGAATGCGAAATCCTGATAACATTTCAGGAATAGCCTCAGCATTGCCCGATTTCATCGGATTCATTTTTTACCCAAAAAGCAAACGGTTTGTCGGAACAGAATTGCATGTGGAAACACTGAAAGCAATTCCTGAATCGGTGAAAAAAGTGGGTGTGTTTGTTGACGAATTTCCGGAGGAAGTGATTGAAATCTGTAAAAAGCTGAATTTAGAAGTGGCACAGTTGCATGGAAATGAATCACCGGAATATTGCCGGCAAATTCAGAAATCTGGCTTAATGGTTTTTAAAGCACTTTCTGTGGATGAGCAATTTGATTTTTCAGGATTGAAAGCCTATTCCGGAGTATGTGATTACTTTCTGTTCGACACCAAAGGAAACGTTCCGGGCGGAACCGGACAGAAATTTAACTGGCAACTGCTTGAAAAATACAATGGAGATGTGCCGTTCTTTTTAAGCGGTGGCATCGGGCCGGATGATCTGGAAGCCATTCGTCATTTTATGCATCCACGATGGCGCGGAATTGATATCAACAGCGGATTCGAAATTGAACCGGCGTTAAAAGATGTAGAAAAAGTTAAGAATTTTATTTTTGAAATCAGAAGCATATCTTATCACAAATAAAGATTTAACCATAGTCACCCCGAATTTATTTCGGGGTCTGTCCAAAAATGAAATGAGATCCTGAAACAAGTTCAGGACGACTTGGTGCTAATTTTTATGCTTGGATCTCAATCGTAAATAGTAAATCATTAAATAGTAAATCATATATCAGATGACCTATCAAGTTAACCAAAAAGGATATTATGGCGAGTTCGGTGGAGCGTATATTCCCGAAATGATGGTTCCAAACATCGAAGAACTTCGTCTGAATTACCTCGACATTATGCACTCCTACGATTTCAGGCAGGAATTTGCAGGACTGCTGAAAAATTACGTCGGAAGGCCTTCGCCTTTATATCTGGCGAAACGACTTTCAGAAAAATACCAAAGCAACATTTACCTGAAACGTGAGGACTTGAACCATACGGGTTCACACAAAATAAACAATACCATCGGGCAAATTCTCGTAGCCAAAAAGTTGGGCAAGCATCGCATTATTGCCGAAACAGGTGCCGGCCAGCACGGTTTGGCTACAGCCACTGTTTGTGCACTGATGGGATTGAAATGCATCGTTTACATGGGCGCCGTTGATGTGGAACGCCAGGCGCCGAATGTAAAAAAGATGCGCATGCTGGGGGCTGAAGTAATTCCGGCTGTCAGTGGTAATCAAACCCTGAAAGATGCTACCAACGAAGCCATGCGCGATTGGATCAACAATCCGGTTGATACGCATTACATCATTGGTTCAGTGGTTGGCCCACATCCATATCCCGACATGGTGGCGCGGTTTCAGGCCGTAATTTCCGAAGAAATTCGCTGGCAGTTGGAAGAGCAGACTGGTCGCGATTATCCCGACCGGGTGATGGCCTGCGTGGGTGGCGGAAGCAATGCTGCAGGTGCCTTTTATCATTTTCTCGATCAGGAAGAGGTGGAACTGATTGGTGTTGAAGCTGCCGGAAAAGGTGTTGATACACAGGAAACTGCTGCCACTTTGACACTCGGAAGCCCTGGCGTTCTGCACAGTTCACGCTCCATCCTAATGCAAACCGATGATGGCCAGATTACCGAGCCGTATTCAATTTCGGCCGGACTGGATTATCCGGGAATCGGACCGATGCACGCCAATTTATTTGCTACGAAACGTGCCAAATATTTGTGGGCAACCGATGCCGAGGTTTTGGACGCTGCGCTCGAACTCACCCAACTGGAAGGAATTATTCCGGCGCTCGAATCGGCACACGCCCTGGCAGCACTGAAGAAAATTCAGTTAAAACCGGAAGAAGTTACCGTTGTCAATCTCTCCGGAAGGGGCGATAAGGACATGGAAACCTATTTGAAACATTTTGGATATTAATTACTGAGTACGTATTGAATACTGATCCGATGACTCCAAGTCATCGGATCAGTAAAAAACTGAAAATCATGAACAACAGGATAAATAAGCTTTTTCAATATAAAACTGAACGGGTGCTTTCGGTGTATTTCACGGCCGGATATCCGAAGTTAGACGACACAACGACAATTATACATGAACTGGTGAAAAACGGCGTTGACCTGATTGAAATCGGGATGCCGTTTTCTGATCCGGTGGCCGACGGGCCTGTCATTCAGCACAGCAGCCTGATCGCGCTACAAAACGGAATGAGCATCAGAAAACTGTTCGACCAATTGAGGGACGTCCGGAAAACAATTGATATACCATTGATTCTGATGGGCTATATCAATCCGGTTTTGCAATACGGAGTGGATGCCTTCTGCAAAAAGTGCAACGAAATTGGTATCGATGGGCTGATTATTCCCGATCTGCCTATGGACGTTTTTCAGGAACAATTTAAAACTGTTTTCGAAACCAATAACCTGCACAATATTTTCCTGATTACCCCGCAAACCTCGGATGATCGGCTAAAACTAATTGATGAAGTTTCGTCAGGATTTATTTATATGGTTTCGAGCAATTCTACAACCGGTGCAAAGTCGAGTGTTTCCGACTTTCAACGTGAATATTTTCAGCGAGTTAAAAATAGCGGTGTCAAGAACCCAAGGCTGATTGGATTTGGAATTTCGAATGCTGAAACGTTTGACAATGCCTGTCATTATGCCAGTGGCGCCATCATTGGCAGCGCTTTTGTAAAAGCACTGGAGGGAAGTGAAACAATTGCGCAAAAAGTTTCCACGTTTATTAATTCGATTGCAACGAAATCGTAATTTGATTGCTGTTTTTTTGTGATCGAGAATTATGTCGGCAAAGATGTTCTGAAACAGTTTTGATTTTCCGAAGTTATATCGGGTTGTAATTCAGAGAATTATTTCCGGAGCAAGTGTGAAGACCTGTTAAACTCTGTTAATGCCTGTTTTCGGACATATTTAAAGGCGAAAAAATACGTTATTTTCATACAACAGTTAAGAAACACAAAAAACAGAAGCAATGTTAGAGTACGCTAAAGTTATTTTACCTAAAGTTAGTTTTAGCCGCGAATTATTCCGGAAAGAATTGGCAAAGTGTATTAAATGGGTAGGCGATTCGGAAATAAATCAATTGAAAGAATGGTGTTTCGAAAACTTTCTGGAGATTTATCCCGATATCCTCACCAAAGCTTTCTCGATGAAAGCTGCTTAATAAACCGGGTAATTCTAGATCTTTAGGCTAAGAGCCAGTAATCTTTCCCGAATCTGGGAATCAGTTTAAACCCATAAGGCTTCCGGAAACGGAGGCCTTTACTATTTCCCATCGGTTTATCGTTTGATTGTTTTGTAAAACTAGATTTGGTTCCGCATATTTGTCTCGATTAATTCGAACGTTTTGAAAAATCCGGATCAAATTCAACTAATCCAGAACGGTGATAAAAATGCTTTCGACGAGCTTTTCCTGTTTTATTACAAGGATTTGTGTCGTTTTGCACTGGTCTTTCTGCACGACGAAGATGAGTCGGAAGAAGCTGTGCAGCGTATGTTTGTTCGCTTCTGGGAAAACAGGCGCAAATTGACTGTCCCTGAAAACCTGAGATCGTATCTGTTAAAATCGACTTACAACGAATGCCTGAAAACAATCCGGAGCCAAACGACCCGAAAGAAACATCATCAGGATTATTATTCAAACTTGATTACCGAATCTGCTGAGGAAGATCGTTCGGCGCTCGACGCCATTATGCCATACCTGAATAAAGCCATTGCCAACCTTCCTGAAAGATGCCGTCAAATATTTATTCTGCACAAAGTGGAAGGCCTGAAACAAAAAGAAGTGGCCGAAATACTGAATATTTCAGCAAAAACTGTTGAGAACCAGGTTGCCATTGCGGTTACAAAACTTCGAACGGAGCTGAAACCTGTTTTGCATTTATTGCCTGCCGGATTGGTGTTGCTCGATTTCCTGATTTCCAATTAAAAAAATCGGTTTTGTTTGGGGGATTTTTAAACGGGCCGGATCATCATTCTAAAAAACAGTGATGAACAGCTTTCCCATCGATAGAATTATAGCTTCGTTTGAAACCCAACTTTCTCCGGAAGAACAAACCGGGCTTGAAGATTGGCTGTCGGCGTCGGAAGAAAACCGAAATCAGTACGACGAATTACGGAAGATCGTTCGCATTGGCAATTCGGTTAACGTTGGCTTTCAACCCGATGAACGCCGCGCCCTGCAAAAGGTCACCCGAAGGATTCTGATCAAGCGAATCGTACGTCGCACACAGTTGAGCGCTGCCGCAGTTTTTCTCACTTTTTTTGTGGCAAAGGCAATTTTATCGGTAGTTCCAAATCTGAATATGCACGAAATAACCGCGACAAACCGGCAGGTGATTTACCTTCCCGACAGTACAAAAGTTGTTTTAGCGGAGCATGCGAATTTTAAATATCCGGAGAAATTTAACGGAGATGAACGCGTTGTCTTCCTCAAAGGACAAGCTTATTTTGAAGTGACTCCGGACTCGAAACACCCTTTCAAAATAGCCATGCCAAACACCCGGATTATGGTTTTGGGAACAAAATTTTTTGTTGATGCTTCGAATCCGGCCACAGAAACCGTTTCGGTTGACGAGGGCAACGTTTTCTTTTATACCAGGAACTTCGATTTAGCCAACTCGGTTTCTGTTAAAGCCAACGAAACCGGCGATTGGAATTCGAAAGGAGACAGCATCATAAAATACAAAACTCCTGACCCAAATTTATATTCGGAATTGTCAGGAAAGCTTATTTTTCGAAATGCTATCTTGGTTGATGTTGTGAAAGATCTCGGGAAATTTTATTCGGTTAAAATTCAATTGGAGGGTAATTATTTCAGCCAAATGCGATTTTCAGCAAATGTTAATTTGGATGATGGGATTGATAAGATTCTGGAAATGTTAACATTGGTAGCACCGCTTTCGATAGAAAAATCGGGAAATAGTTACCTTTTGAAATTGAAAGATGAAAAAGATGGAGTGTGGGCTGATCCTCAGCTTTACCGGAAATGATGCTTTTTTGTTCAAGGCTTTTCCGAAGAAAATATAGCCCGAATGGATTCAGTTTTAAATGAATTGTTGGTTGAACCTTAAAGCAAGTTTGTCAGTAGTATAACTTTCAGGATTTTTCTTTGCGATCTCCTTTGATAATTCCTCCCAGTTCCCGTCCTATTTTCTGAACTTTTTCAATTCCAAGCGAAATCGATTCCGGGTTAATTTCTCCATATTCGGTGTATTTGCTGTCGATGGCATACGTTCGCGGGTAAACCACTACTTTGCTTTGTTTGACAAATTTCTTGTCCAGTTTTTCTTCCAGATTTTCCATCAGGTTGCTGTGAGAAATCGAATTTCGACGGGCGGAAACAACAACCAATAAATCTTCAGGCCTGATTTCATTTTGGAGAACGGTAAAATCACTGTAATCAATTTCATCCGAAAAAGTTGTTCCTGACACTATTTTTAAGAGTTTGAGTTCGTTCAGGATCGCGGCCTTTGTTTTTTCGTCGCAACGAAAGATCACGGTTGCCTGAAGTACTTTCGACAGATTTGTAAACCTCGAAAGCCATATTCGAAAGCCGTGTTCCAATCCTGCCAGGGGCGGACAACAAAGTATGATTCGCTTGTGATTCAATAAAGGATACTCGAAATGACTGATGTAGAGCGATCGCGTGGTTCTGGATACCAGTGAGGCTGTTTTCGTTTCGGTGAACCGCTCGAAAACACTGGACTTTTGTGGCCATCCGATCAGAATGGTATCGGCAAAAAGTTCCTTCGACATGCGTATAATTCCTCCGGCAATGTTGTGATCGATGGTGGCTACAATGTTCACTTTTATTTCATCGGGAATATCTTTTAAATGGCTGTCAATTTCTTTTCTGGCTTTGGCCAGGTTTGTTTCGGCGTCTTCGGTATTTGGAACAACTTTCAATATGTGGATTGGATTTGGCGACTTTTTATGTTTGATGAAAGAAGCAAACTCAAGCAATATTTCAAGATTTCGGGGGTTGGCAATGGGGATCAGAATATGTTCGTTTTCCTGATTTATTCTCCCGTCGGCAGTGTCCGGCGTGCTACTGGCAAGAATCTGTCGCGATGCATTTTCTGTAATTAAACTAGCCACCAGACAGGTAATCAGAATCAGTAAAATTGTGCCGTTCAACGCATTTTCGTGGATAATTTTTGATTGGAATCCAACCATAATTACGGCCAGCGTAGCCGCCGCATGCGAACTGCTTAATCCAAAAATCAGTTTTCGCTGCCCCGATGAGTATTTAAAGATATAGCTGGTTAAGCCCGCTGCAATCCATTTTCCGGCAAGGGCGACAACAGTTAAAGTTACTGCAATTATGATCGCAGAATTCCCTTTCAGGAGGACGGAAACATCAACCAGCATTCCGACGCTTATCAGGAAAAACGGGATAAACAATGCGTTGCCGGTAAATTCAATCCGATTCATAAGCGCCGATGAGTAGGGGATGAGCTTATTAAGGGCGAGCCCGGCCACGAATGCTCCAATAATGGCTTCAACTCCGGCGAGTTCGGCCAGAAATGCCGCGAAAAAAACCACCGAAAGTACAAATATGTAATGCGATGTTTTTTCGCTTTCAAGTTTCTGAAAGAACCATTTGGTTATTTTGGGAATGATCAGGAACATGATTGTGAGAAAAATTGCGGTTGAAACAAACAGTCTTAGCCAGAACGAAAAAGACAAACCTCCGTTATTTGAACCCAGAATAACCGCAAGCATAATCAACACGGCGGTATCTGTTAAAATGGTACCGCCAACTGTTACGGCGACAGCTTCATTTTTTGATATCCCAAATTTGCTCACAATGGGGTACGCAACCATAGTGTGAGTCGAAAACATGCTTGAAATCAACAGGCTGGCAACAAATCCATAGTCCAGAAAGTAGTAACACACCGGTACTCCGATCACAAGTGGAATGCTGAATGTCAGAAACCCAAATACAAGACTTTTATTTTTGTTGTGTTGGAACTCTTTCATATCCAGTTCGAGTCCGGCGGTAAACATGATATAAAGTAACCCGATTGTTGAAAAAAGTTTAACTGCAGAGTTGAGCTCCAGCACATTTAGCCCATGGGGGCCAAGTACTACTCCGGAAAGGATTAGCCCAATTATCCCCGGAATTTTTAGTTTCCGAAGCAACAAGGGTGAAAGCAAAATAATAAACAGAATGATTGAAAAAACAAGCACAGGATTTTGAAAGGGTCTCTCAAATTCATGCGATAGCTGGGTGAGAAAACTGTTTTCCATCGGTTGCTAATATGCTTATTTAACGAGCTAAATTTAAACAAAGAACGCAGCAATAATCCTGCGTCTCTGATTTTATTTTTTATCTGTTCAATCGTAATTTAAAATTTTGCTGGTGGTGTAAATACAACGGAGAATGAAATAAGTTCTCTGAATTTTGAACTTGTCGTTCACATTCAATATCGGTTTTTAAGGTGTGTTCTGCGTATTTTTAACCACGAACGGCAATTTTCACAATTTTTAACACTCTTTTGACCAAATTTCAATCATTCACCCACCGGAAGAGTGCTAACATTGATAAAAATCCAAAGGTTTCTTTTAAAAATATACGTTTGGCTTTGTCTGTTTTTTGACAAAAGGGGTCATTCCACGATTGATCCACGATCTTCCGGGGGGAAAGTCGTTCATCGGGTTAAAAATCGTGTGTTTGTAGGTATAAAAGAGTCATTGATACTTTATTTCTATCTTATTAACTAGAGTTTTCTTTAAAAGATAAAAGCCAACGCCGCTGACTTAACATGATGTGGCAGAAATAATATAATCAAAACTAACATTTCGGAGTATTTTCTTTATGGAAGAATTCCGTCATAGCGTGTATATTTTCTAATTATAAACTCAATTATTTATTCATGAAAACAGGATTTTTACTAGTATTTATTCTTGCATTGAGCATCTTAACAGGGAATGCCCAAACCAGAATTCTTACCGGGCACGTTAATTCTTCGGAAGATGGTTCGCCAATGCCCGGAGTTACCGTTTCGGTAGAGGGAACAACTATTGGAGCGATGACAGATATGAATGGGGCATTCTCCGTTACGGTTCCAACATCTGCAAAAAATATGGTGTTCTCGTTCGTGGGAATGATAACGCAAAAAATCGCGATTACAGGCCAAACAACAATGGATGTAAAGATGGTTTCTGATAACATTGCGGTTGATGAAGTTGTGGTTACTGCCATGGGGATATCCAGAGAGAAAAAATCGCTTACGTATTCAGCTACAGAAGTTAAATCCGACGAACTCGTTCAGGCAAACGAGGCTAATGTTGTAGCTGCTCTTTCGGGTAAGGTTGCTGGGGTTCAGATTTCAAATTCAAGTGGTATGGCTGGTAGTTCGGCTCGTATTACCATCCGCGGTGTTTCTTCTTTGAAAGGAAATAATCAGCCATTATTTGTAGTCGATGGTGTTCCGTTTAATAATGATGAAGCTAATTTCGACGAGAATGATGTGGACCAGGCTTTGTTTAATGGATCAACTTCCAACACTGGTATTGACATTGATCCCAATCAAATTGCGTCCATGACAGTTTTAAAAGGAGCAGCCGCTACCGCATTGTATGGTTCAAGAGCCGCCAGCGGTGTTATTCTAATTACGACAAAAAGCGGGTTGTCAGGAAAAACTCCGGTCATTACTTTTAGCTCGCGTTTTGGGCTCGACAAAATCAGACCAAATAAAATTCAGGAAGCTTATGGTTTGGGAACCGACGGGAATTACGTGGATGGAGAAACCGAAAAATCTTCATGGGTTTGGGGACCCAGGCTTGATACAACAAACTATGCCACATACGACAGATGGGCTATCTTTGATATCGGCAAAACCTACGAAAATTCGCTTAATATTCAGGGAGGTACTGATAAGTCAGGATATTTTGCCAGTGTTGGAACTCTAAATCAAACAGGAACCGTTCCGAACAATTCACTCGATCGATATAGTATGATGGCTAAGTTCAATTCGAAACTCGGAGAGAGGCTATCGATTGGTGCAAAAATGGAATATGTTTCAACGAGAAATGAACGATTAAGCGAAGGTAACGGAATGAGTTCAATTATGTGGACTGTTCTTACTGTTCCACCTACCTATAATTTGTTTCCAGCGGTTGACAGTAATGGCGATCAGCGATTGTGGAGAACTCCTACGAGGAACAATCCTTATTGGGTGCTTGAAAATACCCGATATATTGACACCAGAGATCGCTTTGCTCCAAACTTTACTTTTGATTATACGCTCTTGTCATGGTTAAAAGCCAAAGGTAATTTTGGGTTGGATTATTACACTTCAACCTCAAAGTATTATGAAAATGCCGGTAATCGGGGATCGTATCCAAGTGGACGAATTATTGAGTCGTCACGTATCCGCAGAGAGATTAATTCAGATTTTATGCTTGTTGGAGATAAAGAGCTTTCTGATAAATTCAAAATCGATTTCCTGGTTGGCCACAATCTTAATTCACAATTCTATCATGTGAAATCAATACAGGCTACTGATTTCATAATTCCCGGATTTTATAATTTATCAAATACAAAGGTCAATGATCCTTCGGAAGGGACAAGTGAAAAGCGAATGATAAGTCTGTATAGTTCAGCTACTCTTTCGTACGATAATTATTTGTATTTAACTGTAACCGGAAGGAATGACTGGTCGTCGACTCTGCCCAAAGAAAATAATTCATACTTCTATCCATCGGTAAGCTCGGGTTTTATTTTCAGTGACGCTTTTGACCTTAAGAATAGTTGGTTCGATTTTGGGAAACTGAGACTTTCGTATGCCAGAGTTGGTAACGATGCTCCGGTCTACTCAACTGTAACCACTTACGACAAAGCAAATCCCGGTGACGGAATGCGCGGAGATATAATTTTCCCGTACAATGGAATTGGCAGTTATCTGCAATCAAACATCATGGGTAATCCATTGTTAAAACCTGAAATTACAACTGAGTACGAAGCAGGCCTTGAATTAAAATTTCTGAACAACAGAGTATCTTTCGATGTTGCCTATTACGATAAAACCAGTAAAGATCAGATTTTTAGCGCTCCAATTGCTCCTGAAACCGGATTTGGCAGCAGGGTAGTAAATGCTGCTGAAATTAAAAATCAGGGGTTGGAATTACAGCTAAATGTTACGCCGCTTAAGATTAATGACTTTAGTTGGGATATCAACCTAAATTATTCGAAAAACAACAACAAAGTAATTAGCCTGACTGAGGGTGTTAGTAGTATCAGGTTAGCCGGATTTACTAGTCCCGGAATATTTATTATGGCCGATCAACCTTATGGAGTTATTTGGGGTTCGAAATACCTGCGAAATGAAAATGGCGATATTCTGGTTGATGGTGATGGTTTAGAATTGGCTGCCGACGAGAGTGGTCCCATTGGCAATGCGATGCCTGATTGGATCGGTGGTATGAGAAACACATTTACATGGAAAGGATTATCAATTTCAGCTTTAATTGATACACGGCAAGGTGGAGATGTTTATAACCTCGATGAATATTATACCAAAGCTTACGGAACTTCGTGGTTAACCCGCGACCGTGAACATCCAATTGTTGTGAAAGGGGTCAGAGAATCAGATGGTCAGGTAAATACCACTCAAGTCTCCGATTTCCGCACGTATTGGTCAAATCAAGCCAATATTGACGAGGCTAACGTTCAGGATGCAAGCTTTATTCGGTTGCGCGACGTATCTATAAGCTACGACCTTCCTAAAAGCATATTGAATAGAATCTCGCTTAAAGGATTGGTGTTTACTGTTTCAGGTCGAAATCTGTGGCTTAAAACCTCTGATAGTTTTACCGGATCTGATCCAGAAAACAGCCTCTATGGGAGTGGTAACGGACAGGGTCTATCGAACTTTGCCGTTCCTTCGAGTAAAAGTATAAACTTCGCCCTAAAATTAACTTTATAATATACTGAATATGAAAGCACTATATAAAATATTTGGAGTTCTGTTTTTAGTTGGCTATTTAACCAGTTGCTCAAATTGGTTGGATGTTAACGTAAATCCCGATTCTCCGTCAGAAGAAGTAATCACAGAAAGTGTTTTGCTGCCTGGAATTGTAGCTAAAGTTTCATATGAATTGACTGGTGGATTCCCGGCTCGATATACCAATGCCTGGGTTGGCCAATTTTCATTGAATGGTTTGCCACCTGATGTGCAAACTTTCAAAATTCTTGATACCGATGTTAACAATACCTGGGAATATACTCTTTATACCAGTGTTTTGAAAAACTGCAATTTGCTCATGCAGAGTGCTGTGACTAACGGGAATACTCACTATTTAGGTATTGGTCAAACATTGATGGCTTATTCGCTCGCCATTACAACTGATTTGTGGGGAAGCGTTCCATATTCAGAAGCCTTCAAGCCAATAGAATTTCCGAAACCCAAATATGATGATCAGGAATCAGTTTATGCAGCCATTGTGAAGCTTCTTGATGATGCACAAGTAAATTTAAATTCAACAGCAGCTCAGTTATCAGAGCCCGGAGATGATGATCTGCTTTATCAGGGAGATGTTGCCAAATGGAAGAAACTGGCCAGCTCGTTGAAAGCAAGATATGCCATCAGATTAACTTATGCTAAAGGTGGTTCTGCACAGGCAGATATCGCTTTAGCTGCACTGACAACTGGTTTTGCCAGTAACGCCGATGATGCTGATTTTGCATATTTCGATAAAACAGGAGCAGAAAATCCTTGGTATCAGTGGATGAGCAAGTATAATGTTCTTTATCTTGACTCCAATGTTTACAATATCCTGACTAAATACAATGATCCAAGATTAAATGTATTTGCTGATCCAACATATGGAGGTAACAAAATCGGGCAGATTATTCCCCACCGTAACGGATTGTTAACAACCGTTCCCGGAGTTACATCGAAGTTGTCAATCGAAAGAACAGATTATGATGCGAAAGAACCTGTAACTCCTTATTTTATCACGAAATCGACACCAGTTTCATTGATGACTTATGCAGAAGCATGTTTCTTAAAATCAGAAGCATATCTTTGGAAAAGCGACTATGTAAATGCTTACAAGTATTTGAAGGATGGTACAAAAGCAAATTTGTTGAAATTAGAGCTCAATAATGCACCTGCATTTACTGAGGTTGAAGCTGATGCATTTGTCAATGCCTTGCCAGCTTTGCCACAAACATTTGAGGCTGCGCAGAAAATGATTATTGAACTGAAATCAATTGCGAACTTTCTCTCAGTTGAAAATTATAACGATTATCGCAGAACTCATTATCCTGAAATAGTTTTACCCATTGGCGCCCAATATGATAATGTTCCGGTCAGGATGCCTTATTCTACAAGCGCAAAACTTTACAATAAAGACAATGTGCCGTCGGTTAGTATAGATACCGACAAAGTTTGGTGGGACAAAAAATAGATCCAGACGGTGGATGTATTAAGTAATTTCTGAATGAAAGGTGAGGTTGTCTGAAAACGATGGCCTCACTTTTTCATTTCCGGCGAATTTAAAAAAATGTTGATCATAAAGTGGTTTTAAACAAATTTGTTATCTTGCAGATCATAACCTAAATTTTCCACTATGAAATTAAAAATTACCAAACGCGATTTTCAATTTTTCTTACTCGGCATCTTAGCAATGTTGCTTTTTGTCATCGTGTACGACTGGAAAGATTTCAAGGCTGGTCTTACAGGTTCCATCCAAAACAATACTGAAATCACGAAATGATCTTTTTCACAGCGTGGGTAAAAACGAAAATCACGAAAAGATTTGTAATTTTTCTGCAATCAAGCTTACAGAGCTGAGTGTGTGACAATTTAACCGAATATTTATCGATTATTAATATCCGTGTAATCAACATCTTGCTACTTGCATCAAGTTTTAAGGATATGCTTTATGCAAGCCAACTCAAAGAAATTAGATGTATCGGTAATCTCCGACTTTCACATGGCAACCCTCGCCAGCAAGGCCAAACCTCTTCTCAAGTATTTAAAATCAATTCAGCCCAAAACCTTGGTTTTGAACGGCGACATTATTGATACCTGGCGTTTCAGTCGGAATTATTTTCCAAAAGCCCACTTAAAAGTCATCCGGCAAATCCTGAAAATGATTGAAAAAGGTGTCAGAGTTGTTTACATCACGGGGAATCACGACGATGTTTTCCGCAAATTCAACAACACGAAACTGGGAAATTTTAGCATTGTTAACCAGTTCGAAATAACTTCAGGCGGACAAAAAACATGGATTTTCCATGGCGATGTTTTCGATCACATTATCCACCATTCGCCTTGGCTGGCCAAACTTGGAGCCGCAGCTTACGGGTTCCTGACACTTTTCAACAAGTTTATCAATTTGTTCCTGAAGGCTTTTAGCGGCAAGGAAATGATTTTGTACAAATCGATGAAAGACCGGATTTCGAAACGCAAGCAGGTGCTGACCAATTTCGAAAAAGCTATTGCCAATGCAGCCATCAGCAAAAATGTCGATTTGGTAATTTGCGGTCACACGCATATTCCCGTCGATAAAACCATAGAAACCGATAAGGGAACAGTTCGCTACATCAATTGTGGCGATTGGGTTGAGCATTTTTCAGCAGCAGAGTGCATCGACGGAAAGTGGAGCCTGAATTATTTTCTTTCAGAAGATGAAGAAGAAACAGAATCACCCGGCGATGAACTTTTTATACCCGATAAGAAGCAACTGTATAAATCGATCGTTGAGGAATTGGCCGTTGCCGCGTTCTTTTAGAAATAACAATATCGAATGATCATTATATAATTTTCAAGTCACTGAAAAATAACTCGAAACACGCTTCTCGAAACACGCAACTATTATAAAATGAAAATCTTATACGCCATACAGGGAACCGGAAATGGCCATTTGGCCCGTGCAACCGAAATTGTGCCTATTCTGAAATCGATGGCCGATACCGATGTGTTGGTCAGTGGAACACAAGCGGACCTGAAGGTTTCCTTTCGGATTGATTACAGGTTTTCAGGAATGAGTTTTATAATCGGTCAAAAAGGCGGTGTCGATATTTTTAAAACTGCCCGTGAGATGTCGTTCAGGCAATTTGTAAAAGACGCCAGGAATCTGCCGGTTGAAAAATACGATATGGTGATCAGCGATTTTGAGCCCGTTTCGGCCTGGGCCTGCCGTTATCGCGGCAAAGAGTGCATTGGCTTGAGTCATCAGAATGCTGTTTTGCATCATTCGGCTCCAAAACCCGAATTCAACGACCTTTTCGGTAAAATGATCCTGAAACATTATGCCCCAGCCAATTTTAAATATGGCTTTAACTTTAAACCCTTCTCTCCTAATATTTTCCCTCCTGTCATTCGTCGTGACATCCGAAATGCTGATTCAACCCGCAAGCCGCATTATACGGTTTATTTACCCGCTTACAGCGATCAGCAGATACAGGATGTTTTATCCAGCATTCCGGATACCGAATGGCAGGTTTTTTCCAAACATTCCAAAAGCAATTATACAGTTGGCAACATTCAGTTTCACCCGATTTCGCTCACCGAATTCACCAAAAGCTTCCTGAGTTGTACCGGTTTGGTTTGCACGGCCGGTTTCGAAGGCCCTGCCGAAGCGATCTATATGGGTAAAAAATTGTGTGTGATCCCGATGAAAAAGCAATACGAACAATATTGTAATGCGGCGTACCTTAAATCATTGGGCGTAAAGGTACTTAATCACTTTTCGGATTCGGCGCCGATTTTAACGGATTGGATTGAAAATTCTCAGCCACTCGAAATCAAATTTCCGGATATCACACGCGAAATACTTCAGGAAATTCTTGAGCGCCACGGTCAAACTAAATCAGTGACTTTACCTTTTTTGCCATTCCGTTTGTTGGGATTACATCCTGGCAAAATCTAGAGCGCTGTTTTCTCCGGAAGGTATTTCCAATACCTTTTGGGTAAAAGTTGCCGGTGAACTTTGTCGTTTTTTCGTTCCTGAATGCAAATGCTTTTGAAATATTGTTTCCACAATTGCTGAAATAACTTTTCATCTTCAGCCAGAAGCGAAGTGTGCAACTGCCCGTTTTGCGGGTTCACTTTCAGGTCGTCGAAAACAACTCTCGAAACGGTTTTCTGATCGTATAAAAATCCGTAATTGCGCTTCAGATCGTAAATTATCCAAGATTGGTCGGCAAACCGGTCTTTGAAATGCGGAATACAGAGCGGCAACACGTCGTACATGGGCGCAAATGAAGCATAATAACTGCCCTCCACCGTTTTCTGAAATCGCGTAAACATGTGAATCCGATGCGCCTCTTTGCAGACTTTTTGATGCAATTTGTGCACATCAACAACATGTGGTTCAGCGAAATTTGTCTCTTCATTTTTTGTGGAATCAATAATCAACCTGATATATTTTAGCAACAACAACGGCGTATCGGGCAATCCTGACAAAAAAACACGATAAATTCGGTGCGCATTTTCGAGTGACGAATGTGCAACAATGCCCTTCCAAACCCTTTCGGCTTTTCGGTCGTCGGTGAGTATGGCAACCTCCGATCCAAATAAAACATTCTGGCTTCCTTCTCCTGAAAGGATTTCATCGGGAAACTGATTGCGGCTGTAACTTTCAAAAACTAAAGTTAGCAGGCCTTCGAAGGTATTGTCGAACGAAAAGATGTTCATAAATTTTGGTTGCGTGATTCGCGTTGCGTGTTACGAGTTGACGGCGAATTCCCGTAACCCGCAACATTTTTATCTACCTCAGCGCCGGCGTCATCGGATGAAACAGTTTCAGTTGGAAAGCGCCATCGCTGCCAACCGGTTTCTTTTCGAGCAAAAGCTGGCGTACAATTTCAGGCTTTAATTCCTGAATGTTTTGCGAGCGAAGTTCGTTGCAGGTTATAAAATATCGGGCACGTTTTATCACCACACCCATTTTTTGCAGATGTGATGAGTTTAGCCGCTGATGTTTTCGCGCCATCACAATCAACGGTACCGACCTTGTTCCAATTCCGGGCACACGCAACAGCATGAGTGGATCAGCCGTGTTAATATCAACCGGGAAAAGATGCGGGTTGCGCAGTGCAAAAGTCACTTTGGGATCAAGTTCCAGATCGAGATTCGGATTTTCATTGTTGACGATTTCGTCGCTTCGGAAACCGTAGAATCGCATCAGCCAATCGGCTTGATAGAGGCGGTGTTCGCGTCGGAGCGGGGGAGTGATCAATGCCGGAAGTCGTGAATCGTAAGTATTTACCGGAATGTAGCCTGAATAATACACTCGTTTCAAATCGCGTCGGGAATAGAGTGCCGACGACAATTTCAGTATTGTACGATCGGTGTCGTTGGTGGCACCAATAATCAACTGGGTACTTTGGCCGGCAGGACTAAAACGTGGCGCATTCCGGTAATTTTTCCGTTCTTCCTTTGCTTCCTGAATGCTGGTCGAAATCATTTTCATCGGTTCCAGAACGCTTCTGAAATCTTTGTCAGGCGCCAATATTTTCAGATTAATCTCGGTCGGTATTTCAATATTTACACTCAAACGATCGGCCCAGCGACCTGCATCGGAAATCAATTGCTGACTTGCACCTGGAATAGCTTTCAGGTGAATGTAGCCGTTGTAACGATGTTCGGTTCGTAGATTTTTTGCTACTGAAACCATTCGTTCCATTGTGTAGTCCGGATTTTTCAAGACTCCGGAACTTAGGAAAAGTCCTTCGATATAATTTCGGCGGTAAAACTCGATTGTCAGGTTGGCAATTTCGTCAGGAGAAAATGAAGTTCGCGGAATGTCGTTGCTTTTGCGGTTGATGCAATAGGCACAGTCGTAAATACAATAATTGCTCAGCATAATTTTCAGGAGCGAAACACAACGTCCGTCTTCGGTAAAACTGTGACAAATGCCCCAGGCGGATGCGTTGCCAATCCCTCCTTTTACGTTGTTTCGCTGGGTTCCGCTCGATGCGCACGACACATCGTATTTGGCTGCTCCGGCCAAAATCTTTAATTTTTCAAGGCTGCTTTCCGAAATCATAATCCTTTATTTAAATGACAACCAATTAATCAATGGCGCTTAATCAAGGTATAAGAATCCGCGGACTTTCAAAAATAGTACAGCTTATTTTTGGCGTAATATTGTTTTTTTTTTGTTCACAAAAAAAGAAAGTCCGCCTATTGACGAACTTTTATTTTTGTCATATTTTGAGGAGAATTGACTTGACTCCAACGACAGGTATTCTGTCTAATTCTTTCCCTTCAGGGCTTTCAGAATGGCTTCTTCAACCAATGGTTCCATAATTTTATAGCCAGCGTCGGTTGGATGAACACCGTCGTTTGAATATTCTTTTTTTAGTCCATTCCGCTCATCAACCATCGACGAAAAATAATCGAGATAAACGATTTTATTTTCATCGGCGTATTTTTTTATCATCTCGTTTAGTTTGATGATTTTTCCGGCAGGTTCGAGTCCTGGTTTCCACGGATAATCGTAAGCCGGCAAAACCGAACTCAAAACTACTTTGATATTGTTAGCTTTGGCTAGTTCGCTCATCGAAATCAAGTTATCCATGATCATTTCCAGGGTTGAAGGACCGGTATTTCCGGCAATGTCGTTGGTGCCGGCCAAAATAACCACCACTTTTGGTTTCAGGTTAAGCACATCTGGTCTAAACCGAACAAGCATTTGTGGTGTAGTTTGCCCGCTGATGCCGCGATTGACGTACGATTTTCCGGAGAAGAATTCGGGATGAGTGTTAATCCAGCCTTCGGTAATCGAGTTTCCCATAAACACAATTCGGTTTTCGTGAGCTGACGGAGCTCCGATTTTAGCGTTGTCATCCCTGAAACGTTCGACATTAGCCCAGGACTGAGCATAAGTGACACCTGTGAAAAGCATTAAAAGAATGAATGAAAGTGATGTTTTCAAATTTTTCATTTGTTGGGTTTATTGGTGAATTTACATGCAAAAGTTTAGCATTGGCTGTCTTCCTAAATTTCTTCAAATTTAACCTACTTTCTTAAAAGTTGATGTAAAATCTGATTTTTCGTCATTAATTGAGGTGTCGATATTTTCAGGACTTTGTAATTTCGGAAGGAGATTTTTCAAGTTAATGTTGTTTATCAAATAGTATAATTTACTGACATAATATTAAATTCAAACGAAGGAATCCTGAACGATGGAAAGGTTACCTGTATAAAATGTTAAGTCAAAAACCTAAATCCATTTCCAATTGTTTATTTTTCTGGTATATGACAGATTATATTGTGCCTCAAACGAATCTGTCCTGTTTTATTGCTGGTCTTGTTGTGGTCGAAACTGATATCACACGAATTGATAAAATCAGATAGTACCACAAGTCAGTCGGCAATTTAGCAAGTAAGTTCATATTGCCCTAAGCGTCAAAAAAATGAGTTGATATGCCACAATCCAGACTTAAAATACTTTATCTTGAAGATGTTCAGCAAG
Source organism: Prolixibacteraceae bacterium (assembly GCA_963677955.2). Lineage (GTDB taxonomy): Bacteria > Bacteroidota > Bacteroidia > Bacteroidales > Prolixibacteraceae > Aquipluma. Next base: position 2,832,035 of record CAXXQR010000001.1, read on the forward strand.
ATGCAGAATTGGTAATCGAAAAATTAAATTCTGAAGGTCTTGAAATGGAAATCGATTTGGTTTCAAGCGAAAAAGGATTTGTTGATCTTCTTACTTCGAAAACGTATGACCTGATTCTTTCCGATTACAATTTGCCTATGTATAATGGGATTGCTGCACTAAAGCAGGTTCAAAAAATGTGTCCGGAAGTGCCTCTGATTTGTGTTTCGGGAACTATTGGAGAAGATTTGGCTGTTGAGTTGCTAAAAGAGGGAGCCGCCGATTACGTGCTGAAGGACAGGCTCGAACGATTACCTTATGCCATCCGTCGGGCACTAAATGACGTAGAAGAAAAGCACGCCAGAAAAGTGGCTGAAGCAGAATTGAAGAAATTGTCGAAAGCAGTTGAGAACAGTCCGGTATCAATTTGCATTACCGATAAAAGCGGGCTCATTGAATATGCCAATCCAAGGTTTTATGAAATGTCGGGCTATTCAGTTGAAGAAGTAATTGGAAATAAAACGGCTATTTTGCGTTCGGGGTTGATGCATAAAAGGCTTTACAAAGTTATGTGGGAGACCATTCTTTCCGGAGAAGTTTGGCGGGGCGAGCTTATTAATAAGAATAGCAGTGGTGAAATTTACTGGGTAAACAAGTCGATATCGTCTATTACTGATTCAAAAGGTGAGATTATTCATTTTGTGTCGGTTGACGAAGATATCACCGAGAAAAAGCGAAAAGAGGAAGAACTTATCAATGCCAAGGAGAGAGCCGAGGAGAGTGATCGGATGAAATCATCATTTCTGGCCAACATGTCGCACGAAGTTCGTACACCACTTAACAGCATTATCGGGTTTTCGGAATTGTTGACTGATTCGGATTTTGATGAGGATCAGAAAACAGGTTTTGTGAAAGTGATTATTGAAAACGGTAACAATTTGCTGACTATTATAAACGACATTCTGGATATATCGAGACTTGCTGCCGGAAAAATCAGAATTCACAATACTTTTTTGTCGGTGCCAAAATTATTGTTTGGCATACATAAGGAATTAATACATAAAGCTCGGGAAAAAGGTATTGAATTAATTGTGACTTCTGAGGATCAGTTAGATGAAGTTTTATTTGAAAGTGATGCTGATCGATTGAAGCAAATTTTTTATAATCTGATAAATAATGCAATTAAATTTACGGAATCGGGTTATGTTGAGGTTAAATACACTGTTAAGGATAATACGATTCTTTTTGCTGTAAAAGATACGGGAATTGGCATTCCACACGATTTTCAGGAAAAAATATTTCAGGAATTTATTCAGGTTGAATCCAGCTTGTCGCGCAAACACGGCGGAAATGGACTTGGATTGTCAATTACCCGGAATCTCGTTGAATTATTACAAGGCCAAATTTGGGTTGAATCAGAACCTGGCAAAGGCTCTGCTTTCTTTTTCGAATTACCTTATCCTGGTGTAGATAGAAGGAACTAACCGTTCCTACGAGCGAGTCCTATAAACAGAAAAAGCTGCTTCAAAATTAATTTGAAACAGCTTTTTGTATTCAATGGAGCTAATTTGTTATCCGCATTTGGATGTTCCGCAATCCGGACAAATCAAACAACCTTCCTGGTAAGTCACATTGTGCGAGCCGCATTCGCCGCAAACAGCACCTTCGGCAACAGTTCCGTCCGGAACATATTTTTTCAGTGCGCGTGCAACTCCGGCTTTCCAACTGTTGATGGTGTCGTTGTCAAACTGCAAACTGGTTACAGTGTCAACTACTTTGTGAATTGGCATTCCGTGGCGTAAAACTCCGGAAATTAATTTGGCATAATTCCAGAAAACCGGATTGAATTTGAACGATAATCCTTCGATGGTGGTCTTGTAACCGCGTTTGTTCACGTACTGGAAATCGTAACGTTTGGTTCCGTCGGGTTCTACGTTTTTAATGATTTTTCCGTTGGTGATTGTGCGTGGCAACAGAATGCCGTCCTCATCATCCGAAAGCCCGGTAAAGATTTCGTAAGGCCGCCCATCGATGGTTCCAATAAATGCAACCCATTTGTCTTTGGCATTCTGGAAACGAACTACATCAGCCTCCAGGACAGTTGGACGTGTAGTGGGGAAAATGCTGTCTTTTTTAACTTCTTTTTCCTTTTCTTCGTCTTCCTTTTTGTTCGAAATCAACACTCCTGAACGAGATCCGTCGCGGTAAACAGTTACGCCCTTGCATCCGCTCTTCCATGCTTCAAAGTATAATTTTCCCACCAAATCTTCGTCTGCTTCAGCCGGAAGGTTGATGGTTACACTGATGGAATGATCAACCCATTTCTGAATTTTCCCCTGCATACGCACTTTATTCATCCAGTCAACATCGTTTGAGGTTGCTTTAAAGTATGGCGATTTGGCGATCATTGCATCCAGATCTTCTTCCGGATAATTCTTTTTCAATTCGAAGCCGTTAATCGTCATCCAGTCTTTAAACTTGTGGTGAAAAACAACATATTCTTCCCACGAATCTCCAACTTCGTCAACAAAATCGACTTTCACATTTTTGTCGTTCGGATTCACTTTCCGGCGGCGTTTGTATACAGGCATAAATACAGGTTCAATTCCTGAAGTTGTCTGGGTCATCAAGCTGGTTGTGCCGGTTGGGGCAATCGTTAAAAGAGCGATGTTGCGCCGACCATATTTCACCATGTCCTGATACAGTTGTTCGTCTTCGGCGCGCAACCGGTTAATCATTGGGTTGTTTTTTTCGCGCTCGGTGCTGTAAATGGTGAATGCACCACGCTCTTTCGCCATAACTACTGAAGAACGGTAGGCTTCGATGGCCACGGTTTTGTGAATCTCTTCACTGAAATCAGTAGCATCGTCGCTGCCGTAGCGAAGACCCAAAGCGGCCAGCATATCACCTTCGGCAGTAATTCCTACTCCGGTGCGTCGTCCTTCTTTGGCTTTGGTCCTGATTTTTAGCCACATCGATTTCTCGATGTTTTTGATGTCTTCATTTTCAGGATCGGCATTTATTTTTTCAATGATTCCATCAATTTTTTCAAGTTCAAGATCAATGATGTCGTCCATCATGCGTTGAGCTACACCAACATGTTGCTTGAACAAATCGAAATTAAATTTGGCTTTGGACGTGAATGGTTGATCGACATATGAATACAGGTTCACTGCAATCAGTCGGCAACTGTCGTACGGGCAAAGCGGAATTTCGCCGCAAGGATTTGTTGAAACTGTTTTGTAACCCAAATCAGCATAACAATCAGGAACCGATTCTTTTATGATGGTGTCCCAAAACAAGATTCCAGGTTCCGCTGATTTCCATGCATTGTGAACAATCTTTTTCCAAAGTTTGTCTGCATCAATATCCTTCACATATTTCGGATTTTTGGCATCAATCGGATATTGCGTCTGGTAAATGTTACCTGCTTCAACCGACTGCATAAAATCGTCGTGAATTTTAACCGAAACGTTTGCTCCGGTAACCTTTCCCTGTTCAAGCTTGGCATCAATAAAAGATTCAGCGTCGGGGTGCTTAACCGAAACCGATAACATCAGTGCGCCGCGACGTCCATCCTGGGCAACTTCTCTGGTTGAATTGGAATACCTTTCCATAAAAGGCACAATTCCGGTGGAAGTTAGGGCCGAGTTTTTAACAGGCGAACCTTTGGGGCGGATGTGCGAAAGGTCGTGTCCTACACCACCACGACGCTTCATCAGTTGTACCTGTTCCTGATCGATTTTCATAATACCACCGTATGAATCGGAATTTCCTTCATTTCCGATAACAAAGCAGTTGGATAATGATGCGATTTGGAAATTATTACCAATACCGGTCATTGGGCCTCCCTGAGGAACTATGTATTTAAAATCTCTTAGCAGTTCAAAAATTTCTTCAGCTGTCATCGGATTTTCATAGTTCTTTTCAATTCTTGCAATTTCTGAAGCAAGTCGTCTGTGCATATCGTCGGGGGTCAATTCATAAATGTGCCCGAAGGAATCCTTCAATGCATACTTGTTTACCCAGACCCTTGCAGCAAGGTCATCTCCCTTAAAATAATTCAGCGAAGCCTCATAAGCTTCATCCTGGGAGTACGTTTTTACCCCGGTTTGGGGCTCAATTGCAACATTTTTGAATGCCATAATACCAAAAAATTTGAGCTTTAATAATAGATAATCGGTTGAAAGCGTGACGAAGTTTTCACTCACGCCTTGTGTTTTTTGCTGTATGCAATATAGTGTGTAGGTTTAAAAAAAAGAATACCGATTTCAGAAATGATTACAAAAGTTATCAACTTTGAAATGTTAGTATTTTGAATTTCAGTAAATTAACATTTTTGATATTACAAAAAGTTTACAAAAATATTAATTGGAATAAAAATGTGTGCATTCAAATTTCCGGTAAATGACCTGAAACTAAGCCGTTTGAACGACAAAACATAAGAGGGAAAAATCGGGGAGAGTAAATCAGCCTTTGTTAAAAACTTTATCTAAAATAATTTGCGTTGCGCCAATGTTTTGTTTTGTAAAATGTATACATTTTGCAGCTATCGTTTCGCGCCTGGCTTGGTTGGTGAGCAGCGAATTCAGGACCGAACACAGACCTGAATAATCGGAAACAGGGAAAGCGACTCCCAGACCGACCATTGTTGTAGCCTCATTAAACTTGAGGTAATTGGGCCCGAACACGATGGGCATACCAAAAATAGCAGCTTCGAGCGTGTTGTGTATTCCTACGCCAAAACCACCGCCAATATATGCCATATCGGCATATCTATAGATAGCCGATAAAATCCCGATTGTATCAACAATCAAAACCTGCTTGTTCATAACTGTTTCTTCGCTGGCTTCAGTATAACATATGTGCGGGGTTTTCAACATACTTATCAACCGTTCGACGTTTACCCGTTTGGTTTCATGCGGTGCGATGATAAATTTTGTCTCAGGATGGCTGTGAATGTATTCCACCAGCAATTCTTCATCGGGTTTCCAGGTGCTGCCAGCCACTACGAGTTGGCTCTGGCCTTTAAACTTTTCAACAAGCTCAATCTTTTTGCCGTTTCGCGCAATTTCCGCAACCCGGTCAAAACGGGTATCACCGGCACGTGTTACATTTTTGATTCCGACAGAATGAAGTAATTGAACAGATTTGTCGTCCTGCACAAAAAAGTGCTCGAAATCGAACAACATTTTTTTATACCAATTTCCTGAAAACGAGTTTTTAAAGAAATGTTGATTTTCGCGAAAAATGGCTGAAACAAGGTACAGTTGAATATTATTCTTTTTCAGTTCGCTGATGTAATGGAACCAGAATTCGTATTTCACGAAAAATACAATTTCAGGACGAACAAGCCTGATAAACTTTTGAGCATTTCGTTTAGTGTCGGCTGGTAAATAATATATATAGTCGGCCAAATCATAATTTTTCCTGATTTCATATCCTGAAGGAGAGAAAAATGTCAGGAAAATCTGGTATTCGGGGTATTGTTTTTTGATAGCTTCGATGAGCGGGCGTCCCTGTTCAAACTCGCCAAGCGATGCGCAATGAACCCAAACAATAGGTTTGTCGTGTTTAATTTTGGCTTCAATTCCACTGAAAACCTGTGCGCGCCCTTTGCTGATTTGGCTGGCTTTTACATTGAATGGTGCAACCAGTCTGATCAGGAGCGAATAAAAAGAAATGGAAATACGGTATAGTAGGTTCATGCAGTTTTTTTTGTGCCGGTAAAATTAATGGTTTCTTTCTTATTTTGCTGATTTTGGTCACAGGCTTGCAAGGTAGCCGGTATCTTTTTTGAGATGTGGTTGTAAGGAAGCTTCAACAGCAAGTTGGTCGCAGCGTTCGTTTTCCGGAATACTGGCATGTCCCTTCACCCAAACAAATTTCACTTTGTGTTTTTGATAGATTTTCAGGAACCGAAGCCATAAATCTTCGTTTTTTTTGCCTTTGAACCGGGTTTTCACCCAATTCCATATCCAGCCTTTTTCAACTGCATCAACTACATATTTCGAATCTGAATAAATGGTCACGGTCGAATTTTCGAGTTTCAGCGCTTCCAAACCAATAATAACAGCCAATAATTCCATCCGGTTATTGGTAGTAAGTTCGTATCCATCTGATAATTCTTTCCGGAATTGTCCTGAGATTAAAACTGTCCCGTAACCTCCGGGTCCCGGATTTCCCCGTGCGGCGCCATCTGTGTAAATTGTAATATTCAATGTTTTTTGTTTAAGATTCGTGGTGTGCATCAAAAAAGAAAGACCCGCAAAAATACGGGTCTTTCAGGTATAATAAAAATAAAATCTTACTCTACACAGGGGAAACTCACACTTTTTTACCGAGAACTTTGAGTAGGTAATTATGGTCGTATGCGGCTTTTAACCTTTTCCCTTTAATTCCTTGTTTTTCGGATGTTTCTTTTTTGAGTAGGTTCACAGGGGAAACTCACACTTTTTTACCGAGAACTTTGAGTAGGTAATTATGGTCGTATGCGGCTTTTAACCTTTTCCCTTTAATTCCTTGTTTTTCGGATGTTTCTTTTTTGAGTAGGTTCAAAGCAATTTTACTGAGTATCGAAAAATTTTGGGCAGCATTTCCTGCCCTCTTTCTGGAAGCATCCTCAGCGAAAGCGACATCCAAAACCCAATGAAGTTTGTTTTCAATTCCCCAGTGCAAGCGGATTGCCCTTTGTAATTGATTTGCTTCAGTCAATAAGCTGGATATGTAATATCTTGTTGCCGTTTCATTTGGTTTGTCTGAGTTTTTAAATTCCCTTATGCTTTCAATTTTAACGATACTTTTTAACCCTGCCCACTCTTGCTTGTTTTCAATGAACCTAAAATCTGTTATAACACTGCATCTTCTGGTTTCTATGCGCCCATGGTCAAGTTCTTCCGTCAAATCTGCCAGAATATTTTTCCCGAACCTAAATTCATCTGCAATATCCTGGTACAATTGTTTCTGGTTCTCCTTAACAGCTAAAATGTAATCAGCTTCCTGTTCAATTATCTTACGTGCTATTTCTTGTTGGCACCCCATGGCATCAATTGTTACGGTACATCCTTTTACGGTAATCAGCTCCAGTAATTTGGGGATGGCAGTAATTTCATTCGACTTTTCAGAAATTTTCACTTGTCCCAAAACCAAATTATTGTTTGTTGCCCATGCACTCACCATATGAAAGGGTGACTTTTTCCCATTGGCTTTTGCTCCCCTAATGGTTTTTCCATCGATAGGGATAATTTCGCCATCGGTCAAGTTCACCAGGCGACTTACCCAATCCACAAAACAAGCTTCAAACTGCTCACTATCAATAGATGAGAAAACACGGTTGAAGGTGTCGTCAGAAGGAATTCCGTTTGGTAAATCAAGGAATGAATGCAGAAATTGTTCTTTTGCTTTTGCATAAGTCTCCATGTTTTTCCACGTATCTGCCGCACAAATCACTGAAATAATTCCGATAAGAAGGATGTCTTCTAATTTATGAAGCTTGTTTATATCGCTTCTGGGGTCGTCTATTTGACTGAAAATAGACCTTAATTCATTTGTTGTTTTCAAAATTCGTATTGCTTTGATTATCAATGCAATATACGAATTTTAATTGTAAAAAACAACAACCAAATCACTGATTTATAAATAAATACAAAGAAAAAAGATTAACTATTTTTACCTGATAAAGTGTGAGTTTGCCCTGTTACTCTACAATAGTCATCTCATCAATCAGATTTTTTGCACCAGCCATTTTGTCGATGGTCCAAAGTACAAAGCGGATATCCACATTGATGCATTTCTGAATGGCATTTTCGAAAGCGAGATCACCGCTCATGGCTTCCCAGTTTCCGTCGAATGCAATCCCAATCAACTGGCCTTGACCGTTAATAACCGGACTTCCTGAATTACCTCCGGTAATGTCGTTATTGGTGGTGAAACAAGTGTGAAGATCGCCATCGGTGTCGGCATAACGACCGTAATCCTTGGCGTAATAAAGCTCTTTCAGTTTGGCCGGAACATCGAATTCGTCATCGCCCGGAATTTCTTTTTCAATGTATCCTTTCAAGGTTGTAAAATAATTGTATTCAACGGCATCGCGCGGAATATAATCGCCAACAGTTCCATAAGTTAAACGCATGGTGGAATTGGCATCCGGATAAAATGTTTTGTTTGGCTCCATTTCCATGAGACCTCCGAGGAACAGGCGGTTTCCTTTGTTTAGGTCGGCTGTGGTTTTGCCGGTTTCGTCGCCAATCACGCTCATCATCCTGAAAATTTCCAAAGAAACCTGGAAGATCGGATCTTTCTCCAAAACCTTGGCTTTCGGCGATTCGAAGAATTTAACCAGTCGCTCTTGGCTTCCAAAGATTGATTTGGCATACAATTCTTTGGTGTATTTCTCGAAGTCGTTACCGTATTTCGATTTTACCACTTTCATAAATGGCGGCTGGTATTGCGAAGCCACATTTTCCTCGTAAATTTTAAACAGTGATGCCGCTATTTTTTGATCGGTTGTGGAGTCGTAGTCTTTGAAAAATTCATCAAGTCCACTTCTTACGCGTTCACTGGCCAGGCTCACATGTTCCGAATTTTTATCCGATTTAAGCGCATCGTACAACGGGCGGGTGCGGTAAGCGAAATAGAAAATTTCTGGTCCGCGCACCATCGATTCAATCATATATTCGAACGCTTTTTCATCGTCCAGATCTTTGTAGGCGCCAGCAATCAGGTTTAATGCATTGCCGTATTTTGCTTTGCGTTGAGGATCGGCATTTACCCATTGCGTGAACTTATTTTCAAGTTCTTTCTTTTTTTCAATTACGTTCAGATGCTTCAAACCTTCATTTTGTCCGATGCTGTATTTGTAGTAATTTGAGCTGCGGGCATATTTGGCAGAGTACATAATTTTAGCTTCCTGCGAAGTTTTCATGAAATCTTTCATGATCCGAAGTTTTTCTTCGCGAACCTGAATCCGGATCGGATTGGTCACATCCATCGTATATTCAATTCCGTATGAAGTTTTGTACCGATTAGTGCTTCCCGGATAACCCATAACCATAGCGAAATCCTTGTTTTTATAACCTTTCAGCGAAATTGGCAAATGGTATTTAGGTTTGTACGGCACGTTGTCTTTTGAGTACGACGCTGGTTTTCCGTCGGGGCTGCAGTAAATTCTGAACATGCTAAAATCGTCGGTGTGACGCGGCCACATCCAATTGTCGGTGTCACCCCCAAATTTTCCCATCGACTGCGGTGGCGCGCCTACCAAACGAATATCGCGGAACGTTTCGTAAACAAACAGGTAATATTTATTGTCGTTGTACAAGCTCTGGACCCGTGCATTGTAATCCGGGTTATCAGATGCTTCCTTTTCAATTTTTGATGAAATTTCGCGAACTTTTTTAGCTCGGTCCTCATCGGTCATGTCATCATTTAATTCCGGAATAATTTTATCAGTCACATCTTCGAAATTGATCAGAAACGATGCCGTTTTTCCTGAATTTGGCAATTCTTCAGCTTTGGTTTTAGCCCAAAAGCCGTCTTTCAAGTAGTCGTGTTCTACCGTGCTATGTTCCTGTATTTCATCATATCCGCAATGATGGTTGGTTAACAACAGGCCTTCGTCCGATACTAATTCGGCGGTGCACGAACCGTGATCGAGAGCGACCACTGCATCCTTCAAACTCGAATGATTTATACTATATATATCGTCGGCACTTAAAGAACAACCCTCTTGCTTCATTTGGTTCATGTTAATCTTCTCAAGCAAAGCCGGCAACCACATCCCCTCATCAGCTATAACCAGTCGGGGTGCAACAACCAAAATGAATGCAACTAGTCCAAAAAATCGTTTCATCGAAATAATTAAAAATATTATTACTGTAAAAATTGAGTAGGCAAAGATATTCATATATGGTTATTTACAAATCATTTTACCTGAAGCCTGTTAAAAATCATGTTAATATCAGTTAACAGACAAAATTGGAGGGTTGGCAACTATGAATTTTAAGTGCAATTGGTCGAAAAAAGGTCTACAACCTTCAGAAATGTTATCTTTGTGCGCAAATTTTAATCAGCAAAAACATGGAAAGAAAAGTGAGGGTGCGGTTTGCTCCAAGTCCAACCGGTCCGTTACACATGGGCGGAGTTCGCACCGCTTTGTTCAATTATTTGTTTGCCAAAAAGAACGGCGGCGATTTTCTGCTTCGCATCGAAGATACCGACCAGAACCGTTTTGTTCCGGGAGCTGAAGATTACATTATTGAATCGCTCAAATGGTGTGGATTAGTTCCTGATGAAGGAGTTGGTTTTGGCGGAGAGTTTGGCCCGTACCGGCAAAGCGAGCGAAAATCCATGTACAAGAAATATGCTGATAGCCTCATTGAAAACGGCTTTGCCTACTATGCCTTCGATACGGCCGAAGAACTTGATGTTTTACGAAAAGAAATGGAACTCCGGAAGGAAGTTTTTTCGTACGATTTACACACCCGCAACGGGTTGAAAAATTCGCTAACTCTATCTCCGGAAGAGGTTTCGAAACGATTGCAAAGTGGAGATCATTTTGTTATTCGGTTCAAAATGCCCGAAAATCGCGAAATTATTGAAGAAGATTTGATTCGTGGCCGTGTTTCGTTCAATACCAATCAGCTCGACGATAAGGTTTTGTTTAAATCTGACGGCATGCCAACTTACCATTTGGCCAATGTGGTCGACGATCATCTGATGCAGATTACACATGTGATTCGCGGCGAAGAATGGCTACCATCCATGCCGCTACATATATTATTGTACGAAGCGCTTGGCTTTTCTGAAACCCGCCCGCGCTTTTCACATTTGCCGCTTATCCTGAAACCCGAGGGCAAAGGAAAACTGAGTAAACGTGACGGCGATAAAATGGGATTTCCTGTTTTCCCTTTGTTGTGGAAAGATCCCGAAACAGGTGATTTATCGAGAGGTTATCGCGAAGATGGTTATTTCCCGGAAGCATTTATAAATATGCTGGCTCTTCTGGGCTGGAACTCCGGAACCGAGCAGGAATTCTTTTCGATGGACGAACTGATTGGAAGTTTTGATTTGTCGCGTGTGGTAAAATCGGGCGCACGTTTCGATCCGGAGAAGGCCAAATGGTTTAACCGGCACTATTTGCAGCAAAAATCTCCAGCCGAGCTGGCTGTTTTGTTTTTACCAATCCTGAACGAAAAGGGCTTCACTCCTGAAATTGATCAGCTTGAACGAATTGTTGGCATGATTCAGGAGCGATGCGATTTTGTGAAAGATTTGTGGGATCAGGGGCACTTCTTTTTTCAGGCTCCTGAAAGCTACGACGAGAAAACCATCCAGAAAAAATGGAAACCCGATACCAATGAGAAGTTGCAGGCCATCTCCGGACTTTTTGAAACCATTGAAAACTGGAAGGCCGAATCGATCAAAGAACTGTTTTCAGCATTTATGACCGAAAAAGAATGGGGATTTGGAGTGGTTATGGTTCCCATTCGGTTGGCTTTGGTAGGCAGCAGTTCAGGCCCCGACTTGTTTGAAATCTTTGAAATACTTGGGAAAGAAGAAACAATCTCCAGAATTGAAAGTGCAATAAGCAAGATTCAATAATTAAAGATTCAATATTTTAAAAGAGGTTGTAACAAAAGACAAAAAAACGCAATCTGGGTCATTTTGAATTTATTTCAAAATCTGACAATTAATGCGTCGAGATCCTGAAACAAGTTCAGGATGACTGGATTAACGTCTTTTGATACAACCTCTTTTTATACAACAGTCAAATCGACACCCATTAACAAAAGGGTAATCAGAATTATTCCAACCACAATGCGGTACCAGCCGAAAACTTTAAAACCGTGCTTTTGCAGAAAGGTTATAAAAGTTTTGATAGCCACCATGGCTACTAAAAAAGCGATGATGTTTCCAAATAGCAAAACCATCAAATTGTCTTTCAGCATGGCCACGCCATTGGGTTCTAAAATCAATTTCAGGAGTTTATAGCCCGAAGCAGCCGCCATCGTTGGAACGGCCAAAAAGAAAGAAAACTCAGCGGCATTTGTTCTGCTTAATTTTTGCTGCATCCCACCGATAATCGTTGCAGCCGAGCGCGAAACTCCCGGAATCATGGCGATACATTGCCAAAAACCAATCTTCAGCGCTTTGGGATAAGTCACTTCCTGGTCCGGATTTTCCTTGTTGAACCATTTATCGACAAACAAAAGTAAGACTCCGCCAACCAGCAACATAACCGCTACAACCATCACATTTTCGAGCAGGCTGTCGATGTAATCGCTTGCAAGAAATCCAATTACGGCAGCCGGTAGAAAAGCTACAAATAACTTTTGATAAAACGTCCAGCTTTGCACAAAGCGTCTCCAGTATAATACAACTACCGAGAGAATGGCTCCAAACTGAATGTTCACTGTAAATGCCTTTGTAAATTCGTCGATGTTCATGCCGAGCAAAGCTTCAGTAATAATCATGTGCCCGGTTGACGATATGGGGAGGAATTCGGTGATTCCTTCAACAATAGCTATAACGGTTGCCTGAAAAAGTGTCATAAATTGTGGTGATTTTAGTGAATGTTTTGATCCTGTTTCCGAATGTAAAAATAGGTTTTTCCTTCAGTCCGGTTATCGTAATTGTAAATTTCCCGGTCAGGATATAAGTTATAAAAGGCGAGCATCGCTATGTCGCCCGCACAAAACAACGAATGCAGGCACATCACACTCAGGAAAAAGTAAGTTAAGACAATATTATGTGACGAAAGAAAGCCAATGAGACAAATCAGTTTGACAAGTATAAATGGCGTAAGTGCAACAAAATGAAATGCTCGGGGAGCAATAACCTGACGATCGGCCATGGCATAAAAAATAAATTTCTTCAATTCCAGTCCAAATGAAATACGTCTGGCGCCTGTAAGTCGGTAGGCTAATGCATGAAGCAGCTCGTGTACAACAATCAAAACAGAAAAAGAAAAGAGGATGGCCAGGCCAATTCCTGAAATTTGAAGAGAGTAACCTTTTATCAAAAGCACGATGCTCCGTGTGCCCAGATATATAAACAACACGATCATTAAAATCTGGTAGACCGAATAAAAACGGATGACGACCTTTTCTTTGGATATTTGTTCAGCCACAAACTCCTTCAAATGCCGGTGCGAAACTTCGGTTAAAAGTTCGAACTCATTCTTGTTCTGAAGATCTTCAGGAGTAAGTTTTCGGGGCATGTTAACTATTCGTTTCTGATAATTTCCACTAACGTTTTCAGGTTGATCAAACGGATCGACAAAGCAAATGCCGCACTTGAACCAATCATGATAACATATCCAACGTACCATGTGTTTATCATCCGGCTAAAAAAACCTGCCAGAAATACGAAGCAAGCAAACAAGGCTAGTTTGAAAATCAGCCCGTAATTTATTCGAAGCTTCAAAATATACACAGCCAGGGTGGTTTGAGCCAATGCAGTAAAAAGTTGTGTGGCAAGGCTTGCCCATGCCGATCCCAAAGCCTGAATGTGCGGTATCAGTATGATATTAAGGCCAATGTTTAGGCACATGCCAAGAACGGCCATCCAGTTTAATTGTCTGATACTACCGTTTGCAGTTAACAAAGTGCCAAATATGTAGGTTGTTGCTACACCCAGAAAACTAATCATTAACAACCTGAAAATGGAAGCTGAAAGGGTGGTATTGCTGTATTTAAGAAGGAGCATTATTTCACGGTCGTAAAAACCCGAAGAGAAACTAATGATGATTGCCGGAACAAACAACAGCAGAAAAGAAAACTGAACCATCGAGGCATAGTCTTCCTTTTGTTTGATCATCCGGGCAAAAATGGGAAGCAATAAACCGGCAAACAAAGCGCCAAACATCGATACGGCATCGAAAAGCCGGAATGCATGCGCATATATTCCGGCTTGTTCTTTTCCATTGTCCAGCATGCGCTCGAGCATCACCGAGTCTATGCGGTTGTAGAACGACATCAGCAAAATGAGTAAAGCGTATGGATAACTTTTCTTCAGGAAAACGATGAAAAATCGTCGATCGAAGTAAAATTTAAGTTTCCCGGTGCGCGATAAAACAACCATGAGCGTAATGAGGCTGGCGATCAGATAAGCTGCTGATTGTGCGTAAACAAACCATTCGATTCTGAAAACGTGGTGGGTAACATTGGTAAATAAAAGCACCGAACAAATAAGAATCATCAAACTGCGGTCGAGTACCGACAATAAACTATCGGTTCTGAACAAGTGTAATCCACTGATATTTGACCGGAGATAAAGAGTGAATGAAATGAGAAACTGGTTTAGTATAAGGAAAAAGAGCAGATGAATCTGAATGTCTTTGTATCCAATTAATAAGGCAGTTACGATGCAAACAAATGCATAAATACCGGCAAGTAAAAACTTAAGACCAACAATGTTGCTGATGTGTTTTTTTAGCAACTGGCGGTGTTGCGCGATGTTTTTATTGTTGTAATTGGTTATTCCCAGATCGAGCAGAATGTTCAGAATCATAGAAAAATTCAGGAGCGAAAAATACAATCCGTAACTTTCATCGCCCACTAAATTCTGCACCGTCAGATCGATTCCGAATATCCAGAAAGGTTTGATTAAAACATTCAGAAAGAGGAGCAGTAAAAGATTTGTAATAAACTTCCGTTTCAATCGGGTAACTTTTTCCGGTTAGATTAAAGTGCTCCAAAAGTAGCATTTTTTTGTTCAGACTTTGTACATTTGGTTAGATTTCGATCTCACAAGCCAAACCTATGATAATTGCCGTTAATACCCGATTGCTGATTCAGGGAAAGCTCGAAGGAATCGGTTGGTTCACCCGCGAAACGCTTATGCGAATCACAAGGGATCATCCTGAGCATCAGTTTATTTTTATTTTCGACCGACCGTTTGCCGACGAATTTATTTTCTCGGAGAACATTACCCCAATCGTGCTTTCACCGCCAACACGTCATCCGGTTTTGTGGTTAATCTGGTTCGAGATTCAGATTCCAAGGATTCTAAAAAAATACAAGGTCGATTTGTTCTTTTCGCCCGATGGATATTTGTCGCTCAAATCAGGAATTAAGCAATTGGCTGCCATTCACGATATCAATTTTGCGCACCGCCCCCAAGATTTGCCGTGGTTAAAAGCAAAATATTACAACTACTTTTTTCCGCGTTTTGCCAAAAAAGCCAATCGGATTGTGACTGTTTCTTTTTTCTCGAAGGAAGATATTAACCGGACTTACAAAATTGATTCGGACAAAGTTGATGTGGTATACAATGGCGTAAACACTTCGTATACACCAATTCCGGAAGAAAACAGGATAATAACCCGGGAAACATATAGCGCAGGAAAAGATTATTTTCTATTTATCGGGTCACTTCATCCGCGTAAAAATATTTGCGGATTGTTGCGCGCGTTCGACGCTTTTAAAACTTCGGTTGAAACAGATACCAAATTGTTGATTGTTGGTGAAAGTATGTTCAAGACCGGCGATATTGAAATGACATACGAAGGAATGCGCTATAAAACCGATGTCGTTTTTACGGGTAGATTAACGAACGAAGAGTTGCACAAAGTTTTGGGCGCTTCACTGGCGTTAACATTTGTGCCTTTTTTCGAAGGATTTGGTATTCCGGTAATTGAAGCGATGAATGCCGGTGTTCCGGTAATTTGCTCGAACACAACGTCCCTTCCCGAAGTTGGTGGAAATGCCGTTTTATATGTCGACCCGTTTTCGCTGAACCAGATTAAAGATGCGATGATCAGAATTTATCTGGATAATGGTTTACGCGATTCGTTGATTGAAAAGGGTTTTGTTCAGAAAGATAAATTCAGTTGGGATAAAACGGCTGAATTGCTGTGGGGAAGCATACAAATCTGTGTCAATACGCAATAGTTTCAAGTTTATGTCCAAAAACAAACTCGAGTTATTTCTTGAAAAGGGTAGGATAGAGGCTGGTTGTGATGAAGCCGGACGCGGTTGCCTCGCTGGTCCTGTTTTTGCTTCTGCCGTGATTTTGCCTGAAGATTTTGAAAACGACCTGTTGAATGATTCGAAAAAGCTAAGCGAAAAGCAGCGCAACGAGTTACGGCCAATTATTGAATCGCAGGCAATTGCTTATGCTGTTGGAGTTGTCGACAATCATGAAATTGACCGCATTAACATTTTGAATGCATCTTTTTTGGCCATGCACCGCGCCATTGATCAACTTAAGATTAAACCCGAATTTTTGCTCATCGATGGAAACAGGTTTAAAGCTTATCCTGAAATTTCGCATGCCTGCATCGTAAAAGGTGACGGAAAATTTTTATCGATTGCAGCTGCTTCTGTTCTGGCCAAAACCTACAGAGATGAATATATGGAAACTATTCATCGTGAATTTCCGCAATACGATTGGTTGAAAAATAAAGGTTATCCCACTTTACATCACAGGAAAATGGTTCGGGAAATTGGAATTACACCCTATCACCGGGTAACTTTTGCCAATCAGGGCGACCAGCTTCGGCTCGATTTCTAAAGTGCAGATATTGGAAAAAGGACCGGTGTGAAATTTCAGTAAAAAGCATAAAAAAACTGACCGTAGAATATTCAGGAGTGAAAAGCATCGGGCTTTTACAACATCCTGAAACATCATACTTTGTCAGTCGGGTGCGATTCAATAAAGCGAATCGCAGAAAATGAAAAGCAAATGGTTTTACAACCGAAGTTTAATCTTCGTCGTCACCACCATCTTCGTCGTCATCGTCAAAATCGTCATCGTCGTCAAAATCGTCATCGGCAACATCATCAATTTCACTGACGTCGGCATCGGCACCAAGAATATCGTCATCGGCATACTTGGTTTCATATTCTTCTTTTGCACTATCTTTCAGTGAGCCCGTGCTGTCGTAATCGTCATCTTCCTCGATGATTTTTTCAGCTTCGTAGACAGTCATTCGAACCAGGTAATATTTATCGTCTGTTTCGAAAGGCAATGCACTCACCCGCTTGCCGTCCTTGTTTGTAAAATAGATCAGACTTTCACTGTAACCGCTTGGATATTCCAGCTTAATTTTCTCCTGAATTTCCGGATCAAGCTTGTCATAATCCTTGATTACTCTGGGTTTGTTTGGATTCATCGATTAATATTTTAGTGCAATTATATGAAAAAATTTAATAAATCTTCAGGGGCGAATATAAATGAAAAACTATTTTGCGTGCAACATTTTTGACTTTTATTCTGAAATTTTTGCAAAAGATTATTCTCAGAAAAAATCAATCATGGCTTTAATCACTCCATCCTTATAGTTGGCAACCATTTCAAAAGCTTCCTGTGTTTGCTCCGGAGAAAAGCGATGTGTAACCATTTCTTCGACGGGTAACCCATTCTTTATCAATTCGATCGATTTTTCGACACAATGATTCTGTCGCCGAACATTGACAATTGAAATTTCTTTACGTCGCATCATATCCATGTTGAAAATATATTGGCCTTCAGGAGGTATTCCGGTTAAAACCAGTTTTCCTCCTGGTTTCAGAACTTTGGTGGCATCGTCGATGGCTTTTTGTTCGCCGCTGCAATCGAATACCAGGTCGAGCAATAGGGGTTCAACATTGGCAGTTGCTTCAAACGCATCGGTTTCGAAAGGATTAAAAGCGAATTCTGCTCCCAATTTTTTAGCTTTTTTGCGCCGGTATTCCAAAGGCTCAAACGAGAAAATGCGGCAATTGGCTTTCGATTTCAGGACCATTAAAACACTCAATCCAATCGGGCCGGCGCCAAATATCCCAATTGTTTTATCTTCAAAATCCATATTCGCCAATTCAACGCTGTAAGTTCCAATGGTCAAAGGTTCAACAAGAGCGGCTTTTGTCGGGCCGAATTCTTCACTTACCTTGAAGCATGTGAATTCGGGCATAACCAGGTAGTCGCTCAGGCAACCCTCTAACTGACCAGGACACCCCAAAAACATATTTTTACGGCAAGTATGCGGCCTTCCGGCTTTGCACTGATCGCATTCTTCGCAGTGAATACTTGGATCGATGGCAACCAGATCGCCCGGTTTTACTTTCGTTACGGCGCTTCCTGTTTCAATAACAATTCCGGAACATTCGTGACCAACAGCAAACGGAAACTGAACCACCTGTGTCCCGATTTTTCCGGCGGTGAAATAATGAATATCTGATCCGCAAACACCGACCGACTTGATTCGTATGAGCACATCGTCCGGATTTTTCAGTTTAGGATCAGGCCTTTGAATCAGATCGAATTTACCAATAGCTGATAAAACAAGTGTTTTCATATCTTCGTTTGTTTGAATGGTCGGAAAAGTATTTGCCAAATATTGAAAAAAAAGATGAACTAAGCTGATTCCTGTAATTATTTTTTGAATTTCTGTAAAAGAATTGAAATCAGGCACATCCGGAATTCCCTGGATCGAATCTCGTAATGTTGTAGATGAATGCGCAGAATAAGGCTTCCGGCTGTTTTTTATCACATTTTTTCAGGCAATGAATCCATTACTTTGTTTTAAAATTAAAAATAAAGATCATGTACGGAAAACTTCAGCAAGATTTAAAGCAAACATTAAGTGAGCTAAAAGAGCAAGGTTTGTATAAAACCGAAAGGATCATTACTTCGTCGCAGAGTTCCGCGATTTCTGTTTCGGGCGGTAAGGAAGTGTTGAATTTTTGTGCCAACAATTATCTGGGTTTGGCCAATCATCCTGAAGTTATTAGGGCTGCACAGACCACGATGGACAGATGGGGTTTCGGACTTTCGTCGGTTCGTTTTATCTGCGGAACCCAGCAAATTCACAAAGTGCTGGAAGAAAAGATGTCGGAATTTCTGGGAACTGAAGATACTATTTTGTATTGTGCGGCTTTCGACGCCAATGGAGGCGTTTTCGAACCGTTGCTGGGCGACGACAGCATAATTATTTCAGATGAGTTGAATCATGCTTCGATTATTGATGGTGTGCGTCTTTGTAAAGCGCAGCGAGCCCGTTACAAGCATGCTGATATGGCTGAACTTGAAAATTGCCTGAAAGAGGCTCAGTCGGCAAAATACAGGTTGGTTGTAACCGATGGCGTTTTTTCGATGGATGGCGATTTGGCAAAACTTCCGGAGATTGTTGAATTGTGCGAAAAATACGATGCCCTGATAATGGTTGACGATTCCCATGCTTCGGGTTACATTGGCAAAACCGGACGTGGAACGGCAGAACATTTTGGATTGCTTGGTAAAATCGACATCATCACAACCACTTTCGGTAAGGCGCTTGGTGGCGGCAATGGCGGCTGCACTTCAGGACGCAAGGAAATTATTGAAATGCTTCGCCAACGTTCGCGCCCCTACTTATTCTCAAATACTTTGGCGCCGGCAACTGTTGGTGCAACTTTAAAAGTTCTTGAACTGCTTACCGGATCGGCAGAACTTCCGGCCCGGACCATGCAAAATGCTACCTATTTCAGGAGCAAAATGGAAGCTGCCGGATTTGATTTGGTAAAAGGAACCACAGCCATTGTACCGGTTATGATTTACGATGCGCCGCTGGCTGTAAAATTTGCCGACGAATTGCTGAAAGAAGGTATTTATGTAATTGGTTTTGTTTTTCCGGTTGTGCCCAAGGGAAAAGCCCGAATCCGCGTTCAGTTATCGGCAGCACATACGACAGCACAAATCGATCAGGCGGTTGAAGCATTTGTGAAAGTAGGTAAGTCGCTCGGAATTATTTAACGGGGTATAAAAAACGAAAAAGGCCGCTCGGAAACAACCGTAACAGCCTTTTTACATAGGTAACACACTTTGAGTTGATGGTTCCTATCGCATATATTGGATTTGTGAATATGGGGTTGTCTCAAAATTCATTCGGTAATTTGCTGTTTTTTTGAAGGTAAATTTATGACCCGAACGATTTTGAGACAATCTCATGTTTTTCGCCTCCGGTTTATTTTACTTCAATGACCGCATATTTCGATATCTTCCAGAATTCTTCCGGATTGTCAATTTGCAGATAAGCAATTTGTCCGTTTTCTTCAACCAACTGGTACGAACTATCCGGATGCTCTGAGATCACTTTAACTTTCTTTGCATGCAATGGAATCGTCTTCGTGGTTCGAATATCCAATGTAGTAAAGTACTTGTTGTCGAAGTTTTCCTGAATTGCTTTGCTTGCGCCAAGGCCAAGTACTCCGCCTTCTTTGGCAAGTACACCTTCTTCTTTCAGTTCTTTATAAGTGCCAAGTGCGAAATGCGCGGTATTCAGTGCATTGGTTTTGTCAACAATTTGTTTCTCTTTGTCGTTGATCGTGTCTGTTTTAAGCGAAACAACATTGTTTATTTCCTGAACCTTTGAGTTGAGTTCAGCAAGATTCATGTCCTTTTCTCCGATCACCTTCTTGAGTTCAGCAATTTCAGTATTCTGACTTTCAATGCTTTCGTTCAATTCAGCAATTCTTTTTTCAAAGGCCTTCGTGTTTAATCCAGATTTTCTGAGTTTCGATTGCAGTTCAGCAATTTTTTTGTTGCTGGCTTCCAACATAGTGTTCATCAGTTTGATGTCGTCGATTACAGCTTGTTTCCTGTTTTTTCCACCTTCTTTTTGTTCGATGGCTATTTCATTTCTTTTTTCTTTAATGAACTTCAGGTTGTCTTCTATTTCTGTAAAAGTACCTTCCACATCAGTAAGCACCGAATCTTTTTGCTCAATCATTCTGTTTAAATCGGCTTGTTGGGTTTGAAGTATTTTAATTTCATTTTCTTTTTGGTTATAAATGTATACTGAACTTATAACTCCAACCACCAAAATAAATACTGCGATAATGATTGTACTAATTTGTTGCTTTTTCATTTTTTCCATCACTTTTAATTATTAGTAAATTGACTTTTTTAATCTCAACAGAAAGACACACGATCGTCATTTTTCGATTCTAAATTTGTGCGTCTTTATTTCGGAAGGTATATGGCAATGGCCGTGCCAATGCATAAAAATGAAATAAAGTACAGGTATTCAGGTGTTTGAAAATTTAATTGCAGTTTGTTTCTTCTCAATTTGAGAAAACAGGAATTCCAATTGAGAAAAATTTCAGACAGAATGATCGCGAAGTGACAACTATTCTTTTAACATGCGGTAGATGGTTGCCACGCCGATGTCTAGTTTTTCGGCTACCAATTTGATGTTGTTGTCGTATTTTTCCAGGAATTTTTTCACAATGCGAATGTTGTATTCGCGAAGGCTGATTTCTTCGGTTAGTAAATTGGATAGAATATCATTTCCTCCGCCAAGAATGATGTGATCACCCCAAATTTCATCCCGGTCGGCTAAAGTTACAGCTAGTTCAATCACCGATTTCAACTCGCGCACATTTCCGGGGAAATCATACGAAAGCAAGCGCGATGAAGCCTCTGCCGACAAAGTCTTCACAGGCATATTGTTTTCGTTGCAGAACAATTGTATGAAGTGCTTTGCCAGAATAATCACATCGTTTCCACGTTCGCGCAAAGGAGGTAATTCAATAGGCAGTCCATACAACCGATAATACAGATCCTGCCTGAAGTTTCCGTTTTTTATTTCTTCAGGTAAATTTTTGTTGGTAGCAATAATTATGCGGCAATTGGTTTTCACAGGTGTGTTGCTGCCAATTCGTATTATTTCTTTTTCCTGAAGTGCACGCAGTAATTTGGCCTGAAGAGAAATTTCCATTTCAGCAATTTCATCAAGAAAAAGAGTGCCCTTCCCTGCTTCCTCAAATTTTCCAATCCTCCGGAAACTGGCTCCGGTAAATGAACCCTTTTCATGTCCAAACAATTCGCTTTCAACCAGTTCTTTCGGTATGGCGGCTACATTCACGGCTACAAATGGTTGTGATGACCGATCGGAACGATAATGAATGGCTTTGGCAACAAGTTCTTTTCCAGTTCCGGTTTCTCCGGTTATGGTGACCGAAATATTTGTGCGAATGCCCTTTTCAATCAATTCGAAAATCTTTTGGATCGATGGGCTGTTCCCAATTATGGTTTCCTGATTGGTGTATTTTTTTCGAACTTCCTGCCTCAAAGTCACAACCTCTTTTTTTAGCTTGACTCCCTGCCTGATATTATTTACCGTATTTAGCAATCGTTCCTTGATATCACGCGACTTGACAATGTAGTCGTAAGCTCCAAGTTTTAAGAGTGTTACCACAACATCAATGTCAACCTGCTCTGAAATCAGAATGATTTGAATTTCGTCATTTATTTCCTTGATTTGTTTCAAAACGTCCAGGCCTTTTGTGTCGGGAAGCCTGTAGTCCAGCGTAATAACATCTGGCTGCTGGTGCAAATTGTCGAGGCAATCTTTACCCGCGGTAAACGATTGAATTTCGTAGTCCGGATTAAGCGAAAGTGTGTGAACGAGCAACCTGCTGTACCATTCATCGTCTTCAACAACAAATATTTTAAAAGCTTTTTCGGCCATAATATAATCTCTACCTGAATTTGACGGACAAATTTTAATTGCAAGTTAGAAAGATTTTCCTGAAAGCGGCCGATTGATTCTCATTTTGAGAAAATTGTTTGGGTTCTCGACTTTTTGAGAAGCTTGTGCTTATTGGAAGATTTACCCAGCCGCCAATTTTTGAGACAGGTAACAATTTATTTTAATGATTTCCCTTTCAATTTCCTGAATTAGTTTTTGTGTTTTCGCCATATCTTTATTTGCTACAGCCTCATTTTCAAGAATTTTTAAATTGGAATAGAGATTTTGGGCGTGCATGTGTTTCGACGGCGCTGCCAGTTTATGTGCGGCAGCTTCAATGCCAGTCCAATCGGAATCTTCGAAACAATGTTGAATTTTTTCCAGTCCGCTTTCACTGGCTCGAATAAATATTTTCAGCATTTCGTCAAAAAAGTCTTTGTCTCCGGCCGTCATCTGCATCAATTCGTTCAGATCAACCGGAGGATTGTCTTCAGGAGTTGAATTAAGAGTTTTGCCGACAGCCTCGAATAAACTATTTTCAGTGAATGGTTTTTGCAGGTACAAAAGTATTCCTTCCCGGTTTTCTTCGCACGAGTCTTCAGCTTTGATGGTACCCGTTAAGGCAATTATTTTTGATTCCGGACGGTTCGAGATTATTATTTTTGCTGCCTCGTAGCCATCCATCACGGGCATTCGAAGATCCAGAAGAATCAGATCGAATGAGTGCTTCAATGCCAGTTCAACCGCCTCTTTTCCATTATGAGCTTCCTCGAACACGACACCCCACTTATTTAGAATATTTTTGAGCATGAAAAGGTTGAATTCTTCATCATCGGCTATTAAAAAGCGCAGATTTCTGAACAATAGCGAACCATTGAGCTGATTGTCGAGGCTGTTATTTAAAGACATGATAAATTGGTTAAACAATTTCTTCACGCTAAATATCGGAAATTTAAAAATCAATGCATTGAACCTAGCCGGTTTTTGCAATCGGAAATGGTTTGTTTGAAAATGGAATTGTTTGGAAACTGATTCTCAAGCTTTGTAAATTTTGAAAGCGCCTTTTGAGGATCATTTTCAATTTCCAGGTAAACTTTTGCCAGCAGATAAGTTTTAACCACATCAAACGATTTGAATTCATGATTCGACGATCCTTCGATTTTTGTCAGGCTTTGCCGGCATTTTTCAAGGTTATTTTTTGTTTTGAACCCGTGTTCGGTCAGGAATTTGTATTTCATAAATGTATCAAGCTCAGTCATCAAACTGAACATGCTTATCGTGAAAGAATCTGGATTTTTCAGATTTTTTAAATCAATATTATCCATGAAAAAGTGGAATTTCAGCGAAGTAAAATATTTCGAAAAGCTTTTGTTCTTCAAATTTTCGTACCTGATTTGGTAAGTAAAATAAATTAGTTTATCAAAGTCCCCGAAACTGCTGCCCTTGTCCGAATTATTTAAAGCTTCCAGCTTATTGAGAAATTCTGCTTCATTGGCGTCAGAATTGGTCGAAATCATTTTCCACCAGAGATAATCAACTTGCAGGTAATTGGCTGTTTGCGGAGAAGTCGTTTTAAGTTTTTCAATTTCTGAAGGAACTGCAGTAAAATTCTGGTTGTAAATTTCGAAAACAATGTTGTCAAGCTGGACGCTTGTTTGGCTGTATAAATTCTGAAAGGGGAGGAGAAAAAGTAAGCAGATAAATATTTTCAGATAAAGCGGAAAGATCTCCTTCATTGGATTTTCAGTTGGCAATGGACTGTTTTGATTTGGTTTCGAGTCGATTCATAATGGCCTGATAAGAATCGTTTCGCTTCCGGAGTTGTTTTTCAAGGGTAAGTCTTTCGGCTTTGTTCGCGCCACCCATGTAATAGCGCTGAAACCAGGGCAATACAAGCACAACTGCCTCCAGAAATGTATATTTTGAAGCGAATGAAACAGTTAAATAAATCAGTCCACCCAGTAATATGGCCGAATTTGCGGCTTCCTTGTACGCACCGGAATACAATTGTCCGGATCCCGGAACTACTAAACTCATGAAATAAGCTGTCAGTGGGTTAAATCTTTTTTCTGATTTACGGATATCAGCGAATTCTTTTTCAAAATCACGAATGCCATTATTGCCCGGGAATGCCAGTGCGCATTTATTAAAAGCTTCTTTGGACAAGTCGTCTTCATTCAGGCCAAAGTAGGCAATTCCTTTCATGAAATTTAGCCTGATATTTTGGTCTGCAACGTTCGATGAATCAATATTCATCAGTTCAGACAAGGCCAGCATGAAATTTTTTTCCAGTATAAGTGAAAATGATTTTCCCAAAATTGCCTCAGTTTTCAAACTATCTGAGCTGGATGAAAAGTATGCACGGTCGTAAAAAATGGTGCTTTGGTCGAGTTTGTTTTGGTTGAAATAGCAATTGGCAATTTTCATGCATAAAATATCCTGCTCCTGATAGCCGAAAAACAGAGCCCGGTTGTATTCATTTGCAGCCAGCTCGTAATTCCCTTTTTCGTATTGCTGATCGGAGAAACTGACTATTTCATCTAAACTTTGGCAAAAAGCTGACTGGGCAAATAAAAAATTAATTATCGCGAAGAATAAAATCGCGGGTTTTGTTAACCAATTCATTCTCTTTGTCTTTATTGTATTTATTAGCCGTTTGCGTACTGCCATATATATTTCCTGAATAATAAACCACCGACAATGTACCCATAGCCCACGGATAGAAGCTTTTCGGATTTTTATTGAATCCTCTCACAGCCATAAACGCTGTGGTTGATGTCATCAAAAATGAAATAAGTCCATCTTTCCATCTTCCGGCATACACTTTTCCTGAACCCGGAATAATTACTGAGAAAATTCCGGCCAAGGCGGGGCTTTTTCGTTTTAAGGCTTGTCCCTGGTCAGCAATTTCTACCAATGATCTGTTGAGATTATTTTTGTATTCGTTTTTGAAGCTGCCCGCTTCTTTCCAGCTTTTTCGCAGCAAAATTGTTGAAAGTCTGAAATCGTTATTTTGCTTGAAAAAATTATTTGAATTAATAAAAGAACCTGCGTCTTCATATTTTTCGTTCTGAACCAGTAATTTAAAATATTCTGAACCAAATTCCAGATCCATGTCGGTAAACTCTGTTTTTCCTGAATACTGTCTGTAGCATTGAATCGCTTTTTCAAATGAGTTTGTTTTCCTGTAAATTTTAAACAGGTAAAGGTAGGATTGTCTGTCGTCAGGTTTTAAAAAGACACAGCGCTCAAATTCCCTTACAGCCAAATCGTATTGATTTGAGCGATACAAATATTCTCCGAACTTGAGTGAGTTGTCATGATTGTAGAAATCCTGAGAAAACAACCTGGTTGCTGCAAACAGAAAAAGGATTATGAGTTTAGTTTTCAATGGGATCAGAAAATTTACCGGTTTTTTCATCAATTTTATATGTTCCTGGCGACACCAAAGGGTGGCATCTCATTAGCCTGTCCGAAATTTTCATGAATGCAATGAATTTACTTTTTTCGTGATGAATACATTCAATCGCATAAACTGAACATGATGGTTGAAATACGCAGGCATCAATGTCTTGAGACGAAATGAAATTTTTATAAAAGACAAAAAATGTAGAAAATGTACTCTCTATTTCGTTTTTGCTGCCTTTCGAGAACATCGCATAATTTGTTTTGGGAGCGGGAACGAATATGGTATCAGCCCTGTGAATTAAATTCGAAAGTTGTGCTTCACAGTTTTTTGCTAAGCACGGAACGGAGAAAAATAAGAAGATCAGGATTAATTTCTTCATCATTTCGTAGTGGGTAACTTAAAATCGTATTCCGAATCATGTCCAGGTTCATTAATCAGAATTTTATCGAATTGAATAATCTGATAGGTTTTCGCTCCCTGAAAATAATTTACAGCCAGTATTTCAGTCGGTATTTCAATGCCGTTCGTAAAAATATATTTTTTAAATATCTGACGATTAATGATTATCCCTTTTTTGTCGTATATAACTACACTTTCAAGTTTTTTATTTTTACTCGATACTATGATATTCCCTAAAGGAAAGTCAGGAGAAATTGGAGCCGCCCATTTTGTAATAATTAAATCATTTTTCTTTTCAACATTTGTGGCCTTGTAGCTCGAATTTTTTAGTCCAAAATCAGAAATATCGTTATTCAAAATAAAATGAAAAATGGAAAACTCAGGTTTCAAAGGACTTCCCTTTGCTGAGATTAATTTTCCGTTTTGATATTTATAAATTACCGTATCAAGTGAAATGTAATCTTCTTTTTGTGGGAATGTGATGTTGTAGATTACCTTTTTTGTATTTCTGTCGTAACGAATTGTTCCTTTGGTATATTGGAAAGTACTGTCGCTGTTTTTGATTTTAATCGTAATATCGGCTTTTATGCGGTAGGAATTTTGGCTGAATACAGCTGCAAACAGCAAACAAAAAAAGGAAAATAAGAGAAGTCGTTTAAGCATACTGTGGTATAAAAAATAATTAGTCAGTAGTATTCGAATACTACTGACTAATTGAATAAATCATATTCTGAAGTAATTTATTAATAAGAATAAGTCGTTGTAGTTGTTGAGGCAGCTGCAATTACAACAGCATAGAATACAATCCATACAACGGTTGCAGCAACGCATCCGTATAACGCCTTCTTCGTTTGTTCTTTGTTTTCAAGTACCAGATAAACGACTAATAAACCAACCCATCCGAATACACAGCCCCAGAAAAACGAAGGAATTCCCATGACTAATTCATCTGAAGAGGCTGTAAATGGCATGCTTGAAGACGAAGATATTCCATTAAGCAATGTCACATTTTCCTGACTTACATCAGTGTAGGTTTTGTTTTCATTCTGTGCCAGATATTGATCGAGATCAGATACTTCGGCAAAAGCTGCATAAATTTCAGCATCATCGAAGTCTGTTACCGACTGAATTTCACTCTTTGTGATAGGAGCTGTTGTCTTCGTAGAGTAGGCAAAAGTTTGCATGCTGAACATGAGCACAGCAAGGAAAACGCTGAATGATTTTAGGATAATTTTTTTCATAATTGAATGGGTTAAAGAAAATTTTAATTGATGTATACAAGGTAATATATTTCACTGAGATGTACAATAGGCCAACATAATTTATGTAAAAATGTCATCAATCTCTTTTGATAGCGAATTATAATAATGAATATTAGTTGTTTAACATTTATTTGCTTCCCAGGATCTGTTAGTAATACTTTCTTTCTTTCAGAGTTTCATAAATAGTCATTACCATTAATAACATCAGAAATAAATACGAAAAGTCTTCAACCGGAATATTTATAACACGAATATTCAGAATATGTGCACTATTGTATTTAACAACTGGCAACGATGTGAGAAACCCATTGACTATAAAAAATGGAATTACCGATACAAAATAGCTAAAGTAAAACTTGGTTATGTGTTGTTTGAATTGGTTTCGAAATACGGTGTATCCCAGGTAAACCGATGAGAAAAGAAATGTCAGGAAGGTGTATGCGTGAGTTCTGTTGTAGTAGCTTATTAGCGCAAAGGCAACAATCAGAACTAAGCTGAAAGCTAGAAAGGGATTGGCGTATTCGAATTTATAGAGATAGAATTTAAGTACCTCGTAAATAAATACACAGGAATATGGAATCACAATAAAGAATAACCACTCTTCAATAGGGAGTCCTTTAAAATCTTTCCCCAGAGTATATTCTGAATTAAAGCTCCATACTTGTGCTTTCGTGAAATTGATGTCCCATATCAAGAAAATGGCTGCGGTCACCAAGATGGCCGGCATAATGTATTTCAGCTTCTTATAATACTGGACATTCTTGTCGAAGCTCAGAGCTAAGGGGACTGAGAAGGAGGCGACCAAGATAATCAGGTAAGTATAATTTTTAAATTCCATGGTATTTATTTTCTGCATTGAACTTGTTTCAAATATAAAGCAATATGCAGTGTTTTCAATATCGCGCGAAAATTTGTTCGATCGGGATTCTATATAAAGTAAAAATGGGTGCTTATCACCAGGAATAAGCACCCATCAGGCTGAGAAAATCAATTTCTAAAATATCTTATACCCGATTCCAAAAGCAAAGGTGAATGTATCTTTTCCGTAGGTTTCTTTGTACGAGCCGAAAGCAGAAGCTAGCGGGTCGAATGAACTATCAAATGTCTTAGTATAATCTTTATAAGTTGTTAACATCAATCCGGCATCTAAAACAAGTTTCGAGTTGATGTTCCATTGGAAACCTAGACCTGTTGTATAGGAATCGTTCGCATAGCTAAAATCACTTTGATAAGCTTCACTGACTCCCATATTGGAATTTAGATAGCCTGCACTTATTGCAAAGTTTTTATTTAGATGATACTCCAATCCTAGTGCTAGTTCCACATAATTTTTATCGATTGATCTGTGTTGGCCATATACATTGTTGCCCCACCCAACCCACTTGTCCATATATTCAGTGAATGAACCTGAGATCTTTAACGCATTTGTAAGCATATAATCAGCTCCGACAGAAATGATTGCCGGGATATCGTTACCAAACTTTTCGGGGAAAATTTGATCAGAGTAATTGTCGTTTTCTGAAGGGGAATTGGTTAGTATTAAAGTTGTTTGATGTTCATATTTCACTCCCACGTTCAATTTATCAAGATGAATATCAAATCCAATAATGGGAGTAATTCCCGTTCCTGTTTGTTTCGTATCAACATTTTTATCTCCTAATTTTGCCGCAGTTCCATCAAGAGTAGGGGCTAACACATTTAATTGATCTGCTTTCTCTTGTAATCCTGGCGTAGCTGCTGCATATGTTGCCTGTATGGTTTTTATATCCATTGCACCGATTTGTTCTGTAGTTAACCCAAGTGACACTAACCCGGCTTCAATCCCAGTTTTATAAGCATCTGGAATATAGGTGGCTGGCACATCACTAAGTTTCATGTCGGCAACTGGGGTGGCAAGAAGTGGCTGTAACTGCGGTGCTACAGTAGTTAATAGATATACCTGCGCAGCCAAATTTCTAACACCTTCTGCGGTTGCATTTAACCAAGCAGAAGCTGGCTGCATTTGTCCATTAACTTTTAAACTAATATCAGTTATACTTCCATTGTATGTATTTACTGCGGGCATATAACGTACTCCACCATAAACAGAAAGAATGTCATTGATTTTGTAAGTAGCACCCAATTGAATTCCCCAAAAAACAGAGGTGCCTTCAAATCCTATTTTTACATCATAATCAGAAATGTCATATCCTAAAGGCTTTAATCCTGCCATTGAAGGGACTAAGGATGAAATAGGTTTCTCGAATGAGGGAAGTCCTTTATCATATTTAGCGCTTCCACCACCACCATTTGGCCCAAAGCCGGCTGAAAATGCCCAATTGTCTATTTTATAAACAGCAAAAGCTGTTGGAAAAACCGGAACTTTCACATCACCGATGTACTCGATTGGATTGCTTCCATCCTTGTGTAAATATGGGAATTCACTGGTTACTGTTTTTGTTTGTGTGATACTTTGATTGTGTAATCCAAAGTAAAATCCATTTTTCAGTTGAATTAATCCTGCGGGGTTAAAATATACGGCATCTAAATCCGTGGATGCATTTCGGGAGAGCATTCGAACAAACTGGGCACTTTGGTTTGTGTTGGTTAAAATACCTCCCGCGTAAGCAAAATTCATAAGCAAAAGTGCTCCGGCTATAAGAACAGCAATTTTCTTCATTTTAGGTTTTTTTTAAATTTTCGAAATCAAAAATATAAATATTTATGATGCAGAAAAATAATATACCTGAAAATCAATCAATTGAAAACATTTAAACTTAGGACTTTAAAGTTCGAAAAAAACAAAAATCCGATGTGTTGAGCACCGGACTTTTAAGTGAGAATTCTTGAGCGTAATTTTTAACTGTTAAACCTGAGGTGTTACAAATGAATAACCTCATCATATGCTGCTGCAGCAGCTTCCATAATAGCCTCACTCATGGTTGGGTGAGGGTGTATCGATTTTATTAATTCGTGTCCTGTAATTTCAAGTTTCTTTGCAACAACCATTTCTGCAATCATTTCTGTAACATTTCCGCCAATCATGTGAGCCCCAAGTAATTCTCCATATTTGGCATCAAAAATCAGTTTTACGAAACCTTCCTTTTGGCCTGATGCACTTGCTTTTCCGCTGGCCGAGAATGGGAATTTACCAACTTTTATTTCGTGGCCGGCTTCTTTTGCTTTTTGTTCGGTCAAACCGATTGAAGAAACTTCAGGATTGGTGTATGTACAACCCGGAATGGTTGAATAATCAATCGGATGCGGATTCAATCCGGCAATTTTTTCAACACAAACAATTCCTTCAGCAGAAGCCACATGCGCCAAAGCAGGTCCGGAAACAATGTCGCCAATTGCGAAAACTGTATCAACAGTTGTTTGGTAAAAGTTGTTCACTTTCACTTTGCCTTTTTCAAGCTCAATTCCCAAATCTTCAATTCCAATATTTTCGAGATTTGGACTAATACCCACCGCCGAAAGCACAATTTCAGCTTCAATAACTTCTTCTCCTTTTTTTGTTTTCACAGTTACTTTGCACAATTCACCTGAAGTGTCAACCGATTCAACAGACGCATTGGTGAAAACTTTCATTTTCAATTTTTTGAATGACCGTTCCAATGTTTTCGAAACTTCTTCATCTTCATTTGGAACCACATTAGGCAGGTATTCCACTAAAGTTACCTCCGTTCCGATGCTTTGATAGAAATAGGCAAATTCGCTTCCAATTGCGCCTGAGCCAACAACCACCATCGATTTGGGCTGTTTAGGTAAAGTCATCGCTTCACGGTACCCAATTATTTTTTCGCCGTCCTGTTTCAAATTTGCTAACTCTCGCGATCTGGCTCCGGTAGCAAGAATAATATTTTTGGCCGGATGAAGTGCACGTTTGCCCGTTTCGTCAGTTACTTCAACCGTATTTTTATCGATTAAACGGCCATAGCCATTTAAAACTTCGATCTTATTTTTGGTAAACAAATATTGAATTCCTTTGCTCATGCCTTCAGCAACACCCCGGCTGCGTTTTACCATAGCGCCAAAATCTGCTTTAACTTCTCCGGAAATGGAGACACCATAATCAGCCGCATGTTGCGCATATTCCAAAGCCTGTGCACTTTTCAGGAGAGATTTTGTTGGAATGCAACCCCAGTTAAGGCATATTCCACCTAAATTTTCTTTTTCAACAACTCCAACTTTTAAGCCTAACTGCGCGGCTCTGATAGCGGCTACATATCCACCCGGACCGCTACCTATAACTAATAAATCATAACTCATAAATGATAGCTTCTTAAGATTAAAATCAAACAGGATAATAACACTTCCCACTTACGAAAAGTTTTTCGCCGGAAGTATTTCTTCAGTTAATTTAGCAGAAAATCAGGAGAAAAAAAAGCCGCAAGACGCGGCTTTTGAATATAAATTGAAATTTCTCTGAATTTCTAATTTGGAAACAACTCGGCGAGTTTTTGAGCAAGTTCTTCTCCGCGCAAACCTTTGCCAATTATTTTTCCGTCTTTGTCGAGCAGGAACGACTGTGGAATAGCGTTTACACCGTATTGGCGCGCTGCTGAATTTTGCCAGTACTGAAGATCGGAAACATGGATCCAGCTTAAATTGTCGTCTTTAATTGCCTTAAGCCAGTCGTCCTTAGTTTTATCAAGCGAAACTCCCAGGATTTCGAAACCCTTGTCGTGATATTTCTGGTAAAGTTTTACAACATTCGGATTTTCCTGACGACATGGTCCACACCACGAGGCCCAAAAATCGAGCAAAACAATCTTTCCGCGTAAAGAAGATAATTGCACGGGTTTGTCTTCCGTATTGTTCATGGTAAAATCAGGAGCTTCAACACCAATGGCTGTCTTTTTCTTCTCTGCAAGCATTTCTTTCAGTTTTACCACATATTCGGAGGAAGCAATTTCAGGTGCAAAAGAATTTACAATCGACTCAAGTTCTGATTCATCAATCTGATCAGCCATCTGATTCATTAAAATGAACGCTGAAACAACCGAGTTTGCGTGTTCTTTTACGAAGTTTTTCGTGTAAACTTTATTGTTGTCAATCATGGCCTGATAATCTATTTTTACTTTATCAGCTTCGGCCGAATTTCCTGATGACATGGCTGCCTGGTATTTTTCCTGAAGGGCCATTACTTCCTTGTTCAGCTTCTCCATTTCAGCAATATAAAGTTTGAAAACATCCTGGGTTGGTGAACCGGTAATTTTTGTGTTACGCAAGCTGTCTTTGTTGGCCAGCAAGGTAATGTTTGAATTGTCGAGGAAAAACTGCGCAAAATAATCACGGTCGTTCAACCGAAGAATGCGTAGGTCGGGCATATCCATTTTACCTTTAAAACTGAACTTTCCACCAACTATTTCAGCGGTGTCAACTGTTTGTGGTTGACCGTCGACAATCTTTTGCAAATAAACTTTGCCTGTATCAACTCCTGTAAATGTTCCTTTTATTGAATACTCATCTTTTGCCGATTGGCACGAAACAAATGCCAGTGCAAATACCAAAATTGCGAATACGTTTCTCATTGATGTTGTTATTAAATTGTAATTATTTATGCTGTCTGGTTTGATCGTAAAGATCAAGTAATTTTTTTGCCGCCACAAATGATGAAATTTCTTCATTCAGTACTTTTTGCTCCAGATCTTCCATCATTGTTTTTATTGTTTCGTTGTTGTAGAAGTTATTTCGGAGTTGTTCGTTGATTGTTTCGTACATCCAAAACTTCGACTGTTCATTTCTCCTGAACTGGAAATAATTATTTTTCCGCACGTGCGCCAGGTATTCGGCAACGGTTTCCCATATTTCGTTGATACCTGTTTTCATGTACGCCGAACAGGTCAAAACTTTTGGGTTCCAGCCCGAATCCGGAGTTGGAAACAAATGTAATGCATTCATGTATTGAACCCGCGCCAGTCCGGCTTTTTCTATGTTATTTCCGTCAGCTTTATTGATGGTAATCGCATCGGCCATTTCCATAATTCCTCTTTTTATACCCTGCAATTCATCTCCGGCACCTGCCAGCATCAGCAAAAGGAAGAAATCGACCATCGAATGCACTGCAGTTTCACTTTGGCCGACGCCAACCGTTTCAATAAAAATATGGTTGAATCCGGCTGCTTCGCAGAGTACAATTGTTTCGCGCGTTTTCCGGGCAACACCACCCAACGATCCTGCTGATGGGGAAGGGCGGATGTATGCATTCGGATCAGTCGACAAATCTTCCATTCGGGTTTTGTCGCCTAAAATGCTCCCTTTTGTTCGTTCGCTGCTGGGATCAATGGCAAGTACTGCAAGTTTTTGTCCTTTCGAGGTGATGAATTTCCCCATGGCCTCAATAAACGTACTTTTCCCGACTCCGGGAACACCTGTGATACCAATCCTGACTGAATTTCCACTGAATGGCAAACATTTCAGGATAATCTCCTGCGCTATTTCCTGATGTTCAGGTTTCGAACTTTCAACCAGTGTTACAGCCTGGCTCAAAATTGTAATATCGCTTTTTAAAATGCCGTCGACATATTGTTGAACAGATAAATTGCGCTTCTTTTTATTTTTTAAAAATCGTTTGACCGATTCGTCGTTTACAGATGGCAATGGTTCAATACCCTGATTTACATTTAATCCGGAATAAGTTGGATCATTTTCGATATGGTGGTGAGGCTGATCTCCAATCATGCTGATTAATTTTATGCGAATGTAACGATCGACAGAGAATATTAAATAACGATCAATTGAAAACTTTAAAATTTAATGGAAATAAAAAAGCCGGTTCAAACAAATTGACCGGCTTCTATGTAAATTTAAAAAGATTATTTCTCAGCAACAATATTGCTCGAAATTCTCAAGATTGTTGTAGGATTTTTTGGATCGTTTGTAATAACCGTAATTGTTTTGT
Source organism: Prolixibacteraceae bacterium (assembly GCA_963677955.2). Taxonomy (GTDB): domain Bacteria; phylum Bacteroidota; class Bacteroidia; order Bacteroidales; family Prolixibacteraceae; genus Aquipluma. The sequence goes on from CAXXQR010000001.1 coordinate 2,866,405, forward strand.
TCTGGCGGCCACTCTTTCCGGTTGAGTCGAAAACAACTTTCAGCGGAACGCTTTCGCCCGAAGGAACAATGTTTTTTGATGGCGAAACGGCGGTACAACCGCATGAACTTTTTACATCACGAATAATCAAGTCACTTTTACCGGTATTGGTCAGGCTAAATGTATGTTCGTTTTTAGTTGCTGTTTTAATATCGCCAAAATCGAATGACTCAGCATCGTACGAAACGACTGGTGCGTTTTTCAATTGCTCAGGTGTAAGTTTCGAGAAGTCTTCCTGAAGAGTCGAACTTACCGCAATTGAATTGCGATAGTCGTCTTTTCCATCAATATTCAGGTAAATGCGGTGCATAACAAAACCAAAAGCCTGAATTTTTGATGCGTCAAAAGTTACAACAATATATCCTTTTTGTTTTGGAGCAAGTTTAGCTGGTTTGAAAACTGCACTCAAATGAGGCGGAGGTGTTTTAAAACTCAGTTCTACAGGCTGGTCTGAAGTATTTACAATTTCCACACTATCTTTTCTAACCTGATTCTGCATAATTGCGTTAAAAGCAACGTGATTTGTTCTTGCACGCAGTGGTCCGATCACATTCGGAAAATCTTCTTCTATCGTTTTTGCCCGTGGAGAAACTACACCTGAAATAGTTAGTACAACATTGGCGTTTTCAGCATTCGAACTTACCCGAATCGTTTTGTTGAATGAGCCAGGCCTGTTTCTTGGGTCGTAGCTAACTTTAATAACTCCGGTTGCTCCTGGTGCAACTGGTTGGCGTGTCCATTCCGGTGTAGTACAACCGCATGAAGCTTGCACATTGTTTAAAATCAGCGGAGCTTTTCCGTCGTTTTTGAACTTGAAATCCACGGTTTGTGGCCCAAGTTCTTCCTGAAATGTGCCAAAATTGTGTTCCAGTTTTTCAAATGCAATTTTCGATTGTTCTGTTTGTGCCTGGTTTGCAAAAGGCAGGCAAATTAACAGAACCAGTAAAAGCGAAATAGAAATTTTCATATGTATTGTTTTAAAAAAAGGTTGAGATTTTCAAATGCCTTTCGATGTTCGGATTCAATTTTATATTATTGTTCTGTAACAGTGACAAATCTAAAAAACCTTTCTTTCAATTCGTGTTAAAACCAGCAAACTTTTGTTAATGAGATGTTAATGAATAAATCGAATGTGTTTTTTGACTAGTTTCGTATTGTCAATCAGCAACTACTCAATTTGTAATGAAAAGAAATTCGATCGGGTTTATAATAATTATGGCAACTGTTTCGGTTGTTGGCATTTTGCTTATTCAATTTTTTTTCCTGAAGAATTCCTACGATCTGAATGAAAAGCAATTCCACCAGCTTGCCACCAGCGCCCTTCGAAGTGTGGCCAGTCAGATAAATGATTACAATGCAAAAGTATATGGACATCCCTCAAAAGTGAGTGAAAGCTGCCAGGTGGAGCAAATTTCGAATAACTACTACGTGGTGAATGTAAACGATGTGATTGATTCGAATTTACTCGAACATTTTCTGGACGTGGAATTCAAAAAACGAAATCTGAATGTAACCTACGAATATGCCATTTATGACTGCAATTCAAAGAAAATGGTTCATGGAAGCACCATCAACAGCGATTCTTTGTCGGCTAAGTTGGCTATTCCGAAAAATGCCGATTCGACCAATTGCAGCGTTGAGGAATTGATGTACGACAAACAATTGAACAAGGAAGTTCCAAAGGTTGAAAAAAAGAAAAAGGAGTGCAACCTTCCGACCTGCGAAAAATACACTTATTATTTTGGAGTGCATTTTCCCAACCGGTCGCAGTTTTACAATTCCCGGTTTTTAGCCTGGTATTTCTTAAATGGGATTTTGTTTTTTGTAGTTATTTTCTTTGGATATGCCCTTTATGTTATTATCAAGCAAAAGCAACTTAGCGAAATACAAAAAAACTTTATCAATAACCTGACGCACGAATTTAAAACACCGATAGCATCGATAGAACTGGCGTCGAAAGTTTTGGCCAACCCCAAAATTTGCGAGCAACCTGAACGACTGGCGGAATATGTTAAAATAGTGGGGCAACAGAATAAGCGACTTTCTGCCCATGTCGAGAAACTGCTTCAAATGGCAACCATCGAAAAGACAAAGCTTCAGCTAAAACTCGAAGAAATGGAGTTGAATGAAATAATTTCTGAATCTGTTCAGGAATTTAAAAACAGCCAGAATGGTCGGGTTTATAGTGTTACGCTGAACTCTTCAGTAAAAAATGCTGCAATTAAGGCCGATAAACTTCATTTCTCGAACCTGATTTTTAATATTCTCGACAACGCCATTAAATATTGCAATGTCGATCCGGACATTATAATTAAACTTGATGAGTCGCCCGGTTGTTATTTAATTTCGTTCGACGATAATGGTATAGGAATTCCGAAAAACGACCGCAAAAAAATATTTAATCGCTTTTACCGTGTGCCAACTGGCAATGTTCACGACGTAAAAGGGTTTGGTTTAGGGCTCGATTATGTGAAAAAGATTGTTCAAAGGCATGGTTGGCAAATAAAAGTGATCGAAAATCAAAGGAAAGGCAGTACTTTTATCCTTGAAATTAAGAAATCGTGGAAATAATGGCTGATTAATGCTTATTTCCAGAAAGCAGTGCCGGAAACTAATAGTGAAAATTAGGTTTGAACTGAACCCTTCAGATGGCGGGTTTCAGGAAAACTTACAATATTTCAAAAAAAACTAACACAGATTTTTCGAATGAACTACCAGGGAGAAAAAATTCTACTTGTTGAAGACGACCAGACGCTAAATTTTATCATTAAAGACAATCTGGAACAAAATGGTTATGTGGTGGCTTCAGCCGAAGACGGAGAATCGGGCCTGAAATCGTTTAAATCAGGAAAATTCAGTTTGTGCATTTTGGATGTAATGTTGCCCAAAAAGGATGGTTTCACCCTGGCTAAAGATATCCGGAAAATTGACGATCATGTTCCGATTATTTTCCTGACTGCGCGATCGATGACTGAAGATCGGATCACCGGACTGACCATTGGCGGCGACGACTACATGACCAAACCTTTTAGCATGGAGGAGTTGCTTCTGAAAATCAGGGTTTTCCTGAAACGAAGTTTGGGGGCAGGCGAATCAACAACCGATCAGAATTACTACAAAGTCGGGCATTTTAATTTTTATTTCGATAGTTTGATACTTGATGCGAATGGCGATCGCAAAACGTTGACGTACAAGGAAGCGGAGCTTTTGCGGTATTTTTGCGACAACGCAAACAAAGTTTTGGTTCGGTCCGACATTCTGAAGCAGGTTTGGGGATCGGACGACTATTATTTGGGTAGAAGCCTTGATGTTTTCATCTCTCGGTTGCGCAAATATTTGAGCAGCGACGAAAACATTAAAATACTGAACCTGCACGGAATCGGGTTCCGTTTCAACGCGGCCATTTCGAAAGTCTGATTTCTGGTTTCAAAATTTGCAACCTATGACAGTCACACAATTTATCCTGTTGGCAATTATCGGTTTAATGGCTGGTCTTTTCAGCGGTACCTTCGGAGTTGGTGGCGCTGTTATTGTTATTCCGGCACTGGTATTTCTGCTTGGGCTATCTCAGCATCAGGCGCAAGGAACATCGCTGGCATTTATGATTCCACCCGTAACCTTAATGGCCACCATGATTTATTGGAAGAACGGTTACGTAAACTGGAAATTTGCACTGGTGCTGGCGGTTATGTTTGTGATAGGAACTTATTTTGGTACCCAGATTTCGCTACACATTCCGGATAAAATCCTGAAGAAAATATTTGGTGGCATGATGTTGATTATTGCGCTAAAAATTATTTTCTCGAAATAATACTTGTTGAAGAAATATTACTGCCCAATTCCTGATCACCCGATTGTAGCTAACATTCCCGTTTGCCCTAGATCAGGCTTACTCATCGGCATTGTGCCACAGAGACTTTGCACTGATGAGAAATTGCATTTCACATGATATGTTGTTCAGTAGTTCGTGGTGAAAATATCGATTATATTTCATAATTTGGATTACGCTTTTGAACCAAAAATCATGAACCTCAGTTTAATTCCATCCCACTTGCGATCTTTCTGGCTTGTCCGACATTGGTATAGGTTTGTCGTGAGTGGGGTTCCCGAGCGTTGCAACTTTGCCTGATTCACGTTATCAGGCTATTCCTGTTTTTTTCCTGATTCCCATTAATTATAAATTTAAATCTATCAGTATGGCTATATTGTATTCAAAAGTACAGCGTTTCAATCCTCGCGACATTGAAGCTCCCAGAAAATGGTACATCGTACCCAGCCGTGTTAAATTAAAGAGCGAAAAAGAAATATCAGAGGCATTGACAAAAAACACTACGCTGAGTAGGGGTGAAGCCGGTATGGCAGTGGACGAATTGCAGTCTGTTATTCTCCAGTTTTTATTGGATGGCTACAGCGTCCAGATGGGCGACTGGGGCTCTTTTCGGCTAACCCTTAGTTCTGAGGGTGCTGAGTCTGAGGGCGCCTGTACACCGAATTGCGTCACTGCTGTCAATATTCGTTTTCTCCCGGGAAAGGCTATGAAAGAAGCACTTTCAAAGGCGACTTTTGTGGCCCGTTGAACCACCTTTTAAATCGTTTTTCGAAGCTCCTGAAAATCTTTTTTTTCAGGAGCTATTTTGTTTGAGACGAAACATGCCTTTCTACTACGCATAATCTTCTTTATCTATTCTGAAACAGAACTTCATCTCGTCGTTGTGAGTTGTTCATCTCGTCATCGCGACATGTACATCTCGTGGTGGCGAGTTGCTCATCTCGTAGTCGTGTGTTGTACATCTCGTGGCCGTGAGTTGCTCATCCTGCCGCGATGAGAACTTCATCTCGTTTTAAGTACTATTCCGAAATAAAAATATGCTCATGCTTTTCCGGAGCAAAAACTCGTTTGAAAGCTGAAGACGCCGATGAAAAGCTCGGCGGGCGGCCAACTCGGCGAGGTTACTTGGTTGCAGAAGACAAACATTTACCCTGATTTTGTCTTTACGGATGTTGCTGCCAGTCGTTTCGACCTGGGTCGGGAAAGCGTATTTTTCTCAGAATAGGCGAAAAAACATCAGCCAGCAAGAACAATCTTGCTGGCTGATGTAAAATATCAATGTACTATTCAGAAACAATACATTTATCCTTCCAAATGACTATAAGTCTTCCAGAAACGTATAGGTCTCGACCATATGACATCGATGATACGGAGCTGTTGTAACTACTGATGGTTGGTTCATCCAGTAAGATACTTTAAATGACTTGGTCGCCGGATCATATTTATTAACTCCTGTTGGATCAAGTTCCGCACTACGTGTATTTGACGCAGCAGGTTGGCCGTAATAATTTGTAACTTCAATCACATTTCCAGCATCATCAAACTTAAATACCGGAGAGAATGATCCCCATCCACTTGCACCACCAGCTGCTGTTGCAATCGGATATGTAAATCCATTCGTGAAGAGATTCTCATCATAGAACTGAAGTGATTGACCGTCTTTGGTTTGTAATTGTACAACATATGGATCCGGATCCCACACAGTAGTTATGTGCACATAGGCTCCAGGACTTGGCAAGTGTTCCATCGTACCGGTCAAAACATATTGTCCTTCATATCTGTTCTTAACTTTCAGGTTTACCTTTGCAAGTCCGTAGTTACCGCTTATTATATACCCCTGCTTATCAACAGATGTGATGGAGATCGCCAGATATTGCGGGGCGCTTTCAAGCAAAGTTGTATTAACTTTTACAACAAGAGGAGCAGACCGTTCTCCTTTGGGAATTGTAACTGTAGCGGGAACCGTGATTTGATCCAGAGGAAATAAAGGCAGCTCAGGATCAATTATTTCTGAAGTTTTTGCAGTAGTGAGACTTACAACAATATCTTCAGATGCTGGATTCTCTGCAGCTAATCTCACTTCACCTATAGTAAGATCCTTAAGTCCTTCTGGCAAAAGTGTCAGACTTATTTCGTGCGCGGTATTCGTAGGAATCTCAATAATTTTATTGGCGTTGAGATTGATAAGGCCATATTCCTGATCATCGACCTTCTTATCTTTCAGGCAGGAAGTCAATCCTACTGAGATAACCAATGCGGACATGATCAATCCATATATTCTTTTTTTCATATCTTTTCTTTTTAACTAATTATAATTACTTATCCCAAAATATAGTAGCAGTTTGGGGATTAATTGTACCTTCTGCCGTTGCATTAGCGCTGTTATACTGATATTCTTCAAGAGGGTAGATCAACCGCTTAGGTATAACAACATTTGCGACCCTGCTTTTAGATATAGATATCGGAACATTTGGAATACCTGTTCTCCGATAGTCAGTCCAGGATTCAAGGCCATTAATACCAAACATGGCTATATATTTTTGTGTAAGAATCAATTCCAGTTTGTCAGTGTTTGCATCCCAGACAGCAAAAGTTTTAAGTTCTGCATTAAGGTAAGTGTCTGCAACAGTTGAAGCATTCGGCACTTCAAGCCAACTGAACGATTCTTTTACTGCATTTTCATACATGGTTTTTGCATCGCCAACTAAAGCACCACGCTGTATGGCTTCGGCCTGAAGGAACATACTTTCAAACGAAGTAAATAGCCATTGAGCCATATCAGCGCCTTTCGCAATGCCAGGACCCGCAACATTTGATGAATTTGCCGCTGCTTTTTTATCACTCTCTGGAGTGCCTTCCGGATAGTCAAACCCATAATCAAAGCCAACATAGTTTTCACCGTTGGTAGGAGTTACAGCCTTGGCATAAAAATACTGATAACGCACGTCATTATTGCCTTCTAACATATCTAAGAAATAGTTATTGGCTCTGTTAAAGTTATCTAACCCGCCAGCGTCATTAATGTTGAACGAGTTCCAATATGGATTTTGTTTGTCAACATCTTTGGCATAACCGGGTTGTACTTCCGCAGTTTCACCTGCTTCCAGAAATCCTCCACCGTTTGCAACAATTTTATCAATCTCAGTTTTTAAACCGGAATTACCCAAAAGTTCCGACTGATGTATTAACAAGCGTAAGCGTTGGCTATTACCCAATTTGCGCCACATATCCAGATCACCACCAAAAACGATGTCAGCTGTTTTGATATCGAGATTGTCTTCAACAACAGCATCTTTGAGTAAAGCGTCTGCTTCTTCCAATTGAGCAATGAGATCAGCGTAGATGTCTTCTGCCTTATCGTAAGGCGTCAACAAGTTTTCACCAAGATCAAATGCTTTTGAATATGGTACATTGTTATACTGATCAACCAACTGCATGAATCCGATTGACTTCATGATCTTGGCGATAGCCAGATATGCAGTTTCATTTCTGGTAGTTGCATTTTTCTCGATTACATCGAAGTCTTTTAATATGTCGTACATATCCAACCACGAAGTGCGGTTAAATGACGATGTAACCTGATATGCTTCTTCATCGGTATTCGGGCCATACGAACCGGCACAACGCGCCCAGTAGCCCATCCAACGTTCGTATACGGCGTACCCGGTAGCCGACTTTTCAGCAATTCTATTTAAAGCTCTGGGCAGAACCAGGCTCGGAGTCATATTTTCTTCAACTGCGCTGTTCGGATTTTGGTTGACGTCGAAAAATTTGTCGCTGCAACTACTTACCAAAAAAGCACTTATTAATATTATATATAATAGCTTTTTCATAAAATATACTTTATATCTATAAATTAAAATTTAACAGAAATAGTTCCGCCGAACGTACGGGTTGGAGGATTTACAGTCGCATTTGCAATCCCGGTAATATTTCCTGAAATAAAATCGTTATTACCTAAATAGTCGGGATCTGTATAGACATTAGATTTAGGCAACCACAATGCGAGGTTACGACCAACTAAGCCAAGGGTTATACCTTGGATCAGGTTTTGCCTCGAAAGCAATGATCTTGGCAGTTCATAAGTTACTGCAAGTTCCCTTAAACGCCATGCCGCAGCACTGGTAATAAAATTTGAAGCAACGCCACGATAATTATCGCTTGTAAAGAATTCCTGTGCATTATATACCGTAATGTTTGTATTCGGAATATATTTACCAGGGTTTGCAGGATCTTCGTATACTGAATTTGGAATCACGAAGCGCTCGCGATGGTTAGTCGCTGTAATTTCAGAAACTCCTGTCCATGCCATTTCATTTCCAATCAAATTGAATGAATTATGGCCCCCTTTGTATTCAAACAAAGCAGAAACAGTTAAACCTTTCCACTCAACAGAAGGACTTAATCCTATAATATGAACAGGCATTGTACGACCAAACTTTTTGTTCACTTCGTCAATTAATGGGAATCCGGTTTCTGCATCTACAATAACACGTCCCTGGTCATCTCTTTTATAGTCAGTCGCATTAAAAACGAAAGCAGGACTACCCACAACAGCCTGATTGGATGCCATAACATAGCCGCCGATTGAAAGCTCTTTTAAATCCTGGTAAATACTCAAAACCTCACTGCTGTTATATGAATAATTACCTGTAAAATTTATTTTTACTTCGCCTAAATCTAAAAGAGGAGTAATCTTTAACTGGGTTTCAAGACCATAATTCTTGAATGAGGCAGCGTTAACATTTGCAAAAGTATAGCCAGTAGAACGAGGAACCCGAACACTTACAATCTGATTGGTATTTTTCTGCGTATAATAAGTTGCATCAATATTGATTCTGCTTTTCAGGAAGCTTGCTTCAAAACCAAATTCAGTATTATCAATAAACTCAGGTTTCAAGTATCTATCAAATGATGTGTCATCTGCAGAATATCCTGGTAGTCCATTAAAAGGAAAACCACCTCCTTGTGAAAATGTAGCGCTCAATCTATACGGAGAAATGTCTGCATTTCCAGTTTTATTCCACGAACCGCGTAGTTTCAAGAAGTTAAATATTTCCGATTTAATAGATGGGATAGCGTCAGTTAAAACAAAAGATGCATTTACTCCCGGATAGTAGAAACTATTGTTGCTTGGATCGAGGACAGAGGTTTTGTCATTGCGGCCAGTAACTTCTATGTTCGCAAAGCTTTTATAATTCACACTGGCGCTTCCATATACAGAGAAAAGTCTCGTTTGGGATTCTGTTGAAGAACCACCTAATTCTCCAGGTCGTCCAGAAACGTTGAACAATCCTTCGATAACAAGATTACTTGCGTTTACTCCGGTACTTCTTGATTTAACCTGACGAACATAGGTTCCTGCAAGTACATTTACCTTAAAATCACCAAATGTTTCGTGGAAATTGGCATAAAATTCAGAAGACAGGCGATTCCCCACATAGCTACTATTGCTTACACCTTGTGGTACATTGTCAATACCTCTTCCCGCACCATAGGAACTTGCAACCAGTCGCTTCTGATTGTTTTGTGAAACAATACTTTGATAGGTAGTCGCCACGCGATAATTTAAATCCAACCAATTGGTGGGAGAAAGTTTTAAATCAAGGCTACTAATCAAGTTCTGATCTGTTGCTGTTTTTCTCCAGGTATCAAGAGCAATGTATGGATTAATACCATAACGGTTGTAATAATTGTTGTAAGTAGCAAATTCATTGTTCACAAAATCTTTGTACGAAGTTAAGGGGACGTCCGCTTGTGTACTAAAGATAAGGTTCATTAAGCCTCCATTTAAACCAACATTGTTACCGGAATAATAATCTCCCATTGCGGTATTATCAAAAACTTCATATTTTTGATTAATGTAGTTCGTATTAAATGTTGCGGTAAACTTGCCATAAGTTTGCGATGTATTTAAACGTACTCCTGTACGCCTATTTTCATCATTAGGCACAACTCCGGTCATTTTAGCATCCTGCACACTGAGATAAAAGTCCTTCGCAGAATAAGAAATGTCATTCTGCATGGTTATACCTGTATCAAAAAAATCTTTTCTGTTATTTTTGATTGGAGAGTATGTAATATTTTGTACATCTCCATTTTCGAGTGCTTCACCCAATGTAGTTTGGCTTCCGTCAAATTCAGGACCCCACGACCAGTTCTCATAGGGAATATATGAACCGGATCCACCAGAACCGAACGAAGTCTGGAATTTAGGGAAAAATGACACTTGGCTGAACTGGGTTGAGTTACTGACCATGATATCAGGCTTTCCATCTTTTGAACCTGATTTGGTTGTTATCACAATAACACCGTTACGAGCATCGGGACCATAAACGGCGGCAGCCGAGGTTCCTTTCAGCACGTTAACACTTTCAACGTCATTCGGGTTAATGGAATTTAGAAGCCCAAGTCCAACAGGTACACCATCCAACAATAACATCGGATTGTTGTTCCCTGTAAGCGAGCGAATACCGCGTAGATTGATTTTTACGTCTTGTAAAACACCACTATTGAGTGATGCAATGTTTAATCCGGCAACCTTACCCTGCAAACTTGTAGCTACACTCATCGACTTTCCCTGAGTTAACTCTTCACTTTTAATATTTGCGGTAGAGTACCCTAAATCTCTTTTTTGCCGTTGAATACCCAAGGCTGCTACTACAACTTCGTCAACAGTGATGTTTTCAGAAGTCATTTTGACATTGATTGTTGATTGATTTCCAATAACAACCTCTTGCGTAGCCATACCCACAAATGTGAATACCAGAGATTTAGCATCTTGAGGAACTTTTAGCCTGTACATACCATCCATGTCGGTAATAGCTCCTAAAGTTGTTCCTTTCACAGAAACAGAAACCCCAGGGATTGATCCTCCATCGTCGGCGGAGGTTACTGTGCCTGAGATCTCCTTGGTTTGGGCCATAAGGACCTGCAAACCAATTGCAAAGAATGCAAGCAATAACGCGATTTTTTTCATGTAAAATAAATTTAAATTTAACAGCATCATATATGAAAAATCAGTCAGATAAATTCTAATTCCATTTCTTTCAGCTTCTTAACCCCGATTATTTAATTCCCCCAAATCAAATAATCAGAAACAGTAAATTAGAATTTCAAGACCCCTCTTCTTTTAAATTCAATATCCGGATTAGATCCGGATAGTAAATTTCAATCACAAATTTAAAAAAATGTGAGTATGAAGGTTAACACAGGTGGAAAAATATATACATATTTTAACAGTGTTAACAAATATTAAAATGTTTCAATCGGTATGAGTGTGATCTTAATTTGGTCTAATGACTTGAATATTAATATAAAAGATTCAATTTTTTAAAGACCATTAAGCTATTATTAAGAATTTATATAAATTACAAAATTGCAGTAAGATTTGCGATTTCATTGATAAACCACGTCTTTGTTCGGTGGGCCAGATTTAAAAATTGGGTATTAAAGTTCAAAAACTTCGATTTTATGGGGTCTGGAACCTCATTTTGGCCATTATTTAGGAACATCACCTGATCTATTCCAAATTCGAGGGCTCCAACAATATCGGTATCCCACGAATCGCCAATCATAATACTTTTTTTCTTCGACGCATTGGTTGACTTTAAAGCATGTTCAAATATCTCACGATGAGGTTTGGTGGTTTGTATTTCTTCAGAAATAAAAACGTTGGAGAAAAATTGGCTTAATTCGCAATTATCTAACTTTGCTCGTTGTACTTCCTTAAACCCGTTGGTTATGATGTACATTCGATAGCCTTTTTCTTTTAATCTTTGAAGCGTTTCGAGGGTTTCAGGAAATAATCGGGTTTGAAGCGCCATGTTTGCCAAATACTGGCTGTTAATTTCGTGCCAGTTGTATCCTGAAATGCCAAATGAATTGAATGACTGCGAAAACCGTTCGGCAATAAGCACTTGCTTGGTTACTTTCTTTTGATGATAATCGTGCCAGAGCGATTTGTTTATTTGCTCATAAGTCTCAAAATACGAATCAAACGATTTGAGTTTTTCAATTATGCCGTTTTGAACAAGGGTTTGTTTAAGAGCCAAACGCGAATTTGTCGTGAAATCCCATAATGTATTATCCAGATCGAAAAAAAGATGATCGTACTTTCTCATTCTTCGTCATCTTCGGTAGTTTCGACTTTATAGCCTTCAAGAACAATAACAATTTCTCCTTTAATGGTTTTGGAGCTAAAATGTTCAATCAATTCAGCCAAAGTTCCTCTGCGGTTTTCCTCGTAATATTTTGATAGTTCGCGCGAAACCGAAGCTTTTCTGCCGGGTCCCATATATTCAGCAAATTGTTCCAGACTTTTAATGAGCCGGTAAGGTGATTCATAGAAAATCATGGTTCTGGGTTCGGTTACCAAATTTTTAATCTTTGTTTGCCGACCTTTTTTTTGGGGCAGAAAGCCTTCGAACGTAAAACGATCGGTTGGAAATCCTGAATTGACCAGGGCTGGAATCAAAGCAGTTGCACCCGGCAGGCATTCTACTTCGATTTCTTTTTCGAGGCAGGTTCTGACCAGCAGAAATCCCGGATCGCTGATTCCCGGAGTACCTGCGTCGGAAATAAGTGCCACATTTTTCCCTTCTTCAATTTGGCGCGAAATCATTTCAACGGTTTTATGTTCGTTGAATTTATGGTGCGAAATCAATTTGTTTTTGATCTCAAAATGATCGAGTAATTTTGACGAAGTGCGGGTGTCTTCAGCCAGAATTACATCAACTTCCTTCAATATCCTGATTCCGCGAAAAGTCATGTCTTCGAGGTTGCCAATTGGAGTTGGTACTAAATATAATTTGCCCATCGGTTACAGTTGATCAAAAATTATTAGCGATGTTCGGGAAGTTGATTATATCATCAGGAGCAGTTCAATGAATTTTTTGAACTGCTCCCGGTGAATCAGGAATTTTATTTGGTAAACCGGCGTTTCAAAAGTTCGACAAATTTCATGCTGGTTTCATTTTTCTGAAGCGTAAGGTTCGACTTCAAATAATCTACAGCCTGCTGAATAGTTTCAAGTTTATCGAGTTGATCAATAATTAAATTGTACCGGTCTGCATTGTTATCGAAAATTTCGCGAATGAAAAGAAATCGGTCGTTTAATCCGATGGCGGCGCGCAAGCTTGCTATTGGTCCGTTGGTCAGTTTCGATTCCGACACCTTCGTTTCTCCCATGGCGTCGTTAAGCGAACGTTCTTTCTGAAATTTTTCTCCGATCACCATTTTTTCAGGAGCCGGTTCTTCCGGTTTTGGAATTTCGCGCATCACAGGTCGGGACAATGGTTCAGTAACCGGTGCGAAACTGTCGTCATCCTCCAGATCGTCAATATGAATTTCGCGAATTCCAGGCTGAGGATCACTTTTGAGTTCTGTGATCTGAACTTTTGATTTCACCGCTGGTTCTTCGAATTCAACTTCCTCCTCGTCTTCCTCATCAGATTCTTCAACTTCATCTTCGTCTTCCTCAGTTTCCTCTTCCTCTCTGTCGTCCTGAAGTTCCAGTTCGTCCTCTTCAGCTACAAGTTCTTCGTCTTCTTCAATTGGTTCGTCCTCTTCTTCGACTTCTTCCTCAGGTTCTTCCACCATAGCTTCGTCTTCCTGAACTTCCTCTTCTTCTAACTCAGGTTCTTTTTCCTGAGTTTCCTCAACTAATTCTTCAGTATCTTCATCTTCTTCCATCTCAAAATTAATAATTTCGAGTTCCGGATCGGCAACTGCTACTTCAGAGCTGTCATCTATTTCCTGATCGGTTTTTTCTTCTTCCGGTTCTTCTTCCGGAACAATTTCCTGAAGGATGAAGTCACGCAGAAGTTCTATTTCCTGAGACAAAAGTCGTGATTTACTCAGAGCCAGTTCAATGATCAGTGTTGGATTTTTTGTTGCTTCGGAAGCTTCCTCGGATAAGATTTTAATTTCTTCCAGGTCTTTTTGGATAATCTGGAGCAAATTCAGTTTGTTCATTTTTATTTCAGATTTTAATCGGTAATTCAAGTAAGTTTTTATCCTTAAAGATTTAAATTTATCTTTGTTTTCAATACCGGAATACTTTTTCAGAATCTGATTGTTTCTCAATAAAAGCCGGAATTGAAGCATCGTAAAAGTACAAAAATCTTTAGCAAATCAAGTACATGTTTATTGAAAGGGGCATCGACAGACAAAAAAAGACAGGGAGTATTGAAGTAATTGCCGGTTCAATGTTTTCAGGAAAAACCGAGGAGTTGATCAGGCGGTTGAAGCGTGCCAAAATTGCCCGTCTTAAAGTGGAGATTTTTAAACCTGCTATGGACACCCGGTATTCGGTTGCTGAAGTTGTTTCACACGATGAAAATTCCATACTGAGTACGCCGGTTGAAAATTCAGGAAATATAATGCTGCTGACTGGTGACGTGGATGTGATTGGAATTGATGAAGCTCAGTTTTTCGACACCGGATTGATTGATGTTTGCATTTCACTTGCCAATATGGGAATCCGGGTGATTATTGCCGGACTGGATATGGATTTCAAAGGGAAGCCCTTCGGACCAATTCCGGGATTGATGGCTGTTGCCGATCACATTACCAAGGTACACGCCATTTGTATGCGTTGTGGCGATGTGGCCCAATTCTCGCATCGGTTGTCGAATACCGACAAACTGGTTTTGCTCGGCGAAAAAAATGAATACGAGCCGCTTTGCCGGTCGTGTTTTACTAAAGCTACACGATAATGACTACTTATTCCATTCGGCAGGTCGCTGCAATTCTTGAAGGAGAATTGCATTCGTCTGTCGAAAATTCAACTTTACGCATTTCTTCCATCTCCATCGACAGCCGGACTGTTTTTGATCCGGAATCGAGTTTGTTTTTCGCTTTGGTAACCGAGCGAAACGATGGTCATAAATACATTTCAGACCTTGTTCACAGCGGTGTCCGCGCTTTTGTGGTTTCCGAATGTCCGGAAGATTTCAGGATTTATTCGAATTGCAGTTTTATTGAAGTTGCCGATACTTTGGAAGCGCTTCAAAAGTTGGCCGCATGGCACCGCGCTCAGTTCGATATTCCGGTAGTTGGAGTCACCGGAAGCAATGGAAAGACAATTGTGAAGGAATGGTTATTCGAAGTTTTGGGAAACCGGGCCGTAATTCGGAGCCCAAAAAGTTTCAATTCGCAGGTTGGTGTTCCGCTTTCGGTATGGAATTTAAGTCCCGAATTCGAATTGGCTATTTTCGAAGCAGGGATTTCGAAATCCGGAGAAATGCAGAATTTGCAGAAAATCATTAAGCCAACCGTTGGAATCCTGACAAACATAGGCGACGCACATCAGGAAAATTTTGAATCGAAGATTCATAAACTGAAAGAGAAGCTTTTGCTCTTTCAATCGAGCGAAGCTCTTATATATTGTATAGATCAGGATTTGGTCCATAGTTTTCTACATAAAGGTGAATCAAAATTGCCTGCTAAACTTATTGGCTGGTCGTTTTTAAACCAGAGTGCCGGGATTTATTTCAGCAAGAGGAAAAGTGGAAACAGCACTGAAATCTCCTGTATTTTTGAAGGGCTGAACTACCAAATCAAAGTACCTTTTCAGGACGATTCAAGCCTGGAAAATGCTGCGCATTGTTTTGCTTTTGTTTTATCTCAGCATTATGCCGAAGAATCGGTGCTCGAAGCCTTTGCGCATTTGCAACCGGTGGCCATGCGTCTCGAAATGAAAGAAGGCATAAACAATTGCCTGTTGATTAACGACTACTACAATTCGGATATTAATTCGCTGCAAATTGCTCTTGGTTTTTTAAATAACCATGCGAGGCAACCCTCCCTGAAAAAAACGGTTATTCTTTCCGATATTCAGCAAGCCGGAATTTCCGATGAATTTCTCTACGAAGAAGTAGCCCGCTTGCTTCAGTTACACAAAACGAATCACCTGATCGGAATCGGTCCACGAATCCGGAAATATGCAGCATTGTTTGATCCCCCGGCCACTTTTTTCGATTCGACCGATCAGTTTCTGGAATCTTTTCCATCGGATAATTTTCATCAGGAAAGCATTTTGCTGAAGGGCGCACGCGAGTTTCATTTCGAAAGAATCTCTTCAGTACTTCAGAAAAAGTATCATCAAACAGTTTTGGAAATAGACCTGAATGTTTTGGTCAGCAACCTAAATGTTTTCCGATCGGCACTTCGTCCTGAAACGCGCATCATGGTTATGGTCAAAGCTTTTTCGTACGGAAGTGGAATGGCTGAAATTGCCCGGATACTTCAGTTTCACAAAGTGGACTACCTGGCTGTAGCCGTTGCCGACGAAGGAATTGAACTTCGGCAGGCTGGAATTGATTTGCCCATCGTGGTAATGAATCCTGAAGAACACAGTTTCGAAAATATGATTGAGTTTCGGCTCGAACCCAATATTTATTCCGAAGAAATTTACGAATCGTTCCGGAAAGTGCTTCAGCAACATGCTGTTTTGCGTTATCCGGTTCACATAAAACTCGATACCGGAATGCACCGGCTGGGATTCGATTCGGAAGAGACTGTTGAATTGCTGGCGTCAAAATTAGTCCTTCAGGATGAGATGGTCGTGCGGTCTGTCTTTTCGCATCTTGCAGGCTCCGACGAATCGGTTCATGATAAGTTTACGCATAGGCAGGTTGTGAAATTCCTGAAACTGAGTAAAATATTGACGGAGAAACTACCCTATAAAATTATCCGACATATTTTAAACTCAGCCGGAATTGAACGTTTCCCGGAATTTCAGTTCGAAATGGTCAGGCTTGGAATTGGTCTGTATGGTGTGAGCGCCAGTGGAAATACGCAAATCAAAAGCATTAGCCGGCTAAAAACCAGTATTTCGCAGATCCGGGAAATTAGGGCAGGCGAAACAGTTGGTTATGGACGAAAGGGGGTCACGCTGCAGGATTCGCAAATTGCTGTACTGCCTATTGGTTATGCCGATGGTTACGATCGCAGATTGAGCAATGGGGTAGGGCGAGTGTTTGTAAATGGGCAAATCGCCCCGGTTATCGGCAATGTTTGCATGGATATGTGCATGATTGATGTGACTGGTGTTCAGGTTTCTGTCGGCGACGAAGTTGAACTGATGGGTGACCACATTCTGGTTAGCGAAATTGCAGATTCAATCGGTACCATTCCATACGAAATACTCACCGGAATTTCTCAACGCGTGAAACGAATTTACCTTCAGGAATAGGCAATAAATTCGGGTTTCGCGTTACAGATTTGTAAACTTAACCTGAAACTCTTATCCCAGTTTACTTATTTTTTCCAGTTTGTGAATGTCGAGAATTCTGATTTTGCGTCCGTCGATGGCAATTACCTTTTCGCCTGCAAACGTCGACAAAGTGCGGATCGCATTTGATGTAGTCATGTTCGACAGGTTGGCGATATCTTCACGCGACAGGTATACTTTCAGAGTGGCGCCATCGTTTTCCCAACCATATTTTTCTTTCAGGAGCAACAACGATTCGGCCAAGCGACCACGAATATGTTTCTGGGTCAGCGTAACTGTCCGCATATTTGAGAACCCCAGTTCGCGGGCAATTTTCTGAATAATTTTGAGTGAAAAGTCGGGGTTTTTAAGCAACTTATTGTATAAATATTCCTGAGAAATAATTCCAACAGTTGAATCTTCGAGGGCAATGGCCGATCCAATATGAAGTTCGTCGGCAAGTAACGCGCGATAACCAATAATGCCAAGGGGTTTAGTCATCCGGATAATTTGTTCGCGTCCGCCAACACCTTCTTTGTAAATAATTACTTTACCGTCGAGCAGAAACAGGAATGACGAGGGTTTTTCGCCCTCTTTAAAAATGAATTCATTTTTTTTGTAATAAGCCAGTGTCAAATGGTTCTGTAAATCCTCTTTTTCTTCAAAGGTAAGTATGCTGAAAACAGATTTTGCACTTTCAAAGATTTCTTTCATCCCTACTTCGTGACTCAACATAGAAATAAATTTACATGTTCTGTAGCATCAAAGTTAAGGAAATTTGTCAAACAAGGAAATTTTGACCATTTATTTTGCAGGGCAAACTCACACTTTATCAGGTAAAAATAGTTAATCTTTTTTCTTTGTATTTATTTATAAATCAGTGATTTGGTTGTTGTTTTTTACAATTAAAATTCGTATATTGCATTGATAATCAAAGCAATACGAATTTTGAAAACAACAAATGAATTAAGGTCTATTTTCAGTCAAATAGACGACCCCAGAAGCGATATAAACAAGCTTCATAAATTAGAAGACATCCTTCTTATCGGAATTATTTCAGTGATTTGTGCGGCAGATACGTGGAAAAACATGGAGACTTATGCAAAAGCAAAAGAACAATTTCTGCATTCATTCCTTGATTTACCAAACGGAATTCCTTCTGACGACACCTTCAACCGTGTTTTCTCATCTATTGATAGTGAGCAGTTTGAAGCTTGTTTTGTGGATTGGGTAAGTCGCCTGGTGAACTTGACCGATGGCGAAATTATCCCTATCGATGGAAAAACCATTAGGGGAGCAAAAGCCAATGGGAAAAAGTCACCCTTTCATATGGTGAGTGCATGGGCAACAAACAATAATTTGGTTTTGGGACAAGTGAAAATTTCTGAAAAGTCGAATGAAATTACTGCCATCCCCAAATTACTGGAGCTGATTACCGTAAAAGGATGTACCGTAACAATTGATGCCATGGGGTGCCAACAAGAAATAGCACGTAAGATAATTGAACAGGAAGCTGATTACATTTTAGCTGTTAAGGAGAACCAGAAACAATTGTACCAGGATATTGCAGATGAATTTAGGTTCGGGAAAAATATTCTGGCAGATTTGACGGAAGAACTTGACCATGGGCGCATAGAAACCAGAAGATGCAGTGTTATAACAGATTTTAGGTTCATTGAAAACAAGCAAGAGTGGGCAGGGTTAAAAAGTATCGTTAAAATTGAAAGCATAAGGGAATTTAAAAACTCAGACAAACCAAATGAAACGGCAACAAGATATTACATATCCAGCTTATTGACTGAAGCAAATCAATTACAAAGGGCAATCCGCTTGCACTGGGGAATTGAAAACAAACTTCATTGGGTTTTGGATGTCGCTTTCGCTGAGGATGCTTCCAGAAAGAGGGCAGGAAATGCTGCCCAAAATTTTTCGATACTCAGTAAAATTGCTTTGAACCTACTCAAAAAAGAAACATCCGAAAAACAAGGAATTAAAGGGAAAAGGTTAAAAGCCGCATACGACCATAATTACCTACTCAAAGTTCTCGGTAAAAAAGTGTGAGTTTCCCCTGATTTATTTTCAGATTTCTGAAACCAAACCGCCTGTCGAAAGTCAGGATTGGAAAACTGAAAGATTTTCAGGAATACCTTGCCACGAGGGGCATCCGGCGTCCGAAACCAAATGCTTTTGAACTTATCCGTAGAATCGGAGGGGCCTGGAATCGTTTATATTCGTTTGTATTCACCATCCTTACCGTTTTTAAAACAGTAGCTTCGTCGAATCCTTTGGCAATTATTTCAGCCGGAGAGTGATTTAATTCAATGTACTCGAATAAAATCCGATCCAAAACATCGTAATCGGGTAGCGAGTCCGAATCTTTTTGGTCGGGCCGAAGTTCGGCGGAAGGTGGTTTCAGAATTGTATTTTCCGGAATAATTTCACCATCGCGGTTTATCCATTTGGCCATTCTGAAAACATCGGTTTTGTACACATCGCCCAAAACTGAGAGTCCGCCGTTCATGTCGCCGTATAGCGTTCCATAACCAACTGCACACTCGCTTTTGTTGGTTGTATTTAAGAGTATATTTCCAAATTTATTCGAAATAGCCATCAGCAAAATTCCACGGGTTCGGGCCTGAATGTTTTCTTCCGTAATGTCACTTGGCAAATTTGCAAATGTACCGGCAAGGCTTTGTTCAAAGCTATCGACCATTGGTTGAATCGGGATAATTTCGTACTGAATGTCCAGATTTTCAGCCAATTGGCGTGCATCGTCTATGCTGTGATCCGACGAATACCGCGAAGGCATCAGCAAAACACGCACGTTTTCCTTTCCCAAAGCACGAACTGCCAATACCAAAACCAGCGCCGAATCAATTCCTCCTGAAAGACCGAGCGTGGCCTTTTTGAAACCCATTTTGTGAAAATAATCGCGAATGCCCAAAACAAGGGCACGATATATCTTGTCTATAGTTTCTGTCTTGGGTTGCAGATTTTTGGTGGAAACTTCGGTGTCAATTATCCTGAAATCTTCTTCGAAATAGTTCAGTTCTTCCTGAATTTCACCTTTTTGATTCAGATAAACTGAACCGCCATCGAAAACGAGTTCCGTGTGAGCGCCAACCTGGTTCGCGTAAATAATAGGCAGATGGTATTTTATGGCGTTCTTAACCAGAATGTTTTTACGTGAATTTTCCTGGTTGAACGAGAATGGTGAAGCTGAAATATTTATGACCAAATCAGGATTTAAAACTGACAATTCTTTCAACGGCGAAATTTGGTAAAGTTTTTCACGGCCAAATTCGTTTTGTGTTTCCTGTTCGTCCCAAAGATCTTCACAAATGGTGATTGCCAATTTCTTTCCGCAGTATTCAAAAACGGAGAACGTTTTGTTGGGCTCGAAATGCCTGTATTCGTCGAAGATATCATAAGTTGGTAGCAACGATTTATTTACCACGTGCTGAATGGCTCCATCGTACATAAAAAAAGCCGAATTGAAAAGCTTTTTCCCTTGCGGCTCCGGATTTATACTTGGTCCTCCAACAATTGCTGCAATTCCATTGCACTGTTCAGCAATCTTTTTGAGGGCTAAATCCGATTGTTCAATAAATTCTTTGTGTTCAAGTAAGTCGTGCGGATAGTATCCTGTAACCGAAAGTTCAGTGAATACAACCAACTCAGCTCCTTCGGCTTTCGATTTATGAATTGAATCAATGATTTTTTTTGTATTCAGCGGGAAATTTCCAATGTGGTAATTCAGTTGTGCAATTGCGATCTTCATAATATTATTTCCTAAAAAATCAGGCCAATTTTTAATTTTAGTGAATTGATAATGGTTTTGTCTGAGAAATAATTGTCGGAGGTTATGTCCATCAGTCCATTTTGAAAAATCAGTCCAAAAGTTGCTGAGTTACTGCCACCCAAATCGTAGTCGAATCCAATTCCAACATTCATGGCCAGGTTAAACAGGTTTACCTCATCACTAATATTTTCTTTGTCGAGTGTGCCATCGTTGCTGGTTCCTTTCGACTGAATATTTATCATGGGCGACAAACCAAACAAGCCCCAGTAACTGGCGCGGTCAAATTGGTCGGTTCTGAGCCTCACGGCCAAAGGAACCTCGATGTAACGAAGCTGAAATTTAACTTTGGTCAGGGGCGGCAAAGTCGATCCTGAAAACGGGAAATTAGAGTTTGTGTGGTACGAGATTTCACCGCCCGTATTCGAAATTAAAATTCCGGTCAAAAGCGAATAATGTTCATCGGCCGAGAAATAGAGATCCCCATTCAGACCAAAGTCATACCCAAGCATTGGTTTTCCATTTTCAGTGTCATCGTTGCTTGTTCTCAACCAATTAACCGAAGGGCTTCCGGAAAAGGAAAGCCTGATGTGTTTCTGACTGAACCCGGTCAGAAAAGTAGCAATCAAAAAAGCAGATAAAATATATCGTTTCATCGTTTATTTGTTATTTTGCTGAGCGTAAAAGTAAAGTATTTCAATCTATTTCCGAATAAATTGAGTATTCGGACTGCATTATATAACGTAAGAATGACTTAGTTTTGTCTAGTACAATTCTTAAATATTATTTTGGTTGTAACAATAAAAAAACCGATCGGAACGTAAATAGCTCTAAAAGTCCGAAATGAAAAAAAATATTTTCTTTTTTTACCTGATTGTTATACTTGCTTCATGCAGTCGTAACCCATTGAATGTAAATGTGTCGAATGTTAAAGTGGATTTGAAAATTAAACATTTGGAGGTCGATTTGCTTCACCTGAAAAAAGAGCAGATACTCGATGCAATTCCTGCTTTAAAAAGCAAATACGGCGATTTTTTTAACATTTTCACGTATCGCATGATTGCTATTGGAGGAACTGATCAGGAGAATTTCCCGGAAATGCTCAATGCATTTATTTCCGATACGCTAATTCAGGATTTGGCGGGCAGGGTTTACGATAGAGTTGATACGGTTAAGTTACGCGGTGAATTGGAAATGGCCTTCAAACATTATAAATATTACTTTCCAGAAAAGGGAATACCATCGATATTTACTTGTATTTCAGGATTTAATCAGTCGGTTGTTATAGCTGAAAATTTGATTGGCATTAGTCTCGATAAATATATGGGAAGTAAAAGTCGATATTACGTTGAACTTGGGCTGCCGGCCTACAAACGGCGCAATATGTGTTTCGAAAAAATTGTGCCAGATATGATGTTTGGCTGGGCCGAATCGGAGTGGCCAAAATCGGATAAGGCGAATAATTTGCTTAGTCAGATGATTCATCAGGGGAAAATAATGTATTTCCTGGACGCCATGTTTCCTGAAATGGACGACACACTAAAAATGGGATACACAGAAAAACAGCTTGACTTTTGCAAGCGGAAGCAAGCTTCGATGTGGACTTACCTGGCTGAACACAAAGAACTGTTTAGTACCGACCGTATGACCATTAAAAGATACATCGATGATGGCCCGTATACTGCAACATTTACCGACGCATCACCGGCCCGCACAGGCGTCTGGCTGGGCTGGCAAATTGTACGCTCGTACATGAAAGAACATTCTGAAATTAAACTTGCAGAGTTGCTCCAAAATGAGGATTTTCAGGAGATTTTAAACCAGTCGGGTTATCAACCGTAATGCGTCCGTATTCAGTTTCATACTCATTCAATATCAATTTGATGAGTAGACATAAAACAAAAAGGCCTCCGAGTTGGAGGCCTTATATTTAGTGTCACACTAAAATCAATTTATTCCAGAATCTTAATTTTTATGTTTCGGAACCACACGTCAGCACCGTGATCCTGGAAAGCGATAAAGCCTTCTTTGGCAACGTTTGCCCAATCAGGGTTATATTCCGGGAATTTGCTGCCGGCAACAAGTGTATTCCATTCAGGTGTCCACAAGTGGTATTCGAGAACAGTTTCGCCGTTTTGTTTGTGAACGATGGTTCCCTGGTACGAAATAATTTCAGCAGAGTTCCATTCTCCGAAGGGTTTCGAATTTTGTGGTTTAGCCGGAATCAGGTCGTACAACGAACCAGCCTGACGGTTTCCGTCTTTACCTAAAGTGGCGTCAATGTGATTGGCATTATCCAGAATTTGCATTTCAGGAGCAGTTCTCCAGATTTCCTTTCCGGGAATTTCCTGGGCGAGGTAGAAAATACCTGAGTTTCCGCCTTTTGAAATTTTCCATTCCACTTTCAGATCGAAATCCTTGAATTTTTTGTCATACAAGATATCTCCGCCGTCAACAGCTCCAGCTTCACCGTTTCCGGAACCTTTGAGGTGAATTGTACCATCCACAATTTCCCAGGCTTTTGGAAATTCAGTTTTATTGTAACCTCTCCATCCGGTTGAAGTTGTACCGTCGAAAAGTAGTTGCCAACCCGAACTGGCTTCATCGGCAGTTAACGTATTATCGGCAGTTTCGGCAGTTGTAACTTGCGCCGATTTTTCTTCGGCCTTTTTTTGGCCACTATGGCACGAAACTGCAAAAACAACAGTTCCGGCTAATAACAGAGAATGAATTTTTTTCATTGGAAATAATTTTAGTTTATTGATAATTTAATGTGGTTTAAAGTTGCAGAGAACAAAGTTAATAAAATATTCAGCAAAAATTTGAACGCTATTTCGATTGTTCGCAAAAATGATAAGTGCAAATTTGTTAGATAGTGCTGAAAATAGAAGTGGGATTATTTCGGTCGGACGACGTGAAAATTACTTTTATGCTTTCAATCTGTCCTGAAATAGAAGTTGTTCTTCAGGACTTTAATGGTTGCAGAATCGTATCGTTGAATGTTTTTTTCAAAAATCTTGAAACATTTAATCTGTTAACTAAGTTATTGGATTGTGAAAACGCATCAAATTACCGGACGTACCGAATGTTGTGAATTCGTTAAGCCTTTTATGTTTCGCTTCAATTGTAAATAAGTTTTTATAACTTAGATGAGTTTTTAATCGCCTTATTTTTAAATAGTTAAAAAATGCATAGCATGAATCAGAAAAAAGTAAAAAGGATTGGAATTTTAACAGCGGGTGGCGATTGCCCGGGATTAAATGCAGCAATCAGGGGAGTTGGCAAAACTGCAATTGTGGAGTACGGTATGGAAGTAATCGGGTTCTCGTCGGGTTATACGGGACTGATTCATAAACAATACGTTGAGCTTAAGGAAAAAGACCTTTCCGGAATTTTAACTTTGGGAGGTACCATTATCGGGACTTCCAGAGAAAAACCGTTTAAGATTATTACGGAAGAAGATAACGAAAAGCCTGCTTTGATCAAACAAAACTACAAAGATCTTGGACTGGATGCGTTGGTTTGTATTGGCGGAAATGGTACCATGAAAACGGCTCATTTATTATCAAATATTGGATTAAATGTAATAGGTATTCCAAAAACAATCGATAACGATGTTTGGGGTACCGATTTAACGTTCGGGTTCGACTCTGCTGTAAATATAGCCACCGAAGCAGTTGACCGGTTACATAGTACGGCCAACTCGCACGGGCGTGTGATGATTGTTGAAGTAATGGGACACAACGCCGGGTGGATTGCTCTTTATGCCGGAATGGCCGGCGGTGGCGACATTATTCTAATTCCTGAGATTGAGTATTCGATGGAAAAGGTTTGCGCTAAGATTCAGGAACGATATAATAACAATAAACCTTACACCATTGTGGTTGTGGCCGAAGGAATCGAACATCCGAAAGCAATGTCGGCTGCCCGGTATCTGGCCGAATCCATTCAGAATCATGTTGATGCCGAAGCCCGTGAAACCGTTCTGGGCTATACGCAGCGTGGCGGAAGCCCTTCGCCCATGGACCGCATTTTGGCCACTCGCTATGGCGCTTATGCTGCTGAATGTATTGCTGAAGAAAGGTTTGGAACAATGGTCGCCTTAATCAAAACCGAGTTGACTACGGTTCCGCTTGAAGAAGTTGGAGGAAAACTTAGGCTGGTAGATCCTGAACATCCTTTGGTACTAAAAGCCAGAAAGATGGGCGTTTCATTTGGCGACAGATAGTCTTCGGATTTGCTTATCAAAATCATTCCTGACATACAAAAGAGGTCGCCCGATTGAACTTAAGGCGGCCTCTTTTGCACAATAGATCTGAAGTTAGCAGAATTTATTTTCTCGGAATCCAGACTTTCATTTCGTCGGCACCTCGGTTATTCCATACAAAATAAGGAATAGCTGTAAACTTCTGAGCGGTTACTTTTTTGCCTTTTGCAATTTCCGCTTCTCCTGAAATAGTTACTATTCCACTTAATTCTCCTGAATTGTATGATTCAGTAAGTTTTGACGAATCGGGCAAGGAAAGTGTCATTAAATCTTTTCCATTATCAGCACCTTCCAAACAATACACAATAGGACCACGTTCAATAGCCACTTTGCCAGCATCATCAGCTACCTGCGCGTTGGCTTGAACACGGCGAATACTCATTGGAATGTTGTAGCTGACCACATCTCCCTGTTTCCATTCACGGTCGATCACAGCATATCCTTTTTCTATTTTATACTGAACAGGTTCTCCGTTTACAGTTACCGAAACCGTGTCCGTTTCCGGAGAAACGAACGAATACAGATCACTTGGAACAACCTGATTTTCGGCCCATCCCGGAATGCGCAAACACAAGGCAAACGGACTGGTCTTTTCAGGAGAAACAGAGATTTTAACCTGTCCATCCCAAGGATATTGTGTTTCCTGGGAAATGGTGACCGGTAGATTTTTATTGAGTTGAACAGTTGATGAACTTTGGGCAAACAGATTCACATACAATGCGTTATTGCCCTGAGCATATATGTATCCGGGAACAGAAGCGATAAACCGGCACATGTTGGTTGGGCAGCACGAACAATCGAACCAGGGCTGACGATCGAGCGTTTCGCCTCTGTTAAAATGAAAATGCATATCACATTCAAGAGGATTAGGATAGAAGAAGGTTTTGCCATCGAGCCCAACTCCTGAAATTACCCCATTGTATAAGCTGCGTTCGAGCACATCAATGTATTTAGCATCGCCGTGAAGCAAAAACATCCGGTAATTCCAGTAAACATTGCCAATTGCAGCGCAGGTTTCGTTATAGGCTGTGAGGTTGGGTAATTCGTAGTTCTTGCCAAATGCTTCTCCTTCGTGTTTAGCGCCAACTCCTCCGGTGATATACAGCTTTTTCGAAACCATATTGTCCCAAATTTTATCGACCGCTTTTGTATAGGCATCATCTTTAAAAATTGCAGCAACATCAGTCATTCCGGCGTACATGTATTCGGCACGAACGGCATGCCCTACCGCTTCATCCTGCTGAGTCACCGGCTTGTGGTCCTGATTGTATGAACCCCATAGTTTGCGTTTGGTGCTGTCGCCACGGAAATCCAAGAAATGTTTGGCCAGTTTCAGGTAATCTTCTTTCCCGGTAACCTGGTACAGTTTGATCAGACCGGTTTCAACAATCTGGTGACCCGGAACACCCGGATTCTTCCCTTCTCCAAAAACCCTGACAAGCAAATCGGCATTTTTCGTGGCAATATCGAGAAAGTTTTTCTTGCCTGTTGCCCTGAAATGCGCAGCAGCAGCTTCGAACATGTGCCCGCTGTTGTAAAGCTCATGACTACATTGCTCGTTGACCCACTTTCCGGCAGGGGCGCACCATTTGGCCGGGGAATAAGTGGTGTCGATGGTTTTGTAGGTGGTGAGGTAACCATCGGCTTCCTGACCAATTTTAATAAGCCCAATCACCGAATCGACATAGGCATCCAGCTTGGGATCGGGATGGGTGGTTAGCGAATAGGCGGCTCCTTCAATAATTTTATACACATCGGTATCGTCAAAGGGCATCTCGCCTTTTACTTTTCCTTGCATTTTTCCGCCGGCAATCAGGAAATTGTCCATCCGCCCCATCTCTTCACATTTAGCAAACGAGGCCGGAATGGTAACCGTGCGGTTGGTTTCAATCTTTGGTAACCAGAAGTTGTCGTTTATTTTTACTTCGTTAAACGGAACTCCGGTGATTTTGTAATCCACTTTTTCGGGCTGGCTTTTACAGGCAGCCAGCGAAATGAAAATAGCAACAATGAATAGGTTTTGTAATTTCATGGTGGGTTCGTTTTATTTTGAATTTGAAAGTGGTTCAATTCCTTTAAGGGTTGGTATAACTTGCTTGATTGATCCGTCAGCATTGAATTCCATTTTGTCGATGCAAACTTCGCGATTGAATCCCGCAGGGCTTCCCATTTTAATTCCTTTGGGGCGGGTAAACCGGTGATAAACCAAGTACCATTCGTCTTTCTCCGGAATCTGAAGCACCGAATTGTGGCCGGTGGCATAAATTTCCAATTCAGTATTTTGCCTGATGACGATGTTGTTCTCCGGAATAGTCAGTTCTCCGAGTGGCGATTTTGCTGTAGCATATCGCACTTTGTAGTTCGGGCTGCGGGTATCGTCTTCCGACCACATGAAATAATAGGTTCCGTTCCGGTAAATCACATAGCTTCCCTCGCGGAAAGTATCATTAACATTCATCAGTTTCATGGTTTTCAAATTGATCGAGATCATGTCGTCATTCAGCTCAGCCGCTGCCATGTATCCATTTCCCCAGTACAAATAGCTTTTCCTGGTTTTCGGGTCAGTAAACACGTCTGGATCAATTTCCTGACCTCCTGTAATTCCTTTTGGCTTGAAATCGATCAGGGCTTTGCCACTGTCAACGAATGGTCCGGTTGGATTATCGGCCACAGCGACACCAATTTTCTGAGCCGCAGTGAAATAGTAGAAATATTTGTATTCACCGTTGATTTTCTTCTCCACGATGCAAGGCGCCCAGGCATTCCTGTTTGCCCAACTTACATCTTTTTTCAGATCGAGAATAACGCCTTCGTCTTTCCAATCAACCAGATTGCCTGAAGAAAAAACTTTAAAATTCGTGCCCGACCAGTTGTTAAACCCGTCGCTGGTTGGGTAGAGGTAATATTTTCCGGTCTTTTCAGAATACAGAATTTCAGGATCAGCATAAAAACCTTCCAAAACCGGGTTGTGATCTTCCGAAGCTGTAACCTGGTATATTTCTTTTCCTTCGCCTGATTTGAACGCGTAATTTACCGGACCTTTCGCAAAATTCTGCACTCCGGAAGGACTTATCGAAACACCTTCTGCAGCTTTGAATTCAGGATTAAACTGAGTCAAATTTGTACCATGCTTAACCGGCAGATAAATCTTCTTTGCTTCGGTTTGAAAATATACATTCTGTTTTTTCAATAGTTCCGATTTGGGCTCAGCAGGACGTTTTTCAGGATTAGTCCGGATAACGGTAAAGGAATAGGCCGGCATGCTGTATGGAAATTCGCCACTTACCGAAATTTGATCGGTTACCGGATGAGCTTTTTTGTCCGCAGGCAATCCGGTAAGCACGGTGCGGCTCGCCTGCGAACGAATATCTTCAACGCCGTTCAGAATAACATTTGCTTTTACCGCCACCGGAAGCATGTTTACCAGTTTCACGATCAGGTCGTTGCTTTTGCTATCGCGAACCACCGAAACGGCTATGCGTCTCCTGACGCTTTCGTTCTTGTCGGAAATCCACACGTCACTTGCCAGGTAGGTATCTCCTGAATTTTGACCGTAAAGTTGCTGTACCGAGTAGTTCACGGTTGGTTTAACTTCAGTGTTGTTGAAATAAATCAGGTCGGGATTCCACTGCGTATGACCCTCTTTGGCAAGCAGTGGCGCGTACGAAGACATGCTCACCACATCGCCGTTACGTTCCAGCGCGGTCAAGTAAAGCGCCTCGGAAAGCGCATTGTAAATTGTACTTCCCCACGAAGCATATTCGCCCAGATAAACTTTCGGTTTGCTTCGATCGTACTTGTCGTAAAAATCCTGATTGTGGATGAACCAGCCCGGCGATTGGTAATAGTGTTCGTCAACCATTGGAACTCCAAGTTTGGTGGCGATTTTCCAGCCTTCAGTATAATCAGTTCCTTCAAAGGTTGGGCCGACAGTTCCAACGACCGTAATTTCAGGATGCTTTTCTTTTACCGCCTTGTAAATCATCGTGAACCGTTCCTCGAAAATATCGTTGATCAGGTCTTCGTTGCCAATCCCGATATATTTCAGGTTAAATGACTGCGGGTGTCCGGCTTCGGCACGAAGTTTTCCCCATTTGGTTTTCACATCGCCATTGGCCCATTCAATCAAATCGAGTACATCCTGAACGTAGTTGTCCATGTTGCACATCGGAATACCGCCTTGCTGTCCGGCGCCTCCGGTGGCTGAGTTCTGGCATGGAACACCGGCTGCAATTACCGGTAGTGGTTCGGCGCCAATGTCATCGCAAAACTGGAAATACTCGAAATATCCCAAACCTGCCGATTGATGGTATCCCCAAAGATTTTTCTGCGGTTTGCGCGATTCCAGCGGCCCAACCGTATTTTTCCAGCGATAAATATTTCCGAGGCCGTCGCCATGAGCCACACAACCTCCGGGGAAACGAATGAACCTTGGATGAATGTCGGCAATCGTCTGTGCCAAATCAGCACGCAGACCGTTTTTATGATTCTTAAACGTTTTTTGTGGAAACAGCGAAATCATATCCAGATTAATTGTTCCTGAAGTTTGCGGAATAATCTCCAGTTGAGCATCCGAAACGGATTTTGTTGCAGTCAAAACAGCTTCCAGTTTATTCCATCCTGAAGCTTTGGTCTGGAGGATTGTTTGTCCATAATTTTCACCGTTTTTCCCAGTCAGACGGACAAGTAGTTTTTTACTTTTCTTATCCGGATTGCGTGCAAAAACTGAAAAGTTGTATTTGTCTCCGGCTTTTACCGCGATCCCATCCCAACCTTCGTTGACTAATCCAACGCCAGCTTTTTCAATTTTCAGAACGGCAAAATGTGGATTGTTCGGATGAATCGGCGAAACCGAATCAATCGAGAATGTAGCGCCATCGCCGTTTAAATGCCAGGCTTTGGTACTGTTCCATGTTTTATCGTTTCCTTCTTTGTCGCTCAGCACGTATTCAAAATCGCGGTTCTGAAGCAATTCAGCGTAAAGTCCACCATCGGCAGCGTAGTTAATGTCCTCGAAAAATACACCCACCAGCATATCGCTGATTTTTTTGCTTTTCGAATTGTCAACCGTGATGTTGGCATCCAGAGTTTTCAGTCCTGCAAAACGTACGGAGTCGGTTTTGGCATTTTCCGATCCTAATTGATCGCGATTGGCATTCAATTTCTGCTTATTCAGTAAATCTTCAACCAGTTCCCAGGCAACTTTATGTATTGTTCCTGTTTCTTTTGTTCCTGCAATATTTACTTCTTTTCGGGAATTCAGGCGGTTATTTAATGGCATTTCTGTTGCCGAAGTGTAGTTCTTAAAGTCGGTTGTGGTAACGTAAAAAGCTTGTTTTTCGCCACTTTTATCGCTGATCCAGGAAATCCGGCATTGGTCGTTTTTGCATGAAATTTCTGGCTGAAGACAATTATTCTCAGTCATTACAATCGGGTAAGTTTGCGGCAGCCAGTATATCAAGTCTTTTGATTCAGCATGAGCAAACGTTCCGTCGTATTCGTTTAAGCTCCACACGCAATGCCACATGCCGTCTTTGGCCTGAAAAAGGAATGGCGAAACAAGTCTCTTTTCTTTGCCCCACCGGCCGTAGTCGGAGAACAGGAAACGGTATTCAGGCCCAATTGCGTTCCAGTTTTCATGATCTGTGCTCCAGGCAAAATATAGTCCGCTGTGACCCGCACTTTTCTCAGTGGAATACGAGAACAGATAAACGGAATCAGGCTGATTGGTCATGTGCGAAACTGTTGCTAAAGTGGGTTGCCCAAACATCAGCACAATCAGACAGAGAAATAGGAAGATATGTTTCATTTTGGTTGAGAATTTAGATTAGCTAATTGTCAACAAATATGGGAAAATAATTTAAAGTGTCAAAGTGACTTTTATTAATATTGGAGCTTATTTTAATCGTTGTGATTTTTCCTTTTCTAAAATTTTTATCTGATACGCAGGGTTTAATTGCTCATCTATTTCATTTTCTGATTTTCTCGACAATGCGTTTGACCTGATCGTTGTCTGAATGAAAGTGATCAAATTTTAGTAAAATAATGCACTACATCGATATTTGATCAAACAAAAAAGAGACTGAACCCTTTTGAGTCAGTCTCTTCCTGTATATTTAATCTGTTAGCAACAGATGTCATGAATTATTCGTCCAGAGTTAATTTTTTAATCAGATCCACTTCTTCCTGTTTGTAAGGAGTTCCGTCTGGCCTGAAAATTTCGTGAAACCAAAGTGCAGGTTCCGATCCGTCCGGAATGGGTTCGTCCCAGGCGTATTTGGTATTCGATTTACCAGCTACCAAACCCCAGTTGATGGCGCCAATGTTTTGTACTTTCAGCATGGGCATAATGTTGGTGAACAAACTGTTATTGCGGCGTGCCATGTATTCGGTGCAAACCAACGGGCGGCCATACAATTTTAAGGTGTCGATGGCAGCCTGATGTTTTTCCGGCCCTTCGTAATTGTGGTATGTAATGATATCCGAATTCTCGACCTGAAATTTATTCAAATCAGACAACGATAAGTTCCATACTCCGGAAGACAATGGTTGCGAAGGACGAACTTCCCAGCCCCATTCGAATACTTTTTTCAATAACGGCATCGAACGGTTGCCATAACCCGAGTTGCCCGGTTCGTTGTACAAATCCCAAATAGCGATTCGTTTGTCGTCTTTAAAAGTGGTCAACACATCTTTCACGTAAGATTCAAGAGTGTTTATCAACGTTGAATCCTGATAGAGCAGTTCTCCGGGGTCGCGCACCCAACCCGAGTTGTGAACACCGGGTTTTGGATCGGGCTGTTTTCCGGCGTGATACGTTGGGTTCCAGCAATCGTCGAAAATGCAGAAAACGGTTTTAATGTCGTGTTTTCCAGCAATGTCGAGATAAGTTTTCATGCGATCTTTGAATCCTTCCTTGTCGACTTCCCAGGCCAGATGATGCAAATATACCCGCATCACGTTCAACCCGATTCCTTCGGCCCATCCGAGTTCGCGGTTAATCGTGGCCGTGTCGAACGATTCGGCCTGCCAGGTTTCCAACTGGTTAATCGCCGTGCTCGGATTGAAATTGCTTCCCCGGAGCCAGCCATTTTCAGCAGCCCACTGTTGGGCTTGAGCATCGGTCCAGCGGGTTGAAACAGGTTCTTTCACCTGTGATTTTGGTTTACAAGCATTCAGGATAAATAATCCTGAAATGAATAGAATGAAAAGGTAGTTTTTCATAGTTGATTGATTTTCTATGTAGAAATTAATTTAGCTTTTCAACTTAATTTTCTCCGGAAGGCAGATTAATGGCTTTTCCTGCTGGTACTGCTGAACCAAAGTTTGGAGTTCCATCGGTATTCCACTGAAACGGTTGCATCCTGATATCGCGTTTCCAGCTTGGTGTTGTACTTTTCTTGGAATGATAAATAATCCAGTCTTCCGTATTGTCCGGTGATTTTACAAACGAACAATGACCTACGCCATATACCTGCGAGTTGCCTTGAAATACTGGCCCTGTTTTCTTCCAGTTGGCTGGATCAAGCAAATTCCCATCTGGGTTAATCAGTTGCAGCATTCCAAGTCGGTAGTCAACCAGCCAAGATTCACGGCAGGAATAAACAATAAATACCTGATTCCCGTTTTTCAGAATTTCAGGTCCTTCGTTCAGGTTTAGTGGTCTGCCTGTTTCCCAGCTTTCAACCGGTGAAGATATTTTTACCCGTGAGCCTTTCATAGTCCATGGATTTTCCATTTCGGAAATGTACAAATGCTGAGGTGTTGCATCGGTGGTTTCTTGCTTTAACCATCCCGACCAGATGGCATAAAGTTTCCCCTGATGTTCGAGAACGGTCATGTCGATGGCCCAGATATTAGTTGACGGGTCAGCAGGATTATCACCGGTATACAACATTCCCATATCTTCGTAATCACTGAAAACGTCGTCGGTTTTGGAGCGCAAAACTCCAGTCCGTTGATGAATAAAGGGCGGACCTGATTCACCGGCTGCATAATAAACATACCATCGTCCCTGGATAACATGAATTTCAGGAGCCCAGACACAGGCCTTGTTCCATCCGGTGGCAGGCGCCTGCCAAATTTTCTTCGGTTCGCCTCGCTGGGGCATTTTTTTCGATTTAGAAACGATAATGGAATTGTTGGCTGACCAGCAGTAAATGTAGTCGTCGCCTTGTTTTACCATCCACGGATCGGCTCCATTCCATACCGGATTGGTGAAACTTGGTTTGACTTGGTTTTTTGCAGCTGGATTATCCTTTTTGCATTGGGCAAACGAACCAAGTATCATTAATATTAAAATTATCATCTTCACCTTTTACATCTTTTAATTCTACCCGATTTATTAAGAGCGACTTATTTTTCCAATGTTGGCGTAATGTAGTTTTTATCAATGACCATTATTTTTTTTCCGTCTATGGTTTCGAAGTTAACTGTGCTGATGTACATGTCTCTTGGATGAATCTTTGCAATACTGTTGTGGGCATGAAATACGATCCGGAGTTTTCCTTCTTTATCGGTAAACATGGCACTGTGCCCGACACCGACTAGAGAACCAGGCTTTTGAAGAATTGGATTGCCTTCATATTTTGTCCAGGGGCCGTTGACGTTGGTGGCAGTGGCAACTCCTATGCCATAAAACTGACTTTCGTAACTGTTGGCCGAATAGGTCATGTAATAAACTCCATTGTGTTTCATGACAAATGATCCTTCGTTAACACGTGGCCAAACTTCCTCCCAAGGTTGCGATACATTTATACATTTGCGCATAGTACCCGGTTTCAGGTCGGTGAGGTTGTCTTGCAGTTCAGCTACCCAAATATTATTTCCATCATTAAACCTTACGAAAAAAAGGTAAGCTTTCCCATCATCATCAATGAACAGCGAATTGTCGATGCACTTTTCATCTTCAATCATTGGTTTCTGTATATCCTGTTTAAACGGTCCGAGCGGATTGTCACTGATCGCTACAGAAATGTGTTCATCGGCTGAATAACACATGTAAAACTTTCCGTTAACAGCATATACTTCAGGAGCCCAGAACCAGCGATCGGCCCAAACATCGGTTTTGCGAAGTGCCAATCCGTCGAAAAGCTCTGAAGGAACACTCCAGTTGATCAGATCGTCGGAGACAAATACCGCAATCCCATTTTCTGCATAGGTTCCGTAAGCATAATATTTCCCCTCCCAAAGCATTATAAACGGGTCGCCAAGCGGGACTTTGACAATTTCAGGGGGCATATTGTTAACTGGGTGGATTTCGTTGTCTTTTGCTTTGCAGGAAGCGATTTGTATTATCAAAGTCAGAAACACCAATGAAAGCAAATATTTTTTCATAATTATCGTTTAAATCTGCATTAACAAGCTATTAATTTGGTTTGATATTCTCATTTTGCCGAAAGCAGAACATTTCTGGCAATTTTTGGTTTCGCTATTTTTCCAAAAGGGCAACAACACACCAAAGATAAGGCGCCTGACCATGATAATCTCCTTTACTCCGTGGCCGGTTAAAGTAATACTGTTTGTCATTTTTCTTGTTTGTTCCCACACAAACTTCAGAAACAGCACCCTGTTCGTCAACATAGGGAACCAGCGCCAACCATGCTTTTTGGGCTACCGGCGCATATTCTTCTGCATTCAACCATCCTTGTTTTACCCCAGTAATTAATGCATAAGTAAACATAGCCGATCCGGATGTCTCTGCCCAATATTCAGGTTCGTCAATTAGTTGATTCCATATACCGCCGGTTGTCTGATATTTTTTCAGGCTTTCCGTCATTGTTTGATAGCCTGACATGATTCGTGGACGATCGATATGGTTTTTGGGTAAATAACGGAGTAATTCGGTCATTCCGGCGGCCACCCATCCGTTTCCACGTAACCAATAATAAGGTACATCGGGAGCATGGAAGAAAAGACCATTTGGCCGTTGCAATTCGTTCAGATAAAGAACCATTTCTTTCGCTGCCCGATCTATGTATTTCGAGTCTTTAGTTACTTTGTAGGCTTCGGTTTGCACCGTGGTAATCATATACATATCATCGATCCATAGTCGTGTTTGCCAGGAGTAGCCCTTATCTGCCCATGCTTTTTGCTCAGGTTTTACGTCGTTAGGTACTTCCCATTGAGTATCAGCATAGGGAAGCCCCAACTCTAAATAGCGTTTCTTTTTTGTTATTTGATAGAGTTCCAGCGGTAGATAGCCGAACATATTTAAATCGACATGATTTTTTATTGGCAATAATTCTTTTTCAGTGGTGAGTAGTAGTTCAAATTTGTTTTGCAGAATTTTGAATAGATCTTTATCTTTTGTTAATGAGGCAAATTGAAGGGCCCCACGCCAGTAAAATGTTTCGGGGTAACTAATCCATTTTCCGGCATGAAGAGCATGTTTTGCATCTACAAATCGGTAAGCGATCACTTTCCCCACTTCTTCGGGAGTGTACCCTTTGGGAAAATCGGTTAACATGTTGGTTTGAGCGAATAAGAACTGAAAAGGTAAAAAGACCATCAGTATAAATAAAATTTTACGCATATTATGATTGTATTTGATTAATTAGAATTTGAATTGCTTTTTCCTGATATTATTAAGAGGGTGTTTCAGTTATTCGAAACACCCTCTTCCAGTTTTTAAAATTTCAGATTGTCCTTTGCTGAAAACTAATTTTCAGTTTTATCTTCATCGGCTACAGCATCTTCCCAATTCTCCCATTTTGGTGTTGCCGGATCGTAGCCGTCATAACCATAGTTTTGGCCTAATTTTCCTTTGTTATTAGCGGTTATTGCAGCATAAGGAATTGGCCAGTAAATATTCTTTTTATCCATAGTATAGTTGGGATTGCTATTTCCAGTAGCGTTGATTTGGATTGGCCCTTTATTGTACATGCTGTAGTGAACAATACGTTGATACCAGTAACTTCCACCACTTTCGTCGGTGCCACTTTGCTTGTCGAAGTTGTCAAGGTTGTAGGTATTTCCCCACTCATCGGGCTGTCCACTGCGCGCAAGGCAAAGCGATACCCTTGTTAATTCAACATTGCGCCATTCTTCCCAGTATAACTCGCGGGCACGTTCGTTCATAATATCCCCGATTGTGGCAGTACCTTCATACAATTCAGCACATTTGGCTCTTTTCCTGAGAATGTTTAAGTCATCTTTAATGGTTGCATCACTGGGGTTCATATAATATTTTGCCTCGGCGCGAAGTAAATATGCTTCAGCCAAACGGTAAAGATACCAATCTGCAATACCGCCGTTGGTAGCTCCCCTGTTTCCGTCAGACCCGCTAATGTTGGCTTCATTCACCGGATCATCCAGAAAGAATTTGTAATGGGGGACATCAAACCAGCGGCGAATGGTATCGCTACATAGCAACGCTTTAGTCGTTGGGTTAAAGAGGGTGATATGTTTCCCAAATTCAGAAGATGCCTTGTTGTTGACACAATAATCTTCCATGCGTACCCAGTTTCCAACCTCTGAATTGTGGCGTAAGTCGGTGTTGTCTTCAACTCCGTTCACTTTCCACAACGAATGGGTGTAAAAATAAGTTGGGCGGAAGGTTGCGATCCCGCGTCCGAAAGCCCGCATATAATCGTATTTTGAATTATAATCGGTATGAGTACGTTTTAAGTTTAACAAAGCTTGTTTACCATCTTTTGTTTGCAATCTGCTATCAAAAAGAAATGGATATAAGATTCTCATCGTAAGCATCTTGACAAACGATTCTGCATCAGATCCACGATTAGGAATTCCCATGATGACTTCAGTGTTGGCTGCAATAAGTTTATTTTCAGCACGATGTAAGTCCCAGATTACATTCCGGGTAATAGGCCAGGTGGCAGGTTCACCGCCATCATTGAATGTCCCAAAATTATTTTGCATAAGCGCATAACCTGATCCATCAATCAGTATGTCTGTTTGTTCTTTCGCTTTGGCATACTCTCCCAATGCCAAATAGCATTTGGCAAGCAGCATCCGGCATGCACCCTTATTTACCATACCAACGACAGGCATATTTTTTTGATCAGGAACCCATTGTACCGCAAATTCCAAATCTTTGGTGATCATTTTTAAAATGGCATCTCTTTTAGTGCTTTGATAGTTTTGCTTTGGAACTTCAATTACTTTAGTAATGAGGGGTACATCACCATATTGGAATACTAAAGCCATGTAGCGAAAGGCACGGTGAAAATACGCTCTGCCTTTATATGCATTACGGGTTGCTTCATCAAGCCCTTCAACTTTATCAACAAACTGTATAACGGTATTCGCATACATAATGCCGTTATAGGTTTCTTTCCAGAAATACCACAGACTATTTGTACGGTCGAGATTGTTTAGAGTTGAATTATCACTTGTAGGAGTGAGCATATTTGCAACATCGCAAAGCATACTTTTTTTGTCGGTTGCACTGGCAACCATCAAATCGGAAAAGATATACTCTGTTCCAAGCGTAAGCATTTCATTATGATCTGTTGCATAATATAATTTGAGGTGACGGTCACAGATTGCCATTGCTGCTTTCAGCCCCGATTCGGTGCTAAAAGTGGCAGTTGGTTCATAGAATGATAGCGGGTCGGGCTTCAGAAAGTCTTCTGAACATCCACCAAACAGTATTACGCCACCCAAAAGCAAGGCGATCAATATATGATTTAATTTTTGTGTAATCTTTTTCATATTTGTTGTTATTTGAGGTTAGAAAGTTAAATTCAATCCCAATGAATAGATACGTGTTGCCAATCCTCCTGTTTCCGGATCGCCGTATTCCCAGTCTTTTGCCCACACTGCAACGTTGCGGACAGTCCCTGAAATCTTGGCTCGCTCTATATCTAACCTTGAAGTCCATGTTTTTGGTAATGTATATCCTAACGAGATATTTTCGAGTCGAATGAACGAACGATCATACAATTTCCCGACATTTTCTGCACCCACCGGACCTTTGGCTTCTATTCGTCCATAATTATTTGACGGGTTGTCCGGAGTCCAATACTCTTTTGCTGGTACGTTTGCCATTGCATAAGCCATTCGTCCTCCGTCGTCATCATTATTCAGATAATTGCCCGACAAACTTTTGTGTCCCATGTAAGAATAGATATTAAATGAGAAACTGAGGCTTTTCCTGAACTCAAACTCGTTACGCATGGACCAGTTGATTGGAGGAGCTGTTTGTCCCAAAAATTCTTTGTCTTTGTCATTATATACCGGTTTTACTGAACCATCCGGATTTACAATATCGTCGGCAGTGTAGTTGTTTGCCACTTTCGGGTCACCAGGCAGCTGTCCGTACTTTTTAGCCTCTTCGACTTCATCTTTCTGCCAGATTCCTGTAACACGGTAGTTCCAGATTGAACTTATGGCCTTACCAATAAACCAGCCGTTTGTTTTATCGTCCATTTCTTTTGTTCCTGTTACATTCCCGCTTGCGTCCAGAATATCCTGATTTTCGTAATAAAGGTGCTTAATTTCATTTTTGTTGTATGAGAACCCGAATGAAGTTGTCCATTTCAGGTTATTATTATTGATGTTAACCGAATTAACTGAGAGCTCAATTCCACTATTATCGACTTGTCCCAAATTAGTTGTTATGCTCGAAAATCCGGTAAATTCTGGCAGACGTTGGTTCATGATCATATCATGCGTACTCATGTGGTAATATTCCAAACTTCCTGTTATCCGGTCTTTGAAAAGCCCAAAATCAAGACCGTAGTTCCAGGCTGTGGTTTTTTCCCATTGCAAATTGGGATTTGCCATACGGTCAGCCATTAAATAACGCATTAACTCCAATTCACCTGCTTTATTTATATAACCCTGCATTTTACCTGCTCCTTCATAAAGATTGGCAAGTGCTAAATAAGGGTTGGCAAGTGATCGGTTCCCATTTTTACCGTAGGAAATACGTAGTTTACCACTACTCAGAATGTGAGGCCATTTAAAGAATTTTTCATTTGTGAAAGTCCATGCCAAAGCAACTGAAGGGAATGTAGCATAGGGGTTAGAGGCCCCGAACGCTGAATATCCATCTCTACGTATAGAAGAAGTTAGCATGTAGCGGTTGTCGTATGAATAAAACAGGCGGGCCAAAATTGCATCTGCCGTTTGGTATGAGTCGGATGAAGAGTAGGTACTGCTTTCTTTGGAACCATTCTTTGTGTTATGGAATCCTAACGCATCTGACGGCAGAATATTACGAGCCTCAATGCGATCTTGCCAGGATTGACGTTCCTCGGCTTCCTGCACGAGAGTTAGGATTACATGATGCTTTACGTTAAACGTGTAGTCCCAGTTGATCGTGTTGTTAAGTGACCAGTCGAAACTTTTTGATTGTTCGCGGTTTGCTCCGCGTGTTTTGGGATCCGAACCGGGTAAGTCGGCCGACATAAAATAACGGTCATAGAAAAACTGGTAGCGTGGCGAGGCATTGAACGAATACGTAATATTGAATGGCAGTTTAACCTTCGCGTTCAAAATGCTATTCAGAACAGTGTAGCCTTTTTCCAATTCAAGATATTGCCTTTGAAAATCGTAATTATATCCCCTTTGACTGTATTCGGAACTTAACGGGTACTGTAATGGATTACCTGATTCATCTGAATAATCAGCAAAAGGACTATTACGTAATGACTGGTCGACGTCAATACCAATACTGCCGTCCGATCGATCCTGAAAGTTAAGGTTGGCTCCAACTTGCAGCCATTGAGTTACTTTGGTTTCGACTTTCATATTTGCGCGCACTGCTTGATATTCATCGCTTATTTCTGCTCCCTGATTTTTTAAATAACCAATTGACAGATAGTAGTTTGCTTTTTCGCTGGCTCCACTTATGCTTGTGTTGTAATCTTGATTGAAACCTACACGATAGGTTTTTTTTGCCCAATCAACGACTTTGCCAGAAAGAAAATTGTCAAGTGTGTTGCCTTGAAATCCAAGTCTTTTTGCCCAGATGCTTTGATCTGACTCCCCCGATTCATTAGTAGTATATGAGCGCCAGTCTTCAATCGATACATTCGAAGGAAGTTGATCCGGATTCATAAAAAATCCGTTTTTTGTGGAATAAACGCCAGTTTGATATGCTTCATAATCACCGGTCGTCGGATTCACACCATATGTATTCTTTGTATACCAATCCTGACGATGTTGTAAATATGCATCTGGACTAGATCGTTCCCGGTAGTCACTGTTTTGAGTAAAGCCAACGTTCGAGGAAAAGCTAATAACGGGTTTACCGAGTTTTCCCTTTTGAGTTGTAATAATAATCACACCACTGGCTGCTTTTGCTCCATAAATAGCTGCTGCTGAAGCATCTTTGAGAACATCTATTTGAGCAATATCGTCGGGATTTATTTCCGAAAGCTCGCCGTAAAAAATCATTCCATCAAGGATTAGCAAGGGGTTATTATGACCGCCATCAGTATAAACTGACCGCTGTCCACGTAATTCCATGTTACCTCCACCTTTTGCGGAAGCGTCATAACCCACTTGCAACCCGGGAGTTCCGCGCAAAACATCCTGTACTGTTTTAGGATTTTCATTCGCAATCCTATCCGGACGGATTTGTGTAATTGAACCCGTCAAATCCTTCTTTCTGGCTGTTCCATAGCCAATCGCAACAACCTCATCAATACCAATAGTTTCTTCTTCAAGTACCACATTTATAGAAGTCTTATTTCCAATAGCGACTTCCTGCATTTTCATTCCTACAAATGAGAATGTTAAAACTGCATTTTCAGGAACACTGGACAGTGAATATTTCCCGTCATAATCGGTGATTGTTCCAATTGTTGTGCCTTTAACCACTACAGAAACGCCCGGTAGAGGTGAGCTTGCTGTGTCTGTAACTTTTCCCGAAATTTTAATTGTTTTACCATCCTGATTCGATTCTGAATCGATCATCGTGATAACGATATTCCGGTCAATCAAACGATAAGAATATTTATTCTGATCTAAAACTTCTTTCAGAATCTTGTCGATGTTGGAATTTTTAATGTCGAGATTGTATTGTTTGCTCAGATCCAACTGATCGGTTTTAAATAAAAAACCATAGTCAGTTACACGTTCGATTTCATCAAAAACCTGGATGATGGACGCAT
Source organism: Prolixibacteraceae bacterium (assembly GCA_963677955.2). GTDB lineage: Bacteria > Bacteroidota > Bacteroidia > Bacteroidales > Prolixibacteraceae > Aquipluma. Next base: position 2,907,640 of record CAXXQR010000001.1, read on the forward strand.
TTTTAACGCTCAGATCGAACTTTGTTTGTTGTGAGTAGGTATTGGCAGCCATGGCCATTACTGAAAGGAATAAAAAGAAAGTAGTTAGTTTCATAACAAGTAATAACTTCTTAATTCCCAACCTTTGATGGTTTGGGAAATGTTGTTTTTTCTTCATAGTTTTGTATGTAATTTGTTAATTAATTGGTCATGGCGATCGGCTAAATTACCCTGACCATAAAATTTCAAAATCATGAACCGGGAAGTCTCCAGCTTTCCGGTTTTTGTTTTAAGAGAGGATTTATTTCATACGCATCCGATTGTTAGAATTTGAAAGAATTAAAGCTGAAAGGATGTTTAGTAAATGATGATTTCATCCGGTTTATCGGGCTTTTCAATGATTTTGTAATTGAAATTGGTGGTAAGTTTTAGCATTCGAATGACGCCCAGAGCAGTAGTCGATTTTTTGATATTTCCGGTGTATTTAAAATCTTTCAGGGCTTGATTTTCGAATTTAAATTCCACATCGTACCAGCGGCCAATCTCGGCAAATATATCTTCCAGTCGCTGATCCCGGATGACGAATTTGCCATCGCGCCAGGCCGACAGAACATTCGATTGGAAAGGAGTAATTGTTATTTTCCGGTCGTCGGAGTGATATACCGCGCTTTCTCCCGGTTTCAACTCGACCAGCGAATTTCCGGAGTTCGAAAGGATATCTGCTTTCCCTTCAACCAGCGATGTTTCCACGATATTCTCTTCAGGATAAGCTTTGATATTAAACGTGGTGCCCAAATCACGAACTATAATCTGACCTGCCTTGATCAGCATCGGGAAATCTTCACGATGTTTCACTTCAAAAAAGCCTTCTCCGTGAAGTTCGGCCAATCGCTGTTTGGTTTGGTGATCTTCGCGGTAGGTTAGTTCTGATCCTGAATTGAGCCAGATTTTGGTTCCGTCGGCCAGTTCGATGGTGCTCACGCTTCCTTTGGTAGCCGAGTATTTCTGAATTCCTGAATCAGCTATGCCGGTAGAATTTTTTTCAGAAATAAAGTAGCCTGAAAGTCCGCCAATGCTTAACAGCAAGAGAATAGCGGCAGCGTATCTTAAAGCCGTTTGCCCGATGGTAAATGACTTCTTTTTTGTATTCGGATTAATCTTCTTCCAAAGATTTTCAAATTCAGCTTCAGTATTTATCTCAATCTTAGGTTTTGATGTACGCAGCCAAAGACTTTTTACCTGATAAAATAGTTCTTCTTCATTTTTGCTTTCACCGAGCTTGCGGTAGAATTCTTCTTTTTCTTTAGCATTTGCTTCTCCGGATAATATTCGTGACAATAAATTCGTCTCCATTTGTGCTGTTGTTTGATAATGAACAAATGAATGTGAAAATACCCTAACGAGAAATTCAATTTTTTCAGGAAAATGTGGAGACAGGAAATTCCAGGTATTGAAAACCTTTTAATGCAGGATTTGAGTAATGGCTGCGATTACAGGCAAGTAGTCTTTTAATTCATTGCGCAGAATCTTTAACGCCTTGGTCAAATGCGCTTCAACTGTTTTTTGAGTTACACCAAGTTTCTCAGCTATTTCGCGATTTTTCAAATCTTCGAAGCGGCTCATTTCGAAAATAACACGACAATGCTCGGGTAATTTTTGGATGGCCAGATCGATTTTCTCTTTTAACTCGTTAAATTCCAGGTAATCATTTCCGATTCGCGACAAACTTTCGTATTGGTAATGCATTTCCATCCAGCGGATTTTCTCGTGATGCTTCAGGAGTATTTGCCTGCGGTTTAGAATATTAAGGCAATTGTTTTTGACCAACGTAAAGAGAAAATTACGGAGATTAGATTCTGCATTCAGTTCATTCCTGATCTCCCACAATTTTAAAAATGCCTCCTGAACAACTCCTTTTGCTTCATCTTCGTCTTCGAGATAATGCTTGCTCAAGAGACAAAGTGGCTGATAAAAGTGTTCGAAAAGGATTTTAAAGTCCTCTCGATTCCTGAAAGTAAAACTTTTGGTTTGATCATACATATTTTAAAAATCAGCATCCAAATATAGGAAATTTAGAATCGGATAGGAGTAACGCATTCTGACACAAACCCAATTTCTGAAAATCCGATAACAAGGTAAGCTTGTTTGCATGGCTTCAGCGATACCAATCGCAATCCTTCTTAATTACTTTTCCAGCCCAGAAAGCTACCTTGCTTGTCAAGAGTTTGCCAGGGCTGGTGAGCCGAAACCACATTAAAAAGTCCGGAAAAGGCAAATCTATTCCTTCAATCATTTAATGCTGATCTGCGATTTGCCAGTATTCGTGTTTACGTCAAACTCCAAACGCCCCGTTTTATCGCTTTTTAAGGTATTATAGATTTGACCATTGATTGAGACAACATAAATATTTTCAGCTTTTAGTTTACAAACTGAATAGTTTATTTTTTCAGAATTGGGTTCTGCAACCTGATTCCAAATCCGTTCGTTTTCATTCCATTTCTCAATTTCAAGAGATAGCTTGCCCGAATTTTTGAGTTTGGCTTTCAGGGAATATGTATCATCATTTATGTTGAAATACTCCAATTCATTCTTGACTGCATTGAAGCCAAACTCGGCTTTTGCCCTCAGTTTAAACTGAGGATTAGAAATGGAATAACTGTCTTTATCTAATTCAATTGTCAATTTTTCTCCCCTGAAATTATAATTCAAAGTTGTTCCTGAAAGTTTTTCCGGGAGGTGCGGATTCAGGTACATACGGTTATGCATGGGATTGATGCCATAGATTGATTTGTACAGACCGACAATAGCCAGGCTGTTTCCCGAAAGAATATCATCACCCAGTCCATCCTGCTTGAATCTTCCGTAACGCTGGAAGGCCAATCCATCCTTTTCGTATTGAGTCAGAATATTTTCAATGTATTTCAAGGCCAGTTCAGGTTTATAGGAAGCGTAGGCTTCAACCCCAACGGCTCCCCAGGAGAGGAATATATCTCCGTTTTCATAGTTCGGAAATGGGAATTGCCAGTCGTTTCCTTCGCCTTTGGCATAGGTGTACATGCACAATGGCCAGGCAAATAGTTTTTCCTTTTGCATTTGTTCTTCGACCTTATCTAAAATGGCTTTTTTCCTCTGTGCATCGTCACAAATACCATAGGCAATAGCCATAAAGTTTACAGGAATTACCAGGTTATTTCCATGAACCGATTGGTCTTTATCCAGCCAATGCACATACCAGCCGTTTTTCGAATCCCAGAAGCCTCCCTCTTTTGTCGATTTATTGAAACTGATTTTCAGCGCAGATGCATAGGTTGAATAATAGTTTGCTTTTCCTGAATCGCCAAGTTGTTTCTCAATATCAGACCACAAGGTAAGCGCATAATAGAGTTTGGCATTTACAAAAGCATTTTCGTATGATGCCCAAATGATATCGATCCAATCGCTTCCTCTTCGTTCTGACTCACTGCTGGTTTTCATTTCCACCAGGTGGTTCCCGTTCGAATCTCTTTTTAGCATGAATTCCAATGCCTTTTCGCAGGATATTTTGTTTGTCCTGACCCAGTTTAAATCACCGGACTGATTATAAAGTTCAGAAACATTGGTAACAAAATCAGGATTGGAATCGAGTAAATATCCCCATTGTGCTTCATAGAATCCTTTAGGCGTTGCTGTTCCGGCCATGGCATCTTCGTCTGTATAGGCCCATCTTGCAATCACCCTGCCATCCGGCTGAATGGCATTATCGCGGTAATAATCCAAACATTGTTTATATCCTTCGGTGTAATTCGGATCGTTAATTGCAATTCCCATTTGGCCAATGTATTGTTCGTGTAAACAAATTGGCCCGTATGGCGTATGCCAGCTGTTGCCTCCAAAATGCTTCGCATCAATCACTCCAATCCTTGCGATCGTATTCGCCAGATCGGTTACCTGCTTTCCATTAATTCCGGCTAAATGTCCGCGGTTGTATTCCCTGTTGTAATCGATCCACGAAAAGATAAGCGATTCGGTATATTTCCCGGCAGAAACCATAAAGGAATCCCATACATCTGTATTTCCCCGAATAAATCTTCGTCTGTTGGTTTCGGCATCGTAGCGATATTTCATCTCTGAGTCAGAAACAGAAACGGCATATTCCAAATGGTCATCAGCAGACCTCGTGAATTTTGACGCGACTTGTTTATCTTTTGCAATTGCTGAAACTCTTAACCCATTTCCGGTGGAACTGTTCCAGAAAACTGAAGAGCCGGTATGAACTCCGTAGGTGCATAATTTTTCATTAAAAAGATAAAACCAGGCCAGTCCTCCATAACCAAGAAACGCACCATCCCAGGTTTTTATACTTTTAAAATTTACTGATGGGAATGATACTTCTTCGGCCTCAAAGGGTTCTGAAACGGTTCGCTCAATATCAAATTTAATCTCCGTTTCAGTAATAAAGAAATTCCAGACTTCGTTAATGGAAGCGTTCGCTTCACCATAACTTATTCCGGAGAGAGTAACCCGGTCCTTTTGTGTGGTTACTTTGGGAGAGGCACTAAGTTTACCGGTTGAATATCCGCCAATTGAAGTTCGTATTCCTGAATATATTCCTGATTTTTCGGAAAGGACAGATTCGCCGTTAACTTCCATATCTGTAACCACACATTTCAATCCATAATCGAGTGTAATACTAAGTTTGCTATTGCCAAATACGATTACATTATCGGCAGTTCGATTCGAAATAGTGATTTGGCCTGATGTGGCGAAATTGGTGAACAAAAGAATAACGGTTGTCAATTTCAGTAGCGAAAAAATTGGTTTCATGGCTTGTTGGTTTCAGGTTTATTCTGCGGTATTTTTCACTGCTAAGTTTAAGCTTACAGTATTCTTCTGTGGAGTAATTCTGAAAACTGTCTTTTCATTTGGTTTTGCGAATAATCCTTGCGTCGCTGTAATAGAATAGTCCATTCCTTCAAACTGACAATCAATTTGGGAAGGACTTATTTCCCGGAATGGCAACACAGCATTGGGTGCTGTGGTCAGGTCCAAAAACCAGTTCACCGATTCTTTCCCTTCAATTTTCATTGTTATTTGTTGCTCGTCCATGTCAATACCCAATGTTCCGTCAATCGATTTTAATGGCCAGGAAATATGCAATGTTCCGGGAGTTGGGTTGCTTATTGCCGGATCGCCTCCTTCAAGCAAAACCTCGTTTCCGTTTTGTTCGGCTTTAAACCGAAGTCCTGCAATTTCTCCGGATGTACTCCATCTATAACCATCGACCAGTGGAAGCGTAAAAAAAGAACATTCAAAGGAGGTCACTTTTTCAGTTAAATATTTTGATGGAAAGTTTTCATTAAACAGGTGAATGTCGCGGAAACGCAGAGTGCCCTTTTCCCACAATAGGTTGACCCGATAAAACCGGCTGTTGAACCAAACCGTTTTACGGTCACTTCCTTGCAGGTCAGTGTTCACCGTTACGGAGGTGGCTGGCGTAAGTTTATATTTTTCTTTAAACCATTTCCCTGATTCGGCCAATGTTTCAACTTTTACTTTTTGTTGATCACGGAGGCTGGCAATCAGTGGCATTTGTATTTCAAAACCTTTAGACATGGCATCCCATGTAAATGAATTTTCCTGTCCAGCCTGAACGTATGCAAATTCCATCGACTCACCTTCAGTAAACTCCTTAAAATACCAATTTACCCAAGCGGAGTCACCACCAGCATCTTTGTAGACAGGTTCAAGAGTAACAACGCCCTGTCTGGATGAGCCTAATCCATGATCGTACTGTCGAACAGGATCGCTACCCAACATTCTGAAAATAGGAACCGGGATCTGGTTTCCTTCTGTCTGAGCTGGCATATAAGCGTTTTTCACACTTGGATAATAGGCCTGATTCCAATATCCACCCCACATGGTATATCCGTCGGTGCCAACCTGATCTTTGCAATTACAGGAAGCAACAATTCCATACTTTTTATACATATAATTCAATGTATGAGCATCGATAAACCAAGAACCGACAGATTTCGGATAATATCCAAATATTTCCTTGAAATCGTTCATATAAACATCAACCAGTTTTTCCCGCTCTTCAGGCGTATATCCGGTTGAAAAACCAACATCGGCATGCCAGTCCCAGGGAAATCGTCCACGCCATGTCAAACCGGCATTTTCAACCAATGGCTGGGGAATTTCCCACCAACCACCAATTTCGAAAGAACTATCCGGAAGGCTTTTTAAAAGTTCCTGGTAGCGGGGATCAAGTAAGGCATCGTACTGCAAAAGAAACGTTCCTCCTAACTCATATTTTTTCATCAGTTCAACTTGCTTTACTACCGTTTGATAAAGTACATCCTCTGTAATTTTAGGATCTCTTGGTTCGAGTAAGCGAATGAAATTGATAATGTTTATGATTTTAGGATGCTCCGTTTCTTTTGCCAAATTTGACGGGTGTCTGGAACAGGAAGTACATATAAGAAGCATGAATACACCAATCGTTGCGAGTATAGTCTGAATTTTATTTTCTTTTCTTTTCATTTTTAGTTGGTTTGTATGGGAGTTATTTTTATATTTCAATAAGGTCTATTCCATTTTTAATTCAGGATAATAGCGATAAATTAAGTCTTTTTCATCTTGTGTAAGCTCTTTTAAAGGTATGGGTTTATCCTGAGGTCTCAATCCTTTTTGGTTGATCCGGTTTATCAGGCTCCAGTCTTTAATTGGTTTTTCAGGACTTGCATCTGCCGGCTCACTGGCAGGCAAATCGTAACGGGTAAAATCGATCACGCGAAAAGGTTCATTCTTATGCCAGTTGCGCAAAAATGCCAGTCGGAATTCCTTATTCATGTACCATTTTATTTCTAGGTTGTTGTATGAATCGCCCAGGCCAGAACCACGTTCCTCGAACCGGTAGTTCCAGTCATCGTTGTTTTTATACTGATTTCTCCACAGATTTCCAAATTCGCCAAACGTTACAAAATGGGTGTCGGGCCAACTTTTTTTTGTACCTGTAACCCACATTTCGAGAGCCTTGCAAATAAATTCTTTTCCGAACTCGTAAACCAACTGAGCTTCCCAAATATTGGTTACCCAACCAAATTTATTGAGTTCAAATCCTTTGTCAAAATGGATCGATTGTGTATGCATTACTTCCATTTGTCCTAATTCTAGTCCCCAGCCTTTGTAGGTTTCGATGGGGCCAACTCCCCTGCGGCTGTTAAATCCGGTAATTTCGTGTCCGTTTGAACCACTTTGCCGGGCACAAATAAAATCCATGGTCCAGCCATCCAGGTTTACACAATCGATGAAGTCACTTTTTCCTTGTGCCGGTTTACAGAAATGTTCGGTTGAAGGATAGAACGGGTAGGAGGGAGAACCGTCGGCTCCGCCGCCATCGATGTCGCTCTGACTCCAGATAACCGCATGTGCCACATGTATATTTTCCTTTTCAGCCAGATATTGTATACTATTTGACGATAAAAAACCACCCATGATGGCCTGAGGACGATACCCGTTTCCAACAAAACCGGTAATTATTTGAATGGCTTCGGTCATTTCCCTATTGACCCTTTCGCGGGGAAGATACATGGCGGGGAAGTAGCCGGGGAAATACGAAACTTCATCGCCAAACTTTTGTTGACATTCGACCACGTAGTCGCGAATTTCGCAATAGTTCTTCCGTTTATCTTCCAGCGCATTTAGTGTAAATCCCCAGGTAAGACGACCATCCGGATTATTTTTTGCAAATGCCTGCCGCATCGAGCGAACTCCATCCAGGGTGTGCCATGCAGATTCATCGCGGGGATGCAACTTTACATCGCGCGAAACTTCCCAGGGAGTCGTACGAATCATTATACAGAAGGTAATAAATCGGTTTCCGGCAATTGAGAGAGTCATACTTTCCGGAAGAGGCAGACCGGAAGCAGCAGTTAAAAAGTTGGATGAGGCAAATAATCCAGCGCCTGTTAATGTGGAGTTTTTTATAAAAGAACTTCTTTCCATGTCGATTGGAATATTAGTTAGTTTAGTTTTTAGCTGAATTTTTCAGGATTGGTATAAAGATGTTTTACTTTTTTTCGAACTTTTACTTAGTTCAATAGAAATGATAACTTTAACAATCTTGTTTTTCTGTTTAGTCGTTATGTTGATGCTTTCCGGAACAATATGTTACAGTAAAAATAAGAAATCAAATCCATCAAAATTATCGCTTACAACGAAAGTAATGGATTATTTTAAATTCAAAATTATAGTTACGACATTGTTATAAACCGTTTAAATATTATTTAGGGTATGGGATTGAAATAATGTTGCATTTTGATTTGTTCCTTTATATTGAATCACTTTCTGATTCGCTGGTAGGCTTAGCAAACGGATGTGGAAGGAGTCGTTTTAAATATGCGACAATGATCTGGTTAATCACATATTGCAAAAATTATTCCTTGAAGAGTGTCTTTCAATAATGAAATACTACAAAGTTTTTTCCCGGAAGATATAAAAGCGTTTCTTTTTTTTAATGAAGAACCACTAGAATATGAAAAAGATTAATTGAATTAGGCATTTAAGTAATACTTGGTTTATAAGGGAAAAAATTTGCATTAACCATTCTGGTTAAAAGGTTATCGAAGATTCCTTCCTTCATATTACTTCGGTTAAACCGGTAGCAGTATTCATCAATATAGGCTTGCAAATTTTCGACTTGGTGGTGCATGCCCCGGAGCCAGCCTTTGAAGCCCATAATACACCTGTGCAAATCGGGGAAGTTGCCGCCCTTTTTCCCCGAATCGACCTGCACCAGATTATTGAAGTCTTTTACCAAAGGGGAGTATCCTCGCCATTTATCCGTTTTTATTTGTGCACTTGTCTCAATGGTCATTTTCATAAACTCACCAAGTTCCTTCGAACTGCTCTGCTTGATGACCTTCCCGTACATGCGACTAACACCTTTGCCGTTTCTCTCAATGGCGAATACAACCAACTTCTTTTTGCCGTTTTTTCGCCCCACAACCCCTTCTTCTTGTCCGCCAACAACGGTTTCGTCAACTTCAGCATTGCCGTCGATTTTGTGATTGCCACTACTTTCCATGGCTTTCACGACCTTGCATTTGAACTTCCAGCAGGTCTTTTGTCTTAGACCCAGCTTTCTGCTTAATTCAGTACTGCTAATCCCTTTTTTACTCGTACTCACATAATAAACAATGTAAAAGGCTTTTAATACCGAAAATTTTAACTGGTGAAACAAAGTTCCGTTCGTCGGGGAAGAGGTCCGGTGGCAACTGGTACACTGCCTGTCATACTTACGCTTTCCGTTGCAATAATGGGTGTGCCCACAATTAGAACAGACAAAACCAGTTCGCCATTTTAACTCACTCAAATATTTATAACAGGAATCTTCATCAGGGAAACGTTCCTGAAACTCAAAAATAGTAAGGCTTCTAAATTTGTTCTCCATTTTTAATACTCTTTTCCCCTAAACTAGCTATTTATATTGTATCTGCAAAATGCCTAATTCAAAAGATTAAATATGTATTTGCCTTAAAATCAATGGTAATTGGTTGTATATATAATGAGACAATAAATTTATTCCATTACTTTGCAATTTATTTTTCAATTTCCTCCAGCAACTTTTTCATCCTCTCAGCAATTTGAGGATGACTAGCTATTACATTTTTGGTTTCGCCAATGTCGGTTTTTAAGTTATAAAGCTGAGGTTCGGTTGAAAGGCCACTTTCTATTTGTTTATTTATCATCCAGTCGGGGGTCGGCGTGGTTTGTGGCGCAATGTATTTCCAGTCGCTCATTCTCAATCCCATGGTAAAAGCCTCTTCAGGCATAATTTCACGGCCTTTTCCCGTTTTGCCCAGCCAGGCGTCCAGATGATCTTCACTGTCAGGTGCATTTCCGGCTTCCACTTTTTGGCCAACAAGTTTGGCCAGTGAAGCATATAAATCAACCTGAGTAAGCATAGCCGCACTGGTTCCAGCCTTAACTTTTCCCGGCCAGTAAACGATAGTTGGCATTCGGGTTCCGGCTTCAAAAACTGAATATTTTGCACCGCGGAACGGACCTCCAGGTTTGTCATCCCCAAGCTTTTCAACAGCTTGATCGGAGTATCCGTCGTCCAGAATTGGTCCATTGTCGCTCGAAAAAATGACTAATGTATTTTTGCTTAAGCCAAGCTCCTCCAATGTATTCAATACTTCGCCTGTTGTCCAATCCATTTCGGCAATGGCATCGCCACGTGGCCCCATGGTGCTTTTGCCAACAAATCGCGAATTGGGTGCGCGTGGCACATGAATATCGGTAATGGCAAAATAAAGGAAGAATGGTCTCTTGCTGTTTTCGTGAATGAAGTTTTTAACCTGATCAACCAACACATCGGCAATATCTTCATCTTTCCACCAGACCTTTTCTCCACCCGACATGTAGCCAATCCGACTGATGCTGTCGATGATCGTTCCGCTGTGTTGCAGGTCCGCTTTCATTTTCAGCATTTCAGGATGTTCAATACCGGTAGGCAAATTCCCGACTTTATGATGATAATTTACGATAACTGTGTCTTCAGAATCGAGGTTTACAATTTTCTGGTTTTCGACAAAAACTGTAGGTACACGATCGAGTGTGGCGGGTACCAGAAATGAATAGTCGAATCCGATTTCGTTCGGACCGGGCTTAATTTCCTCGTTCCAGTTTACTTCGCCTTTTCCCAATCCGAGATGCCATTTGCCAATTACACCTGTTGTGTATCCTGCTTTTTGCAACATCGATGGCAACGTTCCTTTTTCGGGATTGATAATCAAAGGTGCATCGCCGGGCAAAATGGCGGCATTGTTTCGGAACGCATAACTTCCGGTAAGCAAAGAAAACCGGGAAGGCGTGCAGGTTGCAGCAGAGCAATGGGCGTCGGTGAAATTGACGCCGTTTTGGGCCATCCTGTCAATGTTAGGTGTTTGCACTCCTTTTGCACCGTTTACACCAATGTCACCAAAACCCAGATCGTCAATATAAATGATAACAATATTAGGTTTTGTCACCGTTTTATTGTGGTCTCCGGCGCCGGCACAGGACGCCAACGATAAGACAGAAAGTGCAAGGCCATTGCTTATCGTAAGATGTCTGGATTTATTCTGATACATTTTTGAAGAATTTGTATAGCAGAAATAATAAATTTCGTGCTTCTCCAGATGTTTAAAGAAGCACGAAATCTCAATTTTTTTGTTGAATATTATTCAGCTTTTCCGGTTAGACTCTTAATCAGATCCACTTCTTCCTGTTTGTAAGGAGTTCCGTCTGGCCTGAAAATTTCGTGAAACCAAAGTGCAGGTTCCGATCCGTCCGGAATGGGTTCGTCCCAGGCGTATTTGGTATTCGATTTACCAGCTACCAAACCCCAGTTGATGGCGCCAATGTTTTGTACTTTCAGCATGGGCATAATGTTGGTGAACAAACTGTTATTGCGGCGTGCCATGTATTCGGTGCAAACCAACGGGCGGCCATACAATTTTAAGGTGTCGATGGCAGCCTGATGTTTTTCCGGCCCTTCGTAATTGTGGTATGTAATGATATCCGAATTCTCGACCTGAAATTTATTCAAATCAGACAACGATAAGTTCCATACTCCGGAAGACAATGGTTGCGAAGGACGAACTTCCCAGCCCCATTCGAATACTTTTTTCAATAACGGCATCGAACGGTTGCCATAACCCGAGTTGCCCGGTTCGTTGTACAAATCCCAAATAGCGATTCGTTTGTCGTCTTTAAAAGTGGTCAACACATCTTTCACGTAAGATTCAAGAGTGTTTATCAACGTTGAATCCTGATAGAGCAGTTCTCCGGGGTCGCGCACCCAACCCGAGTTGTGAACACCGGGTTTTGGATCGGGCTGTTTTCCGGCGTGATACGTTGGGTTCCAGCAATCGTCGAAAATGCAGAAAACGGTTTTAATGTCGTGTTTTCCAGCAATGTCGAGATAAGTTTTCATGCGATCTTTGAATCCTTCCTTGTCGACTTCCCAGGCCAGATGATGCAAATATACCCGCATCACGTTCAACCCGATTCCTTCGGCCCATCCGAGTTCGCGGTTAATCGTGGCCGTGTCGAACGATTCGGCCTGCCAGGTTTCCAACTGGTTAATCGCCGTGCTCGGATTGAAATTGCTTCCCCGGAGCCAGCCATTTTCAGCAGCCCACTGTTGGGCTTGAGCATCGGTCCAGCGGGTTGAAACAGGTTCAGTTTTTTTCGGAGAATTCTGGCAAGCGGTAAAGAATGCAATTACCGCAAGCGCTATAAGGATTGTGTTAATTTTTAATTTCATGTTAAAGCTTATTTTTCGAGTAATTTAATAAAATATCCACCTACAACCGATCTGGCCTGGAATCCAACTTGTTTGGCGACAGGTGTTTCGTACCAGTCGCTCATCGGAACGCGGTCTGGTGTGTCGGTTACGAAACCGTGCAACGGATCAATGAATTTTTCAAAAGTTTCCTGATCAGCGGCTAAAGTGGCTGTCCACACAATCCAGTCGGCCTTGGTATACGTGCGTCGGTTGTCCAGGGGCAACCCGTATTTATTCTGTTTGGTCAGGTAATAAGCGATTTCAGTTTGTGCTACCTCTTTTGGGAATAGATTGAATCCAAGCAATTTGTCCCAAACCAGGTTGTATTTCTGGCTCCATGTTACAGGCTGATCAAAAGTCAGGCGGTAGTGATCGCCGTCATTCGCCATTTCAACCCATTGTGCTGCCATTTCTTTTGCTTTCGAGCCGTATTTTTCGGCTTCTTCGGTTTTACCCAGCATTCCGGCAAGTTTTCCATAGCCGGCCACTCCCATGATGGCTTTGATTGAAAGGTTCGTGTTGTGCGCAAAATGACCGGCAAAATCGTCGGTACACAACTGGTTGTCGGGATTCAAGCCATTTTCAAGCAGGTAGTTGGCCCAGATTGTCAGCACATCCCAATGTTTGGCCGCGTAATCGGCATTGCCTTTCATTTGGGCGATTGCTGCTGTCAGAATCACCATATTACCGCATTCTTCAACCGGCATGTCGCCACCATACGTTTGTCCGTTTGCCTGAGGGTAAGTTCCCACATCGTGTGCTGCAAAAGGTTTGGTCCATTTGCCGCTTTCCGAAAAATAGAAAATCGGGTTCAGCATTCCTTTCAGTAAATCAGGATTGTATTTCAGGAAAAGCGGAGCCGAGGGATAAGTTACATCTACTGTTCCGATTGATCCATTGCTGAAATTTTCTTTCGACAGAAAAAGGATATTTCCTTCCGGGTCTTTAACGAGTTTATGAGCGGCAATCGACTGGCGGAAAGCCAAAACACATAGATCGGCATAGTTTTTACCACCGGCATCCTGCGTTTCTTTCCAGAGCTGATTGTCAAAAGTGGCGCAGCGTTCCATTACTGCATCGTGCTCGGTTGAGGCTGCCTGTAGCGCGTCGTTCATGGAAACGGTTCCGCCATTGGTCCACCAGGCTTTCAGGTTCGTGCCGAAATACTGAATCGATTCCACATCGTCGTAGCCAATCATCACAAAACCGTCAGACGCTTTGGCGGAAACTTCACCCAAATTTTCAACGCTGGCCATAGCTGGCATCGATTGATTCATTTTGGTTGTCAACTCATTTTCTCCGGAAGTCAAAGCGCCGTTTTGAGCAAAGGCTGTTTTCGAATCGAAATAATTGTTTATGGCAAGCGAGCTGTTTTCACTTTTGCCTGAAGCCAGGTAAACATAGCCCCAGTCGATGCGCAGGTTGTCTCCTTTCTTTTGTAAAATAGGTTGTTCAGTCGTTCCGGCTTTCAGGAAACTGATGTTTCCGGTTTCGCCTTTGGTTGCCTGTACCTCCTGGCTGACGTCGTTTACCGCCCACTGCGGGGTGATTTCGAAATAAATCTGAACGTCGTGTTTGGCGCCATCGTTTGAAGCAACCTGGTAATTTACGTAGTTTACAGGGCGCGAAAGCAGGTTCAAATCATTGGGCAAAAGCGGCGAAACGAACTGTAAGTTCAGGTCAACAGGGCCGCACGTAAAGTTGTAATGCGTTTGTGTAGCCGATAGTGATACGCTTTTTTGAACGGCCGTTTGAGCGAAAACTTCTTTTTGTTCGCCTTCAGTGTATAAGCCAAAATCGACATAAGCCAATCCTCCGGTGTTAAGACAATGCGCGGAAATTACATTTTTACCGCTGCCATTCAGTAATCCTGAATCGATTTTCAGGAGAACATCGCTTTTTGCCGAATGGCCGGTGTTGACAATTTCAGTTCCGTTGAGGTACAATTCAAAATCGTCGTCGTGCGAGTACATCAGGTATAAGTTTCCCCCGGCAGCAATTTCAGGAATTAGAAATTCGCGTCTGACCCAAATTTCTTTGGTGTCCCAGGTTGTGCCAACAGCTTTCATGCCCGGCGTACCAAAAGCAGCCTGTCCGGTTTTCCAGCTTTGGTCGTTAAACAAGGGCAGTTCCCAATTTTTCGCGGGAGTGTTTGTGGTGTACTTTCCGTCCCACTGATCTTCTCCGGCCATTGGAAGCAATGTTTTTAGCGGAATATCTTCTTTGCCCATAAACCGGTAAACCTGCCCGTCGACCCGAATGGCGCCAATCAGCGAATGGGTTTTGCCGGTCCAGTGACGAACCGGGCTGTCGAATAACTGATCGGTTTCCGACCAGGCACTGGTGTACGGGTCGATGGTAACTAACGGATAAGCAGGTGCACGCAGTTCGGTTGTGGTTGATTGGACCAAAGTTTTGGCGGGTTGTGTACACGAAAAGCCAATGATGGCAATGAATAGAATGGAAATGTAAAGTGTTGTTTGCTTTAACATGGATAAATTTATTTGGTTAGATATAATTTCAGTGGACTAAATTATGTAATTAAGCTCTTTATTTCTATATGAACAGCCATTTAGTTTTTCAGATTTTTGATGTTCTCTTTTAATTTGCGATCCGGTTCGTTCCGATAGGGTGCCCAATAATTCTCAGGATCGCGTTTAAATCCATACTTCCGGTTTTTGGTTTGATGAGGCAATGGCAAAGGGTCTTGCGTGCGTAATTCCCAGGCCATCATACCTTCAAGCAATTCCATTTGTTTTGAGGCAAATTCCGGATTTCCGAATAAATTATGAATTTCTGCCGGGTCCTCTTTCAGGTTATAAAGCTGGCCGCTTCCCTGCATGTCGTACACCAGTTTCCAGTCGCTTTTCCTCAGCATGCGAAGGGTTCCGCTCTGCGACCAGGTGTTCAGTTCATCAAATTGTGTTTTGCCTTTCACCAGCGTACCATCCTGGGTGTAAGGATCAAATTCCTTTAGATCAGTAAAATGTAAACCTCCAAATCCCTGTTGCACAATTATGCTCGAAAATTCCTCCTTCGGGTAATCTTTTCCCTGCAACATCGGCCAAAGGCTTCTTCCCTGAACTCCTTCAGGAATGGGTGTTCCAATAATATCACAAATCGTAGGCATAATGTCCACGTTGCTTACGTGGGCATCGCTTGGAGCCTTGCTCCTGATAATTCCCGGGCCGTGCCAGATCATCGGAATCCGAGTCAGGCATTCTGGAACTTCGACGCCTTTTTTAATCAATCCGTATTCGCCGGTAAAATCGCCGTGATCGGCCACAAAAATGAAGATGGTATTTTCATACAAACCACTTTCTCGAAAATAATTAACCAGGTTTTTAACTTCGTCATCGATGAGCCTAAGCATGCCGTAATAATTACTTCGGATGCGCGGTACCTGCTTTTCGAATCCGGGATAGCCCATATCCATCATTTCCTTTTGCAAAACCCATTTGTTTCCCTTGGCTGGCAGAACTTCGGCGCCGACAGCAACGGGCGGAAGCGATTCGGGTGGAAACATGGAATAATACGGTTCGGAAACCTGGTACGGATTGTGGGGTTCAGGAATTGAAACGTAAAGGAAGAATGGCTTGCCGCTGTTTTTTTGCTCGTCTGTCACCCAATTTTTAGCATCGCTGACAATTTTGGCGGGCAACTGCATTTCCGCCGGAAAGGGAGCAGCTTTTTCAGACATGTAAAAATGAGTGCCTTCGAGGTATTTGTTGAAGGCTTTGTCATTTTCAGTCAGAGGGTTCGTTACACCCAAATGCGAATATTCTTTCCAATAGTCGACCATTTCAGGTTTCAGGTACGAATGGTTTTTTCCAATCAG
The DNA here is from genome assembly GCA_963677955.2 of Prolixibacteraceae bacterium. Lineage (GTDB taxonomy): Bacteria > Bacteroidota > Bacteroidia > Bacteroidales > Prolixibacteraceae > Aquipluma. The sequence continues at coordinate 2,923,773 of CAXXQR010000001.1, forward strand.
CGCGGTTTGGTAGCCTTTTGTTCGCAACGCTTCCATCAGGTCGGTTTCGTAGTAAGCATCTTTCAGGTTCATATTCGACCGCACGTGCGTCGCCGATGGGTACCGGCCTGTCATCAGCGACGTGCGGCTGGGCACGCAGGCAGGCGAGGCACAATAGGCGCGGTTGAACCATACACCGGTTTCGGCCAGGCTGTCCAGAAAAGGAGTGGTGTTTAAAGCGAAACCTTCCCTTTTGCAGGCGTCAGCTCTAAATTGGTCGGCAATAATCAGAACAATGTTGGGCGACTGGTGCTGATTTCTGCCATGATTGGTTGCCGTTTCAGTGTGTCCTTTTGCATTTCCGAACCCCAACAAGCTTAGTGCAATGAGTGACGCATGTTTTGTTGTAAGCATTTTCGTGTTATTTATCGTTCCAAAAACTTACTTTTTATTTTCAAATAATGCTGAATGCAGGGCTTTGAGTTTTTCCACCGGAATTTTAATCACTTTTCGGTCGTAAGTCATTAAGCCGTTTACCTCGCCTTCTACATCGGTAGTTTGCGTGTAAACCGCAGCCGACAGACCTTTCGTCTTTTTCATTTCAACGATCTGATCGAATCTATACGTGTAGTTTTTGAGTAATTCTTCTTCTGACTGATAGGTTTGATAGCCCCAGTTTCTCATTTCCGGATTCCACAAATGATCTTTTATCGGGTAACCAATTCCACCATATTCTCCAATAACAGAAGCCCGGTCAAGTGAAGTTGGCGGGATGTTGACTTCGGTTTGGTAAGTGTGAATATCGTAAAAGTCGCCGCATGGACGCAGTGCCCATCCAGTCACCGCATCAACCAATCGAGTCGGGTCAACTTGTTTCACTGCTTCCGCAATCCGGCAGGTGGCGTATTGGCCCCAACCTTCGTTGAACGGAACCCACACCACAATCGAAGGCGAGTTGTAATGAATATCTATCATCCGGCGAAGTTCCAGTTCATATTGGGCAGCATCTTCGGAGCGGACATTCAGGTCGTCGCCTGTACGCGAAACATGTTGCACATGAACAGGTTTCTCATTCCCTTCCTCCTGAATAACGACCATTCCTGAAGGCATATCCTGCCAAACCAGCATTCCCAGTTTATCACAATGGTAATACCAGCGATCCGGTTCTACCTTGATATGTTTGCGGATCATGTTGAAACCCATATGTTTGGTGATTTCAATGTCGTATTTCATCGCTTCGTCGGAAGGTGGCGTGTACAACCCATCGGGCCACCAGCCCTGATCGAGCGGGCCATACTGGAACAGCGGCTTATTATTCAGGAACAGGTACTTTGTACCATTCAGGTCGCCTAAACTGATTTTACGCATGCCGAAATAGCTGTTTACCTCGTCAAGAATTTCTCCCGAAGCATTGGTCAGGACTAATTTTAGATCGTATAATTTTGGACTGTCGGGTGACCACAATTCAGGATTTTCAATTTCCAGAACTGCTTCTTTATCTGCAGTTACAGTAGTTGATGTAACTTCTTTTTCATTTGACGAAACTGTAATTTTCACTTTATATTCCGGTTTCAGCGGTTTATTGAGCAACGGAATAATTGAAACTGATTTGGCATCAATGTCCGGAGTAATTTTCGCTTCCCTCAGGAAAGCTTCCGGAGAAACGGCTTCGAGCCACACCGTTTGCCAGATTCCGCTGACCGGAGTGTACCAGATTCCCTGTTGCGATAGTTGCTGTTTGCCGCGTGGCTGAGGACCTTCGTTCGTTGGATCGGTCACACTTACAACCAGTTCCTGCGGTCCTTTTTCATGCAAAAATTCGGTGACATCGAAAGAAAACCGGTCGTAGGCGCCTTTGTGCGAGCCGACAATCATTCCGTTCACCCAAACGGTGGTGGAATAGTCAACCGCTTCAAAATTCAGGATAATGTCTTTGTCTTTCCAGTTGGCCGGGACAACAAAGGCTCGTTTGTACCAAATCCGGTCGTCGGGTTTTACGTCGCGTGCAACACCCGAAAGCGAAGATTCGACACAAAACGGGACCAAAATATCGCCGTGGAATTTTTTGGGTTGTACCTCCGTGTTTTTAATCACTGAATATTGCCAAAGTCCATTCAGATTAAGCCAGTTTTGCCGTTCGAACTGTGGCCGGGGATATTCCTGCCAAACATTTTCAGGAGTTACTTTTTCGCCCCAACTGGTTTTTAGTTTATTGCCGGCAGGTGCCCATTTTTGTGCAAACAGCGTTGCACTCAAGAGTGCCAAAATAATGGTCAGGTTTAGTTTCATACGGTTTGTATTTGCCAGACATTTCCAATAAAAAAGGAAGTGCTGAAGTTTTAATTTTTAATTGTTCTTATTGAAGACGAATATTGATAACTAATACGACTACTTCAAAGGTCGAATTTTAACGTTTACCGAAAGTGCCCACTTTTCCCAGGCTTGGTTCATTGCCGCAACTTTCTCCGGATATTTGGCAGCCAAATCAATCATCTCGGTGTGATCCTCGCTAATGTTAAACAATTGCCAGGGTTCGCGCGGCAAAGACGACATTTTCCAGTCGCCGATCCGGATGGCGCGGCCGCCTTCGTGTTCCCAGTACAACGTATCGTGAAGCGCCTTCGTTTTGTCGTACAAAAGCGGGAGCAAACTCTTGCCGTCAGGTTTTAGCGTTTTTTGCCCATTGATCGTTTCAGGAAATTTAGCACCGGCAACCTCCATACAGGTTGGCAAAACATCAATGACATGCGCCAAACTCCTGTTGATGGTATTTTCTTTGCCTTTTAAGCCTTTGGGCCAATGCACAATAAATGGCGTAGAGCTTCCGCCTTCGTACGATTCTTTTTTCCAGTACCTGAAGGGCGTATTCGATGCGCTGGCCCACGCTTGCCCAATGTAATCCCAGGTGGTTTGAGCTCCTGGATTTTTCGCATTGTACTCAATGATTGTTGAATCGCGGGTGAAACCGGGCCGGTCGAATCCAGGCGGGTAGCCTCTTTCGTATGACGCTCCGTTATCGGAAAGCACAAAAATAATGGTGTTTTCATATTGGCCGGTTTCTTTAAGTTTCCGGATAATTTTTCCCATTCCCTGATCAACGCGATCGACCATAGCTGCGTGCACCGTCATGCAATTTGATTCATATTCTTTTTCATCGCATTCGGCCCAACTTCTTCCTGAAGAGTTTTCAGGCAACTTGTACGTCGTACTGTCGATGATTCCCATTTCAATCATGCGTTTGTACCGGTTCTTTCGGAGAACTTCCCAACCATCTTTGTACATGTCTTTGTATTTTGCAATGTCTTCCGGAAGTGCGTGCAGTGGCCAGTGTGGAGCATCGTGGGCCACATAGAGGAAGAATGGTTTTTTGTCTTTGCTGTACGAATCAATCAGATCGATCGATTTTTGCGTGATAAAATCGGTCATGTAAAAATCTTTCGGAACTTCCTTAATCGGTTCTTCGTTGTGTACCAGGCTGAACGGGTCGAAGTAGTTAACTACGCCCCAGATTACGCCCCAATGTTCTTCAAATCCGCGGTTGCACGGATAATTTTCGAGAGGGGAGAATGGCCCGTAATCGGCGCGGTGAGCCAGCCATTGCAATTGTTCTTTCGGGTCGTCAACCGGTTTGGTTTGCGATAAGTGCCATTTGCCAACCATACCCGTGTGGTACCCGTTTCCTTTCAACGCTTCGGCAATAGTGGCCGCGTTCATATTCAGATTTACACCCATGCCGTTTATTCCGGCAGTTTGGGCGTACAAGCCAGTCATGAGCGAAGCACGTGTCGGGCAGCAACGGGCACAATTGTGCATCTGGGTAAAACGTACGCCGGTAGCGGCAAGCTGGTCGATATTTGGCGTATGAATTTCGCCGCCGTAGCATCCCAAATCCGAATATCCTGAATCGTCGAGCATGAAAATCAGGATGTTTGGGCGCTCAGTTTTTTGCGATTTTGCACTTGAACAACCGGCCAGTATTGCGCTGCCGATCATCAATGCCTGAGTTGTTTTTATCTGCATTGTTCGTTTATTTTAAGAGTTATTTTTTTCTGTCATTCATTACTTCACGCTTCTGTCTCTTTCCGGGTTACTTAGTTTTTTGAAGCTCCGGCATAGATTTTCTCCAGTTTAGCAATTTGTTTTTTAACTTGTTTGCCAACTCAGGTTTTTCCTGAATCAGGTTAGTTGTTTCTCTGCTGTCAGTCTCAAGGTTGTATAATTCGGCATCGGTTTCGTCAAAATTGATTAAAAATTTCCAGTTGCCTTCGCGAATAGCCAGGTTTGGACTTCGGTCGGGCTCTTTGGGAAATGCGAATGATTGATTATTTCGCCCATATTCCCAAAATAAAGTACGGTTTTCTGCTGATGGTTTTCCCAGCAATACCCTGCTTTTGTCTTTGCCATCGAACTCAAAACCATTGGGAATTTTTGTTCCGGCAAAAGCACATAAGGTTGGAAAAAAGTCGGTAGCTGAAAGTACCGATTGCTCATCGACCTTTCCTTCCGGAACATGACCGGGCCAGCGGACAATAAAAGGCAGTCGCGTTCCTCCTTCGTACAATGAAAGTTTTGAGCCCCGGTAGTTTCCTGAGCGCGAACCTTTAAAACTGGGCAACGGACCGTTGTCGCTCACGAAAATTACTAATGTATTTTCATCAATTCCCAATTGTTTCAGTCCATCAAACAGGCGACCCATTTGGCGGTCATATTCGTCGAGAACTGCCCTGAATTTTCGTTCTTCTTCGGGACCGTTCGGATACTGGCCAAATCTTTCCTGGCTGGGAACCCACGGTGTATGAACATCGTCGGGCCAAAGATTCACAAAGCAGGGCTGACCTTTGTGCCTTTTCAGAAAATCGAGGGTTCTGTCAACAAAATATGCCGTTCGATCCCAGCGTTTGATACTGTCTTTTGGCGACCATATCCAATTTGTGGCCGTCAGCAGTGGATCCGGATCCGGACTTTCGTAAGTACTCGAATGTTCATCAAATCCGTATGCCTCAAAGCCCGGAGCATCGGTGACATCGCGACCTCCGCCCATGTGCCATTTCCCGAAATGTCCGGTGGCATACCCCGCAGCTTTCAAGGTTCTTGCCAACGACGGAGCGGAAGTATCCAAAAAGTCGGCCTGTTCGCATTTCCTGTTTTCGGCCCGTTCGTGCAGGTAACTTGTAATATTCCATCGTGCTGGTGACATCCCCGTTAATATTCCGGTTCTGGAAGCCGAACAAATGGGTGACGAACTGTAATATTGCGTAAACCGGATTCCCTGACTGGCCATTTTGTCGAGGTTTGGTGTCGGCGCAAAATTACCGCCGTAGCATCCAATATCACTGAAACCCATGTCGTCGGTCAGAATAAATATAATATTCGGACGCTGCAAAGGTTTGGCATCAAACGAACTTCCGATGAAGCAAAGTGGAGCTGCAACCAGGATAGGCAGATTTTTTTTCATTCCTGAAAACGCAGCTAACGGCTTTTGTTTATTTCTGAAAATAGTTGACATAGCTTTTAATTTACTTTTTGGGCAATACGTTGTGGCTGTTCGCCCATTCGTACCACTTATCGTTCAGTTCTTTTACCAGTTCAGGATGATCTTTGGCCACATCCATTTGTTCATCACGATCGGTCCGCAAATCGTAAAGCTGCCAGTTCGTGCTGTCCACGGCTTTGTAACCTTTCCAATCGCCTTTTCGGATTGCAGAAAATCCGGCGTGTTCCGAATACATGTATTTGTGTTCCGATCCTTTTCCTTTCACGAATGCGGGAAGCAAGGAAGTTCCTTCGAGCGGATGTAAAACTGTTCCGTCAGGATGGGTTTTCGGGTATTTTGCTCCTGAAGCATCAATAAAAGTAGGCATAATATCAGTCAAACAGGCCGGCGTATGATAAACTGTGCCAGCAGTTTCCCTGATTTTCGCGGGCCAGCTTGCAATAAAAGGTGCTGAAATTCCGCCTTCGTAGCTTTTTACCTTGTATTCAAAAAATGGCGTGTTCGACGCGTTTGCCCAGCCAATTCCATACGAAACGGCTCCTGAAATTGCCGGATTATTGATGTTCTCAAACTTTCCGCCACCAAATTCCTGGTACGGTTCGGCACAGGCGCCGTTGTCGGACAGGAAAATGATCAGCGTGTTATCGAGTTTGTTCAGAGCCGAAAGTGTTTCAATCAATTTGCCAACATTTTGATCCAGGCAACTTATTTGGGCAGCATAAACTGCCATCCTGAAATCGGATTCCTTTTTTTGCTGGTCGTCGACTTCACTCCAGGCCCGCACGCGCTTGTCACGCGGTGAAAGCGGAATTTCGCGGTCGAATATTTTTAGTTCTTTCTGGCGTTGGTATCGTTCTTGGCGAATAATGTCCCAGCCTTTCATATATTTGCCTACAAATTTTTCGTAGTCAGCTTTTTTGGCCTGAAGTGGCCAATGGGGTGCATTGAAAGCCAGATAAAGAAAAAACGGATTGTCGTCTTTTTGTTCCTTTATCATTCGGATGGCATTGTCGGTAAATGCATCGGTGGTATAAAAATCGCCTTCCGGAGCAGGCAAATGCGTGTTATCTTTCGTCAATCCGCGGCCACCTTCAGGCCTTAAGTAACTGCATGCACCGGCCAGAATTCCGTAATAATGTTCGAAGCCGCGTTGCAGTGGCCACTTTTCTTCGCCGTGCATGCCCACGTGCCACTTCCCGGCCATGTAAGTATGATAACCGGCGGGCTTTAAAACTTCAGCAATGGTTACACACTGGTGATTCAGAAAACCCTTATATCCCGGAATTCCAAAATCGTTCGGATCTTTCTCCGTATCTTTTCTAAACGGATCTTCAGCCATCAGGCCAATACCCGTTTGGTGCTGGTAGAGTCCGGTGAGTAAACTGGCGCGGGTCGGGCAGCAACGGGCCGTGTTGTAAAACTGGCTGAAGCGAACTCCGTTTTTCGCCAATTTATCGAGGTTTGGAGTTGGTATTTCACTGCCAAAACATCCGATATCCGAAAAGCCCATATCATCGGCCATAATCAGTACAATGTTGGGTTTTTGGGCGAACGCTGTGCCGACAGTCATGGCAGAGGCGAGCGTGAGAAAAGGAATTTTGAACCTCGTTGTTTTCATATTGATCAGTTTTGTTCGCCAATTGATCCATCCGGATTGTGAAACTGGTGGTCGAGCGCTTCCATCTCTGTTTCCTCGCCTTTGTCGCCGCAAGCAGCCATCCATTCTTTCAGAACTTTATCCATTCTTTCAATGATGGATTTATTTTCCGGTTTATCCGCAATGTTGTCTACGCAATATTTATCGTTCTCCAGATCGTACAATTCAATGGCTGGGCGATGCTGGTATCTTTCTGTGACCCATTTGGCATGTTCATTGGCCTTTGCAACTTCTTCCCATATTTTGAAAAGACGACCCTTGGTTTCCGTATTCTGAAATGCTGCTTCCGGAGATAAATTGACAATGTACCTGTACTTTCTGTCAGCGACAGAACGAATGCCGTAGTGGTCGCTTCCGGAGTATATACCGCGGGTCGTTTGCAGCGAAAAGGTGTATTTTTTGTGAGTATCGGCCTTTCCTGTGAGAACAGGTACAATACTTCTCCCGTCAAGCGGGGCAATTGGTTTCGTTCCGGCGATTTCCAGGAAAGTGGGCACAATATCAACGTATTCGACAATGGCATCTGAAACGGTTCCGGGTTTTACAACTCCCGGCCAGCGCACCATGTAAGCCGAATGAACACCAACGTCGTAGCAGGTCCATTTCGCAAATGGAAGACTGTTTCCCTGTTCACTCAAATAAACCACAACAGATTTGTCGGATACTTTGTATTTATCGAGTTTACCTAGTAAAGTTCCGAATTCACCGTCCATATAATTGATTTCGGCCAGGTATTTACAAAACTGTGTGCGGGTTTCTTTAGTATCGACGTAGTATGGCGGCAACGTGATTTTTTCAGGGTTAAACATTGCCGGATTTCCTTTGTTCCATGGCGTATGTGGTTGATTGGATGTTACAAACAGGCAAAAAGGCTGATGATTTTTCGTGCAAACATTGACAAACGAATCGAGCGCAGCGAAATTAATGTCGTTGGTTTTGGTCAGCGGTGCATACAAATCCCAGGGGAAAGCGGATTTGGGCTGAACATGCGATTTGCCGATCAGGGCAATCTGGTATCCTGCAGGTTTCAATTGCTGAACGATGCTCAGCGTACCATCTTTGGCAAAGGTGTGGTTTGGATAGGCACCTGTTTTAACTGGCCACAGACCGGTCATCAGGTTATGGCGCGTAGGCGAACACATCGGTGCTGCCTGATATCCTTTTGTGAAGCGTACACTCTGGTTGGCAAATTGGTCAATGTTTGGAGTCTGCGAATCAACACTTCCGTAGCAAGCAATATCGTAATACGAACAATCGTCGGCCATAAACAAAACCAGGTTTGGCTTCTCGGTCTTTTGTGCAGACAGTGATAGCGCAGAAAAGGTTGCCAGTGCCGATAAAATGTGTTTGTGGTTTATTTTTGGTTTGGCTGTTAAATTCAACATGTTGGTTTAGTCTTTTTAGTATCATTGGACTTGAATTGAAATCGGAATGTGTCGTATTAAAAATTACTCTGGAATCCACCTGTATCTTTTCCCGAACAGTGGTCATCGACGTATCTCCAATCTGCTTCCGATAAGTAATACATTTTATCAGGTAAATTTGCTCATTCGAACTTTGGTGAATGGTATAAATTATAAGTGCTGCTCACCTGATATGTTGAGTGAAAATTTTGGCTGTTGAATTGTTTAGGCAACATATCCATAGCCAAAGCAGGAAGTTGAAAACTGTTCCCGTTGGTTCCAAACGGGAACAGTTTTTATTTCAATAAAATTTAAGAACGGGTATTAATATCCCGGATTCTGTTCGCAAAGAGGATTAGCATTAATTTCGGTTTGCGGAATCGGGAATAATTTGTGGTGATCGTCGGCAATAGTGATCCCTCTCGCCTTGGCATTGCTAATAAAAGTACCGTTACGTATTAAATCTTGCCGGCGCATTCTTTCGCCATAAAATTCCCAACCTCTTTCATCGAGAATTCGCTGGCGCAGTGATTCTTTGGTGTAATTGGCCAATACCAGCGGAGTGGTCAAGCCAGCGCGATTTCTCACCATTTGAATCAAATCCAGCGATTCCTGGTTTGGTCCGTTTAATTCATTCAATGCTTCGGCACGCGATAACAATATGTCGGAATATCGGATTACAGCAATGTCATTTCCGTTACTATTCCCCACTGCATTAACATCCGGCCAATATTTAAATGAACGGGTATTATCCTGATTCAACAACGAAATTTTCTTCCCAGAGGTGTTGATGTATTCGGTTATAATACAGTCTTTTCGCTTGTCATTTGGATCAAATGAATTATAGAATGAATCTTTCAGACGATCCATGCGGGCCCAGTTGCGCTGGTTTGGTAAAAACGGGGTTGAGCCGTCGACCAGACTTGCATAAGAAGGAGGATAAGCACCATTGATAAATTCGTTGCCCGGAGTCAAAGGGCTGCAGGGATAAACCCAGACAAGTTCTTTTTGCTTGTCTTCATTCTCAACCCAGAACAGGGTTTTATAGTTGGACCATAACTGATAAATATTTGTATTCATCAGTTGTTTTGCGGCATCGGCACATTTTTGCCATTGTTTGGTATTCAGGTAAAACTTGGTTAAATAGCCTAATGCAGCACCTTTGGTTGCCCGGCCATATTGATAACCTGAAAGTTCTCCCCAGTTTGGCAATACAGCGGCAGCCTCGGTAAATTCTTTTTCAAGAAACTCTTGCATATCGGCATCGGTGGCGCGGGCCATCGCGAGATCGCCGGTTGTGCTGGTGCGCAAAGGAACCGGGCCCCAGTCTCCATAAAGAATATAGTAAGCCGACGCCCTGACAAAACGAGCTTCAGCTTTTAATCGGGCTTTTACCGTTTCATCTACTGGCGAAGCATCAACATTTTCCAAAACAAGATTACAGTTACGGATCGAATAGTAACAGTTGTTCCATAACCCAGTCCAATGAGTTGGATAAGATGCATCCCAGGTGAAACCCAGCATAACCACTGCCTGAAGGTTTACGGCGCCACCGGTTTCCCAGAATTGATCGCAGGTCCATTCTTCCTGAAACCATACATTTCCGCCGAAATTGTCAGTGATTTGTGCATCGCGGTATGCAGAAAAAAGTACACGCTCAATTCCGTTAGCAGAGTTAAATAAAGTGCCCGGATCGAGTTGCGAGAACACTTCTTCCTTCAATTGTTCTTTACAGCCGGTAAACAGCACGGTTGTTACCAACAAAGCGAATGATAAAAAATATTTTAATTTCATGATTGTAACTGATTTAAATTAAAAACCTAATTCTACCCCTAAAGAATATGTTCTGGAAACAGGGTACGAATTAAAATCAATTTTTAAACTACTGTTCCCATTCGAGTTTGTAGCTGGATCCTGCCCCGTATAATTGGTTAATGTATACAGATTTTGACCGCTGACATATACACTTACGTGATCAAATATCTTTTTGCTGCGCAAGGGTACCGAATACGATAATTGTGCCGACTGAAGTCTGATGTAAGAGGCGTCTTCAACTGTTAGATCACTTACAGCTTTGTTTCCCTGGCCAGCAGGATTTACAAAAGAAGGATATTTTGTTGATGGATTTTCCGGAGTCCAGCGGTTCAGATATGGTTCTGCCATTCTGTTTCTGCGATGACTAACCGGGTAGTAAGTCTCAACTTTCGAGTTGTTTAGCATACTTACGCCAGATGCCGCATCGATGAACACGTTGAACTGGAAGTTTTTGTATTCGAACACGTTTGTTAAACCCATGGTTAACGAGGGAATGGATTTTCCCAAAATAACACGGTCGTTTGTATTTACCACATGGTCTCCGTTTTGGTCAACAAATTTCACATCACCGGGTTTTACAGGATCCAATGTGCCGGACGCAGTAATTTCTTCCTGCGACTGCCAGATGCCATTGGTCTTGTATCCATAGAATGAGTTTATAGCTTCACCAACTTTAATGATTGCAATCTGTGTAGTCGATTGTCCGGCGTCGGTGTGAATGATTTGCGCAATGTCTCCTGTATCAGTAACCCTGTTTTTCAAAGTACTTAGATTCAGGCTTGTATTCCATTTGAATTTACCTGTAAGGTTACGCGTATCAATGGTGAATTCCAATCCATTGTTTTTGATGTTACCAATGTTCGACATGATTGAAGTGTATCCGGTTGATGCTGGAACCGGTAAGGCGAACAGCATATCAAATGTATTTTTCTCGAAATAATCCACTGAAGCAGAAATTCGGTTCCGGATAAAGCCCATATCGAATCCAATATTAATTTGCTCTGTGGTTTCCCATTTCAAATCAGGATTGGCAATTCGGGTAGGGGCGAGCGTAACATATTGCTGGCCTCCCAAAATAACGGCAGCACCCTGGCCAAAAGTGGTTATCGAAAGGAAATTGCTAATATCCTGGTTCCCGGTCCGGCCAACACTTGCCCTGAATTTCAGGGAGTTGAACAGATTCAGGTTTTTAATAAAATCGTAATCGCTCATTTTCCATGCAAATGCACCTGAAGGGAAATATCCAAATTTGTTATTTGAACCGAAACGTGAAGAACCGTCAACCCTTAAGGTCGCAGTGAACAGGAATTTATCCATTAAATTATAATTTGCACGGCCGATATAGGAAAGAAGTTTGTTGTTATTTTTTGAGCTATCCATGGTGTAAAGTGCAGCATCTCCGAGCGACATATTGTTGGTTTTCGATTCATCAACAGGGAATCCTTTTCCTGTTCCGGAGAAATTAATGTTGATGAATTTCTGATAGGTAATGCCCCCCATAACAGTGAAACTGCTGTTATTACCCAGGTCGCGGTTGTAAGTCGTTGTAAACTCGCCCAGATAATTGTTCCGGGTTCCGGTAAGAACAGTTCCAACTCCTGAATTTGCTCTTCCATCTTTGGTTAAGCGGGAAACGTAGGCGTCTCTGCGACTGTTCCGTGTGTCGAACCCAATGTTTAGTTTAGCGGTCCAACCTTTTAAAATGGTGTATTCGCCAAACAAAGTACCAAGTGTTCTGTAATTGTCTGTTTCACTGGTTTTGCCGTAAAGCATTGCCAATGGGTTGTCAAGATTGAGCATTGAGGAGGTCTGGTAATTTCCATTGTCATCAAAAATACTCAAAGTTGGGTCAAACCCTCGTGCATCGTAAAGTGCGCCACCCTCTTCATTTGTGGTGAATCCCACCGGTACCACATTGTCGTGGGTGTATGAAGTTGAAAAGTTCAGCCCAAAAAGCATTTTGTTTGAACGGTGTTCAAGGTTTAATCTTGAATCGTAACGTTCATATCCTGAAGTTTTCAAAACTCCGTCCTGGTTGAAATAATTTAAGGATGCAAAGTATTTGGTTCCATTGTTTCCTCCCGTAAAAGACAAACTATGGCTTTGAACCATGGCCTGTTGCAGTAATTCCTTCTGCCAGTTGGTACCGCCATTCTGAATATCACTAACCCGTTCGCTTTCTGCTACGTTTGATCCTGGTGTGTCAAGAATTTTATTCAATATCTGCTTGTAGTCTTCAGCGTTTAGGACTTCAATCATATTAGTCGGTGTCTGAATGCCGGTGTATCCGTTGTAAGTAACTTTCATACTACCTGATGAACCTTTTTTGGTGGTTACGAGGATAACACCATTGGCACCCCTGGCTCCGTATATTGCAGTTGCAGAAGCGTCTTTGAGGATTTCGATCGACTCGATATCACTTGGATTAATGTTGCTGAGCGGGCTTCTTGGAACCCTGATTCCAGGCATCGAAGAACCCGTACCTGAAATGACCTGCCCGTTTTCAATAGGCAAACCGTCAACGACATACAATGGATCTGAGCCTGCATTAACAGAACCGGCACCACGAATCTGAACCGTTGTTCCGCCACCCGGTTCCATACTGGCCTGGGTAATTTGAACTCCCGCTGCTTTTCCCTGCAGTAAACCAGTCATGGTTGAGTTAACGCCGGTATTCATCTCATCTTTTCTGAGTGATGAAACTGATCCGGTTAAGTCGCTCTTTTTTACAGTTCCATAACCAATGGCGACAACTTCCTCAATTCCAACAGTTTCTTCCTGAAGCGAAACATTGATGACTGCTTTATTCCCCACTGGAATTTCCTGGGTTTTCATGCCGACAAATGAAAATTGCAGGGAGGCATTTTCAGGAACATTTGAAATGGAATAATTTCCTTCTGAATCGGTTATTGTACCATTTGACGTTCCTTTAACAAGTACTGTAACTCCTGGAAGTGGAGAGCCCGACGAATCATTTACTTTTCCTGTTATCGATTTCTGCTGTTGACCAACAGAGCCTTCCGAATTGTTTTCGGTGGTAAGAATGATTTGACGATCCTTAACCTGGTAGCTCACATTGGTATTGTCAAAAATCCTGTCCAGAATTTTTTCGATGGATTCATTTTTTACTTCGATGCTAATTTGGCGTTCCACATCAACTAATTTCTGATTGAACAAAAAATAAAACTGACTTTCGTTTTCAATTTTATTCAGAATGTCAATCACTTTGGCGCCTTGCATCTTAAAGGTCAGATGCGTTTGTTGTGAATAAGTTGCTGTTGCAAAGCTTTGTGCAACAAACAAGAGCAAAAAAAATACACTTAATCGCATAATTTTCCATAGTTTAAAGAGTCCCCGGTTAGGCACAGGTACCCTGATTCGTTTTTTTTTCATAGATTTGAATCATTAAGTGGTTAAACAATTTAACAGAGCGTTATACTACTTTATTTCGACAGGAGAGTGGTTCCAGCACTTTCCTGTTTTTGTTTTTCTAATTAAAAGTGACTTATTTTTGAGCGATTTAGTTTTAAAATAATTTTTCTTTTCTCGTATACTCCGTCAATATCGCCTGACCGCTGGTCCTCTGAAAAACTCAAAGGAGTAGTCAGCGATAGTAATTTCAGGACTTCATCCAAAGGTTCGTCGATAAATGTTGCGTGAAATGTGTAATCGTCGAGCTGGTGATCGTCTACAACAACCTGGGCATTGTACCAGCGGCTCAATCGTCGGGCAACCTGTTGCATATTTTCATTCCTGAAAACCAGTTTGCCGTCTTTCCAACTGGTGTATTGCGAAGCTTCTACCTGTCTTTTTACAAACGTACGTTGTTTTGTATCCAGGCTTAGCTCTTCATTGGGTTTCAGTATGGCCAGTTGTTTACCCGCCTGCGACGAAACATCAACTTTACCACTTTGCAGAATAACTTCTTCGGTTGACTCATCGTCGTTGGCAATTACATTGAATTTGGTTCCCAGTACCCGAATGTCCAGATTTTTTGTATTGACATGAAATGGTTGCTTTTCGTTGTGAACCACGTCGAAGTATGCTTCCCCAATAAGGTCGACACTTCTCTCGGCTGCAAACTGCACCGGATATCGCAGGCTTGCACCGCTGTTCAGAAATCCTATTGATCCGTCGGGAAGCTGGAATTTGATGCGTGCACCCATCGGACATTGGATTTCGGCATAGGTTGACTGGGTCTTGCTTTCGGGTTTGAAATAAAGATAAGCTGCGAATGACAAGATCAGCGGCATAATTAAAATTGCTGCAATACGCTGAAATCTTTGCCAAAAATTAGGGCGAATTACCGTTTGTGATTCAGACCTGTGTATTTGATGGTGAATGCGGTCGAGTAAAGGCTGTAGATTTTGGTTGTTGCCAGATTCCGATTCCAAATGGTATTGAAAATCGTCAAGTAGTATTTGTTCTGCATTTTCGTTTTGCTCATCAGAAAGTTGCTCAGAAAGTTCAATCTGTTCTGACAGATTTAATTTGCCTTCAGAATAATTTTGAATAAGCTGTAAAATGTTTTTTTTCATGCGATGAAGTTGAACTTTCTTTTGAACAGGAATTTCAGTGTTGCCCGATTTTCAAATTCCTTTAGTTATATCCGGAGACTACGATTTTCTCACGGGTAATTTTGTAAAAAAATCAAGAAAAATACAATATTAATTGTAAGTCGTTGAATATGTATAGATTATATATATTTTTGAAAGAGGATTTTCTCGATAAAATACCTTAGAAGATGAACAGAAAGACAAAAAGCAAAAAAGAAGTGTTTTCAGGATTGAGCCGTCGGCGCAGAAACCGAAGAGCTTCGGAAACCTGGTTGTCAACAGTTCCGGCCGAAATATTTAATTCATCGGCAATTTCTTTCGAGCTTTTTCCTTCCAGTTTACTCTTTCTGAATATTTCCTGACGACGTGGAGGCATTTGACTAATGAGGCCGTTTAACTGTTGTACCATAACTTCATAATCTTCGGTTTGGTTCGCAGAAACAACGTTTTGTTCAATTTCGTGTTTCAGGCTTTCGAGATACCTAAGCGAAACAGCCTTTTTATTGAAATATTTCCGGATTTGATTTAAGGCGATGGTAAACAGGTACGATTTAAATGAAAGGTCGGTTTTTAATGATTTGCGGTTTTCCCAGACTTTTACAAAGACTTCCTGAACAAGTTCTTCTGCATCGGTTTCGTTTTTAAAATACTTCAAAGCAAAACCATATAATTTGTTGCTGTACACTTCAAAAAGTGAATCAAATGCATCAACATTTCCCTTCTGAAGTTGCTGAACTAATGTTAGATCGTCCAATTTTTCTGACATCTATCGTGGTCTGGAAGCTTGAAATCAGGGGTTAAATGTAGTAAAATATCACTAAGACCATGAAATACTTTTTGCCGGAAAAGATTGGTGGCGCTACCAATAAATTGTTTGTAGAGGTTTTACTAATTCTGGAAAGAATCTCCGGATTATGTTTTTTGTTTCTTCTTTTTGGCGGCTGGAAACAAAACATTGTTCAGGATTAACCGGTAGCCGGGTGAGTTTGGATGTAAATTCAGATCGGTTGCAGGGTCACCTACAAAATGCTGGTAGTCTTCCGGATCGTGCCCTCCATAAAATGTCCAGAAACCTTTTCCAAGTTCGCCGTGAATGTAGCGGGCTTCACCCGCGGCTTTGTTTTCGCCCATTACCAATACATTGGGTTTCACCAGTAACCGGTTGAAAGCTGTCGTTTGTCCCATAAATCCTTTGATCATATTGGCGTGATTCTGGCAAAGCATGGTAGGCACCGGGTCCCATTTGGCCGAAAAATCGAAAAGCGTAAAATAATCTTGCTCGCGCGGTACCTTTCGGGTGGTCGAAACATCAATATCCGAAAATTTATATTCGTAGGGATTGCGGTCGATCGTGAAGTTCTGAAAGGCAAGCGTATTGCTGAAATCAAGTTTGCTGTTCATGTCCGGATCAGCGGGGTCGCCGTCGTACATCGATTCACAAATATCAACACCCTGTGCGGCCTGAGCAATATCGTAGGTGTCGGTTGCGGCGCACATGGCAAAAAGGAAACCGCCATTTTCAATGTACTTGTGTATTTCGCGGGTAACCACTTTTTTCATTTCTGAAACTTTCAGGAAACCCATTTTTTGAGCCAGTTCCTTGTTTACACGCACTTCTTCCTGGTACCACGGAACGTGTTGGTAGGCGTTAAAAAATTTGCCAAATTGGCCGGTAAAGTCCTCATGGTGAAGGTGAAGCCAGTCGTAATCTTTCAGTTTGCCGTTCAGGATATCTTCGTCGTAAATAATGTCAAATTTTATTTCAGCGTAGGTTAGAACCAGCGTTACGGCATCGTCCCAGGGCTGCTTATTGGGTGGAGAATAAACCGCAATTTTTGGCGCTTTTTGCATGCTCACAGCATCTTCATTTACATCTTCGCGGGCAATATCGTTCAATATGTTTGCAGCCTGACCGTCAGCAATCGTTTCGAAACTAACTCCGCGTACCAGGCATTCGCTGGCAATGGCTTGCTGGTGTGGAATAAGGAAACTTCCGCCCCGGTAATTCAGGAGCCATTTTACTTCAACTCCCTGTTCGAGTGTCCAGTAAGTTATTCCGTAAGCTTTCAGGTGATTGGTTTGCTTTTCATCCATCGGAATCAGGATGTAACTTGCATTTACGATCCGGAAAAGCAACAAAAAACTCAGAATCAGGATGAATTTTAAGCGGAAATTAGAATGGAATATGTTCTCCTCCTGAGTTTTCATAATGGCTGAATTTATCGTTATCGAAAGACGAATTAACCGGGATTGTTCCTGATTTACTGAATGGATCGCCGGAATCGTCGTTCATTTTCGATTGTAATTTTTGTCCGAACCGTCCACCGCCAATTTCTTCAGGAATAATGTTTTCCATGTCGGAAAATTTCGCCAGGTTTTTCTTGAACGAAAGTCTGACATCGCCAACGGCTCCATTTCGGTGTTTGGCAATGATAATTTCAGCAACGCCAATCAGCGAGTTTCCGTCTTCATCTTCAGTAATTCCGTAATACTCCGGACGGTGAATAAACAATACAATGTCCGCATCCTGTTCAATAGCGCCGGATTCACGAAGGTCAGAAAGTTGTGGCCGTTTTCCTTCGCGCGATTCAACCGAACGGTTCAACTGCGAAAGCGCCAAAACCGGAATATCAAGCTCTTTGCCAATGGCTTTCAGTGAACGCGAAATCATACTTACTTCTTGCTCACGGCTTCCTTTATTATCTGTTCCGGCAGTCATCAACTGCAAATAATCGACGATCACGGCTCCGATGTTGTGCTGCATTTTCAGGCGGCGGCATTTGGCCCTGAACTCGAAAACCGAAAGGGCAGGAGTGTCGTCGATAAATAATGGCGCCTCATCAAGAACAGCCAGTTTGCGATGGAAGTGATCCCATTCCCAGCCTTGCAACCGTCCGTTTTTAATTTTCTCGGAACCCAATTCAGTTTCAGAAGCCAATAAACGGTTAACCAGCTGAATGGAAGACATTTCGAGCGAGAAAACGGCAACAGGCACTTTGTGTTCAACGGTCATGTTACGGGCCATGGAAAGGACGAAAGCCGTTTTTCCCATCGAAGGACGGGCGGCAACAATGATAAGGTCGGTTTTTTGCCAGCCTGAAGTGATGCGGTCCATCGCGCTAAATCCGCTCGGAACGCCGCTCAATCCATCTTCCCTTTTCGAAGCTTCTTCAATCAGCATCGCTGCTTCGCGCAAAAGAGGCTTGATGGGCATCGACTCTTTTTTAATGTTCCCTTCGGCCACCTGAAAAAGGGCCGTTTCCGAAAAATCGATCAGGTCGTCAACATCAATTGTATCGTCGTAAGCTTTGGTCTGAATTTCGCTTGAAACGCGGATCATTTCGCGTTGCATGAATTTTTGTGCAATAATTCGCGAGTGAAATTCGATGTGTGCAGCCGAAGCAACCCGAGATGTAAGCTGGGTGATCATCATTGGTCCGCCGACGACATCGAGCAAATCACGGTTTTTTAATTCCTGGGTAACCATCAGCAAATCGACCGGTTTTTCGTGAGTCGAGAGGTATTTGATCACTTCAAATATTTTCTGATGTTCTTCCTTGTAAAAACTCCGGGTGTCGATAATATCGGCAACAGTAATGTATGCGTCGCGCTCCAGCATCAATGCCCCAAGAACTGCCTCCTCAACTTCAACGGCCTGAGGTGGTATTTTACCATACTGAGCATTAATTTGCTCAATGGTCATTTTGTTTTGCTGTTGGGTATTCTTTCGTTCTCCGGCCATTTTGTTGGTATTCAGTCTATTCTGATAGTGTACTGTCTTTCTGCTCAATTTTTAGCAGGGTTTCAAAGGTAAAAAAAAACAGCCCCTTTTGGCTTTTCCGGCAAATTAAGTTTTGAACAAAATTGGCCAAACTCTTTTAATTTTCCCTGAAAATTTGATCTGAACATCGTCCTGTATGTGGATCGATCGAAA
Organism: Prolixibacteraceae bacterium; assembly: GCA_963677955.2. Classification (GTDB taxonomy): domain Bacteria; phylum Bacteroidota; class Bacteroidia; order Bacteroidales; family Prolixibacteraceae; genus Aquipluma. The sequence goes on from CAXXQR010000001.1 coordinate 2,942,611, forward strand.
ATTCAGGCGGTTATTTTTCGCGATTTATTTTTCAGATTTTTTTTATTAAACCCCAATTTATATAATTTGTGTCACCTAAAGCGAGACTTTCAGGGTCATTATGTGGTATAAAAGCGTAAGCTGATTTTTTTCAGTCAGATTCGAATTGAATTTGACTAAACCGCGATAAACCAATTTGATGAATTAAACCATGAGAAATTTGATGAAATGCTTTTCAGGAATAAGATTTTATATGCTTATTCTGTTTATTATGAGCGAAGTAAACCTACAGGCTCAGGAAAAGTCTATTTACAAAAGTGGATGGATTGACTTTAACAAAAATGGGAAGAAAGACATTTTTGAAGATCCGTCGCAAACAATTGATGCCCGCATCAAGGATTTACTTAGCCAGATGACTGTTGATGAAAAAACCTGCCAGATGGCTACTTTATATGGCTATCACCGCGTATTGAAAGATGAAATGCCAACTCCGGAATGGAAAAATGAAGTCTGGAAAGATGGAATTGCCAACATCGACGAGGAATTAAACGGACTAAAAGAAACACAATATTCCTATCCGTTCAGCAAACATGCCGAGGCCATTAATACCATTCAAAAATGGTTTGTCGAAAATACCCGACTTGGGATTCCGGTCGACTTTACAAACGAAGGTATTCACGGACTTAATCACGACCGCGCCACGCCACTACCGGCGCCAATTGGCATTGGCAGCACCTGGGATAAGTCGCTTGTTAGGCAGGCCGGAATTATTGCCGGTCGCGAAGCCAAAGCGCTTGGATACACCAATGTGTATGCTCCAATTCTTGATCTGGCGCGCGATCCGCGCTGGGGACGAGTGCTGGAATGTTATGGTGAAGATCCGTTTTTGGTAGCTTCCATGGGACAACAAATGGTTGAAGGTATTCAGTCGCAAGGCATTGCTTCAACACTCAAACACTATGCTGTATATAGTGTCCCGAAGGGTGGTCGCGATGGAAATGCGCGAACAGATCCGCATGTGGCGCCACGCGAAATGCACGAACTTTATTTGTATCCGTACCGCAAAATTGTTCGCGAATCGCATCCAATGGGTGTTATGAGCAGTTACAACGATTGGGATGGAGTTCCTGTGTCAGCAAGTCATTATTTTCTGACAGAGCTGTTGCGGCAAGAGTTTGGATTCGACGGTTATGTGGTTTCCGACAGTCAGGCTGTTGAATTTGTTTACGAGAAACACCATGTCGCTCCTGACATGAAAGATGGGATCCGGCAGGTTGTTGAGGCCGGGTTGGACGTCAGGACTAATTTCAGTCAGCCCAAAACCTTTATTCTCCCATTGCGCGAGTTGATCAGCGAAGGTGGCGTTTCAATGGAAACTATTGACCGGAATGTGTCGGATGTTTTGCGTGTGAAATTCCGGTTGGGATTGTTTGATCATCCGTACGTTGAAAATCCGAAGGAGGCCGATAAAATTGTGGCATCGCCCGATACTAAAGATTTTGTTTTGCAGATGGAACGCGAGTCGATGGTTTTGCTGAAAAATGAAAATAATTTGTTGCCACTCAATCTTAAGTCGCTGAAAAACATTTTGGTAACCGGTCCTCTGGCAACTGATAAAACAGCTTATGTAAGTCGCTATGGTCCTCAAAATCTTGAGGTAATAAATGTTCTGGAGGGAATAACAAAATATGTGGGAAATGCTGCGAAAGTTGACTTTGCCAAAGGCTGTGAAGTGGTTGACCCCACCTGGCCTGAAAGCGAAATTATACCTACTCCGCTAACCTCGGAAGAACAGAGCCAGATTGACGAAGCCGTTGAGAAAGCGAAACATTCGGACGTGGTTATTGCCGTTTTGGGCGAAGATGAGAAGCGCTGCGGCGAAAGTAAATCGCGCACCGGTCTTGGGCTGCCGGGTCGCCAGTTACAATTGCTGATGGCTTTGAAAGAAACCGGAAAGCCAATAGTGTTGGTGCTGATAAATGGTCAGCCGCTCACCATTAACTGGGAAAACCGCTACATTCCTTCCATTCTAGAAGCTTGGTTCCCAAATGCCATGGGCGGGCAGGTGATTGCTGAAAGTTTATTTGGTGACAATAATCCTGGTGGAAAATTACCGGTTACTTTTCTAAAAACACTCGGACAAATTGAATTGAATTTCCCGTTTAAACCAGGTTCGCAGGCTGACCAGCCCGGAAAAGGCCCGAATGGTTACGGAAATACCCGTGTAAACGGACCACTTTATCCGTTTGGCTACGGACTCAGCTACACCACTTTCGAGTATAAAAACATGGTGGTTGACCCGCTTCAGCAGGGAACTAAGGGCGACATTCATGTTTCGGTTGACGTTACCAATACTGGAAAGCGTAAAGGTGATGAAGTTGTACAATTATACCTGAAAGATTTAGTGAGCAGTGTTACGATTTATGAAACTCAGCTTCGTGGTTTTGAACGTGTTTCGTTGAATCCGGGAGAGACTAAAACTGTACATTTTACGATAAAACCTGCAGATTTGGAATTGCTTGATAAAAACATGAAATGGACGGTTGAGCCTGGAATGTTTGAAGTGCAAATCGGAAGCAGCTCTGAAGATATCAGGCTAAAAAAGGAATTTGAAATGGTCGAAAAAATATAAAACAGGGCAGTATCAAAAGTGGCAATGAGCTTTGATCAGGTCATTGCCACTTTTGGTAAAGTCTTTATTTGCTCAATACTCGTGTTGTATTAACGAGCTTTTGACGGATCGTCATGCCGTACTTGTTTCGGCATCTCAAATAGGATGAGACCCCGAAATAAATTCGGGGTGACTGGAGCTAGACAAAGCCAATCTAACGAGACATTATTTCAGTTTATCTTCAATAATCATCTCCAGAACGTCGCCCAGTTTTTTACCCATTGCAGCAATTTGTTGAGGTACAAAGCTGGTGGCAGTCATGCCGGGTGTGGTATTTACTTCCAGAAAATAGAATTCGCCATCTTTTAAAATGTAATCAATACGAACAATTCCCGAACAATCGCACAAATCGTAGATAAGCGACGAGAGTTGTTGAATTTTCTGGGTCAATTCAGGAGAAATACGGGCCGGTGTAATTTCATCGGTTTTTCCGGCGGTGTATTTGGCGTCAAAATCGAAAAACTCGTTGAGCGGAATAACTTCGGTAACCGGGAAAACCAATTCCTGATCAGACAATTTAACCAATCCACAGGTAAATTCTTTCCCGTCGATAAATTGTTCCACCAAAATATCGGAACTTTCTTTCATGGCCAGTTCAATAGCTTCGGCAAGCTGATTTTTTTCTTTCACTTTGGTTACCCCAAAACTCGATCCTCCGGCATTCGGTTTCACAAATAACGGTAACCCAAGTTCTTCAATAAGATGGTCGGTATCTACTTTATTTCCTTTGAATAGCCGAACCGATTTGGCCATTGGTACGCCAAAATTCCGGAGATAATTGCTGCAGAAATACTTATTAAAAGTGAGCGCCGATGAATAAACGCCGCAGGTGGAGTAGGGGATTTTAACCAAATCGAAATAGCCCTGAAGTTTGCCGTCTTCGCCCGGAGTGCCGTGTATGGTGATGTACGCAAAATCGAATTTAATTTTTTGGCCGTTCAGCATAAACGAAAAATCACCTTTGTCGACCGGCGCGATGAATTGTTCGTTCTCAATCACATTCCAATCCAGTTCTTTCATCTGGACTTTCCATACATTGTATTTTTCAGGATTTATGGCCTGATAAACATTGATACTGCTTTTTACCGAAACCACAAATTCGGACGAGTCGCCGCCATAAACAACTGCAATATTCTTTTTCATTTTTGAAATATATTTTTATTTGATTTACCACATAGACACATAGGGCACATAGTTTTTAATCTTCAGGTAAATGCCTGAAGTGTTCTGTAACAAATGTTTTTTGACCTTCTTTAAAAATGTTAAGGCAATTGAAGTTAATAAGAATGCCTTTCGGTTTTTTGAGAAGCTTTAAATAAGTTAAAATTTGAGCTTCGTGAATTGCTAAAAGCTCATCTACAGTTTTCAGTTCTACTATGATTAAATCATTCACGAGTAAATCAATTCTTAATTCACAATCCAATTGAAGACCTCTGAATTTCAATGGTACTATTTGTTGTCTGGTAACAGAATATCCGTTTTGAATTAGCAAATGTGCCAGACATTTCTCATAAATACTTTCCAACAATCCTGGGCCAAGTTCTTTATGAACCTCTATCGCACAGCCAATGATTGCCCGGCTTAATTGATTTATTTCATTTCGAGTTGTCATGTCTCTGTCTCTAGACTTACACCGCAAATATATCACATAGTTTTTTCTTTCTCTGTGTTCTATGTGTCTATGTGGTTTTGGTGGGCTTTATTCCTGAATATTTCGGTTCGACAAATAATTGCGCCATTTCACAATTACGGCAGCCAAATCTTCAGGAAGTTCCGATTCGAATAGCATTTCCTCGCCGGTTACCGGATGCACGAACCCAAGCATCTGGGCATGAAGGGCCTGTCGCGGTATGATGGTAAAACAATTGGCCACGAATTGCTTGTATTTGGTGAATGTTGTTCCCTTCAATACCTGGTCGCCACCATAATTGTCGTCGTTAAACAGCGGATGCCCAATGTGTTTCATGTGCACGCGAATCTGATGAGTCCGGCCTGTTTCCAGTCGGCATTCTACCAAATTTACATAGCCAAGTCGCTCAATAACTTTGTAGTGGGTGACGGCATGTTTCCCGTAATCTCCATCCGGAAAAACCGTAAAAACCTGCCTGTTTTTCGGGCTTCGGCCAATGTTTCCGGTAATTGTACCTTCTTCTTCTTTCAAATCTCCCCAAACAAGGGCGACATATCGCCGTTTCGTGGTCTTTTCGAAAAACTGATGAGCAAGTTTAACTTTGGCGTCGAGGGTTTTGGCAACCACCAATAATCCTGAAGTGTTTTTATCGATTCGGTGCACCAGCCCCGGACGTGGATCTTCGGAATTAAAAAGTGGTAAATCGCGAAAGTGAAAAGCCAATGCATTTACAAGCGTTCCGGAGTAATTTCCATGACCCGGGTGAACAACAAGACCGGCAGGTTTATTGAGCACCAGCAGTGTATCGTCTTCGTAAACAATATTTAATGGAATGTCTTCAGGAATTATTTTGAGCTCGCGGCGCGGATAATCCATGACAATGGAAATCTCGTCGCCGGGTTTTACTTTGTAGCTCGATTTTACCGGAACCTGATTGACCAGTATTTTCCCTTCGTCGGCGGCTTGTTGCAGACGGCTCCGGGTAGCATTCATCAGTCGGTTCGATAAAAATTTATCGATGCGAAGTAAAGTTTGCCCCGGGTCAACAACAATGCTGTAATGTTCAAACAGAGCGCCTGAAGCTGTCTCTATCGTCTCGTCAAGGTCATCAAATTCGTCGAATAATTCGTTTTCGTCAATCATTTAGAAAAATGAGTTTTCTGGTTCAGGTTCTTCCTGTTTTGGTTTTGCAATTAGTTTTGCAGGGTCCATGGTGAGCCAAACATTGATGCTGGTGCCTTTGGTAACTTCAAACATTTCAATCGGATCAGGACTTTGTTTCCAGATCAGACCTTTAGTTTTTTGGTCTTCGGACGTAAATGTTGAGTCGTACGAAACGGTGCCCATGTTGAGGAAAGCCTCGCCAAGCATCAGCCTTGCTTCAAGCAGGCTACGACCGAAAAGATTTGGAACTTCGCTGGTTTCGCCCGTGTTGTCGCTTCCCAAAACCAAGTCGACCATACTGCCTTTTGGAACCATTTCTCCAACCAATACTGATTTGCCATCAATTTTTTGGTCGAGCACAAGGTTCGGAAATTCAGAAGGCTGGTATTCGACATTTCCGGCAATAAGGCCTGAACTTTCCATGATATTTAAGGCCTGACGATACGAAATATCGGTCAATTGTGGCATGTGAATCATTTCCTGGCTCAGCGCGCAAATCGTCAAAAAAATCATCCTGTTCTTTTTAACTTTCATGCCAGGTTTGGGGTATTGATCCATTACACCGCCCGGTGTTACTTCGCGCGAATACACCGAATCTCTTATTTCAAACTGCAAATCAAGTCTGCTCAGTATTGCAGACACTTCTTGACTTGTTTTTCCTTTCAAATCAGGGATTGTTACTGAATGCCCGTGATCGGTATAAATCCGGAGCGAATACATTACGAGCAGGATCAGGAAAATAGTAATACCAATGGCTGCAATTGCATTTATCCTGAAGGTTTTACTTCTCAAAAATTCTTTCAGAGTCATGCTTTAAAAATTCATGGTTCGGTGTAAAGCTGCAAAAATAGTTTAAAATTCCGCAGTTCGGTTTTCAGCAAAGACGAAACATTGTATAAAGAACTTACAAAGTGCCTGTTTTATTTCAGGCGACAACTGAAACGACATGGGTAGAAACACAAAAAGGTAAAGAAAATTCATTCTTTACCTTCTGTATATTTTCAGAAACCCAAAAGTTTTCGACTATCTTTTGTGTTGTGGTTCGTCGGAAACGGTCAGTTTTTTTCTTCCTTTTGCACGGCGTGCTTTCAGAACTTTACGGCCATTGGCAGTTGACATTCTTTCTCTGAATCCGTGTTTGTTTTTTCTCTTTCTGTTTGATGGCTGAAATGTCCTTTTCATCGGTCAATATTTTTTAATGATATTTTCGTTTTTCAATCGGACTGCAAAAATAGTTCTTTTTTAATATCCTGCAAACCAAACTTATTTTTATTTCACTTATTTTTTAACGACATGTGGATCAGTCTTTTTGTTTCAAAAAACTCCTCCTGAAAAAAGTCTTTCAACTCATAAACACTGATTTGTTCGCGGAACGGTTCAATTTCTTCCTGAAAATCCCCACCTTTCAAATAGAGTATTCCATTGGCAAGATCATTGTTGTTTTGGCCAGAAATTTTTGTGCGAACCATTGCCACAAATTTCGGAAAAGCTGTAACTGCGCGGCTTACCACAAAATCGAACTTCTGTTTAACATCTTCCACCCTGATGTGTTCGGCCTTAACGTTCGGGAGATTTAAAGCGCTTGCCACTTCGGCAACTACTTTGATTTTTTTCCCAATCGAATCAATCAGCATAAATTTGGTTTCAGGAAATAAAATAGCCAGTGGAATGCCCGGGAAGCCGCCACCAGTTCCGACATCGAGCACAGTTGTGCCGGGTTTAAACCTAATTATTTTGGCTATGGCAAGCGAATGCAGCACGTGTCGTTCGTAAAGCTGCTCGATATCTTTTCTGGAAATAACATTGATTTTTGAATTCCATTCATCGTATAGCGGACTCAAAAGGGCAAACTGATTTATTTGCTGATCAGTCAGATCAGTAAAATATTTTGAAAGGATTTCCATCATTTGATTGTCGGTTGAACTGTTATTCGTGCTCGTCAATCTCGGTCGATTCGATCATTTTGAAGAGCATTTCCCGCGCCCTGAAAAGCTGGGCTTTCACGGTGCCAAGCGGCAAATTTAGTTCTTTTGCAATTTCTTCGTACGAAAATTCCCTGAAATAGCGCAATTCGACCAGAATGCGATAGCGTGGCTTCAGGCGATGCACGATTTTACGCATCAGAAAAGCTTTTTGGATGCGGATGAGTTTTTCCTCCGGATTGGGTTCTGTCGAGCGAAGTCTGATCGGCGCATCGTTTTCCCCGTTTTCCTGGTTATTTTCAATCGACACATAAACACCGCGTCGTTTCCGTAAAAAATCGATGCAATTATTGGTGGCTATCTTAAAAAGCCAGGTACTGAAAGCATAATTGGGTGAATATTGCTGGAGGTTTTTAAATGCTTTTCCAAAAGCTTCAAGAGTGAGATCTTCAGCATCGTTTTTATTATTTACCATCTTCAGAAGCATGAAATAAATCGCGTCCTTGTATCGGCTCATCAACTTAGCAAATGCTTTTTCTTCGCCGGCAAGCGCCGACTCAACCAGTAAAAAATCGTACTGAGCTTTGTCTGATAGTTGCGGATTTAGTTCCATCTGTTTCTTCGGTGCATTAGGTACATCGACCAGAAAAACCACCAATTTATAATTGGTTTAATAAAAATGTACGCTAACGAAGATAAGAATATTTTTCGTTCTTTCACGCGGTTCATTGTCATTTTAACAATAAATAGTAGCAGAATAAGCAAAATCAGCGGAAGTATAAGAACGCTTATCCAGTACTCCGGATGAATGGTTATTAACACAATAGCAACCGCCGGAACCAGTATTCGTGTTAGGTCGTCGATAAATAAACCGGCTTTTTTGAAAAAGGACAAGCTTTGGCGGATCTGGACGCTTTTTTTGAGCAACCGGATGTGATCGCCCCGGTCGTCTTCTACGATTTCCCGAATTACAGTGGCCGGATCGGTTGATACTTTTACTCTTCTTCGCTTTAAATTTTCGTTGAAAATCAATTCCAGGTTCGCAAAGTTCAGGTTTAATTTTTGCCTAAAACCCTGAGTCTCAAAATACAGCGATTTTTTAAACAGGATATTGTTTTCACTAAAAACGATTGGCAGGCCTGCCAGAGTTCTCGAACCACTGATCATGAATTGGTTAAATCGTTCGAGCCGGCAAATCAGGTTGCGGTAGCCCTTTTTGCGCTCAACGTTTGAGTAAGCAACTACAACATCAGTTTCGGCATCAAACAGGTTGTTTAATTTCAAAAGCCATTCCGGATCAATGTTCCCGGATAAAGGGGTCAGCAAAATTACGCGTGGCGAAGTAGCCCCCTTCAGCCCGATATTTATGACCTGCTTTTCGGTGAAGCGTGTATCCTGATATAGGCTGGTAGACTTCAAATGATGATTTGTCGCGGCCAGTACGTTCAGAATTTCCATTGTATTGTCCTCAGAATTAACGCTGATTACTAGTACCTGATAATTTTCCTCCTGCTGGTCATTAAATCGGTCGAGAATTTCGCGAATCCGTTCTTCTTCATTTCTTACCGGCAAAATAACAGTTGTTGCTTCACTGACTGAATTTTCCGGAACATCTTTATTTAGAGCGAGTTTTAGATAATATTTCAGTAAAAAATAGAGTTGTGTGACGAAGACCAGAACCATGGATGCGAAAAGCACGATATCGGTAGTGGTTAGAAATTGAAAGTTAATAATTTTCACTTCTGGGTTGCTAGTTAAAAATTCGGTATTAAAGGCAATTTTATGCGGCAAAATTAATAAATCCCCGCGTTTATATTCATCTAATTTTTAATTAGATTTAACAATCTACATGTTGAAACACGTTCAGGTAGTTACACATTTATCCCTATCTTTGGGCACTCAAAAATTAAGTTGAATGCGATTTGAATTAAAACATACGGCTGGCGGTAGTAAGGCCCGTGCAGGCTATATCACAACAGACCACGGTGCGATTGAAACACCGATTTTTATGCCAGTGGGCACTGCCGGTTCAGTAAAGGGAATTCACAAGAGAGACCTGAAGGATGATATCGGGGCACAGATTATTTTGGGGAATACCTATCATTTATACCTGAGGCCAGGATTACAGATCATTGAACAGGCCGGAGGATTGCACAAATTCAATGGTTGGGACGGCCCGATTTTAACTGATAGCGGTGGCTACCAGGTTTTCTCGCTGGGCGATATCAGGAAACTGAGCGAAGAAGGCGCTAAATTTCAATCGCATATCGATGGTTCATCGCATTTATTTACTCCTGAAAATGTGATTGATACGCAGCGCACAATTGGTGCCGACATCATGATGGCATTCGACGAATGTACACCCGGCGATGCAGAGTATGAATATGCACGGAAATCGATGGAAATGACGCAGCGGTGGCTCGATCGCTGCTGGAACCAGTTTGAGAAAACAACACCTAAATATGGATATTCGCAATCTCTTTTCCCGATTGTGCAGGGTGCTGTTTATCCTGATTTAAGAGCTAAGTCTGCTCAAAGTGTTATTCAGTACGGGAGCGACGGGTACGCCATTGGCGGACTTTCGGTTGGTGAGCCCGAAAAAGATATGTATGCCATGATTGAGGTGGTTAATGAAATACTTCCGGAGAATAAACCACGTTATTTAATGGGCGTTGGAACTCCTGTAAATATTCTGGAGGGAATTGATCGCGGAATTGATATGTTTGACTGCGTGATGCCAACCAGAAATGGGCGGAACGGTATGCTTTTTACACAGAAGGGGGTGATGAACATGCGAAATAAAAAATGGGCAGACGATTTTTCGCCTGTTGATCCTGACGGAATTTCCTTTGTCGATCACAATTATAGCCGGGCATTTTTGCGTCATTTGGTTATTTCGGGCGAAATGCTTGGAGCTCAAATTGCAAGTCAGCATAATCTTGCATTTTATTTGTGGCTGGTAAAGGAAGCCCGTAAGCATATTTTAGACGATACATTTAAGAGTTGGAAGGAAGAAATGGTTAGACAACTTTCAACCCGATTATAATACTTTTAGTTATGCTGCATAAAATTGATTTTTATATCATTAAGAAATTCCTGGGAACATTTTTTTATGCCATTGCTTTAATTATTTGTATCTCAATCGTATTCGATATCTCTGAAAAAATTGATGATTTCATTTCGAAGGATGTCGCATTGAAAGCTATCGTGTTCGATTATTATTTGAATTTCGTTCCATACTTTGCCAACCTTTTTAGTGGCCTGTTTACGTTTATTGCGGTCATTTATTTTACTTCGAAACTAGCCTACAACACCGAAATAATTGCAATTCTAAGCAGCGGAGTATCATTCAATCGTTTGATGAGACCGTACATGGTTGGCGCGGCAGTCATCGTTATATTTTCGTATGTGCTTGGAAATTATATAATTCCGCCGGCTAATAAAAAGAGGGTCGATTTTACAAACATGTACGTCAAAGCGCAAAAGTCGGGACTTGAGCACGACATACACCGGCAAATTGAGCCAGGTGTATTTGTCTACATGTCGTCATACAATGCATCGAACGATGTGGGCTATAAATTTACACTCGAAAACTTTAAAGACAGAAAGCTGGTATCCAAATTAACAGCCGATTACATCAAATGGGATCGTGAAAAAAAGAAGTGGGTTATTCACGATTATTTCCTGCGAACCATTGACGGCTACAACGAAAAAGTCATTAATGGTTCTTCAAAAGATACGACCTTGAACATGGTTCCAGAAGACTATCAGGTCGTTGATAATGTTGTTGAAACGATGACTCTGCCTGTTTTAAATAAATCGATCGCCAATTTGAAGCTTCGGGGTGTCAATACCATCGATTATGAAATTGAAAAGCACAAACGGCGCTCCGGACCATTTTCTGCATTTATTCTAACCATCATTGGAGTGTCTCTGGCTTCGCGAAAGATCAAAGGAGGAATTGGTTTTCATCTCGGGCTTGGATTGTTGCTCAGCTTTTCGTATATACTTTTTATGCAGGTAACAACGGTATTTGCCACAAGTAATTTATTGGCGCCGTGGCTGGCTATGTGGATACCGAATATTATGTATGGTGGTTTGGCATTCTTCCTATACCGGAGGGCGGCGAAATAAGGTTTAAAAATTCAAACTCTTAATAAAATAATTCAAAAACAAATAAACAAACCGGAACAGTTTTATTTGCGCGAATGTTTTATAAAACATGTCTTTCATTAAAAAAATGATAATTTTGCCCTCTCAAAAATCAAATCAATTGGTCTTTGAACGAATACAAAAAATCAATTTCACAGATTATTTTTAATCAAAAACAAAATCTATGTCACTGAAAAGAAACATTTTAGACCTTCGGAAACGAAAGGATCAGGTTCGGCTGGGTGGTGGCGAAGAAGCCATCGAGAAACAGGCGGCAATGGGTAAACTTACCGCCCGTGAACGCATCCTTTCTATCGTTGATGAAGGATCATTTCATGAATACGATATGTTCGTTGAACATGCCGGAACAGATTTCGACATGGGCAATAAAGTCCTTGCAGGAGACGGTGTGGTTATCGGAACGGGCACTATTTATGGTTCTGCTGTATGTTTATTTGCTCAGGATTTTACCGTAGCAGGCGGATCATTAGGCTTGTCACATGCTCGAAAGATCACAAAAATTATGGACCATGCTTTGAAAATGCGCGTTCCGCTTATCGGTATTAACGATTCGGGTGGCGCTCGTATTCAGGAAGGGGTAAACTCGTTGGCAGGTTATGGTGAAATTTTCTTCCGTAACACACTTTCGTCCGGAGTTATTCCACAAATTTCCGTAATTCTTGGACCTTGCGCCGGTGGTGCTGTCTATTCTCCCGCTTTAACTGATTTTGTTTTTGTGGTTGAAAATATTTCGAAAATGTTTATCACCGGTCCAGCTGTAATTAAAAGCGTTTTGGGTGAAGACATTTCGATGGAAGCGCTTGGCGGCGCTAAAGTACACGCTGAAATTACCGGTAATGCACATTTTTATGCCCTCAGCGAAAAAGAATGTTTTGCTCAGATTAAAAAGCTGATCACTTATATACCTTGGAACAATACACAGAAAGCGAAGACTTTTCCGGTTAAAGAACCTAAGTTTAAAACGAAGATTGAAAATATTGTTCCGGCCGACGCACGCATGCCTTATGACATTCGTGATATCATTAAATCAATTGCTGACGGTTCCGAATTCTTTGAAATCAAGGAGCTTTTTGCTGCCAATATTGTCATCGGATTTGGCCGAATGAATGGCGAAACTGTTGGATTTGTAGCTAATCAGCCGAAAGTTTTGGCCGGTGTACTCGATTGCGACAGCTCCGATAAAGCCGCCAGTTTTATCAGGTATTGCAATGCTTTCAATATCCCGATTATTACGCTTGAAGACATGCCAGGCTATCTTCCGGGCGTTGATCAGGAGCATGCCGGAGTTATTCGGCATGGCGCTAAAATTCTGTATGCATATTCCGAAGCAACAGTTCCGAAAATTACTGTTATTATCCGGAAAGCTTATGGTGGAGGTTACATCGCCATGAACTCGCGTCACTTACGTGCTGATTTTGTTTTTGCTTGGCCAACTGCAGAAATTGCAGTTATGGGACCTGAAGGAGCTGCCAATATTGTATTCCGGAAGGAAATTGCAGAAGCCGAAGATCCGGATGCAATGCGTCAGCAAAAAATTCAGGAATACAAAGACAAATTTGCCAATCCTTATGTAGCCGCCTCAAAAGGTTACATCGACGAAGTAATTGAACCTCAGGAAACCAGAAAGATCCTGTTGCATGCGCTTCAAATTTCAGCAAATAAAGACGTGCAGGGTCCGGCCAAGAAACACGGGCTTCCACCATTTTAATCAAACCAAAGGATTATGGAAGATCAGGAAAAAAGTCAGGTAATTATTGTGCATAGTGCCAAATACCAGACCACATATACTAAAAAATACGAAAACCGGAAGGTATGGGTTGAACCCAATTTTAATAACATCAATTCATACATTCCCGGAACAATTATCGATATTTTTGTCAAAGAAGGTCAGGTCGTAAAAGCAGGGGAAAGTATAATTTTGCTCGAGGCTATGAAAATGCACAACGATATTCAAATGCCTTTTAAGGGAAAGATTCTGAAAATCAATATTGAAAAAGGTCAGAAAATTCCGAAGAATTTTTTGATGATTGAAATTGAACCTGTTGATTAAGAAATATTCTGCAATCATACTTAAGGAGCATTTCCAAATCGGAAGTGCTCCTTTTTTGTGGCCAAAATAAAAGCCCTTTCACTCATTGAATGAAAGGGCTTCTGTTATTGAGCCAGAACTTTTTTTGTTAATCGGCTTTTGGCTTAAATATAATGTCAACGACGTCGGCATTTGCAGTCAGTTTTTTTGCAAATTCCTGAACTTGAGCGATGGTCATTTTGTTTAAAATATCCTCGTAATTTGCCTCAGTTGTTGGATCGTATCCATAGGTATAAAGTGTGTTTAATGCCTGTAACCAGTAACCGTTGTGTAGTTTGGACTGCTCCCTGTTCTTTAACAAATTCTTTACAGTTTTGTCCAGATCCTCCGCAGTTGGCCCATTGTCAACTATTTTGTTAATTTCTCTGAAAATAATCGATTTCAGATAGTTTGCTTTATCCGGATCGGTATCGAAATTCAACGTCAGGCTTTTTTCTTCCTTCGGAAATTTTTCAGAACTGGCCGAAACTCTTACTCCGTATGTTCCACCTTCTTTTTCACGGATTTCTTCGATGTAGCGGAGATTCAGAATGTCGCGGAAAACACCCATCAGCAGGTTACTTTCAGGCGAATATGGCATTTTTGTATTGAAGTTGATATCAACCGTAGCTTTTTTTACTTCAAGCGGAATTTCAATTTCGCGTTCTGTTTTTCCTTTTGGACCGTTCACATCGCGATCTATCCAGGTTTCGGTGCGTGGTAAATTGGTAAGCGAACCAATGTATTTTTCAGCCATCGTGTGAGCGGTTTCCTCATCGATATTACCCACAATAAAATAAGTAAAATCGCCTGCATCAACAAAACGGTCGCGATAAATGGCCTCCATTTCGTCAATCGAAATTTCGTCGAAAAGAGCCGGAGTCAGAAGTTTTGTACGTGGACTGTTGCAGGTCATAATTAGCGACAATGAATCGCTCATTATTTTCTGCGGGTTGTTAGCCATGTTCGCAACGAAAGCTTTGTAGCGGCCAAGCATTGCTTCGTAGGCCTCTTTATCAAATCTTGGATTTTCGAACTGGAGGTACAAAAGCTGCATCATCGTTTCAAAATCTTTCGGTGTACTCGATCCGGCGAATGTTTCATTCAAATCTGAAAGACCGATATTGAGGCTAACTTTTTTGCCGGTCAGCGCTTTTTTGAGAGCAGTTGCATCGTACTCACCCACTCCAAATGATCCGATAAACGGAGTTAGCATCATAGCCGAGGCGACTTCCTTGTTTTCAATTTTCGAGCTACCACCCTTACTTACAGCCAATAGCGATACCTGGTCTTTTTCGTAATCTGCTTTTCTGAAAACAACTTTAGTGTCGTTTCCCAAAGTCCATTCAACAGCATCCAATTCCGGCAGTTTACGGGTACCGATGGTTTTCGATCCTTTCAATTCTTTGTTGATCAGATTCGACGAAACCAATTCATCGGCATATGGATCAAGTTTGCTATTTTCGATATCAGAAATAATCGCGAGCGCTTCATCTTTTGAAAGATGTTTTGCTTCAGGTTTGTCGGGTCCGCGAACAACAATGACGCGGTTTTCCGGGGTAATCCATTGTTTAGCCCGTGCAGAAACTTCATCAACCGAAATGGTTGGAATAATTTTTTGTGCAAATTCCCAGTCAAAATCAATCGAAGTGAGTGGTTCTCCATCAATATAATGGTTTTTAAAATCGCTGGCATATTGGTCGTTACTGATCTTGTCGCGCTGTTTGTAACGGCTTTCCATCGATGTCAGCAGATTTGTTTTTGCCCTGTCGAGTTCACCGGCGGTAAAACCGTGCTGGAAAATGCGTTGAGCTTCGGTGTAAATTGATTTGAAAGCGACATCGTCCTGGTCGGGTTTCGCTGTGGCGGAAACAACAAACGTTTCGTATCCTGAAACCAGTCCCCCATAACTAATTCCTCCATTGATAAAAGGAGGAACACCTTTTTGAAGCAGTTCGGAAATACGGTCTCTGGTCATCATCCCAAACAGCGACTGGATGGTTTGTTCGCGCAGGTAATTCAGGTTTTTTTCTGAATTTGCCGGTGCATTGTGCTTAATATACATCGAAACCGAATAACTATCGGCTTCCTTATCGGTTGCCAAAACGTACAAAGGTTCTTTGTGATCCGGAACATCGTAGAACTCACGTTTCATCGGATTTTTTACTGGTTCGATTTTCGAAAAAAGAGCTTTTACTTTTTGCTCAACTACATCCACATCAAAATCGCCAACGATGGCAATGGCCTGAAGGTCGGTGCGATACCAATTGTGGTAAAAATCGCGCAGTGTATTGTATTTGAAATTCTTGATCACATCGAGGTCACCGATCACGTCGCGGTTCATGTATTTCGAGCCATTCAGCAGAACCGGCAGAAATTGCCGTTGTAATCTGAAGGCTGCAGTACGGCGGGTTCTCCATTCTTCGGTAATTACACCGCGTTCCGCATCAATTTCCTCGTCGGTCAGCAAAAGATAATCCGACCAGTCATTCAACACCAGCAAACAGGTGTCAATCAAGCCTTCGTGTTTCACCGGAATGTCGCTCAGGTTGTAAACCGTTTCGCCATAACTGGTGTAGGCATTGATGTTTCGGCCAAAAGCCACACCATGTTTTTGCAGCGTATTGATGATTCCTTTGCCCGGAAAATGTTCGGTGCCGTTGAAAGCCATGTGCTCCAGAAAGTGAGCCAGACCATTTTGGTCATCGTTTTCGAGCAAAGCACCAACATTCTGAATCATATAAAAACTGGCACGTTCTTTCGGTTCTTCGTTGTGGCGGATGTAATAAGTCATCCCGTTTGGAAGTTGTCCGATGCGTGCTGCCGGGTCCGTCGGTGCAGGCTGGTTTAAACCGTTTTGGCTGAAGGCAGTCCATGAAACCTGAATCAACGCAAGAATCAGGAGTAATCTGAATTTAATCATTTGATTGTTATTTGGTTAGAACTAATTTTCAATTCTTTTTTCGACAAAGCAATTCCG
The DNA here is from genome assembly GCA_963677955.2 of Prolixibacteraceae bacterium. Classification (GTDB taxonomy): domain Bacteria; phylum Bacteroidota; class Bacteroidia; order Bacteroidales; family Prolixibacteraceae; genus Aquipluma. Next base: position 2,959,198 of record CAXXQR010000001.1, read on the forward strand.
CTTGTCATAATGAAAATAAATAGGTAACAATCACATGTTCAGAATTACACAATTGGAAAATAAAATTTCGAAAGATTATTTTCTGTAAGTAACAGATAAGTTGAGTGAATGAAATAATGTTGTATTTGTTTTGTTCACGTTTCTTGACTCACCCCGTCGCATCTGCGATGCTCTGCCCCTCTCTACACGTAGAGAGGGGAGAAGTCCGCTAGCGGACTTGGGGTGAGTAACAATTAAAATATACGACAATAAATTGCTCTTATTACTTATATTGACTGGTTTTTAATATTTGTATGTGTAGTTTGTACGGCTTATTTCTCCTGAAGAATTTTTCGATTCGAGTATAAACGCTGTTTCGTTCATTCCATTTTGCCTGATTCCTGAAATGTTGAACCGGTATTCATTGGTGATCAGTGCCTTGCAGGCATCGCCGTTAGCATTGTGCCTTATTTCAAAAGTTGGCGGAGGTAATGGTGGCGTGCCACAATCAGGAAGGATTAGTGCCAGATTGACCTGGTGATCTTTGCACCCGCCGCCATACTGTAGTTTTAGAATCAGGAAATCACCATCAACTCTTCCGTTAATCAAAGTAACCGGATCCGACCGCAGACTGTCGTAATTGAAATAACTCAATACAATATATTCCGACGAATCATTGGTGACGATTTCTGCATATTCCTTGTTGTGGCATGCAATTGTTGCAAAAAGCATGACTAATAACAAAGCGGCTAAGGTCGGTTTCATAACAGATGTTGGACACTACAATGGCTGAAAATTAGTTCACTGCAGGGTTCATTACTTTACCGATAAACAAGATCGAGTTGGTATCTTTCTCGCGAATGGCAAAAACAAACGGATGATCGACCCTGAAGGAATTGTCGGGCCCGATTGAAGTATAAATAATGGTAACTTCGGTTACCGCAGCCGCTTCAGTTCCTCTTTCATCAACTTTAATGTACGTTTTGTGCATCACTTCCGAAACCTGTAGATTTCCGCCATCAGCGATACCACTCAAATTGGCGCTACCGGTAAAAGCATCAGTCATTCCAAGTGATTTTAGCACCTCAACCAAACTTTTATCGAACTTAAATTCAAATTTCGGGAAATATACTTTCTTATCAACTTCGGTCATTTTCGAAAGCCAGTCGGTTATGTTTTCAGAATTAAGCATTGAAATTACGTCGTTTGTAGTTTTTCCGGATGACGGCAAAAATACGAGCATCGAATATTTTCCACTGCCATAAGGCATTTCGAGCATTTGGAAAGTTTGATTGGCAAAAAAGTTGAATTTGTTTTCAATCGACATGGTTGGCACTTGAATCACCTTATTATCTTCTTTTGTAAAAGGTTGATTTTTGGTGTCTTTCGTGTCGAACCTGTATTGCCATTCGCCATTGAAATAAATGGCATTCAGTAAATACATGATGTCTTCAGGGTTTACCTGGTCGAGAATTTTGTCAATTTTCCCTTTGGTTTTGTTGTTTACCCAACTATTTACTGTATTCAGCGTTTCAGTAGTTTTCGAAAAATCGAGGCTGGCAACTTCGGCATTGTAAAAGGTTTGGTTTGTGGTTAAAAAATCATTTTTCACATTGAACGTATTCCGGTAGAAAATGGCATTCGAAATCATCAGTTCCACTTTTGGATCGTGACTTGTAAGTCCTTCAACCAGGTCTTTGTAACTCCGGTTGATGTCATCCGGAGTCAAATTTTCCTTATGCAACATATTTTCGATCTGCGTTTTGGTATTGCCGTCGGTACCATTGTAAAGCATAGCCAAAGCCAGCGAAACGCTCATTGGCGAAATCATCGTATTTTTTGAATCGTCAGCAGCGGCATTCACTTTTTGGAATAGTTCGAACCCAAACTGGTTGTCGGCAGCAATAATTTTAGCTGACTTTTCGCTTGGTATTAAATCTGTTACGGGTAGTTTTTCCTGATCGTTTGAGTTTGTGCAGGACAACATCAGGAATATGACAAATGCAAATGTTAAAATACGTGCCATGGCTTTTGTTTTTCTTTGAAGACGGAATTTGCAAAGTAACGGTTGCGTCGCCATTTAAGAAAAAGAATTTCGGAGGTGCAACGCAACTTTTTAGCGTTGGTTTACATCTTAGTGAAAATTGATTGAAATGTCCGGCAAAATAATAGCATCGTCGGGCGATTCGGATTTTTAGGATTTTAGTAAATGATGGAACGTTCAATCACTCAAATAAAGATGAATTCGGTTAAATTCCGTTAATTTTGGGTGATCTGTAATTCATGCGCGCTTGGAAGATTTTAAGCCAATCATATCTGAATGTGTTGCCGGAAACCAAAAAGCTCAGGCAAAACTATATCAGCAATTTGCCCCGAAAATGTTCGGGGTTTGCTTGCGGTATGCCCGGGATTTAAGTGAAGCGGAAGATAATTTGCAGGAAGGTTTCATCAAGGTTTTTACCAATTTGAAATCTTTCCGGAATGATGGTTCTTTGGAAGGCTGGATTCGGCGAATCATGATCAACGTGTCGCTCGAAAAAATCAGGAAACAGCATTTGCTGTACCCGGTTGAAGATGTGGCTATTTACGATTCGGTTAATTTTTCGGACGATGTGATTGCCAAAATTTCGGCTGACGATTTGTTGAAACTTGTTCAGCAACTGCCGCCGCGGTATCGGTTGGTTTTTAACCTTTACGTCATCGAAGGAATGTCGCATGAGGAAATTGCCAACGAAATGTCGATTACAAAAGGAACCTCGAAGTCGAATCTGGCGCGTGCCAGGGAAATATTAAAACGGAAAGTTCACGAGAACTTTGGCGAGTTAAATGCCACTAATAATTATACGGCATGATGGAAAATAAAAATATGGACGAGTTATTTCGCCAAAAGCTACAGAATTTAGAGCAGGAGCCGCCTGCTTATCTGTTGGAGAATATTCTGGCCGGTGCAGCTGCCACCCGCCGGAAACGGGGTTTGATTTACTGGCGCGTTGCAGGAGTGGCAGCCGCTTTGCTCATTGCTTTTGTTGCCGGATGGCAATTCAATGCGTTTGAAAAACAAAAAAGCATTCAAAATCAGTTGGTGCAAAGCAATCAGGCACCAAAGATTAATCAGGCACCTAAAACAAGTTTTCCTGAAAATGAAAAGGGAAATCAGGAAAATCAAAGCGATTTCACAAATGCTGAAAACAATGAGGTTGCTTCAGTTATAGATTCAAAAACTTCAGGGGCAAAGGGAACCATTTCGGCGACCGAAACAGGAATTTCCACTTCAGATCCGGTTTTATTGGCTTCAGAAAATACTCTAGCGAAAAAGGGAAATTCAAATGAGCGGATTATGCCTCTCGGAAAACTTTCAGGAAAAATCCGCCAGATTTTTTCGTTCAGCAATTCGCTGGAGGAAATGCAGACCATGGAATCGTTGTCAAATACCGGCGGAAAGACAATCGATCAGCAGATTATGGAACAAAATGCCCAGCAGCTAACAGCCGAAAATCAATCGGAGCGAAAATCGCACTGGCTGGTTGGCGCACAGGTTTCACCCGCTTATACAGTTTCGCGGAGCACGCATTCGCAAACGTACGCCAGTAACATGCTCAATTCGTCATCGTCAAATCCGGTTGATTTGGGTGCCGGAATTTCTGTTGAGTACAAAACCGGAAAGCGCTGGAGTGTGCAAACAGGCGTTTACTATTCCGGAATGGGGCAATCATCAGGCAATTCAACTAAGGCCGGGAAATCAAATTCAATGTACGCTGATTTGGCTTCAGGATATTTCAATACGCCTGTAAATGTTGATGTATCAACCAGCACAATGCGCATGAATAGTGCAGCGGGTGTCATTGAATTAAACTCGGTGCCGCTCGGAACTGTAATTTCCTCTTCGCTTGACGAAAAGGTTGTGGCGCAATCGGTAATCTTGTCACAGGCCAGCTTTGTACAGAATTTTGAATATGTCGAAATCCCATTCTACATGCGCTATACAATTCTCGATTCACGGTTCGACATCGATATGCTGGGCGGTTTTAGTTCCAATGTTTTGGTGGGAAATTCAACCTATATGGAAAATAGTTCCGGACAAAAATCACTTGTTGGAGACACACAAGGCATGGAAACATTTAACTACAGCGGAACCTTGGGACTTGGATTTAAATATGGCTTGTCGAAACGGATTTTCCTGAATGTTGAACCGCGCATTAAGTATTACCTCAATTCGCTGAACAGCAATTCTGCAGTAACCTATAAACCGTATACAATCGGGGTTTTCACGGGATTGAGTTATCAGTTCTAAATCAAGCCGAATAAATAGTGTTGCTAAAAGCATTTTCTCTTTTTTTAAAGAGAAGAGCAATTTCTTTGCTTAACTCTTTCGAAGGCACAATGACTAATCCTGATAGTAAAAAGCGGTTCCGGCAAATTTTATGTAATATTTTGAAATCTTCGCGCAACCATTTTTTCAGCCAACACATCTTACCACCAGTATAAATTGCTGAAAACAGGAAACCAACTTCAGGAAAAGTACTGAAACTAAAAAACCAAAATGAAATGAAGAAGATACTAATTCTACTTATCTCGGGAATTTTTATGTTGCCGACGTTTGCACAAAAAGGAAAAAACGACATTGTTTACCTGAAATCGGGCGCGGTAATTAAGGGCCAGTTGATAACGCACGATGCTGAAGATGTAAAAATCAATTCAGCCGGAAATTTGTGGGTTTTTAAAAACACAGAAGTCGACAGTATTGTGAAATATGAAAAATCAAACAGAGAACCCAGTCTCAGTAAAAATTACTTTTTCGACACAGGCATGGGCGTTTTGATAGGAAATTCGGGAAACAGCCAAAAAGCTCCTTTTTCTTTTACGGCTTCTGTGAATTTCAAGGTTATGGAAAAATTGTATTTAGGTGCAGGTTTGGGTGCCGAGTTTTTTGGCGAATCATATATGCCGGCATTTGCACAAATTCAATACAAATTCAGGGAAGGTAAATTTACTCCATTTGTAAACCTTCAGGTTGGGTATCAGGTTCCGCTCGAAGATTCAAGGCAAAGCCAGCCATACATTTATTATGACTATTACCCTTACCCGCAGAACAACGAAAAACTAAATACTGAAGGTGGTTTCATGTTTAATCCATCCGTGGGATTTCAGAGGTATACTTCTGAAAATTTTGGCTGGTTCTTTTCATTTGGTTATCGCCATCATCAATTAAATTATTCAGGAACGGAAGGGTACAAACTTGAATCGAATTTTTCGCGTCTGTCGTTAAAAATCGGATTTATCTTTAATTAATCAATCCATGAAAAAATCAAAAATATATCCAATCCTGATGCTTCTAATTGTAGTTGCATCGTCGTGTACCGACAAAGTCTACGAAACATTTAAAGCCAATGATCCGGTTTATTTGAGTTATGCTGATTTACGTTCGGCTGTTAAACTTACCGGCGCCCGTGAATTGAACAATCCCGGGAAAATCTACTTCAAAGATCAGTACATTTTTATCAATGAAAAAATGGCAGGCGTGCATGTTTTTGACGTCAGCGATCCGGCAAGCCCGGTAAATAAAGGGTTCATCGAAATTCCCGGAAATATTGATATTGCCATTAAGGACAATATTCTATATGCTGACAGTTATGTTGATCTGGTTTCAATTGATGTGTCTGACTTTGCTAGTATTAAAGAAGTGGGGCGTGTTGAGAAGGTTTTCCCTTACACACTTCCAACTTACGATACAAAATATCCGGTTGCAAAACTTGATGAGGCAAAAGGAGTTGTTACTGGTTGGGAAGTGAAGAATGTCCGCCAGGAGGTGGAACAGCGTTATTATCCGATTTACTATGCCTACAATAAAATGACCATGGATGTTACTTATGCAAGCGGAGGGGTTGGCGGATCGGGAGGAACCACTTATGGAGTTGGTGGAAGTATGGCTCGCTTTGGCTTGTACAAAAACATGCTGTACGTTGTCAATCAGTACAACTTGTTAACCTTTAAGCTGAATTCAGCTTCGGAAGCAAGTTTACTCAAAACCGACTATGTGAGCTGGAATGTTGAAACGATTTTTATTACTGACGACCATTTGTTTTTAGGTACTCAAAACGGTATGATTGTGTTGTCGCTCGAAGTTCCCGAAAGTCCGTCGCAGGTTGGTTCCTATTCGCACATGACATCATGCGATCCGGTTGTAATAAGAGGCGATCTGGCTTTTGTTACCTTAAAAGGTGGTACCGTTTGTCGAGGCGGAACACTTAATCAGCTTGATGTTATACGGATGACTGACGGTTATTCGAAGTTCAATCTGCTTAAATCATATCCAATGTATGGCCCGCAAGGACTTGGAGTTGATGACGATCTGCTTTTTATCTGCGATGGTGATGCGGGTCTTAAAATATACAATGCAGCCGATCCGTTAACCATTAATGAACATGTTGTTGCGACATTCCCCTCCATAAATGCTTATGATGTAATTGCGAGGAATAATTATCTGTTTATGATTGGCGACGAAGGATTTTCTCTATACGATTATTCAAATATTCAGAACATAAAGCAAATTGGATTCATCCCAGTGGTAAAATTTTACGCCGATTAATGTTCATGTTGTTTGTTCTAAAACAGATGCCTGTTCATGTTTGGCGACGAAGGATTTATGCTTTATGATTATTCAACTATTCAGAACATAAAATAAATTGGGTTTAAGCCCGTTATTAAGAAAAATTAAATTTCTGTTTTGTTCAGAAAACGAAGTCTGTGGTATCCTCTTAAAAAAGCCGGTCGAATTTGTTTCGACCGGCTTTTTGTTTTACGTCTTTTGATTGTAGAATGTCAAAATGAATACCCAAATTTCAAATCCAATCCCGGAGTAATGCGCCATTGGTTACCATCAGAAGTATATGCTCCGAGTCCTGTCGCAAACTCAAAAATAAAGTGATTGCCAATTGTCCGTTTTAATCCCCATTTGGGAATTAGGCTAAAGGTATTCTGAGAGGATCTGTTGCCACTGTTTATACTTGCCCCAAATTGGTAATTCGCTGATACTGATAAGAAATTTGCGGAATTGTTTATCGTTCTTCTTCCTTTGTCGTAACGATTAAGTAGGTTGTAATAATATCTTGGTTCTACTTGCACGATAGGTACTATTAACCATTAATTTCCGGAGATAAAGTTTGTGCCAAATGCACCAGCCAACATAAATTCGTAATTTATAGTTGATTTCTGAGATATGGATTGCTCGTATGAATATGACAATCCGAGAAATGTCGCTTTTAGAGTATTAACAGTTGTTGTTTTCCCTATTTGTGCCGATGTTAATTCGGACATTAAAGTCAATAGTAACAATAGTTTTATTACTCTCATATTAAGAATTTGTTCTTTCATAGTGACCAGATGCAAATTAATTTCTTCCACTGCCATAATAGTAGCCACCGCCGGAATATCCATCTTCCACCTTAATGGTATCCATTGAATAAGGGATATAAGTTTTCTCAAAACTGAACTTGGTGTCGTCGTTAAATCCGGCAAAGATTCCGATTCCGTTTTTCACATTTGAATAAACCGGCACTGGTTCCGAAAAGGGATTATCGTGATAAAAATCGTAGAGTTTCAGGTATTTCAGGTAGTTAAATAATTCTTTCGACAATTTTTGGACGTGGATAATATAGCGTTGGTAAATAAGTCCGCTCGATAGACCGGGACTATAGGGGTCTCCATAGCCATATCCTCCGGAGTAGCCGTTATAAATCTGAAACTGTAAGAAATATTCCTTTCCCTGAAAGTAGTCGTCGGTGAAAATTTCGTAGTCGTTGCTTGGCCCGGCATCAATCACATCTTGGCCGAAATTGTTATAAAGGTTTTTTAAAACAGGGTCGTCCGAAGTAAATAGCTGTTGATAAATGCCCTTCATATAATGTCGTTTCTCATTTCCCAGTGAATCCTTCGAGGTATAAAACGACAGACTTTCTAACATAACAACAAGCCGGTAATAATCCTCTCCTGACGGATCCTTCATATTTACTTTGTAATTCGTCCACAGTCCAAATTCGTTTTTAACAGAAGAAGTGTCAATCGAAATAACTTCTGCCTGATTGGGCATTTTTGTTTCTGCTTCGAGGGTTTTACCATTTGAAGTTATAACCATCCGATAAGTTTTCCCTGCTTTCGGAAAAATATCGGTGTCAGAAAAACCTCCCGTCTGCATTGGAAACTGCCTGATCAAATTGCCGTCTTCATACAACTCCATCGACCCATCTGCAGCAGGGTTGTTTTGTCTGTCTTCCAGAATTGAACTGCTTTTGGTGATGTACGAGTTAAAGTAGCTGTCGGTCGAAATAACGCTGTTTACTACAACATGGTTAGCCAATCCGGTGTCATCAAAATCAAGTGTTTTTGTGCACGAAATCAGAGTTACAAGAAGTAAGCTGTAGATTATATATTTTTTCATGGTTTGGCAGTTTAGAATTTGTAACTGTATGAAATTGACGGAATAATCGGGAAAAGGCTCAGTTGTTTCAGCACTCTTGATTTGCCTGTTGCCTGGTATTCTTCTTCTGATGTTGAATCGAAGTAGAGGAAGAACGGATTTTGGCGCGAATAAACATTGTAGAAGCCAATATTCCAGGTGCGAATGCCGTGCTTTTTCTGTTTGTGGAAATTAAACCCAATGTCCGCCCGGTGATAAGCGGGCATCCTGTAATTATTCCGCTGCCCGTAATATTCATATCCGCTTCCAATATAGTTTTGCGTATATGGTATATAAGCCGATGTTACAACCTGAGTTGGCAGTGTGACTGCATTTCCCGTACTGTAAACCCATGTCAGGCCAATATCAAACCGATCAGAAAACCGGTGTGTCATCACAAAACTAAAGTCGTGCCGGCGATCGTAGCGGGCATAATACTTCTGCCCCCAGTTCAGGTTATCAAACTGTCGCTCAGCTTTCGACCAGGTGTAACCAATCCAACCAGTCGTTTTGCCTGTATTTTTCTGAAGTAAGAATTCGGCTCCATACGACCAGCCTTTGCCCATTTCAACTTTGTCTTCCCAGCCGGTTGTTGCGCCTACAAACGAAGCACCGTCTTTGTATTCCAATAAATTGGTCATCTTTTTGTAAAAGCCCTCAACACTAAAATCAACGGCCGGGTTTATCTGGTATACTCCGCCGAAAGCAAACTGATTTGAATTTTGGGGCTTGATTTTCTTCGTGGTTGGCAGCCACAAATCGGTTGGCAAACTTATCGTCGACGATGAAAGCAAATGTATGTACTGGCTCATTTTTGAATAGGCTGCTTTGAACGAAAGTCGATCGGTGGCCATAAACCTGGCCGATAAACGTGGTTGAAGCGAAGTATAAAATTTGTTTTGAACCATAAATCCTGAAGCGTGAAGCCCGGCATTCACCGATAATCGCGAACTAATATCAATGTTGTCTTCAGCATAAACATACATTTCCTGTGCATGAATATTGGGATTTCCGATGGTGGTGTCTATTTTCGAAGGGGTTTCGGAATAATCGTCCTTGTAAGCCATTATCCCAGGTCTAAATGTGTGGTCAACAACATTTCCGCCGAATTTCACCCGGTGGTTTGGCGAAGGAAAATAATCGAAATCCATTTTGAACCCAAAATCTTCAATTCCTGATTTATACGCCAGTCCCGACTCGGTTTCTTTTATAGCTGTTGTTAAGTTTTTGCTGAACGAATTTTCCTTAACATTAAATAGGTAGCGGCTGTAAGTTAACGTTGTATTGGCAAAAAGTTTATTGCCGAATAAGTAATTCCAGCGCAGCGCAGTTGTAATGTTTCCCCATCCAAGTGAGAAATCATCTTTGTCTTGCCATCGTTCGTTGTTTTGGGTATACTTCGAGTCCGACCGATAATATGCTTTGTCTTCTCCGCTGTAAGTGCTTAAATAAATCCGGCTCCGATCCGAAAATTTGTGGGTAACTTTCAGGTTTAAATCCTGAAAAAAGTAGCCGCCAACCTCGTTGCTACTTGAGCTGGACTTTATCAATGGTCGGGCAAGCAGATCGGCATACGTCCGTCGGGCAGAGAAATTAAACGTGGTTTTCCCTTTTACCAACGGGCCTTCCAAATTTAGTTTAGACGCAATCAACCCAACAGAAAAATTGCCGTGCAATTCCTGATCGTTTCCATCTTTCATCCGGATATCCAGAACTGACGAAAGCCTACCGCCAAACCTGGCCGGAAAACCTCCTTTGTAAAAGGAAACATTTTTTATGGCATCAGGATTGAAAACCGAAAAAAAACCGAACAAATGTTCCGCATTGTACACCGGAACGTCATCCAGCAAAATCAGGTTTTGATCGGGGCCACCACCACGAACGTACAAACCGCTTGTTCCTTCGGTTCCCGATTGTACGCCCGGTAACAGCTGGATGGTTTTAATTACGTCAGCCTCTCCCAGAAATGCAGGCAAACTCTGAACTTTTTCCATCTGGATGTCGACCTGGTTCATTTGTGTACTTCGCAGTTTCGAATCCACTTTTTGGCCCACAACAGTAACTTCATCCAATGCGGCATTTAAACTCAGGTTGAATGCAATAACGGTATCTTTCTGAAGATTAATTTCCAGCAGTTTCGTTTGATAGCCAACAAAAGAGCAGGCGATCGAATAATTACCTTTGGGCAAGGTGAGACTGTAAAATCCAAAACTGTTGCTTATGGTGCCCTGCATTTTTTTCTGGTCAAAGACATTTGCATTTATCAGTCTTTCGCCATTGGCTGCGTCGGTAATATAACCACTAATTGTAAATGATTGGGCAAAACAAATGTAAGTCAGAAAAACCAGGGGTATAACAACGAAAAATTTAAGCATTTGAAGTGATTTAGTTGTTGTAGTTGATGTTTCGGCAAATATAACGTGTACATATCAATTTAAATTGTTAAATAAAATTAAGGAGGTTTAAAAATAATGTTCAAATTTTTTTACGGCTTTTCGAAATCGCGAAAACTCGTGGATTAAACTGAGTGTTCTATGGATTGGATGTACAACGTGGCTGGTATTCTTTTGTAAATGAATTCTGCTGAAGATTTTTTGGAATTAAGAGCAGGCTTTGTTGACTGAGGAAATTAATTCAGCTATTTTTGCAAATTGTCAAATTTTGAAGTATTGTTATGGTATTAAAAATATTTTCCCGTTTTACAAAAGTCTTTCCGATACTGTTCTGTTTACCGCTTATGGGCTGCTCGAATCCGGCTCCTGTTTCACAGGCTCCTGATTCAGTCGGAACCCATTTCTACGAACCCGTTGAACTACCCGAAAGTTTGACTTTTGCCGGAGAAAAAGTTCCCTTAGAGTATTACGATGTTCGCGAAAATTTGGATCGAGAAATGTTGTCGACTGCTTTTTTTCATTCGCAGACAATTCGATACATCAAAAATGCACCACGATACTTTTCAATCATTGAACCAATTTTGAAAAAGAATGGTATTCCCGACGATTTTAAATATCTATGTGTGGCCGAAAGTGGTTTCGATACGCGGGCAGTTTCTCCGGCAAAGGCAGTTGGGTTTTGGCAACTTCTGGAATCGGCAGCTAAGGAAAATGGGTTGGAAATTAACAGTGAAGTTGACGAAAGATACAACATCGAAAAATCGACCGAAGTTGCCTGCCGGATACTCAATTCAGCCTATCAGAAATACGGAAGCTGGTCGCTGGTTGCTGCTTCGTACAACGGCGGTCGTGCATTTCTCGACAAGCAAATGGCGAATCAGAAAAATTCGGATTATTACGATTTGTTATTTGGCGAAGAAACCACCCGGTATGTTTTTCGCATTTTGGCCCTGAAACTTGTTATGGAAAATCCGCTGAAATACGGTTTCAAAATCGAAAAGAAGGATCTTTATCCTATTATAGAAACCAAAAACCTGGAGATTAGCGGCCCGATTTTAAATTTTGCAGATTTTGCCATCGAGAATGGCATATCCTACAAAACCCTAAAAAATTTCAACCCGTGGCTAAGAGAAACATTTCTGAAAAATCCGGGCCGGAAAACGTACACATTGAAAATTCCGGAGAAAGGTTTCCGGACAAAAACGAATTAATTCAAGAATGCAATACACTGAAAATATACATACTCCGGAAGTTCAGTCGGAGGAAGATGAAGGCATGATCGTGGTTCATGGTGCCCGTGTGCACAATTTGCAGAATGTAAATGTTGAAATTCCGCGAAATAAACTGACTGTAATTACCGGTCTGAGTGGCAGTGGAAAGTCTTCACTGGCATTTGATACGATTTATGCTGAAGGTCAGCGTCGGTACATCGAGACGTTTTCGGCTTATGCCCGGTCTTTTCTCGGAAATATGGAGCGGCCCGATGTTGATCTGATTACCGGATTGAGCCCGGTGATTGCGATTGAGCAGAAAACAACCAACAAGAATCCGCGATCAACGGTAGGTACCGTAACCGAAATCTACGATTTTTTGCGCCTTTTATATGCCCGTGCCGGAGAAGCTTATTCCTACAACACGGGTGAAAAAATGGTGAAATACACCGACGATCAGATTTTGCACCTTATTAAAACTTCGTTCTCCGGAAGGCGAATCCTGATTCTGGCGCCTATGGTTAAAGGCAGGAAGGGTCATTACCGTGAGCTTTTCGAGCAAATCCTGAAAAAGGGGTTCCTGAATGCACGGATCGATGGCATAGTTACCGAACTGAAAGCAGCTATGCGCCTCGATCGATACAAAAATCACTTCATCGAAATTGTAGTCGATCGCCTTTTAGTCGACGATACCAGCGACAAGCGTTTGCACGATTCATTGCAGATTGCCATGAAAAATGGCCACGGAATTTGCATGATCCTCGATCACGATACGCAGGAAGCAAAGTATTACAGCAGGCAACTCATGTGTCCAACAACCGGAATTTCGTACAACGAGCCGGCTCCTCATAATTTTTCGTTTAACTCGCCACAAGGCGCCTGTCCCAGATGCAATGGTTTGGGAATGATCAGCGAAATAGATCTCGAAAAAATAGTTCCTGACAATACAAAAAGCATTCAAAACGGCGGAATTGCTCCACTCGGTTCGCATAAGAACACTTTGGTTTTCTGGCAAATCGAAGCGCTGGGCGATATGTTCGGATTTAACCTGAAAACACCCATCAAAGACATTCCGGAGGATGGATTAAATGCTATTTTATTTGGAACCAATGAACGTATTCAACTGAAAAATTCACCGCTGGGCGTTTCGATGAATTACATGATGACTTACGAGGGTGTAATTAAATACATCGACGCACAGAAAGACGACAATCCGTCGCAGAAAGCGCAGAAATGGGCCAACCAGTTTGTGCGCGAAACGGCCTGCCCCGAATGCAACGGGCATCGATTGAAAAAAGAGTCGCTCTATTTCAGGATTGATAACAAAAATATTTCGGAACTGGCTCAGCTGGATATTTCGGAACTCAGTGCATGGTTAACCGATTTGGAAGACAGGTTGACTGACCGGCAGAAAAAAATTGCGGTTGAGGTTATCAAGGAAATCCGCGACCGTATTCGGTTTCTCGAAGATGTCGGGTTAAATTATTTGTCGCTCGATCGTACTTCACGCACACTTTCCGGAGGCGAATCGCAACGCATCAGGCTGGCGACTCAAATTGGATCGCAGTTGGTAAACGTATTGTATATTCTCGATGAACCAAGCATTGGCTTGCACCACCGCGATAATCTTCGATTGATTAATTCACTGGAACAACTTCGGGATACCGGAAATTCAGTTATTGTGGTTGAGCACGACAAAGACATGATGATGAATGCCGATTACGTGATTGACATGGGCCCTTTTGCGGGCGTGCATGGCGGTCAGGTGGTGGCGTCCGGAACTCCGCAACAAATCCTGAATGCAGGAACCTTGACCTCGAAGTATTTGCTTGGCGAGGCGCAAATAGTTGTTCCGGAGAAACGCCGACCCGGAAATGGCCACGTACTTTCGCTGAAAGGCTGCACCGGAAACAATCTCAAGAATATTTCGGTGGACTTTCCACTCGGCAAAATGATTTGTATCACCGGGGTTTCAGGAAGTGGAAAATCGAGTTTGATTAACGCCACTTTACAACCCATTTTGAGTCAGCATTTCTATGGATCGGTGAAAGATCCTTTGCCCTATAAGGAAATTAAAGGTTTAAACCATATCGATAAAGTTGTTCAGGTCGATCAGTCGCCGCTTGGACGCACACCTCGGAGCAATCCGGTGACTTATACCGGCGTGTTTTCCGATATCCGAAACTTGTTTGCACAACTTCCTGAAGCAAAAATAAGGGCATATCAGCCTGGCCGGTTTTCGTTTAATGTGAAAGGTGGACGCTGCGAAGATTGTCAGGGTGGGGGATTGAAGCAAATTGAGATGAACTTTTTGCCTGATGTGTATGTGCATTGCGACACCTGCAACGGACGCCGGTACAACCGAGAAACGCTGGAAGTGCGCTATAAAGGAAAGTCGATCAGCGATGTGCTGGATATGACCATAAACCAGGGAGTTGAGTTTTTTGGGCATATTCCGTCGATTGCACACAAATTGAAAACCATTCAGGATGTTGGGCTTGGCTATATCACGCTTGGACAATCGTCCACCACGCTTTCAGGAGGTGAATCACAGCGCGTAAAACTGGCAACTGAGCTAGCCAAAAAGGACACCGGAAAAACCATGTATATTCTCGATGAACCAACTACCGGTTTGCACTTTGAAGATATTCGTGTGTTGCTCGAAGTGCTGAATAAACTGGTTGACCGCGGTAACACGGTGATTGTAATCGAGCATAACATGGACGTGATTAAAGTGGCCGATCACATTATTGATATTGGTCCGGAAGGAGGGAAAGACGGCGGAAAAGTAGTTTGCGTTGGAACACCGGAGCAGATTATTAAAAACAAAGAATCATTTACGGCAAAATATCTCGCTCCGGAACTGAATCATTAATGAAAATACTTTTACTAAGTTTGTTCGTTCTACTGCATTGAAGGTTATATAAAATCTTTAGGTCTAACTTGAAACTTAGAATTGGAACTGAATAAAATATGAACACAATCGACATTTATTGCGTCAATACCGGTACGAAGAAAACGTATCCCATTGGCGTTTCCCTGATGGAAATAAAAGATGATTTTCAGGTTTCTCTGACGAATCCTATTTTGGGGGCATTGGTGAATAATAAGGTGAAAGAACTTTCGTTCGTTTTCGTCCGGAATAAAAAAGTCGAGTTTATCGATTATTCTCATCCCGATGGAATGCGGCTGTACGTTCGTTCGTTAATTTTTATTTTGTATGCAGCAGTTCGTGAGGTTTTTCCCGATGTGAAATTAAAAGTTATGCATGGAATTTCACGGGGTTATTACTGCGAACTTGCCGGATTGCAGCAGCCTTTAACCGATTCAGATATTTTTGCTATCCGTATGGAAATGCAGAAACTGGTTAAAAAGAATATTCCATTTGAGAAAATTGGTTTGCCCACCGAATCGGCAGTTGAAATTTGCCGGCAGCAGAATCTGCCATTCAAGGCTAAGCTATTCGAGCAGCAAGGTTCGCTGTTTTCCTTCCTATATTTTATGGACGGTTTAGCTAATTATTTTTACGGACATCTGGTTCCATCAACAGGTTATGTTCAGGTCTTTGATTTGGTCTCTTATTACGAAGGAATTTTGCTTCGAATTCCGGATCCGGCAAATTTTAACGAAGTTCAGCCATATACAAGACTCGATAAATTGTTCGGCGTTTTTCAGGAACACAAAGACTGGGCTGAAATATTGGATGTTCCGAATGTTGCAAATCTGAATGAAAATACACTGAATGGCACGAGCGGCGATATTCTGAAGATTTCGGAAGCTTTGCACGAAAAGAAAATTGCTGAGATTGCCAACGTGATTAATGAGCGAAAAGATAAAGTGAAAATTGTGCTCATTGCCGGTCCATCGGCTTCAGGAAAAACAACATTTAGCAAGCGGTTGATGGTTCAGCTAGCTGTAAATGGCTTGAAACCAACTATGATTTCGCTGGATGATTATTTTGTTGATCGTGAAAAAACGCCAAAAGATAAATATGGCGAATACGATTTTGAAGCCATTGAAGCCATTGATATAGAATATTTTAATCAGCAACTCATTGACCTTTTTGAAGGAAAAACGATTGAATTGCCCAAATTTAATTTCACTATTGGGATGAAATTTCCTTCGGGAAAGAAGCTCAAACTTGGCGAAGATAGCATTCTGATTGTGGAAGGCATTCATGGCATGAATCCCGATTTGGTGCCACACATAAACCCGGAAAATACATTTAAGATTTTTCTTTCTGCGCTTACACAAATATCAATTGATGATCAGAATTATATTTCTACTACCGATAACCGACTGATCAGAAGAATGATACGCGATAGTAAATACCGAGGGTACACGGCGCAGGATACGATTCGACGCTGGAATAGTGTTCGGGCGGGTGAGGATAAGAATATTTTCCCGTATCAGGAAAATGCCGATGTGATGTTTAATTCTGCCCTTATCTACGAATTGGCAGTTTTGAAGAAATACGCGGAACCACTGCTTAAATCAGTTACTGAAAGTCAGGATGAATATTGTGAGAGCAATCGTTTGCTGAAGTTCTTGTCCTATTTTAAAACTATCGATGATCAGGAAATCCCTCCAACTTCGTTAATCCGCGAATTTTTGGGTGGCAGTAGCTTCTCTTATTGATTTTTCAGGTTACCTGTGAATTTTTAAGAATTCGGAAATTTTTGCAACGAGAATGGACGTTGGTACCCAGGTTCCTATTTTATTGTATTTGAGCCTTTTCTTTTCCAAGTTACATTAAAATTAATTAATGGTGATGTAAAGTTAACGTTAAAAGCAGTTGAAAATTCTAATTATAGTTCTATATTTGCAAAAAGGATAAAAGAGTATTAAATCCAAATATAAAAATTAGATGAATGTAAAATGCTTTATTTCAATAACTAATGTTGTATTTGTTGGTGAATTTGGCATAAATGTATTTTAGAATATTCTAATTTTAAATTGGAAATTAATAATAGGGCACTCACGTTAAACTTGCGATTTATGATGTTGGAAAAGTCTACTTATCATTGGTATGCCGTTTATACCAGAGCAAATGCCGAAAAGAAACTTTTCGACAATTTGCTTGAAAAGAGAATCGAATGCTATCTCCCCGTGCGAAAAGTTCTCAAAGTTTGGAGCGATCGTAAAAAATGGGTGGAAGAACCACTGTTCAAAAGTTATCTGTTCGTTCGTGTAAGCAATAAAGAGTTTTTCAACGTGCTGAATACAGCGGGCGCTGTTTGTTATGTAAGTTTTGGCGGTCGGGCACAATCCATACCAACTGTGCAGATTGAAAACATTAAAACTTTCCTTGCACAACGAGAATTCGAAATTACGGTGTCTCACGAACGGATTCAGAAAGGTGTTTCCGTTGAGGTATTGTTCGGCGCATTTAAAGGCGTCCAGGGGGAGGTTGTAAATATTTTGGGTCAGTCCAGAATTTTGGTACGGATCGATTCAATGAATTGCAGCCTTTATGCAAATATTTCAAAAGAAGAGGTACTGTTGCTCGAAAAGAAGTCTGCAGACAAAGTTTTCGCCAAAGGATAAATCAAGAATCTAAATTGTGGTTTGTAATTCGTTGATATATAATAAATCACGAATTATTTTATTTCTACGTGATCAAAACCAAAGTTAGATTGTTAGAGTGTTTATCTTTTTTATCCGGAAGATTTTCAGTTTTATCGCGTGTATACACATTTTGTTTTGCGATTATTTCTGCCGATTACCTATCGATAAATTTGATCAAAAAAAATGAAAGCTTATTTGGAATTAATTTAAATAGGTGCTATGTTTGCATAGAAGATAAAAGAATCTTATAATCTTTAAATCAAAATAAAATGTCATTCGAATTAAAAAACCTTCCATACGCATTTGATGCTCTTGAGCCATATATCGATGCGAAAACAATGGAAATACATCATGATAAACATCATGCAGGTTATACAAACAATCTGAACGCAGCTATTCAGGGAACGCCACTGGAAAGCAAAACAATCGAAGAAGTTTTGACCAATATATCGGCTCAATCTGTTGCTGTACGCAACAATGGAGGTGGATTTTACAATCACAATTTGTATTGGGAAGTTATGACACCTGGTGGTGCAAAACAACCTGAAGGGGATTTGCTGAAAGTAATTGATAACTCGTTTGGGTCGTACCAAAATTTTAAAGACGCATTTACAAAAGCCGCTCTGACCAGGTTTGGGTCTGGTTGGGCGTGGTTGGTAAAGCAGGGTGATAGTTTGGTGATTTCATCCACACCGAATCAGGATAATCCGTTAATGGATCTGGCCGAAGTTAAAGGAAGTCCGGTGCTTGGAGTAGATGTATGGGAACATGCATATTATTTAAAGTATCAAAACCGGCGTCCTGATTATGTCGATGCCTTTTTCAACGTGGTTAATTGGGATGAGGTCGCCCGACGGTTTAAAGGTTAGTTGATTTTTGGTTTTTTTCCGCCCGGTACAGAGGTACCGGGCGGTTTTGTTTTTAATAATGGAGTGTGATTAGTTCAGCTTAAAACTTTTACAAGCCAGGGATTGAACACCAACAGATAAAGTACAATTGCTATCCCACCACTTAAAGCCGGCAATACGACCGATTTCAGAACAATGGTCCCAGGTTCTGGAAGAGCATCCTTAGCTTTCGGTAAACTGTTTTTTCTTAGGATTCCTAAAATACCTCCTGCGGCCATTCCCGGGAAGCATCCAAGTAGTGCACCAGTTATTGACGCAGCAATAGCCATTAAAAAGAAGTTGGAAGAGCTGAATTTTGTCATTACTATGGATATAGCGACTATTCCAATCCATCCAATTTTGGGAATAAAGCAAACAGCTATCGCCACAATGAATAGAATCGACAACATAGGATCGACAGTTGCAAGCAGAATTGCAGTATCGAGCAGTTTTAATCCTATACCTAAGAGTATACCCCATTTAAGTCCGGCCATGGTATGAGCCCAGACTGGCTGGTACAAGATTCGTAAATGGAAATATTCTTTAGCAAAAACCGATAGGGTTGAGTCGTTTTTTGTCCATTTACCTTCTTTGTCTTTCCAGTGAACCTCAACTTTGATATTTTTATCATAATCCCCTTCAATGATTTTTTTTCTTAATACAGTTTTCAGTTCTTCTTTCCCGTAAAACTGAATTTTTGTATCACTTTCCAACACCTTTAAATACCAGTTTCTTGTTTTTCTCAACTTGCTAATTGTGTCAGCTTCATTGATTTCAGTTCCGTTTTCTTTCAGTGTTTCGATATTTTGCAACGCGCTTTCCTTAATTTCTGAAGTTTGCTGATTAGTGTGTAATTTCCATTCTGACATTTTGTCGTAATGTTGAATAGCCAAGTTTATAGTTTCCTTTTTAGGAACATTTGATATTTTATTTAAAGTGCATTCAGATTGGTTTCTGAAAATAATTTTTACTGAAAAAGAAGTCCAACGTTCATTGCAACTAAACTCAGCAATGTCGGAAAGATTGAACACGATCGTTTCTTTTGTCTCACGGTCATTCATCCACAACCGTTGATTAGTCATCACGATATTGGGTTTATTCCCCGAAAAGCAAATCAAAAATTCTCCCTGTTGAGGTGGATTGACAGAAAAGAATTCCCTTATCAGCGGATTTTTCGCATCTTTACTTGACCTCAAAAAAGCCTTGAAATCCATATTGGCCTCTTTATAGTAGCTGTAAGAGATGGTGTCTAATTCTTTGTTTTCCATGCTTTCCATGTTGTTTCCCAAAAATTACCGTAACTGACATTGCTGGGTTGATCGCCAATTGCAGTAGTTTCATTTCCCTTAATTGGTGAATCGTCTGGACGCCGTTCAACGATAATATCATTCAAAACTTTTTTCACCTCCGCGATATACTTATTTGAGGTAATCATTTCTGAAAGATTTTCAGACGAATAGCCCGAATAATCGGCGTAAATTTTTTGTTGACGGTTCGAATATTCTTTGTTCATATTGAATATTTAATGAGGTTCATATTCAGATAAAAACTTTTATTTCAGATTAAATTTCTTTGCTCAAATACTTTTTTATTGTTTTTCAGATTCTCCCTTTTTCACTGCCCGAGTCAAAATCTCATTACAATTCCAAAGCCATCGGAGCTATAAACCATATCAAATTGAATCGTTTGACTGCTTGCCCTTTGATGTCTGGAGTTAAAAATTTTAACTGCGTTGTCGTAATGAATCGGTGCCATCAATAAGCTGCCAATTCCAATCAGGCATATTCCCGCCCCAATTCCAGCGTGAACTATTAACTTTTTGGGGTATTTTGAATCGTCGAAGGTTCCGGGAATTTGATTTGAAGAGTGGTAGTTAAACCAATCGGTGTAATCATTTTCACGCTGGATTCTTATTAGTTGCGATGCCACAACCGCATAGCCCAACCCGCCCCAGGTGAAAATTTTGCCGCACGAACTGTAAGTTCTTGCCTGTTTATATTCTTTCATGGCTTCGGGATAAGCAGAATATAAATTTTTGAGCGTTTCCCGCGAGATTTTTTGACCGTCAAGCGTATATTTTTTACCTGATTTTACCAGGATCGAATCGTTTGGTTGAGCGTAGGAATGAATTGAAAATCCAAAGATTACAGTTATGATTATGATAATTTTCTTCATGGTCTTTATTATTTGAATTCTGCAATGGCCTTAATTAGTTCTGTGTCATTCACTAACTTGTTGAGAATGTCGTCGAGGGCGTAGGATATGGCGGTGGAAAAATCTTTTTTCCCGGCAACTAGTCCGGATGTTTTTTCACCTTTTCCGCAAATTGAAGTTTGATATATTTCGTTGCTTTTGGTTGCTGAGATCAGTGAAACGTTCATACAACAATCGGCCTTTGTAACGATGTCGACCATCCCAGCCTTCATGTCTGCCTGACAAGACATGATTATCAGGTTCAGCTTCAGGTCGCTGCTATTTTCGTTATCGCTAATTATTAAACCTATTTTCTGTAGATCAGCTTTATATTCCGGCAGGATGGATTCGGTAATGTTAGTTTCTTTTATTTTGACGTCCTTGGTATTCAGATCGAGAAAGTCGTGTGTTTGACCAATAATTTGAGGTTCAGCTCTTGAATCGGTCATTGATAAGTAAATTGAAGCTTTCGATTCAACTTTTTTTTCAGCAGGGAATTCCATTTTTTTGTTGTAGGAAAATTTTACCGTCATCCCACAACTTGTTAATAGAACGAAAGCAGCGCTCGCAATCAGAAATTTTATTGATACAGGTCGCACTTTTACGTGGCACTGAATTATACATTTTGTTGGTGAGTTTTTCATTTTCAGTAATTTCGTGTTTTGTTGATTTAAAAATGATATGTTATCGCTATACCGTTTGCGGTTAGTCCGAATTCCAGACTTCGCTGAAAATTACATCCGGTTGTGTACTTTGAATTATATAAATTGATTGACCCTTTGAGTTGTGAACTTGAATTCAGCAGTAGTGCGATACCAGTCAGCTCCAGGCCTGCACTTATTAATGTTGGAACGAGGAACGAGTTATCCGATTGCTCATTGATGCCATTGGCGGCGTTGTCAATGTCTTTAAGCGATGAACTTATGCTTTTTGCTGTGCCATATAACCCAAATCCTGAGCCAATTATCACGGCGCCAAATCCGAGAACTGCCGTCGATCTTGAATTTTTATACATTTGTGCACTTTCAGGAGTGCTTAACAGCAAATTTTTTAAATCGTCCTTGTTCAGTTTTTTATCGTTCAGGTAATGATGGTGTTTTATCATTTTGATCTGGTCATTTGTTTTCACCGGCTCGTTTGTTTGCGAAAATATCACCTGGGTAAGCAACAGAATTGATGAGATGAATAGGATGAAATATTTCATGCGATATTGATTCAAGAGATGAATTGAAACTGATGCAACTTCGTTAAAACGATTTGAAGCAGGTTCGTTAAAAACGTATCTGAAGTCCCACCTGAACTCCGTTCGTATTTCCCAAAGCCAGATTGCTGTTTGAAGTCATTGGTGCGACTATCAGATTTACCGGCACAGTGGCTACACTATTTTCCAGTTTTTGCATAAAGGTTGCATTTGGAATAAATAATGTTGTCGCCGGAGTTTTAAAACTCATTCCAAAATTTTGATTTTTCAACACATTGGTCGGGGTAGCGGACATGTAGCGGTTTGGGCCATTTTCGGGATTAATAAACGATGATGGTATAGTTTTTTTCTTTTTTACCAAAAGATAAATTAGTCCACCGGCTATTACCACTCCACCACCAATAATAATAATCTTTTCACCAGTGGTAGGTCCATCGGAGTAACCGGGCAGGTTTCTGTCCATATCTCTCCACTTGGCATGTGACAGTATAGGAAAAGATGTTAAAATCATCGAAAATACCAGAAAAAATGCGATTGGTTTAAGATTCTTCTTCATAATTCTTGAATTTGAGATGTTTGGTACATTTTGGATTAATCTTTATTTCGTTGTTCTGCCAAAAGCTTTCAGGAATGCATGCTTATGCCTGATGCTTAACGAGCATTTCAGGTTGTTTAACAGCAAAATTTCTCCCTGAAAAGAATATGACTTTACATGTTCTTTGTTGATTATAAATGAATTGTGCACTCTCATGAAATGATTTTGAGGTAAGATAGATTCGTAGTGTTTCAGATTATACGAACTGCTTATTTTACTATTATCCGCCAGGTAGAAATTGGTGCAATAACCGTCAGCTTCGCAAAGAATAATGTCAGATACCCTTAATACCGTAAATCCTTTATTGTTGGATATAACCAGATTAGGGTTTGTTTTGGTTCCATGGAGACTAAGTCTTTGAGATAGTTCGGTCATTCCTGGACCAAATTCATATTTCAGATCAAAAGCAACTTTACGGACCGAATTAATCAGTTCTTCCGGATTGACGGGTTTTATAAGGTAATCTGATGCATGAAAACGAAAAGCGTCAACGGCATAATGATTGTTTGTGGAAACAATAATGAATTTAAACGATATTTCTTTGAATCTCCTCAGCAGTTCAAAGCAGTTGCCATTGTCTATTTCCATCCCGATGAAAACCAGCTGGGGCTTCTGCTCCGAAATGATTCGAAAGGCTTCGTTACAACTATTGGTTTCACCGACCATTTCAACAAAAGGGATATGCTTGCTAATTATTTCTGAAATGGCAGTTCTGGAACAGTCATCGTCGGCAACAACAGTTTTAATAGGTTGAAGCATGGGTTGAGCGCAGTTCGTTAGTATGAATCTGGTTAAATTAAACTCAATTTAAGCAGAATGCAGTTTTGTCTACGATTCTATCTAACCGGTGTAATTTATAAGCTAACGACTGATGCTTATTGTCCAATAACTGTAGAAAATCTGTTATTTAAATTTTTTGAAAAGTTTAAGAAAGGCGACTTTATACGCCGAACTCAACGGGCAGATGCCACCGTTTTTCAGCAGTATTTCTCCGTGATTTGTGTATCCGGTAACCTGTGTGATGTTGACAAGAAAAGAATGGTGGACCCTCATAAATATCGACACTGGCAGAAGCTCCTCGTAATATTTTAGGTTTTTCGAGCTGCAAATAACCGAATGGTCGCCCAGGTGAAATGTAGTACAATAACCATCGGCTTTGCAGAAAACAATATCCGGAGTATTAATGACCTGAAAACCTTTCTGATCGGGAATTACTAGTTTCCCCGACTCTCCGGAAGGCGATTCCAGGTTGCTGAGTAAAGCGTGTATGATCTGATACGAATCGTCCCGGTCAAGCTCTCGCTGTACTTTGCCTACAGCCTCAATCAATTCGCTGACCTTTACAGGCTTCATGAGGTAGTCGGCGGCCGAAACTCTAAAAGCTTGGATGGCATAATCGGAAAAAGCCGTCACAAAAATGACTTTAAACGGAACATTCCTGAACATTTTTAACAAGTCGAATCCATTTCCCCTGGGCATTTCGATGTCGAGAAATACCAGTTGCGGATCGTGTTGGGTAATGGATTTAAATGCAGATTTAGCCGATGGGCATTCTGCCACAATTTCAACCTGCGAACAAAACTCGAAGATGTAGTTGGCGAGCGCTTCCCGCGATGGCTTTTCATCATCAACTATGATTGCTTTTAATACCTGGCTTTTCATATTTCAGGAAGATTAGAGTTTTCATTTTAGCTAATCCGGTATTTTGCAGGGATATCAATAATGACCCTCGTGCCTGTTTCCTTTTCTTCCGGAAAACAATCTTCAATCACAACCTGATAGCTGGTTTTCTTCATGTTGTTGACCACTTTCAGCCTCTCCTGCACAATGCCAATACCCCGCGATTTTTTCCCGGGAAGTTCAGTTTTAAATAATTCTGACAATTTTCGGCCAACCCCGTCGTCTTCCACCAAACAGCGCACCGAATCGTCTTTTCCAGGTATAAATATTACTTTTAGGATTCCCTGCCGATCTTCCAACCCTCTCACGCCGTGCCAAATCGCATTTTCGATGAATGGCTGCACCATTCCCGGAAAAATCTGGAGTTGCGACGATTTTTTTATCGCACTGGTGTCGACGGTATAATTAAATTTATCAGAAAATCGTAAATGTTCTAGTTTTAGATAATCGCTGATGGATTCGATTTCCTTTTCAAAAGTGATATAATCAACAGAAAGATCGGTAAGGATGGAACGAATAAGCCTTGAAAAATCGGCAATATAGAGATTGGCCATTAGCTTATCGTTCCTTGAAATGAAATAGTTGATCGAATTCAGGGAATTGAAAATGAAGTGAGGGTTCATTTGTCCTCTAAGGCTTTCCAGTCGAAGTTCTCCTTCTCTTTTTTGCCATTTAAGCCTGATTTGCCTGACATATAGCCAAACTACAAAAGAAGCTGTGGCTGAGGCTAAAATCAAAATCAATAATTTGAACCACCGGGTCTGGTAGTAATAGTATGGTATTTCGACGTTTAGCGACACGTTCGAAACCCATTGCCCGTTAGAATCGGTTGCCTCCAGATCGAAGCGGTAATGTCCGGGGTTAAGTCCCGAATAGTTAGCCACGCGATTTCGGTAATCCGTTTCGCTCCACCGATCGTTTATGCCTGAAAAGCGGTACCTATATCTTATTTTTTCAGAATTTTTGAAATCAAGACAGGCAAATTTAAGTTTAATGTTGTTGTCACCCTTTGACAGCGAGATGCTTTTTGTTTCATAAACCGGCTTTTCAAAGAAACGGGGAACACCGGATACACTCACGTCGGTAACTATGAGTGGTGCTTTTTTTTCTGAGTTGTCGCTGTTTTCGATATTGTCCGGATAGAAACTCACCATTCCCCCAATTCCACCGAAAAACATTTCTCCATCGTCTGACTGAAAAAACGAGTCCGTATTAAAATCGGTTATTATAAGTCCGTCTTTGCTGCTAAAATTTCTGAAGTGTTTTGTGGCTGGACTGTACATCGAAATACCCTGGTTGGTCGATATCCAAAGGTTTCCTTTTTTATCCTTTAAAATAGCTGATAAAACGTTACTTGGAAGTCCGTCGGCTGTAGTAATTATTTCCGTTGCCCCGGTATCGGGATGCAAGTGACCTAGTCCACCGCCCATAAATGCTACCCAGATATCATTATCGTCGCCCAGGCAAATATGTTCGGCAATATTACCTTCATTGCCGATTTGATACCGCTTAATCTGATTTGACCCCGGGATTATGTGGATTACCGTATTGGAATCAGTCCCAATCCAAAAACCGCCTTTCGAATCCGAAACCAGGCAAAACCCATTTCCACCCGGGACATGTTTGCACAAAAGGTTACAACTTTCAGTTTCCGGATTATACCGGAAGATGCCTGTCGCGTTATTTATAATTACTTCGTTATTCTCCAACAGAATATTATGAAATCCGGTTGGCTGGGGCGATTTGAAATTTTTGAACGGATACTTTATTGAAGTCTTGTGAGTGGCAAAATCATAAAATATCAATTCGCTGCCTGTAGTTCCGATCCATAATCCGTCCTGAGTTTCTGCCAGGGATCTCGCTACCGGATGATTTGGTGTTTTGCTGTAAAAAACTTTTTCTTCTTTTCCATCGGGCCCAATTCGAAAAAGATAATCCAGATATCGCGTTCCAACCCATAATTTTTTTTGCCGGTCTTTAACTATCGGAAAAATAAGATTCTGGTTTCCGTGTTCGTTATTCCCGGTTAAATAATGTTTGAAAAATTTGGAAGTCTGAACGTACTTATTCAATCCAATATTTTCTCTGGAAAGATTTACCTCGCCACTCCAAATTATGCCCGAACTATCGCAAAACAAGGTTTCGATAAAATTGCCAGATTTCTCACAAATATTCGTTAGCGTTTTATTTTTTGTATCTATAATATTGATGCTTAAATTGTTGCTAGCCCAGGTGAAAAATGGCTTCCCTTGAAACTCGGCGATATCGGGCGAGTTGTTGCTGATGAATTGATTCTTTACCGGATCGAAAACGAACAGATCATATATAGTGAACAGCCAGATTTTGCCCGATTCCGAAATATAGAATTCCATTGGCGCAACAACTTCATCATGTATCCCCGATGATTTGTACCCTTCTAACGGAATGGTTGCAAAATATTGCGTGTTAATAATCGAATCTTTACCGAAAGTTGCCCTGAAAATAATGTATGAATTTTTTTCCCAATTGTAAAGCCACAAACCCTCCTTGTTGTCAAATATTAATTGAGGTGGATATTGTTCCCAATTGACAATGTCAGGTTGGTTCCCCTCAATCCGGAATGATTTTATTTCTTTGGATTGCGGGTTGTAATAGAATGATTTTAAGCCCAACGAGAGCCAAATATTTTTGTCAGGCCCAAGGGTGAGATTTCCCAGACGTGAATCATTTTCACCGTTAATGTTAAATGGTTCAAAGCGATCGGTTGAACGGTTAAGTACGACAGCCTTTCGGCCACTGCAAAACAACCAAACGTTGTTCATTCGATCGACAACCACCTTGTCGGTACTGAAAAATGGAATTGAATTCGGGTCTTCGGGTTTGTGAAAATAGTTTTTAAATTCATTTCCGTCGAACCGGCTCAACCCATCCCAGGTCGCAATCCATAAAAATCCAGTCTGGTCGCAAGCGATATTCTGTACGAGGTTGTTCGACAATCCATTGTCCGTGGAGAAGGTTTTAAGTTGAAATTTTTCCTGCGCGCAAAGAAAATTACTACAGATCATTCCGCATAAAGTTGTCAAGAAAAAAGTGTAGTACTTAGGAATCATTGCGTTTGCAGGTTCAAAAAGTTATCACCTAATCGTGCAGTCTTTTTATAAACCTAATTTACACAATTTTAAGTGAACCCAATTTCAAGACAGCCTCAATTTCATTATCCGGAATAATTCTAAATTACTATGAGATTCCTATATTTGGAAACCTTTTAAATCTCATTTCTGTTATCTTCATTAAAAATCAAACAATCATTGTTTAACCTAAAAGATAATCAAAATGAGTTTTACATTACCCGCTTTGCCGTACGCTATTGATGCGCTTGAACCATTTATCAGCGCACGTACACTGGAATTTCATCATGGCAAACACCATCAGGCCTATGTCACTAATCTGAATAACCTGATTGTCGGAACTGAGTTTGAAACTGCTGATCTGGAAACCATCGTTAAGAAATCGGAAGGTGGAATATTCAATAATGGAGCACAGGTTTTTAACCACACTTTTTATTTCGAGCAGTTCTCTGCAACTCCTGCTACAGAGCCTTCAGGTGCTTTGAAAGCAGCCATCGAAAGTACTTTCGGAAATCTGGATGCATTTAAAGAAGCATTTAACAAAGCTGCCGCCACGCAATTCGGTTCCGGCTGGGCTTGGCTGGTGCAGGATGCAGTTGGTAAACTAAGCATCGTTCAAACTAGCAATGCTGGTTGTCCGGTTCGCGATAACCTGACTCCGCTTTTAACCTGCGACGTTTGGGAACATGCGTATTATCTCGACAAACAAAATCTTCGTCCGGCTTACATTGCCGATTTCTGGAAAATTTTGGACTGGAAAGTGGTTGAAGGAAGGTTCTGATTGATGATTAACGATTGACGAATAGCGATTAGTGAAGTAAAAATTGTTGATCGTTAATCTTAAATCGTTAATTTTGATTTCAAAAATCAATAAAATCAATAATTATGAGTGCAGAAAGTGTTTTGGCGGTATTGTCTGCGTCAGACAAACCTTTGACAGCCGGAAAAATTGCTGAGTTGTCGGGACTGGATCGGAAAGTGGTTGACAAAGCCATGAATGATTTGAAAAAAGAAGGTAAAATTGTTTCTCCGGTGCGCTGCGCCTGGGAAGTAAAAAAGTAGTCCGGATTTAATAATCTCTGAAGGCCGTTGGTTCAAATGAATCAGCGGCCTTTTGTATTTTATGAAATTCAGTATTGAATATTCGATTAACTTTAAGTGCTTAACAAAAGTTCGTTTTCTGTATTGTCCCAACCAAATTATTTTCTATGAAAGTCTTTTATTCACTGCTGTTTGTGCTGTTCTTAGCTTCCTGTTCGCCGGTAAAAAAGAACTCCGGAGAAGATGTCATTCAGTATAAAAACATTGAAAAACACATTGCCGAGCTTTCCTCAGATCGATACCAGGGACGAATGCCAATGACGCCTGCAGAGAATCTGGCGGTGGATTATATTGCCGATCAGATGAAGGAAATTGGGCTCGAACCGGCAAACAATGGAAACTATTTTCAGGAAGTTCCTTTGTTGGCAGTTAATTCAAGAATATCGCCGACACTCGTTTTTGAAACTCCCAAGGGAGCGTTGAAATTTGAAAAGCTGGTTGACTATGTGACTTTTTCCAGAAAAATGGAGCCGGAACAAACGCTCGATCAATCGGAACTGGTGTTTGCGGGTTTTGGAATTACTGCTCCTGAATATAATCGTGACGATTTTCAGGGAATGGACCTGACTGGGAAAACCATCCTGATTTTTGTAAATGATCCGGGTTACGGGACCGATGATGATTATTTCAAAGGAAATACGATGACTTATTACGGTCGCTGGACTTATAAATTTGAGGAAGCTGCCCGTCGCGGGGCTAAAGGTTGCCTGATTATTCACGAAGACGGACCGGCCGGCTATCCGTGGAATGTGGTCAGGAATAATGGTGAATCGACCAAATTGTATTTGAAACCTGAAGATGGCTACCAGAATCGCTGTGCTTTCGAGGGTTGGATTTCAAAATCTGCTGCCGAGCAACTATTCACTTCCTGTGGAATGACCTTCGACGAAGCAAAAAGTCAGGCCGTAAAAAAAGATTTTAAGCCGGTGACTTTGCCGGTAAAAGTT
The DNA here is from genome assembly GCA_963677955.2 of Prolixibacteraceae bacterium. Classification (GTDB taxonomy): domain Bacteria; phylum Bacteroidota; class Bacteroidia; order Bacteroidales; family Prolixibacteraceae; genus Aquipluma. The sequence goes on from CAXXQR010000001.1 coordinate 2,988,512, forward strand.
TCAGGAGGAATGAAAAGTACCTTTGAAACCAATACTTCCAAAAATGTTTGCGGATTGATTCGTGGCTCCAAATATCCGGATGAAGTGATTGTTTACACCGCTCACTGGGACCACCTTGGAATTGGAACAAAAATAAATGGCGACAGCATTTACAACGGGGCAACCGACAATGCGAGCGCTGTAGCTTGGATGCTCGAAATTGCACGGGCTTTTAAATCGGCTCCTGCGCCCGAACGTTCGGTTTTGTTTTTGTCGGTCACCAGCGAGGAATCCGGCTTACTCGGTTCCGAATATTACACCCAACACCCGTTCTTCCCGATGAACAAAACTGTGGCCGTCATCAATACCGATGCGATATTATTCTTTGGAAAATACAAGGATGTGATGCTGACTGGTGGAGGCCAATCCGAGCTGGATACCTGGGTAAAGACTGAGGCTGAAAAGCACGGGCGATATGTTTCGGCCGATCCTGATCCGGAAAAAGGCATGTTTTTCCGCTCCGATCAATTCCCGTTTGTGAAACTTGGAGTTCCGGCCATTTACGCAAAAGGTTATACCGATGCTGAAAAATACGGTAAGGAAGAAACTCAGAAAATGATTGCGAACTACTGGAAAACAGTTTATCACACTCCTTTCGACGAATATCATCCCGAAAAGGACGACTTGGGCGGAGTTGTTGAGGATGCCAAATTACTTTATTGCGTCGGAAGCGATCTGGCTAATTCAAAGGAATGGCCGAAATGGAATGCTGATTCGGAGTTTAAATCAGTGAGAGAGGAGTCAAGAAAATAATATACAAATCATATTGGTGCTTAGTTGGAAATATATAAATGAAAACCATATAGGCACATAGGTCACAATAGAATTATACAAAAAAACTATGTGTTCTATGTGTCTATGTGGTTAAATAACTAATTTCAGAACCTTGATTCAAATGATATGAGACTTTTACATACTTCCGACTGGCATCTGGGCAAACGGCTCGAAGATTTTTCGAGAATGGAAGAGCAACAGGCTGTTATGCAGGAAATTTGCGAAATGGCCGATCGCGAAAAGGCGGATGCAATTTTGGTTGTCGGCGATTTATTCGACACGTTTAATCCGCCTACCGAAGCGGTCGATTTGTTTTATCGAACTTTAAAGCGGCTGACCAACAATGGAAAACGGCCAGTGATTGCCATTGCCGGAAACCATGATTCACCGGATCGAATTGAGGCACCCGATCCTTTGGCACGCGAATGTGGAATTATTTTCGCCGGATATCCCAACTCAATGGTGCAACCGTTCGAACTGGAATCGGGACTGAAAGTTGTCCAGAGCGATGCAGGTTTTATCGAAATTCAAATTCCTGAAATTGCAGAGCCTTTGCGGATTTTATCGACACCTTATGCCAGCGAATTTCGCCTGAAAACGTATTTGGGACAGGAGGATTCGGAGCAAGAATTGCGACAGGTTTTGGAAACGAACTGGAAAAATCTGGCAGAAAAATACTGCGATTCAAATGGTGTGAATTTGCTTTTGACACATTTGTTTTTTGCCCGCAAAGGTGCAGAATTGCCCGAAGAACCTGAAGATGAAAAACCAATTTTGCACGTTGGCGGGGCGCAGGTTGTGTATCCCGAAAATATTCCTGTTCAAATGCAGTATATTGCCCTTGGGCATTTGCACCGGATGCATCGCGTTGATTCAAAACCTTGTCCGGTGTATTACAGTGGCAGCCCTCTTTCGTACAGTTTTGCCGAAGCCAATCAGAAAAAGTTTGTGCTGCTGATTGATATTGAAGCAGGAAGCAAAGCCAAAGTTCAGGAAATTGAACTGACAAAGGGCAAAAAATTACTTCGGAAAAGGGCTGAAGGAATGGAAGATGCGTTGAACTGGCTGTCCGAAAATCAGGATTCGTTGGTTGAGCTAACCATGGTGACCGATACTTTTTTATCAGCAATGGAACGAAAACAGTTGAGTGCCGCACATTCAGGAATTGTTTCAGTTATTCCTGAGGTCAAGAATGTTGCTGACTTTTCATCAAAAAGTAAAAAAGGAATTGATCTGACGAATAGCATGGAAGAATTGTTCACCGATTATTTCAGGCATAAAAAGCGACAGGAACCAAATGACGCAATTATGAAGCTTTTTACTGAAATTTTAGCAGAGGAGGATGAAGAATGATTCCTATTAGACTTACCCTTCAAGGGTTATATTCATACCAGCAAAAACAGACCATAGATTTTACAAAGTTAACTTCAGCTAGTTTGTTTGGAATTTTTGGAGCAGTTGGAAGTGGAAAATCCACAATTCTCGAAGCAATAACTTATGCTTTATATTACGAAACTGATCGGATGAATTCCAGAGACAATAGGGCGTATAACATGATGAACCTGAAGTCAAACGAACTGCTTATTGATTTTGAATTCGAAACAGGAAAGGAGCAAGCGGCTTTTCGGGCTGTTGTAAAAGGAAAAAGAAACGGGAAGAAGTTCGAGAAAGTTGAATCATTTGAGCGTTCAGCTTACCAGAAGTTAGAGGGCAATTGGATTCCAATTGAACCAGAATCGCTTAAAGAGGTCATAAAATTGAGTTATGATAATTTTAGACGGACTATCATTATACCCCAAGGGCAATTTCAAGAGTTTTTGCAGCTTGGAAATAAAGATCGGTCGCAAATGATGATGGATTTGTTCAATCTTAAGAAATATGAACTACTGAATAAAGTGACTTCGCTAGAGACAAGGAACAATGCGGAAAAACAAGTGCTCGATGGTCAGTTAAAACAACTGGGTGAACTCGATCCGGAACAGGCAAAAATCTACACAGAAAAGCTGGCACAACTGAAAACTGAAATGGAGGAATTGAACCGAAATATTCAGGCCAATCAAAAATTGGAAACTGAAATGCAGAATCTGCTGGAGCTGGTTCGTAAAACAATGGCAAATAGGGTGAAGCTAAGTGAATTAAATGCCAAACTGCCTGAAATTGTCCAACTCGAAAAAAGAATTTCCGACTACGAATATGGCCTGATTCATTTTAAAAGCCTGTTTGAAACGTCTGATTCTTCTGAGAAAAAGATTCGGCAACTGAATGAAAAAATCAGGGAAGAACTGCTGCAGCTTAAAAAATCGGAGGAGCAAATCGGCACAGCCGATCAGGCGCTTAACTTTATAAAACCCGAATTTGAAAGCCGCGAGAAACTGAAGCTGAAAGCTGAGGAGATTGACAAACTGATTCGCCTGACTGAATTGTCGGAGACGATTGTTTTGCTGGAGGGGCGTATCAAAAAAGGAATTGTTTTCGTGGATGACGCGACTGTGGCAGTTGAAAAGTTGAGGTTGGAAAAGCTGAATGTTGAAGGTCGGCTAAAGAGTGAAAAAGCGAAGCAGCCCGATATGGTGGCGCTATCGAAGGCCAAAAGCTGGCACGATCTGAATCAGAATCTCATTCAACAAATCAATTTCAATACAACTGAGCTTGAAAAACTTGGGAATGAAATGCGTCAGGTTGATCAATCGGTTGCCACAAGCTTCGCTGACAAACTTTTTTCTGAATTTTCAGGAGAGCAGAATTCCGGGAACGGTGTCAATTTCCTGAAAGAAAAAATTGCTTTGCAAAAAGTTCAGATTGCTGAAATTGACGCTGAAATGCAACACTTAAAAGTTCAGTTGAAACTGGAGGAATTCGCTTTAAATCTGCACGATGGCGAAGCTTGTCCGGTTTGCGGTTCCAGGCATCATCCTGAAATTTTGAGTTCGGCCAATGTATCGGAAGCTTTGTCAAAACTTTCAGAGCGAAGGTCGGCTGTCGAAAAACTAATCAGCCAGTGTGAAAAGCTAATCAGTCAGCTTACTGATTTTAGCAACAAACACAGTGTGCTCAGTCAGCAAATCAAGGGAATTCAGAATCGCCGGACGGAACTGGAAAGCCAGCAAAAATCGCACTTGGAGAATTTTAAATGGGAGAATTTCAGGAATGAAGAAGAGGTTGCTAAAGCCTTTCAGGCGGCCGCACAATTGAAAAAATTGATTAATGAACTTGAAAAACAGTTGGAACTAATTGCTAAAAAACTTGAAACGGAAACAGCCAACAAAGAAAAATATGTGCTGAATATTGAAAAGATCAGCAAGGAATTGACAGTCGCGCAAACCGAATTAAATACGCTGAAAGCTCAGATAAAATTGCTGAATGAGGAATTTTATTCAGGAAATACAACCGAAGAGCTTTCCGGAGAAAAGAGTGAATTACTGAAAAAATATGCGGAAATTGAAAAGAAATTTACTGATTTAAGTAATCAATTGATTGAACTCCGGAAAACGAAAGATACGATTTCAGGAAGCCTAAATGCAGACCAAATTCAATTGGTTCAGGAGAATGAGTCGTTAGCCGATGTTCGGGTTCGTATTGAAAAGGCATTGGCAGATTCTGATTTTGAACATGCTGAACAGATGCGCATTCTTTTGAGCCAGGAAATGAATCTGGCACGAGAAAAGCAGAAAGTTTCTGCTTTTAGGAGTGATTTATCGATGACTCAGAATCAGTTGAATCAGCAGGAAAAAGAAATCGGCGAACGGAAATATGAAGAGGAAATTCATCAAAAAATTCGGCAGCAGCTTGAAGCCAACAAGGAATTGGTGAGTCGAAAAAATCAGGAATTTGGCGTGACAGAAAAATCGCTGGCTGATTTGCGGAAGTCGTTGGCAGAGCAGAAAAGTTTGAGGGAAGAGTTCGAAAAATTACAAATCAGAGCTGAAAACCTAAAGATCATGAAATCACTATTTACGGCAAGTGGTTTTGTGAATTACATTTCGTCGGTATATTTGCAGAATTTGTGTAACGCAGCCAACGATCGTTTTTTTCAGTTGACTCGCCAAAAGCTGAGCCTCGAAATTACAGCGGACAATAATTTCCAGGTTCGTGATTACCTGAACGGCGGCAAAGTTCGCAGTGTGAAAACGCTTTCAGGAGGACAAACATTTCAGGCAGCATTAAGTCTGGCGCTGGCATTGGCCGATAACATTCAGAAAATCACAGAGTCAAACCAGAACTTTTTCTTTTTGGACGAAGGCTTTGGCTCACTCGATAAAGATTCGCTTTCGATAGTTTTTGATGCGCTGAAATCGCTTCGGAAAGAAAACAGGATTGTCGGAGTTATTTCGCATGTGGAGGAAATGCAGCAGGAAATTGATGTGCACTTGCGCATTGAAAACGATGAAGAAAGAGGTAGCCGGATTAAAACTAGCTGGGAAAATTAGTCCATGTTTATATAGTTAATTGCAATTTTGTTTCGGAAGCAATATTTTTTCAATGTTGTGGTGAATTGTTTTTATTGCCCTGCGATGGTATATGGGATAGAGAGTCTTGTCGCGAAGCCTGTTTTTTGTTTGATGCAAACTTGAGTGAAAAATTTTTGTTCCATCTTTTCCGTCGTCGACAAAACTGATTGTTTGTGAACCTTTTGATGAACTTGATATAACATAACTAAAAGAGATTGTGCGTTTTGTTTGATCAATTTTGGTTACCGTAAAGCAAACCGGAAACTTAAATAGTCCGAGCAAAATTCTCATTTCGAGGAAAAAAATTTGACCGGTTTCCAAACCCGGATAATTGTCGTTTTTCAAAATAATACACCTTCTCTGTGTAGAATAGATAAAGCCGAAATTTACGTTTTCGCTTTGCCAAATTTTTGCCGGATGTGCTGTCAGATATGTCTTCCAGACGATTTCTAAATTAGTTTGAAGATGAAAATTGAGTGAACTGAAGTCAAATTGACCCGTATCTGTTCCTGCGGTAACCGATGGCGAAAAATCGTCAAAGTTTGCTATCCCATTTTCGATGTTGCGTTTCAGGAATTTGCGAATTGTTTTTTGCTCAATGCAGTTTGGTTTGATGTTTTCCAGTCGAGTTTGAGCCTGGCTTGAAAAAACCACTAATATGGGAAGGATTCGTAATAATTTCCTGAGTAATTGACGCATGAAACCATTTCTTGATTGATTTTTCAAAGATAAGCTGAATTCGAAACGAAAAAAAGCCGCTCACCCGAAGGTGAAACGGCCTGATTAAAACCTATGCGAAAGGTCTATTTTTTCCAGAGTTTTTCCATCTCTTCCAGAGTCTTTCCTTTTGTTTCAGGAACCATTTTCCACACAAATATAAAGGAAAGTACACTCATTATTCCATAGAAACTGTAAGTCATTCCTCCGCTAAATTCCATCATCGCGGGATAGGTTGACGAAATGAAATAGTTAGCGGCCCATTGCGCAGCAACGGCAATGGCAATGGCGCGTCCACGGATTTTATTCGGAAAAATTTCTGAAATCAGCACCCAGCAAATTGGTCCCCACGACATCATAAATGAAGCAGTGTAGATAATAATGAAGACCAATGTACTGATCCCGATGACCTTCATAAATGCAAGTGCACCGATGGCAAACATACCGACTGCCATCCCAATAGAACCGATCATAAGCAGTATTTTACGTCCATACTTGTCGACAGTAAGAATGGCGACGACGGTGAAAATCACATTAATCAAACCCATCACAACAGTTTGCAACATCGAAGCGTCTTTGGCTGCGCCCATGCTTTCGAAAATGCGCGGAGCGTAATAAAGTGCCACATTTATTCCGACAAATTGTTGAAATACGGAAAGTAAAATTCCGATAATAATCACAATTTTACCGTATGCAAACAATTTTTCAGATGCAGCTTCAACCGATTTCTTGATGTCGGCCATGATGAGTTTGGCTTGCTGAACACCATTGATTCGGGTTAATATTTCAAGAGCTTTGGTGTCGCGGTTTGTAAGAGCCAGATATCTTGGCGTTTCAGGTACAAAAAATAACAGAATACCAAAAATGGCGGCTGGAATTGATTCGGAAATAAACATCCATCTCCAACCTGTTTCGTTGATGTACTCGATGGTTTTGCCGTGTGCAATAAAGTAATTGACAAAATAAACCACGAGCATACCAAAAATAATAGCAAACTGGTTTACTGAAACCAACCGACCACGAATGTCGGCAGGTGCAATTTCGCCAATGTACATCGGGCTAATTGCTGAAGCAAGACCAACTCCAATTCCTCCAATGATCCGGTAGAAATTGAACATGTATAGCAATCCCATTGTTGGCACACCCTTTTGAAAGAACAAAAACTCAGGATAACCTGATCCCAGCGCTGAAATAAAAAACAAGACAGAAGCCAGCATTAAGGCTCTTTTTCTTCCCATTTTCGAAGCCAGTAATCCGGACAACATACCTCCGATAATGCATCCGATCAAAGCACTCGAAATGGTTGCGCCGTGAACAAGTGAACTTAATCCAAGACTGGTTATGAGAAAAGCCTGAACGGATTTTTCAGCTCCTGAGATAACCGCAGTATCGTATCCAAACAAAAGACCACCCAAGGTTGCTACCAGGGTGATCCCAATTATAAATAGCGTGTTACGTTCTTTCATTTGGTAAAATTAGTTTATAGTTTAGAAGAAATAGCTGTCTGAGAAGTTTTGAAGAGTTGTCATCCTGAACTTGTTTCAGGATCTGACCATTTTGAGCATAAGACCCCGAAATAAATTCGGGGTGACTTTTCAACTCTTTAGAACTTTTCAGACAGCTCTGTTATTGGGTTAAATGTAACAATTAATCAATTGTTCCAACATTTCCTGTTTGCCGCTGATTTGTTTGGGTTCGCCAACTTCTTTAGCATGGTTGTACAAATCCATCAGGTTCAGTTTACCATTGTCAAAGTCAGCACCTTTTCCTGAATCGAATGATGCGTAGCGGTTTGCTTTTAGTTTCAGGTAATCCGAATCTTTCAGCAATTTATCTGCAATAACCAGTGAACGGGCAAAAGTGTCCATTCCAGAAACATGGGCAATGAAGATATCTTCCAGATCGGTTGAATTGCGGCGCGTTTTAGCGTCAAAGTTGATGCCACCGGTTGTGAATCCGCCATTCTGGATAATTTCAATCATGGCTTCAGTTACTTCATAAACGTTTGTTGGGAATTCGTCGGTATCCCATCCGTTCTGATAGTCACCTTTGTTGGCATCAATCGAACCAAACATACCCATATCGCGGGCCATGCGCAATTCGTGAGCAAAAGTGTGTCCGGCTAAAGTAGCGTGGTTCACTTCAATATTCATCTTGAAATCCTGATCCAATCCATGAGCTTTCAGGAAACCAACCACCGTTTGCGTATCGAAATCATACTGATGTTTCATTGGTTCCATCGGTTTTGGCTCAACCAGGAAGGTTCCCGTAAATCCTTTTGAACGGGCATAGTCGCGTGCCGCACCAAGGAATTTTCCCATGTGTTCAAGTTCGCGTTTGGTGTCGGTATTGTGAATGCTCATATAGCCTTCGCGACCTCCCCAAAATACGTAGTTTGTACCGCCTAAAGCAATGGTTGCTTCCATGGCATTTTTTACCTGAACAGCTGCATTGGCAACCACGTTGAAATCAGGATTGGTTGAAGCACCATTCATGTACCGTGGGTTTGAGAAAACATTTGCTGTTCCCCAAAGCAGTTTGATGCCTGTAGTTGCCTGACGTTCTTTTGCGAAGTCAATCATGTTAGCCAGGCGTTTTTCGATTTCGAAGACGGATCCGTCGCCAACCACATCGGTGTCGTGGAAACAATAGAAGGGAGCTCCGATTTTGCTGGTAAACTCAAAAGCTGCATCCATGCGGTTTTTAGCTGCTTCCATTTTATCAGCGGCACCAACCCAGGGGAAAATCTGAGTTCCGGGGCCGAATGGGTCGCCGCCATCTCCACAGAATGTGTGCCAGTATGCAACTGCAAAACGAAGGTATTCTTTCATGGTTTTGCCTAATACCATCTGATCAGCATTGTAATATTTGAATGCCAATGGATTTTTTGATTGTGGTCCCTCGTATTTAATTTGATCAATACCCGGGAAATACTCTTTGTTTCCTTTAAAGACTGTCATAATTCTTATTATTTAATATTCGATTTATAATGTTTTAACTAAAAGATTTTTCCAATTCTGGTAAGCTTCTTCGTAAAGTGCTTTTTTGCTGTTATCCGGAACAATTGTATCCAGTTTTTTCAGGCTGGCAAAAGCTTCTTTGGCCGAAGCATAATATCCGGAGCCAATTCCGGCGCCACGGGCAGCACCGATTGAACCGTCGGTATTGTACAATTCAATGGTTGCTCCTGAAATTCCGGCGAGTGTTTCGCGGAAAACAGGACTGAGGAACATATTTGCTTTTCCGGCACGAATGACTTGAGCCTTAATGCCGATTTGCTCCATAATTTCCATGCCGTATTTGAATGAGAAAACGATTCCTTCCTGTGCAGCACGAAATAGATGAGCATCAGTGTGTGTGTTAAATCCCAATCCTGAAATCTGTGCCCCGATGTTTTTATTCCGGAGAACACGTTCAGCGCCGTTACCAAACGGCAGAATACTTAAACCATCAGAACCAATCGTAACAGAAGCAGCTTTCTGATTCATTTCTTCGTAACTGAACGCTTTGTTGCCAACATTTTTATTCAGCCACGAATTCAGAATTCCGGTTCCGTTAATGCAAAGCAAAACACCTAACCGGTTGGCTTCGGCCGAATGGTTTACGTGAGCAAACGTGTTTACACGCGAATACGGATCGTATTTTACTTCGCCACTTACACCGTAAACCACTCCGGAAGTTCCTGCAGTCGTGGCAATTTCACCCGGATTCAGCACATTCAGCGATAGTGCATTGTTCGGTTGATCGCCGGCGCGGTAGCTGATTTTGGTACCTTCGGCCAAACCAAGTTCAGCAGCTGCTTTTGCATTTACAATTCCCTGAACTGAGAAAGTCGGAACTATTTCAGGAATAAATGATTTTTCAAATCCATAGTAATCGAGCAGTACGTCGGCAACTGCATTTTCCTGAAAGTTCCAGAGAATTCCTTCAGACAGTCCGCTTGCAGTTGTTTTAATTTCGCCTGAAAGTTTCATGGCAATGTAGTCGCCCGGAAGCATAATTTTATCGATACGGGCATACAATTCCGGCTCATTTTCTTTAACCCATTTCAGTTTCGAAGCGGTAAAGTTTCCCGGCGAGTTTAGCAATGCTGACAGGCATTTTTCTTCTCCAATTTCGGCAAAAGCTTTGTCGCCAAAACCGGCAGCACGACTGTCGCACCAAATAATGGACGGACGCAAAACCTGCTGGTTTTTATCAACTACAACCAAACCGTGCATCTGGTATGAAATTCCGATCGAATCGATTGATTTGGGATCAGCTTTCGATTGGGCCATCACATCGGCAAGCGCCAATTTCAGGTTCGTCCACCACTGTTCCGGCTCCTGTTCGGCCCAACCCGATTGGATCGCCTTTATGGTCATTTCCTGTTTGGGGTAAAAAGCCGAAGCAACACAATCTCCTGATTGTCCATCAATTAGCGAAGCTTTTACTGAAGAACTTCCTATGTCGAATCCTAATAAATTCATTTTATATAGTTTAATATCAGTGGTTTATAATTAAAATAAAATCAAGCCGTTCTGTTCTGGTATGCCCGACAAAACTAGAGCATACAGAAGCATTCTCAAAATAAGCCTAAATGTTATAAAACATTTGTCAGAGAGATTTTCGAATAGTCAGTTTCGTAGGTATAACTAAATTTGTTTTTTCTCCGGTGTTCACAAACTCAGCAATCTTTTTCCCCATCAGCTCAAAGTCGGTTGAAACAACGGTTATCCCTTCCTTTACATACTTCTTCATTGGAGTTTCGTTGTACGAAATTACGCCGACATCAACGCCCTGAACTAAATTTTTCTGATCGCATTGGTCCAGAAATTTGGCTAGTGTGCGGTCGCTAACCATCAGGTAAAGTTCACCTTTTTGTAAATCGAATTTTTTGAAATCGTACAAAATGTGGGATTTAATGTTGTAATCGGTGCAAAATTTCTCGAAATACTTAAGTGATATCTTAGGGTGATAAGTAAACGTTGGATACAGGTATATGAAACGATCGTACTTCCGAATTAACTCAAGGCCATTTTCGAGCGATTCGTAAAGCGCCTCACCAAAATCCTGGTAAATGGTCGAAATTCCTTCCTGCACATTGATATTCCAGTCAATGATCAGCAATTTGCTGTCGGGAATCTGTCGGGTTATTTCAGAAACTCGTTTATGGTCAAAATTCATGATGATATACTTCGTGTATTTACCGAGGTTTTCTTTGATAATTTTCTCGAAGTCGTCGATGTTGTAGTGGTGAAAATGCAAATCGACGGCAATATTTTCGGGAAGAGCATCCAGAAATGAACCGTACAAAACTTCTTTGTAAGCTTTAAATGTGTCGAGAAACAGAAATACTTTCGTGACGGCTTTTGCAACAAAGTATCCACGGTTTGGTACCGATTCAATAACGCCACGGTTTTTCAATTCTGCATAAGCTTTAAAAACAGTGTCGCGCGATAGCGAACTTTCTTTACAAAGCTGGTTAACTGATGGCAAGATATCGCCAACCTGGAGCAAATTCCGACTGATTGCATCATTTATTGCATCAATTAACTGCTGAAATTTCAGTAAATTAGATAACGGATTGACGGTGAAGTGAAATTTGCTTTCCATTTTGTTTTACTTATGTGGTCTGTTCTGGTATGCAAACTTACATATTCGTGGCGAATTCACAAATTATTGATGGTTAACCGAACTGGAACAATGAACAAGGCTTAATTTCATGATTTCCAAATTTATTCGAATTGCAATGAAAGTTCGGGAAAAGAAAATATGTCACATCAACATTTTTATACTTTTGTATCATGCAACTCATTCAGGGAATTCACGAAAAAAGTTTAATTGAACGTCTTCGGAAAGGCGATCAGACAGCTTTTGAGTTGTTATTTCATTTTTACTATCCCGGACTGGTCGTTTACGCCACGCAATTTACCACCGACCGCAATGAGGCTGAAGAAATCGTTCAGGATTTTTTTGTGCGGTTTTGGCAGAAACACAATCAACTTTCGCCTTCCGATTCACTAAAAAGCTACTTATTTTTATCGGTTAAAAACGGCAGCTTAAATTTCCTGAAGCACAAAAAAGTAGAGGAAAGGTACATCCGTGAAATGAGCGAACTTTCAGTAACCCATTTGGTTTACGATCCCGAATTCTATGTGTCGTCTGAACTTCAGGAAAAAGTAAAAAATGCAATTGACTTACTTCCGGAGAAATGCCGCGAAATTTTTATTATGAGCCGAATCAGGGGAATGAAAAACGAAGAGATTGCCGACGAATTAAACCTCTCGAAAAGAACTGTTGAGACCCAAATTAGCAAGGCATTGAAGGTGATGCGAATTGAACTGAAAGAATATGCCGGTCTGTTGATTTTACTCGGAATACTTCACATTTGAGAAATAGGGTTTTCTCAATTTTTTCTCCTGAAATAGAATTCTTCAAAATTTTTGATTTTTGAGTACGTGCGTTTTGCCTGAAGGTTGTTCTTTAGGTGAACAGGATCAAAAGTGCAGCAGTTTTGATGAAAGAAGATAAAGAAATACAAAAAAACATCAGTGAATTACTTGGTTCACGTAGGAATCAGGATCCCGAAGAACAAATGGCCGAACTAAGCCGCATTGTTTCAGAGATTGAAACAGTTGACAGTTCTGTCGCATTTTCTCAGGTGCTTAGGCGAATTCAGGCTAAAAAGCGACCTGTCATTAGTTTGAATGTACTAAGCCGCGTAGCTGCCATTTTATTTATTCCGCTTTTCATTGCATCGGCCTGGTTATTTTACAGGCAAATAACTGTAGAAAATGCGCAGCAGTTTTCGATGCAGGAAATTACCAGTCCGCCAGGAATCCGTTCTCAGGTGGTTTTGCCCGATGGCACTAAAGTATGGCTGAATGCCGAAACCACAATTCAGTTTCCGGTTCCGTTTTCGAAAAAAAGCCGCAATGTCGAATTGCTGGGCGAAGCTTTTTTCAATGTCACTAAAAATCCTGAAAACCCTTTTATCGTTCACTCCGGGAATGTTAGCGTGAAAGTTTTGGGTACACATTTTAACTGCAAGGCCTATTCATCCGACAAAACTATCGATGTCACGCTGGAAGAAGGCAGAATTGCGCTCGACGTTGAAGGAAACTCAAACGCGAAGGATTTTGTACTGGTTCCGGGACAACGCGCCATCATTGCTAAATCCAACAATAAAACTACCGTTTTGAAAGAAGACATCAATAAATACATTGCGTGGCACACAGGCAAACTGGTTTTCGACAACACGCCGATGAGTGAAGTTGCCCAATTACTCGAACGTTGGTATGGCGTTGATGTGGTTATTGAGAATCCTGAAATAATGAACTACCGGTTTACCACGACATTCGAAAACGAATCGCTTTTTCAGGTAATTGAGCTTATGGGGCTTTCGTCGCCAATCCGTTTTAAATACGTGCCGGCGAAACTCGATAGCTCAAACCAAATACAATCAAAATCGAAATTGATGATAAATAGTAAATAAAAAAGTGAATTGCCTATGATCTTATAAAACTAATACGAAGGAAGGAAGTGCTACCAACACTTCCTTCCGGGTTACCCTAACGGGCCGATAAAATTGTAGTTACTAATTTTAATCATTCAAATCTATGAAAAAAAAGATGAATTTGGTGTGTCCGACTTTTGCCGGATACCGAAAAACATTTCTAATTATGCGGGTTTCACTATTTTTTATCCTGATTGGTGCTTTACAGGCGCTCGCAGGAGCAGGTTACTCACAGTCAACACGCTTGACACTGAATGTCAAAAATTCGACAGTCCGGGAAGTTCTGGCCCAGATTGAAGATCACAGTGAATTTTATTTTCTCTACAACAATCAGCTGATTGATGTTGAACGCCGCGTGAATCTTGACGTCAAGGATGAGAAGATCGATGTTGTTCTGTCGAAACTCTTCGGCGACGGTAGCGTGAACGCCGTTATTCGTGATCGTCACATCATTCTGGTGCCAAGCGAAACCGTAAATTCTGCTCAACAGGCTAAAACCATTACCGGTAAAGTCGTTGACAATACAGGCACTCCCTTGCCCGGAGTTTCAGTTGTGTTAAAAGGTTCAACCTCCGGGACTATTACTGACATAAATGGTAAATTCTCTATATCGAATATCGCACCGGATCAAACACTTCAATTTTCGTTCATTGGGATGAAAACTCAGGATGTTCAGGTAGGAACAGCTTCAATCCTGACGGTAGTAATGGAAGTTGAAACATTTGGTGTTGATGAGGTCGTTGTTACTGCTTTGGGTATCAAACGCGAGCAAAAAGCACTCGGTTATTCAGTACAGGCCGTAAAAGGTGAAGATTTACAAAGAGTAAAAGGAACTGATGTGGCTACATCACTTACAGGTAAAGTTGCAGGTTTGCTGGTAAAAAACAGCACCGAATTTGCTGCAGAACCTAATGTTGAAATCCGCGGAGAAAATCCTTTGTTGGTTATTGACGGTGTACCTTACGGCAACATGAGTTTAAGAGATGTTCCTTCAGACGACATTGAAAATATTAGCGTGCTAAAAGGGGCGACAGCTTCAGCATTGTACGGTTACAGAGGTGCGAGTGGTGCAATTATGATTACCACAAAAAAGGGAACTGCAAATAAAGGAGTAACAGTTTCCGTTAATAGTGGAACGATGTTTACCGCTGGCTATTTGGCCATTCCCGAAATGCAATCGACCTACGGACGCAAAGTTACCACAGCCACAAATACTTATGTTGGATCGGGCGATGGTTCATGGGGACCTCCTTTGGAAGGACAACAAGTTATTCAATGGGATCCGGTTTCTAAGTCATATCAGTCAATGCCGTATTTGCCAATTGGGAAGGACAACTTCAAAAACTTTTTAGAACAAGGGTATATCTTAAATAATAATGTGAGCGTGGTTCAGCAAGGCGAACATGGCAGTTTCCGTTCGTCTGCCACTTGGGTGCGTAATAAAGGCCAGTACCCAAACTCAAAGTTCGACAAAATTACCTACAACATTGGCGGCGACATAAAGTATAACAAATTCACTTTATCATCGTCGATTTCATACAATAAGCAAACTTCGCCTAACATTGGTTTTAGCGGATATACCGGATACGATCCAATGTACAACATTCTGGTATGGGCTTCGCCTGATTATGATATTCGTCAATACAAGGACTATTGGCTGGTGAAAAACGAATCACAGAATAGTAGTTATACTTCTATCAATAACAATCCTTATTTCGATCGTAATGAGAGAATTCATAGTTTGGACCGCGATATTTTCAACGGAACAATATCGTTGAATTACGATTTCACTCCCTGGTTAAAAGCTACCTTTCGTTCAGGATTTGACACCTATAGTGATCGCCAGGTGGTTCGCATTTCTGAGGGATCGTTCCAGGGTGGTGGCACATCTACCGTAATTAAAAACGGCACACAGATTTGGGGCGAGTCCAAAAAAGGATCATACAATACCGGACTTGGCCGTGGATATAGCCTCAATAATGATTTCTTATTGTCGGGAAATAAGAAATTTGATTCTTTTACCCTGGATGCATTTGTCGGTGGAACTTTATTTTACACGCAGGATGAGGGAATTGAAGCCCGCACACAAAGTGGTTTGTCTATTCCCGGATTTTATTCGTTGAAAGCATCAATTAATCCGGTAGCTGTTAGTTCAAGCTTATATAAGCGACAGGTGAACAGTTTGTATGGAAGGGTTTCGGTTTCCTGGAAAGACTTTTTGTTTGTCGATGGAACTGTCCGTAACGACTGGAGTTCAACTTTGTCAAAATCTACTCGTTCCTATTTGTATCCATCGGTTTCCGGAAGTTTCATCGTCTCCGAATTTTTGCCTGAAATGGATTGGCTCTCAATATGGAAATTAAGATCATCGTGGACATCATCGAAAACACCTGCCGGAGTTTATGATATTAATTCAGTTTATAGTATTACTCCTAATTCGTGGGGTAATTTAAGCTCAGCTTCTTTTCCGACTTCTATTCGCGGAACTGATGTGTTGCCTGAGTCCTCTTCAACATTTGAGATTGGTACAGTGGTAAATGTATTAAAAAACCGGGCCTCTTTAGACGTAGCCTATTACAGCAAGCGCATGTACGACTTCCTGAAATCAACAAGCATTAGTCCGGCTTCCGGCTTTTATTCAAATTATATCAACATTGATGAGGAAATTACCCGCAAAGGACTTGAAATTACTGCAAAGGTAACACCCGTTAAAACCAACGATTGGAAATGGGATGTTGCTATTAATTGGACCAAATACGCAAGTTACTACAGCAAGCTGGATTCAGTATTTTCGGCTGACAAACCTTGGGTGAAAATTGGCGAACGAGCTGATGCATATTCAATACTTGATTTCGAAAAAAGTCCCGATGGTAAAATCGTTTATAGCGCAGGCTTACCGGTCTATTCCAAATATTACTCTTTAGCTGGTTATTCGGACCCGGACTGGATTTGGGGTTTGAATACTTCGCTAAAATATAAAGATTTCACTTTGAATGTTTCAGCCGATGGCCGTGTTGGAGGATTGGCTCAGACAACCACCGAAATGTATATGTGGGTCTCGGGGAACCACCCAAATTCGGTTACTGAAGCCAGATATCTGGACGCTACCAATCCTGGATCAAAAAACTTTACCGGCGATGGGGTACAAGTTGTTTCAGGAACCGCAACTTACGATACATATGGAAATATAACAGGCGATACGCGTGTATTTGCTGCTAACGATGTACCTGTTACATATCAGTCGTATATTGCACGTATTCATAAAGGAACAGCTTGGGGAGGAGTACCCTCGCCTTACGATTTGTATAGTACGACATTCTTCAAAATAAGAGAAGTTTCACTTACGTACGATTTTCCACAAAGCTTTTGCAAGAAATTCTATGCAAAAGGCGGATCTATTTCGGCTGTTGGTCAAAACGTTTTGTTCTGGGCTAAAGACTTTAAGTATTCCGATCCTGATGGCGGTTCAGAAAATTTTGCAGACCCATCGCAACGCTATTTGGGTTTTAACCTGAAGTTAACTTTCTAACATTAAAATCTGAAGCGATGGAAAACAAAATTAAAAATAACAGCAATCAGAATTTTTATGGAATAAGAAATTCGAATAAAAAGACACTTATGAAAAGATTATATAAATACCTTGGAATATTTCTCATCGTCCCGCTGCTGTTTAGCTGCAATAATTTTGAGGATATCAACACAAACCCCGATACTACAACGCGGGTGAGCGCCTCGATGCTGTGCACGAATGTTGTGTTAAGCATTGCCAAATTCGGTGGAAAAGATGCCAAAGCATTAATTGCGCAGAATGCCTTTCCTAAATATGTGGGTTATGCCAACGAGGGACAGATGGATGAGCAATACAATAAAATTGGAGCCAACGATTTTGGGGCTATGACAATTCTTCCAAATATTGACAAAATGGTGGAATATGCCACCGGGAGTGTAACGGAAAACTCTTATCGTGGTGTTGCCAAATTTGCCCGTGCATATATGTTCTATCATAAAACAATGCAAATGGGCGATATTCCATACACGGAAGCGAATATGGGAGCCGATGGATTATACAAACCCAAGTACGATACGCAGGAACAAGTCTTAATTTCAATTCTTGATGAATTAAAGGAAGCCGATCAGTATTTTGCAACCGGCGTAACATTTACGGGAGACCCAACTCCGTATAATGGCGACCCGGTTAAATGGAGAGCCGCCACGAATTCTTTTGCATTAAAGGTGCTAATGAGCCTTAGCCAAAAAGCAGATATTGCTACGTTAAATGTAAAATCCCGCTTTGCCGATATTGTAACTGCCGGCAATCTTATTTCAGGAACCTCAAATTACTTCGGGTTGGTTTATTCAACCATTAACAAACATCCCATTTACAGCACAAGCGATTTGTTTACCAGCAAAACAATGCCCAGCTCACTCTTACTC
The DNA here is from genome assembly GCA_963677955.2 of Prolixibacteraceae bacterium. GTDB lineage: Bacteria > Bacteroidota > Bacteroidia > Bacteroidales > Prolixibacteraceae > Aquipluma. Next base: position 3,006,422 of record CAXXQR010000001.1, read on the forward strand.
GATAATCTAAAGATGCTTAACGACAGACGCATGTATTACTATGCTGAACCATCGGTAGAGCAAACAATGGCAGGGAAAGCAGCTAATAATCCGGATGCTTATATTGGCGTAGATGTTTCAATGGATTATGCAATAATGAATGCCCAACACAGTGCAGGAAAGTTTTCATTGATTAACCTTCGGTACTTAAAGGAAGAAGCCAGTGAACCTCGCATGCTAATAACTTATGCTGAGCAGGAATTGATTTTGGCAGAGGCCCGTATCAAGGGTTGGATTACCGCCGGAACGGCCCAGACCTACTATGAAACAGGTGTGAAATCGGCTCTCAGCGCAATCATGGCGACCAAGGCGAGTTATGCGCATGGAATGGCCATAGACCAGGCATACATTGATGGATATTTCTCCGGAGAGGCTGCTTTTAAAGCTACAGCCGACGATCAGTTGAAACAAATCTGGTTGCAGCGGTATATCCTGAACTTTTTTCAGGATGCAGAGTCCAGTTATTTTGAATACAGGCGGACAGGTTATCCTGCATTCCCTTTCAATCCGGCAACCAGCCTAAACGAAAACAACAAGAGTGGCATTCCTATGCGTTGGTTATATCCGGCCTCCGAAACTAACTACAACCGGGAGAACCTGATTGAAGCTCTTGATCGTCAATACGACGGTTACGACGAAGTGAACAAATTGATGTGGTTATTAAAGTAAATTTAGTTTAGTTTTATATAAATTTTGACTTACTTAAGTGGGCTGTTGTGGATCGTTTAAACCCGCAATAGTCCACTTTTTTGTCTTGAAGTTTTAGAATTTAAAAACAGAATGAAGATGCAAAAAATAGTCTCTAAAATCTTTTCAGTTATTTTTCTCCTGAATCTGGTTTTGCCCTTGAAAGCCCAAACCGATAATTCTGCAAATCGGACTGAAAGCTTTTTAACCAATGGAGTTATTGCGCACCGCGGTGCATGGAAAAAGGAAAATCTGCCACAGAATTCGATCGCTTCGTTGAAACAAGCGATTCAAATTGGCGCCGCAGGATCGGAATTCGACGTTCAACTCACCGCTGATAACGTACTGGTTGTTAACCACGACGCTGATTATGCTGGGATGAAAATTGAAAGTACAAAATTTACAAGTCTCGAAAAAGTTCTGTTGAAAAATGGCGAAACACTGCCGACTCTCGAAAACTATTTGAGAACAGGAATGACACAGCAAAAAACCAAGCTTATTCTTGAACTCAAACCATCGACGGAAGGCAAGGACCGATCGTTGCTTTTGGCGCAAAAAGTAGTTGAAAAGGTGGATCAGATGCATGCACAGGACTGGATTGTTTACATCAGTTTCGATTACGACATTGTGAAGAAAATACATCATCTTGATCAGTCTGCGAAAATGATGTATTTGGGTGGAGATAAGAGTCCGGCCGAATTGAAAGCCGATGGAATTTGGGGTGCCGATTATAACCAGAAGGTTTTCGAAAAGGAACCCAGTTGGATCAGTGAAGCACGTCAGAATCAAATTGCAACCAATGTATGGACCGTAAGCGATTTTGCAAAAATGGATTATTTTCTGGCTCAGGGCATCGATTACATAACTACTGACGAACCTGAAGTTCTCCTGAATAAAGTTTCAGTAAAAAATAGTGAGAATTAGAGAGAGGTTTGGTCCGACGAATTTAATTACACAGGCTTGCCCGACTCGGCAAAATGGAATTACGACACCCGTGGGAACAGCTACGGCTGGGGCAACAACGAAGCCGAATGGTATACTGTGGCGCGAAAGGAAAATACCTGGGTGAGTGATGGAACCTTGAAAATCACAGCAAGAAATGAACCCACTTCAGGGAAAAATTATTCTTCGGGAAGAATTACAACCAAAGGGAAAGGCGATTGGAAATACTGTAAAGTTGAAGTTCGGGCAAAACTTCCTACGGGAAACGGAACCTGGCCGGCCATTTGGATGTTGTCGTCGGATAACAAATATGGCGGATGGCCAAAAAGTGGAGAGATCGACATCATGGAACAGGTTGGTTCCAATCCCGATACAGTTTTGTCGACAATTCACACTGAAAAATACAATCACATTAAAAAGACGCAACGTGGTAAGCGAATGGGATTGGCAACAGCAACAACCGATTTCCATGTTTACACGCTCGAATGGGAAGAAAATGAATTGCGAAGCTTTGTTGACGGAAAGCTTTATTTTACTTTTGATAACGAGAAAACCGGTTTCGAAGCATGGCCTTTCGATCAGCCGTTCCACCTGATTCTGAACCTCGCTATCGGTGGCGGGTTGGGCGGCCAACATGGAATCGACAACAATTTGTTCCCGCATACGCTTGAAGTTGATTATGTTCGGGTTTATCAAAAGTAGTATACGGTCGGTCGCATTCAGGTAAATTATCTTTCATGAGAAATATATCCTATGAAAACTAAACCTACAAAACGAATTTTTCTACTGGCATTAATTTTTCTGAATTTTCTTGTGTTTTCTGAATTTTCTGAAGCGCAAAGTAAATTGCCAACTCGGGTGAAAACCAGTTTAAATGCATTTTCATTCAATAAATCTCTAATGGCAGGAGAAATGAATTTGGACGATTTGCTCGAATTTTGTGCAACTAATAATTTCGATGCTGTGGATCTTACGGCTTATTATTTCCCCGGATATCCGAACGTTCCGACCGATGATTATTTGTATCACATCAAACAGAAAGCTTTTAAGCTGGGTCTTGAAATAAGTGGAACAGGTGTGCGAAACGATTTTACCGATCTGGATGCAACAAAGCGGAAGGAAAGTGTTCTCTTGGTTAAGAACTGGATTTTGGCAGCCGAAAAGTTGGGGGCGCCTGTCATTCGTGTTTTCTCCGGAACAGCTGATACGAAGGGCAAATCACGCGAGGAAGTTGTAAATTACATGGTTCAGGACCTGAAAGAATGTGCTGAATTTGGTAAGCAGCACGGCGTTGTTGTAGCCATCCAGAACCACAACGATTTTATCAAAACGGCCGATCAGGCTATAGAAATTATTCAAAAAGTAAATTCCGATTGGTTCGGATTAATTCTTGACATTGGAAGTTTCAGAACTGATCCGTACAATGAAATTGCGAAAGCAATTCCTTATGCCGTAAATTGGCAGTTGAAGGAAAACCTTTACGTAAATGGGGTAGAACAGAAAACTGATTTGGACAGGCTCATGAAAATTATTCAACCTTCGGGTTATCGGGGATATTTGCCTATTGAGACTCTCGGCGAAGGTGATCCAAAAGTTAAAGTACCTGTCTTTTTGAAAGAAGTTCGGGAAGCGATGGCGAATATTCAGGAATAATAGGATCGACTGTTTAAAGATGCATTTCAAGAAAATCTGGAAGAGGAGTATTCGTACTCCTTTTTTTATTTGGTCGAATGAAACAATCAAGATTGAATTTCTGAACAAAAAATGCCGGCTCTGCCATTAAACCTTTTTGAATGAGAAATATCCAATGGTCAGTTTGGTCGTTTTAAAAGTACACGCACGATGACCAACTATTTGGTAGTATTGAAAAACGCGCAGCGAAAAAATATTTTGCACAAGCGAGTGAATTAATTTATTCGTTTTTTCTGGATTTGGAGGTTAATGTACCCGGTTAATAGCCGGGTATTTTTTTACAATGAGCTACTGATAATGTTGGGTTGACAGCCATTTTTGCAGCAATCGATGCAATTATTCCTGGTTAAGACCTCACACAATTGGCATTATATCGCTTACTTTGAACATCAATAGCATCGAAAAATAGTTAGCCTTCGTGGAAAAACTTATTCATACTGAAAAGGAGCTGGTGGAAAAATTGCGGGCGGGTGATTCGTTTGCATTCGAGGTGCTGTTTTACAAATACAGAAATAAAGTGAAAGGTTTCGCGGTGAAGATGGTTCCTACTCAGGTTGATCCGGAGGAAATTGTTCAGGAGGTGTTTGTTAAATTGTGGCTCAAAAGGGAATTAATTAATCCGGGTAAAGATTTCCAGTCGTTTTTATTTTCAATTGCCAAAAACCTTATTTTGGATCACCTGAAATCGGCTGTCAACCGAAGATTGTATTTCGTAAGCGAACATTTTCAGCAGGACTTGATGGCTGACGACAATTCGGATATTGTGCTGACCGTAGAAAAGGAAGAAAAGTTGAACCAGCTTATTGCTGAAATTCCTGAACGAAGAAGAGAGATTTTTAGGCTGAGTCGTTTTGATGGAATGAGCTACAAACAAATAGCCGATAAACTCAACATCAGTGAAAACACGGTCGATAGCCAGATCAGAAGTGCGCTCGCATTTCTGCGAAAAGAATTCAGAAGGATAATGGCCCTGCTTTTTTTGTACCTCATAAATTAGCGTACAGCAGATTCTTTGTACTTTTTTGCTGATATTTTTTGTGAAGTTTTTCAAAAAGGCTTCACGGAAATTTACAACTGTATCGTAATACCTTAAACTATATACTAAATGACTGAGGAAATTGTGCTCATAGCGGATCGGTTTTTGGCTGAAAAAAGCCTGACAAACCAGGAACTTACCCGGTTTAAAGACTGGCTTACAAGCCCGGCAACTCAAACCGAAGTTGAAAGCTGGTTATCAGGTCATTGGGCCATTTCTCCTGAAATTGATTCAACTGCATTAATCGAAACCGTTTTTCAACAAATCCAGGAGTACGAAAAGTTAAACAGCGCCAGGCAACGTATTTCTTTAAAAGCGATAGTGAATATGTATCAGAGAATAGCAGCGTTTCTGTTGCTTCCGGTATTGGGGTTGGGTATTTGGTTTGGCGTAAATCAATATCAGCGGACTTCGGGCCAGTTAACCGAAACAATTGCGCCACGCGGTCAGAAGTCACAAATTGTACTTTCCGACGGAACAAAAATTTGGTTGAATTCTGACACGAAGATTAAATATCCGGGAGTTTTTAGTAAAAGCGAACGCGACATCTATTTGGAAGGTGAGGCATTTTTTGAGGTTTCGAAAAATCCGCATCAGCCGTTCATTGTACACACTTCAGGAGTAAGTGTAAAAGTGTTGGGGACGAAATTTAACGTCAGGGCATATTCCGACGAAAATCAGATTGAAACATCGCTGTTCGAAGGCAAAATCGACCTGTTGTACAGCGGAACAAAAGCTTCAGGAGTAAAAGAAAAATATGTCACCCCGGGCGAATCTTTTGTTTACTCAAAAACGAATCAGGAACTTGTTCCCAACAAATTCCCCGGCGAAGAAATTGATGGCTGGAAAAAGAATCAGCTTATTTTTAAGGACGACACCTTCAATAATTTGGTTAGGAAAGTGGAACGCTGGTACGACGTGAAAGTTTTGTATAACGAAAAGCTTTTTAGCGATCGCCGGCTAACCGTTGAATTGTATGAGGGCGAGCGGCTCGACCGATTAATGGAGATTATCAGTTTAACATTGTCGGTTGATTATAAATACGAAAAAGGCACGGTAATATTGACCCCAAAAACAAAGAATATGTAGAAAAAATAAAGAGCGATAATTGGTCGAAGAATTACCGCTCTTTCGAATGTCAAAATAAATTTTAACACGTAACTCTACAAATTTATGAAAAAAAACAAAACAAGTTTGTGTGGGGAATCTTTTATCCCCATGCGAAAGTATTTACGCATTATGAAACTAACTTGCATCTTAACCTTTCTGGGCCTGATATCGTTTGCATCAGCTACTTATTCGCAGGCAAAACGACTGACTTTCGAGTCGAAGAATGCGACTATCGAAAGCGTTTTCAAGCAAATTGAATCTTTGTCAGATTTTAAATTCGCCTACAACAGCACCAAACTTGATGTCGAGCGGAAAGTCTCTTTAAAAGTCGAAAATCAGACTATTGACGCTATCCTGGATAAAATTTTAGGTTCTGCAAAATTTCATTACCAAATTGTCGACCGTTACATCATTATTACTGACGAAAATGCAGGCGATATAAACTCTGCACAGTTTGAGCAGGTGGCCAAAAAAGTTACAGGAAAGGTATCTGATGCCAATGGAACTCCGTTACCCGGTGTTTCTGTTGTGGTTAAAGGGACAACAAACGGGTCAATCACAGATGTTGATGGCAATTATTCGATCTCAAATGTGCCCGAAAGTTCAACCTTGCAGTTCTCGTTTGTTGGGATGAAAAAGCAGGAAATCGATGCGACAGGAAAAACAGTGGTCAACGTTGTTTTGGAAGAAGAAACTGTTGGGTTGGATGAAGTTGTCGCAATTGGTTACGGAACCATGAAAAAGAGCGATTTAACCGGAAGTGTTACAAGGGCAAATATTGGCGCGTTATCCGAATCGCCAAATGTGAGTTTAACGCAATCGTTGCAGGGAGTTGTTCCGGGTCTGAACGTCGGGCAGGTTACAACAGCAGGTGAAGATGCCAGTATTTCCATCCGCGGCCGGACGACTATTTCAGGAACAACTTCGCCGCTGATTATTCTCGACGGTGTGATATACCGCGGAAACCTTGTTGATATCAGTTCACACGACATCGAGTCGATTGATGTACTGAAGGATGCGTCGGCAACAGCGATTTACGGATCTCAGGCGAGTAACGGGGTTTTGATCATTACCTCGAAAAAAGGTGCTGATCTCGGAAAACCTGTCGTTTCGTACAGCGGAACCTATTCCTACCAACTCCCCTCGTATACGGTGAAACTGGGAAATTCTGCCGATTACATTAGCAAAATCAAAACAATGTACCTGAATACAGCTTATCAGGCGCCCGACTATAAGGTCGAAAATCCAGCCTTTAACGTGTCTACGTATCTTGCCGACAAAAATGCTGTTGACGGGTATGCGAACGGCGTTGATACCGATTGGTGGGATTTGCTGACCAACAAAAGCGGGTCGATACAGGATCATACATTAAGCATCAGGGGTAAATCAAACCTTTCCAGCTACTTTTTCTCAGTCGGTTATCTCGATCAGTCAAATATTTTGATTAACGACGGGTACAAACGTTACAACGTAAGGCTTAATCTCGAAAATGATGTGACCCACTGGATGAAACTGGGAGTTCAAACTTTCCTGACTTCAAGCGATTATTCGGGTGCCACAGCTAACATGTCCGAAGTACAGAGCATTGTTCCGGTTGTTCCGGCTTATGGCTCGAACAACGAGTTGGTTCAATACCCGTACAAAACCTTTGTCAATCCTTTGTTGAAAATTCAGCAGGATAATCTGGACAAACGGATCAATTTATTCGGTAATTTTTATGTCGATGTCAATGTTCCATTTATAAAAGGACTGAACTACAGGGCAAATTTCTCACAAAATCTAAGGCTTGTCAGGCAATACAATTTTGATAAAACTGCTTCGAATTTTCAAGGTGTTGGTGTGAAAAACAACAGCTACGGTTACGACTGGACTTTCGACAATATACTGACATACAAAAAGAACATTCAGAAGCATTCCATCAATGCAACCCTGGTTTACGGGCGTGAAAGCCGCGAAGGAGAAGGAACAGATGCAACGGCACAGATTTTCCTGAACGATGCTCTCGGTTACAATGCGCTGGAAGCCGGGCAGGCCGATCAGGTATTGTTGGCGTCATCTGCCTGGAGCGAAAACAGCTTGTACTCGATGGGGCGATTGCACTATTCCTATGACAACAAATACCTTTTTACGGCAACTCTTCGACGCGACGCGTTCTCAGGATTCGGTGCCAATAACAAAGTTGGCTATTTCCCGTCTATGGCAGTGGCCTGGTCGGCTTCGGAAGAACCGTTCCTGAAGGACAATGTTACCTGGTTAAACCAATTGAAAATAAGGTTTTCGAACGGAACAAACGGTAACAGAACTGTTGGCCGTTATGCGACATTGGCAAAATTGTCGTCGGCAACCAGGTATGTGTATGGCGACGGTGGAACAGCCGAAATGGCTCAGTGGATTTCGGCGTTGGCAAATGCCGATCTTCAATGGGAAAAAACTGCAACGTCAAATCTTGGAATCGATTTTTCAGTACTCGATTTCAGACTATCCGGGTCGATTGATGCGTATGTAGGAAATACCTCACAATTGTTGTACAATATTGATATTCCTGTTGTAAACGGTTTTGGCAGTATTTCCACCAACATCGGTAAAATGCAGAATAGAGGACTTGAACTGTCACTGAACGGAACTCCTGTGAAACAAAAAGACTTCAAATGGGACATTAATTTTAATTTCTCGCTGAACAGGAATAAGGTGGTTTCGATAAACGGCACCGACGCCAACAAGGATGGCGTTGAAGACGATATCATTTCGGGCTCGGGAAACTCAATCCTTATGGGTAAACCTTACGGACTTTGGTACGACTACAATATTATTGGTATGTGGCAGATAGCCGATGGAGCAAATATTCCGACCGGATTTACATTTGGTACTTACAAACTTCAGGATATAAGCGGCCCGGAAGGTGTTCCCGATGGCGCGTGGACTGCGGCCTACGACCGCTCTGTTATTGGATACAAGGATCCATCGTACCGTTTCAGTGTCCAGAACAGTTTCAGTTATAAGAACCTCGAACTGAAAATTTTTGTCAACTCAATTCAGGGTGGCAACAACTACTACAAAGCTGTTGCTGTAGGGAACTGGGCAAACATCGATAATTTGAAACAGTTGAATTCTCCGGTCTGGGATTGGTGGACGCCGGAAAATCCGAATGCTAAATACCGCCGTCTTGGCGATTATCCAAAGCCAGTTGGGGAAAGTGTACATCCGTATTCTTCGAGAAGTTTTGTTCGTTTGCAGGACGTTTCGCTCTCGTACAATCTTAACTCCGACTTCCTGACCAAATATGGCTTCAGGAATTGCAGGATTTACGTTTCAGGAAAAAACCTGAAGACCTGGACCAATTGGGAAGGTTGGGATCCTGAAACTGGTGCCAGCCTTTCACCCGGCGGAATTCCGGTGATGAAGAGCTACAGCATTGGATTAAATGTTGAGTTTTAATTGAAAATCGAGACGGTAAAAATTTAAAAAGAAGTAAAATGAAAAAGAAAAAAATATATCTGATTGTAATTGCCTTTTTGGGATGCATGATGAGTTTCACCTCGTGTAACGAAGATGAACTTCTGAAAGAAGTGCCGGAAGACTTTTATTCGCCCGAAAACTCCTACATCACAACGAATCATTTTCAAATGGCCGTTAACAATCTTTATTACGACATGCGTTATCTGATGTGGGGCATAGCCGACGATTCGAAATATGGATTTTACTATGCCACCGACCTGGCTTACAACGCCACCAACTACCTTCCGGGACAATTGGGAAAGTTGAACGACTATGCCAACGTGATGATTCCGAGCGACGGTACAGTGGTTCTGCCCATGTGGACACAATTGTACACCATGGTAAAAGATGCAAACGTGATCATCGACAGACTTGATAACCCAGCCTGTGAAGTGCCGGATGACAAGAAAAAAATCTTCAGAGGCGAAGCAATGTTTTTTAGGGCGTTTGCCTATCGTACACTTGCTAATTTATGGGGGGGGGTACCTTTGGTCCTGAACGAAGTTTCTTCACCACTGCGAGATTTGGTGAGAGCCACGCGCGAAGAAGTTTATCAGCAATGTGCTTCAGATTTGGAATATGGCGCAGCCAATCTTGCAAACATCGATCAGGTAACCGACGGAAAAGTCAGTGTGCAGGTTTGCAAACATTTGCTTTCGGAAATTTACATTTCGCTGAAAGATTACGACAAAGCGATAGCAGCAGCCTCCGACGTAATCAATTATCCGGCAATGGGATTAATGACTTCGCGGTTTGGATCGCGGAAAGCCGAACCGGGTGATGTGTACTGGGATTTGTTTCGCAACAACAATCAAAACAGGTCTTCAGGTAATAAAGAAGCACTTTACGTTATACAATACGATTATCAGAATGCGGGCTCAACCTTGTCGGCGAATCTTAATCGTTTCTTTGTTCCGTTCTACCAGGGGTTATCATTAGGCGGAAAAACACTTTTCGCGGGTGTCACCGACGGAAAGTGCGGTCGCGGCATCGGGTGGGTGAGACCAACCAATTTCTTCTTTTACGACAATTGGGCTTCCGATTTTAACAACGACATTAGGAATTCGCAATACAACATTATTCGCGATGCCCAGATCGATAATCCAGACTCACCTTATTTTGGCAAATGGATGGTAAAAGACGGAATAAATAAAATGACCGGTGTCGATACAGTCAGAAACTGGTATCCGATAATTACCAAGGTAGCCCGGGTAAACAACACACCGGCGGAGATTTATCAAAAAAATGCAGATGGCACACCAAAGAAAACTGTGTATGGCGATATTCTCCTGACAAACAGCGCTGCCAACACCTTCAAAGACGAGTATCTGTTCCGCCTTGCTGAAACCTACCTTTTAAGGGCTGAAGCGTATATCGGAAAAAGTAACACAACTTTGGCAGCAGCTGATATAAACACAATAAGGACCAGAGCTAATGCAACTCCAATTTCAGCGGCTCAGGCAACTATCGATTATGTACTTGATGAAAGGATGCGCGAACTCTATTGCGAAGAAACCAGGATGGTTACACTTTGCCGTTTGGGTAAACTGGCCGAAAGAGACAAAAAATACAATCCGTATTCCGGAGTTTCGATTGACGCACACCACAATTTATGGCCAATACCATACACTGAAATAGCCCGCAATATCTTCGGAAATATTGAACAAAATCCGGGATATGCAAATTAAACTTAATAAACAGCCGGGTAGATATTAAAGCTGCCCGGCTTAATTTTCAGGAACCATGAGAAAAAAAATGATTTGGATATTTGTCGTAGCATTTGGCCAATTTTTCGCGTTCGCGTGTAAAAATACTTCTCCTGATTCGAAGTTGGTTCTTTGGTACGACCAGCCCGCAGCGAGTTGGAATGAAGCATTACCCATCGGAAACGGTCGTTTGGGAGCGATGGTTTTTGGCGGAATCGCCGAGGAACACTTGCAGCTGAACGAAAACACGCTCTACAGCGGCGAGCCATCGCAGAGTTATAAAAATGTCGATGTAACCAAGGGCTTCGATGAAGTGATGAAACTATTGCGTGAAGGTAAAAATGCCGATGCCGACAAATATGTTTTGAAAAACTGGCTCGGACGTTTGCATGCCAATTACCAGCCACTAGGCGATTTGTTCATCAAAACCAGTGCTCCGGAGGGTGTGGAAAACTACCGGCGGGAACTCAATATCGCGAATTCTGTGTTGCGAATTTCGTACGAGCTTAACGGCGTGAAGTTTAAACGCGAAATGTTTGCTTCTCATCCCGACAGTGTTATTGTCATAAAGTTTTCGGCTTCGAAACCTGAGCTTGATTTGTCCGCAACATTTTCGTCGGTTCACCCAACGGCGGAAACAACCAGTGAAAACGGAACACTCATTTTAAAGGGACAGGCACCCGGGTACAGTTCACGGAGAACTTTTGAGCAGATTGAAGGGTGGAATAATCAGTACAAGCATCCTGAGCTATACGATTCGAACGGAAAGAGAAAATTCGAAACCCAGAATTTGTACGGCGATCAAATTGGTGGAATGGGCACTTTTTTCGAAGCTCAGCTTAAAGCCAGTTTAAAAGATGGAGAAATGGAAAGTGACGCAACTTCGATACACATTAAAAATTGCAGTGAAGTTGTGTTTGTGTTGTCCGAAGCTACCAGTTTCAATGGGTTCGACAAAAGTCCGTCGCGGGAAGGACGCTCACCAGACAAAATAAACAACAGGATTTTAGCGAAAGCGGGCACAAAATCATACGACCAGCTTTTTGCCGCTCACGAGGATGATTACATGGAATTGTTCAATCGGGTTTCGCTCGATCTGAAAAGCGAGATTGAGCACGACTCGGTTCCAACTGATCAGAGAATCGTCAATTTTGCTGAAAACAACGATCCTGCTTTGGTTGAATTGCTTTTCCAGTATGGCCGTTATTTGATGATCTCTGGCTCGCGAGAAGGCGGGCAACCACTCAATTTGCAGGGAATATGGAACGATCAGGTCATTCCGCCATGGAACGGAGCCTATACCATCAACATAAACACTGAAATGAACTACTGGCCGGCTGAAGTCACCAACCTGGCCGAATGTCAGGAACCTCTTTTCAGGATGATTAAAGAAATGGCTGTGACCGGAAGCGAAACCGCGAAACTGATGTACCACCGGCGTGGCTGGGTTGCCCATCACAATGTTTCCATCTGGCGCGAAACTTTTCCAAACGACGGAAGTCCCGGTGCTTCGTTTTGGAACATGTCGCCAGGGTGGTTGCTGAGTCACATGTGGGAGCATTATTTGTTCTCCGGCGATCAGGAATTCTTAAAAAACGAAGCCTATCCGCTGATGCGTGAGGCAGCGATGTTTTATTCCGATTGGCTGATTGAAGATGCCAACGGGAACCTGTTGACTGCAGCCGATAATTCTCCGGAAAATACGTTCATTAACGCCAATGGAGAAAAAGCAACGATCAGCTCGGGCCCGACAATGGATATGGCTATCGTGCGCGAACTGTTTTCAAGAACCATTGAAGCTGCCGGACTTCTGCATTGCGACGAGGATCTGGTGCGTGAGCTTAAATCGAAACTCGAACACCTGGCGCCTTTCGAGATTGGTGAGAGAGGACAACTTCAGGAATGGCAAACTGATTACAGAGAATCGGAGCCCAGGCACCGGCACATGTCGCACCTGTACGGATTTCATCCCGGAAACCTGATCAATCCGGAAACAGCTCCTGAGCTCACCAAAGCAGTTAAAAAAACGTTGCTGCTTCGGGGCGACGAAGCGACCGGTTGGTCGATGGGATGGAAAATAAACATGTGGGCACGCATGCAGGACGGAGACCACGCCTATTCGATCATTCAGAATTTGTTTAAGCCAGTCGGTTTTGGAGAAACAAAGCATTCCGGAGGAGGCCTTTTCAAAAACCTATTCGATGCGCATCCACCATTCCAGATCGATGGCAATTTCGGATTTACGGCCGGAGTTGCGGAGATGCTTTTGCAGAGTCACGAGGATTACATTCAGCTTTTGCCGGCCCTTCCGGCTGCCTGGCCTTCCGGCGAAGTTAACGGGCTGGTCGCCCGCGGAGGTTTTGTTTTTGATATGAAATGGAGCAGCTGGAAACTGCAAAATTTTACGGTTTATTCCAGAATCGGAGGCAACTGCAGGCTGAAAATTCCTGAAGAAATGATCTGTAGAGAAGCTGAAGTTCAGCAAATGTCAGCCGAAAATAAAAATCCTTTGCTGGAATTGCCCGATACGGTTCCGTTTATCAACCATTCCGGAGAAGAACTTGCGGAATTTAAGTTGAATCCTGAAAATAAGGTTGTTATCAGAACAGATGTCGGTAAAACTTACCATTTTAAATTGAAAAATTAAGCTCATCTATTTTGGCAAACAAAACCTTATCTCGCACCGGGATAGGGTTTTGTTCATTTATAGTCATGCATCAGGAGTAAAATTGAAAATTGATGCGAAAAATTCAACTTTTAATCTTGCCAAAAATTCTGTACTTTCAGTTCCTGATAAGAAATTCAGGCGAACGACACGATTTTGTCACTGTAGCGATTCTCTGGGCGGCTGCCCAAAAACAGGGCTACAGTTCTCGCAAAATCTGGATTTCGTATTTTCGATATCTTTAATGATGCACTTAATAGTCAATTAATTAAATTTTAACAGCTTGTGAAATCAACGTTCGGATCAATTGTATATTTGTTGCTGGTGGCCGCGTTTTCAGTGGCATGCAGCAAACAAAGTAGTTCGCAAAATCCACCTTTGAAGGAAACTGAAACTAATTTTGCCAAAGGAGCCGATATCAGCTGGTTTCCGCAGATGGAAGCTACCGGATATAAATTCTACAATAGCAATGGTGTTGAGGAAGATTGCCTAAAAATTCTGAAAGATATTGGAATCAATTCCATCCGGTTGCGAACATTTGTAAATCCGTCCGATGATCGAGCCAGCGGCCATTGCAGCAAAGATGAAACCGTTGCCATGGCCGTTCGTGCAAAAAATATGGGAATGCGGGTGATGATCGATTTTCATTACAGCGACAGTTGGGCCGATCCGGGAAAACAAAAGAAACCCGCAGCATGGGAAGGTCACGATTTTCCAACTTTGCTCAACGATTTGTATGCATATACTTTTGATGTGATGACAGCTCTAAAAACGGCTGGCGTAACTCCTGAATGGGTTCAGGTTGGAAATGAAATTCCCGGTGGAATGATTTATCCGGAAGGAAGTACCGACAGCTGGCCGCAACTGGCTCAGCTTATAAACGAAGGTTACGATGCAATAAAGGCGGTAAGTCCGGAATCAAAAGTGATTTTGCATGTCGACCAGGGAAACAACAACGACCGTTTCCGATGGTGGTTTGACGCTGCCAAAGCCAACGGCGCAAAATACGACATAATTGGCTTGTCGTACTATCCTTATTGGCTCTCCGGAAGTCCGGATTACTCGCTCTCGATCGATGATTTGGGAACTAATTTGAAAGACATGGCCTCGCGATACGGCAAAGAGGTGATGGTGGTTGAAGTGGGAGGCGAGGACACGAAAGTTCAAAATACATTCGACATGCTGACCGCCGTGCTTAAAAAAGTGAAGGAAGTTCCTGATAACAAAGGAACGGGAGTATTTTACTGGGAACCCGAAGGTGCCCGCAGTTGGAGCCATTATGCGCTGAGCGCCTGGGGCGATGATGGAAAACCAACCAAAGCATTGGATGCGTTTAACGAATAACTGTATTAAAGCTTAAAAAATGATCTTCAGATTCACCATTTTCATTTTTCTTTTGACTGCGTTTGTCGGTTGTAAATCTCCCGCCAAAATCATTTTCCCAACTGATCCCGGAAATTTTAATTCCGGATGGGAATTTGTAAAAGATCCCGTCGACAGCATTTCTCCCGCACTTTTTCAGAAAAATGAAGCGCAGGAAGCTGCCTGGCAAAAGGTTAGCCTGCCGCATACAGCGAATATCGAATTGGTCGGTTCTCAGGAAAAACAATGGCAGGGAATTGTGCGGTACCGTAAGTTTTTTACGATTCCCAAACAGTTCGGAGGAAAATCAATCACGGTCAGATTCGATGGGGCCGTGCAGGTTGCCAAAGTTTATCTGAACGGTGAACCGATTCAGACGCATTTGGGTGGTTACCTGCCTTTTGTGGTAAAACTGGATGGCAAGGTGAAATTTGGTGAAATAAACTGCATTTTGGTAGAGCTCGACAATCGCGACAATCCGGAAGTTCCACCCGGGAAACCGCTTGCCAAACTCGACTTCAACTATTACAGCGGATTATACAGAAATGCAACCATCGAAGTAAAGAACAAACTGCATATTTCTGATCCGATTACTGCCAATCAGGTTGCCGGCGGAGGGCTATTGGTTTCATACAGCGATGTATCGGCACAATCGGCAAAAATTAATGTGCAGGTTGATGTTGAAAATGAAAACGATTCTGAACGCCCGGCCTCTCTTCAAGTTAAATTAAAAGATGCTGAAGGACAATCTCTTTATTCTGAAATTTCTACCGGGCAAACTGTACCCGTTTCAGGTCATGTGCGATTTAGTCAAACCATATCGCTCAAAAATCCCGGGTTATGGTCGCCCGAAAATCCTTATTTGTATGAGCTCAGCATAAATGCTTTTAGTAAAAATCAGTCGGTAGATTCGCTTAAACAAAAGATTGGAATTCGTACATTTTCATTTTCAGCAAAAGACGGATTTGCGCTGGATGGAAAGAAGTTAAAGCTTCGTGGAACCAACCGGCATCAGGAGTATCCGTATATTGGCAATGCACTATCTGATAACGCACAATACCGCGATGCGTGGAAAATAAAGCAGGCCGGATTTAATTTTGTGCGCAGTTCGCATTATCCGCAATCGCCAGCCTATCTCGATGCCTGCGACAAACTCGGTATTCTGGTGATGGATGCCATTCCGGGTTGGCAATTCGTCGGCGATCGGGAGTTTCAGGATAACAGCATTTCTGATGTTCGCCAGATGGTTCGCCGCGACCGGAATCATCCGTCAATTATTTTGTGGGAAGCATCGCTCAACGAGTCCGGAATGCCAAAAGAATACATGGAGCGCGCGCATCAAGCGGTTCACGAAGAATTGCCGTTTGATAATGTTTACACAGCCGGCTGGATCGACGATGTTTACGATGTTTTCATTCCGGCCCGCCAGCATGCCAAACCGCCTTATTACTGGAGCAAATATGAAAAAGATAAGCCCCTGATTATTGCTGAATATGGCGATTGGGAATACTACGCGCAGAATGCAGGTTTCAATCAAACTGCTTTTGCCGATTTGAAACAGGATGAACGTACTTCGCGGCAATTGCGTGGCGACGGTCAAAAAAGGCTTGCTCAGCAGGCACTCAATTACCAGGAATCGCACAACGATAATCTGAACGGATCTGCTGCCGGAGACGCCAATTGGTTGATGTTCGATTACAAACGCGGTTATGCCCCGGATATCGAATCTTCAGGGATCATGGATATTTTCAGGCTTCCAAAATTTGCTTTCTATTTTTATGCCAGCCAGGCCGAAAATGCTGCTCCATTGATTTACATTGCGAATTACTGGAACGATCCGACTTTCAAGAATGTAAAAGTTTACAGCAATTGCGACGAAGTAGAATTGTCGCTGAACGGGAAAATCATTGGTCGCCAAAAACCTGATCAGGATCGCAATTCGACCAATTTATCACACCCGCCATTTACGTTTGCCATTCCTGAATATGTCTCCGGAAAGCTGGAAGCTACTGGGTTCATTTCAGGAAAAGAGGAGGTAAAAACAGAGGTGCAGACTCCGGAAGAACCTTCGAAAGTGGCGGTTACAGTCGATTTGAGCGGAAAAGAATTGCAATCGGGGCAAAACGATATCGTTTTTGTTTATGCGTCGGTAACCGATGCCAACGGAACGGTAATTCCTGAAGATCAGCGTGAAATAACTTTTTCGGTTGAGGGTGATGCGGAACTTGTCGGCGACAATCCGCAAAAGGCGGAAGCGGGTATTTCAACCGTTTTGCTCAAAGCCGGAAAAAATCCGGGAACAGTGAAAGTAAAAG
Source organism: Prolixibacteraceae bacterium (assembly GCA_963677955.2). Classification (GTDB taxonomy): domain Bacteria; phylum Bacteroidota; class Bacteroidia; order Bacteroidales; family Prolixibacteraceae; genus Aquipluma. Next base: position 3,023,471 of record CAXXQR010000001.1, read on the forward strand.
CAAGTGCAGCTGGATTGAAGTCAGGAGAGATTGAAATAAAAATAAACTAGCAATACAGAAAATAAAACCATGATTGGCTGTTGATGTTTTTCTTCAGGAAGATTTATAATATTGTAGCTTTAAGTATAACCTAAACCATGAATAAATCATATTTACTGGCAACAATTGGACTGTGTTCAACTGCAGTTATACCATCATGCAAGGCACCTGTTCCTGAAAAAACCCGGCCAAACATACTTTTTATCATGAGCGACGATCACGCTTATCAGGCAATCAGCGCTTATGGTTCAGGAATTAACAAAACGCCAAACATTGACCGAATAGCCAAAGAAGGCGCCATTTTTACGCGTGGATTTGTGACGAATTCAATCTGTGCTCCCAGTCGGGCAGTGATGCTAACCGGGAAACATAGTTTTGTAAATGGGAAAGTGGACAATATTCTGCCATTCAACTGGGACCAGCCGAACGTCGCCAAATTGCTTCAGCAAAACGGGTATCAGACAGCTTTAATCGGTAAGATTCACCTCGAAGGAAATCCGCAGGGTTTTGACTATTGGAACATTGTTAAGGGGCAAGGGCAGTATTACAATCCTGACTTTATTGAAAATGGAGTGAAAAAACAATACCACGGTTATTGCACCAGCATAACTACGAATTTGGCATTGGACTGGCTGGAAACAAAGAGGGATAAGAACAAACCATTTTTACTGTTGTATCATCAGAAAGCACCGCACCGGACCTGGATGCCCGAGAAAAAATACTTCGATCTTTTTAAAGATACCACATTTACACCGCCGGAAAATTTCTTCGATAATTACGACAAACGACCGGCTGCTGCAGCTCAGGAAATGAGCATTGATAAGGATATGGATTTGGCCTACGACCTGAAAATGCTGGATGAGGAGGGCGAAATTAAAACCCGTTTGCGTGGAGCAGGGCAGTCGATGTATAACCGGATGGATTCAGCACAAAAGGCTGACTGGGATGCGCACTACAAACCGATTATTGCCGAATTCAAGGCCCGGAAATTAAGTGGGAAAGAGTTGGCTTTGTGGAAATTTGATCGGTACATGAAAGATTACCTGAGCACCATTCAATCGGTTGACGATGGAGTGGGAGAGGTTCTGGATTACCTCGAAAAGAACGGGCTGGCAGAAAATACGATTGTGATTTATACGTCCGATCAGGGTTTTTATCTGGGCGAACATGGCTGGTTCGACAAACGGTGGATGTACGAAGAATCATTCCGAACCCCAATCCTGATGCGGTATCCGAAAGAGATTAAAGCCGGAACAACCGTTGACAAACTGGTTCAGAATTTGGATTTTGCACCCACTTTCCTCGATTATGCCGGTGTCAGCATTCCTGAAGATATGCAGGGAATGTCGTTCCGGAAATTGGCTGGCGGAGAAAAAGCTGAATGGCGCGATGCCATTTATTACACCTATTACGAGTTTCCGGCAGAGCACATGGTTAAGCGGCATTATGGCATCAGGACAGACCGATACAAACAGATTCATTTCTATTACGATATCGACGAATGGGAATTGTACGATCTGGAAAAAGATCCACACGAAATGAACAATGTGTACAACGATCCGGCTTATGCTGATGTGCAGAAAAACATGCATGAACGCTTAACTGAATTACGAGCCAAATATGGAGACAGTGATGCCAACGATCAGAAGTTTTTGAATCAATTCCTGAATTCAGGGAATAAAAATTAGGTGAATATTTTTTCGGTAAATAGCAGATCGTTCCGAGAAAGTTTTGAAAACCAACATAGATAAAAATGAGAAACCTTTCCTGCGCAATAATTCTTTCGCCGTTTGTTTTGCTAAGTTGTACCGACAAAGTTTCGCAACCGGCAAAACCAAACGTGTTGTTTCTGTTTGCCGATGATCAGTGTGCAGATGCTTTGGGCTGTTCAGGAAACACATACATTAAAACGCCAAATATTGACAAGCTGGCTGAAACCGGAGTTCGGTTTTCCAACAACTATGTGATGGGCGGGCATCATGGAGCTATTTGTGCTCCCAGCCGAGCCATGTTGATGAGCGGTAAAAGCCTTTTTCATGTTTACGATAAATTGGAAGGAGTCCATACCATGCCGATGCATTTTGCGGCCAATGGTTACGAAACGTTTGGAACCGGAAAATGGCATAATGGTGCCAAAACGTTCGAGGCCTCGTTCCAGAAAGGCGACAACGTATTTATTGGTGGAATGGCTAATCATTACGAGGTTCCATGCCGCACACTTGGCGCCGACGGAAAATTGAGCGAGCCAGTTAAAAAAGGGTTTTCGACTGATTTATTTGCCGATGCAGCCATCAATTACCTGGACAACTATTCGAAGGGAGATCGCAAGAATCCTTTCTTTTGCTACGTTGCCTTCACCGCGCCGCACGATCCGCGCTCACCGCGAAAAGATTACATTGGCATGTATCCCGACGGCTCCATTCCATTGCCGGGCAATTTTAAATCGCTGCATCCTTTCGAATTTGACGACCTGAACGTGAGAGACGAAACGCTTGCACCCTGGCCGCGCACACCGGAAATCATTCAGGAGTCGTTGTCGGATTATTACGCGCTGATCAGTCATCTCGACAATCGCATTGGCGACATTATTTTCACCCTGAAGAAAGACGGGCTGTTTGAGAATACCATCATTGTCTACGCTGCGGATAATGGTCTTGCTATTGGTAGTCATGGTCTGTTGGGGAAGCAGGATTTGTACGAACACAGCATGAAAGTTCCCTTAATCATTCGTGGTCCTGGAATTCCCGAAAATGAAGTGCGGGATGCATTGGTTTACCTCTATGATATTTTCCCGACTTTGGCCGATTTGTGTAAAATTCCTGCACCGCCGGAAATCGACGGAAAAGATTTTGCTGCAGTAATTTCAGGAAAAGAAAAGGAAATCCGGAGTTCGCTTTACACGGCATACCGGAATACGGCACGTGCGGTAAGAACAGACACGTTCAAGCTGATCCGTTATCCGTACCGGAATTACAACCAGCTTTTTAACCTGAAACTGGATCCGCTTGAAATGAATAATCTTGCCGAATTACCTGAATCCCAAAACAAAGTTGACGAACTGATGAAACTTCTTCAGGAATGGCATATGTTGACCAACGACACCGCGACTCTGAATCCCAAAACAGTTTTGCCACTTGACTATGATTATACCAAATTGAAGCAAATTCAGGATGCTTTTCAACCGGAATATACGTTGGAACGATATTTTAAGGGTATAGATTTGAGCAAAAGAGTGCAGCACAACTGAGAAACCTTATTCAGGAATCTCCAGAATAATTTCGTCCAATCCTCTCTTCGGAACATGGTGAACCTGGTTTTCGTCGCGCCAGTATTTGAAATCGCCTTCTGTAATTTCTTCAAGAACTACAGTCTCTTTGGGTTTCCCGAGAGCGACCACATAAAGAATTTCGTATTGTTCGGTCAGTTGCAGAATATTGCTAAGTTTATTTCGGTTCACCGAATGAATAATGCAACCGCCATAACCCGCTTCAGTGGCACCGAGCAAAATGCTTTGAATGGCAATTCCTTCGTCGCAAAAATGATTTGAGGAAATCAACGTGTCGTTCAAGACGATGATGTAAGCCGAGGGGCGTTCGCCTTCTTCAGGGCCGGGCCACCAGGCAAAATATCCGGCCCAGGCCAGATTTTCAAAAATCTTCGCATTCATCGGTTCATCGGTACTCAAAACATATTTCAGTGTTTGCGCATTGCGGGCCGAAGCCGAATTTCGGGCAAGGTCAACCCATTCGCGTAATTGTTCTTTACTTATTTTTTCCGACTGATAGAATCGTCGGTAACTCCGGTTCTTCAGGATTAAGTCTTTGATCATTGTTTTCAGGATTTAATTTCAGGATAAAAATAGGAAAATGAAATCAGATTCTTGATTGACGATTGAAGAATAACAATTAACGAATCGTTTACCCCGACCAATTATAAATCATTAATCCCAAATATAGAATCGTTAAACGACCCTTTTATTCAAAATCTCCTCGTTTCAATCTCCGGAAATAATCTGTGGCAGCTCGTTTTACATGGGGCGCAAGCAAAAGCGATGAAATCACAGTTGGGAAAGCCATCAACGCAAAAGCCAGGTCGATGAGCGAAATAACAACACCAAGTTGCGTGGTTGCTGCCAGTACAATTGATCCGGCGAAAAAGTAGTTGTAATATTTGCCATACTTTGCGCCGGAGATAAAGCTGAGGCATTTTACGCCGTAATACGGGTAGGCAAACATAGTTGACAACGAAAAGAAAAGTACACAAATCAAAAGAATGTATTTTCCCAGCACTGGTATTGTCGATTCGAAAGCCAAAGTTGTCATGGTTACACCGTCCACAGATGGATTAGTCCAGACACCGGTGATGATCAAAACCAGGGCAGTCATGGTACAAACGATCATGGTGTCGATAATCGGACCGAGCATCGCAATCATTCCTTCGCGAATGGGTTCGCTGGTTTTTGCGGCTCCGTGAGCCATTGAAGCGGTTCCGAGTCCGGCTTCGTTCGAGAAAGAAGCGCGCCTAACACCGGTAATGATAACTGCACCAACCGCGCCACCCAACACGGATTCCCCGGTAAAAGCATCGGTAATGATTAGTTTCAGCGACGGGAGAATTTGATCGGTATGAGCCAGAATGATGAAAATTACGGTTACTGAATAAAGAACGACCATGATCGGAACAACTCGACCGGTCACATTTCCTATTCGTTTTACGCCTCCAAAAATCACAACTCCAACAATGGCTGCCAGAATAATTCCAATGTATAAATTGATGGAATCCGGCACAACTGAAACATTGGGAACAACCAGAACGTCTTTTAAAATCTGGGTTAGTTGATTGGCCTGAAACATGGGCGATACGCCGATCATTCCGGCTACAGCAAAGAAAATGGCCACTGGTTTCCACTTTTTGCCCAGTCCTTCAGTAATAAAGTACATGGGACCGCCCTGCACTTCACCATTGCTGTCTTTGCCGCGAAACATCACGGCGAGCGAACATTCGAAGAATTTGGTGCTTACGCCCAGCAAAGCCGAAATCCACATCCAGAACATGGCTCCCGGACCACCCGTGGCAATGGCAACTGCCACGCCGCTAATGTTTCCCATACCAATGGTTCCGGCCAGCGCTGTAGAAAGTGCCTGGTAATGTTTTAACTGCCCCGGTTCATCCGGATTGTCGTATTTGCCGGTTAGTATCTTCAGCGCATGGCCAATGTAGCGTAGTGGAGCCAGACGTGAATACACGAGAAAGAAAAATCCACCACCCAATAAGAGAATCAGGATAGGTGCGCCCCAAATTAAATTGGCAGCGTCGATAATGAATTTTCCGATAGCATCAGTCATGAAAGTAAAGAAAGCGGATTTTGGGGACAAAACAAATACTGGAAGATGTTTCTTCAGACTATATCCCATCTTCAGAAAATAAGGAGTTTGCAGACTTATTTAGATACGAATTCCTACTTATAGATTCAGAATCTACAAACAGAGGAGCTGAAATATATCCTGAATAGCTTTCTTTACTTTTCTTCAAACCAAGCCCTGACAGGGTTTTAAATCCCTTGTCGCATCGTCATGCTGAACTTGTTTCAGCATCTCTTCGTTAACCAGACTCTGAAACAAGTTCAGGGTGACCTGGGCTAACATGATAAAGTTTTGGAGAACGATATAACATTGAATCTTTGTTCGAAACAAATTCCCCGATCCCGATGCCGAAGGCATCAAAGGTTTTGTCGACTTGTACAAGCTGATTTGTAATGCGTCAGGCCACTTTCTGCTGGTTGGCTGTACTATAATTTTCACTTTTCCGATTGTATATACCACCAACTAACTTTATTTCTTGTCTCCCCTGTTGGTTTCAATAAGAATAACACCGTTAGCCCCCCGTGTTCCGTATATAGCAGCTCCCGCGTCTTTGATAACGTCAATACTCTTTACCTGAGAGGGCTCAATAGATTTCAAAGCATCCATACTATAGGGTGTACCATCAACAAGAACCAGTGCTGAATTTTGGGAGAGAGTGGAGTTTGCTCCACGAATATATATGTATTTATTATCTATCACCTGAACTCCGGGGCATCTTCCCTTTATCAGCTCAAAAATAGTATTGTAGTGTGAAAAATCGAAATCATTTTTGTTTAAACTGGTTATGGCATTGAGCCTATCTGCATCGGCCACATGACCATAACCGATGGCAGATTCACGTCCTTTTTCGCCCGGTTTTAGTTTCAGATTGATTGCTGCAAATTTGATTTTGTCGGTTAGTTTCACGTTCTGGTCATAAAATCCGTGGGCCAATACCTTTAATTTGTCGTTGTTTTTGCAAGCGATTGAAAAGTTACCCAACGAGTCGGTTAAAACTTCTTGTTTTGTACTCTGTGCGATTACTGATGCTCCGATTAAAGGTATGCTGTCGAATGTTGTTACTAATCCGCGAATCATTCTTTCCTGAGCATGAAGATTAATTGACACCGTCAATGATAGAACGGTTAGCAACATAAAAGAAATTTTTGTTTTCATGAGTTATGTTATTTATCATTATTCAGACTTCTGCAATTTAGCAATTAGTTGGTTTGCGGGGAAAGGTTTTTGATTGTTATACAGCAGTGCCAATAACAGAACGGATTACTGCATACGTTTCTGAACCAGTTGTTTCGTTGAAGAATCTGCTCACTTTGAGTTTGACCTTGAAATTACGGATGGCTCTTTCTGAAGCATTATTGTCGGGCGGAATATGATGGTTGTCCAAAAATGCATAAACAGAATTTTAATTTCAATTTTTAACATTTTTTAACAGTCACAACGGCGATAGTTATAATAAATAGTTCGAAATTAGTATATCAAACTTTTTGATCAACTAACTAAATTCCACTCAAATGTCAATTTTAATCAAGCCCGTAGCGCGTAAGAATCCACAGGATCGTGAAGCGCCAGCCAAGTTTTATCCGGCAGTTTCAAGCCGTGGAACCATCGACATCGACGGTTTAACCGAACAAATCTGCATGATTTCCTCACTCAGCCGAGGCGATGTTTATTCGTCGACTCTTTCGTTACTCGACATTATTCCACGTGAATTGCTCGACGGCAAAATTGTAAAATTAGGCAAGCTCGGCAGTTTCTCGCTGAATCTCGACTCGGAAAGTTCCGACATAGAATCGGGAGTAACAGCCGACAAAGTCAAGGCAGTTCACATTGTTTTCCGTCCTAGCGGGGAACTAAAGAGCAGTTTGGAGCATTTTTCGATCCGAACATCGTAAACCACGACAAAAGAATCCGGCGCCTTTGGACGCCGGATTTTTTTTTGCTTTTTAGCAATAAAGTTTCCGCCCAAACCAACCTTTTAGTTATGTTTCTTAAATGATCTTTTTAGTTAAACATAAAGGTCGTTAGAGATATACGTATATCTCAGTTGACTTATACGTATATCTCAATCGAGTTATACGTATATCTCTTCGCAGTTATACGTATATCTTTTTTGAGATTTACGCAAGTGTATAATTGTTTGTACGTATAGCCTGTAACACACTCTTTAATAATAAATTGACTTATATTGTATTTTTGATAAACAGATACTTAAGACAAACTCATATTTTACGTTTTCGAGCAGTCAAAGGCGGCCGGAAATTCCTTACAAAAAGCAGTTGTTTATCATACTAAAATCATTAAATTAGCACGAACCAAAAACAACAACGTGATGCCACCCAACAACAATTCAGGGCTCAAAACAGGTTTCTTTATTACATCAGGAATTTGCAAGCCAGGTAAAGCAAACAAAACATACGTGGGATTATTGGGATGTTATTTCGCAAAGATTACAACACCCCCAAAAACGCTAAGAGAAAAATAACAACTTTAGCTATGCACAGGAGTGGTGTGTAATGTGAAAACTGACCCGAACTAACAAATAGAACATGAATTTAAATTAAAACTAATATGGACAAACGAGCAGACTGGCCAATTTCAGGGATAAATATTTCTGTCTCGAAAATTGAAATATTAGATGACAATAAGAATTATAATGGTTCAGCATCTGGATTCTTTTTTCAACATGGAAATAGAAAATATTTAATTACGAATAGACATGTTGTTATAGATGAAAAGGATAGTTTTTTCCCAAGGTTTCTTAAATTGAAATTACATGCATCAAAATCAAATTTTGAACTAAACAATAATCTATATATCCGATTATATAATGATTCGAATAAGACTTGGTATGAACATTCAGATTATAATAAAAAGCAAATTGACGTTGTTGTAATACCATTAGATGATAAGACATTAGAGAATGTCAACATTTTTAATCGATCAATTATCAATTTTTTCACAATTGATAATTTTATCAATGATTATAAAATTTCATCATTTGCTGATGTATTAATTGTTGGATATCCACTTGGCTTTTCAGACGATGTAAATAATTTGCCCGTTTATAGAAAGGGAATGATAGCATCATCATATCTAATAGAATTTAGAAAATATCCATACTTCCTGATTGATTCTAATTTGCACGAAGGGACAAGTGGTAGTCCTGTATTAAATTCTTCAAACAATATACTTATAGATACTCAAGGACGTGGATTACATTCAGACAAGGCAATAATATTAGGCATACATTCCGCTGAACATGTTGTTGATGATGAGCCATTAGGGCTATGTGTAGTATGGTATCCTAAAGTAATTATTGAGATGATTGAACAAAATGAATAAAACACTAAACACAACAATAGATATACGTAATGCAGGGTGTTTAGTAAATTTGAACTTTAAAGCATTAAATAAACAACGTAGCGGTTTGATAGTGAAGTACCTTTAAATCCCGCACTACGCATATTCGAGCCGTTACCAGCATATTGAAAACAATGAAAACAATCTTTTCAATTATAATGACATTCATAAGTTTTGCCTCATTCGGGCAAGCAGACTGTCTTTGTGGTAAGCTATTTGACGATAATCTTCAAAAACCTGATACAGTTATCAAAATTAATAGTATCGACTCGTATGCAATGTGTGGATATTTTGAAAATGATTTTATCTCGGAGTTTACAGTAACAAAATGTGGGGACGAGAATATTTTAGACTTTTATGGTGCAACGCTTAATTATAAAATCAAGATTGATGCGGACACATTAAAACTTATCGACTACAGGTTTTTATCAAATGACTTGAATAAGTTTGAGAAAATCCCATGGGCAATAGATATGTATTGCCAATCAAATGGACAAACGATACATAAAAGAAGAATAATCTTCAAAAAAAATAAATCAATTATTTATAGCGATAAATTTCAAAAGGAATGGGATGATGAGATAAAAGATGATTGGAGTACAAACAACAAATTAATTCTTTGGACATTTTTCATTTCGTTAGACAATAAAGAAAATTTCGAAAAATATTTTAAGAATTATCGTGATACTTTTCGGATTGGTGGAGAGCGTGCTGAGTATTACAATGAGTTGCTAAAAATGTATGATGAATATAGAAAATAAAAAAATCCTGCTGCTAACAATTTGTCATCTGGCAGGCGGGGTTCGTCTCGGTTTGACAAGTCAAACCTTTTGCGGTTACTCCTACAATTTACCGCTAGCCGAAATATTGTAATCGTCACACGCAACTATTCTTCAAGAGTTGACATCTAATAGCCAGTTAACCCAATTAAGTTATAAAAATGCGAACCCAAAATTTGTTGTTGGTGTTTATTGCTTTAAGTGCACTTCTGGCTGGTTGCACCAAAGAGAGTGGAGACAGAGAAAAAGAAGTAGTATTTACAATTTATGAAGATACCGGATTTGGTAGCTCTATTATGAGTGACAATCTAACTGAACCTTTCTTGTTCTTTGACAATGATAATCCGAAAATACAAACGTTAACAGATATATTGGTTGAAGGACTCCAGGATTTTAATTATGAACGGGGATACCGATATACGTTCAGCGCAAAAAAGATATGGATGGCCGAGCCTCTTCAGGATGTTTCAAGCATTAAATATGTTGTAACCAGACTCCTCTCGAAAGACAAAGTCATAACTTCGGACAGCGAAGACGAAATGACACTCTTTGTAGCGTCCGAAACGGTTAAATTCATTCCCAGATATCGGCCGGAATATGAAGTAAACGATGAATCGTCCCCAAATATATACGACGCATTACACGTGAAAGAAGCCGGAACGAATAGCTGGATGGCGATTATCGATATTGAAGGCTTTAACTATGAAGCTGGGTATGAATACGAAATCAGAGTAAAGAAAGTAACCAAAGCTGAACCTTATTCTGTCAGGTATGTGTTACTTGATATCGTTTCAAAGGAAAAGAAAAGTTAAGAAATCAAAAGTTTGATCAACGCCTACGTACACTGTGTGTTTAAATTCCTATGATTATACCGGTAGCTTGCAGGTATAATGACACGAAGGTGGCTGTTGTAGCAAACAAAAAAATCAGGTAAAACACGGCACCGCCTTGCTTTACCTGATTTTCATTAAACGAACGTCGACGGTTTATTTCTTCAATTCATTGCTAAACGAATACGGGAAATCGCTGTCGGTAATTCCGCGTTTTTCGTTGGGTTTGTCGCCCATTTTAAAATCGATCACAGCGCCTTTCATCAGGTCGGTGTGGTTCAGGAAGTTTTTGGTGTATTCTTTTCCATCCATTTTCACATCCTGAATGTATTTGTTTTCTGCGCTGTTTTCAGGAGCATTTAAAACGACTTCCTTCCCGTTTTCGAGTTTCAGGGTAATCTTTTTAAATAGAGGAGCGCCAATAACATACTGGCCGCTTCCGGGGCAAACCGGGTAAAAGCCCATGGCCGAGAATACGTACCAAGCCGATGTTTGTCCGTTATCTTCGTCGCCGCAATAGCCATCCGGAGTTGGCAGATACATGCGATTCATCACCTCGCGCACCCATTTCTGGGTTTTCCACGGCTGACCGGCATAATCGTACAGGTAAATCATGTGCTGAATCGGTTGGTTTCCGTGCGCATAATTTCCCATGTTCATGATCTGCATTTCGCGAATTTCATGAATTGTGCCACCATAATAGCTATCATCGAAAATCGGCGGAACCACGAAAACAGAATCGAGCATGTGCACAAATTCTTTTTTGCCGCCCATTAATCCAATCAAACCCTGAATATCGTGAAATACCGACCAGGTGTAGTGCCAACTGTTTCCTTCGGTGAACGCATCGCCCCATTTGAACGGGTTAAACGGTTTCTGGAAAGTGCCGTCCTCGTTCCGTCCGCGCATCAGTTTCGTTTCCGGATCGAACACATTGCGGTAGTTCTGGCAGCGTTTGGCAAACAAATCAATTTCAGCCTGAGGGCGTTTCAGCGCTTTGGCCAGTTCGTATATACACCAGTCGTCGTAAGCGTATTCGAGCGTACGGGCCACGTTTTCATTAATTTTTACATCATAAGGAATGTAACCCAGTTTGTTGTAATAGTCGCATCCTTCGCGGCCAACCGAGGTCAGCGGTCCTTCAGTTTTCGAGTTCTTCAGAACAGCTTCGTACAGAGTATTGATGTCGTAACCACGGCCGCCTTTCAGGTAAGCATCGGCCACCAGCGAAGCCGAGTTTGAGCCGATCATGCAGTTACGATGCCCGGGACTGGCCCACTCCGGAAGGAAACCACTTTCCTTGTAAGCGTTTACCAATCCTTCCTGAATCTGGTCGTTCAGCGAAGGGAACATCAGGTTAAAGAAGGGGAAGACGGCCCGGAAGGTGTCCCAGAAACCATTGTCGGTGAACATGGCGCCGGGCAAAACTTCGCCGTTGTACGGACTGTAGTGAACCATTTTTCCATCTTTATCGAACTCGAAAAACTTGCGTGGGAAAAGCATGGCCCGGTACATACACGAATAGAACGTACGTGTTTGGTCGGTGGTGCCACCTTCAACCGCGATACGCGAAAGCGCTTTGTTCCAGATGTCTTTCCCTTTTGCGCGAATCTGGTCGAAATTATCAGAACCCAATTCTTTCAGGTTCAGTTCAGCCTGATCGAAACTAATGAATGACGAAGCAACCCGAGCATGAATCTGTTCTCCTTTTTTGGTTTGGAAGCGAAGCGCTGCCAAAACATGGTTGGCTTTTAATTCCGAAATACCGCCAACAACAACAGTGTCGTTGCAAATCAGGTTTTCAATGAATGGTTTATCGAATACAACAACAAAGTAATCTTTAAAATTCGCCGGAACACCGCCACTGTTGCGGGTAGTGTAACCAATCACTTTGTTTTCGGAAGGAATGATTTTGATGTACGAACCTTTGTCGAACGCATCAATCAATACAGTCGATTTATCGTTTTCAGGAAAGGTAAACCTAAACATGGCTGCCCGTTCGGTAGGCGTTATTTCGGTGGTTACATCGTAGTCGGCCAGGTAAACGCTGTAATAATTTGGTTTGGCGACTTCAGCCTTGTGCGAAAACCAGCTTGCCCTTGACTTTCCTGAAATTTTCAGATCGCCGGTTTCAGGGAAAAGCGAAAACTGACCGTAATCGTTTATCCACGGACTTGGCTGATGTGTTTGCTTGAATCCCTGAATGTGTGTGGCGTCGTAACCATACACCCAGCCGTCGCCCATTTTGGCGGTTTGGGGTGTCCAGAAATTCATGCCCCAGGGCAACGCAATGGCCGGATAGGTATTCCCATTCGACAGAGCAAAATTAGAATCAGTTCCCATCAGGGTGTTGACATAGTCGAGCGGTTCAGTTTCCTGTGCGATTGAATAGCTAACTGAACAAATGAAAAGGACTAAAAATACAATGGATTTCATGTGTAAGTATTAAGTTGGTATAAATTGGTTGTTTCGTGTCGCCGAAATTTCGGTTACCAAAAATACAATTTTATCCAGAAAATTGACCATATACGTTACCGTTTCTTCGAACCACGGATGAACCTGCCAAAACACCTTCAGGCAAATGCGGTTTGACAAGGGTAACATTAGGATACGCTTTTAGTATTTTTTGCAAGGCTGAGAAAGGCGTGCACGAGGTGTCGCGCGGAACAGGCTTCGACTGGGCATATCCTTCAATTCCGGTGAAAAGCATCAGGCAAAATAAGCAGATACTTAAGCTTATTTTAGTCATCATTTTTTTGAGAGATCTAAAAGTTTTAAGGGTATTTTGAAACTTTAGAATTTAAGTTGAGTGAATGAAATAATGTTGTATTTGTTTTGTTCACGTTTCTTGACTCACCCCGTCGCATCTGCGATGCTCTGCCCCTCTCTACGTGTAGAGAGGGGAGAAGTCCGCTAGCGGACTTGGGGTGAGTAACAATTAAAATATACGACAATAAATTGCTCTTATTATTTATATCGCATTGAACCCACTTCGGGGTTCTCTAATTTGCTGGTTCATTTGCCACCGGTTTTACCGGAGGTTATTCAAATTCAAGTCCTTCTGACTTTTGATTTGTTAAAACACTGAAAGGGTGTAATTTTAATAACCGTGGGTGTTAACCCACGGAAAATGAATAATATCAGCCAGCAACCCCGAAAGGGGTTGAATTTCTAGACCTATTTAAAATTTTTCAATTTTTAGACAATTTCAGAACACTTCTCACTGAGTTACAAACGTAGCAGGAAGCGCCAGCAACTGATATTGAATTGTTTTTGCCAAACGGTAATCACCCAAAGCGTTCGGATGCAAGCGGTCCGTATCGCGGTTATGGAAGTATTGCAGTTGCGATTCAGCCAAAGGATAAAGTCCGCTTAGCGAATAAAGGTCGATTGCCGGAACAGACCAATTGGCTGCGGCTTGTTTGAGGGCATTCACATAAGCGTCGATGTATAATCCCTGTCCGTTGGCAAAACTTTCTTCAGGCTGTATATTTTTGTCGCTGAATTTTGCATATCCCCGGTGAATAGGAGTCATGATAATGATTTGCTGCTGCGGGAAATTATCTTTCAGGTAGGCCATCACTTTGTTAATCCGTCCGCAGAAGGTTGTGTCGTTTACAAGAGGTGTGCGGTGCTTACGCGTCACGGTTTCACCGTTGACAATGGTTTCTTTAGTTGTTTCGTCAAAAAACCTGCCCATTGGAAGGCTGCGATTGTAGTCGTTTGTGCCGGCAAAAATCAGGATTGCGTCAACTGCCGTTCCTTTTTCGTCGTGTAACTTAACCGCTTGTTTGTATATTCCGTCCCATTGATTGCCATTGATTCCGTACACCAAAGGTATAATACCCAGCAGTTCAGACAGATATTCCCAGTAAATGCAGGTTGTACCAACCCGTTGCGTATCAGTCATCGAATCGCCTAAATAAGCCACCCGTTTCCCGTCCCACTGCGAGTTCAGCGTTTTTTCCGGGGTGTTCACCACAACTTTCGCTGCCGGTTCTTCAACTGTTTGTCCATATCCTGAAAATACTGCCATCGTTAATGCAGCGCAAACACAAACTATCCTCATTTTCATATCTGTTATTTTTTAAATTTTTAAATTTTCATTCCTTTTATTTAAATTGAATAAAGATAATGACTATTTAGTGATTTGACCTGTTAGAAACCTGACTGCATCCGTTAGGCCAACGATGATAAAGCAAGCTCTAAAATCAGCAGTAATGTGTAAATGTACTTATTTTTAAAGGTATGTTTCCATTTTTATGTTTAGGTCTTTTTAGTGGCAGCGCATAGCTTTTTTGTCCGCTGAGTCCGATCTGACATTTTTATACGTATTTCGTTTGTAGTAAAAATGATATGGAAAAATGGTGAATCAAGGATGTTCAGATAGTTTGTCTGTTTTGAAATAAATTTAAAGCGATTAATATACTTTGATTTAAGGACATATTTAAAACCTATTTTCAAACAGGTGCTTTAACGAAACCGAAACCCGATCTTTTGTGTACATGTTGAAAAATCCAAATTGGAAAGGAGTCTGTTATGTCCGACAGTGTTTACAAGATTATTGAGTTGGTAGGTACCAGCAGCGAATCATGGGAAAAAGCTGCTGCGAACGCTATCGCTTTGGCTTCCGAATCCCTGCGCGAACTGCGCATTGCTGAAGTTAGCGCTATGGATATGCACATCAAAGATGGCAAAATTGAAAGTTACCGGACGAAAGTGAAGGTATCATTTAAGTTTGAAGGCCACCACTAAGTACTTTTTAAATTTTCATAAACAAAGGGGACGAATCGGATTTAAGGTTCGTCCTTTTTTTAGCGTGTTTTCTGAAAAAGAGAAGGTCTCAAAATCCATTTTATTCAGGGTAATTTGCTGAAAATCTAAATTTTAAGCTGATATTAAGAATAGCCTAATGATTCCTGAATGTTTGTAGTTGCATCTTTGTAATAAAAAATTTTTAGTTATGATTTCAGCAACTCACCTTCATGCTATGCTCATTCATTTTCCGATCGCCCTGCTGATGGCCGGGTTTCTTTCGGAAATAATAGCCATTTTCGTTAAAAAAGAGTTTTTCAGCCAGGCCGCTTTTTACCTGTTAATTTTGGGCGCTTTAGGAGCCGCAGCGGCATACCTTACCGGTAGTTATGCCGGAGAAGGTGTTGAAGACGGACCGTTGAAAATTCCGTTGGAGATGCACGAAGATGCGGCCTCAATAACACTTTGGCTGGCTATAGTCACTGCACTGTTTCGGGCGGTCGTTTCTTATTTAAAGTACAGCCGGATCTGGGTAAAATGGGTTGGTGTATTTTTGTTTGCTGCTTTAGCGGCCTCGGTTTCCCGAACTGGGTATCTTGGCGGGCAGTTGGTATACAGTCATGGTGCCGGGGTTGAATTGGCGCTGCCTGATTTTGGTAATACAGACAATGAAGATTAATTGCTTTCTCTATCTTTGAGATATAATCTTCAGAAAAACAGATATGCGCATTTTAATAGTAGAAGACGAACCGTCGATCGCCAATTTTGTCAGGGATGGTCTGGAGGAAGAGGGTTTTGCCGTTGATGTGGCTAACAATGGAAAACTTGGGTTAAATCTTGCCCTTGCCAATACTGATGAATATGACGTTATTTTACTCGACTGGATGTTGCCGGGGATGAGTGGCATTGAGATTTGCCGACGAATCAGGCTCGAAAATTTTGTTGTGCCAATTATTTTTTTGACGGCAAAAGATACCGTTGAAGATGTGGTTTTTGGACTCGAATCGGGTGCGAACGATTATATCCGCAAACCATTTTCTTTCGAGGAGTTGCTGGCACGAATCCGGGTCCTGATGCGAAAAACTCAGAGCGAATCATCGGTTATCTTTAAAGCTTCAGGAATAGAGATGAATATTGATAAACACACCGTTACCCGAAGCGGTACTTTGGTTGAACTGACTCAGAAGGAATTTTCGTTACTTGAGTACTTTCTCCGGAATAAGGGAAAAGTTTGCCGCAGAACCAGTATCATCGAAAAAGTGTGGGACATTCATTTCGACTACGATAATTCTGTGATTGATGTGTATATCAATGCGCTGCGAAAGAAACTCGACGACCCCGGAAAGCCTTCATTCATTACCACCGTGCGTGGTGTGGGATATAAAATTGAAGACGAATGAATTTAAAATTTAAAAACCGCATAGCTCTCTTTAATACGCTCGCTGTTGCTTTTACTACTGCCTTGGTCTTTATAGCCATTTATATTGTTGTTTATACAACAGCATACGCGCATCTCGATAATGATATTCTGGCTGAAAAAGAAGAAGTTTTCAGTAACCTCGACTGGAAGAATGATTCAATTATCATCAATAAAATGCCCGAATGGGACGAGGCTGAGCATAGTCAGGTTGAGGTAAATCCTACTTTTTTGCAAATTACAAACGAGCAGGGGAAGGTGATTTTTCGCTCCATGAACCTGCTAAAAGAACAGGTACTGGCCGAACCTAAAGATCAGGAACAAGTTTATTACGGTGGACAAATCAGAAACCAGAAAATTCGGCTCGGTCAATTCCCGATTAAGAACAGCAATGGCAAAACAATTGGCGCACTTACCATTGCCGTTTCGGAAGAGGAATCGTTCAATATCCTGAATAATCTCATTTATGCGTTGCTCATTTCATTTCCATTGGTTTTGCTCGTTCAGTTTCTGGCTTCGTCGCTGGCTGCCTCGAAAGCCATAGCGCCGGTTCACGAACTTATCCGTACAGCTTCTCGAATTGGAGATTCAAACATAAGTACTCGTCTGACTTTGCCACAGCACAAAGATGAATTATTCGAACTGACCAAAACCATTAACGAATTGCTTGGCCGGATTGAGGCCAGCATGATTCAGCAAAAGCAATTTACAAGCGATGCCTCGCACGAAATACGAACGCCGCTGTCTGCAATTCGCGGCACGCTTGAAGTTTTGGTTCGCAAACAACGCGAACCAAAAATGTATGAGGAAAAAATTTCAGGCATAATTAAGGAAGTCGACCGCCTCGACAGCTTATTGAATCAATTGCTGCAATTGGCCCGCGCTGAATCGAACAGTGCCGTTGCCCGAAAAGAAGTCATTCAGATTGTTGGACTGCTTCGCATTTCAGGTGAAAAATTAGCTGAAGAAGCTAAAGAGAAAAGCATAAGCATTCAGGTTAATGTGCCTGAAAATATAATGGTTACAGCCGATCGTATTTTTCTTGAACTTATTTTGGATAACATTCTGAACAACGCTGTGAAATATGGCAAAGAGTTTGGAAACGTGTTTGTGACCTGGAATCCTGATTCGAAAACTTTGTCGATTCAGGATGATGGTATTGGAATTTCGCCGGAACATCTGCCCAATATTTTCAATCGTTTTTACCGGGCCGATGCGTCCAGAAGTTCGCTGGTAAAAGGGAACGGGCTCGGGCTGTCCATTGTGCGAAAACTGGCCAATTTGCAAGGTATTGAGTTGTTTGCCGAAAGTACTCCGGGCAAAGGCAGCACTTTTTCGCTCCATTTTCCATCCTGAACTTATTAAGCTGATTTTAAGCTTGTCTGAAGGAAGTTTGAATGAAGGTACATGCATCTTTGTATCGTTCTAAAACTTCAAAAAAATAGTAAAATGAAAAAATCATCAGTTGTTATTTTAATTGCTGCCGCAGCCGCAATTGTTGTGCTTCCATCGTTCACAAATCATACATCGCCAAACGAAGTAAAGGAAACCGAATATGCGCAGGCTGTGTCAGCCGATGCAAAATCGGTTAATTTCCAAAACATGCAGGACGCTTTTAAAGGCGAAACAACCGCGAGTGCCAAATATGAAGCCTACAGCAAGAAAGCTGAAGAAGAAGGATTTCACGAAATTGCCATGTTGTTTAAGGCCGCTTCAAAATCCGAAAAAATCCATGCCAATAACCATAAGTCAGTTTTGGCAGGTTCAAAGCAAACTGTTCCGGTAATTACTCCTGAATTCACGGTCAAATCGACGAAGGAAAACCTGCAGGATGCGATCGCTGGCGAGACTTACGAGGTAAAAACCATGTATCCTGAATTTATGACCAATGCCAGTAAAGTCTCAAATCAGCTTTCAATGGTAAGCCTGAACTATGCTTACAAAACAGAGCAAAAGCATAAAGTTTTCTACGAAAAAGCGCTGGCCGCTCTTGAAGCAAACGCTGTAAAATCATTGCCAACCGTGTATTATGTTTGTCCGGTTTGTGGAAATACCTACGACAATGCCGCACCTGACCGCTGTGGAATTTCGATGACTGCAGGCGAAAAATTTGTCAAAGTTTCAAGTTTGAACAGCTAAAAAAAAGTATGTTAAGTTTCTATAATGAAGGCCCCGGAGAAATCCGGGGTTTTCTTTTTCCTGAAGTTTCGAATTCAACGAAATAAAGTGTGTGCCGGTAAATTTGGCATGTACTTCATTTGGTTGTTTTTTTTTATTTAGTTACTACAACCAGTTCAGTTCCTTCCAAACCTTCTGATTGAGCGGTTAACTTAATCTCACCGGCTACGCCTGAGGGACGCAATATCACCAGGCATTTGCCTTTGAAACTGGTTACTTTCGGGGTTCTGAAACTTTTCATATCGCTCGGATTCCCGTTTTCAACACCGGCCAGTTCTCCTGCTCCTGAAATAGTAAACTGAACCGGCAAATTGGCATCAGGAACCAGCTCTCCGTTTTCGTCGGTCACTTCAACCGTCACATACGAAAGATCGTTTCGGTCTGCTTTAATTTCCGATCGATCGGCAGTTAACCTGATTTTTGCTGCTTTCCCGGTGGTTTTCAGGATTTTCGATTCCATTTCTTTTCCATCCTGAAGTGCAATGGCTTTTAATTCGCCGGCCTCGTATGGCACTTCGAAAGTAGCAGTAAGTCTGGTTTCTGTTGACACAGCTTTGGTCCCAACTTCTTTCCCGTTTAGCTCTAGTTTCACTTCAGGGTAATTGGAATAAACATTTACCTGTAATTTAGTGCCCTCATTTCCGGCCCAGTTCCAGCTTTGCTGTTCGTCGGGCCAACCCCAGTAACTCACATTTTCAATCATTCCTGAAGGGATAGGAGCATGAACTGCCATTTCGAGTTTGCTGATTTTCCAGACCACATCGCGGAAATAGGATTGAGGCTTTTTGAATCCACAAATATCTATATCGCCACAATGCGCATTGTACCAAGGCCATCCGGGTGCGAAAGTCACTTTCTTATCTTTGCCAATCAGGGCATTCCCAATTCCCGATTCTCCCAGGTAATCCATCGAAGTCCAAACGAAGTCGCCGATGACATACGGATGTTTTTCAACCATTTGCCAGTTTTCGAAAGCCTGAACCGAAAACGATTCTGTTCCCATCATGATTCGTTCCGGAGCAATTTTGTGGTCATTTTCATACTCGTCCAATTTATAATTGTATCCGCAAACGTCGAGTTGTGCAAATGCCGGAATGGTTTTTTCCCATTTGTAGTCAGGATGATCCCAAAAGGAACAGATGGCTTCGGTAACCGGGCGCGATGTGTCGAGTCGCTTAACAATGTCGCTCAGATTTTTCATGATCCGAAGGCCCGAAGTATCGATCCGCTCATTGATTTCGTTTCCGATGCTCCACATAATTACTGAAGGATGATTGCGATCGCGCAGCACCATCGATTCCAGGTCGCTCTTGTGCCAATCGTCGAAATATAAGTGATAATCTTCCGGATTTTTGGGGCGCTGCCATTGGTCAAAAGCTTCGTCGATCACCAAAACGCCAAGTCGGTCGCAGGCATCCAAAAACTGGTGTGATGGTGGATTGTGACTGGTTCGTATGGCGTTGAATCCAAACTTTTTCATCAGTTCAACACGCCTTCCCTCGGCACGGTCGATTGTAGCTGAACCCAGCGGACCATTGTCGTGGTGCATACAGCCACCTTTCAAAAGTACAGGTTTGCCGTTCAGGAGAAAACCTTTTTCGGCGCTGAAATCCAATGAACGAATACCAAAAATTGTTGTCTTTTGATCGACTGGCTTTCCGTTGAAGCTGATTTCCGAAACAGCCTTATAAAGTGTGGGCGATTCCAGATCCCAAAGCTCAGGCGTGCTAACTTCAAGAATTTGGTCCGCTTTTGAAATGTCGCCGGGCTGTGCCTGAATTTTAGCCTCTTTTTCCGCAACTACCTTTCCTTCAGGCGAAATTATTTGAGTGCGCACTGCTATTTCTCCCGATTCTCCGCGTTCGTTCATGATTTTCGTGCTGACAATAACCGTTGCTTTTTCGTCGCTAACATTTGGCGTGCTTACAAAAGTTCCCCAGACCGGAATAAAAACTTTGTCGGTAGTTTGCAAAACCACATGCCGATAAATGCCCGAGCCGCTGTACCATCGACTGTTTTTACCGGTGTTGTTCACTTTTACAGCCAGTGTATTTTTTTCTCCGGAAGGTTTTAGATAATTGGTCAGATCGTAGAAGAACGGAGTAAAACCGTACGGGTGAACGCCCAGCGAATGCCCGTTAATCCAGACTTCGGAATTCATGTAAACACCGTCGAAAACGATTTGCACCTTTTTGCCTTCCGATGATTTGTCGAGCGCGAAAGTCTTTCGGTACCAACCTGTTCCACCGACCACATTTCCGGTGGCACCCTGTCCCTGGCTGTCTTCGGAAAATGGTCCGATCTGATTTTTTGTTGAATCAGCCGGCAAATCTTCAATGCTCCAGTCGTGCGGCAGATCAAGGTTTCTCCACTGCGAATCGTCGAATGTTGCGCTTTCGGCGCCGGAAGCTTCGCCACGAAAGAATTTCCAATCGGAATCGAAGTTTTGTTCGCGGTTGGAGAAATCGGGCGTTTTGTTGCAGGAAGAAAAAAATATAAGACAGAAAGAAATTAGAAATCCTGAACGAAAAAAGTGTGTCTTTTTGTTGCTTTTCAGTGAAATAGGTTGGATTTTCATAGCTGGTCTTGTTTTGTAAGTAGAGTTATTTCATCATATATTGCTTCTTCAGAAATTGGGTCATTCTCGTTAAGGTTGGCAAAAAATTTGGATTGCTTACCGGCCAGTCGCAGGAGTGACCGGCATCTTCCATAAATTGAGTTAATTTCTAGGCAAACGGAATCGGGGCTGTTCTGTCTTTTATGCCGTTTGACAAAATGGTTGGAGACCAGCCTTTTTTTACCTGTAAAATGGGTGAAAATTCAGGATGCGCGTCGAAAAATTCCTTTCCAAAGCCTGCGCCCGGCACCGGGTTGTGCAATTCAGCAGAGAATGGTATTCCGGCGAAAAGAATTGTTCCCGAGAACAAAATCAGGATGAAAAGATATAGTGTTTTCATATTTAAAAATCAATTATAGAACCACATAGGCTCATAGGACACAAAGTTTCTTTAATTTTCTAATGTGCTTAATGTGTCTATGTGGTTTTATTTAAAACGGAGATTACCATTTATCGGTCCGGAAAGGAGCCAATGGCAATCCTTCATTGCTAAAAACATCAGGCATGCTTGAGTTATCAAAACAGAAGCGAACAGCCACCGGATTTTTAACTTCTTTCGAAGAAAGGATTACCGAATTGCCTTCAATTTTAGCCTTTGCCGGAACAAATTTTTGATCTTCGCCGGCAATCAGGAATTCTTCCGGAGATTTGCCTGTACATTTCAGGCTTGTTAAAACGTTGCTGAAAGTAACCTGAACTTTGCCTTTTTCGATCTGCATCGATTGATACACGGGCGATTTATAGGCGCCAACGTCCTGCTTGTATGTTTGTGCAAGCGCGTAATTGGCCAGACGTTTGCCCACGGAAAGTTTGTCTTTCGGATGAATGTCTTTGACATTATCCACCAAATCGGAAATGACTACCATTCCTGTGTTTGGGATTGTTCGTGCTGCGATATCCTGCTGTTCGCGCAGATAATAGGAAGGTTCTGTTTCGCCGTACGTATAGGGCGCAATTTGTACAAAATAAAATGGAAAATCCTTCTTGAAATCTTCACGCCAGTTTTCAACCAATGTTTTCATCAGTTCAGCATAAACCGGATAAGTTGAACAGTTCGATTCGCCCTGATACCAGATTGCACCGGCAATTCCGTACGGAACGAAAGGGTAGATCATTGAATTGTAAAGTCTGCCCGGCGAGCCTGGCCACCAGGGTTTATTGTCAATGTATTTGTTTTTCGTTAATTCCGGATTGTTTTCGATGCGGCTTTTTTCGATCCAGACTTCTGCCGGTGTGCCACCCCAGGCCGACACGATAATTCCAACCGGAACGTTCAGTTTTTCCTGCAATTCGCGGGCGAAAAAATAACCGGTAGCACTGGTTGAGCGCATGGTTTCAGGCGAGCAAACAGTCCATGTGGCCCTACAGTCCTGTTGTGGATATTCGGCGCCAATTTTGGCTACATTAAAAATCCGGATATTCGGGTGGTTGGCTTTTGCGGCTTCTTCTTCGCCGTTGAATATCTTCCAGCCGACATTCATTTCCATATTCGACTGGCCGCTGCAAATCCAAACTTCGCCCAGCATCACGTTTTTCAACTCGATTCCACCATTTGCCAGAATCTGAATGCTGTAAGGTCCGCCCGCTTTAGCCGTGTGGATGGTAGCTTTCCATTCCGAAGAATTATCAGCTTTTACTTTTACGGTGTCCGAACTGTTCCAGCTCCCCACAATTTTCACAATTTCGGCCGGGTTCGCCCAGCCCCAGATAGCAACGTCAGAATTTTGCTGAAGAACCATGTTGTCGGAGAATACATTGGGAAGAATGATTTTTGCATACATGTTTGTAGTGAATGCAAAAAGGACAAAAAGAATAATTGAAATGTGTTTCATTGTGATTGTATTAGTTTATGTTTTGATTACAAAGCCAATTATTAGCCCGTCATGCTGAACTTTCTGCCCATTTGCATGGTAGAAAAGTTTTGCCAGTTATTTGTGTCGACTCTATTCCGTCCGAAGCAGGTATTCCATTTTAATCAACATTTGTTCGCGGACGGATTCGTATTCTTCATATATTCGCTACCATACTGTCATCGCTACGCGATTAAAATCTGTTTTCCGCTCTCCTGTATCCATTCTTCCGTCCCCATGCACTTTGCGCAACCTACTGTAACTTCCAGCTATCCTGCCAATACAGCTTTGGTTCGTCGTTTTCAAACACAATGGGCAGCCAAATGTAACGACCGTCAATCGGGTTATCCGGAGTCCAGCGGTCTCCCATAAAAACGTAACTGTCTTTTTTGCCCTGAACCTGCAACACGTATGTGCTTTGCGAATGAAAAGTCGTTTCTGCATCGTTGCCTTGCGCTGGATTTCCCAGTTCAGTCCAGGTGCCGAAAATCTCGTCGGCAACAGCGGATCGCGCTGCATTGGGTGCCCAGCCTGTACAATCTGATGCAATGATGTAATATTTGCCCTGACGTTTAAATAAAGTCGCACCTTCCATGTACCGGCCAACAAAAACGCGGTAATATTGTCCGGAATACGACAAGTAATCGTCGGTGAGTTTCGATATGTGCAAAGTGCTGTTTTCTTCGGAAGAATAGATATGATAGGCAGTTCCGTCGTCATCAACAAAAAGATTCATGTCGCGGGCCATTTGTCCGCCTTTGAAATCGCGTCCCAAAATATTGACAGAATCAACTGGTCCGGGCAGGCAGCCTTTGCCACCGCAATAGGTGTCTTTTATGTCCGGAGAAATTGGTTTTTTGTGGCATGGCTGAACATTGAGCGGCCAGTACCCGGCATTTGGGCGAAAGCTTTTCAGGAAAGTAAACGGGCCGGTTGGATTGTCGCATACGGCCACTCCGCTTCGGGCAGCCAGGTAGCCTTTACCTTTAAGTTCCAGATGAAACCACATGACATATTTGTTGGTTTTGGCATTGTAAATGACTTTCGGACGTTCAAGCGTGCAGCCTTTTGCAATGTCGCTGGTCGGATCTGTTTCGTTAACTTTCAGGGCGATGCCTTCGTCTTTCCAGTTGTACAGGTCGGCTGACGAATAGCAGTGCACGCCAACCTGGGCCGAGTTTCCAATTCTTCCGGCGATTTTATGTTCGCCATACCAATAGTAAGTTCCATCGTGAAACAGAATACCACCACCATGTGCGTTTATATGTGTGCCGTTGTTGTCATTCCAGATTTGGCCGGGAGTAAATTGAGTGTATGGCTGTGCTTTCAAGAGTATAACACTGAAAAGAGCCAGTAAAAGGAGTAGTGGTTTTCGGATCATGTTGGGCAAGTTGGGTTTGTTTTGTATTGATGTGTAAAGTTAAAAGCTTCAGCAGAAAAGGCAAGAAAAAAGTGTAAGAATGGCACTTAAAAATAAGGGTAGAAAATATGATTTCACATTTTTCTACCCTTATGTCCAGAAAGAAGCTTTTTACTATTTTTTATCGATTGCTATTGAAATAATTACTCATGAACAACAATTGGAACTTCACTGAATTGGTCCAATAGGGCCACGAATGGCCACCGGGACGGGTAATGAAATCGTGCGGAATGTTGCGATACAGCAATTGCTCGTGAAGGTTTACATTGACTTTGTAAAAGAAGTCTTCAGTACCGCAATCGATAATGATAGCCAGCGAATTTGGTGTCAGCAGGTTGAGCATATTAATCACTGTATTTTTCTCCCAACGCTCCGGAAATTCGGCATAAGTTCCGAGTTGTTTGGCCATGTCCCAATTGTTGGGGAACGGACGAATATCCACGCCGCCACTCATGCTTCCGGCAGCTCCAAATACATCCTGATGTTTGAATGCCAGGTATAAAGCGCCGTGTCCGCCCATGCTTAATCCGGTGATTGCACGGCCTTTACGATCGGGAATAGTTTTGTATTTGGCATCAATGGCTTTAACCAATTCTCCGGAAATGTACGTTTCGTATTTCGAAGTCGGGTCAACCGGACTGTCCCAATACCAACTGCTAAAGCCGCCGTCGGGGCAAACAATGATCATGTTGTACTGATCGGCTGCCTTTTCAAAACCTTTGGCCTTATTGATGTAGTCGAGATGGTTGCCACTATAGCCATGCAACAAATACACCACAGGTAACTTTTGTGCCGAGGCATAATTATCAGGAGTGACAACTACAACTTTAAGATTTTTCTGCATCGACAGACTGTAAACCTGAATGGTATCGACGATTGCCGCCTGAACGGCAGAAAAGGAAAGAACAATAAAAAGGAGAATTGCAATGCGTTTCATAATTGGTTATTTGGGTTTTATTTTGATTCGAGTGAAACTTCCACGGGTTTCAGCCATGGTGCTGTAAAATTAACTTTTATTTGGCCTGAAGTTCCTGTCGTCTGCACATAAGCCAGTATGCGGCCCTGATAAACGCGCTGAACGTTATCGCGGTAATTGCTCATGTCCGAATTATTTCCGGCTTCGAGCCCCAGCAATTTGGCCGGACCATCAGTCTGGCAGGTCACTTCGTCATCGGACAGCATGACCGGAACCCCGTTTTCGTCGGTTACCTGAATTTCAATTTGCGCCAGATCTTTGTCCTTCGAAAGCTTCATTTTATCCACTTTGGCAGTTAGTGCAAACGGTCGTGCCGATGTTTGAATGGCATATCGACAGGCTTCCTGATTGTTGTTATACCCAACTACTTCAAGTTTTCCGGCTTCAAAAGGGATGTCCCATGAAATGATTCCGGTATTGTTGTCGTATGCTTTTTCTTCGCCAATCTGTTTGCCATTCAGGAGTAGTTTTGATTTTTGGCAATTGGTGTAACAAACCACGCGTATATTTTCACCTGTTTCGTAGTTCCAGTTCGGCCAGGCATCAATCGAAAGGTAGTTTCTTCTTTGTTCAGGAGCCGGATAAGTTCCGAGGTGAGTCACTGGTTTCGTTTCCCAAAGCGCCCTCCGGAAATGACCTCGTGGTTTTAGGTTTCCGGCAAAGTCGAGCAATCCGGAGTGAAAACCGCGCGATGGCCAGGCATTCGATTCGCCCAAATAGTCGATTCCCGCCCACAGAAACTGTGCAAAAATATTTTCCGAATCGCGAACCGATTTCCACGAAGCCATTCCCATACCATTTTCACTTCCGTAGATAACCCGCTCCGGATATTTTTTGTGATCCATCTCGTAGCGGTCTTCGGTGTAATTGTAACCCACCACATCCAAAGCGCCGGGATAACCGGTTTCGTTCGACATGATTACGCCGGCCAAAGCTGCAGTTACCGGGCGCGAAAGATCTGCTTTCCGAACGTCGGCTGCCAGTCGTTTGGCAATATCGCCAAGTTCAGTTGCCGGTGGATTTTTGGGTTGGTAGCCTCCGTAAACCGGTTGATTGATGGTTCCTTTGTCGAGTACCGGATGCGAATACGGGTCGTTCGGATAATCAATTTCGTTGCCGATGCTCCACATGATCACCGACGGATGATTGCGGTCGCGAAGCACCATGTCTGTGACATCGCGGTCGCTCCATTCGTCGAAAAAGTCGAAACTGCCTTCAAATCCCGGAGTTCCCTTGTTCCAGCCGGTGAGCCATTTTCGTTTGGCATATTTCCACTCGTCAAAAGCTTCGTCCATTACCAGAAATCCCATTTTGTCGCAAAGGTCGTACAGTTCAGGAGCCTGTGGATTGTGGCTCAACCGGATGGCATTGCAACCCATTGCTTTCAGATTTTGCAGGCGGCGTTCCCAAACCTGTGGCGGAACAGCCGACCCGAGGCAACCTCCGTCGTGATGGATGCAAACGCCTTTCAGTTTGGTACACTCGCCGTTGAGCGCAAACCCTTTATTCGCGTCGAACGTGAGGGTGCGAATGCCAACCTGAGTTTCGGCCTGGTCAATGACTTTGCCATTCTGAAGAATTTCTGTTTTCAGGCGATACAAATAGGGATTTTCAAGTTTCCACAAAACCGGATTCTTCAATTTCAAGTCGAGATTTAATGAGCTTGTTCCTGAAGGTTTTGCCTGAAGTTTTTGGGAACCTTTCGCCACAATTTCATCATTAGCCGACAACAGCAACAAGTTTACACTCAGTGCAGCATCCGAGCCGGAAGTGTTGTCCATTTCGACTTTTACATTAAGCAAAGCCTGATTCTTAACCACGCTTTTCGTTTGGTAAAATACGCCCCACTGGTGAATGTGCACCGGGTCGGCTGTAATCAGGAAAACATTTCGGTAAATTCCGGAGCCGGTATACCAGCGAGAGTCGGCCGCACGACTGTGATCGACCCTGACTGCGATCACGTTATCGGTTCCATAGTTCAGAAATGGTGTGAGATCGTACATAAACGAAATATACCCGTTGGGACGCTTGCCAACGAGATTTCCGTTCACATAAACATCGCTACGGTTATACACTCCTTCAAAATAAATGTATTGCTTTTTGCCTTTCTGATCTTCCGGAATTGCCAGGTGTTTGCGGTACCAGCCAACACCTCCGGGCAAATATCCGGTACAACTGGCCAGTGTCGGGCTCAATTGTCCTTCGATGCTCCAGTCGTGTGGCAAATCAAGTTTCCGCCATTTCGAATCGTCTAAATCAGCATTTTGTGCGTTGGCCTGATCTTCCAAAACAAAAAGCCAGTTTTCGTTAATGTTTTGAGGATTTCCAAAAGATACCTGAGCACTGGATTTGCTCACAATTAAAAACAGAACACAAACAAGAACGAGGATTTTTAGCGGGTTAGTTTCCATGGTAGGTCGGTTTAGGAACGCTAAATTAGTTTATTTCCGGAAATCTATTTCAATCGAAATTGTAATAAAGCAGGTTTCCGGAAAGAGACACCTCAGTGTACTGGAGTACTTTTACCAAATGCCCAGTACCAATCCTGAAATGCCAAACAAAACCAGGTACATTCCGGCATCAATGGCCAATAGTTTAAGGCTGCGGTTGGCAAAAAGGTATGTAGCGGTCATGGGTGGAAGTACCCAGACTAACCAAACGAGCACTCCGGCATGCAAGCCATCGTGCCATCCAAGGTTTGAGACCATGGCGCTTAATCCGGCCAACGCCAGAAAATGCATTATTGCTGTTCCGCCAAAAATGAGCGGATAATTTGCTTTACGGGCCAGATTCTCCTTGTTTTCTTCGGTCCAGGTTTTCCCGAACAGAAACTTTTGGTGCCAGGCAAAACCCAGCGAAAACGATAAAATGGTCATCACTACAACCGGAAGCCAGTGGATGTTTGATGTAAATGAATGGAAGTCCATAGGTGTAAGTTAAGAATGAATAAAACGAGCAACCAAATTAATTCATTTTCTCAATAAACGGATTCGAAAAATGGAGTTCTGCTTTATCAATTATTGCATTTCATTGAGGATTGGAATTAAGTTTCTTTTCATGTTAGTACGCTAAATGTTGTGTGCTCAACAATCTTATTGCTTTTTAATCACCGCCACCCAATCTTTCCCATCATTCACAGGAGTCATTCCCATCGAAACTTTTCCACCGCCATTAATCATTTTCACTGTTCTATTCTGAACTTTTCCACCAGTTCGCGGATTGAACCATTGAATCGTATATTTTCCTTCAGGCAAACTTATTTCCGGAGATATTACTTTTGGAAGATAGACAACATAAATTTCACCGGCTTTGGCTAAACAATATCCTCCGGTTTCCGGAACCAGTTCATTGGCAGCTTTCATTTGTTCCAGAGGAACGTTATCACTGAAAAAGCCGGTGGCGATTTCAGTTTGTTTCCACCAAAGTTCGCGACTGCGGAAGTCTTCGCAGTTCAGGTCGTTGTTTGGGTAGCGATAGCCAAAATACCATTCGGCTCCTCCGGCTCCGGCCATCAGGCTGCCCCACAGCGCGTAATGGCGAACGGTGTCGTGCTGTGCATCAAACGTATCGGGCATAACTCCCCGGCTGGCATTTCCTATTTCGTCCAGATTCACGACCCATTTTTTGGTCGATTTATCTGATTCATCAATGAAATGCGATACCCGGTTATTGATGTTTTGCACTTTACCAATTTGCATCGAAGGACCGTCGAGGTTTTCGAAACCCAGCAGCGGTGTAAGTATTTTGTCCTGATGCTCGTTGTCGGAATGGGTGTGCACCACTACAAAATTTGGATAAGGATCGATCGATTTCAGGTAATTGGCCATGTCTTTGCGCATCTGGTCGGTTTGTCCAACCGGTGAAAAGTCAGCCGGTCCGTTTTCTTCACCCAGGTTCCAGGTAATTCCCAAATGATGTCCGAATCGCGCGACCAGTTCGCGCAGGTAAACTTTTCGCTGAACGTTAGTCCAGCCGCCATCGAGCAGGCACTCATTTTCGGTTTCCTGAAGCACCAGATGCATCATCATGCCCAGCCGGTCCATGTGGTCGAAAACGATGTCCCATTGTGCCAGCTTCGAACAGTCGAAGCGGTAGCGCTCGTCGTGATCGGCATACGGCCAAACATCTTTGCCGTCGCCCATAATGTTCATGGTCAGCATGTATTGCGAGTTCACCCCTTGTGATGCGAGGTAATTGAGTGCGCCAATGATGCCTTTGCCTTTACCGTTTTGCCAGCTTGGGTCATCAGTTTTCCAGTCTTTGATGTGCGGTTCGTAGATGTGACAGTTTTCTTTCGGATTGGCTTCGCCTTCGCGAATCACGGCCTTGGTTCCAAACCGGTAAGTCTGATCAAACCCCGTGTACGCCAAAAAATTCTCCGGACTGTCGGACCCGTTTTTCAGGAAATATTCGCCTGTTCCGCTGAATTTGAGGTAACGTCCGCCTGTGTAAACAATTCGTCCTAAGGCCTGAAATCCCGGTGCATCCCGGCTGGCTTCAGCAATTTGCAGTGTTCCGGAAAGCCCGTCGGGAGCCAGTGTTTGGCCTTCGTCGATTGCGTCGCTGATCGAAATGTTTTTCCCGCTGCGGAACGAAATCCGGTAATTCCATATTCCCGCTTCATCAGGAACAAAATTGACCTGCCACTTATTTCCGGAGATGGCTGAAGTTTCCGCCGCATGCCCATCGGCTGCAAAAAAGCCGGGAACTTTATAGGTTTTGGCCCCGTTGGTAAAAGTTACTTCCAGGCGGTAATCGAGGAAAGGGTTCGGTCTGAAATCGGTTTCGCTGCATAGCGGACCATCGAAAACCAGTTGAATGGAGTGCCAGCGCTGAAGGTTGCCGCGAATTTCGGGTGATTGCGCAAAAAGCACAGAACAAAGCGAAAAGTAAAGAATGACGGTCAAAAAGGTTTGTTTCATGACGGCTTGGTTTGGTTCGGGTTGAACCAAAAATAGTTGATTTTTTGCAGAAAATAATTGTTTTCTGGAGTTGCCTGGGCTGGCTATTTTATTTTGTAATGGTCCTCCAAAATCTTTCTGAACAATTTCGACGGCAGGAGGTATTTTAACCCGACGGCTAATTTTTGTTCAAAGGAAGCAATGATGTATCGTTGACGCGGTTTTTTACATTCCACAATTTTAGCCAGTTTTTGCGCAAGCTTTTGCGGGTCCCAACCATTGCTTTCATCTTTTTCAATGGCAGCCAGTGTTTTTTCAAACTGATCGTGATACGGGTCATCTTGGCCAGTTGGAGCAAGGAAATTTCTTCGGTTTTGTGAATTACTGGTATGGAAATCGCCGGGATTGATGAGAACCACCTTAATTTTAAATGCTTTGACTTCCATTCTCAGGGCTTCGCTGAAACCTTCAATCGCAAATTTACCGGCCGAGTAAAAAGCCTGAAAAGGCAATCCCATCAAGCCACCTATGGAACTGAAATTGATGATTGTGCCACCTCCCTGTTTCCTCATCGCCGGAAGAACTTCACGCACAAGATGGACTATTCCCATGAAATTGGTGTCCATTTGCAGTTTGACAGTCTCAAACGGAAGGGTTTCTATTGGTCCTCCGGAATGCATTCCTGCGTTGTTGATAAGTACATCGATCCTTCCTTCCATTTTCAATACATCTGCAACAGCATTCCGGATGGAATTTAAATCGGTGAGATCCATTTTCAGAAGATGAATTTTGTCGTCCGGAACGAATTCAGTTCTAACCGTTCCGTAAACAGTATGGCCTTTTTCAGCCAAAAGTCTGGCTGTTTGTTTTCCAAAGCCTGAAGAAACACCTGTGATAAGAATAATTTTTTTCATAAGCCGCTATCAGATTGCCGGTTGAAATTCAAGTAATCCAAGCTTTTTGGCTGCTTTCGAAATTTTATCAATCGAAATTTCAACTTGTTCCCGGGTGTGAGTGGCCATTAGCGAATACCTGATCAGGCTGTCTTCTTTCGGGACTGCCGGTGCAACCACCGGGTTGACAAAAATTCCATCTTCAAGCAAAGTCTTTGTGAATTGCAGCGCTTTTATGTCATCGTGAATAAACAATGGAATAATTGGTGTTTCCGATTTTCCGGTACAAAATCCGGCAGCCTGAAATCCTTCCCGTGCAAAGGCTGTAAGATCCCAAAGATGTTGAATTCTTTCGGGTTCACTTTCCATGATTTCGATTGCAGCCAGAACAGTAGCCGTTGAAGCAGGTGTCATGCTGGCGCTGAAAATAAGTGAACGTGAATTGTGCTTGATGAAATTTACGACGTCCTTTTCGCCGGCAATAAATCCGCCAAGGGCTGCCAACGATTTTGAAAATGTACCCATTATCAGATCAACCTTGTCGGTCAGGCCAAAATGTGAAGCGGTCCCTGATCCGTTTTTTCCAAGAATTCCCAATGAATGTGCATCGTCGATCATAATAGACGCCTGGTATTTCTCCGCCAATCTTACCATTTCCGGAAGTTTCAGGATATCGCCTTCCATTGAAAAAACTCCATCTGAAACAATGAGCTTGACGTTTTCCGGATGGCAGGTTTTCAACCTGGCTTCCAATGCCTCCATATCGTTATGGGCATATTTTAATACATGCGAAAACGACAGTCGGCTGCCTTCAATAATCGACGCATGGTCGAGTTCGTCGAGCAGAAGGTAATCGTGGCGACCGGCGAGAATGGAAACCACACCCAAATTAACCTGAAATCCGGTGCTGTAGCAAAGTGCAGCTTCTTTTCCAACCAGCTCAGCCAGCTTATTTTCAAGCTGAATATGAATATCCAGGGTCCCGTTCAGAAATCTTGAACCGGCACAACCGGTTCCATATTTGTCGATTGCCGCTTTGGCCGCTTCCTTAACTTTTGGGTGGTTGGTCAAACCGAGGTAACTGTTCGAACCGAACATCAAAACCCGTTTACCACCAATTATTACTTCTGTATCCTGATCAGATTCTATTTCCCTGAAATAGGGATATATACCGGCCTGCATCGCTTTTTGCGGGGCATCGTAACCTGAAAATTTGTCTTTTAGTTTTCCCACCAGTCAAATTATTAGATAATTTAATTCTTGAGTAAAGGAAATTTTCGGAGAATAAGCCACTGATTCAGACGATTACGTGCCTGCATGACGTTTGCTTATCCATTTAAATGACTTCAAATGTAATAAGTAAATTTAAATTTGAATCGGGAAACCAAACTTAATGTTCAACCAAGTACCTATAGGGAATTTTCCTATTTCAATGAATTCAGGATTATCTATTTTTTTGCATTTCCCCCGTCTTCTATTTTTATGCGATAAATGTGTAAAGTTCTAGAATTTAGATGGTTGTTTGTGTTTGTTCCTGTGGGGTAATTTCTGAACTTTAAATCTTGCCAACGCCTTTCCAGTTTCCGGAGAAATAAGCCTGATCCAGTTTTTTCAGGAATTCCTGATTTTGTTTGCGAATGCCCAGTTCCATCAGGTCGTGGTACACATAGAATTGCAGCCAGTACCCGTATGTGTATTTTTGCTGAATACTTTTTGGACTGCGCATCAGGCTATACCAACTCAGGTTTATTCCAGCTTTTTCTGCAACAGCCGAAGCGTCCTGGGCGTTTTGCCACATTTTTTCGGATACTTTTGTGTTGAGGGCGACCAGATCTTTGTATTCCATTCCTGAAGTTTGGATCACCTCTTCGCGATCGTCAATTCCCAGTTTCAGGAGCGAAACGGTGTGTTCGAAAATGGTGTCGCCGTCGAGATCGTACGAAATTTCGTCCAAAAAACCATTGTTGTTCGTATCGGCATACTTGACTGTTGCAAAAGCTTTGGGTTCAACCTGCATTCTTCTGGAACCATATCCATCATAAAGACCTCCGAAACCCTGGAATGAAAAAGCATTCTGATCAATTCTCCAGGCTCCCCACTCGGCACCATACAAGTGAATGCGTCCGTCGAATTTGCTGACATATAAATTGCCTTTTCCTGAATTGTCCAGATCCCATTCGCCACGGTCGCCGGCCGCATCGGCTTGCGGATTGTTATCGATTCCCCCTTTGCGGGCACCGATTTTAAACATGTCGCGTGGCTCGTACAATTCGACACGTTCCCATCGGTTGCAGTCGTCATCTTCGTCGAAGGTAAAATAGCAGGAAGTCCATTTTCCCCGGTTGTGAATTAAATTCCATGCGGAATCGTGATCAGGAAATATTAGTTCGGAAATCTGCCGCCAGCGTGGGTCCATAAACATAGTATCGGTTGTCGGAAGTCCACGCATGTGTTCGAAATGGTGCACCTGATCCATGTAATTGAAGCCACCGCCGCGGAAATGTATCGTCATGTCGAGATCGAATTCATTTTCAGGAGAATTGTCGTTATCCAGGTCAAACGACATGGAAGCCCAATCGATGTTCCCGGTCAGTTTCATATTTTCCGGAGTGTTGGGCAGCGAACGGTCGTTCACAATGGCCGGCGAATCGCACAGACGAATGGCCATTTCGGTCAGCCCGTCGTTGTCGGTATCGTAAAATAGAAACGGATTTTCCCAGTTCAACCGTACGTCGTTCATTTTATCGGTTGTGGTATGCATTTTCAGGAAGAGGCTTTTGCCATGATAGTCTTCAAAAAAATCGGACTGGCCGTTGTGAATCCATGCCCGAAGTTCAAACGTGTTCCAGTCGATGTAGTTGAAAATATTGTCCTGATCGGTATCCAAAACCCACATGTAGTGGCCGGGGCCCCACGCATTTTTGCTTTCCTGAGCCACATAATCCACCACCACCTGCATGTCGGCTTTCTGGTCACCGTTGGTATCATTCCAGTCGATGATCAGGTCGCTGTAGCTGCCAAATTTTCCGTCTTTGTTGCGGTCAATCATCAGGCAGTCGCTGTCGGTATCGCCTTCCGTGTCGGTGTATTTCATATCATCGTCATCGTCAATCCAGCGCACAGGCGTATTGTTTATGGTCATTGATTCCAATACATCCGGATCACCATCGTTGTCCAAATCCATGAATTTGATTTTAGTTCCGGGAGGCGCCATTGGCAGACGATACGGATTTAGCTGAGTTTTGGAATTCCAGTATGTTTCCGGAGTTTGTGCCACCAGAAGTGAACCACTGAAAATGAGGATAAGTATGAGGACAGTATTTTTCATATCGATTTATTTCCTGGTTACAAATTCAACTCCTGAAAAGGAAAATGCCGACTGATCGTCGCGTGTTTTGTTGTAAAATGGCGAATACATTTTGGCCGAGATGGTTCCGGCTTTCGGATCTATTTCGAGCAGGCGAATGTAACCGCCGCCATTGTCTTCGCCCTGGTAATCCTGAAGAATCTGGTAAATATGATTTCCGTTTTCGCCGACATCGTCGCGCCATGTCGACGAACCTGTGTGACCGCAAATCACCATACGAATGTTGGCATGCTGTCTAACCAGTTGGTCGTATATGCTTTGAATGCTGAGGTTTCCGTAGCCGGAATTGTTTGGAGCGATCTCACCCTTGCCCGTTAAAAAGTAATGCGTCAGGATAATAACGTTGTAGTCGCGATATTTTGGAAGAACTTTGTTGGCCCAGTCAACCGCTTCCTGGCGGGCGCAAAATTCGAGCGTCAGCACCAGCCAGTTCAAACCTCCGGCCTTAAACGTGTAAATAGCATTGTCGCTTTTATTCTTTTCGAATCTACCTTTTTGCGCATTAAACCGCTCAACAGGGAAATACGAATTGAAAAGTGTAGTGGTTCGAAGACTCCTATTTGCATCCCCAGTGTCTTTGCTAGCCCAGCCGGTGTCGTGGTTACCGATAGCTATGGCGTATGGAATTTTTGCTTTGTCTAAAATCTGAAAACCTTCACTGGCGCGCTCAAACTCGATGGTATTGTTCGAATCGACTACATCACCAACATGCAAAACAAAGGGCACATTCAGCGAATCTTTCTTTGCTGCAATCCATTGCATCTGACCGATAAACATAGCTGAATCGTGTCTGACTTCGTTTTGTGTATCGGGAAACACCGGAATGGTGAATTTCTGAGCCTGAACATTCAGGAAAAAACAAATCTGAAGCAGAATAAAAACAAACACAATTGTTGGCCTTAGGAAAGCAAAGTTCTTTTTCATGGTTGGGTTGGTTTAGATAAATTCAAGAATTCAGGAGAAATGCAATAAAATTTCTCTTTAAATTAACCTGAAAGTTCTGCAAAATAGCAAATTGGCGACATATAATAAAATGTGACGCGTTTCCCTGAAATTTATTTTCAATCAATGTTCCAACTAAACCTCAGAATACTTTTCCTTCTTTCTGGTATTCGCGCTCGATGCCGTTCTTAATTTGTTCAACCGTTATTTCGTGCGATTGGCTGGCCAGCGATTCAAGGCAGCAATATTGCACAACGTTCACAATTCCTGCACCCGTGATTTCGTATTTTTTGGCAATCGAACTCAATTCGGCTTCTGAGGGTCGTTTCTGATCAGGCGTTTCGGGCAAGGTTTTTTTCCAAAGCTGAAGCCGTTCAAGAGGAGAGGGTAGTGGAAAATAAATTACCGACTGAAACCTTCGGATGAAAGCTTCGTCGATGTTGATTTTAAAGTTCGAAGCGAGAATGATGAGCCCGTTGTGGTTTTCTATGCGCTGGAGCAGGTAAGCCACTTCCTGGTTGGCATATTTGTCGTGTGCGTCGCGAACATTGGTTCGTTTCCCAAAAAGTGCATCGGCTTCGTCAAAAAACAGAATCCAGTCTTTGTTTTTGGCACGATCGAACAACTGCGAAAGATTTTTTTCGGTTTCGCCAATAAATTTCGATACCACCATCGAAAGGTCGATCCGGAATACATCCCGATTCGTTTTTTTGCCAACAATCAGAGCTGTCAGTGTTTTTCCGGTTCCGGGAGGCCCGTGAAAAAGCGCGCGGTAACCGGGTTTCACCCAACGTTTCATGTTCCAGTCATTCATCATCGTATCCTGATGTTTTACCCAGTTTTCGAGCTCCGTAATTTGCTGATTTGTAGCCGGCGGCAAAACCAAGTCGTCGCTGGTAAGATCTGTGGATATAAATTCGGCCGGAAAATCCATGGTAAAGCGGGGGTGCGAAATTTTTCCGGAGATAAACAACTCGATAAACTCAGAAGCCATGATAAGCCTGCCACTAAATTGCGGTTCGCCTGTTGCGGCATCTTCGACAGACAGAACAGTATGCCTGGAAAAGAGATGATCTTTTTCGAACAAATACAAGCAATCGAATCTTTTTTCCAAGTCATTTCCAGCGAGAATAAATAAAACGGTTTCGGCAGTTGGTAAAAACCCACGGTGATTCTTGCCGCGAACGCCTCCAAACTGAGGGAAATCGCCTTGAACCGGTAAATGTTTCTGAATCAGTTCATCGAAAAAAACGGGATCAACATGTGGTGCGAACGCTACCAAAAGCATAATTATTTCGTACGGCGAAAGCTCATTTTGCCTGATAAATGAAGGTAGCGGTGAATTATCCGATTGGTCAGCCGGTAATTTGATAGAATCAATTTCAAGGTAGGGTCCCTGCGAAAAATGTTCGGTAAGCCTTTCCTTTATGACTTGTTCCAGGTATTCCAGATATGCGCCGATCGATTTGCTGGTGTCCATGTTCTGCGGTTGATAATCTTTTGAGATGTTTTGATTGGTTGTATTCTGAATGTATAACGCTTAATAAATGTGTTTGTTAATCAATGCGATTCAAAAATTACAGTTTTTTTTGCTGAACAGAAAACTCCCGCGCACAACCCTTCGGGTATATATGCTAAGTTTTCATCGGCCTGGTAGCAAATTTGAATGGTGTATTTGCCGGCTTTCGGAAATTCATACCAGTCGAACAGGCTAAACTTTGTGTTAATTTTTTCCCCTGAAGGTAACCAGACGTAGTCTTCAGGTGTAGAAAATAACCTTTCATAAAGCACCTTTTGAAGGCCTACGTTTTCAACTGAACCCTCGGAACAAATTGTCACGTATAGTTCGCGCGATAAACTATTCTGATATCCTACTGCGAGCCTTTTATTGACTATCGTTCCGGAGGAAGAAACATTTTTTATTTCTACGAGAACTTCGCAGGATTTACCTTCCTGAATTTCTGTGGGTAATTGCAGCTCAACTTCCAGTTGTTTGCTCTTTTCCATTGACATTGTTTGAAGTTTTGATGCCCTATCTGACTGATTTGTTAGATTTAGAAGCATTGTAACAAAAATAAGTGAAACATTGATGATAATCTGCATTTTACGATGGCTTACGGCAAAATAACTGCATTGTATGCTGCAAGTAATGGTGCATGAAGTGCTCGTTGTGCCGGAGTTCCAGCCGCAATTCGTGCTCTAACCACGCGTCTGACAGCGATAAACTTACTTTTGAATCTTCGCTGATCGGCCAGCGGCATGTTGTTCCAGTTTGCAATGCATCTTCCGGCATCATCGGCAAAGCCAGCCACGAAACCAGGCGAACCAGGAGCCAGTGGTTCCAGACTTTCCGGAGGCATGCCAATACTGAGTATTTCTATACTTTCACCCAGAAATTCGTGGGTTGGTGCAGCTGCAATTCCTTCCTTCAATCGACGAACATGTTCGAACTCGTGCGCAATAGTGTGCACCAGTCCCTCGAATGGCTGATTGATTCCACTTGGCCCAACCTTTACCCGAACTGGTTCATTTACCCTGAAATCGGTTGAAGCGTTGGCCGTTTCATTTGGGTCAAAAAAGACATCAAGTAAATTTCCGTTGTCCCTGAGGTTGAAATAATCGATGATTAGCCTGATGCTGCTATTCTGGTTCGATGCTGCTATTAAATCGCCACTCATGCGCGACAAAGTCTGAAGTCCAACTTTCCCATCTATAGTCAAGCCATTGTCGTGTTGAAACTGAGCGATCCGTTGAACAGTATCCCTGCCCCAAACTCCATCAGGAATAGCCTGAACAAAACCCTGAATAATCCGGATACTTCGGCTGTCGGTAAATTTACCGGCGTTGAAATT
This sequence comes from Prolixibacteraceae bacterium, assembly GCA_963677955.2. GTDB lineage: Bacteria > Bacteroidota > Bacteroidia > Bacteroidales > Prolixibacteraceae > Aquipluma. The sequence goes on from CAXXQR010000001.1 coordinate 3,062,010, forward strand.
AATGGCACCAATTTCCTGTGAGGCGCTTAACAATGCAGGCCTTGGCGTTATTGCGGGCAGAGCAGGTGCTGGCACTGCCAATTGAATTGCAATAACAGTGTTTAATATTCCGGCACTCAGGAATGCCAGGTCGCCCAGCCTGATAATTCGGAGATTTCCCGGTTCAAAATCGGTTGCACCCAGAGGGGAAAGTCCAATAGAAGGATCGTAGTGAATGGTTAAAGTATCGGAAGTGGGAATGTTGAAGAAATCGACCACTAACTGAACGATATGTTCGCGTCTGTCGGCGGCAACCCTTCCGGGAATCATGGCGTTTATGGTTGCTTCGTCAACCTGACCGTTTACGGTTATGCCGTTTAATTGCTGAAAAGCTGCTACGGCCCTTGCTGACGCACTTCCAAATACACCATCAACCCCCGCACCTGTTATTACCTGAATGATGCGTACCGACCGTTCGTCGTAATTCCGGCGTGTAAATTGAACGGCGGCTGTTTCCTGGGCAGGTGATAAAAGTGGAACCGGTTGAGTCTGTATTTTCCCAGCGTCTGAAGATTGTTGCACCACATGTGTCAGTTCGTGTGCCATTAGTTTTTTCCCTTCGATGGATTCAGGATTATACTGACCTTGATTAAATACAATATTGTTTTTTACCGTGTAGGCTTTTGCGTTCAATTCTTTGGCCGAATCGGCGGCTTCTTTATCCGTATGTACTTTCACATCGCTGAAATCGTAACCCATTCTGGAAGAAAAGAATGAATTGGCATTGGGCGATAGCGGATTACCTTTCCCGTGCATCGAACCAATGTAATTTGAAGCTGTTCCGGAAGAAGATGCTGCAGTTTCCTTGCGCTGTAACTTTTCATCTTTTTTGTCTTTCTCACTGCTTTTCTTCATCACCTTTTCTTCCTCTTTTTTCTCTTCCTTTTTCTGAATCTTGTCTTTTTCTTCAGGATTGGCTGATTTACGCTGCACGTTTTTGTCGTCCTCTTTTTTGTCGTCAGACTTCAACTGAACGGATGTCTGGGCCGTCATTCCGTTAGATGGTTTAAAGAATGGATCGTGTGTGGCATCGCCAAAGAAAGAATGATCCGGTTGCCGTTCGTTTTTCGAATGAGCAGATTCGTTGGTGTGTGCCCGATGCCGGACGCGGCGGTATATGGATGTTTTCATGATGATGGTATTTTTCTTATTCTGTTATGTATTTTCAGTCGGAATAAACATCGAATCATATTTTTCAATACTTCACTATTTAAGTCCTAAAATTCCACCAGCGCGCTATTTTTTACGCTGGCTATTGTTTGACTGCCAATTCCTGCAATTTTGCTCAAATCTTCAGCTTTCTTAAAATATTTCGTTTCAGGAGGAGCTAGTGTTGTGTCGGTTCTGTATTTCACAATTTTTGATGCCCTTTCAGGTCCAATTCCCGGCAAAATGCTTAAATCTTCCAGATTAGCAGTATTCAGATTTACTTTGCTCGGAGGTAAATTGTCTCCCAATTCATAAGAATCGTAGCTCGTTGCTACTTCGTTGGTGACAGGAGTGTTGACAATCAACTTATCGTCAACCCAACTGTTTCCTTCTTTTTTTCGGGTATAAGCCTCGCAATTTAGCGTGGTTATTACGTTCTTTTCTGCATTGATGATATTTACAATCAGGCTGAAGTTTTTATCGATGTCAGCGATCTTTGTAAATTTTGGTTTATCTGCCAGCGTAGGTATTTGCGCGGCCTGACTTCCGGAGGTAGTGACTTTATACCTGATAACTGCACCGGCGTCAAAAGCTGCTTTCACTTTGCTTTCAACCTGTTCTTCGTGCTGGTGGTTTCCGGTTCTCGAAAGCCCCGTCATGTTGCTCCATTTTCCAGGCCCTCCAATGTTATCGTTGATTAAATGTCCTCTTATGTAATAACTTGCCTTACCTTTCTGGCGATTATCAATCACATCGTAAATGGCATGCTTGGCCGATGTTGGTCCGGAACCATGACTGGTAACTTTCGGTGTTTTATAGATATTTACAGCCTCGCTGGCGGTTGCAAATTCATTGTTATTCGTTCCTTCAGGCAATTTAATTTCACTGTCAGCCGGTTTTTCTGTGCCAAATAGTGGAACTGAAATGTCGGCTAATTTTTTCAGCAAAACGTCTATTGCTGCCTGTTTGGCTGCTTCTTTGGCTTTATCATCGGCGCCTGCATAAGTATTTATGGCTTTTTTCTTTTCTTTTTCAATGTCATCTGCAATAACTCTCGCTTCATCGAGAACAGCCTTCTTGGTTTTCTTTTTTCCTCCAAAACTTACTTCCGTATTTGCATCCGGACCTAGTGCTGTTTCATAATTATTCAGGAAATTCGTATAAGGTGTTGGATCGCTCCGAATATAAATTACTGCATTTTCTCCTGATCCTTCAAAATATACCTTGTGCCGTTGGCCGTCGTTTGCCGTAAATTCTTTCTTAAGTCCCAACCATCCCATCACGGTATTCACTGCATTTTGCCCAATGGCTACTACCCGGTCTAAGAAAGCAGTTCCATAGTCTACCGCCTTATTCACCAGCCAGGTTAACGCTTTATCTACCATCTCCCTTACCTTTTCGATCATTTCGCCGATGCGTCGTCCAACACCGCCCAAACCAACTTGATTGGCTAAGAATCCGATTACAATCGGCATTGCCCTCGCCATGGTGCTTTCAAGATAATTGGCGGCAGTTGTAATGTTTCCGGCAGCAATATCGGCAACGCCATTTACAAATGAATTCACGATTTCAAGCATTTGGCGCATGTATTTAATGAAGCTCTGAATGGCTTTGTATATGGCAATACAACTATTTACCACGGCCATAATTCCAGTTGGGTCGAGCATACTTAACAGCTTTACTGTGATCTGGGTAATAATTTTTTCCATCACCCAGTTTTTAACGGCATCCAGCACTACGTTCCACAGGTTGCTTAATTGCTCCTGAATTTTTTCCCAAATAGCTACAATTCCACGTTCCTGAACATCTTTTATAAAGGTCCAGATTCCTTCCAACGTGTCGATCATTCCTCTCAGTCGGGCAACCCGTTCAGGACCAATTCGTGGATGAGCGGCCAGTTTTTCCCAGATTTTGTCCATTGTAATACCCAGTACTTCGAGTACCCAGCCAATTACTCCCTGAAGCGAGAAATCAGTCAGTTCGGGAATACCGGCATCGCGTAATTCACTCATCAACCATCCTACAACGCCGTTGATCAGGTGAGTGACAATATTGTCAAAGAACTGAATGAAGCCCTGTTTGATGGCTCTCAGCAGATTTTTCAGGAATCCGATCGGGTCGCGTTTTATACTTTCGAAAGCCGCCAGTGTTCGGGCTATGATATTGTTGATGAGGTCGAACGGAAAATTCATGATTTCCAGAATAACCACCACCACAATCTTCACGATCTCAACCACAAAGGCAATTAATCTTCCAATTGGTTCGCCGAATGTGTCAATAATCCGCTGGAATGCCTCTATCGGATGTGCCAGATCGTTCAGGGTAAAGCCATTCCATAAATCGATAAATAATTGTACGATTGATGCCGGAGTCATATTCAGCCGGGCCACTGCTGCATCAATTCGCTGCGTTGCCCGGGCAATACTTCCGGATTCCTTCATCTGCTGGAACTGTTCTTCTCCGCCAGCCATCAGGCTCATGAACCCGTGAATAATGTTCTCGACGTTTCGTTCAACGATGGCGTTGGTAAACGGATCTTTTCCAATGATAACAGTTACCAGGAAATATCCTCTTACAGTCCGTGCCCAGGCACTCAGCCTTTGCATCAAAACTTCTTTGATGAACTGAAGAATAATGACCGCTGTGTCGGCCATAAACTTCAGAACATCGGCTACCGGACCAGCAAATGTGTTGTAAATCTCATTAAACTTGTCAATCGGATGCATCAAGGCATCGATGGAAACTACGCTCCAGATCAGGTTGAAATTACCTGTGATTGTTTCCAGCAAATGACCAAACACACTTATTCCACGGTCAATCCAGTCAGCAGCTTTCTGGAATGTTCCGGTTTCCTGCATTTGCGTGCGTTGCTGAACGCCTTCCTCACCACCGAGTTCAAGTATCGCACTCAGAATAGTGGTGCCATTTCTTTCAACCTGCACCCCGGTAATCGGGTCTTCGCCCAAAATAACCGTCAGGAGCGGATAAGCGGTGGTGTGCTCCTTGATGAAATCGACAAGCTGGGTGAGTAACCAGCGTTTGACAATTTCGAGCAACTCGCGTGCGGCTGAAGTTGCAAAATTGATCACATCACTTATCGTGCTGTGAATGATATTTCCGGCGTCTTCAAATATTTGTGTTGGGTGTGCAAGGCTTTCGAGCGACAATCCGTTCCAGAATCGTTCAACCCTGCTGACTACACCGCCAACCAGCGCTTCCACAGCTGCAATTCCGTTGTCAATAAACTGTTCGGCCTCAGTCAATGCGCCTAATTCATTTAGCTTATCGTACAGCAGATTTCCGCCCGGCATAATGTCGAATGCCGCTTCAATAAAGTTGTGGCCGTTGCGCTCAATTTCTTCGCCGGTTATCGGGTCCTCGCCCAAAACCACCCTCAGGGCTTTGTAACCCGGAATAGCCATCACAAAGTCGCGTGCTTCGTTCAGTAGCAAACGTTTTCCGGCTTCGAGGCCTTCGGCTACAAAATCGATGGCAGAATCTACAAACGAAAGCGCATCGTCGAACCAGCCTCCCTGTATAATATTTCCACTGTTGTGCAACTGCACCGGGGGTCCGCGGCTGTTCGCCTCAGCCGACAGCGCAAGGGTATTTCCGGAAGTTTCGGGGTGATTAATGCTGATATTTTCAAGTGACTTATTTTGAATGATTTCCGGATTTGAAGCAGACTTCATTTCATTTTGAGGAACTTCTTTCTCTATTTCATTTCCGGAACTGCTTTTTTTCTGAACATCGAATAATTTTGGCGCAACGATTTTTTCCTCTTCCTGATTCTCTTCTTCTTTTTTCTGTAATTCTTCCGGCTCAGTTTTTTTCTGAATGTTATTTCCGGTATTTAAATTTCCGGAGGCATCAATCGACCAGGTACTTAATTCAGGTTTTGCCTGAATTTCTGTTGGTTTTGAATCTGCTGTATTTTCCTGATCATTCTCTTCCTTTCGGTCGATGTGGAACAATTCTTTCCGCAATTCCCGAAGTGTTTTTGGTTTTTCTTCTACGGGTCCGTCGCCACTTCCCAAACTACCTTTCATAATTTTCAGTGGATCGAAGAAAGCTGTCCAGTCACTTAATGGATTTTCTTTTGTTTGAACCTGTCCGCCTAAATTGTCTTCGCCTGCAGTATTTCCGTTTACAGTTTTAACCGTATTTCCGGAAGCGCTTTCAACAATGGCAAAATGCGAGTAAGCATTTCGGTAAGCAATGTCACCCGGCATTGGCGGACTTCCCGGAAGTCGGGCTGCTTCGGGCTTAATCATGTTTTCGCCCAATTTCCATTTCGGCATGGGGACTCCTGATTTATTCAAGGCCCAGAATGCAAAAATGCCGCACCAGCTTGGCATCGCATCCCTCGATCCGGTCGTGGTTTTCGGTATTCCATTGGCGCTGGTAACCGTAGTTTTGTCAACTACCATTACGCCACTTTGTTCTCTTTTCTTTTTGATATCCTGCTCGGCAACTGTGCCCTGAACGGTTGTTCCGCCGACATCGCTAATTATTTTGTCTTCGCCAAACGTAGTTTTGAAAATTTCAACCAGATGTTCCCAGCCGGTCCGGTAGCCGTCGGCCTGAGGCTTATTGGCATCAATTTTACCTTCAACGGTTTTCGCTTTTTCAACTGCGTTGGTCAATTGAACCGGGACTCCGGATTCACTGCGCTGAACGATGTTTTTTCGGGCAATTGTTTTAGGAGCTACCGAGCCGGAGTTTTTGGCCGGACTGGCGCCTTGCTGGATGGTGTGAGTAAGTTCGTGGGCGAGCAGATTTTTTCCACCCTCGGAATGAGGTGAAAATTTACCTTCGTTGAAATAAATATCATTTCCATGCGCAAAAGCATGAGCATGAATATTGCTGCTCATGGTCTGAGCCGTTGATCCGGTGTGTATGCGCACGCCGCTGAAGTCGGCATTAAACCGGCTTTCCATGAATTCGCGGGTTTCGCCGGGCAGCGCACTGCCTGAACCCTTGGTTGATGATAAGCTTTGTTCAAATGGGATTGATTCACGCGGGGGGCTTCTGCCACTTCGCTGAATAATACCTGAATGATATGTATCCGTTTTTTTTCGGCTGATTGTTTCTGAGGAACTACTGGAAGAATCGGAATTTGCAAACGAATCGAAGCTTTCGTCCGACATTCTGAAAATGGTCGAAATGTGTTTGGCCTGAACTTCCTCCTTATCTTTTTCCTTCCGGCTTATTTTGCTTATAGCAGTCGGATCAATTTTGGCCTGAACTTCTTCTTCTTCCTCTTTTTTATCGATCTTTTCTTCACTGCCCGCAGTAACTGCTGTTGTTGCCGAATCAGGCATTTTCATTACAGTTTCAGCTACGGCATCAGCTTCTTTTTCCTGTGGATCGTCGGGACTGCTGACTGATAATTTGGCCTGAACGGGTGCGTTAAAAAAGGTTGGTTTTTCACTGCTTCCAAAAAACGAATCTTCCTCCGCCTTTCTGAAAAAGGATTGCTGTTGCGCTTTTTGCTGTACAACAGTTGAAGGTTGATTTGTTTTTTCAGCAGCTGAAAACATACTTTTATTTACATGTTATTGATATTCAAGAAATCCACGGTTTATTTTTCCAATTTTCCGGATATTGTTAAAAACGCCAATGCCATTGCTGCTTCCAGCCGGATTTGAATTTCCTTCAATGGTGTGGATAAATCCGCCTTCGACGCTTTGGATCATGCCGGTATGCCCGTGAGTTCCGCCTGTATTGATAATAAAAATTTGTCCGGGTCTAATTAACGATGGTTTATTTACAGCATCAGTTGCAAGGATTTTCTTTGCTGGCGTTGTGTTCCAATGCGTCATACAATGTCCGGTTTTAACAAGCGGATTTTTTCTGCCATCATTTTGTGTTGCTTGCTGGTAGCACCAGTAAATAAATGCAGCGCACCAAAAATTACCTCCATCCAGACCAACACTGGCGAGATACTCATTAACTTTCTTTCCGCGGTTACTACCCGGTGGATCTTCCATCACTCCTATCTGGGAAATGGCAACATTTAAAGCACTTTTTAAAAGTGGATTGCCTGCTTCTTCTACTGTAGGAATAATCGTCTGATTTCCAAATAAGACCGACCAGGTTACCGAGCCAACTTTCCCATCAATTTCCAGTGCATTGCCTCTTTGATCGCGGTGAGTAGCCTGAAATAGCCTTACCGCATTAATTGTTTTGGGCCCATAAATTCCGATGACTTCAACCGGTCCGCATCCGGATTCATTTAGTTTTTGCTGTATAGCCATTACAACAACTTTGTCAGTTTCTCCGGCTTTGATTATTCTGTCAGGATAGTTCATAAATATTTAAATATTAATTTCAGTTTTCAAACGCATTTAAACCCATTCTGTCTTTAACAGGTTTTTCATCCACGGAAGTTTAATCATCGAAATGCTCCATGGTAACCGTTCAAGCAACATATCGTAAGGCCGCTGATCGACTACAAGCACCCACTCGTTGTTAACCATGCTCAATTTGCCACTCCGTTTGAAAAACGATTCTCTCAGTCCTTCCACCGAAGTGTCTTTTAGAACCGACCAATATTCAATTAATGCCTGAAGCATTTCGTTTGCCTCAGTCAGTTGTTCCTCAGTAAGTACCAAATTCGTATTTACCGGATATTCAATGTCTAATCCGCACAATATTTTCGGCAGTACTAAATCGTATTCGTCAATTTGGATTTTCCCCGAAACGCAGAATTGAACAATTAGTGCTGCTAAATCGGGCTTTACGATTTTACCGTCATTCTCCAGTTCAAGTTTTTTGAACAGGGCGGGAATAAAGGCTGCAAAAATTACTGCACCTGCATTGTCAATAAAAATTCCTTCCTGAAGTTCGGCCACCAATTCGTCTTTATCAATTTGTTCCAAATCAGGATTTAAAAGGCGATCGATTAATTTAGAATACTGAAGTTGCTTTTCGTGTGTAATTTCTTCCGGCTCACTTTCTTCCTGAAAATTCTTTACGGTTGCTTGTTTTTCAGTTTCGGATTCGATTTTCTTCTTTTTCGATTCACCAATTAAAAGTTCTTGCCAGGCACCTTTCAGCGGATTGGGCGATTTTTTTGTTTCAACGGGTTGCGGTTTCAGGATTTTTCCCGAAACAGGTATCGCTTTCAACTCTCTGTACAGAAATGGCAGGATCGAATCTGATTCGATTTGACCCTGCGATTTGACCGCGATTTTCAGCACATGACCATAAACTGCCTTGACGATGAATTTTTCATTTTCAGGAGAAAGGTTTTTTAAAATCAATTCTTCAAAAAATGATTCAAATTGACTAAGTATTTCCGATGACCGGCGATAAATGTTTCTGAGAAACCGAAAAAACAGCTTCTGCGGAACCTGGTTAATAATGCGTTCAACTACATTTTTTGAGATTATTCGTTCGAGTTGCACCTGAATGAATTCGGCTCTGCCAACCGATAAATCTTCCAAAATCCAATTCCGGAAAACGGTTTTAAAATCATCGTCAAGCAAAGCTTTACCCCACCAGGGCATGTAGCCGTTTTCGAAATAGAACAAAATCAAGTCATCCAGTTTTGCCTTTTTTGTAGCGATTTCTTCAGTGATTTCAGATAACGTCGGTTTATAATCGCTAAGTTTTTGCTTCAGGCTAAATATCAACTCATCATTTATTTTCTGCTGCCAATCAGTCGAATCAACAGATGCTTCAATTTCCAGCTTGTCAATCTCCAGATAATTTTCACCCAGATTTATAAAATCGAGTTGCCGTTCAATTTCAGGAATTAAGGTAAAGTTACACCAGTCGCTCACTTCTTTCTGAAGCGCAAAGCCATCCGCTTTTCCGTTGTAATTAAACAGCAGCGTTTGTTTTCGGATGGTATTTAGTGAGCCTTTCATATTACAGGTTCATTGCTTTAAAATTGCCGATGATAGTTGCCAGAATTTCGACGTAAGTTGGTTTTGCCGATTCTTCTCCGTTGCTTTTCACCCTAGATCGTTCGTCCCTTGCATTTGTGCTCATTGTTGCAAGAACACCCCGCTGATCGGTTGGCAGATTAAGCGCGACCTGCAGAAGCATTTGCAAAAGTTTGATATATGAAGTGAGTGCATTGATCATCGGTACCTTCGCCTTGTTCACATCTTCAGGCTGTATGCAGGATATGAAATAGGAAAGTTGCGACAGCACATTGAGCGTAAGCAAGGCAAGCAATCTTAAATCGGGCAATTCAAGCATGAACAACTTCAAATCGTCAATCCACTTGACTAGTTGTGCTTCGGTTTTTTGCTCAACAAAGAATTTGATCTGAGCATCAACCGGTAGATTTACAACATTCGAAGATTTCATTAAATTAAAGAATGCGGTAATCTCTCTGATGTCAGGATAACGGGCCGTAAATAACTTGAAATTGGCAGGAGTGTCCGCCCCTGAAATTTTATCAAAATCGGTAATGATGTTATTCAGTAATGCGCATGTTTTCAGGGTTACAACTTCCTGAGTGACATTTACCGAGACCGATGTTGAACCTGTCAGCCCCCCATCGTCAGTGACCGTTAAATTGAAGTTGAAATTGCCAGGCTGTGTGAACTGAACAGCCGTTTTCGCGGCATTTGGCGAAACAATTTGTGCACCTCCGGAAGTACTGGTTAATGACCACTGAAAGGATTTAATGTTTCCATTCGGATCAGAAGAATTACTGCCGTCTAATTGTGCTGTTGTTGCTTGTCCCGGAACCATCACAACTGAAGTTGGAACAGCGACCGCGCTGGCGACAGGTGGCTGATTGGTGCTTGCATTTACAGTCACAGTTGCTGTGGCAGAACCGGTGGCTCCCTTGTCGTCGGTAACTGTCAGTTTAAATACATAAATTCCAACCTGCGAAAATGTAACTGAAGTAGTTGGTTTATCCGGAGTATTTATAACCGTACCGCTTGTTGGCCCCGATGACAATGACCAGTTAAACGCCACGATAGTTCCGTCCGGATCAACCGATCCGTTGCTATCGAGTTGCGATAAATTGGCAGTAAGTGGAGAAAATATGATGGTTGACGGATTTGCTGCGGCTTTGGCAACCGGTGGCAGATTTTGTGCCGGAGCAGTTACGGTGACTGTTGTGGTTGTTGTGTCCGTTGCTCCTTTATCGTCGGTAACAGTTAATTTAAACACGTAATTTCCGGGTTGTGTAAACGTAACCAGTGTTTTTTCCAGATCCGGATTATTAATGATCGCTCCACCTGTCGGTCCTGAAGAGAATGCCCAACTGAACGATTTTATTGTTCCATCAGGATCACTTGATTCAACGCCTGAAAGTTGTGAAACCGCTGAGCCATTGGCTGATAAAACGACACTTGAAGGTTCAGCAAAAGCAATCGCAACCGGCGGAACATTGGGTAATGGCAAAACGGTGACCGTAACAGTATCTGATCCTGTTGCACCCTGATCGTCAGTTACGGTTAATTTGAACACGTAAGTTCCTTCAGATAACTTGGAAACTACTGTTTTGGCTTCCGAAGGGTTTTCTATTGTTGCTTCGGGCCCTGATTGCAATTCCCACAAATAGGTTTTTATGGTTCCATCAGGATCGGAAGAACTGCTGCCATCAAGAGTTACCGAGTTAACCGGCAATTGCACCGAGACATTATCGCCCGGCCGGGCAACCGGCGGTTGGTTTGGCGTTGTTTGGCCAACTACTGTGATTTGTATAGGCGGACAATCGGAACAGCAAAGATAAGGCAGATAAAAATCGGCGATAACTACACCGTCGCCAAAATCGGCAATGTCTTCATCCAACTGATCGGCTTTTCGATTTTTAAGATAAGCTGCTGCATCGGCCAGATAAGCCAAAATCTGCTGATTGATATCCTGAGGCGTATCAGTTTTTGAGGATGCAGTTGCAGTGGGCGCAGCGGCTAAATTAGTTGTAGCCGAAGCTTTTGTTTCAACGGTTGCGGTAGTATTCGTTGCTTTATCGGCAATTAATGAACTCGTATTGATTGTTTTTCGCAGTCCGGTGATTATCTTGTCTTTTGCAACGATAACTCTTTCCGTAACACCTGATGAAAGTGAGCTCAAGTGATCTGCTGTTGTTGCATCTGCTGCTACTTTGCCCGTAGTCGCATCTGTTGTTGATATATTCGCACGGCTTTCTACAACGTCGGCTCTAAATGCAAATGAATTATTAGTAATTGCAGTTGGTCTAACTATTTGTGTTTTGTCTGTTTCGTGATATACCATGATGAAAGTTCCACCCATTGGCACTCCGGCTTTGTGTTGAATTCCCGGATTACTATTGAAATAAAAACCAGCCTGCTGCATAATTTTTACCTGAAGAACCCGGCGCAGGAATTCCATGTATAACTGCAACATTCTACCATCTGCGGAAATGGAAAGTAAGGCATCCAAATGGTCGTTTTCTTCTTCGCTTAGCGGGAAACGCTCGCTCAGTAACTTATTCAAAAGTTTAATGTACCTGACTGCCTGAATTAACGTGTAATACCTGATGTAGAAATCGTAAAACGTAAAACTGCTAAGGCTGGTGGTAACTGTTTCGTAAAGCATTTCGATGTAATACAAAACCGCTTTAAAAACGAAATCCATTACATCGGTATTCCCATCCTGACCAAACGACTGGAAATAAACCTGCAACGGAATAAATGGCAGGTCTTTCACGGTTTGATAGTAAATCTCAAATTCGTGACCGATGCTGTTTGTTGTAAACCTGAATGTTGAATCGGTTTTCATGAGCAAAGGAACCTGCGGAACATTGCTGTTTGGTGCCGGAAGTGGCGTGCGTTGTCCGTCGCGTTTCAGGTCGTAAAAGAATTTCATCTCGTTGCTGAGCTTGCCGGTAAGTTCAGCCATGATCGAATCAAAAAGCAATTCCAGATCGTTGAAATGACAGTTTGTACCGATTAAAGATTCAAGCGTGGCCTGCGAAGTTGCTGTGCCTGCAGTGAGAATAGCTCCGAGATCTTTAATAAACGAATTTATTGCCGAAACGTCTGCACTTAAAGCAACGATATCAAACGGCAGGCGATTCTGATCGCGAATGGCGGTGATGTTTTTTACGGCATGTGTATACGGCTTGCCAATGTGGCCTTCAATCCTGAGAAAATTATAAGGTTCCAGATCGTAAAGCAATGGCGCGAAAATATCTTCGTTGGTGGTATTGTATTTTTTTGCGTGATACGACAAGTTTCGGATAATTTTTCCCTGAAGGCGTTTTTCGGGACTCCAGTTTTTCAGTAAATCGTCAGAAGAACCAGTAATGGCATAATAGTACGGAATTGATTTGGCAGACAAGGGAATATTTGCCAGCACCGAAGGTGTGATCCGGATGTTGGAATCCACTTCTTTATCTTTCCCTTTAATGGTGGGCGCCGGAACTGCAAATTTCTGAACCAGCAAAACCAGTTTCTTAAAGAGTATTTTAAGCTGAGAAGCTGTTTTTTTCTGATCGCTCAAAATGGGCGAGGGTATAAAATAATGCCGATAAGCGCTGGTCAGCGAAGTGGTATCGGGAATGGCCCGGTCGAGCAACAAATGCCGTGGAAAAATATCGTCGGGGCAGCACATACCAATAAACTCAATTCCCATTTTCCTGAATTCGCTGTATGCAAGCAAAATGTCGGAGAAAAGATCGTAGTAATACTGAATGGCTATTAATTGTTCAGGAGTAATGCTGCCATCGTTCAGGAATTTAAAATCGGCTGCCAATGTTGCAAACGGATTGGCCGGAAAATCTTCGGAAAGCAATGGCTGCAAAACATTGTAAGCCTTTGTTAGGGAATCCTGAGTATTGCCGAGGAATGAGTTGCTCAGAATCTTGCGATAGGCGTCGAAAAAATTCAGGCACTCGAACATCGGTGTTGCCGTAACGTCGAACCGTTTCATGGTTATTTCCGGAAGTGTTAGCCAGGGACTGGCAATTTCACCGGCGCCATTCAGCAAGTCAGCCACATTCGCTTTTTCAATCAGCAAGGGCCTGAAATTTACAGTCACCAGAATTCCTTTGTCATCACACGAATTAGGGTCGCAGTTTTTGTTGTTTTCCTCCAGCAATTCAACAAAAATCAAAACAATTTTTTCACCGTCCGACAGAAAAGTCTTGGTTAAAGCAGTGGTACCTTCAGACTCAGCTTCCTGCTTCAGTTCCCATAAATCAAACTTTCGTGTCTTCGAAGCAATGTTTACGAACTTGTTGTAGTATTCGCTTTTTACTGCGTCGAAAATAGCTGTTGTTCTTTTGGTATAGGTTATTTCAGGCACCGAAACCAGGTAGCCCGAACTGGTTACACCAACACCTTTGGTTATGGTAATGCTGCTGCCATCGGGCGCAGTTTTTACGTCTAACCCGCACACAATACCAATACCAGATAAATTGGTTCGTGTCATTCTTCCCTGCTCATCAAGGTAGCCGAATAAGTCGTTGAGGTTATCAGATGTAAGCACCTGATCGGCTACAAACTTTGGATAGTCTGAATTGGCTGCTGAAGGTATCATAACTGTAAATTTATTTTCCGCCTGCGCGGATCGTAAAAAAATTAATTTGCGTTTTTCTTTTTAATCTGTTCATCAAGTTCTGCATCGCTGATAATTGCCGTGTGCCCCAGGAATACCCGGTTGCTGTCGTTTCCATCAATGCAATCGTGCAGCGTGGCTTGCGGATAAACATTATTCAGATTGGTAAATACGTTTAACAAGGCGTCGAGTCTGTTGCGCAGCGTGGTGGCATCGGGCTCGGGTTTCGCCAATTCCGAAAGCCAGCTGCAATACAAATCTCCAAACTCTTTTAAAGCTGTTTTGCTGACCCAGCAAATTTTTAAACCGATGTGTGCCGGAGTTTCCATGCGAATGGTTTGCTCGGCAAAACGCCTGAATTCAATGCCTTTGTTGGCCAAACCGTCTTCGCCGTTCAAAACCACAGTTATCCGGAAGGAATACGGATCGCGTTCGTCGCAATCGCTGCAATTCGAATCGAGGCAAACCGAAAGTACCGGATCACCAACAGCACGCGGCCTGAGCAAAACATGCTCGACGATATGAATTTTTTCCGGAGTTATTATGCTGTCGGCAAAGGCGATAATTTCATCGCGGGCAGCTATGGCATCGGCTTCAGTTTTGAAACTTTGTTTGCGCGTGGCAATCACTTCGCCGGTATCGTCAACCAGGTTAAGCACCCAGGTTTTCGATTTTTTGATGGTATAATGAGCCGGATCGGTAATGTAAATAAATACTTTGTCGATTTCGGCCCAGGCCTTTTGTTCAGCAACCGCGAGTTCCGGGTCATAATACCTGGTGCTGCTGCTTAAATAGATATTTTTGTTTTTATCAATCAGCCGCCACCTGCGCTCAAATGATTTCCCATCGGTATCGGTTTCTTCGTAGAGTTCCACACTTCCGGAGTAATTGGTGCTGTAGCCCAAAAGCAACCTGATCCGGGTTACCAGTCCGGCAATATTTTCGTTGTTGCAAACCAGATCCGGATTTTTGTAATTGAACGATTTTCCACGGTTTCGGCTTAACTCCGGAAAGTTTTGAAGAAACGAAATCTTGTTTTCAATCAACTGACTGTCGGCAAAGTCTTTGTCGTTGGTATACGAATAAAGCATTAGCGCGTAGTCGTTGAAAGTCTCAGCGAAACGGGCCAGCAAATGATCCAAAAACCGGTTGCGACGTGCTAAAAATATATCTTCGTGTTCAATTAATCCCTGCAAAGTTGGTGTATCCAGGCCATTGTATAAATCTGCAATTCCATCAATTTCTCCGGAATCGATTAAGCGCGAGAAATAGGTTTGGGTCACCGAATTGTCGACCGCAAACAATTCCTTGATGTTGGCCAGTTGCGCCAGGTAATTGACCAGCAATTGTTCGAAAAACAGCAGGTAAGCTTTCAGTTGTTTGGCCTGTGCCCTCCGTAAATCGGTGGCCGTGTTTGGCAATCCATCTATTCCAACGCCATAGGTTAAAGGCAATGAATTTTGTACCGCATAATATGAATTCAGGTCGTAATAACTTCCGTGCGGAACCGGCAAATCGTTTTCCAGAACCGAATATTTGGGTTGTGAATTCCGGCCTTTTACCACCTGAAGCGTGTCGCTCAGTTCGTTGGCATCGGCCAAAAAGGGCAGTCCGTTTTTATACACCATCACCTTACTGCCTTCAATGTATAACCGGGGTTGACGATTGTGTGTGACCGACATGCTCCAAGACTGACTTTCGACCAAACGTCCGGAATCGTCGTAGCGGGCAAATACAAAATTCTTTACCGAAATTACACCCGGAATGTCCATAATCATATTAATCACATCCGACGTGTAAAGGATGGTTCGCAGCGAAGCTTCCTCCAGTTCATCGTTGTCGATAAATCCGTTACTTAAGGCTGGGCCTTCGAAAATTTCGTCAACCGGTTTGTTGGCGTCGAGCAGTTGTTGAAGCGAATAAAACTTTATATCAGGACTCATGTACTGATCGATGAGGTAATAAGCCTCGGCCAAAATCGCCTCAATATCGGCCGAAGCCTCCACTTCCATATCGGTGCAAATGGCAATGTCTTCAACTTCAATGGCTTTGATGGTGCAATAATCTTCGGCAAGGTTGCGGTGATTGTGCAAAACCTGCACTGTTTCGGCAATAACCGCGTCGGCCCGTTTTATTTTTTCCAGATATTTCGGGAAAATGCCAGCCGAAGTTTTGTCCATAATGGCCGTTTTCAGATCAGCCAAAACAAGCGCCCTTCTTTCAGCCGTATTCCTGAACCAGACATTGACAGGCACATTGTCGAAAACCAGCACTTCAGTGGCTGCATCGTTTTTGTCGGGTTTAAACGTAACCTGAACCTGTGCAAAAACCGGTTTCCTTAAGGCATTGTCCAGAACCTGTTCCGGAGTGTCGGGAATGTTGGCAATTACCGGAATTGAGCCTGAAATAAATGGCACGACAATGTCGGTAATTTCACTGTTTGGGTTCCTGAAGCTTTTATAAAGCGCTTTGTCGTTTTCGAGTTTGGCCCACGATGGAAGCCGCATTTCGATGGTTGCATTGGCCAACTGAAGTCCGTTTTGGAAGCTGAATTTGTATTTTATTTTTCCGCTGTTCAGGTTGCCGCTTTTCTCTTCTTCCTCAAATTCAAGCAAAATATCGTAGAGTCCACGCACAATCACCTGATGTTCGGTTGGCTCATACTGCAAAATGCTTTTGGTGCAGTTGGCATACAAATAAAGATCGTCGCAGGCGCACTTTTTGCAATTCAGCCAGCCGTTTTTTATTCCGTCGATGTTAATCAGCAATTTTCTGAAATCGTCAACCGTCCACGGATTAACCGTTAAAATGTTGCGTGCAGTGTAAAATGCCTGACGTTTATCTGAAGGATACTGGCCATCGGCATCAGCAGTTTCCGGAGCAGGCAGAGCCAGCAAATCTTTAATGTCGAGCGAAGTGCGTGAACCAAGATCGGTCAATGCATAAGCGAGCGCCTCCAACACGGTGATACCCGGATCGTGAATGTTGTAATCAGTCCACAATTTGCTACCAAGTTTTTCAATGTATTCCATGCCTTTCTGGCGCAGCAGTTCGTAATTGCTGCTGTCGTTAAGCGATGGATTTTTTTGTATGGTATAGCTCTTAGCCATGTTCAGGCATTATTTAATGAGTTCTGAAAATTATTTTTATCGATGCAAATCTCTTCGGCATTGCTGTCGGTTTCAATCAATTCGTGTATCACATGTTTCGAAGCAGGTGCTGAAACCAAAATGCTTCGCGCTGTTGAGGCTGAGATTTCATCCAAATCGGAACTTTCGGCTGAAGTATCATCCACTTTTACATACATGAAAACGTCGGTGATGAAATCCACATAATATCGTTCTTCAATAAAATTGATGAGTACCGACTTGTACACTTTACCGCCAAAATCAATGGTCGATGTATTTCCGAAGGCCCAGGGTGAAAGGAATTGTGTGATTTCCTCCCTGAGTTTATCGGTGTAAAATGTAAAATCCTGATACTGATCGAAAAGTTTAACCGAAAACTCAAGCCGCACTTCTTCAAATTGTGGCTGGCAGGCTCGCAGATTGACAAAGCATGAAATGCGTTTGCGCAGGTAGTTTTCGATATTTGTTAAGGTACTTTGCTGTGTGTATGGCTTTAACGGATTGGCGTCGTTGTGATTAATCTGTGACGGAATGGTAATAATACTCACATAACCGGGTTTTACTTCATGGTAAATGCCATCTTCAATCTGCGTGTGGTTCAGGCATTTTACTTTATAAATCTCCGGAAACGCTTCGAGAACCAGATGTTCGTAATCCCAAACGGTGATGGCACGTGCTTTATGGCGCAACCGTTCGCTAACACGGATGTAAAAATGATCGTCGTTTTCATTTGGTCTACCGCCAAATGAAGCATACGGCTGCGTAATTTTTTTGATGGCAGCGTCAGGAATTTTCAATTTTGAAACTGTACCGGCTGGCAGCGCTTTATCCAGAAAATCGCTGGCATTTTCGTTGTTTACAAAAGTGGCTGCCGAAGCCTGAGCATCAACAGAAATAATCTCACACACGGCCTCAACGGCTTCGGTAACAGCCACCCTTAGCCATAAGTATCCTGAAGGTAAAACCGTGTTTGTAGTTGTTGCTTCGTCAGGAATTGAAAATGAAATGATACCTGACTGAACCAATTGTAACGTGTTGTCGCTATAGTCCGACGCTTCGAATTCAATCCATTTATTGTCGCTTAAAAAGGCCCAGTTTAAATGTTCCAATGGTTTGGCAACTTTTGGATCGGTGGTACCTTCCATAATCTGAAACAGAATATTTACTGCTTCATTCGGGTTTAGTTTTTCGATACCGATGTAAAATTCACCAATGTGTGTTTTCACTGCCCCGTCGCTCAAATGTTTGAACTGAGGCAACAGATACACATTTTCAGCAGTGTTTAAATATTTGTGCTGCTCGCCCTCGCCAAACGGGTAGAGGTGGAAGAAATTAATTTCACGGCTATCAAAAGCAGTTTCGGTTAAAACAGTTACATCAGTTATGGTATAAGCAGAGTAGCTGGCATAAATTGATTTTACTTTTGGCGTGTATGGTTCAATCGGCTCCACAGTTATCGTGTCAGTAATATTCGGGCTTTTTTCGATAATATAAAGTGAATAGTCTCTGATGTAATCACTATACCCAAAACTACTTGCCAGATTGAATCTAATAAATCCATTTACTGAGGAAGCAGTAAGTTGATTGTAATCTTCAGCATAATTTACAACTACACTTTCAGGAATTAGCTGTCCGGATGGAAACAACTGAACTTGCGGCGTAATACCGTTAAATATGGAAGTTGACGAAGCGATAGTACTATCGTTAGAATGAGATATCCATTTCCCACCTGAAAGCATTTGAGGTGTACAAGTGGGAGTAGTGGTTGTCGAGTTGTCATTTTTTAGATATTTTATCTTAGTGGCTGCATCAGGCAATTCAGCCCATTCAATATTTAATTTAACAGCTGCATTTTTCTTACTGATTATCTCTTTGCTGCCGATCACAAAACCAGCATCTTTTTTGGGGTTTCCACCAAATGGCATAAAAGGTTTTGAGGCATCCAGAACGCCAAAATCGTTCGACAACTGCAGGTTTTTCAGGCCTTTTTGATTGTAGCCTGAATCCATTCCCACTTCAACCCTGATTTCAGTTTTGGCGATGGTAATGTCTTTCAGAGCATCGTAATCGTACGCAGTGGCATCATCGTGAATCAGGTAAATTTTCAGGATTGGTAAAGCAACATTGAAAGTGCCCCCATGTTTGGCGGCATTGTAATTCACAATGGCAGGTGCTGATCCGGGAATGGTGAATGAAATTTCAGCGCAGTTGGTTGTTCCGTCCGAAAGTTTCTTTCCTGAAGAAGAAATGGTGAGGCCTTCAACTTTATACCATTCTTTTTCGGCGGTGAGATAGCATATAATATTCTTGCCGTTGAGAGCCGAATTGTTGCTCATGGCAAAGCGAACAAACACTTTCCGTTCACCTTCTGTTAGATATAAATAATGCGAAGCAAGGGCAAAACCAAGTTGAGCTTTTGGCATGGCGATGCTTTGAAGTTCTGCTTCGTCGTAGGTTTTGTGCACAAACGGGTGCCATTCCTTATTGGCGCTGGTTAGAGGCGGATTAATTCCGTCGTCGCTGTTGGTGACAGGCGATGCAAAAACGCGACCGGCGTTGTTTTGTTTAACGGTATTTGAGCCGGGGTTCTTAATATTTTCGCTGGCCGATGCTTTGAAGAATGTTTTCAGTTGCGAAACTTTGGCTTTGGTGAAAACCGTATCGCTGTCGAGCTGATAAATGACATCCTTTTTCAGGCTGTCTTTTCCGGCTTTTAGCGCAGTATTCTGTTCGAGCAAATAACTGTCGACCTGCTTGGCAAGCTCACCCAAAACATGAACTTTATTGGCTTCGGCTGCCCTTGGCTGAAGTCGCAAAACTTCCCTGTAGTAAAAATCGAGGTGACGCTGTGTTATGCTATTAAGGTGCGTCTGTGTAAATCGGAAGAGCATTAAAAAGCTCAGGAACAGCGCATAATGTGGCGTGTGGTTGTCGTAACTTTCAAGAGTTTTCAGCAGTTCACTTTCTGCTTCCTGAATAATTTTGCTATAAGTTGATAAGTATGTATCAAAAATTCCGGTAAATAGATTGTGGTTTGCGGCATGCTCAATGCTCAAAAAATCATCGGCAAAAGCAGTGAGCGGATTATTAAAAATACTTTCATCAGCGTCGATATGATTTTTGTAAGCGATCCAATTGGGGTAAACCGAATCATCGTACCAGTTTTTGCTCAGACCGTCGGTATTTATAATTTCTTTGGCGTCAGTCAGTGGCATATTTAAAATCATCCAGTCGGCGCCAACATGATGATCGAGATATCCATGACTTTGGGCTGCTTTGTAATAGGCCATTAGCCTGTTGAGCGAAGGCGCCAGTTTGGTTTTTGTCAGGTTGTAAATGGTTTGTTTCAGCGAAGTATCTTCAGGTAATTTGTGTACATAGTTGTCCAACGATTGGCTGAGCGTTAGAATGGCGCTAAACAATTCATTTAATTTTATTCGGATGTCAGGAAGTAAGGTTTTGTTATCGTCGTTCCGGATGAAATCAAAACGTTCTTTGATTTCAAGCTTGTACCGGTCGATGTCCTGAAGGGCAATGGTGCCAAGCTGTGCCGAAATATCGCTTGAGAAAAATGGCTTCCAGTTTCCGGCAATTGCATTTGAATTGTTGTAATAGTTGATGAAAACGGCAAAATCGTTGGCAAACACAATCCAGTCGGCATATTCCTTTTCGTCAACTAAAGCGTATTGATTTTTATCCATTCCCGGCAAAACCCGCTGTATTTGACTGGTTCCGTTGTTAATCAGTGGATTTTTATGTTCGCTGCAGTTTGCCATTTTTATTTAACTGATTTGTCGGTGGTTAAAAAATTAAGCTCGGTGCCTTCGTTGATGTAATACGGAAATACAAAATTGAAACGGCTGTTGGTTGCCCGAACGATGTAGTCGATTTCAACCAGTACTTCGCCTTCAAGTTCGTTCTGCATATTCAGCGAAATCTTTTTTGCATCAATACGTGGTTCGAAAAAGAGGATAGCCGTTTTTATTTTGTCAATCATGATTGTTTTAACCGTTGTGTTCAGCGGCTCAAACAAAAGTGTATTCATGTTGCAGCCGTATTTGGGTTGCATAATGCGTTCGCCAATAGTTGTGGTCAGCAGAATCTGCAAACTCCGTTCAATGTCCACTTCCTTTTCAGTCATTTCAACTGCTTTGGTTTGTGCATTAAACGTTGGTGGGAAACCCCAGCCAACTCCCAGAAAATCGTTGCTTGTAAATTCGTCGCTCATAGTTTTAATCTAAAAAGATAAAAAGCATTTATTCTTCTATTATATTGACTTACCCCGTCGCATCTGCGATGCTCTGCCCCTCTCTATTGGTAGAGAGGGGAAAAGACCGAGACCTCGGTCTTGGGGTGAGTGAAATACAGAATTCGACATTAAATAGATTTAATTACTTATTTTCTCTTATTGTCAACCTCCAATATTTACAGTCGGACAACCAATTACAATTGTTCCGCCATGTGCGGTGCTGTCGCCCATTCGTGCGGCCGGAGCACCACCTATAAAAACAGTTCCCGAACCGGCTGCTATCGTATCGGGCGGGCCAACACATGTGCACATATCGCCAACTTTCGCGGCTGGCATTCCGGCAATCATTACTGTTGGCGTTCCGGGCGGCATCACCGGCCCACCCACATGTGGCACTGTTCCGGTTACCATCGGACAAACATGCATGTCTCCAACTCTGGCTGCCATTGGCATAATTCTTCGTTTAGTATTGTAATTTCCTTATCTAAAATCTAATTTCTTAGAGGGGCTTTGCCCCTGTGACCCTAATTCCTTTTTTGTCTTGACACAAAAAAGGAATCAAAAAAAGTCAAGACTGTGTTCGCTTCGCACGAAAAACCTGCGTTTGACGACTAAAATCTTTTAAACTCACCTCTCCCTTTGGTCGAGGCTCAAACAGAAAAGATTTTTTAACGTCGTCTTCACTTGTTTTTCGGCTCACCGAACAAGGTCGGTGGCTTTCAGACGCGAAGCCTTCAGGTCAATTTAAAGAACGAGTACTCGTAACTAGTTAATTGATATTTACGATCGAACCTTTTACGGCCGTGGTTCCGCCACTCGAAACTTCTGCTCCGGCGCTACCTTCCACTTTCGTTTGGGCGCTACCTTTTATTCCGATGTTTACACCTTCCGCATTGATGTCTTTGGTGGCTTTCATCACAATATCCTTAATGCTTTCAATTTTAATTCCGTCTTCGTTCATCGTTATTTTATTTCCGTTCTGATCTTCCAGGTAAATCTTTTTTTCATCTTCGGAAATAATGAACTTGTTCCCTCCAGGCGTTTCAAGCGAAAAACTTTTTTTGTCGTCGTTGAAAATCATTTTCATTTCGCTGCGGCTTACGTAACCTTTCTCGTGATTATCGTCGGAAGCAGTTATCGGAGCCGGCTTTGCACTACTGTTAAGCATTCCGAGAACCACGGCGTGCCTCGGATCGTTGTTGATAAAGCCAACAATTACTTCGTCTTCAATTTCAGGCCTGAAATACATTCCACGGTTTTTTCCGGCATCAAGTGACGTAACCCGGCACCAGATTCCATCTTCGTCGTTGTTAATAACCGGTATTTTTACCTTGATGCGGTCTTCTCCGTCGGGGTCGCTTTCCAACTGCGTTACAATACCAATGTGTAAACCCTGAATGGCTGGCAACATGGCTCCGCTTAAAGGTTGCTGAACATTGTAAGTTTGCACAAACCATTCGGGATTAATTCCGAACTGAAAAGTGGTCTGCCAAAGTCCATCAGAAATCTGGTGCCTGATTCCGGTAACAAATAGCTTTCCTTCAAACCGGTCGCCCACACCATTTAATTGAATGAGTTGTCCGGGTGAAACATCAGCAGTTCCGTCGGTTGTTACTTTTCCCCTGATTTTTGCCAGCCGGTTTTTCAGCATCGCTGCATTTACCCAGGCCTGCAATTCAGGTTCTTCAATTTTTGCACTGTTGAATAACCGGAATTCAGATTCGCCAATCACATCGGCTAAAGCGTCAGCGGTTAAATTGCCGGCATCCGGAACTCCCGGATTTTCAGCTTCGGTGTCTTTTACCAGTTCCTGATCGGTGTAATTCCAAACAGAACCTTTGATTGATTTGTACTGAAGGCGGGCATCAATTTCAGCATCCAGGTTGTGAATTGTTGCTCCGTACTGAATCGTCAGCGCGGGATTTCCGCCAAATTCAGGAGGTGATACCGATAGTTTTCCGTCATTGGCAATGCACAATAAACCATTCATTTCAGCCCGGCAAAGCATAAAATCCCAGTCGGTACAATTGTATTGCACAATTTGTTTGTGGGTTGCAGTTGTCGAAGCCACATCTTTGTCCAGGCCATACGCGTCAACGAGTTCTTCAATCACGTCACTATCTTTGGTATCCAGCGAGTATTTGCTTTTGCAGGCAGCAGTCATTTTCACGGCTTTGTCTTTACACTCGATAATCAGCAGCGAATTGTTATTCCTGATTCGGATGCTGTGTTTAATCACGATGCCTTTGAACAGTGTCTTTTCGTCCCTGCTGTACCCAACTTTAATTTCAATTTCCTTTCCAGGTTCAAAATCAGCTTTCCCGCTCAATTCAAACGATTGTTTGCTGGGTTCTCCGTCAATATAAACAAGCGTTGCCATCGGGATTCGGTTAACTTCTTTATTTACAATGATTGACAAAAGCTGAAACTGTTGGGAAACTTCAGTACCGCCGCTGAGAATTGTATGCGTAACTACGCTTTTCGGCCTGTCAGACGGTATGTTTCGTTCATTGGGCATCTAGTTTTTCGTTTTATCAAATGGTGGAAAAAATATTTCTTTGCCCACAGTGAGGTTTCTGAAATTGCTTAGTTTATTCACTTGTGCAACCTGAATATAATATTTTGAGTCGCCATAAATTTTGAAGCACATCAAAGGCAGGGTGTCTCCTTTTTTTACAATCCTGAAGTGAGTGAGGTCGGGTGAATGGTTGTTTTCTTCCAGAACCCGTTGCTCTTCCTCCGCCACTTCGCGAATGGTAACTTTGCAGATTGCCCTAATTGGTTTGCCGTCAGGATTAAACAGTTTATACGTGATGCTTAACGATGAACAAACGCCTTTCATGAGGCTGGTGCCCCAAACGAATTTGAAAAAGCGGGTTTGGTGAATATCGCCATCGTAGCCCATCAAAAAATCGTTCAGTTTGGCCAGATCGTCCGAGATATCATCTCTTTTTCTGCCGTCAATAATTCCGGTGTTGTCGTACAAAAATTCGAATGCCAGTTCGCCGGGTGGTTTTTTCTCGAAGCGAGGCTGGCTTCCGCTTGTGCCGCCAGCCTGTCCGTTGTTAAATTCCACCTTTGTTTCCAGTGTGTAGTTTTCAGGATTGATCATTGCCGTAATCGGATTTTCATCCAGGGCGGCCAGTTGATCATCACCACAACCCGGGTCGGTGTAGGCATAAATTTTTAATTTTTCGAATTCTCCGGTTGCCATTTATCGTTCTTTTTGGCTGTTTAAAATATCCATGATATCGTCGATGCACTGCTGCAGCAAGGCTTTTTCGGCATCTTTCGATACCTGACTGCCCGGCGCTGCGGCTGCCGCTTCTTTAGACTGTTGATCGTTGACAGTCACCCGTATTTGCAATTCTTTAATTTCTACCGGCATTAGCCTTTGTTTATAGTGAAATAGTTATAGCATAAATCGAGCGTCTCAATAACCACCGAATTTTCTTGTGCATTGAAATCACTCACGCTCCATTTTTTTGGCCAGACGTTAAAAAATTGCCAGGTCGTAATTGGGTCGTGGTTTTCATTCAGTAAGGTAACATTTACCTGCACCGGACTAAAACTGCGGTTTTGCAAAGCATCAATACACCAGTCGATTACGGCCGAGTCGGTGAGCATTCCACGTTTTAAAGAGAGATCGGGATATTTGGTGCGAACCGGCAATTTATGCTCAAAACGATTTTCGCCGCCTTCTTTAAAAGATTCGGTATCGTATTCAACATTCAGTCCGGTAACACTTTGAAAACGCTGGTCGTTGTTGTTGCCCAGGTTTACGAACTCTACTTTGAAATGAAATCCCACCGGCGGGTAATATCCGCCTGCAACAGGTGTAGCCATATCTCTTGCTTAAAACGATGAACTAATTTTTGATGTGACTTAGCTTTAGCCCGAAACTTTTAATTCAAAATATTCAAGCCTTCGTGAGCCAGTTCAAGTGTTTCAATAGCTACTTCATTACCATCGCTTTTCAAATCGCTGGCCTGAACTTTCACTGCAAAAGCATTTTTGGCTTTCCATGATATTACAGGTGCATGCGTTTCGTTAAGCAGACTAATGATGATGTCACGCCGTTCAACAGTATTTAAGGCGGTGGTATTGATCCATTTGTAGAAATCAGAATCTCCAGTCATACTTCCCCTTTTCAGGGTAATGTTGCTGTATTTAGGCATACCTGGCATTTTAATCTTTGAATACTCAGGACTGCTGCCTTCCCGGTATTCAATGGCTTCAATCTGTATGTCAAGTCCGGTAACTTCGGTAAATCCGATTCGTTCGCCGCCCCATTGCACCAGAAAGTGAAATTTGGGAAGAGGATAGTTTGCCATATTTTTATTTTTTTAAATTAATTTTATTTAAGAAAAGAACATTTACTGTTACTCCGGATCTGCTAACTTTCAGCCAGTTTGTGTGAGAAGCGCAGGATAATAAACTCAGCAGGTCGAACAACGGCCATTCCAATTTCAACAATCAATCTTCCTTCCAGAATATCGAGAGCAGTCATGGTTTTGCCGAGTCCAACAGCCACATAAAATGCGTGTTCGGGTTTTACTCCCTGAAGTGCGCCTTGTCGCCACAAAGTGGTTAAAAAGTTTTCAGTCATTCCCTGAATTTTCACCCACGTATTGGCGTCATTTGGTTCAAATACAAATGGTTCGGTCGATTTTTTGCAACTTTCTTCCACCATGTTAAAGAAACGGCGAACCGGCACATACCGCCATTCATTGTCATTTCCGGCGAGTGTCCGTGCGCCAAACACCAATGTTCCTTTTCCTGTAAAATATCGGATAGCATTTACCGATTTACCTGCAGTGGCATCCACATTCAGATTGTCGAGTTCTGAAGCTGTAAATACAGTTGCCGGAGCAAGCACGTTATTTAAACTCACATTGGCCGGAGCTTTCCAGACACCGCGAGTCCGGTCAACCAAAGCATAAACACCTGCAATTGCTCCACTTGGAGGCATCACAGTCATGCTGTTGCCAACTCCGGTGAGAATACTTTTATAAACCGGGAAAGTAAGTGCAAGTGAGCCGTCCAGCGTTTTTGCGTATGAGCTTATGGTATTTACAATCAGGCTCTGGTAAGCTGTATTCAGCTCGTCGAACAATGGCTGTAACAGATTAATTGCAGCAATTCTCCGATTGTTGTCGTTGGTTTCATTAATTACAGCAGAAGCAACGGCAGCTGTTGATAAAGGCCACGAGCCAGCAGTTAAGCCTGAAAAATCTGTTGCGACTAATGCTGTAGTAATGTCGGCAACCGCTTCAAGATTTAGAGCTTTTACGTTTGCAAAAACCGGGTCAAAATTTGAAGTAACAGCAGCTGTGACATCAGCCAGAAAATCCGGAAGCGTGAGTTTATCAGGAGCAACGCCATTTATAAATTCATCGATTTGAACTCCAATAGTTGCCAGATAATCGAATACATTTTTGAGATTTGCATTTGTATTGCCGCCTACGCCATTAAAGGTTGCAATAAGCGAACTGAAACCATCGGATAGTACGCCGTTTGGTGGACTTAACACAAGGGTTTTGGCGCTAACATTTGCCTGATCGGCATAAGCCTGTTCAACCTGGGCAATTAAGTTCTGAACATCAGCATCTGTTGTCAGTCCTGAAAGTGGAACAGAAATGCCTGCTCTTTTTATAACAGCCTGTACATCGGTATATTTAATTGTCTTTGGCAAATTTACTTTTAGCCAGGGCGAATAAACGGCACCATATTTCAAATTATTAATGCCAATATTATTCCTGAAGTTTGTTCCCAGTGGATCATCCTGTTTCACGTCGAAAAGGCCGACCCTATCGCCTAAATCGGCACTTTGCAGCAATGCTGCCTGCTGAACGACAGCGATTTTATCATCTGCCAGTGCAACAGCATCAGGAAATAAAATAATGGTTGGAGCATCTTCTTTGCGCAGTTTCTCAATACCATCTGTAAAATCGGCATCGGAAATCGTCGTTGATTTGTCGCTTTTACCTATCGACACAATAAAGCAATCTCCACCGCCATTGGCATAAAACATCCGGAGTGCGTCGTACATGAAAAAATTGCTTTTTACTGTGGCCGACGTGAAATTGTTGGCGCTGTCAATATTTACCACAGTAACATCAGGAGAAGGACCGGCGCCATAATATTGTTCAAATTCAACCAGTGAACCAATTCTTTTTGGTTTGTCAGTCAAATCGCCGGGAGCGAATTCGTCTGCTTTATTTGTGTAGCCGACAAAAGCAGGTAAAGCCGTTTCAACTTGTGCTACAGACGGTGGTAATTTGGGAATTTCTTCAACAAAAACACCGGGAGTTTTGTACGTTGTTGCCATTAGATTTCCTTTTTTTTGAATTAATTTATATGAATTTCAGAGTAATATTTTGTCTCATCATCGTTGGTTAAAGCTTCGGCTTTTATCAGGCTTACTGATGGATTGGGAAGCATAATCGTTTTGGTATCTTCCGGTTCGGGAGGTTTCATAATTTCGATATTTCCATATCGGGTAAGTGGCAAAGGATTATCAGGAACATATGGTGTATGGAATATTTTTCCCAAATATCGCCAGTGTGTCCGACGGTTGCGGAACCGGATTTCGAAAACCGGCGAAAGTAAATCTTCCTGGCTCGTCAGGTTAAACGCTGTTTGTTTACTCTTAACTTTAATTTCAATTAAGGCGAAAGGAGTATCACTGCTTTGAAGCAAGTAAAATGTCACATCGTCGTGATAGGCTGGATTGTCGCTATCAATATGTATGGTATAAATTCCTTCCGGATATTTTAACAAGTCAACCTGCAGGGACATAAAATCACCCTGAAGAACTTCCATCTTCGGTGTAATAGTAAATCCTCTGGCATCTTTGATTGTTGCAATCGGGTACGAATCTTTTTCTGTCATGGTATAGGTTAAAAATCCATTTGCCACAGGATAAGAATCGTTCACATTCACATAGCTGAGCGGGGTGGTTGGTGCCGCAGCTTCTGTTAACCAGTCATCTGATCCAACTGGGTTTTCCGTTGTTTTTACAAGTGCTGTAAATAATTTGGTTTGATTTGCTGCGTTGTCCGACAGCATGTCGCCCGGCATATAAGTTGTGCCATTTACAAAAACCGGCGGGATAGTGCTTAGCGCCGGAAAAATGTTTGAAGCATTTGTGAGACTGTTATTTAATACAAAAAGTTTGTCTCTTGATGATTGAAGTGAAAGTGCTGAGTAATTCAGGAAATTGTAATCCTTTAGTTTAACTAAAAACCGGAATGACTGATTATCGTCAAGTGGAACAAATGATTTAAACTTACCGGCATTTACCGTGTCTGCCGTGGCTTTTATTCCTATAATTATTCCTGAAGAAGTTTTTTTGAAAATACAGTTGTGAGCATTTAGAGCTTTAATGCAATCTGACGTAGGTATAAAATCAAGAATTTCACGGACATCAAATTTTGCTTCCTGACTGTCCTTATCATCCTGACTCATAGAATCCCATCCCTGTTCACCTTTATTCAGGAAATAGTGATGCCTGATTTTTACCTCGAAAAGACTTTTATAGATTATAGATAGGCTCATAATTCAGCTTGAATTTTACTTTACTTTGCTCCGGCCATCAATCATAACTTCACTGATTACACCATTTATTTCGCGGGTGCTTTCTCTTTCCATCTTGAGCAACCTCACTTTATAGCACACAAATGGGTGTTGCTTTCCACCAAAAGTGCTCCATACATAATTTAGCTGTTCAAAACCCAGGTTAAAAAGGTCGAGAATGATGTGAAAATCGTCCGGTAAACCTTCTATTTCAGTTGTGCTGTTTTTCAGGTTGAAAGCAAATTTCCCCTGAAAAAAGGTAATCGCATAGGACAGGTAAATCAGCGCGTTTTCATAATTCGTCATAAACGAAGTGATCATGATAAACAGGTTCAGATTTACCGGTGGGTTATTGTAGGTAACGAGATTGTTCTTCACCGACGTGTAATCGGGGTTGTTTTTCATCGAGGTTTCTTCTGAAATATTTACCAGCGAAATCAATATTTTATTGGTTGTTTTCAATAAGTCTTCGTCCAATCTGGAAATATTTTGCAGAGTGACGTAGGGCGCTTCCAGAGCGTCACCCGGTTTTTTAACTTCCTCGATATAGGCGTTAAGTTGTTCTGCCAAAAACTTTAGGACAGGATGTATCATATTAATTATTCGCAGTTAAATTATTTCAAAGACCTAAAATGATTGGAATCCGGTTGTTTTGATGCGCTAGTTTCCTGTCGGCTCATTTTAGGGTGGTGATTGTCAACTAAAGGTAGAGGAAATAAAACCCAAGTTCAATCCTCATTTATGGGGATTTTTTTGTCTTGAAAAAGCAGCTAATTCAGAATGTTTAGCTCAAAACTTCGTTTAATTAATTCAGCGCTGTTTTTTACTTTAAGCTTCTGAATCAGGTTTTTACGATGTGTAATTACGGTGCTTTCGCTGATCGACAGTTCTGAAGCAATGGTTTTTGCCGAATTTCCAGCGGCAAGTTTCTTCAAAACTTCTTTTTCGCGTGAAGAAACATTAAATGCATTGGATGAACTTTCAGATTCAACCTTCTGATCTTGTTCGAAGAATCCGAAAAGTATGTCTAACTTTTTGTCTTTCAAATCTTTTAAATACGATACATGGATTTTCAGGCCAACCCAGTGGCCGTTTTTATGTACGATATTTATTGGCAGGCAAATTTCATTTTTTGAGACCTCATTGTTCGTAAGTTGAATAACAGTAACGATTTCGTTAATCAGGTATGAAAAATCCCTTGGATGAATAATCTCCTTATAAAATATGAAACCTTTACCCACAAAGTCCTCCTTGGTATAACCTAAAATATTTTTGATCGAAGAATGTACATAACTACAACTACCTGATTCGACATCAAAAACAAAAAAACAATTATCCTCCTCCAGTTTGAATGATCTTGATAATTTGTGCAAACTCCGGGAGTCTTGTTTCCCGTTAATCGATTTGATTATTTCATGAAGATCGTTTTGCATGGCGTTAGTTTTATTTAAGTGCATTTTGCTGTACATTTTTAAATTTTCACCGAGATTGATACAATCAATTACTTTTCAATAAATTAACTTGTGTTTCAGGTAAACTTTGAAATTTTTTAATATTCGCTTTTAAGTTTAATTTTCGGGTTCCAGGATATCTCAATTCCAGTTATTCGGTATAAGGAATAACGGATGGTAATATCTGTTTTGTATCAATTTGTTTTTTCAAATTATTTTCATCAAAATCATCTTTCTCATTGGTTAGAGTAATTAAATGAAAAACAGTTTTTTTCCGTACTATAAAATGTAATTTTAGTTGTTTGTATCTGATTGTAGTTGTCAAATAAACAACAACAGTATGCCAATATCTTCAGGTGGTGGAAAACTAACTATTCTGAGAATTGGGGTCGATTGTATTGTTTATCCGATTAAATTTGGTTTGGTAACCCCCTTTTGCCGACTTTTTTTTAATTTTCAGTTTTATAAATTTAATATTCAGTAATTCAGTAGTTTGTAATAAATTTGCAAATATAAAAAGCACCATTAATTTATATGTTTCCTCATTATTAAGAAACATATCAAATAATCTAGATATGTTGTTTTGTTTTCAATATGACCTTATATTTGCATATCAAAAATTTGAATTATGAATACAATTGAAATAGCTGGAAGATATACTGTATTGGCAAACGACACTTGCTGTTTGTCGTGTGGTGGTGCAGTTGATAAGAGTGAAGCCAAACCCAATGAAGTGTGTATCGATTTAGGAAGTGGGCGCGGAACCGATGTGTTGCGCCTGGCTGAAGAAGTGGGCGAAGGTGGTTTCGTTTATGGAATTGATGTAACTGAGGAGATGATCAGGAAAGCGATATCAACTGCTTCGAAAATGGGCGTTGAAAATGTCAAATTTATTCTTTCCGATCTGGAAGCGATTCCGTTGGAAGACGAAATTGCGAATTTAATTATCTCGAATTGCACCCTCAACCACGTGAGCAACAAACAAAAAGTGTGGTCGGAAATTTACCGTTTACTTAAAAATGGAGGTCGGTTCGTCATCAGCGATATTTATTCGAGCGCACCCGTCCCTGAAGAATATGCCAATGATCCGGCTGCTGTGGCGGAATGCTGGGCTGGTTCAATTACCCGCGACGAATACATTAAAATCATTAAAAATACAGGGTTCAAAGATTTCAAAATTCTGGAGGAAAGTAAACCCTATCCGAAGGGTAAAATCGAGGTTTCGAGCTTTACAATCACTGCCCGAAAAGATGAATATAGCTGCTTTTAAGGCGTTTCGGGTTTCGTGATTCTAGTTCTGGATTAAAAGCCTGATAGAAAAAGTTATTTCGATAAATTATTTTGAAAAGTCTGAAAGTATTTGATTTTGAACTTTGGTTCGTTTCGTTTACTTTTATTCTCTATAAAGTTTAATCATTACCAAAATTCAGTTTTATGAAGAGTCTCGTTAAAAAAGAGAAAAAAGGAGAGGTTAAACAGGCACAGTGCTGTGCCAAACAATCTCAGATTATTGCCGGTTGCCACGATTAAGACACCCGGCCTTTTTGATTGTAGATTAACGAATAACGATTAAAGATTTGCGATTAGTGAGTTTTTAATCTGCAATCGTTAATCTGCAATCGTTAATCTAAATTCAACGTTCAAATGCAACTTTCCAAATACAACATCATCTCAAAAGTAAAGGATTCCGACGACTGGTTTGTCGTGAATTCGTTGTCAGGTCAGGCTGATATTCTTGATCAGGAAACCTACGAGCAACTGATAAAAGGATCCGAAAAAAATCCGGATTTCATTGAAAACGGTTACCTCGTTGATCCGGCGCAGGAAAAAAAACTGTTCCGCGAAAAATATCTTCGCTTTCTCGATAACCGTGAAAAGGATGAGATCCAAATCTTTTTTGTGACCAACTATGCCTGCAATTTCGATTGTTCGTATTGCTATCAGGCTGGCTACGAAGCTTTGCCAGTTGCTTTATCTAAAGAAGTTACTGATTCATTTTTCGATTATATCCTGAATGAATTTGCAGGAAGACGAAAATACATTACCATTTTTGGTGGCGAGCCTTTTCTGAATGCGCCGCGTCATAAGGAAAATATCGAATACATTATTCAAAGGGCAAAGGAAAATAACCTTGAAATTGCCGCTGTAACCAATGGCTACCATTTGCCCGAATACATTGAAGTTTTGAAGGCAGGCAAGATTCGCGAAATTCAGGTGACATTGGATGGAACTGCTGAAGTTCACAACCAGCGCCGCTACCTTAAAGGTGGAGATCCGACTTTTGATCGGATTGTGAGTGGTGTGGATGCTTTGCTGGCCAACAATATTCCGGTTAATCTCCGGATGGTGGTCGACAAGCAAAATATAGAAAACCTACCCGATTTGGCTCAGTTTGCAATTGATAAAGGCTGGACTGCTTCACCGATTTTTAAAACGCAATTGGGAAGAAATTATGAACTGCACGAATGCCAGGCTAATCAGTCGAAATTGTATTCACGGCTCGAATTGTACCAGGATTTGTACGATTTGCTGCAAAAGTTTCCGCACATTGCTGAGTTTCATAAGCCGGCATTTTCGATCAGCAAATTTTTGTTTGAGCAAGGTGAAATGCCTGAGCCATTGTTCGATGCCTGCACCGGAACCAAAACCGAATGGGCTTTCGATTTCACCGGAAATGTTTATGCCTGCACAGCAACAGTTGGCAAAAAAGGCGAGAGTTTGGGCACCTTCTATCCTGAAGTTCAGAAATTTTCTGAAGCGATTGAGGAATGGCAGGAGCGTGATATTTTGTCCATTCCTAAGTGTAAAACCTGCAACCTGAGCCTGATTTGCGGCGGAGGCTGTGCCTCGATGGCTAAAAATTACAACGGAACACTGAACAGCCACGACTGTCGCCCGGTGACTGAATTACTGGAACTGGGAATTGCCAATTATTTTAATGAGTAGCCATGGATTGTACTTCCTGTTCGTTCGATAAACAATGTCGCAGCGCCGAAACCTGCAAGGCAACTTCTTTTAATAAAGAGGAATCTATTCTGAAATATTCAGAAGAAACAGAGATCGTTCAGGCGGCTGCAAGTTTGGTCGATCATGGGCGCGCCGGAACATTGTCGCGACTTCAGGAAACGATTGAGTTCGCCAAGAAAATGAATTACAAACGAATTGGTTTGGCCTATTGCTACGGAATGGAAAAGCAGGTTCAAGAGATTTCAGGAATTATCAGGAACAGTGGCCTGAATGTGCGCTCGGTTTCGTGCACTGTTGGCGGGATTGCACAAAATGAAGTGAATCCTGAAAGCGCTTATTGCACTGTTTCGTGCAACCCGATTGGACAGGCCATGCAATTGAATACGGAAAATATTGATTTGGTGGTGATGATTGGGCTTTGTATGGGACACGATATTTTGTTTCAGCGCGAGATGAAGGCCGATTGTACTACGCTGGTTGTAAAAGACCGTGTTTTTAACCATGCCCCATTAAGGGAAATAACTGATAATCAGAAAAATTAAACTAAAATAATAGATGGGATTTCAACCCAAATGAATTCTTATCCGTAACAGCGTTTAGATATAAAAACCAAAAGTCATGAAACGAGCCGTACCGATGAATCACGACAAAAGTGAATCATAAAATTGGCGAGTTCCATGTGGCAATTAAAATCAAATAATTAACACATGAAAGAAATAAATGCATCAGATTTTGAAAAAGAAGTGTTGGCTGGCGGAAATGTGCTGGTTGACTTTTTTTCAACCGAATGTCCTCCCTGTGAGGCAGTTGCTCCAAAGTTGGAAAGTTTGGAAAAGCTCTTCGGCAAAGAAATTAAATTCGTAAAAATCTTCCGCCAGGGAAACCGCGATCTGGCTGAAAAGCTTAGCGTGAAAGGTTCACCGACTTTATTGTTTTATCAGGATGGTGAAGAAGTGGCTTCCCGTTTAACCGGAGGTGTGAAACGTTCAGAAATCGTTCGCGAATTCAAATATATTTTGGGAAAGGAACGCGTGAATGAAATTATAAAAACACAGAAGCCTTCGGTGACTGAGGTTGATGTGGCTATTTTAGGTGCAGGTCCGGGCGGATTGACAGCCGGATTGTATTTGTGTCAGGCCAAAATAAACACGGTTTTGGTCGACATTGCCTTGCCGGGCGGAAATGTTTCCACCACACACATGGTTTCGAATTACCCCGGATTTATTGAGCCGCAACCCGGATACATGCTTTCACACAACATGTCGGAACAAACCAAAGCCTGCGGTACGACCTACAAAGTGGCGGTTGACGTGACTCATGTTGATTTGGAGAAAAAGGAAATCATGATCGACGGGCACGAAACAATCAAGGCCAAACGGATTATTATTGCAACCGGAACTTCACCCAATAGAATTGGTATTCCGGGAGAACAGGAATACAAAGGCCGCGGAATTTCGTATTGCGCAACCTGCGATGCCAAATACTTTGTCGACAAGGACGTTGTAGTGATTGGAGGAGGTAATTCAGCCATCGAAGAAGCCGATTTCATTTCGAAATTTGCCTCAAAAATCACCATTGTTCATCAGTTCGATAAATTGCAGGCCAACAAAACGGCGCAGGATAAGGCGTTTGAAAATCCCAAAATTTCCTTTTTGCTCGAACACGAACCCCGTGCATTTAAGAAAGAAGGCGACAAAATGGTGGTTGAAGTTGAAAACCTGAAGACCAAAGAAATGAAAACGCTGACGACTGACGGAATCTTTGTTTTCATTGGTCAGAAACCCAATCTCGATATGTTTGGCAACCAGTTGGAACTCGACCAGTGGGGCTACATTAAAACCGACGAGGACATGCGCACAAACATCGATGGTATATTTGCTGTTGGCGATGTGGGTAGCAAAAAATACCGACAGATTACAACAGCCATTGCCGATGGAACCATTGCGGCCATTGCGATAACGAGGGAAATAGGGTAACCGGTTGCGACCGGTTATGGAAGTCATTCCGAACTTGTTTCGGAATCTTTAGAGTTAAAGATGAGATGCTGAAATACCTACCAGTCCGCAGGCTGGAATTCAGCATGACAGCAGATATTTGCAAAGGGTTAATAATTAGATTCAGAATTCCGGCACTCATTTTCCTGAAAAGGGGGAATGAAGCCGGAATTTTTTTTTGTCCATTTTATTTCATGCACATATTAGTTTTTCAAAAATTGATTCTTAACTTTGTAATTCAAAGTACTTTTATATGAAAACCCAGAACATTGATCCAAAAGAAGATTTACTGGCCATCCGAAATATGATGGAACGATCGTCTAAGTTTTTATCATTGAGTGGATTGTCAGGAGTGTTTGCAGGAATTTGCGCTTTGATTGGCGCGACAATCGCTTATTTCCTGATCCTCGATTCAGGTCAGTTGTTTAACGATGAAAATCTTCACGCCCTGGGGAGTTATTCAGGAAATTCGCATTGGATTTATTTAGGTGTCGATGCTCTTGCCGTTTTAATTATTTCCACCATAGGAGCGCTTTACTTTTCTGTCAGGAAGGCCAGCAAAGTGAAGCTGCCATTCTGGACGAATTCGACCAGAAGATTATTTGCCCATTTACTGATCCCATTTTTTACAGGCGGTATTCTGGCAGCAGTTCTGGTATTCAGAAATGATGTGGAATTGGTTGCTCCGGTAACCTTGATTTTTTATGGTCTGGCTCTCATAAATGCCGGCAAATTTACATTTGGCGAAATTCATTACCTCGGCTTGACTGAAATTGTACTGGGAATCCTGGCTGCCATTTTTATCAGTCATAGTTTGCTGTTTTGGGCGCTCGGATTTGGTGTCATGCACATTGTTTACGGAGTAGCTATGTATTACAAATACGAACGATGAAGAATCCGATTTCCAATCTTCAAAAAATATTTGACAGTCGCATCAGGCTTGGAATTATGTCGGCGCTCATGGTAAATGAAACCATCGATTTTAACTCACTGAAAGAGTTGCTGGAACTGACCGATGGCAATTTGGCCAGTCACCTGAAAGCGCTTGAGCAGCAAAATATAATTGTGGTATTCAAGCAATTCATTGGCCGCAAACCAAGCACCACCTATCAGGCAACTGAAGCCGGTCGTGACTTGTTTCGGCAACATTTGAATGCCCTCGAAGAGTTGATCAACAAACAATAATTTTTTTAATCATTAACTTTGAAAAACAAAGTACTTTTAATTCAACGCTATGGAAACAAAAAAAATCCAACAATTTCTGAATGGTTACAGTGTGAAAATGGTCATCGTGTCATTTTTGGCTATTCTGCTTCTAGTTCCATCTTTCTTCATTGAAAGTATTATTGCCGAGCGTATTTCACTCAGCGAACAAGTTAAGAATGAACTTTACAGCCAATGGGGTGATAAGCAGGTGGTTGCCGGACCGGTGCTAAACATTCCGTTTTCGTATTTTGAGCAAAAAGAAAACAGCCAGGGAATGATTGAGCGACATGGGATTGCACATTGTTTACCTGAAACGCTTAAAACTACCGGAACATTAAATCCGGAAACACGGAGCCGTGGAATTTACAAAGTTGTAGTGTATGAAAGTCAACTTAAACTGGAAGGTACGTTTGTGCAACCGGATTTGTCGCAGCTCGATATTCCGGATGCCCAGTTTAAATGGGATGCAGCTTATTTTACCATTGGTGTTTCGGATATGCGGGGTATCAAAAATATGCCCGAACTTGTCCTGAATAACCAGAAATATAAAGTTGAACCGGGTGTGGCCGATACTGATTTGTTCGTTTCAGGAATTACCATAAAAACAGGCGATACCAATTTACAGCAACCGCTAAACTTCTCAATAGATTTGGTTTTGAATGGGTCGGCCGATCTTTCGGTTGAAGCGCTTGGAAAATCCTCAGAAGTTTTACTGAAATCGAACTGGGTTGATCCGGCATTTTCTGGCGGATTCCTTCCCACCAAGCGCGAAATAAATAAAGATGGATTTACCGCTGAATGGCAGGTCACTCATTTAAACCGGAATTTTCCGCAGCAATGGGTCGACCGGAAATACAATACGCACGAAGCAAAACTTGGTGTCGAACTGCTGATTCCGATTGACCATTATCAGAAGGCGATGCGCTCAGTAAAATACGCTATTTTGTTTATTGCGCTCAACTTTATCATTTTCATTTTCATCGAAATACAAAGTAAAAAGCGAATTCATCCATTTCAGTATGCATTGGTGGCTTTTGCTCTGCTTATTTTTTATGTTTTACTAACCTCAATCAGCGAGCAACTTGGTTTCAATCCGGCATATTTTATTTCGGCGATAGCGGTTACTGCGCTAATTTCGTGGTATGCGTACCCCATTCTTCAGGACAAAAAGCTGGTGGTCTGGGTCACTCTTTTACAGACTGGATTGTATATTTTCCTGTTTGTCATTCTTCAATTGCAGGATTTTGCCTTGCTTGTTGGAAGCATCGGATTGTTCATTATTCTGGCCATTATCATGCGGGCCTCGCAAAAAATACAGTGGTATTCTGAAGATTAATTTCGGCTGGTCTTATTCATGACCTCATATTTTAAAGTAAAGTGAGGGTCTGACTTGAAGTCAGGCTCTCACTATTTTTATGATTCATAATTTTAAACTAAATTTGATGAGGATGTCCCAAAAGTCTAAAAATTCCCGATCGAGTCACCCCGAATTTATTTCGGGGTCTGTTTTTCAGGAATCTGGGATCCTGAAACAAGTTCAGGATGACTTTTTGGATATTCTCAAATCAATTAATCCTGAAGTTTATGAAAACAGAAGAAGAATCGTATCCCGTTGTTGTTTTTGAAGGAAATGACTGGGAAGCTGCCATGGTGAAGAGCTTGCTGGATAATGCGGAAATATTTTGCTTTACCAAGGATGAAAAGATGGGAGTTTTGGCACCCTGGAATGTCGCGCCAGGCGGAGCCGGTTCGGTAAAAATAGTCGTTTCGAACCTCGATTTGGAAAAGGCCAAAGAAGTGGTTGACGAATTCCGGAGAAACGAAGGACAAATGGAATAATGGAAAACTTTGATCTTTCGGTTCAGCGTTTTAATGAGTTTGCTGAAGAATATGCCAACCGTTTTGATAATGTTTCCGGTTATATTGAACATCTTTCGCATTTCTGCAGATTGGTAAATCTGGATAAACCCAACATCCTGGAATTGGGATGTGGTCCGGGAAACGTGACCCGATTTCTCAAGGCCAGCATACCTGAAAGCCGGATTGTGGCTATCGATCTTGCACCCAAAATGATTGAAATTGCCCGTACACTTTTGCCTGAAGTTGATTTTCGTGT
The DNA here is from genome assembly GCA_963677955.2 of Prolixibacteraceae bacterium. GTDB lineage: Bacteria > Bacteroidota > Bacteroidia > Bacteroidales > Prolixibacteraceae > Aquipluma. The sequence goes on from CAXXQR010000001.1 coordinate 3,100,385, forward strand.
GATGGACGTTCGCAACATCTCTTCCATTCAGGAGAGATTCGATGCCATCATGTGCTCGTTTTGCCTGCCATTTTTGTCGAAAGCAGACGCAGCAAAACTGATTGACGATTGTTCTGTGCTCTTAAATCCTGGGGGCGTCGTTTACCTGAGCACGATGGAAGGCGACGAAAATCGTGCTGGTTTCGAAACCACCAGTTTTTCGGGTGATTCGCAAATTTATTTCAATTATCACCGGCAACCGGATTTAGAGACTGCGATAAGTAAAAACGGTTTTGTCCTGAGTCGAATCAATCGACAGGAATATTTGGAGCCGGATGGAAGCATTACCATTGATCTCATCTTTATAGCAGTTAAAAAATGAGTGAATTCTGGGATGAAATGTTTCGAAAAATTGGTTCGGTTTGGACATTCGAACCGACTGATTCAGCCTTGCAGGCCAGTGATTTATTTGTATCTGAAAAGGTGGAAAAAGTCTTAATTCCGGGAATAGGATTTGGTCGAAATGCTAAGCCGTTCCTTGAAAAAGGAATGAGTGTGACCGGTATCGAAATATCGGAAACGGCTATTCAGATTGCGAAGGAAAATAATCTGCCGTGCAGGATTCATCATGGATCAGTTTTCGAGATGCCGTTCGATGAAGCGGTTTTTGATGGAATTTACTGTTATGCGCTCATTCATTTATTCAACCAAAATGAACGTCGCCGATTGCTGAAAAACTGCTACAATCAGTTGAATATTGGTGGATTGATGGTTTTTATTTCTGTTTCGAAGGGGTACAAAAAATTATATGAGTCGGGAAAACCAATCGGGAAAAGCCGATTCAGGATGGAAAACGGATTACGTGTTTTTTTCTATGATCAGGAGTCGATTGAAAAGGAATTTAGGCCGTTTGGATTAATCGAATATACAGAAATTGAAGAACCACTCAGGCACGTGCCTGATGCAGAACCCATGAAATTTTGGAGAGTGGTTTGCCGGAAGGTCTGAAGTGATTTTACTCATCGGATGACTCGAAGTCACCCGATGAGTAAAAGATAAACTAACCAATCACGTTCACTTCTCTTTCCAGTTTCACTCCAAATTTTTTCTGAACCGACATTTTAATTTCTTCGGAAAGATCAAAAATCTCTTTGCCTGTCGCATTTCCGTAATTTACCAATACCAAAGCCTGTTTTTCGTGCACACCGGCATCGCCACGCCTGAACCCTTTCCAGCCACATTGTTCGATCAACCAACCGGCAGCTAGTTTGGTTTGGTCATCGGGAGAAGGGTAGTGGGGCATTTGAGGAAAATCGGTTAAAAGCATCTCCGCCTGTGAAGTTTTGATAATCGGGTTCTTAAAAAAACTTCCAGCATTTCCATAAACTTTGGGATCGGGTAATTTTGATTCACGAATTCCGATCACTGCTTTTCGAATATTGCGGAGATTGACAGTTCCAATCTTTTCAGTTTCAGTTTTCAGATCGCCGTAATTCAGGATAAATTCAGGAAACTTATCAAGTTTTAGAACCACACTGGTGATGATGAATCGGTTTTTTAACTGATTTTTGAAAATACTGTCGCGATAAGCATACAAACAATCTCCCACGCCCATGCTATATTCTTTCTGAGTTTCAAGATCAAAGCCGGTGACTGATTCAATCCTGTTCTGAATTTCCATTCCATAAGCACCAATATTTTGAACCGCAGCAGCCCCCACTTTTCCAGGAATCAGTGATAAATTTTCGATTCCGCCCCATTGGTTAAAAACGGCGTATTCAACCAATTGATCCCAGTTTACACCAGAACCAACTTCGAGCCAGACATGGTTTCGATCCTCATGAATGATTTCGATTCCGGGAATGTTCGGGTTTAACACAAGTCCTTGAAAATCATTCACAAATAGAAGATTACTTCCTTCACCTAAAATCAGGAGTTCTAAGTTGGGCCATTCCTCGTTTGTAGCCAAAAAACCAGCCAGATCTTCAGGTTCAGTGAATTCGAAATAATATCTCGAACTGGCTTCAGTGCCGAAAGTATGGTGTTTTTTGAGTGGGTAGTTGGAATACGAGCGAATCATCAGAATTTTTTTTTTGGCAAATATAACAGAAGAACACCCTATTTCTAGTAATTTGGCTGTATGAATCCGGATAAATTAGCCTTGAAAAAAGTATCGCTCAGCGTCATCAACGATTTGGTAACCGACAACCGCGTGCATAAAGTTGCTGTTAGCCTGAAGAAAATGGGTTTCGAGCCTGTTTTGGTTGGCCGTTTGCTCCCACAAAGCCAACCTGTTGAGCGCGAATATCGAACCCGACGGATGAAATTACTGTTCAGAAAAGGCCCGTTCTTTTACTTTGAATACAATTGGCGTCTTTTCTTTTTTCTCCTGAAAACTAAGATTGATGTTTTTGTTGCCAATGATCTGGATACACTTCCGGCGAATTTTCTGGTGGCAAAGCTTAAACGAAAACCGCTAATTTATGACAGTCATGAGTATTTTACCGAAGTACCCGAACTGATTGGTCGACCCGTTGTCAGGGCAATCTGGATTTGGCTGGAGAAATTGCTGGTTCCGCGTGTTTCTGCAGCTTACACGGTCTGTGAATCAATTGCTGAAGTTTACCGTGATTTATACAAAATTGATTTTAAAGTGGTGCGCAACCTTCCGGTTTGTGGTGAGGCAGAAGAGGATACTCATCGGATGACTCAAAGTCATCCGATGAGTATTTCTACAAAAGTCATTCTTTATCAGGGTGCACTCAATCAAGGGCGTGGACTGGAAGCTGCCATACGGGCCATGCAGTTTATAGAAGGTGCTGAACTTTGGATAGTTGGCGATGGTGATATAACAACGCAACTCAAACTAATGGTTGAAGAATCAAAGCTGGTTCGAAAGGTTAAGTTTTTGGGACGGCTTCCCCTGGCCGAACTAAGCCAGGTTACGCGAAAAGCCGATTTGGGTATTTCGCTCGAAGAAGATTTGGGCCTTAATTACAGGTTTGCACTTCCCAATAAATTATTCGATTACATTCAGGCCGGAGTTCCCGTTTTGGTTTCAAACCTTCCTGAGATGCGAAAAATCGTTGAACACTACCAAATTGGAGCAATTGCCGAGACACACCAGAGAAAGGAGTTGGCAGAAACAATGAAACGATCGCTTTTTGATGGAGAGAAAATCGCGGAATGGAAAGAAAACCTTCGATTGGCTTCAGACGAGTTGTGTTGGCAGAACGAAGAAGAAATTCTACGAAAAATCTATTTGCCACTTAAATAAATTTTAACTTTTCGTCACCTTTATGACAACATTCCTTGCTTTATTATTTGGCATGTGTCTGATGGAATTCAAATTGTATGATGAAATATAGAGAATGTTTGTTATTCGTTGCCAAATGTTTAACGCTTGACCAGTTCCCTGAACGGGTTGATGAAGTGAGGGCAGAGATTGCTGCGAACAAGATTATCTGGGAGGAAGTGGTTCAATTGAGCAGTAGACAATTGGTGATGCCTGCATTATATCTTCAATTCAAGCGAAACGGACTTTTACCCGATTTGCCGGCTGACCTGACCAAATATTTGTCGGAAATCACTGAATTAAACCGTGAACGAAATCTTGCCATATTGGCTCAGGCCGAAGAAATAACTTCAATTTTAAGTGCCCGGAACATTCAACCCGTTTTCTTAAAAGGAACAGCACATTTACTTTGCGGTTTATATAACGATATTGCTGAGCGTATGCTTGGCGATATCGACATTCTGTTGCCTGAAGATCGGATGGTGGAAGCTGCTGAAATTCTTATAGAAATGGGATTTAAATCCTATATTGAATTCAAGCCAGGATTAGCAGCGGAAATAAAACATTATCCGCGGTTGCAAAACCTGGATTATCCAGCCGCGGTGGAAATTCATCGGGAGGTTCTGAATTTTCCGGACCAGAAAATTTTGAGTGGGATTGAAATATTGAATGATAAGCAAAAAGTGAACATTGGCGATGGTGTGGCTTTTATTCCGTCAGCACAAAAACTGATGATTCATAATGTATTAAACTCGCAGCTTGGTGACCGGGCATTTGTTAACGGCGATATTTTACTCAGGCAGCTTTACGATTTTTGGTTGCTTTCGCAAAACAAAGATGCTCTACAGTCAGTTCAGAAATTTGATAAAAAGCGCCATTTGTTTAAATCATATTCGACCCAGGTTAATTTTGTGTTTTCTATTAAAGCCGGAATTGTGTATAAAGAATCATTTCGGACCAAGTTTTTTCTGAAGCGGTTAATTTTTTTGCAGGACCATCCAACTCTGTCAAAAATCTACAGAACTGTACTATATTTTGAACATCGGATTGCCAGAAACGTTACGTTTATAGTGCTTTCAGTTTTTAAGAAAGATACACGAAAATTTGTAGTAACCAGATTGACCGACCGGAAATGGTATGCCGGACACTTTCGTTCGTATATGTCCTTTTTCAATAAATAAATGTCAGGACTGGTTCTTAATTCTCTTTGCGGGTGATTACCGTTTCGAAAATTTTCTGCTCGTCGACAGTAATAATTCTCGCCGGAAACCTTCTGATTAGCGGATAATCGTGAGTGGCCACAACCACAGTTTTACCCTGTTCGTTTAGGTCTTTGAATATCTGCATCAGCTCGATGGATGTTTGCGGATCGAGATTTCCGGTTGGTTCGTCGGCCAGAATAATTTCAGGGTTATTAAGCAAAGCTCTCGCGATGACCACCCGCTGTTGTTCGCCCCCCGACAACTGGTGTGGCATCGATTTCGATTTATTTGTCATAGATACCATATCCAGAACCGTCATTACGCGGTCTTCAATTTCTGTCTGTTCTTTCCAGTCGGTTGCTTTCAGAACAAAAACCAGATTGCTGTACACATCACGGTCGGTCAACAGCCTGAAATCCTGAAACACAACGCCCAGTTTCCGGCGTAAAAACGGAATGTCGCGGGTCTTGATGTCGGCCAGGCTATAACCTGCAACTTTCCCGTCCCCTTTTTCGAGAGGCAGTTCTGCATTCAATGTCTTTATCAGGCTCGATTTTCCACTGCCAACTTTTCCGATGAGGTAAACAAATTCGCCGCTCTTTATTTCAAGACTTATGTCTGATAGTACAGTGTGGTCGTGCTGAATAATATCGGCATTTTTAAGTTCTATGATGTTTTCTTCTGACATTTTCAGGCGCAAATTAGTATGCATGCAAAACTAATATTTTTCTTCGCCTTTTCAATGCGCAAATTTTTTAGCGATAGAGAGCTGCAGCGAAGGACTGGCATTATTTAGCTTTTGTGTTCGCGCTTCGATTTAATTGGAATTTTGATTCCTGCAGCAATAGATGGACCAACGGTCAGTGACCATCCTAATCTAACAACTGTTATTTTATATGGTGTAAAACCTACACCGAATTCTTTTCTGAACCTACTCCAGAATGAACCGTTTTTCGAGTCATTATAGGGGAATATTCCAACTCCACCCCACAGATACACATATTTGTGAACATAGGTTGTAACTCCCAGCGCACCAGCAAAATAGTTGGTGTCTAATCCTTTTTCCAAAGTTGCATAAAGTCCGGCCCGTTTGAAAAAAATGTTATTGACAGAAAAACTGGTTTTTAATGCATTAAATGGCAATCTCGGCGCATAACCAATGGTGATGTCATAGTTTGGAGATGGTTCCACCTGCTTTACTTCAATTGTATCATTAGCCCTTTTAAAATCTATACTGTTCTGACTAAATAACGTAATCGAACAAAGTAATCCAATGGCAATAAGGGATATTGATTTTTTCATTTTTGGGTTTTTTATTGCAATTTTTGCGCAATTTAAAAAAAATCCGGACAATGATTTGTTTCTCCGCCTTTTTTAAGCAGATTCAATAATTTTCATTCATCAAAATACTTTTTGGTTCTTTTCTTGAGTTTTTATTTAGAATCAAACTTAATTTCAGACAAGTGCATTGCAGAATATTTAAATTTACAGATGCAACCAGTTTCATAAAAAACTGTCTGTATTATAAAATGGTACGATTTGTGTTTTCACAGGCACTAAAAATTTAAAATAACAGTTTCGAACTTAAAGACATCACTATATTATGAAGACAAGCCGAATCATTTTTCTATTGCTTCTGTTTGCTTTCGTTCCAGGCCTGCTAAAAGCGCAGCAAACGGTTTATTACCAATCTGTAAGTCCTGAAATTCAGAAAGCCAAAGAATTATATTTAGCCAGAAATTACATATCAGCGCTCAATTTGTTTGAGCAAATTGCAGCTAATTCTGACGAAAATTCAGATTTAAAAGCTGAAGCTATGTATTACAAGGCTTTGTGCGGGCTAAAACTCGATAATGAAAATGCCGAAAAGCAAATTGCTGAATTTATGGCAAAGTTTCCTGAAAGCTCATTCAGGAACAGGGTTTTGTACGAAGAGGCTGTTTACCAGTTCGATAAGAAAAAGTATTCGACGGTTATCAAGTCACTCGATAATCTGGACAAAACAGAACTTAGCTTCGATGAGCGTATAAAACTGAATTACATGCATGGCTATTCGAATTTTGAAATGAAGAAAATGGATGCAGCCTTGCTTGATTTTGCGGAAATTAAAGAAGGAAACTCGATTTATGCTGCACCGGCCCAATATTATTGGGGACATATTCAATACCTGAACGGAAATTATGAATCGGCGCTCAACGAGTTTCTGAAACTGAAGAAAAATCCTGTATTTGAAAAAGTAATTCCATTTTATATCAGCCAGATATATTACAAGCAAGGAAAATACAGTGAGGTTGTAGACTATACCACGCCGATTATCAACACTGTTTCAGCCGACCAGCAACCTGAACTGTCGAGAATTTTAGGCGATTCTTATTTTCATTTGCGTAAATTTAAAGAAGCCGTACAATTTCTGGAATTTTACCTTTCGGATAAAAATAACAAAGGGCGCGAAGAAAATTACATGCTGGGCTATTGTTATTATTTGGGCAGCGAAGAAGCAAAAGCAATTCCTTACCTCGAAATTGCTTCGAAAGGAAAAGATGAGCTGGCACAAAATGCCTATTATCATTTGGCCGATTGCTACGTAACCACCAACGATAAAAATAAGGCGCGCCAGGCTTTTGAAGCTGCTTCGGAAATGGATTTCGATCCGAAAATCAAGGAAGATGCGCTGTTTAATTATGCCAAAATCACCTACGAGCTTTCGTATTCGCCGTTTAACGAAACCATAAAAGCTTTTGATAAATATATTTCGCTGTACCCAAATGCTGAGCGAAACGATGTGGCTTACGATTACCTGGTGAAGGTTTACATGAGCACAAGCAATTACCGCGATGCCATGGCTTCCATCGAAAATATTAAAGTAAAAAGTCCGTCGGTAAAAAAAGCGTATCAACGTGTGGCCTATTACCGTGCGCTCGAAAGCTTTAATAATCTGGACTACACTGGCGCAATTGAAAATTTCGACAAGTCGATCGATGCTGGCGATTTCAATAAAAATTACAGGGCGCTGGCTTTGTTCTGGAAAGCTGAAGCGTTATTCCGGATCAATGATTTCAACCAGTCGATAAACGCATACAATGTTTTCCTGAAATCATCAGGAGCATTTTCGCTTCCCGAATATAAAACAGCGCATTACAATCTGGCTTATGCTTATTTTCAGTTGAAAGATTACGATGCTGCGAGCGATTTCTTTCGTAAATACCTGAATCTTGAAAATGGCCTGCGAAGCGATAAAGTGGCTGATGCCAGTAACAGGCTTGGCGACTGTTATTTTCTGAAACGCGATTACACTTCAGCCATTTCAAATTATGACAAAGCGCTGAAGATTAATTCGTACGACGCCGATTATGCGCTTTATCAGAAGGCTTTTTGTTTGGGATTACAGCGCGATTATCAGGGTAAAATTACTGCTTTGCAAAGTTTGATTCAAAATTATCCGAAATCAAGTTATCAGGACGATGCTTTGTACGAAATTGGCCGAACCTACGAACGTTTGAATCAGCCTCAACTGGCTATTAACAGTTATAAAAACCTGGTCAGTAATTTTCCGGGTAGCAATTTCCTGAATAAAGCGCTGATTCAACTTGGGCTCAATTATTACAATGCAAACGATTTTCAGTCGTCGGTTAATTATTACAAACAGGTGGTCGATCGTTCGCCCAACGGGCCTGAAATGCAGGCTGCCCTTGCCGGGATGAAGAATAGTTATATGGAAATGAACGATGTGGATTCGTACATCAGTTACACCAACAAGCTTGGCCCGGGTGTTCAGGTTTCGGTGAACGAGCAGGATTCACTGACCTTTCAGGCTGCGGAAAAACTGTATATGACGCAGGATAAAAAGGCTATTCCTCAATTAGAACATTACATCTCTCAGTTTCCTTCAGGAGCATTTGCCTTAAATGCGCATTATTATTTGGCACAATTAGCCTATGCCGCCGGCGATTTTGCAAAAGCCTTAGCCGGATATGAATACGTCATTGCTCAACCCGACAATACGTTTACCGAAACTTCATTGCTGAGGGTTGCTGGGTTGCAATACAACGCTAAAAATTACACACAGGCACTGGCATGGTTCGACCGGCTGGCTAAATTTTCGAATTCCGGAAATAATTTGCAGGAATCGCACACCGGGGTAATGCGTTGCCAGTTTAATCTGGGTAATTATCAGGCATGTATCGATGCCGCACTTCAGGTTCTGAATTCCGATAAAGTTTCAGATATTCTGAAGCGCGAAACCAATTACAAACTGGCCGTTTCGTATTACAATACCGGCAATAAGGAAAAAGCATTCCCGATTTTGAAAAAACTTTCGGAAGACACAAATTCTGCAGAAGGCGCAGAGGCAAAATATCTGGTTTCTGAAATTTTGTTTGAAAACGGCCAGTTGAAAGATTCGGAAAATGAAATAATGGATTTCATCGATAAAAATTCGCCGCACCAGTTTTGGCTGGCCAAAAGTTTTATTCTACTCTCGGATATTTACCAGAAAAACGGCGACGAATTTCAGGCCAAACACACTTTGCAAAGTATTCTTGAAAATTATCCTGAATCTGACGACGGAATTATGGAAACCGCCCGGCAAAAGCTTCAGTTAATTGAAGAGGCAGAAGCCAGCCAAACAAAAAACGAAAGCAAGCCGCTGGAAATAAACATTGGAGGTAATAAAAACTAAGAAAAAATGTAGCATGATTTCCGGGATCGATGAGTTTTCCGGCATGTGAAAAATTAAATATTATGAAAAAACTACATTTTCTGGCCGTAAGTCTGATAACAGTGGCACTTTCGTTTGCAGCTATAAGCGCAATGGCGCAAAGAGACACTACAAAGTTGAAGCAGGAAGTTGAAGTGACCAAAGCTTACCAGCCAACTATTAATGAGGCTACTAAAATAAACGACATTCCACAGATAAAACAAGAACAGACGGAAGCTCCAACATTCGATTATTCGATATACAGCAAGCCTGTTTTTGCAACTTTCGACGTAACTCCGATTACAGCTGCCAAAATGGTGGGCGAGCCCAAACCTGAATTGGAAATGGGATTGCTGAAATTGGGTTTTGGAAATTACCTGACTCCGTATGGCGAACTTTTTTTCAATGCCCAGCCCGATAAAAAATCGAATTTCGGTATTCATTTAAGGCACCTTTCCTCGTACGACAAGATTAAACTCCGGAATACAGACCTGGTGAAAGCGCCCGAAGCCTATAACACGGCCGAAGTTTTTGGAAAGAAATTTTTCAGGGGAGCAACTTTGTCAGGAAGCTTTGGGTTCGACCGCAAGGCATTTAATTATTATGGTTATGCGGGCGATTGGATGCCCGATGAACTGAAAGAGGAAATGATTCCATATTATCAGGACAAGCAATATTTTTCGGTTGGAACTGTCAATGTTCGTCTGAAAAGTGAAACCCGCTCGGTTTATGATATGGATTACGATTTTGGAATTAATTACCATTATTTCGTTACAAAAACCGGACAAAGTGAGCATCAAACAATTATTTCAGGAGATGTGAGGAAAAAGTTTGACAAGATAACCGGTATTTTGCATGCGTCAATTCATCAATTTAAATCCGATAGCATTTGGAACACGATTACAAGTGCCTACGGACAAAAGCAGCAGGTCATGATCCAAATAAATCCTTCGGTCAAATGGTCGGCTGATAATGCAAGTTTTCAGGCTGGATTAAATTCCACAATGATGTTTGACACCGACATGGACCCAGCTATGTTTATATGGCCAAAAGTCAGGGCCGACTGGTCGCCAGTGCCACAAATTCTAACCCTTTTTGTGGTCGCCGATGGATACCTGACTCAAAATACATATTCGGCAATTGCATACGAAAATGCCTATGCCGATCCGTATCACGATGTTGCAAACTCGAATACCAAATTTGTGGTTTCCGGTGGTTTTAAAGGGAAGTTCAGCGCGCGAACAAATTATGTTGCTGAAGTTTCGTATTCGAAAGTTGCCGATCAGCATTTTTACATTACAGAAAGCCAGAATCTGAACAATATTCTGGCGGAAAATCGCTGGTTGAAAAATACATTTAGTGTGGTTTACGACGACTACAAACTCCTGAAAATTTCTGCGGAAGTACTGCATTCTGTTTCCGATAATTTTTCGCTTCATCTGAAAGGAAATTATTATTCGTATGAAATGAGTCTGCTCAAGGAACCGTGGCAAATGCCAAATTTCGACCTTACTTTTTCAGGAATTTATCAGCCCAGTGAAAAGTTGAAATTTAATACCGATATTTATGTAATTGGCAAACGCACAGCGCTCATCCGCGATTTTGAATTACCTCTGCCAACCATTGCTGATCCGAATCCGGTTCATCTTGTAAATTCCGAAATGCAAATTGGGATGGATCCGGTTTTTGATTTAAATGTCGGAGCAGATTACCAGTTCTCCAATAAACTGGGATTTTTTGTCCGTATGCATAATTTTGGCTTTCAGAAATATGAACAGTGGTTGGGATACACGACAAAAAGCTTCAACTGGATGGCTGGAATTAGTTATACTTTCTGAAAAAATCTATAACCTCCGGCAATCATTTCGTTGATTGGTTAGGTTGTGCTCTCGGGATGGTATAAATCATTGAGATTCAGGAATTATAAAGTTCATAAGATGTTAAAAAGTTTAACGTTTTATGCTATGTCTTTATCGTCAGTTCTACCACTTTTTTACTATATTTGCGACTTAGTTGTTGAAGGTTTCAAATAGTGAAGAAATTACTGAAAATCAAATATCTTTTTTATTACCCAATCCGGCAATTTTTAAAAAAGCAGCAGAAGGTTCATTTTCTGAAGCTGGTTTTGACTCTGGGATACAGGGTCGAAGGGGTATTAACGTGGGATAATTAAAAATTTTGATCGATGAGAGAAATTGAAGAAACCCAGAATTGGGGAACACAGGGCGCTAATGGAGATTATGGTGCCGATAGTATTCAGGTACTCGAAGGACTTGAAGCCGTGCGTAAACGTCCGGCCATGTATATTGGCGATGTGAATGAAAAAGGTTTGCATCATTTGGTGTACGAAGTTGTGGATAACTCGATTGACGAGGCACTGGCGGGTTATTGCAAAAACATTGATGTGATAATCAATGAAGACAATTCGGTTACAGTTATTGACGACGGGCGCGGTATCCCAACAGAAATACACACCAAAGAAAATCGTTCGGCACTCGAAGTGGTAATGACAGTTTTGCATGCCGGAGGAAAATTCGACAAGGATAGTTATAAAGTTTCCGGAGGATTGCACGGAGTTGGTGTTTCGTGTGTGAATGCACTTTCAATCTTGCTTGAAGTTCAGGTTCACCGCGATGGTAAAATCTGGCAGCAGGAATACAGCAAAGGAAAGCCGTTGTACTCTGTTAAGCAAGTTGGTGAAACTAACCGAACCGGAACAACCGTAACGTTTAAACCCGACGATTCAATTTTCCTTGTAACGGAATACAAATTTGAAATTCTTGCAGCCCGTTTACGTGAACTGGCATTCCTGAATGCCGGTTTGCAGTTAAATATCACCGACAAGAGGGTAAAACTTGCTGACGGAGAATACAAGCACGACGAATTTTTCTCTAAAGAAGGCTTGAAAGAATTTGTTGAGTACCTCGACAATGTACGCGAACGGTTGATCGACGAAACAATACACATTTCATCTGAAAAAGCTGGTGTGCCTGTTGAGATTGCGCTTCATTACAATACCTCGTTTACCGAGAATATTCATTCCTACGTCAATAATATCAATACCATTGAAGGGGGCACGCATTTAACAGGTTTCCGCCGTGGTTTGACCCGCACATTGAAGTCGTACGCCGAAAGTAGCGGAATGCTCAAGAATATGAAATTTGAGATCAGTGGCGATGATTTTCGTGAAGGATTGACGGCCGTTGTTTCCGTAAAAGTTGCTGAGCCTCAATTTGAAGGCCAGACCAAAACGAAGCTGGGAAATTCTGAAATCAGCGCACCGGTTGACCAGGCGGTAAGCGAAATGCTTGCCAATTACCTGGAGGAAAATCCACGCTCGGCCCGTGCTATTGTGAACAAAGTCATCTTGGCGGCACAGGCACGTCATGCTGCACGCAAAGCCCGCGAATTGGTTCAGCGGAAAAATGTGCTTTCAGGAGCCGGCTTGCCGGGAAAACTGGCCGATTGTTCGGAGAAAGATGCTTCGCAATGCGAAATCTTCCTTGTTGAGGGAGACTCGGCAGGCGGTACCGCCAAGCAAGGAAGAAACCGAAGCTTTCAGGCCATTTTGCCGTTAAGAGGTAAAATTCTGAATGTTGAGAAATCGATGATTCATAAAGTTCTGGATAATGAAGAAATCCGGAATATTTATACCGCACTTGGAATCACAATCGGAACTGATGATGATTCGAAAGCATTGAATCTGGATAAACTGAGGTATCACAAAGTAGTGATTATGACCGATGCCGACGTGGACGGTAGCCATATCGCCACGTTAATCATGACATTCTTTTTCCGCTTTATGAATGACCTGATTCAGCGTGGGCACGTTTACATTGCTACTCCACCGCTTTACTTGGTAAAGAAAGGAAAACGCGAGGAATACTGCTGGACAGAGCAGCAACGACTTCGTTTGATTGAGGAATGGGGAGAAGGAAAAGAATCGGGAATTCATGTTCAGCGCTATAAAGGTCTTGGTGAAATGAATGCCGAACAGTTGTGGTCTACAACGATGAATCCTGAAATGAGAACGCTACGTCAGGTTACAATTGAAAATGCCGCAGAAGCCGACCATATTTTTAGTATGTTGATGGGTGACGAGGTTCCGCCACGACGTCAGTTTATTGAAGACCACGCGGTTTACGCCAACATCGACGCGTAGCTAAATTTACAATTTATATATTTACGATTTACTATTTTTACCTGAATTGGTGGAATGGTAAATCGTAATTTTTTTTAATCGTAAATAATCAACAAATGAATATTTGTGTTTTTTCATCTTCGAGTAACGCTATTGCAGACGTGTATGTAAACGACGCAATCGATTTGGCTCGTAACATTGGGCAATCGGGGTTCTGCCTTGTAAACGGCGGATCGAATGTTGGTTTAATGGATGTGGTGACCCGTGAAGCCGGTAAAAATGGCGCAAAAACCATTGGAGTCATTCCCGAGAAACTTCGCGATTTTAATCTGGCCTCGATTCATGCACACGAAATAATTGTTTCAGGAGATATGATGGAGCGAAAGGCAAAAATGCGGGAACTTTCCGACGCATTTATCGCTATGGCTGGTGGTTTTGGTACGTTGGAAGAAATTTTGGAGGTAATCACATTGAAACAGTTGGGATACCACAGCAAAGCAATTGTTTTCATCAACACGAATAATTTTTACAACGATCTTTTTATGCAATTCGAGAAATCTTACGAGGAAAAGTTTGCCAAGGAGAACTATCGAAAATTGTATTTTATTGCTGAAAATGCAGCGCAGGCAATGGATTATATTCTGAATTACAAGCCTGAAGAGGTCGTAAATAAATGGTTTGAAGTCCCGAATCGTTAGTTTGCTGATATGTAAAAAGAGAAAGTCGAACCCACTCCCGGTTCCGATTGTACAGAAATTTTTCCGCCGAGCAATTCAATTAGATTTTTTGAAATGGCCAGCCCCAGCCCAGTTCCACCGAAGTTTATTTTAGGGCCTTGTTCTGCCTGGATAAATCTTTCGAAAATGGAGGCCTGCTGACTGATAGGGATTCCGATCCCAGTGTCCGAAACACTGAAATGAACAAATTCATCCTTCAAAAGAACATTAATCGTTAAGTTGCCTGAATGTGTAAATTTTATCGCATTTCCGATCAAGTTGTCAAGGATTTGCCGTAGCCTGATTTCGTCAGTATGAATTGAAACATCGGGATTGAAGTCACTGATTATTCTGAACTGAATGTTTTTATCTTTCTTCGATGCCAGCGTTTCAGCGTAATGGTCATCAATATCTTTCAGAAATTTATTCAATTCCAGCGGCCTTTTCTTGATAGACAGTAGGTTGGCTTCAATTTTTGAAATGTCGATGATATCATTAATCAGGTTCAGCAGCATCTCTCCATTTCTCCTGATTAATTTTATAAACAAAACCCTATCAGGCTCATCCTGATTTTCGTCTTCCAGAAGTTCAGAAAAACCGAGGATGGCATTCATTGGGGTCCTGATTTCGTGTGACATATTGGCCAGAAATGCAGATTTCAGTCTGTCTGCTTCTTGTGCTTTTTTTTGTTCTTCAATTAATTTCCTTTCAATTTCCTCACGCAGCATAATCATTTTGTTGGCGGCAACACCGGCTCTCCTGAACTCGTCAAAATAGAATTCGGAGACATTTATTTTGTTAAAACTGTTTTGTGAGAGGTAGAAAAAATTAAAAAAGCGCTCGAAATCAGACTTGTATCTTTTATTGAAATTATAGATAATTGCCGCTTCAAGAATTAAGAGAACGAACAAAATTATTAGAATTAATATGATGCTCCTTTGTTGATCGTTATGAAGTTCAGCTTGCTGATTTTTAATACTTTGATTGATCTCGTCGAGGTAAAATCCTGCGCCAACCAGCCATTTGTATTCTTCAAATAATTTAACGTACGAACATTTTTCGACTAGATTATTCTCATTGATTTTATTCCATTTGTAATAGAAGAATCCACCGTGATCGGAATTGTCAGTTGCATGCAGTTGCTGCAAAAATATTTTGTGTCTCAATCCAATTGTGTCTGAAAGCAAATTTAGGTTACCTGAAAATACTTTGCCATCCATTACAATTGGCTTCCCATTTGTGTTATTCAAAAATACATAGCCACCGTATCTAAATCTTACTGAACTGATTTTCTGTGCAATCTCGTCTCTGAATTTAGGGAAATAGTCGTCAAGATATTGCTTTGACCCAAAGTACCAGTTAAAATGACCAAACTTTTTAACGAAACATATTTTCTTGTGCGGCGAATTATCAGAACTTCCGGATGCATCAATTTCGTAATCCAAAAATCCTTCCTCTTTATTCTTGAGCAATTTCAATTCTTCAAAAACGACAGAGGCCCCATTTTTATCTTTTAATTTACGAAGATCTTTTCCTGAGAATTCCGGTTTCCTGGGATAATAAATTCCAATTCCATTGAGATCTGTGATAAAGACTTCTTCATATTCCATATCGAATTTAAGTGATGAAATCGTTCCGATGATTAACGATTTTATTTCTTCGTCAGACTTTAGTCCCTTGAACTTTTCATAAATCGCCTCTGCTGTTGAATATGCCTGGTTTACATTTTGCTGTATATTACTGTTTATCTGTTTTTTGAACAGATCGTTTTGATTATTAATATATTCAATTTCGTTATTGACTATTTCTTGAACGTATATTTTTTGATTTTCAATGTATTCTTTGCTTTTCTTTGCACTTAACCTGTTGAAGTATATTGTCTGTTCGAAAATCAAAACT
The DNA here is from genome assembly GCA_963677955.2 of Prolixibacteraceae bacterium. Classification (GTDB taxonomy): domain Bacteria; phylum Bacteroidota; class Bacteroidia; order Bacteroidales; family Prolixibacteraceae; genus Aquipluma. The sequence continues at coordinate 3,116,313 of CAXXQR010000001.1, forward strand.
CCTCCGGTTAACAATGTGGTTGCGACCGTTATAATTATCAATGTCCGACTCAGGTATGTTGAAACATTCGACGGGATAGCTAATTTTCTGAAAAGATTATCGGACATTTTCATATTTTATTGATAATGATCCATTTTTTTTGAATAGGTAAATATAAGATATTTGATTTTCAATAGTGCTTTTTAATATATTTCATGATGGATTTTATTGATGATTTGGCACTCCATTTTGATTTTTCAAAAAAGAAAGAATCAAAAAATGAACTTATTGCTCCCATTTCAATTTTTGAGGTATTTGTTATGTTTTGAAATAAAAATAGCCCGTTTGGTATAAACAATACCGGCTAATTTTCGAGTCTAATTTGTTTAATCCGTTGTTAAAATCTGTTAAACAAATTAAACGAATTGCAAATGGTAAAACACATATAAATGTTATGCGTTATCTTTAAAATTGAAAGCTAAAAAAGTCAAAAATTTCTAACAACAAAAAGTAAAAGTGATGAAAAATTTTAAAAGCGGATTGTTTACATTGTTGGTGGCACTTGTTGGCGGGTTTATTGCTCTATGGGCCTATACGCGTTATTTTGATGATCCTAAGGTTGTCGAGGTTCAGCAGGATCAGTCAATGAAATATGCCAGCTTACCAACAACATATTCAAGCGAATTGCCTGACTTAACTTTTGCTGCTGAAACGTCAGTTCACTCAGTAGTTCATATTCAGGTAACACAAAAAGGAGAATATTATGGTTCGAACAATATTTTTGATTATTTCTTTGGAGACAGAGGGTATCATCAACAGCGAACCCCTGTCAGGCAGGGTGTAGGGTCCGGAGTAATAATTACTTCAGATGGTTATATTGTAACCAACAATCATGTTATTGAGGACGCTGATGATATCTCGGTAGTGCTGAATGACAAAAGGGAATTTAAGGCAAAAATGGTTGGAACTGATCCTTCAACAGATATTGCACTCATTAAAATTGATGCAACAAATCTGCCCATGCTCAAATTCAGTAATTCCGATAATTTGAAGCTTGGGGAATGGGTTTTGGCTGTTGGTAATCCATTTAATCTTACTTCAACAGTTACAGCCGGTATAGTGAGTGCGAAAAGCCGTAACATCGGTATCAATCCAGATCAAATGAGCATTGAATCATTTATACAAACCGACGCTGCGGTTAACCCCGGAAACAGTGGTGGGGCCCTGGTAAATACTCATGGCGATTTGGTTGGTATCAATACTGCAATTGCTTCACAAACAGGATCATATAGCGGTTATTCATTCGCAATTCCGTCGAATATTGCTCAAAAGGTAGTTGCCGATTTGAAGGAATATGGAGAAGTACAGCGTGCACTTCTGAATGTTAACATTGGCGATGTGACTGCGGAAGTTGCAAAGAAGTATAATTTGGATAAAATTGAAGGAGTTTTTATTGGTCGTGTTCAACCGGGTGGAGCAGCCGAGATTGCTGGATTAAAAGACAACGATGTCATTATCAGTATTGATGATGTGCCCGTAAATTCATCCTCAGAACTTCAGGAGCAAATAAGCAAACACCGCCCCGGTGACAAAGTAGCGGTGGTAATAAAAAGAGACAATAAAAAGAAACCATTTAACGTAACGCTCCGTAACAAGCACGGAGATACGGAAATTGTGAAGGGTGATGATCCCGATGATATTTTTGGTGCGAAATTTGCTGAAGTTTCCGACCGCGATAAGGATGGTTTAGGAATAGGTTACGGTGTGAAAATAACTGATCTCGGAAATGGCAAATTTAAAGATGCTGGAATAAAAAAGGGTTTTATTATTACACAAGTGAACAAGAATGCCGTTTCGGAAGTTAACGAGTTAAAACGAATTATTAAAAACTCAAGGGGTGGAATATTAGTAGAAGGAATATATCCAAATGGTGAAGTTGCTTACTATGTTTTTGGTATTGATTCGAAGTAATTTGCTGAAATTTACTATAAAATTGACAACAAAAATCCATTAGTGAAAAACCATTTGAATTATTGACCTCAAAAGCCTATATTTGCACGCTATTTTTTTGAAGGGTATATGAGACAATTAAAGATTACGAAATCGATTACCAACCGTGAGAGCGCTTCTTTAGACAAGTATTTGCAGGAAATTGGTAAAGAAGAACTTATTACCGTTGAGGAGGAAGTCGAGTTAGCGCAACGGATTAAAAAAGGTGATCAGGCTGCACTGGAGAAATTAACAAGAGCCAATTTGCGTTTTGTTGTTTCAGTAGCGAAACAGTACCAGAATCAGGGGTTAAGTTTACCTGACCTTATCAATGAGGGAAATCTGGGACTTATAAAAGCGGCTGAAAAGTTTGATGAAACCAGAGGTTTCAAGTTTATTTCCTATGCTGTGTGGTGGATTCGGCAATCTATTCTACAGGCTTTAGCTGAACAATCCAGAATTGTTCGACTGCCTTTGAATCAGGTAGGCTCGCTAAACAAAATCAATAAGGCTTTCTCGAAGTTCGAGCAGGAAAATGAACGTAAACCGTCACCTGAAGAACTTGCAGATGCGTTGGAGTTGCCGGCTGATAAAGTTGCTGACACGCTTCGTGTTTCAGGTCGTCACATTTCGGTTGACGCACCCTTTGTTGAAGGTGAAGACAACAGCCTTTTGGACGTGCTCATAAACAATGATTCGCCCAATGCCGATCGAGCATTAATGATGGAATCTTTGGCAAAAGAAATTGAACGTGCCTTGGCAACACTTACTGAGCGCGAAAGCGACATTATCAGAATGTTCTTCGGAATTGGCTGTCAGGAGATGACTCTTGAAGAAATTGGAGAACGGTTTGGGTTAACCCGTGAACGAGTTAGGCAGATTAAAGAGAAGGCCATCCGAAGATTGCGACACACTTCGAGAAGTAAATTGCTAAAAACATATCTTGGATAAATAATTTATAAGAAACCGCTTAACATGCGGTTTTTTTATGCTGAACTGTTTTATGTATTGACATAAAAAAGCCGACCCTCAGGTCGGCTTTTCATACCACAAACAAGATCAACCAATCGATCAAAATTGGTTAATAAAAACCTAGCTATTCTCATAGCTAATCACGCTTCTTCAATATTTTATTTGTACACAGTTTATTCGTTTTTATTTGCATTTGTTTTTTAAACGATGCAATCCCATAACCCTTGTGAACGTATTTTAAAATTGAAAACCTCGTTTGTTTAATCACTTTAATTCAGACTTCAAACCGGCATATGACCGCAAAGAAACCATTTTTTAGCAAATCATTTATTCATCGATTAACCATGCTTATGCAGTTATTCAATTTATAATTAATATTTTTTTAACAATCCTTTTTAACCGCAATTTTTGCTGCCTTTTCACTTGATGAAAATTACCATTTTATTTTTATGACTTCGCTGCCTGCCAGAAGGAAAGCTCCTGTTCCATAAACTTCCCAACTTTCTGCTGAAAAATTTTTCTTTGGGTCGGCTCCAATTGGCTGGCACCATCCTACATGACCATCAGGTTGAATAAGATTGTTCAAGCCGGTCCAAGCTTTTCTGACGACTGGCAAATAAGTAGTTTTATCTAACAACCCGTGATTTATTCCCCATGCCAAGGCGTAAGTGTAAAATCCAGAGCCACTTGCTTCTCCACCTGGATAAGAATCCGGATCAAGCAAACTCGCTCTCCAAAGTCCGTCTTTTTGCTGCAATTCAGCAATTCTGGCTGCCATCTCTTTAAACAAATTCTGATAGAAGGGCAGGTCGCTGTAATCTTTTGGAAATTCATTCAGGATCAAAGCCAAGCCGCCCATCACCCATCCATTTCCCCTTGACCAGAAGATTTTTTTGCCGTTAGCTTCATACTTGTCAGAAGCATCGCCTTTTGTCACATAACCCAGATCTCGTGCAAATAAATGTTCTTGTTTATTGAAAAGTAAATCGTAACAAGCATGAAATAATTCGTCGCTTTTTTCCATGTATTTTTTATCACCTGTGACCATCGAAAGTTTAACCATTGCTGGCGGCGCCATGAACAAAGCGTCGCACCACCACCAGGTAGTTTGCTGTATTCCTTTTGTTTCGTATGGAGTTGCCAGAAATTTTTCCATCTGGTCAATAAAAGGTTGAATCATTGCTTTGTCCTTTTTTATTCGGTAAAGGTCTACATAGGTCTGACAAATGGCTATGTCGTCGGCATGCTGTAGTCTTGGTCCCGGTTTCCATCCATTTTTCTGACCCATTTCCATCATGCCATTCAGATACTTTTTATTTCCGGTTGCATTGTAAGCTGCGGAAACACCGGCATAAAAGGCTCCGTTTGTCCAGTCGTAAAGATTGTGTTTGGGATTTGCAAACTGCCAGAGCGCAGCAGTAATCATCGTTTTCTTAATTTGTTTGGGTTGGAAAGCTTTTTCCGGAGTATTTTTTGCGAATACATTCGTGCCAACAACAACGAATATAAGAAGAACTGAAAATAAATTTTTCATATTTAATTGATTTAAGTTTAGTTTTGCAATCGATTGTACAAACATACAAATTCATTTCAAATTTCCATACTGCTACCAAAAAGAAGTCTGTATTTTCGGCTGGAGTATGTATGGATGTATTGTAATTTCGATGTATGTTGTGATATTTGTTTACATTTTACCAGTATTTAATATTAATTAAACGTAAACAGCATAAAACTGAAATCTAAAAACTTGTTTTAGTTTCGATTTATAACTATACTTGCAGCTCAAAAATAATCGGAAATGAAAATTGCATTCGGACATTACGGCCATCATCATCTTTTTCTATCAGAAGGTAGGCAGTAATTGTTTTGAAGTTTTTATAAAGATATTAACCCAAAAGAAGGCTTACCAGGAAGGTAGGCCTTTTTTGTTTAACTCAAAACTCTCCAAAATGGAAGGAATTTTAAAAATTGCAGTTCAGACCAAAGGCAGATTGAATGAAGATTCAATAAAACTGATTGATGAAGCAGGAATTAAGCTTCCGCTTAGTTCGCGAAAATTGATTTCGACAGCTACGAACTTTCCACTTGAAGCACTTTTCCTGCGCGACGATGATATTCCTCAGGCAGTTGCCATGGGAGTTGCCGACATTGGTGTCGTTGGTGAAAATGAAATGCTTGAAAGGAAGGAAAATGTGGTTATTGCCAAACGACTTGGTTTTAGCAAATGCCGTCTTTCATTGGCAATTCCGAAGGATAATGATTATTCTGGAATCGAATATTTCAACGGAAAAAAAATTGCTACATCTTATCCTGAAATTCTGAAAGATTTTTTCAGCAAAAACAATATTACAGCCGAAATTCACGTGATTACCGGCTCGGTTGAAATAGCTCCCGGAATTGGACTGGCGGATGCTATTTTTGATATTGTGAGTTCAGGAAGCACATTGGTGAGCAATCGGTTGAAAGAGGTTGAAGTAGTGGTTAAGTCCGAAGCTGTTTTAATTGCAAACCCAAATCTTTCAGAAGTAAAGAAAGCTATTTTGGATGAATTAATTTTCCGGATGGAATCGGTGCAGCGTGCCGAAAAGAAGAAATATATTTTGCTGAATGCGCCCAATAATAAGTTAGCTGAAATTGAATCTTATTTGCCTGGAATGAAAAGCCCAACCGTTATGCCGTTGGCAGAAGAAGGCTGGAGTTCGGTACATTCTGTTATCGAAGAAAAGGATTTTTGGGAAATTATCGGTAAGTTAAAGGCAGCCGGTGCCACTGGCATTTTAGTTATTCCAATCGAAAAGATGATTTTTTAAAACAATTCAATGAGGCCCAGACAATTAATCTATTTTGTTATTCCTTGTCTTATTTGGGGATCGACATGGTTTGCCATCAAGTTTCAACTCGGAACTGTCGATCCGCTGGTTTCAGTGGTCTACCGGTTTTTTCTTGCCGGTGTCTTACTGATGGCATTTAGTTTCATCAAAGGCCTGAATATGAAATTCAATTTCAGTGAACACTTGCGTATGATGCTTCAGGGGGTAATTCTTTTTGGATTTAATTACTGGCTGGTTTACCTGGCAGAAGAAAGTCTGGCGAGCGGTGTTGTTGCTGTCATATTCTCGTTCGCTATTTTTGCCAATATCTTTTTTAATTTTCTGTTGCTGAAAGGTAAAATCAAAAGGGAAGTCATTTGGGGGGCTATTTTAGGAATTGCCGGAACGATTTTGATTTTTAGCCACGAATTACAGACTGCCGATCAGATGTCGATTGGTTTTCAAGCACTGTTATTCTGCTTCGGATCAATTGTATTAGCTTCACTGGGAAATATACTTTCAAAATATAATCAGACCCGAAAATTGCCGGTAGTTCAGACCAATGCCTTCAGCATGACCTATGGAAGTTTGGCTATGATGTTAATGGTCCCGCTTTCAGGAAGGAACTTTTCAATCGATTATTCGGTATCTTATATGAGTTCTTTATTTTATCTGGCCATCTTTGGATCTATCATCGCCTTTACATTTTATTTAAAACTGGTAGGTGACATTGGCCCGGACAGGGCCGGTTACTCCACTTTGATTGCACCTGTTATTGCATTAATAATTTCCTCTTTTTTTGAAAATTATCAATGGGGAATGGCTGCCATATTTGGAGTACTTTTACTTTTTGCCGGAAACTTTCTGGCTTTGAAAATGAATACTGTTAAGACAAAACGAAATGAAAACATATCAAAATCCTGATAGAACGACATGGAATGATTTGCTGAAACGTCCACTTTTCAGTGTGGCAGAGCTGACCAAACAAGTTCAAAATGTTTTGGATGATGTCAAGGTTGGCGGAATGGATGCTATCCGGAAATATACAGAGCGTTTTGACGAAGTCGTCATTCAGGATATTTCGGTTTCTAAATCAGAAATTGAAGAAGCAGTGCTTCAGGTAAGCAATGAACTTCAGGAAGCAATCCGTACAGCTGCGGCAAATGTTCAGAAGTTTCACGAATCGCAGGTGCCAATTAGTAAAAAGATAGAGACCACTTCAGGAGTTACCTGTTGGCAAAAAGCAGTTGCCATTGAAAAAGTGGGGTTGTATATTCCAGGAGGATCGGCTCCGTTGTTTTCTACCGTACTGATGTTGGCCATTCCTGCGAAAATAGCAGGCTGTAAAGAAATTGTGCTTTGTACACCGCCCGATAAATCAGGGAAAATTTATCCGGCCATTCTATTTGCCGCTCAATTGGTGGGAGTGACAAAAATTTTTAAAGTTGGCGGTATTCAGGCCATCGGGGCAATGGCATACGGAATCGGAGATGTACCGAAAGTCAACAAAATATTTGGCCCCGGAAATCAATATGTGATGGCGGCCAAACAACTGGTAAGCAATAGTGATGTGGCGATTGATATGCCAGCAGGTCCGTCGGAAGTGGCTGTGATGGCCGATTCGTCTGCGAATCCGGCATTTATCGCTGCCGATTTGCTTTCTCAGGCAGAACATGGTCCCGATTCCCAGGTTATTTTGGTGACCAGCGATCCGGAATTGATTGAAAAGGTTGATCAGGAATTGGAGCGTCAGTTAAAAGAACTTCCCCGGCAGTCCATCGCTGAAAAAGCTTTGGCAAACAGTCGGGCAATTGTATTATCAGGAGAAGAAGAGATGATAGAGCTTATTAACGAATATGCACCTGAGCACCTGATAATTTCAATGAAAAATTACAGTGAGGTGGCTGAAATGATCTGGAATGCCGGCTCCGTATTTCTTGGAAATTATACGCCTGAAAGTGCGGGCGATTATGCTTCAGGAACGAATCACACTTTACCAACCAATGGTTGGGCAAGGTCGTTTAGCGGCGTCAATCTCGACAGTTACCTGAAAAAAATTACTTTTCAGGAAATAACTCCGGAAGGAATGAAAAACCTTGGCCCAGTGATTGAAACCATGGCGGCAGCCGAACAGTTGGATGCGCACAAAAATGCTGTGACTCTGAGGTTGAAAGAGATAAAAAATAAATTACCACAGTAGACACATAGAACACATAGTTTTAAAATTTTTCTATGTGACCTATGTGCCTATGTGGTTCAAATGATATATAATGAACTTAGACAAATTACTTCGAAACAACATAAAAGCTTTAAAGCCCTATTCTTCAGCGCGAGACGAGTTTTCGGGTGAGGCAGATGTCTATTTGGATGCCAACGAAAATCCGTTCAATGCACCTTACAATCGGTATCCGGATCCTTTACAATGGAAATTAAAGGCAAAGATTGCTGAGATCAAAAGCATTTCTCCTGAAAAGATTTTCCTGGGAAACGGCAGCGACGAACCCATTGATATAATTTTTCGTGCTTTCTGCGAACCCGGGGTTGACAATGTCGTGACCATTGATCCGACTTACGGCATGTACCAGGTTGCCGCTGACATAAATAATGTCGAGGTTCGCAGAGTTAAACTGAACGAAGATTTTGGTTTCAGTGCTCAAAAGTTGCTCGATGCTTCGAATATTTACACCAAAGCAATTTTTATTTGTTCCCCGAATAATCCAACTGCCAATCTTCTGGATAAAAACGAAATTGTGAAACTATTGACCGAATTCGACGGATTAGTTATAGTTGATGAGGCATATATTGATTTTTCACCGGAAAATAGTTTGCTTCCTGAATTGGCTAATTATCCCAATCTAATTGTTTTGCAAACATTTTCAAAAGCCTGGGGCATGGCTGGAATCCGATTGGGAATGGCATTTGCCGAACCCGAAATTATAAGGGTTTTCAATAAAATTAAATATCCTTACAACATCAATATTCTCACTCAGCAAAAAGCATTGGAGTTGCTTGATAATATTGAGGAAAAGGAAGAGTGGGTAAAAATAATTCTGGAAGAGCGTGATAAAATGGTTCGCAAACTGTTTAAACTTCCTTTCGTTCAGGTAATTTATCCTTCGGATGCTAACTTTATACTGGTGAAAATGCACGATGCGCGGGGAATCTATGAATATCTGACAGAGCAAAAAATTATTGTGCGCGACCGATCAAAAGTAACTTTGTGCGAAGATAGTTTACGCATCACCATTGGTTCACCGGAAGAAAATAAAAAACTGAGAAAAGCATTGAAAAATTTGATATAAACTTGGTGTTCTTTGTGAAATCACTTTGTGCTCGTTGTGGTAAAATAAACCACGAAGACCACGAAGAAGATCTCAAAGTTCCGCAAAGAAAAAATATGAAAAAGGCATTATTTATCGATCGCGACGGAACGCTGATCTTCGAAACGGAGGATGAGCAAATTGATTCGCTGGAGAAACTAGAGTATCTTCCAAAGGTATTCAGGAACATGCATTTGATTGCCAAAAATCTGTCGTACGAGCTGGTGATGGTTACCAATCAGGATGGGTTGGGTACGGATAGTTTTCCGGAAGAAACTTTTTGGCCGGTACACAACAAAATCCTGAACGCCTTCAAAAAAGAAGGTGTTAATTTCGATGATATCCTGATCGACAGTCATTTCCCGCACGACAATGCCCCGACCCGTAAGCCGGGACTTGGGATGATGGGTAAATACCTGGATGGCAGTTACGATTTGGCGAATAGTTTCGTTATTGGTGATCGTTTAACCGATATTCAATTCGCTAAAAATCTGGGTTCGAAAGGAATTTTGATTAACGATGGTTCGTTGGAGAATGAACTTCAGGAAAAAGGATTGGCTGAGTCATGTGTTTTAATCACTGACGACTGGGATGAAATTTATGCCAAAGTAGCTGCTCCTGACAGAACTGCAACGGTTGTTCGTAACACGAAAGAGACCAAAATTTCAGTAGAACTCAATCTGGACGGAACCGGAAAAGGCTCGATGAACACCGGGCTTGGATTTTTCGATCACATGCTTGATCAGATTGCGCGTCATTCAGGAGTTGATCTGAGTATTCAGGTGGTTGGAGATTTGGAAGTTGACGAGCATCATACGATTGAAGATACTGCTTTAGCACTCGGCGAGGCTTTTAAGCTGGCACTTGGCGATAAGCGTGGAGTTGAACGTTACGGTTATTGTTTGCCGATGGATGACTGTCTGGCTCAGGTTGCCGTCGATTTCGGCGGTCGTCCTTGGATTGTCTGGAATGCTGAATTTAAGCGTGAAAAAGTTGGTGAAATGCCTACTGAAATGTTCTTTCATTTCTTTAAATCATTTTCCGATACGGCTTTGGCAAACCTGAATATTAAGGCAGAAGGTACAAACGAACACCACAAAATTGAAGGTATTTTTAAAGCTCTGGCCAGAGCCATAAAGATGGCAATAAGGAAAGATATTTTTAACACAGAACTACCATCAACCAAGGGAACGCTTTAACCACAAAGACCACCAAGCTCTTTCACGAAGAACACAAAGAAATTATGGATAGAGAAGAAATTTTTAAACTGATTTTAGATTGTGCTTTTACAGTGCATTCCGAATTGGGGCCTGGACTTCTCGAAAATGCTTATGAAGAATGTCTTTGTTATGAACTTCGGAATGCAGGATTAAAAGTTGAAAGACAAAAAGCACTCCCTTTAGTTTATAAAGAAATCAAATTGGATGTCGGATATCGGATCGATATACTTGTGGAAGAGTCAATTGTGATTGAATTGAAAGCAGTTGAAGAACTTACTGATGTTCATCTGGCGCAGGTTTTAACTTACCTGAAACTTTCAAAGTGCAAATTAGGATTGTTAGTTAATTTCAATGTAAAGTACTTAAAAAACGGAATAAAAAGAGTCATACTATAATTCGTTGCGCACTTTGTGAGACCCCTTTGTGCCCTTCGCGTTTAACCAAAGAAATATGAAAAGTATTAAACCATTGCGTGAAAAGAAAAATACAGCCATTCTTTTGATTCACTGCCCAGATCGGCAGGGAATTCTGGCAACTGTTACAGAGTTCCTGAACAAGAACAACGGAAACATTATTTATCTCGATCAGTATGTCGATCGGGCTGAACAGATTTTTTACATGCGGGTGGAGTGGGAGTTAGAAGGATTTGCCATTCCAACGGACAAAATCAGTGAGTACTTTTACACCTTGATTGCCGACAAACTGCAAATGAGTTATTCGCTACATTTTTCGAAGCAAATTCCAAGAATGGCCATTTTCGTTTCAAAGATGTCTCACTGCTTGTTTGATATGCTTTCGCGCTATACAGCTGGCGAGTGGGATGTTGAGATTCCGGTCATCATCAGCAATCACATGGATTTAGAGCCTGTTGCAAGTCGTTTCGATATTGAATTTCAATATGTTCCTGTGAATGCTGAAAATAAGGCGGAGCAGGAAGCTTTTGAGGTTGAATTGCTGAAGAAGCATGAAGTTGATTTTATTGTTCTTGCCCGTTATATGCAGGTGCTTTCTCCTGAATTTGTGGCGCAGTTTCCAAATAGAATCATCAATATTCATCATTCATTCCTACCTGCGTTTGCAGGTGCAAAACCGTATCATGCGGCATACGAACGTGGCGTGAAAATCATAGGCGCCACCAGCCATTATGTGACCAGCGAACTCGACGGAGGTCCGATTATCGAGCAGGATGTTACCCGTTGCAACCACACCGATACGGTTGAACGATTGGTTCGGAAAGGGCGTGATTTGGAGAAAATTGTACTATCTCATGCCGTTTTTAAGCATTTGCAACGAAAAGTGTTGGTATACAAGAACAAAACGGTGGTGTTTAACTAAAAAGTTTCAAGTTCAAAGTTCCAGGTTTCAAGTTGCTTTGGATATTGGTTATTCGTTATTGATTATTGGATATTAAAATAGTAGCAATGAAATGAGCATGATTCCAGCGAACACCAACCGGAATGAATATTTTTCTATCATGCGAATTCCATCTGACAATTAAAAATAATTATATACAGATGAAATATTTAACAATTGTTTTTTTAGTCCTTACAGTTTTTGCAAAGGCACAGACACCGGTAAAGGAAATTCCGGCTGATTATGGATACATCGTAAAAATTGGGCAGCGGGTTCCGGATTTTGCATTGAAAACAACCGATGGAAAATCGATTCAGATGTCGTCGCTTAAAGGAAAGATTGTGATGTTACAGTTCACCGCCAGTTGGTGCTCGGTATGCCGAAAAGAAATGCCGCACATTGAATCCGAAATCTGGAAGAAATACCAAAACAATCCAAATTTTGCACTCTATGGAATTGATTTGGATGAACCCAAAGAAGTAGTTGAGAAATTTGCGAAAGACGTTCCTGTGACTTATCCCTTGACACTCGATCCGAAAGGCGGAATTTTTTATCAGTTTGCCGAAAAGAATGCCGGGGTAACCCGGAATGTAATTGTTGATAAAAGCGGCAAAATAGTTTACATGACAAGGCTTTATAAAGACGAAGAATTTCAGGAAATGAAAAAGGTAATTGCTGAACTTTTAAAATAGAATTTGTAGCGCGTAGCAGAATCGAACTGCCATCTCCGGATTGAGAAACCGGTTTCCTAACCGTTAGAAGAACGCGCCAAATGCTTTTGTAAATTTAATTATAGTTGGTTATCGTTGTTCTAAAATTAAGAAGAAAAATACATGAACATTGTCATTATCAAATACAACGCAGGAAACATCGAATCAGTAAACAATGCCTTGATGAGACTTGGTGTTTCGGCCGAAATTACCGGCAATCACGAAAGAATCAGGAAGGCTGATAAAGTGATTTTTCCCGGAGTCGGGGAGGCAAGTACGACGATGGCTTACCTGAAAAAAGAAGGTTTGGACAAATTGATTCCTGAATTGAAGCAACCGGTTCTAGGAATTTGCCTGGGTTTGCAACTGATGTGCAGTCATTCAGAAGAAGGCGATACAACCTGCCTGGGAATCTTCGACGAAAAAGTGAAGCGCTTTGTTCCTGAACCCGGAATGGAGTTCATCACCAAAGTCCCCCACATGGGCTGGAACAGCATCAACCAGTTGAGGAGCGAAATTTTTGATTCATCCATCGATCAGCAGTACGTTTATTTTGTGCATTCATATTACGCAGCAGTTGGCGAGCACACCGCCGCAGTTTGCAATTACATCAACCCATTCAGTGCATCGTTGCAACGCGATAATTTTTATGCCACACAGTTTCATCCTGAAAAAAGCGGAACGGTGGGGGCACGGATATTGGAGAATTTTTTGAAAATATAGCTCCTGAGAAGCAAAGTGACAAAGTACCTAAGAAACAAAGTGAAATGAAAACGTACACAGAATTGTTTGTTTGGCAAAAATCGATGGAGCTTGTAACTGCTATTTACAAACAAACTCAGAATTTTCCGAAAGAAGAGATTTATGGATTGACAAGTCAAATTCGTCGCTGCGCAGTCTCAATTCCTTCAAATATTGCTGAAGGTTTTGGTCGAAAATCGCAACAAGATTTTATTCGTTTTCTCAAAATATCAATGGGTTCTCTATTTGAATTGCAAACCCAATTAAGAATTTCAAAAAATATTGGATTTCTTGATGAAATAGAATTTACTGAATTATTCGAGGATACCCGTGAGATCGAAAGGATGCTTTCTTCATTTATTCATTCAATTACTGAAAATTAGCTTTTTATTAACCCAGGTACTCAGGAACTTTGTTTCTTTGGAACTCATATGAAAATAACAATAATTCCAGCAATCGACCTTATCGACGCCAAATGCGTTCGATTGTCGCAAGGCGACTACAACCAGAAAACTGTTTACAACGAGAATCCGCTCGAAGTGGCTAAAATGTTTGAAGACGCCGGAATTACCCGGTTACATCTGGTGGATCTCGACGGTGCGAAAGCGAAACACATTGTGAATTATAAAGTACTGGAATTGATTGCTTCAAAAACCAATTTAGTAATCGATTTTGGTGGTGGATTAAAATCCGACGAAGATTTGCGGATAGCATTCGAAAGCGGAGCAAAAATGGTTACTGGAGGTAGTATTGCTGTAAAGGATCGCGAAGGATTCCTGAGTTGGATCGAAAAATATGGTCCGGAGAAAATCATTTTGGGAGCCGATGCCAAAGATAAAATGATTGCTGTAAGTGGCTGGCAGGAAGTTTCAAAACTATCAATACTAGATTTTATTGAAAGTTATACCAGCAAAGGAATTTTACAGGTAATTTCAACTGACATTGCACGAGACGGAATGTTAACAGGACCAAGTATTGAGCTCTACAAAGAAATCATCGCACAATTTCCAGATCTGGTACTGATTGCCAGTGGTGGAATTGCAACAATGAAAGATATATACGAACTCGATGAAATAGGTATTCCCGGAGTCATTACCGGAAAGGCTATTTACGAGAATCGAATTAGTTTAACTGAAATAAGCAGTTTTATCGGAGGTTAAACTTCGAACCTGGAATTTGAAACTTCGAACTGAATTTATGCTTGCAAAACGAATCATACCATGCCTCGATATCAAAGACGGTCAGACCGTAAAAGGCATCAACTTTGTAAATATTAAAAGCGTAGGCGACCCGGTTGAACTGGGCGCTTTATACGCTGAACAAGGCGCCGACGAATTGGTTTTCCTCGACATTACGGCCACTCATGAAGGCCGCAAAACCTTTGTGGAACTGGTGAAACGCATTGCCCGAGAACTGAATATACCATTTACAGTAGGTGGCGGAATCAGCGAGTTGAAAGATGCTGATGCTCTTTTGAGTGCCGGTGCCGATAAAATCAGCATCAATTCTTCAGCAGTTCGCAATCCGAAGCTGATTGACGATTTGGCTTTGAACTTCGGTAGCCAGTTTGTGGTTTTGGCGATTGATGCTCGTGGCGAAAATGATTATTGGACGGTAACTGTAAATGGAGGGCGCATTCCAACTGATAAAGAATTATTTTCATGGGCCAAAGAAGGTGAAAACCGTGGTGCCGGAGAAATTTTGTTTACATCGATGAATCATGATGGAACCAAAGCTGGTTTTGCAAACAAGGAATTGGCTAAAATGGCTGACATGTTGCGCATCCCGATTATTGCTTCCGGGGGTGCTGGCAACATGGACCATTTTGTGGATGTATTTACTGAAGGAAAAGCCGATGCCGGATTGGCTGCAAGTATATTTCACTACAAGGAAATTGCCATACCGGATTTGAAAAGTTATTTGAAAAGTAAAGGAATTGTTATACGATAGAACTTTGTGCATCTTTGCGATTTAGCTACAGGCAAAAAAAAGACTTCACAAGGAAAAATAAGAAAAGAACAATGGAAAATACACAACTCGATTTCACAAAACTGAATGGCCTTATTCCGGCAGTTATTCAGGATAATACGACCAACGTTGTTTTGATGTTGGGCTTCATGAACGAAGAAGCGGTTGCAAAAACTGAAGAAACAGGACAGGTAACTTTTTACAGCCGAACAAAAAACAGACTTTGGACCAAAGGCGAAGAATCAGGAAATTTCCTGAATGTAGTTTCAATAGCAGCAGATTGCGATAATGACACACTTCTGATTAAAGTAAATCCGGTTGGCCCGGTTTGCCACACTGGCGCTGACACTTGCTGGAATGAAGAAAATCAGGAAAGCGACATTCAGTTTCTGGAATATCTTCAGGATTTTATCGATCAGCGCAAACGCGAAATGCCGGAAGGTTCTTACACGACTTCATTATTCAAAAAGGGAACACGGACAATTACCCAGAAAGTGGGAGAGGAAGCCGTTGAAACCATAATTGGTGCTATGGCCAACGACGACGAAAATTTTCTGTACGAAGGTGCAGATTTGCTGTATCACCTGATCGTTTTGCTCTCGCACAAAGGTTACCGTATCGAAGATTTAGCCCGCGAATTGAAGAAACGACATAAATAGTCGCTGTCCAAACGAATAATTCAGCTCTGCCGAAACGGATGATTCTGTAAAAAGAGTCCTTCGTTTCGGCATTTTAGTGCACCTAAATTGTTAAAAGAGCAGTATTTACACAAACTTAACCTCTCCTTGACCGTATTATCCATTTGTTATGGATTATTAGGCTATCTTTGCGCCTTCATTTTTGAACTATATGCAGAAGATTAGAAACATCGCGATTATTGCCCACGTCGACCACGGGAAAACCACATTGGTCGACAAGATGATTTACCATTGTAACATCATGAAAGAACACGAGAAGAAACAAGAGTTGATTCTCGACAACAACGATCTGGAACGTGAAAGAGGAATTACCATTCTGGCAAAGAATGTATCTGTTATATACAAAGACATTAAAATCAATATCATAGACACCCCGGGGCATGCCGATTTTGGCGGCGAAGTTGAACGGGTTCTGAACATGGCCGACGGCGTTTTGCTGCTTGTTGATGCTTTTGAAGGAACCATGCCTCAAACCCGTTTTGTGCTGTCAAAGGCTTTGGCTCTAGGACTGAAGCCTATCGTGGTAGTTAATAAGGTTGATAAACCAAACTGTCGTCCTGAAGAAGTTCACGAACAGGTTTTCGATCTGATGTACAGCTTGAACGCAACGGAAGATCAATTGAATTTTCCAACTGTTTATGGTTCTGCCAAGCAAGGCTGGATGTCGGACGACTGGAAAGTTCCAACTGACAACATTGAAGCTTTGCTTAAATCAATTGTTGAATTTATTCCGGGTCCGGTTCCAAATCCGGGAACTCCTCAGGTGTTAATTACCTCACTCGATTATTCATCGTATGTTGGCCGTATTGCTATCGGCCGTATTCATCGCGGAGAGCTCAAAGAAGGAATGAATGTGTCGCTTGTGAAGCGCGATGGATCGGTAAAACGGACCAAGGTTAAGGAACTGCACACATTTACAGGGCTTGGACGTCAGAAAGTTGAAAGTATGATTTCCGGAGATATTTGCGCCATGGTGGGAATCGAAGGTTTCGACATAGGTGACACGGTTTGCGATTGGGAAAATCCTGAACCACTTGATCCGATTGCTGTGGATGAACCAACCATGAGCATGACTTTCATGATTAACAATTCGCCTTTCTACGGAAAAGAAGGAAAATACGTGACTTCGCGCCACCTGAAAGACCGTTTGGAAAAGGAACTGGAAAAAAATCTGGCTTTGCGCGTTTTGCCTACCGATTCTGCTGATTCATATACTGTTTACGGACGTGGAGTGCTTCACTTATCAGTGTTGATTGAAACTATGCGCCGCGAGGGCTATGAGCTCCAGGTTGGACAGCCACAGGTTTTGTATAAGGAAATTGCCGGCGAGAAATGTGAACCGATCGAAGAAATGCACGTGGACGTTCCTGACGAATATTCAGGAAAGGTGGTTGAAATGGCTTCGATGCGAAAGGGTGAAATGCAAAATATGGAACGCAAAGGCGATCGTATTCACTTGGAATTTATGATTCCATCGCGTGGAATTATCGGTATGCGAACCAACATGCTAACAGCAACTGCCGGCGAGGCGGTGATGAACCATCGTTTTGTCGAATATCAGCCATACAAAGGCCCGATTGAAAACCGCAATAATGGTTCGCTGATTGCGCTTGAAACCGGAACTGCATTTGCTTATTCCATCAGCAAACTTCAGGATCGTGGCTCATTTTTTATCGATCCACAACAGGAAGTTTACGAAGGTCAGGTGATTGGAGAAAATACGCGCGCTGACGATTTGACTATCAATGTAACCAAACCCAAGAAACTGACCAATATGCGTGCTTCAGGATCGGACGAGAAACTGAGACTGGTAACGCCAATTAAATTTAGTTTGGAAGAAGCTTTGGAATACATAAAAAGCGACGAATTGGTTGAAGTAACTCCACTTTCAATTCGGATGCGTAAAATTAATTTGAAAGAATTTGAACGCAAACGATTGGCTAAAAACAGCTGATTTATTCCTGAAAAGGAATTCTAATATAACACGAACCCTGATTGGTTAACAACTGATCAGGGTTTCTTTTTGCTCGTTCGTTGTTTGAAATCTTCAGAATTTCAGACTTTTTAATTGAAATGTTTTTTCACGATGCTAATAATAAAGAATTTAGATATATCCATTCAGGTAGATATTCCGTATATTTTACTAATCAATAAAAACCCTGAAGTCATGAATGTTATATCAACTTGCCTAACAGGAACTGCTACAATTTTAACATGCAGAAAAGTCGCTCAATCATTCAGCGAGAACATCTACGAGCTCTCTTCAATCAGGCGAAACTGGTCGCCCGAATATGCTGAAAATTTGAAGAATCGGATTGACAGCATAATGAATCAGTATTTTACCCAAGAATCTCTTGTCGACCATCTCGACAAACACGGAAAATTTTACGAACTAATGATTTCGGCGCTTAAGGATGTCAGTGTTTTTCGGGCCGAATTGAAAGTTGATTTCAGTCACGATAAAAAATTCCTGAATGAGACTTTCGATAATCTTGGATACGTTGATTATTATAGTGATGCAAAAAATGGTGATCATTTTAGTTTGTACAAAATGATGGCAACATTCAAGCGAAACATGACTCCGGAATTGCAACAAATCGTGCTTGCGCGCGGAATCAATATGAATTTGATCGGCCGGTTGGTTTCGTATAAGGAAAGGCTTGCCGAGTTAAAGAACTGTTTCGATATTTCGCACGGAAGAGATCAGTTAGGCGCTGAACTTAAACGCGAAATAAATACAATTTATGGCGAAGTGAAAGATATTTGCCGGGTTGCAAATGCTTATTATGAGTTTGATCCGGTTCAGCGCGATAAATTCACTTTTTACAAAGTGATGATCAATCTGAAGAAAAATGCTTTGGAGAAAGTATAAATTCAGGAGTTACAGGTTTGACTAAAAGCAAAAAACATTGTTCAGGCAAAATGTAGTCCTGAATAATGTTTTTTAAGTATTACGGTACGGGAAAATTTATTCCTGATCGTCGTCAGTTTCTTCTTCGTCAACTTCATCTTCCTCCTCTTCGTCGGCACTATAAACCACTTCCTCATCCAAATCCTCCTCTTCAAAAACCGGCACCTTGGTTACTTCTTTCAGTGGTTTCAGGTTCGACGGAATGGGTTGATTGACTTTGTCTTCGAAGTACGGAAATACATCAACAATGGTGCTTACTGCAAGCGATGTGGTTTGATAGGGAACCAGGATATAGGAAAGCCCTTCTTCCAAACGTTGCAAGGCTTGTTTAATATCGTCGGCAGCTACCAGAAAATAGTTGTTTATTTTCTTCTCTTTCCCGGCATTTTCGTCGATAGTTACAATACCAATTTTTGCTTTATACCACCATTCTCCGTTTTCGTGTGGATAAATTTCGACGATGTTCGATTTCTTGATGTTGTCAACCACAAATTCGCCACGAACCATGGTTTGCATTTGCTGAATAATTCGGGTTTCAGCGTCGGTAAACGTTACGGCATCAACCAAATAAATTTCACTAACTTTTCGCTCGCGACCATCGTCGTCGATTTTTACATATTTAACTTTACATTCGAACCACGTTTGCATAGTATAAAATTTTTGTTTGCAAAGATATTTTCCTGAACCGGAAAACGGTTCGAAAAAGGAAATAGTTATTCACAAAATTTGAAGACCGAAATTGAAAAGCAAAGTCCGGGTCACACTTATTGTGGCGCTCGGACTTGCTACTTTTTTAAAGAATACTTTATCGATTAGTCGCTCAACAACTTGTCGGCAATGCTGTTGGCAAGGTCAACGTATAAACTGAAATGATCAGGTTTCATCGCACCTTTTTCTTCCAACGGTTCACCAACGACTTCCCAATTTATTTCTTCAGCAAATTTCTCCAAATTTTTCACGCCGCCACCGTTCCAGCTAAATGAGCCGAAAATACCCAGCAAATGGTTTTTAATTCCCATGTGCCTGATGGTTGTCAGCAACGTTTCCATGGGCGGAAACATGGCATTGTTGTATGCCGCGCTACCCAAAACCAAAGCTTTATACTTGAAAATATCGCTGATAATAAATGATGGATGGGTCTTTGAAGAGTCGTAAACCCGAATGTTTTTGACGCCTCTTACAGCCAGTTGCCGAGCAATAATCTCGGCCATTTTTGCGGTGTTTCCATACATCGATCCGTAAACAACAACCGCTCCGGGTTCGGTCTGGTAGGTGCTTAATTTGTCATATTTTTCCAGAATGAAGTCGATGTGCGACCGCCAGATCATGCCATGTGTAGATGCGATCATTTGAATGTCGTACTTGGCAATTTTTTTCAGAGCACGCTGGGTGTGAGGACAATATTTACCCACGATGTTCGAAAAATACCGTACGATTTCTTCGTCGTACATTTTGTAATCCAGTTCATCGTCAAAAATTCCGCCATCGAGAGTTCCGTAGCTTCCGCAGGCATCGCCCGTGAACAGGATCTTGTTGGTCGATTCAAAAGTTACCATGGTTTCGGGCCAGTGCACCATGGGAATTGTAGTGAATTGCAGGTTGGTTTTACCCAACGGTAATTCTGCGTCATCGTAAACTTCAATGTTTTGTTGTTTAACCTGATAGAAATTTGAAGCCATATCAAAAGTCTTCTTGTTACCCACAAGAGTGATGTTTGGATATCGTGAGATAACGGCTTTTAATGCTCCGGAATGATCTGGTTCCATGTGGTTTATAACAAGGTAGTCCACCGGACGGCCTTCCGTTAATATTTCAATTTGGTCGAGATAGTCGTCGATATACGAACGTTCTACAGTATCAATCAAGGCAATTTTTTCGTCAACGATCAGATAAGAATTGTATGAAACCCCTTTAGGAATGGGCCATATATTTTCAAAAAGGTGGGTTTTACGGTCATTAAATCCCACATAATAAATGTTTTCAGCTAAATTTACCCGGTGCATAGTGATTTTTTTGTCGTTTTATTCAGGGCGAAAATACGCAATTTCAGTCGATCTAACTTAATGTCATTTTTAATCCTTCAGGAATTAAGAAAAAGATTACAAATATTGAATCAGGAAGAATACTCTGACTTAATTTTTTAGGCTTAAAAATGCTGCTTTTCTCAAAATATTTACTCCTGAAATTGGTTTAAATTGAAGCTTAGTTTATTGAAGTCCAATTGATTTGAATCTGTAGCTTAAGGTTTCTGAAACCATATGCTGAAGGTTGATTAGTTACTTTGATTGAAATGATTATTTTTATACAAAAAACCGGTGAGTATGGATGTAAAAAAGAAAAGCCGACATATGCTGTTCCCACGTTTGAATAAATGGATTATGATCATTCTGGTTGTTGCGCTTGCGGCTTCGGGATTTCGTGGTTATCAAATTTACCGGTACATTTTCGACCCCAATATTCAAACTCCCGGAAGCATCAAAATTCCGCTAAATGCAACCTACGAGCAGGTACTTGATAGCCTGAAAAAGCACAATATTATTATCAACTACAAAGCTTTTGAATGGGTTGCCCAGCGAAAAAAATATGCTGAGTCGGTAAAACCTGGTAAATATTTACTCGATAAAGGCTTGAATTCGAACCAGATTTTAAATATGCTGAAATCCGGAAATCAGCAACCCGTAAAAGTTACTTTCAATAATTTACGCTTTTTTACTGAACTGGCCGGAGACATTTCAAAATATATTGAGCCCGATTCGCTTGAACTACTTTCTAAATTCAGAGATTCACTGACCTACGAACATTTTGGATTTAGCCGGTACACCTTCCATTGTATGTTTATTCCAAATACTTACGAATTTTACTGGACAACAACTGCCGATCAGTTTCTGGAACGCATGAATATGGAATACAAGCGATTCTGGAACGAAACGCGAAGAACTCAGGCCAAAGAATTGGGTTTGACTCCTGAAGAAGTTATGACTGTGGCATCTATCGTTCAGGAAGAAACCAATAAAAAAGACGAAAGACCAATCGTGGCCGGGTTGTATTTGAACCGAATTAAACGGGGAATGCCTTTGCAGGCTGACCCGACAGTAAAATTTGCTTTGGGGAATTTCAAAATTAAGCGAGTACTGAACAGTCATTTGGCCATTGATTCGCCGTATAATACATACAAAAATGCTGGTTTGCCTCCGGGTCCAATTAATTTTCCGGAGATTTCGAGTATCGATGCAGTTTTGAAACCCGCGAAAACGGCATTTATTTATATGTGTGCGCGGCAGGATTTCTCAGGATATCATAATTTTGCCATTTCGCTTTCGGCCCATTTGGAAAATGCCCGAAAGTACAAAGCAGCGCTCGATTCGTTACAGATTTATCAATAGAAGTTCAAAAATGAATTTGTGATTTTATAAGTTGAAGCCACAAAAAAAAACTTTCGGATGAACTGATTTTCAAATCTTCCGAAAGGTTTTTTTGTGGTATTGTGAGCAAATATTAATCAAATATGTCTCTCATTTTTTCAAATAAATTCTTGTCCGACTGATCAGGTCCTTCAGTGAAATTAGGCAACGACTGTAATTTTTCAAGCATTTTTCGTTCTTCGGAATTTATTTTCTTTGGTATCCAAACGTGTACTCTAACCAGCAAATCGCCTTTCCCGTACCCATTTACATCGGGTAATCCTTTGCCACGAAGGCGAAGGATTTTTTCAGGCTGTGTGCCGGCTTCAATTTTCACTTTCACTTTGCTATCAACCGTCGGAATTTCTTTAGTCGTTCCCAGGGTAATTTCAGGGAAAGTTACAAAAAGATTGTAGATGAGATTGTTCCCATCACGCACTAAATCAGGGTGCTCTTCTTCCTGAATGACAACAAATAAATCGCCGTTTACACCGCTTCTGCGACTGGCATTTCCTTTGCCCGATACATTCAATTGCATTCCTTCGCCAACACCGGCCGGAATCCTGATGCTAATGACTTCTTCGTCGCGAACAACTCCTTCACCCTGGCAGTGAGTGCATTTGTTGGTGATTATCTGTCCTTCGCCATTACAGGTCGGACAGGTTGTCGTTGTTTGCATCTGACCGAGTAACGTGTTTTGTATCCGGGTTACATGCCCGCTTCCACGGCAAGTTGAGCAATTTGAATAGGAAGAACCGCCCTCCGCTCCGGAACCGTGACAATGGTTGCAGGGAACATATTTTTTAACTTTAATTTTCTTTTCAACGCCGTGAAGTATTTCTTCCAGATTAAGGCTGACTTTCACTCTCAAATCAGAACCGCGATGCTGACGAGGTCCGCGGCTACGCGAACCGCCACCAAAACCACCGAATCCACCAAAACCACCTCCGCCAAAAATATCGCCGAACATAGAGAAAATGTCATCCATCGACATGTCGTGTCCACCAAAACCGGCATTTCCACCCATTCCGGCATGTCCAAACTGGTCGTATTTCTGTCGTTTCGCCGGATCACTTAATATTTCGTATGCTTCAGCCGCTTCCTTAAATTTCTCTTCGGCTTCTTTGTTGCCGGGATTTTTGTCAGGATGAAACTGAATCGCTTTTTGCCGGTAGGCCTTTTTTATTTCTTCAGCAGTTGCCGTTTTGCTGACACCAAGAATCTCGTAAAAATCGCGTTTTGTCATCTTAATAAATATTCAGGCTTATTCGCCAATAACTACTTTTGAGTGTCGTATCACTTTGTCATTGAGAAAGTATCCTTTTTGAACGACATCGATAATTTTACCTTTCAGGTCTTCCGAAGGAGCGGGGAATTTAGTAATGGCCTCGTGCAGGTCGGTATCAAAATCCTGTTCTTTTGACGGAATTTCTTTTACTCCATTTTGTTTCAGAAAGTCCTGAAACTTGTTGTAAATTAATTTAACGCCATCCTTCAAATGTCCTTCTTCTTCAACGGTATCAATGGTTTGAATGGCTCGGTCAAAATCGTCGATCACAGGCAAAATATTTACCAGCAAACTTTCACTGGCGGTTTTTAACAATTCCATGCGCTCTTTCAGCGTGCGCTTTCTGTAATTATCAAATTCAGCTTGCAACCGGATGTGCTTATCTTTTAGTTCATGTAATTCATTCTCAGTTTTTTCCAATTGTTCTTCGGCTTTACTCTTTTTCAATGCCTTTTCTTTTTTGCTATCTTTTTTGCTATGGGCAGCTTCTTCTACCTCCACAGTTAAATCAGGTGTTTCATTTTCAGGTTGTTCGTTCACCTCATTTTGAACATTATCTTCTGTCATTGGATCTGAATTTTAAAATTGATTTTTTTGAACTGCAAATATACTGCCATTGGATTACAATTGACAATTTGGCATTTTAAATAATTGATAACTGACAATCTTGAATGGTGTGGTTTCAGGAAAAATTGAACACAAAAAAGGGCAACACGTTTTTTTCGTGCTGCCCTTTCCTGAGACTGCGAATCTTTCTTATTTCAGAAGCGATGAAATAGCTTGTTCCAAAGCCGGACCCCGAAGGTTTTTGCCTATAATTATGCCGTCGCCATCTATCAGAAAATTCGAAGGTATACTGCGTACACCGTATACTGCCGCATATTTTGAATTCCAGAATTGGAGGTCGCTGACATGATTTTCCCAGCTCAAATTATCGGCTGCGATAGCCTGAGTCCATGAACTTTTGTCGCGGTCAAGCGAAACGCTGAAGACAGTGAATCCCTTGCCATTTTTGAATTTCGAATCTTTGTATTTGGTGTAAGCGCCAACAACCGCCGGATTTTCGTGTCGGCACGGGCCACACCACGACGCCCAGAAATCAATCAATACCAGTTTGCCCTGAAGAGAAGAAAGCTTAAGCTCGGTTCCGTCAGGCGATTTTTCAATAATTTCCGGAGCTTTGTTCCCAATATTTAATCCAATTGGAGCGTCATTCCCGTTGTTTTTAGTTTTGGTGCCGTTGGCCATAGTAGCCAGCGAAAAAAATAGAGCCAAAACCAGTGTCATTTTTATCTTCATAACTTTACTTTCTAAATAGTTTTTGTATTTGTTCTGAGCAAAAATAGCAATTCAGGATTAAGATTACCAATTCGTTGTGTCTTGTTTGGAAATATTAACAGGTTCCTTTTGATGACTTTACCTGAAACAATGGGCGAGCAAGATCAAAATCGATTAGTCGAGCCTTGAAATTCGGGCTCCAACGGCATTTAGTCGTTCATCGATATTTTCGTAGCCACGGTCGATTTGTTCGATGTTCGAGATTTTGCTGGTTCCCTGAGCCGAAAGTGCTGCAATAAGCAGGGCTACACCCGCGCGAATGTCAGGCGAACTCATGTTGGTTGCTCTAAGCTGATATTTGTGGTCGAGTCCAATAACCGTTGCACGGTGCGGATCGCAAAGAATAATCTGGGCACCCATGTCAATCAGCTTGTCGACAAAGAACAGGCGGCTTTCAAACATTTTCTGGTGGATCAGCACACTTCCTTTGGCTTGAGTGGCAATGACCAAAAAGATACTGAGCAAATCGGGAGTCAGCCCAGGCCATGGAGCATCAGCAATGTTCATGATGGAACCGTCGATGAATGTTTCAATTTCATAATGTGCCTGGGCCGGTACAAAAAGATCGTCGTTTCGTTCTTCAATTTTAATTCCTAATCGCTTAAACTGCTCCGGGATAATTCCCAAATGTTTAATTCCGGCATTCTTAATGGTAATTTCAGAATTAGTCATGGCAGCCAAACCGATAAAACTGCCGACTTCAATCATGTCAGGCAAAATTTCATGCAAACACCCTTTCAGGCTTCCAACTCCTTTAATGGTTAGTAAATTGGAGCCAATTCCATCAATTCTTGCGCCCATCGAAACCAGCATTTTGCACAATTGCTGAACGTAAGGTTCGCAGGCTGCATTGTAAATTGTTGTTGTTCCGATGGCCATTGTTGCTGCCATCACAATGTTTGCGGTACCCGTAACCGAGGCTTCATCCAGGAGCATATATGTTCCTTTAAGTGCCGAAGCCTCAACACTGTAGAAATGTTCATGGGGATTGTAGTTGAATGTGGCGCCAAGTTTTTGCAGACCGGTAAAATGGGTGTCTAACCGTCGCCGCCCGATTTTATCGCCACCGGGTTGCGGAATATAACCGATTCCAAAGCGCGCTAAAAGCGGGCCTAAAATCATGATCGATCCCCGAAGGCTGGCAGCCTGGCGGGCAAAAACTTCGGTTTTCAGGTAATCGAGTTTTACTTCGTCGGCCTGAAATATGTAATTTCCCTTGTTTAACCGTTCAGTTTTCACACCGAGTTCCGACAGAATTTCGATTAATTTGATGACATCACTGATTTCGGGAATGTTTGAAATTCTGACTTTTTCGGGCGTTAAAAGAACCGCACAAATAACCTGAAGTGCTTCATTTTTCGCACCCTGCGGATGTAATTCGCCATGCAGTTGCTTGCCTCCTTCGATTTTAAACGTAGCCATTTCTAAAAAAGTAAGTTAGGTAATTCTATGTTTCGAATTTCAGAAAAGAAACAGAATAAACAAAAATAAATTATGTTTTATTCAATTTCTTTTCCGGTATTCGAAAATAATAAAATCCTTTTGCCAAAGAAATGTATTATTTGGATGGAATTTTTTAATGTGGTGTTTTTGAAGAGTTTTACTGACGTTGTTGTTTACGGTCGTCAGATTTCTGGAATTTCCGGTTTGGGGGATTTCCGTTGTTTTGTTTTTTCTTGTTCCTGAAAAGAATATCCTTTGTTTCAGTCAGGGTAATATCAGTACATTTGATTTTTCCTTTGGAAAGAATCTCAACATCTTCCAGAATTTTATCGTCGGTAACCGAATCCTTGTTCCACATCACATAGCTCTTTTTCATGTGATTGGCAATCAGTTTAATCAACAATTCACGATCCTTTTCATCTTCGTAAACGGCAGCTTTTTCAATCAAAAATTCGATTGTTTTTCCGTAGTGACGGTATTTTATCTGGTTGCTGCTATACGGAATTCGTTTAGGCGGCGTGTTGAAAAATTCGGGCGACGGCGGGGTGTAAGGATAATCTATGTCTAACTCAAAATTAGCCATAATTGCCAGGTGATCCCAAAGCTTGTGCTTGAAATCATTGATATCTCTCAAATACGGATACATTGTACCCATAATATCAATAATGGTTCTGGCGGCCCTGTTTCGTTCGTTACGGTCCTCAATGGTCATGATATGATTGACCATGTTTTGTAAGTTTCTTCCATACTCAGGAATAGGCAACTTACTGCGATCAGAATTATAATCCATGTAAATAAATAAATTTTTTCGTGTAAATCAGGCTGTTATCTCAAAAGGGTAATTTGTTCGGATAATCAAGTCGAAGTCGAATCACGTGCAAATTAAGTCAAAATAGTTTGGCCTACAAAAAAAAACGGCAAAAACTATCAGATTTCAATTCAGGATGCAAAACTAACTAATTATCCGGAGTTTAGCGAATTTTAATAAAAGTTGTTTCTTTCCGGCATTCTGAAAAAAAACGGTTGCTTGAATGTCAGGCATCTTTCCCTCCATTTGCAAAACTTTTCCGCGTCCAAATCGCTGGTGCTCAACAAGCATTCCTGCGTGAATTTCTTCCGGATTGCTGTATTCAAAAGCGTCGGTTTCCTTTTTCGCTTCCCGTAGTTTACTCAATTTCCGGTACATGTCGGGCTGACTTGCAGCTGACGATCTGAGTCCGGAGATTGCTGCGTTTTGAGGTCGTGGTTTTGGCGCCGAAAACGGTAAATCCTGACTGTCGCCATAAAAGTTCGGATCTTTTTCAACGGGCATGTTCAGGTATTGCGGATCAATTTCGTCGATAAACCGGCTTCGGTTACAAAATTCCAGTTTTCCCCACTTGTAGCGCTGCCGCGCATAGCTGATATACGCATTTTGTTCGGCGCGGGTTAGGGCAACATAAAATAACCGACGTTCCTCTTCAAAGTCTTCTAACGTTTTTTGCCCGCTTTGGTTCGATGGGAACAAATTTTCTTCAACGCCAACAATAAATACATTTTTAAACTCCAACCCTTTTGCCGAGTGAATGGTCATTAATGTCACGCGATCGTTGTCTTCCGGTTTTTCATTGTCCTGATCGGTAAGCAAAGCCACGTCTTCCATGTAATTATTCAGTTTTCCGGGCGTGCCTTCTTCTCGCGCCGAAATCGAAAATTCCTGAATACCGTTCAACAATTCCTGAATGTTTTCGAACCGGCTGACGCCTTCCGGAGTCTGATCTTTATACAAATCTTTCATGATTTCTGAACCGGTTGCGATTTCGCTGGCCAGTTCAAACGCATCGTGTGTTTCCAGTTTTTCCCTGAAAATGTCGATGAGTTTGGTGAATTCATTGATTTTTGCTGCCGTTCCTTTGTTGAATTCGCTAAGTAGCAATGGGATATTTGTGGCAAACTCCCAGATGCAAAGATTGTTTTGCGAAGCAAATTGTTCGAGTTTAGTCAGGCTGGTTTGCCCAATTCCACGTGCCGGATAATTGATTACCCGTTTGAAAGCTTCGTTATCTTTTGGATTAATGACCAATCTGAAATAGCTCAGTAAATCTTTAATTTCCTTGCGCTGGTAAAACGATAGCCCGCCATAAATTTTATAGGGAATATTCCGTTTCCGGAGCGATTCTTCAAAAATACGCGATTGCGCATTGGTCCGATACAAAATGGCATAATCCGAAAACATGAAATGCTCGCGCATGCGTGTATCGGTAATTTCATTGGCCACCAAATAACCTTCTTCATTGTCGGTGATGGCGCTTAACACCTTAATCAGCGTTCCTTTTTCTTTTTCTGAAAATACAGTTTTGCGAATCTGCCGCTTGTTTTTGGCGATAATACTGTTCGCAGCATCCACAATATTCTGTGTCGAGCGGTAATTCTGTTCAAGTTTAAAGACTTTGTGTTCGGGGTAATCGTGCTGAAAATTCAGGATGTTTTCGATGCGTGCACCGCGGAACGAATAGATACTTTGAGCATCGTCGCCCACCACACAAATGTTGTTGTGCGTAGCTGCCAGCTTTTTGATGATCATGTACTGCGAGTGGTTCGTATCCTGATACTCATCCACAAGAATGTAATCGAAAATGCGTTGATATTTGGCCAAAATATCCGGATGATTCCTGAACAACGAATTGGTTTTCAGGAGTAAATCGTCGAAATCCATGGCACCCGCAAGGAAGCACCGCTTGGCGTATTCCTTGTAAATCTGGCCAATCAAAGGCATTTTAATGCTCTGGTCGTATTCGGTTGTCTCCGGAAGTTTGGAATAAACTTCGGAGGTGACGAGGTTATTTTTTGCTGCTGAAATACGTGACGAAACTACCGCAGGTTTGTAGGTTTTATCATCGAGACTCATGTCCTTGATGATGCTTTTAATCAAGCTTTTGGAGTCGGCAGAATCGTAAATGGTGAAGTTTGACGGATAGCCGATTGTTTCCGCTTCGGTACGCAAAATGCGGGCAAAAATAGAGTGAAATGTGCCCATCCACAGGTACCTTGCTGTGTTTTGTCCAACCATGGCAGCAATTCGCTCTTTCATCTCGCGGGCGGCTTTGTTGGTAAAAGTGAGCGCTAAAATGGAACCTGGTCTGACTCCTTTTTTTAGTAAATGTGTAATTCGAACAGTTAACACGCGGGTCTTTCCTGAGCCTGCACCAGCTATTATTAACGAAGCCCCGTCCGTATTTTCAACGGCAAGCCTCTGATTTTCATTCAATCCGTCTAAATAATTTTGCACTACGATTGCTTTTCTATTTGGATTTCAAAAGTAAAATTGTTTTTCCTGTTTTCGGATATCCCGTGCCAGTAGTTTTCAACAATGTATATATCAACCACGGAGGTTGCAAAGTTAATCACTAAGTTCACGAAGATTTTGTTTGTCATTCCCGTTTTGGCTTCTTTGTGAAAATACTTCGTGTTCTTTGTGGTTCGACCTTCGCTTCCTGAAAATTTCATCGGTCACAAAAGATTAATCAATTTTTAGCGTTAATATTGTGCATTGTTAAAGAAACAGGATGATGAATAAGCTCAAACTACCAGGTAAATTACTCTTAATAAGTTTTTTAATTCTAGCCCCGATTATTGGTTTTTCTCAAATTACTTCCGATGCCGATGTTGTTGTACCGACCGCATATTCAGGAGGAAATCAGGATAATATACATATTTTTTGCGGCGAAAAGGATGCTGTAAACGGAACTTTAACAGCTAGTTATCCCGAAGGAGGAACCGGTAATTTTGAATGGCAAAAGTACAATGCGGGAACTGGCACCTTCGATTTTTATTCAAGCGATTTATCGGGCAGCGCATCATCAACAATTTCGAGCCTTTCAGATGGTTGTTACCGCGTAAAATTGTTGCCACCTTCAGGAGATATTTTTTATACGGCCTGGGTGTTTAACAATTACATAGAAGTAACGGCGGAGATTCCAAATTCAGACTGTGATTCGTTTACCCTGAAGGGAACTTTTAATTCGCCAACTCTGGCGTATGTCGATCTCACAAACGGTCAGCCTTTGCAGGTAGCAAAGACTATTGCTGTGACCTGGACAACAGGTAATACGACAGTGAGTCATGTGATAACGACTCAAATATTTGATCCGCCAACCAAAGACACCGATTATTTGCTTGAAGTTTCTGATGGTTTGGGATGCGCGGGTACGGCATCGGTTACCTATATTTCGATTGTTACCAAAGCATCGTTTACATACAAACTGGAAAATCAGGAAAAAAAGAGCGATCCTAACCGAACAGAGGCACCACTTACAGTGACATTCACAAACACTTCAGAAAATGGTGATGCCAGTAAATATGAATGGTTTATTTTTAAAGATATTCAGAAGATTAAAGACGAAATTAAAGCCGGAACTTTTAAAGACAGTATACAGGATATTTTGTACAACGAAAATCCTGTTTACACGTTCGAAGAAACTGGCGAATACAAGGTAAAACTGGTATCGAAACATGTTTCAGAATTTACAACCTGTACCGATACATTTTACATCGATCAAAATATTGTTGCCGATTCTTCATTTATTGAAGCGCCTAACGTGTTCACGCCCAACGGCGATGGTATCAATGATATTTTTGCCATTAAATTTTTCTCGATGAAGACGGTTAAAGTTTCAATTTTTAACCGCTGGGGAAAAGTTTTGCATGTTTATGAAAACAATAATGTTCAGGGATTTTACAACACTGCGACCTCCATTCCGGAATCGGTTTGGGATGGAAAAATTGGTGGACGGATGGCAACACCAGGCGTGTATTATTATGTGGTTGAAGGGATTGGCCGCGATGGGAAAAAGCGAAAGGCACACGGATTTTTCCATTTATTCAGAGACAATTAACTACACCGGCTTGCTTTGTGACCTTAACGGATTACACCGGTCAAATATTCAGGAATATGAATATCGCACTTTTCGATTTTGACGGAACGATTACGGAAAAGGATTCCATGTTTCAGTTTATTCGTTTCGCGAAAGGAAAAGTCAATTATTTTTTCGGACTACTTTTCTTAAGTCCGGTTTTCATGGCTTTTAAATTCGGATTCATTCCCAACTGGCGGGGTAAGGAAATATTGCTGTCGTACTTCTTTAAAGGCACCAAAGAAGCGGATTTGATAAAACTAGGTGCAGAATTTGCTGAAAAAGTTATTCCTTTAATTGTTAAGCCTGAAGCCATCGATGAAATTGACAAGCATAAAAAATCAGGTTCAAAAATTGTCGTCGTGACAGCTTCGTTTCCGATTTGGGTACAACCCTGGTGCGATTCTTCCCAAATCGAATTAATTGCCACCAATTACGAGGTGGTAGACGGAAAATTTACCGGAATTATTAAAGGCCTGAATTGCCATGGACCTGAAAAGGGAAGGCGAATCCGTGAGCTATACGATCTTAAAAGTTTCGACAAAATTTTTGCCTACGGAAATAGTCCCGCTGATCACGAAATGTTAAATTTAGCTGATGAAAAATTCATGAAATGGGAAAAAGTCAACTGATCCGAAACATCGTTCTGCTACTGAGGCCAACACATTACATTAAAAATCTATTTGTTTTTCTGCCACTGTTCTTTTCTGCACAAATCACAAATATTCTCTTGCTTCAGAATGCAGCTCTGGCATTCGTGAGTTTTTGCCTGATGGCTAGTTCTGTATACATTTTCAACGACATTTTCGATGTTGAAGAAGATCGCATTCATCCGGAGAACAAAACGCGGCCCATTGCTTCGGGCATAATCTCCCCCAAAATCGCCTCTCTTGTTGATGCAATTTTAACCATTTGCAGTTTGCTTATTGCCTATTTTGTAGGCGTTCAGGTTCTGATCGTGCTGGTAATTTACAAGCTGCTAAATATTTTGTACACACTAATCCTGAAGAAAATTGCCATTCTTGACGTTATGATTTTAAGCCTCGGATTTGTGCTGCGTTTGTATGCCGGCTCTTTTTCCACAGGAGTCATTCTGACCGACTGGATTATCATTATGACTTTCCTATTGTCACTTTTAATTGTGTTGGGAAAGCGCAGGAACGATGTGCTGATTTACGAGAAGGATGAGATTGTGTTGAGGAATGCTGTAAAAGGCTACAATTCCATTTTTCTGAATTACACCATGATTTTATTGTCGTCGGTAATTATTGTGGCGTACATCATGTACACAGTTTTGCCTGAAGTTCGCATCCGGCTTGGCACCGATCACTTGTTTATAACTGTATTCTGGGTCATTGCCGGAATACTTCGATACCTGCAGTTGCTTTTTGTTTTTAACAGGAAGGAAAGTCCAGTCAGGATTTTACTGAAAGACACTCCTCTGAAATTCATTCTACTGGCCTGGTTCCTGAATTTCCTGTATTTTATTTACATGTCCTGAAGTCGTCGAATTAAAGTTTTCGAAATTATTCAATGAAGCTTTTTGGAAAAATACCTGTTGAAATTGTGTTTCCTTTACTGGTTGTCTGGCAGCTTTTGTTGACTTTTCAGGGACTGGATTTGGCCGACACCGGATTTCAATTATCGGCATACCGGTTTATTTTCATCGATCCATATTCGGTTCAGTACTCAATGATGTTTTGGCTGGCTGATGTTCTGGGTGCTTTCTGGATGAATATCAATCCGGCAGGAGGCCTTCACTGGTTTCGTATGGGCTGGTTGATAATTATAAGTGTCACATTCCTGTTTTATTATTATCTGTTGCGCCCTTTCGTCGGAAAACAAAAAGTATTGTTTGGATTAGCCATTACGCTGATATTTATTTTACAGGGCGGACCGGAATGCTTGAATTACGACATATTTTCAACATTGGGTAACGCACTTGGCATTTTCACTCTTTTCGAAGGCTTGTCTAAAAACAAAACTCGTTTGGTTTTATTTTCCGGATTTATTTTTGGCATTGGTGTCTTTTTTAAATTGTCAAACATTTCGTCGCTGGCTTTTATCCTGATGATTGTATTTAGTGTTCATCAGAATAAAGAAACTTCAGGCCAGTTTCTGAAGAAATCCTTTGGTTGGATTGCAGCGTATGCTACCGGAATAATTCTGATTTTAAGTTTTATTTATTTGGCCGGACATCTCACTTTGTTCCTGAATAATTTGGTTTTTATTTCAGAAATGGGCAAAGATGCGAATTCGACGCATGGCTTGATTCCTATGTTGCGTTCCTATTTTTCAGGCTATTTTAATGCTATTGTTCTTCTGGTTATTTTCGTTTCTGTAAGCTGGGTTTATTTTCAGTTTGCGGAACGACATCTAAATTTATTCTCAGGAAAAAAAAGGTTGACGCTATTGGTTTTGGTTTCACTTGGCGCGATTTTTCTGACTTTTTTTTTCGAAGATGTTTTCTGGAGTAAAGTTCGGTATTTGTTTATTGGTTTGATGATTTTTCAAGGGGCTGCTCTATTGTTCTCTAGAAGTATTTCAGGCAAAGTTCGGTTGCTATCACTGGCCGGATTGATACTGCTTTTCATTGCTCCGCTTGGGTCCGATTCAGGCCTCGATAAATCGGTTTGGGGAATGTGGATTCTGGGACCACTGGTTTTCTCTATGCCTGACGAATTTTTTAAGCTGAAATTTTTACGCCTGAAGGTTCAACCAGATCAGGCTATTTTTGTGAAGCGGATTTTGATTGTACTGGTTTTATTCACTGGATTGGTTTTTGCCTGGCAGAAAACTTATTTCGACGTTGGATCACGTTTCTCGAAAACCGTTGCAGTTGATCATCCTCACCTGAAATACATTTATACTTCAGCAAAAAGGGCAGAAGTTGTTAACGAGTTGGTTCAGGAGGCTTTCCCAAAAATGAAAGATGAAAAATACCTGTTGGCATTTATTGAAATACCAATGGTTAATTACCTCAGCGATAAAATCCCGTTCATCTCAACTTCATGGCCAAAATTGTATTACAATCCTGAAAAATTCAGGTTAAAACTTGACGAAGCACTGCAACATCGAAAAACATTTCCTGCAATTATCCGGCAAAAGCAAAATACCATGCTGGCCGATTGGCCGGAGAAATCGGATCCGGATTATTTAAATTATCCGGAAGACCTATCGAAATGGCCAGAGCATGGGAAAATATTAAATGAATTTATCGCCAGAAATAATTATCAGTTGGTATGGGAGAATGAGATGTTTCAGTTGTTATTGAAAAAATAGTTTGGGTCAAATAAATTGAAAAACCCGGGTGGCATTCCCGGGTTTTCACGTTTTGATAGATAGATAAATATAAAGATAGAATTGGTCTCTTATTCTTCTTTTTCTTCTGCGGCATAGGCTGCCAGTAATTCATCCTGAACTTCCTGAGGAACCTTTTCATAAGCGGCAAATTTCATATTGAAAACGCCACGACCGCCGGTCAATGAACTTAAGGAAGTTGAATATTTGTTCATTTCTTTCAGCGGAACACGGGCTGTAATTTTTTCGTACCCTTTTTCACTGCCCATACCCATAATCAAGGCACGACGTCCCTGAAGATCACTCATCACATCGCCCATGCGGTCGGCCTGTACCCAAACATCCAAATCGTAGATTGGCTCCAGAATTTTTGGACCTGCATTTTTAAAGGCCGCACTGAATGCATTTCGTCCGGCCAAACGGAATGAAATTTCGTTTGAGTCAACCGGGTGCATCTTGCCGTCGTAAATATAAACGCGGATATCGCGGGCATACGAACCGGTAAGCGGGCCTTCTTCCATTTTTTCCATAATCCCTTTCAAAATCGCCGGAAGGAACCGTGCATCAATTGAACCTCCCACGATGCAGTTGTGGAAGACCAGTTTTCCACCCCACGCCAATGGCTGTTCCTGCGTGTCGCGAACCGAAATTTTCATTTCTTTTCCGCCATAAACAAACATGCTCTTTGGAGTCGAGCCTTCTTCAAAAGGTTCAATAATCATATGTACTTCGCCAAACTGACCAGCGCCGCCAGATTGCTTTTTGTGACGATAGTCGGCCTGTGCGAATTTGGTAATGGTTTCGCGGTATGGAATTTTCGGAGTCTTAAATTCGATATCAAGTTTGTGGATATGGTCGAAATACCATTTCAAGGTATTCAGGTGGTATTCGCCCTGTCCTTCAACAATCAACTGTTTTAGTTCTTTAACGTAATTTACCAGGTAGGTCGGATCTTCTTCTTTTACTTTGTGCAAAATTTCGCCAACTTTTTCGTCATCTGTTTCAGAAACTGCTTTTATGGCAATCCTGAATTTTGGATCAGGAAAAGTAATCGGGGCATATTTTAAATCCAGTTCCTTATCGCAAAGTGTCTGGTTAAATTTGGTGTCTTTCAGTTTTACGGTACAGCCTATATCGCCGGCAACCAGTTCAGTAACCGCATTTCTTGTTTTTCCGGCAGTTACAAACAGTTGCGATAGTCTTTCCTTACCGTTATTGAATGTATTGTATAAATCTTTTCCTTCTGTAACTTTTCCCGACATTACTTTGAAGTAAGTAACTTCACCAACATGTGGCTCGAGTGCTGTTTTGAATACAAATAATGAAGTAGGTGCAGATTCTGACATCGGAACAGATTTGCCCTGAATGCTTTCGCGCTGTGAACCTTCACCCGGGGCAGGCGCAATGTTGCATACAAACTCAATCAAGCGGCCAACTCCCATATTTTTCTTTGCCGAAGTACAAAATACCGGAAATAAATCGCGTTTAACCATTCCGAGTTTAATTCCTTTGCGCATGTCATCTTCCGATAGGGATCCCTGGTCAAAAAACAATTCCATTAAGGATTCTTCGTTTTCGGCGGCCATTTCAACCAGTTCGTTGTGAAGTTTTTCGGCGCGCCCAATTTCAGAGTCAGGAATGTCAAGAATTTGTGGTTTCCCTCCGTCAGGACCGTATTTGTACATTTTCATTTTTAATACGTCGATGATCGAATTAAAGCCGATTCCGGTTTCGACCGGGTATTGTACAACGGTAACTTTATTCCCGAATTTGCTTTTTAAATTTTCTACATCCTGGTCGTAGTTTGCATTCTCGTTATCCAGATGGTTTAAAACAAAGATTAGTTTATTGTTGCAGCTTTCTGCGTGGCGGAAGGCCGATTCAGTTCCGGCACCAATCCCGGTAGATGCGTCAATTACCATAAGCGCCAGTGCGGCTACTTGCAGCGAAGATACTACACCACCACAAAAATCATCCATTCCGGGAGTATCCAGAATATTTAATTTCTTGCCATTTGCTTCAGTATACATGAG
Organism: Prolixibacteraceae bacterium; assembly: GCA_963677955.2. GTDB lineage: Bacteria > Bacteroidota > Bacteroidia > Bacteroidales > Prolixibacteraceae > Aquipluma. Next base: position 3,152,679 of record CAXXQR010000001.1, read on the forward strand.
CGAGGAGAAGACTGAATTGCCGTATTCCTGCTCAATCAGATGGTAGTCGGAAACTGTGTTTTTGTTTCCAACATCGCCTCTGCGGTTTATTACTCCACCCTCGAAAAGCATAGCTTCTGCAAGGGTGGTTTTCCCACTGCCAGCATTACCAATTAGTGTAATGTTGCGAATTTCTTCAGTTTTATAGACTTTCATATTTAGATAGTTATTGGTTTTTTACTCATTCATTATCAGCTTTCTGACGCTGTAATTTTGAGAGAAGACCAAAATTAGTAATAATTAATTAACAATCAAGATACGCTAGGATAACTTGGAAATGTTAAGAATAACGGGTTTCGGGCATGGTTTAAAAGGTTAAGAAAATCAGGGTTTTGTATATTTTAAGAATAATTAACGATTGACGATAAGTGGCAGTGAAACAGTTTAATGAGCAAATAATATGTTGTTTAATATTTTTTTAAGAATTGAAAAGTTATATGAAATCAGGGTTTCTGCGAATTCTGGATTTATGGAAATGCAAGGCCATGGAATTCAGTTTAATATAAAATATTTGAATTTGTGTATTATTATGAATTATAGAGTAAAATAAATTCAGCAATTTAAAAAGAAGGCTATTTTTGACTTTATATTTCTGAACCGTTCTTTTGTTCTGAACCGCCCAATTTGCCTGATTTCTATAAGATTTATCTGTGGAAATTAGAAGATTCACAGATTTCTGTTATTTTTGAGCATCAATCAAACCTGTATGGCCAAGTTTCCCTTCTTTAAACAGTATGATGCAATGGATTGCGGGCCTTCCTGTCTCCGCATGATTGCTGCATTCCACGGGAAAACCTATTCACTTCAGAAACTTCGACAACTTGCTCACATTTCGCGCGAAGGCGTTTCATTGCTTGGATTGAGTGAAGCAGCCGAATCAATCGGCTACAGGACGATTGGCGCCCGAATTACTTTCGAACAGTTGATGGAAGCACCTAAGCCTTGCGTAGTTCACTGGGACCAGGATCATTTTGTGGTTGTTTACAAATTCAAAAAAGCTAAAGTTTATATGGCCGATCCGGCATTTGGTTTGGTCGAATATTCAGAGGTCGAATTCAAAAAGCACTGGCTGGCCACTGTTCGTCAGGGCGAACAAAAAGGAATTTGTTTGATGTTCGATCCGACTCCAAAGTTTTTTGAGTTGGAGGGTGAGAATCTCAATCGCGGCAATTTCCGATTTTTACTGAAATATCTGAAACCGCATCGTCGGCTGGTTACTCAATTGGCGCTAGGCTTTTTCGTCGGAAGTATCATTCAACTCATTTTCCCATTTCTGACGCAAAGCGTTGTTGACGTTGGTATCAATACGCAGGATATTAATTTTATTTACTTGATTCTGGCTGCTCAGATGATGCTTTTTTTGAGCCGGATGACCGTCGATTTTATACGGTCGTGGATTTTGCTTCACATCAGCACCCGGATCAACATCAGCATTATTTCCGATTTCCTGATTAAGTTGATGAAATTGCCCATTGGTTTCTTCGATACCAAAATGATTGGTGATTTGCTGCAACGCATCGGCGACCACAAGCGCATCGAACGTTTCCTGACATCCCAATCGCTGAATGTAATTTTTTCAGTGTTTAATATTGTCATCTTCAGCATTGTGCTGGTCATGTATAATTTGGGAATTTTCCTGGTTTTTCTGTTTGGCTCACTTTTGTATATAGCCTGGGTTTTTCTTTTTCTCCGGAAGAGGCGCGAACTCGATTTTAAACGTTTTGCCCAGTTGGCTGATAATCAAAGTAAATTGATTCAGTTGATTAACGGAATGCAGGAAATAAAACTGAACAATTACGAGCGCCAGAAACGTTGGGAGTGGGAGAGAATTCAGGCACGATTGTTTAAAGTAAACATAAGCAGTCTTTCGTTACAGCAATATCAACAGGCAGGCTCAGTTTTTATTAACGAAACCAAGAATATTGTAATTACTGTTTTTGCTGCTACTGCCGTTGTTCATGGAAACATGACTTTGGGTATGATGCTGGCCGTACAATATATAATAGGACAAATGAACAGTCCGCTCGACCAGATGATCGAATTTATGCAGACCGCCCAGGATGCCAAAATCAGCTTGGAACGCCTAAGCGAAATTCATGTTCAGAAAGACGAAGAGCAGGAACAGGAAGGAAAACTTACTGAATTACCGGCTAAATCCGATTTTCAAATTTCCGATTTAGTTTTTCAGTATGAAGGCCCACATTCACCCAAGGTACTCAACAACATCAACCTGAATATTCCGCAGGGAAAAGTTACGGCCATTGTGGGAACCAGCGGAAGCGGAAAAACCACGCTGGTGAAACTTCTGCTCGGATTTTATCCGCCTGTTTCAGGATCCATAAAAATTGGGAATTCAAATCTTGCCGATTACAGACAAAACTGGTGGCGAAATCAATGTGGCGCGGTGATGCAGGATGGATTTATTTTCTCTGATTCGATTGCGAATAACATTGCGCTGGCCGACGACGAAATTGATAAGGAACGATTAAGTTATGCCGTGCGAATGGCCAATATTCAGGATTTTATTGAATGGTTACCGTTAAAATATAACACAAAAATTGGTCCTGAAGGAATTGGGCTCAGCCAGGGACAGAAGCAACGAATATTAATTGCGCGCGCTATTTATAAAAATCCTGAGTTTATCTTTTTCGACGAGGCAACAAATGCATTGGATGCCAATAACGAAAAAGTTATTCTGGAAAATCTGGATGAATTCTTTTCAGGAAAAACGGTTGTGGTTGTTGCACACCGGCTAAGCACAGTAAAAAATGCTCATCAGATTGTTGTACTTGAGAAGGGAAGTATTGTTGAAGTTGGTTCGCACGAAGAATTAACCCGGCAAAAGGGCGCTTATTACAATTTGGTGAAAAATCAACTCGAATTGGGAAACTGATGGAAAAGGAACGAATTGAAATAGAACTTCGCAGCGACGAATTTCAGGAGATTGTGCAACAATCGCCGCGCTGGATGATTCGTTCAGGAATTAGCCTGATTTTGAGCATAGTTCTGCTTTTGCTTTGCGGTAGTTATTTCTTTCGGTATCCTGATGTGATTAATGCCAATATTGTTGTTTTGTCTGAAAATCCTCCGGCATATTTGGCTGCACGCACCACGGCCCGAATCGATTCGATGCTGGTTACTGATCAGCAAATGGTTACCAACGACCAGGTAATTGCTATTCTCGAAAGTACTGCCAGGTTCGAAGATGCGATGCGGCTGAAGGAAATGTTGGCACAAATGGAGCCGTTCATGTTAACCTTCGATACTTTGCGTGCAGTTCAGCCTGGAGTCGATCTTCAGTTAGGCGACATTCAATCTGATTATTCAAGCTTTGTAAGGTTGTATAACGATTATTTTACCTTCGAGCGGCTGAAACTGTATCCAAAAAAAATTAAATCGCTTCGTCAACAGGTCGCCATGAATCGGATTTATTACGACCGGCTTTGGGCGCAAAAACAGGATATGGAAGCCGATTTCAAAATCGTTAACAATCAGTTTAAAAGAGATTCGCTACTTTTAATGAAGGGCGTGTTGTCAGATCTTGATCTTGAAAAATCGAAAGCTACCCTGATTCAGAAGAAATACAATCTGAATGTGGCCCGAACCAAACTTGCTGAGACTCAAAGTTCAAATCTGAAACTCGATCAGGATGTTGTAAATACTGAAATGGAATATGCCGATCAAAAAAAGAAGTCACAGAATTCACTGATCGAAGCCAATAATGTGTTAAAAAGCCGGTTGGCTTATTGGGAGCAAACTTTCGTTATAAAAAGTTCCATTTCAGGCAAAATCAGTTTTTCAAACTTTTGGAGTAAAAATCAGCAGGTCAAAAAAGATGAGATTGTTTTTTCGGTTATTCCTGAAAAGCAATCGCAAATTATCGGTCGGATAAGCTTGCCAATAAAAGGTGCCGGGAAAGTAGCTGTTGGGCAGAAAGTAAACATCAGGTTCGAGAACTTTCCGTATATGGAATACGGTTTTATCAAAGGAACCGTAAAAAGCATTTCACTCATTCCGAGCAACGAAAATTATGTGGTTGAAGTTGAAATGCCCCAGGACATGAAAACCAACTACGGCATTCCGCTAAAATTTAGCCAGGAAATGAAAGGATCGGCCGAAATTATTACAGAAGATTTACGACTTATCCAACGTTTATACAATCCTGTAAAATCACTTCTGAAGCATCGGATTTCCCAGTCAGAATAAGCACTCCTGACAATCAGCACTTTTGCAATGTGAAGAATAATCTAAAAAAGGTGATTTTTTTTCAATGTTTTATTGGGTTTTCAGTTGGTAATTAGTACTTTTGCGAGCCGTTTTTAGAGGAAAACTCTCGAAACGGAACTGTAAGGTATTGTAAATGACGAAAATTGAGATACCTTTGCAAACCAATTTTTTGCGTAAGTAATTTTTAAATTAAGAGTAGCTATATGCCAACGATTCAGCAGTTAGTTAGAAAAGGTAGACAAAGTAATGCGGAGAAAAGTAAATCTCCGGCATTGGATTCCTGCCCACAGAGAAGAGGAGTTTGTGTTCGTGTGTACACTACCACTCCTAAGAAACCAAACTCAGCTATGCGTAAAGTAGCCAGGGTTCGTTTAACAAATGGCAAGGAAGTGAACGCTTACATTCCGGGAGAAGGTCATAATCTTCAGGAACACTCTATTGTATTGGTACGTGGCGGCAGGGTAAAAGACCTTCCGGGAGTACGTTACCATTTAATTCGTGGTGCTTTGGACACTGCCGGTGTTGAAGGTCGTACACAAAGACGGTCGAAATACGGTACCAAAAGACCTAAAGCGAAAAAATAATTTTTTCGTACAATAATTTATTACACGTTCTAGCTGCTTAGTGGTTTGAGTTGAGTAAAGAGGCCCGTGTGCCGATTGAAGCATTTGAATCTACAGCTAATTTAAGTAACACTAAAGCATTACATAATGAGAAAATCGAAACCAAAGAAGAGGATCATTCTGCCCGATCCAAAATTCAACGACGTATTGGTTACCCGTTTCGTTAACGACTTGATGTACGACGGTAAAAAATCAATCGCATATCAAATTTTCTACGACGCCATGGACATCGTTGGCACGAAGATGAAAGATTCGGAAGTTAGTCCGGTGGATGTGTTTAAAAAAGCACTCGAGAAAATTACCCCCCACGTAGAAGTAAAGAGCAGACGAGTTGGTGGAGCTACATTCCAGGTTCCTATGGAAATCCGCCCTGAAAGAAAAGTCTCAATCTCTGTTAAAAATATGATTTTGTATTCACGCAAACGTTCAGGCCGTTCAATGGCTGAAAAGCTTGCCAATGAAATTGTTGCTGCCTACAACGAAGAAGGTGGAGCATACAAAAAGAAAGAAGACACTCACCGTATGGCTGAGGCAAACCGCGCGTTTGCACATTTCCGTTTTTAAAATTTAGCAGTTTAGATAGAAGAATAGTTAGTTCGTTTTAGTTTAGATAGATATTGGTAAAAAATGGCAAAAGATTTAAGATATACTAGAAACATCGGCATCATGGCTCACATTGATGCCGGCAAAACGACCACTTCGGAGCGTATCCTTTATTATACGGGGATTACGCATCGTATTGGTGAGGTTCACGATGGCGCTGCCACCATGGACTGGATGGAGCAGGAGCAGGAACGTGGTATTACAATTACCTCTGCTGCTACAACTACTTTCTGGACATATCAGGGTACAGAACACAAAATTAACATCATCGACACCCCCGGACACGTTGACTTCACCGTTGAAGTTGAACGTTCGTTAAGGGTTTTGGATGGTGCTGTTGCACTTTTCTGTGCTGTTGGTGGTGTTGAAGCTCAATCGGAAACTGTTTGGCGTCAGGCTGAAAAGTATGGTGTGCCACGTATTGGTTTCGTGAATAAAATGGACCGTTCAGGTGCCGATTTTTACAATGTACTTTCCGAAGTAAAAGAAAAGTTGGGCGCTAATGCTGTTCCAATCACTATACCGATTGGTGCTGAAGAAACTTTTGAAGGCGTGGTTGACCTGATTGAAATGAAAGCCATTCGCTGGAGAGACGACAAAACTTTAGGCACAACTTATTATCTGGAAGAAATTCCGGCTGATATGAAAGAGATTGCTGATGAATATCGTGCAAAATTAGTTGAGGCAGTTGCTGAACATGACGATGAATTGCTTGAAAAATTCTTTGAAGATCCCGATTCAATCACTGTTGATCAGATGTTGGACGTTATTCGTAAAGCTACCATTTCAGGTTCAATTGTACCTATGATGTGTGGCTCTGCATTTAAAAATAAAGGTGTTCAGCGTTTGCTCGATGCCGTTTGCTCGTTCCTTCCAAGCCCGATTGATAAGGGTGAAATTAAGGGAGTTGAGTATGATGATTCTGATGTTGAAATTATTCGTCATGCCGATGTGAACGAACCACTTGCGGCTTTAGCTTTTAAAATTGCAACTGACCCTTACGTTGGTCGTTTGTGTTTCATTCGCGTATATTCAGGAAGAATTACTGCAGGAGACTCTGTATTCAATTCCAGAACCGGAAAGAAAGAACGTATCTCTCGCATCTATCAAATGCATTCCAATAAACAGAATGCAATTGACGTAATTGAGGCTGGTGATATTTGTGCTGCCGTAGGATTTAAAGATATCCGTACCGGTGATACCTTATCAGATCTTGATAACCCTGTAGTTTTGGAAAGTATGGACTTTCCGGAACCAGTTATCGGTATTGCCATTGAACCTAAAACTCAGAAAGACTTGGATAAGCTGAACCAGGGATTATACAAACTGGCTGAAGAAGATCCAACTTTCAAAGTAAATACTGATCCTGATTCAGGACAGACTGTTATCCGTGGGATGGGTGAGCTTCACCTTGAAATCATTGTCGACCGTCTTCGTCGTGAATTTAAAGTTGAATGTAACCAGGGAGCTCCTCAGGTTGCCTATAAAGAATGTATTACCAAAGCGGTTGAAATTCGTGAAGTGTTTAAGAAACAATCCGGAGGTCGTGGTAAATTCGCAGATATTATTGTACGTGTTGAGCCTGCTGACGAAGGCAAAGTTGGTTTGCAGTTTATCGATGCTGTAAAAGGTGGAAACATTCCTCGTGAATACATTCCATCTGTTCAAAAAGGTTTCGAATCTGCTTTGATGAACGGACCTCTTGCCGGATTTAATGTTGATAGCCTGAAAGTGACCTTACTTGATGGTAGCTTCCATGCCGTTGACTCTGATTCACTGTCATTCGAAATTTGTGCCCGTCAGGCATTTAAAACTGCTGCCGGAAAAGCCGGACCACGTTTGCTCGAACCAATTATGAAATGCGAAATTGTTACTCCTGAAGAATACATGGGTGACATTATCGGAGACTTAAACCGTCGTCGTGGCCAGGTTGAAGGAATGGAAGAAAAATCAGGCGCCCGTGTTATCAGGGCTCAGGTTCCACTGTCTGAATTGTTTGGATATGTGACTGTGTTGCGTACTTTATCTTCCGGACGTGCTACTTCATCGATGGAGTTCTCGAAATACGTTGAATTACCAAAGATGCTTGCAACAAAAGTTCTGGAAGACCTGAAAGGAAGAACAGACTTATTATAATTATAAACTGTATTATTATTTCTCATTATGAGTCAAAAGATCAGAATTAAGCTGAAATCGTATGATCACAACTTGGTAGACAAGTCGGCTGAAAAGATCGTAAAAACAGTTAAAACTACCGGTGCAGTGGTAAGCGGACCAATTCCACTTCCAACTCACAAACGTATTTTCACTGTATTACGTTCAACCTTTGTTAACAAAAAATCAAGGGAACAATTCGAGCTGTCGTCTTACAAACGCTTGATCGACATTTACAGTTCAACAGCAAAAACAATCGACGCCTTAATGAAGCTTGAATTGCCAAGTGGTGTTGAAGTTGAAATTAAAGTTTGATAACCTGTAAAAAACTAAAAAATGGCAGGATTAATCGGTAAAAAAATCGGAATGACTTCCGTATTCAGTGTTGAGGGGAAAAACATCCCATGCACTGTGATTCAAGCCGGTCCTTGTGTGATCACACAAGTGAAATCGGTAGCAACTGACGGATATGATTCCATTCAGCTGGGCTTTGACGATAAAAAGGAAAAGCACGCGAATAAAGCTGAATTAGGTCATGTAAAGAAAGCTGCAACAGAACCTAAAAGAAAGGTTGCTGAGTTTAAAGAACTCGTTGGAGAGTTTAAACTTGGAGATACTGTTACTGTAGATTCAATCGACGAAGCCGGTTGGGTTGACGTACAAGGTGTAACCAAAGGTAAAGGTTTCCAGGGCGTTGTTAAACGTCACGGTTTCGGTGGTGTTGGCGACAGCACACACGGTCAGCACAACCGCCTTCGTGCACCGGGTTCTGTAGGTGCGTCTTCTTATCCTTCACGTGTATTCCCCGGAATGCGCATGGCAGGTCGCGACGGCAATGACAATGTAACTATTCAGAACTTAAAAGTTTTGAAAGTTATTCCTGAGTCAAATTTATTGATAGTAAAAGGATCAGTTCCTGGCGCTAAAGGTTCATACGTAATTATTTATCAGTAATGGAAATAAAAGTTTTAAATACAGCAGGACAAGAAACCGGAAGGTCTGTTACGTTAGATGAACAAATTTTCGGTATTGAGCCAAGCGATCACGCCATCTATCTGGATGTTAAACAAATCCTGGCCAATAAAAGACAAGGAACTCACAGTTCAAAAGAACGTGGTGAAGTATCAGGAAGTACCCGGAAACTGAAAAAACAAAAAGGTACAGGTACAGCACGTGCAGGTAGCGTAAAATCACCTGTTTTCCGTGGTGGAGGTCGCGTTTTTGGTCCACGTCCACGTAACTACGATTTCAAATTGAACAAGAAAGTTAAAGCTTTGGCTCGTAAGTCAGCTTTGACTTATAAAGCGTTGGAGGAAGCAATTCTGGTAATTGAAGATTTCTCTTTTGAATCTCCAAAAACACGCGAAATGGTGCAAATCAGTAATAATCTGAAAATTACTGATAAAAAGTCACTTTTCGTTTTACCGGAAGAAAATAAAAACATATATTTGTCCTCCAGAAATTTACAGGCAGTTTCTGTTATAACTGCTTCTGAATTAAATACTTACCAGATTTTAAATGCTAAAAAAGTAGTTGTTCTGGAAAGTTCAGTAAGTAAGATTGAAGAGTTGTTTAAGATATAAAAGGCTTGAAAATGGAAATTTTAATTAAACCGATCGTTACCGAAAAGATGACAGGTCAGGCCGAAGGTCTTAACTGCTACGGTTTTATTGTTAATCGGAACGCCAATAAATTGCAGATTAAAAAAGCCGTTGAAAGTTTGTACAACGTTTCAGTGGAATCTGTAAATACGATGATTCATGGTGGAAAACGGAAAAGCCGTTTCACCAAAGCCGGAGTTATTTCCGGAAGCACAGGAATGAGCAAAAAAGCTATTGTTACTATAGCTAAAGGAGAAACTATTGATTTTTACAGTAATATTTAATAAAAAATGGCAGTAAGAAAATTAAATCCAGTTACACCGGGTCAAAGGCACAAAATTGTTGGTGCTTTTGATACTATTACTGCATCAACACCTGAAAAATCATTGTTGAAGCCTATGCAAAGCTCTGGCGGTAGAAATAGCCAGGGACGCATGACAATGAGGTATATAGGTGGTGGCCACAAACGCAAATATCGTTTTATCGATTTCAAAAGAGATAAAGATGGTATTGCGGCTGTTGTTGAATCTATTCAGTACGATCCAAACCGCACAGCCCGAATCGCCCTTTTGGTTTATCCTGACGGCGAAAAAAGGTACATGCTTGCTCCCAACGGATTAAAAGTTGGGCAGAAAGTTGAGACCGGAAGCGGAATCGCACCTGAAATCGGAAACACGCTACCCCTTGGTGAAATACCTCTTGGAACATTGGTTCACAACATTGAACTTCATCCCAATCAGGGAGGTGTGATGGCTCGTAGTGCCGGAACGTACGCTCAGTTAACTTCGAGAGAAGGAAAGTATGCTATCGTGAAATTGCCTTCAGGCGAATCCAGAATGGTGCTTATAACTTGTCGTGCTACAGTAGGTATTGTTGGAAATACCGAACACAACCTTGAACGGTCAGGTAAAGCTGGTCGCACAAGATGGTTAGGTAGAAGACCTCGCGTGAGAGGTGTCGCTATGAACCCGGTTGATCACCCCATGGGTGGTGGAGAAGGTCGTTCATCAGGAGGACATCCACGTTCACGGAAAGGCTTGTTAGCTAAAGGCTTTAAAACCCGCGCTAAGAAAAAAGCTTCCAACAGGTATATTGTAGAAAAACGCAAGAAATAATTAAAAGGAGAAGAATATGAGTCGTTCATTAAAGAAAGGGCCTTTTATCGATTTCAAGCTCGAACGTAAAGTTCTTGCTATGGTTGAGACAAACAAAAAGTCTGTAGTTAAGACTTGGGCCAGAGCATCAGTAATTTCTCCTGACTTTGTAGGACAAACCATTGCAGTTCACAACGGAAATAAATTCATTCCCGTTTATGTAACTGAAAATATGGTTGGCCATAAATTTGGTGAATTTGCACCTACAAGAACATTCAGGGGTCATTCCAAAGGTAAAAAGTAAGGAATGAGATTCTCATTAACTATTAAAAGAATTCACGATGGGTGCTAGAAAAAGAAATAGTGCAAACGAACTAAAGGAAGCTAAGAAGCAGCAATATTTCGCTGTTTTGAAGAATTGTCCTACTTCGCCACGGAAAATGAGGCTTGTTGCCGATATGGTTCGTGGTATGGAAGTGAACAGAGCTCTTGATGTACTAAAGTTTTCCTCAAAAGAATCTTCACGCAGACTAGAAAAATTAGTGATGTCGGCAATTGCTAACTGGCAGGCTAAAAACGAAGGAAGCCGTTTGGAAGAAAGTAATTTGTATGTGAAAGCTGTAGCAGTAGATTCAGGAAGAATATTGAAAAGACTAATGCCTGCACCACAGGGACGCGCACACCGGATCAAGAAAAGATCCAATCATGTGACTGTTAGTCTTGCAAGTTTAACTCAAGTTAAAGAAACAGAATAAATAATAATACATGGGACAAAAAGTTAATCCAATCGCTAATCGTTTAGGAATCATCAAAGGATGGGATTCCAATTGGTTCGGTGGAAACAACTATGGCGATAAGCTCGTGGAAGATGCTAAAATCAGGGAATATTTGAATGCCCGTTTGGCAAAAGCCAGTATTTCCAAGATTATCATTGAACGTACGCTGAAGCTTATTACCATCACTGTTCACACCTCACGCCCAGGTATTATTATTGGCAAAGGTGGTCAGGAAGTTGATAAACTGAAAGAAGAGTTAAAGAAGATCACCAACAAGGAAGTTCAGATCAATATTTTTGAAATCAAACGTCCGGAATTAGATGCTAAAATTGTAGCTGTAAACATTGCCCGTCAGATTGAAGGTAAGATTGCCTACCGTCGTGCAACAAAAATGGCTATTGCTTCAACCATGAGAATGGGGGCGCAAGGTATCAAAGTTCAGGTTTCAGGCCGCTTAAACGGAGCTGAAATGGCACGTTCAGAAATGTATAAAGATGGTCGTACTCCGTTGCACACTCTGAGAGCTGATATAGATTATGCACTGGCAGAAGCCCTTACGAAAACCGGATTACTCGGTGTTAAAGTATGGATCTGCAAAGGTGAGATTTATGGAAAGCGTGACCTTTCACCAAACGTAGGACAGAAGCCAGAAGGAAGACGTCCGAACGAAGGAGGACCAAAAGGTGGCGGATTTAAGAAAAAAAGAAAATAATTTGTAAACCTTTCAGAAGTAAAGAAGGATGTTACAACCGAAAAAAACAAAATTCAGAAGAGTACAGAAGGGAAAAATGAAAGGACTGGCCGGAAGGGGTAACCAGTTGGCATTTGGATCTTTTGGAATAAAATCGTTGGAAGAGACGTGGCTTACCGGACGCCAGATTGAGGCAGCCCGTGTTGCCGTAACACGTCATATGCAACGTCAGGGTCAAATTTGGATCCGCGTTTTCCCCGACAAACCGATTACTAAAAAACCTGCAGAGGTACGTATGGGTAAAGGTAAAGGTGCTCCGGAAGCATTTGTTGCTCCGATTACGCCAGGTAGAATCTTGATTGAAGCAGATGGAGTTCCTTTTGAGGTTGCAAAGGAAGCGCTTCGTTTAGCTGCGCAGAAACTGCCTGTAACTACTAAGTTCATTGTGAGACGTGATTATGTTGAATCTGAAACTGCTGAATAATGAAAACATCAGAAATCAAAGAATTATCAAAAGCTGAGATTCTGGAAAGAATTCAGACTGATCAGGATTCGTTAACACGGATGAAAATGAACCACGCAATTTCTCCTCTTGACAACCCGCAAGTAATTGTTGGAGTTAGAAGAAATATTGCAAGACTTAAAACCATTCTACGTCAAAGGGAAATTAACGAAAAACAGAGTTAGTAATGGAATCAAGAAATCTAAGGAAGGAGCGTATTGGAGTTGTTGTGAGCAACAAAATGGAATGCACCATCGTTGTGGCTGAACACCGCAAGGAAAAACATCCCATTTACGGAAAGTTCGTCAACAAAACCTCGAAGTTTTACGCCCACGACGAAAAAAACGACTGCAACATTGGCGACACTGTAAGGATCATGGAAACTCGTCCGATCAGTAAACAAAAATGCTGGAGATTAGTGGAAATCATAGAAAGAGCTAAGTAATCATGATACAACAGGAATCAAGATGTACAGTTGCCGATAATAGTGGGGCAAAGGAAGTGCTGGTTATCCGTGTTCTAGGCGGTACCAGGAAACGCTATGCTACCCTTGGCGATACCATTGTAGTTACCGTAAAAAGTGCTATAGCGGGAAGTGACATGAAAAAAGGTGCCGTTTCGAAGGCAATTATTGTTCGGACCACAAAAGAAGTTCGTCGTCAGGATGGATCATATATCCGTTTTGATGATAACGCTGTAGTTTTACTGAATAATGCTGGTGAAATGCGCGGAACTCGTATATTCGGACCCGTAGCAAGAGAGCTTCGTGACAAAAACATGAAGATTATTTCACTTGCTCCTGAAGTACTTTAATGCATAAAATCAGAACAATGCAGACAAAATTACACATAAAAAAAGGCGACGCTGTTGTTGTAATTGCTGGCAATTACAAAGGACGGGAGGGTAAAGTGCTCGAAGTTATCAGGGCTACCCAGAAAGCTATTGTGGAAGGTGTTAATATGGTTAAAAAACACACAAAGCCAAATGCGGCTCATCCGCAGGGAGGTATTGTGGAGAAGGAAGCACCCATTCACATTTCTAACCTAATGAATAAGGATCCTAAAACAGGAAAACCTACTCGTATTGGGAGGAAGCTTAATTCAGAAGGTAAATTAGTTCGTTATTCAAAAAAATCAGGAGAGGAGATTAAGTAATGGCTTACGTACCAACACTTAAGAAAAAATACTTAGACGAAGTTGTTCCTGCGTTAGTGAAGGATTTTTCCTACAAAAACGTAATGCAGGCACCTAAGTTAGATAAAATTGTCATCAACCAGGGAGTTGGAGCTGCTATCGCAGATAAAAAGTTGATCGAACTGGCAACAGAAGAGATTACAAATATCGCAGGTCAAAAAGCAGTCCAAACCAAATCGAAGAAAGACATCTCTAACTTCAAACTAAGGAAGAAAATGCCAATCGGGGTTCGTGTTACCCTACGCAGAGAACGCATGTATGAATTCCTTGATCGTCTGATCAGTGTATCTCTTCCCCGTATCCGCGACTTCAAAGGAATTGAAGGCAAAATGGACGGCCGTGGCAATTATACCCTCGGTATTCCAGAGCAAATTATTTTTCCTGAAATCGTTTTGGATAAAGTAACGAAAATCAACGGGATGAATATTACATTCGTCACTTCAGCCGAATCAGATGAAGAAGGCTATGCTTTATTAAAAGAGTTAGGTTTACCGTTTAAAAATGCTAAAAAGAATTAAGATATGGCTAAGGAATCAATGAAAGCTCGGGAAGTAAAAAGAGCAGCACTTGTTGAAAAATACGCCGAAAAAAGAGCCATGCTTAAAGCTGAAGGTGATTATATCGGTCTTCAAAAGTTACCTAAGAACTCTTCCCGTATTCGTATGCACAACAGGTGCAAGTTAACCGGACGTCCGAAAGGATATATGCGTCAGTTTGGAATCAGCAGGATCAATTTCCGAGAAATGGCTTCTTCTGGTTTAATTCCGGGTGTTAAAAAAGCAAGTTGGTAATATCTAATTAAGAAGAAGTAATGAGCAAAATTACAGATCCAATAGCAGATTATCTGACACGAATCAGAAATGCCCAAAAAGCTAAACATCGTGTGGTTGATATCCCTGCATCCAATATCAAGAAAGAAATTACCAAAATTTTGAAAGATAAAGGATATATCCTCAACTATAAGTTTGAAGATGAAGTGAATTTTCAGGGCAACATTAAAATTGCGCTGAAATACAACTCAGAGACGCGGACTCCTGCAATCAAGGCAATTAAGAGAATCAGTAAACCAGGTTTACGTAAATATTGCCATATCGACAGTATTCCACGCGTACTCAACGGTTTGGGAATTGCAGTAATTTCTACATCCAGAGGTGTAATTACCGACAAAGAAGCTCGGGAATTAGGCGTTGGAGGTGAAGTCTTATGTTACGTTTATTAATCTAGGAGGAATAATAATGTCAAGGATAGGTAAACTACCCATTGAAATACCAGCAGGTGTAAAATTTACGGTAAGCGATACAAATTTGGTTACTGTAAAAGGTCCTCTGGGCGAACTAAAACAACAAGTCGATCCGGAAATCACTCTTAATCTCGAAGGAAACACCTTAACAGTAAGTCGTCCTTCTGATGAAAGAAATCATCGGGCAAAACACGGTCTTTACCGCTCACTGATCAGCAATATGGTGGTTGGTGTTTCAAAAGGTTACGAGGTAAAACTCGAACTGGTAGGCGTTGGATATCGTGCTGAAAACGACGGTCAACTGCTCGATTTGGTTTTAGGCTATTCTCACCACACGTACTTACAGCTTCCGGCCGAAGTACAGGTTGAAGCTAAAAGTGATAAACGTAGCAACCCAATTGTAACGCTGAAAAGTTGTGATAAACAATTGATCGGACACATTGCTGCAAAAATCAGATCCTTCAGGAAACCTGAGCCTTACAAAGGAAAAGGTGTTAAATTTGTTGGTGAACTTATTAGGCGCAAAGCCGGTAAATCAGCTGGTGCTAAATAGTAAAATTTAAAAACCATGGCTTTAACAAAGCAAGAAAGAAGATATAGAATTAAGAAAAGAATCCGGAAAATTGTTGCCGGAACTGCCGAAAGACCTCGTTTGAATGTTTTCAGAAGCAACAAGCAGATTTATGCCCAGTTGATCGATGATTTCTCAGGCAAAACATTGCTGGCAGTATCTTCACTTAGTAAAGATTTCGCTGGTGCCGAGGGTACCAAAGTCGAAATGGCTGCAAAGATTGGAAAAGCAGTAGCTGAAAAAGCTCTGGCTGCAGGTATCTCAGCAGTTGTATTTGATCGTAATGGTTATTTGTATCACGGTAGAGTTAAACAATTAGCTGATGCTGCCCGTGAAGGTGGCCTTAAATTTTAATAGTTATGACAGGAGATATCAGAAAAGTAAAAACCAGTGATTTGGAACTGAAAGACCGGTTGGTAGCTATTAACCGTGTGACAAAAGTAACCAAAGGGGGTAGAACATTTAGCTTCTCGGCTATTGTTGTTGTAGGTAACGAAGATGGTGTTGTAGGCTGGGGCCTCGGTAAAGCCAGCGAAGTTACCACTGCAATCTCAAAAGGAGTTGATGCTGCGAAAAAGAACCTGATTAAGGTTCCGATTCACAACGGAACTATACCTCACGAACAGGAAGCTAAATTTGGTGGAGCCCGTGTTTTCCTTAAACCAGCTACATCAGGTACCGGAGTAAAAGCCGGAGGTGCTATGCGCTCTGTGCTCGAAAGTGTTGGCGTACACAATATCCTTGCAAAATCAAAAGGATCGTCAAACCCTCACAATCTTGTAAAAGCCACTATGGAAGCTTTGCTCGAACTGCGCGATGCGCACACTGTAGCAGCTCACCGCGGTGTAACTTTGGATAAAGTATTTAATGGATAAGGAGTTATGGCTAAAATAAAAATCACACAAGTAAGAAGTAAGATTGGTTCTGACAAAACGCAGAAAGCTACGCTTATTGCATTAGGAATCAAGAAGCTTAACCATTCGGTGGAACACGAAGTAACTCCACAGATTATGGGGATGGTAAACAAAGTGAAGCATCTCGTAATTGTTGAAGAAGTTTAAACTTATTAAGAACAAGAATATGGATTTAAGTAATCTTAAACCTGCTGAAGGTTCAACAAAGAGCGTAAAGCGAGTTGGTCGCGGACAAGGCTCAGGTCACGGTGGCACTTCCACAAGAGGACACAAAGGTGCAAAATCGAGATCTGGTTACAAAAGTCGTCGCGGCTTCGAAGGCGGTCAGATGCCTTTGCAGCGTGTTGTACCTAAATTTGGCTTTAAAAATATCAACCGGAAAGAGTTCAAAGCAATCAACCTTGATGTAATTCAGGAATTGGCTGAATCGTTGAAACTGACTGTTGTTGACGTGGATACTTTGGTTGAAGCCGGAATGGCATCAAAAAGGGACAGAGTAAAGATTTTGGGAGATGGAGTATTGAACCTTAAACTTGAAGTTAAAGCACATGCTTTTTCGAAAAGAGCTAAAGAGACCATTGAAAAACTAGAAGGTACCACCGAAATACTCTAAACCTGATGAAAAAGTTTATTGAAACCCTAAAGAATATTTATAAGATTGAAGACTTGCGGTCCCGGTTGGGGATCACATTGTTCCTGCTTTTAATTTATCGTTTAGGCTCGTATGTTTCTATACCTGGAGTTGATCCGGCCCAGCTGGCTCAACTCAAAAATCAAACATCCGGGGGGTTGCTCGGGTTGTTGGATATGTTTTCAGGAGGAGCGTTCTCTAAGGCATCAGTTTTTGCTTTAGGGATCATGCCGTATATTTCGGCTTCTATTGTAGTCCAGTTATTGGGTATTGCGGTACCTTATTTCCAGCGGTTACAAAAAGAAGGTGAATCAGGAACCCGTAAAATCAATCAGATAACCCGTTATCTGACTGTTGCCATCCTGATCTTCCAGGCACCTGCCTATTTGGCAAATCTTCACTATCAATTGCCTGTTACAGCTTTTGCAATCACCGGAACGTTATTTACAGTTTCATCAACCATCATTTTAACTGCTGGTTCGATGTTCGTAATGTGGTTGGGTGAACGTATTACAGATAAAGGAATTGGGAATGGAATTTCGCTGATCATCATGATTGGAATTATTGCTCGTTTACCACATTCTGTAGTTGCCGAATTTATTTCGCGCATCGAGCAGCAAGGTGGTGGAATGGTCATGTTCCTTTTAGAGTTTGTTATTCTTATCATTGTGTTTATGGCTGCAATTTTATTGGTTCAGGGAACCCGTAAGATTCCGGTACAATATGCCAAACGAATTGTAGGTAACAAACAATATGGTGGCGTTCGTCAGTACATTCCTTTAAAAGTGAATGCTGCCGGGGTAATGCCTATTATTTTTGCTCAGGCAATCATGTTTATTCCGATTAGTATTGCGGGATTTGCCAAATCCGATAGTTTAAGTGGCTTTGCAGCTGCTTTTACCAATCACCTCGGATTCTGGTATAACCTCACTCAATTTTTGCTGGTCATTATCTTTACATATTTCTACACGGCAATTACTGTAAATCCATTGCAGATGGCTGAAGATATGAAGAAAAACGGTGGTTTTATTCCAGGTGTTAAACCGGGTAAAAAGACTGTTGAATTTCTTGATACCATCATGTCCAGAATAACTCTTCCGGGGTCAGTATTCCTTGGAATTATAACTATTCTGCCTGCTTTTGCAATGATGGCCGGAATCAATCAACAGTTCGCCTACTTCTTTGGCGGAACTTCGTTGCTGATTCTTGTAGGTGTTGTTTTAGATACTTTGCAGCAAATTGAAAGTCACCTGTTGATGCGTCATTACGATGGTTTGATGAAATCAGGCCGGATCAAGGGACGTACCGGAGGTGGTGCTTCAGCATACTAATCGCCAGACATTTTTGTCTCGGATTTGTGAAAGTTCTAAACTTGTTGAATTTTATTCATAAATAGCGAAGTAAATCCGGTAATTCTAGTAGTTTTGCCGGATTTATCAGCGGAAAATTAAATAATCTTCCGTTACGGTGTTTATAACTAACTAGTAGTAAGAGAATAAATACCAAAATATCAGACATTTAGAGTATATTTATGGCAAAACAGTCTTCAATAGAACAAGACGGAACAATCATTGAATCATTATCGAATGCAATGTTCAGGGTTGAACTGGAAAATGGACATATCATCACTGCACACATTTCAGGAAAAATGAGGATGCACTACATCAAAATTTTACCTGGTGATAAAGTGAAAGTTGAAATGTCGCCATACGACCTGACAAAAGGAAGAATTTCTTTTAGATATAAAAACTAAAGCACAAAATAATGAAAGTAAGAGCATCCATTAAAAAACGTAGTGCCGACTGTAAAATTGTTCGCAGGAAAGGCCGTTTGTACGTGATTAACAAAAAGAATCCGAAGTACAAACAACGTCAGGGATAATTAATTAACTTTGTAAAAATTTTATTTTATGGCTCGTATAAGTGGTGTTGACATCCCTAATAATAAAAGAGGAGAGATAGCTTTAACCTATATCTATGGTATAGGTCGCAATCTGTCAAAGACTCTCCTTGAGAAAGCCGGCGTTGATAAAGACATCAAAGTTCAGGATTGGACTGATGATCATTTGGCTGCTATTCGTGCAGCGATCAGTGGAAGCATCAAGGTTGAAGGCGAATTACGTTCTGAAACCCAGATGAATATTAAACGATTGATGGATATCGGTTGCTACCGAGGAATCCGTCACCGTGTTGGTTTACCCGTTCGTGGACAGAGTACAAAAAATAACGCCCGCACACGAAAAGGTAAGAGAAAAACAGTTGCTAATAAGAAAAAAGCCACTAAATAATTGATATTTGAATTATGGCAAAAAAGACTGGTTCTACAAAAAAACGAGTTGTTATCGTTGAAGCAATCGGACAGGCGCACATTCATTCTTCATTCAATAACATCATTGTGTCGCTGACCAATGGTAATGGTGAAGTAATTTCATGGTCGTCAGCTGGTAAAAAAGGATTCAGAGGTTCTAAAAAGAACACTCCCTATGCAGCTCAGGTTGCTTCTGAAGAATGTGCCAAGACAGCATATGATCTTGGACTTCGCAAAGTAAAAGTATACGTAAAAGGTCCAGGTAATGGTCGTGAATCTGCTATCCGTGCGATCAGCAGCGTTGGCATTCAGGTAAGTGAAATTGTTGACGTAACTCCGCTACCACACAATGGATGTCGTCCTGCAAAAAGGAGACGTGTTTAATTTAATAAATCAAGAAAGTAATGGCAAGATATACAGGACCACAATCCAGAATCGCCCGTAAATTTGGTGAACCAATTTTCGGACCAGATAAAGCACTTGAAAAGAAAAATTATCCTCCAGGTTTTCATGGTTTAGCAAGTCGCAGACGTAAAAAATCTGAGTATGGAACTCAATTGAAAGAGAAACAAAAAGCAAAATACATGTATGGTGTTTTGGAAAGACAATTCTCTAATTTGTTTAAAAAGGCTTCAGCATCAAAAGGTGTTACTGGTGAAGTTTTGTTACAACTACTCGAATCGCGTCTGGACAATGTTGTTTTCCGTCTTGGAATTGCACCAACCCGTTCTGCAGCACGTCAGTTAGTTTCACACAAACACATCACTGTAAACGGTGAAGTAGTTAATATTCCGTCGTATCATTTACGTCCCGGCGACTTAGTTGCTGTTCGTGAAAAATCGAAATCACTGGAAGTAATTACAACTTCATTGAACTCACGCCGTTCGAATAAATTTGCATGGTTGGAATGGGATAACTCTCAATTAGCCGGGAAATTTTTAACCCGTCCTGAAAGAGCTGAAATTCCTGAAAACATTAAAGAACAACTTATTGTAGAGTTGTATTCTAAATAATCAAATACTCAGTATTATTATGGCAATATTAGCGTTCCAAAAACCCGACAAAGTTATAATGGTTGAAACCGATGAGAAGTACGGAAAGTTTGAATTCCGTCCATTGGAACCAGGTTACGGTATTACAATTGGTAATGCCTTACGTAGAATTCTGTTATCCTCTTTGGAAGGTTATGCAATCACAACTGTCAAAATCGACAAAGTTGACCATGAATTTGCAACAGTAAAAGGTGTAATGGAAGATGTAACCGAAATTATCCTAAATCTGAAACAAATTCGGTTCAAACGCGAAGTCGAAGATTTTGACAGCGAAAAGGTTTCAATCTCAGTTACAGGGCAGGATACATTTACCGCCGGAGATATTAATAAATTTATGACCGGCTTCCGTGTTTTAAATCCAGAGTTGATTATCTGCCGGATGGAACCTGAAGTTAAATTGCAGATGGATATCACCATCAACAAAGGTCGCGGATATGTTCCCAGCGCTGAAAATAAGCCGATCGATGCTGAGTTTGGAGTAATTCCGATCGATTCAATTTTCACACCGATCAAAAATGTGAAATACGCTATCGAAAACTATCGTGTTGAGCAAAAAACTGACTACGAAAAGTTGGTATTCGAAATCACAACCGATGGCTCAATTCATCCAAAAGATGCACTGAAAGAAGCTGCAAAAATTCTGATTTATCACTTCATGTTGTTCTCTGACGAAAAAATCACCATTGATTCTGACGAGAAATTTGCCAACGAAGAATTCGATGAAGAAGTATTGCATATGCGTCAGCTGCTGAAGACCAAATTGGTTGACATGGATCTTTCTGTACGCGCGTTGAACTGCCTCAAGGCAGCTGATGTTGAAACTTTGGGCGAACTGGTTACTTATAACCGGAACGACTTGCTCAAATTCCGCAACTTCGGTAAAAAATCGCTTACTGAACTGGATGACTTGTTGGTAAGCTTGAATTTAACGTTCGGGATGGATATCAGTAAATATAAACTTGACAAGGAATAAGTAAAAATGAGACATAGTAAAAAATTCAACCATTTAGGAAGAACCAGCGCTCATCGGAAAGCAATGTTGTCCAATATGGCCAACTCATTGATTTTTCACAAAAGGATTACAACAACTGTGGCTAAAGCCAAAGCTTTAAGAATATATGTTGAACCACTTATCACGAAAGCAAAGGATGATTCAACTCATTCGCGCAGGGTGGTATTTGAATACCTGAAAAGCAAAACTGCTGTTTCGATGTTATTCAGAGATGTAGCCGAAAAAGTTGGTGATCGTCCGGGAGGTTATACCAGAATTCTCAAAACTGGTAACCGTATTGGCGACGATGCTTCAATGTGCATCATCGAGCTAGTAGATTTCAACGAAAACATGTTAGCTGCCAAGGAAGCAAAAGCAAAACCAAGCCGTTCACGTCGTGGTGGTAAGAAAAAAGCCGATGCCCCGAAAGTAACTGCGGCTCCTGCTGCTGCTAAACCGGTTGTTGAAACTGCTCCCGTTGTAGAAGATGCAGTGATCGTAGAAGATGAACCAGTAGCAGATGCTCCTGAAGAAAAAAGCGAAGAATAGTATTTTTTCGATAAAATAGAAAAAGGCTGATGAATAATCAGCCTTTTTTGTTTCCCTTTTTTTGAATGCAAGAAGCAGAAATATTGGGATTATTATTTCAGGTCTTCACTGCCTGGTTAATATTACTTTCCTTGTCTGCGAATAATGTGAAACTCAATTCGTGATTGCAAAATAGCCGTATCGACTGGCTTAATCATGTAATCGTCTCCACCACTGTTCATGCATCGTATTCTCTCGTGTTCGAAATCGTTTGTTGTTACAAAAATGATCGGAACGTCTTTGTTTATCGAGTGCTCCGATTTCCTGATTTCAAAAGTAGCTTCGGCACCATCCATCACAGGCATCGTCAAATCCATTAAAACAACATCAAATTCCCTTTCTTTCAGGATATTTACAGCCTCTAAACCGTTATTAGCTGTTTCAATATCGTACGATTTCCGGAGAGAATAATAGAGGAACTTTTGATTTATCGGATTGTCGTCAACGATTAATAGCTTCACGTAGTTAATTTGTATGTTAACATTTTCAATATTTTAAAACTACTGATTTAGCTAGTTAAAAAGCACTATTTTTGATAACTCAAATCCCACTTTGGATAGGTGAACAGATGTGTTTGATTTAAAAACTAAATAATATGTAAATATGAGCGACGATAAGAAGATAATTTTCTCAATGTACCGTGTTAATAAAACTTTTCCACCGCAAAAACAGGTGTTGAAAGATATTTCACTTTCCTTTTTTCTGGGAGCCAAAAT
Source organism: Prolixibacteraceae bacterium (assembly GCA_963677955.2). Classification (GTDB taxonomy): domain Bacteria; phylum Bacteroidota; class Bacteroidia; order Bacteroidales; family Prolixibacteraceae; genus Aquipluma. The sequence continues at coordinate 3,175,192 of CAXXQR010000001.1, forward strand.
CGGTATTATTGGATTAAACGGTTCGGGTAAATCAACGCTCCTGAAAATCATCGCCGGAATTGAAAGTTCGTATCAGGGAGAAGTTGTATTTTCTCCGGGATACACCGTTGGATACCTCGAACAGGATCCGCAACTTGATGAAACGAAGACGGTCAAAGAAATTGTTCAGGAAGGTGTTCAGGAGATTGTGGATGTTCTTAAAGCCTACGAGGATATCAATCTGAAATTTGGCGATCCCGAAGTGTATGAAAACCCTGATGCTATGGACAAACTGATGGCAGAACAGGCTATGCTTCAGGAGAAAATTGATCAGTTCGATGCATGGAATCTTGATGCCAAACTCGAACGTGCCATGGATGCACTTCAATGTCCACCCGACGATCAACCGGTTAAGGAACTTTCCGGAGGAGAACGTCGGCGGGTTGCACTTTGCCGGTTACTGCTAAAAGAGCCAGATGTTTTATTGCTCGATGAGCCGACCAACCATTTGGATGCCGAGTCTATTCAATGGCTCGAAATGCATCTTCAGCAGTACAAGGGAACTGTTATTTGCATTACGCACGACCGGTATTTCCTCGATAATGTGGCTGGCTGGATACTGGAACTCGATCGTGGCGAAGGAATACCCTGGAAAGGAAATTATTCTTCATGGCTCGATCAAAAGTCGAAGCGCATGGAGCAGGAAGAAAAAGTGGCTTCCAAACGCCGCAAATCACTAGAGCGTGAACTCGAATGGATTCGCATGGCACCAAAAGCTCGTCAGGCTAAATCGAAAGCAAGGCTTGGGGCATACGATCGTTTGATTAACGAAGATGTGAAGCAGAAAGAAGAAAAACTTGAAATATTTATACCCAACGGACCCCGTTTGGGTGAGCGGGTTATTTCGGCAAAAGAAGTTGCAAAAGGTTACGGCGACCGTTTACTGTTTGAGGATTTGAACTTTGTACTTCCTCCGAACGGAATTGTTGGCGTAATTGGTCCAAATGGCGCCGGAAAGACGACGCTTTTCAAACTGATTATGGGTTTGGAACAGGCCAATAAGGGAACTTTTGAGGTCGGAGAAACCGTGAAAATAGCCTATGTCGATCAAACTCACAAAGCCATTGATCCTGAAAAAACAGTTTTTCAGGTAATCACCGGCGGCAGTGATCTGATTTCAGTGGGCGGACGGCAATTAAATGCCCGTGCTTATGTTTCGCGATTTAATTTCGGAGGTGCTGATCAGGAAAAGAAATGCGGATATCTTTCCGGAGGAGAGAAAAATCGTTTGCATTTGGCTTTGGCCCTGAAAGAAGAAGGTAATGTCCTTTTGCTCGATGAACCAACGAATGATATTGACATCAATACACTGCGGGCACTGGAAGAAGGTTTGGACAGCTTTGCCGGTTGCGCCGTGGTTATTTCGCACGACCGCTGGTTTCTCGACCGGATTGCCACACATATCCTGGCTTTCGAAGGCGATTCGAAAGTTGTGTTCTTTGAAGGTGGATTTACCGACTACGAAGAAAACCGCAAAAAACGAATGGGCGATGTTGGTCCGCAGCGCGTGAAATATAAGAAACTGGTGAAAGACTAGCTTTTTATGTTCCGGACAGTTCTTGGCCGTGACTCTGAGTTACCCGGGGAGTAGAACAGCAGGTAAAAAATTACTTGATCGGTCAGGTAAAATGTCAAGTGATATTTTTTATCACTTGACATTTTCAATATTGCCAAAAGTGAAAATAGCAGGGCCCAAAAGTAGAAAATACGTTTTGCAAACAGAATCTCTGTTCCAGGAGAAATGATTTACACTTCACTCATTTGTTTTAATCTTCTTATCATGTAGGCCGAGTGCCTGTTTTTCTTAATTTTGCAGTCTGAAAATGAAATTTAACATGGCACAGAAACCTTCAATCCCAAAGGGAACACGCGATTTTTCACCGGTTGAAATGACAAACCGGAACTATATTTTCGACACAATTAAAAGCATTTTTCGCTTGTACGGATTTCAACCGATTGAAACTCCGGCCATGGAAAACCTTTCGACCTTGATGGGAAAATACGGTGAAGAAGGTGACAAACTGCTTTTCAAAATCTTAAATTCCGGCGACTTTGCAGGAAATCTTTCTGATCAGGAATTACTCGAAAAAAATAGTATTCGCCTGACCAACCGCATCTCAGAAAAAGGTTTACGCTACGATTTAACCGTACCGTTTGCGCGTTTTGTTGTACAGTATCGAAATGATATTTCATTCCCCTTTAAACGTTACCAGATTCAGCCGGTTTGGCGTGCCGATCGCCCTCAGAAAGGCCGTTACCGCGAATTCTACCAGTGTGACGTGGATATTGTAGGCAGCGATTCCTTACTCAACGAAATGGAATTGGTACAAATTGTCGATCAGGTTTTTTCGAAACTGAAAATCAATACAGTTGTGAAAATCAATAACCGTAAAATTCTGGCCGGAATTGCAGAAGTGATTGGCGAAAAAGATCGCATCGTGGACATTACCGTTGCCATTGATAAGCTCGATAAAATTGGTCTGGAAAAGGTTAATCTGGAATTGCTTGAAAAGGGAATTCCGCAAAACGCCGTCGACAAACTTCAGCCAATTTTGCATTTATCTGGAACGGTCTCCGAGAAATTAAATCAACTGGAAGTGGCTATAAGATTATCGGATACAGGTGCTAAAGGAATTGCCGAAGTTCGAACCTTATTTGCATATCTGGATACATTGGATTTAACTACTGATGTTGAACTTGATTTGACACTGGCCAGAGGACTGAATTATTACACCGGAGCCATTTTCGAGGTTAAGGCAAAAGATGTGGCCATGGGCAGCATTTGCGGTGGTGGCCGCTACGACGATTTGACCGGAATCTTCGGGATGCCCAACGTTTCAGGAGTTGGAATTTCGTTTGGAGCCGACCGTATTTATGATGTTCTTACGCAATTGGAATTATTTCCGGCAGCAACAGCCGATTCAACCAAATTAATGTTTGTGAATTTTGGCGCTGCTGAAGAAGCTTTTTGTTTGCCGGTTTTGACTGCGGTTCGGAAGGCTGGGATCAATGCTGAAATCTTTCCTGACAAAAGCAAAATGGCAAAGCAAATGACCTGGGCCAACAACAAAAAGATTCCATTCGTAGCCATCGTTGGCGAAAATGAAATGGCGCAGGGTAAAATCAATCTGAAAAACATGGTCACTGGCGATCAGCAACTGGTCGATCAGCAGGAACTGATAAAAATCCTTTCCGCGTAAATTTCTTTTGAGTTACTTCCTGAAAAATTCGGGGAATGATTCTTTTGCTTAAAGAATATCGATTTTCAAAATCCAGAGGGGGCGACATCCGTTGTCCCTGAATTACTCCTTAGTTTCAGGTTCCGAGTTTCAAGTTACGCTTTGAAATACGTAATCCCAATTCAGTATTGCTTTCTTATTCCATATTTTTAAGTTCGATATTCGATATTATTTGTTGGATATTGGACGTTTCTGAATGATTAAAATTATCCTATGCAAAGAGAAATTCATTATATATCACCGGCTAAACTAACTTATCCGGTTATCGAAGAAATTTTGGAACGCCGGAAAATCTTGGTGCTTTCTGATGAATCGATCGCACTGATTGAAAAGAGTAAAGCTTATCTTGATAAAAAAATACGCGAAACAGAAGGCCCGTTGTATGGCATCAATACCGGGTTCGGAGCGTTGTGCAACATCGAAGTTTCGAAAGACGAACTCAGTAAATTGCAAGAAAATCTGGTTATTTCGCATTCGTGCAACTTAGGTCCCGAAATTCCTCTGGATGTCGTTCGTTTGATGCTTTTGCTGAAAGCTCATGCACTGGCCAAAGGGAATTCTGCCGTTCAACTCGTCACGGTACAACGAATTCTCGATTTGTTTAACAGCGATATTTTGCCTATTGTTTGCGAGCAGGGTTCACTGGGGGCAAGCGGCGATTTGGCTCCGCTGGCCAAGTTGTTTTTGCCGTTAATCGGTCTTGGTGAAGTCTATTACAAGGGACTTAAAAAGACTGCTTCGGAGGTTTTGACTGAATTGGGGTGGGAGCCTATTCGCCTTCAGGCAAAAGAAGGACTTGCACTGTTAAACGGCACGCAGTTTATGAGTGCTCATGCTGTATTTACCTTGTTGAAAGCTTTCCGGCTCGTCGATTACGCCGACATCATTGGCGCCATGTCGCTCGATAGTTTCGACGGGTTAATTGAACCATTTATGGCCCAGGTTCAGGAAATACGCCCACATTCAGGGCAGATCAAAACGGCTGAAAACTTCAGAAAGCTTTTGGAAGGCAGTGAGCTGATCAGCCGGAAAAAAGCTCATGTCCAGGATCCGTATTCTTTTCGTTGCATTCCACAGGTTCACGGGGCCGTGCGCGATGCAGTGAATTACATTGCCGGAGTCGTTGAAATAGAAATTAATTCAGTAACCGATAACCCTACTGTTTTCCCTGATGATGACCTGATTATTTCAGGAGGAAATTTTCATGGCGAACCACTGGCATTGTCGCTCGATTTTCTGGCTATTTCACTTTCTGAAATTGGCAGTATTTCTGAACGGAGAACATATCGATTAATTTCGGGCGATCGCCAACTTCCTGAATTTTTGGTGGCAAAACCAGGATTAAATTCAGGATTTATGATTCCACAATATGCCGCGGCGTCGATTGTAAGCCAGAACAAGCAGTTGAGTACCCCGGCTTCGGTCGACTCTATTCCGTCATCGAATGAGCAGGAAGATCACGTGAGTATGGGTGGAAATGCTGCCACTAAAGCCTTGAAAGTTGCACAGAACATCTTCAGTATTTTAGCTATTGAATTATACAATTCGGCTCAGGCGCTGGAATTCAGAAGGCCGGCAAAATCATCGGAATATCTGGAAAATTTTTGGACCGATTACCGCAAACATGTTTCGTTTGTGGCCGAAGATTCGCTGATGTACGTTGGGATAAATAAAACGATCGAATTTCTGGAGAAAGGAAACTACAGGTTATAAAACAAAAAAGGCTGGTTATCCAGCCTTTTAAAATTAATTTTTCTGTTGTTGACCCCTTTTGTACTCTCTGATCAAATGCGACCTGAATTCATTTTCAGTTCGATACATGAGCAGGACTTTTTTCCTTGGTAATATTTTTTGAAATTGTTTGTTGTATTCCTTTAGCAACGAGGCTTGTTGCTCATACGAATCCACATATTTGTCTGTAAGTTTTTCAATTTCAGAGTCAGAAAGGCTAGCGAATTTTTCGTCAGGCATGCGTTCAAATTCATGAATCTGTCGTTGAATATCGAACCGTTTCTTTTCGAATTCATTGTAAACTGGCCAAAAAGCTTGAGCTTCGGTAGGCGTCAAATCTAATTTGCTGGTAAAAAAAGAGATTTTTTCAGCCTTAATTTTTTCGAACATTTCAGGATCGGGACCATGCTTCTCCTGTGCAGATAAAAAGCCAAAGGAAAGGAATGTCAGGCAGCTTATTAGTATTAGTTTTTTCATGATGCGTTAGTTTTGGATTGCAGAATAAATTTCAAGGTCATTCGAACCGGTTGACAAATAAGCAAGCACTTCTTCAGGATTTATTTCAAAAGTAGGTGTTGCATCATCGGAAAAAATAGTATTTACCAGTGAATTTTCGTCAATCAGCGAAAAGTTAAGCGAATATCCGTCCAAAGGGTCTGACGTTGATTTTTCGGCAACCTCTGTTTTTACATTGTTTTTCAGTAAGAATGTATTTATCGGGTAATACACGAGTAAATAAACCAATGCAAAACTTGCAACCAATCCTAGGACCGGTTTTAGCATGAGATAAACCCTCAATGCAGACGTCGTCTTTTTTGCAGAATGTTCTATCCGTCCCATGATTCGGTCTTCGAGCGAATCAAAATAATGATCTGGCGTTTGAAAAGGATTTTTCCTGTTCTTGCTCAAAAAATCGGGTTCTATTTTATCTTCTTCGTACATGAGTTTCAATTCTATGGCTTTGACAACTATATTTTCAAAAAGTTTAATTTCTGTTCCTTATATTTTTAAGATGCCCTGTTTTTCAATAAAGTCTAAATTTTAAAGTTCAAAAAGGATCTATTCGTGTTTCATGCGATTTAATGTATTCTTCCACTTTTTTAACAGCGTGATGATATGATGCTTTCAACGCGCCGATAGACGTTTCGAGAATGACTGACATTTCTTCGTATTTAATTTCCTCGAAATATTTCATATTAAAAACCAGCCGTTGTTTCTCCGGAAGAACGGCAATGGCTTTCTGCAGAAGCATTTGCCATTCGTCTCCGTCAAAATAAGTATCACTTTCCAGGCTTTCAATCAGATATCCGTTTTCATCCGACAAGCCAGTCATCATTTTGCGCTTTCGTTGGTTTAAAAAGGTAATCGATTCGTTAGTGGCAATACGATATAGCCAGGTAAACAAGCTCGATTCAGCCCTGAAAGAATCAAGGCCGTTCCAGACTTTAATAAACGTATTTTGCAAAATATCATCCGTATCATCGTGATTCAGAACAATTTTACGAATATGCCAGTACAGCCTTTCCTTATATTTGGAAATCAGATGCCTGAATGCAAGTTCCTTTGTCGCAGGATCTTTCAGACTATCCAATATTTGCTGGTCATTCGTCATGCTTGAACTGATGGTTGGTTCTCAGACAAAATATCCTGAGAATAGTTTAATGTGGATGTTGGGCTTTTGTACGATGGAACAATTTAACCTCACAGTATTTGCTTTCTGGCGGTAATTTATTCTATCCTGAAATTCAAACCTTCCATTTTAAGCTTCTCATAAACGGCAATGTCAAACTGATACAGTTTTGCTGCACGGTGGGCCACATTTTGTTGCTTCTTTCCTGAATCGATCAGCAAATCCATTTTAGCGAGCTTTTTCCTGAAATTTCGGGTATCCATTTTTTTATTCAGTATAACTTCGTATAGCGATTGTATTTCGGTAAGCGTAAATTTATCGGGTAGAAGATGAAATCCAACTGGATGGTACATAACTTCCTGGCGTAATTTAATGAGTGCCTGCGCTATAATTTTATCGTGGTCGAAACACAACGGTGGTAATTCGTTCAGGTTAAACCACTGAAGCGATTTTGCCAGTTTCGATTGTTTAAAATCGTGGTAGTCAGGATTTATTAATGCATAATAACCAATGGTAATTACACGTGTGTATGGCACTCTGTCGAGCGAACCAAAGGCATTTATTTGCTGAAGGAAAACATTATTCAGTCCCGTAACCTGGAAAAGTAAATCTTTGGCGTATTCGTCCAGATCCTGCTCCTCCGGAACATGGCCGCCAAATAGATTCCAGTAATTGTCACTCGTCAATACCGGATGTTTTTCGTAGATTGTTTTAATTTGTTCGGGGCTGGCCTGCAACGAAATCATACTCCGAAGAACATCTTTGTCGATTTGGGAGAGTAATACGCGTAACCCGGATTTATCAAATCCGAAAATGACACAATCGACAGAAACTGAGTTTAAAATCATAGGAAGTAAGCTTTGCTTGCAAAAGTAATAAACCGGAATTTAATCTCCTTGATTGTGTTATAAATTATTCATATTCCTGAAATGAACGGGTGTAAGCGGAACTGTCAATCGATTTGTAAATTCATAACTACGAACCTCATCAATCTTTTTGCAATGCAAATCCGTGCATAGATTAACCCTTTGCCGCAATTTTGAAGTATAAACTTTTAATTGCTTTTAGTTGCCCGAATCGATTATCTTTGCACCGAAATTAAAAAAGAAAAGAAAGCATGGCTTTAAAGTGTGGAATTGTTGGGCTTCCGAATGTTGGCAAGTCAACTTTGTTCAATTGTTTGTCGAGTGCAAAGGCACAATCGGCCAATTTTCCGTTTTGTACCATCGAGCCCAATGTGGGTGTAATAACTGTTCCCGACGAACGCCTAATCGAACTTCAGCGGATCGACAACCCTAAAAAAGTTGTACCTACCACTGTTGAGATTGTTGATATTGCCGGACTTGTAAAAGGTGCCAGTAAAGGAGAAGGTTTGGGAAACCAGTTTTTGGCCAACATTCGCGAAACCGATGCAATTATTCACGTTCTGCGTTGTTTCGATAACGATAACATCACACACGTTGATGGTTCAGTTAATCCGGTTCGCGACAAGGAAGTGATTGATATTGAGCTTCAGTTAAAAGATTTGGAGACCGTTGAAGCGCGAATTGCGAAATGGGAAAAAGTGGCCAAACACGGAACAGATAAAAATGCCAAAAAGATCGTGGATATCAGTCAACGCTACCGCGATGCTTTAATTCAAGGAAAATCGGCGCGCACTGTTGAACTTAGCGCTGAAGACAAAAAGCTAACCAACGATTTCTTTTTGCTGACGAACAAGCCGGTTTTATACGCCTGCAATGTGGATGAAGCTTCGGCAAAAGATGGCAACAAATATGTTGAATTAGTGAAAGAAGCAGTGAAGGACGAAAATGCCGAAATTCTGATCATTGCTGCGGCAACGGAATCGGATATTGCAGAATTGGAATCGTACGAGGAAAAGCAGCTTTTTCTGGAAGAATTGGGATTGACTGAACCGGGAGTAAATAAGCTGATTCATGCTGCTTACAAAATACTTAACCTTGAGACCTATTTTACGACCGGCGCCGACGAAAGTCGTGCCTGGACGTTTGTGCGCGGAATTAAAGCTCCTCAGGCTGCCGGAATTATTCATTCTGATTTTGAGAAAGGTTTTATTCGTGCGGAGGTGATTAAGTATAAAGATTACATTCGTTTAGGTTCCGAATCTGCTTGTCGCGAAGCCGGAAAAATTGGCATCGAAGGCAAAGAATATGTCGTTCAGGATGGCGATATTATGCATTTCAGATTTAACGTTTAGTCAAAAATTAAAGAAAATCATACCCGGGCAGTCAATTTTGGCTGCCTTTTTTCTTTTTTTCTGAAATAAATTAGGTTTTTATCGAAATATGGCAAATGCGAAAAACTTACCAATTTTTTTAAGAAATTTAATTCAGAATCAGGGGTCTTTTATTGTTTTCTGCTTTTTTTTGGTCAATATTTCTTCCAGAAAGGGGTGTGTGAGGATAAATGAATAATTCGCTAATTTATAAAATTTCGCTAAAAATGAATTATTTGATAGTAAATATCATATAAAAAAGAAAAATGTCAATAATTGTTTTAAAATATAGTCAAATTGAATAATTTTGGACAATATTTTAAAGTTGAAAGATCATTTTTTAAACAAGTAATACTATGTGTGGATTTGTAGGAGTATTCGATTTGAAAGTGCAGGCGGAGGAATTGAGACCTCAGGTATTGAAAATGTCGAAACGCATTCGCCATCGTGGTCCCGATTGGTCTGGAATATTTTCATGCAGTAAGTCAATTTTGGCTCACGAACGTTTGTCAATCGTTGACCCTGAATCAGGTGGTCAACCGTTGTATAGTAAAGATGGGAAACTGGTACTTGCCGTTAATGGCGAAATATATAATCACATGGAAATCCGAAATCGGATTGGTGATGCATACGAATTCCTGACACATTCAGATTGCGAGGTTATTTTGGCCTTGTATCGCGAAAAAGGAGTTGATTTTCTGGAAGACCTGAATGGTATTTTTGCCTTTGCTCTGTACGATCAGGAAAAAGATGTTTTCCTGGTTGCCCGCGACCATATCGGAATTATTCCGCTGTATCAGGGATGGGATAAATACGGAAATTACTATGTGGCCTCCGAATTGAAATCGCTGGAAGGCTATTGCAATAAAATTGAAGAATTTTTACCCGGAAAATATTTGTATAGCCCGGATGGCGAAATCAAAACATGGTACGAACGTGATTGGACTTCGTATGACGCTGTTAAGGATAATGGTTTTGATATGGACGAGTTGCGTACAGCTCTCGAAAAAGCAGTTCACCGCCAGCTAATGTCTGATGTTCCTTATGGTGTTTTACTTTCCGGAGGACTCGATTCTTCAGTAATTTCGGCTATTGCTAAAAAATATGCTGCATTTCGTGTTGAGTCTCAGACGAACGAAAAAGCCTATTGGCCACAGTTGCATTCATTCGCTGTTGGTTTGGTGGGCTCTCCCGATTTGGCTGCTGCCCAGAAAGTTGCCGACCATATTGGAACCGTTCACCACGAAATACATTTCACGGTTCAGGAAGGAATGGACGCCATTCGTGACGTCATTTATCACCTTGAAACATACGATGTAACAACTGTTCGTGCGTCTACGCCAATGTATCTTTTATCGCGTGTAATCAAATCGATGGGTGTTAAAATGGTACTTTCAGGCGAAGGTGCTGATGAAATTTTCGGTGGATATTTGTATTTCCACAAAGCGCCAAATGCAAAAGAGTTTCATGAAGAAACGGTTAGGAAACTTGGCAAGCTGCATTTGTACGATTGCCTGCGAGCCAATAAGTCTTTGGCTGCCTGGGGAGTTGAAGGTCGTGTTCCGTTCCTCGACAAGGAATTTCTGGATGTGGCTATGCGCATCAATCCTGAAGAAAAAATGGCGAAGAACGGCAGAATGGAAAAATGGGTTATCCGAAAAGCATTTGAAGATTATTTGCCAGCAAGTGTTGCCTGGCGCCAGAAAGAGCAATTCTCTGATGGTGTTGGATACAATTGGATTGATTCATTAAAAATCATGGTTGCGGAAAAAGTGACTGATGAAATGATGGCCACGTCAAAATTCAGGTTCCCAATAAACACACCAATGTCGAAGGAAGAATATTTTTACCGTTCAATTTTTACTGAGCATTTCCCATCTGATTCGGCTGCAAGCTGTGTTCCTTCAGTGCCCTCAATCGCCTGTAGTACACCAATTGCACTTGAATGGGATGCCAGTTTTAAAAACAATGCTGATCCTTCAGGGCGTTCAGTTGGAAGTGTTCATTTGGAAGCATATTCGAAATAAAAACCAAACATTAAGTTTCATCATTAATTTTCTCATTTAGTTGAATGAAACAAAAGAACCGGGCTTGTCCCGGTTTTTTTGTTTCATTGATTATAATCTTTGATTTATTTCGTTTATTTTGCAATTGCTTGAAAATACGTACAACTTTTAAAACAAAATGATGAAAAAAATCTTATTGATCGGTCTTTTGTTTGGGGTTTTTGCCTGTACCCAAACACCTTCTTACACAGTTAGTTTGAAACTGACCAATGCTGAAGGGAAAGCATTTTTAAGCCAGCGACTAAAGGGTGCTTGGGTTAAACTTGATTCTGCTGAACTGGTAAATGGAGCCTGTGAGTTTAAAGGCGCTGTGAAAAATCCGGAAGTCTGGTATTTGAGTCTTGAATCGAAGCGTGAAAGATTGCCATTTTTTGTTGAAAATTCATCGATTTCAATTGTCGGAGCTGCAGATTCGCTCTCAAAAGCAAAAATTTCAGGATCAGCAACTCAGGACGAATTTCAACTTGTTCAGGATAAAATTGATGCCATGGATAAGGATGCGATGGCGTTTTACAACCAATCGCGCGAAGCTGGAAAAGCCGGAGATAAAGCCAAAGCTGACAGTTTGATGACATTGGCCGACGGTATTTTCTCGAATATCGATAATGTGCAAAAAAACTATATTAAGAAGAATCCTGCGTCTTTTGTTTCGCCTTATCTACTCGGACGGGTATATTATGAAATGGAGGCTGATACGTTGGATAGTTTTCTTTCCGGATTTGATGCTAAACTCGATTCAGTACCAGCGGTTGTTTCACTAAAAGATCGTGTTGCCAAACTTCGGACAGTGGCCATTGGACAGCAGGCGCCTGATTTTACGTTGAATGATGCAGATGGGAACCCGGTTAAATTCAGCGATGTTTATTCAAAAAATGAGTATACATTGGTTGATTTCTGGGCTTCATGGTGTGGTCCTTGTCGCCGCGAAAATCCGAATGTGGTTTCAGTATTTAACCAATATAAAACAAAAGGGTTTGGTGTATTTGGCGTTTCGCTTGATACTGATAAGGAAAAATGGGAGAAAGCTATTGCCGATGATCAGCTGACCTGGACACATGTTTCGGATTTGAAAGGCTGGCAAAATGAAGCCGCTGCGCTTTACGCCATAAATTCCATTCCGGCTAATTTGCTGGTCGATAAAACGGGTAAAATTATTGGCCGTAACTTACGCGAAGAAAAATTGCGCGAAGCGGTTGAAGGTTTACTAAAGTAGATCGGCTTCTTTTCGTAAACGATAAAAATGTCTAAAGCAATTCAAGTTAACAGCTACAATTGCTTTAGGCATTTTCTTTTTTATCTTCGTGCCTTCCTAAAATCTGAACATAATGAGCCAGTATGTTGGTGAATTAGCAGCTTTATTAACTGCTCTATTTTGGACAGTTACCAGCCTTTCATTCGAATCTGCCGGGAAGAAAGTGGGTTCACTTTCAGTAAATCTAATCCGGTTAATTCTGGCATTTATCATTTAGAGTATCCTGAATTTTATTCGAAACGGTTCGTTTATTCCGCTGGATGCCGGCGCAGAACGGTGGGGATGGTTGGCTCTTTCAGGGCTGGTTGGCTTTGTTTTCGGCGATTTGCTGCTGTTTCAGTCTTATGTGGTGGTTGGTGCCCGCATAGCAATGCTCATAATGGCTTTGGCGCCTCCAATCACTGCTTTCGCTGGTTGGTTGATGCTGGGCGAAGTAATGAGCCTGATGAAATGGGTTGGGATGTTTATTACTTTTTTAGGAATTGCCATTGTAATTCTGAAACGTGAAAAGCATGAAGATATTGGTAAAAGGCGAAAGATAAAAGCAAACTACAGCATAAAAGGAATCTTGCTGGCTTTTGGTGGTGCTGTGGGGCAGGGGGTTGGTCTGGTTCTTAGTAAAAAGGGGATGGGCGAATACGATGCTTTTGCTGCTTCGCAAATACGGGTAATTACCGGAATGATTGGATTTGCCGTAATTATACTGATTATGGGCCGCTTTGGAAAAGTTTGGGAAGCTGTTAAGCATTATTCGGCAATGAAACGTATTGCACTTGGTTCGGTTTTTGGCCCGTTTTTGGGAGTTTCATTTTCTCTTTTAGCCGTTCAGCACACGCAAGCCGGAATTGCCGCAACGATTATGTCTATTGTTCCTGTGCTCATTATTCCACCTGCAATTTTCTTGTTTCACGAAAAGGTAAACTGGAAGGAAATTCTGGGAGCTGTAATTACGGTTGGCGGCGTTGCAATTTTCTTTTTATAACTTCGGGCGGAAAATAAACTGAATTTTTATGAATCCAAAAGCAAAATCGATGCTGGCACATCTCACACCGCTTGGTTGGCTGGTTGCTCTGGTTGTTAACAGTTCGAAAAAAGATTCGCTAACCCAGTTTTATCTGGCACAAACACTTGGTTTATATATTTGCTTTTTCTTAACCCGTTTTATTCCTGAATATTACATTATTGCGTGGGGATTTTTCTTCGTATTCTGGGTTTTTAGCTTTGTTGGAGCATTGAAAGGCGATAAAAACCTTATCCCGTTTATCGGGCAATATTTTCAAACATGGTTTGGTAAAATCTTCTGATTATGCCGTTGAACCAATTGATTGGAAAACGTTATTTTTATTTTCTGGCCGGAATAATATTTATGCTTCCGGTTATTGTGATTGCGCGGACAGGATTTTTCTACCTCTGCTATTTACCGTTGATACTTGCCTCAATTTTATTTTCCGGTTCAACTGTTTTGCCAAAAGAAATTCAGCTTCCTGGAAAATTGAACCGGATGAATTTATTTGTAGCAGGAATGACCATCTGTGAGTTGCTTTTTGGCTTTGCATTGGTTGTCAAACAAGAAATATCCTTCGATATTCAATCGTTTAAAAACGACTGGATCATTCTTTTTGTTGAACTTATCCTAGGAATTATCACGTTCATTCTTTTCTTCGGAATCGCAAATTTGATTCGTTATTTTGTCCGGAAGAAAAAAGTGAATAGCCTGCTGTAAAAGCGATCTGATTTTAAGCTTCTTCAGGCTTATTGACCTTTCCCGCACCGTTCGAAATAACCTTCATTGTGCCCGTTATTTTGGGCTCATCAGGAATTGTATACCCATTGGTGTTAATTACGATCAGCGGAAGGTTCGATGATGTAATCCCCGAAACCTGTGAAAATCCGTAATTCGAAATAAAAATCAGGGAAATAAAAATTAGACCGAATGGTTTCATAGAAATGAGCAGGTTGGTTTTTGTTTTTCAGGAAGATGTATTACCAACCTGACAGGATTTACCTTGATTTGTGTAGCTGTGAAATTTTGGGTTTTCGCAGCTACACAATTTCATTTATTGAATCGCTTTTTTAATCAGCGGATTGATATACATTTCGCTGGAATGCGGTTTGAAATCATTGCTGTCGGCAACTTTCTTAACCTCCATTCCGGCAGATTTTAATGTTTTTGCTGTGATTGGGACGCCACTGATGTCAGCAAGTACCACTTTTAGCAAATCTTCATTCGGATCGCCAAACTGTTTCAGATGTTTATAATCTTCTTCAGCCTGAATTGTAGGAGTCAATCCATCAACAAAATCGGTTACCCCTTGCGAATTCGAAAATTTAACAACGATTGGCTGCATAACCCATGGATCGTTGGGATTTACATTTCCCTGATCGTCCCAATCCTGAATAGTCATTGAACCGGTATATTTTCCTTCCGTATTAATTCCAACCACCACAACATTCATGTATGGCCGGAGGCCGTTAATGAGCAATTCGCTGGCCGAAGCCGTGTAATCAGAAACAATAATATAGATTTTACTGAGATTTAACGAATTAATTGCCGCTTCAGCGTGTGTGTCGGTAGCGTCGATCTTCGAAACAAATTTATCGCTAAGAGCTGCTTGTCCGTATGTTTGAATAAAATAGGACTGAAGGCCTGAATTATAGCTGGAAACGGAAAACACCTGGTTGGTATTTGGGCCATATAACATGCTGGCCAAATAAATACTGCTCTGAACCGATCCACCTCCATTGTAACGCAAATCCAAAACCATCTGGTTGATATTAGCATCTTTGAAAGTTTTTATCACGTCATTTAGCTGGAAATCGAAATCAGCATTAAATCCGTTGTAAACCAAATAACCTATTTTCTGATTGTTGTAAGTGAAAATTGTATCCTTGTGGATTGGATTTTCCTGCATCTCAATGGCAGTCATACTCAGTGTCTTTCCATTGGGCGAGATCTTGTTGTTCGAAATGGTTGCAAAACCCAGTGTATAGGTATCGGTATTAAAAAGCAGCGTCTGGTAATTGGAAATATTCAGCTGTTGGTTGTTTACTGTAAGAAAAATATCACCTCTTTTAACACCAGCCTGTTCCGCCGGAGAATTGGCATAAACATACCGCACAAATCCAAACAAATCATTTGAAGATCCTATGTAACCAAGCATAAAATCGTATCCCATTGTTTTTGAAGTTCCACTTATCCAGTCGTCAATGGTTTTTGAGTTATCTACCATAAACGACCAGCGGTCGATAGTGTCGGGCCGGTAAAGTAAATCGCCGAAAAGATTCTGAGGATTCGTGTATTTATTCAGGTATTTATTTAAGTCTTCTTGATTGGAAAAGTTTGAGCTTTTGAGCTTTGCTACTTTGTCGCTCCATAAATAGTAGTCGTGCAATCCATTCCATATAAATGAATTTACCACAGAGGCCTGTGGTACCAAAAGTGAGGAAGGTACTTCAGGTGTGGTGTTGTTTGCTTCCGATGGATCCGGTTCGGTTCCGGTTATTGTTGCTGTGTTTCCGTATACTCCATCTGGTTTAACTTTTGCAACAATCACTAAGGTTGCTGTTCCTGCATTCTCAAGAGTACTGATGTTCCAATTTGGATCAGTCCATGTTCCAACCGATGGAGTTGCACTCACCAGAGTATATCCTGAAGGAAGCTCATCTTTTACAACGATTCCGGTAGAAGAACTCGGTCCGGCATTAGAAACCGTAATCGTGAAGGTTATATTTCCACCAACTTCTGGAGTGTTGTTGTCAGCAGTCATCTGTACAGATAAATCCGACTGAATTTGAAAGGTTGAGTCGCTTTTTTTGCATCCTGCTAACATCAAAGCAAGAATAATGATAACATTAGCGCTATTCATAAATGATTTTATTCTCATATCCAATACTTTTATTCAAATATATTTTTCGACTAATAATTAGCTAAAGTAAATAAATGATCGATGACAATATCAATCCGGAACCAATAAGCAATAAAAAATTTAATGCTAAATTTTTACGTATGCTTTTACTGCTCAAAGAAATCGCATAAATCATTTTTATAAAATTGTTGCTGTTCGTGGCGTTAAATATAGCCAGAACAATTGTCATTTCTCCAATTGTTGAATTTTGCTGAAGAAGATTTAGTAAAAAAGGATCGATATCGGTTACCCCAACCACAAAGGCCATTCCCCGCACTCCACCACTTCCGTAATTCTTAAGCACAAAATCGGTAATTAATGCAAACACAATGAATAACACTCCAAATATGATGGCAGTTCTTAGCTCGAGCGGATTTTTGCTGGCTGTCACGATCTTTTCCTTACTTTCTCCGGAAGTGTTTGCTTTATTTTCACGGCCCGCAAGCCACGAAAGCAGAAAACTGATCAGGAACATAACGAAAAACGGAATAATCAGGTGCATGGCCACCGAGTGATTAAAAACAAATGCCAGAAATAATATGCGCAAATACATCATTCCGTTAGCGGCCATAATTGCCGATACAATCTTTTTGTTGTTCGATTCTTCTTTTTCTTTGCGGGCCAGAATAACGGTAGTGGCGGTACTGCTGTATATTCCACCGAGTACGCCGGTAAGAAAAACTCCTGAATCAGGGAATACAAATTTTTTCAGCAGGTAACTGGCATACGAAATGCCTGAAACAACCACAATGGCCAGCCAAAGATGGTAGGGTGAAATTGGAATTTGTTCAGAAATATTTGCTTCAGGAAGAAGTGGAAGAATGATGCCGGCAAAAGCGATAAACTTAGCCAATGTTATAAACTCTTCTTCCGATGCTTTTTTCGACAAACTTATGAAATGGCTTTTCATTTCAGTAATCATCAGAATGGCTACGATAAACGATAAAATCAGCCAGACGGGCTGTGTGAATACCATGATGGGAATGCAATAGGTGAGCAGTGCCAAAATGGTACTTGTTAATCCAAATTTGCCGTTTTGTACAATTTTATGATGATATTGTATGGCCAATAAAAGTCCAATCAAAATAAATCCTGACAAAAAAGGAACGTAGTGAACCTGATCGGCAATGAACAGAACATAAGCCAACAAACCGATAAACGTAAATGTACGATCGGTCCCGAATAAAAGATCTTCGTTTTCGTTGAGGTGATGACGTCGTTGTTCAAGCCCAATGAGCAGAGAAAATACGAGCACCAAAATAAATTTGATAAATCCTTCAGGTATATAATTCAGGATTTCCATAACCTAAATGTGTTTGCTAACAAAGGTATTGTTTCAAGTTCTGTTTATCAATAGGCTGGTTTGAGGTAAACGAAAATAAATAAACCACAATTGCAATACATTTCCGAGTGAACGCAGATTTACCCTAAAATATTTTTGAACAATGAAACAAAGCACAGAAAAGTGGCCATTTAATTGAAGGTTTTTTTGAAAATGACAAACAATCTGTTACTTTTGTCGCCGATTCGGCTCGTAGCTCAGTTGGTAGAGCAGCTGACTCTTAATCAGCGGGCCCAGGGTTCGAATCCCTGCGAGCCGACTAAATTGGAAACGCCTGCGCAAATGAAATGTGCAGGCGTTTTATTTACCCTGAAATTTTAATAATCCGAATTTCTGCCTGAAGCCTCAATCAGCTGGCGCAGCGATTCGTTGAAGTCTGTCGCATTTTTCAAATCCTCAATACTTTGTTTCATTCTGAACCTCCATTTGTGCCGAACGTCGCTCGGGTAATTGATTTGTTCCATCTGTGTTTTTTCCCACCTCAGACTTCCATCCATTGATAGGTAATCCTGAACAGGAATTGTTACCCACATGGCCGGCGAATACAAATGCTGAGTGATTATTTGTTTACATATCCACGGCTCGGCGTAATAGGGTGCCACTCCATAATTACCCAATTCGACGTTGTAGAAGAGCTGTGTTTTCTGAATATCTTCTTCCCACCAACCCCGGATAGTCGACATGTCGTGCGTTGAAGTGGTACAAACCGAAAGATAGGGAGCATCGGCCGGGTGTGCGAAGCGAACTTTCGGATTTTTGGGCATTCGTTGTATTTCGAGGCTTAAAATATTTAATTCGGACATGGCATGTGGAACACATTGTGGAATCATACCCAAATCTTCGCCGCAAACCAGCATATTTCCAACCGATACTATGGCCGGCAATTTTTCCATGCCTTTGCGGTGCCAGAAATCTTCGTGGCGTTTGTAGAAATAATTCAAATAAAGCGTGTTCAGCCGATCTTTCGACCAGCCATCCAATTCGGCATACGAACTGGTTTTTTGAAGTGAAATGCGCGGATGCCACTGGTCGTGTCCTGTATTTACAAACAAAACGTTGGCTACAAGTTCGAACAAGCCATCACGGAGTTTCCGGCTTTCGTCATCCAGTTCTTCTTCTTCAATTCCTTTTAAAAAATGCTGATTAATTTTCTTTTGCGTGTTGAATTCTTCCTTGAGTTCATATTTTCCTTCACCCAAATCGTTCAGGAAAGAATTAATTACATTTGGTGTTGATTGGCCAAACAGGGGATGGAGCAGGTGATAGCGAATGTATGGAAGACTATATCGTTCGTCGTTGAAAATAACGCCATAGTTCCTGATTTCCTGGGTCGATAACGGAAGGGCAGGGTTAAAGTGGCCCAGCAAAGCTTCTACAGCATCATCAGGAACTTCCCAAATCCTGAAAAATCCAAGAATGTGGTCGATTCGGTATGTGTCGAAATAATCGGCCATTTTTTGCATGCGTTTGGTCCACCACAAATAATTGTCTTTGGCCATTTCTTCCCAGTTGTAGGTTGGAAAACCCCAGTTTTGACCTTTCACGGCAAAGTCGTCAGGTGGAGCACCTGCCTGTGCATGCAGGTTAAATAAGTGAGGCTCAGTCCAGGCTTCAACGCTGTTCGGACTGATTCCGATCGGGATATCGCCTTTCAGGATAATTCCGTTTGATCGTGCAAAATTCGAAACTTCCTTCAATTGTTTATCGAGATGATACTGAATGAAATAATGAATGGCGATGTGTTCCCAGACCTCAGATTCAGGTGCGCTCAGTGCCTCAATTTTCGCCGGAACATAGGAGCTGTACTCACCCCATTCACGGAAATCGGGCGAACCCAATTTGTCGCGCAGGAAAACAAAAGCCGCGTAAGGAACCAGCCATTCCCTGTTGGTTTCGAAGAATAGTTTGTAATCGCTGGTTTCAAATAATTCTTTTCCATCCTGATCGAAAATGAATTTGTAATAGTTCGATTTCAGGCGAAGAACTTCGGGATAATCGACAAGCGTTTCGGTGTTCAGTTCCTTTTGTCGTGTTGCAAATTCATCCATCAGGTTCTGGTCTTTCAATAGGCCGATTTTTTCAAGGTTCAGGTAAATCGGGTGAAGGGCCATCACAGAAATTGATTTGTAGGGATACGAATCGAGCCAGTTGTGTGAGGCAATGGTTTCGTTAACGGGCAGAATTTGGACCATTTTCATGCCGTTTTGCCGGGCCCAATCAATAAAATCAATCAGATCGGTGAATTCGCCAACGCCAAAACTTTTTTCGCTTCGGAGAGAAAAAACCGGAACGCTAACCCCGGCGCCTTTCCATAAACCCAGCGGAAAGCGAAAACTACCGTCGGTTTTGATGTATCGAAAACTATCAGCGGTTTCAGGTAATTCAGCAAAATACCTGTTAACACCTTCTTCGAGTGTCACTGCTTCCTGCTTTTCCAGATCCCAGATTCCATATTTGTATTCAAGCGGAAAATCCAGTTCCGTCGCATTTAGTTGTCCGGTCCAGGTCGGAAAATCATCGCCACAATTCAGCACAAAAGCTTTCGTCCGGTCCCAATTTCCAAGTATAGGCTGGTTTCCTGAAATACATATTTTATAGTGTGAGTTGATTCGCGGAACTTCAATCTGAAACTGAAAAATCTTTTCATCCTGAAGATTTGGAACAACTTGTTTGTTTGGACCGGGTTGCATAATCACATTCATAAACGAAGAAGTGTAAAATGGTTTCTCTTCGGGTGAAGAATTTCTCCACAAATCTTCAACGATAATTTCCTTCCGTTGGTCATTTAGAGCATCCAGGAAGTGATTCTTTCCCCATTCTGAAATTATTGGTCCGGATTGGTCCCTCAGGAAATACCTGTATTCAATTCTGTCAGTCTTTTCATCGGTATTCAGTGTAATTTTCCAGAAATCATTTTCCTGGTAATTCATCTTCAGAGCTTTTGTTTCATCCCAATTGCCTAACGCAGCAGTAGAGCCTGAAATGTAAATATCCTGTCCGAAGGAGGTCTTGTAATGCAGAATAAATGTGATTTTCATATTCTTTGAATTTGCTTTTCAATTGTTACACTCAACATGTTCCAGAAAAATGCTCATTTCTGATAATGTCTTTTTTGCCCGTCTTAATTTTTCAATGCGATTGTTTATTTGGGGATTTCCGCAGTTTTTAATGTCAAAAGATACAATAAAATGTGATTGGAGATAGCGTTTTAGATGTCTTTTTGGCTTGAAATTACATCTAATTTTCAGTAAAGGGATTTGGTGATTTTTTGCAAGTGAATGGATTTGGTATATATTTTCGTTGGATATACGATTCCCGGAAATTTGCCTGAAATGTAAACTTAATTATCTTTGATTATTCATGTAAAACTGATTGAGAGATGCTAAAAAAATATGTAATGCTTGCTGCCGTTGTGGGCGCCCTGTTTTCATTCAAATCCGATAAAAAAGCGTATCAATTGTTCGATTCTAATGGGAAAGAAGTTCATTATTCAAAACTTCTGGAAGCGGCCAAAGATGCTGATATCGTGCTTTTTGGTGAGTCGCACACAAATCCAATCGACCATTGGCTCGAACAGGAGTTAACCCGCGATTTGTATGCAGAAAAATCGGATAAACTTGTGTTAGGCGCTGAAATGTTTGAAGCTGACGACCAAATTGTTCTGGACGAATATCTTTCAGGAGACCTTTCGGAAAAAACCATGAAAGACGAAGCAAAAATGTGGACGAACTATCCGAGCGATTACAAACCGCTGCTCGACTTCGCAAAAGAACATAAGTTACGCTTTGTGGCTAGCGATATCCCACGACGCTATGCCAGTATGGTTTATTTAAAAGGGCTTGAAAAACTCGACAGCATTAACGAAGAGGCCAAACGCTGGATTGCTCCGCTTCCGATTCAATATGATGGAACACTGAGATGCTATGCCGATATTTTCAAAGAAGCTGAAGGCCACGGCGGACAAAACTTGCCCAAATCACAAGCCATAAAAGATGCAACGATGGCATATTTTATCCTGAAAAATTATAGTGCCGGAAAGACTTTTATTCATTACAATGGATCGTACCACAGCAACTGGCATCAGGGAATTGAATGGTATCTCAAACAGGCAAATCCGAATTTAAAGATTGTGACTATCGCTGCCACTGACCAGGATGAAGTGGACGATTTGGATAAAGAAAGCATTGGAATTGCTGATTTTATTCTGTGCACCCCTGTTTCAATGAGCAGAACTTCGCGCTAATTGACATTTCTGGAAAAGGAATGGATTTGTTGGGGATATTCTGAAAACAAAAAGAGGCTGGAACTTTCGAACCAACCTCTTTATTCCCGAAGGAAATATTTTCTTATACACGTTTTTCTTTGATACGAGCTTTTTTGCCAGTAAGAGAACGTAAATAATACAGTTTAGCTCTGCGAACCATACCTTTTTTGTTCACTTCAATCTGATCGATGAACGGTGAACTGATTGGAAAAATACGCTCAACACCTACGTTACCCGACATTTTGCGAACAGTAAAAGTTTTGGTTGCGCCTGTTCCTTTAACCTGAATAACTACTCCACGGTAGTTCTGGATACGCTCTTTGTTACCTTCCTTAATTTTGTAGTGAACGGTAATGGTATCACCTGCTTTGAATTGCGGCTGTTCTTTCTGATCTACAGCAAACGCACTTTCTGCTACTTTAATTAAATCCATTTTTTTTATGTTTTTAGTGGCAATGTAACTCAACCGAATGAGCAAGAGATTGCTGAAATGTGGCGCAAAAGTAATAAAATATTTTATTCCGCAACTTACTGTTGCTAAAAATGATCGGTCTTTTTCTGAAAATCAGTGCCCGGCCGTTCCAATAACCTTCAAGTGATCTCCGGTTTGGCCAACAATAACTTTCTTCCACCAGTCTGGATAACCTGGTTGATCAGGATTTGGAGTTTCGCCGGTTTCGGTGCGTTCGAAAACTCCGTTCTTTTCTTTCTTGACGTTTCCATCCATGTATTTTACAAACAGGAAATGTTCCAGCTTTTTCCATTCGCTGGTCATTCCATTGGCCTGGTTCACGGAATAATCAGTTAAGAAGGCAAGGGTTTCATCTTTTTTACCACTGTTCCATAAGTTCTGTGCAGCCAAATCAACAGCTGGAGTATAGGCCACAAATTTATTTTCCAGATTTTTCTGTACTTTCTGAATGTCAGGAATCATATCGTCGTAACGCAAATACGCAAAATTCGATACTACATTAAATGTCCAGAAAGCCGAAGTTTCCGAAAAGGTAAGCATATCGCCGTTTCCAACTCTGAAACATTCAGGAATAGATGTAATGCCGCAATACATCGGTACATAACAAGTGCTGTACGTATCATCAACTCCAAACCATAAAATGCCGCCAATCGGATTGGGTAACCACGAACGTGATTGTGCGACGAACGAAAAACCGGTTTGCTGAGTCGAGGCTGCACGTTCATTACAGTAATCAACCGAATCAACTTTGAAGGTGAGTGGTCTCCAGCGATAAGGCAGTTTGTATGGGCCGGCGCCAACATCTTTGGTCATATCCAGCGGAGTTCCTTCGAAATGGTCGCGCATCAGGCTCATAACGTCCTGCACAGTAAGTTTCTTATCGGGTTTAATCCACAAAGGCATGCGGTTGGATGCGAAATGAGTTATGCTGTCGTGTTTTACATTGCCCATTACGTAGTCTTCGTACGGTTTCATTCCTGAATAAACCTTATTGAATCCGGCATAAACCCGGGCTTCGCAAAAACGAGCTCCGCTAAAATCAATTGGATTGTAAACATCAGAAAAACTAAAATCTTTGTTTTTTCCGTCGAACCAACCTTTTTCGCGGGCAAAAGAAATTACATCTTTTGAAAAGAGGCAGTTGGCTTCGTCGTTCATTGGGAAAGTTGTGATGCGAGCCTGGTTGGCATGTCCGCAAATGTATCCGTCCGGAACACGCTGAGCCACCCAAACGGCGCCTTTTTCGCCTTCACCTTTGCCAATCATTTCCATGATCCACACTTCGTTCGGATCGGAAATCGAAAATGATTCGCCTTCGCTGGCATATCCGTAGTTTTCGACTAAGTCAGTCATTACCTCGATGGCTTCGCGGGCCGTTTTGGCGCGTTGAAGCGCTACATATATCAGGCTGCCGTAATCCATAATTGCTCCCGGCTGTTTGAATAAATCCTCGCGGCCACCAAAGGTTGTTTCGCCAATGGCAACCTGGTATTCGTTCATGTTTCCAACAACGCTGTATGTATGCGGAACCTGGGGAATTCGTCCCAGAAATTTGCCGGTGTCCCATTCGTAAATGTCACGCAACGCACCTTCAGGATAATCCTGAGCGGGTTGGTAATACAATTCGCCGTATAAAACGTGCGAGTCGGCGGCGTATGTAATCATTGCCGAACCATCAACTGTGGCGCCTTTAGTAATTAAAAAATTGGTGCACGCCTGCGAAATTTGTGTGCTCCACGCCAAAACCGACAGCAAAACAACACCGATAACTTTTTTTATCATGATTATTATTGATTATTAATTTTCTACTTTTTCACAAATATAGCGATTCTCTGTTCTGAAAATTTTAAGACAGAGAATTGGACTTAAAGAAGCCTGATTTATTACAAACGAACCATGAGAAAATTCAGGTGGCGATCTTAATTGAAAATGATTTGGGTCATTGACAGTCAAATTTTCCATTCCCTTTAAGATACAACCGTTTTCTCGATGACAGTTTCCGTACCCTAATTGTTTAGAAATTAATTGATATTTTTATTTGAACTTAGCTTCTGAATAAGTTAAATAAAACCAATGGGAAAACTAATCTTCAAACTCGGACTTGTACTGGTGTATTTCCTTTCGGGATTTTTGTTTAAGGCAAATGGGGAAAATGCAAATTCAACGTTTCTTTTTACGGAAGAATCGTACCAGAATATCGATCAAACATTCAAATCGAGTAGTTATCATTTGTTTACATTCGAAATCAGCCAACACAAGAAACTGTTCAAACAATATTATACAGCTCGCCTTAAAAATGCAGTGGTGTCGTTTTACTTTGTTGGAGTAAACCATGTTGTTTCCGGGTACTACAAAACCGGCGAACCTGGATTCAGCGACAGACCCGATGTTCAGGAGATTTTTGCACGATTTTTAGAACGAACCACAGTGCGGTTTAGCATGGAAGACGGAAACGTGGCTGTCGAAAATATCGATAGCCTTCAACAGGCTTTTACCGCTGAAGTTAATTCGGTTTACTCTGGAAACAACGAATTTCCACCCGGCCAGTATTCGAAGGAATTTAAAATTCAGGATTTGCTTCCAGCTTTTGCTTCTGCTTTTTTCACTTTTCCTGACGATGTGCTAAGTATTGGTGATATGTCGTTGAAAAATGGCGTGGTTACGAATTACAAGGAAGATGTAGGCACCTTACGGCATGTTGAGATTACCGATACGCGAAAGCACAAATCTTTCGAACTCTTTGTTCCCAAAGGTTCCAACCGGGTGAAATACAAAAAAGCAGGCGGTTACGGGATTGGTACCATATATCGCACATTCAGCCCTGATGAAAAATTTACAATTCAAATACAGGGAACGCTTGCCGATCAGAAAAATAAAACACTTGAATTTGAAGTGGAAGGTTTGTCGCGACTTGATCCGGCGGAGAAAATTTCAATAAAAGCGAATGCTTTGGGTGATTTCAGCCTGATGTTGACCGAAAATTTCCCGGTTTTCATTTCGGCCTCGTCGGGTCACCAGTTTTATGCCGAGCCGGGCGATGTCATTTTTGTAAAATCGGGTAGTAAGGGAGATTCGCTCACGTTTAAAGGAATTGGTGCCGATAACAATGCTTTTCTGGAAAAGGAATATCAAATGGAAAATTTTCCGAAAGAGGATTATTGGGAAGGAAATTCCAGCAAACAAGCGGCCTGGTTCAGGAAAATCGACCGGATTTCGAACCAGTGGTTCGCTGCTCTGAAAAATTACAGCCCCGGTTTAAGCCCTGTTTTTTACGAATCGAAATTTTTGAACTATTATTTCGGAACGATAAACCGGAAGCTCAATTTAGCGTTTGGATGGATCGACTTTAACAAAAAAGGTTGGCTGAAGCGGACCTATCCGGGTCTTGACACGATTCCGTCGCGCTACCAGTCGTTTGTTTTCAACCGCGAACTTAACCGTTATCTCGAAAACAATTTTATTGTCGAATTCGAGAAACTGCGTAATTTTACTTACGTTAGTGGTAACAGTTATTTGAAAACCAGGCTCAATCCAACTCAAAAAGAAATGCTTCAACTGGCCTCGTTAACCTATTCGGGTAAACTTTTAAGCGATTATTTCGAATTTGTTGCGCCTCGGATTTACAGTTCGAAGAATTCGGCTGACATTAAGTTGCTTCAGGATTATGTACAGGAATATTTCGACAACTCTTCACTTCAGGCAAGAATTTCGAAGTTGTTTCAAAAAACCGTGGTTCTCGACAACGGAACAGCGTTTCCTTTGGTGAAATTCAGGAATTTGGATGGAGAAACCGTAGATCTGTCGAAATTTAAAGGGAAGGTGCTTTACCTGATGTTCTGGAGGAACGATGCTTTGGTTCTTGATAAGCAATGGAGTGATTACAATAACCTGATAACAGGCACGAAGCTCGAAAATGTGCTTTTCGTGAATGTGGGCGTGGAAGAAGATTTTGCGAAATGGAAAACCTATGTCGAAACTATGCAGATGAAAGGTATGAATCTGTTTGTTGACAGGAACAGCGAGGAGTTTAAACTGTATTTTTCGCAACTGAAGAGCCGCCATTTCTTTCTGGTTGATGCAACTGGCAAAATCATCAACAACAATGGTCCCGATCCATCGGTAGCCAGCGTGCTGATTGCTCAAACTACAACATCGTCGGGCCGCGAAAAAAATTTGTTTGCCGGATTTCTTATTATGGTTGGTGTTTTGGTGGTGGTTTCAATCGGTTGGATTTTCGACCGCATCAGAAAAAAGAGAAAAACCAGGATTGAAATACTGCTCAACAAACTTCGCGAAACCGAACTTAAAGCCATTAAAGCGCAAATGAATCCGCATTTTCTTTTCAATTCATTGAATTCGATTCAGAACCTGATCAATCAGCAAAAAATTGAAAAAGCAAATCTTTACTTGTCGCGGTTTGCACGCTTGCTGCGGGCGGTTTTGCAACACTCCGAAAAAGAATTTGTGCCGCTTGCTGACGAAATTGAAACCATAAATCTGTATGTCGAGTTGGAAAAACTGCGGTTCAATTTCGATTTTGAATTAAAACTTGCTACGAAAATCGATCTTTACAACACGTTTGTTCCGCCGTTGTTGCTTCAGCCATTCATCGAAAACGCCATTTTACATGGGCTTCAGGCAAAAGAGGGAGAAAAGAAACTTAAAATTGAGATTGACGAAACAGAGAACCTTTTGGTTTGCAGCATTACCGATAATGGCGTGGGACGTACGTCTGCGAGCTTAAGAACAAATGGTCATCATGGTATGGGCAACAAATTGAGCAATGAACGTATAAAGTTGTTGAACCAGAAAAGCAACGGCAATTTCACCCTTAATGTCGAAGACGTTGAGCCGGAAAAGGGTGGAACAAAAGTAACCATCAGTTTTTTGAACAACCTGATTTGAACTATGATACGAACCATTTTAATTGACGACGAAGCGAATAACCTGCAAAATCTGAAAACTTTGCTTGGATATTATTGCCCGGAAATTTTGGTAATAGGCGAGGCTTGTAATGCCCGACAGGCCATTGAGCTAATCAGTTTGTTAAATCCGGAACTGGTTTTTCTCGACATCGAAATGCCTGGGGAATCGGGGTTTGACTTGCTGGCTCAGCTCTCTTCCATCCGGTTCGAACTGATCTTTGTAACGGCCTACAATAATTATGCGCTTAAGGCAATTAAATTTAATGCGCTCGATTATATACTGAAACCCATTGATATTGAGGATTTGAAAGCCGCAGTTGAACGAGCCCGTCGCCGATTGGACGATAAATCACAGCTTGAATATACACGTCTGGCTTTTCAAAACCTGCAGTTGCCTAAAAAGAACAAACGAATTGCGTTGGCGTCAACCGAAAAAATTGAGTTTTTCGATGTCGAGTCAATTGTGAGATGTTTGGGCGAAAATAACTACACCCGTTTCTTTTTTACAGATGGCAGCATTAGGCTTGTGGCCAGACCGCTGTCGGAATATGAAGAATTGCTGACCGAATTTGATTTTATCAGGGTGCACAAATCACATTTGGTTAACAGTTCCAAAATCAGTTCGTTTGTGAAGAAAGACGGTGGATATCTCATCACTTCCGATGGTTGTTCTGTCCCGGTTTCGCGACGGAAAAAAGACGAATTACTCAGCCGCATGAAAATGGGTTAGGCAAAATTTACTTTTCTTTTTGTTGGCTAACGATCCCAACGCCCAAACAAATCCAACCAGCCACAAATGAAAGTCCGCCAAAGGGAGTGATGGCGCCCAATATTTTTATTCCTGAAATGGATAGTGCATATAAACTTCCGGAGAATAAAATGATGCCGACAATAAGGAGAACTCCGGACCAGCGTAACCATTTCGAATCCAAATGAAAACCGATTAGCCCAATGAGAAGCATACCCAAAGCATGATAAAACTGGTATTCAACACCGGTTTTATATACAGCCAACATCTCCGGAGAAATTTGGGTTTTTAGCGCGTGCGCACCAAAGGCGCCCAATAAAACGGCCAGCGCCATAAAAATTGCTCCTGACAAAAGTATTTTTCGATGATTCATTGGATTAAATTTCTAACCGCATAGGCACATAAAACACATGGTTTATGTTGTATTGTGCCCTATGTGTCTATGTGGTTTTATTTATAGGCATAATTCTCTGGTTAATCCAGTTTATGAATCACCAGTCCTGAACGCAGTTTCGGCTCGAACCATGTTGTTTTGGGTGGCATAATGTTTCCTGAATCGGCAATGTTGATCAATTGCTGCATCGAAACAGGGTATAGAGCAAAAGCCACTTTCATGTCACCGTTGTCGACACGTTTTTTCAATTCGCCCAAACCGCGGATTCCGCCCACAAAATCGATTCGTGTTGAAGTGCGCAGGTCGGCAATTCCCAGAATCTGATCCAAAACAAGGTTCGAGAGAATGGTCACATCCAAAACGCCAATCGGATCGCTGTCGTTAAATGTTCCGGGTTTCGCATTCAGTTTATACCAGTTTCCGGAGAGATACATGCTAAACTCGTGCAATTTGGCTGGTTTGTAAATCTCACTTCCGGCGAGTTCTACATCGAAACTCTGTGCCAGTTTATCAAGCAGTTCGGCTTCTGTCAAGCCGTTTAAATCTTTTACTGTACGGTTATAATCGATAATTTGCAGTTGATTGTCGGGGAAATGCACGGCCATAAAGAAATTGTATTCTTCGTTACCCGTGTGATTTGGATTCTGGCTTTTCTTTTCCAGTCCGATACGTGCGGCTGCTGCCGTACGGTGATGACCGTCGGCCACGTAAGTCGCCGGAACTTTGGTTTCGAAGATCGTTTGTATTCGTTGATTAAGAGCAGGTTCGTTAATGGTCCAGAAATGATGTCCAAATCCGTCTTCAGCCACAAAATCATAATCGGCATCCTGGCTTTTCACAATCATGTCAACAATGGCGTCGATTTCAGGAACCGCGCGATACGAAAAGAATACCGGCTCTATGTTGGCATTCAGGTAGCGGGTCAGAATCATGCGGTCTTCTTCTTTGTCGGGGCGTGTCAGTTCGTGTTTTTTGATAATGCCCTGATTGTAATCTTCGCACGAAGCAGCGCCAACAATTCCGTATTGTGTGCGGCCATTCATGGTTTGAGCGTAAATGTAAAATTTCGCATCGGCGTCTTGTGTCAGCCAGCCTTTTTCCTGAAAATTTTCGAAATTTTCAACCGACTTCAGGTACACCGTTTCCGAATGGATATCGGTTCCTGCCGGACAATCGATCTCGGCGCGTGTGATGTGAAGCAGCGAGCAATCTTTGCCTTCAGCCATTTGCGCAGCTTCGGCGCTGTTCATTACGTCGTATGGTAAACAGGCCAGGTCGCTGGCGATTGTCTGCGGCGGGCGCAGTCCTTTAAATGGTTTTACGATAGCCATAAGTCAAACTATTTTGAATTTAAATTTTTTCTAAAATGATGGCGCCAATTTACGAGGAGTATTTGTAAAAAACTGCGTTGTGCAAATGAATAATCAGCCTAAAAACGAAATGTTAAAATTCAGGATTGAAATCCGGAATATAACTGCCTGATTTACTCAATGTCGAGTTTGTATTTTTCGAGCAAACCGGCCAATCCTGAGATGGAAAACCTGGCTTTTTTGATTTTGTTTTTATCCGGATCGATAGAGAAATTATAGGCAGAACGAAAATCAGCTTTTTCGAGGTTGGTGCCATCGAAAACCGTTTGCGTCAAATCGCAGGCATGAAATTCAGCGTCAGATAAATCAGTTTCCGAAAAATCGACTTCCTTAAGTGAGCAGTTGTCGAATTTGGCTTTCTTCATTTTCTTCCTGAAGAACGACGAATAATCGAGCGAGCAATTTTTGAAATTCACCGAAAAGAGAAAATCGGAGCAGGTTTCGAAATGATTTCCGATCAGTTTGCAACCCGTAAACAGGACTTCTTTCATGCCAGCTCCGGCAATTTTCGCATTCGAAAAATTACAATTCTCGAAGCTGCAATTGATAAAATCGCTTTCGGTTAAATCGGTATTCGAAAAATCGCAATTTTGAAATTTGCAGCTATCAAATTCCATGTGTGTTAATTTTTGTCCGGAATAATCAATCCCGTTGAAAATCTGATCTTCTGTCCATCGTTCTATCATGAGTCTGCTTTTTTGAATTCCTGTTTATTTAATTCGCCAAATATCTTTGAATAGGAGCTTGTCATTCATTATTATTTGTGGTCATTGATGGTCATTGAGTTTCCAGAGACAATAATTGACCATCAATGACCATTGAATGACCAATTGACTGCTATCGGTTGACTCTGAAGGTCTGATCGCCTTTTTCCAAATAGGCTACAATTTGTTCCGCAGCGGCAATTCCGGCGTTTATGTTGGCTTCGGCAGTTTCTGCTCCTTGTTTTTTGGGAGTCGAATAATACCGTATTCCGTATTTTTCGGCTAATTCTGCATGACAATCGGGAGCAATATCACTTACGTATTTAAAGTCAGAACGTTCCTCCATCATTTTTTTCAGACCTTCTTCGTCCATAATATCTTTTCTGGCGGTATTGATCAGTGTGGCACCTTTTGGCATTTTGTTCATCATATCGTAATTGATCGATTTTCGAGTGCCAGGGTTCGAAGGTATGTGCAGCGATAAAAAATCGCTTTTTTCAAAGATTTCATCAACCGATTCAGCCACAATAATATCGTATGTATCCATCCCGATTTTAGTGATGCACGGATCGAGCGCAATGACCCGCATCCCAAAGCACTGGGCGATTTTGGCAACCCGGCGGCCAATGTATCCGCATCCGTATATGCCAAGTGTTTTACCTTTCAATTCTGTGCCGGCCACACCTTTAAAGTTTCCGCGAGCCATAAAAATCATAAAGCCAATGGCCAGTTCGGCCACGGCATTCGAGTTTTGCCCGGGAGTGTTCATGGCAACGACGCCTTTATCTTTGCAGGCGACCAGATCAATATTGTCAAAACCCGATCCGGCTCTGACCACAACTTTCAGTTCAGGAGCAGCTTCGATTACTTCTTTGTCAACAATATCGCTCCGGATAATGATGGCCTGAACATCGGCAACGGCTTTCAGCAATTCTGCTTTCGATGTGTATTTTTCGAGCATGCGCACTTCATAACCGGCTTTTTTGAAAGTGGCGTTGATCTGTTCGGTTGCTGCCGGAGCAAATGGTTTTTCTGTAGCTATTAATACCCTTTTCATGTGTGAATTTTCTTATTTTTTATTGCCACATGGAATTCGCATGATTAGTAAATATTCATTTCAACTGAAGTTCCTCTTTAATCATGCTCATTTCATAGTTTAGTTTTACCCCTTTAAAAGAAGAAAAGCAGAACCCCCATTCTGCTTTTCCCTTTGATTATTACTTGAGTTTTGTTTTTTCAAAGGCCTGCATGGCTTCAACCAGCGCAATTACACTTTCTTTCGGAAGCGCATTGTATGTTGATGCACGATATCCGCCGACTGACCGGTGCCCTTCCAATCCGAGCATGCCCAGAGATTTGGCATAAGCAAGGAATTCCGGTTCCCATTCTTTGTATTCGTCGTTCATGACAAAGCAAATGTTCATCAGCGAACGATCGTTTACGTCAGGAATATTGGCTTTGAATAATTTGTTGCGGTCGATTTCATCGTATAATATCGCGGCTTTTTCGATGTTCATCTTTTCCATCACCTTTACACCTCCCAATTCTTTCAGCCATTTCAAAGTCTGCAATGCTGCAAAAACAGGAACGACAGGTGGCGTATTGAACATCGATTCGTTGGTGATATGTGTGCGGTAATCGAGCATCGTTGGAATTTTACGGCTCACTTTACCCAGTACGTCTTCTTTCACAATGACGAACGCAACGCCAGCAGGAGCAAGGTTTTTCTGCGCACCGCCATAAATAATGGCATATTTCGAAACGTCGAGTGGCCTGCTGAAAATATCGGACGACATATCGGCAACCAACGGAACTTTTACATCCAGATCTTTACGGATTTCAGTACCATAAATGGTGTTGTTGGTTGTAATGTGAAAGTAATCAGCATCTTCAGGGACAGTGAAGCCTTTTGGAATATAGTTGTAAGTGCTTGCTTTTGAAGAAGCCACTTCGATAACCTCACCAAAAATTTTTGCTTCTTTCTGAGCTTTGTCGGCCCAGGTTCCGGTATTCAGATAGGCTGCTTTTTTCTCCAGTAAATTGAAAGGAACCATCATGAATTGCGAACTGGCGCCGCCGCCTAAAAATAGCACATGATAACCGGCAGGAATGTCGAGCAATTCCTTGAAGAGTTGCTGAGCTTCATTGCTTACGGCAACAAATTCTTTGCTGCGGTGCGAAACTTCCATCAGCGAAAGTCCTGTTCCGGCAAAATCAATCAATGCTTCAGCGGTGTTTTTAATGGTGAATTGCGGTAAAATTGAGGGACCCGCATAAAAATTATGCTTCTTCATTTTGAATTTAATTATGGGTTAATAACTATCTACAATTATTTAAATGCAGATAATGGCTCAAAATAAACGATTATCTGGCAAAGGTTTTCTGAGATAAATCAGACTAAATTTTTGAACAACAGGTTATAGAACATCCTCTTATTATGCTTCAAAATTCGAATAAAAAAACGAAGCAACCATCGCTTAATACGTTAACTTTTTAACTTTTGGCGAATTCTTATTGACAATGGACGAGGAGAGCTTGTCGGTCTGAAATTTTAGGCTTCTCCCGAAATATCAACAAGTCGTTCGTTTTTAAATACCGGAATAACTTGCGTTTGATCTGCGGTCAGGCAATATTCAATGCAATCGTCGAGTCCTTTCGAGGCAAGCCGTCCTTTTTGGGCCGACTTCTGAATGTATCCGTTTAAATCTGACTTGGCCATGTTCCATAAATCAATTGAAGCGGTGACTGCGTCGCAAATGGTTTCAAATTTTCCTGAAGCCAGCAACTTTTCGGCAAGTGCGCCCGCAAAAACGGTATCTTCCAAACTGAAACGGTCTTTCCATGATGCGCAAAAAATCAAAACGGGGGCATTTTGCCTGATGAGCCAATCGGCCAGCGAAGTGATATTCAGGAATGAACCAACAATGACTGCTCTCGAATGACTGGCCATGTGAATGCAGCGTGTTCCGTTGGTTGTGGAATATACAATCTCCTGACCGGCAACTTTTTCAGGCGTAAAATTGAAAGGTGAATTTCCAAAATCGGCAAAATCGAGTACAAAACCATCACGCTCCGATGCAACTTTGTAGCCTTCCAGTTTCATTTTTCGGGCTTCTTCAACTGTTGCAACAGGTATTATGCTTTTTACTCCGTTGTGTATGGCTGCGCAAATCGACGAAGTTGCCCGCAAAATATCAACGATGACCACCAGATTATTGTCGTCGGCATGTTTACTATAAATTGCGGGGGATAAACAAACCTCAAGCCGGTATTTCTGATTTTCCATGTCTGGGTTAAAGCGACAAAGATAAAGAAAGTAGTTAAGCAGGGCATAATTACTCGGCCTGAAAACAGTATTTAATCTAAATGTAAACTAAGAGCATCATCAGGAATAATACGGAAATAAAGCAAAAAACCTGCAAGGTTTATGCTTTGCAGGTTTTCGAATAATCATTCTTGAAAGGTAATTATACCGGATTGATAAACGGTAACTTAACAATTTTTGCTTTCAGTAATTTATTTCTGACATTCAGGTAAACTTCGGTGCCAATGGCCGAATAGGCTTTGTTTACATAACCCATTCCGATTCCCTTGTTCAAAACCGGCGACATGGTTCCTGAAGTGACTTTCCCAATCAGATTTCCGTCTTTGTCGGTTATTTCGTAGTCGTGGCGTGGAATTCCGCGGTCGATCATCTCAAACCCGCGAAGTTTGCGTTCAACGCCTTCCTGCTTTTGCATCAACAGAAAGTCCTTGTCGACGAATTGATGTCCGTTGAATTTGGTGATCCAACCTAAACCTGCTTCAATGGGTGAA
This sequence comes from Prolixibacteraceae bacterium, assembly GCA_963677955.2. GTDB lineage: Bacteria > Bacteroidota > Bacteroidia > Bacteroidales > Prolixibacteraceae > Aquipluma. Next base: position 3,209,325 of record CAXXQR010000001.1, read on the forward strand.
GTTGTATCGTCAATGTCGTTTCCGTACAGACAATAGCCCATTTCCAGTCGAAGTGTGTCGCGTGCTGCCAGGCCGATCGGTTTAATGCCAAATTCGGCACCGGCTTCAAAAATTGTATTCCAAAGTTGTTCTGCAAATTCATTCCTGAAGTAAATTTCGAAACCGCCGGAACCCGTGTAACCAGTGGCCGAAATAATAACATCGTCAACACCGCCAATGGCACCGGTCACGAATGTGTAATATTTAATTTCGGATAAATTAATCGCAGTAAGTTTTTGCAGAGTTGCTTCGGCTTTTGGTCCTTGAATAGCCAACTGGCTGATTGCGGGAGAAGCGTTTTCGAGAATGGCGCCGTTGGTATTTTGCGACACTATCCAGTTCCAGTCTTTGTCGATATTGGCGGCATTTACAACCAACATGTATTTTTCGGGTTCGTAGTAATAAACCAGCAAATCGTCAACAATTCCGCCTTTGCCGTTCGGAAAACAGGAGTATTGCGCCTGCCCCAAAGTTAGCTTGGCTACATCGTTCGAAGTAACCCGTTGAACCAGTTCCAGCGCGTTTGGACCTTTCACCCAGAATTCGCCCATGTGCGATACATCGAAAACTCCAACCGCCTCGCGAACAGTCATGTGTTCATCTTTTATCCCGGAATATTCGATAGGCATTTCGAAGCCGGCAAATTCCACCATTTTGGCACCTAGCCGTTTGTGAATCTGATTGAAAGCTGTAACCTGCATAAGTTGATTTTCAGTTTAATATTGCGCAAAAATAGATGTTTAACCACTCTGAAAGCATGAAAAATATCATTTGCCAAATATATTAGTTTTTATCGGCTGGTACGAGAAAAATATTTGAAAGCAATACGATTCCGAAATTATGAATAATAGCATGCAGTTTCGAATGATATTTTTCTGTATTTTTGTTTAATAAGTAAACTTCTAAAAAAGAGATAAATGTCTAAACCTCGTTATACCAACCTCGATTATTTAAAGGAAATTACAGGCGGCGAACCAGAGATCATGAAAGAATTTATTCAAATGTTTCTCGACCAACTACCTGAATTCAGAAATGGAATGACCCGTTTTTTTGCCGAAAAAAAATGGAAAGAACTGGGTGAGCTGGCGCACAAAGCTAAATCATCGGTAATGACTTTTGGCATGAATGAGCTTGGCTACAGGCTGAAAGAATTGCAGTTGAAAACGCAGAAACTTGAAGATATTGAGACATATTCAGAATATGTCGATGAATTTATGTACGAAATGGGTCATGCCGAAACTGAACTTTTAGACGAATTGAAAAAATAGAATTTCTTCGTGATATTTTACCAAATAAAACCCACAGGTTCTGAAATACAGAATTTGCGGGTTTTGTTTTTTTGCACAAATCTTTGTTTTTCAACCTGAACTTCAGGGCGTTTATCGGTAAAAACAGGACACTCATGCCATTTGGTTTTTCGCCGGAAATAGATTGAATCTAATTTCGGCTTAAAATCAAAAAACCATGGACAACAAACCCAAAGCAGTGATCATTGGAGCCGGAGTGGGCGGATTAGCCACCGCCAATTATCTGGCTCAAAATGGATACGCTGTTGAAATTTATGAAAAGAACTGCAAACCCGGAGGCCGCTGCGGGCAACTGATTCAGGAAGGACACCGCTTCGATTTGGGCGCCACTATTTTGCTGATGCCTTCGCTTTACCGGCAGGTTTTATCAGAACTTGGTGTCGATCTGGAAAAGGACCTTGAAACCACTTCGCTCGAACCTGTTTACAAATTATTTTTCAGCGACGACAGCAATTTCCATTTCACCCGCTTTCCCGAACAGATGAAAGCGCAACTCGAAGCCATTGAAACAGGTAGTTTCCCGAAATATCAAGAATACGTGAAAGAAGGTTATGAGTATTTCAACCTGTCGATGAACGATTTGTTGGGTAAAAACTTCGATCATTTATTCCAGTTTGTCAATTTCAAAAGTATGCGGCTACTTATGAAGTTGAAAACCTACCTACACCATACCGATTACATTCAGCGTTATTTCAAAGATCCGCATCTACGGATGGCTTTCACGTTTCAGAACATTTACGTGGGGCAAAATCCGTACGAAGCTCCAGCTTTTTTCTCAATGTTACCCGGAGCCGAAATTGCCGAAGGCGCTTTGTTCCCGAAGGGTGGAATGCACCGGATTGTTCAGAAATTGCTTGAACTTGCACAACAGAATCAGGTCAGGATACATTACAAGAAACCGGTAGAAAAGATCATTACAAAAGGTAAGAAAACAGAAGGCATTTTGCTGGAGGACGGAACCATAGTACATGCCGATCTGGTCATTGCCAACGCCGATCTGCCATACGTTTACGACAAACTTTTGCACGATAAACAGAAAACCCGTTCGCTGAAGAAGAAAAAATATTCCTGTTCCGCCATTGTTTTTCACTGGGGAGTCGACAAAGTGTATCCGCAGCTCGATCATCACAGCGTTTTCCTGAACGATCCCTACAAAGAAGGATTGGAAAAAATTTTCAAGGATAAATCGCTATCCGACAATCCGAGTTTTTACGTTCATGCTCCGGTTCGAACCGATAAAACTGCTGCTCCTGAAAATCACGACACGCTTTCAGTCATTGTTCCGGTGGCCCATCTGGATGAAAAATATGATCAGGATTGGAAAAAACTGAAGCAAAGAGCACGCGAAGGTGTGATCCGGAGACTTGAAGAAGCCGGAATGTTTGATATTGAAGAGCACATTAAATTTGAGGTTTGTTATCTGCCTAAAACATGGGAATCCAAGTGCAATGTAACTCGTGGATCGGTGTTTGGAAGTCTCTCACACTCAATTTTTCAAATGGGTTATTTCAGGCCGCACAACCAGCACAAAAAATATCGGAATTTGTATTTCGCCGGCGGAAGTACACATCCCGGAAACGGTGTTCCTCTGGTACTTCTTGGGGCAAAACTCACCAGCGAACGTATTTTGAATGATGCTAAAATGAATAATTAAACTCGAAGACTCAAAGACACAAAGAAATAAATTAGGCATAAAAATTATTTTTCTTAGTGACTTCGTGGCTTTGTGTTTCGAATAACAAAACCAAATGGAAACAACAGTTCAGACCCAAACCGACCTGTATCTCGACATTTTCGATTCCATCGATTTCGAAAAAATTGTAGATCATCCCAATATCCTGATTGCTGCGCATTTCTGGGAACCCGAACGCTATCAGGCAGCTAAAAACTGCTATAAATTTATGCGGGCCATCGACGACCTGATTGACGATTACAAAACGGAACATGTCACCATTGCCCCTGAAAATAAGGCGCAGTTCGAAACAGATGTTTACCGCTGGATCAATACCATCGCAGAAGCATCGCAGAATAATCCGCTTCAGGCTGAACTCATCGAGACGGTTGAACGGTTTAATATCCCTTTTTGGCCAATGGAAGCCTTTGCCAAATCGATGATTTACGATATTTATCACGATGGATTCCCGACTTTGCAAGGTTTTATTGATTATGCGGGTGGCGCATCGGTTGCCCCGGCTTCCATCTTTGTGCATTTGTGCGGATTGACCCAGAAAGACGGAAAATATTTGCCGCCTGTTTTCGATGTGAAACGAGTGGCAACCCCATGTGCTATTTTTAGCTACCTGGTGCACATCATCCGCGATTTCCAGAAAGATCACCTCAATAATCTAAATTATTTTCCGGACGATTTGATTGCCAAATACGGCATGAACAGCCAGCAATTGCTGTTTATGGCCAAAGGCGGACAAATTACTGACGGTTTCCGCAGTATGATTCGCGATCTGTATGAAGTAGCCGATTTTTATCGATTGAAGACCTATGAAATGATTCAGGAAATAAGGCCATTTGTAGAACCTCGTGGTCAGTTAAGTCTCGAAATTATATTTGCCTTGTATCTGATGGTTTTCGAGCGCATCGATATTGAAAACGGTACCTTCACTTCGGCGGAACTAAATCCAACCTGGCAGGAAATTAAAGATCGGGTAGGGCAGGTAATTGAGCAATTCGAAGCGGAATAAATTTGGTTAAATAACATATGAGTCAGGGTTTCACTCCAAAGTGATGCCCTGACTTGTCATTAAGAAAACTTAACAGCTCGAAATAAACAATACTTGTTTTCAGAGGTTTCAGGTAATAATATTAAAATTGAATCGCGATGAAGAAACTTCTAGTTCTTACGTTTATTATGGCACTTATGCAAACACTTTCAGCCCAAACGCTCAAGGAGGTGAAATATGTTGATGGCGTTCAGGAGCTCAATGGGCTGGTTACCTCCAACGCTGGGAAAAGCCTGCCAGGTGTGCTAATTCTCCCAGCATGGATGGGAATTGATGACGAAGCCAAGACCGCCGCTCTTGACCTTGAAAAACAAGGTTATATTGCTTTTGTTGCTGATATTTACGGAAAAGGAAACATTCCGACCGACTTTGCCAGTGCCGCTAAAATTGCAACACAGTTTAAAACCGATTACCAATTGTACCAAAAACGCATTTTGCTGGCGCTGGAACAACTGAAAGCTGCCGGGGCACAAAGCAGCAAGATTGCCGTAATTGGTTATTGCTTTGGAGGTACGGGTGCCTTGGAAACCGCACGTGCGGGATTTGATGTTGCAGGTGTAGTTTCTATACATGGCGGACTGGGCAAAGCTGCGGATCGGCCAAACGTACCGATTAAAACCAAAGTCCTGGTAGAAAATCCAGCCGAAGATAAAGGCGTGACCAAAGAGATTTACGACCAACTGGTTCAGGAAATGAAAGATGGAAAGGCCGACTGGCAAATTATTACCTATGCCAATTGTGGGCATACGTTTACCAACCCTACCTCAAAAGAATACAACGAAGTAATGGCCAAACGCGCCTGGAACCATACATTGGCATTTCTGGCTGAATTGTTAAAATAGCTGGTCAAAATTGTTTCTGATCAAATAAAAAGAATCATGAAAAAAGTAAAAATTGCGAACACTGATCTGGAGGTTGCTCCGATTAATCTCGGTGGTAATGTTTTCGGCTGGACATTGGATGAAAAACAATCGTTTGAGATACTGGATGCCTTCGCCGATGCCCGATTCAATTTTATTGACACCGCCAACACCTATTCGTGGTGGGTAAACGGCGTTGGAGGCCAGTCGGAAACAATTATCGGCAATTGGATGAAAGCTCGTGGAAACCGCGACAAAATGGTGATTGCAACCAAAGTGGGTTCGCAAACCAAAGAACATCCGGTCGACATCAGCAAAAAACAAATCCTGAAATGTGTGGATGAGTCATTGCAACGACTACAAGTTGATTGCATTGATTTGTATTACACTCATTTCGACGACGAAAAAACACCCGTTGAAGAAACGATGTCGGCTTACGACGAAATTGTCAGGGGAGGGAAAGTGCGTTATATTGCTGCTTCCAATTTAACTCCGGCTCGCCTTGTTGAGTCGTTTGATGTCGCTGAAAAGAATGGTTTCCCGAAATATGTGGCTTTGCAGCCGCACTACAACTTGGTTGAACGCACCAAGTATGAGACCGATTATTTGCCATTGGTTGAAAAATACGGACTGAGTGTTTTTCCGTATTTTTCGCTCGCAGCCGGTTTTCTGACTGGGAAGTACCGCACCAAAGACGATTTGAGCAAAAGTGTTCGCGGAGCAGGCGTAGAGAAATATTTGAATGAAAAAGGACTTGGAGTGCTGGCCGCATTGGATCAATTGGCTGAAAAGCACCATACGAAACAAGCCACCGTTGCATTAGCGTGGTTACTGGCACAACCGCACATTGGCGCTCCCATAGTAAGTGCAACCAGCCAAAGCCAGTTGCAAACCTTATTCGATGCCCCTGAACTAAGACTTGATGCAGAAGATTTAGCGCTGCTTGATAAAACAAGTAAATAAAGATTTGTTTACTGCTTTTTAGTCGGGGTTTCACTCGAAGTGAAGCCCTGACTTGTTTTTAATCGCTGAGTAACCAACTGTTTGCAAGTTGATGATTTTATGAAAAACTCTTCTTTGAAATCAACAGATTTCGGGGAAGAGTTTTTATATTTAGCAGAAATAATTTCTTGAGAATTATCACTCAAGCTAGTTAATCCTGAGTTTAATACTCTCAAGTCTATTAACTAAAGTTTTGATATGGATATAAGTTGGGATAATATATCATCGGAAAATTTTGAAAAATTGTGTTTCAAAATATTAGAAGAAAATAAATTTGATAATCTGCAATGGTTTGGGAAGTCCGGAGGTGATAAAGGTAGAGACATAATTGGTTATAAACGTGAAGAACCACTTCCTGGATTAACTAAAGTAAATAAGTGGGTAATTCAGTGCAAAAGATATAAATCAAAACTTCTTTCAAAAACAGAAATCAACAATATCTTAGTAGATGCAGAGGAGCATAATCCTGATAATATTTTAATAATCCTTTCTAATACTATATCAGCTAATACTAAAGATTGGATTGATGAGAAAAGAAAAAAAACAAAATATGATATTCATATCTGGGAAGAATTAGATCTTGAAAGAGAAATAATGAAACATAGAAGGAAGCTAGAAGAACAGTTTCCCAATATAATAAACAAAAAGGAAATCTTATTTTATGAAATAAGAGATTCCAAGAGGAATTTCTTTGGATGTAATGAATTCGACGATATAGAAATTCGTGTAACTGATTCACAGTCGAACGAAGAAGCATTAAAGCGCGTAAAAGAATTTATTGAATATTTGAAGGAGAATGAAATAATTTGGGATTAATAAAATGACATATCCATTCACGACGAGTGGTTGTTGGCTTTGCATCCGTAACAAATCTTTTTTAGTCATCAGATTTTGTATATTTGAGCATGATTAAGAAGAGAGAAATATTAGCCCGAATTAAACAATCGGTACGGAACACTGAACCGCAGGCAACAGTTATTCTCTACGGTTCGTTTGCCCGTGGTGACGAAAAAGAATTCTCCGACATTGATATTTTAATCCTTCTTGATCAGGATAAAATTAGCTATTCCGATGAAACCCGCATCAAATATCCACTCTACGACTTGGAATACGACACCGGGAATGTTATTAGTCCGCTCATATTCTCCAGGAATGATTGGGAAACCCGTCACAGTATCACACCTTTCTATAAAAATGTAAAACGGGAAGGGGTCTTATTATGAGTGGAACGATTGATGATCTTGTCAATTACCGGATTTCAAGGGCTTATGAAACACTGAAGGAAGCCGAAGCCATGATGGAGAATCATTTTTGGAATGCTTCAATCAACCGTATTTATTATGCTTGTTTCTATGCTGTCAGCGGAGTTTTACTCAAACATGGAATTGACACATCAACACATAAAGGCATCCGACAGATGTTTGGACTCCATTTCATTCAGTCTGGTTTAATTTCTAAAGAATATGGCCGATTTTTCTCCGATTTATATGACAGAAGGCAAACCGGAGATTACGACGACTTCGTGATGAATGACGAAGAAACGTCGTCCCGGCTTTATTCTCTGGCAGATCAATTCGTTCGGGAAATCGATTTTCTAATCAAAGAATCCAGCCGATAGTAGCGCTTTTTAGCTCGGATAAAACTTTCACTCAAAGTGAAGCCCTGACTTGTTTTGCACTTCGCTTTACTAAAGCTTAACACCTCTCCGCCATTTCTAAACCTTTAGTTTACACAAGCAAACATTGCAAATCGTACTTTTGCACCCGATTTCGATTAGTTGATTGAAAATCAGCATTAAAATTGTGGATTATGATTCGGCAATGTGTAATTATTTTTGGTTGTCTGGCTATTGGCGAACTGTTGGTGGCTGTGACGGGAATCAAACTTCCGGCGAGTATCATTGGCATGTTACTTCTGGCCCTGCTACTGAAACTGGGTTGGGTGAAAGTGGCGTGGGTAAAGGGAATCTCCGATTTCCTGGTGAAAAACCTGCCGTTGTTTTTTATTCCACCCGGCGTGGCAGTGATGCTTTATCTCGATGTAATTGAGGCTAACTTTTGGGCCATTGTGGTGGCATCGGTGGGCAGCACCGTTATTGTGCTGGCGCTTACCGGCTGGACGCATCAAATCCTTCGGAAAAGTAAATTTCTCAACAGCAAACGGTCAATTCAGTAATTATTAGCAATCAGCAAGATGAAGACTTTTTTCCAAAGCGAAGCATTTATCGTAGCCTTTGTGTTTCTGGCTTATTATCTGGCCACGCGGTTGCAGAAACGAACAGGGTTTATCCTGCTCAATCCCATTTTAGTGGCGGTGCTTATCATCATTGTGTTTTTGTCGGTTTTCAAGATCGATTACGCCTCGTTTCACGAAGGAAGCAAGCTCATCGAATTTTTCCTGAAACCGGCGGTTGTTGCTCTCGGCGTACCGCTATATCAGCAGCTCGAAAAGATAAAAAAGCAGGCCATCCCGATTTTGGTTTCGCAACTGGTTGGTTGTGTGGTTGGTATTGTGTCGGTAGTGCTAATTGCCAAAGCAATGGGCGCTTCACGTGAAATTATCTATTCGCTGGCGCCCAAATCGGTAACCACGCCAATTGCCATAGAGGTTTCGAAAGCCATTCACGGTATTCCGCCGCTTACAGCTTCGGTAGTGATTGTGGTTGGAATTTTCGGCGGAATTTTTGGTTATACCATCATGAAATGGACTCGGGTGAAAAATCCCATTGCGCAAGGCTTGTCGATGGGAACGGCGGCTCATGCTGTTGGTACCTCGCGATCAATGGAAATCAGTCCCACGTTTGGCGCCATGTCGAGCATCGGGCTAATTGTGAACGGCATTTTTACTGCCATTCTTACCCCATATATTTTACAACTGATAAATACCTGGATTCCGCTGTAGAACAATAAATGTTCAGTAAATTAGAGGCAAATAAACATCCTCAAATAATATGGCCGAAATTGTTTACCTAAACGGAAACGTTATCCTGAAAAATGAAGCTTTTGTATCCCCTGAAGACCGCGGTTTTAACTTTGCCGACGGTATTTACGAAGTGATCAAATATTACAATGGAAAGCCTTTCCGGTATGCCGACCACATGGATCGGTTGCGGCGAAGTTTGCGCGAAATCAGTATTGATTTTGATGATTTGGATCAATTCGAGGCAGTATTTCAAATGCTTCTGGAACAAAACGGATTGACCAATCAGGAAGCTGGAGTTTATTTGCAGATTTCGCGTGGAAGTCACACCCGCATTCACCGGTTTCCAGAAGATACTGAGCCAACCGTTTATGCAACTGCATTCCCATTCGCTTCGAAACCTGATGAATTACAAAACGGCGTGAAAGTTGTGACCGCTGAAGATATTCGTTGGCTGCGTTGCGATATCAAATCTATTTCGCTGCTGCCCAATGTACTTGCTGCTCAACAGGCTGCTGAGAATAATGCTGCTGAAACCATTTTTATCCGAAATGGAATTGTTACCGAAGGCTCACATTCCAGTTTTATGGCTGTAAAAAATGGAGTTGTTTACACGCATCCCGATTCGAACCTGATTTTGCCGGGAATTACGAAGAAAGTGGTTTTGGAAATTTGTGCTGAAAACAAGATTCCGGTTATTGAAGAAGGAATTCATGAATCTCAACTGATGGAATTGGATGAGATGATGATTGTGGGCACCGGCAGCGAAGTTACTCCGGTAGTTCGAATTAATGATCGTTTGGTTGCACATGGAAAACCAGGACCTGTGACAAGTTTTATTCAGGAAATATTTTTTGTCCAGACACGTTCACTTTAAAGTATGTTTGCAGAGTTCGGCAAATAACAAAGGCAAAATTTTTGATGATTGACGGAGACTTCCCGAAATTTCAGGAGTTAGCTGACCTATAAATCTTTTTTTAAACCTTTCATGCACGAAATAAACGCACATTCGGTTAAACTTCTGGAAGCGTGGTCTGAACCCAACCTGAATAAAATTGCAAGAAATTTGATTCTGCTCTACAAGGAAAAACAGTTTGAAAAACTGAATGTTATTTCGGAGCTGATTTCGGAATGGGTAGAGATTAAAATTGAATCCGACGGAAAAGGTTTTGCGAAAATTATTTCGTTGTATCATCCCGATCGGGGCGAATCGTACCGAAGCCAGATTGAACTTGCCGCAGCCAATGGCGATGCCGCTTTGCTTTCGAGGTTCGAGCATATTTTTGTGATTCAGGATATTGAGGAAATTGCCGCCAACATTGAATGTTTCGAAGATATCGATTACCATCCGGAATATGAGTGGGATGTAACTGGTTCTGGCTTCAGTTATTTTCAGGATAAAAAGAAAAAGACACGCAAAAAACGGGAGGAGACCCGAAGCGGCTACACCGTGTATGAGGCGGTGCAAATCAGACAATTTGGAGACACGGCAACCAGTTTCCCGGTTTATTACCTCGAAGAAATGGACGAGCTTGAACTTTCAGAATGTGAAATTGATGATTTGGATGGCCTAGAATATTGCATTCATACAGTAAATCTCGACCTGTCGTTTAACCGGATTTATGATCTGGAACCGATAGCCGGATTGACCTGTATTCAGGAATTGAATCTTTCCAACAATCAAATTGGCTACATTGACGCATTGGGTTTTCTGCAGCAATTGAAAAGCGTGGATTTGTCGCACAATTCGATCGACGATATTTCACCATTGTTTGATATTGAAACACTGGAATTTGCTGATCTTACCGGAAATAAATTATCACTTTCGCAAATTGAAGAGCTCAGGGGATTGGGTGTTACCGTTGAATTTTAGCTCTTTGTTTTTCAGGAAACCGGCGTAATTTCCGACATTCCGTTTAGCTTTCTCCAATGATAAATCAGAATAAATACGACAACAAGCGCTGATGCAACATCGGAAATTGGCATGGATAACCAAATTCCTTTGAGCCCGATATAATTGGGGAGAATAAAAATCAGCGGAATGAGAATAATAACCTGACGAAGCAACGTTAAAAATACCGCAATTTTGGCGTTTCCAACCGATTGAAAGAAATTACCCACCACCACCTGAAAACCGATGAAAGGCAGAGCCATCAGGCCGAGACGTAACCCCTGTCTGCCAATGCCAAGCAATCCGGCATCCGAAGAATTGAATAGTTTTACAATGATTTCCGGAAATGATTCGACCATGATGAATGCAAAAACGGCTATTCCCGTTGCGGCGATCATGGCAATTCGAAGTGTTTCTTTAACCCGCCCGAAAGATTTAGCGCCATAATTGAAACTGATGATGGGTTGCGAAGCCATATTGATAGCTACAATCGACATCACAATCATGGTAGTCATACTGTTTACAATGCCCATGGCGCCAACGGCCAAATCGCCTCCGAAGGCAATAAGTTTGGTGTTTAGCAATCCCTGAACAAAACTGTTGGCAATTTGCATAAAGAATGGCGCCATGCCGATAGCTACAATTTCAAGCAAAATTTTACGGTCGAAAACAATGTTTTCAGGCTTTAATTTCACCACTGCTTTCGAACTCCGGAAATGCGCAATCACCCAGATTGTCAGCACAATCATGGAAATTACAGTAGCATAAGCGGCACCTTTTACGCCCATTCCGAATCCGAAAATGAAAACCGGATCGAGAATCAGGTTTGTTCCTGCACTGATAATCATTGAAAACATGGCCGTTCTGGCGTTTCCTTCCGAGCGGATAATGTTATTCAGCGAAAATCCAACAACCTGAAAAACTGTTCCGGCCAGAATAATATTCAGGTAATCGTTGGCATATTCCATGGTTTCGGCGGTTGCCCCAAACGAGCGCAACAATGGTCCCTTAATAGAAAACCCGATAATAGTAATCAAAACCGAAACAAGGATCATCAGTAAAAAGCTGCTTCCCAGAATTTTTTCGGCTCGTTTCATATCTCGCTTACCCATGTTTATCGAAATCAAAACTCCTGAACCAATGCCAATTAACATACCGAAGCCCATCACAATCAACATGACCGGGAAAATGGCCGAGATTCCGCTAAGCGCCAGTGAACCCACGCCCTGACCGATAAAAATGCGGTCGACAATGTTATAAAGTGCGTTTACAAACACACCGATAAAGGCTGGTATGAAATATTTGAGCATCAGTCGCCAAATGTCAAGTCCGGCAAGTTCCTGGGTATTTTTATTCATTGATCGTTCTTTTTTTTTCGACTGCAAAGGTAAAATTTAGGAAGGTAAACCGAATGAATTCTGAATTTTTCAGCCACGGCAGAATCCGGAGTTAATTTAATTTGCTATTTCTGCCACACAACCAACCCTTAAAAAAGGTCATCTTAAATTCAAATGATTATTTTTGCAGATTATTCAGAAAAAACAGACAATGACCGGCGAAAATACACCAAATGAGCACAAAAATATCCTGAGAGGGTTGGAATCATCCGATTCGCTCAAAGTGATCGAAACACTTGAAGAATTAAGAGTTTCCGGAAGAGTTTCGGATATTCCGGTATTGATTGAGTTGCTGCATTTGACTCAGGATCCGGAAGTTAAAAAGAAGATTGCCGGTTTGTTTGCCAACCTGAAAGAAAGTGATTCCATCCCATTGATTATTGAAGCCATTCAAAATCAGAAATATGCCCCAGAATTGAAAGAGCTGGTGGCGAGCTGTTGGGAAAACGGACTTGATTACAGCAATTACTTGTCGCTTTTTGTTGAGTTGCTCATTGAAAACGAATTCCTGATTGCCTTTGAGGCATACACGGTGATCATGAATATGACGGCGCAAATTGATCAGCGAAAAATTGATATCGAAATTAATTTGCTCGATAAAGCCATTCAAAGCGCTCCGGAAGACAAGAAAGTATTGATGCTTGATGTGATCGATTTTTTGCCTTCCATCGGTTTTTAACTTAATCCTGAATTTAAATTGTTTCGCTGAATAAAAAGGCAGACCCCGAAATAAATTCGGGGTGACGGGTATTTGAAAACGTTTACATTCCTGAAAAATATTTCATAAACTGAGCCCGCTCATACATCATCGGGTCAGGAATATTTTTATACGACAAGCGTCCGCGGAAATCGTCGATGGTTTTGAAATTCCATTTTTTCATAAAAGCCGTTAAATCGTTGAGCATTCCGGCAATAATTTGCGAACCATTGATGTAAACCGTTGAACAAACCTGGGTGGCACGAGCGCCGGCCAAAAGCTCCTTAATAACAGCTTCTCCATCATGAATACCGGTTCCGGCAGCAATTTCAACCTTGGGCAACTGCGACGAAATCAGTCCGATCCAGCGCAGTGAACGCCGAATATCAGCGGGTGAACTGAATACCTCCGATGAAGTGAGTTCAAGTTTATTGATGTTGATGTCGGGCTCGTAAAAGCGATTAAATAGTACCAGCGCATCGGCGCCGTTGGCCACCAGTTTATCAGCCATTTTTATGAGGTTGGTGTAATAAAATCCAATTTTAACTGCAACCGGAATTTTCACATTCTTTTTTACTTCTGAAATAATGTTCAGGTAGAGTTGCTCAATTTCCAAAGCCGTTTTGTTGCGGTCAGTCGGTACAAAAAACAGGTTCAGTTCCAGACCATCGGCACCGGCATTCTCAAAATCTTTGGCAAAAATGGTCCATTCCGAAGCTGACATGCAATTGATACTGGCAATAATCGGAATTTCAGTTTCTTTTTTGGCCTCGCTCAGTAAATTCAGGTGGCTTGTAATTGTATTATTCCGCGTATAATTCCAGATGTAATCTTCAGCTTCCGGGTATTGATTTTGTGGATCTCGATTGATCAGATGATTCACCTCGTTGTTAATTTGCTCCTCGAAAATCGATTTCAGGACGATCGCTCCGGCACCTGCATTTTCAAGATCTTTAATTTTTTCGATCGAGTTTGTGAGGCCCGAACTGGCCACGATGATGGGATTTCGTAGTTTTAATCCCATGTATTTGGTTTCTAAATTAGTCATAATCTTGTAGTTAATTTGGTTTTAATGAAATTGTCGCTTCAGATCTTCACAATTCTGACCTGGCAAAATTTCGAATTTCAGCGTTTCGAATAATAAAAGAACAAACCTATATTATTTTTGACAAATACAAAGTTTCAAAAAATCATGATTCAGTCGAATAGTTTCGTTCACCAAAAATAGTGCTGCCAATTCTCACCATGGTGCTTCCCTGTTCAACAGCCAATAAATAATCGCCCGACATACCCATCGAAATCTCTTTAAATTCCGGCTTCCCTGAGAAATAGTTTTGCCTCAGTTTTTCGAAACACGATCGCAAATAGGCAAATTCTTTCCTGATTTGGTGTTCGTCGTCGGTGTATGTTGCCATGCCCATTACTCCTGAAATGGGCACATTTTCCAATGCTTTAAATTCTTCGGAATTCAAAATTTCTTCAGCCTCCTGAAGTGATAATCCGAATTTTGTATCTTCTTCGGCAATGTGAAACTGAAGCAAACAGGGAATGTTTCGGTTAATTTTTTTTGCTTCAGAATTGATGGTTTTCAGGAGTTTAAACGAATCGACACCATGAATGAGATGGACAAACGGAACGATATATTTCACCTTGTTGGTTTGCATGTGTCCGATGAAATGCCACTCAATATCTTTGGGTAATGCTTCGTATTTCCAAAGCATTTCCTGAACCTTGTTTTCGCCAAAGGCACGTTGCCCGGTTTGGTAAGCTTCCATCAGCAATTCGGCAGGCTTGGTTTTCGAAACCGCAACCAACTGAACCGTTTCCGGCAGATTCGATTGAATTAGTTTTATATTTTCGGCTATGCTCATCAGTCAAAAATAACACACAAAAACCAGATTATTGTTCATTTTTTCAGGCAATTTTCAGAATTTATGTTCCGAAAAAATCAGGTTTGGCGAAACTCATTCACTGTCAGTAACTCTTTTATTTAAATTAGTATCCGATACTTCATCTAAAATGAAATGCTACACTTCTTGTGAAGACTGGCCTCGTCCGGTGAGCCGAAAAACAAGTAAGTAAGGCGTTAAGAAATCTTTTCTGTTTGAGCCGAAGGCGAGTTTAAAAGATTTTAGCCGTCGAACGCTGGTTTTTCGAGCGAAGCGGGCGCAGCCTTGACTTTTTTTGATTACTTTTTTGAGTCAAGACAAAAAAGTAATTAGGGTTTGGGGCAAAGCCCCATTAGCCAAATCAATTAGGAAAACAACCGAATATTCATATTTATTTATCTTTGACACCTGCTATGAACGAAAAACAAAAACATACGGTGGCGCTGATGAACGAAATGGGTGCAAAAGGGAAATCTTTCGCTTTTCTCATCGATTTCGATTTTGAAAAGCCGTTGATTTTTGAACCTGGCGACCAGTCGATACAATGGCAAACTCCTGAAAAATCGAATGTTCAGAAGGCGAATCCAACGCCGGAAAAGCAAATTTCATGGTTGTCGTTTCCGGTGAGTTTTGACGAATATCAGACTGCGTTTGATAAAGTTCAGCGCTTTATTCATGCCGGAGATACCTATTTGTTAAACCTGACGATGCCAACCAGGGTTGAGACCAATCTTTCTCCGGAAGAAATTTTTCATCGAAGTGTTGCGCCTTATAAAATCTGGCTCAAAAACCAGTTTGTATGTTTTTCGCCTGAAATTTTTGTTCGCATCAGTGATGGTGTAATTTCTTCGTATCCGATGAAAGGAACCATCGACGCCGGAATTGAAAACGCCGAACAGATTTTACTGTCCGATGAAAAAGAAGTGGCCGAGCATCACACCATTGTTGATTTAATTCGTAACGATTTGAGCATCGTTGCTTCCGATGTTAATGTCGACCGGTTGATGTACATCGATCGGATTAAAACCAATCGGGGCGATTTGCTGCAAATGAGTTCGCAAATATCCGGTAGATTACCCGCGAATTACACACAAAATATCGGAAGCATTCTGGCCGAAATGTTGCCTGCAGGATCGATTTGTGGTGCGCCCAAATCCAAAACTGTTGAAATTATCCGTGAGGTTGAAACCCATCAGCGAGGTTATTATACAGGTATCTTTGGTTTTTTCGACGGAAGAAATCTTGATAGCTGCGTGTTAATCAGGTATCTGGAGCAAAATGGCGATGAGCTGATTTTCAAAAGTGGAGGCGGCATCACATTTTTGAGCGATTGCCAGGCGGAGTATAACGAAGTAATTCAGAAAGTCTATGTGCCAGTTAGTTGAATCGTTAAAATTGAAAGACGGTGTTATTCCGCATTTGGAATATCATCAGGAGCGAATGAACCGTTCAATGGCCGAATTGTATACTGAAGCTCAAAAAACCAATTTGGCAGAGGCAATTGTCATTCCCGAAAATTGCAGAACTGGCTTATTTAAAGTTCGGGTGTTGTATCGTGATCAAATCGAAAAAGTGGAAATTGAGCCGTATGTTTTTCGAAAAATTCAAAGCCTGAAAGTCGTTCACAACGAAAGTGTGGATTATCATTTGAAATACACCAACCGTCAAATTCTTCAGGAATTGTTTTCACAGCGTGGCGATTGCGACGACATTATTGTTGTAAAAAATGGTTTTGTCAGCGATTCGTTTGCCGCCAATCTCTTGTTTTTCGATGGGAAAAATTGGTTTACACCAACAACTCCGTTGTTAAAAGGAACCAAGCGAGAATTTTTACTCGATCAGGGAATTATTTCCGAAAAGGAAATCAGGAAAGAAGACATTCCGAATTTTCAGAAAGTCGGTTTGGTAAATGCACTGGTCGATTTTGAAGAAATGCCTGAGATTCCGATTGAGCAGGTCAGGTATTAATAGTCATTTGCTTCGCGTCATTAAATTGTCATGTATTTTGATCGGCTCTTTCTTTTTTCAATTAATGACCACAAATGACTATTGAATGACTACCATTTCTTTCTCAGATATTCAGCTCCAACCCATCATACGATAAAAAAACATTCTCCGGAAGTTCGTTCTGCACCTCGTCGTAAAATCCCATTTGGTGCGAAAGATGTGTGAGATAGGCTTTCCCCGGCTTAACTTCTGCAATTAAATCAAGCGCCTGTGGCAAACTGTAATGCGAAATGTGATCTTCTTTTCTTAGCGCATTTATCACCAGAATTTCCAATCCGCGAATTTTATCGATCTCAGCTTCTTCCAGCCGGTTTACATCGGTAACGTATGCCAGTTTCCCAATCCTGAAGCCAAAAACCGGCAGTTTATAATGAAATCCGCGAATGGGGATAATTTCAAGTTCACCAATTTTGAATGGTTTGTTTTCAATCAGGTGCAAATGCATTTGTGGAATTCCGGGATAACGGTAAGTCGCAAAAACGTAGTCGAAAATGCGGCGAATGGCAATCTGCACGCGTTCTTCAGCATAAATATCGGTGGCTTGTTTTTGCACCCAGTTGAACGCCCGAATGTCATCCAACCCAAAAATATGATCGACATGCTCGTGTGTAAGCAGAATACCATTCAAATGCCTGACCTGGTGTGTCAGCATTTGCTGGCGGAAATCCGGACCGGCGTCAATCACCAGGCACTGCCCATCGGCTTCAATCATCACCGAAGCCCGCAAACGCTTGTCTTTTGGGTTGTCCGACAAGCACACCGGGCACTGACATGCGACGACCGGCACACCCTGCGAAGTTCCTGTTCCTAAAAAAGTGAGTTTCACAAAAACTGTTATTTGATTCACAAAAGTAAGGATTGCGGTCTGCCTGCCGAAGGTTTTTAACTATTTTTGAAGAAATTTTAATCATGGCCAAACTTTATCTGATTCCCACAACTCTGGGCGACACCAGTATCGAACGTGTTTTACCACCCGATTTAACCGGATTGATCTCATCAGTTCAGGTGTTTATTGTTGAAAATATTAGAACAGCCCGAAGGTTCCTGAAAAAAGTAAATCCGGCCATTGTGATTGACGACCTGACTTTTTTTGAACTGAACCAGCATACCGATCAAAAAGAGATCATCCGGTTTTTGGAACCCAATCAAAACGGGTTGGATATTGGGATCATTTCAGAAGCCGGTTGTCCCGGAGTTGCCGATCCGGGTGCCGAAGTGGTTAAACTGGCGCATATTCGGAATATTCAGGTCGTGCCATTGGTTGGACCGTCGTCTATTTTGTTGGCACTGATGGCTTCGGGAATGAGCGGCCAAAATTTTGCGTTTAACGGCTATTTGCCGATTAAAAATCCGCAAAAAGCGCAGCAAATTAAGATGCTCGAAAAGCGGATGCAAACCGAAGGACAAACCCAGATCTTTATAGAAGCGCCTTACAGAAACCTTCAGCTTCTAAATGATTTACTGAATACCTGCGAGCCACAAACTATGCTTTGCATTGCAGCAGATATAACTTTGGATTCGGAGTTCATTGTAAGTAAACCGGTTTCATACTGGAAAAGTCACATTCCCGACATCCAAAAACGACCAGCCATTTTTATGATCGGAAAGGTTTAAAAAGCACAATGAAAATTTAAATTCCAATTGGCCGGATTTCAGGAAGTAACGTCGAAAAATAAAATTCACATTAAGAAAAATCGTCGTACAAATCAACCTTTACAGAATTGAATTGTTTAAAAATGAAAGGTTCAGTAATAGATTTTCACCGAATTGGGCATTTTACTTTCAAATTAATTTTGGGTTTTCAAATTAATTTCTACATTTGCCCTCATTATTAGCAAACATCAATGAAAAATATCAGTATTATATCTCTAGTCATTGTCAGCGTGGTGGTCGTCCTTCGTGCTGAATGAGAATGGTATAATATGAAGTTAACGAACTTGAAAGCCATTCTCAGAAAAAAAGAATGGCTTTTTTAATGAATTAAAATTAAGAAATGAAATCTGCATATATTCTATTGGTCCTCGTAGTCGTCGTCATTCTAATCGTATAGAAGGAAGGCCGGATAGAATATGCACTAAATTGATATTTGAGCCTTTCTCTTCAGAATGAGAAAGGTTTTTTTTTAAGTGAAAAAATAATTTCAGACAAAAAGGTATGCAAAATCGATTAAGATCAGCCACTACGACCGAAGGTCGGCGTATGGCGGGGGCAAGAAGCCTTTGGCGGGCAAACGGTATGAAAGAAGAACATTTTGGACGTCCGGTGATTGCCATTGTCAATTCATTTACTCAGTTTGTACCGGGACATGCGCATCTTCACGATATCGGTCAATACATTAAAAGCATCATTGAAAAAGAAGGCTGCTTTGCTGCTGAATTCAATACCATTGCCGTTGACGACGGTATTGCCATGGGTCACGATGGCATGTTGTATTCGCTGCCGTCGCGCGATGTGATTGCCGACAGCGTTGAATACATGGTGAATGCACATCAGGCCGATGCCATGGTTTGCATTTCGAACTGCGATAAAATTACCCCCGGAATGATGATGGCTGCCATGCGATTGAATATTCCAGCCATTTTTGTTTCAGGCGGGCCAATGGAAGCAGGTGAAGTAGATGGCAAAATGTACGATCTGGTTGATGCGATGGTGATGTCTGCCGATCATTCGGTTTCGGACTCGATGGTTTCCAGAGTTGAACAAAATGCTTGTCCAACCTGCGGTTCATGCTCCGGAATGTTTACCGCCAACTCGATGAACTGCTTGGCCGAAGCGCTGGGATTGGCGTTGCCAGGCAACGGAACAATTGTGGCCACTCATGCCAACCGTAAAAAATTGTTTGACGAAGCAGCGACCCGAATCGTTGAAATGACTTGGGATTTTTATAAAAATGGCAACGAAAAAGTGCTGCCACGAGCTATTGCTACCAAAGCTGCTTTCGAAAATGCCATGAAACTTGACATTGCGATGGGTGGTTCTACCAATACAGTTTTGCACATTTTGGCCATAGCCTATGAAGGTGGTGTTGACTTTACCATGAAAGATATTGACGAATTGTCGAAAGTGACACCGAACCTCTGTAAAGTTGCGCCAAACGGAAGTTACCACATTCAGGATGTAAACCGGGCAGGTGGTATCCTTGGAATTCTGGCTGAACTTGACCGTGCCGGAATGATGGAAACATCTGCTGTTCGTGCCGACGGTAAAACACTTGCGGAAGCCATTGCAAAATATGATGTTATGGCAACAACCATTGATGAAGATGCAACGCGCAGGTATAAATCGGCACCCGGTGGCGGACGAAATCTGGTGATGGGCTCTCAGGAAAGTTATTACAAGGAACTGGATACCGACCGTGCTGACGGTTGTATCCGCGATTACGAACATGCTTACAACAAAGACGGCGGTCTGGCTGTTCTCTACGGCAATATTGCGCTGGACGGTTGTATCGTAAAAACCGCCGGAGTCGATCCATCAGTTTATCATTTTAAAGGAACTGCCAAGGTATTCCAATCGCAGGACGATGCCTGCAACGGAATTCTTGGCGACAAAGTGCAGGCCGGAGATGTAGTTGTGATTAAATACGAGGGACCAAAAGGCGGACCCGGAATGCAGGAAATGCTTTATCCGACTTCATACATTAAATCGATGAAACTCGGCAAAGCCTGTGCCCTTATTACCGATGGCCGTTTTTCAGGAGGAACTTCTGGTTTGTCGATTGGGCACATTTCTCCGGAAGCTGCTGCAGGAGGTGCAATTGCTCTGATTGAAGATGGAGACTTGATTGAAATTGATATTCCGGAACGCAAAATAAATGTACTGATCAGTGACGAAGAACTGGAATCGCGCAGGCAAAAGGAACTTGGCAAAGGAAAAGATGCCTTTAAGCCTGTTGATCGCAAACGTCAGGTAAGCAAAGCCCTGAAGGCTTATGCCAGCATGGTTTCGTCGGCTGATCGCGGTGCAATACGGTTGATTGAATAAAGGAGTTTGGAGTGCCTAAAGTGAGCTAGAGTGCCTAAAGTTTTTCAACTCCGAACTCCAGACACTCCGAATTTCGAACTTATTAATTAAAGAGAAAATAACTAAACAGATAGAATATGGCAACACAGCGTATAAGCGGCTCAGAAGCTGTAATATTATCCCTTCTTGAAGAAGGAGTTGATACCATTTTTGGGTATCCGGGCGGTGCGATTATGCCCATTTACGATGCATTGTACGATTACGATCAAAAAGTTACCCATTATTTAACCAGGCACGAACAGGGC
Source organism: Prolixibacteraceae bacterium (assembly GCA_963677955.2). Classification (GTDB taxonomy): domain Bacteria; phylum Bacteroidota; class Bacteroidia; order Bacteroidales; family Prolixibacteraceae; genus Aquipluma. The sequence goes on from CAXXQR010000001.1 coordinate 3,230,336, forward strand.
GCTATTCATGCTGCCGAAGGTTATGCCAAAGTAACTGGCAGAGCGGGCGTATGTTTTGCGACTTCAGGACCGGGAGCAACCAACCTGATCACTGGTCTGGCCGATGCAATGATCGACTCAATTCCAGTGGTTTGTATTACTGGTCAGGTGGCTTCACCGCTGCTTGGAACCGATGCATTTCAGGAATCTGATGTGGTGGGTATTACGATGCCGGTAACCAAATGGAACTTCCAGGTAACCTCGGCCGACGAAATTCCTGAAGCTATTGCCAAAGCATTTCACATTGCCAACACAGGCCGGCCGGGCCCGGTTTTGCTCGACATTGCCAAAGACGCCCAATTTGCAATGCTCGATTTCGAGTATAAAAAATGCACCAAAATAAGAAGTTATCTGCCTGAATATCCTGTTGATCCGTTTCAGGTAAAGACTGCTGCTGACATAATTAATCAGGCAAAAAAACCAATTGTTTTGTTTGGTCACGGTGTAATGATTGCTCATGCTGAAGCTGAATTGAAAGAGTTTATCGAAAAAACCGGTATTCCGGCAGCATGGACTTTGCTGGGACTCTCCGCACTTCCATCTGATCATCCGCTTAATGTGGGAATGCTTGGAATGCATGGGAATTATGGTCCGAACATTAAAACCAACGAAGCCGATGTGGTCATTTCAATCGGGATGCGCTTCGACGACCGCGTGACCGGTAAAGTTGCCGCTTATGCCCGTCAGGCTAAAATTGTTCATCTCGAAATTGATCCGGCTGAGATTGATAAAATCATTAAAGCGGATGCACCGATTTTAGGAAATGCAAAAAAATCGCTTCGCATGTTGATTGACAACGTTAATCCAAATTCTCATGAAGCTTGGGTACAGGAATTCCGCGATTGCGATAAGATTGAATACGACAAAGTGATCTCGCATGATATATATCCTCAAAAGACTGGGTTAACCATGGGTGAAGTCGTTCGCATTGCTTCTGAAAAAACGAATCACGACGCTGTTTTAGTTACTGATGTTGGCCAGCAGCAAATGATTGCATCGCGCTATTTTAAGTTCACAGAACCCAGAAGCAATGTCACTTCCGGAGGACTTGGAACAATGGGGTACGCATTGCCGGCCGCCATGGGCGCTAAAATTGGTCAGCCCGACCGTGTCGTATTTGCCATGGCCGGCGACGGAGGTTTCCAGATGACTATTCAGGAATTGGGAACGATTGCCCAATACAATCTCGACATTAAAATTATCGTTCTCAATAACAATTTTCTGGGAATGGTTCGCCAGTGGCAGCAACTGTTTTTCGAAAAAAGGTACTCGTTTACTGAAATGAAAAATCCTGATTTCGTTGGAATTGCAAAAGCGTATGGTTTGGCATCTCAAAAAGTGACTTCCCGCGATCAGCTTGAAAACGCAGTTCAGGAAATGCTCGATCACAAAGGACCTTATGTGCTTGAAGTAGTTGTAGAGAAGGAAGACAATGTTTTCCCGATGATTCCAACCGGCGCTTCAATTTCCGATATTCTTCTGGAGCCGTAATGCGGTTTCGGGATTCATGCTCAAAAGTTTTAAAACATAAAAGATTTTCCAATGAAACAAGAATATATAATTACCGTTTTTTCTGAAAACCATATCGGTTTGCTCGGTCGTTTAACCATCATTTTTACACGCCGGAAAATTAACATTGACAGTTTAACTGTTTCTGAATCTGCTATTTCAGGAATTTTTAAATTTACGATCGTAATTAACGAAACAGCCGATCGTGTTGCCCGGGTTATTGGTCAGCTCGAAAAAGTTGTGGATGTGCTGAAAGTTTTCGCGAACACGAACGACGAAATGATTTACCAGGAAATAGCGCTTTATAAAGTTTCCACCGAATTTTTGTTCGACTCCGATAAGGTTGAGAAAATTGTTCGCAATTCGGGGGCCCGGATTCTGGAAATCACGCGCGAATATGTGGCCATTGAAAAGACTGGTCATTCGCACGAAACACAGCGCCTTTTCGAAGAACTGAGTCCTTACGGAGTTGTTCAGTTTATTCGCTCAGGAAGGGTTGCCATTACCCGCAGTACCATCGAAAAACTTTCGGAATTCCTGAAAGAACGCGATGCAATGCTTGAGCAAGTCGACTAAAAAAAGTTTGAAGTGTCTAAAATTCGAAGTGCCTAAAGTAACTTCAGGAAACTGAATTCATAACTTTAGGCACTTTAGTTCACTTTAGGCACTCCAAACTTCTAAAACAGCATTTTGTCTACATAAATATCCTGAAAATCAGGGTTCCCTTCGAGGTTGATGTGGCGGGTTTTCTTCAGAATTTCGTCAATGACTTCAGGATTTGAAAACAAGAACATTTTAGCGCCGATCAGCGCTGTGTTTCCCATTTTATGTATTTTTTCCTCCTGAAGTTCAATCATGCCGGTTTCTACCACGTGACTGATGTTAATGTAGTTTCCGAAGCCTCCGGCAATATAAATTTCCTGAATATCTGAAAGTTGTAAGCCTAGTTCTGAAGTCAGAATAGTTAATCCGGATGCAATGGCAGCCTTTGCCAACTGAAATTCGTTGATATCTTTTTGTGTCAGATTCACTTTCCCTTTCAGGTGAATTCCGGTTTCTCCGGAATTGATTTCTCCAAACATGCCAATCAAATCCAGTTTTCGGAGAATGGCTACAGCATCAATCAAAGCGCTTCCGCAAATTCCTTTTGGTGTGGTGTTGCCGATCACGGTGGCTTCAATTTTGCCATCTTTCAATGTTAGCGACGAAATTGCACCGGTAACTGCCCGCATGCCCATCGAAATGTTGGCGCCTTCGAAAGCCGGTCCGGCTGCCGTCGAGGCACAAACAATCTGATTTGTGTTGCCGACCACAATTTCACCATTCGTCCCCAAATCGATTAACGCGGAATAATTTTCTTTTTCGTGTATTCCGGTTGCCGCGATCCCGGCCAGAATATCGCTGCCGACAAAACTGCCGATTGACGGGTGAAACTTAATTTCTCCCGAAACTTTAAAATCCCAGTTTAGCTCTTCTGGAACAAATAGTTTTATTCCCAAATCATTGGTGTGAAAAGGATACATTGAAAGTGGACTAACATCGCAACTACTAAAAATTAACTGCATGGCAGTATTTCCAACGATTGATATTTTTCGCAAATCAACCGGATGTTTTTCGAGCATCAGCGATATCATACTGCCTGTCGTTTTGCGGATTAGGTGGGTCATTTCGTGTGCATTTCCATCCAGACAAGCCTGAATCCGGGAAATGAGGTCGGCTCCAAATTTTACCTGCGGGTTCAGCATAGTTTCAACAGCCAGAACTTTGGCCGACGATAAATCGATCAACTGTGCGACCAACGTAGTTGTCCCAAGATCGATGGCTACGCCAAATCCTTCCTGCGGTATAAAATCGAATTCGCTTTCATCGGCTAAAATCAGGTGATTGAATTGTTCAATTTCGAGTGTGATATCGCCATTACAAAAACTGTAGCAAGCCAGTCGCCAATCGTTCGAAAGATTCAACTGTTCTAATTTATGCTTGTGGTTATCGGTTTCTATTTCTCCATTCAGAAGCCTGATTTTACATTTTCCGCAGGTTCCTTTTCCGCCACAGGGAAATTCAATGCCAAACTCATGCAGCACATCAATTAATGGAGTGCCGTGGTTTACTTGAATTTCTTTTCCAAGGGGTAATAACCGGAGGACGTGTTTTCCCATTCTGGAGTCTTGAGGTTTTGGCAAAAGTAATAAAATAGCAGTGCTAAAGATTCAGAAATTGAGTTCAAAATCCAGCTTATCGTGTTCAATCGTTAAATTTTGCTAACGTGTTGAAAAATAGAATGGGGTATTTCAAAAGCGGAACGAATCTTGCAGTATACTCCAGAAAATATAAAATATAAAAGGCTATGAAAAGATTAATCGTATTACTCGGATTCGTCGTTTCTGCCAGTTTTTTGTTTGCGCAGGGAGTTGACGAAAATAATTTGACAAAGAAAGAAAAGCGAAATGCTGAAACTGCAAAGCAATATGAGATAACCAAGAACATGCTTGAGAACCGGGATTTTGTTTTGCAGACAGATTATTTGCAAGACAGGTATGGAAACCGGTTTTTTGTGAGTTCAAATATCAATTTTGTGGCTGTAGATTCAACTATGGCAACTATTCAGGTCGGGTCGAATTTCAGAATGGGGCCCAATGGGGTTGGTGGTGTTACGGCCAAAGGAGAAATTACGAAATGGGAATTAACGGCAAATGACAAAAATAAAACCTTTGGTTTAAGCATCAATGTAATGACTCCAATTGGCATTTACGATCTGTATTTCTCCATTGGCGCTTCGGGTGGCGGAACGGCAACTTTAACTGGTCTTAGCTCCGGAAGGTTGACTTTTGACGGAAATCTGGTTCCCTGGGAGAATTCGTCGGTTTATGTAGGTCAACATTTGTGACAAGTCGATTTTAAAGAAGATATTTTTTAGGGTTAATTGTGTTTTTTGAATTGTTTTCTGTTTTGACTCACCTCATCGCTTCGGTGACACTCATTTCCGATTTTTACAGTTGAAAATTAGAGATCACTGGTTTTGGGGTGAGTATTTGTTATTGCACAAATTCATGTTGATAGGTCGTTAATCAATTCTTGTTTTTCCTGAAATCATAAAACGATTCGATTCTTCAGTACAATGAATTTCGGATTAACCAATTTGTTCGTACTTTCGTAAGCTACCCAAAATTGAATTCCATTCATGAAGCAGCTTGCCGAACAGTTACCTGTTTACAGTCTCCATAATTTTAGTTCGCCTGAGCGACAAAGTCAGCAATTTCAGGTTGAAATTTTTGATGCCAAACGGCATTTCAGTGTGAAATATCCGCATCGGCACGACTTTTTCGAAGTATTGTATTTGCTGAAGGGCTCCGGATATCATGTGATTGATAGCAACAAATATGAAATTAAACCGCCGTGTGTATTTTTTATGTCACCAGGTCAGGCGCACAAACTTGAGCTTTCGCAAGATATTGAGGGTTATATTTTTATCTTCACAGCAGATTTTTATCTCCGCAATCAAAGCAATCAGAATAGCCTGATTGAGTTCCCGTTTTTCTATACCATTCATCAGGATAATCCGCCGCTTATTCTGGAAAATGAGAACGATGTTCGCTTCCTCGAAACTTTGTTCAGGCAAAGTATTTCGGAACTGAAAACTGGTGGAGAATCCATCCCAGAAATGCTGCGTTCAATTCTCGATTTAATCCTGACAACTTGTGCTGCACGTTATCAGGTAAGCGAAAATTTGCTGAACAAAGGGAAGGGCCAAATTATGGTGAAACGATTTTTTCACCTGATTGAGGAAAATTACCAGCAGAATATTTCGCTGAACGACTATGCCAATTTGATGGGAGTGACAGCCAATCATTTGACTCAAACCGTAAAAGTGCTGACAGGCAAAACTTCGTTGCAAATTATTAAAGCCAAACAAATTCTGGAAATTAAGCGTTTGTTGGTTCATACAAACCTGAATGTTTCTGAAATTGCCAATCAGCTTCACTTTGAAGACCAATCGTATTTTACCAAATTTTTTAAACGCGAAACCGGAATTACACCGTTACAATACAGGACCGAAACTTTTGTGTGATCGAAAAATTACCAAAATTAAGCGATTGTTAATGTGCTGAAATTAAGATCATATTTTGAAATAATGTATATAGTATAAATGTTAATCCATGAAAAGTACCTAAAATAAATGTTTTTTTACGTGGCTTTTTACTGAAATATCCATTGCTTTGTACAATCAGAAAAATCGTTCATTCTTAAAACACAATAAAATCGAAAAGAAGATGGCAAATTATTTTAACACCTTACCGCTGCGTCTTCAGTTGGAACAACTGGGAACCTGCGAATTTATGGACAGTTCGGAATTTGCTGACGGCGTTAAAAAGCTGGAAGGCAAAAAAATCGTTATCATTGGCTGTGGTGCACAGGGCTTGCACCAGGGACTAAATATGCGCGATTCAGGTCTTGATATTTCGTACACTCTACGCGCTGAAGCAATTAAAGAACAAAGACAATCGTATAAAAATGCAACCGGAAACGGTTTTAAAGTTGGAACTTACGAAGAAATGATTCCGACTGCAGACTTGGTAATCAACTTAACTCCTGATAAACAGCACACCGGAGTGATCACTGCTGTTATGCCGCTGATTAAAAAAGGCGCTACGCTTTCGTATTCGCACGGGTTCAATATTGTTGAAGAAGGCATGCAAATCCGTAAAGATATTACTGTGATCATGGTGGCGCCAAAATCACCTGGTTCAGAAGTTCGCGAAGAATACAAACGCGGATTTGGCGTACCAACGCTAATTGCTGTTCATCCTGAAAACGATCCGAATGGCGACGGTTTTGAAATTGCAAAAGCTTATGCGGCAGCTACCGGTGGTCACAAAGCCGGAGTTTTACGTTCGTCATTTGTGGCCGAAGTAAAGTCGGATTTAATGGGCGAACAAACCATTTTGTGTGGTTTGCTGCAAACAGGTTCAATTCTGTCGTTCAACAAAATGATCGAAAAGGGAATTGATGCCGGATACGCTTCAAAATTGGTTCAGTACGGATGGGAAGTGATTACCGAAGCTCTGAAACATGGCGGAATTACCAACATGATGGATCGTTTGTCGAACCCTGCAAAAATCAAGGCTTTCGAACTTTCCGAAGAATTGAAAAAAATTATGCGTCCGCTGTTTTGGAAACACATGGACGATATTATGTCGGGACATTTCTCGAAAACCATGATGGAAGACTGGGCCAACGATGACAAAAACCTGTTGACCTGGAGAGCCGAAACAGGTGAAACGGCATTCGAAAAAACTCCTGCCGGAACGATGGAAATCAGTGAACAGGAATATTTTGATAATGGCGTTTTGATGATTGCTTTCGTAAAATCTGGCGTTGAGCTGGCTTTCGAAACCATGACTGAAGCGGGAATCAAAGAGGAATCAGCCTATTACGAATCGTTGCACGAAGTTCCGCTTATTGCAAATACCATTGCCCGCAAAAAACTGTTCGAAATGAACCGCGTAATTTCCGATACTGCTGAATATGGTTGTTATTTATTCGACCATGCCTGTAAACCGTTGCTGGCCGATTTCATGTCCAAAATCGACAGCGATGTAATCGGGAAACCTTATGGCGCAGGCAAAGGCAATGGCGTTGACAATAAACAATTGATTGGTGTGAATGAAATTATCCGGTTCCACCCGATTGAAATTATTGGCTACGAACTACGCGAAGAAATGACTGCGATGAAAAGCATCGTGTAAGCAATAAATAAATCCCCTTGAATTTTTTAAGCCTCGTTGAAAAACGGGGCTTTTTTTGTTGGTTTTCCCTACATTTTGCGCAGCTCAATCAAGGCTTCTTCAATTTTCCTGATCGCTTCGGTTTGGCTGCACGAGAAATTATTCAGCATAAAGACAAACGAGAGTTGCCTCCCGGAGATTGTAGTTAAATAGCCCGCGTAGCAACGTACGCGCGTCATAGAGCCACTTTTGGCATGCAGACAATTGTCGGGAAAGTCGGCGCTTTTAAAAACGCTGAGTGTTCCATTTCCCGGACTCGCCAACGAATCGAAAAATTCTCCGGAATATTTGCTTCGGGTTTTCATGTAATTCAGAATGAAAACAAGCTGGCTGGCCGTTATGGCGTTAAATCGCGACAAGCCGCTTCCGTCATTCATGAAAAATCCGGTAATGTCCAATCCTTTTTCTTTCCAGAATTGGCTGATAAATTTACAGCCATCTTTGGTGGTTCCCAATCCATAAGCCTGAAATGCAAGTTGTTTCAGGAAATGTTCGGCAAATAAATTCACGCTTTCGTGATTGGTTACTTTTATAATTTCCTTTAAAGCTGGCGATTGGCTGACGAAAAGTATTTTTCCTGACGATTTTGCCTTTTCAAAACTGTTTCTTCCTGAAATGGTAATTCCGTTTGCGGTAAGTTTTTTCCTGAATTCGTTTACAAGAAGCTCCGAAGGATTTGGGACTGACGCTTTCACAATGAAATCGGTTTTGTTCTTTGGAATTGTTCCGCGAATAATCCGTTTGTAATCCATTGGACTCCCGAAAACATAAGCCTGATCGCTGTTTACATCCGAAGAAAGTACTTCATTTTGCAGCTCCAGATTTGGAATTTCAGGAATTATTCTGATGATTTTTGTTGGTCGATCAGCTTCTTTTGGCGAATCCAAATGGATTTCGTAAAGGTTGTCGTGCACCGAAATTCCTGAAGCGCCGGCGCCAAAGTAATTCCCCATATCTTCCCAAATCCAGGTGTTCGGAATCATTTGAGATTCATAAACCGAGGCATCGGCAACCAGATTTCCGGCGATAAATCTGATGTTTTTGCTTTGAATGGCCCGAATCCAATCTTCAGGGAAAGTATTATTTTCAGGAAAATAACCGGAGCCAAGTGTGGGATCGCCACCACCAATAATTTGCAGGTTGCCGTAAAGTGTGTCGTTTCGTATTTCTCCGGAGTAGGAGAGTGTTGTCTGAAACCGGAAATCAGGGCCAAACACTTCGAGTGCAGTAGCCGTTGTGACGGTTTTCAAAATCGATGCCGGAACCAGTGAAAGCTGAGGTTCAGATTTGAAGAACTCTTTACCAGTTTCAACGTCACTAACGGCAAAGCCAATTCCGGCATTGGCCAGTTGCTCCGTAGTTTGCCATCCGGAAACGAGTTTCAGAAAAGAAGATTCAGTAGTTTGAGCAATTCCGTGAAATAGTGATAAAACCCAAAACCAGGATAGGAAAGTTTTCCGGAGCATAATTTCAATGTAAAAATTTTTGTTTTGGAAAGATAGCGATTTTTAAAATTACTGTAACTGGAAACTTTGCCGTTTGAGGTTTAAGAATACACGTGTTTAGGCTATTTCAGACTAAATACTCTTTGTTTAAATTAAGGTTATGCATCATTTTATTTGAAATAATATTACCGCGCTTTTATTATCTTTGTGGTGCTTTTGAAAAATTCATTCAAAATCAGTAATTTAGACTAAAAAATTAATCATTTAAGTTTAATTCTAAACTATAACACAATGTTTATTGATAAAGTACTTGGTAGAGAAATTTTGGATTCACGTGGTAATCCAACCGTTGAAGTTGAGGTAACCCTCGAATGTGGTGCCGTTGGCCGCGCTGCAGTTCCATCCGGTGCTTCAACCGGAGAAAATGAAGCTCTGGAGTTGCGCGATGGTGACAAAGGTCGTTACTTAGGTAAAGGCGTTTTGAAAGCTGTTGCCAATGTGAACACTGTAATTGCTAAGGAAATTATGGGCATGGATGCTTCAAATCAGGTAGCAATTGACAAGAAATTAATTGCCCTTGACGGTACAAAAACTAAATCGAAATTAGGTGCCAATGCTATGTTGGGTGTGTCTTTGGCTGTTGCCAGGGCTGCTGCCGACGCTCTTGAAATGCCTTTATATCGTTACATTGGCGGAACAAATGCAAAAACTTTGCCTGTTCCAATGATGAATATCATCAACGGTGGCTCACACTCTGATGCTCCTATCGCTTTCCAGGAATTCATGATTCGCCCGATTGGCGCAACTTCTTTCCGCGAAGGATTACGCATGGGTGCTGAAGTTTTCCATCACCTGAAAAAAGTACTTCACGACCGTGGTTTAAGCACTGCAGTTGGTGACGAAGGTGGTTTCGCTCCGGCATTAGATGGAACTGAAGATGCATTGAACAGCATTATCAAAGCCATTAAAAACGCTGGTTACAAACCAGGTCGCGTTGAAGACGGTGGCGATGTTTCAATTGGTTTGGACTGTGCTGCATCAGAATTCTACAAAGACGGAATCTACGACTATTCAAAATTTGAAGGTCCGAACGGCGCAAAACGCACATCTGCTGAACAGGTTGAATTCCTAGCCGGGCTGGTTGCTAATTTCCCTATCGATTCAATTGAAGACGGTATGAACGAAGGTGACTGGGACGGATGGGTTGCTCTAACTAAAAAACTGGGCGACAAATGTCAGTTGGTTGGCGACGATTTATTTGTAACCAATGTTGAATATCTTTCAAAAGGTATCGAATTGGGCGCAGCTAATTCAATCCTGATTAAAGTAAACCAGATTGGCACATTAACTGAAACTTTAGACGCTATTGAAATGGCTCACCGTGCAGGTTACACTTCAGTAACTTCACACCGTTCAGGCGAAACTGAAGATTCGACCATTGCTGATATCGCTGTTGCTACCAATGCCGGACAGATCAAAACAGGTTCGTTGAGCCGTTCTGACCGTATGGCTAAATACAACCAATTACTTCGTATCGAAGAAGAATTGGGATCGTCTGCAATCTACGGATACAAAAAAGTGATCAGAAAAAAGTAAGCTGAATAAGCTTCAATATATAGGCCGGTTTCCTTTTGGAGACCGGCTTTTTTTATGATTTGATTCAAATATTCAGGTTAAAATAACCTAAAATCAGGAGTGGTAATTCTAATTGTAATTGGAAAATGTCGATTAAATTTCTATTTATTTGTTTAGCCTGAAGCAATTAGTGAATTTTTTAATCTATTTTTGATGCAAGTAAGAATGATTTGAAACCCCGGGATTCTGCAAGGAGATGCTTATGAAAACGATCAAACCTATTTTGTTAGTTGTACTTATTGGTGTTCTTGGAGCGCTAAATCTTTCGGCTCAGAAAGACTTTACAAAAGGATTGGGAATCGCACTTAAAACTTCGACGAATGGGTTTGGAGGTGATGTGGTTTTCAATTTTCAAAAGAGGCTGAGCATGCGTTTGGGCTTTGAGCAATTGGCCCTGAACAGAGATTTTACCTTTACCGAAGAATCGGTTGACTACGATGCAAATGTAGATTACAAGACCGGAAGCCTATCATTACTGCTCGATTTTTATGTTTTCCCTCATTTGTTTATTACCGGTGGTGCCGGATTGAACATGTTTCAAACCATTATCGACGGAAAGGCTGCGAGTGGTCTTCAATTTGGCGACATAATGATTCCTCAGAGCAAAATCGGAACATTCAACTTTCAGGTTGATCCGTCATCGAAATTATCGCCTTATCTTGGAATAGGTTTTGGAAGGACACTGGGCCTGAAAAAGAAAGTGGGATTTGCTTTTGAACTCGGAGGTTTCTACCAGGGACCGCCACAATTGACCATTGCATCAACCGGATTGTTATCACCAACTTCCAATCCCGATCAGGACCATGAAGCTCGTTTGGAAAAACAAATCAATCAATATACCGTATACCCTGTTCTTAAATTTTCGCTTTCGTACCGAATTGTTGGATTTTAACATTAACCGTCAAAAAAAATCAGAATATGAAAACAAAAATACAATACCGGAATCTGGTACTATCAGGAATTTTGGTTTTAATTGCCTTTCTGACTGGTTGCAAGGATATGTTTAAAGATCCGTTGAAGGACAAGGAAACCGGAGATGATATTTCGGTTTTGCTGATCGATCGGAATTTTATCGATACCAAACTGGTCGTTCATCTTCAGGATGCGGTAACACAGCAGGCTATCAATGAGCCAATCGTCGTTCAGTTTGCGGGAAATGATGCCAGTAACCTGATTACGTTTGCCGGATACAAGCAAAATCAGTTCAATACAAGCACCGGATTTGTTGAAGTTGGTTTGGATCCAAATATCGCAGTAAGTGCACAAAATCCGATTGAGTTAACGATTGTAGCCGGAGGCAATAATTATATTTCAGCGCCTCTGTACATTACTTATACTTCAACCGGGATTAAAGATATTGTCGTCAATTTATATCCGAATACTTCACTCAAGTCGGCATCAGTTGGTGCTTTTGGCGAGCCTTTTGATTTAAAGTACGATGGTGTAATTCAGTCGCCAAAACTTCATTTTTTGTCTGACATTAGTGGTTCACCCACCGGAACATATTGGGAATATGTGAATTTATATTCGACAACTGCTGATGGAACTTTAGTTTGCGACAATCTGAAGGACAATATTTTATATTCTGATTTTGGCGCCTACATTTTAAGAATTAGCGAAGCTTACGGCTTAATGCCGCCCGCACTACCAACTAAGAATATGGCTTTAAAAACAGCGGATTACGTCTATTCCGCAGTTCTTCGTTCAGGAGTTTCGTTGTGCGAAGAACCTTTGACGATTCATGTTGAACGGCCTAACAATGCCAAAGGAACAGGCGTTTTTAGATATTTAATTACTTTTTCTGACGGCAAAACAAGCGAAGGTAAAATTTCGTGCACCTTTCCGTCCGATAATCCGATTGAGCAATTGTATTACCCAACATCTAACCCGGCCGTTTCGGTGCAATTGTTCGGCGATTCGCAATACGATCTTTCCGGAGCTGTAAATTTGACCTCGCCATGTGGTGCAACAGCCAGTTTTACTGCAACTCCAAAAGCAGGCCTAAAAACCTATAAATTAATTACCCGGTACAGTTGCCCTGAGTCTTCAGTCGGTATTGGCCTTTCAATTATTGGCGAATTCAGGAAAAAAGGATCGGCTGACGAGTGGACTTCATTTAAATTTATTGAAGGTGTTTCCGAACTTCAACTGGTCGCTGATGCTGATTATGAATTCAGGGTGAACATCGATTCCGAATATTATAATTACACGCTTCCAACCAACCCCGATAAAGTGAAAACTTATCTTCAGGACAATAACAGTGTTGATTTTAAATTCAGGAACTTGTCGATTGTTACCACCGACACACAAGTTTCAATTACAACCGATGTACAGTTTAGCGCCGCTGTTTGCGATTTGATTCAATAAAGAAACCGCTTCGTTGTTGAAATCCTTTTCCTGAATTCGAATTCGGGAAAAGGATTTTTTATTTATGCTTATTTTTGCAAGCCTAATTTCGAACGAATGTACAGTAAAGACGAAGCAAAATTATTGCGGAAAGAATTTTGGGTTGTGTTCGCGCGGCGCTGCGAAATTGTTCCTGAATTGCAGTTCAGAAATAAAAAATGGATTTTATACGACACCGGACTTAGCGGAATTGACCTTAAATTTGAAGTGAGCCGCACCGAAGCTTTGGTCATGATAGAAGTGAACAGCCGAAAAGAAAACCGCCGTCTTGAAATCTTCGAAGGCTTGCAAAAATACAGGAATTTGCTTGAAGGTGGCTTTTCGGAGCCGCTGACCTGGGATTTTTGTTACACCCGCGAAAGTGGCGAAGAAGTTTGCCGCATCTACAAATCGCTTCCGAATGTCGATTTTCATCGCCAAAACCAATGGCCCGGAATCTTCAATTTCTTTATCGACAATATGCTTATCCTCGAAAATAATTTTCTGGAAATAAAGGATGTACTCGAGGCTGAGCTTTTTTAGGATTTGAACCACGTAGGCACATAGAAGCCATAGTTAAATATTCAAAATCTTCTCTATGCGGCCAGCAATTGTACATTCTCTTATCATGATGAGAAACTTATCTAGTAACAATCAGATAATTAATAACTTGCGAATAGAATGCAATCTGCTTGTGAAAAGTGTGCTAACTCTTATGAAAATCTGTGCTAACTTTTTGGAAAAAGTGTGCTAACTTTTTTAGAAATCTGTGCTGAGATGAAAAATACTTCGTCGTTATCCGAATTGATCCGTTCGTTTGAACGCTGATGACACTGATTTAACAGATAGCAACTGATTCTTAAGTAATAAGAACAATTTATTGTCGTATATTTTAATTGTTACTCACCCCAAGTCCGCTAGCGGACTTCTCCCCTCTCTACCTGTAGAGAGGGGCAGAGCATCGCAGATGCGACGGGGTGAGTCAAGAAAAGTGAACATCCTAAATGCGACATTTAATAGTTCTCTTCACTTATGTGTCTGTGTGGTAATTTTAAACTTTTTTTCTTTCCTGATGTAATGAATTCCAACGCACTTCGTCTTAACTTTGAAAACAGCACAAAAGAGTTCGAATGTTAGCCAGAGATTTTAAAACAGAAGTACTACCATTAAGCAATAAGTTGTTGCGATTTGCTTTTCAGATTCTTCAAAACGATGAAGAGGCAAAAGATGTACTTCAGGATATTTTCCTGAAACTTTGGCAAAAACGCGACGAACTCGAAAAGGTTGAAAACATTGAGGCATTTGCCATGCGCATGATTCGTAACCGGTGTTTGGATGCTATTCGCGCACGAAGAACAGTCTCAATGGAATTGGTCAAAAAGATCAGGTTGCGTGAAGAAGAAAGCACAGATACCGATCATACTGAAATTGCTGATTCAGCCAGCTTGGTGAAACAAATTATTGCTGAGTTGCCCGACCTGCAGCGCACCATTATTCATTTGCGCGACATTGAACAACTCGAATTCGAAGAGATTGCCGATGCCACACAAACGAACGTAAATGCAATCCGTGTGAATTTATCGAGAGCCCGGAAAAAAGTTCGGGACGAAATTTTAAAAATTCAGAATTATGGAATCACAGAAAATAAATATACTGTTACAAAAGTACTTTGAGGCCGAAACCAACCTTCAGGAGGAAAATGAACTGATCAATTATTTTAACTCCGGAAAGGTGGACGAAACACTGAAAGCTTACATCCCGATGTTCGAAGGATTGAAAGATCTCTCGAGAGACGAAAGTGCAGAACTTGGAGAAGATTTAATGAATTACATTCTCGAATCGGAGCACAAGGAAAAATTACGCTATCGCTGGATGTGGCAAATTGTTACCGGCGTGGCTGCTTCTGTGATTTTGGTGATGCTTGCTGTTAATTTTTATGGCAATCAATACCACTGGGACGACACATACAAAGATCCGGATAAAGCTTACGCTGAAGCCGCCAAAACCCTCGAATTTGTTGCCGGCAAATACAACATGGGGTTGGCTCAGCTTCGCCCGATTGGAAAAATTGAAAGTGCTGTTGGTCCCTTGAATTCAGGAATAAAAAAAGTTAACAAAGGATTTAAAGAAATGCCATTTTTAGAACAAAAAATTAAAAAACAATAGCCATGAAAAGAATTATTATCACTTTGTTGTTGCTCGTACCCATGTTGGTAATGGCACAGGAAAACAGCCCGATCGACAAGCTTTTTAACAAGTATGCCAACAGAGACGGCTTTACAACTGTAAACATCAGCGGCAAACTGCTTAGTTTTGCCAACAAACTGGCCGATTCGAAAGAAGACGAAATTGAAATGCTGAATAAAATCAGTGGCATCCGGGTTCTGTCGGTTGATGACTCGATTATGAACACCAAACTCAATTTTTATAAAGAATTGGAAACAGACGGTTTCTTCAAAAACAACAATTATGAAGTTCTGATGGAAGTGACCGATAAAAATGAAGTCGTTCGCTTTTACGGCCGTACCGGTGGAAAAGGAAAATTATCGGAACTGCTTTTGGTCGTGGGTGGCAAGAGTAACACACTGATTAGCATCCGCGGCGTAATTAGCCCCGACGATATCGGCAAAATTACCGGATCGCTCAACATGGGCATCCCAACGAAATAATCTTCCGGAACGGGTTCGAAAACACAACCCGAAATTTATTCCTCGTCTTCGTTTATTCTTCTCATTGTAGAAGAATGAATGGGAACGAGGTTTTCTTTTTATATTTTCTTCCAAAAATTGTCTTATTTTTATTCCTGAAATTTAAACTTCAATTTTGTGAATCCTCAGGCTTTTTGGAATAAATACGAATTTTCGGTCGGACAAACGATGCTTTTCAAAATTGGAAATGCAGAGGTTTTTGTCAAACATATTCAGAATGGATGGCTGTTGAAAAATCGCTTCCCGGCTCAGACCTATGCCGAACCTCAAATGGTGGAAGTTGAAGGAATGGAAGACGATTCGGAGGTGTTTCATTTTCAGACCGGCAAGTCGCATATCCTTCATGTTGTCCCTGCGTTACCCAATAAGGCAGTGGTTTTCAGGAATAACAAAAATATCAAAATCAGCGCGGGACAATCGGCAAGTTTGTTTTTCAGAATTCCGCTGAGCATTCAGTTTTATTTTCAGGAAATAAAAGATGAAAACCGGCTATTTGAGTTGCCGTTGCAGCGCTTGTCCGACACTTGGTTTGGCGAGCCCGATAACGGAGAAGCCGCTTATTCGATCGGGAGCAATTACGACAAATCGTTTGACGACGTTAAAGTGGCATCGTGGGAAGCCGTTGCTCCGGTCGAAATTATTAACAATACAACCGGATTGCTCGACCTTCAGCGATTGATTTTAAGGGTTGAAGAATTCTCGCTTTTCCTGAAGAATAAGCAACTTCTTTCGAATCATGTTGCCATAGAATTTAGAGGGCAGGAAAATGCAGGAAGTGTGAATCTGACTGTTCGCAAAGAGTTGCATGGCCAAAAACCGGTACAAATGGCAAAACCCCGCAACACCGAATCGAAGAATTTGCTGCGAAAGAGTTTCTATTTTATTAAAAACATTTATCAAAGTTAAGCTATGTATTTGGGCCTTACCAGTTATTTCAATCCTGCAACCATCGATAAATTCATCCGGATTGTGTTTATCCTGATCATTGGGTCGGGCTCTATTCACCTCATTTCGTTCCTGATAAAGCGTTCGCTGCATAAACATTTGTCGCGCCAGCGAATGATGCTGATTTCGAGAACCATTATTTATACTGGTTATATTGGTATGGTTTTGATTGTCATCAAGGAATTGGATTACGACTTAACGGCTCTTTTTGGCGCTGCGGGTGTGGTGGGTATCGTCATTGGTGTGGCTTCGCAAACCAGTATCGGAAATATCATTAGCGGGTTGTTTCTTGTTGGCGAAAAATCGTTCGAGTTGGGAGATGTAGTTCGGATAGGCGATAAAAGCGGTACAGTTTATGCGATCGATTTACTTTCAATCAAAATCAGAACTTTTGATAATTTGCTGATCCGGATTCCGAATCAAACAGTAATTTCGACTGAGTTGGTGAATGTGACCAAATTCCCCATCCGGCGGCTCGATTTTCAGGTTGGCGTGGCATACAAGGAAGACCTGCGCAAAGTAAAATCGATACTTGAAAATGTGGCACGAAACAATCCCCTTTGCCTTGAAGAACCGGAACCAATGATTCTCTATCAGAATTTTGGTGACAGTAGCATTAACCTGACTTTTGCCGTTTGGTTCGAAAAAACAAATTATCAGGCCGTGAAAAACAGCGTGTTTATCGAAATAAAAGAAGCGTTCGATCGCGAAGGAATTGAAATTCCATTCCCGCATATCAGTATTTATGCCGGAGAAGCGAGTAAACCGATTGAAGTAAAACTTCAGGAGAAAAAATAGTGGGAATTTACTTTTTACCGATAGTCGAAGGGCAATTTATTTTCCTGAATCTGAAGGAAAGTGAGCAAACATTCGGCTCCTGAAACAGTGGTCATGCAGTTGGTTTCAGCCGCGTTAAAAGGCTTTCCCCACGAATAACTTATTCTGAAATCATTTTCCGGATCTGCTGATTTTTCACCGATTTGATTCCAGACAGCTTTTGCACATTGATGAATGAAATCGCTTAGTTTGCTTTTGGCAGCATTTGGGCATTCGGAGAAGATGAAGTACGGAACAAAATGCATAAAAATGCCATTGAACGCATGCGCGTTGTTATTTCGGAAATCGGCTGAAGGCGAATAAAGCACACCGTTTTCGGCCATGTGATTCACTACAAAATCAACAACTTTCGAAGCCGTTTTATCCAAATCAGGAAATTGCGACGGCGTTTTTTTACTGGCCATTCCAATGGCGCCTAAAACTATTCCGTTGTTGTACGAATAATTTCCTTTGTTGCTTTGCCTGCTCTTCAACTGGTAATTGTCGTAAATTAATCCTGAATTTTGGTCAATCAGTAAGTTGTTTTGCAAGTGAAGCCAGGTATTAGCAAAAGCTTCCGGCGATTTGCTGTTTATTTCATTTTCAGGCATTCGGTAAGCCAGAACGATGGCCTGACCAAGTGTGCAAGTGTTGTACGAACTGAAATTACGGTTCCAGAAAATTCCTCCCTGTCCATTGTCTGCCGGATCGTCGTAATACCCAAAATACGGTTCCGTAGATGTTTTGTGCGAAGTTGTTAAACCGTAATCGAAGATATCCTGGTACGAATACTTCATGTCGTAAACTTTTCCCGATTCTGCTTTGTACTCTCCAGAAAGTTGTTGCACGCCGTGCAGGTTAAGTTCCAGCAACGCATTAGCACTCCAGCACTGATCGTCGCTGAGGTTGTATTCCTTAGCCCATCCAAGGTACTTGCGTTCGCCCAGAACCTCAAACGCATGAACAAACATCATGCTTACAACGGCCTTTTGCCAATCCAGGATTTTTGTGTTCCCAAAAGACTTGTAGTCTTCCCGGTAATGGTCGTGGATATACTCAACGACCTTTTTTACATCAGATTTATTAAAATCGGAAGTTTGCCCGAAGGTGCCTTCAGAAATAATTATCAACGAAAGCGAAATAATCAGAAAGAGAATGAGGTTTCTTTTCATTTTTAGTTGGTTTGAAGTCAAACAGGTGAATTCCCGGTGTTGAAATTAATAATTTATTGATTATACACTTTTAAATTGGTTTTTACTCAAACGAAAAATTCCAAAAGCAACTTTTAAAGTCTGGTTTAATCTTCCTGAAAATTGTTATTACATTTGCCGCTATGACCAGGCCAGACGATCAAATGCTTTTCAATGAAATAAGAAAAGGCGAAGAAGAAGCTTTTAATCAAGCTTTTGACTTGTATTATGCCCGCCTTTGCTATTTCGCTGATAAACTGCTGCATGACTTCGATTTATCGCGGTCTGTGGTGCAGCAAATATTTGTCGATTTATGGATCAAGCGCGAAAAATTGATGGTCAGTTCGCTGCAATCATACCTTTACCAATCAGTCAGAAATTCGGCTTTAGATGTGCTGAAACACAAAAAAGTTGAGTCGCGTTATTTGTCATCGCTCGAATTGAATGAACCAAATGAAATGAACGATTTAATTGAAGATGCTGAATTGGCGGATCGAATTAACCGGGCCATTCAGAATCTGCCGGAGCGATGTCGTGAAATATTTGTGATGTGCCGTTTTGAAGATTTAAAATATGCCGAAGTTGCTGATAAACTGAACATTTCGGTTAAAACAGTTGAAATGCAAATTGGGATTGCATTAAAAAAACTCCGGAAAGAATTGTCTGATTATCAGATGATCCAATTGCTTGCATTCATTTTCCCACAAAAAAACAATCTTTCCTACAGGGTATCTTAAGTCATTGTCGTCTTAGGGGTATTCAAACGAATTTCCCGAAGACAAATGACAAATGAAATCAACCATATTGATCTGTTAATTTCCAAATCGCTGGGTGGAACTGAATCGGCCGATGAAAAGGCAGAACTGGCAGCATGGATTGGTGAATCATCCGGAAACAAAAAGATTTTCGATGAAAGCAAGCGAATTTGGGAAACTAGCAGAAACCCTTTCAGTGCTTCCGAGATCAGGGCCGACCGCGAAAAAATCAAAGACAAACTTATTGAGCAACTTTCGCAGACTTCAAAAATCAGGAATTTGCGCCTGTGGTATCTTCGAACTGCTGCAATTTTGGCTTTACCGGTGATGTTGGCTCTGGGTTGGTATATCGGTCGTTCAGGCGACAGCGTGGAAACGCAGCAATGCGCGGTGACAGCGCCTAAAGGCCAGATTTCAAAATGCATTTTAGCTGACGGAACACAAATTTGGCTGAATGCCGGATCAACAATTACTTACGATCCGGTAATGCGTGGCAACACACGTCAGGTTAAACTGGATGGCGAAGCCTATTTTGTGGTTTCGAAAAATAAGCACAAGCCGTTTATTGTCACTACCGAACATGCACAAATTAAAGTTTTGGGTACTGTTTTCGACCTGAAAGCCTATTCCGGAGAAGATAAAGTGGAAACGACTCTGGAAGAGGGCAGTGTTGAATTTAGCCTGGTTGGAAGTAAAACTGCTCCGGTTGAGTTGAAGCCCGGAGAACAGGTGGTTTATGAAATTTCTAAAAAGAAAATTGAGGTAGGAAATGTGGATACCTACCTTCACACGGCATGGAAAGATGGGAAATTTGTATTTAAAGATGCCGATCTCCAAACGATTATACACGAGCTTGAACGCTTGTACGACGTGAGGATACATGTAAAAGACGACAAATTACTTGGAATTCGATTCAGGGGAATGTTCGAGTACGAGGAAAATATCTTCAGTGCGATGGAAACTCTGGAATCAATAACCAATTTAAAATACCGGATGGATGGACGTGATATCTGGTTGCAATAGAATAAAACAGAAAGGTCTGGGTTTTTCAGATTGATCTGATTTTAACCATTCTCTTTTTGGAAAAACAGATGATTTTAAAACAGAAGAAATACTAACCTAAAATTGAAATACTTATGATGAAATAACAGCCTTGCCTTTTATTTCTGCGGTTCCGGACTTTCGGAACAAAAAACAGGAACAGCCGTGAACTGTCCCTGCCGAAAAAACGCAGAAATGCGAAAAAATGAAAATCATTTTTATTAACTAAAACAACCAAATTTATGAAAATTATTCGGCAATCGAATGATGGCTTGTTGCCTTCATTCAAAAAAATCTGGTTAATTATGAAGCTTAACTTTTTTCTAATTCTCCTAACGGTTCTTCAGGTGTCTGCAAGTGTTTCGGCACAGACAACGCGATTGGACCTAAAAATGAAGGATGCCACCATTGCTCAAATATTCGATGAAATTGAAAGGCATTCTGATGTATATTTTTTCTATAACAAAAGTCAGATTGATGAAAACAGAACAATCAGTGTTGACTTCAGGAACAAAACAATCGATGAAATTTTAAAAGGACTTGTTTCCGAACTTTCGCTGACTTATGAAATTGTCGGCAAAAACATTATCATCAAATCAAACTCAGAGATTCAGCAACAAAATATTAAGGTCACCGGTAGTGTGAGAAATTCGACCGGGGAAACGTTACCTGGTGTAACCGTTGTCGTGAAAGGTTCGGCAGGTGGAACCATTTCCGACGCTGACGGAAAGTATGTGTTGACGAATGTTCCTTCAGGTGGAACCCTGATTTTTTCTTTTGTTGGAATGAAAAAAATTGAAGTTCCGGTTGGCGGGAAAAGCACAGTTGATGTTGTTATGGAAGATGAAACAATTGGCATTGAGGAAGTTGTTGCAATTGGGTACGGAACAGCCCGCAAAAGCGATTTGACAGGAGCCGTTGCAAATGTACAGGGCGAAAATCTGGCAAAACGTTCAACTCAACAGCTTTCCACTGCGATGCAGGGCCAAATGTCCGGAGTACAGGTTACCCGTTCCTCGGGAGCCCCCGGAGCATCTGCTACTATCCGCATTCGTGGTATAACTACGCTTTCGAACAACGATCCACTCGTGATCGTTGATGGAGTTCCCTCGTCGCTGAATGATGTGGTCGCATCTGATGTCGAAACAATGACTGTGTTGAAAGACGCCGCCTCGGCTTCAATTTATGGTTCGCGTGCGGCTGCTGGGGTTATCCTGATCACCACCAAACGCGCTAAAAAGAACCAATTTTCGTTCGACTACAATTATGAGTTCGGCATCGATAAACCCACAGCACAACCAAAGAACGGGAATGTGATTGATTGGATGAATGTTCAGAACGAAGTAAAATGGAACGACGGCGCTTCTGACCCTTATTCGCAATACTCGCAGGAGACTATCAATTCGTGGCTCACCAATAATGCCACCGACCCGTATCACTATCCGAATACCGACTGGGTCGATTTGCTCCTGAAGAAAACGACTTCGCACGAACAGCATACCCTGAGTGTTTCAGGAGGTACTGAAAAATTGCGGACGAAATCGACTTTTAACTATCAGAAAGGCGATGGGTATTACTTGAATAAGTCCTACGAGCGTTTTGCAGGCCGTGTTAACAACGACTATAAAATAACCAGTTGGTTGAGTGCCAATCTCGACCTCGATTTCTCAAAGTCAACTGCGGTCTCTCCATCGCAAATCAACGCAATTTACTGGGCGTATCTGGCTGCGCCATATTATGCGCCTAAATGGGAAGACGGCCGCTATGCCGATTCGAAGGACGGAGCCAACGCGCTCGCTGGTTTGGAACAAGGCGGTACAAACAATGTCGATTATTATAAATTTGGCGCCAAAGCACAGTTCGATGTCACTCCGTTAAGCGGTTTGACGTTGACAGCTATTTTTGCACCTCGGTACCAGTTCACCAAGGGCAAGAAATTCTCACGGGCGGTTCCTCTTTTCTACGAAAACGGATCAACTGTTTATATGCAGGCACATAAGATTACCAGTCTCGAAGAAGCGCGCAACGACAACAATAGTCTCACGTACCAATTTTACGGCAACTATCAAAAAAAATGGGGCGACCACTCGTTTAGCGCAATGGCAGGTTACGAAGGCTATTCCTATGAATGGGAGAATGAAGGCGCATCGCGCACAAATTATCTGCTCGATACCTATCCATACCTCAATATCGGGCCTGAAGATTACCAGTACAATTCAGGTAGTGCCGGCCACAATGCCTATGAATCGCTGTTCGGACGTCTGATATACTCTTATAAAAACAAATATATGATTCAGGGTAATGTTCGCAGCGATGGTTCGTCACGCTTTGCCGACGCTTACCGCTGGGGTACATTCTACTCAACATCGGCAGGATGGGTGATGTCTGAAGAACCGTGGTTTAAAAACAATGTGATTGATTACCTGAAATTACGCGGTTCGATCGGTCAACTTGGTAACGAACGCATCGGTTCCGAATTTCCTTATCAGGCAGCTATTAACTTCGGAAACAGTTACATGTACGACAAATCAACGTCATCTGTAACAGCCGTACAAAATGCTGCACAAGTTTATTATGCATTCGAAAATATTACCTGGGAAACTACTACAACCTATGGTGGTGGACTAGATCTTAAACTTCTGGACAATCGTTTGAGCTTTTCAGGAGATTATTATTACAAAAAGACAGGCGATATGTTGCTCACACTTGGTTTCCCGTCGTACGCTGGATTTTCGGCACCTCAACAAAATGCCGGCGATATGTACACAAAAGGTTGGGATACAGAGTTAAGCTGGTCCGATCGTCTGGGTGATTTTTGGTACAGTGTTTCTGCGAACCTTTCGGACTACCGATCAAAAATGGGCTACCTTGGAGATAAGCGCACCATTGACGGAAACTACATTTACGAGCAGGGATCATATTACTACGAGTGGTTTATGTATAAAACCGATGGTTTGTTCCAGACAGATGCCGACCTTTATGATGCTAACGGCAACAAATATCCGACACTTACTGCAAACGATAAAGCCGGAAATATAAAGTACCTTGATACGAATGACAGCGGCACCATAAATTCCGACGACAAGGTTCGCCTGGGTAACTCATTGCCAGAATACTTATATGGAGGCAACATCGCCATGGGTTGGAAAGGATTTGACTTTAATCTTTCGTTTCAGGGCGTAGGTTATCAACGCTCATTGTTCAATTCGGCGTGGATTCAGCCACTGAAAGAACAATGGGGAGCTGTTCCTGAACTTTTGCTGGGCAACTACTGGAGCCAGCACAATACTGCGGAGCAGAATCTCAATGCTAAATATCCGCGACTGACCTTTACAAATACCACAAACACATACACGGGATCGGACTACTGGCTCTTCAATGGCGGCTATTTCCGCGTGAAAAACATCACACTTGGTTATACGTTGCCTAAAGATATGACTAGTAAAGCCAAGGTAGAGAGCATGCGTTTATATCTTAGCGTAAACGACTTGCCGGCCATCAGTAACTATCCCAAAGGATGGGATCCTGAAGTGGGCTCAACGTCAGATTTCATATCAACATCTTTCATCCTTGGTGTTAATGTTAAATTCTAAAATTTAATCGCATGAAAAAGATATTATTAATTACTGTCATACTGTCAACGCTCACATTCTCAGCCTGCGTTGACCTCGACCTGAATCCGTTGTCTGAAGGTTCCAGTGGGAACTGGTACTCGTCACAGCAGGAAATCGAAATGTCGGTAAACGACTTTTACCGCACCGACTTTTTCCCAATCGACGACATGACCTGGGGCGACGACGTAACGGCACGAAACACAACTTCAGTTGTTCAGAATGGAACAATGACTGCTGAGGATGGAACAGTGGCCGGGCGCTGGCAGAATTTCTACAAAGGAATCGCACGTGCACTTCGCCTGTTAAATAACATGGACAATGCCCGGGCATTGGGAGTTTCTGAGGCCAAAATAACACAGTACGAAGGCGAAGCCTACTTTTATATTGGGTACGCATACGGTATGCTGGCATTTCACTGGGGTGATGCCATACTCGACAAGGTCGGAATGACACTCGACGAAGCCTACCAGACATCTCGTTCGCCAAAAGCTGACGTTCTGGCGTACAGCTACGAGTGTCTGGACAAAGCTGCCGATCGTTTACCGAACAGCTACTCGGGTATTCAGCGAGCTACGAAAGGTGCTGCTATTGCGTTTAAAGCGCGTATCGCACTTTGGAATGGAGATTACCAAACTGCAGCGACAGCAGCAAAAGCCTGTATGGATTTGGGAGTCTATAAGCTCCACAGTAATTACCAAAGTTTATTTACTGCTTCATGGTCCGACGAATGGATATTTTACTTCCGTGGCGATGTGACCTTGAAAAAGTATTACTGGGCTGCTGCTGACGTGGCAAACAGCATTTCCCGGTTGGCTGGTGGCTGGGGTGGTCAGAAGGCGCCATCGTATGAATTGATCTGCGCATATCCATGTACCGATGGTAAACCTATCGATGAGTCGCCATTATACAATCCTAAGGATTTCTTCGAAAACCGAGATCCACGTATGGCTATGACCATCGTACCTTTTGCAACTGCCAACAACAAGAGCGTCCTCGACGGAACTTACAATCCTCAGAATTATGTTTGGCTTGGTTACGAGTATAACCCGGCTCCAAACCGGACTACTGTTTTACGGGCATCCGACGGCGCACAGGTGGGTAACAACGATTCGAAAGCCCGTGCCGAACACGCCTCTTACGATGGTTTCCTGTTTAAAAAGTATATCGATAACACATTCCTCGAAAACGGACGAACCGGAGCACCTACCACCTATCCGATGTTACGTTACGGCGATGTGTTGCTGATGTATGCCGAAGCTATGATTGAACAGAATAAATGTACACAGGAAGTGTTGGATGCTACAATCAACAAGTTGCGCGAAAGAGCCTATGCAGGCACCGGGTTGACTTATCCGAAAGTAATTCTTGGCGCACAGAGCGAAATGCGTACCGTTCTCCGTACTGAACGCTTTATAGAGCTTGCATGGGAAGGACATCGTTATGCTGATTTGATCCGCTGGAAACTGGCTGAAAAAGTATACAATCGCCCAAGTTACTTCCTGCGACGCGCATGGTCAGGCTCTACGTCATGGAATGGCAACGAAGCCTCCGTTTCTGCAGAATACCGCCAGTTGATTCAGAACTGGAAAGACGGCAACTATCCGCTGGGAGGCATACCACAGATTGATGAAAACGGTATAGCTGATCTTAGCGACATGGTGAATGCCGGTTATATCGTTGTGGCAAGTGAACGCAAGTTTGATGCCGGGCGCGACTATCTGTGGCCTGTTCCCGATGCCGACCGTCTGATTAATCAAAATCTCGATCAAAACCCCAAGTGGTAGCGGGATAAAATAAATAATAAGAGGTTGGCCTTCATTTTTAATTCTCACCTTTTTGTCAGCCTCTTATTATTTATTGAAACAGTCATAATTTGGCAAACGCTAATAGTAAATGAAAATAAAGTTTCAAATGGCTATTCCATCTGACTTAAAAAAACTGAATAATCACAGATGAGATAGTTTCATACTCTTTTTCATTTTCTCCGGAAGTATCGATATGCAAATGATACTTCAACATAAAAACCAACCTGTTTAAATTTTTTTCAATGAGGAAAGGGATGATTTTTTGTGCTTTTGTAGCATTTTTCCTGAATTACAGTTGCACAAGCCAAAAAGAGGAAACAAAATCAAAATCCTATAGCGGTATATATCCGCAATTGGCATACTACAACAACGAAGGAGAATGTGGAACCGGAGCTGTTGTTCCCTGGGCTAACCACCTGTGGGTGATCACTTATGGGCCTCATCTGCCGTTTGGTTCTTCGGATAAGCTATATGAAATTGATGGCAATCTGAATAAGGTTGTCAGGCCCGAGAGCATTGGCGGAACACCGGCCAACCGGATGATTCACCGCGAAAGTAACCAGTTGTTTATCGGCCCGTATGCGATAGATTCGGTGGGCAATGTAAGGACCATTCCGTACAAGGAAATGCCTGGCCGTATGACGGGAAATGCCCGGCATCTAACAGATCCGGCCAATAAAATATACTACGGCACGATGGAAGAAGGTTTTTATGAAGTGGATGTAAAAACGCTGACGCCAACCATGTTGTACGAAGATGGCAATGTTCACCGAAAACCGGGTGAGATGGCTCAGGAAGCTTCACTTTTACCGGGCGCCCACGGCAAAGGTCTTTATTCAGGACAAGGCGTGATGGTATATTCCAACAACGGAGAAACCGGTCAGGAAGCTTTGACCAATTTTGCCATTAAATCGGGTGCTTTGGCCGAATGGAATGGCAAAGACTGGAAAATTGTACGTCGAAACCAGTTTGTTGAAGTGACCGGCCCCGGTGGAATCTACGGAAATTCGAATCCGGAAACCGACCCGATATGGGCCACCGGATGGGACTATAAATCATTGCTACTGGGTGTCAGGAATTCAGAAACAGGTTGGAATTTTTATCGGCTTCCCAAGGCCAGCCACAGTTACGATGGGGCACATGGCTGGAACACCGAATGGCCGCGCATTCGTGACATTGGAACTCCCGGAAACCCGGATTATCTGATGACGATGCACGGAATGTTCTGGCATTTCCCCGGAACATTTACGGCCAAAAATTCTGCTGGAATACGCCCGAGATCGGCTTACCTGAAGGTAATAGGCGATTTTACACGCTGGAACAATCAACTCGTTTTTGGCTGCGACGATTCGGCGAATAAAGAGTTTCTGAATAAACGAAAAGTGAAAGGAAACATCGAAGGGCCGGGCCAGTCGAATTCGAATATTTGGTTTACTTCTCCGGAAAAGCCTGACCAAGTCGGACCAAATACATCGGAAGGCGCGCTCTGGATTTCCGAAGAAATTAAAGCCGGCGAAATGTCCGAACCTTTCCTTTTCGCGGGCTGGGACGTCAGGTCGTCGTGGATTAAAAATGAAGGTAAACAGGAAGTTGCTTTTACTTACGAGGTTGATGCAAAGGGCAACAATAACTGGAATGTTCTGAAAACCGTTTCGGTAAAACCGGGCGAGTCGGCTGATGTCGCTTTTTCTCCGGAAGAATCTGGCGAATGGGTGCGTGTGAAAATCAATAAAGCTACAAAAGCTACTGTTCAGTTTTCGTATGCACAAAAGGACAGACGCGGCGTAACTCCCGATAATATTTTCGCCGGAATTGCACCGGTTACAGATTCTAAAACCAGCGCCGGATTACTTTGGGGACTGGGGAAAAACCGTCGTAAATTAGGCGTTCTGGCTGGCGAAGTCAACGATCAGGCATTCACGGAATCAGGGTATTATGAACTGGATTCGCTGATGAACCTGGTGAAAGTGGACGATCCGGAGTCTGCTTCATTTATCCGTGAAAAATTTGTCATCCCTCAGAATGTCATTACCATCGATGATGCTTCGGTGCTGATTACCGACGATTTGGGTCGGCGCTGGAGGCTCCCAAAGGGCGATCCGAAATACGCCGGACTGGTCGGAAATTCGTTGTTACGGATTTGCCGCGAGGTGGCAACCGAACGTGATTTGCTGAGTTGTTCAGGAACTTTTTATGAACTTCCGGCAGAAAATGCTGATGGATTTGCCAAAATTCGTCCGGTAGCTACACACAATTTCCGGATTTTCGATTACGCTTCGTATCGTGGCATGCTGATTTTAACCGGGCTCGACGCCGAAAAATCAAAAGGAAACCCGCATGTGGTCGCTTCTTCAGATGGAAAAGCTTCGGTTTGGGCCGGCGTAATCGACGACCTTTGGGAAATGGGGAAACCAGTTGGTGAAGGTGGGCCTTGGAAAGATTCGGAAGTAATGGCTAATGAAGCTTCCGATCCGTATCTGATTGGTTTTTACGACAAACGCAGCTTAAAATTGTGGCACAATTCTCCAGAGACGATTACATTTAAAATCGAGGCCGAGCCGATTGGTCACGGTCCGTGGATGACTTATCAGGAAATTTCGGTAAAACCGGGCGAAACGTTCGAACTTACTTTTCCAGAAACTTTCCAGTCGCGCTGGATTCGTTTTGTGGCTAACAAAAATTGCAAGGCGACAGCCTGGTTGACTTACGAATAACGAAATTTTGAGTTGAAAAATGAGGATGCCGGAAATGATAAATAGTAAGAGGAAACGAAGAATTCAGTTTTTGATTTCTGGCATTCTGTTTTTTTTGACTTTGATGCCCTCAATTCTCCAGGGGCAAACCAAAAAAAGCGAGCGGCCGAATCGAGTTTCAATTCTTGGGTTGGGTGATTCGATAACCGAAGGTGGTGAAAATTTTCATTCGTATTTGTTCCCGCTTTGGGAGAAGCTTTTTACAGCCGGATATACGTTTGATTTCATTGGACCGCGAGCTGCGAAATGCCGGATTGGAACGTTGAATCATGCGGGTTTTAGCGGAAAAACAGCAGAATTTCTTGATGCAACCATTGACAGCATTTACCGGAAATTTCCGGCCGACATTGTTCTGCTGCACGCCGGTCACAATCATTTTGACACCGAAAATCCGGTTGCCGGAATAATTGCTGCTCAGAAATCAATAATTCGGAAAATTCTGGCAATAAATCCCGAAGCAAAAATTCTGGTGGCACAAGTTGTTCATTCCGGAAAATTGCCCAAATATTCGTATATCCCGGAGTTGAATAAGCAAATTGCAAAGATGGTCATCGGGTTAAATTTGTCCAACGTCATTTTGGTGAATCAGGCCAAAGGCTTCGATTGGACGAAAATGACCATTGACGACAAGGTGCACCCCAATCCGGCAGGAGCCAAACAAATGGCAGATGCCTGGTTTCACGCGATTCAAAAAGTTTGCGAACCGCAATCACAAGCCTTTCATCCCGAAATTGTGACATACAAAACATTGGAAGAAGGTGATTTGGAATTGCATATTTTCAGGCCTGAACATTTTAAAAAAGGAGAAAAACGTCCGGCGATCGTGTATTTTTTCGGTGGCGGCTGGGCGTTAGGAACACCGCTGCAATTTTACCGTGAATGTGCCTACTATGCAGCGAAAGGCATAGTGGCTGTTTCGGCTGAATACCGCATTTCGTATTTGCATCATTCAACTCCATTTGAGAGTGTTGAAGATGCTGAAGACGCGATTTGCTGGTTGCGCGTAAATGCTGAAAAATGGAACATCGATCCTGACCGGATTGCTGCTGCAGGCGCTTCGGCTGGCGGGCATTTGGCTGCCGCAACCGGAACACTTCCGGATAAATCGGGAGGAAAACAAAATGTAAGTTTCAAACCGAATCTGATGCTGTTGTATTATCCGGTGGTCGATAACAGTGAAAATGGCTATGGAACTGAAAACATGAAAAAGCGGTATTTGGAGATTTCGCCGCTGCATAATGTCGATTCGAATACGCCGCCGGCTCTTTTTGTGCTTGGCACAAACGATCCGCTGATACCTGTTCGAACGGCAGAAGAATTTCGGGCAATAATGAAAAATGCTGGTGTTGATTGCGAACTTTATTTGTTCGAAGGCGCTGGTCACCCGATATTTTATTACGCCAGGGACCTGACCGAAAACTTTTATAAGATCAGGGAAATTTCGAATGATTTTTTGGAAAGAAATGGTTTTCTGAACACTTACTGATTTTGTGTTTTATATTGCGTAGAATTGCGCTAACCTAAAAAATTGAATTGAATAAATTAAAATACCGACCGATGAAAAGATTCTTGTTATGCATGATGGTTCTTATTTCAGGATACCTTTCTGCACAAAATAATTCCATATTTATAGAGGCTGAAAGTTTTCAGAATAAAGGCGGCTGGGTAGTCGATCCGCAGTTTGTCGAACAAATGGGCTCACCTTATTTGCTGGCTCACGGCATGGGAAAACCGGTGGCAGATGCGACAACTTCTGTAAAAATTCCAAAGACCGGAGTTTATCACGTGTGGGCCCGAACCAAAAACTGGGTGCCCGGAAACTGGGAAGCTCCAAGTCGTTTTCAGCTTTTAGTCGATGGCAAACTGATGGAACGGCAATTGGGCAAGAATCCGGGATGGAACTGGGAATATGCCGGAAAAATTGAACTTCCGAAGGGAGAACGAAAACTTACACTGCACGATTTAACCGGCTTTGAAGGTCGTTGCGATGCCATTTATCTAAGTACCAGCCAAACAGAAAAATTGCCTGTAGACTTGGCTGACCTTAAAAAATGGAGGATTGAAAAATCGGGAAATTCTGATGTTCCGCAAAGGGTTGAGAATTTTGATCTCGTAGTTGTTGGTGGCGGAATTGCCGGATGTGCAGCGTCAATTGCTGCAGCTGAACAAGGATTAAAAGTAGCTCTCATTCACGACAGACCTGTTTTAGGCGGAAACGCCAGCGGCGAAATCCGTGTACACACGCTCGGCATTTACGGCAAATTCGAACGAATTCTGAAAATGCTCGATACCGAACACTACCCGAATGGTTCGGCTGAAGCTTTAAAAGAAGATCAAAAGCGCATGAAAAATATGGAGAGCTATAAAAATATCAGCTTGTTTCTGAATTTCAGGGCTTATGCGGCCAGTGCAACTTCAGGAAAGATTACCTCAGTTGATGCACGGCAAACTTCCAGTGGCGAGGCCATTCGTTTTCAGGCACCTTTGTTTGTCGATTGCACCGGCGATGGCTGGATTGGCTATTGGACCGGCGCCGATTACAACTACGGAAGAGAAGCCGCGTCGAAGTACGGTGAAAACTGGGATGCACACGGTTTGCTTTGGAGTCCTGAAACTGCGGATAATTTTGTGATGGGGTCATCGGTGTTGTGGGGATCGGAAAACGCAGGAAAGAAAGTTGAATTTCCGGAGGTCCCCTGGGCAATGGACGTGGCTAAAAAGTACGCCGAGAAAAATGGCGAATGGCAATGGGAATTTTCGCAGAACGACCTGAGCCAGATTGAAGATGCCGAAACCATACGCGATCACATGTTTCGCGCCATCTATGGCTCATTTTATAATTATAAACATCCAACTATGGAAACCCGCACTTCTGATAAAGCTAAAGTCGGGACAATAGATTTGAGCAAACAGCAGCAAAAAGTCGACAGTCTGCAGTTGAAATGGGTTTCTTATTTGCTGGGTAAACGAGAATCACGGCGACTGGTTGGCGATTACGTCTACACGTTTAACGACGAACGAAATGCCACAAAGTTTGAAGATGCCGTGGTGTTCGAGAAACGTGAGGTTGACGTGCATTACCAGGTGAATCTGCTCGACGAGGAAAAACCCAATTTTTTGTCGGAAGCCATGTTTTACAAAACCGATCAGTACAGCATTCCATACCGCTGTTTTTATTCCAAAAATATCAGCAACCTGTTTATGGCCGGACGCGATTTTAGTTGCTCGCACGTTGGGCTGGGTGGACCGCGGGTGATGCGTACCACCGGACAAATGGGGGCTGCCGTTGGCTTTGCGGCGTCGCTTTGCAAAAAATACGGTGCCTCGCCGCGCGATATTTATCAATCGCATTTAAAGGAATATCTCGATCTCATTGAATCTCAAAAATAAAGTGGATGCGGCTGTTTAAATTATGCATTTTCATCGTTGGTTTTTCCTTCCATTTTTTAATGGTACAAGCCGAATCTCCGGATAGTTTAAAAACTTGCCGCAAAGCTTTTATGTTTAAATCCGACGATTTTGCAGTGGCCAATGCAATTAAAATTTGCAACAATGCGGCGCAAATTCCGGTTGGCTACGAAGCCGATTTGAATATGGCTGTTTGCGACGATAAATTATGCGCCAATGTTTACCTGAAAATTTTCTGGGATCTGGCCGGAAATTATACGAGGTTCGATACCATTTCAGGAAAAGCGCTAACAAAATTCGACCATAAACCTTTTACTGATGCCGATTACAAAAAGCTGGACCAGATTTTAAAAGACCAAAACAGCATGCTTCGGATTCTGGAAAAGAATGAATTGATTGACAAAAGCATTAAGTTGAGGGCGACAACTGTTGATGCTGTTACAGGCGCCACTCCAGCGACCGTGAAAAATGCGGTTGTTGAAGGAGCCGTTTACTCGTCGTATGCGCTTTGGCATTTTGTAAACGGCCCGGTAAAAGACAGCATTCGCTCGTTTACGCTCCGGATTTATTCTGAAAAAATGGCCAGTCAAATGCTTGAATCCAACAATTTTGAAACGCAGTTATTTGCATTAAAACAAATGAAGGCAGAAGAATTTGAAGGTCAGTCCAAATTGCTTTTTGGGGTCATTCTGGCAAGTAGCCCGATAATCAGGGCCTATGTAATTAACAAGGTTCCATTGCCTTTTCAGGATCAGGCGGCAAATCGTGAGTTTGTATCACTTTTTCCTGAACTCGACGGATACAGCAAAAGTATATTTCTCTCGCGGATTACTTCTGAAAAAGGAATTGCGGAAACCATACTTCCGCTGATGATTCCAATGGCAAAACAGCTTAATGAAAAACAACTTGAAAAGCTAAAAGAGGCATCAGAGAAATATAAGATCGGCGACTTCACGAAATTGTATTAATTCCGGAAATTTATTTTGCTGACTTTTTCACTATTTTTAAAACCTGCTAACGACTAAAACTTATAACGATGATAACCTTTTTCCTTTCCATATTCGCCCTGATACTTGGTTACGTGATCTACGGAAAGTTGATGGAGACGATTTTCGGCGCCGATAAAAACCGGGAAACACCAGCCATGAGCATGAACGATGGCGTGGATTACATGCCTTTGCCCAAATGGAAAACTTTTTTGATTCAATTTCTGAATATTGCCGGACTCGGGCCTATTTTTGGTGCTGTGGCAGGTGCCATGTGGGGACCGGTTGCCTTTCTCTGGATTGTGCTCGGTTCTATTTTTGCAGGCGCTGTACACGATTATTTTTCCGGAATGCTTTCGGTAAAACACAAAGGTCTGAGTATTCCTGAGATTGTTGGAATTTACCTCGGTATCGGCGCCAAACAGTTCATGCGCGGCTTCACAGTTATTTTGATGGTGATTGTGGGTGCCGTTTTTATTATGGGTCCGGCCAAAATTCTGGAAAGTCTTACTCCCGAAACCTTAACCATGACTTTCTGGGTTTGGGTAGTTTTTATTTATTATGTACTGGCAACCATGCTGCCGATCGATAAAATTATTGGCAAAATATATCCGCTTTTTGGATTTGCATTATTATTTATGGCTGTTGGATTAACGGTTGCTCTTTTTGTCGAAGGATATCGCATTCCAGAATTGACGTTAAGCAATCTGGCTAATTTTCACAATCAGCCTGAAAAGTTCCCGATATTCCCGATGATGTTTATTACGATTGCATGTGGTGCTATTTCCGGATTTCATTCCACACAGGCGCCGTTGATGGCTCGTTGCATTACCAACGAAAAACAGGGCAGGGGAGTGTTTTACGGCGCCATGATTACCGAAGGAATTGTGGCTTTGATTTGGGCGGCTATCGGAATGGCTTTTTACCGCGGTGTTGGTCCGTTAAATGAGGTAATGGTTGCCAACAACGGAAACGCGGCTTTTGTGGTGAACGAAATTTCGAATTCGCTGCTCGGCAAACTCGGCGGAGCTTTGGCTTTACTCGGCGTGGTAGCAGCACCGATCACATCGGGCGACACAGCTTTTCGGAGTGCCCGCCTGATCGTGGCCGATTTCCTGAAATTCAAACAGGGGCCAATTAAAAACCGGTTGATGATCAGCGTTCCGTTATTTGCAGTTGGCTATGGTTTAACCTTGATCGACTTTGCTGTTATCTGGCGGTATTTTGCATGGTCGAACCAAACACTGGCCATGGTGGTGTTGTGGGCCATTACCGTCTACCTCGCCCAGGAAAAGAAATTCTACTGGATCACGCTCATTCCGGCACTTTTTATGACGGTTGTAATTACCAGTTATCTCTTGTTTGCTCCTGAAGGTTTTGGGTTGTCATACGCGATTTCAATATCGGCCGGAATGCTTTGTGCTTTGGGTGCAGGAGTATTGTTTTTTGTGAAAGTTCACGAATATAAATCGGGAATCTATACCAAATCGCCGATTAAAGTATGATATTGGTAAAACCTCTCGTGTTTTAATTTTAATCGGATCAGCCATTGGGTTGAATGAATTTTCGATTAAACAATTCTTGCCTGATAGATATGTTTTGAATTAGTATTTTAGCAAAACCTAATTCTGAGAAATTACCTAAATCCTAACCATGAAAAAATATTTTTTTAGTTCTGTTGCTTTTCTGTTGACACTTTTTTCCTGCACAAACAATGTGTCTGTACAGCAGGCCGATGTCATTATTTATGGCGGAACTTCTGCCGCAATAACCGCTGCAGTTGAGGTAGCTCAATCCGGGAAAACAGTTTTGGTTGTTTCTCCGGATACCCATTTAGGCGGACTTTCTTCCGGAGGATTGGGTTTTACCGATACGGGCAACAAATCGACCATTGGCGGTCTTTCGCGCGAATTTTATCATCGTGTTTGGTTGCATTACAACGATTCCGCTGCATGGAAATGGCAAAAGCATTCTGAATTTGGGAACAAAGGTCAGGGTACCGTTGCTATGGACGGCGAAAACCGCACCATGTGGATTTTCGAACCGCATGTGGCTGAGCAGGTTTTTGAAGACTTTATTTCTGAAAATAAAATCACCGTTTTGCGTAACGAGTGGCTTGATAGGACCAACGGATTGGTAAAAGAGAATGGCAAAATTGTATCATTCAAGACGCTTTCAGGGAAAACGTTTTCAGGCAAAATGTTTATCGATGCCACTTACGAAGGCGATTTGATGGCGGCTGCGGGAGTTTCGTACCATGTTGGGCGCGAAGCTTGCTCGGTTTACAACGAAACATGGAATGGCGTCCAGGCTGAAGTATTTCAGCACGGACATCATTTCAAGGATAAGATTGATCCGTACATGATTCCTGGGAAACCCGAAAGTGGATTGCTTCCCGGAATTTCGTCGGAACCAATTGCCCCCAATTGCAGTGGCGATTCTAAAATTCAGGCCTACTGTTTCCGGTTGTGCATGAGCAGTAATCCCGATAATTTGGTTCCTTTCCCGAAACCTGAAAATTACGATCCGGCCAACTATGAGTTGCTTGGTCGAGTATTTGATGCCGGTTGGAGAGAGTGGTTTAATAAGTTCGACCAGATTCCAAACCGCAAGACGGATACCAACAATCATGGTCCGTTTAGCAGCGATTTTATCGGCATGAATTACGATTATCCTGAAGCTTCGTACGAACGGCGCAAGGAAATTATTCAGGAGCATGAAAATTACCAGAAGGGTTTGCTGTATTATGTGGCGAACGATCCGCGTGTTCCGAAAGAAATTCACGATGAAATGCAAAAGTGGGGGTTGGCTAAAGACGAATTTCAGGATATCGGAAACTGGCCGCATCAATTGTACATTCGCGAGGCCAGACGAATGATTGGTGTTTATGTAACTACCGAAAACGATGTTTTAGCCAAACGCGAAGTTCCGCAACCGGTTGGAATGGGGTCGTATGCGATGGATTCGCACAATGTGCAGCGGTATGTAACTTCTGAAGGGTTGGTACAGGACGAAGGTGATATAGGCGTTTCGCCCGAGGCTCCATACTCTATTTCTTATGGCTCTATAATCCCCAAAAAGGAAGAATGTAGCAATTTACTAGTCCCGGTTTGCGTTTCGGCGACTCACATTGCCTATGGATCGATTCGCATGGAACCTGTTTTTATGATATTGGGACAATCGGCTGCTGTGGCAGCTTGCATGGCGATTGATGAACGGAAGGGTGTTCAGGAGATTGATTATCTGAAATTGAAGAAAACACTACTTGAAAAGAAGCAGGTGCTTGGTTTGGAGTAGAATTTCAGGAATTGAAGTTGAAGAGGCTCAAAAAACATTAATCCAGTCATCCTGAACTTGTTTCAGGATCTCAACGCATTGATCGTCAGATTCCGATCCCGATGAATCGGGACGGAATGACCCGAATTGCGTTTTTTTGTCTTTTGAGCGTCTTTGTCTTTTTATTTCCCCAGCTTTTCAACTGCCACTTCGGTGGCTTTCAAAATGGCTTCGTTTGAGAGTGGCGCTCCTACAGCTTGTTTCATCCATTCGTTGGGCGTGAGTTGTCCAAGGGCAAAAATACGCAGCACTTCCGGGGCAAATTCGTGCGTTTTAAAATGCTCTTCCAACTGAAAATGAATGAGGTCGCCAAAAGCATAGTTGGGCAAATACATCGGTGAATTGATCATGTGCGAATAAACGCCCAAAATGGTTTGATCTTTCATGCCGAAAACGGGTGCGAAATAATCATTCCAAACATCTTTGCTGATTTGCAGAACGGCATCGCGCAACTGGACTGCATTGGCATTTGGATGGGCATATAGCCATTGCCACATTTTCATGTCGACCATCGAAACGCCCATAATTTCGTAGAGCGACCAGAAAATATCCAGCGTATTCAGGTATTCTGTTTCCGGATTGGTGTCTTTCATGTTCAGCAAAAACAAGTCGCGTTGCTGAAATACAAAAGCCAGCGCTTCGGTGAATGCCGTGTTTGGTACGCCGTTGATCATGTAATTCGGCACAAAATTCAGAGAAATGGTTTGCTCCACGTTGTGGCCAAACTCGTGAACGGCAATGTTGTAACCCTTGTAATTCATGCCAGTGGCCGGAATACGGGTGCGCAAATGAGCTTTTTCGCTTTTCATGGATGCACCCCAGGCGTGTCCCGACCCGCGCGCCGGATCAACTGAAACCCGCGAAGCAATGAATTCAGCTTTTTCTTTGGTAAAACCGAGCTTCAGGAGCATATTCCCGAGATCGGCTTCCAGTGCTTTGGCATTCGGGTATTTCTTTTGCGTAATAGCATTCAAACTTTCTTCGTTAATCGAGCTTCGGGCTTTAAATCCGTCGTACCAAATGTCCCACGGTTTCAGGTCCCGGCCCAGACGTTTTTTTATGAGTTCGCCCACTTCCTTAATTTGCGGCGAACTCAGGAATTCAGTGAATAATTTTTCGACTTCAGGCTGAGGAATCTGCATACCGACAGAAAAAGCGCGCTCAATAGCGGTTGGCATTTCCGGACTGAAACCATCAACTTTCTGGTAAACATGAAAGGTGTTTAGAATTTGCTGGTAACGACCGTCGGTTTCTACAGGGCTTTCGGTTTTGGTTCCTGATACAAAAACTTCGTTTGTAATCGGGTTCCAGTCCTGATTTCCCGAGTTAATAATCGCTTTCGGAATGGTCTGATCAACAATTCGCTGCATCACCTGGTAAATCAAAGCCTGTTTTTCAAGGCCGTTTTCCTTGTTGGCATAATTGGCTTTTATTTCGTCGCGCAAGTTCCAGTGACTCAGTAAAACCATGTTGTCCGGAAAAAGTTTCTGGTTGGCGTTGTTCAGCAAATGGCCCATGTAAATGTTGTAATCGGCAATGTAGGCGTCGTTTTCAGCGGCCACTTTCGATTCCTCCTGAACGACTTCTGCCGGAATGCGCGAACTAAACATGTCACCCAAACGAGCGTAACCCCATTCTGTTGGCGTCCAGTTTCCGCCGAGTTGGTTTTTTTCTTCGGTTGAATAGTATGGAAAATTTAGCGCTACAACAAAAGCTATTTTGTTACTGTAAAAGTCGCTGATCATGTGTGCGCCGGGATTGTAGGCAGCAAACATTGGATCGATGGGTAGTTCTTCACCTTTCTGGAGCTGTACGTTTTCCTGCATGTCGAGACTCAGCTTGTTGAAATGGCCGTTCAGTGACTCAAAATATTCGCAGAACCGGTTGAATGTTTCTTCCTTTTTAGCTGGGTCGCCAATAAAATTCTCTGTACAAAAATTCACGAAATCTTCCGGTGAACCATCCGTTTCGCGCCAAAGCGAAGCAGCGTGTTTCACTCCTTTTTCGAGAAGTACAGGGTTCTCAATTTTGCTTTTTTCGTTTATCGAACTAATCGCTGCAGTTACGGTTACGCCCGCAATACCGGCTATTTTTGCCGGTTTTTTATCGGTAGTTTGACAAGAAGCCAGAAGAATAATACAAGAAAAGATTAAGAAATTTCGAATCATAGTGGTAAAATTTGGATGACCGTTGAATTTAGAAGTCCCTAAAATAGAACTATTCGAGCATGAAATTACTGATTATTGACAGAAAGAAAGAAATTTAAGGACAACGCCATTTCTGGTTTTTCAGGAAAGTGCCTGAAATTAAACTTTGAAAGGCTATTTCTGTTTATAACTGAAATCGAGATAAAGTAAGCGTTTTTGCCTGCTGCAATTTTGCTGACAGGCTTATTCAATCCATTAAAATTCGAACCAATGAAAAATCTAAATCGTATTTATTTTATGGCCACAGCGACTTTGGCCTTTGTACTGGTTTCGTTAATCCCTGTTGATGGTAATGCACAGGGTAAAAATAAGGAGCAGACACTAGCTGCTTTTCCGGAGAATGTTTCCGGAATTTTCAGCAATTCCTGTGTTGGTTGTCATTCGGACCAAAGCAGGGGAAAAGCAAAGGAATTTATGAACCTTTCAGAGTGGGATAAATTGACGCCCAAAAAACAACATAAAGAAGCCAAATCGATTGCCAAAATTGTACGAAAAGGTGAAATGCCGCCAGCGCAATTTTTGGAAAAGAGACCGGAAGCCGCTTTGACTCCTGTTCAGGCCGCAGCAATAGCCACGTGGGCAAAAGCAATTCCTAAAAAATAGGTGAATTTCCGCTGCTCCTTTTTAAGATTGATGCTTTTTAGAATGAATCTAAATTTCGACATTTATGTCCAAACGAGAGTATGTCAGTTTTTTTACTGAATGAATGCGCTATTTTTGGGTTCGGTTTTCGAAATTTAATTCACTTTGTATGCAAAAGCATTTGTTTTTAGGAGTTGAAGCCATTGGACAGGGAGCAATTGATGGTGGAATGTCGGGCGTTTATTCGTATCCAGGCACTCCTTCTACAGAAATCACAGAATTTATTCAGGATAATGAACTTGCCGGCGAACGAAATATTCACCGGAAATGGGCCGCCAACGAAAAAACTGCGCTGGAAGCGGCTTTGGGAATGTCGTATGCCGGAAAACGCGCGATGTCGTGCATGAAACATGTTGGATTAAACGTGGCGGCCGATGTGTTTGTGAATGCTGCAATGACTGGCGTTAATGGCGGTCTCATTGTAACTGTAGCCGACGATCCTTCGATGCATTCGTCGCAAAATGAGCAGGATTCTCGTTTCTACGGAAAATTTGCGATGGTTCCGGTGCTCGAACCATCCTCTCAACAGGAAGCTTATGACATGGCTCGCGATGGTTTTGCGTTGTCGGAACTGACCAAAGTTCCGGTTTTGCTTCGCATTACCACACGACTTGCACATTCGCGTGCCGGTGTTGCCCGTAACGAAGTTTTGCCCGAAAACGAACTTTCAATGCCGTCAAATCCGCGTCAGTTTATTCTTTTGCCAGCCATAGCACGTGGAAAATACAAAAATTTACTCTCAAGTCAGTCGTTGTTTCAGAAACTGTCCGATGACTCAATCTATAACCGCTACGAAGAAGGCGAAGATAAAAGCCTTGGAATTGTTGCCTGCGGAATTGCTTACAATTACCTGATGGAACATTATCCCGACGGAAGTTGCCCTTACCCGGTGGTCAAAATCTCGCAATATCCGGCGCCAGCCAATCATCTGAACCGGCTTGATCAGGAATGTGATGAAATTCTTGTACTGGAAGAAGGCGCTCCCATGGTCGAAGAAATGCTGAAGGGATTTTATGCCAAAGGCACACCTGTTAAAGGTCGGCTGGATGGCACGTTGCCTCGTGATGGCGAACTCAATCCTGATTTGGTGGCTAAAGCGCTCGGAAAAGAGAGGTTTGAAGGATATGATGTTCCGGAGGTTGTTGCGAACCGACCACCAGCGCTGTGTATGGGATGTGGGCATCAGGATGCCTATCTGGCCATGAACGAAGCGTTGGCTGATTATACAAAAGGAAGGGTTTTTTCCGATATTGGTTGTTATACGCTCGGTGCTTTGCCACCTTACGAAACGATTTATTCGTGCGTTGACATGGGCGCATCCATTACCATGGCAAAAGGAGCAGCCGATGCCGGGCTGGTACCATCCATCGCTGTTATTGGCGATTCAACCTTTACGCACTCCGGAATTACTGGTTTGCTCGACGCTGTAAACGAAAAATCGAGTATCACCATTGTGATTTCCGACAATGAATCCATTTCCATGACGGGTGGTCAGGATTCGTCGGCTTTTGGGAAGATCGAGTCGATTTGCATTGGAGTGGGAGTTGATCCGGCGCACATTCACTCCATTGTTCCACTCCGGAAAAACCACGATGAAATGGTGCGCTTGTTCCGCGAAGAATTTGCATACGACGGAGTTTCTGTAATTATTCCGCGGCGCGAATGCATTCAACGGGCAGCCAGCCGGAAGAGGAATAAACGGTAGGAAACGAAAAGCCTCTCCCCGGCCCTCTCCCAAAGGAGAGGGAGCTTAGGTCATGAAGATTCAAAAAATTATTCTTTGATAAATACATTTAAAACTTGCACTGCGCAGTAGCCCTCCCTTTTGGGGAGGGTTTGGGTGGGGCTTTTAATTCTAAACTATGAAATCAGATATAATATTGGCGGGTGTTGGCGGACAGGGAATTTTATCCATTGCTACGGCTTTGGGTGAAGCTGCTTTGGCAGATAATCTGCTTATCAAACAGGCCGAAACACACGGAATGAGCCAGCGGGGTGGGGCAGTATATTCGCACATGCGCATTTCCGACAAGCCCATTTCGTCCGACTTAATCCCCGGCGGATCAGCCGATCTCATTTTGTCGGTCGAGCCCATGGAGTCGCTCAGGTATTTGCCTTATTTGTCAGGCACTGGCTACCTGGTTACCAACATCACACCATTCGTAAACATCCCAAATTATCCTGAAATAGAAGAAGTGCTGGAAGCCATCTGGAAACTTCCCCGGTACATTGCCATTGATGCCGATGCCATTGCCAAGGAAGTTGGAAATACACGGGCTTCGAACATGGTGATGCTTGGCGCAGCTTCACCGTTTATCGACATCGAATTCTCGAAAATCGAGAATGGGATTCGCACTATTTTCGATCGCAAAGGCGAAGCTGTTGTCGAAATGAATCTCGAAGCCCTTCGCCGCGGACGGCAATTTGCAGAAGAAAACAGGTAATTGCCTTAGCGCAAAATCCGAAGCAGGTTAAAATATACTCATTTCCCGGTTGCCGGAATCTGCCGGTTAACCTCTTTTTTATTGAATCTTGCTAATAATTGGATTGAAGGCTTTCGAGAAAATCATTACGTTGTCGCCAATCTTCAGGTTTTCTAAATCACTGTCGAAAGCAATGACTTTCATGATCTGGTTATTTCCCGAAATCACAGTTACAATATTTACCGTGTCTTGTTTGTCGATGCGAGCAATTTGCCCCGTAATCTGCACTTTCCCGCTGATGCTGCTGTCCGAAAACACGTCTTCAGGTTTTCCGGAGCGGGTAATTTTACCATTTTCAATGCACAGTACATGAGTAGCCAGCCTGAAAACTTCGTTCAGGTCGTGGCTCACCAAAATGGTTGTTACGCCTGTCATTTGGTGTGCCTGCGCAATTTCATCCTGAAGTGTGGTGCGCATTCCGGCATCGAGCGCCGAAAGCGGTTCGTCAAGCAATAGTAATTTGGGTTTTCGGGCCAGGGCACGCGCCAATGCCACCCGTTGTTGCTGTCCGCCCGACAAACTATTGGGTTTTCTTTTCCTGAATTCTTTCAGGCCAAAGGATTCAAGTAGTTCCTGAATATCTTTTTCATTCCTTACCGGCTGTGCAAACCGGATGTTTTGTTCCACCGTCATGTTTGGGAAAAGCGCATAGTCCTGAAACATGAAGCTGATGTTTCGCTCCTGAGGTGGCAAATTGATCGTGTTTTTCGAATCGAACCAAATTTCATTTCCAAAGCTGATCAGGCCTTTGTCAGGATTGATCAGACCGGAAAGAATCCGGAGTAAAGTTGTTTTGCCTGCGCCCGACTGGCCGAACAACGAAACCAGTTCTCCGGCATTGATGCTCGTGTCAACCGAAAGATTCAGCGGACCATGCGCCGTGTGCATCATCTTTTCAATTTCAATCCGGATTACATGATTTTCCATGAGTCGTGTTTTTTATTGACACTGTAGATGGTTGTCAGCAAGAGAAGTGAAACAATAAACAAAATTAGTGCATAACGGTTGGCTGCTTCGAAATTGAGCGATTGCACCTCGTCGTAAATGGCAATGGACGCTACGCGCGTTTCTCCAGGCATGTTTCCGCCCACCATCAGTACAATT
Organism: Prolixibacteraceae bacterium; assembly: GCA_963677955.2. Taxonomy (GTDB): domain Bacteria; phylum Bacteroidota; class Bacteroidia; order Bacteroidales; family Prolixibacteraceae; genus Aquipluma. The sequence continues at coordinate 3,272,928 of CAXXQR010000001.1, forward strand.
CCGAATTCGCCAATGCTGTGAGCAAAAGTGAGTGCAACTGCCGTGATGATGGACGATTTGATGTTGGGCAGTAAAACCCTGAAGAAAGTAACCAGTTTTGATTTTCCCAAGGTGTACGATGCTTCGCGCAAACTGTCGGGCAGGCTGCGTAACCCGTTGTGTAGTGGCTGCACCATAAACGGAAGACTGAAAATCACGGATGCAATCAAAATTCCTTCGAAAGAAAAAGCAAGCCGGATATCGAAAAATCGTTCGAGCCACGAACCAAACCAGTTGCGCGGACTGTAAACCACCAGCATGTAATAACCTATAACTGATGGAGGCAAAACCATGGGCATGCTAACCAGCGCTTCAACCAGCGGTTTTATTCTAATTCGCGTATAAGTTAGCCAGTACGAAAACGGCAGGCCAATGATCAGCAAAATCGAGGTTGTAAAAAACGCAAGCTTAATGGTGAGCCATAATGTTTGTGCAAATGTTACATCCATGGAAATTATGAATTATAAATGATAAATTTTGAATGATGAGTTTCCGGCCTCGTTCTTCGTTCTCCATTCTACTTTTTCATTAGTGATACTTCGTTGGCTTTTACCAGCGCTTCAACTTCGTCGCCAACAACGAGCCCGAGCGAATCGACTGACCGTGTTGTAATAGCTGAAACTATACTGTATTTGTGAAACTTCAGGATAACCTTGCTGAGCAAAGCACCTCGTTCGATTTGCTGGACAGTGCATCTCATGCGGTTTCGCATGCTAATCATTCCTGAAAGGTTTTTGGCCAGAGAAACTTCGGTTTCTTTAAATACCAGATCAATTGTATTTCCTTCCTGAAGCCATTCCGGTTGAGTGGCCGATTCGATGAGCATGGCCGAAAAGCGGTGTCCATCTACGTCCACGTCAACCAGCAGAATGGCGCCCGATTGCTGTATTTGAGTTATTTTTCCCGGAAATTTATTCATTGCTTTATCTGGTATTTTTTATTTCCTGATTCCGTGCTCCTTTATCCGTTTCCCATTTTTAAGGAACAATATACCCGTACTTTTCAAAGATAGGTTTACATTCAGCACTTAAAACATATTTCATAAATTTTAAGGCTTCAGGATTGGCTTTCCAGCTTTTAACCACAGCCATTGCCTGGGCTACAGGTTTGTAACTTTTGGTATCAATTTCAAAAGTCGACCCCTTCATTTCAGGAGTTAAAGTTAGAGATTTCGCCAGGAATCCAACCTCTGCATTACCGGTTTGAGCAAATTGAGCCGTTTGCGAAATATTGTCGGCATAAACTATTTTATCTTTCACTTTTTCAAAAATGCCTGCATTTTTCAGGCATTCGATGGCTCTGTCGCCATACGGAGCAAGATCTGGTTTGGCAACGGCAATGCGCTTTACCGACGGATCGGTGAGTACTTCAAGCCCTCGTGAAACATCAAGACTGTTGCTCCACAATACCAACTTCCCCAAAGCATAAGTTTTAACTTCGCCGGAAACCAATCCCTGGCTTTTTAATTTTACCGGAACTACATCATCGGCAGCCATAAATATATTGAAATCGGCGCCATTTACGATTTGCTGGTAAAGGGCACCTGTTGAACCAAAGTTAACCAGTACATCCGACTTTGGATTTTCCTTCATATAGTTGGCTTCGATTTCTTCGAACACGAAGCGGAGGTTTGCTGCAGCAGCAACTTTTACGGTTTGGGCCTGCATGCTTATATTGAATAGGGCTAACAGCAGGTAAATGGTTACTTTTTTCATATTTTTTACAATTTTATATTCCTGAATTATTTTGTTGCTGCCGGGGTTTTGTAAAACTGAGGTTTGACAGTCAGCATTACATAGGCATATTGTGGAAACTTTGTCTCAACAGTAGTTGTTTTGTATTTCAACATTTTGGTACCGTCGTTTACAAAATAGCCACACCAGGCCATTTGAATCATGGCTTCGGGCGAAAACTTGTAATTTAAAACCACATCAAGTTCCGATCCGATGTTTTTTTGAACGTCTGATGTTCCGATCTTCATGTTTTTTACCAGATTATAACCATACCACGTAATGTCGGAGCTTAGCTTTTTGTTCATTTTCAGGTTAATTCCTCCAAAATAGTTTGTCAGTCCACCTTTTGGTAGAGTAGCCCAATATTCCATATATCCGTTAAACGAATGGTTTACCCCATACGGTAATTTGTTGAATGTATTTGTTTTCGTCAATTCCAATGTGCTTTCAGAACCTGAATAATTATCGATGCCGATTAACCCGCTCATTTTATCCGAAAATGAATAATTTGCTTTCAGTGCAACTAAATAAGCATTAAGGTTTACTGTTGACGTACTTTTGCCAAATTGATAGTAAGCCGTCGCAAAGATACTTAAAGGTAGCTTGTCTTTTTTTAGCAGCAAAGTTCCCCCGGTAGTATAGCGGTGATACAAATCCTGATCTTTTTTGCTTTTTTCAAAACCTTCGTCAACTGCCAGCAAACTTAAATCAAGCCCGTTGGAAATGGTTTTTGTCAGGTGTAAAAAGGCCAGTTGTTTATACATTTTGCTGATACTATAAAACGAGGTGTCGGCATTGCACGCCTTCTGATTGTTGTATGCAAAGCCCAGTTGTGCTTCAAACCTGGAACCCACATACCTAAGTTGCGCTAAATCGTGCGAATTACCTGTGTTGCTCCAGGGCGAAATGCTGAATAATCGTCCATCCTCAAAATGAATCGTCTGTCGCCCGATTTTAAAACTTGTTCCTGAAAATAGAAGCATTTCCGCCCATGCTTCGTAAATTCCAAGACTTCCGTTCGAAGCAGTTGATGGCTGTTTGGTGTCGGTTTCCCCAAAAACGCGCGAGTCCTGAAGTACCATTCGAGCGTTGATTAATCCACTACTGTAGTTGAGATTCAAGCGGGTACGCTGTAGAGTAAACCCTGCTGATTTAAGAGTGTCGGGCAACGGTTGATTAAATCCCGAACGATATTCAGATCGTGGTCTGATTTCGGCATCAATGGTTACCTGTCCATAGGTTTTTGAAAAACTGAGCGAGCCAATAAAACCTATACTCAGAATGGTAAAAGTCCTGTTCATTTTTGTACTTTTAGGTGTTAAAATTTTATGAATTTTAATGGTCCGGAATTTCTAAATCATTGCAGCGATTGGATTCCGGACTTTTTTATTTTTCAAACCGTTGGTCGGATTTCACAGTGATGATATCCTCAAGTTTTTTCTCTTCAAGCCAGCCCGATCTGGCTTCCGGCCTATTGTCGAATTTGTTGAAAAAGGGTTTGATGTCGAGTAGTGGTGTTTCGTTAAGGATGTCAACACCTTCAATAAATATCAGATTACCCTCGATTTTCACTAGTTTGACTGTCGAGATTCCGATAGGATTTGGTCGTGCAGGCGATCGGGTAGCGAAGATTCCGTGGGGTTTATCGTCCATAAATGGAACTACGGAGAGTTTGTATCCGGAAATCAAATGCAGATGATAAATCAGGATTACATGCGAAAATCCTTCCAGATCTTTCAGTCCCAACACAAATTCTGAATTTAATTCAACGATTCCTTTGACCTTTTCGGCTCCGGTTGGCTGTATCGGCATATTGGAGATCTCTGTGAATGGCGTTCGAATAATCCCAATTGGCTTATAACTTATTTGTATGTCCATAGTTTTCGATTTCGATATAAACAAAATTAGACAACGGTAGTCAAAAAAATTAAAGGTTGATTTCAACGTTAATTTGATCGACAACCTTTTTAATCTCAGCCTGAATAAGCATATATTCTCTGATCATTCGTTCGCCGTATCCTGATATGGCAGTACCACCACCGTTCACGCCTCCGCGCTGTTTCATAACTAAGGGTGATGGCGAAATCCGGTTCATCTCATCAATCATATTCCAGACATGTTGATAGGAGATAGACATTTTTTTTGCAGAACCGCTTAAACTGCCATTTTTTCTGATTTCCTGCAGTAATTGGGTTTTCAAAGGATTTAAGAATTCTATCCCGTCTTTTTTGATTGATATGTGGCATTCGACTTCGATCATGGCTATTTGCAGTTACAGCTACCATCTTTGCAATCGCAAGGAGTGCCAATTATTACTTCAGTCGATTTAATAATGGCAAATGCCGTATCGCCTGGTTTCAAATCCAAATCGGAAATCGCATCTTTTGAAATGATGGCCGAAATAATGTTCCCATTACCCAGATCGAGCATTACTTTCGAGGTAATTAAACCTTCGTCAACTTTCAGGATTTTACCTTTTAACTGGTTTCTTGCACTTAATTTCATGATCATAGTTTTTGTTAATAATTTGTGATTGAACAGCTAACGTTCTTTTTATTGCATTTTGTTACAAACTTTTTTGTACGGCTGAATTCCGGATAACTTGTAATTCGGGAATCATCAATCAAGTATTGTTCCATTTTATTCAAGTGTTTGATTAACAGAGTATGGGTGTTTTTTAAGGAAGTTGAATACTACATTTTGGTAGGCAAAATAAGTCCAAATCAACCAAAATGTAATGATCTGAAATTATCATTAAAGGGCATTCTCAATAAAAGTTCGGTTATTTAGAATGATTAGTCACAAATTGTGAAAAAAAATTCCTTAAATTTCGTTTAGAAAAGGGAATAATGATAAAAATACGTTTGTTTCCGTTGCTCATTTTACTTTTGGGTTTAACCGTAACCTTTATAGTTTCATACTCCGCATTTCAGGATCATACTAAATTGGAAAAGCAGAGATTCGAAAGCCTTTGCCTCACTTTTGAGGGTAAAATTCAGAAGCAGTTTGTCGCAAATTCCCAGATTTTATACAGCAGTGCAGCTTTTATCGCAAGCTCCGATACTATTTCACGCGACGAATGGAAGGAATTTCAGTTTCTGAATAAATCGAACAATGAGCTGATTGGTATTCAGGGGATTGGGTATTCAATCGTTGTTGCCCAAAAGGATATTGGTCAACTTGAAAGGAAAATACATAAAGAAGGATATCCAAATTTCGAAGTTATACCTGACGGTGAGCGAGATTTATATACTTCCGTTTTATTTATTGAACCTCAAACGAAACGAAATATGCAGGCATTGGGATTCGATGGTTATTCCGAATCGGTTCGCCGGGAAGCCATGATTGAGGCCTGTGACAACGATTATGCGACCATTTCGGATAAGATTTTACTGGTTCAGGATTCAGGAAAAGTGAATGAACCGGGTGTCATTGTATTTGCTCCGGTTTTCAAACGCGGCAGCACTTATGTTGATTCCGAATCGCGTAAATCGGCCATTAAGGGTTGGGTTTTCAGTACATACCGGGTTAACGAATTAGTGAAAAGTATGCTCGGACAATGGGATTACGAATTGATTCAACTTAAAATATACGACGATAAAAATCTGAATTCCGATAATCTTTTATTCGACAGCGACCAGTTTTATGGCATTTCCCGTACAACTAAAAAATATCAGAACCTTAAAATTACTTTGAATTTGAATGGTAATTTATGGATTCTGGAGTTCACGTCTTACCGGGATCATAAATACATCCTTCCTCTTAGGGTGTTGACTATTGTCATTAATGGAGTTGTAATCAGTTTGTTGTTGTTTGTACTGGTAGTCGGTTTAATTAATGCCAGGACCAAAAGTTTACAGATTGAGAAACTAAATGACGAATTAAAGAAGGTTAATAAAAATAAGGACCGTTTTATTTCGCTGCTGGCACACGACTTAAAAAGTCCGTTTAATTCGTTACTCGGGTTTTCAGAACTGTTGGCCGAGAATTTGAATGAATTGAGTCGTGAAGAGCTCGCCATGTATGTGAACAGGGTGTATACATCGGCTCAGGTTTCGTATTTATTGCTTGAGGAATTGCTGTTGTGGGCCAGGGTTCAGTCCGACCAATTTCCATTTAATCCCGAAATTCTAAACTTGAATCTAATCTGTGAATCCATGATCCATGATCACCAACTGGTAGCCGGGAAGAAAAATATTGCTGTGAAATTTTTTACAGCAGCGATAATGCAGGTTAAAGCCGACGAACTGATGGTAAAAACTATTTTACGAAATCTGCTTGTAAATGCCATCAAATTCACAAAACCTGGCGGCTCTGTTCAGATTAGTCTGACAAAATCGGATAATAAGGTTGTTGTTTCGGTGGCCGATACTGGGATTGGAATGTCGGTTGAAGAGAAAACCAAGCTTTTTGAAATTACCAATCTGAAGTCGAAACCGGGAACCGAGAATGAAAAAGGCACAGGTCTTGGATTGATGCTTTGCAAAGACATGGTGAATAAAAACGGTGGTGAAATTTGGGTGGAAAGCACATTTGGAAAGGGTAGCGTTTTCAGCTTTTCTCTTCCGCAGGCATAATTTTTACAAACATTCGAAAACAAATTCCTGAAATTTTTTGGCCGGAATTTTAATTAACTTTCCGCCATAGTATTGAACTTAGATTTGATTTGGATGGCAAAACTTCAGTTTTTTAAACGATTGACAAAAATTTTCAGGATGGTGTTAATTTCACTTGGCGCTTTATTCCTGATTTTTTTGCTGTTAAGTTTTACCAGTTTACCATTCTGGGGTTATTATTGGCTCGGTACCAGCGAATCGGAAATCAAAGGGAAACCCGATTATATTGTTCTACTAGGTGGCGGCGGTATGCCCAGCGAGTCAAACCTTATGCGTGCTTTTTTTGTGTTTAAAGCGGCTGAAGAATCCCCCTCAAGCAGAATCATCATCACTATTCCGGGCGATACGACTGATACAACCAGCACAGCGCGATTAGTTGCCTCTGAACTTGTTCAGAAAGGTATAGATTCACACCGGATTTATTTTGAAGAGGTCGGAACCAATACGCGCGCTCAGGCCATTCAGCTTCAAAACTTCAGGAATGAAAAATTAACAGATAAACCAATTTTAATCGTTACTTCGCCGGAACACATGCGGCGTGCCGTGTTGGTTTTTAAGAAATTAGGATTCGGGCAGGTGAACGCATTGCCGGCATTTGAAAATGCTCTGGAAGCTGATCTGGTTTTTAACGACGACGAACTTGGAGGCAATAAAACACTTGTTCCCGACATTGGCAGCAACATCTCCGTTCGGTATCAGTTCTGGAATCATTTGAAGTACGAAATCCTGATTGCACGTGAACTGGCTGCACTAAGCTATTACAAATTAAGGGGCTGGATTTAATTTTGGAATTCGTACAGTGGCACAAATTTTATTTCTTGCTTTTTAAAATTTCCTGAAATTTAAACATTTCGTCGCGAAGGCGGGCAGCTTCATAGAAGTCAAGCTCTTTGGCGGCGGCTTCCATTTCTTTTTTCAATTTCGTAATGGCTTTTTCAAGTGCAGGTACACTCATATACTGAACAACAGGATCGGCAGCCAGGTTGCCCGGTTCGTCGCCAGTGTAAGCTTTAACTTTCATGCCAATACTTCCGTAACCAACAATTTCGCGGCTGGCTTTAATGATTTGAGTTGGCGTAATGTTGTTTTCAGTGTTATACTTCAATTGTTTTTCGCGGCGGTAATTGGTCGAATCGATCGTGCGCTGCATCGACGCTGTTACTTTGTCGGCATACATAATTACCATGCCATTCAGATTTCGCGCAGCACGGCCTGCAGTTTGCGTCAGTGAGCGTTCAGAACGCAAAAAACCTTCTTTATCGGCATCCAAAATAGCTACCAGCGAAACTTCGGGCAAATCCAATCCTTCGCGCAGAAGGTTTATTCCCACCAACACATCGAATAAGCCCTGACGCAATTCTTCCAGAATCTGTATACGGTCAAGCGTGTCGACATCGGAATGAATGTAGCGCGTTTTTACGCCCATGTTTGACAGGTAACTGCTTAATTCTTCGGCCATTCGTTTAGTCAGTGTAGTAACCAGAACACGTTCGTTTCGCTCAATCCGCAAATGAATTTCGTGCATGAGGTTGTCTATTTGATTCAAACTTGGACGAACTTCTATAATTGGATCAAGCAATCCGGTTGGCCGAATCACCTGTTCAACCACAATTCCTTCCGATTTTTCGAGCTCGTAATCAGCCGGAGTCGCGCTCACAAAAACCGTTTGATCAACCACACTGGCAAATTCTTCAAAAGTCAGCGGCCGGTTGTCGATAGCTGCCGGAAGCCGGAAACCATATTCAACCAGGTTTATTTTTCGAGATCGGTCGCCACCAAACATGGCTTTAATTTGGGGCAAGGTCACATGACTTTCGTCGATAATGGTGACAAAATCTTCAGGAAAATAATCGAGCAGGCAAAACGGACGCGAGCCGGCAACCCGGCCATCGAAATAGCGCGAGTAGTTTTCAATCCCGGGGCAATAGCCCAGTTCGCGCATCATTTCCATGTCGTATTCCACACGTTCCTGAATGCGTTTGGCTTCGAGTGGTTTACCAATTTCCTGAAAAAAAGCGATCTGCTTCACCAAATCGTCCTGAATTTGCCGAATGGCCAGTTGCATGCGCTCTTTGGTGGTTACAAAAATGTTGGCCGGATAAATTACGGCAACATCCATCGCTTCAATAGTTCCTCCGCCAACCGGGTCGAAAGTGTAAATTTCCTCTATTTCGTCGCCCCAGAAAACAATCCGGAAAGCAATGTCGGCGTAGGCCGGAAAAACATCAACAGAATCGCCTTTAACACGGAAGTTTCCACGGTTAAATTCCACTTCGTTGCGCGAATAAAGCGCATCAACCAATTTCCGGAGAAAAACATTGCGGCTAACAACTTCCCCTTTTTTTACTTCTGTTACATTGGCATGAAAATCTTCGGGATTTCCAATTCCATACAAACACGAAACCGATGAAACAACAATTACATCGCGCCTTCCGGAGAGAAGCGAAGACGTGGTACTTAAACGAAGTTTTTCAATATCCTTGTTAATCGAAAGGTCTTTTTCAATATACGTGTCGCTGGTGGGTAAATAGGCTTCAGGCTGGTAATAATCGTAATACGAAACAAAATATTCTACTGCATTTTCCGGAAAAAATTGTTTCATTTCGGCGTAAAGCTGAGCCGCAAGCGTTTTGTTGTGGCTCAGTACCAGTGCTGGACGCTGAACTTCGGCGATAACATTGGCCATGGTGAAAGTCTTTCCGGAACCGGTAACTCCCAGTAAGGTCTGAAAAGTATTGCCACTTCTTAAACCTTCCGACAGTTGCCTGATGGCTTCGGGCTGGTCGCCGGTTGGCTGATATTCTGAAACAATTTTGAAATCCATTGCGAACGTTTCGATTTCTGAGTGTTGTGTATAAAATTGGACAAATTTTGGTAAACAGATGCTGAAACAAGCTCAGCATGACAGTCTCATCAGCATGGTTTTATCCAATAAATTTTCAGGATTTACTTCACAATCATCTTAAAATAAACGGGAAAATGATCGCTCACACCAGCTACATATTTATTGCCAACGTAGGTCCGGTTTGGCGATTTGTCGCCGTTTCTACTGGTGTAAATCATCCAGTCGTTCCTGAAGATAAAACCTTTGTTGTCTTCAATCCGAATTTTTTTGTCATGAAGTAACCCCTTTGAAACAACAAGATTGTCCAACATGTTCCAATCGCCCTTGTAAAAATATGTTCCCAAATTCAATTTGTCGTCAGGCATCATCAGGTTTACAAGCTCTGCGCCCGATCCGGGCGATTTGGCGCCAAGTGTTTCTTCCAGACTTTTGTTGGCTGGCTCGTCGTTCATATCGCCCATAATTATAATTCGTGCGTTTGGCTCGGCAGCTAGGATTTGATCGACTTTGTTCTTTAGCACCGTGGCAGCCAAAACTCTTTTGGGCTCTGTTTTTTCATCTCCGCCAATGCGCGATGGCCAGTGATTTTCGAAAATATGCACGGTTTTGTTGCCGATTTTACCTGTTACGTGCAAAATGTCGCGGGTTTTAAAATTGGGATCGTCGGGAAATACAACCGGCAAAGTTTCGTGTGTAATTTCTTTAAATGCATCGCGCCTGTATATCAGCGCCACATCAATTCCCCGGTAATCCGGACTTTCTTCATGAATAATGGCATATTGATTATTCAGCTTTGCCGTGTGAACCAGGTCTTCGAGAACTGTTTGGTTTTCAACTTCAACCAATCCAACAATTTCAGGTAATTCTTTCGGATTTATTTCCGAGATAACCTCTGCCAAATCGTTCAGCTTTTTCTGATAGCGCTCAGGAGTCCATTGTTTTTCACTCTCCGGAAGAAATTCTTCGTCCGGAATTTTCGGATCGTCAACGGTATCGAACAAGTTCTCAACATTGTATGAAACAACGGTGTACTCGTGCTTCAACATTTTATTTGGAGTACTGCACGAACCCAAGACCCAAACGAGGGCAACAAAAATCCAGACTTTATTCTTCATAATTTATTTTCCTATGGTAACTTCATAATATTTGGTCACATCAACCACCATCATTCCTGCAGTTTGAGCAGCCTGCATGCCCAAAATGCCATCTTCAAAAACTTCGCAATCAGCAGGAGCAATCCCCATTAGCTCGGCACATTTCAGAAATGTTTCCGGATGTGGTTTGAAATTGTCTACATCTTCACTGGTCACCAAAATCGAAAAGTAATCCTGTAAGCCAATAATCCCCAGAGTTTTTAGCGAAACTCGCCGTGATCCCCCGGTGCCAACAGCCATTGGCACTTTTCCGAGATTTTCACGAACCAAATCCGTAACAACTTTAATTTCAGGAGTCATGTGCATGTTTTTTTCAAACTCGGCCTCCTTTTTATCTCCCATTTCTTTTGGATCGATGGTTTTCCCAAAAATCTGGTTTAGTTTCTCAACGGTCGCGTACAAGGGAATTCCGGCAAGCGCCGAAAATAATTCCGGAGTGAAATCAATTCCATATTCGGCTGCAGCATTTTTCCATGCAATATAATGTATGGGCATCGTGTCGGCTAAAGTTCCGTCCAGGTCAAATATCAATCCTTTTGCTTTCGGGTTGATACTTAATTTTGTCTCTGTCATCGTATAAATTTTTCAGTAATTTGCCAAAAATAGCCATTTATAGCACAAGATGAGTTTTAAAGTTTTTTGTTTGTTCAAAAATTAACACTTTTGCTAAACACCAACATTTTCGATATGTTTTTAACTTCAATGGTCGGACTTATCAGTATTGCCCAATGGGCGCTTTTTCTGGGAATTGCTCTTATCGCTTTTGGTTTTATCGAGAAAAAAGACAGATTTATTTATGGGGGACAAACTGTATTTATTTTGCTTGGAATTTTTGCGTTTGCAGTTTTGGCGACCAATGATACCAGTCTTCCGCAGGTTGACGGAACAATAATCCCCAAAGAAGTTAAAATTATAGCATTCTTCAAGAGTGTGTTTTATTTTTTAGCGCTAGCCGTAGTTTCACTGATCCTGAAATTTTTTAAAGTGCGATATAACTACGTCAGCATTTTTGCTGTGTTGTTTTTTGCCCTGGCGTTGTTTTTTATGGCATTTAATATTTTGCAGTCGGTCAATTAGCGAATAAATACTCATTGTTCAGAAGTGTTTTCACGACTGGCTATAATGCAAAAAACCGTGGGGTTGAGCCCACGGTGTTTCCAAAAACCAGAGTAAATTGCTGAAATAAATTGGAGATGCATTTCAGATAAACTCTTACAAAAACCAATTGTGAAAAATTATTGAAAAACAAACACCTTTAAAAGGATCAGAAGTACAAACACTGAGCCCCAAAACATGGCCATTGCCATTCCTCCTGTAATCTTAAATTTTTTCATGATATCTAAATTTTGTTTCATTTTGTCGATAAGCAAAGCTAGCCTGTAATTCTCAGTCTGGCAGTTAGAGGTCTATTAGGAAAGAATTAGAATTTCATTAAAATGAAACGATGATTAAATTGTATCTTAGTTTTGTATAAAATTCAGGTTTATGCAAGCTGCACATATTTTAATTGTGGAAGACGAACAACGGCTGGCTGAAATTCTTCAGAAGCAATTACAAGAAGCCGGTTTCGAAGCAGAAATAGCTACTGACGGATACGTTGGAAAAAAAATGCTTGCCGAAAATAATTACGATCTGGTTATTCTGGACATTAATATCCCATTGCTGAACGGTTATGAGTTGTGCAAGGAAATCAGGAAAACGAACAATAAAATAGTGATCATTATGCTCACAGCGCTTGGTACTCCTGATAATAAACTGATTGGTTTTGAGGCCGGAGCCGACGATTATGTGCTGAAGCCATTTGATTTCAGGGAATTGCTGGCCCGAATAAATGTGTTTTTGAAACGCTCAAATCCGATGGTTCAGCAAAACCGGGTTTTGAAAATTGCCGATTTTGAACTTGATTTGGACACTAAAACGGCCACTCGTGCCGGAAAACGCATCGACTTGACGTCGAAGGAATTTGCACTAATGGAAACTTTTTTGGTTAACAAAGATAAATTACTGACCCGCGAATACATAATCGAAAAGGTTTGGGATCTCGATTTTGAAACCGGCACGAACATTATTGATGTGTATGTGAATTACCTCCGGAAGAAAATTGACCGTGATTTTGAACCCAAATTAATACATACCAAGTTTGGTTTTGGCTTTTACTGTAGCGAGAAAGAAATCTGACATGAATATAAAAACCCGCTTATCTGTTGAATTTTCGCTTTTGGTATTTGGAATACTTATTTTTTTCTCGGTGCTGGTTTATTATTTTTCGTATTCGAGCCAGCGCGCAAAATTTCGTGAAAATCTGATGCAAGTGGCTGAGAATACGGCAATTTTGCTGATTAATGTGGAAGAAGTTGATTCAACGCTCCTGAAAATAATTCACCAAACAACCCGATCATTCGAGCAGGAAGAAATTGCGATAACTGACCAATCGAACAACATCATTTACAGCAACAAATTACTCGATTTATCACCTGAAATTCTGCATGGAAACAACGAACTGCCCAACCCTTATTATTTTTCGATTGGAGAGAAGGATGGTGTGATATTCGAACACAAAACTGATAGCCAGCTACATCGTGTATTTGTACTGGCTTACGACCAGTACCGGCACGAGAGCCTGAGTGATTTGCGCAATATTTTGCTTTGGAGCATTTTGTTTAGTGTTTGGCTTTCGGTTACAGCTTCTTACTTTTTCTCGAAGCGGGCCATTAAGCCCATTTCTGATATTATTATGAAGGTGAAAGAAATCAATTCTTCGAAACTCAATAGCCGTCTTTACGAAGGAAACCGGAAAGATGAGATTGAACAGCTAGCCATCACCTTTAACAAAATGCTTTCTGATTTAGAGTTGGTTTTTAAAAGCCAGGACGAATTTGTTTCGAATGCATCGCACGAATTGCGCACACCGCTTGCCATAATGATTGCAGAATCGGACTATATTTTAAGTCGTTTGCGGAATCCGGAAGAATATATCCGGCATATTTCCGGACTGACAGACGATCTTCGAAAATTGAATCTGCTCATCAACAGTTTGCTCGAAATGGCACATTTAAATCGTGATAATTCCATCGGTCAGTCTTCGATCAGAGTTGATGAATTGATTTTTAATTCCATTCAGGATATAAAAATAAAATATCCGGGGCGGAAAATTTTACCCAAAATTGAATATTCTGAAAATGAGCAGGACCTTTTTATTAAGGGCAACGCTGGTTTGCTCGAAATTGCATTTAAAAACCTGATAGACAATGCCTGCAAATTTTCGGGCGACGATGTTCAAATAGGTATTTCCTTTACCGAAGAAGAAGTGATTGTCAAATTTTCTGATCGCGGAATCGGAATACCGGAACCCGAAATTGAGCAGATTTTTAAAGCTTTTAACAGGGGAACAAACGCAAAATTTATTGGCGGATTTGGAATCGGCCTTTCGCTGGTGGCTAAAATTATTGAATTACACCATGCTCAATTCAACGTTTCGAGTGTTGAAAATAAAGGAACGTCAATCGAATTGAAGTTTAAAAAAGAAATCTCCTGAAAACAGATGTAAAAAAGGCCCCTGAAGTTCAGGAGCCTTGCAAGCTATTTCGTTTTTTCTTCAATCCATTTTCGTGCATTCACGAATGCTTCAATCCACGGAGCAACTTCATCAAATTTCCTGTCTTGCGGATAATACGGCCAGTGCCACGGCTTGAACGCCCTTTCCAAATGCGGCATCATCACCAGGTGGCGGCCATCTTTCGAACACATTCCTGCGGTATTATAATCCGATCCGTTTGGATTGCCCGGATAAGCGGAATGGATGTATTTCATTGGAATCTGGTAAGCCGATTCGTTATATTTCAGGCTGAATTTTCCTTCGCCGTGAGCCACCCAAACGCCAAGTTTCATGCCGGCCATGGTTTTCAGCATCACCGATTCGTTCTGCAGAATCTCTACATTTATGAATCCGGACTCGAATTTATGCGATTCGTTGTGCAGCATTTTCGGCTTTTCGTCCATTTCGGGATAAACCAAGCCAAGTTCAACCATTAACTGGCAACCGTTGCAAACGCCCAAACTCAGCGTGTCTTCGCGTTTGTAGAAATTATCGAGCGCCTGCCGCGCGGTTTCGTTGTATTTGAAAGCGCCTGCCCAGCCTTTGGCCGAGCCCAGCACGTCGGAGTTGGAGAACCCGCCCACAAACACAATCATGTTCACATCTTCCAGCGTCTCGCGACCCGAAATCAGGTCGGTCATGTGCACGTCTTTCACGTCCATTCCGGCCAGGTACATGGCGTAAGCCATTTCACGATCGCCGTTCACACCTTTTTCGCGGATAATGGCAGCTTTCACCCCGCTTGGCTTGCGGCGTTTCAGGTCGATTCCCAGATCGGCTGCTTTTCCGGTGAAGCCTTTGAAATCGTATTTCAGTTCGTTCTTTTTATAGCTTTCGAAACGTTCCAGCGCTTTCTTCTCTCCGGATTGTTTCCGGTCGAGCAGATACGACGATTTGAACCACAGTTCGCGCAGCGAATTCAGGTCGAAATTAAATTCTTCGGATTCGTTTTTAACTGTGAACTCGCGGCTTCCCGAAGGTTTTCCGATCTGCACGAATTTCACTCCAGCCGCATTCAGTTTGGCTTCAAATGCATCGGCATCTTTCACCTGAACAACCACGCCCGGGTTTTCGCTGAACAGCAGTTTTACGCTGTCGGCTTCACCAATTCCGGCCAAATCAAGTTTCATTCCGGAATGATTGTCGGCGAAACACATTTCCAAAAGCGTGGTAATCAAACCTCCGGAAGAAATGTCGTGTCCGGCAAGGATATTTTGGTCCTCGATGCAATCCTGGAGCACGTTGAATACAGCAGCAAAGTATTTTGAATCGGCAACCGAAGGAGCTTCAGTTCCCAATTTATTGATGATTTGCGAGAAAGCGCTTCCGCCCAGGCGACGGTTCATTCCGGAGAAATCGACCAAATAAATGCTTGATTCCGGAGCGTCGATCAGAACCGGTTCAACCACTTTTTTCACATCCGAAACTTCTCCTGAAGCTGAGATAATTACAGTCCCGGGAGAATAAACCACGCCGTCTTTATATTTCTGCGTCATCGACATCGAATCTTTTCCGGTCGGAATATTGATTCCGAGTTCGCAGGCAAAATCGCTGGCAGCTTTCACAGCCTTGTAAATGCGTGCATTTTCGCCGTCATTTTTGGCTGGCCACATCCAGTTCGCACTCAACGAAACACCTTTCAACTGATCGGAAAGCGGCGCCCAAACGATGTTGGTCAGCGATTCAGCAATCGAAAGCACCGAACCAGCTTCGGCGTCAACCAGCGCAGCAACCGGTGCATGACCGATAGTGGTGGCAATTCCTTTTTCGCCCTGGTAATCGAGTGTAATCACGCCGACATTATTCAAGGGCAGTTGCAGTTCGCCTGCACACTGCTGTTTGGCGATGCGGCCGGTAACCGAACGGTCAACTTTGTTGGTCAGCCAGTCTTTACAAGCCACAGCCTCAAGTTGCAAAACGTCTTCGAGGTATGTTTCCAGTTTCGACGGATCGTATTTCAGGTCGGCATATTTTTCGTTTTTCGTGGTGTCGGTCAAAACCGTTTTTGGCGGTTTGCCAAACATGTACGAAAGCTGCCAGTCAATCGGCTTTTCGCCGGTTTTCGAGTTTTCGAAGGTAAACTGCATGTCGCCCGTTGCTTCGCCGATCACGTACATCGGGGCACGTTCGCGTTCGGCAATCCGTTGCAGCAGCGGCACATCTTTTTCGTGCATCACCAGCCCCATGCGCTCCTGTGATTCGTTGCCAATGATTTCCTTCTGCGAAAGTGTCGGGTCGCCAACCGGAAGTTTAGCGGTATCAATTTTTCCACCGGTCGATTCAACCAGTTCCGAAAGACAGTTCAAATGCCCGCCTGCGCCGTGGTCGTGAACGGTAATAATTGGATTTTCCGATGATTCGGCCAACGCCCGGATTGCGTTGTAAACTCGCTTCTGCATCTCCGGATTGGCGCGCTGAACGGCATTCAGTTCAATGGCATTTTCGTACTCGCCGGTTGCCACCGACGAAACAGCGCCACCGCCCATTCCAATGCGGTAATTGTCGCCGCCTAAAAGCACTACTTTATCGCCTTTGGTAGGTTCGTCTTTCAGGCTGTCTTTTTTAGCACCAAATCCGATTCCGCCAGCCAGCATGATGACCTTGTCGAATCCGTATTTTTTATTGTTTTCAAAATGTTCAAAAGTCAGTACCGAACCGGTGATGACAGGTTGCCCGAATTTGTTTCCGAAGTCGCTGGCACCATTCGAAGCCTTGATCAGGATTTCTTCCGGAGTTTGATACAACCAGTCGCGTTCTTCGGTGGCCTGCTCCCAACTGCGGGCGTCTTCGGTGCGCGGATACGAAGTCATGTAAACAGCAGTTCCGGCAATCGGTAAACTTCCTTTTCCGCCGGCAATCCGGTCGCGGATTTCGCCGCCGGTTCCGGTTGATGCGCCGTTGAACGGTTCTACTGTTGTCGGGAAATTATGTGTTTCGGCTTTCAGCGAAAGAACGGTTTCTACGTCGGTCACTTCAAAAAAGTCAGGCTTGTCCTGCGTTTTCGGAGCAAACTGCTCAACAACCGGTCCCTGCACAAACGAGCAGTTATCTTTATAGGCTGAAATGATTTTATTGGGATGGTCTTTCGACGTTTTTTTGATCAATTGAAACAGTGACATTTCCTGTTCAATGCCATCGATAATGAAAGATCCGTTAAAAATTTTGTGGCGGCAATGCTCCGAATTCACCTGCGAAAATCCAAAGACTTCGCCATCGGTCAGTTTTCGGCCCAGTTTTTCCGAAACCGAATTCAGGTATTGAATTTCTTCTCCGCTAAGCGCCAGTCCTTCCTGCTCATTGTAGGCGGCAATATCTGCTATCTCCAGAATCGGATCGGGTTGTTTATGGATGGTGAAAATTTCCTGATCGAGGTTGTGATACAGCGCTTTCAACATGGGGTCGAAACCAGCCGACTGATCAGCAACCTGCACGTATTCTTCCATGCGAATGATTCCTGAAATGCCCATGTTCTGCGTAATTTCAACAGCGTTGGTACTCCAGGGAGTCAGCATTTCCTTGCGGGGTCCAACAAACCAGCCGGAAAGGACTTCCTCTTCCAGTTTTTCGGCTTCACCAAAGAGCCAAACCAACTTTGTAATGTCTTCCTGATTAAGGCTTTCGACAGAATTCAGTGCAATGAACGTGCCTTCCGGAGTCTTAAAGAATAGAATCATTTGGGAATATTTTGATATAAATTTGATTTGAAAATACCTATATGTGAGAACGCGACAAAGATAAATAATTCAGGCTTAAACCCGGCAAAAAAATATTGCACCGGGAAGTGTTAACAATTGGGTAAAACAGTTTTTCCCCGGTTCCGAGCAAAACTTATTTTTCTGCAAAGAATTGAAGTTATTTCAAGTTGACTGAAACTTTAATTTACATAAAAAAATTAATTCGCAATTTTAAAATACTAGCCCCTGAAGTATTTATTATTTAAATAATAAACGTATGTATATTTCTATATATGTATTTGTTTTTCAGGCAATAGCGATTTTCTTAACACAAATTTCACATAGAGGAATGAATTACTTAAAACCGTTTTAAATAAACTTTTTATCAAGGTTGTTCGGAAATTTAATCTATATCTTTGCGGCAAATTTTAAGGTAATCCTTTCAAAATCATATTTTGAAATGCACGTGATTCAGAAAAATAAAAAGCGAAACGATTATTTTCCAAACATGTGAATTCCATGCAGCAAATTACAAATAATCAATATACTCATGAAACAAATCAAATACGTATCTCCTCAAGAAGCAGTAAAAGTTGTTAAGTCGGGCGACAGGGTGCACCTGAGCTCGGTGGCGGTTACGCCGCACGCATTAATCAGGCCATTGGTTGAGCGTGGGCGGAACGGCGAATTACAAGATGTTAAAATTCAGCACATTCACATTGAAGGACAGGTTGATTATGCCAATCCGGAGTTTGAAGGTATTTTTCAGGGAGAACAGTTTTTTGTGGCCGGAAACATGCGCAAACAAACTCAGGCTGGTTATGCTGACTACATTCCGGTATTCCTGAGTGAAACGCAGAAACTGATTCGCGAAGGTTATCTGCATGTAAATGTTGCCATGGTTTTGGTTTCGCCACCCGACAAACATGGATTTGTGTCTTTGGGAACTTCGGTTGATGCCAGTTTGGCTGCAATCGAATGTGCCGACACTGTAATTGCGGCTGTAAATCCAAATGTTCCGCGTTGTTGGGGCGATGCTATGATTCATGTTGACCAAATTGACATTTTCGTGGAGGATGATCTTCCGTTGTTTGCGCATGGCTTAGCGGAACTTACTGACGTTGAGGTTGCAATTGGTAAAAATGTGGCTCAGTTGGTTGACGACCGCGCCTGTTTACAAATGGGTATCGGTGGTATTCCAAACGCTGTTTTGGCTCAGCTGGGTAATCACAAAGATTTGGGAGTTCATTCAGAAATGTTCTCCGACGGAATTTTACCACTGGTTGAAAAAGGTATTGTTACCGGTAAATATAAAAATATCGACAAAGGCAAAATGGTTGCCTGCTTCCTGATGGGGTCTAAAGCGCTGTATGATTTTGTTGACGACAATCCACGCGTTGCTATGATGGATGTTGCTCACACCAACAATGTGGCTGTTATTCGTAAGCTCGACAATGTTACCGCTATCAACTCGGCTCTTTCAATCGATATTACCGGCCAGGTTTGTGCCGATTCTATTGGAACCAAACATTATTCCGGAGTAGGTGGTCAGATTGACTTTATTCGCGGCGCTGGCCATTCAAAAGGTGGAAAACCAATCATCGCACTACCTTCAGTAACAAATAAAGGTGTATCTAAAATTTCTCCAACTTTGATTGAAGGTTCTGGTGTTGTTAGCACACGTGCCAACATGCATTGGGTAGTTACTGAGTATGGAGCTGTTAATTTATATGGAAAAACGATGCAGGAACGGGCCAGATTATTGATTTCAATTGCCCATCCGGCACACCGAGAATCTCTTGAGAAAGCTGCGTTTGAGCGTTTTGGTTCACATTTTCATTTCGTAAATACACTAAATAAATAGTAATACACAAGTGATAAAAGGCAGGCTGAAAATCTGCCTTTTTCTTTATGTCAATTTCTCATTTTACACTGCCGGTTCTGCAACATTGCAGAATTATTCCTTGTAAAATTTTTCGACCATTAATTTAAAATCAATCACTGGAATATAAATGGTAGCAAAGCGCACACTTAAAAAATCGAATAATTGAGCAATCGGTTTAAAAAGATTTTTAATACAAGTTGCTGCCTGATTAAAAATAGTTACATCTGAAATCAATATTCTTATTCAAATAAAATTTACACAACATGGAAATATCACATATTGAACACATTGGAATTGCAGTTGCTAATTTGGACGAGGCAATTCCGTATTATGAAAATGTTTTAGGCCTGAAATGTTATGCTATAGAAGAAGTAGCTGACCAGAAAGTAAAAACTGCCTTTTTTAAAGTTGGTCAAACAAAAATCGAGCTTTTGGAATCAACCGATCCTGAGGGACCAATCGGAAAATTCATTGAGAAAAAAGGACCCGGCGTTCATCACCTGGCTTTTGCCGTTGACAATGTTAACGAAGCACTAAATGATGTTGCCGGAAAAGGCGTCCAGCTGATCGATAAATCAGGTCGTATGGGTGCTGAAGGTCTTACCATCGGTTTCCTTCATCCAAAATCAACACTTGGCGTATTAACTGAACTATGTTCTGATAAATAATATCGACACACTTATTTTTTACAAAATGAATAACCAGGATAAAATTAAAAAACTTATCGACCTGCGCGTTGAAGCAAAACTCGGAGGCGGAGAAAATCGAATTGAAGCACAACATGCAAAAGGTAAATTAACTGCCCGTGAGCGCATTGAATTGCTGCTTGACGAAGGTAGCTTTGAGGAATACGACATGTTTGTGACTCACCGTTGCGACAACTTTGGTATGGAAAAAACCAAATTTCTGGGCGATGGTGTGGTAACCGGTCAGGGAACAATTGACGGACGTGTAGTTTACGTTTATGCACAGGATTTCACTGTTTTCGGAGGTTCACTGTCTGAAACTTATGCACTTAAAATCTGCAAAGTAATGGACATGGCCATGAAAGTTGGGGCTCCTGTTATAGGTATCAACGATTCGGGTGGTGCACGTATTCAGGAAGGTGTAACTGCATTGGCTGGTTATGCCGAAATTTTCGAGCGTAACATCATGGCTTCCGGAGTTGTACCACAAATCTCGGCTATTTTCGGTCCGTGTGCCGGTGGTGCTGTTTATTCGCCTGCATTGACCGACTTTATTATAATGAGCAAAGGCACCAGTTACATGTTTGTGACCGGACCTAAAGTGGTAAAAACGGTTACCGGTGAAGTAGTTACCGATGAGCAACTTGGAGGTGCTTCTGTTCATGGTTCAAAATCTGGTGTTTCGCATTTTATAGCTGAAGACGAACAGGAAGGTCTTCTTTTGATTCGTAAAATGTTGAGCTACATGCCACAAAATAATCTGGAAGATGCACCTCTGGTCGAGTGTGACGATCCGATCGATCGTTTGGATGATTTTTTGAACGAAGTTATTCCCGACAATCCGAATAAACCATACGATGTAAAAGACGTGATCCATTCAATTGTTGACTACAATGAATTTTTGGAAGTTCATCGCAACTGGGCACAAAATATAGTGGTTGGATTTGCCCGTTTTAATGGAGTATCAGTCGGAATTGTCGCCAATCAGCCAAATTACCTGGCCGGAGTTCTCGATATCAACGCTTCGCGCAAGGCTGCACGGTTTGTTCGTTTCTGCGATGCATTCAATATTCCGATTGTAACCCTGGTCGATGTTCCGGGTTTCCTTCCGGGAACTGCACAGGAGTATGGTGGTATCATTACTCATGGAGCTAAATTGTTGTTTGCTTACGGATCTGCAACTGTTCCAAAAGTGACCATTATTCTCCGGAAATCGTATGGTGGGGCCTATTGTGTAATGAGTTCTAAACATTTACGTGGCGACATCAATTATTCGTGGCCAACCGGCGAAATTGCCGTTATGGGTCCAAAAGGTGCTATTGAAGTGCTTAAAGGCAAAAAAATTGCAGCCATTGAAGATGAAGCAGAACGTTCTGCCTATATTTCCTCACAGGAAGATGATTACAAAGAGAAGTTTGCAAATCCATACAAAGCTGCGCAGTACGGTTACATCGATGATGTGATTGAACCAAGAAACACTCGTTTCCGCGTCATTCGTGCGCTTCAGGCTTTGGCAACCAAAAAGGATTTTATGCCAGCTAAAAAACACGCCAACCTTCCATTATAATTCAAAATCATGCAAAGAAGAATCAAACATTATTTGTCAGGAATATTAGTTTTACTTGCGGTCGTTGCAGGTAGCATAAAGGCTTCGGCTCAAAATGCCACCGACTTCAGGTTTAACGAGATTCTTGTACTGAACGATTCGAACTATGTAGATGATTTTGGCATGCATAGTTCGTGGATTGAAATCCAGAATTCGTCGTATTCTAACTTAAACATTGGTGGTTGTTATCTGACTGACGATTTAAACAACCCAACCAAATACTGGATTCCGACAGGAGATCCGGCAACAATTGTTTCACCTCGCGGATACATTGTTTTCTGGGGTGATGATAAACCTACACGTGGAATTTTTCATTTAAATTTTAAGCTTGATGGTGCAAAAACTATTGCTTTGTTCGATGCAAACGGGAGAACCCTGATTGATAAACTCGACATTCCACAGGATCATAAGGTCGATGTTTCATACGGCCGGACGGATGACTCGGGCAACTGGAAATTCCTCGATCATTCGACACCGGGAGCAAATAACGACCACACCAGAAGGGCTTCTTCAGGAGAAAAATTTGTGCAAATGGATCCTTATGGTATAGGAATGACCCTGATTGCCATGTTTGTTGTGTTTTCGGCTTTGGCCATTCTATTTGTCATTTACAAAAACATTGGCCGTTTCTTTATTCGTAAAGCAGCACCTGGAAAGAAGGATGAAGGTTCAGCAAAATCAGGTAAAATAGAAGTCGAAGAAGAAATGTCGGGAGAAGTAAATGCAGCCATCGCAATGGCTTTATATCTTTATCAGAACGAGTTGCACGACCATGAAGATACAATACTGACCATAAAGAAAGTATCCAGAACGTATTCTCCGTGGAGCTCTAAAATTCATACGTTAAGAAAAACATACCGTTAATATATCCTGAAATGAAAAAATTTAAATTCAATATAAATGGCAATCAATACGAGACCGAGATTCTCAGTGTTGAGGACAACATCGCCGAAATAGAGGTAAATGGGACATTATTTAAAGTTGAACTCGATAAAGAAATCAAATCGAGCAAAACTCCGAAATTAGTTCGTCCACAGTCAGTTCCGTCAACCGATAGTCATCCGTCGGTTGCAAAAACCAGCAGTCCGGTAGGTCCGAAAGGCGCCGGGAGCATTAAGTCGCCACTTCCCGGGGTTATTCTCGATGTATATGTAAGAGAAGGGGATAGCGTAAAAATGGGACAGAAACTGTTGATGTTGGAAGCCATGAAAATGGAGAACAATATAGAAGCCGATAAAGCCGGAAAAGTTGTTTCTATCGTGAAGCAAAAAGGCGACAGCGTTATGGAAGGAGATGTGCTAATAATAATAGGAGACTAAGTCATGGGTACATTCTTTGAATTTATTATTGAACACATTTCTCAATTTCTCCATTTTACCGCATTCGCGAATTTGACTTTGGGTCATTTGATCATGATCTGCATTGGTTTGGCTTTTATTTACCTGGCCATTGCAAAGGAATTTGAACCGATGTTACTTATTCCGATTGGCTTTGGTATTTTGGTTGGAAATATTGCCTTCGCCCCTGGTTACAAAATTGGGGTTTATGAATCAGGAAGTGTGCTGAATTACCTCTATTTTGGGGTACTTCAGGGTATTTATCCTCCATTAATCTTTTTGGGAATCGGAGCCATGACTGACTTTTCGGCATTGATTTCAAACCCCAAACTGATCCTGATCGGGGCCGCTGCTCAATTGGGTATTTTCGGTGCTTATTGCAGCGCGTTGGCATTGGGTTTCAGCCCAACCGAAGCCGGTGCAATCGGAATCATCGGTGGTGCTGATGGTCCAACAGCAATCTTCCTGTCATCAAAACTTGCTCCTGATTTGATGGGCGCCATTGCCATTGCAGCCTATTCATATATGGCGCTTGTGCCGGTTATTCAGCCTCCAATTATGAAGTTGTTAACCAATAAGAAAGAGCGTTTAATCCGCATGAAACCTCCTCGCGCTGTTTCGAAAGTGGAAAAAGTAGTCTTCGCCATAGCTGGGATGTTACTTACCACGTTTATTGTACCCAGCGGTTTGCCGCTTTTGGGAATGCTATTCTTTGGTAACCTATTGAAAGAGAGTGGTGTAACTAAACGTTTGGCCGACACTGCCAAGGGCCCTATGATCGACATTGTGACTATTCTGATTGGGTTAACAGTCGGCGCCTCAACTCAGGCAACAACATTCCTGACGATGAAGTCGGTGGGTATTTTTGCGCTGGGAGCAGCATCTTTCGTTGTTGCCACATTCGGAGGGGTCATGTTTGTTAAAATCATCAACATTTTTCTGAAAGAAGGTAACAAAATGAATCCGCTGATTGGAAATGCCGGAGTATCCGCAGTTCCCGACAGTGCTCGAGTTTCGCAGGTTGTTGGTTTGGAATACGACAAAACCAACCATTTACTTATGCATGCTATGGGACCAAATGTAGCCGGAGTTATCGGATCTGCTGTTGCTGCAGGTATTCTGCTTAGCTTCCTGATGTAAAAGAAGAAAATCTATAATGGGGGAGAGGTTGTTGAGAATATCGGCAACCTCTCTTTTTGTTAACATTTATTGGCTGGTGGTCACAATTACTTTAACATCATTTAAGAATTAATTTACCTGAAAATCAATTTCGGAGCTTAACTTTGTAGTACATTTTTTTTCATAAGTTTAGGTTTAGTTAGGTTAGTTAGTTTAAGAGAGGAAAGGTAGGACAGAGGTTCTACCTTTTTTATTTTTATAAAATCAGGAAAATTTTACCTAAAAATACTTTCCTTCCTCAATTATCTCACCACCTTCACCTGAAAACTCTTTAAATTCCAGGCTTCAAATTTATTGGTTGTTAAAATATTCAGTTCGTGTTTATCGCTGTTTCTGAACCAAATGATCGTGGCGTCAGTTGGATCCGCAATCGCTTTTACACCTCCTGAAACATCAATTTTTACCGGCTTTCCATTGTTCACCTCATAATAAATGCTTTTGAGAGGAGCCTTTTCTGAAACGGTTAACTGGCTCGGCGGCAGCATCACTGATGGTGCCGTTTCTTCGTAGAAAAACTTTGTTACATGGTTTGTAATTGTGTCCATATACTGGTTCAGTTTGTCGAAGCGCTCCAGTTCGGGTTCGTGCCCAAGTCCTTTCAACGAAACAAGTAAATTGCGTTTGCCAAGCATTTGCAATCGTTCGTGAATAGGTTTCGATCCATACATTTTATCCATCAGCAAGCGGTTAACCATCATTGAATTCTGGAACGGGTGGTCGTATTCGTAAGGCACAATTCCGTCGGCAGTGCCATGAATCGACAGAACTGAGATCGAATCATTTTTGCCAAAGATATTTAAATCGGCTACGGCACCCCACATGTTGGCAACCGATTTTATTTTAAATGTCTCGCTGTATTTGTTTCCTGAAGCTTCAATTCCTGAAACCAATCCTTCTTTTTCGGCTTCAATAATTCCTTTCGGACGCTCCGAATTGTCCATGAAAGCAACGCTAAGTGAGGCGACTGCCCCGGCGCTTGTTCCGCCAACATATACCTGATTGGGATTAATACCCAGCCCTTTAGCGTTATGCGATAAAAAACGAAGAGCCGCATGTGCATCCTGAACAGCCCGGTAGGCACTCATTTCCAAATCGCTGGGCAATAGCTTGAATCCCAGTCTATAGTCGATTGAAGCTACCAGATATCCACATTTGGCCAGTGAAGTTGCCAATGTCTTCTCGGCTATCGATTCTTTACTGCCGATGTAGAAGGCTCCACCGTGAATCAGCATCACCAGTGGGCGATTTTTAAAGATATCGGTCTTGGGGTAATAAATGTCCATGTACAAATCGAGCATCGACGGGTCTTTGAATGTTTTAATCAGCCCTTTCCGGAGCGTTTCAATATATGGATCATCGGAATACGGCGAACTTGTCCATAGCCCTTTTGCTTTGCCATATAAAACGTTGCTTTTCACTTCCACGTCGCTAAAAATTGGCTTTTGGTAGCGTTCCGTTGGTGTAACCAGGGGTTCGTTGCGGCGAATAAAATTCATGCTCGCCTTTTTCCTGAAGAAAAAGAAACTCCTTTTATTCAACAATAACATAGAAGCTTCGAATGAAGAGTCGCTTTGTTTTCCTGACTTGATTTTTCCAGGATACAAATCGGATTGGAAAAAGCGATGACTGCCCTCGGTATGCATTAAAAATGTGTGACTTTCTTCAACCGCTTTTCCCCGGTTCAGTACAAAACGTCCTTTTAGAACTCCGGAATTATTTGTTTCGGCCACTAAAACAATCTGATCATCTCCAATTTGTCCATCATAGATACCACATTCCGGAGTGTTATTTTGGGCCATTAACGACAGACCTATAGCCTGACTCAGAAACAGGAGGAGAATTGTTGCCGAGAAAAATCTAAGCTTGTTGAAATACATCTTTCCGAATATTTTGATTGCTGAAAAGTAAAATCTAAACGCAAAAACTTTTGTAAAAGTATTTAAAAACAGCGCATTTTAAACACACTGATCCTTCAAAGTGAATGAAAAAATATTGTAGCGCTTTTAGAAATTACCGAACGGCTGGCAGTGTTACCATTTATGAGAATAATCGGTTTTCATAAGGTAAAATGAAAATTTAAAAATGAATAATTTTTGGAAGTATACTATTAAACCACCAGTTTTTTATTCTTGTTGAATTTCGATTTTTTAATTGATTCTTTTCGCGTCAGGAGCATTGGAATAGCTACGCCTGTTCCCAGCGAAATCAGCACAAACATCATTTTTGCTCCGTTATTAACTGTTTCAATCAGGGTTTGCAAATAAGTGTCAGTGTTCACCATATTGGTTAGCGAAATCATTCCCAACATAAATTTATAGGCAAATGCTCCCGGAACCATCGGTATAACAGCCGGAATGGAAAAAATAAGTGGTGGACTTTTCTGAATATGAGCTGTTTGAATACTTGCAACCCCAACAAGCGCTGCAGAGATAAAAGAAGCCAATACAATTCCGTAATCGAAATTCATTGCTGAAAATTTAATAAGTCCGCCGACAGCACCTAATACCCAGATTGAAATTAGTGTACGGCGCGGTACATTAAAAAGGATGGCAAACCCAATTGCAGCAATTCCGGCCCAAAAGCTTTTGATAAGTATTTCGAGAATCATACGCTTAAAAATTTAAAATCATTCGTACTGAAAAAAGTCCCATAGCAATTGAAAAGGCTATGATAAGCCCATTCAGACCCCGCACCAGACCATTTTGAAGATTTCCTTCAAGAAGGTCGGTAACCGAATTGATGAGCGGAACTCCCGGAACCAGGAAAAGGACGGATGTTGCAAAAGCTTTGTCGGGCTGAGTTCCAATGTGATAAAGCTCTGCTAATCCAGCAATAAAAGAAGCGGTAAATGCAGCAAAAAAGACGCATAAATAAGGATTAAATTTCAACTTTGTGGCTTCCTGTCTGACAAATAGTCCGGCAAATGTTGCTACAAATGCAACAATCATTTCAATGTAACCGCCACCAAAAATATTACAGAAAGCTGATCCTGCCAGAGAAACAAGGGATAAAACCACAATGCGCGGATAATGCGGAAGGGCTTTCAAACGCTGTAATTCCTCCGAAATTTGCGCGACCGTCCAATTCTGTTCCAACACATTCCAGCTTAAATGGCTTATTCCGCTAACAATCCTGAAATTCACTCCATGCGGCGATGTACGTTTCAGCCGGCTAAAAAAATGTTGCTGATCTTTTTCAACGATGCTAAGCATTAAAGCGCGGTGCGTAATCAGTAGTTCGGTGCCATAGCCGAGTCCACGCGCAATGCGGGCCATGGTCACTCGTATTCGGTTGGTACTGGCTCCCGAACTCATTAACAGAGAACCAACTTCCAGCAAAATATTACCAACAGCCTGTGAGTCTTCTTTTAATGTCTTCATTTTCAGTTGTTTTGTGTATTTTCATAGAGAGCACAAAAATAAGTTATTAAACGGGTTCGACTTTGTTCCTTATGTTCTAAACCTTCATATTGAACGAAAAGTTTACATTCAGGTTCGCGGTTTTTTGAGAAGGGCTGATTTCTAAATAATTATCCTTAGTTCTAAGCAATACGAACCAATATCAAAATATTCCATTTTCATAATTACTGAAATCTCCAAACTGCTATGTTTTTAAATTAAATCCTAAGGGCTTGAATCCCGCAAAGCGGGACAAGTTATGAATAACCTCTGGTGTATTCCGGAGGGAGAAAGAATTCGGAATCCAGGAACCCCGAAAGGGTTCAATTATTTGGGGCCTGTTTCGCTCTGTTTAAACTAAAGAAAGCATCACTTGTTAATTGAAACAAAAATCAGAAATGCCAAAAGCCGAAGAATATAAAAACCTGAAGACTGAACTTCGCGAAGTTGTTCTGACCGGAAATGAGGAGTTAGCGCCCGGAGTTCACCTGATTTCGTGGAAACTAACAGAGAAATTTATCGCCGGACAAGTTGTAAAAATTACTGCCGACCCGGCCAATGCTCCACGTATTTATAGCATTTGCAGCGGAAACGATGATCCGGAAATCAGTGTGCTTTTCAATGTGAAGGAAGAAGGATTGCTTACCCCGTGGCTGGCAGGCGCAATCCCAGGAATGAAAGTATGGGTTAGCAAACCGTATGGCAGCTTCCGCGACAATCAAAAACGGGCCTGGTGGATTGCTACCGGAACCGGAATCGCCCCTTTCTACAGCATGTTTCGCTCCGGAATTTCAGAAAATAAAACCTTGATTCATGGAGTCCGTCAACTCAATCATTTGTATTTCGAAGATGAACTCGAATGGGCGATGGGCGAGCGCTACATTCGGTGCTGTACCAAAGAGCAGTCGTGTAATGTTTTTCCCGGAAGGGTGACGGCATACCTGAATGAAATAAATGACCTTCCGACCGATATTAACTATTATCTTTGCGGCAAGGCTTTAATGGTTGTTGAAGTGCGCGATTTGCTGATTTCGAAAGGCGTTCCGTACGAAAACATTCTGGCCGAAATTTATTTTTAGGCGAATTCTTTTGAATTGTTTTTGCCTGTTCACTTTTAACTTTTGCCTTGAAAATGGAAGCTCTTTTCGGAAAATCGCTCAATGAACTAACCGCTTTGGCCGTTGAACTTGGCTTGCCTAAATTTACAGGCAAACAAATGGCCGAATGGCTCTATCAGAAAGACATTTCATCGATTGAAGAAATGACCAATCTCTCGAAAAAAGCGCGTGAACTGTTGAGCAGCAAATTCGAATTTGGCCTGATCAATTCAACCAAAGTGCAGGAGAGCGTCGACGGAACAAAGAAATACCTTTTCCCTACGGTACATGGTAAATTCATAGAAACAGCCATGATTCCGGATGACGATCGCAAAACAGTTTGTGTGTCGTCGCAGGTGGGTTGCAAAATGGGCTGCTTGTTTTGTATGACCGGTAAACAGGGTTTCCAGGGACAATTATCAGCCGGAGAAATTGTGAACCAAATCCGCAATATTCCTGAACGGCACGAGGTAACCAACATCGTTTATATGGGCATGGGCGAGCCTTTTGACAACCTCGAGGAAGTACTGAAAAGTCTCGAAATACTCACTTCGGAATGGGGTTTTGCCATGAGTCCGCGCCGGATCACGGTTTCAACCATCGGCATCGTTCCGGGCATGCTCACATTCCTGAATAAATCGGAAGCACATCTGGCTGTAAGTATGCACACGCCATTTGACGACGAACGCCAGAAACTGATGCCGGTTCAGGTTGCTTATCCGCTGGAAGAAGTGATTCATGAAATTAAAAGCTGGGATTTTGGCCGTCAACGCCGGGTTTCGTTCGAATACATTGTGTTTAAAGGCCTGAACGATTCTCCCCGTCATGTACAGGAATTGGCCAAAATCCTGAATGGCATCAAATGCCGGATTAACCTGATTCGCTTTCATCCTATTCCCAACACTCCACTCGAAGGAACCGACGAAACAACCCTCCAGAAATTCAAAGAAAAGTTGAACGAAAAAGGCATTCTCACCACCATCCGCGCCAGCCGTGGCCAGGATATTTATGCCGCCTGTGGGTTGTTGAGTACGAAGGAGATGGTGGGGTGGTGAGTGAATTGTTAAGTACAACCCCCAATTTTATTGGGGAGATTAGTATTCGACCCTACGGGTCATAAGATTAAGAATATTATCCAATTAATTCTTATAACTCCGAAGGAGTTAAATATTGATCACCTCTGGTTATTACCGGAAGGTTAAGAAAATGCGTTCTAAGTAATATTTTATTATAAACTTTAAAACCACCTCCTTTGGTGGTGGTCATGGATAAATTGGCTTAGCCTGAAAATTATTAATTTCGTGACATGAGCAAATTTAAGAAACTTAGTCATGTCATTTATCGATGTACATACCATATGGTTTGGACACCGAAATATCGTTTTCGCATTCTTGAAGGCATAGTCAAAGAACAAGTGTCACAAGATATTGAAATGTTATTGGAGTGGAAATCATGTGAATTGATAGAAATGAATATTCAGATCGACCACATTCACTTGATTGTAAGTGTTCCACCCAAAATGTCGATATCAGAACTAATGGGGATATTGAAAGGAAAAACAGCAATCAAGATATTCAAAAGTTATCCTCAATTGAAGAAGAAGCCCTATTGGGGCAATCATTTTTGGGCAAGAGGATATTGTGTTGACACGATAGGTCTTGATAAAGATAAAATCAAGAAATACGTTAAATATCAAGAAGAACAAGAACGTTCAGAAGAGCAACAACGGCTCGAGTTCCGCTCCTTATAGGAGCTCTTTTAAGTCCACCTTCTTAGAGGGTGGATTCTTTAATTAATCCGCTACGGGGTTGAGTATAGTAGTTAACGTTTACGCAACCCCCAATTTTATTAGGGGAGATTAACATTCGACCCTACGAGTCATAAGATAAATATAAAATACCTTTCGATTATTACTTATAACTCCGAAGGAGTTAAATCTTCGTCACCTTCGGTTGTATCGGGAGGGTAAGGAAACACCGGTATAAATCGAGTTACCGGTAGTCCCGAGTTTCACTCGCGGTGATTTACATTTGACACTAGGGGTCATGCTAACAACTCAGGAAAAATTCTGAATGGCATCAAATGCCAAATTAACCTCATCCGTTTCCCTCCTATTCCGAACACCCCGCTCTAAGGAACCGACGAAACAACCCTCCAAAAATTCAAAGAAAAGTTGAATGAAAAAGGCATTCTCACCACCATCCGCGCCATCCGTGGCCAGGATATTTATGCCGCCTGCGGCTTGCTGAGTACGAAGGAGATGGTGGGATAGGGAGAGTTTCAAAAGTCATTACGCACTGAGTTAATGCCGCAATTTTCAGTGCTTTATACTTGCCGTTTTCTTTGATGCTTGTTCGCTTCAAACGATGTAATAAATTTTAAACCCATCTTTGGATAGTAGAACGATCAACTTTTATCCCTTCGATTGAAAGTAGTTCATCCACATCCCTCTGACTTAAAGTGAATCATAATTTGAAATAAGCTGCTTAAATAATTATGGCCTTCGGATATCGGTGATACTTGAGCATCTATTTTAAGTTTTAGTCGAAAGGTGAAATTAGTAATTAACCCGTTGTGTGAAATTAATAATTAGATAAATAATCGTGCATTAAGCTGAAATTTAGTATTTTAAAGTTGCGAAACAAAAATATTAAAACAGCCCATGCACGATATTAAAACGAATTTCGACAAAATTTTGGAAGTATTAAAATCCATATTGCAGAATAATGTTGACCAATCAGGAAACTTTCCCCGGGTTGGGAAGAAACCTAAGTTTTCAGATTTAGAGGTCATTAGTCTTAATCTGACCAGTGAATACCTATCTATAGACAGTGAAAATCTGCTTTTTAAAAAGTTGAAGGGAGAATATGTAAGCGAATTTCCCCGGTTAATAGATCGTTCACAATACAACCGGCGCAAGAAATCACTCTTTGATCAGACAGAACTGGTTCGCAAACAGTTAAGTGGTACTTTCTGTAAAAATGAGGATGTGTTTGTTATTGACTCCATGCCCCTTGAGATTTGCCGAAATGCCAGGGCATCAAGGTTGAAGATTTGCAAAGAAGATTTTTCTACTTCTCCGGCCAAGGGGTTCTGTGCTTCACAAAACCAGTATTACTTTGGGTACAAATTACATGGCATCTGTACCTTTGAAGGAGTATTTACCTCAATTGACCTGACCAAGGCCAATGTGCATGATGTTAACTATTTAAAGGATGTAAAAGTTAGTCTGTCTGATTGTACTTTGCTGGCAGACAAAGGATATATTGACGCCCGCCAGCAATTGGATTTGTTCCACTCAGCTAATGTCAAACTGGAAACTCCGATCAGGACCAATCAATCAGGCAATAAGAAGTATCCATATATCTTCCGGAAATCCAGGAAAAGGATTGAAACTCTTTACAGCCAGTTATGTGATCAGTTTTTAATCAGAAGAAACTATGCCAAAACATTTATCGGATTTAAAACCAGAATATTATCAAAGATCACTGCTTTGACAATCGTTCAATATATTAATCGATTCATTAATAACAGACCAATCAACTTTTTAAAACATGCTATTTAATTCACACAACGGGTTAGTAATTATTATATTCTTAATTAGTTATTGCGACAGTACCGATGACTGTTGACTTTATGAAAACTATTTACGATATTTATATCTTTATATCCTATAATGTGATTTACGATGCCTGAAATTTTAAAATATACTTTAAAATAATTTCTAAAGTGTGAAAGACTTAATAGAATATATTATTCCCAATATATCTACCATAATTCTTGCATGTCTTATGATGATACTAATATTGAAATTTCTTCTTAGTAAAAAACTTCATGGTAGAAATACTTTTTTAATTGACCAAATAGAATTAGGAACTGGTGGAAGTAAAATTACATTAAAACCCAATCAGGGGGACAGGCAGGTGGCGCATAAATTGTGGGTTGAATTAAATACCCGAAAAATTGGTCTGCAAATAGACTTTGAGAACGATGTTTTGTGTGAGACATATGATTCTTGGTACGCCTTTTTCAAAATTACACGCGAATTGATTAAAGAAATCCCCATTGAACAAATTGGATCTAAAAGTGGTGACGTCGAATTTGTGGATTTAGCTATTGATGTTTTAAATATTGGATTACGACCTCATTTAACGCTTTGGCAAGCACGATTTCGTCGCTGGTTTGATAACGAACTTGAGAATATAGATAAAAGCAGATATGAATCACCTCAGGAAATCCAAAAAAGATTTCCACAATATACAGAACTAATAATCGATTTAGAAAAAGTAAATAAAAGACTAATATATTATAAAGAACAATTAAGGAAAATAAGTCGCGGTGAGTGAATATAATTATACATACAAAGCCTTTATTTCTTATGCTCAAGATCCAGATAAGTACCTAGCTAAAATGCTAGAGGATAGGATTGAGCGGTTCGGTATTAATTGGCATCGCCTTGGCAAACAAAAGTTGTATGTTTTTCGTGATGTAACCGATTTAGTGCCAAATAATAATTTGCCACTGAAAATTGAAGAAGCATTGAGTAAATCAGAATTTCTCATTGTACTAGCTCAAAAGAAATTTTCCCAGAATAATTTTAGTTGGGTAAATGTAGAAACAGAATATTTTATAAGAAGTTGTGAAAAACGCGGCCACGATCCTGCCGACTATATAATATTGGTAATTACAGATGGAGAAGTAGCTTGGGATAGAATAAAAAACCAATGGGATTTTAATATTACAAATGTAATTCCTAATAGCCTTCGAGAGATATTTAATCATGAACCTCTTTATGTTGACTTACGCCTTTTAAATGATGTTACAGTATCAAAAAGCGCAAAAAATCAAGTTTTTAGAGACGCTATGATACCAATCGTTGCAAAATTATTGTATAAAAAGCCAAGCGAAATACAAAATCAGATTATAAAATTACAGCGATATGTCATTGGTTTTGTATTTATTATCTTAATTCTTATATCAGTTATTTCAGTATATGCTGTAATTCAAAAAGACACAGCAATTGGAAATGCAAAAGAAGCAAAGAGACAGGAAACCATAGCTAATAAAAATGCGGACAAGGCAAAGGAACAGGAAGAAATAGCTAACATCAATGCAAAAGAAGCAAAAAAACAGGAGAAATCTGCCGTTAAAAATGCCAAAGAAGCGAAGAAACAGGAAGCTATTGCAGTTGTAAATGCAACGGAAGCAAAAATACAGGAAAAACTTGCAAAAGAAAACGAGAAGAAAGCAAAGCAACAAGAGCAAATTGCCAGAATTAGCGAAGCTGAAGCAAAACGCCAGGAAAAAATAGCCACTACAGAAAAAGAAAAAACAAACACAATTAATAAATTGATACAGGCTGAGAATTTGGCTTTGAAAGCATTGGATTATTTTAAGTCATTAGACGATTCTTTAGTAGTTGGAAAGTCCTCCACCAATGAAGCTAACTCACTGGCCAGAGCCCAAGGAGATAGTATAATCAAGGCCATTGACCAGTTTAAAAAATCAGGAGGATTAAAAAAAGTAGAACATAAGAACAAACTGGAAACGCTTTATACTTCAGATGTAATGTCTCAAATATTCTTAAATAGAAGAAAAACTAAACTGGATTCGATGTATAACCGTATTTTTCAGACATCCGGAGGGAAAACTTTTGTGTTTAATTTAAACGGCACAATCTTCGATACGAACAACAATCAATATTTATTCATACAGAAAGACAATTTTGTAGAAGCAACTCCGGTTAAGGGAACGGACTTTATAGCCTATTCCGGTTATAATAAGAATGTAAAACTGTTTGATGTTGAACGAGATACGCTTTATCAAGTTGATGCGCAAGATATTAACGAAAAAGATGTCATTACAGATGCATTTAAGAAAAGCGAAGATGTTTTGATATTAAATTCTAAGAACGGTGAAAGTTTTTTGATGAAATTCGATAATTTGAAAAAGTCGTTTACCTCGCAAATGACAAACGACAAATCAATGCTGCAGGCACAATTCGGCAATAAACGATATGAGGTCAGGTATTCAGATGGAACATTATTGCTGATTAATGATTCGGATACAACTTTACTAAAAGATGTTAGCAGCTACTGTATTGATGAACGCTACAGCAGTATTTTCTGGGGTACTCCAAATGGCGAAGTAAACGAATGCAGGGTTATGGATAAAAATCCCGGTAATAAGCTCATTTCAATTAAAGACAGGATTAATAAAATACTCATCGATCAGAATAATCGGATACTAGCAGTGCAGGTTGGAGCAAATCAACTTTTATTGTTTAAAAAATTTGAGTGGGGATACACAAAAATTTATCAGGAAACAATTGGCAAGAGAATCAATGACATTTGTCTGGGCAACGACGGTTGTATATATATTTTATACGATAGAAACCGGTTAGAATACTGGCCCGTAAAAAGTGTTTTATTTCAGGAAAAAGATGGTGGACTGGCAATTCAGTAATTTATGATTGAGGCAAAACATTACATAGGTTGCTTTTTTATTTTTTTCTCTGTTTCGATGTATGGACAAAACGGAAATGAAAATGCTTTGGATAATGCTCAAAGGGAATATGAAAGAGGCAATTACGAAAAAAGTTTAAAATATCTGCCTGCCGGTAAAGTCAAAGTGTTTAATGATAAAGCCCTTGACATAAAAAATCTCTGGTTATTATCAGAAAACTATATTGAATTACAATATCCGGAAGAGGAGATAATTGATAATTTAAAATCAATTTACGCGATTGATCCATTGTTCACAAAAGATAAATATAATTTGAATATTTCGGGTAATGTGGAAAGCCGGTTGCAAACTATCCATGTTTACCCGAAATGGGTTTTCAATGTTGTTGCATCAAGAGATTTAGATGTTCCTATGGTTGTGAAAGAACCTTATATATGCGAAGAGTGTATTGAATCCGACAAGTATTCTTATTCGGAATTGGGTTCAAATTTTAACATTAACCTTGCATATTTTTATAGTGATAAATTCGGTGTTGAAACAGGAATTGGCTATACTGCATCCAATTATGCAAGAAATATAAAGGGAAAGAGCAAAAGTGATGATTATTTGGGGTACGACAAATATTCAGTGAATTATAACGAGAAATTGCAGTTCATCGATTTTCCATTACGATATGTAATCAGGCAAAAAAACTGGAGCTTTAGGCTAGGAGCGAACTATAAATATCTTCTTCAGTCGGATGCGAAACTTTATCATACATATATTGACAAATTCGAAGAGCAAACAACAGAGCAATATACGAAGGATAATTTGCAAAAGATAAGAAACAGAAACCTGGTTTTTCTTGGTTTAAATTTCGACAGGAAAATATTCCCAGGAAAAAGAAAAGATAAATCCTTGTGGAACATTTCATTGAATTTAAATGCGCAAGTAGGATTAAATTCTTTTATTTCCGAGAAGAATAGATTATCAAACATAAATTTTATCTCTGACACATATTACACCGACGATGTGATAAAAATGGCTATGATAGGTCTGGGATTAGGATTTAACTATAACGCAAATTATAAAATTCATTAATGAAAGAAACATTTATAATACTATTGCTTATCATTTGTTTTTATGGTTGCAATGATAATGAATTTTCGAATGATGTTTTATCTTTTGACACTCTAAAGATTTATGACCTTGACATCATAAAAGTGAAAAAAGTTCATGATGAATATGCCCTAATTAACCTGTCTAAAGTATTATTCATTAATAAATCAGGAAATAAAACTTTTGATTTTGATAGTAAATCCTACATTAAGGACAATAACATTTCCTTTCGGTTCACGGACGTGGTTGAAGGAGAAAACGAATCAATTTATATACTTGCTTCGGAATTACTGGATGACAATACATTTAGTATTTATGTTTTTAAGATTGATAGTAAAGGAATGCCAATTTGGGATTCCCCAAAAATATTTCCCATAACAGACAAGTTTGAAAATACTTTATCATTGTTCAACAGAAATAAAAACCAGTATTACGGCATACTTGATAATGGCTATGTATTGGGGAAAATGCTCGATGATAGATTGATACTAGCAATTAACTACCAAAAAGGAAATAATGAATTTTGGAGATACCACTTAATTTCTATTAACTATGATGGAGAAGTTCTTAAATATAACGATTTTAAATCAACTTCCCAGCCTCAAAATTGGACGTATATTTTAGATCAACTTCCCAACAATAATCTCGTACTTGTGCAAGGATCTCTTTTTAGTTGCTTCATTAATCAGTATGATCCTATTTCTTTGGCTAATGTAAATTCATATTCTATAAATGGTATCAATTCATCACCTTTAAATTACATAACTCTGACAAATATGTTAACGATTAGTGCGAGCACTGTCCTTTTCACCGGTCATGCTGACAGAGTAAACAATGCAACAAAAAATGGAAATTTTGATATTTTTTATCTGGGATTCGATGTACTTGATAAAACTGTAGTTGATTCCATTTACACAGGTGAAGTCGATAATTTTGAGTTAGTTTTTTATTCATTTATAGACGACAATAATGTAGTGAAATGTATTGGTGCCAAAAGGCAGGCGCTGATTTCAACTCAGAATAGCGCTTCCAGTCTTTTTATGAGCTCTCTGGATATGAAAACAGGAAAAATAGATTCGACATTCATTATAACAAATCAAGGATATGAAGGTCTTTTTGTTGAAAAAACAAACAATAATGAACTAACAATTATCGGTTCAAAAATCGATATTTCCGGAAAAGATAATAAACAGGCATTTTTCACAATCCTTAAAACAAATGATTATGAATAAGTATTTGATTATTTTAATATTAACAGGTTATATTGGATTTGGAAATTTGTATGGACAAGAAATAGACACTATCCCTCCTGAAATAAATTTTTCTTGGTCAGATTATCATTTAAGTTTTGATGTGTTTTCCCCCAATGGTGATCTTATCGATAGTGTCATAAATGTTTATGATACGGAATCTTATTTGATCGAAAATGAATCCACATATGAATCAGGGTACATCTGGCAAATAGGGGATAGTATTTACTATAATAAACCAAATTATTTTTGGTTTAAGCCAAACTTTACTGGGGAGCTTACTATAAAATTATTTTACAATAGTGCTGAACTAAAAGATTCATTAATAAAAAAATACAATGTTGTTCGTGAGGATACAATAGCTCCAAAATTTGAAATTAATTCAGGTGCATTACGAAATTATTTCCCTTATGATGAATATTTCGACTCTGAAGAAAATGTGTTAGCTATTAATGCCGGATGGTGTGATAAATTTCCAGAGGACTTTATCAATACTAATACGAACAAATACTTTACTATTAATGATAATTCAGAATTAGTTAATGTAACTTATAAGGATTCTTTATATCAGGGATATCTAATTCGATACTATGAGGCAATGGATACCTCTGGCAATAAATCTAATTTAGAGGTTCGGGTAACAAGAAGTCCTACTCCTGGTCAAATTAGTAATCTTTATGTGTATATCAATGATTCGAAAGAACCTATTTTTTTTGATCCTGGAGACGACAGTGAAAAGGAAGTAGATCTATGCGATAAAACGGAAGTAAAAATAGACGCAGTACCACAATTAGTTTGCGCTGATCATAGCGCAAATTACTCCTGGTATATTAATGATATAGCTGTTTTTACCGAAAGTAGTTCGAGTCTTGTATTTAACCTGGACACAATGGGTTATGAAACAAAGGTTAGTGTTACAGTGTCTGAATCAGGATCGATTAATGGTCGAATGAAGATTGTAAAGTCAACAGACGAATTAGTTAAATCCATCGTGCAGCCTTCTTGTAATCAATCTAACGATGGTTCTATTCGATTAGATAATGTTAACGATGTTGTTTGGGCGCATAATGGTTCAACGAAAGAATATCTCGAAAACCTGGGCCCTGGTGTGTATCCTGTATCTTATAAATGTCACGGAGATTGCGTTTTTAACGACACTATTAACCTGGTTCCTGACAATATCCTTGAATTTACAGTTTCCAATACTTCTATTGATTTAAACCAGAATGAAAAATTGACCATTTATAATCATTCAACAGGATTTGATAAATTATTTTGGCAAATAGGTAATAGTAGTATAATTACTAATAATTTGGATAAATTTGATTATACTTTTAATATTCCCGGAACATATAAAATAAAACTTGCAGATTATAATGGATCATGCA
Source organism: Prolixibacteraceae bacterium (assembly GCA_963677955.2). Taxonomy (GTDB): domain Bacteria; phylum Bacteroidota; class Bacteroidia; order Bacteroidales; family Prolixibacteraceae; genus Aquipluma. Next base: position 3,311,973 of record CAXXQR010000001.1, read on the forward strand.
GCGATACAATATATAGGATTATTAGTGTTGAAGGCTTGACCGATGCTGATGATTATTTGAATTCGGCCATTAAAATCGGTCCGAATCCGTTTAAAGATTATTTAAACATTGTTTTTGAAAAAACCTCTGATTACAATATAAAAATTTTTAATATTGATGGAAGAGTCTATTATATGGATAAGGTTTATGCCAAAGACAAAATTCAAACCGATTTGAGATTTTTACCTCCAGGCGTGTATGTTTTAAATATAACTTTTCTGTATGAAAATAAGCCCGATAAGGATTTTAAAATTGTAAAACTTACTGGTGATTGAAACCGGATTAGGTTCCGATTTGGAATACTAAAGAACCTGACTAACAGAATCTGCAATAATGCTATTGCAGATACATCGGTACTTTATAAATAACTGATTTTCATATCTTCAACTATGTCTTACCTCAAGGTACACAAAGAGCATCATTAAAATTACTCCTATAAAAAATACCGGTCAATAGCACTTTCGTGTCATTTTACATGAACATCCTTTTAAGCGGTTGTCCCTGTTTCGGTGGTGTGTTTAGGTATGTATATCTAGGAATTACCGGTACATTTTTACCAGTCCTTCTTTCAGGTATTTGGGTAAATTTTGTTCGGTTTGTATGATGTTGAGAAATCTAAACTGCATGCCAATTTCCCTTTATTCTCCAATATCCTCAATCTGATCAAATTTCAGATTGCTCTGTCCTTCGCCGCAGCCTGCTTCTTTGGCCCGGCCAATCCATAAATAAGTTTTGCCATTTAACCAGCGGGTTCGCTGGAACGAACGGGTTACAATGGCCCCGGCACGTGGCACTTCTTCTTCGTTGATAAAATATGGAGCTGGTTGTTCAGTCAGAATTACGCCATAAGGTGGTTTAGCACCGGGCATTTGCGCGCGCTGAAACCGAATTTCGGTATCGCTGCCATTCACATGAACCGGAACAAACGGTTTCCAGTAATCCGGAACTGTGGTTCCCAGAACGTATCGAATTTCTGCGGTACCTGCCGGAACAAAAGGATCAGCAACTTTATCAGTCAGCGCCATTTCACTTCCGCGAACACCTTTGCCGGTTTGCGATGGAACAATATTTTCGACAGCCCAAACCATGTTGGCCATTTCGTCGCGTAGGAAGTTTATCTCTTCCAGCGGCGGACTTTGCAGCGATTTGGTAATAGCAGGCGTCAGGTAAAATAAATTGGTATTGTTCAGTGTGTTTTGCTTGCTTGAATGATGGAACATGGCCCAGCGGTGCCAGTTGGTTTCCAATCCTTTTCCGGCTGGTCTTATTAATATTTCCTGACCAAAAACGTCGGTTACCACAATGCCCTGAATTTCGCACAAGGTATTAATGGACAGCGGATATGGTAGCATAAACCAGTCGTTTGAATAGATCAACCCGAATTCGGCCAGCATGAGGTGCAGTAAACCTGTCGGCGAAGTGTCAATTTTCCCAAAATCGGTCTGGTTTTCTTCCATCATCCAGAACCGGGCATTAGGCATTCCTTTGAACGCAATGGGCGCCGGAATAAATGAAACAAAATTTTCAGTTGGCGCCGGTTGTTCTTCAGGCTGGTCAGGTAAGGAAACTTGTTTCCTTTCGTCAAGATCAAATGAATACCAATCGAGATGGCCTTCGTAATATTGGTCTGCTGTTAGTGTTTTTTGCTGATTTTGTGGCGAAGAAATATTGAACTGGTACTCAAGTTGTTCCGGCAACCAGGCAGTGTCTTCCGGAGTCTCCGGCTGACTGTAATTTCGCTGATGCCAATCGCTAAATAATCCGGCTATCTCAACAAATTTTGCTTTGGTCAATGGAAATGCAGCATCAATCCAGTTTTCGTAAATTGTTGCAACAGCTTCCGGAGTCGTAATTTCGAGATACAAAGAATAGCCGTTGAACACTTTGTTTTTTACTGAATCGAAAAGCTGAACGGCATCCCGGTCGTTGGTATCAATTGTGAAATTGAGCGGATACCTCGAAATAAAATCAGGAAGTGCGGTTTCGAGTCCATTACTTTTCATTAGTTTCAGAAAATACCTGCCCATTTGCACAGCAATCGAAAGATTTGGGCGAATTGTTTCCCGTTCAACATGGGTTTCCAAAGGCATATCCTGATTAAATGCAAAAGGCTGACCAGTTGGAAAACTAACCCGATCCATTGTGGTGTGCATGCCCAATATTTGGGCAGTTACCGGCGATGCGGCATCCTCTCCTTCAAATTCGCCAAACTGCCATTGCCGGGTCAGCATCCACATGGCATCGCGCACTTCAGCCTTTAAACTTCGATCGAAGTTTTTGGTGCGCGGCGAAGTTTCGAGCCTGTTGTAGGCCGTGATGGAAGGAATGCGGTATTCCTTGATCATTAATTCTGCAAATGCTAGTACTTCAGGCATATCGTGTTTTTTTACTTTTCATTAACTCACCACATCTTTAGCCACAGATTGTATTTGCAGTACAGATGCAACTACTTCCAGATTCAACCGGTAATCGAGCGCCACATTCAGGTCATATTGTGAAAAATCTGCAAGTATTGCAGGACGTAAAATGTTAACTTCCGGAGGCAAAATTTCATCAAGCAATTGCGGTTCAACTGCTCTGAGTTTTGCTCTGTTCAAAGTGTCGTTCAAAATTCCGATCAGATCGTCCCATGTCCAATGTCCTTTAATTTCAGGAGTAACTGCCAGCAGCAACGATTGCGGAGGCATGGCATTGGGCTGATTGTAATTGAATGAAATTCCAGTCGTTTCTTCCTTAGTCGGCATCATTTCCGTCCAGTCGTCAACCAGAATTCCGGCTTGTTTGCCGGCGGGTACAAACGCTTCGCCATGCGTAATAATCGACAATGTATCGTGCAAAATAGTAAAAGGCTCATTGGTAACCGGATCAATTTCAGGATATTCAACGGCCAGCCAACTATCTCCGGAACGATAAGGAACCTGAATGGCCTGTACTTTTAATTCGTCGGCATTATTAAGTTCATAAAGCGAACGGACCTGATCCCAGTTTGAAAGCCGCGGCCTGACGTTCGATGCATTTTGCATCCATTCGTCAACCGGATAGCTCATTTTGAGTGCGGTTGTCGCATAGTTCAGTAATTGTGCGCCGTCGCCCTGAGAAAGCTGAACGTCGGCTTCGTTGTTGAAACTAAACAGCGGAAGAATATTAAAGGCATCCTGCAACAATTGCTTTCCGGCGCGAATATATTCAGCAACTTTTTGCTGAATTCCCGAAATTGCAGCCGCTGAAGCAAGAATGCCTGTTACAGATTTATCGGTTGCCAACAATCTCCGGAATATGCCCCGAGCCTGCTCCAGAAGCAATGCTTTCGATTCGGTATCGGATACCGATGATTGTTTTGGGAAGGCGTCAAAAACGCCAAAGTTCGAAACCTCATTCAGTAAATCCTGAAGTTGCGCGGCTTCCGCATTTCCGAAGGTGAAATCCACATCCTCAAAATCCAGTTTCGCTTTGTCGAGCGCATCAAATGCATCCTTCAAATTGTGGTAATCGGTTACCAAATTGTTTGCATCGGGATCGGGAATCTGTGCTAAAATTGAAAGGTTCGAAATCGAGGTAATCGAGGACGCAAATCGAGATTGAACAAGCTGAACCCTCGACAACAACTCGGCATCGTCAAGTGCTTTTGGATTGCTTTTGTCGGCTAAACTTACTTTGGAATGCGGTTCAAAATCCTCCGCATCCAAATATCTGGAATCCGTAATGATCTTCCGGAGCATGCGCAGTAAAGACAATATTTCTGAAAAAGTTTGTTTCCCGGCAATTCCTTCAGGCTTTTTAAATTCAATTTTTACAGCCAAAGTATCGTCCAACCCATTCGCTCTTTTGTACTGATAAGCAATTCTGCTTTCCAGTTCCGACAGCGAATTTTTATCTTCTTCGCCGGTATTTAGTTCGTTCCCGATAATGTAAATCAGGTCGATGGGCTGAATGTCCAGTTGTTCCAGGGTCAGGATTTGTTCAGATTGAGGTTGTTCCAATTCGTCAAGATATGAAACGGTGTATTGCACGTTTGCCGGATTTCCGATTACAGTGCCAAGCCACTTGTTGATTCCAGCTTCCACTTTGGCGCGCGGAGTCATCGATACCGAGGGCCATGGATTGCTGACAGGATCAAGCGAATCGGCATGCCCAAAATTAATGGCCACACGGTTTGTAATCGAGAACTGACTTCCGCGAGGCGTTTCCACCACATCCAATTCCGCAGGAATTACTGCATCTTTTACGGCGTTAACCAACGCTCCGGCACGTTCAAAATTTCCCTGAACCAACTGATAAATACTTTCGGCTGACAGTAAATCTTTTACCGCGTCCAGCGTATCCGAAAGCTTATCTTTTTCGGCGATAATGGCAGTGCGTTCATTGGCCGTTGCACTCAGCACTTCGCCGGTTGCGCCATACGGGAAGGCGCCTGCTTTTTCGGCAAGAGTTACGCCATTTACCACATTATTTGCCGCAATGCTTTCTTGCGGAGTGTTGGTGCCCTGCTGCAAAATATGGTGGTTGAGCAGAGGGAATGCATCCCTGAAATTGTAAATGTACAGGTTTAGTTTTTTCAGCGAATTATCTTCGGAGCCGCGATCGTGCAGTCCGCGCTCAAACTGGTAGCCAAGCAAAGCTTCGAGCGTTTGTCCGTTGCGCATTCCTTCAAGCACGAACATGGCCCGGCGAACTCTTTCAGAAGAAAGATTGACGGCCATAACATCTGGATTTGCCGGCGTGGCGTGGCTCATGTAACCGCTGCGCAAAACGGCGGCAGCCGAAGCGTGATTAAGCGAAGGCGCATGAACAAAGCCACCGTTGTTGGTGTATTCGAAAAGCGGACGTTCATTCTTCGGTTTAAGTTTTTCGGGTACCGGATCTGTTACCAGTTTTCGCTTACCTGAAGGGCGGACATTTTCGACCCAACCATAAGAACCCAGGTAAATTCCGGTTTTTCGACTTTCATTTTGCAACTGCCGTTGTTGTCTCAACCGCAAATTAAACATTCCGGTTTGCCAGGCGTCCAGCCGGTAATTTAAGGTATCCAGATGTTCCATGAAACAGCGCTCCAACCTGGCCGTTGGTAAATTGGCCAGCAAAGCCAGCGCCTTTTTCATGGATGCAAGAAAAGCAGCTTCATCCTGATCGATGCCAAAACTCAGCAAATATTCTGAAACCATGAGGTTTCGCTGTGGTTGATTGGGCAATTCCACGTTTATCTTGGCACGCATGACTTCCCATTTGGAAAGATCGCCTGCCGGACGCACATTGTGAAAATTGGTAGCAGCCAGCGTGAAATCAACATTTACATTATTTTTTCGAAGCCACAAAACCGATGATTTATGCAGTTGCAGCGACAAACTTCGGCGAAGTTGCATGTACAGCAAAGCATTCGGAACTTTATTTCCGGCGCCAAAATTCTGTTTCTCCAGAACATCAATCGTATTTATTTCGGAAAGCCAATTGATGTAATTCTTTTTGGTAACCGCATCGTAAGGCCTGATTTCATCGGTCTCGGAAAGTGGCACATTGTCAACAATATTAGCGGCATCCAAAGTGGTATGATAATGCTGATAAATGATTTTCAGCAACTGGGGAGTTTTGAAATTGCCTTTAGCATCAGCTTTGTACCCAAAGCTTTTCAATACTGCAAGTGTGTTGTATTTTGTAAAAATATTATTGATCACGTCTTTGAAATACTTTCCGCCTGCTTGAAACTGGTCGAGATTTTTCAGGTATTCGCTCGAATAGCCTATTCGCTGATAAACGGATGCTGAATTTGGCTGCAGACCGATAATGTTCATCAGCGTTTCCGACGGATCGCTGTTGGGCTTACCAACAAAGGCCAGTTTGTTTAACAGGTTTTTCCATATTTCGTTGTAGTCTTTTAAAATCGCATATAGCCCGTTCAGGAAATTAGTATCAAATATTTCCCGGCCTGAAGTATCCCGGCTTGTGCTCCATTTCCACTGTTCGAAATTACTGGTCAGCAAAACGCCATAAGGCTGATCGCCCACCCGAATAGCAGGCAGCGGACCACGGCCGGTCACATTTTCAACGAAAAAGTCGCGCAGTTTATCCTGCTGCGCCTCGCTCATTACCGGATTCAGCATGGCGTCGAAATAATAGCCAAGCGTTGAGGCATACATCGCTGTATTCATGGCAACTGCTTCTTCCAGATCTTTCCCGTCGCTGTGAAGCACATTTTGAAGTGGAGAATAGTCAATTCCAAGCGAATCTGCCAGATTTTTGCCATCACAATCATCGCCTTCAGTAAACAAAGGCGTTGCTTCGGTTATATAACTATCTTCAGCCGAATCATTTTTCGTATAACCCGAGCCATTGTCATCGGTATTGTTTGTTGCAGTACCCTGCGGCACAAGGCTAAATCCTTTTGGCGAATAATGGTGGTTGTCGATGAGCTCCTCAACCTTAGTTTTTGCGGAATCGCTGCTTTCCGATAAATTAACGCCAAAGGCTAAAATCCTCGTAAATCCATTTGCAGCCTGAGTTGCAGTCAATGGAATTTTGAATCCCATGCCATTTTGAATGGCTTTGTCAAAATCCGACATCCAGTCAAAGCTTTCACCCAGACTCATCTTTTCATCTTTCATCACAAACGAATCGTCGGGTTCCATCGGGTCGGGGCCCACAAACAATTCATCAGGAATGATATTGCCAACTACTTCCCTGACCAACTTTTCGCCTTCAAACAAGGAAATTACAAATCGGTCGGGCAGCACATTCGCACGTGGTGCGCGGCTCCACGAATCAGGTTTAAGAAATCCCTGCTCTGGAAAAAACAGGTCCTCGGCTGTTTCAATTCCATCCAGACTGTCGTTCCAGTTTGTTGGTTTGGTCTGCAGTGCAATCCATGCCGAACGCTGCGAGCCGAAACTTTCCACCAACGTACTCCAGGCCGCTTTTTTCAGTTCCTCACTTTGGTCACCGCCGTTTTTTATGGCTTTAAAAATAGCTTTCCAGTATTTTTTACCTTCAGCCAATTCGAGTGCCGTCAGGTATTTTTCATGTGTATGAATCGCAATGTCGTCGGGATAAACGCGCAACCAAAGTTCAGGAGCACGGTCTCCAGTTATAAACCTTGTTTCTATGCGGACTGGAAACAAAAGAAAAGGAGTATTGTCATTGAGTTGCGGCAGAACAGAGCGGGGATGCGGATCGACATATAAACCACCAATGGCCTGATTTACTGCTAGACCAGCCGTCGCACTTAGTTCTTTTGCCCGCTCATAAATAGCTTTCTCTGTTTCGAGTTTTTTCGTCAACTCATCGGCATTGTTCGGATTTACCTGCTGTAAAAGTCCGGCCAAATCTGCCTGCAAACTATTGATCGAACCTTGTACATCATCCCGCTGTGCTAACAGACGCTTTTGCTTAATGAGCGTATCAGCCTGTTCGTGTTTTAATATTAAACCTTGACGTTGTGCCAGTTCAAGGTCCTTTTGAAGTTCAGCTAATATTTGCTGAAGCTGCTCAATTTCTTTGGTCAGGCTGTCAATTAATTCCTGATCGGGTTCCGGCTTGTCTTCTTCTTCGGAAAGTTTCTGGATGTCGCTTTCTAATTGTGCGCTGACAACTTCAACCTTTTTTTTCAAAAATTCGATATACTGATCATTCTGTTTGATGCGGGTAAACAAAGGCTCAAGCGTATTCAGCGCACTGTTTATTGCCTGAAGTTGTTTTTGTAGTTGCTCAATTTGCGCACGAATTTCGGCAATTTGCTGCTGATCAAATGGCAGTGAAGTTTCATTTTTCCTGACACGGTTGAGCAAAGTTTTCGTCGCATTCAGCTGTATTTGTATCCCATACAAATCATCCGACCGCTGCTCCCGCTGAAGCCGCAAAGCATCAATTGCATCCTGCTGTTCTTTCAATGTGGGCATAGCGCTGTATTGGTTTTAATATTTTTAGATCTAATTCTTCAATGAAAATCTGTCTTTTCTTTTACTCGTTCCTGTACACCATTCATCATGTATTCAGGCTTTCCAACATTTCTTTGGCATGCACGGCTACCATGCTTGGCTTCTGAAACAGAATAAAAGCCATGTTGGCCGAATCAGTTCCCCACTTGTTAAAATCGGATGGGTGAATACTCGGTTTTACATTTTCAGTAATAAATTTCATTCCGGGGTCAAAATTGGTCCAGGCCAAATCGTCCCACGACAGGCCGTCGCTGCCCTGGTTAAAACTGATGTCCATCCCAAACCGTGGTTCTCCGGGTATTTCCTGAATAATGAAAAACCATCCCAGATTATCGGTAAATCCAGGCGTTTTCACTGTTCCACGCGTTTCATCAATGGTCAGATCGAAGCCGAAAAATTTAATGTCCGGAGCAATATCTGCTTTGTAAAGCGGGAACCGAACCTGGGTTTTAAACTCTTCTTCCGAAAGATCGAGATCGATAACCGGTTCATCGTTTGGATGAGCGCCCGCAATGGCTTTTTGTGCAAAAATGACCGTATTCGGATAGCGTTTCAGCAAATCGCCGCGAAGTACCAGCACGACCTGTTCTGCATCGCCCTCTGCGTCGCGGTTGTTGTGGCGGCCAAGCAGACTGCTTACGGGCCAGGTATGAATGGGCTTAATGTCTTTGTGTTCTTCTGTCAGCTCTGCTTCTGTTTTTCCCTCAACCGGTCTGATGATCCCTTTTACGTCCCAAAACTGCCGGAAACTGCTTGGCCGTTCGTCGGTCGGAAATTCACGCCACAACAGCTCTCTGCCCATTTCATGGTTCAATCCAACCATGTACGACTCAATAAATTTCTGATTTGTTTTCAGGAGCGAAATGGTATTTTGCGGAATCAATTTCAGATTTGGCAACAACAATTCGTTTGAAATGTCGCACAGCTTTTTGTACATCGGGTCCTCAAAATCGGGATAAGCCATGGCCGGAAATATTTTCTCCGGAACATATAACTGAATGTAATCAGGAAACTGCACAAGCCTTGACAAACGGAATGGAAATGATTTTAATGGATTTATCGCCGTACTTACTTTGGTGTAAGCATTGGCCAGATTGATTGGCTTGTATACCGGATCTGCCAGTTGAACCGACATTCGTTTGCTAAAATCAGTCAGGGCAATCCTGAAGTTTTTAGCCTCAATGCTGTCGGTTATTGGTGTCGTTTTAGTTGGTGCCGGAGTCGTAGTTTCATCTTCCAACTTTAAAGTAAAATCAGGTTGAGGCGGAATGGATTTTATAAGTTCTGCCTCTTTCTTTGGATCGTCAAGCGCGGCAACGACCTGCTCTTTTTCGGTGTTGCCGGTTAACAGGTTTTTCAAATAACTCCTGAAACGAAAATAAGCAGCAACTGCCGCGGCAATTCCAACTCCAAAAATCAGGAAAGCAAAAGTTATCAGTGCCAGCAAAATCAATAGAATGATCAGAATAATAAATACGATTTTATAATGTTTGCTCAACCACAACAAAATGGACGATAATTTATCAGGAACGATTTGTGACGAAACTTCCTGCGTATCCGGAAGTCCTGCGGGAATGTTTTTGGGCGGTGAAGCGGTAACTTTTCCGTCGTTAATCTGCTCAACCAAATCCTGGTAATTAAGTGGCGTGCCTACATTCAGCTTTTTAGCCGTCCGTCCGTTTGGTCTGACCAGTCTTCTAAATGTTCCTGAGAAAACGACCGAAGGCAAAATACTTTCTTCTATTTGCTGGTGAATGGTTGTCGGACTGCCCATCACCCGAGCATGAACAGGTTTGCTAATGGCCATTAAAACATTGGATTGCAGCTTCGAAAAAGTCTTTGCGGTGTATTGCAAACTTACCTCCATGGCAAATCGGGTAGCCTTTATTTTTCGATTGGCTTCAATAATCCGGGCAACCTGAGACCAGGCTTTTTCCATGTAAGTTTCCTGGTTCTTTTGTATCACCAGAGTTCCGAAACCAGCAGGTACACGGGTTCGTGGATCTTTATTCAAATCGTTTACCCAGGTGTTTTTAGAAACATCGAGCAAAACAACATCAGCAGCCGATTTTTTAGCATGTTTGCCTCCGTACAAAGGCACCGAAACAATCGGGTCTTCGGTGAGGTTGGCGGCTTGTATGGCTGGCAGATTCACAATCTTTTGCAACTCTTTTTGAAATTCACTTTCCGGAGGGACAGGAAAAACAGTTGACTGAGCGCTTGGTGATTTTAGCGCACCTTCCAATCCTAAAATTTGCGGTAAAGTTCCCGGAATTTCTTTGGTATTGTCGTCGGCCTGAACAAACCCTGGACGAGAAGCATCCATGTCGCGAATTCCAACTTTCGGATCCATTGGCCGAGGTTCCAGCAATTTAACGAGCGATTCAAAATCGGCATTGTTTCCCGTTTGAAAGAACCATTCGTAATAGATGGGCATTTCACCTTTAGCGCCGTTTTCGTCCCACGATGCTTGCTGCGCGATAGTTGCAGCAGTTGCCAGTTCAAGTCCGGCGAGTCTTCCGGTCTCGAACGATGGAATTAAAAACGCATAATATTTGGTATTCGGTTCAAGTTTTCGCGGGCTCATTAATCGGCAGAAAAGCTGATCCGGATCGTCATTCATCGTTTTATTGAGCGACAGAAGGAATTTCTCGTAATCTGACAATTCGCTGTCGGGAATGTTGGCGTTGCTGTGCACATGACCCCACATCCAGGCTTCCTGATAAGGTGGAAATGCATCTTTGTTATTAATATTTATTGTCGAAAGCGGTTTTCTTCTTTTTGTCCGCTCAAACTCAGATTCTTTCAGGATAAGTAAAAAAAGCCATGGCCGAAGTTTCGCTCCTGATACCCCTGCAGGTGTGTATCGCCAGATAAAATCCTCGTCGTAAAATTCGATGAAAGCTAAATAATTGGGTTCAAAGTCGGTGATCCAGTTTATCGGTTCGGTGCGAACGATCATGTGAGAATCGATGCCAATAATGTCGCCTGGTCCAATGAGCGAGAATTTTTTGGTCACAGCAGTTGAATTCAGAGTGACCGAAATCGGGATTTCCGCATGCTCCTTAACGGTAGCTGTTCCGGTACCCAAATCGTCGTGTTCGATAATGTTGGTTGAAACACCTTTGCGTGCCCATGCGTGAAACTGATATCTGGCTATTTCTACACTCATGATTAATTCATGTTTCGTTCGTAATTGGATAAAATCTGGACCTTATTTTTTAATTCCGGCTGCTTCGAAACCAGATCAGCATACATTTGTGCGGCTTCGGAATAACTTCCGGCAACCATACTATTGTCGTAAGCTTTCATATCGCTTTTGTTGGCAACCACAAATTCTTCTTTTTGCACTTTTACTTCTTCAGGAGCATTTACCGAAACGCGATTGGTGGCATACGATAGACTCGAATTGGCCACAGCGTTTGCCCGCAAATTGGCTTTGAACAGTGATTTTGTGTATTTATAAATACCTGCAAACACAATGGTAAACCGTTTTTTGCGGAGGTAACTTAACTCGTAATCCACACTTTTCGCTACCGGTGGTGCAATGTTCAGATCGGCCGAAGCGGTTAGTTTAAATCCGCTTATATTGTCTTCGAATGAACGCCGTGAAAGCTTTTCGTTGTCTTTCAGGTTAAAGAAATTGGCAGGAGCAAATTTTTCCTTTACCGGGTTGTTAGTCAAGGTAGTCGTTCCGCTTTTTACCGAAGTAACGTGGAACAGGTTGACATCTTTCGGAATGTGAGTTCCATATTTTTGAATGGTAACATCCAAAGGTAAAGCCCGTTCGCTGAACGTAAGCACACCAACCGGATGAATGACAATATTGGGCGAAGGAACGTCTTCAGGCTGAATTAATTTGAGATCGCGAATGCTGACATGCAGCGTATTGTTGTCGGGAATTACAGCTTTCCAGTTCTGGTTGTTATTAATCTCACCCTCCATAATCGCCTGCAAATCTTCCTTAATCGTTTCGACGGCATCGGGTTTATCGCCCCAGGTTTCGTGGAAGCCAATGGTAACGTCGAAGAACAAAATACTGAAACTTGCTTCACCTTTAACATCCCATGGTTTTGGTCCGGATAATGTTCCCGATAATTTTATGCCCATAATTACTGAAGTCCCGCGCCTTAAAGCCAGTTCCGCATATATTTTTGCAATGAAATGGAACGGATCGAACTGGAAAAGTACGTCGTAACCCAAATATCCGTACACATTAAAGCCGGCTGCGGCAGCGTACAATTCCACTTTAGCGCCAAACTGAACGGTATTGGATGTTATGGCATAATAGCATTCAATGGATATTCGTGGGTTGTTTCCTGATAGAAGACTGATGCCAATCCGCGACAGGTTTTTAAATCCGTTGGGTAATTGTGGTATGGCCGGTACTTCATGAAAATCGGGATGGAAACCGCCGACGCTGAGTGCGAAAACTGAAACTTCACCCCATGAAATCAGCAAAGCCATGCTTCCTGTTAAGGTAAATATCAGCAAGCGCGAGTCGTACAAATCGGCCCTGAAAAAGATAAAGCCGTTAGGAATATCGATAATGCCGATAAAGTTGACCTGAAGTTTTAAAATGGCGGCTTCTTCTGTTGGCATCGTAGCTTTCAGTACGCCTAGAATGACCACTTTGGGTTCAGGAAAATCGATGATGATTCCCAGATCGAGCGAAACCAACGTTGGCGTTCCCCAGCCAATTTTAGCCATTGGGCCAACCACAAAATGATCTTTCTGAATAGGGAAAACCTGTTTCAAATCGCTGATGATGCGGTTGATATTGGCCACAACATCTTCAGGGAAAAGAATACTTTTCAGTGTGTTGGCTTTCAGTCCGTCAACCAGAACATCTACTTTTATAGTGCGGTGCAAACCAAGCAGGCCGCCCAGTCCGTTCAGTGTAAAGCCAAAACCAAGCTGAAAACTAAATCCGGAAGCTGTGATGATGATCAGCAATGAATAACCGTCGCTGCCATCGGGCATTTTGGTGTTGATGATGCCAATGGCCTTGAAGGTGAACAAGTTCTTGAATGATAGTTCGAGTGCCCCAAAGTATTCTCCGTTTTTCGAATCGAAATACAGAAAACCACCACCGGTAACGACACCTGCATCAACGGAAACTCCAATGCCATTTGGCGGTTTAAACGATACATCAATATCATAACCGGCAACTACACCTTCTCCATTCGGGTTTTTGTTGAGTTTTGCCAGAACACCTGTCCGTGAAACTGATGCGGCGATAACCGATCCGATTTTCAGTTTAAAGCTGATCGAAACTTCAATTTGCTTTTCTTTGGTTGCTTCGTCCGACGAATAAGCGAGTGTAATTACGTCGAAACTGACCGGCCCCAAGGTGGCGTATACGGGAATGGCAATGGTCAGTCCATTGGCTCCACCGTCGAGGAAAAATCCTTTCTTTTCGCTGATTCCGACGGCTACATCAAATTTCTGATCGAGCCCTTTCGCCGGAATCAACGTGAATGGGAAACTGGTTTTTGTTCCGCGGCCAAATTCAAAAGCAATGGTTGGCCTGAATTTGAATTCAATGTCGTCTTTTGAAAAGCGAAGGCTTGTTTTTATCCTGCCGTAACCAAATTTGATCACCGGATTTTTGAACAAAGCGCCTTTGGTCACTTCATCCGTATTGTTTTCGAGCGTAAGTTCTACAAATGGATTGCTGGCAGGTGAAGCATCGGCGCCTTCGCCAATGCGATAAACAATCCCAAGTCCTCCGGTTTCAAATTTGAAATTCCAGTGACTGGGAAGATCCAGATTTAATGCAATGTCGCCGGTACTTTCCATAACGGCAGCAATTCCCTGGTGACTTTTCGGTACCAGAACAAGCGTATTGGTCAGTTTGGGTTCAATGACATCACCTTCAAGCTTAAGCGAAAAACTCAGGGTCCGATTCGACAATTTATCGGCATTGGGGCTCGTTGACCCCGGATAACTGTCGTACCCGTAGGCGGCATCTACTTGAAGCGGTATTTCAAATTTATCAAACAGTTTATTCAGCAAAGTAAGCCCCACGCCGCCAACCATTAAAAATGTATCGGATAAATTTTCGGCCTGAGTTTCATCTTCAAGGTTAAACCCTTCGCCAACCCGTTTGAAAAAAGTACCGATTGTATCAAAAAGATTCAGGATTCCACCGGTCCGGATGGCTTGCTGATCAAGGTTTTCGATAACGGTAATTACCTTGAAAAACCCCGGACTTCTTAGCCTGAAGTAATTTAGCGTCATCAGGTTGAGGTAAGCTGTTGTAATTTCGCTAACCACCAGATTTGGATTCCCTGCTGCAGCGGTAGAAAAAAATTCTTTAATGACTGCTGAAATCTGTATCAAATCTTCGAGAACAGCAAAGAAAGCCAATTCATCAACCTGATCGGCCGATTTTTCGACGTATTGATTGATGCTGTTCAAATGGGCTGATGGCACAGCAGGCGATGAATTTGCAAACGAAGGATCGAGACCAAGAGCAGTGAGCGCTTCTTTTTTGTCTTCGAGTGTGCCGCCAATCATTTGCACAAAAGGATCAAGTACATCGCGTACGATCTTTACAAATTGCTGTAATATGTTTTTGTCCGTAGCCATACTTAGCCTAATGTTGGAGGTGAGTCAGTTGTAGGTTCGAGCGATGCATTATGCTGTGTGTAACAGTTTGGTTCTTCGTACAAATCGTCGTCAGGGAGCCGGTACCAAAACTGATGTTCAACCGATAAATTTCCGGCATTGCGCTTAATTTGCACCCGTCCGATATTCGACGACCAAACTACACCGCGGGCGATGTTTTTTTCAAATGCCTCCTGATGACGTTCTACTACTTTCACGTAACCGTCTTTCAACGAGACTGCCGAGTTAAAATCAATATCCGGAGAGATGGTATCAATGCGAATGTTTTCGGGTCGGGACTCCGGAGTGTCCGTGTCGGGCCGTTCGTCGGTCAGGATATTTAACCGCCACGACCAATCGGCAGCCGGTGTAACGGTTGAGCCCGGAAACCAGCCTTGTGGCGAAAACACCACCGGATTTTTATGGCGGCGCATTTCGTTACGTGGCGAAATACTTCCGTTTACATTGACAACCTTATTTAACCAACCCAACCTTTCTCCGGGAAAGTAAGCCGCCCTTTGAAGTTGCTGAAGTCTTCCGCTGATGAGAATGTGTTGACCGCCCAGTTTTTCCGCTTCGTTTTTGCAGGCGCTCGAAACCAGTTGAACGAATCGAGACTTGCTTGCTCCTTTGAAATAATCGAGCGCTGTGGTTAATCCAAAATGCACATCGCCCGATAACAGAACGACACGTTTGTATTTTTCAATCCGTGCCAGAAAACGTTCAAAAGCCGCGAAGTTGAGAGCCCAGGCCTCGGTATCGGCGTAAACGTTGCTTTTTATCGAGCTCATCAGGGGTTGAATCAGTTCTTCAAAAACTGCCAGTCCCAATACAGGTGCAGGTGAAACGATAAAAACCACTTCGGCACCTGCCGGAGGCGGATCGCCCGGTAACTGGTCCTGAAGGGCATCGTTGGCAAGTAATCCGGGGCATCCATCGCGCGTATCGTAAGTTCTCCGGGTGCGGGTATCCAGAACGTAAGTTGTTGTCGGGCCGGTTGGCACGCTGTAATGCAACCTGAATTTGGGTGTGTTTCCGTCGAATCCAACCAGCGCATCAATGTCGTTGGCTATTGCGAGTGAAGGTCCTTCTGTAAGTCCGGAACCGGCGACCTCCTTAATTTTGTTTAGCAGAGTGTTGTTGTCTCCGGAAACAAACTTTGCAGGGTCGTTCCCCCAGCCCTGAAAAAGGATGTAAGCCATCAGACCATTCCGCATAATATTTACACCCAATGGCCGGCTCAAAACCTGATCGCGCCAGTTTTTGGTCATGTACCAGTCGTCGGTTATTTCGTGGTCGTCGAGAATCATGTAAACCGGAACATTGGCCAAAATGCGCGAGATTCTGGGCAGATTGTCTTTGAACTCAACGACTCGCTTTATTTCAGTTTTTAACCGATGCTTCATCTGGCGTTCCCATTTTTGGCGTTTTTCGTTCGAAGTATGGTTAAAGGTTTCTTTCTCATCGGCGTTCATCAGCAGGTCGCGCATGTCGGGTGCGCTGTCGTCAATGCCGCTCATTAATTCAGAAAAAATCAGATCAATAGCACTGTCGCTGATGTCATCTTTCAGGTTAGCCAGTGATTCGGGCCACAAATTGTTTGAAAATGAAAAGAGGTAAAGAGCCACAAATTCGTGAAAGGCAATCAGGTGACAATCGTTGTCTTCGCTACTGAATTTTGCAGTTTCATTGGTTAAGGTTCGTCGCAGATTAGCCGGGAAACTGGTCAGGTTGGCGCTTACGGTTTTGCTATTTGTGACCGTGATCTTTTCATCAAATTCGCCAAAAAGTGCTTTTCCCTGACGCGATAAATGAGGTAAAATCATCATCGAAACATCGTCGGCATAAATTTGGTCACCCGTCAGGAAAAGCTGATGAGGCCGTTTTTTCGGTTTCAGAATGTTGCTGAGGATTAAAAAATCGAGGGCAGCCAGTCCATCTTTGCCAATGCCATGCAGTTTCCGGCACGAGCCATGCACCAGCACAATATCTTCGAGATTAGTTGGGCAAAGCGAAAATGAAGGGAACTGACCTTCTTTGAATCCAATCGCCATATTCGAAAACCGCGATGTAACCGGATTGGTTTGATCGGCCAATAGTCCCATCGATTTCAAATCTCTCAGTTCGCTGGTGTTTGTGTCGGTAAACCGAATGTTGTAGGAATAGATAATATTCGGGACCAATGGAAGTTTGGGTACATCAATTTCATAAGGAATAAATGCAATGTGAAAATGGGTTCCGATCTGAACAGTACTTACCGTAAAAATATGATCGGGTGGAATTTCAGGAACGTATAATGTACTTGTTTTTTGAGTCTTGATCACTTCCGACCAAAGATTAAGCTCCACTACCTGTGGTTCACTGAATGCCATCCAGATAGAAACCAAACGGGGTTCGACTCTCCGGAGAATGGGCCCAGCTAATATAATTGGAAGATCTGCCATAACTTTTGTACATCTGTTGTGGATTCTGAATAAAATTACGAACATGATTGACGTGACGCAATAGCACGAAAGTGCCATATCTTCCAGAAAGTTCTCTAGCGAAATACGTCGCAACTTCGAGTTGTGCTGCTGCCATCGTATCTGTAAATTTCTTCATTTACGCCGCAATGCCCGACCAATGTTGCCCTGTTACTTCATTTATTTGACACCGGATATGAAATTGAATTTTGTCTTTACTTCTATAGGGAAGTCCTTATTATTTTGCCGATTTGTAGCTTAAATGTTTTACTCTTCGTTCTGCTTCGCTATCGTTGATTAATTCGTTGAGACGATTGATTTTTGTCGGTTCCTGTTTGGCACGCATCACCCAATCAATTGCCGAATTCCGGTACGATGCGGGTAAGGTTTGAAAAAAGGCCCATGCTTTTTGGTTTGATTTAAATTCATGCTCAAACTGAGGCGAGAGTTTTACGGGGTCTTTTTCGTACGAATAAATTCCCGATTTGCTTTCTTTTCTCAGGTAAAAGCTATCCAGTCCTGAAGGATGCATTAATCCTTGTTTTGTCAGTTCTTCCACTTTTTTGATGTTCACTACGCTCCAGATACTACCTGATTTTCGCGGCGTAAACCGAATAAAATAGCTTTCAGAGTCGATCGATTTTCGCACACCGTCGATCCATCCAAAGCAAATGGCCTGATCGACCGACTGACTCCAGCTCATGCTTGGACGGCCGCTTCCAACTTTGTAATAACCAACAAATAATTCACTGAACTTGTCGTGGTTTAGCTCCAGCCATTTCCTGAAGTCGTGTTGCGTTTCGAAAAAAGTGGGTTGAACGTCTGTATTCATCATTTTTCGAGTAAATTTTTAAGGCTATTCAAAACTCCGTTCCAGTTTTCGAGGGTATGATCGCGGGATTGGACGTCTTTGAAACCTTCCTGCGAAACTGTTAAGCGCGTTTGCGATCCGTGCTCAGAAAGTTCGTAAGTGATGATGCAGTAATCGTCGGTATTCGAATTTTCGCCCCAAAACGAACTCCAGTAATTGTATTTAAAAAGTTTTTCCTTTTCGACTTCCAGAATAAAGCCTTTGTCTTCGAAAGTGGTTTCGCCCCATTTTCCTGAAAAAATGATAGGGCTTCCAACTTTCCAATCCGTAGCGGTTTCAGTTCCCCATAGGTATTGCTTAATCATTTCGGTGTCGGTCAGTGCAAACCAAACTTTGTTCGACGGCACATCCAGATCAATTGAGGTTGAGATTTTTAATGTTTTATCCATAGTTGCAATAGTTGTTTGTTTTCCTGAAAACCAAAATCGTCTTCCGGAGTTTAATAAAAAGTAGACTTGGTTTTGTTTATTTCAGTTTTTCCTTGAAAAAATCCATGGTTCGCGTCCACGCCAGATTCGCAGCAGCCTCATCGTACCGTGGCGTTGTGTTGTTGTGAAAACCGTGATTGACGCCCGGATAAATATGAACTGTATAGTCTATCCTGTTTTTAATGAGTGCTTTTTCATAGGCTGACCAGCCATCATTCACTCTGGTGTCCAATCCGGCATAATGAATGAGAAGCGTTGATTTAATTTTTGCAGTTTCCTCTTCGGTAGGTTGCCCGCCATAGAAAGGAACACCAGCTGTCAGATCGTGGATATTAACCGCCATCATGTTGGCAATCCAGCCTCCAAAACAAAAACCAACCACGCCAACCTTACCGTTACAATCTACATTTGTACTTAGCGATTCGTATCCTGCAATGAAATCTTCGAGCATTTCACTTCTGTCGCGTTTGCTCTGCATGGCACGACCTTCATCGTCGTTGCCGGGGTAGCCTCCCAGTGGCGTTAAAGCATCCGGAGCAATCGTAATAAAACCTTCAAGAGCGGCTCTTCGGGCAACATCTTCAATGTAGGGATTCAATCCCCGGTTTTCGTGCACCACAACAATTCCCGGTAACTTTCCTTTTGCGTCTTTGGGTTTCGAAAGCAGACCCCGAATAATCTTTCCTCCATTGGGTGAGGCGTAGGTAATAAATTCGGATTGCAACCTTGGGTCGTCGGGTTTAATCTGAACCGAATCGACGTAATTTGGCATGATGAAACTCATCAGCGATGAAACCGTGATTCCACCAACGGCATACAAGGATAACCGTTCAATGAATTGTCTTCTTTCAATTCTGCTATGTGCATAATCGTCGTACAAATCAAAAACTTCCTGTTTTATGTCTTCTTTTTCTAAATTTTGCATCGCATTTATTTCGTTTAGTTTTCGGAGAGTGGTTCTATAAAACGACAATTGTTAACAGCCGGATGATTAAATATCATTTTTTTCTGATTTTTCGGTTGATATTGAACTGCGCAATTTCATCAGTTTGTTCAGAATGTCGAACCAAAAAGGAGCACCCAGTGAAAGTGCCAAAGCAGTAATCAGCCAACCAATCAGCGATTTAATGAAACAACTCATTTTGTGAAAAGTTTGCCCGTACGAATTAATACCTATCCCAACAATGTCGTTTGCTTTGTGAATGTCGATGTTTATTAGCGAATCGGCGCGATTCAGCAACCGGTTTCTGAGTGTTTGTATACTGTTGTATTTTTCCAGATTATCTTTCGCCTGTGTCAATTTGTCTTTTAGGCTATCATTCGCCAAAACTCCATTTGCCTGGGTTTTCGTGTCAAGGTCCTTTATTTCTTTTTCCTGATTAAAAATCTGGTCGTCGAGGTTGGGGTAGGCCCGCGCAAACACGTCGGCCTGTTGAACCAATTGTTCCCTAAGTGTGGGATCTTTTTCAAGTTTGTCGACAATAACGATCGTATCAACATTAAAGATGACGGCAATGGCAAACCCGATGAAAAACAAGATGACCTGAACATGTTTTTTGTACCAGCCCGATGCCCGGTCCATCGTCAGATCGAACCAGTTCTCCAAATATTCCCTGAATTTTTCAACATCACCTTTTGCGTCTGTCCAAATCGAACTGAGGTAGCTATTTGTTGCTTCATTGATTCCGGCTTTTCCCCATGAGGTTCTCTTCGCCTCCAGCGATTGTTGAATCAACGGAGCTACATCGTCACCTGGTTTTACATTTTCGCCACGCAGCAAATCGATCATTACTTTGGCAAAGGTCTCCTTTTTGATATACGACGGTTTTTTGTGTCCGTCGTTTTCACCGAGAAACCGAATGAGCGGATGCTTGTAAAATGTATTGGTTGCCGAGTTGGCCCTCCCGCCATTTCCACTGCGTTTAAATAA
Organism: Prolixibacteraceae bacterium; assembly: GCA_963677955.2. Lineage (GTDB taxonomy): Bacteria > Bacteroidota > Bacteroidia > Bacteroidales > Prolixibacteraceae > Aquipluma. The sequence continues at coordinate 3,332,240 of CAXXQR010000001.1, forward strand.
ATAGAAAATGCTCTTAAACCTGCTCTCGAATTTATTTTCGTCTTCGAGCATTCTAAAAACTGCCCGTTCCAGAATTTTAGACCTGAAGCCAAAATTTGTGGCAATTATTTCCTGAACCAAAGTCGCAAGTAAGCTGTAAAGCAAAAAGATGAAAACCAGTCCGGTTACAACATCCAACACTCCTGAATTTAGCATAGTTGACAGTTAGAATTTTATAAATTGTAATTTGAAATAGTTTCAACTCCTGAAATTTGTTTTGCTGTAAGCATATTCAGGAATTGCTTTGTGTAAATAAGATTTGGAGATTTTGACCAATGCTCTTTTGTTAAACTTGAATGCCTCTGTTTATAAGCAAAGGCATTCGGTGAAATATCATTATTGATTCAATTTCAGGGCTTAAAATTTCCTGTATCAATCCATTCGTTCTTCAGGAGCGACCACCAGTCGTCGGCAAGTCCTTTCAGTACGTACTCGTATGGTAGCCAGCCATATCCGCTTTCGCCCCAGCCTGTTCCCCACGAGTTTCTGATTAAAAGAGCACCTGTGGTTTCGGTTCCGCCAACATTTTCGTTCTTAATTTTCATTGAATCGTCGTATCCGGCAGCAACAATGGCGTGACCTCCCTCTATTTTATCGCCTTTGGTTGGGTAGGGAATTTTGCCATCGTTTCCGTCGGCCTGCGAAATTGAACTGTAAACTGTAAACCCAAACATCGAAGGAAGTCCGGCCGCAAGATTTGTCTTGATACGGAGGAGAACTTCGTCGGGGGTTGATCCGGGCGGGTCGAGCCGGTAATAACTTAAAGGTTGGTAGCTTTGGGCAAATGCGTAGCAAAAGGCGCTTGGTTCTTTGTCGAAATTCGCGATGTTGTAAGGCCAGTATTCTTCCGGCGGAACACCAAAGAGTACCAATGCGCCCATCGTTGAGCGAAGAAACGCGCCAGTGTCCCCTTTTTCCTGCATCAGGTTGCGGGTGGCTTTGTATAAGAATAAGCGTGAGGCATCAATGTGTTTTCCGAATGCCCGTCGTTCGAAATACTCCACCAACCCAACGCCAGCATTCGCTGTGCAGGAACCAAGCTGTCCCTGGTCCTCAATGGGTGAAAACCATTTGGTAAGCGAAACTTTTTTTGGCAAAGCTTTTTTACCGGTCGCATGCGCTCCGGCTTTGGTGAGCATTTGTTTGACTGAATCTGTTTGCCCCAGCGACTGAAGACGTGTTGAAACATTTTCGTGATCGGCTGTAAGATCCCGGAAATCGGGATAATCGGGCAACCAGCCTAATCCAAATCTTCTGCGAATACCTAAAGTCATAATAACCTCCTTTTTTGTTTGTGTATGAATTTATTGTCGGAACAATTTATGTGCATGCCCTATTAAAACCAGAATAAATTACCTGAAAGAGCTGTGATTTCAATTCTTTCCGATTGCGAACCGGAATTTTCAAAAGTCGCTACGTTCAGCTAAACTCTTATTTTCAGGAAAAACAACCTGAAAGTTCAAACTTTTAATCACGGTAAAATGTTGTAACCCTATAGAACTAATAAAGTTACGCCAGATTCAGATCACAAGTCAATAGCACGAAAGTGCCATGCTGTTACTACTCGGACTGAGTTTGAACAACGTTCTAACAGAAGAGAATGAGTAGATTTTACAAGCATTGACGTTTTAGTTTTCTGGTTAAACCCTTGCTTGCTAGAATTCAGAATAACAGGTAAATACAGTGTTAAGAATAACGTTTAGGGGTGAATTTAATCGGTCAAATTGAGGTTACCAAAACACTGTTTTGTGGATTAAAGCGTATAAGGTCAAGCGGAAATATTAAACTGAGTTTCATCCACATACTAATTCAATCCACCATGAAAAGTGAAAATGGATCGTTTTTTTTTCACGGAATTGATCAGGATCAAAATTTAACACATGCCGGTAAATCTCAGGAATCTTTAAAAGAAGGCCTTTCGCTTTCCAGTTCTCCTGAAAATGACTCGTTGTTTCCTTTCGGATCATGTTTCATTCATCATTCCGGAAGACAATTTGCCTGCGTTTACGATCATTGTCACGATCATACTCACTGTTTCAGAAATGAACTGGCTATTGAAAATATTGACTATCATGCCCTGCGGTTTCATTCAGCAGACCGTAAATTGTGGTGCGAGCAGGTTTTCCCCGATATCCTGCGATTCGCCGAGGAGCTTTCGGTTCATGATACCCGTGACTACCGTTTTTCTTTTAACCACAGATACATTCGGCCCGATGGTAGCGTATCGCAGTTTTTGCACGAAGGAACTTTAAGCGTAAAAGGCAGAAAAAGTATGCCAATGTTGACTTTAAAAGTTTTTACTGAAATTGGCGATATCAAAACAGATGATACAATGGTTTTGTCAATTTTCATGCATACTGCAGATTGGGGATTTCAGAAGGTTTTTAACAAAGTTTACCCCAATGCTCAAAATTCTTTGTTGTCGCCACGCGAGCTTGAAATTATAAGGCTGTGCCACGAAGGCCTAAGCAGTAAAATGATTGCTGAAAAGCTGAAATTAAGCATTCATACTGTAAAAAACCACAAACGAAACAGCATGGAAAAGACCTTTACACACAACATTACTGAGCTAATTCATTTGTGCATTCAAAATTGCTGGTTGTAAATTTCCGGGGCGAACTTTAGTCAGCTTAATTTCTACTGAAATTCAATTCTTTGCTGTGGGTCTTCAGGTAAATTCGAGAGAAACTCTTCGACTATAGCGTCGATAGTTACCAGGCATCGTCCGCAATTTGTTCCGGCATAAGTCAACTTTTGTATTTCGGTTGTCGAGCGTGCTCCCTTCCGCAGAGTGGCCAAAATTTCATTCTCTGTGACCATATTGCAAATGCAAACCAACCTATTTTTCATTAAACCCAATTTTTCTCAGGAAACAAATTTATTTTCAACAAACAATTTGACGTTGCGGTAGGCATCGATAATCTGGTCGCGTTTGGGCAAGGTTTCGTATATTTTCTGGATGTATTGCTTTTCGCTGATTATCCTGAATGTGTATTTGAAATTAATATCGAATGACATGGAAATAAGCAGAAGCTTGAAGTCATTGAGTGTTTTCATATCTTCAACGGCAGCTGTTTTCCCAGATAAAATAGTTTTTATGATTTTTTCAGAGACTTCGGCATTGTTTATCAAATCGTACGACATCAATGGTTGAACGCCAAACTTTTCTTTAAAATACCTGTAGGCTGAATCCAATATGTCAAGTTTGTCGGCATCGCGAAGCAAACGAGCAAATAAAAGCTGCTGTTCGTTATCTAATTTATTAATTTTTAGCTTATTGTGATTTTCAATCGCTCGCACCAAAGTTGTCTGAACATCGGCAGGTAGTTTGGCAAAGAATTTCATTTCCTGAACCAAACTGGCTGATACTGAAGCATGATTTCGCTGAATGTTTGTGGGTGATTCGGTTCCCTGAACGATGAGGGCAGCTTTACCCGCATCATGAAAAAGAGCGGCTACTTCGGCCAGGTTTCTTTCTTCATCAGTTTGTAAAACGAATTTTGCCAAGATTAAAGCATTGGCTGCCACATGTTTCGAATGTGTGCGGATATCTTCTATTTTGTGTTGGTTTTCAGCTGAATCAGCAATTAGTGACTTAAAATAATCTTCAAAACTGCGGCGACATTCTATCAATAATTCTTCAGTAATCATATGGTGGATTTATTAGCTTCAAAAGTAGCACAATTAACTATTTTAACGGAAATCGGTATCATTAAATTATCAACAAACTAAAAAAACGAATGTTGTTGAAAATGAATTGTGTTGAAGATATTTTTTTGAAAAGCATAATTGGTCGGCCATGTTTTTTTCTGAAAGCAGCGGTTTAAACTCAAGTTTTATTATTTTTGTGCGCACTTAAATAAACTGGTCCCATAGTTCAATGGATAGAATGTAAGATTCCGGTTCTTATGATCTGGGTTCGAATCCCGGTGGGATCACTTGGTTAATTTGTTTTCACAGAGGTATGATTTGTCGTCATACCTTTGTTTTTTTAATCTAATCTCAATTTTTTTTATTTGGCGGCCATTAAATTTCGGCATATGCTGTTGAACCAGATGGAAAGTGATTATCGATTTTTCACAGGCGGTCTTTGGGCGGAAAAACTGAGCAAATCTGAATAGAATTAATCGTCAGCAATTTCAGTACATAAGCATTCTTCTCTGTCTTATTTTTTAATTGAGATAGTTTGTTTGGCGAGCAACGCACTTCTGTAGCTAATATTACCTATTACTATAAATAATAACAGCTCAAAAAAAATAGATCAGTTTGCTGCGTTTTGATTCAAGCTTACGTCATGGTAATTGAATCAATCAAAAAATAAATGTTTATGAAACGCAACTTTTTTTTATTGTTAGCATTGTGCTTAACGGTGCTAATCTCATGTAACAAGGAATCTAACGATTCCGCAGTTCAAACTACAACACAGGAGTCGTCCATGACGCTGTTAAAATCGGCAACAGCAACAAATCAGACAGATCAGGCGGCATTTACAATTAATTCGGGTGGTTTTGCCGGTGAGTATTTATATATTTCGTTATCCCATTTGGGGAAGACCAAACCGCACCAGTTTAATGTTATTTGGGATGGAGTCCTGAAAACAGAAGACGAAAAAACAGTTATTGAATTATCTGTTTCGCACCTGACAAATGATGATCCGGGGACAACCATGGTAAATGATTCTCTTATCGCTCGCTTTAACAGCCTGAATATTGAAGCGACTGAGCTTGAAAACCCAAACCTGTGGATCCGTGTTATAAATACGACCGATGCTTCAAACACCTTATTCTTTAAGTATCAAAGTTACAGCACAACTGTGAGATCTCCGGCAGCAGGAAGTCCGGGCTACCCGATAACCGGGATAGAGATGAAAGTGTTTAAAGCAGAATGTGACAATCTGGGAATTTGGGGCGATTTGTGGCTGAGTTCTACTTATGATGGTACGACTAAGTATTTTGTAGTGGATGATAAAGCTGCTTCGATAGATTATACCCCGGAAGAAAATGATCGCCTAATAATAGACTTTGAGTACTTTTATCCAAATGATACAATTAAGATGGAAGCTTGCCGGCAGTGGTACGATTTAAATGCAAGGACAATAAAAATCACAAAGCTTCAGGCAATAAATTAATATTAACCGTACTTGTTCAGGAAAAAAACAGAAAGCAAACCAGGACTGGAAAAATTGATAAAAGGGTGCTCCAAAAGCGATCGAAAAGCTCAGGAGGCCCTTTTCAGTCTGTATTACGGTTATGCAATGAGCATTGCCTTACGCTATTCCTATTCCCGTGAAAAAGCAGCCGATATTACCAACGAGGGCTTCCTTAAAGTCTTCAGCAGCATCCAGTTGTTTCGCGGGGAAGCTGAATTCAAATCATGGCTTCGAAAAATAATTGTCAATACAGCACTCGACCACTATCGAAAAGAAAAGAAGCACGAAAAACAAGTCCCTCTTGAAAATGGGTTTAATGAACTGGCCGATGAATCGGTGCTAGATCAGTTACACGCCGAAGACATCATGAGAATGGTACAAAACCTGCCGGAAATATACCGGTTTACATTTAACCTTTATGAAATAGAAGGTTATTCGCATGAAGAAATTGCTTCAATACTCGAAACCACCGCCGGTACTTCCCGCGCAAACTTATCCCGCGCAAAACAACTTTTACGTCAAATGATCTTAATCCAGTCAACTTATGAAAGAGTCGTTTGAAGATAAAATGAGTGGCAAGTTTCGAAAAGAACTTGAAAACTATCAGGTTCCGTATGATCAACACGCGTGGGAGCGTTTGAGCAAAGACCTTCAGTCCAAGCCTGTTTCGCCTTGGAGAAAGTGGAAGCTTTTAGCAGGATGGGGTTTCGGGATTGTAGTTGCCGGACTGATGCTATATCAGACCTATTTATCAACTTTTGAACCGTTAGACATAAAACAACAGCCGCAGAATTCAACATCGACAATTGCAGAAAAAGAGAATGTTCAATCAGGAAGTCCAACAGCAGGAAATTCAATAGATTTTAGTAATAAGATACAGGGTGGGAGTGAAACATCAGTGCCGAATGTGACCATAAAAGAGAGGTCAATGACACAGAAGTTCTCAGTTCCTGAAAAAGAAAATGAACCTATTAACAATGAAACGGAGGAGCTCACCAATGAGGTTTCCGGACTTAAGACTTCTGAATTGATGTTGGCAAAGGAAGATTTGATAAAAGAACAGGAAATGGAATTAACACTGAAAAAATTGCCATCAAGAAATATTATATTTTCAGAAACAAAAAAGGAGAGATTGAAATTTCAATTGCCTAAATTAAATTTAGATTTTTCAGGAGATCATTATTCACATTTTGTCGGTTCTAACAAAGTCTCGTTGTATTATAATCCTGAATTTGATCTGGAAAGGACACTTAAAAATCCTGGGCTAGTGCATGGATTGGGCATCGAACTTGAAGGACCGATAAATTCAAAGATCAATTTGGCGGTTGGCATCAATTATTTTTCAAAGAAATATTCCGGAAGTGAAGCATTCCGGCTCGATTCATTCGCGGTTAAGAATCCTCGGATCCCGTTTGTTGACAGTACAATTACCCGAACCGGAAACTATCAATTTATTGAAATGCCGGTTATACTTCGTGTGAACCTTTATTCAGGACAACGGTCCTCTCTGTTTTTTGACGGGGGATTTTCTGTCATCGCCTTCCTGAACCAGGAATATAACACGCATACTGTGGTCAATCTGGTAGAGACTGATGTTAATATTAAACAAAAGGCATGGAAAAACATTTACCCGGTGGGTTCGCTAAACTTGGGTTTGACTTACCGTTATGCCTTGAGTGACAGATTTTCATTTAGCACATCTGTAGAATATAAAAATCATTTATCTGGTTTGGGCGCCCTTCCCATGAAATTGGATCGTTTCTCAGGTAAAATTGGAATTATGTACAGGTTTGGAAGGAAAGATGACAATTGATATGAATATTAAAAGATTATATTAACCCGTTGTGTGAATTAAATAGCATGTTTTAAAAAGTTGATTGGTCTGTTATTAATGAATCGATTAATATATTGAACGATTGTCAAAGCAGTGATCTTTGATAATATTCTGGTTTTAAATCCGATAAATGTTTTGGCATAGTTTCTTCTGATTAAAAACTGATCACATAACTGGCTGTAAAGAGTTTCAATCCTTTTCCTGGATTTCCGGAAGATATATGGATACTTCTTATTGCCTGATTGATTGGTCCTGATCGGAGTTTCCAGTTTGACATTAGCTGAGTGGAACAAATCCAATTGCTGGCGGGCGTCAATATATCCTTTGTCTGCCAGCAAAGTACAATCAGACAGACTAACTTTTACATCCTTTAAATAGTTAACATCATGCACATTGGCCTTGGTCAGGTCAATTGAGGTAAATACTCCTTCAAAGGTACAGATGCCATGTAATTTGTACCCAAAGTAATACTGGTTTTGTGAAGCACAGAACCCCTTGGCCGGAGAAGTAGAAAAATCTTCTTTGCAAATCTTCAACCTTGATGCCCTGGCATTTCGGCAAATCTCAAGGGGCATGGAGTCAATAACAAACACATCCTCATTTTTACAGAAAGTACCACTTAACTGTTTGCGAACCAGTTCTGTCTGATCAAAGAGTGATTTCTTGCGCCGGTTGTATTGTGAACGATCTATTAACCGGGGAAATTCGCTTACATATTCTCCCTTCAACTTTTTAAAAAGCAGATTTTCACTGTCTATAGATAGGTATTCACTGGTCAGATTAAGACTAATGACCTCTAAATCTGAAAACTTAGGTTTCTTCCCAACCCGGGGAAAGTTTCCTGATTGGTCAACATTATTCTGCAATATGGATTTTAATACTTCCAAAATTTTGTCGAAATTCGTTTTAATATCGTGCATGGGCTGTTTTAATATTTTTGTTTCGCAACTTTAAAATACTAAATTTCAGCTTAATGCACGATTATTTATCTAATTATTAGTTTCACACAACGGGTTATATTATCGCTCCTGCGGCCTGCTCTATATTTGCTTCGCATTTTGCTCACAAGCCTCAGTTGCTAATAGAAAGGATCGGCTTTCGGTAGTTTTCAGTAACAATTTTGAGTTTCTCTTCAACTGTAGTATTCATAAATTTAACCACTGCCTCAAAATCTTCAATCAAAAAGTTCGACATTTCGCCGCTTGGGATCACAAATAACGTTGACTATAAGTGAATTACAAATTTAACACCCAATTTAACACCTCAAAATGTTAGATTGGGTGTTTGTTTTTAGCAACAGATATTTTCTTAAATATTCTTAGCAAATAATCCATAGTCATCAGGTCGGTGGATTGTGTTCAATAAAAAAAATACCTGAAAATCAATTAGTTATAAATATACAATTATAACTCCTTTTTATTTGCTACTAAATTTGCAACTTTTCACTGAGCAATTTTTTTTGACTTCTTAAGTTTTCTTACAGTTCTGTGTCATTTTTAGCTAACCTGTACTTTTGATTGCTGTTTTTGGTGACTATCTTGGATTGTCATCACAATGAATCCCTTTTCAGTCGAAGGTTTTAGATAATTTCCCCCAAAATGTCTTTCATATTATTGTAAAAGTTCTTTTCGATTTTTATATAGTTACCTCACCATCCAGCAAAAGAATAATTCGAATCACGTGTGGGGTCACCTGTTCGGAAGAGGAAAAATTAGCCTTCAAATTGTAACGTCTAAAAATTCTATTACTGGTCGATTTGTAATTTTTATGAATTTCAATTATTTCTCAAATAAATTCATAGATTCGTAGTAGTACAGTATAGTACAGTTGTGTTGCAATCGCTTCGAAAAATGAATACACTTTTAAAAATAGACAAATCGTTAAACACTCCTGTTTATCAACAAATTGTTGATTCTGTTCGTACGCGCATCGATGATAAAAGCCTTTCTCTTGGCGACCAGCTCCCTTCGATAAACCAGTTAGCGGGGGACTACAATCTGGCGCGGGAAACTGTTGTTAAGGCGTTTAAAATTCTTCAGGAACAGGGCATCATCAGCCCGGTTCACGGGAAAGGGTATTTTGTTTGTTCGTTGGATTTTGAAGTGCAGAGCCGGATTTTTGTCCTTTTCGACACATTTAGCGCCTACAAGGAGGTGATATATAACTCGCTGAAAGAAAGTACCGGCAAAAATGCATTTATCGATATTTATTTTCACCATTTTAATTTTAAAGTATTCGAGAAATTGATTGCCGAGGCTGCAGGAAAATACCATGCCTATATAATTATTCCAATGGAACACGCCCGTCTTGAAAAGGCGCTGGAATCAGTACCTGCCGACAAGCTTTACTTGCTCGACATTTGGCCGGGTCGTGCCGGAACCGCTTATTCGGGTGTATTTCAAAATTTCGAAAATGACATTTTTCACGCGTTGGAATCTGCTATCGGCTTGTGCCGTAAATACAGCGAACTGGTTCTTGTTTTCAGAAACCGTGTAACAGACCCGCCTGAGGGAATCGTTACCGGATTTAAGCGTTTTTGCAGTACCTACCAGTTTAACCACAGTGTTATCAGGACATCGCTGTCGAAAAGGAAGTTAAAAAAAGGTGAGGGTTACATTATTATCGACGACGAAGATCTGGTTTATCTCGTGGAGCAGGCCAAAACTTCGGGGCTGGCACTTGGCAGTGACATTGGCCTCGTATCGTACAATGAAACTCCGTTAAAAAAGATTGCCGCTAACGGAATCTCGGTTATTTCAACTGATTTTGAAGCTATGGGTAAACAGATAGGGAAAATGGTCCTAAAAAAGGAAAAATATCAATTGTTCAATCCGTTCAAATACATCGATCGTCGCTCATTTTGATAAGAAATAAACTTAAAATCCTAACTACTGATAAACAATGAAAGCACTAATTCTAATCTTAGCTATTTTATACTCAGGAGTTTTATTTGGAAAAGAATATCATGTTTCAATAAACGGAAATGATAAAAATGACGGATCGCCTTCGAATCCGTTTAGAACCATTAATCGTGCGGCGCAGATAGCCGTTGCCGGCGACGTGATAACAGTCCACAAAGGAACTTACCGCGAGCGGGTTGATCCGGCTCGGGGTGGAGAAAGCGACGCGAAAAGGATTGTTTACCAGGCGCCTTCCGGCGAAAATGTCGAAATCAAGGGTTCAGAAATAATAACCGGGTGGAAAAAGGAGAAGGATGGCGTTTGGAAAGTCGTCATTCCCAATTCGTTTTTCAAAGATTACAATCCTTACAAAGATTCGATTAATGGCGACTGGTTTAATGATGAAGGCCGAATTCACCACACCGGCGAGGTTTTTTTAAACGGAAAATCCTTGTACGAAAAGGAAACACTTGAAAAAGTAATTCATCCGGTTCCGGATACCAAAATTCAGGACCCGGAAGGCTCCACTTACACATGGTATTGCTCTTCCGATGATAAGAACGCAACCATTTGGGCAAATTTTCACCAGTTTGATCCAAACAAGGAACTGGTTGAAATCAGTGCCCGGAAAACCTGCTTTTATCCGGAGAAAGAGGGACTGAATTACATTACCATTCGCGGATTCGACATTAGCGAGGCTGCCACCCAATGGGGCGCGCCAACCGCAGAACAGGTCGGAATGGTAGCCACGCACTGGAACAAGGGATGGATCATCGAAAACAACGTGATTCACGATTCGAAATGTTCAGGAATTACGCTGGGAAAAGAACGCGAAACCGGGCAAAATGTCTGGTCGGCCGATAAGGACAACATTAACCGCGACGGCAATATTCATTACATCGAGGTCTTGTTTCGGGTGCTCCGGAAAGGGTGGAACAAGGCGACCATCGGTTCTCACATTGTACGAAACAATACGATTTACAATTGCGAACAAACCGGAATTTGCGGAAGCATGGGCGGTGCATTCAGCCTGATCGAGAACAACCATATTTACAACATCTGGACAAAACGGCAATTTTCGGGAGCAGAGATCGGCGGAATAAAATTTCATGCGGCGGTTGACACACAAATCAGGAAAAACCGGATTCATAATTGTGGCCGGGGTATTTGGCTGGACTGGATGACCCAGGGCACACGTGTTTCTTCCAATCTGTTCTACGACAACAGCATGGAAGACCTGTTTCTGGAGGTGAATCACGGGCCGTTTGTGGTCGATAACAATATTTTTCTTTCTCCGGTTTCTATTCGTACCCAATCGGAAGGAGGCGCCTACCTGCAAAATCTGGTTGCCGGAAGCGTATATATGTGGCCTGATCTGAATCGCTTCACACCTTATTTTTTGCCCCATTCCACCGATATAGGCGCTTTAACTACTGTCCTTTCGGGTGACGACCGGTTTTATAACAATATTTTTGTTGGAGTTGGGAAAAAGCCAAAGAACGATAGTAAAAAATATGGGCTTGAAATATACAACTCTGCTAAGCTTCCGGTGTGGATGAACGGCAATGTTTTCTATTTCGGGGCAAAGCCATCAGATAAAGATGTGAGTTTCCTGAACGATTCGATTTTTAATCCCGGTGTGAAACTGGTTGAGGAGGGAGAGAACGTATATCTTAAATTGAGCGTTGATCAGGCATTCTTCAACCACAAAGTAAAACTGATTACTACTGAAATCCTGGGAAAAGCAAAAATTCCGAAAGCTCCATTTGATAATCCGGATGGTACTCCTTTGAAAGATGATAAAGACTATTTCGGAGAAGAACTTCAGGCAGATGCCAATTTTGCCGGTCCTTTTCTTGGCCTGAACGAAGGAGAGCAAAAACTAAAAGTTTGGTAATCGTAAAAATCAGAAGCAATGAACGCAAAAGAACGTTTTGATCTGACCGTAAATCACAGACAACCGGATAAGGTGGTGGTTGATTTTGGCTCAACGGCGGTAACAGGAATTCACGTGCTCTCCGTAGAAAACCTCAGAAAATATTATGGACTGAAATATAAGCCGGTCCGTGTTGTTGAGCCTTACCAAATGTTAGGCGAAGTGGATGACGAATTGATTGAAATTCTGGGAATTGATGTGGTTGGCGCGTGGGGTCTGAATAATATGTTTGGATTTTACAATCACGAACCGCTGGTTGAGTTTGTAACGAACTGGGGACAAACCGTTTTGGTTCCGGAGGGTTTCCATACGAACAGGGACGAAAAAGGCGATTTGCTGATTTATCCGGAAGGAGATACAACGGTGCCTCCTTCGGGAAGGATGCCTAAATCCGGTTATTTTTTTGATGCGATTGTCAGGCAGGAACCTTTCAGCGAAGAACAGCTTGATCCGAATGACAACCTGGAAGAATTCGGGTTGATTTCAGAACGTGAACTTGAATTCTGGAAAAAATCGACACAACAAGCAAGGACAACAGGAAAAGCAGTAATTGCCGGCCTGGGCGGAACAGCTTTGGGCGATATCGCTCTTGTTCCGGGCCTGCAAATGAAAAATCCGAAAGGAATACGCGACATCGCCGAATGGTACATGAGTACCATCATGCGTCCCGATTATATCCGCGCCATTTTTGAGCGACAAACCGAAATTGCGTTGGAGAACTTCCGAAGAATAAATGAAGTTGCAGGAGATAACCTCGATGCTGTTTTCATTTGTGGAACCGATTTTGGCACGCAGGATTCAACCTTCTGCGCACCCGAACAATTCGATGATCTTTGGCTGCCGTTTTACCGGAAAATTAACGATTGGGTACATTCAAACACCAAATGGAAAACGTTTAAACATTCCTGTGGTGCTGTCGAATCGTTTATGACGCGATTCATAGATGCCGGCTTCGATATTATTAATCCGGTTCAGGTGAGTGCCAAAGGGATGGATGCTGCACATCTTAAAAAAACTTACGGGAAAGACCTGGTTTTTTGGGGTGGCGGAATCGATACGCAGAAAACACTACCGTATTCCACTCCTGAAAAAGTACGCGATGAAGTTCTTTATCTGTGCGATGTTTTTGCCAAAGACGGTGGGTTTGTGTTCAATACCGTGCACAACATTCAGGCAAATGTTCCGGTTGAAAATATTGTGACGATGATCGATGCAGTGAAAGACTTTAACGGGATGTGATAAATCACGCTTGAAATATTTTTTAAGTCAGTGTGTCACTGTATTGAAAGTCAGGCTGAAATCTTAAAGTCGAAACTCAGTGTAATTTGAAATTTGTTTAGATAAAAAACCATTAACCAATTAATCATACAAGGTATGTACAAGAAAGAGGGAGATCCGTTGCGTTATTTTGCCGAACGGATAAAAGACACCGGAAAACGTAGCTGGTTACTGATTGCAAAGCTGGCGGTTCCTGTTTTTTTACTGTTTACCTCTGCAAGTTTATTTGGGCAGGGTGCCAGTGAACCATTTCGGAACCAGAAATTGTCAACCGATGCCCGAATCAGAGACCTGATGTTGCGCCTGACGGTTGAAGAGAAGATTTCATTATTGGACAATACCTTTCCCGGGGTTCCACGACTGGGAGTCCCTAAGTATTACATGGGGAACGAGGCGTTGCACGGAGTGGTCCGGCCTGGAAAATTCACGGTATTTCCTCAGGCGATCGGCCTCGCAGCAACCTGGAATCCTGATTTATTATACCGTGTAGCGACAGCTATTTCCGACGAGGCCAGGGGAAAGTGGAACAAACTTGAACGGGGCAAATTGCAAAACGAAAAATATTCTGACCTGCTCGTTTTTTGGTCGCCCGATATAAATCTGGCACGTGATCCCCGTTGGGGCCGAACGCAGGAAACCTACGGGGAGGATCCTTTTCTGTCCTCCCGAATGGCTGTTTCATTTATTAAAGGTTTGCAGGGCAATAACCCGAAGTACCTGAAAGTAGTGGCTACACCGAAGCATTTTACCGCCAACAACGAAGAGCATAACAGGTTTAGCTGCAATGCGCGAATGTCCGAAAGATCGCTGCGTGAATACTACCTGGTCCCCTTTGAATACGCCGTGAAAGAGGGGAAGGCAGAGTCGATCATGAGTGCGTATAACGCTATAAACGGGATACCCTGCTCGGCAAATAAAAAATTGCTGACAGATATCCTGAGGAAAGAATGGGGATTCAACGGCTATGTGGTTTCCGACTGTGGCGCACCGGGATTTATGGTCACAAATTATAAATACCTGGAATCATTTGAGCAGGCGGCCGTCGCATGTATGGAAGCCGGATTGGATTTAGAGTGTTCGGGTTTTTGTGGTCCTGATTGCTATGTGTTCAGTGGTTGGCTTAAAAAAGATTTAGATAATGGATTTCTTAGTCAGGCACAAATTGATTCAGCGGCTTATCGTGTTCTCCGGTCGCGCTTTAAACTGGGGGTTTTCGACAGTGACCTTTCAACGAACCCATACAATAGCATCCCGCCTTCGGTAGTTGGGTGTAAAGAACATCAGCAACTGGCCCTCGAAGCTGCCCGACAGTCCATTGTTTTATTGAAAAACGAAAAGAATATCCTGCCTCTGGACAGATCGAAAGTTAAATCGATCGCTGTCTTTGGCCCAAATTCAGCCAATTGTGTATTCGGGGATTACAGCGCAAAAGAATCGGCCAATGAACCGGTCAGTGTATTGCAGGGCATAAAAAATAAACTTGGTCCGAATATTCGGATCAATTATGTGCCCTGGAAAGAAAAGAGCGATATCGACAGACTGGTAATTCCTGATGAATATTTTTATTTGGAAAATAGCGGACAACATGGGTTAAAGGCAGAATACTTCAGCAACAAAGACCTTTCAGGTATTCCGAAGACACGGGTCGATAACTGCATCGATTACAATCCCACGCTTCAGGCACCTGACCCGCTAATTCCCCAAGGCGAAAAATCAATACGCTGGACCGGTGTCCTGGCTCCCAAAATATCGGGCAGATATGTCATCGAGGTGGATTCTAAAGATGGTGTTAAGTTATCGGTTGACGGTAAGCTTTTAATCAACAAATGGATAGACAGACAAGAATGCAGCGACACGATCAATATTGATTTGGTTGCCGGGAAAAAGTACAAAATCAGGCTCGAATATTTCAGTAATAATGATGATGCTCTTGTCCGATTGAGGTGGAAAGTGCCTGGCACTAATCCGAAAGATCGTTATCGGGAAGAAAAAGAATTGGCAGCCAAATCGGATTATGTGATTGCCGTATTGGGTTTAAATACGACGATCGAGGCCGAAGGTCAGGATAAGAAAACCTTAGACCTGCCTGAAACACAGAAGGATTTTATCCAGCAGTTATTCAAGGCAAATCCTCGAACAATTATTGTTTTGGAAGCTGGCAGCCCGTTGGCAATCGGTTGGATCAACGAACATGTCCCCGCTATCATGAATGCATGGTATGCCGGCGAACAGGGTGGCAATGCCATAGCTGATGTCCTGTTTGGCGATTACAATCCAGCCGGGCGGTTGCCCATAACCTACCCAAAATCGACTGAAGATTTGTTGCCATTTGACGACTATGAAATTATAAAAGGCAGGACCTACATGTATTCTGATAAACAGCCATTGTACGCTTTTGGCTACGGGTTGAGCTACACCAGATTTGAGTACTCCGACCTGCGGCTCAGCAAAGCTTTAATAAATACAAAAGACTCGTTGCTGGTTTCCGTAAAAGTTAAAAATGCAGGTGGTTATGATGGCGATGAAGTTGTACAACTATATGTGACGAATAAGGCGTCTGGCCAGCCTCAAACAATCAGGGCGTTGGAAGGATTTAAAAGGGTTAGCTTGAAAAAAGGAGAAATCAAAACAGTTCAAATGCATTTAACGCCGGATGACCTCCGGACTTTTGACGAAAAAAAGAACAGGTTTGTAGTCGATACAGGAACCTATGAAATTCAGGTTGGTGCATCAGGTGATGACATCCGGCTGCATACAGAGCTGAAAGTCAAATAAATAAAAAAACATAATATTTTAAAGTGATTTATAGCCACACATTTTATTTGAAGGTTATAGTCACCTGATTTATAGAAAAGAACAATATGATTTATTTAATGATCAATTTTAACGCATCAGTAGTAATTTGGGTAGCAGAGACAAGACAAAAGGATTGGATGCCATAAATAAATTGAAGGATGCAGGAATTTCAAATGTGGAATTGATTGAGCTGGATGTTACAGATATCAACTCCATTAAACAAGCAAAACAAAAACTGGAAAACCAAATTGAAGTGTTGGATGTTTTAATAAATAATGTAGGTGTTGGCGGAGGACCAGATCAAGGCTTCTCTACAGGCAAGATAGAGAATTTACGAAAGGTGTTCGAAACTAATTTTTTCGGTGCTGTACAGACAACGCAACAATTTCTTGACCTTTTAAAGAAATCGACCCAACCGGTAATCGTAAATGCTTCAAGTGAATTGGGTTCTCTGACGCTTCATGGTAGTACATTAAATCCAAATTACAAGATTTACGATGCTTACAGCACTTCTAAAACTGCATTGAACGCTTTTGCCGTGATGTTGGCAAACGAATTAAGGGATACAAACTTTAAGATCAACAGTGTGTCGCCGGGGTATACCGCAACTGATTTAAATCAGCATAGAGGAACACAATCGGTTACACAAGGCGCAAGCGTATTAGTGAAATATGCAACCATAGGCGTTGATGGACCAACGGGAAGATTTTTCAGAGAAGAGGAAATACCTTGGTGAAAATTCACGAAAGAATTTGCTTCAGGGTATTGTTACAAACATAATCATCAAAAAACAGAGATGAGTACAAAAAATAAAATTGCAGTAGTTACCGGCGGAAGCCGCGGACTGGGAAAAAACATGGCGTTGGCTCTTGCCGGGAAGGGAATTGATGTAGTATTAACTTATAATTCGAACAAGGAAGCTGCCGATGCGGTGGTAGCCGAAATTGAGAAGTTGGGCCCAAAAGCTTATGCTTATCAGTTGGATACCGGACAAACCGGTACATTTGATAACTTCATCAAAAAAGTAACCGACAACTTGCAGGAGCAAACCGGAAACCCAAATTTTGATTTTCTGATAAATAATGCCGGAACAGCCCTGTATGCGCTTGCTTCGGAAACGACTGAAGAACAGGTGGACGCCATTTTAAACATCCATTACAAAGGCGTATTTTTCCTTACACAAAAAGCATTACCATTTATAAATTCAGGAGGCAGAATTGTCAATATTTCATCTGGACTTACACGCATCAAAATGCCCGGTTCTTCGGTGTATGGTTCCATGAAAGCCGCAGTAGAAACCCTTACTCGTTATATGGCGAAAGAACTGGGTGCAAGAAAGATTCGGGTAAATGTTGTTGCACCGGGCGCCATCGAAACAGATTTTGGTGGTGGCCGTACCCGCGATAATAAGGAAATAAATGCCCGTATTGCCAGCCTCACCGCTTTAGGGCGCGTAGGGTTGCCTGATGACATTGGCGGAGTAGTTGCATTTTTATGTACCGAAGAGGCGTATTGGATAAACGGACAACGCATTGAAGTTTCGGGCGGACAAGCATTGTAATTTATCAACTCAGCAAAATGAAACCTTTAAGAATTAAAACAATCAACGAGTTTCATCTGCTAAACCAGTTGCCATCTCCTGAGCATCCACTGATTAGTGTGGTGGATTATGCTCAGGTTGCGGCTACCAAAAAAGATAATCCGACACAGTCAACTGTTGCCGATTACTATTAAATTGCAGTATAACAATTTATTACACGAAAAATTACCAATCATAAAATTCTGAATCGGTTGGAAGAACTTCTTGCCGCCTATTTCAACAGCGATGATCTGGCAAATAATGGTTTGCCTACCGTACAGCTTGTTGCCGACGAATTGAACATTTCGCCCAACTACCTGAGCAGCCTACTCAAAACGCTGACCGGCGAGAGTACCCAGCAACACATTCACAACAAACTCATCGAAAAAGCCAAAGAAAAGCTCTCAACCAGCGAGCTTTCGGTCAGCGAAATTGCTTACGAGTTGGGATTTGAACATTCGCAATCGTTTAGCAAGTTGTTCAAAGCAAAGACAAAACAAAGTCCGTTGGAGTTTCGGGCTGGGTTTAATTAAGTTTGCGAAATGGCTGCCGGAAAATTCGAAACATATTATCCGACCGAACGGCTAAAACCGTATATCAAACAATTTGTGATTTCGGAGAGTTTGTTCGAAAACCGATACAAAGTTTTTCCTTCCACCGGACTCGTTGTTGGCTTTCAGTACAAAGGTTCGCTTGCCGCTATTTCCGGTGAAATTAGCACAAAGCTACATTCCGCTGGAATTACCGGAATAACTGATAGCTACAAAACATTCAGGAATTCTGTAAATGTTGGGACTGTTTTGGTTTATTTTACTGAAATCGGGTTCAGCAGTTTTGCCGCGCTTCCCGCCAATGAAATATTCAATTTAAGCATTTCGCTGGAAGAAATTTTCGACAAATATTGTATTCGTGATGTAGAAGAAAAACTCTCGTTTGCCAATACTGATGGGCAACGTATCAAAATCATCGAGCATTTTTTAGTTACGCAACTTAGGGCGATTGAAGCTGACAGACTCGTAGTTGAAGCCGTGAAACTTATTTACCAAAGCAAAGGAGCCATTCGGATAAAAGAACTGAACGAAAAGCTTTTCATCAGCCAGAGTCCTTTTGAAAAGCGTTTCCGAAAGATTGTAGGAACTTCGCCCAAAAAGTTTGCATCTATTGTTCGGTTTAATACGTTGCTGAATAGCCTCGACAGCAACAAATCGCTCACTGAGATATGCTACGAAAACAACTTTTTCGATCAGGCCCATTTTATCAAAGATTTCAGGCAATACACCGGCGACACACCTGAAAATTTTAAGCGTTTCCTGTAAAAAACGATTTTTTACAATCACAAAAACTGTGCGCCCCGCATCTTTACGTAATATTTATTCAGAAACAATTCAGTAACCATTTAAAATTTACAGGTATGTTTACAGTAGAACAAATCAAAAAAGCGTACGAAACTGTTAAGTCGGGAGCCGACTTCCCAAGGTATATTCAGGAAATCAAGCAGATGGGTGTTACCGCCGTTGAAACCTGGGAAAACGACAGCCACACCGTTTATTTTGGCGAAAACAATTTCAGTACAACTTCGCAGCCTCAATACGAAAAACTGAACATTGCCGACCAAAGCGACAACGAAAAATTTTCCCGATATCTTAAGATACACCAACAGGTCGACACTAACTATTTCACGTTTTGCAACCATTGTGCCGAAGCGGGCATCGAAAAATGGGTGGTTTCCCTCGAAGCATTGACTTGTACGTATTACGACAAAGCCGGAAATGAAATTCTGGTGGAGCCAATCCCACAATGACAGAATTGCTGAAATCAAATCTGAAGGTTGTGCTTCTGTCATTGTGCAATTTCAACAAGAAAGCCGTCTTGTTGGAATTGCTTATTTCTGCCTCAGAAACTCAAGTCGTAAACAAAATAAATTGACATCTGAGCTATGAGCTATTGCACCTACATTCCCTTAATGAACGAGCCCAGCAGAAGCCTGCACGCGAACTATCACGACAACTACTACGGATTCCCAATTCACGGCGATAATGAGTTGTTCGGGCGGCTGATACACGAAATTAATCAGGCGGGACTAAGCTGGGAAACCATCCTGAAGAAGGAAAAAGGTTTTCGTCGCGCTTACGACAATTTTAACATCGAAAAGATTGCAACCTATTCTGAAAGCGACCGGGAGCGACTGCTGAACGACGCCGGAATCATCCGCAACAGGCTGAAAGTGAATGCCGCCATCGAAAACGCCAAAGCGATTCTTCAGTTGCAAAAAGAATACGGCAGTTTTGAAAAATGGCTCGAACACCATCACCCCAAAACGAAGGAAGAATGGGTGAAACTGTTCAAAAAGATCTTCAAATTTACGAGCGGCGAAATTGTCAACGAATTTTTGATGAGCGTTGGCTACCTGAAAGGAGCGCACGATGAAAATTGTCCGGTTCACCAAAAGATTATTGAAACCAAGCCGATGTGGCTGACAAAGTATATGGACGAACGACTTGTAAATCCGCAGTGAGAACTTCAGTAACGGGGTACTATTTGCGCCCAATATTTATTATAATCGTTAAAACCACCTCCTTCGGGGGTGGTCATGTTTCATTGGCTAAGCCTGAATTTTCTTAAATTCGTAACATGAGTAATTTAAAAAAAATAAGTCATGTAATCTATAGGTGCACATATCATATTTTTTGGACAGCCAATACAGATTTCGCGTACTTGAAGGTCTTGTCAGAGAATTGCTGCTAAAGGATATCCTGATGTTATTGGAATGGAAACTAAGCGAGATGGTTGAATTAAATATTCAAAAAGATCATGTTCACCTGATTGTTAGTGTTTCACTCGAGATTTTGATTTCTCAACTGATTGGGATATTGAAAGGCAAAACGGCCATCAAAATCTTCAAAAGTTATCCTCAATTGCGAACAAAACCTTATTGGGGCAATCATTTCTGGGCCAAAGGATATTGTGTTGACACAATCGATCTTAACGAAGACAAAATCAAGAAGATTAAGAACGTATCGAGGAGCAACAGCGGCTCATCTTTGTCTACCCTCTTTGGGGGTGGATTCTTTAATCTGTCAATTTCAAAACAGTTCTTCCTTTTAATTTTCCCTGTAGCATTGATTCAATTTTTTGCGCTACATCTTCCAATTTTATTTCATTGCAAGTGTCGTCTAATTGTTTCGGTTTCCATTCGTGAGCTAACTTATTCCAAACTATTTTTCTATAGTTCATTGGATAGTTTTGAGAATCTATTCCAATGAGTGTAACACCTCTCAGGATAAATGGGAAAACTGTCAAATCAAGTTTTGGAGATGCAACGTTTCCACAACAAGTTACAACGCCCATCGAATCAGTCGATTTAATTATATTTTCAAGTATTACACCTCCAACAGTATCAATAGCGCCGGCAAACAGAGGTTTTAATAAGGGCTTTTTATCAAAATTTTCAACCTCGCTGCGTAACAGCACTTGCTCGGCTCCAAGATGAATTAAATAGTCCCGTTCTGCTTCCTTACCTGTTATTGCAACCACCGAATAACCCAGTTTACTTAAAATGGAAACACTCAATGCTCCAACTCCACCTGTTGCACCCGAAACTATTATTTTACCATCATTTGGCTTTATCAATTCTGTAAGTCTTAAAACAGAGATTCCCGCTGTTAATCCGGCAGTACCATATATCATGGCCTCTTTCATCGTCATTTTTTCAGGTAATTTTACGACCCATTCAGCTGGAATCTGAATATACTCAGCAAATCCCCCGTCGGTATTCATGCCTAAATCATAACTTGTTACAATTACTTTTTCTCCAATAGGATATAAATCACTGTTCGATTTTTCTATTGTTCCAACTGCGTCAATTCCTGGAGTGTGCGGATAATTTCTAGTTACTCCTTTATTCCCCGAAGCCGATAATGCATCTTTATAATTCAATGAGCTGTAGTGCACGTTTACTAAAACCTCGTTGTTGTTTAATGTACCAAATTTCATTTCTTTAATTGAGCCTTGAAAATTACCATCAATCTCTTCAATTCGAAATGCTTTAAATGTAGAACTATGTTGTACCATCTTTTGTCTTTTAATTTTACTTATTTTGTACAAATGTCAGGATAAATATTTTGCCTGCCAAGAACTTACATACGGTTGGTTAACGAACATTTATTTCTGTTTTTAGTATTTTCAAGACTTTGAGGGAAGAAAAAAAAATGAAAAAAAGTTATTGTCCGATTGATACATTTACAAATGTTGTTAAATAAAGCCGATTATACTATAGCCTGAGGTTATTCTTCGGTATATCTCTGTTCATAAATTTCACCACAACTTCATAATTTTCACGTAAAAAGTTCGATACGTTTCCGTTTAAATTCACTTTAATTGCTTAAAATTTTCACAGTCATCGATTTTGAAGGTTTTTTTGTTCGCTGTCTCAATAGCTCACAAAAATCAATTTAGCTGCAGTTAAGGATATTCATGTAAAATAATTCAAAATCCAGAGAAAGGATTTTTCTATTCGGTCCATGAAAAGCATTCAGAATATATTCTTCAGGAGTAATTTCAATTCCTTCTTTTGCAAGCTAACCGCAACCTGGAATTCCATTTTTCTACCCAAACTGCCGCAAATATGTTTTCTAGCATGATTTAGCCTTGTCCACAAAATCGATCATCACGGACTTAACGGACAAAAGCACTTAACTCGGATAATTATTTATTGAATGAAATGATCCGGAAACTTAGGTAACCCAGCTAAACCGTTTTTGAAAGAACAGATTAATTAACGGAAATAAACTTAAAAAACTATGAAGAAAGAATGATTTAAAGAAAGGGAAACAAAAGATTTTTCCTCATGCATTTTTTCTGCTTATGTAGTATGAAGCAGATTTCGTTTTCGATTTATTCACTAACCAATCAAATTTATGGAAAAAGAAAAACGCTTTTCCGGTGTGGTTTTACATCGGACAAGCAGATCAATTCGAATGATGAAATTGGCTGCAATTATGCTTTTGCTTTTTGTGGTTCAGGTTTCAGCAAAATCGAAAGAAAATGTGTCAAAAATTGGCGGTAAGTCAATTGTCAATTCGAGCAGCATTCCGGGTAGTGTTGCAGCCGACAAAAAGGTAAAGGGAACTGTTTCCGACGGTAAGGGACAGCCGGTACCCGGAGCCACTGTTGCCGTAGAAGGAACAACCAAGGGAGTAATTACCGACGCTGATGGGAATTATGAAATTGATGTTGAGCCGGATAATACACTCGTGTTTTCATTCGTGGGTTACATTACTCAGGCAGTTCGGGTAGGTCAAAAGAAGATTATCAACATCGAATTGGCTGAAAAGAACGAAGAATTGGAAGATGTTACCATTGTTGCTTTTGCCAAACAGAAGAAAAACAGCGTGATTGCTTCCATTACAACAGTAAAACCGGCAGAACTTAAAGTTCCCTCAAGCAATTTAACTACTGCATTGGCTGGTCGTATGTCGGGTATTATTTCGTATCAGCGAAGCGGCGAACCCGGTCAGGATAATGCACAGTTCTTTGTTCGCGGTGTAACAACCATGGGGTTTAAAAAAGATCCTTTGATCCTGATCGACGGAATGGAGTTAAGTTCTACGGATCTTGCACGGTTACAACCCGACGACATTGCGAGCTTTTCAATTATGAAAGATGCAACTGCAACAGCTTTATATGGCGCCAGAGGTGCAAACGGAGTAATTTATGTTACTACCAAGGAAGGGGTTGAAGGAGAAGTATCCATTACTGCTCGATATGAAATGTCAGCTTCAGGAAACACGCGCGATTTGGAACTTGCAGATCCGATTACTTACATGAAAATGCATAACGAGGCTGTTCGGACCAGGAATCCACTGGAACCACTTCCATATTCTCCTGAAAAAATAGCCAATACGATTGCCGGAGTTGATCCTGTTCTTTATCCGACTACCGATTGGTACAACATGTTATTTAAAAATCACACCATTAACCATCGTTTTAACATGAACATGAGCGGTGGAGGTAAAATTGCCCGTTATTACATCGCGGCAACAGTAAATCAGGATAACGGTATCATGAAGGTTGATAAGATGAATAACTTTAACAGCAATATCGATTTGAAGAAATACCAGCTACGTAACAACCTGAACCTAAATCTGACCAAAACAACCAAAGCCAAGTTTATTTTTAACGCCAGCATGGACAAATACACCGGACCGATTACTGGCGGTAGTGACATGTTTAAGAATGTGATGCGCACCAATCCTGTTTATTTTGCTCCTTATTATAAGGCTGATGCCGACCACGAGTATACCAATCACATTCTTTTTGGAAACTATGGTGCAACAGGAAACTATTATAACCCTTATGCCGATCTTCAGAGAGGGTATAAGGAATATAGTTCGTCCCGTATTCTGACTCAGATTGAACTTGAACAGGATTTAAGTATGATTACTGAAGGATTGAAAGTTAAAGCAATTGGTTATGGAAATGTATATTCCTATTTCGATGTGACAAGAGCTTATATACCTTATTATTACAGTCCACTTATTAATCCTGAAACCGGAAAATATGTGCTGAGTGCATTAAATCCTGAAACCGGAACGGAGTATCTGGATTATGTTCCAGGGACGAAAGATGTAAGTACGACTTATTACACTGAAGCTTCAGCTCAATACAATAGGATATTCAATGAAAAACATGGAGTAAGTGGATTATTAGTTTTTACCATGCGCAATGAGTTGAATGGTAATGCCAACAATTCACAAAAAGTTCCAACTCTTCAGAATTCACTTCCATACCGCAACATCGGTCTGGCGGGTCGTTTTACTTACGCTTATTCCGATAAATATTTTGTTGAGGCAAACTTTGGATACAATGGATCGGAACGATTCGCAAAGAATAACCGTTTCGGATTTTTCCCTTCGGCAGGTTTGGGATATTTAGTTTCAAATGAGCCATTTTTTGCTGATCTCAAAAAAACAGTTTCCAAATTTAAACTGAAAGCCACCTATGGTTTGGTCGGTAATGATGCAATCGGGAGCGCCGACGACCGTTTCTTTTACCTGTCGCAGGTAGACATGAACAACGAGGGCAGAGGAGCCAGCTTTGGCAAGTTTATGGATTACCAGAAAGATGGGGTATCTATTTCGCGTTATGCCAACGACCAGATAACCTGGGAAACTTCGTACAAATTAAATATAGGAACTGAAATTGGTCTATTTGATAAAATTGATATTCAGGTTGACGCCTTCCACGAAAGACGTACAAGTATTCTGATGGATCGCATTCAACTGGCCTCAATGGGGCTTCAGGCTGGAGTGCGCGCCAATATTGGTGAAGCAAAAAGTAAAGGAATTGACGCGTCCATCGACTACAATCAAACATTCGGGAGCGGCTTGTGGATTCAGGCCCGAGCTAACTTTACCTACGCCGTTAGCGAAATGTCAAAGCTCGAAGAGCCTGATTATACTGATACTCCATGGTTATCGCACATTGGCCAGTCAATCAATCAGGGTTATGGGTTAATTGCTGAACATTTATTTGTTGATCAGGCAGAAGTTGATAATTCGCCGGAACAGTCATATGGCAAATATGGCGCCGGTGATATCAAATACCGCGATATCAATGGCGATGGCCGTATTTCTAATCTCGACCTGGTTCCAATTGGCTATCCTACAACTCCTGAAATTGTTTATGGTTTCGGTTTTTCAACCGGCTACAAAGCATTCGACTTTTCTGTCTTCTTTCAGGGATTGGCCAACGAGTCATTTTGGATAGATCCATATAACTCTGCTCCTTTTATCGATACTTACGATGGGAATGGTATTGGAAATAACCAGTTGTTAAAAGTATGGGCCGATAGTTACTGGTCAGAATCAAATCCTGATATTTATGCGCGCTGGCCGCGATTATCGACTGAGTACATGCCAAATAATAGCCCAAATTTTTCTCCATATAATCAGGTAACAAGTACCTGGTATATGCAGGACGGTTCATTCCTTCGCTTAAAATCGCTTGAAGTTGGAATTACCCTTCCACAAAGTATTTCATCAAAACTGAGAATGTCTAAATGTCGGTTTTACACCAGTGGTACAAACCTCTTAACATTTAGCAAGTTCAAATTGTGGGATCCGGAAATGGGTGGTAACGGTTTAGGATATCCGGTTCAACGGGTAATTAATCTGGGTGTTTTGATCGAATTTTAATTAAGAAAAGAAATATGAAACGAATAAATTATATTATCGCAATACTGTTCGCCGGAATACTCTTTTCCTGTGACTCTTTCTTAGATGTTGTCCCAGATAATGTGGCGACCATCGATAATGCATTTACGGATAAATACAACGCTGAAAAATACCTTTTCACGTGCTATTCGTACCTTCCTGACTTTGCCAGTACCTCTGAAAACCCAGCTCTTGCTGGTGGCGACGATATCTGGTATTCCGAATTTCACAGGAATTCCAGTGCTGTGCAACTAGCTAAAGGATATCAGAATATTACCAATCCGTTTTTTGATTATTGGAGAAGTGGTCTCTTTGTCGGAATTCGTGATTGTAATACATTTCTTGAAAAAATTGGTACAGTAAGGGACCTTCAGGAGTATGAAAAAAAGCAATGGATAGCAGAGGTAAATTTCCTAAAAGCCTATTACCATTATTATTTGCTTCGCATGTATGGTCCAATTCCAATCATGGATGAAAGCGTACCTGTATCATCGTCCACTTCAGCAATTAAAGTTTCGCGCGAGCCTGTTGATACTTGTTTTGCCTATGTGGTCCGCTTGCTCGATAAGTCGATTGCCGATTTGCCTGAAGTGCTGTCAAATCCGTTTACAAGTTTAGGCCGTATTACCAAACCAATTGCCATGGCAGTAAAAGCTGAAGTTTTGATGACTGCTGCCAGTCCGCTTTTTAACGGAAATCAGGTTCATTCAACTTTAGCCAACAAAGATGGACAAGCCTTATTTAATCCTGTTTTCGATCCATCGAAATGGGAAAAAGCGGCTGTTGCCTGCAAAGAAGCTATCGATATTGCTGAATTGAATAAAATTAGTTTGTATCAAACATCGGACTATAAGAATGGATATCCGATGAACGACACAACCAAACAAATTGCAGCACTACGCAGTGTGGTTTCTGAACGTTGGAACAAAGAACTGATCTGGGGTTCGACACAAAGTAACTCAGTTTCAATACAGAACAATTCGAGTCCACGCTGGTATGCTTATTTGGGGAATCCTTCCGGATCTAACCATTCACCGACACTAAAGGTAGCCGAAGAATTTTACAGCAAAAACGGAGTTCCGATTAATGAAGATAAAACATGGTCGTACGAAAACCGCTATAAACTTCGCACCGCAACCGACAAAGATTGGATATTTGTTGAGCCCGGCGAAGAAACTGCAAATTTAAATTACGATCGGGAATTACGCTATTATGCCGACATCAGTTTCGACCGAGGAGCGTGGTTTGGGAATGGTTCGCCTCAAACACCTGAAGAAAAGCCATGGTACATACGTAATCGTAAAGGCGATTTTGCCTCCATTTTCGAAATCAGTCAATTCTCTGTTACAGGGATGTATCCCAAAAAGCTGGTTAATATAAACAACGAAGTGCGCGACGGACAAAGCTATTATGCTGAAATATATGCTTTCCCGATTATACGGCTTGCCGATCTGTACCTGTATTATGCCGAAGCTCTGAACGAAACCAAAGCATCACCTGATGCAACTGTTTACAGTTACGTCGACAAAGTCAGAGAACGTGCCGGATTGAAAGGAGTTGTTGAAAGTTGGAATGCATATTCAAACTTACCTTCGAAACCTACAACCAAAAATGGAATGCGCGAAATTATTCAGCGTGAACGTTTGATTGAACTTGCTTTTGAAGGTCATCGTTTCTGGGACTTACGTCGCTGGATGCTTGCTAAAAAGTATGAGAATTCTCCGGTTCAGGGTTGGAATGTACAGAAAATTGATCCACGTGAATATTATCATGTGACAACTCTTTATACCCAGACATTTACTGAACGCGATTATTTCTGGCCAATTGCTGAAGACGAAACAGTGAAAAATCCGAATCTGGTTCAAAATATTGGTTGGTAACACGAATGTCAATGAAACTCAAAAAAAAGATGATGAGAAAAATATATTTAATCTTGGCGGTGCTGAATATGGCATTGCTGATGGGTTGCGACGAAAATATTCTGAAACCGATTTCAGACGATACGGTTGCTCCCGGAAAGGTGGAGATTACTCAGGTTACTCCGCTCAATGGTGGATTTGAAGTGGAATATAATTTACCTGCTGATAACGATCTACTCTATGTTAAAGCCGAATTCGACCTGGTGGGCGGTGTAAAAGGTGAAGTTAAAGTTTCGTATTTCGATAATAAACTTACTGTACTTGGCTTTGGCGATACTTCGGAACGTACTGTAAAACTCTATGCTGTCGACCGCGCTGAAAATGTTTCTGCTCCGGTTGAATTCAAGGCTGTTCCGTTAACTCCTCCGGTTCGTTTGGTTCAGGATTCACTGAAAATTTCGACTGATTTTGGCGGGGCTAAGTTTACCTGGATCAATCGTACTGCTGCTCCGATTGCCATCGAGATTTTTGCGGAAGATTCGATTACGCACAAATTGGTGAAAGTGAATACCGTTTACACCTCGCAAATCGAATCCAAATTTTCGATTCGCAATATGAAATCGGTTCCAACAAAATTCGCTGCCGTTGTTCGCGACCGTTGGGACAATGTTTCGGATACCATCATTCCTGCTGGAGGAATTCTAACTCCATTGTTTGAAGAAAAGCTTGACAAAACCAAAATGCGGAAAATCTCTCTTCCGAGCGATACCAAATGGGATGCATGGGGATTTAAATACGAAAATCTTTTTGATGACGACTTTACCACTACCGGTCACACCCAGGGCGATCATCCCTGGCCTCAGATTTTTACCATCGATTTGGGTGTAAAAGCGACACTTAGCCGTTTCCGGGTTTATCAGCGCGGTCCAAATGATACCGGCTGGTTTTATCAGCACGGAAATCCGAAAAAGTACGATGTTTATGGTGCTGCCGAGATGCCTTCTAATCCGGATGATTTAACGCAATGGCAAAAACTTCGGCCCGTATGTGTGTCAACAAAACCTTCGGGACTTGCTCAAAATACCGATGAGGATATCCAGCATGGTTTGAATGGCGATGAGTATGATTTCGATCAGGCAGCTATTCCTTCATCAATCCGGTATTTCCGCTTTGTGGTTTGGGAAACCTGGGATGGTGCTGGCTATATTGATTTCAACGAGTTAAGCTGGTGGGGAAACATTAGCGAAGTTTACAATTAAAACAAACGATGATGAAAAAAATATCATTCTATAAATTTCTACTGATTGCATTAATTGCAACGGGAATTTATTCTTGCAAGGACATGATGGAGTTTCACCAGGAATACATTAAAAATGGTGAAATTGTGTATTTGTCCAAAGTTGACTCAATAGTTTCGTACGCCGGAAAAAACAGGATACAATTGTCGGGTTACCTGAAAAACGCTTACAATGTGAATAAGATAATTGTATATTGGGATAACCGTGCTGATTCGATGATTTTTGATTATTCGAAAACGAAAGATCTGGATTCATTAAATCTTGTCATTCCAAACCTTCAGGAAAAATCCTATATTTTCGATCTGTATACACGAAACAACGAAGGCAACAGTTCCATTAAAGTTTCGATTGCCGGAACAGCCTATGGCGATCTTTTTCGGAGTAGTTTAACTCCAAGGACCAACAACGGATTTAAATTTGAAGGTAATCAGTTGAAAGCGCTTTGGTTAAGTGCCGATCCATTGGAAAGAGGAACGTTGGTCACTTATACTACGGAGGCTGAAGGTGAAAAAACACTTTTGCTGTCACCCGATTCAACAAGCATAACCTTAGTTGACCGCAAACCGGGAACACCATTCTCGTATCAGTCAATTTATGTTCCCGAAATGGCGGCCATCGATACTTTTTATTCGGCCAAAACAACGGCGGCCATTTCATACGAAGGAAAAGTTAGTAAGGCAGGCTGGACGATTACAGGATTTGACACCGAAGAACCTGCGGAAGGTGCTCCAAACGGACTGGTTAGCGCTGTAATTGACGACAACTTAAATTCATTCTGGCATTCGCAGTGGAGTGGTGGAAGTCCGGGTTTCCCGCATTGGTTTAGCATTGATATGGGTAAGGAAGTTGTCATCTCGAGTATCGAAGTGTTCCGGCGGCAGGGAAATAGCGGCGGACAAACCAAACACCAGTTTTTTTATAGTAACAATGGAACCGACTGGACTGATTTTGGAACCTTTGCGATGAATGCAACGACGAATGACGGTCAGAAATTTACCAATGGTGCAAACCCAACTGCCAGGTATATCAAATATGTTGCGCTTGAAGGACCTAATTTTTATGCATTTCTTGCAGAAATAAATGTGTATTCTCCAATGAATTAGTTCAAATAATAATGTTGACTTTAGGCGGGATTTTGCGATTCCGCCTAAAGTTGTTTTATGATAGTTCATCTAAATATGGCTAGCAAGAGGCAAGCAACTTCAATTCTAAACAAGTGTTTCATCGAAATTGCCACAATTCTGAATTGCTTTCTTTTAGGAACTTTTAAGTCCTAACTTTTGACAAAATTTAACCTGATAATATTGTATTTGAACAGATTTATCTTCCAATAGAAAATAGAGCAGCCATTAATTCGGATGTAATCATATAGTATAATAAGACATCCAGTTAATTTTTCAGGAAGTGCTTTGATTAAGTTAAGTAATAGGAAGTTAATAGAATATTTGGATGAATTGCAAAATAGGAAGTACTGCAAATATTCTATATTTTTAAGCCACATTTGAAATGCAGAATCAGTTGGTGAAAGACAAAGAAATATGGGAAGATTTTAAGCACGGTGATAAATCCGCACTTTCGTATATCTATTTTCAGAATTTTGAGATCCTGTTTCAGTATGGAATAAAGTTTAAAGACGATCCTGATTTCATAAAAGATTGTATTCAGGACGTATTTTTTAAATTAATTAAGGCAGGTGAAAATCTTGGTTCAACCGAAAATATCAGGTTTTACCTCTTCAGGGCTTTAAAAAACAATATCTATAAAGAATTAGATAAAAGAAAGAGAATCGAATTGGTCGAATTTAAATCTTTAAACTTCGATGCAACTTTTTTGCTGGAAAATGAACTGGCAGAAAAAGATCACGCAACTAAAAAGGAAATGGAGCTTCTAAATGCCTTAAAGAGTTTGAGTGATCGTCAGCGTGAAATCATATACCTGCGTTTTGATTGTAGAATGGATTACGGGCAGATTTGCGATATCATGCAACTGAAAAATGATTCAGCACGAAAATTAGTATACAGGGCAGTTAAATTATTGCGCGAAATTATGGGTGACCAAACGCAGCTTCCGATTCTGATGGTGCTGCACTTCTCGAACAAACATGTTTTCTAGCATGATTACAGAATGTCCACAAAACAGGCTATTCAGGACTTAATTATAAACACAACAATAGTGGATAAAAAATACACCAAATATTCGGTCGAAGACTTTACTCAGGATACCAAATTTATTAATTGGGTAACCAATGGTACCGGCAATAAAGAATGGGAAGATTTTATTGAGCAGAATCCGGAACTCTCCAAAGATATCAGACTTGCTTCGAAAATCGTTACTGCGCTTCGGTATAAAAAGTCGGATTTGGATGTAGGCGATATCAATGAGGTATACAAAAATATTGAAGTTTTTTACAAGCTCCACCACCAGTCGAAGCGAAAAATCAGGCTTCGAAAACTGATGCAATATGCTGCCGTTCTTGTTCTTGTATTGGCGGTTGGTGCCGCTATTCCAATTATTTATTACGCCGGAAATCAGGTTCAGTTTTCGGAAACTCCAATTTCGTTAACCGAAGTCCGCGATTCAAAACTCATCACTTCCGGAGGGAGAGAAATTCTGCTAAAAGGAACTAAATCAGATATTGCGCTTAATTCAACAGGTAAACAGCTGAAAATTGATCGCGATAGCATTGTTGAGTTGGATTCAAAAGCCGATCAGATGGCTGAATTAGTAGTTCCCTACGGGAAAAGATCGAATATTCAACTTTCAGACGGAACTAAAGTGTGGCTGAATGCAGGCTCAAAGCTTGTATTTCCACAAAAATTTTCAGGCAAAAATCGTAAAGTTTTCCTGAAAGGGGAAGGGTATTTTGAGGTGGCAAAAAATAAAGATTTGCCATTCATTGTAAGTGCCAACCAGATGGATATCAGGGTACATGGCACCAGATTTAATGTTAATAATTTCGACACAGAGAAGGATATTGAAGTGGTTCTGGTTGAAGGAGAAGTAGGTCTGAAAGAGAATAATCTGATGAGTTTATTCAGTAAAGAGATTAAACTTATTCCAAATCAGAAAGCAGTTTACGATAAGCTAACGAATAAAACAGTCGTTGAATCGAATGTTGATGCCTCCTATTACATTTCGTGGACCAAAGGTTTGTTGGAATTCAATAAGGAAAGTATCTTATTTGTTTTCGAACGGCTTTCGAGGTACTACAATGTACGCTTTGTTACCGATGATCATGTGGAATTATACCGAAATGTCAGCGGTAAGATTGATCTTAAAGAGTCGCTTGAAGCAGTTATGAAAGTAATTTCTGATGCTGCACCGATTTCCTTTCGGATCAGTGAAAATCAGGTTTTTGTAAATCAAAAAATTCAAGCTTTACCAAAACGATAAAAAATCCGGAGAATGCGGTCAACACGCTCCGGATACAGATTAAACGTCAACACATATTAACGCTTAAAAAACATTCAAATTTATGAAAAAAAAAGTATGAATTCGCGTCCCGGCGCGAAGACTTAAGAAATCGATTTTAAAAGATGAAGTTATTGTTCGCATTTTTCTTTGTGGCATTGCTAACTCATTCGTTGAGTTCTTTTTCTCAGCAAACAAGGTTGAGTTTGAAATTGAGCGAAGTTTCCGTAAAAGAGATTTTTAATCAGATTGAAGAAAAAAGTGAATTTGTTTTCTTTTATAATGAAGACTTTCTGGATGTAAACCGTAAGGTGAGCATTAATGTAAAAAATGAAAGTATTGAAAATATCTTAACTGAGGTTTTGAAGGGGACAGCAAATTCTTTTAAAATCTACGACCGTCAGATTGTTATTCTGGGTTCTGGAATGAATGATAGCCCCTCTATTTTTAAATCCTCCGACGCCGATATTCAAAAAGGTCCAGTAGAAGGAATAGTTCTCGAAACAGATGGTAATCCTATCCCTGGAGCTACGGTTTTCATCAAAGGTGAATTATTGGGTTCAATTACTAATTCCGAAGGAAAATTTAAACTGATGGATGTGCCGGACGATGCGGCATTGATTTTTTCATTTGTTGGAATGAAGGCACAGGAGATTAAATTAAATGGTAAAAGGTCATTGAATGTCATTT
Organism: Prolixibacteraceae bacterium; assembly: GCA_963677955.2. GTDB lineage: Bacteria > Bacteroidota > Bacteroidia > Bacteroidales > Prolixibacteraceae > Aquipluma. The sequence continues at coordinate 3,365,222 of CAXXQR010000001.1, forward strand.
TACAGGAAGAATCTCAGGGAGTGGACGAAGTGGTAGTGGTTGGTTACGGAGTACAAAAGAAACTGACTACGATTGGTTCGCAGGCAAGTATAACTTCGAAAGACTTAAAAGCACAACCTGTGGCTAACATTTCCAATGCAATTTCAGGAAGAATTGCCGGCATTGTGGCTGTACAACGAAGTGGTGAGCCGGGTTACGACGGTTCTGAAATATATATCCGTGGGATTTCAACTTTTACCAATAGTAATCCTCTGATTCTGGTTGACGGAATCGAACGTGCTTTTGGAAATATCGATCCTGAAGACATTGAAAGTTTTACAATCCTGAAAGATGCATCGGCAACAGCAGTTTACGGAGTGAGAGGTGCGAATGGAGTAATTCTGATTGAAACGAAAAAAGGCGAAATGGGCAAACCAAAAATAAATATTCAGGCAAATTCCGGAGTGACGCAATTTACACGCACCCCCCGGTTTGCCGATGGAGTTACTTATTTGCAAATGGCCAATGAGGCTTATAAGAACAGCAATCCAAATGCAAAACTCCCTTTATATTCGGCTGAGCGGATTCAGAAAACGGCTGACGGTTCCGATCCGGATTTGTATCCGAATGTAAATTGGATTGACGAAATATTTAATAAATACGGAAATAATAACCGAATAAATATGAATGTTACAGGTGGTACTGTTAGCGCTAAATATTATTTGTCGTTAGGCTATTATGACGAAACAGGCTTGTTTAAAACCGAAGATATTTCGAACTACAACACTTCTATAAAATTCACACGCTATAATTTCACGAGTAATCTAAGCCTGAAGATTTTGAAAAATACAAAACTCGATTTTGGTGCTTCCGGATGGATTTCAAACGGAAATTATCCGGGAACGGGTACTGCCGACATTTGGAATGCGGCTTTTGTTTCACCTCCAACCTTAAATCCACCAGTTTACTCTAACGGATATGTTGCACACAACCGTACGGGCGATGTAAGTAATCCGTATGATTTGCTGGTTAATACGGGTTATGTCAACGAACTGAGAAGTCAAATCTGGTCGAATATAAAGCTGACCCAGGACTTATCGCCACTGGTTAAAGGTTTATCGGCCTATGCCATGTTTTCGTTCGATAACTACAACAGTCACCGAATTGCACGTACAAAAACCGTAGATACCTATTTTGCTACCGGAAGAGACGAAAATGGAGAATTGATTTTTGAGCAAACCAGAGTCGGATCAAATTATCTGGGTTACAGTCGTTCGAATGGTGGCAATCGACAATTCTATTCAGAAGTGGCTTTTAATTACGCCAATTCTTTCGGTAAAAGCGATGTCGGTGGAATGATTCTATACAATCAAAGTGATAAGAGTGACGCATTTTCAAATGATTTCATCAGTTCTATTCCGATTCGGTTTCAGGGATTGGCGGCTCGTAGCACCTATTCATTTGATAATAGATATTTGGGTGAGGTCAATCTGGGGTACAATGGTTCTGAAACCTTTAATACCGGTCATCGATTTGGGTTGTTCCCCTCAGTGGGTGTAGGCTGGATAACTTCAAACGAGAAATTTTTTGAGCCCGTTTCCCAGGTGATTCAATTCCTGAAATTGAGATGGTCATACGGAACTGTAGGAAATAGCAGCATAGGTGGTCGTCGTTTCGCTTATCTCGCAACCGTTGCTCCGGTTACAGGTTATTCTTTTGGTAAAAATACCAATAACGACTACAATGGATTGGATATTGGCGATTATGATGTAGATGTAACCTGGGAAAAATCGAAGAAGATGAATTTGGGTATCGAATTACGTACCTGGGGAGACGATTTATCGCTAACGGTTGATTTATTTCGCGAAAACCGAACCGGCATTTTTCTACAGCGGGGAGATTTGCCTGATTATGTTGGCGTTCGGAATGATCCGTGGGGAAATTTAGGTGAGATTCATAATAAAGGAATTGATGCAACGATGTCGCTGCATAAGAAACTGGCCAAGAATCTGAACATTGATTTTCGCGGAAATTTTACATGGAACCGTGCAATAATAGTGGAGAATGCAAATGCCCCCTGGCCATATCCCTGGCAGCAACGAATTGGCCGTAAACTTGGTCAACGTTTTGGTAAAATTGCTCTGGGGCTGTTCGAAAGCCAGGAGGAGATTGCCAACAGTCCGGTTCAGATTGGTGACATTCAGCCGGGCGACATAAAATACAAGGATCTGAACGGAGATGGAAAAATTGACTCCTACGACGAAGGACCGATCGGATATGGTTCTATACCCGGAATGGTCTATGGATTTGGACCATCCATCAGTTACAAAGGATTTGCTGTTGGCGCGTGGTTTAAAGGCATTGGTAATGTCGATATTTCCTTGAACGGTGAAGGACTGCAACCGTTCAATATGGAAGGCCTTCGGGGTAACTTATACCGTAACATTACTAACCGGTGGACGCCGGACCATTCGAATCCTGATCCGTTGTATCCGCGACTGACTTATCCGTCCTCTTCAAACACAAACTATAACAACAGCAGCTGGTGGATAAAGAATGGTGCCTTCCTTAGGCTTCAGAACATTGAGCTGAGTTATACTTTTCTGAAGGAACGCTGGACTGAGAAATTAGGATTTTCCAATTTCAGAATATATGCAATTGGCTATAATGTGTTGACAATGAGTAGTTTTAGAATGTGGGATGTTGAGCTTGGCGATGGGAAAGGTGCACAATATCCGTTGACTAAAACCTACAATGTCGGGATTGATTTTCAATTTTAATTGTACCGGAAATTGAATCGTATTTATATGAAACATGGAGGAATTCTTCAACTTATCTTGTTTATTCTGATCTTTGTATGTTCAGGATGTAGCGGCTATCTGGATCAGGTTCCTGATGACCGGCAGACCATTGATGAAGTATTTCAGAAAAAAGGTCCTTCGGAAGAATATCTGGCCAGTGTGTACAATTACATAAGAGACGAATCGAACCAGTGGGCAGGTAATCCATGGACGGGTAATTCCGATGAAATGGAAGTTGCCTGGGCCAAATATGATATCTATCGCATAAATATCGGAAACTGGAATGCGGCAGATGCACCATTTGGATTTTGGGGATCCTATTATCAGGGAATTCGCTCGGCAACTTACTTTATAAACCATATTGATCACAACGATGAAATACTGCGGTTGGATGGGCGAAAATTAATTGACCAGTACAAGGCGGAAGCCAGGTTTCTAAGAGCGTACTTTTATTTTATGCTCATGCGTCAATATGGTCCGGTGGTAATTGTCAATAATGTTCTAGCTGCGGATGCTCCGGTTTCTGAACTCATGCTCCCCAGAAGCCCGTTTGATGAATGTGTTGCTTATGTGGTTGGCCAGTTAGATTCCGCTGCTGCGGTACTTCCTCTTGCCCCTGCTCAGGACCGGGATTTCGGACGGATAACCAAAGGGATTGCCCTGTCTGTAAAATCGCGGTTATTGTTGTATGCAGCAAGTCCTGAATATAATGGTAATAAAGGTTTTGCTGATTTTAAAAATCTGGACGGATCACCAATGATTTCGCAAACCTTTTCTCGTGAAAAATGGAAAAAGGCGGCAGACGCCGCCAAAGAAGTGATCGATTTGGGGATATATCAACTTTATAAAGATCCTTCGGGTGATCTGATGAAAACACAACGCGATATTTTCTTTTCGCCCTGGAATACGGAATGCATTTTTGTCCGGAAAAGTACTAATTTATCCGATTGGGATGTTCATTGTTCACTCCGCAGAGCCGGAGGATGGAGCGGTCTGGGTGTTACTCAGGAGATGGTTGATGCCTATTTTATGAAAGACGGAAAATCTATTTATGAATCTTCATTGTATTCTGAAAATGGGTTGACAAATGGCATTTTCAACATGTACCTGAACCGTGAACCTCGATTTTATGCTGCTGTAACGTATAACGGGTGCAAATATAAAAGCGGAGCAATTACATCCGATTCTGTAATTGTGGATCTAACATACAGCGGTACCGATGGAAAACAAATTGGCGGTGAAGATTATACGCATACCGGATATCTGGTTTACAAAAATCTTTCACCTGAAACAAACAGGCTTGCGTGGAAATTTAATAACCGACCACTGGTACTGATCAGGTTGGCAGAGATTTACCTCAATTATGCCGAAGCTTTAGCAGAATATGGTGGAACTGAAAATGAATCAGAAGCATTGACTTATTTGAACTTAATACGTGAAAGAGCCGGAATACCGCAATATGGAAGTGGTGAAAATCCATTGCCAACACCTTCAGGCGACGAACTGATACAGAAAATCCGTATGGAACGCCGTGTCGAACTGGCTTTCGAAACTCATCGTTGGTTTGATATCAGGCGTTGGAAAATTGCGGACAAGGTGATGGGTGATATGCATGGAATGGACATTGATAAAAATGGTAATGAGTTTTATCAGCGAGTTGTGGCATCAAATCACACCTGGAAGAACGCATATTATTGGTGGCCAATTCCACAGTACGAAATGGACAGAAGTAATTTGATTGTTCAGAATCCTGGTTGGTAATTAGATTGATTATTCGTTTGAAAATATTATAATATATTGATTTTGAAATTCTTATATTTAAATATTCTGGTAATCGGTTTGACATTATTTCTTATATCCTGTCAAAAACAGATTGTTATTCCTGGTGGAAATCCTGCGGATTTTGAACAGGTATATATGCCCGAGGCAGCCCGCAATCCGAATGTTGTGACTTTACTGATGTCCGATTCAGTACAAAATATTGTTTACGGTGCAAATTTTGGTGGTTACGGTTATCCTTCCGGCGATATTCATGTTCAATTTGAAGTAAATGAATCGATGGTAGATTCGTTCAATCTTGCCAATGGAACTAATTATCCGATCTTGCCTGCAACCAGTTATTCAATGGGAAAATTATCAGCATTAATTTTAAAAGGAAAGATTTCAACTGAACCATTACTGGTAAAGATAAATCCGATAAATAATCTAACCGTGTTCAAAAAATATTTGTTGCCTATTTCAATCAAGGTTCCCGATCAGAAATATCCGGTAAACACCAAACTTAAAACATCTTTTTTTGTGGTTCAGGCAATCCTTGATTTAGCTGATTATCCCAATTACGACCGTTCGAGTTGGAGTATTTTAGGCGTTTCTTCGGAAGAGCCCGCCGAAGGACCTGTAAATGGGGGATTAGGAATTTCCGCCATTGACAATAACCTTGAATCATTCTGGCACTCAAAATGGGCCGGTGGATACGCAATGCCGCCACATTGGATTGCCATCGATATGGGAGAAACCTGCGTGGTTCATGGAATTTCAATATTTGGTCGACAATCCAATAACATCGGGAAACCGAAAGATATTACCATTTCAGTAAGTATGAACGGTACTGATTGGGAAGATGTGGGCAGCGTCCAACTTGAAAATTCAAATCAGGAACAACGCTTTTTTGTAAGTAAGATGCTTGAAACAAGATATATAAAGATAACAGTGCTTTCGACCTACGGAAATGTTTTATTCACGCATTTGGCTGAAGTGAATGCTTTTTAAGTGAATCGGTATGAATAGTAAATTCCTGAAATTTTTGATTTCATCAGATCGATTTTACCAGATGGTACACTTGTTATAACCTGATTTCAACACAGATAATAATTAACTTTTTATAATTTTCACTTAACCTAAATCATGCAACGCACACACAATTCATTCCTGATTTTAATCTTTCTGATTATTTCCTTCACTACTTTAGCGGGAACCCGACAAAAAAAGTCTGACGATTCTTTTGCCCTTTACAACAGGTACAGTGGCAAAGTTCTCGGAAGTGGCAGCCAGATTCTTGCAAACTGGAAAAAAACCGACGATACCGATGCTTCGATTGTGTACTCCGGTGGCTGGGGGACTTATCGAGGCAATCCGGGTTTTCAGAGTACGGAGCATTTTGCTACCACCAAAGGTGCCTCAGCGAAATATACGTTTACAGGAGTAAAGGCCCGATATTATGGTTATCTCCGGAACGATTTGGATGTAGCCGAAATTCGAGTCGACGGAACCTTTGTTGCAAAGGTAAAATGCTATACCGGTAGTAATTACAACGCTATGTTGTACGAAACAGATTTGCTTCCTTATGGAGAACACACGCTTGAAGTCTTGTCGACCGGCGAACAGGCTGCTGATTTTGAGATTATAGTTGACGCATTTGAATACGCTGCAAACAACGAATTAATTGTTTCAGTTGAACAAAGTACTTATTCCGGAAGCGATTTGCAGAAATGGAAAATGGTTGATCAGGGTTTGTCGTATTTTCAACTGATTAATGTAGCCAACGGAAAAGCATTGACTGCCGGAGCAGCTTCCAATGCCAATATGGTACAATTAAGCGATCCGACAGGTGCATCCAACCAATTGTGGAAAAAGAATGATGGAAACGCATTTTACAACGGTTTAATTAATAAAGCTGATTCCAGATTTCTTGATTTGTTTAGCGCATCAGGCGACGATAGCATAATTGCAGTTCAGGCAGGATTAAACAGTTCTTCCGATAGACAGCAGTGGGGAATCTGGGACATCAGTACCATGATTTCACCAATTACCCCAAAATATCAACAGATTTTCAAGATCGTGAACAACAACGGACTGGCTATCGACAACAATGGATCAATGACCGATAACAGTACTCTTGGCCTGAAAACAGATGTTGCTGCCGGAAACAATACTCAGCAGTGGTCGCTTTTAGATTGCGGACAAGGCTATTACACTCTGACCAATGAAAAAAGTAATAAAAATATCGACAATGCCGGAGGTTCACTGGCCGATGGAAACAACATGGTTCAATGGAGTGCAAGTTCCAGCAATCCGAATCAACTCTGGAAACTAAACTATTATGGCAGTTTCTATACACTGACCAATCAGACCAGTGGTAAAAATCTGGACTGGCGGAAAATTTCAGAAAACGGAGCACTAAGTCAATATACTGCCGATCCATCGAATGCATTTCAGCAATGGAAAATTGAGCTGGTAGGAGAGCGGGAGCACCATGACTGGGAAGATGAAACCGTTTTTGCCATCAACAAGGAAGCTGGTCATGTTACTTATATTCCTTTTGCTACCGAGGATGAATTAAAAAATGATCCAAGCTGGGAAAAACCATGGATGACGCCAAAATCATCGCGATTCCTCTCATTGAACGGAACATGGAAATTTAACTGGGTAAAACAACCTTCCGAACGTCCAATGGATTTTTATCAGCTAAATTACGATGTCTCCGGATGGAAGGAAATCCCAGTTCCATCGAACTGGGAAATGGTTGGATATGGAACGCCAATTTATACGAATATTACTTATCCGTATGCCAACAAACCACCATATATTGTTCCGCAGGCTGGCTACACCAGCGAAAAAGAACCAAATCCGGTTGGATCATACCGCCGCACGTTTATGCTTCCTGAAAATTGGGACGGGAAAGAAATTTTTCTTCATTTCGACGGTGCGTACAGCGCCATGTATGTTTGGATAAACGGGCAGAAAGTGGGATACAGTCAGGGTGCCAACAATGTAGCAGAGTTCAATATTACCAATTACGCACATTCCGGAGAAAACACAATTGCCTGCGAAGTTTACCGGTGGAGCGACGGAAGTTATCTGGAAGATCAGGATATGTTTCGTTTGAGTGGAATACACCGCGATGTGTTTGTTTATGCCACGCCCAAACTTCATATTCGCGACTATTTCCTGAAATCTGAATTTCCGGTTGATAATTTTAACTCAGCAGTATTTAAAGTTGAACCGTCACTGAAGAATTATTCTGAAAATGTGAACGGAGCTGTAACGGTGAATGTCAGCCTGCTTGATACAAACGGAACTGAAGTACTTTCATTGGTTCAGAAAATTGATCAGTTGAAAAGTTTGAAGGATTCAACTTTTGTGATGCAGGGCAATGTTGATCATCCGATGTTGTGGACGGCAGAAACTCCAAATCTTTATTCTGTTGTTTTAAGTCTGAAAGATGCGAATGGGCAGGTACTGGAAGTACTTTCATCAAAATTTGGATTCAGGAAAATTGAAATTAAAAATGCCCGGGTTCAGATCAATGGGGTACCGGTCTTTTTCAAAGGCACAAACCGCCACGATACACATCCTCAGTTTGGGAAAGCGATTCCTGTTGAATCAATGATTCAGGACATTGTTTTAATGAAGCAAAACAACATCAACACGATTCGTACCTGCCATTATCCGAACGATCCGAAAATGTATGCCCTGTATGATTTTTACGGGATGTATATCATGGACGAAGCAGATGTTGAGTGTCACGGAAACCAGTCATTAAGCAACAATCCGACCTGGCTTCCGGCATTTACAGACAGAATGGTCCGAATGATCGAACGGGATAAAAATCATCCGTCGGTAATTTTCTGGTCGATGGGCAACGAATGTGGAGGCGGTCAAAATTTTTACGAGGTAAATAAAGCAGCCAAAGCGATTGATCCAAGTCGTCCGATCCACTACGAAGGAAACAGCAATGCAGCAGATATTGATTCGCAAATGTACCCTGATTTAGTAGGCGCTGCCAGATTTGACGCGTCCAATTCGTCGCGTCCTTATTTCTTTTGCGAATATGCGCATTCCATGGGAAATGCACCCGGCAACCTGAAAGAATACTGGGACCTGATTGAAAACTCAAAACGTATCATTGGCGGATGCATCTGGGATTGGGTCGATCAGGGGCTGAATAAATTTGGCGATGATCCGACCAAATATTATTTCGGCAGCGATTTCGGCGATAAACCCAACGACTTCGATTTTTGCCTGAATGGAATTGTAACTCCCGATCGGAAAGTGACCGCCAAATTGCTTGAAGTGAAAAAGGTGTATCAATACATTAAATTTAAATTAGTTAACCTTTCCGAAAAGAAATTTGCCGTTCAAAACAGGTATGGATTTATTAATCTCGATCAGTTTAATTTTAAATGGGAAATCGTAAAAGATGGAGTGGTTGCAGAGTCGGGTAGTGTGGCTCTTCCAAGCGTAACTGCCGGGAATGATGCAATGATAACAGCTCCGTTCAAAACGATTATAACAGGAAATAGCGAATATTTTATCAATTTTTATGCTGAACTGAAAAAGGAAACTTCGTGGGCACCTGCCGGATATATGCTTGCTTCTGAACAAATACGGATTACTGATCGCGTTCTTCCTGAAGTTGTGGAAACAAAAAATATGAATCAACTATCCGTATCAGAAACAACTTCAGAATACAGCATAAAAGGCGATGATTTCAGCTTGGCTTTCAATCGCAACAAAGGAATTCTGAGTTCTTTAATATACGGAAGCACCGAGATGATTTCGAACGGACAAGGGCCAGAGTTTAGCTACTACCGTAGAATTAATAATGATAGAAGCCCAAACAGCGGATTAACCGAATCTGTCATTTCATGTCAATCGCTGAAATATACCCTATCGGATAACTTGAAAAAGATTGTGGTTGTTTCAGAAATGAAAGCCAGCAATAGTGTGGCAGTTTTTCCGTACACCATAACCTACACTATTTTCGGAAATGGTGTAATTGATGTGGATGTGAAAATCACCAACAACTCGAACACCGGCGATATGCCCCGGATTGGGTTGCTGATGGCTTTATCGTCCGGCCTCGAACAGGTGAAATGGTATGGCCGCGGACCACAGGAAAGTTATGCCGACCGGAAAGCATCGGCCCATTTCGGAATTTACGAAAACACAGTAACAGGAATGCTGGAGCACTATGTTCGGGCACAAAGTAACGGAAACCGCGAAGATGTTCGTTGGCTGGGGATTACCAATCCGACAGGACAAGGACTTAAAATTACCTCGAAAGGAAAACTGAATTTCAACGTACTGCATTTTACCGACCGCGACTTGTGGAATGCCGTTCATGATTTTTCGTTGCCGGGTATTAAAAAAGCCGAAAGCTATCTGAGCCTCGATTGCATTCAAAAAGGCTTGGGTAATGCAAGTTGCGGACCGGATGTTTTGCCTGAATATAAAATTCCGGGGCACGAGGATTATTCCTATTCATTCAGGATAGAAAGTGCGAAAAACCTGTTGACACAAACCAGTTCTGTAAAAAAAAAGATGAATTGATCGTATTCCCGAATCCGGCGACAAGTGTGCTAAATTTTATTTTGAATATCCCTGATCATCAGGATGCTCAACTGAGGTTTAGCACACTTACCGGAACTCTGGTAAAGCAAATACGCTGGGGAAAAGAAATCCCAACACTGGCAGTTCCGGTAAGCAATCTAAAATCCGGAATTTATCTTTATGATTTGACAGTCGATCACTCGAAAATGTTCGGCAGATTTATCAAGGAATAAAGTGAAAAATTCAGCATGTCAGAAATGAAAACGCGATACATGATTTTTTTATCGTGAAATATTCATTTTCATATACTATTCATTTTATTTTCAATCAGTTTTTATTTTAGTTGATATGCTCATAATTATTGCCGACGGTTACTTGTAGGTTGGCGGCGCGGATTTACGAAGTGATTTTCCATTCGGCAGGACTGGAAAATTGATGCGGGAATCAGCACTCCATACACCACGACTCCGGCTGGTTTTTATTCGCTAAGTATTATTTCAATCGCTTTTTCAATTAATTCATCCGTACCCTTTTTAATCCCATCTATTGTTGGTTTAACTTCAACGTCAGGCACAATTCCAATTTTTTGTGTTTCCCGTCCATCAGGGTAAAACACACCTATTCCTGAAATCATTGTTCTTAATCCACCCGGCAACATAATTGTCGAAACATTGCCATCTGCTCCTGCTGTAGTACTTCCAACAATAGTCGTATTATCTCCGGCCCTGAATGCCATTGCTGTATATTCTGCCTGACTTTGAGATAATTCATTAACCAATACAATCAATTTTCCTTTATAGTATTCTTCTGCTTTTGGGATTTCTAATTCTTTTGTAAAGGTAAATTCACCGGGATTATTGACATTACCATTGGTGAATTTCACAAATGGAGTTGAAGATGAGACGAAAAAGGAACCTAATTTGAAAGGGACAAAAGTTGACGGATAGTTACGAATATCAATTATAATACCTCTTGTGTTTTTAAATTCCTCCTTAATTTTGGGAATGTCATCATTTTTTATCGACATAAGTGTTACATACCCGATATTCTTGTCCAATAGGCGGTAACATTTTTCATCATTCCTTTTGTACCATCGGTAGATATTTAATTCATTTTCGGGATATAACTTTATCTTTTTTGTTTTAGGCGTTCCATTGTGTAAATATTCAACCTCTAATTCGTTTTTTTGAGAACGCAACATGTCGGCAGAAATGTCTCTTAGGCGCGCCGCTTCGTTTGAGGCCGGATAATATTTCGATAAATCAGAAACAATATCATTTGTGGTTTTACCATCGATTTTGGTGATTATATCTCCGACTTCCAATCCAGTTTCAGTTTTTAATTCAGGATTGTAATAATCAGCAACAACAAGTTTGCTTTCAATAAACCTCAAATGCACAGGGGCAAAATAATTGCCTTTCCATTCTTCAATTTTATTATTTTCTCCCCATAAATTTGCATGTGTATCCCGAATGTCGCCAATGATCTGGATGGCTGCCTGTTCATATTCCAACTCATTCTTTGTGTTTATAAATTTTGGTATATATTCCTTTAGCGTGGTGTTCCAGTCTTTATCTGTCAAATATTTGTTTGGATAGAAATAGTTAATCATGTTCCAATATCTGTATAAAGCCAATAACCGGTATCCCGCGTCGGGGAAAGGCATATTTGCGTAAGCGTTCTCGTTTTTAAACTCAGGGTTTCCCACTCCGGGAGCCATTCGGATATAGAAATTTTCCCCTTGATTTCTGTTATTGTAAATGTAGTGCAGCCTGTTTTTTAGCGATTCTGAAACTATATTGTTCGTAATCCACGTTAAATCTGGTTTAAGGTGAGCGTCTTCAGGAGTTGGATTGCAAGTTTTGCATTCATCAATTTTTCCTAAATTGTCAATCCATTTAAGTAGTAGTTCTTCTCTGTTTATTTCATTTGTCTCCTTCAGGTAGCCTGGAATAACCCGAAATAATTCATAATCCCAGTTGTATTTACCTGCTGCGACTTCAGGATGATAATATTTTACGAAACCCCATACTTTGCCCAATAATTCCAAATTCTCAATTCTTTCTGGTGTTAAATTCAGAATTTCAACATTTGATCCATTGTCAAATTCTTTATCAAGCGAAGCGTTATAAACTGGTTTTTCACTTTCTTTTAAAGTTTGAATATTTTTCCAATCAATGGATAACACAAAATCATCAAACCACGCTTCGCCTTTTCCATTCAAAATGCCGGCAATGAAAATATTTTCAGCTTGTTCCGGATAGTTTAGTGTAATCGAATATTTCTCCCAGTCTTTTGTGCCTGAAATATTTCGATTTTGCATATTGTCAAAAGCTAAAGTAGTTCCATTCCCATCAACTCGAAGCATCAAGCCCGCAAATCCGCCTTCTACGTTTTTAATTTTCATATATCCTTCAAGCACAATGGTATTACCTGCATATTTTGCCGGTATTTTGTAGGCTATGCTACCAAATTTTCCTTCATCGGTAGAAGTAATCTTTCCGGATTTTTGCCCCGAATGACTCAACGAATCTATGGTTAAAGTGTAGTTGCCCCATTTAAACCAACCGTCGGAAAGATCATTGCTATTGCTTTGTTTTTCAAATCCGAGGTTAAATTTTTGATCTGTTTGTGCCTGACAACTTATTCCGAAGGATATCAAAATAATAATTGCAATTTTTTTCATCGTAGTGTTTGTTTTAAACTTGGCGCCAATTACCAGTTATTTGTGATTTGTTGTTGTTTTGTTTGTTGGTTCATAGTAGAGTGTTACTGCGCCACCGCTAAAGGTTTTGGTCTTTATGAGTTTTAAGATAGTCCTGTCGTTTATGTTTTCAAACAATGGCAGGCCACTTCCTGCTACTACCGGATGAATACAAAGTTGGTATTCATCAATCAAATTCGGTTTCATTAACTGTACAATTAAACTCCTGCTGCCGACAAGAATGTCTCTACCCGATTGTTGTTTGAGTTCTAAAACTTCTTGTTCAAGGGCCCGGTTTGCCAGCTTTGCACTTTTCCATGCTATGTTTTTCAGTGTGTGGGAAAAAACAATTTTTGGAACGTTGTCCATGATCACAGCAAATTCGTCGATTGCTTTGTTGCCGGTTGGATTTTCTACCACGGTTTGCCAATATTCCATAAGTTGAAATGTTATCCTCCCGTAAAGCACAGCGTCGGCACTTCTTAACAGGTCAGCATAATGTTGATGTATTTCATCGTCCGGAATTCCTGCTGTGTGGTCGCAAAATCCGTCAATTGTCGTGTTTATTGCTGCAATTAGTTTTCTCATCGTTTGTTTTTTTTTTGGGTCTGACTTTGATTACATGTGGCTCGTCCTGCAATAAACGGTAACAGCCACTTGTATGTTGTTGTTATTGTTGTGCATTTCCCTGTCTGCCGACGGGAAGAGCGTCAGTGTCCGATAGGACATGACTGTCAAGAAAGGAGCGGAGACAACGCACCGCACGAACCCAGCAATGCAATTTGCAATTTGTTAGCAGGTCGTTCTTTATTCTTTCAATACAAGAAATTCGGCTGAATATTCAATATTTTTTCATTTTCAATTTGCTCTATTTTGTAAGGAGCAGAATTTTTAATTTCATAAGTCCTCTTATACACCCCATTATGAGTTTCAATCTCATACCATTCAATAATATATTTGTCTTCTTTAAATGATATTTTCGGAGTCATTTCTTGTTTCTTTAATTTTGCATATTCTTTTTTGTCAACACTAAAAGAAGTACTTTTTCGAAAAGGCTTCATCCTTTCAATAAATTTTTTTGTTGAAGAAACAATGAACTTTTCCCTATAATTTGAATGCCAAAAAAGAGCAAAGCATTCCGCCATTTGATTATAAAACAAATATTGAAGAAATCCTTCTTCTGAATTTGTTGGAATTATGAAGTCACTCAATTTTTGTGTCCTTTGCATTAAGTCAGACGTAATTTCCCCTCGTGCATCATCTGGGTCATAAAAGCTATCTTTCTTTACCTTTTTTAATTCTGATTCAACATATCTTGAAACATCGAATGTATCAGGGACTACAAATAAATATGGAGACCCTCCCAACATACTTGCAACATAAAAAACTTGTGGTTTCAATGAAGTTGTTATCTTCAATTTGTTAAGCATTTTCAAATACACATTTATATCAAAGGTTATTGAATTAATCAAAGTAAATTCGCCAGTATCATCTAGTTTCACGTTCTGTTGATATTTCTGAATCTTATCTATGAAATCAAGATTTGTCTGACCAGATAAACTGCTTGAAATTGCTAATATGATTGTCGATAATATTAAATATTTAATTACATTCATTGTTGCTGTCTTTTTAGGCAGATTGCTAACGACCCCAGCCTGCCATATACAATTTGTTAGGCACCTGTACTTTTATTTTTTTTCACTTTATTAGAATAAAATATTCATTTGCTATATTCCTCAATCCATCTTAGTACTGGGTCAATATTGTTTTTAAAGTTATCAAAACTTAACTCTACTATTTCATCCGGAATAATGCTTTCCCTATTATCTTTATTTGTATTTATTCCTTCTTTGGAACGAAAGACCTTAATTTTGTTTTTCTTATTGCAATAAAAGTATTTCGTTGAGTTATTAGTGTTGCGTTATAAGTCGAACAAATTCAATTGATTACAGAGATCTTTGATTTCATCGTTCTTTGAAAAGTTTGTAAGTAGCTCATTTAGTGGTGTTTTGTCAAATGTCGACACGCTTATTATTTGTGTAATTTCGTAGAGAGATAGGTCTGATTTGAGTTGTTTTTTGGCATAGGCAATTAACAAGTAAGTACAAACCGCAATCCAGACTTGAGTTTTTACAGCATTAGCTGATGTTCCCCAGAATGTCTTGATTCGCAAATGCTGCTTGATCCATTTGAAGAACAACTCAATTTGCCAGCGATGTTTGTAAAGCAAAGCAATGGTCAGGGCATCAACTTCAAAGTTGTTGGTTATAAAAACCAGAGTCCGCCTGTTGTCAGCATCATAAAACTTGATCCTGCGAAGATAAATGGGGTATAATCTTGAACTTTTATATCCTGTTAGTTTTATGGTTTGATCGCATCGAAGTCCTGTTGTCTTTTCTACCTTGGAAGAATAAAGCCGCCTGAAACTCAGGTTATTTTTTGCTCTTGTTACGAAAAATGCTCCTGAAAGCGTGATCTTATAAAAACGGGCAAAGTCGATGTAGCCTTTGTCCATCACATAAAAAGCACCATTTTCAAATTCGAGCATATCCAGCACATTGACATCATGCTTCTTCCCATCGCTTATATGGATGAAAACCGGGATATCGGTCTTCAAATCAAGTAAAGTGTGAAGTTTTACTGCACCTTTTGCTTTTCGGAACTTCGCCCATCTGAACACAGAAAGGCACAAGTCAATGGTGGTTGAATCCAGCGCAAAAACAGGATTGTCCAGCTCAAGGTCAAAATCATTGTCCCGGCAATAAAGAGGCCTAACCAGTTCGATCAGATAGTTAGCAAAGTCTGCATAAATGCGCCAGTCTCTGTTTTCATTGGCTCTTGTCAAAGTCGAATGCGAAACCACTTTCTTGATACCCAGATGATAAACCTTGTTCTGATGAGCATTTAAACAGGTGATGATGTCGCGGATACTTTCCCGATGAGTCAATTGACCAAAAATCATGGCCAGAAATTGGTTCCAACAGCTAAAGTCCTGGACTTTATAATCCCCATTGTAACGGGAAACACACTTGTCGAATTCATATCGGCAAACAAAAGACACCAATTGAGCAAATACAAACTTTCCTTTATTCACGGTTTTTCTTTCGAAACTACCATGAATTGAAATCAAAAAATCAAAGAACGTCTATATCTTATTGAATTTTATTTAGTTACAACGATTAATTTAAAAACAACGCAACACTAATGTCGTTGAGTAAGTAATTTTTAAACCAGAGCTTGGTAATCTAAAACTTCTTGTCTCTCCATAATGACTTGCTTTTCCACCGGTTTCTTCACCTACCAAAATCGCTTTTGTTTTTGATTGAAAATCCAAGGTATTAATTATCGCAGATGAGAATGTTTCCCTTCCAATCAAAACAAATAATTTTCCTTCTTGATTGATTTTATTTAAATGTGATAAATCCTTAATAAATTTAGTTCCTTGAGGGGAACTTCCCCCTCCATTATATCTCATATCAAATACAAATTTCTTAATCGGTTTTTCTGAGATTGTTTTATAAACTTTCTGTTTAAATTCCTCAATTGATGGTTTTTTATCTATTATATATTTTGAGGCTGTGACAGTTCTATTGCCAATTCTTTACTGTCACATTTGTTGTATTGGACAAAATAAATTTCATTATTTCTATCGTATTTCTCTGTGAACCAATCATAGGAGCCGTAAAGTAATGGTCTGGAAGCGACATTATTGTATATAGTTGTGTCTTTGGCTCCAAGCTTAATTTTGTGTTTAAAGACGTGACTTGCTTCATCTGAAGCTTCAAATTCAATGAATCCTGCATTAAAAGCACATCCGAAATGATTCAATAACTGACCATAAATCAGGTGTAAGGGCACAAGGCTTTTAGTCAAAGCTTCATTTTCATCAGTGAACATGGTTTTCAAACTATCTACTAATTCTTGAATATTCAATCCTCCAATTCTAAGAATTTTCTTCCCGAGCAATATTGAGTCTTGTTGATTTGTACTTATGATATAAAGTCCGTCTTTAAACCAGTAAGTACCAATTCCTATATTTTTGTCGGCGTTAATAAATTTAACCCATCCGGCATTCGTGTGCGAGTCTCCCATTTTTGCAAGTATTTGCTGAATTTTCACAGCCACTTGCAAATCGGTCAATTCAGGTAATTCTACTTGTAAGGCATCGAGTTGTTTATTAAACTCATACTCACTGATTTTAGAGAATATATTGATGTGTTTCTGAGGAAGAGTATCTTTGAGATATTCAATATCACTTTTCCAGTCAATTTCTTTTCTCTCCTGCGAGAAACAAATAGTAACCGAGGATAATAAAAACAGGAGGATAGTAATGATTTTCATCGATTTTTCTTTTTTTTTTAGAAATAGTGATTAATTCGGTCATTCAGTATAGTGCCATAACGGTCACCTGTATGTGGCGTAGCCGATTGCGTGCTACTTTCCTGTCAAACCGAGATGAAGTAGATGCGGGAGATAAGCTTGCAATTACCCACAAAACGGCTATGACATATACAGATTGTTATGCACTGGCATTTAGTTTTTTCAATTTTGTTTTATTTTAATAACCAATCAATTACGTTTAGTCTTTGGATGCCTTCTATGTTTGTGTTGTCAAAATCAAGTGTCAATAGATACTTTGGATAATTGTCTTTGATGTTTTTAAATGCCGAAATTTCTCGTTTGAATGTTTTTTCGTCATTAACGGTGTAGGCAACTTGATAATATTCTCTTTCGTTATTTGGTTTTTGAACTACAAAATCAATCTCTTTGTCATTGTGTTTTCCTACATACACTTTTCCTCCACGTCTAAAAAGTTCGAAATAGACTACATTTTCAAGTTTATGACCTAAATCAGTATCGTACTTATTCGTCGCTGTAATGTTCCTCAATCCTAAATCGACAATATAATATTTCTCATTTGTCGAAAGTAATTCCTTCCCTTTTATGTCATAACGCGGTGCTGCATAAAGAATATAAGATTGAGTAAGAAAGTCCAAATATTTTATAATCGTATTATGTGAAATGCTTTTTTGTGAATCTTTATTGAGTTCTGCGGCAATATTTGTTGGTGAAACATAAGAACCAACAGAATCAAATAGGAAACTAATTATCCGTTGTAAATTATGAATATTTCTAAGTTTATTTCTCTGCGCAATATCTTTTATAATAACTGTATCATAAATGGATTGAAGGTAGTCGTTTACCAAATCCAGGTTGTTTTGTGAAAGTGTCACCGCTTCGGGGAAACTGCTGTCATTAATATATTTACGGAATAAACGGTCCGTGTTTCTGTCATCGTTGTTTGCCAGAATATATTCTTTAAATGAATAGGGTTGAATATTTATTGCAATATATCTCCCTGTCAAAAGTGTAGCTAACTCGCTTGAAAGTAAATAAGCATTTGAACCTGTAACATACAAATCTATATTCTTTTTAGTATACAGGCTGTTTATTAGTTTTTCAAAATCATCAATTAATTGAACTTCATCCAAGAAAATATAATATTTCTCATCGTTACTTATATTTTTTATGATTTCATCGTATAGAGCAGTCCAATTAGTAAAGTTTAAATTTTCTCTTTCTTCAAAATTGAGAAATACAATATTTTTAGCAGAGATACCACTTGATAAAAGTTCATTTTTAAATGCTTCAAGAAGAGTTGATTTTCCACAGCGACGAACACCTGTAATGACTTTTATTAAATTTTGGTCTTTAAGTTGCCTTAATTTGCTTAAATATGTTTCTCTCTGTATCATTTTTTATTGTAAAGATAATCCTTATTGACGAAATATTGAATTATTTTTAGGTTTCGTCATTTAGTGTCTTTTTTGTCGGGTAACTTAGGCGGGTTACCCCGCCCTTGTCCCCTAAGAACCGTACTTGAACCTTTCGACTCATACGGCTCAGGCTCTCCAAAGGCGGATTGAACCACCCGACAATATACAAAATATTCAGTTTACATATTTATATCTTAACCTGTTGACGAAATAATTATCCCAAGATACGTGGAATGGATTAGCTTTACCGTTAATGAGCCTGTGGCGTTTGATTTTAAAGTTTCCAAACATGCGAAGCAAGATGGTCTTTCCATCGTCAAACTTGCCAAAGAACTGCCACTTTCGCTTTCCGATACTCATAAAGATGAGTGAAACGATTTTCCGGTATCCGAGGTTATTATGGTTTCGTCTCGCCCAGTTCCAGATGTTTCGCCACAAGATCCTGTCTAACAAGTAAAAAGATTTCTTGGAGCAGGCGTGTCTGTGGTAATTAGCCCATCCGGTAATGACACGGTTCAGGTTTCGGATTAAAATTGCTGCTTGTGACCCCCTGTGTTTGCAAATAATATCCTTCAGCTTTTCTTTCACCGATTTGATTGCCTCCATTGTAGGACGTATAAGAAGTTTTCCTTTCGGGAACATTCTAATGTTCTGACCAAGGAAGTTAAACCCATCGGCGATGTGGGTGATCTTTGTTTTCTCTGGCGAAAATTGCAACCCTCTTTGTTCGAGAAAGTTCTCGATCAGGGGTTTTACCTTGTTTTCCAGAATTTCCTTGTTAGATGCGGTGACGATAAAATCGTCGGCATATCGGACAAGGTGGATTTTGTGGGTGTTGTTGTTTCGGCAACCATCGGTCCTGATTGTAATGTCGAAGGCCTTATCTATTGCTGCCTGAAGCCCGTCCAAGGTCATGTTTGCCAGAGTAGGAGAGATGATCCCTCCCTGCGGAGTACCCTGAGTTGTTGGATAGAGTTGTTTGTTTTCAATAAATCCGGCTTTTAGCCATTGTTGCAGTACCTTTTTGTCCATCGGAATGTTTTGCACTAACCATTGGTGGTTTATGTTGTCAAAACACCCTTTGATGTCTCCTTCCATTACCCAAGTTGCGCTGTCTTTTCTTGAAAGGTGTATGTAACATCTTTCAATGGCATCGTGGCAGCTTCGTTTTTGGCGAAATCCGTATGA
The DNA here is from genome assembly GCA_963677955.2 of Prolixibacteraceae bacterium. GTDB lineage: Bacteria > Bacteroidota > Bacteroidia > Bacteroidales > Prolixibacteraceae > Aquipluma. The sequence goes on from CAXXQR010000001.1 coordinate 3,385,003, forward strand.
TCCATTGTCAGCCAGAGTTTCGGATATTGGTTCAAGAGCCAGAAGGTGTAAAGCCTGAAATGCCCTGTCTTTCATAGTTGGAATTCCCAACGGTCTTTTCTTTCCATTCTTTTTGAGAATGAAAAGACGGCGGAGGGGCAATGCTTTGTAGCCCTTCCTGACTATAGATAAGGCTGCCTGGAATTTTTGAGTAGGGGTTTTCCAACGCACCTGGTCAGTTCCTGGGGTGCGTTTTCCTGAATTTTCTGTAACCCGTTTAACGGCTAATAGTTTAGCAGCAAACGAGTGGGTGAGCATCCATTGCAAGGCTTTGGCCTTGCCCAGCCTGCCTTCCCTTGTTGCCTTTGCAATACGTAATTGTAATGACTTGACGGACTGTTTCACCTTCTTCCAGTCGATGGAATTCCAGTTCTTCAGCCAAGTTTCTGGTGCACAATCCTTTTGATCGGACTTCATTTGCGGTTCCTGAATAAGAGTTTTATTACAATGTTCTTGCAAAAGAGAACCAGATGGAAGTGGGCATATCCCAGTCGTTACAAAAGGGCGTTTGCTTTGTCCATCCTCCCATACCAGCCCGGCATTGTGTCCTCCTCACGGCGAACCTACCTTCTGCAACGAAGGAGCTGGACAGGCTTACCACGTTCCGTCCAAATAACAGGATAGGTTAGGTGCTGCCTGTATACCGGAAGGGCTACATCCATGTGCTCGCAGATAACGTGCTTGCATCTTGCCTTCTTGCCATTTTGGCCAATGTGTATCAACAACTTTCACATTTTCGCGCATGACGGTACGTCAACGACAGTTCACTTCTATTCACCATACCACCCAAGCCGACACCCTCGGGAATGTTGTTATCCGTCGGGGAATCTTATCCCGGCAGCTTCACACCCCAACGTTGCCATTGACGCATGTGCCGGTAGGCTACTCATGATGGAACATGAGATTAAATCACTCTAAAAAAAAGAACGTTTAATAGTTATTTGGACAGCCTCGTGTCGCACTTATGCTTGTGCATAACGGTCACTTGCAAGTTGTCGTTGCGGATTTCGAAGAGCGTCAGTGTCCGCCAGGACATGACGGTCAAGAAAGGAGCAGAGACAACGCACCGCACTGACCCCGCAATGCAATTTGCAATTTGTTATGCGGACGGCTTTTTATTTTTTTGTTTTTCTTTGTTCATAGTCACTTAGTAACTTATTCAGTATGTCAGTCTTCTTGTTGCCCACTGGTTCTGTTTGGCACAGTTGGTCAACCATAATGCAGATTTCATAAAATTGATTGTCTGAAGTTATTTTTCCCTTCTCAATTATCCTGTCTACTCGCTGAAAATAGGATTGGAAAATATCAATGTCATATTTGGTTTTGTTTTTTAAATATTCGTTGAATTTCAAATCTTTGGTTTCAATTGGCATTTCTGTTAGCTCGCGAAACCATTGTTTGAGTCTTGAAAGCCTGCCTTTTTGAAAATGTTCGTCAGTCTGATTTTTTAGTTTTTGAAAATGCTGAGCAGAATCAAATTCCGCAGTCTTTATTTGCATTATCTCATTGTCAAGATAATAGTCAATTGTTGCTAAAACCAAGTCTCGATATTTCTTTAACTCGTCTTCTTTATTTTCGTTATTTGTTTTGATATCAGCCATTAGATTACTTGTCTAAAATTCTCTTTTTAAACATTATAAGAAATATTATTACAAGTGTTGTTGTGTTGTGTAAGCTCCCCCAAAAACAGTACGTTTTAAAAGTAGACAAAAATGTATAACTTTTGAAAAACGTAACAAGATGAAAAAAAGCACATTTAGCCCGATCCAGATTTCGGGTATTTTAAAAGAGTTTGATAACGGTAAAAGTGTTGAAGAGCTAACACGGGAGCATGGAGTTAGCCGAGCCAGCCTCTACAAATGGCGGCAGCGCTATGGCGGTATGGATGCCAGCGAGATGAAGCGAATCAAAGAATTGGAAGAAGAAAATTCCCGTTTAAAGCGCATGTACGCTAACCTTGCCATGGAACTTGATGTTGCCAAATACATTATCGAAAAAAAGCCTTAAAGCCTTGCGAAAAGCGAATAGTTATTGGAGCTGTTCGCCAGGATCGACCCAAAGACATGAGCAAGGCGTGTCGTTTGTTGCAGCTTAGCAGGAGCAGTTTGAACTATGTATCGGTTAAAACCGACCACTATCTTATGGAACAACTTGAACAATTGGCCAAAGCACACCCCAGGGAAGGATTCTGGAAGTGTTATCACCGTTTGCGCAATGCGGGCAATAATGTGAACCATAAAAAGCTTCACCGCATTTATAAGCAAATGGGCATGCCCTTGCGTCGCAAAGTAAAGAAACGGTTGCCTGCAAGGGTAAAAGAACCGCTTCAGGTTCCGGGAAAGTTCACCCATACATGGAGTATTGATTTTGTAAGCGATGCTTTGAGTAATGGGGTAAAATTTAGGTCGTTCAATGTGATAGACGATTATAACCGCGAAGTTTTGTTCATTGAAACAGACTATTCATTAAAGAGCAGCCGGGTTATTTGGGTGCTGAAGCACTTGGTTAACAGGTGCGGAAAACCCGAAAACATCCGCATGGACAATGGCCCTGAGTTTGTGGCCAAAATAGCACAAAAATGGAGCGAAATGAACGAGATAAGGTTTCAGTACATACAGCCTGGAAAGCCCACTCAAAATGCGTACATCGAGCGATTCAATAAAACCTACCGCGAGTCAGTGTTGGATGCTTATTTGTTCGACAACATTGATGAAGTAAGGGAGGTTTCCCAAGAATTTGTGGATGATTACAACAACCACAGGCCTCATGATGCTCTGGGCGGTATATCTCCCCGAAAGTACCGGGAACTTATGAACGAAGGCTCCAATCCCTTTGAAGGGTGTAGTGTAGTGTAGTGAAGCGAAGGCGTAGCCGAAGCGAAACGGAGCCCTTCAAAGGGATTGTTCAACTAGAAAAGAATTGTCTACTTTTAAAGTGTACTAAAAATGGGAAGCCTACAACATTATAGCCTATCCAAAAAAAAATTTGACAACTGCGAAGATTGGTCAGGTGATGAAGATAATCAGTGCTATAAAATAGCTGATTTTAATGTTGAAGTAAGTAAGGACAAAACAAGATTCTTTTATGGCGACCCTATTCAATATGGTTATTTTAGGCATAACCCTGAAAAACTATATTTTCTACCTGTTGGCACTTGTCCAATCCCTGAAGGTTTTGAAGTAGTTGGTTCAGATTCTTTTGATGAAGAATATAAAGTACCTGGTTCAATGTGGGATTTTGGAATGTTTATAGACAATTTTTTATTTCACGTTATGGGTAAAAGATTAGAGTTGCAAAATGAATACTCTCGCATAAGATCAGAAAGACGGGAATTGGTCAATGCCGAAACGGATGATGATTTGCCGTTTTAGCCTGACCGATAACGGTCACTTGCAAGTTGTCGTTGCGGATTTCGAAGAGCGTCAGTGTCCGGTAGGACATGACGGTCAAGAAAGGAGCAGAGACAACGCACACCACTACACCCGCAATGCAATTTGCAATTTGTTAGCCACTGTTTTTTATTTTTAAAATAGATAATAATCATAGTCATCTTTTTCATTATCTTCATAAAGAGTATCAATGAAATAGTTTAAAATCTTTTCCTTTTTTTCATCACCCCACTTGTCAAAATGCACCGGACTAATAAAAAAGTTTTCAGAGTTTCTAATTATCATCTTTGAAATCTCATATTTTCTTAAATCAGAATTGCTTTGAATACATTTATATAAGTAATCGTCTACAATTTCCTTTTCTCCAATTGTTGAAGAAAATACCGCGTAAGTAAGGTTTTTCGAAAATGGAAATATATTCATTATAATTCTTGACACGGAGTCTTTATAAATAACAGAGTCATTAGAAAACAATTGGCTGCAAGCAAGTTTTGGTGACTCTGTCTCTATTTCGAACACTCGATGAGTCAATGTATCGTATTTGCCATTTATAAGAGCGTCATCCAGTTGATTCTTATATTGATAAACTTCGTATGAATCAATAATGCACTGAGTAGCAAAAAGCCCTTCGTCAGATATTCCGTTTTCTTCTACTAATCCATTTTCTTTTTTGTGCAGGTAACCAGTTTGTATTTTGATTGCCTTAGACATGCTTGCATGTAATTCTTTAGCAACCGAACGATATGCTAATAGAAAGAGTTGTTTCGAATTTTTTATATCAAACTCAAAATCATCAATACTTTCAAACAATTCTTTGTCGTGTTTACTGCAAAATCCTTCAAAAGTGGATGCCTTATTTCTCCCCACTTTATCAAAACTTATCTCAGGATAGTGCATTTTATTTGGCTTAATTTTTAAACCAATAAGGTGACCATTTGTGTTAAGAAGGTCAAAAACCTTTGAATTTTGAATAGAATGTGCATTAATTGCTTTTTCATGACATGACATTCCTGGATACAAGCATAAGCTGGCGTTTAGCTTTAGAATATTGAAAAACTCATTTATTATTTGCTTGTCCATGTTTTTTCTTCAAAATAGTGGCTAACGGTCACTTGCAAGTTGTCGTTGCGGATTTCGAAGAGCGTCAGTGTCCGCCAGGACATGACGGGCAAGAAAGGAGCAGAGACAACGCACACCACTGCACCCGCAATGCAATTTGCAAATTGTTATCATCAGTTTTTTTAATATTCATTTGGTACATAGAATGTTGCTAAGTTCTCAATTCCTGTGGTCAATTCCCGAAGTCTTGGATTTATTCCATCCAATTTTAATATTAATTCATTGATTTCATTTTTTGGAGCCTGATAATATACTTTTTCTAAGCTTTCTATGTTTTCAAATAATTGCCTATCTATAGTCCTATTAAAAGAAGGAAAAGAATATCCAATAATTACAAGAATATTTGTTTTGCTTAAAATTTCTTTTGCAATTTTCCTTGTTTCATCAGCAATTGAATTTGCCTCCCAAGCAAACGAAAATACTGGCTCAGTGAATACTCTTGAATAATTTTGATTAAAGATATTGAGCAAAAGTTCTAAATTAAAATTATTCAAGTGATGTTGTTTTAAGTCAAAGTAATTTTCGAGTTTGTTTATTCCTTTTCCATTTTCTTTAAAAAGTCCAGCTGTTCCATTCATTTTTAGAAGACAGAATTTACCATTATCAATCGTTTTGGACTTTGCAGGAAATACTTGGATTTCTTGTTGTGTTAATTCTAAACTATAATTTTTTAGTCTGGAGAATGCAAACTCAAATTGCATATCGTAATTCCAAGAAATTACCTTTATGTTTGGTGCTGGAGTTGAACTATGCCCATTGATATAATCTGCCCAAAATGTTCTATATCTCTTGTCAATAGGATTCGACAACATTTCTTGAATATCTGAGGAAACCTTTGTTTTACCATCTTTTTCGTAAAAGACTAAATCTTCAGGTTTTATCAATTGTTCGAAAACGAAATAACTACTCAAAACCATTTTGAGCCGATGGAGTTCCATTTGTTGATTACTATTCGTCAACTCTTTTGCATAAGCATCAATTGAAGTACTTTCTTTTTCATGCTCAATTAATTTATCTAATTCATCAATGAAGGGTTGAATTAATTCCTTTTTTACTTTTCCACCATCTCTTTGAAGTTTCAAATAACTACTAAAGGCTTGCATTCTAATTCCCATTGTCTTTATCAATGGGAGACTGTGAAAACTTGCACCTGCTCCAATGAAATATGTAATTGTTTTCAAGTTTTTGTCTTTAAAATTGATGATAACGGTCACTTGCAAGTTGTCGTTGCGGATTTCGAAGAGCGTCAGTGTCCGGCAGGACATGACGGTCAAGAAAGGAGCAGAGACAACGCACACCACTGCACCCGCAATGCAATTTGCAATTTGTTGGCACTCGTATTTTTATTAAATTTTCCATTTTGTGATAATATTTTCTAATGCAATTTTCTGCTTGTCTGTGAGTTTGCCATTCCGTTCGCAACTTGATTTTAGTGAATTTACAAAACTTACATTAAAGTCTGGTTTTGTTTTAGCCCATTCCAGAACAACGTTAATTCTTGAAAATTGAGAGTTTGACTCATAACTCGTAAAATTCAAGAATTTTTGGTTTATTCTTTTTTTTATCTCTAGTTGTTTCTCGGACAAATTTCTTTTTCTATGAATGCTGATGTAAAAATCATACTCAAAGTCATCTAAGATTTGCTTGTCTTTTAAATACTCAACAACTTCAATACTCATACTTTTTGTCAAGTCACTTTTTAGTCTTTTTGTTGAAATGAAAATTTTATTCCCTTCATCAATTCCTAAAAATTTATTAATGCAACAATTTCCAACCTCTGTAATTACATTATTCTTTTTGTTTCTAATTATACAGATGTTTGTGATTGGAAAATGTCCACATAAGCAAGTTTGTTGTTCTTCACTTTCGTAAGCTGATTCAAAATTCCATTCCAGTTTTGCACTATCCCAGAACTTTGAGACACTTAATGCTATTATTTCTTCTGTTAGTTTGTAGTGCATTTCTGTTTTATTAATATGAGTGCCAACGGTCACTTGCAAGTTGTCGTTGCGGATTTCGAAGAGCGTCAGTGTCCGGCAGGACATGACGGTCAAGAAAGGAGCAGCGGCAACGCACACCACTGCCCCCGCAATGCAATTTGCAAATTGTTAGGCACTGATATTTTTACTTCATTAAGGCATATTCATAGATTATCAATGAACCAGAAATTTCATTTTTTAATTTTATCCATCCGTAACGATTCCCTATTTTAATTCCTAGATATTTTGTCTCGTCAATTACAAAATTTCCAATAATTTTATCTTGTTTGTGATCCAAGTAGCTTTGTAATAATAAAGTTTTATCAGACGTATCAGACCAGTTGTTTTGTCCATTTATATTGTCAGAATAAGACAGACTGTCTGGATAATTATTGGTTACAGATAAAACCACTTGCGTTTCATTTTTCTTGGTCATTCTTGTTTCTAACCCATAACCGTTTGACAGAGGTGCCGGTATCTTATCAAATATTAAGTCACACTTATTGTCACCATTAAGATCGATCGAATCCGAATTTTGGTAAGTAACCGACAAAGAAGGGTTTAACGAGTGAACAATGATACTTGCATCATTTTCTCCAATATTCATTTTTGTATCGAGGTTATCCTCATTGTCTTTACATGAGAAAAGTAGTGCAGTCAATAAGATTAGAAAATAGCTTAGTTTTTTCATGTCGTTTATGTTAAGTTTTTATATTTGTGCCTAACTACTGTGCATCAGCTATAGTTGTTATATCTTTCTTAACGTTTTTTATGGTGTTGTTATACACCCAAATCGGTGGGGTAACAACACCTTTTATGTTGAGTTGGCAAATTACCTTCCCCATCCAGCGTTTATCCTTTCGAAGCAACATCCTTTTCGTGGTATCTGTAGCTGAATTCCTGCCCGGTTCAGCGGTAGCCAAATCGATAGTTAGCGAAGTGTTTGATTTCGGTTGGCTGTAGCTTGTAGCAGGTGGAAACATGGTGCTGATTTTTGGTTCGGTCTAAGTTAATCATTTAAAATTGTTAAACAGCTAATTCCGGACTATTTAACAGGGCAAACGCATCTAAATTAATTACGCATTAGTTTTAATAGGTAGTCGTTGCTCCATCCGGCCATTTTTCTTCGACTTTTAATTCCAACTTTTGCATCGTCTTTTTTCAACAGGTTTAATGCAATTCTGTTTAAATTGGAATAGTTCTGGGCGGCATTACCGTTTCTTTTTCTACTCATATCCTCATCGAATGCCACATCGAGAGTCCAGTGAACTTTGTTCTCTATGCCCCAATGTTTTCGCACACCATAGGCGATTGATACTGCTTTGTTTAATGTGCTTATATAATAACTTGTTTCGTTCTCTCTCTTTGCTGTTGCCTTAAAATATCGTTCACGTTCTATTTTGATAATGGAGACCAAGCCCTTCCATTTAGCCGCATCTTCCACCAGGCTTAAATCTGTTAGGATGCTACATTTTCTTGTTTCAATTCTTCCATGACCATAATCTATGTCTTCAGAAAAATCACTTATCGGCAATATTTTAAAGCTGTCTTGAATATCTTCATACAAGTCCTTCTGGTTTTCTTTTACCGAAAGAATGTAATCCGCCTTCTTGGCCAGAATCTTCTTGGCGATACTTTTCTGACACCCCATCGCATCAATTGTAATTACACATCCCTCTAATAAAAGTGCATCTAAGAGTTTGGGGATGGCAGTTATTTCATTTGATTTTTCCTCTACTTTGATTTGGCCCAATATAAGTTCGTTCTTGTCTGCCCATGCACTTACAATGTGGGTAGCTGTTTTGCACCCTTGATTTCTGGAGCCCCGCATTGTCTTGCCATCAATGCTTACAACCTCACCATGAGTCCTTTGGTGGATTGATTTTACCCAGGATAGAAAGCAATCCTCAAAAACAGCTGCATCCAATGCAGAGAAAAACCGATTGAAAGTATCATGAGAGGGGATGCCATTGGGGAGCTCTAAGAAGCTACAGAGCCATTCCTTTTTGATTTCTCCATACTCTTCCATATCATTCCAGGAATCACCTCCACTAAGCACAGAAGCAATAGCAATAAACACGATGTCATCGAAAAGATGACGTTTGGTTCTCTCGATACGGGGATCTTCCATTTCTGAAAAATACGACAAAAAATTGTTTTTGCGAATCATTATTATCTATCTGATTATCAGATAAATATACGATTATTTATCGATAAAAACAAGCTTTACTGTTGATATTCAGATACTTAAATGCTATATTTTTTAGATGCGTTTGCCCTGGACTATTTAATAAACAAAACCAATCAAAAAAAAGCACAGCAACACGCACAAAATGATCCGAAACCGCATGCTTATGTACCGCCGAATCTTGCACCATGAATCCACCTGCTTTGGCGCACGCCTTGTTCAGCCTTTTACGCGTTTAAACTTAGACGGTCCCACCTTTTGCTTCAGATATGTATCAGCCCGAAACTGAACACGGAGGCTTTTAATGGTACTTTCGTTCACTTCTTCGGGTGTGTCTTTAAGTTCAACCTCAAGCGTGACCGATAGAATGTCGAGTTCATCGAGCTGCACCGAAATCCCTTCGCTAAGCAATTGGGGCATTAAATCGGCCAGTTCCGACAGCACCAGCTTCTGCGCGTTTAACAACTTTATACTTCATGGCCATATTCGTTTGTTTTATTGAAACATAAAAATTAACTTTACACCTGTAGTTAGTTGCGGTAATGCCACAGCGGCAGGCAGTTGTGAAATATGCATTCAGCCTGCACCGGTTACCTTGGCAGCTAAAAATCGTTCCCTGCTCCGGCAAATGAGTTCTTCGTTCAAGAAAAAAATCTTCCCGCACACCCAATCCCTACTGCCCAATAAAGATAATCATTCTGCACAGAAACGATCACGATACTGCACAGAAACGATCGGGCTTCTGTCCAGTATCGTTTCGGTTTAACCGTATGGTTTAATCCTTTTGTTCGCATGGGTTGGACGGATTACAGGCATAGCACAAACCTCATGAAGGCATAAAGCAAATGTCGTATGCTTTCGTTCGTATTCAATTGCTGCAAATTGTTGAAACGGCTCTTGGCATACGGAAACATTCCAATGGAAAATGCTGCTTAACGGACGCAGCCTTGACTTTTTTTGATTACTTTTTTGTTTCCCCGCCTGCCAGGCATAGCGGGCAGGAAGACAAAAAAGCAATTAGGGTTTGGGCAAAGCCCCATTAAGCAAACCAATTAAGTATATTACCATATATTCATTAAAGTTAAAATCCACAGAATGAAACTTTCAAATTGTAAGTTCACCTTTATTTCATACTCCCTGTCAGCCGCAGGTAGGGGAGAGACTAAATAGCTGTGGCATTAACCCGCTGAAAATGAATAATATGATCTAGCAACTCTGAATGGGTTGAACTTTGATACAAAGATTTGTAAATTACATTTAAACAGTCTTTTAGTCTTTCCATGATTTGACCGCGACTACCGTTTAAATTTGTCGCTTCTTTATAAAATCTTTATACCCACAATCCCAATCTTTATAAAACCCTTACAGAATCAGGTGCAAATTTGTATGGTTCAAAACTGAAACGATATGAAGACATTGACCTTTATTCTTGGGGTGGTTTCACCTTCCGGAAAATCCGAAACTTTTTACATGAATAGCCTGAGCTGGTATGCTTTCGGGGCGATAATAGCTCTTTTTTTACTTGGCTACCTGGTGTATTCGCTTATTAAACCTGAAAAATTTTAAAGATGAAAACACTGGATGTCATTCAGCTAATCCTGTACTTTGGTTTGCTGACCGGATTAACTCCCTTGCTTGGCCATTACATGAGTCAGGTATTTTCAGGAGAAAAGCATTTGATGCAACCGGTTTTCGGTTGGCTTGAAAAGCTGATTTACCGCATTTCAGGTATCAATCCACTGGACGAAACGAACTGGAAAACGTACACCTTCGGCTTACTTATTTTTAATGCGCTTGGATTGATGGTGGTTTTTCTGTTTCAGATAACCCAATTGTGGCTGCCTTTGAATCCGGCCCACCTGGCCAATGTAAGCTGGCATTCGGCCCTGAATACAGCCATCAGTTTTTCGACCAACACCAATTGGCAGGGATATGCCGGGGAAACAACGCTAAGCTATTTCGTTCAAATGATTGGATTAACCGTCCAGAACTTTGTCAGTGCGGCAACCGGCATCGCTGTTTTGCTGGCACTCATTAAAGGCATTGCCCGGAAATCGTCTGAAACTCTCGGTAACTTTTGGGTCGATCTGACCCGATCTACTCTTTATGTGCTTTTACCTATGTCTATAGTGCTTGCCATTTTATTGGCCAGTCAGGGGGTTATCCAGAATTTCAGTTCGTATGTTACTGCTCATACCATTCAGGGGACCGATCAGGTTATTCCAATGGGACCGGCCGCATCGCAGATCGCCATCAAACAACTTGGAACCAACGGTGGTGGTTTTTTCAATACCAACAGCGCTCATCCGTTCGAAAACCCAACTCCATTCAGCAACTTTCTTGAAATGCTGTCTATTCTTCTTATTCCGGCCGCTCTGACATATACTTACGGGAAAATGGTAGGCTCAATCCGACAGGGTTGGACCATTTTTGCGGTCATGCTCGTCTTGCTGCTAGCCGGGCTGAGTGTTTCCCTTTATGCCGAATACGCAGCCAATCCGGTATTTGGGCATCTCACATCAATGGAAGGAAAGGAAACGCGGTTCGGTATCGCCAACAGCGTGCTTTGGTCAACTTCAACCACGGCCGCATCCAATGGCTCGGTAATCGCCATGCACGACAGTCTTTCGCCACTTTCGGGCCTGGTGGCCATGATCAACATCATGCTTGGCGAAGTCATATTTGGAGGTGTTGGCGCCGGGATGTACGGAATGATCATCTTCGTGATTCTCACTGTATTTATTGCCGGGCTGATGGTTGGCCGTTCTCCTGAATACCTAGGGAAGAAGATTGAAGCGTTCGATGTTAAGATGGCTATTCTGGCGATTCTTGCTCCTGCTTTTGTTATTCTCATTTTTTCGGCCTGGGCTTCAGTTAGTCAGGCCGGACTTTCAGGACTGAATAATTCAGAACCGCATGGATTTTCTGAAATTCTATACGCATACAGCTCTGCAGGAGGGAACAATGGAAGCGCTTTTGCCGGGCTTAACGCCAATACACTTTTCTACAACCTGACTTTAGGACTTGGAATGTTGATTGGCCGGTTTGGTGTGATTATTCCCGTGCTGGCCATTGCCGGAAACATGGCCGCGAAAAAGATCACACCTGCTTCTTCAGGTACATTTCATACCGACAACTGGCTTTTTGCAGGTTTGCTAACAGCCATTATCCTGATTATTGGCGGACTGACATTTTTCCCTGCGCTGTCGCTCGGGCCGATTGTCGAACATCTGATCATGAACAAGGGAATCACTTTTTAATAGTCAATCGAAATGAGCCCAAAACAAAAAAGCAGCCTTTTCAGTAAGAAATTGATGTCAGAGGCTATAAAAGACAGTTTCATCAAATTAAACCCGGTTGCACTGGTCAAGAATCCGGTCATTTTCATCGTTGGTATTGGCGCCGTTTTAACCACTGTTACTGTTTTTAACGGATTATTCTCCGGAAATTTCTCGTCTTTCAATTTTCAGATTGCCATCTGGTTATGGTTCACCGTTTTGTTTGCCAATTTTTCGGAAGCAATTGCTGAAGGAAGGGGCAAAGCTCAGGCCGAAAGTTTACGGAAGAATCGCACGCAAACTATGGCCCGAAGATTGGTTGGAAAAAACGAAGAATCGATCGCCGCTCCTGAACTGAAGAAAGGTGACGTGGTGGTGTGCGAAGCCGGTGATGTCATTCCTTCCGACGGCGAAGTAGTTGAGGGGATCGCCAGTGTAGACGAATCGGCTATAACCGGAGAGTCGGCTCCTGTGATTCGCGAAAGCGGTGGCGACCGTTCGGCTGTTACAGGTGGAACTAAAGTGATCAGCGACCGGATCCTGGTTAAAATTACTTCCGAACCCGGCGATACATTTATCGATCGAATGATTTCGCTCGTTGAAGGTGCAAAACGGCAGAAAACACCCAACGAAATTGCTTTATCTATTTTGTTATCCGGTTTGTCCATCATTTTCCTGCTGGCAGTGGTCACCCTTCCTGCATTCTTTAGTTACAGTTTGAATGCTTCAGGATTACCGCAAACTCAAAACCTGACTATTCCGGTGTTAATTGCCTTGCTTGTTTGCCTGATTCCGACCACAATAGGAGGGTTGCTCAGCGCTATTGGGATCAGCGGAATGGACCGGCTCATCCAGCGAAATGTCATTGCAACAAGCGGCAGGGCGGTTGAAGCTGCCGGCGATGTAGATGTTTTGCTGCTGGACAAAACAGGAACCATCACGTTAGGAAACCGGATGGCCACTGATTTTTTTCCTGCCGATGATGTCCGTCAAACCGATCTGGCTCATGCCGCACAACTTTCATCCTTATCCGACGAAACTCCGGAAGGACGTTCAATCGTTGTTTTGGCCAAATCGAAATTTGGTTGGCGTGGACACGACATCAACCAGAAGAATGCCGTTTTTATTCCGTTCACAGCTCAATCGAAAATGAGTGGAGTTGATTTAACGGACTCAAAAGGCACCGTTCGGCAAATCCGTAAAGGTTCGTCCGAAGCCATACGTTCGTATGTTCAGAAGGGGAATGGCTTTTTCCCAAAGAAGATCGAAGAAAAAGTGAATGAACTGGCCCGCATGGGAGCAACTCCATTGGTGGTTGCGGAAAACAATAAGGTCCTGGGGGTAATTCAGTTAAAAGATATTGTGAAAGGCGGCATCAGGCAACGTTTTGCCGAACTCCGGAAGATGGGTATCAAAACAGTAATGATTACCGGCGACAATTCCCTTACTGCGGCCGCTATTGCTGCCGAAGCCGGTGTCGATGATTTTATGGCTGAAGCCACTCCTGAAGATAAATTGCACCGCATCCGCGAGGAACAATCGAAAGGTCATTTGGTCGGAATGATTGGCGACGGAACAAATGACGCTCCCGCACTGGCTCAGGCCGACATAGGAATTGCCATGAACTCCGGAACTCAGGCCGCCCGCGAGGCCGGCAACATGGTTGATCTCGACAGCAATCCGACCAAATTAATCGAGGTGGTTGAAGTTGGAAAGCAACTGCTGATGACACGAGGTGCTTTAACCACCTTCAGTATTGCCAACGATGTGGCCAAGTATTTTGCCATCATTCCGGCTATTGCCATTTCGTTGTACGCCGGAAAAGATGGGATTGGACCATTGTCGGTTCTGAATATTATGCATTTAGGATCGCCTGAAAGTGCTGTTTTGAGCGCTGTAATCTTTAATGCGCTGATTATCGTTCTGCTCATTCCGCTGGCATTGAAAGGTGTCCGCTACAAAGCCATGCCGGCCAATAAAGCCTTGATGCAAAATTTACTGATTTACGGTTTTGGCGGAATCGCTACTCCTTTTATCGGAATAAAACTGATCGATTTGCTCATCAATTTAATTGCATGACCATGGAATATTTGATCAAGGATTTGATAGAAAGACTATCCGTTCGGAAAAAGAAAGAAATGGACCTGATCGAAAAATATAAAGATGAAAACCTGCACGATATGCTCCTGATTAGTTCCGGAAAGGTCATGGAAATTGAACAGTTGATTTCAGATTTACATGAAATGACGAAATATAATTCACGATTTGAGAAAGAAAGACTATGAAGACTCAACTAGTTATCGCAATCAAAATATTTGCCCTTTTTACTGTCTTGCTTGGATTGATTTATCCGCTGTTTATCACGGCAATTGCCCAACTGGCTTTCACTGAAAAAGCCAACGGCAGTTTACTCATTCAGGAAAATAAAGTGATAGGTAGCGAATTGATTGGTCAGAAGTTTGATAGTGCCAGTTATTTTTGGTCCAGACCATCGGCAACTGATTACAATTCGTTGCCATCTGGAGGTTCAAATTTAGGCCCGACAAGTTTAAAACTCAAACAACAGGTAGCTGACCGAACGTCTGTTTGGGTAAAATCGAATCCAGCTTCTGATCCCGAAAATATTCCTTCCGAAATGTTGTTTGCCTCGGCCAGCGGGCTCGATCCGCATATTTCGCCGGAGGCTGCTCAGTTGCAGGTTGACCGGATTTCGAAAGCGCGCGATTTTAATGAAAAGCAAAAAAATCAAGTGATTCAATTGATTTCAAAGCTAAAGGAATCTCCGCAATTTGGTCTTTTGGGCGAGGAACGGGTAAACGTATTATTGCTAAATTTGAATTTAGATAAGATTCCGTAAAACATGGCAGATTCTGCAGATAATCGTCCAAATCCAGATGATTTGCTGGCTTCGTTAAAGCAAAACGAAGAAAAAAGCAAACGGGGAAAACTGAAGATATTTTTCGGAATGTGCGCTGGTGTGGGAAAAACGTACACCATGCTTCAGGCGGCACAACTGGAAAAACTGAAGGGAGCCGACATTGTAATTGGTTACGTTGAAACGCACAACCGAAAGGAAACGACCGAACTCACCGAAGGTTTCGAACTAATTCCCCGGAAATCCTATCCATACAAGTCTGCGACTTTGAGTGAAATGGATCTGGACGCCATTATCAGCAGAAAACCAAAAATTGTACTTGTTGATGAACTGGCGCACACCAATGCGCCCGGCAGCCGTCATTTAAAGCGATATCAGGATGTGCAGGAAATTCTCGACAATGGCATAAATGTTTACACTACAGTTAATGTTCAGCATCTGGAGAGCCGTTCTGAAACTGTTTCTCAGATTACCGGGATCATCATCCGTGAAACACTTCCGGATGAAGTTTTTGAAAATGCCGATGACATTGAATTGGTTGATCTGACACCCGATGAGTTACTTCAGCGACTTTCGGAGGGTAAGGTTTATACTCCGGAACGATCGCTTGAAGCAGTTCGTAATTTCTTCAGGAAAGGAAACATCACGGCATTGCGCGAAATGGCGCTTCGCCTCGTTGCCGACAGGGTTGATAGTCAACTGCACGATTACATGCAATTGAAGCGGATAAAAGGTCCGTGGAAATCGGGGGTGCATTTGTTGGTGGCTATCAGTTATACGCCACAATCCACCAAGTTACTTCGTTGGGCAAAGAACCTTTCGGATATGATGGGCGGCAAACTTCAGGCAATTTATGTGGAAACGTCCCATGAACTCAGTACCAAAGAACGTGAAGATCTGAATAAAAATATTTCGCTGGCCAAACAACTGGGGATTCAGTTCCGGATTATCTCCAACTACGACCGGATCAAAGCCATTGTCGATTTTGCGCAGAAGGAAAACATTACGCACATTATTATCGGAAAACCACGCAGCCGTAATCCAATTACTGCCTTAACGCAGGGAAATTTTCTAAACCGCCTGATCCGTTACAGTGGAAATATCGACGTTTACATTTTAGGTTCAGATAATCCGGTTGATGAATCATATCGCGCAAAAGTGTCGATGCCTTCCTTTTCGTCAAGTATGAGACAGTATCTCACGGCAGCTTTGGTTGTCACCGTTACTTCGGCAATCTTCTTCCTTTTGAAAGAATTTGTTGGTTACCAAATTGTATCGTTTGTGTTGCTTTTTGTGGTATCCATTCTGGCGTTTTTCTTTGGAACCGGTCCAATACTGCTGGCAGCAACCCTAAGTTCGCTCATTTGGGATTTCTTTTTTATTCCTCCGCCCTACACCCTGCATGTGGAGAAACCCGAAGACATGCTCATGCTGATCATGTTTTTTATCATTGCACTGTTGAACGGTGTGCTGACTTCGCGGATAAAAAACCAGGAAATGAAGATTCGGGTACGGGAAGAACGAACCCACGCGTTGTATCAACTTGCCAAAGAATTGTCAACAACAGCGGGAATAGCGAATGTTTTGGATTTGGCTGTTGGTAGTATCCGAAAATATTTCAAAGTTGAGAGCGCTTTTTTTCTGAAGGATGAATCGGGTAAACTTGACAAGAAAACCAGGCACGAAACAGCGTTGGTTTTTTCGGAAAATGATTTAAGCATTGCCGACTGGACTTACAAACATTCTTCAAAGGCAGGAAAATTTACCGAAACTCTTCCCTCCGGAAACTTCACGTTCTTTCCACTAAAAGGAAATATTGACAATATGGGAGTTGTAGCGCTTAGTCAAAACGAGGTTTTTACTCAAGGCGAAGAACAGTTTTGGGAGGGATTTCTGGCCCAGATTTCCGGGAAGATAGAACGTGAATATTTGCGCGATGCAGCTCAAAATGCCTACATCCTGAGTGAATCGGATAAATTGTACAAAACGCTTTTCAATTCTATTTCTCACGAACTCCGGATTCCTGTGTCAACTATTATGGGTGCGTCGGATACATTAATTGCCCAGGACTATGCTCCGGAAACACGGAAAGAATTGTTTCAGGAAATAAATACCGCGGCCATAAGGCTTAACCGGCTCATTGAAAATTTGCTGAATATGTCGCGGCTTGATTCCGGTAGGTTAACTGTCCGAATTGACTGGTGCGATTTGCATGATTTGGCCAACAAGGTGGTTCAATCATTATCGGTTGAATTAAAGCCGTTTGATCTTCAGACTATATTGCCCGACGATATCCCATTGGTTCAGCTTGACTATGGCCTGATGGAACAGGTTTTGCACAATTTGTTGCTTAATGCAACCCAGCATGCACCGGCAGGAAGCAGCATCCGGATGAAGTTTTTCTACGATAACGGACTGTTAGTCATTCAGGTCATGGATCGTGGTCCCGGGTTTAATGTTCCTGATCTGCCGATGGTTTTCAATAAATTTTACCGGGGAGAAAAAGCCGTAGCCGGAGGTTCCGGATTAGGATTGTCAATTGTAAAAGGCATTGTGGAAGCCCATAAGGGCAGTATTATGGCCGAAAACCGTGTAAACGGCGGAGCACTGATTACGATAAAAATACCCACTAAAATTTCAGATATTTACAATATCCAACAACAGGAAATTTTATGACCGATAATGAAGCCATTCTTATTATTGACGATGAAGTTCAGATCAGACGACTGATTGAGATTACGCTTTCTGCAAACGGATACCCGATTTTTTCAGCTTCTACCGGAACTGAAGGAATACAAAAAGCAGTAACTCATACACCCGTTTTGATATTACTGGATTTGGGGCTTCCGGATGCCGATGGCATTGAAATCCTGAAAAAATTACGGGAATGGTATCAGAAATCGATTATCATTCTTTCGGTCAGGAGTTCGGAAGATGATATTGTAAAAGCGCTGGACAATGGGGCAAACGACTACCTGACCAAGCCTTTTCGTACCGGAGAACTTTTGGCGAGAATACGGGCTTCCATTCGGCAAAATCAAGGGACTACCGGAAATTCAGTCCTCATTTTTGGTTCGCTTGAAGTTGATCTGGCGAATCATGTGGCACGTAAAAACAGCGAAATCATTAAACTGACGTCTACGGAGTTTTCCCTGCTGGCTCTTTTTGCAAAAAACGAAGGCCGCGTTTTAACCCATCAATACATTTTAAAAGAAGTCTGGGGAATGGGATACATCGAACAAACTCAATATCTGCGCGTATTTGTGGCACAGTTGCGCAAAAAAATCGAAGACGATCCGGCTCATCCCAAACTGCTGGTTACAGAGTCAGGTATTGGATATCGGTTTGAAAGCTAAAGGCTGAAATGATTTAGGGGCATTTTAAAATTCTGTTGCCGTAGTGCACATTCCTGAAAATTCAAAGAGATATAGTTATGTTTTGAAGGCTCTTTAAATTTTGCAATTTGTTTAAAAATGCCTTTATCCATTATTGTAATGGTTTCAGGATAAATGAAAATCGCTGAACCCCGAATGGTTTTCTGAAGCTGGCTTTCTTATGTTCCGGAGTCTTCAAGTCCAATTGTTTGAGCTTAGTTCGGTTGCTTCTCTTTCCGACCGTGATTCAGAGCCTTCAAATGGTCCGTTTATCCTTTTTAATGTTTCAATTTTGACTAAAGCCTGAAAATTTCAGCAGATCAATTTTTGTTAACTCTTGGATGCTGACTCTACTCACTTGAATCAAACTTTCAACACGGAAGTCTATTGAAATCTATCCAAATCTTAAAATTTATATAAAAAGAGTTGTTTGTCTTTTATTTTATTCCTAACTTGGTTTAAATTATTCATTCCTAGACAACAACAAGAACTTTTGACACCCGATTAAAGGAAGATAATTCCACTTTTTTAGGGCCACATTTTATGTTGGAGCACACTGTTTAAACTGTGACTGACGAGGCGTAGCTGTGAAATTCCAGGTGAATGGCGCTTTCCGCTTGTGCTCCTCAAAACTACTATTATGACTCATATTGCATCAGGATTTTGGTCGCGCATTTTTTTAGGAGCAGCTCTATTTAATTTTGCCATGGGCATACCTATTATGTTTTTTCCGGCCTGGAGTTACAGACTGGCCTATCACATCGGAAATCATGAAGTTGCCAATACATACAGATTCTTCAGTGATTTCGGTTTTACGGTTGTTGCAATTGGCATTGGTTATTTTCTGGTTTCGCTCGATGTTACCAAAAACCGGGGCATTGTATGGCTAGGTATTATCGGAAAGTTGTATGATGTTGTTGTCTTAAGTTATCGCTTTATCATTGGCGTTGCAGCTTCAATTGTTCTAATGCCTGCCATTGTTGACGGCGTCTTTGTAGTGTTATTTATACTTTTTCTGTACCAAAAAACTCAGAGAGCTACTTCCACTATTGAATCAACTTAACTTTCTGAATTTTTTAAAGTTTTAAATTTCAGGTTCTTAAAACCACCTAAATAGAAACCACCTATGAAAATAAAGATATTTATCGGACTACTTTTGGTTCTGATTGCCATACTGGGATTTATAGGCTACTCCAATCTTTTTCGCGAGATTCCTGTAAATTACTCATCAGACGAAGAACTTTATAAGTATGGCTCGCTTGGAACGGAAAAAAAGGGACTTCCTTATTTTGTATGGGAAGTCCTTCCTGAAATGTTTCCACAGTATTTGCCGGAAGGCGCTAAAGAAATGAAACCTTACGCGTATTTCGGATTCGTTTGGGAAGATGGCAAAGATGTCCCCATTGGGTTAAGTAAAAAAACGATTGGGTTTCCCCGATTAGGTGTTAACTGCGCGATGTGTCACACCGGCACCTATCGAATGGAACCGAATGAAAGGCCAAAACTACTTCTCGCCGGAACGGCACAACAATTCGATTTACAGGCTTATCAGAGATTTCTTTTCAAATGTGTCACTGACCCAAAATTTTCTCCGGAAAATGTGGTGAATGCAATCAAAAAACATCACGACTTATCAGTTGTAGAAGTGCAAATTTACCGTTATCTGATTGTACCAAAAGTTAAGAAAGCATTGCTTGAACGGGAGGAAAATTCGGCCTGGGATAAAGACCTGCCGCCTCATGGACCGGGAAGGTCGGGTTTGGGTTTACTCGGACTTCCTATTGGAATTCCGGAAAAGGATGCTGAACCCGTTGGCGGTTATGATATTATGACATTATGGAATGCCAAAGCCCATAAAGGGCAGCCGGTTCATTGGGATGGCTTTAATACCAAACGATTTGAAGTGTTTTTGTCCGCGTCGGCATCTATGGGAGCAATGCACAAAGATCTCGATTTGAACAACCTTCGGCAATTGGAAAAATATTTTGAAGAGATACAACCGCCAAAGTTTCCATTCGCAATAAATCAGGAGTTGGCGGGCAAAGGTCGTGAACTGTTTGATGTAAACTGCGCGGCTTGTCATGCATTCGGCCAGCCGAATGTGGGGCAAGTTGTCGATATCAATGAGGTTGGCACTGATCCGCACCGGTTGAATTCATGGCCTGAATCTGCAGTAGAAGCCCTGAAGCAGTGGAGTATCAAAGAGAAGTACGATTCAACTTTTACACATTTTCGCAAAACAGATGGATATAAAGCTGTTCCGCTCGATGGCATTTGGGCAAGCGCTCCCTATTTGCACAATGGTTCGGTGCCAACTCTAATGGATCTTTTGCAGGTTCCTGAAAACCGACCAAAAGCTTTTTATCGCGGTTACGACGTTGTTGACAGCGTTAACGTTGGCTTTATTTCGAATGTGCCTGAGGAAAATGGATTCCGGTTTTTCAAATACAAAACTTCGGATGTGGGCAATAGTAACAAGGGACACCTGTACGGAACAGATCTTTCTCCTGATGAAAAGAAAGAACTCGTTGAATATCTGAAAACATTGTAAGTAATGAGAACTATTAAATGTCGCATTTTAAATGTTTCGAAGTCTTGACTCACCCCCTGCCTGCTGCAGGCGGGCTTCGCATCTGCGATGCTTTGCCCCTCTCTGCTTGCAGAGAGGGGAGAAAGACCGACTACTCGGTCTTTGGGGTGAGTGAATTAAAATACGACATTATATCAATTTAATTACTTAAAAGCCATCAACAGGATGCAACAAAGCGCATACACACTATGCACAGCGATCAAACCGGGGGCAACCGACGGCCTTAAAGCAGTATTGGCTGAAATCAACAGGGACGTTTATGGAAATGATTTCATCCCATTTGAGAAAATGAATGATACCCATTTTGCACGTTTTGTGCTCCTCGAAGAAGTCACTGACGAAAAAGGCCGGAGCATTCATCCCAGCCTGGTATTTTCCAGCAATTTTGATGGTTCACTGGAAACGCACCTAAAGCAAATAGTGGAATTAGCCGGTGAGGGCCTCGACCAAATATATTGCTTTTGTGAGGATTATCCGGACGAATCAGAACGTACTCCTGAAAGCCGGTTAAAATATCTGCACAGGCATCAAATCGACGTTCAAACATTCTACATCAATACAATTGGCAGAACTTTAGAACAGATTCAAAAGGATGTGCAACTGCATGAAGCAATTGAGAAATTTCTGGATGGAAAGGATTGGTCGGATTACAGCGCTGAAAAGATGCGTTCCGCTATTCAGGATTTTGTCAGGAAAACCCCAACGTTAAATTGGGCGACTCCTTCTGCCACCAAGGCTAAGTCGTTTTGGACTGCCAGTGAGATTTTTAGGTTCAGCCTTATTCTTATTGCGCTTATTGTATTGCTGCCCGTTCTGATTCCTTTACTTCTTATAGGGCTTGTCATTTTGCGAATAAAAGAGAAACAGGATAACCGAAAGAGCGACACCAGTTTCCAAAACCTAAGGCGTCGTCCGGAACTTGTTGATCATGAAGATTATGCTGTGCAAAATCAGTTCAGTGCGATCGGATTTGTCAAACCGGGTTGGTTCCGGTTTTTAACCTTGAAAGTTGTTCTTTTGGGCCTCAATTTCGCGGCGCACTTTATTTATAACAACGGCAAACTCACCGTTGTCGATACGATTCATTTTTTTCGGTTAGTCATGCTTGACCAAAACCGGCGCGTACTTTTCCTCAGTAATTACGACGGCAGCCTGGAAAGTTACATGGACGATTTTATCAACAAGGTAGCATGGGGTTTAAATGCTGCTTTCAGCAATGGTGTCGGATATCCCAAAACAAATTGGCTGATTAAAGATGGGGCAAAAGATGAACAGGCATTCAAAGCGTTTATCAACAAGCGCCAGATTGTTTCGCAAGTCTGGTACACCGCTTATCCCAGCCTCTCGGCCGTTAATCTCCGGAACAATGCAAAAATCCGGGAAGGGCTTTGGAGTACAATGAGGACAACAGATATTGAAGAATGGCTGCAGCGGTTTTGATGGACTTTAACGTTTTTCGTTTCACCAATAAATAATAGTTTCTGAATGGGAACTCAAAATTATACACTGGAAGTT
This sequence comes from Prolixibacteraceae bacterium, assembly GCA_963677955.2. Classification (GTDB taxonomy): domain Bacteria; phylum Bacteroidota; class Bacteroidia; order Bacteroidales; family Prolixibacteraceae; genus Aquipluma. The sequence continues at coordinate 3,407,349 of CAXXQR010000001.1, forward strand.
GATGATATTCAAGGCATAATTGTTCGTGGCTATACAAGCCTGAAGGCCGCCTGCTTTGTCATGTCGCGAATCACGGATGCGGGAAAAGCTAAACTCTGGTTAGCTGAAATGGCTGGTAAAATTCAGGATGGAGCGGTCAACCCGGCGAACACTTGTCTGAACATCGCATTTACTTATGAGGGACTTCGGACGCTTGGTCTGGATTCAACAACCTTGGCTTTGTTTTCCAACGAGTTTCAGGAAGGGATGACGAGTGAGTACAGAAGCCGGATTCTTGGCGATCAGGGCGAAAGTGCCCCCGATAAATGGCAGTGGGGCGGACCGAAAACCGGACAAATTCATATGCTGCTGATGCTTTATGCCACCGATGAAGAAACACTGAAAACATTCTATGAGGCCAACTCCCGCAGTTTCGAAGATGGCGGCCTGTCCCCGATTGGTCAGAAATTAGAGACTTTATCACTGAACGGAAAAGAACATTTTGGCTTTGCCGATGGCATTTCACAACCCATTATTGAGGGGCTTTCAAAATCCGGAACCGAAGACAATACGGTCAATGCCGGAGAGTTTATCCTGGGATACCCGAATGAATATGAACAGTTTACGGTCAGTCCTCTGGTTAAATCCGCGGCTGATAGCAAAGGAATTCTGCCTCCCGATATCAACGGATCGGGTGATCATGACTTTGGTCGCAATGGCAGTTATATGGTCTTCCGGCAGTTGCATCAGAACGTGCGTGAATTCTGGCAATTTATAGATCAGGAGACCAGAAATTCAGATAACCGCACCAATCCTGAAGCCCGGATTAAACTGGCATCGAAAATGGTTGGGCGCTGGCCGAGCGGCGCTCCGCTGGCTTTAACCGGAGACCACGATCAACCTGAATTGGGCAACCAAAATGATTTCAATTACCATGAAACAGATCCGCTTGGTTTGAAATGCCCGTTTGGCTCTCACATACGCCGGTCGAATCCGCGTGGTTCACTGCCTCCAAATCCCGGTTCAGAAGCGGCCATAGCCATTGCAAAACGACATCGGTTGCTTCGTCGGGGCCGATCATACGGCAAACCTGTTGATCCGTCAATGACACCCGAATCGATTCTGGCAAGCGCTGAGCAAAACGCAGAACGCGGGATTCATTTCATTTGCTTCAATGGAAATATCAGGCGGCAGTTTGAATTTATTCAGCAAACCTGGGTGAACAACCGGAATTTTGCCGGTTTGTACAACGATCCCGATCCGATTATTGGTGATAACGATAAAGAAAGAGAAGGCCACTCTGCTTCATTTACCATGCCTGGAAACCCGGTCAGGAAGTGCATTCACAACCTGCCCCGTTTTGTTGATGTGCGTGGCGGCGGATATTTTTTTATGCCGGGTATCCGGGCCATTAAATATTTGGCAACAAATCATTGATTGTTCTTTAAATCTTACCAGATATAGCAATGGCACACTGGCTGCACAATTTGTTGATGGGCTTTATTTATTTTACCCGGCGCCTAAACCCGGTTTACCGCGACACCTTTGACAAACTCTTCAGGAAACGAATCTCTGCGGTTACGCAATTTCTGATTAACATTTGGCGAAAAAACGAGCACCTTGGCATTGCGGAAGAAAAGCTTCTTCCAAATGAGAAAGAAATCACCGGACAGATTACCGAACAAATGACTGCTTTTTTAGCCAAGCATTATCAACACAGTATCGCTGAACGGGCCGGAAATACCAAAACCTACGGATTGCTTAAAGCGCAATTTGAAATTCTGCCCCTTCAGGATAAATGCTTGAAAAAGGGGATATTTAAAGAGCCCGCAACATATCCGGCCTGGGTTCGGTTTGCCGGCCCCGGCCCTTTGGTAACTCCGGACATAAAAAATAACGGGATTTTGAGTATCGGAATCAAATTGATGGACATTGACGGCAAAAAGTTAATGGATGATGAAAAGATGACTCAGGATTTCCTGGGCATAAGTGCTCCAACATTTACGACACCGAACATCATTGAGAACCTCAAATTGCAAAAGCAGATCTATAAGGGAACTCCATTGTTTTACTTTATCAATCCGTTTGATTCGCATTTGCTCGATGGCATTATGCAAGGCTTGTACGCTAAAACCTATGCCAGTCCGCTGGACGAGAGGTATTTCAGCTGTGCTGCTTATTTATTTGGCGATGGTCAGGCCATTCAATATTCGTTAAAACCGGATTCGCATGAAAAATCAAAAGTACCGAAGAATCCGTCGGACAATTATCTCAGGGAGGCGATGGTAAAAACCTTAAACGGAATTGAGGTCTGTTTCGATTTTTTGATTCAGTTTCAGACTGACGCGCATAAAATGCCCATTGAAAATGCATCTGTCATCTGGCCGGAGAAACTTTCGCCTTTCATAAAGGTTGCAACACTTCGTATTCCGGCGCAGAAATTTGACTCTCCGGAACAACTTGCGTTTGCCCGAAATTTGTCTTTTAATCCGTGGCATTGTATAGCAGAACACCGTCCGCTGGGCAATCAAAACAGGGCCAGAAAAGCAATCTACTACGAAACTTCGAAGGCCCGGCAAAATATGAATGGTGAAAAAAGAATTGAACCAAATCCTGAAGATTTTTTCAGTGAATCAGACAAAATTTGAGTTCACTCCGAAAAGTCTAAGTTTATTGACTTTCAACTTCTCTACCCCTAACCCCTAAAGGGGAATTCGTTGAAAATCAATAAACTTTTCAAAGTCCCCTTCAGGGGATTTAGGGGTTTTTGACTTTTCGCAGTAGTATCAAATCGTTCAACTTAAAAATACAAAACTAAGGAGGGAATATGTTAGCTCAAGCAGAAGTAAAAACGATACAAAACGAGAAGCTGGCTAAGGTCCATTTGGATGATTTACCCAAAATGCGCCGCCGCGAACTCGAAGAATTGTACCTATTGGCAACGACACCAACAGTTGGTGAGGTTAAGGGTGTTACGAATGGCCGGATTTTGGATGGAGTAATTCCATTCAACAAGTATTTTTCCTGGATTCCCTGGAAGGGGAAAGTTTTTGAACCGCTCACAGCAAGTGACGGCAAAGGAATAAACAGAATGGAAGTCGGGAGCATCAAAAAGAAATGGTTCAAATTTGCAACCCGTATTATACCGCCTTTAGCCGGAAACAGTGATGTTCTCACACTCGATTATGCCAATCAGGGAAATATCTGGCCCATTAAGCTTGTCCGCGACGACCTCAAAAAGCTGCACGACGGCTTGTTTCTGGGCGCTGTCTATCTCAAATCCAGAAAGGGCTACAAATTCACACTTTATTTTGCGCTCGAATTAGCAGATAAACAGGCCTGAGGTTTTTGCAGATTTTTTAAAATGCCGCGAATCTAAAACCTGAAAGGTTGAAATGATTACAAATAACAGTGAAACAAGTACTTTAAACCACGAAGTGGTGACATACCCCTGTCATGCCCTCGGCATTTTCAACTCTTTTCACACTAAATTGCTATAATCCGAACATGCCTTCGGCATTTCAATCCAATATTTTTTCAGTACATGATTTGCATGAGTGCTAACATTCTTAACTTTTTCAACTACTCCCGATCAAAATGCGACGACTAAATGCATTAATCCAGCCATCAACAGGTCGGGTTCAATTTCCGGAAAACTAACATTCAACTATTAAAGAGAATCTAATATGAAAAGCGTCGAAGAAGCAAACACCGAGGTCAAACGCCTTTTTAAGGAAAGCAAATACAAGGAGGCTGTAGACTTTTTGAACACCGAAATGGCAGGTGAGCCCGCCGCACTATTAGCCCTTGCCTATTTCCGAAGCGAGAACTATGAGCAAGCCGCCAAATATTACCAGAAGGCTCTTAAACAAGATCCGGATAATACAGATCTTCAGGAAATGGCGGCACTATCGAAGGCAAATGCCATTGCCGAGGTAAACGTACAGGTTCCGGATTTACATTATTTTGATCGTGAGACTCTCCTGGCTAAACCGATTGTTCCCGACGGAGCTTTACCTCCAATACCTGCACCTGCACCTGCGCCGGGATTATTTGCACGACTTCGGCTGTTAATCGGTAATTTTTTTGGTGCAGTAGTATCTGTCCTGATGGAATTTTTAACCCATCTCTATGGAGCACTGGCCGGATACCGCGATCGGGTGTGGACGAACTGGTATCGAAGACCAATTACTTTGGGAATACTGACGTTGGCATTTATGCGGAATAAGCTAAACAAAAACAACCTAAAAGATACCTATCCGGAGGGCAGTTTAATTGGGTTTCAACCTGAAGGTCAGACACCTCCTCAAGGCGTATCGCATTTCCGCACAGCTGACGGAAGTTGGAACAATCTGGCAAACCCAATGGAAGGTGCCGCTGGTACCCGTTTCCAGCGCAATGTTGAGAAAGAAGCCATCAAACCGGAAACCGGTGAGCAATTAATGACTCCGAATCCGAGGAAAGTGAGCCGAACACTTTTAACACGCGGGCAAGAGATGAAAGAAGTTCCTTTTCTGAATCTTCTGGCAGCGTCCTGGATTCAATTTCAAAATCACGACTGGATCACTCATGGCGAAATAGATGCCCGTTCCGGCGTAAAGCTGCATGAAATTCCGTTCGATGAAGACGACCCGGCACGGAAGAAGTTTTGGCAGTCGAAAATGTTTGTCGCCAAAACCCAGGCTGATCCGACCCGCATGCCTGACAAAGATGATACACCAGTTACCTTCATCAATGAAGTTACACATTGGTGGGATGGCTCACAAATATACGGCAGCGACCAAAAAACGGTTGATCATCTGCGCAGCGGTGTTGATGGAAAGCTGAGACTAAACGACGACTTCACCTTGCCGCTCGACGGGAAAGGAATGGAAGAAACCGGTTTCGTGAGAAACTGGTGGGTCGGACTGGCCATGTTACACAATGTGTTTGCCAGGGAACACAATGCCATTTGTGATCACCTTAAAAAGTACAATCCCGGTTGGGACGATAAACGATTGTTCAATGTGGCCCGGTTGATCAATGCGGCCATTATGGCCAAGATACATTCGGTGGAATGGACGCCTGCCGTTTTGCCGAATCCCGGTCTGAACCAGGCTTTGAACGCCAACTGGTATGGCATTCTAACCAATCTTTTTCAAAAAGGGAAGCACCGAAAAACTCTAGCGGCCATCAATGTTCGTAATCCTGAAATGGGCGGTGTCGTTGGTAATCCAATCGATAAACACGACGAGCCTTACGGATTAACAGAGGAATTTGTTGAAGTTTACCGGTTGCATTCATTTTTGCCTGAAACACTCCGGATTAGGAAACACGACAAAGGTGAAATTGAGGAAGAGATTCCTTTTGTAGCATCGCGACAGGCCGGTTCAGGAAAAATAACCAAACGGGTAAAAGTGGCCGATCTTTTTTATTCATTCGGCAACCAGCATCCCGGTCAGTTGGTTTTGAATAATTTTCCGAGGTTTATGCAGGAGCTCAGCATTCCGGGTAATCCATTGTTTGATATGGGAGCTGTTGATATCCTGAGGGCGCGTGAACGCGGGGTGCCACGCTACAACGAGTTCCGCAGGCAATTGGGGTTGAATCCGATTCAAACTTTTGAAGATCTTTTCAATCCGAAGATGGAAGGAAGTCTGGCGAATGAAATGGTACCCAAATTAAAAGAGGTTTACGGGAATGATGTGGAAAAATTAGACCTTTTAGTTGGCACATTAGCTGAAGAATACCGGCCTAAAGGTTTTGGATTCGGAGAGACCATGTTTCAGATTTTCATACTGAATGCGACCCGCCGGTTACAATCAGATCGTTTTTATACGGATTGTTATACTCCTGAGTATTATACCAAAGAAGGGCTTGACTGGATCGACCAGACTGATTTTAAAACCGTACTCTTGCGACATTATCCTGAGCTGGCCAAAACCGGACTGGCAAACATCAAAAATGCATTTGAACCATGGGATACAGGCAAACAACTGGATCCGGGCAGACATCCACTTCGCGCATACGACAAGGAAACCAAGAAAAATCCCTGGAAGGGAGATGCCTATTCGTGAGATTCCAATAATGATCCTCCATCAAAAAATTCAGGTTTTGTAGCCTGATGGGTTGCTTAATTAAGCCAATAGACCTCTGTAGATAAACTATTTACAGAGGTTTTGTTTTTGTAGTGAGGTATAAACCGCATAGCCATTCAGTTGTTCTTCGGACTTTTCTGTATTGCCTTTGTAAGCTTGATCCCTTGTAATAAATTGGCGGTCGCAAAGGCGGTTGTAGCAATTCAGAAACAATGATCCTGATTTTATTTTAGCGATCAGAATATCAGTAATGGTGTTGAGCTGAACCTAATTTATTCTGCATATAACTATTTTCAATTTAATTATCTTCCGTAAAAATCGGCAGGTGGATAGATGTATTGACAACGATGCAGTGGGTACTGCGGTATCATTTGAGATTTTCAGGAGCGAAATACGGATGTGTTATTACCATCAACCGCTTACCCAAACGAAGTTTTGATTAAATTAGTGCGAAAATCAGAAGCAAAAATTAAATGACACACGAAATCAAACTTCTGTTTCAGACGCTTAAAGACTGGCAGCAACTTGGGAAAAAAGCAGTATTCGTTACTGTAGTCGATCTGGAAGGTTCTTCCTACCGGCGGCCTGGAGTTCGAATGGTTTTCAACGAAGATGGCGATTCGGTGGGTGCGGTTAGTGGTGGGTGCGTTGAAACGGAAATAGAACGGCAGGCGCAGAGTGTATTTCGTAGCGGAAAAGCAAAACTTATGACTTACGACGGTCGTTTACGGATCGGCTGTGAAGGTATTCTCCATATTTTAATCGAACCGGTTTTTCTTTCCGGAGAACTTTTAAACGACTTTGAAAACGTACTGAAACACCGAGAAAACTTCAGGATTGATGCCTGTTACACTCCAGAGGTTGGCGAATATACAAATGCCGGAACAACCATTTTCCTGAATAAAAAGACATATTCCCTGAATCCGTATTTTGAATCTGCGTTGATCAATGACCAGAAATGTTTTTCGCAGAAATTCGATCCACTGTTTCAATTGTACATTTTCGGAGCTGAACACGATGCCGTTCAATTGTGCCAGGCTGCCAAATTGCTGGGCTGGCAAGTAACGATCGTGGCTTCGGCCGATGAATCGAAATCCTGCGATTATTTTCCCGGCGCTTCCGCTTTGATCGCACCTTTCTTCGAAAATATCGATACCTCAGCTTTGGATGATCAAACTGCGGTAGTGATCATGACTCACAGTTACAACAAGGATGTTCAATACCTGATGGCGATGAAAGATGTCAGACCTGCCTACCTTGGTATTGTTGGCTCAATCAACCGGAGAGAGCGGCTATTGTCAACGTTGCTGGATTATTTTCCCGATATAGCAACCGAATTTCTGGAACAAATACACAGCCCCGCCGGAATAAACATTGGTGCAGAAACTGCTTCGGAAATAGCTGTTTCGATATTGGCTGAAATATTGGGCGTAATTCGGGATGTAAAGCCAGAAGCCTTACGAAATAAAGTAGGTTCCATTCATGGCTGAAATCCCGATTTTACTGCTGGCAGCCGGTGGTTCAAGCCGGATGGGACAACCCAAACAATTGCTTCCCTGGGGAAACCATACGCTGATTGAGCATCAAATACAGACTTTGCTAAAGACGGAGAATCCGGTTAATGTGGTTCTCGGTTCGAATTCAGATCTCGTCATTTCGGTTATTGAAAAATACCCGGTAAATATTTTTGTCAATCCAAATTGGGCAAGTGGAATGGGCAGCTCCATTTCTTTTGGAATCAGTCAGATTAAAGATCGATTTCCTGATGTTTCTGGAGTTTTAATCACGCTTCTGGATCAACCAATGATTTCAACTGGGTATTTCGAAAAAATGCTGACCAGCTTTCAACCAGGTTCGCAACAAATACTGGTTTCTCATTCTTCTTCAGGATGGACTGGCGTACCAGTGATTTTTGATGCATGCTATTTCCAAGAGCTCTCAGATTTGAAAAATGACGAAGGTGCAAAAAAGGTCACCAGACTCCACGAAGCAAACGTAATCCTTTTGGAAGGAGGCGATTTTCTGGAAGACATGGATACTCCGGAAAAATACCTGCAATTGTTTGAAAAGCAAAATAGAAACCCTAATCTACACCCTTCCAGCTTTTTGCGGGACCGTTCTACCTAAAAGCTCCACTATCCTACCTTTTTGCCAGGATGCTCAACCTAAAAGCAGGATGTTCTACCTAAAAGGTATAACGTTCCACCTTCCAGCCACAAATTTGTACCTAAAAGGTACAATGTTTCACCTTTTTGCCAGGAATTTGTACCCTTTTGTCAAGAAATAAAAAAAGCCGGTGAAACCTGGGTGGACAGACAACCTAACTGCAATTCAGTAGCAACTCTCTCCGGCATAATCTTTTCATAGTCAAAATAATTTCAGAAAAAATAAATCATCAGGCAGCGTATCCGATTTTCACTCCGTATCCAATGGTAGAAACGTCCTTTTAACCGGTTAGGTCTTTCAAAAAACAGATTTTTTAATCGTAGTTATTTACCTAATTAAAATTGGAGCGATGAAAACAATAAGTAATGTATTTAGCCGCAGAAGCAACTCTGTTGTTGTTCTGATTCTGGCCATTTTAACCGGATTCAGTTCGTGTAAAAAGGATGATAATTCAGATTCAATGAATGGGCAAATCAATTATTCCGGAAGTTTCGTCAAGTCGAAAGATTTGGTGGGCACTTCTGCATCGGGGACAGCCACTGCAACTTTTAATTCAGGCACCATGGAATTGTCTTATTCCATTGTTTGGGCTGGTTTAGGAACGAATGTAGTTAGCATGCACTTTCACGACAGCGGCCCGGTAATGGCTGAGATTACAGGCTTCCCCAATGCAACCAGTGGAACGGTGTCGGGTACCGTTGCTTTAACGGCACAACAGGCAACTGACCTGGCCTCAGGCAAAATATATGTTCAAATTCATACAGTCGACTATCCGGGAGGTGAAGTACTGGCAACTTTATCGAAGAAGAGCGGAAGTCCGGTTTCTACATATACTTCAACAGTGGGTGATGGGTACAATTATGGTTATTGATGGGGAAGTTCCATGAGCTCCGTTTGCATTTAGCGCGGGGCTTGTGGTTTTCCGAAGAAGTGAAATGAATAAATACAAAATATATGAAAAAGATTACTCAACTAGTCGTTGCTGTCCTTGCTGTTTTCCTGTGGGCGTGTACCAATATGGCGCCTGAATCAATTGAAGAAAACCCGTCAAACACGGGTTGTACACCCCAGTTCCCCGGAATGGATGTCACGTATGACAATTATGTGAAGAAGATTGTGACAAAATATTGTATTGAATGTCATTATGGAGGTAATTCACCGGGTCCGGGAAGTTTTACAACCTATGGAGGGTTGAAAAATTACACAGGTGCATCATTCTATACCATGGTCATATCCGATCAGGCAGATATGCCTCAAGGTAATGCTCCTTTGCCCAAATCGATGAGAGATTCATTGAACATTTGGATACAGAACTGCGCTCCCGAAAAATAGCAAAAACAGACCAAATGAAAAAAATACTAATAACCATTTTTTTGCTTGAATTAAGTTGGATGGTTCAGGCACAGGTTTTTATGTCACAGGATGCAATGTTGAGTTTTTTCTCTTCAGCGCCGATCGAAGACATTAAAGCCGAGAGTAAAAAAGGAGCTTCAGCCGTGAATTTCGATACCAAATCGATCTACTTTAAAGTTGCAATCCGTTCGTTCGAGTTTCCGAAAAGTCTGATGCAGGAACACTTTAATGAAAATTACCTGGAAAGTGATAAATACCCTTTCGCTGAATTTAAGGGAAATATAAAAGGGCAGGTTGATCTCGCTAAAGACGGTAATTATCCGGTGACGGTGCAGGGTGATCTGAATATTCATGGAGTGACCAAAAACTACCAGGTTAACGGTGAATTTAAAGTTGAACGGGGAGCAGTAACCGGGAAATCAGTTTTTCAGGTAAAACTGGTTGACCATCACATTAAAATACCTTCCATCGTGATTAAGAACATCGCCGAAATAATTGATGTCACAGTTGTTGTCAATTATAAAGTTACCGGTCATTAGTTTGCTGTTGAATTTATTTTCGATTTATAAATTTTATTTCAGAACATTAGCATGAAAACCATTAGCCTCGCATTTTTTGTCTTCTGTCTTTCATCGTTGGTGAAAGCTCAGGACGATTTGAGTAAGCTCTTTGATAATGTCAGTCAAAATAAGGAGCATTGCCCCGTAATTGCCACATTTAAGTCGCCGCACATCATTAACGGGCAATCAAACGAAACCATGCACAAGCACGATTTGCTGTTTGTGGTTATGCACCGGTTTGGAGATATCGCCGGAAGTTTTGGTGGAATTAAAACCTTTTATGGCCTCGATAATTCCACCGACATTCTCATCGGTTTTGATTATGGTTTAAGCGACAAATGGAGTATTGGCACTGGCAGAACCAAGGGTTCTCCGAATGGGGTAAATACCGATCAGAAACAATTATTTTACCTGAATACAAAATACCGGTTGATGCAACAAACAGTTGATAGTCAGATTCCAATTTCGATAACATTGTTCGGAAATGTAGTGGCTTCGGGAATGGACAAGTCTGATCGCATCACTTCTGATGCTGCTTTTCAGAAATTCAGTGATAGGATGAGCTATACAGCCCAGGCAATTTTCACCCGGAAATTTAGCGATAACCTGTCGCTGGCCCTGTCGCCAACATACGTTCGACGGAATTTTGTGACATTTATGGATATGAATGACCTTTTTGCGTTAGGCATTGGCGGAAGGATGAAGTTTAACCGGAGGATGGCTTTTGTTGCTGATTATTTTTTGAGTTTTCGAAGTCAAACAAGTAAAAACTATTTCCTCGAGCAAAAGGGATTCCGATTTCATAATCCACTGGGTGTCGGTCTCGAGATTGAAACCGGAGGGCACGTTTTTAATCTGATTTTTACCAATTCGACCGCGATTCTCGAAAACCAGTTTGTAACAAGTACCAGCAGTTCTTGGGGGAAAGGTGGATTTCGCTGGGGATTTAGCATTTCCAGAACATTTACTTTGAGCAAAAAACCAGATTTGTAAAGCAAATTTTAAAAACCTTGATACTGTAAATATAAAGTAGCTGTGGTCATTTTCGAGTTAGCATAAGTTTAGAGACAGATTGAATAATATGGGAAACAATAATCAAAAAATATGTTGATTTATATAGCTGTATTACTGAACAAAGCAGAGGCATTTTCCGTTGTGATCGGTACCTAACATTGTGTTTCCCTTTATGGAGGAAAAAGACTTACAGCGACTTATCGATGGTTGTATAGAACAAGACCGACAGAGCCAGGAATTGTTGTATAAAAAGCTTTATGGGTTTGCCATGAAGATTTGTTTGCGTTATGCCGCCAACCGTTATGAAGCCTCCGAAGTTCTGAATGAAGGATTTTTTAAAGTCTTTACCAACATAGAAAAGTATGACAAAAACTGGCCATTTAAATCGTGGCTGAGCAAAATAATGTACAATACTTCAATAGACTATTATCGGGCAAATTTAAGATGGTCGCAAATGGCTAATCTTGAAAAGTCGGATTACATGATGAATGAGACTAACATAGAGCATAAACTCGGATACGAGGATTTGCTTGCGATCATCCAGCGACTTCCACCAGCTTACCGTGTTATTTTTAATTTATACGCCATTGATGGGTATTCACACGAAGAAATTGCTGAAATGGTGGGTATAAGTGCGAGTACCTCGCGGTCGAATCTGCACAAAGCAAGACAAAAATTACAGCAAATGTTAGCAGTGCCAAAATCAATTATTATATTGTTGATAGTAAAATATATGGGTAAGCGAGGTGAAACAATGGACTTTACCAAACAGCGTTTGTGAAAAATTCGGGCAATCATGAAGAAAGTGAGTGATGAGAATATAGACGAACTGTTCCGGGTAGGGCTTAATCCGGAAAACGACGACTTCGCTTCTATGGAAAGCGACTGGGCCAAACTGGAGCAGCGTCTAAATCAACGTGGCAAGAGAAAGAAATTGATCTTCTGGTTAAGGCCGTTAAGCGGTGTTGCCGCTCTGATTTTACTCGCTTTTTCCATTTGGATGCTCTGGCCATCCGCGCAGGATCAGACAATTCAGCCGGTTTTAGTTCAGGAAGGAAATCAGAAACCGGATGTTAAGCAAAACGAATCCCAAAATCAACCGGCGGTAAAGGAACCGGAAATAGTCGCGAAGTCTGAATTGCAATCTGCTGTACTTGCAAAGCGTCCGGCATCTTCGGTTAATTCATCTCCTGAAAAGAAATCAGGACTGGCCAAACCGAAGAATGGTGCTGATAAAAACCAGCAGGTTCCGGTCGATTCTGTTGGAAATCTGAAAAAGGGCGAAAGTGAACAGCCGACTAATCAAAGCCAGACGATTGACCTCAACGAAACAAAAGAAGCTCTTGTTGAACAATCACGAAAGACCAGAGAAGGAGAAATAAGCAAGGTAGCAATCAATGCGCAGCCTCCTGTTGAAGAAAAAGGCTATGTGCAAAATGAGTCGGAAAAACAGCAAAAAAAGGCAACTTCGACCGACGAAGAACCTTTGTATGCAGAAAATGAAATGGCCGGACTTCCTAAAATTTCTGAATCAAAAAGCCATTCGCTTGCCTTAAGCCTGCTCGTTTCGTCGGATTACAATGGAGTGAATACGCTGAATAACGGAAAAATGGGAAATGATATTGGGCTTTTGCTAACCTATGGACTTAGTAAAAGATGGAGTTTCAGCACCGGCGCCGTGTATGCTAAAAAGCTATATGCAGCCGCATATTCAAGCTACAATCCGAAAACAAACATTTGGTCAGGCTATTATCCCAAATCGGTTGACGCAGATTGCCGGGTGCTGGATATTCCGGTCAACGTCAATTACACTTTTTTAAGCAGAAAGCGGACAACTTTGAGTGTTGGTACCGGAATGTCGTCATATATCATGTTGTCGGAGTATTACAAATTCACTTATAAAAGACCGACAACTAAAGAGCCCCAGGATTATAGGTTAGTGAATGAAAATCAGCACTGGCTGAGCGTGCTTAATTTACAGGCAAACTACACGCGAAAGCTGACTTCGGGTCTCAGCGTTAGTTTTCAGCCTTACATGAAAATTCCTTTAAGTGAAATTGGTTTCGCCAATGTAAAACTCGAGTCTTTGGGTCTGGCAATCAGCGCAAGCTGGAATTTTAACCTGTAAGCTCCTAAAGCGGAAAGTCATGCTGAATTTATTTCAGCATTCCATTAAATCTCAGCATGAACCCATCAATCATTCCTGAATACTTATCAGGAGTTTAAATTTAGTCGTAGTTGCATTGCCGTTTAATTGCTAATATTCAAAAAATAGTCAGAAAAAAAGAAATCGCAGGCAGCGTATTGAATCTTCGCTCCGTATCCAATAATAGAAACACCCAAGAAACTGCTGGGGTGTTTCGAAAAAGTGTTTTAATTCTTAGTTATTCACCCATTAAAAATTGGATACATGAAAACAATCTTTACTTTTTCGTTGCCGCGAACGTTGGTCTTAATGTTTGCAATTCTATTATCAGCTTTTTCTCTTACGGCCCAGGTTACACATGCAGTTTCCGTAACGAATGGTTCCTTCACGCCCAAAGAATTAACCATTACCGCAGGCGACAAAGTTGTTTGGACGAACAATGGTACGGTGGGACACAATGTCGATGGGCTTAAGTCCGTCTTTCCTTCCAATCCTGAATCATTTGGAAATGATGTTGGTCTCGGCTGGACCTATGAGTTTACGTTCAACACTGTCGGAACGTATGATTATCAATGCGATCCGCATGCTGCATTCGGCATGGTTGGAAAAGTAATTGTGAATCCAAAGGTGGAAACCGGACCGTTTACACTGACCATTAACTTTACTGGCATGACTCCACATGTAGGTGAAACCTTGTGGCTTGCGGTTATTGATCAGGCCACAAAAATGGAAATTGGTCGGGTTAAAACAATTGCAGCGGTGAGTTTTTCTCTCGAAGTTCAGGGAATTGAGGCAGGTAAATCGTACAATGTCGATTTTTATGCCGATCACAGCAAAAACGGAAAGTACGATGCACCTCCCACTGATCATGCGTGGAGGATGCAGGTCAACAATGTTACCGGAAATACAACTCTGGATTTTGCGCACAATACCAATTTCACCGACATCGCCTGGAAAAATAAACTGACCGTGCACTTTACCGGTATGACTCCTCACGTAAATGAAATGTTGACACTTTACCTCAGGGAGAGTGATACTGGTATTTATAAAGATACTGCAGTCGTCTCTCCGGTTCTTGGTCCTACATTTGATATCACGTCGTGGAAGATTAACCCGGGAAAGTCTTATCACATCGATTTTTATGCCGATCATAACAAAAACGGCTCATACGATCCTCCTGCAACTGATCATGCCTGGAGAATAAATTTGAACAATGTTAAAGGCGATACAATCATTAATTTTATACATAACACTAAATTCACCGATATCTTTGGACCGATGGGTCACAACATTACGGCAGCTCCTATCCAGTTTACTCCGGCCATTCAAACAATTAATGTTGGCGATACCGTAATCTGGACAAATATTCAGGGAAACCACAATGTAAACGGCACTACGGCAACCTTTCCGTCTAATCCCGAATCATTTGGCAATACAGTGGGTTCCGGATGGGTATACAAATTTGTCTTCAATACTCCCGGAACATACGATTATCAGTGCGATCCACATGCATCCCTGGGAATGGTCGGTAAGATTATCGTAAATTCCGGTGTTGTCACTTCCATCGCTTCAGTTGATGAATCGTCAGACAAAATCAAACTGTATCCAAATCCGGCAATTGATGTGATCAACATTGGCATGCCCGGAAGCTTTACGTCGGTTCGATCCATCAAAATTTATTCGATGACCGGATCACTCATCGAATCAAAATTATTTCCCGATCAATCCTATCATGTTCAATACAACGTTGGCCGTTTTAAAACTGGTGTTTATTTTATGGAAATCGGTTCCGAAACGCGAAAAGATGTTTTGAAGTTTATTAAGCAATAAGGTGTTTAAAGGTGGATGGGAGAGGATTCTGTCTGTTTCAGACCGGGTCCTTTCCGTTTTTCAGTAAGTTGATTCTTCAGGATTCGTTTATAGATCTATCTGCATTCCAGAAACGGGCAGTTTATTCCTGAATAATTGTACCTGATGGATGGCCAACCAGGTAAGTAATGCTCAACCCAAACTCATTCCTAATTTTGCCTGAAGTCCAGCTATACTTTCCGTCGTCAATTTCACGAGTCATTTGAAGCATTTCTTCCGGAGAATAAAGCCTGCAAATGGAAACAACTCCGTCCCATACGGTGCAAAAGGGAATGACCGGAATGATATAAGTGAAAACGAGCCTTGAAAACCGGAATGGTTTGAAAAATGGAGAGCAGGAAAACAATAAAACAGGATGGACAAAAAGGATGAGCAAAATCATCGCGACGTTTTTGCTTCCGCCATCAAAGATTGCTATTCCGTGCCTGTTTTCAAGGGCATTTTTTAAAACTGCTTTGGCTTTCTCCTGTTCAAAATGATGAAATCCTGAAAATATTGTTCGGAAACCTTCTAATTCAGGAGGTACAGAAGTCGCGTCAACCGGTATGTTTAGGTATGAAATGCCGTTTTTGGTTTTTCCGGAGATAGTTTCGATAGCCAGTTTGTTTGGATAAAGATCGGTCAGCGTAATTTTAATTTCTGCGTCAAACGAGTCTTTCAGGTCTTTATAAGTTGACTCAATTGGGCCTCCGCCTCCAGAACAAAGGTCGAGAATATGAGAACTGCCTGATTTTCGTAAGGCGTCCTTCAGGATTGGCAAAACTGGTTCGTAAAGATTAAAGCGAAGGAATAGAAAGCGAAGATAATCTGTCATGCCGTCCCTAAGAAAATCAGGAAACCAGGGTTGATCTTCAAATTCAAATCCGCGAAATCTCATTTTAGTCGTTCTGAAACTGTTTGCCGAAATATCTTCAAGTAAAGGAGCTAAATTTATTCGATAACAGTAGAAGAGCGGGCAATGTTTTTTTTCTTCGGAATAAAGCTGAAGCAAGGAAATATATATTCTTTTCGATCCTGAATCGACTAGCAGTGAGGGAAATTGCTTTCTCTGTAATTTTTTGTGATAACGTAGGAAGCTACACGCAGGGGCGGACTGCGGGCGATTTTCTGTCCGTCAGGACAAGGAAATCAAGCAGAGAGCCGCCGACCGAACACCCACTGCTACCGCACTTGGGTAGCTGATGGCACCACACGGTTTTATTTTAATCATAATGAAATCTACATTTTGCAATCAGAATCTCATTCTCTTTTATTTGATAAATTAGTCTGTGTTCGTCATTAATCCTTCGAGACCAAAATCCTTTATATTTAAATCTTAAAGGTTCAGGTTTTCCAATTCCCGAAAAAGGATTTCGTGAGATGTCTTTTAACAAGTCATTTATCCTTTTTAGCATTTTTTTGTCCGTCTTTTGCCAATAGAGGTAATCTTCCCAAGACTCATCTACAAATGTATATTTCATTGGTCCAACAAGTCTTTTTGAAATGAATCACCAGTTTTCAATTTTTCTATCGCTGAATCGAGTCTCATTTCATTCGTTTTTGAAGATAATTCATGTTGTGTCGCACTTAATGAGTTGTATTCATCAAGAGACATAACCACCACTCCGGAATCCTTACCTCTATTGATTATTAAGGTTTCGAAATTCGAAGTAACATTGTCAAGATATTTCTTAATATCTTTCCTGAAATCTGAAAGTGTTGTAGTTAGCATATTTTGAAATTTTATTCGTACAAATAATTGTACAAATATATGTACATTTAGTTGAAAAACAACATTCGCAAAGCTCTTTTTAAACCGTGCTTGTAACAGCAATTAATCTGAAGTCGGTGATATTTGACCCAAATAATTTAAGAAACAAAAATAGGGTAGTGCTGTTAGATTAATTGGGTGGCGATGTGGACCTTCCTCTATTTTTATCGATGCGAAATAGTTTTAAGATATTGTTGTTCTTTTGTTGTTTATACATTTTTCCGGCTTTCGGACTATTGGCTCAATCCTGGACATTTGTGAAAGAAAAGGATGGAATAACTGTTTATACCCGTCTTGAATCAAACAATTCATGGAAATCGTTTAAAGGCGATGTAACTTTTAAGGCATCCTTCGAAAAAGTTAATTCGATGCTTGGCAATGTTAAAAATATTGACTGGTGGGACAAAGCGATTAAAGATGTTAAAGTGTTGGGTCAGGAGGAGAACAAATTTATTCAGTATTATCTGGTTTATTCTTTGCCCTGGCCATTTAAGGATCGTGATTTAGTTACCGAAACAATCATTTCTGTCGATGCAATAACAGGAGTTCGAACTTATGTGGCCAAACCATTGTCAAACAAAGTTCCGGAGAAACCAAACGTCGTACGCATCAAAGATTTTTGGCAAACCTGGACCGTGGAGCCGCTGAAAGAGGGTTATGTACATGTAACGCTGAAAGGTTCGGTTAATCCCGGCGGGAGTATTCCGGCCTGGCTTTTCAATATGGTAATCACCGAAACCCCTCTAAAAATGTTACATTCTATTCGGGAAGTGTCAATGTCAGGCGAATCGGTAAGTAAATAGTCCCAAATGCAATTTCAAATCAGTCCAAAGTTATTATGGCATACAATGATTATCCGCTAACTTTCCTAAGTCTGGACTCTTCTTTAACATGACGTCATTTGTCGTATTTGATAGCCGTTTATTGATTCGTGCCCAAGGAATGACCAGATAGCCTCAATTTAAATCCAACGTCTATCAGGATCAAATCTTAATGAAGCCACGGAATCCCCTGGCAGCGTAATAGGATTCTGCGCCATTGTGATAGGTGAAAACATGGTCGTACCGACGATCACAAAAGATGGCTCCACCATGTTTTCTAATCTCTTCAGGCGTTTTCACCCAACTCGAAGTTTTTAAATCGAAATTCCCAATTTTCTGTAGATTCCGGTATTGTTCTTCCGTTATAAGTTCAATGCCCATTTCTGCAGCAACATCCAAAACGGTATTTTCAGGTTTGTATTCTTTCCTCGATTCCCATGCTTCGCGGTCGTAGCAAAGGCTTCTCCGTCCTTTTGGACTTTCTGCCGAACAATCCATAAAGATGTATTCGCCGGTAAATTGATCCAGTCCAACAACATCCGGTTCTCCTCCTGTAATTTCCATTTCATCAAGCGACAGAAGTTTATCTGTGTTGGCTTCCAGCCTTGTTTGAATATTTGTCCATTCAAGGCCTTTGTGGCGGTTCATGTTTTTCTCAAAACGGGTTTTCAGTACTTTGAGTATTTCTTCTCGCTCTTCCCGGGACAAGTCCTTTTTAGCAATATTCATGACGTTTGTGATTTAGTAAATTGAATTAACTAATCATTTAATCCTTTTCCGGCCAGGATTTTTGGTATGTATTTTTCAATTCTCGACTCCCGAGTCTTCGATTGTTTGGGTTGAGAAAAATAAATAGTGTATAATCTTTGTCGTCCCGGTGTCAATACCTCAAAAGCAACTTTGAGGGCCGGGAATTCGTCCAGTTTTTTTTGAAATTCTTCAGGAAATAAGAGTTCTGATTTTTCTTTTACAGGTACTTTCAGTCCGGCTTTTCCCACTTCAATGGCTTCGAAAATATACGACTTCAGAATGGGTTCCAGTTCGACTATTTCCGGAATACCATTGAACCGAATCTGTCGCCCAACCTGAGTATTCTCACCGGTTTTGATCAAAACTCCGTGCGGATCGTTTAGCAGAACACCCTTGAAGAACAGGAGCGCACAGTAATTTTTAAAGCCTTGTATAATCACAATGTTGCTGTCGTGATAAGCGTAGCACGGTTTGCCCCACTTCAACTCTTCGGTCAGTCCGCAGTCCAGAACGATCATTCTTAGCTTCTCCATTTCGTCACGCCATTTCGGCGCTTTACTTAAAAATGCATCAACCTTTGGATTCATTTGAGCCATTATTGATTAACTGAACTATTTTTTTCAGAATAAATGACATTTAATCTCCGGAAAAGTTTACAAAAGCTTCAGTGAAAATCGCCAGTAGGCTATAAGTGCACAAGCTCCAGCCAGAATAAGTCAATAATCATACAGTGCCGCACTAACGTTGCACTGCCGTTGACGTTTTGTTGCAAACATACTTTTGTTCAAAAAACGCTGCAAATTTTGTATATTTAATAGCCTTCGAATTTACCATCAAACAGACGAACTATTATCCCCGGAAACTTGTTGCTATGTTAAGATGTAGGCAAATTCGGGTATGTCAAATCCATAAAACGCAGTTAATTTAAACAGTTTGATCTGTTAGTTAATTTGGGTTGTGTTTTCGGGTTGCAGGTTTAATTCAGGTTCTGTTTTGTGGTACAGTAAATTTCAGATAATTCTATGGTTTTGATACATACACTATATCGTAATTTTAATGCTGCGCATAGTCGTTTGGCCTGTGAATTTTTTATTTGTTTTATTGTTTTAGCTTTTGGTACTTTCCTATCAACAGCGCAACCGGGGAAGCTGATTCTTTATTCCTTTTTTAAAGTTATTTACACGGGAAATGGAGTCGACCAAATGAATATTAATTTGGTGAATCTAAACCAGACAGGATTGAACGTTGGAGATGAAATTGGCGTATTCGACGGATCGAATTGTGTTGGAGCACGTGTTATAGTCTCGCAGGATATTAATGATAATGGTCTAAGTATACCGGCATCAGCCAACGACACGGTTGAAACTTCCCCGAATGGCTTTATTGAAGGTCATAAAATTACACTTAAAGTTTATCACAACGGAGTTGTTTATCCATTGGATTTTCAAACGGTGAACAATAGTTTCGATGTTTTTCACAGGAGAGAATCCATGTTTGCATTAGTCGATTTTTCTGTTTCTGCGCCTCAGTTGAGCATTATAGAAAACTTTAAGATATATCCCAACCCTTTTAATGTCAACGTGAATATTGAGATAGATTTACCTTTAAGCCAGACTTTACAATGCGAAATATTTGATGTAAACGGCAGGCTGATCCGAAGTATCTTCAATGGCAAGGTATCCGAAAGGCTTCAATTGATTTGGGATGGCAGAGACAGCAACAATCAACAAGTTCCTGACGGCTTTTATTTCTGTCGGTTTAATGGCAGTTCTTCAGTAATTATAGTGAAGAAAAATAACTTTTAGTTAGAAGCTTCTGATTGCTGTGCACAATATATTCTTGCTGTGAAGGTTTGCACGACATTATTAAAGCAACTGATTATTAGCTATTAATCATCCGACACTTTGGCAAAAGGAATAAATTTCTCAAAAAAATGTCGTTTCTTAGCACAAGATTATGAACACAACCCAGATACGACTGTTTTTAAAGGATTTGAGTGTTTTTTGATTGTAAAACAGAATATTAGATTTGTGAGTAGCTCAAAAACAAACATCAATTAATGAAAAAGTTTTCTGTCATCATATCATTTATTCTGATACATATCCTTGGTTTTTCTCAGGGACATTTTGTTGTTGATTACGTTGGCCTGGGGCAGGATCATATGAACATTGACGTAGTTACAGCAACTCTTGATGGCGTAAGCTTGAAAGCAGGTGACGAAATTGCAATTTTCGATGGTACTATTTGTTGTGGTAAAACTATAATTACTGCCCCCATTGTTTTCACAAATCCTGCTACGCATGTGATTATTGCTGCATCAAAAGCTGATGCAAATGAAGCAAATGGATTTACCGAAGGTCATCCGATTTTATACAAATATTGGGATTCCACGCATCAGGTTGAATTAGCGGGAATAACTGCTGACTACTTACTTACAAATGGACAGTCGACAACGGCCCCGGGTTTTATTCCCAGTGGTTCGGCTATTGTAAAGTTATCGCACATAACGCATATTAATGAGGCACCTATTGCAAATGCTGGAATCGATCTGTCTGTAAATGAGAGAGAAACTGTTGTCTTGGACGGAAGTGCTTCTTCAGATCCTGAGAATAGTCAGCTAACATATACATGGACTGCACCTTCAGGTATTGCATTGATAGATCCGGGTACGGCGCACCCTTCTTTTATTGCTCCTGAAGTTCAGGCTGATACGGATTTTCTGTTTTCGCTTGTTGTAAACGATGGTCAGCTCAATTCAGTTGCCGACATAGTTAAAGTAACCGTTAAGCAGGTGAACAAGTTGCCAATTGCCAACGCCGGTCTCGATAAGGCAATTAATCAGAATAGTTTAGGAACACTTGATGGCTCGGCTTCCTCCGATGCCGATGGAGATGCACTAACCTATAAATGGACAGCGCCTGCAGGAATAACACTAAGTTCGGTTACTGCTGCCAAACCGACATTTACCTCACCAAATGTAGCCTCAAACACCGATTACACATTCACTTTGGTTGTGAATGACGGGAAAGCAAATTCTTCGCCCGATGCGGTAATTATAACCGTTCGCCATGTAAACATTCCACCAGTCGTCAATGCAGGTCCCGACCAAACGGTAAACGAATTATCAATTGTTACGCTGGATGGCACTGGTTCTTCCGATCCGGATGGGAATGCATTGGTTTACACCTGGACCGCGCCTCCAGGTATTACACTGAGTTCAACAAGCACTGCCAATCCGACTTTTACTGCACCAGAAGTTACTACCGATACAAACTATACATTCTCGTTAACAGTTAACGATGGTACGGTTACTTCGTCAATCGATCAGGTTACGATTAAAGTCAAACAAGTTGACAAAGCACCTTTGGCGAATGCCGGAGCCGATCAAACTTTAAATGAGGGAAGTCAGGTCACATTGGACGGTACTTTATCCACAGATCCGGAGAATGATCCAATAACTTATTTGTGGCAGCCTCCGGTTGGAATTACTTTAAATTCGAACTCTGCTTCAAAGCCTGTGTTTACCGCACCTGAAGTTCAGGCTGATCAGGTTTTTACGATTAAACTAACTGTAAACGACGGACAATTAAATTCGTCGGCCGACGAGGTTCGGATTACGGTTAAACAGGTAAACAAGGCTCCTGTGGCGAACGCTGGCTCCGATCAATCTGTCGTTGAAAACGGTTCATATTTTCTCGATGGATCAGCTTCTTTTGATCCCGATATCAACGATGTGCTCACTTATAAATGGATTGCTCCACCCGGGATAACATTAAGTTCGAATTCGGCAGTTAAGCCTTCGTTTGCCACACCCAATGTGAACGAAAACACCAATTATACATTTACGCTGGTTGTGAACGACGGAAAAGTGGATTCGCCTGAAGATCAGGTGGTCATTACGGTTAAACAGGTGAACAAGGTGCCGGTTGTAAATGCTGGAAATGATCAGGCAGTGAACGAAGGAACCTTGGTTACACTCGATGGCTCGTCTTCAACCGACCCTGACGGAGATAATCTGGTTTATTTGTGGACTGCTCCGGAAGGAATAACGCTAAGTTCGAAAGCTGCCCAGAAGCCAACATTTATTGCTCCTGAAGTTAGTTCGGATACCGATTATCTGTTTTCGTTAACAGTGAATGACGGTACCGTTACATCTTCCACTGATGATGTAAAAGTTACAGTCAGGCAAGTAAATAAATCGCCGGTAGCCAATGCCGGGTCCGATCAGTCGGCTGATGAAGGCAGTTTAATTTCACTCGACGGAAGCTTATCTACGGACGCTGATGGCAATACGTTGACTTATTCGTGGCAAGCTCCTGCCGGGATTGTGTTAAGTTCGAATACATCGGAAAAGCCAACTTTTACCGCTCCTGAAGTTCAGTTTGATACCGAATTGATTTTTAAATTAGTTGTAAGCGATGGAGTACTTAATTCGGTTGCCGATGAGGTGAAAATAACCATAAAACAAGTTAATCAGCCACCAACGGCCAATGCGGGTAGCAATATGGCAATAAACGAAGGAAGTTTGGTTTCTCTGGACGGCTCCGCTTCCAGTGACCCCGAGGGAAGTACATTAACCTTCGAATGGATTGCGCCGCCAGGAATTGTTTTAAGTTCGGCGTCCATTGCAAAGCCTACATTTACTGCTCCTGAAGTTCAGTCAGATAAGGAATTTATATTTTGGTTGACTGTTAGTGACGGAAGTTTAAAATCAACAGCATCGCAGGTTAAAGTACTGGTTAAACAAGTCAACAAATCGCCTGTGGCTTATGCTGGTCCCGATCAGTCGGTAAATGAAAACAGCGTTTATACTCTTGACGGATCTTATTCTTACGATCCCGATGGAAATCCGCTATCGTTTAAGTGGACGGCTCCAGATGGCATCACATTGAGTTCAAATTCATCGGTAAAGCCAACATTTACAGCGCCAAATGTTTCGGTAAATACCAAATATACTTTCAGTCTGGTGGTGAATGACGGTTTCGTAAATTCTTCGCTGGATTATGTAACAATCACTGTAAAACAGGAGAATATGGCTCCGACAGCTAATGCCGGGGCTGATATAACTGCTCCGGAAGGTAGTTTAATAACGCTTGACGGCTCTGGTTCTTCCGATCCGGACAACGATGCATTAAAATATGAATGGACTGCTCCTTCAGGAATTATTCTGAATAATCCCACTTCGGCGAAATCAACTTTTACAGCTCCTGAAGTGGCTGTTGATACATATTTTACATTACTACTGACAGTAAACGACGGAACTGTGACGTCGGCTCCAGATGAAGTGAAAGTATTCGTCAAGCAAGTTAATAAAGCTCCAAATTTAATTTCAGCCAGGTCGTTTAATGTAGTGGCCGATTTACCGTTTCAAATTGTGCTCGAAGGCTCTGATGCCGACAATGACCCGCTAAATTTTTCAATTGCTAATTTACCTTCAGGTTTTAGCCTGACCAGGCTCTCAGATACTTCGGCAAAACTTTCGGGAGTGTTGACGAATAACGCAGCCGGAAATAACACATTGAATTTAACACTGACCGATGGGAAAGTAAACGTTTTTGAAACCATAAACATCAATGTTACTGCAGTCGACCATCCGCCTTATATTAGCGATCCCATCCCAGCCATCACGGCTGATAAATATTCTCCGGAAAAGGTGTTGGATTTAAGTACTGTATTTGTCGACGAAGATCCGGGAAGTGTAATAAGTTATGCTGTAACATCGAATACGAACAACCAGGTGGTCAAGGCAAGCATAAGCGGTTCGGTTCTGACTCTAACTTTTTCAAATCAAAATGTTGGAGTTTCGGAAATAACAATTACAGCAAGTTCGAATGGAAAAATCGTGCAGGCAAAATTTAGTGTCGAGGTTCAAATTCCAACGGCTATTGATGATGTAAATGATAGTCCAATGGTAAAGATTTATCCAAATCCAACTCAGGGAATGGTAAACATCAATTTTGGAACTGTTCCTGAATACGGAAGCAGTATAACAGTTTACAATGCCACCGGCAAAATGATTTCACGTATGCTTGCCACGCAAAGTATTGAGAATTTGGATTTAAAAGGAAACTCGCCAGGATTGTACATAATTACAATTGGATCGAAAAATTTACAGACCTACAAAGTGATTCTGAAATAAGGTATACGTTTGTGGATTAGATTTTCAGGTAGAATATTTCCGGGCCAGAAGCACAAAAATCAAGACTCCTGCAAAAACGCCAATACTGTTCGCAAGCATATCAAAAAGCGAAAATGAACGACCCTGATGCATTTCCAATTGCATGACTTCCATTAATACGCCCCATCCTATTGTCACGGGGATGATGAAAAAAAGTCGTGAGTAACTCATTTCTGTTTTAAGCGCCCAGCAAAAAAACAGGGAGAAGAAAAAGTACATGGCAAAATGGATGATTTTGTCGGCTCCGCGGAAAAGAGGAATAGGAGGGAGGTCGCTCGTTGGCAGTAAAGACAAAGCTGCAATGATTCCGACATATAGGATTACCAATAAAAACCGTACTGGCTGGCGAACTGTTAAAAGGTATGTGAGCATATCAAAAATTCTGATGTATAATTGAAAATCCCTTGTAATTTTTTTTTAGTTCAGGAATTTATCTATTCAAATATCGGTACTTTCAGTCAAATAAAAACTCCTCTGTTTCAGAATTAACTAATCGTTAAAGTGCCAACTAATTTCAATTTTTGGGATTCTTAAACATATTTCAAGCAACTGAAAATAAAAATGAACAACTTAAAAAACACTCCTGATTCAAATCAGAAGTAATCTTCAGAAACCAATACGATAACAAATAACGAGCTAAATTGTAGCTTGTTGTTTTGTTAATGAATTACTTTTGGTGTTCGAAACAGTAAAACAAACTTTTGAAGAATCGGTTTTCCTGAAATTGCATTTTAATTCAAGCGCAAGGAGTTTACAACGAGATACCGTTAAAGCGTTGCAATCAATTGCTTTAGCTTTATTTCTGCAATTTTCATGTTGTATTCAAAATTAATAAGCCGGGTCGACGATTGCACATAACTGTCCTGAGCCTGATGTAGTTCGAGCGAAGTTGATTGACCCAGCCGAAGTCGCTGCAAACAAATTTCGATGTATTCCTTGTTCAGCTCGTTGTTTTCTTTTTCAATCTGCATGAGTTTTTGCTGGTTCTTAAAACCGGTCAGCGCATTCAGTAAATCAGTGTTTACCTGGAGTTTTACGCTCTCCAGATCATATTCAGCCGATTGCAGTTGTAATTGGGCAACAGCAGTTTTACGTTTATTTTCACCTGCGCTATACAGCGGAATTACCAAATTCCCACCAATCTGTGGACCGGTAGAACGATTGTGCAACACGTTTCCTGATGAATTAGTCGTTTGAGAGTAGGAATAACCCGCATTGAAATTCACCTTGGGTAAGTACGATTTGTTAAACTCCTGAAGACTGAGTTTTGCCACATCAATTTGTTTCTGAAAAGCCAGAACGCTGGTATTTGAAGAGTAGATTTTTTGTTTCAGATCTTCTTCGTCTGGCATATAGTTAAGCGGAATGGAATCGGATACTTCGGTAATATCGTTGGCATTGCGGCCAAGCAGTTCGTTCAGCGTTTTTCGGGCGGCATCAATGACAAACTGCTGGTTAATGGCGCTTTCCATGGTCACATTCAAATCAATTTTTGCCTGAAGTAAATCTGTCCGGATGAGTGAACCTGAATTGTAGCCGGCCTGTGCAATAGTAACCCGCTCACGGTTATAATTAATTACTTCATTTATGGAAGTGAGTTCCTGTTTTTGCCTGACTACATCGTAATAAGCTGCAATCACATTATACATGGTCGCCAAAACCTGTTCTTTATATTGAATTTCTCCCAGGGCCTCAATTTCATTTAACTTGGTTTTTGTGACAAACATTTTGCCGCCGTCATATAAAGTCCACGAAAGCTGAGCACCGGCATTCAGCGATCTGGACGAAAGCGAATTGGTATTGTTAACAGTACCACTTGAAAGTTCCTGATGTACGTTATTCACTTCATAATTTCCGGAACCATTTACTTGAACGGTTGGCAACATTCCGGCATTACCGGCGGTATTGTTTACTTTCGAAATGTCGGCATCGTTGCGTGCCACAAGAATGTCGAAATTGTTTTTTAAAGCTATTTGCACAGCTTCTTCAACGGTCATTAGCTTCTGGCCTTTAGCTACAGAAAACGTTGCAAGTAAAATAACCAGGTATATAATTTTCTTTCCCATTGTGTCCCGATAATTGGGTTAATCCTGTAGTATATCTTTTTTCCCTGACATTAAAATATAGGTCACCGGAATGACAAAAAGCGTGAGTAACAACGAAAATAGCAATCCACCCACTACAACAATTCCCAACGGAACGCGACTTTGAGCACCAGCTCCAAGTGCCAGCGCAATGGGGAATGCACCAAAAATGGTTGCCAGCGAAGTCATTAAAATAGGGCGGAACCTGGCCGAAGCGGCTTCAAACGCTGCATCTTTTTTGGTCATTCCCGATTTCTGTTTTTGGTTTGCAAATTCAACAATCAGGATTCCGTTTTTCGTCACAATTCCGATTAACAGAATCATCCCGATTTCAGAAAATATATTCAGGGTTTGACCAAAGATCCACAATGAAATCATAGCGCCGGCAATAGCCATTGGAACAGTAAGCATAATGATAAACGGATCGCGGAAACTTTCGAACTGGGCTGCCAGAATGAGGTAGATGAGCAAAAGCGCCAAAACAAGAGCAAACGAAATGTTCGAATTGCTTTCGGCAAAGTCGCGGGAAGTGCCCGCCAAAGCTGTATTGAATGAGCCATCGAGCAATTTGTCCGCAATCTTTTGCATTTCGGCAATACCTTCGCCCAGTGTTCTTCCTTTGGCTGTGTTGGCCGAAATTGTGGCCGATTTATAGCGGTTATAATGGTACAAAGTTGGCGGACTGCTGTTTTCATCTATTTTCACCAGGTTGTCCAACTGTATCATTTTGCCTGAAGACGATCGCACGTACAATGAAGATATATCAGCCGGAACGTTTCGGTCTTCGCGCATCACTTGGGCAATAACATAGTATTGCTTGTTATTCCGGAGAAAATATCCCGTACGGCCTCCGCTGAATGCGTAATTTAAGGCATCGGAAATATCGCGTTCGTTAACTCCCAGGCTGGTGGCTTTTAAGCGGTCGACATGCACATTAAGTTCTGGTTTGTTGAATTTTAGGTCGACATCCACATTGCTGAAAACCGGACTGTTTTGAGCTTCTTCCAACATTTTGGGCAAAACTTCCCTGATCTTTTCGAAGTCGAGGTTTTGAATAACAAACTGGACCGGCAGACCGCGTGAAAAAGAAGTTGAAATGGTTGGTTCCTGACTTGCAATGACGCGCGCGTCAGGAATTGTGCGATAAATCTTTGACAGCCTTTCGTAAACTTCCTGCTGCGAAGCTTTTCTTTCCGTTGGATCAGACAGAGTTGTGATGACAAATCCACCGTTTGCACTGGCATTCCGACCTCCGCCATATCGTGCCAGAACGTATTGCGATTCAGGAACGGAATCCATGTTTATCTGCGCTACCTTGTCGATAATGGCCTGGGTAGTTGAATATTCTGTTCCCTCAGGAGCCGTTAAAGTGGTGCGGATATAACCATGATCTTCAAGTGGTGCCAGCTCCGATTGCAATGTTTGCGACAAGATTAGAATGGCAGCAACGCAGATGGTCAAAATCAATCCTGAAATCCATTTATGCTGAATGAAGAAATGAAGTGTTTTTCGGTAGATATTTTCCAGTCCCTGATAAAATGGTTCGGTAGCTGTGTAGAATTTCGAATGATGACCAGCTTTTCCGCCAAGTTTGACGTTCAAAACCGGAGTTAAGGTCAGCGAAACAAATGCAGAAATCAATACGGCGCTGGCCACCACAATACCGAATTCGCGGAACAAACGGCCGGTAAATCCTTCCAGAAAAATAACCGGAATAAAAACAATGGCCAATGTCAGCGAAGTGGAAACAACGGCGAAAAATATCTCACGCGTTCCTTCAAAAGCGGCCTGCCACTTATCCATTCCACGTTCTATGCGTTTGAAAATATTCTCGGTAACCACAATCCCATCGTCAACCACAAGCCCGGTTGCCAAAACAATTCCGAGCAACGTGAGCACATTTACCGAATAACCGAAAATGTACATGATGAAAAATGTTCCGATGAGCGAAACGGGAATATCAATTAGCGGACGAAGCGCAATAATCCAGTTCCGGAAGAAAAGGAAAATGATGAGAACTACCAGACTAATGGCAATAATCAGCGTTTCCAAAACATCGCGGACCGATTGCCGCACAAAAATAGATTTGTCGCGCTCAATGTACAATTGCAAACCTTTGGGTGCAGTTTCCTTAATTTGTTCCAGGCGTTTGTAAAACTCATCGGCAATTTGGATATCATTGGCTCCGGGTAACGGAATCAACACCAGAACAACTCCGGTAATTCCATTTATTCGTGCGCCCGATTCTTCTTCCTGAGGCCCAAGAACAGCCTCTCCAATGTCTCTCAACCGAACAATCTGGTTGTTAACCTGTCTGATTATTAGGTTGTTGAAATCATCTTCAGATTCAAGCCTACCAAATGTTTTAACGGTAAGTTCGGTGGCGCTTCCACGGATTTTTCCTCCGGGCATTTCAACGTTTTCTTTGACCAGTGCTGTGTTTATGTCGGAAGCCGTTAGGTTGTATGCCACCATTTTATTCGGATCAAGCCACAGGCGCATGGCAGGTTTCTGCTGTCCATAAATTCCGACCGAACTTACGCCCGGAATGGTTTGCAGCTTTTCCATCAGCACATTTTCGGCATAATCGCTAAGTTCAATGTCGTTCATGTTGCTGCTTTCGGCAATCAGCATGATGATCGGATCGCTGTTGGCATCAGCCTTGGTTACCGTTGGCGGCGAATCCATATCCTGAGGTAGTGAGCGCATGGCTTGCGAAACTTTGTCCCTGACATCATTTGCCGCTTTCTCCAAATCGGCGCCAAGATTAAACTCAACAGTTATGCTGCTTCGTCCGATGGCCGATTGCGACGAGATAGACTTTACGCCTTCAATTCCGTTGATAGACTTTTCGAGCGGCTCGGTAATTTGTGATTCAATGATTTCGGCATTGGCGCCTGTGTAACTGGCCGAAACAGTAATTACCGGAGGATCAATGGCCGGATACAAACGCACGCCAAGAAAGGAGAATCCAACAATCCCCAGCAAAATAATAATCAGGCTCATCACAATGGAGCCAACAGGTCGTTTCAGTGCAATATCAGAAATCATCATAGCGAATCGGACTTAACTGTTGCAAACGACAATTTCGAGTCTTCTTTTAAGAACAGGATGCCGGTTGTAATGATGGTATCTCCCGCCTGAAGTCCCTGCGTTATTTCTATGTTTGAGGCTCGGCGAACTCCGGTTTTTACGTCAACAAAATGCGCTTTCCCGTTGCGGGCCAATATAACGCTTTTGTTCTGATCCGATGGAATTAATGCCTGAGTGGGTATCAGTAAGGCATCTTTCTTTTCATTCAGTTTCAGGTTAACATCGGTAAATGCCCCCGGAAGGAGGTGTTCGTCCTTGTTGTCCAAAACTGCTCTTACTTTCAGGTTTCGCGTTGTAACATCAATGCCCTGTTCGGTTGCCATAACGGTTGCTTCAAATTGGCTATCGTCGTTCGACATGGTAAACATGATTTTCATTCCAGGCTTAATCTCCGAACTATATTTTTCAGGAACGCTAAAATCGAGCTTCAATTTGTCTTCGCTACGGATGGTCGCCAGAAGTGTTGAAGGTGTGACTTCTGCGCCAATGCTGACGTTGCGCAAACCGATAACGCCATCAAACGGCGCAAGAACTTCAGTTTTCCGGATCAGTACTTTTTGCACTTCAATATCGGCTTTCAATGAATTCAATTGTAAGCCTGTCTGGTCGTAGTCGTTCTGGCTAATCCCGTTAACTTTCAGAAGTTCCGATTGCCGCTCATGAATTTTTTCCTGAATGGCCAGTTGAATCTGAAGTTTTTTTAGCCCGGCTTGTAAATCATCGTCGAAAAGTTTCACCAGCAAGGTTCCTTTTTTTACCTGTTTCCCTTCTGGCAGATTCAGGAAGACAATTCTTCCGGCAACTTCATTTTTCAGTTCTACTTCTTCAAAAGCAAGTAAAGATCCTGAAACTGAGATTTCGTCAATCAGCAACGATGGCTTGACAATGTATGCATCAACTTTGGCCTGTTCTTTTTGTCGGGCAGATGCATTCATGTTTTTGGAAGCTGGTTTATTTCCTGTCTCGGGTTTGAAGAAATAATATCCCAGAAGGACAATGATTAGCAATACGATAACACTGTAAAGCCATTTTGAAATTGTGCCCATTTCAATAGTTGATTTAGTTGGTTGTTCGTTCAGTTTTTATGCTAAAATATAGATTCAGTTTTTGACTCAATTTAAATCCAAAAGTTTAATCCTGAGGAAATAGTATTTTGCATGTATTTCCAGCCAAAATATCTCTGATTAAGCTTTTTCCCAAAATCAAATGACTGATTTACACTTGTGTAATTAGTGGCATTTGTTCAATGAAAAAGTTATACGAGTTTAACACAAAAAATAAATGCACACAATCTGAAATGCATTAATTTTAGGTTTTATTCAATTCAAAATATTCATTTGCCGAATGTAGTCGTGAT
Source organism: Prolixibacteraceae bacterium (assembly GCA_963677955.2). Lineage (GTDB taxonomy): Bacteria > Bacteroidota > Bacteroidia > Bacteroidales > Prolixibacteraceae > Aquipluma. Next base: position 3,438,546 of record CAXXQR010000001.1, read on the forward strand.
TCTGGCCAAATTATCGGTTCAGGGATATTTCCAGTTTCTTTGTATTTAGACTGTTGTACAACAATTTCGTTATTTTGAATCCGATAATAATGAACTTGCAAAACAATAATTATTAAGTTCGGCTTTTGCAATTCAATCATCCGTCAAACAAAAAGTATCACTAACAAAATCAACATGCAAATCGATTTACCAGCTGTTATAATTCGGGAGGTAGGGCCGGACGAAGTTGACCTCTTGACCACTTACCGGATGGCTTACCTTGCTGAAATGCAGGGAGAACGAAGCGACGAATATCAGGAAAAACTTAAAAATGAGTTGAATCAATACTTTGCAGAAGCGCTTACTGAAAATCGTTTTTTTGCTTTTCTGGCTGAACTGAATGGTGAGGCGCTCAGTTTTGGAGCTATGGTTCTGAAAAAAATTCCCGGTGACTTCAACCAGTCATCGTATCTCGAAGGTGATATTTTAAATATGTACACCGTACCTTTTGCACGCCGGAAAGGCATTTCAGCCCTGATTCTTCAACAATTGATTACGGAGGCCCGATACCGTGGCGTCACCAAAGTTTCGCTGCATACATCGAAAGACGGCGAAAAATTATACCGTAAATTTGGATTCAGCGAACCCATATTTCCGGTTCTCGAAATTTGTTTGTAAATTCTGAAAAAATGAACGAACCACAATTGCGCATTGGCATTATGTACGAACCTGAAATCACATTCAGGTTAAACCATAAATACTCTCTGGAACCCAAAGGAATTCCTCTTGAAGGTGTTCAAATCGTGAAATATCGCGACGGAAGAATCTGGTTGAATGAAAAGTCTGTTGATGAAAATATCCTTGTTTTTCAGCCGGTTCGTTATGCAGATGCTTCCTTTGAATTGAATGAAGTGACCATTGGCATCCAGTTTCACTGGGAACGGAAAGAAAACCAGCGGTTTAAAGGGTCGCTTGAAATCAGGATTGAAAATGAAAAGCTCACAGCCGTTAATATCTTATCACTCGAAGATTACCTGGTAAGTGTCATTTCGTCGGAAATGAGCGCTACGAGCAGCCTTGAACTATTAAAAGCCCATGCTGTTATTTCGCGATCGTGGTTGGTTGCTCAAACCGAAAAAAGTAAACTTCTGAAACAAACTCAGCAAAAATACCAAAGTATCACCGAAACTCCGGACGAGTATATCCGCTGGTACGACCGTGAAGACCATCAGAATTTTGATGTGTGTGCCGACGACCATTGCCAGCGTTACCAGGGAATTACGCGGCAGTCGACACCGCTGGTTGAACAGGCGATAGCCGAAACGCATGGAATGATGCTGATGAACGGCGGAAAAATTTGCGACGCCCGTTTTTCGAAAAGTTGTGGAGGAATCAGTGAAACTTTTGCCAATGTTTGGGAACCCGAAGACCATCCGTATTTGCAATCAATTGTTGATAACCCGGTTTCTCCGGAAGGTTTTGAGCTGGATTTGACTGATGAAAAAGCAGCCGGAAAATGGATCAGAAATGCCCCGGAAGCTTTTTGCAATACACACAACAAAGAAGTCCTTTCTCAGGTACTGAACGATTATGACCAGGAAACCACCGATTTTTACCGATGGAAAGTCAGCTATTCGCAAGCCGTTTTGGCAGAGCTAATTCAACGGAAATCCGGACGTGAATTTGGTGATATTCTCGATCTGGTTCCGGTTGAACGTGGTAAATCGGGGCGATTGACAAAACTGAAAATTGTGGGATTGAAGCGTACGCTTACCATTGGGAAGGAGCTCGAAATCCGCAAAACGTTATCTGAATCTCATTTGTACAGTTCGGCTTTTGTGGTCGATAAACAAAACATCGTTGATGGAATTCCGGGCGAATTTGTTCTGACTGGAGCTGGCTGGGGACACGGCGTTGGACTTTGCCAGATTGGAGCGGCCATGATGGGCGCAAAAGGCTACAAATACGATGAAATTTTACTGCACTATTTCCGTGGAGCCAGCATTAAAAAAGTATATTGAAAATAGATTTTCAGGGTCATTTGTTGCACGAAACCACCAAAATAGAAGTCAAGAACCAAACAAACAATACTCAATATTGAATATCCAATACCCAATGAGTCAAACGAATAAAACCTTTAAAGCAAAGACCCGAAATCCCTGGGCATGGGTTCCAACGCTTTATTTTGCTGAAGGAATTCCATATGTAATTGTAGCAACTACGTTTTCTCTTGTTATGTATAAGAGACTAGGAATTTCAAACGCTGATGCTACATATTATACCAGTTGGTTTTATCTTCCCTGGGTAATAAAACCGTTCTGGAGTCCGCTCGTTGATCTGTTAAAAACCAAGCGCTGGTGGATTGTAATTATGCAGTTGATTATTGGTGCGGGTTTCGGTGGAGTAGCACTTGGTCTTCCTTTACCAGGATTTTTTAAAATTACGATGATATTTTTTGGGCTTCTGGCTTTTAGTTCGGCCACACACGATATTTCGGCCGATGGCTTTTACATGCTGGGGCTCGACGAACATCACCAGGCTTATTTCGTTGGAATCCGCAGCACATTTTACCGTATTGCCATGATTACGGGGCAAGGTTTGCTTATAATTCTGGCTGGCTTTTTTGAAACTTCCACAGGATTGCCTCCGATTGAAGTTAATCTTTCAGCCAATCCAAACTTTGTAAGTGAACTAAAATTACCGGAGATTTCGCATCGGATTGATCATGTAAATGACCAAACATTTTTTGCAGTATTTCCTGAAAATGCTGAGATTTCAACACAAACTATTCCGACACAAAAGGCAGATTCTATTCGAAAAGTTGTTTCACATTACAACCAGGAAAATGGATTTACTATTTCAACGGAAGGTTCAGATAGCAGGGTCAGGGCGGTCAAAAAAGAAAGCTTATGGACATCGTATGTTTCAGCACCACTAAAAAATCTGCTCAAAAATTCGTTTGGCGCCAAAGCGAACTCGGCGTCGGTGAGTTCATTTGCCGGAAATTTAGCCGTTGTTGCGGTGAAATTGTCGGCAAAACCAGAGGCGAATAAAGAAATGGTGCTGAACCTGAAATTCAGGAATGGAGACAATAGCATCAGGCTTATAGAAGGGGAGCGGCTGACCTTTACGGCAGCCAATCAGGATAAACCTGCCTATTTGCTTTTTCAGTGCGATCCAAAGCTAAATCGCCCGACAACAGCGGTGTTTAAAGGAACTTCAGGAAATATTCATTTGGCTTGGAGTATCACTTTTCTGATTTTGGCAGGCATGTTTGTGATCTTTTCATTTTATCACCGGTTTATTTTGCCCTATCCTGAATCTGATAAACCAGCCTCGACGAACAACCAAAACTTTCTGAGCGAATTCCTAAAAACTTTCGTTTCCTTTTTCCGAAAGAAAGACATTTGGGTAATCATTTCTTTTTTAATGCTGTACCGCATTGGTGAAGCACAGTTGATTAAGATGGCCTCGCCATTTATGCTCGACCCGCGCCAAATAGGCGGGCTTGGCTTAACTACCGGCGAAGTCGGACTGCTTTACGGAACTTTTGGTATTCTGGCTCTTACGGTTGGAGGAATTTTGGGTGGAATTGCAGCGTCGACCAAAGGGTTCAAATATTGGTTGTGGTGGATGGTTTTAGCTATAAATATTCCGCATCTGGCGTATGTATATCTTGCGTTTGCCCAACCCGAAAACCAACTCATCATTGGCCTTTGTGTAACATTGGAACAATTCAGTTATGGTTTTGGCTTTACGGCCTACATGCTTTACATGCTTTATATTTCGGAAGGGAAAAACAAAACGGCTCATTTTGCCATCGCAACCGGTTTCATGGCGTTGGGCATGATGCTTCCAGGAATGTTTTCAGGCTGGCTTCAGGAAATAATCGGCTATCAGCATTTTTTCGTATGGGTGATGTTGTGCATGATTCCGGGCATGATTCCCGTATTTTTCATTCGGGTAAATCCTGAGTTCGGGATTAAAAAGAAGGAAGAAAAGACGGACGGAAATTAACTTCAGGAAAAAAATCACATTTAAAAGTAGGGTGTTGTATCATTTTTTCGGATATAGGGAAAAGACATTGAATGTTTAACTCTTAATAATTTCTGAAAATGATGAAAACAAGAACTAAAGTCGCGACAGCAATGCTCACTTTTGCATTTTTCGCCTGCCAAAAAAACGATGTTCCTACAACAAGTACTGATCTGACTGATCTTCAATTAAAATCTGCTTCGATTGCTTTGAACGATGTGGCTGTTGAAAGCGTATCTGAAGAAGCAAGTTACGAAGCTTATTTTTATTGTGAATACGAACAAATGCTTCGGCAACTGGCTCACTTGAAAGGTCATGGGCGAAATCTACTCATGGGGAAAGGTCACTTCCATTATGTGCAAGGAATGCTTCCGACAGTTTCTATTGACACGGCCGCTACAGGTTACCCAATCACGATTTCAATTGATTATGGCGACAGCACGGTAACCAACCACAATCGGGTTATCAGTGGTTTGGTCACGATAGAAATTACCGGGCCCAAAGATACCGACGGGAGCTCTCGAAATATAACTTTTACCAATTGTGCTGTTGATTCTGTAGGAATCGAAGGAACTTTAAGTGAAACTTTTAACGGAGACAATTCGAGCACCCGCGTGTTGACAACAACAAGCAATGTGACCTATACAATGCCCGACGGCAGCACCGTTACCCGGGAAGGAAGTGATGTTCGCGAATGGCTGCAGGGACTGGATACCACAGCCGACCGAAGCGACGACATGATTCAGATTACCGGAATTTTAAAAGTGACCACTTCGGCAGGTGACGTTTATACCCGCGAAATAACCGATCCACTAATTCGTTTGGGCGATTGCTTCAATCCGGTTCAGGGAATTGTTGAATACCGTTCAGGCGATACAGTTTTGGCAACTCTCGATTATGGAACCGGCGAATGCGATAACCTGGCCAATTTGACGACCGACGGAACGACTGTTGAAATTGAATTACGCGATCATAAAATGCCGCTGGCCAGTGTCGACGGGCACCAGATTTGCGACAACAACGGACGGATGCATAAACACTAATATCTGGATTTAACTTTTGAAAAGGGAGCTGCTTTGTGTGGCTCTCTTTTTGAAATTGAGTGAAATCGATTGGGAAATTATCCTGAATTGCATTGTTCATTGAAAAGGTCGTCGAAAGAAACTGGCAAGTGATATTGAGAAGGATTTTATTTCCTTCAGGCCTGAAAAATATTTTCAGGAAACATGCGTTTCATCTATCTTTATGACCGATGAAAACCGCACAAAATTGAAAAAAGAAGAGTTTAAATCCTTATTCAGCGCCTATTTCGAGGATGTTAGAAGATACATTCTGTACCGTTCGGGAAACGAAGACATTGCCACTGACATCGCCCAGGACACTTTCATGAGGATTTGGGAAAAGCAATTGACCATTGACACTAAAACTGCAAAAGGCTTATTGTTCAAAATTGCCGGCGATTTATATGTTTCGCAATATAGACGGGAGCAGGTCAAATTTAATTTCTTCAACACATTTCAACCCAATAACGATAGCACAACTCCTGAAGAAGAACTTAATTTTCAGGAATTACAGAAAGCCTATGACGTAGCTTTAAAATCGATGCCTGAAAAACAACGGACAGTTTTCCTGATGAACAGGATTGATGAACTGAAGTACAGGGAAATTGCCGAACAACTCAATTTAAGTGTAAAAGCGATTGAGAAGCGCATGAGCCAGGCACTCGAACATTTGAAAAAACATTTAAAAGACAAAATATCAGGCTTGATATTATTCTTGGCGGGATTTTATTTGAACCGCATCAACACTGAAAGTAGAAAGTGAAAAAGGACGGCGAACATATCGATTTGAAAAACATTGACCAAAAAAGCAAAGCTTTTTTTGCCGGAGGAAAGTTTGCCTGGAAGAAGAGCGAAGCAGACGTATGGGCCGAACTTGAAACCCGACTTTCTGATCATAAAGCACCGAAAATTATTATCTTAAACAGTTCGCGTACGAAATGGCTGGCGGCTGCCAGCATTGCAATACTTCTTTCAATCGGAGGATTTATGCGTTTTTATACCGTAACCGTTGAAGCGCTGGCCGGACAGCATCTGGAAGCCAGTTTGCCCGATCAGTCGGAAGTGAAACTCAACGCCGAAAGTTCAATCAGCTATCATCCGTATTGGTGGAAAATAAGCCGTCAGGTAAAACTAGAGGGCGAGGCATTTTTTGAAGTTCAAAAAGGCCGGAAGTTTACCGTTGTTTCGCGCAAAGGGACGACGCAGGTTCTTGGAACCAGTTTCAATATTTTTGCACGTGAGGAAATTTACAAAGTGGTTTGCATTACCGGGACTGTACGGGTGAAATCGAAACAAGGCTTTGAAGCCATCATAAAGCCAAACAGCAAAGCCGAAATTAAAAGCAATGGACAAATCAACGTCTTAAACAACATTGAAACTTATCCCGAAATTTCGTGGCGAAAAAATATTTTCCTGTTTACGGCGACTCCGGTACGCCAGGTATTTACTGAAATTGAGCGTCAGTACGGAGTAAAAATTGATATTGAATTGGACGACAATTCGCTGTATACAGGCAATTTCACTAAAGACCAGAACGTTGAAGAAATACTCGAATATGTTTGCCCGGCCATGGGATTCAGATTTACGCGAAAGTCAGCCGGTGAGTATGTTATTAGTCGCAACAATGAATGATCAGAAAACTAATCATATCAAATTTATTTTTAATACTCTTGTTGTCGGTTGGATCAGCGCAAACAAAGAGTATTCGGATTGAGGTTGATGATATGCCTTTGAACCGCGTGCTGTTGCTTTTGCGCGAACAATACGATTTTCAGTTTTCGTACAGCGAAAGCCAGCTCTCAAAATATAAAATCACTGTTTCCAAAACCTTCGCTACGAAAGACGAAGCGCTTAAATTTCTGTTCGATGGGCTGCCGTTTGAAATCAAAAAAATGGGCAATGTATTTGTAATTATTCCCGAAAAGCCCAAACCGAAGGAGGTTCCCAAAAAAGATCAAACACAAATAACAGGACAAATTGTGGAAGCTGGTTCCTCGGAGCCTTTGCCATTTTCGCAGGTGCTGATTAACAACCATCCGATGATATCCGATGTCACCGGAAATTTTAATTATATGGCCACCGCTGAAGATTCTTATCGTGTCAGGATTTCGCACCTTGGTTATTATGTTTACGATACGTTGATCTACGCCGGAATCAACCAACGCATCAAGTTATTTCCATCCACTCAGACTCTTCCCGAAGTACTTGTTCAGGATAGCAAAATTGAGAAGGCCACCATGGTTGGCGAAAAGGCCGGAAAAATTACGATCAACCACAACATTGCTCGCTTCCTTCCGGGTCAGGGCGACAATTCTGTTTTTAACCTGATCAGGCTGATGCCTGGTATTCAGGCCGCTGGCGAACAATCGGGTGACCTCTTGATTTGGGGAAGTTACGAAGGACAAAACCTGGTGACTTTTGATGAATTTACACTTTTCGGATTGAAAAATTACAACGATAACATTAGTGTCGTCAATCCATTTCTGGTTAAAAATATCGAAATCCTGAAGGGCGGTTTCGATGCCAAATTTGGCAATCGTGTTGGTGGAATTGTTAACATTACGGCCAAAAACGGCAACATTCGAAAACCTGTTTTCAGTGTAAATATTAACCCGACCACGTTGAACGGAATGGTTGAAATCCCAATGTTTGGTCGGTCGTCGTTGCTGATGGCCTACAGGCAAACTTATTACAATTTATATAATGCCAGCGATTTCAATATTTTTGCACCAACCCGAGCTATTCCCAGGAATCATGGAAATCCGGTTCTTCATAGGAATATCACATTCGATATGGAAGTGTACCCCGATGACTACCAGTTTCGCGACATGAACCTGAAATATACCTTCAATTTTAAAAATGGAGATCAGGCTTATGTTAGCATGTATGGCGGTGGCGATTTTTTCAGCCTGACAGCGAATGCAAACACTACGCGTGAGTTGAATATGAATCCAAATAGCTTGAAAACAACTCCAATTACAATTGACCTACTCGACACGGAAAGAAACAGGCAATTTGGTGTTTCAGCTTTTTATCACAAAACATGGTCGTCGAATATGGTCACGAAATTTATTCTGGCTCATTCCGATTTTTCCAAAAAATTATCCGATAATGTTCAGTCTGTAAATACGCAAACCCAGAATTTTTACAGCAACGATCAGGTTGATACCAGAAATACGGCTCTTGAAAACTCTTTCAGGATTGAAAATTTGCTGACGTTAATGAACGGCCACCAGATTGAATTTGGAGCAGGAGTTTTTAACAACGAAGCGAAAATCGATCTCCATTCAAATTTGTCAAATGATCTCCTGACCGATACGTTGACCCGTTTCAGCAACAGCCGGATTTTTGCCTATGTGCACGATAATTTGCCCATCGGTAACCGACTTGTTTTAAAATCGGGTCTGCGTTTGAACAAAACTTTTGATGATGGAAATCTGATCGTTGAGCCACGAATCAGCGCAACAATTAAGCTGAACGATCAGCTTAAATTCAACGCGTCGTGGGGTCGCTATCATCAGTACATTTATAAAATTGCTAACATCGACCGAAGTCAGAATTACTCGTATTTGTGGGTAACAAACAATTCAAATATCCCGCTCCTGAACGCCACGCATTGGGTTGGCGAGCTCAATTATTTCAAAAATGATCTCACTCTGAATGTTCAGGCCTATTACAAGTCAACCGGAAATCAGACCGAACGTGTGTACGAACAACGAATCCAGCAGGGCCGGCGCATTGAAGGTTATTTCCCGTACTATGGAGATTCAAAAACATATGGGGTCGATTTGTATGCCAAAAAGGATTTTGGGAAGCATTCGATTTGGGCTTCGTACACCCTGGGCCAGTCGGTTGAACGTTTTGCACCATTAAACCAGGCGCTTCCGGACTATTCGCTGGCTCCGCAAAATCAAACGCATGAATTTAAGGTGGCTGGATTGTTCAATATCCGTCATTTTTATCTTTCCGGAAATTATGTGTATGGCTCCGGTCTCGAGATTTTGAGAAAGGTTTTTGCTGATTCGGGAGGCAATTTTGCATACAACCGCGTTGATTTGGCGGCGACCTACAAGTTTACGCCCCGGCGATTTAATTGCGAACTTGGCCTGTCGGTTCTCAATGTTTTCGACACTCAGAACCTTCGATATGCCAACCTGAAAAACTTCCAGCTAACTCCAGAATTGGGCGATTTCAGGGTTTATTCCAGTTCAGTTCCTTTAACACCGGTTTTGTTCCTGAAGATTGTGTTCTAATTTCAGGCAATAAAAAAGGAGAACCGAAGCCCTCCTTTTTGGAAAAAATATATTTATGTTGGTTTTTACTCGAGCAGTTCGTAGTCGTGCATTTCTTTCATGAACGTCACAAAATCATCTTTCCGTTCCGAATCCATCCAGGCCATGGCACTGCGTGGGTGTTCGTTTAACGCGCCGGTAATCAGGTAAGGAACATGATAGCCCCAATCGATTTTTCGGTTCCACGGCAAAACTTGTTCCTGAATGGCTTTCAGGAGTGGTAACAAACGATATTTCGGATTTTTCAGGAAGGCAATCAGAATTTCGATCGGGCAGTTTCCGGCGCCACGGCCCATACCCAGCAATGTGGCATCCAGGTATGTTGCACCGCCAATCAACGCAGTTACTGTATTCGACATGGCCAACTGCATGTTGTTGTGTGCGTGAATTCCGATTTCTTTTCCGGGCAAAGCTGCCATATATTTTTTCAACAGATAATCAGTGCTTTCGGAATACATGCTGCCAAAACTGTCGACCAAATACACAATTGGCACTCTCGACTTTGCTAAATCGGATAGAGCTTCGTCCAAATCGTGTTCATTCACTTTCGAAACTGCCATCAGGTTTACGCTAACTTCGTATCCTTTGTCCAGACAATGATGAGCCAGTTCAATGGCTTTATCCATTTGATGAACATAACACGCCACGCGCATCATATCAATCACACTGTCGGCAGCCATCGGTATATCGGCCATATCGATACGTCCAATGTCAACCAGCGCCGACAATTTCAAATTTGTATTGTTATCGCCAACAATCCGGTGCAAATCTTTTTCAGAACAAAATTTCCAAGGCCCCATCTCTTTGCGGTCGAACGCTTTTTCGCTGCTTATATAGCCAATTTCCATGTAATCAACACCAGCTTCAACACAGGCATCGTAGACTCCCTTTACAAATTGGTCATCAAACTGCCATTTGTTCATTAAACCGCCGTCGCGGACAGTACAATCGAGTACCTTAATGTCTTTTTTATACATCCTGAAGTATTTATTTTTGAATTAAATTTTTGAATTTTTGGTTTGCCTGAAAATCTCAAGCTCTTTTTGAACATTCCAGTTAATTAGTGTTTTGTATATTTCTTCGAACAAATCCGGCTCCAATCCAAACTCCTGGGCCCATTCCCTTCTTTTCTGAAAAACCTCTATTTGACGTTCTTTGGCGACGATTCCATCAGGATCGGATTTAAATTTTACAATTTCTTTAACGTATTCGAACCGTTTCCCAAACAAGGTCATAATCTGGCGATCAATCTCGTCAATCCCGTCCCGAATGTCTTCAATAGACTGACAATCTTTCAATTCCTTCATTTTTCAAATTTTGCGGTAAAAATAACGATCTAAAATTAAATTTCGAATTATTGTGACAATTTATAACCAAAACAGATAAGAAGAAGATTTTCTGAAACTAAAATTGCTTAGAATTGACTTTTTGTGTTTGCTATTTCATGTTTGTTGCCTGATATTTTTTCAAGTGCATTGAATTTTTATTGGACTTTTGTAAAAGTATTTATCAAAAAACATTTAACTTGTTTGATCGGTTATACTTGACGTGTGAGTCAATTGAAAGTAAATTCTCCTGAAAATAGTATTGTATAACGTAAATTATAAATTATGAACACAGATCAAATTTTAAGTAAGATTACAGAATTATCAATCACTTATGGGCAAAAATTATTGGGCGCCCTTGTTGTTTTGGTGATTGGTTTGTATTTGGTAAAAATGCTTTCGAAAGCTTTTAGCAAAGTGTTGGACCATAGTAAAATCGATATTTCGTTGAAGCCGTTCCTGAAAGGTATCGTCAGCGCATTGTTAAAGGTATTGCTGGCAATCACCGTGCTGGGAATGCTCGGTATTGAGATGACATCCTTCATAGCTATTTTGGCGTCGGTAGGTTTGGCTGTTGGGATGGCTTTGTCGGGAACTTTGCAGAATTTTGCAGGTGGAGTGATGATTCTGTTATTTAAACCGTTTAAAGTTGGTGATTTTATAGATGCGCAGGGTCATTTAGGAACCGTACATGAAATTCAGATTTTCAACACCATTTTAAAAACGGTTGACAATAAAACAATAATTATTCCGAACGGAGGTTTGTCAAATTCATCAATGACCAATTATTCGACAGAGGAAAAAAGAAGAGTGGACTGGACTTTTGGAATCGCTTACGGTGACGATGTTGATAAAGCAAAGTCGGTGATTAAAAAGCTGGCTGATGAAGATTCGCGAATTTTAAAAGATCCGGAGTTGTTTGTGGCTGTTTCTGAATTAGGCGACAGCTCAGTCAATTTTGCCGTACGTGCGTGGGTTGTTGCATCAGATTACTGGGGAGTATTTTTCGATATGAATGAGAAAATTTACAAGACTTTTGGGAAAGAAGGACTCAATATTCCATTCCCGCAGATGGATGTCCATTTGCATCAGGTAAAATAAAACATACTTTGGGGTGGAAAGTATCAATCCGATAATTTTTCACCCCATTTTTTTCATCAACCAGGCCATGTTTTCGCCCAAAGTTTTCATGGTTCTCATGCCTTCTTCGTCTTTTAAAACATCACCGGGAGCTCCGCCAAAGGCAAAATTCCAGTAGCTCGATCCCGGAATAATCATTTGGTTGATCAGGAAAAAATTATTCAGGGTTTCGAACGCGTGCATGGCGCCACCACGACGTTCTACGATAACTGCAGCTCCCAGTTTTCGTTTCAGTAAATGGCCATTTCCTCGGACGACATAGCCGGCAACATCAATCAGGGCTTTCATTTCGGTGGTAATATCAGCAAAATAAGTTGGCGAACCCAGAATAATTCCGTCAGCTTCTATCATTTTGGCAATGATTTCATTGATGCGTTCATTTTTAATGTGGCAACGTCCATCCTGAATTTCACGACATTTCATACAGGCTGTACAGCCATGAACCAATTTTCCACCAATCTGAATCAATTCCGTTTCTATGCCTTCTTTTTCGAGTTCCTGAAAAACAGTTTTAATCAGAAACTCCGTGTTGCCGCCTCTACGCGGACTTCCATTAATGCCGATAACTTTCATATTGTTTTGGGTGAAATGTGGTTTATATAGTTTCTGTTGTTGTAATTAATAAAATTGTCATTCAGAAATCATTAATAGTCATTATAGTCATAAAATTGTTTCTATTGAAATGCATGACTATTGACAATTGAATGACACGAAGTAAATGACCATTTAACGACGCGCAGCAAATGTTCATCGTTTCCAGTTCATTGATTAAACACGTACGAAATAATGTTTGCACCCATCTTCAACGCTTTCTGACGCACATCTTCCGGGTCGTTGTGTACAGAGCGATCTTCCCAACCGTCGCCCAAATCGCATTCGTAGTCGTAAAAACAAACCAGCCTACCTTTGTAAATTAGTCCAAATCCTTGCGCAGGTTTCCCATCGTGTTCGTGAATTTTGGGTAACCCATCTGGGAATTGATATTTTTGATGGTAAATCGGGTGGTCGAAAGGCAATTCGATAAAGTCCAGTTCAGGAAATACTTTTTTCATTTCGCGCCGGATAAATGGGTCGATCCCATAATTGTCGCTAATGTGCAAAAAACCTCCCGATTCCAAATAAGTGCGCAGGTTTGCTGCTTCCGGGTCGGAGAAAAAAACATTGCCATGACCAGTTATATCGACGTAAGCGTAACTAAATAAATCCGGACTTCCCGGTTCAACTGTACCCGGTTCGGGATTGATATCTGTCTTAATATTTTCATTGCAGAAAGTAATCAGGTTGGGGACTGAAGTCGGGTTTGCGTACCAGTCGCCGCCGCCGTTGTATTTCATTACCGCAATTTTTACCGAAGTGGCTTGCGAAAAAGCGAAAAGCGGTAAAAGAAAAAGTAGTATTAATCCAAATTTCCTCATTTCAGGACAAAAGTAAAAGTGTCGCACCTGGCGAAGTCTAAAAAGTAAACCACAAAAGTATAAAGTATATCCTATCTCAACTATTTTCTCTAAAATTAGATCAGTGTAAATCCTGAAATTATTAGCATTTTTGTTGCCATGATAGTGCCAGAGGAGAACCATTTAAGATTGAAAATGTTTGAATAGGACGTTAACTGACTGTATTGCAGTTGAATTTAAAATTTAATTTTCCTGAAAAATGAAGAGTTTTACAACCCGCTCGCTCAATATACCGTTCCCCAAAAAAGATCCGCACAATGCTCTGGCTATGCCGGTTTACGAGTCGATAGCTTTCGATTTTGAATCATCTGAAGATATTGCGGCGAATTTTCGTGGTGAATTGCCTGCGCATGTATATTCACGAACCAGTAATCCAACGGTAGAATATTTTGAACGAAAGATTAAAGTGCTGACCGGCGCACGTCAGGTTTTAGCGCTAACTTCGGGCATGGCAGCTATTTCGGCCACCATGCTTTCTATTTGCAAACAGGGCGACAACATTATTTCGGGCAACCAGCTTTTTGGCCATACCGTTGCGCTTTTCGAACAAAGTTTATCGGCTTATGGCCTCGAAACGCGTTTTGTAGATACCACAAAACCTGAACGGGTTGAGGCTTTGATTGACAAAAATACACGGGCTATTTATTTCGAAACAGTAACCAATCCGCAACTGGAAATTGCCGATATCAGTAAGTTGGCAGAAATTGCGAACAAGCACAATATTTTGCTGATTTGTGATAGTACGATCACTCCACCGTCCGTTTTTAATTCAAAATCATTGGGCATAGATGTGGAAGTGATGTCAGCAACAAAATTTATTTCGGGAGGAGCTACTTCGTTTGGAGGTTTGGTCATCGACAATGGTTCGTATGATTGGAGTAAGAATCCAAATTGCCTGAAATTTTCGGAAAAGTTTGGGAAAGATGCTTTTATTGCCCGTCTCCGGAAAAATTACTACCGGAATTTTGGTATGCCAATGACTGCTCACACCGCTAATTATATGATTGCCGGTCTCGACATTCTGGAACTTCGGGTTGAACGGTGCTACCAAAATTGCCTGAAGTTGGGCGATTTTATGAATCAGCACCCGAAAATTACACGAGTCGGTTATCCGGGATTGATATCTTCACCTTTTTACGAATTGGCCAAAGCGCAGTTCAGTGGAATGCCCGGATCGATTATGACTTTCGATTTGGAAAACCAGGATGCTTGTTTCAGCTTCATGAATAAGCTTGAAATCATTCGACGCGCCACAAATTTAAACGACAACAAATCGCTGATTATTCATCCATACTCGACTATTTATAACGAATTTCCTGAGAGCGAAAGAATTGCAAACGGTATTCGTCCTACCATGATGCGGCTTTCAGTAGGAATTGAAGGCGCGGAAGATTTGATGGAAGACATTGAACAGGCCCTTCGCACATAATATTCCGGACGGGCGGGAAATCGGTTAACTATCTATGAAAGTAAAGGCCATCATATTTTTAATCCTGAATCTGATTTTTGGTAATCTGATACGGTCGGTCAGTGCCCAAACCTATTGCAACCCAATAAATCTGGATTTTCCATTCAGTCTGGAAAAGCCAACAATTCCCGATATTTCAGAACCAACGGTTGTTTTGTTTAATGACAGCTATTTTTTGTTCGCATCGAATGTTAGAGGGTACTGGAATTCAAAAGATTTACTTTCGTGGAAATACATTCAGGCCTCACGATTACCCTTGAAAAATGAGGTGCCGACGGCTACGGTTATTGGCGATTGGCTCTACTTTTTCAATCCTGAAAATGATACAATTTTTCGATCGAAAGATCCGGAAAAAGGGAAATGGGAAGCGTATGCAACTTCGATTCTCATTCCTGAAATAACTGATTTTGCGATTTTTGCCGATAGTGATGGGAAAGTTTATTCCTATTATGGCTGCACAAACAATGATGGTGTGATGTCGCGCGAAATGGATCCAAACGATTTTCTGAAACCCATAAAAACTCCGGTTGTTTGCCCGAAGATTGGATTGGCAAAATCTGTTCGAACCTTGCCTGAAAAGAAGCCAGTTAAAATTGGTAGTACATATGTTCAAGGGTCCTGGATGAATAAATGCAACGGAAAGTACTATTATCAAAATTCGGAGCGAAATGGTGAGTTGAAAAATTCGGGCGATTTTGTGTACGTTTCCGATAATCCGCAGGGGCCGTTTAAATATGCTCCCAACAATCCTTTTTCATACAAACCGGGTGGTTTTTTGTGTACTGTTGGCAGCGGATCAACATTCGAAGATAAATATGGCAACTGGTGGCATATGGCAACAGTGGCTGCTCCTGATAATTCTACCTCAAAATTAAGCCTTGCTTTATTTCCGGCTGACTTCGATAAGGATGGAAATTTGTTTGTTAAAACAGATTTTGGAGATTATCCGATTATACTACCCAACCGGAAAAATCAAAGTATTGATAAGCTTAATCCTGAATGGTCGCTGCTTTCCGACCATATCACGGCAAGCGCTTCGTCGAATCAGGCTTTGAGCACGGTTGCTTTTGCCTGCGACGAAAATGTAGGTACATCGTGGACCGCTAAAACGGGGAAGAAGGGTGAATGGCTGAGTGTCGATTTGGGTTCAGTTTGCACAGTAAATTCCTTCCAGATAAATTTTGCTCAATATAAACCACAAAGTATTTCGTACGATAGTATTTATGCAAATCAATACCTGGTTGAATATTCTGTCGATGATAAGAATTGGAAAATGTTGAGCGATCGTACCACAAATACAGATTTCAGGCCAAATGTTTACGAAGAGTTAAAAATTCCAATTCAGGCCAGGCAGTTGAGAATTACAAATTATGGTTTGCCGGCCGGCAATTTCGCCATTTCCGAATTCAGGATTTTTGGTTGGGGAACCAAACGAAAACCGAAAAAAGTTACCGAATTCAGGATTATTAAAGATTATCACAATCCGAAGGTTGTCAAGCTTTTCTGGAAAAAGCAGGCGAATACCACAGGTTACAACATTCGCTTCGGAACCGACAAAGACAAATTGTATCACAGTTATCAGGTTGGTAATGTGGCAAAAATAACTGTTCCCTGCCCCGATAAAAACGGAACGTATTGGTTCGAAATTGATGCTTTTAATGAAAATGGTGTTTCGCCCGGAAAACCACAAATGACGAGGTAATTCTATTCGTTCAGCAAATTAAACGTGTGACAGGCCACAACTCCGGCAGTTTCGGTGCGCAAGCGACTTTCGCCTAAACTTACCGGTTGAAATCCGGATTTCAGGGCCAACTCAATTTCTTCGGAAGAAAAATCACCTTCAGGACCAATTAAAATCAGGTAATTTTCGCCGGGCTTCACCGCGTTTTTTAGTAGCTCACGCTGCTGTTCTTCGCAATGTGCTATAAACTTTTGTCCTGAAAAAGGCTGACGAATGAATTCACTGAATTTTGTTAGTTCGTCCAATTTCGGAAGAAAGGCTTTCAATGATTGTTTCATCGCCGAGACCATCACTTTTTCGAGCCGTTCGTTTTTAATTTCTTTCCGCTCCGAATAACGGCAAAGCAGCGGAGTTACGCGATCGACGCCTATTTCAGTTGCCTTTTCCAAAAACCATTCTGTTCGTTCAATGTTCTTCGTTGGAGCAATTGCTAAATGAACTTTGAACTTCCGGAGTCCAAAATCAAGTTGCTCCTGAGTAACTTTAACCAAGCAACGTTTGGGATTCGGATCCTCAATTTCTGCCGTAAATAATCCGCCACGCCCATCGACCAAAGTTACCTCGTCTCCTTTGGCCAATCGCAAAACGCGAATGCAGTGTTTCGATTCTGTTTCGTCGAGTGTGTAAGCTTTACCTGAAATGTCGGGAGTGTAGAAAATATGCATGAAGAAAATAATTAAATTGATTTTGGAGTAAGTTGAAAAGTCACTGTTGCGCCTCTTGCCGAAACTTCCTTCCAATTCTCAACCTGAAAATCAAGAGCTACTGTCGAGCAGGTTGGCATATCGGAATTGAAATATTTTACCAGATTATACACCAGGTAATATACCGTTGGATTGTGTCCGAAAAGAAATACCGTTTGAATGCCGTCGGGTAATTCTTTCAAAAAATCAACAAATTCCTGCGTGCTGATTCCCGTGTAAATATCCTCTTCCTGCCTGATTTTTGCAGATTGATAGTTCAGATTTTTGCAAAATATTTTTGCTGTTTGCATGGTTCTGTTTGCCGGACTGGCAACCACCAAATCAGGCGAAATGCCCATTTCTCCAAGCTGCGAACTAATTTTCTCAGCATCGGAAATTCCCCTTTCAGTCAAATCGCGATGAAAATCATCGTCATATCCGTAATGAACCGATTTGGCATGTCTGACAATAACTACCCTTTTCATGTCACTTTGTTTTGCTGCAAAATTACGAAATAATCGGATTCGTTATCTTTCAGTGCTTTCCGACTGGTTTAGGATCGTAAACCTTCGTTTCAAAGTGTTTCCAAATTCGTCAGTTATAGTAATAACGTGTGGTCCTGTTTCTGGATTCAATTCTTTTTGATGAATGTAACTGGTTGTTCCAATGTATTTCTTGTCGAGGTGCCAGAAAATTTTCACCGAAGGGTTTCGATGCGCGACTTCAAAAACTACACTGCCCGATTTTCCGTCGAGTGTTCTGGGGATGTAAATTTTATCGTTCGATCCTGGATAAATGAACTCCATAATTTGTTGATTTTCATCTTCAGTCACAGCGTCGAGTTGTAGGGGCAGATAAGCCGGATTGTATTTTCGGTAATAAAACTCCATGGCGGGTGGCAAAACAAATCGCTTCTCAACATCAACTTCGGCCAAAATAGTATTATCGCTGGTTTTTCCTGGGGAAGATTTTTTAATTTTAATAGCCTGACAATATGGACATGGATCGGTTTTCAAACCTTTTTTAGGAATGGCAGTGGTTTCTGTTTCCTGACAGTTTTTTCCGGCACGGTAACCACTTTGACTGCAAACTTCGGCGTAAGTTGTTTCTCCGGCGGGTTTTGGGTGCGGTGGCGAAACCGGCAAAATGTTGATGATAGAGAACAGAAGCGGCGCAGCGGCAGTCACGCCGGTTAAACCCGGACGGCCTTCGCCGTTTGAATTTCCGGCCCAAACTCCAACCACATAATCGGGAGTTGTGGCAATGGCCCAGGCATCACGAAATCCAAAGCTGGTGCCGGTTTTCCACGCCACTTTCCGCGACGACTGGAAATTTTCCCAACCCGCAAATCCTTCAGGACGGTTAACTTTAAGCAAGGCCTGAAATGTAAACCAAATAGCATCGGCATCGTAAATACCTTCTTGTTCGTGTAAATTCGTATTTTTTTTCTCCGGAATTAGTGATGGAGAATCATAGTTTTCAGCGTAATATTTCTGACTCGTGTTGTAATTATTTAGGGTTCTCGACAAGCCCGCATAGGCTGAACAAAGTTCCCAAAGCGAAGTTTCGCCACCCCCGAGAATGAGCGAAAGTCCGTAATGATCGGAACTTTTACGAAAGGAGGTAAACCCGATCTGCTTCAGTTTGTCCATAAACCGATCGGTTCCATAACGTTTGAGCATGGCAATGGCGGGAATATTTAACGACCACGACAAAGCCTGCGAAGCCGGAACTGCACCATGAAAAGTGTAATCGAAATTTTTGGGTGCATAACCCGACAAGTAAACCGGGATATCGGGCAGAAGTGAATTGGGAAGCATTTCTCCGTCGGAAAGCATGGCGGCATATAAAAACGGCTTCATAATGCTACCCGTACTACGTTCTGCAGTAATCATGTCCACCTGATTGTTCCAGTCGCTGGAATTATTGGCTGGCGAGTTTCCAATGTAAGCCCTAACTTCATTGCTTTTAACATCGATTACAAATGCTGCCGCATTGTACACATGAAGCGCTGCCAAACGGTTGCTTTGTTCTTTAACCAGTTCGCTAACCTGCTGCTGAAGCGCGTAATTAATGCTCGAAACAGTTCGTTCTCCCGGATTTGATTTCTTCAGGCGCTCGGTCAAATGAAACGATTGATCGGGTAGGGAATAAGGTTTCTCCGGAATGTTTTCGTCGAGCGCCAAACTATAATCCATGGGATCGATGATTTTCCGGTCCAGAAGTTTTTGCAGAAGACGATCTCGTTTCTGTTTCAGTTTCTGGTCGTTATTCCCCGGAAATATAATCGACGGAGCATTAGGCAGCACAGCAAGTGTTGCAGCTTCGGCCCACGATAATTGGCTGGAAGCATGTCCAAAATATCGCCAGCAGGCAGCATCCAATCCAACAAGGTTGCCGCCGAATGGAGCGTTCGAGGCATAGAGCGCCAGAATAGTTTGCTTTCGCGAGAACAATTCGAGTTTTAGAGCTGCGAGAATTTCAGCAATCTTGTTTGTAATCGTACGGTCTCTTCCGTTTCCGGCCATGCGCGCCACCTGCATGGTAATCGTGCTGCCACCGCTCACAACTTTTCCGGCTTTAATATTTTGAGAAAGCGCTCTAAAAATGGCAAACAGGTTTATTCCGGGGTGAACCTGAAAATACTGATCTTCGAATTCGATGAGGCAAATTTTATACTTTTCGGGCACCGAATCGTTCGCCGGAAACCGCCACTGACCATCTGCCGCAATCCGAGCTCCAAGCAACTGCCCGTCGAAAGCCAAAACCACCGTGGAGCAAGGTTTGCTGAATCTCGGCATTGGCGCCAGCAACACCGCCAAAAGCACCAGCAATGACACAATTAATAAAGTACGCAGCAGATATTTTTTCTTCAGCATCAGTTTTACAAATACTTTCTTTTTGTCTATGATTTATTCAAGCAAACCAATAGGTTTTATTAGATGCCGAAATAAATTCGGCATGACTCTTCAAGGGTGGTTTGTCGATGTTCGAAGCGTCATCCTGAACTTGTTTCAGGATCTCAAATACACTATAAATGCCCACTAAGTCAAAAATCATTTGCCAACTTCTACCCATTTGCCCGGGATTACCGACAAGTAATTTTTATCGTACATCGCTTCGGTTTGTATGTTCGGGAAATAGTATTTTCCCAGATAAGCCGCATTCAGGATTAGGGTGTAAGTTTTTGATTCCCCTCGTTTCAGGTCAAAATAGGTCAAAATCTTATCATCCCTGAAGTCGCGGTAAACGTAGGTGTCTTCGTTCACCGATGTCGTTTGATTATACATCCGGGTATTCCTTATTTCCCATCCGGAAGGAACCTGAAATGTAAGTGCACATTGTTCAACGTTTTCGATTGAGGTGTTTTTGACACGCACAACGGCCATAAAATCGGTCCCCTGTTTCAGATTGCTGATTTCCACCGGCGCTCCATCCCGGCTGACAAAGCGAACCGATGTTTCCAGATTTCGGTCTGTCTTTTCCGATAAGCCTGCCTTCGGAATTCCTTCGGTGTAAACAGTTACAAATTCAACTCCCTGCGACGTATTTTTAACGGTCACCTGCTGATCCGAAAGTAATTCGGTTTCGAGCGCTGTGCTTACCATTGCCGATGTTTTGACGTTCTGAACGGCCTGATTTTTTGTGGCTATCGAATACAAAAGTCCCTGATTGGCAGTTTTCATAGTAGCCATGGTTTTGCTGGCCGCAATCAGCGCAAACGAAGTGGTTTGCGTATTCATCCAGTCATCGCTGTTGAGTTTTGCTGCGATCTTTTTGAAGAGTTCAAACATGTTGTTCTGGTCTTTCAGTCTCACCATGCACAGCAAAAGCATGGCACGGTCGCGGGTTTGGTCGCCGTATGTATATCGCCTGAAATCATCAGCCGGTTCAATGTTCCGCATGTCAATGAGTTCGTAAGCAGCTTCGGGACGACCGGCTTCGGCATAAGCACCTGCTAAAAACCAGCAACCAATAACCGGCAAAGTTTTGTCTTCGCGAAGCCTGTTCATGGCGCTGAACGACGGACTTCCGGCCAAAGCCAGGGTGTACAGCCGGTAGGCCTGCACAACTTTCTGATACGGATAAGTGCCTTTCCAGTCGGAAGCAATTCTCGTCTGGTAATTCAGCCAGCTTTTTTTTGTTTGCGCCGGAATCGTGAATCCTTTCAGTTCAGCTTCGCAGAAGAAATGTCCGGCGTAATTGGTCAGCCATTCATCGTTTCCTGCACCTCCCGGCCAGAATCCGAATGAGCCATCCACATTTTGATTCTTTTTGAGCTTCGAAATTCCTTCGCGGACGTAGGTTGCCGTTTGCAGTTTTTGTTCTTTATTCAGTTCCTGAATGTCGGAAAGGTACAGTTGCGGAAATACTGATGAAATGGTTTGTTCGTTGCAACCATGCGGATATTGAATGAGGTATTTCAGGCGCGACTGTAGATTAATCGAAGGAAGGCCGCTAACGGTTACCACAGCTTTATTACTTCCCTTTATTCCAAATGGCGCCAGTGTGACCGTGTATTCTTCACCGGCATTCAACAATTTTGTAGTGCTTTGTGAAACAGGCAATTCTTTAGACCTCACCGGCATATCGATTTCGTATTTGGTCGATTCACTTCCTGAAGTTGCAGTAAAACTGAGCTTCCCGATGCCTTCAATTTCTGAAGATTTAATTCTGAATTCAACTTCCTTTTCACCTTGTTCCGAAAAATTCAGGCTCATTTCACTGGCCGAAATCGGTTTGAAATGTTCGCTGCATTCCAGTTTCACCTGTACATTTTTGATCGACGAATTCTGCGCAAAAACAGAAACAGGTATGGTAATTTCTTCATCAAAACCCAACGCCCGCGGGGCCACAGGCAGCAACATCAACGGACTTTTTACCGCGCTGGTCTTCTCCGTGCTTCCATAGGCACCTTCATTCCCGGCGATAATCATCGTTCTGACGGAGCCTGTATACGATGGAATATCGAAGGTGTGCTTGCGTTTTTCTCCTTTTTCAATCCTGAAAGGTCCCGCAAACCTTACAACCGGCTTGAAGCGACTGGCTTTATTTTTGGCCGGATCAATCGGGTTCATGTCGCCGCCAATGGCAAAAAGTTTTTCAATTTTACCACCAAATGCGCCCAGAACATCGTCGAACAAATCCCAGGTTTTCACGCCCAAAGCATCGCGCTTGTAAATTCCGGTCCACGGATCGGGAGTCACATAACCCGTTAGATCGAGCAACCCTTCGTCAACCATGGCAATGGTGTAATTCATGGCCTTTCCGCTTTTTTCAGAAACTGTAAAGGTGAGCTGCCTTTCAGGTCTGAATTCTTCAGGAATTTGTAAAACAGGCTGTAAACGCGATCCCGGATTTTCGACCGGAACCGGAATAACTCCGTACATCCGGATGGGATTGTCGTTGTTTTGCTGGCCAAAAGGCTGTATCAGGCTGATGTGCACATAAGCGCACGGCGCCATCTTTTCAGTTGCTTTAATTTTCAGGCTATTGTTTCCGGCAGTGGTATTTACCCAAAATTTATCGAGCACTTCCGAGCCGTTTTCGATGCTTACAAAAGCGCTTCCCTGGTCGGGCGCCGGAAAACTGATTTTAATGTCGTTTCCAACCGTGTATTTCTTTTGGTCGGCAGTAAAACTAAGCATGGTCGCCTGATTGGCTGCCTGATCTTCGTCGTAGTAATAATCGGGCTTGTTGTACACGGTTTGACTGCACGAGTGCCCCGAGGATGAACGCACAACAATCAGGTATCGGCCCCAATCCAGACCTTTAAAAATACTGCTCACCGAAACGGGTTTACCCGAAATTTCGATCGTTTTTGTGAACGACAGGTTTGCATTGTTTTTTGAGATATAACTTCCAATGTTTTGATCGGATGATTCCCACCACCAGCGCCATTCGAGTTTGTAAATCATAAGTTCAAGCTGGTCGCGCGTAGCTTCGCCCGAAGGATCAACCGAGATCAGTTTGATGGCTGAATTATCGTCAACTTTAATATATTCGCTGTTGCCGGTTGGTCGGTCGATAAACAAACCAGCATATTTGTTGTAGGGCGAATATTTTTTGGTGAATTGCCTGATGCTGGCATCGCCGCCGGGTTCGAATACCCGAACCGTAAAATCGGCACCCAAAAGTCCGGGCGCATCAGCAAATTTTCCAAATTGTAGCGGGCAGATCAGGTTCCCGTTTTCGTCCGATTTTTTGTCAATCAGCGTTTTGGTTTCGTATTTAAAAATCTTTGCGCCGTCGTCGAAGGTGAACAAGGGGAAATCGCTGAATTTGGTTTGTTCGGCTCTCAGGCTAAGTTCTACAACAGTTCGCAATCCGGGCGATTTTATGCCTGTCAGCCAGTTCGATTCAACGGTTGCCGTCGACAACATATCGTCAGACCGGATCAGGTCGTTTTTGCAGTTGAAGTTAATTTTCAGTCGGTTTGGCTTAATGGTTTCAATCCTGATTTGCTTGCTGAATTCAGCGCCTCCAACCGACATCACAGCTTTCCAACTGCCGGTTTCAGCGTCAGGGGAAGTGGCTGTCCGGAAAGTTAGTAAGTGCTTTTTGTCCAGATTTTGAATTTGTTCCTGAATGATTTGTCCTTTGGTGTTGATCAGGCGGAAAATGACGGGATGTTTGTCGGGTAAAGCCGCCGAACGATCGTCGATAAATGCCGAAATATAAATGGAGTCGCCCGGTCGCCACACGCCGCGATCGCCATAAATATAAGCTTTCAACCCATTTTGAACTTCGTCGCCCGAAACATCAAATTGGCTTAGAGACAAAGCGTTTGAATCATTTATTTTCAGGTACGATTTTTCGTCGTTTTGGGTGGCTACCAGTATAAAAGGCTTTTGGCTAACCGGAATGGTTGCAAAACCCTGATTGTCGGAAACACCGTTTCCTATCGGTTGCATCTGGAAACTGAAAACTTCGAGCTTAACACCACCAAGGGGCTGTGCAGTTTTTAAATCGGAACAGGCCACCAAAATTTCGCTGGCAATACCTTTTTTCACCGTCAGACCAATGTTGCTAACCAAAATGTTTCGCTTGATATTTTTGTATTCGGTGTAATAAGCCTGCGAACATGGATTATCGCGTTCCTGCCAGTTATAATAGTTGTCGTAATACGAGTTGTACCAAATGTCCGGATTGTTCCAGTATTCCTTTTCAAGTTCAATGGCATTGTTCGTGTCGTACGGTTTCGAATCTTCCTTATCCGGATTTTCGGAACACGGATAAACGGAATAGTCTTTTTGCATGCCGATTTCAATTTCGTAAACCGAACCCTTTTCGATTTTAATATGTTTCGAAAGATCGATTGAAAAGGCATTCCACTTGTTGAAATCGACAAATTCGCTGGTGACCAGATCGACGCGCTTGCTGTAAATCAGTTTCCCAACCCGGCGCAAATCGTAAGTGTTTTCGATTGACGAGTTCTGCAAAAAGCTGATCATGTTTGACGGAAATACTTTGATAATCCGAAGATCGACGGCCTTGAGGTTAACCGCTTCGAAAGGGAAAATCACTGATCCGGTATCGGGCATAATTACTCCGCGCCCCGGCAAACGCAGCGCTGGTTTTAAAAGCTGGAAATCAATTTTTTGCAGGATTGCTTCGGGTAAGGTTTTTCCGTTTGAATTCCTGATATTTTTATCAATGGTCAGGCGATATTCGCCGGTCAATCGCTCTTTCAGGTAAACCGTAATCTGGTTTCCGTCAACCGCAATTTCTGTAGTCGACAAACCGTTCAGATTCACCAAACCGTCCATGTCCTGCTCATAATCCAGCGGATCTGAAAAAATAAGTTTCAGTTGTTGCTCGGGTTGATTTTGAATTTTTGTTTCAATAAGTTTGAATTCATTTAGCGCCGGTACCTCAATTTCCGACTCTCCTTTTTCGTCAACGTCAATTGCTTTTCCGTTCCACGAAAGTTGAAGTGTCGAGGCTTTTTCGTGCCTTTTAATTCCGGAGATGGAAAAAATATGACTGTTGTTTGCGTTGTGTTGCCATTTTAGTTCAAGGTCGCTTCCTTTTTGTTTGGCCTGAATCATTTTTTCAACATCGGTTGCATTCAACGGCACCGAAGTTAGAATTTCGCCTTGCAAAGAATATTGGTCAGCTTCTCCGGAAGAATTCATTTTCAGTCCTCCAACAGTAACCGAAAAATTTCTACGGACAGTGAATGTGTTAAACACGATCTTTTCGTATTTCTGCGGAACATCAAAAACATTCCGGAGATTGAATGTTACGGTGTATTCGGTACCTTCCTCCAGATTTCCTTCAGGCTTGAACGAAAAAACACCATCTTCGTATGTGCATTCTCCTTTTACCGACGGACTGACCGAAAATAGTTTTGAAAGGTCGATTGCAGCCAGTTTATTCTCAATTGTTGAGGCGAGTGGCGAGGTGAGCCTGACTTTGAACGAAGATTCTACCGGAACAATTCCACTCGAATATTCTTCGATGTAAGTGCTGAATCCGGGATCAACCTGCAGAAAGTGAATAACCTGTGCGGTTTTTGCTGAGTGTTTGCAGGCGTTAAAAAGGAATAAAACGGTTGCTGTTATTAAGAGAATGGTTAAAGACAACTTTTTCATCAGGTCAGGTTTTATATTTTATATAAAGTTAGAGATTTCGAATCTGATTTTAATACTGAAACGAAAATAATCGCAACGGATTTTTATGTTTAAGTAAAACGCATTCTGTTTCTGAAAAATATATTTTACAGGAGTTTTTTTCTTGGGAATTTATGAACCGAAATTCAGATCGGATTTATGAAAATCAGTTTCAGGTTTAAATTCTTAGTTTTGCATTTTGTTGGGAAGCGTGGTTGAATCTTGAAATCAAACGGCATTTATGAAACGAATAGGTTTACTGTCCGATACACACGGAATGATCAGTTCACGAATTTTGAAATTCTTCGAACCTGTTGATGAAATATGGCATGCCGGCGATATCGGTAATGCCGAAACAGCCGATCAACTTTCAGCATTTAAACCATTTAAAGCCGTTTTCGGAAATATAGACGATCATATTGTTCGCCGTATGTTTCCTGAAAATCAGCGATTTTTCTGCGAAGAAGTCGATGTGCTGATGACTCATATCGGTGGTTTCCCCGGACGATATGAACAGCGGGTTAGGAGCATTTTTATGATGAAAGCTCCGCAACTATTCATCTGTGGTCATTCGCATATTCTTAAAGTTATTTACGACAAAAAATACAATTTACTTCACATCAACCCCGGTGCGGCCGGGAACAAAGGATTTCATCAGGTTTGCACAGCAGTGCGGTTTGTAATCGATGGAAAAGACATTAAAGATCTGGAAGTTCTGGAGTTTGAACGAACCGCTTTTCAGGAAGTATAATCACATCGTTTATAATCCTTTAGTAAATTTGATCCTTCAACATTTCAGTTGTTCAACATTTTTAACTGCAAACTGTTCTTGATTGAAATCGAAATAAGCATGTCACGCTTTTTATTCATCTTAATAGTTGCAGTTATGTCAGAGATTTCAGGATATGGACAAACGGAGGTAGCCACATTTGGTGGCGGTTGTTTTTGGTGCACTGAAGCTATTTTCACCAGTTTAAAGGGAGTTGAAAAAGTTGAGTCGGGCTATTCTGGCGGGAAACTTAAAAATCCGACCTACCGTGAAGTTTGCACCGGAGAAACCGGTCATGCCGAGGTGATTCAAATAACTTTTGATCCGGGTGTCATCAGTTTTCGTGAACTGTTGGAAGTCTTTTGGAAAACTCACGATCCAACTACTTTAAACAGGCAAGGTGCCGATGTAGGCACGCAATACCGTTCGGTTATTTTTTACCATTCGCCTGAACAACAGGAACTGGCTGAAAAATATAAAACCGAACTGAACAATGAAAATGTTTTTGGAAAACCTGTAATCACCGAAATTACTGCTTTCGATAAATTTTACAAGGCTGAGAATTATCATCAGGATTATTTTAGAAACAACTCTTCTCAAGGATATTGTCAGTTTGTAATTGTTCCGAAGCTTGAAAAGTTTAGAAAAATATTCAAAGATCAGTTGAAATAATTTGTTTGCGGCACAAAAGATTTTGCTGCCTTGATTGTTACATTTCTCAGTAACTGATAAATGTATGATTTCCTAAAAGAGGAAATTCAGCCCAATATACATTCCCGATTTTCCATCCTGTTCGTTGCCAGCCAAACCGTAATCAGCAGCAATTACGAAATTCTGATTCATCACAACGCGAATACCGGCTCCATACGAAAAATGCATCTTCTCTGCATCCCAGTTGAAATAATCAGGTTGAGGGACAGAACTCATTGGGGCAATTCTACTTTTGACATCTATTTTTTTAGTAACCTTACCCATATCAGTAAAAGCATTTAAAGCGAGATAGAAATTGTTTTTAATCCAGTTGAAACGTATAAATTTCCACCGTGCTTCCAGGTTTCCAAGAAAATAACCATCGCCAACAACTCTGTTGCGAAGAATTCCGCGTAGGGTTTTTCCACCGCCTAAACCTTCGGAAAGAGCCCCGGTTAAAACCGACGTGATAACCTGCGACTGGTAATAAAATGGTGTATTTCCAGCCAGGGTTGTTTGATAACCCAAGCGGTATACCAGCGAAAGTTTATTCGGAACCAGCGTAAAATATTCGCGATGAACGATACTGAGTTTCAAAAAAGAACTTTCGGAACCCAGAAATTCAGGTGCTCCTTCTAAAACCACTTCATCCCAAACACCTTTCATTGGGTTCGGTCGGTTATCGCGGCTGTCGTATACAATTCCTCCTTTTAACGTTGGCACAAATCCGCCATTGGCTTCTTTTGCCGAAATAATTCCCCACTGCTGGTATTTTTCGTACAATCCGTCGACTGCGGGCAAAACCTCATTTCCAGATTTTCCTTTATTTAGTTTGTCCAGATTTACACTTTTAATGGCGAAATTCTGAAGGTTGAACCCTGCTGCCCAGCGCACATGTTCGCCATAAATTTTCCCCTGAAGGTCAACCTTAAAACGGAAAAGCTTTCGATCGTATTTGTAAAACATGCGGGTTCTATATATATCCGAAGGTTGCGTATCGTCAATCCAATCGGCTTGGTAAACAGCGTCGTAACCGTTAAATCCGTAAAAGTCGTAAGCCTGATCAGAGAGGTAACTTAAATCTACCGAAGTTTGCAAACCTTTGATTAACTGGTCTGAATCGTAGTAAAACCGGTTAATTCCGCTGCCTTTTGTGAACCGTGAAACTTCGAAATACAAAGATTGATTGTATTTCGGGAAGCGGGTACCGTCACCGTAGTTGTATAAATTAACCAAAGCTCCATATTGAAATCCGAGATCTGTATCGAATGTAATTGTTGGTAGAGCCCCGAAATTCCAGCCTTTTTTAACAATTTCTTCCTTTTTTTCGGATTGAGCAAAAAGTACCAGCGATAGGAAAATACACAATACGGAGAGGTAAATTTTTTTCATAAGTTAAGGATTTGATTCAAACGAAGATATAAAAAATAGAATCGCAATATTGAGAACAACAAAAAATTGGGTTAAGGGTTTTATTTACTATTTTAATGGCTTTCAGGAAAATAATTTGCTGGAACCCTAAACCAACTGAAACCCAATTATTTTGAAAAATTTTCGTATTTTATCGCTAACAATTATTTTGTTTGTAGTCGGCAAAATATCCTTTTCACAGACAATAGCAAAAGCAATCCGGATTAAAAATCCTCCTACAATCGATGGTCACATCAACGATGAAGCTTGGGAGCAAGCTTTTAAAATCGATAAGTTTTATCAGCGCGAGCCAAATCCGGGTGAGGAGGTTTCGGAAAAAACCATCATGTATATTTGTTATGATAATAATTTTCTGTATTTCGGCATGAAATGCTATGATGATCCGAAAAAAATTACGGCCAAGGAAATGGCGCGCGATGTGAGCCTGGGAAACGACGACAGGGTTCAGATAATTCTGGATACCTATCTTGATCACCGGAACGGGTATTGGTTTCAAATTGGGCCACGGGGTTCAATTGGCGATGCTCTGATTAGCGAAAATGGCGCTTCTATGAACAAGGAGTGGGACGGACTTTGGTCGGGCAAATCGAGCATTGACGAAGATGGTTGGGAAGCCGAACTGGCTATTCCGTTTAAAACCTTAGGATTCAATCCTTCACAGTCGGTTTGGGGACTGAAATTGATCCGGAATATCAAGCGCAAACTTGAAGCTTCGTACTGGCCGGTTGCGAATCTCAATACCTATCGGTTCCAGATTTCTGATTCAGGCATACTGGAAGGTCTCGAAGGAATTACTCAAGGCATTGGCCTGGATCTTTCCCCATACGTGATTGGTGGAATGAACACTGTCAGGAGTGAAAAAAATAAATATACGGCTGATGGCGGTCTAGATATGTTTTACCAGGTTACGCCGAGCCTGAAGGCTTCACTTTCGATAAATACAGATTTTGCCGAAACAGAGGTTGACGACAGGCAAATCAATTTAACTCGTTTCAACTTGCACTTTCCGGAGAAACGCGACTTTTTTCTGGACGGTTCAAATTACTTCAAATTCGGGATTGAAGGCGACGACAATAATTCGTACCGAAATTCAATCGTGCCTTTCTTTTCCAGAAGATTGGGACTCGATGACAACGGAAACATGCTGCCGGTGAGATATGCCGCTAAAATTACAGGACAGGAGAAAAACTGGAACATTGGGATGTTGTATGTGAGCGATAAGCGCGATTATGGAAATTCGAATCTTTCAGTTGGCCGTATTAGCCGTAATATTGGCAGGCAATCGTCGGTTGGAGTTATCGGAACTTTTGGAAATGCAGTATCGGACTCGAAAAACAGGGTAGGAGGTTTCGATATGAAACTGGCCACTTCAAAGTTTCAGAAAAATAAAAACCTTACGTTCACTATGTTTGGGCTAATTTCCGGAACTGAAGTGAAAAGAGATCACAACACTTCGTGGGGTGCCGACATTGCTTTTCCCAACGACTTTTTGTATTTCGGACTGGGGCATTACGAGGTGGGCGAAAATTTTGTAGCTGGCATTGGTTTCGTTCCGCGTAACAACATTAAAGCTTCTTACGGCAATTTTTCGTTGGGCCCGCGTCCAGGGAAATGGGGAATTCTTCAGGTAAAAAGCGGAGGTGGATTTAATTACATCACCAATTTCGACAATGTGATGGTTACTCGCGAATTGAACATTTCGCCGCTTGGAATTCGGTTTAAATCGGGCGAAGAATTTTCGTACACCATTAACCAGCAATACGAATTATTGCTAAAAGATTTTGCCATCTTTCCCGGTTTTGTTATTCCTGAAAACAATTATACGTTTTGGCGGCACAATATCGTACTTACGTCGGCTGGCAGCCGGAATCTGGCGGGTGTTGCGAGTTTTGGAACCGGGAATTTTTACAATGGTACGCGAAGCGATCTGAAATTCACATTAAATTATAAGGTTGCAGTGCCATTGTTTATTGGCGGTAATTACACACAAAATCATGTGAATCTTCCTGAAGGTGACTTTACTGCCCGCATTTACCAGTTAAATTTGAATATACTTTTTAGTCCGGATATTACACTTTATAACTATTTTCAATACGATAATGCATCCGGAAAAATGGGCTGGCAGTCGCGTTTTCAGTGGATAGTGAAACCCGGAAATGAAATTATTCTGGCCTGGACATCAGGTTGGACGCAGCCCGAAAGCCGGTGGATAATGAATGAAAGTGCATTGCGCCTGAAACTCAAATACAACATTCGGTTTTAATCAGGCAAAAGAGTCGGACAATGTGATGAAACAAGAAAGTCAGGAAATTTCCTGACTTTCTTGTTTGTTTACATCTCAATATTTTACATTCGCT
Source organism: Prolixibacteraceae bacterium (assembly GCA_963677955.2). Lineage (GTDB taxonomy): Bacteria > Bacteroidota > Bacteroidia > Bacteroidales > Prolixibacteraceae > Aquipluma. Next base: position 3,469,586 of record CAXXQR010000001.1, read on the forward strand.
CCGGAACATCAATTCCCAACAATTTCATGCCAGTTTTTATAGTTTTGCCAACCGTTTCGGCAATCACCAGACGTAAATTCCGCGCTTCCGCATTTTCTTCGGCCAGCATCGGAAACTCATGATAAAACTGATTGAATTCTTTGACCAGTTCGTAAACGTAATTGGCTACCAAAGCCGGACTGTACATGTCGCCAGCCTCTTTTACAGCCACAGGAAATTGCGATACCAATTTTATTAACTGCAATTCTTTGGCTGAAACTTCGGTCGAAGCGGCAAGATTGTATTTTAGCGCAATTCCCCTGTCGGTTGCCTTCCGTAAAACCGAACGGATACGGGCGTAAGTGTATTGAATGAAAGGCCCGGTGTTCCCATTAAAATCGATTGATTCTTGAGGGTTGAAAAGCATATTTTTCTTCGGATCAACTTTCAGGATGAAATATTTTAAAGCACCCAAAGCAATCATCTTATACGTTTCGGCAGCCTGTTCGGGTGTGTAGCCCTCCAGCTTGCCAAGTTCTTCGGATGTTTTACGCGAAACTTCAATCATTTCGGCCATCAAATCGTCGGCGTCAACCACGGTTCCTTCGCGCGATTTCATTTTTCCTTGCGGAAGTTCAACCATTCCGTACGAGAAATGGTGAAGTCCTTTGCCGAATTTGAAGCCCAGTTTATCGAGCAAAATGGAGAGCACCTGGAAATGATAATTCTGCTCATTACCAACTACATAAATCATTTTATTGATGGAATAGTCCTGAAAACGTTCTTTGGCAGTTCCAATATCTTGTGTCATGTAAACTGACGTTCCGTCGCTGCGCAACAATATCTTCTGGTCAAGGCCTTCCGGCGTTAAATCGGCCCAAACCGACGAATCCTCTTTTTGATAAAAAATACCTTCTGCAAGTCCCCGAAGAACTTCATCTTTCCCATACAAATAGGTTTCCGATTCGTAATATATTTTGTCGAAATCTACGCCCAATTCCTTGTAAGTTACATCAAAACCAGCGTAAACCCATTGGTTCATCATGGTCCACAATTCAATGATCTCGGGGTTTTTGGCTTCCCATTTCAATAACATTTCGCGTGCGCCCAAAATAGACGGTGCGTTTTGCTCGGCATATTCTTTTGTTTCGCCTTTTTCAATCAACTCAGCAATTTCCTTTTTGTATTCCTGATCAAATTTTACGTAAAAGTTGCCTACCAAATGATCGCCTTTGATGCCTGTATTTTCAGGAGTCTGTCCGTTTCCCCACATTTTCCACGCATACATCGATTTGCAGATGTGAATTCCACGGTCGTTCACAATGTTGGTTTTAACCACCTTGTTGCCATTGGCTTTGAGAATCTCGCAAAGCGAAAAGCCGAGCAGGTTATTTCGGATATGCCCCAAATGCAAGGGTTTGTTGGTATTTGGCGACGAATATTCAACCATGACCAGTGGCGAAGATTTTGTTTCTTCTGTTAGTCCATAATTCGGATTTGTGGAAGCTGAATTTAAGACCGAAATCCAGTATTCAGGAGAAATAACCAAATTGAGGAACCCTTTAACCACATTGTATTTTTCAACTTCAGTGACATTTTCCTGAAGGTAATCGCCAATTTCGGCAGCAGTCAATTCGGGCGATTTTTTCGACATTCGCACAAAAGGAAATACTACAAGAGTGATGTCTCCCTCGAATTCTTTCCGGGTATTTTGCAATTGCACGAGCGCTGGCTCTATTTGCTGATTGTAGCATTTCGCAATAGCTTCAACAATCTGGTCACGTATAATCAGTTCAACCGACATTTTTAGTACTTTGAAATTTGAGCGACAAAGATATTTGATTTTCGCTATTTTCAGGCATAAGGGAATGTTCAAATCTGAGACAGTGAACTTAAAGATAATGCTGGATTCTGAATTTCGGGCCGGAAATAAAAATGAAAGCCTTTTCTGAATGAACAAAAAAGGCTTTCAAATCGAATTAGTTATGAGATTTTATTTCATCTTAAAAATTTCGAATTCAACGCGGCGGTTCTGTAAGCGCCCTTCCTCGGTTTTATTCGATGCTATCGGTTTTGTTTCTCCAAAAGCTTTCTGATGAATGATTCGATCTTCCGAAATTCCTTTGGAAACCAAATATTTGACAACTGATTCAATCCGGCTTTGCGAAAGTTTTAAGTTGTAATTGTCAGATCCCTGACTGTCAGCATAGCCGTAAATATTTACGTGATAGTCTTTGTCTTTTTGTAAAGTCTGTATAAGTTCATTTAGTTTTCCTTTTGAATAATCAGTCAGATAACTTTTATCAGAGAGAAAATGAACCGGGGTGACCGTAATTTTTTGCAGAATAATCTGGTCGGCAGTAATTTCCTTTTTAGTTTCCGGAGCTTTTACCGGGCAACCTTTATTTTCTTTTGGTCCGGCAACAGTTGGGCATTCATCTTCTTCGTCAAACAACCCATCTTTATCCTGATCAAATGGACATCCCGAGGCATCAACTTTCCAGCCTTTGGGCGTATCAGGGCATTTGTCGTCTTTGTCCGCAACACCATCGCCATCAGTATCCGGGCAGCCTTTTAAACTGACTAAACCTGCAACATCCGGGCAATCGTCATCTTTATCGGCAACACCATCTTTGTCTTTGTCGGGGCAGCCTTTCAGCGAAGTCAGTCCGGGAACAGTTGGACAATCATCCAGGTAGTCAGCAACTCCGTCGCCATCGGTATCAATTGGGCATCCGTTGGCATCAACTGCCGTACCGACAGGCGTTTCAGGACATTTATCTTTTTTATCCGGAACGCCGTCCATGTCAGAATCGAGCGTTTTCCCCAGGTCAAATTCCAGTCCAATTGTGGCTTTCCAGAAATTATCCCGTACTTTTTGGGCGAGTCGGGTCGTTTCCACACCATTCATGTATCCGGCATCGAAATACAAAGCAGTTGCAGCGTTGACGTAATATTTCGCTCCCAGCCCGAGATCGAAATTCAGTCCTTTTTCTAAATTGTCGGCCAGAAATCCTGGGCCGGCATATAAATATGGGCGGAAGTTTTTACTCTCATTGCCCAACTTATAGCGAAGATTTAACGACGCGTTTAGCAAATCGACATCGGTAACTAACAGTGAGTTGAAAAGGCCAAGGTCTCCTTTCAGCATTAAATCTAATTTTGGACTCAGATATCTGCTTAAATAAAGTTCAGGCATAAAGCCAACGCCTCCATTGTTGATCGTACCGTAGGCTCCCGCGCCGACTCCAATACCTAATTTTTTATCAGATGTTTGGGCAAAAGAAGATAGCGTAAGGGCAAAAAAGACCAAAACTATAAATTGTTTTTTCATGGAAAATGTTTTTCGTTAGTTCTGAAATGAGTTATCTCAATATTCTCTGGCATTGTGTAGCCTCGCCATGAGTCGAAATAGAAGCGTGTAGAAAAACAAAATCCTTGCCAGCAATTGACAAGGATTTCGCTTTAATTTTGAGTAGTATTATTTTGTTTTAAATACTTCGAATTCAACCCTTCGGTTTAGAGCACGGCCCTCATCTGTATTGTTTGTTGCCGCAGGATTTGCTTCACCCATTGGTTTTTGAGCAGCTATTCTTGCTTTCTTAATTCCTGCAGCCCTTACTGTCCGAACAACTGAACCGATTCTGTTTCGTGAAAGGTTTTTGTTGTAGGCCTCGGTACCTTTGTCGTCGGTATATCCGGAAATATTGACTTTGTAATTGCTGTTTTCTTTCAGTAAAGTTACCAGTTTATCTATTTTTGTTTTTTCCGATTTAATGTAATTGGCTTTGTTGAAATCGAAATAAACGGGTTCAACTTTCATTTTCTGAGCTTCAATTTCTTCAGCTGTCAGTTCTTTTACCGGGCAACCTTTGTTTTCTTTTGGACCAGCAACTGTTGGGCATTCGTCAATTGCATCAGGAACACCATCTTTATCCTGATCAAGTGGACATCCAGTGGCATCAACCTTCCAGCCTTTTGGTGTATCAGGACACTTGTCGTCTTTGTCAGCAACACCATCACCATCAGAATCCGGACAGCCTTTTAAACTAGCTAAACCTGCCACATCCGGGCAATCATCGTCTTTGTCGGCAATCCCGTCTTTGTCTCTGTCTGGGCACCCTTTAAGCGAAGTTAAACCGGGAACAGTCGGGCAGTCGTCAACATAGTCGGCAACTCCGTCACCATCGGTATCAATCGGACAGCCATTTTCATCAACAGCAACTCCGGCTGGTGTATTTGGACATTTATCCTTATTATCCGAAACACCGTCCATATCCGAATCTTTTGCTTTTCCGAAGTCAAATTCAATACCTAAAGTAGCTTTCCAGAAGTTATCGCGGACTGCTTTTGCCGCTCTGGTAGTTTCCACTCCGTTAATGTACCCTGCGTCAAGATAAAGCGCAGTTCCGGAGCTAACGTAATATTTTGCCCCTACACCTAGGTTAAAGTTTAAACCTTTTTCTGAATTGTCGGATAATAAACCAGGACCTGCATAAAGATATGGCCTGAGTTTTTTCGACTCATCGGAAAGCTTAAAGCGCAAGTCAAGAGCAGGATTAAACAAATCAAGATCAGTTACAAGATCTGATCTCCACAATCCCATGTCTCCTTTTAACATCAAGTCAAATCGTGGGCTAAGATATCTGCTGAGGTACAATTCAGGCATAAAACCGGTTCCGGGAATGTTGGTCGTACCGTATGCTCCTACTCCCAAACCTAGACCCCACTTTTTATCGGAAGTTTGCGCATTTGAAAGAAATGCAAATGAAATAATGAGTGAAAGTAAAAGTACTTTTTTCATAATTATGCGTTTTTTGGTTTTTTAAATATATGAATTTCTATCTAATTTTTAATTTTGATATAAAACAACAATTTTTAACTTTTGTTGAATTAAATCAGAAATGCGAGCATTTTTTTTCTGAGTAATTTCTTCGCGGAATCCTTTAAAGGAAATGTTTTTATTAACAAAATTACATTTCTTATTCCGGATGTGCAATACATAATTTACGAAATATCTATTTAATTTTTGTATGCATATTTTATTTAATATTAGCGATATAGTAAATTTTTGAGAATAGCTTAAACCGCTGCTTATCGACCCGTTTTGAGCTTAAAATTTTCGAATTTCGACCAGCGAGATTTTTTTTTGCTTCACTATTTTAAACTGTTAATTTCCTGAAGGTGTTTTTTCGAAGGCTGGTATTCTTATTTTTGTTTTTTATTTTCAAAACTTGTACGCAATTATCGATATAGAGACTACCGGGCAATCGTCGGCAAATGGCAAAATAACGGAGATTGCTATTTTCATTCACGATGGATTTAAAGTTACAGACTCGTTTACCAGCTTAATAAATCCTGAATGTTATATTCCAGGTTTTATAACTCGTTTAACCGGAATTGACAACGAAATGGTTCGGGATGCACCAAAATTTTATGAGATCGCCCGTAAAGTCGTTGAGTTAACTACGGATTCAGTTTTTGTGGCGCACAATGTTAGTTTCGACTATAAATTTATTCAGGAGGAGTTTAAGCGACTCGGATACGATTATCAACGAAAAACCATGTGTACTGTGCGAATGGGAAGAAAGTTTTTGCCGGGCCATAAATCGTACTCGCTGGGAAAAATTTGTGGTGAATTGGGAATATCGATCAACGGAAGGCACCGTGCAGCCGGCGATGCGTTAGCCACAGTTAAGCTTTTTGAATTGATTTTGGCCAGAAAAGCTTTGCACGATGGGAAGCAATCATCCGATCAATTGCGTTTATTTTGAAAGTTACCTCAACTTATTGCCATAAAAAAACCGCATTTCATTGCGGTTTTTGTTTTATTCTTCAGGTTCAACTGAATCAGTGTTTTCTTTTTCCGATTCTTCGTCAGTTTCAACCAAGAGATCTTTTTCACTTAGCAATTGAAACCACTGGAGGATCTTTTTCATGTCGGATACGTAAACACGATCCTTATCGTATTCCGGAATTACTTCGCCGAAGAAGGATTTTATTTCGTTTGACGATGCTTTGGGTGAAGTAACTTTCCCACTTTCCTGAAAACGTTTGAACAATTCTTTTAACTGAATTTCGCCAGTTTCTGTAAAAACTGAAATGTCGGCCAGTGCACTAATTTTTGAAGTCGAATAGGCAGGTATTCGTTTGCCTGTATGCAAAGACTCAACAATAATGCTGTTTTTTGCTTCGGCTACCAATTTGAATAATCCGGGTTGACCACTAATTGCTAATATTCCTTTTAACATACGATTTAAAATTTTTTCAGTGGGCGAATATAATACTTTCTCCGAAGTAAAAAAAAACTCCCGGTTTACCCGGGAGTTCATTACTATTTAAAATTTAGCTGGTAATTGAACCCAATGCTGATCCAACGGCCTGGTTGTTCAACCGGTCCCAAATCGTAATAGGTTGTATTGAGCAGGTTTGAAGCCATGACATATATTTCTGCCGAAGGAGTCTTCCACATCAGGCGAGTATTAACCAACCAAAATGGTTTGTACGGTTCGGTGGTTGTCCGCATGCCATTTCTTTCCTGATAACTTATCCGCCACGAACCTTTCAGTCTGTTCCAGATTTTATGGTTAACTTCCAAGTCGAATTTGTGTTTTAAGTTATCCAATACGTAATACGAAAAGAAATTCATATTCCCTTTGCTCTGTTTGCTGTAGGAATAGTTCACACCAAGTTTTGTCAGAAAAATGCTTTTCTTCCACATTTTTTCCGGATATAAACTACCACTGAATTCAAAACCTGTAGTATTTATCTGTGTCAGGTTTTGGGGCTGCCATTTATCCGTTTCACTTTCTCTGACCCAGTCGATTAAATCCTTTCCGCGACGCTGATAAAGACCCGTATGTCCGGTAAATCCGGCCGAAGTATATTTTATTCCTCCTTCGTAAGTTATCGATTTTTCAGGTTTAAGATCCGGATTGCCCACATTGGTTGGACCGTTGTAAAACAAATCGGTAAAGGTTGGCATCCGAAGAGTTGAATTAGCTGATCCATAAATTTTAAAATGATTGGTCAGCGCATACGAAGCATCAATACCAGGATAGATATTCCAGCCAAAACCGAGGTCCGAAATCCAATTGGTCATTGCCCCGCCCGAAACTGAAAGTCTTTTCAGGTAGATGGAGTGCTCGGCGAAATAGGAGATGGTTGTTCGCGAGTAAGACTTGGTAAAGAACTGTCCTGATTCTCCTGGAACACTAATTGGCGTCGCTAAAGGTTCGCCCAAAACATTACTCCAGACATTCTCTGTTCTGATCTCGGCGCCAAAAGCTGTCTTTCCAAATTTCGATTCGAACCAGGCATTCAGATTGCTGCCAAAAACATCGGTTAAATGGTAATTGTGTCCGGCATACCAACTTGCCGGATTATTCCTGAAAAGTTCAAACCGATCCTGATGTCGTCGCCAGTATACAGAAGGAGTCAGGTGAATTTTTTTTCCGGTTTCAAATTTTAACGAAGCAAATGTGGTTTTCGTTTCTTCGAACTGGTTGGGGTAAGTGGCCGTGTAGAAACTATTGGCGCCAAACGCTTTGTTGGTGTGGCCAAACTGAAAGTCGAGCGCTCCGGGTTTTGTATTTAATCTGGTTTGGTAAAATGCATTCCAGGTTTTGAAATCAGTATTGTCGATGTAACCCGCCGATGAGGTGCGGTTAAATGCCAGAAACTGATCCCATGCACCGGTATTTAAATTCCCGGAGAGATTTAAGTCTGCAAGTTTGTGCTGACCGCCCGATACATCAAGTTTTAAACTGGATTTTCCCTCAGAACTCGTAATAATATTAATTGCTCCTGAAAATGCATTTGGTCCGAAAACGCGTGCTGCCGGTCCTTCAAGAATTTCAATACGCTGGATGTTTTGTAAACTGACCGGAAGGTCGAGGGCGTGGTGCCCGGTCTGGGGGTCTGAAATGTTGATACCATTTAATAGAATAAGGGTTTGGTCGAAGGAACCGCCCCTGACAGAAATGTCGGCCTGAACTCCGTGAACACCGCGCTGTCTGACATCAACGCTCAACGCATATTCAAGCAATTCCTGGATACTTTGGACGGGAGCCGCCTCAATTTCTTCTCTACTGATCACGGAAACAATCCGTGCCACCTGCGAGAAAGCAACAGGTGCTCTTTGGGCGCTAACCTCAACTTCGTCGAGATTGTACTCCATACTTACTTTCGTGCTGTCGGTTTGTGCAAAAACTAATTCGGGTTCGGCAACTGTGGTGTAAACAGCCAGAAGTACGCCAATACGCACCTGGTGTTTAAGCACGCTGAACAACGAATAAGCTTTTCGTCCCCAACGTCTGAACGTAAATACGTCAGCCCGGTTAATGGATCTGATCACTTTTTTCATTTAAATGATTAATAAAAATTTGAGGTGGCTAAAGTAACAATTATCTTTATATGAATCCTGAAAGGAGGCTGACTCCTATAATTTACAAAATTACCTTAAAATAAATTGACTCATTCAGGACTTTTTTAGATTTGAATTCTTTGTTTAAGAACATGTTGTAATTTGAAAACAAACTTATGTAAAGATTCGTATAGTCTTCGTTCAAAAACCTTACCCGACAGATATAAATATTCTTTATAAGCTATAAAAATTATCTAAGAATAAAAGACTTGTAAATCCTTTTTTTGATGTTCTGAATCTCTATATTTGTCTCAACATTATTAATTAAAAAAGAACGCCATGACACAGCTTCAATTTAACACCGCACTTTTAGGATTACAAGACAAGTTGTTGTATTATGCACTGAGCCTGACATCTGATCAGGAAAAAGCTCAGGATTTGCTTCAGGAAACATTTTTAAAGGCGCTTACATACAGAGATAAATTTACGCAAAACACGAATTTTAAAGCGTGGATTTATACGATCATGAAAAACACGTTTATTAATAATTACCGCCGAAATGTAAAAGCAAAAAATACTTTCGATGGTGCCAATAACGATTTTCATTTGAAATTTTCGAAAGATAAAAGTTATCCGTCTCCGGAATCTATTTATAGTTCGAAAGAGATTATCAAATGCATTAATGCGCTGGAAGATGAATATAAAGTTCCTTTCAATATGTTCCTAGATGGTTTCAAATACAAGGAAATTGCTGAAGATTTAAGTCTTCCGCTTGGAACTGTAAAAAGCCGTATCTTTTTCACAAGGAAAAAACTTGAAAAGTCCTTGAAAGATTACGCGTCGTAACGAATTCATTTTGTTCACAAATAAGTTGATTTTACGGGTGAAAATGGTCTACTGAGGTAGGCCATTTTTTTTTTTGCTTCAGGTAAAGCTTATCTTTGAAATAAAAATACTTTGCCATGAATAAAAAAATTGCAGTTCATTTGGCTGATGGTTTTGAAGAAATTGAAGCTGTCAGTATAATTGATGTATTGAGGCGAGCAGACATTCACGTTTTGGTCGTTTCGGTTACAGGGAAAACTGAGGTGACCGGAGCTCATCAACTTAAAATTGTTGCCGATATTCTTTTCGAAGATGTCAATTACGACGATGTTTTTATGCTGGTGTTACCCGGTGGGATGCCCGGTGCTTCGAATCTTAATGCACATACGGGTTTAAAAGAACTCATTGAAAAATTTAATGCATCTGGGAAGCAGCTTGCTGCTATTTGTGCTGCTCCGCTCGTATACGGGAATCTTGGAATTCTTGAAGGTAAACAAGCTGTTTGTTATCCGGGTTTCGAATCTTATTTAAAAGGTGCCGAAGTTCTCACTATCCCGGTAGTTGAATCGGGAAATGTGATGACAAGTCGCGGGCCCGGAACCGCTATAAAATTTGCGCTCAAAATTGTAGAAAAAGCTGTTTCAGTTGAAAAAGCACAAACACTGGCCGGACAAATGTTGGTCAGTTAAATAAATTTCAGGCCAAAGCTTTTATTTCGGCAAGGGCTTTGGCCGGGATTGTAAAGTTAAATGAACTTCCCTGGCCGGGTGTGCTGTTTACCCAAATTACACCTTCGTTTTTCTCGACAAATTCTTTGCACAAAATCAATCCAAGACCTGAACCGTCTTCATCATTTGTTCCTTTGCGTTTCACTTTCGAATCAATTCTGAACAGGTTTTGTGCGTCTTCCGGCGAAATTCCAATTCCTGAATCAGTGACACTAATGCAGACTTCATCTCCTGGTTGCCTTGCCTTGACTTCAATTTGTCCAAATTCGGGCGTAAATTTTATGGCATTGTTTATCAGGTTCCGTAATACGGTTTCGATCATGAGCGGATCGGCAAAAATTTTCAAGTCTTCAGTGTAATTCAGATTCAGGCTTATATTTTTATCTTCAGCCAAAACGCGCATTACGCTGAGCGAATTTTCGAGTATGCGTTTGAATTCAATTTCTACCGGAGAAAAATTTAGTCGTCCGGTTTGTGAGCGCGACCATTCGAGCAGGTTTTGAAGTAACCTGAAAATATTATTAGTCGAATGGTGAATATCAAAGGCAAACTTTCTGCGTTCATCTTCGGTGAATCGTTCGTAATCTTTGCTAAGCAGCCACGAATATCCCATTACGGTGTGGAATGGATTTTTCAAATCGTGCGCAATTATTGAGAAGAACTTGTTTTTAGCCGCATTTAAAACCCTGAGTTCCTGCTCACTCTCCTCGATTTTTTTATTCTTGATTTCAAGCAACTGGTTCGATTTTAGTTTGTCGAAGTATTTTATCAGGATGTAAAATACAAAAACCAGCAAAAGCGTTGCCGTAATGAATCCAAGCTGTTTCAACTGTTTGTTTTTTTGAAGCTGAATATCAGTTAACTGCTGTTTGGCTTGTAGTTTTATAATTTCATTTTCCTTTTTCTCTGTTTCGTATTGTTTTTCAAGGGCCACTATCTGCTGATACTTTTCCTTTTGGTCAACGCTATCGTTGTATTGTGAACACAGAATATAGTTTTCGAGTGCTTTTTTATAATCGCCGATTTTTTGATAGGTATTTGATAAGCCCTCATAATTTAATTTTTTCAACCTGTATCCCCGATTATACAGATCAGTCAATCGAAGACTTTCGTTGAATTCGGCGATGGCTTCATTGTATTTGCCTTTCTTGTTATAAACCGAGCCTTTGCCTTGCCTAATTTCTGCTTCAAAATGATTCCAGCCCAGTTTCTGAAAACTTTGCCAAGCCTGATCTAAATAATCAAGAGCCTTGTTTAAACTATCCGGGAAATATTCATATTCTGAGGCAAGGTTAACCATCACAATAGCCTGACGATCGAAACGTTTGAGTTTTTTAAAATATTCAAATGCTTTTGAAAAATTAGCCACTGCTGAATCATGTCTGTTGATATTTGCATACAAATCTCCAAGTCCATTGTAATTGACTGCAATACTGGCTGAATCGTTGGTCGATAAATTAATTTTTAAGGCTTTCTGGTAATACGATACAGCCTCAGTGATATTATTCATCCGGGTATGCGTCATCCCAATGTTTGAGTACAATTCAGCTGTTTTGTCCAGGTTGTTTTCGCAATATTTCAGGGCATTGATGTAATTGGCAATAGCTTTTTCGCCCTGAAACAAATAATGGTAACATAAACCAATTGAATTGTAGCAGTTGTAAATATTTGACGTGTCGGCAAGTTCTGTAAAGAGCGGAATTGCCTTTTCGTAATTTGGAATAGCTTTACTATAATCTATTGAATAATAATAAGTCTCTCCCAGATATAGACATGACATAGCCTGCTCCGGAATTTGTTTGAATTTACTGGACAGTTGGTAAGCTTCGCGTGCATATGCATTACTTTTTGCAGAGTCTTTTCTGGTAAGGGATGAGAGTTCGAGCAGAATCTCAGCCTTTTGTTTTTCTGGCGCGTTTTCAGTTAGCCGAAGCAAACTGTCAACGTTTGATTGTGAGTAGGAGAGTGTGGAAAAGAAAAATAGCCCAAAAAATAACCATAAAGTTTTCATATTCATGTTTGTGGCCTACAAATATGACTGTTTTTTGTTAATTGCGCATGGTAAACAGGTAAAAATTAAAAAAAGCCTTCTTAAACAACCAGCATATTTTCACCCGGAATAATGGGTAGTCCTTTGTATCTGAGCATCAGGTTTGCCAGTGCAAATGTGTCTTTTTCACAATAGTGAATGATTCGGTCGATGTCGCCTTCCTGGTAGTACACATGCGCCACCTGGCTTCCGTCAATGTCGTCTTTCGGTGTCGGAATATTGAAAACTGCACAAAGCAAATCGAGCGATGTGTAATTTTTGTAGTCGCCAAATTTCCACATCTGAAGCGTATCCAGCAGTCGATCTTTAATTTCCCATGGTTTTGCTCCTGAAATATCCAGAATTCGCGGAATTTTTAACCCATTGATTAAAGTCCTGCGGGCAATGTATGGATAATCAAACTCCTGACCATTGTGCGCACACAATTTTTTGCCTGGGTTTGATGTGAATTTCTCAAGCATATCGTTAAAAGCCGATAGTAATTTCTTCTCATCCTGTTCGTGAAAGGATTTTACGCGATAATATTGCTCGCCATTTTTCTGAATAATCACACCCGCAGAAATACAAACGATTTTCCCAAATTCGGCGTAAATCCCGGCTCTTTCATATACATCGGATCCACTTTGGTTTTCTTCCCTGAAATAGATCGATTTTTTATCCCACAATTTCTGGAAATGTTCTGGAAGTTCGTTGAAGTCGGCTTTTTGAGGAACTGTTTCAATATCGATAAAAAGAATATCCTCGGGTGAAATAGAGTCGAACATTACTTGAGGTTTTGTTTGATGTAATTGGTTAAAATATTAATTGCCACATGGTTATTTCCACCTTCAGGAACGATAATGTCGGCATATTGTTTGGTTGGTTCAATAAACTGAAGATGACTTGGGCGCACGGTTTGAGCATAGCGTTCCAGAACCATTTCTACGTTTCGGCCTCTTTCCACAATGTCGCGCTGTATAACCCGAGACAGGCGCACATCCGAATCGCAATCGACAAAAACTTTAATACCCATTTGCTCTCTGAGAATTGCCGGATAAAGGATCAGGATGCCCTCGATGATCACGACATCTTTTGGAAAAATTTCGCGGGTTTCGTTGGAACGTGTGCAGGTTAAATACGAGTAAGTTGGTTCCGGAACTGATTGCCCGTTTTTCAGTTTAATGATATGATCGACCAATAACTCAAATTCAATCGATGCCGGATGGTCGTAATTTATCTTTTGTCGTTCATCCATGGGCAAGTGGCTGTTGTCGCGGTAATACGAATCCTGCGAAATTACAGCGACTTCTCCTGGCGGAAGTTTGTCGATGATTTTTTTTACAACAGTAGTTTTTCCTGAACCGGTTCCACCGGCAATCCCGATAACTAACATAGTGATGATTTTTATTCAAAGATAATGAAGACTGTGGTTTTAAAGCAAGTGAAATTACACATTGTGGAACAGCGAACAGAAAATGTTAACTTCGTAGTCTCATTTTATTTAATATATCTTGCTATGATTAACCATGTTGTGTTGTTTAAACTGAAAAAATACGATTCTGACAGTGAAAAGCAGAATGTGATCAGCAGCATTGAAGACGCGCTGCTCGATCTTTCGGGTAAAATTCAGGAATTGAAATATATAGAGGTTGGAGTGAATTACGAACTTGTATCAAAATCGTACGATATTTGCCTGATTACGCACTTCGAATCGGTTGATCAGCTCGACGCTTACCGAATTCATCCGGATCACCTGAAAGTTACTGAACTTATTGGTAATCACGCTGTTGAAAGAGCTGCGGTCGATTTTGAATTTTAATTTCAAAAGGACCATTTTATCCTTAATTTTCAAATTTAATCATTCCTTAACGCATGGAAGGCTTGTATCCCCTAAAGTTTACCCCGATTTACAAAGAGAAAATCTGGGGCGGAAATAAAATAAATTCAGTATTGAATAAGGATTTCGGCAATCTGCCCAATTGCGGTGAGAGCTGGGAAATCTCAGGAGTTGCAGACAACGTTTCAGTTGTGTCAAATGGCTATCTGGCCGGAAATTCTCTTGAAGAACTTATGGAGATTTACATGGGCGACCTGGTAGGCGATCAGTTGTTTGATGCTTTTGGAACTGAATTTCCACTCCTGATCAAGTTTATCGACGCCAACGACGATCTTTCCATTCAGGTTCATCCCAACGATGAAATGGCCGCCGAACGGCACCAGTCGTTTGGCAAAACTGAAATGTGGTATGTCATTCAGGCCGATAAGGGTTCGCTCCTTCAGTCGGGATTCAATCAACAGGTCGATCAGGAAAAATATCTTGAAAAACTCAATAGTGCAGAACTAACCGATATCCTGAATTTTGAAGAAGTTGCAGCCGGCGATGTGTTTTTTATTCCGGCAGGTCGTGTACACGCCATCGGGAAAGGCATTTTACTTGCTGAGATTCAGCAGACATCGGATATTACTTACCGCATTTACGACTACGATCGTCGCGACGACAAGGGAAATCCACGCGAGTTGCATACCGAACAGGCTTTGGATGCCATTGATTTCACTGTTTATCCTGAATACAAAACCAAATACACCAAAACTTTGAACGAATCGGTTGAATTAGCCCAATGCGATTATTTTACAACCAATTTACTCGAAATTACAAGCGAAATTGAGAAGGATTACTCCGAACTTGATTCGTTCGTCATCTATCTGTGTTTGGAAGGTTTTGTGCAGATCGAAACAGTTTCAGGCATTGAATTTATTCAAAAAGGTGAAACGGTATTGATTCCGGCATCAATGGATTCAGTAAAACTGAATGTACAAACACCTTCGGCAAAATTGCTCGAAGTTTATGTTGCCTGAAAAGGCAAAGTAAATCGGAATTTATATTCACCTCAAAAACTCTAACCCGAAACTTCAGAAATGATAAAGCAAGCCAAATTTTTAATCAGCAATACCGATGTGCGAAAATGTCCTCCGCCCGATCGGCCTGAATATGCGTTTATCGGGCGGTCGAACGTTGGAAAATCTTCGCTCATCAATATGTTGGTTGGTCAAAAGCATTTGGCAAAAGTTTCTACTTTGCCGGGAAAAACGCAGTTGATAAATCATTTTATAATCGACGATAGTTGGTACCTGGTCGATTTGCCAGGTTACGGCTTTGCGAAACTATCGATTTCGGTGAAAGAGAAATTTCAGAAATTGATCAGCCGGTACATTCTTGACCGTGAAAATCTCTATTGTTTGTTTGTATTGATTGATATTCGTCACAAGCCGCAAAATATCGATATTGAATTTATTACCTGGCTTGGCGAAAATCATATTCCCTTTGCTATTATTTTTACAAAGGCCGATAAACTCGGAAAGGACACTGCCGCGAAGAACGTTGCTGAGTATTGTAATGAGCTTAAGAATTTATGGGAAGAATTACCTCCGGTTATGGTGACGTCGTCGCTCGATGGTACAGGCCGGGAAGAGATTATCTCATTCATATTAAATATAAATAAGTCCTGACATCTTGCTCGTTATCAATGTGTTTTGAATAAATTTCGCTGTGATTTTATGCAAATGCAAATAACTTGCAGAGCAGTTTAAAAGGATATGCGTAAGATTTTTTTACCTTTGCCGCAATTCCAGAAAATCAACTCTAAAAAGGAAGAAATGTCAAAAAAAGCTCCGCTTAAGATTTTTTCGTGTACAACTAGTATGGATTTGACCAAGCGAATCTGTAATAGTTTGGGTGTTGAGGTGGGGAAATCATCCTGCCCGATCTTCTCAGACGGCGAATTTGAACCTTGCTATGAGGAAACTATCCGAGGATCGCACGTGTTTATCATCCAGTCGACACCTCCCCCGGCCGACAACCTTATGGAATTACTCCTGATGATTGATGCTGCCAAACGAGCATCGGCCTATAAAATCATTGCAGTTATTCCGTATTTCGGTTATGCCCGTCAGGATCGAAAAGACAAACCACGGGTTTCTATCGGTGCAAAATTAATTGCCGACTTACTTTCAGCGGCCGGTGCCGACCGAATTATTACGATGGATTTGCATGCTGATCAGATTCAGGGATTTTTCAATTTCCCGGTCGACCATTTGTATGCCTCGTCGCTCTTCATCCCGTTTATTGGTAAAATGGGGCTTAAGAACCCCGTTGTGGCTTCTCCTGATGTTGGTGGAACAAAACGTGCAAATACATACGCCAAAATGCTTGGTACCGATATGGTAATTTGTCATAAATCGCGTGCAAAGGCCAATGTGGTTGGAAGTATGACTTTAATCGGAGATGTAACCGGAAAGGATATTATTTTGGTCGACGACTTAATTGATACTGCCGGAACCATTGCCAAAGCTGCCGATCTGATGATGGCCAAAGGCGCTAACAGTGTAAGGGCTTTTGCTGCTCACGGTGTTCTTTCAGGACCAGCCTACGAAAGAATTGAAAATTCAGCTTTAACTGAAGTGTATTTTACCGATTCAATTCCGGGTAAAAAGGAATCTTCAAAAATAAAATATATCCCAATTGCCAATGCCATGGGTGAGGCAATTGAACGGGTTTATAAAAATCAATCAATTAGTTCGTTATATTACGGGTAATTGTATATATTTGCACCGCTTTTTCCTAAGGCACATGTTATGCATGCTGTTTGCCCTTTCATCGTAGAGGGAGGACTGAGTACCATAATCTTATAAATTTAAAAAGTAAAATGAAATCAATTTCAATTAAATGCACTAAGCGTGATGTTGTTGGCAAAAAAGATGCTAAAAGACTTCGCGTAGAGGGACTTGTTCCCGGAGTTTTATATGGTGGCGAAGAACCAATTCACTTCTTTGCTCCTGAAAAAGAATTTAAATCGTTGATTTATACTCCAAATGTATATTTGGTAGATTTAGATATCGACGGAACAGTTTATCAGGCAATTAAACAGGATACCCAGTTTCACCCGGTTGAAGAGCAGTTGATGCATGTTGACTTCCTTCGTATTTCGGAAGATAAAATGGTAAAAGTTGAGATCCCTGTAAAAACTGAAGGTTTCGCTAAAGGTATTCGTAAAGGGGGCAAATTAAAATTGAACCTTCGTACCTTAAAGGTAAAAGCCATGGTAAAATACCTTCCGGACACAATCAATATTAATGTTGATGATTTGGATTTAGGCCAGAGTTATAAAGTTGGAGCTTTGAAAAGAGATAACCTTGAATTCCTGAATGCAAAAGCGGTTCCTGTTGTAACAATCATGATTACAAGGGCTGCAAGAGCTGCAAAAGTTGGGGGTAAAGGATAATCCTAAAAATTTATTATCTTGAAATACCTGGTAGCAGGATTAGGAAATCCGGGGAAAGAATACGAAAATACCCGGCATAATATAGGATTTAAAATATTGGACGCTCTTGCAGATGCGTCCAATATTGTTTTTAGTGATGAACGTTTCGGTTGGGTTGCTGAATACAAATTCAAAGGACGCACGTTTATTTTGCTAAAACCTTCCACTTACATGAATTTAAGCGGTAAGGCTGTAAATTACTGGCTTCAGAAAGAAAATATCGCTATCGGGAATTTATTGATTGCCGTTGACGATTTGGCTCTACCGCTTGGCTCGCTTCGGTTGCGTGCAAAAGGTGGCGATGCCGGTCATAACGGGTTAAAAAATATCACCGAAGTTTTGGGAACGCAGGATTACGCGCGACTTCGTTTTGGCATTGGTGACAATTTCAGGCAAGGGCAGCAGGTCGACTATGTTCTGGGAGAATGGGATAAGCAGGAAAAATTAGAACTACCGGCCTTGATTGACACTTCAATTGAAATCATCAAAAGTTTTGCAACTGTTGGAATTGGTCAAACCATGACTTTCTACAATAAAAAGAAATAGGAAAATTATGGCAGAAGGTGTTCGCATCGACAAATGGCTTTTTGCGGTACGTTTATATAAAACGCGCAGTCAGGCATCCGAAGAATGCCGGAAAGGTAAGGTCAACATTGGCGGAATGAACGTAAAACCATCGCGAGAATTGAAAATTGGCGAAATCATCCAGTTGCGCCGCCCTCCAATTACCCGTAGTTACAAGATTTTGGCTCTGACTGAAAGCCGAATGGCGGCCAAAATGGTTCCTGAGTTTATGCTTGAAACAACACCGGCTTCTGAATTGGAAATTCTTGAAATTCAGAAAAATATGAGCTTTTACAATCGTGAACGCGGGACGGGTAGGCCTACCAAAAAAGATCGGCGCGACCTCGACGATTTCTTTAATGTATAACTGACTACAAAAATTTGCCTTTTTACTTTTCACTTGTTTCCCGATGATTATAGCCCGCGAAAAACGAAAAACAAATATTGCTGAATACATTTTGTACATGTGGCAAGTGGAAGATTTGCTTCGAGCGTGTTCTTTTAATCCAGAAGATATTGAGGAAAAACTTGTGAAACCATTTAATGCCGATGATAAAACCAGCGCCGAAATATCGGATTGGTACAATAATTTGTCGTCAATGATGGTGTTGGAACATATTCAGGAAAAGGGACATCTTCAGGTATTGATAAACCTGGTTAACGACCTGAACGAATTTCACCTGAAAATGCTGGAAGTTCAGAACGATCAGGAATATCTTCGTTTGTATCGGACAAATAGTATGGCCATTGCTGATTTCGTAAGTAAATCAGAAAGCCCAATCATAAATGAAGTGGAAGCATGCCTGAATGCCTTGTATGGATTTGTATTGCTGAAATTGAAAAAAGCAGAAATCACCCCGCAGACCTTGCAAACAGTTGAAGGATTTGGACGCCTGATCGGGCATTTATCTGCCAGATACATTCAATTTGAAAACGACGATTTTGAATTTTAGATAAACCGTTCCTTTTCTTCAGGAGAAGGTAAATAGCAGGTTTCGCGAGTTCCAAACCAATGAAAGCGGTTTTTAGCCACGAACAAATAAAGTTCATGTCTCCATTTTCGCGGCAGTAATTTGAAGATTGCTACTGTTCTGTAAATTCCTCCCAATTCCTTTCCAATTTTAAGAACGGCGTCAAAATATTCATAGGTTAAACCTCCGTCGACAACGATCACCGTATCAAAATTATCGACTTTTGCTGTTTCCTGTAATGCTTGAAACAAGAACTTTTTCCTTTTGTCAGCTTTCAAAATTATCCGGACAGTGCGACTGCAAAGCACGCAAATACCATCGAATAGAATCAGCATTTTTCCTTCAGGAATTAGCGGTTTCATTTGACGCTTTTATTGAAATCGGCAATTAGTCCGTCTCGAAGCCAGTTTGATACAGCCTGCCTGTTATCCGGAATGATGAACCGTTGCTGGTCGCGGTAATGGTTAATGTTTCCGAGTTCAATGAAAACAGATGGTGGATATGAGTTTTTGATGACATATAAATTTCGTTCCGAAACGCTTCCGTTGTAGCCACGATTGGGCTGGTGCTCGGCATATTTCTGCCCAAAAGTTTGCATCAACGTGGTAGCCAATTTCTTCCCGGTTGTACTTTCCTTATCGTGATAAAAGAATACATCAATATTTTCCTTCATGCTTCGTGAATCGACATGAATGACTACGAGTCGCTGGAATTTCCCTTTGTTCTGAAGGTATAAATCATTTACCGCTTTGGTGCTTTGGCGGAGGCGCGCAATTTGGCTCAATGGAATCACACTGTTCAGATAACAAACTTCGTCTTTGTCAGGAGTAAGATATTGGTCGTCGCGAATGCCATCGTTCGGGTCACGAATAATCATGTAAACCGTCGCTCCGCGTTCAATCAGATTACGCGCCAAACGCAGCGTGACATCGTAAGCATATTCGTCTTCGCAGAGTTTGTGCCCGTTTAAACTTCCAATGGCGCCGGGGTCAGGGCCGCCATGTCCACTCATCAGGTAATAAACTGCTCCAGCAAGCTCGCTACTGGTTTGGGTAACCTCGCGGTAGTTTTTTCCGAAAATTTCAAGCACCATTTTCTCAGGAGCAGCCTGCATAACTGGAGTTTCCGCCGAAGCCACAGGAACTTCCGGAGATTTATCCAGGGGAGGTAAACTGTATGTGCGCCCTTTAATCAATGCATTGTTTTTACCGAGTTTCGATTTGTTCATCTCAATAAACTGGTCGAGATATTCGGCTGGTGAATAGCCGTTTTGCTTTAGAACAGAATATATTCCGTCTCCTTCTTTAGCTTTTATGGTACGAACATCCTGTGCGTAAAGATGAAAAGTCAGGAAGAAAAATGCGGATGAAATCGCAATCTTATAAAGATTTCGGGAGGGATATTTGGGTTTTATTTTGTCGAGCATTGGAAAAATGATTTTTTAATCAAACGATTTTAAATTGAATTTGTTTTTATCTTTATCCGGAGTATTACACATAAGAAAATATGACTTTCAATTTTAAATATAGTTCAATGCGTCGTTTAATCCTCAGCATTTTTGTTATTTTTTTAACTTTTTCATGTTCACAAAGACTTTCATTAAGCCGGATATCAACAAGAAATATTCGGGTAAATTCTCAAACGAGCACTGTCGATTCTCTGGTTCAGTCTGTTATAACTCCATATCGCGATAGCATTGAAAGCGACATGTCGAAATTAGTGGCAGTGAGCGCCAGTCCTTTAAAAAAAGGCAAGCCGGAAAGTGAATTAACAGATCTTGTCGCCGATATATTGCTTGAAAGCGGAACTGAATATTGCAAGACAAACCATTTAAATATCGTTCCTGAAATTTCGTACGTAAATTATGGTGGCCTTCGAGCTTCACTTCCGCAGGGAAATATTACGGTTGGTAATCTATTTGAGCTAATGCCTTTCGAAAACGAAATTGTTATAATCAAAATTTCAGGAAATGCGGTTCGACAAATGGCCGATCAGATTGCAGCCAGGGGAGGAGAGGGAATTTCAGGGTTTAAACTTGGAATCAGGAATGAGAAAGCCGGCAAACTGACAATTAACGGAAAAGATGTTGATCCGGAAGCTTTTTATTGGTTAGTAACCAACGATTATGTGGCAAATGGCGGCGACCAGATGAGCATGTTTGCCAATCCGGCTGACCGGATTGATACAAAACTGAAGATTAGGGACGATTTAATTACCGTGTTAGGAAACAGATATAAAAAATCGGGAATTATTACGGTGAAAGAAGATGGGAGGATTTACAATGAGTACTAGACGAACTTTTTTAAAACAATCGGTATTGGCCGGAAGTGCCTTTGCTTTAACCACTTTCCCCGAAGAATTATTTGCATCCGGGGAGTTGGTGAAACTTACGGTTTTGCATACCAACGACATGCATTGCCACTTCGATCCGTTTCCTGAAACCGACGCAGAATATACCGGAAAAGGAGGAATTGTGAAGCTGGCTTCGATTGTTGAGAAAGCCCGCGAAGAAAATCCGAATTTGTTATTGGTCGATTCAGGAGATATGTTTCAGGGGACACCTTATTTTAATTATTTCAAAGGCGACCTGATTATGAAAGTGATGAGCAAAATGGGTTACGAGGCAGGAACCATTGGAAACCATGAATTCGACAATGGCCTGGGCGACATTCTTTCGGCGATGAAATATGCTTCATTTCCATTGGTGACAAGTAATTACGATTTTTCTGAAACCATTCTGGCCGGAAAAACCCAGCCGCATTTGATCCTGAAAAAAGCCGGAATTAAAATAGGAATTTATGGACTTGGAATCGAATTGAGCGGATTAGTGAGCGATCAGAATTTTGGCAAAACACGATATTTCGACCCTGTGGAAACTGCATTGAAAATGGAGAAATTCCTGAAGGTAGAACATTCGTGCGATTTGGTTATTTGTCTGTCGCATTTGGGCCTGGCTTATGAACATTCAAAAATTAGTGACAAAACATTGGCTCCTCAAACAAAATATACCGATTTGATAGCCGGCGGTCATACGCATTCGTTTCTTGAAAAACCACTTGAGTTGAAAAATGCCTCCGGCAAAACGGTTTTGGTTAATCAGGCAGGTTGGGCAGCATTGGCAATCGGAAAAATTGATTTTGTTTTCGATCGGTCTGGAAAAATGCAGAGCCCGGTTGCTGTTGTCAACAATCTTTAGGAATTAAATTGGACTGATATTCAGTCTCTTGATATTAATGATTAAACAGCAATCTCTTTATTTATCAATACTCTCCGGAATATTTTTGAGTCTGCCATGGATTTTTCCAAACATGGCAATCATACTTTTGATTGCTTTTGTACCCTTGTTCTTTGCAGAGGTCAGTCAGCGTGAAAAAGGTGATCAGAAGCAGATCCCGTTTTTTGTTTTTGCATTTATCGCATTTTTGGTCTGGAATGTTCTCTCTACCTGGTGGATAGGTTATGTTTCAGTACCCGGAATGTTGCTTATCTCAGTACTGAATGCAATGTTAATGGCTGCCGTTTTTAATTTGGTCTACCGGGTTCGAGGTCGGCTGTCCGTATCTTCCGGATATTTTTCTCTGATCGTCTTCTGGATTTCATTCGAATATTTGCAGCACCATTGGGCGCTTCCGTGGCCGTGGCTTACACTTGGAAATGGTTTTGCAAATGCTGTAAGACTGGTTCAATGGTACGAATTTACAGGTGTTCTGGGCGGTTCGATTTGGATTTTACTTTCCAATATTTTGATTTTTGAACTGATTAAAAGTTTCTCAGGAAGCAATGTCCGGAAAAATGCAAAATTATCAAGTGTAGTCGCTGTCATCGTTTTTCTTCCAACGCTGCTTTCGCTGGCAATATACTTTTCTTTTTCTCCTGAAGGCGCAAAGAAAAATGTCCTGATTATACAGCCCAATATCGATCCTTATGCTGAAAAATTTTCAGGGATGAGCCCTGAAGAACAGCTTGATAGAATTGTTTCGCTTGTAAAATCGAATGTTTCTGATTCGACGGATTTAATTATAGCTCCTGAAACAGCTTTGCCCGTCATGTGGGAAGATTCGCTGACAGAACCAAATTCATCGTTGGCTCCTATTCACAAAATTGTTTGTGAATTTCCGAATGTTGCATTTATGTCAGGAGCGATGACTCAGCGTCGATTGCTGAAAACTGAAATAATTTCAGAAACGGCAAGACAGACAGCCGACAGTTCTTATTTTTTTGATTTGTACAACTCGGCTTTGTTCGTTGATCAGAAAAATAAAGTTCAAATCAGCCATAAAAGTATTCTGGTCAATGGTGTCGAAAAAATGCCTTTTCAAAAGTACACCTCATTTCTGGAGAAATATTTGCTTCATCTTGGAGGAGCGAGTGGTAGTTTGGCTTCAGGAGAACCCGTTTTGTTTTTAGCGAAAGGCGGTGTGAAGATTGGTCCGGTTATTTGTTTTGAATCGGTCTTTGGCGAATATTGCAGCCGGATTGTTAATCAGGGAGCCAATTTTCTGGTTGTACTTACCAACGATGGCTGGTGGAAGGAATCTGCCGGAAGTTGGCAGCATTTCGGGTATGCACGTATTCGTGCGATTGAAACACGTCGAAATGTTATTCAATGTGCCAATACAGGTATTTCGGGAATTATAAATTCGAGAGGAGATGTAGTGAAAAAGACCGGAATTAATGAAATTTCTGCCTTGAATTCATCGGTTAGATTAAATACACAAATATCATTTTATACACAATCTGGAGGTATTGTCGGTAAGATTTGCCTGCTGTTTGCGGTATTGATTCTTGTTTTTCAGAAGGTTGTTGCCCGTTTGGAAAAGGGCAAAAAAAATCCGCACTAATTCTGTTGTAAAAATCCCAGATTAATAGGATTTGAGTGCCTGCCTGATCAAACTTCCGACGGTAGATAACTACTCCCGCAAAGCGGTACTGGGCCTGTTTTAGCAGTCAAAAGCATACTCGGGTCAATTAGAAATGTTGAATTTTCCAAACTTAGAATTAATGCGGACAATATCTTTTGATGTATGTAACAGAACGATTTGTTATTTCAAATATAGAACGCATTAATATAAATTCCAAGCAAATCATGGGATTTAATAACATGTTGGTAATATATGGCTGATTTCCAGAATGCTTGACGATCATATTTTTTCGCAGGATAACTTTTTACTTTGTGAACCGTACAAAAGACGCGATAGATAAAGCTTTCCCCGTTTTTTAGGCTTGTTTTGGATGCCAAAAAAACATTGAAAAAATACCAGAATTTTATTGTATTTGTTTTGCTAAAGAAAAAAGTAGTTCTATATTTGCACGCACATTCGCAAAGGCTGAATGACTGGCAAAACCGAAAGAATTTTGCCGCTAAATTTGAATGACTGGAGTAAATTTTATTCTGTTACAAAACCAAGGAGAGGTGGGTGAGTGGCTGAAACCAACGGTTTGCTAAACCGTCGTACGGGTCATTCTGTACCGGGGGTTCGAATCCCCCCCTCTCCGCACTAAATATTGATGAATTCTCGGGGTATAGCGCAGTCCGGTTAGCGCACCTGGTTTGGGACCAGGGGGTCGTAGGTTCGAATCCTACTACCCCGACATTAAAAAGGATTAAACTGTTAAGTTTAATCCTTTTTTGTTTTTAGGGTGTCCGATCTTAAAATCTTTGGTGAACCATTTTAGAAACTCATCTAATGAACTACCTTTCAGGTCATAATTTCAACCTAAAAACTGAACCGATGATCCAAAAAATTCCTATTTCCCGGAAATTATTGCTAACATCCATTTTCCTCCTGCTTCAATTGCATTTTGCCGATGCACAAAATCTACAATTGGGTTGGTCGAAATTAGCAAAAGGTGTTTGGTCAGCTAAAATCGGAAACCCAGAGTCGGTTAACTTTACTGGTATTTCAGGAGTTAGTCCAAAATTTGACGCTCTGAATTCAACGCAGGATATCGACTTTCCTCTTCCTGAAAAGGAAATATCCGCTGTTGTTTTTGATGGTAAAACCTATCTGAAGTTTCCTCTTGAACTTGGCGAGAAAATATTTGGTCTGGGACTTAATTTTAAAACGGTAGAGCAGCGCGGTCGCATTATGCGGCTTCATGTCGATCATTATGGTGGTAAAGATGATGGGCGAACTCACGCTCCGGTTCCGTTTTATGTTTCTTCGAATGGCTACGGCGTTTTTATTAACTCAGCGCGATACCTTGATATTTGGGTGGGTACTGCTGTATACAAAGACAGCAGTATTCCCATGAATGCAAAAGATCGTAATACCGACAAAAGCTGGACCTCAAAACCCTACTCCGACAATGTTTCGGTACTGGTTCCGGCCAGCGGAGTTGAAATTTTTGTATTTGGCGGGCCAACAACTCTCGATGCCGTTAGCCGGTTCAATTTATTCAATGGCGGAGGTTGCCTTCCGCCCCGATGGGGACTCGGGTTCTGGCATCGTACACCAACACTCTATTCCGACACCCAGGTCATGGCTGAAGTCGGAGAATTTAAAAAACATCAGTTTCCATTGTCAGTTATTGGCTTGGAGCCTGGCTGGCAAAGTAAATCGTATCCCTGCACTTATGAGTGGGATTCGGGTCGGTTTCCGCAACCTACAAGCTTTTTGAAACAGTTGAACGATAAGGGGATTAAGGCTAATTTGTGGATTAATCCATACATTTCGCCGGAGTCGGAAATGATTGAAAAGTTGGAGCCTTATACCGCATCGTGCACGGTTTGGAGCGGATTTGTGCCTGATTATAGTTTACCTGAAGTAAATAAAATTATTGGCGACCACCTGAAAAAGCATGAACTTGACCTGGGAGTTAGCGGATTTAAAATGGACGAAAATGATGGTTACGACAGCTGGCTTTGGCCTGATGTGGCGCTTTTCCCTTCTGGAATACCTGCAGAGCAAATGCGCCAGCTTTATGGTGTGATGATGCAGAAAATGACAAACAATCTTTATCGGTCGGAGAACCGTCGGACATATGGTTTGGTTCGTGCCTCAAATGCTGGCGCTGTTTCATTTCCATATGTTATTTACAACGATTATTATAGTCACCGTGATTTTATTACCGCGCTAATCAACAGTTCATTTATTGGTGTGCTGTGGACACCAGAAGTACGAAGTTCAAAAACGGGGGAAGAGTGGTTACGCCGAATGCAAACGGTTTGCTTTTCGCCACTGGCCATGTTGAATGCATGGTCAGATGGGACTAAGCCATGGTCGTTTCCTGAAGTTGAAAAACAAGTTGCCGATGTTGCCAATCTTCGGATGCAGCTGATTCCTTACTTATATACATGTTTTGCTGAATATGCTTTTTATGGCAGGCCTCCCATGCGTGCTATGAATTTGCTTGATGGGTTTTCAGTTCCGGATAAAAATATGGATGGGAAATTAAGTTCAACTGAAAATCCGTATGCGGAAGCGACCAAAATGGAAATGAAAGACCAGTTTATGGTTGGCGATCAGCTTTTGGTGGCTCCGTTATTTGAAGGCGAAACAGCACGAAAAGTGATTCTTCCAAAAGGTAAATGGTACGATTTTTACTCCGGAAAACTTGTCGGGGAATCTGAAGTTATCACGATTTCTCCGGGACTGGAACACATTCCTGTATTTGTTCGCGATGGTGGCATTGTTCCGATGTACGAATCTTCAAATCCGGATCTTAATTCAGGAGCAAAAAATAGCCTGGTTATTCGGGTCTACGGGCAAAAGCCATCGGTTTATAAACTATATGACGACGATGGCGAAACCTTCGATTACGAAAAAGGAGCGTATATCTGGCGTGAAATCCGGACCGAAAAGAGTCAAAATGGAAAGTTGACCGGCTTCATTTCGAAGACTGAAAAATCGAAACCCGACAACTTTGGAAATGTAAGATTTAAAATGATGAGCGAATAAATTTTTGGTGAGAATGGCTTAAGAAGTGCAACGTTTTTTTAGTAAAATGAAAATTTCGGGAATTGTTAGATGCCAAGTATATCCATGTTTAAATGTTTAATTTGCGTATGATTATAAATGTAGGTAATGTATATTGATCCATCTATTTTCTGGACGATGTTAGGATGTTGAGATTCTCCTTCGGGTTGATTTTCAAGCACAATCAGGTCTTCCCAATTTTTCCCATTGGTAGTTGAAGTAATTTTTAGAATACTTCGTCCTCGCTTCTCAGTAGTGTAGATCAGTAGTTGTAACCCATTGCTTAATGAAACGGTATCGATACCTGAATTGTTTCGCGAAAAATTTGTCATCTGCATTGGAGACCATGTTTCTCCTTGATCTTTTGACCATGTTTCAAGAATCCTTTTTCCACGACTTCTGCTGAGTAGTTGTAAATTTCCGTTTTTGTATGATAAAAGAGAGGGTTGAATTGAATTGAAGCCATTATTGTTTATTTGAATCTTTTCCCAGTGACACAAATCCTGGTCCGATTTTTCCAAATAAGTGACCCATTTTTGGTCTGAAAAATATCCTGTTGGATACAATATCGAATTATCTGTCAGTATTATTGGCTTATTTCTTAGTGGACCAAGAAAATTGCCTGGTAATTTCACTGCTTGAGCCCAAGAGTATCCGTCATCATTGGAAATTTTGTACATGCCAACCCAACTTAATGGATTTGGTCCAACTTTAAAAAATAAAATAATATCGCCATTATTTCTTCTGAAAAGTACAGGATTCCAGCAGGGATAACTTTCTGTATCGTTAATAAATCCGTCGGCAACAAGTTTTGGGTTGGTCCATTTTCCTTCTTTGCAAACAGAAAGATAAATGCATACATCAAGTTTATGTTTATGAGTTTGTTCAAGCCATGCAACCAATAATCCTTGGTCTGTATCAATTATCGTGGAAGCTTGATATTTGGGGAAATATTCACTTTTCTTCACTTAACGCAACGAATTAAAAGCCTGTAAAAGGAATTCCTTTATATACAGAATTGTATTTAACCCTAATTTATCATTCTTGTATCTTGACAGTGATGAAAAATCGGTTCAGAATATTCATGCTATTTTTGAAAAGTATGAAAAGGCACTAGTGGCCACAGTATAAGTAATTCTATGGTTTTACTTCTACTAGCTCCTTATCATCAATTTTATGGATATTAAGGCATGGTTGCATAATGAGCGAACTCAATCTGCACCATGCCAAATTTAGTTGGTATAATTTATCTCAGAATCAATAAGGTTTACCAGTACCCTGCAGTAGCCACATTTTCGAATAACTATGGTCTTTGCTTTGGCCGGTAGGGACATAGGAGGTTGCCTCCAATTTGTCAACTGCTTCGTTGTAATTAATCAGATATTTTGGATCCTGACTCGGAACCGGATATATGAATCGCAATGGCAAAGCTGCTCCATATTGAGTTACGGGTCCAACAACCAATGTCGGGTAACCGGTACGCCGATAATCAAACCACGATTCAACATTGAGCCACAAGGAGATCCATTTCTGATCAATGATTCTTTCCTGCTTGTTGTCTGCACCTGAATAGCTAACTTGGGGATTGCTATAGTATGTATTAAAATTGAATCCATTGGAACCGTCCGAAATGCCCCATCTTTTTAGTGAAGCAATAATGCCATTTTTGTAATGCGCTTCCGGATCTGATACAGAGAACCCTCCTCGTTGCGCAGCTTCTGCCAATAAAAACTCAACTTCGCTATACATCATCAGATCCATTTTGATGTAAGTCTCATTATTTTCCCTGAATCTGGGATGTAAAAATGAGATGTAAGGGCTTCTTTCGGGCTGTGGAAATGCAGGGCCAGCACCTTTGTTGTATAGTTGTGCATCCATAAGGGCTATATTGGGAGGTAAGCCAACATAGAATGAAGTATCAAGTGATGTGTCGGTTGTAGGCATAACAGTCACGGTAAAGGATTCACCAAACCAGTTTTTAACAGTTACATCTGTTGTGGAAGTTGCATTGTAATCCCATTTATACTGAACTGGTATAACCCACCTGTGCAACCTGGGATCATTGAAAGATTTTAATTTATTGACAATGGCAGTGCATGGTTTGGTTGAATACCCCGGATTGGCACTATTAAGCAGGCCCCCCTTTGCGGAGTTTTCAGCAGTTGTTCCGATATATTTGACTACGGCCTCATCATTGGAGGAACTAAATGCCTGAGTTGAGGCTGCGTTGAACTCAGAAACCAGATCAATGCCAATTGCGCTCATATCTTCTTTTTTGTTGATCAGTCGCATAGCATATCTTAAGCGGAGTGAATTAACAAATTTTCTCCATTTCCCAGCATCTCCTCCGTACAGCACATCCGAAGCAGCAGCAATTTTGTAACTTGATATGTCTGAGCTCGCTAAAAGAGTCTCTGCATTTTTAAGGTCATCTAAAACTCCTTTATAGATATTCTTCTGATCATCATATTTCGAAAAAAAGATTCCATCAGCCGCCTTCAAACTTTCAGAGTAGGGCACATCTCCGTATAGATCAGTCAGTGTGCCAAATAAAAATGCTCTGAGCGTTAATGAAATTGCTTCAAAGAATTTGTTGTTTTCAATAATTGATTTTTCATGAATAATCTCTACGTTTCTTAAAAGGTCGTAATATCCAGACCATGAACTGGCGGTCCATAGGTATTGGTTGACTTCAGGCATACTGGCATTGGTTCCCATTTGAATATACTGCATAGCTCCCGCTACTCCGGAATTCAGATCACCCAACGATTTATAAGTCTTTGCAGTGCCGGTAAGAACGTATGTCAGGATGTAATTGGAAGAAACGGTTACCGGGTTGTTTGGATCGACATTTAACTCATTTAAATCCAGGCAAGAAGTCATCTGGAATAGTATGGTTAAAGCAACTATTATCTTTATTTTTATCGTTTTCATTGTTAATCTCCTTTTAAAATTCAAAGTTTAACTTAAATCCTAGTGAGCCAGTCCAGGGCATCATGTTGTAATATTCAGATCCCTGAACCCAGCCTCCGCCATTTTGTCTGTAAGCTCTTTCCGGATCGATATGGATGCCTGCTTTAGTCCATTCGTAGATATTGGTTGCTACAAATGAAACAGATGACTTTTGGATATTAACTTTGCTCAACCATTTCTTTGGAAGTCGGTAGGTTAAAGCTATTTCCCGAACTTTTACATAGGTTGAACTGAAGACAGCTCTGTCAACAACTTTTCTGTTTGATGCCTGATTTGCATTAAAAGGATCTAGCCATTTTGTGAGCGCCGGATCTCCAAGATTTTCAATGTAGGTTTTAACCCCATTTACGGTTTTTTCATATACTCCAGGATTAAAACTGGCATCGTCATATCGCGTTGCGGGCACGGGATTGGGCCAGGCAAACCCACCAAGCTCTGGTAGTCTTCCACCCACCCAGTTTCCAAAAAATGCATCAGGATTAGCTTTTATCTGATCGACAATG
The DNA here is from genome assembly GCA_963677955.2 of Prolixibacteraceae bacterium. Taxonomy (GTDB): domain Bacteria; phylum Bacteroidota; class Bacteroidia; order Bacteroidales; family Prolixibacteraceae; genus Aquipluma. Next base: position 3,499,760 of record CAXXQR010000001.1, read on the forward strand.
CTTTTGCTTTGATCGTAAGGAGCGCCACTAAATGAACTTTCGTTCACACCATTGTTTTCCATGAACATCCATGAATTTGAATAAAATTCTCCACCTTGATTCCATTCGATATTGGCGTAAAGCGATAGAGATTTATATGAGAAAACAGGTTGAATACCCAAGATAAAATCCTGATTGGTATTTCCGATTTTAACCATGTTTGCAGGGTCATCATCAAATTGGTATTTTCCAGAAGAAGATACTATTGGATAGTTGTAATAGGCTGAACTCTTGTCAGTCACCCTCAGAATGGGTTTTTCCCAGATATCGCCCATCAGGTCACCAACTTTTGTGCGAATCACTCCATTCCCTCCTTCAATTGAGAAGAAGTCGATGTTTGTGAGCCCTTCAGCCAGTTCTTTTAAGTAAGTCTTATTTTGGGTAAAACTAAAGTTCATGTCCCATCTGAAGGCTCCTGCAATTACCGGGGTGGTTGTTAAATTAATTTCCCATCCTCTGTTTTCGATATTTCCTGAATTTATTGATTTAGAGGATGCTCCTGATTCAATGGGTAACGAAATATTTAAGATCTGGTTCTTATTCTGAACTATGTAATATGTGGCTTCCAGACCCAGTCTGTTTTTTAGGAATTTCAAATCGACACCTGCTTCATTCGAGGTTGATCGTTCTGGTTTTAGTAAGTTGTTTTTTAGGGTTCCACCCATGTACATTTGCTTGGCTGTCCCCCAGTCAGTACCTATCGAAAAATAGGGAACGAGATTATATGGGTTGGTGTCATTTCCCACCTGAGCACTACCAGCACGGAATTTGGCGAAAGTTACCCATTCAGGCATAGTAAATATCTCTGATAAAAGTAAACTCAAAGATGCTGAAGGATAAAAATAGGATCTGTTTGCTTCAGGTAATGTACTTGACCAGTCGTTGCGTCCTGTTAAATCGAGATAGGCCTTTCCTTTGTAATCGATGGAAGCCATTCCATAGACACTGTTCACCGCTTTTTGATACCAACTATTCCCGTAGGTTATTGTTCCTGGCACACCGTTCGACATGGTGTAAAGTTGTGGGATAACCAATGAAGTAGCCTGGTTGTAAATTGAACGGCCATAAACATATCTTCGATTTGCTGATACAAAGCCATTCACATTCCAATTCTCATTAATCTTCTTCTTGTAAGAAAGGGAAAGTTCCAGGTTCGTTTCTTTATTGTAAATGTCGTTAACGTCGAAGTATCCCGTTAAATTACTGTAAGTGCTGTAAGCTCTTTTGGTTTCACGGTTTTCTGAGTTGGCATCTCTTGTGAAACGCCCCATAAGGCTTAACTCCTTGGTAATTGTCCAATCAAACTGTACTTTACTGAGAAGTTTATCTCTCTTGAATGAAGTCGTGTTTTCATAGGCAAGGAAGTAGGCATTGTTACCTTTTGGTTGGTTTTTAAGTTGCTGTATTCCTTCCAGTCCGGGTTCCCAGTAATTTTTAAGATCCAGAATATTCACCTGTGCTCCTTTTTCATAAAGACTCCTTATCGGATCATCGCGGTCGGCCGAAACACTTGGACGGTTTCCCGATCCGGTTTCATTCCAATTGAAATTGGCGGTGACCGACAGTTTATCGGATAATTTATATTGGGTATTCAAATTAATGGTACTTCTATTCAAATCGGTGTTTGGAACCATACCCTGGTTACGCATATCGCCTACCGATAATCTAAAATAGCCTGACTTATTATTTCCATCAACTGCTACGTTATTGGTTACGGTGTAGCCTTGTTGCATAAAATCCTGAATGCGGTTCTTATATGAGACTAGCGGAACTGCTACTCCGTTACTGTTCCACTGAACCCAATTTTCACCTACATCAAGTTGCGCGCCCCATGATTCATTTTCATTTGCTTCAAGAATATGAGCCCCGGCTTTTCCACTTCCAAATCTGGTCTGATAGGGATAAATGTCGGTCATAACATCAAATACAAGAGAAGAATTTACTGAAACGCCAATTCCTTTTTTCCCTCCCTGACCTGACCGTGTCGTAATTAACATGACACCATTTCCAGCTCTTGATCCATACAATGCCGCCGCACTCGCACCCTTCAAAACAGAAACACTCTCGATGTCATCAGGATTTAAGTCAGAAATGGTATTCCCCATATCAACACTGTTGTAAAAATTGTTAGATGTATTCGAGACAGGTACCCCATCAATTACAAACAGTGGCTGATTGTCTCCACTCAATGAGGTTGCCCCCCTGATGATAACATTAACAGAAGACCCTACATATCCGGTCATTTGTGAAATTCGTACTCCCGAAACTTTGCCCTGAAGTCCGTTTAAGACGTTGATTGGAGTTGTTTCAGTCAATTGTTCTCCTTTCACTTCACCCACGGAGTATCCAAGTGCTTTTTTATCCCTTTTTAATCCAAGGGCGGTCACAACGACTTCATCAACACCAATTGTTTCAGGTGTCAGCACAACATCAATTATACTTTTAGCATTCACGGCAATCTCCTGACTTTTCATACCAACAAATGAAAAGACAAGAAACTCTGTTTTGTCGGGAAGGTCTATCGAGTAATTTCCATCGGAATTTGTAACGGTTCCAATGTATGTTCCCTTTACCAGAACTGACACCCCGGGTAGAGGTTGACCTTCAGTGTCCTTAACCGTTCCGGTAATTGTTCTTCCATTAGTAGTAATTATTTGCTGTTCACTAAGAGAAGCTGGTGCCAATACAATTTTTCTGTCAAAAATTGAATATTCCACTTCTGTTCCGGAGAGAAGACTTTTTAATATTTCTTCAATTCCTTGGTTTTGAGCATTAATAGAGACTTTTCGATTCGTGTCTATCAACTTTTCGTTATACAGGAAAAAGAATTCAGATTGGTTCTCGATTTTGTCGAGAACTTCAACCAATTTCGTATTTGTAAAGTTGATCGATAATTTTGTTTTCTGCGAATAAGCATCGTTTGCGCGTGTTTGCAGAAGACCAATGAGCAAAAGAAAGACGGCAATTCGCATGATACGTAATGTTTTCTTCAGGGAATGAAAAAGCAAATCCCCGACTGGTTCATTTTTTTTCATAAATTTGCGATGTTAGATTAATAAAAATAATTCCGAAAAGGGATGGTTTTTGAAGGAAATCGTTGGCGCGATTTCCTTTTTTCTTTGGGTTAGCTGCTGTTAGTTTTCATAATAGAGTCAGATTAAGATTTCTTGAGTTTAGTTTTCTTATATAAGATTATTTTTTCTTTCGCATAAGTGCCATCTGTATTTTGTATTCGGGGAATGATTTTGTACTCTATCGGTGAAGTTAAACAAAGCAATCGCAGAACTTCTGTTAGCGAATCGTCTTCAAATGTTGCCCTAAACGAGAATTGCTCAAGTTCTTTGTCAGCAAGTACAATTTTTACATTATACCAGCGCTCAAGTCTTCTGGCTACTTCTGCCATGTCATCGCTTCTAAAAACCAGTTTTCCTTCGGTCCAAGCAGTATATTTATCCGGATCTGTCTCTTTGACAGTAATTTCACCATTTTTTAGGACCAATCTTTCCATTGGTGCTATTGTGAGTTTTTTCCCATCAGCTGCATCTAAAAATTCAATTTTACCCCTTTTAAGAACCACTTCAACATATTGTTCGTCTTCGTAAGCACTAATATTAAAACTAGTGCCCAGAACCTTCACTTTCGATTGCCCGGCACTAATTTCGAATGGATTATTTGCATCATGTGCCACATCGAACCAAGCTTCGCCCTGAAGTTTAATTTGCCGGTTTTTCGTAAAGGGTAAAGAATAGCTCAGGTTTGAGCCGCTGTTTAACCATCCGGTTGTGCCATCGGGTAAACTGAACGAAATGCGGGAACCAAACGGAGCATGAATTTCAGCACTGACGAATTCTTGCTGACCTTCGGTCTTGGGTTTTGTTAAGTAAAGCAATGTTAAACTACCGGCAAGTATGATGGGTAGTAATAAAATGGCTGCAATTTTCGAATATGCATTTGAAATACGACTGATCATTTTTTTTCTTTTCTGATCTTCCTTCTCCCGAATGATATGGTGGACATGGTCAAGGATGTGCGTAGGCGCTATATCAGTTCTATCGGAAACTTTATTCATGTTTTCCCAATCCTTTTCAAGGTGAAGGTATAAATCAGGATTTGTTTCGCCGTGCAAAAAAAGGTTTTCCACGTATGATATTTCTTCTGCATTAGATTTTCCACGAATATATCTTTCAACTTTTTCTATATCTTTTTCTCCTGACATCTGTTGTAATTTACAAAAGCGGTTTTTTGTTCTTTTTTTAAGGTAGTACACGCAAGTCAAACGAATCTCATGTGAAAACTGAATTTTTTTCAACTTGTTTGTTGTTTTGAAAGTTTTCCGGTGCTGTTTTGATGTAATTTGCTGTCTTTTTCAGATTTGTATGCAGAGTTATTTTGCGGAACTAAGCCAAGTTGACTTTCGGGCATTTTGCCTAAAAGAAAAATAATGAAAAGAAGAGTAAGACTGAAAAGTGTTTGTTCTGTAAGTTATTTCGGATAAGCTTTAACGATTCGGAGATGTAATTGTCTACAGTTCCGGGCGATAATCCAACTTCTGCAGCTATTTCTTTGCTTGATTTGCCTTCTTGCCGACTTTTAATAAAAACAGTTCTTTGTTTGTCAGAAAGTTTTGAAAGTATTTGATCAACTTGTTCAGCAACAGATTGGTATTCAATTTTTTCTTCTGTTTCGACTGAAAAATCAGTCTTCCCTGCGATTGTGTTGCTGATAAATTTATTAAAGTAGGTTCTTCGTCTGAATACATTACAAATCTCATTGTAGGCTATCGTAAACAAAAATGATTTAAAGGAAGTGCCCTTTTTGAGAGATTTTTGATTTTCCCACAACTTGAGAAAAACTGATTGTACAAGCTCTTCTGCTTCTTCTGTTTGTTTCAGGTATTTTAACGAAAAAGCATAGAGCTTTCCGGCATATTTTTCATACACCTGATCGAAAGCTTTCACATCTCCACCTTGTAGCTTTTCAACTAATTCCGCATCAGTAGGAACTATTTTCAAAACAGGTTTAAAATTAGGTTCTGTCAAATATAGCCTTTTAAAAATTGAATATAAGTCTAAAAGAACTTACAATTTTGCAATATAAATTTCGAAATGAAGGCAAGTGAATCTTATTTTTAAATCACAGCAAAGCATTGTCATTTTACAGGTTGAATAAATATCGCCTGTCCGCCAGATGCCAAAAGTTTGACATTCAGGATTGTTTTTGAATCTACTTTTTGTTTGGTAATTCCTACATGGGTTTTGGTCTGCACGTTTGGATCGTCAAAATAAATGGTCGCCTCATATTTTTTTGCCGGATCAAGGAAATCCAGGGCAACTTTCAGTTCGCGGGCATCGGTATTGGTTATACATCCAACAAACCAATTGTTATTACTTCTGCGGGCAACTGTAATGTATTTCCCAATTTCACCATTGATCACTTTGGTATCGTTCCATGTTGTCGGCAGTACATCCCAGAAAGCCAGTTCCGGCTCGCCCTGAAAATCCTCAGGCTTATCGTACCAAAACATAAATTGCAGCGGACTGTAATAAATTACCGGCAGCGAAAGTTGATGTGCCGAAGTATTCATAATATGCCGGTCGGGATGGCCAAGTTCTTTCTTGTAGTAATAACAAAACGTATAATCGGCTGCTCCGGCTACAAAACGAGTGAAAGGCAGAATTGTATTGTTCACTGCATCCGGCATTTCCTCGTTTCCGCGAATGCCCTCCTGAGTCATCAGATTTGGATAAGTCCGGCTAAAACCGGTTGGCCGGTACTCGTCGTGAATGTCGACCATCAATTGGTACTTGGCACATTTTGCAACGGCTTCGTGAAGCCAGGTCGTCCAACGGTGCGATCCAACCTGAACAAATCCAAATTTAATTCCGGACACACCCCATTTTTTGTACAACGGCAAAATGGTGTCGAGTTGAGCCGCCAATGCCCGCTGGTTGACGTACAAAAAGACTCCAACTCCTTTTGAATGCGCATAACGAATGGCTTCCGGAAGATTAAGATCGCTGTTTGGATTTCTGCGGGGATCGACGGTAACAGTCGTTGCATCAGCTTTTTCATCATTTTCGAAACCATACCAGCCGGCATCAAAATGAATGTATTTAATGTTATGGGCTGCAGCAAAGTCGACAAGATTTTTTGCTCCTGAAGCCGAAAGTGTGATTTCGCGCATCACTTTCCCGGGCTTAATCCACGATGTATTTTCGATTTTACAGGGCGGATTCAGGTTTAAAATAAGATCGTTGTTAGCCAGCAAGGTTCCGGCGTTTTCGGCAATCAAAATTATGCGCCAGGGCGATTGAAATGGGGCAATCTCGTCAACAGTTCCGTACATGGAAGTCTGAATAGAGTTTTCTTTTTCAGGATTCAGCTTGAATTTAGTTCGCGAGTAATTAACCATTTCGGCTTCGGCCAGACAGGCAAACAATCCGTTGGGCAATTCCAAAGTGAGTGGCCGGTCCGATTCGTCAGGCCAGTTTTTTAAAGGCCGCAAAGTATGCAGCGATTGTGCCCGTGGTGTGAACCAGGCTTTTGTGTTTTCCTGAAAGTTGAATTCGGTTGACTCACCGGTAATATGCAGATACGAGCTGCCGGGAAACCGATAGCGGAATGCCACACCTGAATTGTATACCCGCACTTTGAGTTGAAAGACCGGATCTTTTCGGTTTTCAGTTTTAAAGTTGATGACGGATTCGTTGTAAAAATCGCGCACTATTTCGCGCTCTCCATAAACCTGATTCCAAACGGTATCGTGCAATAGAATAGTTTCAGGAATGGCCTTCAGAGAATTGTTCGGACTGTATCCGTTGAATGCAATGCCCAGTTTAGAATCCTGAATCACCGTCTGATTGTTGTAGTTGATCGAATAGTTTAAGCTGCCGTCAACGTGCAGCATGAAGCTGATTTTTTGGTCAGGAGATTTGATTGTGAATGGATTTTCAGCTTCAATTTTCTGATGCAAAGAAATCAGAAAGCAGAAAGTCAAGATTTTAAAAATGAGTTTCATCGTTGTTTCAATTGGTTTAGTTGCTGTAAAAGTATCTGAATTATTTCATTCTGAAAAGCTTTCAAAAGTCGTGCTTACGTTTTCCCAAAATCGTGCTTACGTTTTCTCCAAATCGTGCTTACGTTTTCCTCAAATCGTGCTTACGTTTTTTTAGTCGTTAGTTTTATGAATATTTAGCGTTCCTGAAGGATTTTTAAGCCTGGCAAGTGTGTAAAAATGAGTATTCTGTGATTGATATATTTTGGTGCCAGAAGAATCCTCTTCCGGCAGGGAAATAAACAATAACCCTGTAAATTCGAAGAAGTTTTTATGAATCCGAAGTAGGTTTCGAGTTGTCATTTGGTCCTAAAAGTTTCGGGATTTTTAGGTTCAACCCAAATTCCTTATTCAATTTTTCAATGAGGTAGGCCGATAAAAAAGGTGATTCCATTTCAAGATTTTGGTGTACAAAAAAGTAAATGTCGCGCAATCCGAGGTCTACCCATGTTTTGAACCGTTTCACCCAGTCGTCGAGACGTTCGCGATCGCTTTGCGGATCATTCGCACCAACATAGCGAATAAACGCTTTAGGCGTGGTTAGTCGCATGTGCAGCAAATCACGCCGTCCGGCTGTGTCGACTAAAACATTTGAAATTCCGTGTTTTTCAAACAACTGATAAACTTCGTTTGAAACAGTCTGGTTGTTGAACCATTCCGTGTTCCGCAGTTCAACCGCTAAGGGAATAGCTTTTGGAAATTTTTCGATAAAATTCACCAGACGGTCATAATTTTTTGGCCCGAAATTGTCGCGTAACTGAAGGAAAACCATCCCAAGCCGGTCTTCAAAATTGCTCACATTGTCGCAATACTCGGTCAGCAATTCATCCACATTATTTAACCGTCGCATGTGACTGATGCTTTGCGTAATCTTCGGGAAAAATCTAAAATCATCCGGAGTCTTTTCACGCCATTTAATGACCTGCTCCTGTGTTGGCATATTGTAAAAAGTGGCGTTTAATTCGATGGAATTAAACTGAGTGGAATAATACGAAAGCTCATCTTTTGTGCCACGCGGATAAAAGTTTTTCAGGTCGGTTCTGTTCCATTTGGCACAACCAACATAAACATGCATGAACTTGCTGTTATCGTTGTGTTTCAGTATTTCCAGAGTTTTCGGATCATCCTCAGGCAGCGTAAAATCAATCGTTTCAGGGGTATCGCTTTTCCCAAATTTCATAGTAGTTTCGTTTAAATTGGTTCCCGAAGTTGTTTTCTTCAACGTATACAACTTCGCTATCTGATTCTGGTTCATCAAAACATTCGTCTGACTGAAATTTTTTGATACTTGAAGTAGTCATTTTGATCGGTAAAAAACTGAACGTTGGAATATTTAAACCGGATCAAAATCGCCTCAATTTCAGGTTGGATAATAATTTTTGTACAGCATAGGCCTAACAGAACCCGATGATAAGATAATTCATAAATTCATAAAATCATTCATGTCAAATTACTGAATTGTGAACTAAATTTGGTTCAACTAAACCCTGAATTCTATGAAAAAAATAATCTTTATTATTTTGCTGGCTTTTTTGTTCTGGTCAGCAAAGGCCCAAAAATATAGCCTGATTTCTCCGGATAAAAAATTGACTGCTGAAGTCGCCATAAATAATGGAATTGATGTAAGTCTTCAAAAAGGAAATGACAGGTTGATTAATCTTTCCGGAATGTCATTGCAAACTTCAGGAGAAAAGCAGCCTTTTGGAAGTTTTCAGGTTAAGAAGATTAGCCGGGAAATTGTGGATGAATTAGTGACCCCGGTAATTCGGGAAAAAGGCGACAACTATAAAAATTGCTACAACGAATTGACGCTGGTTTTTAAATCAAACTATTCCATTGAATTCCGATTGTTCAACGAAGGTCTGGCTTACAGGTTCGTTTCATCTTTAAAAGATAGTTTGACAATTCTGAGCGAGAACCTGAATATCCAACTTGATGATAATGATTCGATTCGTTTTCAGGCTTCAAAGTCGTTTAATTCTTCGTACGAAACACCTTACGAATTTAAAAAAGTGAGTGCCATTGAAAACGGCACTTTGTGTCATTTGCCTGCACTGGTTGAAAAGTCTGAAGGATCTTTTGTTATGATAACTGAAGCAGATTTGTATAATTATCCGGGAGCATGGCTAAAAGGATCAGGAAAAGCCGAACTCACGATCACGAATGCACCTTTTCCAAAGAGTTTTTCAACAACAGGAAATGTTTATGGCCTCGGCCAAATTACGCAAAAGCAGAATTTTATTGCCAGAGTTTCAGCAACCCGGACTTTCCCGTGGCGAATATTTGCAGTCGCCGATCACGAGGAAAATTTGATCAGCAACAACATGGTTTATCTGTTGGCTTCACCTACTCAGCTTGCCGATGTTTCGTGGATCAAACCGGGTGTGGTGATGTTCGACTGGTGGGGCAAAAATAACATTTACGGAGTAGATTTTAAGGCCGGAATCAATACCGAAACGGCCAAATATTACATCGATTTTTGTGCTGCACATGGGTTTCGCTATTTTTTGTTCGACGATGGCTGGTGTCCGAAAGACGATTTACTGCACGAAATTCCCGGTTTAAACATGCCTGAAGTTACTGCTTACGCCAAATCGAAAGGAGTTGATGTAATGTTGTGGGTGATTTGGCATTCGTTGAAAATTCAATGGGACCAGGCTTTTGATCAGTTTGAAAAATGGGGAATCAAAGGAATAAAAATGGATTTCATGAATCGCGATGATCAGCCAATGGTTGAATTTTATGAATCGGTTGCCCGGAAAGCTGCTGAAAAGAAAATGGTTGTTGATTTTCACGGTGCCTACAAACCCTGTGGATTACGCCGGAAATATCCAAACGTTTTGACCCGCGAAGCGCTGATCGAATTTGAATACAATGGCGGAACTACCTGGGACAATCCGGAGCACCACAATTTATTGCCATACATTCGAATGTTCACAGGCCCTATGGATTATATTCCGGCAACCATGCGAAATTCGACAAAGGATAATTTCAGGCCAATTGGTGATTACCCAATGGGGCAGGGAACCCGGGCGCACGCCATGGCTTTGTTCGTAATTCTCAGCAGTCCGATGGAAATGCTACCTGACTCGCCTTCAGATTATTACCGCGAAAAAGAATGCACAGACTTTCTTGCAAACATTCCGGTTGAATGGAACGAAACCCGCTTGTTGACCGGAAAAATTAGCAAATACACCGTAATTGCCAGACGATCGGGAGATGATTGGTTTGTGGGAGCCATCACCAATTGGGACGAACGAACATTGGATCTGCCAACCGATTTTCTGAATCCCGGGAAATATCACATTGAAATAATTGAAGATGGCGTGAATGCCAATACCAGGGCGGAAGATTACATAAAAACGGTTGCTGATTTTTCATCAGGAAAAGTTTTGAAACTAAAATTGGCCTCGGGTGGTGGCTGGCTTGCCCGCATAACTCCAATTCAATAGTTTTGATTGTGGCGAGTGGTCAAATTAATACCTGAAAAGTCCGCGAAAGTGGATTTTCCGGAAAATGTGGAATCGCGTATGGCTTTGTTTTATCCTGAAGATTAATATTCTCCCGTCACATCGGTCAAAACTTCGAACCCGGTTTCTGTTACCAAAATGGTGTGCTCAAATTGTGCCGAGAGTTTTTTGTCAACTGTTCTGGCTGTCCATCCGTCGTGCTTATCAACCACAGTCCCCGGTCGGCCTTCGTTAATCATTGGCTCAATAGTAAAAGTCATTCCGGGTTTCATAATCGGTCCGGTATTTCTTCGCGATGTATGGTCGATTTGTGGTTCTTCGTGAAAATTTACACCAACGCCATGGCCGCAAAATTCATATACCACGCTAAAACCTTTCATTTTGGCATACTTGCTTATGGCGAAACCAATGTTTCCAAACTGATTGCCAGGTCGTACCTGCTGAATGCCAAGATCCAAACAATGTTTTGTTACTTCAATTAATTCGGATGCAACAGGCGAAACAGTACCAATTGTATACATTTTGCTGGTGTCTCCATAGTAACCATCCAAAATTGTGGTCACGTCAATATTTAATATGTCGCCATTTTTCAGGATTGTTTTTTCGGATGGAATCCCATGGCAAACAACTTCGTTTAACGAAATACAACTTGATTTTGGATAGCCCCCATAACCCAGGGTCGCAGGAATAGCACCATTTTCACGGATATAAGCTTCAATTTTCTGATCTAAAAATTCAGTTGAAACGCCTTCATTTACAAATTCAGCGATGTACTCCAAGGTTTGTCCGGCCAGTTTACTGCTTTTTCGGATTCCCTCAATTTGTTCTGGCGTCTTAAAAATAATCTTTTCCATGAAATAGTTAAAATTTGTGCAAAAGTGAGAAATTCGATTGATTTTCCAAAACTGAACAATAGATTTGCACAAAGGTTTAAAATAACCGCTTCGAAATGGAAAAATATCAGGAACAACTTTCAATAAAATCGTATCACACGAATCAATACGGTCAGGCATCAATTACTTCTCTTTTTAATATTTTAATTGAAGCGGCGTGGGCTCATGCCCAGGTAATGGATTGGGGGTACGACAGTTTAAAAAGCAACAACCTGTTCTGGGTTCTCTCGCGCATGTATTTTCAGGTCGAAAAATATCCCGACTGGCAGGATCAGATTCATTTAAATACATGGTCGGCTGGAACTGATGGAATGTATGCGTACCGTGAATACATTGTTGAAAACGACAAAGGTGAAATTCTCCTGAGGGCCAGTTCGGCCTGGCTGATTCTGGACATGGATACGCGGAAAATATTCAGGCTTAGTGAATTTAGATCGACTTTTCCCAAACGGATTGATCAGAATGCCTGTCGTCAGCCCAAACGTGTAAAACCCGATGTTCATACTGAAAAGCTGAATTTTTCTCCGGTGCTTTTTTCCGATCTCGATATCAACAAACACTTCAACAGTGTTCGATATGTTGAACGGGTTTTGGATGATTTTGGCATAGAATTCCTAAACAGTTTCGAACCAGCAGAACTGGAAGTAAATTATCTGAAGGAAGGACAGGCCGGCGATCAAATGGCAGTTACGCGAACAAAACTTTCCGATAACGAGTTTCTGAATTGCGTGGTTCGCGAGTCTGATGGAGTTGATTTGTGCGTAATGCGAATCGTTTGGCGTCCCCGAAAATAAATACATCAGATTTCTCGATCAAATTCATAAGCCAGATTGTTTGCTTTTTTTGAATTATCTTTGGGCATTCAAAAAAACGCATCCAATGAAACTCTGGGAAAAAGGAACCGCAGTAAATTCGCTCATCGAAAACTTTACAGTTGGCAAAGATCGTGAAATGGACTTGTATCTGGCTAGGTTTGATGTTTTAGGCTCGATTGCTCATGCTAAAATGCTGGAATCTATTGGTCTGCTTACGGAAACTGAATTGAGCGAACTTGAAAAGGAACTTGTTGATATTTACCAGGTCATTGAAAATGGTGATTTCACAATTGAAACCGGGGTGGAAGATGTGCACTCGCAGGTTGAACTGATGCTAACCCGGAAACTGGGCGATACAGGTAAAAAAATCCACAGCGGCCGTTCGCGAAACGACCAGGTTTTACTCGATCTTAAATTGTTTACCCGTGCTGAGATTCAAAAGCTGGTTGAAACTACAAATGAACTTTTTGGCAAATTGATCGCGAAAGCAGAATCCAACAAACAATTCCTGATGCCTGGCTATACACATTTGCAGGTAGCTATGCCATCGTCGTTTGGTTTGTGGTTTAGCGCTTATGCCGAAAGTTTGGCCGACGACCTTATTTTACTTCAGGCTGCCTGGCAAATTACCAATCAAAATCCGCTGGGTTCGGCTGCAGGGTATGGATCGTCGTTTCCGCTTAACAGGCAAATGACAACCGATTTGCTGGGTTTCGACTCAATGAATTACAACGTCGTTTATGCCCAGATGGGACGCGGAAAAATGGAAAAGACCGTAGCATTTGCGTTGTCTTCAATAGCTGCAACAATTTCGAAATTTGCGTTTGATGTGTGTTTGTTTATGAGCCAGAATTTCGGATTTGTTTCATTGCCTGATGAACTTACAACGGGATCGAGTATTATGCCGCATAAAAAGAATCCCGATGTTTTCGAACTTGTTCGTTCGCACTGCAATAAAATACAATCAATTCCTTACCAGATCAGCCTGATGATTAATAACCTGCCAAGCGGTTATTTTCGCGATTTGCAAATCTTGAAGGAAGTGTTTTTACCCGCATTTCAGGAATTAAATGATTGCATAAATATTGCCGGATTTGCCATCGACAACATGACCATAAACAAAAACATTTTGGCCGACGATCGTTATAAATTCGTATTTAGTGTCGAAGATGTCAATAAACTTGTGCAACAGGGAGTTCCCTTCCGCGATGCTTATAAGCAGGTTGGCGCACTGATTAATGGAGGACTTTATGAGCCAAGCCGCAACTTGAATCACACACATGAAGGAAGCCTCGGAAATTTGTGTCTTGCAGAGATTTCAGGAAAAATGGACAATGTGATTCAGTCTTTCGGGTTTCAGAAAGTCGAAAAAGCCTTTGCAGAACTTTTGGGCCAATCCGAATAAGTAAGGTTGACTTTTACAAAGTGCTTTCAAATTGTAACTCTTTTGACTGCTTTTCAAGTAATCTTTTAAAATTTGTCTGGAACACTTATCATTCAGGTTTATTTTTTTGGTCGCACTAATAAATTTTGATTGAAACTATAATTGCAAGTTCGTTTTGGAGTTGAGCTTTAACCTGAACAAGCTGAGCTAACTGATAGTTGAGGCGTTTAGCTCTGTTAATTTATCGTTATTTTTTGATCAGTCAGCATGAGGTATCTTCCTGTTATGGATACATTTAAGCCGTTGTATATGTGAATGTTGAACGGTCGTTTATGACGTGTGGTAATGTTGATGAACTGCTTAGACTTGTGTGAACCTTTTCGTAAATTTGAAGTTTCTATAAAAATCACTACTTTCGCTTTCAGTTCGTAAGAAAAATGAATGATTTGCTTATAATCTTTCGGTTTTTGCCGATTGATTTAGTTAAAATGAATTGTAATATTTTAGTTTGGATAGTTATTCCGGGCTGTAAATAAAAAAATAAGAGATGAATAAGTTAGGATTACCAAAAGCGCAAGGGTTATACGATCCTGCAAATGAGCATGATAACTGTGGAATTGGTTTCGTTGCTCATATTAAGGGCCAGAAGTCGCACGATATTATCGAGAGGGGTTTGGAGGTTCTTGAAAATATGGATCACCGTGGCGCTACCAGTGCAGACAACAAAACTGGCGATGGGGCCGGTATTTTAATGCAAATCCCCGATCAGTATATTCGCGAAGTATTGAAAGTAAATGTCCCTGCTGAAGGTAAGTACGGTACTGGTTTAATTTTTTTACCTCAGGATCGTATTGAGGCGTCCACTTGTCAGGATATTCTTACAAAATATATCAAGCAGGAAGGGTTGGAATTAATCACTTATCTCGATGTTGATGTTGATAGCTCTGCTCCCGGAGAAATTGCCAAGAAAACAGAACCTTACGTCCGGTATGTTTTTGTGAAGGCCAATCTCGAACAGGAAATGCTGGAAAAGAAATTATATCTTGTCCGGAAACAAGCTGAGAAAGAAATTCGGGATTCAAAACTTAAATTTCGCGGAGCCTTTTATGTGCCAAGTTTGTCATCGAAGACAATTATCTATAAAGGGATGCTAACTCCGGGACAATTGCGCGATTATTTCAAGGATCTTTCGCATCCAAAATTTACCAGCGCCATTGCTCTTGTTCATTCTCGTTTCAGCACCAATACATTCCCGACCTGGGATTTGGCACAGCCATTCCGCATGATTGCCCACAATGGTGAAATCAATACCGTTAAAGGTAACCGGATGTGGATGGGAGCCCGCGAAGCGCTGTTGAAATCAGAAGTTTTTGGAGATGATTTACAGAAGCTTTTCCCGGTTATTGAACCAAATAAATCCGACTCTGCTTCATTCGACAATACACTCGAATTTTTGCATCAGACAGGTCGCTCAGTGCCGCACGCACTTTGCATGATGATTCCCGAATCGTTCAATTCCAAAAACCCGATTCCGGACAGCCTGAAAGCATTTTATGAATATCATTCAACCATTATGGAGCCATGGGATGGCCCAGCTTCGATGGTATTTTCGGATGGCCGTTATATTGGAGGAACTTTGGATAGGAACGGACTTCGGCCTTCAAGATATGTCATTACGAAGAATGATATGATTGTGATGGGCTCCGAAGTTGGTGTACAGACTTTTGCTGCTGATGAAGTGAAAGAAAAAGGAAGATTACGCCCCGGAAAAATTTTGCTGGTCGATACCAAATTAGGTATTATCATTCCTGATAAAGAAGTAAAAGCTCAATTGAGTTCACGTGCTCCTTATGGCAATTGGTTGAAAGAAAACCGCCTGGTAATGGACGACATTGAGGTGAAACAACGTGTTTCATCAACCATGGGCGATAAATTCCATACTTATTCGAAGGTCTTTGGCTATTCGAAAGAAGACATGGAAATGATTATTAAACCAATGGCTGTAACTGGTGTTGAACCGACCAGCTCGATGGGAAATGACACCCCAATTGCTTGTTTTTCAGAAAAACCTCAACGTTTCTTTAGTTATTTCCGGCAGGTATTCGCCCAGGTAACCAACCCGCCAATCGATTCAATTCGCGAAGGTTTGGTTATGTCGCTAACCAATTACATTGGCTCGTTGCATTCAAACATTTTGGATGAATCGCCTGAACATGCCAAACTCATCAAATTTGACGATCCGATTATAACCAATACCGACCTTGGTAAAATCAAGGATCTGAAACACGTACAGTTTTCACATGCCACAATCCCGATGGTTTTCCCGGTAAAAGACGGCGCTGAAGGATTTAAAAAGGCTTTCGACGATATTCTGAAACAAGCGGAAAAAGCGGTTGATGATCAGAAGAATTTCATTATTCTGTCCGACAGGCAGATTTCCGAGGAATACGCTCCAATTCCATCGTTGCTGGCAGTAGCCGCTGTTCATCACCATCTCATTCATACTCAAAAAAGAATGCAGATCGGTATTATTGTTGAATCGGCCGAGCCGCGCGAAGTCGCACATTTTGCTCTATTGTTCGGATATGGTGCAAGTTCGGTCAATCCGTATCTGGCTTTTGCTGCTATCGACGACATGGTGAAAAGTGGCGAAATCAAACTTGATTATGCCGAAGCTCGTCACAATTACATCAAATCAATCGACAAAGGTCTGTTGAAAGTCCTTTCAAAAATGGGCATTTCAACTCTGCGTAGTTATCATGGCTGCCAGATTTTCGAAGCGCTTGGTCTTAGCAACGAACTGATCAATAAATATTTTACAGGTACTGCCTCTAAATTTGGCGGAATGGGCTTCGAAGAAATTTGTCAGGAAACATTGATGTTTCATAAAGAAGCCTGGAACAAGAAAAAACATCAGATCAATAATAACTTCGAAAGTGCCGGAACATATCACTACCGGAAATACGGAGAACATCACGCATGGAATCCTGAAACTATTGGTTTGCTGCAATGGGCGACCCGCACGAACGATTACAGCGTATTCAAGGAATTCAGCCGAAAAGTCGATTCTGAAAATGCAAAACCTGCATTTATCCGTGGTTGCCTGAAATACAAACGCAATCCAATTGATATTTCACTGGTTGAACCGGTTGAAAAAATCATGAAACGCTTTGTTACCGGCGCTATGTCCTATGGTTCCATCAGCAAGGAAGCTCATGAAGCGCTGGCAGTGGCCATGAATACCATTGGTGGACGAAGCAATACAGGAGAAGGCGGTGAAGATTCGGAACGTTTTAAAACCGAAAAGCGTAGTGCAATCAAACAGGTTGCATCCGGACGGTTTGGTGTGACAAATAATTACCTGATCAATGCCGATGAGCTTCAGATAAAAATTGCCCAGGGAGCAAAACCTGGAGAAGGTGGTCAGTTACCCGGGTTCAAAATCAATAACATTATTGCCAAGTTGCGGCACTCAACACCGGGAATTACGCTGATTTCGCCACCCCCTCACCACGATATTTATTCGATCGAGGATTTGGCTCAGTTGATTTACGACTTGAAAGTGACCAATCCGAAAGCAAAAGTTTCGGTAAAGCTGGTTGCCGAAAATGGTGTTGGAACCATTGCTGCAGGTGTTGCCAAGGCATTCTCAGACCTCATTACCATTGCTGGTTGCGAAGGAGGTACAGGTGCAAGTCCGGCAAGTTCAATCAAATATGCTGGCTTACCCGTTGAGTTGGGTATTGCTGAAACGCAACAAACGCTGGTGATGAATAATCTGCGTGGCCGCGTAAAACTTCAGGTCGACGGTCAGCTTAAAACCGGCCGCGATGTGGTCATCCTTGGTATGTTGGGTGGTGAAGAGTTCGGATTCTCAACGTCAGCGCTTATTACGTTAGGTTGTATCATGATGCGTAAATGTCACCTGAATACTTGTCCTGCGGGTATTGCAACGCAGGATGAAACTTTGCGCAAACGCTTCATTGGCCGTTCCGAATATGCCATCAATTTCTTCCGCTTTATTGCCATGGAAGTTCGCGAACATCTGGCTGAAATAGGTGTAACCAGCTTTGACGAGATTGTTGGGCGCGCTGATTTACTGGAGCAGAACACCGAAGTGTTTAACTGGAAAATGAAGAATATGGACTTCTCACGCATCATTTATATGCCGAAAGAAGCCAAAACACACGATATCCGGAATACCTTTCCGAACATTAAATCAATTGAAGAGCACATGGATCACACCCTGATTCGTGAAGCGAACAAAGCGATCAAGAGTAAGGAAAAAGTATGGCTTTCGCATTCCATTACCAATGTCGATCGTACCATCGGGGCGATGTTATCGGGCGAAATTTCGCGCAGATATGGAGAAGAAGGTTTGCCAAACAACACCATTATGGCGAATTTTACCGGAACTGCCGGACAAAGTTTTGGTGCATTTTTGGTAAAAGGAATTAGCTTCCGGCTCGAAGGCGACAGCAACGATTACATTGGCAAAGGTTTATCCGGAGGTCGCATTATTGTTGTTCCGCCAATTGGTTCAACCTTTACTCCTGAAGAAAATATCATTATCGGAAATACTTCTTTCTATGGGGCAACTTCCGGAGAAGCATACATTCGCGGTGTGGCCGGTGAACGTTTCTGCGTGAGGAATTCAGGAGCCAAAACGGTTATTGAAGGTAGCGGCGACCACTGCTGCGAATACATGACTGGTGGACGCGTAGTTGTTCTTGGAACGACAGGCCGTAACTTTGCCGCAGGTATGAGTGGCGGTATTGCGTACGTTTTGGATCAGGAAGGTGATTTCGACTATTTCTGTAACAAAGGGTTGGTCGAATTAGGTCCGGTTGAGGATAAAGCCGATATTATTGAACTTCAGGATATGATTAACAAACATTTGCTGTATACTCAAAGCACCAAAGCCGCAACAATACTGACAAACTGGGATGAATATCTGCCTAAATTTGTAAAGGTTATTCCGTTCGAATACAAGAAAGTGCTTGAAGAACTGAAGTTGAGAGAACTGGAGAAAAAACTTCAGTTAACCGAAGACGATCCGGCAAGACACGAATAAAAAAGTTTGGAGTTCTGAGTGCCTAAAGTTCGAAGTTAAAACTTCAGGCACTCCACATTTAAATGATTAAAAAAATAAAAATAGTTTCGGGTTAAAACTTTAGGCACTTCGAACTTTAGGCACTCGACACTTCAAAAATACATTACCATGGGAAATCCAAAAGGTTTCATGACGATAGGACGAAAAGAAGCAGGATATCGTCCGTTAAATGACAGAATTTACGATTACGGCGAAGTAGAACAGACGCTCGACGACAAAGATCGGATTGATCAGGCTGCTCGTTGTATGGATTGCGGTGTTCCATTCTGTCATTGGGGCTGCCCTGTTGGAAGTAAAATTCCGGAATGGCAGGACCTTGTTTACAAAGGGAAATGGCAGGATGCGTACGAAGTTTTGCATTCAACAAACAGTTTTCCGGAGTTTACCGGACGCGTTTGCCCGGCTCCCTGCGAAAAATCGTGTGTGCTGGCCATTCACGACGAAGCAGTTACTATCCGCGAAAATGAAGCTTCAACGGTTGAGCATGCCTTTAACCTTGGTTTTGTAAAACCACGCATTCCTGAAGAACGCACCGGCAAGAAGATTGCTGTTGTCGGTTCAGGGCCTGCAGGTCTTTCGGCTGCCGATTTGTTGAATCAGGCCGGACATGAAGTAACCGTTTTCGAGAAAAGCAATGCCATTGGCGGTTTGCTCCGTTACGGTATCCCCGATTTTAAACTCAGTAAGACAGTGATTGATCGTCGTCTGGAAATATTTGTCGATGAAGGAATCATTTTCAAAACCAATGTAACCGTTGGGGTTGATATTACCCGCGAAGAATTGCTGGCACAATTTGATGCAGTCGTCCTGGCAAACGGCGCCGAACAACCACGCGATTTGCCGGTTGAAGGCCGCGATATGAAAGGCGTTTATTTTGCGATGGAATTCCTGATGCAATCCAACAAACGAATCGCCGGTGAAGTTATTCCTGAAGAAATCAGCATTCATGCCAAAGATAAAAAAGTATTGGTTATTGGTGGTGGCGATACCGGCTCCGACTGTGTGGGGACATCAATCCGCCAGAAAGCGCGCAGCGTAACTCAAATTGAAATTCTGCCGAAGCCTGCTTCTACACGGGCCGATAACAATCCTTGGCCCTACTGGCCCAATACTTTACGTACGTCGAGTTCGCACATGGAAGGTTGCGAACGTCGGTGGGGGCTTTCAACAAAGCGGTTTATTGGTGAAGGAGGTCAGATCAAACAGGTCGAGCTGGTTAGCGTTGACTGGGGAAAAGATGAAGCCGGACGTTGGGTTATGACCGAAGTGCCCGGAACAAACGAGATTATCGATGTTGATCTGGTTCTGTTGTCAATGGGTTTTACCCAACCGGTTCACAATGTTTTGCTCGATTCTCTTGGTGTTGACTACGATGCACGCGGAAACGTAAAAGTGAATGCCAAAAAGCAAACCTCGGTCGATAAAATTTTCGCATGTGGAGATGTTGAAAATGGGGCCAGTTTAGTTGTTCGCGCCATAGAAGCTGGTAAAGTTGCAGCAGCTACGGTGGAAGAATACCTGACAGCAGAGTAAACTAAAATACCGAATTCAATAAATTCAGGCCGTCTCCATTCGTTTGGAGACGGCTTTTTTCATTTGCGATACCCGATAGGATTTCTGCTTCTATTTTCTAACTGTTTCAACTCAGCCATTTCTTTCAATGCCTGATAAATATCGTTGAATTGCATATTGGTCTCTATCATGAAATTTTCAAACTTCTGATTGAGTTCCGCATACCCAAAAGCATATTGCCTTAAAGCAATAAATGCACGAACTATTTGAATGTTTATTTCAATCGCTTTTTCGTTTCGCAATACGCTTGCTAACATGGCAACACCGTGCTCAGTAAATGCGAACGGAAGATATTTACGGTGTTTGCCTCTACCTGTTTCTTCTAAGGACGCAATTTGCGTCCTTAGAGAATTATATTCTAATCCAGTTAATTCAAACATAAAATCCGGAGGAAAACGGTTAATATTTCGTCGAACGGATTCTTTCAGACGCTTTGTTTCGGTTTCATATATTTCTGCCAGATCGAAATCGAGCATAACTCGAAATCCACGAATTTCGTAAATTTTGTTTTGAATGATTTGTAATTCCATAGAAATAAAGAATATGGTGGATCAACAAGTAGATTTAGCATCAAGGTACAAAAAAATACAACATAACAATATTTAGTTCATCAGATTTTCGGATTGGAATTTTTATAGAGTAATACCATCTATTTTCGGAAATGCAAAAGCGGTTGATAAAAGACATCAAATCTTCAATCAACCGCTCCTTTGGGCTGCGGATATTTTTTAATCACCGTTACATTAATCACACGATTACAAATTGCGGCACGCTATTTTTTTTATTTAGCGCTGGCAACAACTTCGTAACCCCGATCTTCAATGGCTTTTGTAATCTGTGCCAAATCCGTTTTCGAAGGATCGTAACGCACAAAGGCTGTCGAATCCAGGTGATTGGCGCTAATGCTGTCGATTCCGGCCAAAGCGTTCACTCCTTTTGCTACTGATTGTTCACATTCGGTGCAGGTCATTCCTTCCACACGAAGAGTAGCTTCAACTTTAGCAACCGCAACTTCAGATTTGCTGTTATCGGATTTTGGCTTGGGTGAATTGCAGGCTGAAAATGCGAACACAAGCACAAGAATAAAAAAAATGTTCTTCATGATATATAAATTTAATTTTTTGATTGTATTTGCTAAGGTACTACCATTGGAAATTTAATCCTACTTTACAACGGCTTTTGACAGACAACTATATTGATTTTGTGTCAACTTCATTCGGTGCCAGATCTTTCAACTTCCTTACTTCACATTGAAACAGACACGAATTTGATTTGTTTAAGCGAATGCAGGATGGATAATATATAAATCTCACTTTGCAGGATATTTCAAGGTAGAAGCCGAATATTGTATAATACCAGTCTTTGGGTTGCCTGAATGATTTCCAAGTTTACCTTTCTTTTTCAATTCGTGTTTCAGATCGCAACTGGCACAGCCTCCGCAAACGCTTTTATCTTTTGTAGTTATTGATTTGTATACCGAATAAGCGGTCTTTACTACAACTAATGCAACTATTACAAGGACAATTATATTTTGAATCATAATCTCAATATTTTAATCTATTCGAATATAAGGTTCGTTTACTTTGTGGGTATACCTCACACGAACAAACTTCCGATCTGGTAAATTCCAAAGGCAGCCACCCAGGCAATTCCTGTTGTATAAACCGTGGTAAAAATGGCCCATCGCCAGTTTGCTTCCTTTTTTATGGCAGCAACAACAGCCACGCAAGGGAAATAAATCAGGACAAAAACCATCAACGCAAAGGCGACAAGCGGTGAAAAAACTTTTTCTCCGGCACGGGCTCCGCTGGTAAATGTTTGTTCCTGAAGTTTACCTTTCAGTGATTGCGAATTTTCGTCGGCGTTCATGCTGGCATTGTACAATACACCCATCGAGCTGACCACAATTTCCTTGGCTGCCATTCCGGTAATGATACTCATCCCGATTTTCCAGTCGAAACCCAGCGGACGAATTAGCGGTTCAATAAAATGTCCCAGTTTACCAATGTACGATTTCTCCTGACGTTCTTCTTCCTGCTGCAACTCGATTTGTTCCGATTGGTCGGCTTTCTGATCCGCGGTCAGCGTATTACTCGCGTCAACCTGCGCAAGCATTCCGGCGTAATTTTGCGAATATTCCACGTGGCGTGGATAATAACCCATTGCCCAAATCAGGATTGAAGCGAAAAGTATAACCGTTCCCATTTTGGTGAGGTATTGCGAACCTTTGTGCCACATGTGCACTGTCGTGTTTCGTAAAGTTGGCATCCGGTAGGGTGGGAGCTCCATAACAAACGGAACATCTTTTTTAGCAAACAAGGTTTTCTTGAAAAACAATCCCATTAAGACGGCCAAAATAATCCCGATCACATAAATCAGGAATAAAATAGCGCCCTGGTAACTCACAAAGAATGCCGAGATCAGGAGCACATAAACCGGCAGGCGCGCGCTGCACGACATAAACGGAATAATGAGCATTGTCAACAACCGGTCGCTGCGGTTGTCCAGTGTTCGGGTAGCCATTACGGCAGGCACATTGCAGCCAAATCCCATAATCAGCGGAATGAACGATTTTCCGTGGAGACCCATTTTATGCATCAGCTTGTCCATAATAAACGCCGCGCGAGCCATATAGCCCGAATCTTCCATCAGCGAGATGAAAAAGAACAAAATCAGGATGTTTGGCAGGAAAACAATGACACCGCCAACACCGCCAATAATGCCATCAATCAGCAGGTCTTTCAGTGCTCCCGATGGCAATACCGAATCCAGCGTTGAACTTATCCAGCCAATGCCGGCATCCATCCATTCCATCGGATAGCCACCCAATGTAAATGTGGCCTGGAACGTGAGCCAGATTAAAAAGATGAAAATCGGGAAACCCCAGACTTTGTGTGTCATAACCTGGTCGATCCTGCGGCTTTGGTCGCGGCGAACCTGAGGCCCGTCGCGGTATGTTTCCTTTAAAGCTCCGGCAATAAACCCGTATTTGGCATCGGCAATCAGCGTTTCCGACTGGTCCTTAAAAAGCTGTTCCAGCCGCTTTATCTCAATGTCAGCAACTCTTTTTATTTCAGAGGCATTCGGATGATCCTTTAAAAAGTTCTGTGTGAAATTATCGACTTCCAATAGTTTTATAGCCAGAAAACGCGTTGAATATTTTTTCGGGATTTGCTTTTCCTTTTTGATTTCTGCCTGAATTTTCCGGATCGAATTTTCAATTTCCTGACCGTAATTGATGTGAATGTGCCGCACAATTGGGTCACGTTCTTCATACACTTCAATAATCCGGTCGAACAGATTTTTCAACCCACGGCCTTTTGAGGCAACCGTTGGAATGATCGGAATACCCATCATTTCACCCAAATGGTTGTAGTCGAATTTCGCCGATTTTTGTTCCAATTCGTCGTACATGTTTAACGCAATCACCACCTTGATATTCATGTCGATCAATTGCGTCGTCAAAAACAGGTTTCGTTCCAGATTTGATGCATCAACCACATTCACCACCACATCGGGTCGTTTGTCAGCAATATGATTCCGCACAAACAATTCTTCAGGCGAATATTCGGTTATGGAATATGTTCCCGGAAGGTCGGAAATATGAAACGAATAATCGCCCTGTTTAAATTTGGCTTCCTTGGCATCGATGGTTACGCCGGCGTAGTTTCCAACTCTTTCTTTCGATCCGGAAGCGTAATTGAAGAGCGTGGTTTTTCCGCAATTTGGGTTCCCCACAAGCGCAATGTTTATCGTTTTTCCCTTCACTTCACCCGACGCTTTCAGGGTATGCTCGTCGATGGTTCCTTCAAATTTTCCGGCGAATAAATCCTTGGCATAGACAGGCGAAACAACTTCAATCAACTCGGCTTCGCTACGGCGCAAAGACACTTTGTAACCCATAATTTCGTATTCGACGGGGTCTTTCATCGGGGCGTTTTTTATCACCTTCACCTGCTGGCCTTTTACGAAGCCCATTTCAGAAATCCGTTTTCTGAACGCTCCCTGGCCTAGAACATGAATAATCACCCCACGGCTTCCGGTTGATAAATCGGTTAACCGTTTGCTCTTTACTTCAGGTTCTGTATGTTGTAGATTCATCATTTACGTATTTAAAATTCCATTCCCAATCGCAACAATCCAACAGTGACATTTTTCAACTGTTCATCGGTTCCGCCCGGATGCACCACATATTGCATGTCGGGCTGTATATAAATCTGATCGTTTAGCTGAACTTTGTAAGTTAATTCGAACGTAGTTTCGTCGCGTCCCCGTTCGCGCGTAAGCATGCCGCGGGCCATCGCGAGTCCAAGTTCGTCGGAGCCCGATTTTGAAATCAATCCGGAATACAGGCAGCCGGTACCTATGTAAGCGAAATTGTCATTCCGAGGACTGACTCCCAACTGGTAAAAGACGTTGAATTTCTGATTTCTGATTTTGTTCGGGATAAGCTCATGATGGCCAACCAGGTAAAAGCCATAGTCGTACAAAAGTTCATTCCCGGTTTCGGAATTCACGACATCACTCTCCAAACAATGCTGATGAAAAAAAGCACCGGCTTTTAATTCGTTAAGATTTGCTTTTTTACTGACCCAATGAAACTGGCTCTCCGTTACCCAAAGCAGTCCGCGAAGATGATTAAGTTTCCATTTGATGTTGTATGGATTGGCGTCAAAATCAATTGGACAACCTTTGTAAAAGGCTGTTTTCAGGCACATTTTTTCGGTTGCATTCCAGCATAATGTGATGCCGGGGCTGGTGAGCGGAAAAATTGGCGCCGAAATATTGTCGGAAATCACCGAATGAATACCGAATGAACTATTTAGGAAAACGGAAGCCACATCGCTGTTGGCAAATTCGGCATTCATATCCTGAAGGCCAATGGTTGCAATCGTTTTAGAAAAAGTTTGTTTGTACCACAACTCATAAAGAAAAGTATGGTTTCCGGCTTCAATGTTCGAAACAACCTGGAAATCACCGATCAAATTGGCAGAAGGTTCTCCGCCGTGGGAATTGGCGCCATGAATCAGAAATTCACCATTTTTCCATTTTCCTGAATTTCCGGTTTCGATATGCACAAATAAGTCAGCTAATCCGAGGAAAGTAGTTCCGGTTGCAATTCCTCCATCGAAATTGGAGACCAGATCGCCTTTGTAAGTTGCATTAAGTTGCCATTCGGGCAACTGTAAACTATTTTCTTGCTGTGTAAATCCGTTAAGTGTGTGTAAAACAAACAACGTCAGAAATCCTTTCTTCAAATTTATCATGTCTGCTTTTTGCTCTTCTTTTATGGTGTAAAAGTAGAGTTCGCAACAGCAGGCATCAATCCCTAATAATAGGGATATTTGTCCGGAAGGATCAACCTGAAATTGGGATAAACTTTGATTTGAGATAAACCTGCTACCGGTATATACTGTCCAGAATCAGCACAATCATCATCGTCAGGTAAAGGAAGTTTAGCTTAAAAAATGCGGGTCGAACATTCATTTCATTCCTGAAAAGTATAGTTCCGGAAAGTGAAAATAAGAGATAAAAAATGTAGAGTAACAAAAAAAACATAAGTGTACTTCCCTGGAGAACATGCACGGCTACAACAAGAGCGGTCGCCACCGTTGCCACAATCCAGGTAAAGCTAAGTCGTTTGATCTGGTTGTCGCTAAAAACGGAATGCAGACTTGGAAATCCTGCCAGTTCATATTCTTTTCCAAACATGAGCAACAACAACCAGAAGTGCGGAATTTGGCCAATAAAAAAGAACAAACCCACCCAGAAAATCTGGTGGTCGTTCCATGCACCACCACCGGCAAACCAGCCAATGTACGGAGGCAAAGCACCAACCAACGAGCCGGGAACAACAGCAAAAGCCGTCACCTTTTTCAGGGGGGTGTAAATGCCATTGTACGAAATCAGAGTGAGTGCTGCAGTCAGGAATACAATGGGTGGAAAATTCCCAAGCAATATCATCCCTCCATATACGAAGTACGATATTGCCACCCAGAGTGCTCCATTTGGACTTATTTTTCCGGAAGGAATTGGTCGTTTTTGAGTGCGGGGCATCAATGCATCAGTCTTGTATTCCTGGAGATGGTTGATTGTGCCTGAACTGCACGACATCAGGAAGACGCCAATCATCAGAATTAGTGCATTCACATCGAAGCGTCCCGTATTCAGCGCATAACCGGTATAGGCAGACAAAGCAATGGGCAAAGAAATTCTTACTTTGCCCAACTCTGAAATTATTTTTATCCAGTATTTTAAACCGGTTTTTGTCATTTAAGGGTTTTCAGGTATTCAATAATTTGAGCAATATCTTCGTCTTTAAGCTGCCCTGTATAAGGCTGCATCAGACCTTTGTTGAACCCTTTAACCACATCAGCATTCGGATCGTAAATCGACTTCTTAATGTATGCATCGTCCACAGTAACCTCGCGTTCACTTCCGCCGGTCACCACAGTTGCAGTATGCCCGTAAACACCTTTAAATGACGGGCCAACCAGTTTGGTTCCATCAATAGTGTGGCAGGCAAAACATCCGATGTTTTTCATGATCCTCTGGCCGTTTGCCGCAGGTGTGTCTGCTATTTCAGTTTCGGCATGTTTCGTTGTATCTACATACCATGCATTAAACTGGTCTTCAGGCATTACTTTTACCCTACTGTACATGTACGAGTGGTTTAAACCACAGTAAACTGTACAAAACAAGTCGTAATAACCTTCATGTCCTGCAATAAACCAGGCCATTTTTTCGCGGCCCGGAACCACGTCCTCTTTAATACGAAACGATGGAATAAAGAAACCATGTAGAACATCGGCTGAATTAAGACTTAGTTTTACTGCTTTATTCAAAGGAACATACAGCGTGTCGGTTTTTTTACCGTTTTCGTATTCGAAATTGTAATTCCACATACGAGTGGTTACCTTGATGTTAAAGGTGTCTTTTGGCGCAGTTTGCATGGGCGACCAAGCTACCCATCCGTAATAAAACATGACGAGTACCAGAATGGTCGGAATTACTGTCCAGACAATTTCAAGCGTAGTGCTACCTTTGATTTGCGTGGCAACCGGATTTCTTTTCTTGTTGTATTTATACACGAAATACAGCATGGTAAAAGTCAATCCAATCAGGAAGACCATAGAAATACCCATAATCAGCAAAAAGGCCTTGTCAACGCCCGTTACAAAATTTGATGCGTTAGCTGTGGTTGATAGGATATACATAAGCTATTATCTGAAATAGTAATCTAAAAATGTAATAAAAATAAGCGCAAGAAACACCAGAAAGACAAACAAAACCATATAACGCAGAAATGGTTGATCGAATTTAAGGTGCATAAACCAGGTTAAAACCAAACCCGATTTGATGGTTGAAAAGATCAGCGCGCCCAGAACTGAATAACTGCCAAGGTTAATGTGAGTAATCCCAATCGACATAAACGTGAGGATTACCAGGGCAATCAGTATATAAATATATGTACTGTACGGTACAATATGATGTTTTTCTTTTTCCATTTTTGAGATACTTTTTCTTAATGAATTAAATAGAACAACGGGAACAGGAAAATCCAGATCAAATCGACAAGGTGCCAGTACAAACCTGCATTCTCAAGCAAAGAAGGCCGGTCGGCATTTACTGTTCCTTTCTGAACCTTATTTAATGCAACGATAATTATAATCATTCCTACAATAATGTGAATGGCATGCAGACCTGTCATGACGAAATAGAGGCCAAAAAACAGAATTTCACCTCTGCTCATATCGTTTATCAGATGTTCTGACCCTGGCCAGATTCCATGGCTGAATTTCACTCCCCACTCAAAATATTTGTTGATGAGGAAAACGATGGCCAGCATGATTGTAATCTCCATCAGGAGTACAGTAAGACCTTTGTTTTTTTTCTGAAGCGCTGAGGTAGACATCGCGATGGTCATACTGCTAACCAGCAGAACGATTGTATTGATGGCACCGATTACCGGATTCAGTTCTTCTCCACCCATCCTGAAAGCTTCAGGATTGAGGTAACGGTAAATGGAATAAACAATGAATAAGCCTCCAAAAAGGAGTAATTCAGTAAATATAAAAAGCCACATTCCCAGTTTGGATGCTTCCTGATCGTAATGCGGATCTGAATGTTGAGTTACATGTTCCATAGAGTGGTTTCCAAGATTTAATATTCGTAAGGTCCGTCTTTTTCTCCGTACACAGGTATTTCGTCAAAATTTTCAACTGGGGGAGGTGATGGAACAGTCCATTCCAGTGTTTTACCGTTCCATGGATTTATCGGAGCAATCGCACCGTTTTTAGCCGATCTGAACAAATTAATCACAACAATTAAAAGCCCAAATGTCATAACCCATGAACCCAATGATGAAAGTATGTTTGCTGCGTGAAATTCGGGTAAATAATCGTAGTAACGACGTGGCATCCCCATCATTCCTAAATAAAACATTGGAGAATACAGAGTGAGAAATCCAACCGTAAA
The DNA here is from genome assembly GCA_963677955.2 of Prolixibacteraceae bacterium. Taxonomy (GTDB): domain Bacteria; phylum Bacteroidota; class Bacteroidia; order Bacteroidales; family Prolixibacteraceae; genus Aquipluma. Next base: position 3,528,578 of record CAXXQR010000001.1, read on the forward strand.
GAAGGCCCAGCCCACTTTCGCCCAGACTTTGTCGTACATGCGACCGAACATTTTTGGAAACCAGTAGTGCATGGCACCGAAGAATGAAAAGCCAACACCACCAAAAACAATGAAATGAAAATGTGCCACCACAAATGCGGTATCGTGCACATACACATTGGTAGCGAGTGCGCCCAAAACCAATCCGGAGAAACCTCCAATCATAAAGACAAAGATAAAGGTGACTGCCCAAAGAAATGGAATGTCGGGTGTGATCGAGCCTTTGTGCATGGTGGATATCCAGTTGAATACTTTAATGGCACTCGGTATGGCAACAATAAATGTTAGAAGCGAGAAAGTATATTGCGCGGTGCCGCTCATTCCTGACGTAAACATGTGGTGTCCCCAAACGAAGTAACCCACAAAGGCGATTGCAAGCGACGATGCTATGATTGCCTTATAACCGAATATATGTTTTTGCGAGAATGTTGGAATAATTTCAGAAATGGCTCCCATCGCCGGAAGAATCATCACATATACAGCCGGGTGCGAATAAATCCAGAACAAATGCTGGTATAAAACCGGATCACCACCCAAAGTTGGATCAAATACTCCGATTCCGAAAATGCGTTCAAGAGCTACCAAAACTAATGTAATTCCTACTACGGGTGTGGCAAGTAGCTGAATCCATGCCGTTGCATACAGCGCCCAGGGGAACAATGGCATTTTAAACCAGGTCATGCCGGGAGCGCGCATCCGGTGAATAGTTACAATGAAATTCAGACCGGTAAGAATGGATGAAAATCCCAGAATAAATGCTCCGAAAATAGCTGGTAATAAATTAGTTCCAGACCGGAAGCTGTATGGCGCATAAAATGTCCAACCTGTATCTGGTACACCGTTGCCGAAAAGTACTGATGCAATGACCAATAATGCTCCGGCCACATAAAAATACCAGGACAGCAAATTCACTTTCGGGAATGCAACGTCTTTTGCCCCAATCATTATCGGAAGCATAAAGTTTCCAAATACTGCCGGAAGGCCTGGTATTACAATCATGAAAATCATAATTACACCATGAACTGTAAAAACCGCATTGTAAGTTTGCGGTCCCATTATGGTTCTCCCGGGGGCAATTAGTTCAAGCTTCATAGCCAGTCCCAGCATAACACCAATAACAAACATGGTCATCATGGAGTACAGGTACAGTAGCGCTATACGCTTGTGGTCGGTGGAGAAAATCCAACTAAATATTCCCTTGTATTTACCTTTGTAATCGAGGTAACTTACATCATGCGGGATTTGAGCTGCTGTTTGCATAAATCAATTATGTTTGTTTAAATTTCTTTTCTTTTGGGTTTGAAAATCAGGATCAGGAATAGTACAGCTGCAAAAAACAAAATAAGGGTTCCTGAAATTTTGGTCACATTTAACACGTAAGCTTTGCCAACCGGGTCGTACGAAAAACAATATTGCATTATTTTGCTGATCGTTGGCGCCGACATTCCTTTCTGCGACTCAATCACAGCCATTTTGAAATCGAATGGAAGAAATGAAATTCCGTTCAAATAGCGGGTGATTTTTCCTTTGGGACTAACAACCGTAATAGAAGCGGCATGAATGTAATCGGTTCCTTGACGTTTGTATTTAAATCCGGTAGCATTTGTCCCTTTGGCAATACTCGCGCTGTCGGATACAAAAAAATGCCAGCCTTTGCTTATCGCTTCTTTTTTGGTAACTAAATTGAGGTAATTTCCTTTCTTTCGTTTACCCATATCGATGGTCTCGTTAGGGTCGAAACTAATCGTAAAAACCTGGTAGTCAACTCCGGGTTCAAGATCGCTGGCTTCCATAACATTGGCAAGTCCTTCCATAAGAGGGCTGCAAATACCCGGACAGCGAAAATAAACCCAGTTTATAATTGTCGGTTTGTCAATTAAATCGGTGAGGCAAACACGCTGATTGTTTTCATCTATCAGGTAAATGTCTTTAGGTAAATAAGAATCAAGATGTTCAGCAATGCCGACTTCTGGATCGTTTGTTTTATCGTCGTAAACAGTCTGGCTGTTTGCAGCAAAACCAAATGCGAGAACAGAGAAGAAAAGTAACAAATATTTTTTGAAGATCATTTTTTTACAAAATCCCACAATAGCCTGAATATTTCTTCCGTTTGAGCTACTGCGCACATTTAAATTTAAATTATCCGATATTTTGTACCGTTTTAACTGACTCATTTTGACTTTTGGTTTTCAACAATAGTTGAGGTTTTTAATGCTGTTTTACCGATTATCAGGATAAAATTGCGCCTGATTCAAATACTTTTCACAAATCGTTTGCCAGCACCCAAATTCTGTTTTGCCATAAGAAACCCAAAACAGTATTGAATGTTTACTGAAAACTAAATAATCCTGCCTTTTTTTTCATTTTTTTGACTTCCAAACGATCCAAAATTCAGAATTTAAATTCAGAATTTATTTAAAATGCAATATTTCAGCTAGTTAATTTTTATGGCAGGCAAACTCGTGAAATTTGTCTGATTGCTCTTTATTTTAATCGTCTTTTTTAAAAAGCTTCAATTTAATACATTAATTCATTGGTTCGTTCAATATTCCGAAAATTATATTAAACAAACTGTTATTTACAGCAATTTCCTTTTTCAATCATAACTTTTGGGGCAAGCTTTTCTGCAGTCGGACTCACGTAAGGAATACCAAGCGACATGCCTCTCAGAACGAAAAGTAACCCCAGCATAAATACAAAGTAAGGAACGACTTTCTGCATTTTCGACCTGATTCTCTGGCCAATTGCGTCGCTGGCAAGTGTTGCCATTAAAAGCAACGGAATCGTTCCAATTCCGAAGAGAGCCATAAAAAGGGCCCCGGCAAATACACTTCCTGAATTTATTGCCCCGGCAACAGCTACATATACAAGTCCGCACGGAAGTAATCCATTTAACAGCCCAATCATTAGTAACGAAAAGTACGAGCGGTCGGTGAATAGTTTTTTCAGGCGTACAATCAATCGCGCAGAATAGCCTGTAAAAAGGTCGGCAATAGTGATTTTCTCCCTGAAGATAAAAGGGAAAAGTACACTAACAATCATGGTAACTCCCAATAAAATAGATGTCCATTGCTGAAAACCGGCCAGACGAATTCCGCGGCCAAGCATCCCAAACAAAAGGCCAATCAGGCTGTATGTAATTACTCTTCCGGAGTTGTACAAAATGGTCCCGAGAATTTTTGATGCCAGGTTGTGTTTTTTCAACGGAAGTGCAACGACGATAGGGCCGCACATTCCAATGCAGTGGAAACTTCCAATTAATCCGATTGTAAGTGGTGTAATGAGATCCATAAGTTTCAAATTTCAAGTTCCATGTTTTAAGCTCCGCAACCCGCAAAAAACCTTTCTGCTTACTGCGACTGATCGCTGCCGACTGTTATTTCCGCTTCCTGATAATAATCTGTTTTATTTACCGACCAATCAATTTTTACTTCATATCTTCCCACTTGCAGTTTTTTCAGTTCAAGTTGCTGACAATATTTAGCGTCGGGTTTAACCGCAAAAGTAGTATCTCTTTTTTCAGCAACCGGACTATAAAAATGAATTTCGCCCTTGTAATCTTTTGTTTCTCCTATATTAGGGAAAACAATTTTTAGAGAATCTGTCGTTTGCTCAAAGCGAACTTTTTCGGCCAGAGATTCTGTATTTCTAACTTTTTCGATATGCTGCTGGTAATTTACTGATTTTTGGTAATAATCTTTGTCAACTAAGTCAAAATCCTGTCGAACAGCAATCGAAACTAAATAAGTCATTCCTGAAACCATGATCACCAGCGCCAGAACAATTCCTGTTCCCCAGTTAAATTTTATTTTCATATCTATTTATATTCCAAGTTTATTCCGTTAACAGGGACTGATCACTGCGACTGATTACTTTTATCGTCCAGCGAGTTTGGCCCCACAAAAGTCGACGAAATTTTATCAATCAGTTTGCCGTGTTCAAATACACCGATTTCCACATGACTGTTCGATGACTTTAATTCGGCTTTTTTCAAAATAATCAGCAAATTTCGCTGGGCAACTTCACCTTTTTCTGCCTGAACGGAGTCTCCGATAACGATGATTTTACCTTCCGGAGACAAAAGCTTGAGATCGACTTTTACGCCGGAATTGGTCTTATTTACCATTTCAAGGTTGTACAAATTGCTGTAGCTATCCGGTCCGTATTCCTGAAACATGGTTCCCTGTTGGCGAATAATATTTGTCTCCACGTCTCCACGCACCGAAAATAAATACGCGATCAGAATAAGCAAACCGACCAAAACTGATGAATAAGCAATTACCCGGGCATTGAACTTCACTTTTTTGCCTTCCGAAATCGATTTTTCGGAAGCAAAACGGATGAGCCCGGTTGGTTTTTTGACCCTGGTCATCACAGAGTTACAAGCGTCGATACAAGCTGTGCAGTTGATGCATTCGAGCTGGGTTCCGTTGCGAATATCAATTCCGGTTGGGCAAACGGCCACACAACTGAAACAGTTGATGCAATCGCCCTGCTTGCCAAGGTTTTCACGTTTATGCTCTGCATTTCGGCGAGGTTCACCACGTTTATAATCGTAGGCCACCAAAATGGTATTTACATCGAGCATTACTCCCTGAAGTCGGCCATACGGGCAAACCATGGTGCAAACCTGCTCGCGAAACCATGCGAAAACGAAATAGTGTAAGCCAGTAAATACCAAAACGCCCATTAAAATTCCTGAATTTTGGATTGGCCAGCCGTCAACAATTTGTCCGAGCCTTTCGGTTCCGGTCACGTACGCAACGAACGTAAGAATGGTAAAAAACGAAATCAGGAGATAAATTCCATGTTTCAGGATTCGTTTCAAGGCTTTTATAGCATCCATTTCCTGTTGCGCCAACTCTTTCTGCTTTTCTGAATTGCCATCGATTAAGTATTCGATCGGCCGATACAAAAATTCAAGAAAAACAGTTTGCGGGCAAACCCAGCCACAAAATATTCGGCCGTAAATAACCGTGAACAGCACAATGAAAACGATGAGCGCAATAACTGCCAAAACCAGCAAATGAAAATCCTGCGGGTAGAACGTGTTGCCAAACAAAACAAATTTTCGTTCCAGAAAATTCAGGAAAATTAACGGTTCTCCCCTGAATTTCAGGAAAGGAGCAATGTAAAAGAAAGCCAGCAGCGACCATGCAATGATTCTGCGGTAATTGTACAATTTCCCTTTTGGCATTTTCGGAAATAACCATAGCCGTTTTCCATCTTTACTGAATGTTGATGGCCGGTCTCTAAACGTTGCTTCCTGAAAATCTTCAGCTACTTCCATTTGGTTCTTTTCGGTATTTGATAATTATTGAAAAAATATGTTCATCTCCAGACACCCCAAATTTATTTCGGGGTCTGCTTAGCAATGCCATTGAGATCCTGAAATAAGTTCATGATGACTCATTGAATGATTTTGCGTCCATTTTTCAGCACTTCGATCATTAGTTACTTGCCATTTTCTCGCCCTGAGGTGCTTTTGGATTTGGAGGATTCGTTCCGTGCAAGCTTAAAATATAAGCAATTACATGATCAATTTGTGCGTTGCTGAGCTGACTTTTGTAGGAAATCATCCCTTTGTCGATCACACCTTCGGTAATTACTTTTTTCAGGTCTTCAGGTTTGTTTCCGTGAATCCAGTAATCATCGGTAAAATTTGGACCAACTAATCCTTCTCCAAATTTACCGTGGCACACGTAACAGATTTTGTCAAAAACTTCTTTCCCGGCAGCCAGAGTTTGCTCTTTGGTCATGGGTTGAGCAGCTGCTTTAACCGTTTCTTCCTTTTCAGTTACTTCAGTTTTAGCTCTCGCAGCGGCCATTTCCTTGCCATATTCCTTTTTCTGAATGATACTGTCGTCTTCGAATACGACAAGACGTGTCAGGTAGGCCACCGAAATGATAATGGTAATGTAAAAAATGTATTTCAGCCAGGGAGGCAGTGGATTGTCGAGTTCCTTGATACCATCAAACTCGTGACCTCCCCCGAAATATTTGATTTGCGTCACGTCATCAACTTCGCGATGCGATCCTTCTTCCTCTATGATTGGTTTATCTTCGGTTGTTTGCATAATTCGTTATTTTGCAATTTTATTGTTTTTAATTCGTGTATTTGTAAATGCTGATTCAGGAGTTTTGAGAATCCGTTCTCCGTTTTACTCCATGCTCTTTGCCTTAAGCTCCATGCCTTTCCGCATTTTCAATAACTGAGTCGTCGAGCGGCATATTGCTTATTTGGTTAACTTCGTCTTTATTCATCCTGAATGCCTGAATGGAAACAAAAATGAAAAAGGTGAAGAAAATGACAAAGCCGATTAGCGCATAAATTTCGACATGGTTGATGGTCTGTAATGTTTCTTTAAACATAGCTTATTTCTTTGCCGGTTTATTGGTAATGTCAACGCCAAGCCTTTGAATATAGGCAATCAGTGCAATGATTTCGCGGTTGCTGTCGGTTTGAATTCCGTTGGCAGCCAAATCTTTTGCTATGCTGTCGGCCTGAGCTTTCAAATCAACTATGGCTTGTTGCTCGTAATTGTCGGGGTAGGGGACACCCAGCATTTTCATGGCATGAATTTTTGCCGGAGTCGATTCAATGTCTATTTCCTTTTTGGCCAGCCACGGATATTTGGGCATGATCGACGCTTCGTTCATCTTTTGCGGATCGATAAAGTGATTGTAGTGCCAGGCGTTTGGTTTGTAAATTTTGCCAGTCTTTACACCTTCGCGGGCCAAATCGGGTCCGGTACGTTTCGATCCAAACTGGAACGGATGATCATAGACCGATTCCCCTGCTTTTGAATATTCCCCGTAACGCTCGGTTTCCGACCGGAATGGCCTGACCATTTGCGAGTGACAGTTGTAGCAACCTTCACTCACGTAAATGTCGCGTCCCTGCAATTCGAGCGGTGTGTATGGTTTTACACTGGTGATGGTTGGAATATTTGATTTGATCAGATAAGTCGGAATTACTTCGACAATTCCACCGATTAAAATAGCAATGGTGGCAAAAATCAGGAATCGGATTGGTTTACGTTCCAGGAACCGATGCCAGGTTTCTGACTGCGTTTTAGATTCTGATAAAGAGTGAAGCGCTGGTGCTTCTGCAGCTTCTTCAGCAACAAACGAACCTGCTTTCATCGTTTTAAACACGTTGAAAACCAAAATCAAAAATCCTGTAACATACAAGGCGCCACCAAATGCACGAATGGTATACATCGGGATAAGCTGAGCTACTGTTTCCAGAAAGTTTGGATATTTCAGAAAGCCGTCAGGAGTAAATTGTTTCCACATTAAGGCTTGGGTGATTCCTCCAATATAAAGAGGAACGGCATAAAACACAATGGCCAGTGTTGCAATCCAGAAATGGATGTTGGCCAGTTTGGAGGAATAAAGTTTGGTGTTGTAGAGACGCGGAACCAGCCAGTAAATCATCCCGAAAGTCAGCATCCCGTTCCAGCCCAATGCACCAATGTGAACGTGTCCGATTGTCCAGTCGGTAAAATGGCTGATTGCATTTACTGTTTTAAACGACAGCATTGGCCCTTCGAACGTAGACATGCCATACGCTGTGATTCCAACAACAAACATTTTTAAAACAGGATCTCTACGCACTTTGTCCCAGGCACCGCGCATAGTGAGTAAACCGTTAATCATACCTCCCCAGCTCGGGGCGATCAGCATGACTGAAAAAGTGGTTCCCAATGCCTGAAGCCAGTCGGGTAAAGAACTATATAATAAATGGTGTGGGCCGGCCCAGATATATAAGAAAATGAGCGACCAAAAATGAACGATGGAAAGTTTGTATGAATAAATTGGCCTTCCGGAAGCTTTGGGTACGAAGTAATACATTAATCCCAAAAATGGTGTGGTCAGGAAAAATGCAACCGCATTGTGTCCATACCACCACTGTACCAAGGCATCCTGAACTCCCGCATAAAGCGTGTAGCTTTTCAGAAAACTAACCGGCAATGCCAGCGAATTGAAAATGTGCAAAACGGCAACAGTGACCCAGGTGGCAATATAAAACCAGATGGCCACATAAATGTGACTGGTTCGGCGCTGCAAAATGGTACCGAACATGTTGATTCCAAAAATTACCCAAACCACAGCAATTGCAATATCAATCGGCCATTCTAGCTCGGCGTATTCTTTGCCGGTCGTGAATCCGGCAAGAAGTGTCACTGCGGCAGAAACAATAATCGCCTGCCAGCCCCAGAAATGAATTTTGCCAAGCAACTGGCTGTACATTCGGGTTTTTAGCAATCGCTGGAGCGAGTAATAAACTGCCGTGAAAATGGCGTTTCCAACAAAAGCAAAAATTACGGCATTGGTGTGAACCGGACGGGTACGTCCAAAAGTTGTAAACTCAAGTCCGAAATTCATGGATGGAATGAAAATTTGCAGGGCAATCAACAAGCCTGCCAAAAGACCAACAACACCCCAAACGATTGTCGCAATGGCAAAGTTCCGGGTTAAGCGGTTGTCATACGAAAACTTTTGTAATTCCATAGAGTAGTATTTAGTTTTAATTTTGTTTCAAGTTTCAGGTTACGGGTTAAAAATAGCTCGCACCTCGTAACAATACATCCAGTCAACCGAGCCTGATCATTTCGACTCCTTTTTCTTTACCTTCTTCCCGTCTCCCTCCGCCAACTGTGATTGGTCACTGTAACTTTCTGCCTTTTCTTCAGTAATTTCCGGATCATCAAACAACATCCTTACCGATGGGGTGTATGTGTCGTCGTACTGTCCGCTCTTTACTGCCCAAACAAAGGCAATCAGAAAAGCGCTGGCAATAATAATTGCTACAAAAACCAGAATAAATACAACTGACATTTAAAAACAATTTAAATTCGTTTCAATTTTGCAGTTAAACTTACTGAAAAACTGGCAAAAACGACTACTGATACTGAACTTATTGGCATCAGTATGGCTGCTACAATAGGAGTAAGGTTGCCCTGAACAGCAAAACTTAATCCTACCAAATTATACAAAAAAGAGATCAGAAATCCAGTATTGACAATTCTCAAACTCTGCTGAGTAAAGTTTATATACTTATCAAGGTTTGCAAATTGTTTCGATTGCAAAATGGCATCACAAGCCGGCGAGAAATTAAAAACATTATCGGCAATCACAATGCCAACATTACTTTCATTCAGAGCACCGGCATCGTTTAAACCGTCGCCTATCATCAAAACCTTTCGTCCTTTTTTTTGTAAATTCCTGATGTAGTTTAATTTATCGGTTGGCGTTTGATTGAAATGTAAACGATTTTCATTTCCAAAAATATTTACCAGCCTCAATTTCTCAGCATCATTATCGCCGGTTAATAAATGCAATTCATGTGTTTTCTCCAGTTTCGTTATTAAATCCTGAAGTCCGGGTCTGTAATCATTTTCAAGCTGAAAATAACCTACAATTGAATCTTGCATAAATATCCAGACTTCAGTATTCCGGTTTTCCTCATTCGTTTTATCTCCGGAAACAAAGAATTTTGAGCCGATGTTAATGCGCTCACCGTTTATTTTTCCTGAAATGCCAAGCGATGGAATCTCCTGAAAATCTTCTACATCGAGCAATTGATCACCTTCAATGAAATTAAAAATGGTTTTGCTCAACGGATGGGAAGAATGAAACGCCAGCGATTTGATCATGAGCAATTGATCTGCATTTAAATGGCTACCTACAAATCGAATGTTGGATAGCTGAGCATTGGTAATGGTACCTGTTTTGTCGAAAACGACCGTATCGGCTTTGTATAATTTTTCAATCACATCGGTGTTTTTCAGATAAAAACCTGAACGGCCGAATTGCCGCATGGTGGCCCCGAAAGTAAACGGAATGGTTAATGCCAGCGCACACGGACAGGCGATAATTAGCACTGAAGTGAATGCGAAAAGAGCAATATCGGGATTTTTGAAATACCAGAAAGCGGCAGCCCCAAGTGCAACAACAATAATAGTCAGTGTAAAATATTGTCCAACGCGGTTTATTCTCGATTTTAATGAAATTTCAGCATCATTTTGATTTTCAGTCTGGTTCCAGAGTTGAGTGAGGTAACTTTGCTGAACTTCTTTTTCAATGGTCAGTTCAATCGCGCTACCAATCTGACGGCCGCCTGCAAACACAAAATCGCCAGCTTTTTTTGAAACAGGCATCGATTCGCCGGTTACAAAACTGTAGTCGATATTGGCCATTTCACTTTTTAGAATCGAATCGGCAGGAACAATTTCCTGATTTCGGACCAAAATACGGTCACCGGCTTTCAAATCTTCCAACGGAATGGTTTGCTTTCCGGAATCTGTTACCAGCGTTACTGCCAGAGGAAAGTATGTTTTATAGTCGCGCTCAAACGAAAGGGCCTGGTACGTTTTTCCCTGATACCAACGGCCAACCAGTAAAAAGAATACGAGCCCAGTGAGCGAATCAATGTATCCGATTCCGCTTCCTGAAATAATCTCGACCAGGCTTTGCGTGAAAAGCGTGGTTAATCCGAGCGCAATGGGCAAATCGATGCTGATTATTTTTTTCTTCAGGCTTTTGAAAGCTGTTAGGAAATAGTCGCTGGCGCTGAATGTTAAAACCGGAATGGCTAAAATAACACTCAGCCAGCCAAACATGGCTTTAATATTGGTTTCCAGAAATTCGTGACCAGGCAAATATTGCGGAAAATGATAAATCATGGCATTCATAAAGCTGAAAGCCGCAATGCCAATTTTCAGGAATAATTTTTTGTCAGAAGTGACTGTCGAAGGTTTTTCGATGCTATGCTGGTTAATTTCAGGAATATAATGGATGCTCACCAGCAATTCAACGAGTTGCCGCAATGAGATCTCGTTTTCGTTGAATGTGATGTTGATTTCTTTCTTCGGAAAATTAACAAATGACTGGATGATTCCTTTGTTTAGGCTATGCAGGTTTTCGAGCAGCCAAATGCACGATGCACAATGAATTTCAGGAATGAAAAAGCTGACTTTGGCTACGCCACCTTCAGAAAAGTTTAAAATTTTTGATTTGAATTTTTCCAGATCGAGAAAAGCGAATGTTTCGTCGGAAGGTTTTTTATCATCTTCGAGCCGAATGCCAGCCATTTGTTCAATCTGATAATATTGCTGAAGTTTGCCTGTATTGAGAATCTGGTAAACAGTTGAGCAGCCAGAACAGCAAAATGGTTTGTCATCGTACATGACAGGAACCTTTCCACACGAATTACCGCAATGAATACACTTTTTTTCTTCGCTCATTTGTTCCGGGCTGGCAGTTGAATTTCCGATAAATAAGGAATTAAAATGTAATTTGTTCAAATTTTTGCCAATAAAACGCATTGAAAATTTATCCGGGAACTCGAATTTGTGTCCAAGTGTTTATGTATCAAGTTTGTTAGTCAGAATCTATCGATTATAAATTTAATCTATTCCATTTTTCGAAGGATCGGTGCAATAATCCTGAAATTCAATTTAACTTTAGATGTCAACTATTTAAACCGTTTTTAACCAAAAATAATGTACTTCTTCCGACGAATCTACAAGTTTTATCTTGACGGATTTGCCAATCTTCCCCATTGGGGCAAACAGGTTTGGCTGGTAATCCTGATCAAGCTTTTCATCATGTTCGCAATTCTGAAAATCTTCTTTTTCCCGGATTTTTTAAAGACGAATTTTAAGAACGATACCGAACGTAGCAACCACGTACTCGAAAATTTAACCAATATCAACAACAAATAAATTTAAATCTATGCTTGAAGGACTCGATTCATCTTTAGTCGATTGGTCGAGGGCACAATTTGCCCTAACGGCCATGTATCACTGGATTTTTGTGCCCCTAACCCTTGGGCTCGGAATCATTTCTGCGATTATGGAAACGCTGTATGTAAAAACCGGAAATCAGGAATGGAAACGAATTACCAAGTTCTGGATGACACTTTTCGGAATTAATTTCGCCATTGGCGTGGCAACCGGAATTATTCTTGAATTTGAATTCGGCACCAACTGGTCGAATTACTCCTGGTTTGTCGGCGATATTTTTGGTGCGCCTCTGGCCATCGAAGGTATTCTGGCTTTCTTTATGGAATCAACATTCATTGCCATCATGTTTTTTGGGTGGAACAAAGTGAGTAAAAAATTCCATTTAACTGCAACCTGGCTGACGGCCATTGGCGCCAATCTTTCGGCCCTATGGATTTTGGTGGCCAACGGATGGATGCAAAAACCAGTAGGAATGGTTTTTAATCCCGACACGGCCCGAATGGAAATGACCAGTTTTTGGGATGTGCTTTTTTCGCCTATGGCCATTCACAAATTTTTGCACACCACTTCGTCGAGTTTTGTGCTGGCTGCTATTTTTGTAATTGGCGTTTCAGCCTGGTATATTCTGAAAGGCAGAGACGTAGTGTTTGCCCGGAAGAGCATTGTGGTTGGTGCTGTTTTTGGATTTCTCGCAGCTATCTACACCATTTTTACCGGCGACAGTTCTGCGCGTGACATTGCGCATTACCAACCCATGAAATTCGCCGCATTCGAGGGTTTATACAACGGAAGTGAAGGCGCTGGCTTAGTTGCCCTTGGTCTTATTTCGCAAAACCAGGCCGACCCAACCAATGAAAACCTAAAAGACTTTACCGTTAAGATTGAAATTCCGAATATCCTTTCTTACATGGCTTATCTCGACTGGGATGCCTTTGTTCCTGGTGTAAATGACTTGATTCGGGGAAATGAAAAATATGGAATAATGAGTTCAGCCGACAAAATTAGCCGGGGAAAAATTGCGATTGAAAAGCTTACTGCTTATAAAGACGCCAAAAAAGCCGGACAAGCCAGCACAGCCGATTCGCTGAGGACCGAAATCATGAATCCTGATTTTCAAAAAAATTATTTCAGCTATTTTGGTTACGGATACATCAGCGATCCGCATACTTTGGTGCCAAGTATTCCACTTTCGTTTTACAGTTTCCACATTATGGTTGTTCTGGGCATGTATTTTCTTTTCTTTTTCCTGATGGCTCTGTATTACACACTAAAGGGAAAAATTCATAAAAAGAAATCTTTTTTGCGTATCGCGCTTTGGACAATCCCGCTGGCTTATCTGGCCAGTCAGGCAGGATGGATTCTGGCCGAGGCCGGTCGCCAGCCATGGGTTATCCAGGATTTAATGCCAACCATGGCGGCAGTAACAAAAATCAGTGTTGGAGCAGTTCAGGTGACCTTCTGGCTGTTTGCCATTATTTTTACAACCTTACTCATTGCAGAAATTAAAATCATGATGCGTCAAATTAAAATCGGACCTAAATCAGAAGGAGGAACCAACTAATGTTTGAAACTTTTTCACTTTTAAGTTTACAGCAATACTGGTGGCTGATCGTTTCACTGCTGGGAGCTTTGCTTGTTTTCCTGATGTTTGTTCAGGGAGGAGAAACCTTGTTTTTCAGCATTGCAAAAAATGAAACAGAGAAAACACTTTTAGTAAATACGCTTGGCCGAAAATGGGAATTTACGTTTACCACTTTGGTTACTTTTGGCGGTGCATTTTTTGCTTCCTTTCCCTTGTTTTACGCCACGTCTTTTGGCGGTGCTTACTGGGTTTGGTTTGCTATCCTGATTTCGTTTGTCATTCAGGCTGTCTCATACGAATTCCGGAAGAAACCAGGGAATTTTTTGGGTTCGCGAACCTACGAGATATTTCTTTTCATCAATGGTTTACTTGGGCCGTTGCTCATTGGAACGGCTGTCGGAACTTTCTTCAACGGAGCTATGTTTTCGCTCGATTCGATGAACCACGTAACCTGGGGGACATCATTTCGCGGACTGGAAGCCGTTTTAACGTTTCACAATCTGGCGCTTGGGCTTGCAGTTCTTTTCCTGTCAAGAATTTTGGGCTTGTTGTATTTCATGAATTCAATCGAGAATGAAAATATTTACAACCGCTCGAAAAAGCAATTGCTATACAACGCTGTTCCGTTTCTTGTGTTTTTTCTGTATTTCGTCATCGCATTGCTTTTCAAAGATGGATTTGCATACGATTCGGTAACAGGAGTGATATCAACTGAATCGTTTAAATATCTGCATAATTTACTCGCCATGCCTTTGAACACACTGATGTTTCTGGTTGGTGTTGTAGGTGTACTTTGGGGAATAATTTCCACTGTACTGAGTGGTGGAACCAAAGGGATCTGGTTTGCAGGTGCAGGCACTGTGCTGACAGTTTGGGCAGTCTTTATTCTGGCCGGATTTAACCAAACCAGTTTTTATCCATCGGTTTTCGATTTGCAATCGTCATTAACCATTGAAAACGCATCGTCGAGCAAATTCACGTTAGTGGCCATGAGTTATGTCTCACTTTTTGTTCCATTCGTTTTAGGCTACATTTGGTATGCCTGGAAATCAATGAACAATAAGCAAATCAGCGAACAGGAACTGGAACAGGAGCACCACGTTTATTAAGGATCAATGATTAATGGTTAATTTAATTGTTAATGATGATCGTGTTAGTCAGGTGGAAAAATAAGTTTCATTTATAATTTATAATTCAACATTTATAATTAAATCTTATGTATTGGAGTTCAATAATCTGGTTTTTAAGTTGGCCGTTATTTGTCGTCGTCGCTTATCATCTCGTCAAATTTACGGTAATGAAATACGAAACTATACTGGAAAAGCCGTTGAAAAAGGCTACTTCTGAGCAATAAACTAAAGGTGATGCGATCGGTAATCGCAAATTAAACGGAAGGCAAAATCTTCCTCACCTGGTTTTCTCAAGGATCCGATCTAATTTTAAGATCGGATCTTTTTTTTGAATGTGATATTTTGTTAAAATTCAGGAGATTACTGCCTGTTTTTTTTAAGATTGGGTTAAACTAAATGGAATGAGAACAGTCAAAGCAGCGAATTTTAAACTTTTAATTATGAAAAAAATAGCATTAGTGATTTTCATCGCTGTTTTAACAGTTAGTTTAGGTTTTGCACAACAGCGTGATCCGGCTGCCCGGCTTAAAGCGGAGTTGGACGGATTGACCACAGAATTAGGTTTGACTACAGATCAATTGGCCAAAGTTACTCCAATCGTTACTGGAGCACAGAAAAAGCAAAGTGAGGCATTTCAAAAAATGCGAGAGAGCGGAAACGTTGATCGCGATAAAATGCGCGAAGAATGGACTAAAATGCAGGCAGAAACTGATAAAGCTTTGAAAGCTGTTTTAACTCCGGAACAAGGCGTGAAACTGGATGCCTACCGAAAGAAACAGGCTGAAGAAAGAGCAAAACGCATGCAACAACGAGGTCAGTAAGAAATGAAATTTGGATGTTTCAATTCCAAACGAAACTTTCGTGATGAAAGTGAATAACCTCATCATAATAAAATAGAAAAGCGATTCAGAAGAATCGCTTTTCTATTTTATTATGACTTTGAATTTCTATTTCGACCCAGACAGGTTAGTTATTACTGAAAGTAAAACATACCACAAAATAATTAACGGAAGAGCGTAAAGTTGAAGAAAAATGAGCATTAAAACTGTTGTTCCCAAAAAGAAAAAACGAATGGAATTTTCTTTTAGTTTCAGGTTCTTAAATTTCAGTGAAAACATCGGAATTTCAGAAACCATCAGGAACGAACAAAAGAAAATAGACGCCAGAATGGTATATTTATTCAGGATAATAGGTACAATGTTTGGTTTGTCGCCAAGTTCCAGGATCAATCCCAGAGAGGCAAAAAAGATGGCGTTAGCCGGAATGGGCATACCCAGAAACTGTTCACTCTGTCGATCATCGGTGTTGAATTTGGCCAGGCGGAAAGCTCCGGCAACTGTAATCATCAGGCTGGAGAAAAGTAGCAACCACTGGCTAAAGTTTCCTTCGATAAATTGAATGGGTTGATATTTCCCAAATAAGGTCAGTTGCACCATGGTAAAAACAATTGCAGCAGGTGCGAGACCAAACGACACAAGGTCGGCCAGCGAATCAAGTTCTTTCCCAATGCTGGAATAGGCTTTCAGAAGCCGTGCCGAAAATCCGTCCAGAAAATCAAAAGCAGCGGCGGCAAAAATGAACACCGAAGCCCAGCCAAGTTGTCCGTTAATGGCAAAGAATACCGACAAACTTCCGCAAATGAGATTGAGTGAAGTTATGGCATTCGGTACCCAAAAAAATATTGTGCTAATTCGGCTCATGTTTAAATTTCGCCAATTATGGTTTGAGAGCCTTTTACTTTGTCACGAAGTTTTACATTTAATTTGGTGCCCAGCGGCAAATACAAGTCAACACGCGAGCCAAAGCGAATAAATCCGAGTTCCGTAGATTGATCAACAGTATCGCCAACCGAAACGTAATTGATAATACGGCGTGCCATGGCACCTGCAATCTGTCGCATCACGATTTCACGGCCGTCTTTAAGTTTCACGGCCGTTGTGGTTCGCTCGTTTTCTTCAGCCGATTTATCCTTGAAAGCAGCATAAAATTCGCCGTCTTTGTGTTTCATATAGGTAACAATTCCGGGTACCGGAATCCAGTTAATGTGCACATTGGTGGGCGACATAAATATAGAAACCTGGAGGCATTTGGTATGAAGGTATTCATTTTCGATGGTTTCTTTGATTTCGCAGATTTTTCCGTCAGCAGGCGAAATGATCACTTTTTCGTTTTGCTTGACGCTGCGCTGTGGATACCTGAAAAATTGAATGATCAGGAAATAGATTAGTGCTGAAACTGACAGAATAGCGAATTTCAACATTTGATCAGTCAAAAAGAACCACGATATGATGATGAGACCCGCCAGAATAGCGGTAGCATAATTAATTGTTCTTATACCGGCTTTATGAACTTTCATTACTAATGATTAGATTTTGGGCTCAAAAATAGCAAATAATTAGGCTTTTCGTAAAAATTGGGAATTTTAAAGTAAACAAAATTTTCTATTCAGGTGGTTTACTTTGCCTTCGTTCTGTCAAAGTCAATCTGGCAAACATAAATTTGCTCAATATAAGTCACTATGTTTTCCTGAAGGGCCTATTTAACAAACAGGTAGATGTAAGTAACCACTACCGGTACAGCAAAAAAAAGTGAATCAAAACGATCGAGAATACCACCATGTCCGGGCAATATGGTTCCGCTGTCTTTTATGCCAAAATATCTTTTGAACATTGATTCGGTTAAATCTCCGAAAGTTGATGATACAACTGTTAAAACGCTGATTGTTATCCAATGGATCAATTGAATTTCAGGAATATATTTGGAAATTAGCCATGAAACGAGTATCGCTGTAATCGTTCCACCAATGGCGCCTTCCCACGATTTTTTAGGTGAAATTCGCTCAAAAAGCCTGTGCTTCCCAATCGATACTCCTACTAAATATGCTCCTGAATCGTGCGTCCAGATCAGGGCAAACAATGCCACCAGTAATTTTGGCGAATATAAATTGGTGTCCAAAATTTCAGGAAAAACCAGGAAATTTACCATCGATAAAGGAACAGCCAGAAAAATAATGCTGAAAATGGTGACCGCAATGTTTTCGACAGGTCTTTCTTTTTTGAGGTAAAGCTCGGAGGCCATTGCAACAAGGAACAGCGGTAAAATTCCGGCCAAATATTTGATTTCAATGGTTTTATTTGCCGCCAGAAAAGAACCTGCAAATAGTAAAATGGAAATAAAGTAGCTTAACCACCTGTTTGGTTTAACATCTGAAGCTTTGAAAAGCCCTGTAAATTCGGAGATGCTGACTATTAACAGAATAAGAAAAAGAAAGGCATAACTGTAAGCACTGGCAAAAATGGCTGCCAACATCACAGCAACAAAAACGACTCCGGTGATCGTTCTGGTAATTAGTTTCTTCAAAGGATTAAATCTTTTAAAATTTCGGTAGCCTGAGTCTTGAAATCTTTGTGAACCCAGATTTCGACTTCACCAATCGACGGAATGGCAGAATCGTGTTCATTCATTACGACACAGTTTATTTCTTCGTTTTCAAGTAATTCCCGGGCAATTTCAGCCTGAAAGCTTTGCTCAGTACTGAACACACAAACCCAATCCTGTTCCATAAATTCAAGTTTTAAATTAATTCGTTCGATATGATGACAATCAGCGATTTTGGCCCATGCATACCCATTACCAATGTCTTTTCTATATCTGCAGTACGGCTTGGCCCGGTAATGTTGCTGATTAACGAAGGTAAGTTATTTTTATATTTTATCTGCAATTTTTCAATGGCGGTATCCAAAAAATCCGTTAACTGAGCCTGATTGGCGATCACGATGTGCGTTTCAGGAAAAACATTCAGGCGCCTTCCCGAAATCTGGGCCGAACTGATGAGTACCGAGCCCAGGTGTGCAACCAGAAATTCACATCCGGTTATTCCAATGTTTAAACTGTTGAAATTTGTTTCTTCTGAATCAATTTCAACGGTTTCTTTCAGTAATTCCTGAAGTTTTGAGTCGGTGCAGAAAATTTTGGTTTGGCCTTTTTCTGTACAAATTCTTTTTACTTCGGAAATCACTTCCGATTTTGAGTCAGCAACAACGACCTGCCCACCAATAGTTTCAAGATTTCTTTTGAATTCTTTGCTTAAAACCGGATCGAGTTCTAGGTAAATAGGAGAGGTGAAATCGGGAACATTTGTCCCAATTTCACCTCTCTGGTCTTGTGCGGCCTTTAAACGGGCCAAAATTTTTTCTCTAGCCGATTCCATTATTCCGGAACAGATTCTGTCTGTGCTTCTTTGTTTTCAAGCAATCCTGCCGCTAATTCCTTTTTAGCTTCAGCAACCATAAGGGGTTTTCCCCACTTGCGCTTCCCAAATATTTTTTCAAGATCTTCACTGAAAATAACTTCTTTTTCAAGCAGCAATTCAGAAAGTTTTAAATGACCTTCTTTATTTTCGGTTAACACTTCAAGCGCCCTTGTGTACTGAGTTTCAATCATGAGTTTTGCTTCCTGGTCAATCAATTCGGCAGTTTTTTCGCTATATGGCTTGCTGAATGAATATTCGTTCTGGCCAGATGAATCGTAGTAACTAACATTTCCAACTTTGTCGCTCATCCCAAAAATGCTGACCATGGCATACGATTGTTTGGTCACTTTTTCAAGGTCGTTCTGCGCTCCGGAAGAAATGCTGTTGAATGAAATTTGTTCGGCGGCACGTCCTCCAAGAGCTGAGCACATTTCGTCGAGCAATTGATCCTTCGTGGTAATCGAACGTTCTTCAGGAAGATACCAAGCTGCACCAAGTGCTTTTCCGCGTGGCACAATGGTTACTTTTACCAGTGGATGCGCATGTTCGAGGAGCCAGCTTATCGTAGCGTGTCCGGCTTCATGATAGGCAATTCGCCTTTTTTCGTCTACCGAAATTATCTTGTTTTTCTTTTCAAGTCCGCCAATTATGCGATCAACAGCGTCCAGAAAATCTTGTTTGTCAACCAGTTCTTTGTTTTTTCGGGCGGCAATCAAAGCCGATTCGTTACAAACATTGGCAATGTCGGCTCCTGAAAACCCAGGAGTTTGTTTGGCCAAAAATGCAGGGTCAACTTCAGGAGAAAGCTTGATAGGTTTCAGGTGAACCATGAAAATTTCCTCACGTTCATTCAAATCAGGAAGTTCAACGTGAATCTGACGGTCGAAACGCCCGGCACGCATCAAAGCTCTGTCAAGAATGTCAGCACGGTTTGTGGCTGCCAGAATAATTACTCCTGAATTGGTATCAAATCCATCCATTTCAGTCAGCAACTGGTTCAGCGTATTTTCGCGTTCGTCGTTTGAACCGAAGTTAGGATTTTTACCACGGGCACGTCCAATGGCGTCAATTTCGTCGATAAAAACAATACATGGCGCTTTTTCTTTCGCCTGTTTAAACAAATCTCGAACACGTGAAGCACCAACTCCGACAAACATTTCAACGAAATCGGAACCCGACATTGAGAAAAACGGAACATTGGCTTCACCAGCTACAGCTTTGGCCAGCAATGTCTTCCCGGTTCCGGGAGGGCCAACCAAAAGTGCACCTTTAGGAATCTTTCCACCTAGTTTGGTAAATTTTGTCGGACTTTTCAGGAAGTCGACAATTTCTTCCACTTCCTGCTTAGCTTCTGCCAACCCGGCCACATCTTTAAACGTTGAAGTAACCCTGGAATCTCGGTCGAATACTTTGGCCTGCGATTTACCAACATTGAAAATATTTCCTGCGCCACCACCGCCCGAACCTTTGCTCATTCGTTTGAAAATCCACCACCAGATCAGAATGATGATGGCAAATGGAAGTATCCAGTTTAGCAGCTCACCAAGATAATTGTGAACTGTTTTATATTCAGGGCTTATTTTTTCATTTTCAGGAAAATCGGCCTGAGCGTCTTTTAGATTGGCTGCGAAAACGTCAGATGGGCCTGTTTCAAAAACGAAATGCGGGCCAGCTTTTGATGGAGTTGAAAATCCATTGTTTAGTTTCGAAGCATATTTATCGTAACTGCTCTCTTTCAAATAAACCTGAGCCTCTTTTTCGTTTACAACAATAATTTTCTTGATGTCGTGGCTCTGCAGCATGGTCGTTTTCACCTCGTTCCAGGTTGTTTCAACCGGACCTCCGCCCAAGGCAAACACCTGGATGCCCAGAAAGGCAATGATAATTATTCCGTAAATCCAGTACGGATTAATTTTTGGAACTTTATTGCCAGGTCTCAAATTGTTGAAATTTGACTTTTCTTTCTTATTCGTATCGTTTCCCATTTTACTGTTAATTTTCTTCTTTAATTAATTCAATATGTGCGTCGGCCCAAAGGTTCTCAAGATCATAAAATTCGCGGGCGTCCTTTTGAAAAACATGTACCATAATGTCGGCATAATCAAGCAAAATCCATATTGAATTTGTGTATCCGTCTTTGTGCCAAGCATTTTCATTAACTAACTCCTCTACTGTGTCTTCAACCGAATGTGCTATGGCATCAACCTGCGTGTTCGAATTTCCGTGACAAATGATAAAATATTTGCATTCAGTATGATTAATTTTGGTCAAGTCTATTTTGACGATGTCTATCCCTTTTTTTCTTTGAATTCCTTCAACAATGGCATCGATCAATTGTTCAGTTCCAGTTTCTTTAACGCTTTCGTTCATAAATTTTTATTAGAACTACAAAGATAAATTTTTTACCTTATTTTAAGTGATTAAACTTGTACGATGAATTTCCGGCTGAATTGGAAATGTAAATTTAACTTAGAAAATGAACCAAAATATTGGAAATCTTATCGTACGATTATCGAGTACCGATTCTACCAACAACTATGCCAACAGCCAAATCAGGGACAATGATCTGCCTGAGGGCACTGTCTTTTTGGCATACGACCAAACAGCCGGACGGGGGCAGTTGAGGAATTTCTGGGAAAGTGAAGCAGGTAAGAATCTAACATTCTCGATTGTGCTTTATCCCGATTTTCTGGAAATCCGCAGGCAATTTCAGCTTTCAAAGGTTACTACTCTTGGCATTTATAAAGCTCTGAACAAGTATGTTGACGGCCTTAAAATAAAGTGGCCAAACGATATTTACGTCGGAAATAAAAAATTGGGTGGAATCCTGATTGAAAATTCGATCATGTATGGATTGCTAAAAACATCGGTGATTGGTATTGGGTTAAATGTCAATCAGGAGGTTTTTATGAGCATGGCGCCAAATCCAGTCTCCATGTGCCAACTGACAAATCAGCACTACGACTGCGAAGATATTCTTCGGGAGATTTTATCCGGAATTGACTGGTATTATTCGTTGCTAAAAGATGGAGAAGATGAGAAAATAGACCTGGAATTTCTAAACGTACTTTACCGACGGAGTGAACTCCACCTGTTCAGGGCAGAAAGTGGCGATTTTGAGGGTGAAATATGTGGTGTAAACGAAATTGGTCAGTTGTTGATTAAACGTACCGATGGGAAAATACTTGATTTTCATTTTAAGGAGGTCGAATTCCTTCGGAAAATGAAGGATTGAAGGACTGAAAGATTGATTTTTCGCAAATCGATCCTTAGTCTTTTAACCTATTTGTAAGGCAAATTGGCCAACATGTCAGCCAACTGGTTTATGCCTTCTTCCAGCTTTTTGTTGACCATCATTTTAATCATCATGCTCATGTCGGCATTTAAAGTCAGGCGAAGTTTCGTTTCGTATGCCGAAACAGGAAGTAGTTGAATCCAAAAAACAATTTCGACAGGTAAACTTCCGCTGCTGGAAATTTTTATGGTTTTATGTGGTTCCCGTTCAATAATCCTGATTTCGGCCAAACCCATTCCGCTAATCTGGAAGCGACAAGAATCGGCATCCGATTCAAAATTCGAAATTTTAATTTGTGGTATCTGTTCGGTCATTTTGGCCAAAAGACCTTCATTGACATAGGTTGACAGGTTTTCGAAATTCGAGAGATAGTTGAAAATTATTTCCTGATTGTTGTTGACGATTTTTATATCGCTGACATATTTGGTTGCGGCCATTTATCGTGTTTTTGAAATAAAAATTCCCCTCCTCTGTTCGGAAAAGGGGAACTATATTGGTTTAAATTTTTTCTATTTACCCCAGCTTTCTGGTTGCTCGCGCCATTTGTTAAGTTTTTCAACTTCATCAGGTTTAACATCGCCCGATTCAATGGCCAAATCAATTAACACCTGATAGCGGCTCAAAGCAGTCAATTCAAGACCTGCTTCTTCGAAATTTTTGCGCGCATGTGGGAAATTGTAGGTAAAAATGGCAAGCATTCCCAGTACATCTCCGCCAAAATTGGTGATGGCGTCAGCGGCTTTCAGGCTGCTCACTCCGGTTGAAACAAGGTCTTCGATGATCACCACTTTCTGTCCTGCTTTCATGTCGCCTTCAATCAGGTTTTCCAAACCGTGATCTTTCGGTTTTGCACGCACATAAATAAATGGCAGGCCCAATTCCTGCGCAACAAGCATTCCGTGAGCAATTGCTCCTGTCGCAACTCCGGCAATTACTTCGGCTTCAGGATATTTTTCACGGATAATTTTGCAGAACTGTTCACAGATAAAAGTACGTTCTTCAGGATATGAAAGAATTTTGCGGTTGTCGCAGTAAATAGGCGCTTTCCAGCCTGAAGCCCAGGTAAACGGATTGTTGGGCTGTACTTTTATGGTGTTGATGTGAAGTAGTTTCTTTGTAACTTCGAGCTGAATTTGTTCAATCATGATTATTTTCTTTTTACTTATAAAGTCGACAAATGTACAAAGTTTTTTTCAATGACTCCATCATACAAGTAGGAATAGACTCAAAAAAATCACCAAAAAATAACATTTCCGAAGATGAATTTGCTGATGTTTATAGTTCTGTAAATCAAGCTATTTCTGAAATTAAAACATCTCAAAAAACAAACGGAATTTTAACCCATGATGATGATATTTTTGAGCTTTGGAACGATTTCAGGAAGCAGTTTATTGAAATTCCGGCGGCTGGTGGATTAGTTCGGAATACCAACGGTGCGGTTTTATTCATAAAGCGAATGGGCGTTTGGGATTTACCTAAAGGGAAAATCGAAAAGAAGGAAACTCCGCAAATGGCTGCCATTCGGGAGGTTGAAGAGGAGTGTGGCTTGCATGGACTTAAGCTGGTGAAACCTCTTGATTCCACCTATCATATTTACCAATCGCCTTTTGTTCAGGCTCCTGAAAACTGGGTACTGAAAGAAACCAAATGGTTTTTAATGGATTATTCGGGAAGCGAAATGCCCGTTCCACAGAAAGAGGAAGATATTGTTGATGTTCAGTGGGTCCCGACATTGGAAATCAATCGTGTGTTGGAAAATACATATTCAAGTCTGCGCGATTTCCTCGACAAAACTTTGCCGGTTATCTAATTGGCTGACTATTCGTTTTTTGCTGTTGCCTGAAATAGTCGCTCTTAAAAATTTGACCCATTTGGCGGTCAAGTCCGTCGATTGGGTTTGGTGCCGGCGATAACAGTAGTTTTCCATCCTTCCCAATCAGGTACGAAATGGGATAAGTTTTCACTTTATATGTTTCCTTGATATTGCTGTCGGTGGTTGCAAAAATTCCGGGCCATTCACTTTCGTTTTTAAAGCCTGAACTTTCAGGAATAACTGTGATAATGACTAGTTTTTCCTTGTAATGAGAAGCAACTGTTTTGAGGGCATCAAGATGTTGACGGCAAATTGAATTCTTCGGATCGGTAAAATGGAGATAAATATATGTGTTCGGATAATCTGAAAAGTTGATTTTCGCTCCTGAAAGTGATTTCAGATTTACGGATGGCGGAGTGGTGCCGCCGGCTAGCCAGGTCAGGCTTTTACGAATGATTTGTGCCGTTTCCTGCTCGTAGCGACTCCATTCGGGAGACTTTACCTGATCGATCATTTTCAGAATCGATGCTTTCGAAAATTCTTTGTTGTAGTAGCCGTCTTTCAATGATTTAAGCAACACGAGATGCGAAAGTTCCTTGTTGAAATGCAACTGTTTTTGAAAATACTCATCCAACTGTTCCAAATTAGAAGAGTCAATCAAATGTCTGATTTTCTGACTGTTTTGACTGGTGACCAAATTGTTAAAATAATTCATGAAAACCTGGTTGAAGAGGTTTGAATAGGCGGCCAGATTGTATTCGGGTTTGGTTTTGCTGAAATAGGTATCCATAAATCCAGCTCCTTTTCCCTGGTGAAGGGCAAATTCGAGGTCAGCTTTTCGGAATGTTTTGTGCGCTTCGAAAAAAGACGAACTGGTTTTGGGAAACTCCTGATCGAGTTTATGCTTGACTGTATCAACCAGCGATGCGTTTCTATTGGCAAAAATCTGGTCGAAATAGTTATTCTCATAAATAGAATATGCTTCTTCAAACCTCCCGATCATGACATTTAAATCATTTTTTTCAGGATTTGAAATACCGAACCAAACTGGTTCTGGCTTAGCAAACGGATTGCGCTTTTGGGCGGCAGTTTGAACCCTTACGGGTGGGAAAATAAGATTGTAATTTTTTCCCGGTTCAAGATAAATCATACCATGATAACCATTGAAATCTGCAAAGGCTAGATTTGTTTCGGCAAGTTCAATAGTCAGGACAAATTCACCTTCAGAATTAAAGGTTATTGTACCTAATTTTATTTTTTCTTCTGAAATAAAATCGTGATAAATATTCAGGTCAATCGATTGGTTTTCGTAACCCAAAGCTTTTCCTGAAATTTTAACCTGGGCTGACCATGATTTTTGGCTTGAAAATGCGAACAGCAAAGTGAGTAATAAAAGCGAAACTCGTTTTTTCAAAGTAGTTCGTACTAAAAGTTTTTAATGTCTATCTAACGAAAGATTTCGCTTGTAAATTATTTTTCAGGCATAAATTCTGAAATATCCAAAACTGAAGGTAAAAACATTTTTGCATCGCCTCCATGGAAAATAATGTCGCGTACAATGGTTGAATTGATGGGTGTATGTTCAGGCATGGTAAGCAAAAACACCGATTCGATTTGAGGAAACATTTTTTTGTTAATCTGCGCAATAGCCCTTTCATATTCAAAATCTGCTGAAGTTCGTAAACCCCGGAGAATGTAGCGGGCATTTACTTTTTTACAAAAGTCAACAGTCAGTCCCTCATGGCATTCAACCGAAACTTTTGGTTCGTTTTTGAAAACTTCGTTAATCCATCTTTCTCTTTTCTCCACCGGGAAAAACGGCTTTTTGTTCGAGTTATACCCGATCATGATTACAATCTTATCGAATAACGGAACAGCCCGTTTTACAATGCTTTCATGACCAACTGTAAACGGATCAAACGACCCCGGAAAGATGGCAATTCGTTCCATGGTTTTGTGTTTTTCAAATGTTTTTGGATCGTAAATATAGCGCTAAATCAAGAGATGCAAGCAACCAGAAGTGTTTAATTCGTTTTTGACTTCTTTTTCAGGCTTAGTAAAAAGATTAAAATTAAAGCAATTCCAGAAATGACCGCGCTAATTACCAGTTGGTTGTGTGGGCTTTCCTGAAAAAATGGAGTTTTCTCAATTTTATCCCAATAAATCATTCCGAATAAAACCAGTCCATTATTTATAGCGTGACCTGAAATGCACAAAAGAATATTGTGCGTTCGAACCATTAAAATGCCAAGCAGAATACCTAAAACAAATGTCGCCGGAAATTGCCACGGATTAAGATGAAACAACGCAAACATAAGGGCAGAAACGAAAACTGCTGTGAATTTTGAATAATTCTTCATCAATCCATGCATAATTACTCCCCTAAAAATGAGTTCTTCGATTATCGGTGCCACAACCACAACTTTCAAAAATGCTCCGTACACTCCATAGTCACTTTCGAAAATACGGTTGAATAATTCCCAAAACCAAGCAGGCGG
Organism: Prolixibacteraceae bacterium; assembly: GCA_963677955.2. Taxonomy (GTDB): domain Bacteria; phylum Bacteroidota; class Bacteroidia; order Bacteroidales; family Prolixibacteraceae; genus Aquipluma. Next base: position 3,554,940 of record CAXXQR010000001.1, read on the forward strand.
TGGAAGCACTTTATCTAATGCCCGGTTAACTTCGCCAATCAGGTTTTGAGCAGCCCACAGAAAAAATAAAACAGGTATCAAGATCAGGACATTGAATGACTTTAGCGGGAAAAGTTCTTTCAGTTTGACCCCGGCCCGCCTGTAAGCATAAAAGAATATAAAGACATTCGATCCGATTCCCAATGCAATTTTCTTGTAAGGATTGTATAAATAGTCGGTTCCGTTGTAATAATCGAGCAGTGCCAGCGGAAAATCAATAATCGTTTGAATAAACGTATAGAGAACCACCAAATGAATGGCTCCCATAATGGTTGGGTAGTATTTTATTTTTGTATCGTCCACGTTTTCCTAAAATTGAAAAGTAAAATTAATTTTGTTTTTCAATAAAATGGGATGTAGGTAGTTGAATTCAACGTATTATTTTGAAAAATATGCTAGCCAAAAGGAAGCAGATTCATAGTTTGTCTTTTGTGATTTACTTTCGCTGTAAAATTTATACTTGGCAAAATAATTTGTGATTGAGCGACTTTCAATAACAATGGAGATCATTTTCTATTTGTTTATCCTGCTGAATTTTAAATATTTGATGGCTATTTTTGTGAAAACAATTTAATAGTGGATTTTTATAGAAAAAACTTCACAAACTATTTGATCGTTTGAAGAAAATGTACTTATTTTGCGGTCTGTTTGAAAAATGTGAGATTCAGATAAAAAAATAAGGCAATGTCAAGAGTTTGTCAAATAACCGGAAAGAAAGTAATGGTGGGAAACAATGTTTCGCACTCAAAGCGTAGAACAAAGCGGAAGTTCCTTCCAAACCTGTTCAAAAAGAAGTTCTATCTACCTGAGGAAGATCGTTGGATTTCGTTGACTGTTTCAGCCAGAGGTATCCGTACGATCAACAAAAACGGGTTGAATGCATCGTTGACCAGTGCGAAAGAAAAAGGTCTTATCACAACTATTTAAAGCTTTAAGAGATGGCTAAGAAAGGTAATAGAATTCAGGTAATCATGGAATGTACCGAACAAAAAACAAGTGGAGTTCCAGGAACTTCAAGGTACATTACTACCAAAAACAGGAAGAATACTCCTGAACGTTTGGAGAAAAAGAAATACAATCCTAACTTAAAGCGAGTAACTGTACACCGCGAAATTAAATAACAAATACCATGGCAAAGAAAGTAGTTGCATCATTACAAAAAGGAGCCGGTAAAGGTTACGCCAAAGTTGTTAAAATGGTAAAATCTGAAAAAACCGGAGCATATACATTTCAGGAAGAAATCGTTCCGAATGATTTGGTTAAGGATTATTTTAAGAAATAGACCAAAATGTCTCTATAGAAAAAAGCTTTCATCATTGGTGGAGGCTTTTTTTGTTTCAGTTTAGATATTGCTATATTCAGTACTAAAAAATTTCAATCATGGGTATATTCGGAATTTTCAACAGCAAGAAAAAAGAAAGTCTTGACCAGGGTCTTGCAAAAACCAAGGAAAGTGTTTTTACAAAGATTAGCCGTGCTGTCGTTGGTAAGACCAAAGTCGACGACGAGGTATTGGATAACCTGGAAGAAATTCTGATTACATCCGACGTTGGAGTTGATACCACCTTGAAAATTATTGAACGCATCGAAAAACGTGTCGCTGCCGATAAATACATGGGTACATCCGAGCTAAATTCAATTTTGAAAGAGGAGATTGCCGCATTGCTTGAAGAGAATAACAGCAACGATGTTTCCGATTTTGATTTGCCTGAAAGTGCCGATCCTTATGTAATTATGGTCGTGGGTGTGAACGGAGTGGGTAAAACGACTACCATCGGGAAACTTGCTTACCAGTTTAAAGCGGCTGGTAAAAAAGTGGTTTTAGGTGCAGCCGATACATTCCGTGCCGCTGCTATCGACCAACTTCAGATTTGGGCCGACCGGGTTCAGGTCCCGTTGGTGAAACAGGGCATGGGTGCCGATCCGGCCTCGGTTGCCTACGATACATTATCGTCAGCGAAAGCGCAAAAGGCTGATGTGGTGATTATTGATACCGCCGGACGTTTGCACAACAAAGTAAACCTGATGAACGAACTGAGCAAAATTAAAACAGTGATGAAGAAAGTTGTACCAACTGCGCCACACGAAGTTTTGCTCATTCTCGATGGTTCAACCGGACAGAATGCATTTGAACAAGCCAAACAATTTACAAAAGCTACTGAGGTTACGGCTTTGGCGCTCACCAAGCTCGATGGAACAGCCAAAGGCGGTGTCGTGATTGGTATTTCAGATCAATTTAAAATTCCGGTGAAATACATTGGAATAGGCGAGAAGATGGATGATTTGCAGATTTTCCGTAGAAGAGAATTTGTTGAGTCGCTCTTTAGTTAGCAAAAATTTGAACAAACTACATAGGCACATAGTTCACATAGCAAACATACATCTATGTGGTCTATGTGCCTATGTGGTTTTAACAAAAAAGTAAAATGAAGAAACAAAAAATAAATGTGGTGACTTTGGGTTGTTCCAAGAATCTGGTTGATTCTGAAGTTTTGCTAAACCAGCTTTCGATGGATGGTTTTGAAGTTGTACATGATTCGAACGATGACTCTGACATTGTCGTGATCAATACCTGCGGATTTATAGGCGATGCCAAAGAAGAATCGGTCAATACAATCCTTTCTTTTGTCGATGCCAAAGGCCGCGGCGATATTGAGAAATTGTACGTGATGGGCTGCCTTTCTGAACGTTACAAAACCGATTTGGAAAAGGAAGTTCCGGAGGTTGATCGTTTTTTTGGCAAGTTTGACATGAGAGCAATCGTAAGTGAGCTTAAAGCAACATATCGTCCTGAATTTATTTACGAACGAAAAATTACCACTCCGTCACATTTTGCATACCTGAAAATTTCAGAAGGCTGCAACCGTGTTTGTGCATTTTGCGCCATTCCGGGCATGACCGGAAAACACAAATCAAAGTCGATGGACGATTTGGTGAAGGAAGCCCGCTACCTGGCCAAAAGGGGCGTAAAGGAAATTTTACTGATTGCCCAGGATTTATCCTACTATGGAATTGATTTATACGGAAAAGGAATGTTGGCCGAGCTGATTCAGAAAATTGCTGAAATTGACGGCATTGAATGGATTCGCTTACATTATTTATATCCAACCAAATTCCCGATGGATATATTGCCGCTCTTTAAATCGGTCCCGAAGCTTTGCAAGTACATCGATATTCCGCTTCAGCATAGTGCCAATAATGTGTTGAAACACATGTTGCGCCATGTTACTACTGAAGAAACAGAAGCCTTGCTTCAGAAAATAAAAGAAGCTGTTCCCGGAATTGCTATCCGGACAACTATGCTGGTTGGGCATCCGGGTGAAACGGAAGAAGATTTTGAGCAACTGAAGAGCTTTGTTGCCAAACACCGTTTCGATCGTTTGGGGGCATTCACCTACTCGCACGAAGAAGGAACGTATGGTTATAAGACTTATCAGGATGATGTTCCGGAAGACGTAAAACAGACCCGGGCCAATGAGTTGATGAGTCTTCAGGAACGAATTTCGGCAGAGTTAAATGCAGCGAAAGTTGGTCAGACCTTAAAGGTGATTGTCGATCGTGAAGATGCAGAATATTTTGTGGGACGTACCGAATTCGATTCTCCGGAAGTTGACGGTGAAGTGTTAATCAGCAAAGAAATTCCGTTGAAAAAGGGAGAATTCTGTCGGGTTAAAATCACGGGCGCTGAAGAGTTTGATTTATATGGAAAAGTAGTTGCTGAATTTATGCCGGTCAGGTAATACTTGAGTGCTGATAAAATATAAAACGAGGGTCAAAAATCAGATTTCTGATTGTTGACCCTCGTTTGTTTTTGCTTCCAAAGCTTCAACTATTCAACCGGCACCAATCCTAGTTTTTCCTCGGCAAATTTGTAGCTACTCTTTTCAACATCCTGCCATTCCCCTGAAAATAATTTACAAGCAATAGGATGGGCTCCGGCTTCTGGGAAAGCTACTTTCACTTTTAAATCTTCCGGAGTGCCAAGTTGGTCAAACATGTTGAGCATGGCATCTACTTTTACCACATCGTCCTGATGTTCGGCATCCTTAAAATAATAGCCTAAAAATACAGGTTTGTCAACTCTTGCAAATGTTTCTTTTTTCATGGTCGTTTCAACCAGTTGCTGCAAATAAACTGCCGCTTCGAGCCTGTATTTGCAATTCCAGTATTGACAATCGGTTGAGGCGAAATCAGGATTTGTAACCCGGTAGTTTCCTTTGTAAACGCTACGAGCAATCTGTAAACCCCAGGGTTTACTCAGCAAAAATGCAGCGCCATTATTTATAGCAATATTGGGCGAATATAAAATCAATCCTGAAACAAGGTCCGGAAATTCAGCCGCCAATTTTAAACTTAGTGTCCCACCGGTCGATGTGCTCATCAGGATGACTTTCTCACCCAGAGCTTGAGCTGCAACCAATGCTTCTTTTGCCGATTCGTAGAGGCGATCCGGAGTCATATCAATCAGGGCTTCAGTAGTATCAATGCCATGCGAGGCTAATAATGGAATGTACAAATTCATGCCATAACGTTTGGCAAAATCAATATGAACCGGATTTCCCTCGAACCACGAAGCCGAAAAACCATGAAGATAAAGCAGGCAATAGGATGCTTTGTTTTTCAGGCTATCGTTTGCCCATAAAACACGACTTTCGTTATCCGGCTTTATTTTTAATCCTGATTCTTTTTGTTTGAGATAGGTATCGAAGTCAGAAGTTTCGACCTGAATTACCGGCAAACGATCTGATAACTCTGGTTTTGGAAATTTGGGTCCTAAAAAATAGACAACGAGAAGCACAACAAACAATGAAAGGAGGATCAGTAGAAATTTTTTCATAATTCAAAGTTTAATCAGCGAAATTGTGAAATACGATATCGCTAAACTACTGAAAAATCGTTTAGGATTTCCAATAAAATTAAACCTGCATCATTCAATTTCAGGATAGAAAACAGAATGAAATGCAGGTTGAACATCTTTTCATTTTACAAGCAATAAAACAACGAAATTTTGATCTTTTTTAACTGATTGTAAGCGTATTTCCGTTAACCGTCACGGTATATGAAGTCAATGCCCGGGAAGCAGGACCCTGTAATACCGAACCTCCTGTATTGAATTGTGCCCCATGACACGGACAAACAAGCCTGTTGCTTGATTTATTGTACGATACAGTACATCCCTGATGGGTACAGACTTTTGATAATGCAGTATAACTGGTGTCGCCGGTACGGATAATTATGATATTACCACTGTACACAAAACCTCCGACTGTGTTTAACGCTGCGTTGCCCGACGCTGTTAAATCGAGTGTATTTCCTCCGCTGGTAATCCCTCCGGAAACAGTTGCCGGATCGCTGCTTGTCTTGCTGCACGAGTTCAATACTGCCGGTGCAAAAAATAAAACACTTCCTCCCAGCAACGCTTTGCTAAAAAATTCTTTTCTGTCCATTTTCGAATGAATTAGTAATTAATAAAAAGCAATTTGTAAGGCAATTAAATGGGGAAAAACACAGGTTAGGAAATGCATGCAAAAAATATATATTTTAAAGCATGAATAGTAAACAACTTTGTTGATTATTGGTTCATTTGTTAAGTTGTAAAATCTGAAAGGATAAACTTTAAAATTTGGAATTTGTTACTTTAAATGCTTACTTAATTCATTGAAAAACCAATTGCTCAACTATGGATAAATTTTCACAAGTGGGAAACCAGGAAATAGCGGCGATCGAAGAATTGTATGCCACGTATTTGGCTGATCCTAAATCGGTAGACACAAGCTGGGAAAATTTTTTTGCTGGATTTGAATTTGCACGCAAAAATTTTTCCACCTCAAAATCTACGGTTTACGATGAAAAAATTGACAAGGAATTTGCTATCCTGAATCTCATTCACGCATATCGTCAACGCGGACATTTGTTTACAAAAACGAATCCTGTGCGCACGCGACGTCAATATTTGCCAACTTTAGCGATCGAAAACTTCGGGTTGGAAAAATCCGATCTTGATACAGTTTTTCAGGCCGGAAACAATATAGGTATCGGGCCGTCAACGCTTCGGGCCATTGTCGAACACATGGAAGCTACTTATTGCGAGTCAATTGGCGTTGAGTATGTTTTTATGCGTGACCCCTCTTTGATCGACTGGTTAAAGCTTAAAATGGAGTCTGCCCGCAATTCGGAACACAATACTTTCGAAATGCAAAAGCATATCTACTATCATTTAAAGCTGGCTGTTGGTTTCGAGAGTTTCATTCATAAAAAATTTGTCGGTCAAAAACGGTTTTCACTTGAAGGTGGAGAATCACTAATCCCGGCGCTTGATGCCGTAATCGATCATGGTGCAGAATTGGGTATCAGTGAGTTTGTGATCGGAATGGCTCATCGCGGTCGCTTAAACGTTTTGGCTAACATTCTCGAAAAACCATACGAACACATTTTTAAAGAGTTTGTCGGGAAAGAATACGAACAGGAGATTTCGCTGGGAGACGTAAAATATCATTTAGGATACGAGAACGATGTAGAGACCGATTCGGGAAAGAAAATTCATTTGAGCCTGATGCCAAATCCGTCACATCTGGAAACAGTCGGTCCGCTGGTTCAGGGAATGGCACGCTCACGAATTGATTCAAAATACAATGGCGATTACGATAAAGTTGCACCGATTGTTATTCATGGCGACGCGGCCATTGCAACACAGGGTGTGGTTTACGAAGTGATTCAGATGTCGCAGCTCGCCGGATATAAAACTGGTGGAACCGTCCATTTGGTCATCAACAATCAGGTTGGATTTACGACCAATTATCTCGACGCCCGATCGAGTACCTATTGTACCGACGTGGCTAAAGTTACCCGTTCACCCGTTTTTCATGTGAATGGCGACGATGTTGAATCCATCATTTTCACCGTGAAGTTGGCTATGGAATTCAGGCAGAAATTCCATTCCGATGTTTTTATCGATATTTTGTGTTACCGGAAATATGGCCACAACGAAGGTGACGAGCCTCGTTTTACACAGCCAATTTTGTATAAAATAATCGAGAAACATCCAAACCCACGCGATATTTATGCTGAAAAACTGATTAATCTTGGAGCGGCCACCAAAGAAGAGATTTCGAAACTAAATCACGATTTCGACCTTTTTTTGGAGGAAAAATACAAAGAGTCGGAAAAGATTGATAAAGTTAAAGTTCGGCGTTTCCTGAAGGATGAATACACACATTTCGAAAGTTCGTTGAAAATCGATATACACCAGCCTGTTTCCACTGGTGTGAAAAAGAGTGAACTTTTGAGAATTGCAGAGCGCATAAATACACTCCCGGCTGACAAAAAGTTCTTTAAAAAGATCGACCGGATTGTGGAAGATCGCAGAATGATGATGCTCGATAACCGAATGGATTGGGCTATGGCTGAATTACTTGCCTACGGAACACTGCTTGAAGAAGGCTATCCGGTTCGGTTGAGCGGGCAGGATTCGGAACGTGGAACTTTTGCACATCGCCACGCTTCGTTTGTGGTTGAGGAAACCGATGAAAAGTATTTCCCGTTGAAAAATATCAGTGAGAAGCAGGCTAAATTTCACGTATTTAATTCATTGCTTTCTGAGTATGGAGTCCTTGGATTTGAATATGGCTACGCCCTAACCAATCCAAATGGATTGAATATTTGGGAGGCTCAATTCGGAGATTTTGCCAATGTCGCCCAGGTTGTTTTCGACCAGTATATTTCGTCGGCGCAGGAAAAATGGGGTATTATGAATAACCTGGTCATGTATCTTCCACATGGTTACGAGGGACAGGGACCTGAACATTCGAGCGCCAGAATTGAACGCTATATGAATTTGGCAGCGAACAACAATATGCAGATCGTGATGCCAACAACTCCGGCCAATATGTTCCATTTACTTCGCAGACATATGCACTGGAAATTGCGTATCCCGCTGGTTATTTTCACACCAAAAAGTTTGCTGCGTCATCCCATGGTTACTTCGTCGGTCGACGAGCTTGCTGATGGTTCGTTTCACGAAATTATTGAAGACACAGTGCACCATCCGGAGCAAATTCAGAAACTGGTGTTCACTTACGGAAAATTGTATTACGATTTGCACAAACGTCAGGCAGAGGAAGGCGTTTCCAATATAGCAATTGTTCGTGTTGAACAATTGTACCCGCTTCCGGGCAACCAGATTAAGGCAATTATTGCTAAATATCCCAAAGTCGAAAATGTTTTATGGGTTCAGGATGAACCTGAAAATATGGGAGCATGGCAGAATGTTCAGCGCCTGTTGCCCGACGTGGCATTTAAACTGGTTTCGCGGGCTGCAAGCGCCAGCCCTGCCGGAGGTTTGATGTATCAGCACATTACCCGGTTGAATAAAATACTTGACACTGTTTTCGAGGAAAAAGTTTTAGCCTGAAAAGAAATAAAAATCAATAAAAACCAAACATGTTAGTTGAAATAAAAGTGCCAACTCCAGGCGAATCCATTACAGAGGTTGAACTCGGCAAATGGATGGTTGAGGATGGCGATGTTGTTGAAAAGGATCAGGAAGTAGCCGAAATTGAGTCTGACAAAGCGACATTAACTTTGTCGGCTTCTGAAAGTGGTCGATTGAAAATTCTGGTTCGCGAAGGAGATAGGGTGGCTGTTGGGGCAGTTGCCTGTACGATAGATACAAGCATTTCTTCCGGCAAGAAAAAGGAAACTGCGGCAAAAGCCGTTCCTGAACCAAAGGTGGAAAAAGTTGAGAAAGCAGGTTCTGTTCCTGAAAAAGTGGAAGAACCTGTTTCAGAGGTAGCGGGTGATTCGGGTGTGAAAGTAACTTCGGTGGCCCGTAAAATGATGGAAGAATATCACCTGTCGATGGAAGAAGTGCTGAGTGGTTTGCACCGTATTTCAAAAGGCGATATTGAAGCTGTTATGGCTCTTCCGAAACAGGGAGTTAAATCGGTTGTTGCTGAGAAGAAATCTTTTTCGCGCGATGAAAAACGTGAAAAAATGACTTCATTACGCCGGAAGTTGAGCGAACGACTGGTTTCGGTTAAGAACGAAACCGCCATGTTGACTACTTTCAATGAAATTGATATGAGTCGGGTAATGGAAATGCGTACCAAGCTTCAGGCTAAATTTGTTGAAAAATACGGTTTGAAACTTGGATTTATGTCGCTGTTTTCGAAGGCTGTAGCCGAAGCGATGCAATTTCATCCAACGATCAATGCGCAGATTTCAGGAGAAGAAATTATTACACCTGATTTTGTGGATATTGGAATTGCTGTGCAAACTCCCAAAGGTTTGATGGTACCCATTATTCGTAATACCGAAAGTAAAACAATTGCAGATATTGAAATTGAATTGAAGGTTCTGGCCGAAAAAGCGCGGAACAAAAAGATAACTATTGAAGAGTTGACCGGAGGAACATTTACAATCACCAATGGCGGTACGTTTGGATCGTTGTTGTCGACTCCAATTATTAATCCGCCGCAATCGGCAATTCTGGGCATGCACAACATTGTTGAACGTCCCATTGCCCTGGATGGTCAAGTTGTAATCCGCCCGATGATGTACGTGGCTTTGTCGTATGATCACCGGATTATTGACGGAAAGGATTCTGTTGGATTCCTTGTAAAAGTAAAAGAATTGATTGAAAATCCGGAACGATTGCTCACTGGCGGGCGAAGTCCGGAGGAGGTTTTACTCGGCTTGTAAAATATTGAAGAGGTCGTCTCAAAAGTTCCGCTTTAGTCATCCTGAACTTGTTTCAGGATCTCAATATCCTAATATCAGATTCCGAAATAAATTCGGAATGACGACTCCTTTAGTCATTGGAACTTTTTAGACGACCTCTTTTTTAGTGCTATAATTGAGATAAAATCGCTAATTTAGAATAGTTGATTTTTAAGTGATTTTCCTATTCTTTAAATCCAAGCCCATGAAACCAATCTTATTTTCAGTTTTTATCTCAATTCTATTACATGCGTGTTCTCCATCGCAGGTTCCTGAAACAAAACACCATTCAAATTACCATTATAAGAATGTCGATAAAGCTGATTTTGAGCATACAGAACAGGTTTATATCCCGATTTACAGCGACATTTATTACCTCGATTCCCATCATACCTTCTCGCTTACGGCTACGTTAAGCATCCGAAATACTTCATTTCAGGATAGCATTTATATTTTTTCGATCGATTATTACAATTCGGGAGGCGAAAAGGTGCGACGTTACAACGATTCAACTTTGCTTGTAAAACCTATGGAGTCGGCTGAGTTTGTAGTTGAGGATAAGGACGACACCGGTGGAGTAGGGGCCAATTTTGTTGTAGAATGGGGTGCGAAAACAGGTGCTCAAAGGCCTTATTTTCAGGGAATCATGATTGGCACAAATGGTCAGCAGGGAATTTCGTTTACTACGGAGGGAATTGTGATCAGGCCATAAAAAAGCCACCCGCATGTGAGGACGAGTGGCTCTATCTGTTTGTTTGAAAAATGCTTGATTACTGTATTTATATACAATTAATAAAATTACTCAGAAACTACTTCGAAAGCTAAATCAATAATTACTTCTTTGTGTAATTTGATTTTGGCTGTATAGGTTCCAACTTCTTTAACACTATCTTCAGAAATTGTAATCTGTTTGCGATCAATTTCAAAGCCTTGGCTGTTGATCGCTTCGGCCAGCATAATGGTATTTACCGAACCGAAAATTTTTCCGGTGCTGCTGGTTTTTGCGCCAATTACAAGTTTTAATGTTTGAAGTCTCTCTGCCACACTCTTAGAAAGTTCTTTGAGCTTTGCTTCTTTGTGAGCGCGTTGTCTGATGTTCTCAGCCAATACTTTTTTTGCTGATTCGGTGGCAATTACAGCCAATTTCTGAGGAATCAGAAAATTACGGCCATAACCGTTTTTTACGTTTACAACATCGTCTTTCGAACCGAGTCGTGCAACATCCTGTAATAATATAATTTCCATTTTTACTTCAGCTTTAAAAATTATTTCATCATATCAGTAACATATGGCAGCAATGCGATATGACGGGCTCTTTTAACTGCTTTAGCCACTTTGCGCTGGTACTTCAATGAAGTTCCTGTAATACGGCGTGGTAAAATTTTACCTTGTTCGTTTAAGAATTTTTTCAGGAATTCAGGATCTTTATAATCCACGAATTTGATTTTGTTCTTTTTAAAGCGGCAGTACTTTTTCTTTTTGATTTCTACCGACGGTGGGGTCAAATATCTGATTTCACTTGAATTTGCAGCCATTTTCTAGTTCTCCTTTTCAGTTTTAGCTTTTGATTTATTTCTTCTTCTCTCGCTGTAAGCAACGGCATATTTATCCTTGCTGAAAGTAAGGAAACGAATAATACGTTCGTCGCGTCTGAATTGAGTTTCCCAGGTTTTTGCAAACGATGGGTCGGCGGCAAATTCGAAGAGTTGATAAAACCCTGTCGATTTTTTTTGAATGGGATAAGCTAATTTGCGTAATCCCCAGTCCTCTTCATTGACAATCTCTCCACCGTTTTCGGTGATGATGTCCCTGAATTTTTTTACCGTTTCCTTTACCTGAGCATCAGATAAAACGGGAGTTACGATGAAAACGGTTTCATACTGGTTTTTCATAAAACATCTAAATTAATTAAACATGAATACTTTATACCTAAAAATAGGAGGCGCAAAATTAGAACTTTTTTAATATTAATCAAACAGATCGACGAAAAGATTAGCGATACGAATAAAGAAAAGAGGAATACGGGTAACAACTCATGTAATCAAACCAGTAAGTTACATTTTGTACCCTGAAACACTACATAAAACCTTTCAGCAAATAAGCAAGCGCAACACCCAGGTAATTTCCAAAAGCATATCCCATAATTCCTGAAGTTATGCCTGTAATAATGATCTCTTTGTTTTTTAGTGCGGCAGCAACAACCGGCACAAATGGAGGTGAAAAGGTTAACGCTGATATGGTAATTATGGTCGTATCAGAATCGACCTTGAAGATCCATGATAGAAATACATGTACAATCATCGACCCAAATACCGCAAAGGCGACATAAAGGAAAAGTCCCAAAAAATCAATCTGAAACATGCTTCTTAGATCGGCCATTGAAGCTACCACCAGCGAAAATACAATGATGAAATACATCCCGAGCTGAAAAGTTTTTTCGATGCTGCTGATCGATTGAATGGTTCCAAGAATAAGTCCTAAAGTAGTGATTGATAGAATGATGACTACGGTTTGAGATGACTTTGGCACCAACAGGCTTATTGCGAAGGAAACACCTAAAATAAGTATCGATAATCCCATTGCCTTCCCGAGTTGCATGATCCCTTTTTTAGTCATCATTCCAAGGTAATTGTCTATTCCTTGGTTTTCTCTTACCACTTTTTTAAGCCTGAATTTTTCGTGATTCTCGTTGAAATGCGGGAGAACTTTATTGAATAATTTTTGTGCTCCGGTTAATAAAAACAGCAGACAAATGGAACCCAGAACCATATCGTAAGTATTGACCAGTACAAAAATATTAGGACTTACATCCAATGCAGTTCCCACGGCAGCCAGATTGGGGGTTCCTCCGGTATAGACTCCGGTAAGCATTCCCGCTATTTTCCACGAATCACCAATGTGATTTTTGAAAATGAAAAAACCAACGATTAACACAATTATCAGAGAGGAAACGCCTAAAACCAACGATAGAAAAGCTTCTCTGGCCAGTTTAATCCAACGTCTGATATCGAGTGAAAAAAGTAGCAGAGGAAGCGCAATGGGAATGGCCAGAGACATAATTAAGTCCTGAATCGACCTAATGTTATTTAATGTTACATCACTTTCAGTAATCTTTTCGGCAGTTAAATAATTCAATATCTCAGCTTTCGGCAGGAATGACTTTCCAGCTAAGATAGCGGTTAACCCCGGGCTGGCTTTGGGAAACAGACCTAGAATTCCGATTAGCAAACCCATAGCGTAAGCCAAAACCACGGCCCCGATTTTATTAAAAGTTTTGGAAATATGTGTAAGGTATATCAGGAGAACGGGAACGATAAAATAGAAAATAATCAGGCTAATACTTAATAACATGACTTTGATTTAAATGATTTAAGATCAAATGTATTAAAGCATTTAAAATTTGACGTAGGTATTTTAACTTATATCCGGTCGACATTTTGCCTCAGGTATTCACCGAAGATTCATCAAGCTTCTAAACGTTTTACATATTCTTGATCATTGAAAATTGGTTTTTGGTAGCTGAAAGTCATGAAATGAACAATTCAGTCAGTTTAATCAAGCAAATGTAGATTTCATTTGATAGATTTGTTCGGGCAATTTACAGTACTTTTTACCTGATAATTTTTCCAAAGAATTTTGTAATTGTTTTTTTGAAATTAAGGGAAATGAGAAAATGTGCTTTGTTTCATTGATAAAATTGTAGTTTAATATGGATGGTTTTGTATCAAAAGCATCTATCGATATCTGTTAATGTGTTTTTATAGAGTTTATTGTGATTTGTGATTTAATGAAAAGGAACAAATTTTATTTTATTAATTTATATATTTATCGAGAATAATATAGTTCTCTTTTACCAATACTTTGTTGCGCTATATTTAATAAACCAAGCCTATGAATTTGTCATCGTATAATGGTCTTTTTAAAAGACCAAATTTTTTCCCCTGAAAGCAATAAATCTACTACTTTTTAATCTAAATTAATATAAGATAAATTCTCTGTCTATATGATAGGGCGAAAATTTATTCACCATAAGTTTAATCATCAATTTTGAAGACCAAACACGATGAAACCATATTCAATTTTTAAGGGCCTACTGGTAATTTCTCTGCTTTTGAGCTTAAATCGGGTCTATTCTCAATCGTTTGCCATTGATATGGGCGGACAGGAAATCTCCATGATAAATGCGAACAGATCTCTAATTACGAATGGTGGAAATAACGGCCTCAGTGCAGGTTCTGTATGGAGGTATGATAATTTGATTACTGCCAATGGTATTACTGTGTATGGTCTGTTGAAGATAGTTGCTACGTCAAACGCTTCGTTGGGTGTATTGGATGATGAAACTGTTGGAACAGGATCTCCAAACAGGTTTCAGCCGACACTTACAACGGCAAGTTCTGCTGGAGGATATGTTTCTTTTGAGTTGGAATTTTTTGAGTTGACCACCAATGAGAATGTTTATATCTCAGATTATTATATGACCGGAGTGGATATTGATGGTGTCGAATTTTATGAAATTTCAGGTTATTCAAGCTATGTCGTAGATGCAGCTTGTGTCTTAGCTATAACTCCATCTATAGTTGCTTCGAACGGTACTCGATTTTATGCTGGCAATTCTGGGGAGCTTGGTGGCATTACATTTGACAATACCAGGGCTTTTATTGCCAGATACCCACATCCATCAAATAAGATTAGCTTTGTTATTGGGGCGAATGGTTCAGTAACAAATCGTCAGTTTTCGGCTCAATTTGGTTCAATGGGTGGTACTTTCACAACAATTAATACCCACTATAACCCGAATCCCGTTATTTCAATTGATAAAACGGCCAATCCTTCCATTCTTTCTCCAGGAAATGTAAACCAATATGTAATACATGTTTTGAATGGCGGAAATACAGTAAATAATGTGACACTAACGGATGTTTTGCCTTCGGAACTCACCTACGTTCCCAACAGCACTTCTGTTTTTATTCCGGCATCTAGTACAACCAAAACAGTTAAAGATGAATTTAACAGTGCAGCATATACAGCTCAGGACGGTGTTGCAGGAATTTGGACAACCAATTGGGTGGATAACGATATCAATGCAAGTGCAGGAACTATTTTTATTTCGGGAGGACAATTAAATCTTAGTAATTTAACCGTCGGTGATCAAATTGTCAGAACTGCAAATCTTTTGCCTATTGGCACCACTTCCGGAGGCGCAACATTAACTTTTGATTATGTAGCTGGTAGTTTAGGAACTTCCAAGTTCGATGTTCAATTGTCAACTGATGGGACAAGTTATTCGACGGTTGGTACATTGACCGGGGCTAATGGCACAGGAACCTTTAGCTATACGCTTACACCAGCTCAAATTACCAGTAATACCTACCTGAAATTTGCTATTTCAGGTGTGTCCTGGGGGTCATCATCTAAGGTTGCAAAACTTGACAATGTTCAAATATCTTATGTTTATAATAAGCCTGACTTGACACGCACTAATGCACCCGGTACGCTTACGGATGGCTCTCCGTCAGGGAGTCTTGTGGCTGCTGCAGATGCGATTACTTTGGAACCAGGTGTTACAATGACAGTAACTTATAACGTATTGGTTGCATGTTCTGCATCGGGAATAAAAGTTAATACAGCAACAGCTTCTTGTTCTGGTTTAATAACTCCAGTTTCAGCTTCACATTCTAATCCAGTTGCTCCAGTTTCAGATGGTGCAACATTTTGTGCTACAGGTTCGGTTAATCTTACAGCATCAGGCGCGGCCTCAAATCAGGTTTATCGATGGTATAGTGTTGCAAGTGGGGGATCTCCTTTATATATCGGGAATCCTTTTGTAACACCTAGTATTAGTGTTACAACGACTTATTATGTTTCATTATATAATTCCAGTACTGGATGCGAGAGTTCACGTATTCCGGTAACTGCTACTTATGCTCCATTGACTGGTACAGCGGTAATAAATGAATTAACTGCAAAAAATGGGGCAGGGGGAACTTCTTATCTCGATTCTCAAAGTAGTGTAGGGTTTTCTTTGACTGGGATAACAGGTGCTACTTCGTATGTCTGGACTATACCTGCGGGCGCAACATTCGTCGGTCCAAGTACGGGCTCAACGATTTACTTGAATTTTAACAATGCTGGACAAAGTGGAGTATACGATGTTTGCGTTACGGCAACTAATACTTGCGACCCTACTGTAATTAATAAGTGTTTGAGTATTAACATCACAAGATCGGGAAACTATGGAATTTCCGGTTACGTGTATAATGATCCCGACGGATCGGCTGGATCTTTGAAGGTTGACGGAACTGGTATCGGTTCAATAGGCGGCCAGCAATTATATGCAGTTCTTTATGATAAGTCAAGTGGTGGAGTTGTTGCATCTCAGGCAGTTGCGCCTGATGGGGCCTATTTATTTACGGGCCTCAGAAGTAACTCAAACAATTACAATATATACATAACCACCAATAATTATGGATTGGGTACTCCATCTGGCTCAATAGTAGTTTTACTGCCTGTAGGAGCTGCTTTTAATGGTGCGAAAGATAACGATGCAACGAATTCACTAACTGGTGGTAGCAGTACAAATGGATATTTACTGAATATATCCGCAACTCAAAATCCTATTAATACCAATGTAAATTTTGGTATTAAATTAATAAATCCTACTGCAAATGATGATTCTGGTACAACGAACGAAGATCAAAGTATAGTCTTCAATGGGATTTCGACAAATCCATCCAATATACTTTCGAACGACATTGCAGTTTCGGGGCATCCGATTAATGTTGCAACGGTTGATTTAGATCCTGAAACTTCAGGAAGACAAACAACTTTTACAGTTTCAGGAAAGGGGACATTTACTGTTGATAATTCGGGAGTAGTTACTTTTACTCCTATTGCTGATTTTTTTGGTATAGTTAACGCAACATATACCGTTGAAGCTGATGCCGGGGTTGTTTCGAATGTGGCAAATATTACGGTTACAGTGAATTCAGTTAACGACACACCATCGTTTATAAAAGGCTTTGATCAGATTGTTTGTGCTGGCACGGGATCTCAAACGATCAGTCCTTGGGCCACTTCTTTAAATCCTGGACCTACAAACGAGTCATTGCAATTGCTTCATTTTAATATTGTTGATAATAGTGATCCTTCAATTTTCAGTGTCCTCCCTTCTATAAATGCTTCAGGAGTGTTGTCTTACACTCCCCATGCTCTTAATTCGGGAACTGCCACGATAATAGTTAATATTCAGGACGATGGCGGCACTGCAAATGGAGGAATTGATAAATCTATCAATCAAAGCTTTTCGATTGTTGTGAATCCGATTACAGCAGTCACCTCGGCCACAGCAGCGGCAAGCCCAATTTGCAGCACAGCCACGACAAGTATAACAGCGAACGGTGTTTCGGGTACGAACGCAGTATTGACCTGGTGGACGGGAGCAGGCGGAACGGGCACGAACCTTGGCAGCAGCAATCCAATAACAGTAGGCCCCGGTACCTATTATGCACGAGTAACCGGCGACTGCGGCAGTGCAGTGGAAACAAGTGTGACAGTAGGATCAAAAGTTGATGTTTCGGTCACCTCGGCCACAGCAGCGGCAAGCCCAATTTGCAGCACGGCCACGACAAGTATAACAGCGAACGGAGTTTCGGGTACGAACGCAGTATTGACATGGTGGACGGGAGCAGGCGGAACGGGCACGAACCTTGGCGGCAGCAATCCAATAACAGTAGGCCCCGGTACCTATTATGCACGAGTAACCGGCGACTGCGGCAGTGCAGTGGAAACAAGTGTGACAGTAGGATCAAAAGTTGATGTTTCGGTCACCTCGGCCACAGCAGCGGCAAGCCCAATTTGCAGCACGGCCACGACAAGTATAACAGCGAACGGTGTTTCGGGTACGAACGCAATATTGACCTGGTGGACAGGAGCAGGCGGAACGGGCACGAACCTTGGCAGCAGCAATCCAATAACAGTAGGCCCCGGTACCTATTATGCACGAGTAACCGGCGACTGTGGCGGTGCAGTGGAAACAAGTGTGACAGTAGGATCAAAAGTTGATGTTTCGGTCACCTCGGCCACAGCAGCGGCAAGCCCAATTTGCAGCACGGCCACGACAAGTATAACAGCGAACGGTGTTTCGGGTACGAACGCAATATTGACCTGGTGGACAGGAGCAGGCGGAACGGGCACGAACCTTGGCAGCAGCAATCCAATAACAGTAGGCCCCGGTACCTATTATGCACGAGTAACCGGCGACTGTGGCGGTGCAGTGGAAACAAGTGTGACAGTAGGATCAAAAGTTGATGTTTCAGTCACCTCGGCCACAGCAGCGGCAAGCCCAATTTGCAGCACAGCCACGACAAGTATAACAGCGAACGGAGTTTCGGGTACGAACGCAGTATTGACCTGGTGGACAGGAGCAGGCGGAACGGGCACGAACCTTGGCAGCAGTAATCCAATAACAGTAGGCCCCGGTACCTATTATGCACGAGTAACCGGCGACTGTGGCGGTGCAGTGGAAACAAGTGTGACAGTAGGATCAAAAGTTGATGTTTCAGTCACCTCGGCCACAGCAGCGGCAAGCCCAATTTGCAGCACGGCCACGACAAGTATAACAGCGAACGGTGTTTCGGGTACGAACGCAGTATTGACCTGGTGGACAGGAGCAGGCGGAACGGGCACGAACCTTGGCAGCAGTAATCCAATAACAGTAGGCCCCGGTACCTATTATGCACGAGTAACCGGCGACTGTGGCAGTGCAGTGGAAACAAGTGTGACAGTAGGATCAAAAGTTGATGTTTCAGTCACCTCGGCCACAGCAGCGGCAAGCCCAATTTGCAGCACAGCCACGACAAGTATAACAGCGAACGGTGTTTCGGGTACGAACGCAGTATTGACCTGGTGGACAGGAGCAGGCGGAACGGGCACGAACCTTGGCAGCAGTCATCCATTAACAGTAGGTCCCGGTACCTATTATGCACGAGTAACCGGCGACTGTGGCAGTGCAGTGGAAACAAGTGTGACAGTAGGATCAAAAGTTGATGTTTCAGTCACCTCGGCCACAGCAGCGGCAAGCCCAATTTGCAGCACGGCCACGACAAGTATAACAGCGAACGGAGTTTCGGGTACGAACGCAGTATTGACATGGTGGACGGGAGCAGGCGGAACGGGCACGAACCTTGGCAGCAGCAATCCATTAACAGTAGGCCCCGGTACCTATTATGCACGAGTAACCGGCGACTGTGGCGGTGCAGTGGAAACAAGTGTGACAGTAGGATCAAAAGTTGATGTTTCGGTCACCTCGGCCACAGCAGCGGCAAGCCCAATTTGCAGCACGGCCACGACAAGTATAACAGCGAACGGTGTTTCGGGTACGAACGCAGTATTGACATGGTGGACGGGAGCAGGCGGAACGGGCACGAACCTTGGCAGCAGCAATCCAATAACAGTAGGCCCCGGTACCTATTATGCGCGAGTAACCGGCGACTGCAGCAGTGCAGTGGAAACAAGTGTGACAGTAGGATCAAAAGTTGATGTTTCGGTCACCTCGGCCACAGCAGCGGCAAGCCCAATTTGCAGCACGGCCACGACAAGTATAACAGCGAACGGAGTTTCGGGTACGAACGCAGTATTGACCTGGTGGACAGGAGCAGGCGGAACGGGCACGAACCTTGGCAGCAGCAATCCAATAACAGTAGGCCCCGGTACCTATTATGCACGAGTAACCGGCGACTGCGGCAGTGCAGTGGAAACAAGTGTGACAGTAGGATCAAAAGTTGATGTTTCGGTCACCTCGGCCACAGCAGCGGCAAGCCCAATTTGCAGCACGGCCACGACAAGTATAACAGCGAACGGTGTTTCGGGTACGAACGCAATATTGACCTGGTGGACAGGAGCAGGCGGAACGGGCACGAACCTTGGCAGCAGCAATCCAATAACAGTAGGCCCCGGTACCTATTATGCACGAGTAACCGGCGACTGTGGCGGTGCAGTGGAAACAAGTGTGACAGTAGGATCAAAAGTTGATGTTTCGGTCACCTCGGCCACAGCAGCGGCAAGCCCAATTTGCAGCACGGCCACGACAAGTATAACAGCGAACGGAGTTTCGGGTACGAACGCAGTATTGACATGGTGGACGGGAGCAGGCGGAACGGGCACGAACCTTGGCAGCAGCAATCCAATAACAGTAGGCCCCGGTACCTATTATGCACGAGTAACCGGCGACTGTGGCAGTGCTGAAGTAAACGTAACGGTACTTGAAATTGCACCAATCAGCGTCAGCAGTGTAACACATAGCACGATCGCCTGCCATGGTGAGACAGCGACGGTCACGATCGTTGCCTCTGGCGGCACCGGTGCGTTGTCCTATACCTTTGACGGAGTTACCAACGCAACAGGCATCTTCACGCACGCAGCGGGCACCGGCCTTGACTACAGCGTTACGGATGCGAACAACTGTACGGCGGCCACAGGCAGCTTTGATGTAGTTGAACCGTCCGTGATCAGCGTCAGCAGTGTAACACATAGCACGATCGCCTGCCATGGTGAGACAGCGACGGTCACGATCGTTGCCTCTGGCGGCACCGGTGCGTTGTCCTATACCTTTGACGGAGTTACCAACGCAACAGGCATCTTCACGCACGCAGCGGGCACTGGCCTTGACTACAGCGTTACGGATGCGAACAACTGTACGGCGGCCACAGGCAGCTTTGATGTAGTTGAACCGTCCGTGATCAGCGTCAGCAGTGTAACACATAGCACGATCGCCTGCCATGGTGAGACAGCGACGGTCACGATCGTTGCCTCTGGCGGCACCGGTGCGTTGTCCTATACCTTTGACGGAGTTACCAACGCAACAGGCATCTTCACGCACGCAGCGGGCACCGGCCTTGACTACAGCGTTACGGATGCGAACAACTGTACGGCGGCCACAGGCAGCTTTGATGTAGTTGAACCGTCCGTGATCAGCGTCAGCAGTGTAACACATAGCACGATCGCCTGCCATGGTGAGACAGCGACGGTCACGATCGTTGCCTCTGGCGGCACCGGTGCGTTGTCCTATACCTTTGACGGAGTTACCAACGCAACAGGCATCTTCACGCACGCAGCGGGCACTGGCCTTGACTACAGCGTTACGGATGCGAACAACTGTACGGCGGCCACAGGCAGCTTTGATGTAGTTGAACCGTCCGTGATCAGCGTCAGCAGTGTAACACATAGCACGATCGCCTGCCATGGTGAGACAGCGACGGTCACGATCGTTGCCTCTGGCGGCACCGGTGCGTTGTCCTATACCTTTGACGGAGTTACCAACGCAACAGGCATCTTCACGCACGCAGCGGGCACCGGCCTTGACTACAGCGTTACGGATGCGAACAACTGTACGGCGGCCACAGGCAGCTTTGATGTAGTTGAACCGTCCGTGATCAGCGTCAGCAGTGTAACACATAGCACGATCGCCTGCCATGGTGAGACAGCGACGGTCACGATCGTTGCCTCTGGCGGCACCGGTGCGTTGTCCTATACCTTTGACGGAGTTACCAACGCAACAGGCATCTTCACGCACGCAGCGGGCACTGGCCTTGACTACAGCGTTACGGATGCGAACAACTGTACGGCGGCCACAGGCAGCTTTGATGTAGTTGAACCGTCCGTGATCAGCGTCAGCAGTGTAACACATAGCACGATCGCCTGCCATGGTGAGACAGCGACGGTCACGATCGTTGCCTCTGGCGGCACCGGTGCGTTGTCCTATACCTTTGACGGAGTTACCAACGCAACAGGCATCTTCACGCACGCAGCGGGCACCGGCCTTGACTACAGCGTTACGGATGCGAACAACTGTACGGCGGCCACAGGCAGCTTTGATGTAGTTGAACCGTCCGTGATCAGCGTCAGCAGTGTAACACATAGCACGATCGCCTGCCATGGTGAGACAGCGACGGTCACGATCGTTGCCTCTGGCGGCACCGGTGCGTTGTCCTATACCTTTGACGGAGTTACCAACGCAACAGGCATCTTCACGCACGCAGCGGGCACTGGCCTTGACTACAGCGTTACGGATGCGAACAACTGTACGGCGGCCACAGGCAGCTTTGATGTAGTTGAACCGTCCGTGATCAGCGTCAGCAGTGTAACACATAGCACGATCGCCTGCCATGGTGAGACAGCGACGGTCACGATCGTTGCCTCTGGCGGCACCGGTGCGTTGTCCTATACCTTTGACGGAGTTACCAACGCAACAGGCATCTTCACGCACGCAGCGGGCACCGGCCTTGACTACAGCGTTACGGATGCGAACAACTGTACGGCGGCCACAGGCAGCTTTGATGTAGTTGAACCGTCCGTGATCAGCGTCAGCAGTGTAACACATAGCACGATCGCCTGCCATGGTGAGACAGCGACGGTCACGATCGTTGCCTCTGGCGGCACCGGTGCGTTGTCCTATACCTTTGACGGAGTTACCAACGCAACAGGCATCTTCACGCACGCAGCGGGCACCGGCCTTGACTACAGCGTTACGGATGCGAACAACTGTACGGCGGCCACAGGCAGCTTTGATGTAGTTGAACCGTCCGTGATCAGCGTCAGCAGTGTAACACATAGCACGATCGCCTGCCATGGTGAGACAGCGACGGTCACGATCGTTGCCTCTGGCGGCACCGGTGCGTTGTCCTATACCTTTGACGGAGTTACCAACGCAACAGGCATCTTCACGCACGCAGCGGGCACCGGCCTTGACTACAGCGTTACGGATGCGAACAACTGTACGGCGGCCACAGGCAGCTTTGATGTAGTTGAACCGTCCGTGATCAGCGTCAGCAGTGTAACACATAGCACGATCGCCTGCCATGGTGAGACAGCGACGGTCACGATCGTTGCCTCTGGCGGCACCGGTGCGTTGTCCTATACCTTTGACGGAGTTACCAACGCAACAGGCATCTTCACGCACGCAGCGGGCACTGGCCTTGACTACAGCGTTACGGATGCGAACAACTGTACGGCGGCCACAGGCAGCTTTGATGTAGTTGAACCGTCCGTGATCAGCGTCAGCAGTGTAACACATAGCACGATCGCCTGCCATGGTGAGACAGCGACGGTCACGATCGTTGCCTCTGGCGGCACCGGTGCGTTGTCCTATACCTTTGACGGAGTTACCAACGCAACAGGCATCTTCACGCACGCAGCGGGCACCGGCCTTGACTACAGCGTTACGGATGCGAACAACTGTACGGCGGCCACAGGCAGCTTTGATGTAGTTGAACCGTCCGTGATCAGCGTCAGCAGTGTAACACATAGCACGATCGCCTGCCATGGTGAGACAGCGACGGTCACGATCGTTGCCTCTGGCGGCACCGGTGCGTTGTCCTATACCTTTGACGGAGTTACCAACGCAACAGGCATCTTCACGCACGCAGCGGGCACCGGCCTTGACTACAGCGTTACGGATGCGAACAACTGTACGGCGGCCACAGGCAGCTTTGATGTAGTTGAACCGTCCGTGATCAGCGTCAGCAGTGTAACACATAGCACGATCGCCTGCCATGGTGAGACAGCGACGGTCACGATCGTTGCCTCTGGCGGCACCGGTGCGTTGTCCTATACCTTTGACGGAGTTACCAACGCAACAGGCATCTTCACGCACGCAGCGGGCACCGGCCTTGACTACAGCGTTACGGATGCGAACAACTGTACGGCGGCCACAGGCAGCTTTGATGTAGTTGAACCGTCCGTGATCAGCGTCAGCAGTGTAACACATAGCACGATCGCCTGCCATGGTGAGACAGCGACGGTCACGATCGTTGCCTCTGGCGGCACCGGTGCGTTGTCCTATACCTTTGACGGAGTTACCAACGCAACAGGCATCTTCACGCACGCAGCGGGCACTGGCCTTGACTACAGCGTTACGGATGCGAACAACTGTACGGCGGCCACAGGCAGCTTTGATGTAGTTGAACCGTCCGTGATCAGCGTCAGCAGTGTAACACATAGCACGATCGCCTGCCATGGTGAGACAGCGACGGTCACGATCGTTGCCTCTGGCGGCACCGGTGCGTTGTCCTATACCTTTGACGGAGTTACCAACGCAACAGGCATCTTCACGCACGCAGCGGGCACCGGCCTTGACTACAGCGTTACGGATGCGAACAACTGTACGGCGGCCACAGGCAGCTTTGATGTAGTTGAACCGTCCGTGATCAGCGTCAGCAGTGTAACACATAGCACGATCGCCTGCCATGGTGAGACAGCGACGGTCACGATCGTTGCCTCTGGCGGCACCGGTGCGTTGTCCTATACCTTTGACGGAGTTACCAACGCAACAGGCATCTTCACGCACGCAGCGGGCACCGGCCTTGACTACAGCGTTACGGATGCGAACAACTGTACGGCGGCCACAGGCAGCTTTGATGTAGTTGAACCGTCCGTGATCAGCGTCAGCAGTGTAACACATAGCACGATCGCCTGCCATGGTGAGACAGCGACGGTCACGATCGTTGCCTCTGGCGGCACCGGTGCGTTGTCCTATACCTTTGACGGAGTTACCAACGCAACAGGCATCTTCACGCACGCAGCGGGCACCGGCCTTGACTACAGCGTTACGGATGCGAACAACTGTACGGCGGCCACAGGCAGCTTTGATGTAGTTGAACCGTCCGTGATCAGCGTCAGCAGTGTAACACATAGCACGATCGCCTGCCATGGTGAGACAGCGACGGTCACGATCGTTGCCTCTGGCGGCACCGGTGCGTTGTCCTATACCTTTGACGGAGTTACCAACGCAACAGGCATCTTCACGCACGCAGCGGGCACTGGCCTTGACTACAGCGTTACGGATGCGAACAACTGTACGGCGGCCACAGGCAGCTTTGATGTAGTTGAACCGTCCGTGATCAGCGTCAGCAGTGTAACACATAGCACGATCGCCTGCCATGGTGAGACAGCGACGGTCACGATCGTTGCCTCTGGCGGCACCGGTGCGTTGTCCTATACCTTTGACGGAGTTACCAACGCAACAGGCATCTTCACGCACGCAGCGGGCACCGGCCTTGACTACAGCGTTACGGATGCGAACAACTGTACGGCGGCCACAGGCAGCTTTGATGTAGTTGAACCGTCCGGGGTTACGGTTAGTGCAGCCATTACCTTACCAATAACTTGCTATGGAAGCACTGCGACGATTACTATTGCTGCAAATGGTGGAACCAGACCGTACAACTTTACTTTTAATGGAGAAACAAATTCCACAGGAATATTTGAAAATATACCTGCTGGTATTGATTATATCTGGAGTGTAACCGATGCCTTTAACTGTGGTCCATTTGAAGGTAAGCTTACCGTTGCACAACCTGCAATGTTAAATGCAACATACACAAAAAGCAATGTTCTTTGTAATGGACAAAATAACGGAACAATTAATTTAAGTGCTCCTTCAGGTGGTTCAGGATCATACGAATATCGTTTGAATAACGGTGCATGGCAATCAAGTGGAAATTTCTTTGCCTTGGCTCCTGCTACTTATAGTGTGCAAATTCGGGATGCAATTAATCCAGATTGTACAAGGGCCTTGGCTAATGTTAACATTACTGAACCTGGAATCTTGAATTTTACAACATTGAAAACTGATGTCACTTGTTCAGGAGCAAACAATGGATCGATTACTGTTTTGCCTTCAGGAGGTAATGGAATTTACCAATACAGTAATAATGACGGAGGAAGCTGGCAATCAACAAATGTTTTCACTGGTTTAGCTAGTGCTGTTTATACTATTTCCGTAAGAGATATTTATGGCTGCACAACTGCTAAACAAACAGTGTCAATACTTGAACCAGCTCCAATTGTTGCAAGCGGAACAACAGTTTCGGCTACGTGCAACGGTGGCAATGACGGGTCAATTGACTTGACTGTGACAGGCGGTACTGGAAACTACACATATTTGTGGAGCAATGGCGCAACAACTCAGGATATCTCTGGTTTAACAGCAGGTGATTACTCTGTAGATATTAGTGACGCGAATAGTTGCAGCGCGGGTGGTACGCTAATTTATACTGTACGGAGTCTGAATAATTCACCATTTGCATTTGACGATCTGGAAGAAATCATTGAAGATCAGGAATTAAACGGAAATGTATCGATAAATGATGACCGCAGTTGCGATGGCGGCAATATATGGAGTTTGGTAACTCAGCCGTTACATGGTTCATTAACATTCAATACTGACGGTTCATACACATATATTCCAAATATTGGCTACAGTGGAACTGATAGCTTTGAGTACAAAGTTTGTGACATAAATGGAGATTGTTCAACCGCTACAGTTACAATAACTATCGATTCAATTAATGATTCTCCGGTAGCTCATGATGATATCAACATCACGTTTAAAGATATGGCCGTTGGTGGAAATGTACTAACCAATGACAGCGATCCTGATGGTGATCAGATTTCTATTAATACAACTCCTGTAACATCGCCGGCAAACGGAACAGTGGTGATTTATTCGGATGGAACTTATACCTACACGCCAAATTCAAACTATTCAGGAACCGACAGCTTTGTCTATGAAATATGCGACAACGGAACTCCATCGATGTGTGATCAGGCAACAGTAACCATTAAAGTTATTGATTTGAATGACACCAATAATGCTCCGGTTGCTATTAACGATGCCTACCAGGGATCAATAAATTCGCCGGTGAACGGAGCGGTTTTGGCTAACGATTTTGATCCGGATGGAAACCTAAATATGAACAGTGTTACGCTTCAGGGTTCTGCCCCGGCAAGCGGCACTTTAACTTTAAATCCCAATGGAACATTTACTTATGTTCCTGAACAGGATTTCATTGGCCAGGTAAGTTTCAAATACCAGGTTTGCGATTTGGGAACTCCTGTTCAATGCGATATGGCGACTGTGACCATTGACATTCTGGCCAACCCAACAGGAAATTCAACTTTTGCAACCGATGACGTATTTTTTGGAAAAGAAGACATGATTCTTTCCGGAAATGTTTTGACCAACGACAACGATCCTGAGGGTGATCAGCAAACAGTGAACACAGTTCCGGCAATTCTTCCGAAACATGGAACCTTAGCGTTGAATTCCAATGGAACGTTTAGTTATATTCCAACCCCGAATTATACTGGGTTCGATCAGTTCGTTTACGAGGTTTGTGACAACGGAATACCTACGGCTTGCGATCAGGCAACTGTTTTTTTGGTTATTGCACCATCGAATGATCCGCCTGTAGCGCGCGACGATGTAAACATCACATTTAAGAATGTGGCTGCTTCAGGCAATGTTTTAACTAACGACAGCGATCCGGAAGGAGATTTGCTGACCATCAACACGGCAGCAGTTACACCTCCGGCAAACGGTTCGGTTGTGATTCATTCAGATGGCACATATACCTATACTCCAAATTCCGATTTTTCAGGAACTGATAGTTTTGTGTATGAAATTTGCGACAATGGAACTCCTTCGTTGTGCGATCAGGCAACTGTAACTATAAAAGTTATTGACCTGAACAGTACGAGCAATGCTCCGGTAGCGATCAACGATATTTATCAGGGATCGATTAATTTACCGGTTAAAGGTTCTGTTTTGGCCAACGATTTTGATCCTGATGGCAATTTGGACATGAATAGTGTGGCTCTTGTCGGTCCGGCTCCTTCGAAAGGATCCCTTACTCTGAACCCGAACGGAACATTCACTTATATTCCTGAAGCAGATTTCCTTGGTCAGGTAAGTTTCGAATACCAGGTATGCGATTTGGGAACACCGGTGCAATGCGATAAGGCAAGGGTTGTCATTGAAATTTTGGCTAACCCGACAGGAAATTCAACTTTTGCAACTGATGATGTTTTCTATGGGAAAGAAGATAATTTGCTTACCGCAAATGTTTTGGCAAACGATAATGATCCTCAGGGCGATGCACAGATGGTAAATACGGTACCGGTTAAACTTCCGGAGCATGGTAAATTGACACTGAACGCAAATGGATCGTTTTCCTTCATGCCTGAACCAAATTACGTTGGTATCGATCAGTTTATTTACGAAGTGTGCGACAATGGAACTCCGACAGCCTGCGATAATGGAACTGTTTATCTGATTATTGCACCACAGAACGATCCACCGGTTGCGCGTGACGACATCAATGTTACCTTCAAAAGTATGGCTGTCAACGGGGACGTTCTGACCAACGACAGCGATCCTGATGGTGATCTGCTGGCTCTGAATACAACACCTGTAACGCCTCCGGCACACGGAGTTGTAGTGATTAACCGGGATGGAACTTATACCTACACACCGAATTCAACCTTTGTAGGAACCGATAGTTTTATTTACCAGATATGCGATAACGGAAATCCTTCCTTGTGCGATCAGGCAACTGTAACAATAAAGGTTATTGATCTGAACGACACCAGTAATGCACCTGTTGCAATTAACGATGTCTATCAGGGTTCAATAAATCTGCCGGTTATTGGTGCAGTTTTGGCGAATGATTTCGATCCGGATGGTAACCTGAATGTGAACAGTGTTACTCTTATTGGCCCGGCTCCGGCAAGCGGAACGCTGACTTTGAATCCAGATGGAACGTTCATTTACGTCCCTGAAACAGGCTTCCTCGGTCAGGTAAGTTTCGAATACCAGGTTTGCGATTTGGGAACACCAGTTCAATGCGATCAGGCAAAAGTAACCATAGAAATACTGGCTAACCCGACAGGCAATTCGACTTTCGCTACTGACGATGTATTCTTTGGCAAGGAAGATATTCAATTGTCAGGAAATGTATTGACGAATGATTACGATCCGGAAGGAGACATTCAAACTGTAAGCACTGTTCCGGTTAAACTTCCGGAGCATGGAATACTAACACTGAATGCCAACGGAACTTTCAGTTATGTTCCGGAACCTCATTATTTTGGTCAGGATAAGTTTATTTACGAGGTGTGCGACAACGGAACTCCAAAAGCTTGCGATCAGGGAACTGTTTACCTGATGTTGGCGCATGTGAATTACGAACCGGTAGCTGTCGACGATCATTTCACAACACCGGAAGACGTTGCATTCACCGGCGATGTGTCGTTGAACGATACGCCAAGTTTCGACGGTGGCAATGTGTGGGCAGTTGCTAATCAGCCGGCTCATGGATCGGTTACAATGAACCCTGATGGAACATTTACATACACGCCTGATCCGGATTTTAATGGAACTGACAGTTTTGTTTACAGTATTTGCGATGGGGATGGGGATGGCGACTGCGTTCAGGCAACCGTTACGATGACTGTGACTTCTGTAAATGACATCCCATTTGCTGAAAACGATGTTGTAGAATTGAATCTCGACGGTGTTCTGGATGGTAATGTTTCAGAAAATGATACCCCAAGTGGCGATGGCGGCAATGTTTGGTCGGTAGTGACTCAGCCGGCAAACGGAACATTGTTGTTCAATATGGATGGAACATACACCTACACACCTAATCTCGATTTCAACGGTACCGATGGCTTTACATACAAGCTTTGTGATGCTGACGGAGATTGCGCCCAGGCAACTGTAACGATAAATATGGTTGACGTTGTTCTACCTAACCAGATATTTACACCAAACGGCGACGGACAAAACGACATTTTCTACATCGAAGGTATTGACCTCTACCCGGGTAATCGCCTGAGAATATTCAATCGCTGGGGTAATATCGTGTACGAAAAATCCGGCTATCGCAATGAAACCGGATGGGATGGATATTCAAATGTAAATAAAGTTGGAAGTGCTGCATTACCGGTGGGTACATATTTCTATGTACTTGAATACGGAAATAAAAAGCATAAAACAGGATACGTTTATCTTGATCGATAGTATTGATTTTTAAATGAAGAAAATGATGATAAATAACAAACAATTCGATCGGAAAAAAGGCATTGTTTTTTTGATACTGCTTTTATTCTGTGTTTGGAATGCCTCGGCACAACAGGATCCTATGTTTACACAATACATGCATAATCCGGTTTCAATTAACCCGGCGTATGCAGGAAGTCGCGGTACGTTAAATGTTGTTGCCATGCACAGGCAGCAGTGGGTTGGAATGGACGGCGCACCAAAAACACTTACCCTTTCAGTGAATAGTCCGTTTCTGAATTACAATGTTGGTGTTGGGTTAAGCCTGATTTACGATCAGATTGGACCTATAAAGCAAACCGGAATTTATGCTGATTATTCGTACCACCTGAAACTCACAACCGATGTAAAGCTTGCATTTGGACTTAAAGGAGGTGTGAATATGTACGACATTAACCTGCTGGACTTGCGTGGCGCTGAAGATGATGACCTGGTTGCGTTGTACGGGTACCGCAAGATGTATCTCCCCAATTTCGGAGTCGGCAGTTACTTGTATTCCGATCGGTTTTATGTGGGCTTTTCAATACCTAAAATGTTGCAGAATAGCTTGTCCGACAACCAGAATACATTGAATTACGTGAATCGAGAAGAAAGGCACTTCTTTATAACCGCTGGTTTTGTAGCAAACCTATCGGATAATATTAAATTTAAGCCGTCAACTGTAATGCGAATCGTGAGCGGTTCACCCGTTTCTGCTGAATTATCCGGAGCATTTATTCTAAATGACAGACTTTGGCTGGGTGGAATGTACCGTTTTGGCGATTCAGTTGGAGCGATGGTTAAATTTGATCTGACCAGGCAACTCAGCGTGGGTTATTCGTACGATTTGACGAATTCGGCTCTGAGCCCATACAACCAAGGAACCCATGAGGTGTATGTCAGTTATGATTTTGCATTCAGAAACAGAAAAGTTTTGTCACCAAGATACTTCTAGAAACATCGTACAATATGAAATCACTATACTTTAAAATAGCATTACCAGTATTGTTTCTCCTGACAGGCATGATTCTTTCCGGCACAGTTTCGGCACAATCTACCCAGGAAAGGAAAGCAGACCAATTGTATGACGATTTTGCGTATAGCAAGGCCGTTGAAGTGTATGAGATACTGCATAAGGAAGATGCATCGAACACAAAATACATTCAACGCCTGGCATACAGTTACGATAAGATGCTTGCGTACAAGAAGGCGCTTGTTTATTATGCTCTTCTGGTAAAAACAGACATTAACAAACCCGAAGATTTTTACGAATATGCACAACTACTTCGTATCGATGGAAACTTTGCCGATTCGAAAACCTGGCTCGAAAAATATATCATTAGTTTCCCGGGCGACCAGCGTGCGAAAAGTCAGTTGGAAAGCATCAACCAATTGCTCAAACTAAAATCGAACAGCGAAAAAATAACCATTAAAAATCTGGCCGGCAATACCCGGTTTACAGATATGTGTCCGGCATTTTACAAAGATGGATTTGTTTATTCTTCCGCGAAAGATAGTTTCTCAATGGTCAGGAATAATTTCGACTGGAGTAATCAACCGTTTCTCGATTTGTATGTCACTGAACCTGGTGCAACCGATAATAATCCGGACGATAAAGTATTCTCGAAAGCCTTGAATTCAAGATTTCACGAAGGCCCGGTTTGCTTTACTTCCGATTTTAATACCGTTTATTTTACGCGAAACAGTTTTATAAATGGAAAAGTTGGCCGCACTCCTCAAGGTGTAAACAACCTGAAGATATTTGTCGCCGATTACGATGGCAAAGAGTGGAAAAATATCCGAGGACTTCGTTTCAACAGCGACGAGTATTCGGTTGGTCATCCGGCGCTTTCGCCCGACAATAAAACACTGTATTTTGTATCGGATATGCCCGGAGGTTTTGGTGAGACCGATATTTACAAATCGGAGTTGGTTAACGGAGTTTGGGGCAAACCGCTGAATCTGGGCGCTACCATCAATACAAAAGGCAAGGAAATGTTCCCGTCGGTTGATAAAGACGGAATACTCTATTTTGCATCGAATGGACTTCCGGGTTTGGGTGGCCTCGATATTTTTGCAGCCAAAGCCGACGCAAGCGGAAACTATATGGTCGTGAATTTGGGCGAACCACTCAATTCGCAATACGACGATTTTGGTTATGTCGTCAACATGGAGACACTCTCCGGATTTTTCTCATCGAACAGGCCCGGAGGGAAAGGAGCCGACGATAATTATTCGTTTGCTGTGAATGAAATTGATTTGAAAGTGCTGAGTCTCGACGATCATTCGCGTTTAATACTTCCCGGCGCTAAAATCGATCTGAAAGACGAAGACGGCAAAGTAATGGATTCGAAGATTGCGGACATGAATGGTGTGGCTAATTTTACAGTTAAACCTGGTTTGAATTACAAGTTGGTTGCCGAAAATGCGTCGTATGTTCCCGAAACAAAGGACATCAAAATTCAGGGAACCATGTTTAATTTCGAGCAGGAAGACAGTATATTCATGAAACAATCTTATCCGTACCTGACTATCGAAATTATTGACAAGGAAACCGGATTGATCATTCCAAACGCTCTGCTTGATATTTCCGAAGGGAAATACGACGAAAATGAATTGGAGGACAACAACGGAATTATTAAGATGAAGATGAATGCGGCCACCGATTATACCTTCTTTGCTACATCTCCTGATTATTTCGACAAAACAATCAAATACACCAGCAAAGACAAAGCGCCGGGAGAATATTCATTGACCGTTGAACTTGAAAAATTATCGACCGGAAAACAGTTTACGTTGGATGATTTGTATTACGACTACAACAAATACAACATCAGGCCCGATGCTGCACTTGTGCTCGATAAACTGGTTAAGATCCTGGCCGATAATCCTGAAATCCGAATCGAGATTGGTTCACATACCGATAGCCGCGGAGCAGCAGACTACAACCTGAAATTATCGCAAAACAGGTCCGAATCGGTAGTCGATTACCTGGTTAGCAAAGGAATCTCGCGCGACCGTTTGGTGCCCAAAGGCTATGGCGAATCGCAGTTGATTAATAAATGTGCCGATGGCGTTGATTGTACGGAAGAAGAACATCAGGTTAACCGCCGTACAGTTATCGAAATCCTGAATACCAATATCCGCAGGGTTAAACGTGGTAGCAAGAACGTTTACTACTTCTAATAGCCTGCCGATCTGAAATAATTTCAAAAGGCTTGCCGGTTCCGGTGAGCCTTTTGTATTTTTAAGGTTGCTGACAAAAAGTAATTGCGATGAAACGATTATTCATTGGTATTCCGGCCGAATCGGAAAAGGCGATTGCTTTTTCCAGACAATGTCAAAGCAGTCGCCTGCTTAACCAGAACAAACTCGTGTGGACAATACCCTCGAACTGGCACATTACGCTATACTTTTTAGGCGCTACTCCTGAAGACCGGGTTGAACTTCTCAGTGAGCTAATCATCAGTTCATTTCAGGAAACATGTTCCTTTACTGCCGAAATTTCCGGAGTTGGAGTGTTTCCAAACACGCGCAATCCCAAAGTGCTTTGGATGGGATTCAAAGATCTCGAACCACTTCAGGAAGCATACAAACGATTGGGCGAATTACTCCAGGCAAATTCTTTTTCGTTCGATCCCAAACCACTGAAACCACATTTAACACTGGCACGAATTAAAAACCTGGAAAACCCCGGTTCGCTGGATAATTTGCTTGGCAAATTCCGCGAACATAGTTTTGGAACGATTTCAGTCGACCGGGTTGTACTTTTCGAAAGCATTTCAACTCTTTCAGGCCCTAACTACAAACCGCTTTTTGTTCAATTGTTGTCGAAATAAGTTTTGCAGATGGAATCAGAATCTAAGGCGCATTAAAGCTAAAATCGACGCGCATTGATTTCTCCTGCAATGCTTATGAAATTTATTTCTAAGGCACATTAGAATATAACTGAACTACGCATTCATTTTTCCAATCACATGGTGTAGTTGGGTAAATGCCTGCATGAAGTTCTATACCTGGCGAGAACTTTTCCCTGAATCCTGGTCGTTAATTACAAATATTTTTCTAAAAAACATATCAGGAATCCCTGTTTTTAGTAATGAATTGTCTTTTCGACCGACATATTTAAGAAAATTAAAACCGGAGGATTAACTTGTGAACACGATTAAATTTGCTTTTATCCTGATGGCGCTGACCATCGAATTTCTGGGAGCCGACGCGCAAACCCAGTGGCGGGGTCCCAATCGCGACGGTATTTATACCGAAAATCATTTGTTGAAAGAATGGCCTGCCGAAGGCCCGAAAATGCTTTGGTCGTACGAAGGACTTGGGACAGGGCAGGGGAGTGTGGTGGTTTCAGGAGGAAAGGTTTTTGTAACCGGAATTCCGGATACCTTGAGTTCCGAAGGCTATTTATTTGCTTTCGACGAAGCTGGAAAGCTACTCTGGAAGAAAAACTACGGGAAAGACTGGACTGGAATCTTTCCTGGTGCTCGTTCAACACCAACTGTTGTCGACGATTTGATTTACGTGGAAAGTGGTGCCGGGAATCTGTTTTGCCTTCGTACGAAAGACGGATCGCCGGTTTGGAGCGTCGATTTCTTCAAAGACTTTCAGGCCGATTCGGTGCAGTTTGGTTTTTCAGAATCGCCACTGATTGATGGCGACCAAATTTACCTGACTCCCGGCGGAAAGGAAAACAATGTGGTAGCCTTGAACCGGTTCACTGGTCAGAAAATATGGGCGAGCCCGGCCTACCGCGAAAAAGCAACCTATTGTTCGCCTATCCTGATCAATCACAACGGTCACCGGCTTTTTGTAAACCTGACGTCTACGTCAATCATTGGGCTCGATGCCGAAACCGGCGAAATGCACTGGCGGATTCATCAGTTTCAGGACAATAAGATACACGCCAACACACCGGTTTATTTCGATGGAAAACTGATTGTTTCGAGCGCTTCGCGAAAAGACAGCTCAGGATTGGTAATGCTGCAACTTTCGCCCGATGGCAAAAAAGCCGAAATCGCCTGGCGGAACAAAGAGTTTATCAATCTTTCGGGCGGGTATATCCTGAAGGACGGTTATTTCTATGGTGGCGCTTATTTGCAGTCGAAGTGGTTTTGCATCGACCTGAAAACCGGCCTGACCAAATACATTGCGAAAGATTTGGGTGGTGGACCTGTAATTTATGCCGACGGATTATTTTATTGCTATGCTGAAAAGGATGGCGAAATGGCTTTGGCTGATGGAACCCCGGAACAATTCCGGATCATCAGTAAATTTAAAGTGCCGATGGGAACTGCACAGCATTGGGCGCATCCGGTAATTGCAAATGGGAAATTGTACGTTCGCCACAACGACGCGCTGATGGTTTACGACATTCAGGAATAAAGGATAATTTGTTGCTTTTAGTGATTGAAAAATTTAATCAGTAAGGAAGTTGTTCCATTGCAATGAAATTAGAACTCTCAGTTATTTGGTAATCAAACCGACCTGAAGTAACATTTAGAATCTTGCCATCCGATCGATGAACAGAGAAGCTAAATGTGCCTGAAAGTATGATGCTTGTTGGAGAGTCTTCAGTTTTTACATTTCTGAAATAAATTTGTCCAACACCTTTTATGCTGTCGGTTGACGAATCATTAAGGAAATAGCCGGCTGTTTTTATCCCATCCAGTTGTATCTTTTTCCCGTTGAGAGTTGTCAGGTCTGCAAACTTGTCAATCTTCAAGCCCTTCATGTGAAACTCAATTGAAGAAGGGTTTTCTTCGTCAATACTTCCGGTAAAACGAAGCGAAAGACTGTCATTTTCAGGCCAAACTGTAATGTCTGGCATGTCAGTGATTTCATAAAATCCCCATTGTTCGACTGATTTCCAGATATTG
The DNA here is from genome assembly GCA_963677955.2 of Prolixibacteraceae bacterium. Classification (GTDB taxonomy): domain Bacteria; phylum Bacteroidota; class Bacteroidia; order Bacteroidales; family Prolixibacteraceae; genus Aquipluma. The sequence continues at coordinate 3,590,460 of CAXXQR010000001.1, forward strand.
TTATCAACCAAAGCGCCCGATACATTATTCCCTTCTTCAGTATATTTCGGAATCCTTGGATTAATTGGGTCGGGAATAAATATACCATTGCAAGCGCTTACAACGAGAATGATGACCACAAGCAATAAATTCTTTGTGTTAGAATATTTTTTCATCGAATAGTTTGAATTTGATTCCCAAAGAGAGATATACATTTTTCAGATCATGAATCTCATTTCCGAAATTTCCCTGTTCATCGATGTCGTAATAGTCGAGCATGTGAGTTAATCCATATGTAAACCGCGTAAAGCCACTCAACCGCCTTTCTTCGAAATAGCCAATTCCGAACACCAGTCCAAAATCAAAGTTATTGTAAGTTTTTAATCCTTGGCGGACATTGGTACTAATTAACTCACTTAATTCAACGCCTGAACAAATTGAAAGATCCTTTGACAGTGAATAACTCCCTAAAATTGGCCACGATAAGTAACCAAAGCGGAAAGAATAACTCTCTTCGATATCTTGCCTGTATCCCTTTTGATTAAAATTCACTTCACTGATAATGGAAAATCGCTGAAAGTTTGTGAACGGATGAAACTGAGCCGACAATCCAAAGTTGTACCCGAAAACTGATCCTTTATTCTCAATTGAAATATTGTTTCGGATACCGGAATAATTACCTCCAACAACCAACGAGAATTGCGCCTCGGATGTTAAATGGCAGACAAAAGTCAAAACAATGAAAAGAACCGTTGGAATAGAAAGTCGGTGAAAACTGCAGAAACTACTTTTTGAGTTGTTCATTGACCAATGTGTTTGTTTTTCTTTGGTACATAGGCTTGAAGTTATTTTTCAGATGTCCTTATTCCAACTTCGTCAGTGTATTGTTATCCTTGTGCGCGAATATTTTCCCATAAATATCCACGGTAGTTTCCTGCTCGTAATAAAGTTTGTTTCCCGAAAGCCTTAACGCACGCTTAAAAGCCAGCGTTTTCGCTTTCCTGGCCATAAACGAAGCTTCAGCAATGCCAGCGCCTGGATTTTCAGGATTGGTTGAGACCTGAAACATGATTTCACCTTCTGCCGACTTTTCGTAACTGCCTTCAGCAACAACACTCACCCCTCTGGGAATTGCAAACGAGTTCAAAATTGTATCTGACTCAATATCCCAAATCCAGAATCCGGCTTCGCTGTGCGACATTTCGTCGGTCTCTTTTTCAAAAACCGTTTGCCGGTATCGCACCGACGTTAATTCCTGCTCTTCCGCATTGGTGATTTCCATATCAACCGCCTCAATGATCAGGGTTTCGTAATACGGATTGTTTTCATCTTCTTCCGGCTTGGGCGCTAAATCTGTTCCTTTGTCACCTGTCCAGGTGCCGATTAATCCCATTAGCGGATTCGCTTTTTCTTCGTTACTCATCGTTTCTATATTTTTGTTTAACCTGAATGATTTGCCATTTGCGATCTTTGATTGATAGAATGGCACGAATACAAAATTAGCACAATGATGAGATTTCGGGCAAAATTTGGAAGAGTTTCGGTAAATTTTGGACTAATTCACGTTCAAATGTTTCCGGATAAAGCCTACAATTTCCGTCATAGCTTCGGTTGCTTCCGGAAACATGGGTGCCAGCAATGGATAACAATGAACTTGTCCGATTCCTTTCCTGAAAGTGACATCAACGCCCGCACCTATAGCTTTCTGCGCGAAGGCTTCACCGTCATCAAACAGTTCGTCGTCTTCTCCTGAATTGATGAAAAGCGGTGGCAGATTTTTTAAGTCGCCAAACAATGGCGAAATGAGCGGGTGATCAGCGTGGGTGTTTCCCACATAGTGCTTGCTGAAAACGGTCCACGAGTTGAGCGGCGCCACCGAAACTTTATGCTTTGTGAGGTACGAATTGCTTGAGCAGGTAAGGTCGGTCCAGGGTGAGATGGAAACCGCCGCAGCCGGCAACGCAATGTGCTGTTCTTTCAATGCCAGAAGCAATGACAACACGAGTCCTCCGCCAGCAGATTCCCCGGCAAACAAAATATTTTCAGGCTTAAAACCTGACGAAAGTATCCATTGGTAAACCAATATTGAGTCTTCAACAGCAGCCGGAAATGGATGTTCAGGTGCAAGGCGGTATTCATATGTCAAGTTGGTAATTCCGGTATTTTTGGCAAATTTCGAGACAAATCCGCGATGGTCGTTGCACGAACCTGATACATAGCCGCCACCGTGAACATACAATATGAGTTTGTCCGGGCTGGCATTGTCGGGGGTCAGCCATTCAGACTTGATGCCTCCAATGATTTGTTCCTTCACCGAAATTCCTTCCGGAACTTTTGCGTATTTGCTGGCTCCTTTCTCGCAAAGCTTCCTGAAATCAGCAATCGAAGTATTCATGTCAAATACCTCGCGCGTTAATTTTCCCTGAAAAAAGTGACGGTTTCGCATCAGGGTGTTGATCACTTTACTTTTAAAACTGGTCATGGCTTTTGGTTTTTTATTTTCCGGCACAAAAATCAGAAGTAAAGGTACGTCAGATTCGTTGTTCATGAGATGTCAATAGCCATCAATTTTTTCTTTTTATAACTTTTTTAGATTCAATAAAAGCACATCATTTTCCTGAAGATCAGACTCTTTGCTGAAACCGCCGTCAGCTTTTACGTGCACAATTTCTGAAGAAACGGGCGAGCCGTCGTTGATTTTCTTGATTTCGGCGACCTGTTGTTTGGTTAATTGACCGGGTTTGCCCATTTCGAAATAGGTCGTGTAGGCGTCGTTCACGTGGTAGCCGGTTTGGTAAATTTCGAGGGCATACGTGCCTTCCGGAATATTCGAAACGCTCACGTTCACCTTTCCTTTTTGTTTCGACGGCAAATCGCGCACGTAATAGGCCTGATTGTTGGTTGAATCGGGAAGGGTATAGGTAAAATCCCACAGCAACACCTGCACATCGCCTTTGGCATCTTTTGTGGCCCACGAACGCGAATCGGTGTTTGCCAGTTCTGTGTTGCCGAGCTTATTCAGGAAATCGTAGGCATAAAAAGCCGGCTTGGGAATGCCCTGCAGGTTGAGTAAGCCGAATCCACCATGAAAAGGAGTAAAGCGGGGTCCTGCTTCTTCGAAAATGTCAGTAAACACCCAGTACGACATGGAATTGGCAGCGGTTCCAACCTGTTTCAGTTTTTCCAGAATGTAAGCTGCTTCATGATAACTGTCGTGAATCGGGTCGGCCGGCGTGTAGGATGCGCTCCATTCGGTATAATGAAGTTCAAGTTTTTTCATGTTCGAGTTTTCGATTTGCTTCCGCGAGTTCAATACATCGCCGCTAACGCTCATTGGGTTTTTACTCAAGATTGTACCAGAATTTCCGTATTCATCGAGATAGCCCTGGTTAACACCATACGAATGTGTGCTGATGAAATCCAGCGGAATATTGTTTTTTTCGCAAAAGGTTAATGTTTCGGGCACCCAGGCAGCACCTGCAGTTGCCGGTCCACCAACGCGATAATCAGGATTAACGCTTTTGACGGCCTTAGCAGTGTATTCGTACAGTTTGAAATAGTCGTCCTTCGTTCCCGACCAGAATCCCGGCGAGAGGTTTGGTTCGTTCCAGACTTCGAAATACCAGGTTTTTACCTCGTCTTCACCGTACCGTTCGGTGAAATGTTGAACCAGGTTTTTGATCAGGTCGGCCCATTTGTTGTAATCTTTGGGCGGCGTCACATTTCCGCGCCACCAGAAGATCGTTTGCTTTCCGCTGGCCAGCGCCGACGGCATGAACCCGAGTTCGACGAACGGCTTCATCCCGATACTTTCGAGGTAATCATACAGCACATCGATGTACTGAAAACTATACTGCGGATTGCCTTTGCGGTCTTCGGAGTATACGCCCATGTCGTCGGTCAGCAGTCCGTGCATGCGGATATATTTAAAATCGCAGGCTTTTTTCACGAAGGCCAGTTGCTGCTGCCAGTCGGCCCGCAAACCTTCGTTAGCCCGGCCCGCGCCGACGCATTCCTTAAACATGGTGTTCATCGGGCCTTTTGCCTGGTTAAAATCCAGCTGGATTAGTCGTTCCGGAAGTTCGGCTTTCAAATTTGTTTTGTTTTTTGCCAGAACTGTTCCTGAAATTAAGATGACGAAAAGCAATAAATTAAATCGGGTCATTTCCTTTAGGTTGTACTGTTTTTTATTTAAGCAAAATCATTTTTTGTGTGGATGAATAACTTCCGGCTTTTACCGTGCAGTAATAGATTCCGCCTGGTAATCTGCTTCCGTCGAACTCAAACGAATGCTCGCCCGAAGATAGCACATTGCTCACCAATGTGGTCACTTTCCGGCCTGTTTCATCGAAAACAGTTACCGAAACGAACTCGGTTGACGGAACCTGAACCTGAATCGTTGTGTGCGAATAAAAAGGATTTGGGAAATTGAAAAGCGCCGGTTCATTTTTCAGGCGGCTCTCCACACCAGTAGGAAACAGCAATTTGGTACCGGCATCAACCATGATAAACTGAACCGAACGTCCGGGGCAATTCAGCACAATTTCGCTACCAGTAGGGTAGGCGTTTGATGCGATCGTAGCTAACTGTTCACGTGGACCCCACTGCGTCCCGGTTGCAGCAACCCCGTTCACCGAAACAAATAGTGAAAAGTCGCCGTTATCGGTTCCGCCGGTTAGCGAATAATCGTAGTATTTTTCGCCCACACCAATTCCGGAAGGATCGATTTTTACCACCTGTCCGGTTTTGCTTCGGTTAACCAGCGTGATTCCGGTTTCGCCGGATGCAAACCTGGTTGCATAAGCCAGTATATTCGAATTACTTGATTTCGCCTTGATTGAATGATCGCCGGTGAATTTTTGGGCATAATAGGCATAGTAAAAATCAGGCCGTGGCTGCCACCGAAGGCTCGTGTTATCTCCCAGATAAAACATACCATCCTCGCCTGAGGCAAGCAGCCACCTGGCGCCCAAACCAAAATTATTCTTAATTAATTCATTATAAAGAATCGTAGCCTGCATTCCATTGATATAGGTACGTCCCATGGTTGGGTTGTTCGCGTTGTAATTCATATTATACTCAGTCAGCGCCACTGGTTTCAGGAAACCCTTTTTGCTTATGATGTCCTGCTTAATAAAGTCCATGTTTTTCTTTGGATCAGTAGCTGCAACTGTCAACAAACCATCAACGGTTGCATCAGTCCCAAAATAGTTGTGAATGACATAGAAATCGGCGTTATCGCCAACTTCTTTAAAAACGCCTGCATTCCAGGTTTTATCCACCGAATTCCAGCTTGTGGTTCCATCGAAATGCAAAATCTGCGCCCCGATATAAATTTGGGCGCCTACCTCAGCCGCTGCGGCTCTCATCGAATCGGCAAAAACAGTGAAATGCTGGCCATAAAGCTGGCCACTGATAATTTGAGGTTGCCCGTCTTTGTTGGTTTTCGTATCGATCATCCATCCGTCTTCCCACGGTCCGCCATTTTCGTTTCCAATTTCCCAAAACTTGGTGCGCCCCTTGTCATAGCGTACCCAATCGGCGGCAAGATGAGCTGCTTGTGCAACCGGATGCTCACTCTGCCCGTAGCGGGCGTAGGCATAGTTGATCGTAATGAGTCCCTGCGTTCCTACCTGTTGGCGAAGCTTGTAATAATTAGCTGTTGTGGTTTGCCAACCCCCTATACCCGTTTGAGGATAAAATAATTTCTTTTTCTTTGTTGTACCATCATAAATCGAGTCCGGAACATCCGATGGAACTCCATTCCAGAAAAAAATATCAGACCAACTTCCGCCCGGGAAACGAATTAATGATGGATTGAGCAATTTTGTATTAGCTACAAATTGGGATTCCCCGGTATTATTTCCCACCCAGCAGGCAATCGCGTTTCCAAAAACGTATTTCGAAATTGCTCCCAGCGTATCGGCCGTTAAAGTAACGGTTACCGTCGGAGTTGATGACGTCTTGTCGGCGGGAACTGAAGCTGGAATAACCGCATTTTTGGGCGCAAAGTTTTCTAGAAAACAATTCGTTTCCTGGGCAAAAGGTGAAAGAGCCCGGCTGAAAATAATGACCAAAAATGTGATGAGTTTAATCTTAAGGTTTTTCATGAGTAAGTCGTTTTTCTTCGAACAATTAAATCGTTTGCAGCTTTCCGGAGAAAGCTTCACAAAACTAACTACTACATACTGTTCGTACTTTTACAAAAAGTGACAATCTTTTTACATTGTCCGCCGGGATAGAAATTTGATACAAAAAGTAATGCTTTCCGAAATTACCGGTCGCGGTGCTGTTCGCGGTATTCGGTCGGACTGATCTGCAATTCTGATTTAAAGACCCGGTTGAAATGGCTTTGGTTGTTGAACCCAACCTTGAAGGCAATTTCGCCGATGTTTAAATCCGATTCAAGAAGCAAACGTTTTGATTCGTTTATCCGAAGGCGATTGAGGTAACTTTTAAAATTGCAGCCGAACCGGTTTTGTATTTCGCCTGTTATTTTGCGCTGGCTAACGCCTGTTTCTCCGGAAACAAATTCGAGGGTCAACTGGCTGTTTTGAAAGTTACGACTCATAAAATCGATGAAATCAGACCTGGAGGTCCGCACCGAATCATGTCCAACGGGCTGATAGGTAATTGTTATGGATTTTTTGCCCAACCTGCTTTTCTCAATGAAATACCAGATCATAAAAGCGGCAAAGAAAACGCCGAGTTCGCACCATAAAAGCAGAAGCGCCAGCGGACCATTATTTCTGGAGAAAACCAGCGAACGGATCTGTAACGACTGGTTTTCGCCTGCCATCGACGAATAGGCATTGGCGATATTCATATTTGTTATCGTGCTGTATGTTGGCTTCCGGATCACCGTTTGGTTGATACTGTTTAACTCGTACCACCAGTCCGGAACATTAAAGCTGTCAAAACCAAGCGTATAAGTTCGGGCTGTTGAGGAAATTTTAAGGATGGTGTAGAAGGATATTTCGGAGCTCTTCTTAATTTTCTCCGGATAAGGATTCCGGGCAAAAAAAGAAACATTCAGATTGTCGAAATTCGTACCTTTTATTTTGATTTTAAGCTCGTTGTAGTTTTTTAGCTGAATGACAGACCCGGTCTTAGGCGAGATCGTTAACCCGATGTAAGGGCTCGCGATGCCCTTCTTCAGCTTAAAATCTAAGCGGATCAGGCTGTCGTTTACAACCTGTTGTGTAATTTCAGAGTTTCCCCCGGTGGCATTATCGGTGTAAAAATTGTAATTAAACGCATTTGCGTTTGGGAAAATGATTAAATCCCTAATACTCAGAAAATAGCTCAGAACAAAAATCGCTGCGACAAACGGAAGTGAAACGGTCCAAATAAACGTTTTAGACTTAACTATTTTTTGCACTATTTCCTTTTGAAAAACCGGCATCTTCGTGATTATTTTGATGACTGTTTTTTCAGTAATTCCTGAATCAGTACAAAAATAGAATAAAATTTAAGTGGCAGGTTAAATGTGGAAAAACCTGTTCATGTTATCAGCCGGCTAAAGTGAGCCGATGTTTCTGAGTCACCCGCTCCCTGTTCGCTAGTGAATATCTTTCAGAAACAGTGTTTTTTTATCCTGATAAAATTTTACGAAATCTGCTTCCGACGGACATCTTTTAAAAGGTCCAAACGCTTCCCGGGCCGGGCGGTTGAATGCATTCCGCCAGACCAGCACATAGGATAGATCGTAGGGACGAAGCGCATTTAAAAGCACGCCGGTCCACCATTCTGTGTTTTTAAAGATCGGTCCACCGGCTTCGGTTACGGCACCGATTTTATTTTTTTCGGCAGCAATTTTTGAAACCAGTCTGGCGCAGTTCGACAAGGTGGCCGAATAATCGGGGCCGCGGTCGTATAAATCGAAGCCCACCAGGTCAATCAAATCATCGCCTGGGTATCGTTCGAGGTACTCGTCTTCGGTCGTAAACCGGTCAGTCGAATACGAAAAGAGTAAGTTGTGAAGTTGTTTGTTATCGCGCAGATAAGTTACCGTGAACCGCCATAGCGCCTTGTATTCCTCAACTGTACACAGGTTTTTGCCCCACCAGAACCAACTTCCGGTGTGTTCGTGGTAAGGTCGAAACAAAATCGGAATGAGCGTTTCTTTATCGTCTTTCAAACTTCCTAAAAAAGTTGCCAGTTTGTCGAGGTATTGTACATACAATTCGTGTTTTTCGCCTCCGGGTAAAATCGAAGCAACCGCTTGCTTCGAACTCACATCCCAGGCGGTACCTCCGGTGAGCGCATTCCGGTGGTGCCAACTGACAGTATTTATCGCACCCATTTGATAAGCGTATTGAATGCCTTTTCGGATGTTGTCGAAATAAACCGAGTCGAGGCTGCGGGCGTCGCCGAGTTCGAGGTGCCCCAGTTCCCAGCCGATCACGGCCGGATAATCGCCGCAGGCGTCCTTGACGTCGGAGCGGCCCAAATCGTTGTACCAGCTTGTCCCATAAGCCAGGTCATCCTGGTGCCCGAACATCATTCCTTCATGTTGAAGTTTCATCATTTTTTGATAAAGTTTCACGGCTTCGGGAGTAGCTTTCGTATCCGACGGAACCGGTCGTGCTGCCGAAGCGATCAGGCTTGCACCAAGCAGGAGAACGAATAGCAGGTTTTTCATCGTTAGGTTTGTTTAGTTTTCAGGAAAAACAATAAGGAGTTTTTTACATTTTTGCCGCAGGTTTCTGTGCAATTGTATCACTTGCCATCGATGACGGCGTCGCGTAAATTTCGCCCCAATGCTTTTTATACACAAAACGCTTGATCAGGATGAGTTTGCTCTTTTCCTCCTGCAGATATTCATTGGGGTAGCAAGATGAATCATAAATTATAATGTCCCGGTTTTCAATACCCGGGAGGTGGTGCATTTTAAAGTTCCGGTCGGTTGAAAGATAATGTGCATAATGATCGCGCATACCCATCACCATGTTAAACCCAGCTCCAATTTCCTTGTCGTACCACCCTTGTTCTTCGCAATAGTGTATCATTTGTTGTTGAACAACCAGATATTCAGTGTATCCCAAATCAGCATCAGTTTGGCCGCGTTTGGTTTCGAGGTAATAACCTGAAACGATGAAAGTAGTGGCTATGAACAAAATGTTTACCACCTGAAACTTCGATTTGATTTGCTGGATTAAAGCCAGTGACGACAATAGCGCGATGCCCATCACCGGGAATACATAGCGGTAGGTGAAAAAATTCAGGATTGAAAAAATCAGGTATACGATTAAAATGGAAAGACTTAATGTCAGGAATCTACCGTATTCAATTTTTTTCTTCCTGAAAATCAGAATGGCAAGGGCAATGATGGCTGTAAAAAAAATCAAATTTCGACCGTGAGCGAGGAAAAGTGTAGAAAAAGCTGAGCTGAATTTATAATGCACTTTTGCCGAATCGAAAGTGATATAATTGAGGTGTTCGGAGAAGAAGAAAACTCCAAATTTATGGTAATGCAGAATTAAAAATATGCCATAAACCAATGCCGGGATGGCCAGTAAAATGATTTCTTTCCAGAATTTAGTTGTTTTCAGATTCCTGAGATTGGTGAAAAAATATGTTGCGCCAAAAACGAGAATAAAAACTGCGCTGGTTTCTTTGGTCAGCATTATGAGTGAACCGAACAAGGCATACACCCAAAAGTTTCCAGAAAGGTAGCTGTCGAAACAAAGCATAAAAAGCGAGAACAGGAAGATTTCAGGTAAAATTAAGCTGGCCTGTGCCAGAAAAAGCGGTTGCAAAGACAGAAGTACAACAGCGGCATTGGCCAGAACAATATTGGTGTGCCTTCGCGCAAAACGATGAAATACAAAAAGAGCAATCAGCGAAATGAGTAAAGGAAAAATTCGCGTCAAAACAACAGAGTCGCCCGCAATGAATTTTACCCACAAAGATGCCAGAAAATAAAAAAACAGTGGATGACCCATCGAATGATTCAGCGGAATTGTTCCCGGCATCATTCCCGGTCCAACCTTTGACATTTCAAGAATGGCCGGATAATACGAGAATGTTTCGTCGAGAAAATAGGGTAATCCGAGGTGTGGAATTTTTACTACTATAGTGATGGTAAACGATATCAATAGAAAAATCCACGGGTGTTTTAAATATTTCATCCTGGTGTTCTTATGTTTAGAATTGACTCGTTAAATTTAATCACATATTATTGTTTAAAAATTTTTACCGCGGGATTTTTATCAGCTTTCACCAGGTACATTCCTGACGGCATTCCGAAAAAACTGATGATGGTGTTATTACCCTCAGGTTTGATTTGACAGATTTGCAGGCCGAGTTGATTGTAAATAGTTATTTTTCGGGGCGATTGTTCCGACCGAACGTTAATCTGGTTTCTGAAAATAGTTGGAAAGACTTTAAGTTTTTCAATTGGATTCATTTGCATACCGGTGGTGCTGTCAGGAGTCGTATAGGTTTTAATGTCGGGCATTTCGTCGAGGGTTATCACATAGTCGCTTGCAAACATTTTTTTCCAGAGGTCGAGTGGATTGTATGTGGCACTACGAACAAAATCACCGTTCCAAACCATAAACCATGACCAACCGGCTTCGTCTGCAATCAGGTTGTCAACGTCAGGATAAGAACCACTTTCGCTGATTGTCACCATTTTTTTTCCTCCATACCGGCTGGTCATGTCATTAAATTCCAGTACCTGAGAAGTGTGGTCGCCTGTTTTGTAGATGTCGCGGCCAACAATATCAACATATTCATCGCCCGGGTACCAGGCGTCGTCGTTGGGTTCGTGTGTCCACACCCAAATCAGGTTGTGCACGCCGTTCACATTTACCATGCGGTCGTACATCACCTGCCAGAGTTTTTTACAGGCTTCAGGGCCTTTGGCTCCCCACCAGAACCACCTGCCGGCAGCTTCGTGCAACGGCCTCCAGATGATTGGAATTCCCGCATCCTGAAAGCGTTTCAGTTGGCCTGAAATCCAGTCAATATCACTGATCATGGTTTTGTACTCAGGCGAAGTTTCATCGAAGATTTTTGTAATGTCGAAGCTTGTATCTTTCGTGTAAAATCCTTCGGTTTTTCGCGACGGATCGCGCCAGTGCCACTGAAAGGCCACAATGCCTTTTTTAAGTGCCCAGGCTTTGCCCTGATTGAACGGAGTACTGTTATCGTACCAGGTGTACCCGCGGTTGCATTGTATAAAATCCAGGTCGACCAGCGCCGGATATTTGCCCGTATTGGTTTTTAGCCAGTCTGCTTCGTTTAATTCCGAAACTCCTGAAATTATTTTTTTGTTGTAATTGTCGTACAGAAACTGATAAAGGCGTTTGGTTTCGTCAGTCGGGTCGGGAGTGACCAAAGCTTTGTTTATGTTGAAACGATCTATAGGATCGACTTTTTCAAATTCAATGTAGTCGATATTGATCCAGCCCCACGACTTGGTAATTTGTATTTTGTGCAAACCAGCAGTCATTTTTACGAAGCTGGCGACTTTTAACCTGATGTAGGAGTTATTTTGTTCGGTTGAAAATGTAATGGAAGTGCCGTCAATCACTAAATTGTTGGACTTTATTCCGTTTGGCGAAGCAACCTGAATGTAAATATTGTAGTTGGCTTCGGCCTCAAAAGTCAGGTTGAAGGTCAGATTTCCTTCTCCCTGAGCAACATAGTAACCTCCGGAAACCCCGCTGCCTGCCAGTTTGCTTGCGCCTCCGGCAAGGGTTGCCGATTCAGCTTCATATTTCTGCGCAAATACGCCGACCGATAAAATAAGGAGAAAAAGAAACAGCGAAAGTTTTGTTTTCATCATTTCAGTTGTTTAACAATTTTTGAGGTCATTTTTTTCTGGCCATCGGTAACATTTAGGATATACACTCCATTTGTAAGTTCCGCCCCTATCTTGTACAATGAATTTCCCACCACCTTTTTTTGATATAAAGCTTTCCCCATTAAGTTATAAATTTCGATAGTTGCTCCGGGATCGAAATTTCGCAAATCTAAATTTGATTCGGTCGAAAATGGATTCGGATAAATTAAAGGCACATTATTTTTATCTTTTTTTATGTCTAAACCAGTCGTATTGGTTGACAATTGTAATGAAATTGTTGTAACTGATGTTCCGGGAATAACTACTGTTCCTCCTGAATAATCACCGATTAAACTGCAATTCAGGCTTTCTGTGGTTGCATAGATTTTGCCAGATGAAATAGTAAAGGATTTGGGAGAAATAGTTACCGAATCTTCATTCGTTGCAGTATTGATTAATACAATACTCATTTGTGTGTTTTCAGGATTGATGAATGCCGAAGATGTGACACTTGTGCCGGAAATGCTGGCGCTTACCCGTTTCCAGCCTGGTTTAATAAAATATGCGAATTGCTTAAACATATAGTATTTGGTAGTTACCTTAAACCCTTTTGGATATACCCATTGTGCCGAATTCCACGGAAAATCTGTAGTAATCAGGCTGCTTTCGCCAGGCCAGAATGTATCCCAAACCAGATAAGCCGTTACATTTTCGGAAACAAGCGAACTTTGAATAATCTTCGATAATTCAAACCATTCTTTATCGCTGTATTCAGTTTGCATTTTGGGCTTATCGGGATATAAATTGTTCAATATTGACATGTTTCCAGTGTTGGCGCCAGTATATAAGTGGTGGGCCATAGCATAGCATTTAGTCATGTTCATATATTTTGTGTAATCTTCGGGACGCCCCGACCAGGCATTTTCGATTCCGAGAACTTCCGGGCCAATCATCTTTGGCTCAATGTTTAAATTGGCTTTGTATTTTGCAATCGTATCGTAGACTGAATTAAATGCTTTTGCATAAGATGCAACTTTTACATTTTTCCCCAATATTTTGTCATTCACAACTTGTTCGTTAGGCATAAAAATGCAGCCTTCATAACCGGGATTCCAATTTGGTTCGTTTTGAATACTTATGTATTTTGGTTCTATTCCTATCTTCTTGTATTCCAGAAGGGATTTGTACCACCATTTTGCAAAATCGCCGTAAACAAAATTCCCGGCGCTGTCCAAAGCAAGCGAAGCCATTGTTTCGTCATTTGCCGGTTTGCCGTTGCTTTTATATTTCCCGGGAGGCGACCATGAAGATATCATGATATCAAAAGAGCCGCGCTTTTTTGCTTCTGCAACAATTAACTTTGAATTATCCATATCGGGGTTATTTCCGCCTTCGTTCATATACGTGTTGCGAAGTCGCAAGATGCTCAACCCCAAATCGCGAAATAAATAGTCGTAAATCAGTGAGCGATTGGGATGTGCCGGCAACCAACCGTCATAGTAGGCCAGTGAACCGCCAAAACCATCAATCGTTTGTTTTTGCTGGGTGGCATCTATCGATATGTTTTTCTGTCCTTTAGAGGTCAGGGTGGCGAGTAATCCGATACATATAAAACTTATTAGTCGTTGTTTATTCATTGAGTATTTTTGTTGTTTCAAATTTTTATTTCCTGATTTTCACATCCTCCTGATGTCTAGTGAAAATATCTTTCATATTGCCAAGCATTTTGTCGTGACTAGCGTCGGTCCAACTCCAGGCTTGAGCTCCGGCATAACCGCGTCTGTATAGTTCATCAAAAAGTACAGCTTCATCAACTCCAAAAGTTGTTTTACAGAAGAATTCGGTTACAGCAAGTGGTTTATCGAGTAGCCAGTACGAGGCATCGTGATGAAATGGAGAAGCCTCTTCTTTAGCCCAGTCGTAGTAATGAACGGTGTAAAAATCAAGTGTTCCTTCTTTATCACCACCTGTTTCAATCAGGCGAGTATCGGTATAGTAATTTTTGTTTTTACCTCCAACGTCGGAAGTGGCATAAAAGCACCACGAACCATTGGTAACCAGCGCTTCTGGATCGGTCCGGTGGATTGCTCCGGCACATAAATTGATGAAGCGCTGAATATCGGACATTGGAACATGCACATTGAAATTCCAACCGAATTCGTTGCTCATTCCCTCCGGTTCATTGAAAATTTCCCAGGCTATAATTCCAGGATGACCTTTCAATTCTTTCACCATCGGGATCAGTGAATTGTCGATGTATGTTTTTGTTCCTTCAGGATTTGAAAGGATGTTTTTGGAATGGCTAATCACCGTTTCACCGTTTTTAATCCGAAGCATATCGAACGACCAAAGGCACAAGATCAGCCCTACATGATTTTCCCAGGCCACATCCAGAATGGCTTTTACATCCGAAATGGTACTTTCGCCTGGTCCGGTTACATTTCCCGAATCGTCAAATAGTGGCGAATGTTGACCAGTGGTGTGGAGCCAGATGCGCATTGAGTTCCCTCCATTTGTGTGTACCGCTGCAAAAATTCTTCGGAAGCCGTCAATATCTGTTTCGCTGTCGGGACCAATATCATTGGCAAAATGAATCCAGGCTACATTCGCACCACTCAGAAATAATTCCTGATTGTTGAATTTGATCCGGTTGTTGTTTGACTGCGTATGTCCGGCAACGAAAAACAAGATGAACATTAAAAGTACAGCTGTTTTTTTCATGATCAATTCAATTAGATGTCTTTCATTCAGTGGGTTAATCTTTGGACTGTTTAATCAGCAATTCACGGGTTTTTACACCCGATTCTTTCAGGTCATTTTCTGTCCAGTTTCCTCCGGATGATGCTGACGTCTTCAGCATGGAACAGGTTTCGTTCTTGTCTGATACTGACCAGAAAATCAGGCTGATGTCGTTGGATTTGCACCAGTCGATCCATTTTTGCCAGGCTTTATCATCGATCGCGCCCTGCCCACTAGCTTCCATACCTGCCGATTCGGAAATAAACAAAGGAAGACCTTTGCTGAGGGAGTAATTGCAGCGATCGATCAGAAACTGACCATGAGTTGCCGCGTAAAAATGGCAGGTGTACATGATGTTGCTAAAGCCAGTAATCGGATCGTCGGCAGCCAGATGAATGTCCTGATCCCAATGCGGGCTTCCGACTAAAATCACATTGTCCGGATCAATTGCCCGGATCGTTTTAATCAGTTCAGTAGAGTACTCTTTAACCTGCGGCCACGAATCCTTTACTGGCTCGTTGTATAGTTCGTAAATAATATTGGGGTATTTGCCATATTTTTTGGCCATTTCAGCAAAGAATGTTTTTGCCTGATCGAGTTTCAGGGTGTGGCTGTGCCAGTCGATTAGAACATAAATTCCATTGTCGATGGCTCCCTGGATAACGGCGTCCATTTTTTCTTTTGACCAATCTGGGTTGTCGATATAGCCGTTTTTGGGGTCAACGCCCATTGCTGCCCTAATCACACTGCATCTCCAATCGTTAGCCAGCCATTTTACAGTGCCCGCATTGTAAAACCGTGGCCACCAATTGTGCCAACCCAAACTAACGCCATTTAAAACAGTTGTTTGCCCGTGTTCGTCGGTTAGTTTGGTTCCGTTAACCGATAAGTTCCCATGTTTTACGACCGGTTGTGCAATTCCTGAAATTGAAAAACACAATCCTAAAAGCAAGGCTGCAACAAGAAGTCTGAATTTCATGGTTTCTCAGATTTATTAGTTTTTGAAGACTTTGAGCGTTTGACTGTTGGTGGCTGATTTTAGCTTCACGAAGTACAATCCGGGTTCAAGTTTCCCTGTATTTAATTCAACACGATTCTCACCCGCTTCGAATACCGACTGGTTGATCACTTCTACCAATTGCCCGTTTGCCGCATACAATTCAATGTTGAGGCTGATTTTTTCAGGAAGTAAAAACTGAAGTTGCGCATTTTTGCCTGTAGGATTTGGAAAAACATCAGCTTTAAATCCAGGTTTTTTTAGATCCGACTGAATTCCGGTTCTTAGTCCTTTCAGGATGATTGAATTGATGGATAATGGCGCAAGAGTAACAGAAATCTGGCTGTTTTGAGCGGTAACCTGAGTCTTTTTCAAGGCGTTGCTGGTGTGCGAATTAAATGTTTCGGACGAACCCAAACCTGAAATGGTGTTCATGCTGAACAATCCGTCGGCAATTGTATATCCGTTTAAACTCAGGGTCACATTTCGGGTTTCAGTCAACGATCGGTTTACCAGCACAACTGTCATCGAGTCGTGCGA
The DNA here is from genome assembly GCA_963677955.2 of Prolixibacteraceae bacterium. Classification (GTDB taxonomy): domain Bacteria; phylum Bacteroidota; class Bacteroidia; order Bacteroidales; family Prolixibacteraceae; genus Aquipluma. The sequence goes on from CAXXQR010000001.1 coordinate 3,606,509, forward strand.
TTCGTTGATGGTTGGATATGCCGAAACAAGTGTTTCGTCCTGCGATGTGGCGGGAACAAAATTTTCATGGTTATATCGGCTGAACAAATGAATGGTTTCCCACATGCCCACCGACCAGCTCCAGGGTGTAAAAATTTCGACTCCGTTTTTCATGAATTCGCCCAGAGTTGAGGCGTACCAAACCGCCTGAACATTGGAATTTGACGTATTAATGCCACTTTCGGTAACGGCCAGTCCAACGCCATGGTCGGCACCTATGTATTTGGTGAGCCAGTCGGAGCATCGTCCCAAAATGTATTCCTTGTTGAGTGAGGTATCCCAACCTCCGTTTAAGGTATGTAGTCCGTTGGCTTCAGGATAAACATAGTTCCGGTCGAAAAATACTCTGTGAAACTGCAATATAGTTGCCGGATCTTGTGAGCCAGGATAATAGTGTATATCCAATACGTCGAGTAATCTTATACCCGTTGCTTTTTCCTCTTCAGCTATCCGGAGAATGAAATATTCGAGCCAGCAATATTTTTTGCCGTTGTACGAAATGGCATCGCTACCCCAGCGGAACCATTGCCATTCGTTAGCCGGAACCGGGCCAACCAGTTTGATGTCGGGGAATTTCGCTCTAGCAGCTTTGGCTACTTTAAAGTAGCGTTGCATAAATTCTTCGGCTGAACATTGCGTTTTCATGACATCGTCATGCGTTCCCGACCAGATTTCAGGTTCATTGTCCATGTCCCAGTATTTGATAACATTTTTGTCGTAACCCAAACCATTAGCGCCAAACCATTTGTCCAGAATGCCAACGGTTGAATCGGATGTCCACTCTTCCAGGTACAAATCTGGGTTTCCTTCAACCAGAGCCTGCGCGCCGCCTGCCGGGTTAGCCTGTCCACCACCAGCAAGGTTTTGATTCACGCCACTCCACCACTGCGATTGATTGTACCCCCAATCGTTAAAATTGTGCTGAGTATTGGCAGCGGCTTTGCCAAGCAATTGAAACGACCACATGCCCTGAACTCCGGGCAATTTGTTCTGAAGGTTTTGTGCGGCAACGTCCCAATCGTTTGCATACACATTGTTGTACCAGTCGGGATGGCTCGATAGTTTTAACCGCCAGTTGTATTTGGTGCTGTTGTTTCCACCTCCCTGCCTAACCAAACGAACACCTGCTGCTATGGCGCGGCTAACTTCAGTATTGGTTCCTGAACTTAAAAAAGTGTTGGGTAAAACGTTGTTCTTACCGTAAATATAAGGAGAAACCGGCACTGTATTTTTCGTTAAATCAACGGTTACAGTAACCACTGTTTGGGTATATGCCTGAATAACAAGAATCAGGAAAAAGAGAAGTATGCTTGATTTAATAAGTATCTTCATGATTTACGGAATAATGATTTTTTTACTTAGTTTTTGCTTTTCTGAAATTGCCTGAATGATGTAAACTCCAGAGTGCAATCCTGACGTCGAAATCCGCAACTCAGTTTTATCAACCGGGATAGTTTTTATTTCGGAGCCTGTAATGGAGAAGAGCTTTAGTTGATCTGCCAGATGAATTTCCGGCCACTGAACAATCAATTCCTGTCTTGTTTGTTGGATCTGAACTGAATTGTTTCGCTGAACAGGTGTAATTTTATCGGGAACAATGCGGACAAAGTCGAGATAATCCAGATTAAACAAGGGTTTTGTCAGGTAGGTAATTCGCATGGTTTGTTTGCCTGCCTCGAGATTCATGGTGAAGGTAACCGGCTTTGTTTTTGTCCAGCTATAGTTAGTTGGCGCGACAATGGTCGCCGATTCAGAATTTCCAATGGTAACTTTGAATGTGCCACCGCCTTCGAACGCTGCAATTGGCGCTGTGATTTCATACTGGCCTTTTTGAGTCACTTCTACTGAATAACTTTCCCATTCACCGGGATAATTGTCCGCAACAAGGTAAGCTCCATTTCCAACGTTATAGATGTCAACACCTTCATCTGGTCTTAACTCTCCGGTAATGTTTTTGGAGTCCGAATCGTGGTAGGTATATCCTTCGCCACCAATGTCGAAATATTCAGCTTCAATCTTTCCCGGAATAGACAGTGGCTGACCGGTATAAGGCAAAATGGCTGGTGGCTGAACAGGAACGTATGTCGGCAAAAATATTTTTTGAGGATAAGAATACAAATCCGGGGCATTGGTGTAGTGTGCAATTACCCGATAATAATAATCCTTCGACTGTGGCAAGTTGAGATCTTCAAAACCAGTAGCATTTCCGGGAAGTGTATCAACACGTAAGTATGTAGCGCCCAAAGTTTTTCGTTCAATAAAAATGCTGTCGTAATCATTAACCGGATTTGTCCATCCTAACTTTACAATCGTATCCTGAAGCAGCCAAAGATGCGGCGATACAGGTGAAAGATCTGATGAATTTACCAGAATGTCTTTGATGTCGTTGTCCCACGATTCAGTTTGTCTGTAGAAAATCCGGAAGTCGCCGCCATCATCCCAGGCCGCCGGTGCAAACCCAAATGAGGCTGACAGTTCCATGTAGGCTTTGTAGTGTTTCATCCGCGAATTGTAATCGGCGGTTTTAATCGAACCAAATTCTCCCAGGAGTACCGGAATATTATGCAGGACTGACCAATCTTTTACCGTTTGGAATTTTGCTCTCAGCGCATTAATATCAGCAGTAGTTCCCCAGGTACCCTGCCCTTCGAGGCCAAATAGATAAGGGTCGTAAGAGTGGAACGAGCCAATAACGTAATTGTCTTCAGGAATGGCGGCATTTATCAACCCATCGGAGCCGCCCCAATCTATACCCTGAAAAACGATCAGCCGGGTTGGATTTGTTCTCCGGATTACTTTTATGGCATTTTTGTGCATTTCATCAGCCTGAGCTTTGGTCATGTTAACCGGTTCGTTGCAAATTTCAAAAATCAGATGATCAGATTTGTCCTTGAACCTGATGGCAATTTGGCTCCATAAACTGTCGAAACGTGCCTGGTTTACCGGATTGGAGTATGTATCTTTTATCCAGCTATCGTGATGCGAATTGAGAATGATAAAAAGTCCGCGCGAAAGTCCCCAGTCAACGATTTGTTCAACACGGTTTAGCCAACTCTCAGTAATCACGAAAGGTGAAGTTGTTCCTAAGTGCTTGTCCCATCGGGTTGGTATGCGAACGAAATTAAAACCTTCTTTTTTATACAGGTCGAAATAATATTCCTGGGCAGGAGGATTTCCCCAGTCGCCCTCATTTGGTCCTTCAAGTGTGTTGCCCATATTTATTCCTTTTTTCATTTGGCTTATGGCCTCTTGTGGACTGATTTGTCCACGAGATAACAAAGGGATAAACAGGATAATGAGAATTAACTTATTGATATGTAGTTTTATATGCTGCATGGTTGATTTCGTTTCCGGATAAAGTTTTTACATTGATTTCTCATTGTATGAACTTCTAAGTAAAAGTACATTGCCTGAAGTTTTGTGATGTAAAATGAATTTGAGGCAAAGAATTTTTGAAAAGTTAGCCTGAATTTACCGTTCAGGAAGAAGAAAATTCAGGAAGTGCTAAAATCGTATGCAAAAAGCGTTGTGGTAATAGGTATCGGTTTGGGTTTGGTAAGCATCAATAAAATCGGATAACCTGAAATATAGAAAAGAACTTCGTTTCAGAAAAAAAGTAAGGGCCCTCATACAGGCCCTTACTTCATTAGATTTTTATTTTTTAATAATTTTTTGGATGTTAATGTGCTTTTCTCCAGATGAAATTACAAACAAGTACATTCCGGCTGGTTGAGCAGTAAGAGAAACGTATTCTGTTGAATTGTCAACAATTACGTCGCGCAGAGTAACACCAACAGAGTTAAACACCTGAACTCTGTTTCCTTTGGCCAAACCATTGATAATAACTCTGTCAGTAGTCGGATTCGGATACATTTTAATTGATTCGGATACCGGATCAATAGCTTTGGTGTTGTTTACATCAATTGCATACAATGCTGTAGTCATACCATCGGCAGCTGTTACCAAAAGTTGATCGCCAACACTTAAATCAGCAGCTGTACTAACATTTCCATCTTTGTCGAGAACCGAAAGTGTTGCACCAAACGATGGATACAGCTTGTTATAGAATACAGGTAAGGTTGTTGACGACATTGGGCCCGAAATCGTAAATGCAACCTGATCAATGGTGTAATCGTCAGAAACAACAAAGGCCAGATATTTATTTACATTGAAATTAAGCATGGAGAAATAGTATGCTTTTGTTACGGTGCCATCTGACGAAGTCACAACAAGTTTATCGTCTCTGTATATATCGCCGGTCTGGCGTTCAAATGCTGCTTTGTCATATACTTTCATAGTTGCACCTGGCGCTGGAGTTAAATTGGTCAGTAAAGCAGATACTGTTGTTCCGCCGGGTACAAATTTAATCAGTGCAGCAAACTGATCAACACTGTATATATCTGAAGTTACATAAGCATCGCCCGGATTAGAAGTTGGTTTGAGTTGGTACTTTATTTTCGTTGTACCATTTTCAGCAACTACTTCAAAATAGATATTATCTGTTGCAACAACACTAACAGAGATAGTGTCATAATTCAATTTGTTCAAAGATACATAGGCATCATTTTTATCTGTTATTGTCATCATTGCACCTGCAGGCACCATTACACCAGAAACAATGTTTTTCAGCAAAGTACCTTGTTTAAATCCACTGATAGTTCCGGTTGAACCAGCTACATCAACAGTGTAGGCTGTCGAGGTTAAAACTGCGTCAGCGCTCAAACCACTGGTTGACACATCAAGAATATATTTTGAAATGTTGATACTATCTGCTGACATAACAATCAAAGTATCACCTTTTGCAAGTGAAGCAGCTTCTCCTAGTTCAAGACCACTTGATGCAGATTTCACAGTCAGGGTCTGAAGTTCGTTCAATTTTAAGATATTGGCACAGAATCCGCCAACAGTTGTACCTGTTGTTATACCTTTAATTGTTTCCTTCTTTGAATATCCTTCACTAACCTTATAAACAGTTGAGGCTACAGTTGATTTGTAAATGGTCACAGGATCCATAACATGGCTTCCAATACCGTCACAAATTTTATAAATATCCAATGGCCAGCCAATTCCAATAGCATCGTAATAGGCGCGGTCTCTGGCAATCCATTCACAATCATCTTGGGTGGTTCCAAACGAAGACAATAATACAGGGTTACCTTTGTAAATCTGTGGTTTTCTTGTATATCCTACAAGCTGACCCTGAACAACACCTCCAACAGTCCATGCATTCCCGTCTGGTGCACCAAAGACATCAATCAATTCAAAATCATTAGGATCGGTAGCTGGCTTCAGGCCATTGATGACTGAATCATTGGTGATTTTGTACAAGAAGAAATCACCCCACCAACTTGAACAAGGATTTGAACTAAGGCTCAATCCCCATGGATTTTTACTATTATCAAAATTAACATCAACTTCATTTCCGTAATAATCTAGAGCACCGCCTCCACCATGGTTCGTCATGACAAAAACATCACCCGGGTAAACAATTGGATTTACTGCCAAATCGGGCTCAAGTATACGTGGAGTTACCTGCCAGTCGGCTTCTGATTGCCATTTTTTGCCAGGTACGTATTTCTTCCATGCGTTTGAAAAATCAGTTGTTGCATTCCAGGCTGTCAACACTTGATAATCAGTATTGGCGCGAATAAGCATATAATGACTTAAATCGAGCGGCTCAGTTCCGGGATTAACAATTTCTACCCAATCGCGAGCCCAGTTTTCGTTCCAGCAAAATTGAGAGATAAATGGTTCGCCCTTCCAAGGTTGAACATTCGAATAATCTTTTTCCTTTTCAAAACGAACTGTATATACATTTACAATAGTGTCATTTTCTGCTGTTACAGTAAATTTTGCAGTACGATCTTCATCAGATCCAGCCAAAGTTTTAGCTCTGCTTACTACCACTCTTGAATCTGTCTGTTCTTTGTAGAAAATTAATGCAGGAATTCCATCATATCCGAGTGGGATATTTACAACATAGTCGAATTTACTATTCACAAATCCCGGAATTGTATCACCTTTCCAACCATATGATTTGGCCACTCCACCTTTAAAGAATGCAGGCATATCAGGCCAGGTAATTCCACTTAGATAAGCATTTGAACTAGGAACAAATTTGTCAAGTTTCAGGAAATAATCTTTTACTTTCCCACTTTCGGAAGTTACGCGTAAAATATCGCCTAATTTTAGGTCGGGTTGCTCAACACCACTTTTAAATACAATTTTCCAACTCGCTTTTGGAGCTTTTTCAAGATATTTCAACAAAGTGTCTACGCGGGTAGCATAGTCAATAAATTTGATTGTATCCATACCCGGCACGCCGTCAGTAACTCTGTATCCGCTATAAGGCCCTAGATTTTTGGTATAGAACATACGTTTGTAATCGAATCCATTTTTAGGAATAACAATATTGTCATCGGCTGTTGGAGCCAATACATTAATTGCAAATTCCTTAATAGTAGCTTCATCGCCACAGGCATATACAGTTAATTTATCACCTGTCCGGGCTGAAATATAGGCAGAGTCTTCGGTCATTGGTGCTAAATCATATTTCCATGCCAACCCAGGTTTTCTTTGGAACTGGTACATAATTGAATCCATATTTCTAACTCCCCATGGAACTGTAATTTTTCCATTGGCAAAATCAACCTGCACCTTTCCGGTTTTAGAAACGAGTGTAGTTGCATCAAGCGTTGCATTCACAGAATTTCCCACGGTCCAGAAAACAGCACGCCATGGCTCAAAAGTGTAGTCGTTTTCTCCACCAGGTATTGGAACCGGAATCCATTCCGAATCGCCAAGGTCAAGTCCCTTATTATTTCCAAACTGTAAGTTTGCAGCTTCAATATTAGCTTCCTGGCTCGAAAATACCTGTATACCTGTTTTAACCGAATGTTTGCGAATCAATATGCAATTACCAGTGGCATTTGTCACACCGGCCACATCAACAGCGTTGCCATCAACACGAGTGCCTCCTGAACCTGTAAACATACCGTTTACCTGATCAACAATCATAGAGTCTTTGGTAATACCATCTTCCAACAAGTAGTGATGTCTTAAATAAAGGCAATCTCTTCCACCCCAGCTTTCCAGAGCATGCCAATAAGAATCTACTTTATCCAATGCAGCAGGACCACCTTCTCCGGCTTGCAAAATCAGGTTGGCTAGTTTATACATTTCAGGCTTTTGTACCCTTTCTCTGTATTTCTGAGGATTTTTGAACCACATCATAGGTTCATAGTCTGTGCCTACAGCAATAACATAAGATTCGCCTGGAGCCAACTCTTTGTCTGGCAGTGTAAAGCTGTTACTGGCGTTGAATGGCCATGGAATAGTCCAAGGGTCAACTTTCCCAAATTCAAAATTTTTGAGGTTGATGGTCTCATCACCCATGTTTGTAATTTCGGCATAATTAAACTCCGGTCGGTTTAGTTTTGCTTCAGTAATAATTAAATTGTTGTAGGGTTTCTTTGTCTGAGCATCAGACAAAACACTCCATCCTACTACCAGAAAAAATAGAAGTAAAAGTTTTTTCATAATGTTTGATTTTAATTAAGTGGTTCTTGTCAAAAGTACTTATTAAATGATTTTTCGAAATATTTAGACAGGCATGAAGAATGTAACGATTCTTTCATTGATGAAATAAATCGTACATGAAAGTGTTTATTACTTCAATGGTGATTCAGGAATACAAAAGTCCACGATATATCCGTCAATCAAACTCCCCACCGAAAAATGAATGCAAACTATGAAATTTCAATAATTGCAATTCTGGGTACATTGACTTGTTGCGGAAAGTAGATCAGTGACACAAATTTTGAAAAATTAGATATTTTCTAACTGCGTTTCAATTCATTTCGCGTTTGGCACCGAATAACCTGTCGGTATCATATAGTCAGGAATTTGTAATCCATGTACGTATATTTTTCATGAAGAGAAAATTTAAACATTCGTTTTTTGATTAGGAAAGGCTGTGTCTAAACAAATTCTCAAACATGAAATCTGATAAATTTTTTAAACAATTCTTTTATACCTTGAACCCCTGAAAAGATGGACAATTGATTGACTAACTACCTATGAAGAAGAGTTCCTTTTTTGTTGTATTTTTTCTCATGGCAATTCAGTTCTGCATGGGAACAGAATTTAAATATTTACGAACCACCGAGGGTCTCTATAACGGTGAGATAAACTCTATCGCACAGGATGCTTCAGGAAAAATGTGGTTTGCTACATGGTCGGGATTAACCAGTTATAATGGGTTCGATTTTCATTTTTATAGACCTGAACTTGGGAATCCTTTAAGTTTATCGGATAAAAAAATCAACAAGATTTTTATTGATTCTCACGACAATTTGTGGGTAGCTTCTCTTTCAGGTATTTCCCTGTTCCGAAAAGAAGATGAAGCGTTTCTACCGCTTAATATGGAAGGACTTCCTCCGGCCAGCTATTACGTTTTTGGCATATACGAAACCAATGGAAATGTTTTAATTCATTCCAATGCCGGAATATTTTTGGTTTATAAATCTGAAAAATCAAATTGTGGTTATAGAACGAAGAAACTGAGTGTTTACGATGGAAATTCAAAATCGCCAGAATACATACATTATATGAATTCGTTCGATACCAGACTTGCACTTGTGTCGAACGAAGATAAATATAGCCCTCTGAGAATTCTGATTTCCCAACTTGTGTTTAACAAGAAGGATACTTTGATTCGTATTCAAAAGCGAATTGTTTATCACCAACATATAAACTCAATTACTTATGTGGAAGATGAGGACCGGCTTTACCTGGGTACAACAGACGGCCTGTCGTATATCGACTTGCCAACATATTCATATACTGATCAGGTATATTTCAAAGGGGTTAATATCTTGAACCTGATGTTTGCAAGCAATCACATTATTTACTGCAATGGCAATGAACCTGCTTTGCTCTATGCCGATCTGGAAACCGCAACCACCGGAAAATATTCTCCCGATCCGTTGAAAATCGGATCGTTGCTCGACAACAATATTATGTGCCTGTTCGAAGATTTCTCGGGAAATTTATGGGTTGGACATCAAGGGCTGGGTCTTAGTATTATGAACCTGAATAGCAAAGCTTTTTATTCGTTTAAAAGAGATCCTTCCAATCAAAAATCGCTGAACGGAAATATTGTGATGTGTTTTAACAGCACCGATCAGGAGTTATTTATTGGACTCAGGCAGGGCGGCCTAAACCTGACAACGAAGCGTTTTGGCAGAGCCGGAATGGGCGAGTTTAGAGTTCTCAATTACAAGCAGGAGACACGACCAGTAAGCGCTTTCGACAACATTTGGGATATTGCCAGAGAATCGGACTCTGTGTTTTGGGTTGCCTCCGATGGAGGGTTGTGCAGACTAAGTAAAACTGCAAAAGGCTGGATGTACGGAATGCCAAACGAAGAACCCTTGTATAGCGGTGTTGTGCGGAAAGTAATGGTTGATAAATACAAAAACATCTGGTGCGGTACATCTGACGAGGGATTGCGGTTTTATCCGGCCATGCGCAAAAATCCGGAAAAAAAATATTACTCTTTTCCATTTGATCCGGGGAATCCGGAGGGAATTTCGAACAAAACTATTTTGTCGATGCTAATCGACAGTAAGAACCGGTTCTGGGTGGGAACCAACATCGGTTTGAACCTGTTAAAAACTTCCTATGATCAACTAAATCTGTCGGGTAATTCAAAACCCGATATCAGGTTTCAGCGGTTTGTTGCCACAAAGCCTGAGAAGGATTTTCTGAATGCCAACGAAATCAATTGCATTTTTGAAAATCCGGATGGGAAAATGTGGATAGCCACTCAGGGAGGTGGCATTAATGTTATGGATACAGATTCGTTTAAATTCTCGCACATCACTACTGAAAACGGGTTGCCTGGAAATGATGTTCTTGGAATCCTTTCCGATCAGAACGGGATGAAATGGATTAGCACCAACAAAGGAATTGTATCGATCGATTATAACAATAAAACCAAGCCTTTTACCAATTACAGCAATTCTGACGGACTTCAGGGAGAGACCTTCAAAGTTAATTCGTATTACAAAGCAGGAGACGGCGAAATGTTTTTTGGCGGAGACAATGGATTCACCCGTTTTTATCCTGACCAAATCAGGTTTAACCCGATTCCGCCCAAAATTGGATTGACCTATTTCAGAATTTTAAATAAGGTTTTAAATGTTGGCGACACCATTAGCAGCGGTAATATAATGAAAACCACGCTAAACGAAATGAGTAAGATTGAATTGCCTTTTACCAAGAATACGTTCAGCGTTGGAGTAGGTGTGCATCATTATCAATATCAGGAAGGAAACATGATCAGATATAAATTGGAAGGCTATAATGATCGATGGATTACTGTTCCGGCTTCAAATCAGTATGTTTACTTTTCGAAATTACCTTTTGGAAGATACACTTTACATATTTCGGCAGTAAGTGCAGATAATATTCCTTCTGTTGCTGAAAGGCTGTTGAAAATTAATATTTTACCACCTTGGTATCAAACATGGTACATGCGGACTTTCATTTTTATTTTGCTGATCTCGATTGTGGGATATATGTTTTACTGGATGGCCAACAAACAAAAGGTTTCGTTCCAGAAAAAAATTGATGCCATTGCCATTGAAAACAACGAAAATAAAATGCGGTTTCTGACCAATATCGCTCACGAACTGAGGACACCTTTAAGTTTAGTTGTGGCTCCAATTGAGGACATGAAGCTCAATTATACCAATATAGACCCCAGTTGGAAAAACCATTTAAACCTGATTTACCGCAATTCAAATTACCTGCTTACACTAATCAATCAGATCATCGATTTTAGAAAATTGAACGCCGGAAAATTGCAACTGAATTTGCAGAAAACCGATATTGTTTCCCTGGTTAGCGACGTTGTGTCTAATTTTAAAGGACTTGAAAGCCGGAGGAAAACCAATCTGCAGTATTCAGTTCCTGATAAATCCATCATCGTTGAAGTCGACGGCCAGAAAATAGAGGAGATACTATACAATTTGCTTTCAAATGCGTTTAAACATACCCTTGAAAATCATTCAATTGAAGTTTCGCTTCAGGTTTTTGAACACGGAAGTGAAGAAAGTGATGGCACTGAAGATATTATACGAATTACCGTGTTTAACGAAGGAAAGGATATTTCGGATGAGGATAAAATCAGGATTTTTGAGCGCTTTTATAAGGTGAACGAGAAAGTGGAAGGAGCCGGTATTGGCTTATCTTTTTCAAAATCGCTGGTTGAAATGCACAATGGAACGATTACTGTAGAATCAATCGAGGGACGGGGAGTTGCTTTCCATGTAAATTTGCCGTTTAAGCATATCCATATTTCTGATCTTGAATCGGAAGCAAATGCAAAGAAAATGCTTTGGCATGAAGATGTTTACGATAGTGAACAGGTGCACGAGTTAGAGAATAAAGGGAAAGAAATGACCATTGCTATTGTTGAAGACAATATTGATTTGCGGACTTTTCTGGTAAAAACACTGTCGAAAGATTACAATTGCTACGAAGCTGGAGATGGTGTTGAAGGATATGAACTTATAACGCGAGTTTTACCAGATGTCGTGATTTCCGATGTTATTATGCCCAAAATGGATGGTTACGAACTGTGTGGAAAGGTAAAGGACAACAACAAAACATGTCACATCCCAATCATTTTGCTCACCGCTAATAATGCTTCCGAGCATATCGTTTCAGGTTATAACATGGGCGCCGATGCCTACGTAACCAAACCGTTTGACATGAGTATCATCAAAGTGCAAATTTCGAGACTGATTAAGAACAGGGAGTTGATCCGTGAAAAATACATGACGCAGAATTTCATGGTCGAGGTATCCTCGTCGAACATCTCGAAAGATGATGAATTTATTTTGAGGCTGCGGCAGCTACTGGAAGATAACCTGTCGGAAACTGATTTCAATGTCAAGAGACTCTCAGAAGATTTAAACATTAGCACCACACATTTATACCGAAAACTGAAAGCTTTAACAGGACTGTCGCCGGTAGAATTTATCCGCATATTTAAATTACAGAAAGCATGCGAAATGTTGTCTACCACAAATTTATCCATCAAGGAAATTGGATATGGTCTGGGCTTTAATAATTTGTCCTACTTCGTTAAATGCTTCAGAGAACAATTTGCTGTTACTCCATCAGCTTTCAGACAAAAAGGTTTTCCGGAGACTAGGGAAAAAAATAGCACAAATCAATCAGGAGTATCATAAATTAACCGATTTTAACACTTATTCACGATTTATGTCAAGTCGGTAATTTGAGTGTTATAGCAAGGTTTTGAATTTTGATACATTTGTCCCGTTGATCTGTGTTTTCATCCGTTTTTATTCAACACTTATGAAATTTAAAATGACAAAGAATAAGCAACTAACCTTGATTGTTTTGTTTCTGCTTTTGTTCATGGCTTGCAGAAAAGACGATATTCACTATGCCCGTCCGACATGGCTGGCCGGTAAATTGTACGATCAGATTTTAACAAAACCGGAACTTTCCACTTTTGCCGAATTGCTGAAAATTTCAGGCTATGATACCATTATCAATGTGTCGGGTAGTTACACTGTTTTTGCACCTTCGAACGACGCATTTACAAAGTACTTTCAGGAGAACTCAAAATATAAATCGCTGGCTGAAATGCCAAAATCTGAAGCCATAAAACTCGTGAAATACCATGTGGTACAGGACGCCTGGAGTAAAAAGCAACTGAAGTCACTTGATATTTATGGTTGGATTGATACACTTGATTTAAACAACTATCTTCCAAAGGGTTACAAACGTGAAACCCTGTTAATGGGTAAAAATGAAAAATATGGTGTTGCCTACAGCCGGTACAAAAGACAAAGCTCAACGTTAAGGCGAACAAATCTTATTGATACGACACAAACATCGTGGCATCGGCGGGTATTTACCGATTCCAGAAAATTTGCGCCAATATTTTACAAGGAATATTTCGACATTTACGATTTATCTACATCGGATTATGCTTTTTATTTTGGAAGACAGTTTGAAAGTGCTACCGACATGTATTACAGCAACTCACGTATTGCCAGCGATGAGGTATTTGCTGAAAACGGATTCGTGTATGTTGTAGACCGTGTTGTGGAACCCTTGAAAAACGGGATGGAAATCCTTTCAGATAAGACAGGAGCCAATTCGTACACCGCTTATCTTAATTTGGTCAATCAGTTCGCCGAATTGGATTATAACTCGAGTGAAACAAACAAACAGGCAGGTGCCGATCAGGGCTTGCTGGTTGATTCGTTGTTTAACTTAAGATATCCACAACTTGTATTCAATATTGGAAGTGAAAAGACACAGGCGCCCAAAGGTTCAACCGGACTTCCGGGAAATGTGACAATCCGTTATCATCACGGTATTGTTGCGCCAACAGATCAGGCACTTAATCAGCTTGTTAATCAGTATCTTGCTGGTGGAAATAACTGGGGGAGTCTGGAAGCTTCTCCGGAAAATATTAAACGCATCATTGCGAATTCCAGCCTTTCTATCAATCCGATTTATCCAACCGATTTGCAAAAAGGATTTTTAAATGGTGAATCAGATATTATAAAAATCGATGAATCTTCAATAGTCCAAAAACAATATGGCAGCAACTGTACATTTATTGGTGTAAATCAACCCATTGTTCCCCGGGCATTTAGTAGTGTTACCGGACCTGTTTATATAAGGAAAGGCTTTTCGAAGGTGATGAATGCTATTGAACAATCGGGTTTGCTATCGGCCCTAAAGCGAAGAGATGCCAATTATTCGTTTTTTGTTGAAGCTGATGTGAATACTTCAGCCGACTCATCTTTTCTTTATGACCCGGTTTTGGAACGTTTTTCAGCAATCACACTTTACCCGGCAATTAAGAAAACTGGTTTATCTACCGATGATTTACGAATTCTGTTACTAAATCACATCGGGTTGGATCAACCTAAAGGAGTTGCACGAAAAGAGTTCATTAAGAACCTGGCCGGAAATTATCTTACGTTCAATAATGTAACAAAAGAAGTTAAAGGAACGGCTCCAACTACTTATGGCTATCAAGGAGCACGACAGGTAGTTGATATTCCCCGGCTGATCAGTACGAATTCAGACAACGGGTCAACCTACGAAATTGATAACTGGTTTAACTTCGCTGTTAACGATCTGTTTGTGACCATTTCATCGAAGTATCCCAAATTTCATAATTTGCTGAAAAAAGCTGGGCTGAGTCAGGATAAACTGTTTAAATACAGTTTTATTTCTGACAATCAAAATTACACGGTATTTGTTCCATCAGATTCGGTATTGAACGTCACCAATACAGATGCCATGAGTACTAAGGAACTTCAGGATTTTGTACTGCTGCATTTCGTACAGGGCGATTTAATTTTTACCGACGGAAATAAGCAGGATGCCTATTACGAGACGGCCAGAGTAGACGAAAGTTCGACTCCTTATACCACCGTTTATACCAAAATAAGAATAGTGCCGGGGATTGATAAAATTAACATTCCCGCAAAAGACGGTAGCCCTGCAATTGTGGTGAACGAATCTGCCAATACAAATATTCTTACTTCCCGAAATCTAAGTACAGGTACCGCCGGTGCGTTTGTGAATTCCATAAACAATGGGGTAGTGCACGAAATCAAGGGAGTATTGCAATACAGTATTGTAGATACCAAATAGACATTCAGCTAATTTAGAATATTTTAAACCTAAGGTTTTTGAACTCATGAAAAAAATCAAAAGAACCATAATTCTGATTCTTATTCTATGCAGTTTTATCGAAGCATATTCCCAGACGAAGACCACCATCAGGGGAAAGGTAATTGATCAGAAGGATAACTCGGCAATCATTGGTGCAACTGTCGTTGAATCTGATAAAGATAACCGTGTTGTGAGCGGTACGATTACCGATGCTGATGGAAACTTTGTTTACGAAATGAAGAGTTCGGCAAATACCATGAAGGTTACTGTGATAGGCTATCAAACCAAAGAATTTAAGCCAAATCCTGCAAAACCTGTGGTAATTGCATTGACATCTTCCGACATTGAACTCGACCAGGTTACCATAACTGCCAAGGCAAAATCAGATAATCAGCTTACCAATATCGAAGATCGCGACAACGCTTCTTCGCGTGTTAAAATTGACCTGATGGAAATGAAAGATCAGGGTATCACATCTGCTGCCGACGCACTTCAGGGAAAAATTGCCGGTATGGATATTATCAGTGCTTCGGGTGACCCGGGTTCCGGCTCCCAAATTGTAATTCGCGGATTGAGTTCGATGGGAAATAATAAGCCGCTGATTGTTATCGACGGTATTATTCAGGATAAAGTTCCAAGTACCTTCGCCCTGAGTTCGGCAAATACAGAAGATATCAGTAATTTGATCAACATTGCCCTTCAGGATATTAAGTCCATTGAGGTTTTAAAGGATGCTGCATCAACAGCTATTTATGGTTCGAAAGGTGCCGACGGAGTTTTGCTGATTGAAACCAATCGTGGTCGAATGGGAAAAGTTCAGTTCGATTATCAGTACAAGAACAGTTTGAACTTTCAGCCGCCTGCTATTCCGATGTTGAACGGTGATGAATATACGATGTTACAATTGGAAGAATGGCACAATAGCTTTGGTGTTTACGATGTCCCGTCGGAAATCGCTTACGACAAAGATTATGTCGATTTTTACAATTATTCGGCGAACACCGACTGGCTTGGCGCCATCACCCAGAACTCAGTAACTCATGACCATTATTTTAAAGTGTCGGGTGGAGGTGAGAAAACGCGGTATTTTACCTCTTTTAGTTATGTCGATGAAGGAGGAACAACCATCAATACCGGGGCGAAAAAGTTCTCAACCCGCGTAAATCTGGATTATTTTCTTTCCAAAAAACTGCTTTTTACTGTTCAGTTTAATTATTCGAACAATCAGATTGACGGAAATATCAGTTGGGCTGTAAATGGTCAGGATCGGAACGTACGTCAGATGGCGTATCTCAAAGCACCAAACATGAGTATTTGGGAACACGATTCTCAGGGAAATCTAACGGGAGAATATTTCACGCCAATTAACAGTTATCAGGGAAACGGATATGATTATTACAATCCTGTTGCAGTGGCGCGTTTGGGCAAAAAGGATAAAAATGAAAATTCGCTCGAAAATTCATTCCGGTTAAAATATACCATTAAAGACTGGCTAACTTTTAAAGAAACGGTTTCTTTTCAATATTACGGTACCAAGGAAAACAATTTTCTACCCTACAATGCGATTGGATCGGACTGGCTGGCCTGGACTGTAAATAAAGCTGAAGAAGGAAATAGCTTGGGGTCGTCCTTTAAAACGGAATCTCAACTTGTTTTTGATGTACCGATTGCCAATAAAGATCATCTTCTGAATGGAACAGTTTCCTGGATTACCAATTCCGGAAAAAATGAATGGATGAATATTCAAAGCAACCGGAATCCAAGTACCAGTATTCAGGATCCGGCAGTTGGTGCACAAATTAACTGGATTGGAACCGGATTGAGCGAAAACAGAGACTTGGGTTGTTTACTTAATCTGAACTACAAGTACAAGGATCGATATATGCTTCAAACTACCATGCGGGCCGATGCCAACTCTGCATTTGGTTCAAATAACCGGTGGGGTTATTTTCCGGGTATATCGGCAGCTTGGCGATTTTCGAGCGAACCATTTATGGACAGCATGCACGAGTGGCTTGGTGAATCTAAAGTTCGGGCAAGCTGGGGTATTTCTGGTCGGCCGCCGGGCGATCCCTATACGCGTTTTGCAAGTTATGAAACCGCAGGTAGCGGAAGTTACATTATAAACCCGGCCATCGTACCAACCAGTATTCAGCTCGATAATTTAAAATGGGAATCAGTATCTTCGGTTGACCTTGGTTTGGAACTCAACTTGTTTAAAGACAGGCTTTATATTGAAGGCGATATTTACAATAAGATTACTACAGATATGTTGTTTGGGGGATCTCCAAATTATTATAAGATCCCTACATCCTCAGGCTTCGACCATTTAAATTTCTTTAACGGCGGAGAAATGGTTAACAAAGGCTGGGAGTTGATGATGAACTATAAAATCATCCGAACTAAAGACTGGTTAGTTAGCCTTGATTTTAACTCGTCACAGAATATTAATTCATTCAACAAGTTGCCCGATAACTTCAATACTGAAAAATCAACTTCCATTGGAAATGGCGAATATCCGAAAAGAGTGGTTGCAGGTGAGCCAATTGGTTCTTTCTTCGGATTTAAATACCTGGGTGTTTTCTCGTCTGATGCCGATGCTATTGCTAAAGATGCTGAAGGAAATATTTTATACGATGGCGATCACAACCCAATTCCGTTGACTTATAAAGGAACCTACATTTTTAAAGGTGGTGATGCTCAATATGCCGATTTGAATCATGATGGAAAAATTGACCTGAGCGATGTAATGTATATCGGTGATTCAAATCCTGAATTTGTTGGAGGTTTTGGAACTTCGTTCCGTTATAAACACTGGGATCTTTCCTTTAGTTTTTACTACCGTATCGGATTTGATATTATCAATATGATTGCCCTGCAAACTGAGGGTATGAATGATAAAAACAACCAAAGTACTGCAGTATTGAGCCGGTGGAGAACGCAGGGGCAAAATGAACCAGGCTTACTCCCACGAGCTTATTTGAATAACCCGGCCAATAATCTCGGATCGGATCGTTATGTTGAAAAGGGAGATTTTCTCCGCCTAAACAACGTGAAATTTGGATATCAGTTTAGCCAGGAACTCTGTCGAAAACTGAGTCTTCAGAGTGCAAATATTTCAGTAAGTGCGCGTAAGCTATTCACTTTTACTAAATACTCCGGTCAGGATCCGGAAGTTGGTCAAAATGCTTCGGATCCGTTCTGGGTCGGAGTGGACTATGCCAATACTCCTCCACCGAAAATTGTCACTTTTAGTTTCGCAGTAGGATTTTAATTCAGACAACTATGAAAAAGATATTCAAAATACGGGTTATATTATTATTTCTGGCTCTGGCCCTGCAATTTTCCTGCAACAAATCATTGGAACTAATTCCTCCAAGTGGCTTGGTTCGCGAGGAATTCTGGAAAACCAAAGAAGATGTTGAAGCAGTATTAATGGGTGCATATCAGTCATTTGCCTCTATGAACGGATCGCTGTTTACGTATGGCGAAGCGCGGGGCGACATGGTTAAAGCTGATTATAACCTAGGCGGAAACGAACGGAATCTGATTGAAAGTAATATTTACCCGGATAACGGATTGTGCGACTGGGCGGGTTTTTATAAGGTTATTAATTATTGCAACGACGTGTTGAAGAATGCTCCTGAAGTTCAGAAAATTGACGAAACATTAAACGATTTCCAATTAAAAGGGCTAATGTCGGAAGCCATTTGGCTTAGGAGCCTTTCATACTTTTATTTGGTGCGCATATTTAAGGACGTTCCGCTGGTTTTAACACCTTCGGAAACCGATGCAAACGATTTTTATTTGCCGGTAACTCCGGGCGAAGAAGTACTCGCCCAGGTTATGAACGATTTGAACGAATACCGTCAGTATGCCACCGACGGCTACAAAACTTTAGAAGAAATAAAAGGAAGGGCAACCAAAGCAGCTTTTGATGCCTTACAAGCCGATATATCGCTGTGGAATTTCGATTATAACAAGACCATAGAGTATTGCGATAAAATTCTGATGAACGAGAATTTTAAGTTAATGCCGGGTCAAAGCTGGTTCGAAATTTTCTACCCCGGAAATTCGCTGGAAGGTATCTACGAATTCCAATTTAGCGACCGTAATTCACAGAAAAACAGTTTGT
Organism: Prolixibacteraceae bacterium; assembly: GCA_963677955.2. Classification (GTDB taxonomy): domain Bacteria; phylum Bacteroidota; class Bacteroidia; order Bacteroidales; family Prolixibacteraceae; genus Aquipluma. The sequence continues at coordinate 3,625,425 of CAXXQR010000001.1, forward strand.
ATGGATTGACTAACCGCAACAGCCATAATTATTTACCGAGTCAGCGCGCTGACGAAATGTTTGCCCGGAAGTACGCTCTTGAACTAACACGTGGCGAAGATGCATCAATCACAAAAATCAGCGAAGACTTTTACTTGATATGGAAATTTGCAGGACGCGCACCTGATGGCAAAACCGAGCGAACCGGAACCGACCAAAATAGCTGTAACTGGATTGTCTATCGGCTGGCCGAAATTTATTTAATGAAAGCTGAAGCATTGTCACAATTGAGTCGTTTCAGTGAGGCGCTTGACCTTTTGAATATAGTCAGAGACCGTGCAAATGTGGTACCACTGTCGTTGGGAAACTCTGCAATTACCTATGAGGATGCCATCATGGACGAACGTGCTCTTGAGCTTGCTTTCGAAGGAAAACGATGGTTCGACCTGCTTCGGATGGGCCGTCGCAACAATTACAGCCGGAAAGACAAGCTGGTCGAATATATTATCAGAAATGTTCCTTCAACCCAGAAACGAATTTTAGCCGCGAAACTGACAAATCCACTGGGTTGGTATCTGCCAATCTACAAGGGTGAAATTGAGCGAAATATTAATCTGGTGCAAAATCCATATTATAAATTTTAACCATGAAAAGAATTGTAATACTATTTGGTCTTCTGTTGCTGTTCATGCAATTTGCCTGCAAGAAATCGCCTGTTGAAGCCGGTTTTGAAGACGTAAAGAAATATACCATATACGATTATCTGGTTGAAAATGACAGCGCTTATTCCAGCTTCCTGGCTATTCTGCAAAAAGGTGGATTGGATAAGACCTTAAGTGCCTATAATCCAAATGGAATCAATTATACCTTATTTCTTCCCGATAACAAAGCTGTTGATAATTTTTTGAAGACCAGTTCTACCTACCACTCATTGAACGATATTTTGAGTGATCAGGAATTTTCTTCGGCTCTGGCCCGTTACCATGTCCTGAATTCCGGGACAAGTACCTATGAGTTCCCATTTGGAACATTTGCAGAACCAACTCTTTCAGGAGACTTTTTAAATGTCAATTTCCTGTTTGGTACCGATACCACTTTTTACAACATTAACAATCAGGCAAAAGTTATTAAAGCGAATATCGAACTTTCGAATGGTTATATTCAGGTTATCGGTTCAATGCTGAATCCTATAACCATGAATAGTTATGCCTGGCTGAAAAATCATCCAGCCTATTCAATCCTGACAGCAGCAATGGAAGCCACCGGTATTGATAAAATTATTGATGTGGATATGAAATTGGAAAATCAGACACTCAAACCTTTTACAGTGCTGGTTGAACCGGATACAATTTATCAAAAGCGAAACATTAATTCGTTTGCTGACCTGGCAAACGTAATCAGCCCAAATCGTTCGGACTATACCAGCGCAACGAACCCAATGAATTTATTTGTTGGCTATCACATACTAACAGAAAGCAAGTTCCTGGATGACCTTCAGGGTGTTTCGACCAATTACAATACGTTTGCCGATGTTCCGTTGACCATTAACGGTGTCGGCCTCGATATCGTTATTAACAAAGGGAAGGAAATTTTCGATACCAAAATCTCAGGAACAGATACGACTATAATTGATTACGTTGGACTAAACTACGACGCCAGTAACGTAATTACTCAGAGTGGTGCCATTCATTTTATCGATCAGATTTTAAAACCACAGCAGCCGACACGCGCCATTGTGACCTATGAATTTTATGAAGAACAGGTTTTGACTGAATACAGGCAAAAAGGCGGAACTTTCCTGATGGAAAACCCGAAACTCTTTGATTATGTGACATGGACGGGTGCCAAACTGTTTTATGTGAAATCTGCCGACCCTGCGGAACTGGCCTGGAGCAAGGATTATTTGCAGATAGACGGTGATTTTACGATTTCGTACCAGGTTCCTAAAATTATTCAGGGTAAATACACCGTTTACCTGGGAGCCAACGCATACAGCTCGCTTAATGCTCTGGTGGAATTGTATGTCGACGGCAATAAACTTGGCGGACTGATTGATCTGACTAAAGGAGGCACAGCCAGTAATCCGTATGTTGCTTATAAAGTTGGAACAATCGACTTTAAAAAATACGATGCTCATACCGTTACGGTAAAATCATTGATCCCCGGCAGATTAATCTGGGACTACATCAGATTCGAACCTTTATAAACTAAAGATATAATGAGATCTAAAATTGGCATAATATTCATAGTTATCGTCTTTGCAGCAATAGGGTGCAGTAAAACCTGGGATGATCACTATTTTAAGCAACCCGACACCATTAATATGAATGTTTGGGATGCGATAAAAAGCAGGAGCGATTTATCGAAGTTTGTTGACCTGATGGTGAAATACAATTTCGACACCTTGTTTTTGTCGAACGATACATATACTTTGTTTGTCCCTGACAATTCTGCTATCGACAAGATCAACCAAATTCAGCAACTGGATAGTACGAATCTGAATTACCTGATATCCCGTCATTTTATTCAGCCCATCGATATTCAGGGAAAGCGGAAACTTCAGACTCTGGAAGAGAAGTACTCGACTTTTGAAAATATAGGTGGAAGACCAACTTATGATGGCATTTCCCTGAATTTTGAAAGTCCGCTTTACATCAACGGAAAGTTTTTTGTGATGAGTGATGTGCCTCTTCCCAAATTGAATTTGTATGAATTCTATGCGAAGAATAATCCTTACTTTATTCATTACGTCAACAAGCAGGATTCTATTATTCTGGACAAAGAAAATAGCCGGCCAATCGGGTTTAATGATAAGGGCGAAACGGTATACGATACAGTTTCGGTTACGGTTAACCTTTTTGAAATGAAGTATTTTCCTATTTCAAAAGAATACCGTAACCTAACAGCCACATTTGTTTATCCCAAACTTGATACTTACCAAAATGCTTTGACTGAAATGGCACTCAAACTGGGTGGAAACTTCCATTCATACAGCGATATTCCGGTAAAATGGCAGGAAGACATTCTAATTCCTTATTTGGTTGAGCATGGTACATTCCTAAATATGCTTGATGCTTCAGAATTTAAGCCTTTACGAATCAGGCATAACGATACCATTCCAAATATGATTAATATAAGGGGTGATAGTATTGTAGTCGATTATACGCCTACCGATAAATACTTGTGCAGCAACGGTGTAACCTACGATTATACCAATTTTGCAATTCCTGATTCATTGTTTTCAGGATCTGAAAAATTCCAGGGAGAATGGCTGGCCCGTACCACAGGAGCAAACAAATACGCGTGGCGCAGCAATGTTAGTGTAACCAGTTCGAGTTTCTTCGATGTGGCAAACAATTACATAAAAGGTGCTTCAAACGACTCCATTCTGATTGTAAACTTTACCAAAGGGTATAGCGGGTCATATAAACTTCAGTTCAATACCCGAAATCTCTTCCCAAGAAGATACCGGATGGTTGTTGGTACTCACATGGACATTGGTGGGATTTATGACATTTATGTGAATGATGTTTTGGTAAAGACTTTCGATTATTACGACTATGTCAGATCGCGTGGTTTAATTAAAAGTGTTACTGGCGCTACGTTTGTGCCGGTTGGTCGCTACAATAAATTCGACTGTTACGTTGACAATATTATTGAATACGGACGGCCCACCATTCGATTCGAATACAAAGGTCCGGGAAGTGGAATCCCAAATAACGGATTGGTACTTGATGTCATCGAATTTGTACCGGTTCAATAAAACAAACGAAAAGCCAACTAACCAAATCTGATTTCAGGTAGAATAAACGAAATATAATTTTTACGGATGAAACGAGCATTTAAAATAGAAGGAAAGATCAACCGGCCAACTACCGGCTCGAAAATGCATGGCATTCAGAAATTGAGCGTAAAAAAAATTATCGATGTTTTATTCCCGGCAAATCTGGATTTAATCCATAATATGAAAATTGATACAATGATTAATAAACTATTCACCATTGCTCATTGCAAAAAAGTTGCACTCGTAATTCCAGTGTTGCTTTTAAGTTTATACTCATCGAAGGCGCAAAACAATACGCCAGCCGACTCAATTGTGGTTAAGGGAGTTGTTGTTTCCGGAACAAATGCTGCGGTTTCGAATATCACCATCAGTATTGAGGGATCAGGACAATTGCCGGTTGTGACCAACGATGCCGGCGAATTTACAATCAAGGCAGCTTCAGGAAATAACTGGCTGATAATTTCGCCGGTGAATACATATAAAAATAAAAGGGTGTTTTTGAATGACCGAACCAACCTTAAGATTTTCCTGACATCAGAAGATCTTGCTGCCGGTGATGACCAGCTGACTATTTTGGCTCAAACAAGGTATAAGAAGGACATGGTTTCTTCATTTTATGACCTCGAACCGACCGGAAGCTATAAAACTTCGGCAATGTCGGTTGGCGAATACATGCAGGGAAAGGTTCCGGGATTAAATATTATCCGGAAAGATGGCGCTCCCGGTGCGGGTACTGTTACTTTTTTAAGAGGCATTAATTCGTTGAATACCAATAATCAGCCTTTGTATATTATCGACGGTATTCCGATGGAAAACCCCGGATTATTCGGATCGAATCTGGAAGGTTATGCTTACGATCCACTTCTTGCCGTTAACATGATGGACGTTTCGAGCCTGACCGTAGTAAAGGATCCAACAGTTACAGCAGCTTACGGCTCAAAAGCATCAAATGGAGTTGTTTTTATCGAAACGCTTGATCCAAGTGCCACTGAAACGTCTATCGATGTTGATGTTCGCTCGGGTTATTCCATGTCACCATCAAACTTAATTCCACAGTTAAATGCAGGGCAGCACAAAACTCTTGCAAACGAAGTCTTGTTTTCATCCGGAATGTATGAAGAAACGATTCGGGAAACTTATCCAAATTTGTTCTTAACCCCTGACGATTCTCGTTTTATTGACTATCAGCACAATACCAACTGGCAGGATAAGATCTTCTCGGATGCCATGTTTAATAATATTAACCTGAAGGTAAAAGGTGGTGATGCCATAGCTCGTTACGGACTTTCGTTCGGATATACTACAAGCAAGGGAATTATAAAAACTACTGGTTACGATAGTTATAACCTGAGGTTTGTGAGCCGTCTGAATATTTTTACATGGTTAAGAATGAATGCCGGCGTGTCTTTAAATTACAACACCGCCAACTTAAAGGAATCAGCCAAAGTGAAGGAAACTAACCCGATACTTGCTGCGCTGAATAAATCTCCAATGCTTAATCCGTATCAATACGATATTGATGGAAACCAGCTTACTACATTGAGCGAAGTTGATGAACTGGGTGTGAGCAATCCGGTTGCAATCATCAACAATTACAAAGCACAAAACAGCAATTACCATTTCATTTCAACTATGGGTTTTGAGGCAACGCTAAAAAAGAATCTCATGCTGAATACCAATTTCGGGCTGACATACAATGCGCTGAAAGAACAGATTTTTATGCCAAATCATGGCATGGCGCATTATTACAACAACGAAGCCTGGAACGTTTCGAAAGCCACCAATAATTATTTGCTTTCAATTTACAACAACACGTACCTCTCGTATAAAACAGTAATCAATAAAGTACACAATATAAACTCAAGTACAGGTTTTAACCTGCAAACAAACAAATATCAACTCGACTGGGGGTTGACAATGAATGCCCATCAGAATGACCAGTACCAGGCACTTCAGGATGGAACAAGTAACCTAAGGCGCATTGGAGGACAAAACAGAACCTGGAACTGGCTATCGATGTACGAAAAACTGAACTATATCTATAAAGATAAATACCTGGTTACAGCAACTCTTTCGCTTGATGGTTCATCGCGGGTGGGTGACGATGCGATTCATACAATCAAATTAGGGAAAAATCCGATTGGTTTATTTTACTCCGGAGGTATTGGCTGGCGTTTGTCGAGTGAACCTTTCCTGAAGAATCTGGGATGGCTCGATGAGTTAAAGGTAAGAGCGCTCTACGGAAAATCAGGTAACGACGATATAGGTGAATCAAATGCTTCAGACTATTATCAGTCGGTTAAATTCCGCGAAACAGTGGGACTTTATCCTGCAATTATTCCAAATACTCAGCTTAGCTACGAAAATGTAACTCAGCTAACCACGGGCGTTGATGTGGCTTTGTGGGGAAGCCGTGTAAGGGGAACGATCGATTTATTCAAATCAACTACATCTGATATGCTTGTTATGGTTCCCTTACGATCTTATTTGGGTTATAGTTTCAGGCCTGAAAATGGGGGTAGCATGGTAAATTCAGGAGTTGAAATTAGTGCCTCGGTTCGGGTGGTCGATGGTAAGTCGTTTAAATGGGATTTACACGCCAACCTCACAAATTTGAAAAATGAAATAACCGAAATAAAAGGTCAAAAGCTCTTCACTCAGATTGATGGCGGAGAAGTGGTTAATGAAGAAGGCGAAGCTGCAAACAGTTTCTATGGATATGTTTATACGGGCGTTTATGCGTCAACGGCAGAAGCTTCAGCTGCAAATATGAAGAATGACAAATTGGTAAATTATAAGGCAGGTGATGCTAAATATGCTGACCTTTCAGGGCCCAATGGTACACCTGACGGCATAATCAATCAATACGATAAAACTACCCTTGGATCTTCGATGCCTGATTTGTACGGAGGTTTGCAAAACACCTTTACATACAAAAGATGGACGCTGGATACCCAAATTAATTTTGTTTCAGGCAATGAAGTATTTAACTACGTGAGGTTCAAAAATGAGTCAATGACCGGACTTGAAAATCAAAGTGCAAGTGTGCTGCGCCGCTGGCAGTATGATGGTCAGGTAACTGATGTGCCACGTGCATTGTGGAATGATCCGGTTGGAAATTCAGCTTTTTCATCCCGATGGATTGAAGACGGTTCGTATCTCCGGATTCAGAATATTTCAATCGGCTATACCATCCCGAATAAATTCCTACAGTTCAGGAATGCTGAATTTTACATTTCTGCAAATAATGTGCTTACTCTTTCCAAATATTTAGGATACGATCCTGAATTTGCCGCTTCTTATTCGCATAGCGAGCAAGGTGTAGATTACGGACAAACACCACAGGCCCGCCAGTTCATTGTTGGAATTAAACTTGGATTATAAAATTTTTTAAATATCGATCATGCTTAAAACACTGAAATATTCCGTCATTATCATCTTTCTCCTGATATCGCAGGTATTTCTTCCTTCGTGTAATACACTTTTAAATCCTGAACAGGACTTGAATGTTACAAAGGATCAATTATTTGATGACTGGTATGAATACCGTTCAGTAGCCATGGGGTTATACGGCCTGCAACAAAAATTAGTGGAACAGCTTGTCATTCTTGGTGAACTGAGGGGCGATCTGCTTACGGTTACTCCAAATGCCGATGCCGACCTCGTTGAGATTTATAATTTTCAGGTTTCGAAAACCAATAAATATGCCGATCCAACGAATTTTTATACCCTGATTTCTGCCTGCAATAGTTTTATTAAGGTGCTAAAAGAGAAACATCCGGAGGTACTTGATAAGAAAGCGGCTGTTACAAATTACGATAAATTGTATGGTGAAGTGCTTTGTATGCGGGCCTGGGCTTATTTTAATGCAGTTAGGATTTATGGCAAAATTCCGGTTATTCACGAATCATTATCATCGGTTGGCGAAATTGAGGATTACCTGAATTCGTCATCAACGTATATCGATAGTGTGAATATTGTGTATGGCACCGATGGTTTCCACAACGACACAACTTACAATGTTCCGATTACACTGACCAAGCAGTTTTACGATGAGGATATGGTTATCAGAGTATTTACAGAGCAACTTGAAAATGAAGTAAAGGCTGTTGGTGTAAATCACTATATCGATAATAACGACCAGTCGTGGGAAGTAACTGTTTGGAATACATTTGCATGGCACGCTTTATTGGGCCAAATGTACCTTACTGAAGGTGATTTTACCAAAGCTGCCAGTCATTTGAATGCCATTGCATTTGCAACTTCTGATAATTTCAGGTACCAACTCGACCAGACTTTTGCCAATAACAGCTGGCGAAATATTTTTAGTGGTATCGATAACCGTGAGCACATATACACACTTTGGTTTAACAAAGCGAACCAGCAGCAAAACAAGTTTCAGGACTTTTTCTGGCCTATTACCCCTTATCACTACATGTTAAAACCTACGAAAGCTGCGATCGATGAATGGGAAACGACCTGGCGTGGTTATAACATGATTGTGAATCAGACATCGCCTGCATTAACCAAGTTGGACCCCAATCAGCGTGGAACTCCAAGTGATTTCTACCGGGGTTACCAAACTTCCTATTTGTATGTTAAAAATGGTGTTGCGATGCCTTTTAACGTATACATGCAAATGTTGCAGTACAAAATGGATAAGGATGTTCGCAGTTATACAACATTAATGGATGGAGTTGATACGATAGTTTATAAATATTCGATTAATAAAACCATCTACGACGAAGATGCCAATTTTCTGGTTTACCGGGCAGGTGGTATTCAATTATATCTGGCTGAAATCTATACGTGGTGGGCATTCGAACGAAATGGTCTGATTTCGACATTTACGACAAATGCTGTGAATATTGTGAACGACGGAAGCAATTACGATGTTTCGGCCAATCGTCTGCAACTTGGTATTCGTGGGCGTGTGGGGTTCAATTTCGGCCCTTACGATGGAATTCAGGTTGGTAACATCAATTATATTCATGATCCGTATACCAACGAAGTTACCGGATATACCGATTTGACCGGTAATTTGTATGCCAAACAGCTTTATCTCGAAGAATTGATTCTGGACGAACGAGCACGCGAACTGGCTTTCGAAGGCGAACGCTTCTACGATTTGATGCGTGTGGCCAAGCGCCGTAACGATCCATCTTTTCTGGCGAAAAAAGTATCAGCAAAATATCCGGCAAGTATGCGTCAGGCTATTTACACCAAGTTACTCGACGAAAAGAACTGGTATATCAACATGTTTGATCAGTAGGCTGTATTTTCCCTAATCATAAATTGGTAATCTGAGGTTTTCGGGTTACCAATTTTTTTTATGCTTAGGCCTTAGGCCTGAAAACATCAATAAAAGAAAAGTATTTACAGTTCAATCTAACCGAATATATTTTTCGACATTGCAGTTGTCTTTATCATAGTGAAATTTGTTGTCGACCGGGTAAATTTGAATCAGTGTATCACCTTTTATTTCAAGATATAAATTTACAGTTCTTCCCCGGAAGTTTGGAGAGATATGATATTGAATGGTTTCTGTATATTGAGTTCCTGATAATTCGTAAGTTCCACCTCCATATGCGTGTTGAATTTGCGATCCGGCAATGGTATGGCCTACAAACAGAAAATACTGATCAGACCATGTTTTTAATTGTCCGCCACTTGTTTTGTCTAAAATGGTCATGTTACTTATTCCATTTCGAATTATTTCCTGACTGACACCTTTCCAGGTTCCTTTTAGAGTGGGATTTTCGCTTTTAAAACTAATAAGCGTAAAAATGATTGCGAGCAAAACGAGCGATTTCGGATTCATATAATGTTGGTTTTGGTTAATATTTCAATGGTTTAAAAATAGAGCTTATTTTCGTTGTATAACATAAAAATTATTAAAATCTCAAATAATCAGTACATCACTGGCTAAAATATTTCTGCATGAAAGACTTTCTGTCTGAACCAGGCAAATAAACCCGCCTTTTGGTTTGGGATGAGTGAACTTTAAAATGCGGCAATGAATTTATCTTACCACTTATTTATCAACTTCTTCAGATTGTTTTAACTCTCAATTTATTCATTTTTGTTCAATTCCTGAAGCCACTATCTTTTTCACATCCAGATTTCCGTAGACCATTTTTACAGTGACCTTCCCGTTCTTAAACTCTACATTTCCGAAACCGGTATCAGTAGAAAGGAAAGTAGTGAAATCTCCGATTTTCGAATCGACGAAAAGCGTTCGGTCAACGGCATCGTATCGCACTCCGGTCAGCCCTTCTAAAAGTGCGTAGCTCGACATGGCCCTTGCATACCAATGGCCACATTCGTATTCGTTAAACGGGTTGCGAACCACTCCGTCGTATCTTTTACGGCATTCGCGGACAATATCGAGTCCTTTTTCAACATCGCCTTTCAGCATCAGATGGCTGGCAACCTGGTATTCAATGCCCGTCCACACTTCGTTGCTGTATACAAACGGTAGTGAAAGCTGGCCGCCTTTGGGCCAGGTACAAAGCAGCAATCCACCTTCTTTTCCGCATGCGTAGCTTGGCCTTTGTGGATTTACATGTTCCGATAAATCGGTTTTCAAATTGTATTTATACACCGATTCCAGATGACTTTTCACTTTTGTGTTGTCCACAACTTCCGGAAGGCCGCAAACCGAAGCGATCCACATTCCCAAAATTCCGTCCGACAAACATCCGGTTCCATATTGATATTTAGGTCCTTCTTTCTGTAGGATTTCCAGAGCTTCCGGAGAATAATTTCCGGAGAAGGATTTGCGTAATGCTTCAACCGGATCGGCTGCCCGAAGTCCGGTCCATTTTATTTTCTGAATGAAATATTCGCCATCGAAAAGGTCATTTTCTATAAATGTTTTGCCTTTCGAAAGCAAGTTCTGATAGGCATCAACGGGTTCTCCGGAAGCTTTGCTCATTTCAATGAAAGCGGTCAATGCGCCAAGATAAAAGCTGGTGCACATGCCTTCCGGTCCCCAGAATTCAATGTCGTACGTATTGTGATGCGGTTCTTCAAGGTAACCCTGATGTTTCGGGTCCCAGGTTTCAATACAGTAATCCAAACTTTTCTTTACGTACGGAAAAAGTTCCTTCATCCAGTCGGTGTTCCCGCTGATGCGCCATTCGCGGTAAATTTTCATGATGCCGCCCAACTGTCCGTCGGCTGCGGCATGGAAATCGTGCACAGCAGGCGAGATAGGAAGGTTTGTCCTGAAAATCTGGTGGCCTTCATCGTTTTGACTAACCTCAAATTCCGTTTCGCGAAGGGTTCGTTCCAAAGCCGGAAACAAATGTGGAATGGCCTGCGCATAATTCCAGACATGCGTACAACTTCCGGAGCAACAACCCGAATTGTCGCCGCAGCCTTCCCAGCCCCAAAGTCGGCCGTCGAACTGGCGCAAAACGGTGGGCGATTTTAAAATTGTCAAATTGGCTGCTACGGCTTCAAGCACTTCGGGCGGAAGTGTCGACGCATAAAACGCATCGCGAAAAAGTTCACTGTTTTTCTTGAGTTCGTTGTAATGCATCGTCCAGTATCGAGTCACTTCGTCGAGGTTCTTAAACCGGCTGGCATACCAGGGTTTGTAATACTGATCGACTTCACAATTTCCACCCGGGCAACATTCTTTTTCTTCCGGAGATTTTGCAATTTGCCAATCGCCGTATGTTTGACTTTCAAAATCAGCAATCAGTTGGGCCGACGATGACACTTTTTCAAGGTTTTCATTTGGATTATCGGTTAGCACAAACTGGTCGGCCAAAATATGCCCCCAACCACCTGTGGCCTGATCGATAATTTGGATAACAGCTTTTTTACCTTTGTATTTCTGTAAATCCCATGTCTTTTCCTGAAGGTTTTCAGAATCAGTTCCTGAAGCAGATTCAACATCCTTGCCGCCAATTAAAAGCTTTACTGCAGTTTTCTCCGGATCGCTGCCACCGCCCACCAAAAATTTGAGGTATCTCTTTTCCAGGATAATTTCCGGAGATTTCAGAATGCCTGTTTGTGCATCTCCCGCGGGATCGAACGTATTTACCAACTGTTTGCCCGAAAACCCGGTAACTGCCTGTTGATTTTCAACTTTTGCAGCAGAAGGTGCCAGCCTGAAAGCCGCCGCAGGTTTGAGCGATGTTCCGGTGGTAAGCTTGGTATCCGGGAGATACCAGCAAAAATTAACGGCTATGGTTTTTTCTTCTCCGGGTTTTAGTTGGAGTGGCACATAAATGGACGCCCCAGGCGACGAGCCGTCAACTGGTGGGTTGTTAACCAGTGTTTGATTGGCGATGTTTTTCCAGAGAATAGTCAACGGATCGAACCAGCCGCCGCGGAACCAGCAATAATCTACTACGGCATCGTTGTTATCCACAAAAATTGAAAAGCCGGTATCGGTGACGGGCGAATTATTGGTGTCGTCGCCAATCATGGTAAAACCGTTTCGGGTTTTCAGAATCCTGCCTTTACTGCTTAGCATGTTTTTGGCATTGTACGAAAAAACAGCTTCTATCGTGTTGTCGGTATTGTTTTTAAACCGGTATTCCATCGCTCCGGAAGGAAGTCCGGAATTGTCTTCATCGGTTGGTATAAACGGACTCCAGCCCACAACTTCAACTTGAAGCGGAATGTCATTATCCGCAAGTTTTAATGTGCCAAACGGAAATCTAGCCTGAAATTGGCCGTCAGTAAAACGGGGTAATCCGTAATTGCGGCCACTGCTTCCGTTTCCTGTATCGCCCGGACCAAACAACTTCCATGTTGGCACAGGCGCCTCCAGAACTTTCGCTCCGTTTGCAATCCCTTTAACACTGATTGCTGCAAAAGCAAACGGCTCATTGTAAATTTCAGGTTTATTGTTGATTGAAAGGTGTGAAATGGCGCCCGTTCCTTCCATGCAAAACATTCCGGCACCAAGTCCGCCGATTGGAAATGCCACACGATCAAGGCTTTTACCAGTGTAATTGCCGTTAAATTCATGTCCATTGTTGACCAATTTTTGTCCTTTCCCGGAAAATGAAAAGAATATCGATGCGATTAGCGTAAACAGAACAAACCGAAAAGAATTTGATTTTTTCATAAGGCAACAGGTTTTTGTATCTTTTTTCGGTTAAGGCATTATTTAGTTATTAGCATTTATTTGGCACCAAGCTCTTTGCCGCTGACAAAAACACTGTAATAGGCAACCACCAGAAAAGCTATGGCCGGTACCCAATAGGCGAGTGTAATGCTTCCTGCTTCGTCGGAAACAATTCCCTGAATTTGCGTTAGCACCGCAGCTCCGGCAATGGCCATAACCATCCCGGCTCCGCCAATCTTGGTATCTTCGCCCAAACCATGAATTCCCATTCCGTAAATGGTTGGAAACATGAGCGACATGCAGCCCGAGATTCCGACCAGCGCATAAACACCCAGCCAGCCATCGCTGTAAATGGTGATCAGGCAAAAGGCCACAGCCAACAAAGCTAAACCTGTGAGTAAATTGCGCGGACTAATAAATTTCATGAGTCCGGTGCAGATGAAACGGGCAATCACAAACAAAATCAGTGAAATAATGTAATAGGTTGCACCGGCCTGTTCTGCAGTACGCGGCAATAACGAATCGAAACCAACCGATTCAAACAAATTGTAAAAGCTAGCAGAAACAGGTTCAACATGCCTGAGTTTATCGATGATTTCTGCTGATCCGGCATTTTTGCCAAGTCCGGCTACCACCGAATCAAGGTGAAGTTGCTGCATCACATACCTGATCAGGAATGACCAAACGGCAATTTGAGCGCCCACATAAAAGAATTGTGCAATTACGGCCCATTTGTAATTTCTGTTTTTCATCAGCCGTTTGAAGGTGCCTAAAAAGTCAAGCTTTTTATCGTCTTCCTTCAGATTGGGCATGCGCGTAAAATAGAATGCGAGAAGCAATCCAACCATTACCAACCCAACAGCCATGTATGTCATGGTAACCACATTCAGTTCGGCTCCCTGGATTTTCACCAGTTCGGCAGCGGGTAGGGCAGCACGCTCGGCGGCGCTCAGTGTATTGAGTTGCGACAGAATAAAAACCTGGCTGATAACCACACCGGTTATGGCGCCGAAAGGATTAAACGATTGGGCAAAATTCAGGCGTTGCGTCGCCGTTTCCTGGGGACCGATGGCACAGACGTACGAATTGGTTGAGGTTTCCAGAAACGATAATCCGGAGAAAAGAATCAGGATGGCAAACAGGAACATCAAAAAACTGATGCTGATGTTGATTTCGGCAAATTTCATGGCCGGATAAAACAGGAAAGTGCCGATTGCATACAAACCGAGGCCAACCATAACACCTGATTTGTAGGTAAATCTTTTGATGTAAAGCGCTGCCGGAATAGCAAAACATCCATAGCCGAACAGGTAACATGAAACCTGGATCCAGGCAGTTTTCGAGTCGGTTAAACTCATGATTCGCTTGAAAGCCGAAAGCATGGTGTCGGTTAAATTATTGGGCAGCGCCCACGCAAAAAACAACGAAGTTAGCAGCGCAAAAGGCAAAAATATTCCTTTGGGAACAATCTGATGTTTTTCCATACAGTTTCGAAGTTTATCGATTATTGAAATTTTATGGCAATGTCGTGAAGATCCAGATCAAACAAATCTTTTACAATCAACGCCAGTTCGTCTTCGTTTCCCTGAATGTGCACAATCCGCTGTGTATGAGTCAGTGTCTCTTCAGGTTGCAGATCTGCGGCCGGAGACGAAGTTTCAATTTCGTAAAATGGCCCCATGATTGATCCGTCTTCAACAGGCCCGTCATTGTATGAATTTATTACGTCGCCTTTGTACGGATTATCCTGTTTGCCCCATTTCGAATTCACGTAATCTTTCGGCTTTTCGGGTAAGCTGCACCAAAGAATAGTCAGTACTTTCTGGCCTGAATCGTAGCTGCCACAGATTCCTTTTGCCCGTTCCGGAGGAAGTCCGATTTTGCTGCGTAGTTTTCCGTCGATTTTAAAATAAACTGTACCATTTTCAGCAATCAGCCGGTCAGCCGGAACTTTCCCAAAATATTCGTCGTTCACAATTACGCCGGAGCCTCCGGTTTTGTACGGTACAAAAACGGTTGTTGTCGGCGACGGATTGAACATGCACAGCAACCATACCGAAAGCAAACCTTTGTCTTTCGTCCAGACATGTTCGCTTTTATTGGTAATTGTATTGTCCGACTGATAGGCGACCACGTTAAGGTCTTCCGGAATTTTTATACCAAAAAGGGTTGAAATTGTATCTCGCGTCAAAATAGAAATATTGCGCTCAATGCCGATGTTGAATTCTGTTCCTGAAGCATTTTTAAGTACCGTATTTTTTGTCAGGCTTACATGCTGTTCGTCCGAGTGCTTTATGTCAAAACTCTCGGTATCCAGAACTGCCGGAACTTTCCAGT
The DNA here is from genome assembly GCA_963677955.2 of Prolixibacteraceae bacterium. Taxonomy (GTDB): domain Bacteria; phylum Bacteroidota; class Bacteroidia; order Bacteroidales; family Prolixibacteraceae; genus Aquipluma. The sequence continues at coordinate 3,640,616 of CAXXQR010000001.1, forward strand.
TTTCGAAAACCTGTTTAGCGCCTTCTGGAAAATAAATGGAATATGGCCCACCTTCAGGACCTAACCAAAAGCGTTCCTCGCCGCCGTAGGGATTAAACTGGCTACTGACTTTTCCTGAATCGAAAAGTTTGTAATTGATCCAGCCAAAACTTTTTCCCTCATTTCCGGCGGCAGAGCTTGTCATTACACGGCCTTGTAGTTGTGGAATTAGTATCAGACTGGCATTCGAGGTTTTATCTTTTAATTCGATAAAGTCAATTTTGTGAGCTTTAAGAAACTCCAGGTCGTAACCGTAAGTGCCTTGCTGATATTCTTTTGAAGAATCAGGGTTCGCATTTTTTGATTTATTGTTCGCTGATCCGCAGCCCAACAGAACTACGGCCAAAAATAAGACAAGTAAATAGTTGCGCTTCATTTGAATTTTATTCAGGGTTATAATGACTTAATTGATTTCCAAATCGCGCCATTCGGGCAAAGTGGGGAATTTGGTGTGCGGATTGGTTTGATACCAGAAGCATACCGAAGAAATATCGGAATGCTGGGCCAGATATCTTCCGTCTTTGTGCCAGCCCAAATCCTGTATGGTAATTTTCAGGTCTTTTTCGAATCGAACCGGATCCATGATGTGCCAGCGGTAGAGGCCAAATCGCTGCATCACGTTGTAATGGCCGTCGCCGCGAATGACCTGTGGCATACCTGTGTAAGGCGTACAAAACTCAGTATAGTTGGTTTCTTCAACACCGGCTGCATTTTTTGTCCGGGTGTCGAAGTCGTACGATCCACAGAAATAATCTTCGGTGCCGGTGCCACAAATGGTTGGGAATTTGGTGTCGCCATCGATGTAAAATTTGATTTCGCCTTCGCCCCACCAGCCGTTGTTGTGCACGCCCCAGGCCAGGTAAACGCCAACAAACTGTCCTTTCCCTTTGATGTTGTCGGCAATGGTGTACACCGAAGTTTCGTCCGGATTCTGGCGGCGGTATTGTGCATGGAAATAAGCCGCATCGTCAGGAACATCGGTGAGCGTATAATCAACCTGGTAATACAAAGTCATCGGATCTTTGTCGTTGATGTTTTCCATGGTGATTTTGCACTTTTTGTGAAACGGCATCACCCAATAGCAGTTAAAAGCACTTCCGGGATTTACGCAAACAGCCAGCGAATTTACCGCTGCATATTTGTTCCAGCCCATGCAAAAGAAATCGCCAACAGGGCATTCAACCGACGGTTCCGTTTCACCGTCCCAGTATATCCTGAGAATAGAATAGCGCCAGTTACCGGTCGGAGTCATCCAAATGTGCTGGATAGCACCTGGTCCATCGATTTCAGCCATTGTAAATGTTTCGCCTGATTTAATCCTGACATAAGGATTCACTTTCCATCCCTGGCCCAAGTCGCGCGCAGCGTTGCTGGCGTTGGCTACATTTGGTTTGTCTGCGTCTTCGAGGCGTGCCATGCCGGCTTTGCCTTTTTCACCGGTGAAATTTTCGGGACTGATCGATCGGGTTTGCGCATTCGACATTCGGTACAAATTACCCATATTCATGTTAAGACCATTAAAAGCTGATTGAGCAGCGAGTTCGCCAAGTGTCAGCACACAGATAAACAGAAAAGTGAAGATTTTTTTCATGATATTTGAGTTTAGTTGGTTTGAAGACATATCTATTTAACGATTTGAAATTAATGAATTTTCAGACTCGATTGTCGTTTTATGCTCTTAATTTAAATTTCACGTTTACCTTCCGGCATCTGTTTTTGAAAATTATAACTTCAGGAAAATTGGTTGTTTAAAAAACCAGTGCCGAAAGCGATTAAATTTTGAAAAGGTTAACCTCGTTGTCAGCCTTCTGAAAACAAATTTTAAGCTGTTCAACTTTGGCCGGAAAGCACATAGGTAAAGTCGTAAAAAGCAGCTATTTTTGCCGCTGTTCAAAAGCGATTAAAAAGTGAAGGATTGTTTACAATAATTGGTTGTTTTTGGAGTTTAGTTAAGGTCAAAGACAGTCGGATAATTAAATTTAACGAATGAGAAAAAATTTACTTTCAATTATTATTCCCGCATACAACGAAGAAAATACCATTGCCTCCATACTTGTAAAAGTTGCTGAAGTTAAATTAATTGCAGGTATGCAGAAGGAAATAATCATTGTGAATGATTGCTCGAAAGATCAAACCGTTGCAGCCGTTGAGAAATATTGCAATGAGAATCCTGATGAAAATATAAAATTGTTTCATCAGGCGGTGAATATGGGCAAAGGTGCGGCTATCCATCGCGGAATTGCCGAGGCTACAGGCGATTACATCATTGTTCAGGATGCGGATCTGGAATATGATCCGCGCGAATTCAATGATTTGCTGAAACCGGTTATTGAAGGTTTTGCCGATGTGGTTTTTGGTTCACGTTTTTCAGGAGGAAACCCGCACAGGATCCTGTTTTTCTGGCATTCACTCGGAAATAAGATGCTGACTTTCTTTTCAAACATGTTTTCCAATCTGAACCTTACCGACATGGAAACTTGTTACAAATTGTTCAGGGCCGACATTATAAAGCAGATCACACTAAAGGAAAACCGCTTTGGATTCGAGCCTGAAGTAACCGCAAAAATAGCCAGATTCCCGAATGTCCGAATTTATGAGGTGGGAATTTCGTACTACGGAAGAACTTACGCAGAGGGGAAGAAAATAAATTGGAAAGATGGTATGCGTGCTTTGTATGTGGTTCTGAAATATAATGTTTGGTCAAAATAAACTGAACTTTCCAGCCAGATAAAATGATTAAAACAAGCGAAAAGAAAATTGTTGCCCGAGTGCTTTTGATTCTGGCCGTGGTTTTTTCGATTGTTGCCGCACTAACCGATGGCACCGCTGGTGGAGCCGATAATTTCGCGCATTTCAACATTGCCCGCTGGGCGTTTCGGTATCCGCATCTTTTTCTTGATCACTGGGGGAAACCGCTTTTCACCATATTAACTGCACCATTCGACCAGATTGGATTTTACGGTGCTCGTCTTTTTAATATTCTCGCCGGATTAACAACTGCATGGATCACATATTTGACGGCCTCGAAATGGAAAGTTCCAAAAGCATGGCTTGTGCCTGTTTTCGTGCTTTTCGCACCCATGTATTTTGTGCTCACCTTCTCCGGAATGACCGAAATACTTTTTAGTCTGGTTTTAATGCTGGCCATCTGGCTGTTTTTTTCTGAAAGACTGATTCTTTCGGCGATTGCCATTTCTTTTATTATCCTGGTTCGCTCCGAGGGTTTTATCTTTTTGCCAGTCTTTATGGTGGCTTTTGCCTTAAAACGTAAATATATCGCAATCCCTTTTTTGCTTTCCGGTTTTGTCCTATTTGGTCTGATTGGCTGGTTGTATTATTACCATGATTTTTGGTGGCTGTTTTCCAAATTGCCCTATGTTGGTGGTTTGGGCGGAATATATGGAAGTGGGCCGTGGTATCATTTTCTCCTGAAAATGCCTGATTACCTGGGGTATTTAATCATCGTTCTTTTTATTCCCGGATTTATCTTTGTGATCGGGGATTGGGCCCAAAAGAAGTTCAGGATTAATTCAGAAGAGTTTTACTGGTTATATATTTCAGGCGCCTGTTTCTTCGGATATTTAGCTGCACATTCGTATGTGTGGTGGCGGGGAGAAATGTCACTCGGACTCATTCGTGTGATGGCTGGTGTTTCTCCAATTGCTGCAATATTTGCTCTTATTGGATTGGTGCGGTTTGAAAACTTTATACATTCGCGAAAATGGAAAGCTGTATTTTTAACTGTGGTAATATTGCTTGTCATTTTTCCGGGAGTGTTGAAGTATAAATCAGAATTTCGTACCGACGGGGCTTCGAAAGTAATAAATGAAGCGGTGAAATGGCTGCGCGATTCGGGGAATTTTAACCATCATCTCATTGTACATGATCCATATATCGCTTTTGCGGCTAAAGTTGATGCCTGGGATCAGCAACGATTGCAATATGGTTTTTCGGATGCAAATAAGCCGGAGACCGGAATGCCAGATAGTTCCATATTCGTATGGGACGCACATTTTTCGCAAAACGAAGGCCGTATTCCGGCTAAACAGATTCTGGAAAATCCGTATTACGAACTGATAGCGTATTTTGAACCTGAACAGCCATTCAAAGTCTTGAATGGGTATGATTACAATGTGATGATTTTCAGGAAAGTTTCGGAACGAACAAAGGATAATTTTCAGATTTTGGAACAATTAAAAGGAAAGCCTGCAGAAGGTCAGTTGCTTTATTCCGAACTATTCGATTTTGAAACCTCTGTTCCCGAAAAAGTGATGGATAAATATCGCGTGGCATCCTTCGATAGCCTGTCAAAGTATAATTATCAGATGGGGCCCGACTGCGATTTTAGCCCTTCATTTGTGGTTTCAGGAGATAAAATTGCATTGACGAATCGGCTTAAAATTGAAGCAACATTCGATTTTATGCCAGAAGACAGTTTGAAGGAAAAGGACGCCATTATGGTTTTCTCTGTTGAAAAGAATGGCAAACCGTATTTTTATCAGGGCGACGATTTGTCTGCTTTTGATCAGAATATAGGCAATTGGAATCATGCTGTTTATCATTTTTCGATGCCCGAAGCGATTAAAAGTAATTCAAGCCTGAAGTTGTATGTTTGGGATATTCAGAAAAAGAAACTAAAAATTGATAATTTCAGCCTGAAAATTTTCTCCAGATAGCTGGCTTATTGGCAAAGGAGAATTTAAGATATAAATGAAACACTCAATGAGCAGGAAATGAAAGATAAACACTCAGATTATTTGAATCCGGCGAAAACTGTGTTGGTCTGGTTGCTGATCGCTTTGATACTTGGAATTCTAATAGGGAAACGACACCAGAATACCGGTTATTTCAACTGGCGAAGCGAGCTTTGGGCCGATCAGGCCGGGTATTACGTGTATTTACCGGCTCTGTTTGTTTATAATTTCGATGCCACTTCGTTTCCAGAAAAGATAACGGAAAAGACAGGTGATGGATTTTCGCTTGAAGCAAATAAAGTAATTACCAGGTACACCTGTGGCGTAGCAATTCTTCAGGCGCCTTTTTTCCTGATTATCCATTTGGTGGCCGGACTTATCGGACAAGCCCAGGATGGTTTCTCCGGAATTTATCATCAGGTACCCAATTGGGCCGCATTGTTTTACGCGGTATTTGGATTGCTTTTTCTCTGGAAATTTCTGCTGTACTACTTTAAAAACAGCATTGCTTTTGTCATTATCACCGCGCTGTTTTTTGGCACGAACCTATATTATTACGCAGTCGACAACACCGGAATGTCGCACATTTATTCGTTTGCGCTTTTCGCACTTATCGCATGGCTAACTAAAAGAATGGTGCTGGCAGACTTAAAAAAAAACAATTTGTTTTTCTTCGGATGGGCGCTTGTTTTTGCGCTGATTGTTTTGATTCGACCAACCAATATCCTGGTGTTTCCGTTCTTGTTTTTCCTCGATTGCAAAACCGGCCGCGATTTTGGTGAGCGGTTGGTATACTTCTTTACCTACCGTTTTGCCGCCATTTTGCTGGTTGCAATTGCTGTTGTCTTTCTTCCGCAGTTTCTGTACTGGAAATATTCGACCGGCGATTTTCTCACCGATTCGTATGCGGGTTACGGATTTTCAAATTTATTTTCACCAAAAGTTGTTGAGCTTTGGTTTTCGACCAACAATGGTTTGTTCCTTTATAGCCCACTGTATTTGGCGGCTATTTGGGGGATGTATATTATGGTGAAGCAGAAAATTGCAAATGGCTGGGTCATTGCTTCAACTTTCGCTTTGATTACCTACATTTTTGCATCGTGGTTTATTTTCTCGTTTGGCTGTGGTTTTGGAAGCCGAAATTATGTAGAATACCTAGTTTTGCTTGCTTTGCCGTTTGGCTTTTTTCTCGAATGGGCTTTCAAACTTCGGGCCTTTAGAAAATTTGTAGTTCTTGCGATTGTTGCCGGAATGGTGCTTTTCAATCAGAAACTGATTTATTCATACAACAAATGTTTTCAGGGTGGCGATTGGGATCTCCGGGAATATGCCTATCTGCTGAGAAATACAAAATTCAACAAATCACTAAAACTGGGAGAATCGGCACATTTGGGTCCCGAAAACGAATATTCGAAGGGCATAGCTCTGCATGTCGACAAAATTGCCCTTGTTAATTTCAGGCGGGCAATTGTGCAATCCGAAGTCACTCCGGAAATGGCAAATTCTGAGGCGCTGCTGGTTTTATCGATCGAAAATCCCGATTCAACAATCTATTGGAATTCTGTAAAAGTCGGCGATTTTTGTCGGGATGATAAACCTTGTACCAACCTAACTGTTAAAGGCGATTTCTGGCTGCCCCTTCATTATCCCATTAATAATTCAACAATTTCGGCCTATATTTGGAATAAGAACAAAGAAACGCTGACTGTCAGCAGTCTGGATGTGCATCTGGAATAAATATTAATTGCAACTGAACTAAATTCAGGAGTATTGAAAATTGAAAAAAAGACATGGAGAACGCAAAAGTTAGCGCAGAATATAAATCAGGAACCGACACGCTTGAGGTAATCTCGGATGCTGGAAAATTTAACCGTTGGATGTATGAAACCATAAAGCCCTACTGCTCAGGCAATGTACTTGAAGTTGGAAGCGGAATTGGCAACATTTCACAGTTTTTTCTGAATGATGGATTCGATATTTCGTTGAGCGATTTGAGCAGCGATTATTTTAAGATTCTGGAAAATAAATTCAGCGGATTTGAAAATCTGAAGGGTCTTTTTATCCTCGATTTTGCTGAGAAAGATATTGAAAAAACATATCCTCACTTAATCGGAAAGTTCGATACGGTTTTCGCGTTGAATGTACTTGAACATGTTCCCGATCATGAACAATCGATAAGGAATTGCCACAAATTACTGAAGCCCGGAGGTAATCTGGTCATTTTAGTTCCTGCATTTCAAACGCTTTTCAACAAGTTCGATGTCGCGCTCGAACATCAGCGCAGGTACACCCCAAAAACACTGAAGAAGGTGATGACCATTCCGGGATTTGAACTTGTTCACTCGCAATATTTCAATGTGGCCGGTATTTTGGGATGGTTTGTTTCGGGTAAACTGATGCGGAAAAATGCCATTCCCGGCGGTCAAATGCGCTTGTACGATCAACTTGTTCCGCTCTGGAAAGTTGTTGACTGGACTTTTGGAAGTCTGCTGGGTTTGTCGGTAATTATGGTTGTGCAAAAAGGTTAATATGTTTCTGAAGGTTAATTTTTCAAAGATCGCTATCCTGTTTTTAATCCTGATTTGCTCGTGGTACGGCAAAAATCTGGATACATGGGGAAAGAATAAAGTAATTGACAATGATGTGGTATCGTATTACGCTTATCTTCCTGCCGGTCTGTTGTTTCACGACCTGAACTTTACTTTTGTGAAAGATTTACCTCCGGATTTTGAAGGCAAGATCTGGCTGGCCACTGCACCAAACGGCAAGCCCGTTTTACGCATGACCATGGGTTTGGCCATTTTATGGACGCCGTTTTTTCTTATGGCTCATTTGGGAGCAAAACTTTTGGGTGTTTCCGCGCTTGGATATTCATGGCCCTACAGTTTATCGATATTCGTGGCCGCGGTTTTTTATATGTTTTTAGGTCTGGTTTTTCTCCGGAAGATTCTCTTAAAATACTTCTCAGAAATTGTTACCGGCATAACTTTGCTGGTGGTTGTTTTGGGTACAAACCTGATGTATTATGTGATTTCTGAGCCCGGAATGTCGCATGTCTATAGTTTTTCGCTGATTACCATTTTTCTGTACACAAGTATGAAATGGGTTGAGAAACCTGGATATTTATCAACTATTATTCTAGGTATTTTGGCAGGACTGATCGTCTTGATCCGGCCTGTAAACGGGCTGGTCTTGATTTTTCCTGCACTGATTTCGGTCCATTCGTTCGGCGATTTTTACAACCGCATTTTCAGTCGCTGGAAATTTATTTTGCTTGCCGGATCGGCTGCAATACTGGTTATTTTGCCACAACTTATATACTGGAAAATGCAAACCGGACAACTGCTTTTCAATTCGTACATGGATTCCGGACGTTTCTATTTTGCAAATCCCCACATTCTCGATGGTTTGATCAGCTACCGCAAGGGCTGGCTTTTGTACACTCCGGTCATGGTTTTTGCCTGTTTAGGCCTGTTTTACCTGAAGAATTATTTAACGGGAGTAACCTTCCCGATATTGGCATTCCTGGGATTGTTTCTGTACGTTATATTTAGCTGGTGGTGCTGGTGGTACGGCGGAAGTTTTGGCTCCCGTCCGATGATTGAAACGTATGGAATTCTGGCGTTGCCGCTGGCTGCATTTTTATCGCAGTTTTTCGGGCGGTCGCTCTGGAAACAGGCCATTGTTGGTGTATTCCTGTTGTTTTTTGTATTCCTGAATCAATTTCAAATGAACCAGTATCGGACTTCGTTGCTGCATTGGGACAGCATGACCAAAGAAGCTTACAAAGCCATTCTATTCAAGAAAAACTGGCCGGTAGGTTACGATAAAATGATAAAAATTCCTGATTACGAAAAAGCCTTGCGGGGTGAAAAAGAATATTAATGGCTATGGAAAATCAACAGGTAAAAAATGTTTTATTAATTATTCTGAAATCGGTTCTTATACTGGCATCAATTTTATTATTGATCTATCCGGCGCTTTCGAATGGTTACGCTTTACTGTATTCTGATTCTGCAACATACATCGCTTCAGGACACGATAAAGCAGTTCCGATTGACCGGCCAATCTTTTACGGATTGTTCGTCTGGAATACTTGCATGGGGCAGTCGCTGTGGATTGTCATTTTGCTTCAGGCCGTAATTGTTTTTGCCCTTGTTTATTACACCTTTTCCCTTTTTGCGCCTTCAGGAAAAAGAATTTATTTTTCGTTTTTAACCATACTTGTTTTAAGTCTTTTCACCGGATTGCCCAATTATGTGTGCCAAATTATGCCCGATTTGTTTTCGGGAATACTTATTTGGCTGACCCTTCTATTTTATTTTTCGAAGACGCGAAAAAGCCGAATATTTCTGGGAATTGGCATCTTGTTTTCTGCTATCGTCCACAATTCCAATTTGTTGACGTTTTCATTGCTCGTTTCGTTTATGGTACTTATTTCGTTTGTCCCGTATTTCAACGAATTGAGACGCCGAACATTTGTTTTATTGGCATTGGCAGTTGGTTCGTGGCTTTTCGTTCCATCGGTTAATTACCTTTTCCAGCACGAATTTTACATTAGTAAAGGTGGTGGCGTATTTTTCATGGGGCGACTCATTGAATCGGGTATTGTGAAGGAATATTTGGATGAAAATTGCGAAAACAATACGTACGAATTGTGTAAGTATAAAGATAATCTTCCGCAATATGGCTGGCAGTTCTGCTGGGATGCAGGTAGTCCGTTGTATGCCGGAGGTTGTTATGAAACTGGTTGGGGAAATTGCTGGATAGAGAAGAATGCTGAATATAAAAAGATCATCATTGATATCTTAACAACTCCAAAGTATCTGTCAGAATTCGTGAAAATTAGCATTCGCGATTTCTTCAGGCAGTTTGTTTATTTTGATATGGTTAGTTTCTCCAAACTTGACAAAGGAGTGGGATTAGATTCAGTAGTTGAAACTTATTTGGCCGACCACTTTATGATGTCGGAAGCGCAACAATTGAAGGAATCGATATTTTTTACCACTCGAAATTTAATTCAGCGCTATTTTATTGGTTTCAGCGCGCTATTCATCCTGGGGTGGATCATTTATTACTCATTCAAAAGAAAAGTAAACAGAAATGTTTGGCTGGCCATCCTGATTGTTCTTTCAGGATTGATCATTAACGCGCTCATCGTTTCGGCAATCTCAATGGTGGAATGTCGCTACCAGGGAAGAGTAATCTGGCTGGTTCCACTGATTGCCTGCTTAATGGTGTTCGTTCCTGCTAAATTTGGAAAGACTGTGCCCCTGCAGGTATTTGCGGAGGGTAATGATAGAAAAATGAAAATTAGTTGAAAAGAAGTTCAAAATTTAAAAATTGGCGCCTTGGTTTTGGTAACAAAGTCAGGAAAAATATTTTTATTTGGAGTAAATTGTAAACAACAGTATTCAAACTTGTTTCAAATAAATTGATAAAGATTATCTCAAATAAAGCGAATTGGGGGCGAGTTATTTTTATCGTCGTTTTTGTGGTTTTGTGTTTTGTTTATGGTTTAAATAAAACATTAGTGGGTAAACCACAATCTATCCATATCTGGCGCCAGACAAATAGTTTGTCGATTGCATTGAATTATTACGAACATGATAATTCACTCTTTAAACCGCAACTTCATTGCCAGTTTTGCGACGATGGTATGTCAGGTCAATCTGCAGGTGAATTTCCAATTGTGTATTTCTGCGTTGCAAAACTTTGGAAAATTTTTGGAGTACACGAATGGATCTTCAGGCTTGTTCAGCTCTTGATCCTCTTTTTTGGACTTTTTGCGCTCTTCGAAACCTGCAATTATTTTCTTAAAAATCAATTCTGGTCAGGTTTTGTAAGTTTGATTCTTTTCGCTTCGCCCATGGTTGTTTTCTACGGAATTAACTTTTTACCTGATGGCACTTCGCTTGCATTGATGTTTATAGGTTGGTTTTTTGTTTTAAAACATCACCAGTTCTCTAAAACATATTGGCTTTGGATCGCAGCTTTTTTCTTCGCATTTGCACTAAGCATCAAAATTACAAGCGCAATTAGCCTGATTGCCTTTTGGGGATGGGTTGCCTTTGAGTTGATTTTCAGAAAGAAAGAAGATCGGATCATCAACTATGGGATTTCCCAGATAATGCCGTTTATTGTGGTTGTCGCTTTGTCAGTTGGCTGGTATCTCTATGTTGGCTATTACAATAAGTTACATCATGGCGAATATTCCTATCATGGAATCTGGCCGATCTGGAAAATGACCAGCGAGCAATACCTGGTAATTAAAGATCAGGTTGACAAGATTTTCTTCAAACAATACATGAATCCTTATTTTCAGTATTTCACCTTTGCTTTGTGGATTGTATTGCTTGCTAGGTTTCGGAAGAATCCTTTAATCCTGAACTGGGGGCTCTTGCTTTTGCCATTGGGTGCATTAAGCGTTCTGATGCTTTGGTTCCAGGTATTAAACGGCCACGATTATTATCTGATTGTATTGCTCATCGTTTTTGCGTTTGTCTGGATGGCACTCTTTGTTGTTTTGAAAGATTACCGATGGATGAGGCATCCGCTGATGTATGGTTTATTGATTGCCATATTCGCTTATAATGTTTTCAGCTGTCAAAAAGAGTTAAAAAACCGTTACAATGGTTGGATGAATGGCTGGTATGTGAAAAATTTACAAGCAGTCGGAGAATTGGAACCTTTGCTTGATCAGTTGAAAATCGGTAAGGATGATCGCGTAATTTCAATACCTGATCCTTCAGTGACGGCCTCACTTTATTTCATGGATCGCTCCGGCTACACGGATTTCGGATCTGATTTTACAAAGGAAGATGGATTTAAAAAGAGAATTAGCCAAGGCGCAAAATATATGATTGTAAATGATACAACAATTCTGAGTCGCCCCGAGGTAAGAGCTTTTTCAGGACATTTGATGGGACACTACAAAAATGTAAAGATCTTTGATCTCAGACCATATTTCAAATCTGAAATAACAGAATAAAATGGTTTAAGTTTATTTATTTCTGATGATTGATGTCAGTGTCGAAGTTGAGTTTATAAACCATCTCTTTGGTTTTTTCATTGCTAAAAAGTAGTTCAGGAGCAACTTTTAAGGAGTCGGTCAAAAACGGAAATTTATCCAATGTCTTTTGGTACAATTCCGGAGCATCGTTTTCAAGATACAAATAAACTGGTTTGTGGCTTTCCTCGATTTTCTTTTGTGTCAGCTCATCTCCCCAGAAACGAATGGTATTGTCCCATGTGAAAAACAGGTACGAATCAGGGTATACCTTGGCAAGTGTTTCGGTAAAATATTTTTGCTGACTACCGGCCCAGGCATAGCAAGTCATGAGCGCGTATTCCCTGAATGGACTTCCATAATTCTGAGTCGTTATTATCCAGATCGCATTTGGATCGAGCGTTGAAACGAAATGCCATGTTTCCTTGCGCTGTGCCACGTCGGTACCCATCGCCTCGGATTTCATTTTTATCCAAGGGCGTTGATGTATGAAGAAGGCAACTATAAATACAATTAAACCTATTGTAATGATAAATTGCATCTTCCCCCGTAAGATTCTTTTGGTTATTTCAGAAATCAGGAATACAAGCAAGGGCAACATTAACAGAACCGGAATATAATAATGGTGAGAAAAATGTTTGCAAACCATTCCGGTTTGAAGCAAAATAGTCAGCAAAACTGCGCTGGTAACAATCAGTAATTTTTTATCCGATTTTTTCCTGAAAATCAGGAAATAGGTAATTGCCAAAAAGAATGTGATGATGGTTGTAACCAGAAACCAGCGTTCGTAGCCCCACAAAAACTGGAGATTGGTCCAGAATTCGGGCCAGTTAACAAAATTTGCATCACCACCACCATATTGACCGCTATGTATAAATATGGCTTTAATCCAGCTTGTAAATTTGCTTAGCCGCAATGTAACGGGGATTGCAAAAGCCAGAAAGAATATGATTGAGAGTACCAGAAACTTAGCCTTTGTTTTCCATTTTTTCAGAATTAATAATGGAATAAACCACAACGGAATAAGCGTAAGTTTAACTGATAATCCAAAGGCAGAAAGAGCAGAAAGGTAAACGACTTGTTTTGCACTAATATTTTCCTCTTCAGAATACATTAGTTCCATTAAAAACATTTCTAACAGAATAACGGGAATTGGCATCATTAATTCAGGAACGATGCGGCCAATTAAGTCGAACCAAATCACCGGAAGAAACGGGGAACACTGAATCAGCAAACCATAAAGAACCGATCCCGTTTTGCGGTAAATTCTTTGTCCGGAGTAAAATAAAAGTGCAGTGGTTATTCCTGTAATAATCGTGTTTGCAACGGCCATGTATAAGTCCGGATTTCGAAAAATATCCTCCAGAAAGGTAACATTGTCGGGCCTGAAAAGAAAAGTGATCCGGTAAGAAATTGCCATCAAATATTGCAACGGAGTCCCGGGATGATCGATGTGAGCCACCTTAAAATGACCTTCAGAAATTCCTAATCCAGTTATGAAATAAACGTTCTCCGGGTCGAGTGAACGAAGTGTTAAATCGCCCAACAAATACCGAAAGTATGCACCAATGCTGAAATAAAGCATGGGAATGATGAAAAGTAGCAGGTATTTTGCCTGAAAGATTTTATTTTGTGTTTTCATAAATACGGTTTTTACTGATACCCCATTTTTGAAGTCGGTACTGCAACGAAGTTTTTATTACCCCAAACGCGTAGATGCTGCTGTTTTTAAAGTTAATACTCGACGCATCATCAAAATATTTGGTCGGACAAGTGATTTCAGCAATTTCGTAACCTGCATACCAAATCTGGGCGAGCATCTGGTTATCGAACAAAAAATTATCGGAATTTGCGTTGTAGTTCACCTTTTCGAGAATTTCACGCGAAAATGCCCGGTAGCCAGTATGATACTCAGATAGTTTGGCATTCATCATGATGTTTTGAAATAAGGTAAGCATACGGTTTGCAATGTATTTATGCCGGGGCATTCCTCCAACCAATGCCCCTTTTCCCAAAATTCTAGAACCCAACACAACGTGATACAATTCGTTGGCAATCAGGTGGCTCATTGACGGGATTAATTTCGGCGTATATTGATAATCGGGGTGGAGCATAATTACTATATCGGCGCCAAGCTCTAATGCCTTGTTGTAACACGATTTCTGGTTTCCACCATATCCCTTGTTCTCCTGATGTTCAATAATGTGTTTTATGCCCAGTTTGTGAGCTTCTTTAATGGTTTCATCTTTGCTTTTATCATCAACCAAAATCACTTCATCAACAATCGAAAAATCTATTTCACGATACGTAATTTCAAGTGTTTTGTAAGCGTTGTACGCCGGAAGAACAACAACAACTTTTTTATCATTAATCATTCGTTTTTTTTTGTAATAAATATTGAATTCGATAAAAACGAAAAGTGTTAAATCAAGTATTGCAAAACAAAAGAACAGATTTCACGATAGTGGAAACTAACTTTCACTTTCCTGAAATTTTATTTGAATTTAATTTTTTTTGCTGCGAAAAGACTCATTTTAATCAATAACCAACCGTGACTAAAACGGCTGATTTGCGTCGATCCATAAGTGCGATCGCGGTAGTGCACAATGACTTCAGTAATTTTAAGGTTTAGTTTTGCCGCACCAAAAAGAAGGTCAAAGTCTCCAAATGGGTCGAAGTCTCCAAAATAACTACGATTGGCGATAATTTTCTCATAGTCTTTTTTGAAAAGGACTTTTGTTCCGCAAAGCGTATCTTTTGTCCGTTGTCCCAACAGATAAGAGAAAAACCAGCCAAAGAATTTATTTCCCAGGTAATTCAGGAAACGCATGGCTTCTTTCTCCATCGGATAAACGAGTCTGCAACCATTAATAAATTCGCCTTTGTTGTTGTGCAGGGCATCGTAAAATTTGGGCATGTCTTCCGGAGGCGTAGTTAGGTCGGCATCCAGAATCATCAGAATGTCGCAGGTTGCGACATCAAATGCTTCGCGAACGGCATTTCCTTTTCCTTTCCCCGTTTGTTTCATCACCTTAATGTCTTTCTCCGGATAAGCCTTCTGTACCCTTATCATTTCTTCGTAAGTTCCATCGCTTGAGTTTCCTTCAATAAAAATAAATTCCTGATGTGCTCCAAATTCTGGCGTTTGTTTAATCGCATTTTCAATGTTTCCTTTTTCGTTCCGGGCCGGAACTACAATACTGACCGAAAAATCCTTAGGATTTGAATAAACCGGTCGGGCAGTTATGAATTGTATGAGGTCGAGACCGTTTATTCCCGGAAGGTTGGCCAGAAACTTGTTCAGAATCAGGTTGATCAACGGAATATATTTCGGAAAGAGCAATTTTCGTTCTACTTTTACGATTTCAAAATCTTCGAGTCGCAGGACATTCTCAATATCTTTGATGGTGAGCCAGTTTTGCAAGGGCTGTTTAGCTTTCAATCCAAGCAATTCGCCCAAACCCAGGACAGGCTCCCAAATATAATTGTAACTCGAAATGATTATTTTGGTTCGTGGCGTCACATAACTTCTAATATTCCTGAAAAAAATCTGAATGTCCCAAAGCGAGGTAATCAAGTCAGAAACAATGATGTAATCGATTTCAACTTCAGGAACAAACCGGATGGCATCGGCTAACTGAAATTCGAGATGTGGATATTTTTGGCGGGCTATTTCAATCACATTCTCCGAAAAATCAACACCAATACCTTTGGACGGCTTTACAGCGTTGAGCAAATCGCCGGTTGAACAACCCAGCTCCAATACAACAGAGCCTTCAGGAATTATAAAAGCGAACTGTCGTTCGATGGTTTTCTGGTAAAAGCGATTTCTTCTTTTCCAGTGGTCTCTATTCGATGCTGTATTCTCAAAGTAATCAAGAAGTAGCTGCTGTCCTTTCTCCATTGATGATTTCAGGTTTATAAATCAGGTTAAACAACAAACGGTGAATATCGGGTTAATGATCTATTTAACGGTAAGAAATTTTAAATATTTTGGCAAAAAATACACGTAGTATCACAACCACAACTTTTTTAGAATTGATTATGTGTATTTTTTTTGATATTTGGGGGTAATCTCAATATTTTGGGCTTAAAAAAGGTGCTTGTAAATAGGTGAGCTTATGAAATGCATCAGGAAAAATTACAAAATCTCACCACGAAGAAATGGTATGAACTTAGATTTACGATTTTCTTGTTTTTCTAAGTTGCTTCATTTCCGTCTTTTCTGTTTGAAAATATTAAAGTCAGTAACATAAAGATTAGCACGAAGCTAAATTCCATTCCATTTCTTCCGGCGCCAACTACAAACCATCCCTCTTTAAAATGAACAGTTATAATTCCCGATATTAAAATTAGAATGTTGATGATTGATGCAATTTTTGTGTATTTGTCTGCTAATAAAAACAATGAAGTGACTATTTGAGAAATTACTGTCGTCCAGGCAATGAAAACTCCAAAGGGAGCAAACCCAATTTGATTTAAAAACAAATTGCCAAAATCATTTACATCATTATTCGTAAAAATTCCGTGCAAACTATGTGATAAGAAAATAGTTGCCAGTGCGAAACGCAGTAAAAAAGTGTTGTTAAGGGCTTTCATTTTCAAATTGTTATTGAATGAATGAGTGGCTATTTCTCAACATAAATGCTTATTTGCTTCCATACCTCAGCCATAGCCATTATGTCAAAATTCGCGGTCGAATGTTATTATTTCCCAATCAGTATTTCATATTCTTTCGGAATTAGTACTCCATTAAAATGATTAGTCAGTCCGTAAAAAACAAGAATGGTTACATTAGTGTTGCGTTGTTTTTAAATTAATCGTTGTAACTAAATAAAATTCAATAAGATATAGACGTTCTTTGATTTTTTGATTTCAATTCATGGTAGTTTCGAAAGAAAAACCGTGAATAAAGGAAAGTTTGTATTTGCTCAATTGGTGTCTTTTGTTTGCCGATATGAATTCGACAAGTGTGTTTCCCGTTACAATGGGGATTATAAAGTCCAGGACTTTAGCTGTTGGAACCAATTTCTGGCCATGATTTTTGGTCAATTGACTCATCGGGAAAGTATCCGCGACATCATCACCTGTTTAAATGCTCATCAGAACAAGGTTTATCATCTGGGTATCAAGAAAGTGGTTTCGCATTCGACTTTGACAAGAGCCAATGAAAACAGAGACTGGCGCATTTATGCAGACTTTGCTAACTATCTGATCGAACTGGTTAGGCCTCTTTATTGCCGGGACAATGATTTTGACCTTGAGCTGGACAATCCTGTTTTTGCGCTGGATTCAACCACCATTGACTTGTGCCTTTCTGTGTTCAGATGGGCGAAGTTCCGAAAAGCAAAAGGTGCAGTAAAACTTCACACTTTACTTGATTTGAAGACCGATATCCCGGTTTTCATCCATATAAGCGATGGGAAGAAGCATGATGTCAATGTGCTGGATATGCTCGAATTTGAAAATGGTGCTTTTTATGTGATGGACAAAGGCTACATCGACTTTGCCCGTTTTTATAAGATCACGCTTTCAGGAGCATTTTTCGTAACAAGAGCAAAAAATAACCTGAGTTTCAGGCGGCTTTATTCTTCCAAGGTAGAAAAGACAACAGGACTTCGATGCGATCAAACCATAAAACTAACAGGATATAAAAGTTCAAGATTATACCCCATTTATCTTCGCAGGATCAAGTTTTATGATGCTGACAACAGGCGGACTCTGGTTTTTATAACCAACAACTTTGAAGTTGATGCCCTGACCATTGCTTTGCTTTACAAACATCGCTGGCAAATTGAGTTGTTCTTCAAATGGATCAAGCAGCATTTGCGAATCAAGACATTCTGGGGAACATCAGCTAATGCTGTAAAAACTCAAGTCTGGATTGCGGTTTGTACTTACTTGTTAATTGCCTATGCCAAAAAACAACTCAAATCAGACCTATCTCTCTACGAAATTACACAAATAATAAGCGTGTCGACATTTGACAAAACACCACTAAATGAGCTACTTACAAACTTTTCAAAGAACGATGAAATCAAAGATCTCTGTAATCAATTGAATTTGTTCGACTTATAACGCAACACTAATGACACGTAATTAGCAAATTAAATGGGTCAAGCTTATCCAAATTCTTGACAAAAGGTATTTTGCCATTTGAATTTGCCCAGAATCGTTAACATTTTCACGCTTTACTGTTTTGATTAATCCACCTATATTGAACTAACCCAGACCATCCCTGAGATTTCTTCGGTGCTGGTAGTGTTAAGAAACTTTTCATAAATATTTTGTAAGAACTTTCCTTATTTAGCAATGTTTTCCTTATTTGTATGCAAATTATTCTAACGACAGATGGTTAAGCTTTTATGTCGAATTTTTGAAAGGTGAAAAGATGAAATCTTCAACTATTAAATTGCTTGTGAAAACATTTAAATACGTAGTCATTTTGTTTTTTATACTGAACAGTCGTGTTGAAGCGAGAGCCGGTGTTGATAACCAGAATTTTCATATCCTGATTTTAAACACCGATGATGAAGATTATCAGGCTACCAATATTTTAACAAACACTTTTCGAAAAGAAATTCAAAATCAGAAAGTTGACATAGCCTATACTTTTGAAAATTTAAACCATTATTTATATTTTGAGAATACTACTGATGCGTTAAAATTGATCATTAAATAAATCATATTGTTCTTTGAAATTTTGATTGACTTCTAATTCAGTAATTAGCTCCTTAACGGGTGTCTTGTCAAATACCGATATGCCTAAGATTTGCATAATCTCATAGATAGAGAGTGTGCTTTTGAGTAAATATTTTACGTATGCGACAATTAGGTATGTGCAGATAGCTACCCAGACATGGAGAGCTACAGCATTTTCAGAGTGACCCCAGAGTGTTTTTATCTTCAGATTTTGTTTTATCCATTTAAAGAATACTTCAATTTGCCAACGATTACGGTACAGATAAGCAATTCCCATTGCCGATACTTCGAAGTTATTGCTTAGAAAAACGAGCAATAGATTTTTCTCATCATCGTAATATTCAACCAGTCGAAGCATTTCCGGATAAAGCTTTTTAGACTTATACCCATTTAAGGTTATAGTCTTATCGCTTCTTAATCCGCTGTTTTCATCAATGTTGTAATTGCACTCAACTATCCTGTAATCCAATGTCACTTTTGCTCTTGTAACAAAAAATGCACCTGCTCTATGAATATTGTATAAAGCGGCAAAATCAACATACGCTTTATCCATCAGATAAATTGCATCAGGGATGGGAATCATGACATCCAGTACATTGCTATCGTGGCATTTACCATCTGTGATAAATATAAATGCAGGAATGCTTCCTCTTAAATCGAGTAATGTATGAATCTTTATAGCTCCCCGGGAGTACTTGCCTTTTGCCCAGCTAAAGAGATTAATGCTTAAAGAGATGGTTGTTGAATCAAGAGCAAATATGTCATTTTCAATATCGATATTTGGGATTGGAGTGTTTGCATATAGTGGTCTGACCAGTTTTATCAGGTACTCACCAAAATCAGCAAAAATCCGCCAATCTCTTCGCTCGTTTGCACGTGAAAGACTAGACTGATTGACATTTTGCTTTATTCCCAAATGATAAAGTTTGTTTTTATGGGCTTTCAAACAAGTACAAATATCTCTTAATGAATTCCGTGAAGTGAGTTGTCCAAAGAAAAGTTGAATAAACTGGTTCCAACAGTTCAAATCCCTCACATGGTAGTCACCGTTGTAACGCTTGACACACTTTTCAAACTCGTATTTGCTGACAAACTGTAATAGCTGAGTGAAAACATATTTTCCTGAATTCATAATCTTGCACTTTTAAGGCGCAAAACTATAAGTCAATTCAAATCAAAAAATCAAAGAACACTTGTAATGTTTTAATATATAGCTATTTACATTATTTTACTGAAAATTAACGCATCACTAGTATTTTGAGAATAAAAATGAATATTACAAGTCATTGGCTAGTTCATTTAATATAAAATACAAAAATCATCCTCCTTCATTAATCTTAGCTGTTGAGTTTGCTGCTGTAGATTTTTTACGCCAATACGCCGATTCCATATTTCCCGGCATTCCTGTTGTTATAGTTGGTACCAATGAAGCCAACGAAGCGAATGATATTTTCAAAAATGGTAATTTTCATACTAAGAAAAACTGGTACGAGGTTTTGGAGACTATTAATGTTTCGCAAATGTTACAGCCTATTGAACAATTGCAACCAAAAACGACTAAAATCTATGTCGTTGTAGGCGATGCTTTTTTTGAGAAGGGGGTAAAAAAATGGTTGAAATCAGAAGCCCGAAGTTATACAGGGAAAGCTGAAATTATTTTTACCAATAATGTTACATCTGACGAAGTCTTGAATTTGGCTAAAAATACGGATGACCATTCGGTAATTTATTATTTCTCTTTCTTTCAGGATGCTACCGGAAAAGAGTTCATTCCAGAAAATTTTTTAAAAGAACTGAGTAAAATATCAAGGGTTCCGATATATGTAATGTCAAAGCACTGTATACAAGAACAGGAACTTGGCGGTTATGTTGTTAATTTCGAGAGTTTGGGTAAAATTGCTGCATTAAAATGTATCGGTATTCTAAAAAATCCGGGCATCCCCATCGCTCATGCCGAGAAAATTTCAACATGCAAGTACGTTTTTAATTGGAAGGCTTTAAAACGATTCCGAATTGATTCAGATTCACTGCCTAAAGGAAGTGAAGTCATTCTTCAGGAATATACCATTTGGCAGCTTTACTGGCCATTCATTTTAGGAAGTTTATTGATAATTTTTTTACAAACAGGTCTTATAATTCTGTTGTTACAGAATCATAAAAAGCGACATTTGGCTGAACAACAATTAGAAGCGGTCAATCAGAATCTGGAACAAACCGTGGATATTCAGGTTGCAGAGATAAAAATGCAAAATAAAAAGCTTTCTGAAACCAACGAGCAGATTGTTTCATTGCAGAAATTTAAAGAAGAGATGACCAATACCATCGTTCATGATTTAAAGGCGCCATTATACGGAATCATTAATCCATCAACACAACTATCTTCGGAGCATAAACTTGAGCAGGTGAAGCATACCGCGTTGAAATTACTGAACATGGTTTTGAATATATTGGATGTTTATAAGTACGAATCAACGACGATGTTGTTAGACAAAGAAACTTGCCTTTTAGCGGATATTGTCAACAATGCTATCGACTATGTCAAATACCTCTCCGAGAGAAAAAATATCATTATTGTTAAAAAAATCGGTTCAGGAACAGGTATTTTTGCCGACAAGGAGATTTCAATTCGAATATTTATAAACCTGCTTTCGAATGCCATAAAATTTACCCCGAATAACGGAAGCATCACAATAAGCGACGAGGAAACCTCGCCATCACCCGGTTTTGTGAAAATAAAAGTAGCTGACACCGGTATAGGAATTCCAATGGACAAGCGCCATGTGGTTTTCGAAAAATTTCAACAGGTCGGATCAAAGTCTAAAGGAAGCGGGCACTCATCAGGGTTGGGCCTGACCTTTTGCAGAATGGCCGTTGAAGCCCATGGTGGCACTATCTGGATTGATGAACAAACAGAAGCTGGAACAACGGTTTGGTTTACAATCCCCGAGGGGGCTGTCGCTGATGAAGCCCCTTTCAAGAGCAAACCAAAAGAAACTGAAATCGTCCTGACTCATGTTGAGAAAGCATCCCTGAAAGATGTAATTCCTTTGCTCGAAAAATATGAGGTTTCAGAAATAACCTCACTTCGCAAAATTCTTCGTAAAATTGAAAACGAGAAACTGGGAAATGAAAATTGGATAAAGGCGTTAAAAAATGCAGTAGATTATTGCAATAAAGAGCTTTATGAGGCACTCATAATCAAGGCGAAGGAAACATAAAATGAAAGATTACAAAATACTAACCATAGACGACGAGCCCGAGATTATTAATTCCATTATCGACATTATGGAACGGGAGCACGCCAACTATATCTTTTACCGGGCTTTGAACGGTGCAGAAGGTATTGAGGTTGCCAGGCGGTTTATCCCCGATTTAATCATTACCGATTGGGAAATGCCTGTAATGTCGGGAATTGAATTGATAAAAAACTTAAAACGCGACAAACTAACGTCAGATATTCCGGTTGTTATGCTTACCGGGGCGATGACCAGTTCGGAGCATCTGAAAACGGCGCTGGAAGTAGGAGCCATCGATTTTATTCGAAAGCCAATTGACGCTATTGAACTGACAGCCCGCATCGGTTCGATGTTAATGCTCTCGGATTATTTCAAAGAGACAGTGAACCTGAAAAATCGTGAATTGGTTTCCATTGCCATGAATATTATGCAAAACAATGAGTTTAACCTGAAAGTTCTGGATGAAATCATTGAGATTAATACCGAATATGGAATTCGCCACAAAAAACTGGAAAGGAAGCTTCAGGATTTGTCGCACGAGATATCGCTGAAAATAAAAGGAGAATCATGGAATCACTTTGAAGCCTATTTTAAAAATGTCCACCCACGCTTTTTCGAAAAATTGACTGAGCAATTCCCTGATCTTACGCCTGCTGAATTAAAACTGGCAGTTTTTTTACGTTTAAATCTTAGCACAAAAGAAATTGCTTCCTTAACTTTTCTTTCAAACGACAGCATAAAAACAGCCCGCACCCGCCTGCGTAAACGGTTAAAACTTTTACCTGAAGATAACCTGGTTACTTTCCTCCTTTCAATTTAATCTCCTATTTTTTGGTGACACGCGGATAAAGCAATGCTTATTCAACTGTCAGCTTTTAAAAAAAGTGAATTCGAAATATTTGATCGACCACTCGCCACAACATACAATGCCCCTGTTTTACTGCATTTCCTTACCCCGGAACAAATAAATACATAAAAGTTACTTCTTTTCATCGTGACATGTAAATCATTGATATTCATTGCAATAATCCACATTGTTCACCTTTTGTTACCCCTCTAAATTTATCATTTATCCTCAGTATCAATACATTTGATCAACTTTTTTATAAACAAACATGGTAAAAGCAAAATCAAATTTGCATAAGAAGGTGGAAGAGCAGAATTCCAGCCTGAAAAAGTTAATTGAACGGGTTTCGCCCGAAAGGAAAAAATTTCCCTCAAAACTAAAAGAAGCACAAACATCAATTCCGAAAAAAAATCAATAAAAAAAATACCTTAGCTATGAAAAATCTTTACTCTTTTCTGTTTAAAACGCTTTTTATATCCCTGTTTTTTATGGGTTTGGGGAATCGTTTATCTGCACAAGGCACTGCCCTTCAGTTTAGTTCAAACTACGTGACTGTGCCAGATAACAGTTCATTAGATTTGACCAATAACTTTACCGTCGAAGCATGGATAAAGCCCAGCGGATTTAATACCCTGGGTGGTATCGTAAGTAAATACCAAGCGACTAACGCTTATGGATTTATGCTTCGGTTAGCCAATGCTTCGCCTTATACCGGCATAAACTTTTGTGAAGTAGAAACTGCCACTGGCCTGTTGACCGCTGGGCGATGGTATCATGTGGCAGGCGTTGTCAATGCAGGTGTGCGCTATATATACATTAATGGGGAACTTGTAAAAACAGGAACTGGCTTTGCTCTTGCCGCCAATACGAACGTAATGACTATTGGAGCCGATTTTGTGACTGGTGGCGCACGATATTTTAATGGACAGATTGACGAAGTGCGAGTCTGGAACACAGCCCGTTCGCAAGCGCAGATTCAGTCGGCCATGTATTCTGCGTTAACTCCTGCTTCTGAATCGAATCTGGTAGCATATTATGGGTTTGATGAAAACACGGGAACCACACTCACCGACCTAAAGGGCACTAACACAGGCTCTTTCTCAGGCAGTCCAACCTGGGCTGAAAGTTATGCCATGGTGGTTCCAGCCAATACTACAACTACCAATATTGATGGAAAAAGCTTTACTGCAAATTGGGACGCCCCAACTGTTGGCGCGGTTGATAAATATTTATTAGATGTTTCCACTTCATCCACTTTTAGCTCTTTTGTAAGCGGCTACAATGCAAAAGATTGCGGATCTAATTTGTCCCAAGATGTTACCGGGTTAAACTTTAATACGACTTACTATTGGCGTGTAAGAGCCGAAAAAACAAGTGTGACAGGTACAGGTGGGTATTATGGAACTTCGAATACACTGACAACACTCCAAAAAATGAGTGGTACTTATACCATCGATCCTGACGGAAGCGGCAGTCGGAATTATACCACTTTCTCGGCAGCAATTAGTGATTTGAATACCGTTGGCATTGTTGGTCCGGTAACTTTTCTAGTTAAAGACGATGCCACATTTAACGAAACAGCAGAATTAGATTTATATGCTACAGGAACCGCCGCAAACACCATTACCTTTATCAGGAGTAACGACGGAACAAACAAGCCAGTTATTAATGTTCCAGCCGTAGGTAGCGCCCCCTACGAAATGTTGTTTTGTTCTGGTTGTGATTATATTACACTTGATGGATTAGACTTCCGTGCGACTTCTGCAAATACTACAAAAGGGATTGTTTTTGCTGCAAACGGCACAAACGGCTGCGGTAACAACCTGATTCAGAATTGTAATATTCAGTTAAACGCTACAAATACCACGAATACTTGCTTCGGGATAGAATTTCTATTCAACTCTACGTCGAGCAATTTAAATAACAACAATAAAGTAAATAACAATACAATCAGCAATGTAAATCAGGGAATTCGTTTTTATGGCTCCGGTGGCGGTTATGACAGCGGAAACGAAGCCAACGGAAATAGCATTACAAACCTGGGCAACACCGGTACAAATCAGGTTATTTATGGTATTAATATCGATTATCAGTTAAATGTAAAAATTTCAAATAACCTGATACAATTTAATCCGGCAAGCCAGACCAGCAACTTGGATGTAGCCGGTATAAGATCTGGATCAGGGGCAAACACGCTGGAAATTAACGGGAATACCATTAAAGATGCCAATATTGCACAAGGCAACACTTCTGAATATTTCAGGGGTATTTATATTGCGACTGGCGCTACTACGTTGATACACGACAATACTATCCAGAACTTTGCACAAACATCAACAAGCGGTGGTTGCGATGTTTGGGGCATAAAAATAGAAAGCGGTAATTCGACAGTCTATAACAATGTAATAAAAGACATTACCAATGCAAGTACATCCAGTTCCGCCAGAATTGTGGGGATGGAAACAATGGCAGGCACTGCAAATAATTTTTATAATAACAAAGTCTTTAACCTTACTTCTACAGGGAGCGGTACAAACGCAGGTATTGAAGGGTTGCGCATTCATTCAGGTTCTTCGAATGCCAACATCTACAACAATATGTTTTTCAATCTGAAATGTGCCAATGGAAGCAAGAACCCAACTGTAAGCGGTATTTTGCTCGTCTCCGGGAATTGCAATGTTTACAACAACACGGTTTACATCGATAATAGCAGCAGCACAAACGCGAACATATCAACGGCGCTTTACACCAGCACTTCAGGAACAATTGATTTGCGGAACAATATATTTATATGCAACGGAACCAATACAAACGGAGCATGGAATATTGCCCTGTACAGAAATAACAGCGCCTTTAATTTATCTGCTACTTCCAACAATAATTTATATTACGCAGGTATTCCGGGGAACAATAATAGAATCTATCATACTGCTACTTCCGGAACTCCTACCGCGAATACGCTTTTAGATTACCAAGCGGCTGTTGCGCCAAAAGAAAATGCTTCGGTTACCGAAGCTGCCACTCCTTTTGTAAGCACCAGTGGAACGTACGATTCGCATATCAAAACCGATGTTCCTACTTTGGTTGAAGGCCACGGTGTCCCGATTACAACACCAGTAAATATTATGGCGGATATTGACGGAGATACCAGAAATGCGTCTACTCCTGACCTGGGAGCAGATGAAGGTGATTTTATGCAAATACCATACATTGTTACCACTCAAAATAATGTAACCGCTACTTCCAGAGGTCTTGTCAATCAGGAAATAATTGGCGTGGTAATTAATACCAACAGCACACCTTCAGCCACTTCGTTTACTTTTAATACGACCGGTTCAACCAATGCCGCTACCGATATTGCCAATGCAAAACTATGGTATACCGGCACTACCGGTACTTTTGCAACAACAACGCAAGTTGGCTCAGCAGTTGCAAACCCAAACGGAACATTTACGATAACCGGCAGCCAGACGTTAACCGCAGGTGATAATTATTTCTGGCTTACTTACGATGTGGCCGATGGCGCAACCGTAAACAATGTGTTGGATGCACAATGTACTTCAGTTACTGCTGCTGGTATTGCCGTCGCACCCCAGCTTACCTCACCTGCCGGTTCACGGAGCATTAATGGACTTTTATCAGGTATTTACACCATCAATCCTTCCGGTAGTGGTGCCCGTAATTTTACAACTGTTACCGCGGCCATTACTGCTTTAAATGTTGGCATTGCCGGCCCGGTTACTTTTTTGGTTAAAGACAATGCTACTTTTAATGAAGTTGCGACACTTACCATTAATACTACCGGTACAGCAGAAAACACCATTAGCTTCCAGCGTTCGGGTGACGGAACCAATAAACCCAAAATTCTATTTACCGGTACTTCATCTACAGATGCCTGCTTGCGGCTGAACAGTTGCGATTATATTACTTTCGATGGTCTGGAAATTCAGGCTAACGGAACGTATTCAAACGATTTTGTCGAATGGGGCTTTTATCTGTTTGGCGCTGCTACCAATGGGTGCCAGCACAATACCATTAAGAATTGCGACATCAGTTTTGCGACAGCCAATACTACCCTTACTTACGGTATCTATTTGGCATCGGTGGCTACCAACGCTGCCGGGGCAAACAGTTACAACACATTCTTAAACAATACCATTTTGCGGCCGGTACGTGGTTATCATTTTGTAGGGGCATCGGGTTCGTACGATGTAAATAATAAAGTGAGTACCGAAAACAGTGGGGTTAGTTCAATTTCTGAAGTAGGTTTTAATAATAGTGCAAATGCAACTTTTGGTTTGGAATATCAATACCAGACGAATTTTGAATTTGCCAATACTTCCATCTCATTTAAATCGGCATCCCCTATTACGTCTGCCACAAACAGCGTAACGGGTATCCATTCGTTAAATGGAAACAATACCGCTTCGCTGCACGACAATACCATTACCGGCTTAAAAGTAAATAAATCAGACAATGCCTTGGGTGTGATGGGCATTTATCTCGAGAATAATGCTTCGGCAAATATTTACAACAATACCATACAAACCATTGATAACCAAAACACCAATAGTCAAGCTGTTTGGGTAATTAAAGTAGAGGAAGGCGCTTGTAATATTTACAACAATGTCATTTCGGATATTAAAAACAATTCAACGGCTACTGGTCAGGGCAGAATTATTGGTATTGAATCTGCCGGTACTACGGCAAATATTTACAACAACACCATAAGCAACTTAAATTATGTCAATAATTCGTCGGTAGCTAACTGGGGAAATGTAGTTGGTATTTTGGCTTATACCGGTACAACGGCTACTATTTACAACAACATGCTTTACGACCTCAAAGCCGCAAACAGTGTAGCCAACGCGGTATCGGGCATAACGTTCAGTTGTACAAATGTCAACTTGTATAACAATACGGTTTATTTGGATTATACCAGTACCAATGCATCCAATACCTCAGCTTGTGTTTGGCAGCAAAATACCGGAACGCTTGACATGCGCAACAACATATTTATAAACAAATCGGTTATGACTACCGGTACGCGCGCCGCTGCCTTCTATAAAACCGCTGGAACATTGAGTTCTGCAACCAACAACAACCTGTATAATGCAGGCGCTTCAGGCCCTAAAAATCTGATCTATTACAACGGGACAGGCTACCAGACCCTTGCAAGCTATCAGGCTGCGGTATCGCCCAGAGACAATAAAGCTGTAACTGAAGATGCCACTCCATTTATGAGTACCAGCGGAACTTACAACTTACATATTGACGGTACTAAAACATCAGTCGTCAGCAATGCCGGAACGGTGGTAGGCTCAGTAACCACCGATATTGACGGAGAGACCCGCAACTCTTCAACTCCTGACATCGGTGCAGACGAGTTTTGGGCACCGCAAACCATTGAATTTACTCTGGAAGCAAAAACTTACGGCGACGCCGATTTTACGCTTCCACTGAATTCGTCGAGCGGTTTGCCAATTACATACGCCAGCGATAATTCATTAATTGCAACAATTTCAGGAAATACTGTTCATATTGTTGGCGCTGGTACTTGTAGCATTACGGCAAACCAGACCGGAAACGCCTCGTATTATCCGGCTCTCGAAGTAACCCAGACGTTAACAGTAAATAAGGCAGATCCTACAATCACGTTGGACGACATCACAAAATATTATGGTGATGATAGCTTTACGGTGGAAGCAACCAGCAACTCAACCGGAACCTTTACCTATTCAAGCAGTAACGAAGAAGTAGCAACCATAACGGGGAATACGGTTACCATTGTTGGTGCCGGAACTGCTACAATTACAGCCTCGCAGGCAATGGATGATAATTATAAAGCAGCTACCGGTACTGCTTTATTAACGGTGAACAAACCATTCCAGACCATTACTTTCGATCCGCTGACTGACAAAACTTATGGTGACGAACCGTTTATTTTATCGGCAACAGCCAGTTCCGGATTGGATGTAACCTTCAGTAGTGACAATCCTGACGTAGCAGTTGTATCTGGTAACCAGGTAACCATTGTTGGAGCTGGAAGTGCCATTATCACAGCTTCCCAGGCAGGAAATTCAAACTACAGCGCCGCAAATGATGTATTCCAGACCCTGACCGTAAACCAGGCATCACAGACCATTACTTTTGGAACACTGTCTGGTAAAACTTATGGTGATACTGATTTTACTTTATCAGGAACAGCTAGTTCAGGGCTTTCTGTAAACTATGCCAGTGATAACACAGCCGTCGCTACTATTTCGGGTACTACAATAACCATCGTTGGGGCAGGAACAGCTCATATCACTGCTTCGCAAACTGGTAACACAAACTACAGTTCGGCAACAGAAGTAGTACAAACTTTAACGGTGAACAAACAGGATCAAACCATTACGTTTGGAACATTGGCTGATAAAACCTATGGTGATTCTGACTTTACTTTATCGGCAACAGCCAGTTCGGGACTGGGCATAACCTATACCAGTGATAACACGGCAGTAGCCACTATTTCAGGAAATGCCGTAACCATTGTAGGAGCAGGAACTGCTAACATTTTAGCCAATCAAGCCGGAAATACAAATTACAGTGCAGCTCCGCAGGTTTCGCAAAGCCTAACGGTGAATAAACAAACGCAAACTATTACGTTTGGAACATTGACAGACAAGGCTTTTGGCGATGCGCCCTTTACTGTTTCGGCAACTGGTGGAACATCGGGCAATCCGGTTACGTTTACCAGTTCGGATGATTTAATAGCTACATGCACCGGAACCAATGGTTCCACAATAACTGTTATTGGAGCGGGAAGTTGTACCATTTATGCCAACCAGGCCGGGAATGTTAATTATAGCGCAGCCGGACAAGTTGGCCAATTGCTAAACGTAGGCAAATCGGCTCAGTCCATAACTTTTGATGCTTTAGAAAATAAAACCTATGGCGATGCACTATTCTCATTAACAGGGACAGCATCTTCAAGTTTGCCTGTTAGCTATATCAGTAGCAATCTGACTGTAGCCACTGTTTTGGGTGACCAGGTAACCATTGTTGGGGCAGGTTTAACCATCATTAAAGCCAGTCAGACTGGAAGCGTTAATTACGATGCGGCAACCAATGTTGAACAAACATTAGTTGTGGATAAAGCCAATCAAGCGTTGACACTGAACCCTCTACCTGTTGGCGAATTGCCTCTTAGAGACTTTGCCAGCAATCCGGTTCAGGTCACAGCAAGTTCTTCTTCCGGATTACCGGTTGTAATTTCGTTAGGCTCAGGTAGTGTAGCCACCTTAAACGGAAGCAACCAACTTGAAAGTATTGGAGCTACTGGTAATGTTATTATTAAAATTGATCAGGTCGGCAACGACAACTACAACGCAGCGAGCATCAGCCATTCGTTTGATGTGGTGAAATCAAACCAGTCAATCACTTTTGGCGCTTTGGCCAATCAAACATACTCTCCGGGCTTAACACTTGAATTAAGCGCGACGGCTAGTTCAACTCTCGCCGTTGGTTATACGGTTGTAAGCGGCCCCGCGACTTTATCAGGCAATACCTTGAATATTTCCGGAGCGGGCGTGGTTGTTGTTACAGCTTCGCAGGCCGGTAACGAAACATGGAACCCGGCAACTGATGTTACTCAATCACTGACCGTTGAAAAAGCTTCACAAACCATTACTTTCGGTGCATTGGCAAATAAGACTTACGGCGATTCATCATTCACATTGACGGGAACAGCGTCTTCTGGGTTGTCTGTAAGCTATATCAGCAGCAATACCGCTGTAGCCACTATCTCAGGTAATCAGTTGACCGTTGTCGGCGCCGGAACAACCAGTATAACCGCCAGCCAGGCCGGAAACTCAAACTATAACACGGCTACCAATGTTGTACAAAATCTCACTGTGGATAAGCAAGACCAGGCTATCACTTTTGATGCTTTGCCGGACAAAAGTTATGACGATGCTCCGTTTACGATTTCGGCTACGGGTGGAACATCGGGAAACCCGGTTACGTTTACCAGTTCGGACAATTCAATAGCTACTTGTACAGGTGCTAATGGTTCGACAATAACTATATTTGGTACCGGACGGTGTACCATTTATGCAAATCAGGCTGGAAATGTTAATTTTGGCGCTGCTGCTCAGGTTGAGCAAGAACTCGCCGTTGGAATGACTCCGCAGACCATTACTTTTAATGCTTTGGATGATAAAACCTATGGCGACACGCCGTTTGCGTTATCAGCAACCGCCAGTTCAGGATTGAACGTAACCTACACCAGTGATAATGAATTGGTAGCTACAGTTTCTGGCAACATGGTAACAGTCGTTGGTGCCGGAACTGCCAACATTTTAGCGAACCAGGCGGGCGATGCAAATTACAGCGCAGCTACGCAAGTTTCACAAAGCCTGACTGTGAATAAAAAGGCTCAAACCATTACGTTTGGAACATTGGCAGAGAAAACCTACAGCGACGATCCGTTTACTTTATCAGCAACAACCAGTTCCGGTTTAGTCGTAAGCTACACCAGTGATAACGAATTAGTAGCCACAGTTTCAGGAAACACCGTAACTATTGTAGGTGCAGGTACTGCCAACATTTTGGCCAACCAGGTGGGCAATACAAATTACAGTGCAGCTACACAAGTTTCACAAAGCCTGACAGTGAATAAAAAGGCACAAACCATTACGTTTGGAACTTTGGCAGATAAGACCTACGGCGACGATCCGTCTACCTTATCGGCAACAGCCAGTTCAGGATTGGACGTAACTTATACCAGTGATAACACGGATGTAGCCATAGTTTCTGGAAATACCGTAACCATTGTTGGCGGAGGGACTGCAAACATTTTAGCTAACCAAGCCGGGAATACTAATTACAGCGCAGCTACGCAAGTTTCGCAAAGCCTGACAGTGAATAAACAAACACAAACAATTACGTTTGGTGTTCTGGCAGCCAAAACATATGGCGACGATCCGTTCACCTTATCGGCAACAGCCAGTTCGGGATTGGATGTGACTTATACCTGTGATAACGAATCAGTAGCCACCGTTTCAGGAAATACCGTTACCATTGTTGGCGGAGGAACGGCTAACATTTTAGCCAATCAAGCCGGAAATACCAATTACAGTGCAGCCACGCAGGTTTCGCAAAGCCTGACAGTGAATAAACAAACACAAACAATTACGTTTGGTGTTCTGGCAGCCAAAACATACGGTGACACACCGTTTACATTATCGGCAACAGCCAGTTCCGGTTTGGATGTGACTTATACCAGTGATAACACAGCAGTAGCCACTGTTTCAGGAAATATAATAACTATTGTAGGGGCAGGAACCGCTAATATTTTAGCCAACCAAGCCGGAAATACCAATTACAGTGCAGCATCACAGGTTTCACAAAGCCTGACGGTGAACAAAAAGGCTCAAACCATCACGTTTGGAACATTGGCAGATAAAACCTATGGTGACGCGCCGTTTACATTATCGGCAACAGCCAGTTCAGGATTGGACGTAAGCTACACCAGTGATAACTCTGCAGTGGCAACCGTTTCAGGAAACACTGTAACTATTGTAAGTGCAGGTACTGCCAATATTTTGGCCAACCAGGTAGGCAATACCAATTACAGTGCTGCCCCACAGGTTTCGCAAAGCCTGACAGTGAACAAACAGGCTCAAGCCATCACGTTTGGAACATTGGCAGATAAAACCTACGGAGATGCTTCGTTTACCTTATCAGCAACAGCCAGTTCGGGTCTGGACGTAACCTACACCAGTGATAACACTGCAGTGGCCGTCGTTTCGGGAAACTCCTTAACTATTGTCGGTGCAGGAACAGCCAACATTCGGGCCAACCAGTCTGGAAATACCAATTACAGTGCAGCTACTCAAGTTTCGCAAAGCCTGACGGTGAACAAACAAGCACAATCCATTACTTTTGGTCCGCTGAATACAAAAGTTTATAACGATGCTCCATTTAACCTGATAGGAACATCAAGTTCAGGACTTGCAGTAACTTATTTCAGCAGCAATACTGATGTAGCAACCATCTCCGGAAATACCGTAACCATTGTTGGTGCAGGTAATACTACAATAAAAGCTTCGCAGTCAGGCAACGCAAGCTATAGTGCCGCAACAGATGTTGAACAGGAATTAGTTGTCGGCAAGGCCAACCAGATATTGATATTAAATGCATTGCCTGTTGGTGAATTAAAACTTAAAGACTTTACTGACCCTATACAGGTAACCGCATCTTCTTCAGCAGGGTTGCCTGTGGTTATTTCTCTGGAAACAGGAAGCGTTGCTATTTTAAATGGCAGCAATCAACTGGTAAGCATTGGTCAAACCGGGAATGTTATTATAAATGTTGATCAGGCCGGTAACGACAAATACAACTCGGCCACAATCCAATACACTTTTGATGTGGTGAAATCGAACCAGTCGATCACTTTTCCTGAATTAACCAGCCAGACTTATTCTCCAGGATTAACGCTAGATTTAAACGGTACGGCGACAGCTTCTTCGAGTTTGGACGTAACCTATAGTGTGGCAGACGGTCCCGGAACAATAACAGGAACTACCTTAGCCGTCACCGGTGCGGGGAATATACTTGTAACCGCCTCCCAGGGAGGGAACGAAGTCTGGAACCCGGCAACAGATGCAACACAAACGCTTGCTATTAACAAAGCGACCCCTGTCATCAGTAACTTCGAAAATGTAACAATAGAATACAGCGACGCTTCATTTACTTTAAACGCAACTTCGGTTAGTACAGGATTATTCACGTATAGCAGCAGTAACACAGATGTTGCAACAATAACAGGGAACACAGTTACAATTGTGGGAACAGGCACAACGGAATTGACAGCCCATCAGGATTTTGATGACAATTACGCATCGGCTACAGCAACGGCTACCCTTTCTGTGGGGCTAACAGATCAGGTTATCACTTTTGCTGAATTGGAAACAAAAGTAATTGGAGATCCTGATTTTACGTTGTCTGCAACAGGCGGAGGTTCTGGTAACCCGGTTGTGTTTACCAGTTCAGACGAGACGGTTGCTATGTGTACAGGAACAAACGGGCAAATCGTAAAAATTATCGGAGTTGGCACATGTGCTATTTATGCAAATCAGGCAGGAAACGCCAATTACAATACAGCAACCCAGGTTAGTCGATCACTAACGGTCAATAAATATATCGCGGGAGATATAGATCGCGATGGAATAATAACTCCCCCGGAAATTGTCGGAGATGCCAATGGCGACGGAACAATCACAGCACCTGAAATAGCCGGTGATACCAATGGCGACGGACAAATCGGAACTGGCGAAGTAGCAGGAGATACAGACGGAGATGGAACAATTACAGCACCTGAGATTACCGGTGACACCAATGGCGATGGACAAATCGGTAATGGAGAGGTAGCCGGTGATAAAGATGGCGACGGAACAATTACAGCACCTGAGATTGCCGGTGACACCAATGGTGACGGACAAATCGGTAGCGGAGAAGTGGCCGGTGATAAAGATGGTGATGGTACAATTACCGCTCCTGAAATAGCCGGTGATACCAATGGCGACGGACAAATCGGAACTGGCGAAGTGGCCGGTGATGAAGATGGTGATGGTACAATTACCGCTCCTGAAATAGCCGGTGATACCAATGGCGACGGACAAATCGGAACAGGCGAAATAGCAGGTGATAAAGATGGCAATGGAACAATTACCTCTCCTGAAATTGCTGGCGACACCAATGGCGACGGACAAATCGGAAATGGTGAAGTAGCTGGCGACAAGGATGGAGATGGCACAATTACTTCTCCTGAAATAGCTGGTGATACTAATGGCGACGGTCAAATCGGAACTGGTGAGGTTGCAGGTGATAAAGATGGTGATGGTACGATTACCGCTCCTGAAATAGCCGGTGACACCAATGGTGATGGTACAATAGGTACTGGCGAAATTGTTGGCGACAAAGACGGGGACGGCGCAATTACCGCTCCTGAACTAGCAGGCGATATCGATGGCGATGGACAAATCGATACTGGTGAAGTTGCCGGTGATACAAACGGAGATGGCACAATTACCGCTCCTGAAATTGCGGGTGATACCAATGGCGATAGACAGATTGGTACTGGTGAGGTTGCCGGTGATAAAGACGGAGACGGAACAATTACTTCTCCTGAAATTGCAGGCGATAACAATGGCGACGGACAAATCGGTACTGGTGAAGTTGCCGGTGATACAGATGGAGATGGAACAATTACCTCTCCTGAAATTGCCGGTGACATCAATGGTGATGGTACAATAGGTACTGGCGAAATTGCTGGCGACAAAGACGGAGACGGCGCAATTACTTCTCCTGAAATAGCTGGTGATACCAATGGCGACGGACAAATCGGTACTGGTGAAGTTGCCGGTGATACAAACGGAGATGGCACAATTACCGCTCCTGAAATTGCGGGTGATACCAATGGCGATGGAAAAATCGGAACTGGTGAGGTTGCAGGTGATAAAGATGGTGATGGTACAATTACCGCTCCTGAAATTGCCGGTGACACCAACGGCGACGGACAGATCGGAAATGGTGAAGTAGCTGGCGACAAGGATGGAGATGGCACAATTACTTCTCCGGAAATAGCTGGTGATACTAATGGCGACGGACAAATCAATAATGGTGAAGTCTCGGGTAATACAACGAAAAGTAACCAGACAATTACTTTCGGTGAGATCGTAAATAAAACCTTTGGTGATTCCAACTTTAACTTAAATGCAATCGCCAGTTCCGGATTGCCAGTTTCCTATACCAGCAGTAATGAGTCTGTTGCAACTATTTCAGGCAACACAGTTACAATTACGGGTACAGGAATCACAACGATAACCGCAATGCAGTCGGGGAACAGTTATTACAATGCTGCCAGTCTTGTGACTAGAATACTGGTTGTCGTTGATTATATCGCAGGAGATGTTAACCATGATGGGCAAATTACATCTCCTGAGATTGCCGGCGACACCAATGGTGATGGACAAATCGGCACTGGAGAAGTTGCTGGGGATAAAAATGGAGATGGCACAATTACTGCTCCTGAAATTGCCGGTGACACCAATGGTGATGGTCAGATCGGAAATGGAGAAGCAGCCGGAGATAAAGATGGTGACGGAACAATTACCTCTCCTGAAATAGCTGGCGACACCAATGGCGACGGACAAATTGGAAATGGTGAAATTGCCGGTGATACCAACGGTGACGGATCGATCGACGGAACTGAGGTTACAGGTGACACAGACGGTAATGGAACCATTGACGGCACAGAAGTTAAAGGGGATAGCAATGGCGACGGTACTGCCGATACCACTGTAATAGCCGGTGATACCAATGGCGATGGAAAAATTGGAAATGGAGAAATAGCCGGTGATACCAATGGCGACGGAAAGATCACTGCTCCTGAAGTGGCTGGCGATACCAATGGCGATGGCAAAATCGATAACGGTGAAGTTGCCGGAGATACAGACGGTGATGGACAAATCGGTACTGGTGAAGTAGCAGGTGATAACAACGGTGACGGATCAATTGGCGGAACTGAGGTCACAGGCGACACAGACGGTAATGGAACCATTAACGGCACAGAAGTTAAAGGGGATCGTAATGGCGATGGTATTGCCGATACCACCGTGATTGCCGGTGATACCAATGGCGATGGGAAAATCAATGATGGAGAAATAGCCGGTGATACCAATGGAGACGGACACATTAATTCCTCGGAAGTGGCTGGCGATACCAATGGCGATGGAAAAATCGATAACAGTGAAGTAGCCGGAGATACCAATGGTGACGGAACCATAGGCGATAATGAGGTTAACGGTGATTCTAACGGAGATGGGCAAGTTGCCGAAGGAGAAACAAGCCAAACCATTGTCTTCCTGCCTTTGGATAACAAGTATTTGGGAGATGAGCCATTTATAGTTTCAGCAACAGGAGGCTATTCAGGTAATCCGGTTACATTTACAAGTTCGGATATTACTGTAGCAACATGCTCAGGAACAAACGGAGAGATCATAACAATTGTTGGAGTTGGAACCTGCACCATTACGGCACACCAGAACGGTAACGGCGTCTTTAGCGCTGCTACTGATGTTTCGCAAGTGCTTAAAGTAGATTTTAGTGTTGGAATCGAAGATAATCCAAAAGAAAATCAATTGGTTGCTTATGCCATTCGTAATATTGAAATACGAATTAAAGGAGAGGTCAGCCGTGGAGCAGTTGCAACTCTTTATGATATGAGTGGACGTATCGTCCGGATTACAACTTTAGAAGAAAGTATCTTGAACGTG
Source organism: Prolixibacteraceae bacterium (assembly GCA_963677955.2). Lineage (GTDB taxonomy): Bacteria > Bacteroidota > Bacteroidia > Bacteroidales > Prolixibacteraceae > Aquipluma. The sequence goes on from CAXXQR010000001.1 coordinate 3,677,464, forward strand.
ATGCCAACTCCTGAACTTAAAACCGCAATTTATGTTCTATCCGTTAATGATCACGGTAAGGTTCAAACATTTAAAATCCCAGTGAGGGAGTAATACTTATAACGATTGAGTTTAAACAAGACTCCGGAATACAAAAGTTTCGGAGTCTTGTAATATTTGAATGGGTTTAAACATTCATTATTTAATTATACGGACCCAATCACAGTTGCAAGCAATAAAGGCTTAGAATGAAATTGGAAAAAAAAACTAAATAACTCAGTGCCTGTAATAGATTTGTGTAAACAGAACTGGTCTCGTTGTCCCGAAGGGCTTGTCTGGTTTAAACTGGGAAAACCTTTGTTAGAGGTCAGTAGCTAATTACCTATCTTTAGAATCAATAATAACATGATTATATGAATTATGTAAAGTATAAAACCTCATAGAGTTTGCAGAACACTTCAAGTCGGATGACGATTGTAAAATATACTTATCCGAAATCAAGTGGGAAAATGATTTTGTATGCCGGAAATGCGGTCATACAAAGTATCAGGAACGCAAAAACCATTCACGCACTTGTAATCTTTGTAGTGATACAGAATCGCCCATGGCTAATACCCTGTTTCATAAAGTGAAATTTGGTTTACGCAAAGCATTCTTTATGTGTTTTGAAATGAGTACTACAACAAAAAGTCTTTCGGCCAGCTATATTGCAGAGCGCTTTGGGGTAACAGAAAAAACAGCAAGGATTTTTATGCATAAAGTACTCGAAGCGATGAAATCAAGCGGAAATCATCCAATAGACGGGAATGTTCACAATGATGAGTTTGTTGTAGGAGACAAGGAAGAAGGCAAGGTTGGACGTAGCTATAACAGTAAGAAAAAGAAAGTTGTCTGCGCCGTACAACTTACCGAAGAAGGTAAAGTTAAGCGCGTGTATTGCATGAAGATAGAAAATTACTCAGCTAAAGAGCTGAAAAAATTATTCGTTGCACATGTATCACCGGAAGCTATGGTCACTACAGATTTGTGGAAAGGATATCGACCCTTGATGGATCAATACAATATCTTACAAATAGAAAGCGATGGTGGTATGAATTTCAAGGCTCTGCACATGATGAGACATCAAGTGAAGTCTTGGATAAGGACAACTTACTCATAGGTGAGTGAATTCCATATTAATAGATATCTGGATGAATCTTGCTATAGCATAAATCGCTCGCAAATGAAAAATAATATTTTCAACAATATTATTATACAGCGAATGGTAACTGCCGACAAAATTTATCAGACAAGCTTAATAGGTAGATAACTACTGACCTCTAAAGGTTTAAATAAAGACCTCAATAATAGAATTGGAAACAACATCTACGAATCATCGGAAGAATTGCTCTCCGATGTTTTGCGCAAAGGCAATTATAGGCACCCAAAGCAGTTACATTATTTTGCAGAACAGCATGACGGCAGTGTCTTGAAGATACGGTTTGTTTTAAGCCCTTTTGCCTTTGTTTTCTTATTTACAGGCAACGAGCAATATCATATTGTTATAGACATACGTCTAAACAAAATCCAAAATGATGGCAGGCAAGTATTTCTGGAAACAAATCCAATCAACTTTAGCAGAATATTGCGTGATTATTCTGATGAACGTAAGGGGTTTGTTTTATGGAAAGATGCATTGGAGGAAAGGCTTGTTTAGAGCGAACCTTTACAGGACTCGAACCTCAAATTTTAATCTATATCAATGAATTGTGGAATTAACAACAGATTCTATTCGATTTATCGAACAAAAAAAGTCCTTCAAAATCAATGACTTTGAAGGACTTTTAAAATTTCAGTGCACCCAAGCGGAGAAATATCGAACTTTTTGCTTGAAGATTATGATTCTGTTATAAGGTTTATGAATTCCGAGACACAAAAGAATAACCTCAGGTTATAGGACGATCGACTTCATTTTGACAATTGTGTTGAAGGATAACCAAACGTTTTTTTTTGCATTAGAAAAATATAATAGGTTTTCAAATTCAAGGTCACAACAAACCTTGCAAAAATATGTTTTAGGATATTTATTATGTCTTAAAGTGAAATTCGACAGATTCTTTCATGTTTTTGAATAAAACTTCAGAAATGACAATGATTTGAATTGATTGTAAACAATGTTTATGAAACAGGTACTTTTCAATATTCAAAGGACTTTCAACCTTACAGAACATGAACTGGAAGCGCTGAACAATGCCATGGAAATTGTCACACTTGATAAAAATGAGGCATTTCTGAAAGAAGATGAAATCTGCAACCGTGTTGCACTTATTGAAAAAGGTTGCATGCGTTTGTTTTATGGCCCTTCAGAAAAAGAAAAATGCAACGATTTTTTCTTCGAGAATTCTGTTGTTGTTTCGCTGGCCAGCTTTTTAACCGGATTACCATCGGCCGTAGCCATAACTGCAGTTGAAACGACTCAACTACTAACCTTTAACCGGAATATTGTTTTTGATTTGATAAAGATTTACCCAAATGTCAGGAGATTTGCCGAACTCATTGTTCAGGAACAACTTATTCGGACTGAAAATCGTGAAGCTTCGCTATTAAAAGATAGCCCAGTGGAGCGTTTTAAAAATTTACTGGAAGAGCATCCAAAAATCTTCAAAAGAGTTCCATTGCATTACGTGGCGAGCTATTTAAACATTTCTCCTGAAACGTTAAGTCGCTATCGTACAAATTTTCTGGTCTAGTTTTCTTGATTTGAATCAAGAAATTTCGGACGATACCTCTGTTACTTTGCTCTCACATTAACATTAAAACAAAACAAAAATGAAAAATGTAGAGTTATTAGTATTGACCGATATTATTAAAGTATTGGTTAAAAGTTCAGAGACAAATGGCAGATATGCTATTTTTGAAGAAAACGTACCACCGCTCGGCGGGCCACCTCCGCACATGCATCCTGACGAGGAAATTTTCTATGTGCTAGAAGGCGACTTTGAGTTTGTGCTGAACGATTTGCAAAATCCGTTTAAAGCGCTTGTTGGAAGTGTAGTACATATTCCGTCGAATGCGATACATACATTTAAAAACGTAGGTAGCACACCGGGAAAAATGGTGGTCATGTTAAGCCCCGGAAAATTGCTCGATTATTTTCAGGCCATTGGGCAAGTTCTTGACGAAAACATGGAACGACCTGATTTAAGCCAGGTTCCTGACTTCTCGAAGCTTGACATTGGGAAAGCCTTTGAATTGGCTCCGCAGCACAATGTGCGGTTTGTCATTCCGGAGATGGCAGAAAATTAATTGAATTTCTAAATCTGTGATGGTATTATGATTGTTGTTGACCTCATTCGAAATGCTTCAGGCGAGACATACGCCAAACTTAGTTACGAATCACAAAAGAATTATCTTTTGATGAAATGGATCGGGCCTTGCTCTGAAGCAGAAGTAAAAATTGCTTCCTTAAAAATGCTCGAATGGCAAAAAAGGGAAGGATTGAATCGAAAATGTAAGTTTCACGTTCATGATACCAAAGAAATTGAAGGAGCTTGGGCCGGATTGGTTGATTGGATTACGAATTATTTCTTTCCGGAAAACTACAAATACGGACTGCGCTATAATATTAGTGTCATATCACCCGATCTTTTCTCAAAGCTCTCTTCAATTGAACTAAAAAAAAGGAGCGATAAAGTAACCACCATCCTATGCGAAACAATTTCACAGGCCGAAAATTACCTGATGCGTAAATACATGGAAGAAAATATCAATTCATTGTAATTCTGCAGTCATGAAATTGTCCAACACACTCAAAAGCTGTAAATACAATTCTTAGACCCATTTTAAGGTCTTCGTTTTTACAGTTTAAAAACTTTGGATTCTCCGAAGGTTATATTTATTCATCTGAAACATGTGTCTGAAATTAATACTTGCTAAACCGCTCAACGGTTTAATCGAGATATCTATGCCCTTTAACCTGGTTAAACAACCGCAAGTAACTAACAGAAAATAAGATGAATGCTTAAAGCAAACAATACATTTCAGAAAAAAATGAAATTAAATAATTAGCAATAAATCATAAAACAATAAAAAGATGAAAACTCGAAAATATACAAACAGAATCAATTCAATATTGCTCGGTGCAGCAATCTTGCTGGCTTTTACAGCCTGTAAAAAAGATGAAGCGGTAGATGAAAAGCCGGTCGACTATGTAGGCGTTTGGGTTACTGAAAAATCCTATGCTCCCGAAGACGGCGGATTTACAATTAAAGACGTAATCAATCTATCAAAAAACAGTTTCACTGAAGTAGCTAAAATTAAGGATGATAATTCAGGCTCCTGGATTGATATGGTTGGCCGAAAAGGAACTTTTACCGTTTCAAATGGAGCAATGAATATTTCGATAACCGAAGCAGGAATGACAACTGTTGATCCTGTTTCAGGCGGACCGACCGGCAATATTACATACTACAGCGAGGGTACCACCGAATTTTCAAACATACTCAACGAAATGGAAATGAAGCAGAACTATTCTGCGCTGTACTCTATTTCCAATAATTCAATGACACTAAAAGCCGACAACAATGACAACGGCAGCTACGACGATGCGGATGAAGTTAACGTTTATACCAAACAATAAAACTTTGTCAGATTATGGCATACAGAAGTATCGAATATCCGGACAATAAAAAAGGCTGGTATGCTTCTGTAAGCTTTTTCGAAACCACCAATTAATTTCACAATGAAAACAAAACAGATACTAAAGACAGCAGGCAAATGGACAGGATTTATCCTGTTGGGAATCTTCGTCCTTGCAAGTTGCATTTATGCCTATGCATCGATACAGTTTAATAAAGTTGAAGGAACAAAAATGTCCTATAGTTTTATTGACATCAGTATACCTTCAGATTCAATGGCATTAATCCGCGGAAAGCATTTATACACTGTTTACAACTGTAAGGAATGTCACACCGATAATCTGGCTGGTAAAGTGATGATTAATGATCCGATGTTTGGATATGTAAAAACAGCCAACTTAACCAAGGGAAAAGGAGGCCTGCCTGCCGATTTTACCGATCAGGATTGGTTGATGGTGCTTAAACATGGCATAAACAAAGAAGGAAAACCTCTTGTGATTATGCCGTTTGAGGAATCAAGCCGTATTCCTGATAAAGATTTGGCCGAGATAATCGCGTATTGCAAAAGTGTACCGGCCGTTAATAATGATCTGGGGGAACAGAAGTTGCAGCCATTGGCAAAAATCCTTTTTGCATTCGGAAAGGTCAAACTTTTTCCATCGCTGGAAATAAATCATAGAGTGACGCCTATTGCAAAACCTGAAGAAGTGATATCGGAAGACTATGGGGCGACATTGTCCATTAGCTGTACCGGTTGTCACAGTATGAATTTTGGAGGAGGACCACCTCCGGCTCCCGGTTTTCCTCAGGTTCCCGATATATCGTCAACAGGGAAGCCCGGGAAATGGACGGAAGAACAGTTTATGAATACGCTCCGTAATGGGATAACCCCTGAAGGACATGTCCTTAAAAATGAACAGATGCCATGGAAGAATTTTAAAGAATACTCAGATGTGGAACTAAAATCCATCCGGGAATATATTCTGACCTTTCCTAAAAAGGTAGCCTCTGCTGACTAAATATCCGGTGAAATACTCACCTGAATCTCCGAAACAAATTACATCAAATTAATCAAAATTAGTAATCGTCCTGTCGGTAGTTTAACTACCGCACCAGGCAAATCGTGTCAAACAATTAAACAATGTTCACAATGAAAACACTAGTAAAACAATTGATTATCATCGTTTTGATTTCCTTTTTCTCCTTCTACTCCTGTAAGAAGGATGATCCTGTAGTGACACCCGATCCAGATCCGGTTGAAGTGCTGACAGCCAAAGCCGGGGCGGATCAAACCACAGACGTTCAGCAAACAGTTATGCTCGACGGTTCGGCTTCGTCCAGCAGCGTGAATAAGCCATTTAACTATTCGTGGCAGTTTACAAAAAAGCCGGTCGGCAGTGCTGCAACAATCCTGAATAACTCCGCTTCGCAGCCCAGTTTTGTTCCAGATATGACAGGAGAGTACGACCTGGAACTTACCATTTCAAATACATCAGGACAAAGTAAAGATGTTGTAGTGATAACAGTCACCGCATCGCAGCCTGTTGTTCTTCAGGAAAGTATTGACACAGATACCGTACTGGCCGACCGCGTAGCCGATCCTGCCTCTCCCGATTACATTGTAAATAAAGATGTTCTGGTCAATGCATTGTTGACGATCGAGCCCGGTGTGGTTATTCAGTTTAAACGCGACACACGCATGGACATCAACGAAACCGGAGCAATTATGGCCAAGGGAACTTCCGAAAAGAAAATAATCTTCACCGGTATGGAGCCGTTGACCAGCTACTGGAAAGGCATTATGATTTATTCCAACAGCAGCGCCAACCAGTTCGAAAATGTTGCCATTATGAATGCCGGCAGCACTCCGGGACTCAACACCATTAAAGCAGCACTGACTTTGTTTGGAGTTTCAAAAGCGACCATTTCGCTCAAGAACTGCCTGTTTTCGGCAAGTGGAGGCTACGGTATTCATGCTGCTGCCGGTTCGGTATTAGGTAATTTTGAAAATAACGTGTTTGCGGGCAATGCATCAGCAGGCATCCTGATGGACGCAGCAAATGTTTCAAAACTCGACAAATCGTCAACCTTCACAGGTGGAAACGGCAAAGATGTCGTTGAGATCATGCAGTCGAACCTGGATAACTTGGGGCATGATGAAGAAGTTTGGCCAGGATTTGACGATGGCACTCCTTACCGGCTTTCGGGCGACCTCTTTGTGAAGACCGGCTGGAAGTTGGAGCCGGGCGTTACCATCGAATCAGGAAGCCAGGTTACCATCGAAGTTCATTCTACAGGTTATTTAAATGCCGTCGGCTCCTCTGATAAACACATCGTATTTACAGGTGCATCAAAAACCAGTGGTTTCTGGAAAGGGGTCCGGAGCTATTCGACCAGTTCTGCAAACAAAATTGAATATGGCGAAATTCGTTATGCCGGAAGCTCCGACATTGTATCAGGCAGAAAAGCAAACTTGGCGATTACGGGAAGCCTGTCTTCAATGTCAGTCAAAAATACGGTCATCAGCGATGGTGGAGGTTATGGCATCAGTGTTAGCTACGGTTCCATCATTAACGATGATGCTGAAACGGCGAATACCTTTGAGAATAATCTGCTGGATAATATTAAAAAAGATTAATGCAACCTCCGTGAAAATTAGTTGTCATTTGAAAAGTATAATACAACAATTTACTCTGAAGTAACAAAATATCTTCTTACTGGTGTTTAAATCAAAAACGTGTCCATATCAGTTAAACATTTTGTTCCTCATGAGAAATGCCAGTTGATCGGGCCGTTTTTGATGCCATTATTTTAAATCGGAAGTATTCTGGAATTTTAGATATCATTCCATAAATAATAATAAAATGAAACAAAGACTTTTATTGCTTTTTGGGTGTATCCTTTTACAAACAGGCTCAGTTTTTTCACAATCTAATGCATTTCGAAAAAATGATCTAAGTATTGGATTGGGGTATCAACAAATCAATTTTCTAGATCATTTATCGTCGCCTTTAATCTACAGTAGTAACGGAGGAGGACTCTTGCTTGGCTATCGTCATCACACCGAAAAATCGCTATTCCAATTATCGGTCGAAGGGTATGTAGGCGAGGCAAATCCAAAGCGTTTTGGCACCAGGGAATATGACGGAAAGATCAAATATGATCAGCCATTGTCCTATGAATTATCGTCTCTATTTATTCATTGCGATATCCGTGGGGCATATTTCAGAAAGATTTCTCACGAAATGGCCTCACCCTTTACTTTTATGGCTGGTTCAAGCATTAGCGAGAGCGCTTTTTTTGCCGATGCAGTGGCCGATTTCCCCTGGTTCTTTAATATAGTAAGTATTTCACCTTCAATCCACAGCACTTTCCATTTAAACGATCGTAGCGACATTCATGGAGAAATTGATATTCCTGTACTTAGTCTTGTTACACGAATGCCCTATTCTGTTTTTCCAAAGTCAGCCACCGAAACGAATTTTGCCTCGCTGTTGCACCAGGGAACACGAATTGCGACTCTTGATAACTACCAGGCGGTAAGATTGACTTTCAGCTACGAATATGCTTTTACAAACAGGTCGTCTGTAAGCTTTAATTATAGATTCCGATGGATTCATGATAGCCATAATTATCAGGTTTATTTGGATGAAAACAAACTTTCGCTGTCTTATTCCTTTCACTTTTAAAACGATTTACCATGAAAACAAAATATACAATAATAGTTTTGGGCATTTCTTTGTTTCTCATTCTCACATCATGCAACAAGCTGTTTCTGGGTGAAGAAATTCCCAATCGACAAGTTGAAAACTTTGATCAGCTCTGGCAAGAATACGATTTACATTACGGAACTTTCGATGTGAAGCAGATCGATTGGAACGAAGAATACGCGAAGTACAGACCAATGATTGAGGATAGTACGCCAGATTCAACACTTTTCCGGGTTATGACAAAAATGCTGGATGTTTTAAATGACAACCATGTGTACCTCCGACCGATCAAATCCTCCGGACTACCCTGGTATTCAGGTGGTATTCTTGGAAGACAGAAAGTCACTGGCTACGACAGGCAAGTGGTTGACAACTATCTGGAGACTGTTCTTAAAGAACAATATGAGCTTGACTTCGCAATGATTCCAGGCAATATCGGATTCATCAGATTGAAGGCGCTCGATTCGGATTATTCCGTTTACGAAAAAATTATGGATGAAGCGCTCGATAAATTAAAAGATACGAAAGGTATTGTAATTGATCTTCGGGAAAATGATGGCGGAGAGGATCGTGTTTCTCAATACATTGCAAACCGGTTTGCTACCGATTCGCATTTATCGTTTACAGTAAAAGTCCGCAATGGTCCTAACCACGCGGATTTCGGAAAGGCAATTGAATTTTATACGAAACCGGAAGGTTCATTTCAATATACAAAACCAGTTGTGCTGCTTACAAACTTGAGTGTTTACAGTGCTGGAGAAACTTTCGTACTGGCCATGATTCAAAACAAAAATGTTACACGGGTTGGCGAAACAACAGGAGGCGCTTTGTCGGACGCAATTCCAAGAGAACTTCCAAATGGCTGGTTATTTCGTGTTCCTATTTCAGACGTTCGGGATGCAAATGGGGCAAATCTGGAGGAAATTGGCATAGAACCGAATATTGCGGTATCAAATACAACTGAAGAATTAAATCGTGGAGTTGATAAAATTCTGGAAACCGCAATTGACTTACTAAAATGAGCAAAAAACAAAAGTCATGGCTTACAAAAACAAAACAATATACAACGACATTACGCGGAACAGTATCAAATTCCTGCAAACAAGTTCCAACACATTTGGCCGGCTTCTTGAAATGGAAACGACATACAGCGCTCATTCCAAAGAACCTCCGGCACATTATCATCCCTATCAGTCGGAGGAATTTACAATACTTTCCGGCGAACTTTCTGCAAGGATCAATGGTAAACTGAATGTTTTGACAGAGGGGCAAAAATTATATATTCCTTCAAATACTTTACATTCGATTTGGAACAACTCGGACACAAGGACCGTAGTAAACCGGAAGGTAGAACCTGACTGGATTCTGAATGTAAACACTTCATGGAAAATCGGGAAAGTTTCCCAACTGGAAAATAAATTGTTAGTAGAGCTACGAAATTTCGTATTCAGGATAACGCCATCAAGCGTTAGCGAGAAGCAACTGGAGAAGATTTATAATGTTGACTTTTAATTCACTTATCAACTAAGAAATTAGTATGCCATGGATATTCAGGAAATAACAGTACAAACAGATAAGCTCGCCGAAACCAAAAGATTCTATACTGAAATATTGGAATTGAAGATTACCGGTGAACACCAAAATTCGTTTTCTTTCGCGGCAAGACAAAACATCAAGCATTCTTAATCGTTTCAACCATTTTAAAAATAGCTCAAATGAAAATATATATATCTATTCTTTTTTTGCTTCTGTCAACAATAATTGTTGGACAAACCTTACCAAAAATTGATTTACTGATTAAAAAAGAAATGGAATCAGATAAAGCTGTTGCCTTAGCGGTAGCGGTAATTGACTCCGGAAAAATTGTCCATCTAAGTGCAAATGGCTATAGAGATTTGGAAAATAGACTGATTGTAACAATCAATACGCCGTTTCACATCGCTTCGGTTTCGAAAACAGTAACCAATTTGGCCATATTTAAATTGGTCGAGTCCGGGAAAATTGATTTGAATGAGGATATTAATAAATACATCCCTTTTGAAATTAAAAATCCCTATCACCCAAATGACAAAATTACTGTTCGAGATTTGCTAAATCATCGCAGTGGAATAAAGGATGATTTGGAAATATATGACCCCTTCTGGAATTTTCCCAATGGCGACCCAACTTTGGAACTGGCAAGTTTTTTAAAAGATTATTTAAGTGGAAATGGGAAACTCTATAAAAAAGAACATTTTGAAAGCAGTTCTGATTACAAGGCCTTTTCTTATTCAAATACGGGAGTTGCCCTATTAGGGCTTATTGTTGAGCATGTTTCCGGAATGAGTTACGAAGAATTCTGCCAGCAAAATATTTTCAAGCCTGTTGGAATGATAAATACCAGTTGGTTTTTAAAAAATTTAAATTTGGGTGAAGTTGCAAAGACTTACGTTTATCAGGATTCTCTGGGGCTTGTATTTAGAGGGCAAAATGGATATCCTGATTATCCGGCTGGCCAATTAAGAACTTCCATTTCTGATTTTTCAAAATTATGGACAGGCTATTTGAATGCTGAAAACTCAAAATTTATACTCAATTCAAAAACCACTAATAAAATAACGCCTTTTCCCAAAACATCTCAGGAAGGATACTTTACCTGGTTTATGAGTTCAATAAATAATAACCTTTATTATTCGCATAATGGAGGTGATACTGGCGTAAGAACAACAATTGTACTGGATGTTTACAACAAAAACGGAATCATCATTTTTGCAAACACAGAGCTCAAACTGACCCATTTATTACGAGAAATTGAAAAAGAAATGTGGGGGAAATAAGCGCGTATAATCATAAACAGTTGTTATATTACACTCATTCTATGAATATTTTACAAATAACAATACAGACCAACAACCTCCTCGAAACGGCAAAATTCTACACTGAAGTTTTGGAATTGAAGATTGCCTGCAAAGACCAAAATTCGATTTCGTTTGAGGCAGGGCAATCAACCTTGACTTTTATTCAGTCAAATAAACTAAGCCCGCAATATCATTTTGCCTTCAATATTCCTGCAAACAAACTGGAAGAGGCAATCGCATGGGCGTCTGCAAGATTAGACCTTATTGAAAATCCGGAAAACGGTATAGTTGCAAACTTCGAAAGCTGGAATGCCAAAGCCATTTATTTCTGCGACAACAATGGTAACATTCTGGAATTTATCGCACGCTTTGATTTAAGAAACAGTTCGAAAAAACTATTCGACAGTTCTTGCATTTTATTAATTAGTGAAATTGGGATTGTTGCTGATTTTCCAATAAATTTAGCAGACCAGCTAATGGAAGAATATCACCTGAACTTTTTTGAAAAAGGCATAAAAACCGAAGAGTTTGTCACTGTTGGCGATGATAACGGACTATTTATTATTGCAGCAACAAACCGAATTTGGTATCCAACAGCGCAACAAGCCAAAAAGTATTTTGCAAAGGTCAAGATATCTAACAACAGTTTGATAAGCGAATTAATAATATGACCATATCCAACACCTTCATGAGCATAAATTAGAATTTTCGTTGAGGTTTATATCACCTATAATATTCAGTTATCCGTTATTCGATAAATAATACAAAATGATTTAATCATTATGATATAGATATTAAATTAATTCATTTTGCAAGTTTATTTAAATCAGAGAGAAATGTCCCACTCCATTTAAAATTGCGGGCAAAGTTATTTACGCTTCCCGGAATGGTAAAGGGGCGGTTGCTTAAAAAAGCAGGAAAAGCAACCGTCTTTCAGATGCGTTCATTTTCATGGATTACTCCTTTCAGGCATGAAACTGACATGCACCCCGTTGACCTGGTCCGTGACAGCTCAATGTCCGGTTACGCCGAAATTTTAACCGGCGAGCCAGATGCCATAATAAAGCCACAGGGCAGTGGTAAAAAATCATGAATAATACAGCTAAGAAAATCGATGCTGAAGTTGTTGAACAACCTAAAACTTCATTAGAAGTAGTTAAGAAAGAAGAAAAATCTGTTGTTGAAGTTCCTTCATTGGAAAAGCGCATCCAGAAAGTGGAAGATTTGAGTATGCTCATTGAGAAATGGCGCAAGCTGGCCGATACCCGCAGAAATCTTCAGACCTTTTCGTTAGGTGCTGACGGGATGGGTGCTAGTGTATTTCTTCGGGATGCTTCAGGAAAGGAGTTCAAAACTTCCAATACCCCGGTGGTATCTGCCGTGATGGATGAGATCAAATCCACTTTGGATGAAAAGATCAAAGAAGTTGAAGATCTGATTAAGTTCTGAAGAAAGGGAGGCAAAGCCTCCCTTTCTTTGGTTGTTAATAAAAAATTATTCCTTTCAGTTAACTAATTTGAATTACGATGCTTGTAATTTGGCTTCCAGTACTTCGATATCTTCTGAAATTTTTTGATCCAATACTTTAGCATATATCTGTGTTGTTTTTAATGAGGAATGACCGAGTAATTTAGATACAGTTTCAATGGGTACACCATTGCTAAGAGTCACCGTTGTGGCAAATGTGTGCCTGGCAATGTGCATGGTAATATTCTTTTTAATGCCACAGATGTCTCCTAACTCTTTCAAATAGCTATTCATTTTTTGATTGGTCAATACTGGAAGTAAAAGGTTCTTCCTGTTGGTTTTGGGATAATCCTTGTAGCGATTCAATATCTCTTTTGCTTTGGGCAGGATGGGAATGCGGCACCTATTATTTGTTTTTGACCGGTCTATAATAATCCATAGTTTGCCCTCCGATTTTTGTTGAAGGTGCATATCGCTAAGTTTTGATATGTCAGCAAAGGAAAGCCCAGTGTAGCAGGCAAAAACAAAAATATCCCGAACGACAGCCAAACGTTCAATTTCAATTTGTTTTTCTTCAATCCGCTTTAACTCTTCCATGGAAAGAATTTCACGGTGCGTTTCATCCAGTCCGACTTTAAATTTTGAATATGGATTCCTATCAATGTAATCCAATGAAATGGCCAGGTTTAAAACCCGTCTTAGATGTTTGTGGTAATTCCAAGCTGTATTCTGGACGTTGTTGAAATCCTTTTTTATAAAAACATCGAAAGCATCCAGAAATTTGTAGTCGATACTCTGCACAGATATGTCAGGTCTCCTTAGGTTGGTATAAATAAATTCAGCCAAACGTTTTCTTGAAGATTTATAATGCTTATAAGTCTCCATTGAATATCCTTTGTTTAGCTTGGCAAGAATGCTATCCAGGTAATAATCGAATACAGCAAGAATACCTTTTGACTTCTGGATATTTAAAAGTTTGCGTTTAATTGTATTAGCATCAAAATCTTCATTCGTGGAGCGAAGTTGATTAAACGTATCCTGAATTTCGGTTTTGATCCGATCAAGACGTTCGTTGTCAACTCTGGCTCCAATAACTTTATCTTTTATTCGCTGCCGGGAGGTGTCCCAATGGTTGGTTGACGAATAAATTCCGGTAGCGAGTTCAATCCGACTACCCTGGTAGGTAATTCTAACACAAATGGATGTTTTACCATCATCAGCTTTTCTACTTTTTCTTAATAAGAAATTAATTACAATTTTCATGATACGACAATTAACAAAATCAAAAAATCTGGTCTCGTAGACGATCTAAAATACCTCAATTTGCACTAAATAAAAAGTGCAAAAATGAGTCAAAAAGAGTCAAATAAAATGTTTTTAATCAATTCGTTGCGTGATTTGCCGCGACCAGAAAAAGTAATTTTGGGTTTGGTCTCGATTTTGTCGCTTTTCCTTTGATATTTAAGGGTATTTAATGGAAATTTCCCTAAAAGAAAAAGCGCTTAAATCATTGAATTTAAGCGCTTTTGATGCATTTTGGTATTTCTGCCCGTGCACCCAAACGGAGAAGTATCGAACTTTTTGGTTGAAGATTTTGAGGCTGTGACGAAGTTTATAAATGATGAAAAGCTGAAAAAGAAGTTAATATTATAGAGTGAGAATATGACGTGAGCTTTACTATGAACTTCCAAAAGTTTGAAATACTTATAAATCTTCTTTCTTCTAATTTCCAAAATCAACAAAGATATGATACATGCAACAGTAATATTCATTTCGAATGTGATCGGTTTTAGCAATTCTAATATTACCTCGTTGCCAATCGCTAGGCAATTCTTCTAGATTACCTTTTGATTTCAGCTTAGTCTTGTTAAAATCATAATTTCGAACTACATCCTTATACTTTTCCCACGTATCATGAAAACCATCCTCCTTTTCGTAATAGGTTAAAACAACATAAAATGGTAACCCAATTTTGTCATATCTATCAAAACGTTCTACATGGTCTTCAATCTTAGGAGTATTTAAACCGTCTAATCTTAATGCTTCAATAATTGTTATTGGCTGTTTTTGATGTTCAATAACTAAATCTTTTTCTCCAAATGTAGTCTCAGATTCCCCTCCAGGAGATTGAGTTCGTATAACCCAATTATCAAAGAAACTGAATTTTTCATCAATTAACATACTGACAAATTGCGTGTACCTGTTTTCTCCATCACGACCTCTAAATAGTATCTTTTGGTCAAGCATTCTCTCAAGAGTTGGTTTCAATAAATATTTTACACAAAAGACCTCATTATTGAGTTCATCACTTTTAATAATCCTTATAAAATCATCGGTTTCTTTCTTATTTATCTGAATGTAAGCATCCAACAAGCTTTTTAAATCTTTGTTTGGAAAAACTTCAATATTTGATTCAATTATCAGTTTCTGTTCTTCGTTTTCTTTTATTAAAAGCTTTATTTCCTCCGGCAAAGTCCCATTGGAATCCTTATGAAAATCTACAATTTCTGAAATATAAACATCTAAATCTTTTTCTTTCTTTTGTCCTCTTAAGAAACCAATGCGAACTTCCATTAACTGAAAAGAATATTGTAACTCAGTACTAAGGTTCACCCATAAACTCTCAAATTCTGAAACTTTGTTTAAGTGATAATAGCAAATTAGTTTATTTAAAATGGAGTTTTCCTTAACAGATATAAGTTCATCCATTGAGCAGGATTGCTCATATTCTTTCCACTCTTCTATTGCAGATTGTAATAGTTCTATTTTATTGCTTTCTGCTTGCAAAGCCCATTTTATTTTACTAGCAAAACGGTTTAGAACAGCGGTTAGATTTTTTTTATTTGTTGCTACTATCTGATTATAGAGTTTATAACCTTCCTTTGGATTAATATTATATGCACATAAAGCTTTATAAAAACGGTAGGTATCTTCATATTCTTTCTTTGAATTTGAAACAAAAGAGTTTATAATGTCTTTGTTGTTATCATGAATCTTTTCAATGTCATCCAGATTTCCCATTTGGGCTGCTACAAGTAGCTTATAGGTGTATGAAAATTTCTTCCATCCTTTGTTATTGGGGTTAGAATGTTTATCTCCAAATTCAATAATTTCCGGCAATAAAAAAACTTTGTCTTTTTCTTCGGAAAGATCTATTAAAAGCTGCTCAATTTCCGTTGTTGTATTTATGTTCTTTAGGTATTCTTTAATATTGCTTTCATCGACTTTTGCTAATAATTTTTTTCTATCGCTTTCTGAAACAATATTTTTTAAAGCTCGAGCAAGAAATCCAACGTTGCTACTGTTGTTTATAATGGAATCCATAAAATGTTTATTTGAAACTAAATTCAATAGTTTACCAATTTTTGCTGCAAAATCGAAAGTGAAATTTCCAAAACTGCTCAACTCGTAATGAGAATCAAATATGTTAATTTTATTATCCTTGAAGTCGTCGTAACAGTACCATGATATGAAATTACTAATTGCATTCTCTAAAGAAGGTATCAAATCACCATTATTAGTCTCCTTCAGGTTAAGGCGCGTATGAATAAAAATATAGAGATTTAATCTAATTTTATAAGCAATAGTTCTGATTGTGTCGTCAAAGTAATTCCGATTTTTACTTCCATCCTCAAACTTTTCTGGAATATTTACTTCAATGTTGCTATAGAGCGAACATAGATTAGTAAACTTTCTTGAGTCAAGGTTTATAAAAAATGTTTCCCATGGTAAAGATTCTATTCCTTCTTGATCTTGATACCATTTAACGACTCTTTTTTCACCGTATCTTACACTCTCTAAAAGGTTTATTTTGTTATTATAAATATCGTATATACAGTTGGTTGCATTTGTTATTTGTTCTTTCTTTTTCGGAGAATTCTTCTTCTCAGAAATGGAAATTAACCAGAATAAAAGTTTTAAATCGTGAAGAGGTAAATGTTCAGATTCGCTTTCGCCATTTAATATATTTTTATGTATTATTGAAACTAAATCATTATAAATCTCTTCAAATAGAACATACTCACTAATCACATTGAGAACATACTCCAATCGATTATTAATTTCATTTCTTTTGTTAATTATAAATTGATTACTTTGATTCGGTTTGAAATAATAATCCTTCATTAGATCAATTATGATTTCGTAGAGCAAAGAACCTTTATTTTCCAGTTTTTCGATTTCACTTAAAGCTAAATCAAATGATTTATTAAAAAGCTTAGTGATATATATTAACCCATTTGAATCGTCTATTGTGTCTCTAATGAATCTAATTTTTTTAATTAATGCCATTCCAACAGAAATAGTCCGTTCGTAAACTAATAATTCCGGAATTAGTTCTGGGTATGTGTTATAAATACTAAAGATAATACTATCAAACAAAAAAGGACTTTTCCCAGATAAATAAAGAAGTCTTGTAAGTCTTTTATTTCCATTTTTTGAGGCATCTCTAATTAGAATATGCAATAAAAAGCTGATATTTTCTCTACTATCAATAAATGGATAGTTGTTGCTTAATTTGCTTAAATCTGATATCCAAAGGAATTTCCCATATAGTGAGAGGGTATCTTCCGGTTCAAGTAATTCTATAAATTTCGAACTATCTAGAGGGATATAGTGATTATTTTCCCAGTGTAACTTTTTACACTCTTCTTCCCATTCGATAATATCCGTTTCTTTTTCTATTAATTCTAATGCAGTATCAAGCAGATAGTTACATGCTTTTGATGTCATGTAATCCGTGCAACTCCAAAAATTTTCACTTATAAAGCGGATACGTTTCAACCAATCAAAAAAAACATTGTTATTAAGTGAAGGATTTTCCTCGGTAAAAAGATTCCAAAGTTTACCTCCAATTGCATCTCCTAATTCATGGTATTTATGATTGTTACTAAAATTATAAAAGTCATCTTTTTCTTTAAAGTTCGTATTTGTAAAATCTTCAGCCTGAAATCTTGGGTAAATATTAAAATGATTCTCTAATAATTTATTTAAAGTGTTCTTTTTGATTTTTAAATTATATGTCTCTTTGGCTTTGTCCCGAATGTACGCTATAAATTCCAATTCATTTTTAAAGACCTCAACTTTATCTAAATCGTTTGCCTGACGTCTTATTGATTCAGGGAATGTTACTTCATTCAAACAATAACGTATCCAGTATTTATCATGTATTAACTCTAAATCAACATTTTTTCCTGTTGAACCTTCGAATTCTATTTCTAACTCAAACACCTTATCTCTATCAATAATTGTAGGATTTATTGATGCATTATATAAAATCCGGGACCACAATTCTGATATAGCGAATACTTTATCTTCATCAAGAATTACAGAGTCTCTATAATAGTTATTTTTTTCTTTAATGGACTCAAAACTATTTTTCAGTCTATAAATCTGTTCATATTCCATTTGATTATAAATTAATTTGGAGAGTGATTGTTAAAAGATCATTGCTTTTTTCTTCTATCCATTCATTATTTCTCACCGATTGTTGGATGAGTTCAATTTGGTCTTGTTTATAAATAAATTTACATTAGTGTTGCGTTATAAGTCGAACAAATTCAATTGATTACAGAGATCTTTGATTTCATCGTTCTTTGAAAAGTTTGTAAGTAGCTCATTTAGTGGTGTTTTGTCAAATGTCGACACGCTTATTATTTGTGTAATTTCGTAGAGAGATAGGTCTGATTTGAGTTGTTTTTTGGCATAGGCAATTAACAAGTAAGTACAAACCGCAATCCAGACTTGAGTTTTTACAGCATTAGCTGATGTTCCCCAGAATGTCTTGATTCGCAAATGCTGCTTGATCCATTTGAAGAACAACTCAATTTGCCAGCGATGTTTGTAAAGCAAAGCAATGGTCAGGGCATCAACTTCAAAGTTGTTGGTTATAAAAACCAGAGTCCGCCTGTTGTCAGCATCATAAAACTTGATCCTGCGAAGATAAATGGGGTATAATCTTGAACTTTTATATCCTGTTAGTTTTATGGTTTGATCGCATCGAAGTCCTGTTGTCTTTTCTACCTTGGAAGAATAAAGCCGCCTGAAACTCAGGTTATTTTTTGCTCTTGTTACGAAAAATGCTCCTGAAAGCGTGATCTTATAAAAACGGGCAAAGTCGATGTAGCCTTTGTCCATCACATAAAAAGCACCATTTTCAAATTCGAGCATATCCAGCACATTGACATCATGCTTCTTCCCATCGCTTATATGGATGAAAACCGGGATATCGGTCTTCAAATCAAGTAAAGTGTGAAGTTTTACTGCACCTTTTGCTTTTCGGAACTTCGCCCATCTGAACACAGAAAGGCACAAGTCAATGGTGGTTGAATCCAGCGCAAAAACAGGATTGTCCAGCTCAAGGTCAAAATCATTGTCCCGGCAATAAAGAGGCCTAACCAGTTCGATCAGATAGTTAGCAAAGTCTGCATAAATGCGCCAGTCTCTGTTTTCATTGGCTCTTGTCAAAGTCGAATGCGAAACCACTTTCTTGATACCCAGATGATAAACCTTGTTCTGATGAGCATTTAAACAGGGATGATGTCGCGGATACTTTCCCGATGAGTCAATTGACCAAAAATCATGGCCAGAAATTGGTTCCAACAGCTAAAGTCCTGGACTTTATAATCCCCATTGTAACGGGAAACACACTTGTCGAATTCATATCGGCAAACAAAAGACACCAATTGAGCAAATACAAACTTTCCTTTATTCACGGTTTTTCTTTCGAAACTACCATGAATTGAAATCAAAAAATCAAAGAACGTCTATATCTTATTGAATTTTATTTAGTTACAACGATTAATTTAAAAACAACGCAACACTAATGATAAATTTATTTAAACCTGAAAGTTGCGATTTATTATTCTAAAGGCTTCTGTGATTACCTGAGGTTTGTTCTATGCTCTCTTTTTTCCCATTTAGGGGTAATTAAACGAATCGATGATTTTTTAACGGCAATGTTTTCTATTATTGAACCTTCTTTATTCTGAATAATGTTAATATTTTCAGAATATCTTGGAGCAGGTTTAGATATATTTATATAGTGCTATTCTTTTATTATTTATCAATAAAGGTTTTAAATTGCAAATGCTTTATATTACGGTAATTTTAGTATTTATCCATTCTTTAAGCTTATTTTTCAAATCTTTATTTTTTTTATATTCAAACTCAACATATATTTTACTACACAAATCGCTATTAAGTTTTGGCAATTTTTTTTCTTTAAGAATACAAACTTTTTTTTTCAAACTTAACATATAGCCAACTTCGAAGGATAAATTTGAATTAATTCTTATCTTTTCGTTGTTTGTTAAAATAGAGTCATCTGCATAAATTCCAATTCCAAAATCACAGCCATACATAAAAACTTCGATATTGGGTAATAAATCATCGCTATTTTTTCCGCCAGTATCATCTGCTATAAATCCTATAATATTAAGATCCTCCAAAGTTTTAATAATTTCCTCTCCAACTTTTTTGTGGTCTTCAGCAAATGAAGTCATTATAAATGCCGTAGTTTTCCCCGCGTGCTTTTCTTTAAATTTTCGAACTTCATCTTTTATCCCATTGGGAATATTATCTTGTGTTATTTCTAACCTTCGATCAAATAGGCTAATTTGTTTCTTTATCTTTTCTTTTAATAATTCAATTTTTCTTTGGTTTTCCTTAATTGTTATTTTGTCAGTTGCATCAAACGATGGTTTGTATGCGAAATCGTTTGCACCAGCACTTATTGCTGCGTCTATGTCGTTTTGTTCAGCATTACCTGTCCATATAATAATTGGAATCAAACATGAAAATGATTTACATTCTTCAACGCAAAAGTCTTTTTCATTTCTTATCTTATCTATTAATTTTTCTCCAAGATTTTCATTTTTTACAATAAGATCACAAATAATCAGCTTCAAATTCTTATTCCAATTATCTCTGATTATATTTTTCACATAATCCAAAGAAGTTCCGGCGTCAATTGCCGTTGAAAGGTCGGCATAAGGCATAACCTCATATAATCCATTTTTTGAAAGTTCATCAGCTAATTTGTCGTAATCACGCTTGGTATCTTCAAAAATTAAAATTTTGTTCCGGTTCATTTGTTTTGCTTTTAAAGGTTATTTCTATAAAAAAATAATTATCGGCGTTGAAATTGAAATCACATTCGTATTGTAATACTGATTGCTTTTTATTCAAAAAATTTATAACACCTTGCAATGAAGTAAGAGTCGTCGAACTATATCTTTTACAATTCATATTTTTGATATTCTCTCTTTTTGCTTCAAATTCTTTTTTCTTTTTAGATCGCCTTTCAGGGTTACTTCCTTGTATTTCTACTTCCATAACTTTTACAGAAGAATTTGTAATAGTTATATGTATAATTTTAGTTTCAGATTTCTCACAGTGACCGGTATCATCGTTCAGTGCATTATCAAGTTGCTGAAAAATAAACGTTCGAATAAAATGTTTATTTATACCAATATATGTACTATCATTATAAATTGCCGAATTATCTAAATCATCCGATTTAATTATTTTGACTTTATGATCTTTTCCTGAGTTATTCCATTTCTGGGATAATAGGGACTCTGTTAATATTGTGAAGGTCTTATTGAAAATGTCTCCCAATGTATGAGGAATTATCAAAGTATCATTGGTAACGCTTAAATCATTAGGATCATTTTTTTCAATATTGGCATACAGAAAGCTCACAATCTGATTAGTAAAAACAAACCATGGAAGGCAAAGGTGGCTTAAATAGGTATCATCCAGATTCTCAAACCTGTCCATTTCAGAAGAGACCGATTTGAAAACATGTCTATTCTTTCCATATATTTTTTCGAATTTGTGTATGTTTTCATGCTTCTCTACCCACAAATCAAATACTTTTTCATTCAATAAGTAATCAATAACATACTTATTGAGATCATTATTGAGGAGAAGCAACAGTCTGCCATGTTCTCTGCTTCTTTTTCTAAATGTATCTTCATCGTTATTATCATTATACAAAAATGTAAATGCGCCAAGTGGAAAACTTTTCTCGGATTCAACCTCAGCATATTTATCAATAATTGATTCTTCGTGCGATTTTTTTAAATCTTTTGTATTTGGTTTCTCAATTAGCAGAAGATTTAGTTTATTAAAATTTCCTAATTTTTTTTCTTCAATACTTTCCTCGATGTAAGGATTTGATATTATGGGGTAAGGAAAATATTTATATTTTTCTTTTACCTGCTTTATAATATTTGTTGTGTAATAATTATGATTATTATCTATGATGTAACTTATATTTTTATCGCTCAATCCATGATGGGACAGAATATAAGCACCAACCTCTGCCTTTCCGGGTTCTTCACTTTTAGTTTCTTTTTTCATGGTAAAGAATGCTGCGTCAGCTTCCATTATCGCTTTAAAAATTTCCAATAATACCTCTATATCTGACTCAATGTCTTTCTTCCCATTTTCCGAGTTTAATTCCTTTAGTTTTTCCTGAGCGTATAAAGTGAATATGAATTTTTCAATAAAATCTATATCATCACCGTTTTCAAGGTAATGGTTAAAGTTTGAATAGTAATATTCCTTTTGTATCTTCTTTTTAAGATCATCTATGATTTTGTCCATGTTAGTTTTTATATCATAAAATGATCTTAGTTTGTTGGAAGAATAAAAATAATCATTAAGTTTTTTGTCCTTTTCGAGTTCTTTTTCAAAATTTTGAAGAGTTTTACGTATAATAGTTGTATTGTCGTAGAACAGCCATACTAGAAATTCCTTATAAGCAGGCTGTTCGAATTCTTTAAATAATTTATTATTTTGAATTGTCTGACTTATTTTAAAGTTTTTAGTTTGTCCTAAAAGTGATACTTCTTCTCCTGTTCGCAACAGTTCTCCTAAATACATCGATTTTGCTTCATCCTCAAAAATTGAATTTTTCACAAAAAATTGAAACTCGGATTTGAAGTTTTTTATGAGAGCTTTTTTACCTCTGTTAAGTGTATTCAAATCCTTTTGTATATCAGTTATTATATGATCAAGCTTTTTGTTATCTAGCTCATAAGAAATAGTTATTTGCTCATTAAATAGTTCTTTCTTTGATTTTATACTTGAAGAATAGAATTGTTCGGAGTCCGAGATTGTGTAATTTAATTTATTTAATAGATCATTAAGATATTCTATTTCTTCATTCAGTCCATCCATTACCTTGAAACAGATGGCCCATGCTCCAGTTATAACTTCATTTCTAACTAAAGCATTTGATTTAAGAAAAGATAACGATTTAAGAATCGCCTTTAACTTCCTGATATCATCATATTTGTATCTCTTTTGTATGTCAAAAATAAAGTCACCATTATCATCTTTTTTTGGCAAAATATTCGCTAATTCGGCAAGAAGTTTTTGATGAGCATATTTCCGCATTCTTATGTATTGGGATAATGGCGGCGAGGATATTACCTTTAAAAAAGATATTTCTTTATTTATCGTGAATTTTTCATCAATATATTGCTTTATTTCTTGGCATTTGCATGATTTTGGTAGACTCTCATTTTCACGCCAAGTATCGAGCCTTGTCTTTTCGCTACCATCATACAGGTTATCAAGCTTTTGTTTAATTTCTTCATCCTGGTTATCAGGCGCTACTTCTTTACTGATATTTGAAACTATATAAAGGATTTTGTGAGTCAATAACAATCGAATGAATTTTCGCTCGTCGACTAGTTCCGGTGTATTTTCTGAGTATTTTTCTTTTTCAAATAATTCATCAGTTTTTTCTGAATCCTTACTAAAAATCCTAATCTTAATTTTATTCAAGTTCTCAGATATTTCAGAACTGCAAGTTTCCAATACCGTATTTCTTTTTATTTTATCATAGTATCTGAACAACCCGCATAAAATGCAGTCCCTTTCAGGGTCTTTACTCGGAGGAATGAAAAAATTGACAAACGCAAACAATTTAGATTCTACATCTCTCCTTATTTCTTTATCTCTATCATAGGATAAACGATTAATTAAAGTAATAATGCTTGTAAAATGAAAATTATCAGTATTATCTAATAACGAATACATATAGCTTTTTACTCTTTTATAGGTTTCGCTTGTGAGTAAAGCGTGATCGGTGTAATGAAATTCTATTATAGGAAGATTCTTATCTTTGTTTTTAGTTTCAATCAGTTGCCGTAGATATGAAAGCTTATGGATAATATTATTTCTCCAGTTATTTATATCTAAGTATATAATTAACGCATTGCCATCAAAAACCTGCTCATTAATTGTATTAACAAAATCCGATTCTAATTTGGCGTTGGGTGTGATGAGAACATTTACAATATCTTTGCGAAATACATTGCTGTTAGACACGATGCTCATCCACTTATTGAATTCCGGCTTATTTTTTCGTTTAATAAATGTTTCAGTATCAAAATAATATCTATAATGTGATTTGTGGCATTCTATGTGTCCTGAATAGATGTTCTCTTTGAGTTCGTACAATCTATCAAGTTCAGTGTTGTGATCATAGTTAATATCTTGGCTTGCAGATTTATTTACCTTCGGGTATCCCATAAGGTTTTGAGAGTTGATTGATGAATTCTCAGTAAAGTTGATATACTGTTCGTTACGCCAATCAACGGGAAATGATACTTGATCATTTAATCGTTGTATCCAGTTTGATTCGCCGTCTTTTGCCCCAATTTGAATTGAAAAATGAATATCTTTCGCATTTTCAAATGATGTTTTTACAATATTTGTATCATTTATATTTTCCCATTTCTGCTTAATTTCCATGTTGGTTGGTTTATCTTCAACCTTATCTCGTACTACAATTGAGCAATGATTGTAAACGAAATCTAAGTCACCTGATGAATCACTGAATTTATCAATATGCAATTTAAAAAATGCAATAATTTTGTCACTTGTTGTTAGTGTAGAACCTATAGGAACAATAGTTATGATCTTATAATTGTTCGGATTATCTATGATTTTATTTTCAATTACTTCCCCTTGGTCATCCACACTTTTATCAAAGTTGAATATGATTCCTTCTCCTTCCTTTTCTTCATTAGCGATTATAACTGTTTCGATAGGTATCTTTACCATGTATCTGATCGCTTTTACCAGAAATTCCGAATATGATTTATATCCAATTAAGATTGCACTTTTACCATTTCTTGTTATTGCAGTTAGATATTCAGATTGTTGAATTTCTCTGGCAATTAGATAAGCAAGTCTTTCCGAAAAAAAACTATTTTGAAACATTGAATCGGCTTCATAGAAATTTCTTATAATTAGTTTACTTCCGATATAAGTATATTCATGTTTTACTAGGTAGCCCATGTCCTTTGCCTCTATGTCCTTTTTCAAAATACCAAGTACATATTGTTCGAAGTATGAGCATTTATCTTTTTCAATCAAAATCTCATAGGGCAATAAGAATTTATTTAATTTGTCAGTTCTTTTGGGGCTTATATCGGTTACATCAAAATAATTTTTCTGCGGGTAATAGTATTTTTTCAATTCATTATTCAAATAAAATAGATCATCTTCAGTTTCTCCACAAATAATTTGGTAATGCAATGTGTCGCTGACTAAAATTAGTGCAGAATCTTGGCTCCAAATGGGCTCTACCTTTGGATAAATCAAAAATTGCTTTATTGTATTACAAAATTCTTCTATTTTGTCATTTGAGATGTAAGTTAAAATTATTTTCTCAAAAGTAGTTTTGTGGGTTAGTTGGATATATGACAGCAGTTTAAATAAAAATTTTGCATCTATATTTATATTACTTAAATCAATAGCTATTTCATGTCCAACTTTAATTCCTTTCAGAATTTCGTTTCCGATAAATTCAATGTATTTTATTTGCTCATTTTTAGAATTTAGAACAGCCAATTCAATTTCCGATTTCGAAATTATATCTAAAAGGCGAATATGTTTAATTGATAAATTATTATATATTATTCTCTCATGAAGCTTGTCTTTGAATGATTTTTTCTGCGTTTGAGTCTGGTTGAGTGGAATTAGATAATTATTTAAGGATTGTACTGGCAATATAATTTGATAATGCGTGCCGTCAACAAATATTTCATTCCCTAGAGGTTGAACAGAGAATTCATTTTTATCGACTAAGAAACTCTCAATTCGTTGTTTTTTACCTCGATAGCTACTTTCAACACTAAAATAGCCCTTGTTATTTAAAACGGATTTTACAAATGATTTTATCCCTAAGTGTGCGGTATATCTAAATTCAAGATGAGTCAACCCAGTGGTAAGAATAGATTTCGGATCAAAAAAATCTTCAAGTTCAAATTTGCTTTCTGAACCATACTTTTGGGTAAAGTGTTCAATTATACCTTGTTCATTAAAATCAAAAATGCCTATTTCAATAAAACGATCTGCATCGTTATAGCTTTCTAATTCCGGAATATTTGTCTTTTGAATTTCAGAAATATTTTCCTTTCTATTGAAAACAAAATACATAAACCCTGTCTTGCCTGCATGAAATATGATGTTTTGAACTAATTCATATATATTTTGATAATATATGTGCAAAACATTTTGCAGGCTTTTGTATTTGTTATAACCTATCTTATTAAATGATTTTTCTAAAGAAAAGAAATAGCTTTTTATAAACCATTCTTCAAATATTGAATTGTACTTTTCGTTGTTAATAGGGAACTTTTTTTTTATTAAATCAATCGAAATTTTTTTGACAGATTCCTCTATATATTTGGTTTCTTCGGTGGTACTCTTTTTTTGCCCAAAAAACTCTTTGAAATTTGTCTCATTAATTTTTAATAATGGAAGATATCTGCGACTTGCTTTAAATGAGCTATTCCCCGTGGGTTTATCGTTTGCCAAATTGTCTTCGCTAGCAGATTTTCCCTTACCAATTAGACTTGTAACTCTATCTGTTGAATAAAACTTAATTTCACCTGTATTTCTATCAATAGTTTTTACATTAATAAAATAAATACTTTTTCTACCTAAGAGGGGTTTTTTATCCACAATGAATCTTAGAAAATCGCTACATTTAAAAATGTAAGTTCCTTGTTTATTCTTATCTATAGATATTTTTTCAACATCTATTCCCAATGTTATTTTCTCGGCAAACTTTTGTTCTAAAAGAAAGAATGGAACTAAATCGGAAAAGTCCTCTTTGTCATCTGGTTTGATATAGATAAGACTAAATGTTGCTTCGTCAGTAGATGGTAGAGTTTCAAAAGTCAATTTATCTCCATATGAAGAATAAGCATCCTTATCTAATGCAACACTTGCTTTTGTAATAACTGCCTTATCTCGTAATTGGTTAAAAGTATTCTCACTTAATGTGTTTGTATAAAATCCATCAATGAATTTGTAAATAGTGATCCAGTTTGTTTTGCTTAATTCTGATATTGATACAATTACTTTTTTCATTATTTACTTCAGTTAGGTTGTTATTTTACAAATTACTATGTCGAATATCAGTTTAAATGTTCCTGTTTATCTTTTTGGCTATTTCTCCCAGTTGAGGGATTATAGGTCCCTCTTTATTTGGAATCAATAACTTATAGAGAATCGCGGCCGTGATTTGCAAATAAAATCAAAATTGGCATTAGTCATATGATATAGATTTTGATTATTTACAAATCCGTCACAAAGTCAAACTATTGAGAATAAAGATATAATTAAAAATATAGATTTACATAAATAAGAGATGTTTGACTTAAAATGACCAATAGTATCTTATATTTTTTTATACTACAGAAAAAAGAAAGTAAAAATTTAGTAACCTAAAAATATTCAAGAAGGTTTATATAAGTAATAGGAATGGAATAATGTCGCATTTAAACTTCTGTTTTGATCTACGACAATAAATTGTTCTTATTACTTAGTTGTAAAATATTTTAACTGCAACAATAAAATATTTTCACCAAGTTGGGAAAAGGTTGGGAAACAAAGATTTTAGAATATGTAATCTTTGTCTCAAATCTACACAGAAGTAATGTATATCGACCAGAAATATTTTGATTCATGGATGCAACGACTTCTCAGCCAGTTTGAGCTTGTTCACAAAAAGCTTGACCGGCTGGATAATAAGGACATCATGATAAATGATGAAAATCTACTGGACAATCAGGATTTATGCCTCCTTTTAAAAGTCAGTAAACGTACTTTGCAGCGCTTTAGGAGTTTGGGGAAACTTCCATATAAAAGAATCGGAAAGAAAACCTATTATTTGGAATCCGACGTTCATCAATTCATCCAAAATGGATTCAAATCGTTTGCAGACTAAATGACTTTCAATAAATAAATGTCATTTAAAGATTATCGAGAACCAATTCACTACTACATATTCCGAGGAAACTTCTCAATTTACCCAAGTTTTGGGCATTCTTTAATTTTCTTTCTTGACAAAGTTCATGATGGTTTCTTAAAGAATCGAGTTTTTCTTCTGGTAAGTTCTCAATTAGCCCGATTTGTTTTTCCACTGATGCCAAATCCCAATATTCAATGAACGGACAATCTTGTTCAACTTTCTTGAATGGACATTTTGTAAATGGAATCACCAAATCAGCATGTTTTATTTTTTTCTCTGTAAAATACATTTAATAAGTCCTTACTATAATTTTTTGTGGGAATTAAAAAAAAGAAGCGTGGAACAACGCTAATCGTATCAAGGCATCGCCAGACGCCCATACCACAAATCAGTGTGCCCCACGCAAGGCGTGGGCGCTCACTTGTTATTCCTGTGGTATTAAAAACTGGCGATTTTTGATACAAGAATAAAAGCTTACGCTTTATGTCTTTATTTAATCATCCTCTACGAGGAATCATTTCTATTCCATTTACAAAGATAGCTTAAAAACAAAAATGTTGTTGACATCCTATATTTTTAAAAGTTAATTCAACTCATCAATTGCATCTAACTTACTGATTAAACTTGACTTTAATTCAGTTAAAAATTTCGCCTTTTCTCTTTTTCTGTCTTTTATATCTACAAAAGCCCTATACGCTTCATTAAGATTAACATCGAACATTGTTTCAAAAAATCTTATAAGTTCGTTTATATGAATACTTCCATTGTTAATACAATTATAGCAGTGTAAGGCGTATATTAATTCTATCAATGCAACTTTTGAGGCAGTCCAGCTCATTTTTAAGTTTAGTTTTTTAGATTGACATATTTGCCAGAATTTTTGTCTGTGTTTCATTAAGTTAAGTTCTGTATCAAGATACTTCCCAAATTCTTCATAAGCAATGAAATAAGATACAGCCTCATCTCTTGGTGTGGCAAACTGTGGGTCGGTCAAATAATGAAGGTTTACAGATCCAATAAGAACGGAAGTGTTACTTCTAGTAAAGTAAGTTTCATCTAGACAGGTCTGATTGGTAGTATAATATTGGTAAAACTCTCTATTTATTTTAATAAATTCATGAATTTTACGAAGTTCATCGTTAAGCATCTTAATTGCCAGTTTTCTATGAATCAATGGCTTGAATGTCTCTATTCTAAATATTTCGTTGTAAAATATTAACTGACCATAAACCTTCGGTTTAACTACTTTGAAAAAGTTTATCTCTTCGTTAAGGTTGCTAAACCCATTCTGAATCGTATAATCTTTCAATTCAAGAAAAGCTAGTTGACACAATCCTAATGACCTTTCAGCAATTAACTTTTTTTCGCTCGATTGATTTTTAAGGAATGCTAATTCTTCCTCAAGTTTCCCCAAGATAGTATTTGGATAAAAGGTATTCATGAGAAATCAATTAATTTAGAACAAAGCGAGTTAGTTATCTATAATTTTTATTTGCTATATGAATGATTCTTTATCGTATAAATAGTGCATTATCTTTTTTTAAGACCGCAATTGTTGAAATTAAAGTCTCCTTTATAATTCCCGTCTCTTATTCTTCTTTTCCATGTACAAATGAAATAATTAGCACCCAAAAACATAGAATTAATGAACCAACAGGCAACTGCAATTCTGCTGGCATATTATAAACTAATAAGGCTCCTGGTATCCAAACTAACCAAGTAACAACAAGAACAGGTAATAATCGGTCTCGCCATGTAGATTGGTAGGTCAGTCCATTCAAGAAGTTCTTACTAAAGTGCTTTGACTTCCATAAAAAAAGTAACATGATCAATGTGTTGGCAGCCGGAGTGAACAAAGCCTGATCGATAATTGTCTTTGTTACTACAGTATGTAGGTCATTCCCAAAACCAAACCACATCCCCTGTAGCTTATAAAACACATCTGTTACAATACCGAAAAAACCAAAGACAAAAGCGGAAAACAATACCTGAGCTTTATTCTCTTTTGTCATTTTACCTTTCTGCAGGGAAAATATCTTCAGAATTTCAGGCAATACGGCCGCAAATAAAACGTAAGCTATTAAAGTGTACAAATAACCGAATTTGATTTTTAGCTGACCCAAAAGATCCAGCCCAATTCTAAAAGAAGGGCTAAAGTAATATCCAAGCCCAAACATTATCATTACGAACCAAAGAAGCAATCCTGGCTTTATGTTTGCCTTGATTGCAGCGCCAGCAATTTTGAACGAGTTATTCATATTTTATGTAAATAATTGTTTTTTAATGTGATATTTAATTTAATGAGGTATCGTGTTGTGAATAAATGCTAAAAATTATTGACATCAATTTTTTGTAAAAAGCTACTTCTTGCTAATGTTAATGGCATGTTTCTCCCCTAATCCTTTCCTAAAAGTAGGATTGCCTATAGATTTGTATGTTTTTCTGTATTACTCCTGCCTCTTCTAGGCTATCTTGGTTGGAAATATTTATAACAATTAAATGCCCAAATAATAAATCAGCAATAACAGTGCCTGTGAATAAATCTTTTACGTAAAATCTTATTTAACTCTATAGTCTAACGGTTTGGTATTTGTCCGTTTTCTAAAAAAATGGTTAAAGTGTGTCGGATCTTCAAAACCAAGACAATATCCGATTTCTGCAACGTTCCAATCGGTGTGTTTTAACAAAGCTTTAGCCTCAGTTATAACACGTTCGTATATTATTTCAGAAGTCGTTTTTCCTGTTATAGTTTTGACTGCCCTGTTTAGGTGGTTAACATGAATAGACAATTGCCTGGCAAAATCTTTTGCACTCTTCATATTGAACTGCCGCGCAGAATCTTCTATTGGAAACTGACGCTCCAACAATTCCATAAATACACTTGTAATCCTTGTGTTTGCATCTGTATTGGGATATAACTTCTCAGAAGGCTTTAACTTTAGTGCAACATGTATAATCTCCGTAATATAATTGCGTATTAAGTCATATTTGAACTCATAATCACTGTTGACCTCTTCGACCATTTTTTCAAACACAGCAATTACCCTATCACTACTTTTTTCATCTAATAAGTATGCCGGACTTCCCCCAATCTTATACATAGGTAGTTTGCGTAACCCATCTCTCAGATATTCATTGAAAAAACTTTCTTTGAAAATACAAAAGTATCCACCTCCTTCTTCTTTGATAGATTCAAATGTATAAGGAATTTCAGGATTCGAAAACACCAATGTGTCTCCTGAAACCTCTAATGTTTTATCGGCATAATGAAATAAATGATGCCCACGTATCAAAGCAATTTTAAAGAAATTTCTTCTGGCGTATTTTATCGGTGGCTTATCTGGCCCTATCTCGTCTTTACTAAAAACACTGAAATGGCTGGAATCTTCCGGAGCAGTCGTAAACTCTTTTATGCTACGCTTTTTATAAAATTCATCAAGTGTTTCCTTCTCAAACATCATTTCTTGGTTTTTCTCAATTCAAATATACAAAAAAATAACTATCCAGTTTGCTGTAATGTAGTTGTTTATTAGGTAGTTGTATGCTTTAATGCTTAAAGTTTATTCCGTTGGAAACTTACCGTACAAATCCTGTAGCAGTTTTTCATCCAACTGATTTATGGCTCCAGATTGCATTATCGTTTGATAGGCAGGATAACCTTTTAAACCGACAACAGTTGGTTTTCCTTCTGCGACTATAGTGTATTTTTCGAAAATTGGATTGATGTGGATCGTTTTAATATCAGTTACCAGTGGCAATAAATCTGTTTCAATCAACACAGATAGACCTGATTTGGGAAGAACACCCAACTCAAGCCAAGCATTATACCGAACCTCTGCTGGACGACAATGCCCAACTTTTGTGTCAGGTATATTTTCATCATCATAATCCTCTAAAACGTGATAGCGCAATCGCGTTATTTCGGGTTTTGTTATTAAACTCTTTGACAAGTTGATTAACTTCTCCCTTCTGCTTTCAATCCTGACATGGCTATCAAATATAAAAGAAACTACATATTCGTCATCGTCTGTTTTGCCCTGAGGTGTGAGGTTGTGAGAGATGTCTTTTAACGTTTTGGCGTTATCATTACGTGACCATAAAGATGCATTTAACCTTGCCATATTTGGCTCGTCTTCAATCAGGTATGTTTGTGTAAATCGATGTTCTTTAAATTTGGCAAGTTCATTTTCATTTAAATAATAAGTATGTGCAATTCCTTGAGGTTGCAATGATTGCACGATTGGATTTACATATTTTTGAAATTGACCTGATAGAACGTTAATTGCCGGTTTCAAATGTAACTGGCGGTAAATAAATTTGCCCGGAATTCTGGCAACAAGTGTTCCATGAATATCTCTCCAATATGTAAATCCTGTTTCTAAAGAAGTATCATTCCTTAGCCACGCATAAACCGTTGAAGTAACGGTGCATTGATTCTCGATTTCCAAAACGAAATTCTCAATTGAGTTTGCGAAAGGGGATACCTTTCTCTTTGAAAAAAGCTTTGTTGGGTTTACGAGCATCATACTTGCTCCGGCTAGTGCTGTTTGCTGAATGAAACTCCTCCTTGAGGAGAGTTTGAAATTTTTTCCCATTCCAAATGTTTTGAGTATTGCGTAATGGTATTGCTGTATGCCATTATATTTGTTCTGTAGGCAAAATGAAAATCTCTGCTACATTTACATGCATCGGTGCAGATGCGGCATAAAATACTGCCTCGGCAATATCGGAAGAGTCAAGGAATTTTATAGAGTTCCGATAGGCCATCAATTCTTGCCGTTTGTTCACATCAGTTGTTTGTTCCGGCAATTCACTGATTACAGCTCCAGGCTGAATGCTTGTAACACGGATATTATGCTTCTTACCAAGTTCCATACGTAATCCTTCGCTGAATGCCGACACAAAAAACTTTGTAGCTGAGTAAACAGTGTAACCCGGGCCAAAAACTTTTCTTCCTGCTATGGAAGAAGTATTAAAAATGTGTCCCGACTGTTGTTTAATCATGTGTGGTAACACTGCGGCTGTCACATTCAATA
Organism: Prolixibacteraceae bacterium; assembly: GCA_963677955.2. GTDB lineage: Bacteria > Bacteroidota > Bacteroidia > Bacteroidales > Prolixibacteraceae > Aquipluma. The sequence continues at coordinate 3,710,395 of CAXXQR010000001.1, forward strand.
CCCCTTTGATATTTGTATCAACCATTGCGTTCCATTCATCTATTTTGAATTGGTCAATATTGCTGACTGGCATCACACCAGCATTATTGAATAAAACATCAATGCGATTATACACACTTACAAACTCAGCTATTTTTGAATTTACATCAACAGGATTGGAAACGTCCATCTCAAGCACCACTGCTTCACCTCCATTGTTTTCAATTTGTTTTTTTAAATCTTCAAGTTTCTCTGCACGCCTTGCGGCAAGTCCGACTTTCGCACCGGCCTCGGCTAATTTTATTGCCGTAGCGTTCCCGATACCACTTGATGCACCTGTAATAAGGGCTACTTTTCCTTGTAATTTCATTTTTTCTATATATTGAATTAATTATTGTTGGGCCACTATGGAGAGATTCATATTTCTGTTTGTTTGGAGATGTTGATAAACTTCTTTCCATCAGAGAAGGCTTCTCCAATAATTTCCCCAATTCCATAATAATGTGATTTTTTAGATGAAATAGTATATACAATTGGATTTACCTTTCCAAGGTCAGCACCTTGATTTTCTTTAAATATGTCTTCATCGGCAATTGTATTGATAACTTCAGCGATGAATTGTATATGCATTCCTAGCTCCACTATTTTTATTACTTTGCACTCAAGAATAATTGGAAATTCGTTTACATAAGGAGCATTCACAAATTCCCCTCTTTTTGCGGTGAGTCCAGTTTTTACAAATTTATCGACCTTACGTCCACTGACAATTCCAACAAAGTCAACCTCCTGCACATATTTCTCGTTTGGAATATTAATTGTAAAATCCATATTCTCTATTATATTTTCATAGGTAAGTGTAGCTTTCCTCAAAGAAATAGATACTAGGACGGGATTTAGGCAAATAACCGCACCTGTTCCAATCGTCATTATATTGGGCTTAAGATGTTTATCGTAACTACCTACAACCAAAACGGGGGTAGGATAAATTGCAGCTATTTTACCTATGTTTCTTTTCATTGTACTTATCTGTTAAATTTATAAGACGATTTTTACTAATAGTCTATCCGCGATTATATGCAGAATTCAAATTGGCTATCTACAAAATTCATATTTTGTGATCTGTCGAAATACTCAAATATTTCCATGTCTCAATTTCTTCCTGCATTGCTCTCAAATGATTTGTAACAATCTGTACGGCGTCACTTCCCATAAGAATATGAACAGGTGGATTCTCTTGGTTAAACACACGAATTATTACATCAGGTGCTTTTTCTGGATCTCCTAACTGTTTTCTGTTCAGATTTTCATCTAACCATTCTCTGTGTTGGTGAATATGTTTATAGTCTCCAATAGTTGGTTCTGCATAGATAACCGAACCGGCACTTAGAAAATTAGTTCGAAAAGGACCAGGAGCTACAGCCGTCACTTTAATATTAAATGGCTTTAAGTCCTTAGCTAAAGCGTCACTAAGGCCCTCAACTGCATATTTACTGCTGTTGTATACGTTCGCGCCCTCATCCCCGTGCCATCCGGCAATAGAAGTAATATTAAATATATGGCCAGAACGTTGTTTGCGAAGCTGTGGCAAAACTTGTTGGATTACATTTATTGTTCCAAAGACATTGATATCAAACTCTTTTTTGATTGCATCCAAAGATAGTTCCTCTAAAGCCCCAAGCAATCCATATCCGGCATTATTGACAACGGCATCAATACTTCCAAATTTTGAAATTGTTTCGTTGATTGCCCTATTTACAGATATTTCATCCGTCAGATCAACTTCAAGTGGCAATAAATCTATGTGATTACCAACGGCTTGCTTTAAATCGAAAACAGAACGTGAGGTTGCGGCTACTTTATATCCTTCTACTAATAATCTTCTTACCAGAACCAGCCCAAGACCTTTAGACGCTCCGGTAATAAACCAAACTTTTTGACTGCCCATAATTTTATGATTCTTAATTATCTTACTAATTTGAAATCCTCTTATTGAAAGAATTCAATTACAAAATTATATCAGCCTGAGATGTTTACATTGAACATTAAAAACAGAAAATTGTATAATTCAAACAATTACATCCGATTTTGTTGCAATTTGTTCTTCACATGAGCGAACATCCTATTTTTAAGAAATTAGTCTTCCATTTTTTAGTCATAAAACATCAATTTTCAATGGGAAATGACATATTCCAACTCCATAAATTTCGACATTGTATTAATTTAAACTGCGAAACTCTTTAGGCGATCTTCCGGTTTTTGCCTTGAAAATTTTTGTAAAATGAGAAGGGTATTCAAATCCAAGTTCGTAAGCAATTTCTGCAATTTGTTTATTCGTTCCCAGCAACAGCATTTTAGCTTTTTCGACGAGTTGCAGATGAATAAATTCTAATGTTGATTTTCCGGTGTGTTTATTAAGAAGGTCAGATAAATAATTGGGTGAAAGATGTAAGCGATTTGCAAAATACTTTACGTTGGGTAAACCTGTCTCAATTAAGGTGTCCTGTGCAAAATATTCAAGAAGCAGTTTCTCGAATTGTTGTATGATATCAAGGTTTACTTTAGCGCGTGTTATGAATTGCCGATCATAAAAACGGTCGCAATAATTTAGCAGCAAATCGATATTGCTTACAATAACATTTGAAGTGTGTTTGTCTATATTTTGTAAATATTCCCGCTCAATTTTTTCAATACAATCCTTTAAAAGCTGACTTTCATCCTCTGAAATGTGCAATGCTTCGTTAACTGAATAGTGAAAAAATGAATAATTCAGTATCTTTTTTCCAAGCTCTGTGTGATTAAATAAATCGGGATGAAAGAACAGACCCCAGCCATCTTCAATCTCAAGGTCGGGACTTGAGCTAATGACCTGGCCAGGAGCTGTAAACATCAAGGTTCCTTCATCAAAATCGTACCAGGATTTTCCGTATTTCATGGAGCCTTTAAAGTGTTTGCAACCTATTGCATAAAACGGAGTACGATAAAATAGTTCATCATTGAAATGCTCGCGTGTTACTTCCGAATAACGGATTACAGTTACCAAAGGATGTTTGGGCTTTTCGCAAGCATACATTTTATGGAGCTCTGAAATCGTTTTAATATCTACAATTCTCTCTGTCATAGTCATTTTAAGATACTAAAAAATGAAAGATCAATTTCGCATGATACTTAAAAATTCCCTTTCGCTGTTTTTATATTTCAAATCGACATAAAACTGAGCATCCTCACCAACAATATATCTTAGCTTTAATGCGTCATCAGTAGCTGCCTCATAGATGGTTTGAGCAACCTCTTCAGTGCTAGCTTTTCTTAAATGTTGAGTCCGTTTAGCAAAGCTGGGGATGAATGCTGCCAGTTCGACATTATAGTCTTCAATTTCATTGTTAATCATTTCCATGCCGTTTCTGAAGTTGGTATTTACGCTGCCTGGCTCGACAATCTTTACTGCAATATTGAGAAAAGCCAGTTCGTGCGACAAGGCTTCAGAGAATCCCTCCAACGCAAATTTTGAGCTATTGTACAAACTTGCAAACTGACCAGCCACAACACCACCAAAAGATGAAATGTTGATGATAACGCCCTTTTTGTTTTTACGCATAAGCGGCAGCACCTCTTTCGTAACATTCATTACTCCAAAAACATTCACGTCGTATTGTTTTTGAATTTGAGCTTCCTTTGACGCTTCAAAAACGCCTATCAGTCCATAACCAGCACTGTTGACGAGGACATCAATGCCACCGCCGAATCTTTCAGCACCTCTTTCCACTGCCTCTACTATACTTTGTTTGTCAGTCACATCTAAGTTAATCAACATAACATTTTCTAATTTGTCAAGTTCCTTTTCCTTATGAGGCGAGCGCATTGTTGCAATTACATTCCATCCATTGCTGTGAAATAGTTTTGCTGTTTCTTTCCCGAATCCGGAAGATGCTCCTGTAATCAATACTGTCTTTGCCATAATATTGCTTTTTATTTTATACAGGACAAAGTTCGGCCATAACGAATTTAGGAATTTTTCGATTTCTCCGATTTACTTATAAATTTTACGGTTTTAGTTGAAAGAAGCCCTATATTCCAATGGAGTTACGTTGGTTTTCTTCTTGAACAGTTTGTTAAACGATTGCGGGTATTCAAAGCCCAGGGTAAAAGCTATTTCGGCAACTGAAAGATTTGAGATAGATAAGTATTCTTTTGCTTTGTCAATCAGTTTTTCGTGGATGAGTTGCTGGGCATTCTGTCCGGTAAGTGAGCGAAGCATATCGCTAAGGTAACGCGGCGAAAGGTTTACGTGTTCTGCCAGGTATTCAACAGTCAATGAACCTTTGTTCAGCCCTCTTTCATTATCCAGATAGTCATTTAAAAAATGTTCTATTTTAACAAGAAAATCATGATTGATCGTTTTCCGGGTAATGAACTGACGTTTGTAGAAACGCTGGCTGTAATTGAGCAAAACCTCAATATACGACACCAAAACATCCTGACTGGTTTCATCAATGGCCGTATTGAGCTCTGTTTCGATGTTTTTGAACAAACCCAGGATTACATTTTTTTCGCTCTCCGATAAATGCAGTGCCTCGTTGGTGTCGTAACCAAAGAATCCGTATTTTCGGATATTTTTGCCCAATGGATAATTTCTAACAAAATCCGGGTGCATAAAAATAGTGAACCCGCGGTATTGTGTGTTGCGTTCGGAAGCTATAAGTTGATTGGGGGCGGTAAACATCATCCCGCCCTCATCAAAATCATAGTAACCCTGACCGTATCCCATTTTTCCAGTAATCGATTCCTTGTAGGAAATCACATACAAACCCAGCGTAAACGACAATTTCTGAAGTGTTTCGTCGGGCTCCATCAGGCAATTGTCCATCAAACTCAAAAGCGGGTGCTTTGGCTTGGGCAGGTGCATCAGGTGGTGCAATTCCGAAATCGATTCTATTTTAAGTGGGACACGGTCGTTGTTCATATTCGCAAAGTTATTGATATTCTTATAAAATCATCTCCTTCATATACTGCATGAATGCGGTATCACCAACAGCCAGACGTTGTTTGTATAGCTCGCGAGCGTCAACTCCGGCAACATAGCGCAACTGGTCTTTGCCATCGTTAGCCGCTTCGTAAACAACCGCTGCTATCTCTTCCGGCGAAGAAGCGTTTTCAATCATTTTCATCGAATTGGCCATCATAGTTTCGGTCATCGATTCATAGTCCGGAGTAGTGGCAAAATCCATCGATCGGCTCAAAAAGTCAGTTTTAATTCCGCCCGGAGAAACTGTTTTAATGCTGATTCCCCATTTCCCCAATTCAAACCACATCGATTCACTCCATCCTTCCAGTGCCCATTTGGTGGCGTGGTAGGTTGAGCCAAACGGAAAAGCTATCAGTCCGCCAATCGAAGTTGTTGTGATAAACACACCACTTTTCTTTTCCCTGAAATGCGGGATAAACGCTTTCGTTACCCGAAGCACGCCAAAAAGATTTGTCTCCAGTTGTCGGGTAATTTGTTCGTCGCTCAATGCTTCCAGCGGCCCAATCAATCCGTAACCGGCATTGTTAAAAACAACATCCACCCCTCCCAGTTCAACCACTTTCTGAACTGTTTCTCCAATTTCGTCAACATTGGTTACATCTAATGGCAGCAATGTTACATTATCCAATAGGTTCAGTTCTGTTTCCTTTTCGGGATGACGCATGGTGGCAATCACTTTCCAACCTTCGCCCTGAAATAATTTTGCTGTGGCTTTTCCCAGACCGGAAGAAGCTCCTGTAATAAAAATCGTCTTCATAACTTTCTAATATTTAAAATGATGTTACAAAGATGAGGCACATTATACACCCGGAAGTTTCCAGAATGAGTTTTACTGTGTCCAAAATGACGGGTTCAATCGTTCTTTACTCCCTCCACAATAAAACTCCGGTACAACCCTTTTTAACCTGTGTTCTTTTATTGACTGATAAACAGGATTTTCATACCAAAATCTAAATGCTTTTACGACAAATCCTTTTTAGTTATCAATTTTGCAGGAGAATATCCGAACTCCTTTTTGAAAGCGAATGAGAAATGCGATAAATCTTCAAATCCAAGTTCAAGATAAATATCGCTCGACTTTTGACCTTTTTTTTCTATCAGGAAATGTGCCTCATGGAGCCTTCGTTTCATGAGCCAGTGACCGGGCGCTTGTCCAAATGTTTGCCTGAAATCACGTTTAAACGACGATAAGCTTCTCCCCGTAAGGTATGCAAACCGCTCAATGCTTACATTGAATTTATAGTTTCGGTTCATATATGCTTCCAGGTCAATTTTCTCAGGAAGGCCAAAATTGAAGAGCGTTCCAGCCACTTCAGGATTGATACGCAGCAAAATCAGCAGCAATTCTTCGCGCTTTACTTTCGAGAATATCTCGTCAATTTTTCCGCCTGAAAGAAAATAAGGCATCAATGAACGCACAAAATTCTGCACCAAATCGTCTTTTTTTAACGGCACAAAGGCACGGTGAATTTTTTCGTCAGATATTGTCGGTTGATATTTTTGCTGAAACTCGTGCAGGAAGGGTTCGTCGAATACAACGACGACCTTTTCGAACTGACCCTCCGCAGGTTGCTTGTTGTAGCGTGCGAGGTGGTTTTTACATACCATGCAATATTCTCCTACCAGCAGATCGTAGCGTTCGTGCCCATCAAAACCGGTCATGGCACCTTTAGCAAGATAAAGGAAAAAGTGCTCCGGAATAAACTGTTCAGGAGAAATTTGTGGTCCGATATAGCAGGATGTGATTTCAGTGATTCTCATATAAAAGCTTTACTTCCTGATTTACTAAAAGTGCAAAATATGGAACTAAATTACAACTTTGTACGCTGCTTCATACTATTACACGAGATTCAAATCAATGAGGCTGTTGGCTGTTGCCAGAATGGCTTCCTCGTTTGAACGTGGTTGCCAGCCAAGTAATTTTTTTGCCTTTTCATTGCTGGCTCTTTTTACAAGTCCAAGGTGGGGAACCAGCAGCGAAAATTTTTTATTGAAAAGCGCCCCGAATTTCACCACCCAATTGGGAATTTCTTTGGTTGGAACCTTGGAGGCTTTATTTCCAAGATTTTTTCGAAGTATTGTGGCAATTTCAAAAAGCGTAATAGATTTTCCAGCTACTGCAATAAAACGTTGTCCGTTTGCTTTTGGCGAAGTCATTGCCCGTAAATGAAGGTCGGCAACATCGCGAACATCCACATAACCGAATGTAAGTTTAGGACAGGCTTTCATAGCTCCGGTCAACATTTGGTAAACCGGTTGGATAGAATGAGAGTAATCAGCGGATAATACAGGACCGTACACACCGGTAGGATTTATCACAGCGAGCTCTAGTCCTTTTCCTTCATTCTCAATAAACGCCCATGCTGCTTTTTCTGATAGTGTTTTCGATTTTTGGTAAGGGAAAACCGTGTCGTTGATTACAGTCCAGTCATTTTCGGTGTAAGGTGTGGTTTTGAATGTTCCGTAGCCGACTGCTCCAAAAGCTGAAGTAAGCACTACTCTTTTTACACCCGCTTTTTTTGCAGCTTTTAAAACGAAAAGTACTCCGTTGCGGGCAGGGATAACAAAATCATCGTCTGTTTTCGCATCGGTATTGGGTGTTGGTGAAGCTGTATGAATTACATAAGTACAATCTTTGACAGCCTCATTCCAACTTGCCTCATCGCCCAAATCAGCTTTAGCGAATGATAGCTTGTCGAAATTTCCTATACCACCCTGTTTAAGCATTGCTTTTACTTCATCTGCTCTTTTAAGGTTTCTCAATGTGGCCCTGACTCTAAACCCCGCATTCAGCAGTTCTATAATGCAGTACGTGGCAATAAAACCTGAACCTCCGGTAACCAGTACCAATTGATTATTATTTGAATTGTTCATATTTTATATTTTAAGTGAATATACACTACATCGAAATTTTGTTGTATTTAACCAGACTTTCAATAGTTGCCAGGATGGCCTCTTTGTTTGAACGTGGTTGCCAGCCAAGCATTTTTTTTGCCTTTTCATTAGAGGCATTCCGGTAAATCCCAACCAGCGGTAAAATGGCTTTTGCCTGCTTGTTGAACAACGAAGCCAACCGGACTAACCATGTAGGCATGGGCTTCAGAGAAGCTTTTCCGGATACCTCGGGCATTTTCTCTTTCAGAAATTTGGAAATTTCGAGCAGAGACATGGTCCCACCTGCAAGGCAAAGAAAGCGCTGCCCATTTGCATCGGGGTGAATCATGGCGCTTATGTGAAGGTCGGCAACATCGCGAACATCTACAATACCCAGGCTGATATCGGGTATGGCCTTCATGGTCCCGTTCAATACATTCAGGAGCAAGCCAAAGCCACTTGATATATTTGAATTGAGCGATGGTCCGAAAATTCCCATAGGATTTATGACACTTAGTTCGAGTGTGCCACCTTCCCGATGTATAAAATCCCAGGCCGCTTTTTCGGCAAGTACTTTGGATTTATTATATACTGAAAGCCCTTTTTCGTTGGGGTTTGTCCAGCTTTCTTCGGTAATCAATTTTGTTTGGTCTTTGTGGCTATAGCCAACGGCACCGAAATTAGAAGTCATTACAACTCTTTTCACTCCCGCATCTCTGGCTGCTTTCAACACGCGAAGTGTCCCCTCCACTGCCGGGCGAATCATATCATCTTCATTTTTAGGCAGATGTATAAAAATTGGAGAAGCCACATGCAAGACATAATCACAATTCGCGACGGCTTTATCCCAGTTATCATCTTTTAAAAGATCAGCTTCAAAAAAAGAAAGATTAGTTAAGTCTGTTAACCCACCAGTTCTCATCATGTCAGTCACTTCTTCCTTGCGGGATAGCGAACGAAGTGTAGTTCGAACCCGATACCCCTGCTGTAAAAGCTGAAGGATAACATGGCTACCCACAAAGCCCGTCCCTCCGGTTACAAGAACCAGATCACCCTGATTGTTTTTGCTTTCTGATGTATTCATCTTTGTTTCTGTTTTTATTATTACACAAAGATATTTCAGAATTTCGTCATTAACTTTGTTAAAAAGTCCAGATTTAGTTTGTTGTGAGGGTCACATGTTGGCTTATAGTTGTTGTTTTATAAGACTAATCAAAAATCCAATTTATCATCTGACAGATACAGAAATATTTTTATTACTAGATACAGTGCTTTTCTGTTGTGCCCTGGTATTGTTGGAATTTTCCCCAATTGTCGTCTGAATACGCCGATCCAACGCCGCTAAGTCACTTTTCAATTTTCTGAGTTCTTCTTCTTTTCTCCATTGGCTGTTTACAACCTCCTTCAAAACCGGAATGTCAATTGCCGCTTTCTCAGTAAGACGAACCTGGTTGTCGATTAAAAATGGAATGCGTTCCAAAGCTTTCAGAAAGCTGGTCGCAGCCAATTTCGGATCTTTGGCAATGTGCCCATTGTTGAAACTGTATTTGATCCCACTTTCGCCTTCCACGAAAAAGCGGTTTTCTTTAAAATCAAAGCCATCCTTCATGCTCGATTCAGTCCGAACAAGAACATGAAACCCATACAGACTGCCAATCTTTCGGTATTCTTCATTGGTTCGGGTACTATCACTGATTTCATTCAATTTTACTCCAATTTCTTTCGGGTCTGAGCCTTTTACTCCGTCCAACAGAACCGGGTTCAGAATGTTTCCGAACTCGTCTTTTTTAATCCGGTTGGTAAGCAAATCCCAATCTTTTTGCATTCGCGAAATCGTGTCCGAACTTCTATCAATACTTTGCTGAATATCCTCCAACCTAAAACTTGCAGACGATTTACTCCGGTTAAAAGCCTGCCGTTCGCTTTCAAGTGCTGTAATTTGTTTTTCCAGCTTAGCCTTTTCAAGCAGGTCTGTATTACCGGAAAGGATGGCAACATATTCAGAAAAATTCATGCCCGATTTCTCATCCATACTGCCCTCGTCGATGGTCCTTTTCCCAAGGCTGTTGGTTTTTAGTTGCTGAATGAAAAGCTGCTTATTGTGTAGCAAATTGAATTTATACGAATCCAGGCTTTTCTCAACCGCATAAATAATCACATCGACCTTGTTATCTGCAAAGAACTTGGCAATCGCGTTGCCTTTTCGGATTGCCCGTCCTTCCCGTTGTTCCAGGTCTGATGGTCGCCAGGGGGAATCCAGGTGATGAATGGCTATTGCCCGTTTCTGGGCGTTAACACCAGTTCCCAACATATCTGTCGAGCCAAACAGTACCCGGATGCGGCCTTCGTTCATCGCTTCAATCATGTTTTTTCGCGCATTTTCTGTTTTAGCTTCCTGAATAAAGCGAATCTCGTGAGCTGGAATCCGATGGTCTTCAACCAACTTTCTTTTTATCTCGCTGTAAGGAGTCCACTCTCCGGGTTTGTAAGTTCCCAGATCAGAAAAAACAAACTGGGTTCCTTTATAATCACTGTACTGCCTATAATACGAAGCGATCTGTGCAGCACAATGCGATGATTTATTATCCACATGGTCATTATAATACGGGCTGATCATCCGCATGTCCAGTGACATTTTCCGGGCATAGTCGGTTGCAATCAGCATTTTTGCCCGTTCCTCCTGTTCCGAGAGCGGCGGTCTTCCGAGGATTGTTGCATCGCCGTTTTTGGCAAATACCACCAGCTTTTGGATAAACTGTTCCTGCTGCGGTGTTGGCGGAATGTTATGCAGAATTTCAGTTTTTTCGGGACGGTCTATGCCAATATCTTTTGCTGTTCGGTAATCAGTAATCTCGTTGTAAAAAGCTGCCAGTTCCGGCACTTTGATAAAATACCGGAAACGTTCTTTCTGAACAATTTCGTTGGTTACGGAGAATTCATAATCGGTGGTCTTTTTCGCGTAAACGGCAGCCCAGGCGTCGAAGGTCTTAATCTGCTGACGTTCCATTTCTTTTGGGCGGAGGTATTTGAACAGGAGAAACAACTCGGTCAGCGAATTGGAGATGGTTGTTCCCGACAAAAAAGTCGCTCCCAAATCTTTGCCTGTACGCTCCTGAATAGTCCGAATGGCAAAGAGCATATTCAATGCCCGCTGGCTGCCCTGCGGATTTCCCATCCCGGCAACCCTGTCGTGGCGGGTATTGAACATCAGGTTTTTGAACCGGTGGCTTTCATCCACAAATAAATGGTCGATGCCCATCATTTTAAAGTCAACTACATCATCTTTTCGGTTCTCAATGCTGTAAGTGATGGATTTCAGAGTCGCTTCAAGGTTTTGCTGCCGCTTTACCAAGCCTTTCAGCATTCCGCGCGAAACTTCTCCTCCTAGTCTTCTAACGATTTCAAGGTTTTCTTCCACGCTGTCAAGCTCTGCCTGCAAAATTTGCTTTTGTACTTCTGGTGATTGGGGTATCATCGCAAACTGTTCGTGGGTCAGAATAGCTGCATCCCATGAGTTATTTTTGATTTCATTGAAGATTTTCATTCGTTTGTCGGGACTAAAGTCCTGTTTCCCCGGATACAGGATTTTGGCATGAGGATAAGCCGTTCGGAAAGTTTGGGAGATTTCGTGGATATTGGCCTTTAGTCCAACGATCATTGGCTTGTTTGCCAGTTGTAAACGTTTCATTTCATAAGCGGCACAGCACATAATCAGCGTTTTGCCGGAGCCTACTTCATGGTCACATATACCACCTCCGTTTTGTTTCAGCATCCAGATCGCATCTTTCTGGCTCGAATATAGGCTGGGAATTCCTAACGCTTTCAGGTCAAGGTCGGGAAAAGTCTGGTGCGAACCATCGTATTTGGGGCGTACATAGCAGTTGTAAGTTGAATTGTATAAACCGGACAGGTTTTGTTTGAACGCCGGACTTTGTTCATTCAGCCAGTCGGTAAAGCCGTTTCGGATTTCATCGATTTTGCTGTTTGCCAGTTGGATGGCTTCACCGTCCCTGACTTTAACCTCTTTGTCATCAACAATAATGTTTTTGGTGATATCGGGTGTAGTGTTGAGGAGAGCATGTTTCATCAATGCAATTCCGTCGTACAGGCGGCTTTGCGATTTGACGGCATACTTCTCGTATATATTGGCATTGGTAAACTGGGCTCTTACCGAAAATTCGTCAACAGATTCCGAATAATGAATATCAACACCTGTCTTGAATAAATGCGAAGCATACTGGCTGTAGATGTTTGTCGGAATCCAGCGTTCCCCAAAATTGAAATCCAGTTCTTCAAAAGGGATAGGGCGGGGAATGGCATTTTGCAATGCTTTTAAGGATTCCTTAGAAGCGGCATCATTCGGGTGTTGTGAAAAATAATTCTCAATATCTCTAACCTTTTCAACTACATTTCCGGCAATAAACCTGTCGGCAACTTCGTAGTTCTGAACAAGCGGGTTAAAATAGATTCTTCCGTGAAGTTCCTGAACCAGTTCCTCCCGGCTCTTTTCTTTGAGCAGCGACAACATATAATCCATTCTTACTTCGCCATACCTATTTAAAGAGGCGGCAAGCGCTTCTTCGGAAGTCTCCACTCGTTCCAGTTCTTTGGCGTTAAAAGCAACCGGCTGGTGAAAAATGTCAGCTTTTACCAGCTCTCCGTTTACACCCCGTTCCAGCGCCAGCACTTCATTGGCACCGGAATCCATTTTCAGCAATCCAAGATTTTTGGGGTCGTTTAGGTTTCCATACTTTCGGATAAAATCGTCATAGTAACTGTTCAGTAGCCTACGATTTGCAGCATCTTCCTTAAAACTAATGGCCTCATTGTTGTACAACTGGTGGTAAGTGTCCCTGATTTGAATAAAAAGCAAGGCTTTTGCTTCCTGTGCCGGATTCAGCTTCAACTGTTCAAATGTTGTCGTTTCTCCGTCGCATTCCCGCAAAAATCCAAACTGGTTCCGGTCTTTTACCAACGAACCGGCTTTGTGATGATCAAGCAGTTCGCCCTGAAATGGTCTGATATCCGGTTTTGAGGGGACAGTTTCTTTGATTTGTTTGCCGTTCACAGGGATTGGTTGCAGAAACAGGTTTAGTTGCTGCGCCTGGGGTTTTGCGCCATTTCGTTTTCTGTTGGGATTTTGCTGGCTACGTTCCTCCAGGCTAAAACCAAAGAGATCGTATAAAGTGAGTACTGCGTCTGACTTTGTAATATTATTCTCAATCTTTCCGGGAATCGAAACCGATATTGTTTTTTTGCCGGAAGCGGTTTGATGAAACAAATCAACATTGAGCTTTTCCCTGATATCAGCTTCAAGCATCTTGCGCATATCCAAGGCTATTCCCCGGATTCCGTCGCCATGAATGAAAATCTGCGCCGGTTTACCATACGGGTCGGTATCCATAAACCCTTCGGTATGCACTATTCTTTGCAGGTTGTTGAAATAGTTGTTTGTGAGTATTCCGCTGGACAGCCTCTCGCTTCTGACAAAATCTTTCTCTTTTGGGGTAAGCCGGTTTTTTGCTGAATCCTTCTGAAGGATAATCAGATCGCTGCCAACCTCGGTTCCGGCATAATCGCTGAAAAGGTTATTGGGCAACCGTACTGCTGAAACCAAATGGGCGTTATCCATCAGTCGCTGGCGCACGGGTTCGTTTTGTGGTGAGTTCATTACTCCCTGTGAAGTAATAAAAGCCAGCAACCCGCCTTCACGAAGCGTTTCCATTCCTTTTAGAAAGAAATAATTGTGTATGCTTCTGGATGCTTGTTGTTTTACTTTGTCCTTGCTTTTCAAAAAGGATGCGTCAAAAGTAGCTACGTCACCAAAAGGGATGTTGGAAGAAACCACATCGAACGTATTGTTGTGGCGGCTTTCGATTTCTTCAAAACCGGCAACCCTGATTTTGTCTTTCGAGTAAAGTTTGGACAGTATTTTGCCGGTGAGTAAATCTTTTTCGAAGCCTGTTACTGAAAGTCCTTCATTCTGTTTTTTAAACGCAGAGATAAATACGCCTGTTCCGGCGGAAGGGTCAAGAAAGCTTTCGGGAGAAGCTTGACTTTGTTTCAGCGTTTCAGCAAGAACCTGCACGATTTCAGTAGGGGTGTAAAAGGCCGTGAGAATAGAGTTCTTCAGGCTGCCCATGTATTGTTTGTACTCTTGTTCCGACCGGGAATGCCATTTCAGTACATCGTGTAATTCGGTTACTAACGGGAATAATCCGACTTCTGAGTTTGGCCAGTAAGCAATGTCGGACAGGCTTTCTGCGGGGTTGAGGATACATTTTAAAGCCCCGAACCCGGAATATTGTCTCAGGGCATCCCGTTCTTCTGTGGTCGGGCTCCGGTTCTCCTTTTCAAGCTGTAGGGCAAGTTTTATTGCCTCAATATTGGCCCGAAGATGTTTTTCTTTATTGAAGCTCATGGTCTTCCAGCCAGATTGAGATTGTACCGGTTAGCTCGTTGTATAGTCCATTGAACTCAGGACTGAAAGCAAAGTCATCGGTCAATTTGTATTTTGAGAAGATGGGTTCGACCTGAGGAAGCATTCGTATGGCAAACTCTTTGGCCAACCCCATCGGAATAACCCTGGAGAATTCGTTCCAGAGGATGGTAACCAATGTGTCGTGCTTCGAAAAATGAAGACCATGATACAGGTCTTTGAGCGCCAGTTCTTCGGCTTCCTGCTGAGTATTCCCGTTCTTTATTGCTTCGGAATAAGTTTTTGAAGCAAGGTCGCTGCGGGCATTCAGTAAGTCTGTATTTTCGGTTAACTCTGGATGGCTTTCATAAAAAAAATGCAAAAGCGACAGTTTAAACCAGGACAATTCCTGATAGCTATTATTCATGGCTGTTTGATTTTGATGGTGAAATTTGAATTTGAAAAGACGTTCAGGAGAGTAGCCCGAACGTCTTGGATAAATCGGTGGCGACATTCTCCCCGACTACATGGAATGTGCTTTTGAGTGGTTCCGTTTTTGCTCCTGTTGCTCTGTTGGATTGGCCTGTTCCCGAACCAGAGGTTCTTTCAGGTGTTTGGTGGCTTTGTCGGTTTTGCCTTCAGAATTAACAGCTACCTGGGTTTTGCTGTTGTTGTCAGGAGTAACTTCAGCGACTTTGGACTGGGCTTTGTCGGGGTTCCACTTGTAAAAATCGAGTTTCCCTTTTTCGTCGTTGATTTTCACGTAAGCATTAAATTCCTGGCCTTCCTTGTCCTTCATGCCGGTAACATAAATGGTCTCCCGTCTTTCCAGTTTTTGCTTTTGCTCTTCGGTCAACTCTTTTTCAAGCAGTGAATCAGGAATGCGGACCTGTCTTTGGTCGGTTACATTTTGATTTTGTTCCTGCCTGGGCTCGAAACGAAAGCCAATACCCCGCTTGTCGGCATCCACCTGTAGCCAGGCGCCGAACTCATTTCCGTTGCGGGCGGTCATCCCTTCCACAAAAACTGCCCGTCCTTCCGCCAGTTCTTTTCGTTGGTTCTCATTCAACTTTGCCCCTTTGATCTCCTCCGGAATGTTGATTTTATCGGCGCGGGCTGCGACCAGTTCGTTGGTCAGCTTGTCGATGGAAAGGAAGACCGGCGTTGTTTCGCCTTCTTTGTATTGCGGATGAAGAATCCGTCCGGTATTGCCGGTTTGCAATAGGTTTTTTTTGTCTTCTTCGGTGAGCGTAACACCAAAATACGGACGATCCAGTTCGGGCTTACTTCGAACGGCATGAACAGCCACCTTGAAGTTTCCGTCTTCGTCTGGCCGGAAAGCCAAACGTGCATCGGTGTGGATGGTGATGTTGTCAGTTTTGAGGGTAATAGGAATTAAGTCAGGCGACTTCTGAAAGTTCAGCATGGCCTCCAGGTTTTTCGTGTTTTTCAGAAAATCTTTTGTTACACCCAGTCTTTCCAGTTGCGACCAGTCCACTTTGTTTTCATCAATCAGGGTTCCTCCCTTTTCCTGCTTTTCTTCCTTTTGACGATATTGCCCCGGTTTATTTTCGAGCTTTTCCATCGTCGCTCTTTTAGACTCATTTTCCGATCCATTCAGTTGTTTTTCCAAATCGGAAGCCGTCTTCTCAACGGAATTAGCGGGTGCCTTAAAGAACAGAAAGTCAGTAGGATTTTTGTATTGTCGGTGAAAATTGGTGAAGAAATTCTCCAATACATACCCGTTTTTGTCAATTTTTAAAAAACTGTCTGAATTGGCTTGTTCGGGTGGCGCTGTTTTTAACTTGCCGTCGCTGTCAAAACCAATAACGGCTTTCACTTTACTCTCGTTTTTTTCTTTGACCAGTAATACCTCCTGGTCGTTCATTTCTTGTTTCATGATACATTAGTTTTAAAAATTTAAAGGCTAATGTACCCCTGTTTTTACTCAAACCGTTGGCTTTCAGCGATAGTGGCAGTGTTTGGCATTGATGGGGATGGGTGTGGCGTTTGAGATATTCAGTTGTCTGGGAAAGCTTAGATTTTTAATATTATCTCATGCAGGTTTTTATGAATAAACTCTGCACCAATTTAATTTTGGGCAGCCAATATCAATAATAAATCTCTAGTTAATAATTATATTTGATAGTTATTTCTGCAACTGACGTAACTTATCAAAAACTCAATGCGACACCAATGATCAAACCTGACTGGAATATATTTAAAACAAAATTTAGTGAAAATCCTCAAGACAATTTTGAATGGCTTTCCTATCTACTTTTTTGTCAAGAATTCAAAAGACCATTAGGAATCTTTGGATATTTTAATCAACGAAATATTGAAACCAACCCGATAACAATTGGCAACGAGGTTATTGGGTGGCAAGCCAAGTTTTATGATACGACTATTTCGCAGAATAAGTCAAAAATTATCAAATTAGTCAGGGGTAGCAAGAAAGACTTTCCTTCATTAACCAAGATTATTTTCTATACAAATCAAGTGTGGGGACAAGGTAAAAAGCAAAATGATCCTGCATCAAAAAAAGAAATCGACCAGGTTGCAAAAAGTATAGGCATTGAGATTGATTGGAATCATACAGGAAATTTCTTCAAATCACCTTTTGTAGTAAAGGATAACAAGACCATCGCAAAGCACTTCTTTTCTCTGGATAGAAGTTTATTCGATTTATTAAACGAACAAAAGAATCATAATGAAAGAGTATTAGGGGAAATTCGTACCCAAATCAAGTTTGGTGATAAAACTATTGAAATAAGTAGAGAAGAAATTATAAAAGTCCTGAAAGAATCTAATCAAATTACAATATTGAGCGGAGTTGGTGGTGTTGGTAAAACAGCCATAATCAAGAATTATTATGAACATGTAAAAACAGAAAGACCAGTTTATATTTTTAAAGCTTCTGAATTTGAGATACGAAATTTAAATCACTTTTTTAGCAATTATACGATTGATGATTTTATAGATGCTCATGAGAAAGAGAAAGATAAAACCATAATAATAGATTCTTCAGAGAAATTGCTCGATTTGACCAATACCGATCCTTTCAAGGAATTTCTTAGCACGTGTATTTCTCATAACTGGAAAATCATCTTTACAACAAGGAACAATTATCTCGAAGATTTAAACTATCAATTTTTTGAAATATATGAAATTGTTCCATTGAATTTTAAGATCAAAAATATTGAACTTTCTGATTTAGAGGAACTCTCGCAACAATTTAATTTTTCGTTACCAACAGATAGGAAATTAAAAGAGCTAATTAGAAATCCCTTTTATCTAAATGAATATCTAAGATTCAATGAAAAATCAGAAACTATTGATTATTCTGACTTTAAAAATAAACTCTGGAGCAAGATTGTAAAAAAATCAAAACCATCTCGAGAACGATGTTTTTTGCAGGTTGCTAATCAAAGGGCAAAAGAAGGATTGTTTTTTGTAAATCCTGATTGTGATTCGACGATTTTAGACGATGAATTAGTGAAAGATGGCCTATTAGGTTACGAAACGGCTGGTTACTTTATAACACACGATATTTATGAAGAATGGGCTTTAGAAAAAAATATCGAAATACAATTTGTAAAAAAAGAAAGTAATTCAAAATTCTTTAACGAATTAGGTTCAAATCTCGCGTTTCGGAGAAGCTTAAGGAACTGGATTTCGGAAAAGCTATTAATGGAGGATAGTGAGATAAAGGATTTCATTGAAGAAGTGTTAAATGACGTTGAAATTCAATCGTTTTGGAAAGATGAGGTTTTAGTGTCGGCATTGCTTTCTAATTATTCGGAAAGACTATTTGTTTTTCTAAAGGACAAATTGCTCGAAAAAGATTTTGATTTATTAAAAAAGTTTGCCTTTCTACTAAAAATTGCTTGCAAAGAAATTGATGAAGACTTTTTGGAATTGTTTGGAGTTAAACAACCTGATATATTTTCACTTGAGTATGTCACAACAAAGCCCAAAGGACAAGGATGGAGTAATCTAATCAAATTTTTACATGAAAATATCGAAGCAATTGGAATAAAGAATATCGGATTCATCATGCCAGTAATCTTTGATTGGAATGATAAGTTCAAAACGGGAATAACCACGAGGGAATCAAGCCTAATTGCATTGAAATATTACCAATATATAATTGATGAAGATGTTTTTTTCTCAGAAAAAGAAGATTTAAAGCGACTTATTAAAACTATTGTTCATGGTGCTAAAGAAATAAAAGATGAGCTAAAGGAGATTTTAGAGAAAGTAATTTTGAATAAATGGAAATATCATCGGGATCCATACTATGAGCTTTCAAAGACGATCTTAACAAAAATGTACGCTTCTAAAGTGAGTAGTGAATTACCTAATCACGTTATTCAACTCGCTGAATTATTTTGGGTATACACCAAAAGGAAGGGAGAGTTTAATTATCGTTCAGAAATAGATGTTGATCAATATTTCGGATTAGAGGATGATCGACTTAGATATTTCCCTTCAAGCGCATATCAAACTCCTATTTATTGGCTCCTTAAGTCATCTTTAAATGAGACGATAAATTTTATCATAGACTTTGTTAACAAATCAACTGAGTGTTATTATAAGTCGGGATTAGATAAAGACGAAGTTAGAGAGATTGAAATTTATTTTGATGACAAAAACACAGTTAAGCAATATATAAGTATCCGATTATGGTGTACTTATCGGGCATCACAGGTAGCACCAGAAGTACTGGAGTCAATGCTCATGGCACTTGAAAAGATCTTTCTTGAATATGGTAAAGATGCAGACACCAATGTCTTGGAAAGTTGGTTGATTTATCTTCTTCGTAATTCAAAGTCAGCTGCCCTTACAGCGGTGGTTACAAGTATTGTTCTTGCTTATCCAGAAAAGACTTTTAATGTTGCAAAGATTTTGTTTAAAACAAAAGAACTTTTCAAATATGATTCCAATAGGGCTATGCTTGACTATACAACATTGTGTCCCCTCGGCTCTAGCGAAAATGCTCAGTTATTACAAAATGAAAGAATTGAATCAAAAAAAATGAAACATAGAACCTGGTCTTTAGAGAACCTAATGGTTAATTATCAATTTTTTAGAAGTAAGGATATAACAGAAGAAGAAGCGGGAGAAAGACAAGCAGTGATTTGGAACATTTTAGATGAATATATAAAAATGTTACCTCCCGAAAATGATGAAACGGATTCCGATAAGGTATGGAGGACATTTCTTACCAGGGTTGATAAAAGAAAGATGAATCCTACATTTAAAGAAACTGAAGAGGGATTTGAAATTCATTTAAATCCTGAGATGGAGCCAAACCTTGCCAAATACAATGAAGAAAGATTAAGCGAAATTTCCAAGCCACACAAATATAGTGCTTTGAAGTTATGGGCTAGCTACAAGGCACTTAACGATGAAAAATTCAAAGCATATGAACAATACGAAAATAATCCCAAATTAGCATTAGACGAAGTTGAAGAGATTATAAAGACTTTACATGAATCAAATGACGGATATTTTCACTTATTCAATGATTCTATTCCTGCGGAAGTTTGTTCTGTAATTGTGCGGGATCATTTTTCGGGACTGTCAAAAGAAGAAAAAGTTTTTTGTAAAGATATTATACTTGAAGTTGCGGCAATAACCTTAACAGAGAATTACAGTTATCAAGTATCAGACGGAACCCAATCCGCTATTTCTGTATTACCAATTCTTTTGAGAGAGTTCCCAGAGGATAGGGTTATTATAAAAGTGATATTATTAACGACTTTATTTAAGAAACATAAGATAAATTTGGCTGGCGTTGGATTTGACAGTTTTGCCGCTATTGCAATCAATAAATTATGGGAGACCAATTATGTTGACGCTCAATCATTATTATTTGGCTATTTATTGCTAGCTCCAAAATATGAAGCTTTCTGGAAGGAGCAAAAAGAAGAAAATTTTAAAAATGGTATTTACAGGATAAATGAGAATAAGGTAATAGAAGAATTCATTAAACAGAATGAGTGTGAACTTGAAGAAATTTTATCTAGTAATAATGTTGAATATGACCTCACTTCGGTTCTTAAAGCAGATTTAGATATTTTATATACGGCTTTCCAAATTATACCATTAAAAACAAAAGAGGGTAAGCACAAAGAATTTGTAAAATATACATCCATCGTATTTAGCAAAATATTATTAAGTAGGGATCGGGATAATAAAGTTGAGTATCAAACTCACCACGGATTTTTGAGAAAATTATCAATGTTTGTATTAAGCTCTCCCATTGATGAAATTGAAGACATTTTAGAGCCTTTTCTTGATAATTTCAATAATTCTGAGGCTATTGCCGATCTTATGGAAGAATTTATTTCTGCCGAGGACAAGTTAAATTCATATGATAACTTTTGGAAAGTGTGGTACCTCTTTAAAGATAAAATAGTAGCTCTGTGTAAAGATGGTGATAAATATTGGTACACAGATAAGATAGTAAAAGGTTACCTTTTTGCATTAAATCCATGGAAAGATACAGCAAAGGAATGGCACACTTTTAAACCTGGAAATAGCATTTTCTTTAAAGAAATCTCTGAAAAACTTGGACATTGTCCGTCAGCTTTATATGCAATCTCAAAGCTATTAGAAAAAATAGGAAGCTCATATTCGAATGAGGGAATATCCTGGGTTGCCAAGATGTTAGAAAAAAATCGAAATCTAACTGAAGCCAAGTCAGATGAAAATACGATTTATTATTTGGAAAAATTAAGTAGAAAGTATGTTAATGTTAATCGAGAAGGAATCAGGTCTAAAGTTAAAATCAAAAATGATGTATTAATTATTCTAAACTATTTGATAAATAAGGGTTCGGTTATTGGTTATATGTTGAGAGAAACTATTCTATAGAGATGACCCAGTTCTTTTTATTCTGTGATAATCGTTCAATTAGGCGATTTTTCATCATTATCTCCCTTCCCCTCAAAGCTCTCCAACTCTTTATTGACCTCATTCAATAATTGCTGTTCTGTCGGCAGGTAAAGATTGTACTGGCTGGCAAAAATTTGCCGTTGTCCTTCGGGCAAAGTAAATCGTACAACAGCATCGTTCTTACTGGCACAAAGCAAAATGCCGATAGTCGGATTTTCCTGTGGCAGCTTTTCAATGCGGTCGTAATAATTGACGTACATCTGCAACTGGCCAATGTCCTGATGGGTGAGTTTGGTCGTTTTGATTTCTATAATGACAAAGCACTGCAACAGTCGGTTATAAAATACCAAATCCGCGAAGAATTCATCGCCCTCGATATGTATTCGCTTTTGCCTGGCTACGAATGAAAACCCATTGCCCAACTCCAACAAGAACTCCTGCAAATGCGTGATGATGGCCGATTCCAAATCTCGTTCGTAGAAGGAAGATTCTCTTTTCAATCCCAGGAATTCCAGGAACATCGGGTCTTTGATAATCTCTTTGGCATCGGAGGGTTGTTTTTCGCTTTTGGCAACTGCCAGGACGCTTTCCTTGTTGTTACTCACCAAAAGGCGTTCGTACAAATTGCTGTAAATCTGGCGTTCCAATTGGCGAACTGTCCAGTTATTCTTTATTGTTTCGGCAATATAGAATTCCCTTTGCTCCTGGGCGTCTAAACGTACCAGCAGCTTGTATTGGCTCCAGCTTAATTGCGAATACAGTGTATTCGTAATTGGGAAAGTACGGTAAAACTGCCGGAACAACTCTATTTGCCGTTTCGAAAAGCCGCTTCCAAACTCCGGTTCCAATTCGTTGGCGATGTATTCAGTGAGGTACTTTCCGTAATCTGCCCGGTCTTTCCCTTCCTGTTCTTCTTCAAAAATACGTTTGCCAATATGCCAGTACATCAGTGTCCGTTGATGGTCAACTGCACGGATTGCATTGTCTCGTGCCTGGGCGATAATGGACTTTATATCTGTTATTATTGATTGGTTTACCAGCATTATTTGGCTCAAAAGATAGAATTTTAGTTGAACGATAAATATACAAAATTACTCTGTGACATTGTGCTATAGTTATTCACAACAATGCTTCAAAAGGACATCAGGTTCTTATTTTTTCTTGATCCTTTCCAGTTCATCCACAATTATTTGTGCAGCTTCATTTTTTATCCGCCGATAGTTGAATTCAATTTCCTCCTGCAAATGGTTTTTTCCATCTTCATCGGTGAAATTTGTAATTACGGGGATCGGCTGAAATGCGGCGGTTTCTTTCGCTACTTTTTCATTGTCAACTACAATTTCGGCATGAAATATTTTTTGCTCAATTCGTTCGTCAAAGTTGTCAGAAACGGCCCCGACAAAAACACCTTGCGTGAGGTTACTAATTTTTGAAGCCGGGATTAGCGTGTCCATCTGGGTATTAATCGAGGTGGATTTATCCTGCCGGTTGATGGTCATGGATTGTCGTTTTTGAAGGACTTTGCCAAACCGTTCCGACAAAGTTTTAGCTGTTTCGCCAACAACCTGTCCGCTGAAAATATTACCAACCGTGTTCATCACCACTTTGGCTTCCTTGTCACCGTAATCACGGTTTAATTGCGAAAAATCCTGAAATCCCAAACAAACAGCCACCTTGTTGCTCCGGGCTGTCGCAATCAAATTATCCAACCCACGAAAATAAATGGTTGGAAGCTCGTCTATAATCACTGCGCTTTTGAGTTGACCTTTCTTGTTTATCAGCTTTACAATACGGGAATTGTACAACCCCAGGGCTGCGGAATAGATGTTCTGGCGGTCGGGGTTATTACCCACACAAAGAATTTTAGGTTCCTTCGGATTATTAATGTCCAGTGTGAAATCATTGCCGGACATTACCCAGTACAGTTGTGGTGAAATCATTCGTGAAAGCGGGATTTTTGCACTGGCAATCTGTCCCTGCAACTGGTCCTGTGCACCACCTTCCCAGGCATCGATGAACGGCGAAAGATAGTTTTCCAGTTCAGTGTACGAAGTGAGAATGGTAAAAATATCAGCATACTTTTTATTCAGAAATTCGATGGCATGAGGGAATGTGCAGTATTTGCCGTTTTGGTAGATTTTCAGATACCAGATAATGGCTGTAAGCAGAATAATCGGTGATTCCACAAAAAAGTCACCCTGCTTTTGAATCCAGGTTTTGTTCAGGTTCAACATGATGGTGTAGGCCGATTCATAAGCATCGGCAATATCGGTCATAAACTCCGGCGCAATGGGATTACACCGGTGGCTCCGCTCCGGATAGTCAAAATTTATCACATAGAATTTGGGCGGATACTCGTATTTGTCCGTGTTTCTCATTAAAGTGTTGTATGCGATTACGCTCAGGTCGTCAAACTTGAAATCGTAGATATACATGCTGAAGCCCTTTTGAATTTGTTGCTTGATGTAATTGTTGATGATGGCATACGATTTCCCGCTACCCGGAGTCCCCAAAACAATGCTTGCCCGGAACGGATTTACCACATTGATCCACCCATTGTAAGTTTTCTTTTTATAGCTGAAACGTGTTGGCAGGTTCACCGAATATTCATTTTCCATTAACTGGGTTTCCTGCATAAACGATTCATTCTCCATGTTAAAAACATCTTCCATCAGGTTGTTTTTTATCAGGCGGCTCATCCATAGCCCGGCTTTCAACAGGAAAATGTACCCAGCGGCCAAGGTCAGCATATAAACGCTGCATTTCAGAGAGATTGAATAACCCAGTTTGATAATAAAACCGTTGAAAAAGAATAGGATAAACCCTGAAATAAAAAATATCGATATTTTACTCCAGGTGATCTTTTCTTCCTTGGTTCCCCTGATTCCCAGGCATGAGATGGCAAGTAATCCGAAGCTCACGAGTTTTGTCCAGACAGGATGAGAGAACAGTCCGGTATTTCTCTGGAAATTCAGCAGGATTTTGTCAATGACTGCCAATGTCGCGTTCTCTTCTGCAAGGAATTCATAGCAGAACCAATAGATGTGAATAATCAGGATTAGAATGCTGACACCCCGAATCAGTTCGATTATTTTGGCAAGGCTTCGTACGTCGTCTTCGTTTTGCATGGCTTACAGTTTTCGTTTTTTTCTTCTCTTTCGCTTCATCCTCCGGATAAAGGCTTCCTCTTCAGGGTTCTCCCCACGGCTTTCGATATTCAATAACCCGATTAAATTTTCAAGCGTTGAATCTGAAGCAAAAGTGGATTGAGGTGGAGTAAATTCCGGCGACCTTTCCTGTCCGGGATTGTGTTTCTCTTCGTTAAATCTTTGCTCAAATGTATTGGCCGAAAAGTCTTTCCCCAGGCGGGAACCATTGAAAACAAACTTCTGCCGGTGGTCGATAAAGGTCACGCCGTAAATACGCCCTGGTTCGTTCTCGCGGAATAAAACTGAAATCTGGTTTTTCAAAAGTTGCTTTTCAAAATCAGCCCTGTTTTTGCATGTTTCCAGTGCCTTTGAGATAACTGCGTTCGGGCTTTCTTTGAGGTTATTGGTTTTGATAAACTCTTTCGATTTTTCGATCCGTTTATGAATGGCTTCATTTCCGGCCTGTTTTCCGAACTTTGACGATTTTATGGGAGTCCCGAAAACTTCACCTTTTTCGTTTAGTGCAGCATAAATAATTCCGGAGTACCGTTTTCCACGGTGTTCTCCTTTCACTTCAATAACCTGCACGTTATAGATGGAAAGCAAAGCTTTGTATTCGTTGAAAGATTGGAAATGCCAGGTTTGTGATGCTGCCCGGACAACGTTGGCTATTTGCTGTTTGATATTGCCTTTCTTGGGGTCAACCGCCTTTACCATATAACCTTCTGCTTTTTGTTTTTCGTTGGCCGGAACCAGTCCGTATTTCCGTTCCAGATCGCGGCAAATCCGCATGGACAAACGGTGCTGAAAATTGTCGCGAATCATCTTCCCAGTTTCGTCCACCTTGACCGAAACAATGTGGAGATGGTGACGGTCGATGTCTTCGTGCTTGTAAACAACAAAAGGCTGATTCCCGTACCCCAGTTTTTGCATGTATTCTTCTGCAATTTGCGCCAACTGTTCATCGCTTAATTTGTCCTTGGGATCGGGGTTTAAAGAGATGTGGATAACCGGGTTTTCTGTTCTTTGGTTGGCCAGCAAATAAGGTTCGAACGAACCGGTGCAAATGCCGATACTGAAATTCCCATCCATTGGCTCCACCATGTTATTGGTGAAAATCACTTTGGCTTGACCGGCATTTACCTTGTGATGGTTGTATGCCAGGGCACTGTACAGCGAGCTTCCCGAACTTATTTTTGCAACCATTTCTCTTCAAATTCGTGGATTAAGTCCATCACCTGCTTGTTTATTGCCACCAGTTCCAGAGTTGCTTTTTCCAGTTGGCCTAAAAATATCAGTGCTCTTTTCTCCGAAAAATTGTTCTTGATAGCTTTGGTCACCTGGTTATAATTCACGCCGATTGCTCTGAACTGGCCATAAAAATTGGTCAGGCGCATGTAAAAATCAGATGTTCCTTTGTCAATTTTCACCACTTTTACCTGCTTTTCGAACAGGCAGACTGTGATAAAATGAGCTTTGACTTTCATTTCTGAAGCTTCAAACAGCGATAAAAACCGGGCGTTGTCTTCGTCGTTCAGGTTGATTGAGTAGCGGTGGATACACGGATCTGCTTTCAGCTTCCGTCCGCCTTTGTGCTTTTTTCTGCTTTCAGTTGTCGTTGGCATCTGTTATTGTGGCTTTAAACGTTCATAAAATGCTTATCAAAATCACCGACTTCGGAGCGTGATTTTCCCCCAACGGGGCAAGTGGTTCCGAGGACCTCGGAACGTTTTGAGGACCTCAAAACACAACTTGCCGTGTGCTGATGCACACTCTTTTAGCGTTGGCAAATTTTAATGCTTGCGGCCTCATTGTTTTAGCTCATTCTTTAATTCAGATTTTCACTGCGGGCAAAGGTATGGGGAGCATTTTGATTGGTAATTATTCCGAAAAACGCCAAAAGCAGACAGTTGGTGACAAACAGTGCCAGCCGCTTTCCGAACTTGATTTCCAATGGGTTTTATCTCTTCATTTGCTGGCACAAAACCTCGATTAATTGAATGAAGCAGCGAATATTCAGGCAAACAAATAAGGGGTTATTCATTCGTTCAACTGAGGAATTAGGCGTTCAGGAACTTATTGATTCAGTTATTTGGTGATTGCAATATTCAAAGACTGGTTCGCTGAAGTATTTAAACGTTGGAACGCTTAAACAATGAAATGTTTAAACAGGTATTCAACTGGTTACTCAGGCATTCGATTGATTAGGCAATGAAATGATTAGTTGAAAAGACAAACGATAGAACGATTACATCATTAACCAATAAAATAAACAACATGGAAAAGGAAACATTATTTATTGCTTTCAGCACTCAAAAAGGAGGCGTGGGCAAATCAGCTTTCACCATTTTAATGTCGAGCTATCTGCATTATGTGTTGGGTTTGGAAATTGCCGTTGTGGATTGCGATTACCCGCAGCACAGCATCGCTGAAATGCGTCAGCGCGACATGGAACAGGTGATGAACGACAACTATTACAAGCAAATGGCTTATGAGCAGTTTACCTCGCTGAAACGAAAAGCCTACCCGGTTGAAAAGAGTCTGCCTGAAAATGCCATTGCGACCGCTGCAAAATTCATAGACAAAGCAATCAATCCACCCGATATCATCTTTTTCGACCTTCCGGGAACACTGAACAGCAAAGGCGTAGTAAAAACACTGGCCGGAATGGATTATATCTTTTCCCCGGTAAGCGCCGACAGGGTGGTACTGGAGAGCACTTTGAAATTTGCTTCCATGCTGAACGAAAACCTGGTAAGTGTGGGGAAAAGCAACATCAAAGGGCTGTACCTAATCTGGAATATGGTGGATGGACGAGAGAAAAGTGAACTTTACGAAGTTTATGAAAATGTGATTGGCGAACTGGGTCTGAATATCCTGAAAACCTTTGTCCCCGATTCGAAACGTTTCCGGCGCGAACTGACTTCCGGTCACAAACCGGTATTTCGTTCTACTCTGTTTCCTGCTCACAACTCTTTACTGAAAGGCAGTAACCTTGATGCGCTGGCCACTGAAATTCTGCAAATAATTAAACAGTGAAATCATGGCAAGGAAGCAATATAATCCTGAAGAGATTGATGAAGCCTATTTGATCTCGACCATTCAGAACGGTCAACAGTCCACAGAGCAAAAAACTGAAAAGGCCACAATAAAGCCAAAGGTCAGGAAGACAGAAGTTTCTTCCGACTACTTGTCTGTTTTTATTCGGCAAACCGACAGCAAGGCGCGGTTTGGCAAACATGTTCCCATCCGGCAGGAATACCACGAACGGATTCAAAAGATTGTGCGTGTGATCGGCAACGACGAAATCACGATTTTTGATTACATCGACAATGTGTTGAGCCAGCACTTTGAAGACTTCCAGGAGGACATCGTCAAACTTTACAACGAAAAGAATAAGAATATTTTCTGACACCAAAAATAGTTTGATATGGCTGAATTCATTTTAGTTACCGCAATTCTTGTTCTTTTTATCCTTCTGCTGAAAGGATTGAGAAAACGTGGGAAAGCCTCCGGTGAAAGAAAAAGTACACTTGAGAAGTATGACCCGGAAGGAATCATTGGCAAAAGTACATTTGTGCTGACTGCCGGAAAAAGTTCTGTATCTGAAACCGACTCATTGGGCAAAATGGATATTGAAGTGCCACTGGAATACGAGCCGGATATAAGCGTCGTTGAGGAACAGGAAGAGTTGGAACAATTAGGGCTTCCTGCGGAATCTTTTTCTGACCTCACGTTTGAAGAAATGATGGAAGTGGTTAACGAAGTCGGAAGCACCAAACCGCAAAATCCGGCCAAAGCAGGAAAGTTGCTTCATGAAAACGACAATGCCGGTTGGGTTGAACAAATGGCTTTCTCGTCTCCGGCTTATCAAAAGCGGATTGTTGAACTGATTGATCTGCATTTGGGGAAGCTGGGGCAGAATGAAAGTGAGGCGAGGTCGGATGAAAGATTAAGCGGGTTTGATATTGGGAAGTATGTATAGCTATTAATTGCTGTTTAAATTTCTTATAAATCAAAGCTTTCAAACGCACAATTTATAAACCATCATTCATGAATAAAATCAAGAAAATCAATGCATTAATTGCATCAACTTTATATTTTTCGGATTCAAAATTGGGTTCAAAACAATAAATTTATCAATTTTAATGGTGAGCAAACGATCAACTAAATCTTACAAAATCGAATAATCTACTGCCATTTCGCCTATTTTGTATATCCATTGTCAGCAATAGTTTGTTCTCTTTTCCATATTGAAAGAATCACTATCCATGTTAAAGCAAGGATGCCAAAAATTATAATCTTGTCAAGACGACCAAGCCCTTCTTTTATGAATCCGTTAAACAGCAAAATATTGATAACCAAATGGACGCAAGTTGCAGCAAATAACGATTTCGTCAGTTTGATTATCTTTCCTAATCCCCAGCTTCCCAGTACGAGCCATCCAAAAAATAGTGCGTTATGAATTAAAACAGGATCTCTCAAAAATGACAAATGCCAGAGATACCACAAGCTTGCAATAATTAAAACCCTTTTTAATTCTGCCATACCTTTCAATTCCTGTTCTAAATATCCACGCCAGCCAATTTCTTCGAAAAAGCAATAGATAAAGGTGGATAGTCCGGCTATCAGGCCGAAGTAATGGGTATTGTCCCCTTGCTTGTTACCGACTCCGATGATGAGCAAAAGCAGAACAGGGATTATGCTCATTGCGACACTCCATTTTATCGAAGTCCCAAAAAGCGAAACGTCAAGCTTTTTTTCTTTTTGCAACCATTTCAGGGCTATTAATGCACCAAGCAATACCCCGACAGCTTGGAGCGGGCTGTAAAATAGCATTGTCCATGTCGGCAAACTTTCGATTATGGCTTGAAAATGAAAGACATCAAACCGAAAGATATTCGACACGATAATTGCCGTTAAATAAAAGATTATCAATCTAACTAAATTTATTCCCTTCATTTGATTTTTCCTTTAGTTGTTTAAAAAAGTAAGTACATAGTTTTGGATTCCCTTTCGTTGTCGCTCATTTGCATGGTCGTCCATATCATTATGGATGGTGTTTGGCAGCTTTAATATTGTCATTCCAAACTTTTTTATTTCTTCAGCCGACGGCAAAACGCCTTCGTCTGCCGGTTGATCGCTCGAGCGTAAAGAATAAATCTTCAGTTTTTTTGTTCTTGGCAATGCCATCCTTCGGTTGTCCAAGGTGATTATTTTGTGCACTATGTCTGGATATTTCTGCGGGAATAGAGCCGTCATGTCGCCACCGTTTGAATGCCCGATCAATGTTATCTGATTGTGGTTTAAATCTGGATTTGTTATGATAAGTTTGTGGATAACAAAAAGGATGTTGTCTGCACCACGTTCCCAAAATGGCCTCCTGACAATTTGTGGAATTCCTGTCAGTGGCAGTAAACTGTCGGTGGGGAGTTCGTGTTGAATGCTTGCCACAAAAAATCCTTTTGAGGCCAGAAACCCGGTCAAGTAAGAGTATGCCAAATAGTCCCCGCCTTTGTTTTGTCCATAGCCGTGACTGAAAATGACAACTTTTTGTTTTTTCAGTCTCTTCTCAGTTTTGGGTTTATAAATGGCAATAGGGATTTCTCTCTGCCGGGCTTGGTCATACAGCCTGAAAGTGTCCAAACTTACAGCAAATGCCGATTTATCTCCAACCGTTTGACTAAGCGCGGAGCTACTTATAAAAAGTCCCAATATGAAAACGGATATTATCCTGCTCATTGATTCGTTTTTTTCGATGTTGTTCTATACTGATTTTCGTTAGTTTTTTACAAATTCAAGCGGTTGCGAATTTGGCATATACACGGTCAGGGATTTAATTTTTTTGTTGGCGAAATTCACTTTGAAATCCATGTTTTGTGCGCCAAGGAAAAAATTTAGATGGGCGGTAAACTCATTCGTCTTCTTATATTCAATTGTTCCGAAAAAATCGTAATATTTTAGATTAAACTTATCCGCAGCTTGTTTCGAAATGGTCAAATCGCCATAGGCCGGATGCGTGTAAGTTCCTTCCATATTCTTTATTTTTTTAAGCACGGAGTTGTCTTTAATTTCGTACTCCTTTTCCACTTTATCAAATGGTTTTGTAGTATTCGTTATAAACTTGTCCAAATCGGCCATCCGTTCGGGATTTCCCTCCAGAAATATATTTGCAGCATAAATCATCAGGGCATTAGTCAGGTTGGATTGTTGGTTAGTCAATACCACCAATCCAAACCCTTTCTCCGGATTAAAACAAAGGATTGAACGCTGCCCGGCAGTACTGCCATTATGAAAAACCAATCGTTTTTTTGTGTTTATTTCCCAGCCAATTCCATAAAACACTTCTTCATCCGGATATCGGACAGTAAGGGGCATGGTGCTTCTTTGGAATTGGTCTTGATTCAATATCGTTTTTTTGTTTAGAACTCCTTTGTTCACAAGCATCTGGAGCCATTGGGTCATGTCGTCGATGGTGGAAGTGATGGCTCCTGCTGAATTGTAGTTGTCGATATTTACGTTCGGGATTATTTGATTGCCATCCGGTGAATAGCTGACAGTGTTATTCCTGTAGGATTCAAATTCGCTCATGCGTGTATACGAATTTTTCATTTCCAAGGGTTCAAAGATGTTTTCCCTGATGAGTTGGTCCCAGCTTTTGCCGCTAACTTTTTCTTCAATTAATCCGGCTACCACATACATCTGATTGTTGTAAAGGAAGTTTTCCCGAAAGCTCCCATTGAAACTCAGATACTTTAATTTCTTCAGTATTTCGTCCCGCTGGAGGTGTGGCCCATACATCCAATAGTAGTGTTTGTCGATACCTATTTTATGGGTAAATAAATCCTGAAACCTGGCATTTTGGGTAGCATATTTATCCTGAAGTTCAAAATCGGGTAAATAGTGCAGCACTTTTTCGTCCCAGTTGATTTTGCCTTGTTCTTCCAGCTTAAACCCTATAACTCCAGTAAATGCCTTTGTCATTGAGCCAATTTGGAAAAGCGTTTTATTATCCACCGGCAATTGTTCCTCCTTGTTTCTTACACCATACGTTTTTTTTAGCAGTAGTTGATGGTCGTAGAATATAGCCATGGCCATACCCGGATTATTCGTTTTCTTTCTTAAAGTATCCGTTATTGCCAAGAAGCGCTTTAATTTATCTTGAACAGTGAGGCTATCTTTTGATTGAGCCAACACGAACATGGATGGAAATAACAGGATGTAAAATAATAGGTACCTCATAATTAGATAGTGATATAATTAACCCTTATTGGAAACAATTTTTATCTTGTCGTATAATAGTTCCACGTTGCTTTTGTTAAGTCTGCAATTATTTCCTCTCCGTCTTTAAATTTTTCGGTCGTGTTATGCACAAAAACCGAAATGATAAAATGATTTCCGTTTGGCAAATTCACAATTCCTATGTCATTAATTGCTCCTGTTAGTCCTGCATCATTTGTAAACGAACTGCCTGTTCTATGGGCAACTTCCGTTTTGGGCGGTAATTTTCCTTTAATTCTATTTGGTCCTACCGAAGTTTCTACCATTGTTTTATATAGAAATTTAGTTGATTTCCTTGACAATAATTGCTTTTCAAAAAAACGTTTCAATAGTTGGTTCGAAAAATTTGGGGTTGTCGTGTTTAAGAACTGTGCATCCCAATTCTGGTGCATTCCTTCTTCGTCATTTCTGATAACAAAATCAGGATTGTTTATAAAATTGTCAATTGTTTTTACGCCACCGATAAGTCGGATTAAGATGTCACATAGATTGTTATCACTTTTGATAATCATCCATTGTAAAGCTTCTTTAAGTGTTATTGAAATATCTCCATTGGGATGTTTTTCTCTGAAAGGGCTCCATGTATTTTCTAATAATTCATTGTTTTTGATAAACAGTTTTTGTTTCAAAGACAGTTCGCCTTTGTCAACTTTATTTAAAACAGTCAAAGCAATATGAAATTTGAAAACACTGATCATTGGGTAATGTTTGCTGCCGTTAATGCTTATCGTATCTCCGTTGTTTAAATTCAAAACCGAAACACCAACATCTGCTTTTTTTGTTGCAATAATTTGCTCAATATTTCGCTTTAATTCTGTTCTGTCTTGAGCAAATAAATTTACAGACCAAAAGAAAATAAATAAAGAGGAAAATATGAACTTGGTTCTCTTAGTAGTCACTGTATTTATCATTATCAATTTTAATGGTGCGCAAACTATCAATTAAATCTTACAAAATCGAATTTGTAGGTAATTCTTAGTGTTCTAACTAACGTTTTTATAAGTTGCACATTATAAATCAATTGCAATTCTCAATTTAGCTCTCTTATTTCACCCTCTCATTTCCCCAAAACGTTCGCATTGGAAGTCAATGTCGAGGTATAGGGTGGATTGCACCCAACGTTAAAAATATTTAAGGTAGGCGATTTGGTGCTTCAAATTGGTGAACCATATCGCTATTTGAAGTGGGCTAAAACCTTTGAATTTAATGCTATTTTATATTTTCATTATGAGCAAGGTTTCCTTCATCAAAATTGTCAAAATATGAGAAGTCCTTTGTTATAAGTCCATTTTCCATCGTAAAAATAGTGCAGATTGGGAGTTCAAATTTTGAACCATCGGGTGCAGTACCTGTCGAGATAAATTCAACAGCTATGTGATTTTCCCCTGATGGATAAGTTTGTATAACCTGATCTTTTACGTCTGGAAATACTTCGCTTAATCCTGTATATTTTTCAATAATTTGTTGCCTTGTTTGTTTTACAATACCTTGTCCCAGTGATGGATCTTTAAATTCAGCAGTTTCTGTGTACATATTTGCCATTTTTGTCCATTCGTGGTTGTTAAAATGTTCAAAATACAGGGTTACTAATTTTTCGTTGTCTGTTGTTGCCATGCTTTTTTGATTTGGATTGTTACAAGAAATTAATGCAATAGTTGCAATCAATAGTAGTGTCAATAAATACTTCATTTGTTTTCTTTTAATTTAATTTATTAAACGTTGTTTTCTTTCAATTGTTCGTGTCCCCGTCTCTCAGGATATGCTCTTATTTTTGTCGGTTACGCCAAATCTCGTATCCGAGTCTACTGACATTCCTGTTTGCCAGTATTTGATGGTTAAATGCTCATGGTAGCAACACTTAAATGTTATGACGCGCTACTTCCCTCATATCAAATTCTGGTACAGCTACTTTTGAAGCAATTGTTCTAATATCCTTTTCCCCGGTTCATTCTGTGGGTTCATCTCCACCGACTTGTTATACATCAGGATGGCTTCCTGCTTTTTACCACTTTGCAACAATGCCTTACCGTAGCTGTCATAAGTATTCCAGCTTTCCGGGTACAGAATTGTACACAACTTCAATGCCTCCAATGCAGAGTTGTAATGCCTGTCATTCAGCAACTCCAGTCCCAGTTCATTCAGTTCCCGCTCGTCAGCAAAATAATGTGCCGTGTCACTTTTCAGGAGGTTAAATAGCGTAATTGCTTCATCGGGGCCTTCTGAATATAGTTTTTTTGCATAGGCCAGGAAGAGGGATTCCTTGTGTCTCATTTCCGGAAAATAATTTGTTTGGCTCAATATATTAAAACTTTCTTTGCAAGCTTTTCCAAAACCTGAACTTTCCATGTTATCCAATAGGATAATGGTTCTTTGATGACTGAGATCACGCAGAAAAAAACTGAAAAAGCCTGGTTCTCTTCCGGTATGCATCACTATTTTTCCCGCGCTGCTATCTTCCGGTACAAACCAGCCCAGCCCATATGCAGCCTTACCAAATTCGCCGTCTGCTACCGTAGTATTACCATTTAACAGTTTTGACGGATTTTGCATTTTTGAAAGGGTTGCAGCTTTCAGCAACTTATTTTTGGTCAAAGCGACATCGAAATTGAGCAGATCATGTGTGGTGCTGACAATGTTGGTGCATCCCACAAACCCTCGCATGTTGTAGCTCCATGGATGTACTTTTTTGCTATGGTCAATGGACTCCATATCGCCCAGGTAATGTGCACGGATCAAATAACCTTTGACTTCTTCCGGAGATGTTTTCATGGAAGAAAGTAAGTAGCTGTTCTCCATTCCAGCCGGAGTGAAAATGCGCTGTTTCAGGTAATCGCCGAAAGACATCCCGCTGATTTTTTCTACTAGTGATGCCAGCAGCGCATAGCCCATATTGCAGTAGCGCCATTGGCTACCCGGTGTAAAAGCAATCGGCTTGTTCACTGCTTTCATTACAGGAATGATATCCTTGTTGGTGAAAACGCGGTCGGGTTCCCGTTCGATGATCGGTAAGAACAGTTCCTCTTTGTCAGGAATACCAGAGGTGTGCGCCAATAATTGGTAAATGGTTACATCCGGATAGGGAAAATCTGGAAAATAAGAAACGAGATGGTCTTCCAGCTTCAAATTACCGTGTTCTACCAATTGAAATATGGCCACGGCAGTAAAAGTCTTGGAAACTGAACCAATCTGGAACCGGGAATGGCCGGTATTTTGCGTTTGCTGTTCCAAATCGGCATAACCCAGCGATCTCTGAAAGATTATTTTGCCTTTTTCTGCAATCAACACATTCCCGTTAAGTATATGTTGGCGATCCAACTCATTAAAAAGACTGTCCAATTGTTGACCAACTATTTGTGCTGACAAATTTAGTCCGCACATTATCAATAGGCATAACAATACCACTTGACGTTTGATTTTTTTCATGATACTAAAGTTTTCAAAATTTGTATATACCTATTAATTACCGCAAATTTTGTCAATCGTTACAATAAGAGTGTTGAATAATACATCTTTTAGAATTTAAGCGGTTGTTCTCTTTAGTCTATTCATACATATGGTTGAGAATAACCATCAATGTAAAGACTAAACGTTGAGTTTATTAATCTGATTTTACTTTTGCGTATAAGAGTACTTTGATTTATATACTAATTTTTCTTCTATCCTGCGCCAAACGCAGCCACACACTTCCACATACTCCACTTTTTATTTTTCAGTGATTTAAGCCTTTAGATTTGGTTCCAGGCAGGAAAAAGTCTGCCCGAGTATGAACCAAATTCTGAAAAATATGAAGGAAAAAGATTACGGGTAAACCCTGTTCTACCCCGTGGTTTTCACCACATCACCCCAAGAGATTTCATTAAAAATTAGTAAAAACCGCTTCTTCTTTTTTCCAACAGAGAAGCAAAAACGATATTATTATGGCAAAAATCAATTCATTAAAATCCATATTTACCCTGTTCTTTTCATTTTGGGTATTGGCCTTGTTTGCTCAGGGCGACGGCTCTGCCGGAATCACCGAAGCCACCAGCATGGTCACCTCGTATTTTGACCCGGCGACTAAGCTAATCTACGCCATTGGAGCCATTGTAGGCTTAATCGGCGGCGTGAAAGTGTATTCAAAGTTTTCGAGCGGTGACCCCGATACCGGGAAAACCGCAGCCTCCTGGTTTGGCGCATGTATTTTCCTGATTGTTGCTGCAACCATCCTCCGTTCATTCTTCCTGTAAAAGAAATGGCAGAATATTTTATCAATAAAGGAGTAAACAAACCGGCAGAATTTAAGGGACTGCAAAGCCAGTACCTGTTCATTTTTGCGGGTGGGTTGTTGGGTACATTTGTGGTTTTTATCATCATGTACCTGGCAGGGATAAACCAATGGGTTTGCATTTTCACCGGGCTTGTTCTGGCTTTCATCGTCGTATGGCTGACTTTCTCTCTGAATAGAAAATTTGGCTGTTTTGGACTGATGAAACTCCAGGCCACCCGGACTTTCCCACGCAGGATTATCAACCGGAAAATTATTTTCAGGCTGTTCACAAAAAAAAGAAAGGGGGCGGCATGAGAAGCATTTTAAAAACGGCCACCCTTGAAAGCAAGTTCCCTTTGCTATCGGTTGAACAAGGTTGTATCATCAGTAAGGATGCAGACATCTCGGTTGCATTTCAGGTTACACTGCCGGAACTGTTTACCGTAACTTCGGAAGAATACGAAGCCATTCATTCGGTCTGGAACAAAGCGATTAAGGTTTTGCCCGATTATTCCATTGTTCACAAACAAGATTGGTACATCAAGGAAAATTACCAACCGGTACAGCAGGAACAGGATTTAAGCTTTCTGAGTTCCTCTTTTGAACGCCATTTCAATGAACGACCGTATTTAAACCACACCTGCTACCTGTTCCTGACAAAGACAACCAAAGAACGGAGCAGGCAGCAAAGTACGTTTAGTTCGCTGGGGCGGGGCACTCTTCTGCCGAAGGAGATAAAGAATAAGGAATCCGTTTTGCGGTTCGTGGAAGCGGTGAACCAGTTTGAGCAAATCATGAACGACTGCGATTTTATCAAGCTCTCACGGCTTACTCCGGAGCAAATTACCGGCACAGAAAAAGAATCGGGAATTGTGGAGAAGTACTTTTCGTTTTCTCAGGAACAAACTGCCTGTTTACAGGACATCACCCTGAATCCGGGAGAAATGAAAATCGGGGACAACACCCTGGTGCTTCATACCCTTTCGGATTTGGATGACCTACCAGCAAAAGTGAATACCGAAAGCAGGTACGAAAAGCTTTCGACCGACCGCAGCAGTTGCCTGCTTTCCTATGCTTCACCGGTTGGCTTGTTGTTGTCGTGCAACCACATTTACAACCAGTACGTGCGACAAGAAGTCGTGTAAGTAATTGTTTAACAATTAAATGAAGTAACAAATGTAATTCAAATCAGATTAAACCTATTGTTCCGTCAATAGTAGCCTACGGTCACGTGCGCCATTCAAAAGGTGGGGTGCGAAGCTGGCCGGACAAAGTAGCCCTTCCGCAAGGAGGAGCCGGAACCGCGAGGGAAAGGCAACTGCTCTTAGCACAAAAGAGTTGGGGAGCGAGGCTGGGCGGTATGGTTAGCACAAGCGAACTGTTATAAGCGTCGTAATGTATAACAAGCCAAAGATGCTGAAAGGCTTGAACCAAAAAGGTAAGCAGTCGGAAAACCCTTTGTATTGTGGGGTTTCACGGACAAAGCACTGCCGGCGCAATGGACAGAACCTAACCCGCTCATTTGTTACTTACACGAAACTTGGTAAACCCGTATCTCTCCTGTCTTTGGGCAGGTAAGCCGACCGCAAGGAAGGCCGAATGGGGTGCGAGTATGGGAACGCAGAAAAAGCGAATGCCGCTCTGTAATGGGGCGGATAGGAGTTTAAACGTTACTCCACCGCGAAAGCGGGCAGACTTCTGTGAGGTGACTCTTTACAAGAAACTATGTAGAACTTTCTAAAAGAAGGAATGCAAATGAACGAGATTAATTTATCGTGTGCGCCTACTGACCGTAGGCAGTGGAACAACTGGACTGACATCGATTGGGCCAGATGCGAAGCTGTGGTTCAGAAGCTGCAAGGACGTATTGTAAAGGCTCAGAAAGAGGGTCGTCCGGGCAAGGTTAAAGCCTTACAATGGACACTGACCCACTCGTTTTATGCCAAAGCGTTGGCAGTCAAACGAGTTACCTCTAATAAAGGCAAGAATACTGCGGGAGTGGATAAAGTTCTTTGGACTACTCCCAACGCAAAAATGGGTGCTGTCGCAGACCTGAAAAGGCGAGGCTACAACCCGCAACCGTTACGACGGGTACATATCAGAAAGAGTAACGGCAAACTCCGTCCGTTAGGAATACCCACGATGAAAGACAGGGCTATGCAGGCACTATACCTGATGGCCTTAAGTCCTGTGGCAGAAACTACCGCTGACAGACACTCTTACGGTTTCCGTAAAGAAAGGTGTACGGTGGACGCGATAGAACAATGCTTTACGGTACTTTCAAAAGGGGTATCCCCTCAATGGGTACTCGAAGGGGACATCAAAGGTTGTTTCGACCACATCAGTCATGAATGGTTGATTGACAATATCCTTATGGATAAGGTTATGCTTCATAAATGGCTGAAAAGTGGATTTGTGTTCAACCGACAACTGTTCCCCACAGAGGAAGGAACGCCGCAGGGCGGTATCATTTCGCCTACTCTCGCTAATATGACACTCGACGGACTGCAAGCTTTGCTTGCGGAAAAATTTAAGCTAAGGCGCATCAACAAAGGGTATTTCAACCCAATGGTAAATCTTGTGAGATACGCAGACGATTTCATCATTACCTGTTCTGACAGGGAAACTTTGGAATCGCTAATCAAACCCGCAATCAGCGAGTTTCTTCAAGCACGGGGGCTTACCCTATCGGAAGAAAAGACGAGGATCACTCATATCAACGAGGGATTTGATTTTCTGGGATTCAATATCAGGAAATACAATGATACTTTGCTTATCAAGCCGTCAAAGAAGAAAGTAAAGGACTTCCTTGCCAAAATTAAAGCCATTATTCAAAAGAATAAGGCAATCCGGCAGGATAGACTTATCGGACTTCTAAACCCTGTTATTACTGGTTGGGGCAACTATTACAAAGGTTGCGTAGCCGCTGAAACATTCAAGAGAGCGGATGCACAAATCTTCCACAAATTATGGGCGTGGGCTAACCGCCGACACCGCAAGAAAGGTAAAAACTGGATTTACAACAGGTATTTTATATCGGTAAACGGTCGCAGTTGGACGTTCGGAACGATGCTCAAGAATAACGGAAAGTCATTTCCGTACTCTCTGAAGTATCTGTCAAATATCCCTACCCAGTTCAAACCGGTTAAAATCAAGAGTAAAGCTAATCCTTTCGATCCAGAGTGGCGGCCATACTTCGAGAAGCGAAACAGAATGAAAATGTTGAGCAGTTTCAAAGGACGGCAACACTTCCTCAAAATGTGGGAGAAACAGAATCAGCGTTGTCCGTTGTGCAGCGAGATTATCGATGAGGATAAAATATGGACTATCACGGAGTTATCCGATAAGTCCGGTAAATCCAAGATTATCGCTCACGACAGGTGCAGTCGTACACATACCCGTAAAATTAGAGCTTATGAGCCGGTTTCATAATAGAAATTTTGAGTTGCTTGAGCCGTATGATGCGAAAGTATCACGTACGGTTCTTAGAGGGGAAGGGAGCAGTAACGCTCCCGACCTACTCGACATTTTTATTGACGATCATTCAGCCAACCTTTCCCGTTTTGAAAAGATGGCGCGGAACATGCACTCGCTTTCGAGGTATAGTCGTGCCAACCAGATCAACAAACAATGGCTGGAAGAGTACCTGAACGAAGCGCACAGCAAAGGGCTGGTTTCCGTGCGGGCGCATCTCAATGTGCTGGCATGGAGCGACAGGCTGGATGAACTGCGGCAGATTAAAAACGATGCCGGTTCCCAGATTGCGCTGATGGAATGCAAACCGCGTTATAACACCGTGGATGTTCCGACACTGTTTTGGGCGGGCATTCCCGGCAATGCGGCTGATTTCCCTTCCGAAGAATCGTTTTTCACGTTCACAGAACAGGCCTTGTGCTTCTTTACCGGTGAAACAAATTACCGGGATTCTTTATCGCCTGTCGGGATAAAAATGGTTGACCGGCTCACCGGAAAACCACTGCATCTTGACATTTCCGATTTGCCGATGAAAAAAGGGATCATCACCAACCGTAACAAGTTCATCCTTGGACCTTCGGGAAGTGGAAAGTCATTTTTCACCAATCACATGGTCAGGCAATATTACGAGCAGGGAACACATGTACTTCTGGTGGATACCGGGAACAGCTACAAAGGATTGTGTGATTTGATCCATTACAAAACACGCGGCGAAGACGGAGTATATTTTACCTACACTGAAGACAACCCGATTGCGTTTAATCCATTCTATACCGACGACGGTGTGTTTGACATTGAAAAAAAGGAGAGCATCAAAACGCTGATCCTTACCCTCTGGAAAAATGAGGAAGAAGCACCCTCGCGCTCAGAGGAGGTGGCTTTGTCGAATGCGGTGAGCCAGTATATCGAACGGTTGAATCAGGATGACACGATAGTTCCGTCTTTTAATACTTTCTATGAGTTCGTCCGGGACGAGTATTCGGAAACTCTCTGCGCGAAAAAGGTGCGTGAGAAGGATTTTGACATTGCTAATTTCCTGAATGTGCTTGAACCCTACTATAGTGGCGGCGAGTATGACTACCTGCTAAATTCGGACAAACAAATGGATTTGCTCAGCAAACGTTTTATCGTTTTCGAACTGGATCAAATTAAAGACCACAAAATCCTGTTTCCTATTGTTACGATCATCATTATGGAGGCTTTCATCAACAAAATGAGGAGATTGAAAGGTATCCGCAAGATGATTTTAATAGAGGAAGCTTGGAAGGCAATTGCCAAAGAAGGGATGGCGGAATACATTAAATACCTTTTTAAAACCGTCCGAAAATTCTTTGGCGAAGCGGTCGTGGTTACGCAGGAGGTCGATGATATTATTGCTTCAGAAATCGTCAAGGAAAGCATCATCAACAACTCCGATTGCAAAATCCTGCTCGATCAGCGCAAATACATGAATAAGTTCGGTTCAATCCAGGAACTGCTTGGATTGACCGAAAAAGAAAAATCGCAGATTCTTTCCATCAATCTGGCCAATCATCCCCGGCGTAAATACAAAGAGGTATGGATTGGCCTTGGCGGGGTGCAGTCTGCGGTTTATGCCACCGAAGTTTCTTTGGAAGAGTATTACACTTACACGACCGAAGAGACCGAAAAACTGGAACTTGTCCGGCTAACAGAAAAACTGGACGGGAACATTGAACAAGCCATCAAACAACTGGCTGCCAACAAGCGAAACGCTTAATCAATCACATTTAAAACTAGTAACATGAAAACAAGACTATTTATAGCCGGGCTGCTCGTTATGCTTGGCACGTTTAACCTGAGAGCGCAATTTGTGGTGACCGACCCGGTTAACCTTGTCCAAAGTATTGTTAATACCGCCAACGAAATTGTACAAACATCAAACACGGTTTCCAACGTGATCAAGAATTTTCAGGAAGTAAAAAAGGTGTATGAGCAGGGTAAGGAATATTACGATGCTTTAAAAGCCGTGAACAATCTGGTAAAGGATGCCCGCAAAGTTCAGGAAACCATTCTAATGGTTGGCGAGATTGCGGATATCTACATCAATTCCTATCAATTGATGATTCAGGATGAAAACTTTACGCTGGAAGAATTGGGAGCCATTGCTTTTGGTTACACCAAACTACTTCTGGAAAGCAGTAACCTGTTGCTCGACCTGAAAGGGATTGTTAATGCCAGTTCGCTTTCCATGACTGATAAAGAACGTATGGACGTCATTGACGGCGTTTACACATCTGTGCAGCGCTACCGGAACCTGGTGCGCTACTTTACCAACAAGAACCTTTCTGTTTCGTACCTGAGGGCGCAACGAAAAGGAGATACGCAACGGATGTTGGCACTTTACGGCAATACCGACGAAAGGTACTGGTAATGGAATTCGATAACCTACATCAGATTCTCCGCAGCCTTTATGTGGAGATGATGCCTTTATGCAGCGAAATGGCTGGGGTGGCAAAAGGGATAGCGGGACTGGGGGCGCTGCTATATGTGGCTAGCCGCGTTTGGCAGTCGCTTGCCCGGACTGAGCCCATTGACGTTTATCCGCTTTTGCGCCCCTTTGTCATTGGCTTTTGCATCATGTTTTTTCCTTCAATCGTTCTTGGAACAATCAACATGGTGCTAAGCCCGGTGGTAAAAGGAACCAACCAGATGCTCCAATCCCAGACTTTTGACATGCAGAAATACCGCGACTTAAAGGAGCAACTGGAAACCGAGGCCATGAAACGGAACCCGGAAACTGCCTTTCTGGTGAGCGATGAGGAGTTCGACAAAAAGCTGGATGAACTGGGCTGGAGCCCTTCCGATTTGGCCACCATGTCGGGAATGTATATTGAGCGGGGCATGTACAACATGAAACGGAATATCCGTGATTTCTTCCGGGAGATTCTGGAATTGCTGTTTCAGGCTGCGGCGTTGGTTATTGATACCATCCGCACGTTCTTCCTGATTGTGCTTTCAATCCTTGGCCCGATTGCTTTTGCCATCAGTGTTTACGACGGGTTCCAGTCCACCATGACACAATGGTTCTCGCGGTATGTCTCGGTTTATCTCTGGCTCCCGGTTTCCGACCTGTTCAGTTCCATCCTGGCCCGGATTCAGGTGCTGATGTTACAGAACGATATCGATAAGCTTCAGGCAGATCCGAACTATTCAGTAGATGCCTCCAATGGCGTGTATATCGTGTTTATGGTTATCGGTATCATTGGGTATTTCACCATCCCAACGGTGGCCAACTGGATTATTATGGCCGGAGGAATGGGCAATTACGGGAGAAACGTCAGTTCATCGGCAAGCCAGGCAGGTTCTGTGGCGGCAGGTGTGGCCGGTGCATCAGCCGGAAATATCTCTGGAAAACTTTTGAAAAAGTAGAAAGGAATCAACTATGGAATTTAAATCATTAAAAAATATCGAAACGAGTTTCAGACAGATTCGTTTTTTCGGGATTGTATTTGTCATTCTGTGTGCAAGCATTGCAGGTTATTCCGTTTTCAGCGCCTACCGGTTTGCCGAAAAGCAACGGCAGAAAATCTATGTGTTGGACAAAGGGAAATCCTTAATTCTTGCCCTCTCACAGGAATTGTCCCAAAACCGTCCGGTTGAGGCACGGGAACATATCCGGCGTTTTCACGAACTGTTTTTCACACTTTCGCCGGATAAAAACGCCATTGAATCCAACATCAACCGGGCCATGTTCCTGGCTGACAAAAGCGTTTATACCTATTACAAGGATTTAGTCGAAAAGGGATATTTCAACCACATTATCTCAGGGAACATCAATCAAACCCTTGAGGTGGACAGCGTTGTTGTTGATTTCAGCAACTATCCTTATCTGGCTTCCACCTATGCCCGGCAGGTTATCATCCGCGAAAGCAACATTACAGAACGGAGCCTGATGACTACCTGCGATCTGATTAATTCGGTGCGAAGCGACAACAATCCGCATGGCTTCACGATTGAGAATTTTATGGTAAAGGAAAACAGGGACATTCAAACCATCAACCGGTAGCCATGAACGAAAAGGTCAGCAAAGCCAGCCGGATGCTGGATGATACCATTCGAAAAGCATGTGAACGGATTCCGCAAAAGAAACGCAAACCGGTTATGTTCGGACTGTGCGTTCTTTTTGTTGCTGTTTTTTCCTTCATGCTTTGGGATTCCTTCACTAATCAGGTACGGAAGGTGCCTGAAATGAAGCATATCAAATCGCTTGATTTACCACAGGACAGCTTAATTCATAAACTTAAAGATGTGATTCATGGACAAAAACAATAAAACTCTATTGAAACCGCAGCAAAAGCAACAGCTTAAAAAATATGCTGTTTTTGCACTGATGTTCGTGGTTTGCGGCGCAAGCCTCTGGCTTATTTTCAGGCCTTCTGAAAAAAGCAATGAACCCAAAGGGGCAACAGGTTTAAATACAGAACTGCCGATGCCCAGAGAAAGCAAGTTGATAAAAGACAAGATTAGTGCCTTTGAACAGGAAAAACTTTTAGAAGAAAAACCCGTCCGTTCGCTGGACCAGTTTTCTGCAATAGTCGGGCAGCATGAACCTGCAAAATTTGATTTGTCGGTTACCAACAGTAACGCAGATAAGCGAACCTTTGGAGAAAAGTACTCAGCCACAAAACAACCTGCGAGAGCTATGCAGCACTCAGTGTTAGCTTACAAAGGGATTAATCAAACGCTCGGGGATTTCTATGAAAAGCCGAAGGAAGATTCCGGAACAGAAAAGCTGAAAAAGGAAGTTGAAGACTTAAAAAATCAGATTGCTCAGCAAGAACAGCCAGACCGAATGGCTGAACAGCTAAAGCTGATGGAGAAGTCGTATCAACTGGCATCAAAGTATCTGCCAGAGTCATCCAGCACGTCACCCGCAAAAGAAGTTTCAGAAACAAAGCCTTCCTTGCCTCTTGCAAAAACAAAACAGCAGGAAAGCTTAAAAGCAGTCAGGTCAGTTGCAGATCATACTGTTTCGTCATTGGAACAGCATATCAGTGATTCTGCGTTTGTCAGGCAGGTTTCCCAATCCCGCAATTTCTCGTTTATAACCGAAGTAGATGAAAGTAAACAGAAAGACCGGAATACGATATGGGCTTGCGTAAACAATACTCAAACACTGGTTAACGGGCAAAACGTAAAACTTCGCTTGCTCGAACCGGTGGAAGCGGGAGGTTTGGAACTTCCCGTGAATTCGCTGATCACCGGAATCGCGCAGATTCAGGGCGAACGACTGCAAATCGTTGTACAATCGCTGGAAAATAATGGTACTATTCTGCCGGTTCAATTAACCGCTTATGATGTTGACGGACAGCAAGGGT
The DNA here is from genome assembly GCA_963677955.2 of Prolixibacteraceae bacterium. Classification (GTDB taxonomy): domain Bacteria; phylum Bacteroidota; class Bacteroidia; order Bacteroidales; family Prolixibacteraceae; genus Aquipluma. The sequence goes on from CAXXQR010000001.1 coordinate 3,755,081, forward strand.
TGTTTATTCCCGGCTCTGTGGAAACAACAGCATTAAAGGAAATCACTGCTTCCATGGGGCGCGATGCTGGAACAAGCATCAGCATTACGCAGGGTACAACTGCCGGTCAGCAACTGGCCGCCGATGTCGGGCGAAGCCTAATCCAGGGAACATCGCAATACATCTCAAAAAAGCTGCGAACGACCAAAGTAACCCTGAAAGCCGGGCACCGACTGCTGTTAATGCCATCCAACTAAAATCAAATTGTTTAATATTAAAAATTCATCAAAATGAAACCAATAATTTTCGTCTTACTTTTTATTTCAACGCTCACTCTCTCTGCACAAAATGATCACACCAAGGTTATCCCTGAAAACAATGTGATTTCATCTTATTGTCTGGATGTGACTTATGACAAAACAGTTCACCTGATTTTTCCATCAGGGATTGCCTATATTGACTTGGGCTCATCCAATATCATCGCAGGAAAAGCCGAAGGCGCCGGGAATGTGGTCCGGGTAAAAGCTGCCGTAAAAGATTTTACAGAGGAAACTAACTTTTCAGTGATTACTGATGAAGGCAGTTTCTATTCCTTCATTGTAAACTATTCGGACAATCCGGAAAAGCTGAACATTGAAATGAAAGATTTTCTTCACGCTGAAAAACTAGGCAACAAATCCGAAAATTCGATGGAGGTTCATCTTTCTGAATTAGGTGATGAATCACCCCAGACCGTGCAAATGGCAATGGAGAAAATCCACAAAACTAATCGCAAGAAAAATAAACTTGCAGAAAGCGATCAGTTTGGGATTGAGTTTTCGCTCCGGGGTATTTTCTGCCATAATGATCTGCTATTCTTCCATACTGAAATCAAAAATACCTCCGACATTCCTTTCGATATTGACTTTCTCATGTTCAAAATTGTCGATAAAAAGGTGGTCAAACGCACAGCAATCCAGGAAACCATCATCGAACCAGTCCGGGCTTATAATTACCTGAACTCAGTTAAAGGAAAAGAATCGGAAAGCACTGTTTTTGCCTTTCAGAAATTCACCATCCCGGATAAGAAGCAACTGGTTGTTGAGCTGTTTGAAAAGAATGGCGGCAGGCACCAACGGTTAATTGTCAAAAATGGAGATTTAGCGAAGACGCGGACAATTGGGCGACTTTAATATACATTCACGGAAAGGCAACTTATTAGTTGCCTTTCCGCGTTTGTCAGATTATTTGAAAAGTAACTTTTAGATCAAGGTGGAAAGTTCTAAATAATTATATATGAATCATTTACTGGTCACGATAAAACCGGAATCCAAATTGTGTGAATAGGTATTGGAGGTAAATCTTAAAAACTCAACTTAGCTGAATAATATTTCTTAAACCATATTGGATATCCAGCTTCATCTAATTTGTCCCATTCTTTTTGTCCCTCCTTATTTACTTTGAAATGAGCAAACATAGAATGATTACTGCCATCAACTGAATTATCGAAAAAGTATGCTTGATAGCAATGTTGTGCAGCTTCATACATTAAGTTCATTGAACGGTAATATCTATCTCTAATTTTATTTTCATCAACGTCATGACCATTTTCCCCGACCCGAACGATTTTAACACGGTAAACGTTTATATCAGGATGCTCTGTTGAAACAAAATATAGATAAACCTTGTAACCGGCTTCTTTAGCTTGCTTAATTATTTCAACCTTACTTTCATGAGAAAATACAGTTTCAAAAGAAAATTTCTTTTCACTTTCCAATAATTTTTTTCTGAAATAATCGGCCAATATTTGAGCAATTCTTTCATGAGGAGAATCATCTATCTCTAGAGCTACGGCTTTACTGATTTTAATATAGCTGTCAGAAACAGAAATGCAATTATTTAACCTATCAAGGCTGAAATCTTGATTTATAAGTCCTGATTTATTTGCAGTTTCGAGAATATCATGTTTGGAAACATTAACATCAAAGCTTGATATCTTACATCCCTTTTTCCTTAAAGAGAAAGCAATATCGTCGGCATTTACATAAATTCCAAAATCTAACTTTTTGCCGTCACTTAATTCTGTATTGAGAATACTTTTGATAACTGAGCTTTTACCTGAACCATTTGGACCAGCAAATACCCTCATCCTTTTTGACATTGTTAATCGAGTAGCAATTTTATATTAGCATCTGCTTCAACAAGTTGATGAAGTCTTTCAACTGTTCCATTAGAGAATTCTTTTATTACCCAGCCATCTCTTGCAACAACAACGTAACCATTTTCCTTCATGGCTTTCGTTGCTGCACTCTTAAAAGCTCTTTTCGAACCTCTAGCAACAAGTCGTTTACTCACATATTCAACATTATCCTTTTTCATGATTGCAAGATACAAAAAAATGCCTAATTTTTGTTCCCTTCGTAACTTTTGATTTACTTTTCGGCAATATCCGACCTCAGAATAAATTATTAAATACTATCAAAATTTTAATCTATTGCTTCTTTTTTAATGAAAAATCTATAGCAAACCCTATGCGGATTCCGGAGGCAAGTGAGTTTTGTTTTTCGTTACTGTTATTTTCAAGATAGTTATTGTCATTTTTCTTTTTTATAGAATTGTCATTTAATGTTATGCGTCTTTCCATCGGGTCGGTCGTTGTTGTTTTGGTGGCTGAAAAAAGGTCGTGTTTGGGTGTGCAGTTTTTTTGCGGAAAATACTATTCGACGGAGGAGGATGGAGATTTTCTACAAAACCGCAGGCTTGAACTTGCTCGCCCTCAAAACACGAATTTACCTTTGTCACCGGAACAGCAACACCGGACGGAAAGGCCAGATTTTAAATAAGTACAATGGAGAAAGAAGAACTTTTATGAGCGTGATCGGAGAGAATAACAATCCAATTCACAAAACGGGCAGTGAGACATTTTCCAAAAAATCTTAATGGTGCGCAGGCAACAGCAAGTGTAACGATTGAATGAGCGGGTCAACCCGTTTAGGGTGATTTAGCGAAATGAAAGATTTACTCTTGCGCGGGAACCGAAAGCTCCTGAATGCAGGGAGAGAGGAATGAAAGACCGGAATGAAGGGGCTGAAGGGATGGGGCAAAATGCCATTAAACGTTTTCCAAAATCTTGGGCGGAGGCATAAACAAGTGTGGATGCAGAATGAAAAGTAGCGAGGTCTGTTCGAAGGCAGGGCGAGCGAAGTGAAATGAAGCATATACTCTTGTGCGCGGTACTGAAGGTTACTGAATGGAAGAAATGTTCCGAATAGGTTCGGAGAAATGGATGTAATGAAGTTACCTGAAGCACAGGAGCTTTATCTGAGAATCTTGGTGGCGCAGACAAAGGCAAGTGTAACGATTGAAGGAGCGGGTCTCACCGGTTAGGGTGGTGATTTGCGAAATGAAGGAGTTACTCTTGCGAGGGATACCGGAAGCTTCTGAATGCAGGGAGAGAGGAACGAAAGACCGGAATAAAGGGGTTTCCGATATTGGGACATTCTCCGTAATTTTGTTTAGATAAATCTGTTTTGCAATTAAAAAAACTCAATAGCGTTTTTTAACAATCAGACAGAATAAGAGCAACTAGATACGAGTTTCAATCCATTTCCACACACTTTTATCAAGCCATCCTTGATGGCCACCTACATTCAACTTAGTCACAAATATTCGATCATTATCATCCATCGCTTGGCGAAGGCTATCTGAGATCTGCTGAGCACTCTGATTTGTATTGATAAATCTTACAGAATCCAATCCAGAATCTTTAATATTATCATATTCTTCCAATTTTGACAAGAACACTTTTCTTGCATCTGCATAATTGGGCTTTTCATTGTTTAAGTTCCATGTAACTATATATACAGACATGTGCTTTTGATTAGTTGATTATTAATGAGGTTACTAATTTACAAAATATAGGGAATAGTCTAAAAGCAATTCTTAATATTAATTCTTGTTTCGTAATGAGAAATAACTTATAAATTTGGATAGATAGATTGAAGTGTCCTCGAAAGACGCAACAAAAATACTGAATTATATATTTTACAGAAATTTAATCATATAATGGTATATTTGGCTAAACAAGTTCAACTATCCTTTGATTCCTCTATTTGACCATATTAAGATTGATAATACCTATGAATTGTTCTTTCCTAAAAGAGAACATGGGTTAGCGATTATATGGCTATACGAAAAAGTAAAAAGTGGATATTTTAACAAGGGAGTTTTTAAGGAAAGTGATATTCAACTGGCATTTGATGAGGTCTCGCTAATGAACCGGGAAAAGAGAGAAAGGTTTCCTTATGAGCATTATAATTCTCAAATTATGGCGCTACAGGAATTTTTCTTGTATTACGATGAGGAACATCAAACCTATGCGTTTAAAGAATATGCGACTTATTTGTGTGATAAAGTGTTCAAAATTCTATCTGAGAGGTTTAATCCCACAGTAATAGAAATCACTTGTGCCGATTTATATCAAAAGCTCAAAGATGCTACTACTATTGAGGAGCTGTCTGTTTGGTTGGAGATTCATCTTGATAAAGCCCAGTTGCATCTTAAAGAGCAAATTGACTATCTAAATCAGCAAATTGATAAATCAGTTGTAGAACTTAGTGAGAAAGCCAAACTTAAAAGTGACAACTTACTGAATGCTTTGCGGGATATAGAAAATAAGTTGGATGAGATAAGAAAACAAAATGGTGAACTGAGGGGTGCTTTTCGTGAAATCGACAGAATAAAATCTATTTTATCAAAACATCCTGCCAGAGAAGATGAACAAATAGATGAAAAAGTATCAGCAGCAATTGAGTATTTTGAAAGTATCAGATCGCTGTTGAATATGGTTGATACCCGTATTGATAAAATACAACCTAAGATACAGCAATTCTTTGGCTCTTTGAATAGAAGGTTTTTTGATACAAAAGTTGAAAAGTTTTTGGTATATCTATTGACTAATAGTAAGATTATATCAGGTGAAACAGTACTTCCCCTAATTAATGAAAGTTTCAATATTCAACTTCCCAGTACTAATTTTTCTATTATCGAGAATCGGGAAGGACTTTCTCGCGGGGTTAAAAATTCTCCCATTATTTATACTATTGATCGGGAAAAAGAAACCGCTGCATACCAACAAAGTCGCGTTGCTCTGCTTAGGCAGAATAACATTAACATCTGGCTGGAAAAAATAAGAAGGGAAAGTCTCCATGTAAGTGAATATCATTTGTCAGATATATTTTTTAATATACTCGAAGTTCATAATGAGGATCTGCATTTAGCGGTTAATGTTATTTACCAGGCTATTGACATTTATGACAAGCACGATAGATGGCGTATTGAGATTGATAAGGATATAATGATTCAAGTTGAAAACTACAATTATTCAATATGGGACATTTGGATGAAATTGAAATAGCAAATCGGTACGATTTTCTGGATTGTAATCAAGGTAAACAACTTTTTGCTGCCTTAGATTTTGCGCTGAAGGATGGTGTGCACATTCAGGATTATGGGAAGCAAAGGGATTTGTATTTGTATTTGCATCGCTATTACCCAACCTTAAGGTTATATTACCACGAATTTTGGGGACTTCGACTTGAAGATGGGGGAACTGATTCCGACAAATATTATTATCTCAGATTTAATCCTGATGTGAAAAACGGAATTCCTCAAAATCATAAACACCTGATGTCAAAAGAAAATATTATTATAGGATTGCTATTATACAAAGTCCATTATATCGATTACAACATTGATCTTAATTCATTAAGCAAATTTCAAAAGATAATACGGCTCGATTACCCCGATCTAAAACCGGGTATCGTCAGAATATTAGCCAAAGCCAAAAAAGAAAAAGCGACAAAATTGAATGATGATAAGATTGATGCCAGTATAAAAAGTGCATTAGATGAATTCAATAAGTTAAAATGGATTTCAATGGAAGATGATGGTACTTTTGAGATACTGCCTTCATTTCACAGGCTTGCACGGGAATTTGCTTCATATATTAACAATATTGATGAAATTATAAAAGACGGTCAGGATGAAAAATTACCCAAGAATTCATAGCCTATCAACTGTTGGCCTGATACACCATCAGGAAAATGATTACCTTTTTCATCATACCCGAACAGATTTTATGGGAGATAGCGGTTCTGGGAAAAGTATTATTGCTGATTTACTTCAACTAATTTTTATCGGTTCTACTGCTTTTAAATCGGCTACGGCAACTCTAAAAGAAAAAAGAGATCCCGATGGACTTGTTTTGACAACTTCAGGGAAGGGAACCAATATCGGATATGCTTTTGTAAACATCGAAAGCGCTCAAGAACAATATATTACTATAGGCGCATATTTTGAAAGTACAAACAAAGGAACTAAACAATTTATTATACAGTCCAGTACAGAGATTGAGAATGACAAGCTTGTTCCGATGGATATACCATTAAAAGCTTCAGATTTTAAAGACGGTAATGATGTTTACGACTTGGATGAATTGAGTGATGTTTTCGACGAAAAACATTTGGTCTTTAAAAAATGGGAAAGAGTCAGTTACTATCAAAGAATTCTGTATAAAAACGATATTCTTCCTTTAGATTTAGCCTCTAGTGATAAAATACTGAACGATTATGCAAAAATAATCCAGTCCTTTTCTCGTGGTAGGACATTGGACACCCAAAAAAGTAAAAGCCTTCTGGATTTTCTATTTGGTCAGGAAAAAGGAAAAGAATTGTACGATAAATATACTCATGTTGTAAAAGAACTAGAACAAACCATAGCCGCATACGGCCAGAACTTGAATGCGATCAAGTTATTGACAAACAAGTATCAACGGGTATGTTCACTAAAAACATCATTGGAAGCCAAGAACCTGAAAGAAGAAGAATATCTTACAAAAGACCTGTTATTTAATCGTCAAGAATATAAGCGCTTATCAGGGACTCTTTCTGCAAACACGAAAAGAGTTAAGACTGCTTTATATTGTCTGCAACAATTAGTAAATGCCTCAAAAGCTGATATTGAAAGTTGCCAAAAAGCAAAAAAGGATATTGATGATGAAGTCGAAGCTACATTTGAACATTACAGTCGAGCAAAACAAGAAGGTGGATTATTGGATAAGGCTCTAGTGTTACTCAACAATTTGAAAATAGAAGAAAATTCTTTAGAATCATTTTACAAGGCGTACAAGAAAAAAAAGGAACGTTATTCCGTCCTAAATGAATTAAAAACAAAACTATCAGGAAGATGTCTTGATGAATTCTTCGAACAATCCGAATGGATAAAAGGGATAAAAAATGGAGCGGAGTTCTACATACATCGAACAAATGAAATAAATTCGAAATTAACCAACCTGAAGCTTCTCTCAGAATATGCAAACATAGATAATCCAGATTCTTTAGTTAGATGGGCAATTTCTCTTAATCGTCCATTGAGCAAAGTTGAAAAAAGTTTGATAGTACATTTTCAAACATTAAAACGAACTGAGCCTAATAGTCCAGTGGATAAAGACCAGTATTTACCGTTCCCTGAAGAGTTATTTAACAAACCTGAAATTGAAGAAATAAATGGGGGCTTCTGGATTAATTTAAATGGCATTCGTGAATTTGTCGTTTTTGCTCCGGAAAAACAGCTAAACATTGATGATGAAAGTACTTTAAAGAAATACTTTGATTCACAGATTAAGGATATAACAACGACAATTAGCCAACTTGAAGAAGAACAACGAGAATTAAGTGATCTAAACGATTTTTTTTTAGAGTTTAACAATGCATCGGAGGCTATCGAAATATATCAGCAACAGGACGAATTGAAAGATTTTGAAGAGATTGGACAACTTGAAAATGTGGGAGATGAAAGTATTCAATCTTACCTTTCGTGTTTAAAAAGAAAAGAAGCCATCGCCCAAACCTTAAAACAAACAGCGAGAGATTATAGCAACGCACTTGCTGTTCAAAATGAAAATAAAGCTATTCTTGAAAAACTGCCTGGCAAGATTTCAAAAGCTGAGGATCTAACAAAAAAAATAGAGGATGAAAAGAGCTTGTTGGATGAAATAATTCAACAGTTTTCAATTCATCAAGCAAACGTATATGAATTAAACTTTTATCACGATTCCGACGACAAGGTTGAGACTTTTCAAACAGAACTTGATATGCAAAAAGACGACCTAGAGCTTATTAATTCTGTAAGAACGGAGAAAACAGCTATTGATGTGCTTACAAAAGCATTGCAACAGAAGGAGGATAATTTTCAAAATCGCTATCAAAGTTCAATCCCGAACGAAAATGTGTCACTTCCTTTAACAGAGCAAGATGTTAGGGACAAATGGGAATCTTACCTTGAAGAAAGGGCTCGATATAATAAAGAATTTGAGAATATTGTGAATGATTTTATTCCCAGAGAATCGTATAGATTTGAAGGTGATGATAAAGAATTTACTGATTTAGTTGCCCATTTGCTGCCGGACATTTTTGGCAATGAAAAAGTGATTGAAGAAGAAATCATTGGTAAAATACAGTCACATCTGGAACAAATCAACAATAAAAACAGGGATTTAAACTCAAAAAAGATACGAAAAATTGAAGACTTGTTGGATGACGTTAAAATGGCTGTTGGAGAATATGAGGATACTATACGTAAAATTAATCGTTTTTTTAATGATGGAGAAAGAAAAATTAGTGGAGCCTATAAACTCTATTTAGATAATAAACCTGCTAAAGAATTTCCTGTTAGTTGGTTGTCGGAATTCAAGGAAAAAGCCAGTGAACAGCTAAATTTGTTTGAAATTTCTATCGCCGACAAATTATCTCCATTCATATCCATTGAAGAAAAAATCATCCATGCTTTTCGTGAGTTAACAGACATTCGTAACGAAGATATAACTATAAAGGAATTACTCAATCCTAATTCATATCTCGACCTTAGCCTTGAAATGCAGGATGCGAGTGGAAAATCCAACAAAGGAAGCACAGGCCAAACATATACTGCTATTGCATCGTTATGTATTGCCCGTTTATCCATCGTTGGGAGCAAAAACTATGAAAAAGACAGGGGTATCCGTTTTATGCCAATTGATGAAGCTGAAGGATTAGGTAGTAATTTTGATATGCTATATGAAATTGCACAAAAATACGATTACCAGATCGTCACTTTTTCGATTAATCCTTTAGGTCGTTATGATGAGCAGTTTATTTACATTCTTCATCGCAATCCTGACTCTGAAATAAATATCAATTATACCCCAATGTCCATCCGCAGCAATGCAGATATTAAGACTGATTTAAAAGAAATAATTGAAATATGAAAAACGATTTAACATGGCGGGTTCTGAAAGCCATGAATACTTTATATATAAAGGGGAAAGTGCTTACAGGAAAAACAAAGGACAGCCAGATAAAATACCTCATAAGCAGAAAATTAATTGGTTATCAGCACGGAAATAGTAATTATCTTGTTGCATTTAACGGCTACAAGGAGTACTTTGAGAAGAATCTTCTACAGGACTTTCAACAATATGAAGGTTTTCTTCAGACAATTGACCCAGATGTAGATGGGAGGAAAACCTGTACAGTTCGAGACATTCACACCTTGATGTTTATTTTTGAGCAGCGGGATGAATTAGTAAAGCAGTTAACTACCCGGAGAACATTCTCTGGGGAGATATTCAAATACGGAGGATCAAAATATTTAGAAAATCGTCCCGGATTAGACAAAATGGTTTGTAGGATATTGGAGATTGAAGATTTTCCTTCCGAGGATCCAAAAGATTTTCAATGGCGCTTTGTGGTAGATTGTTTGAATCCAGAATTAGTTGTCTTGTGTGAAAATCTTGATTTTCTTAAAACCCCCAATGTTGCACGTCGGCACAACATTGAACTGTGGTACGTGGGGGGCAATAATACTGCAAATATTCATCAAATTGACCTCGAAAAACTAAATAGACCATTATATTATTCCTGTGACTGGGATTATGATGGGTTGAAGATTTTTTGCAGAGTAAAAGATATTTTGAAATCGAAATCAAAGGATATAACCATATTGTTTCCGTCAAACCTTCAAGACCGATTGCCTGTAGATTCTCCGCATCATAAAAGTAGATGGGATCACTCAGTCGATTTTTCAAGGTTAAATCGAGCGTATTTCAGAGAAAATGAAATTGATTTAATTACTCAATTAATTCAAAAGGATCAGTGGATTGAAGAAGAAACTAATGACTTAATAAAAATGGTGACGAATAATACACCTCTTTCAATAAATCACGGGCTTTAATAACACAGCTAATTATAATACAGACCTTCTTCAAGTACTTACAGAATAAAGAATATAAGGCAGACAAATGATGACTTTAAAAGACACATTAACCCATATTTTTCAATGTATCAATGCATTCCATAGGTTCGTTGAGACTGAAATGGCAGAATTAAGATTTCTGGGTTCAGCTTCGAAATACTATGGTAGAAAAGCAAAACAGAAATATAGAAGAAGCAACTGAACGGGTGAAGGCTAGATTACCGTTAGAAAAACTACGTCTTGTTCCCAAATACAAGGATTTGTCTGTTGAAGATTATGAACAGCTTATTAAAGATTCAGAAACCATTGCTCTTTTGATCTTGAAAGCCCTCTTTTTGAAGAAATAACACGCCATCCTGGTTCAAAATTTGCGGCAAAATTCTATCTTCGATTTTAACTCAAAATATTATTGCAATGAGTGATTTAAGCCTATTCAAAAAGTTTGCCCCACAGGCTCCGAAACAATTTCAGGAGGGAAATAATGCTGTTATTTATACTCGTGTATCGTCGGCGGACCAAGAAGACAATACCAGCTTGGCATCACAGAAGAAACATTGCGAGATGTATGCAGACCGGAGGGGACTGAATGTTGTAGGATATTTTGGCGGTACTTATGAATCAGCCAAAACCGACGACCGTAAAGAGTTTAACCGGATGCTGACCTTTGTCAAGCGGTCAAAGAACATCAATTATGTGATAGTATATTCATATGAACGTTTTTCGCGCTCCGGGATTAACGGGGCTTCCATTGCAGAAGATTTATTAAAAAAATATGGGGTTATAACCTTAGCTGCAACACAGGAGCTTGACCCGAGAACCCCGGCAGGTTCCTTTCAGCAAAAGATATTATTCCTTTTTGGGCAAATGGACAATGAGCTTAGACGGGATAAGGTTGTTACTGGAATGAAGGAACATCTTTTAAATGGTTATTGGGTGTGGCGAATACCATTTGGATACAAAGATTTAAACAAAGGGAAAGCCAATCAGCGTCATTTGGTGGTTAACGAACAAGGGAAACTATTGAAAAGTGCTTTTGAGTTGAAAGTTTACAAGCAGCTGTCCAATGCAGAAATTGCCAGGCATTTGTCCTGTTTAGGGTTAAATATTAACGAAAAACGTCTTAATGAGATATTTTTAAATCCTTTTTATTGCGGACTTCTCACGAGTAAAATGATTCCTGGTCAGGTCATAGAAGGAAGGCACGAACCATTAGTTTCAAAAGAACTTTTTTTGGCGGTACACAATATCAGGGAGGAAAAGAGAAGTCAGGGTTTTGTGCACGACAAAGAAAATGACAACCTACCTCTGAAAATTTTTACCCTATGTGATAAATGCAAACAACCTCTAACAGGATACTTAGTTAAAAAGAAAGGACTGTATTATTACAAATGCAGCACCAAAGGATGCCAAGTAAACCGAAGTGCGAAAGCAATGCATGATTTATTTCGGGACCTATTGAAATATTTTCAAATAGGAAAGGATGAGTTTGAAATGGTCAGAATTCAGTTAGAGGAGCAAATGAATGTTTTCTTTGCATCAAGTTTTAAAGATGCCAGAGCATTAAAAAGTAACCTGGCTGAGGTCAAAAAGAAATTAGAGGCTATTGAGGAAAGATTTGTCGTAGGGGAGATTGACCGTAATCTTTACGATAAATTCAGACCGAAATATGAAAAGGAATGTTTTGTGATTGAACAGGAATTGAATAAGAGTGACGGATATTTCTCGAACCTCAAAAAAGTGATTGACTTTGCTGTTAAAGTATGCCGTAATCCATTGATAATGTGGAATAATTTGGATTTTAATGGGAAGCAGGTATTTCAAAATTTGCTATTTCCTGAAGGAATTATCTATAATCGAGAATTCGATCAATATCGAACCATGAGAGTGAACACTTTTTTCTCGGCAATTCCGCAACTGAAGCGGGTTCTGAAACAAAATAAAAGCGGATGTTTTGTCAATTTTGACGAAACATCCGCTTTGGTGCCCAGAACAAGACTCGAACTTGCACACCCTTACGAGCACTAGTCCCTGAAACTAGCGTGTCTACCGATTTCACCATCTGGGCATTTGCTTTTCGTTTAAAGCGCTGCAAATATAGAAATTTTTAGTTTCGGATGAGTAATTCGGAAGATAAAATTTGAAAAAATGGCGTGGCGTTTCCCGGAATCGAAATAATAGAACGTGTTAGTTTCGTAATCCTTCAGTCAACCGCAGTTTATCGGTAAAAAACAGTGTTTTGTCGTTTTGTTTTTCAATTGATCTGGCAAATGAGCGAAATTGCACGAACAAAAATCAGTGCGATGTTAAAAAAATATACCGATCATTATTCTGAGATATGGAAGTCTTGTTCAGAGCACTTTCCAGGTTTTTCCAAACGTTACAATTCTGTTGAGAAGCGGCAAAAAGAAGAGGTTCTGGATCAATTTCTGAAATCGGTAAAATCGTTTAGGAAGCAGCGAATCCGGAATAAATTATTTCAATCAGATGATTCGAAAGTATTTATCCTGAAAACCCGAGGATTTCTGCGCGACGGTCTTGATTTCGACAATGATCAACTCGAGCTCATGTTTTCCGATGATATGGTTGCGTTAACTAAAGAATTTGTTCAGCAAGCCCGCGAGTTTGATGCCGAACTTTCGTTTCCGGATATTTTTCAGGCGTGCCGGAATGTCTGGATCATGAATGGGTTGCAGTTTATACTGGGTTTGAAAATGGAATTGACTCCTTCGATTTTAGCCTATAGTTTGCTTTATCCATATACTGATAATATGATTGATGATCCTGAAATTTCGGGTTTCGAAAAGATGATTTTCAGTTCACGCTTTCGCGACAGACTTTCAGGAATTAAGCTTGAACCGGAAAACAAGACTGAACGTGCAATATATCGTTTGGTTGAGATGATTGAAAATCAATATTCCCGAGTCAATTATCCTGAAGTTTTTGAAAGTTTGCTTGGTATTCACGAAGCTCAGACCAATAGCCTGAAACTTATTTACGAAAAACTTACCGAAACTGAAATTCTAAAAATTTGCATTGAAAAGGGAAGCGCTTCGGTTTTAACCGACGGGTTTCTGGTTGCCGGAAAATTAAGTGAATCGCAGCAATATTTTCTTTCAGGTTTTGGTGCCTATTTACAACTTTTAGACGATATTCAGGATGTTGAGGAGGATTCTCAGGCAGGTTTGAAAACTGTATTTTCAGGGGGAATTGTAGAGAATAGTCTGGATTCGAGACTAAATAAAACATACTGGTTTGGAGAAAAGGTGATGGAAAACCTTGATTTTTTTGATGGACAGCACATTGACTTATTTAAATCGCTGATGCGCAAAAGTATGGATCTGTTTATAATTGAAGCAATAGCGCAAAATCCTGAAACATATAGTCGAAAATATATAGCCAACGTCGAAGAATGTTCGCCGTTTCATTTTTCATACATCAGGAAAAGAAAAGAACAATTTGCCCCGTACAATGGCTTTTTGCTAACCGCTATTGAAGAAATTGCAGCCGATAATTTCAGAAAAAAGAAGCCAGAACTTGTTTCGAATGAATGAAATAAATTGAAAAAAAAGCTTTCCTCTATTCTGAATTAATAAGTGTTTTAGGTGTACGTGTTGAATGTCTGGTTTTCGTCTAATTGAAAAATGAAAACCAAATCATTGAATTTTACTTGATTTTGTTTGCAACAAATTGCAACTTTCAATCACAAATTCAAAGAGAAAAAGACCACTAAAACCATATTCATGAAAAGAGTATTTCAAAATCTTGTTTTTCCTTTGCTTGCGCTGTTTCTTATAGCAAGCTGTACTTCGAAAAACGACAATGCCCGTTCGATTATTAACTTTGATAAGGACTGGAAATTCCAATTGGGCGATACCATTGGAGCAGAATCTGTGAATTTTGATGACTCGTCGTGGCGGAAATTAAATGTGCCGCACGATTGGAGCATCGAAGGTGAATTCAGTGAAAAGAATCCGGCGACTCCCGGTGGAGGCGCGCTTCCCGGAGGAATTGGCTGGTATCGGAAAGCGTTTAAAGTGACTTCCAGAGAGCTTAAAGGCGATGTTTTCATTGACTTCGATGGTGTTTATGAAAACAGCGAAGTCTGGGTTAACGGCCATTCATTGGGGAAACGGTTCTATGGATATAGTTCATTCCGGTATAACATGACACCATATTTGGTCCGTGGTGGAAATGTTCTGGCTGTAAAAGTCGACAATTCCAAACAACCCAATTCGCGGTGGTATTCAGGTTCGGGGATTTATCGGAATGTTTGGCTGGTTAAAACCGGGAAAACCCACGTCGCACACTGGGGCACATTCATTACAACTCCGGAAGTCAGCAACGATGTCGCGAAAGTGAAGCTAACCATACAAATTAAGAACAATCTGAAGCCGGGACAGAAGCTAACGATTAAGACATTTATCATCGATCCTGCAGGAAATGTAGTGGCCGACGGTCAGACGGATACTGACGAAGTTAAAGATACGCTATTTTCCAACACATTTAATTTTGAAATTCGCACTCCATCCTTGTGGAATCTTGATGATCCGAAGATGTATGCAGCTGATACAAAAGTATATGTTAATGGTAGGTTGGCTGATAATTACACCACTCCATTTGGAATTCGAAGCTTTCGTTTCGATGCCCAAAAGGGATTTTTCCTGAACGGTAAAAACATAAAGATTAACGGCGTTTGTGATCATCACGATTTGGGATGCCTTGGTTCTGCGATTAATAAACGTGCACTTGAAAGGCAGATTGAAATACTGAAAGGGATGGGCTGCAATGCCATTCGGACTTCGCACAATCCACCGGCTCCTGAATTGCTCGACCTGGCCGACCGTATGGGAATGATCATTATGGATGAAGCTTTTGATATGTGGAAGAAGCACAAAAACAAATACGATTACGCTACGGTTTGGGACGAAATGCACAAAAAAGACCTTCAGGATATGATTTTGCGAGACCGAAATCACCCGAGTGTTATGATCTGGAGCATTGGCAACGAAATTCTGGAACAATGGGACAGCACTGGTATTTCAATTGCCAAAGAGCTGGCAGGTTATGTGCACGAACTGGATACCACCCGGCCAATCACATCGGCACTGAATGATCCGCGCCCCTACAACAATATTTATCTTTCCGGAGCGCTCGATTTGATCGGTTACAACTACCATCAAAATAGTTTTCCTGACTTTCCAAAAGATTTTCCGGGCCTGAAATTTATAGGAACTGAAACAGTTTCGGCTTTGGAAACACGTGGCGTTTATGATATGCCTTCGGAAGAAATCCGAAGGTGGCCGGTTCGCGACGACTGGAAAGGACGGAAACCCAATGCCGACCATACTTGTTCGGCCTACGACAATGTTTCGGCCCCTTGGGGATCGACACACGAGGAAACCTGGAAAGTGATTAAAAAGCACGACTTTCTGGCTGGCCAATTCATCTGGACTGGTTTCGATTATCTGGGTGAGCCCACGCCATATTGGTGGCCGTCGCGCAGTTCGTATTTTGGAATTATCGATTTGGCGGGCTTCCCAAAAGACGTGTATTACATGTATCAGAGCGAATGGACGAAAAAAGATGTTTTGCATGTTTTTCCCCACTGGAACTGGACGGAAGGGCAAATTATCGATGTCTGGGTTTATACGAATGCCGAAGAAGTTGAATTGTTCCTGAATGGAAAATCGCTCGGAACAAAGAAAAAGGAAGGCGACGATTTGCACCTGATGTGGCAGGTTCCTTTCGAACCGGGTACTTTAAAAGCTGTTTCCAGAACCGGCGGAAACGAAGTATTGGTTCAGGAGGTAAAAACAGCTGGTGCGCCCGCTAAATTGGTGGTCACTGCCGACCGTTCCGAAATTGACGCCGACGGAACTGACCTTTCTTTTATTACCGTTGATGTGGTTGATAAAGACGGAGTGATTGTTCCAAATGCCGATAACCTGGTGAATTTTAATGTGGAAGGTTCCGGCGCAATTGTAGGTGTTGATAATGGAAATCCGGTAAGCCACGATTCGTTTAAAGCTCCATTTCGGAAGGCTTTTCACGGCAAATGTCTGGCTGTAATTCAGTCGGGCGAAAAGCCGGGAAGTATAAAATTTACTGCAGCTTCGGAGGGTTTGGACTCTGCATCGGTTGAATTAACTACAAAATAAAGCAACGGAGCGATCATCACTGGGAAGATCTCCGCATGAAAGGAGTTGCTTTTATGCCAGCAAAGCCACAATTCCAGTTGCGGCTGTATCAAAATGAATAAATTCGGAAACCCTGCCTGTGAATAGGGCTGGCAGAGAGTTCAGGATGATAGGTCAATTGGCATTAGAAACAACTTCTTTTTTGTGTTGTAAAAAATAAAGTGTTTGAAAGACAATTATTTTTTTGTTCTTTTGAATTTCAAACTTAATCAAAATGTAAAACCCATAAAATCTATAAAAAATGAAGAAAATCACGGTGATATTTTTTCTTTTATTGGCGGCAATTGTAACCAATGCACAATTGAATGTGCTTGAAATTGACGCCGCCGGTGGAAAAACTCAAATCAATAAAAACATTTACGGACAGTTTGGCGAACATCTTGGCCGTTGTATTTACGACGGAATCTGGGTGGGGCCGAATTCAAAAATTCCTAATGTTAACGGTTACCGCAAAGACTTACTCGAAGCGCTTCAGGCATTAAAAGTTCCTGTACTTCGTTGGCCAGGAGGATGTTTTGCTGATACGTATCATTGGAAAAATGGAATCGGTCCGATTGCTGATCGTCCGAAAATTAAAAACGTTTTTTGGGGCGGAACGGTTGAAGACAATAGTTTTGGTACCAACGAATTCCTGAATTTGTGTGAAATGCTGGGTTGCGACCCTTACATTTCGGCCAACGTTGGATCAGGAACAGTTGACGAAATGGTTGACTGGATTGAATATATGACTTCGGACGAAGATGTTCCGATGGCTAATCTTCGCCGCAAAAACGGTCGCGAAAAACCGTGGAATGTGAAATTTTTAGGTATTGGAAACGAAAGCTGGGGCTGTGGTGGAAATATGACTCCTGAATTTTACGCCGATCTGATGAAGAAATTCTCGAATTATGCCAACATGTATGGTGGTGATAAATTCGAAAAGATAGCCTGCGGTTCAAACGGAAGTGATTTTAACTGGACAAAAGTTTTGATGGAAAAAGGACGACATAACATGGATGGTTTGTCGTTGCATTATTATACTATTGCTGGTCCGGGTTGGGACCACAAAACAGCAGCAACCGGTTTTGGCGAAGATCTTTATTTTTCAGGATTGAAAAAAGCCTTATACATGGATGAATTGGTCAGCAAGCATTCAGCAATTATGGATGAATATGATAAAGATAAGCGTGTCGATTTGCTGGTTGATGAGTGGGGAATTTGGACTGATGTTGAACCTGGTACAAATCCGGGGCACCTGTTTCAGCAAAATTCTATGCGCGATGCATTAATTGCGTCAAGTACGCTTGATATTCTGAATAAACACAGCGACCGTGTGAAAATGGCCAATATTGCGCAGATCGTAAATGTTTTGCAGGCAATGATTTTGACCAAAGACGATAAAATGGTGTTGACGCCAACTTACCATGTTTTCAAAATGTACAATGTTCATCAGGATGCAACATTGTTGCCTTCGAAACTGATTTGCGAAGATTATAAGTTGGGTGACGACAAGATTCCAGCCATCAGCAGCACATCGTCGGTTGATAAAAGTGGCAAAATTCACCTGACAATCAGTAATTTGAATCCAATGAAGGAAATTAAACTGGAAGTAAATCTTTCAGGAAAAGGGTTTGCCAAAATCAATTCGGGCACAATTTTAACGGCTCCGGCTTTTAATTCGGTGAATACCTTCGAAAAACCCGGGATCGTTGCACCCGCAACCTTTAAAAATGCCAAAAAACTTTCCGACAACAAACTCGAGGTTGTAATTCCCGGAAAGTCAGTTGTAGCGCTTGAACTGGAATAAAAAACCACTAAAATATAGTCTTTACTTTGCAGCCGGATTGTCAAACAGTCCGGCTGTTTTGTTTGGTAAAAATTATTCTTCTACAAAAGAATCGTTTCCATTTCGTTTTATCGATTAAATTTGGATCATTCAAATTGAGAACTCATTTTATGTCTTCAGAAAAAATTAAGATCGGTTTTTTGGGCGCCGGAGGAATCGCAAGATCACACGCTTTTGCCCTGAACTCACTAAAATATTTTTATCAGCAAGTCCCTGAAATTGAATTTGAAGCGGTTAGTTCGGCCCGAAAGGAAAGCCGGGATACATTTGCCGAAAAGTTTGGCTTTAAGAAATCGCTCAGTGTTGATGAATTTAAATTGGATACCGAAATAAACGCCGTATTGATTTTAGGCCCGAATAATGTTCATTTTGAACATCTGAAAATGGCTCTTGAAATGCCTTCAGTCAATCGGATTTATCTGGAAAAGCCAGTTTGTTCGAATCTTGGTGAAGAGCTACAAATGGCTGAATTAGCAGAAAATTCCGACAAACAGATTCAGGTTGGCTTTCAGTATTTGTTAACGGCATCGGTGCGCGAAGCAATTGCATTTTGGCGATCAGGAAAGTTAGGCAAGCCCATTCATTTCGACTTGAAATATTACCACGGCGATTATTTGCAAAAGTCGTATCGTGAAAAGCGTGTAACCCGGTTGACACCAGCTCCCGATGGCGGCGCAATGGCCGATTTGGGTTCGCATGGTATCAGTTTGCTAATGGCTTTTCTGGGTGAAAACCTTCAGATTGCGAGCGCTTTTCAGGCGGGCAGTTTTGCGGATGTTCCTGAAGATTCCGATTTGTTCAGTTCATTATCGCTCGTTCATCCTGAAAGTTTAGCTGCCGGTGCGATGTCGGCCAGCAGAATCAGCTCCGGAACCGGCGATTTGGTTTCGCTCGAAATTTATGCAGAAAAAGGAATGTTGCGGTATTCTTCGCATTCAGTCGATTATTTTGAATATTTTCTGGAAGAAACCGGGCAGTGGACGCGGCAGGTTGTGGGCAGCAATTATTCACCGATCAGTAGTTTCCCATCGGGACATGTGCCTCCGGGTTGGTTGCGTTCGATGATTCATGCACATTACATTTTTCTGGGCGGAAGCGATCCGAAAGCTTACGTGCCCGATTTAAAACATGGACTGGCTGTTCAGCGCGTAGTTCGCGAAACTGCAGATCATTTGAAAATTTTCAGGAACTTAATTCAGAATAATGGAAAGAAGTAGTGGCGTTTTGCTGCACATCAGTTCGCTTCCGGGCGAAGGTGGCATTGGATGTTTGGGAAAAGATGCTTTTCAATTTGTTGATTTTTTAGCCCAAACCAAACAAAAGATCTGGCAGATTTTGCCTCTCGGTCCGGTTGGATTTGGAAATTCGCCGTACCAATGTTATTCCGCTTTTGCCGGAAACCCAATGTTTATTGATGTTCAGCAATTAATAACCGACCGGTTGATCTCTAAAAAATCGATTCCTGAAGAGCAATTCAAGGATAAAAAAGTGGAATTTGAGCGGGTAGGAGAGTGGAAGGCTGCAATTTTCAAAGAAGCTTTTGCCGGATTTCAGACAAATTTCGATCATTTCAGAAATGGTTACCACGATTTTATGCGGCACAATGCCTGGTGGCTCGACGATTACGCCTTGTTTCGTGCCCTGAAAACAAAATATGAAGAAAGTGTCTGGAATACCTGGCCGAAAAAAATGATTTCACGCGATAAACAAGCGATTCACGAAGCTTTCAGCGAATTGCACGCCGATATTGATTATCATCGGTTTCTGCAATTTCTGTTTTTCAGGCAATGGTTTAAACTGAAAGCGTATGCCAATTCCAAGGGCATTCGTATCATCGGCGACATTCCGCTTTATGTTTCACTCGATAGTGTTGATGTTTGGGCCAATCAGGAAATATTTTTGCTCGATGGCAATTCGAAACCAACGAAAGTTGGTGGTGTGCCACCCGACTATTTCAGTGAAACAGGCCAGTTATGGGGAAACCCGGTTTTCGACTGGGATCGTGTTGCAGAGCGCGATTTCGACTGGTGGCTGGCACGACTACATTTCAATCTTCGGATGTTCGATCTGGTTCGGGTTGACCATTTCAGGGGGCTGGAATCTTTTTGGGCTATTGGCGCTGATGAGGACACTGCTGTTGTTGGAAACTGGCTTCCGGCAAAAGGCCATGAATTGTTCCGGAAATTAAAGGAGCATTTGGGCAATTTAAATGTGATTGCCGAAGATTTGGGTATCATCACTCCGGAAGTTGAAAAACTCAGGGATGAATTTGAATTGCCGGGAATGAAAGTGTTGCAATTCGCTTTTGGATCGGACGTTACAAACGAGAATTTGCCGCACAATTATTCAACGAACTTTTTGGTTTACACCGGAACACACGACAACGATACTTCATTAGGCTGGTTTAATGCACTGGAAAAGAATGAGCGAAAACTTGTTCGAAAATTTATCGCCGGAAGTGGAAAGCAATTTGTGCAGAATTTTATGGAGCTTGCCTGGGCCTCGGTTGCACATACCGCTATTGTGCCGATGCAGGATATTTTAGGTTTGGATTCGGATGCCCGAATGAATACACCCGGAGTGGCTGCGGGTAATTGGGACTGGCGTTTTACATGGCCGCAAATCCGGAACAATCATAAGGTTTTTTTGAAGAAGATAACTGAAAAGTATAATCGGTAAGGTTAGAAGTCTGTGTTAAAAAATAAAAAAAGCAATTTGGGTCATTCCGAATTTATTTAGGAATCTGACAATCAGTGCGTTGAGATACTGAAACCCCGCCTGACAAGCGAGCGGGCAGGAAGTTCAGGATGACTGAATTAATTTCTTTTGAGACAACTTCCTAAGGCTGTTTTAAAAATTTCCACAAAGCATCCATAAATAACTGCGGTTGTTCGGCATGCAGCCAATGTCCTGCATCGGGAATCTCAACAATTTCAGCTTCAGGATAAATGCGCCGGATGGAGGGGAAATCTTCAGGAAGGATGTAGTTTGAATTTGCGCCTTTAATAAACAAAACCGGGTAATTGGTAATCGGAATGCGGTCGTCGAACCAGCGGGCATTCACACCTTTTATAATTTCATCCAGATTATCGTACAACACAGGGACGTTTAACCGCCATTCAAATTGATGAGTTTCTTTGTTGCGGTGAACGTTTTTCAGTAAAAACTGAACGATTTGAATGCTGTCAATTCGTTCGCTCAAAAAAACTTCTACATCTTTTCTTGATTCAATGCGGCTGAAATCAATTTCGAGCATGGCCCGCAAGATGTTGTTGTGCAGGTAATACTGGCTTTCATCATTCAGCAAAAAATAATCTTTTGGTGCGATGTCAACCACAATGAGTTTTTCAATTCTTTCCGGATAATCGGCGGCAAAACACATCGCTGTTTTTCCGCCCATGCTGTGTCCCATTACAACCGCTTTTTCAATGTTGTGGGTGTCGAAGAATTCAGCCAAATCATCTTTCATCGCTTCAAAATCGTGCACATCCGAGTTTGGAGAACGTCCATGATTGCGTTGATCGATGGAATAAACCTGAAATTTTTCGCCGAGTTTTTTAGCAACAGTCAGCCAATTGTCAGACGATCCGTAAAGTCCGTGGACGATTACCAGAGGAGTGCCTGCTCCTTCTGTTCTGTAAAATAATTGCATAGCAAAGGTTTATTGCAAACAGGAAAGATAATCCTGAATAGTGCTTCTCAGTCCCATGTAAAGTGCGTCGGAAATCAGTGCATGTCCGATTGAAACTTCGTCGAGATGAGCAACATGATTGTGAAAAAATCGCAAATTCTTCAAGCTCAAATCGTGACCTGCATTAATGCCAAGTCCAAGCTGGTGTGCCAGATTAGCGGCTTCTTTAAATGGTGCAACTGCAGCCAGTGGATCTTTTGGGTAATTTGTCGCGAAAGGTTCGGTGTACAATTCAATCCGGTCGGTTCCGGTTTCCTTGGCGCCTTCAACCATTGCAAGTTCCGGATCAACAAAAATCGATGTACGGATGCCAGCTTCTTTGAACCGCGCAATGACTTCTTTCAGAAATGAAAGATTGGTTAAAGTATCCCAGCCATGATCGGAAGTAAGTTGCGAGTGAGTATCCGGAACAAGCGTTACCTGATGAGCTTTTACTGCGATAACCATTTGGATAAAATCCTCGCTTGGGTAACCTTCAATGTTAAATTCAGTAGAAATTATTGGTCTGATATCAAAAACATCCTGGCGGCGAATGTGTCTTTCGTCAGGTCTTGGGTGAACTGTAATTCCTTGTGCACCAAATTTTTGGCAATTTATTGCGGCTTCCAGAACATTGGGTGTATTTCCTCCGCGTGAATTTCGCAATGTCGCTATTTTGTTTATATTTACACTTAGTCTGGTCATCTTCTCGTTTTAATTGGGCGCAATTTACGATTTAGATTTGATACAGGCGATATTGAAAACTTAAAAAATGATAGCTCAAAACCTTCTTTCAGAAGTTGTTCCTCCTCTACGGCTGACTGATAGCGGTCAGAAAGCATTAAACTGGATGGAGATTTTCAGGATTTCTCATCTTCCGGTAGTCGATGGAAAAACATTGATTGGTGTGATATCGGATAAAATTATATACGATCTGAATATCATTGACAAGCCTTTGGGGGATTATTCCGATCATTTACTTTCGCCTCATATTTATACCAATCAGCATATATACGAAGTTTTTCAAACCATTTCGGAACTAAAATTAAGTGCAGTTCCGGTACTCGATCTTTACGAGGAGTATTGTGGCGTAATTACAGTTTTTGATCTGGCACAAAAATTTGCAGAACTGGTCGCTGTTCAGGAACCGGGTGGGGTCATTATTCTTGAATTGAATTCAATTGATTATTCGCTTTCGCAAATCGCCCAGATTGTTGAAGGAAATGATGCAAAAATACTCAGTTTTTACATCTCTCCTGAAGCAGAATCGAAACGGATGACAGTAACCTTAAAGATTAATGTAGTTGATTTATCAGCAATTATTCAGACATTTGTCCGGTACGATTACAACATCATTGCGGTTTATATGGATGATTCGGTAGTCAGAAACATGTACGATGACCGTCTTGACCAGTTAATGAAATTTATGAATATTTAATTTCGTTCAAACTTTCTTGCATGAAAATAGCGCTCTACGGACAAACTGTTAATCCTGAATTTTACGAAGAAGTGTCGGGGTTATTTGATTTGTTGAAAGGGAAACAGATCAAGTGTTTTATATACCGTCCGTTTTTTGAATACCTGAAAAACTATTGTGGAATTAATCCTGAAATTATCGGGCAATTCGATAACGGCGATGATTTGCCTGACGACATTGCTTTTTTACTCAGTTTAGGTGGCGATGGAACGCTGCTGAAATCATTCATGGCGGCTAAAAATGGCACTATTCCACTGGTTGGTATTAACTCCGGAAGATTGGGTTTTCTATCTGATATTTCGCGCGAAGAAATAGAACAGGCTATAACAGATATTATTTCGGGAAATATTTATATTGACGAACGTACCGTGCTTGAGCTCGAAATTGTAAAAAACAAAGAATCTGTTTTTCAATATGCATTAAACGAAATTACGGTGACTAAACTCGATTCATCGTCGATGATCAATATCAACACATACATTAACAATGAATTCCTGAACACGTATTGGGCAGATGGTTTAATTATTGCCACACCAACTGGATCAACAGCTTATTCATTGAGCGTTGGTGGCCCGATCCTGACTCCCGATTCTGAAAATTTTGTGATCAGTCCAATTGCACCGCATAACTTAACAGTCCGGCCAATTGTTGTTCCCGACAACCAATTAATCACGCTCTTAGTTGAAGGTCGAGGTCAGCATTTTCTGACTTCCATCGACTCCAAATCGGAACCCATATATTTCTCCGAATGGTTAAAAATTCGCAAAGCTCCATTTAAGGTAAAGACTATCAGACTTAAAGACCACAGTTTCTTTTCAACCCTTCGGAATAAACTGATGTGGGGCGTGGATAAGCGAAATTGATTTCTGTACAGCTTAACAATTTTTAACCTCTATTTGGGTTTTATAATATGCATCAGGTATGAATATATGAGAATTGTATTACTTTTGTAGCACTTGAAAGGTGTTATGTTCAGAATGTAAATAGTAGTGCCTGAATGTTTTATATAGTATAAAACCCTTTCAAAATTGAATTTAAATGAAGCAACTTTTGGTTATTTTTCTGGTGGGATTTTTGTCAGTTAAAGCGCTTGGACAACAGAGCGTTGACTTAGGTTTTTTCGGGGGAGCAGGCACTTACTTTGGAGACATGACAAAAATTGATTTTCAGAAATCTGTAAATCCGGCTTATGGCGGATTCTTGCGGTTTAATTTCAATCCAAGATATGCTTTGCGGTTCAATGTTTTAAATGGCACAATTGGGGCCACCGGCGAATTTGATTCGCAAAAGTGGAAATGGGCAGAGGCTCCGGATTATAAATATTGGAATTTCAATAAAAATGTACTGGATCTTGCATTGTATTTTGAGTGGAATTATATGAAATACATTGTTGGTGAAAAGGAAACGCCGTGGTCGACATTTATTTATGGAGGCGTCGGGGTTCAGATGTACAGTTTCGACCTGACTTACAGGCCGCAAGATCCAATATCGGGTTCCGAAATTGCGCCAACACTGCCATTTGGCCTTGGGGTTAAATACAATTTAAGTAAAAAATGGGGGATCGGTATTGAGGGAACTTTGCGCAAAACATTCTCTGACAAGTTGGACAATCTGGATGACCCGTTAAGTTATATGAGCTCCGGAAATGTTCAGGTTACATATACTGACCAGCTTCATAACAACGATTGGACAGCTTATTTGGGAGTCCACCTGGTTTATAAAATTATTTCAGAGAACAGGAACTGGGAGCTGAGAACAGTTAAAGAGCATAACATGATTGACTGGGGAATTTTCAATAAAAGCAGAAGATAATAAAAAAAATCGTGAAGATTTTAAACTGGAAAATCAGTATCAGATAGTTTAAACGATATAAAATGTTATTTAAAGATAAACTGATAAAAGATAAAATACCAAAACACGTGGCCATCATTATGGATGGAAACGGGCGTTGGGCAGCTCAATTTGGCAACGAACGCACCTACGGGCACGAACATGGCGTTGAAGCCGTTCGGTCGGTTGTGAAAGGCGCCGGCGAAATTGGAGTTGAATATTTAACACTTTACGCTTTCTCTACCGAAAACTGGTCACGTCCGAAGGTTGAAGTGGACGCTTTGATGGGTCTTTTGGTTCAATCTATTTCCGATGAAACCGACGAACTTCTTAAAAGCAATGTTCGCCTTCGTGTTATTGGAGATGTTAAAAGTTTACCTCAAAATGTTCAGGATAAATTGGCCTGGTCGATTGACAAGCTTAATTCGAGCACCGGGTTAACACTTGTACTTGCGTTGAGTTACAGTTCGAAATGGGAAATTGTAGAAGCCGTTAAACGTATTGCAGAAGAAGTGAAATTGGGAAAACTGGAACCGACAGATATTAATTACGAAATGATGGATTGTTTCCTGAATACTTCGGATATGCCCGATCCGGAATTATTGATTAGAACTAGCGGTGAATGTCGGATCAGCAACTTTTTATTGTGGCAGATTGCATACAGCGAATTGTATTTTACACCTAAATTGTGGCCCGATTTTAGGCAGGAAGATTTATTTGAGGCCATTTATGACTTTCAAAACAGAGAAAGAAGGTTTGGTAAAACGAGTCAACAATTAGTAGGTTAATTCAATAAGGAATAGAATGCAAAAATTACAACTGTTTATTGTTCTGCTGTTCATCAGCTTAAAGGTATTTTCTCAGGAAGCTGAACCCGACAGTACGAACTTCTCTATCTATTATTCGAGTCCAAAAGAATATGTAATTTCCGGTTTAAATGTTCAGGGTATTCGATATCTGGACACACAGGTTCTTTTACAGATTTCAGGACTTAGTATTGGCGATAAAATTATGGTCCCGGGCGATGCCATAACCAATTCTGTGAAAAAGCTTTGGAATCACGGTTTGTTTTCAGATGTGAAAATAGTTGCCGATAAAATTGTTGGCGACAACATTTGGCTGAATATTGTGCTTCAGGAGCGACCCCGATTGGCAGAAGTTAATTTTAGCGGAGTTTCGAAATCGGAGAAAGATGATATAACGGCAAAAGTTTTGCTTCTGAAAGGAAGTCAGGTTACCGACAACCAGGTTAATACAGCCGAAAAAGTAATTAAAAACCTGTTTCTGGATAAAGGTTTCCTGAACACTGAAGTGAAGATTATTCAACGTGATGACACCACCCAAACAAACAGTGTTATTCTTGACATTAACGTGGATAAAAAGGAAAAGGTCAAAATCAGTGAAATTGAATTTCATGGGAATAAAAACCTGAAACCTGGAACGCTCCAGCACGCCATGAAAAAAACGAAAGCTAAAAAGCTGAAAAACTTTTTTAGCTCGAAAAAATTTCTTGCCGAGAAATATGACGAAGACAAGATTAACCTGATTAAGAAATACAACGAAAAAGGATACCGTGATGCTACAATCTTAAAGGATTCGGTGACTAAATTGAACAACGATCGCGTTAAGCTGGATATTTGGGTTGAAGAAGGTGATAAATATTTCTTCAGAAATATTAAATGGGTCGGAAATACCGTTTATCCCAGTGAATATTTAACATCTGTTTTAGGTATTAAAAAAGGAGATGTTTTTGATCAGAAGCTTTTAGATAAGCGAACCAAAGAGGATGATGATGCGGTTAGTAATGTGTACTTGAACAATGGCTACCTGTTTTTTAATCTCCAGCCAATTGAAACACACATTGAATCTGACTCAATTGATTTGGAAATGCGTATCTACGAAGGACGTCAGGCAACAATCGACAAAATTATAATCTCTGGAAATACAAAAACGAATGAGCATGTTGCCCGTCGTGAAATTCGAACCTTACCTGGTGATTTATTTAGCAAAGAGGCTATAATCCGTACCGTACGCGAACTATCACAGTTGGGTCACTTCGATCCTGAAGCAATTAATCCTGATGTGCGGCCCCATCCTGAAAACGGAACCGTTGATATCAATTATGAGCTCGTTGAAAAGGCGAACGACCAGATTGAGCTTTCAGGAGGTTGGGGAGCCAATATGTTTGTCGGTACTGTTGGATTAAAATTCTCGAACTTCTCAGTAAGGAATATCTTAAATAAAGAAGCTTGGAGACCTTTGCCCACCGGCGACGGACAATCGTTGAGCTTAAGGGCACAAACGAGTGGAAAGTTTTACAAATCGTATAGTTTTACGTTTACCGAACCATGGTTTGGCGGCCGTAAACCGAATTCATTTACTATATCTTTCTCACACTCAAAAGTGAATTATTCCGCAAATAATTCATACAGTAGCATGTATAATGATCCATATAGCGGTGGAGGTTACGGATATTCTCCATACGGTTATGGAGGTTCTTCATACGGTTATGGATATTCTCCTTATGGTTATGGAACAGGATACGACTACGGAACAAATTACACCTACGATACGCAGACAACTGCTGACGACCAGATTCAGATTACTTCAGCTGCAGCGATTGGTTATGGTTACCGTTTGACCTGGCCTGATGACTATTTTACCATGTACCATGAAATTTCGTTTCAGCACTATAAACTGCAAAACATGGCTGGTTATTATTACTTCCTGAACGATGGAAACGGTAATGGAAACGGAGGATTTAACAACTTCAGCTTTAAAACGGCTTTCGGACGAAATTCAATGGATAATCCGTTGTATACACGTCGTGGATCAAATTTCTCACTTTCGTTGCAATTTACACCTCCATATTCTTTGTGGAATGGTGTTGATTACAGCGACCCGACATTGACTAACGAAGAACGATATAAATGGATAGAATACCACAAATGGATGTTTAAAGGCGATTGGTATTCACCTTTAACGAAAAACAACAATTTGGTTTTGCATACTAAATTTGAGTATGGATTTTTGGGATATTACAATAAAAACAGGCAATCACCTTTCGAAGGTTTCCGCGTTGGAGGTTCCGGTATGTCGGGTTATAACCTGTATGGAAGTGACATCATCTCGCTTCGGGGTTATAAAGACTACAGCTTAAGTAATTATTACGGATCTAATTTGTACAACAAATTGTCAATGGAATTGAGGTATCCGGTAATTCTCAAGCCATCATCTACTATTTATGTGTTAAGCTTCCTGGAAGCAGGTAATGCCTGGAATAATTTTGACGATTACAATCCGTTTAAGCTTCATCGCTCGGCTGGTGCTGGTGTGCGCATCTTTTTACCCATGTTCGGTTTGATGGGAATTGATTGGGGTTATGGATTTGATCCGGTTGCCGGACAAAGTGATGCCGCCGGAAGTCAGTTCCATTTTGTGATCGGACAACAATTTTAATTGGTCTGGAATTTGCTTAAGCCAAAATGAAATAACAATTAAAAACTTGATATCATGAGGAAACTAATAATTATTACAGGTATTTTGCTGTTTGTTTCTGCAGCTACGTTTGCCCAAAAATTTGCCTATGTCGATACAGAATATATTCTCGATAATATTCCATCTTACAAGGCAGCTCAGGAACAATTGGATCAGCTTTCAGGACAATATCAGAAAGAACTTGAATCGATGCATGCTGAACTTGATCAGATGTATAAGGATTTTCAGTCGGAGAGTGTATTGCTTTCAGATGAAATGAAGCGCAAGCGTGAAGATGTTATTATTACCAAGGAAAAAGAATACAAAGATTTACAGCGGAAGTATTTTGGCCGTGATGGTGATCTGTTCAAAAAGCGTCAGGGATTGATTAAACCTATTCAGGACGATATTTTTAATGCCATTCAGGCGATTTCTACTGAAGGAAATTATGCGGTGATTTTTGATAAAGCCAACGGTGTTACCCTGATCTATACAAACCCAAAATTTGATCTGTCTGATCAGGTTTTAACCAAGCTTGGTTATAAGAATTAATGTTATAAATTTGTCCAAAAAAAATAAATTAAATCTAGAAAAGTATGAAAAGTGTTTTCAAAATTTGTGTTTTAGGGATACTGTTGCTTTCAGCAGGTTTTGCCAATGCTCAGGCTCCAAAATTCGGTCATATTGATTTACAGGCCCTCATCCAGGTAATGCCGGAAAGAGCTACCGCTGAGAAGCAATTCACTGCCTACCAAAAGGAACTTGAAGATGCTCTTGGTGTTATGCAGAAAGAATTTCAGACATTATATATGGATTATGCGACTAAAAGAGATTCATTATCCGAGACGATCAGGAAAATGAAGGAAGACGATTTGAACGCCAAAAACGAAAGAATCCAGACTTACCAGCAAAATGCACAACAACAACTTAATACAAAACAGCAGGAATTGTTGAAGCCAGTATTTGACAAGGCAGATAAAGCGATTAAGGAAGTTGGAGCTGAAAAAGGCTTGATTTATGTATTCGACATGAGTTCAAGGACTATTCTATACAATTCAAAAGAAAGTCTTGATTTACTTCCTTTGGTAAAAGCCAAATTAGGAATTCAATAGTTTACATTCTAAAAATATATGAGAAAGCCATCTTTATTAAGGTGGCTTTTTTAATTTTGTTAAAACTCAACTTCAATGGCGTCCAAATTTCAACCGATAGGTGTTTTCGATTCCGGATATGGCGGTTTGACTATTCTGAAAGAATTTATGAATGATTTGCCTGAATACGATTTTATTTATTTAGGCGATAATGCGCGTGCTCCTTATGGGCCGCGTTCGTTTGATGTTGTGTATGAATATACACTGCAGGCGGTAAAGAAATTGTTCGAAATGGATTGTCATTTGGTAATACTTGCCTGCAACACTGCTTCGGCAAAAGCTTTGCGAAATATTCAGCAGAACGATTTGCCTAAAATCGATCCTGAAAGGAGGGTTTTGGGAGTGATTCGGCCGGCGGTTGAATCAATTAGCCGTTACACCAGAAATGGCCATGTAGGAATTCTAGGAACTTCAGGAACAGTTATTTCTAATTCGTACCCTATTGAGCTTGAAAAATGGTCGGAAGGAAAGGTCGTGAAAACAACTCAGGAAGCGTGCCCGATTTGGGTTCCGCTGGTCGAAAATAACGAGCTGGATTCGCTCGGCACGGAATATTTTGTCTCAAAAAATATTGGTAATCTTTTGGCCGCCGACCCTGAAATAGATTCGATAATTTTAGGTTGTACACATTATCCATTATTGCTTCCTGTTATTCAAAAATTTGTTCCTGAAGGAATTAAAGTGCTCGATCAGGGAAAAGTAGTAAGTAGCAAGTTGGTTGAGTATCTGCAACGACATCCTGAAATGGAATTGAAATGTTCGAAATCTGGAATCAGGAAATATTACACTACTGAAAATGAAGAAGTTTTTGAAAGAAATGCTGCAACCTTTATTGGGAAGAAAATAGAAAGTGAGAAAATTATCCTGAAATAACTTTCTCACTTTCGCTTATACAAATTACAAACAGACAAGTCTACCAAAGTTTCTCGGGATAAACTCCCTGTAAAGTCAATTTCCTAATCTGCTCAATAACGTAAGGCTTGTCTTCCTTGTAAGTAACACCAAACCAAGGCGAATCGGCCGATAGTACGTCTACTTTAGCAAGGCCGGTTTTAATCATTTCAAAGACTACAAAAGGAATATAAAATTCCGATTTCGGTTGATTGATATTGCTTTTTAGAAAATCAACAAACTGATTTTCGATGTTTGTAAATATTGATGGATGAAATCCCCAAAAATTCATCGAAACCGTTTCATTTCCCGATAATTGAATAGTTTCACCAATGGCGTTTTCGCAAAGAATTATTTCACCTTCCCGCCTTATTTTGTGAGTTTCAGTAATTTTTGTTAATCCGAAACTATTGTCGGTTTCACAAATTCCCCTGGAAACAGATCCAAACTCGGAAAGAGTGTTGTTTAAACGGTAGCCAACCATTGCATACGATTTTGGAGCAATTGTTTGAGAGAGGTATTCTGAAATAACTTTATAGGCTTCTGCACCATAAAAGTCATCTGCATTTATTGCCGCAAATGGCTCGTTTATGGCATCTTTAGCCATCAAAACAGCATGACCAGTGCCCCAGGGTTTTTCACGGCCTTCAGGAAGGCTAAAACCTTCAGGTAATTTATGTATTTCCTGATAAACGTATTCAATTTCAATCTTCCCTTTTAATTTTGATTCGAAACGAGCTTTAAAATCATCTGCAAAACTTTCACGGATCACAAATACAACTTTGCCAAATCCTGCCCGAATCGCGTCAAAAACAGAATATTCCAAAATGGTTTCCCCGTTTGGCCCAACCGGTTCAACCTGTTTTAGCCCGCCATAACGACTTCCCATTCCGGCGGCTAAAATTAAAAGTGTTGGTCTCATAGTGCTCACTATTTGATGTGAATTGTTATTGGTGCAAAATTACTCTTTTAAGCTTCTTTTACCTAATTTATTTGAGGCACAAAAAATTAAAAATCACCCCGGTTATAAAATAGAAAAGGATGTTGGCAAACATCCTTTTCTATTTTATAACTAGTAACTCAACAAAAAGCTATTTCAAAAATCAGTTCGCTTTAATCCAAATTATTTTAGCTCAGAGGAATTAGATTTTGGAAATTTTTGTTTAATAATAATGGCAAGTATTATGAATGCAACAACCAGAATAGTTGGTAAAACCGACAAATTGCGCAATGTTATTTGGGGTCCGGCCGTCTCAATTGATTTTCCCATTATGGGCAAAACCATTGATGTGGCGACAAAACCAGCACCTCCCAAAATTGACATTCCCAATGCACCACTTTTGGGTACATATTCAGAAGCAACACCAATCATAGTTGGCCAGAAATAGCAAACGCCAACAGCAAAAACTGCTGCGGATATAACTGTCATCACAGGACCAGAAGCAATACTCAATAGCCACAGTCCTGCCAAGGAAAACGACGCAGATCCAATCAAAACGCCGGTCGGATTTAAACGGTGGATTAATCCTCCGGCAAAGAATCGTCCAACTGCCATGATTCCTGTAACAACGGCTAGAATGATCATTGGCCCAATCCCATTTTTAGCAAGCAGTGCATTGATCCATTGAGTCGTGCCTAATTCAGTTGAAGCCGTTAATAACATGCAGAAAAATACAAATGGAAAAAGTAAAGTAATTTTATTTACCAACCTGCCTTCCAGAACTATAAGCAGAACAATAGCTCCAATGATAATAAATGGTGTAGCACTGTCGAAATTGATCGTGAAAGAAGGTACTGTTGCAACAAGAATCATTATTATAACAGCTATTGTGATGGTAATTGGTGCTCCAATGTTTCGCATCATTTCCTTATAGGAAACACCGGTAGAAACACGCTCCGTTTCGGGAATTTTTTGACCAAAAAACAGAAATCCGTATATCGCTAACGGAATAAATAACATGCTAACCAGAACCTGCCATGGTAAATTAAACTCGTCCATTATGACTGAGGCCAATAAACTTCCTATTACAATTCCACCCGGAAACCAAACATGAAAGCGATTGAGCATTTTTGTTTTTTTGTTTGGGAATAGTGTTGTGACAAGTGGGTTGCAAGCAGCTTCTACACTACCATTACCCAGACCAATAAACACGTTTGAGATAAAAAGCGATGTGTAATCTTTTGCCATGAGTAACAAAACAATACCAATCAGATGCATTCCAAATGCCATCCAGATTACGGTTTTCGTTTTTACGATGTCAATAAAATATCCACCTGCAAACATGGCAACAGCAAAGCCCCAGAATGCGGGCCCAAATGCACGACCGACCTGTTCTTTGGATAAGCCATAGTCATCTGTGAAGACCCCTTCAATTTTGGCTCTGATTGCAAATGTTATCGCCGTAACCAAGAGCGCTAGGCAACCAGCAATAAAAAGTCGTTTTTGATTTACATTTTCCATAAGCTAAGTTTTTAGTTTGATTTGTGAAACGCTGATTCTAATATCGTTGATAGTTTTGTTTGTGGTTTGGTTTTATCCATTCTTTGCATGAAAATAATTTGAAAATAGAATTTGGCGAGAAGTCCATAGATATTTGGTTAAGTTAGTCAGGCATAAATATATAAATTATCAGAACAGAATATACCAGTTCTGTTAGGTTATTTATTCTATTTAGTATTATTGGAATACCTGAAGTCATTAAGTGATTCTAATTTGACTTTTAGAAATTCCAATAAACGAGTATAGCCCGATAATAATCGAGCTAAATTATTTGGTGATATGTTTGTAAATTACTTTCAAAAACCGGATGGTTTTCGTTTAATATCGGGTTTGAACAAGAACAATTAAGGAACCAATATTAACCGAAGGCCAAAGCCGGGCGAACAACATTAACTATTTTAAGAACAATTAGTACTAAAATCGGTCTTTGTATTTGATTTACACCGGGGTTTGAACAAGAACAATTAAGGAACCGGTATTAACCAGAAGCCAAGAGGCCGGGACGAACAACATTAAATTTTAGAACAGATAAATAATTAAAGAACCAGTATTTTTTTAGTCTTCAGAATGTTTTGATTTCCGAAGGATAGCTTTTGCTTTTTGCTGATAGAATCCTTCTTTTTCAGCTATTTTCTTAAATTGTTTGTATGCTTTTTTGTTTTCGTTTGTTTGCAGCAGGCAAAGAGCCATGTACCATTCAGCCTGTTCAGTAAAAAGATTGTCTTTGTCAATGGTTACGGTTTCAAATTCTTTGACTGCATTTTTGTATTTCCCGGTTTCCTGTAGAGCAATACCGGAGTAAAAATGACCGACCATGTTGTTTTGGTCATTGGCAATAACCTGGCTGAAAAGGTTCAGTGCTGCCTGGTATTCCCGGTTGTCAAACTTTTGTAATGCTTCGGTAAGTGTTTGATTGGTAGCTATATTAGCTGAACGAACAATGCCTGAAGTTTCATATTTGGTATAGAATTCCTGATAGATTTCTCCCTGCGACATTTGCTTTGAGAGCAGTCCTGTAATACCCAAGAGCAAAATGATAGCAGCGGCAACAGTTGAAATGACCACTCTTGAGGATTTGAATCTTGCCGGGAATGCACGTTCTGTTTGCTTTTGTGAAGCAATATCGCCGGCAATGTTCCGGAGTTTGCTTCTCAGGTTCACTACGTCACTTTCCTGCAAAGCAAGGTCAATATCTTTGATTAAATTGATTTCGTCTTTAAGTTCCTGGTTTGAAACGAGTTCATTTTCAAAGGAGGCCAGCTTATCGTCAGAAAGTTCCTGGTTTAAATAACTTTCAAGTTCTTCGATCTTGGCTGCGAAATGAACTTCGGACTTCTGTATTTTATTCAGAGTAGCCCTAAGGTCCATGATATCGGTTTCAGCCCCTGCCTGGTCAATTCCCCTGGCCAGTACCACGTCGCTGAAGAGTTTGCTGTTAACCGTTAATTCTTCTTCAAACCGTGCTTTAAGTTCAGAATCCATCCGGTTTGCGATGAAATCTTCAATGTCTTCGACTGAATATTGATGAGCCGGCATGCTGGCAGCGATTTGCGCTAGATTAGCCCTGATATCCAGTATTTCGTTTTCTTCGAGTGCATTTTGTACATCCATGAAAAGCTCTTCGTCAAATTGGCTGAATCCTGATTCAGAATCATTTGCAGAATTTGAGTTGAACTGTTCCTTGTAGAACTGGTGGATATTTTCTTTACCGGCTACGTTATGCTGGTAGAGGTGAA
This sequence comes from Prolixibacteraceae bacterium, assembly GCA_963677955.2. Taxonomy (GTDB): domain Bacteria; phylum Bacteroidota; class Bacteroidia; order Bacteroidales; family Prolixibacteraceae; genus Aquipluma. The sequence goes on from CAXXQR010000001.1 coordinate 3,790,083, forward strand.
TTTTCGGGAAAGAGTGCCCGAAGTTGAAAATATCTTCCGAAGAAATCTGGTTGTTCAGTTTTTTGTTTGATGAGAACTCATCAGATAAACCAAAGCTGAACGAATTGATAACGCCAATGTTTTCGTTGTACACACTATCATTTTGATTTTGAACGATCTGGTTCAGTTTGTTTCGCAAACTGATCACATCCGCCTCGCAAATGGCCTGCTCCACATCCAGGTGAAGGTTTAGTTCATCGGCCAAGTCAGAATCGATCTCCATGCGGATCTCAAACTCCTTTAACTCCGGTTGGGTCAGTTCCGAGTTAATGTACTTGTCGGTTTGTTCAAAATATTCTGATTTGCGTATCATTTTTCTGATTATTAATATGTTATAAAGCCAATGAAGGCATTATAAAAGGTGTTCAGACGTGTAGTGTTTTGCTTCCGGGAAAACTCCGGATTAACACAAACAGAATGAAAATAAATTATAAAAGAAAAAAAGCTGGAATTAGTTCAAATCAGCGTAAGAATCTGCAGATTTTCCACCTTTTACCAAAGAAAGTTCTTCAGCAGTTAAAACGTCGAAAGAGAAAGAGTCAAAATTTTTTGTTTCGTTGTTCGCAAATAAAGTTTTCATTACTTTTGGGTTTAATGATTAATACTGGTTCCTTAATTATTCTTGTTCGATGGTTTATTCCCAGAATCATTAAAAGGTAACCCCTGTAATTAGAAAAAAATGAAATTTTTTAATTAAAAAATATTAAAAAATTGATTAATAGGTGATTATGTATTGGAATTTATTTTAGAAATTCCAATAAACGAGTATAGCCCGATAATAATCGAGCTAAATTATTTGGTGATATGTTTGTAAATTACTTTCAAAAACCGGATGGTTTTCGTTTAATATCGGGTTTGAACAAGAACAATTAAGGAACCAATATTAACCGAAGGCCAAAGCCGGGCGAACAACATTAACTATTTTAAGAACAATTAGTACTAAAATCGGTCTTTGTATTTGATTTACACCGGGGTTTGAACAAGAACAATTAAGGAACCGGTATTAACCAGAAGCCAAGAGGCCGGGACGAACAACATTAAATTTTAGAACAGATAAATAATTAAAGAACCAGTATTTTTTTAGTCTTCAGAATGTTTTGATTTCCGAAGGATAGCTTTTGCTTTTTGCTGATAGAATCCTTCTTTTTCAGCTATTTTCTTAAATTGTTTGTATGCTTTTTTGTTTTCGTTTGTTTGCAGCAGGCAAAGAGCCATGTACCATTCAGCCTGTTCAGTAAAAAGATTGTCTTTGTCAATGGTTACGGTTTCAAATTCTTTGACTGCATTTTTGTATTTCCCGGTTTCCTGTAGAGCAATACCGGAGTAAAAATGACCGACCATGTTGTTTTGGTCATTGGCAATAACCTGGCTGAAAAGGTTCAGTGCTGCCTGGTATTCCCGGTTGTCAAACTTTTGTAATGCTTCGGTAAGTGTTTGATTGGTAGCTATATTAGCTGAACGAACAATGCCTGAAGTTTCATATTTGGTATAGAATTCCTGATAGATTTCTCCCTGCGACATTTGCTTTGAGAGCAGTCCTGTAATACCCAAGAGCAAAATGATAGCAGCGGCAACAGTTGAAATGACCACTCTTGAGGATTTGAATCTTGCCGGGAATGCACGTTCTGTTTGCTTTTGTGAAGCAATATCGCCGGCAATGTTCCGGAGTTTGCTTCTCAGGTTCACTACGTCACTTTCCTGCAAAGCAAGGTCAATATCTTTGATTAAATTGATTTCGTCTTTAAGTTCCTGGTTTGAAACGAGTTCATTTTCAAAGGAGGCCAGCTTATCGTCAGAAAGTTCCTGGTTTAAATAACTTTCAAGTTCTTCGATCTTGGCTGCGAAATGAACTTCGGACTTCTGTATTTTATTCAGAGTAGCCCTAAGGTCCATGATATCGGTTTCAGCCCCTGCCTGGTCAATTCCCCTGGCCAGTACCACGTCGCTGAAGAGTTTGCTGTTAACCGTTAATTCTTCTTCAAACCGTGCTTTAAGTTCAGAATCCATCCGGTTTGCGATGAAATCTTCAATGTCTTCGACTGAATATTGATGAGCCGGCATGCTGGCAGCGATTTGCGCTAGATTAGCCCTGATATCCAGTATTTCGTTTTCTTCGAGTGCATTTTGTACATCCATGAAAAGCTCTTCGTCAAATTGGCTGAATCCTGATTCAGAATCATTTGCAGAATTTGAGTTGAACTGTTCCTTGTAGAACTGGTGGATATTTTCTTTACCGGCTACGTTATGCTGGTAGAGGTGAATTTTCGGGAAAGAGTGCCCGAAGTTGAAAATATCTTCCGAAGAAATCTGGTTGTTCAGTTTTTTGTTTGATGAGAACTCATCAGATAAACCAAAGCTGAACGAATTGATAACGCCAATGTTTTCGTTGTACACACTATCATTTTGATTTTGAACGATCTGGTTCAGTTTGTTTCGCAAACTGATCACATCCGCCTCGCAAATGGCCTGCTCCACATCCAGGTGAAGGTTTAGTTCATCGGCCAAGTCAGAATCGATCTCCATGCGGATCTCAAACTCCTTTAACTCCGGTTGGGTCAGTTCCGAGTTAATGTACTTGTCGGTTTGTTCAAAATATTCTGATTTGCGTATCATTTTTCTGATTATTAATATGTTATAAAGCCAATGAAGGCATTATAAAAGGTGTTCAGACGTGTAGTGTTTTGCTTCCGGGAAAACTCCGGATTAACACAAACAGAATGAAAATAAATTATAAAAGAAAAAAAGCTGGAATTAGTTCAAATCAGCGTAAGAATCTGCAGATTTTCCACCTTTTACCAAAGAAAGTTCTTCAGCAGTTAAAACGTCGAAAGAGAAAGAGTCAAAATTTTTTGTTTCGTTGTTCGCAAATAAAGTTTTCATTACTTTTGGGTTTAATGATTAATACTGGTTCCTTAATTATTCTTGTTCGATGGTTTATTCCCAGAATCATTAAAAGGTAACCCCTGTAATTAGAAAAAATAATTTAATAATAGAATTTTTGTTATTTCATCTTTTTGTCTTCAATTCATAAGTTTAATGGGAAAAAAGCAATTTATTATTTTTTTGATATTAGAGATTTGTTTTTTATCGACTTTGGCTCAGAAAAAAAAGATTTCTAAACAGGATAGTCTCTTGGTTATTAAACTTTATTATAGCGGGATAAATGCTGGAAGTCAAGGTGATTTTGAAAGTGCGATTAAGAATTTTGAACAAGTTTATGAGATCCGTAAAAAAAATTATGGTTCGAATAGTTATCGTTTAGCTCCACCCTTAACAAATATTGGAATTCAATATAAAAACATTGGTAATCTTGAAAAAGCAATTGAATCATATAAGAGTGCAGAACAGCTATATATAAGTAATTTTGGAAGTGATTATTCTGAATTAGGTGATGTCTACATTAATCTTGGTAATATTTTCATGTTGACTGGCGATTATAATAAGGCTCTAGAGTACCAGAGAAATGCATATCGTATTTTGCTAAAAGATAGTGTGAGATTTTACAAGCCATTTCAACGGGCAAAATATAATATAGTTGATGTCCAGTTGAAGTTGGGGGACAATGCTGAAGCTATGCGTTTTGCCCATTCAAATCTAAAGACAACATTGCCAGATCTTAAACCAAGGCTTTTTGACCTAATTGCACTTGCTTATCGCAATGTGGGCAAGTTAGATTTATCGGAAAAAAATTATCTGAATTCCATCAGAAGCTGGATAGAATATTTAGGAGACAATAATGTGGAGTTAATCTCTGAATATCTTGCCTATTCGTCTTTACTTATGCAAAGGAAACAGTACGATAAGGCGCTGGAATATTCGAAAAAGGCAATGATGTTAGTGCCGAAATATTATAGTGAAAAGAGTATAGCCTCTGCTGCAGTACAAACAAATTTTGGGGATTATTTTTATACTAGAAATTTGGAAGCAAGCCAGTTTGATGATTATCGGATTCAGAGAAAAAATTATCTGGAACAATCGATTCAATATTATCAGAATGCAATCGTTGCACTTGTGGATTCTTTTAAATCACTTGATCCCTTTGTCGATCCTCCTTTGAAACACGTAATTTCTGAAATTCAGTTAGTGGATTGCCTTAAGAAAAAATCATTGGCAATGGAAAAACTTGCCGATATTTATTTGTCAGAATTTAATCGCAATAAATCCTACAAATATTATAGTGCAAGTTTAAATTCGTTGGAAAAGTCAGTCCAGTTGATTCATCAACTTCAGATTGGATTTGAAAATGAGGATAGTAAACTTTTTTTAGCACAAGATCAGGAATCGACTTTCTATTCGGCAATAAAAATTTCCTTTAAATTATACAATCAAACGCATAAACCTGAATTTATTAAAAAAGCTTTTGAATTCTCAGAAAGAGGAAAATCGTCAAATTTATTGGCTTCAGTAAAAGATATTCAAGCGAAGGAATTTGGAGGAATACCGGATTCGTTGTTGAGAAAGGAAAAGGATTTGAAAAGCAGTATAGCTAGTTACACCTCTCAATTAATGGAGGAAAATAGTTCGGAAAAACCAGATTCACAAAGAGTGAATACATTTTCTGCAAAAATATTTAAATTCACTGAAGAATATAATCGCTTAATTAGTTCTTTTGAAGAATCTTTTCCACGTTATTATTCTCTAAAGTATGAGAATAAAGTCATTGGTGTAAACGAAATTCAGGATAAATTAAGTAACAGACAGGCTTTTTTGGAATATTTCGTTCATGAACCCGAGAACGGTGAAACCAAGGGCGAACTTTATCGCTTTGTAATTACTAAAGATTCTACGAGCTTCACAAGAGAAGCCATTGATGATTCGTATGCTTCTAACATTCAGTCTGTTCATGACTTTTTAACTAATCCCAATTATTTGTTTACTAAAAAGAAGGATTTTGTTGATTATTCAGTAGCGGCTTACGGTTTATATAAAAAATTAATTGAGCCAGTTGCCGACAAACTTATAGGGAAAGATGTTACCATTGTTCCGCATAATAAGCTCTCGTATATTCCATTTGACGCCTTACTATCTCAGATGCCTGATACAAGCGTTATGAATTTCCGAAATTTAAATTACCTCGTTAAAGATTATGCCATAAATTACAGTTACTCTGCAACCTTGCTTTATGAGTATTTTAACCAGAAAAAAAGGAGTTCCGAAAGCTTACTTGTATTTGCGCCTGAATATAATTCAGAGGAAGCCAGAATTGATCCAGAAACTTCAATTTCGTATTATTTGAGACCACTTTCGGGAGCAAAAGACGAAGTTAAAGCTATAAACCATTACATTAAAGCGGACGCGTTTGTTGATAAGGCTGCACAAGAAAATGTGTTTAAAGAAAAAGCTCCAGAATTCGATATTTTACATTTGGCCATGCATACCATCATGAATGACAGTTTACCCATGTTTTCAAAATTGGTTTTTTCGAAACCAAACGGTAATTCAGTTGATGACGGGTATTTAAATACTTATGAGATTTATAACATGAAACTAAATGCCAGGCTTGCTGTTCTGAGCGCATGTGAAACTGGTACTGGAAAACTTCAAAAAGGAGAAGGAGTAATGAGCATGGCCAGAGGTTTTATTTATGCCGGGTGCCCATCAATTATCATGACCTTGTGGCAAGTTGAAGATAAGTCGGGAGTAAAAATAATGGACGACTTTTATCATTTCCTGGCAAATGGTAAACATAAGGATGTGGCGCTTAGGTTGGCAAAACTTCGGCATCTTGAAAACTCAGATCCTTTAACGGCACACCCGCATTTTTGGCTAGGGTATGTGAATATTGGGAATCCGGAACCGCTTTATACCAGTAAGGATATTTATTTTGTAATAATACTGTTTCTGGTAGTTGCCTTAGTTTTTGCCGATTGGTATATACGCAAAAGGCCGAAATCAAAGAAAAGTAAAATTTAATCCGAATTAGTTATCGCCGCTAAGAATCTTGTTGTATTCAAGATCCTGTTTTATGCTTTTAATCAAATATTCCTTACACTTAAACTTGCGTTTTTTAGCATATTTCTCGCTTTTAAATCCCATAATTTGAGCGATACTTTTAAGCGGAACTTTATCGAAATATAATTGGAGAATTTTCTGACAATCTTTTCCCAGATTCGTAAAATGTTTTTGGTACAACCTGTATCGTTCGTTTAAATCAGCGACTTTTTCCAGATTGTCATCATAAATATCTTCGTGGTAATCGTGGTTATCCTTAATTTTTTCTTTTTCAATTTTTCGTTTATCGAGTTGTTTAAGCCATAAGAAGCGACAAACAGAATATAAATAGGTTTCGAAGGTACAATCGAGAACTAACTCATTAGCTTTTAGTTTGCGGTAAATAATGATTATTGCTTCCTGAAAAACATCATTCGCATCATCATCATCACCGCTGTTTTTTTTGATGAAAAAATTAATCTTGGAATAAAAATTTTTATATATGTATTGCAGTACGATTGTATCGTTTCTTAAAATACCATTTAACAGGTCAAGGTTTGAATAATCAATCATCACAAAAAATTAATTCGTTTCAGTCGGCAAACTTTAAAACCCCATTGTTTCCCAATCATTTTGGTTGTTAAAAATGACCATAAAATGTTGAATATGCAAATTAATGTAAATGAATTTAAATCACAAAAGAATATTGTTGATGTTAAGTAAAGTAAGTGTCTTAAATTCAAATATTTTGGCCTGAAATTCTAATACTTCAGGTCGCTATTTTGAAGTTTTGATTTTGCGAAATTTGTAGTTGTGTAATTCAAATGTCGAATAAGAATGCGATGATATCTGAATGCTCAAAATAAAATGAAGGTTGAATGTTAAGGGTAGTAGAATTAAAAAGGTAGGTTCAGCAACCTACCTTCTCTCTCTTAAACTAACTAACCTAACTAAACCTAAACTTATGAAAAAAAATGTATTACAAATCTACGGTAGCAAATTCTAAATTTGCTGTAACATTTATTAAATGATGTTAAAGTTTTGTGTGGTGAAAATCATTTTATTTCAGGCGAAATTTTCAAAAGTGATTATTTTCACCAACTATCATCATCAAAATTTAAGTTAAAAACAAAAAGGTAGAACCTCTGTCCTACCTTCTCTCTCTTAAACTAACTAACCTAACTAAACCTAAACTTATGAAAAAAAATGTATTACAAATGTAAGGTTGCTTCAGCAGTTTTTGAGAAATTAATTGTTAAATGTTGCTGAAGTTATTGTGTATTTTACATTAATTAAATGTTACTGAGCCACAAAATGATAGGTGATTGTGCCTCGTTGAATTGCTGGAGCCTTTGAGTCAGAGTTAAATACAGTTCTTTCCGCCGCCTGAGCAGCATAAACAGGTAACATCGGGTCTGATAAATTTCCGGTTGGTCTTGCTTCTGCTTTAAGTACTTTCCCTCTGCGGTCAACTTCAATATCAACGATAATCTCGCCACCTCCTTTGGCCAGGTAAACCGGTATCGGTAATCTGACATGAAACCTGTTTTCAAGAAAATAGTGAATGTTACTTTTTCCCGAATAGATTACATTTTTAATCGAATCGCGTTCCTGACCTTCTGTGGTAGCTTCCGGCATTTCAAACTTTTTAATAGGCTGAGTTTTTTTTGTGAGTTGCTTATTTACGTCTGCTACCAGCTTATTTGCTTCTTCAATATCACGCTTGTAACTGTCATCGAAAAACTTATCTTTTTTCATTGCGTCATTTACTGCCCGGTTGCTTAAATTGCCTGGGTTGCTTTTTTCTAAAAGGTCTGATGCTTTATTTTGGTCAGGTTTTTTCTCTGCTTCCGGAAGCTTTTCTTTTTCGTCAGGAGCCGTGAAATCGAGCAAAATTGCTTCTTCAGGTTTCGTTTTAACGTCAAGCTTAAGCTCTGCCAGCCAAAATCCCGAGACCAGCAGAATATGAAATATAAGGGTTGCCATAACCCCGTATACGTTTTTTCGATATAATTCTTTCAGATTAGACATTGCGCCGCAAATTTAATAAAATCGCTCTTCTGCAGTTGTGTCGATACTTAAATTCATTAAAACCGGTAGTTCGAAAATTGTTTGGCCTAATTTGAAGATCCTTGAACTTATTGTTGCGAACAATATTTTGAATGTGAATTGGGTTCATACTAAAACGCAGCTTTCGCACTTGCTATTGTCGATTGGTCAAATGCATTCCGAATTTATAAATCAGCGCACAGCTAAGAAATATTCTGAATTGCGGTATCGAATATGCTTTTTGTAAATATTTAAATAAATTTAGAAATTAGAATTAGTCATTTTTGATTGTATGAAAATTGCGTGGATAATACCATTTCTTGTATCGTCGCTGTCGCTCGCTGCGAATAGTATATCCACGCAAAAAAACGATTCAATTGTAAAAGTTTCGGAATCAAATAATCCTGCTGTATTTTACGATAGCCTCGCTGTGAAAGCATCGAAACACAGATTTACTAGGTGGATTTATGGTACCGTTATTCGTTCGGCCCACGATACAATAAATAAGGAACTATTGTCTTATCAGTATTATAACAGCTTTAAAGACAAAACAATAGGTTCCATTTCGATTAAGTCGCTAAAGGTTTTTGGACCAAATTTTAATGACACCTCCAGAACAACCAATATTTGGATTGAAAAAGCTGCCAATAAATTGCATTCGAAATCGAATTTGTATGTGATTCATAAGAACCTGTGGATTAAAGAAGGTCAGTCACTCGATCCGAATCTGGTTATGGATAATGAACGTTTGCTTCGAAGCTTGCCTTATTTAAAAGACGTACGCATAATTATTAAACCACGCGAATTAAATCCCGATGTTGTCGATATTCTTATCCTGACTCAGGACGTTTTTTCTTTCGGTATAAAGGGTGGTGTTGGCAGTATCCATCGAGGTGAATTAGGTATTTATGATAAGAATATTTTTGGAATTGGTCACGAATTTGGAACCAACATTGTCGCTCATACCGACCAATCGCCGCATGTTGGATTCGAAACGTATTATGCGGTAAATAACGTAATGGGGAAATTTATAAATCTATCTGCTTATTATGCAAATACTTACCTTCATCAGGAATCTTATTTCTCTCTTGAACGCGATTTCCTGAGACCCCAATCGGTTTATGCCGGTGGACTTACAGTTATACGAAGTTACCGATCGGATAGAACCTACATTGCACAAAATGTGATTAGTCCTGAAGGTTTAAATTACCTTTTCCTTGATGGTTGGTACGGGCGTCGGTTGAAATTGGGAATTAATGCGAACGATAGCCGGTTTCAAATGACGTTATCTGGCCGAATCCGATATACTTCGTTCTACGACAGGCCAATGGCCGACACGAATAATCGCCAGTTTTTTGCCAATAGCACACTGTACCTGGGTGGACTGACTTTTTCGAAGCGATCTTATGTACGCGACTACCTCGTATACAGCTATGGAATCGTTGAAGATATTCCAAAAGGCTATTTGCACGAACTGGTTTTCGGATACGATCACAATGAGTTTGGCGATCGATGGTACACCCATCTCTTTTTGTCGACTGGAAACCTATTTAAGCAGAAGCCCTTTTATCTGTACACTTCGTTAGGAATGGGAAGTTTTTGGAAGCCAACTGGTCTGGAAGAAGGAATGATTGACGCGAAATTGAATTTCATTTCACCCTTGTTTAGTGTCTGGAATGTTCAGGCCCGGCAGTTCATAAAAATGAATTATACCATCGGAATTAATCGCTTCAACATAGAAAACCTGCTTCTTCTGAACAGCGACGGAATTCGTGGTTTTGGAAGTCATTTGGGAAAAGGACAGCAGCGGTTGACTTTAAATATTGAAAATGTATTTTTTCAGAAAAAATCTATACTGAACTTCCAATCATCTATCTTCTCTTTTATCGACCTCGGAATAGTCGGTCCTTCAAACCAATCTATTTTTAGGCAAAATTATTACGGGGGAATTGGCGTTGGTCTTCGTATCAGGAACGAAAACCTGATTTTTAAAACTATTCAGCTACGTTTAGCTTTTTATCCAAATCACCCAAGCGATGTTAATTCGATCGGATTTATGCTCGATGGCGTTTCAAAATCCAGATTCTACAGTTTCCAGCCGCAGGGACCAGAACCTCTGAAATATGAATAGCCTTTTAGTTTACAGATTATCCAGAAAATAATTGCTCACTTTTTCCATCAGGTGCAAACGATCTTTTCCCCGAACATTGTGTTCGTGTGTCGGATATACAAAAAAGTCAAGTTGCTTGCCTTTGTCGATACATTTTTTCAGGAATTGCATACTTTGTTGCATTACAACGGTTTGATCCTGAACGCCGTGGATGATCATTAATTTCCCCTGAAGGTTATCAATGTAATTCAGCATATTGGCATTTTTATAGCCTTCAGGATTTTCCTGAGGTGTATCCATATATCGTTCGCCGTACATAATCTCATACATACTCCAGTCAACAACCGGCCCGCCGGCAACACCAACTTTGAAAGTCTCCGGATGTTTCAGCATTAGATTCAAGGTCATAAATCCGCCGTAACTCCAGCCATGAACTCCAATTCGGTTCGCATCAACATAAGGCAGCGATTTCAGGTATTCAATTCCTTTCATCTGATCGGCAGTTTCAATCACACCGAGTTGACGATGGATGCTGTTTTCAAAGCGAAGACCACGGCCATCCGATCCTCTGCTATCGACTGTAAAAGCGATATAACCTTTCGAAGCCATGTAATATTGCCACCAGCGTGCGTCGTTTAACCAGGTTTTATTCACGAGTTGGGCATGTGGCCCGCCATATACATACACAATTACCGGATATTTTTTCGTCGGGTCAAAATTGTTTGGCTTAATCATTCTGCAAAACAAATCCGTACTATCATCGGCAGCTTTTATCGTGAAAACGGTATTTTCTCCCAGTTCGTAATCTTTCAGTGTATTTTTTGCCTGAAATATAATTTTCTTCCGCTCGCCTTTTTCAGAAATTAGGTCGATTTGGCTTGGTACATTTGTACTGGACCAGTTGTCGATCAGGAATTTTTTATCCGGAGATAAACTTGCTGAATGTGTTCCTGAATCGAAAGTCAGGCGGTTTATTTTTCCCGAACGAATTGTAATTCGGTAAACATTTCTTTCAATCGGACTTTCTTTGGTGGCTTCAAAAAACATTGACTTTTCGTCATCATCAAACCCCAAAAGTTCGGTCACTTCCCAGTTCCCTTTGGTTATTTGGGCGATTTGTCCACCGGCCACACTAAAAAGATACACGTGATTCCAGCCATCGCGGCGACTCTGGTAATAGAATTTATCGGGATCGGTTTTCGAAAATAAAACCGGATGTAGCGGTTCAACGTATTTTGAATTGGATTCTTCCAGAACAGTTTTAATCAGGTCGCCTGTAGCTGCATTGTACTGATTCAGTTTCATGTGATTTTGCTCACGGTTGAGTTCAGCAATAAAAATGCTCTTATCATCGGGACTCCAGCAAATATTGGTCAGGTAATGGTCGAGAGGTTCGCCGGTTTTCATGAAAACCGTTTGTTTTGTGGCGAGATTGTAAACTGCCAGTTTTACCTGGTGGCTCGTCATTCCGGCCATCGGATATTTGATGTTTTCAAGTTTGGCCTCGCGAGCCATGTAATCAACCAGCGGGTAATCGCCAACCATCGTTTCGTCCATGCGATAAAAGGCAAGTTGTTTACCCAAAGGTGACCAAAATGTACCTTTTGTAATACCGAACTCGTTGCGGTGAACTTTCGAACTTCCGTTCAGAATATGTTGATCAGTATCGTTCGTAATTTGCTCATTTACTGAAGTTCCGGCGATAAATAAATTATTGTCGATCGTGTAGGCCAGTTGCGAATTTTCAGGATCGAAATCGGTGTTATCTGCATCCTCCGGGAAATCGATGTCGGCAGAAACTGCTTTATTTTCAAGATTAAAAACAACAATGTGGTTGGCGGCCTGGAACCAGATTTTCGAGCTGTTTAGAAAAGAATATCGTGGAAATGCTCTCAATTCGGCAAGACCTTTTTCAACCATAAGTTTATTCAGGTCATCAAGCGATATCAGTTCAGCAGATTCTTTATCCTGAATGTTGAATTGCATCAGCTTATTATCCTTAACCAAAGCGTAATACCTCGAATCTTTCCATTTTAGCTGTTCCGGCAATTGTGGCCTCAAGTATGTGAAATTGCCCAAAATTGCGTCTTTCAAACTCATGGTTTGTTGTGCAAATCCGCTTTGGATGAGGAAGAATATGGTTAAAAGAAATGCAAACTGTTTCATATGGTAAACTTTGTTTTTTAAATTATTCTATAGCCGATGCTTAACCATGGCTTTTGTTTATTTTCAGAAAGCTGCAAATTTATCGCAAAAATGATTTCTAAAATCACTGAATTAACTGAATAAACTCATGATTTCCTGCTCGTCAATTACGCCAAGCGGGTTGTTCGAACTGATAAACTTTTCAGCCAAAGCCGACTTCTTCGATTTTAAAGTCTGAATTTTTTCTTCAATCGAATCTTCAGTAATAAACCGGTAAACAAATACTTTTTTATCCTGACCAATTCGGTGAGCGCGGTTGATGGCCTGATTTTCGGCAGCAGGGTTCCACCACGGATCAATTATGAAAACATAGTCGGCCGATGTCAGGTTCAACCCAACACCACCGGCTTTAAGCGAAATCAGGAAAATATGGTTGTCCGGATCGTCCTGGAACTGTCGGATGACTTCCTGCCGGTCCTGTGTTTTCCCGGTCAGAATCGAGTATTTCCAGTTGCTCGATTCAATTTTGGCCTGAAGTAATTCAAGGTGTTTCACAAACGACGAGAAGATCAAAACTTTGTGCTTTTCGGCCAGAAGGTTGTCCAGGCACCGGTAAATTTCGTCGAATTTTCCGGAGTCTGCATTGTTTTCGTGAGTTACCAGTGAAGGGTGATTGGCCAGTTGCCGCAGTTTGGTTAAACCCTGCAGCACAACCAAAGCCGATTTTTTTATACCGTTCGATTCTATGTTTTTCAGTATTGCATTTCGGATTGCTGATTTTTCGGTATCGTAAATTTCGCGCTGTTCTTCCGTCATTTCGCAATACCTGATTTGTTCGGTCAGTGCCGGAAGATCGTTGGCAACCTCTTCTTTTTTGCGCCTCAAAACAAACGGGCGAATCAGTTTTTGCAGTTTCTCTTGTTGTTCTTCATCGTTCTTTTTCTCGATGGGCGTAATAAATTCGCGCTTGAAATACTGTAAACTTCCGAGTAAGCCTTTGTTCAGGAAATTAAGTTGCGACCACAAATCAGAAAGCGAATTTTCGATCGGGGTCCCTGTAATTACCAATTTGTGTTTCGACCTGATTTCGATGATACTTTTGTACGTTTTCGACGACGAATTTTTAATATTCTGGCTTTCGTCCAAAATCAGGTACTGAAATTCGAAAACCTTAAGCATTTCGTAGTCGTTGCGCAAAGTGCCGTAAGTTGTCAGAATTACATCGTAATACCTGATGGCGCTCGTCATTTTGTTCGTTTTGTTTCGCTGTGGGCCAACGTGTTTGTATACTTTCAGCGAAGGGGCAAATTTACGGATTTCGTTCTCCCAGTTGTGTATCAACGATGTTGGCATCACAATAAGCGAAGCTGGCTGAATGCCTTCGTGTGTTTGCGGTATTTCAAAAAGCGACATCTGAAACTGGTCGCCCGGTTCGCGTTCAGGAAGCAACGAAAGTGATTTTTTCTTCTTAATTTTCAGTAAAAGAGTGAGCGTTTGAAGCGTTTTCCCAAGTCCCATATCGTCAGCCAAACAGCCGCCTAATTGATTTTCGTACAAATGATACATCCACGAAAAACCTTGTTTTTGGTAATTTCTCAGCGTGGCTTTCAAATCGGCCGGAAGTTCAATTTGCTCGCTGAAATCGGAATTTATTTGTTCGAGTTTCCGGAAATAATCCCTATCAATTCCTTTAACTTTTTCCTGAAGAAGCTGAAAATGATGCTTTTTAAGTTTTAGAATATTGCCTTCGGTTTTGGCAAACGGGAAAATTTCGCGGTACGAAGAAAACCATTCTAGGGGTAAAATGGCAGTTTCTCCTGACGGAAGCTCAAATTCGCGAATTCCGTTTAAAATGTGCTTTCGCAAACGAATAAACGGAATCTGAAAAGTTCCGAATTTTACAATGGCATAAATATCGAACCAGTCTTCGTCGCTCTTAATTTGAATATCCAGAACTTGTGAGCCGGTATAATATTTTTTATCCAGTTTATTTTGTTGAATTAAATAGCCGTTCTTTTCAAGTTCTTCACGGTTTTTCGAAATCCATTGAATGGCACTGTATTGACTTTCATCAGGTTTCGATTTGTCTTCTGCCTGATTCCAGAACCCGTTTTTGTATTTCAAACCCAATTTTTTCAGAAGCCCCAGTTGCTCTTCTTCCCATTCCCGGTTTCTGACAAATTTCCGGAACAGATAATTTCCTCCGTTTTTTTCGAGGCTAACAAATACATTCGAAACAGCATCGGCCAGGTACAAATTGCTATCGTATCTGAATTTAGCAACAATAACCGGGCGAAGCGATAGATCTTGTTCGAGCGAAAGGATAGTTTTACGCGGCGGGTCACTTTCAATAATGTCGAACCCGGTTGCCCTGACCTCCGATTCTTTAATGGTATTCAATACAAACGACTGGTAATATTTATCTTCCGAAACTTTAGGAATGAAAACCGATTCTTTGGTCAGGAAGGGAACAAGTTTTTTACCTGAAAGATGTTTGAATATAAACAGTTGATTGTGAAACACAAAACAACAAGGTTGTGTGCAAACCATGCGTATGGTTTTATGCAGCAAATCGATATTTTTCCCTTCGTGCCTGATTTTTAACAGATACCTTGTTCCAACTTCGTAGCGATTGAAATAAAACACTCCACTCGAAAAAGTTTGATTAACTTTTATTTCATCTTCATCGTACAGATTCGAATATTTGGCCTGCTTATAAAAAAGCCTGGTCTGGCACTTCATAAGTAGCAAAACGCAGCGGTAAATGTACTTGTCGATGTACGGAACAATGTGATTCTGAAATAAATCAGCGTCCATGTTCTGAAAAAAATTGATTTTGTCGGTATTTTTCGAGAACTTTTTGGTTAAAGCTTCGTCGCTGTAGTTTTCAATGAGTTTGAGCAGTTCAAGTTCTGCTTCGTTTAAAACCAGTTCCCCACTTTTCAAATCGTGCGGCTTTACTACTTTTTTTACCGTGAAGTACGATCGTTCCTTTTCGATGAGCAGCGGAACAAAAATGTTTCCAACAGCACGATGTTCCGTAATTGCTATTATAAATTCCTGGGCCAATTTTTTACTACTTTATTGATTTTAAACTTCCTGAACAAATTTTAAAACCGTGTTTTCCGGCGCAACCAAAAAGGATAAAGATATGACATTTCTCAATTGGTTTCATCGATTTTTTGTCGCATCAACCTCAAATATTTCATATAGAAAACGTTAATCGGGGTAGAGGATTCAAATCCAAAATGTTCTGAAAAAACGTAACACGGAAAAAAAGCAGTTTATAAGGATGTATATTCTTTGCACTATGCTATTTTTGGCTTTTCGTTTTAAAGAAGTAACGCAAAATTCGTTGTAATGAACCAAATTGTTGAGAAGGTTCTTTTTTCTGAAAAAGTAGCCAAATTCGTTGTTAATGCTCCGCGAATTGCCAAATCACGCAAACCCGGCCATTTTGTAATCCTGAGGGTTGACACAAAAGGGGAGCGAATTCCACTAACAATTGCCGATGCCGATCCTGTTGCGGGAACCATTGTATTGGTGGTTCAGAAAATGGGAGTCAGTTCAGCTAAACTATTTGAACTCGAAGTGGGCGATTCAATTCTCGACCTGGTTGGTCCGCTCGGCAAAGCAACACATATTCATAAACCCGGAACCATTCTGGCTTGCGGTGGTGGTGTTGGTGTTGCACCGATGTTACCAATCGTCGAAGGGTTCAAGAAAGCTGGCAATCGAGTGGTTTCTATACTGGCTGCCCGAAACAAGGATTTGATTATTCTGGAAGATGAAATCAGAAAATGGTCGGACGAAGTGATTGTAATGACCGACGACGGTTCATACGGAACCAAAGGGTTGGTAACTGCGGGCGCCGAAATGATTATTCAGCGCGAGAAAGTCGACGAATGCATTGCTATTGGACCAGCCGTAATGATGAAATTCACATCGCTTTTAACTAAAAAATACCAGATTCCAACTCAGGCCAGTTTGAATGCCATTATGGTCGACGGAACAGGAATGTGCGGCGCCTGTCGCGTGAGTGTTGGCGGCCAGACCAAATTTACCTGTATCGACGGACCTGAATTTGATGCACACCAGATCGATTTTGACGAATTGATCATGCGGCTTGGTGGATATTCAGCCGAAGAAAAAATGGCCAGTGAACGGTATTTTTAATTCAATTAAACCTTACGAAATGTCAACAAATACTGAATACCTCCGCATTGAGCGCGAAAAGGAATGGCGTGCAGAGCTGAGAAAAAAGATTGCCAATAAAGACCGGACATCGAAAATCAGGGTACGCATGCCAGAACTCGATCCATTTGTCCGGATTAATTTCCAAAATCGTGAAGTAAATAGCGGACTGACTCCAATTCAGGCGCAGGCTGAAGCCTCCAGATGTCTGGATTGTCCAAATCCAACCTGTATAGAAGGATGTCCGGTAAGCATAAATATTCCAAAATTCGTTAAATATATCGAGCAGGGAAGTTTTCTGGAAGCGGCCAAAACCCTGAAAGAAACTTCGGCGCTTCCTGCTGTTTGCGGCCGGGTTTGTCCCCAGGAAAAGCAATGCGAAGCCAGTTGTTTTTACACACAAAAGCTTAAAAAAGATCCGGTTGCCATCGGTTATCTCGAACGTTTTGCTGCCGACTTCGAGCGCGAAAGCGGATTGATGTCAGTTCCTGAAGTTGCACCTTCGAACGGAATTAAGGTGGCTGCCATTGGCTCGGGACCGGCTTCGCTTTCGTTTGCCGGCGACATGATTAAACTGGGCTATGATGTGACCGTTTTCGAGGCCTTGCACGAAATTGGCGGCGTACTAAAATATGGAATTCCAGAATTCAGGCTTCCGAATAAAATTGTGGATGTTGAACTGGAAAATCTGGAAAAAATGGGCGTGAAATTCGTCCGAAACTTTATTGTTGGAAAAACTGCCAGCTTCGAAGATTTGAAAGAAGAGGGTTTCGAAGCATTCTTTGTGGCCAGTGGTGCCGGGTTGCCTCGCTTCATGAACATTCCGGGCGAAAATTACAACGGAATTCTGTCGTCGAACGAATACCTGACTCGTGTAAACCTGATGAACGCTGCCAACGATGAATTTGACACTCCCATTATTAAAGGTAAAAATGTGGCTGTTATTGGTGGCGGAAATACTGCTATGGATTCGGTGCGTACTGCAAAACGACTGGGTGCCGAACGCGCCATGATTATTTATCGTCGTTCGCGCGCCGAAATGCCTGCACGTGTTGAAGAAGTGCATCATGCCGAAGAGGAGGGCATTGAATTTATGAACCTGGCCAATCCGATTGAATATTTCGCCGATGAAAAAGGAAAGGTAAACCGGATGCGGATTCAGCGCATGGGACTTGGAGAACCTGATGCTTCGGGTCGTCGCCGTCCCATTGTTCTCGAAGGTTCGGAATACGATATTCCTGTAGATTTGGTTGTTGTTGCCGTGGGAGTTTCACCAAACCCGCTCATTCCTTCCGAAGTGAAAGATTTGAAAGTTAGCAAATGGGGAACTATTGAGGTAAATGAAGAAACCATGCAAAGTTCAATTCCTGAATTATTTGCCGGTGGCGACATTGTAAGGGGAGGAGCAACTGTAATTCTGGCGATGGGCGACGGGCGCAAAGCTGCCGCTTCGATGCACGAATGCCTTCAGGAAAAACGTTAGCTAATTGACCATTTGTTTATTGACAATTGACTATTTTTGAATAAATTGTTTAACGGTCAGTTGTAAATTATTAAATAGTAAATATTTTTTTATGGCAAATATATCAACACGTTTCTTTGGTCTCGAATTGGAAAGTCCCTTAATTGCAGCCAGTTGCAGTATGACGGGACAGGCTGAGCAAATTTTAAAACTGGCAGAAGCCGGAGCCGGAGCTGTAGTTTTAAAATCGATCTTCGAAGAAGAAATTTACCATGAATTACAGGAAGAACTTAGTCTAAGATCGGATATGACTTCTGATCCTGAATATCTCGACTATTTTGATTACGTGATTAAGGACGAAAATATCAGGAAGTACCTTCAATTGATCGTTGAAGTAAAGTCGAAAACGAATGTTCCCATTGTTGCCAGTATCAACTGCGTATCGTCTAGCGATTGGGTTTTGTTTGCGCGCAAAATCGAGGAAGCAGGTGCCGATGCGCTTGAGTTGAACATGTTTATTACGCCATCAGATGCTTCAGTAAGCGCCGAGTCGAATGAGAATTTTTATTTGGAAACAATTCACAAAGTTATTCAGGCCGTTAAAATTCCGGTTAGTGTAAAAATCAGCCACTATTTTTCTAATTTATCAGCAATGGTAAAGAAACTTGATACTTCAGGAGTATCGGGTATTTCCATTTTTAACAGGTTTTACAATCCTGACATTGATATTCACACACAAACGATTGTTGTAGCCGATGTTTTGAGTATGCCCAACGATTATTTGTTCCCGTTAAAATGGACAGGTATTTTGGCCGGTCAAATTAAGACAGATTTAGCCGCAACCAGTGGAATTCATTCTGGTGAAACTGCCCTTAAATTTTTGCTTGCCGGAGCTTCTGCCGTGCAGGTGGCGTCGGTACTGTACAGGAAAGGTCCGTCAATAATTTCTACGATGAATAAGGAAATTTCGGATTGGATGGATGCGCAGGGCTTAAAAACAATTAAGGAATTTCAGGGTTCTTTAAGTTTGGCAGCGACCTCAGCTCAGGCTTGGGAGCGTTCTCAGTTTATGAAATATTTTGGCGAAAAAGCATTTTAATTTTGCGGATTATATTTGGATAAGCTTTTTTTGCGTTATCTATCAACCGGGATTATGAAGTATATACTTATCATATTTTTGTTTTTTTTGATCGTTACACTTCCTCAAAGTGGTTTTTCGCAAAAGGAAGTTGAAATTGGCGGTATAAAATATGTTTTGCACACAGTATCGAAAAGCGAAACAGTCTTTAGTCTTTGTCAAAAGTACAAAGTGAGTCAAAGCGATTTGGAAAAGGCCAATCCCGGAATGACTGCGGTTCTTCGCGCCGGATCGGAGATTAAAGTACCTGTTGGAAAAGTGGAATCTGCGCCAGCTGTGAAGCAGGCCGTGAAAGTAACTCCAGTTGCGGACGAAGAATTTTATTACCACAAAACCGCAAAACGACAAACCATTTTTTCGATTGCCAAACAATACGGAATTACGGCGAACGATCTGATCCGGTTCAATCCGGAATTGACGAATGGACTGCAAATTGGACAGATTCTGAAAATACCGGTAAACAGCACAAAATCAGATTCAGGTATTGTGGAAGAATCACCCGATAGTCAGGCTGAAACTTCGGAATATAAAATTCACCAGGTGGTTTCGGGCGAAACATTGTTTAGTCTCGAACAGCGCTATGGAATAACCGAAGAAGAAATGCTGAAAAACAATGCTGACCTGAAAGCCGGACTTAAAACCGGGATGAAACTGAAAATTCCGGTTATCCGGGGGAAAAACGAAGCGCTCACTCAGCCGGTTGATCCACAACAATTTATTAAATACCGGGTTGAAAAGGGCGAGACTTTGTTTTCGCTTGCCAACCGTTTCGGAGTTGAAGTTGGTGAATTGAAAAAGGCCAATCCCTCGTTGTTCATGCGTGGACTGGAGGTTGGCGAGATTCTGTTAATCCCCAAATCGCCGGAAAAACAAACAGAGAATTTTCCAACTCATGAAAATGTTACAAATCTTGCGTCGGTAGATTCCCCGCCGCCATCAGAATGTTTTCCACTTGAAAATACATTGCAACCGACCTATAAAATTGGACTTTTGCTTCCTCTTTATCTTCTGCCAAACGGAAATAAAGATATCAATCTTAATGTCAAGGATCAGTTGGTGAGTAAGATAACTCTCGAAAATCATACTGATTCACTAAAGTCTGACACAACAATATTGACGAATGGAGCAAATATTGATCAGCGGGCTTTGATCTTTATGGAATTCTATGAAGGAGCTCTGCTGGCTATTGATAGTTTGCAGAAAAGGGGCATGAGCGTTGAACTTGAGGTTTTCGACGCCAGCAACCAAACGCAAATTAACAGTATGATCCAGCTTCAGGAGTTTCGTGAATTAAACCTTATTATCGGTCCGGTGTATCCCGAACTTCAGGAAAATGTCGCCTCGTTTGCTGCAAAAAACCGTATCCCGATGATTTCGCCACTTTCGTCGGCCGGAAACTTTGAACAAAACAATTCCTGGTATTTCAAGGTTAACCCAACGAAGGATTATCAGACAGAGCAAACTGCCAACTATATTGCAAGCGAGCTTGCAAACAAGAATTTCTTCTTGCTTCAGCAAAGCGGCAGTTCCAATTCGGCCGAGGCAAAACTGGCAAGTTTGTCGAAGCAAAAGCTAATGGCGGCCTCTGGTGGCAGAAGGTTGCACGAATATAATTTTCAGGAGCGCGGAGTGAATGAAATAGCTCCGCTCATGGATCCAAATGGAGACAATGTGTTCGTAATTCCAACCGACAATGAAGCCCAGGTGAGTGTTGCAGTGACCAACCTGACAGCGCTGGCTGAGCATTACAATATCGTGTTGATGGGCACTTCGGCTCTGACCAAATTAAAAAGCATTCAGACTGAAAATTATCACCGTATAAGGCTTCGCTATTTGTCGCCATACTTTGTCGACTACCAAAGACCTTTGGTGAAAAGAGTTGTGAGTTCATACCGCAACATTTTTTCGGCTGAACCAACACAATTTAGCCTTCAGGGTTACGATGTTACCTATTATTTTTTGAGTGCTCTTTTTCGCTACGGAAAGGATTTCAGGAATTGTTTGACGTATTACCCGATGGAACTGACCCAGATGAATTTCAATTTCAAAAAAGTGGCACCCATGGGTGGTTTCTTGAACCACAGTTTGTTTGTGACTTCGTACGAACGTAATTTTGACGTGTTGAATTACGGTTCGTTCGATGGTTCTAATTTAGATCAGCAGCGATAATTTAAGGATTGGCCCTCATTTCTGATTGAATATTACAATTTCCGCAAAAAGATCGTAATTTTAGTTCCTTCAAACGAAATTATGTCAAATTACTGTGAGAACGATCTTCAACAACAGTTCTGCTTTGGTCAGAGTTATAAGTTTATGCATACGCAGGTTCATCTTTGGTTGGAACGATAAAAAGCGGAATTTCAATACCTCTCAAAACTTCTTCGGTAACACTTCCGATCAGAATTTTCTCAAGCCAGCGTCGGCTGTGCGAACCCATTACAACAACATCTGCCCGCAATTCCTTTGCCTTCTTTAAAATTTCTGAAGCTGCATCGCCAATCGACATTTCCGTTTTAATGTTTTCGTCGCCCAAATGTCTTTTCGATTGATCAAGATATTCCTGCGACTTTTTTTCCAGATCGCGTGGTTCCTTTATTTTCAAAAATTCCGGATCGACATAACCGGGGAATCCCATAATTGGGCCATATTCAATAGCCGAATAGTAACTTTTTTCGGTTATGACATGAAGTAAAATAGTTTCGGCTTTCATTGACTTTGCCAATGCATAACCCATTTCGGCCACTTTTTGAGCGCTCGGGTTATAATCCAGTGCAATTAAAATGTTTTTCATGGTGTATTTGTTTTTGTTGTGATTGCTATGCATTGTAGGTTCATATCATTCACAATGAATTAAATTCTTTCTAAAAATCCTGAAGTTGTTGGATTTGGTGATTTAAACCGGGTAGCTGAATTTAACCAAAAGATTTGCTCCAGGTTAAAACTCACAGTTTTAATAACGACAGGTAAACTAAAAAGTTACACCAAAGTCAGGTTGACGATTGGAAAAAACTTTTAAGGACTTTTAAAAATTTCACAATATAGTTTTTCAGGACCACCCAAAATACGGCAAGAATAAAGGTAGAAAGACATTGGATACGTCAAGTTGTTTCAGAAAAATTGTTTCTTAAATTGCACTATGAATTTTACGTTTCCTCAACACTTTCGCAAAATTCAGTAACTGATTGATTTGGTGGTAAGTTGCAGTTTATTAGTTAATAGTGATTTTGCAACGATTTTTGATGCTAAAATAGCCCGCATTTTGGGAAATATATCCCGCTTCTGGTACGTGAGTCCTTCTTTCCTGATATGGAATTCGGGTTGTTTCGTTGCTATGAAATGTAGTTTTATGGTTACGTAATTTAGATCTGGATAAAATGAAGAAACTAATTGAAGAACTGAGGAAAGTCTCCTGGGTTGTTGTACTCACTGCATCCATTTTGGCAATGATTTTAACTTTTTTAATCTTTACTATTCTTTAACTCAACTAAAATGGAAATGTCATTCATTAATAAATCGGTTATATCTAAAAATTTATCTATGAAAAATGGGGTACTCGTCTTTGTATTTTTATTGACCATTTTACAGTCGTGCACTGTGAAAAAGAATGATAATAAGGCAATTGGTCTTGAGATGGCTGTAAAAATGGCCGATTCTGAGATCAAACAATTTCCAGAACCGTGGACTGTGGATTACAATCCAACTCCAATCTGGAATTACACGCAGGGTTTAATTGCGCAAGCTATGATTCGGGTTTGGAAAGTTAATGGCAACGAAGCCTATTTCAATTATGCCAAAATATATGCTGATAAGCTGATTGATTCAACTGGATTTGTTTCAGGATTCGATCCTGAAGCTCACAGTCTGGATCACATCAACTCCGGAAAATTTCTTTTCGATTTGTATGAAAATACCAAGGACGAACGATACATGAAGGCCATCAGTCAGTTGTATGAGCAATTTAAAACTCAGCCACGCACCTCGGAAGGTGGTTTTTGGCATAAGTTGCGCTATCCAAATCAAATGTGGCTCGATGGTTTGTACATGGCTGCTCCATTCTATGCTCAATGTGCTTTATTGAAAAACGATACAACTGCATTGAATGATGTGGTTAATCAATTCAGGGTTGTTCACGAACATACCTATAATCCTGAAGTTGGCTTGAATTACCATGGCTGGGACGAAAGTAAAGAGCAACAATGGGCCGATTCAATTACCGGTTGTTCTCCAAATTTCTGGGGCCGTGCCGAAGGTTGGTACGCCATGGCCTTGGTCGATGTACTCGATTTTATTCCGCAGAATCATCCCGGACGTACCGAAATTCTGAACATTTTGAATCAGGTTGCTGCCGGAATTAAAAAAATTCAGGATCCGGCAACCGGATTGTGGTATCAGGTTTTGGATCAGGGTGATCGTGAAGACAATTATCTGGAAGCCACTGCTTCTTCCATGTTTTCGTATGCTTTGTTAAAGGCCGTTCGGAAAGGATACCTTGGCAGCGAATACAAAGACATTGCTGTAAAAGGATACAATGGCATTTTATCTCAGCTTATAAAAAACAACGCCGATGGTACCATAAGCCTGACCAAATGTTGTGCAGTGGCCGGTCTGGGTGGAACTCCGTACCGAGACGGAACTTATAAATATTATGTAAGTGAAAAAGTACGTGACAACGATCCGAAAGGTGTTGGGCCATTTATCATGGCATCTCTTGAAATGAATAATTTATAATACCTAATCTTAATACAAATGGGATAAGATAAAAGCCTAACCTTTTTGGAGTGCCCTTTTATCTTTTAGAATATACAATTTTCCTGAATGACTTGCAAATTGGGGTTTTGGGTTAGTTGAACTTTGGTTTGTCCGAAGAATTATTTATTTGACTTATAGATTTGTGTTGTGAGAAAAGTTACGATTCTATTTTTGTTTATCTCGGCAATAGCTAAAGCTGCAAACTACTATGTGACCAGCCATGGAAGCGATTCCAATAGTGGTACAGCGCTCTCGTTGCCGTTTCAAACTATTTCAAAAGCTTGCGGTCTGGCTGTTGCCGGCGACCATATTTTTGTTCGTGGCGGAACTTACGCTTATTCGTCTACGATTTCTATCACGAAAAGCGGAACAGAAGCTTAAAAAACGGAATGTACCTGGTGAAAATTTTATCAGGAAATAGTCGGATATTCCGAAAAACGTCAGGTAATTATATCTTAGCGGAGTGCATGATCATTTAAAATGCTCGTAATCATTATTAAACCTTGAACTACTAAATCAATATGACAACGAACGCTTATCGCAAATTTTCAGTTTTTTCAGGAATTGTTCCTTTTTTGGTGCTTCTTACAGTGAGCTGCCAACCTAATTCAAAGCAGTTAAAAATTGACCGGCATGCCTTGGTTACCCGAAACAATGTGCTTGTTGAAGGTTTCGATTCGCTGGCATCGCTTTCGGTTGGAAACGGTAACTTTTGTTTTACTACAGACTTAACCGGCTTACAAACTTTTTATACTCAATATGAAAACGGTGTTCCGCTTGGAACTCAGTCGAACTGGGGCTGGCATACTTTCCCAAATACCGAAAATTTCAAAGAATCGGAAACCCTGAAATATTGGGATGTTCAGGGACGAAAAGTCCCTTACCGGCACCAAATAAAAGACGATGCACGAGCCGAAGCTGCCTGCAACTATTTCCGCGAAAATCCGCAACGTCTGCATTTGGGAATGATTGGTTTGGTACTTACCAAGACCAATGGCGAAAAAGCTGTTTTGACCGATATTCAGAATGCGAAGCACCACCTCGATTTATGGACCGGCCAGATTGCCAGCGAATTTGAGTTCGATGGTCAGCCGGTGAAAATTGAGGTTTATTGCCATCAGGAAAAAGACTTGATTTCAGCAAAAATAGAATCACCACTGATTGCCGAGGGTCGCCTTGGCGTGCAATGGAAATTTCCGTTTGCCGTCGCCAAAAGCATGGATCCGGGTTACGATTTCAATGCTCCGGAAAAACATAAGTCGGTTATGGAGCCTGTTTCCGATCACGAAGTATTGATCAGCCGAACGCTCGATAGTGATCGTTATCAGGTAGCCATCGAATGGCAAGGGAATGCAACTATTGAAAAGACTGCAGATCATCAGTTTGAACTTCAGGCAAAAAACGGAAACAGCATTGAATTTAGCTGCGAATTTGCGCCTGAAATAAAAGAAACAAAACTGGCCGATTTTGAATCGACAAAGCAAAACAACGAGCTGGTCTGGAAGAATTTCTGGAAAACTGGTGGTGCAATCGATTTTTCGGCCTGTACCGATCCAAGGGCGAAGGAGCTGGAGCGACGCACCGTTTTGTCGCAATACCTCACCAAAATACAAAGTTCAGGTTCACTGCCACCAGCCGAAACAGGCTTGACTTACAACAGTTGGTATGGCAAATACCACATGGAAATGCATTGGTGGCACGTTGCTCATTTCGCACAATGGCAACGTCCACAGTTCATAGAAAAGCAACTCGAATATTACAAGGTAATGTTTGTCAATGCCCGTCAAACGGCAATCGATCAGGGATACAAAGGCGTTCGCTGGCAAAAAATGCAGGGGCCCGATCAGGAAAACAGCCCATCTTCAGTTGGCTCATACCTCATTTGGCAGCAGCCGCACATCATTTGGATGGCCGAGCAAATGTATCGTCAAAACCCGACTCCCGAAACATTGAACAAGTATAAAGATCTGGTTTTTGCTACAGCCGATTTTATGGCTGACTTTCCGGTTTGGAATGAAGAAAGTCGATGTTACAATCTGGAGCCACCGTTAATTCCGGCGCAGGAACTTTGGCCACGCGAAACAACCACCAATCCGCCATTCGAACTGGCTTACTGGTATTGGGGACTATCAATGGCACAGCAATGGAAAGAACGTTTGAAAGAATCGAAAGATGAAAAATGGGAAGATGTTCGCCTGAAGCTGGCTAGACCCAAACAGGTTGATGGCGTTTACCTCGGCATTGCCGGAGCAACCGATTCGTATACAAATCAGGCTTTAATGAAAGATCATCCGGTTGTTTTGTGTGCGTACGGTATTTTGCCTGATTGGAACAAAATTGATCCGGAAGTGATGCGCAAAACCATGCATGTGATTGCTGAACGCTGGAACTGGCCATCGACCTGGGGTTGGGATTATCCGATGGCTGCCATGTCGGCGACGCGACTTGGTGAGCCGGAAATGGCTTTGGATTTTCTGCTGAAAGACGTGCAGAAAAATACGTATTTGAAAAATGGTCACAATTTTCAGAGTGAAAGGCTGACAATTTATCTGCCGGGAAATGGTGGATTTTTATCTGCAATTGCCATGATGTGTGCCGGTTGGGAAGGCTGCACAATTGAAAATCCAGGTTTTCCAAAAGACGGCAAATGGAACGTCAAATGGGAAAATCTGGAAAAGAGTTTCTAGAACGAATAATAAATTTAGTTATGAGTCTGAAATACAAATTATTGGGCGCAATTTTGCTGATTCTTTTTGCAGCTTTGCCTGTTTTAGCTGCCAATTACGATTTCGTGGTGGCTCAGGATGGAAGCGGTAATTTCACCACCATTCAGCAGGCCATTGACGCCAGTAAAGCATTCCCCGATTCCCGAGTGACCATTTTTGTTAAGAACGGAACCTATCGCGAAAAGGTCGTCGTTCCTTCCTGCAACAGTTATCTATCAATCATTGGCGAAAGCGTTGAGAAAACCATCCTGACTTTCGACGATTATTTCAACAAAATAAACAGAGGCCGAAACAGCACATTTTACACTTACACGCTGAAGGTTGAAGCCAACGATTTCAGGATGGAGAATATGACCGTTGAAAATTCTGCCGGGCCGGTTGGTCAAGCCGTGGCTTTGCACGTGGAAGGCGATTGTTGTGTGTTCAGTAATTGTCGCTTTTTGGGAAATCAGGACACCGTTTATGCTGCCGGACGGTTTAGCCGGATGCTTTTTGCAAACTGTTATATTGAAGGTACGACTGATTTTATTTTTGGCGAGGCAACTGCTCTTTTCGAAAGCTGTACGATAAATGCCAAAGCAAATTCTTTTCTGACAGCTGCCAGTACTCCCGAGGGAAAACCGTTTGGGTATGTTTTCAGAAATTGCAAAATTACCGCTGATGCCGGTGTGAACAAAGTTTTTCTTGGTCGACCATGGCGAAGTTATGCCAAAGTTGCTTTCCTGTATTGTGAACTGGGCTCTTTTATTACTCCGGAAGGCTGGGACAACTGGTCGAAAAAGGAAAGCGAATCGACTGCATTTTTCGCCGAATATAAAAATACCGGACCCGGTGCTTCTGCCGAAAGTAGAGCAAGTTGGTCGCATCAGTTGACTGAAACCGAAGCAACTGGTTATACTCCTGAAAAGATATTGGGAGATTGGGTGGATAAATTCAGGTAAAGCGGAGAACGAAAAAGGAACATACTTCCCTGGGTTTGAAAGTGAACCAGAAATAAAAGGTAAAAGCAAAAAATATGAAACTTCTAAAATCAACACTGACTCTTTTTTCTTTTGCACTAATTGCAGCCTGCGGTGTTTCTCAACCTCAGAGCGCCAAATTGACTAAAGAGAATGATTTGTACAAAGGCGTCGAATTTTCAATGCCTCGGGTAAAGATGCCGGTCATTCCGGCCAATTCTGTTTCGATAACCGATTTTGGGGCTCGGAGTGGCGGACAGGTTTTATGTACAAAGGCATTCGTCGATGCTATCGATGCGATTGTCCAAAAAGGTGGCGGACGTGTAATTATTCCCCGTGGTACGTGGCTTACCGGCCCAATAAGTTTGAAAAGTAACATTGAATTATATACCGAGACCGGAGCCTTGGTGGTCTTCAGTACCAATAAAGATTTGTATCCTTTGGTGGAAACCAATTTCGAGGGATTCAACACCTTTCGTTGTACTTCGCCAATAAATGGGCGCGATTTGGAGAATGTCGCTTTAACAGGGAATGGAGTCTGGGATGGTTCAGGAGATGTTTGGCGTGCTGTAAAAAAAGAAAAATTGACTGAAAGTCAGTGGAAAAAACTGGTTGCTTCCGGAGGAATTGTAAGTGCCGATGGTAAAACATGGTATCCTTCGCAGCAATTTGTCGATGGCCAGAATAAGGCAGAAATGAATGTGCCGCGCGAATTAAAAACAAAAGAGGAATTTGAAAAGATACGCGATTTCCTGCGTCCGGTGATGGTTAGCCTGATTTCGTGCAAAAAAGTATTGATTGATGGTCCGACTTTTCAAAACTCACCGGCCTGGTGCATTCATCCGTTGATGTGCGAAGATTTTACGATGCGAAACACAACTGTTCGTAATCCTTGGTATTCACAAAACGGTGATGGAATTGATATTGAATCGTGCAAAAATAGCATCATCCACGATTCGAACTTTGATGTTGGTGATGATGCCATATGCATTAAATCGGGTAAGGACAAGGAAGGCCGCGATCGTGGTATACCGAATGAAAACCTGATTGTGAAAAACTGTGTTGTGTTTCATGGGCATGGCGGCGTTACAGTTGGAAGTGAAATGTCGGGCGGAGTTAAAAATCTGCACGTTTCAAATTGTACGTTTCTCGGAACCGACGTCGGGTTGCGCTTCAAAAGTAATCGCCGTCGGGGTGGGGTGGTTGAGAATATTTACATTTCAGATGTTGAGATGATGAATATTGCGACTCAGGCTATTTCGTTCAATTTATACTACAGTGGTCGATCTGCTTCCGAAGATATGGAAGCGGGCGATAGTGGCGGTGCACCCAAATTGTTGCCGGTGACCGAAGAAACACCACAGTTTAAAAATATTTTTATACACGATGTAAGCTGTAAAGGAGCTTACCAGGGAATTTTCCTTCAGGGACTCCCTGAAATGATGCTTGAAAATGTTGAACTGACCAACATCAGAATGGAAGCTGATTATGGTATGATTTGCAGCGACGCAAAAAATGTGAAAGTTAAAAATCTGATCCTGACTACGAAAAAATCGCCGGTAATTGACTTAAGCAACAGTTCAAATGTTTCGATCGACGGACTAATCACAAATACTGAAGTTTTACCTTTAGTAAAAATTTCTGGTTCGGGAATGGGTAAAACTGAATTGATAAATATTGGAATGACTGATCCTGAAAAGCAACTTCTAATTGGGAAAGAAGTTCCGAAAGATGTTGTTGAGATGAAATAGCAGAAGGATGCCGGAAGTCCGGAGACGGGGTGAGAATTGGAAAGTGAATGACATTTTAAGGAGTAGTAAAGCATATCAAACATTAAATCACCATAGCATGCAAAAGATAAGAGTTACGATAGTATTGGCAGTTCTTTTTGCTTTGGGGAGTGGAATTGTTTCAGCGCAGAAAGATGCAGAAACTTCAGGAAAAAAGATAACTGTGTTTACCATTGGCGATTCGACGATGGCTAACAAAAAAACTGAGGTTTTCCCTGAAACTGGTTGGTGCATGGCTTTCCCGGCATTTGTTGATGAAGGAGTAGAGGTGAAAAACCGGGCCATGAACGGACGAAGTAGCAAAAGTTTTATTGCTGAAGGTCGCTGGAAATGGGTGTTGGATTCGCTGAAACAGGGCGATTACGTATTTATTCAGTTTGGGCATAATGACGAGAAAAATCTGGACACTACCCGGTTTACTGATCCGTTTACCACTTTTGCTGAAAATCTGGAACTATTCGTTCGCGAAACGCGCGCAAAAGGCGCTCACCCGATTTTGTTTACACCCATTGTTCGCCGGAAATTTGTGAATGGCTTTCTGACCGATACTCACGGAAATTATCCGGTTGCTACCCGTCAGGTAGCTGTGGAATGGAATGTTCCGCTGGTTGATTTGCAATACCTGACAGCCGGCGCTGTGACCGCTTTGGGCGATGAGGCTTCAAAAGCAATTTATTTGTGGACACCGCCAACTGAAAAGTTTCCGAAAGGCCGACAAGACGACACCCATTTGAAAGTTGAAGGAGCAAATCTCGTGGCCAAACTTGCTGCCCAGCAATTGATTTTGCTGGATAATTCGCTTGCGCGACACATCAGGAATAAATAGACCGGTGCCAATGCTATTTTCTCAATTGATAGAATGAATACCTGAGATTCAGGATTAACGGAAATTCTTCGAAACTCTTTTTCCCAATTGGATTGTGATTAATCGGGCTGTAAAGGTTGTATTCTTTGTTGCCAATCTGGTAGCCCAGTTCAGCGCAAAATGCCTTGCGGTGTATTCGTTTGCTGTACCATTCTTTACCAATAATCAGCCCGGGAATGGGCAGATTGGTATTGTTCGAATCAAATACATTTACCCATTTCCATTTTCCAACGAGGCCGATATATGTGCGCTCGGTTCTTTCGTAAATAAGGGCATGCAGAAATTTAAAACCCACTTCCGGATCGTTGGGATTTAAGTCATCGAGCTCTGAAGAAATTCCTCCAAAAACTTCAAATCCGTTGGATTTCGAAAACCAGTCGCGAACATTGAGCTTTAAACTTAAAATCGAAAGTTCGGCTCCGTATCCGTTCATTTTTTGAGCGAAAGAACTTGTTCCGAAAAGTGATGAAAGTATGAGAAATACCAGAATGCGTTTCATTGTTATCGGTTGAATTGTTAAATTGCCATATGGTTGAATTGCTAGTCGGTTAAATTGTTAATCTTTCAAGTGAAGGTTCGTATATTTAATCAAGCTGTTAATCGACTTAGGTAGTTTCTCTAATTCGATTTTAAATAGACTATATTGATTTTCATCCAATAGTGCTCTTATAAAGGATTTTTCAAGCCAATCTATACTTTCTAATGATGATCCTCTCGAATAGTGGTAAAATTTAATTTTATCTTTTTTGTGATATCTCCCAAACCCTTCAGCAATATTTGCCG
This sequence comes from Prolixibacteraceae bacterium, assembly GCA_963677955.2. Classification (GTDB taxonomy): domain Bacteria; phylum Bacteroidota; class Bacteroidia; order Bacteroidales; family Prolixibacteraceae; genus Aquipluma. The sequence continues at coordinate 3,821,023 of CAXXQR010000001.1, forward strand.
AAATGCTGTCTGTAGCATCAATAAATTGAGCGCCAATTGTTTTTTGAGCTAAATATGGCCATTGCATAACTATCTTCCAAACCTGGTTGCTAAGTTGAAAGGCAATGTTGTAAGCTTCAATATCATTAACTTTCAAATAATTCATGCTTTTTGTTTTTTAACCATTCAACCAATTAACCATTCAGTCATAACCTACTTTACCATTTTTTCAAAGCTTCAATATTCTTCGCATTCACAATATTTTTAGCTTCCGGAGAATACAAGAATTCCAGTTCTTTACTGAAATATTCTGTAATCTTTCCCCGCACCATTTTCATAGTCGAATTTAGCAATTGGTTTTGTTCGGTAAATGCTTCAGGTAAAATAGCAATAGTGGCAGGCAGCCATCGTTCAGGAAACGAAGATGCAAATTTACCTCCCGCTTTGTAGGCATCAACTTCCTGCTGTATAATTTTCAAAGCTTCGGTATAAGCTTCGTCAGTTCCGGTTTTTAGTCCACGTTTTTCCAACTCGCGGTTTATTGCCGGCATGTTGGGTACAATCATTCCTGAAGTGTAGGGATTTTGATTATTGTATAACATGCACTGATCAATAAACGGCGACTGATCAACCAACGATTCTTCGATTCCTTCGGGACTGAATTTTTCGCCGTCGCTGCCAATGAGCAAACTTTTGAAGCGGCCCAATACCAATAAAAATCCATCTTTATCGAGGTAACCCATGTCGCCTGTGTAAAGCCAGCCATCGCGTACAGTTTCTGCCGATGCTTTTGGATTGTTCCAATACCCTTTCATCACGTTTTCTCCCTTCACCACAATTTCGCCTTTTTCTCCCTGTGGAAGTTCGTTTCCTTCCATATCGCAGATTTTTATGTCGAGGTATTTTGCCAATCGGCCGGAGGTACCAAATTTAACGGCTTTCGGAATGTTTGACGAAATGACCGGGGCAGCTTCCGAAAGTCCGTAACCCTGGCACATTGGAATTCCGATGGCGTAAAAGAACCGTTGCAATTCAACATCGAGCAGCGCGCCACCTCCAATAAAGAATTCAAGTTTGCCTCCAAAGCTTTCGCGTATTTTGCTGAATAGGATTTTGTCGTACAATTTTAGTAAAGGTTTATATACAGCTACCGAACCCTGTCCCCGGTTCCAGCCAATGCCGTTGTATTCGTACGAAATTTTAAGGGCGTGTTTAAAAAGTTTTTCAATCACCGGCCCTTTTTGCCTGATTCCCGATTCTATTCCTTTCCTGAAATTTTTGGCAACTGCCGGAACACTCATTAAAATGTTTGGTTGAATTTCCTTAATATTTTTCGGGATATTTTTAAGCGTTTCCATTGGGGTTTTGCCTATTTCGAGCGATGCAATACTGGCGCCGAAAAACATGAAACAATACAGGCAGGCTGTGTGTGCAAACGAATGATCCCAAGGCAGAAAAGCCAGGGTTTTCCAGTCTTCATGAATGTCGAGCAAGGTACTCGACTGAATAACATTGGCTGCATAATTCAATTGCGTTAGCATAATTCCTTTCGGATCGGCTGTTGTTCCTGAAGTGTAAGAAATGTTGGCCACATCGTCGGGCTGAACCGATTTGTAAACCGCCTCAAAATCACTCAAATTCGATTTTAGGAATTTTTCTCCAAGTTCCAGAATTTCCTGATACGAGATGTCATTTGCATTTGGGTTGGCTTTCCCGTCAAGGTAAATTACTTTTTCGAGCATCGGAAGTTCACTTCTGATTTCCTCAACTTTGGCCGCCTGACCTTTGGAAACAACTATCATTTTGCAACCCGAATGTGCAAGCCTGAATTTTAGTTCGTTGGCCGATTCGAGTTTTACCGAAAGCGGAACGTTAATTCCTCCTGCATATAAAATACCAAGTTCCGAAATAATCCATGCATTCCGGCCTTCAGCAATTAGCCCAATGCGATCGCCTTTTTCAATACCAAGTGACATTAATCCGGCGCCAAACTTCAACACAAAATCATGTGTTTGACTATAGTTTGTACTTTCGTATTTGCCGTTTATTTTTTCCCACAGATAAGGGTTGTTGGGAAATTTTGCCACACTGGTTTCAAAAAGTTCAATGATTGTCTTCATTTGTATAAAGTTTAGCGGTCAATTGAAACCAAATGTACAAATTTTATTAATTATCCAATTCTGCGCGAAATTTCAAAAATAGCTGCAAATAAAAAAGGGCCGAAGCCCTCTGGTTTATTTTAATCCGAATTTGTAAATCGTTTTCTCCTGAAGTTTTTCTCCCGGTTTTAAAATTACAGTCGGGAATTGCGGCTTGTTAACCGAATCGGGATAGTGCTGGGTTTCGAGAGCAACGCCCATGTAACTTCCAAATTTTTTCTGCCCGTCAATAGTTAACTCCGGAATCCAGTATCCGGTATATAACTGAATTCCGGGCTGAGTTGTGCTTACTTCAACTTTTCGCCCTGAAGTTTCTTCACACAGATATCCGGCGTAAACCAATTGCCCTGCCGGATTATCGAGCACAAAATTCAGATCATATCCGGTTTCTAAAGCAGCAATGTCTTTACTTAGCTTTTTAGGATTGCGAAAATCGAAAGGCGTTCCTTCAACACGAACTATTTTACCGGTTGGAATCATGTCAACCGAGTCGGTGAATGTTTCAGCACTCAGCATGAGTTCGTGATTCAGAATTTGTTCTTTACCACCTGTGAGGTTAAAATAAGTGTGGTTTGTCAGGTTCACAATTGTTGTCTGATCGGTTTCCGCAGCATATTCCAGCGAAAGTTCATTGTCATTATTTAAGGTGTAAGTGCAACTTACCTGCAAGTTTCCCGGGTAGCCTTCTTCCTGGTCAGGACTTAAATAGCTGAGTTTTACGCCAACATTTTCAGCCGATTCAATCATTTCGGCCAACCACAGTTTCCGGTCGAAACCGATTAATCCGCCATGCAAATGGTTTGGTCCATTATTAATAGCAAGTGAGTAATTTTTACCTTCCAGCGTAAATTTTCCTTCGCCAATACGGTTACAAACACGGCCGCAAACACAGCCAAAATAGGGGTAACCGCCCAGATATTCTGCACTTAGATAGTTTTCGAGTTTTTCGAAACCGCAGGCAATATTAGTTAACCCACCATTTTTATCCGGAGTAGTAATGCTGGTAATAATTGCGCCGTAATTGGTAATTTTAACTTCAACCTGGTTGTCGTTGGTTAAGGTATATAAATCAACCGATTGACCTTCATTCGTTTTCCCGAAAAGGGATTTTGTTATTTTCATTTCAATATGTTTTAATTAATTTATTGGTTGTAGTCTGAATCGCGATCAAGATACAAATTTAATTTTTTTCGCTCATACTGGTGGGTACAGGTTGTGTATATTGTTCCGATTTATTTTTACTTTTGAATTCTCTTTAACCTCAAAATCGAAACCTGTGAATAATATTGTGATTGATGATTCATTGGGCGTTCCAAAGTATCGTCAAATAATAAATTCAATATACTCAGCCATTGCCAATGGCGAGCTGAAACATGGCGATAAAATTCCTTCACTGAACCAGATTTGTACCGAATTTGAACTGTCAAGAGATACAGTCATGGTGGCTTTTAACGAATTGAAAGCAAAGGGGATCATTAACTCCATTCCGGGGAAAGGCTATTACATCAACAGCACCGAAATCAATATCGATCAGAAAATATTTGTGCTTTTCGACGAACTGAATGCCTTTAAAGAAGATTTATATACTTCATTCCTGAATAGTCTGGACGTTAAATCAAATGTTGATATTTATTTTCATCATTTTAATTACCAGGTTTTTAAAGATTTGATTGCCGAAAGTGTGGGGAAATATACCTCGTACGTGATTATGCCTGCGACTTTTGATTTTACTGCCGATACAATTGCAAAATTGCCGAAAGATAAAGTTTACATTCTCGATCGTTTGAAAGGCGATCTGACTGATTACCCGGTTGTTTATCAGGACTTTGAAAAAGACGTTTACGATTCACTGATTGACGGGCTTGATTTACTTCAGAAATATTCAAATTTGGTCATGATTTTCCCAGGGGGAAAAGAGCCTGAAGGTCGGATGATTGGATTTCAGCGTTTTTGTAAGGAAAATGGATTTAAATACGAGATCATCCGGAATTTAATCAATAAAGAAATGAAGGCTGGCGAAGCTTATTTTGTACCATCAGACCGTAATTTGGTGCGTTTGGTAAAAACTGCTGCGGAAAAAAATCTGGAACTGGGTAAGGATGTTGGAATTGTTTCGTTTAACGATACAGTATTGAAAGAAGTTGTGGCAGGCGGAATAACTACAATCTCGACTGACTTTCAGTTAATGGGTCAGACACTTGCACGAATTATTCAGGAACGGAGCACCGAAAAAACCAGAAACAAGTCGGCGTTGATCCGGAGAAATTCGCTTTGACATGTTTCTAAACACTTTCTGCGGAAATTTTGGAATATGTAAAAGTGCTATTTTTACCCACCAGTACCTACCAGTTGTAAATTATGAATTTAATGGAAAAATTTAATATTGAAGATCATCCGCACCGGAGATTTAATCCGCTTACAAATGATTGGATTTTAGTATCTCCGCATCGCGCAAAAAGACCCTGGCAAGGGCAGGTTGAGAAGGCTTCTCCCGATGAGCGCCCGGCTTACGATCCAACTTGCTATCTATGCGCCGGAAACGAACGGGCAGGAGGGAAGATTAATCCCGATTACAAAGGAACTTTTGTTTTCACGAACGATTTCAGCGCGTTGCTAACTGATACTCCGCAAGGCAGCATGGACGAAGGAAGTTTGTTTCAGGCAAAAAGCGAAAGTGGAATTTGCAAGGTAATTTGTTTCAGCGAAAACCATAGTTTAACCATTCCGGAAATGGAAGTTGAAGATATTCGAAGCGTAGTTGACGTATGGTGCGAACAGTTCGAGGAACTTGCGAACACTGAAATGATCAATTATGTGCAGATTTTCGAAAACAAAGGCGCTATTATGGGGTGTTCAAATCCTCACCCGCATGGTCAGGTTTGGTCGTCTTCATCTATTCCGGTTGAGCCTGCAAAAGAATCATTAACTCAAAAGGCCTATTTCGAGAAGAACGGAGCAACCCTCTTAGGCGATTACTTGAAAGCAGAACTTGAGAAGAAGGAACGCCTGGTTGCCGAAAATGATCATTTTGTGGCACTGGTTCCGTATTGGGCTGTCTGGCCATTCGAAGCCATGATTATTAGTAAGCGTGCGGTTCAGAACATTGCACAATTAACCGACGAAGAAAGAACGGGCCTCGCAGATATTTACAAACAACTTACCGTGAAATACGACAATTTGTTTGAAGTATCATTTGCCTATTCGGCTGGTTTGCATCAGGCTCCAACCAATGGGAAAGATTATCCGGAATGGCATTTGCACATGCATTTTTATCCGCCACTTTTGCGTTCTGCTTCAGTAAAGAAATTTATGGTTGGCTACGAAATGCTGGCCTCCCCACAGCGCGATATTACTGCTGAACAAGCAGCCCGGCGTTTACGCGAATTATCAGATGTTCATTATAAGAAACAAGTCAAATAAATAATTAAACTCAACTTAGATTATGGCAAAAATTACTGCATTAATTGAAAAAATAGCCGATGGAAAAAATCCATTGTTTCAGGAATTGTACGGATTTGACGACGCTGTTTTAAAAGAACAGGCGTCCCGTTATTCGGCATTGATGGCAGATTTTCAAAAACTTTATGGCAACGACGATGTAAATCTGTTTAGTTCGCCGGGCCGTACCGAAATTGGCGGAAACCATACCGACCACAATTACGGACGCGTACTGGCTGGCGCTGTAAATTTGGATATGATTGCCGTTGCAGCACCAAATGGAACAAGTACAATACGCATTAAGTCTGCCGGTTATCCCGAATTTCAGGTTGATTTAAACTCGCTTGCAGTTGACGAATCACAATTCTATACTTCTACTTCGATTGTAAAGGGAATTTGTGCCCGTATGAAAGAAGTTGGCTACGAAATCGGTGGATTTGATGCCTGTATTGAAGGTCGCGTACCAAAAGGTTCTGGATTGAGTTCCTCAGCTTCATTCGAAGTTTTGATTGGCGCCATTCTGAACAACCTGTTTAATGGTGGCAAAATGAGTGGTGTTGAAAACGCCATTATTGGTCAATGGTCTGAAAATAATTACTTCGGAAAACCATGCGGATTGATGGATCAGACAGCGTGTTCGGTTGGAGGATTGATTACAATCGATTTTAAGGATCCTTCAAAACCAATTGTGAAAGAAGTTGATTTCGACTTTGTCTCAACTGGTTTTGCATTGGTAATCACCGATGTTGGCGGTGGTCACGATGATCCGGCTTCGCAGGCTGAATATGCTTCGTTGCCGACAGAGATGAAAGCTGTTGCTGCAGTGCTTGGCGCTAAAGTTTTGCGTGAGGTGACCATGGAGCAAATTGTGGAGCAAATTCCTGAAATTCGCAAGAAAACCGGTGATCGGGCCATTTTGCGTGCCTACCATTTTCAGGGCGATAATCAACGTGTAGTTGACCAGGTTGCAGCTCTTGAAAAAGGCGATTTCCAGTCATTTCTGAAAATGGTTGTGGAATCGGGATACAGTTCATACATGTACAACCAGAATATTTTTGATGTTGTTCACAAAGATGATCAGGTGGTTTCATTGGCTTTGGCATTAAGCGAAATGGTTTTGAAAGGTAAAGGGGCATGGCGCGTTCATGGCGGCGGATTTGGTGGAACCATTCAGGCATTTGTTCCTCAGGATTTGCTCGATAAATATGTCACCACGCTCGAACATGTTTATGGAAAGGGAAGCTGTCATAAATTGTTTATCCGTGCCAAAGGATCGATCATGCTCGATTTGTAATATTTCAATAGTTTAGCACTGGTTCTTGTTCTGAATGTATTGATCATCAGTTTTTTGCAATCATTCATTCATAATTTTAAATCTTTTTTAGCTTTGAATTGCGGGAACCAGTGTTTTTTTTGCAAATTCGTGGATCGAAAATCGTTTGGTTCATTAGGCTTATCAATTCTTAAAAATATGAAAATAATTTACGATTGATTTCTGTTTCTCAAACTGAATCAGCATATTGCGATGATCGACCACAAACTAAACAGCTAATAATTACTACTTAATAAACTAATCAAATAATTCCAATTATGACACAAAACAAAAATTACACCGTGCCAATTATCATGATGATCATGCTTTTTGGTATGATTTCATTTGTTACTAACCTGGCGGCCCCAATGGGTATCGTGTTAAAGAGCCAATTTGGAGTTTCTAATTTTCTGGGACTTCTGGGAAATGCAGGAAACTTTATCGCTTATGCAGTAATGGGTATTCCCAGTGGAATTTTGCTTCAGCGAATTGGCTACAAAAAAACAGCTTTGATTGCTATTGCAGTTGGCTTCATAGGCGTTGGCATCCAGTTTGTGTCAGGACATGTAGGGCAGAATTCAGCATTTGCCGTGTATCTTATGGGTGCATTCGTTGCTGGTTTTTCTATGTGTTTACTGAACACCGTTGTAAACCCAATGTTGAACACCCTTGGTGGTGGTGGTAATAAAGGTAATCAACTCATTCAGGTTGGAGGTTCTTTCAACTCAGTAATGGCAACTGCTACACCAATGATTGTTGGTATATTGATTGGAGATGCAACCAAAGCACAGATTACCAATATTTTTCCGTTCATGTACGCAGCAATGGCAGTTTTCGCAATAGTATTTGTTGTGCTTTATTTTGTTTCAATACCTGAACCTCATGCCGAGCAATCTTCTGAACCAATGGGAAACCTGATGTCTGGTGCATTGAAGTTCCGTCATTTTATTTTAGGTGCAATCGGTATTTTTGTTTATGTAGGCGTTGAAGTTGGTACGCCGGGTATTGCAAATTTGTATATGACAGCACCTACCACAGCCCAAGCACAAGGCATAGTTGAAGAATACCAAAATCAACAAAATGATGCAGCGTTTCTTCAAAATTTGACAGAATTGGAAAAGCAAAAAAGAGAAGACTCTTTCAACAATGCGCAAAAAATAGTTGCCGGAGAAAGTACTCCTGGATTAGGTATTGCAGCAGGAGTTGCCGGGGGTGTCGTAGGCTTTTATTGGTTCCTTATGCTTATCGGACGTTTGGTTGGAGCTTCTATTGGAGGAAAAGTTTCAAGCAAAAAGATGTTGTCGGTAGCATCAGCTGTTGGCATATTATTTATACTATTGGCTATGTTCCTCCCGTTGTCAAGTGAAATTAATGTGCCTTCATTTACAGCAAGCGGATTTGGGCTTACACTTGTGCCTACAAAATTTCTGTTTATTGTATTAGTAGGGTTGTGTACCTCAATTATGTGGGGGGGGATTTTTAACCTGGCAGTAGAAGGATTAGGAAAATATCTGGCAGCGGCCTCAGGTCTATTTATGGTTCTTGTTTGCGGTGGAGGTATTCTTCCAGCACTTCAGGGATGGATAGCCGATATTGCTGGTTTTATGCCTAGCTACTGGGTAATTATTGCAGGTCTTGCTTACCTGTTGTTCTATGCTTTAGTTGGTAGTAAGAATGTAAATAAAGATATTGCAGTATAATGCTGTAAAAGGCTTATCTAGTATTGTTTTTTAAAATGGCAGAAGATATTTTCTTCTGCCATTTTTTATTTAAAGATGTTTTCCAACAGAAAAGTGGAATTAATGTACCTCTATTTATAAAAGTAAAAAATACTTTTATACTTTAGTCCAGGTAATTTGAATGAAATTCATGGAATTGTATCAGGGATATCCGAAGCATTATGTGGCCGTCGATTGCGTAATATTGGGCTATCAGGATGAGGAATTAAAGTTGTTGCTTTATCCACGGAGTTTTGAGCCTTACAAAGGAAAATGGTCATTGCTTGGTGGATTTGTTCAAGAAGCTGAATCTGCCGACGAAGCCGCAGCCAGAATATTGAAACAAACAACCGGATTAGAAGAGATTTTTCTGGAACAGGTTGCCTCTTTTTCGGATCCAGCTCGTGATCCTGAAGCGCGGGTAATCAGTTTGGCTTATTATGCTTTAATCCGAATTGACCTTCACGATGAGGAATGTGTGAAGGAAAATGGTGCGTACTGGATTCCGATAAATAAGTTGCCGAACCTGATTTTTGACCATCAGGAAATGTTCGGAAAAGCCTTGGTGAAACTTCAGCAAAAGGCAAGCTATAGCCTATGCGGAAGTGAATTGCTGCCCAAAAAGTTTACGCTGATTCAGCTGCGCAAATTATATGAAGCAATCTTTCAGCGGGAATTTGATCCTGGAAATTTCAGGAAGAAGATACTTTCGCTTGATGCACTGGATAGGCTCGACGAGAAGGATGTATCTGAATCGAAAAAAGGAGCCTTTTATTATAAGTCCAAAGGTAAAATAGAAGAAATTGGTATCGATCGGATAGTTAAGTTTTAAACACTATAAATTCAACTCATACTTAAATAAATAACCTAATACACAATTTATGAATTGGAATTCACATGAATTTATTTGGCTCGACTGGGTAATTATTGCGGTCGGGATTCTGGCTGTGAGCTGGGCTGTCTGGCGTTCGATACAAAAACACAAACGACAGCAACAGGGCGCCGACAGCGAAGATTACCTATTTGGTAAAGGCGAACCATGGTACATTATTGGTGCAGCAATTTTTGCAGCAAATATAGGTTCGGAACACCTTGTTGGATTAGCCGGTACAGGCGCGAAGGCAGGTGTCGGAATGGCACACTGGGAAATGCAGGGCTGGATGATTTTGATCCTCGGCTGGCTCTTTGTCCCCTTTTATCAACTGATGAATAATAAGTTAGGCAAAATTATCACAATGCCCGACTTTCTGAAAAATCGCTACACTCCTGCTACAGGCTCGTGGCTATCTATCATTACACTAATTGCCTATGTGCTGACAAAAGTGAGTGTAACGGCCTTTACCGGCGGTATCTTTATGGAGAGTCTTCTTGGGTTACCTTTCTGGTATGGAGCTATTGGCCTGATCGTCTTAACTGGTATTTTTACTGTTTTTGGAGGCATGAAAGGCGTGATGACGTTGTCGGCTATTCAAACACCCATACTTATCGTTGGCTCATTCCTGGTACTTTTTTTAGGATTGGCAGCGCTTGGCGACGGCAGCATCGGTCACGGCTGGACAGCCATGATCGACTATTCGAAAACGCTAAGTGTAGGAACAGATGGAGTTGCTCATGGTACAAATCACATGTTCCACTTCGAGACAGGTGACCCATTGTATGATGATTATCCCGGGTTCTGGGTATTTATTGGAGCGACAATTATCGGCTTTTGGTATTGGGCTACTGACCAACACATCGTTCAACGTGTGCTTGGACAACAAAAGGGCGAAGCTAACGACGTAGTGATGAAGCGTGCACGCAGAGGAACTATCGCTGCAGGCTATTTTAAATTGTTACCTGTATTTATGTTCCTGATTCCTGGTATGATAGCAGCGGCTTTGGCTGCCCGTCCCGGTAGCGGCTTTACGCTGGAAAACCCTGATACCGCCTTTGGTTCAATGGTTAAGTTTGTATTGCCTGCCGGTGTGAAAGGAATTGTTACCATTGGCTTTATATCTGCATTGGTTGCTTCCCTGGCAGCATTCTTTAACTCATGTGCTACGCTATTTACAGAAGACTTTTATAAACCAAAATTCAAAGGTAAAAGTGAAGCTAAATACGTTTTGATCGGTCGTATGGCAACAGTAGTGGTAGTGGTACTTGGTATCGGATGGATACCGGTAATGATGAGTCTTGGAAGCCTTTACGACTATCTGCAAGGCATTCAATCACTACTCGCTCCAGCAATGGTCGCAGTATTTGTAATGGGTATTTTTTCCAAAAGAATTACACCCAAGGCAGGTGAGGCAGGGATGATTGTAGGCTTTGGTATCGGAATGGTGCGCTTGCTAACCAATATATTAACAAATACTGGTAAAAGTGATATGACTGGCTGGTATTGGGAATATACAAATTGGTTTTGGCATACCAACTGGCTTATATTCGAAATATGGTTGCTTGTTTTCATTATGCTGATGATGGTCGTAGTATCGCTATTTACTGAAAAACCTACTGCTAAACAAATAGAATTTATAACCTTTACTAAAGACTATAAAGCACTCATCAAAAAGAGCTGGAATAAATGGGATATAATTGCTTCATTAGGCGTTGTTTTGGCCTGTGCTCTTTTCTATGTATATTTTTGGTAGACCATAAGTAATAAATAAGCGTTTTTGCTACAACAGAAACTGTCGTTACTGAAAAATTATTTAAATTGCCCGAATAAATCATTCGGGCAATTTTTTTTATGTACGATATTATTGGTGATGTTCACGGCCATGCCGACCACTTGAAAAATCTGTTAAAAAAGATGGGATACAGTCTTGTCAATGATGTTTATACACACCCAACGCGCAAGGCCGTCTTTGTTGGCGATTTTATTAATCGGGGACCAAAAATCAGGGAAACCATAATTTTGATCCGGCGAATGGTGGAAAAGGGAGTCGGTTATGCAATTCTTGGGAATCATGAATTGTATGCAGTTTTATATTACCTGCGCGATATTGAAGGACGCTATTATAAGAAGCGAATTCCGAAATACCAGTTGCAGATTAATCAAACTTTGGCCGAATTTGTATCCTACAAAGAGGAATTTAAGAGTCATTTGAAATGGATGCGCACTCTACCCATGTTTCTCGATTTTGGCGGAGTTCGGATTGTTCATGCTGCCTGGATTCCGGAAAATATAAAACTTCTTCAGGAAAAAATAACTGAACCCAAGTTGAAAAAGGAAATTCTTCGCGAAGTTGCGCTTAACGAAACCGAATTCTCTGATAAGTTTTGGGAAACCTGCAAAGGAGTCGATTTTCAGCTTCCGAAAGATCTTTTGATTTTTGACGATGAAGGTCGGCCACATCGTTCCTTTCGGATGAAATGGTGGGAATCTTCTGAAAATAAAACATTTAAGGAGGTTTCTCTTGAAAGTCGCTTTGAACTTCCTTCGTACACAATACCCAAAGAAATCCTTCAGGCAAGAAATCCTTACCCCAAAGATGACCCGATTGTATTTTTTGGTCATTATTGTTTGAGGGAGTGTTGCGGTATTTTTGCTGATAACCTCTGTTGCGTCGATTCTTGTATAGCCCGAACCGGAAAATTGATGGCTTACAGATGGAATGGAGAGAAAAAACTGGATAAAGCAAATTTTGTTTTTTCTGATATTAACTTGTAAGGTATAGATATTCAGTTTGTTGTTTGAATTTTGTGGCGCTAAATTAAATAACTGATTTTTTATTTTGTCCTATTGCAGGAAAAAAAAGAAAGGCTATATTTGCAAAGCCTTTTGAGAAACGGATTTCAGAAGGATTGTTCTTTAAAAGTACTGTAAATTTTGTCTCAAAAACAGCCTGATTTTTAAAGATTAGGTTAAAAGAAATACTCTGGTGCGGTAGTTCAGTCGGTTAGAATATCGGCCTGTCACGCCGAGGGTCGCGGGTTCGAGTCCCGTCCGCACCGCCCTCACAAAATTTACAATACTGAAAATTGGTGCGGTAGTTCAGTCGGTTAGAATATCGGCCTGTCACGCCGAGGGTCGCGGGTTCGAGTCCCGTCCGCACCGCTTAAAAGCTTCAGGAAACTGGAGCTTTTTTTTTGTTTGCTTCTTGCTTTCCAAATGCTTTGTGATCCGGATTTTGGAAATGTTGTTTGGTGAATGTTGATTTTTTAAAATTAGTATCACCGGTATTCAATTCATTCCAGAATGTTTTTGCAAGTTAAACATTAACATCAAGTTGGTGTTTATAAATTCAATTGTAAAAGCGAAATAAATATTAATCACTTAAATAGCTTGAAAATGAAAATGTTTAAAATCTTATTTTTTGTACTCGTTGCATTGAGTTTAGGATCGTGTAACCCAAAGTCGAAGCAGGCTGATGATCAGGATAAAATAAAATATTTCCGAAATATTCAGTTTAGCGAATCGCCCTGGGACCTTGAAAAAGGTACTCATCCGTTAACTGCCGACGAAGCCCAAACGATTAACAATTACAAGTTTACTTATACTGAAAATGGTCAGTTAGCGTCGGTCGAGTACAACCGAAATGGTGTGTTGCTTGATTATTCATCGATTGGGGGTGCAAAAATAACTTACACCTATGTTGGCGACAAACAACTCAAAAATTTCTTTAACGAGAAAAACGATACAATACAAAATGGTGGTGCCACAACCTTTGAATACACATTAGATGATTCAGGAATGCGGGTTGCCATGCGTTTTCTCGATAAAAAGGGTGAACCCGTTGAGAATAGAAACAAAATTTCGAATTATAAATGGGCTAAACTTCCGGATGGAATGATTCAGGAAGTTCGATTCAACCTTGCCGGTGAGAGTGTTGTGATGAACCCATTTTGTCCATTTTATGAACTGCGGTTTTCATACGATCAAAATGGTTATGTAACCCGTATGGCCAATTACCAGGCCGACACGTTGTACAATTGCACTGCTGAAAACTGCGGTGATATTGGTGTTTCGTATTTTGCGTTTGAGAATAACGAAAATGGTGATTTACTAAGTTTTTCTGTTCACAACACGGTAGGCCAACTTTCGAATTTATACTGGGGATGGGCTAAACGCCAGAATGTGGTTGATGAAAATGGCTACGTGCTTGAAACAACTATGTTCGATCAGGACGACGAGTATTTGGGTGGCAAAAATGTACCGGTAACCAAATCGGAATACGATGAGCATGGCGCTTTAGTCAAACGAATTTCACTCGATAAGGATAAAAATGTGGTAAATAATCCCGGAAATGGCGTGGCTATGGTTGTTTATAAATACGACGAACAAGGTCGCCGCATTGAAACACAAGAACTGGACAAAGACGGTCAGCCAGTTGAAAAGAAAAGTTGAAGATTTTGAAAATATATAAATATGAATCAATTGAAAGTTGTCAGCCAATTTGCATTCTTTATCCTCATTTCACTGTTGGTTTCGTGTTCAGGAGACGGAAACAAAACGAAGAAAACGGAATCGACTGAAACCATCAAGGCGGAAGTGAAACCGGTTGAGGTAAATCCTGAAGCTAAGAAGCTGCTTAAATATCTAGAGGAAACCGGCGATTACGTGAATAGCCGGAACTTTCCTTCGTTAATTAAAGCTTCCGTAGTATACGATGCACTTTCAGGAAATATTAAAATAATTGATTTGCGAAACAAAGGTGCTTTTGCAAGCGGGCACATAAAAGGCGCTGTGAATGTTGATTTTAGCCAGATCCCCGATTATTTTACCAATAAAATGAAGCCTTTCGAATTCAATAAAATCGTTTTGGTTTGCTACGACGGACAAATATCGAGCTACGCTACTTCGCTGCTACGGTTGATGGGCTATGGAAATGTGTACGCCATGCGTTGGGGGATGAGCAGTTGGAACCACGATTTTGCGAAAGATTCGTGGGAAAATTCGGTTTCTGACAAATTTGAAGGGATGTTGGAATCGAAAGAAAATGAACCCGCAGCTCCTGTAGATTTACCGGTTATGAACACTGGGAAGCCAACTGGCGAAGAGATTCTTTCCGCCCGGTTTAACAGTTTGTTTGCCGCCGGAACCTCCGACATTTTCACAAATGCTGAAGATGTTTTTAGTCAACCGCAAAACTTTTATACCATCGATTACGATCGGAAAGACAAATATGATTCCGGGCATATTCCGGGAGCAGTTCGCTATAAACCAAACGGGACACTTGGAATTGTTTCTGAAATGGAATCCATTCCATCGAACAAAGAGGTTGTTGTGTATTGCGGAACCGGCCATAACTCAGGATTTGTTACGGCTTATTTGCGTTTGTTCGGTTACAATGCCAAAACACTGATGTTCGGAAATAATGCTTTTATGCACGGAAAAATGATCGAGGATAAGGCAAAGCTTTCGTGGCTTCCGTTTACCGACGCCGAGATTAATAATTTTGACTACGTAAAAAATTAGATAAATTTATTCTTCAACTTGTTCCAGTCTGGCTGTTGTGTCGGGCTGGAATTTGTATTTTAAAGTCTCCGTATTTTCTCCTGAAGAAAGTATGAAAACATTTTGAAATCCAAGCTGATTCAGAATAATCCAAGCCTTGGCGCTTGTGGCATTTTCCGAAGAATACAAAATTAAGTCATTGTCAACTTCTTTCAGAATTTTGCGATTGGCTTCGTCGAGTAAATTTTGAAGCGGAATAGCAATAATTTTTTCTGCAGAAATTGATGGCGAGATTCTTCCGGAGTCGAGATTTATAATCAAATAGCCAGTTGTTCGCGCTTTTAACTCGTCGGGTGAAACAATATTGCTTGCATTTTTTGCTTGTTCAAGTGCTGAATTTACGTTGCGCCTGAACAAATTCTGGTCAGTACTTCTTACAACGACCAATACCAGCAGAAAAATTAAAATCAGTACAACGACAAGTATATTTTTCAATTGTTTCATAGTCGGATATTGGAATTATTCGCAGCCTCCGTCGAGTTTCGATTCAACCAAATGCTTCGCGTTGAAATATTTGGTTTTTAAACTGTCGGGCAAACTATTTATTTGTGTGAAGATTTTTCGGGCAGTGAAACGGTTTTCGAACCGCGCATTTTCAGCCGGGGTAATTTTATCTCCTGAAAACTCACTGAGCATTACGATTCTGTACCATTCGTTGAGGCCTCCTTTCATGATCAGGTTGTTTCCGTAACCCAGACCAGTTGCAATTGTCCAGGCATAGCCTGCAGTCTGTTCATCGTTTCCGTAGAAAATATTTTTGACGGCTTTTTGGTTGAGGTATCCTTCCCACTTGGGGTTGGTAAAATCGGGAAATGGAATATTTACTGAACCTGGAATGTTACAAATTTTAAATTCCTCCGGACTCCGGACATCAATCAATTGAATAGTGCTGTCTTCATTGTTCAGGAAGCGGGCGACCTGATCAACCGAAACGAAACTTTCGTCGGAGGCCGATTTGGCAAGCAGTTCATTGGGTCGTAGCTGAAATGACTGCGCGGCATCGAATGGCAGAAATGCCAGAATAATTCCGACACCCAGCAACAATATGGAATATTTTATTCGTGGATTCATGGCAAAACAGGTTAAATTTCATTGGTAATGTCAACACGGCTGAACTTTTTCTCGGCAAGTTCGGCTAGCCAAAACAGGGCAATTGCAGCCACAATCAGCAGCAGGGTAAAAACTCCGGACGAAATGCCCATCCACTCGTCAATCCGCATGGTCCCTTTGTCATTCTTCATGGCAATTGTTTGAATGGCCGGATAAGTTTCGGCAAACAAAAAGGCGCCGGTCATTCCGCCCACCAGGAAAATCATCGCATCAATTTTCCCGATCGACAAAGCACTGATTCCCGTTCCGGGGCAATAGCCGCCCATTACAAATCCGGCACCCATAATTACACCGCCAATAATGGTTGCGTTGATGTAATAAGGATTTACGTATACCAGTTTCAGGTTGAGCAAACCAAAAAAGCTGAGCAACTGTGAACCTGCCAGTGCAACAATTGCCGCGGTAAAAAATACTTTGAGCACGGTGGTGTCGTACCCGTAAAACATTCCAGCCAGTTTGCGGCTCGATGAAAATCCGGCTTGTTCGAGGGCAAATCCGAAGCCAATGCCGATGAGAAAGGCAATCAATAGATTTAGCCATTCCGGAAGTTCAGATATAATTGAAAGTGGTCCCATGCATTAAATTTTAAATGTTGAATCTTGAGTGATAAATTTTGACTTGAAACTTGAAATCTGGAACTTGAAACTTATCAAATCCACAATTTCCGGAAAAACCAGGCAAACAGGTAAGCCGAACCAAAAATGGTCAACATCGTTACAAATCCTGCAACCGACAAAACTGCCATTCCCGAAAGTGCTGCTCCGCTTGTACATCCACGCGCCAGTTGAGCTCCGTAGACGAAAAATACGCCACCTAGAAAGGCGAAAAGCAATCGCTTGCGGCTCGTTATTTTTGGACTTCTTTCAACGGTAAATTTCAGGCGGTGGGAGAGGGCCCCTGAAATGAAACCACCCAGAACCATTCCCAGAACTTCAAGGGCCAGCCAGTTTTTCAAAGGGCTCTCTCCATTCTCGAAATATTTGCTGTAATAAGGTGTGTTCATGGCGTGCTCGCGATCAACTGCGCCAACGACGGCTACCACAGCGTATTTTATGCCACCGCTGGCTCCCAACCCACGACCCGACAAAAACATGGCTGCCAGTAGAACCAATCCAAGCAGCACCCCCGCCAGGTACGGATTCATATATTTTGATTTTCCCATTCCGGAGTATTTTAGTTATCGCTAAGTTATTAATACAAACCGAATACACATATTGTTTCGTCAAACCGGAAATGATCGGATTGCATTAACAAACGCTAACAAAATGGAGAGTGATTTAGGCGAAAATGATATGTGATTTCAAAATAGGAGGGATTAAAAAACGGGAACTATTATTCCCATGTTATTTTGATTTCTCAGCTTCCAGTACTGCATTTACCGAACCATGCAAAAGCAGCAGACGTTTGGCAGTAACTTCGTCGTAACCCAGTTCGGTCATAATCATGCGGGTTCCACGGTTAATCAGTTTTTGATTGGTCAGTTGCATATTTACCATTTTGTTGCCTTTTACCCTTCCGAGTTTTATCATGAGCGAAGTGGTAATCATGTTCAGGATCAGTTTTTGCGAAGTACCTGATTTCATGCGGGTACTACCCGTCAGGAATTCAGGGCCAACAATGGCTTCAATGGCAATGTCGACATTTTGCGCCAATGCAGAACCTGTGTTGTTTACAATACATCCGGTCAGCAGTCCTTCGGCACGAGCCCGTTTTACCGCTCCAATTACGTAGGGTGTGCGCCCCGAAGCAGCAATCCCAACTATACTGTCCAACGCTGTTACATTGTATTTTTCGAGGTCTTTCCAACCTTGTTCCACATCATCTTCAGCCATTTCAACGGCCTTGCGGATAGCACGGTCGCCACCTGCAATCAGGCCAATAACTAAGTCGTAGCCAACACCAAATGTAGGAGGAACTTCAGATGCGTCAAGAATTCCCAGCCGGCCACTTGTTCCGGCTCCCAAATAGAACAGCCGCCCGCCTTTTTTCATGCGCACAAAAATCTGTTCAACCAGTTTTTCAATTTGTGGAATGGTTTTATGTACCGCAGGCAAAATTTTTTTGTCTTCTTCGTGGATACTCAGTAAAAGTTCGTTTACCGATTTATTTTCCAGATCGTTGTAAAGCGAATCAGCTTCAGTTGTACTTTCTGTTGTCATTTGGTGTAATATTTTTCCAATCCGTCAATCGGATCTTTCAGAATGGTTGTTTGTTCATATCCATAATAGCTGGCCACATTGTTCAGAGTCAGACTGAAATAAAAAGCCACCGAGCCAATAAAGCCGATAGGGTATTTCCTGAAATCCGGAAGTTTGATCACATTTCGCTCAAAAAAATCCATGAAATTTTGCAGAACAAATTCCTGGCAATAAGCCGACTCCATGTGAGCAGATAAAAAAGGAACAAACTGTGCCAGAAATTGATTTGGCTTTTCGGTATGGTAAACCCGGTTCAGAGCATCTTCACGCGAAACTTCGAATTGAGCCGCAAAATCGTCGCGCAATTGTTTGGGCATGATTTCTTTAAAGTAATCGCCCAACAGTTTCCGACCCATTACAGCGCCACTGCCTTCGTCGCCCAAAATAAAACCAAGAGGCGAAATACCTGAAGTGATTTTTTCCCCGTCGTACAAACAAACGTTCGATCCGGTTCCCAGAATGCAGGCAATTCCGGCTTCACCTCCAAACAACGCGCGGGCTGCTCCCAGCACATCGCTGTATGTTTCAATTTTAGCTTCAGGATAAATGCGCAACAACGCCCGCCGGATGATATTGCCTTTTTCAGCGTTTACAATTCCGGAGCCGTAGAAATATATTTCCTGAACATCTGCGCCTGTTTCAGGTAAAAGTATCGGAATAAGTTCATCGTAAATTTCTGTTTCATTCCTGAAGAAAGGATTAAACCCCTTTGTTCGGATGTTTTTTATTTCTCCGGAATTTCCGATCAGTTTCCATGCTGTTTTGGTCGATCCGCTGTCTGCAATAAGTTTCATATCAATTTAACGATTAAGCAGAATTCAATGAATTCGGGCGTAAAGATAAGTTTTTTGGAGCGGATGAAGATGAATTACTCGGAGTTTGCATAATTTAATGAATCAACAAATTTGCCGAATCTTTAGCTGGATTTTTGCAAAATGAATAGCGAATAGCTTATCAATAAATAGAGATTTTTAAATTGATTCCTATCTTTATCCATCCTTAATAATAAGGTCAAAATTGAAACAGAAATACAACAACCGGCTGGGGGAACTTCTCGACTTTTTTAAACAAAACGGTTTAGAAACTGAACGATTCGAATAAACAAATTTTAAGTATGATAAAAACAGGGCTAAAACGTTCAACCATTCTACAGTACAAAACTTACAGAAATGTATGCTTGGGAATAGGCTTTTTGCTGGTTTATGTTTCTTGTCAAACCAATCATGACTTAAAATCTGAAGTTCGGAAGGTCGAACAACTGGCGCTTTCCGGAGAGATGAAACGTGCTGCGGTGCTGACTGATTCAATTAAATCTGTTGGCGATTTATCCGAAAAAGAACTGATTCAGATCGATTCAATTCTTGAAATTTCCAGGCGCATTCAACTTGATTTCAGTTTGAATGAATCAGATGTCAAAAGACAATTGCTTGTTTATTAT
Organism: Prolixibacteraceae bacterium; assembly: GCA_963677955.2. Lineage (GTDB taxonomy): Bacteria > Bacteroidota > Bacteroidia > Bacteroidales > Prolixibacteraceae > Aquipluma. The sequence goes on from CAXXQR010000001.1 coordinate 3,840,811, forward strand.
CCTGAATTAAATGATTCAATGCTTCGAGGCTGGGAGAAGAATAACAAGCTAGAAATGCGTTTGATTGACGGAGAAAAGCGCTATTTCAAGAATGCCGCCAGTAATTTATTTCGCCTCGATGATAAAGCAGCTAAACGTAAAGTTCAGGTTGAAGGCTGTTCCGTCGATTCCCTCAAGCTATTTTGCCTGAAACATACTCAGCAAATCATTGAAAAGACTGAAAGTTCGCGTCGGCCGGTTTTGCCTGTAAAAATGAAACTGACTTATACGATTCGGCTGAAGCCGAATGCTGTTCCGGATGGTGAAATTGTCCGTTGCTGGATGCCTTTCCCAAGGACTGGAAATGTGCGGCAAAATAATATAAAACTGATCGGCTCCGATCTTGAAAATTCCGAAGTCGCTCCTGAAAGTAGTCTTCAACGTTCTGTTTACCTGGAAAAAAAGTCAGTTTCCGATCAGCCGACTGTATTTAAAATAGAAATGGAGGTAGAAACTGCTGCTCAGTATTTTAATCTCAATCCGGATGAAATTAAGCCTTACAATACCCGGAGTGAAATTTATCAGGAATATACCAGGGAACGGCTCCCTCAGATTGCTTTTACGAATGAGATAAGAAAACTTGGAGAGCAGATTTGTTCGAAAGAGACGAACCCGTTGAAGAAAGTTCAGAAGATTTACGATTGGATTAATGATTCTATTCATTGGGCAAGCGCCTTGGAGTACTGCACGATGTCCGATATTCCGGATTATGTGCTCGAAAACGGACATGGCGACTGTGGTATGCAAACTTTATTGTTTATGACTTTGGCCCGATCGCAGGGAATTCCGGTGAAGTGGCAAAGTGGTTGGATGTTGCATCCGGGAAATATTAATTTGCACGATTGGTGCGAGGTATATTACGAAGGAATTGGATGGGTTCCGCTTGATCAGTCGTTTGGATTACAACTTTCCACAAATGAAAATATTCACAACTTTTACCGTTCAGGAATTGATTCCTACCGATTGATTGTGAACGATGATTATGCCAGGGAATTAACGCCCAAGAAGAAGTTTATGCGGAGTGAACCATACGATTTCCAACGCGGGGAATTGGAATGGAAAGGTGGAAATTTGTATTTTGACCAATGGAACTGGCATATGGATGTGAAATATGAATAGTTTCGCATTATGTATCTGAATCAATTGAAATTGGTAAATTTCTTCATTTATAGACTTAGTACCAGTAAAATCTGAAATTAATAAATGAGCACTTTAACAGTATTTATAGTCATCCTCGTATTTTTCTCCATGCTAATGGCGATTTCGCATTTCACATCGCGACATGTTACCAGCGAAACTTTTTTTACCGGAAACCGCAAGTCGCCATGGTACCTGGTGGCGTTTGCCATGATTGGTACTACCATTTCCGGAGTTACATTTATTTCAGTTCCGGGCGAAGTTGGCAATTCGGGCTGGACTTACCTGCAATTTCTGCTTGGCAATTTTGTGGGTTACTGGGCGGTGGCTCTGGTGCTCATTCCGTTGTATTACCGGCTGCAACTTGTTTCCATTTACACCTATCTCAATCAGCGTTTTGGCGTGGGCTCGTACAAAACAGGCTCTTTCTTTTTCCTGATTTCACAAACCATCGGGGCGTCGTTTCGCATGTACCTGGTGGCCGGTGTGCTGCAAATCGCTTTTTTCGATGCGCTTGGAATTCCTTTTTGGGCAACGGTTTTATTCACCATCCTGATGATCTGGATTTATACGTTTCGCGCCGGAATTAAAACTGTGGTTTATACCGATTCGCTGCAAACCATTTTTATTCTGGCTTCTGTTGTTTTGACAATCTTTGTTATTTCCAGCCAGCTCGATATGGGACTTGGGAAAATGATTCAATCCATTGATACACATCCATACAGTAAAATCTTTGATTGGGACTGGCGCTCGAAAACCAATTTTTTCAAGCAATTTATGGCCGGGCTCGGTATTGTGATTGTGATGAACGGTTTGGATCAGAACATGATGCAAAAGAGCCTGACTTGCAAAAACCAAAAAGACGCGCAGAAAAACATTTACTGGTTTAGTTTCGCTTTTATACTGGCCAACGTTCTTTTCCTGAGTTTGGGCGTAATGTTGTACATTTTTGCTCAACAAAAAGGCATTTCTATTCCTGAAAAATCCGACGATTTGTTTGCCGTCCTGGCTCTAAATCATTTCGGATTAATGGCCGGAATCCTGTTTTTGCTTGGCATTATTTCGGCTGCTTATTCCAGTGCCGATTCGGCTCTGACTGCACTGACTACAGCTTTTTGTATCGATTTTCTGAATCTCGACCCTAAGAATCCGGAGAGCAAACCAACACGAATGAAAGTGCACATTGCCTTTTCTTTCATCATGTTTCTGGTCATTGTTTTGTTCAGGTTTATAAACAACGACAGCGTGGTTACGGCAGTTTTTAAAGTTGCCGGCTACACTTACGGACCGCTGCTTGGGCTCTTCGCGTTTGGAATTTTGACCAAGAAACAGGTGAAGGATCGTTTCGTGCCGATTTTGGGAGTGCTATCGCCGGTGCTCACTTACGTCATTAACATCAATTCGGAGGCCTGGATGGGCGGTTATAAATTTGGCTTCGAACTCCTTCTCCTGAACGGATTAATCATGTTCCTGGGCTTGTGGTTGTTGAGTAAAAAAGACAATCCAAGTAAACTTTGAAACCAAAATTGTATATGACACAATTCTCCGACATAATTGCTCAAACCAATAAAACAGCGGGTCAGATTCTGGGTGAATTGACCGAATCTCAAATTCGGCACTGGCCGTTGGCGGCTGCCAATTTTAAAGGGCTCGAAAAGGTTGAGGAACGAACCTTTCAGTTCGATGGGTTTGTTGTGCGGGCGCAGTTCAATCCGGAACGAATGCGTTCGTCTGTGGCCGAAGTAGATCAAAAAACGATTGCCGCCCGCGCTTGTTTTTTGTGCGCCGAAAATCGCCCTGTTGAACAGGATGGAATTGAATTTGGCGATCGATATGTGATTTTGGTCAATCCGTTTCCAATTTTCAGGAGCCATTTTACCATTTCTTCAAATGAACATACCGATCAGCGATTTATTCCGAATACCCGTACTTTGCTGGAATTGGCAAAAGCAATGGAAGAATTTACGGTGTTTTACAATGGTCCGGAATGTGGCGCTTCGGCTCCCGATCATCTGCATTTTCAGGCTGGCGAAAGCTCGTTTATGCCTATTACTGAAGATTTTGAAAGACTAAAAAGTGTAATCGGTCGGCAACTATTTTCAGGAAAGAACACGCAGGTTTGGGCATTTGATCAGTATCTCAGGAAAATGATTTCAGTAGAGACAAACGCGCTTTCTGAAGGTTTGAAGGTGATTGATGTGTACTACAAACTTTTTTCGGCCATGCAGCCTGAAAAAGTTGAACCAATGATGAACGCGCTTTGTTCGTGGTCAAACGGGAAGTGGACCATTCACCTTTTTCCCCGGAAGGCTCACCGGCCATCGCATTTTTACGAAACCGGTGAAAAGCAAATTTTAATTAGTCCCGGTTCGGTTGATTTTGGAGGAGTTTTCATCTTGCCGCGTCGCGAAGATTTCGACAAAATTACAAAAGAAGAAGTAGCTGATATTTTGGAGCAGGTTTGTGTAAATACCGCTACGTTTAACGAATTGACCGACCAAATTAAAACTGCATTGGTCGATATTTTAAATTGACATGATGAATAAGAGAATCACTTATAAGATAAGCCGCCTGGTTAAAATAGTAGCAATTTTTTCGCTGGCCGTTATTTTTAACCTGTCAGGAAATGCCCAGATTAATCTTGATAAATTAATGTATCATCCCTGGGTTGATTCGGTTTACAATTCGCTCACGCCGGAACAACGTATCGGACAATTGGTTTGGGTTGATTTGGGATCGATTGACCAAATCGCCAAGCAGGAAAAAGTGGCCGACCTGGTGAAAAACTATGGCGTTGGAGGAATCATATTTTTCAAAACTGATCCGGATTTGTTGGTGAAACTGACGAATTATTACCAGTCGATTGCCAAAACGCCACTAATGGTTGCCGTGGATGCTGAATGGGGTGTGGCCATGCGTTTACCCGGCGTTACTGCATTCCCGTATAACATGCTGATGGGAGCGTCGCAAAATTCAGATTTAATCCGGCAAACCGCGGTTTCAATGGCTGATCAAATGAAACGGCTGGGCATTCAGGTTTCGCTCGGACCCGATTGCGATGTGAATATTCAGCCGATGAATCCGATTATTGGCATGCGCTCTTTTGGTCAGAATCCGGAGAAGGTTGCTAACGATGCACTGGCCTACGTGCAGGGACTTCAGGAAAATGGAATTATTGCAGTTGCCAAACATTATCCCGGTCACGGCGATGTCAAGACCGATTCGCATTTAACGTTGCCACAATTGCCTTTTAGTCGCGAACGACTCGACAGTGTTGAGTTTGTTCCTTTCCGTAAATTATCGGATGCCGGAGTTGGCGGAATTATGACGGCACATTTAAATGTTCCGCAACTCGATTCAACGAAAGGAATTCCATCGAGCTTGTCACCCAAAATTGTTGAGAATATTCTCCGGAAAGAATGGAATTTCAAAGGCCTGATTATTACTGATGCCATGAATATGGCCGGCGCCGGAAGTTTCGGAAAGCCCGGTGCGATAGATGTTCAGGCGCTGAAAGCCGGAAATGATGTCATCGAATTTCCATCCGATCCGGTTGTGACACTCAAAGCCATTCAAAAAGCGCTTCAGGAAAAGGAACTAAGCTGGGATGAAATTAACCTGAAATGCCGCCGGGTTTTGGCTGCCAAATATTGGGCAGGCTTAAACAAAAGGCAAATGGTAAATCCGAAGACGTTGCTCGCCGACCTAAATTCTCCGGAGGCCGAATTGAATAAGCTGAATGTAATTGAATCGTCGCTGACTTTGCTCGAAAATAAAAACCGGTTGATTCCGCTTGACCGGCTGGATACCTTGAAAATTGCTGCACTTTCGGTAGGAGAAACTAAAACCACAACATTTCAGCAAATGCTTGCAAATTATACCAAAGTTGACTTTTATAATCTTCCTGAGAAATTTTCGGAAAGCGATGTGGACAGCCTGAAAGTAAAACTTAATTCATATAATTTGGTGATTGCCGGGATTCATTCGCTTTATGAGAGCAAGACACGGCGATCGATGCAGGTTGGTAATTTGCAAAAAGAACGGGCGAAACGGCCTTACGGAGTAACTTCCGAACTCGAATCGCTTATGGCATATCTAACTTCCGAAAGGAAATCGATACTTGTCTATTTTTCAAGTCCGTATGCGCTTGACGAGTTGAAAACTTCAGGAAAGCCTGCTGGTTTAATCATAGCTTTTCAAAACGACACAGTTGTTCAATCGTTGGCTGCGCAACAGATTTTTGGCGGAATTGGTGCACACGGAAAAATGCCTGTTGATATTGCGAATTTGTACAACTCCGGAGATGGAATCGCCATCGAAAAACCGGTGCGCCTCAAATATTCAATTCCTGAAGATGCCGGAATTGCTTCTGCGTCGCTCAGTTCAGACATCGATTCAATTGTGAATAATGCATTGAAAGCTGGTGCTTTCCCGGGTTGTAATGTGCTGGTGGCCAAAGATGGCAAGCTGATTTTCCACAAAGCATACGGTTTTCATACGTTTGATCATCTGGTTCCCGAAAAGAAAAATGACATATACGATTTGGCTTCGGTTACCAAAGTAAGCGGAGGTTTGCCAGGTATCCTGAAATTGTTTGACGAAGGAAAAATTGAACTTGACCGGCCGGTTTCCAATTATTTTCCGGATTGGAAAAAACGCCTCTTTCACCGATCCGACAAATCGGACGTTACCATTCGCGAATTGTATACACACCAGTCCGGCTTAATTCCTGACATTCTTTTCTGGAAGGAAACGGTAAAAGACGGAAAGCCTTCGCCGAAGTGGTACACCATTCAGCCCGACGAAAAACATCCGCTTTGCGTGGCGCCGGGAATGTATATCGATAGTAAAATTGTAAAACTTGTCGATCGCGACATTCGGAAAACGCCGTTGAAAACGCGCGGAAAATATGTGTACAGTGATCTTCCGCTGGTGATTACACCGCAAATTATTCAGAATGTTTCAGGAACCGATTTTCAAAAATATGTTGACGACAATTTTTACCGGCTTTTGGGTGCCAATGAAGTGACATATTTACCGTTGCAAAAATTTCCGCTCAACCGGATTGTGCCAACAGAAAACGATCAGTATTTCAGATACATGCAATTGCAGGGAACGGTTCACGACGAATCGGGTGCAATTTTAGGCGGAGTTTCAGGAAATGCGGGCTTGTTTGCGTCGGCCAACGATTTGGCAAAACTGATGCAAATGTATTTGCAAATGGGCACTTATGGAGGCCGGCAATATGTGAGCGAAGCCACTATGAAGGAATTTACACGCTCGCAGTTTCCGCCAACCAACCGCCGGGGAATTATTTTTGACAAACCACTTCTGGATAACCAATCGGTTGCCCCTGCTGACGCTTATCCTTGTCCGGAAGTTAGCGCCGAAAGTTTTGGCCATTTCGGATATACAGGCACCTTTGTATGGATGGACCCCAAATACAATCTGATGTACATTTTACTTTCGAACCGCGTTTGCCCCACGCGCAACAATAATTTAATCAGTAAATTGAATGTTCGGACGGAAATTTTATCGGCCATTTACAGAAACATGAAAAAGTAAGAATATGAAAACGCTAAAAATATATTTTGTAGCAATTGTCCTGATTTTATCGGTATTAAATTCCCGCGGAAATTCAGGTTCCCGAAATTCAAGTCAGGAAAATAGGGCAACTTCAGGAACGGAAATTAAAACCGGGGCCGAACAAACTGAAAAATATTTGCCGCTGCTCAAAGGAAAACGAGTGGGAATTGTGGCTAATCAAACGTCGGTGATTGGAAAAACTTCGCTGGTTGACAGCCTGAAGTCTCTGGGAATAAATTTGGTGAAAATATTTGGGCCGGAACACGGCTTCCGGGGAAATGCGAGCAATGGCGCTGAAGTAGCCGACAGCAAAGACATCAAAACCGGCATTCTGATTGTTTCGCTTTATGGGAAAAAGAGTAAACCTTCGAAAGAAGATCTGGCTGATGTCGATCTGATGATTTTTGACATTCAGGATGTGGGGGCACGATTTTATACCTACATAAATTTGCTGGCCAAAGTGATGGAATCGTGCGCCGAAAACAACAAGGAACTCATTATATTCGATCGGCCAAATCCAAATGGTTTTTGTGTCGACGGCCCGATTTTGGATATGAGCCTGAAATCCGGAATTGGCATGTTTCCGATTCCGATTGCACATGGCATGACGATTGGCGAACTTGCTCAAATGTATAATGGCGAAGGTTGGCTGGCCAATGGCGAAAAATGTAAAATCACAATTATTCCGGTAGCTAATTATAGCCACAATGCCGAATATGTTTTGCCTGTGGCGCCGTCGCCAAATCTCAATACGCAGCAATCCATACTTTTGTATCCATCGCTTTGCCTGTTCGAGGGAACAGTTATCAGTCAGGGGCGCGGTACGCATTTCCCGTTTACTGTTCTTGGAAGTCCCGAATTGAAAGGGAAATATGAGTTTACATTTACGCCGGTAAGCCTGAAAGGAATGAGTGAGACGCCGCTTCATCAGGATAAAGCTTGTTACGGACTCGATCTCCGAAAATACGATACCGGCGAATTCAGGAAAACCGGCCAGATCAATTTGAAATGGCTGCTTGAATTGTATCGGGCATTTCCGAATAAGGAAAAATTCTTCGATAAAAGTTTCAGTAACCAGATTGGTGATTTCGATAAACTGGCTGGTACAAGGCTTTTAAAACAGCAAATTATGGCCGGAAAAACTGAAGCAGAAATTCGTGAATCGTGGGAGCCGGATTTGACTAAATTCAAAAAAATGCGTGAAAAATACGTGTTGTACAACTAACCATCCGTAAACTTGTTTTGACTAAAAGCAAAAACACCAATGAAAATTCGATTTTCAAAAATAATCCTGATTCTCAGCCTGATTTTAATTTCAGGAGTGAATTTAAAAGCACAGCCGGGATTCTTTCAGAAACTGGCCGAAGAAATTCATGCTGTTCAATATCAATATGCGCCTGACAAAAGAACGGCAATAATGGATGTTACCGTAAAAGACACTTTAAATCCTATCTTGACGATAATAGGCGAAACCAATATTCCTGAAGCAAAAAGCAAGATTATTCGAATCCTGAAGGCCAATGATTTGCAGTTTATTGATTCCGTCAGGGTTTTGCCGGGTACAAATGTCGGAGAAAAGGTTTGGGGATTGGCAACTCTTTCGGTTTGCAATTTGCGCGCCCAACCCGATAACGCGGCCGAACTTGTTTCGCAGGCGCTTCTGGGAACACCTGTTAAAGTGTTGGATTTTAAAGATGGCTGGTACCGAATCCAAACACCTGATATGTATATTGGATGGATGGAAGGAAATGGTTTGGCCCGATTCGCTCCGGACGAAATGGATCGCTGGAAAAATTCGGAACGTTATTTCTTCAACCAGATTTCAGGAAATGTTTTTGCATCTCCGGGCAAGAAAGCCGCAACAATTTCTGATCTTGTTTTGGGAGATTTGCTTGAAGTTACTGATCAGAAAAACGGGTTTCTAAAAGTTCAGTTTCCTGATGGACGGACTGGCTTTGTTCGAAAATCGGAATGTCTTTCGTGGCAGGAATTTGTATTTAGAAAACCTGATGCGCAGCCGGTTCTGGATGTGGCCAAACGATTGCTCGGTGTACCTTATTTGTGGGGAGGAACCTCATGCAAGGCAATTGATTGTTCTGGTTTTGCTAAAACAGCCTATTTCTCTCAGGGAATTATTTTGGCCCGCGATGCATCGCAGCAAGCTCGCTACGGCGATCATCCGGAATTTAAAAATATTCATAATCTGGAGCCGGGCGATCTGCTTTTTTTCGGGCGAGACGAAAAACACGTTACACATGTCGGGCTTTACCTTGGCGATGGGAAATATATTCATGCATCGGGTTTGGTGCGAATCAGCAGTGTCGATCCAAATGATCCGGCATACAATCTAACCGAAAAGAAAAAGTTTGTTGCCGCCAGCCGGATTTTGAATTCGTTGAACACTGACGGAATTACTTTGGTAAAAGATCATCCCTGGTACTCAATAGTAAATAGTAAATAGTAAACAATAAATAATAAACTATGGGTTCTCGTCGGAATTTTATACGAACAACCGGAATTACGGCGCTGGCTGGTTTTACCGGAATGGAAACAGTTTTTGCTGCTATGAAAAATAATTCAGGAAAAGGACTTAAATTCAGTTTTGTACCATACGACTTGCATTTACGCCATACGTTCACACTGGCCAACAGCTCGCGCACGCACACTCCGGATATGCTTACCAAAATTGAATTCGATGGTATAACCGGTTACGGTGAGGCATCTATGCCACCCTATTTGGGCGAAAGTGTTGAAACTGCTACCAAATTCCTTTCGTCGCTCAATCTAAGCCAATTTAAAGATCCGTTTCAAATGGACGATATTCTGGCGTATGTCGATTCGGTGATGCCCGGAAATTGTGCCGCCAAAGCTTCGGTCGATATTGCTTTGCACGATTTGGTTGGAAAAATAATGGGGCAACCCTGGTTCAAAATTTGGGGGTTCGATCCGGCTGATACGCCAAATACTTCGTTTACCATTGGTATTGATACTCCGGAAGTTGTACGCCAAAAAGTTGCTGAAGCTTCTCCCTATAAAATCCTGAAAGTAAAACTCGGACAGAAAACGGATCGCGAAATGATTGAAACGATTCGTTCGGTTACCGATGTGCCACTTTGTGTGGATGTCAATCAAGGCTGGACGAACCGACAAAAAGCGCTGGAAATGATTTATTGGCTGAAGGAAAAAGGAGTCGTATTTGTGGAACAGCCAATGCCCAAAACTGCCATCGACGATATGGCTTGGTTGACAGAAAAGAGTCCGCTTCCAACCATAGCCGACGAAGCATTACAGCGCCTTCCGGATGTGATGAAAGCCAAAGGTGTGTATTCTGGAATAAACATTAAACTGATGAAATGCACCGGAATGCGTGAAGCACATGAAATGCTGACGCTCGCCAAATCGCTGGATATGAAAGTGATGATTGGCTGCATGACCGAAACTTCGTGCGCCGTATCTGCTGCCTCTCAGCTTGCACCCAAATGCGATTGGGCCGATCTCGACGGTAACCTGCTGATTTCGAATGATCCGTACAAAGGAATGCAGGTGGTTGATGGTAAAGTAACTTTGATAAACCGGCCGGGAATTGGTATTGAATCGATTCAGCCTGTTTTTAAGTAAGTTTTTATTCAGGGAAAAATTGTTTCCCTGCAGTTTTTCCCTGACGGTATCAAGATATTTTACAGAAGTTTAGCACGCATTTGTAATGGTAAAAGCGATTGTTCGACTAACCATTGTGGCCTGATATCAAACCATTTCATTGTTGGAAATACACTTAAACCAAGGGATATGAAAAAAACAATTCTAGGCATTTTTACTTTGTTCGTGTTTATTATGAGCGGAAAATCACAGGAAAATCTTACCTACCAGAAGCCATCCAAGGAAATCATGCAATTGTTCGACTATGAGCGGGCGCCGCGTGTGATGATGGATGAAAAGAAAGAGTACATTATTTTTATTTACCAGAATACCTATAAAACTCTGGAAGATTTAAACCAGGAAGAATTGCGTCTGGGGGGGCTGCGAATCAATCCGGTGACCAATATTTCGAGTTCGGTGACTTACCTGAATAATTTAAAAGTACGCAAATTTCACGAACAGAATTTAATTCAGGTTAAGGGTTTGCCTGAAAGCCCACGCATATCAAACTTACTTTGGTCGCCCGATCAAACGAAAATCGCTTTTACAAACACCACAACTAAGGCTGTTGAATTGTGGGTTTTGGATGTGGCTTCAGCAACTGCTTCACGTATTTCGGATAAACCTGTCAACGCCAATTTGGGTCGCCCAATAAGTTGGTTCAAAGACAATCTGCATTTGTTGGTTTGCATGATTCCGGATAACCGGCCGTCATTAATTGATTCAAAAAATGAACTTCCGGCGGGACCTACGATTTCAAACAGCAATGGTGCAAAAGCCCAAAACCGCACGTATCCGGATATGCTGAAAAACAAAACGGATGAAACAAATTTCGAGACGTTGGTGACCTCTGAATTGTATAAGTTTGGTTTGGATGGAAGTTCTGAGTTGTTTAGAACAGAGGCTATGTACGACAGCGAGAGTTTTTCTCCGGATGGAAATTTTTTAATGCTTACAACCATCAATAAACCGTTTTCGTACATCGTTCCTTATTATCGTTTTCCTTCAAAATCTGTCGTTTACGACCTGTCAGGAAAAGAAGTGAAAGTGGTGAATGAAGTTCCGCTGAACGAAGTTTTGCCCAAGGGATTTATGGCAGTTCGCAAAGGCAAACGTGAAATTGGCTGGCGCGCCGACAAAGCTGCTTCACTGTATTATGTTGAAGCGCTTGATGAGGGTGATCCCGAAAACAAAGTTGATTTTCGCGATGCTGTTTACCAGTGGGATGCACCGTTTGAAGCCAAGGCAGAATTGCTTGCCAAAACAATCGACCGGTATGATGCGGTTCTCTGGGGAAATGAAACCAATGCCATACTTTACGATAACTGGTACGATAACCGAAATACCCGTACATATTTGTTCAATCCTTCAAATGCCAGTCAGGAACCAAAAGTAATTTCGAGCCGGAATTTCCAGGATGTCTATGCTGATCCCGGTCAGTTCGAAACCAAACGAAACAGTTTTGGTCGCGATGTTTTGCTGGTTGAAAATGATAATGCCTATTTGATTGGCGATGGATTTACCAAAGACGGACAGTTCCCATTTGTTGATCAGTTTAACCTGAAAACCGGAAAAACTAACAGGATTTATCAGTCGGCTCTAACCGATAAAATGGAGCGGATTGTTTCGTTGATTGACATGAAAAAAGGTGAGGTTTTGGTTCAGCTTCAATCGAAATCGGAATACCCGAATTACTATTTGCGCAACCTGAAAAAGAAAATTGCGCCAATTCCGGTAACTCAGTTCCCAAATCCTTTCGAAAGTATAAAAGATGTTGAAAAAACAGTAATCAAATACAAACGCAAAGATGGAGTTGACCTTTCAGGAACACTTTACTTGCCGGTTGGTTACGATAAAGCAAAAAAGGAAAAACTGCCGCTTCTAATCTGGGCTTATCCTACCGAATACAAGGATAAAAATAGTGCCGGACAAACAACATCAAATCCAAACGAGTTTACTTTTCCGTATTATGGTTCGTTTGTTTACTGGGTAACCAAAGGATATGTAGTTCTGGACGATGCTGCTTTTCCGATTATTGGCGAAGGAAAAACGGAACCAAACGATACGTTTATCAGTCAGTTGGTTGCCAATGCCGAGGCTGCCATCGATGCTGTGGATTCGTTGGGCTATATCGACCGCAAAAGGGTTGCTGTTGGTGGCCATTCGTACGGCGCATTTATGACTGCCAATCTTTTAACCCACAGCAATCTGTTTGCCTGTGGAATTGCCCGAAGCGGTGCCTACAACCGTACGCTTACACCATTCGGATTTCAGAGCGAGCAGCGCAGCTATTGGGAAGCGCCGGACGTTTACAATACCATGTCGCCGTTTATGAATGCCGATAAAATGAAAACGCCAATTTTATTGGTTCATGGCGAGGCTGATAATAATCCCGGAACATTTACGCTGCAAACCGAGCGTTATTTTCAGGCTTTGAAAGGGTTGGGAGCTCCGGCCCGCATGGTTTTACTGCCTAAGGAAGCACACAGTTATGTGGCCAAGGAAAACATTATGCATTTGCTTTGGGAACAGGATCAATTTTTCGAGAAATACCTGAAGAACAAATAAGCTAACTCTTTTTACAATATAGTTTTATAGCGAAGTGGCCAGGTATTTATCTGGCCACTTTTATTTTAGAGTTGCAAATTCTGGTTTGAGCCTAAAAGTTCTGCCAAATAGTTTGATGTATTCCAAAAAGGCAGTTTCTTTGGTTAACTAAATTTATAAACCTGACTCATGAAAATTCAAGTAATCTGCACGATCATTTTGATTGTGCTTCTGAGCCATGAATTTTGCAGCGCGCAATCGTCCAATACGTTGTGGTATAAGCAGCCAGCGCAATTTTTTGAAGAGTCGCTTGTGCTCGGAAACGGCAAAATGGGAGCTTCCGTTTTTGGCGGAGTCAATTCTGATCAGATTTATTTAAACGATGCCACATTGTGGTCGGGCGAGCCTGTCAATCCAAACATGAATCCTGAAGCATACAAGAATCTTCCGGCCATTCGCGAAGCGCTTAAAAAAGAAGATTACAAATTGGCCGATCAGTTGAATAAAAAACTTCAGGGCAAATTTTCCGCATCGTATGCGCCGCTCGGAACACTTCACATCAATTTTAATCAGGAAGGAGCGCCGGAAAATTATCGCCGTGAACTGGATATTTCGAGAGCAATTTCGAAAGTTAGCTATGTGCTCAATGGCGTGCAGTTTACCCGCGAATATTTTATTTCCTATCCTGACCAGATCATGATAATCAGACTGACATGCAGCAAGAAGGGGGCATTGAGCTTCGATGTGAAATTTAATAGTCAGTTGAAATATAAAGTGTCGTTGGATGAAAATGTCCTGAATGCGAAAGGCTATGCGCCGATTCATTGCGAACCCAGTTATCGCGGAGATATGCCCAATGCTATTGTATTCGACAAAAACAAAGGAACGCGCTTTTCGACTTTGGTAAAGATTAAAAATACTGACGGAAAATTGACCCCCGGAGATCAGTCCGTGGGTCTTTCAGGCGGAACCGAAGCACTAATTTATGTTTCGGTTGCCACCAGTTTTAACGGATTCGATAAAAATCCCGCGACAGAGGGAAAGGATGCCGAACTTATTGCTTCTATGCAACTACAGAAGTCATTTCATAAATCGTATTCAAAACTTGAAAAGGCACATTTGGCCGATTTTCAGAAATATATGAGCCGGGTAAGTCTCGACCTTGGACCGACAAACGCTCCTGATTTACCGACCGACGAGCGGCTGAAACGCTATGCGGAAGGGATGGAAGATAAAAATCTGGAAGTGTTGTATTTCCAGTTTGGACGGTATCTTTTGATCAGCAGTTCGCGTACGCCGGGAGTTCCGGCTAATTTGCAGGGCATTTGGAATCCTCACATGCGTCCGCCATGGAGTAGCAATTACACCACAAACATCAATGCAGAGGAAAATTACTGGCTGGCCGAAAATACAAACCTGTCGGAAATGCATCAACCTTTGCTGGAATTTATTAGGAATGCAGCAAGTACTGGTAAAATCACGGCAAAAACATTTTATGGAGTAAATGGCTGGACTGTTTGCCACAATTCAGATATCTGGGCCATGAGCAATCCGGTTGGCGATTTTGGGAAGGGAGATCCCAACTGGGCCTGCTGGAACATGGGTGGCGCCTGGCTAAGTACACATTTGTGGCAGCATTACCAGTTTACGCACGATCTTAAATTCCTGAAAGAAGGTGCTTATGATCTTCTGAAAGGGGCAGCACAGTTTTGCCTCGAATGGCTTGTTCAGGATAAAAAAGGTGATTTGATTACCTCGCCTTCAACTTCTCCTGAAAACATGTATGTGACTCCGGATGGTTATGTTGGTGCAACTTTATATGGTGGAACTGCCGATTTAGCCATGATTCGCGAGTGTTTTATGCAAACGATAGAGGCATCGAAAGTTTTAAATACTGATGCCGATTTCAGAAATAAATTGGAAATTGCGCTGGCCAAATTGCATCCGTATCAAATTGGTAAAAAGGGAAATCTTCAGGAGTGGTATTACGATTGGGATGATCAGGAACCGCAACACCGGCATCAATCGCATTTATTCGGGCTTTTCCCCGGAAATCACATAACCCCGGCTAATACTCCTGAATTGGCGAATGCATGCAAAAAGACTCTCGAAATAAAGGGCGACGAAACAACTGGTTGGTCGAAAGGCTGGCGCATTAATTTGTGGGCAAGATTGCTCGATGGAAATCATGCCTATAAAATGTACCGCGAATTGCTGAAGTATGTCGATCCCGACGGCGTGACAACCAGCTACTCAAGGGGAGGAGGAACTTATCCGAACTTGTTCGATGCGCATCCGCCTTTCCAGATTGACGGGAATTTTGGGGGAGCAGCAGCGGTTGCCGAAATGCTGCTGCAATCGTCGGAAAATGAAATTCACCTTTTACCTGCATTGCCCGATGCCTGGGATGAAGGTTCGGTAAAAGGAATTTGTGCCCGCGGAGGTTTTGTGGTATCAATGGACTGGGGTAATGGTGCAGTTAAAAAACTCAGCGTTTTTGCCCGGAAATCAGGAAAAACAACACTTTTTTACGGCTCCGAAAAACGGGAAATTAGTTTGAAAAAAGGCCAAACACTTGAAATGAGCTGGCCGTAAGAGGTTTTGTCGGCTTAAACTTAAACTCGAAATATGAAAAATTATCTGTTCGGAATCGCTTTGATTTCAATTTTGTTTGCTTGCTCAAATCGATCGAAACCCAAAAGCAGCTCTGCCGGGAATTTAAAGCCTGAAGCAGAAAAGGCTTTGCCTGTTCAGGATAATTCAGCAGATATGGTACTTTTTGAAGGCGGCACATTTTTGATGGGATCAGAAAATGGAGATGCCATGGAAAAACCAGTGCATAGGGTTGACGTGAAGTCATTTAAATTGGATAAATATCCTGTTACGGTTGCCAAATTCAGACAGTTTGTTGAAGCAACCGGTTACAGAACAGACGCTGACAATTTTGGCGATTCAGGAGTTTTCGACTTTAAGACGTCGGGCTGGGCATTGGTTTCAGGTGCAAACTGGGAATACCCGTTTGGTAAAAATACCTCGAAAGCTGAGGATTCTTTTCCGGTGACGCAGGTGAGTTGGAATGATGCAAATGCTTATGCGGCCTGGGCTGGAAAGCGTTTGCCAACTGAGGCCGAATGGGAATTTGCTGCTCGTTGCGGAGGCAAAAGAAATACCCGATTTAGTTGGGGCGATAAATTGATTGTTGATGGGAAATACATGGCCAATGTTTGGCAGGGTGATAAAATTAGTGATAAACAGGGCGAAGATGGTTTTGAATTTACGTCGCCAGTCGGGTCATTTGGAGAAAATTCCTGCGGTTTAACCGATATGGGCGGAAATGTGTGGAACTGGTGCGCTGATGTTTTTGTTCCATATCCGGGAAATCCGGTTTCGTTTCAAAATAATCCGGATGTTAAGGTCATTCGCGGTGGTTCTTTTTTCTTCGATGAAAAGGGTGAAGATAGTTTTAGTGTCACCGGACGAGCAGGAAATACCTCCGAAACTTCACTTTTCAATACCGGTTTTAGGTGCGCGGCCGATGTTTCCACGCACTAAAAATTATATAAAACAAGTGAAGATCTTACCAAAAATGCATTTCAGTTTCCAAAAATATGATGCCTAAATTTATTTATAGCAGTCTGTAATTACATTTTTATTTATTCTGTTCAGTTGGTTTCGTCTGAAATCCAAAATAGTTTTCTTAAAATCATAAGCGCATTAAGAACTTATGATCAAAAACTACCTCAATAAAATCTTTTGGAAGGTTTAGTAAGGAATTAAAAATGTGGATTTTCTAAAAAGAGAAAGGCCTGAAATTCATTGAATTTCAGGCCTTTAAACTCGGCGGAGAGAGAGGGATTCGAACCCCCGGACCGCTCACACGGTCAACGGTTTTCAAGACCGCCGCGTTCGACCACTCTGCCATCTCTCCTTAGGCGGTTGCAAAAGTAGAACAATTTTTTAATTCGCAAAAACAAATTCAGAAAATTGGCATGAAATTTTTTTTTAAAAAACTTTAGATATAGGTTGCTTTTTTGATTCAGATTTTGGAATTTAGTAACAGATTAAAATTAACCATTTGAAAGTATTGATTTTATTAAGGTTTTGTATTTTTCAAAGTTCATTTTAATCGGGAGATCCGGATGATTTTTTATTCAGATATTTTTTAACCTTAAACATGTTTTCTTATGAACAAAGCACAATTAATCGATGCAATTGCTGAAAAAGCTAATTTAACTAAAGCCGATGCTAAAAAAGCGTTGGATGCTTTCGTTGATGCCACCTCTGATGCCTTGAAAAATGGCGACCGTGTTGCTCTTATTGGATTTGGCTCTTTCTCAGTTGCTTCGCGCAGCGCAAGAACCGGAAGAAACCCACAATCTGGTGCAACTATCGAAATCCCGGAAAAGAAAGTTGTTAAATTTAAACCAGGTGCTGAATTAGCTGATACTATCTAGTATTTTCCTGAAAAAAATTTACGGAAGGGAGGCATAAAAGATATGCGTCCCTTTTTTTTATCTTTGTCGGGCCAAAATATTAGAAATGGAGTCTGAGTTAATTCAATTTCTTTCCGGATTTGTGACACCTGAAAGACTAAATTTATTTCACAAAATTCTGTCATTCAGAACAAATTACCTTACCGTTGTTCTCGAGGATATTTATCAAACACAGAATGCGAGTGCAGTTTTGCGTTCTGCCGACTGTTTCGGCATACAAAACGTTCATGTCATCGAGAACAAGAATATTTTTCATGTTAATCCCGATGTAGTTCGTGGTGCATCAAACTGGGTAACAGTAAAGCGGCACAATCAAAGCGAAATGAATACGTTGGATGCAATTCGCAAATTAAAATCTGAAGGATACCGGATTATAGCAACTAGTCCGCACGAGCATGATGTTAATCTGGAAGAATTCGATCTGGCAAAAGGCAAAGCTGCATTTGTTTTTGGTACTGAAAGGCCTGGTCTCACTGAGTCAGCAAAAAATGAAGCTGACGAGTTTATGAAAATCCCGATGGTCGGTTTCACTGAAAGTCTGAATGTTTCGGTATCGGTGGCTGTAACACTACATCACCTTACGCATCAGTTGCGCAACTCACCAAATATTAACTGGCAACTGACTGACATTGAAAAGCAGCAATTACTTCTGAATTGGTTGCGTTTGAGTATCAAACGGGTCGATTTACTGGAACAGAAATTTGAAGAACTGAATAAATAAAAAGCCATGAATGTTTTCGCTGAACGATTTGCTGATTTAAAAATATTGCGTTACGATGTACCTGAATTTGAGAAATTAAGCCTGAACAAGAAAATATACATCTATTATCTTTCGCAAGCAGCGCTTTGCGGACGCGATATTTTGTGGGATCAAAATAACCGCTATAACCTGCGGATCAGGTCGGTTTTGGAGACGATTTTCAAAACATTCAGCGGAAGCAGGGAGGCTCATGATTTTTCATTGTTCGTTGTTTATTTGAAACGGGTTTGGTTTTCAAATGGAATTCACCATCATTATTCTACCGAAAAACTGGAAGTTGGATTTCCGGAGAGTTATTTTGATGAGTTGGTTATGGCTTCGGATTGGGGAGAATTTAAACTCCCTTCAGGAACAAATTTTGAGACTTTTATTACAGAAATAAAAGATATAATTTTTGACCATCGAAAGGAAAGCAAACGCGTTCATCTCGATTCTGAAAAGGATTTGTTGGAGTCGTCGTGCAACAATTATTATCAGCAAGTTAAACAGAGTGAGGCTGAGCAATTTTATGCAGACTTGAAAAGTACTTCCGGATCAGAACCTGTTTCATTTGGCCTGAATTCGACTTTGGTCAGTGAAAACGGTAAGTTACGCGAAATCGTTTGGAAACAGGGCGGAAAGTACAGTGCCGCTATTAGTCAAATTATATTTTGGCTGGAGAAAGCCGCTGAATTTGCCGAAAATGACATTCAGAAAAAACACATTGGTCACTTGATTAATTATTACAAAACGGGCGATTTACGCAGTTTCGATCTTTATAGCATCGATTGGGTGAAGGAACTCGATGGCGACGTCGATTTTGTGAACGGATTTATTGAAGTATACGGCGATCCGCTTGGCATAAAAGGCAGTTGGGAATCGATTGTAAATTATAAAGATACTGAAGCGACCAAACGAGCCACTGTTTTGAGTGAAAATGCCCAGTGGTTTGAAGATTATTCGCCGGTTTCGCCTGAATATAGAAAATCGGAAGTTAAAGGCGTAAGCGCAAAAGTGATCAACGTGGCTATTTTGGCTGGTGACTGTTATCCGGCTACACCGATTGGTATTAATTTACCGAATGCCGAGTGGATTCGCGAAAAACATGGTTCCAAATCAGTGACGATTGAAAATATTACACAAGCTTATTTCCTTGATTCCATGAATAATGGTATGCTTGAAGAGTTTGCTTCGTCGGAAGAAGAAATGGAAAGAACCAGACTATATGGTTATTTAGCCGGAAATCTGCATACTGATTTGCACGAATGCCTGGGGCACGGTTCAGGAAAAGTGAAAGATGGGGTAAGTACCGATAGTCTGAAAAATTATTATTCGACCATTGAAGAAACCAGGGCCGATTTGTTTGCCCTTTATTACATTATGGACGACCAGCTTATAAAATTAGGTTTGGTGCCTTCACCTGAAACTGCAAAAGCCGAGTTCGACGCCTATTTGAGAAATGGTTTACTGACTCAACTGACCAGAATTGAACCCGGAAAGGATATTGAAGAATCGCACATGCGCAACCGTCAATTGATTGCCCGGTGGGCCTATGAAGCCGGTAAAGCAGAAAATGTGGTTGAATTCTTCAGGGCAAATAATAAAGCCTATGTGAAGATAAATAACTACCAAAGACTTCGCGAATTGTTTGGCCAGTTGTTGAAAGAAATTCAGCGAATTAAATCGGAAGGAGATTTCGATGCTGCCCGCAATTTGGTTGAAACTTATGCAGTAAAAGTTGATCAGCAGTTGCATCAGGAAATTCTGGAACGGTTCAAAAAGCTTGATCTTGCTCCCTATGCAGGTTTTCTAAATCCAGTGTATGAACTTCAATCTGATGCGTCGGGAAATATAAATGAGGTATTAATCCGCTATGACGAAGACTATACCTCGCAAATGCTGCGCTACAGCCGGGATTATGGATTTTTGCCTATGGTTAACGATTGAATGACTGAATTACCGAAGGTTTCTTTTCAGCGACTGGCGACTTTTTTAGAACCATTCTTTGACGACTTCAGAATATTGGGTCTCATTCTTGTGCCTGAAAATATTTTCTTTCGGGAAATAGGTGTAATCGGCTGAATAGGTTTCAAAATTTTCAATAATATCCTTTAGTGCCTGAATAAAAATCCGGACTTCATCATTGGTCATTGTGGGGTGTAGCGACCAGCGCACCCAGCCGGGTTTCAGCGATAAATCTCCCTGGTTGATTCGGCTGGTAATTTCGTCAGATAATTCGTGGCTTACTTCAAGCAAAATGTGCCCGTAGGTTCCGGCGCAGGCACATCCGCCGCGAACCTGAATTCCGTATAAATCGTTAAGCAATTTGACCAACAGATTGTAGTGGATTTTAACCACATAAAACGAAATAACACCCAGTCGGTCGCGGTGGTTGTTATCCATGATCATAACTTCAGGAATGCTGTCTAAACCAGCAAAGGCAAGTTGCAACAACTCATTTTCACGTTCATGGATTTTTTCAACTTCCATTGCTTCTTTTAGCCTGATAGAAAGCGCTGTCCGGATGGTTTGCAAAAAACCGGGAGTTCCGCCATCTTCGCGCACTTCAATGTTGTCGACATATTTGTATTCGCCCCAGGGATTGGTCCAGTCAACAGTTCCGCCGCCAGGTTGATCCGGAACTGTATTGTGATACATCGACTGGTCAAAAATCAGAACGCCTGAAGATCCCGGACCGCCCAAAAATTTGTGTGGTGAAAACATTACAGCATCCAGTTTCATCAACGGATCGGCGGGGTGCATGTCCATTTCGTCGTAGGGCGCCGAAGCAGCAAAATCGATGAAAACAACTCCGCCATATTCGTGCATGATTTTGGCCAGTTCATAATATGGCGTACGAATCCCGGTAACATTGGAACAGGCAGTAAATGAACCAATTTTGAACGGACGGTTTTTGTATTCTTCAAGTTTTTCCCGGAGATTTTCCGGAGAAACCAGCAGGTTTTCGTCGGGTTCTACAATTACCACGTCGGCGCTGGTTTCGTACCAGCTGGTGTGGTTTGAATGGTGTTCCATGTGGGTGATAAACACCACAGGTTTTTCACGTTTGACGATGCATTCCGTATGACTAACCTTTCCGCAATATTTCAGGCCAAGCATGCGCTGAAATTTATTGATCACCGTCGTCATACCGGAACCTGCGGTTATAATAATGTCGTTTGGACCGGCATTTACATGAGTTTTAATAATTTGTTGTGCCCTGTGGTAGGCATGTGTCATTAAGGCACCTGTTTCACTGGTTTCCGAATGAGTGTTGCCAACATACGGGCCAAATTGTTCAGTGATTTGATACTCAATATTTTTGTAGAGCCTTCCACTGGCTATCCAATCGGCATAAATCATTTTTTTATCACCGTATGGCGACTTAAATTTCTGGTCGATGCCAATTATTTCTTTTCTGAATTGCTCGAAATATATTTCAAGATTACTCATGGAATTTTTACGGTTCAAAATGCAGTGCAAAATTATTCCTTTAAGTCAGATAAAAGAAGAATAAAATCATTTTTTGTCACCTAAAAAATGATCGGCTGACAAGTTCGGTGACAAAAAGTCATTTTTCGGTTGTGGTATAGTCTTTGAAAAAAATGGGATCACAAAAATGAATGTTTAACTAAAAAAATAAGTACGATGCAAAAAGGAAAAATAGGCGTAAGCAGCGACAATTTATTCCCAATTATTAAAAAGTTTCTGTATTCTGATCACGATATTTTTCTTCGTGAAATTGTTTCAAATGCAGTTGATGCGACTCAGAAATTACGCACACTTGCGGGTCGTGGCGAGTATTCGGGCGATTTATCGAATGCCAAAGTTGTCGTAAAAGTAGACAAGGACGCCAAAACAATTACCGTTTCGGACAATGGTATTGGGATGACCGGTGAAGAAGTTGAAAAATTCATTAACCAGATTGCATTTTCAGGTGCGGAAGAATTTTTAGAAAAGTATAAAAACGACGCCAATGCCATTATTGGTCATTTCGGCTTAGGTTTTTATTCTTCGTTCATGGTTTCGAGCCAGGTTGAAATTATTTCAAAATCGTACCGCGAAGGCGCAAAAGCCATCCGCTGGGAGTGCGACGGAAGTCCTGAATATACTTTGGAAGATGCGGAAAGGGAAGAAGTTGGTACCGATATCGTTATGCACGTGAATGCTGATTCGGAAGAGTTTCTTGAAAAATCGCGCATTTCCGAAATCCTGAACAAGTACTGTAAATTCTTGCAGGTTCCGGTTGTTTTCGGGAAAAAGACGACCTGGAAAGATGGGAAAGAAGTAGACACTGACGAGGATAACCAAATTAACGATGTTGCTCCGGCATGGACAAAAAAACCTGTCGATCTGAAAGATGAGGATTACTCCAACTTTTATCGTCAATTGTATCCGATGGCTGAAGAGCCCCTGTTCAATATTCACCTGAATGTAGACTATCCGTTCAATCTAACCGGTATTTTGTATTTCCCGAAACTGAAAAATTCGATTGAAGTTCAGAAAAATAAAATACAATTGTATAGCAACCAGGTATTTGTAACTGACTCGGTTGAAGGTATAGTTCCGGAATTCCTGACTTTGCTTCATGGTGTTTTGGATTCTCCTGATATTCCGCTGAACGTTTCGCGTTCGTATTTGCAAAGCGATTCGAACGTAAAGAAAATAAGCAGCCACATTACAAAGAAGGTTGGAGACAGGTTGGCTCAGTTATTTGCTGAAAAACGCGAAGATTTTGAAGCCAAATGGGATGATCTTCGCCTGTTTATAGAATACGGAATGCTAACCGAAGATAAGTTCTACGAAAAGGCTGAAAAATTTATGCTCTTCAAGAATGTTGACGGCAAGTACTTTACGATGGGCGAATATGAAACGCTCATTAAAGGAGAACAAACCGACAAGGAAAACAACCTTATTTATTTGTATACCAGCAATGCTGAAGAGCAATTCAGTTTTGTGCAGGCTGCGAAAAACAAAGGTTACGATGTTTTGGTCATGAACAACGTGCTGACTACACCAATGATCAACAAGCTGGAGCAAAAATACAGCAACAAGCGTTTTGTGCGTGTTGATTCGGATGTGGCTGAACATTTGATTCAAAAAGAGGAGCCTAAACACGAATTAAGTTGGGATGAGAAGAATGAATTGAGCCCGATTTTTAAAGCTGTTTGTCCGGATAACAAAGATTTTGGCTTCATGGTCGATTTCAAAGATTTGGGCGAAACCGGAAATCCGATGGTAATAACCCGCAACGAATTTATGCGACGTATGAAAGATATGAGCCAGATGCAGGGCGGTGGAATGAGTTTTTATGGAGATCTTCCTGAAAATCTGAATTTGGTTGTCAACACTTCCCATCCGTTGGTAAAACAGGTTTTCGAAGCGCGAGACGAAGTTTTGGGAGAAGATCTGGCCAAACTGAAATCTGAAATTCAGGCTAAAACAAAAGAAAAGGAAAAGGTTGATAAGCAGAAAAAAGACAAGAAAGAAGAAGAAATTCCGAGCGAGGTGAAAGAAAAATCGGAAGAACTGGAAAAAGCGATTTCTACGTTGAAAGACGAACAGAAAGAAAAGCTTACTGCATTTGGCAAGGAAAATAAACTGGCTAAACAATTGGTCGATCTGGCACTTTTGGCTAATGGAATGCTAAAAGGTGAAGATCTGGATAAATTTGTAAAACGCAGTTTTGAACTAATTAAATAAAAATTATCCGACAACAATATGAAGCAGGTTCCAGAAAATGAACCTGCTTTTTTTGTTCAAAATTTTCCTGAAAAATGTGATCTAAATTATCAGATTATTTTTTGTATTCATCTGTAAATAGATTAATTTGATGCTGTAAATCAATACCTAAGTTGATCTTATGGATACTGAAACTGAAGCCGCTACAGGTACTGACACGACCGGAAAAGAAAGCCAGCGTGAAATAACAGAACCTGAAACTTATTTTGTGGAAAAGTTTGATAAACAGAAATTCCTGATCCTTTCTATCTCCGGAATTGTGTGTTCAATAATTGGAGTCTCGGTTATTTCATCGTCCATGAATGTTCCCAATAAATTTGCAGCGTCGCCCGGGATTCATACCGTCAGGAATATTATCGCTGATTCGCCCAAAGATTTGTTGATATTTTTTGTTGGAAACCTGATTCTGCTTGCCGGAGTTTCCTGTATCTTTTGGGGATTAAAAATTGTAGTGCGCTATATTGCCGGCAGACCTCAGGATTAACTCAACATTTCTTTCAGCTAAGATTTTCGAATGTTTATGTCTTAAATCTTTCGAATAAAAATAAAGATTCTAATTTTGGGTTTCATTGAAAAAATTTCAGGATGAAGGAAAAATTAGATGCTTTTGCGCGCCTGCTGGATATTATGGACGAGTTGCGCGAAAAATGTCCGTGGGACAAAGAGCAAACCCTTGAATCGTTGCGGAAACTAACCATCGAAGAAACTTATGAACTTGCCGATGCGATCCTGAAAAACGATCTGAACGGCATAAAAAAAGAGTTGGGCGACCTGATGTTGCACATCGTTTTTTATGCCAAAATCGGTTCTGAAAAAGGTGCTTTTGATATGGCCGACGTATTGAAATCTATTAATGAAAAGCTTATTTACCGGCATCCGCATGTTTTCGGCGAAGTTGATGTGGCCAATGCCCGCGAAGTGGAACAAAACTGGGAAACACTAAAACTGAAAGAAAAAGGCGGAAATAAACGTGTTTTGGAAGGAGTTCCTGCTGCCATGCCGGCACTGGTAAAAGCAAACCGAATTCAGGAAAAAGTGAGTGGAGTAGGTTTCGATTGGGAATACCGGGAGCAGGTTTGGGATAAAGTGAAGGAAGAAATCAATGAACTAAGTGTTGAAATTGACCATGTTGATCAGGATAAAATTGAAGGTGAATTTGGCGATCTGTTTTTTGCCATGGTCAATGCAGCTCGGTTGTATGGCATCGATCCAGAAACAGCGCTGGAACGGACAAACCTGAAATTTATCAACAGGTTTAATTATCTCGAAAGTCAGACTTTGCAAAAAGGCCGGGACCTGAAAAAAATGTCGCTCGCTGAAATGGATGAAATATGGGATGAAGCCAAACGAATAGAAAGACTGTGATTCTTAAATAGTCGCAGTGGGCAGTCGCAGTTCTCAGTTGTTCCGGATAGAGTATTAAATCATCGAAAAAATGGCACAAAAAGGAAAAAGTCAGGGGATTTTGTTTTTGCTCCTGATTCTAATTTCGAACTCAGTATTTGCTCAAATCGATACAGTTCGCTTTAACAAACAGTATTTCAAAAAATACTGGACCGATACCAAATTGATAGTGACTTCTCCCGCGCGATGGGACGGAAAGGACTGGACTAAACTTGGTGTCTTTGTCGCGGCTGAGGGCGGAATCATGTTTACTGATAAATCGGTTAAGAATTATTTTCAGGACCACAAAAGTACCGGTCTCGATAATGTTTCGAAAAATTTTCTGGAGCCATTCGGTGGAAATTACAGTTTACTGGTTATGTCGGGCTTTCTGGCGCATGGATTAATCGCTAAGAACAGCAAGAGTGTGAGTACAGGTTTGTTAAGTCTCGAAAGTTTTTTGCTGGCGAGTGTTGTAGTTCGCATTCCGAAAACGTTGGCAGGCAGGGATCGTCCGGATGTGGCTGACGACCAGTTTCAGTTCAAGGGGCCTTTTCAGGGTAACAGTTTTCCGTCGGGTCATACAACGGCAGTATTTTCGGTAGCTTCAGTTATTGCGACCCAATACCGAGATACCAAATGGGTGCCGGTTGCGGCGTATTCGGTGGCTTCGCTTGTCGGATTATCGCGCATTTACGACAACAAACACTGGTTAAGCGACGTAGTAGCCGGAGCTGCCGTCGGAACACTTGTCGGCAATTTGGTGAGTCATCGCAGTTCCGACTTAAAACTTACCGTTGTGCCGA
Organism: Prolixibacteraceae bacterium; assembly: GCA_963677955.2. Lineage (GTDB taxonomy): Bacteria > Bacteroidota > Bacteroidia > Bacteroidales > Prolixibacteraceae > Aquipluma. The sequence continues at coordinate 3,866,919 of CAXXQR010000001.1, forward strand.
TCGGAAGCAGTAATTTTCAGGGAATGCAGGTGACGTATACCTGGTAGCTGGTCGAAATAAGGCAAACGTAAATGATTTGAATATTTGAATAATACCTAAAATTTTATTGTCCTGATAAAAATCCAACCTATGCGAAAGTATTTTCATTTTTTTATTCTGGGAATCTTTTTCCTGAGTTCGTGTTCAACAGGCCTGAAGTCGTTGCAAAAGGGAAATTATTACGATGCCATTATGAAGGCCGCAAACCGATTAAGCAGCGATCCGGGCAATCGCAAAGCTTCACAGGTTGTACGCGATGGTTACCCCATGGCCGTTCAATATTATCAGGAAGAAATTGACCACACATTAACCGGGAACGATCCGTTTAAATGGAAGCAAACGCTCGAAATAATGCAGACGGTAAATCAGATTTCCGATCAAATTCGTCGCATACCGGCTGCTCGTCAACTGGTTCCAAATCCTAAGACATACACTACCGAACTGAATGACGTGCAGAACCGCGCAGCACAAGAGTTTTACGATGCCGGTACTGATGCATTGAGTCGCAACACGCGCGAATCTGCGAAACAGGCTTTCTATTATTTTCAGAATGCTGACGGGTTGGTGCGCGGTTTCAAGGATACCAAACAAAAAATACTTGAATCGAAGGATTTGGCAACGTTGAAAGTTGTAGTTGAACAAATTCCGGTAAATGGCAAATTCGAGTATTCAGCACAGTTTTTTTACGACAATGTTTTCCAGATGCTTAACCAGAATTTTCAGGAGAAAGATTTTGTGCATTTCTTTTCTCCGGAACAAGCTGAAAACGCAAAGTTGAAATATCCTGACATGGTTTTACGAATGGGATTTTACGATTTTTACATCGACAGGCCTCAGCATCTCGAAGAGGAAAAAGATCTTTCGAAGCAGGTCGAAGAAAAGTATACGGTAAAAATATCGAAAGATTCAACGGCAACGCGAACAAGAAATGTAACTAAAAAAGGACGAATCAAAATTGTGACTGATCAGGTCGCTTCGGGTGGTTTACTTGAATTGAAAGCCGTTGAATTCCAGTCGCAGAAAATTGTGTTTACCGATAAAATTCCGGGTTCATATCTTTGGAAAAACCAGTACGGAATTTTTGTAGGCGATAAGGAAGTTCTTGATAACGCAATGGCTAACATAATCAGCAATAAAGTGGCCATGCCTCCTGCTCCACAGGATATGTTTGTTTTATTTACCCAACCTATTTTTAATCAGCTAACAGGCAAACTGACGAATTATTTCAAACAGTACAATTGATCTGAGCAGATTGGTAAATCGCACCGAAACCAAAATAAAAACCTATGAATTTGAGGGAAAAGCTTCGCAATTCGAAATTGGGCAGATCTAAAAACACGATTCCTGTGGATGAATTGGACCCGGTGAAATGCGAAAACTGCGGGCATGAGTTTAAAGGTCATTTTTGCCCGAATTGTGGTCAGAAAGTGGCTGAGTTCAATCGTCCCATTGGATTTGTGATTTATGATTTTGTAGGCAATTTTTTTGCTTTCGATACCCGTTTTTTTCGAACTTTCAAATACCTGTTATTTCGTCCCGGGTTTCTTACCAAAGAATTTTTTCAGGGTCGGAGGATGCGCTATTCTCCGCCATTCAGAATCTTCGTTTTTCTGAGTTTTATACTTTTTTTGCTTTTGCAGGTGATCACCGAACGAAGTCTGGATTATACTCCGGACCAAAAGAAATCTGAAGCATCGGTTGAAGTGCTTTCAGATCATAAACCTGAAATTATGAAAGAACATGATTTAATAGATACAGTACGACAAGCCTTGGCAACGGAAATGGACACCACAAGAAGTTTGAACCTGTCTTTGGGTGATTCCGTTAATTCAGGTTTTAAACTTGATCTAGACGAAGCATTTTTTACGAAAGGAGAACTACGCGATAAACTGGATAAGTTGGCTGAAATTCTGGAAGAAAGGCTAAAAAAGACAGATGATCGGGAGAAGCAGCGTAAGCTAAAGTCGTATATAGCCATGTGCCGGAATCCGGGGATGGTCATTTCTTCGCTAATGAAATATCTATCCTGGTCATTTTTTATTTTGTTGCCTTTATTCGCTCTCATCTTAAAATTTTTTTACATCCGGAGAAACCAAAATTATATCAAGCATTTAATTTTTTCCATTCATTTACATTCGTACTTGTTTTTTATTCTGATCATTATTACTGGTCTGAGACTGATTTTTAGCTCAGAACTGTTGCTGGTGAATTCCATTTTGATATTCTCAATTCCGATCTACTTCATCTGGGCTCTTCGCTTTTTTTATGGACAGAATATCATAAAAGTCTTTCTCAAGTTCATGGGAATCAGTATTATCTACAATGTAGTATTGTGGTCGACTGTACTTTTTGTATTTCTTAAGACACTGAATTTTGTTTAATCAGAAGCAATATAACTATTCATGATCGCCAAGACTCCCAAGCCTCCATATTATGCTGTAATATTTACCTCAGTTCGAACCGACGGTGATCAGGGTTATTCCGAAATGTCTGACCGAATGGTTGAAATTGCGCAACAGCAGGATGGATTCCTGGGTTGGGAGAGTGCCCGAAACGAAATTGGGATTACCGTTTCATATTGGCGCGACCTGGAATCAATCCGCAACTGGCGAAATCATTCGGAGCATATTCTGGCGCAAATGTATGGCAAACGTCAATGGTACAAATCGTATAAAGTGCGAATTGCAAAGGTTGAACGCGACTATGATTTTACGAAGGAATAAACTTTCCGGAGCCCGAATTTCAGAATGTAAAATAATTTACCTTGTTGATGGCGGTATTCATTTTCACATCTTTTAAATCGAGCTTGTAATTTTCCTGATTTTTCAGTGATACTGTTTGCATCAGAGTTTTGCCGCCTTTGGCATCTTCCGAAGTCATTTCCATTACAAAACCACCAACCGAAAGGGTGTTATGCAACGCAGCCATTTTTGCTGCCCGAAAAATACCCACGTCGTTCGACAAGTCGACCTGATCGGTGATCCATACTTCGCCAAAAATCTTTTTGTAGGTATATGTGTATTTTTTGCAGGTAAATCCAAGTATCTCTTTTGTTTCCGATGTCGGCGCTAAATCCAATTTTTTCAAATTAGCTTCGTCAGGATATTTAAAACCGCCTGCATTGTAAAAAGGTTCTGTCGAACCGCCGCCACCCATAATCTGGACTGCAACTTCGTTTTTTTTGTCGAGAACAGTTTGCATTTCATTTCCGCGTCCGTCGGTTACCAATTTTACCAAAAAGTTGTCTCCTGAAGTTTGGTAATACGTTTTGTAGGTCATTGTTCGCATTAATTCCTGATTTTTGGCGTAAAACAGCATCCGGAATTCATTGCATTTGTCGAAGCTGTATGTTTCGTCCCATTTTACCGAAGGTATTTTTAACTGAAGTTGAGCCTGAACAGCGAGAATGCTCAGAATCATCGTAAGCATGAAAGTTAGCTTTTTCATGGTGGTTAATTTTTGGGTTTAATCTTAATACCTGAATTATACAGGATGACCAAACGAATTTAAGGTCAAAACCTGATAAATACAAGGATGCAGACACTTAAAATTATTCAAATTCAATCTGTTTGAACTTGCAAAACCCGAAATCATTAACCGTTAAATTCGCTCTTTTACGGTTTCCCAATTGTGTGTAGTCACAAAGCTCTCCGGAAGAAACCCTGCCAGTTTTTTCAGAAAAGTATATGGCATGGCAAACGACAGCAAATCGGAAGGCATGCGGGTTCGCGCTGCAATGTCGAAAAGTCCCGTAACCGCTTTTTCTTCCTTCTTTCGGGCCAGTTTCAATGGAAGTGTAACCAATGCCATGCAAGCCGAAGCGAAGGGCGAAAGTACACGGTCCATGCTTCCCGGAGCATCGAAATGCGACAAAAAGACCATCGCACTCAATTGGTCAGCGTTGACAAAAAACAACACAGACTCAGGTTCTTCATCGTTAGTAAAATCTTCGAGTGGTTTTACCACAAGGTAGTGTTTGGTTGGCTTTACCGGCTGAATATTTTCGATCAACGTTTTAGCTAATCCCGGATTTTGAATAAAGCGTTCGCACGGGCGCCAGAAATCGTCTTTGTTCGAAAGGAAAAACTCGATGCCTTCAAAGATTGTATCCTGAAATCCGAGATAAAATGCAGAACATGGCCAGCCGGTTGATTCTTCTGCAAATACGACTGGTACTCCTGTCGATGCTTTCAGGATTAGCGGAACAATACAGCCATTTCCTTTTTTCTTCAATTCAAGCGCATTTTCAGGTTTAATGTTGCTGAAATACACACCGCAGGGTTTGTATTTATCTAGTTTCAGCGCTTCGGTGAAGTCTTTTGCTATGCTGACTGGTGTCATAAACGATTCTTGAGGTTTGCATTCAAAAGTCATAAAAATAATTGAAATTTAAATTTGATATTAATCAAACGCCGGTGATCTTCTTTATTTTTATACACTGGTATTCAAAAGCATTTTAACCATGAAGGCACTCTTAATTATCGACATGCAGAAAGTTTCGTTCACGCCGAAAACGACACGTTTTGAGGCTGAAATAGTAATCGATCGAATCAATTCGCTTTCCGCAAAGTTCAGAGAGAAAGGATTGCCGGTTATTTTTATACAGCACGACGGGATTCGTGAAAATTATTGCCTGCCTGGAACAGATGAATGGGAAATTCTGGATGAAGTGGTTCGGTTGCCTGAAGATAGGGTTGTTTCGAAAGAAGTGAATGATGGATTTTACCGGACAGAACTACACCAGGTTTTACAGGAATTAGATGTCGATGAGCTGGTGATCACCGGCTGTGCCACCGACTTTTGCGTGGATGCTACGGTCAAATCCGCCTTGACGCACGATTACAACCTGACGATTATTTCGGATGCCCATACTACTGCTGACCGGCCTTACGTTTCCGCCCCAAAGCTTATTGCACATTATAACTGGCTATGGTCGGAACTAACCCCAACAGAAGGGAAAGTGAGGGTTATAAAAACTGGAGAATATGAGGTTTGATCCGATAACTAAATTTTATCGGATCAATTGATAATCAATTGGTAATAAATTCAATTTTTAGTGTTAAATTGAAGACAATAACCAATTATGGATTTTGCTGCAGGTCACATCTACCACGTCTTCAATCGGGGAAATAACTCTCAAATGGTCTTCTTCAATCGTGAGAATTACCTGTTTTTCCTCGAAAAAATCAGAAAGTACATCATGCCTTACGCAGATATTCTGGCCTGGTGCCTGATGCCGAATCATTTTCATTTGATGATTTCAGTGAATCGGGTTGAAGTTGAAATTGGCGAGGATGATTTTGATCCGATGACTTGGGCTCATCGGATCAATGATCAGGATCGAAGCTTAACTCATCCGATGAACTCTAGTCATCGGATGAGTAGCAAAGAGTCTTCAAAATACAGAAGTTTGAACGACTCTATTGCAATAATGCTACGTTCATACACCAGAGCAATTAATAAGCAACATCAAAATCATGGATCACTGTTCGAGCAGCATACCAAAGCCCTTTGTCTTACCGAACCGAAATTTGCTCCTGCCTATTTCAATACGCATTTTGGGATGATGGGAAATCTCGATTTGCCCGAAACCAATTACCTGAATGTTTGCTTCAACTACATTCATCTGAATCCAATAAAAGATCATCTGGTCCAAAATCATGAGGAATGGGAATTTTCATCGTATCGCGATTATTTTGGCGGTCGAAAGGGCAAGCTCGTCAATCGAGAGTCGGCGAAGGAATTGGGGCTGATTACCTAACCCTTTTGTGTTTGATCCGATGACTTTGGTTTATCGGATCAATAATCAGGATGGGAGTGTAACTCATCCGATGAACTCCAGTCATCGGATGAGTAGTCGTTAGAATTGCTCATTTGCGAACCCCCAGGTTATCAAATTTTCGCTAAATTTATTCTTCTGAAATACACTAACTTTTAAGCAATGAACGACCTGTATTTAATTGGCAATGGCTTCGATTAAGATGAATAAACTTGAATATTATCCGGAAATAAGAGTTTTCGAGGGAACAGGAATTCTAAAGTCAGATACTGATGAAATTAAGCTTGACTTTAATTTAGTCATTTATCCCACTACAATTCGAATCTATTCAGATTTTACATTAGAACCTTTTATGGAATTGGGAAATTGGTTTTTTAATGGTCATATAGGAGATGGTGAAATTGAAGTTTCATCGCCAGTGTTGATGCTTTTTTCTGCTAATAATAAGGGAATTAAGTTGATGCCTCAAAAAGAATTTATAATCGGCAATTTCAAAAGTCAGGGAATTGTCTCAGCAGAATTTCCATTGATAGGTTATTATGGCGATGAAGCCGAGTTTGAATATGAGAATTGTTGTTATAAAATAAGTGGAGACAAACAAAGGTCAGATCATCAAGAATTATTGAGCAAAATCTGGGAGATTCAATTGGAAGGTTTTTGCCTTGAAATAACAGGTTGTAATTTAAGCAATGAAGAACTTGTTAAACGAGCGACAATTGTCACCGATATGTTATCGTTAGCAACTGGAAATGAAATCGGGTTTAATTGCCAGATTTATAAATACACAGATGGTTCTAAGTGTGAAGTTTGGAGAGAGCAGCATCTGGATGATTTTGGAGCTTATGAATGTGTTCCGCATTTTCGAATTTCTTACTTTTTAAAAGACTGTTTTCCAATTTGGTATAAGGAATTAAGTGATGCTGAGAAGAAAACGATGAATGTGGCTGTGAATTATATTAATTCTACTTCAAAGGGATATTTAGAGGAGCGATTACTTCGAATAGCTCAAGCATGGGAGTTAGTTTCTACCGATTGGATTGGAGATTTGAGCGAAGTGCCGGAACAGGTGAATAATCTTAGAACTAGATTAAAGGATAGCTTAAAATTGTGGCGTAATGATTTTCCAGAATTTGACAAAACTGGTTTTTGGACGGGACGAGTTTTAGAGAGTCTTTCGTGGGACAAGTCTATTTTAAAAGCAGAACGATTGGCCTCAAAATATCAGATCAATTTAGAAACAATAAAGCTTGATTTAAAAAAGTTGTTCAATGATCGAAATTCTGTTGCTCATTCAGGTCGATTTAAAGACTATAGCGAAGATCGGATGCCTCTAATTGATTCAGCAGTTTTGGGATTGCAATTGATTTTATTGAGAAAACTAGAATATATAGATATGATTCATACTGGTGAAAGCGGATGGACGACGTATAAAAAGATTGGAGAGTTTCTAATTACTTAATCCGATGAACTCCAGTCATCGGATCAAACGCAAAAAGCCGCTCCCCATTTCAGGAAAGCGGCTTTTGTATTTTGGTAAAAGTCAGGGCTTCACTTTGAGTGAAACCCTGACTAAAAAACATTATACTACATAAGTTCTCGAAGTCGTGTCGCCTCCGCGTCCGGTCCAGTTGGTGTGGAAGAATTCACCGCGAGGTTTGTCGGTGCGTTCGTAGGTGTGAGCGCCGAAATAATCGCGCTGAGCCTGTAACAGGTTGGCTGGCAAACGTTCCGTACGGAATCCGTCGAAATAGCAAAGCGCTGAAGTTAACGCAGGTACCGGAATCCCATTGGTCAGTGCAGCGGCGCAAACACGGCGCCATCCGGCCTGTGCTTTTTCAACAACTTCCTTAAAATAAGGCGCAAACAACAGGTTTTGGAGGTTCGGATTTACATCGAATGCTTTTTTGATGTCGCCTAAGAATACTGAGCGGATGATGCAACCACCTCGCCACATCAGGGCAATACCGCCGTAATTCAGGTTCCAGCCATATTCCTTGGCAGCTTCCATCATCAAATTATAACCCTGTGCATACGAAATAATTTTAGCTCCGAATAATGCGTCTTTCAGGTCCGAAATCATTTGGGCACGGTCAAGAGATTTGTCGACTGCTGGCCCTGAAATTACTTTTGAAGCTTCAACGCGCAAATCTTTCTGCGCAGATAAGCAACGTGCAAATACCGATTCACCAATCAAAGTCAGCGGAATACCCAAATCAAGTGCCGAAACTCCTGTCCACTTTCCGGTTCCTTTTTGTCCGGCTGTATCCAGAATTTTCTCAACCATTGGTTCGCCGTCTTCGTCTTTGTAACCCAAAATGTCACGGGTAATTTCAATCAGGTACGAATCCAGATCGCCTTCATTGTACATTTTAAAGACATCGTGCATTTCGTCAGCGTTCATGCCAAGCATGTCTTTCATTACCTGGTATGCCTCGCAAATAATTTGCATATCGCCATATTCGATACCGTTGTGCACCATTTTTACGAAGTGACCGGCACCACCTTCACCAACCCAGTCACAGCAAGGAGAACCATCTTCCACTTTAGCAGCAACTGCCTGGAAAATCTCTTTCACAGCAGGCCATGCGGCAGGCGATCCACCGGGCATCATTGACGGGCCTTTTAATGCGCCTTCTTCGCCACCCGAAACACCGGTTCCGATGAACAACAAGCCTTTGCTTTCCACATATTTGGTGCGACGAATCGTGTCAGGAAAATGAGAGTTTCCACCGTCGATAATGATATCGCCCGGTTCGAGGTGAGGAATAATCAGATCAATGAAATCGTCCACCGGCTGTCCGGCTTTTACCAACATCATTACTTTTCTGGGTCGTTCGAGCGACGCGCACAATTCAGCAATTGAATGTGTGCCGATGAACTTTTTGCCAGCGCCACGACCGGCCATAAACTCGTCAACACGAGCCGTTGTGCGGTTGAAGACGGCTACCGTGTATCCTTTACTTTCCATGTTCAATACCAGGTTTTCGCCCATCACGGCCAACCCGATTAATCCAATGTCTGCTAATTTTTTCATTCTCTATAGTTTATAATTTGTATTTTAGTTTGAACCACACAGACACATAAGTCACATAGATTTTTTCTATTTTTTATTGTGTTCTATGAGTCTATTGTAGTTTTGCGATTTAATCATCAGTCAATTTCTTATTTTTTTTCTCAGAAAAACATAAGTGCCTAGTTTGCATGTATTTATCTTTATTTTTTTCTATGTGCCTATGTGGTTATACATTAAATCCCAATTTTCGCAACACCTCCAAAGTTTCTTCCCCGATATTTTCCGGAACAATTGTAAACGCCGGAAATTCCCTTCTCACGGGGTAATCGCCGCGTAGCTGTTCAAATGTTTCAGTGTTTTTCCTGAAATTTTGGTCGTCATTCCTGATATCGTACGTGTGCAAAATGGCTTTTGAAATGATTTCCTGTTCGCTCAATCCGCTACCATCCAATTCAAGCACAGGTTGTTCCGGAAGTTCAACTCCTGAAGGTTGCCAGTCATTCAGTCCAAGTCCGAAGAATTGGCTGATTGCCTGCACGCTCATTTGCGTTCCTGTGGCTTTGCCGTCTTTAGAATATCCCGCAATGTGCGGAGTGGCAATTTCGGTCATATTCAGCAATTCCAAATCGATGTCCGGCTCGTTTTCCCAGCAATCGCAAACAAATCCTGAAATTTGTCCACTTTTCAAAGCGGCTTTCACCGCATTGGTTTCAACCACTTCGCCTCTGCAAGAATTAATTACGACCGGTCTTTTCTTCAGGCCTGAAAAGAATTCTTCGTTTCCCAGATGGAAAGTTGCGTCCTCGCCTTTCATATTTAACGGAACATGCAGCGTAATGATATCGGCTTCCTGCATCACCTGTTGAAGGCTGACAAAGGCTTCCGGACCTTCAGCCCGTTCGCGCGGAGGATCGTTTTTCAGCACTTTCATCCCAAATAATTCACAAATCCGGGCCACTTTACTGCCAACATTTCCAACGCCAACCACACCAATGCACAAATCTTTCAGTTGCCAATTTTTCCGTTCGGCTAAAACCATCAACGTTGAAGCGATGTACTGTTCCACCGATTTGCTGTTGCATCCCGGGGCGTTGGTCCATTTTATTCCGGCAGCATCGCAATAATCTGTGTCGATATGGTCAAACCCTATGGTGGCGGTGGCGATGAATTTTACCGAAGAACCAGCCAGTAGTTTTTCATTGCAAATGGTCCTGGTTCGCGTCACAATCGCGTCGGCATCTTTTACCACTTCCGGAGTGGTTTTTGAACCAGGTAAGTAAATTACATCGGCGACATTTTCGAAAGCGCCGCGGACGTATGGTATTTTATCGTCAATTATTATTTTCATTTTTGTTGTCTAACAACAAAGTGCACGAAGAAAAGCTCAAAGAGCACGACATTTTATGTTTTTTCTGGTGATCACTTTGTGTTCTTTGTGGTTAAGTTATTCGGCAACTGCCTTTAATTCGCTTGCTTTCAGTATTTTTTGAAGCATAATAATTTTTCACTACTTCATCGAGAACGGCACTGGTGCGTGCTGCAGTTATCCCGGTACTGATTCCATCTTCTTCTCCGCGAATCGCCTGAACTACATTGCGGATCAGGTTGTGCGAAATGTTTTCAGGATTTTGAACGCTGAAGTTCACAGCTCCGTTAGCAGTTGAAAGTTTCACATCTCCCAAAGCAAAGCACGGGAAAGTGATTTTACCCAAAGTGCCTGTTATTTCAATGTAATCGGCAACGGAAGAATCATCGGCGACGAAACACCAGCTTCCGGTACCAATAATTCCGTTTCCGAAACGAAAAGTGCCGGTGACTGTATCTTCTGCCTGATAATAGCCAGCCTGATTGGCAGCGATTCCATGAACTTCGATCACCGGCCCAAACAAAAAGTCGAGATAATCCAATTGATGTGAAGCCAAATCAAAAAAATGACCGGCACCTGCAATTTCGGGATTGACATGCCAATGATGTTGTTCCGGCGGCAGCCCTTTTTCTGTGGCTGTTTTGTGCAACTGAATGTGAACAGTGAGCAAATTCCCAATGATTTCGTTGTCAATAAGTTCTTTAACTTTCAGGAAAGCCGGAAGTGTGCGCCGATAATAGGCCACAAACAAAGGCATGCCGGTCTCTTCGGAAACACGGATCATCTCCTGACATTCCTGATAATTTCGGGCCATTGGTTTCTCCACGTAAACAGGTTTGCCGGCTCGCATGGCAGCAATGGCGTACGAAGCATGTGTGTCGGGCGGAGTGGCAATGTAAACAGCATTTACGTCCGGATCGTTGATTAATTCAAGCCCGTCAGAATACCACTTTGGAACGCCATGCCTTTGTGCATAATCCTGTGCCAACGCAGCATTTCGTCGCATCACCGCAACCAGCTTTGAGTGCTCCACTTTATTAAATGCAGGGCCACTTTTCCGCTCGGTAACATCACCGCATCCTATTATTCCCCAGTTGATTTCCTGAATTTTAAGCATTTTATTTTTGATTAACGATTAACGATTAGTGATTTTTGATAAACGATTTAACGAACTTGGTAAGTAATCAATCTGCAATCGTTAATCTTCAATCTCTGATCGTTAATCAATAGTTGAACCTATCTTTAAACGCCCACAGTCCCAGAGCCGGATTTGAAATATAGAAAATTTCTTCGCCGTCGGGCATCGTGTTGTAGCCGTCTTTCAGTTTAGTTGGATCGTATTTGGCTGTAACCGAATCAATATCAGCATATTTAAAACCAACGCTTTCAATTTCTGCCTGAGTCAGATTTTCTGAACCTTTCCCCGGACAATAGGTAATACTGAAACGACCTTCGGAAGATCCGTGAATGAGGTGTGCGGCTGCACTCAGATTATTGCGCAGTTCCTCATTTTCGTCGCAGGCTTTCAAAGTGGCCGGAGTCCCGAAGTAACCGTACTTGCGGATTAAGCGATCAATTTCCTTGTCTTCGCCAAATTCTTTCAACGCCGGTGCCAGAACAATGAGTTCACCATCATCGTCAATAGCCATGCGGGTTCTGTAAATTGATTTGTTACCTAACCAGGTACTTTTGAATTCAGTCGGGTCGAGGTAAACCACCACTTTTTTCAATGGTTTGTCCAGCATTTCGAAGTTTACCTCCAAAGCCAATTTGGCTGCTTTGTCGAAGACTTCAAAGTCATCGCCGATGTACAAGCCGCGGGTTTTGATTTTGCCATCGGTTTTGTCGAGTCCGACAACTGTTTGCACGTAAACGATCGGCAAGTGCTGAGTGAAATTTTCCGAAGCGTAATTAAACAGTTTGCGGACAGGCGTATCTGCATGTCCCATCATTTTTTCCATTCCGTAAGCAGCGCCCACAAAATGGCTTTTGTTGATCCCTTCAACACCACCTGTTCCAACGAAAATGTTTTTGTTGTAGTTGGCCATTCCAACCACTTCGTGAGGAACAACTTGCCCGATGGATAAAATCAGGTCGAAATTACCTTCAAGCAAAAGCTTGTTTACCTGGGCTGGCCAAGGAAATTCAACTGCTCCTTTCGACACTTCTTTCACAAATTCAGATGGAACTGTTCCCACAGTCACTACATCGTTACGCCAGTCGTGCTCGCGGATAAGCGAAGCTGGCATTGAACCGAACATGTGAGCAATCTGGTGGTCGGTCATTGGAGAGTGCGTTCCCAAAGCCGGAAGCACATCGGTCAATGTATCGCCATAAAAGTTCCAGGTCATCTCCGTTAATTCACCTGAACGGCTAGGCAAACGGGTGTAATCGGGAGGTATAGCCAGAACTTTTTTTCTTGGTCCCAACTTCATAAATGCCTTGTAAAGACCAACTCTAAGGTCTTCGGCGACTAATTCGTGTTCTGTTGAACCTATTTCGTAATACAGCATTGATTTACAATTTTATTATTTACCATTTACTATTTGTCTTTAGAATTATCCTTTTTCGGATTAATCTTCTTCTTCATTGTATTAATTGAACTAACAATAATTCTAAATAATTCCTGATTTTCTTTAATTAAATCATTAAGCAAATTTACCTTGACTAATCCTGATTCAACGATAAGTTCTAACCAGTACAAAGTTTCATCCAGTTCTTCTTCAACCATTTTCAATTTATTCAGAAAATCTCTATCTGATTTTCCAAGACAAGCTGCTCTATAATTTGCTCCAGGAGATGTTCCTGAACGAATAATTTGCTTTCCTAATGTATTCCCGGTAATGTTATTAGGTAGACTTTCTGAAAGCTTTATTACTCTTAGTGCAAAAACTTTAAGACGTTTCTTTAAATCGTCGGAATTCATCGAATTGTAAATTGTAAATGGCAAAATTGTAAATTAGATTACCTTTTAACTCTCGCGTTTCCACCCCAGATGCTCCAAACCATATCTTCATCGGCAGGTTGGGCATAGTCGGTTAGGAAAGTTGTAGCCAATGCGCCGGTTGCCCAGCCAAATTGAGGCCATTTTTCAGGTTCCCAGCCTTTCAAAATGCCATACAATAAACCACCAACAAAACCATCGCCACCGCCAATGCGGTCGAGAACAGCGATTTTGCGAGGTTCAATGACGTGCCAGCTTTCGCCTTCGAGCATGATGGCACCCCAAAGATGTTCGTTGGCGCTTACAACCTGGCGTAATGTAGTCGCAAAAACCGATGCATTTGGGAATGCAGCTTTCACACGTCCAATCATTCCTTTGAAACCTTCAATTTCAGCTTCAATGCCCTTACCTCCAGCTTCAGGTCCTTCAATTCCAAGACATAACTGAAAATCTTCTTCGTTGCCGATGAGGATGTCAGCCATCGAAGCGATTTCGGTAAAGTTTGCACGTAATTCGGCTTCGCGGCCTTTCCAGAAAGAAGCTCTGTAATTCAGGTCGAAAGCAATACGAGTTCCATACTTTTTTGCAGCACGGGCTATTTCCAAACAGAATGTGCTGGTTTCAGGAGAAAGAGCGCCAATTAATCCTGAGAGGTGTACAATCTGCACGCCTTCCTGACCAAAAATACGATCAAGATCAAAATCTTTTACATTCAATGTGCGGCCAACTTCTCCGGCACGGTCGTTCTGTACGCGTGGGCCACGGGTTCCGAAACCACTGTCGGCAATATTAAATTGGTGACGGTATCCCCAGGGATCGCCTTGTGCCACTTCAGGCCCTTCGTAATCCATGTTACGGCTGCGAAGGCTACTTTTAATAAAGAGTGCAATTGGACTATCTTTTACAAAAGTAGTTAGCACTTTTACCGGAAGACCCAGAGAAGAAGAGATGTTGGCAACATTTGTTTCAGCGCTTGTAGCCTGCATTTCAAACAGGTTACTGCTGTGAACCGGTTGCCCGTTAACCGGCGTAATGCGCACACCCATGCTGGTTGGAACCACAAGTGAATATTTACAGTTTTGTTTTAATTCGATGGACATATCATATATTTTAGAAATTTGTCAATATTTAGTTGGAAAAGTGTTCTGCCGCAGAAGATTGTAAGAACGTTACGAGTTACGGGATGCGTGTTTCGAAAGCCAACCCGTAACTCGTAACCTGCATCTCATTTAAACTCCTCCAAATGCGCTGTAACCGCCGTCAACAGGAATCACGATACCTGTTACAAAGGCAGAAATGTCAGAAAGAAGGAACAATGTTGCACCCTGCAAATCTTCCGGTTCACCGAATTTGCCCATTGGCGTGTTGTTCACAATTTTCTGGCCGCGTGGTGAAAAGTTTCCGGTTTCCTTATCGAGCACCAAAAATCGGTTTTGATCGGTAATGAAAAAGCCGGGAGCAATAGCGTTCACGCGAATTCCAACTTTTGCCAAATGAACGGCCAGCCATTCCGTAAAATTGTTAACCGAAGCTTTCGCAGCCGAATAAGCAGGGATTTTGGTCAGTGGTTTGTACGAATTCATCGACGAAACGTTCAGTACAACACCTTTCTTATTTTTGAGCATGTCCATGGTGAAAACCATAGTTGGAAGTAGCGTGCCTTTAAAATTCAAGGCAAAAACCTTATCAAAGCCATCCATTGAAAGTCCGTAGAAGGTATCTTCCAAATGGTCAATACTGTTTTCATCCATTTGTTCAACCTTCGTGGTAGCAGTTGGGTTATTTCCACCGGCGCCGTTAATGAGGATATCTATCTGTCCAAGTTTTTCATTTATTTCGGCTTTGGCTTTTTCAATCGATTCTTTGTCGAGAACATTAGCTTCTACACCAATAACCTGGGCATTAAATTCTGCCGAAATTTCAGATGCAACTTTATCGGCAACCACCTTGTTGATGTCGGCAATTGCAATTTTAACCCCAACTGAGGCCATTGCTTTAACCAGTGCAGAACCAATTACGCCTGCACCACCTGTGATTACGCACACTTTACCATTTAAGTCGTTAAAACTGATCGGATTCATTTTATTGTATTTTTTTTGGTTATTTATAGTATTCCAGATTTTCTTTGGTAATAATATCAATCGATGTAAAGTTTTCAACGTCCACCTCTTTTTTCAGAACGAGGTATTCGAAAAGAGTAAGAATTGCACGGTAGCCTTGTTCTTCAGGTCGCTGGCAAATCAGAAAATCGACAATTCCTTTTTTTAGGTATTCGATGTTTTCATTGATCAGGTCATGGCCAATTACCCGAATTTCTTTCAATTTAATTTCTTCAACTATACGCGCCAAATAGTATACCTGTGAATTTGTAACAAAAATGCCCTGAATTTCAGGATTGGATTTTATCGTGTTCTTAATTTTTCCCAGAGAAGCAGCATCGGCAGGATCTGCAATTTCAAGGGTCAGCAGATTTCTTTTTCCTTCAGAATAAGTTGTGTTAAAATATTCGTAAAAACCTTTTTCGCGTTGGACGAGGTGGTTCATGTTGTCGCGTTCCTTGGCAAAATGCAGAATTAAAATCGAAGCGTTGTCCTGAACAGAATAATCCAGAAGTTTAGCAGCCAGCATGCCCGATTGAAATGAATTTTGTCCGATGTAGCTAAGCTTGTCAAATTCCTTGATGTTCGAGTCGATAAACACATAAGGAATCTGACGATTTATCAGCTCGGTGACGAATTCTTTCGATTCGCGTGAGAAAAAAGGTGCCAATACAACTCCTTCCGGATTACTCTCCAGAATCAGATCAGCTTCCTGTCTGAAAGTTGTTGAGTCGGATTGTTTGAACAAGTGAATGTTGATGTTCACTCCATATTGCTGAATTTCTTGAAATGCTTTGCGAACACCGACAATGGGCTTGTTCCAGTAGGCTTCCGCTGAAACAGGTTCGGGAACAAGCAAGGCAAAGGTAAAGGTTTTTTTCGATGCCAGGGTACTTGCGAGCAGATTGGGTTGGTATTCAAGTTCTTCTATAATTTTAAGAATCTTGTCACGGGTAGCCTTTGAAACTTCTCCTCGCTTGTGAATTACACGGTCAACCGTTCCGATTGAAACGTTAGCCCTTTGTGCAATGTCTTTAATCCGTGTACGACTATTCGCTTTGATAAAATTTATTTTTTAGGTGAAAATTCAAACAACGAGAACAAAGCTATACAAAATTTTTCTTCGGTCGTGTACGAACACGGAAAAAGTATTTTATAACATTTTTAACCATTTTTAGTTCTTCAGCATTGCAGAATAAATATATTGTGTCTATTTTCGTGTTCGTACACGGAAAGTGTCTTATTTTATTTATGTGTCAGTAAATTAATAGTATATGAAACTTGGAAAGTATAGCTTGGGAATTGGTGACCGCTTCTCTCATCAGGGAATTGCACAGTTGCGTGGTATTGTTAAAGCCAATCAGGCGGGATTGGATATCAGCCCGGTTTGGAACAAGTCGAACCGCGAACATATTTACGTTCATTCGCATCCGGCCGACGTTCGTAAAGAAGCCGATGCTGCTGTCGCAGCATTAGGATTTACAGGCAAATATTTTGTCGATGCCGATCACATTAACTTGAGTACG
Source organism: Prolixibacteraceae bacterium (assembly GCA_963677955.2). Lineage (GTDB taxonomy): Bacteria > Bacteroidota > Bacteroidia > Bacteroidales > Prolixibacteraceae > Aquipluma. Next base: position 3,883,685 of record CAXXQR010000001.1, read on the forward strand.
GTAGCGCCGTTTGTTGAAACAGCCGATTTTTTTACGCTTGATGTAGCTTCGTTTATTGGCAAAGAAAGTCCGGAATCGGAAGTGACAGCGTTTATTGATTCATGCGCCAAATATGTCGGAAAGCTTTCTATCCCTGGTATTAACCACCCGATTGACGTAACCGAGGAAATGCTGAAAGTGATCGCAACCAAATTTCTGGCGGCTACCCAGCAGGCTTCGGAAATTTATAAATATCTGGTCGAACATAAAGGTGTTGGAAATTTTATTACCGAAGTTTCGATGGACGAAGTTGAAAGTCCTCAAACACCCGTCGACTTGTTCTTTATCCTGAAAATGCTTGCCGATAAAGGTGTTCCTGCACAGACTATTGCTCCTAAATTTACCGGCCGCTTCAATAAAGGTGTTGATTATACCGGAAATGTGGAACAATTCACCCGTGAATTTGAAGAAGACGTTTTGGTGATCGATTTTGCCATTAAAGAATTTGGTCTGCCTGAAGAATTAAAATTAAGTGTTCACTCCGGAAGCGATAAATTTACCATTTATCCAATTATGGCCGGAATTATCAAAAAACACAACAAAGGAATTCATGTGAAAACTGCAGGAACTACATGGCTTGAAGAAGTTATTGGTTTGGCGTTGTCCGGAGGTGAAGCTCTCGATGCTGCAAAAGCGATTTATGCGAGCGCCATTGGTCGTAAAGATGAATTATGTGGTCCGTATGCCGATGTCATTGATATCGACGACAGTAAATTGCCTTCAGCCAGTGAAGTGGCTGGTTGGTCGGGTGAAAAATTTGCCAATACTTTACGTCATATTCCAGGTCATCCGGATTACAATCCAAATTTTCGTCAGCTTATTCACGTTGGATACAAAGTTGCTTCAGAAATGGGAACGAAATACACCGATCTTTTAAAGAAACATGCCGACGTTGTAGGCGCCTGTGTTGAAGAAAATATATACGAACGGCATTTGAAACGATTATTCAATCTTTAATTAATAACCAATTAGCTATTTACGATTGACCATTTTCTCAGTATAGTAAAATAATCGTAGATCGTAAATCAAAAAATCGTAAATCAAAAACATATGAAACCTTTCATGGATGAGAATTTTCTGTTGCAAACCGAGACTGCACAGAAATTGTATCACGAGCATGCTGCTAAAATGCCCATTTTCGATTATCACTGCCACATTAACCCAAAAGATATCGCCGAAGACAGGATGTTTAAGAATATCACTGAAATATGGTTGTACGGCGACCATTACAAATGGCGTGGAATGCGCACAAATGGCGTGGATGAAAAATACTGCACCGGCAATGCTTCGGATTGGGAAAAATTTGAAAAGTGGGCCGAGACCGTTCCACAGACCCTACGCAATCCACTATTTCACTGGACACATTTGGAATTGAAAAAGTTCTTTGGAATTGATGAGGTATTAAGTCCGAAGAATGCCCGGAAAATATTTGATGCCTGCAACGAAAAATTACAAACCAAAGAATATAGTTGCCGCAATATTATCAGGATGGCAAATGTAAACACCATTTGTACAACCGACGATCCGATTGATAACCTTCAATATCATCAGCAAATCAAAGCTTCGGGTTTCGAAGTTGCGGTTTTGCCAGCCTGGCGTCCAGACAAAGCGATGATGGTTGACGATCCGGATTTTTTCAATGCCTACATCGATCAGTTGCAGGATGTTTCAGGAATACAAATTATTACATTTAATAACCTGATCGAAGCTTTGGATAAACGTCACCAGTATTTCCATGAAAACGGTTGCCGACTTTCTGACCATGGCTTGGATACAGCTTTTGCGGCCGATTATTCTTCAAAAGAAATCCGTGCTATTTTCACAACAGTTAGGGCCGGAGGCAAACTTACCGATGAGGAAATTCTGAAATTCAAATCCTGTATGCTCTACGAGTTTGGCGTAATGGATCATTCACGCGGATGGACTCAGCAATTCCATATTGGCGCATTGCGTAACAACAACACACGCCTCTTCAATAAATTAGGGCCTGATACCGGATTCGATTCTATAGGCGACAAACCGGTTGCCGAATCACTTTCGAAATTGTTGAATCGTCTCGATACCGAGGATAAATTAGCGAAAACTGTTTTATATAACCTGAATCCGGCTGATAATGAACTGTATGCTACCATGATCGGAAATTTTCAGGATGGAAGTGTGCCGGGCAAAATGCAGTGGGGTTCCGGATGGTGGTTCCTCGATCAGAAAGATGGCATGGAAAAACAGATCAATGCTTTATCGAATCTTGGATTGTTGAGCCGTTTTGTTGGTATGCTTACCGATTCAAGAAGCTTCCTTTCCTATACACGCCACGAATATTTCCGCCGAACCTTGTGCAATATTTTAGGAAACGATGTTGAAAACGGAGAAATTCCGTACGACATGGAACTGCTGGGCAGCATGGTTGAAAACATCTGTTTTAACAACGCAAAAAACTATTTCAATTTTTAAATTTATCAGTTTTCCCGCCATTTGGTACGTTTGTAACTTGTCCGATGGCGGAAAAATTATAGATTTGCAATCGATTGCATAACTCAAAAATTTAGTAAAAAGATGAAAGTAGTAACATTTGGTGAAATCATGTTGCGTTTAGCTACACCGGGCTATTTAAGATTTAATCAAACAGATAATTTAACCGCCACATTTGGCGGAGGTGAGGCCAATGTGGCCGTTTCACTGGCCAATTTTGGAATACCAGTCGATTTTGTAACCCGTTTACCTAAAAACGATATTGCTCGTTCATGTGTCATGGATCTCCGGAAATATGGGGTAGGGGTTGACCAGATTGTATATGGCGGCGATCGTATCGGAATTTATTTTCTCGAAACCGGCGCTGTTAGTCGTGGTAGCAAGGTTGTTTATGACAGGGCTCATTCTTCAGTTTCTGAAATTAAATCAGGAATGATAGACTGGGACAAAGTTTTTGAAGGCGTAAACTGGTTTCACTGGACCGGAATTACGCCCGCCATATCGCAGGGTGCTGCAGATGTTTGTCTGGAGGCAATTCGGAAAGCAAACGAAAAAGGGATTACGGTTTCGTGCGATTTGAACTACCGTAAAAACCTCTGGAATTATGGCAAAAAAGCAGGTGAAGTTATGCCAGCTTTGGTGGCCGAAACCGATGTGATTTTGGGAAATGAAGAAGATGCCGAAAAAGTATTAGGCATTAAACCAGAGGGAGTTGATATCACCGGAGGGCATGTGGAGGCTGCCGCATATGAATCTGTTTCAAAACAGATTATGGCAAAATTTCCACGTTGTAAAAAAGTAATTACTACCTTACGTGGGTCAATTAATGCCAACCACAACTCATGGTCGGGAGTTCTTTGGGATGGTCAGAAATTGTATGAAGCGCCAACCTACCAGATTACTGATATTGTTGACCGTGTGGGCGGTGGAGATTCGTTCATGGGAGGTTTGATTTATGGTTTGCTGACTTATACAACTGACGACCAGAAAGCCTTGAATTTTGCTGTTGCGGCATCGTGTTTAAAACATACCATTTACGGCGATTATAACCAGGTAACTGTTGACGAAGTTGAGAAACTGATGGGTGGCGATGCTTCCGGACGGGTAGCGCGATAATTATAAATTTTAAATGCTTAATTATAAATGATAAATTCCAAATTTCGATATCCTGTTTATACTTCGAAGTAAAGTTGGGACTTGAATTTTGGAACTCGAAACTAATTTTATGGCAAGGTTTACAAGAATACAAGTAGCATTAAAAATGAAGGAAACCGGGATTGTTCCGGTATTCTATCACAAGAATGCAGAAATCTGCAAGTCGGTTTTAAAAGCATGCTACGATGGGGGAATTCGTGTGTTTGAATTTACCAACCGAGGCGATTATGCGCACGAAGTGTTTGGCGAATTAAACAGATGGTCAGCAGCGGAATGTCCTGATATGATTTTGGGAGTTGGTTCCATTATTGATGGGCCAACAACAGCACTGTACATTCAACTGGGCGCTAATTTTATTGTCTCTCCGATGATAGAAGAAGAAATGGCCAGAATTTGCAACAAACGCAAAATCGCATGGAGTCCGGGCTGTGGCTCCTTAACCGAAATTGGCCGTGCCCATGAATTGGGTTGCGAAGTTGTAAAAATCTTTCCGGGTTCTTCGGTTGGAGGTCCTGAGTTTGTAAAAGGAGTATTGGGACCACTTCCTTATGCAAGCATTATGCCTACAGGAGGAGTATCTCCGGATGAGGCAAACCTGAAGTCGTGGTTTAAAGCTGGTGTTCATTGTGTTGGAATGGGATCGCAATTATTTCCGAAGGAAGTACTTGAAAGTAAAGATTGGGCATTTATAACGCGTAAATGCAGTGAAGCTCTTGAAATTGTATCGAAAATCAGAAATAATCAATAATAACTAAACTAAATCGTATGACTATTCAAACAAAACCAGTGGGTAAATATCGGTTTCGGATACTTGCGCTGCTGTTTTTTGCCACTTCAATCAATTACTTCGACAGGAGTATTATTGGAGTTATGGCACCAACTTTACAGGAATTGTTCCATTGGACCAACAAGGATTATGCAGCCATCATGGTTTCATTCAAGATTGCCTATGCACTTGGGCTACTATCGATGGGTGGAATAATTGACCGCATCGGAACCAAAAAGGGCTATATGATTTCGATTGGATTGTGGAGCTTGTTCGGCATGTTGCATGCAGTTGTTCGTCCGGCTTTCAGCTTAATCGGATTTATTATGGCTCGTTTCGGACTTGGCTTTGGCGAATCAGGTAACTTCCCTGCAGCAATTAAAGCTGTTGCCGAATGGTTCCCGAAAAAGGAAAGAGCATTTGCCACCGGAATCTTCAATGCTGCTACCAGTGTTGGTGCAATTGCTGCTCCGTTCATTGTCGGAGCTATCGTTCACCTCGATGGTAAGAACTGGCAATATCCGTTTTTAATTACCGGAGCATTAAGTGCCTTTTGGGTATTTTTATGGTTGAGAACTTATAAGAAACCAGAGGATCACCCGAAAGTAAGCAAAGAAGAACTCGCCTATATCACCAGTGACTCGGTTGTTGAGAATATTGAAAAATTGCCATGGTCGAAAGTATTACCCAAAAAGGAAACCTGGGCTTTTTCTCTCGCAAAAGTTACCGATGCCGTCTGGTGGTTTTATTTGTTTTGGGGCGCCAAATTCCTGGCAACCAAATTCGGAGTTAATTTATCCGATATTGCCTTACCGTTCTTTGTAATGTACATTATGGCTGATGGTGGTAGTATTTTGGGTGGTTATCTTTCCGGAGCATTTATTAAAACCGGATGGTCGGTAAATAAGGCAAGGAAAATGACCTTGCTGATTTGTGCATTGATTATTTTACCAGTAAGTTTTGTGGCCATAACCGATAGCAAATGGATTGCAATTTTCCTTATTGGATTGGGTGCAGCTGGTCATCAGGCCTGGTCATCGAATATTTTTACACTTGTTTCCGATGTGTTTCCGAAAAAAGCAACTGCTTCAGTAGTTGGTATTGGAGGTATGGTTGGTGCAATTGCCGGTATGCTTGGCGACATTTCATTGGGTTCGGTACTCGATCAGGCCGGAAATTCAGGATATTTCTGGGCATTTCTGATCGCTGGCTCTTTGTATTTGGTCGTATTGGGATTGGTACATTTAATTATGCCTAAGATGACTCCGCTGGATGAAAATCTGAAATATGTTACTACGAAATCATAAATCAGTTAATTCAACTAAAAATGGGGAACAGACTAAGTTTGCTCCCCATTTTTTTTGTAAATTTTCCAATCAAAAAGTCAATACTACTTTGCCATTTTCGATTTCCGGATTTTCAATAACTTCCAGCGCATGCTGAATCTCAGTAAAATGGAAACGGTGGGTAATCATGTCTTTCACGTTTAACTTTCCACTCCGGAAATATTCAATCACTTCCGGAAATTTATTGTTGTGTAACCGCGAACCACGCACGTCAATTTCGCGTGCGGTAATGCTGAATTGGCTGATAGCTGAAGGGTTATTGTTAAAACCAAGTGTAATTACCCTGCCGGCAGGACAAACATAAGTCAAGGCCTGCTCAAACGACTTGATCGAACAGACTGCGTCAATAACCACAGTTGCTCCGTTTCCTTCGGTTAATCTCATTATTTCTTCTTTTACATCAACTTCTTTTGCATTGATGGTTGCATCAGCGCCATACATAGCGCCAAATTCAAGCTTTTTATCTACCACGTCCGAAATGTAACAAACAGCTCCGTGAAGTTTGACCATTTTCAGGATACTTAAACCAACAGGGCCTGCGCCCATGATAAAAACAACGTCGTCGGGTGAAACTTCGGCACGCGAGCAAACTTGTTCGGCAACGGTAAACGGCTCAATCATCAGAGCTTCCTCCCAGCTCAGATTTTCAGGCAAATGGTAAATGTTTTCCTCCGGAAGTACAACCAATTCCTGGTATCCGCCATCAACATGCACGGCACGTACCTGGAGATTCTTGCACACATTTCTTCGTCCGGTGCGGCACTGGTAACATTTTCCGCAGCTGATTACAGGATCCATTATTACACGGTCACCAATTTTGAAATTCTTTACTTCATTTCCGGTCTCTATAATCTCACCCACTATTTCGTGCCCAATAACCCTGGGATAAGTGGCTACCGACGAAGTGCCATGGTATATGTGAACATCAGATCCGCAGATTCCTCCCGCTTTAACCTTAATTAGAACTTCAGTGGAAGAACTGATTTTTGGTTCCAGTCTGTCCTCAATAATCAGTTGATTGGGTGATTGTACACAAAGTGCTTTCATTTTCGATTGTATTGAAAGTTAATTCATTCCGGCAAGCTCTTTCACTTTCGCCCACACACCATCGTCAACAGGAATGCCTAAATCCATATTTTCGAGGCGAGTTTTCTGTGACTGTTCTCCGGGATAGTAAATCTTTCCGCCTTCACTGGCAGGAACCGACGATTTTAATTGCTGAATAGTATCTTCAAGAGCTTTATCGATAAATTCCTGCGTGTTTATTTTCAGCGGATTGACAGCAATGAAAACCTGGCAGCAACTTCCGCAGCTTCCCTGGTTTTGCTTGTCAATTCCTGAAGTAGTGAGTCCTCCAGCCAGTAGCGCCGAAATAATATCAAGCAAAATGGCAAAACCAGAACCTTTCCAATATCCCATCGGCAAAATTCGACGGGTTTCCTCAATAGCTCCGGGATTATCGGTCAAATTTCCGTCGTGATCGAATCCGCCGGGGTAGGGGAGTTTCGCATTTTTTAGGCGGGTAACCTGAAGTTTTCCGTAGGAGTATTGCGACATGGCCATATCGAGAACAATGTGCCCTTCTTTTCGTGGAACAGCCATGATGAACGGATTGTTTCCGATGCCTTCCGATTTGGCGCCCCAGGTTGGCATGCACGATTCGGTGTTGGTCCAGCAAATGCCGATAAAACCTTTTTCGGCAGCCTGCCAGCCGTAGGCGCCGCCACGCATCCAGTGCGTTGTATTGTTCAGACTGACCATTCCAAGCCCATTTTGTTCGGCAATTTCGGTGGCCCGGTTCATGGCAAATGTGGCATTGGTAATTCCGGGTCCCATATTTCCATTGTATATTTCCATGGAACCCATAGCCGAAACCAAGATAGGTTCGGCATTTACATCGACCCAGTTTTTGCTGATGTAATCGACGAAACGTTCTACACGGTTTAATCCGTGCGAATAAACTCCGTCGCGGCTCGATTCAGTATGAATTTGTGCGCAAAAATCGGCTTTCTCTTCAGGCATTCCTGCAATCAGAAAAGCTGATTTAATGGTAGTCTTCATTTCTTCAAATCTGATTCTGGTCATTTTTCGTCGTTTAAGTTTTGGTAATATCGAAATGTATGGATTGTAAATATTTGATTCCGGATATAATGACAATCGGAACAAGTAAAATGTTTCACCTTGGTTCAGATTGAATGGAATACCGGATATTTGAGTGATTCAAAATTGATTAGAGTTTGGCAAGGTCTCTTTTTGCCACTCCTTCTTTTGTAATCACAACCGGTTTTATGGTTCCGTCGGCATTAAAATACATACGATCGATGCAAACCACACGATGATCGCGTCCTTCGTTCGGAATTGGTCGCCGGTGATACACAATGTACCAATCGTCGGTATTTGGAATATTAACCACAGAATGGTGGCCTGCCCCGGTTGCAATTTCAGGATTGGTTTCCAATATGGTTGCTTCCTTTTTAAACGGCCCGAAAGGCGAATCCGAAATTCCGTAAGCCACTTTATACGACTCATCCGTCCAGTTTCCTTCTGACCACATCAGGTAATATTTGCCATTCCGGATAAACATAAATGGTCCTTCAACATAACCTTCTGGTGTAATTTCCTTCACCGTGTCGCCTTCGGCAAAAGGAACAAGTGAGGTAAAGTCGCTATTTAGCTTGCCAATGTTGCAATGACCCCATCCGCCATAAATAATGTAATACTGCCCGTCGGTATCGTGAAATACAAACTGATCGATTGGTTGAGCTTTGTTGTAAAATTCCTGAATGAGTGGTTTACCAAGATAATCTTTAAATGGTCCTTCAGGCTTGTTCGAAATGCCAATTCCAATGCCTCCGATCGTGTTTTCTTCGGCTACGTATCCGTTCCTGAATGGCGCCTGAATATCGTTAGCCGAAAAGAAGAGGAAATAATTGGCGTCTTTTTTTACTATACATGGCGCCCACATGGCTTTATGCGCCCACTTTACAGCCGAAGTATCAATAATGTGTGGATGCTTTAGCCAGGTAATCATGTCTTTCGAAGAAAAGGCATCCAGAAAAACCTGGTCTTCGTATTTTGCCGAGAACGTGGGGTAAACCCAAAATTGATTGTCGAAAATTGCACCTTCGGGGTCGGCATACCAGCCTTCTGCGATTGGGTTTCCGGAAGTTGGTTTTTTTCGTTGTGTTGAAATAAAATAGGCCAACAGCAATAAACTGATGGCTACAGATAGTAAAAGTCGGACTTTTGTCATGTCGGATATTTAAATTTGGTTTTTAATTAACTCCTTTAACGTTCATTTTCAGCGTGTAAACCGAGGTGCGTGCAGTAATGAAAAGAATGTTGCGCTTCTTTCCGCCAAAACATACATTTGACGGTTGCTCGGGAACGTCAATTTTTGCAATGTTTTTGCCTTCCGGATTAAAAACCGAAACCGTTTTGTTGGTCAAATACACGTTCTCTTTGTTGTCTATGGTCATTCCGTCCGATCCTTCCGGAGCAAAAAACGTTTTGTTGGCTAAACTTCCATCTTCCTGAATGGAATATTTCCAGATTTTGCCATCGTTAATGTCGCTTACGTACAATGTTTTACCATCAGGAGTGCCAATCAGACCGTTCGGCTGTTTCACGCCACTCACTACCCGTGTCAATTTTCCTTCAGGCGACAGATAATAGAAAGCGCGCGCGTCTTGTACTTCCTGATGCCCCGGCTCCCAATATTCGCGAAAATAATAGGGGTCTGAAAAATAGATCCCTCCATTTGGGGCAATCCACAAATCGTTTGGCCCGTTTAGGTGCTTCCCGTCATAATTCTCAACCAGAATTTGTTCTTTTTTGTCCGGAGAAAAAATAACAAGTTTGTTGTGCAAATCGGAACAGCTCACCAGTTCTCCCTTTTTATTGAAATACGTTCCGTTGGCGCGTTCTGAGGCATCTAAAAAAGTGCTGATCGTTCCGTCTTCTTTCCAGATATAAATTTTGTCGTTGGGTTGGTCGGTAAAATAAACGCTTCCATCAGGAGCAACAGAAGGGCCTTCGGTAAAAGCATAGCCACCTTGAACTTTGGTAACTGTGGCGTTTTTTGCAATTAGTGGCTGATTTTTCTTCATTTCCTGACCATACCCGTTGACAAAGCAGGTGGTAAGCCATGCGAAGATCAATAATTTTGTCATGTTTTGGTTATTTTGAGTTGGTTGATGAATATTAATTAAACGGAATTAGATTAAAATGTATTTTTGCGGTTCAGGTGTTAAAGGTATAATTCAGATGTCAATTATTTTAATTGTTGAATGAAGAAAATAGATTTTATACTCATCCTGTTTTTTACCGGCATGGGTTATAATGTATTTGGGCAGCTTGGGGGAGACGGCTCTTATTTTTGGAATTCGACAAGTATTTCATATACTGCTAATCACAAAACCGAAATAACGCTTTCGAATAAAGATCAGTACAGCAATCAGATTGATCACCTGGAATATTTTCATTTCGACCTTGCAGCCTACTACCGCGTGTTTGAAAATTTTGCACTTGGATTAGGTATTCGTCAAAATGAATCGTATAAAACAGATGGCTGGTCGCCGGGAAATGCGTACTTTTTTTATGGAGTGTACTATTTTGCCCGGAAGAATTTCAAGGTCAGGTTTTCGAACCGGATTGCCATGAGAACTTACAAAATTTCGGATACGCAATATACCTTTGACAACAATACAACCTTTGATTTTTTTACTGACATAAAAGCAAAACTTCCAAAGCCATATTTACAGGACGAAATATTTACAAACCTGAATGTTCAGAAGGTTCAGACTGTGCGTATTTATGGCGGATTGCATGTGCTGAAAAGATCGCACTGGGCTATTGATATTTATTACTGCTTGCAGGAAACCCGACCTTCCTGGGTGTGGAAATCGTACGATACATATGGTTTAAGTACTAAATTTCACATTTAACCTTCCGTCTTCTTTATCAGATATTTGGTGTTCAAGACGATTTTAATTTAAGCAGTCCCGCATGGATTTACGAATGTTCCGGCTGTTATTTTTATCCACTATAAGCTTTTTCCCCTTCTCACTATTTTCACAACACGATTGTATATGATTTCCGCTAAATTCCAGTCATAACCATCAAAGTTGGTCGTATTGTTGAATTGAATGACAACCGTATCAATGTCTTTGAAGTATTTTGCAATGCTCTGATATCCGGGAAGAAGGCCTGTATGTTTGTAAACGTATATGGAGGAATAGATTTCCTGTTCCCCTACCTTAAACACTGAACCATCGTTTAATGCTCTCAGGAATTTACCCACATCTTCTGCGGTAGCTAACATTAAACCTGTGTCTTCATACTTAAAATCTTGATCAGAGCCAACATAATAGCCACTCATCACATCGTCTATATTCACTTCACTAAGCGAACCGAATGTATTTGTCAGCCCAAGAGGAATCAAAATTTCTTCCTTGATGTATTGTTGGTGGGGATAGCCCAGCGTTTTATCAATGAGGTTCTCAATCAACATATAATTTGTATTTGAATAGCCATAATCTTCACCCGGTTTAAAGTCAGCGGGTAAATCCAATGCGTAAGCCAGTGTTTCCTGTCTGTTTTTTGGCGGCTTTTTCCAATAATCCGGATGGTCTACATAATTGGGAATACCACTCCGATGTTGGAGCATCAGCCTCAAGGTTATCTTGTCTGAATATTCAATTCTTCCTGCCAGTTCGGGAAAGTATTCAGCGAGTGTTTTATCCAAAGACAAGCGTCCGGATTTGACTAATTTTGTAGTAGCAACAGCGATATATAGCTTGGTAATACTGGCAATCTTGAATAAGGCTTGCGGGTAGGCGGGTATTTTCTTTTTTCGGTCGTGCCAGCCTGCGGCATAAAACTCCGGAGGCTTCCCGGCTTGGTCCACATAAACAATCATGCCATCAAATCCATAACCGATACCTTCCTCCAATTGTTCCTGAACCGTATCTGGTAGTGGTAATATCCATGCCTTTACCAAAATCCATGGGACGAAAAACATGGAGATAATGGTTCCAACAAGCAATGCTATTCTAGCTATTCGTTTTGTTTGTGTCTTGGTCATTGTATCATGTTATAGAAAGTCGGTATAGTTTTGTAAATTGGCTATATCGATTGTTGAAAATTACGTCTGTTTATTTTCATATTATTCGATAAAAATGTGCTTTATATACCTGGCTCTTTGTTCTTATTTCCTTATCAATTTGTATCTTAAGTGCGTAGTCAAGTTTGATGGTATTACTTCCAGAATCTGAATATCATAGTTGTCTTTGTCAATTCCGTCAAACAGTCGGATACCACTTCCCAGAAAAACGGGAGCAATATGAATGAAGAATTCGTCCACAAGTCCTGCGTTGAGATATTGTTGAATCGTATTCGCGCCACCTTGTATTCTGATGTCCTTTCCGTTGGCTGATTGTTTCGCTTTTTCCAGTGCAATTTGTATCCCGTCATTGATGAAATAAAAAGTTGTCGTCCCTTTTTGAACCCAGGGTTCCCGTTTTTCATGTGTCAGTACAAAAACATCCGCTTCGTATAGATCTTCTGCCCAGGCAATTTCGCCTTCTTCAAACATTCGCTTTCCCATAATGTAAGAACCAGTTCTGGCAAACACATGGTCAATCAATTTACTATCTGCACCGTATTCTTCGCCACCTTCCATTTTTATGTGTTTCCAAAATGCTTTCTGTTTAAACATCCATTGATGTAGTTTTCCTGAAACGCCACCCATTGGATTAACTGGACTTCTATTGTCGCCAGCTAAAAAGCCATCAAGCGATATTCCGCTGTCAAAGATTATCTTGCTCATAATTTTTTCTTTTTAGTTTTAACATTTGTGAAAGTGAATAGTTGTCAGTTAGTTCGATTATTGGCGCTGGTGCCCTATAACGGACGGCGATGGTAGGAAGCTGCATGCCGACACTCTCTGCGGGCTATTTCCTGTCAAACCGAAAATCTGCCCGAGTTGAAAGATACACACCCAAAACCACTGTTGCCGCGCTTGACGGGTAGCTAATATTGTAGCCCGTACTTCTTTATTCAAATTCTCCATTTGTTACAACTGTAGAGTATTTCCCTTTGTCAAAAGCCCAAGCTTCATTCTTCAAATAATCTCTCTTTGATTTTAACGTATTATTCTTGGTTACTTCAAAAAGATCCAAATCATGAGTAACATCGTCAAAATAAGGTCCTTTGGATCCTTCAATTCCATGATCTTTAATGAATAATAATTCTGAGGAATCTTTAGATATCACAAAAATTGAATCAATTCGAAACGTCTTAACATATACTTTTATCTCAGTGTCTGATTTATTAGTTACTTCGTAGGAATAATCATAACTATACTCACAGCTTGTCAAAGCAAGGAATAGTACTAAAATCCAAATAGCGTTCTTTATTCTGCCTCTCATTTTCATCCTATAATAAATTGTATACCAATCAAATTGTCGTAGCGCATCCTTTTGTATGGGTTATAACTTAGGAAGCTACACGCAGGCCGAGAGTTTCCCGATAAATTGTCCACGAAGAGCTGCCTTTCAAAATACTAACTTCTTGTCCACGAAGAACCGAAACCCGACTTGCCAGGTAGCTTGCTGTTGGCAGCAGGTGTTCTTATTTTTCCTTAAACTCTCTCAATAATTTTAAGATAAACATTTCTCTATCAAACGAATGATGAAACTGTTTTACATTCATTATTAAGAAAAAAAGTGTCGCCGAAAGTAATCCTTTTATGAAGCCACCTAAATCTCCATTGTAAATAACTGGAAAGAACAATAATGCTATCAAAACAGTACATCCAATTAAACTAAATAGAATCTTTCTGTTGATTCTGTTTCCAATTTTGGTCAATTTCTCTATTTCACTATCAATTTTCTCTGTATCAGTCAAATTTTCTGAATCAATCAGTAAATGGGTCGTACTACTTAACTCTGAAATTAGTCTTTTTTCAAGTTCTTTGTCCATAATTATATTATTTTAAATGAAATCATTCTCCTATTTTCCCCCATGCTGGCGCGGATTTGTAATCCGTGCCCTTCCTATTCAATCAAAATGATATCCAATATTCCTTTTTCACCCCCATAACATGTAATGAATTAATTAGGACATCAATGATAAAAAGAGATTGATAAAATTCTTATTGCTTACAGGACACGGATTACAAATCCGCGCCAGCTCTGGGTATATGTTTTACTTAGCCATTTGTTAGGTAAGGAATCCATCTATTTTTTAAGATGGATTCCTTTTTATGATCATTAAGCGTGACAATTGCAACACTATATCTGATAACAGTGATGGCTATTAAGCTATACCTATAGACTATAAGCAAATCCAATATTAAAGCCAATTGTTATTCCACTATCAGGCAATTTTTCGAAGTCATTACTTGAATATACACTATTTGAAACAAATTTAAAATCAGTAAATAAAGCTGCGTTTAATAGTATATTATGACTGATTGGGTGCGAGACATTAGCCCCGAATCTAAATGTGAATCCAAGATGTTGATGTATATTTATATTCTTTGAATACTCTGGTTTCGTATTCAAAGAATATGAAATTCTATCATAGTTTATAGCTTTATTCGCGATTACACCAACAAATGGATTTAAGTTCTTTTGTCTTTCTTGATTGTTGTTGAAGAAAATCAAAAGTGGAAAATTTAGGTATTGAACCTTATATTCATTTTTTATCAAAAAAAGTGCAGAATTGTCATTAGGTTTAACCTTATAATAATAGTTAAGTGTAGAAAAGTTCAACCCAAAGCTTACTTTTATTTTTGCAATCTTTTCACTCATTAGCAAGGAAAACCCATAATTAAAATTATTTCTCGTATCTCTATCTAAATAATGGTAAAGATAATTTGCATCCATCCCAATTGAGAACTTATTTATATTCTGCCCATATATGATTGCAGAATGAATAGATATTAGAATAATAATAATAATTTTTTTCATCAAGCTAGTTTTATATTTAATTGCATACTGTGGATTCTATCCTTAAATTAAGGACAGATCCTAATTGAGCATTAAAACCCGGACCAAGTGTGGCACTATTCCCAGCTACAATATCCAGTTGCTGTCCGGATAGCACATTGTAAGTACAGTTAATAGCAACATTATTACCCACTAACGCATTAAATTCTTGCGTGTTTAAAGGAAATTGTGAAGCATTTGTAATCGTAACATCCTGACAAGGATTCGAAATTCTTTTATAATACCTAACCCAATCTACTTCCATTTGACTCGGGAAAGGTGTGGAAGCATTTGGAGAATCATCACCATTTTGAATTGCTGTGTTAAATATAATTACCATTGGGTCCTGTGGGTATATCAATTTTTTAACATATTGAGTCCAAGCATAAATTGTACATCCTGGTTCTTCTCCCAACATGGTATAATACCTACTATCTCTGCGTTTCAGAATGCCATCAACATACCATTCAATCTTATCTCTGTCCCAGATCAAAGTGAAGATATGAAAATCCTGAGAAAAATCTACACCAGTATAATTTGTGTTACAAGAGCTCCTCTCTCCATCAGCATCATAGTCATAATGTATTGTCATTTTGTGAACTTTTGATAGAAGTGAAGCATCATAAAGGCCTAAAGTCTTTTCATTCCTGAATTCAAATATATCAATTTCATTATAAACAGGATCGCCACCAAATGTCCAAAAGGCAGGAAAAAAACCTTTCCCTTTGGGGATTTTTACTTTTGCTTCAAATTTTCCATACCCAAATTTAAATTTAGTATATAATTCACCTGATGTATAATTAAAATTTTCATATTTGAACGTATATGGATCCCAACCAGTAACAACAAGCATATTATTTAATGTTTCTCTTTTAGAAATTATTTTTAATAATCCATTGGATAAGACTACGTTTTCAGGTTTATGCCATGCTTTTTGGGTTTCAAAATTTAAATCTCGTGGAACACCCAGCGCTGGTATCCATTTTGATAAATCTAAACTATCACCATTAAAATTGTCTTCGAATACAAGTACCCATGGATTATTACTACATTGATTAAATGTAGTTCCAAACATGACATTTTGTCCTCCTTGACAATTAGGTTGTGCATAACCTTTGATTGCCAAAACTAATAGGCCAACTATGAAGATAATATGTTTCATAATAAATATTTTTAATATTGTCTTTCAAACAATGAGAATAGTATTAATCATTTTTAATCAGTTAAAATCATTCGTTTAGTATCAATTACCTGTCCGTCAGTAATTAAAGCATACAGATACATGCCAGCAGCATATTCACCGCCTTTTATTGTAATACTACCATCTCCTCTTTCATGTAATTCAATGCTTTTTAGTTGCGTGCCATTCATGTTGTAAATATTTATTACCGCGCTATTAATACTTTTTGAAAGAGAAAATCTGATTGTAGAAGTTGTAGCAAAAGGATTTGGAACATTTTGAAATAATACATTTTCTGATGTGAGATTTTCGTTTTCACCGGATGGAATTGATGAACTTTTAAGCTTTGAACTTGAACAACAATCATTCTTTATTAACTCTATTTCGCTTTTAAGTTTTTCAATTACAACTTCTTGCTCCTTAACTATCTTGAACAGCATTGGTATAAATTCTTGATAATCAACAGCAAGATTTCCCTCATTGTCTTCATAAACTAACTCTGGGAATATTTCTTTTACGTCTTGTGCAATAAAACCATAGTGTTTTCTTTTGTAAAACTCTTTATCAATTTTACCCACTTTTGTGGTATCAATACCCTCCATTGTAAATCCCCTGTTTTTGATGTCGAAATTAAATGAAACAGGTTTTAGGTCTTTGCATTTTGTCTTCATAACACCCATTTCGCTTATATTCTTCTTCAATCGCTCGTCGGATGAAGTTATTGTGCCTGTGGCATAAATTGTTCCAAGTACATGAAGTTTTGCAGAAGGGGTTGTCATGCCATAACCTATTCCAACACCTTCAACTGATTCACTTCCAAAAATTACATTTTGCCCAACACGGTTAATGTGTAATGGTTTCACATGGAAGGATTGTATCCATGAATATTCTTGATGGACTCCCATGCTCATTAATCCATAATTATTGTTCCACCAATTTCCAATTATTAAATTGGTGCTACCTGGACTTGAATATTGCGGAGTAATATTCAATATTGCATAACCATCAGCAACTGCTCCAAGTTTAACATGTCCATCTGACAACACTTGAATCTGAGATTGGGCATAATTAAAAGTAAAAAATGCCAGAATTGCAATAAACAATAGTTTTTTCATTTTCGTTTGGTTTTTTATATTGATGATGGCAAAGACATATTCCGCTTTGCATCGGATTCGCACAATGTTGCATAACGTAGGAAGCTACACGCAGGGGCGGATTGCGGGCGATTTCCTGACAAGCCGAAAAGCTGCCTGAGCCGAAAGATAAACACCGAAAACCACTGCTGCCGCACTTGACGGGTAGCTGATGTTAGCGGTTCGGGCTTTTTTTGTGCTAATTCCATATTCCATTCATTTCTGTCAAAATGATAGGTTCTTTGTCCGTTATGACAATCGTATGCTCGTGTTGAGCCATAAAACCTCCTTTATTTCCAACCATTGTCCATCCGTCATTTAATGTGTCAGCATAGGTTGAAGTCGTTGAGATAAATGTTTCAATAGCAACTACAGAATTTTTCTTAAATCTTCTTTGGTCAAATCTGTTTCTAAAATTAAGTAATTCATCAGGGTGTTCGTGCAGGCTTTTACCAATTCCGTGTCCACCAAGATTCTTAATAACTTTGAATCCTCTTTTTTTTGCTTCGTTTTCGATTAAGTGTCCAATATCAGAAATTCGTACTCCACCTTTTATGTTGTCAATTGCTTTCTTTAAGATGAGTTTTGAAGCATCTACTAATTCTTGATGTTTATTAATATCTTCACCAAGTATAAAAGAACCGCCATTATCAGACCAAAATCCATCTAATTCTGCGGAGACATCAATATTAACCAAATCACCTTCTCTTAAAATCCGTTTGTCAGAAGGAATCCCGTGGCAGAATTCATTCTTGACACTAATACAAGTCCAGCCTGGGAAACCATAAGTAAGCTTAGGCGCAGATTTTGCCCCAAAGTCCGAAAGTATCTTTGAGCCATACTCATCAAGTTCTTTAGTTGTCATACCCGGTTGAGCATATTTTGTCATTTCTTTTAATGTGTAAGCAACAGCTTCGCTTGCTTTTTGCATTCCGATCAATTCAAATTCTTTTGTTATTGTCATGTCTATATTTTCTTTTAGTTAATTCTATATTTATCGCGCGGTTGTTTGGTCGGGTAACTTAGGCGGGTTACCCCGCCCTTGTCCCCTAAGAACCGTACTTGAACCTTTCGACTCATACGGCTCAGGCTCTCCAAAGGCGGATTGAACCACCCGACAATATACAAAATATTCAGTTTACATATTTATATCTTAACCTGTTGACGAAATAATTATCCCAAGATACGTGGAATGGATTAGCTTTACCGTTAATGAGCCTGTGGCGTTTGATTTTAAAGTTTCCAAACATGCGAAGCAAGATGGTCTTTCCATCGTCAAACTTGCCAAAGAACTGCCACTTTCGCTTTCCGATACTCATAAAGATGAGTGAAACGATTTTCCGGTATCCGAGGTTATTATGGTTTCGTCTCGCCCAGTTCCAGATGTTTCGCCACAAGATCCTGTCTAACAAGTAAAAAGATTTCTTGGAGCAGGCGTGTCTGTGGTAATTAGCCCATCCGGTAATGACACGGTTCAGGTTTCGGATTAAAATTGCTGCTTGTGACCCCCTGTGTTTGCAAATAATATCCTTCAGCTTTTCTTTCACCGATTTGATTGCCTCCATTGTAGGACGTATAAGAAGTTTTCCTTTCGGGAACATTCTAATGTTCTGACCAAGGAAGTTAAACCCATCGGCGATGTGGGTGATCTTTGTTTTCTCTGGCGAAAATTGCAACCCTCTTTGTTCGAGAAAGTTCTCGATCAGGGGTTTTACCTTGTTTTCCAGAATTTCCTTGTTAGATGCGGTGACGATAAAATCGTCGGCATATCGGACAAGGTGGATTTTGTGGGTGTTGTTGTTTCGGCAACCATCGGTCCTGATTGTAATGTCGAAGGCCTTATCTATTGCTGCCTGAAGCCCGTCCAAGGTCATGTTTGCCAGAGTAGGAGAGATGATCCCTCCCTGCGGAGTACCCTGAGTTGTTGGATAGAGTTGTTTGTTTTCAATAAATCCGGCTTTTAGCCATTGTTGCAGTACCTTTTTGTCCATCGGAATGTTTTGCACTAACCATTGGTGGTTTATGTTGTCAAAACACCCTTTGATGTCTCCTTCCATTACCCAAGTTGCGCTGTCTTTTCTTGAAAGGTGTATGTAACATCTTTCAATGGCATCGTGGCAGCTTCGTTTTTGGCGAAATCCGTATGATCCATTGTCAGCCAGAGTTTCGGATATTGGTTCAAGAGCCAGAAGGTGTAAAGCCTGAAATGCCCTGTCTTTCATAGTTGGAATTCCCAACGGTCTTTTCTTTCCATTCTTTTTGAGAATGAAAAGACGGCGGAGGGGCAATGCTTTGTAGCCCTTCCTGACTATAGATAAGGCTGCCTGGAATTTTTGAGTAGGGGTTTTCCAACGCACCTGGTCAGTTCCTGGGGTGCGTTTTCCTGAATTTTCTGTAACCCGTTTAACGGCTAATAGTTTAGCAGCAAACGAGTGGGTGAGCATCCATTGCAAGGCTTTGGCCTTGCCCAGCCTGCCTTCCCTTGTTGCCTTTGCAATACGTAATTGTAATGACTTGACGGACTGTTTCACCTTCTTCCAGTCGATGGAATTCCAGTTCTTCAGCCAAGTTTCTGGTGCACAATCCTTTTGATCGGACTTCATTTGCGGTTCCTGAATAAGAGTTTTATTACAATGTTCTTGCAAAAGAGAACCAGATGGAAGTGGGCATATCCCAGTCGTTACAAAAGGGCGTTTGCTTTGTCCATCCTCCCATACCAGCCCGGCATTGTGTCCTCCTCACGGCGAACCTACCTTCTGCAACGAAGGAGCTGGACAGGCTTACCACGTTCCGTCCAAATAACAGGATAGGTTAGGTGCTGCCTGTATACCGGAAGGGCTACATCCATGTGCTCGCAGATAACGTGCTTGCATCTTGCCTTCTTGCCATTTTGGCCAATGTGTATCAACAACTTTCACATTTTCGCGCATGACGGTACGTCAACGACAGTTCACTTCTATTCACCATACCACCCAAGCCGACACCCTCGGGAATGTTGTTATCCGTCGGGGAATCTTATCCCGGCAGCTTCACACCCCAACGTTGCCATTGACGCATGTGCCGGTAGGCTACTCATGATGGAACATGAGATTAAATCACTCTAAAAAAAAGAACGTTTAATAGTTATTTGGACAGCCTCGTGTCGCACTTACAATAACCGCTAACGTAGGAAGCTACACGCAGGGGCGGATTGCGGGCGATTTCCTGTCAAGCCGAAAAGCAGCCCGAGCGGAAAGATGCCCACCAAAAACCACCGCTGCCGCACTTGACGGGTAGCTGATGTTAGCAACAGTAATATTTTCTCCATAGTTGTCTGTTGACTCAATTTTGTTGAAAAATCTCCGTTAAAAATGATCATATTCAATATGTCGTTGTCCCAATTGTTTTCTCTGAAAAGTCAATTAAATTGTCATAATGAATTACAAAAAGTTTACGCTGTTCAAGATTATTCCTTCTTTGCCTGTAAGTCCTCTCAGAATAGTCATTTCGTCTGCCAGCGACAACTACAAAATGAACTCGGGTTTTATCAAAATCTCTAAATTCTTTTGGAAGAATCAACTTATTGTTTTGAAGTCCCTCAAAAACCAGCTTGAGATTAGAAAAGTTCTGTTCTAACCAAATTTCCCAGTCCTCAATCTGCTTGATGCCTTTACGAATAGTTGTGCCATATGACCCATCCTGAAGAGTAATATTGCCGTAAGGATTTTCTAACTCCACAAAAACGAAATGGTGTCCGGCTGAATTTTCGCCAACTAGCAAATAGTCCGCCTGATAATTGGGAGGCATTTTGAATTCTGGAAACAAAAATAAAGCATGATGTCCAAAAGTGTAATTATTTTTGAGGATGGAACCGATAATGAAATATGCATTATTGTCACGGATGAAATTCAAGATCGCCCTTTCTGCGGTGTCTTCTTGGTTGAGCAAGTCTTCAAATTTTTTGAGAGTCTTAGTTAACTGTTCTTTTGTTTGTAAAAGGTCAACAGCATCAATAAAATTATTGGGAAACAAACTCAAATTGTGCCTTACTGATTTGGGGTAGTCTCGGTAAAGTGATTTTCGAATCGCAGTTGGCTTACCGCCAAGATAAATAATCTCCTTTTCTTTAAGTTGCTCCCAAAGTTTCCTATCCTCCTCCGATATTTTGTGAAAGTCAGTGTCGTAAAGTTTCATTTCTTGTTGTCAATTTAAGTTTGCACCGTCGCCAAATTATTGTTGCTAACGTAGGAAGCTACACGCAGGGGCGGACTGCGGGTGATTTCCTGTCAAGCCGAGAAACTGCCCGAGCGAAAAGATACCCACCGAAAACCACTGCTGCCGAACTTGCCGGGTAGCTGATGTTATGTGCTCGTGCTTCTTTTCCGTCGTCATGGTTATGTCTTTTGTTCGTTATTTTTATTGTATATAAGCTTACATTTCTGCACTAATATAGTAAACCATTTTCTCAGTCGGGTTAATAAAAATTAGTTGAGCTGACGTTGGTGATATCCCATGACAGTAAATGCTCCAAGGATAAACATAAAAGTTCTTTGTTCTTAAACTGTCCTCTGACGGGAACCAAGGTGTCTCGTGTTGCCAACTACCAACAAAAGCTACCGCTTCGTCTAAAACTTTTGGAAGGCTGTCCATACGATACCATTGTCCAGTTCTGTTGGCTGTGTTATTTACAAGTTCGTCAACTGTTACGTCTGTGATTTTTATTGCATATGCATCAAGATGGTCGCCTGTCAACGAACGTGCCGATTTATAGCTTTTTAAAACCTTGTCAATTCTTTGGTCGCCAAGTTCGCACCAGTTTAAAACAAATCTAACGTCTGATTTGGTCGCTTTACCTTCAACTGTCATATTCCCTAATGTCATTGAGTAAAGCAAATAGCTACCAATAGCAATTATGCCAAGAAGTGAAATTCCTCCCCAAATTGTAAGAAGTTGTCTACTTATTTTAAGTACTTTTTCTTTAAAATTCATGTCAGTTATTTGTTGTCTGTTGTGTCGTCATAGCATGGCACATAACGTAAAAAGCTACACGCAGGGGCGGATTGCGGGCGATTTCCTGTCAAGCCGAAAAGCAGCCCGAGCGGAAAGAAGCCTACCGAAAACTACTACTGCCGCACTTGACGGGTAGCTGAAGTTATGCATAGTTGTTATTTTATTAGATTCTCCTTTTTAAGCAAATTATATTGTCTTTTCCTAATTTCAAAAGTAAATGAGTCAAGATCCTGTTGATTATGAAATTCTTTTAACGGAAATGGGTGTTTGCTCATTCGAGACATGACTCTTGAAACTTGGACACCTTCACTACATTTTATGTCAAATTTAATATTATTTGAGTCAATAATATCAATTCTTTGTCCATGATTTTTAGAAAAAACTATTGAATCATTTGATAATTTATACGGATAATAAGCTGGTCCAATTCCTGGGTAAGTTTCATAAGTAGTGAAGATTGAATCATTAATACAGATCTCACCGTAATTATATCCCCCAAAATTAGGGTCAGGATCACAGATTGAGTCAATATAAAACCAATTTCCATTTAGAAAATCATGTGTCAATTTTAATTTACCATTGTCTTGACAACTATAATTTATAATCAACAATAGAACTAAAATGATATAGTTAATAGTCTGTCTCATACAATTATGCATAACGTAGGAAGCTACACGCAGAGGCGGATTGCGGGCGATTTCCTGTCCGGCAGGACAAGGAAATCGAGCGGAGAGCCGCCGACCGAACACCACCAAACGCCGCATTTGACGGGTAGCTGATGTTATGGGCTGGTTTTCAATCAATATAGGTTTCTTTCAATACTGATTTTAGCTCATTTATCTCGGACTTTGTCAATCGACCAAGGTCCTTAATTATTCTCTGTTTATCGATCGTCCTAATCTGATCTAAAACAATCCATCCGATTTTATTGTCATGCCTAACCTCAATTCTGGTAGGATAATTTTTAGAACTTGTTGTCATAGGCGCAATTACAACAGTATTTAAAAATTTATTCATCTCGTTAGGTGAAATCACAACGCACGGTCTGGTTTTTTTAATCTCGCTCCCAAGTGTCGGGTCGAGATTAACTAGAATGATTTGATATTGACTTATTTCCATTCTTCAAGGTTTTCATCGTCAAAAACTTCGTTAATCAGCAATCTGTCATCGCCATTCTCAGCCATTTTTTTGAAAGCTTTTTCCCAACCTTTTCGCGGTCTTGATAATGGTTTTATGACGATTTGTCCTTTTTCGAGGATTACCTCAACTGTGTCTTGGATATTATACTTGTCCAACAAAGTCTTGCTGAGTCGGATTCCCTTTGAATTACCAATTTTTATTACAGAAACTTCCATCGTGTCAATTTTTATAATGTAATTACAAAGTTACTACTTTTCGCGAGATTACAAACTTGCCCATAACGTAGGAAGCTACACGCAGAGGCGGATTGCGGGCGATTTCCAGTCCGACAGGACAAGGAAATCGAGCGGAGAGCCGCCGACCGAACACCACCAAACGCCGCATTTGACGGGTAGCTGATGTTGTAGCCTAGTTGTTCTTTTTTCTTCAATTTTTCCTTTTTTGTCCAGGGTGGGAGATGCTTCGCCGCTTCAGTCCCAGCCGAACGGTCAAGTCCGCTCAGTCAAGGCACAAAAGTGTCGAATCGAATATTTCCTATTTTCCCTACTTCCCATCTCCACTATATTTTAAAAACCTGATTCCGTGTCAAATGACAGAAAAGTGTCCGCCGCAAAAAGTCTCGGTGGATTCCGTGTCGAACCACAAAAATCTGTCAAAAAGCGGAACTCTGTCATACCCTAAAACCTAAAAAAATTTAGAAATCTCTCAAAAAACTTGGCTCTGTCGCACCCCAAAAATCTATCAACCTGTCCGAACCTAAAACCCCAAAAACCTGTCGCACCACGAAAATCTCTCAAGTTGGTAAGAAGTCAATCTTAAAAATTTCACATAAAAACCAATGCGTTTCAAAGCGCGACTACAATTGGCTACAACGTTCCGCAGCTACACGCAGGGCGGGAGATTTACCCGATGAACTTCCTACGGAGAACTGCTTTTCAAAATACTAATTTTCTGTCAACGAAGCACCGAAACCCGACTTGCCGGGTAGCTTGCTGTTGTAGGGCGGTTTCTTGTTTATAAAAAGGCTTCCCACCTTTTCAGCAAAACTGTTTCTATAAGTTACTTCTAAGCCATGTTCCAAAAAAAATCTTCTTTGTCAAACCTGTATAGATTTTCTAAAATATGTTTTTTAGTTGCCTTTCAAATTGCTAAACACTATCAACCCAGTGAAACTATTTCAGGTAGCAAGATCCAATAAATAGTGAAAACTTGAAATGTTCGGTTTCCTTATTTATTTGCTAATCTTATCCATTCCAATATTTTTTCATGGTCTTTAAGTTCTATTTGCCACTTGTGTTGATTTGCAAGATCCCAAGCTCCTTTTGTAAATTCAGATGTTGTTACTAGACATGATTTTGTTGCTTTGTATTCATTATGTGCCCAGAGTAAACTTCTAACAGGTTCAACTCCTACTTTATTTTTCCATTTTTTCGCTTGAATTAAATATCTATTTAGTCCAAATGGGCTTTGATTTTTGATTGCAATAATATCTATACCTCCATCCTTTGTTCCTTTTAATAATTCAATTTCATATTCAAATTTTTCTAAAATATCAGCTAGAAGCTTTTCAAAAGTTCTCCAATGTATTGTTGATAATAAAATTGGATTTGAAATTATTGAATTATATACGTTAACATCGATTAGTTTTAGTGTGTCTATTTTATTGTCTTTATTCTTGATTAGCAAATTGCTAATCATCTTTTGAAGTTCTTTTTTGTATTCATGATCAAAGTCGGTGAAATCATACCAGCTAAATAGCGCATTGTTGAATTGATAACTTTCATCATCTTCCTCATTTATTTTATTCTCTTTAAAGTATTCAATTTCAGAATAATCAGTTCCATCTATTATGTCTGGTTTAGCTAAAGAGTCATAAATCAAATTAATCAAATGATCAACAACTTTTGAATCATTGACGTTAAATCTGCTTCTATTAGCATAAAAATTTGATAGAATAATGTTGGCTCTCTCAAATCTATTTATTTCAATAAAATCAAAATCAGCTGCATCTAATGTATCATATTCTGAAATAGCTTTAATCACCTTGTCAACAATAAAGTCAAGCGAGGTGTCTATTGCTTCTAAAAATCCTATGTCTGAAGGTGTTATCATTTTTAATTAAGCCAATCGATTGTATAAAATTACCTGTATTTGTTTCTCTATTATCTGATGAAAAAAGTCAAGAACCGATACCGTTTCTTGAGGCGATTAACTGCCCTACAACGTAGGAAGCTACACGCAGGACGGGAGTTTCCCGATAAACTTCCTACGAAGAACTGCCTTTCAAAATACTAATTTCCTGTCAACGAAGCACTGAAACCCGGCTTGCGGGTAGCTGAAGTTATGGGCTGAATTTCTTTTAATCTCTTTGTTTTTTATAATTAATATCCGTCAAATTCACTAGAAAACTGAAAATTTTGGAAACATCTACTTTCTTTGGATTCCGCATTGTAATTACGTTATATCTACTAGCTTTTAGTCCTTCGATTAACCAAGTTGTCCCATCGGGTGGTGAATCTTCGGCTTTGTCTAATGTCGGCAAATTCCAAAAGTCAATTTCCGCAATGTATTTTTCAATTGTGTTCCAGTCCTCAATTGTCAGTCTTATCTTTTTGTGTTTTATTAAGTTTCCAGGTTCGTATCCACCAGAACCGTCACATTCTTTCCAGTAAAGCGTAATTGTGTCATTGTTATTTTCAATCCTTATTGTGTACGGATTTGCAAAAGTCCTTAGAACTGTCATTCTATAAACACTTTTGTCCGCAACCTGTCCAGAAAAAAGAATTGGTTCATTAAGCGCAAACAATTGTTTTGAATACCAAGTATTAAGGAAACTGTCAAGTTTAACATTGTTGTCTGAATTACTATTTTTCTCAACAGGAAAATAAAACGGAATCTCTGACTCTCCCAATTTTGTCTGAGAAAAGCAACTCGATGAAATCAGAGTCACTATTATTAAAATTCCAATTCTAAACCTGTCCATTTTAAATGTCATTTGTCAGTTTGCAATGCCCCATAATTTTGCCCATAACTTAGGAAGCTACACGCAGGGGCGGATTGCGGGCGATTTCCTGTCAAGCTGAAATGCCGGCCGGGCGGAAAGATGCCCACCGAAAACCACTGCTGCCGCACTTGACGGGTAGCTGAAGTTATGGGCTGGTTTTATTTATTTACAATATATCCGAAAGACAACCCAAGAACTCGATTTTTATTTTTAGTGCCTGTATTCTGAGCAATATCTGCTAATCCATAGCTGTAATTAATTCTAAGCACCATTTTTTTTACAATCATTCCTGCGCCAGCCTGAATTCCATAATCCAATCTTTTCCACAATTCATTATCGCCCATTTTCCCTTTGTGTTTTATTATTCCGATATAATCGACTCCGCCAGATTGGTTGTCAGTATACTCTTTATTATAAACGTTTCCATTTATACCTATTCCGATATATGGTCCAAGAACCCCGAATATTTGTATTTTATTTACATTCATGTGATATCTTATTGATATTGGAATGTCAATGTAGTGGAGAATCGCATTCTCATATAAATCAATATGTTCTCCAGTTTGCCATACCGCAAAATCTTTTATATCTATTTTGTATCCTTTTGATGAGAAGAGCAATCCTGATTCAAAAGATACTGATTCACTTATTGAAAATTCTGAAGTTATACCAATAAGAAATCTTGGTGCCAGTTGAAAATCGTCGCTGTAAGTTCCACCAACGTTTTTATATAACATAGTTGATAAATTCAACCCTGATTTAACTTCAATGGATTGTGCGAATGATATGGCATTGAAAATCATCAAAAATATCATCGTCAATAGTGTGCTATTTTTCTTCATCTGTTTGTTCATTTATCTTTTGCACTCAAACTTGCCCATAACGTAGGAAGCTACACGCAGGGGCGGATTGCGGGCGATTTCCTGTCCGGCAGGACAAGGAAATCGAGCGGAGAGCCGCCGACCGAATACCCATTGCAGCCGCACTTGACGGGTAGCTGATGTTATGGCCTAGTTGTTCTTTTTCAACTGTTTGTCTTTGTAAATTCACTTATAATTGGTTCAGCTTTCTCCAAGTCAAATTCTTGAATTAATAATTCAATCGACGATGGAACTCCTCCTGGAAATCCAGCGGAAATTCCTGAATAAAAACCATTCCGAATAATGCTGGGAATTCCAAAAATTTCTAATTCACCTTTAAGTAAATTAACAGTCAATTCTGTCCCAGAATAAACACGGATCAAGTTACTATTTTCTTTCATATTGTCAATTTATGTTACTGATTCATTGTCCAATGGCGAAAACGTGTCACCGCCAAATTTCTCAGCGAATTCCGTGTCGAACTGCAAAATTCTCTCAAAAAGTGAGAAACTGTCAACCCCAGAAACACTAAAAACTCTTTTTAAAAATCTCTCAAATAACTCGGCTCTGTCGAACCCCGAAAATCTCTCAAGCGGGCAAACAGTCAGTCTTAAAATTTTGATTAAAAACAAAACTGTTTCAAAGCGCGACTACAATTGGCCATAACGTTCCGCAGCTACACGCAGGGCGGGATTTTACCCGATGAACTTCCTACGAAGAACTGCATTTCAAAATATTACTTTTCTGTCAACGAAGCACCGAAACCCGACTTGCCGGGTAGCTTGCTGTTATGGGCAGAATTTTATTTTAGATTTTTTTCTATTTCATTTATTAATTCTTCTCGCAAAAATCCGATTCTTTTATAAACCACTTTATCTTGATTGTTGATTAGAAAATATGTTGGAGCAACTGAGATTTTGTAATCTCTCGCCATCTCTTTTGCGGAATAAAGTGTCGGAAATTCAATTTTCATTTTCGAGATATAAGCAGCTAGTCCGATACTATCCTCTCTAGTGTATTCTATTCCAAAAACTTGAAGACCCTTGCTTTTATATTTTTTTTGAATCGCATTTAAATCGGGAATAGCTGCGGCGCACCCTTTACATCCAGGAAACCAGAATTCTAAGAGGATTAAGTTTGAATTCAATTTTGATAGTTGTATTGTATTTCCAGCCATTGAAGGTAAACTCCAATCTTTTGCGTTTGTGCTTATTGTTGGGAAAGACTTTTGTTGCGCTATTTCCAATTCTATTGAGCTGGTTTTTACAAAATCTGGATCTCTTTTGGTGTAATTCAAATCTGATATGTCAATTTTGGGTGAAAAATTAAAATTGCTAAATGATACAATACGATAAGGAGTCTTTTTGTACGAATAAACAATAAACTGTTTTGGAAGATTTTCCTTCTTATCTATTATAAGTTTATAGTGGAAATCTCCATTGTCATCTCTCGTATTTAGGCTGTTATGACTTTCAGTCAATTTGCCGTCAAACCCGATTTCCTGATTATGCAACGCAATAGTGTATTGATCGCATTGAGTTTTGTTTATAATCGTATCTGACTGTCGATTTATTAAGAAAGAAGTGTCCCTAAGCATTTGTGGCAGCAAATTGCGAATCTGTAGAATTGAATAATTTAATACTGACGGGGATAAATCATCATAGGAATTTACACTTTTATAAATTAACTGTTTTTTTTCTTTAATCGTATAAAACGCTGTCGATCCGTCAAAACCCATATCTCTCTTATGTTCCGAAAAGAGATATTTGGCACCAATTATTGAATCATTGCAATTGAAATCGAAGAAAACAGAGCTGGAATCGCTCGAAATCAATTCGACAGAGTAAGAATCAAATTTCTCAATTTTCGCCTGGTACGATACTGTTGTAATTTTTTGCAACCTATTATTTGTCATTCTCAGAATGTCTTGATCTGAATTAGAACATCCATAAATCAAAATGACTAATATTAGTGTCGAAAAAGTTGATTTTAATTCCATAGTTTCAATCTGTTTCAGATGCAATAATTTTGCCCATAACGTAGGAAGCTACACGCAGGGGCGGATTGCGGGCGATTTCCTGTCCGGCAGGACAAGGAAATCGAGCGGAGAGCCGCCGACCGAATACCCATTGCAGCCGCACTTGACGGGTAGCTGAAGTTATTGGGCGTGTTACATTTCTCATTCAAAAAGCATTTTCAACTTGTCAGCGAAAGCGCAACCCAAAGAGCCTTTTCATTACTTTTCAGGAGGCACTTCTCCGTTGCTGTCGATGATGCCTTTTCAGGTACAACTTTTCGGCGCGTTTCAAACTGCACTTCTCCATCGCTGGTTTTGATGCCTTTTCAAGTACCGGAAACCAATAAATTGTTTAAACCCAAATGTCCTTCGAACTGCGCAAACATGCCCATATAACGTAGGAAGCTACACGCAGGTGCGGACTGCGGGCGATTTCCTGTCAAGCCGAGAAACAGTTTGAGCGGAAAGATGCCCACCGAAAACCACCGCTGCCGCACTTGACGGGTAGCTGAAGTTATGCACTGTTGTTTTCTGTCAATATTTGTTCAAAGTCGCTTCTAGCAAAGAATTTATCAGAACTCTCCAATTTTGAGAGACCATATCTCGCAAATTCTTTCGCTTTTACAGGATTATTTTTTTCAAATGCTTTTACCAAAACCCAAGCGAATCTGACATTACTTGTCGATATTCTCATTCCATTTAGTTTCCTTGGAATCCGTTGATACATATTTTCTAAGTCATTCGTGTCAATTGTCTCTAGGATGTTTGGCTTATTTTTAAACGCATTTATTACCGCAACATATTGCTCCTTTACAAGATCAGAGATCTCAATAGCAATATTTATATTCTCGTTCTCATTCTCTGAATATTTCCACCATTTGTCGCCTTTTCCAGTTGGAGCAATCCGTGTCCGCAATTCGCAGTTATAATATTTAAGTTTATTAAAATCCAATTTATTAAAGCCATTTGTGTCAACACTTTTCGGTTGAATGCCAAATTCTGCACAGCACTGTCCACCGTACTGACTGGCTTGAATCCCAATTGTAAATACAAAATTGTCTGTGTCCATTAAATAATTAAACCCAGAACCTTTAAATCCTAACTCTCTCAACTTGTCCGAAAGAGTCTTTGAAATATGTTTTTTAAAGTCTAATGCTGCAATCATTTCGCTCAGTCTTTACAATAGTGCATAACGTAGGAAGCTACACGCAGGGGCGGATTGCGGGTGATTTCCTGTCAAGCCGAAAAGCTGCCCGGGCGGAAAGATGCCCACCGAAAACCACCGCTGCCGCACTTGACGGGTAGCTGATGTTATGGGTTGTTGTTCATTAAGTCAAATAGGAAGAAACGGTTTTTAATAAGCGATCAGCATAATTGAAAATATCATCCAAACTATTAATTGGAACTCTTTCTTCCTTCTTTGCATCGTCAATTAGTCCCAAATATTTTTGCGCTCTGTTAAAGTGAAGCCTGCAAACCGGTTGAGTTTGCTTGTCGTAGTAGATTGCAAAATAGTTTTGATTGTCTTTGTATTGAATTTTGGCAAGCTGTCCTTTAGCACGAATGATTGATTTTACAATTAAAAAACCTTCCAGTTCTTCCGGTGTCGTGTCGATATTCTTCTTGCTGTCATCCGCATCAATTGTCTCATTTATAATTTTAGCTTCTTCCTTGTCACTTTCTGTTTCTTTCTCCAATGCAGATTTTAAGCGATTACTAATTTTGTCGCTCAACCATTGTGTGAAAGACTTTTTCACGATCACTTGAAATTGACTTAAAACCGTTGACGTGGCTCGACCTTGATAAACTTGAGATAAGAAAAAACGAACGAAAGGTTCTGTCGGCTCCTCAATTTCTAAATTTAAAATAGCTTTTATTGCATTTGAATATTTCAATTCACTTGCTGTGCTTATTATTTTGTCAATATCAAAGTTGCTTTTATGAAATTTCTTTAACTCGGAAACCTGCTGCTCCTTGATATTAAGCAAATCAAACTCCATGAATGGCTTTTCGTCTAGTTTATTTGGTTCCTCCAAATCAGTGTAGAATTTGAAAATTTGACCATTTGTCAAAATCGCAAACTTTGCATCAGACGTATGAAAATACCTAATCAATTGGGAGTCGTGATTTGTAAGATTGTCATTTACTCCTTTGCACTCAATTAACATGATCATTTTATCCTTTTGCATGATTGCATAGTCAACTTTCTCTCCCTTTTTAGTGCCAATGTCAGATGTGTATTCTGGGACTACTTCGGACGGATTAAACACATCGTATCCAAGAGCTTGAAGAAATGGCATTATTAAAGCGTTTTTAGTAGCTTCTTCTGTTAGTAGCTGGGGTTTCATTTTCTCAACGCGTCCGGCAAGTTGAGCGATTTGATCTGCGAAGTCCATGGTTTAAATTTTTAGTGTTTATCAATTAGATTATCAATTTTCCTTTCTAACGATTCGATTTTCTTTTCTAGCTCGTCATTGTTATCACTCACCATTGCATCTACAAAAATCGAATTTACTAAAGATAAGCCGAAAATACCGCCTGAAATTACGATAAGTACAAAATATATTTTTGTTAAGAACCCAATTGTTTCACTTGAATTGCGTGAAATGAAGTCAGGGATCTCATACCAACCATCGACTGTAAATATTTTAAAAATACTGTATAACGAAATCAAAGGATTCCCAAAATACTCGGGTGCGATATTGCGGTAAAAAAAGCATGATAAAACTGAAATCACAAAATTATAAACTAGGAATCCAAGTAATACGATTACTGATGCTTTCAATGCTCTCTGTATGCCTTTTATCAAATGGTCAATGTTTGGAAAAAACCGAATAAACCTGAAAAATTTAAAAATCCTGGCAATCCTTAAAACCAATAAATAGTCAAGGTGAGATGTGTCACCATTAAATGCCCAAAAGTAAAGCGATGGAATTGCCAAAATAATAAGAATTGCATCGAAGATATTCCAGTTGGATTTTACAAATCCTTTGAATCCATAAAATCTCAACTTTGTAACTAGCTCAAACAGAAAAACTAGTGTGATAATATTGTCTACTTGGAATAGAATATTGCCAAGTAATTGAGACGTCTCAAAACCCTGCATAAAAATCACACCCGAATTGAGAAGTATCAGTCCGAGAATGAATTTGTCATTTAGCAGTATTTTCCCGATTCGTTTCATAATCTATTTTACAATGTTGATAGATGCACCTACAATAACCCATAACGTAGGAAGCTACACGCAGGGGCGGATTGCGGGCGATTTCCTGTCAAGCCGAAAAGCAGCCCGAGCGGAAAGATGCCCACCGAAAACCACTGTTGCCGCACTTGACGGGTAGCTGAAGTTGTGTGCTGGCATTTATTCTTCTTTGTCTACATTTATTACAATTCGTCTATAACCAGTCAAAGCCGGAATACCTTTGTCGGTTATTTCTAAAATAAGATGTATTGTCTTGCCTGAGGCATCAGAAGGTACAAGTATTTTACATTTAGATGAAAAACTCTCTTCTAAGGTTATGGCACCTTTATAGGTACCGGGTTCATTATAAACGAACCATTTATAATCCAATTGATCTCCATCAGGGTCTTTTGATTCAGAAGCATCAAAAATCAAAGCATTTCCAACTTTAGCTCTTTTATATAAACATTTTAAAGAATTATCACCATCTACAATGGCTACAGGGTGATGGTTTACAGCAGAATAATCATCTGTAGTCGTCCATAACATACGAGCTGCAAAATCATTCCAGATATGTTGTTTCCATTTGTTTATAGCTTCAATTCCCTCTTTTGTACTGCCATACATATAATAAGGGTCATATTGGGTTTCATCTTTGCCACTTTTAACGATGAAATCCATTCCGCGTATTCCACTTACTTTAACAGTGGAGAATCGCTCGCCCCAGCCTCCATAGTCTATGTGGTCCGGTACGTTTAAACCATTGGCGTAAACATAAAGAAAGGAAGGAGTGTCGCCTTCCGTTGCCCAAATTCTATTTGGGTAATGATTACCTAAAGGCATGCAATTCTGCACATTGTTCTTTGTCCAATCGTCAGATGGTGCCCATCCATAGATTTCTTTGTTGCGTATATATACAAGGTCAGGAAAGTTTTTCGCAATCCATGCACCAGCATCATCTTGCCCAAGCACGTCATAAATTCGTATTTTCTTTACGAATGCGTTTAATTCTTTTTTGCTTCGCGTATTCTTTACTTTCCAAAGAGCTTGTGCTACTGTATTCATGCCTCCCCATCCGGCAATCCATACTGGGCGACTGTCCACTTTCTTGTCTACCGCTGAAATAATCAATTCTGACCCCGGCGAGTCTTTGCCAGCTCCCACGCCGGACATATTAGATTTTTCCTGTCCTTGCTTTGTAATTGACCTTAAATAGTCTGCCTCCGGAAAACCGACTGCATGTTTTTTCAAGAGGGGTAATATTTCTTGATACCAATTGATAACCTCAATTATCTTAGCGGTCTTGTTTGGGTCGTCCATCCAAACCTGTGAACTTACAAGCCCTTGAATGTCTATTGCATTGGAACAGACTAAAAGGTGAATCATGGACTGGGTATCATCGGGGTCTGTACCACCAAGGTCAGTAGTGACAATAAGCCCTTGTTTGTCACTCATATTAACTTGCGCAGAACAATATTCTACGCACACAAAAAATGTAAGAAGAAGAATATATTTCATTTTGTATATTTTTTAAACATCACTTATTCTCATATTCGTATTCGTTGTTGTACCTCTGAGCAACTTTGTCATGCTTGCACACAACGTAGGAAGCTACACGCAGGGGCGGACTGCGGGCGATTTCCTGTCAAGCCGAAAAGCAGCCCGAGCGGAAAGATGCCCACCGAAAACCACCGCTGCCGCGCTTGACGGGTAGCTGATGTTATGCGTAGTGCTTTCTAATTCAGGTAATTTTGAAATTTTCACTGTCTATACGTTTTGCAAATTCCCCAGCCTTTTTCAGCCAGTTATCTACTTTTCTTCTATTTTCCCAATCATTCATTGTTGCCAATCGAATTTCAATGTTTTCAAATTTCTCATTAAATGGGTCAAACGCTTTCAATTCATATATTCCTTTTTCATTTGGGTCCAGACCATATGTTTTAATTGGAAGAATGTCAAAGTTGTCGGGCCCTATTTTTGAACCAGTTCTGGTTATTGTCAATAAGAGGTCATCAACTCTCACCGAAGTATAATTTTCAATTGTCACAATGATTCTATTGTAGCGAGGAAGAAAATCGTCCGCATTGAGACGAATTAGTTGAAGGTCAAATGATTTTAAAGTCACTCTGATTTTACTATTAAAATCACTCAGTTTTCTCTCGTCTTTTTCAATAATCAGTTGTAAGTTCATTTATCAGTTGTAAGTTCATTTTTTAGCATTACGCATAACGTAGGAAGCTACACGCAGGGGCGGATTGCGGGCGATGTCCTGTCAAGCCGAAAAACTGCCCGAGCGGAAAGATGCCCACCGAAAACCACTGCTGCCGCACTTGACGGGTAGCTGAAGTTGTAGCCTAGTTGTTCTTTTTTCCTTAATTTTTTCATTCTTTTTGTTCACTGTCGAAGACGCTTCGCCACTTCAGTCCCAGTCGAACGGTCAAGTCCGATTTGTCAAGGCACAAAAGTGTAGATTCGAATATTTTTCTCCCAACTTTCCATCTCCGTCTATATTTTAAAATCCGATTTCATGTCAAATGGCGAAACTGTGTCACCGCCCAAAGTCTCAATAAATTCTGTGTCAAACTGCAAAATTCTCTCAAAAAGCGAGAAACTGTCAAACCCCGAAACCTTAAAAACCATTTTAAAAATCTCTCAAAAAACTTGGCTCTGTCGCACCCCAAAAATCTCTCAACCTGCCCGAACCTAAATCTCTAAAAACCTGTCAAGCCCCTAAAATCTCCCAAGCTGGCAAACAGTCAGTCTTAAAATTTTATCGAAAACCGATACTGTTTCAAGTTGCGGTTACAATTGGCTACAACGTAGGAAGCTACACGCAGGCCGGGAATGAACCGATGAACTTCCTACGAAGAGCTGCCTTTCAAATTTACTAATTTCCTGTCAACGAAGCACCGAAACCCGGCTTGCGGGTAGCTGATGTTATTGGGCGGTTTCTTGTCGTTCAAAAAGCCGTTCCAACTTGTCAGCGAATAAGTTTCAAAAAGCGCCTCGTTCAGCTGCCTGTCCAAAAGCGATTTCCTGTCAAACAACGATGCCGATTCGAAAAGCACCTTTTCAGCGCCGATCTGAACTGCACTTCTCCGTCCAAGGTTCTGATGTCCTGTCAGGTACCGACTACCAATAATCGGCTAAAACCAGAATACCTTTCAACCTACGACAAAACTGCCCTATAACGTAGGAAGCTACACGCAGGGGCGGATTGCGGGCGATTTCCTGTCAAGCCGAAAAGCAGCCTGAGCGGAAAGATGCACACCGAAAACCACTGCTGCCGCGCTTGACGGGTAGCTGAAGTTATAGCCAGTATTTTGGTCACTTGAAATAACAATTATTATTTGTTAATAAAAAACATTTCTCTCATAA
Organism: Prolixibacteraceae bacterium; assembly: GCA_963677955.2. Lineage (GTDB taxonomy): Bacteria > Bacteroidota > Bacteroidia > Bacteroidales > Prolixibacteraceae > Aquipluma. The sequence continues at coordinate 3,919,335 of CAXXQR010000001.1, forward strand.
AAAATCGCTGTCTCTCAGCGAATTCGTGTCAAGTTGCAAATTGGCTATCATCGAGTCCACGAAATATTAAAAACTTGTCCGTGAATGCGTTTCGAGCTTGCAAAATGAGTCAACCCGAATATGCAAACTGAGTCCGCTATAACGTTTCGAGTTGCAAAACTGTGTCAAGTTGAAAATGAACGTTTTGGCTGAAATTCACTCTCGAAAGGCGAAAATGTGTCAACCCGAAGCGACCTAAAACCCAAATTTTAAAAAATCTTTCAAATGGCTCAAATCTGTCGAACCGAAAAAATCTATAAAACTGCCCGAACCCAAAATATCTAAAAACCTGTCAAACCGAGAATCTTTCAAAAATATGCCGGAACTGTCGAAATTGAAAAACTGTCAAAACCGAAAGATGTTTCAAGTGGCGACAGAAATATTGGCTATAACGTAGGAAGCTACACGCAGGGGCGGACTGCGGGCGATTTCCTGTCAAGCCGAAAAGCTGTTTGAGCGGAAAGATGCACACCGAAAACCACCGCAGCCGACCTTGACGGGTAGCTGATGTTATGGCCTAGTTGTTCTTTTTTTCTTAATTTTTTCATTCTTTTTGTTTACTGCCGGAGACACTTCGCCACTTCAGTCCCATTCGAACGGTAAAGTCCGTTCGGTCAAAGCACAAAAGTGTCGATTCGAATATTGTTTATTTTCCCTACTTTCCATCTCCGTCTATATTTTAAAAACCTCGAAACTATCTCATTCACTGCTGGTTTCTCTCAAAACCCGATTCCGTCTCAAATGGTGAAAATGTGTCACCGATAAATTCTGTGTCAAATTGAGCTTGTCTGTCGATGAAACGAAACTTGTAAACTCCAATGACTTGCCAACTCCAACAACTCAACTCCAATAACTTAACCACTCCAAAAACTCATAAAAACCTGTCAAATAACTAAAACCTGTCAAACCCCGAAACTGTATCAAGTAACCAGAACATTCATTTTTTCTCAAAAACCGATACCGTTTCAAGTTGCGTTACAATTGGCCATAACGTAGGAAGCTACACGCAGGGGCGGACTGCGGGCGATTTCCTGTCAAGCCGAAAAGCAGCCCGAGCGGAAAGATGCACTCCGAAAACCACTGCTGCCGAACTTGACGGGTAGCTGAAGTTGTGTGCTGCCCTTTGTTCAGTTGTTGCATTGTCACTGTTCATTTTCTTTTTCGTCTAAATTTTTTGTAATGAAATGACTTGTGTGGATTGCTGTCAACGATTACAATGTTACTGTTACGCAAAACTTGTTCAATCAACTCGGCTTTGCAGTCAAACTGTATTGTCAAGTCAGTAATTGAAACTCCTTTCAAATAACGATTTTGAATTGCTGTCTTGTCTGATTCTGTCAAAGTTCTTGCACGAACTTGTGTCGTTGTAATTTCTGATGTCGTCTGTTTGGTTTGTTGTTTTCCTTTGTCGCCCGGAATTAGTTCTTGATAAGAGTTAAGCACTCTAAGTAAGTCGCTCAAAAGCGATGGATTTATTTTAATTGCTCGTTTGTTATTTGTCTCTTCGTCTTGAATTGTCTGCAAAATACGAATGTATTGTTTGCCACTGTTGTGCTTAACTAAGTCAATGATGAATGCACTTTTCTCAAATTCAAGCAAAGTTGTTTTTAGAATTTCTTCCATATTGTTTTATTTGAGATTTATTGTCATTGTTTCAAAAAAGTTTCAAGTTAGCACTGTCGCCACAGGGTTGCACACAACGTAAAAAGCTACACGCAGGGGCGGACTGCGGGCGATTTCCAGTCAAGCCGCAACGCAGCCCAAGCGGAAAGATGCCCACCGAAAACCACCGCTGCCGCACTTGACGGGTAGCTGAAGTTATGCGTTCGTGCTTTCATTCGTTTTCCAGTATCTCCATTAGTTTGTGATTCAGATATAATTTTTCTTTTCCTACCTTGACAGATCTCAGATACCCTTTTTCTTCTAATGAAATTAGATAATTGCCAACTGTTTTGGGAGTTCCTAAGCCTGAGTCAATTAGAAATTGTCTTTTGGTATATGGAAGTTTGAAAATTATTTCAATTAAGTCTTTTGAATAAACTTTTGGAAGTTCCGTTTTAATCTCTTCGGCCATTCTTTCCATTAGTGAAATCACCTTTTCTAATCTGAGTAACCCTTTCTTTGCGGTGGTTTCAATCATATCAAGCATGTAAAGGATATAGCTTTCCCAATCCTCTTTTTCTGTTACATTCCTAAGTTTTTTATAATACTCTATTTTATTTTTTATTATGTATTCACTAAGGTAAATTGCAGGAATATCTAGCAGTCGTTCCATTTTTAGGTATAAAAGCAATAGGATTCTTCCGGTTCTACCGTTGCCATCTGCAAATGGATGAATCGCTTCAAATTGATAATGCATCAATGCCATCTTAATCAATGGGTCTAATGTGTCATCTTGATTTATGAATTTCTCCAGATTTGCAAGTTTTTCACGAATTATATTTTCTCCAGTAGGAGGTGTATATATAACTTCTCCTTTGGTATTGGCAAGAGTTGTCCCAGGCGTAACTCTGATCCCAGCAGAATTCTGTTTTATACATTGAACAATCTCGACACAAAGGTTAGTCGTAATAAAAGGTCGTGATTCAAGTCTTTCAAGTCCTGACCAAAGAGCCTCTTTATAACTTAAAACTTCTTTAGTTGCCGTATTTTCAAACCTTTTTTCCGCAACCACAGATTTGTATAAATCGTCATTGGTTGTTATGATATTTTCAATTTCTGAGCTTGCCTTTGCCTCCTGTAAATGAATTGTGTCAAGGAATAGCCTAGGATTTGGTAGATTTATCATTGCTCCATTTAATTGAGCCAATGCTCTACTTGCAGAGATTGTTTTTAATAGAACTTTTTTTGTCTCTAATTCCACCTTTGGAGGAAGTAAAGGCAAATCATTGAAGGGAATTTCTTTTTTAAAATTAGTCATAACTCAAAGGTAAATTTTACACTTGTCAAACAAACAAGGGTAAATGTAGTGAATTTTTACACTCATCCAATACTCCAGAGTAAACTTTACGCTCGTATGTCGCACCTAGCATGACGCATAACGTAGGAAGCTACACGCAGGGGCGGATTGCGGGCGATTTCCTGTCAAGCCGAAAAGCAGCTTGAGCGGAAAGATACCCACCGAAAACCACCGCTGCCGCGCTTGACGGGTAGCTGAAGTTAGCAGTTGTTATTTGTTCCTTGTTATAAAAATTAAATCTGACAAGTCTTTCATTTCTGCTTTATCTGGTTCACTAAGAATTAATGGTTTTTCAACTATGTTTTGTGCGATTAAATTATCCAATAAATCCCACATAATCTCATGATACAAAATCACCAACGCTTGTTCATTATTTTTGAAATGATACTCTTTAACAACGTCTTCAATAGAAGCATTCAAAACTGTGATTTCACATATTTTACTTGATATAAGTCTCGATAGCGTATATAATCTGTCCTGATTATTCTCATTTATAATGGGGATTGTAATATTACCTTGTTCGTTAAATAAACCAAACTTACTTAACGCATCAATGACTCTTTTATCAGTAACTTTTCCATTCAATTTTATATCATTTGCTATCAATTCAAGAGAATTATCGTCTTCATAAAAAGCTTTCATTATTTTGTATGAAGCTCCATTTGTTACTGAAATTGAAAAAGCACTATCACCAGAAGTGTTTGTTCCATATTTTGTATCTCGTCGAGAGTCTAATATCCAGAAATGACCAGTCCATTGTGATGTGTTGTCAATAGTAATAAAAGGTTTAATTATTCCCTTTTCTTCAAATATTCTCCAAGTCAAACCATCTATTACATAGGAAAACATTATTGAGAAGGCATTTTTTGAACGATTAATGGAATTCAAATATGAAACCAATTCTTTTATATCTGGTACAGCAAGGGGCGTGATTTTATCAGCAATTAGTTTTGATTGCGTTCTCAAATGAATAGTTTGGCTTTCGTCTAAGATTGGAATGTTTGTATAATACTTATCCTTGTCTTTTCGAATGAGGTCAAACATTCGTAATAGCTTTAATTGACTTTCTGTATAAGGAATATGAAGGCTATCAAGCTCCTTTTTGCTCCTACCGTCACTAAATGATTTCAATAACTGCAAGTTATTGTCATAATTAACTACACTATTGGGAGTTTCTCTGGCAGAGCAAAAACATGTTAAATCATTTTTTTTAGAATTGTTCTGTCCTAGTATTAGTCCACTACAAAATACAAGATTTATAATTATCAAGATGCGTATCATTCTGTTTGTTGTTTAGTCTTATAATAACTGCTAACGTAGGAAGCTACACGCAGGGGCGGACTGCGGGCGATTTCCTGTCAAGCCGAAAAGCAGCCCAAGCGGAAAGATACACACCGAAAACCACCGCTACCGCACTTGACGGGTAGCTGAAGTTATAGCCAGTGGTTATTCTTGTTTTTCATACATGTCAAGTAGCCAGTTAAAAACGTTCAAATGTCGTATACCGCTTCTGTTTTGTGTAAAAGAGTCAGTCGTGAGCAAAAATTTAGGGTAATTGTCGTTGATTTTTTCTAATGCACCAAACTCTCGTTCTACTGTGCTTTCACTCGTCATTTGCCAAGCAACCTGATAATATTCAATGTCACCTGTCGTGGTTTTGCACACAAAGTCTACTTCGTTGTTTCGTGTTGTACCTGTCCAAATTTTGTTGCCTCTGCGAAGTAGTTCAAGGTAAACAACATTTTCTAATATATGTCCTCTGTCTGTAGTACGTTCTTTTCCCGCCAAAATGTTGAGCAATCCAGCATCAACCAAGTAGTATTTTTCCTGAGTTGCCAATTGTTTTTTACCCTTTAAATCGAAGCGGTTTACTTTGTAAAATATAAAGCTTGCTACTAAATATTCCAAATATTTTTCAACGGTGGTATTGTGAGTGTTTTGTCCGTCTTGTTTTAATGTTTTTGCAATATTACCGGGCGAAAGCGGGTTGCCAATATTTGAAGCTACAAATTTTGTAATGTTGCCAAACGCTCGCTTGTCGTTTATATGGTAGCGGTTTGTGATGTCTTTTTCTATGATTGTGGCGTAAATGGCTTCTAGGTATTCGTATATTTTATCGAAACCACCTTCACGCAATTCAACACCTTTTGGTAATGATGTTTCGTTTACATAGTCAAAAAACAGGGCTTCATAATTGAGGTATCTGTTCGATGTGTCAATGTTGCGAGCTGTTAAGTATTCTTTGAATGAAAAAGGCAAAATAGAAATCTCAATGTAGCGACCACTTAAAAGCGTTGCTAATTCGCCTGACAGCAAAAAAGCGTTTGAGCCTGTGATGTAAACATCTATATTAGGTTTTACAAACAAACCGTCTACCAAACGTTCAAACTCGTTTACATTTTGCACTTCGTCTAAAAAAATATAGCAGGGCTTTGACAAATCTAACTGACTGATGATGTGTGCATACAAAGCATCTAAGTCGTTAAGAAATTTGCGTAGTTCAAAATCCTCAAAGTTTAAAAACACTATTTGCTTGGCTTGCACCCCCATTTGTAACAGCGTTTCACGATATAGTTCAAACAAGGTACTTTTGCCGCTTCTGCGTAAGCCGCTTACCACTTTTATTAGGTCTTTATCTTTGTATGCCAATAATTTGCTTATGTATTCTTTGCGATTTGTATAATTTCTCATAGTGTAAAGATACTGATAATCATTAAAACTTGCATGTTTTGCAAATTTTAATGATTATCAGTTGATTGTTGTCTTCGTGTGTCGGTATATGTTTTTCTCTGCAATAATTTTCTACGTCTGTATCGTTTGCAAAATAGCTATCACAAAATTCGTCAAACTCTTTTTCTGATCTTGAAACATACTTTTTCATTTGTATTCATTAGTTATTCTGTCTGTTAGATGAACGTTTGGAACTTTTTCTGTTGCAGTACGGTCGCCCTACCATTGGCTATAACGTAGGAAGCTACACGCAGGGGCGGATTGCGGGCGATTTCCTGTCAAGCCGAAAAGCAGCCCGAGCGGAAAGATGCACACCGAAAACCACTGCTGCCGCGCTTGACGGGTAGCTGATGTTATTGCCAGTACTTCCTTGTTTCTTTATCATCTTGTCCTGAATGATTTAATTATAAAATATGTCATCGGAATAAAAATTAGACCCATTGTCAAAGGTAAAAACCAAACGCTAAGTCCACTAGTATTTTTTATTGTCTTAAAAGCCAATAGTCCAAAAATCACAACGAATACGAGTTTTAAATATCGATTCATTCTTGTCATATTTGTATATTGTCGAAGTGCATTGTCTTTGTTAATCTTGGTCGGATAGTTGAAAATGTGTGGAAACTTATTAAGTATAGTCAGTCCAACAAAAAAAACTGTTGCAATCAATGGCAAAATCAGAATATTTACCTTATTACCAAATCCATCAATTTGTCCAGCACCGTTGTAATGAATTGGTATTGTGTCAGGTAAGCTCGAATAACTGGTGATTGTAAGAAACCAAATTGTCAATAGCGCAAACCAGCCAATTAGTTCAATTACTTTGTCAGTTGCTGTAAGTTCTATTTTGATTTTTGGTCTTTCCATAATTTTCTCAATTTCTCATTTCGTTATGCGGCCCTTTTGTATTGGCAATAACGTAGGAAGCTACACGCAGGGGCGGATTGCGGGCGATTTCCTGTCCGGCAGGACAAGGAAATCGAGCGGAGAGCCGCCGACCGAATACCCATTGCAGCCGCACTTGACGGGTAGCTGATGTTATGGGCTGGGTTCCTTTTGTCACATTATTTGTTTGTTGTTAATTCGAAAAATTAAGACTCCGAATCTTTCTCAATCCACTGATGGATAATGGATCTCATTGATTCAATTTTTATAAAACATATCACAAAATGAATTACTAGCAGTCCAAATAAAATAAAAACTCCTTTATTTAGAGTTGTCCACTGAAACCATGCCAACACATACAATATTACTCCATAAATTAGGAAGTTATATTCGAGTGGCAGGAATCTAAATCCATATTGAAGATGCGAAGTTATTTTAATCTTGCTGGGTGAAAATCTGATTCTCAAATAACAAAACATTGGTAGAAAGATTTTCAAAGTCGTGTCTTTCAGTTCGTAATTGTAATTGAATAACTGTAATCTCGAAGTTATCTTTTCTGGATAAAATGCCTGTCTGTCCATTATTTAAGTGCGTTTAAGTTTCATTTCAACTTGTCCTGTCCAAGAGTTTTAAAATAGTCAATTACTTTTAGTTTTCAACTTGTCTGCTAATGCGCCAACAACCTTGCCCATAACGTAGGAAGCTACACGCAGGACGGGATTTTACCCAATGAACTTCCCACGAAGAGCAGCCTTTCAATTTATTAATTTCCTGTCAACGAAGCACCGAAACCCGGCTTGACGGGTAGCTGATGTTGTAGGCTGGGTTCATTTCATCTCAGATTTTCAAATTCCTTTTTTATCGTGTTGTTTAATTCGTTTAAGTAATATGGTATCTGTCCTATATAAGTTTCTGGTGGAGTCAAATAATTTTGTCCAACTATTTGATTAAAAGGAAGCTTATAAATATTCTTAAATTTAGTTTTGCAAGTGCTTTCATAACTAATCTCGATCTCAATAAAGCTGTTTTCTTCATCTGCCTTTAGTTCTGTCATAAAATGAATAAAAAAGCTTAATTCATATTGTGGAGGAAAGTTGTTAAATCCATTTTTAATAATGCCAACATTCGATAACAACAAATGGTCCTTACCATGTCGATTGTAATCTTTTAGTGTCTTTATACTTACATTTTTAGCAAGACCTTCTCCAATATTTTTAATGTGCAATGCAAGTACTTTGTGATCCTCTGTCGATTTAAGGTAAGCAATAACCAAAGGTGTTATTTTTTGTTTCCGAGTTGCTCTGCTCTCAAACCAAAGCATTAAGTTTATAATTGTATAAACTACGGTGCTACCAGCTATAACTGTTGACAATATGATTTCAACTTTCATAAATCCAATGTTTTAGGAAATCTATCTATTTAATTTTCAATTACAATTCGTTGTCTTTAATGTCAAATGAAAGTCTGTCAAAACTTAGAAACTCTTTCTCAATCATTATAGAAAGCTTTTCAACACAATGCAAATATTTCGAAAAGCTCTGTTAACCTTGCCTACAACGTAGGAAGCTACACGCAGGGGCGGACTGCGGGCGATTTCCTGTCAAGCCGAAAAGCTGCCCGGGCGGAAAAATACCCACCGAAAACCACTGCTGCCGCACTTGACGGGTAGCTGAAGTTATGGCCTGCCTTTTATTCTATTAATTACTCTTTCATAATAACCTAATCTATCGTCACCAGTCATTTTCACACCGATTGTCTCAACACCATTTGCTTTGAATAATTCAAGTTTATGTTTCGATGGAACTCTATATTTCGCTGGGTAATAATAGCGAATACTATTTGTAATCTTGATCTTTCCTGTCACCATGGCTCTGGCTCTATATGTCAGTAGCCACCATAAATGCATTTCGACAAAATCTAAGTTTAAGCCAAAAATCTCAATGTCATGTGTAAAAAAGAAATCGACCCAACTTTCATGTGTAATCTGGTTCCCAAGTAAACGCGTTGGAATTGGTAAAAAACTTTTTTTCTTATAAGTAGTTTTTGTCCCAGAAACTACATAATTCCTCATGATTTGTAAATATCCACCATAATGTTCATATCCAAGCATTATTGACCTCGGATCAGCAAGGCAACCATGAATATGCCATATTTTCGTTCCATTCGTGTAATTTGCTCTAAATAAACTATATGAGCTTTCTTTAATTACTCCTTTGTTAGTGACATCTTTAACATCTTTTTTTGTGACTTTCTCAAATGCCAAATCGTAGTTTGTTGTCAGAATATTGTTTATGCCAGAATTGAGAACCAATTCATGAATCTTATTAGGTTTGAGTCTTCTTGCTTTAGCAGCAATATAACTTTTTATTCTATCTTCCTGTGTATTATAGGCTCTTGCCGAATCGAGAAAAATCTCCTCGTATAAAAGTGGGAATGGTTTGTTGTCAAAAGAAGTCTTTTTCGTAAGTCTTGCATAGTCGACTAAATCTTCCAACAAATTCTGCCATGAATAGTCAGATGTTGAGTTATTTATATCATTCCCAATCAAAAGTACTTTTTCGCTCATAGATGTGTCATTTAAGGTTGGCCATAACGTTCCGCAGCTACACGCAGGGCGGGATTTTACCCGAAAAACTTCCTACGAAAAGCTGCTTTTCAAAATACTAATTTCCTGTCAACGAAGCACCGAAACCCGACTTGACGGGTAGCTTGCTGTTATGGGCTGTTGTTCATTAATCATAAATATCTATCTCGTAAATTTTGGGCCAAAGCTTACCTGTCACGAAAATCTTGTCTTTAATTGAGTCGTAAGCAATGCCATTCATTTCCAAAGATCCAGAGTTGATATTTTTTGATTCATCTGCCAATGGAGTCAAATCAATTTGACCAATGACTTTGCCTGTTGTCGGGTCTATTTTTACTATTATATTTTTCGTGTAGATGTTAGAATAAATATAACCTTTTATGTATTCCAACTCATTTAAATTTTCTTTTACGTATCCATTTTCAGTAACAGATATTGATTTAATCACCTGAAAATTATTTGGGTCTATATAAGTCAATTTAAATGTACCGTCACTCATTATTAAATATTTTCCATCCGTTGTCATGCCCCAGCCTTCTTCGCTTGGAAAAGTAAATTCACCTATTTTCTTAAAGCTAGTCGCATCATAAATAAATCCAACCTTAGTTTTATAGGTAAGTTGAAATACTTTTCCATTTAAAAATGTTATGCCTTCGCCAAAATATCTAACTCTGTCTAACTTAACTTTTGTGCCAATTTTACCAGTTGACAGGTCAACGATGCCAAACGATGATTTTGTCCAAGGTAATTCAATGGGTGAACCAGTACTTTCAAATAAATCACCATTGTGTATTAGTAACCCTTCTGTGAAAGAAGTCGTGTCATGCGGGTATGATTTAATGTAAACGAAATTTATAGTTGGAATTGGAATATTTGTCGCACTATTGTTGCTTGAATTATGTCCACCACCATTGCATCCAAACAGTATAAAAACAATCAAAATAATCGAAAACAGTCTTATTGTCATTTGTCTAAAATTCTTATGTGTAACGCAAATACAATAGCCCATAACGTAGGAAGCTACACGCAGGGGCGGATTGCGGGCGATTTCCTGTCAAGCCGAAATACAGCCCGAGCGGAAAGATACCCACCGAAAACCACTGCTGCCGCACTTGACGGGTAGCTGAAGTTATGGCCTAGTTGTTTATTAATCATGTCAAATTATTTTATATTAATCTTAAAAACAATCAGTTATGCACTTTGAAAACATGTCACCAGAGTTGAAGAGATTACATCTCGCACAAATTTTTTTATTAAATGAACTTTGCATTAGAAACAATATCAGAACTGCAAAGGAAATAGGACTTGAAGTCAAACTTGAGATTGTCAACGAAGAACTAAAAGTCACATTAAACGACCCGACTAAACCCCGGAGAAAACGCTTTTATGAATGTCGCGATGACAAATACTACAGACGGATTCTAGGTCGGCTAAGGACTCTTTATAAATAGTGTCATAATGCTTGTGATGAATTTCTTCAGCGGCCCTTAACTTGCAACGAACGCATGTTCCGTTGTCACGAAGCAAGACTTGATCTCTAATAATTTTCCATTCTGGAGATTTTAAGTAAAGATGATATTTGTAATATTTTGATTTTCTAAAATTTTCAAACTGCTTTTGAATAATATCAATTTCATTTTGCTTGTTCGTGGCACGATCATTAAACTTCGCTAAGTCAAATTCATATTTAATTAGCTCACTATGAGTATTTTTACTATGACACTTTGATCTGTCAGCTCTACCGCAATTTAAACATTGGTCAAATATTCTTGGAGGTTTTTCATTTACAGAATACTCAACTACGACAATAGGATTTGGCTGTCTACAACAGTCTGATATTTTGTAAGAAAAGATAGATTCACAGTTAATGCACTCAAAAACATCGAAATATTCAAAATCACCAATTTTCTTGATGTTTATACTTTTGCAATTTAAACACTCTCTCATGCTGTCAGTTTCTGTCAGTTTTTACAATTGGCCATAACGTAGGAAGCTACACGCAGGGGCGGACTGCGGGCGATTTCCTGTCAAGCCGAAAAGCTGCCCGGGCGGAAAGATGCCCACCGAAAACCACTGCTGCCGCACTTGACGGGTAGCTGATGTTATGGGCTGGTGTTCATTTTGTCAAAGTATTTTGTCAACTTAGTTTATTATAAAAAATTTCAATACAAGTGTCTGACAACTCGTAAAATCCGCCTGGCGCTTGGTCTTTGATGATTTGTTCTGCAATAAAAATCAATATTTCAAGTCTGTTTGTCTCTGCTCTATTCGTTTTATTAGTCCACTCGGAGATTGTCGGAACATAAATAATAGCAATACAATTTCCACCTCCTAACTCAAAGGACAGCTTTATACTTCCCTGTCCGTCTGTATAGACAACATAACCACTACGGCCTTTATTTATATATTCTAATTTTTGCTCCATTGTTGCTCTGTCTTGTTTCTACACTTGCCCATAACGTAGGAAGCTACACGCAGGGGCGGACTGCGGGCGATTTCCTGTCAAGCCGAAAAGTAGCCCGAGCGGAAAGATGCACACCGAAAACCACTGCTGCCGCACTTGACGGGTAGCTGAAGTTAGCAACCGTTGTTATTTCAAATGATTATTCACTCCGTTTTTTAATGTCAACTAAGCTAATGTTTCTTATTCTAAAATTCTCAATTAATGCATCTGTGGCGGTATTTGTATAAACAATTGAACTGTCGTTAAGCAAATTCGCACTAAATTCAATGAGATAATTATCATCTTTAAAAGAATTAGGAAGATTTACCGGATTATATCGTACTATCTCATTATTTTCGTTTATAACAATTAAATATCGATAAGCTGATTCAGAACAGTAGCATCGATGAATCTCAATTGAGCCTTTTCTATCTATAAAATCAGCGGAAACTTTTTCTTTTCTACAACTTATTAGGCAAAAGAAAATAGCTGTTATAAAAATAACTGTTTTCATAGTTTTTATCAAAAAATGCTGAAAATATATCATTACATGCCTCCTATTTAATTGATTTAAAGTCAACAATATACACACTTTCGTAATCATAAGAGGGATATAATGTTATACATGCTCTGAATTCGTTATATTCTGGTTTTCTTAGTTTAACTAATACCTTTTGGTTTATTTTAAAAGTATCTTTCATCAGATTAATTGTCTGATAGTAATTGTCTCTACTTGCACCAAACTCATGTTTTATTGACAAAGAGTCATTAGGAAATTTCAGTATGCAGGTTGAGCAATTCAAATCGAAACTTACAATCTCTCCAACGACATAAGAGTTAAGCGTATCGTAATTGTCTCTACTGCATCCAAATGCAACGAGAAAAACAACTAAAGCAATTGAGAAATTTTTCATAATTTGGAGTTTCTTCATTAGATGAATTCCCCGTCACTAAGGTTGCGTCTTTGCCCATATTCGTCCTATCAGTATGATGTCGCCAATACAATGGTTGCTAACGTAGGAAGCTACACGCAGGGGCGGATTGCGGGCGATTTCCTGTCCGACAGGACAAGGAAATCGAGCGGAGAGCCGCCGACCGAATACCCACCGACACCGAACTTGCCGGGTAGCTGATGTTATAAGCCGTACTTGATTTTCCAAGTTTACAATAATTATTTCAATAAACTTATGTTTTTGTCGATAAAAATGCTGTCAATTAGCGAATTCCAATTCACATTTAAAATCTTTTTCAGCCGATCAACCAATTTCCTGTCAATGAAATTTAAACTTAAAACTTTCTCAACCAAATTCTCTAAAGACGTCTCAACGAAGTTTAAAACCTTTGTCGGTGAATGTTTTTCGAAAAGCAGAGTCAACCCGAAAAAGTACGTTTTAGTCACTATTCTCGATAAAAATGGGAATTTGTCAAACCATAAAAACTAAAAAAAAACGTTTAAAAATTTCTCCAAGAATTCGGGTCACTCAAAATACGAAACTTAAAAAGTCAGAGAACTTGTCGAAACCAGAAAACTTAAAGACCATTTAAAATCTATCTCAAAACTCGGCTCAGTCGAACCACAATAAACTCTCAATCTGCCGAGTCAATTCTCAAATTAAAATTTTGTCAACCCGAAAACGTTGAAAAAAGCGGGCGTTTGTATGGCTTATAACGTTTCGCAAATACACGCAGGGCGGGAGCAAACCACAGAACTTCCTGCGGAGTATTGCTTTTCAAAATCCTAATTTCCATTCAACGAAGCACTGAAACCCGACTTGCCGGGTATTTGTTGTTGTACGCAGTGCTCTGTTTTGCTTATTATTAAGGGATTATAAATTTTTGTTTGTGAAATTATGTTTTTCAATCCATTGAAACAACTTTTAAAATTGTTTTTCTTGTCAATTTTTTGATTTAAAACACTCTGTTTCATTATTTTTTTGGATCTGTTTTATATATAAATACTCAATATTTACCAACAGGGCATACTTCTCCCATCGATATTTATGCTGCCATCGTTTTTAGTCTTGTCGCAGCCGGATTAAACCTCGACATATAAACGATCTGATTGTCCCTGTTTCTGAAGGTTGTATAAATGTATATTTTGGCCACATTACAGGTTTTGCAATACTTGGGGGTTGCTGCCATCTCATAACATTCTTCTTCTTCCTCAATCACCGTCACGGGCTCATGGTCTTTGTAACAGCTTTTCAATATTGCTTTCGACCTTGCCGCATAAAGGCCATAATACCTTACCAAACGAGAGTACGGGATCGGGACATGCTGGAGCAAACGGGGAAAGAACTCCGTATAATGCAACCTCAGTTCTTTCACAATGGGTTTTCCGTTAAAATCCAGATCCTTATAGTCCTTGTATTTGAAGGTGATATATTCTCCCTGTATGTTGGTTATTTTGTATTCACTCAGACATGCCCGTTTGGAGTACCGCCCGATATACCTGATTACCTGCGAAGGAATGTCCATTGCCGGTTCAAAATGGACACGCCAGTTGTTTTTGTTTATCCTTTTCACGAACCGCAAAAACTCGATCCTGCCATCAAACTTGTGCCACAATACATTAGAATCGAACAGTTCCACCAGCTTATCCTCAAACTTGCAACGGAACTTTGTCTGGATAAACTCATAGTTGACGTACTCACCTTTTATTTGTTCTATCCAACGGTTACTGTTCATCCCGCCCCAGGAAAGGATCATGTGGATGTGGGAATGGAACTCCTTTGTCTCGCCAAAAGTGTGCAATACACTGATGATGCCCGGCTTCAATCCGTATTTATGCTGCATCCAGTCCATAATTGAATCGGATGCTGCTTTGAACAAGAAATCCAACAATTGTTGTTTATTGTCCTTTATCAGGTCGTTGAGTTGGTGCGGCAAGGTAAATACCACGTGGCGGTGCGGAATGTTCATCATCTGGCTTTCCATCTTTTCTGCCCACTGAAGGGTATCTTTCCAACTACAGGTGGGGCAAAAGCGGTTTTTACAACTATGGTACACCTGGCTCATCTCTCCACACTCGGGGCAGGCATAATGGTCAACGCCAAGTGCTTCTGTACGGCAAACCCGCATGGCCGCAACCGCCTTAAACTGCTCCGGGGCAATGTATTCTGATGGTGATTTGACATAGGTGTCCCAGTGCTGGTCAAAAAAATCGGCAAGACGGAATTTTTTTCCCTCTGTTGCCGTTTCTCTTTCTGCATATTCTGGGTGGAAACACATATTATATCCGGGATTATCTGGCTTTTCTGATTTGTCCGCTAAACAGCATGTCTTCTATTTTCTCCTGTCCGTAGTCGGTAAAAATCAATTCCTCGGTGGCGCCACAACGCGGACATGTTGGCTCGGGAACAAATTCAATATCCCCCGATTCTTTCAAATAGATGTCTGTATAACCAAAGGTAAAGATATTTAAGCAGTTGCCACACGAAAATTCAATGTCTTTTGAAGGCTCTTGGTTGTTTCCCGATAGCCTCTTACGTACCTGATCTGAAAATTTGCCCATGATTGTTCGTATTATGCTGTGTTATGCGTTAGCATTGCGGTACAACGTAGGAAGCTACACGCAGGGGCGGATTGCGGGCGATTTCCTGTCCGGCAGGACAAGGAAATCGAGCGGAAAGATGCCCACCGAAAACCACTGCTACCGCGCTTGACGGGTAGCTGAAGTTATAGCCAGTGGTTATTCTAATTTAAAGTCTACTAATTCATAGTTTGCGTTTCGTCCTCCTTCGTCAGTTTGTTTCAATATGCCTTTTTCTACCAAGTCTTTTATGTCCCGTAAGGCAGTGTCGGTAGAGGTTTTAACAATCTTAGCCCATTTTGAGGTTTGTAATTTTCCTTCAAAATTGTCAAATAGTTTGTTAAGTATTAAGCGTTGTCGTTCGTTGATGGGTGTGTGTTCGTGTAATTTCCAAAATTCAGCTTTACGCAATATTTTCTGTGTGGTGCTTTCGGTGGAGAGCATCGCATTTTTGAGACAATGTAAAAACCAATCGATCCATTCTGTAATGTCTCCTGAACTATGTTGCACTTTTTGCAATACTTCGTAATAGATTTTGCGTTCGGCTAATATTTGGCTAGACATGCTGTAAAAACGTTCTCCACTGCCTTCGGCACGGGCAAGCAACATGTCGGTTATGGCTCTTCCAATTCTGCCATTTCCGTCATCAAATGGGTGAATGATGATAAACCAAAAGTGTGCTATGGCAGCTTTCAAAACAGGGTCAAGGCCGTTTTCGTTGTTGAACCAATCCAAAAACTTGTCCATTTCCGTTTTTACTAATTCGGGTTTTACAGCTTCGTAATGCACTTTTTCTTTTCCCATTGCGCCCGAAACAACTTGCATTTCACCAGTTCGGTATTGGCCCACTTCTATTGAGTAAGGTCCGCTGTAACCTGTGGGGAAAAGTGCTGCGTGCCAACCAAACAAACGTTTTTCGGTTAAAGGTAAAGTGTATCGTTGTGTAGCATCCAGCATCATTTCTACAACACCTTCAATGTGGCGGCTGCTCGAAACAAGTCCGGCAGTGTTTATACCCAAACGCCTTGCAATTGACGAGCGTACCTGATCATAATTGAGTAATTCACCTTCAATTTCTGATGATTTTACAACATCTAAGGTTAAGGCGGTTAGCGTGGCTTCTTCTTTAGCAAAAAAGCCCAAAGCATTCATTTGTCCTATTATTTTCCCTTGCATAAGACGTACCTCACCAAATACGACATTTATGGCTTTGTCCTGCCACAAAAAATCTGTCCAGTTTTGATACTCGTAAATGTATTTTGCCATTGGCTAATATTATTGTGCGGTAAATATATGAATTAATTACCGCAAATATGCGGCGATAATTTTGATTTTTCACCGCAATTTAATAGCTTGTCTATGCTCGTAATCTTTATACTGTCACCCTACCATTGGCAATAACGTAGGAAGCTACACGCAGGGACGGACTGCGGGCGATTTCCTGTCCGGCAGGACAAGGAAATCGAGCGGAGAGCCGCCGACCGAAAACCACCAACCGCCGGACTTGACGGGTAGCTGATGTTATAGCCAGTGGTTCTTTGTCGTCTGCTAGTTTTCATTATATCCAAATTGTCTGCTTTGTAAAATTTCTTTCCACCAACTCTCTCTGTCAATTATGATTTGGTCGTCAGTTGTTGATTTGTAAATGTCGAGGATTGAGTACTTGAAATTCTGTTTTATGTGGTCAAAGGTTAGTCGTTTAAGTCCAACGTTTCCACCGTGTCCGGTTTTTAAGTAGGCTCTCCAACGCCCTAAAATCATATTTTCACCGTATGCCGAACCAACGTACATTTTACCATTTGAAATGTCTGTCAACAAGTAAACACCTTTTTGATTTTGAAGTGCTGTTTTCCAATTGTCTTTTTCTAAAACTCTCTGCATTTCGTCCCAAGAGATATTTACCTTTTCATAGCCAGGGAATAAGTCGTTGTCAAAAGTGTCGGGCAAAATTTGCGAAACGTAACAGTCCTCAATTACAGATTCAGCGTTACGAATCATTGTCTGTGCTTTGTTTTTAAATTTTACAATTAAACGTCCAACAAATTTTTCGTATTCAGGCAAGTCTTCATACTCGTAACCAACATCATTCAATTTATTCAAGTCCTTTGTGACTTTCCCAATATGAAATAGCAACCAAAAATCCTCACTTGGTTTTATTTTGACGAGTCCAACAGTGATTTGACCCGCCTTATATGATTTGTTTTTGTTGTAATTCCAATATTGTCCATCAAGCATTGTAGATATGTCGCCATTCTTAAAAAGTTCTATCGGATTCCAATTCTGTGCGAACATTAAATTGAAACGAATCTTTACATTGTCAAGATTATCAAGTTGTAATATGTCATTTAATCTAATACTGTCCATTTTCTATAAATCTTAGGTTTCAGGTGTCGCCCTACCATTGGCTATAACGTAGGAAGCTACACGCAGGGGCGGATTGCGGGCGATTTCCTGTCCGACAGGACAAGGAAATCGAGCGGAGAGCCGCCGACCGAAAACCCACCGACACCGCACTTGACGGGTAGCTGATGTTATAAGCCGTACTTGATTTTCCAAGTTTACAATAATTATTTCAATAAACTTATGTTTCTGTCGATAAAAAATGCTGTCAATTAGCGAATTCCAATTCACATTTAAAATCTCTTTCAGTCGATCGACCAATTTCCTGTCAATGAAATTTAAACTATAAAACTTTCTCAACCAAATTCTCTAAAAACGTCTCAACGAAGTTTAAAACCTTTGTCGGTGAATGTTTTTCTAAAAGCAGAGTCAACCCGAAAAAGTACGTTTTAGTCACGATTCTCGATAAAAATGGGAATTTGTCAAACCATAAAAACTAAAAAAAATCGTTTAAAAATTTCTCCAAGAATCCGGGTCACTCAAAATACGAAACTCAAAAAGTCAGAGAACTTGTCGAAACCAGAAAACTTAAAAACCATTTAAAATCTATCTCAAAACTCGGCTCAGTCAAACCCCGATAAACTCTCAATCTGCCGAGTCGATTCTCAAATTAAAATTTTGTCAACCCGAAAACGTTGAAAAAAGCGGGCGTTTGTATGGCTTATAACGTAGGAAGCTACACGCAGGGGCGGATTGCGGACGATTTCCTGTCAAGCCGAAAAGCCGACCGACCGGAAAGATACACACCGAAAACCACTGCTACCGCACTTGACGGGTAGCTGAAGTTATTGGCCGTTTTTTATTCATTTAATTGTCCAATCTATTCTTGTCCATAATAATATGGGGGTTTAGGATTATCAAAAGGGTCGCTTCCTTCTCTAATATTGTCTTCAATTTCTTTTGGGATATACTTGTCCAAAATATTGTAGTAAATATCGTGGATAACGGAATAAGCACCAAAATTTTTATCTCCGAGATAGACTTTTATGTCCTCAATAGTTTTAAAATGTTCTGGTTGATGAAAAAACCGATTAAATTCCTCAAATGTCTTATAAATGAGCATAAAATCTTTAAGGTTAATCTCAATCTTCGTTTGAGGATCGATAGAGTCTATTCCAAAGTTAATCTGTTCATTTACCTCTTTAGATTTTTTATACATCTTCATTTTTAATTTATGGTCCAATTGTCTTTAAGTATTTAGTCTGTATATAAGCAAAATCATAAAGTCTTGTCAAGACCTGAAGTCCTTTGTTTGGTGCGTCTAAAATGGCCTATAACGTAGGAAGCTACACGCAGGCCGGGGGTTTCCCGATAAATTGTCCACGAAGAGCCGCCTTTCAAAATACTAATTTCCTGTCAACGAGCCACCAAAACCCGGCTTGACGGGTAGCTGAAGTTGTTGCGCGTTTTAATTTCCGATTTTAATTTCCAATACTATTTTTGTTGTCGAACCAGTGCTCCAAGGTCGTTTGAATTTTTGAAGGACATATGTCAGTTCGATCCGTTTGCCAACTATATATAATTCATCCAAACCTTCTCTAGTCCAAGTTGATTTTTCTCCATTAATATCAATCTCAAATTCTGGATAGTCATTATGTCCCGACATATAAACCTTAGAAATCTGTCCGATAATTGTCATCGTCTCAAATTGTCCAGATTCCACGGCATTAAACCATTCTCTTGTCCCAACCAAAAGTCCATTTTCAATCTTAAGTCCGTAATCAGATTTTGGGTCGCGCGAAACTTTCTGAAGTCTCTTAATAGCTTCTTTGTCATCTTGAAACCTATATACTGTCTTGAATTCTGTCATTTTTTGTTCATCAATACGATTTCCAAATTTTTCAGCGATGCCGTTTCAAAAAGCTAATTTTCCGTCTGCCTGTCAAGTACCGAGACTCTGTTAAACCCCGAAATAGTTTCAGGACGAGACAAGTAATTGGTTAAAACCCGATATCCTGTCAAGCTGCGATCAAATGCGCATACAACGTAGGAAGCTACACGCAGGGGCGGATTGCGGGCGATTTCCTGTCAAGCCGAAAAGCAGCTTGGGCGGAAAGATGCACACCGAAAACCACCGCTGCCGCACTTGACGGGTAGCTGATGTTAGCGGTTCGTTCTTTTTTATGGTTCAAGTTCATCCAATAATTCTTTTTTGTGATCTATATAGCTTTGTATAGCCTTATCACTTAGTTCATTTAAATCTACTTCTAAATAATTGTCTCTTATATAAATAATCAGTTCCTTAAATATTTCACGCAATTTCTGCGTTTCATTCACTAATTCATTAAAAGATTCTTCTGATTTAGAATCAGTGAATACGTCCATTGGTAAATATAAACTGAAGTACTTACTATTACCTGTTGAGTGAAAAAGGTGTCCATAACTTAAACAATTCCCCCATGAAGCTCGAAGTTGTCTTAGTCTATCATTAAGCGCTTTATCATAGATATGAAATGTATTACTGTCATAAATTCCTTCAAAGGAATACCAGAAAAAGAAGATTCGTTCTAAGATTCTATCAGGTAAATCAGCTGTAAAAAGATCGAAAGTTGGAATGTGGATACAAGACATTAAAATTCTAAGATTTGCAATATCTTTCTCTCTCTTAATATCTTTTTCACTTTTCGTCTTAAAGTCGGAAGGTTTTGGAGGATTCTTTTTTATTATCGACTCAATACCTGTAGTTAGTTTTGATACTAAGTCGGATTTTCCATTTTTATCAGTCTTGTTTGAAATTGAAAAACTTGTTAATCTTCTCTTTTCTAAGTCAAAAGGCAACTCAGTTTGAAAATCTCCAAAATTATTATTGAAAACCATAATAATTCTTTCCCAACCTAATATTGATATTGCATAGCCCAATTCAATTAAGACATTTGGATTGGGTGTTTTTCGTTTTGCTGGCTCAGAATGATTAATTGTAGTAATGTCACAAATAAAAATGTCAGCAGCAGAGATCTTGTTAAAAATGGTTGCGGGAATATCAGGACTACCTGTCTCACCTCTGGTGGCCTCATCTATGTTAAGATTTATAGTTTCGTTGTTATCTTCTATTGAAATAAAAGACGATTTTATGCAGGAACGAATTGCTTTTTGATTTGTCTCTCTTGACAAATCAGATTGCCATGAATAAAATACTGTCAATGATGTTTTGTGTGTCATTTTAATTTCTCTAAGATTCAATTAACCTGTCTATATAGTCGCTAATAGAATGACCGCTAACGTAGGAAGCTACACGCAGGGGCGGACTGCGGGCGATTTCCTGTCAAGCCGAAAAGCAGCCCGGGCGGAAAGATACCCACCGAAAACCACTGCTGCCGCACTTGACGGGTAGCTGATGTTACCGCCTAGTGCTTTTTTGTTTTTTCTAGTTTGTTGGTCTGATTTGTAAACATATCTCATCAATTCCTTTATTTATTTCAATTAGAAATGTTAATTCTCCAAAAACCCATAAACGACCATCCCATTTCCGCTCGTTTATTTCTTTGATTTCCTGATCCCAATTAAATTTTCCTTTAGACTCATAATCTTCGCCAAAGAGCTGAAGCGCATTATTTATTAAACCTTCATACTCTCTATAAAAACTAAAATACGAATAGTTTTTAGTTTTTCTTCTCAGAAAGATATAGTCTATTCCATTTTCAACAATAACATCAATAATGTTGAAATAGCCTAAATATAGATATTCTGGTTCTATAATCTTTGTCTGACGTTTTGAATCTTCTGAAACTTTAGTTTCTAATATATTACCGTTTTTTAAATCGTTGACAAGTAATTTGAAAAACGAACTAATATCAAGTTCAATTGAAGCTTTTAGGGTGTCAAAATGTGCTATAAATTCGTCAATATGGTAAACTTTAGTCTCAATGCCAAGTAGCCTGTATAGTGCTTTTGTCTTTTTTAAAAATCCTTGGTCATCTGAAATTACATAGTCGCAAAAAGCTCCATAATAACTGTGATAGCCATCATTCATTACATTTTTGAATCTTACTTTTTTTGAAGGTTCTTTGCTAATTCCAAGTAGGTCAAGTGTAAAATATGCGTTTACAAAAAAATCATAATCTGTAATATCTTTATTTCCATTTGGGTTAAGATTACTGTTCACGCACTCAATAAAGGACTTTTTAAGTACGGAATTCTTAAGATCATCATTAAAATCAATGCTGTCAAATTCTACTGTAAATTTTCCATTATTAATTTGCTTATCAACTACTTCTCTCAAACCTTTATAAACTGATTTATCATCTTCCATTGATTTTAACATACCCATGAAGTGCTCTGTCCACTCCATTAATGTCATTGAGGCGGAGTCAATGGGTAATATTTTCCTTAAAGATTGAGAAATGTCCTCTGGTAAATCTTGCATTTGAGAGAATCCAAAATCTAATTTTTGATTTGTAAATAAGTCTTTTGCCTTTTCTATTTGTTCTCTCTGTTCTGGTGTGGCAAAACTTAAATCAAGGTCATCAAATAGCTTTAAAAATGAAATAGGTTCTTCCTCTTTTTCTATGTCCTTAAATGCTTCAATTGGCTTCACCAAATAGCAAGAAGTCTTTTTGTCGATTGCGTGATATGACAAATAATTATCTCCAACTAAAGTCTCGATAAATTCTAGCTCTCTGTATTTTATATCGGTTCTGTCATTTTTTAAGTCTAGCAAGTGTCCATGAGAATAGCAGTAAAGAAATTTGTCTTTATAAAGAATTAAGTCCGAAAGAAAACTTACATAAACAGGTCTGTCTGCCTTGAAAAGGTAACTAAAAATTTGTTTGTCAAAGTAGATTCTTTCCATTTCTTTAATGTGTCAATTGGCGCACTTAGCATTGGCGGTAACGTAGGAAGCTACACGCAGGGGCGGATTGCGGGCGATTTCCTGTCAAGCCGAAAGACAGCCCGGGCGGAAAGATGCACACTGAAAACCACTGCTGCCGCACTTGACGGGTAGCTGATGTTACCAACAGGCCTTTATTTCTGTCTTTTATTTCTGTCATAAATTTTAGTTTAGGTTAAATGTCTCACTTATACCCATCATCATATTGTAATGCCCCTCATGGTTGGTTAATAGAAAAATATCTTTGAATACCTTTTTGTAATTCTCAATTGTCCTGTCTTGAAGCTCAACATACAAATCATCATTGATGCTATGTGAACCATCATTTATCCAACTAATTAATGATCTGCATATTTCTCGCTCTTCCTTATTGTCAAATTTTTGAATTAAATCATCGTCACCATACTTACCTAGGAGTTTAAAATAATTTTCTATTATTCTTCTCATTATATTCTGAATCGTAATACTCGATTTAACATCTTCACTTTTTAACTCCTGCCACAATAATCCATAGGATGATTGAATTGGGTTTGACATTAAGAATGGTTGAATATCGGTAACTGAATCGTTTTTCCTCAAAATCCAATAGTTTGTTTTATTACAATTTATAGTTCGACCGTCAATGAATGAAACTTCTTTATGAAAGTAAACATTATGAGTTAAGAGGATAATTTGCTTAATATTACCTTTGTCTGCTTTTACTTCTTTAATTATCTCCTTGATCAAGCTGCTAACTAAAAATAACACATTGCTATCCAAGCTTGAAATAGGGTCGTCAACAATAAGTATCCTTTCATCATTGACAGTTTCTTCTGTTATGCCGCCTTTCGCTAACTGAAGGAAATACAAAAACGTGATAAACGTAATTTCGCCCTCACTTAAAGTAGTTTCTGCTATCGATCCATCTTCTCGTTGTATCTGATAAAATCCATCTTCTCTTGCAGGTACAATTTCAAAGTTTGAAAAGCCATAAGATTGTAGCAATCTGTTTATTTCATTGATTGTAGGCTGAATGCTGGTAACGTTTTTACTTAATCTTTTTATCTCGGCATCTAATAATCTGTGTTCTTCTATCTTAGCTTTTATTTGGGTATCTAACGCCAAAATGCCTGTTTGCAAACCTCTATTGTCTGTGTTGAACTTTGCAATATCTGTTCTAAATTCTTCAATAATGTATTTCCAAACAGATTTAATTAAACTGCTCTTTTCTGAAATGAAATTTACAACGATATCGTTATGTGTTTTTATTTCAGCGTTGGCATTTGTAATTAATTCAGCGATTAAATCAAGCTGCTCTTTCAATGAAACCATCTCAACGCTGCGGCTTGGCTCTTTAACTTTGTTATTTAAATACTCACTGTTGACAGCGTTCTCACTTATCAGAGTTTTTAGGTAAGCTGAATACTTATCAATATTTAACTTTGTGTTTTTAAAACTCTTTTGATTGACTTCGGTTGTGTTTAGTTCATTTATTAAGTTCTGTGTTAGGGAATTATATTCCTGCTTTAATTCTTTAATGGATTTTATATCTTTTAAATAGGCTTCATCAAAGAAACTTTCAAGTTGGGTTTTAAAATCTTCCGTAATTGTTTTTTGCTGGCAAAATGGACATGTTCCATCCTCTTGAAGATAATTCCTTCCTTGATTTACCCAATCGTTAATATTTAGTCTTTGAATAAGTTTTGCAATTTCGACATCAGCTTTACCAATAACTATTTTCTTCCAAATCGGATTATTTTCAATTTCAATTATCCTGTCAAAGTCAATAGAACCAATTGCTATAATATTTTGTGGAACCGTACCAAAAATAGTTTTTGCCTTTGCTTTCAACTCGTCTAATGAGGATAATGTTGCAGTATTATTTACAAATTCTTGCAATAATTTGTTCTTGAAATTCTCTTTGGTGAGTGAGCCTACAAATGCTTCTTTAAAAAGGGTTTCGTATTTCTTGTATATCTTTATCCAACAAGATTCTTTAAAGTCGATTTCTAATGTGTCCTTTTTCAGTTTTTGAGCGACAAAAGTTTCCCTCTTTTTTATTCCTTCTGCTTTTAGAAGCTTTAATGCTTCTACTTTATCTGCAATTACTTTTATTTCTTCAGTCGTTGCTTCTCCAAGTGTGAAAATGCCATTGAGTTTTCCGTTGCCAAAATTTCTTTCTCGAAATGCTTTGTTATACACTAAGGTTTTTAATTCTTGTGTGTTCTCCCACACAACTGAGCAGTTCCCAAATTTCGGATCTGTCAAGTTTTGTAAATAGTTGGATATTGTAGTTTTGCCACATCCATTTGAACCATAAATAAAGTTTACTTTCTTTAAGTCATTTAGTTGTATTCCAGTTTCGTTATAAGTGGCAACTTTCTTTATTGTAATGGATTCAATCATAATGCTGTCTCAGATTTAGTTTGTATAGCTGCTCAAAATGTTATTTCATTTCACTAGTGAACTACTGACGGCGACCTTTTTGGCTTGTTGGTAACGTAGGAAGCTACACGCAGGGGCGGACTGCGGGCGATTTCCTGTCAAGCCGAAAAGCAGCCCGAGCGGAAAGCTGCCCACCGAAAACCACTGCTGCCGACCTTGACGGGTAGCTGATGTTATGGGCTGGGGTTTGTAACTATCCATTTGATTTCATTTCGTAATTTGTGCTACGACCTCCTTGTTCACTTTTTATCAATATTCCTTTTTCAATTAAATCTTGAATGTCACGCAAAGCTGTGTCTTGTGAGCATTTCCCGATTTTTGCCCATTTTGTGGTATTTAATACTCCTTCAAAATCATCCATTAACATATTCAGAATTTTTCTTTGTCTGTCGTTTATGTTAATTTTTGAGTGCTTTAACCAGAAATAGTGTTTAAAAATTATTTTCTCAAGAAGCTTTTCGGAATTTTCAATAGCATGCAATAAACAATTCAAAAACCATTCGAGCCAGTTTGTTATATCTAGCCCACTTTTTTGAGTCTTTTCTAATATGTCATAATAGGAATTGCGTTCTTTCCGTATTTGAGTAGACATGCTATAGAATCGATATGATTGTTCGTCAGAACGAGCTAGTAACATATCACTTAGCGCTCTTGAAATTCTTCCATTTCCATCTTCAAAAGGGTGAATTGTTACAAACCACAAATGTGCAATGCCTGCTTTCAGCACCAAGTCAGTATTTTGATCCAAATTAAACCAATCCAAGAAAATCCTCATTTCATTTTCAACTTGCGCTGCTGGCGGTGCTTGGTAATGAACTTTTTCTTTTCCTAATGCTCCTGAAACTACCTGCATTGGTCCCGTTGAATCGTCACGCCAGCGTCCTACAATGATTTTATACATTCCGCTTTGTCCAGTTGGGAAAAGAGCTGCATGCCAAGAAAAAAGTCGCTCTTTATTTAATTCTTTGTCGAAGTTCTTCGTTGCATCAATCATCAAATCAACTATTCCGTCAACATTACGTTCAGAATAAACTAATCCTGATATATCTAATCCTAATCGTCTTGCAATTGACGACCTTACTTGTTCTCTATCAAGAATTTCGCCCTCGATTTCTGTCGATTTAAGAATCTCCTGAGTTAAAATTTCAAGATTTGCTTCACTGCGAAGTTCAAACCCCAAAGCTCCCATTTTCCCAATTAGCTTGCCTTGGCGATTTCTTACATACGAAAGCAAAGGCAAAAGTTTCTCGCTATTCCATTCAAAGATTGGCCAATTTTTATTATTGTATAAATACATATTTCTCTTTCTCCGCTATTTGTGCGTCTAAAGTATTGTTTATTCTCCGCATGACAAAATTATCTCCGCAAAAAATGCGAACAAAATGCTGTTTATTCTCCGCATCTTCGCTTCCTCACCCTTGCCCATAACGTAGGAAGCTACACGCAGGGGCGGACTGCGGGAGATTTCCTGTCAAGCCGAAAAACAGCCCGGGCGGAAAGATACACACCGAAAACCACTGCTGCCGCACTTGACGGGTAGCTGATGTTGTGCGTTCGTGTTTTTTTAATCTATTCTACCACAAGTCCAAGTAGCCTGAGCAATTGGCTCCCCTTCAAAATAGGCTATCCCAGATTGTTTGATAATTCTATTGCTTACCCTAATATTCTTTATCTCATAACGAATTTGATCACCATAGGTCACGCCTTTAAAGAACTGAACATCATTCATGGCAGCAAGCCCAAAAAAGCCATCTGCTAATTTAGCTTTCTTAATTCCTGCTCCACCACATTGTGCCATTGATTCAATAATAATCATTCCTGGAATATATTCATAATCAGGAAAACTACCCGTAAGCATCTTGTCATCCTCTTTATTAAAAGTTTTTAAACCGATCACTGAATCATTATTCGCGCTCAGTATCTCATCTACAAAAATGAATGGATATCTATGTGGAATTAAACTTTCTATTTCTTTTT
This sequence comes from Prolixibacteraceae bacterium, assembly GCA_963677955.2. Taxonomy (GTDB): domain Bacteria; phylum Bacteroidota; class Bacteroidia; order Bacteroidales; family Prolixibacteraceae; genus Aquipluma. The sequence continues at coordinate 3,946,133 of CAXXQR010000001.1, forward strand.
TCATTATTTCTTATTTATTGCAAACGCAGGTTTTTCAACATGACGCACAACGGTGGCGGTATGAAAAGTTGCCGATTGCGGGTGATTTCCTGTCAAGTTACACAAAAGTTGAAGCGGGCTACTACCATTGAATAAGCTACTGTCCCGGCAATTTTTTATACCGCGTGTTGTGCGTTCGTGCTTTTTATTCAATTATTATTCTTGTTATTTTAATAGGTTTTCTAATACTTTTTTACCATTTTCATTTTTAGGATTTAAATCAATTGATTTTTTATACATTTTGATGGCTTCTTCTTTATTATTATCTTTTAATAGTACTTCTCCATAACTGTCGTAAGCATTCCAACTGTTTGGGAATAGATATACATTTAATTTAAAAATTTCTAAAGCATCCTTAATTTGTCCTTTTTGCATCATTCTGTATGCCCATTCGTTTATTTCAAATTCATTCGGTTTAAAATAGGGCTTCTTTTTAATTTGTTCATTCACAACTTTAATTGCCTGATTAAAACCAATTTTGTGCAGATTAATTCTCAAAAAAGTAATTGGGTCTGCATTCAAAATGTCGGGGACATAACAAGCAGCTAATTCTTCTAAATAATCTTCAGGTGAACCACCTCCCAGATTGGTTAATACAATCACTGCCAAGTCGTCTTCGGGATAAATAAGAAATGCAGCCCGTCCACCGCCTGACATACCCAAGGCTCTATGATGCTCACGAAATTTTGCCAAACCCCACCCCAGTGCCCACGGAGTATTTTCACCATTACTAAATTGAGTAGGAGACCACATGGTTTCTATTGTCGACTTGGATTTTAACAGTTTGCTGTTTCGTAAAGCAATTACCCATTTCGCCATATCTTCTGCTGTACTATTAAGCCCGGCAGCAGTTCTTCTAAAATAGGGGAATTCGTAATAATTATTTATCATTTTCACCTCCTTGAATTTTTGTCCATCTAAAGCCGGTTTATAAAAATAGGTTGGTGCAAAATGTGGTATCACATCACGGGAATCGCCAAAAATAGTATTGCTCATACCTGCCGGTTTAAATTGTTTTTCTGAAAATACTTCGGCAAATGGCTTTTCATTGAATTTATCTATTATTTTTCCCAATAAATAAGCATTGGTTTGATTATAACTAAACCGTTCACCAGTCTTAAATTCCATAGCTGTGATTTTCAATTTTTCCCACACAGTTTCTTCATTCTTCAAATTTCCCAAGCCACCCGTATAAGGGTCAAGTAGTTTTAATAAATCAGGTAATCCTGATATATGAGTCAATAATTGTTTGATGGTTACTGACTGCCAATCCATAGGCAGATTATCCAAGTACTTTGAAACAGGTGCCGACAGGTCGATTTTTCCATCTTCGACCAATTGCATGATAGCCACACTGGTAAAAACCTTTGTGCAGGAATTGATAGCGAATATGGTATTTTTAGTAACAGGAATACTATCTTGAACATTTGCAATGCCGTAAGATTTATTTAAAACAATTTCCCCTGCTTGCACAACAGCAATCTGCAATCCGGGAATCCGCCGTTCATTCATTTCTCTTTTAATAATAGTCTCAATAGCCTCAGTCTTATTTTGAGCAAATAGAGATGTTCCAGCCAGAATAAAAGTTATGAAAAATATTTTTTTTAGTGTCATTTTATGAATTATTTAAAACTTTTTAAAATTGGTTTACTGTGACTCTCAGCATGACGCACAACGTAGGAAGCTACATGCAGGACGGGAGTTAACCGATGAACTTCCTACGAAAAGCTGCCTTTTTAAATTCCAATTTCCAGTCAACGAAGCAGCGAAACCCGGCTTGCAGGTAGCTGATGTTATTGGCCGTATTTGGGTCACTGAAATTACGACTATTATTTTTGTTTATTATAATATTCTCAAAAGATTCATTGAGATTCAACGAAATTTTGCCGTTTCTCAAAATTCGGTCAACTTAAAATTCAACAGTTTCCCAAAATAAAGTCCGAAACTTCGGTCCGCGAATTCAATTCTGGTTTCGTCTGTCTATCAATGAAAACGAGAAAAAGTCCAACCGAAAAACCTAAAAAAATCGTTTAAAAAATTCTCAAAGAATCTGGCTCTCTCAAAACGAAAAACTCTCAAAATGCAGGAATTTCTCAACGCCCGAAAACTTAAAAACCATTTTTAAAAATCTCTCAAAAGTTTCCGCTCGCTCAACCTGAAAATCTCTCAACCGACAAAAATCTCAACTTCAATTCTGTCAAATTCAAAAAAAATCTCAAGTCCCAGAATTCACAATTTATGAAGAAAATTCAAAAACCGAGTACATTTCAAGTGGCGAAAAAATATGGCCTATAACGTAGGAAGCTACACGCAGGGGCGGATTGCGGGCGATTTCCTGTCAAGCCGAAAAACTGCCCGGGCGGAAAGATGCCCACCGAAAACCACAGCTGCCGCACTTGACGGGTAGCTGATGTTACCAACAGCCCTTGATTTTTACAAAAGAGTCAAGCGAATCTTTCTGCCCAAACCTGTCTCAAATATTTTATACAAAGTCGAAACTTGAATGTCGGCTTTCCCATTTTCCAGTCTGGATATATAGCTTTTCTTTGTACCGATTTTGTCGGCCAACTGCTCTTGAGTAATATGTGCTTCTTTTCTAGCCTCTTTCAACATTTCGGAAATGACAAAGTAATTTGCCTTAACTTCATATTCGTCTCTTGTCTTGGAACCTATTTTGCCATATTTGATGTCCAACAATTCATCAAATGTTTTCGCATTTCTAATTTCTTCTTCTTTCATTTTCTTGAGTTTTTTTTAATTCAAAATACTCACGTTTCAACCTGAGTGCCTTCTCTATTTCTTTCAAAGGAGTTTTCTGTGTCTTTTTTTGAAATCCGTTGAATAAAACAACAATATTCCCTTCATCAAAACAGCAGAAAATTCGATAAATATTAGAACCATACTCAACTCTGATTTCATATAGTCCATCTGTCATTGGGCTGAGAAATTTCTTTGAAACTCTCTCAACCTGTCTGATTATTCGGAGTACAAATTCTATTTTCTCCTGAACTTTTGTCGATTGTTCAAGATAAAAGTCGGCAAAGTTGCTGCCATGAAATATGATCTTTCTTTCTACAAATTCCATATCGCAAAGTTAACTATTAAGTCAACATTTCCAAGATTTATTTTCACTCCATGAATGTTGAGCAAAGCTTTTTGGGTTGTTGGTAACGTAGGAAGCTACACGCAGGGGCGGATTGCGGGCGATTTCCTGTCAAGCCGAAAAGCAGCCTGAGCGGAAAGATGCACACCGAAAACCACTGCTGCCGCACTTGACGGGTAGCTGATGTTAACGCCGAGTTGTTCTTTTTTCCTTAATTTTTTCATCCTTTTTGTTCAGTATCGGAGTCGCTTCGCCACTTCAGTCCCAGTCAAACGGTCAAGTCCGCTTTGTAAAAGCACAAAAGTGTCGATTCGAATATTGTTTATTTTTCCAACTTTCCATCTCTGTCTATATTTTTGTCGCTAATTCTGTGTCAAACAGCAAAATCCTCTCAAAAAGCGGAAACCTGTCAACCCCAGAAAACCTAAAAACCACTTTAAAAAAACCTCTCAAAGAACTCGGCTTTGTCGAAACCCGAAGCAGTTTCGTTGGCCATATTGAGTGTTATTATGCAAAGTTATTTTTTTATTCTAAATACAATATATTCTGTCGAATCAGGTTTCCCAGGTGAAATTCTGAGTTCGCTAAAGTCACTGTCAAACTCCATAATCGTAGAAACAAAAGTATTGCTATTGCATATAGGTTTTTTAGAAAGTGCATCCTTAATAGTCGCCAAACTAATGTGTTTATTATTTGATATTATTTTTTTTATTGATTCTAATCTTTCGTCCGAGAAAGTTATAGATTCAGGGATTGAACCATACAATGCTTTTAAATAAGCCATATAAGCAGGATGATATGAATTATTTGTAAGTGGTCTATTTGAATGAAAAGTGTAGTTTTTCGTTGAATCTGGCCAATATTCCGTAACCAAGTCAGAAGCACATTCCAACGATATTATATCACGATTTGAGCCAACAATATAATTCTGACCAGAGGCATGTTTAATAGCTTTTATAAAATCTATGGCCTCTTCAAACGAAGTTTTTTCCAAAACACCTCTTGCAATGCAGCAGACAGGTAATCCATTGAGTGAACTCTTTAAGTCTGATAAAGTATTCTCTGTAATACCAATATGTTTGTTTAGTCCATTTGCTCCTATGTATCCGGCAAAAGTTGTCACTAGCTTTCTCGAATCTGTATTTTTATCCTTTATGTCTAATAAAATTTCAAAACCATGATAAAATGGAGTAATGTCAATATTTTGTGCAATATAATTTGGACTGCCGTCTTTTTTATAATTGTTTATCCCAACAGAAGTACAATGATGTGGTATGTTTATTAATCTTGCGTTTGTCCAAATCTCATCAATGAGTTGAAATGCAAATATGGTATTGAAATCTATTCCAGAACCGGCACTTATCCCATTAATCTCTTCCAATAAATCCGGTGTCCATTTTTTAATTGCTGGAATATAATCAGTCGAGTCTAGAAAGGTTGCAATAAATTTATCTGCGGATATTTGATATTTTTTCTCAATGTCTTTTTTCCATAATCCAACAAGTTCAAGAATCATGTTTTTCATAATCTTTCCGTGTTGAAATCCATTTTCATACGGAGTGCCATTTAAATGAAGAATTGGCAAATTTGAATACGTTGTATCAAGGATTATATCTTCATGCGTGTCACTTTCTATAATCTCTGATGAAATGAAAAAGAGTGATACTGTAATGGTCAAAATGATTATGAGAATACTTTTCACTTGTTTAATTTCTATTTGAATTTTTCTGTCATTCGAAACAACTACAAACCACCTTTTTTGTCAAACGTTGCACAACGTATCAAAGCGCGACTACAATTGGCGTTAACGTAGGAAGCTACACGCAGGGGCGGATTGCGGGCGATTTCCTGTCAAGCCGAAATGCAGCCTGAGCGGAAAGATGCACACCGAAAACCACTGCTGCCGCACTTGACGGGTAGCTGATGTTGGGTGCTGGCCTTCCTTTCTAAGTTTAATATTTTTTACTTCGAAACTGCTTCTATATGCACTTTAATATCAATGATCAATTCCAATTATCTCAATAAACCCAATTTCATAGGCAGGATTTTTTTCAAATGGATCTGGCTTATAGTTTCCTGCACGCACACGTATGATTTCCAAAAACTCAACTTTATTATTGCCAAGGACTTGTCCATCTAACAGGAGGTTTTTAAAGGAGTTTGTTATTAAACACCAGTCTTCAGTAATTGGTTGTGAAGCTAGACACCTTTCATTAGATTCAAACCACGTATTTGCATTATTAGAGGTAATTCCAAGGCTAATAATTCTTCTTTCATTGTATGAATTGACAAATCTTATTCTGAAATAGATACTATATGAACTAAGGTAATCTTTTTTTCTTAATGCAATTTTGAATTTTGCTTCTGGAAATAAGTTATAGCCAATATCGAAAACTATACCACCCCATGTGTCAATAGTTATAGCATCGCCAAAATCACTCTGATAAACATTCACAGGAATCCTTGCTTTTTTAACGTATTCATTTAAAGCATTTTTGCTTACTAATGGAAGTTCAGGAGCTGCAAGTTTTTTATTAGACAAGGTATCATAAACAAGATTGAGATAATTGTGTATACCACTTTCAATTGAATTGTCGTGTAAATTCAGCAATGAACAACCAGCTAAATCAGAGATATAATCCCACGTTTTTTTAACATTATTATTTGTTATTAGGAGAACTATCTTGCCTTGCCCGTGAAAAAATCCTAATTCATAGGCAATATTGGGGCGTAGATCGTCAATAAAGATAATTGCACCAATAGATTTTTGTAATTGTTCAACAAGATCGCTATTCAAAGTTTTGCCTGCAATACTGCCTGTCGGAATTCTAAAGATGAAAGGTTTTGTAATTACAGAGCTAACCATTGAGCTAGATCGTTTATAAGAATCAATAGCTTTTTTTGCATCAGAAATATGAGATTCGTCTATTCCTTTTACTGAGCATACAATAAAGATTTGTTCTTCGACTTGAATCATTTTATTATGATTTTAGGTTTACTTCAGATTGAAATATTCTTCTTTCTAATAAATGCAATATTTTCAACTAGCTTTTTATTTTGCTGGACAAATGTGTCCAAGTCAAATTGACCTTTTGATAGTTTATTGATTTTATCAATTACAACTTTTAGTTCCTCTTTTTTATCAAGTCCCAAATATGCTTGTGCTAATGATTGATAAATCCACTCTTTATCCCCCCGCTCTTTAAACGTTTTTTGCTTTATTAGGTCAACGCAAATTTTTACGATTTCTCCTCTAATTCTCTGACTTTGTCTAAAGTAGGAAATAGCTTCGAATTTGTCTGATTGAAGGGTTGCTTTAGTGGTTAATAAGAACGCAAAATTTATTCCGTTATAGTGATCTTGCGCAATGTGATAGCCTTTTGAATAGAACCAAATGGATTTATTTAAATACTTTTCATCTTTTGTTTCCTCAAAGAGACGTTTGTTAATGGCGCCTGAAAGTCCAAGAGTTTCTACGTCCGTTGTTTCTTCCGGATTCAATTCTTTTAATATACTTTCAGCTTCTAAAAGAGCTTTCTTAACTGAAGGTTTTCCAAGTTTGTATGTGACGAGAGCCAGTCGTTGGCGCAGAAAAATATTTTGAGGTTCAAATTTTAAGCAAACCTTATAAAGTTGGCCGGCAACCCAAAATTCATTATTGTTTTTTGCATTCTCTGCATCGTTTATTAATTCCGAAAATGATGGCTGAATGTCTAGCTTATTTATGACTTTTTCTAATTCTTCATCGTCAAATTTTGGCGGTTTAAGTTTAGGGAGAAAAGTATAAACCGGACTATCTTTTGCATTACTTTCTATAACAGCTAGAACGGTTTCTTTCAGTTCTTTTTTGAAACGATTAGCTTCAGATACACCAATATCCTTTCCCAAATGCTCATATGTGGAAATCAATGTATGATTTATGTCAAATGGGTATTTAGTTTGATTTTCCGATATTACAATTGTTGTATTTGGTCTTAATGCATGTCTAACACCAAGTTCATATAATGCATTTGGATTAAGAGTGGAAACATCTGCAATAACAATGTCAGCTTTGAAAATCCATTCATACATTGGCACATCAATGTTCCCAGAATGTCTAATTTCTTTAGCCCTAAAACATTGAATATTTAACTCATCAAAAACTGGTTTAATTAAGTTTTCAAATGTTTTGTCCAAGTCAATAATACGTCCAGTTTCTAAGTCTGGCTTTGGTCCAAACCCAATAATTACGAAACAAGTTTTAGTTGTCGCCATGATCTACGCATTGTCTATCGCCTTAATAATAGCATCATAAGTGAATGACATTGCCCAACTTGCTCCAATTCCATATAGTGCATCTGGTGAAGTATTTTCTCTGTCCGTTTTTACTGCAATTATTCTTTTCTTCAGTTCAACTGCTTTTTCAATTTCCCATTTTACCCAGCTACTTTTATGTGATTTAGAACCAACTATTACCAAAAAATAAGTTGCTTCATTTATGTACCTTGAAAGAACTGATTTTATTGCTGATGCATTTATACTGTTAATGGATACGTCGGCAGAGTGGTCATGGATTGAAAAGTCAAACAGTCTATTTGCGTCCCACGCTAAAAGAAGATTTTTGTAATGTTTGTCATTGTCGTAGTCATAACTTATGAATACTTTTTTCTTGTATGCCATAATTTTTCTTTTTAGTTAATTATTACTGTAATATCATTTTTAGTCATTGTCAAGTTAGCGTTAATGTGTCAAAAAGCGGCGTTTGGCTTGCACCCAACGTAGGAAGCTACACGCAGGGGCGGACTGCGAGCGATTTCCTGTCAAGCCGAAAAGCAGCCCAAGCGGAAAGATGCACACCGAAAACCACTGCTGCCGCGCTTGACGGGTAGCTGATGTTAACGCCAGTATTTTATTCAATTCCATATATATCTTCAGCATTTTTCCACATTATTTTATCCGCAATTTCAGTTACATTATTTTCCGAAATCCATTTGTCATGAACTAATTCTGACAATGCAATTGAAATTCCTTTCCTTGCAATTTTAGCGTGTCCAATTAAATTTTCCACATACAGATCGTCTCCACCAAAAACCATTAGTTTATTGATAGGAGAGGTCATTATATATTTTTTCAAAAAGTCAATTGAGGCAATAGGATTTATTGTCCATGACCAACACATATCAATAATTGCATTTGAATAATGCTTGGCTAAAGATATCATTGGTTCATAATATGGATATGAAATATGGAAAAATACAAATTTAGTGTCAGGGCTCAAACGACACAAGTTTGCACAATCTACCGGGTTGAACATGATATTTTCAAGGTTCATGAAATTATTCATTGCCTGATGTCCAGTATGAAATTTTACGGGTAGTCTGTTTTTAGTAGCCAAATCTACAACATACCAGAACAAGAAGTCTTGCAATGTCTTTTCCTCTGTTTCACTTAACTTTTTGCCTTCAACTTTCTTTGAGAATAATGGAGTGACGATTTCAACAGTTGTTTTGGTAAAATTTAATCGTCTGAAATAAGCAATTCCAATCTTTACACCTACTGCATTATCAACGTATTTGTCAAACCACCAATTTATAATTTCCAGCCAGTCATTTAACTCGGTAATTTGAGGAATAATATTTTCATTTAGCTTTTCAAAGTCCATTCTAATCATGCCCATTGCATCAATGTCTTGATATAAAAGGTCTGGCAATTCTGTCTCATTAAAAGGTCGTCCAGGTGGATTTACAATGCAATATTTAATATTTGCTTGTTTTAGAGTTTCCTTGTAAAAACCTTCTTTTCTGTAGCTAACATATTTCTCTTGCAATTCAAGGATTGATTTTTCATGCAATTCAGAAATACCATATAAATCGTTGATTGTATGTTGAAATACCTGTCCGTATCCCGTATATTTGATTTGATTCCAATAAGGTTGAATAATTCTCCACTTATCAAGTGGCAGGATTTCTTGAGATGAAATAAATTCTATTTCTTTTTGTGTCATTCCTGATGATACAAAATCAAATTTCGTGTACAATCCAAGAATAGTTGTCCAGTCATCACATTGAATAAATGGTTTTACACAATTCAATCGTACAGATTCATCAATTAAATGCTCATGAGTATCTATTAATTTAATCTGATTAATCTGGTCGTTTATTCTCTCAAATTTATTATTCATTCAATCTCTTTATTTATTTGCAGGATGCTCATTAATATTGGCGTTAACGTAGGAAGCTACACGCAGGGGCGGACTGCGGGCGATTTCCTGTCAAGCCGAAAAGCTGCCCGGGCGGAAAGATGCCCACCAAAAACCACTGCCGCCGACCTTGACGGGTAGCTGATGTTATGCACTGGTGTTCATTTCATTCAGTATAATTTTAATCTTCTCTCTTGGGAAAAACCATTCTAACTCTTTATATGGTGTCCCATTTATTCTACTATTTATCTCACGAAATGGCCAATTGTCAATGTGCCCAAATTCATATTTCCAGTCCTCAATATATTGTAGAATATTGTTCTGAGTCCCAATCAATCTTCTGTCATTGTCCGTTGAAAATAAATCTACTTGTCCTACTAATTTTTTAATCGCCAACCAATCTGTTTTAATTCCATCTACTAATAATTGGTCAAAAAATGTCTTAGCGAATTTATGTGATAAGTCCGAAAAGTCTGTCGTGACCACTCTATCCAAAATGATCGTAAATCTTGTCAGTGAATTCGTAATCAGCAGACATTTTTTATGACTCACATAAAATAAAGTCGCTGTCCATTTACCTAATGGATTGTCGATTCCCATTTCTCGATTATTTAAAAGAGACCTAGAAACAACTGTCTCAAGCTTTCGCGATATGTATATCTTAGTCCTCATACACTTGTGCATAACGTAGGAAGCTACACGCAGGGGCGGATTGCGGGCGATTTCCTGTCAAGCCGAAAAGCAGCCCGAGCGGAAAGCTGCCCACCGAAAACCACCGCTGCCGCACTTGACGGGTAGCTGATGTTACCGGTTCGGTTTTCGGTCACTTGAAACATTTGTATATTTTTTCTTTTTATAAATCACTAAAAAATGCTGTTTCTCAATAGATTCCGAGTCAAATTCCGAATCAAATTCCGAAATTCTCTCAACCAGATTCTCCGCCGACGAGTCAACGAAGTTAAAAACTTTGTCCGCAAAAGCGTTTCCAGTTGCAGTCTGTGTTAAGTTGAAAATGAACGTTTTAGTCGAAATTCTCTCAAAAAGCGAAAACCTGTCAAACCGAACCGACCAAAAAACCAATTTTTACAAATCTTTCCAAAAATTCGGCTCTCTCAAAATGCGAGAACTTGTCAAAGCCGAAAACTTAAAAACTAAAATTCCAAAAAAAAATCAAACCGCTCGGCTCTATCAAAATCCGAAATTCTCTCAAACCGCTCGAAAAGTCAACTTTAAAAATCTGTCAAAACCACAACTGTTTCAATGAGCGACTAAACTGACCGGTAACGTAGGAAGCTACACGCAGGGGCGGATTGCGGACGATTTCCTGTCAAGCCGAAAAGCCGACCGACCGGAAAGATACACACCGAAAACCACTGCTACCGCACTTGACGGGTAGCTGAAGTTATTGGCCGTTTTTTATTCATTTAATTGTCCAATCTATTCTTGTCCATAATAATATGGGGGTTTAGGATTATCAAAAGGGTCGCTTCCTTCTCTAATATTGTCTTCAATTTCTTTTGGGATATACTTGTCCAAAATATTGTAGTAAATATCGTGGATAACGGAATAAGCACCAAAATTTTTATCTCCGAGATAGACTTTTATGTCCTCAATAGTTTTAAAATGTTCTGGTTGATGAAAAAACCGATTAAATTCCTCAAATGTCTTATAAATGAGCATAAAATCTTTAAGGTTAATCTCAATCTTCGTTTGAGGATCGATAGAGTCTATTCCAAAGTTAATCTGTTCATTTACCTCTTTAGATTTTTTATACATCTTCATTTTTAATTTATGGTCCAATTGTCTTTAAGTATTTAGTCTGTATATAAGCAAAATCATAAAGTCTTGTCAAGACCTGAAGTCCTTTGTTTGGTGCGTCTAAAATGGCCTATAACGTAGGAAGCTACACGCAGGCCGGGGGTTTCCCGATAAATTGTCCACGAAGAGCCGCCTTTCAAAATACTAATTTCCTGTCAACGAGCCACCAAAACCCGGCTTGACGGGTAGCTGAAGTTGTTGCGCGTTTTAATTTCCGATTTTAATTTCCAATACTATTTTTGTTGTCGAACCAGTGCTCCAAGGTCGTTTGAATTTTTGAAGGACATATGTCAGTTCGATCCGTTTGCCAACTATATATAATTCATCCAAACCTTCTCTAGTCCAAGTTGATTTTTCTCCATTAATATCAATCTCAAATTCTGGATAGTCATTATGTCCCGACATATAAACCTTAGAAATCTGTCCGATAATTGTCATCGTCTCAAATTGTCCAGATTCCACGGCATTAAACCATTCTCTTGTCCCAACCAAAAGTCCATTTTCAATCTTAAGTCCGTAATCAGATTTTGGGTCGCGCGAAACTTTCTGAAGTCTCTTAATAGCTTCTTTGTCATCTTGAAACCTATATACTGTCTTGAATTCTGTCATTTTTTGTTCATCAATACGATTTCCAAATTTTTCAGCGATGCCGTTTCAAAAAGCTAATTTTCCGTCTGCCTGTCAAGTACCGAGACTCTGTTAAACCCCGAAATAGTTTCAGGACGAGACAAGTAATTGGTTAAAACCCGATATCCTGTCAAGCTGCGATCAAATGCGCATACAACGTAGGAAGCTACACGCAGGGGCGGATTGCGGGCGATTTCCTGTCAAGCCGAAAAGCAGCTTGGGCGGAAAGATGCACACCGAAAACCACCGCTGCCGCACTTGACGGGTAGCTGATGTTAGCGGTTCGTTCTTTTTTATGGTTCAAGTTCATCCAATAATTCTTTTTTGTGATCTATATAGCTTTGTATAGCCTTATCACTTAGTTCATTTAAATCTACTTCTAAATAATTGTCTCTTATATAAATAATCAGTTCCTTAAATATTTCACGCAATTTCTGCGTTTCATTCACTAATTCATTAAAAGATTCTTCTGATTTAGAATCAGTGAATACGTCCATTGGTAAATATAAACTGAAGTACTTACTATTACCTGTTGAGTGAAAAAGGTGTCCATAACTTAAACAATTCCCCCATGAAGCTCGAAGTTGTCTTAGTCTATCATTAAGCGCTTTATCATAGATATGAAATGTATTACTGTCATAAATTCCTTCAAAGGAATACCAGAAAAAGAAGATTCGTTCTAAGATTCTATCAGGTAAATCAGCTGTAAAAAGATCGAAAGTTGGAATGTGGATACAAGACATTAAAATTCTAAGATTTGCAATATCTTTCTCTCTCTTAATATCTTTTTCACTTTTCGTCTTAAAGTCGGAAGGTTTTGGAGGATTCTTTTTTATTATCGACTCAATACCTGTAGTTAGTTTTGATACTAAGTCGGATTTTCCATTTTTATCAGTCTTGTTTGAAATTGAAAAACTTGTTAATCTTCTCTTTTCTAAGTCAAAAGGCAACTCAGTTTGAAAATCTCCAAAATTATTATTGAAAACCATAATAATTCTTTCCCAACCTAATATTGATATTGCATAGCCCAATTCAATTAAGACATTTGGATTGGGTGTTTTTCGTTTTGCTGGCTCAGAATGATTAATTGTAGTAATGTCACAAATAAAAATGTCAGCAGCAGAGATCTTGTTAAAAATGGTTGCGGGAATATCAGGACTACCTGTCTCACCTCTGGTGGCCTCATCTATGTTAAGATTTATAGTTTCGTTGTTATCTTCTATTGAAATAAAAGACGATTTTATGCAGGAACGAATTGCTTTTTGATTTGTCTCTCTTGACAAATCAGATTGCCATGAATAAAATACTGTCAATGATGTTTTGTGTGTCATTTTAATTTCTCTAAGATTCAATTAACCTGTCTATATAGTCGCTAATAGAATGACCGCTAACGTAGGAAGCTACACGCAGGGGCGGACTGCGGGCGATTTCCTGTCAAGCCGAAAAGCAGCCCGAGCGGAAAGATACACAACGAAAACCACTGCTGCCGCACTTGACGGGTAGCTGATGTTACCAGCCGTTATTTGTTTTGTTCCTTCAATTTCCATAAAAAATAACAATCATTTTCCATTAATTGACCTTTGTCTTTCATGTCATTTACTTTCTCATATATAAAAGCGATCCCAGCAGCAGTTAATCCTGATACAAGGGATTTTACATCTGCTCCAAGATACATTGATGCATTCAGACCAATTAAACCAACTAATACACCTGATTTCCTTAATGAACTCATATTGCTGATTTTCTTTACCTTTATTTCTATTTTATCAAGATTGTCATCAATTTGATTTCTTTGTATATAACTGACTTCCCTTAAAAACTCGCTTGTCCCAAAAGCAGACTTAACATTGTTAATTGCAGATAGGAGAGATTTGCTAAAATTTGAAAAATCATCATAATAGTCTTCTTTTACCTCTGAAATAGTCTTTATATTTAGATTATCTAAAAAAGGAAATTTAAGTGATAATAAGGTATTTAGGTTATTTTCGTTTAACCAATTATAATTCTGATGAAAAAAAGGTGTTGCATTGAAATAATCAGGAAGAAATACTCTGTTCTTAAGGAGTTCAAGTTCCATTTCTAATGACGGAATGAATGGAGCATAGACAATTCTTCCTGTTTCTAAAAATTCTCTCCCAGAATTAGCTATCCAGTTTTTAAATTCAGCAGGTATGCTGTTGTATTCCCAACCAGCATAGGCAACCTGATAGCCATTATTAAGTGTTTTTGTATCACGAGTCCAGTACAATGGCGGTTTATACCCAATTGTTAATGGAGACGGTCTCAAATTTTGAAGTTTATCCTTAACTTCATCATAGTATCCTGGTTTATAGTCCTCTATTGGAATAGGAAGCCCTTCTTTGTTTAAATCAAAACGTGTCAAATTAAAACCCTTAATTGGTATGGGTATTGCTTTAAATTTATTTTCTTCTTTTGTCCATTTCCGTAAATCTCTCAATATTAATGTGTCAGCTAATAAAAACAACCTCTTAGATAGCATCTCAAAGTTGTCGAAACTTGATACATTTACAATGATATTATGTCCTTGATTTCCTGTCAGTGCGGCAGAAAGAGCATTACTATTTGCGCTGTACCAATATTCAATTAAACCATCCATATCATCTGGATCATTTTTGATAAAGTCAATTAGATCTTTTTGGATTCTAGATATTAACATAGTCTTATTTTTATAATGGCTGGTAACGTAGGAAGCTACACGCAGGACGGGATTTAACCGATGAACTTCCCACGAAGAGCTGCCTTTCAAAATACTAATTTCCTGTCAACGAAGCACTGAAACCCGGCTTGACGGGTAGCTGAAGTTATGCGACGTTTTTATTGATTCATTTTGGGAAATGCCCATCCATTAACGATTCCTTCAAGTCCAACGGAGTCAACGATAGCTTTCTCAATACTATATTCTTTTGCTAATTCTCTTTCGTATTTTTCTTTTAAAGACTTCATTAATTCAGCATTTTTCTTCATTTCCTTAAGAGTAATCCCGATTTTATCTAATGGATACTTTTTGTCAGCTTCTAGTTGTGATTTGTCCTCTAAATGAATGATTTTAGTCCAGATTTCTTGTCTTTGAATATATGTCAAATTCCATTTGTCCAATTCGGTTTCGTTTAAAGCATTTAGTTGAGTATCACTGATATTAATGCTTGGATGATTATCGCTATAACCTTTAGAAATCATACCAACCCATTGTCCCATGCCAGATTTAGCTTTGTCTTTTGAAGTAAAAGCATAAATATAAATATTTGTGGGAGTGTCATGATATTTAAATCCAGATCTACTGATTGTCTTGTCGTATAAATTCTCCAACAGACTTTTTATGTTTTCTTTATTTATAGAAGAATCCTCAATAAGCACATTCATTGAAACCTGTGTTTTAAGAGGGATGTCATCAATATCTTCATTAAGGATTGAATATTTTAACAATTGAGATGTTTCCTGTCTGTTAGTGGATGTGTTTCCACAATTTGTAAGGATGAATGATAATACTGCAAATAAAAAAGTCAATCTAAATTGTCGCATGGTCGTCATTTTAAATGTTGCATAACGTAGGAAGCTACACGCAGGGGCGGATTGCGGGCGATTTCCTGTCCGGCAGGACAAGGAAATCGAGCGGAGAGCCGCCGACCGAATACCCACTGCTGCCGCACTTGACGGGTAGCTGAAGTTATAGCCAGTGGTTATTCTAATTTAAAGTCTACTAATTCATAGTTTGCGTTTCGTCCTCCTTCGTCAGTTTGTTTCAATATGCCTTTTTCTACCAAGTCTTTTATGTCCCGTAAGGCAGTGTCGGTAGAGGTTTTAACAATCTTAGCCCATTTTGATGTTTGTAATTTTCCTTCAAAATTGTCAAATAGTTTGTTAAGTATTAAGCGTTGTCGTTCGTTGATGGGTGTGTGTTCGTGTAATTTCCAAAATTCAGCTTTACGCAATATTTTCTGTGTGGTGCTTTCGGTGGAGAGCATCGCATTTTTGAGACAATGTAAAAACCAATCGATCCATTCTGTAATGTCTCCTGAACTATGTTGCACTTTTTGCAACACTTCGTAATAGATTTTGCGTTCGGCTAATATTTGGCTAGACATGCTGTAAAAACGTTCTCCACTGCCTTCGGCACGGGCAAGTAACATGTCGGTTATGGCTCTTCCAATTCTGCCATTTCCGTCATCAAATGGGTGAATGATGATAAACCAAAAGTGTGCTATGGCGGCTTTCAAAACAGGGTCAAGGCCGTTTTCGTTGTTGAACCAATCCAAAAACTTGTCCATTTCCGTTTTTACTAATTCGGGTTTTACAGCTTCGTAATGCACTTTTTCTTTTCCCATTGCGCCCGAAACAACTTGCATTTCACCAGTTCGGTATTGGCCCACTTCTATTGAGTAAGGTCCGCTGTAACCTGTGGGGAAAAGTGCTGCGTGCCAACCAAACAAACGTTTTTCGGTTAAAGGTAAAGTGTATCGTTGTGTAGCATCCAGCATCATTTCTACAACACCTTCAATGTGGCGGCTGCTCGATACAAGTCCGGCAGTGTTTATACCCAAACGCCTTGCAATTGACGAGCGTACCTGATCATAATTGAGTAATTCACCTTCAATTTCTGATGATTTTACAACATCTAAGGTTAAGGCGGTTAGCGTAGCTTCTTCTTTAGCAAAAAAGCCCAAAGCATTCATTTGTCCTATTATTTTCCCTTGCATAAGACGTACCTCACCAAATACGAGATTTATGGCTTTGTCCTGCCACGAAAAATCTGTCCAGTTTTGATACTCGTAAATGTATTTTGCCATTGTCTAATATTATTGTGCGGTAAATATATGAATTAATTACCGCAAATATGCGGCGATAATCTCATTTTTTCACCGCAATGGAATAGATTGTCTAAGCTCATAATTTTGTACGGTCGCCCTACCATTGGCTATAACGTAGGAAGCTACACGCAGGGGCGGATTGCGGGCGATTTTCTGTCAAGCCGAAATGCCGACCGAACGGAAAGATGCCCACCGAAAACCACCGCTGCCGCACTTGACGGGTAGCTGAAGTTATGTGCATGCCCTTTATTTTTTTTAAATCAATTCCTTTATTTTCTTATTGTCAAAGAACATCATTTTGCGAAATTTCTTGCTGTTATATAGGAAGAAAATAGGAACAAAAATTAAAGCGAATTCCAGAAATACAAATAACGCGTATTTAGAAACATCTTCACCATCAAATTTAAGAACGATAACTCTGTACATATCGATTGTGCTCACTATTATAACAATTGGTATCAAGTATAAGAATCTGCGTCTGAATATCGCATTTCGTCTCGAAAGGTTAAAAACTACAATTACTAGGTAAAAATTTAAAATTATTGATATAATCTGGTTTAAAAATATTATCCAATGATTTAAGATACCAACATCAATTAGATACTTTGTCTTAAAGTTGTCAAAGTCAGAAATTAATGACCGAGCATTGTCGCTTTGAATAGAGATATACCAAATCAAAAAAACACAACAGATAACATTTATAATTTTCGCTGGCTTAAATTCTGACCTGTCAAAAAGATAAATTCTCTTTAGGATGGAGAAAGGAATAATGAAAATGAAGAAAATTAAAAGGTAAAATGTGAAATTCATAATTCTATTATTGTCGTTTATAGTCTCTTTTTGCATTTCCGGAATCCTCTCCATTTGCTTGGAAAGTCAGTCAATTGCGAACGATAGGGTTGCACATAACGTAGGAAGCTACACGCAGGTGCGGATTGCGGGCGATTTCCTGTCAAGCCGAAAAGCTGCTTGGGCGGAAAGATGCCCACCGAAAACCACTGCTGCCGAACTTGCCGGGTAGCTGATGTTATGCGTAGTTTATGTTTTAGAATTTTTCTATTTCCCATTTGCTTTCTACTTTAGATATGTCTTTACTCAAAAAAGAGTCAGCGACATGACCCGCTTTGACCAATTGATATAAATATTCCAACTCCTCTGGCAAATTTTCATCTTTCTCTTTTCTGATTTTCTTAAAGTCTTTGTCAAAATGAGGTCGAATCAGGTCAAACCTTTCTACAGGTTTTATTGAACTTGGTCTAATCTCATCAATTATTAATCGTTTGCTATCATTCTCAACGTATGATAAACAATACTGCTGGAAATAATTATTTCCGATATGGTCTCTATACTGAATAAGTAAATCCAAAGAATATGGATGAAAAATAAAAGTCGAACTAATTTTCACTCTATTGTTTGCTTGTAAAGTTGCATAACATCCTCTGTCGAACAAAGCATAAAAACTCCCAGGTGCTAGTTCACTAGAATCAATTTTTTCAAATACCTTTTTGTTTTTAGCACCTTTAATATATTTATTTAGTTTATTTCTAGGAAAATCGTCATTGTGAACAGTCGAAATAAGCCAAATGTCAACATCATAAGCGGGAAAACTACCAACATTCTCCAGTAAAAGTTCAATATTAAATTCATCATTTTGTCTAGGAATATTTACAGAAAACAAAGGCATACAAGAAAGTCTCAATTGCTCTTTATAAAATGATTGGTTAATAATATTTGTTTTTGCACTTTCTCTCGAAAGTCGATAAGTCAAGAAGACATAAACTCCGGTAAATACGACTAAGCTGATATTTGTTATTAGTAAAGCTAATTCCATTAAATTGTCGTAAAAGTTAAATGCTAATATATCAGTTTCCAATTTGCACAATCGCAAATCAAATTACGCATAACGTAGGAAGCTACACGCAGGGGCGGATTGCGGGCGATTTCCTGTCAAGCCGAAAAGCTGCCCGGGCGGAAAGATGCACACCGAAAACCACTGCTGCCGCACTTGTCGGGTAGCTGATGTTGGGTGCAGGTGTTCTGTTTTCTCTGTCATTTTTCTTTCAAAATGTGGTTTGATTTCATTTCTCAATTATTTTCCAATGACCTGTTTTATCGCTTCCGAGGCGTGCTATTATTCCGCTATCTTTAAGTTCTTTTATTTTCCGTTTTACTGTGCTCAAACTTATCTTTAATCTTTCTCCTATTTCGGTTGCTGTTATTTTGTTATTTTGCTTTATCAAATAAAATACAGTGTCATTTTCAGTATCATTTTCAATTTTTACAGTGTCATTTTGCTTTTTTACAGTATCAATGTATTGAACGTGCATTTCTCGATTTATCAGCGAATGGTTTTCGCCAAGCAATAAATTAGAAAGAAAGTGAATAAGATATATTTCTGATTTGTGAATGCCTTTGGATAAATCTTCATAGTTGGCTCGCACAAGTGCATTTCGGAAATACCACGAATGTTCCGCAAATAAGTCGTTATTTACCTCCTTAAAACCAAGTTTTCGAAGATATTTTATTAAAAAAATTGCCGTTGTCCGTGTGTTGCCCTCGCCAAAAATGTGAATCTGCCACAAATCGCTAATAAAATGTGCTATGTGTTCTATGATTTCTTGTTGGCTTAAACCTTTGTATCTATATTTCTTTTCTTGTTCAAAATCATACTCCAAAGTGGCTTTCAAACTCTCAGCACTCGCATATAAAACCGTTTCTCCATTTAAAACCCATTCTTGCTTGGTAATGTTATAATCACGGATTTTGCCTGCATGGCTGTAAACGCCTTGAAACAACCTGCGATGAATGGTAAGATATTCGGCTGGCGAAAACGTAAAGGTTTGTTCGCTTAATATTTCGGCAATTTGTGCCGAAACTTTGTCTGCTTCTTCAGTGCGGTTTTCTGAGTCTTTTTCAGGATGCTGCTTGTAATAACTGTTTATTAACTGTTTTACCTCATCAATGGAAATGTCGCCTTCAATGTTTTGCTTGGCTGTTGCTATCAAATAGTCAGAAGGTTTTAACCCATCAACTTGTTGCAATCCGATAGCGGTTTTCCAAACTTTTGCTTTTTCTGCTTTGTTGGGTTCACCTTGCCGTAAATATTCTTCAAAATTATCCATTTTCAGAATTATGTCTTAAGTCGTAAATTTACATCATTATTGTCAACTTTCAAGATAGCACGGTCATACACTTGCACCCAACGTAGGAAGCTACACGCAGGTGCGGACTGCGGGCGATTTCCTGTCAAGCCGAAAAGCAGCTTGAGCGGAAAGATGCCCACCGAAAACCACTGCTGCCGCACTTGACGGGTAGCTGATGTTAACGCCAGTATTTTGGTCACTTGAAATAACAATTATTATTTGTTAATAAAAAACGTTTCTGTCGAAAAAATCGCTGTCTCTCAGCGAAATTGTTTCAAACTGCGAATTGTCTGGCAACGTGTCCAATAAATTATAAAAACTTGTCCAAGAAAGCGTTTCCAGTCCGAAGTCTGTGTCAAGCTGAATTTGCAAACTGTGTTCACGAAAGCGTTTTCAGTTGCAGTCTGCGTCAAATTGTAAATGAACGTTTTGGTCGAAATTGCCTCTCAAAAAGCGAAATTCTGTCAAGCCGAACCGACCTAAAAACCATTTTTTTAATAACCTGTCGAACAACTCGGCTCTGTCGAACCCCGAAAAATTCTCAAGCTGCACGAACCAAAATCTTATAAATATCTGTCAAACAACGAAATTCTCTCAAGTTGCCAGAACTCTCAATTCGAATTATTTCTCAAAACCGTGAATGTTTCAAGTGGCGACTAATATTGGCGTTAACGTAGGAAGCTACACGCAGGGGCGGATTGCGGGCGATTTCCTGTCCGGTAGGACAAGGAAATCGAGCGGAGAGCCGCCGACCGAATACCCATTGCAGCCGCACTTGACGGGTAGCTGATGTTATTGGGCGTGTTACATTTCTCATTCAAAAAGCATTTTCAACTTGTCAGCGAAAGCGCAACCCAAAGAGCCTTTTCATTACTTTTCAGGTGGCACTTCTCCGTTGCTGTCTATGATGCCTTTTCAGGTACAACTTTTCGGCGCGTTTCAAACTGCACTTCTCCATCGCTGGTTTTGATGCCTTTTCAAGTACCGGAAACCAATAAATTGTTTAAACCCAAATATCCTTCGAACTGCGCAAACATGCCCATATAACGTAGGAAGCTACACGCAGGGGCGGACTGCGGGCGATTTCCTGTCAAGCCGAAATGCAGCCTGAGCGGAAAGATGCACCCTGAAAACCACCGCTGCCGCACTTGACGGGTAGCTGATGTTACCGGTTCGGTTTTCGGTCACTTTAAACATTTGCTTATTTTGTCATTTTGTAAAACACTAGTTTATGTTGTCTGTCCATAAAATTCCAGTCAAATTGCAAAATTTTCTCAACCAGATTATCCGCTGACGAGTCAACGAAGTTAAAAAATTTGTCCGCGAATACGATTCAAGTTGCAATCTGTGTCAAATTGAAAATGAACGTTTGGGTCGAAATTCTTGTCTCTCTCAAAAAGCGAAAACCGCTCGAACCGCACGGCCCCGCAATGCAATTTGCAAAATGCTAGCAATTATTGTTTTTCTTTTGTTATTTCAGTATGTAATTTACTAATCAACCTTTCAACCTCTTTGTCATATTCATCTTTTGATAAATCTTCGTTGTTAGGCCAAATTAATGCAACAGTATCTGCAAGTGCAGGGGAATAATTATAAATATCCTCCTTTGTCACTTTATACCAAATTGGAAGAATAATTCTTTCGTTAAAAATCATTTCCCTTGTGAAAATTGAATTAAACTCCTTTTTTGTCCAACCGGGATTTGCAAGAAAATTTGGAGTTAAAATCAATACACATTTTTTCACTTCTTTAATTCCCGATTCTATTGATTCTCTTAAACTATCTCCAACTTTTAGCGAAAACTCGTCATACCAGACAAAACATAATCTCGAGTGTAGCCCTTTAGATAAAGGTCTTGCAATTAAATCTTTGTCTCGAGAATCATGCGAAATAAATGCTTGAGGTTTTTCTAATTTCATTCGATTAGCTACATAATTTTGACTTCTAACAGTGATATACAAGTTTAGCTTGTCGGCAGTTTTTCCCAATTCTAATATCTCGTTTTCATTCAGTTGCGTTTCTGTATAAAGGAAAACTCTATTTGAGTATATTATTGAATGTTTGCCTATCTCAATATCTCCTGAGTATCCACCAATTGCATCAATTTCATTTGAACGCTTTTTCCATTTCTCTATGTCCTCAATTATGCGCTGACATATAACTAATGTCTCTGTCGTCTCAGGAATATAGTATGTAAATAGTCTTGCCGAACTATTCATGTCGTGCTTAACTCTTTGTCTTATTGATAGTGACACGTGTATAGTCTTTCCTGTTTGTTCGACTGTCCTATGATAATTTACATTTATTGAATTATCAATGCTTAAATCTATAAAGTCATTATCAAAATATTCTACAAGTTTTGCCATCTTCTTTCAAACAGTCAAATTAAAAAATATTTCAAAAACCGATACAGTTTCAGGTAGCGATTAAACTGACCGGTAACGTAGGAAGCTACACGCAGGGGCGGACTGCGGGCGATTTCCTGTCAAGCCGAAAGACGGCCCGAGCGGAAAGATACACACCGAAAACCACTGCTGCCGAACTTGCCGGGTAGCTGATGTTGGCGGCTGTGGTTAATTCAATTCGATTTCCTCCATGTCTAATTGATACTCATTTTCAAGTTGTTTCTGAGATTTTTCCCATTCTTCCTTCTTTTTGCTGTCACTTGCAATTGATCTTTCAATTGCTAAGCTCTCTCTATATTGTCTAGCATCGGCAGTCATTGTCCATTTGGCAACAAATCCAAGCTTGTCAACTTCTTCTTTAATATCTGTTAACCCAATTTTGAAAAATTCCTTTCGGGGATTCACTTTATTCATCTGCATTAACATGAACGTCTTGTGCAATTCATTCTCAAGTTTTGGTGCATCTTCGCTATAAATCATAGCATGAACATCAAATTCAAATGGAACACTTGCATCTCCTAATTCTTTAATCCTGTCAAGAGGTTCCAGTCGTCTCGTCATACCAATTTTGAAAACATCTCCGCCAAAGGACCCGACATTTGAAATTATGTAAACATTACCAGATTTGGTTTGCTGAGCCATTGATAAAGCACGTTGATTCTTTTCCTCCGCTTCAATTAATTTGGCTTCCAATTCTCTTAGCTTTTCTTCAAGTTTGGCTTTTTGTTCCTCGTTTGCCGTAGAAACTTGGCTTTGTGCTTTTTCAATTAGTTTCTTTAAAGTTTCTTCCTCCTTTTGCGCTTCCTTCATTGCTCTCTCAAACTCTCGGCGAGCTCTTTCCTCATCTCTAATTTGCTCTTTTATTCTTCTTTGCTCTTCCTGTTCTTGCCACTTTAGTTCTTGTGCGACTATTGCCCAACGCAATTCATCAATTCTTGCATTCAAAAATTCGCTTGTAATTTCAGCGTTTCTAAAGGCTTTGCCATTATAATTTACAACTTGAAATGAATCCTTTATTTTCTGCTCTAGAGTTCCGAAATTGTCTTTCTTGACTTTTGATAGGATGGAATCAACTTTCCCATTAAAAGCATCTAATACAAAATTGATTGCTGTCTCTTTTCGATTAACCTCAACATAGTCACATTTTGCAGCCGTTCCATTTTTGATCATTAGAACCGACTTTTCCCGTGCAAATTTTAATTTCTCACCTGCATCTGTATGGGCAAATTCTTCTGCAAGATCGTCTAACAAACTATATGTTGGTACTAAATATTGATCTCCATAACCTTCTATTATATTTTTCATTGCCTTAACAGTCTTTTCAAATTCAGACGCATTTTGCATCGCTTTATATGCATTGCCCGCAATTTCTTCAGCTCTAATGTTCGCTTGATTTATAATGCTACTTGCTTCAGACGTTGCATTTGTCATAAACTGTTGAGCTTTTTCTTTAACTGCTTGAGCATCTTTTAAAGCCGACTGCTTTATTTCATCTGATTTTATTTTTGCATTGTCCAACTCAGATTTTGCATTTGAAATAAGTGTCGCGGTGTCCTGATTTGCTTTTTCCAATATTCTATTTGCTTCTTTCTCTGCATCAAGAATTCCTTGAAATCTGCTCAAATCATTGTTGTGGGTTATTAAATTTTCCTTTTCCTCTCTTAATGTAGCAATGTCTGCATTTTGTTGATTTATCCTTTTTGATAATTTAGACCGATTTATCAACCAAATAACTGTCAACGCAATAACAAGTAAAATCAAAAAATTTTCCATATTTTATAGTTTAAGTTTGTCAACAAAGTGCGGACACCTACCATTGCCGCCAACGTAGGAAGCTACACGCAGGGACGGACTGCGGGCGATTTCCTGTCCGGCAGGACAAGGAAATCGAGCGGAGAGCCGCCGCCCGAAAACCACCAACCGCCGGACTTGACGGGTAGCTGATGTTAGTGGCAGTTATTTTTTGTCCTTTTTAAGTTTACCAATGTAATTTTTTATCTTATTTTCCCAATTGTCGTGGTGGTAAAATCTCTCAAGCATCAAATGGCTTTGTAATACAGATTGCTTGTCTTTAATAACTTTATTTTCATAGTCACTTGCTCTGAAGATATAAGTTGCATTATCAGAATACATTGTCTCCAAAATTACAATGTCTATATCAGTAAATCCAAAAACTATATAGCCAAAAAAGTTGTTTGGACCTTTGCCTCTAATGTCTGGCTCAAATTCTTTTAAAATGTGAAGTCTTTTTTGAAATGCCTTTTGTTCGTCTTTGTTTTTTGTATATCTCCCTGCAAATTCCGTTAGTTCTTCGAACGTCACATTGTCGGACAATGATCCATGTGGCAAAATGTCTTCTTCAAATTTCTTGTTAAAGTGAATCGCAGGTTCTAACGCTGAATTGAATATCTCAAAGTCGTTTGAAATTTCACAAAATACATTTATGATATGTGTATTTTTCTGATTTGTCTCTGGTAAATAGTCAAAATGTAGCATATCAGAAACCACTACTCTTTGTCCGTGTTTATTTACTTTGTAATTAAGTGCAATGTTGTACTTATGCTGCAAAATTTTCACATAAACATTAAAGTCTCTATTAAACTCTACTTTTGTACCATCCTTGCGTCTGTATGCAATATGGACAGTTTTAATAGTCTTTTCTTCAGGTTGTTTTCTGACGAATTTGCCGTTCACGTTAGCCTTAGTTGTTGGACCTTTTCCCAAGGGCGTTACCGACAGATTGTCTGAAAACTCAGTACTAATGTTATACTTTTTCAAATCTGGACTCTTTATAAAATCTTCATATAGCAGTCCAACATAAAAACTGTCATCTTCTTGCAAAAAGAAAGGCAGGTATTTATTCGCATTTTGAATTCTTGTTCTTTTCTGTTTCATATTGGTTGTCTGTTAAGTATAATTGCCACTAACGTAGGAAGCTACACGCAGGTGCGGATTGCGGGCGATTCCCTGTCAAGCCGAAAAACTGCCCGAGCGGAAAGATGCACTCCGAAAACCACTGCTGCCGCACTTGACGGGTAGCTGATGTTAACGCCGAGTTGTTCTTTTTTCTTTAATTTTTTCATTTTTTTGTTCATTTTCAGCGGATTCCGTGTCCAAACTGCAAAATTCTCTCAAAAAGCGAGAACCAGTCAAACCCCGAAAGCATAAAAACCATTTTTAAAAATCTCTCAAAAGACTCGGCCCTGTCGAAACCCGATTCCGTGTCAAATGGTGAAAATGAGTCACCAGCGGATTCCGTGTCAAGTTGAGCCAGTCTGTCGATGAAACGAAACTTGTAAACTCCAATGACTTGCCAACTCCAACAACTCGACTCCAACAACTCAACCACTCCAAAAACTAATCCTTTCAAACAACTCAATTCTGTCAAACCGCGAAACTGTATCAAGTAACCAGAATATTCATTTTTTCAAAACCGATACCGTTTCAAGTTGCGGTTACAATTGGCGTTAACGTAGGAAGCTACACGCAGGGGCGGATTGCGGGCGATTTCCTGTCAAGCCGAAAAGCTGCCTGAGCGGAAAGATGCACCCCGAAAACCACTGCTGCCGACCTTGACGGGTAGCTGAAGTTATGGGCTGGTGTTCTATTGCTCATTAAGTTCTCCATTTTCCCAATATTCGGCTGCAATGTCAAGTTTTGATAACACTTCTTTGCAAACTTTTTTATAAATGTTTCCAAGTCCAAATAGTTGTTTTTTGTCGTAGCGAAACCAGTCGCCTTTCAAACTGCTTGTTGTCTGCATATTTGATTGAATTCGTTTTCTAATATCTAAGTCGTGAGCAGTCAATTTATTCTGCTTTATTTCTCGACCGAATGATGTCTTAAAGTCACCTGGCTTACAATTTGCAATCTCAATTACAAAACCACCACCGCTTCTGTCGAACTGAAAAGTCAATAAATTTATTCGGTCAATTGTAATTCGTCTAAAATGAGGAAATGAACCTTGAAAGTTTAATTGTCTCAGGACAGGAACAACAATTTCGTTCAAGTTTTCTATCATCTCGTCTCTGTCAGAACCACTCATATTTATTATCTTTTTTAGTCTGTCGTAATTGTCGCTGTGACACGCACCTACACTTGCCCATAACGTTTCGCAAATACACGCAGGGCGGGAGCAAACCACAGAACTTCCTGCGGAGTATTGCTTTTCAAAATCCTAATTTCCATTCAACGAAGCACTGAAACCCGACTTGCCGGGTATTTGTTGTTGTACGCAGTGCTCTGTTTTGCTTATTATTAAGGGATTATAAATTTTTGTTTGTGAAATTATGTTTTTCAATCCATTGAAACAACTTTTAAAATTGTTTTTCTTGTCAATTTTTTGATTTAAAACACTCTGTTTCATTATTTTTTTGGATCTGTTTTATATATAAATACTCAATATTTACCAACAGGGCATACTTCTCCCATCGATATTTATGCTGCCATCGTTTTTAGTCTTGTCGCAGCCGGATTAAACCTCGACATATAAACGATCTGATTGTCCCTGTTTCTGAAGGTTGTATAAATGTATATTTTGGCCACATTACAGGTTTTGCAATACTTGGGGGTTGCTGCCATCTCATAACATTCTTCTTCTTCCTCAATCACCGTCACGGGCTCATGGTCTTTGTAACAGCTTTTCAATATTGCTTTCGACCTTGCCGCATAAAGGCCATAATACCTTACCAAACGAGAGTACGGGATCGGGACATGCTGGAGCAAACGGGGAAAGAACTCCGTATAATGCAACCTCAGTTCTTTCACAATGGGTTTTCCGTTAAAATCCAGATCCTTATAGTCCTTGTATTTGAAGGTGATATATTCTCCCTGTATGTTGGTTATTTTGTATTCACTCAGACATGCCCGTTTGGAGTACCGCCCGATATACCTGATTACCTGCGAAGGAATGTCCATTGCCGGTTCAAAATGGACACGCCAGTTGTTTTTGTTTATCCTTTTCACGAACCGCAAAAACTCGATCCTGCCATCAAACTTGTGCCACAATACATTAGAATCGAACAGTTCCACCAGCTTATCCTCAAACTTGCAACGGAACTTTGTCTGGATAAACTCATAGTTGACGTACTCACCTTTTATTTGTTCTATCCAACGGTTACTGTTCATCCCGCCCCAGGAAAGGATCATGTGGATGTGGGAATGGAACTCCTTTGTCTCGCCAAAAGTGTGCAATACACTGATGATGCCCGGCTTCAATCCGTATTTATGCTGCATCCAGTCCATAATTGAATCGGATGCTGCTTTGAACAAGAAATCCAACAATTGTTGTTTATTGTCCTTTATCAGGTCGTTGAGTTGGTGCGGCAAGGTAAATACCACGTGGCGGTGCGGAATGTTCATCATCTGGCTTTCCATCTTTTCTGCCCACTGAAGGGTATCTTTCCAACTACAGGTGGGGCAAAAGCGGTTTTTACAACTATGGTACACCTGGCTCATCTCTCCACACTCGGGGCAGGCATAATGGTCAACGCCAAGTGCTTCTGTACGGCAAACCCGCATGGCCGCAACCGCCTTAAACTGCTCCGGGGCAATGTATTCTGATGGTGATTTGACATAGGTGTCCCAGTGCTGGTCAAAAAAATCGGCAAGACGGAATTTTTTTCCCTCTGTTGCCGTTTCTCTTTCTGCATATTCTGGGTGGAAACACATATTATATCCGGGATTATCTGGCTTTTCTGATTTGTCCGCTAAACAGCATGTCTTCTATTTTCTCCTGTCCGTAGTCGGTAAAAATCAATTCCTCGGTGGCGCCACAACGCGGACATGTTGGCTCGGGAACAAATTCAATATCCCCCGATTCTTTCAAATAGATGTCTGTATAACCAAAGGTAAAGATATTTAAGCAGT
This sequence comes from Prolixibacteraceae bacterium, assembly GCA_963677955.2. Classification (GTDB taxonomy): domain Bacteria; phylum Bacteroidota; class Bacteroidia; order Bacteroidales; family Prolixibacteraceae; genus Aquipluma. The sequence continues at coordinate 3,974,140 of CAXXQR010000001.1, forward strand.
TGCCACACGAAAATTCAATGTCTTTTGAAGGCTCTTGGTTGTTTCCCGATAGCCTCTTACGTACCTGATCTGAAAATTTGCCCATGATTGTTCGTATTATGCTGTGTTATGCGTTAGCATTGCGGTACAACGTAGGAAGCTACACGCAGGGGCGGACTGCGGGCGATTTCCTGTCAAGCCGAAAGACGACCCGAGCGGAAAGATACCCACCGAAAACCACTGCTGCCGCACTTGACGGGTAGCTGATGTTAACGGCTGGCATTCCTTTCCAAAATATGTCCATGTTTCATTTAAGGATCCATACCTAAAGATATTATTTCATCTTTCCAGTTTGGGTGTTCTTTTAAGCAATTCTGACAGACAAAATAATCTCCATTTATTTCTTCTACTTCTAACTCTTTTAAAGGAAATTCTTTGTGACAGTAATAGCATTCTTCTTTATAATTATCAATTGTAATGAGTATTTTCTCCGTTGTTTTTAGTGCATTGTCTGCAAGTTGCTTACTAATAAGCAGATCATCGGTTGGATGTGCAGCTTTGTTTCTAAGAATTCTTAATTGGTCAAGTTCGTCTATTAACGCTGGAGGTAAAAGCTTATTCTTTCTTATCGTATCAATTATTTGGATCGAACTTTTAGGCGTGAACGGAATTGCTTTTTGTAAAAAGACTCTTTTAAATGATAACTCGACAGTATTCCATAACTCAATAATCACTAGATCATAAAACTCTGATTTATAAAGCAATTTAGACTTTTCTAAAGAATCAATTTCTTTAGATTTTATTCTTTCAGCATTTTCTTTATCTCCTTCTTTTTTGAATCTTTTTTGGATTTTATTTGCTAGAGCCGAAGCAATAGTGCTTGAAATTGCGCCAAGAATAAGGCTAAGAACAAGACTGATGTTATTTGAAATAATAGGTGCAATAAGATTTAATAATAGAGATATTAAATAGATTGTAATCACAATAGGGGGATACAACAGTGCGAATGCATAAGTCCAGTTACCTAAAGAATGAAAAATGTAATTAACCTTTTCAAATTTAATCATTGTCAAAGCATAGAAATATACAGAAAAAGAGAGTATTGCAACAAATCCCCAATATATATAAGTCAATTTTATGACCAATGTAAATAGGATGAAAGAAAAGGTACTTTCATTGATTAAAGGACCTAAAGTAAATAGTCCTGCCAGTAAAGCTATGGCAAATCCAATTTTTATTTTATCTAATTCATTCATATCTCGATGTTGTAGTCGCTCTTATGCTTGCCGTTAACGTTTCGCAAATACACGCAGGGCGGGAGCAAACCACAGAACTTCCTGCGGAGTATTGCTTTTCAAAATCCTAATTTCCATTCAACGAAGCACTGAAACCCGACTTGCCGGGTATTTGTTGTTGTACGCAGTGCTCTGTTTTGCTTATTATTAAGGGATTATAAATTTTTGTTTGTGAAATTATGTTTTTCAATCCATTGAAACAACTTTTAAAATTGTTTTTCTTGTCAATTTTTTGATTTAAAACACTCTGTTTCATTATTTTTTTGGATCTGTTTTATATATAAATACTCAATATTTACCAACAGGGCATACTTCTCCCATCGATATTTATGCTGCCATCGTTTTTAGTCTTGTCGCAGCCGGATTAAACCTCGACATATAAACGATCTGATTGTCCCTGTTTCTGAAGGTTGTATAAATGTATATTTTGGCCACATTACAGGTTTTGCAATACTTGGGGGTTGCTGCCATCTCATAACATTCTTCTTCTTCCTCAATCACCGTCACGGGCTCATGGTCTTTGTAACAGCTTTTCAATATTGCTTTCGACCTTGCCGCATAAAGGCCATAATACCTTACCAAACGAGAGTACGGGATCGGGACATGCTGGAGCAAACGGGGAAAGAACTCCGTATAATGCAACCTCAGTTCTTTCACAATGGGTTTTCCGTTAAAATCCAGATCCTTATAGTCCTTGTATTTGAAGGTGATATATTCTCCCTGTATGTTGGTTATTTTGTATTCACTCAGACATGCCCGTTTGGAGTACCGCCCGATATACCTGATTACCTGCGAAGGAATGTCCATTGCCGGTTCAAAATGGACACGCCAGTTGTTTTTGTTTATCCTTTTCACGAACCGCAAAAACTCGATCCTGCCATCAAACTTGTGCCACAATACATTAGAATCGAACAGTTCCACCAGCTTATCCTCAAACTTGCAACGGAACTTTGTCTGGATAAACTCATAGTTGACGTACTCACCTTTTATTTGTTCTATCCAACGGTTACTGTTCATCCCGCCCCAGGAAAGGATCATGTGGATGTGGGAATGGAACTCCTTTGTCTCGCCAAAAGTGTGCAATACACTGATGATGCCCGGCTTCAATCCGTATTTATGCTGCATCCAGTCCATAATTGAATCGGATGCTGCTTTGAACAAGAAATCCAACAATTGTTGTTTATTGTCCTTTATCAGGTCGTTGAGTTGGTGCGGCAAGGTAAATACCACGTGGCGGTGCGGAATGTTCATCATCTGGCTTTCCATCTTTTCTGCCCACTGAAGGGTATCTTTCCAACTACAGGTGGGGCAAAAGCGGTTTTTACAACTATGGTACACCTGGCTCATCTCTCCACACTCGGGGCAGGCATAATGGTCAACGCCAAGTGCTTCTGTACGGCAAACCCGCATGGCCGCAACCGCCTTAAACTGCTCCGGGGCAATGTATTCTGATGGTGATTTGACATAGGTGTCCCAGTGCTGGTCAAAAAAATCGGCAAGACGGAATTTTTTTCCCTCTGTTGCCGTTTCTCTTTCTGCATATTCTGGGTGGAAACACATATTATATCCGGGATTATCTGGCTTTTCTGATTTGTCCGCTAAACAGCATGTCTTCTATTTTCTCCTGTCCGTAGTCGGTAAAAATCAATTCCTCGGTGGCGCCACAACGCGGACATGTTGGCTCGGGAACAAATTCAATATCCCCCGATTCTTTCAAATAGATGTCTGTATAACCAAAGGTAAAGATATTTAAGCAGTTGCCACACGAAAATTCAATGTCTTTTGAAGGCTCTTGGTTGTTTCCCGATAGCCTCTTACGTACCTGATCTGAAAATTTGCCCATGATTGTTCGTATTATGCTGTGTTATGCGTTAGCATTGCGGTACAACGTAGGAAGCTACACGCAGGGGCGGACTGCGGGCGATTTCCTGTCAAGCCTAAAAGCTGCCCGGGCGGAAAGATGCCCATCGAAAACCACTGCTGCCGAGCTTGCGGGTAGCTGAAGTTATAAGCCGTTTTTCTTTGTTCGTTCATTTTTCACTGTGTCTTTAGAATTATTTTCATTAGTCAGACTGTCTGTCCCATAACGATTTTTCTCCCATGCTGAAATATCTGCCTTCTCAATTTTGTCGAGCCTATCTTTCTCAGAGGAATTAAAACTCAACATTCCAATTAAAATCCAAAATGCGACTCCACCAATAAGCAACAAAAGTCGCTGTTTATTTTTTTTTGAGTAGTTTTCTCTTTTCAATTCTCTCAAAGAGAGACCAACTGTCCACTTGCCAACAAGAATGAAAGGAGCAACTAGCAAAATATAGATCATTTCCCATGTCAAATAACTTTCTGTCTTGTTTAGTTCTAACTGCTTTTGATAGGCAATTTCAAACTGCTTTCTTTCCTCAATCCATTTGTCAACAACCTTTTTTTGATACTCGTCCGAGATTCCGCGATTTCTCAGTTCGTCTTTTGCCTGGTCTATTGCTTCCTGCTGCCATTCGTTGCGTGTCCCATTCGCAATTGCAATGAGTTCTAATGTCTCTCGTGTCTCTATTGGCGGATTAAATTCTGTCATTGTCGGTCCTTAAAATGGCATATAACGTAGGAAGCTACACGCAGGGGCGGGTTGCGGGCGATTTCCTAAGCATTGATGTTTCCTTTCTGTTACTCGATTATTCATAGATTGTTGATCCTTTAAAAATGTCTGCAAAAGTTTGCCACGATGGTAGATCAGCATTCACATTTTGTTTGGTATTGTCGAAATAACCTTGGATATCTTCTGTGTAGCGAGTCATTGCTTCCAAAAAGTCGTCAAGATTCCGATTTCTCCAATTGTCTGGATTTTTGAGAAGGTCATCCTGTAACAAAGCAATAAACTTAATGAAAGATTGTCTGTCAGTTACTTTAAAGTTTGATAAATATTCGGTCATCTTGTTTTTCTTTCAATATTGTCTCAATAATCTTATCAGGTAGCACCCATAAAATGGCATATAACGTAGGAAGCTACACGCAGGACGGGATTTAACCGATGAACTTCCTAAGAAGAACTTCCTTTCAAAATTCAAATTTCCTGTCAACGAAGCACCGAAACCCGGCTTGACGGGTAGCTGATGTTACCGCCAGTATTTCGGTCACTTGAAATAACGATTATTATTTGTCAATAAAAACGATTCTCTCAAAAAAATCGCTGTCTCTCAGCGAATTCGTGTCAAGTTGCAAATTGTCTGGCCACGAGTCCACGAAATATTAAAAACTTGTCCGAGAATGCGTTGCCAGCTTGCAAAATGTGTCAAACTGAATGTGCAACCCTTGTCCGCGAAAACGTTTCCAGTTGCAGTCTGTGTCAAGTTGAAAATGAACGTTTTGGTCGAAATTCACTCTCAAAAAGCGAAACGGTATCAAACCGAACCGACCTAAAAACCAAATTTTAAAAAATCTTTCAAATGGCTTGAACCAGTCGAACCGAGAAATTCTCTCAACCCGTTTTAAAACCAACTTTTAAACACCTGTCAAACTGCAAAAACCTATCAAAAGGCGAAACTCTCAAAATCTGCCGGAACTGTCGAAATTGAAGAATTGTCACAAACGAAAAATGTTTCAAGTGACGACAGAATATTGGCGGTAACGTAGGAAGCTACACGCAGGACGGGAGTTTCCCGATAAATTGTCCACGTAAAGCTGCCTTTTAAAATCTAAATTTCCAGTCAACGAGCCACCAAAACCCGGCTTGACGGGTAGCTGATGTTATGCGCTCGGTTTTCGGTCACTTGAAACATATAAAATCTTTCCATTTTTGTAAATCATAAATATACGCTGTCAGTCAACAAATTCCGAGTCAAAGTGCAAAATTTTCTCAACCAGATTCTCTGCTGAAAAGTCACCGAAGTCAAAAAAACTAAGTCCGCGAAAACGTTTCCAGTTGTAGTCTGTGTCAAGTTCAAAATGAACGTTTTAGCCGGAATTGCCTCTCAAAAAGCGAAAATCTGTCAAACCGTACCGACTTAAAAACCAATTTTTAAAAATCTCTCAAAGAATTCTGCTCTCTCAGAAAGCGAAAACTTGAGAAAGTCGAAACCTAAAAATTCAAAAATTTCTCAAGCTGCTCGGCTCTGTTGCACCCCGAAAAAACTCTCAAGCCGCTCAAAAAGTCAATTTTAAAAATCTGTCAAAACCAAAACTGTTTCAAGGAGCGACAAAACTGGCGCATAACGTAAAAAGCTACACGCAGGGGCGGATTGCGGGCGATTTCCTGTCAAGCCGAAAAGCAGCCCGAGCGGAAAGAAGCCTACCGAAAACTACTACTGCCGCACTTGACGGGTAGCTGAAGTTATGCATAGTTGTTATTTTATTAGATTCTCCTTTTTAAGCAAATTATATTGTCTTTTCCTAATTTCAAAAGTAAATGAGTCAAGATCCTGTTGATTATGAAATTCTTTTAACGGAAATGGGTGTTTGCTCATTCGAGACATGACTCTTGAAACTTGGACACCTTCACTACATTTTATGTCAAATTTAATATTATTTGAGTCAATAATATCAATTCTTTGTCCATGATTTTTAGAAAAAACTATTGAATCATTTGATAATTTATACGGATAATAAGCTGGTCCAATTCCTGGGTAAGTTTCATAAGTAGTGAAGATTGAATCATTAATACAGATCTCACCGTAATTATATCCCCCAAAATTAGGGTCAGGATCACAGATTGAGTCAATATAAAACCAATTTCCATTTAGAAAATCATGTGTCAATTTTAATTTACCATTGTCTTGACAACTATAATTTATAATCAACAATAGAACTAAAATGATATAGTTAATAGTCTGTCTCATACAATTATGCATAACGTAGGAAGCTACACGCAGAGGCGGATTGCGGGCGATTTCCAGTCCGACAGGACAAGGAAATCGAGCGGAGAGCCGCCGACCGAACACCACCAAACGCCGCATTTGACGGGTAGCTGATGTTGTAGCCTAGTTGTTCTTTTTTCTTCAATTTTTCCTTTTTTGTCCAGGGTGGGAGATGCTTCGCCGCTTCAGTCCCAGCCGAACGGTCAAGTCCGCTCAGTCAAGGCACAAAAGTGTCGAATCGAATATTTCCTATTTTCCCTACTTCCCATCTCCACTATATTTTAAAAACCTGATTCCGTGTCAAATGACAGAAAAGTGTCCGCCGCAAAAAGTCTCGGTGGATTCCGTGTCGAACCACAAAAATCTGTCAAAAAGCGGAACTCTGTCATACCCTAAAACCTAAAAAAATTTAGAAATCTCTCAAAAAACTTGGCTCTGTCGCACCCCAAAAATCTATCAACCTGTCCGAACCTAAAACCCCAAAAACCTGTCGCACCACGAAAATCTCTCAAGTTGGTAAGAAGTCAATCTTAAAAATTTCACATAAAAACCAATGCGTTTCAAAGCGCGACTACAATTGGCTACAACGTAGGAAGCTACACGCAGGGGCGGACTGCGGGCGATTTCCTGTCAAGCCGAAAAGTAGCTCGAGCGGAAAGATGCCCATCGAAAACCACTGCTGCCGCACTTGACGGGTAGCTGAAGTTGTGCGCTGTTTTTATTTAATCGTAAAAGTCACTTTCGGATGTTTATATAAGTTAGAATGCTCAATTTCTCCCATATAACCACATTGTCTCAGTATTTTGCTAATAGAATCAAAACCATCTTGATCTAGTCTTGAGTCGATAGTTATTTTATCTATCAGATTATTAGGGTCAACTTGGAAATATATTTTGCTATTTCTCTGCTTGTCAATGGAATTGGTTATATATATTGCCCGAAATTCCTTCTCGTGGTCAAAAGGAATATCCTTATAAAAAAGCATATCCATTCCAAAATTCTTAAAAGCATCTCGATAAAATACTTGAGTATTCCATTTCTCAATCGCACTTCTCAAGTCGATATAATTTACTTTTTTCACATAGAATTCATCGCCAACTAGCAGGTTTTTGTTTATCTCATCATGCAGTTTTTTGATTGTTGTTTGAAGTTTAAGTCCATTTTTGCCGGGAGCATAGACTTTCCATGAAAAATCCTTTTCGTCGTTGAAGGTCCAACATTGGCCAAAGACGCCTTCTCTTAAAGATTTGAATTCTACGGTGGAACCATCCAAAGTTGAATACTTCTGTTTCCATAAAAGATTTTCTAATGGATCATCCCAAAGAATTGGTTTGACAAGTGTCAGTCTTTTTTGAACAAATAAATCCAAGACAAAATCAAGAGTTGTCACTCTGAAAATTTTGTCTTGTAATTTGTATTCATTAGCATTTATGTACATGTCTGATGTATTTAAATAGCGCACAACGTAGGAAGCTACACGCAGGGGCGGATTGCGGGCGATTTCCTGTCAAGCCGAAAAGCTGCTTGAGCGGAAAGATGCCCACCGAAAACCACTGCTGCCGCACTTGACGGGTAGCTGAAGTTACCGGAAGCCCTTTGTTTTCTCTAATAGTGTTCCTAAATCATTTAATATTTTAAACTATTTTCTTCTCAAACTGATTTAATTAGTTATAGCATCCAGCATATTTTCAAAGCTTCGAACAATTTCATTGTGATCATTACTTGTCAATGCATTCCCTTCCACAAGTTTACCATTAAGAAAAAAAGCAAAGTCGGAAATTGCAACGGTATTTATCCTACCTCTCACTATCGTGGCTCTTGCGAGTTCGGATAACCTATCGCAAAGTTCAGATAAGAAATCTCTATAAAAGTCTTCACCATGATTATCTGTAATAGTCCGAAAACTTCTTAGAATTGAAGTAAGAAGTGAATGTAAAAGTTGATTTCTATTAGCTCCTCCATAAATGACAATATTTTCAAGTTTACCTAACTTACTAATTGATTCCAATGCAACTAGCATTCTCTGGTTTGTTTGAGAAAGTGAAATCGCGTTTGTGGAAGCTTGTATAGCTAATTCAGATTTGGTTGCTAAATCAGGTAAGCTCAAATTTATTGTATCAATGGCTGTTTTTGCCTCAGCAACATCTTCTTTAATTCCAGCAATCGCTTCAATATCATCTTTATGATCAGTTATTTTCTTCTCGGCTGCATTGGCTTTTGTTTCAATCTCCTTTAATGCATCAAAACTTTTAAGGTTAACAACAATGGGGATGAAAATGCCAAGTAGACCAAATACACCAATCCATATTGTAACCCATGTATTTATTTTGCTTATTTCAGTATCAATGTTTCGTTTTGAATCTTCAACTGCTTTATCACAATTGCTTACCAGAAATTGAATGTGTTTTTTTAATTCCTCAACTTGTTCTCCTGTAATTGGATTGTTACTGGTTTTTTCAAGGAAAGAAACATAAGGATAAATTTCTAATTGTGAAGTGTCAACATTTGATTTGGTGTATCTGTCAATCAAATATTTTGTCACCTCATTTTTTATTAAATCTGAAATTTGTTTTTTGTCATCCGCTGGTACATTAATAACCAAAACATCAGGTAAAAGAGGATGTGCTTTTGATTCTTGTGATAGAATTTGCGAAATAGTTTTTGTTGTTGCTTCATCACGTTCCTTTTCATAGTTGTTTACAACGATATAACCTATAATAACTACTGTAATTATCAGAGAGAAGGCGATTAGGCCTACGCCAAACCAAAGTCTTTTATAAAATGGCATTTCATTGTCTTGGCTCATATTGCTTCAATTATTTTTTGTGTAAATGAATATGGAACATAGGCTGGCATTCTCAAAACTAGGTTTTTAAATTCTCCTTCGAGCTCTGCTTCCTCGTGTTTGAATAGTTTAGCGAAAAGAATGTTATCAATATCTCTTGTCATTGATGCTTTAATAATGCTTTCAAAGATTAACTGGTCATGTGTAAATAAAATTAGTTGCAATTCTTTGTCTGGAGTAAACTCTTTAAATAGCTCAAACAGCTTTATGATGAACTCCTCAATCGTTGCTCTATTCTCAAAGTCGCTCGCATAAAATATATCATCTAAAACCAGAGGTAAGTTTATACCTGTATTTTTTCTTGATGCAACGGCAATGCTTATTCCTACCATTGTGCAAAATAAGCGATAGTGAAATGTATTAAAGTACTTGTTTACTTCTTGTGCAGCTTGCGAGTTGTCAAGTGGTTCAATATATGCTGTTATGATTTCAGAAATTACTTCTCCTGTTTCTTCATCCCAACTTTCAGGTTTCATCTCAAACTTCAAAGTCGCGGGTCTATTTTCTAGGTATAAATATTTATCAAGAACATCTTTTACGATTTTTTGAATCGGATCAAATGCTCCTTTTATTTCTTTAGTTAATTCATTATGGAATTCATTAGCATACTTACGCGCTTCTTTTTTTACTTTAGCATATAGTTCAACCACTTCAGTTACTGCAATCAATTCGGGTTTTTTAACTTCGATACTTTTCTGTTCTGCTTCCGTCTGCGCTTGAAGTAGTTGTATCTCCTTTTTTAGAATTGCGATCTCACCTTCTTTAGAATTGACTTGCAACTTTGACTTCGCTTGCGTTTCAATTGCATTAATAAGTATGTTACGCTTTGTTTCAAATTTTTGAATAGTTTCTATATATGATTTTAAACTGTCAGAGATGAAATTTGAATAATCAGTAATAATTTCCTTTTGACGATTCATTTTAGCGGTTACACTAATTTGACTATCATCAATAGTTGGTATCTTAGAAAATATATCATGAGCATATATTTCATTTATGTAACTCAAATACTCATTTATTGAAACAGATAGCTCATTAAATTCTTCTTTATCTTTAATCAATGAAATATCATTAGTGGTCCTCCCTCTAAGCGAAATTATTTTTGAGCTAAGTTCTGTAAGCAAAGAAGTAAGGTGGTTTGATGTTCTATTTAGGTCTGATGAAAGTTTATTGAATTTCTCCAGTATTTGAATCTTTTCTTCAACGTGTTTCTTTATTTCATTGTTCTCTAGTTTTGAGTTGTTGCAAATAGGACAGGACTGTTCTTCCTCTAAAAGCTTTAAACCCTCATTTAAAAATTGAATTTGGTTTAATCCTTTTGTCTTTTCTGAAACTGCAATAAATTCTTCATAAAGATCTGAAAATTGCAATGCAATTTTCAAAAGTTCTTCTTGGTTGTATGTAAATGATAATTGTGTATTCCTTAATTGTTCAGCAAGTTGTAATACCGTTTGAACCTTTTGAGACTGGTCTATTGCCAATTCTCCTTGTTGAAGTTGCGTTAGTAACTTCATTTTTTCTTCAACCGATTTTTTATTTTTATCAATAATGTTTTCCGAATTATTAATTTCTCTTTCTAAGCTTGCTTTCCTGTTGGTTTCAATTTTTCTTCCATAACCCGCGAACGCAAATAACTCTTTTTCCTTTTGTAGAAGCTCAGAAAGCCCTATACTATTTGCAATCAAGTTTTGGAAGGAATCGATATTGCTACCTCTAAAATTTAACTGCCCATTTGTGTATATGTCATAGTCACTTATAAAATGGCTATTGGGATTTATCTTTTTTCTTACTGACAATGGAATATTCTCATTGGAAATTTCAAATACTTTTTCGGATTTTAAATTTATTTTACATACTGAATTGGAGAATGGGAAGTCAAAATGTCGTAAGTAGTTTTTATAAAAGTCAGAGCCGTCTCTATGTTGCACACCAGTTCTTAGTTGTGCCTCCCCAATCCGCTGACAAAATGAGAACTCTATAGCATCATAAATTGAAGATTTGCCAAAAGCGTTTGCTCCAAGTATAATCATGCTTTGTGGTTCCTGATTGTCGGTTGTAAAGTCAATGCCAAAAGGAATGTTATCTGTCTGCGGTGGCAACCCTCTTACTGATTGCAATTTTATGTTTTTAATTCTAAGATCAAGCCCTAACCAGTCTGTTATTTCATTTTTTTCAGTTTCATCTGAATCTCTAATTGAATCTCTATCTGCAAGAGTATAGCGTTTATAAAACGGTGAAACTTTGTCAAAGTAGGATTCTCGAACAGAAGTATCTAAGTCTGGATGTTTACTCAAGATTACAGAAAGCAAATTGTCTTTCAACGTTTCCAATTTTGAAAGCTGCATGAAGAATGAAGCTTTATCTTTAATCATAAGACATAAGATTAAATTTTAAAAATCTGTTGTATATTAGACAAATAACAAACACAAGAAAAGCTTGATTGATCGTATCTGTTTGGTCTTGTCGAAATGTTTGTTTGTCTTGTATTCATTCTAGTTTTATTCGGTCTGTTTATGTCCGCACTGACGCCAATAGGGTTTACGGTAACGTAGGAAGCTACACGCAGGGGCGGATTGCGGGCGATTTCCTGTCAAGCCGAAAAACGGACTGAGCGGAAAGATACACACAGAAAACCACTGCTGCCGCACTTGACGGGTAGCTGATGTTATGGCCGAGTTGTTCATTAATCTTTCTTTCCAAATTTGTATCTTAATCCCCATGAACTTTGAATTATTAAATCACTCTCGATGTCAAGTGTCGGTTGCAATTCAATATGCAATGAAAATCTATCAAATTTCTCAATTGGAGTGAATTGGACTCCAACTGGCAAAACAAAGCCAGTGAAATAATTAACATTACCTCCTATTCCAAGATAGATATTATGTCTTTCTTTTTTCACAATATTGTAACAGATTACGACTTCAGGTGTTATATCAGAAATACTCGTATTACTGTATAATCTCAACTCACTCCAAAATCTTTCATTGAAATTATATCCTAATCCAATCTTAGAAAGTGTCGAAGAGTAATACGATATACTCAATTGAGAAAAACCTTTATAGCTATTAAAGCTTAGAAAAATAAACAAGAATAGAATTTTCATTAATCGAGTCATGAATATTGTGTTTTAGTGTTTACAAATTTATAATGAGTCCGTCTAAATATTTATCTTGATGTTGGTTCTGATCTACTATTGGTCATAATAAGCGTATGCTGTGTCAAGCTGCAAAATTCTCTCAAAAAGCGAAAACCTGTCAAACCCAGAAAACCTAAAAATCACTTTTAAAAACCACTCAAATAACTCGGCTCTGTCGAAACCCGATTCCGTGTCAAATGGTGAAAATGTGTCACCGCCAAAATCTCAGCGGATTCCGTTTCAAATAACATCTCTGTCGCACCACGAAAATCTCTCAAGTTGGCAAACAGTCAGTCTTAAAATCTTACCGAAAACCGATACCGTTTCAGTGAGCGGCTACAATTGGCCATAACGTAGGAAGCTACACGCAGGACGGGATTTAACCGGTGAACTTCCTACGAAGAACTGCCTTTCAAAATACTAATTTCCTGTCAACGAAGCACCGAAACCCGGCTTGCGGGTAGCTGATGTTATAGCCAGTTATTTTTGATTCAAGTTTTTTGAAACAGTTATTAGATTGACTAAAGTGTCCCAATTAATTTTCTTAAATAATCTATTCTCAGAATAGGATTCCATATAGGTCTCTATAAAACTATCGACCCAAGTAAAATAGCTCCATCCATTATTTGAAAAATATGACCAAAACTTAAAGCTAATCTCTATTCTCGTGTCAATACTATACTTTCTAAATTTAGATTGCTCCTTATAACCGATGTAGTATTTGATGAGATTCTCATCCACTTCACTTGTAAAACCAGTAATTTCATTTTTAATTGTAAGTTTAAATTTCCTGGTTTCAATTGTTAATGTTGTTTTGTCCGGTTTTGATATCTGGCATTTTTTAGGAAGGATAAGAATGAAATTTTCATATAAATGACCATTGGAAACTGTAGATATATGAGTTATTCTTTTATCATTATTCTCGTCACCATTAAACGTGTCAACAAATGCCGCTCGTTTACCCTTTGATTTTGTAAATAAATCAAGAAAATCATTTTTCAATAAAATCTGAGGTATATCATCTCTTTTATATTCAATTAATCTTGATTTTTTAAACTTTTTAGGATTAAAATAAAAGAATAAATGCCATGATAATTTACTAAGAGTAAAATACTCGCAAGCTTGCATTAATAAATCTGTACCAGAGGTGATGTCATTAGCTGTTTTTGTATAATCCAGATTGTATTTCTCCCATATTTTTTCTAATCCTTTGTTTTCAATAAATGCAGAATCAAAATATTCGCTTATTTTCTCGCTGAATTCATATTGTGGAACTTTAATCATTTTATTCATCGATTTGTCCCATAAAAGGAAACCGCGAATTGTGAATTTCTTATTCTTATTTCGATGTAACTCAGTTGCAAAGAACAGAAATGCAAGTATTACGAAAAGCAAACCAAAAATTACATTTTGATACTTTGTAAATCCTAAAATCTCAGATATACCTTGTCCAATAAATCTAACTCCAAAGGCAAGTATTATCGATACAATAAGAATTTGGATTATGCTTTTTCTCTCTTTTAAGAAGTTTAATATCATAGTATGTGCAATTTTTATAATTGGCTATAACGTAGGAAGCTACACGCAGGGGCGGATTGCGGGCGATTTCCTGTCCGGCAGGACAAGGAAATCGAGCGGAGAGCCGCCGACCGAATACCCATTGCAGCCGCACTTGACGGGTAGCTGATGTTATTGGGCGTGTTACATTTCTCATTCAAAAAGCATTTTCAACTTGTCAGCGAAAGCGCAACCCAAAGAGCCTTTTTATTACTTTTCAGGTGGCACTTCTCCGTTGCTGTCTATGATGCCTTTTCGGGTACAACTTTTCGGCGCGTTTCAAACTGCACTTCTCCGTCGCTGGTTTTGATGCCTTTTCAAGTACCGGAAACCAATAAATTGTTTAAACCCAAATGTCCTTCGAACTGCGCAAACATGCCCATATAACGTAGGAAGCTACACGCAGGGGCGGACTGCGGGCGATTTCCTGTCAAGCCGAAAAGCAGCCTGGGCGGAAAGATGCCCACCGAAAACCACTGCTGCCGCACTTGACGGGTAGCTGATGTTAACGCCTAGGTGTTCTTTTTTTCTTAATTTTTTCATTCTTTTTGTTCAGTGTCGGAGACGCTTCGCCGCTTCAGTCCCAGTCGAACGGTCAAGTTCGCTCAGTCAAGGCACAAAAGTGTCGAATCGAGTGTTTCCTATTTTCCCTGCTATCCATCTCCATCTATATTTTAAAAACCTGATTCCGTGTCAAATGGTGAAAATGTGTCACCGCCCAAATTGTCTGCGGATTCTGTGTCCGACGGCAAAATTCTCTCAAAAAGCGAAAACTTGTCAAACCCCGAAACCCTAAAAACCGTTTCTGAAAATCTTTCAAATAACTTCAGGTCTGTCGAAAACCGATGCACTCTCAGACAACTACAAACCACTTTTTGGTCAAACTTGCAGTACGTTTCACAGCGCGACCACACTTGGCGTTAACGTAGGAAGCTACACGCAGGGGCGGACTGCGGGCGATTTCCTGTCATCTCGCCTAAGGCGAGAGAGCGGAAAGATGCACCCCGAAAACCACCGCTGCCGCGCTTGCCGGGTAGCTGAAGTTATAGGCCGTTTTTATTCTATGTCAACAATAAATTCTAAAAATTCTTTTCCAAATTGTGTAACTCTTATAAAAGGCAAATCGACATTTTCATTTTCCTCAATTGATAATAAGGTACTTTCAAAAACTTGATTTTTTATGTCTTGCATATCATTACTTATAAAAACAAGTCCTTTTGAATCTAAGTCCTTTATGAGAAACCTAAAGGTTGAAACCTCCAAATTTGTCACTATTTGGTAGGATTGATCAACTGATTGAATCAATATGTCGAGGATTTTTTGATATTCATTTACACTTTTAATCTTGTCTTCAAAGTCATTTATAAACTTCAATACTTCTAAATGAGGAAGAGTCAACTCATCAACAAAATTCAGATAAACTTGCTTAATGTCGAACGGAATTTTACTATCAATTGAATGAATGAGTCCATTTTTAAGTCTTTTGTGTTTTTCTGTTAAATGTGTCTTAAATGCATTTATTGAGGCAGAAATAAGCAATGTGGCAAATTCATCATCATTAATTAGATGTGTCACAAGGTTTGACCTATCGCTCTCAAGTTTCTGCAATGCAGCAACTACTGATTCCATCCATTCTTGTCTTCTTTTCTCAAGTGGAGGAGTTATAATCGCATTAAAGATTTCTGCCACAGTTCCTCCAACTATGGGGATTATATTCAATGCTGCTTTCGCACCTGTATGTGCAATGTCATAATTATTTCCTTTTGGTATTTCCATAGTGGTCTACTTTTTAAATGGCCTATAACTAGTATATATGAGTAAATATATGGTACTTTTTTCAATTATTATTGATAATTAGAAAATATTTTTCGCTTCATATCAATCCATTCGCGTTTGGTGAACGAAAACGCTTTAATAGCACGACAAATTAATTCCAACGCCAGAACATTGCTTTTCCAATGACAAGACATTAAATTGCAGTTCCTCTGTAGGCACGATCCAATCCAACTGTAGGCACAGTCCAGTCCAACTATAGGCACAGTCCGAGTCAACTGTAGGCACAGTTCAAGTCAACTGTAGGCACAGTCCAGGTCAACCAAGGGCATAGTAATAGTTCAACGTCAGGCATAATTTTTTTATATCTTCATCTATATTTTCAGGCATTTTTATTTTCACTCAAAGGAGTAACTGTCGCGTTTTTAAGAATTATATTCGATGATGTTTAATGCTAACTGACGATTTAATCTGTGAAAATTTGTGTATTCGGTGGTGAAATATCGTCATCAAAAGAAACAAAAGGAAAAATAAAACGAGATGAATGCAGTTTGCATTACAAAAAGTCATCGCAAATTTATGCTATGGCAAATCTATCCGCATTCAAACTATTTTAAGCTTTTAATTTCCTGTAAACCCGGTAACCGGTCGAGCGGACTCACAATGTTCCGCGCAGCTTTTGGCGAGATATGTGTATAAATCATGGTCGTGTTAACGTTGGCATGTCCAAGTAATGCCTGTATATACCGGATGTCGGTTCCGCTCTCGAGCAAATGTGTGGCAAACGAATGACGCAGCGTATGCACAGTTGCTTTCTTTTCAAGTCCGGCCTTGCTTACTGCCTGTCGCATAACAACCTGCACGGTCCCCGCACTGATGGCTTCACCCTTGTATTGTCCGGCAAAAACCCATTCGTCGCTCGGGTAAATACCTCGGTAATTTTTCAGGAAAGTAACAATCGAGTAGGGGAGCATCACAATCCGGTCCTTATTGCCTTTGCTCTGCTTCACGTGAATCTTGTGTTCCTCAAACAAAATGTCGGCCCATTTCAGCGAAACAATTTCACTCCTCCGCAAACCCGCGCCATATCCTAAAAGCAGTAACAGTTTGTGTTTTGGGTTATCTACAAAACTGAAAATCCTGATGCATTCTTCCATCGTCAGCACGCTGGGCAAATGATGTTCTTTTCGTGCTCGCGGAACCCTGATTTCGAACGCATCACGCTTCAAAACAGTCCTGAAATAGTATTTCAACGCATTTACCTGCATATTCAGGCTCGAAGCCGACAAACCCTTTTCGGTCATCCAGGCCAGGTATTTTACAACCTGCGATTCGGTGATCAAATCCGGATTTCGGTACCGGTTAATCCGAAGAAACAAATTGAACTCCTTAGTGTAACTCCTGATGGTGTTGGCACTGTAGTTTTGAGCCATCAGGTAATCGAGCATCGCCAGTGTGTAAGTTTGTGCCGAAACCGGAACCTCCTGAATCAGGCTTTCCTTCAGATTTTTCAAAGCCGATGCCTTCCTGTTCACCGAATTCGATTTTTTTAGGTAGTTGTCAGGCAAATTCGCATAAACCGGAATGCTCAATTCTGCACCCAAATTTTTTACGTTTTCGAACATCGCACGAGTTGCGGCCAGCAAATATGCGTTATGAGCCTTGCTGTACCGGCTTCCTTCCCACCGTTTTACCTGTTCAATCAAATACGGTACCGGCGGACAACTCAACATCATCCACCGTTTATCCTCCTGATAACTGTTCAGTTCAATCCGTGTATGGCTATTCCTGAAAACAGTTTCGAGGTTAAAATATTCCTCCGGAAAAAGACGATCAACGCCCAGCAAAGCCTCAACCTTCAATTTAACGTTAACGTGCCTGAGTACAAAAAAAGCTTTCTCCGTTTTATTCCAGAAAACACCTTTAATGTCCAGCAGTTTGGGTGTCCGGCTTTTCGAATACGGAACTCTTAAAATCCAGTATTTTCCTGAAGTTCCATCGAAAACAATCTCGCGGGCAGTTTCAGGGATATTTCCCTTATGTTCGGTTTCCGTAAAGGGCCGAATTTCGCCGGTTGACTCGGCTATGTGAACAATTTCATGCTCGTTTAAAGCAGGTTCAGTTTGCCGCTCAATGTTTTCGTCTGTCAGTATTTCAACCTCCCCGAAATGATGAAGAATCAGTTTGTAATTTTCTTTGTTATACAGCACATACCAGCACCGGTGAGTCTTGCTCCAGGCGGCTCCAATCTTTCTGGACTTGTTTATTAATTCATCGTCTTTATCAAAAAACAATCCAATCCTGAAAGCGTCCCTGTGATATATCTTCCTGATTTTAACCATTCGGGGTGAAGATTTTACCAAATATACGAAATGTTAAATCCCTTATCAATATCAATTCCCCATATTTTTCCTGAAAGATTTCAACACATTCTGAAGCGTTGCGGGTTAGGTGTTCCGTGTTGAGTGTTTCAGATTTCCGGTTCCGGGACTCAAGGCCCATTGCACCACACCCGTCATCCCGCTCTCCCTGCACCGGTCATCCCGAATTTATTTCGGGATCTCCTCATTACATTGCGAACCATTCGTCGCCATATCCCAAAGTCAATTGGCCTGAAAGGCAACGGGTAAAGGAGATCGAAATACCGATACTCCCCGGGATCAAGCCCACAAAAAAAAAGGGAACAACCCTTGCGGATCATTCCCTTTATTTATTTCTAACTCCGGACTTCGGTCTCCGAACTTATTTACTGTGTTTAATATTAGCTTGCGCAGCAGCCAAACGGGCAATCGGCACGCGGTACGGAGAACAACTTACGTAGTTCATTCCTAATTTATCGCAGAATTCAACAGAACTTGGTTCGCCGCCATGTTCGCCGCAAATACCAACTTTCAGGTTTGGTTTTGTAGAACGGCCTCTGGTTACGCCAATTTCCATTAAAAGTCCAACCCCATTTTGATCAATTACCTGGAAAGGATCTTGTTTAAAGATGTTCTTAGCCAAATAATCAGGCAGGAACTTACCGGCATCGTCGCGCGAATAACCCAAAGTCATCTGGGTCAAGTCGTTGGTTCCGAACGAGAAGAAATCGGCTTCAGCGGCAATATGATCGGCTGTTAAAGCAGCACGTGGAATTTCAATCATGGTACCAACCTGGTAATCGATGCGGTCACCTTTTTCGGCAAATACTTTTTCAGCAACACTGCGGATGATGTCGGTCTGGTTTTTCAACTCAGCAACAGTTCCAACAAGCGGAACCATAATTTCCGGACGTGCATCAATGCCTTTCGCTTTCAGGTTTATGGCTGCTTCGATGATGGCGCGTGCCTGCATGGCTGTAATTTCAGGATAAGTAATTCCCAAACGGCAACCGCGGTGACCGAGCATCGGGTTAAATTCGTGTAGCGCTTCAACTTTATTTTTGATCTGCTCAACCGAAATACCCATCTCTTTCGCCATTTCAAGCTGGTTTGCTTCTTCGTGAGGAACAAATTCATGCAATGGTGGATCGAGTAAACGAATAGTCACGCCATATCCGGCCATAGCTTCAAAGATTCCTTCAAAGTCGCTGCGTTGCATTGGCAAAAGTTTTTCCAGCGCTTTTTCGCGTCCGGCAACATCGTCGGCCAAAATCATTTCGCGCATGGCAATAATACGTTCGCCTTCGAAAAACATATGCTCCGTACGGGTCAATCCAATACCTTTTGCACCAAAGTTACGGGCAATCTGTGCATCTTTAGGTGTATCGGCATTGGTGCGAACACTCATGCGGGTGTATTTGTCGGAGATGCTCATTAATTCGCCAAAGTAGCCGCTCAATTCAGGATCGATAGTGGCAATCTTGCCATCGTAAACTTCGCCGGTAGTTCCGTTCAAAGAAATAAAATCACCTTCTTTAAATGTTTTTCCGTCCACAACCATGGTGCGGTTTTTATAGTCGATCTGCAGCGATCCGGCTCCCGAAACGCAGCATTTACCCATACCGCGGGCCACAACTGCGGCATGCGAGGTCATACCTCCACGGGCAGTCAGGATACCTTCAGCAACGGTCATCCCGCGAAGGTCTTCAGGAGAAGTTTCGATACGAACCAACACTACTTTTTTACCTTCGGCAACCCATTCAGTGGCTTCGTCGGCAAAGAAAACGATTTGTCCGGTAGCGGCGCCTGGCGATGCAGGTAGTCCTTTTGCCAACACACGGGCGGCCTTAATGGCATTCTTGTCGAAAACAGGGTGTAAAAGTTCGTCGAGTTTATTGGGCTCAACGCGAAGCAAGGCTGTTTTTTCATCAATCAAGCCTTCTTTCAGCATATCGATGGCAATTTGCACCATGGCAGCACCGGTACGTTTTCCGCTACGGGTTTGCAGCATCCACATTTTACCTTCCTGAATGGTGAACTCCATATCTTGCATGTCCTTGTAATGTTTTTCGAGGTTATTCTGAATGTCGAACAACGCTTTATACATTTCAGGCATTGATTCTTCCAGCGAAGGATATTTAGCAGCACGATCGGCTTCGGAAACTCCGGCCAGAACAGCCCAGCGTTTCGAGCCTTCAAGAGTAATTTGCTGTGGTGTGCGGATACCGGCCACAACATCTTCACCCTGCGCATTGATCAGGTACTCACCGTTGAAAAGGTTTTCACCGGTTCCGGCATCGCGGCTAAAGCAAACGCCTGTTCCTGAGGTCAAACCCATGTTTCCGAATACCATGGCCTGAACGTTAACTGCTGTTCCCCATTCTTCAGGAATTTGGTTTAACTGACGATAATAAATAGCACGGTCGTTCATCCAACTGTTGAAAACAGCGCAAACAGCTCCCCAAAGCTGATCCCATGAACTTTCAGGAAAATCGTGACCGGTTTTTGCTTTAACGGCAGCTTTAAATTTTGTTACGAGTTCTTGCAGCGCTTCTACCGAAAGCTCGTTGTCGTTAATTACACCTTTTGCATGCTTAACTTCTTCCAGAATTTCTTCGAACGGATCGATGTCTGTTTTGGAAGTTGGTTTCATGTCGAGAACAACGTCGCCGTACATTTGAACGAATCGACGATAGCTGTCCCACACAAAACGTGGATTCCCGGTTTTTTTTGCCATTCCTTCCACCACGGTGTCATTCAATCCGAGGTTCAGAATAGTGTCCATCATACCGGGCATCGAGGCACGTGCACCCGAACGCACCGAAACCAAAAGCGGATTTGTTGAATCGCCGAATTTGCCACCGGTTTGACTTTCAACCTGGGCAATGGCTTCTTCAACATCTGTTTTGAGAAGTTCGATGACATGATCACGACCTAGTTTGTTGTAAATGGTACACACTTCAGTGGTGATAGTAAATCCGGGAGGAACTGGAACACCAATCAGGTTCATTTCCGCAAGGTTTGCACCTTTACCTCCGAGCAAATTTTTCATATCAGCTTTTCCTTCAGCTGCACCATTCCCAAACTTGTAAACGTACTTTGTCATAAAGCGTAAATTTATAGATTATTGATATGTAGTCAGTTAGTTGATAATAATATGCAAAAATAACTCAATTTTTCTGAATATACCGAACTTATTTTTTTTCATGTAGTTTAGATGAATCGCATAGACAAACGAACAATTGCTAAAATTGTTTTCTCCGTCAGTCGAATGCAAATATATACATTCATACATGAAGCAAAAAAACTTTGGAAAGTTTAATTTTTCCAAAATCTTAACATTACTTAACGATCGTTCAAAAAACTTAACGCAATTACGATTTATCTTTGTTTCGTAGTTAGAGATAAGTACTACACATTAGTTTTTTTTCATAGAAATAGGTTTGGTTAGGTAGAAAAGGATGGTAGAGGCCATCCTTTTTTTTATGCCCGATATTGACGTTGCTCATTCATAAATTATCAGTTTTAACTTTCTTTAAAGTTGGTTGATACGCGTTAACATATCCAGGGATTATCTTTGTACAGAGCATTAAAAATAGAAGTTTAGGTTTTTTTCATAGATAAATAGTTTAGGTTAGTTTGAGAAAGGATGGTGGGGACCATCCTTTTTTTTGTGCCTTGTCCTGACGTAGCAGACTTCTTAATTATCAGTTTTAACTTTCTTTAAAGTTGGTTGATACGCGTTAACATATCCAGGGATTATCTTTGTACAGAGCATTAAAAATAGAAGTTTAGGTTTTTTTTCATAGAAATAGGTTAGGTTAGTTTGAGAAAGGATGGTGGGGACCATCCTTTTTTGTGCCTTGTCCTGACGTAGCAGACTTCTTAATTATCAGTTTTAACTTTCTTTAAAGTTGGTTGATACGCGTTAACACATTCTGGGATTATCTTTGTACAGAGCATTAAAAATAGAGGTTTAGGTTTTTTTCATAGATAATAGGTTTGGTTAGGTTTGAAAAGGATGGTAGAGGCCATCCTTTTTTTATGCTTTTAAGTCAGCGAAATGAATGACTTTCGAATCGACACGAAAATTTGAGCTTTAATATTCGGATTTAAGAATCTTTAACTTTGATAAAGGTGTGTTAACTAAATTGCGATGTACCTTTGAAATGTAAATAGTAAATGAGAGGTTAGTTTTTTTTTCATAGAGAATAGCTTGGTTAGTTAGGAAAGGGATGGAATTATTCATCCCTTTTTTATTTTCCAAATGCCAAAATGACCCTGTTACGCTTTCTTTCCTGAAAAATTATCAGTTTTAGATGTTGGTTCCGGACAAATTGTCTTTTTATGTTTTGCAAAGCCATTTGGCAAAACAATTGAAGCTGCACCAGCAAATTATTTTATACCAATTTAAAATACAAATTACAACATGAATTTTAACAATTTCACTATTAAATCGCAGGAAGCCATTCAACATGCTTTTGTGGTGGCTCAGGGGAACAAGCAGCAGGCGATTGAAACAGGCCATCTATTAAAAGGTCTTTTTCACGAAGCTGAAAATGTGACCGGATTTTTGCTGAAGAAGCTGGGCGCAAATCCCGGAGCTATTCAGCAGGCGCTCGATCGGATTGTGGAATCGTACCCGAAAGTAACAGGTGGCGAGCCCTATTTGTCGTCGGATGCCAACAAATCTCTTCAAAAATCAATTGCAATCATGCAGGAGATGAACGACCAGTTTGTTTCCGTAGAACATATGTTAATGGGACTGCTGGAAACCGGAGATCAGGTCAGTCGTTTACTGAAAGACTCCGGAGTTTCGAAAAAGGAACTGGGAATTGCCGTGAAAGAGCTTCGCAAAGGTGCAAATGTAGATAGCCAGACTGCCGAGGATAAATTCGATTCCCTCAACCGTTTTGCCGTGAATCTGAATCAGCGTTCGCGCGATGGAAAACTCGATCCGGTTATTGGCCGCGATGACGAAATACGCCGTATTCTTCAGATTTTATCGCGCCGGACAAAAAACAACCCAATACTGATAGGTGAACCGGGTACTGGTAAAACAGCCATTGCCGAAGGACTTGCGCAAAGAATCGTTCGCGGCGATGTTCCTGAAAATCTGAAAACGAAACAACTCTTTTCACTGGATATGGGTGCCCTGATTGCCGGAGCAAAATACAAAGGTGAATTCGAAGAGCGATTGAAAGCTGTTGTGAACGAAGTCATCAATGCGAATGGCGAAATCATTTTGTTTATCGACGAAATTCACACACTGGTTGGTGCCGGAAAAAGTGACGGAGCCATGGATGCGGCCAACATTCTGAAACCTGCTTTGGCTCGTGGCGAATTACGGGCAATTGGCGCCACTACGCTGAACGAATACCAGAAATATTTCGAGAAAGATAAAGCGCTCGAACGTCGATTCCAGATTGTAAATGTCGATGAACCCGATACTCTGAGCGCCATTTCGATCTTGCGTGGTCTGAAGGAACGATATGAAAACCACCACAAAGTCAGGATTAAAGATGAGGCCATTATTGCTTCGGTTGAATTGTCGCAACGATACATTACTGAACGTTTTTTGCCCGATAAGGCTATTGACCTGATGGATGAAGCCGCTGCGCGGTTACGTTTGGAAATGGATTCGGTACCCCAGGAATTGGACGAAATCGACCGCAAAATTATGCAACTTGAAATTGAACGCGAAGCGATTAAACGCGAAAAGGATGAGAAAAAGTTGAATCAGCTCAACGAGGATATTGCCAATCTGAAACAGGAACAATCCAAATTCAGGGCCCAGTGGCAGACCGAGAAATCGCTCATCGATGGCATTCAACAAAAGAAGCAGGAGATTGAATCGCTCAAACTGGAAGCTGAACAGGCCGAGCGTTCCGGAGATTTTGGCCGTGTGGCTGAAATTAGATATGGAAAAATACGTGAGACTGAAACTGAGATTGAAAAATTAAAGATTGAACTCAGTAAAAACAAGGAACAGCATTTAATTAAAGAAGAAGTTGATGCTGAAGATATTTCAGAAATTGTTTCACGCTGGACCGGCATTCCTGTTGCCCGCATGTTGCAGAGCGAACGCGAAAAGTTGTTGCATCTCGAAGATGAATTGCATCAGCGGGTTATTGGTCAGCATGAAGCCATTCGAGCCGTTGCCGACGCCGTGCGCCGTAGCAGGGCCGGACTTCAGGATGAAAAGCGACCGATTGGTTCGTTTATTTTCCTTGGAACCACCGGTGTGGGAAAGACCGAATTGGCGAAAGCTTTGGCTGAATATCTGTTCGACGATGAAAATATGATGACGCGAATCGATATGTCGGAATACCAGGAGAAATTCTCGGTGACACGATTAATCGGTTCGCCTCCCGGATATGTGGGATACGATGAAGGCGGCCAGTTGACCGAAGCTGTGCGCCGGAAACCGTATTCAGTTATTTTGTTCGACGAAATTGAGAAAGCGCATCCAGACGTGTTTAATGTCTTGCTTCAGGTCTTGGACGATGGCCGTTTAACCGACAACAAAGGTCGGGTTGCCAATTTCAAGAATACGATTATCATCATGACCTCAAACCTTGGATCGCACCTCATTCAGGACCGGTTTGAGCAAATGAACGAACGGAATCATACCGAAATTGAAGAGCAAACGCGCACCGATTTATTCGATATGTTGCGTAAAACGATTTCCCCGGAATTCCTGAACCGAATTGACGAAGTGATCATGTTTACGCCGCTAACCCGGAAAGATGTTCGTGAAATTGTGAAACTGCAGTTTAACCTGATTTTGAAACGGATTCCAAACAATCAGTTCACGATTGAGATTTCAGAAGAAGCTATCGATTGGCTTGCTGCCGTGGGCTACGACCCAACACATGGGGCCAGACCAGTAAAACGAATGCTTCAGAAATATTTACTGAACGATTTATCGCGTGAAATTCTCTCCGGAAAGATTGAAAACTATAAAAAAGTGAAAGTCGATGTTGAGAATGACGAAATCGTCTTCAGGTACGAATAATTTATAAGTTACAAGTTTTATACACGACCGGGAAACAGTCTGGCGATTGTTTCCCGGTTTTTTATTGCCTGAATGTAAATCATGGTTTTTTAGATTTTTTCAGATTAATGCTCTGATTTAAGAAATTTTATGCTTTTCAGGTCAAACAATAAAAAAAGCTGCCTGTTTAACTACGCATAAGGACAGTTTGAACGCTGATGTATTTTGCAAATGTTCTTTTCTGAAATAACCAAAAAATCTTATAACCGCATTTATTCCTGGCGTCGCTCTAACTTAAGAATGTTTTCATGTATATAAAACGTTCTGTAGAATTTAACCTGAAAGTGCGTTAAGCTTCAGGAATGTTAAACAATAATAAAAATGAATCACATGAAAAGCAACCCATTAAAAACAGTGGAAAGTTTGGGCCAGTCTATTTGGCTCGACTATATCCGCCGCGATTTGGTTAAAGATGGCGGACTTGAGCGATTGATCAACGAAGATGGTCTTCGGGGAATGACCTCGAATCCGGCTATATTTGAAAAAGCCATTGCCGAAAGTAATATATATGATCCGGACATTCAAAAAATGGCTCGCGATGGAAAATCAGTTACTGAAATTTACGAAACCATCAGTCAGGAAGATGTTCGGGATGCAGCAGATGTTTTCAGGCCCTTGTTTGAGCAAACAAATGGGGACGACGGTTACGTCAGTCTGGAAGTAAATCCGCATTTGGCGCACGATGCAAACGGAACGATAGAAGAAGGGCGTCGTTTGTGGAAGGCATTAGACCGCCCCAATGTATGTATTAAAGTTCCGGCAACTAAAGAAGGATTGAAAGCGATCCGTCAACTGATTACCGACGGAATTAATGTAAATGTGACGCTGCTTTTTAGCCTGGCGCGTTACAGAGCAGTTGCAGAGGCTTATGTTGAAGGGCTTGAAGCCCGCTTCGCTCAGGGGAACCCAATTGAACAGGTGACATCGGTAGCCAGTTTCTTTTTAAGCCGTATCGACACACTGGTCGATCCTCAGCTTGAGGGAATTATTACTATTGATAATCAAACAAAAATAGCGGCAAAAGAGGCTCTTGGAGAGGTTGCCATTTCGAGTGCGAAGGCTGCTTATCAAATTTATAAAGAGATTTTTGGAAGTCCGAGATTTAAAAAGCTGGAACGAAAAGGAGCCCGGGCTCAACGACTTTTATGGGCCAGCACCAGCAATAAGAATCCGGAATATAGTGATGTAAAATACATTGAAGCATTAATCGGAAAGAACACAGTAAACACCGTTCCGCCTCAAACCATCGATGCATATCGTGATCATGGTAATCCGAAATTGACTATCGGTTTTGATATTGAAAAGGCAAACCGGGTTTTGGCAAGTCTTCCTAAACTCGGAATTGATCTGGATTCTATTAGTCAGCAACTTGAAAATGAAGGAGTCCGTAAATTCAACGAACCTTTCGATAAGTTGATGGAAACATTGGGGAAAAAATCGCACGAGAAAGCGAAAGTTTAATTTCTGAATTTTAGATCAGAATTCCATTTATCTAGATGATATTCAGGGAAGTATGTTGATACGAAAAATAGAACGAACATGCTCGATAAAAAAACAATGCGCATAGGAATCGCCGCCGATCACGGTGGCTTTGAATTAAAAGCTCAACTGATTTTGGCACTTACATTGGCTGGTTATCAGGTTACAGATTTTGGGGCAAGTAAGTTGGTTGAGGGTGACGATTATCCTGATTTTGTTGTGCCGCTTGCCAAAGCGGTTGCAGTTGGAGAGATCACCCGTGGATTGGCCATTTGCGGGAGTGGAATTGGCGCGTGTGTAGCCGCCAATAAAGTTTCTGGTGTCCGTGCCGCTTTGATAACCGACTCTTTTTCGGCACATCAGGGAGTTGAAGATGATGACATGAATGTGATGTGTCTGGGAGGCCGGATAACCGGTTCTGCTCTGGCCTGGGAATTGGTTCAGATATTTTTGAATGCTGGTTTTAAGCCAGAAGAGCGATTCGTCAGACGACTAAATAAGGTTGCAGCCCTGGAACGCGAACAGAATCATAACTAACATTCCTGTTGTATTTGAACAATGTACGTTAGAAAATAGGGGTGATCGACTTTTAAATACAATTTGAATTTTCAGGTTTTCCCAAAAAACAAGAAAAAGGCACAATCTCTTTTGAAACAATATTTGCAAATTTCAGAAGGAGCAAGTTTAAACTGAATATATTTGCAATAACCAAATGCTTCACCTATGGAAAACAGGACCGACTTCCCGTTGTCCGTTGGCCTCGCCGCCTTCGTTATTATTATTGGAGGAATGATGTATAGTGCTTCAATAGTAACTCAGATATTGATGGCTCTGTTTATCAGTATAATTGCAGCGCAACCTATTTTGTGGCTGCAAAAGAAAAGAGTTCCGCAGTGGTTATCCATTGTCATTGTATTTTTCCTGATCGTTGCCGTCTTTATTGGATTTGGTGGCTTGATAGGAAGTTCATTGTCAACATTCTCTGAGAACTCATCGACTTACGGTGATAATTTAAATGATATCGGAAATTCAGTTGTTCAGTTTTTCAAAGAAAAAGGTATTGATATTTCTTTCGATAAAATGAGAGATTTATTGGATCCGTCGAAGATCATGAGCCTGACTGCAGGGATGTTAGGACAGTTAGGCGGATTTATGGGCAATGCATTCACGATTTTTATTCTTTCGCTTTTCTTATTGCTTGAATTGGACAGTATTTCAATTAAGCTGAAAGCAATCTTAAAGCATTCAACGTTCTCTTTCACTTCGCTCGATGTTATTATTAAAAGTATTCGCCATTATCTATCCATCAAAACAGTTACAAGCCTAATGACTGGAATCTGTCTTTGGATTTGCCTCTCCATAATAGGTGTTGATTATGCTATACTTTGGGCACTTATTGCATTCCTTTTGAATTATATCCCCAACGTAGGTTCAATTATTGCCGGTATTCCTGCGGTTTTATTTGCATTGATTCAATTGGGTTTTGGAGGAGTTGTCTGGACAATTTCAGCATTTATTGTAGTTAATATGGTGATAGGAAATGTGATTGAACCTAAAATGATGGGGAAGGGCATGGGTTTATCGACATTTGTAGTTTTCCTTTCGCTTATTTTTTGGGGATTTGTGCTGGGAACGGTCGGTATGTTTTTATCTATTCCGTTAACTATGATGATCAAGATCATGTTTGAACAGAATCCGAAGACCAAGTGGGTTGCGATTGTTCTTGGAAGTCAGGAAGACGCTGAAAATAGTTTGAAAAATGACAAGCCAACTTTCAGGCACTAGTAATTGTCTTGTTGAAGAATTGAGAATTAAACGAACAATCAAGGGCTAAATTGATCAAGAAAAAGAGCCACTCTTGCGAATGGCTCCAATCATTTGGCAACAAAACTGCCTATATTAAATTGGTTTTTTGTTTTTAACAACCTCCTGCCGCACCGGTAGCCTTTTTTCTTCGGGTTATCTCAACCGGTTTATTTTCAGTGGATTTGATTACCATCGAACCATCTTTGGGCGAGGCCATCGCAGCAAAATCATACCTCGGTACTTCTTTTTGAAATGTTGAATCATTTTTTGTGGCAACCAGATTGTCTTTGTGTTCCAGGTAGTAACGATATCCTCCCAGTAAAACTTTCACGTTATCAAATCCGGCCTGTCTGAAAAGCATCCACGGACCGTTGGCCTGAAGCTGGTCTTCGCCATATAAAACAACAGTGATGTGTTGGTCTTTGAGATCCTCCAATCGTTCAATACTTTCTTTTCGGGTTAAATCCTGTGCCGACAAGTTTTCGGCTCCCGGAATATGTCCCTGACCAAAAACGAATCTGTCGCGGATATCGAAAACTACGACATCTTTTGTTTCTTTAGTAATGAAACCATTGAGTTGCCATGGATAATAGCAGGCGTCAGCTTTTTTTAACTCATCAATACTTTGATTCATGTCGAGTTTATAGGTAAGCAATGGTGTACGCATGGTGACAAAGCCAACAATAAGGATTGCAATAAAAATGCAAAGCGCAATCAGCGTTCTCCATGGATTTAATTCGTGTACTTGCATCGGTTAAATTTTTTTTGTTTTAATATTTTGCTTCATTAGCAGCCACCGGCAGCTCCACCAGATTTTTTACGGCGTTGCACTTCAACTTTCACCTGCGATGTCTCTGTGTTTTCGGCTTTTGCACCGGTAAAATAAAGCTGCGCCCCTTTCCTGAAAGAGTATGTCGCGAAATCAAGATTCGATTCCTCTTCGGCTGGTTCTTTTGGATCGATGATCGTTTCCATCCAGCGGTTTAGGCCGCCTTTCATCACATAGGTACTATTGTACCCGAGCCGCTTGGTTAAAATCCAGGCCTGGTCTGCTGTAATATCGTCGTTCGAAATGAAAACCACTTTCGTTCCGGGAATTCCGAAGTAATTTGATTTGTCAACTAAAAGACTGTCGAGTGGAACGTTCACCGCTTTTGGCAGTGTGAATTTATTGTATTCTGCAGTGCTTCTCACATCAATAAGTTCAAGCGAAGGGTCGTTCTGAATGATCATTTTTGCCACCTGATCGGTGCTGACATAGCGGGTTGGCTGAATCAGTTCAAACAAAAGTTGCTGGGGGTCAATCTGCCTGGCATCATCCGATTTTTTCAACATCAGAGTTCCTAAAGCAAGAATTAACATCAGTAGAGTTAGGTAGATATATTTTCTGTTCATTGGGTTAGAATTTATAGTCGGTCATATTTTTCCTGACACGTTTTTCAATGATAGAAGTTCCCCAGAAAGCAGCCAGTGCAATCACTGTAAAGGCCAAAGCAAACCAAGAGGAGGAAATGCCGGTAACATCGGTTAAGGTTACATTTCCTAAATTTCCACTATCGTAGAAATTGGCGAACAATGGAAATGCAATAGAAAACAGGTAGATTCCACCGTAAAGTCCAATGGTAAAAAAAACTGCATCAAGTTTGCCAATGGCAATGGCCGCGAAACTGGTTCCGGGGCAAAAGCCACCAAGAATAAATCCAACACCCATAATAACTCCACCAAGAATCATTGGAGTAAGGAAAGTGGGAAGGATAAATATTTTGGAGAGGTCGAGCCAACCGAAGTAATCGAAATACAAAACGCCAACCATGGCAACAATTACAGCAGTGAAGAAAACCCGGAGTACCACAAAGTTATAACCATAGAATACGCCGGTAATATTTCGCGACGAAGAAAATCCGGATGCTTCGAGTATAAATCCAAAAGCGATTCCCAACAGGATGGCTATTACAAAATCCCAGTTACCAGAAATTATACCATTCGGAATTAAAGGTCCCATATTTTAAGTTTTAAATTTTAAATGACGAATTTTGAATGATGAAATAGTAAGTTTCAGTGTTCAGTATGCCGGAAACTGCGACTTTTTAGTTTTTTATATCCAGAGTTTTCGGAATAAGTACGCCACTGCATAACCAGTTCCGAAGATGGAGAACATGACAATCACTCCGCCAAGCGCAAAGGTTGCTGTTCCACTAAGGGCTGCACCACTGGTACATCCACGTCCAAACTGACTGCCAATTCCAAATAGCGCTCCACCAATCAAAGCGAAAATTAGTCTTGTTTTACTCGTAATTTTGGGACTGTGTTCGACCCGAAATTTTTTCACCCGACCAAATATGACTCCGGAAAGTAAACCTCCAAGAAAAATTCCAAGCGACTCAAAAACCAACCAGGTATACATCGGAGAATGGTCATCACTGATGAATTTATTCATGTAGTTGTTGGCACCGGCTTTTCCCGGGGTAATTATTTGTGCTGTTGTTACCACAGAACTTTTTATTGCACCGCTTGCTCCAAGTCCACGGCCGGTTATAAATACGGTGGCGAGTACCAACAGTCCCAGCAATACGCCTCCCAGATAGGGATTAATGTATTTTGGTTCGTTATCTATTGATTGATGTTTATCCATTTTTTAGCAGTTTAAGCGATTAGTAAATGTATCGGGTAATTTGTCCGGCTTCAACCATTATGAACCGGAACATTAAGCCTCCGAAGAGAATCAATACTGGCGGCAGCCATTTGGGAACATGAAATCCCCACAATTCAAGGGTTTCAAGAACAGCAGGAAAGATCAGACCAAGCAGTACCACAAATACCCAGAAACTCACGGTGAAAGAACCGCCCAGGAATAGATTTGCTGCTTCGATACTTGCCTGAGAACCAGCCAAAAATCCCATAAATAAATGGATGATCAGGAAAAGTTCGATCACTATAAAAATCAGGTCAATTCGGCTTAGGATTTTTCGTTCTTTGGCGTCTTTGCTAATCCATATGGTGGTTGCCAGTCCCGTCGAAAATCCTGAAACAAGGAATAACGGACCGAGAATGGAGGTATTCCAGAGTGGCCGGGCATTGAATGCCGAAAGCAAAATTCCGGTGTAAACGCCAAGAATAATGGAATAAATCATCATAACCCAGGCTAACGCTATGCGGTTTTTGATTATCAAAGCTTCAAGACGATTCAAAATGGCAAATTTCCAGTCCCACCAGGGAAACATTTCTTTCATGTAACTGGCCACCCAGATAAATGCAATTGGTGTCATGATCATTAGTGTCCACGCTCCCCAACCCATAGGCGATTCCAATCGGATGGTGGTATACAGTTGCCAGAAATAGAGCTTGTGTTTTAAGTCCCAGAAGAGTGCCCCAAGGCCAAGAACCAGTGCAATTGGAGCAATGATTGGCGCCCATTTTACGGTTGCCTGCATTTTTTGTTCTTTCCCCCTGACGACATAAAAACCGGCAAAGAAAAGGATTCCGGCTGCCAATCCGCCTAGGAAAAGGTACAATGGAATTTGCCAGTGCCAGATATTCAGGTAAGGATCTATATTGGGAATATTTCGTCCGCTAACAAATAATTCTTCTTTCATCTTATTTCGTTTTATGCGTGTTAGGTAAGAAAGTACAGTTGAGGTTTGGTTCCAGCTTCAGGAGCCAGTACTTTCCATTTGCGGTCTTTCAATGCGAGCGAAACATCACTGTTCGGATCGTCGAGGTCGCCAAAATGGAGGCACTGGGTCGGACAAACTGATACACAAGCCGGGTTCTGTCCTTTTTCAACACGATGGATACAGAACGTACATTTATCGACATATCCCTCCGGATGCGGATAACGTGCATCGTACGGACATGATTCGATACAGGCGCCACAACCAATACATTTGTTGTGAGTTACCAATACGACTCCACCTTCAACTTTGTGGCTGGCTCCGGTGGGGCAGCAACGCACGCAGGGCGAGTTATCACAATGGTTGCATCGTTCCGACCTGAATTCCAGATCGAGACTCGGATAAGTTCCGCTTACGCTTTCCACAATCCAGTCGCGGCAATATCCGTGCGGAACATTAT
Source organism: Prolixibacteraceae bacterium (assembly GCA_963677955.2). Classification (GTDB taxonomy): domain Bacteria; phylum Bacteroidota; class Bacteroidia; order Bacteroidales; family Prolixibacteraceae; genus Aquipluma. Next base: position 4,006,345 of record CAXXQR010000001.1, read on the forward strand.
TTTCTGTTTGGCAGGCCACTACGCAGTCGCTACAGCCGACACACTTTTTTGTGTCAATTGCCATTGCATATCTCATGCTTTATCCTCCTTATTATCGCTAGCAGGGTTCTCTTTCAAAAATGTTATGAAATTTCCTCTCATTCCGGTTCCTCCCATTACGGGGTCAACGGCGATGTTGGTTATCATCTCTTCGTCGCTGGCGCCCATAGCGTAGGCACGCGACAGTTTTTTATCGGAATGTCCGAAGCCATGAACCATATACACCGAATCCCAGCGAATCCGCTCAGTTACACGGACTGCCACAGGGAACGACGTGACAAAGCCGTCCTGATTTTTTAACCAAACTTTTTGTCCTTTCTTCAGTCCCCATAAATCAGCAACTTTCGGGTTCACCCAAACGCTGTTTTCTTTCATCAGGTCCCATAAATTCGGATTGTTCGACGTGCGGCTAAATGTGTGCATGGGTGCACGGCCATAAATCAATCGGTAAAAATTCTGTGGTGGTTCCGGATGTGGTTTGTAAACCGGAATCGGGTCGAAACCGCCATCGGCAAAGTCAACGGAATACAGTTCAACTTTTCCGGTATTTGTATTGAATTTATAGTCTTCGCCGTCAGCGATATATTGGGGACCGCTTTTTCGGGGAAATGATTTTACGCCGATTTTTTCCATTTCTTCGAGCGATGTCCCCAGTTGTTTCAATTGCCATTCAATGACTTCCTTAAAATCGTTGTAGTTGTAATAGTCGTGAAGTCCCAGGCGCTCGCCAATTTGTTTGGCAATCCACCAGCCTGGTTTTGAATCGTATTTTGGTTCAGCAGCAGGCATTCTCAGGGCGATGTTTGGAACCCGGTTTTGGGCTGCTCGTATGAAATCGTATCGCTCAAGGTATGTTGCTTCAGGAAATACCACATCGGCATACCCTGTCACTTCCATTGGCATAGTATCCATTACGGCGATGAATTCAACGGCATCGGCAGCTTCCCTGAATAATTTTTTGTCAGGCATTGAAAGCGGAAGGTTTGTTCCGCCAACCAGCCAAGCTTTTACCTGATGTTTGTAGTTGAGGCGAGGAATGGATGCTTTGAGCAATTCAGTGGTAATTCCCATGGTGGCGAGTGGAAATTTGCCTTCGTTAATGTCTTTCCAGGTCCATTCCGGCTCCGGATATGGCGGTTGTGGAAATTTTGGCAAACTTACCGCTTCAGGAATGTATAAACTGCCGCGTTTGCCCCACGCACCAAGCAAACCAGTTAAAATAGCCAAAGCTCTTTCGCGCTGTGTATCGTCGCCATACCAAACTACGTGTCTTCCGGGGTGTATTACTACTGCCGGAGCGGCGCCAGCCATGGCACGTGCGGTTTTGCGGATCACTTCCGGTTCAATGTCTGTGATTCCGTATGCCCATTCCGGAGTCATGCTTTTTACGTGGTTCTTGAGCAAATCGAGACCAAACGTGTATTTTTCAACGAATTCCTTGTTGTACAAATCATCGTAAATCAATACATGAATCCAGGCCATGATCAGGGCAATATCGGTAGCCGGTTTAATGGGCAGCCAATAGGTCGAATGACCTGCAGCGGTTGAGAACCGGGGATCGACCGTGATAATTGTTGCTTTGTTGTCGATGGCTGCCGACATTTCCTGAACCTGCGAATTGTGCATGTTCTCACCCAAATGCGAGCCAATCAGCACCAGGCACTCCGTGTCGCGGATGTCGGTACATTCGGGGGAACCAATGTAAGCTCCAAAAGTAGAATAGTAGGCGGCTGATCGTGGACCACGACAATTCGCAAATGCTGGTTCCGCATTGGTTTCTGATCCGTAGGCACGCAGCAGGTGTTCCAGATGACCGCCGGGATTTCCGTGGTTAAACAGCCCGAATGCTTCAGGACCGTACTTTTCCTTAACTTCTTTCATTTTGTTGGCCACCAAATCGAGGGCTTCTTCCCACGACGCTTCTCTGAAAGTTTGCGAACCATCTTCTCCTTTTACACGAATCAACGGAGTCTTTAAACGGTCTTCGTCGTAGTACATTCCAATTCCGCCAGTTCCGCGGGGGCAAAGCCGGCCATTGCTGTGCGGGTCGTTTTCGTTGCCTGTAATTTTCAAAATATTGCCATTAGCATCTACATGTGCCCAGCCAGCGCACTTCCAGAAGCAAACTTCGCAATAAGTTGGTACCGTTTTTAGCTGATCAGACGACAGTGGTCCGATAGATATGTTTTTGGGAGATTTGGCTCCAATGACCCATTTGGCCATTCCGCCAGTCAGGGCTGTTGCTCCCAATCCTATAGAACTGATTTTAATAAAATTCCTCCTCGTATGCATTATGCTGATATTTAGAGTTTTGTAATTTATGTGAGTTCGCTATTTTGAATTTTCGACTCATTTCAGGCAAAATTATAGGATTGGTTGAGTATTCAGCAATGACTTTAGCTCTAAATATGTAGATATTTGCAAGTGTTTTGTTATCTATCAGAAAATCAATGATATATGTAATAAGCGAACTGCTCAGGTAATTTTATGATCTGGGTCATGTTTTCTATTGATCTGGTTCAAGATCCTGAAAAATATCGTAAATTTTGTCGAATGGCTTTGATGAACGTTGCCTTTCACATGGTTATTAATCAGATGATTAGAATAAAATGATAAAATCGATTGTTAGCTTTTTTATTAACTATGTTGGAAGCAAAACATTTTGGCAGGTTCTATGTGTTCACTGAGAAATGTATCTTTGCCTGAAATACTGGAAATTTCTCCTCTTTTGTAGGTCTATTTGCAGGTTGCCAAACATTGAAATAATGATTTGCCCGTTAGTTATTCATGAAAAAACATAAACTGATATCGAGGAAAGCTTTTATGCAGACAGGAACCGGGCTGCTGTTTGGTCTGGTGGCCTGGATTTGGTATCGTCTTTCCGGAATTCAGGATAGTCGTGAAAATGCGATGGAATTCAGGCATGGCGCCGATATTCCGGAGGGATTCAGCTACTACGGAAAATATTACCTCTATCGGGTTGGCTCTTCAGTTCGGGCGTTTTCAACTTCATGTACACATGCCGGTTGCCGGATTGGGAAAAGTACAGGCGAGGTGCTTCAGTGCAGTTGTCACGGATCGCAATTCGAAGTCAAATCCGGAAAACCTTTGAAAGGGCCGGCTCTGAGGAATTTGGAGGAGTTTGAGTGCAAATTTGATCAAAAAGCCGGACAGTGGATTATTAGACTTCGGCCAGTTTCCGGAAGCAAAACTTAACCCAAAACAGCAACATGAATTTGCACAAAATCAAAAAGTTTTTCCAATTTGATACGGCAGGATGGATCGCCACCAGCTCGCTGATACTTTGTGCAATAAGTGGGATTTTGCTGACTATTCCGTATGATTTTACCCACGCTCATCAATCGGTTTCCGAAATGTTGCTTTTCAATCCGTTCGGAACTTTGGTCCGGAACTTTCATTACTGGAGTGCACAGTTATTTTTCATTTTCAGTATTTTGCACATTTACGATCATTTCAGTAAATCGACCGAAACCAATATTCGCAACAGACGTACCTGGCTGATTTTATGTTTGGCTTTGTTTTTTATGGGTTACGAAATGATTTCAGGTTTTATCCTGAAAGGCGATGCTGCAGGAATTCAGGCCCGGCGCATTTTGGCTTCGCTGCTCGAAACCATTCCTTTTGCCGGAAAAATGCTGAACGCTGTTTTTACAGGTTCTGGCGACAATGCACAGGCCGTTTACATTCAGCATGTAGCCACAGGAACAATATTGCTCTTTGTTGCTGTTTATGAGCATGTGCGAAAGATTTGGCCCAAACGAAAATCAGTATTGTTTATCTTTATTTTTCTTCTAGCAATCAGCTCATTGCTGCGGGCACCGCTTGGAATGACAGAAAGTTCAGAAGTAAAAGGCCCCTGGTTTTTTGTCGGCATTCAGGAATTACTTCACCTTACCAGTCACCCGGTTTATGTTGTTTTACTGATATTTGTTTTCCTGACTGTCGTTTATTTCTTGCCCGGATTCAGAGTAAAAATCCGTAATGCGATAAAACTGGTTCTGTTGATTGCCGGAATTGCTTACCTGATTTTGACGGTAGTTGTATTGCTTTTTAGGGGTGAAAACTGGCAATGGCACAGTCTTCAGGAAAATAAACTTGCAGGTGAGAAATTACTTATTTTTGATCCGGTAAATCTGGTTGCATCAGATTCAGTTCTGGCAGTTCCTGAAAATCAGAAAGCTGAAAGTTGTCTGGTTTGCCACAGCGCCACGAAAGGTTTGTCCGACTCGCACAATCCTTCGGCAATCGGCTGTTTTTCGTGCCACAAAGGTGATCCGTATTCAACAAACAAAACTTTGGCACACCGGAATATGATCCTGATTCCCGGAAACTTCTCGAATGCGCAACAGACTTGCGGAACACAAAGCTGTCATCCCGATATTACCGGGCGCATGATGAAATCGCTCATGACCAGCCAAAGCGGAATTATAGCTGTTGACAAATTTGTATTTCAGGAAACCGAATCGTTGGACGATACATTCGATGTGAAAAATCTGGGACATTCGGCTGCCGATACTCATCTTCGGAATTTATGCGCCAGTTGCCATCTGGCGAACGATAAAAAAATAACGGGAAATGCCGGTTGGCTGGAACGGGGTGGAGGATGCAATGCCTGCCATCTGCAATACAGCGATGAGGCAACAGAAAGCATGAGACAGTTGCGGACCGGAACTTCATCGGCCAAAGCCGGGATTCATCCGACAATCGATATTCAGGTTTCGAACGATCGCTGCCTGAGCTGCCACAGCCGGTCGGGACGGATTTCGTTGAATTACGAAGGCTGGAATGAAGTGGGAGAGAATGCCAAACCCAAAAGCATCCGAACAAAAGAACTTCCGGATAAAAGAGTGCTTGAGTTTATTCAGGCTGATGTGCATCATGAAGGCGGAATGGCCTGTATCGATTGCCACATTTCGTACGACTTGATGGGTGATGGTATTCGCCACATTCACAAGGAAGACGCGGTGCATATTCAGTGTGTGGATTGCCATTCTTCAGGAAAAACGGAAACGGTTAAAATTGCCGATTTGCCCGATCACGAGTCGCAAATGGTTGCCTGGCTGCGGAAATACGATTCAAAAACAAAAGTGGTTTTGATTGCAAATGGCCGGTTTCCGCTGATGAATACGCGGGTTGATTCGCTTGACCGGATTTTTCTCTCCGGAAAATTAGATGGTAAAGAGCGTTTGTCGAAACCTGCGGCTTCTGTTTGTACGCGAGGCGAGGGGCACAGTCGTTTGAGCTGCGAATCGTGCCATACCAGTTGGGTGCCGCAATGTATCGGGTGCCACAATGCCTACGAGAAAGAAACTTCAGGATTTGATTTACTGACGGGAAAAACCACCAAAGGTACATGGGTTGAGTTTGTCGGCGACAATTTTCCGGAGCCTCCTGCTTTGGGCGTAAACGAAAAACCTGAATCGAAAATAGTGACGGCAATGCCCGGTATGGTGATGACCATTGATAAAGAATCGTTTGAAAGAGGCGCAGGAAAGAGTTTTCACCGGTTGTATGCACCAGCTTCCGGGCACACCACGCAACGTGAGGGACGTTCCTGTAAATCGTGTCACAACAATCCCCAGGCCATTGGTTTCGGACGTGGAGAACTGACTTATAATGTTTCAGGAAATGTGGGAAAGTGGAGTTTCAAACCCATGTTTGCCCTGAATGAAAATGACAATCTGCCTGAAGATGCCTGGATCGGTTTCCTGAAAGAAGCCAAGCAGCCTTTTGCCACCCGAACTTCGCTTCGGCCATTTAATGTTGCCGAACAAAAGAAAATACTGGAAGTTGGCGCCTGCCTGACCTGCCACGACGAAAAATCGAAAGTGATGGATCTGACCCTTGAAAATTACAGGCAGGCACTTATTCAGCGAAGCAAGCAATGTATTTTGCCTGTTTGGTAATTTTTCCTGAAGAACTTGATCCGGATTCTTCGAAAACATTCAGGAATACAAGTGGAAAATGCAGTAAATGTGTTGACTAAACTTGGTTTGTAACACCATAAAGCGTAATTTCGGGCAGGAAAAACTGATCACAGACAGTTATTTTTGTGACGAAGTTAATTTTTAAGAAAGCAGATGAACCAGATAAACGAGCCCAAAGTTGTTCGCCATTGCTCCATATTCGATTTTGACCAGAGTTGGTATGAATTGCTGACTGATGACGAAAAGAGCTTGATTGACGAGCATTCGGTAAGCCTGAATTTTAAAAAAGGTGAGAATGTTTGCAAACAGGGTTCGTTTGCATCGCACATCTATTTCCTGGAAAAGGGCTTGGTAAAGGTTTATCTTGAAGACCGGAATAAAAATCTCATTTTAACTTTAGCGACTGATAAAAGCCTGTTGGGACTTGCCGCAATTTATGAGGCCAATAATAAATTACCATATTCAATCAATACATTTACTGAATCGACTGTTCGCGTCATTGACATTCAGATATTCAGGCAATTGCTTGCTAAAAATGCCACATTTGCGTTCCGGATTGTCAATATCCTGAACGAAAGTTCGATGCAAATTTACGGTCGGTTCTTTTCGATGACGCAAAAGCAATTGCATGGACGACTGGCTGATCAGTTACTTTGCCTTTCCACCTGGATTTTCAAGAGCAAATCGTTCGAGTTACCTCTTTCGCGCGCCGATTTGGGTGAACTTTCGGGCATGTCAACAGAAAGTGTTATCCGGATGATGAAAGAATTCAAGGATGACGGATTGATTGGAATGCATTGTAAGAATATTGAATTGCTCGATGTTGATCGTTTGCAACGGATTAGTGAGCTTGGGTAGTCCGCCTTTTATTTCCAAATGTATTCTTTGGCTCTGAACAAAATACTTCTATTACTTCCTCATTTCAATTCTCAAAGCACTTCGGGAGCCATATCTTTTATTTAAAACCGGTATAAATTATTATCGATTCTAAAAATTAACTGACTGATTAATTGGTCGGTATAGATAGTTATGACTGATGTTTTCTGGTATTTAAAGGGGATAATTTAAATTTATTTAGCAACCTATCCAGATATGATTATATTTGCATTCAAATTTTATAACGAACAATTGTTCGAAATAAATCAATAAAAGAGATAGACCGGATGTATAGAAATTTGCTTATTATCAGCTTACTAATCGCCACAACTTTGGTAATAGTTACAGCTTTCCATCAGGAAGATACTTACAATCTGAAACTGGAAAATCTGAGACATGAGTACTCGTTAAAAAAGATATCCTCAGTCGATCACATTAAATTTCCGGAGCTGAACCAGGTGTTTAAAACACCTCAGGAAGTTACCGAAGCTTGTATTTCGTGCCACAACGGAACTGCGGCCGAAGTGATGGCTTCGTCTCATTGGAACTGGGAACGGGTGGCTTATGTCGACGGACGCGGAATTTCTTCAGCCGGTAAGAAAAATGTAATGAATAACTTCTGCATTGGTACCAGCTCGAACCAGCAGTCGTGTGCCAAATGCCACATTGGTTTCGGGATGAGCAACGATCAGTTCGATTTTAAAAACGCTCAAAATGTGGATTGTATGGTTTGTCACGACAACAGCGATACTTATCTGAAAGGTGCATCCATGGCCGGATATCCCGACCGAACAGTTAATCTGGAAAAAGTTGCTCAAAGTGTGGGAAGTCCAAAGAGAAGCAATTGCGGATCGTGCCATTTTTTTAGCGGTGGCGGAAATAATGTGAAACATGGAGACCTGGAAAGTGCCCAACTGTCAACCACCCGCGATGTTGATGTTCACATGGGAGCCAACGGAATGGATATGGAATGCGTGACCTGCCACACAGCTGAAAATCATCAGATTTTGGGTAAACTTTATTCTGTTTCTCCCGACAATACCAATCGTGTGACTTGCGAGCAATGCCATACCAGTACGCCACATTTAAGCGATGTTCTAAATCGTCATGGATCAAAAGTTGCCTGTCAAACCTGCCACATTCCTGAATATGCCAAAGTAAATTCGACCAAGATGGCCTGGAAATGGTCGGAAGCAGGAAAACTTAAAGATGGCAAACCTTACGAACTGGAAGATTCATTGGGGAATCACTATTACATGTCGATCAAAGGTTCATTTGTTTGGGAACGCCATGTTAAACCTGATTATGTTTGGTTTAACGGTACTGCCAAACAATATTTGCTGGGCGATTCAATTACTTCCGTTCCGGTTCAAATGAATACCCTTTATGGTTCATACGGCGATAAGCATTCGAAAATTATTCCGGTAAAAATCCATGTAGGCGACCAGATTTACGATAAAGTGTACAATCGTTTGATTCAACCGAAACTTTACGGTGCGGAAGAAGGCGACAGTGCTTTCTGGAAGGATTTTAACTGGGAAGAAGCCGCAGAGGCTGGAATGAAGCAATCCGGATTAAAATACAGCGGTCAGTATGGATTTATTGAAACTGAAATGTATTGGCCGATTAATCACATGGTGTCGCCAAAAGAACAATCGGTAAGTTGTGCTGAATGCCATACCCGCGACAATGGACGGTTGGCCAAACTTACCGGATTTTACCTCCCCGGACGTGATCGGAATGTAACTGAGGATGTCATTGGAATTTGGGCGTTTTTCCTTACTCTGGCCGCAGTTGTTGGTCATGCAGTAATTCGGATCACGACGAAAATTGTACGCAACAAATACGAAAAACAGATTATTAGCTACGACGAAGATCAGCCGACCGATTAGTTGGATTGCGATCTGAATTTTTAATCATCAGAAAAAACACAAATATGCACAAAGTATATATTTATAAGGTTTTCGAACGATTCTGGCACTGGAGCCAGGCTTTATTGATCATGTTTCTTTCCATCACCGGATTTGAGGTCCATGGCTCGTACAGTATTTTCGGTTTCGAAAAAGCGGCGGCCTATCATCGTACAGCTTCGTGGATGCTGATTGGCCTGATTGTTTTTGCCATTTTCTGGCACCTGACAACGGGTGAATGGAAACAATACATTCCAACAACTAAAAAATTAAAAGAACAGATCTTGTATTATGTCTCCGGCATTTTTAAAGGAGAACCTCATCCAACCGAAAAAACGGAGCTCAGTAAATTAAATCCGCTTCAACGGGTAGTTTATCTAAGTTTTAAAGTAATTCTTGTTCCACTGACCATTGCTTCTGGAATTTTGTATATGCTTTACAAAACCTTTGATCAAAACAATTTGGTCGTGATTGAGGACTATCCGCTGGCATCCATTGCCTTCTGGCATGTTTTGGGCGCCATCCTGCTAATGATTTTCATGGTTGTTCATGTTTACATGACTACCACCGGAACGACCCCGACTTCAAACATAAAAGCCATGCTGACGGGCTACGAAGAGATTGAAGATGAGGCTGAAAATGAGTCAGAGAAAATGAATAACAATCAAACCAAATTATAATGAAACCAATCAAATATATGAATCCGTATATGGCCGGATTTTTTCTGGGCCTGGTATTATTGGGAACCATTTATGTAACTGGGCGAGGTTTAGGCGCCAGCGGAGCTGTAAAAAGTGTAGTGATGAAAGCTGTAACCGAAGTCGCTCCCACACATGCTAAAAATACGCCATTTATTAAGGCATACGACGAAGAACATCCGGGTGGCCCACTAAAAGACTGGCTGGTGTTTGAAGTTTTTGGTGTTATTGTCGGAGCATTTTTGTCTGGAGTTCTTTCAAATCGGGTAGGAGTCAAGCTTGAACGGGGGCCAAGAATTACCAATCGTACCCGGATTATTGCTGCGATTTTTGGCGGTTTGCTTTTCGGTCTGGGTTCGCAGTTGGGTAGAGGTTGCACGAGTGGAGCTGCTTTAAGCGGAATGGCTGTGATGTCGTTTGGTGGAATCATCACCATGCTGGCCATTTTTGGATCAGGATATGCATTTGCCTGGTTCTTCCGGAAACTTTGGCTGAAATAAGTTTCAAGTCCAATTCATCATTCAAAATTCATCATTCAAAATTTAAGTTATGGGTCCATTAGTGCCAACGATTATAAGTAACGAATTCAATCTGGTTGTAGCTTTAATTTCCGGAATTGGATTCGGTTTTATTCTTGAACAAGCCGGATTTTCATCGACAAAAAAATTGGTCGGATTGTTTTACGGATATGACTTTACCGTTTTGAAAGTCTTTTTCACAGCAGGGGTAACTGCCATGATTGGTATTTTGCTATTTGCTCATTTCGGTATTCTGGACATTAGCCTGATTTATATCAATCCAACTTTTTTGTGGTCTGCACTTGTGGGTGGCGCAATCATGGGACTTGGATTTGTAATTGGCGGTTTTTGTCCCGGAACCAGTGTTTGCGCGGCTGCCATTGGAAAATTGGATGGTTTGGCCTTTGTTTTTGGTTCGGCGCTTGGCGTTATGGTTTTTGCGGAATTCTATCCTTACTTCGAAAAAATTTATCTTTCCGAAGCCTGGGGACCTGTTTTGATTAATGAAAAGCTGGGGATGTCGAAAATTGCATTTGCCTTTTTGCTGACAGCGATTGCCTTTGCTGCTTTTTATATGGCTCGGTTAGTTGAGAATAAGGTAAATGGCACAGAATCGAAATTGCCTGGGAAGAGAATTGTGATGTATTCTTCGGCTATTGTTCTCACTTTTTTTATTCTCGCAATTATTGCCATTTCTCCTGACAGCAAGCAACGTATTGCAGCCCGGATTAATCAGGAAATAAAGGGTAAGGATTTTACTGCTGTTCTGGTTCCTGCCGATAAGATGGCCAACGAAATTGTGAATAATTATTACAAAATAAATGTCATCGATTTAAGAGATACTGCTTCTTATCGAAAGTATCATCTGCCATTTGCCATCAATATTCCCCTCGAAAAATTATCTGATATGCAATGGCAAAAAATATTGAAGCAAAAACACAAAACGAATTATTTTTATTCTGATGATCAGGTAGAAGCACAGAAAGCCTTTTTAATCGCCGAATATACTGGAAAAGCGGATAATTATATCCTGAAGGAATCGGTCCAAAGCTTTAAAGCAATGTATACAAATCTTGTCGTGCCTGAAGCAGGTGCTGATAAAAAGGAAATGAATATTTATAATTTCAGAAAAAAAGCTGCAACCGATATGGCTTCTTTAGTTGAGGCGCTGAAGAATTCCACGCAGCCAGTGGTACAAAAAGTTTCAAGGATTAAAGGTGGTTGTTAAAGCGTGTTTTCCAGAATAAAAGAACCGCATAACTCAGTTCAAGGAGTTATGCGGTTCTTGATTTTACATGAAACTATTTTTTGATCGCTTCCATCACTTTTTCTTCCGATAGTTCCTGAGTGCAGAAGAACCAATCGTAACATTTTCGTCCTTCCTGCTTGGTTTCCATCCGGTCTTTTGCAGTGCCGCAAGATCCGGCCGGTGGAACAATGACGGCATCGCCCGGACGCCAGTCGGCTGGCATGGCTACATTAAAATTATCGGCGGTTTGAAGCGCTATCACTACCCGGATCAATTCGTCAAAATTACGTCCCAGTGAAAGTGGATAATAGATCATAGCGCGGATAATTCCTTTCGGATCAATAAAGAATACTGCGCGAACAGCTTTTGTGTTGCTTTCGCCTGGCTGTATCATTCCGTATTTTTTAGCCACTTCCATCGTAATATCTTCGATCAATGGGAAATTAACTTCGACATTTTTCATCCCTTTGTACTCAATTTTTTCCTTAATAGTCCGCAGCCAGGCAATATGGCTATAAAGTCCGTCAACCGATAAGCCAACCAGTTCGCAGTTGAGAGCTTTGAATTCGTTTTCCATCGACGCAAAGGTGATGAACTCCGAGGTACAAACCGGGGTGAAATCGGCCGGGTGACTAAACAGAATGACCCATTTCCCTTTGTAGTCGGAAGGGAAATTGATATCACCCTGAGTAGTTACAGCTTTAAATTCGGGCGCAGGTTCTCCGATTCTTGGTAATGATTGAACTTTTTGTTCTAAAGTGTCTTCCATGGTTTTTACGATTTAAAAGTTTATTTTTTAATGAGTGTTTTTCAAATTTATTAAAAATGTTTCAGTAATGAACAATTGTTCATTATATTTATGAAATGTAATTTCATATTATCCACGCTTAATTTGAATTTATCGTAAACTTAAAACATTATAAAATGCCAATGCTAAATGGAAAGGGACCGGCAGGACAAGGTTCTGGAACAGGTCGGAAATTAGGAAAGTGCAGCAAGTTATCTGAGGAAGAGAAACTTCAGCATTTGGGAAAAGGAATGGGTGAAAAAAGAAAATCAGGTGGAGGTATTGGTATGGGAAAGCGTTTGCAAAGTGGCCTGCATGCGATTGAGCACAAAAACCGATAACTCAAAAAATAATCCTATAATTGTATTCGTTAATTTTATTTGCGGTTGTTGTTTGCAATAGCAAATTGTAATAAGCCTGATTTTTATGCCCAGACCAAAGCGAATACGAAAAATGACAAATCCCCCGCATTTTAAGGGGTTTCGGCCAATTGGACTGCCGGAAGAAGACGCTCCGGTAGTTATTAACTTCGAAGAATACGAGTCTATTCGCTTGTGCGACTTTGAGTTGATGGGACAGGTTGAAGCATCGAAGCTGATGGACGTTTCGCGGCCAACTTTTACGCGAATTTACGAAAGTGCCCGCCGAAAAGTGGCAAAAGCTTTTGTTGATGGTAAAACGATTGTTTTTGAGGGTGGAAAAGTTTATTTCGATAGCGACTGGTATTCGTGCAATATTTGTGGTTGCTGGTTTAACCACACCGCAAAGGAAACTGAGGTTAAAAACTGTACGCTCTGCGGATCGACCGATATTGAGCAGTACAATGATGAAAACGAGGCGGGAAAAATGGAATCGAAATCTTGTAATTAACCTGAAATGAAAATAGCAATCACTTCTGAAAATAACAGCCTGAATTCGAAGTTAGACCAACGTTTCGGTCGTTGCGCCTATCTGGTCATTTATGATTCAGAAACTCAGTCAGTAGAGTTTATCCCCAATCCAAATGTAGAAAATGTAGAGGGTGCAGGGCCTGCCACCGTCAACTTAATTGCTTCAAAAGGAGTGACAAAAGTTGTTTCAGGAGAGTTTGGTGATAAGGTTAAAGCAATTTTCGATAGTCTTCAAATTCAACTCATCATTCTGAAAGATTCCGGGAAAACGATTGCCGAAATCATAAATCTCCTGAATCATTGATGTTCGTTTTCTGACATTTTTAGTTAATTTTTTAAGCGATTTTGCCGCAATTTATTGACTTTTCTGCCAGAATGTTAAAAAGTAATGGGTTTTCGTTGGTATTTAATGCAGGTTGGAACCAAAACATTCGTTTTTTTACTTTCTTTTTCTCAATTCCGATATTAAAACTTTCAATTTAATTTGAATACGCTACTTTTACCTCCTTAAAAATTCAAAAGAGAATAGATATGAGTTTTCATAATAACCCGCACTCCTTTCACGTTCCGGTTTTGGGACTTTGTTATACCATGGATACGCCGATTAAAGTGGCACATTATGGTATTTCATCAGCTATTTCGCTGGTAGACGATATTACCATGGAAAAACTGAGGGAATTTTACTGCAAAAAGTTCAATCTTCCTTTTCAGTCTATTCCAACTAAGTCTGAAGACCACCGGGCCAAACGTATTACGGCTTACCTGAATACAGTTCAGGAAATAGTAAAACAGAAATTCGAAGACTTAAAGAATTCCATTTCACACAAGGAAGAGGAACTCGAAAAATACATTGCTTTATTGCCCGACATGTCGGAAATCAAGCAGAAATTCAACCAACTGATAAACACTGGCGAAGTGAAGCAAAGATTGTCGGATTGGCTGAAGGAAAATCTGGTTGCCGGTGAAATTGACGTGAATATCATGTCGAAACTCGATCGCGACAATTTTAAAAACGGCGAAAAATTACCTTCGATATATAGCGATGCTCAATCCTCACTGCGAGGTTTTGCATTAAGCGATTTAACTTCTTCGCTGGTTCTTTCTGCCGGAATGAATCCAAGACTTTACAGCTATCTTGAAGAGTTTGAAGATTTTTATCCGAATGAAAATCTGGAGCTTAGGAAGAAAGTTATTCTGAAAGTCAGCGATTACCGTTCGGCAATGATTCAGGGTCGATTTCTGGCTAAAAAAGGCATTTGGGTGTCGGAATACCGTGTTGAATCAGGACTGAACTGCGGCGGACATGCATTTGCAACGGATGGCTTCCTGATGGGGCCTGTTCTGGAAGAATTCAGGAATAGCAAAGAACAACTTGTTGATGCCGTTCACGATATCTATGTTAAAGCGCTTGCCGATAAAGGTAAACCTGTTCCGGAGAAACCTTTTTTGGTTAAAATAACGGCACAGGGTGGGGTTGGCAGCCATACCGAACACGAATTTTTACTGAATTATTATAAATTGGATTCAATCGGTTGGGGAACTCCATTTCTGCTTGTTCCTGAAGCGGTAACTGTTGATGAACAGACACTTGATGTACTGGTGAAGGCAAAGGAAGACGATTTGTATATGAGCAATGTTTCGCCGTTGGGCGTAATTTTCAACAATGTACGTGGTACCGGAATGGATCTTAAAAAAGAAGCTCAGAATAAAGCCGGGAAATACGGCTTCCCTTGTGTGAAAAAATATTTGGCGCTGACACCAGTTTTTTCGGAGGAAGGAACCTGCACAGCATCAAAAGAATATCAGAAAAAAGTGATTGGGGAGCTGAAAGAACAAAATCTGAGCGAGATTGAATACGAAAAGCAACTGAATAAAATAACCGACAAAGCTTGTCTTTGCAATGGTCTTACCGCGTCGTCGTTAATGCAGTACGGACTCGATACCAAGATTGAGGGTAACGCGGTAAGTATATGCCCCGGGCCAAACCTGGCTTATTTTTCCGGAACTTATTCGTTGCAGAAGATCGTCGATCACATTTATGGCCGGACAAATGTGATGGAACGGACTGACCGTCCGAATTTATTTGTCAAAGAATTGCGCATGTATATTGATTATCTGGGCGGTAAGATCGAAGAAACTGTAAAACCATTCTCCGACAAGCAAAAGAAATACTTTGCAACTTTTCAGGAAAACCTGAATAAAGGTGTGGATTATTACAAAGAATTGTTTGCGAAATACAAAGCACAGCTTGAAGATTCGACCTCGAAGAATAATCTGATGACTGATCTGGAGAATTTGAATTTAGAGTTGAAAAGTATAAGCGCTAAGCTGCAGTAAAAGATTTTGTGATGCGGGTCAGGCGTTTCGAGTGCTTAGTTTCTCGAAACGACTGACCCGCGTCACGTTTACGCTTCAAAAGAAATAACTGCCTGACGGTTTTTCCCGTCCATAATGATATTCAAATCATTATCAAACTGCACATGCCTGATGTAATTTCCTTCTTCGGCAGCCTGCATTTTCATTAGCAATTCCATGTTTATTGATGATTCTGTAGAATGATGCGGAATAGTGAAATATCCCACATTCATGGAGGTTACATTGTGAAAGAAATGTGAACCAAGCGATCCATCGAGCGGAAAGTCTTTCAATCCCATTTCCACAATGATTCGTGCTTTCGAGATGTTAGCCCAATTTACCGGAATCCCTGTAAACGGGTCGCGTGTGCCCCATCTTCCTGGCCCAATCAGAATATATTCCTTGTTCAGAAAATCCATTTTGCGGTTAAACTGGTTGATTTCTGTGGCAATTTCACGGGTTTTCATTTTGTCGAACCGGTCTGGATTAACGAAAATAACATCACGAATTCCGGATACAACTCCATTTCCCATGCCTCGCTGGGCAAACATGATCGTCTTTTCCGGATCAATTTTCCCGATGTTAGCCGTTAGCTGTTCGTCGCGCCTGATGAGTGGTTTAATCTGAAGCAGGTAGAAGGTGGGAAGCTGATTTTCACCATTTTCCAGGTCAACAGCGTATTCAATTTCAACAGGTGAGCCCATCGCTTCGCGAAACAATTTCAGCAACAAAGTTAGCGTGTCGGCCAGAGGAATGTGTCTGTATTTCAAAATATTGGCAAAGTCAATGACTCGCCTTCCGGAACTGTCAATTCCCGGAATCAGGCAATCGTTTTCGTAATCGTAAACCGAAGCACAATGCTGAAGGACGCCATCTTTTTCGGCCGACGAAATTTTCATTTTTCGGATGGCTGCATTTTCTCCACCATTTTCCAAATCAAACTCAGAATGGTCCATGTCGATGGCATAAAATTCTTTTTGTGAATCGCGAACCAAATCATGTTCCGAAACTGTATTTATTTGCGGATATTTTGGGCAAAACCGGTAGGCATTTTCACCGCCAACCACATACATTCCCAGGCCAATTGCAGCCACTGCAAAGCCGTCTTCAGGCTCCATGTACGAAACCGGGTAGAAATTATACGACTGGGCTACTCCGCTTAATGACGGATAATAATGACCGTCGTACTGATGTCCAACAACTTCCTGGATAATAACAGCCATCTTTTCTTCTTCAATTTTGTAATTCACGGCATCAAAATAAGACATGGCCGAATCGGTGAAAATACTGGCATAAACGAGTTTTATGGCGGTTTCGAGTTGCTGGAACCGAACTTCAATATCCGGATGATTATTTGGGATCAGATAAGTAGCGTAGACTCCTGAAAACGGCTGGGTCAGCGAATCTTCAAACAATCCGGAAGATCGAATGGCTAAAGGCTTGGTCATTTTTTCGAGATAACCATGCAGGCATTCTTTTAGTTCTTCGCCAAACTGCGATTCAAGAAATATGGTTTTCGTCCGTTCGTAGTCGTTGCTTGAATATATTTCGTCGAACATGTCGTTGTTTTCCAGAAATTTGTCGAATTCGCTGGCTCCAATTACAGCGGTCGCCGGTATTCGGATGTTCATTTCAGGAATGATCTGAGCAAAATCTATATTTTCAATGAAATTGCACATGAATGCCATTCCACGGCCTTTCCCGCCGAGCGATCCTTTACTTAACCGCATAATATAACGGTTGCCGGTTACCAGCGACGAATCAAAATCGATGATGCTTCCGCGAAGTTTTTGAATTCGTACCTCTTCAAAAACATCCAGGCAAAATTGACGTAATTCGTTCGTATTCTTGAAGTCTTCGAACCGAAAGGGAAGTAGTTGTTCGGCAATGTTAATTTCGCCGCGGGCCATGAGCCAGGTCGAAAATGAATTGCGACGGCCATGATAGGCGAGAGCCATATCCGGAATAATCCGGAACATTTCCTGAAATTCGACCAGGTTCCGGGCAATCATAATCGGATTTCCTTCCTGATCTTTAAACACAAAATTCCCAAATCCCAGGCGTTTGTATATGTAGTTGTGGATGTCGAGCGATAAACTTTCGGAGTTTTTATTGATGAAATCGGCGCCAACATCTCTTGCACGCTGGGCATTGTTTACATCATGACTCTGCAACAGAATCGGGATGGGAAACCGCAAAATAGAACTCACATATTTTAATAAATCTACTCCGGCATCTTCGTCATCGATTCCATTTCGTTGAAATTTTACATCAGAAATAACCGAAAGTAAATTGCCTTTGTATTTGTTGATAATAGATACAGCTTCCTCGAAATTACTTACCAGAATAACTTTCGGTCTGGCGCGCATTTTCAGGATTTTGTGCAGTTCATCGGCCGATTTATCTTCTACCAGGTTTTGAGTTTGCGTCATGATGTTCGTGTACAACATGGGCAAATACCTTGAATAATACTGAATAGAATCTTCGATGACAAGGATCACCCGGACGCTACCATTTTTGGTATCCTCGTCAACATTCATTTTATCCTCAATGTATTTGATCATGGCCAGGAATACATTTGAATTCCCATTCCATACAAATACACGGTCGATCGATTCGATTTTGGCCGATGACCTCTGAAAATAGCGCAAATCACCATTGTTGTTTACTAGCAGCAGAATCGGAACTTGCGGTTTCAGCTTATAAAGTGCGTTGGCAGCGCGTACCGGTATGTTTTTATCAACGCCAACCATGATTATGACCAGTTCGAAATCGCGGGATTTCAATATCCGGAGCGCTTCTTCTTCGGTATTGACACTGGTAAATCGCGGATAAGTATAGAGGTTTAGCTGGAGAAATTCCCCGAAAATTTTGTCGGTAAACTGTCCTTCGCGAACGATGGAATAACTGTCGTAAAGTGTGGCCAAAAGAAGGACTTCCTTAACCTTGTATGGCATCAATTCCTGAAAAATATCGCGGTCGCTTTTCTTTAATTTGTATATGGATGAAATGGTAATCGAATCAATCTTATCCATCTTATTTTCTTTATTGATTTGTAATTTTGGCACTTGAAAGCTGATGCGGAAATGTATGAAAAATTCTGCCTTCAGGTTTCATTATTCCTGATGTTTTAAAAATTTCAGGAATATATTTTTACTTTTAAGCCTGAAAATTTTTGAATTATGAAAACTATTCTTGCTTCCATTCTTATGTTTTTCTTTGTGACTGGGTTTGCTCAGAAAAAGCAATCGCTGTTTAATGGCAAAAATCTGGAAGGCTGGACCATTTTCGTCAGCGACCCCAAAATTAATCCTGAAAACTTCTTTTATGTGAAGGATGGAGTGATTGAAACCGTCGGAGTTCCGGTCGGTTATATCCGAACTAAAAAAAATTATTCGAATTATAAATTACATGTTGAATGGCGTTTCCCTGAAAAACCAATTAACAGCGGAGTTTTCGTTCATACACAAGGTCCCGACCTGATCTGGCCAAACCATTATCAGTGTCAGTTAAAGCACAAAAATGCCGGCGATTTCATTATCCAGGGCGTTGGGTTAAGTGCAACGGTTGGCGACAGTGTTTATGTCTCAACCGATAAAGTGAAACCTACAGCCATTAAATTTCAGGATTCGAGCGAGAAACCTGCGGGAGAATGGAACAGTTACGATATTACGTGCAAAGGAAATACAGTTGAAGTCAAAGTAAACGGAGTTTTTCAAAATATGGCAACCAATTGCTCCTTAACGAGCGGTGCTATTGGACTTCAGGCGGAAGGATGCAAAATTCAATTCCGGAATGTCTGGATTGAAAAGATTAAATGATCTCTGTGGCTAAATTGTTTTAGGGTTTAGTTTGTCGGCGGATAATGCAGAATTCCGAATAACCATCTTATAATTGTACATACATCTTTATGCAAAAAGACGTTGAAAATAGAAACAGGCGCCGGGCTGAAGTGCTTTATGATCAAGTTAAAACTGGTGATCAACAGGCGCTGGAAATATTATTTTCAATTTATTTCTCCCGCTTAAACGACTTTGCCAAGAATGTGGTAAACAACGACGTGATTTCTCAGGATATTGTACAGGAAGTATTTGTGCAATTATGGGAGAAAAAGGCTGCGATTGAAAGTATAAATATTGAAGCATTTCTTTTCAGACTTGTACGCAATCGTTGTATCGATTACATTAAGCACCTGAAAGTAGTAAACAATCGCATGGAGGACATTCGGAATTCATCGAAATATGAAGAACTGTATCGAATTGATTTTATTGGCAATGAGCCCTATGTGTTGATTGAACAGGAACTGAAATTGAAAATAGAAAAAACAATTCAAAGTTTACCTGACCGTTGCCGTGAAGTATTCATTCTAAGCCGGATGAATGGACTAAAAAATAAGGAAATCGCCGAGAAGCTAAACATCAATATCAAAAATGTGGAACGGCATCTTAGTCGGGCCATGCAATCTTTCCGCGAAAATTTCTCAGAAGAACTTCCGATTGCACTTATTGTCCTCGTTTTAAAGAGTTTGGAGTTTTAATATTTAGTTTCATTTCCAAATTTTAGCTTCCCGCCTTCTATGAATTTATTGTGCCTTTGAACTATAGCGGCTGTAACCCAACTTTTTGAAAAATAATTTCATCTCAATGATGGGTAAACTATGTCGATAGGAGTTATATAGTCAAAGGCTTAATTAACAATCATGGATCATTTAGAATTTCGCTACATTGTTGATCGGTATTTTAAGGGTCAACTTTCTGATAACGAATATGAATTACTAACCCAATATCTTCAGGATCAACCCAATCGAGAATACTTTGAAAATGCAAAGTTGGAGTGGGAAGCTAATCCAGTGTTGGATGAATCCGGTATCCGAAATCTTAACAGGCTTCAATATAAAATCAATCAAAAGATATTTAATGTGGCAAGACCTCAAGTTGCCCGGAGACTTTGGATTAAGGTTGCATCCGTTGCCGCTATCCTCATTTTAGGATTGTTGGCAGGTAGCTCCATAACTTATTTGATTTCACAAAACAAAAAATCAGCTGAACAGCTTGTTTTTGAAACGCCTCGCGGCGAGAAATCAATGGTGCGTTTGCCTGATGGATCAGAAGTTTGGCTGAACGCCAATTCAAGATTGGTTTACAATTCTTTTTCGTCAACTCACAGGCAAGTTGAGTTAAAGGGAGAAGCATTTTTTAAAGTTACCCATAACACAAATGCTCCTTTCGTGGTTAAAACCAACGAATGTGATGTTGAAGTATTGGGAACAACCTTTAATGTGATGGCCTATGACGAGTTTGGGCGAAAGGAAATTACATTGCTTAACGGCAAAGTGAATGTACATGCAGATGGAACGACGGAGGTACTAAACCCTGGTGAATCGCTTATTCTGAAGAACCATAGAATGCAAGTTATTGACGTTGATGCCAGTCAATCAGCACAATGGGTAGACAACAAGTTTAGTTTCAAAAATATCCCGGTATCGGAGTTGATGAAACGCCTGGAGAATTGGTACGACGTTGATATTACACTTGAAAATAAGTCAGGAAAGGAGGTTAACTTCACTGGAACCTTTAAAAACGAAGAAACTATATGGCAGGTTCTGGATGCTATCAAGGTTTATACACCCATTCAATATACTAAAACTGACTTACGACAAATCAAAATAGCGATCGAATAAAATAGACGTCAGTTGAGCAGCCACTCAGCTGACGTCAGGAAAATTGATATAAATACTCATTTAAATCGAAGTAAAACTATGAAAAAAAACGATCCGAAGCAAAGGCGTCATCGATGTCTTATGCTTAGAAAAACGCTAATCATTATGAAACTAACAACCCTGTTGTTTTTTGTGGCGCTCATTCAGGTTTCAGCCATTTCGTATTCCCAAACCCGTTTAAATCTCAAGTTTGAGAAGGAATCACTCGAATCTGTATTTAGTAAAATTGAAGCGAATTCTGAATTTTCGATTTTTTACAAAAACGAGCTAATCAAAAATTCGAAAGAAGTCAGTGGCGAATTCAAGAATGCATTGATTTTTGACATTCTAGATCAGATCCTGAAGTCTGAAAACCTTACCTATACTTTAAATGGGAAACTGATTATGATTGTTCCAAAATCGGAACAAGCGCAGCAGAATAATCAACAGTCTAATCCAATTACCGGAAAAGTTACTGATTCCTCGGGTGCTCCCCTGCCAGGTGTTTCGGTTGTTGTTAAAGGAACTACAATCGGATCAATAACTGATTCCAATGGGAATTATACAGTTTCTAATGTTCCTGAAAATGCAACAATGCAATTTTCTTTTGTAGGAATGAAAATGCAGGAAATTGCAATTGCCGGTAAAACTACGATTGATGTAACCCTTGAAGAAGATGCCATTGGAATTGAAGAAGTAGTGGCAGTAGGATACGGTACTCAGAGAAAAAAGGATATAACTTCCGCTATTTCTATTGTTAATGTCAAAGATTTGGGAGATATACCTGTTTCTAATGCTTCGCGAATGTTGGAGGGACAAGCCGCCGGTGTTGTCGTAAAACAAAATTCCGGAACTCCTGGTGAGCAAATGAATATTACAATCAGAGGGGTTGGATCATTAGGTGCCGGAAGTGATCCTCTATATGTAATCGATGGGTTTGCTGTTGGCACTTCAATTGGTCAAAATCTGAATCCCAATGACATTGAAAGCATTTCCATATTAAAAGATGCTGCATCAACAGCTATTTATGGAGCCAGGGGTTCAAATGGGGTTGTGTTAATTACAACAAAAAATGCTAAAGATGATGAGTTGACATTAACAGCAACTGCAAATTATGGCGTACAAAATATACCTGATTCGCGAAGGATTAAAATGATGAATGGGGTTGAATTTGCAACATTTCTGCAGGAAAGTTGGATGGATAAGAAAAGATATTTTGAACACAGGGAACCATCACTTGATGAAGTTCCACTGGGTATCAGATATCCTGAGCAAACGAAGTATTCAACGGATTGGTTTAGTGAAATTTTGAATCAAAATGCTCCTTTCCAGGATTACAATGTAACACTGGCCACCGGAAAGGGCAAAATCAAATCACTCGTTTCAGCAGGTTACATGAATCAGGAAGGAGCCTTGATAGAAACAAACTTCGAGCGTTATACTTTAAGAGCGAACGTGACGGGAAAATTTAACGATTTTATTACAACGGGCATTAATCTTGTCGGTTCTCGTTCAGGTGGTAAGATTGTCGGTTCAAATGGAAGGGATGCCATTGTTGGTAAAGCTTTATGGGCAGATCCAAGAGATCCGGTATACAAAGAAGACGGAACATTCAATAGTTATATCGGAGGGGTTGATGGCGTCTTCGGAGGAATAAATCCTGTGCAGATGTTACATGAATATGTAGAGAAGAGTTATTCTAACAATATGATTACCAATGGATTTGTTGCAGTCTCTTTTCTGAAGGATTTTAAATTTAAATCTTCATTTAATGCTTCTTTAGGGAACACACGAAGAAATGATTTCAAACCTTCAACCTTGGCTGGTTTTGGATTTAATAATCCTCCTCCACAAGATGCTTTCCTTGAAGAATGGTACGATGAAACAATAACTACATCTGAAGATCAGCTCCTAAGCTATTCAAAAGTAATCAAGAAACATCAATTTGAAGGGATGCTTGGATTTAGTGCACAGGAATCAACATGGCGCCAAATCTATGGTTATGGAACTAAATTCCCCAATGATGAAATACGGTTTTTGCAACAAGCTGAAAACACCGAAGTCTCATCTACTGAGACAAGTTGGAGCATGATGGCCTATTTTGCCCGACTAAATTACAGCTACGACAACAAATATTTACTGTCTGCTTCATACCGTCGCGAAGGTAGTTCCCGATTTGGCGAAAATAACAAATGGGGTAATTTTCCGGCTGTATCTGTTGGCTGGAGAATTTCAGAAGAACCATTTATGAAGAACATATCATGGTTAACCGATATGAAAATTCGTGGAAGTTATGGTGTTACAGGAAATAATAGTATTGGTGAGTACAAGAATTCGTCAAGCCTATCGTCATCAGGATATATTCTTGGTGACAAATATGCACCAGGAGTTGTTTTAAATTCATTCGTCAACAATAATATTGGTTGGGAAGAATCGAACCAGATGGATCTTGGCTTGGATCTGTCGGCATTTAACAACAAAATAATCTTTACTGCTGAATACTATAAGAAGATTACCAACAATATGCTGCTGCCTGTGAGTATTCCGGTAATCACTGGATTTACCAATACTTTTACCAATGTTGGAAAAGTTCAAAATACAGGTGCTGAATTTGCAATCAATTATAAAACAAAGATTGGCAAGGATTTTAATTTGAGGTGTAATTTTAATATTTCGTTTAATAGAAATAAAGTGCTTGAAATTGATGGACAAAACGATGAATTGTGGACGGGCGATTTTTATGGCGTTTACAATCGTTCCAAGGTAGGCCGGCCTATTGGTATGATAACTGGATTCAAGGTATTGGGGATTTTCAATACCGATGAAGAAATTGCAGCTTCACCCACACAAGATGGCGCAATTCCGGGAGTTTATAAATATTTTGATGCAACAGGAGACGGTACGGTTTCTTATGACAGGCAGGATATGGTTGAAATCGGAAACCCATGGCCGAAGTACAACTGGGGTTTGACACTTGGCGGGGATTATAAGAATTTCGATCTGACCGTTTTACTGACCGGCGCGATGCATTATGATATTGAAAGAGATATTGAAAAGACAGTGATGAATATGGACGGAGTGTTCAATATTCTTCAATTAGGTGTAAACAGATGGCGTTCTGCAGAAAATCCTGGCGATGGTGTTGGGGCAACATCCAATACATGGAAGTGGGAACGCGAATCGAATTCACGGTATGTCTATGATGCAAGTCATGCATGGGTGAAATCTATCACAATAGGATACACTTTACCTAGTATGATCCGGGTACTTAAAGGTACAAGATTCTATTTTAGTGCCGATAATTTGCTCCTAATTACTAAATACCCAGGAAATAATCCAGATGTCAATACTGGAGATAGCAGAAGTCCTGGACGAGATGATGAAGCTTATCCTGTTCCCAGAACTATAGCAATTGGTGCAAATATTAAATTTTAAATAACCTTAATAATACTGAAAATGAAATATTTTTTAAAAATAGTAGTCATTGCATTAGGGTTGACATTTGTGTCTTGTGGAAAGGATTATCTAAGTAAATATGATCCAACCCAACTTAATGCTGGAAATTTTTATCAAACCGAAAAACAAATCGAACAAGCGGTTAACGGCGTTTATTCGCAGATGCAGGATCTTGTACAAAACCAATGGATTTATACTGAGTACATTTCTGACAATACAACACTTCATTTTAATATTGGCGACAGAGGTCAAGGGCCTGATTTGGAGGCGATTGAATATTGGCAAATAAATGCCTCCACTAATAGGATTACTGGTTGGTATAATCTGTTATACAGTGGGTTAGGTGATATTAATACTACATTGGCAAAACTATCGGGAGCTGATTTGACTGATGCTGTAAAAGCCGATTTTGAGGGACAACTGAAATTTTTTAGGGCCTTTTATTACTTTCAACTGGTTCAGGGTTTTGGAGATGTTATTATTGTTACCGAACCCATTCAATCTCCTGCAGAGGCATACACCTATTCAAGATCTTCTGCTGCAGATGTGTATAAGCTTATTGAAAGTGATTTATCTTTTGCAGTTTCGTCACTTCCTAATCCTTCCAGCATTGCTGCTGCTAATATTGGTAGGGTTAGCAAAGGTGCTGCCTTATCGTTGCTTGGCAAAGTATATCTTACCGAGAAACAGTATGGAGAGGCAATTTCCGCACTTCAGCAGGTTCTACCTTTGGGTTATCATTTAATGACAAATTATGCTGATGTTTTCGATCCTGCCAAGAAAAATAATGCAGAATCAGTTTTTGAAGTTCAGTTTCAGGCTGATAGTGAAGTTGGCGAATGGAGTGGATTTCTTGATAATTTTTATCCCAGAGAATCATACGGGGCAGTTGTGAAATTTCCAAATACAAATGGTGGCGGTTGGAATATACCAACACTTGATATTATCGGAGCATATGAAACCGGCGATTTACGAAAAGATGTTTCTTTGAAAGGAGGCTATACCAGTTTGGCAGGAGATTGGGTCCCTGTTCCATTTATAGCTAAGTATTACCATCCTGATTCGTATACGATTAAAGGTCGTCAGGGAGATAATTGGCCGGTTATTCGATATGCTGATGTATTGCTTATGCTTGCAGAAGCAATAAATGAACAATCAGGTCCAACCGGAGATGCCATGAGTTATCTCAATCAAATTCGTGAAAGAGCAGGCCTTACCGCATTAAGTGGTCTAAATAAAGATTCATTCCGTAATGCAGTATCGCACGAGAGAAGAATCGAACTGGCATTTGAGAATGACCGATGGTATCAATTAAAAAGGACAATGAGTCAAACTGACTTAGCAACATTCTTAAATACTAATGGAGATTTTGAAAGAACCCACCCTTCAACAGATAGGGGGGGGATTCCATTTTCAGCAGGTGATTATAAATTTGAGCCTTATGAAGCATTATTTCCTATTCCCGCTAATGAAATTTTAATTAATAAAGCCTTGACTCAAAACGAGGGTTATAAATAGTTAACCACTAAATCATTGCACTTGATAGCCTTTGTTGCCTATGAGCAAAGGTTATCAGGCTTTTGGTTTTGGGATGATCTGTAAATGAAGGTGCCAATTTCCTAGAGATTAGTACTTGTGTGACAGTTAATCATTTCTGCTTAGCAAATTAAAATAATACCTTTAAATTTCAATTAATGAAAAAAAAGATCATTTTAAAATCGATGTGCATTTTAATGATACGCACATTCGTTTTGTTATCAGTTCAAAATATTAGTGCCCAGAATAATGTTACCATAGATTGGAGCAAACAGCTGCGTATATCTAAAACTACTCCAACATTGCAATTAGTCGAAAACCCGATGGTGCGACCCGGTTCACCAATACACCAGACAACCTTTAAAGCGTTAAAGGAATTAGGAGCCGACTATGTTCGCTATGTTCCCTGGTTTCCTTATCCTAAAATGGCTGTTGCAGAATTGAAGCCACCTACAAAAAATGAAACGTTTTGGAATTTTACTTACCTGGATAGCACCATGCAGGCTTTTATGGGAGCTACAGAAGGTCACTCTGTTACAATTAATTTTAGTACTACCCCTGCCTGGATGTGGAAAACTGGTTCTGAGGTGAAATATCCGGATGACCCATATAAAACTTGTTGGGATTATAATCAGGGAACAGAGCTTCGCGACTCAACAATGAAGGAGGTCTCTGGTTATTTTGCAAGGTTGCTCAGTTGGTACACTATGGGAGGATTTACAGATGAATTGGGTGTATTTCATAAGTCAGGTCATTATTATCAGATCCCGTATTGGGAAGTACTTAATGAACCGGATCTCGAACATAACATATCACCTCAGCTTTACACCAAAATGTATGATGCCATTGTTAAAGAAATGAAAAAGGTGTCTCCGGATACAAAATTTGTAGGTTTATCATTAGCACATACGAGTAATCCTGAATATTTTGAATATTTTTTAAATCCCAAAAATCACAAGCCCGGTATTCCTCTGGAAGGAATTTCATATCATCACTATTCCTCCCCCTCGCTCGAAGGGCAACCGCTTTATTTTTATCAGCATACATTTTTTGAAAAAGCTGATGCCTTTTTAGAAAAGGTTCGTTATATCGAAAATATCAGGAAACGACTTGCGCCAAATACATTTACAATGATAAACGAGATTGGCGTTATTCTACGTTCTCCGGAAGTAGAGGGTCCGATAGCTTATGATTATTGGAATCTGGCTGGTGCCATGTATGCACACATCTTTCTGGAACTGACAAAAATTGGAATTGATGAGGCTGGTGAATCTCAATTAGTTGGCTATCCTACCCAATTCCCTGATGTAAGTATGATGAATTGGGAAACTGGGAATCCAAATGCACGGTATTGGGTACTAAAACTCCTAAAGGATAATTTTGGATCCGGAGATAAGCTGGTAAATACTGGTATAAATACGTCTGTAGTTGACGCTCAGGGATTTGAAACAAAAGAAGGTAAAAAAATACTTCTTATCAATAAAAGAAATGAAGAAATAAAACTTCAATTGCCACCCGAGGTGAAAGGAGGCTCGGTGAGTTATGTTGACGTAACAACTCGTGAAAATTCACCTGATAAACTTCAATTGAATGACAACAACATTGTACTTAAGCCATTCTCTGTCGCTGTAGTTAATTTTTAAATAGTTTTTTGTTTAACGTGAATATTCAATGTTTTAAGGAATTCTTTAATAGCCTTGACAGCAAAGTCAAGGCTATTGTTTTAATGCACACAAATGTTTTAACCATTATCACTCTTAGAACATCACTTTTATCCCAACAAACCAGGTTTGTCCCATGCCATAGTGAACCTGATTACCAGTGTGACGCGGGTTGTCTTTATTTAGGTTTGTTGCCTATTGTTCAATGTATTCGGTGTCGAGCAGGTTTTGCCCGCCGAGGATAAAATTCCGGCAAACAAGGGACATCATTCTCAAACATTGCTAGCTATCCGGCAGACAGGGGAGGCTATCCGAAGAAGAAGGGAAGTCATTCTCAGAGAAAGAAAACTGAATGACACAACGGGGAGGTGATTTGCAGAAGATAGTTGTCCATCCGGCAAATTTAGAACATCAGCTTCGCTCCCACAAACCAAGTTCGTCCTATGCCATAATTTACGAGATTGCTGGTGTAGCGCGGGTTGTCTTCATTTAGGTTGGAGCCCCGCTGCCGGGCGATTGTATCGCGTGGTATTTTAGCTTTTATTAAATTGGCCTAACGTATTAAGCTTATTAACTGTCCGCATATTCCGTTTATGTTGTACCTACATTTCGTTTGTGTTATAAGAACATTATTTTATTTTGCTGGCAACAAAGCGATTTTTGTTGGCAATAAACGGATTTTTGTTGGCAACAAATAAAATGGAGTTGGCTTGAAATTTTTGAAGCCTTGTTCTGAGGAAACATTCCGGCAGTTCCCGATCGGATTACCGGCCACAAGGCTCATTTTTTATAGATTCAATCGTTAACCCGGTGCTGTGTGTGTTTAAAGCCAGCCGGAGAACACGAAAGCATATTCGCAATGAATTGCTTCCCGGATATAAAGGAAGCGATTTTTTCGTTAAAAAGCAAGCTGTTGGGCTGCTTCGGCAGCTTAAATGGAATTAAATTTTGACATTGACGACTGCTGCACCATGCAATTGTGCAGCACCGCAAGAAGATGATCCTGTGATGTCTTCGGCATTTATGAATGCGAATCTGTAATCTTATCAGGCCCCAGACAACAAAAACAGAATTTATTCAGGTGATGCCGGTGGTTTCGGTTCCCTGAAATCAAAACGCAAATTTAACACCCACAAACCAGGTTCTTCCCATGCCATAATTTACGAGATTGCTGGTGTAACGCGGGTTGTCTTCATTTAGGTTTGTTGCCGATTGTTCAATATATTCGGTATCGAGCAAGTTTTGACCGCCGAGGATAAAATTCAGGGTTTGTTTTTTGCCAACCTTTAGCAAATAGTTTGCACTGAATCCGACTAAATCGTACTTCGGCATTTTCCACTGTGCAAAATCTGTTCGTACTGCCAGATTGGTGAAATCGTACAGACCAAACGGTGCATAAAGTCGTTCTGCACGGTAATAATTTAACCTGACGTAAAAATTGTGTGCCCACCTATATTCAATTTCTGAATAAATGGTGAATTGTGGCGCATTGGCAATTTTTACATTTTTAAGCCAAAGTGCATTGGTACTGTTTAGCTGGTTATCGGAATTGTAAATTTGTGCTTCCGCATCTTTCGTGTATTTCCAATCGCCCAGCGAACCATTTGCTGATAGCTGTAAATTCCCTCCAATCCTGTACGAAGTTTTTAATTCAACTCCGCGGTGAACTTCTGACAGGCCATTCACAATGCCCATGGCATCGCCTGTCTGCAGATTGTTGTACCTGATAACCGACCGGTTTGTAAGTTGAGTTCGATAGGCCAACGCTTCCACTTTCAGTTTCCGGCTAAAAATGGTGTAACCAGCTTCTGCATCAAAAACCTGTTCATTTTTTGCGCCTTCGTTTTTCCAGTTATTTCCGGAAGGGAAAAGAGTTTTAAACAAAGGCTGATACGATCCGTAACTGGAACGCAAATAAATGGAATGGTATTTCCAGAATTTAATTCCGATTCCGGTTTGCGCATGACCACCCGCTACCAAGACCGCATCAGATTTTTGGCTGGCATCGATCGATAAATAATTGAAATGATCGGTTCTTTGCATGTTTTGCATCGATCCTGAACCTGCAAAATACCAAAAATAACGTCCGGAGCGATAGTTTATCCGCAACGATACACCGCCGGTTTGAATGGCAGATTCGTAATTAAACGCCACTTTGTCGGGCGAATTATAAGTTGGAAAAAAATTCGATTTAAACAGGCTTTGAACTACAAATCCATCCGGCTGATTTATATCCGAGTAACTCGAAAATCCATCGGCGCCAAGCAAATCGTCGACAGCCCCAAAATGATTGGCGTGATAATATTGCAAGTCAAGGCTTCCGTTTAAGTCTAGCTTTTTACTGACTGTATGCGTCACAACTGTTCTCAAGCCAAACCGGTTTTCACTTTCAATGGCAGCCAGGGTTGAAATTCCGGAGGTTTCAGAATTGATAAATTTCCCATTGGAATCGGGTTGACGAGAGGCTCCAAATTCAGCAACTTCAGTTCCTTTATTCCAGTCGGTAATTTTATCAAAAGCGAGTTGGCCAACGGAATCGCTTGGTAGAATATTCAGGAATGAGCCCGCTGGAATAAGTTGTGCAGAGCGGTTAAATAGGGCAAAAAGTTTTGTGGTGATTTGCGTATTTTTTCGTGGTCGCCAAAAATCGGTCAAACTTAGCAACGGACTTCTGTTATAGCTTGTGGTCCACGACACGGGTTTATCGTTGAGAAAACCCCAGTCGCGGTTATATTTTGTCCCGTAAATGTTGTACGCGCCAATGGTATCCTGTTCGTTTCTATTGTGCTGCTGAATGACGGCGTTCACGTTAAAAACAAATGTATGGAATTGGTTTAGCTCTTTTCGCAGATCCATGAAAAGGGAATATTGTTCGAACCCGCTATTTTGCACAGTTCCGTCTCCGGAAGTTCGTGAAACCTGAAACGACGACGTAAATTTCTTTTTAGAAAGTCCGGAATGCACGGTCGCCGAAGTTTTCAAAAAGCCGTTGTTCCCGTATATGGCCAGTAAATCGGCTCCTGATTTTTCCTTCGGCAAGTACGAAAGTGTATTGATCAATCCGCCATAGCTTGTTTGCGATTGCATGTTTGATGCCTGACCAGTCTCCGCCTGAAGTTGCTGCGACCAATCGGTTAATCCCGAAAGTAACGATGAACCAACGCGACCGGTTTCGGGGCTATTCAATAAAATTCCGTTGAAAGTGTAGGAGGTTCGCAGCGGACTATTGCCGCGAAAACTGACTTCCGAGTCTCCAAACCCATTGCCATTGCTGTGAAAACTGGCCGATGGAATATTTTTGAGAATTGTGTTAAATTCCTGATTTCCGGCTTGCTCATCCATTTGCCAGATCGAATAGTCTTCGATGGTCTGAGGGAAAAGGTTCTTACTTTCCCGCGAAGTAATGTGTCGCTGCAAAGTTTGCCCAACCGCATTTTTCTTCAGTTTAATGATAAACATGGGTGTCGTAATATCATCAGCAACAGTCATGTTGTATTGTTTCTTGAAATAGCCTGGGTAATTTACTTCCATAAAATAGTCCCCAGCCTTCATTTTCAAAACATATTTGCCTTGCTGATCAGTCAAAACGCTGATTAATGTTCCGGGAATTGTGATCACAGCTTTTACCAGCGGTTCGTTGAATTCGTCGTCGACGACAAATCCGGTAAGTTTGCCCTGAGCGGCTGCCGGATCAATTTTCAGGATAAATAATAATATTATCGCAAAAGTATATTGCAGAAAAGTTTTTGCCCGAGTTCTAAAAATCTGTTTTGTTTTCTGATTTGTTCTCATGTTTAACCTGACTAACTCCCCAACTGATATTTCCCATTTACCGTTCAAAACAGATTGTACAACCTGTTTTTGATTCTATTCTGAATAACGCAGGATTCCGGTTGTTCAGTATTTACAGGCCAAATTAGTTTTTCAGTTTAATGGTTAATCTCGAGAATGGAGTGAACTTCAAGTTTAGGAACCACCACTTTCGATTTTCCGTCAGCAAAAGTAAATTCAAGCTCTTTTCCTTCAGGCTGAAGAATTATGCTGGATGGCTTTGCCGTCGAAGGAATCGTAACGGTCAGATTATCAAGAGCTGGAACCTGGTCGTATCCAATTGCCGTCTGGTTGGTACTTTCTCCGGCCACATTTATCAGGTTCAGGAAAGTTTTGCCGTTCAACGAGTTAAATGCAATATGAACCAGGTGTGAACCTTCAACCTGAACCAATTTCTGTGGAGAAAGTTGTGCAATGGTCTCGGCAATAAAATCGCGAATGACGAATGTTTTGTATTGCGAATAGGCAGTTCCGGCATCGAAATAAATGGCTGCAATTTCGCCTTTCCCAAAACTCTTTATCGACGAAGCAACGGTTTTGCTTTTGTACCGGTAATCGCACACGTCGTAAAAATTCGAAAGCACTTTGCAGTCGTTTACCAATTTCATATCGAGCAACGGCGAACGCACTGAGCCCAACCGGTTTGCTGCAGAAAGAAAAATTAACTTTTCCTCGATTACATTAGCGGAGCGGATTCCAAGCTCACTGGCAAAAAGGCCAGCCGTTTGAGCACCAATGATCAGCAAATGTCCTCCGTTTTGTACATAATTCCGTAATTCCGACAGCACGCCCGGTTCCAGATAATCACATTCAGGAACAACAATAATTGGATAACGGTCAGATTTTCCGGAAAGCTGTATTTCCGTTAAAACTTCCACTGAAAATTGGTTGTCGAGTAAGGCATTCAACATTCCGGGCAATTTGGACGGCGGTCCCGAAAAAGCTGATGTTGTGTGATGTTTGTACGATTGTGTTGGAAAAAGCAGTGCAATTTGCGCAACCGCTTTGGCTTTGTGGCAAAATGCCTGTCGGGCGCGGCAGAAGGCTCCTAATTCCGAAAGTGGGCCGGCAAGCCAGGGTTTTAACGATAGATCGCGATTTTGCTGAAAATAAAATTGAACCCCACCACCGACGGCCATAATTTCAGCAGCTTCCTGTTCCAGTTGAACCACCGATTTATTACTCATCGGCATTTGTCCGCCATTCCACGAAAATCCCCAGGCCATTAAATCCCAGGGTTTTCCTTGCTGAGCCAGGCAACGCGCTTCGAATGCCGACCTGAAAACTCCGTTTTGCGGTGTCACATCTCCGGATAAAAAATCAACGTTAATTTCCACTTTTTCGGGCATCATCGACGAGTACGACCAATTGCTAGTAATTTGAAATTTGGGGTCAACTGAGTGAATCGAATCAACATATTTTTTCATATAATCGCGGAAAAGACCTCG
Source organism: Prolixibacteraceae bacterium (assembly GCA_963677955.2). Taxonomy (GTDB): domain Bacteria; phylum Bacteroidota; class Bacteroidia; order Bacteroidales; family Prolixibacteraceae; genus Aquipluma. The sequence goes on from CAXXQR010000001.1 coordinate 4,039,245, forward strand.
TGTATATTCCAAATATTCCGGGAAATAGCGGTCGTCAGATTTCTTCGGGACTTCCGATTTCGGATTCTTTTTCTTCCATTCTTCAACGGCTTTTTCGCTGTAATCGGGCTCAACTGCCCAGCAATCGCCATCAACCCAGGCACCGTCTACATGATAAACGTTGCTCAATTCCTTTAATTGAGGAATCAGAAGTTTGTCGAGATATGGGCTGAAAAATGATATTTTGGTCGTGCTGACTTCACCGTTCGATTTTACCAGCGCCCAATCCGGATGTTCTTTAACCGCCTTTGCATCCATCACTCCGGAATAATGCATGAAAAGTGCCACTTTATTTTTTTCTGTTTCCGCCCGCCAGACTTTCAACGGATCTTTTTCAAAACTCTTTACATGGTATCCAACCTTAGTTGGGTAACTTGAAATTCCGGGATGACCTTTGCAATCAATCTGTATGAAATCGGGACGAACTTTGGTGAGAAATGTATCAATCATTTCCGGAGTTAGCGTTTCTCCGGCATTGGTAATATCTTCGCTCGCGTGCAAATCGAGATGAACACCAAAAAAACAATCGGAACGGCGTAGTTTTTCGGCAGGCAATTGTGCCTTTGTCTGAAAAAGAGAGACACAAACGAAAGATAAAATTATTGCAGTTAGTTTCAGTTTATTCATAGTGAGGTAGTCATTTTTAAAGTAAACAATACTTCTAATTTAGCAAATGCAAAAATTAAGTATGAATTCTTAACTTATGAATTTCAACGAATAGCGAACTAAAATTAAGCAAAATAGTTCAATTACCATGAGAGTTTTACCAATGAAACGCCTTGTCTTGGTAACTCAATTTTTAGTGTGGTCACACCATTTATGGTACTGATCCAAACCGGTGATGTAAATAACTGTAATTGTCCGGCTTCTTCAAGTTTAGCGATCTGTTTACTGGTTGGGTTTTGTGGCGAGCCCATATCTTTCCACAAGTTGTAAGAATTACTGAATTCCTGATCAATGCGGTAGTGGTTTAACAAAGCTTTTTGTGCCGGAATTCCGGTTATTTTTAGTTCGACAGGCGATTTCGGGACGTTTAAGTCATTATTGTCGTGGTAATTCCATACCATTATTGAAGCTGAACAATCGGACTTCGAAGCCATAGCATTAATGTCGGGTTCGATGCTTCTAACGCTTTCATCGCGTACGCGTTGAAAATCATAGGCTGTATTTCCTGATACTTGTACACGATTGCCTTGCATCATCCCAAACATTCGAAAAACATTTAGAACTGGTTTGTCAACTCCGTTTGTGGCCATGTCGCGGAACCCGGCAAACCAGGGTTGATTTTCGAATTCGAATCCCCAGGTTACGGCGCCAAATAGGTTTATCCCGAAATGGTCGGCTAACTCGTAGACACGCGCAAACGAAGCGGCTGTGTAACTCGAATACATGGTTCCGTTTCGATACGCATTTTGTGGATAGTCGGCTTCCGAACAGGCTGCGCAGCCTTCAGGATCGGACTCGCCGATAATGACCGGCAGGTTTTTCAAGGCAGGGTAGGAGGCTACCACTTCAAAGCCTTTGCTGATGTCGCGTAGTTGAGTTCCCATGTTCATTTGAACCATTCCATCGACAAGTTTCGGACTGCCCTTGGCATGAAAAGTTATAAAATCGATTGGCGATCCGGTTTTGCCGGTTACAAAGTTTTTACCGTTTTGAACATGATCGAGGAATGCACGAAGAAATTCTTCGGCTTTGTCCCAACCCGGACCGGTAGTTTCAGGTCCTCCAATTTTGGCATCGGGCAGGGCGCGTTTCACTGCGTCGGCGGTGTAATCGTACAGTTTGAAATATTCTTCCATGGTGCCACGCCAATAGCCAATGTTGGGTTCATTCCACAATTCCCAGTACCAGCTTTTAACTTCTTTCTCTCCATACCTGTCAACCGAATGCAGCACCCACCGATAAACCAGTTCGGCCCATTTTTCGTAGCTCTTTGGGGGATAAGCCCAGCCTGTGAAAATCTCGTCGTATTTGGCGCCTGGTGTCCAGTAATGGCGGTAAGGTTCGGGTTTGACTGAAAGGGCTTCAGGCATAAAACCAATTTGCGCAATGGGTTTCATACCGCGATCGATGTAGGTGTCAAAGATCCTATCAATTATGGTCCAGTCGTAAACCGGATTTCCCTTTTTGTCTTCAGTATATGCATTAGTTGAACCCCATTTTAGCGCGTAAGTTCCTTCACCGGTAACCAGCAAGCTGTGTGCCCGAACGTAAACTGGTGTCGGGCTGAGTGCAGCCATTTCCGAAAGCAGTTTTTGCCCGTCTTTCATGTAGGTGTAATTTGGTTCGTCGTATCCCCAGCGCGCCCAAATTGGATTCATCGGGCCTATCTCTTTATCCAGATTTATAGTGATTGAAACTTCCGGAGCTGAAATATTTTGGCCAATTAATCCGAAAGTGAAAATCAGGTTAAAAAAAATCAGGCTTATACCAACAGCTATTTTCTGTATGGATATTTTCATACTTATTCTTTTTATTTTGGGTAAGATAAGCAATTAAATGTGATGAATAATCCAGGGAAATCTATTTCCAGCGAACAGTTTTAAAAACAATCTGTGAATAATTGTCTTTTTCGTATAGAATACCAATTTTATTTTTGCTCAGTTTGACAATATCAGAGTAGGCCGTATATGCCGATTTTGTGTTCTCCGGATTTTTATCGATTGGAAAAGTCAGTGGCCACGAAATTCCTTCATCAAAACTAATTCGCAGGGTCAGGTTATTGCGCATTGTTGTGTCAGCAGCATTGCAAAAGGCCAGAACCATTTTGTGTTTGCGATTGCCAATGTTTAAAATGCTGCCTTCGCAGACAGGGTCGGGGAGTTGTTGGTCGTAATAGATACGGTCCCAGCTTTCGCCTCTGTTTTTGCTAAAAGCCACAACTCGTGATTTCACGTTGCCTTTTTGGTTACGGGCGTTCAGTATCAATTTCCCTTCTGAAAGTTCCGCAGCAGTCGATTCGTTGCTGCCAGGCAAATTCAGGTTTTCGCTCAGGCGAAATGTTCGTCCATGGTCGTCGGTGTAAAAACCATGAGCAAAGTAATCGGAACCATCTTTTTGTGGTATTCCTTCCGAATGGTTTGCAGCGACATAAATACGTCCGGCATTGATTTTTCCTGTAATTTCCAGCGCATGGCCCGGCGTGTTGGCATAGTGGCGCCAGTCTTCCTGAAAATTGTATTTCGGATTAAAATTTGCTTGTTTGGGTTTATGTACCTGAAGCGTAATATTTACGGGTTCCGACCATGAAAGTCCACCATCAGTTGAAGTTTTGTACCAAACTTCACGCAATCCATTTCCTTTTCTGACTTCACCTTCGTGATTGGTGCCTGTGTTGTAAAAAAGAAAAATTCGTCCATTCGGAAATCTCGGGTCAAGCAGATCGACCACTGGCGCCGGATTTCCAGCTTGCAAGTTATCGTAATCCACAATTGTTGAAAGTGTACTCCATGTTTTTCCCTGATCGGAACTTCGTTTTAAAACAATATTTACGTCGCCAAAATCGCTGGCTCCGTTTACCCGCCCTTCAGCAAAAGCCAGAAGTTCACCGTTTGGTAAATGAATGATCGCCGGAATCCGGTAACTTTTATGTCCCTCTGTTCCTGAAGAGTATACCGGAACAGTTCGCTGCTGGGCCCAAAGATTGATTTCTGTTCCGAAGAAGAATAGAAAAAGTAATGCAAATTGTCTGAGAACCATGGTTGAATTGGAAATAGGTTTATCCAAAAATAGTGATTTGAACATTCATTTTTCAAAGTGCACCATTTTCTAATGGTTAATTGGTTAAAAAAAAAATAGTCCGAATCTCTGCGAAAAGAGATCCGGACTGATGGTTTAGTTGGTTTATGATGCTTGTGTGTGTTCAGCGTTAAAAGTGTATCACTGAATCTTGAAAGTTTAATAAAAGAGGCTGCCCCAAAAGACAGCCTCTTAACTAGCACATTTATTGAAAAGAAAGCTCTTTATGAAGCTTATTTAAGAACAATTTCTATTTTCCCTGAATCTGTATTTCCGGAAAATACAACGGTTATAGCATCACCAACATTTAACAAATGAGCTTCCGCTAAGGTATATGTTACTGATGTTTTAAAATCAGCCCCAACAGTAATGCTTTTTTCGCTACCAGCTACCGGCAGAAGTTGTTTGGCGCCAGTTGGATTCCAACTGGGTACCTGCTGTTGTAAAACAGTAGCTTTCATCACATCTCCGGATTTCGCATTCGGAAAATAACAGTTGATGGTAAAGGTAGGATTCGCCGTTGTAGCTCCGGTAGAAGTTACTTTGGAAATTTGGGTAATGTAAACATTCCCGTTTTCGTCATAAGGGATGTCGTAATATGGTTGACCTGTACAACCTATCATTAACGCGATTGCAGCGATGAATGAAAGTGTTATAATAATTTTTGCTTTCATATTTTTGTCAATTAAATTTTTATAAAATGCAATACTTATTTTTGTGTAGGCAAATACCCACTATTCTGTGTTGCTAAACCGTTTCTGGCAATTTCGTTACCAGGAATAGGTGATAACAAATGCATTGGAGCAAACGCATAGTTGAAAATTGCAGGCTGATGACCAATGAAATTCTGAATACCTGAAATCTCGCCATTGCCATAAACAACGCATTTTCTTGTGCGGCGTTGATCCCAGATCATTTTATTTTCAAATATAAGTTCCCATGCGCGTTCAGCCAAGATTTCTTTCAGACCAACCTGACTTGCAGTGTAAGGAGCAAGTAATGCTCTGGCCCTGACTTCGTTAATTCCTTTTACGATATCATTGTCAGAGACCGATTGGCCTAATTGTTTCAATGCCCAGTTTACTTCAGTAAGATTCAACAGTATTTCTCCATAACGGTAAAGTGTCCAGTTCAGACCGGAACCATCCGTTGATTTAACAGATGCAGCAACGTATTGCTTATAGAGAAATGGAACATCGAAATTAACTCTTATTGACGGATCAGAATATTTAAAATCATATGTGAAGAAAAACTGGCGTTCCTGTTTCCTCAAGTCATTATCAGAATAGGAATTGTAATATCCTACCCATGGAGTAAATGTACCGTTTTCTTCTTTTGGGGAAATCGCACTTAGCAAAGGAAGAGATGGTTGTATAACACCATTACCCCTTAGTGTTGCATTATATTGCACCTGAAATATTGCTTCCCCCTTATTGTTCATAGCCGGATCGTGCAAATCAGCATAGGTCCCCAATGTATATACATTGTTGTACAACGCGTTAAGTTGTGTTTGTGCCTTTTTTAAGAATTCAACACCAGTAGCGACTGGATAGGTCTGCATTGACCAGGCTCCTGTACCACACCAATCTTTATCCGGACTGGAAGCCACTTCCTGGTAAGGATAACCGGCAACGGTCATATATACATCTGCAAGTATTGCCCGGGCTATATCCTGTGTTACGCGACCAGTTGTTGATCTACCTGCCGGAAGATTGGCAACTGCGAATTCAAGGTCAGGAATAATTACTTCATCGTAAATTGTTTTCAAACTGGTACGAGGTAACTCTGTTGCCCATACATCTGTTATTGGTTCTGTTATAAGAACAGCATCGCCCCAGTAGCGTACAATACAAAAATAATAGAATGCCCTTAAGGTACGTACTTCTGCCAAAGCTTTATTAAGCTCTGGCTCACTCATCTTAATCAAAGGAAGTTGTTGAATAGAGAGGTTACAGTCCTGTACACCTGAATACCAATTATACCAAGGATTATTATAATCGTCGAGTAAACTACCGGTTACCTGATTGTGCATAAATTTATCGAACTGAACATGCGGCTCAGTTGTGTATGCCCCGCCAGTGGGGTACTCAATTGTAGAGGGAATATTATTTCCCCAGTCTCCCGCACCACCGGTCCAATCTTGCAACCGTCGATAAGGCCCAACTGTAAAAGGTTCTTTATATTCTATACTTGTTAGATCTGCAGCAGTGGTTAGTTGTCCCGTAGGCACTTCTTTCAGAAAGTCGGTGCACCCACCAAGCGCCATCAGGAATATCACCAAAAGCAAGGTGAATCTTAATGCTATCATGTTTTTTATTTTGTATTTCATAATATCAAGGTTTTAAAATTAGAAAGTGACATTAACGCCCAAGCTGAAGGTTGTAGGAACAGGATGCATATATTTGTCAATATTTGGTACCCTTCCATTAATTTTCTGTATAGCACTACCTTCAGGATCATAACCAGGAAGTTTAACTGCAGTCAACAAAAAGAAATTATCTGCAGTTGCATAAACTCTCAATCGATTTATACCACCAAGGTTTCCATGGAAAGTATAACCCAGTGAAGCCGACTGCCCCCTAATGTAGGCAGCATTCCAAATCATGTGGGTGTCAGGATATGAGTCGTAACGTGCACCGGCATTACCGGCACGAGCCTGGGCTATCATTGTTTCCTGATGATTGGGTCGCCATGCATCCAGAACTGTATTCATCATACCATTTACAAACATGCGGTCTTCTGCAGACTCATGGACGATAGCTTTGTCAACTCCGCCTACAAACATAATGTCGATACTTGCATCAAAGTTTTTATAAGTAAACGTGTTGTTCATACCACCATAGAATTTCGGATATGAGTGACCAATAACATCACCGTCAGTAAGCAGCTCAATTTTACCATCATTATTTTTATCCTCAAATTTCAGGTCTCCTGGTACTTTGCCATAACGTGCTGCCTCCACTGCTTCGTTTGTACCCCAGGTTCCCATTCTGTTTAATCCAAAGAATGATCCAATTGGTTCTCCAACTCTGTAAACGCTGGTTCCGTTACCGGCGCCGGTATCCGTATAAATGTCGGCACCGGTAGGGCCGAGTTTCGTAATCTCATTTTTATTCGATGCTATTGTAAAGAGTGTTTCCCAGGTAAAGTTTTTCTTTTGGAAATTGACCGTGTTCAGTGTGAATTCGATACCGGTGTTTTTAACCGAACCATAGTTTACCCAAGCATTACCAGTGGTAGTTGATTGAGGCACTGGAAGATTAAACAACATATCGTCAGTTGTTTTTTGGTAAACATCTAAGGTCACATTAATTCTATTTTTAATCAAGCCAAGATCTATCCCGGCATCGTACTGTGTTGTCGTTTCCCATTTCAGGTTATCGTTGCCGGTAGAGCCTGGGTAAAGCCCTGCACTGTAACCATTTGCCAATAAAACATTGGTGGTACTAATATACGTTTGTGTTATAAAATTACCAATTTCCTGATTACCGGTTTGTCCGGCACTTAAGCGCAGTTTAAGGTTAGATATTGTTTGGCTGCCGGCCATAAAACCCTCTTGAGAGATTCTCCATGCAGCACCAACAGAAGGGAAAAATGCATATTTGTTGTTTGTTCCAAATTTTGATGAACCGTCAACACGCCCGGTTGCTGTTAACATGTATTTGCCCTGATAGCTATATGTAGCACGAGCAAAATAAGAGTTTAACGCACCCCTGGTATTACTGGATTCTACTGTGGGTGGATTGGCCCCCGCACCTAAATTGTTCCATTGGTAAAAATTTGAAGAGAATTTGGATGCCGATGCTTTTTCGTAGTCATATGTATTTTCAGACCATGAAAGCCCAACCAAACCGGTTATTTGATGATCACCTATTGTTTTCGAATAGTTGAAATAGTTTTCGGTTTGCCAATATTGCCACTTTTCATGGTATCCAAATGCATCTGAACTACGCCTGCCTTGATAATCTCCACTATACCATCTACTCATCATATTCCTGTTATCTACAGAGAGGTTTGTTTTAAAACTCAAGTCTGGTGTAATTTGTGCATTAAGTTCTATTGCTCCGGTAAATTCATCTTGCAGGTAATAGCCTTCATCTTGATTTAGCATAAAAGTTGAACCTGGCCGGTTCTCACCAACATTAAAGTCCCTGGCTGTAGGATATCTTCCTGCAAAAGCTCCATATATTGCTGGATCATTAGGATACCGGTTTGCTGGCAGAATAGCAAAATATTCCGAGGTATTTCTCATCAAATCGTCACTCATTCTGTCGCTTTTACTTCTTGCATAGGCTACATTGGCACTCATTCTTAGCCATTTACTAAGTTCAGTGTCCAAGGTAAATCTAAGATTTAACCGTTTGTTGTACGATTCTTTCAAAAGCCCTTCCTCGTTATTACTACCTAAAGTTAAAGAGTATTTTCCTTTTTCCGTTCCGCCGCTTACTTCAACATGGTGTTTATTTGATAAAGCGGTTCTGAAAACTTCATCTTCCAACAATGTGTTAAACCTTGGTTTATAATACTTTCCATCGTTCCCCATAAAATTAAGACCAGGTAAATACGCGTCTTTTGCAACCTGTTCGAACAAGTATGGCATCTCTGACCATGATAATCCTGCTGCATTTGGGCCACGAAAATCCTTTGTGGATACCAGGTTGCCATACTTAGGCGTATTGTTAAATGCCTGTTCATAAAGGTACATAAACTGGTCGGCATTTACTGCGTCGTTTCTTCTTGTCTTGATACCAACTGAGGCTGAACCATCGTAGTTGACTCTTACTTCGCCTGCAGCTCCACGCTTGGTTGTTATAATAATAACACCGTTTGCTCCACGTGTACCGTAGATAGCAGTAGCCGACGCATCTTTTAAAACATCCATAGTTGCGATATCCTGAGGATCGAGGTTTTGCAAGGCATTGAGCACACCTACAATTCCATCTACAACAAACAGAGGATCGTTATTGGTGTTAATGGAGTTTGTACCCCTGATTCGAATTTGTGGCCTGCCGCCCGGATCACCAGCAGCTTGCCTGATTACCTGAACACCTGCCACTTTGTTCTGTAGTGCTTGTCCAACGTTAACAACTGGCCTGTCAACCAGTTTTTCAGGTGTTACACTCGATACGGAACCGGTAATGTCACTTTTTTTCATGGTACCATAACCAATCGCAACAACTTCTTCAATGCCAATATAATCGGCGGCCATTGTTACATCAATTTGCGATTTCCCGTTTACCGGAATTTCCTGGGTTTTCATACCTACAAAAGAGAAAACCAGTATTCCATCAGGAGGAACATTCGATATTACATAGTTTCCGGAGCCATCCGTAATAATACCGTTTGTTGTCTTTTTCAGGAGTACAGTAGTACCTGGAATCGGATCCCCGGAGGAGTCTGTAACTCTACCCGAAACCGATTTTAGTTGCTGTCCCTCACTGTTAAAACTGTTTTTGGTAATGACGATATTCTTATCCAGGATACGATAAGTATAGTCGTCTACAAGAATACGTTTAAGAATTTCATCGATGGTTGCATTCTCCAAATCAATGGAAACTCTTTTTGTTAGATCCATTTCGGCATTCTTAAAAAAGAATCCGAAATCACTAGTACGTTCAATTTGACGAAAAACGTCTACGAGTGTAGCGTTCTTCATTTTCAAATCAATACGTGTTGCCTGACTGTAGGAATTACCGGCCGAAGCGGCGAAAATGGTAATTAAAACAAATAAAGTAGTTAGTTTCATAGCACGAATAAGTTTTTTCCACCTTCGCGTAGCGAAGCATAGCAAATCATTACTTTTTTTCATACGTTTGTTTTGAGTTTAGTTAATATTTGAAACTGACTCCACTCAGTTTCGTTTGCTAAAAATCGAATGCACCCCTCCACGGGTGCATTTTTTTTATTTTATTTTAATTATGTCTTTCCCTTCCTTTTTATCAATTATTTCATAATGAATATTGTCGGTTAATGCGAGAATTTGCAATACCATTTTAACCGTCGTTGTACGCTTTATAACACTTGTATATTTCGCACTTGCCAGTTTGTTATTAGTTATTTCAATTTCAATGTTGTACCAGTTCTCTAATTCTTTACATATTTCTCTGAGGGGTTCGTCAATAAATACGAACTTTCCATCTTTCCAAGCTGCGATAATCGATGTATCTTGTTTGTTTACTGTTATTTCGCGATTAGATTTGCTGTACTGAGCCAATTCGCCAGGCATGACTTTCAGAAACGATTGGTGTTCTTTAACAAAGTCAATTTGTCCTTCAATCAACGATGCTGAAATGGTCTGTTCTTCCTTGTAGGCTCTGATATTAAACCTGGTTCCAACATCCTTCACTTTAAAGTGACCGAGATCAACAAAGAATTTCCGGGTTGAATCTGGTTTCATGTCAAAGAAAGCTTCTCCATCCAGTTTTGCTATTGTTTTACCTTTCGAATATTTGTTCAGTATTAGTTTTGTCCCAGAACTTAGCCAAATAACTGATCCATCATCCATATGAATAGATGATACACTGCCTTTTTCTGAACTATATTCAATGTGCTGAACGATCTGTGTTTCAATTTCTTCATCCAGACGATAATTTGCCAAATAGCCAACGCTTGCTGCCAATACAATTATTGCCGCATAGCGCATCATAGCATATATGTTGAACTTCTTTTTATTCGACTGTACTTTTTCCCAGAATTTATTAAAGCTTTCCTGCTGCTTTTCCTGATATTTCTTGCTATTGAAATTGCTTACCGAGTATAAATTTTTATAATACAAAAAATCATCTCTCTTTTCGGAATCATTTTCGATTGAAGTGTAAAATTCTCTTTTTTCTACCTCACTAGCCGTACCACTAAGTATTTTATGGAAATTCTCCATTAACATGTGTTCATTCGATTTGCATAGTAAACACACAACTCCCACTTTACCCTATCCCAAAAATGAAAAAGTTTAAATATATTTTTCAGGAAAGAAAATTTGAGATAATTGAGATTATGGATAAGTAATATTTGAGATCGACTCTTAAAATTCGAAGGGCTTTGGAAATTCTTGCTTCGACAGTTTTTATACTAATGCCTTGTTGAAACGCAATTTCTTTATAGGTCATTTCTTCAAATCTGCTCAGCCTGAAAGTTTCAATAACTTCTGTCGGAAGTTTCGAGATTGCCTCGTCAATCTTAGCCTGTATTTCTTCAAATTGTATATAATTCCCCAATTTTTCCAGAGCATCGTAGTTAAATTGCATCTCCAGATAGTTCAAATTTTTATGATGTTTTAGTTTGATTTTCTGGTTCCGTAAATAATTGAGGCAATAATTTTTTGTGATTGTATAAAGAAGATTTCGAATGTTGATTTGGTCATTTAATGTTTCCCTGATTTCCCAAAGCTTAAGAAAAGTATCCTGAACAATTTCCTCTGCAACCTTTTCATCGTGCGTATACTCAATACAAAGATGAAACAGCATACCGAAAAATTCGTTGTAAATTTGCTCAAAGGCCTTTTTAGTGCCATTCGAAAGAGCAACTTGAATTAGGTTATCGTTAGGTCGATTCATGCGGATAAATATAACAAAAACACTAAGGAAACTGTTTAGAGTTTCAATTAAAAACTTGTTAAATAAATACCCTAATGACAGAATGCAATACAAATATGGCTCTTGATTCTATAACTATGTTCAAATATAGAAAAATACTGAATCACTTGTTGCAGCCATTTTTTTGAATTCAAATCCAGCAGATATTTTGTTGAAACGTCAAATTCTTTTTATGAATATATAACAGCCTGTCTTATTGTAGTTTATTCTTCAACCAGTTTTCCATTTTTGTATAAAGGTGCATGCTCGTATTGCCACCATAAATACCGTGATTCCGGTTTGTGTAAATGGCCATGTCGAACTGAACTCCGGCCTGTACCATACGTTCTGTAAATTCCATGGTATTTTGCAAATGTACATTGTCGTCGGCTGATCCATGAATGATCAGATAATTTCCCTTGATTTGCTCCGCATGCGAAAGTGGTGAATTGTCGTCGTAGCCATCAGGATTTTCTTTGGGTGTGCGCATGTAGCGTTCAGTATAAATGCTGTCGTAAAAACGCCAGTTAGTGACCGGTGCAACCGAAATCCCAGCTTTGAAAACGTCTGCACCTTTTTCCATACACAATGCGGCCATAAACCCTCCGTAACTCCATCCCCAAATGGCAATATTGTTTTTGTCAACATAGGGAAGTGACCCCAGATAACGAGCAGCTTCAACCTGGTCTTCGGATTCGTATTTCCCCAATTGCATATATGTCATTTTCCTGAATTCCTCTCCACGAGCGCCGGTTCCACGCGGATCGACGCAGGCAATCACGAAACCTTCCTGAGCCAGGTAATCGTTCCAGCCAACTCCCCAACGATCGAGCACCTGCTGAGAATTTGGTCCGCTGTACTGAGTCATTAAAACCGGATATTTTTTCGTCGCGTCGAAATTAGAAGGCTTTATCATCCAGCCATTTAATTCAACGCCTTCCGGAGTTTTGAATGTAAAGAATTCTTTTTTTTCGAGTTTGTAATCTTTTAATGCAGTTTTTAATGTTGCATTATCTTCCAGAGTCCGAATGAGTTTTCCGTTCTGATCGTGGAGAGTAACTAGATTCGGAGTTTCAATATTGGTGAAATAATTGATGTAATATTTAAGCCCCTTGCTGAAATCAGCAGTATTTGTGCCAGTTTCGGTTGATAATTTCCCCGATTTTTTACCGTCGAGACTTACAAAATATACTTCGCGTCGAAGTGGCGATTCTTTGGCAGCCTGGTAATAAAACAATTTTTTTACCGGATCAAAACCGTAAAAACTGGTTACGTCATAATTTCCGTCGGTAAGCTGTTTTACCTGAAAACCTTGGCGGTCGTACAAATACAGGTGGGAATATCCGTTTCGTTCACTGTTAACAACAATGTATTTATTATCCGGAAGGAAAATGAAATTGTCGTAGAAATCTTCTGAAATGTATCTTTTGTTCTTTTCGGTGAAAAACGATCGGGTTTCGCCTGTAAACGGATTTGCCAGCACAACATCGACTTTGTTTTGCAAACGGTTAACTTTCATAATAGCCAGGTCAGAAGCATCGGCAGTCCATTTAATTCGTGGAATATATTGTTCGGAATCGTCGCCAATTTCAGAAGTTACGCTGGTCTTCGATTTTAAATCGTAAATCAGCACACTGACTACTGAATTTTTTTCGCCTGCTTTCGGGTATTTATAGCTGTAGTTTCCGGGATAAAGTTCGTTTTCTTTTAATTCAGGTTTTTGGCCCTTGTACATTGGAATATTAAACATCGGCACTTCTTTTTCATTGAATTTAACGAATGCCAGAAATTTACTGTCGGGCGACCATTCAAATGCTTTGTTGAATCCAAATTCTTCTTCATAAACCCAATCCGGGGCGCCGTTAATAATTTCGTTTGTTTTACCATCGCGGGTTACCTGGTTTTCTGTTCCAAACTTCAGGCTTTTTATAAAAATATTGTTTTCTCGAACAAAAGCAACCCTTTCACCATCGGGCGAAAAAGTGGCAATTTGCTGTGAACCCTTTTCCGAAAGTGGCGTCATTTCTTTGGTAGTTTGATTCCAAATGAAATATTCTGCTGTATATGAGTGCCTGTATATCGATTTGGTGTTGGTTGTGAAAAGTATTTTAGTTTCATCGTCGCTAAAAGTATAATCGCTGAAGTTTGTAAAACCTGCATTTTCAACTTTCGACAAATCAAAGAGAACTTCAACCTTCTGTCCGGTTTTGTAACTGTATTTTACAATTTTATTTCCTTCTTCTTTTACCGTGTAATACAAACCATCATTCATCGATCGCAAACCATAAACGCTCTTTTGTGCAAAAGTGCGACTTGCAATTACATCCTTGAGCTCAATTTTCTTCTGAGAAAATACAGTTGCTGAAATACTTACAAGAAGCAATATAAGGCTTAGTCTGAAAATCATAATTTCGGGTATTTGATATTTATTTAGGTTATCAAAACTTCGAATTTTTTTTGATAAAAAAAAGAGATCATGTCATATTCACTGATCACCTATGATTTTTGTCCGAAGCCAATTAATCAGTTTGGGCTAAAAGTTAAGCTTCGAAAATTATATCTTTACCCGTTGTGTGAAATTAATAATTAGATAAATAATCGTGCATTAAGCTGAAATTTAGTATTTTAAAGTTGCGAAACAAAAATATTAAAACAGCCCATGCACGATATTAAAACGAATTTCGACAAAATTTTGGAAGTATTAAAATCCATATTGCAGAATAATGTTGACCACTCAGGAAACTTTCCCCGGGTTGGGAAGAAACCTAAGTTTTCAGATTTAGAGGTCATTAGTCTTAATCTGACCAGTGAATACCTATCTATAGACAGTGAAAATCTGCTTTTTAAAAAGTTGAAGGGAGAATATGTAAGCGAATTTCCCCGGTTAATAGATCGTTCACAATACAACCGGCGCAAGAAATCACTCTTTGATCAGACAGAACTGGTTCGCAAACAGTTAAGTGGTACTTTCTGTAAAAATGAGGATGTGTTTTTATTGACTCCATGCCCCTTGAGATTTGCCGAAATGCCAGGGCATCAAGGTTGAAGATTTGCAAAGAAGATTTTTCTACTTCTCCGGCCAAGGGGTTCTGTGCTTCACAAAACCAGTATTACTTTGGGTACAAATTACATGGCATCTGTACCTTTGAAGGAGTATTTACCTCAATTGACCTGACCAAGGCCAATGTGCATGATGTTAACTATTTAAAGGATGTAAAAGTTAGTCTGTCTGACTGTACTTTGCTGGCAGACAAAGGATATATTGACGCCCGCCAGCAATTGGATTTGTTCCACTCAGCTAATGTCAAACTGGAAACTCCGATCAGGACCAATCAATCAGGCAATAAGAAGTATCCATATATCTTCCGGAAATCCAGGAAAAGGATTGAAACTCTTTACAGCCAGTTATGTGATCAGTTTTTAATCAGAAGAAACTATGCCAAAACATTTATCGGATTTAAAACCAGAATCTTATCAAAGATCACTGCTTTGACAATCGTTCAATATATTAATCGATTCATTAATAACAGACCAATCAACTTTTTAAAACATGCTATTTAATTCACACAACGGGTTATCTTTGTTTGAAAGCATAACATTTTCGTGTTTTCGTTCATATTCTTAAACTAAAAAATTACGACTATGAAAAGACTGATTTTGATTGTAGGGATGTTGGTTGCGATGCAGTCGGCTTTTTCACAGACCGATGTTGTTGAATTTTTAAAGGGCGGAAAGGCCGATGCTGAGAAACTGATTCAGGCATACCTCGAACCTTATGCATTTGCGCTGGGCGATGGACTGAACAACGGCTGGTATAATTCAGCAGCTTCACATAAATTGTTTGGCTTAGATCTTACCGTAAGTTTAAGCGGAATTCAAGTTCCGGAAAGTGCACTTTCCTTCGATATTAGTAAACTGAATTTAAGCAATATGGTGGTTGAAAGTGGCGGCAACATTGCACCGACCATTGCCGGAAAAGATAATCCAGGACCGAAACTTCTGGTAAAAGATAATGCTGGAAATTCGATTGCAACATTTAATTCGCCCAATGGCCAGTCGATGGATCTGGTGCCTGTGCCTATGGCGCAGGTAGGTTTCGGACTATTGCCGTATACCGACATTATCGGACGCTATGTTCCTGAAAAGACGTACAGTTACAATAACGATCAAATGAAACTTGGCTTTTGGGGTATTGGGTTGAAACACAATTTTTTGAAATGGATTCCTGTGCTTAAGCAATTACCGTTCGATGCCTCAATTTTTGCAAGTTATTCAGAAGTTAATGCACAATCGGAATTAAGTTTTACTCCTGAAGATTATGGCGTGGACAATGTATCCATAACATTTACAAACGATGAGGGACAATTTCTGAAAGTTAAAACCAATACGTCGAAGTTCGGGATAATCGTTTCAAAGAAGCTGAGCATTTTCACCGTTTTCGCCGGAATTGCGCGAAGCACCAGCGAATCTACAATTGATCTTGTTGGCAAATACCCGGTTCTTACTAAAGTTGATGGTGGCGGTTTTGAAATTACAAACGAAAGCGCCCTGGTTGATCCGATTGCTCTGAAATTTGAAACGAACAACCTCAGCATGGACGCTGGGTTGAGAATAAAACTTGCATTCCTGAGTATTTTCGGCTCGATTAATAAATCAGAATATACTTCGTATAATGTGGGTTTAAGCTTGAGCATACGGTAAATATGTCCGGTAGTAGGGTTTTAAATATGTAATTAAGCTGAAGTTCTGTTTGTTATCTTGAAAAATAGTTAGAAGTCAATATTCTCATTTTTCATCCTGAAAAACAAAGGAATCATTGACGATATCAGCTATTAATATTTATCTTTGCACCCTGTTTTTCAATTTTCAAAAAACGATGATCAAAATTACTTTACCCGATGGAAGTATCAGGGAATTCGAGAGTGGAATTTCCGGATTTGATATAGCCGAGTCGATTAGCAGTCGTTTAGCCAAAGATGTTTTGTCCATTTCAGTAAATGGAGAAGTTTGGGATTTAACCCGTCCGATCAAAAACGATGCGACTATTAAATTATTTTTGTGGGACGATCGCGAAGGCAAAGAAACGTTCTGGCATTCGTCGGCTCACCTCATGGCCGAAGCCCTTGAATTTTTCTATCCGGGAACAAAGTTTGGAATTGGACCAACTGTAGAAAACGGATTCTACTACGATATTGATCTTCCGGAAGGTCAGCAACTGGCAGAAAAAGATCTGGAAAAAATAGAAAAGAAAATCATCGAACTTGCCCGGGAAAAGCATGACATTGTCAGGAAAGAAATTTCGAAGGCAGATGCGTTACAGATGTTCAGTTCTAAAGGCGATGTGCTGAAAGAAGAATTGATTAGTGAATTGGAAGATGGTACGATAACCATATACAATCAGGGCGGTTTTACCGACTTATGCCGCGGACCACACCTGCCAAATACCGGTTTTATTAAAGCAGTGAAACTAACTTCGATTGCAGGAGCATACTGGAGAGGCAATGAGAAAAATAAAATGCTGACCCGTGTTTACGGTATCACTTTCCCTAAACAAAAAATGCTTGAGGAATACCTTGTTTTGCTTGAGGAAGCGAAAAAACGCGACCACCGCAAAATTGGTAAGGAAATGGAATTATTTACCTTTTCTCAGAATGTTGGACAAGGCTTACCCATGTGGTTACCCAAAGGCACCATGTTGCGCATGCAATTGGAAGATTTTCTGAAAAGGGTTCAAAAGAAATTCGGATACGAGCAGGTAATGACTCCTCACATTGGAGATGTGAATTTATACAAAACTTCGGGTCATTTCGCGAAATACGGAGCTGATTCATTTCAGGTGATTAAAACTCCACAAGAAGGCGAAGAATATATGCTGAAACCGATGAATTGTCCTCATCACTGTGAATTATATAAATTTAAACCCCGTTCATACAAAGATTTACCGGTTCGTATGGCCGAATTTGGTACGGTGTATCGTTATGAACAGAGTGGTGAATTGCACGGTTTGACTCGCGTTCGCGGTTTTACACAGGACGATGCGCATTTATTCTGCCGTCCTGATCAGATAAAAGACGAATTCAAGAAAGTAATCGATATCATTTTTATCATTTTCAAGGCCTTGAATTTTGAAAACTATTCGGCGCAGATTTCACTGCGCGATCCGAATAAACCTGAAAAATATATTGGCTCGAAAGAAAACTGGGATAAAGCTGAACAGGCAATTATTGAAGCTTCTGCCGAAAAAGGCCTGAAAACTGTGACCGTTTTGGGTGAAGCCGCTTTCTACGGTCCAAAACTGGATTTCATGGTGAAAGATGCACTGGGTCGTAGCTGGCAGTTGGGAACCATCCAGGTGGATTACAATCTTCCGGAGCGGTTTGAACTGGAATACATTGGCGCTGATGATAAACGTCATCGTCCGGTAATGATTCACCGCGCACCTTTTGGTTCGATGGAACGTTTTGTGGCGGTTTTAATTGAGCATACGGTCGGGAAATTCCCGTTATGGTTGACTCCTGATCAGGTTGTTGTTCTGCCAATCAGTGAAAAGTATAACGATTATGCGAAAAGTGTTTCAGAATTTCTAAATAATTCCGATATTCGCAGCTTAATTGACGACCGAAATGAAAAGATTGGTCGTAAGATCAGGGATAACGAATTGAAACGTATCCCTTATTTATTGATAGTTGGTGAGCAGGAGGCTGAAAATCAAACGGTTTCTGTTCGTAAGCAAGGCGATGGAGATAAAGGTTCGATGCAACTTCAGGAATTTGCTGAATTCATTCAGGCTGAGGTAAAGGAGCAATTATCTTCGTTATACAATTAAAAAATATTAACTAAAAATAGGAGGAATTGGCCATAGCAGTAAAAAGACCATACAATGGTGGAAGAGCAGAAGTAGCTCCTCAGCACCGAATTAATGAGAAAATTCGTGCACAACAAGTTCGGGTTGTTGGCGATAACATCGAAAATCCTGGTGTTTTTTCGCTTTTTGAAGCCTTGAAAATGGCTGATGCACTTGAACTTGACCTTGTAGAAATCTCACCAAACGCTGATCCGCCAGTTTGTAAAATAACTGATTACCAGAAGTTTCTTTATCAGCAAAAAAAGAAGCAGAAAGAAATCAAAGCAAAAACGGTTCAGGTTGTTGTCAAGGAAATCCGATTCGGTCCGAATACCGATGATCATGATTTCCAGTTCAAAATGCGCCACGCTGAAAAATTTCTTCAGGAAGGCGCCAAGGTTAAGGCCTACGTGTTTTTTAAAGGCCGTTCCATTTTGTTTAAGGAACAAGGCGAGATTCTGTTGCTGAAATTTGCACAGGAACTCGAAGAAGTAGGCAAAGTTGAACAATTACCACAACTTGAAGGAAAGAGAATGACCATGTTTATTTCACCTAAAAAGAAGAAATAAATTTCTTACATACATTAATTTTTAGGAAGATGCCAAAAATGAAGACGATCTCCGGAGCAAAAAAAAGGTTTAAATTAACCGGCACCGGAAAAATTAAAAGAAAACATGCGTTCAAAAGTCACATTTTGACCAAGAAAAGCACCAAACGTAAACGTAACCTGACTTATTGGGGAACCGTTGACAAAGCTGACGTGTCGAATGTTAAGGCTATGTTGAACATCTAGTATTGTTTCTTTTTGTATTATAATTAAGTTATTAATCGAATGAATTAGCTTGAAGATCCCATGAAATTGGGGCGCTAACCATTCTAAAATCAGTTTTATGCCAAGATCAGTAAATGCAGTAGCATCACGGGCTCACAGAAAAAAAATCCTGAAGCTTACCAGAGGTAACTTCGGTGCCCGCGCAAACGTATGGACCGTTGCAAAAAATACCTGGGAAAAAGGTTTGCAATATGCCTACAGAGATAGAAAAGCAAAAAAGAGAAACTTCCGTGCATTGTGGATTCAGCGTATTAATGCTGCCGTTCGTACCGAAGGTTTATCGTATTCACAGTTCATCGGCCTGCTCAAAAAAGCAAATGTCGAAATCAATCGTAAAGTTTTGGCTGATTTAGCGATGAATCATCCTGTAGCTTTCAAAGCAATTGTAGATAAGGTGAAATAGTCATCATCTGAATAGGTGAATAAACATACGAAACCTCGCTGAAAAGCGGGGTTTTTTGTTTAATGGATTTCGGTAATTCTATTCTTAGGGTTTCCTTTTTTATTAAAATATTTCATTATTAGTGAAATAGCAAAATATTGCAGTGCGGATAATTTCTGGCCAACATAACGATTTAGTTAGTATATTTATCTGTGAGATTGCCGTCAGGAAATTGATCTAGATGTCTGAAAGCGACTTTTTCATGCTTCGACTTTCGTGAGTCAATCTTTCAGCTTAAAATTTGTATTGCGGTGGAAAAAGAAATTTTTGATATTCCGATTCAGGCCAGACTTTGTTATGAACAGAACAAAGGTTTGATTTTGCCTGATAAAGTTCCGTATATCGGAAATGGGTCCTCTTATTTTGCAGCTCTTACACTTCGATATTTGGGTGTGAAGATTTTTCCGGAACTGGCCGGCGAGTATTACTCATATTTACGGAAGATAAAGCAATTTGATAACGCAGTGCTAATTTCACAGTCGGGAAGAACAACCGATGTTTTAAATTGTGGCGATTGTTTTCGCGAGTATACGGCCATAGTTAACGATATTTCTTCTCCGTTGGCAAATCGTCAAAATGTCAAATCTGTGGTGTCTTTATTGGCCGGAAATGAAAAATTCTCTTCAACCAAAACATTTATAAATACACTGATTGTGCTTTACATGGGCCACGGATTCGACGTACGGAATGTACTTGATTCGATAGAAAGAAGATTTAATGATTTTGAGCTAACCGGAAACTCCGTCGCCGCGGCGATATATAAAACTCTGAAGAAGAAAAGACTGAAGTGTATTATAATAGGTAGTGGTCCCAATGTTGGAACAGCTTTCCAGGCTGCCCACCTGCTTAGCGAATCTACCAAATATCCTTTTGTCGGAATGTCGCTCTCGCAGTATGAACACGGATACAAGGAAACTGCCAAAAATTCTGTCGTGATTGCTATAAATCCAACAAATGGAATTTTACACGAGCGAACGAACAAACTTCTGGAGTTATTGCGAAACGCTGATGCAGCCGTTTATGAAGTTAATGAGCCTGAACTCGAGGAAATCTACAGCCCGTTTTCTTCGATTGTGCCATTTTTCTTTATGGCCGGATTTCTGAAATCAAAACTTGGAATTGTTGCAACTTTTCAGATCGGGAGTAAAATTACCGAACACGGTGAACATGAATAAATCATTTCTTCTGAGCAAGTACGATTATATCAGCTACAAAATCTGATTGAATTCCAGACGCTCACCATCGGGGCCGATCACATTAAAATATTTGCATCCGTTTTCCCAAAATGGAAGGAAAACAGGCCCATTTTCGACAATCTCAAAAGACGATTTTTTTAACGTATTATATGCCATATCAATATCGTCAACATCAAAAGTAATGTGATCGATGTGGCCGTCTTTCCTGTGTCCTACTTCAATTAATTTCTTAGTCGGCAATTCATACAGCTCAATAACAATACTTTTATTCTTCATCATAATGCAGGTTCCGGTTTCGCCATCATCCTGAAACGATGATTGCATAACATTATTAAATCCAAGCAAATGGTAAAATGCTTCCGAAACTCGAATGTTTGTAACCGGTATGCCGATGTGTTGTATGTGATTAATTATATTCTTAACCGGATTTTCCATGGATATTATTTTTAGTTCCCCTAAATTAGTAAGTCTTTTAATGAAAATCCCTAAAATGCAGTAAAATTCCTGGAAAAGCTGAAATTTGGCATTCAGGTCTATATCCCGTTTATCTCGATTGCTTTAAGCACTGCTTTGAGTTTATTATTTAGCACATTGAGATACAATAAACATTTTCTTTGTTCCCGAAATTGAAAGATTGTGACGCAAAA
This sequence comes from Prolixibacteraceae bacterium, assembly GCA_963677955.2. Lineage (GTDB taxonomy): Bacteria > Bacteroidota > Bacteroidia > Bacteroidales > Prolixibacteraceae > Aquipluma. Next base: position 4,060,557 of record CAXXQR010000001.1, read on the forward strand.
TATAATGTACTGAGTTGTTGCTGATTGTTTAGTTTTTTTATCTTTACGAGACTATAGAATTACTTCTCCATGAAATTGCATTTTATGAAAGGGTTGAGATTTGCAGGACTGATTTTATTTATCTTGAACTTCACTTGTATTTTGAGTCTGTTTGGCGCTGAACCAGACGATGCTTATGTATTTGATAAAAGTAAGATTCGGATCGAAGGAACTTTATCGCCTTTTGAAGCGACAATCGACATTAAAGATCAGGGTTTTCAAAAATATGTCCTGAATATATATCTGCATTCGGCTTATGCTGCAGCACCGCCTTCGTTTAATGTCAATGTAAAATTTCCAAGAGAAAAAATTAACCAGATTTGGAATTCCAAAACATGGTCGAATAAATCGTATTTCTCAATACCTTCTTACGATCGAGCAGCCGCTGATTTTTCAATTATTTCAGGATTGACTATTAACGACCAGAACCAGATTACCCTAACGTGTAAAGATGCTTATAAGGCAAAATTTGTCAGTACAAATATTCGCGAAGAAAATGATTCGATCGTTTTTAGTCTTGGCTTTTTTGAAGAAAATCCGCCACTTTCGAATTTGCAGGATTATCAGGCTGAAGTGCTTATTGATTTTAGGAACATACATTTTTCAAAAGCCATCTATAATGCATCTTCGTGGTTTTTGGCAGATGAATTTAAACATGGCATTGTAAGTGTCGACACAACCAATGTGCCGGTTTTTTCCACGTGGTTTCCCATGCATCGCAACATTCCGCTCGAAAATATAACACGTGAACTTGATTCATTAGAAACTTTTCATTTTAAGTCGGTTTTGGTCGATGATGGTTGGCAGGCTCTGGTAAAAATGAAAATTGACACGGCCTATTCATACGAAGAAAACAGTTATAAAACCATGAAATTGTTTCAGCAGAAGTGCTTGGAAATGAAACTTCCGCTGTATTTGTGGTATTCGATACCTTTTATCGGAGGTAATCCGGTTATTCTGAAAAAATTTGAAGGCAAGTATATTCGTTATCGTGCTCCGCGGCAGATGTATGTGCTCGACCCACGTTATCCCGAAGTCAGGAAGCACTTAGTCAGCACTTATGCGAATTTCCTTTCCGAGTGGCAGTTTGACGGCTATTGGTTCGATTTTCTGAAGGGATTTTATCCAAAAGAAGGAGCGGTTATTGAACAGGACCAGGGTCGCGATTTCGTGTCGATTGATTTGGCTGTTGATACGTTGTATTCAGAAATGGAGAAGCGGTTAAAAACCATTAAGCCAAATGTTTTTATGGGGCAGCGATTTCCTGTTGTAGGACCAAATTTGGTTAGTTATCAAAACTTTTTAACGGGTTTTGTTGGTGTTGAAAACACCAAAGTGGTTCGCGAAAAAATGGTGAATAACCGGCTGTTGTACGGAAAGTTTACACCATTTATGGAAGTTGTCGCGATTAGTCCACGTGACAAAAATGAAGATATCGCCCGTAAATTGCAGGCTGTATTGTTTGGTAATCCATATTTGTCATTCTATGTCTCAACATTGCCTGAAGAATCGAAGCAAACGATCCGCTTTTGGCTCGATTACTGGAAGAAAAATTACGACGTGATTTTTAACGGTGATTTCGAACCGATGGGCGTTTCAAGATATTATCCGGTGGTTAAAGTTGAAAATACGGCCAAAAAGATTTATATGCTTTACGAAGATTACACCATAAATCTGCCCATTGTTTTGCAGTCGTCAATTGACGTCATCAATTCGAAAGAAACAGGTAGTGTTCGTTTTTTGTTAAGTAAACCTGGTTCAACTTACAATTACGAGATATTCAATTGCCTGGGTGTTTCAACAGAAAAGGGCGTCCTCACCGGGAGAAATAGGAATTCGATTGAGATTTCTGTTCCAACAGCCGGCTTCATCCGGATTAAACCTGCCAGTTAATTTTCCTGAAAATCTTCAAGAGTTAATCAACTGGTTTGTAGTGTCTTTTAAGCCACTTGGCGAGTCCGTCCAATCCTGGGAAAAGTACTCTTTCGGTGATATTTGCCTGATCAAGTTTGTCTCGAACTTCAAGTTTTAATTCTTTGGGAATGATAATCCTCCGGTATAGTTCCGGATGGTTCATCAGCCATTCATCGAGAATAGCAATAGGATTGGTCATAACCGAAAACAAAGCAAACTGGTTTACAATGCGCTCGTCGAGCGATGGCGGTTCGAAAAATAGAACCTGGTTCTCTTTAAAAAGCTGATCGAAATCTGAGAGGGATACAATTTTTTCGAGCATTTCGACTGTAAATGCATTGCATTTTTCTTCGTTCAACCCATTGCTAAACGGAGTTGGAACCAATTGATTTACTTTGACAAAATCAACCTTCCAGATTACACCGTCGATATCGTATTTTTCGGTATTGGCAGTTGCAAAATGCATGGCGATAAAAGGGGAGTATGTCCAATCGATAAGGCGAGTTGGTAAGCCATGATGCTGTGCCAAAACCAGCGCTCTCCAAAACGTGCTTGTAAGTTTTAAGTCGTTGTTTATGGCATATTTCCTGAAATTTCGCAACAGATGATATTCCAGTTCAGGTTTTTCGCCACAATTCCGGAGGAAGCTGTTTTTCAAGGTATAGCTCATATCCGACAATCCGCGAAAGGCATAATCTGATCGGTATCTGCCTAACTGAGGTTTCCACGAATCGTGATAAACTTCTTCGCACAGTTGTTCCCAGCTTTCAATCCGGACGTCATTTTGTTCAATCATAGCATCTTTTTTACTAGGTAAATATAAACCAAACGACGCTTAATCGATGGAAATTCATCAGAATATTTATACTTAGGATGTGATGCCAGTTAACGCAGAGTGTTTTCTTTTTCAGTGTCTTTTTGCTGAGGAGCCGCTAACTGTCCACTTTTGGTTTCATTGAAATTCAGGCTGTCTTTTTGTACAGATTCAGATTTTATTCCGGACTCCTGAATTTTAGTCTTCGTCTCTGGAGCAACTTGAGTCTCAGTTTTAGCAGGACTATGAAAAAAATGTGGAAGCACGTTAACCTGGGAACTTAATTTTAAACCCAGAATGTAAAACACAGATGCGCTGAAAAGAAATAGTTTCATGGCTGAATTTTTTGAACGACCTAAATTAATGAATTCCAGTCATTATCAGCCTATTTTTTGTGCTCAAAGTTTCAATTGTTTACGAATTGTAAAGTTTCAGGTATGAACTGTTTAATTTTTACTACGAATTTACCATATCGTGATCCGGGAAAATAATTCCGGCATCTTTTCTTACCCGATCCATTACCTCCATTAAGTTGTACGATAAAGACAGTGGCATTAAATCGCTCTCGATTTTTCCAGAATCGAGACAATGCATAACATGGCTGGCTTCCAGGTCGTAACCATTGCCGGCTCCTTTTTCGAAAGTGATGACTTTTTCTTCTTGCCAGTTTTTCCAGTAGGTAAGGGTCGTGGGCGTGAAAAACCGGCGGTTTAGTCGCACAAATCCGTTTTCGAACGAAAACTCAGTTTGAATGGAAGAATGAGAGGCAAAACTCGAAACCAGTGAAGCAATTTCTCCACCAGGATATCGGAACATCATCAAAATAGATTCTTCGGCGCCGGTTGAGCAAAACGACGCCATCGTTTTTATTTCCGATGGTTTGCCCAAGGTCAACAGGCTCATGAAAATGGGATAAATTCCTATATCAAGCAATGAACCTCCGCCCAGACTCACGTTGTATAACCGTTTTTCAGGATTAAATTCGGCATTAAAAGCAAAATCGGAACGAACCATTTTCAAAGCACCCAATTCGCCTGATTGAATAATCTCAAGGACTTTCAGGAAACTTGGCTGAAACCGCGTCCAAAATGCCTCCATCAGAAAAACATTGTTTTTTCGCGCGGTTTCAATCATAATCGAAACTTCGTGCGAATTGATGGCGAAAGCTTTCTCGCACAAAACAGCTTTTTTATGATTTAGACATAGAAGAGCATGTTCGAAATGGTGTGAATGTGGTGTGGCGATGTAAACAATGTCAACTTCCGGATCTTCAGCCAACTCTTCATAAGTTCCATAAGCTTTTTCGAAACCCAGGTCGGCTGCAAACTGCCGGGCATTCTCCAACGAACGCGAAGCCGCTGCGTACAACCTGGCATTGGGCAATAGTTTCAGGTCTCCTGAAAACTTGCGAGCAATTTTTCCGCAGCCTAAAACAGCCCAATTGTATATTTTTGTCATGATGGTTCAGATTTAAAAGGTCGTCAAAATACGGAACTTTTACGAAAGTCGTAAGTCTTATTAGCCAACTTTTCAGGAATGAAATGAAGAAAATTAAACAGTTTGGTATACCAATTTTTAATTGTCAGGATCAGCCATTCAACTTGTAAGCTATTTTTTGCGCGGTCAAAGCCAGTTCCGTAGCCAGAAAACAATGATCCTGTGTCATGGCTGTTTCGGTGCGATTAACTACATCGCTGACAAGTTGCTCGCCATAAGGCATGTAAACCTGAGAACAATCGTAATACGTTGTTTCCTTTTGGTTAACCAGAAACAGGTGATTTCCACCTTTTCTCCCGGCAATATCGATATATTTTCGTAACTCGATATAACCTTCAGTGCCCAATATAAACATACGGCCATCTCCCCAGGTTGCCAATCCGTCTGGCGTAAACCAGTCGATGCGGATATAACCCGTTGCATGAGGACTCCGAACGTTCATATCGCCGAAATCAAAATACTTTGGATATTTGGGATTATTGAAATTTCCAACCTGGGCGACGCTAACTTCAGCCTGTTTCGAACTGGTGTAATACAGGAACTGGTCGGCCTGGTGTGAACCGATGTCGCATAAGATTCCACCAGCTTTTTCAGGATCCCAAAACCAATCAGGTCTGGAGGTTAACCCGATTTTGTGCGGCCCAATGCCAAGCGTTTGAACTACTTTACCAATAGCTCCGGCCAAAACCATTTCGCCTGCTTTTACCGCGGCTGGATTTGTTAAACGTTCGCTGTAAACAATGGAGTAAATACGTTTCGTTTCTTTTTGAACTTTCTTTACTTCCTTAAATTGGTCGAAAGTGATGATCCCGGGTTTATCGGTCATGTAGTCTTTTCCCGATTTCATGACGTGAATGCCGAGTGGTGCCCGATCAACCGGAATTGCAGCGCTGGCTACCAACTGAATGGAATTGTCTTCCAAAATTTCAGCTTCACTTTTGGCAACTTTTACATTTGCATAGCGTTTGGTAAATGGGGTTAGCAATTCGGGCTCTTTGGAGTAAACGGCAACTAATTGTCCCCCACCGCCTATAAGCGCTTCTACCATGCCATAAATATGTCCGTGGTTCAGACCAATTACCGAAAATCGAATGGATTCCTTGGGCGCCGGACGATTCTCGGGTTTCAGGATAATTTCTTCGGGTCTGTTTGTGCCATGTAGATTTTGACCGAATATTTCAGTAGGCAACATTGTGGCGGCTGCAAGACCTGTGGCCGAAGCAAACGAATGCTTCAAAAAATTCCGTCTGTTCGATTCCATATTTTGTGTTTTTAGGTTTTACTCTTAATGGGTGTCTAACTTATAAAAAAAGAACAAGAATTGTACGCTGTTTTCCTTTAAAATACATTTCAATATTTCACTGTTATGACCTGAATTAGCATTGTCGGCGCAGCTTTTCAATTCGAGAGTCTTAAAATTCCAGTCCAAAGTGAACATCATTTCCTGAATTCTGTTTCTATGGCTGTATTCAAATTTTTACGATGACTGATTTAAAAATAGAAAGGGAGAGGTTGCCGCGTTGGATGAAATCTCAGTTGCCTAAGGGAGAAAGTTACTCGAAAGTTAAACGATTAATTGCCGATCACCATTTAAATACGATATGTACCAGCGGAAATTGCCCCAACAGGGGAGAATGCTGGAGTGCAGGGACTGCAAGCTTCATGATTTTGGGCGACAAATGTACCCGGAATTGCCGGTTTTGTTACGTACACAACGACATGCCGGATCCGGTCGACTGGCTGGAACCTTTGCGTTTGGCCAAAACCATTCGCACACTCGATTTGAAACATTGCGTGGTAACGTCGGTAACACGTGATGATCTTCAGGATGGCGGAGCTGAATTCTGGGCTGCGACCATTCGGAAAATCAAGGAACTAAATCCTGACACCACGATCGAAACTTTGATTCCCGATTTTAATGCAAATCCCGAATACCTTCAAAAAGTGATTGATGCAGCTCCAGATGTTATTTCGCACAACTTGGAGACTGTTCGACGCCTGACACCGAAAGTACGCAGCACTGCCCGGTACGACCGAAGCCTAAAAGTTATTTCGATAATTTCGGGAGCCGGAATTGTCGCTAAATCAGGAATTATGGTTGGGCTGGGCGAAACGGAAAATGAAGTTTTGCAGACTATGGATGATTTGCGAAAAGCAGGCTGTAAAGTACTTACCATCGGTCAATATCTGCAACCTGACTCGAATCTGCTACCCGTTCAGGAATACATTACGCCCGAAACTTTTGAACTGTACCAGACCGCCGGCATGCAAAAGGGCTTTTCGTATGTCGAAAGCAGTCCTTTGGTGCGTTCTTCGTATCACGCTGAGCGACACGTAAACGGGTAATTTTATCAATATAAACTTCAATTTAATAGTATCAATCGTAAAAACCGATTTTCGGGTTAACGGGCTGCCTGAAACCAGAAATTTGGAACTTTATTTTTTTTATGAAACGACAACAACATACAGTACTCGATGTCATTAACCTAACTCCTGAAACTTTCATTATTCGACTCGACCGCAAAAATTTTCAGTTCGAGCCCGGTCAATATGTAATTATTCGAATTCCCGATCAGAATAAAGGCCGTGAATATTCTATTTATAGTGGTAAAAATGATGAATACCTCGACTTTTTGGTCCGGGAAATTCCGGAGGGTGAATTTTCTAGATATTTAAGGCACCTGCTACCAGGCTCTGAATTGGATGTAGAAGGTCCGAATGGATTTTTTGTGCTGGATGAGAAAACAAAGAATGGACATCCTACTATGTTAATTGCCACAGGTACAGGTATTTCTCCATTTCATTCGTATGTTCGGTCGTATCCGAATCTCAATTACGAAGTTTTGCATGGTGTTCATTTCCCTGATGAAGCATATGGCCGGGAGTCATTCAGGCAGGAGACGTTTTTGCTTTGCACTTCAAGAAGCAATGGCGGAGATTATTTTGGGCGGGTAACATACTACCTGAAGGAACATCCCATTGACGAAAATTTAATTTGCTATTTGTGTGGAAACTCGGATATGATTGAAGAAGTGACCGTTATTCTCGAAAATTATGGCCTTCCACCTGAAAATATTCGGACCGAAGTGTTTTTTTAGCCTTTTTGTATTAAAAAGTAACAGGAATGATGTTCAGTTCATTCAATGTTACAGTTTTCAGCTCACAATTTACTTTGCCTTTTATTTTGCGCTGTTTTTGTTGAAACACTCAGTTTATAACTAATTTCATGCCTTTATGTATAAACAATAGGGTCACCTTTCAGTATAAATGTCTACTAATATAGTTTGATTGATCGGTGACTTTTTCTGAATAATAAAGGCATACTTTGAAATTTATCATTCATTTTGGGTTCGCTCTTTTACTGACTTTGGGGATGTTTTGTACTTCTGTTTCAAAAGCTCAGGTAGGCAGGAAAGGAATTCCTGAAAGCTTCCTTTTTGAGCAAAAAACGGCTGTCCTAATTCCTTTCGTAAAACTTAATCCGATTTCCTTTTCGAAACTAATTGCTGAGGATAATGAATATAAAATTGAAAACCGATATGGTTTGGTTCAATCCTGTGTTATAGACATAAAAGAGGCAGGAATTAAAACTGAAATTCCGGGTAAAGGTGCCATCTGGCGATACAAAATTGAATCGGAAAATGCCCTTTCTCTGGGAATTTCATTTCAAAAATATCGCCTGCCTGAAAATGCCAGTGTTTTCATATACAATTCATCGGAAACTATGGTCAGAGGCGCGTTTACTAAATACAACAATCGCGATAGTAAGTCACTTTCTATTGCAGAATTTCCAGGTAAAAGTTTGATAATCGAATATTTTGAGCCAGATTCTCCGGAATTTTCCGGAGAACTTGTTCTTGGTTCAGTTTCTCAGGCTTACAAAAATCTTAAGGAAATCGCTGAAGATCGAATCGGGATTAATTGTCCGGAAGGCGATGGCTGGCAAATTGTGAAGCATGCTGTCTGTTTGATGACATTTCACGATGTCCTAAACTCGTATTTTTGCTCTGGCGCATTAATAAACAATGCCAAGGAAGACGAAACTCCCTATTTCCTGACGGCCAATCATTGCATCAACTCGGAAGAAGTGGCGGAAACGCTCATAACTTACTTCGATTACGAAAACTCAAGCTGTACGGCCGACGATGCTTCTTTTTCCAAAACTTTATCCGGAGCGACATTTAAGGCAGGCAGCAAACATTCCGACTTTTCGCTACTCCTTTTAATAGAATATCCGCCCGATGAATACAATCCATACTATGCCGGATGGGACGTCAGTGGAGAAAATCCTCAGTCGGCTGCCTGCATCCACCATCCGGACGGAAATCCCAAATGTATAGCAACGGCCAGCAATACGGCATTCAGTTATCCGGAAAAAATTCAGTGGTATTCCGAAGATTTGACCCTGATCTCAACAACTTTGCCCGATACACACTGGTTTGCTTTGTTCGATCAGGGGAGACCTGAGGAAGGATCTTCGGGAAGTCCACTCTTTGACCAGAATAAGCGCATTGTTGGACAGCTTCACGGAGGCGTAAATTCGGTATTGCTCTTCGGGAAATTGTCGCTTTCGTGGGATTATAATCTGCCTAACAATGAGCAGCTGGCCTGTTGGCTCGACCCGTATAAAACTCATAAAATCCTTGACGGTATCTGGAAAATACCGCCGAAATCAAATTTTCGTTCCGAATTGCAGGAAGTTTGTGTGAATTCGCCTGTGAAGTTTACCGACCAGAGTACTCACCGACCAACCGAGTGGCAATGGCACATCGATCCATCTTCGTATAATTTCACAAATGGAACCGACAGTGCTTCCCAAAATCCACAGGTTTTATTCCTGAAAGATGGCGCATATTCGGTAAAATTAAGAACTACAAATCAATACGGAAGCAACGAACTTATTCAGGAGAAATATATTGTGGCCCGAAGTAAACTGGACGTCAGATTCCTGAAGTCCAGAGTAGATAGTGCGGTTTGCGGCTGCGATCTGAAATCGTTTCCGCTTTTTGTCGGCGGCGCTGTGAAATACCGTTACAAACTCGAAAATCCTGAATTATTAGATACAGTAACGAGTGCAAATTCTTTACTTCTGTCTTTAAGAGCGTCGGCAAAACTCACTAATTCCTTTAAAACCTGGGTGAAAGTAACCGGAACGAATGGGCAGTGTATTGATTCTGATTCCATTCTGCTTCATGTCACAATTCAGCCAAACGACAATATTGCCAATGCAGCCCGATTGGTTTTGGGCCGAAATTCAGGATTTTCGAATAAATGTGCCACTGTTGAACCCAATGAACCCAACCCGCCTTCGTCGGGATGTACTTCGAAAAAAAGCTGGTGCCCCGAATTGAGAGCCGATAAAACTCTGCTGGATAATTCAATTTGGTTTAAGTTTGTTGCGCCCGCCAACGGAGTGGTTTCAATAAATACTTACGGATTCGATGATCAGATTGCCATTTATGAAGCCTCCTCATTTCAATCGGTAATATCGGGCGATAAACGAAATTTCAACATTGTCGCGGCCAACGATAATCGATCTTTAAGCGATAAAACATCAGTACTCGAAGATGTTGAGCTTGCGCCGGGCGAGTTATACTGGCTACAGGTCGATGGTAATGCAGGGGCTTTCGGGTCAGTTACAATCGACCTGTTGAGCAATGCACTCGACGCCGAAGTATTTCCAAATCCTTCGAACGGAAATTTTAATTTAAACATTTTTCATCCCGAAAATGGCGAAGCGGAAGTCTCGGTCGTAGATTTGAATGGGAAAGAATTGATTCGTAAAACGTACAAGGTAAATGTTTATTCCACTACGTTTAATTTCAATTTAAATGGTTTTTCAAAAGGAGTCTATATTTTGAGAGTTTATTTGAATGGCGCGTCCATGTTCAAAAAACTAGTGTATTTTTAGTTGCCTGAATTCGAAATCAACCGTTGTTATGGTTGTTGTTCGGTTAGTTTTCTTCGTTCGAAATAGCTGATGAACACTAAATTTATATTTTTGTGTTCAGTTAAACCGATTTGAAAAATATAACCTGTAAATCCAGAAATGGTTACTATTCATTTTTCCGAAAAACTGAAATCAAATTGCCCGAACCTTCGATTGGCCTGCATTGAAGCCAATGTTCAGGTTCAGAAATCATCCGAAGAATTACGAACCGAAATTGGGCAGAAAATTCAGTTTCTCAATCAATCTTTAAACATTGAAGATATCAGTAAGATTTCGGCTATTACTTCATCCCGGAAAGCTTATAAATTGTGCGGTAAAGATCCGGCACGCTACCGCTTGTCGGCCGAAGCGCTGCTCAGGCGTGTGATTTCAGGAAAGGGACTTTATTCGATTAACAATGTTGTTGACCAGTTAAATCTGGTATCGATTTCAAGCGGATTTTCAATTGGAGGTTACGATTTTGCACAAATTCGGGGTGATATAACTTTCGGTATCGGGCAACGCGGTGAGCCTTATTCCGGAATTGGGCGTGGCGATCTGAATATCGAAAACCTCCCGGTTTTTCGCGATGACCTTGGTGCATTCGGGACACCGACCAGCGATTCGCAACGAACGGAAGTTTCTAACTCCACCAAACGCTTTCTAATGATTTTAATTGATTTCAACTGCGACAGCCAATTGGAAGACGCTCAGAAAATGGCCATTCGGTTTTTAACAAATTATTGTTTCGCAACAAACATCAACACAAGTATAATTGACCAGCATGTGGCGAAAGATTTGTAAACTAATCTTGAAATTAATGGGCTGGAAAACCATTAATGGTGTCATGCCCCATAAGAAAGCAATCATTATTGGCGTTCCGCATACCAGTATCTGGGATTTTGTTATTTCGTATTTGTATTACACATCGGTCGGCGGACGGGTAAATATCATGATCAAAAAGGAATTTTTCTTCTGGCCCATGGGCTTTTTTCTCCGGAAAATGGGAGCGATCCCGATCGATCGAACGAAAGGAACCACTGTGGTAAAACAGGTTATCAAAGAAATGAACAGTCGCGAAACCATGCATTTGGCGATCACTCCCGAAGGAACACGTGAATTGACCAAACGCTGGAAAGCTGGATTTCATGCCATTGGCCAGGCGACCGGAGCCAAAATTTATCTCGGTTTTTTTGATTTCGGTCGAAAAGAAATTGGCTGGTACCAAACGTTGGATTTGACAGATGATGCTGAAGCAGACGTTCGGCGCATGAAGGAATATTACCGTTCGCTAGGCTTGGTTGGCAAACATCCGGAGAAATTTACTGCAGAAGATTAATTAATCGCAGCTTATTTTATGTGGTGTTTCGTACCTTTAGGTGTTTCATTCCAAATATTCTGAAAAGACCTAAAATATGGTACAGGAAAATTTAAAAATAGCTGTTTTGCAGTTTGATATGATCTGGGAAAATCCTACCGCCAATTTATCCGGAATAGATGCATGGCTTCCGAAAATTGAACAGCAAACCAATCTGCTGGTTTTGCCTGAAATGTTTACCACTGGTTTTTCGATGAACGTTGCAGAAATGGCAGAAACCATGGATGGAAACGCCATCCGGTGGATGAAGCAACGAGCATTCGAGTATCAAATGGCTATTTGCGGAAGTTTAATTATTCAAGACAGTGGAGTTTATTTCAACCGATTGATTTTTGCTGAACCTTCCGGTGAAATTCACTTTTACGATAAACGCCATTTGTTTACAATGGGCAATGAAAAAAAACATTACCATAGCGGAAACAGGTGCTTGATTTTAAATTACAAAGGATGGCGGATTTGCCCATTGATTTGTTACGATTTGCGTTTCCCGGTTTGGGCACGCAATCGCAACGAATACGACCTGCTGATTTATTCAGCCGACTGGCCCGAGGCGCGCAAAAATGTCTGGAATCTGCTTTTAAAGGCCCGCGCAATCGAAAATCAATGCTATGTGGCCGGTGTAAATCGGGTAGGAGTGGATGGCTATTCAATTTCATATTCGGGCAATTCGCAGATTGTGTCGCCGCATGGTACCGTGTTGGCCGGAGAGACCGATGAGCATGAGTGTATTGTTTATGCTTCACTTTCCTATCCGGATTTGCTGAAATTCAGAAATGAATTTCCTGTCCTGAACGATGCTGACGATTTCAACTTGGCTGAGCAATGATTCTGGGGTGCTAAATTTAGATGTCAATAATCATTTGTTTGACCTAATTTCCTTTTAGCCGATTAATTTTCCATGTATCCGGAACAATTGTCCATATCCGAAATCAATGAAATGATAAACTTGCGACACCTGAAACGATAGATTTCTAACTAACAAAATAATCCGATGAAAAAACAAACTTTACTATTCTTCTTTACAATTCTCGTTATGGGCGCTTCTGCTCAGAAATTTGATAAGCTGGCCCAGACACCACCGATGGGCTGGAACAGTTGGAATAAATTCGGCTGCAATGTGAGTGAAAAACTGATCATGCAAATGGCCGATGAAATGGTAACCAGCGGAATGCAGGATGCCGGTTACGAATACATAGTTATTGACGATTGCTGGCAGGTTGATCGCGACAAGGATGGTGAAATTGTTGTCGACAAGGATCGCTTTCCCAATGGAATAAAACATCTGGCTGATTATATTCATTCCAAAGGCCTGAAATTTGGAATCTATTCGTGTGCCGGAACAAAAACCTGTGCCGGTCGTCCCGGCGGCCGTGGACACGAATATCAGGATGCCCGCACTTATGCCCGTTGGGGAGTCGATTACCTGAAATACGACTGGTGCAACACCACAACTCAGGATGCAAAAGCATCGTATGCTACAATGCGCGATGGTCTTTTTGCTGCCGGTCGCCCAATCGTTTTCAGCCTTTGCGAATGGGGTACTGCCAAGCCGTGGGAATGGGCTGGCGAAGTTGGTCATTTGTGGCGCACAACCGGCGACATTGTGGACCGTTGGGATGCCATGATTGATATTGTTGATAAAGAAAGAGATATTGCCAAATACGCGGGCCCAGGTCATTGGAACGATCCGGATATGCTTGAAGTTGGCAACGGAGGCATGACTACCGAGGAATATAAAACGCATTTTTCATTGTGGTGCATGTTGGCGGCTCCGCTTATGGCCGGAAACGATCTGGGCAAAATGTCTCCTGAAACAGCTTCAATCCTCAAAAATGACGAAATAATTGCATTGGATCAGGATACGCTGGGGAAACAGGGATTTTGCATGCGCGACAATGGCGATTACGAAATCTGGATTAAAAAACTGGCCGGAAACGAAAAAGCGGCTTGTTTGCTGAATCGCGGTGATGAGGAAAAAACCGTTCAGGTTGATTTTAATGTTTTGTTGAAGGCCAACGATGGATATTGGAATTCAGATCCCTATAAATTGGCTGATTATAAGGTACGTGATTTATGGGATCATAAAGAAGTACCGGTTACTCAGAATCCTGTTTTTGTGAAGCTTGCACCACACACGGTTAAGGTCTACCGCTTCATAAAAAAGTAAAGCTTTTGAAATTATATCTAACCCACAAAATAAGTTGAACTTATGAAGTATGCAATCGTCATTTTTTTACTCGTTTTAAATATTGGTGTTTTTGCCAAAGAATATTCAGTTAGCTCTCCTGATGGCAAAATTCAGGTTACAATAACTGCCGATTCGCAAATCAAATGGTCTGCAAATGTTGGAGGTCAGGCAATTTTTGCCAACAATACGCTAAGTCTCGATTTAGGAACCGAAGTGCTTGGCGCAGCTCCCAAAGTGGTTTCGGCTAAAACCAGCACGGTTAACGAAACGGTTCAAACGGTTGTGGCAGTAAAATCGAAAAACATAAGCAATATTTACAATCAGTTAATCCTGAAGTTTAAGCCCGATTATTCGGTGAGTTTTCGGGTGTTCGACAATGGAATTGCTTATCGTTTCGAAACCAGTCTGAAAAATGAAATCACAGTAAAAAATGAAGAAGTTGGTTTAAATTTCGCTGGTGATTTTGGTGTACTTTTTCCTGAAGAAGAAACCGTTTATTCGCATTACGAGCGAGTTTATCTCGATCAGAAAATCAGTTCAATTGGCGCCGGAAAATTCTGCTCGCTGCCAACATTGGTAAAAGCGAATAACAACATTAAAATCGGAATTACGGAAGCCGATTTGTTCGATTATCCTTGCTTGTTTATGGAAGCCACCGGAAAAGCTGCATTTCGGAGTAAATATCCGCATGTTATTTTGCATGCCGATCCAAGTGGCGACCGTGGAATCAAGAATGTTCAGGAAGCCGGTTATATTGCCAAAACTTCAGGAACACGAACATTTCCGTGGCGTGTGTTCATGATTAGCTCTGAAGATGCTAAACTGGTTGAAAATCAAATGGTATTTTTGCTGTCGCGCGAAAATAAGTTAACCGAAACCGACTGGATTAAACCCGGTTTGGTGGCCTGGGACTGGTGGAACGACAACAATATTTATGGTGTAGACTTTAAATCGGGGCTCGACACACAGACTTACAAATATTACATCGACTTCGCCTCGAAATATCATATTCCATATATTATTCTGGATGAAGGCTGGACCAAATCGACGACAAATATTAAGGAAGCCAATCCAAATCTGGATATCAAGGAATTAATGGCCTACGGAAAATCAAAAAATGTCGACATTATTTTGTGGTGCCTTTGGAATGCGTTGGATGCCGATATGAACAACATCCTGGATATTTATGCCGGATGGGGTGCCAAAGGAATTAAGGTGGATTTCATGGCACGCTCCGAACAATTCATGGTGAATTTCTACGAACGTACCGCCAAAGCTTGCGCCGACCGGAAACTTATGGTCGATTTTCACGGAGCTTTTAAACCTTCAGGAATGGCCCGTGCCTACCCCAATATTATTAACCACGAAGGCGTTAAAGGTATGGAAAACAACAAATGGAGCAAAGATATTACTCCGGAACACGATGTTACACTTTGCTTTACCCGTATGCTTGCCGGCCCGATGGATTATACCCCTGGTGCAATGGTCAATAAAAATGAAAAGGATTATGCAGTTAGTTTTTCGAGCCCCATGAGCCAGGGAACCCGTTGTCACCAGCTTGCCATGTATGTATGTTACGATGCACCTTTGCAAATGCTGAATGATAGTCCATCGAATTATTATAAAGAACCTGAAAGTACAAGCTTTATCAGCCGGATGCCAACCGTTTGGGACGAAACCAAAGTGCTCGATGCTAAAGTTGGCGATTACATACTGACCGCCCGTCACAAAGGAAATGACTGGTATATTGGTGCATTGACCGATTGGACTGCGCGTTCACTTGATCTGGATTTGTCGTTTCTGGGCGACGGCACTTACGAAATTGAAATTATGCAGGACGGAGTAAATGCGGATAAACATGCCAGCGATTACAAACGGATTGTAAAACAAGTAACAAAGTCAGATAAGTTAAAAGTTAATTTAGCCTCGGGTGGGGGATGGGCAGCAATCTGTAAAAAAATTTGATAAAAATGGTTTTATGCAGTAAGGGTTTCGTTAATCCTATCTGTCTATATACTGTTTGATAAACGTATAACCTGTACCAATTAAGTTTAGTTTTAATACCGATCTTTTTAGATCACTTAAACCACCTAGAACCACTTAAATCAAAAAAAAGGTCGCCAGAGTAAAATCAGGCGGCCTTTTTTATGCCTAAGAAAATCTGGAATATTACTGTAATTCAAATTAAATAGTCAAATAACTAATAGTTTAGTTTGAAAACTAATTATTTAGTTGTATGTTTGTTCAGGATATCCAATCATCTCTTGTTCTGATCAGTGGTCACCGGAACCAGTGTTCAATTCAAATGATGAAACGTAGTTCCTCTTTTTTTTATCTTTTATAACTAAATTATTAGTTGACGAACTAATTGCTTAGTTTTTGGCAGGATCTTTGATAGTGAATTTTGAAACAAAACCGTTTTTGTTATGAAAGAATTAACCAAAGCTGAAGAGCAAATTATGCATGAGTTGTGGATGCTGGAAAAAGCCTTTGTAAAAGAAATTGTTGACAGGCTCCCGGATCCAAAACCCGCATACAACACGGTTTCGACGATTATCCGTATTCTGGAAAAGAAAGGATTTGTTGACCATTACGCGTATGGAAAAACTCATCAGTATTTTCCACTTATTAGCAAAACAGATTATACGAAGTCGTATTTCAAAAATTTCCTGAGCGGTTATTTCAGTAATTCATTTCAGGAAATGGTTTCATTTTTTGCCAAAGAAGATAAAATGAGCCTCTCAGACCTTGAAGAAATTATCAAGGAAGTTGGAAAAGATTTGGAATCTGATAATCCTGTATCCAATGACTAGTTTTGTAAATTACCTGTTTGAATCAGGAATAAGCCTGAGCCTTTTTGCACTCGTATATTTCCTGTTTCTAAGGAGTGAAACTTTTTTCAATGTGAACCGGTGGTTTTTATTGGTGTCGGTTATTTTTTCAGCCGTTTTGCCATTGTTGCACATTCCGTTTTATGCGCCGCAACCCACTGTTTTGGCCGAAGTCACTGTTACTCCCTATGTTAATTTACTTAGTGCTGTTACAATTTATGGCGCAACACTTACACATGAAGCTGAGCGATTTGTGCTAACGTATAGTCTGTTCGGCTACATTTATTTGATTGGTGCCGCATTTTTTTTAGCGAAATTATTCATACAGATTTACCAGATTATCCGGTTAATTCAGCGAAATCGAGTTGTTTCCGACGGAAAAATCAAAATGGTTTTTCTTGAACGTGAAATCAGCCCGTTTTCTTTTCTGAATTATATTTTCGTAAGTAATAACCTGCAAAATACCAAAGGATGGGAAAAGATGCTCGAGCACGAAAAACAGCATATTCATCAAGGGCATTCTGTTGATGTCCTCGTTTTGGAAATCATTGCTGTTTTTCAATGGTTTAATCCTTTTTTTTGGATGTTCAGGCGTGCCCTGCGCGAAAATCATGAGTTTCTGGCCGATCATGCTGTCATTTCGAAAGGAACAGCTGCTTCATGGTATAAACAAATCTTAATCAATCAGTACGTTGGCGACCAGATTGTTCTGGCCAACAACTTCAATTATTCATTAATTAAAACCCGAATTAAAATGATCTCAAAAATAAAATCCAGAAAAATTGCCAGTTTTAAAATTCTGATTGGATTTGTGCTGGCCGTAAGTTTAGTTGCCGTTTTCGCCTGCGAGCAAAAAGATTCGGTAAAAGCAGAGAATACTTCTTCCGGAAAAACTGTTTCACTTAATTTTGACGGACATGCACTGCAAATTAATGGTGACTCCGTTGGAGTAGAAAAACTTCAGGCATTGATCGAGGCTTCAGGCGATTACCAAATTGCAAAAAACGGCACGACAGGCACTATCGAGTTGAAAAGCAAATCGAACAAAGTTGCCGAAGTTACTGCTGTTTCGTGCAACAAACAGGAAAAATCTGCAGAGGTAAACAGTGATGTTTTTTTTGTCGTTGATACCATGCCGGAATATCCGGGCGGTCAGCTTGCTTTGCGAAAACTTATTGCTCGATCTATCAAATATCCTGTTAGTGCGCAGGAAAAAGGCATTCAGGGCAAAGTATTTGTAAACTTTGTAGTCGAAAAGGACGGAAGCGTCGGGGCATTAAAAATTGTTAGAGGCGTTGATCCTTCTCTGGATAAAGAAGCGTTGCGGGTCGTTTCCTTGCTTTCAAAATGGACCCCTGGTATGCAAAAAGGACAGGCTGTTCGCGTATCATATACGATACCTATTAATTTTGCTTTACAATAAACTATTGTTTAAATAAACTGGTCTGCCGGGACACCGTTTCGGCAGACATTTTTTGATTGACTAAATCCTCAAGCCATGAAACAATTCATTCTGCTTCCGATATTTTGTGTTTTGTCGTTTCAGTTGTATGCACAATCTATCGACGAACTTATTCTGAATAAAAAGTTCGACAAAGCATTGAGCCGCATTTCTGCGCAACTTCAGGAAAAACCGGGAGCAGAATTGTATTTTAAGCAGGCTTTAATTTATAAGGAAATGGCAAATCCAATGCTGGCTGGCAAAGCGCTTGAACAAGCTTTGTTTTACGATCCGCAGAATAGTTCGTATTTAGCAGAATTGGGTGAAAATTTTTCAACGCTTGGGAATATTTACCAATCGGTTGAATGTTATCGCAGGGCAGTCGAATTGGATCCCAATGACATAAATCTTCAGGGAAAACTTGGCCGGGCCTACATCAATATCGACGATTTTAAAAATGCATTTCAGACTTTTGAAATGGTCAGTAAAATTGACTCGTCGAATGTATTTATCAACAAACAATTCGCATTCGCTGCCTTTAAAACCGGAAAGGCCGACCTGGCCATTCACCTGTACGAAAAAGTAATTGCCGAAAATCCGGGCGATTTTGGTACACACCTGAACCTGCTGGCCATATACAAAAAGAAAAAAGATCCGGCCAACGTGTCCCGGGTTGGTGAAAGAGCTTTATCTGTTTTCCCCGGAAACCCGACACTTTTACTTCGCGAAGCTGACGCCTTGTTTGAATTGAGCGATTACGAAGATGCCATTTACCCGTACGAAAAATATTTGGCCGAAAACGATTCGGTTTTTGATGTGGTTAAGAATTATGGCATAACCTTGTTTTTTTGCAAGCAGGAGACAAAAGCGCTTCAGTTGCTTGAGAAATGTTTTTACCAGGCGCCTAACGATCAGTATGTGAATTTTTACGTTGGCCTCTGTTACAAGAAACTTGCCGATTATAAGCGAAGTGCTGAATTCCTGAATTCGGCTATTGAATGCTCACAGCCACCATATTTATCGGATATGTATCATCATTTGGGACAGGTTTACGGTAGTAATCGTGAATTCGAAAAGTCGATTGCTGCACTACAAAAGGCTTATGACCTAAATACCGAAAAAGTTGAAGTTTTGTTTGAAATTGCAACCACCTATGAAGAGTACAATTTCAATAAAACCCTGGCCTTAAATTACTATTCAATTTACCTCAAAACAGCCGGCGAAGAAGCTAAAAATGCCGACTATGCGTTGGGGCGTATTCGAAAAATCAAGGAAGACCTGTTTTTTGAAAAAAAATAACTGAGCATGTTCGCCAAAAGCACAGTCGGTTGTCTTAACTCGCTTATCTAAAGTTCGCTCCTCTATTTGCTACACACTTTTCAGTATTTTTTTTTGATATTCAGGAACAGCAGAGGTGCCTGAAAAAGTGTTTTGATTTGCTTTTCAGGAGTACCATACCTGAAACACTGAAATAAGCAAACGCCGTTGGTATCGCTTTATGTCACTTTCCTATTCTGTGATTGTTCGTTTGTTGATTTAAATCACTGGACTTCAGTATTTGCAATAAATTTACTTCAGCTAGAAAAACAATAACAAATCACAAAAATTAGAAAACATGAAAACAAAACTTTCAATCCTGACGCTAAGCTTACTGCTCATTTGTTTGGTAAGCACAGCCAACAAAAAAGCAACGTCGCTATTAACAGGTCAGTCGTTAACCGAATTGGGGCAGTATGCTATTCAAGCTTCCGACCAAATTATGAGTTTGGGTGGTGAGGCTTTGAAAACCTACAAGTTAGAATACACCAATTGCGATTCTCCCGTTTTAATTGGTGTGAAGAAAACCAAAAAGTGTATGAATTTCATTGTTCATACCGACAATTTTGAAGTTGAATATGTGTGTAATAAGCATGTTTTCGGCGTTAAACGAATCAGCAGTGAATACCAAACGGTTAAATCGGAAGTAATAAACGAGATGATGGATAATGCACAGTTCTATTCGCAACGAATTATTTCACAGAATCCGAAGACCGAAGAGGAATTGCTCGGCTTAATTGCCTGTTATTTTCCTTCGCTGATTAAGGATACACACGTTGACCGAATTTAGGCTCATCTTAAAAATTATGATTCTTTTGAGGACTTATGCGAAAGTTCAAATACTCTATTTAAACAATTTTCATTAAATTTTTGATTCCTCGCCCAATTTTAAGGCGGGGAATTTTTTTTTGTTTGTATTTTCCGGCTCTGGAACATCGGCAAATAGTGGTCGAAATTATAGGCCAAATTAAATTTGGTTAATTTTGTTTCATCGTAACCGATTTTTTTTTTTGACATGCGGGAAAACACTGACCGGGAATATGTGGAATGCTTGAAAAAAGACGACTTTGTTGCCTTCGATGCCTTGTTCCATAAATATTCGCTTCGCCTGTATGCCTTTACCCTTAGCCTTACCCGCGACAAGTTTGCTGCCGAGGAAATTACGCAGATCGTTTTCCTGAAAGTCTGGGAAAAGCGAAATCAGATTAACGAACATCTTTCTTTTAAGTCGTTTTTGTTTTCGGTTAGTTACAACGAAACCATTAGTTGGTTGAGACACGAAAAATCGGAAAAGAAGCGTATCAATGAATTTGTTGGCAAAACCGATACTCAAACCAGTGAGACCGAATTGTCGGTTGAATACCGAAATTTGGAGGGAATTGCTGCGCGTTTGGTTGAAGAAATGCCTGAGAAAAGAAGAGAAATTTTCAGGCTCAGCCGCGATGCCGGTTTTTCGAACAGGGAAATCGCTGAGAAATTGAATATTTCGTTGAAAACAGTTGAAAACCAAATGACTTCGGCACTTCGTTTCCTTCGCGAGAATTTAAGCAAAAACGATATTCTCGGCTTGGTCTTCTATTATTTCTTTTTCCACAGTTAAGTCATTTTCAGGTTTATATAGATATATATTTTTTCGGTTTAAATTTTTTTTGAATCCGGATAGGGGTTAGGCGCACCTGATTTCGTAGTACCTTAAAAGCACAAAATCCCCCGTTATGAATTATGAGCAGGTTAAGAACTATTTAGAAGGAAAGAGCCCGGAAAGCGAGTCCGACGAAATCAGAAGCTGGTTGAAAGATCAGGTAAACGCTGATGAGTCGCGCCAAATTCTGGGTGAGATATGGATGAATTCTGAACTGAAATTTTCCGGAGAAATACCCGATTTTGACGGTATGTTGCAGACATTACATGAGCAGATTGGCGAAAACCGGGTTATGAAAAATACAGGTAAACCAAAATCAGGAATAATGAAGCGTTTGTTTCGCGAATTCTCGAAAGTCGCGGCCATTTTGTTTTTTCCACTTGTTTTGCTTGCTGTTTATTTCTACTTCAGGCCAGTTGAAGAAAACGTTCCGTTCGCTTCCAATTCGGTTCGCGAAATTTATACCAAACCCGGTACCCGCACGAAAATCGAATTGTCCGATGGTACAAATGTGTGGCTAAACGACGGCACAACTTTTCGTTATCCTGAACATTTTGAAGGCTCGCCAAGGCAGGTTTTCGTTGATGGAGAAGCCTATTTCGAAGTTCATTCAAACCCAGAAAAACCTTTTGTTGTTGATAATCCAATGATGAAAACGGTGGTTACCGGTACACATTTTAACCTGAATGCCTATTCGGCTGATCATTTTTTTGAAGCCACTTTGCTTGAAGGAAAAGTACATTTGGAAAGAAGTAACCAATCGCTAACGTTGAAACCCGGGGAACAGGTTCAGTTTGATGCGGCTAAGCAGGAAATCGTGAAAAAGGATGTGGATGCCGAAAACGCAAAAGCCTGGATTGACGGTAAACTGATTTTTAAAGACGAACGACTAAGTACCGTTGTGAAACGACTCGGGCGCTGGTACAATGTCGAAATCGTGTTGAGTGATCCGAAAATGGGCGATTACGTACTGTCGGGAACTATTGAAAACGAAAAACTCGACCAGACTTTAAACCTGATTTCGCTCGCCATACCGGTAAAATTTGAATACAAAAAAGAAGCAAATCCAACTGAAATTCAACGAACAATATATCTTATGAAAAAATAAAAAAATGGCTGCCAGGAATTTCGCAGATTCACTGACAGCCCAACTAAATGTTAATATTTAATCGTCGTAAATTTATGCAAAAAAAGCTTAAACTGATCATTCCTAGGGAGATTTCCCCGGGTTTGAAAAAAACGTTAATGTACATGAAATTGACATTCGCAATTCTTTTAGCGACAATTCTACAGGCAGTTGCGGGAGTAAGTTACTCCCAAAATACAACCTTGTCGATTAATCTGAAAAATGTATCGGTACAAACCGTTCTCCAGCAAATCGAAGACCAGTCGGAGTTCTATTTTCTTTACAGCCGAACCGTCGTCGACGTTGACCGAACGGTTGATGTTCAGGTTAAAAATGTGAAGATTAAAGATGTCCTCGACGTCTTGTTCAACAAAACCGATGTTGGTTACAAAATCGATGGACGCCAGATTGTCCTTTCAAACAATCAGTCAAATGGACAATCGGAAACGCAACAGAAAAAGGCGGTTTCGGGAAAAGTTACTGATGCAACGGGCTCACCACTTCCGGGAGTTTCAGTTTTAATTAAAGGCACGACGCAGGGAACCATAACCGGTTCAGACGGTGAGTATTCATTTTCGACTATTCCGGATAATGCTACCATCCAGTTTTCTTTTATAGGAATGCAGCCTCAGGAAGTTAAAGTAGGAACCAAAAGCGTATTAAACGTGGTAATGGCTGAAACCTCAATTGGAATTGAAGAAGTTGTGGCTGTAGGTTATGGAACAGTTAAGAAGAGCGACCTGACCGGTGCAGTGGCCAAAGTTACCAGCGACGATCTTACGTTGGGCGGAACCGTGAGCAATGCAGCTCAGGCTTTGCAGGGAAGAACAGCCGGTGTTTTGGTTGTACAGAATTCGAAAGCTCCGGGCGGAAGTATTTCGGTTCGTGTTCGTGGTGCGAACTCCATCAGCAGTTCAAATGAACCGCTGTATGTGGTCGACGGATTTCCAACAACAAATGGCACCGACATCAACCCGAACGATATTGAATCGATGGAAATTCTAAAGGATGCATCGGCAACTGCCATTTACGGTGCACGCGGTGCGAACGGCGTTATTCTAATTACGACCAAACGCGGAAAATCTGGCGAAAACCGTATTTCCTATTCAGGATATGTTGGAACCCAGCAGGTGGTTAATCCTTTTAACATGCTCGGTGGAAAAGATTATATGAATCTGGCCAATGCTTTGTATCAGGAAATCGATGGTCAGGAAAATCAGCAGAATGCTGTTTATACCCAGTCACAGTTACAATCGAATGTAAATACCAATTGGGTAGATCAAACTACACGGCCTGGAGTTGTTCAGGATCACAACATTCAGTTTAAAGGTGGCTCAGACAAAACTCAAGTGTTAACCAGTCTGGGATATTACAGCCAGCAGGGAGTTTTGAAAAATACCGACTTTTCGCGTTTCTCCGGAAGGGTAAATGTCGATCAGCAAATCAATGAGTTTATCAAGGCAGGAGCATCAATTACGGCTCAACGGGTTAATTCAAATTATCAGTTGTATTCAGGAAATATCCTGAATGACAATGTTCTTTTGAGTATTTTAACTTACGATCCAACTGTTTCTCCTTACAATACCGATGGTAGTTATGGTCGTCCTCCGGGAGGAAGAGGCGATAATCCACTGGCCAACCTGCTCGAACGCAACAACGATCTGGTTAAAGATAACCTGAACGGTAAAATCTATTTTGAAGTTAAGCCACTTAAAGATTTGGTTGTACGCGCCAATGGCGGTGTTGAAGTGTTGCACAATTTTCAGGGAACTTACTTGCCACGCTCTACTTACCAGGGTGGAATCGATAATGGCGTAGCCAGTACTTACGATTATGCCTCAACACACCAGTTGATGGATGCCTATATCAATTACTCGAAAAAGTTAGCCGATGTTCATTCGCTCCAGATTATGGCCGGATATTCGTACGAAAAAACAGTTTCTGATTACCGCAAGATTTCGGTGAAAGGATTTTCAACCGATTTGTATTCATTCAATAATCTGGGTGCGGCCGCAACGCTTACCGGAAAATCTTCTTACAAAGGCGAAAATATCCTGATTTCTTACTTTGGAAGGTTTAACTATTCTTACCTGGACAAATATCTGATGACACTGACAGTCAGACAGGATGGATCTTCACGATTTGGTTCCGATCAGCGCTGGGGAACTTTTCCTTCGGGATCATTGGCCTGGAGGTTGTACGAAGAGTCTTTCATCAAAAATCTTAACCTGTTTTCGAACCTGAAGTTCAGGATTGGTTATGGAAGAACTGGTAACGACCAGATTGGAAATTATGCACGTTTTGCGTTGGTTTCGAGCACGCACCTGACGTTCGACGGAAATACGAACGATGCCGGAACGCACCTGAATCCGAATACTCCGGAAAATCAGTCACTGAAATGGGAAACAACTTCGCAGTACAACACCGGGCTCGACATGGGATTTTTGAATAACCGGTTGAATGTTACCATTGACGCCTATTACAAGAAAACGCTTGATCTGCTGATTATCAAAAATCTGCCGTCGTATTCAGGATTTTTCTCCGGACAAAGCAACATTGGTTCGATCCAGAATAAGGGAATTGAGTTTGAACTTTCTTCGCAAAACCTTGATGGAAAACTAAAATGGGAGACCCGCCTGAATCTGGCAGTCAACCGCAACAAAGTGCTGGATCTTGGCGGTGGCGGCGATATTCGTTTAACCTCTTCCAAACCAATGGGTAATGTTTCTGAAGAACAATTTGCAGTTATTCGTGAAGGCGAGCCACTCGGATCGTTGTACGGATATATTTATGAAGGAGTGATACAGACCGGCGAAACTTATGCACCGGAACCCAATGCCAAACCAGGTGATCCAAAATTCAGAGACATTTCTGGTCCTGATGGCGTTCCTGATGGAAAAATAACTTCTGACGACCGCGATATCATTGGGTCAGCCTCTCCTGATCTGATTTTCGGGATAACGAATACGTTTACCTACAAGAATTTTGACCTGTCGATTTTTATGCACGGATCAATTGGAAATCAATTGCTGAATATGACCCGCATGAATCTGGAATGGGCTCATACTACCGACGCGCTAAATCGTTGGACACCAACAAATACGAATACAGACATTCCGCGAAATGGATTTTATTATTCAAAATATGGTGGTTACATCAACAGTCACTTTATCGAAGATGCATCTTTCCTGCGTTTCAAAAACATTACGCTGGGATACACGATTCCACAGAAAAACAAAGTGTTTGAATCGTGTCGCTTCTATTTCATTGCCGAAAATCTGTTAACGCTGACCAAATATTCAGGATGGGATCCGGAAGTTGATACAAAGGGTTATGAAAGCGGAGGTTCAGGACAAACAGCAAACGCCGGCGCCGGACTCGATTTCAATTCATACCCGAGCATGAAATCCTATACCGTTGGATTAACTATCACATTTTAATTGAAAACTTAAAAAAGAAATTTCTATGAGATATATAATTTTGATATTCGCAATTGCGCTTACCGTAAGCTGTACCAAACTTGAGCCTCAGTTTTACAGCGATTTAACAACGGGTAACGCATACTCCACTGAGAGTGATATTAATGCGGCGCTGGTGGGGGTGTATGCCGACCTGGCCCCGTATCCGGGTGACGGTTGGATGTATTACAACGGTTACCTGGTTATGACTACCGATTATACCACCGACATGGGTTTTTCGACTGCTGCCGGCGATCCGACCAAATTGAGCAATTTTACTTACGATGCCAATAACCGCTACATTCAGTACAACTGGCGGTATATGTACGAAGTAATCAGCAACGCCAACCTGTTGTTGTCGAAAGCCGATGCCATTGAAATGGACGATACCAAACGCAAACAAATTATTGGACAAGCTCGTTTCCTTCGCGCTTTGGCTTACCGCGACCTCACCGATGCATGGGGACCTGTTCCGCTGATTACCGAAGTTATCGCTCCGGATAAAAGTATTGATATGCCTTTGTCGTCGGTAGAAGATGTTGACAAAGTGATTATTGAAGACTGCAAATATGCCATCGACAATTTGCCGCAGTCGTGGAGCGCCGACGATGGTTTGGCCCGGGCGACCAAGGGTGCAGCATTAACTCTTCTCGGGAAAGTTTACCTGCGTGCACACGATTATGCCAATGCCAAGATTTACATCGATCAGGTTTTGGCTCTGCTCAATAGCGGAGTTTACAAACTCAATCCTGACTTTAAAAATGTGTGGTCGGAAAGCAATAAGTTCGACAAAGGAATGATTTTCTGTATTTTGCACGAAGCATCGATGAACGGCGGTGAAATTACCAACCACTTTGGCCCGGCCGATAATAAAGATGTTCCAAATCGCTGGCAATATTATGCTGTGTCACTCGAATTCTGGAGAAAATACAGCGATCAGGATCCGCGCAAACAATTCTTCTACTTCAATTACGAAGGCAAAGACCCGCGCGACAAATCAACCACTCACGGATTTTATTACATGATGCCCGAAGCCGGACAAACCGTTCCGCCCAGCGATACCGTTAAACTCCTGAAGAATGTGGCAACCATGAAATATTCGTACGAAATGATTTCTGATTCCTATTACGACGGACGAACCATTCCGGTATTCAGGATTGAAGATGTTATTTTGTGTAAAGCTGAAATTGAAAATGAGCTAAGCGGCCCCAGTGCAGCATTGCCTT
This sequence comes from Prolixibacteraceae bacterium, assembly GCA_963677955.2. Classification (GTDB taxonomy): domain Bacteria; phylum Bacteroidota; class Bacteroidia; order Bacteroidales; family Prolixibacteraceae; genus Aquipluma. The sequence goes on from CAXXQR010000001.1 coordinate 4,087,357, forward strand.
ACCTGAATCAAATCAGGGAGCGGGCAGGAGCGCCGAAATATGGCTCAAATGCTACATTCCCAACACCTTCAACCAAAGCCGATATGGCTGCCAGAATTTTGGACGAACGCGGATTTGAACTTGTTTTCGAATACAAACGCCGTCCGGATTTAATTCGCTTTGGCAAATATGAAGAGATTTGTAACGCATACCTGGTTTCAAGAGGAATGAGTCCGGTTGTTAAAGCAAACATGGAGCGTTTCCCTTATCCGCTGGTCGATGCTCAGTTGAATAAAAACATGGCCGCTGAAAATCCAAACAGGCTGCCTTAAGTCGATCCGGAATGAATATGATTTAACCCTGATTCAATATATGACCGTCGGATATTCCCTGGAATGTCCGGCGGTTGTTCTGAAATCAGGATACGAAAAGAATACACGTAAATTTAAATGGTTATGAATAAGTCGGGTGTTTTCAGGAAATTTATCATTTGGGGAATTGTTGTCGCCATCGTTTTAATTGTTCTATTTAAACTGAAAAATCAGGACATTGCCATTAAAAGTGTGGTACTTTCTTCACCCAACAATTTAGCTTTTCAGGAGCAAATCGATTTGGTATTAAATAAACCGGCCAGCCTGTATGTCGAATATTGGATAAAAGGTTCCAACGAAAAATTCAGGACTGTACAAGCCGAAATAGCTGATACATTTAAGATTCCACTGTTATTGCTGAAAACCGACACGACTTACGAATACCGGATTGTTGTGGATGGATTGTTCCCGACTTCATCAAAAACCTTGTCGTTTAAAACACGCAAACAATCGCCCTGGTTGATTTACAACTGGGTAAAGGAAGAAAATCCGCACGATGCCACATCGCTTGGGAAAGGCATGGTAATGCTTTGTTTTGGAAGAACTCCTGGATATGTGGCCATGGTTGACGGAACCGGTGCTATTCGCTGGTATTGGCAGGTTGACGATATTGGTGTAAGGGCTGCAAGACTTACCTCAAACGGGACGATTTTAGCTATGCTGCGTCCGGTAAAGAAGGATGCGCTGGATGATACGCCCAAAAGCAACGCCGAAATTATCCAGGAATTGCATGTGCCCATGCGGCGAGGAAGTATTGGTTTTGCAGGAGGTACCGGCATTGCCGAGGTCGATTTGACCGGAAAATTACTGTGGCGAATCGACATGGATAAATTACCCGATCCGGAAATGCACGTCATTCATCACGATGTGTTGATGGACGCGCACCACAATATTTGTACACTTTACCGGCCAAAGAAAATTTTCGATCTGTCGCAGGTTGGTGGCTCCGGAATTGATACGCTTGGCGGCGACGGAATTCTGGTAATCGACAAAACCGGGAAGGAAATCTGGAAATGGTCGGTTTGGGACCATTGGGATGTGAAAAACGATCCGAACATCAACGAATATAAATACGACCGTTTTCACATGAACGCATTGTCGTTTGACAAGGACAGCAATTTCCTGGTTTCGGTGGCTGTTGAAGATCAGATCTGGAAAATTAATTCGAAGACCGGAAAGGTGATGTGGAAATTTGGCCGGAATGGCGATTTTAAAATGGACACCGCCATGTACTTTTCATTTCAGCATTCAGTCAATATCAATTCCGACCGCGATTTGATGCTGCTGGATAATTCGCTGTACCGCAAAGAATCGCGCGGTCTTTCATTTCACTTGGATACCATGAACTGGACAGCAACCACAAAAATTTGTGCGCCGCTTCCAAAGGCAAAATATACCTCGCGCATGGGAAGCAGTTATTTGTTGCCAAACGGAAATCTGCTGCAAACCAGTGCCAAAACAGGTTCGGTAATGGTGACTACCCAATCCGGAAACGAAATTCTGTGGGAACTGAATTCGTTCTTTGTGCCGTATCGCGCTGAATATATTCCGGATGAAACCTGGAGTCGGTATTTCACGAAAGAATAAAAATATACACTAAAAATATTTCTGCCAGGAACATAATTTAATTGGCGGGAGCTGACCTAAACCAACATTAAAATTCGAATTTAACCAACCAATGAAACAGACAAAACTTACAATCATACTATTTTTCCTGACCGGACTGAGCATTTTTTCGTTTGGCCAGACAAACTCATTGAATCCCGAATTATTCGGAACCGGAAATTGGGATGCCGATTCGCTCGGAAATCATCGCGTAGTGGTTCGTGTAAACGAAAAATCGGATATGGTTTTGGCGCACATCGAATGGCGCCGACGAGATTCGCAGCCCGAAAAAAAGAACATCATCATTGTTGAGGCAGCAACAGGAAAGCGTATAACGAATGTTCTTCCGCTTACCATTAACCGCGAATATGGCGATATTCTTTTCAAACCCGAAACTGCGCCCGGCAATTACTACATTTATTACCTGAAATACAAGAGCAGCGGACGTTCCAATTACCCCAAAAATACATATCCGCCTTTTGAGCAATTGTCGTCGCCTGACTGGCTGATCAAAGCTGAGGCTGCTAAGAATAACCTGAAAAGTATTTCGAAAACTTCGCTGGTTCAGTTCCAGTCGGTTGATGCGTTTAACTCGTTTTACCCGATGGAAATCATTGCTACCAAAGCCGAAGTTTCGAACCTGATCAAAAAGAACAGTAAATCTTCGTATCTCACTTTCCCTGAAGTGCGCGAAAATTCCATTCGAATGACAACTGATCTTCCGGCCAAATGGATTTCGGAAGGAGCTAGTACCGAATTTTCAGCAAAAGCGCTGAAAGGTGAATATTTCACTTTTCAGATTGGTTTGTATGCAGTGAAAGCCAAGGCTGAGAACCTAAAGATGACATTCTCCGGGTTAAGCAAATCAGGAAAAACGATTATTTCTCCGGACAAATTTACCTGTTTCAACCTCGGGGGAATTGATTGGGAAGGCAAACCTTTCGCCAAAATAGTGGATGTTGAAAAAGGCAAAGTGCAACCTTTGTGGGTTGGCGTTCAGGTTCCTGAAGAAATTGAGGCCGGAAGTTATCAGGGCGAAATCAGGATTAAACCGGCCAACATGGAAGAAAAAGTGATTCACCTGAACCTGGAAATTGGCTCCGAAACCATTGTTGCTCATGGCGATAACAATCCGGCTGAAATGACGCGCTTACGCTGGCTGAATTCAACTTTTGCCAACAACGATGAAACGGTTGCTCCCTATCCGGCGCTCGAAGTTGAAGGTCAAACCATCAAATGCCTAGGCCGTGAAGTGGTTTTAAACAAGGCCGGATTTCCGGAAAGTATTCGTAGTCATTTCTCCGGAAGCGTGACTAAAATTCTGCCTGTAACGCGCGAATTACTTGAGTCTCCGGTTCGGTTGGTGGTTGAAAAATCCGGAAAAGAGCTGACTTGGCAGAAACCGGCTTTTCAGTTTACCAAAAAAGCTTCAGGAGCGGTGGAATGGACGCTGCGAAACGAAACTTCAGGAATGAAACTGGATGGGAAAGTGCGTATGGAATTTGACGGGAACGTTGATTACCAATTGACTTTAACCGCTACCGAAGACCTGAATGTGGACGATATAAGGCTCGAAATTCCCTACAAGCCCGAAGCTGCGAAATATATGATGGGTTTGGGCGAAAAAGGCGGATTCAGACCTGAAGAAATTAACTGGAAATGGAAAGTGGAACACAACCAGGACGGCCCATGGATTGGCGACGTAAACATTGGTTTGCAGGCTCGTTTCCGCGACACGAATTATGCACGCCCGCTGAATACCAATTTCTATCTCGACAAACCGCTTAATATGCCGTACTCGTGGTTCAACGACGGGAAGGGCGGAATTACGGTGAAAGCCAGCGATGCGCAGACCGTTTTGCTGACTTCATACTCAGGAAGCCGCACCATTAAAAAAGGTGAGCAACTGCATTTTTATTTCAATCTGCTGGTTACTCCGTTTCACACCATCGACACCAAAGCGCACTGGCACAACCGCTATTACCACAGTTACAAACCTATTGCTGAAATTGAAAAATATGGCGCGAACACGGTCAATATTCACCACGCGACCAAGATCAATCCGTTCATCAACTATCCATTCCTGAGGCCGCAGCTCATGAAATCGTACATCGATTCGGCGCACAACGAGGGAATGAGAGTCAAGATTTATTATACGGTGCGCGAACTGAGCAATAGTTCTCCGGAATTGTTTATGCTGCGTAGTTTGGGCGACGAAGTTTTGTCGCACGGCAAAGGCGGCGGCTTTTCATGGCTTCAGGAACATTTGGATTCCAATTATATTGCAGCCTGGTTTGTGCCTGAAATTAAAGATGCGGCGGTGATTACCAACGGCATTTCGCGCTGGCACAATTATTACGTTGAAGGCCTGAACTGGCTGGTGAAAAATGTGGGAATCGACGGACTTTACATCGACGACGTGGCATTCGATCGCACCACGATGGAACGTGTACGAAAAACACTGAAAAACGGAAATCCGGGTGCATTGATCGATCTGCATTCCGCCAATCAGTTTAATCCGCGCGATGGTTTTGCCAATAGCGCCAATTTGTACCTCGAACATTTCCCGTTCATCGATCGTCTTTGGTTTGGCGAGTATTTCAATTACGATTTTCCGCCCGAATTCTGGTTGATTGAATCTTCCGGAATTCCGTATGGCCTGATGGGCGAAATGCTTCAGGACGGTGGAAATCCCTGGCGTGGAATGCTTTTCGGAATGACCGCGCGTGCTCCGTGGTCGGGCGATCCGGCGCCGATCTGGAAATTCTGGGATGAGTTCGGCATTCAGGATTCCGAGATGATTGGTTTCTGGGATCTGGCCTGCCCGGTTTCAACGAACAACGAAAAAGCGAAAGCTACAGTCTACCAGAAAAAGGGTGAAACATTGATCGCACTGGGCAACTGGGAACCGACCGATTTGAAGGTCGAGCTGAATATCGACTGGAAGAAATTGGGGATCGATCCGGCAAAAGCAACAATTTATGGTCCGGCCATTGATAAATTTCAGCCTGAAGTTCATTTTAAAGTGGGCGAACCGATTCTTATTCCGGGCAAAAAAGGTTATCTTTTGATCGTAAAACTTGCTGAATAGATTGACAATACGGAGACTGCATGCAAAAGAAAGACGAAATATCGCTGAAATACCTTTTCCTGAATTTCCTGAAAATCGGGTCGATTTCGTGGGGCGGATTTATGGCGCTGATTTCGGTCGTTCGTAAGCAGATGGTTGAAAAAGACAAGACGGTGAAGGATGAAGTGATTCTCGATGGTATTTCGCTGGCGTCGGTTCTTCCGGGACCTGTTGCTTTCAATGTTGTGGCGTACATTGGTTATTCTTTGCGGGGCTTTTCAGGCGCTTTGGTGAGCATGGTTGCCATTATTCTTCCATCGTTTTTCCTGATTTTGGGTCTGGCGTTTTTGTATGTCACATACGGTGAAATTCCCGCATTTAAGTATTTTTTTATGGGCGTTTTACCAGCCATTGCTGCCGTAATTATCAGCGTGGCAACCGGCATGTTTCAAAAGCAGGTGAAGGACTGGAAGCAAATCGCTCTTTGTGTTTTGTCAGGTCTGGCGCTTGTTTTTATTCATTCGTTTTTTGTGACCCTTTCCGTTATTCTGATCAGCGCACTGATCGGCTTTTTTGTTTACCGCGACACTACTGAAGAAGCAGTTCAACAAACGACTGTCACCAAAACTTTTCAACTCCGGAAATATCTGGTACTGGCCGTTTTAATGGCAGCATTCATTCTTCTGCTTTGGTTTCTACCAGTACTTCTGACTGGTCAGGCCAAAGCAAATTACAAGTTGTTGCAAACCATTTTTTTTACCTTTTCGGGCATGAGCCTGACTTTGTTTGGCGGAGGATATGTCATTATTCCGGCCATGCAGCAGGTTATTGTCGATGGTTTTCACTGGCTTTCGGTCAATGAATTTGCCGATGCTATCGCTATGGGGCAAATAACACCTGGCCCGATTTTTATCAGCGCAACGTTTATTGGCTATCGGGTTGCCGGCTTGCTGGGAGCATTCGTTGCTACGATTGCCATCTTTTTCCCACCCGGGATTCTAATGGTGGTTCTCTCTCGGTTTTTAGAACGGATCAAGCAATCGGCGGCAATTACTGCGGCTTTTAAAGGCATGCGGCCCGCCATTATCGGGATGATTTTTTCAGCAGCAATAACCATTGGCAAAGAAGCAGAACTGGCCTGGCCTTCAGGATTTATTTTCGTTCTGGTACTGGCTCTGCTGATTAAGTTTAAAGTCAATGTGGTGTATGTAATTCCACTTTCTGGTTTGGCCGGAATACTTTTATTTCAATTGTAAAAAAAAATAAAATGAATATCCGCAAATTTATCTGCCGTCATTAAAAGTCATTGAATTGTCATTTGGTTGTCATTGAGCTGCCTTGAAACAATTAACGATAGTGAAACCGATAAGTTAAACAAACGGAAATTCATAAAATGTATAAAAATATGAATTCAATACAAGCCATTCAAATGATCGGTACACAGCGTTCAGGATCGAATCTGTTGCGGCTGTTGCTCAATCAGTATAACGAAATTGTTGCTCCGCATCCGCCACATATTTTGCAGCGGTTTTTGCCACTGTTGCCGCTATACGGCGATTTGACTGATCAGCAAAATATGGCAGAACTGGTTGACGATGTTTGCACCATGATTGAAGTCAATCCGGTTCCATGGACTGGTGTTAAGCTCGATCGTGAAAAGATTCAGGCAAATTGCCGAATTCCGCACCTGACGGAAATATTCCGGGTTGTGTATGATGAATTGGCTATCAGCAACAGCGCTTCTCAATGGTTGTGTAAAAGCATGGCCAATGTACATTATTTCGAAATGATGGAAGCCAACGGCATTCATCCGGCGTATCTTTACCTTTTTCGCGATGGCCGCGATGTGGCCTGTTCGTTCAAAAAAGCGATTGTTGGCGAAAAGCACGTGTACCATATCGCCAAACAATGGAAAGAGGATCAGGATGCCTGTCTGAAACTTCAGGAAGCGATTAATCCTGAACGTTTTTTCCGGATGCGTTACGAGAATCTGCTTCGGTCGCCAGAAAGCGAAATGCAGCAAGTCAGCCGGTTCCTGAATATTGAATATGATCCGGCCATTTTCAATTATCACGATTCTGAAGAATCGAAGAATACCTCTTCTGCCGGAAAAATGTGGGAGAACGTGGCGAAACCAATTTTCAGCAACAGTCGGAAATTTTTAAAGGAACTGAGTCAGGACGAAATTCTGATTTTTGAAACTGTAGCGGGCGATACGTTGGAGAAACTAGGATACGACCTTATTTTTCCTGAAAAAAGTAAAACGCGCAAATTCACCGAAAACCACATTGCAGTTTTCGATGCCGAAAATAAGGCACTGAAAGAAAAAGCAGCGTTACAGGCCGATCCTGAAGGCATGAAACTTCGTATGCCACAGGACGAACTGATTCGATCGATTAAAAACCGGGTAAAAGTAAACGGATGATAAGCTTTTCGGAAAGCGAATTGAGAACTGGCCGAGTAATTTGGCTCTATGGAAGACCTTGCGCCGGAAAGACCAGCATTGCCCGCAAACTGGCTGAAGTGCTTAAACAGCAAGGCAATTCGGCAATTACACTTGATGGCGACGAATTGCGCAAAACGCTGAATGCCGATCTTGGTTTTTCGGCTGAAGACCGTTTCGAGAACATTAGGCGAACCTCGGAGTTGGCTAAAATTCTGGCGCATAAAGGTTTTGACGTGATTTGTTCGTTTGTAACGCCAACACAGGAACTTCGCGACCTGGTTCGGCGTGCGCTTGCAGGGTTGAAATATCAGCTTGTTTTTGTGAATACTTCACTCGAAACTTGTATAAGTCGCGATACGAAAGGCTATTATAAGAAAGCGCTTGCCGGGAAACTTGATGGGTTTACCGGGATCGGATCGCCGTTTGAAGAACCCAATGCGAATGATCCGGATTTTGTTTTGGAGACTCAAGACCTGACTATTGAAGAATTAGTCAAACAATGCTTGAAATTATTGAAAATTAATCGGTTTGAACAATAAACTAAACCAAACCAGAAATGAAAAGAATATATTGTTTTGCTCTGTTTTTTGGCTTGCTGCTACATTTTAGCGGTTTTGCCCAAAAGTCCGGCTATTCCGAAGAAGAGGTTAGTTTGAATACATATCCGTTTTCGAATCCAAATCCGGTACCTGAATTGGGACGCATTTATCCGTATTTCCGTTTCGACGGTTATGCCGCGAAAGGGCAAATGCAAAACCAGAAAATGGTTGTTCTCGAAAACGATTACATCAAATTGTGGATCACTCCTGAAATTGGCGGCAAAATCTGGGGCGCCATCGAAAAATCGACCGGAAAAGAATTTATCTATTTCAATCACGCTGTAAAGTTTCGCGATATTGCCATGCGGGGTCCTTGGACTTCAGGAGGGCTGGAATTTAATTTTGGGGTGATTGGGCATGCGCCAAGTTGCTCTTCGCCGGTTGACTACCTTGTTCGAAACAATGCCGACGGCAGCGTGAGTTGTTTCGTTGGCACTGTCGATTTGCCTTCCGCAACCCGTTGGAGCGTTGAAATAAATTTACCGGCCGACAAGGCTTATTTCACTACGCGCTGTGTTTGGGACAATTCAGGAATGACTGAGCAATCGTATTACCATTGGACAAATCTGGGAATTAAAACGGCCGGAAATCTCGAATATGCATTCCCCGGAAATCACTACCTCGGACACGATGGAAAAGCCTTTTCGTGGCCGGTTGACCAGGAAGGTCGCGATTTGCATTTCTATGAGAACAACAATTTTGGCAGTTATAAGTCGTATCATGTTTCAGGCGAGGTAACTAACTTCTACGGAGGTTTCTGGCACAACGATAACTTTGGCTTTGGCCATTATTCGCCTTATGACGAAAAGCCGGGCAAGAAAATCTGGATTTGGGGTTTGTCTGATCAGGGAATGATTTGGGAGAAGCTACTTACCGATACCGATGGTCAATACACTGAATTGCAATCGGGTCGGTTGTTTAACCAGGCTGCCAGCGAAAGCACATTGTCGCCGTTTAAGCACCGTGAATTTATGCCGGGTTCAACTGATGAATGGACGGAATACTGGTTTCCGGTGAAAGGTACAAACGGACTGAATATCGCCACTCCGGCTGGTTCTGTCAGCTTAAACGACAATTCAGTTTCATTTTGTCCGAATGAAAAGTTTGACGGAAAACTGGAAGTGAAAGACAAATCAGGTGTTGTGTACAGTAAAAAACTTGAACTGAAACCGCTGCAGGCTTTTGAAGCTAACTTCAGCTATTCCGGAGATCAGAAAAACTTAGCTGTTTGGTTAAACGGAGACTTGATTTTTGAAGCCGATCCAGCAAAAATGGAAACCAAACGACCGGTTGAAATGCCAGCCGATTTCGATTGGAATTCAGTTTATGGCCATTTTCTTCAGGGGAAAGAGTGGAAGCGGCAGCGGTACTATGCCAAAGCCGAAAGCGAATATCAGCAGGCGCTCGCCCAGAATAAATGGTATGTTCCGGCGCTTGATGGAATGGCCGCTTTGTTTTACCGAAAAATGGATTATCACAATGCGCTGAAATACGCGCAGGATGCCCTTTCGGTAGATACTTACGATGCTGATGCCAACATGAAATATGCTTTGGCCAGCCTGGCTTTGGGCGACACCATTTCTGCCATCGATGGTTTTTCGGTTGCTTCGGAGCAAGTTTCGGTGCGAAGTGCTGCTTACAATGGGCTGGCAACTATTTTTATGCGAAAGAAGCAGTACTCAAAAAGTTTAAGCTATGCTGAAAAAAGCTTGATGGTTAATTCGCTAAGCGAAGAAGCCTCGCGAACAAAAGTATTGGCTTTGCGGAAACTGGGAAAATCGGACGATGCCACGAAATTGTTGAAAGAGATTGAATTAACTGATCCGTTGAATCATTTTATACGGCTGGAAAACTGGCTAAAAAACCCTTCTCCGGAAAATGAAGCCACTTTGAGAAAATACATGACGAATGAATTTCCGGCAGAAACCATACTTAGCTACGCGTTGTGGTATCTTGGAAAAGGCGATCAGTCTGATGCATTGTCTGTTTTAAATCTGGCTCCTGAAACTCCAGTTGTTCTGCTCTGGAAAGCATATCTCGAACATCTTTCCGGCAATGAAAATTTGGCCGCGACCATTCGCGAAAAAGCGCTGGCAGCATCTCCTGAACTGGTTTTCCCTTATCGGCCTGAAACATTAAAACCGCTGGAATGGGCTGAAACATCTGGTGAAAATTGGAAACTGAACTGGTACAAAGGATTAATTTTACTGAATGCGGGTGATGAAACTTCAGGAAAAGATTGTTTGCTGGCCTGCAAAAACGATCCCGATTTTTACCCGTTTTACCTGACGCGTTCGAAACTTGCTGATGTTAAAAGTGCTGCCGCCGCTGACGATGTTGAGCGGGCATTGCAACTTGCAGGAAAAGAATGGCGAACCGGACTTTTTGCTTCGAAGTTTTATCTGGAAAGAGGAGATACCGCGCGAGCTGCACAACTTATAAAGACTTATGCCGAAGCCAATCCGGACAATTATTACCTCGGTTTGCACTACGCGAAAATGCTTGAGATTTCGAAGAAATATACCGCTTGCGTAAAGCTGCTTCAGCACATTCAGGTTTTACCCAACGAAGGAGCAACGGATGGCCGTGTGGTTTGGCGAAATGCCAACCTGGGAAATGCGCTGGATTTGATGAAAGCGAACAAACCGAAAAAAGCGCTCGAAAGCATTGCACTTGCCCGTCAATGGCCTGAAAATCTTGGAGTCGGTCGTCCGTATGAGGTCGATGAACGCATGGAAGATTTTATTTCGCTTCAGATTTATAAAAAGTTGAATGACAAAAAATCGATTCAAATTATGCAGCAAAAGCTTGCAGCTCAATCGGCTGATCAGGAAAAGCAGGTTGATATTTCTGATTTTCTGACTGCCTGGGTTTTGAAGAATATGGGAAATGTGGCAGAAGGAGATCAAATCATGAATAACTTGCAGGCAAAACTTCAGGATTCTGATGCTGTGAAATGGTGTGCAGCCATTTATCAGGGTAATCAGGAAAAAGCTAAGCAAATGGCCACAATTATAAAACCGGACGATCGTATAATCGATTTTCTGATCCGTATTTTTAATGAACCCGGAATCAGATAAATATTTTGCAACTAAATTTTAACACATACAATTCCAAAAAATTGCTTTATGAGAAAATCATTTTTATCCATCCTGTTTGTATTCTTTACATTTCTAACAATTGCCCAAAAACAGGCGGATAAGATATTCTGGAAGGAGGATTTTTCTTCAGGAAAGATACCCGAAGGCTGGACTTCTGTAGCCTTAAACGACAGCAGTTCAACATGGTTTCTGACCGATCAGCCTTTCCCCGGATCATACGGGAGAAATTATCAGGCGCCGCCAATTGCTTCCGTAAGCCGTGGCTACCACATGCAGATTGCCCCCGGGGTACGCGTCGGAAAGAACCTGAAAAAATGGAAAAAGGAAGGAATTTTTCCCAATGCCTATATTCAAACCAACGCCATCAATTGTTCAGGTAAAAATTCAGTTGTCCTGAAGTTTCAGCAGAATTTCTTTTGGGGCGAATGGGAAGTTCCGGATAAGAAGTCGGGCTTGATTGTAGCCGTAAGTAACAACGGAAAAGATTGGACCGAATACGATGTTCACAATGGAATCGCGCCGGGTGACGATTGTCCGAACCCGATGAATGTGGAACTAAATATTACGCGGGTTGCGGCAAATCAGAAAGCCGTTTACCTACGCTTTTGGTGGCGCAATATGTTCCGGTGGTATTGGATGGTCGACGATATTACGCTTTCCGAAGCGTTTGATGCCGACCTTCAGGCGCTTGATTTGTCTTCGCATCATGCAGAAGGAAATACTTTCGGCAGAAACGATTCGCTGGTTTTCAGGGTGGTTAATCTTGGAGCGAAGCCGGTAACTGAAAATACCGATTGCTACCTGAAAATCGACCAGCGCCCGCTTTTGAGAGCTGTAATTCCGGCTTCAGGAAAGAAACCGTTTGGAATTATAGACACGGCCAAAGTCGTTTTTCGCAACCTCAATCTGACAGATGTGGGCATTCATAAAGTGAAATTTTATACCACTCAGGAGAACGATTTACGTCGCACAAACGACACGATTTCGATGGAATTATACTCGCAGGCCTGCGAACTGGGCGAAATAACATCGTTTGGCGCTTTCAAAAATGAATTTCTGATTTCGTGCCACAAAGCGCAGCTAAAAGTTCAGGTTCTGCGGAATGACATGTTTCGCATCTGGATGACTTACGACGGTCAGTTTACCAATCCAGCCGGGAACGACCTGATTATCAATTCTCCTTCGGGGAATGTGGAATCCAGTTGGAGCGACCAGGGAAACTATTACCTCGTAAAGACTCCGGAATTTGCACTTCGGGCTTACAAGAAACCGTTGCATTTTGCGCTTTATCATGGCGATAATTCTACGCTGGTTTGGGAAGAAACACGCGGAATTACTTACGGAAAGCAGACAATTCAGTATTTGAAAAGAGGAGAGACTGAGCAATTCTTTGGCGGTGGAATGCAGAACGGACGTTTTTCGCATCGCGGTAAAACGATAAAAATGACCATCGATTACAATTGGGAAGACGGTGGAAATCCCAATCCGGCAACATTTTACACGAGTACAAATGGCTACGGTGCAGTTAGAAATACCTATGCAACTGGTGAATATTCGTTTAACGATACGGTGAAACTGGCCCAGGACGAAAGCCGTTTCGATTGCTATTATTTCGTCAGCCCATCGTTAAAAAAGACACTTGACGATTACACCGACTTAACCGGAAAGCCTTTCCTGATGCCACGCTGGGCGCTGGGAATGGGAGATTCCAACTGTTACAACCGAGGTGCTAAAGCCGGGAAAACCGTTGGGTCAACTTCTACCGGTTTCGATGGATTGACTCCGAGCGTGATTCCGTTGATTGCCGATAAGTATATCGAGAACAAGATGCCAACCGGCTGGATTTTGCCCAACGACGGTTACGGTTGCGGCTATACCGATTTGGATGTTGTTGTTCGTGAACTGCACAAACGCGGTTTCTATACCGGTCTTTGGACAGAAAATGGAGTTGAAAAGATCGCCAAGGAAGTGGGCGAATACGGTTCGCGTTTGTGTAAACTAGACGTGGCATGGGTTGGTCCGGGTTTCAAGTTCGCTATCGATGGTGCGAAGACTGCTTACGAAGGCATTGAAAATAACAGCGATGCCCGTGGTTTTGTATGGCAGGTTTGCGGCTGGACGGGTTCGCAGCGCAATGCTGTTTTGTGGACCGGCGATCAAAGCGGAAGCTGGAATTACATCAAATGGCACATTCCAACGGTGATTGGTTCCGGGCTTTCGGCGCAGAACTGCGCTACCGGCGATGTGGACGGTATTTTTGGCGGAAGTGACTCAACGTATGTGCGCGACTTGCAATGGAAATGTTTTACACCCGTATTTATGACCATGTCGGGTTGGGCAACCAACAACAAAAACGGCATCAAAGATAAACAACCCTGGCTGTTTGGTGAACCGTTTACCAGCATCAACCGCAAATACCTCATGCTGAAAGAGCGTCTGACGCCATACATGTACACGCTTTGCGATGAAGCTTATCAAACCGGAGTTCCGGCAGTTCGTGGTTTGGTGCTTGAATATCCTGACGATCCGGTTACGTGGGGAAATGCCACAAAATACGAATATCTGCTCGGCAAAGATCTTTTGGTTGCGCCGGTATTCAAGTCAGAAGCCAAACGCGACAGCATTTATCTGCCCAAAGGAAAATGGATTGATTTCTGGGACGGAACCGAATATCAGGGAAATACCACCTTGATGAATTATCCTGCTCCGCTCGATAAACTGCCGCTTTTCGTTCGTTCAGGAGCTATTATACCGATGTATCAGCAAATGATGTACAGTTGGGAACGCCAGACTGACACACTGACCCTAAATATTTTTCCCTCCGGAAAATCGGAATACACGATGTACGAAGACGACGGCTTGACCCGCGAGCACCGTCAAGGCATTTATGCGAACACGACATTTGAAGTTTCTGCACCTGAAATTGGTGATGGTCCGGTTCAGATTACTTTGAATGCGGCCAAAGGAGATTTCAAAGGACGGCTAAAAACACGGACTTATTTGCTTGATGTATTTACAGTTGAAGTTCCGAAGACTATTTTGCTGAATGGCAAGAAACTGAAAGAAACTAAAGACAGAGCCAGGTTCGATACTCAGACCAATGGCTGGTATTTCGACAAAGCTGATCGCAAAGGAATTGTGCACATCAAAACCGGCGTGTTGTCGACTGATGCGGTTTCTGTGGTTACTTTAGAGCCAGGGCGATGACCTGACAATTATTTAAAGGACAGTCAGTAATTTTACGACGATGAAAAAAGTATTGTTGTTATTGGCAGATGGCTTTGAGACATTTGAAGCAAGTGTTTTTATAGATGTCATTGGCTGGAATCTTGTTGAAGGCGATCAGTCGACCGAATTGTTTACTTGCGGACTGAAAAAGGAAATCAAAAGTTCGTTTAACCAACGATTTATTGTCGATTATTTGATTGATGAAATTGAAATTAGTTCATTCGATGCGCTGGCAATTCCTGGTGGGTTTGAAGTGTATGGCTTTTACAATGACGCTTATGACGATCGATTTCTTGATTTAATCCGGGGTTTCAAGCGTAGCGGGAAATTCATTGCATCTATTTGTGTTGGAGCGCTACCAGTGGGAAAGAGTGGCATTTTAAACGGCAAAAAAGGTACAACATACAATAGCGTAATTCGCCGTGATGCATTGCTGAGTTTTGGCGTTCAGGTGTTAAATCAGCCTATCGTAATCGATGACGCAATAATTACGTCGTGGAATCCATCAACAGCGGTTGATGTTGCTTTGCTATTGTTGGAGCATTTGACGTCAGCGAAAAATGCTGAAAACGTTCGCCAATTGATGGGTTTTGGAGCTAAAAAAATAACTGACCGTTGAAATTTATCATTAAATTTCGTTTGCTTGACTTTTGCTCGATCAGGAACCGATTTAAACTGATTAGAAATATCAATAATACTAGGTAATTCTTGTTTCGATAGTATCCTATTCAAAACTACTCCTTAAAGTAAACTTGCATTTTCAGAGTTTGTCAGAAATTTTTCAGATTCAGGTATGTTTGATGGACGCTATGTCGGCAGATCAATGAAATTTTTAGTGATTTTGCGTTGATCAGGGGGCAAGGGAGTTGAACCAAATTTTTTTGATAGTTTTGTAATCAACTAAAATCAATAAAAAGAATAACCATGACAAAAAAAATCTATGTTCTGCTATTGTCGGTTTTATTGTGCGGAATAACCGTTCATGCACAGCCACAACCGGAACGACCCGGACAGCAACCTCCTGCTGAAACCGGTGAATCATTTAAACTTGGGATGGCCGGATATACCTTCGCCAAATTTAACCTCGATGTTGCATTGGCTACTTTAAAACGAGAGGATGTTCACTATTTGTGTATTAAGGATTTCCACTTGCCGTTTAACAGCACCGACGAAGAGATTGCTGCTTTCCATGCCAAACTGAAAGATGCGGGCGTAACTGGTTATGCTGTTGGCCCAATTTACATGAAATCAGAAAAAGAAATCGACGATGCCTTTGAATATGCCAAGCGAGTTGGTGTTAAGCTGATTATCGGTGTACCGAACTATGAGCTTTTGCCATACGTTGATAAAAAAGTGAAGGAATACGATTTCCATTATGCCATTCATTTGCATGGACCTGATATTAAAATTTATCCGGATGCCGAAGATGTCTGGAATCATGTAAAAGACCTCGATCCGCGGATTGGCATGTGTCTGGACATTGGTCACGATACACGCAATGGCAAAGACGCCGTAGCTGACCTGGAAAAATATCAGTCACGTGTTTTCGATATGCACCTGAAAGATGTAACTGCGCACAACAAATTGGGCTATTCGCTCGAAGTTGGCCGCGGTGTAATTGATTTCCCGGCATTGGTTAAAATGCTTCGGAAAGTTCATTATACAGGTGTAGTAAGTCTCGAACACGAACGAAATATGGACGATCCTTTTATGGGAATTGCCGAATCAATTGGATATTTCAGGGCTGTTGTTGCCACTACAAAAGAAAAATAAAGCGAATTTCGATAATTCTAAAAGGCCATAAAGCGAAAGTTTTATGGCCTTTTTTTTCGATATCCCAACCTTCAGTTTAATTTTTAAACGGTGATGGTTCTGAATGCAAAAGATTGCTATTTTTATGCTTAATCCTGAAATCAGGAAATACCAGAGAATGTAAACTAACTTTTTAACTCAGAACTATGAGAATTTTTGGATTGCTCGTTTTGTTTATTGTTGCTTCGTTTGGATTTGCAACGGCACAGAAAAACATAAAGACTCCGGAAGTTACCGGCAATGAACTCAAACAACACATCAGCTATTTGGCTTCTGACCAATTAAAAGGCCGGAAGACCGGAATGGAGGGCGATAGTCTGGCGGCTGAATACCTTCGTAAAAATTTGCTTGCTGATGGATTGACACCTTTGTCAGAAAACGGGTTTCAACATTTCAGGGTAACCGATAAAATTATTTATGGACCAGCCAACAGCCTGACTGTGAATAGTGAAAATTTAAAATCTGAAACCGATTTTGCACCATTTGCTTTTTCAGAAAATACATCTTTCCATGGTGAAGTTGTATTTGCCGGATATGGTTTTGTGATTGATGAAGACAGCCTGAAGTGGAACGATTATTCGAATGTCGACGTGAAAGGGAAGATTGCAATGATCCTTCGGGCCGATCCGGAAGTGGAGAAAAACATGAGCCCGTTTGTGAAATACAGCAAAGACCGCGATAAAGTCCTTCAGGCCAAAGATATGGGAGCGGTAGCTGTATTGCTCGTTTCCGGAAAAGTGTTCGATCCCGAAGATAAATTTGAGCCATTGGCTAAAGGCGAACAAACTGTAGGTATTCCTGCGTTCCGAATTTCGCGGACTGTAGCCGATAAAATCCTGATGTCGAAAAACACGACGGTTGAAAATCTGGAAAAGAAATTGAACGATGAGCGAAAGCCGGGTAGTTTTGACACGGGAAAATCAGTGTCGGGGCATTCAGATGTTATTGAAACCACAGTTCCAACGCGGAATGTGGTTATGCTCATTCCCGGAACTGATCTGGTACTGAAAAATGAATATGTGGTGATTGGAGCACATTTCGATCATTTGGGTTACGGCGGTCCTGGTTCCGGTTCACGCGTGCCCGACACGGTTGCCATTCATTACGGCGCTGACGATAATGCGTCGGGTACAGCCATGATGCTGGAACTGGCGCAAGAATTGACTGCTTCGCCCGGAAGTCACAAACGAAGCATTGCTGTAATTGGATTTACAGGAGAAGAAATGGGGCTTTTAGGCTCAAAAAATTTTGTAGAGCATCCGGTATTCAATCTGGGCAAAGTAAACGCAATGGTTAATCTCGATATGGTTGGCCGTTTGAATGAACAATCGAACCTTCAGATTGGCGGCGTAGGAACTGCCGAACCTTTTCGTCAAATCATTGCCAGCGATTGCGACACAACAATTCTGAAACTTTCGCTGTCGGAAGAAGGTTATGGGCCGTCAGATCATGCCTCATTCTACGGAAAAAATATTCCGGTACTTTTCTTAACTACCGGAGCTCATCTCGATTATCACACACCTTCGGATACCTGGGATAAA
The DNA here is from genome assembly GCA_963677955.2 of Prolixibacteraceae bacterium. Taxonomy (GTDB): domain Bacteria; phylum Bacteroidota; class Bacteroidia; order Bacteroidales; family Prolixibacteraceae; genus Aquipluma. The sequence goes on from CAXXQR010000001.1 coordinate 4,105,109, forward strand.
ATTAATTACGACGGCATGGTTAAAGTCTCGGATGTTGCCTACCGATTAATTACTGATTTGGCCAACATGGATTCGAAACTCGTGTTTAAGGAAGCTGGTCCAAAATTGTTGCTCAGTCGTGGTACTCGCCGTAAGGGTGTAACTCTTGGCATTATGCCTGATTTTGCCGGAAATGTGAAAAACGGATTGCGTGCCGATTTAGTGACGCCGGGAAGACCTGCTGCTTTGGGTGGAATGAAAAAAGGCGATATTATTGTTTCCATCAACAATAAACCGGTTGGAAATATTCAGGATTATATGTTTCGTTTGGGCCAATTGAAACCTGGTGAAACCATTAGTGTTGAGGTTTTGCGCGATTCGCAAAAACTGGTGTTGATCGTTCAGCTTTAACTGAATAATGAATCGGATATTTTGAGTTGTAAACCTTTCAGACTGTGTCTATGAAAAAGAAAATGTACTGGATTCTTGCTTTTTTGATTACGATTTCGGCAGCCATTTACCAGAGAAGAACAGGACCGACTTATCCAAAAAGATTGGAAGTTTCGGTAAACGGAACAAATTACAATCTCCGGCTGGTTCGAAGTTTAAGCCTTGACGAAGAACCGGAAGTGAAACTTGGAATTCAGGATTCTTCTGCAAAGGCCAAAATCTATTTCAGGAGATATTTGTCGAATGACGAGTTTCAAGCAGCTGATTTCCAATTCAGGAGCAAACCTATAAATTCGTTTGTGATGAACAAGATATTCAAAATCGATAAGGAAGAGGGCTTTTTTGCAGAAGTTCCCCAGCAGCCAGCCGCCGGAAAAGTTGAATATTACTTCGATATTACCGATCAAACGGGAACAAAAACATTTCAAAAGGAAGCGCCAGTAGTTATCCGTTTTAAGGGAGGAGTTCCGGCTTACATATTGGGGCCACACATTTTCTTTATGTTTTTGGCCATGTTGTTTTCAAATTTTTCGGCTATTTTGGCTGCATTTGGAGTTGCTTCGTTCCGGAAATACAACTGGTATACCTTTGTGACCTTGCTGATTGGCGGAATGATACTTGGACCGCTTGTTCAACTGAATGCTTTTGGCGAACTGTGGACCGGCATTCCCTTTGGCTGGGATCTGACTGACAACAAAACACTCATCGCGTTTGCATTCTGGCTTATTGCGCTAATGATGAACCGGAAAAAGGAACGGCCTTTTTATACCATTCTGGCTGCCGTCGTTTTGCTGTTAATTTTTTCAATTCCCCACAGCATGTTTGGCTCACAACTCGATTATAACACGGGAAATGTGACTCAGGGCATGATTACAACTTTGCTTCACTTCTAATGAAAAAGCCGGAATACCAGAAATGATATTCCGGCTTTTTACTTGCGGTTTCCGACACTCGCGGTAGGGTTTTTAAATTCAATTTCAGTTTCTCAGTTAAATTTATCTTTTTACGCTTCAAAAAGTGAAATGATGGGTGAATGACCTAAAACTTTGGCCGAACGACATGTATTTGCTATCGAATTGCTTAAATCTTTAAATGTTCACATTCGCACGTTAGTTATTGTTGTTTGCTGTGGTACATGTTACTGTTTTTGATAATTCTTTACTTTTAATTTATATACCATGAATTTTCATTACAGTGAAGGATTTTATCATCAAAGTTGCGAATTACAGGCTATTTCAGCACGTTATGTTTTGGCTGAGCTATGTTATGGTTTTTGGGCTGGTCTACGGAAAGTTTGGGAACGATTATCCGTATTATCTTCTCGAATCGCTGGGTATGGTGCCCTTTGTGATGGCAGCAACTTACATTACCATTTATCTGATTTTGCCACATTATCTCAAAAAGCAAAATTTTGTCCTGTCATTCATTTATTTTTTTGGAACGCTTCTTCTGATTTGTACACTACAGCGTTTATTTTTGAGGTATATCAACGATCTTGAAATCAAGTTTGATGAAATTTACGATCTTTCGTTTCTTTCGCTCTTTCTTGAAACCAATTTTATGGTTGGAATTGCCGTGGCCATAAAACTGATCAAAATCTGGATGGATCAACAAAAAGAAAAGTTTGAATTCGAAAATCGGTCGCTTCAATCTGAACTGAATCTTCTGAAAGCCCAGATACATCCGCATTTCCTGTTTAATACGATGAATAATTTGTATGCGTTGTCGCTCAATCATTCCGACAAAGCGTCTGAAGGAATTGCTAAAGTTTCGGATTTGCTGCGCTCAGTGTTGTACGACTGCAACGAGGCCTTTATCGACCTGAAAAAAGAAATTGAATTGATTAAGAATTACATCGATTTACAAACTTTGCGGTACGATAAACGGCTCGAAATCGATTTCAGGGTAGAAGGCGAAACTGAAGGTGTACGAGTTGCACCGATGCTATTCATCACTTTTATTGAAAACTGCTTTAAGCACGGGAGTTCTATCGATCCGGAAGATTCGTGGATTCATATTTTTTTGAAATTGAGCAGTAAGCAAATCAGTTTTCTGGCTGAGAACAGTAAACCGCAAAAAAGACCTGAAAATATTGAGCAGGGAAAAGGGGGAATTGGTCTGGAAAATGTAAAGAAAAGACTTGAAATCTTGTATCGTGATAATTATCGGTTAACCATTACTGATTTGAAAGGAAGTTATAAAGTTGAACTGGTTTTAAATGTTGAGCAAAATTGAACAAATTTTTATTCCATACCGAATTGAAGTATCGATTAAGCCGGCACATTGCATTTTTTGTTTTGCTTGTAACGGTATTTACGCTGGTTTTATATAGCCGGAGTGACGCTCATTCGGTTTGGTATTTTCTGAAAATTACGTTCGTCAATGCCCTTATATTTCTGGGTTATGGTTACCTGACCGTTTTTCTTTTGGTCCCTCTTTTTTTGCCGTCGCATAAATATTTTTATTTCGCTGTTTCGTTTCTTGGCCTTGGATTTTTGTTATCGGCGCTTAAGCTTTCGGTTTCCGACTTTATTTTTTATTCGTCGATTGCGCCTGAAATCATGGGCTCAAAGGGAATTTTGAACGTTCGGTTTATTCTGGTGAATACGAAAGATATGTCGTTTATTGCTGGTTTGTTTGTAGTGGTAAAATTTACTAAAGATTGGCTGATTGTTGAAAATCAAAGCAAATCACTGCAAAAAAAGTACGATGATTTAAATCTCCGGATGTTACAAAGTCATTTTGAACCACATTTTTTATTCAATACACTCAATAATTTGTACGCTCTGTCGCTTGGCAACCCCGATAAAACACTGGAAGTTATCCGGAGATTTAAGCGGGTTTTGCAATTTGCAATTACCGAATCGAGAGCAAGTAAAGTTCCGCTTCAACATGAAATTGAAATGATCCAGAACTTCGTTGAAATTGAACAAATCAGGTATGGAACCAGACTTCGGCTTAACTTCAGGACGACGGGAAATTGGGAAAATCTGGAAATTGCTCCATTGTTGCTTTTCACTTTGGTTGAAAATTGCTTTAAACATGGCAGCAGTTCTGATGCCGGAAATCCGTGGATTGAAATTTCTCTGAAATGTACCGACGGGAAACTTGTTTTTGAAACCAGAAATAGTATTCCAAAATTGAATCCTATTCCGGAACCCAATCAGGAAAAGGGCCTGAGAAGATTGCGCACGCGGCTTGGCTTAATTTATCCTGATAAATATTTGTTGGAACTTCACGAAGAAAGTGAACGATTTGATGTAAAGCTTGAATTGAATTTAAAAGATTAACAATTGACTGAGAGTCGCGTAAATATTGACGGCAAAAGGGTGGCAAAGCATGTCATTTTCTGGTTGGGCTGGATCGGCGGTTTCACCTTTATCCAAAGTTTTGGCTTCGGAATCAGCGATTATCTGGCCTGGCTTGGGTATTACACGATGACCTTACCATTGTTCATGGTACAAACTTATGCCATTACTTATTGGCTCGTACCGAACTTTTTTTTCAAGCATAAATATGTGTTGTTTTCGTTTTGGGTTCTGGTTTTGCTTGTTGTTACGTCGGTTTCTGAGTTGCTTTTAAGCAACGAGTTGATTTGGAAAATACTGAAACCGGAAAATATTTACAAAGGCAATTATCTGGAATTTAAGAATGTGCTGATAAATGGCATTGGAAACCAGTACGTTGTACTGGCATTCTTGTCGGTAAAAGTTGTTCAGTTTTGGAATTCAAAAATAGGAGAGCGGGCAGCGCTGACAAACGAGAAGCTGGCAAACGAAATTGAATTGCTTCAGTACCAGTCGTATCCAACTTTTGTATTGAACCTGATGGAACGGCTTGAAAACCTGGCAGTCGGCAAATCGACTAAAACATCTGAGATGATTATCCGACTTTCGAATTTGATGAGCAGCATGACTTTGTCGCGAAATTCGGATAAAATATTGCTTCAGAAAGAAATTGAGTTGATTCGAAGTTACATCGACATTCATCGGATGAATTTTCCGGAACATTACGATGTGAGTTTTATGGTGACTGGAGAGCTAAAAGGAATTCAGATTCCGCCATTTTTGTTTTTTCGGGTTGTTGAGGAGGGTTTTATTGTACTCAATGATTTTACACAGAAGACCGATTTTACCATATTAATTAAATCGGAGTTGCATTACCTTTTATTTTCAATGACATTATGGAACGACGAATTGCTTTCGAAGGATTTTAATCCGGAGATCTTGGAAAATTGTATAAAATTTCTCAGGTACTTTTATCCTGAAAATCATAAAATAAGATCGAATTTTGAAGTTAATTTTGTTGAAGTAACCATAGAAATCTATCTCTAAACTATGCGAATAAATACCATATACAAATTAGTCAATAAGCGTCCGGTTATTCACCTGGTGTTTTGGATTTTGTTTGTTCTGGTTGGATCGTTTATTTTCAGTTACCAGCAAAACTTTCCGTACAGTTTCTTTCTGTTCAATTTTCTGGTGCATTTGCCAGTTTTTGTGTTGTTTACGTACTTTGCAATTTACTACCTCGTGCCAAAGTTCCTGCTCAACGGAAAGTTTTTTTACTTCTTCCTTTTGCTTACGGTTGCTTCATTTGCAGCTGCCGGATTGCGTATTCTGATTAGCAAATACATTTATTTTGCCCTTTTTATTCCGAAAGTTTTGTATTCGAAAGAATGGATTAGTTTCGATATTTTTTTCCTGAATCTTATTTGGATTTTGATTCCTGCCATTTTGTTTTCAATGTTCAAATATTACCGTAATTGGACAGTGAGTCAGACGCTTGCAAACGAAAATGAGCGCAAGCGGTTGGCTACCGAACTTCAGGTTTTGAAAGCGCAATTGAACCCGCATTTTTTATTCAATACATTTAATAATTTGTATGTTCTGGCACTTCAAAAGAGCGATAAAACGGCGGTTGTCATATCAAAGATGTCAGATCTGTTTCACTACATTCTTTACGAATGCAATGCTGTGGAAGTACCTTTGTTTAAAGAAATTAAGCTGATTGAAGATTTTATTCAGCTTGAAGAAATTCGCTATTCCGACCGACTTTCAATTGTTTTCGAAAAAGAAATCGACTACCCCAATTGCCTTGTGCCTCCCATGTTATTATACACGTTTGTTGAAAATTGTTTCAAGCATGGTTGTAGTCCCGATCCGGATTCTCCCTGGATAAAATTGCTGATCAGGGTAAAAAGTAACAGTTTCGAGTTTGAAGCGTCTAACAGTATTCCGGATAAGAATTTTAAAGAGAAAGAGATTAGTGGTGGCGTTGGACTTAAAAACATTAAGCGACGGTTGGAATTGATTTATCCGAAAGCGCACCAGTTGGAGGTCAGGAAGGAGAATAATCGTTTTTACATTCATTTGATCATCCGCAAAAATTGTACTCAAAAGGTTGAAATTAATGCATAGAAAATTCTTGCTTATATTGGTTTTGTTTGTCCATTTCGGCTGTTTTACTGAAAAACAGCAGGCCGAGAAAATATTGTCGAACTACATCAGCAAAAAGGTCGATCTGATCAGGAATTACAGTATGGAAAGTTCTATGGCCCTGTGGAATGCGACTGTTTCGGGCAGCGAAACAGATTACCAAAAACTCATCAATATTGAGCTTGAATTCAATAAATCGAACCAAAATTCGTCCAGATTGTTTGAGCCTGATCGTATTATGTTGATCAATAAGAATGTGTTCACCAACGAGCAGGATTTCCAACTGCTTAAAACCCTGAAATTTTCAGGATTAATAACAGATACACTACTAAACAGACAGTTAAATGTTCTTTACCAGGCTTTTATGGGATCTCAAATCGAGGCGGAAAAGTACAAGAAGCTGATGATGAACGAAATAAAGCTCTGGCAGACATTTTCTGTTTTTAAAATTACGATTGACGGCAAAAAGTATGGTTCGCCTCAGATTGATTCCATTCGGAAGTTCACGACTGAGCCTGCACTATTAAAGATTATTTCCGATTCGTTGCAACACGAAGGTAAGCTTTTGGCTCCGGAAATTATAAAAATGGTAAAAGACCGAAATGAATTTGCCAATCATTTTGGCTATTCAGATTTTTACCGGATGACGCTCGAATCGAAAGATCAAACACCTGAGGAAGTAAGCGATATGCTAAAAGATATTGAGGTTAGAACGCGCCACCAGTATTTCGAGGCCAAGCGTGTTGTCGATAAATTGCTCGCCCGGCGCTTCAAGATTAAAACCGATGAACTGAAGCCCTGGTTTTACAATGACGAACAAACGAGCTATTTACCCGAGAAATTTAAGTCGCAAATGGATTCACTTTTTGCCGATATCGACCCGATTGAAAAGACAGCTCAGTTTTTCTCCGGAATTGGCATGCCTATTCGCGATGTAATTGCGAATAGCGACTTGAAACCCAGCCCGAAAAAGCCAAATGTAAATGCAATGATTAATGTCGATTTCAAGAACGACATACGCCTAATTGGTAACATTCGATCCACTTATTACGGCATGGGCCAAATGTTGCATTTGGGTGGGCATGCCTCTCAGTATAAATCGATATCCGACGATGTTCCATATTTGCTGAAAACACCAAATTATCTATTGTCGGAAGGTGTTGCACGATACTTTGAAAGTTTGGCTTCAGACATAAATTGGTTAAAAAGCGAAGTTCCGATTGACGAGAAGAAGCAAAAGCAACTTATTTTGGTTTGTCAGCATCTTCATCAAGTCGATCGTTTGTTTCGTTGCCGGAAATTGCTGGTGATGGCGGATTTTGAAAGTGAAATTTACCGTGATCCCATTCAGAACCTCGATTCTCTTTGGGCCGATTTGAATGCCAGATATTTGGGCATTCAATTTCCGGAGGGAAAAAATGAGTGCTGTTGGGCTGCCAATCGGTTTGCAACCAGCCTTTCGTGTACCAATCAAAATCTGGTTTTGGCTGACGTTTTTGCGGCTCAGTTGCAACATTACATCGAATCGACAGTCTTAAAGAAAGCGAATGGCGTTTATGCCGGAAATAAAGACGTTGGCGCCTATTTGTAGAAAATATTTTTCGCTACGGAAATTTGTTGCCGTGGCAAACAATTATTGAAAAAGCCACCGGCGAGCAGTTGAATACAGCCTATTTTGTTGGTTATTTGATTGATAATGAAGTTTATAATTAAAATTAAGAGGCTTTAAGAGTCCGGATTTTATCTTTTCGTCAATAGTAAAGAAATTAAAATTGAAAGCACTAATAGAAACAGAAAACAGAAAATTGTAGATTATGAAAACTAAATGTTTAATTGTTGATGATGAACCCCTGGCCCGGGATCTGATTCGTGGACATGTTGAAAAACTCGAAAATTTTGAAATTGTTGCGGAGTGCAGCGATGCCATGAAAGCACTGAATATTTTACGTGAAAAACAGGTCGATCTGATGTTTATGGATATTCAGATGCCGCAAATTACCGGAATTGAATTTCTGAAGACGCTGAAGCATCCCCCGATGGTAATTATCACTACGGCCTATCGCGAATATGCGCTGGAAGGCTTTGAGCTCGACGTGGTTGATTATCTGCTTAAACCAATCACTTTTGAACGATTCCTGAAAGCTGTGAATAAATATTACCAGATGAATCAGGATGATGTGCAGTTGATCGCCAGCACAGTTTCCGACAAATTGCCTGAAGAATCGTTTATTTATGTCAAGGAAAACAAAAAAGTGGTTAAGGTTTATCTTTCCGAAATCAGGTATATTGAGGGCTTGAGCGAATATGTGCAGATTTATACCGATAAGAAAAAAATAATCACCAAAACGAGCATGGCACAAATGGAAGAAAAATTGCCTCCGGAAAACTTTCTTCGCATTCACAAATCTTTCATCGTTTCGATGGGTAAAATTGAAGCATTTACAGCCAATACCATCGAAATTCAGGGTAAAGAATTGCCAATTGGCAGGAGTTTCAAAAATGCTGTAATTAGTGCTTTGAACTTTACCGGTTCAGTTTCAGGAGTTTAGAATCTTGATATGCCAATTGGGTTAAATCAGGAAACTTCTCCGGATTTAACCCAATTGCTTTTTCTAAACGTTTTTGGAATTATCTGACATTTTTTTTACAGTAACAAATTGCTTATCAAGCGTGAAGTAGAATCTGGTTCCTTTCCCTGTGGCAGAAGTATACTTTAAATCGCTTCCGAGTAATTTTACCAAGCCTTTACTAATAGCTAAACCAAGGCCAAATCCTTTATTCCCGATTGCTTGATTTTTACCCTTGAAGAAAGGTTTGAAAATTTGAGTTTTGGCCATTTCGTCGATTCCGGAACCCGAATCTTCAACAAACAATTCAATGCCACCATTTTTTCTGGTATAGCCAAACTGAATAAAACCTTCCCTGGTGAAATTAAATGCATTGTTCAATAGATTTTTAAAAACATGAGTCAATCTCACAGGATCCGATTCGATTTCAATTTCTTCATTTCCCATACCCATAATCAGCTTGAAATCAACATTTCTCCGTAAAATATTGACGTCTGATTGCTCGAATTCAAAATAAATTACCCGCAGTAAGTTGTTGAGATTGAATTTCTTTGGCGAAATGTTTAACTGATTTTCCTGAATCCGGGATATATCCATGATGTCATTCATCAGCTTCAGTAAGTCATTTCCGTTTTTAGTCAGATTTTCAGCAAACACCTTTTTCTCTTCGGCGCTAAATTCATTGTCGGTAAGCAATTCGCAAAAGCCCAAAATGCCATTGAGCGGCGTTCGAATTTCGTGTGACAGGTTCGACAAAAATGCAGATTTTAGCGTGTCCGATTCTTCTGCCTTTATCTTTGCTTTCAATAAATCAGATTCTATTACATTCTTCTTTTTTATTTCATTCCTGACGAGAACGAAAAGCAGAATGGCGGTTACGCTGACAAAGAACCAGCCTTTATAGGTTTGCAAAATAGTAATCGCGTTACCCGAGCCTTCGATCGAAAGAATGAAGCGATCAGAAAAAACGATCCATAGAAACCCTATGGTAAAGTAAATTAGTGCTATTTTTAGTGCGATTCTATTCTTCATGAACTTTCGGAAATAAAACTAATTAACATTATTCTGAAACTAAATGTTTTGCAAAAAACTGAAAATAAATAAATTGCGCTGCCCGATTCTTGAGGTATGAATAGAATTTTAAATTGAAACATATTACGTTAATATATGGATTTTGTTTTAACAAATAGAGGAGAAGAATCCGAATCCTCATTTCATTCCGAATTTTTTAATTCAGGCCGTATGGTTTATGAAGTGATTCGGGTTATCAAGGGAATCCCGCTTTTTTGTGAAGATCATTACAACCGGTTATTGAAATCGATTGCTATTGCCAATCTGCCTTTTAAAATGCCGTATGCCGTATTTATTCAGCATATTTTCAGACTTGTAATTTTAAATGCGAAGACAGAAGGAAATATCAGATTTGTATATTCTGTCGATGGAATCAAAACCGACTGGGCTTTTCAGTTTATTCTGCACAGTTATCCGACCACTAATGATTATTTGCAGGGAGTTGCTACCGATTTTCTGTATGCACAACGCGAAAATCCAAATGCAAAAGTTCTGCAGAAAGGAATCAGAGAACGGGCCAATCAACTAATTGCTGATCGAAAATTATACGAAATACTTTTGGTCGACGCTGCAGACCGAATAACTGAAGGAAGTCGTTCGAATGTGTTTTTTGTGAAGGATGGAATATTTTACACTGCTCCGGAGTCAATAATTTTAGTTGGGATAACCCGTCAGAAAGTGGTGGAGTGTCTGAACGTTTTGGGCTATAGATCAGTGGAAAAAGCTATTCGGGTTAATGAAATTGAAAAATATGAATCTGTATTCCTGACCGGGACTTCACCCAAAGTTTTGCCAGTTAAATCGGTTGGAGGTCGATTATTTAATGTTCAAAATCGATCGGTTCAGGAATTAATGAAAAGCTACGACCAATTAATTCAGGATTATATCCGGAAATAATTATTGCGGAGCAATATTTTCATTCCTGATCGAATCGTTTTCATTTTCATTAATCCAGTTGGTCATTCCCGGATGAAGTTTAAATCTTTTGTGCTTGTTATCGGTGCGTATTTCCAGCTTTTCTTCTTCCGCACCTGGTGTTCTGAAATAAACATTGTAGGCAGCCGGGTAAGGAGCAATTAGTTTCTGTTGGGAGCGCGGTGGAAGTGCGATGCCCATAATGTCACAATAACCGCTTTCTTTCCAAACAACATCGGTAACCATGTTTACATACAATGAATCATTCGACTCATTTAAAATAGTTATCTTTTTAAACGTTCGCTCGCTCGAATAAACTTCGTATCCGGTGTTGAGAATGGCTGCAAAAGCTAAGGTTGCAAAATTGATACAAACATCGCCTATGTTTCCGCCTGTGCGATGAGAACGCATGTCGCGCTGTCGTTCGATACTTTTTTCGTCGGTCAGGTATCGGGTGCTGGTGCAGCTGCCAAGTAATACTACAACTGCAACCAACAAGCCTGATAAATTATGTTTTTTCATTAAATCTCTGAGTAATCAGTTGGTGTCAGGAACTTTTTATGAACTTTGCTTACCGTATCCGCATAAATCGGTTTGCCCGACATTTCTTTCCATTCGCTGCTGTCGCCGAATTTTTTCCAGTTCGCGTCGCGCTCTTCCATGTCTTTAAACCAAAGCATGTAGATAAGTGCAGGCATTAATTTCGCTGCCAGTATTTTGCTGAAGAAAACAGGGTGAAGTTCAACCTTTTCGAACAGAGGAAATTCTTCGTTATTAAACATGGCAATTTTCCGGCGGGCAGCATCTTCATTGTAACTTTCGTAGGTTCTAAGTTCGAGCAGCCCTCTGTTTTTCTCCGGAACTCTCAGTTTAGGAATCACATCAAAAGCTTCAGTCAGATAGGTTTCGTAACGCTCAAATACAGGTTTTGCGGCTGGTATCTCGAAATATGATTTGGCAGCATTCATGTAGGTGGAGTCAGTTGTCAGTTCATTTTGAACCTTGAAGTAAACATCTGCTGATGGGTATGCAAAAATGGTGTACAGTTTTGGCGGATCCTCCTTATCGTATTCTTCAAAGGAACCAAGTTTTACGCCGTGTTTTTTAAACAATGGCATTAGAGCTTCGGTGAAATATGATTTCATGACGTTTTTTGAACCACCACCTGTAAGCTGGTAGATCCTGATTTCATAAAATTCTTTGTTTTGAGAAGGAGGAGTTCCGGCTGCCATTGCGCTTCCTGTTACAGATGCAGCAGCAACCACGGCGGTGCTTTTTAGAAAATTTCTTCTTTTCATAGTTGGTTAAATTAATTTTTCATAAAAATAGTCAATTCAAGCCATAAAAAAACTCCGAAGTACAAATTACTCCGGAGTTTTCGTTTTAAGATAAGTTTCGATCAGACATCGCAGTTTTTCTCAATCAACTTCACATATCTTCCTCCTGATCAGTCTGACCAAACCCATATTTGGATTGGTTTTTATTCTGCTTTTGCGTAATCCATTGCGGCCATTCTCTTGTAACCGGCGTATCTCCATTTTGCATTTTCTTCGGCAGCAGCAAAAAGTTCGTCAGCTACTTCAGGGAAGGCTTTCTTCAGAGAAGTATAGCGTACTTCGCCATTCAGGAAGGCCTGGAATTTAGTCCAGTCAGGAACATTCGAGTCTAAAACCATTGGATTCTTTCCTTCCTCTTCGAGCAATGGATTGAAACGGAACAAACTCCAGTATCCACATTCAACGGCTATTTTTTCCTCATTCTGAGTGCGACCCATCGATTGTTTCAACCCATGGTTGATACATGGAGCGTAAGCAATAATTAAAGATGGTCCCGGGTAAGCTTCAGCTTCGCGGATAGCTTTCAGGTACTGAGCCTGATTGGCACCCATAGCAACCTGTGCTACATAAACATATCCGTATGACATGGCCATTACGCCAAGATCTTTTTTGCGGATACGTTTTCCTGAGGCAGCGAATTTGGCAACTGCTCCAACCGGTGTTGATTTAGATGCCTGTCCGCCAGTGTTTGAATAAACTTCGGTATCCATAACCAGCACGTTTACATCGGCTCCTGAAGCCAAAACATGATCCAGACCGCCATAACCGATATCGTAAGCCCAACCGTCACCTCCGAAGATCCACTGCGATTTTTTTACGAGGTATTGTTTCAGTCCGACGATTTCTTTAGCGTATACAGCCGTACTTCCAGCCAATACTTCCAACACTTTTGCTGAAACTTCTTCAGTTTTTTCAGCATTCAGTTTGTTTTCAATCCAAGCTGTAAATGCTTCTTTTTCAATTTCAGTAGCACCGTCAGCCATTGCATTTTTCATGATCATTTCGATGCGGTCGCGCTGTGCCGAAACACCTTCAGCCATACCAAAACCATATTCAGCGTTGTCTTCGAACAATGAGTTTGCCCATGCAATACCTTTATCGCTCTCTTTGTGTTTACAATAGGGTGTTGCCGGTGCTGAACCACCATAGATTGATGAACATCCGGTAGCGTTTGAAACCATCATGCGTTCGCCAAACAACTGAGAAATTAATTTGATGTATGGAGTTTCACCACAACCTGCACAAGCTCCGGAGAACTCAAACAATGGCTGAGCAAACTGTGAATTTTTCACCGATTTGTTCTTTTCAACCACTTTTTCTTTGTACGATACTTTTTTGTCGAAATGGTTCCAGCGATCGATTTCTGCTTCTTGTGTACCCAGCGGTTTCATTACAAGCGCTTTGGTTTTCGACGGACAAACATCGGCACAGTTTCCGCAACCTGTACAATCCAACACACTCACCTGGATTCTGAAATTCAGATTCGGGAATTGTTTGTTTGGAACAGCCGAAAGTGTTTTTGTTCCTTCCGGAAGTTTAGCTATTTCTTCTTCGTTGATCAGGAATGGGCGAATAGCAGCGTGAGGACAAACATAGGCACACTGGTTACACTGAATACAGTTTTCATCCTGCCATTCAGGAACATTCACAGCAACGCCACGCTTTTCGTAAGCAGCGGTTCCGGCCTGGAATGTACCATCTTCAGCGCCAATGAAAGTACTTACGGGAAGATCATCACCTTTCTGAGCATTGATTACGTCAACAATCTTGGTGATATACTCCGGACGTTCGCCATTTACAGTGTCTGCGCTAATAACAATCTTCTTCCATTCAGCAGGAACTTCAACTTTAACTACGTTGTTTGCACCAGCTTCAACAGCTGCATAGTTCATGTTGACAACCTTTTCACCCATTTTGCCATACGATTTCACGATGGCTTTTTTCATTTCGTAAACAGCAGTTTCAAATGGAATTACTTCGGTTATTTTAAAGAATGCCGATTGCATGATGGTATTGGTGCGGTTACCCAAACCAATTTCTTCGCCCAATTTAGTCCCGTTAATGATATAGAATTTGATCTCATTATCTGCCATGTACTTTTTCATGTGATCTGGCAGATGTTTCTTCGTTTCTTCAGCATCTAAAATGGAATTCAGCAAAAACGAGCCTCCTTTTTTCAGGCCTTTCAGTACATCGTAAAGATTTACGTACGCAGGAACGTGACAGGCCACGAAGTCGGGTGAATTAACCAAATAAGTTGAACGAATTGGAACGTCGCCGAAACGAAGGTGAGATGACGTGAAACCGCCTGATTTTTTTGAATCGTAAGCGAAATAAGCCTGACAATATTTATCGGTTGCTTCACCAATGATTTTGATGGAGTTTTTGTTGGCGCCAACAGTACCGTCAGAACCCAATCCATAGAATTTAGCTTCGTAAGTTCCTTTTGGGGCAACATTTACTTCCGCTTTCATTGGAAGTGATTTGAAAGTCACGTCGTCAACAATTCCGATGGTGAATTGATTTTTAGGTTCGTTCAGTTCAAGATTTTCGTACACGCCAAGAATCTGAGCAGGAGTGGTGTCTTTTGATCCCAGACCGAAACGTCCGCCAACAACCAGAGGAGCGTTTTCCTGTCCGTAGAATAATTCACGAACATCTAAGTACATTGGCTCTCCGTTTGCTCCCGGTTCTTTGCTGCGATCGAGAACGGCAATACGTTTTACCGATTTTGGCAATACATTCATAAAATATTTTGCCGAGAATGGACGATATAGATGAACAGCCAACAATCCAACTTTTTTGCCTTGAGCTGTTAAGTAATCGATGGTTTCACGGATAGTTTCAGTAACCGAACCCATGGCGACGATAATGTTTTCAGCATCTTCAGCACCATAATAGGTGAATGGGTGATATTCACGGCCAGTGATTTTTTTGATGTCCTGCATGTAAGCTTCAACAATATCAGGAACTGCATCGTAAAAACGGTTCGAAGCTTCTTTAGCCTGAAAGAAAATATCCGGATTTTGTGCCGTTCCCTTGGTTACAGGATGTTCGGGATTAAGAGCCCTGTCGCGGAATTGCTGAATCAAATCCATGTCAATCAACGGAAGCATATCTTCCTTGGAAATCATTTCAATTTTTTGAATTTCGTGTGAGGTACGGAATCCATCAAAGAAAGCCATGAAAGGAACGCGTGATTTCAATGTGGCAAGGTGAGCAACACCTGCCAAATCCATTTCTTCCTGAACAGAACCGGCAGCCAACATGGCGAAACCAGTCTGACGGGCTGAATACACGTCGCTGTGATCACCGAAAATTGATAAGGCATGACCAGCAATAGCGCGTGCACTGATATGGAAAACGCATGGCAACAATTCGCCTGCAATTTTATACATGTTTGGGATCATCAGCAACAAACCCTGCGATGCAGTGTAGGTTGAAGTCAATGAACCTGATTGCAAAGCACCGTGAACTGCACCGGCCGCGCCACCTTCACTTTGCATTTCAGCCAAACGAACCGGACGGCCGAAAATATTGGTTTTTCCGTTTGCTGCCCATTCGTCAACATATTCGGCCATGGTTGATGATGGCGTAATTGGGTAGATACAAGCTACCTCGCTGAACATGTAACTGATATGCGCTGCGGCATAGTTTCCGTCACATGTAATGAACTTTTTTTTGTTTGCCATTTTTAAATTTTTGAGTTCGTATTTTATTTATTTTCAGTATTTTAATTTTATCGGTTAATACAAAAAACCGAATAACCACAAGGGTATAATATTGTCTTTTCCAATTTCAATCATATCTGCTGCCGCATAATAACCATCTTCTGCCGGAACAGTATATTTGCCGCCAACACTGAAATGGTATTTTTCATTCACTTTGAAATCAGCATTCACCGAGCTTTTTATTTGATTTTTATAACCAACCTGGTTGTAAAAAAACGTCTGCCTGAGAAGCTTGTTATTAATATTTCCTTCATCGATAGCATACATCAGGTTTGTATTGTGTAAATAGACCAAATCTGGTTTTTTGATCTCGTCTTCGTTTCCATTCGAAAAAAGCAGGTTAATGATCCGTGCATTTTTCATATACCTCAGGTAATTCATAATGGTTGCGCGCGAAGTTTGCACATCGGCACTTAACTTGCTCACATTAGGCGAAAAAGGCGCCTGGCTGGCAATGATTTGCAATAACTTCCGGAGTTTAGGTAAATACTGCAAATCAATCTGGTTGAGATAAGTTACATCAATTTCGAGCGCCAGATTGATGTGTTTCAACAGTGTTTCGTTGTAAAATCCATTGTTATCCAGAAAATATGGATAATATCCGGCTTTCAGGTAATCGTTAAAAAAAGCAAGTGGTTTAACTTCCTGAATTATCTTTCCGGCAATTTCAATGTGGTTTGTTAATATTTCCTGAAGCGAATACTTTTTGAAATTTTGCTTCGATTGATGATTCAGGTATTCGCGAAAAGAAAGACCTTCGAGATGGTAAATTTTGGCAATGTCTTTCAATTCACTGTTTTCTTCCAAAACACGCAGAACCGGCGAGGCCGAGAAAATGATTTTCAATTCCGGAAAATTGATGTAGCAGCTTTTGAGTTCCGAAGCCCAGTCAGGATATTTGTGAATTTGGTCAAGAATGAGGGTTTTGCCGCCGGTTTTGTAAAATTCGTCGGCAAACGAAATGATTTTGCGCTTGGTAAAGTAGAAATTGTTCAGATTGACATACAGGCAGGTTTTGTCGTTTAAATATTTTTCTTTCACAAGGTCGATCAGGAAAGTCGTTTTTCCAACACCTCTGAATCCTTTGATGCCAATTAATCGGTGTTCCCAGTTAATTTCATCCAGAAGTTCTCTTCGGATTGATTTACCAATCTGTTCCTGTAACGTATTGTGTATATTAAACAAACTTTGCATGTACAGAATTTTATGCAACAAAAATAGTCTTTGTTATTCAAGAATTGCAATCTGGAGATGACAAAATTGTTTTGAAAGTGTAATTTAGATTTGTTAAAAATAACAAATCATTGCAATGCCAATTTTAAATTTCTGTTTGTAGTTTGCAATGTCAACCTGCTCATTTGTTGAATTCCTGATTTGTTCAAATGAAAATTGCAGGTCAGTCAAAATGTATATTTTTACGGCAAATTAAATACTGATGGCAAAAAGTAAACCTGAATTGTTGGCTCCTGCCGGAAATGTTGAATCTTTTTATGCTGCTTTAAATGCCGGTGCAGATGCTATTTTTATGGGTCTTCAGGAATTTAATGCGCGTGGCCGGGCAAGTAATTTTAGCAGGCCCATGTTGCAACTTGCCGTTCAAAAGGCGCGTGAGAAGAATGTGAAAATTTACGTTACCCTGAATATTTTAGTTAAAAACAAGGAAATTGACCAATTGATTGATGTACTTTCATTTCTGGATGCATTGAAGATTTCAGGGATCATCATTCAGGACTGGGGCGCTTATTTCATCGCCAAAAAATATTTTCCTCAACTAGTTATTCATGCCAGCACACAAATGGGTAACCACAACTCAGTCGGAGTAAATTTTGGTTTTTCGAAGGGGATTTCCCGAACGGTTCTCGCCAGGGAACTTACGATGGCGGAATTAACTGAAATTAGCCGGAAAAGTAAGGCTGAACTTGAAGTCTTTATTCATGGCGCATTGTGTTATTCGTTTTCGGGAATGTGTTTGTACAGCAGTTACACGGGAGGGCAGGGGGCGAACCGTGGCATTTGCAAGCAAAGCTGCCGGCGAATTTATCACGATAATCAGGATGAACAAGCCTTTTTTAGCCTGAAGGACAATCAGCAGATTCAAAACCTTCAGAAAATAATGGAGTTAGGTATTCATTCATTGAAAATCGAAGGACGGATGAAATCGGCCGATTATGTGTTTCAGGTTTGCAGCGCCTATCGGATGGCTATTGACAATTCTGAAAATATAGAAAATGCAGCCCGAATGCTTGAACTGGATATGGGGCGCGGGAAAACCGCCTACTTTTTGGGAAGTGATGTGAGTGACGGAATTACGGAAGATTCGACGATTGGAATGTTAATTGGACAAATTGTTGACTTCGACCGAAAATCGGTGTCGTTTCATAGTTCCATAAAATTGGAAGATGGTTATCGGGTCAGGATTCGTACAGAGAATGACGACCAGCAATTGTACCTGAAAATAGAAAATTTCAAATTGAGCGGAAACCTTTATCAGGTTCCTTCCGATTTGGCCGAAAAAATTGCCAAAGGCGATGATGTTTTGTTGGTTCGTGTAAAAACCGGCACCTATTCATCGCGATTGGGTAATGTCAATTCTCTTCCTGAAATCCGGAAAGCTCAGGTAAAGAAACTGGATATTAAACGAGGTTTTAGGAATGAAAGCGGACAAAACCAAAAACCAATGTTGTTGGTTCGGATTGGATCGCCTGAATGGCTTCCCAAACTTCGGTTCGACGATTACGATGCAGTAATTCTTTCGTTTAAACGATCTGATTTTGAAAATTTCGATCTGCAACTTTCAGTTTATCAGCAAAATAAAAATAAGATTCGAATTGAATTTCCAAAATTTATTTCTGAAAAACATCTGGATTTTTACCGGAACCTGGCCGCTAAATTAGTTGATGCTGGTTTCAACCACTTTTTTATCAGTCATTTGTCTCAGAAAATGCTGTTGCCAGCCGGAGTAAAAGTTAGCAGCAACGAAAATGTTTATGTTTTAAATGATGCTTCAGCCAGAATGCTTCATGACGAAAAGATAGCTGAATTTACTTATCCACTTGAAAATGATTTGGATAATTTGTTGTCGATGACCAATAAGCAAGGAATTGCGCCGCTCTATTTTTATCCTGAATTGTTTTACTCGCGTATGCCCGTGAAAGCCGGAAAAGAGAGTCATTTATTCACCGATGAGGATAACAAAAAGTTCAGGATAACTGTGAAAGACGGTAATACCGTAGTTTATCCAACTATACCTGTAGCCTTGTTTCACTATCGGAAGCAATTAGAGAAGAATGGGTTCAATCGGTTTTTAATTGATTATTCCGGAGAAATAATGACAGCTAACGTGGTAAAACGGATTTTGAAGAAGTTTTTGGATTCAGAATCAGTAAATCCCTCATCCAATTTTAATTTCAAACTTGGTCTAAAATAAAAAAGAGAGCTTTTACACTCTCTTTTTCTATTTCGGATTTTGTCGGTTACTGATCGTTCATCGAAATCAGGAATTCTTCGATGGACGAAGTTTTCATGATCCGGTTCGAAATAAATTCCATAGCCTCAACTGAATTCATATCGCTAAGGAAATTCCGCAAAATATAAGTTTTGTCAAGCATGTTTTTATTCATCAACAAATCTTCGCGGCGAGTGCTCGATGAAGTGATGTCAACAGCAGGGAAAATACGTTTGTTCGATAATTTACGATCCAATTGCAACTCCATGTTACCTGTTCCTTTGAATTCTTCGAAGATCACTTCGTCCATTTTTGAACCGGTTTCTGTTAGTGCAGTTGAAATAATGGTCAATGATCCACCTTCTTCAATGTTTCGGGCGGCTCCGAAGAAGCGTTTTGGTTTATGTAGCGCGTTGGCGTCAACACCACCCGACAATACTTTTCCTGAAGCAGGGGCAACCGTGTTGTATGCGCGGGCCAAACGAGTAATTGAGTCGAGCAAAATCACCACATCGTGACCACATTCAACCAAACGTTTTGCTTTTTCGAGTACCATTCCTGCAACTCTTACGTGACGTTCGGCAGGCTCATCAAATGTTGACGAAATTACTTCGGCATTTACATGGCGGGCCATGTCAGTTACTTCTTCCGGACGTTCGTCGATGAGCAATACCATCATGTAAACTTCAGGGTTATTGGCGGCAATTGCATTGGCAATCTCCTTGAGTAACATTGTTTTACCTGTTTTAGGCTGAGCCACAATCAAACCACGCTGGCCTTTGCCAATTGGGGCAAAAAGGTCAACAATCCTGGTTGACATATTATCGTGACCATTGCCGGTCAAATTGAATTTTTCGTTCGGGAAAAGTGGTGTTAAGTGCTCAAAAGGTACGCGGTCTCTGATGTAATCGGGAGTGCGGCCATTGATTTCAATGACTTTAATTAATGGAAAATATTTTTCGCCTTCTTTTGGAGGACGAATGGTGCCTGTAACAGTATCACCGGTTTTCAGGCCAAATAATTTAATTTGTGATTGGGAAACGTAGATGTCATCCGGAGAATTCAGGTAATTAAAGTCTGAAGAACGGAGAAATCCGTAACCGTCGGCCATAATTTCCAAAACGCCGGTATTGCTTATAATCCCGTCAAACTCGTAAGGTTTTTCCTGTGTTTGTTGTTTTTGTGGCTTATTACCTTGGTTGTCACGATTTTCCCACTTTGGGTTATTCTCAAAATTTTTCTTTTTATTTTGATTGTCGTTTCGTTTTTCGCCCGAATCGTCACTTTTAATTTCTACAGCCTGAGGTTCGTTTTTTGTCTCCTGTTTCTGAAGAGCTATCGTCTGTTCCTCAGTTGTTTCAGTTGCAATTATTTCTGCTTCAGCCTCAATTGGTTCTTCAGGTAAAATAATTTCCTGTCTTACTTTTTGTGCTTGGTTTACAGTTTGTTTCTGGAACGGATCGGCATTTTGTGCCGGCTTTTGGTTCTGATTGGGATTTGCGTTCTGTTTAGGTTTTTGAATCTGGTTTGGATTCTGATTGGGATTGTGGTTAGATGAACCTGCTTTAATATGCTCTGTACGAGGTCTTTTCTTAATCTGGAATTCTCTTTTTCCTTCTTTTCGAGGCTCATTTTCTGCTGAAATTGCAGGCACTTCAGGTTCAGTCTTCTCAGGTATTTTTACCGCGGGTTCTTCGCTTTGTTTTTCGTCTTTTTTACGGCTAAATAGCTTAAAAACAGAGCTTTCTTCTTTCTTCATATTTAAATCCCTTGGCGATTTAAACTTCTTTTCGTCTGTTTTCTTTTCTGAAGCCAAAATAGCCTGAGTATCAAGTATTTTATAGATTAAATCTTGTTTCTTATATGATTCAACCTTTTTAATATCAAGTTCCTTCGCTATTTCTTTTAAGTCAGGAAGTAATTTTCTGCTTAATTCAATAATATCATACATAATTTTTGATTGATTTGTTAATATCCAAAAGGTCAAGTGATTAAAAAAAGAAAAGTGGAATTGATAATTTGGATAATCGGTACTTGTTCGAAATTTTTTGCAAGTATAGCTAAAACCTAAAAACTTGACAACTAATTACGGAAAAATCGTATTTTTTAGTTCAATTCTGGCTGTGTGGTTTTATGCATAACGATATTTTGAGCGGTGATTCAATAAATGGGCTCATTCATTGGTTTAATAAAACAATTCATGTAAAAAAGCGTATAGTTCAGATAAAATTAAGGTTTAAATGAAATGAAAGAATTCTATTATAGCTACTTTCGTCACAATGATGCTTTAGGGAAATAGTAGTGAAATTTTATAGTTTAGACGATGAGACAACTTAAAATTGCGAAACAGGTCACCAACAGGGAAACATTATCACTTGATAAATACCTGCACGAAATTGGAAAAGTTGATTTAGTTACTGCTGATGAAGAAGTTGAATTGGCAAAAAAAATTAGAAAAGGAGATAAAGATGCTCTTGAAAAATTAATTAAAGCCAATTTGCGATTTGTCGTTTCTGTGGCAAAGCAATATCAAAATCAAGGACTTAGTTTGCCGGATTTAATTAATGAAGGAAATCTTGGATTAATTAAAGCAGCACAGCGTTATGATGAAACCCGTGGATTTAAATTCATTTCGTATGGCGTTTGGTGGATTCGTCAATCAATTTTACAAGCTTTAGCCGAACAGGCACGAATTGTGAGGCTTCCTTTGAATAAAATAGGATCAATCACACGTATTAATAAAACATTTAGCAGGCTGGAGCAGGAATACCAGCGGGAGCCGACTGCTGACGAAGTTGCATTTTTATTGGAAACTTCTCCTGAAATTGTTGAAGATGCATTGAAAGTTTCATCGCACCACATTTCAATGGATGCCCCAATTCATGATGAAGAAGGAAATAACTTGTATGATGTGTTGTTGAACGAAGATTCATTAAGTCCGGATAAAGGCTTGATGAATGTATCGCTTTGCAAAGAAATCGAACGGACTTTATCAACTCTGGGCGAACGGGAAGCCGATGTAATTCGCTACTATTTTGGATTAAGTGGACATCGTCAACATACATTGGAAGAAATAGGCGATGAATTTGGTCTTACCAGAGAACGTGTCAGGCAAATAAAGGAAAAAACCATTAAAAAAATGCGAAATCATTACCGAAACAAATTGTTGAAAGCATATCTTTAGTTTATTATGAGCTGCCTTTGGCAGCTTTTTTTATGCCTCTATTTTAGGTACAAAGCGATAAAATCTTACTTTTGAGATAAAAATATATAGTTATGAAACTTGTTGCACCATCTATACTTTCAGCCAATTTCAATAAACTTGGCGACGACATTGAAATGATTAACCAAAGCGAAGCCGACTATGTTCATTGCGATGTCATGGACGGTGTTTTTGTTCCAAATATTTCATTTGGGATACCTATCGTTCAGGCAGTTAAAAAAGTCAGTAAAAACCCACTTGATGTTCACCTAATGATCGTCAATCCTGAAAAATATATTCAGGAATTTTGCAATGCCGGAGCTTCAATTCTGACTGTTCATTATGAGGCATGCATCCATCTGCACCGCACTGTTCAACAAATTAAAGATTTAGGAATGATGGCCAGCGTTTGCCTGAACCCGCATACGCCTGTTATTTTACTTGAAGATATTATTGAGGATTTGGATATGGTTCTGTTAATGTCGGTAAATCCTGGTTTTGGAGGACAAAAATTTATCGAAAATACCTGTCGCAAGGCCCGGGAACTAAAAGAAATGATATTGCGCCGAAATTCCAAGGCAATGATTGAGGTTGATGGTGGTGTTAATTTTGAAGTCGGCAAGAGGCTGTATGATTCCGGAGTCGATATACTTGTTGCAGGTAGTTTCGTGTTTGGAGCCGAAAATCCGGTTGAAACAATAGCGAAATTGAAAAGCTTATAGATAAAACCGGTATTGATCTCGCTGACTCAATTTACCTTTGCTAAGCTGATGAAATTCTTTTAGGTCACACATCGAAGAACAAGAGCCACATCCACCCGTATTCTTTTTCTTTTTCCCGACCACATTAAAGAAATGCAGTACATTGTGAATGAGCACACCAAATGCACCAACTATAATAAAATATGCAACAATATCCTGAATCATTTTTTTCTCTTTAATTTATTTCAGAAAAAATGTAGAAATATTGAAAACCAGAAATGAAATTATCCATGCAACTGAAGTTGTATAAATGACGGTAAATACAGCCCATTTTAATTTTCCTGATTCACTTTTTATAGTAGCTATAACACCTATACACGGAAAATAGATTAAAACAAAAGCCAGAAACGCTAACGCAACCGGCATAGAAATAACAATTTTTCCGGCGTTTTCTCCTGAAATATAGCGCTCTTGCGTTAGTTTATTGCTTAATCCTATGCTTTTGTTTTCCGGATCAACCTGGTATAAAACACCCATTGTGCTCACGATTATTTCTTTCGCCGGAAGCCCGGCAACCAAACTAATACTCATTTTCCAGTCGAAACCCATAGGCGACATAACTGGCTGAATAAACCGTCCTATCTGTCCCAAATAGCTGTTCTGAAGCCGTTCGCTCTGGTCGTTAATCGTGGAATTACTATTTTGTCCGTTGTTTGAAATGCTATGATTAAAAGCAACTTGTTGTTTTTCCGGAGAATTTTGACGCGGGAAATAACCCAATGCCCAAATTATAATCACGCCAATTAAAATAACTCCACCAATTTTATTCAGATACTGACGTGCTTTATCCCACATGTGTATCAGTATGTTTTTCATTGTCGGTATCCGATATGGCGGCAATTCCAATACAAATGGTGTTTCTTTATTCCTGAAAATTGTTTTGTTCAGAAGTTGGGCCGTTAAAAAGGCAATCAGAATTCCGGAGAAATATATGGCGCTAAGCACTGCAGCCGGATGATTGGGGAAAAATGCCGTGATAAAAAGTACATATACCGGAAGTCTTGCACTGCACGACATGAAAGGAATAATTAGCATGGTAAGCAGCCGGTCGCCCGGATTACGCAATGTTCGGGTTGCCATAATTGCCGGTACGTTGCAGCCGAATCCCATTACCATCGGAATAAATGATCGGCCATGAAGCCCAAATCGGTGCATAACTTTATCCATAATGAACGCCGCCCGGGCCATGTAGCCCGAGTCTTCCATAAATGAGATGAAAAAGAACAGGATTAAAATGTTGGGTAAAAATACCAGCACACTGCCTGTTCCGTCAATGATTCCGTGAATCAGCAAATCTTTGAGCATGCCATCGTTCATCAGTTTGGCAAGATTTTGACTAACAAATGCAACAAGCAATTCGATCCAGTGCATTGGAATCGCTCCAATTTTGAAGGTTCCATAAAATGCCAACGAAATTGAGATCATAAATATGGGGAACCCTAAAAAAGCATTGGTCAAAATGTTGTCGATTTTATCCGATGGCTTTACTACATTCTTTTTTCGCTTTTTATAGGTTTCTTCGAGCGCTCCTGAAATAAATCCATATTTCGCATCGGTTATAACCGTCTCACTGTCTTCATTATACAAGCTTTCAATTCTCCGGATTTCTTCCTGTGCTGTTTTTTCAATTTCAGGATAATTTGGATAGGTGGCCAGTGATTCGGTTGTTTGCTTATCGCGTTCAAGTAGTTTTATCGCTAAAAAACGCGACGAAATGGTATCGGTTATCGGCTTTTCGAGCTTTATTTTAGTTCTTAAATTCCTGATTGATTTTTCGAGTTCCAGACCATAGTTGATGTGAATGTGACGTACAATCGGATCAAGATCTTCGTAGACTTCGATGTTTTTTTCGATTAATTCCTGAATCCCTTTTCCTTTCGAACTAACAGTCGGAATAATTGGTATTCCGATTAGTTTACCCAACTTCTGAAAATCGAATTTAACCTCGTTTTTCAGCAATTCATCGTACATATTCAGGGCTATGATTACCTTGATATCCATGTCGATAAGCTGAGTTGTAAGAAAGAGGTTGCGTTCCAGATTTGACGAATCAATGACGTTAATTACAATGTCCGGAGTTTCGTCCATGATAAATTTCCGCACATAAATTTCTTCAGGAGAATAGGCCGTTAGGGAATAGGTGCCCGGCAAATCGAAAATGTTGAAATTATAGCCGTTGTTCGTGAAACTTGCCTTCTTAGCATCGACTGTAACTCCGCTGTAATTTCCAACATGTTCTTTCGAGCCTGAAATATAATTGAACAGTGTTGTTTTTCCACAGTTCGGGTTGCCAACCAGCGCAATGTTTATGGTACGTTCCTTTTCTTTCGCCGAGACTTTAAGGTTCTCATAATCAATCACACCTTCAAAGTTTTGAATAGCCATTTGCTCGGCTTCCTGCTGGCTTACAACTTGTATTAAATTGGCCTCCGTTCGACGGAGAGTGATGTTGTAATCGAGAATTTTATATTCAATAGGGCCGTTGAAAGGAGCATTTTTGATCACAGTAACCTCTTTCCCCTTCACAAAACCCATTTCGGTAATTCTTTTCCGAAACGAACCATGCCCTAAAACCTTGGTAATTATGACTGTTTCTTTATTTTTTACTTCAGAGAGTCTCACTATAATTGCTTCCGGAACAATGCTAATTTAAACTAAATAAGAATAACCGCGCAAAGATATTGAAGTTTTGACAAAACATTTAAAAAATATTGCTTTCTTGAAAAATCAAATTTGATTCAGTTACTTTTGTAGTCAGAACAAAGCAAATGGACGAAGAAAACATATATAAAAAGATTCAGGAAGCAATTTCGTCGTTGCCCGAGAATTTCAGTATTCTTGAGGAACAGATTGATGTGGAATTGCAGATGGAATATTTTAATTATAGTCGCGATATGAAAACCATGTTTACTGAAGAACTGATTCAGAAACATCAGAACGATCTTTTTGACGAGAATATTCCTGTTGAAGAGAAAAAGAATCTGCTTGTATTGCTGGCTTCACAAGAAAAAGTTGAATCGTTTCGAATTATTGAGAAATACGCCAAAAATCCAGATCCTGAATTGCGCGAATGGAGCATTTTGGCTTTACAGGAAAGTCGAATGGTTATTCAAAGTTCGCTAATGGATGAGCAACAGGTATATATTTCGACTGGGCTTGGAGGGAAAGGCCAGAAACTGCGATATTTTGTCGTTTTTATTGGCAGCGAAAATGTCAAAAAATATTCGGTGGTTCAGCGAAAATTAATTCAAACTGAATTGGATTTTGCCCTCAGTAAAAATGACGGTTTGCTCGAAGAGATTAATTTTGAGGTCAACCTGGCGATAGCAGTCATGCTGTTACCAGTAAAATCCGACATTCAGGGTGTATTTAGCAGTGTAATCAGCGAGTGCAATCAATATGGTGATTTTATTCGCCCAGATATTATTATTACCAATGTAAAACGCATGAGTATTGATGAAATTAGAAAATTTATCAATCGGGAAAAATAGATAAAAATATGGAGCACAAAATTAATGTGGCAATTCAGGTTTTGCCTCGATCTGCAACGAAAGGTACCTATGAATTGGTTGATGTCGCCATTGAATTAATTCAAAAATCGGGATTAATTTATCGGGTTTGTCCCTTTGAAACGGTGATTGAAGGCTATTATGATGAGGTGATGAGCCTTGTAAAATCGATTCATGAAGCTGTTTATGCGGGAGGCGCTGACGAAATGATCACAAATATGAAAATACAAACACGTTATAATCAGGATGTTTATATTGACGATAAAATGAGCAAATATGAATAAGCAAAAAAAATGTTTTGGGCGGTTGCTTTTGTTCTGATAAGTATTATCTTTGCATCGCTTTTGCAATGGCCCTGTAGCATAATGGATAGTGCATCTGACTACGGATCAGAAGGTTGGGGGTTCGAGTCTCTCCAGGGTCACGGAAATTAAAAAGCGTTCAGAATCATCGATTTTGAACGCTTTTTTTGTTTGATAAATTTATATTGAATTGAAAAGTTGCTAATAAAATGGAGTAAATATTTGATTCAATTCTCTGAGGTTTCTAACCTTGAAAGCCAAATTTTCAGGTAAATTATTTGTACTTCGCATTGGTGTTTGCCAACGCATTAAAGAATCAGGTTTTAAATCCTAAGCCGATGCCGTACAGGTATAGCTCAGCATTAATACAAACTTATTAGTTGATCCCTACAATTGGATCATTGATGATATCAAATTAATATATGGCCGGAAAGTTTGTGGTAATGATGCCTGAACTTTAGGAAGAATTCTATTTGCTTTCCCAGTCGAAATTTCACTCGCAAAAATGTGTTCAGAATAAAATTGACTGTTGACAATAAAGATTCATTGTGCAACAAACAAAAATATCATTAATATTGGTTTCTTTTTTTGAAAATTGATATATTTCAAATTTACGAAAAGATCGGAGATGGATGGGAATAACAGCAAAAACGTGGAGATTAGACTGGGCAACGACGAACAAATTAATCTTAAGGATTTTTTTGATGTCTATTATCCGGAGCTAACTTCGTTTGCATCCAGATATATTTCAAATCTAACGGTGTGTGAAGATATCGTTCAGGAAGTTTTTATTGCATTTTGGGAAAAGAAAAAGAGCTTTCCCAATATAGTAGCAGTAAAAGCTTTTTTTTACACTTCTGTTCGCAATTCGTGTTTGGATTTTATAAAACATAGTAAAGTTGAAGATCGCTATCGTGTTCAAAATGTGAGAGATGATGAGGTTCATGAATCATATTTGGAAGAAGTAATCAGGAAAGAGGCTTATAGTGAGATTTACCGGGAAATCAATAAACTTCCGGAAATGGGAAAAAAGGTTTTGTTGCTCGCTCTTCACGATAATTCCAACGAACAAATAGCTGAAAGTTTAAATATAACTATCAATACAGTTAAAACACATAAAGCCAGAGCTTATAAAGTTTTAAGAAAGAACTTGAATGAGTTTTTGCTTCTCTTTTTAAATTTTGCACAACGAAATTACGAATAGATTCTCTTTTTAATGTGCAGTTACACATCTTACAGGAAATTCAAAAAAAAAAATCCGGAAGATTACCGCTTTTAATTCAGGTGTTTAATTTCGGAAATCTATATGGCTAAATACAGGTGTGTTGATTAAGACATTGCTTTTATTCCATTCTTTCCATTTTCAAAGGTTGAAAACTTCAAGATTTGACAACACAAAAAATGAAAAATGATTTTTTTTCATTTTCATGTAATTCCATTTTAATACTTAGTCGTTTTTATATCAATTAAGTTTAAATTTCATTTTGACACTTATAATGTGATGTCATGAAGCTTTCCAAATCAATAGAAATAGGTCAACTATTAGGAAAATACCTGACGGGTAAAGAGTCTACAGAAGAATATCATACTATTCAGGAGTGGATAAACCAAAACGATGAAAATCGGAAGTTGTTTAAATCATTGAAAGAGGAGAATAATATGTCAACCTCTTTTGAAGAATTTGAAAAAATTAATAAAGAAATTGCCTGGAAAAGATATAGAGAGCACATTGATAATCTATCGCTTCGAAAATTGATCAACTGGTGGAGATTTGCAGCGGTATTCTTTTTCTTAGTTGGTTGTGCGGGCGTTATAGGTTATTTGGTCAACGAAAATAGTGTGACTCCACTGCCGGTTGCTGAAAATTTTACGACAATCTCAACCAATTATGGACAAAACTCTAAGGTGATCTTGCCCGATAGTTCTGTCGTTTGGGTTAATTCAGGAACAACTTTATCATACAATACAAATTTTGCTGTACACAATCGGAAAATAAAACTAATTGGACAAGCATTTTTCCACATTGCTCGAAACGAAAAGATGCCACTAACGGTGACGAGCAATGATCTGGAAGTTAAAGTTTTGGGTACCAAGTTTGACGTTTCATCTTATCCCGAAGACAAAAATATAAGCATTGTTTTAGAATCGGGTAGTGTTGAGTTACTTAAAGCAAAGGACCATTCAGTCATTCAAAAACTTAAGCCCGGTGAAAAAGCAGAATTTGATACTGAAAATCGAAAGCTATCAATAAGTGGAGTTGATGTGTATAATTATACTTCGTGGAAAGATGGTGTTTTGATTTTCAAGAACGAATCGATGTCGAAGGTTTTTGAAAAACTGGAACGGAAGTATAATATTGATATTGAGGTTAAAAGCAGCAAAGTGTACAAATTAGCCTTTAATGCAACTATTGTAAATGAAAGCATCGAGGAAATTTTCGACTTAATGAAATTTAGCTGTGCCATTAAATATACAATTGTACCAAGCCGGGATCCAAATGTTCCGGTCAAGGTGTTGATATATAATTAGATAATTAATTTTTGTAAACTAAATTGCCTATGAAGTAACCTAACTGTAAAGCTTATGAAAAAGGAGATGCGCTAACATCTCCCTTAAAGTCTGTAAAATGCCACTGAATTTCGAAGGCCAGGAGGCATCTTAAGTTAATTTGAAAAATTAATCCAAATCGTAACAAATTTATGAAAAAAAAACATTTTTCATCGATTCCCGATCTATGTAGATACGGGGAATCCCTAATTAGTTTAAAAATGAGAGCGACATTAATCCTATTCCTAATCTGTATTGGACAAACTTTTGCCGTTAACGGGTTTTCTCAAAACAAACGTTTGAGCATCAATTTGTCTAATGTTTCCATTAAGAGTGTTTTGTCATCGATTGAAGATCAGACTGAATACTTTTTTATGTATGAGGCTCACAGTGTTGATGTTGAACAAAAAGTATCTATCTCAGTCGAAGATAGATCAGTTCCGGAAATCTTAAATAAACTGTTTGCCAGCACCAATATTATTTATAAGATAACTGATCGTCAAATAGCCTTATCTAACGAATCAGTAGCTTCGGTAGGACAAAAATTGCTAGTTATTTCAGGCCGTGTTACCGACTCATCCCAGGTACCGCTTCCAGGCGTTACCGTAGTTGTAAAAGGTTCCACAAGAGGTACTATTACCGATGCCGAAGGAAAATATAGACTCGATAATATTGCAGATGGTGCAGTTATCCAATTTTCATTTGTCGGAATGCTAGCACAGGAAGTTCTGGTAGCAGGAAAAAGTACGATAAATGTAGTTATGCAGGAAGAAACCGTTGGCATTGAAGAAGTAGTTGCGGTTGGTTATGGTACGCAACGGAAAAGCGATATTTCTGGATCTGTTGCTTCAGTTAGCAGGGAAGAAATGATGAAAAAAAATCCAACCAACATTTTACAGGGTATTCAAGGTCAGGCTGCTGGTGTTATGGTTACTGCGCAAGACGGCGCTCCTGACGCCAATGCAGCTATTCGTATACGTGGTGTTGCAACTATTAATGGTACTGCCGATCCGTTATATGTGGTAGATGGCGTACAAGTTGGTACAAACGCTAATTTTCTTGCTCCAAGTGATATTGAGAATATTGAGGTACTGAAAGATGCATCAGCTACTGCAATATATGGTGCCGCTGGTGCCAATGGTGTTATCATGATTACAACAAAACATGGTAAGGTCGGTACTACACATCTTACTTTTTCAGCTGACTATGGTGTACAAACCTTAGCTTCAACACTGGATGTTGGTGATGTTGACCAGTTTGCTAAGAATATACGTGCTGGTCGTGCTAACGACGGTGGAGTTCCGGCTAATGCGATTTTCACTACGGCGTATGATGGTAAAAGAAAGAACATTGACTGGCAGAAAGAAATGACGCGGACTTCTCTAAAGCAACAATATACTCTTTCTGCTTCAGGTGGTACCGAAAAGACTCAGTCTAATCTCTCATTAAGTTATTTGAATAATGACGGTATTGTTATTAATACGAATTACAATCGCTTGACCGCGCGTGCTAATATCGTTACCAAAGTGGGTAATTTCGTTGAGATTGGTGGCGATATTAATTTTGTTCATTCAGAATCGCACGGCAGCAATTTTGGTAACGGCAGTAACAATGGTAATCTTTCTTCGCTCCGCGATATGGCTTTTATGTGTCCAACTATGGACTACGTAGATGCAGATGGTGTTCACGTGAGTCCCAATGTACGAAATGCAAATGGAACATACGGTACTACTTATCAATACCCGAATTCTTACGATGGCGGAACTACGGATAACATGGTTGCATCTCAAATGGAAAATAACGGGTTAACAAAAAAGAATCAGGTATTTACCAGTGCTTATGCCAATGTTAATTTGTATAAGGGGTTGACATTTAGGACAGTAGCGTCTTATAATTATTCAGCCAGCGACTTTAATAACTTTAAAGGTAACAAACAGCGTTATGAGCCAGATGGAGTAACGAAAGTTGTATTAAGGGATTATGATGCCCGTTATTATTTTACAATAAATGGATCTCAAGATAACACTATTGCGCTTGAAAGTTATTTGACTTATAATTGGAAGAATGATATTCATAATTTGACTCTGATGGCAGGTAATTCCATCACTAAAAGCTTTGGAGACGAAGTCTCTGCGGAAGCTTATGATTACCCGGCAGCAGAAATCCGTGATATCAGTTTGACTAGTGATCCTACCTCAAGGACTGGTAACGGTAAATATCATCTGCAAGTTCGAGGAATATCTTATTTTGGTCGTGCCACCTATAGTTTGAAAGATCGTTATATTTTAACTGGTACAGTACGTCGCGATGGCTCTTCAAACTTCGGAGCTTCGAACATGTTTGGTACTTTTCCATCATTGGCTGCCGCATGGAGAATTTCAGAAGAAAATTTCATGAAAAGCACTCCGGCTATCAGTAATTTAAAACTTCGTTTAGGTTGGGGGCAGACCGGTAACTCAGGAGGAGCAACAGATAAAGCCAAAAATGCGTTGACTTCAAAATCTATTGGATATTATTATTATGCCCAAGATGGAGTTTCAGGTTTAGGCACAACAAAACAAACTGTTAATGGCTATGTTAAAGTATTAGTCGATCCCAATTTGAAATGGGAGACCAATGAACAAAGCAACATCGGGATCGACCTCGGTCTGTTAAATAACAGTTTGAATATAACAGTAGATTATTTCACCCGAAAATCTAAAGACTTATTGATGGAAGAATCACTACGCGCTTCTTCCGGTGATCTAAGTATTTATACGAACTACGGTGAAATTCAGAACAAAGGTATTGAATTCAGTCTAAACTATAAAAAGAAGATTAATCAGGATTGGAATATTGGTGCTACTTTGACAGGTTCAAGCTTGAAAAACAAAATTTTGAAAATGTCAGGTGACTTGTTTAATGTTAACGGTAGTGCTACTAATGATGGTTCTAACCTGGGAGCAGTGGCAGCTCCTTCTGGTGTACACTGGGATGGTCATTCTATTTGTCGTGTAGGTTACGCTGTAGGTTCTTTCTATGGTTATCAGGTAGAGGGTGTGTTCCAGTCTCAGGCTGAAGTTGATGCTTTAAACGTTGCGGCCACTGCTGCTTCAAATGAGAGAGCTATTGCTGCAGGCCATCTTCCCAACACTTTTGTTCCTTACCAAAAAAATTTAACAGGCGTCGGCGATTTTAAGTATAAAGATATTAATGGCGATGGTTTAGTTGATGAAAACGATATGACTGTCTTAGGTAATGGTTTCCCTAAGTTGAACTACGGTTTGACTTTAAACGCATCGTATAAGAATTGGGATTTCTCCGTTTACGCTTATGGCGTACTCGGTCAACAAATCTATTCTTATTCGGCAATGACATTATCTAACATTTACGGAACTGATAATGGTACTATTCCAAATATCTTAACATCAGCAGCCAACGAAGCCTGGACTATAGAGAACAAAAGCAATACGCTTTCGAAGTTGTCAATTATGGATTATAATCAAAACATGCGTGGTTCTTCTGCATGGGTTAAAAATGGTGATTTTTTGAAAATCAGTAACATTCAGGTTGGTTATAATTTTGACAAGAACTTCTTGAACTCATTACATCTTGGAAGTACACGGCTTTATGTTTCTGTTCAAAATGTACTCTGCATTTCCAGTTACAACAAATATGGAGACCCTGAGGCAGGACAAGGAAGTGTGCTCTATACTGGCTTGGATACAGGCCGTTATCCTAACCCACGTATTTATTCATGCGGTTTGAACATTCAATTCTAATTGTCTCACTTAATATAGATCATATACTATGAAAAATATATCAAGAATATTATTTACACTTGCCAGTGTTTTATTCCTGTTGGGAATAAATTCCTGCAACAACAAGGATTTTTTGACAGTTGACCATTATTCCATTTTACCTGCTGATCAAATGTTTAAGTCAGATAAAGATGCTTTGGCTGGTCTTGTTGGTTGTTACGATTATATGCTTCCGGGTGGAGATGTTAACGGAGATGGCAACGCCGATGCTGATGGAGACTGGGGATTTAAACCGAACCTGTTTATAGGTGGTCATCCAACAATGGATACACAGGCCACTGGTTGGGATAAAGACTGGAACACGCAAAACTGGACTGCTGGTAGCAATGAACTATTTGCAGGTTGGAAACAATGTTATGGAGCAATTAATCGTTGCAATAATTTTTTAGTTGGTCTTGCAGCTTCCACGGGTATTACCCCTGATTTAAAAACTTCGCTTGATGGTCAGGCAAGATCGATACGTGCTTTTTTCAATATGTGGCTGGCAAAGACTTTCGGTCGGGTACCTTTATTGGAAGAAGGTGAGGATTATGTTAATACCCCCAATAAAGCTCGTGCAAAAGATTATACAGAAATGTGGGATGTTATCATCGCTGATTTGAAAACAGCTGCTGAGGAGCTTCAATGGGAACCATTAAACGGAGAATATGGCCGTTGCACCAAAGGATTTGCCCTCTCATATTTGGGCGAAGCTTATATGTGGAAAGCTTATCGTGTTCCTGAAGAAGCTAAAGCAAACTATACATTGGCAGCAGATGCGTTACTTCAAGTGATTAATAGCGGTAGATACGAATTAAATCCTTCTTTCACCACTTTGTGGGACCCCGGAGCAGTTTGGACAAAAGAATGTATTTGGGAAGAAGTTCTTGACGAAGGAGCCTTATGGACCGGGGGAAATGTATCCGACGGCCACGCTTGGGTAACTTATTTTACGGCTTGCCCCGCTGTTGGCGGATGGGGTTCACTTTATCTCTCTTGGGAATGGTGGAATTCGTATGAACAGGGAGATAAGCGTCGCGATGCTTCAGGTGTTCAAGGCGCTGTCCCGGATATTGATCCTACTTGGAAATCTGCTACAAACTATGGTTACAATCCTTATTTACAGCAAAGTATTACCACCGGTAGTGATGGATCAAATATTGCTTCAACACAGCACTATCATTTTTTGAATGGCGGTGAACCAGCTCCTGCAATCTGGAGCTTAAAATACTGGCGTAGCTGCCGTGCAAATTGGAACGCAATGTGGGGACCTCAACAGATTTACTATAAACGTTATACGAATGTATTGTATGACTACGCAGAATGCCTGTTCAATGTGAATGGTGAGAATGATGCAACTGCATGGGGCTATATTAATCAAATTCGTAACCGTGCCTTCGGTAATTTGGAAGTTGGTAAGAAAGATCAATTAACGTCAATTTATCTCCCTTATTATCAGACAATTGCTAATTTTTATATTGGAAAGGGCAATACCGATGTAACAGTGCCCACTACATATCCACTTCCCTTCAATGAAACTGCCGTTACTGTTCCTGATGCCAAGACTTATTATACTCAGGTAAAAGCGGATAAAGGCTTTACTTCTCCGGTATGGTTGGTCGCTCTGGGCCAGGAACGTCGTAAGGAATTCAATGCGGAATGGTGTCTTGCTCAGGATTTGATTCGTTCCGGGTTCATGGAAGATCATATTACCCACAATTATCCTAAAAATTTGGGTTATCCAAATACAGCTGATGCTAATCTGGTACAAGGCTCTTGGCATACCTACCGTACTTTCGATTTCGATATCAAAAAGATGGATATGCCAATCCCAACAGATGAGTTGTTGAAAAATAAATTGTGTGATCAAAATGACGCATACAAGTAATGGTAAGGAACTCGATTACATATTAGTATTATAATTTTATGTTGAAACTATAACAATATCAAGGGGGAATAACTAATCTCATTCCCCCTTGTTTCAATTAAGCCTTTTTCCTTTATAACTTTTGTAAAGACTACCTTTCTCAAAGCTCCTGTTTCAATGCATTTACCAAAACAAACAAAAGCGATGATCGCCGCACTGTAAATGAAATTAATGGCATTTTAGTATTAAATTGGAATTTATTCCGAAATTGAAACTTTGTATCTGGAATCGGAACCAATTGAAATATTGAAAACCTACTTTTACTAAGTATTAACCTAATCCAACAAATCATGAAAAAGAGGAACCGACTTATTTTACTGCTTATAACCTTTTTGGTGTCCGGTATTTCTTCCTATTCACAAAACGAATTAAATCTTCCAGCCAAAGGCTTCGATGTCGTGCATCCCGATATTTTGCATGGCATAATTGATTCTGTTTCTTATAATTCCACAACCGTTGGAAACGGCCGGCGAGCCCTTGTTTATACGCCTCCTGGTTATTCGAGAAATAAGAAATATCCTGTATTTTATTTGTTGCATGGTATTGGCGGCGACGAGAAAGAATGGCTAAATGGCGGTCATCCTGAAGTAATTCTGGATAATTTATATTCTGAAGACAAAATTGAACCCATGATAGTAGTAATGCCCAACGGCCGGGCCATGAAAGACGATCGGGCTACCGGAAATATTTTTGACAAAGACAAAGTGGAAGCATTCGCCACATTTGAAAAAGATTTACTCAACGACCTGATTCCATACATTGAAAAGAATTATCCGGTATTTAAAGACCGTGAACACCGTGCCATTGCCGGTTTGTCGATGGGTGGCGGGCAATCACTGAACTTCGGATTGGGAAACCTGGATAAATTTGCCTGGGTTGGTGGTTTTTCCTCGGCACCCAACACCAAAGCGCCACAGGAATTGGTTCCTGATCCTGAAAAAGCAAAACAGCAATTGAAGCTTCTGTGGATTTCGTGTGGCGATAAAGACGGGCTGATAAACTTCAGTAAACGCACGCACGATTATCTTTTGGCGAATAATGTGCCGCATATTTATTATGTCGATCATGGTTATCACGACTTTAATGTCTGGAAAAACAGCCTGTACATGTTTTCACAACTGCTATTTAAAGCAACGGAATCTGCCACTTTCGGCCAGTTCAGTTCCCTTGGACGTCCGGCCGAAACCAATATCAGTTCAGCCAAATATCCGCAAATTTTACCTGACGGGCGAGTTCAGTTGCGCATAAAAGCTCCCGATGCCCAAAAAGTACAAATCGATTTGGGCCGTAAATACGACATGGTTAAAAATAGCGACGGCATTTGGGAAGTCACCACCGATTCTGTCAGCGAAGGTTTTCACTATTACTCATTAATTATTGACGGAGTTGCTGTTGCCGACCCTTCCAGCGAAACTTTTTATGGCATGGGACGAATGGCCAGTGGCATCGAAATTCCGTTTACGGGCGACGATTATTACACCATCAAAAATGTGCCGCACGGCGAAATACGAATCGTTCGCTATTACTCCACAGTTTTGAATTCTTGGCGCACGTTTTATATGTATGCACCTCCAGGCTATGACGACAACACTATCGAAAAATACCCTGTTTTATACCTGCTACACGGAGGAGGCGAAGATGAACGCGGCTGGGCGAATCAGGGTAAAACCGATTTGATCCTCGATAACCTGATAGCTGCAAAAAAAGCAATGCCAATGCTTGTGGTGATGATCAATGGAAATATTCCTTTAAATGGATTTGGTGAAGCAACCTTGAAAGTCTTCGAAAAAGAGTTAAAACAGAGTGTCATTCCGTTTGTCGAGAAAAACTTCAGGGTGAAAAATGATGCAAATTTCCGGGCTCTCGCAGGATTATCGATGGGCGGCATTCAAACGCTTTATGCCGGAATAAATAATACCAATCTGTTTTCCTATCTTGGTGTATTCAGTTCGGGCTGGATTCAACCTATGCAAAATGATCTTGCTGATTCGCAGTATGATTTTATGAAAAGCAATGCGTCCAAGATTAATGATGAACTCAAAGTATTTTGGATTTCAGAAGGAGGCAAAGAAGA
Organism: Prolixibacteraceae bacterium; assembly: GCA_963677955.2. Lineage (GTDB taxonomy): Bacteria > Bacteroidota > Bacteroidia > Bacteroidales > Prolixibacteraceae > Aquipluma. Next base: position 4,142,143 of record CAXXQR010000001.1, read on the forward strand.
CATTGCCTGGAAAAACGGCCAAGCCATGCTTGCTAAATTCGATGAGATGAAAATTAATTACAAATACAGCGAATATCCGGGAGGACATAGCTGGCCGGTATGGCGAAATAACTTATACAATTTTGCACAACTATTATTTAAATAGAAAATTGCAATGAAACAGCTAACCAAATCTCTATTATTTCTTGTCTTAGTATCTTTTACACTTGTTGCCTTTTCGCAGAGCAAGCAGGATCAAACCACCATTTGCAATCCGGTAAACCTGAGTTACCGGTTTTGTCTTGATGCACCCTCGCGTCGTGAGGCAGCCGATCCTACAATGGTTACTTTTAAAGGCGAATACTACCTTTTTGCATCCAAATCAGGAGGGTATTTCCATTCTACCGATTTAACCCATTGGGATTTAATTACGACCAAATACCTTCCCCTGGAAGATTATGCCCCGACTGTTGTTGAAATGAAAGGGGAACTTTATTTTATGGCTTCAAAAAATGATCCTCCACTGACTATTTATAAAACCGCCAACCCGAAATCAGGAAAATGGGAGGTTGCCAATGCTGCTTTCCCGATCGGGATGACCGACCCTGATTTGTTTGTTGATGATGACGGACGATTATATTTCTACTATGGTTGTTCCAATGTAAATCCAATTTATGTGGTTGAACTGGACACCAAAACGCTGAATCCCATCGGGAAACCGGTTGCAGTGATCGATAGCGACAATAAAAATTACGGATGGGAGAGATCAGGTGATTACAACGAGGTTGGCAACAATCCGTGGATTGAAGGGGCATGGATGACCAAGCACGATGGAAAATATTACCTGCAATATGCCGGACCTGGCACCGAGTTTAAAAGCTATGGCGATGGCGTTTATGTTGCCGACAAGCCGCTTGGCCAGTTTAAACTGGCAGCCCATAATCCATTTTCGTATAAACCCGAAGGTTTTATTGCCGGTGCAGGTCACAGCAGCACGTTTCAGGATAAATACGGAAACTACTGGCATATTTCCACCATGAGCATTTCGGTGAAACACATGTTCGAGCGCCGTTTGGGTTTGTTCCCAACGTTCTTCGATAAAGATGGAGACATGCACACTTATACCGGTTTTGGTGATTTCCCGTTTAAAATGCCAACCAAAAAGATAAATAGTCCGGAAGAACTCTTCCCCGATTGGATGTTGCTCTCGTATAACAAACCTGTCGAAGTCTCTTCAGAACTGACTGATCATCCAAATAAATTTGCGGCTAATGAAGATATTCGTACGTTTTGGAGTGCAAAAACAGGAGACAAAGGCGAATGGATAAGCATGGATTTGCAGAAGGAATGCACTATAAACGCCGTTCAGATTAACTATGCCGAAAATGAAACAAAGGTTTTTGGACGTCAACCGGATATTTACTATCAGTATCTGCTCGAATATTCAACCGATGACAAAACCTGGAAAACACTGGCCGACAAAACGCAAAACAAAACCGATGTTCCGCACGATTACATTGAATTGGCAAAACCCATAAAAGCACGCTACGTCAAACTTACCAATTACAAGGTGCCTTCAGGAACATTCGCCATTGCTGGTCTGCGTGTTTTCGGAAACGGCGGCGGAAAAGCTCCTTCAGAAGTGAAAAGTTTAAGCCTGAAACGTTCGGAAACCGACCGTTGTGTGGTGGAACTGAGCTGGCCAAAAATTCAGGGTGCTGTGGGTTGCAACATCCGTTATGGAATCAGCAAAGACAAATTGTACCAGAATTACCAGGTGCTCGGAACCGAACAAGTAACCATCCGAAGCTTAAATGCCCAACAGAAGTATTATTTCACAATTGATGCATTCAACGAAAGTGGCATTACCAAAGGCAAAAGTATCATCGAATTGAAGTAATATGAATAAGAGATTATCCCATATAGTGTTATGTGTCGTATTTCTGCTTTTATCAGCTTTTAGCGGGGGGGCGCAGGTTCTTTATGTTGGTGCCAATTACCATCCACACGACGATAAGAACATTGAAAAGATTAAGAAAGACATTGAACTAATGAAGGCTGCCGGGTTTACCTCTGTTCGCATGGGACATTTGGCTTGGGACAGCTATGAACCGTCGGAAGGAAAGTTCGATTTTGAATGGTTCGATCGGGTAATGGATTTGATGAACGAGGCTGGAATTAAGGTTATTCTGGATATTGCCATTCGTCCGGCACCGATCTGGCTGCACCATAAATTTCCGTCAATCGACATCGTTGATTCGAATGGAGATGGACAATATCCAAATCACCGGTACATGGAAGATGTGGGTGACCCCAACTATCAACAGTATGCTCTTCGGTTTACCGACGCTATCTCGAAACGATATGCCAATCATCCGGCTTTGCTGGCTTTTGGGATTGACAATGAATCAGGTGACGGACCAATTTCTTATTCCGAAACAGCCCGGCAACGATTCGTTGAATGGCTGAAGAAGAAATATACCAATCTCGAAAACCTGAATAAAGCCTGGGCAACCCAGCGCTGGTCGCGAAAGCTGAATCAGTTCGAGGAAGTTGGATTTCCAGTGGCTACCCATGCAACCGATGTGCCCGAACGAATGCTCGATTTCCGTCGTTTTGTTTCCGACGAAGTGAACCAGTTTCTGCTGAAAGTAATTGACCGGGTAAACATTAACGCCCCCAAAGCCCTGACAAATACCAATGCCTGGTACTATAGTGCTTTGAAGTATTTCGACTATTCGCAAATTGCTTATTCCGGAAAGATGACGCGCGAAGGCTGCGGCTTTTATCCCGGAACAACATTAACCACCAATTGGGGGGTGATGAATGCCTTGTTTGGAATTTCCCGTATTCAGTTCGAAAGCACAAATCCTTTCTGGTGCAGCGAATTTACCACCATGACAGCCGTTCCAAATGCCATCCGGAAACAGGCTTACTCAACTTTATTCTATGGAAACCAGATGGTTTGTGGCTGGACCTGGCAAAGCATGCACGCCGGTGAAGAACAATATCTGGAAGGAATGCTCGATTGGGATGGGATACCAAACCGCAAATACGATGAATACAAGAAAATAGCCATAGAATTTAAAAAGATTGAAAAATTCTTTCCATATCAGCTTCAGGCAGAAGTTGGTCTGGCTTTCTCATTCCCAAGTGTTATTGCAAGCAGCTATTTTCCTGAACAACATGACAATCAGTTACAAGCCTGTTTCAACTTGTTCTATTGGCGAAACATGGATGCCCGGATCGTTGAAATCAGCAGGAGTTCATTGAATTACAAAATCCTGTTTGTTCCGGGAGTGGCCGTAATGAACGAAGCAACAGCAGGCAAGATTCGCGAGTTTGTGAAAAACGGCGGAACGGTAATCATGACCAGCAATTCGGCCATTGTTGACGAATCGGGGCAAGTTTTCGCCACCACACGACCTGGTCATTTAAGCGATGTATTTGGCATCCGGGTAGGAAGTTACGAAGAAACGGAAATGATGAACGAAGTGTCGCGGAAATCATATAAAGGCAAAAAACTTGAATTTACCTACAAAGGAAAACCCATTGATACCGAATCATCGCGCTTTGACATTGTTGAACCGAAAGGAGCTGAAGTGATTGGCAGCTTAACCAGCCTCGACAAAGATTATCCAATCATGACCTCTAACAAGTTTGGCAAAGGTAGAGCAATTTATGTTGGGCTGCCAGCCAATGGCGATGTGCTAAATCCTTTGGTTGATGAACTGATCAATGAACTGGGAATTAAAAAAGGACCCGAAGTACCTTCCGGAGTAATGACCCGGCAAATCGATCAGAACCATTTCTTATACCTGAATGTCAGTGGCGATCCTAAAGAGATTCCGGTGAAAAGAAACTCTCGCAGCATCCTTTTTGACAAGGATTATGTGGGCAATTTTAAGCTTGCACCTTATGAACCTGAATTTATTGAAATCAAATAATCTAATAAAAATGAAAAAATATTCGCTGTTTATTGCAGCTTTCCTCTTGTCAGTTGGCCTTTGGGCGCAGCAATTCCCTTATCAAAACCCAAAATTGAGTTCCGAAGAACGGGCGAAAGATTTATTATCGCGCCTGACTTTGGAAGAAAAGGCTATTCTGATGTGCGACATATCGGAGGCAATCCCACGACTGGGTATTAAAAAATTTAACTGGTGGAGCGAAGCCTTGCATGGTTTGGCCAACAACGGAAATGTTACCGTTTTTCCTGAACCGGTGGGCATGGCTGCTTCGTTCGACGATACTCTGGTTTACCACATTTTTGACGCTGTTTCCGACGAAACCCGCGCCAAATACAATGAGGCTGTTGCCAATGGTCAGGAAAACAAACGCTTTTTAAGTCTTTCAGTATGGACGCCAAACGTTAACATTTTCCGTGACCCACGCTGGGGACGCGGACAGGAAACTTATGGCGAAGATCCTTACCTGACTTCCCGCATGGGTGTTCAGGTGGTGAAAGGTTTGCAAGGTCCGGCTGACGCCAAATACCGAAAATTGCTGGCCTGCGCCAAACATTATGCCGTACATTCAGGTCCTGAATGGAGCCGCCATTCGCTAAATCTGAACAATATCGATCCGCGTGACTTGAATGAAACTTATCTTCCTGCATTCAAATCGCTGGTTCAGAAAGCTGATGTGCGCGAGGTAATGTGCGCTTATCAGCGTTTGGATGATGAACCCTGCTGCGGTAATTCACAACTTCTTCAGCGGATTCTACGCGATCAATGGGGTTTTAAGTATTTGGTAGTTTCCGATTGCGGCGCAATAGCCGACTTTTATACCAGCCATAAAGTTTCTTCCGACGCTGTCCATGCAGCCTCCAAAGGAGTTTGGGCCGGAACCGATGTGGAATGTCAGTGGAATGACCATACCTATAAGAAATTGCCTGAAGCTGTTGCAAAAGGTTTAATTACTGAAGATGAAATCAACCGGCACGTGATGCGCGTAATGATTGGCCGTTTTGATTTGGGAGAAATGGATGATGATGCGATCGTACCCTGGACAAAAATCCCGATGTCGGTGGTAAATAACGAAGCACACCGGAAACTGGCGCTTGACATGGCCCGCGAAACAATGACACTACTTCAGAATAAAAACAACATTCTTCCTTTAAAGAAAACCAGTAAGATTGCGGTTGTTGGCCCCAATGCCGATAATAAACCCATGTTGTGGGGAAATTACAATGGAACGCCGCTCCGAACCATTACTATTCTTGATGGCATAACTTCCAAACTTTCAGCCAAAAATATAATTTACGACAAAGGATGTGATTTGGTTGAGGATAAAGTGACTGATAGCTATTTCCCGAATTGTTCAATTGATGGTAAAAGAGGTTTTAAGGCCACCTATTGGAATACCGCAGATCGTTCAGGAAATGTTATTGCGACGCAACAAATCACAGACCCTATCAAGCTAACCACTGCCGGGCAGCACGAATTTGCTTCAGGTGTTAAGCTTGAAGGTTTTTCGGCTAAATATGAAACGGAATTCGAAGCGCCTAAAACGGAAGAAATTGTATTTAAATGCGGAGCTGCCGGATACTTTGAACTTTTCGTAAATGGTGAGTCGGTAAGGAAGTTTAATAACTGGAGGGTGCTGATTTCCAGGATTCCTTACAAGGTTGAAGCTGGTAAAAAATACAAAATTGAAATGCGTTTTGCCCAGTTGAACAATTGGGAAGCAAATATCGAATTCAATTTTGGTAGAGAAGTAGCTGTTGACTATACCAATTTGATCAGTAAACTGAAAGGTACTGATGTGGTTGTGTTTGTAGGCGGACTTTCTACCGTTCTCGAAGGCGAAGAAATGCCTGTATCGTTTCCTGGTTTTAAAGGTGGCGACCGCACCAATATCGACCTTCCTGCCGTTCAGCGTAATTGCCTGAAAGCTTTGAAGCAGGCCGGGAAGAAGGTAGTTTTTGTAAACTGTTCAGGCTCTGCCATTGCTTTTACTCCTGAAACCGAAACCTGCGATGCAATTCTTCAGGCCTGGTATCCGGGAGAATCGGGTGGACAAGCTGTAGCTGATGTACTTTTCGGCGATTACAATCCTTCAGGAAAACTACCGGTCACTTTCTACAAAAATTCAGATCAACTGAAAGATTTTGAAGACTATTCAATGAAAGGCCGCACATACCGGTTCATGAACGATGCGCTGTTTCCATTTGGTTATGGATTGAGCTACACCACATTCAAAATTGGGGATGTCCAGCCTTGCAAGACCGAGATCAGGAAAGACGAAACTCTTGAACTGACTATTCCGGTGTCGAACACAGGTAAACGAACAGGAACCGAAGTCGTTCAGGTTTATGTGAAGAAAGTGAATGATTCAGACGGCCCAATTAAAACCCTGAGAGGGTTTAAAAAACTTGAAGTTGCTGCTGGTAAAACCATTCCTGTTTCCATTGAACTTCCACCATCGGCATTCGAATTCTACGATCGCAGCCAACTCAAAATGGCTGTTACTTCCGGCGAATATGAAGTGTTTTATGGAACCAGTTCAGATGCCAAAGATTTGAAAACAACCAGAATTACAATACTTTAATCTTGTCGCAGCTGAAATATTAACCTAAATAAATCACGAATTATGAAACAAGTTTTTTTTAAAAATAGAATTGAAGTCATTCTGTTATTCTTATTGATGAGCGGAAGATTTTGTTTTGCACAGTCTCCAGCCAAAGTTGTTGAAGACTTCAAACCTTCTTCAGTCAATCAACCCGGAAAAGAATTTCCACAGGTCAATTCCGAAGGTCGGGTGCGTACTCAAATTTCGGCACCCGAAGCAAATAAAGTTCAGCTCGATATCAGCGCTGTAAAATACGATCTGGTCAAAGACGAAAAAGGCGTCTGGACTGGCGAATCTGCCCCTCAGGACGAAGGATTCCACTACTATCAGATTTGGGTTGACGGAGCTGCAGTTCCGGATCCAGGCAGTTTGTATTTTTATGGTGCCAGTCGTTGGGGAAGTGGTATCGAGATTCCGGCAAAAGATCAGGATTTTTACGCCCTGAAGAATGTTCCACACGGAGAGCTGCGCGAAGTTCAGTATTTCTCTACCGCATCTAACAGTGTACGTCATGCATTTATTTATACACCTCCCGGTTACGATAAGGACAATTCAAAACGTTACCCCGTGTTGTATCTGCAACATGGCATGGGAGAGAATGAAACCGGTTGGGGAAACCAAGGACATGCAAATCTGATTATGGACAATTTGATTGCGGAAGGAAGAGCTGTTCCTTTTATTATCGTGATGGAAAACAGCAGTGTTAAGTTTGAGCGGCCTCGTGATCCAAAGCCGGAAAGTGAAGCAAAAGCCGATGTAACGAATAAAAAACCAGCGGGTCCGATGGGAGGTTTTGATTTTGCCGGTGAGTTCAAAAAAGTTCTTCTCAACGATTTGATTCCTTATGTTGAAGCCAATTATCGCGTAGTTGGCGACCAGGCTCACCGTGCTATGGCAGGCCTTTCAATGGGAGGAATGCAAACCCGCCTGATTACTTTGGCCAATCCTGAAGTATTCTCGCAAGTTGGGATGTTCAGTGGTGGCAGCATTAGCATGGATGATATTACCAATACCCCGGATTTTAAAAAGAATGTCAAACTTTTGTTTATCAGTTACGGCGGCCGCGAACTCGAAAACCCAAGAAAAGGCCCATGGGGTGATCCTAAAGAAAATACTGAAGCATTAAAAGCTGCGGGTATGAACACTCATTTTTATGTTTCGCCACAGACCGCTCACGAATGGCAATCATGGCGCCGGAGCCTTTATCAGTTTGCACAACTTGTATTCAAAAACTAAAATTCAAAATATTGCTTTTCTTAAGCCTTCCCTTTTTTGGGAGGTTTGGAGAGGGCTTAAAATCCTAATAATCATGAAACAGTATTCAATTATCATTGCATTATTGCTGGTTTTATCTGGTTCGTTCTGTATCGCACAAACCAACCAGCCGGCAATTACCGAAGATTTCAAACCTTCAAGCCTGAATCAGCCGGGGAAAGAGTTTCCGCAAGTTAATTCTCAAGGCTATGTCCGATTCCGCATTGAGGCTCCTCAGGCACAAAGTGTGGTGGTGAGCCTGGGATTGGGCGGAACCAAAGGCGGAACTCCACTTTCGAAAGCCGAAGATGGTTCATGGACGGGTACCACCGCCGGACCAATGGAAGAAGGTTTTCATTATTACCATTTGACCATTGACGGTGGTGTATTTAACGATCCCGGAGCCTTGAATTTTTATGGTTCAACCCGTTGGGAAAGCGGCGTTGAAATACCTGCTCACGATCAGGATTTTTATGCGTTGAAAGACGTACCTCACGGAAAGGTTGAGCAAATTCTTTTCCCATCGAAGAGTACATCTACTTCGCGCCGGGCTTTTGTTTACACTCCTCCGGGTTATGCAAAAGATCAGTCGAAAAAATATCCGGTGCTGTATTTGCAACACGGCTGGGGCGAAGACGAAACAGCCTGGTCGAATCAGGGACGCGCTAACCTCATCATGGACAACCTGATTGCTGAAGGAAAAATTAAGCCATTTATTATTGTGATGACTTACGGAATGACCAATGAGGTTCGGTGGGGACATATGAACGAGTTCAAAATTGAGAATTTCCAGACTGTTCTGGTTGATGAATTGATTCCGTATGTTGATGCCAATTTCCGCACATTAGCCGATCAGTCACATCGCGCCATGGCCGGACTTTCAATGGGTGGCATGGAAACCCACACAATTACCCTGAACAAACCTGAAGTCTTTTCTTATTATGCTCTGCTCAGTGGAGGATTGTACAAGCCTGAAGAAATCAAAGACAAATCGAAAGTGAAACTGATCTTTTTGAGCTGCGGAAGCTTTGAGAATCCCGATGGTATAAAAAATGCCACAATTGCGTTAAAAGAGGCCGGCGTCAATGCCGTTTCCTATGTTTCCGAGGATACCCGTCACGAGTTCCAGACCTGGCGTCGTAGTTTGAAGGAGTTGGCACCACTTTTATTTAAATAAAGAATTTAACCCATGAAGAACATTACATTTATAGTTACAGCTTTCCTTTTAATTGTTATTAGTTCCTGTTCCAAAACCAAGCCTGGTCAGGTTAAAGTAGAAGGCGGATGGATACAGGGAATAGTTGAAGACAGTTTAACTGTTTTTAAAGGTATTCCGTTTGCAGCTCCACCAGTAGGTGATTTGCGGTGGAAAGCTCCTCAACCTGTCGAAAAATGGGATAGCGTTTTGCAAACAACCAAATTTGCTCCGGCTCCCTTTCAGGGAGGAAATCCACCTTCAGGAAAAAGCGAAGATTGCCTGTACCTGAATGTTTGGACACCGGCAAAATCAGCAGATGAAAAGATTCCGGTTTTAGTCTGGATTTATGGCGGTGGATTTAGTTTTGGCTCAACAGCCGAACCTGTTTACGACGGCTCAAAACTGGCCAGAAAAGGAGTTGTTCTGGTAAGCATTGCCTACCGTGTTGGTCAACTTGGTTTTCTGGCTCATCCTGAATTAAGTGCCGAAAATCCGAATCATGTATCAGGAAATTACGGAATCCTTGATCAGATTGCCGGGCTTCAATGGATCCAAAAGAACATTGCTGCATTTGGTGGAGATCCAAATAAAGTAACCATTTTCGGCGAGTCTGCCGGTGGAATTTCAGTGAGCATGTTGTGTGCTTCGCCGCTGGCCAAAGGATTGTTCCAGGGAGCAATTTCTGAAAGTGGGGGTTCTTTCGGACCGACCCGTGCCATAACTTTTCCCGGCGAAAACATGAAAACGCTTCAGCAGGCCGAAGCAGAAGGAGTGGCTTATGCTCAAAAAGTTGGCGTTTCATCGATTGCTGAATTGCGAAAAATAGAAGCCGACAAACTTCCGATGGGCATGGGAATGGGTGGTGGATGGCCAATTACCGATGGCTATGTCATTCCTGATGATCAGCACAAACTTTATGAAGCCGGAAAATACAATGATGTACCTGTCTTGATCGGTTACAACTCCGACGAAGGCGCCAGTTTCTCGCGTGAAAAGACTCCGGAAGAATATTATGCAGGTGTTAAAGCCCGTTACGGAAAATTTGCCGATGATCTGATTAAAGCTTATCCAGCTGGTGAAACTACTGTTCCAAAAACAGCACGCGATTTGGCCCGTGATGCGGCTTTTGGCTGGCAAACCTGGAGCTGGGCAATGCTTCAGTCACAAACCGGAAAATCGAACGTTTACCTGTATTATTTCGATCAGCATCCGGATTATCCGGAAGATTCACCGCGCCACGGATATGGCTCTCCACACGGGCAAGAGGTTGGTTACGTGTTTATGAACCTCGACCCTTCAAATCCTCAAACAACCGAATCAGATCTTGAAATCTCGGAAGCGATGGGAACATACTGGACCAACTTTGCCAAATACGGAAATCCAAATGGTGAAGGAGTTGTGGAATGGCCTGCCTTTAGCGACAAAAATCCTGAAGTAATGTATCTCGGGCCAACTCCGCATGTTGGGCCTGTTCCCAGCGCCGATGCGTTGAAGGTTTTGGATGGTTATTTCGAATGGCGCAGAACTCCTGAAGGAGAAGAATGGGGAAAGTAATGGTAATAATTATGAGAAAGATGAATATGAAAATCAACGTAAAACTGGGATTTATCTTTATCGCAGGATTTCTTTTATCAAATGTTAGTGCCTTTTCCCAGGATCCGAATTTCCAGATTTATCTCTGTATCGGGCAATCGAACATGGAAGGTGCCGCTATGGCTGAACTTCAGGATTCAACAGTTAATCCGCGTTTCCAGGTGATGTCGGCAGTAAGTTGCGATCAGATTGGTCGAACAATAGGTAACTGGTATCCGGCTGTTCCGCCATTGTGCCGGTGCAGAACCAATCTTGGTCCTACCGATTATTTTGGAAGAACCATGGTGGCCAATCTTCCGGAAAAAGTAAAAGTTGGAGTCATCGTGGTAGCTGTTGGTGGTTGTAAAATTGAGCTTTTCGATAAAGACAATTATCAGACCTACACCGAAAGCGCACCTGATTGGATGAAAGGCATGATTAAGGAATACGATGGAAATCCATACGGAAGGTTGGTCGAAATGGCCAGGTTGGCTCAGAAAGATGGCGTGATCAAAGGAATTCTGCTTCATCAGGGCGAATCGAATCCGAACGATAGCCTTTGGACCAAAAAAGTGAAAGGTGTTTACGATAACCTGATGAAGGATTTGAACCTCGACCCCCAAAATGTACCCTTGCTTGCAGGCGAAACGGTGAATGCCGACCAGGGAGGAATCTGTGCCGGCATGAACAGCATCATCGCCACACTGCCGCAAACACTGCCAAATTCGTATGTCATCTCATCAGCAGGTTGTGCTGATGGACCTGATAATCTGCATTTCAGCGCTGCCGGTTACCGGGAATTCGGGAAACGATATGCCGAAAAGATGCTTTCATTAATGGGTATTCAAATTAAAAATCCAGAATGAGATATAACCAATAAAATATGAAATTTTCAGCGCTGTTATTATTACTTCTTGCTTTTACCGCCAGAAATTTTGTACATGGTCAGGGTAGGCTCTATTCCAACGAATTCGCATTGGAAGATGTGACACTGCTGGACGGACCGTTCAAACACGCCCGCGATTTGAATCTGGAGGTATTGCTGAAATACGATGTCGACCGTTTTCTGGCTCCCTATCGCAAAGAAGCCGGACTTCCTGAGAAAGCGAAGTCGTATCCCAACTGGGATGGTTTGGACGGTCATGTGGGCGGTCATTACCTGTCGGCCATGGCCATAAATTATGCCGCTACCGGGAATGTCGAATGTGAAAAGCGCATGGAATACATGATTTCGGAGCTAAAAACTTGTCAGGAAGCCAATGCACTGAAATATCCTGATTGGGGCGTGGGGTATGTCGGCGGAATTCCCAAAAGTGCTGATCTATGGCCAAAGATTAAAGCCGGAGAAGTTGGCGCAATCTGGAAATACTGGGCGCCGTATTACAATATTCACAAGATGTTTGCAGGCCTTCGTGATGCATGGTTGTACACCGGCAATACCAATGCAAAGAATATTTTTCTCAATTTTTGCGACTGGGCCATTACAATTACTTCCGGTTTGACTGATGCTCAAATGGAAGAAATGCTCGGCAACGAACATGGCGGCATGGATGAAGTGCTCGCCGACGCTTACCAGATTTCAGGAGAAGAAAAATACCTGATCGCTGCCAGACGCTATTCGCACAAGGCATTTCTGGAACCTTTGTCACAGGGAATCGACAATTTGGATAACAAACACGCGAACACTCAAATACCCAAATTTGTTGGTTTCGAACGGATTGCTGAGCTAGATCATGATGTGAAATACGATAAGGCTGGCTCCAACTTTTGGCAGACCGTTACCGACAACCGGTCGCTGGCTTTTGGAGGAAACAGCCGGAGAGAGCATTTTCCGGCCAAAGAAGCCTGCATCGATTTTGTGAATGTGAACGATGGACCCGAGTCCTGCAACTCATACAATATGCTCAAGCTGACTGAAGATTTGTTCAGGGTTCATCCGTTGGCCAAATATGCTGATTATTACGAACGCACGGTCTTGAACCACATTCTTTCCAGCCAACATCCGGAGCATGGCGGATATGTGTATTTTACTCCGGCTCGTCCGCGTCATTACAGGGTTTATTCGGCACCTAATGAAGCCATGTGGTGTTGCGTGGGTACTGGAATGGAAAATCACAGCAAATACAACCAGTTTATTTATACCCATTCCAACGATTCGTTGTTTGTGAATCTTTTTATTGCTTCGGAACTAAACTGGAAAGACGAAGGATTAAAAATCAAACAGGAAACCAATTTTCCTTACGAGGAACACACAAAACTGACAGTGACCGAAGGTTCGTCCAGCTTTAAATTGCTGGTTCGCTATCCGGCATGGGTAAGTAAAGGTGCTTTGAAAATTTCAGTAAACGGAACGGATTTTGCCTGCGATGGTGAGCCCTCTTCCTACGTATGTATTGACAGAAAATGGAAAAAAGGCGATGTGGTTCAAATCGCATTACCAATGCACAACACCATCGAACACCTGCCCAATGTTCCTGAATACATTGCGTTTATGCACGGCCCTGTTTTGCTTGGTGCCAAAACCGGGACCGAAGATCTAAGGGGCCTGATTGCTGACGATAGTCGCTGGGGACAATATGCTTCAGGAGAATATTTGCCTGTTGACAAAGCTCCGATCCTGATTGATGACGACATTCAAAATATAGGGGCCAAGCTCATACCGGTTCCCGGCAAATCACTGAACTTCAAACTCCAGGTAAAAATGGCCAATCCTGAGGAACTTACGCTGGAACCCTTTTATAAAATCCACGATGCCCGGTATATGATGTACTGGCTGGCCCTAACCAACCCTGGCTATAGAGCTTACACTGATTCGCTGACAAAGATTGAAAGTGAGAAGATAGCCCTCGAAAAAAGGACCATCGATCATGTGGCCACCGGCGAGCAACAACCCGAAACCGATCACAGGATGCAAAAAGAAAAGTCGGGCACAGGAAACAACCTGAATGAGTTTTATCGCGATGCCAGCAACGGTGGCTATTTCAGTTACGATATGGCAACTAATTCCGAAACCAATCTGAGCTTGTGGGTGCGCTATTGGGGTGCTGAATGGGGAAACCGGAAGTTTGATATTTTCATTGATGATCAAAAACTCATCACGGAAGACAATACCGGTCGATGGAACCAATCCAAATTTCAGAATCTGGAATATCCCATTCCGGACGAAATGATTCAAGGTAAAAATCACATCAGGGTAAAATTTCAGGCGCTACCCGGAAATACGGCAGGTGCGGTTTATTTCATCCGGATTGTTAGAAGAAAAGATGCAGCGGAAACCAAATAATAAAAAACCAAATCACAATAACATGAAAAAGAATCCTATCAATTTAAATCTGAAGAAAAGCAAAATAAAAACGTTGGTAACACTTGGCCTGATTTTGTTTGCTGTTTCAGGAATTTGCGGTAACAAAAAGGCCGTGACTAAAGCTGCCGGAAATGTGCCGGTCTTTTCGAATTTTGTATATCAGGGCAATGATCAGGTTTATACCGATAATCCGTTGAAACCGGGCGAGTTTTACAATCCAATTTTGCAGGGTTGTTATCCCGATCCGAGCATTACGCGCAAAGGCGACGATTATTACCTGGTATGTTCTTCTTTTGCCATGTTCCCCGGAGTTCCGATTTTTCATTCAAAAGATTTGGTGAATTGGAAGCAAATTGGTCATGTACTTGATCGTGTCTCGCAACTGGAAGTGCACGATTGCGGAATTAGCGCCGGAATTTATGCGCCCCAGATTCTCTACAACAAAAAAAACGACACGTTTTATATGATCACTACCGAGTTTTCGGGTGGTTTTGGAAACATCGTGGTTAAAACCAAAGACCCGATGAAAGGCTGGAGCGACCCGATAAAACTAGATTTCAACGGAATCGATCCATCACTTTTCTTCGATGATAACGGCAAAGGTTATGTTGTTCACAATGATGCTCCTGATAAAGGCAAAGAACTTTACAATGGCCATCGGGTGATCAAAGTTTGGGAATACGATGTTGAGACCGACAAGATTATTCCGGGAACCGATAAAATTGTCGTGGATGGAGGTGTTGATCTTTCGAAAAAACCAATCTGGATTGAGGCTCCGCACATTTACAAAAAAGATGGTCGGTATTACCTGATGTGTGCTGAAGGTGGAACCGGCGGTTGGCACAGCGAAGTGATCTTTGTTGGTGACAGTCCAAAAGGACCTTATATTCCGGCACCCAGTAATCCGATTTTAACACAGCGATATTTTGCCAAAGACCGGAAAAATAAAGTGGATTGGGCAGGACATGCTGATTTGGTTTTGGGACCTGACAATGAAAAATACTACGGGGTATTTTTGGCGGTCCGTCCGAACGAAAAAGACCGCGTGAACACCGGTCGCGAAACATTTATTTTGCCGGTGGATTGGTCGGGCGAGTTCCCTGTTTTTGAAAACGGGCTGATTCCTTTAGAACCCAAACTGAAAATGCCTGCCGGAATTACTGAAAACAAGGCCGGTCAGGATGGATTCTTTCCCAATGGAAACTTCACATTTACCGACAATTTTACTGCAGAAAAACTGGATTACCGCTGGATTGGATTAAGAGGTCCGCGCGAAGAGTTCAGTTCAACAACAAAAAACGGCTTGCAGATTAAGCCCCTTGAAGCCAATATTAAAGAGGTGAAACCTACTTCGACACTCTTTTACAGGCAAATGCACAGCAGTTTCTCGTACACTGTTTCAATGGATTACAAGCCCGAATCGGAAAAAGATTTAGCCGGAATTGTAGCCCTGCAAAGCGAACGGTTCAACTATGTTTTTGGTATTACCAAAAAGGGAGCTGATTACTATATTTTGCTTGAACGCACAGCCGGAAAATTCAGAAGCCGCGAAGTGGAATCGAAAATTGTGGCCAGCGCTAAAATCGACATCAGCAAACCGGTTCGTTTGCAAATGTCGGCCAATGGCGACGATTACCAGTTCAGCTACTCAACCAACGGAACCGACTTCGTGAATTTGGGCGGAACTGTTTCAGGAGATATTCTATCGACCGATGTGGCCGGAGGTTTTACCGGATGTTTGCTCGGATTGTATGCAACTTCAGGAAACAATGCACAGCCTGAATAAACTAAACGAAGTAAATTAAAGAAAAAGATGATTCGTAAAATTTTAATCTTTTTGGCTTTTACTGCTTTAATAAGCAGCCAGACGTTTTCGCAGCAGAAAAACGCACAAAACCCAATCATCTGGGCCGATGTGCCCGACCTGTCGATGATTCGGGTAGGAGATACCTTTTACATGAGTAGCACCACGATGCACATGTGCCCGGGAGTTCCCATCATGAAATCGAAAGACCTGGTGAACTGGGAAATGATAAACTATGCATACGATAAGTTGGGCGACGACGACGCCCTGAGTCTTGTGAACGGAAAAAGCAATTATGGCAGAGGTTCGTGGGCAAGCAGTATTCGGTTTCATAACGGGATGTATTACATCTCGACCTACGCCCAAACGACCAACAAAACTTATATTTATAAAACGAAAGACATTGAAAAGGGCCCGTGGGAAACCAGTTCATTTAGTCCGGGCATTCACGATGCCTCTTTGTGGTTCGACGACGACGGGAAAACTTACCTGATATCGGGTGTACGTAAATTGCATATCGTTGAGCTGAAAGACGATCTTTCCGGAGTAAAGGAAGGAACCGAACGAATTTTAATTGAAGATGCCAACGCGCCACTTGGTCAGAATGTTGGCCTAGGCGAAGGTTCGCAGCTTTTTAAGGTAAACGGAAAATATTACCTGTTTAATATTGCCTGGCCGCGTGGCGGAATGCGCACAGTGGTGGTTCATCGTGCCGATAAAATTACCGGACCATGGGAAGGGAAAATGGCACTTCAGGATCAGGGAGTGGCGCAGGGAGGAATCATCGATACGCCTGACGGACGTTGGTTTGCTTATCTGTTTCAGGATCATGGCGCAGTTGGCCGCATTCCTTTTCTGGTACCGATGAAATGGGTTGATGGCTGGCCGGTAATCGGTGTCGACGGGAAAGTTCCGGAAACATTGGATTTGCCTGCAAGCAAAGGGTTGATTCCCGGAATCGTGAACAACGACGAATTCACCCGCGAAAAAGGTGATCCTGCGCTGCCATTGGTTTGGCAGTGGAACCACAATCCGGATAATAATTTATGGTCGGTTACCGAACGCAAAGGCTTTTTACGCCTGAAAACCGGACGGATCGACAGCTTGTTCCTAAAATCAAGAAACACCCTGACTCAGCGTACTTTTGGCCCAGTATGTTCAGGCTCGACACTGCTTGATGTTTCAGGAATGAAAGAGGGTGACGTTGCCGGGTTATGCGCTTTCCAGCGAAAATTCGGGCAGGTTGGAGTTAAAATTGCCGACGGTAAAAAATACATCTTCATGGTCAGCAACAAAACCGACACACCAACCGAATTGCAAAGCATTCCGTTTGATCGGAATAACGTTTACCTGAAAATTGAATGTGATTACAGGGATAAGATTGATGTCGCTAATTTCTTTTACAGCACCGATGGAAAAACATGGAAGACCATTGGCGGGCCGCTGAAAATGGAATACACCCTGATGGAACATTTTATGGGTTATCGTTTCGGCTTGTTCAACTATGCTACCAGAGTGACTGGCGGGTATGCCGATTTCGACTATTTCCACATCAACGATCAGATTAGCAAATAAGCATTTCGGGTTTCGTGTTGCAGGTTGCGCAATCCCGAAACACACAAGTAGTAAATCATTTTTTAAACTTTGCATATTTAAGCCTCCCCTTGAGGGAGGTTTGGAGGGGGCTTTAAAATTATAAACACATGAAATTTCACCTATTCGGACCTGAAAAATTACAATTTACGTTAGCTGTATTTATTGCGCTCCTTAGTGTGTGTATGCTTCCAAATCACGCACTTGGTCAACAACTTAAACTCAACGATCTGGAGTATTTCGAAAAACCAGGTGTAAATGTGATGGTGTTCAGCGACGAATATAACGGCATGTTTTTCGATGAAAAAACAGCAGGGATCGAAATCATCCATCATGGTGTCAGAACGTCAACCGGAGGTGCCGTCAGATTGCAAAATACTCCGGAACAATGGGATTTGATTCCAACAATGGTGAGCCGGAAAGTGGATCAGGCAACTCAAACGATCAGTGTTGAACTGACTTACAAAGACTTTAATTTTAATTCCAGAATGAGTGTTACTCCCAAAGGAAATGGATTGGAAATCAACGTGTTTTTAGACCAGGCCATTCCCAAAGAGCTGGAGGGAAAGACGGGTTTTAACCTGGAGTTTTTGCCTTCGACCTATTTCGAAAAGACTTATTTGATGGATTCAAATCCTGGGATTTTCCCCAAATACCCGGCCAGCGCCACCAAAATTGAACCGATTGGCAATAAAATTACACAGTTTGCGGGCCACACCACTTTTGATGACCGGGGTAAGGGCGAGTTTATCGTTCCTGCTCCGATAGCCAACGGTAAAACAATTGTATTGGCTCCTGAAGATCCTGAATACAGAGTAAAAGTTCAGAGTGTGGATGCCGATCTGATGCTTTTTGATGGACGTAATCTGGCACAAAACGGATGGTTTGTCCTTCGCAGTTTGCTTCCGGCAAATAAAACCGGAAAAGTATTAACCTGGTATGTCGAGCCCAATGCGATTCCAGGTTGGAAACGGGAACCGGTAATTGGATTTTCTCAGGTGGGTTATATTCCGGCTCAGGAAAAAGTAGCGGTGATTGAATTGGATCAGAATGACACTCCACTCGCCACTGCATCGGTTTTTCAGATAACTCCGGAAGGAAAATTCCTTGAAAAATTCAGGGGAGATGTGACTGTTTGGGGAAAATACCTGCGCTACAATTATGCGAAATTTGATTTCAGCGCAGTTAACGAACCCGGCGTTTATTTCCTTCAATACGGAAATCAGAAAACAAATACTTTTGTGATTGGTCCGGATGTTTACGACCAAATCTGGCAACCTACGATGGATGTCTGGTTTCCGGTTCAAATGGATCACATGGAAGTAAACGAGGCTTACCGGGTTTGGCATGGCGAACCTTACCGCGATGATTGTCTTCAGGCGCCAATAAATCATCAACATTTTGATGGCTATGTGCAGGGACCGACAACCGATACCAAATACAAACCACTGGAACGCATTCCCAACATGGCTGTCGGCGGCTGGTTCGATGCCGGCGATTTCGACATCCAGACTGGCTCTCACAACAGTGTCATTTCAAGTTTTGTCGATACCTGGGAAAACTTCAACGTTGACCGCGATGAAACTTACATTGACCAGAAGACCCGCTATGTCGACATCCATCGTCCGGATGGGAAACCGGATATGTTGCAGCAAATTGAACACGGAACATTAAATCTGGTAGCGCAGTGCGAAAATATTGGTCACCCGGTTCGCGGGATTATTGTTTCAAACCTTCACCAATACCATCATTTGGGCGATGCCATCAACGAAACCGATAACCTTCCATACAATCCAAACCTGAAACCATACGAATCGGATGGATTGACCAGCGGAACCCTAGACGACCGCTGGGCATTTACCAACCGCATGACATTTCTGGATTATCAAACGGCCGGAACACTGGCCGCTGCGAGCCGAACCCTCAGGGGTTACAACAACGATCTTGCCGACAGAAGTCTGAAATGCGCGGAAAGATTGATGAAAGAAGCTGATGAAGCTACTAAAAATGCCAAAGATAAGCCCGACAGTCCAATGGCCAGGTTTGGCCGGGGAGCCGATATTAATACAGCGCTTCAGTTATTCATTACCACAAAAGACAAGAAATATGCTGACCGGTTTCAGGAAAAAATCTGGCCCTTTCTTGAACAACTGACTTCAGGAAAAGGAATAATGGCAGGTTTTGGAGGCAGAAGCGCCATTAATCCGGCATTGATTGCCTTGCCTTATATGGATGATGCTTACAAAGCCAAACTGAAAGATTACATCATCAGGTATAAAAAAACGATCACCGCAAACGAAACGGAAAATCCTTACGGAGTTCCGATTTCAGCAAGGGGTTGGGGCGGAACTTCGCAGGTAATCAACTGGGCGATAACCAATTTTTATATTCATAAAGCTTATCCTGACGTGATTGGGAAAGAGTACGTTTATAAAGGGCTCGGGTATATATTCGGTTGTCACCCGTATTCGAATTTATCGTTCGTAAATGCCGTTGGCGCTCGTTCAAAGAAAATGGCTTACGGAAATAACCGGGCCGATTTCACTGTGATTGCCGGAGGTGTTGTTCCGGGATTGTTGTTGATAAAACCTGACTATCTTGAAAATAAAGATGACTGGCCATTCTTCTGGGGCGAAAACGAATGCATCATCGATGGTGGTGCATGGTATGTTTTTCTGGCGAATGCGGTAGAAGATCTGGTAAAAGAAGCGAATTAATAATTTAACGAAATCTATAATGAAAAGCTTCAAATTATTTATTTTAAGTCTGCTGATGATTGCATCGAACATGGCATTCGGGCAGAATCCAATCGTTCGCGACCAGTTTTCCGCCGATCCGACAGCACGGGTATTTAATGGAAAAATCTATGTTTTTCCTTCGCACGACATTCCGACTCCTCCGAACAAAAACCTGCGGGAGAAATGGTTTTGTATGGCCGACTATCATGTATTTTCTTCGGAAAACCTGACTGACTGGACTGACCATGGCATGATTGTGAGCCAGAATAAAGTGAATTGGGTCGATTCAACTTCATACAGCATGTGGGCGCCCGATTGTATTGAACGCAACGAAAAATATTATTTCTATTTTCCGGCCAATAAAAATATTCCTGATGCAAACGGACGAAAAGGTTTTGGCATTGGTGTGGCCATTGCCGAAAAGCCTGAAGGACCATACATTCCGCTGACCGAGCCAATTAAAGGAGTTAACGGAATCGATCCAAACGTGTTTATCGACAAGGATGGTCAGGCTTATTTGTATTGGGCCATGGGGAATATCTGGGTGGCAAAACTTAAGGATAACATGATTGAGCTGGCATCGGAACCAGTTGTAATTGACAACTTACCTCAAAAAGGCCTGAAAGAAGGACCATTCTTGTTCGAGCGAAAAGGCATTTATTACCTGACTATTCCACACGTTGAAAATAAAATTGAACGATTGGAATATGCCATTGGAGACAATCCGATGGGACCATTCAAGATGGCTGGAGTCGTGATGGACGAGTCACCGATGAATTGCTGGACGAATCATCAGTCATTCGTTGAATACAAAGGTCAATGGTATCTGTTCTATCACCAGGATGCATACTCACCGAAATTCGACAAAAACCGGGCGATCTGTATCGACAGTTTGTTCTTCAATACCGACGGAACCATTCAAAAAGTAATTCCCACCTTGCGTGGAGTTGGAATAACCGATGTTTCGAAACCCATACAGATCGACCGGTACAGCCGGGTCAGCGAAAAAGGTGTCGTGGTTTCGTTTAACGACACGCTGAACACCTTCAATGGCTGGAACACCCGATTTGAAGGCAAGGAAGCCCGGCTGCAATACAACTCTGTAGATTTTGGAAAAACAAAACTTAAATCAATTCAGGTTAATGCCAGGTCAGAAAACGGCGGCACCTTGCAGATTCGTTTGGATAAGGTTAATGGGCCGGTCATTGCTGAAGTAAAAATTCCGAAAAGCACAGCCTGGAAAATTGCAGAAGCAAAAGTATCCAATTATCAATCTGGAATTCATCATCTCGTTGTGGAACTGAAAGATGAAAATAGGGTAGAAGTTGACTGGATTAAGTTTGAATAATAAGAAACTATTTAAATTTATATTGAACCCCTGCCCGCGGCAGGCGGGCAGGGGTTCACCAACTTACTAATAAAAACCAGGGCCGAAGAACTGTTAACAGAAAATTTTAAAGATACAGTTGCATTTAAAAAAAGATTAACTGATATATCTAATAAAGGCTGGGAGTTACTTCCGAATGAAAAAGATACGATAACCTCAGTTGGAAGAATAACAGGGTTGGGCTTAGTCAATGATATTGTGAATAAAGAAATCAAGGAAATTTATATGGCAGAGAAGCTTAATAAATTTTTTGCACAAACAAAAGTTAATCTACCTAACGCTCCATTTATCTATTATACCTCGAAAGCAAATTTCTGGAACCTGACTCCAAGACATACTGCGGATTTTTCCTTCTTTATTAAGGATTATATCAACTATGAGTTATTTACTTTGGGTTTACCAAAAAACAATCCTCATAAAGATGTATTCTGGACAAAGCCGTACCTGGACGCCGGAGGAAACGGTATAATGGTCTCAGCAGGGATTCCTCTTTATGATCAGAATGAGTTTAAGGGTACGATCTGCATTGACATGATGTTTTCGGATATCGCGAAATATCTTAATAGCAACATGTTTTCAAATCAAAATATAAGTTTAATCGACAATTATAATCAGGTTGTATCCAGTACCATCCCGGATTTGGCTAGACCTGACACTATATCTACATTATATAATTTAATTGACGATAAGAGAAACAATATTAACCTGTTTGAATTGAATGAATTTACCTGGCATAACAATAAACGAATTTTTGTTTCAAAAGTGCCCAGTACAGAATGGTATATCTTACATTCCGAGGAACGTTCAAAGTATGTAATGGATCTTATATCACATGTATTATCCGTATTAGCATCGGTATTGTTTTTTTTAATTATTATCTACCTGCTACTTTATACGAATACACTGAGAATTGAAAATGAAGATGCTAAAATAAAAGCTGAAAATGCTAATTCTACAAAGGATAAGTTTCTTTCTATAATAGCACACGATCTGCGTGGCCCATTTTCCGGTATATTGGGCTTTTCTGATTTATTATATGAAAACTCGAGGAGTAATAACACTGAACAACAAAAAGACTATATTGAAATCATTCATGGAGAAATTCAAACCTTTTATAAATTACTTGAGAACTTACTTGTTTGGGTTCAACTACAAAAAGAAGGCATTAAATATACGCCTGTTGAATTGACACTTTGCGAGATCGCTAACGAAACATTGGAACCATTAAAACAACTGGCACAAAACAAATCCATACAGATATCTAACCAAATACCAGCTAATTTGAAAGTTATATCTGACAAAAGTGTGCTTCATACGATCATTCGAAACCTGGTTTCGAATGCAATTAAATTCACAGCCAAAGGGGGTGAAATTATTGTTGCTGCTAATCTAAAGGATCACGATGCGGAAATATACGTAAAAGATGATGGCACTGGTATTTCCAGAGATAAATTGAATGAGTTATTTGATATTAGTAAAAGAACAACAACAAAGGGGACTGAAGGAGAAACTGGAACTGGCTTGGGACTATTATTATGCAAAGAATTTGTTGAGTTGCAAAAAGGAAAGATCTGGGTACACAGCGAAGTTGGAAAAGGTACAACGTTTTATTTTTCAATACCTTTGAAAAAATAAACGAATTGGTGCGAACGAAATGTATAGAAAATAGGCGTATTCCAGCAACTCCAAGGGTTGTGCACTGCGCTTGGCCCGTCATGCTGGTGGATAACAACGAAGCCCGCAATCGGCTACGTCACATACAGGTGAACGTTACATGCAGTCCGTAAGTAATCATCTTTTATCTTTTGCTTCAAGCTTGATTTGAGTGCCCTTAAAATGTATTTAAAACCCATCTGGCATGTCACTTCGTGCAGAATAATCTTCAGGAATAATTGCCTGTAGAAGCGAATTTGCTTAAAATTGCAGATCAAATAATATAACCAACATCACATGAAAGTAAGATCAATAGTTATTATTCTGATTCTCATTCAACTGCAGATTTCAAATTCTGTTCTCGCGCAGTCGGGAAACATTAAACAGGTTAAAATTTCTCGGTTTCAACTTCAGTCTTCGGAACTGATTGACGATTCCGGTGATAAAATATCTTCGGCTGACTATCAGTCAAACGTATATTGGTTTCCGGTAACAGTTCCGTCAACCGTTCTCACTGGTCTTGTAGCCAACCGCGTTTATCCCGATCCGTATTCAGGAATGAATAACATGTTTATTCCCGACGCTTCGGATGAGTTTAATAAAAAGTATAATCTGGAACAGTACAGTCACATTCCAAATGTGGGCAACCCATGGAAAAAGCCATACTGGTACCGCAGCTCTTTCACTGTTCCTGAAAGTGATAAGGGACGCCATTTTCAACTGATTTTTAAAGGGATAAATTATCGCGCTGCTGTTTGGCTGAATGGCCATCAGATTGCCGATTCGACGCAAATGGTGGGAATGTTTGCCGAATACAATTTTGATGTGAGTCAGTATATCCAGGCTGGAAGTACAAACACAGTAGCCGTTAAAATATATCCGCTCGATTTCCCCGGTCTCCCGGATACTGAACAGCTAAAAGCTCTCGGCGATTTCTTTCTGAATGGCGGGCCTACAGGCGATATTGGTAAAAATGTAACGATGCTTTGTTCGGTGGGGTGGGACTGGATGCCGCCGGTTCGCGATCGCAATATCGGAATCTGGCAGCCGGTGTTATTGCGTACTTCGGGCAAAGTAACGATTTCTCAACCACATGTAGTAACCGAATTGCCTAACCTGCCCGACACTTCAATTGCCCGACTCTCGTTAAATGTAAAATTGTCCAATCATAATCAGGGCGCTGAAAAAGGAACGCTCAAAATAAAGATCAGTCCTGAAAATTTCTCCGGACAAGCCATTCAGTTGAGTAAAGATGTAAATATGGCTTCAGGAGCAACTACGCAGGTTGATTTGAACGCTGAAAATACATCACAGTTTGTAATTAAGCAGCCTCATTTGTGGTGGCCGGCCGGATATGGTCAACCTAATTTATACCGGATCAAACTTCAGTATGAATCGAATGGTACAATATCCGATGATACAACATTCGTGTTTGGAATTCGCACTGTTGGTTCGAAAGCTGTGGATGTTGAAAACAAATCGCTTCGCAGAGACTTTTACGTGAATGGCCGCCGGGTTCATTTAACCGGAGGCGCCTGGGTTCCCGATATGATGCTGAACCGCGATTCGGTCAGGTACGACGAAGAAATGCACCTTTTCAGGAATTCGAATATTAACCTCGTCAGGATTTGGGGCGGCGGGATTACTCCTGAAGATGTATTCTTTGACTTAGCAGACCAATATGGATTGCTGGTTTGGTCAGACTTCTGGGTTACCGGCGACACACATGGCGAGTTCAAAGGCTCGCTTGATAATCCGCTGGAAGGAGATGTGTTTATGAACAACGTAAAAAGCACAATTTATCGTATCCGAAATCATCCGAGTTTACTGCTTTGGACCGGTGGAAACGAAGGCCACGTCAGGAAAGATGTTTACGACCAGATGCGTACAAGCATAATCGAATTAGACGGAACCCGGCCATACATTCCGTGTTCGTCCGGATTTGCAAAACTTCCGAAGGGATGGGATGGCGCCTGGCCCGACAATTTGGCTTCAGGAGTATACAGTGGCGGTCCATATACCTGGCAGGATTCTAAAAAATACTACGACCTGGCAGATAACGCAAAAGACTGGGTTTTTAAAGATGAAACAGGACTGCCATCGCAGCCTCCTTACAACAGTTTGGCGAAAATTATTCCGGATCTGGTTTGGGATAAGAATTTACCTTTCCCGTTGAACAATACCTGGGGCTACCACGACGCTGCAACCGGAAACGGAAAATACGACAAGTATTACGAAAGTATGGTTGAACGTTACGGGAATCTAACATCGATGGAAGATTTTTCGGATAAAATGCAGTTGATGAATGCAACAGGATATCAGGGGATTTTTGAGGCTGCCGGCCATAAATTAAACGACATTGGCGGCGTAATGCTTTGGAAATTAAATGCGGCATTCCCAAGTGTGGTTTGGCAGGTCTTCGACTGGTATCTCGAACCAAATGCGGGCTACTACTTCATGCAAAATGCCTGTGAACCCGTTCATGTTCAGCTTAACTTGCTTGATCATAAAGTAACCGTTTTAAACCGGACGTACAAACCAGTTTCCGATTTAACCGTGACTGCTGACGTTTTTGATTTAAATACGAAATCGTTGTTTCATAAGTCTGCAAAGTTAAGCTTGAAAGCCACTGATGTGCAGGAATTATTTTCACTTTCTGAAATTTTGAACACTGCCAAAGACGTGAGTTTTGTTGTTTTAAACCTGAAAGATGCCGGTGGAAAAGTTGTTTCGCACAACGTGTACTGGCTGGCTGCCGATAACAATTATAAAGCGATGAGCACCATGCCCAAAACTAAAGTGCAGACAACCATTGTGAAATCGGAAAAGGTAAAATCTGAAACAAAATGGACTGTAAAGTTTACCAACAATTCAGATAAGCTGGCTTTTTTTGTTCGTCCGCTTTTATTCGACAATGGGGAAGAAGTTTTGCCATCCTACTGGTCGGCCAGTTACTTTTCACTGGCGCCGGGCGAATCAATCAATGTGACAGTGAGTGCTTCAACGTCGAAACTGGTTAGCAAAAAGCAGGAGATCCGGATTGACGGCTGGAACCTTGATAAGGTAAGCGTTTCGCTCAAGTAAATCTGAACTTGTAACAGCAACGCAGTCAATTGTTGCTTCTCATTTTGAAAGCGATTTGATTCTGGTTATTCCGGAGTCAAATCGCTTTCTTTTTATTGTTGCTGACAAAATCTTTATTCCGGATTCAATCTGCCGTTTTGGACCAAAGAATGCGGTATTCCTTGGGCGTTTTTCCGGTGATCGATTTGAAGATCCGATTGAAGTTCGACAAATTGTTGAACCCACATTCAAAAGCAATTTCAGTTATGCTCTTTTCCGAGTTGTTAATAAGTCGGCCAGCCTTAGAAACCCGTAATTCATTGATATAGTTGATTAGCGTTTTGCCGGTTTTTCGCTTGAAATAGTTGCAAAATGCCGTGGTACTCATATTAAACTGGCTCGATATTTCGGAAAGGTAAAGCTTCTTCTGGTAATTTTCCGATATGTATTTTAGCGTGTCGATAATTCGGTTAAGTGAATTATCTGAATCTATATTTTGGTACGACAACGATGCCAGTTGCCTGTAATTTCCCGAGACGGCCAGTTGTTGAAGAAGCTTCAGAACAAGAATAATTCGTTCGAAGCCATTTTGAATGTCCGGAAGTTGCAACAACAATTCCTTGTTTTGATTGGCGATTTCTTTGGAAAAAACCAGTCCTCTCTGAGATTGTTTCAACATCTGAGAAATATGCAGAAATTCAGGACAAGCGTCAATTATGTCGCGAAAATCTGACTCAAATTGAACGATTACAGCCTTAACTCTGTGTCCGGATAAATTTTGTGTGAATATTCCATCGTTTACCCAGGCGTGTGGAAGCTTACTTCCCATCAAAACAAGTTCGCCTTCTTTAAATAATTCTTTCGAATCGCCGACATATTTTACACCAAAACTTTCAACGACATAAATCAATTCAAACTCATCGTGAAAATGCAAAGGAGTATTGAAGTAATAGCTCTTGTTCCAGCGGGCAATTAGTGAACTTCCCTGATTGTAGGAAACCTTTTCATAAAGCATTTTGTTGCAATTTAGCTTTTGTAATATGTGAATATAGTACAATAATTGCGAAAAATTATACTTGATTTCGACGGAGGTATAGAATACATTTGAATTTATGAAGCTAATAAACAAAGCTGGAGGATCATTATTTGCGGTTGGCCGATATTTCAGGCCGAAGAATTAGATACAGCCCTATTCGTATACTCAAAAAATTACTGATATGAAAAATGCATTTGAAGTTATAAATCCCGATTTTAAATTAAGCCCCTTTACGGGAATGTCGAAGAAGCACTATGTGGAATTGGCGAAATACCTGTTGGAACGTGCATTTAAGCATGTGGATTCGCTGGAAACGCCTTTGACTTTTCCAAGTGTGCCCGGAAAAACTTATCCTCAGCCCAATGCACCTGATTGGCGCTACAAATCAGCCGATTTCGAAGCTCTTGAACGTACGTTTACGCTGGCCGGACCGCTGATTCATCTCGATCCGGAAACATCTATTCGCAACATCAATTTGCGCGATTATTATTGCCTGCAACTTTACCGGGCTTTTACGCCGGGGCACCCAAATTCATTGCCGTTGCCCGAAGAATTGCCCGATTCGAATTACCAGTTTACCTGCGAGTTTGGTGGTTTGTTTAAAACTTTGTTGCTTATGCCCGACTCCTTGTGGACGCATTTTTCCGAAAAACAAAAAGACGAAATGGTTCCAACTATTTCGAAGTGGGCGCATCACCGAACTACACAGAATAACTGGCGTATTTTCAATATTGTGGCACTTTCATTCCTGAAAAAATATGGCTACGAAATTGACGATGATTTACTGAAGAGTCATTTGTTGTGGGTAGCTTCGTATCATTCAGGAAATGGCTGGTATTTGGAGCAGACTTATAATTATTATTCCATCAGTTTGTTCATTGTTTATACAACCATCTGGAACCGGGCTTTTGGCGATGAACATTATCCTGAAATTGCGGAAATCATTGAAACTTCGGCTCGAAAACTCATGGAGTCGATCACCAGTTTCTTTGCCCGCGATGGTTACATCAATATGTGGTCGCGTAGTATTTGCTATCGAACCTGGGTTTCAGGAGCGTTTCCGGTAAACTTTATACTGAAGGAAAAAACAAGTCTGAATGCAGGTTGGGCACGGCGTCTTTGCTCTGGTTCTTTGCTTCAGTTTGTAACCCGCGAAGAGTTTTATTTCAACGATATTCCAAGTCTTGGGTTTTATGGCCAGAAAGAATATATGGTTCAAAACTACAGTTGCGCCGGAAGTCCGTTTTTGATGTTTTTGCCATTTATTTGCCTGGCTTTACCTGATGATTCACCTTTTTGGACTGACGAAGAAAATGAAGGAGCATGGGAGCAACTTGGAGATCAGTCAAATCGGGTTGTGTTGGAAAGTCCTGGTTTAGTTCTTGTCAATCATGGAAAAACCGGAACTTCAGAAATTATTCCGGGGAAAGTTTATTACGACGATCCGAATTATTCGAAACTGGTTTACAATACACATTTCCCGTGGGAAGATCATAATCCGCAAGGAGGAACTTCAATGGAATATAGTTTCAGGAGCCAGGATCCGAGAGACGTGAGGGGAGATGATGTTAATTTTTACCTGACCGGCTTGACAGTCTCAAACGATTCGTATAAAAACAGGTCGTTTACCACTTCACAAAGTATGCTATACAACGGCGTTAGAAATGATATTTTGTATCGCCAGGCTATTATGCGAAAGCCACCAAATAATGGTGTTGGCTACATTATTGATTTGGCTGAAATAACAATTCCGGCAGGAGTTATTCGTGTTGACCGCTCGCGATTGGCGTTTGAATATGAACTGACATTGGGACACTTCGGACTGCCGCATATCCACGGTGAAAAAGCGATCATCAATCAATATGAAGATGGAACTAAAAAGGTAATTACAGCATCAATTCCGGGTCGTCAGGTTGCTTTAATCACTTATTCTGGCTGGGATAGTCTCGAATCGAAAGTGCATGAAAACCGAAATGCTGAAGCGAATGAAAGTACGGTGGTTTACGCTTATAAGAAGCGAATGGCAAAAAACCCGGCTATGGAATTAATGATTTCCGTCTTTTTGCATAAAATGGACAACCGTGAATGGACGGAAGAAGAACTGTCTCCAATTAAGGATATCAAAATCATGGATATCACGCCAGGGCTATCAGCATTGGGAGCGACCATAACTCTGAACAATGGAGCTGTTTACGAAATTGACTTTAAAGATATTGATGGAAAACGAACCTGTTAATTGAATAAAAAATAAGGGTTAGATTTAAGTCTGACCCTTTGTTTTTTGTTTAGTCGGGGTGACAAGATTATATTTTTATGTCGCAAATATCATTGAATCAGTAGTTTATGCCTAATATTTTGATCAAGGTCACTTAATGGTTCACAAATGGAAGAACGACGAGTGTAACACTCACATATTGACGCAATTATAATCAAAATTTAGGAATATGAGATCAAATTGAGAAAAATATTTTTAGTCCTGAAAAGAATCGCTTTTAACAATACTAAAAATCATGGCCTTGATTCCACCGTTTTAAATATGAGTTTGTATGAAATGTTTTGAGTTCTTAGCAAAAAATAAAAGCGCTTAAATTATTGAATTTAAGCGCTTTTATACATTTTGATATTTCTGTTAGTGCCCAGTTTGAAAAGCTCAATGGTATAAAACAACCGCACAGGGACGAATAATATTTTTTTTGACAGAAAAAAGGAACGACCACAATTGAAATTTTTTCGTAAACACACAATCAACCCTTCATCAGTTATTTTCATTCATCAAACCAGGTACCCCGAACATTGGCGTTCAATAATGCAACTGTAAGTATTTAGGTTATCAGTAATGAAAGCTTAAATCCCGAATACCTGAGATTGCTGGAAGGCATTCCCCATATCTCGAAACCGAGATTGATTTCTCAAGCTAACGTGATTCTCTCCGTCGAATGGTATTTCCAACTAAATTTGAAATGACCCTCTGCATGGTCGTTTTTAAAAATGGCACGTTATAGTCCGTGGCGCATTCTGGCTGAGGTATAAAAGCCCCTGAATCTCTACTTCAGAGGCTTGTTGATAATTTCAGTGGTGGTGCTGACAGTTCTCAGCAACCCCGATCAGAATAATTCTCAATTCAAAGATATATCTCCTTAGGGTCATTTTAATAACTGTTTCAAACAAATTATTATGGCAAAAAGAAAGAAACTTGAAATGGAGATTATTAATCCCAACTGTGCTGGAATTGATATTGGAAGCAGATCACATTATGTTGCAGTGGGACAGGCATTGGACGATGTTGCAGAATTTGGCGTATATGCTGAGGACTTAACAAATTTATGCCTGCACCTGAAATCATATGATATTACTTCCGTTGCAATGGAATCGACAGGTGATTATTGGCAAAACCTTTATGCTGAACTTTTGAAACATGACTTCGAGGTTATCCTGTGCAACGGGAAATTCACCAAACATGCCAAAGGGAAGAAAACTGATGTGAAGGATTGTCGATGGATACAAAAACTGCATTCCCTGGGTTTACTTACCGGAAGTTTCCTTCCTGATGAACAAACAGAGATATTGCGTACCTACTGCCGTCAAAGATCAAACTGGATTGATCTGGCCGCAAGCACTTCCAGAAAAATGCAGAAATATCTGAAGTTTCTTAATTTCAGGTTAGATGTAGTTGTTAAAGATATTTGTGGACTTACGGGATTGAAAATAATAGAGGATATCTGTAAGGGCAACTTAGATCCGGAATCTTTAGCAGAACACCGTCATTTTAATTGCCGGAAATCAAAAGAAGAAATTGCAAGGGCACTCCATGGGAATAACCGCGAAGATTTTCTATTTGGGCTCAAACAGGAATATGAATCTTATCTGTATTTTCAGAATAAAATTAAACAATGCGACCAGGCTATTGAAAAGTATGTTAAAACACAGCTAAAAAAGGATCCGGACAAACAAAAGCTAAGAACCTCAGAAAAGCCATTTAAGCGGATCAATAAAAATGCCCCGGAAATTAAAAACTTTAATCAAGTAGCCTTTCGATACTTTGGTGGTGTTGATTTCATGGCTATTGAAGGAGTAAGTCATGCAACAGTGCTTTCCATTATGAGTGAGCTGGGACCTGATGGCTTTTCAAAATTTCCCACATCAAAAATGTTTTCATCATGGATCAGGTTGGCTCCAAATAATAAAATATCGGGAGGGAAAGTCTTGAGCAACCGGATTCCAAAAGGAAGTAGCAGGCTCAAAATTGCTCTCCGAAATGCAGCAAATACAATAGGGAACCTAAAAAACACACATTTATCCGACTTCTTTAAACGGGTCGCATACAGAAAAGGCCGCGAAGCAGCAATTAGCGCAACAGCAAGAAAACTTTCGGTCATATTGTGGACAATAGTAACAAAAAAGGTTCCTTATTCGCCTCCTTCAGACTATCTGTTCCTCGACCAAAAAAGAAAACTAAAATTGGTCTCACAAATAAAGAAAAACATTGTTAAATTTGACATAAAACCTGATGATATTGGATTTTGCAACTCCCTGAATTTGACTAGCAATTTTTAACGTTAGTCAGAATGCAAAAAGACACGAACATGAAACGATTAACCATAATATTGATTGGAATTTTATTTATTGGAAAAGTGTATGCTGACATAGCTCCTAATCCGATTGTTATTAAAGGAATTTACACAATTGATAGCTGTAAAATTCAAATGACACAGGAATATGTATATGCGGACTTGTACAATGATTCTGCAATAGTTGAATGTACATTTGAATTATTAAATCTTGGTGACAGCACAACAATTCAGGTTGGATTTCCAGAAATGAATTTTCAGTATTGGTCAATGGGCGAGTATGCAGAGAATGATAAGGCAAACTTTAAGATTCATGTAAACGGCAGAGTATTGACAGAGAAGGAAATTGGAGTGCCAGCTGAGTTGGATAGCGTGTACAATACTTACATGTATGTTTATTACATTGAGAAAGAGTATCGCAGAAAAACAGACAGCATTTATAAGGCAACCAATGTGATTGTTAAAGAAAATGGAATTTATAAATACCAATCAACAGAATCCTATCAGACTGTAAGAGCTGCAATGGATAATTTGTACGAATGGAGAGAAACAAAGCCACATCTTGGTTCTGACCTTTGGCGAGAGTTTGATACACAAATGAAAAAAGGAAATTTTCCTTATGAAGACGATAAAGATACCCGTTGTGTGAAACTAATAATTAGATAAATAATCGTGCATTAAGCTGAAATTTAGTATTTTAAAGTTGCGAAACAAAAATATTAAAACAGCCCATGCACGATATTAAAACGAATTTCGACAAAATTTTGGAAGTATTAAAATCCATATTGCAGAATAATGTTGACCACTCAGGAAACTTTCCCCGGGTTGGGAAGAAACCTAAGTTTTCAGATTTAGAGGTCATTAGTCTTAATCTGACCAGTGAATACCTATCTATAGACAGTGAAAATCTGCTTTTTAAAAAGTTGAAGGGAGAATATGTAAGCGAATTTCCCCGGTTAATAGATCGTTCACAATACAACCGGCGCAAGAAATCACTCTTTGATCAGACAGAACTGGTTCGCAAACAGTTAAGTGGTACTTTCTGTAAAAATGAGGATGTGTTTGTTATTGACTCCATGCCCCTTGAGATTTGCCGAAATGCCAGGGCATCAAGGTTGAAGATTTGCAAAGAAGATTTTTCTACTTCTCCGGCCAAGGGGTTCTGTGCTTCACAAAACCAGTATTACTTTGGGTACAAATTACATGGCATCTGTACCTTTGAAGGAGTATTTACCTCAATTGACCTGACCAAGGCCAATGTGCATGATGTTAACTATTTAAAGGATGTAAAAGTTAGTCTGTCTGATTGTACTTTGCTGGCAGACAAAGGATATATTGACGCCCGCCAGCAATTGGATTTGTTCCACTCAGCTAATGTCAAACTGGAAACTCCGATCAGGACCAATCAATCAGGCAATAAGAAGTATCCATATATCTTCCGGAAATCCAGGAAAAGGATTGAAACTCTTTACAGCCAGTTATGTGATCAGTTTTTAATCAGAAGAAACTATGCCAAAACATTTATCGGATTTAAAACCAGAATCTTATCAAAGATCACTGCTTTGACAATCGTTCAATATATTAATCGATTCATTAATAACAGACCAATCAACTTTTTAAAACATGCTACATTAGTGTTGCGTTGTTTTTAAATTAATCGTTGTAACTAAATAAAATTCAATAAGATATAGACGTTCTTTGATTTTTTGATTTCAATTCATGGTAGTTTCGAAAGAAAAACCGTGAATAAAGGAAAGTTTGTATTTGCTCAATTGGTGTCTTTTGTTTGCCGATATGAATTCGACAAGTGTGTTTCCCGTTACAATGGGGATTATAAAGTCCAGGACTTTAGCTGTTGGAACCAATTTCTGGCCATGATTTTTGGTCAATTGACTCATCGGGAAAGTATCCGCGACATCATCCCTGTTTAAATGCTCATCAGAACAAGGTTTATCATCTGGGTATCAAGAAAGTGGTTTCGCATTCGACTTTGACAAGAGCCAATGAAAACAGAGACTGGCGCATTTATGCAGACTTTGCTAACTATCTGATCGAACTGGTTAGGCCTCTTTATTGCCGGGACAATGATTTTGACCTTGAGCTGGACAATCCTGTTTTTGCGCTGGATTCAACCACCATTGACTTGTGCCTTTCTGTGTTCAGATGGGCGAAGTTCCGAAAAGCAAAAGGTGCAGTAAAACTTCACACTTTACTTGATTTGAAGACCGATATCCCGGTTTTCATCCATATAAGCGATGGGAAGAAGCATGATGTCAATGTGCTGGATATGCTCGAATTTGAAAATGGTGCTTTTTATGTGATGGACAAAGGCTACATCGACTTTGCCCGTTTTTATAAGATCACGCTTTCAGGAGCATTTTTCGTAACAAGAGCAAAAAATAACCTGAGTTTCAGGCGGCTTTATTCTTCCAAGGTAGAAAAGACAACAGGACTTCGATGCGATCAAACCATAAAACTAACAGGATATAAAAGTTCAAGATTATACCCCATTTATCTTCGCAGGATCAAGTTTTATGATGCTGACAACAGGCGGACTCTGGTTTTTATAACCAACAACTTTGAAGTTGATGCCCTGACCATTGCTTTGCTTTACAAACATCGCTGGCAAATTGAGTTGTTCTTCAAATGGATCAAGCAGCATTTGCGAATCAAGACATTCTGGGGAACATCAGCTAATGCTGTAAAAACTCAAGTCTGGATTGCGGTTTGTACTTACTTGTTAATTGCCTATGCCAAAAAACAACTCAAATCAGACCTATCTCTCTACGAAATTACACAAATAATAAGCGTGTCGACATTTGACAAAACACCACTAAATGAGCTACTTACAAACTTTTCAAAGAACGATGAAATCAAAGATCTCTGTAATCAATTGAATTTGTTCGACTTATAACGCAACACTAATGTGATAAAATAGTTCATGAAAAAGAAGAACTTAAAACTAGAAAGCAGGTACTGACAAAGTACATGATAAAAAAACACCTAATTGAAGAAAGTATAAAGGGTACAGAAAAATCAGAGAAAGAAACTATTATAAAAACAATTTCAAAATACAAAACACGTGTTCAAGAGATTGATAAAGAGATTCAAAAGCAGAACAAAACAGACATAAAAAAAGAACTCGAATTATTAGAAGAAGAATTAAATATCTTAGCTAAGCCTTATTCAAATATTTTAGAGGTTGAAGAATGGTTGAAAAAACATGAATGGTCCTCTTTAAAAGAACTCCATGCTACTCAACATGAAATTGAAAGGAAACAAAAAATCTTAAATGACTTTCTTGCTTATCTTCAAAACAAAAGTGTTCAAACCAAATACACTAAATCATTGTTCGCTGTTAACTATGGCGATGCATTAGAGCAATACAAACTTTCAATTGAAAACCTCTTAAAAGAAATCTCATTTCTTGAAACAATAAAAAAAATATCGAACCCAAGTGATAAAAACTCACTTGCTGGATGGGCAATTAACCGAATTAAGGAAACAAAAGAACCATTTACAAAACAAGAAGAAAGTTTATTAGTGTATTTACAAAGTTTGCCTAGAGAAAAAGTTGTTAAAAAAGAAGGTATTAGTAGGTATTTGAATAACCCCAATATACTCTTTGACAATAAAGAAATATCTTCACATGACAATGCTGGTTTTTGGCTTGCTTTAAATGGAATAAATGAGTTTATCCCTTATTATTCCGACGAACAAATACTTAACACTCTTGACATTGATGATATAAAAGAGTTGTTCAATAAAAAATATAAGAAAGTAGATAAGTTACTAAAAAGGTATGAGCAAAAATTAAGCAAGCGAAATGAGATTTTGCAACTTGTTCAAAATTACGATAACAAAGAGGCATTTAGGATTTACCCAGATAAAGATTCGTTGAACAGTTTCCAGAAAATTAAAGGTTTGACAGAGGATTTTGAAACAAAAATTTCAGATTATGAAAAGAAAGACAATATTAAGGAGCAGAGAAACAAACTAATAGAAGAACAGGTTAACCTAAATTCCATAAAGACTAAGATTGAAAATCTGAATACAGAAAAAAAAGAACTTGTTGAGTTCATAAACAACAATCCTACAGATGAACTACTTAAAAGTATAAAAGAGCTTGACAAGAAAATTGGAAAAGCAAGGAGAAAACTTGACCTATACGAAAAGAAAACAGAACTATATTTTAGTACATATTCCGAATTTGTAAATGAGCAAGATAGAAAAAGCCTTAGCGAATTAAAAGGTGAAAATATTAAACGTGAAGACGAGCGAAAGAAAATGTTGTCTGTTTATCGCCAAATAAAACAATACCAAGATGAATATGATGAAGCTAAAAATAATTTCTTTCGAGTTACAGGCAAAAATTTTTCTCCCGCAAATGTTATAAAAACTTCTGAAGAATCGATTAATGAAATAAAATCTAGATATGATACAGCTAAAAAAGTTGTTGAAGATTACTATTCAGAGGAAATAATTCCAATGCTTCCAAAAACAGAAGAAAAGCAAAACGGATACACTATCATATCTATTGTAAATACATTTCTTCCAGATATTTACAAAGTAAAAACAAGAACTAATTTAGTTGAAATTATTACAAGAATAAATAAATATCTTGAAGATATCATAAGGACAAATGCAGAGATTAATACAAGGCATATCCAAGTATTGTATCAGGCATTCAATAAAACATATGATAAGCTTTCCTATTACTATGACAGTTATGGAAGAATTAAAAATTTCTTTTCACAACCTGAAACAAATAAAATTACCGGGGGAAATAAGGTTGTACTAAATCTAACAGAGGATAAGACGGAATTTAGCAGGAAGTTATTAGTTGAAATGCGTAAGAGATTAGATGTGGAATTCAATAAAATAGGCATTTTTGAAACGTTACAAGAAAAAAGCATTGAAGAATATATAAATGATGTTTACAAACAGATTACGGGAAAATCCAATGTTCCAAAAATCGAAAAATTACTTAACCCCAAGAATTATTTTGCATTGGATTTTAAAATGACTGGTATCTCTGGCACATCAAATGTTGGTAGTACAGGACAGACTACTACGGCATTAGCTTTATTGTATATCGCAAGATTATCAGAGTTGCATAAAGATGAAGATGATAATGATCTACCAGGAATTCGTTTTATGCCTCTTGACGAGGCTTTGGATTTAGGAAGCAACTATGATGTTCTGTATAATATCGCTTTTAAGAAAAAATACCAAATTATATCAATGTCAATTTACCCGCTATAAAATATGCAAGACAATTCACAGTATTGGTATATGCTGAATGAAAATCCAAACCTAGAAGATAAAATTAATTATCCTCCTTTTGCAGTATTTTCAAATGAAGAGGGGGAAATAAGAAATGTAGCGCAAAAGATTCAATATCTAATAAATGATTAAGAACCTTACATGGAGAGAATTGAAAGCCGTTCACCAATTATTTGTGAATGGTGAAACTATGGCTAAAATTCAGAAGAATGACTATGTAAAACATGTTTTAATTGGTGAAAAAAAGTTTGTAGAACCAAAGATCCCGGTTTGTTCCCGTAGTGCATCAATCGTTGTGGTGGTTACGCCATACGATTCCAGTCCGGCGAGCTTTTTGGTCAGCAGACTGGCCAGCGAACGTGCGTTTGTAGCCAATTCGTTGTTACGCATGTTCTGGAAATGTGAGATCGGGTAGTCGACTTTCTGCTTCAGAACAGGATCGTTCTCTTGCGATGCATAGGCAAACAAAGTCGATGACAATCCAAAAACGGTATCAATAAGCGCTTCCTTCTGGTTTTCCTTGTCAATAGTCAATCCCGAATTGTTCTGGCTGACCGTTTCCTTAATCGATTCGATTTCACCGAGTAGTTCGCCGGTTTGACCAACAGCATTGGTCAACGGAATTGTTGCTTGCCAGGTCGGCCGGTTCTGTTCCATCAGGCTTAAAGTTGCCTTCAGCATGATCAGCCTGTTTTCAGTTTTTTTATCCATAATCATTTCATTTTAAAGGTTTTGAAATTTGGTTTTATTGATATCCGAAGGTTCACATCCGAACCTCGCCCGAATATTCTGCTTTACTGTCACCTTTTTTTCACAGTCCGCTGCCTCTTGAATCCACTTCAACACGACTTGAATTGACTTCGCCGCTTCTTGGATTGACATCGTCGCTTCTTGAATCGACATCGTCACCTCTTGAATTGACTTCGCCGCCTCTTGAATTGACTCCATCATCTCTTGAATCCACTCCGTCGCTTCTTGGATCGACATCGTCACCTCTTGAATTGACTTCGGCGCCTCTTGAATCAACTCCGTCACCTCCTGGATTGACACCGCCGCTTCTTGAATGAACTCCGTCGCGCTCTGGAAAGACATCGTCGCTTCCTTTTTGAGTTCCGCCTGTTCAGTTATCCCTTCCGTTTGGTTGCAAAAGGGCACGACCGTTTCAATGAGCTATTGAACCAACTTCAAAAGGGTGTCCACCAAAATATATACTGTGCTGATCGGTATTGTCTGACGCAACAATCCTCCAAAAACTTCTGCAAGCCGACCGAATTTTAGTCAATTTACGAAATTATGTCATACAGACAAAGTTTGCCTGGAAATATTTTACTGAATATTAATGAATTATGTAGTATTTTACATGAATGGTTGATATTGGTCGATGAATTGCCAATGTGCGCTTTCGGGCGTCTTGCCCGATGCTGGCACAGATTTGTAATCCCCCCGCTGGCGCGGATTTGTAATTAGTGCCCTTCCTATTCAAACAAAATGATATCCAATAGTCCTTTTTCAACCCCATAATTTGAAGTGCAGCTATACCTGTAATGAATCAATTAGGACATCAATGATAAAAAGAGATTGATAAAATTCTTATTGCTTACAGGACACGGTTTACAAAATCCGCGCCGGCTTTGTGTAAGTAATAAGAGCAATTTATTGTCGTATATTTTAATTGTTACTCACCCCCTGCCTGACGGCGAGGCAGGGGGTGAGTCAAGAAAAGTAAACAAAACAAATACAACATTATTTCATTCACTCAACTTAATTAGTCTTGTTTTAAATTTATCGGTTTTAAGTATTTTCCCTCCTTGCTAATATCGCTCCGGTCTTTCCCTGTCACGATTTCCTGAAAGAAAATTTTGCTTTTTTATTTCTTTACTTTTTAAAACCTGTTTACGCATTTCTTCTGCTTCTTCAAGAGTTATCATTCTAAGCTCCAGCAATTTTTGCCAATTTCGTTTTCCTTTCCATTTCGCATAAACTTCAGGTTTTTCCTGCCTGTTTTTATCGGCTTTCGATTTCCCCAGTTTTGACATCGAGAAACCTTCCTTGTGTAATTTCTGTGTATCCGTTGATTCGCCGATCTTATCATATCCTTCAGGTTTTGATTTTGATCGGATTTCAGCATTTACTGCTTTCTTATTGGAATAGGTTTCCATGGATTGGGCATAACCTTTAAAAATATTATCCGACCATTTTTGCGCATCTGGTGTCGCGGCATCCCGGTCCCCGCTACCCCGATATATGGCTTCGGGGTGAGAAGTTACGCCAACCATTGGAGCACCATAACTTGTTTCAAATCCTTCAATATTATTGTTTTCATCAGTAGCAGTAACTCTAAGTTCTGGTTCTGAGGCTCTTAATCCTTTGCTTGAAGGCGGAAGCATATTTACACTTGAAAGATCAGCAACTTTTTCATGTGTGGAGTTTATTTTGTCAAGAGTTCCTTTCGTTGGAGATGCATCCCCTAAAATGGAGTTTGATGCAGGAAATTTAAGTTCGTGCGACTGCTTGTCTGTACCTTGTTTATGGATTTTTTGCTGCGCTTTTGACAGATTTGCTTCCTTGCCGCCAAATGCTTTTGCAAATGCTCTTGATCCACCGCAAACGGCAAGTGTAGGCATTCCAATTGATCTGGCCTCTTTTACTAAGGATTGTTCATAATCATTTCGGGTCGTTTGTTCTACACTCCCAATTTTATCACGGTCCTGACCACCCGGAATAAAAAGGCCATCAAGAGAACTAAGGTCGCATGCCGCATTTTCAGGTTTTCTCGCTTTTTGAACTTTTGTTTTTTCAGATTCAGCAATTTCCAGGGATCTTTCATAACCCGGATTCGTTTTGGGAACATAGTCGAGTCCTTTGAATCCGTGCGGCAGTGAAGTTGGTTCTATATTTTCTTTTCCTTTTGTGAAAACTGATTCATCATAACCTAATCCTGGCCGGTTACTTATTCCAACTTTGGGTGTCGGTTTATTTCTATCACTTAATTTTTTATCCAGCGAACTCCTTTTTTCCTGATCAAATTTAAGTTTTTCCCCATGTATTAGTCGATAGTCGTCTTCCTCTTCTCTTTCATCACCCTCTGCTGAAATTACAATTTTCTTCAATTGTACAGGTTTATTCGACGGTGTACTATTTTCACGGAATGAAAATTTAGTATTCTTTTTTTTCTGAACAGTTATCAGATTTTGTGCGACATAATTCTTTGCCATCGCTTTTAGCTGAACCGCCTGATTTGATGTCGGATTTTCATTACTAATTCTGGCAAATTTCATAAATTCAAATGTCTCAGGCCTGTTATCCGCAAAGAGTACTGCAGATTTATTATCTCTTGATTTTGAAGTCTGCTCACTTGTACCCCTTGGGTTATTATTTTCCTGAGCTTTTGTTACGTGAATATTCATAATATCGTTTTTTTACATGTCGTCGAAGGCAGCATTGGACAATCGCCTTTTCAGAATGGCTTCTCTCAAATGCCCTTTCATTGTTTGGAGATCGGGTGCCTCACCTTCGTATTGTGATGCAACCGAAGCTAAAATGCTATTCAGTTTTGGATTGTCATCCTCCAACATATCCGATATTTTTCCAGTTGTCACTTGTCCCGAAGGAATGCTGTTTTTGGTTATAACAGCTCCTCCCCGGAATTTCTCGTCCCTATACATTTCTTCAGGCGGTGTTTCTTTTTCTTCTGTCCAGTGATGGATTTTTGTCCGGTCGGCTGGCAGATAAGCCCGGGCAACATTATTGGTCATTTTATTTTCTTTCATAAAATGTTTTGGACCCAAAAAGACTCCTTTCTTTTCATCACCTGCAAATTCGCCTCCCAACCGCGACATTCCGATGACATTCTCGGGTAAGGTTTCTTCGCGATCCTGATAATTTAATAAGCCATGTTGTTCAATTGATGGCAGATTCTCGGGATCGGTTTGATGATAATATCTTGACTTTCCATAAGCATTCACAAACTGATCTTCAGGAGAATCGACCGGCGCCTGCGGTTGGGGAACATTTTGAGCGGCGTTTGCCAATTGCTTTTTTTTGTAGTTCGTGTAAATTTTTCTTCCTCCAAATGAAGCAACATTTAAAAACCGCTTCCAATGTTTGTTGCGTTGTATTACAGCATCTTTTAGTTGTATTGTATGGCCTGAGCCGCTGTTCGCAATGGCTTTTAGCTGGGTTGCCTGGATGATTTGACTGTTATTATTTGCAGAGCTTATTAACTTCTGTTGTAACGCAACTTCAGGACGGTTGTCCGAAAATGGGAATGAAGACTTACCAGCTTTCGGTTTTTGTGACTGCCCGCTAACTACGATTTGGCTGTTGTTTTCTCTGGTTTTGTTGGCGTGAGTATTCATTTACTTAAATTTTGGGTTCGTACAAAAGCATAAACTATTTTCAATAGATTTTATCCAGTGAACTGTAAGTAATGAGAATAATACATTGTCGTATTTAAACTTGCATAAGTTTGTTATAAAACCTTGCCCTACGGGCAAGGTAAACTAATTTGCCTGTACCACAGATTTCTCAGATTACCACTGATTAACCCCCAATTTTATAAATCTGTGAGAATTTGTGTAATCTGTGGTGAATTTTTTTGCAAATGATGTTATAAAAGGTAGGATAAAAAGTACGACATTATTTCATTTTTAGCACTTAAGTAATAAGAGCAATTTATTGTCGTATATTTTAATTGTTACTCACCCCAAGTCCGCTAGCGGACTTCTCCCCTCTCTACGTGTAGAGAGGGGCAGAGCATCGCAGATGCGACGGGGTGAGTCAAGAAACGTGAACAAAACAAATACGACATTATTTCATTTTTAGTACTTAAATCCCGAAAATCATCTTAATTCATTATCGCTTTTTAACTTTTTGTTTGGTTGCGCGTTTGGCTTCTTTTCTGTCCATACCACCCATAACCAGATTCATTTGTTGTTCGTTTTGTGCCTGATATTCCGGACGTATGTGATGTTGTACCCCATTTGGATTGTTCTGCTTTGCACGCTTAATATCACGTTTTTTCCTACCAAGTTGTGCAACGCCCGAGCCGCTTATACTTTTTGCCTGAACGATCGCTTTTGAGCCCATCACATCAGCCTCTTTTTCCAGACCTTTGTCATCGTTTACCTTTACTTTGCCTTTCATTTGCATGGTTGGCTTTACTCGTCCCTGTTTTTGCTGAACCACGTGCCAGGCTTCGTGCGGTAAATGTTTTTCCTGACCGGGTGCTACATGAATATCTGTTCCCTGTGCGTATGCATGAGCTTGCAATTGCGCCGGTTTATCCGAATTGTAATGAACGTTCACATCATCAATGGATACTCCGGAAAGGTTTTCAATTCCTGATTTTAACTGGTCAGGAAGTCCTGTATTGTTCTCTGTAACTTCAGGATCTTTCTTTTGAACAGTTTCGAATTTGCCCTGCAGCAGCTCCTCTTCTTCTATTCCTCTCAATTGAACAGACACATTCGAATTACTGCCGGTTATGCTTTTGAGTTGCGCAGCTTGTTTTGCTCCCGGACCGCTATTGGCCATTTCATTGAGCTGACGTTGTGCAACAGATTCGGGCCGGTTGTCAGCAAACTGAGAATTGGATTCGCCACTTTTTTGTTTGGAATTATTTTTACTGACTACCGACTGGTTCTTATTTTCCTTCGATTGGTGTGCATGTGTATTCATAATTTTGCTTTATTAAATTCATTAAAACTACGTGCATATCTTTGTTCAATATCTTCAGTAATAGTTAAGGCAGATTCCTTGAGACCCGCTTGTTTTTGTTGTACCAGGAATTCATGATCCATCCTAAAAAAGTTCCGAAAAACAGCGCGATAAACAATATTCCGATGTTTGAACCGGCGCTCGATGCACCAATTAATGCCACTGACGGAGACAAATACAACCAAAAACTTATCGCGAAAATGAACAGGATAAAAAACAGGCCCTGAGCTATTTTAACGATATTTTTGGCCTTAGCGCTTCCTGCTTTATACCGCTCGAAATATCCGGAGACAAGGTATAACAGGAGCATTGAACTCAAACTAATCGCCCAGCACCACCTGAAAATGCCCGCATAAATATCCCACCGGGCGAACAGACATTTGCAACGAAGTGAACTATCGAGGATATTCCCGTTGTCTTTACTGGTTGTTTTCGAATTATACTTTTGCCATTCGTACCAAAGTACCGGCGAATTCCTGTATTT
Organism: Prolixibacteraceae bacterium; assembly: GCA_963677955.2. Classification (GTDB taxonomy): domain Bacteria; phylum Bacteroidota; class Bacteroidia; order Bacteroidales; family Prolixibacteraceae; genus Aquipluma. The sequence goes on from CAXXQR010000001.1 coordinate 4,185,350, forward strand.
TCGGATCGAATCTTCGTTGTACATACAATCGCAGCGGGTATTAGTTTTCGGATCGCGATATTCTAAATCAGCAGCGACGGCCCATTTGAAATCTTCAACAAATACGTTCAGGTAATCGGTTATAGTTAGTTTTTTCAGGGTATCGCTTTTTACAACTTTTACGTCGACCACAACTGTGTCGATTTTAATGAGCGCTGCACCCAAAGCGTTCCACAGCTCGGAATATCCGTCGTCGTAACCTAATCCCCTTATCGAAACTCCGCCAAATCCATTTTTAAGCGCCCAATTGTATTTTACATACAAGCTCCTGAAATTGTCGTACCAGATTTGCTTTTTCTTCGTCGGATCTTTTTCAACGACATTTAAAAATGCTGAAACCTGGTCGGGATCAAATCCTTCAATGACTGTTCTCCCGGAAACTTTTTGTGTCACGTATTTTTTTAAAATGTCGTTATAGGTTGAATCGTCGTATGTCGTTGAATTTAATTCTCCTGAAAAGTCTTTTACCTTCCAAATGAGCCCGGAATAGGAAACCGTCAGGATAAGTTTGGACGAAGGAATTTTGCCATTGCTGTAAAATCCCATAGTTTGTTCAATGGAGCGACTTCCGAATTTGTCGCTACTGAAAAGCGGATTGGATGATTGTGCCAATCCAAATCCGGAATTGGTGATCTGATCAGTAAGCACAAGGTAATAATCAACCAGAGGATTGAGCTCCGAAAATTTATAGGCTTTGCTTTGTGCCAGGGCCTTATCGTCCTTTATTGCCGGAATGGATATATTCAATCGCAACGCCGCATCTATTTCTTTAAGATTCCTTTGAAGATTCGATATAAATTGAACAAATTTATCGGCGTCATCTGTCTTGATGTAATCGAAATAGATATTAATTCCATTCAGGTGATTTGCCTGAATTAAAGAATCAATATGCTGAAATAAAATGCTTTGAGCTGTGCCACTGCTCAGGAATTTCGAAATTTGCTCCGGTTTTTTGTTGTAAATTGTCAGATAAACATCACAACTGTTGGACTGAGCAGTTTCTACAATTCCTCCGGGTTTTGTAAAATCTTCAATGTTTTCCGGATTTCCGCATTCGCCGGTTGCCATTAATTCGTAGCCATATAAATTTATGGCCGACAGGTAATTGTAGTTGAAATTAAGATACTGATCTTTCATCCATTGATTGTACCAGCCAATAATCTTGATTTTTGGTTCAATGCTTATTTCGCGGTAAAAGAGCGAATCAATTTTTTTTATGGTATCCCGTTTAACAATGGTGTCGCGAATGGCAAGTCCTGAAGCGCGCGAATACTGAATGCTCCTGATTTTTTTCAGATCATCGTTTACTTTGGCATTCAGGTCACGTTTTTCCTGACTATTGCTGTTTTCAGTTTCCTGGATAACCGCGCTCATCATCGTTTTCAGCGAATCGACAACCACTTTCGAAGTCTTTTTATATAAGTTGTTGGCAATGATAATTGCCTCAATACTTTTTTTGTTCGTCAGGCTCGATGAATTTATGGTATCAAGCTGAATCATGATTTCGTTTACCGTTGCTGAATCGATGTTTAGCTGTTTATTTTTAACGAGTTCAAGCATAAAATCGTAGATTCTCTTTTTCTCAGTCCGATTCCGGTTTGCTTTAAATCTTATAGGAAAGAGAATTCTGTTCAATATTCCCTGCGTTTTAGCGTCGAATTTCAGGGTATCGGTTAACAGCACTGTTGCAGGAGGTATTTTAATGTTCCCGACTTTTTTCGCGGCACTGTCAGGTTTTACATCTTTTGCCTGATTTGCTGGATTAGCTTTGAATATTTTCTGAGCCGATGTTTCCTGGAAAAATAACAGGATAATACTTAAAACCAGAATTGCCGTTCCTGTTTTGGGTAAGAATCTCTTTATGAAACTGTTTTTATTCACAATATTTTGTATTTAAATGTATTGCGTTAACTTATTTTTATTTCCATTCTACATAAATTGGCTTTTTCATCCATGCCAGTTTTACTAGCGAAATGTTCCAGGGAATCGAAGTGAGCAAAACATCAACTCCCTTTTTTTCAACAATCAGTGTCACTTTATCTGCCGAAAACCGCAATATTCCTTCACGTTGAATAAAGGTTTGCTGAATTCCTTCCGGAGTTGAATTTTTTACTTTCTCCCAATTCTGAATTAGCCCGTGCAACAAGCTCTGCGCTTTTTCTTTTTCTTCCTCGGTCAGCGTTACGAATGGTTCCAGATGCTCTTCAGAGCTCATTCCAACCAGCAATTTATTCAGGACCAGATTGTATTCCGGAAAATCGATTTCGTTGTAAGCTAAATACTGAAGGATGTAAACCGCACGGTTCATACTTTCCGGATTGATAAATGCACTATTTTTTACAAGGTTGAGGTACTCGAATAACCGGTTCAAAAACGGCCAGAATAGAATCAGACCCGAATTGTGGACTTTTACTTCAATTCCCGATTCGTCGGCTTGGTTTCTGTTTTTCGACTGATTGGGTGCCGTATTTTTAACAGGGTGGGAGACAGGTTCAATCTGCAAAAGCTGAGCAAGCGCTTCCGGAAATGTGACTTTTCCTTTTGTTTTCCCCGATTGAACAAGTTGGAAAACCGATGTCAACGCATTTTCCCAGTTTAAACGGTTTTGCCTGATTTTTAAATGCTTCAAAAAGTCGCTGTGAAATTGTTTGCTAACTGGTTTTTGTTCGTCCTGATAATAGTTCAGCGAAAACTCATAGACCGCTTTTCGCCAAATTGCAGGAGTAATGTTTTTGAAATAAAACAGCGGCGTAAGCGACAGATATTCATAAAGTTGAGTCGCAGTTTGCGGCCTGCCGTTTAACCAATGGCTCAGGACTTTCTGATCGTCGAGAAAATAGAGCCCTTTCGTAAAAATGTCTTCGTTATGAAGTGCATGTTCGACAAATTGAGCGGGATTTGCGTAATCAACTTCAGTTGTGGCTGCATCTTTTTTCTCCTGAATGTGCGAACTCCTTTTTACATTTTCGCGCAGGGCTTGTCGCCACAATTCAGCTAACTGGCTGTGCTTTGAAATAATCGAATCAAGCTCAGGAAAAACATATTCTGGTATTCGACGAATCAACTGCACGAAGAATTTTTCTTCTTTTTCGCCATCCAAAAATGCTTCTTCGAAAGCTTGCGGTCGTTGCCGGCTAATTTCATTCAAATCGTCGATCAGTTCCGGAAAAGAAATTTGATTAGCCCACCAGGGGGAAAAGCCATTTTGCGCGTAAAATCCGAGAACCGAAACGTAATGTTGCAGATTTTTTGATTTACGCGGATACTCATTTTCTTCGTGGGAGGAAAGCTGAACAGCATCGTCTGCTGTAGATTTGACCAATTCTGTTGGTTTCGAATCCTGCCACAAATCAACCAATTCCTGAAGTTCTTTGGAGGTAGATGATTTTAATTTGTTGGCAATGGGGTAAAACAAATCCGCCTTGTTCGTGGCTCTTAAGTGGTCAATGAGGTGACTCCTGAAAGCTTTTGCAAAAGTTGCCGGCGTGAATTTATTTTCCTCAATGATTTGCTGCAACACAAAACTAAATAGAGTTGATTTCCAGAAGGCAGAACTGATTCCACCTGATAATGTGCCGGGATCAACTGAAAATAGCTTGTCGATATAGATTTGTGTTTTAGAGTCGGTTGAGGTCAATTTTGTCAGAACCTGAACATCCTTGAAATCCGAACGGAATCGCTCGAATAATTTTTGATCACTTAGAATCAAAACAAGGAAAGTCTTCAGTTTTTCGAGATCAGAAATGCTCAGAACATGAAAAGACTTCACCAAATCGGCTTGTGGTTTCGAAATCTGGTTTAAAACAACATCGGCATGGTACTGAAATTTGCCCGGTTCGATCCTAAGTTCGGGGCTGTTCTGAATCAATTTCGCTATTTTTTGCCACTGAAATTGTGGCAAATGATATTGGAACAAAGCATAAATCGAAAGTAGATTTTTTCGATTGTTTTGAAGTGCATCCAGAAAAACAGACGAATCAACTTCTGCATAAAATGCCACTTTTGATACTAGTTGGTTCGTTTTATCGTCAGTTGATTGACCATCGAATTCTGACCAAAGAAACTTATTGACCAACAAACTTAGATGGTAATCGAGTGATTTTCGGAGTTGAATTTTTGATTCGTCAGGTAATAATTTTGCCGGATCGGGCAAAATGCTAAAAAGATTGTCTGAACCGGGAAAATCTTTGGCCAGTTCAGTATTCAGGCTTTCGAGTACAGAAAATTCAAAAACTCCGGCCAGATTTCCGCCCTTACTTTGGGCGAGTGCCCGAACGAAAATTTCATCAGTAAATTCCGGTGAATCAATTCTTGAGTTGGCCCTGAATGTGAACCGCTGTTTCGCAGAGCTCAAAAGTTTCAGAATTGTCGCAGCTTCTTCGTGGAAAAAATGGCTGAGGTATTCGTGAAATTTTTCTGTTGATTGGCTATAGGTCAGTATGTTCAACCTGAAAATCAGTTTTTCAGGATCTTCATTTCTTTGAATTTTGCCGGCAATTAAATCGTCTTTTTGACTAATCAATTCGTTGAAAATTACCTGAACATCGTGCCAGTTTAACTCGGACCAGGCTTGTGGCAATTGTCCTGAATCGAGATAATAACCTGCGATTTTTCGCTTGGCAATTAACTGATAATCATCATTGATTGGTTGAATTGCTGAAGGTTCTACAGCGTTTGTTTCGGTCGGAAATAACTTTTTCGAGAACAATTCCTGAATGCCTGAAATTTCAGGATTTTTCTTTTCAAGTTCAATGATTGAACTGATTTTGTTCATCGAGATGTTTCTCTCCGATTCAACGAATTTCTTGAATGATGCGCTTTTTAGGTTTTCCGAAGCTTCCGTATCGGAAGCATAAATTAAAAACAAAAGAAATTCTTCGCGATCGAAATTGCGGACGGTGCTTTCGTGTAAATACAAAACGGTTATCAAAGCTAATTTCTGGGCCGTAATTGCCTGTGAGTCTATTGTATTTTTCGCTATTTCACTTATTAAGGAAATTTGTTTCTGAAGGTTGCTGGCATTTCCACGATCGAACAATTCAAGAACGAGCTGCGTGCCGGTATCATTCAATTGTTTAGCCAGTTGTTCGCTTTTATCCTGATCAAGCAAAGCTCCGAGGATTTCAGCTTTTAGAAAATCGCGACTCAACTGATTAAAATTGACGCTTCCGGAGTTTAAAATATGGATGATCTGTTCAACGCTCAGGTTTTGTTGTTTAGCATCAGTTGTTTCTTGCGTTTTTGCTTCGCTGATCTTTACAAGTGTTTCATTGATCAAAATAGTTGTTGTGGTGTTTCCGGTGTAATTTTTTACCGATCCAATTAAATCAGATACTTCAGGATTGAAAATTGCAATGAACTCATTGAGAATTCCAGCCGAAAATTTCTTTTTGTTGAAGGTCGCGCTGGTTTCGTTCAAAATATATTTGGCGATCGAATAATTCATCATTTGCATGAATTCGGCGTCGCTGTATTGATTCAGGTTCAGCACTTTTTTGAGGTGCATCAGAATTTTCCGGTACTCAATAATCCATTTGCTGTTCACCGGATCTAGCGCATTTAAAGTCTCGTCAAACGATTGGGCATTGAGGTTATAGGCCACCCGCCTGATTACCGGATCGTGATTGCGATTACGTTTTAAAACCTCCGTAAAATCGTACTTTCTTTCGCGGATTGCTTGAGTCACCAGTTCATCAATTGTAACTGTTTGATCGAGAGAGTATGGGAAATAGCCTTTGGTAAAAAATACTTCGAGCGAATTGACTACCTGATTCGATGGTTTTTGTCCGTGCAAAAATTTTCCGGCGCCTGTTTTTCCGTCCAATTTAAAATTTAGCGCTTCTTCGAGCGATGCACGAATTCTTTTCGCCAGGCTTTTGGCCATGTCTTTTTCATCGATTCGCCCAATGTTTATTTCCAGCTTCGACAATTCAATCCGAACGCCATCAGGAATTTTGGCAGCAATTGCCTTTTCGAGTTCTGGCAGAATTTGTGAGTTGAAAATTGACTCAATCAGTTCATTGCCTCTGGTAGCAGACGCTTTGTTCCCATATTCAAAATTGAATGTTGAAGAATGAATGATATGTTGCGTTTCGCTCAATTTACTGTTTTATTGGTTAGTTCTACAAGCGATTGATAAACGCCGAAAGCTGCTTTTTTCAGACTTTCTGAGGAAGTGTAAGAATTTCCAATGCTCAGTTTCTCATTTTCCCAAGCTGAATAATTAGCTTCAAAAACCTTCATTTCGTTCACATTGACCCAAATTATTTCGGTTCTGATGTGAGCGGGTGTTCGCTCATAAATGAGGTTGGTCAGGTAATCTTTAAACGGATCTTCCTGAAACCGGGCGGGCCAGTCGGGCAGCACGACCGAAATTTTCAGGTTAAAAAAATCTTCGTTGATAATTTCACCGCTTTTAAGTTTTCTCCGGAAAATCAGTTGCCGTTGTCCCTTTACATTGGTGACTCCACTCAGCCGGATTTTTTCCATTTCTTCAAATCTCAGCCTGCCATTTATTTCGTCGGTTCCGTTGAACAGCTGAATCAGATTTTGGATTTGATTGAAAAGTTCCCTAAGCTCATCTTCAGGAGACAATAAGCTTTGTTCGGCCGGCTGATAAGTTGCCAATGTATTTCCATTTTCATCTTTCAGATTCCATTTCCCGTTCTCTGGTTTATAACGGTCTGAATTTTGGCCTGATTCGTAAAATTTAGCCAGACAATTTGCCCGCTCCATTGGCGTCGCACACCACGATTTGTCTTCAAGTGTCTGGAAAAGAGCGTTTCCATATTCGTCGTAGAAGCAAAATCCATACGAGCTAACTTCTAAAAAATCGCTCAGTAAAATGTGGTCGACAATGTAGATGCCTTCCGACTGTAGGTTTTTATCGATGAAAAAGTCGATCAGTTCGCTGATGTTTCGCACAGCTTCTCTTTCGCCGGTACATTGAAATAAACTGACCCAAACATTTGGCTCTTTTTGAAATATGACTTTAATTGTATCTTTTTCAGGATTTTGTGAAATTGACAACCTGTAATTTTTGTAATTCAATGTTTCCCGGAAAAGCGCTTTCAACCCGATTTTTCCAAAAACAGCATTTGGTATTTCTTCCAGCCTGACTTGAGCGAATTTTTCGATTTCGCCGGTTCGCAGTGGTCTGTACTTTTGGTTTAACTCCTGACTGCTTTTGTAATCTTCTTTATTGTATTCAAATGAATGAGTTTTCAGTGCGTTCAAATCAGGAATCAACGACTGATTGGTTCGTTGCGGAATTCCGGTTTTTATCAGTATAATTTGCTCCAGACCAGAAGGTTCCCGGCTGCTCTTTAAAGTTTCACCGGTATTAAAAGCTTCGCCTTTCATACGGCTGTAACTCAATTTATCGAGCTGTTGCAAAAACTCGGATTTTTGGTTAAGCAAAATGCGGTTGAATTCATCTTCGGTTTTAATCAGGTTTAAACGCCGGGCAACCCGCCACGGAAGTTCGTTCAAATCCTCGCCGAAGCGCGCCAGCAGATGATTGTACGTCCTGTTTTTCCGGTCGAAGAAAACACGATCGGGCTCCGAAAGCGATAGATCCGCATTTTTTTTGACCAGTTTTTCTACCTCCGGAATTGAGGTCATTTTCTGAGAAAAATAGCTTGTTGTTTTTCGATTGTCATAATTGATGTTGAAAAACTCATTCAGATTGCTGAGTTGGGCCAGGTGATTGGCCATGTGTTGTTCGAACAACATTAGATAGCCCTTAAGCTGCATTGCTTTTGCCCTGGGCTCAATTTGTTCTTTTTCAACGGGTTCTTTGTGCAATATGCTTTCAACGCCAATGTTGTAAATAAGCGGAAAATGTCGTTGTATGGAATGGTATTCGCCGGGATTCCGAAAAACACCTTTGAGGTTATTTTGAAAATAGTCGTCTTGTTGTCCCAATGAATATCCACGGTGTTTTTTCGACCAGATTTCGAAAAACAGATTGTTGATGATTTGTTTATTTACCGCAGGAAGTTTTTTGTAGTTGAAGAACACATTCATGCTCGAATAAAGGCTTTCGAAACGTTTGTCCGTCATTTTCCCATTGGTATTGTCATCCAGCAGATGCAGGAATTTACCGGGTTCAATGTTAATCGATTTACATGCTACGCCGTTGTAAATGAAATTTCTGAGATCGCATTTGTCGATGCCTTTTACCTTCGAAAATAACTTTTGCAGTTCTTCAACCTGAATAGATTTCTTAGGTTTATCGGGGATATCGTCTTTCAAAAAGCCTTTGTCTAAATGCGGTCCGGTAAAAATTTCGGCAATACTAAGTTTGGATTCAGTCATCTCGTTGAAACTGTAATACTGAACCGGTAAATAAATGAACTCGAACAATTTGAGAAATACATTGGCCAGCGTTTCTTCCGCATCGAAATTCTCGTTGATGTAAATGTCAAAATCGAGTTCAATGGGCTGAGGTTCAAGTAAACAGATGTCTGCAAATTTTTCTCCTATATTTCGGTTGTTGGCCAAAAATTGGTTCACTTCAGCCAGGAAATCTTCTTTTTTATTCGAATCAGACTTTGTAGCGTTCAGGAAATTTAATTTGGGCAGAATTTCTATCCGGTTCATTCCATTCAGTTCTTCCTGATATCCAGAATTCTCATTGGCGAAAATCCATGCGTTTTGAATTTCCTCGAACCGGTCAATAATCATTTTACGGAGGTCGGTAGCAGTAACCGGATGTGAACTAAAAATAGTGGTTGGAGAGAAAAATGCGTTATTCTGTGCAACCAGCGGCAAATCTTTGGCGGGAGTTAAAAGGTCTTCAACAGGTAAAGAGGTGCGCAAAGCAACATCGGTGAGCGCGTAACACAATTGTTCGAGAATGGTCACACCCGGATCGTGTGAATTGTAATCGGTCCAGACTTCGCCACAAAGTTCCTGAACATATTCCAGACCTTTTTCGCGCAGCTCCGAAAAATTCAGACTGGTAGGTTCGATATCATTTCTGGAAAAGCTGTCAGATTCTTTCATATCCTGTTTTTAATCGGTTGGTTTCTGATTTAAATTCGGATTCCACAATACCGAGACTTTATAAACGATCTTCCTTTTTTTTCCGTAATTGCTCTTTGTCTTCAATTGCAAATTGTACCTGAAGGTGTCTTTTGCTTCCCATCGTGAAGTTATGTTGCCCAACAGTTTGGCAAGCATCGATTTTTTTTCATCGTTCTCGGCAATTCTGGACGGTTTGGATTCCCAGCGGATGGCGATTTTGTTCCACCATTTGCCATGATGGGCTGTGGTTCTCGAAATCTTAGGTTTTGAATTGCCAAAAGTGCTGATGGCAATAGCGTGCATCAGCGAATATTTTCCATCTCCCGGATCACCTTCGGCATAGGCCATAATTTCGAACGCATTGCAACCGTTTAAGCCTTCGGTGCTAAAAACATTGTGCCATTCGCCGTCAGCAGCCAATTCTCCTTCCCTGAAATTTCCGGAGCGTCCTTTCGAAGCAATTACGCCCTTAACATCAAGTTTTGCGTTGGGCTGATTGGTGCCAAATCCGACATTCTCGGTATCTTTTTGGATGAAAAACGCCGGCGATGGTTCATTTTCCTCGTCAGTGGCTATGTCAAAATCAGATTCCCTGATTTTGCGGATATAAATGCCACCATCATCTTTTTTCGAGATAAACATGGCCCATTTGGCTTCAGCGTCATCTTTGTCTTCAAAAAAACTAAACAGTTTTTCCTTTCCATTATCCGAAGGATAAATCATTAAACCATCTTCGTTGATATCGAGCTTGTCATCAGCCTTGTTAAAAGTTGAATCAATCAGCTTCTCAAAAGCGCTCGCATTGGGGAGACTGCCTTTGCTGAAAAATGATTTAAGTTGTTTCCTGTCTGTAATGTTCTTTTGATTTTTCACAAGTTTATTTTGTTTGTATTTTATTGAAATTTAATCCCGTACTTGTGGAATTTCCTGCCAGGAATATTGGCTTTTTCCACACTGTTTAAATAACTTTTTGTAGCAGCACCCATTGAGTTGTAAGTTGAGTGACTGAAATAATGTTGTATTTGTTTTGTTTACTTTTCTTGACTCACCCCCTGCCTCGCCGTCAGGCAGGCGTCGCATCTGCGATGCTCTGCCCCTCTCTACACGTAGAGAGGGGAGAAGTCCGCTAGCGGACTTGGGGGTGAGTAACAATTGAAATATACCACAATAAATTGCTCTTATTACTTATATATGGCATGACCGTTTCATTACTGTATTTTAAACGTATTTTCCTTCAGCATCGCTGATAATAAAATCTGATTCAATCCCAAGATCACCAATGCCCGAAATCTGTGGCGGTTCCGGTTCTTTTTCGCGAATAATATCGATCTGGTGTTCGGGCGCAGAAGTTAGAATAGCATAGGCTGATATTGTTCTCAAGTCGTTAATCATCTGTATTTTGGCTGTATCAATTATTTTGTATTTGCCTTGCACTTCGACGAGTTGAAGCACAGAGAATTCAGTCACATAATCAACGTACGGCCGGCTTTCGATGAAATTCAGTATTTCGGTTTTTGAAATGGATTCATCAAATCCTTTTTCAATGAATTCGTTTTCAATGTCCGGAGATAAATAGCTAATCAAGTCGTTGTTCAGGACATTCTTAAAATATCCTTCTTTCTGAATGTTTTTAAACTTAACACAGCATCTGACTTTTAGCCTTTCGTAAACCGGATTTGAAACTTCAACTTTTACAAATGGAGAAACAAATTTTGAAATGAGTTCTTTCACATCTTTGAGGGTCGCATAGTCAACGTTTGTGCTTCGCCGCCGGGTTCCATCAATCAAATTATTTTTTGGAATCAGTACAATTTGCAAACTACTTCCTTTCACCAACTCGTTGGGATGGCTGTTGCGTCCATAAACTCTCACTTTGTCAATCTGGTCAAATTTGTCGAGAATAATGCGTTCGACATCCCAGTTTGAAACCGCCCTGTTTTTATGCCTCAGTTGTTCACTTACACGTGAATAAAACGAATCGTCATTTTCAACAGATTCATTTATTTCAAGCGAAAATGGTCCCCTAATTTTATCGACACCTTTTTTCCCTGAAAAGCTGATATTTTGAACTTTACTGGTATTTGTGAGGTGCTGTTGACTGATGTTGAGCTCATCATCTGAAACAAGAGAAACGGCCTGAGTGAATATGTTTTTAATTTTCGAATTCAAATCTTCTTTCTCATCATAAGCGGCCCGAATCCAAAATTTTCCCTGCGGAAGACGAGTATTGTCGAATTGCAGCGTTTTTGGTGTGCTGATTTTTACAATTCCGCTTTTAATCAGGCCGTCAGTGCTGTCTTCGAGCAGGAGTCCGTCAAGCGGCTCCCATTCGTTGTTCGAAAGATATTCCCACTTGATTTTTGGTGGCTTGATTACCGTATGCATGTAAACAGCCGGCACCAGTTCGAATCCCAGACTTATGGTGTCGCCCGATTTTACGTTTCGTAATCCAATAAATAAATTCCCTTTGTTTTCGACTTGCGGCAAAAGGAAACTCTGCGATTTAATGGGACCAGGAAAAACCTGCACTTGCCCGAACGGATAAATGTGCACTAATTTAATGTCGGCTACTTTGGAGTCAACCTTGCGAAGCATTATTTCACGGGCGATGTTGCTGTATTTTACTTCCAGACTCTCGATGGTAGGAGTGTATGGCGTATTCGGCATTGCAATGGCGGCCTTTCGGAACCTGCTGCTTTTAAGGGCCGCTTCAGCATAAATTTCAGTAAAAACCTGATGACCAAATGCAAATTCAGGACTGGTTAAAACAATGAAAAGCGAACTTGAATTATGAGTAGTTGCAACCTTCGTGAGATTTATTTGGGTGTTGAAATTAAAACCATCAATTTTTACTTCTATCTGCTTTTCATCCGATAAATAGTCGCCATTCATTTCAAACAATTCGAATTGTTGTGGTGCTTGTTTTCCGGAGGCAACCGCACCATTACGGATTTGCATGATGGTTGCCTTAAAATTGCTGGTTTCTATCGAGCCCGGATACCCACGGTAGTAACCGGCAAATCCGCTTCTGATTTGCGGCAGACCAACCCACCTTATGTGGAGTTCCAACGTATTGAGATTTTTTTGCAGGATTAACGGATTTTGAATCTTCAAAAAGTTGCTTACAACAGGAGTTGGACCAAATGGCGTAAATGGCACAGAACTATCCAGATTGCCGATCGAATTTGACAAGGTTAAATTCGTTACCTCGGAAACATCGGCGGTTACTGTGATGTCTTCAATAACCATCGCTTTCAATATTTTGTAGGGATGGTACTGGGCATCGTTGTTTAAAATTATTTTAATGCAAGGCCATTCCGTGTCGTAGCTTCCTTCGTGAATTTTAGTATCAAATGGGATTAAGCTGCCAATGTGTTCATTTAATTCAATGGTAAAGTTTAGGGTTTGATCGTCAGTATTGATGCGTGCTTTGCAATGCTCCATCTGTTTCCAGCCGATCGGGTCGGTAATGTATATGACAAACGCATCGTTAAAAAATTTGGAGACGATTCTTTTCCTCAGTTTTTCCTTGTCGGAGGTGCTGTTTTGCTGCTCAATTTCTTCGTACAACAATCCGTTAAACAATGCCCGCGATTCCAAATAGGATTCAGGCGTAATTTTGAAAGTCAGGTTTATTTCCTGCATGCCTTTTTCAAGAATCAGCGCCGGTGAACTAATGAGAATACCAATTTCACTCAAGTCGATGTTGTCATTCGGGTCATCCTCGTCGATTTCTGCTTCGCCGAGTGTGGCCGGAAATCCTGTATTCTTTTTAGTCTCTGGACTTGGTTTAACATCGGCATTTAGGATTTCGGCCTCGTACAGAATATTTATGGAGAAATCATCAATGCTATTTCGTTTACCAAATGGGAAATAGTCGCTTTGATAAAGCGTTTTGACTTGTGCAATTTCAGCACGGTTCACTTGAGTTGCCGATGTAGCTTTAAAGGCATAAGGTAAATTTCCCTCAAAAATCAGATCAAACAAATCGCCCTCGTTAATGTCAAGTTCTTCAATGCCTTGCTGTAACTGAAGCGCTACGATGGCTGTGTGTGGTTTTAATTTTTTCTTTTCCTGCTGAAGCAATTTCAGGTAGTAATAATCGAGGTGCTTCTTGGTTAGCAAATTGATGTCCTTCTGTACATTCTCAAACAGTTTAAAAAAAGCGATCAGTAAGCCAATGTGCGGATGGTGATGGCCTGAACTTTCGAGTTCCTCCTGAAACCATCGCGAGGCTTTTCCCTGGATAAACATCAGGTTACCGTAAACTGTCTCGTATGTTTCTTTCATCTCCTCTGTTTCGGTATTATTTTCAGGAATGAAACCTTTCTGATTAACCGATTGCACAAGCTTATTAAACTCTTTCAGCAATGATCCGTTATAGTTCGAATTTTTCAGCAAGTCGGCCCAATACCCTATAAGATCGAGCATTTTAAGTATCGTTTCCTTCAAAATGTCAAATTCCTTCGTTTGCTTAGAATTGCCATTAATGGCGTCACGATCAATTTTGTACACACTGATGTCGGTTGAGAAAATTATGGCAATGATAAATGTGGGGTCGTTCATTAAAAAAGATTTCCAGGAACTAATCACTCGATTATCATACCCATAAAAATTAATGTTTTGCGAAAAGCCAAGGGTTATTAATATCCTGTCAAGCATCGAACGTTCATCGGGTGAAATATAATCACCGTTGAGCGCTTCATTCTTCCTTGATTTTTGACTGGTTCCCTTATTCATAATATGAACTGTTTATAAATTAGTTCCTTCTTTTAAATAGAATGGAAACACGATGTTGCTTCTTGTATTCGTAATTATTACGGTATAAGTCAGATGTATGTGAATTAATCCGGAAACGGCTGTTTCATATCCCGATATCGGTTTACGATCTTTATATCCCAGCGTGTAATCAACAATTTCAATTTTTTCAATTTTAATGCGTGGTTCATAGTATAGAAGGGCATCGTAAATAGCATCTTTCAGCATACTGATGTGAGTTGGGTCGTTCGATTCAAATACGAATTTTCGAATTCCGCAGCCAAATGCCGGAAACATCATGCGCTCACCGGGAATGGTTTCAATGATAATCCGAATACTTTCATGAATGTCTTTTTCGTCTTCAACCAGTTCGGTTGTTCCCCGGTCGAAGTTGAATGCTGGCGGAAATGCCCAGCCTCTTCCTAAAAATGAATCAGTTTTTCCTTTCATTGTCTATCCTCCAATCAGTACGGTTGGACATCCTAAAACTATGCTGCCGCCGTGAGCCGTTGTGTCTCCCATTCGTGCGGCTGGTTTACCGGTTATCAGTACCGTTCCCGAACCTTTAACAATTGAATCGGGTGGACCGACACATACAAGGTTGTCGCCCATTACTGCCGCCGGAAGTCCTCCGATCAGAACTGTCGGAGCGCCCGGGCCGATTATTGGTCCGCCAACGTGCGGTATTGGTGGTAAGCCCGGTGTTTGCATCGGGCAGGTATGCATATCTGTAAGTCTGGCTGCTGGAGGCATTTTTTTTAATTTTAGTTAATCATCACTATTCCACCTTTCACGGTTGTTTGCCCTGAAGCCGAAATTTCGGCCGTTGCATTTCCTTTTGCGGTTAACCCGGTTTGCGCACTTAATGCCACATTCATACCATCCACTTTTGCATCACCGGTTGCATTAAGTGTAATGTTTGATGTGGCCGTTATGTCCACGTTTCCTTTGGCATTCAGTTTAATATCTTTTGGACTTTCCATCGAAATGCCTGCATCACTCATGGTCAGTTTATTATTATTTAAATCTTCCACTATGATGTTTTTATTTTTATCATCCATGGTAAACGAATGTCCACCAGGCGTTTTAATGGTAAAGATTTTATCCTCATCGTCAAACCTGAGATTAATTCCTGATTTGGTAAAAATGGACTTAAATTGATTTTTCTCATCGGGAGTTTCTTTAGGTTTATTCTTTGCACTATACAATGCGCCCGTAATTGCCGGATACCTGGGGTCGTTGTTTAGAAAAGTTACCAATACTTCGTCGTTTACTTCGGGAAAGAAAAAAAAGCCTGCATTGGCCGATGCGTATGGAAAAACGATTCGCGCCCAGATGCCATTTTCCTGTCCGGTACCGGTATAGGCTGGAAGTGTAATCAGAACACGACAACTTCCGTCGGGATCCTCGTCAATTTTTTTCACCGTAGCTATTTGCGAACCGTTTACCGGTGGCAATAATCCGGATGCACTTTGGTCCGCAATATCAGGTAAAGTAGCATGCCATTGCGGAAACTTGCCAACATACAAGGTTGTCAGCCAATTACCATCCTGAATTGAATGGCTGACTTTTGTGATGTAGGCATTCCCGTTAAATCTGGCACTGAAACCTGACAGCACAACAACATCGCCTGCTTTTATTCCTGAAACACCCGGAATTGTAATTTTACCCTGAATTTTGCTTAATACAGCTTTGCTTGCAAGCGAATCACCCCATAATTTCAATTCATCGGCAGTTAGGGGTGCCGACGAAAAACGGTTTATAGCTTTATTGTAAATTGTATCTGAAAGCTTTTGCGCAGATATATTTCCCATTGAGCTGTCGCTGGTAATATTTACATTGCTAAGTGTTGCAGATTGTTGTTTATCATCCCATGATGTAAGCTGATAATTGTAAGCAACATTTTCACTATCCAGGCTGAGATCGATGTCAATGACAATTTGTGTTGCATTGATTTCAAAATTAGCGGTGTCGCTAAAGTTTATTTTTTTAACAACCAGGCTGTTGCTGTCGGTTAAAACTATCATGTTCGATAGTTCAGCCCTTATAACAACAAAGTCCCAGTCACTGCAATTGTACTGCGTTAAAGCCGCATACTGAATGGTTGTGGCGTCAACAGTTGCTGAAAGTCCATGCAATCCGGCAATACTATTTATAGCGTCCGAATCTTTCTGATCCTGAAAGATGCTGTTGAAGCGCCCCTTGGTCATTTTTACGGCTTTGTCTTTACAGGTTATGGTTAGCTGCGATCTGCCGCTTTTTACAGTGAGATTTTGAGCGGTAATAATTCCTTTAAAAACAGCTGTATTTTTACCATCATAGCCCAGTGAGATTGAAATTTCATTTCCGGGAATAAAATCGTTTCCTTCGCTGTTTGAAAAGGGATCATTCCCCACGCCAATAGCTGGACCTCCATCGACTATCACCACAGTGGCCGATGAAATTCGGTTAACCTCCATCTGTAGGGAGATTTCAACAACTTCCACTTCATCTTTAATTTTGGAGCCATTGATAAGAATATCAAAGGAAACTACACCATCGTCTGTTTTTAAATTAGTTGCCATATTGATTAAATAATTGGCGGAAAAGTGATCTTGTCACCTGGTTTAATCGCTCTGAAATCTGTTAATTCATTGTATCGTGCAACTTTGATGTAAAAGCTGCTGTCACCATATATCCGGTAGCACATCAATGGCAGGTTGTCGCCATCAAAAACGGTTCTGACATGCGTTAAATCTGAAGAATTTTTCTTTTCCTCAAGCGCTTTTTTCTTGGCACTTACCGATGCAAGTAAAACGACGGTAACCTCCGCCCGCATTGGAGTTCCATCCATGTCGAGCATGGTGTAGTTTACTTCCCACGATTTCAACCGACCCTGAAACAAAGATTGAGTTCCCCAATAAACCCGCAGGTAATTGGGTTCGTGAATGTTGCCATTGTACGAGTATACCAGGTCCTTTACTTTTTTGATCTGGTCGTCAACTTTCTCTGCGGTAATGATTCCGGTGCCGTCGAAAAACAAAATGAGTTCGAACGACCCGGCTTTACCTCCCTTGTATTTGGTCGTTTGCACACTCGAGCCGTTGGTGGTATCGGCTGTTGAATATTGTTGCTCATTTTTAACTTTGTAATTTTCCGGATTTACCAACACATCATATTCTCCAAGCTGGCTCGAGAAATCAGGATCGGAATAAGCAACAATTTTTAATTTTGTCAGTGTTCCCATAACGCTTTTATCTAATTGTTCTGGACTCCAACTTTTGCATTACTTTTTCAATACATTCTTTCTCAATATCCTTTTTCAACTGTTCAAGTTGTTGCGACAGGTTTTCGTTTTCGACCGAGGATTCGCCAATGGACGAACGATCACTCGATACAATTCCTCTGACAACAAGCTCTTTAACTATTAGTGTCATAAATTGTCTTTTCTGAAGAGTGTGTATTTTAAAGTCAGTGACTCAATAGCCAATTCATTGGATGTGCTGTTTAATGTCGACAATTCCCATGAAATCGGGTAGGCATGAACGATTGACCATGAAGCTAAAATGGATCCGTCGGCGCCTAAAAGTGCCAATTTAATGTCCTTCGGATCGAACTTGAAATCTTCGAGTGCATCTCTGCACCATTGATCCAATCTCGAATTATACAGCAGGCACCGTTTTAAGATCAGGTCGTCGTAAACCGGTGGAGTGGGAAGGTGATAGACAAAGTTATTGTCACCACCTTCTTTTTTCTCTACCGTTCCAATAGTTACTTTCAAACCTGAAACTTCCTGAAAGCTGCTATCCATGTCGTCAAGACCATCAAATTTTACTGAAAAATAAAAGGCCGTTGGCGGAGCATAATCAGGCTTAAAAAAACTATCACTTCCCATATCGATCAGCCGTTAGCGATGGTTAAACCTTCGTGCATAATTTCTATGCTTTCAACAGCCACTTCATTGGCGTCCGATTTCAAATCAGTTGAGCTGATCTTTGTGGGCCATGCATTATTGAGCGTCCATGTCATTGTCGGGTTTCCGCCTTCATCCAAAAGTTTGATCACCACATTCTGGCGCTCGATGGTATTCATTTTAATTTTGTTGTACCAGTCCCAGAAGCTGTTGTCGTTGGCAAATACACCTTTTTTCATGGTGACATTGCTGTTTTTAACTATTCCCGGCATATTGATTTCCGAAAATACCGGACTGTTGCCATGCCGGTAGGTTAAGGGTTGTGCTTCAATTTCCAAACCGCTTACTTCCTGAAATGGGATGTTTGTCGTACTTCCCCAATCAACCATGAAGTAAAATTTTGGTAGTGGCCAGTTTTTATCTTGTTTTTCGCCTGCCATGATATTTAATTTTTAATGGATTAATTAATGTTAGATTTAGTTATGATTTTTGCATTTGCTGTTCGAAGGTCACAACAATGAATTCGGCTGGTCTTACGATGGCAAGTTTTACCGAAACCAACATTTTGCCTTCCAGAATATCCAAACCAGTCATGGTAGCACCAAGTCCAACCTGAACATCAAATGCATCTGCGGGAGAAGCGCCTGCCAGGGCACCCTGTTTCCATTTTTCAGTCAGAAAATTGATGATCATACTTTTTACTGAAATCCAGGTATTTGCATCATTCGGTTCGAATACATACGACCGCAATGCCAGTTTGATCGACTGTTCCAACATGATCATTGTCCGGCGAACATTAATGTATTTCCAGTCGAGGCTATTGCCATCAAGCGTGCGTCCTCCCCAAACCAATGTTCCGATTCCGGGGAAAGTGCGTATGGCATTGATTGATTTTCCGGAGACAGCATCCACATTCAGATTTTCCTGCTCGTCGTGTGTAATGTTTACTCTCGGTTTAACCACACTGTTGAGGCTGATGTTTGCCGGCGATTTCCATACACCTCTGCTGTTGTCGACCATGGTATAAATACCTGCCATGGCGGCCGATGCCGGACGAATATTAATCATCGCCCTGATTTCGTTCAGGAGATTAACGTAAGTTGGGCTGGTGGCTACAAGTCCCAGGTGATAGTTGCGTTTTTTGTTGGCAATGTAATTGTCGAGTAACTTCTGGGTTTCTTTTGCACCTGTGGTCAATAAAGTAGTTAAATCAGCAGCAGTCAAACCATCTGCTAATTTACCGTCGGCTCCAATCGCGGTGTCAAGTCCGGCCGGATTATCTTTTTTCAGTGCGGCAGCTAAATCATCTGGCTTATCTTTAATTAATGCAGTTTTAAATGCATCAGCATTGGCAGGATAATTCGTGATAACATTTTGGGCGGCCGGTTCCAGTAATAATGTGCTTAGAACCACGGAGGTATCAAGATTTTCAAATGTGATATCTCCATTCTGCACCAGGCTTGTATCTAACCATGGGTAATATGCTGCAGCATAATTCAAATATTCAGAACCAATTTTTTCCCTGAATTTGGCAATAATGTCAACAGTGGCATCTCCAACGATCCGAACCTCATCGCCGTCATAGAGATCCAATATGGCAATTCTGCTTTGCATTTTAGCGCAATGAGCAAGCACTTTCTTGTACAAGTCGTAACATCCGTCGTCGATTCTCAGCTTAACAGCATCCGGTATAACGATCATAGTCGGTTCCTGTTCTTTAAGCAAGGTATCTAAACCAGCCTCAAGTTCATCTTTGTCAACGGCAACAACTTTGTCATTTCCCTGGTCATCTTTTCCGCCATAAGTACCAACAGAAACAATATAGCACGTACCTCCTCCATTGTCGAAGAAGAACTTGATTCCATAAAACATATACGAATCATGATCAGTCAAATAATTAATGGCTCGTGCCACACCGTTAATTGTAAAAACATGTTTAGCCGGATTAGCCGGATCAAAGGCATCGAGCTTGAATTTAGGAAAGAAGGCTCCTCCAAAAAGAAGTGAATACTCCTGAAAAGAAGTAATTCTTGTAGGTTGATTTACTAGAGATTTACCATTTCTCGAAGCTTTTTCGGTGTAGCCGATAAAAGCCGGTACTGCTGTTGCTACTTCCACGACTGAGCCGGGGAACGCATTTACCTCCTCGATGTAAACACCGGGAGTCATTAATTTTTGTGCCATAATCTTTCTCAGTTAATTGTTTATATATAAATGTGTGAATAGACGGCATCATTTGATTTCGTTTCATCACGATACAATTGCACTGGAGAAGCTTTAGGTAAATTTTTAAGAACGATCTTTCCCGTTTTATTCGTCAAATCGAAGTTCTCTACCATTTGGTAGGTATCTTCAGAAATTTCTGAAAGCGGAATTTTGTTTTTTGATTCAAATACCAAAGCATCCGTGTTTTCAAGAATAGGCTGTTTTTCCGGACCGCTAAAAATCTGTTCTTTCCCTTTGTTAATAATGCTCAAATTGTTGAATTTCTGATAAACAGAACTAACAAGGAAATACTTCCAGATTGTTTGTCGGTTGCCAAACTTTACAGCATATTCAATTTTTCCTTTTTCACGAAAATGCTTTAATAGTGTACTGGTGTAAATCTCTAAAATGCCAAATGGTTTTTTCCAAACGGCCTGCGGGTAATAGTAAATTCTTTTTACGATCTGCTTACCGGCACGCACGATTACAAGCCCCTGCGACAAATTTGACAGCATAAGCCCGCCCGAGTTATTTGCTGACTTTTTGATGCATTGCGGAGGTAACTCGTTGCCAAGCGAATCGGTAAACTGGTATTCCTGATTGGAACTAAAATTGGGAATTGATAGTTCCCCATGGCTTATTTGTACTATTTCTGCCTGGCCAATAAATTCTTCTTTCTGTAATTTGAAAGCATTGCCCCGCTGAGTTGCAATGGTCGATAAATTGTTGAAATATAGAATGTTATATTTCAGGCTGTATGTTGGTAATTCGGTATAGTTGATGTATTGCGGGTCTTTGCAATAGACGAGAAATCGTAAAGGAACGTCATTTGTTGGAGTGTCTAAAAGTTCAGGCTCTGTTGCCAATAGATGCCATCCACCCGGAAATGCTTTTACTATCAGGCCCAGATTGGTCATAAACTTAGCCATTCCATCGGCGTAAGTTAATTCAATTTGCTTGAACAGTTCATCCCTAAAATACTTGTGTTCAAAAGTAAAAGTTAACAGATGACTATACGTTTGCTGCATTTTCGGAATTGTATTTAACTCTATGTTTCTTTTATTGCCGGAATTATTCTTTCTATTGGCGCATCATCAAATACCAATAACCCAACTTTGTAAAGTACCGATGGCATTAGTTTGCAGCCAACAGCCGACCACAAGTGACTCATTTGTGCATAATCCAATTTGCACAGCTCAAAACTCAATTTGTTTATTTTACCCGAATTCGATCCATCAAGCGATAATTTTCTGTTAACCTGGAAAAAGCGAATAAGAGCCGACAAATAACTCAACCCCTCGATATACACTTTGCTGTCGAAATTGGCGCAAAACAATACTTGCATGTTTAAATGTAGGGTGGGGGTTTTTTGAGCAAATGAGCCGTTTCCCTGATTTGAAAACCGGTTTAGATTATTTTTTAAAGCGGCTTCCTCGTCGAGACTAACCAGGAAAAAAACAATTTTTCCATCAACGTTTTGGGCACTTGAGCCATCGGCTTTGACTATATTTGAAAGAACAACCTTGTTTTCCGAAATCGAAAATTCATTTTTGAAATTTTCATTTAATATATCCTGAATATATGCCAGCGCGTTATGAATCATAACCAGTTATATTAACTTGAAAAATTTGGCCAATGAGTCAACTTAAAGATTATTTTAATGTTAATATTCATTGTTCATATCTTTAAGTATTATTTAAATTCAAGCAAAAAGATTACAACTCACAACATAAAAGCGTCATAAAAGTTTTAATAAAAATATAAAAAGATCTGAATATCTTAAAATATCTTTGATTAAATTTTAATGTTAACGCGTCATTGTTTTGTTAATCTGATGATTCATGATTGTAAATATTTTTTCTAATATTGAATTTATGGCAAATTTTAATGTTGTTTTAAGCAAATTATTTTTGGCAAAAATTGCCGAAATTACGCTTCAGGAGAATTTATTTCTTCTTTTTGTGCTTATTTGGATCGCCCTGACTTTGGCTGTTATTTATTTTATCACACGAGAATACAAGAAAAATTTTGGCTTTAAACGGAATAATTTTAAGTCGAAAATGCGAAAGCTGGAAGAGGACATCGACAAATTAGTTAAAGAAAGTAATTTCCTCAAATATGTACTGAAAGAAAACGAGGAGCAAAATGAAAAATTGACTAAAGAGGAAAAATTACTCCAGCAGAAAATCCTGGATCTGGAAAATCAGATTGCGGAATTAACTATAAGTACAAAGCCTGAAGATGAGGATATTATTGTAGAGTATTACCTGGATAGGGAATAGCAGATCGATTCCACAGACCGGTTTCTGCTAAACGATACTTTTGCCCTCTTTTATTTTTTCCATTCTCAGTCCTGCCTGAATGTCTTTCATACGAATAATTCGGTCTTTCCTTCCCATGCACTTCAAAATGCTGTAATGCAATACATTAATTATTGATGCTGCACTTAATTCGTGTTTCTCAGCTAACTGTTCAACATCCACATCTTTATCGTAGCTAAACTCTTCGGTTTTCGATTTTCTCCACAATACCGATCTTTGATTTGCGTCGGGCATTTCAAAATCGAGTACCAACTGGAATCTCCTGAAAAATGCGTCATCAATGTTTTTCCTGAAATTTGTACTCAAAATAACCAGTCCATCAAAATCTTCCATGCGCTGAAGCAAAAATGAAACTTCCTGATTGGCATAGCGGTCGCGCGAATCGTTCGTTTCACTTCTTTTTCCGAAAAGCGCATCGGCTTCATCGAAAAAGAGAATCCAGTTTTTATTTTCCGCCATATTAAATATTCCGGAAAGATTTTTTTCGGTTTCACCAATGTATTTGGAAACCACCATCGATAAATCGACCCTGTAAACATCTAATTTGCAGTATTTTCCTAATAGGCTTGCGGTTAAGGTTTTACCGGTTCCGGGAGGGCCTGTAAACAAAACCTTGAAACCGGGTTTGATTTTTTTCCCAAACTGAAAACCACTTTTCAGGTTTCGGCCGTGAAGTATATAATCTTTAATTTCTTCAAGGCTTTGACGCAAATGATCGTTAACAACCAGGTCGTCCCATTCCTGAGTCGTCTGAATTCGTTTGGCCGGGAAATATTCGC
This sequence comes from Prolixibacteraceae bacterium, assembly GCA_963677955.2. Classification (GTDB taxonomy): domain Bacteria; phylum Bacteroidota; class Bacteroidia; order Bacteroidales; family Prolixibacteraceae; genus Aquipluma. The sequence continues at coordinate 4,208,374 of CAXXQR010000001.1, forward strand.
TAAAATCGGGTTTGAAAACCTGTCCGGTGGTAAACAACGACAAATATTCCTGTGAAATGGAAAGCTGACCATACAGAACCGGTTCATTTGGCGAAGTTCTTTCGAGCGAAAGAATTCCTTCGCGGTGAAAGAAATGTTCATCACTGAACAAACGCAACAATTCAAACCGTTTTTCTAGATTGGCACCTGCCAGCAAAAAAATGGCCGTTTCGCCGGTCGGCAAATATCCTTTGTGCTTATCGTACCGAATTCCGCCAAATTCGGTGAACGGAATATCGTACAACTCGTTTTTCATGTTCAACAAGTCAAGCAGCGATGGCTTCACATGCGGAATCAAAGCCAAAATCAAAACCAACCGTTCTTCAGAACTCATTTCGTGTTTTTTGACTAGTCCGGCATAAGTCGATTGCTGATCTTCGACTGAAGGCGCGGGTAGATTCAGAATTTCCGATTCCGGCAACGACTGTTCAAAGGTAATTTTGCCCCGCAGCATAATTAGTTTCTGAAACCAATCCAGTTCCTGTTCAATGGTTTTTGCATTGGCTGAATTAATGTTCATGCCCGACTGTTTTTTTGATTTGTACTTTTGATATAAGCACGGAACTATAAGAATGTTCAAAATTGGCGCTAAGTTTTTTTTCAGTTTGCTTCATATACTTATGGCACATTCGAATGAATCTTCAATGAATATCCTGAATTTGAATTACACCGACGTTGATTTTTAATAAATTAGCAGTCTTGAAAAAGATATAAAACTGAAAGAGATTTACCATAAATCGAATTATCTTTCAGTTTTTAAATTATTCTTTACTAACCCAAACCTTAATAGATGAACCGATTAGTTGTAGTTACCTGCCTCGCGATTTTTTTCTTTTTTTCAGGACTAAAAGCTTCTGAAAATCTTATCCTTTATGAGTTGAAATGTGAAAATCTCCGGGATCCAATGGGAATTGATAATATTACGCCCAGATTCAGCTGGAAAATTCAAAGCAAACGAAACGGGACGGAACAAAAAGCGTTTCAGTTGCTTGTGGCCAGCAATCCTGAGATTCTAAAAAAAGATAAGTCAGATCTGTGGGATTCAGGGAAAGCGGAATCTTCAGCCAGTATTCTGGTTCCTTATCAGGGGAAAACGTTAAGCTCTGGTCTGGCTTATTTCTGGAAAGTCAGGATTTGGGACGAAGCAGGAAACGTTTCAGACTGGAGTCCAATAGCCCAATTCAGTATCGGTCTATTAAATAAGGCCGACTGGCAGGCTTCATACATCGGATTAGCAACTAAAGCCGGTTACCGGGAATGCCCACAGTTGAAAAAATCATTCACAGTTCAGAACACCAGCGAAAGATTGTTTTTGCACGTGAATTCATTGGGCTACCACGAAGTCTATTTGAATGGCCAAAAAGTGGGAGACGGTGTTCTGGCGCCCGCTGTATCACAATTCAACAAACGTTCGTGGGTGATTACTTATGATGTTTCGAACCTGGTGAAAAAAGGGCAAAATGATTTGATGCTGTGGTTGGGAAGCGGCTGGTATACAGATGGACTTCCCGGCGTAACCAACAATGGTTCGGCGGTAAAAGCTCAATTGGAACGATTAACTTCCAATAAAAGGGAAGTAATTTTGGTTACCGATGCAAGCTGGCTGGGGAGAACTAGCAGTTATACAAGAAATGGAGACTGGCGGCCCCATCATTTTGGCGGTGAGATTATCGATGGTTCTTTGTCAAAAACCGATTTGCTGACAGAAAATACAGCAGGTAGAACCTGGAAACCGGTTTCAGTTCTTTCCATTCCTGACCATTCTGTAAGTCCGCAAATGGTGGAACAAAACCGGATTATGAAAACACTAAAACCTGTAGAAATACGATCGCTTGCTAAAGATACTTTTCTGGTTGATATGGGAAAAAGTTTAACTGGATGGAACGAAATTCATTTTCAGAAACTACAAAAATCACAGGAAGTCGTTTTGGAATATTCCGATCATCTGGATCAAAACGGTAAATTCTACGATCAAAAGCAATTGGATCGATACATTGCTTCCGGAGAAGGAACGGAGGTTTTCAAGAATAAATTTAACTACCACGGATACCGGTATATCCGGATTTCAAATCTGAAAGAAGCGCCTTCAATTGAGTCAATCACAGGCTATTTGGTTCGTACAGGGTTTGAACCGGCTTCCGGTTTTCAGTGTTCCGATCCTGAGGTAAACCAAATACACGACATGGTTAATTATACGCTTCGTTGCCTTAGCATTGGCGGCGATTTGGTCGATTGTCCGACGGTAGAACGACTTGGCTATGGCGGCGATGGGAATGCTTCTACAACTACTGCGCAAACAATGTTCAACCTAAATCCCTTGTATATGAACTGGCTGCAAGCCTGGGCTGACTGCATTCGCGATGACGGTGGAATGCCGCATACTGCACCGAATCCTTACCCTGCCGGTGGTGGCCCATTCTGGTGCGGATTTATTATTACAGCATCGTGGCAAACTTACCTGAATTACGGTGACGCTGCTATTCTTGAAAAATACTATCCGGTTATGCAAAAATGGTTGGAATATGTTAAAACGTATTCACCTGACGGATTACTGAAACCATGGCCGGATACTGATTATCGCGGTTGGTTTTTAGGTGACTGGGCAACGCCAACAGGAATTGACCAAAAGGCTAATGCTTCAATTGGAATCGTAAACAACTGCTTTGTTGCGGTTTGCTACGACAATATGCAGAAAATTGCCCAGGTTCTGGGAAAAACCGCTGATGTCGGATTGTATGCGCAGAAAAAATCAGAGCTTCAAAAATTGATTCATCAAACTTATTTTGATGCTTCAAAAAGCAGTTACGCCACCGGGACGCAGATCGATTTAGCTTACCCGATGCTGGCAGGAGTTGTTCCTGAAGAACTAATCAGCGCAGTAAAACAAAGTCTGGTCGAAGAAACTGGAATCCGCAATGGACATTTATCTACAGGATTGGTAGGTATTCCGGTTTTAACAGAATGGACAATAAAAAATCAGGCTGCAGATTTGATGTATTCCATGCTGAAAAAGAAAGATTATCCGGGTTATTTGTACATGATTGAAAATGGCGCTACCACAACCTGGGAACATTGGAACGGTGAAAGGAGTTGGATTCACAACTGTTACAATGGCATCGGCACCTGGTTTTACCAGGCGGTTGGAGGAATTCGTCCTGAAGAAAATGTTCCTGCTTATCAAAGAATAATCATTCAGCCGCAGGTTCCTCAGGGTATTACCTGGGCTAAAACTTTTAAAGAAACACCTTATGGAAAAGTAGCGGTTAATTGGGAACTAAATGGAAAAACATTGAAACTAAACGTTGAAATTCCGGTGGGAACCGATGCTGCTGTAGTAATTCCTTCAGGAGTTAAAAAATACAGGCTCGACGATAAAGAATTTAATTTGTCGGGAGAAAAATCGACGGTTGACCTGAAAAGTGGAAAGTATGTCATTAATTATGAACTTTCCAATCTGTAAGCGATTGTGCGATTGAATTAAAAAAAGGATCAAACTGATGAATTTCAGTTTGATCCTTTCTTTATTCCTGAAATTTGCGGAACATTCGCAAAACTGTTATTTCTTCAACTCTTTTTGCTCGAGCATTTTTATGAAATAACCACCAACAACCGATCGTGCCTGAAATCCAACCTGTTTGGCATCGGTTGTTTCGTACCAGTCGGTCATTGGCACGCGGCTAGGCGTTTCGTTGAATGTTTTGTGCAGCGGATCGATGAATTTTTGAAAAGTTTCCTTGTCATTGGCAAGCGTTGCCGTCCAAATAATCCAGTCCGATTTGGTGTACGTACGACGGTTGTCCAAAGGCAATCCATAAGTATTTTGTTTGGTCAGATAGTATGCAATTTCAGTTTTGGCCACTTCCGGATTGAAAATATTCAGGTCTAAAATTTTGTCCCAAACGAGGTTGTATTTCTGGCTCCAGGTTCCGGGCTGGTCAAAAGTCAGGCGATAATGATCGCCATCATTCGCCATTTCAACCCATTTTGCAGCCATTTCTTTGGCTTGAGTTGTGTATTTCTCTGCGATTTCGGTTTTGCCCAGCATGGCAGCCAGTTTTCCGTATCCAGCAATTCCCATGATAGCTTTTATCGAAAGGTTTGTGTTGTGTGCAAAATGACCGGCAAAATCGTCGGTACACAACTGGTTATCGGGATTTAATCCATTCTGCAGCAAGTAATCGGCCCAAATCGATAATACTTCCCAGTGCTTTTCGGCATAAGCCGCATTGCCGTCTACAACTGCTATTGCTGTCGTCAGTATCAGCATGTTTCCACATTCTTCAACGGGCATATCGCCGCCGTAAGTTTGCCCGTTGGCCAATGGATACGTGCCTACATCGTGCGCTGCAAAAGGTTTGGTCCATTTTCCGCTTTCCGAAAAATAGAAAATCGGCGTCAGCATACCTTTCAGCAAATCAGGATTATAAATCAGGAAGAGTGGGGCAGATGGATAAGTAACGTCAACCGTTCCGATCGATCCGTTGCTGAAATTTTCTTTGGATAAGAAAATTGTGTTGCCGTCGGTGTCTTTGATTAGTTTGTGTGCAGCGATTGACTGGCGGAAAGCGAGTGCACAAAGTTCTGCATAGTTTTCACCGCCTGCTTTTACGGCGTCGTTCCACAATTTATTGTCGAACTGGGCGCAGGTTTCTTTGAGCTGGTCATATTCTGTATAGGCAGCTTTCAGGGCATCGTCCATAGTAACCTGTCCGTCTTTTTTCCACCAGGCCATCCTGTTTTCGCCAAAATATTGAATGGCATACAAATCGTCGTAGCCAAGCATTATTTTTCCTGAAACCGGTTTGTCTGAAACTTGGCCCAATTGTTCGGCACAAGCCATTACGGGCATTTCTTTAGCCATGTTTGCGGTTAATTTCTGTTCGCCTGAAGATTCGAGAATTCCGGTAGCTGCGAAACCCTGCTTAACCGTGTTGAAGTTTCCGAGGGCGTAAGACATTTCCGGAGAGTTTGCACCACACAAGTAAAAATAACCCCAGTCAATTCTGCGGTCGTCGCCTTTCTTCATAAGGATTGGCTGTGCTGTGGTTCCTGTCTTGTAATAGGTCAATCCATCAGTCTGGCCTTTTTCAACCGTCACTTCCTGCGAAACCTGATCGACAGCCCATTCAGGAGTGGCTTCAAAATATATCTGAACAGAGTGATTTTGCTTGTCAGTCGATTGAACGTTGTAGCTGATGTAGCTTACCGGTCGTGAAAGGACATCAGGATTTTCAGGTAAGAGCGGTGTCAGAAATGTCAGGTTCAATTCAACCAAACCGCAGCTAAACACATAATGAGTTTGAGTAGCCGACAATGAAACTGATTTTTGAACCGCAGTCTGTGCAAAAGCGTCTTTGGTTTCTGTATCCTGAAAAATTCCGAAGTCGACATAACCACCGCCAATTTTGTTGTTGCAATGCGCAGCAATGACATTTTTACCATTTGTGTTCAATAATTTGCGAAGGTTTTCGTCGAGTGGAAGAACCACATTGTTTTTCCACGAGTAACCCGTGTCAACCAGTTTTTCTCCATTCAGGTAAAGCTCAAAAATATCATCATGCGAATAAATCAAGTACAATTGCGCATCGGTTAACGTTGAATCGAGTGTAAATTCGCGCCTTACCCAAATATCCTGAGATTCCCAAAGTGTCGCCAAATCAGGCATTCCTTCGGTTCCGAACGCGCCTTTACCAGCTTTCCAACCTGATGTGTTGAAATTCGGTTTTTCCCACCCCGAAGCAGGTTTGGTCAGCGAAAAGCTGCAATCCCACGGACCCTGACTGGCCATAGGTAGAATAGCTTTCCGGGGCAATTCTTCTTTGCCCATAAAACGGTAGATTTGGCCGTCGACACGCAGAGCGCCAATCAGGCCGTCGCGTTTGCCTGTCCAATGCCGGACTGCGTCGTCGTATAAATTATCGGTTTCCGACCACGCACTGAAATACGGATCAACTGTCACCAAAGGATAGGCTGGTGCACGGAGATTTTTTGTTGTAATTACCGGAGTTGTTTTTTTTGTTTCAGCACAAGATGAAAGCAGAAATAGATTTATTATAAATAAGTAAAAAATATACTCTGTTTTGAAAATCTGAATTGTGAAATTTTCGTTCATTTTATTAGTTTAAGTGAATTTGATATTTGTTTTTGTCAATTGTACTGAAATTAAAAACTTGTTACTTTACAACCGGAAATGCCACGATTCGCACTTTTGTGAATCCAATTGGAACAAGGGTGAGTTGTTCAGATTTTTCTGAGACTTTTCCCATGTAAACTCCGTCGCGTGCGGTCACTGGTTGCGAAGCAACCCCATCCACTGCAATCCAACCCGGAATTTGTTTGCCAGGTGCAATTATTTCGATTGGAGCATGGGCAAGGTTCCACACAAAATCATTGGTAATTGGCTTAACAGGTTTTACTTTCAGGGTTTCAACCGGATTTTTAACAACATCTTGCAAAATCCCGTAGTTCCATGCCGATTCGGGGAAAACCGAGAAGTAATCGCCTTCTCTTTCATCTGTTCCTTTTTCCCAGCGCTCATTTAGTTTAAGCGCATAAACCAACGGACCGCGTTCGATGGCGCGCGAATTTCGACCCCAGTTGCTGGTTGTTACTTCCATCGGAAAATTTACTTCCAACCTGTCCCGATTTGTCCAAACCCGGTTGATGTTTACAATTTGACCACCTTTTTCCGTACTTAATTTTTTGCCATTTATCGAAATTTCGGCTTTATTACACCACGCCGGAATTCGGATTTCGAAAGGAAATTCAACAGAATTAGCTAACCGGATTTCGAAGCTGATTCTTTCATCAAAAGGATAGTTTGTGTTTTCAACAACTTCAATGTTTTCGTTGTTTTCGCCAACTGTAGTTTTTAGCGTATTGGGGCTGAATGCCAATGCAGCAATCCCATTTTTATCGTTTTTATACCAGAGGTGTGTCACAAATTTGGTCCAGCCCTGGTGCATGTTGGCCAGGCAGCAGGTGTATCCGCTGCGCATTCCGAGTACATTGTTCATTTCGCGGCTAAATGGTAGCGAAAAATTGAAAACACCGCGTGAAATCTGCACCTGGTTGGCAACCTGAAAATATTGCTTGTTGTTGTAATCGTCGGTGGTTTGCGACGGAAGTGCATTGAAGGCCATTCGTTCCAATGCATCGAGGTAAAACGGATCGCCTGTAATACCTGCAATTTCTTCGAGCGAGAACATCGATTCCACGATGGCGCACAATTCAACACCCTGGGTAGGATCGTTGCCATGCAAATCTTCGTCAGCAGAAAAAATACCCATCGGCAACCCGTGCAAAGTCATCAAATCGGAGAACCCGGTTTTTAATTCTTTCAGATACTTTTCGTCTCCAGTGCGTTGGTAATTGATTGCCGGTGATTTCAAGGCCATCCCGACATTTACACCGTGGCGATGCATCCAGCGATCATCGTTCTGGTAGGTAGCAGCCCAAATAACCCAGTCGCGGTTACCCAGCCAATCGCTCCATTGAAACGCCTGCGATTCAATCAAATCGGATAGTTCAATCAGCGATTTGTTGCCAGTAACCTGGTAAAGCCATTGTGCCATCATCACATTGTCGGTGCCACGCGAAGTGGCCCATTCTGTCCAGTGACCGAGCGGTGCATTTTTAAGTGCCTGCAATTGAAATTGAAAATACTTTTCCATGAAATCAATCACGCGTTCGTCACCAGTTGCCTCATAATATTGTTTCATCACTTTCAGCATCACCATTTTGGGCCACCAGTCGTCGCCGGCTTTGGCCATGTTTTCGGCTGTTACCTGTGTGCCATTTTCGCGCTCGTATTTGGTAATTCCGCCAAAATAACCCGAAGGGCGCTGGTGCTCTATTGTCCAGCCGATGTACTTTTTAACTTTATTCTGAAGGGTGACATCATCGAGTAAATAGGCGAGGGGAACGGCGCCATCAAGCCAATAAGGAGTTTCTTCCCAGGCGTCGCCTGTGCCGCCCAGCCAGCCATTGTCGTTTTTAATTTTGTTGTGCACTTCGTCGAGATGGCCGGTTGTTCCGTCGCGCATAATTTCGAGCTGGTGCTTGATCCAACCTTGCGGCTTTATTGAACCAAGAGGCATTTCACGGTATATTGGCTGAACAAAATTATTTTCAGAAGCATTGTTTTGTGCGGCTACAAAGCCTGTAAAAATGAATAGAAAGAGAATTGATGCTATGATTTTCATCTTCAGATTTTATTAGGTTGTTAAGTTGTGAATTGATTTACGAATATCGTAAAATCAGATTAAATACAACAATTGTTGGGAAATTACTCATTTCAAAAATAAACCCTGCGAAAATTGGATTTCGGAATGAGCAAAAATCGTATTGAAAATGTATTAGACGTATATTTATACTTCGAATTTAAATATGCTTATTTTTTAACTAAACAACCAGCTAAAAATGAAACAGTTATTTGTATTTCTTTTGTGTTTTGCTGTCTTTCAGTCATTTGGACAGTGGAAGCCCGCAGGCGATAAAATCAAAACTCCCTGGGCCGAAAAAATTGATGTGAACAATGTTCTTCCTGAATATCCCCGCCCGATAATGGAACGCGCCGATTGGTTAAACCTGAATGGTTTGTGGGAGTTTTCAATTCTCAAATCGGGAATGGCTGAGCCAGCTTCTTTCGACGGGAAAATCCTGATACCATTTCCTGTTGAGTCAAGTCTTTCAGGAGTAATGAAAACGGTTGGCGGCGACAATGAAGTCTGGTATAAACGGACATTTGAAGTTCCGGCTAAATGGAAAGGTAAATCTTTGCTACTTCACTTCGGAGCGGTTGACTGGAAAGCCGACGTGTGGTTGAACGACATTAAAATTGGCTCACATACCGGTGGTTATACGCCTTTTTCATTTGATATTACTCCATTCCTGACTAAAAATACGCAGCAAAAACTGGTTGTCAGGGTTTGGGATGGAACCGACAATGGATTTCAGCCTCGGGGCAAACAAACCAGCGAACCACGCGGAATCTGGTATACTCCGGTTACCGGAATCTGGCAAACAGTCTGGATGGAACCGGTTGCCGCCAAACACATCAAAAATATCCGCACTGTTCCTGATATCGACAAAGGGCTGGTTGCGGTTTCGGTGGATGCCTGTGCTGCTTCGTATGGCGATGTGGTTGAAGTGAAAATTTTTGATGGAAACACCGAAATTGCTTCATCGAAATCGGTGTTGAATGAAAAACTTGAAGTGGCTGTTCCTGATGCGAAATTATGGAGTCCCGAGTCACCGTTTTTATATATCCTGAAAGTAAGTTTGATCAGTAATGGCGCGGTTTCCGACCAGGTGAACAGTTATTTTGCCATGCGAAAAGTGTCGACCAAACGCGATGCGAATGGAATTGTACGTCTGGAACTGAACAACAAACCGTATTTTCAGTTTGGACCGCTCGATCAGGGCTGGTGGCCCGATGGTTTGTACACCGCACCGACTGATGAAGCCTTAAAATGCGACCTTCAGAAAACCAAAGATTTCGGCTTTAACATGATTCGCAAACACGTAAAAGTTGAACCTGCCCGCTGGTACACACATTGCGATCAATTGGGAATTTTGGTTTGGCAGGACATGCCGAGTGGAGACCGTTCACCTCAATGGCAAAATCACAATTACTTTAACGGAAACGAATTTATACGCAGCGCCGCATCCGAAGCCAATTACCGTAAGGAATGGAAAGAAATTATGGATTATTTGTATTCAAATCCCTGCGTAGTTACATGGGTGCCTTTTAACGAAGCATGGGGGCAATTTAAAACTCCGGAAATTGTTGAATGGACGAAGACTTACGACCCAAGCCGACTGGTGAATCCGGCCAGTGGAGGAAACCATTATGCGGTAGGCGACATGCTCGATTTGCACAATTATCCGGGACCGGATATGTATTTGTTCGACGGCCAGCGTGCCACAGTTCTGGGCGAGTATGGCGGAATTGGATTGGCGCTTGAAGGTCATTTGTGGAATGCCGACAAAAACTGGGGCTATGTGCAGTTTAAAAACTCGAAGGAAGTAACGGACGAATACGTGAAATACGCTGAATCACTCCTGAAATTTATAAAATCGGGATTTACTGCTGCCGTTTACACGCAGACAACTGATGTTGAAGGTGAGGTTAATGGACTGATGACATATGACCGGAAAGTTGTTAAAATTGAAGAAGCGCGGGTTCGGGAAATCAATCAACGGATTTGTAAATCGCTGAACGAATAAGATTAGGTTCTGGTGGTTGTATCAAAACTCGATAACTTAATTCAGGATTTCCACTCACTTCGGAACAAATCCCGAAATGAATCCGGGATGACCTGATTTTTTCAGGGCTTTGACTTTTGATACAACCATTTTTCTTTTAAACGTCGGTAATAAAAGTAATTTTATGTTATAAAGTTTTCGTGTATCTTGTTATTGAATGAAAAAGTTGACTTATTTTTACTTCTAAATTCCATAACCAAAAATTCCAGTCATGAAATCAACATTGCTTACTTTGTTTTTTGCTTTTATTTTTATAAGCGGCAATAGTCAGGAAGTTACGGGACCTGTGCTTAAAAAGGAACTTGCCGGTAAATACGAAGGTGAACTCAAAAAAGGACTGGCGCACGGCCAGGGAACTGCCATTGGAAGCGAGGCATACACCGGACATTTTTCGAAAGGATTTCCTGACGGAGAAGGTACTTACACGTTTGAAAACGGAGATGTGTACAGAGGTGGTTTTTCGAAAGGCCTGTTTTCAGGGAAAGGAGCTTTGACGTATAAAAAAGCTACCGGCGACAGTATTGTTGAAGGTTTTTGGCAGGGTGGAAAGTACGTTGGAAAAAAGATGATTGCCCCTTACGAAATTTCGAACAAAACAGGAAGTGCCAATCCGAACGTTACCAGGCAAGGTGATGGAAATAAGGTTGAATTAGTGGTAATGGATCCTTTCAATGCCTATATAACTCCTTCAATTATGGCAATTGGTGAATATACACAAGAATCGCATTACGGACGTAATATATTCAGTGACGCTACTTTTCCACTTACTTTCGATATACGATACAGTTGTCCCAATAAATATCGTTCAGGGATTATCGAAAGTACTGTTAAGATAAAAATAAATACGCCCGGAAGTTGGGTAATTACAATTCGAAATTAGCGAGAAAAGATTTGATATCAGGCAAACAGGGCATCCAACGTTGGGTGCCCTGTTTGCATTTTAGCTTATTTTGTTCGCCTGAATCGTAGCTTATTTTCCGGAGTCATTTTTTCGCAGGCATACTGAAAAATAAGACGTGGCGCATTGTCTTTATATTTCAGGAGAAAAGACTCCACTTCTAAAGGATTAATTTTCCAGGCTTCACGCAAGAACCATCCCATTCCCTGATGAACTTCTCTTTCAGGATCGTGCATCAATTTTTCAACAAACTGGATGGATGGCATTATTTCTTTCGTTTTCTTGATGTGTTTGATCAGCGTAACAGGTACACACCGACGCTGAAATTTGTAGGGTGAATCGAGCCACGAATTGAAATCAGTTATTCCGATAACTTTTTTATCCAGAAATTTAGGTAAAATAAACATGCCCAAAGTATCGGCATGCGCCCAATTGTGTATGCTGAATCTGAACCAGTTTTCGATAGTACGAAAAGTTTCCGGAGTAAAATATTTCGAAAGCCCGTCGGTAAGGAGGAGGCCAAAGGAAATTTCTTCGTACATTTTACTTTCCATAAACACGGCAGTTGCTTCCAAAACCGTTGGCAAATCCAACTTAAGGACTTTTAATTCCTTCACTTTGGCGTAAATTTGTGGTGCCATCAATCCGTAGCTAACAAATTCCTCCTTAAAATAGCGCTGCGATTTCTGAACCCTTTCGGCATCTGCATTTTGGGTGCAATACTTCCTGATATCCTGAACTAGTTCCGCTGTTGCCATAGTATTTAATTATGCCCGAAATTAGGATTTTTATAGTCAATATTTTTGAAAATCAAAACTATATAATCCTTCTGTTTATTCCTCTCCGGAAGGTAATTTTATTGATTTCCCGGCAGGAATCGCCGATCCGAAATGTGGAGTGCCATCAGCATTCCAGGTGAATGGCTGCATGCGAACATCGCGGTTCCAGCCTGGCGTTGTGCTTTTTTTGGAGTGGTAAACAATCCAATCTTCAGTATCATCCGGCGATTTGACGAATGAGCAGTGACCTACACCAAAAACTGTTGAATTTCCCTGAAAAACAGGTCCGGATTTTTTCCAATTGGTCGGATCGAGTGGATCCCCGGAGGGATTTATTAGCTGCAACATTCCCAAACGATATTCAACCAGCCACGATTCGCGGCACGAATAAACCACAAAAACTTTATTGCCGCTTTTTAGGATTTCCGGACCTTCGTTTAGGTTAAGCGGGCCGCCTGTTTCCCAGCTTTCAACCGGAGATGAAAGTTTTACGCGTTTGCCTTTCATGGTCCACGGATTTTCCATTTCGCAAATATACAAATGCTGAGGGGTGGCATCAGTCGTTTCCTGTTTTTCCCAGCCCGACCAAATGGCATATAATTTTCCGTTTTGCTGAAGTACAGTCATATCGATGGCCCAAATATTTGTGTTCAAATCATCCGGATTCTCGCCGGTGTAGAGCATTCCCATATCTTCATATTCGCTAAAAACATCGTCGGTGGCCGACCTTAGAACGCCTGCCCGCTGGTGAATAAATGGAGGTCCGGATTCGCCTGCCGCATAATAAACATACCAGCGGCCGTCAATAAAATGAATCTCAGGAGCCCAAACACACGAGCGGTTCCATCCGGTGGCAGGAGCCTGCCAGATTTTTTTTATTTCGCCCCTTTGTGTCATCTTTTTCGATTTCGAAAGAACGATGGAATTATTCGCCGAATAACAGTAAATGTAATCACTGCCATGTTTGGTCAGCCAGGGATCGGCTCCATTCCAAACCGGATTGGTAAATGTTTTGGACGAATCGATTTCAGATTGGGTTCCTTTGGTACAGGCCTGAACGGTTAAAAATGCCAATATCAGGACAAGTGCGGTTGTTAATTTTTTCATTGGTTTGGCTGGTTAGAATAAACTTTTTTTCAAACGCTGAAAGTAATACATCTAAAATTGATCAAATACTCATAGCCCAACATATTTTGGTTTCATTTCGGAATGTCAGGTAAAAATACAGAATTTTGAAAGAATGACCGAAAGAGAGAATTTTATCGAAAAAACTTTCTGGAATGTTGGCGTAACTCATTCAAAATCCATAACTTGTTGTTCGATTTAAACCAGAAGCAGAAAACAGAATCGTGAAACCATGATTAAGCGCATAAAATACTTAAGCTGACTTTCTTTCATTGCAAATGAAAATTGGTGGAGAAAGTTCAGAGAACAGGCAACATTTTGCCAGTACCGATGAAAACAGTTGAACATTAAAATTATTCGTTATGAGGTTAATTCTCCAGAATATAAGTGAACTTGTTCAGGTTGATCCTAAAAACAGACTTTGGGTGGCCGGAAAGTCTATGGCTGAAGTAAACACGATAAAAAATGCATATCTTACCATTAAAGATGAGCAAATCAGGGACTTTGGCCCCATGGAAAATCTCAGAGAATCGGATTTTGAAGCTGATGATCTGATTATGGAGATTGATTGTTCAGGAAAAATGGTTTTCCCAAGCTATTGTGACTCACATACTCACCTGGTTTATGCCGCCACGCGTGAGCAGGAATTCGTTGACCGGATTAAAGGCCTGACTTATGAAGAAATTGCAAAGAAGGGAGGAGGAATTTTGAATTCGGCGAAACGACTTCAGGAAATGCCGGAAGATGATTTGTTTTTTCAGGCGATGCAGCGGCTCGAAGAAATTGCTCTGATGGGAACAGGCGCTGTTGAAATTAAAAGCGGATATGGACTGACTACCGAGGCTGAGTTGAAAATGTTACGGGTGATCCATCGAATGAAGCAGCATTCACCGTTGATGATCAAATCTACTTTTCTGGCTCATGCATTTCCGATGGAGTACCGAAAAAACAGGGAAGAATACATGAATATTTTGATCCATGAAATGCTTCCGATGGTTTCTGCTGATGAACTGGCCGATTACGTGGATGTATTTTGCGATCAGGGGTTTTTTACCATGGAAGAAACCGAACGAATCCTGATGGCCGCAATGAAACTTGGAATGCGGGGAAAAGTTCATGCCAACGAGTTGTCAAACTCTGGCGGCGTGCAGGTTGGGGTAAAATACAATGCGGTTTCGGCCGACCATCTCGAATTTGTTGACGACGAGGAAATTTCGGCTTTGCTTGGCAGTGAAACAATGCCGACCGTTTTGCCGGGCGCCGCATTTTTCCTGAATTTAAAACTGGCACCCGTGCGCCGTATGATTGATTCCGGACTTCCGGTAGCATTGGCTTCCGACTATAATCCGGGTACATCTCCCTCCGGAAATATGAATTTCATTCAGTCGCTTGGTTGCCTGAAATACGGAATGACGCCCGAAGAAACCATTCACGCAACAACCATCAATTCGGCTTATGCCATGGGAATCAGCGAAAGTTATGGCAGCATTGCGCGCGGAAAAGTGGCCAATTTATTCATCACCAAAGAAATCCCTTCGTATGTCTGTGTTCCCTATTCATTTGGCTCAAATTTGATTGAAACAATCATTCTGAACGGAAAAATTCAAGGCATATCCGATTTTCAGGATTAAGAACTGCTATTTTTACAACTGAAATTTATCCGGAAACTATCATGGGGATTAAATCCACACTGAGTAAACCTTACGCAAAATTTATCATCAGCCGGCTGGAAAAGGACATTCAAAATCCGTTGGCTTGTCAGGAAAAAATCCTGAATGAAATTGTTGCGAAAGGCAAACTCACAGCTTTCGGCCGGCAAAATGGTTTTCAGGAAATTAATTCGTATCCTGATTTTCAGGGCAAAGTTCAAGTGTCCGGATATGAAGAGTACAGACCATGGATTGAACGAATTACTGCGGGTGAGAAAAATGTACTTTGGCCTGGTTTGCCAATTTATTTTGCCAAAACTTCAGGCACGACTTCAGGTGTAAAATACATTCCAATTACAAAAGATTCCATTCACAATCATATCGATACGGCCCGAAATGCTTTGCTGAATTCCATTTACAAAACAGGCAAAAGCAACTTTGTAAATCACGGAATGATTTTTTTGCAGGGTTCTCCTGTTCTCGAAAAGCACGGTGACGTAAAATCCGGAAGGCTTTCAGGAATTGTGGCGCATTACGTGCCGAAATACCTTCAGAAAAACAGGCTTCCATCGTGGAAAACAAACTGCATTGAGGACTGGGAAACGAAAGTCGATAGGATTGTGGATGAAACTATTTCACGGCGAATGTCGCTTTTTAGCGGGATTCCGTCGTGGTTGCGCATGTATTTCGAAAAACTCGTTGAACGATCGGGGAAAACGGTTGGCGAATTATTTCCTGATTTTGAACTGCTGGTTTACGGTGGAGTAAATTACGAACCCTACCGCACCGTTTTCAATCAGTTGATTGGTCGACCGGTTGATACCATCGAACTTTTCCCTGCTTCGGAAGGTTTTTTCGCTTTTCAGGACCGGTTTCCGGCTGATGATTTAGTACTGAATGTGAACAGTGGAATTTTTTATGAATTCATTCCACTCGAACAGTATCACCGGGAAAATCCGGAAAGAATTCCGCTGGAAGGTGTAAAATGTGACATTGATTACGCGCTCATTGTGACTACAAATGCCGGATTGTACGCTTATTCTGTTGGCGATACAGTTCGCTTTACCAGCACAAATCCATACCGAATTAAGGTGAGCGGACGAATCTCGCACTTTATTTCGGCTTTTGGCGAGCACGTTATCGCTTCGGAAGTAGAAAGTGCACTGACAGAAGCGATAAAAAAATGTCCGGCTTCTGTTCGCGAATTTACCGTTGCACCATTAATCGATCAGGGCAGAGGTAAATCGAGACACGAATGGCTGATTGAATTTGAAAAAGAGCCAGATTCTATGGAACATTTTGCCGCCATTTTAAATGCCGAAATGTGCCTGAAAAATATATACTACAACGATTTAATTACCGGTCACGTCCTCGGTCAGTTAAAAATTACGCCGCTTAAATCTGGCGCCTTTAACGACTTCATGAGAAGGAAAGGAATGTTGGGTGGGCAAAACAAAGTGCCCCGGCTGGCAAACGACCGGTCTATTTCCGATCTTTTACTGCAAGCGGAATAGTCTTCACTCCAGAATTTTCAACAGATTGAATGAAATTTCCAAAGACTTCAATAGCAGTTTTCAGGTCAACAAAATCGATATATTCGTTTGAATTGTGAATGGCTTCAATTTGTTGCTGAGACACAATCATCGGATTTAACCCGTAAACCGGACATCCTGAAGCGCGGTAATACGAATTATCGCTCGACGCCGGAAACAAAATAGGTGCGACCTGCGCATCGGGGAAAGCCTGAACAACCGCTTTTTTTAGTTCTTCAAAAAAGTATTCGGGTTTGGTATTTAAAGGTACGGCCCCTTTACGAACAACACTCACCTGAATGAGCGTGTCGTTGATAATTTTGGTCACTTTGGCTATTATTTCTTCCGGAAGATTATTTGGCAAATAGCGACAATCGAGTATGGCTGCAGCTTCCTGCGGATTTTGATTTAAACTGGTATTGTTCTGCTCCAGGTTCGAAATGGTAATTTTATTGCAAAGCAAGGATTCAATTTCCGAACTTTTCTTAACCTGATGCCTTAAAACTGGTCGGAAGATAAACCAACGAATATGTTTTAACGCAAAGCCCTTTAGCCCGCCAATGTTTTTCCCCATGATTTTAAACATTTGCTTGCTCGGTTTTGAAAATTGGATTGGCTGCCTTGTATTCGCCAATTTGTAGAGTGCGTCCACCAGCCGTTTAATGGCATAATTGTTTCCGGCAATGGAAGAATGACCTTCACTTGGAGCGTTACAGAGAAGTTTCAGCCAAATCATTCCTTTTTCGGCAACCGAAATTCCAAACACTACTTTTCCGGGAGGCAAAAACTTAATGTCGTCAACTCCAGAACCGCCTTCACCGATTACAACTGCAGAAGTGAACTTTTCGGCGAAATTCACGGCAACTTTGGCACTTCCGGTTGCACCGCCAATTTCTTCTCCTGAAACCGACAAAAGCGTGACATTATAAGGCAAATCTGTGATTTTGGCTGCCTGAACAAAATTGTCGATGGCGAGTAGTTGCGAAATTGCAAGTCCTTTGTTATCGAATGAACCTCGCCCCCAAACTTTTTGGTCGGCGATTTTACCTTCGAACGGTGGATAAGTCCAATCTGACGTGTTGCTGGCCTGAACAACATCAATGTGATTCAGCAGAATAATGTTTGGCTTTTTGATATTTAACGGATAGATAGACGCGGCAAAATTTACACTTCCAATGCTATCGGTAATTGATTCGACGATCAATCCTTTTTGCGTGCATAGATTTTTAAGATATTGAGCAGCTTTGTTTTCATGACCGGTAACCGAGGGAATGGCCACATATTGACTGAGTAGTTCTGCAGCTTCGTTTACTTTAGGTAAAAAGTTTTCACCCACTTTATTCCCTGAGGTTTGAGCTTGTGCAAATTCGTGAGATACCGTAAAAAGAAACGTCAGCAAGCAAAATTGGAAAAGGTTAGATTTAAACGATGATCGCATTTTTTTTTATGTTTGTTGAAACGGATAATGTCGCTCAGGAAATTTCCTTATCTTTTTCACAATACAGATTGATTCAAAAAATCATGTTTATATTTATTTCTTCAGATTAAATTGCGCGTGCTTTTAACGAAAACAATATTTCTTCTAAGTTATGAAAAAACTGATTGAATGCGTGCCGAATTTTTCAGAAGGCAGAGATGAAAAAATTATACGTCAAATAACCGATTCCATTCAAAGTGTCGATGGAATTAAATTGCTGAATGTCGATCCGGGAAAAGATACAAACCGAACAGTAGTCACCTTTGTGGGCGAACCGGAACAGGTTATCGAAGCAGCTTTCCGGGGAGCAAAAGCGGCCGCACTGTTGATAGATATGAGTAAACACAAAGGAGAACATCCGCGCTTCGGAGCTACCGATGTGTGTCCGCTCGTACCCATTGCCAATATTTCGATGGAAGAAACGGTGGACTATGCGCGAAAACTGGCCAAACGAATGGGAGAGGAGTTGGGAATTTCGGTGTATTGTTATGAATTTGCAGCGGCAAACGAAACACGTAAAAGTCTGGCGAATTGCCGGGCTGGTGAATATGAGGGCCTGAAAGATAAACTCGCGAAACCGGAATGGAAACCTGATTTCGGGCCGGATACACTGAATGAAAAATCGGGTGCAACAGCTGTCGGTGCTCGGAATTTTTTGATTGCGTACAATGTAAATCTAAATACAACTTCGGTTCGGCGTGCCAATTCAATAGCCTTCGATGTGCGTGAGGCTGGCCGCGTGGTTCGCGAAGGTGATCCCGTAACCGGTAAAATTGTCAATGATGCAAATGGCGAGCCCCTTCGGATTCCCGGCACGCTAAAAAAAGTACGCGCCATTGGCTGGTTTATCAAAGAATATGGTGTAGCACAAATTTCGATGAACCTGACAGATATTACGGTGACTTCGATGCATCAGGCCTTCGACGAGGTGGTTGAACGGGCACGTGATCGTGGAATCCGGGTAACTGGTTCCGAGCTGATCGGTGTCATTCCGTTACAGGCCATGCTCGATGCAGGCAAATATTTTCTCCGGAAGCAGCAACGGTCAGTTGGAATTCCGGATGCTGAAATCATTAAGATTGCAGTTAAATCGCTCGGTTTAGATGAGTTGGCTCCTTTTGATCCGAAGAAACGAATCATTGAATATTTGATTGACGATCAGGAAAATAAACTGGTTAACCTGAGCCTGGACGGCTTCTCGAACGAAACCTTATCTGAATCTCCGGCTCCCGGTGGCGGTTCTGTTTCTGCTTACGTAGGTGCTTTGGGCGCAGCGTTGGGCGCCATGGTTGCCAATCTCTCGGCTCACAAGCGCGGCTGGGACGACCGCTGGGACGAATTTTCCGATTGGGCGGAAGAAGGAAAAGCAGCTCACGACAGATTGTTGAAGCTGGTTGACGAAGATACGACAGCTTTCAATGCCATTATGGACGCTTTCGGATTGTCTAAAAATACCGATCAGGAGAAAAAAATACGGTCAGCCGCTATTCAGGCTGCAACGAAAAAGGCTATCGAAGTTCCGTTTGAAGTGATGCAAACGGCTTTTCGGTCGCTGGAAGTTATTCAGGCCATGGCTGAAATGGGTAATCCGAATTCTGTTTCCGACGCTGGAGTTGGCGCTTTGTGTGCACGAACTGCTGTTTACGGCGCTTATCTCAATGTGAGGATAAATGCTGCCGGATTGACTGATAAAGAGTTTGCAAGCGAAATACTTGTCAGGGCGGCTCAAATTCTTCAGGAGACATTGACTAAAGAGGCAGCAATTCTGAAGATTGTTGAGGGAAAGATTTAGGCTAAATTTCGCAATATATTCAGGCGCAAATATTCTTGCAGGTTTGTGTGCGAAATAATTAAGCTATTCATCAAAATAATTTCAGGGCTATTACTGTTTATAGAGTTGAAAATGCATTTTAACACCGATAC
This sequence comes from Prolixibacteraceae bacterium, assembly GCA_963677955.2. GTDB lineage: Bacteria > Bacteroidota > Bacteroidia > Bacteroidales > Prolixibacteraceae > Aquipluma. The sequence goes on from CAXXQR010000001.1 coordinate 4,228,065, forward strand.
AATTCCCGAAATGCTAAAAGTCTACAAAAACCCTATCTTGCTTTTTGCCGTTCTTTTGTTTTTGAACAGTTGCTCGCCAACCAGCCTGATGTTGAAAAAACATCAATATCCGGAAGTGATTAAGCAGGCGACCGACCGGATTTATAACGATCCGGAAGACAAAAGCGCTGAAAAATTGCTCAGGAAATCGTATTCGCTTGCGCTGGTTTATTATCAGAATGAAATTGATCGGCTCAAAAAATCAGGTGATCCGTTTTGGGCAACAAAGACTTTGGATAATTTGCTTTCGGTGAGAAATATTTCCGATCGGATTCAGAAAAATCCTTACTCCCGCAAAATGGTTGGTGAACTTAAAAATTACGATGAGTCAATCTCAGAAATCAAACAAAAGGCACTTCTTGAATTGTACAATGCCGGAACGAATTCTTTAGCTGCCGGAACCGTTGAGAAAGCCAAAGAAGCATTTCATTATTTCAGGAAAGTGGTTGATTTGGAACCTGATTACAAAGATGCCCGGCCAAAATTAGTGGAAGCAAAAAATATTGCGTCAGTGAAGATAGTGGTCGATAGTATTCATTTGGACGCTCCGCTAGGTATTTACAGGCCAGATAAATTTTATGAAAATTTGATTTATGAGCTAAAATATGATACGCCGAACCAAGACTTCTTCGAGTTTTATTCTCCCGTAGAAGCCACAAAAATGAATATTGACCATCCTGATATGTTTGTCTCTGTGAATATCGAAGAATTTAATATCAATTCGGTTATGATCAGAAATGGAATGTATGTGTCTTCGGACAACGCACAACAAAGTTATTTGCTGAATGCAACGGGAGCGATTATGGTAAAAGTTATATCGGCTGAAACAGACGAGCCGCTTTTTAAACAACGAATCAATTGTCAGGAATATGTGGATAAAAAATCAGATTCGTACAGAAATCTTAAAACGGAACTTCAAAATTACCCAGAGTCTCAAAGGATTTTCGATACGTTATTCATGTCAAACACCAGCCAGGTAACCGACCGGATCTCCGTGTATTTTTCAACACTTAAATAAGGTTTCTTCAATCAGCATTTTGGCAATGCGGTAAACAATGCCAGTCCAGCCTTGCTTGTTTCTTTGTAATAATTCGATAGATCTTTGCCTGTTTTGTACATGGTTTCCACAACTTGATCGAAACTTATTCGGTGCCGTCCATCAGACATTAGCGCATAAGTATTGTGAGCCAGCGCACGCTCGGCTGCAAAGGCATTTCGTTCGATACACGGAATTTGCACCAACCCTGCAACCGGATCGCAGGTGAGACCCAAATGATGTTCGATTCCCATTTCAGCCGCATATTCAATCTGGTTGATTGTTCCGCCCATTAGCTGGCAGGCAGCACCGGAAGCCATGGCACAAGCGGTTCCAACTTCGCCCTGGCACCCAACTTCAGCTCCTGAAATTGACGCGTTGTGTTTCACCAGATTTCCAATCAATCCGGCAGTGGCCAACGCTTTATAGAGATGGTGTAAATCGGTATTATATACTTTTTGATAATGTTTAAGCACGGCAGGCATTACACCGCAGGCGCCGCAGGTAGGTGCGGCAACAATCAGTCCTCCTGAAGCATTTTCCTCGGAAACAGCCAGTGCATAAGCGAAAAGTTTCGATCGCTTTTTAAATGGCCCGCTAAAATTCTGGGCTTTCAAGCTGAAGGAATTCGATTTCCGGGGAAGCATCAATCCGCCCGGAAGTGTGCCTTCTTTTTTCAATCCGCGGGCAATGGCATCGTCCATTATTTCCCAAACTTCGGCTAAATAATCCCAGATTTCCGGACCTTCGTAATCTTCAACAAATTCCCAAAGTTGTTTGCCATTTTCGTGGCACCAGTTTAATATATCATCGAGTTTGTTGAGCGGATAAACATCCTTCGTTTCAACTTCGGTAAAATCATCGATAATTGCTCCGCCACCCACGCTGTAAACTGTCCAATCTCTGATCTTTTGCTCCGTTTCGTCGAAGGCTTCAAATTTCAGAGCATTTGGATGTTTGGGAAGAAAGGTTTCGGGCTCCCATATAATTTCCAGTTTTTTATTCCTGAAAACTTCCTGAATAGCCGCATCCGTCAGGTGACCCTTTCCGGTTGCAGCCAAGCTTCCATAGAGAAAAACGCGATAGCTGACGGCATCGGGATTAGCCTGTAAAAAGCGCTTGGCGGCTTTGGCTGGTCCCATGGTGTGACTGCTCGAAGGTCCCTGACCAATCTTGTATATTTCACGAATTGATTCCATATCCGAAATTTTGCTGCAAATTAAGTTCTTTCAAGCGAAAGAATAAGAATTCCTGAAAAAATAGATTTTGATTTAATGTTTATTATTAAGTAAAACTGAATGTAAAAGGTATATTTGATATTTGTAATACTTCAATTAAAATTGGATATCCACGCAACCATATTGTTCATTTGAACATCTAGTTTTTTGATAAAAACCCGATTGATTGACCTATGAAAGCCTTAAAAGTCATATTCATTCTTACTGCTTTGATGACTTCCGTAAGTTTTTGCAAAAATGATGAAGGGGAAATCAAAAATGATAACGTCGAACAATACATTGAGCAACTGAAATCAGGCGAATATGCGTCATTTGATCTTCCGGAGTTTACTTCCATGGATATTCCCGCTTTACTTGCATACAGAAATGAAACGCAACTGATAAGCAATTTTCCGCGCAACGGAATTTCGTCGTTTTATCAAAGAGATTGCACGGTCGGCATTTATGCATTGTGGACGATTGAATCAATTCGGGTCGTTTCAGTAAATAGTAAACCCTTGTTTGGGAGGTTTCCTTCGCAAAATCCGATTCTGGAGAAAAGAGACTACAGTGAACTGTTTATTGAATCAACCGAGGCGCAGAAAATTGTGGCAAATGCATATTCTGTATGGTGGGAAAAAAATAAGAGCAAGGATTTTAATACATTTAAAAGCATAGACCCCCTGATAAATACAAATTTACAAGTGGCATTAAATATAGGTTCTAAACAAACTAATTCCTGAAAATCCTGAAAATCAGTACTTCTTTAACCCTGATAATTATTGGCATTTTGCTTTTATCCTGTACCGATCGAGAAGATGGCGAATGGGACGATAATATTCACTTGTCGACCAAAGCTGTTGAGTTTAATGCTTCCATGGACTCGGTAACAATCAAAACCGGTGGTGCCTGATGGTGGGTTTCTAATATTATAGTTGACGGAACATCATATTATGGTTTTCCCGATGTTGATTTGGAATCAGACAATTATTCAATTAGCGACGCCTGTTTCGTGGTTAAGCGGGTAGATAAGCATACCCTTTTCATCAAAGTTGATGCAAATCCAAATGCCAGTAAGCGGGTAATCTCCGTTGGTCTCGAAGCTGGCGATTATTTTGACCGTGTAACTGTTACGCAAAAGCCTAAACCATAACCCGTTGTGTGAAATTAATAATTAGATAAATAATCGTGCATTAAGCTGAAATTTAGTATTTTAAAGTTGCGAAACAAAAATATTAAAACAGCCCATGCACGATATTAAAACGAATTTCGACAAAATTTTGGAAGTATTAAAATCCATATTGCAGAATAATGTTGACCACTCAGGAAACTTTCCCCGGGTTGGGAAGAAACCTAAGTTTTCAGATTTAGAGGTCATTAGTCTTAATCTGACCAGTGAATACCTATCTATAGACAGTGAAAATCTGCTTTTTAAAAAGTTGAAGGGAGAATATGTAAGCGAATTTCCCCGGTTAATAGATCGTTCACAATACAACCGGCGCAAGAAATCACTCTTTGATCAGACAGAACTGGTTCGCAAACAGTTAAGTGGTACTTTCTGTAAAAATGAGGATGTGTTTGTTATTGACTCCATGCCCCTTGAGATTTGCCGAAATGCCAGGGCATCAAGGTTGAAGATTTGCAAAGAAGATTTTTCTACTTCTCCGGCCAAGGGGTTCTGTGCTTCACAAAACCAGTATTACTTTGGGTACAAATTACATGGCATCTGTACCTTTGAAGGAGTATTTACCTCAATTGACCTGACCAAGGCCAATGTGCATGATGTTAACTATTTAAAGGATGTAAAAGTTAGTCTGTCTGATTGTACTTTGCTGGCAGACAAAGGATATATTGACGCCCGCCAGCAATTGGATTTGTTCCACTCAGCTAATGTCAAACTGGAAACTCCGATCAGGACCAATCAATCAGGCAATAAGAAGTATCCATATATCTTCCGGAAATCCAGGAAAAGGATTGAAACTCTTTACAGCCAGTTATGTGATCAGTTTTTAATCAGAAGAAACTATGCCAAAACATTTATCGGATTTAAAACCAGAATATTATCAAAGATCACTGCTTTGACAATCGTTCAATATATTAATCGGTTCATTAATAACAGACCAATCAACTTTTTAAAACATGCTATTTAATTCACACAACGGGTAAACCATAATATAAAAGAACCAAATATCGGTATTTCTCAATCTTTCCGGCGAAATTCTTAAATTTGGAATCTTGATCTTTTCAGGAAGAGATTTGTTAGTATGCACGTTGCATCATGCCTGAAAACAAATAAACTGATAAACCATGAAACATTTAAGCAATCTTTCGCCACAACCTTTGTGGAATTACTTCGAAGAAATTTGCCAGATTCCCCGGCCATCAAAAAAAGAAGAAAAAATCATTCGCTTTTTGCTCGATTTTGCCAAAAACAATGGATTGGAAGCCAGTCAGGATGAAATTGGCAATGTCTTAATCAGCAAACCGGGCACCGCTGGCCGTGAAAATGATCCGGTGGTAATTTTGCAATCGCATGTGGACATGGTTTGCGAAAAAAACAGCGAAACAGTGCACGATTTCAATACTGATGCCATTAAACCTTTTGTTACCGACGGTTGGGTAAAAGCCGAGGGAACCACTCTTGGGTCGGATGATGGAATTGGTGTTGCGGCCCAAATGGCGGTTTTAACGTCTACAGAATTGTCACACGGGCCCATTGAATGCCTGTTTACCGTTGACGAAGAGACCGGGCTTTCCGGAGCATTTGCTCTAAAACCGGGTTTTTTAACCGGACGAACTTTGCTCAATCTCGATTCGGAAGACGAAGGCGAATTATTTATAGGTTGCGCCGGAGGGATTGATACGGTTGGAACTTTACGATATTTACCTGAACCAGTTCCGGCAGGTTCGTACGCCATGAAACTGGAAGTGAAAGGACTTCAAGGCGGTCATTCGGGCGACGATATCAACAAGAATCGTGGAAATGCCAACAAAATACTGAATCGCTTTTTAGTAAACGCTGCAAAAATGTTCGATTTGCGGATTGCTGATTTTGATGGTGGTAATCTCAGGAATGCCATTGCACGCGAAGCTTTTGCGGTAGTTGTGGTACCTCATGCGCAAAAAGAAATTTTAATGGTGGAATGGAACGTGTTTTCAACTGAAATGGAATTTGAATACGAACGTTCGGAAGACAAACTTTTGTTGCAGCACCAAACGGTTGAATTACCCGAATTTGTGATTGATCTGGATTGCCAGGATCGTTTGTTGAAATTAATTTCGGCTTGTCCGCATGGCGTTTTGGAAATGAGCAGCCGCATGATTGGTATGGTTGAAACTTCAACAAACCTGGCTTCTGTCAAATTTAAGGAGGGTAATCAAATTTTGGTTACGACCAGCCAGCGCAGCGAAATCGACAGCCGGAAATACATGGCTGCCGAAATGGCTGAATCGGTGATGTTGCTTGCCGGAGCCGAAGTGGAGCATTCCGACGGTTATCCGGGCTGGACACCAAATCCGGATTCTGCCGTAGCAAAAATTGCCGCCGAATCATACACGAAATTATTTGGAAACGATCCGGTTGTCAAATCCATTCATGCAGGCCTCGAATGCGGTTTGTTCCTCGAAAAATATCCTGAACTCGATATGGTTTCTTTTGGCCCGACCATTCGCGGCGCCCATTCACCCGACGAACGAATTAATATTGAAACCGTCGATAAATTTTGGAAACTGCTGGTCGACGTTTTGGAAAATATCAGAGCTTAAAAATTTTCTTTCATCCGATGAACCAAATCATCGGATGAATTTTTTCTATTTCGGTTATTTGGTAATATTTTGCATCTTCACATGGTCAAAAAACCAAACCAATGAACCGAAATAAATCCATCCTTCTGTTTCTTGCACTACTTTTTGTTTCCGGAATATTTGCACAAAATCCGGAAAACTGGACGCATTTACGTGGTAACAATCTCGATGGTCACTCACAAAGTAAGAATGCTCCGGTAAGCTGGAACGATTCTACTAATATAAAATGGAAAACCGAAATCAGGGGAGTTGCCTGGTCTTCGCCGGTTGTGTTTGGCGATCAAATCTGGACAAGCTCTGCTACCCGCGATGGCAAAGAATTGTTTGCGATTTGTACAGATTTTGATTCAGGAAAAATCCTGAAGGAAATGACTCTATTTACCCCCGATTCGGTGCAACACATTCACCCAACCAACAGTTACGCCACTTCCACGCCTTGCATCGAGGATGGATTTGTGTACATGCATTACGGAACTTACGGAACGGCTTGCGTCAACACACAGAATTTTGAGGTAGTTTGGACGCGCACCGACCTGAATTGCGAACACATGCAAGGTGCAGCGGCATCACCGTTTATCTACAAAAATTTGTTGATTTTGCATATCGAAGGAACCGATGTTCAATATGTAATTGCGTTGGATAAACGTACAGGCGAAACAGTCTGGAAAACCGAACGCCCGCAGGATTTTTACAAAGATGTAGAACCTGTTTACCGAAAAGCTTATTGCACGCCAATTGTGATTCAGGTTAATGGGAAAGATCAGCTTATCAGCAATGGTTCGCAGTTTTGTTTTGCCTACGATCCTGAAACCGGAAAAGAAATCTGGCGCGTTTTTTATGGCGGCGATTCTACTGTTAGTATGCCACTTTATTACAATGGAATGGTGTATGTAAATTCGGGCTGGATGTTTCCTGAAGGTGGCGGCACATTTTACGCCCGCCTGTTGGCTGTTGATCCGACTGGCTCGGGTGATGTAACCAAAACGAACGTGACATGGGAAACCGGTGAAGATGTCCCACAAATTTCGACGCCTGTACTTGTAGATAGCCTCATTTATATGGTTCACGAACGTGGTGAACTGACTTGTCTGAATGCAAAAAACGGAGCGGTTGTCTGGAAAGAAAAGCTGAAAGATCAGTTTAATGCATCGGTTTTGTATGCCTCTGGGAATATTTATTTGTTTAGCCTGAAAGGAAATACTTTTGTGATCAAGCCCGGTTTAAGCTATCAGCCGATTGCCGAAAATCATTTGGACGGAATGGTTAAAGCAACGCCGGCCATTGTTCGCAATAACATCATTTTGCGTACCGATAAGTTTTTGTACCGAGTAGGGGAGTGAAAAGGTTTTCAGTTTTCAGTCACGGTTTTTCAGGCGCCAAAACAAATTCAGCACGATCCTTTCTGATTCTAATGACCAACCCCGGAAAGTCATCCTGAACTGGTTTCAGGATCTAAACACAATGGATATGAGATTCCGAAATAAATTCGGAATGATCAGGTCTTTTAACCTTGTAGCATTAAAAACGACCTCTTATGTAAGGTACCACGGTTCCGGAATTTCAGGCAAATTCATTCGGATTCGCCATTCTTTCGGAAAATAATTGTTTGCCCGATTTCCTAAATTTTTCACAAACCCAAGCGGCACATTTTGGTAGGTAACAAGTAGCCAACCCTTTGTCGTTGAATTTATCCTGATTTCTTCTTTCTTCTGGAAAAGCAAAGCGTCGCGCAATTCGAGTTCAATAGTTTCAAAAATATTGGGATTTCGGTCGATGGAAAGCGCAAAAGTATGTTCAGGAAGTAAATCGTTCTTTTTAAACTGAGCCACCGGCAATCCAAAACTGATAACACGAAGCTGGTCTGAAAGTGTATTTAAAACCGGAATTTTAGATTCAGGAAATGCAATGATAAATTCACTTTTTACGAAGAATTCCGAGTCTGTAGTTTTTAACCAGTTCCGGATTTCAGCAAATTGCTTCGGTATTTTTTCAAGCCGTGTTTTACTTTTTTTAGAAATAGGGTAGAAGTCGCTGCCATCTTTTTTTCGGATTAAAGTCAGGAAAAAACCTTCGCCTGGCACTTTGTGCGGCAGAAATCGGTAGCCAAATAAGCCACTGTTTTCAATTTCCTCAGCACCCCAATTTTCCTGAAGCGGAATACGGATACTTTCAATTTCATTGTTCTGTGCCAGCCATTTCAGGTTTTCCTCATTTTCTTCAGGATTAAACGTACAGGTACTGTAAATGAGGTAACCCCCGGTTTTTAAAGCTGGCCAAATATCGGCCAGAATGCGGCGCTGGCGTGTGGCGCAAAGGTTCGTATTATCTACCGACCATTGCTGAATGGCCGATGCGTCGCGCCTGAAAAGTCCCTCGCCGGAACAAGGCGCATCAACCACAATCAGATCAAACAAGCCCTCAAGGTTGCTGAAATCGGCTGGATCGTTGCTGCAAACCACCACATTTTGGTTGCCCCATTTCCGGATATTTTCATTCAAAACCGACACGCGCGACCGAATGACTTCGTTGGTTACCAGTAAATCTGACTTATCGAGCAAACTCAGTAAATGCGTTGATTTTCCGCCCGGAGCGCCACACAAATCCAGAACAATACGGTTTGCGGTATGTTCTGTTTGACGGAATGCCTGTTCCAAAAACATGGAACTGGCTTCCTGAACGTAATAAGCTCCTGAATGAAAAACAGGATCTAAGGTGAACGAAGGACGGCTGTTCAGGAAAATTCCGGTTTCACACCATGAAATCTGTTGGGACGCAGAAATTTCGGGACTGAATTTATCCGGATTTAGTCGTAAACTAATTGCTGGTTCCTGATCGATGGCTTGAATAAATCGTTCAAAATCAGATGGAAACTGGGTTTTGATTCGATTGATAAATGCGGCTGGTAATATTTCCGAAGTCTTTTCGATGGTTTTTTGAGTTTTCTTTTGATATTTGCCGGCAAGATAATTTGAAGAAGTTTAAAAAACAAATAGTCATGATTGATCAAAATAAAGTAGCAGACCTGAATAAACAAGCGGATGCCGAAAATCTGGTTGAAATGCTTTCGAATGTTGCTCAGCAATTTCCGGGGAAAGTAGTTTTTACCACCAGTTTGGGGATCGAAGACCAGGTAATTACCGACATGATTTTTAGTAACAATCTCGATATAAAAGTGGTGACTTTGGATACTGGCCGCCTGTTTGAAGAAACTTATAAAGTATTTAACCGGACGATCGATAAATACGGAAAGCAGATTCAGGTTTATTTTCCGAAACACGAGTCGGTTGAAAAGATGGTAACTGAAAAAGGTCCGCTAAGTTTTTATTTATCGCTCGAAAACCGTAAAGAATGCTGCAATATCCGGAAAGTTGAACCACTGGGGCGCGTATTGAAGGGTATGGAATGTTGGATTACCGGACTTCGCGCTTCGCAATCGGATAACCGTCACGATCTCGATTTTTTTGTGTGGGATGCCGGGCATAAGCTGGCTAAATGTAATCCGTTATTACATTGGTCGCTTGAAGATTGCCAGGCTTATGTGAAGAAAAATAATGTTCCGTACAACGTGCTGCACGATCGTGGTTTTGTTAGTATTGGCTGTGCGCCTTGTACACGTGCTATTCAGCCCGGTGAAGATTTTCGCGCCGGACGCTGGTGGTGGGAAAATAACTCGAAAAAGGAATGTGGACTGCACACACATCAGGAGTAGGAATACAAAATGTTGTCATTGTTTTCAGGTTGTAAGCAAATTGACAACCTGACAACTCGACAGCATTGATAACCAAATTAAACTTCCGGTTTTATTTATAAATCACTTCCCGTCCAAATGGTGTGATGGCCAGCGACATAAGTTTGAAATGCTGGCTTGCCCACGGAATACCAATAATGGTAATTCCCAGCAGAATTCCGAATACCAGATGGGTAACTGCAATCCAAAATCCGCCAACCAGAATCCAAATCAGATTCATAATGGTTGAAAGGCACCCGGGTGCGTAAGGTTTGTATCCAATCGTTTTGTCGAACGGCCACAAAGCCAGCGAGGCAAGTTTAAAAATCTGAATCCCGAACGGAATTCCAACAATTGTCAGGCAAAGTATCAATCCTGAAATCAGGTATTCCAGAAAAATCAGGAATCCGCCGAATACTAACCAGATTAAATTTCCAAGAGTGCTCATTGTATTTTAAGTTTGAATTTCGATTTCTAAAGTTACAATAATCCAATTGTGAAATTATTGCTTTAGTTTCAGGAATAGAGCATTGAAAGTATTTTGCCGGTGAACGGAATTTCTATCTTTGCCGGCGTCGAAAATGCCCAATTTATGGCGTTCGAATTAAGCTAATTTTCCACATCAAATGAAGAAATTCTTTTCGAAGGAAGCATTTTCTGTGATGCAGTTTCGCGATTTCAGGTTATTTCTGGCCTATCGTTTTTTCATGACCGCCGCTGTTTTAATGCAGGCGGTTATCGTGGGATGGCAACTTTACGATATGACCAAAGATCCGCTTTCGCTCGGAATGATCGGATTGACTGAAGTTATTCCTCAGGTAAGCATCGCCTTATTCGCCGGACATTTTGTCGATATTTGGGACCGTAAGCGAATCATCTTTCGGACTGCATTTCTTTTGCTGATCGGTTCAGCAATTTTGCTGATGGCTTCCATGAATCTTTTTCATACCGGATTTTTCTCCGGAACTGCACCCATTTATGTGACCATCTTTCTGGTGGGATTGGTGCGTGGAATTATTATGCCGGCAAATAATGCCCTGCTCGGGCAGTTGGTTCCGCGCGAAATGCTCACTTCTGCTGCAACCTGGGGAAGCACAACCTGGCAAGTTGCAGCTGTTTCAGGACCAGCCATTGGCGGATTGATTTATGGCTTTTGGGGAATTGTACCGGCCTATTCAGTTGTTTTTTCCTTGCTGCTTTTGTGCCTGATTTTTGTGTTTTTCATTAAAAGTCCGGGGAAAGTTGTTCATGCTTCCACCAGCGACAGCCGTATTTTTGTTCGAATCGGCGAGGGAATCCGGTATGTTTTTAAAAGTCAGGTTTTGTTGGGCGCGTTTTCGCTCGATATGTTTGCCGTTTTGTTTGGTGGAGCTGTTGCCATGCTTCCTGTTTTTGCCAGCGATATTTTAAAAGTTGGTCCGGAAGGATTGGGAGTGCTTCGGGCTTGTCCGGCAATTGGCGCTATTTTAATGTCGGTATTTCTGACATTTTATCCACCGGTAAAACATTCTGGTAAGCTTTTTATATACAGCGTTGGGGCTTTCGGAGTTTGTATGATTGTTTTTGCACTTTCCACGAACTTTTATCTCTCTGCGACTTGCCTGTTACTAAGTGGCTTATTCGATTTTGTGAGCGTTGTGGTTCGCAGCAGCATCCTGCAATTGTTTGTTTCCAACGAGATGAAAGGCCGGGTTTCGGCCGTTAACAGCATTTTTATCGGATCGTCGAACGAACTTGGTGCGTTCGAATCGGGAGCGTCGGCTAGCCTGATGGGGTTGGTTCCATCCGTAGTTTTTGGAGGAGTAATGACTTTGATTGTCGTTGGCGTTACTGCAATTTCATCTCCCAAACTCCGGAAAATGTCGCTCAATGAGAATTTGATGGATTGATAAATAATTGAAAGCTTGCCTCAAAAATCATTAGTTTGAAAAGTCCGTTATTCCGAACTCGTTTCGGAATCTCACATTCATTCAATGAGTTCCTGAAATAAATTCAGGATGACGGAAGCAATGACTTTTGAGACAAGCTAGCAAGTTAAACCTTCATTGTTTTCCATTTTCCCTGCCTGAAAAAATACCAGGCGGTTAGCGTTAAGGCTGTTTCAGCAGCAATAATTGCCAGACAGATGCCGTAGATTTTCATATCAAGCGTAATGGCGAATAAATACGCTAATGGAATTTCGAATAGCCAGAAGCAAAATACGTTAATGCGGGTGGGCGTAACCGTGTCGCCACTTCCGTTAAAGCCCTGAATTAAAACCATTCCCAGCGCAAAAGCCACAAATCCGTAACTAATCACCCGTAAGCTAATTGCACCGCTGGCAACCACATCCGCTTCGGAGATAAAAAGCCGAATCAACGGTTCAGGAAAAATAGCCATGAATATGCCCACCAAACCTAACAAAACCATATTCGTGTAGGCTGTAATCCAAACCGTGCGTTCGGCTCTTTCGGGTTGTTTGGCTCCTAGATTTTGACCAACCAGTGTTGAAGCTGCATTACTTAGCCCCCACGACGGTAAAAGTGCAAACACCACAATGCGAATGGCAATTGTATAACCAGCCAGTACTTCGGAGCCCAGAACTGAAATAATTCGGAAAAGTGCAATCCAGCTTGATGTGGCAATAATGTATTGAAGAATTCCACCGGCGGAGAGTCTAAACAATTTGAACATTACTTTTAGCTTTATCTGGAGGTGATGAAGTTCGAGCCTGATTCGTTTATGGCCGTTAAACAACAAATAAAACTGATAAATCACCGCCAGTCCCCGACCTGTTGTAGTGGCCACTGCAGCGCCTAACAGCCCCAATTCAGGAAACGGACCAATGCCAAAAATCAGCAGTGGATCGAGCACAATGTTGATCAGGTTGGCCATTAGTAAAACACGCATCGATACTGAAGCATCTCCCGAACTCCGGAAAACGGCATTGATAATAAACAGCAACATGATGACCATATTTCCACCAAACATCATGGTTGGATATAAATATCCCGCTTCAGCAAATTCTTCGGAAGTACCCATCAGCAGCAAAAAATCCTTGGCATAGATAATTCCGGGAATTGCAATGACGACTGAAACCAGGAACCCGGCAACAATAGCCTGAAAAGCCGCAATGCCAGCTTTCTCCGGACGTTTCTCACCAATTCGGCGGGCGACCAGGGCTGTTGTGGCCGTGCTCAATCCCATTCCGATCGCATAAATAATGGTCATGCTCGATTCGGTAATGCCAACAGTGGCAACAGCATCGGCGCCCAATTTTGAAACAAAAAATATATCGACTACAGCGAAGACTGACTCCATAATCATTTCCAGAACCATCGGGATGGATAAAATAAGCAAGGCTTTCCCAATGCTGTCGCTGGTAAAATCGCGGTCGCTTCCGGCAATGGCTTCTTTGATATCAGTCCAAAGCGATTTTAAACGAATTGATTTTATAGGTGCAAAAAATGAGGTTACTTTTTTATCAGACATGATAAAAACAGATTAAATTGATAAATTAATAATAGGGTAATAACACAAATGATCCGCTTTCTGCCTTGCAGAAATTACCAGATTGCGGAATAACAGACCGCCGGAGAATATGTCAGTTTCATAATTCGGTCTTTTAAAGATGGAGCAAATATAATTATTTTCGGATTTATTTTTTGAACCTGTTGACGATAAAAATGTTTCAGAAGAAAAAATATTTGAATGAAGTTTTCAAGATTATTTGCTGCGGTAGGAATTACGCTTTTTTTATTTGCCTGTAATTCCGGAAAAAATCAACTAACTGTTATCAATTCTGAGTCTTTTCATGAAAAGCAGATCCAGTTAGATGGTCAAATTCAGACCAGATTGTTGGTCGATTCCCTTATTCCTGAAGCAAGTTTTGACGCCTTAAATCAACAGGCTGTTGGCGGAAAATTGGATGAACTTGTCAATTTGGCCGAACAAGTCAAACAAACAAAGTCAGATAGTCTTTGGGTACAATTTAAAGCTGAATGGGACGATTTCAGGACAAAATATGTTGGGAAAGATGGTATTCCAGGTGATCAATCTGCCGGGGAAATAGATTCAATAGCAAAAGCAGAATCGGAATTGCTGGCGCAGAAATGGGCCGATCTGAATAAAAATCTGCTTCAATTTTCAGGAGAAGGTATATTTGGCGACGCGATAGAACAGGTTTTATACAATTCGGATACGCCTGTTTTAACCGACAAGTTTTTGAAATCGATTGTATTTACACACATTTTCGACCAGATTTTTGTGAATATTTTGGCATCTTCAACACTTGAACATTATCACACAACAGGAGGTACGATTAAGCTGATTCAGAAAACGAATTATCCGGAAAGCAATGAAATGACTTTGACCAGCAAATGCAGCGATGTCCGCTACCTCGACGTTTTTATTCGCATTCCTTCGTGGGCCGAGAATCCAACAGTTCAACTTGGAAATGTTAAATACGTTTGCCACCCCGGCGAATATTGCCAGATTTCGAGAAAATGGAACGATGGCGACGAAATTACAGTTAGGCTTAAAAATTAACTGAAAGTGATGGTTGGAAAGTCATTGATTCAATCAACCTCAATCCATTTCGAAATAACTTGCCCAAGATTTGCTTAATGGCGCAAAGGAATGTTTCCCAATATCAACTACACATTTTTTGTAAAAATTAATTTTTAGGAATATTGTCTGGCACATTCATTTATCTTTGTGAGCATTCAAAAATAAGTTATGAGCGAAAGACCTCTGATATTAATCACCAACGACGATGGTGTTTCAGCAAAAGGATTAAAAGAACTTACCGAGGTTATGCGGTTGTTCGGCGACGTTGTTGTTGTTGCACCGGAAAAACACATGTCAGGCATGTCAAATGCCATTACGGTTGATTACCCGATTCGGGTTGCAAAGACTGTTGACGAAGAAGGTTATCAGGTATACAAATGTTCGGGAACGCCGGTTGACTGTGTGAAACTTGGCTTCAATCAGTTGCTTGACCGATATCCTGATTTTGTGGTTTCCGGCATCAACCATGGTTCAAATTCGTCCATTAGCGTGGTTTATTCAGGAACTATGGGTGGAGCGATTGAAGGTTGTATTCACGGCATTCCTTCCATGGGTTTTTCGCTGAATGATTACGATGCTGAGGCCGATTTTTCAAGGGCGAAAATTTATGTGGCACGTGTATTTCAGCAGGTTGCTGAAAATGGTTTGCCACCTTTTGTTTGCCTGAATGTGAATATTCCGAAAGGCGATATTAAAGGAATTCAGGTTTCGCGTCAAACCGCAGGTAAATGGGTGGAGGAGTTTGATAAACGCACCGATCCGCATAAACGTGAATATTTCTGGATGTCGGGCACATTCCAGAATTTCGAGGAAGATGTGGCTGAAACTGACATTGCAGCACTCGAAAATGGCTATGTTTCGGTTGTGCCGGTAAATGCCGATATGACCTGCTACCAGACTTTGGAAACCATAAAAACCTGGAGATTTTAACAGTATGGCGCACAAACGAAATCGCCACGATAGTATGTCAACAGGCTTTATAATTGGTATCATTTTACCACTGGTTATTTTCCTGATCACTTATTTTGTGAAGTTCAGCGAAATGAATTTTCGCGATTACCTGAATAACCTCTGGCAAATGAAGATTTTCATGAAACTGCTGAGCATTTGCGTATTTCCCAACCTGGCTTTTTTCCTGTATTTCTACAAAAAGAAATACGATATGGCAGCCCGCGGCGTTATTATGGCAACTTTCGTATACGCTTTTTTAGTGCTGATTACAAAACTAATCTAACTGAGACCGGAACTTGGAACTTGAAACTTCAGATACATGCGATATTACATTTTAGCCGGTGAAGCATCGGGCGATTTACACGCTTCGAACCTGATCAGGGAAATCGGTAAAATTGATTCCGAAGCTGTGTTTAGGGGCTTTGGCGGCGACCTGATGGAAAAAGCCGGAATGACTGTGCTGAAACATTACCGCGACATGGCTTTCATGGGTTTGGTTCCGGTAATCATGAACATTCGCACGATTCAAAAGAATTTCAGGTTTTGTGAACAGGATATACTGGCGTTTCAGCCTGATGTTCTGATTTTGATTGATTATCCGGGATTCAATCTCCGGATGGCCAAATTCGCCAAAGCAAAAGGGATCAAGACTTTTTATTATATCTCGCCGAAGATTTGGGCCTGGAAACAGGAACGGGTTCACAAAGTGAAAGCCTATGTTGACGAAATGTTTACCATTCTTCCATTTGAAGGCGATTTCTACCGGAAGTTCGATTATCCGGTAAATTACGTCGGGAACCCTTTGCTGGACGCGATTCTGGAAAAGAAAACGGAGCCTGATTTTGCACGTTTTTTTGCTGAAAACAATTTGCCTGAAAAACCTGTTTTGGCCCTCTTGCCGGGTAGCCGAAAAGGTGAGATTAGTATTTTGTTGCCAACTATGCTGAAAGCGGCGGCACAGTTTCCCGAATACCAGTGTATAATTGCCGGGGCTCCCAATATGGGAACCGAATTTTACGCACCATTTATGAAAGACCTGAAAACGCCAATTTTGTGGGGAAAAACTTACGACATACTGATTCACAGTCGTGCTGCTATAGTGTCTTCAGGAACTGCAACGCTCGAAACAGCCATTTTAAATGTGCCCCAGGTTGTGGTTTACCAGTTGCCGCCAAATTGGCTGTTTAAGTATCTTAAGAAATTTTTCCTGAAGACAAGGTGGGTTTCGCTGGTTAACATTATTCTGGGCCGTGAGGCTGTTACTGAATTGATTCAGTCGGACTTTACCCTTCAAAATGTGATCGCTGAACTGAAAAAGATTTTATTTAATCCTGAGAATGAAAAACGGATGCTGAAAGATTATAAGGATATGATGATCAAACTCGGAGAACCGGGCGCTTCGAAACGCGCTGCAGTGTTGATGGTGCAGAAATTGAAAAAAATCCACAATTAGGATAATCGTTGAATTTAAATACATGTTCAGTCTCTTAAAAAAAGAAATAACCAGTTTTTTTGGATCGCTTACAGGTTATGTGGTGGTGTTCGTGTTTTTGCTCGGAACCAGTTTGTTTTTATGGGTTTTTCCTGGCAATTACAATATTCCGGATAACGGATATGCCTCGCTCGACGGACTATTTGAATTAGCGCCCTGGGTGTATCTTTTCCTTGTTCCGGCCATAACCATGCGGCTTTTTGCCGAAGAAAAGCGGCAAGGAACAATGGAACTTTTACTCACCCGTCCACTTTCCGTATTTCAAATTGTCTTCGCAAAGTTCCTTGCCGGACTTCTGCTGGTTTCCATTTCGCTGATTCCAACACTCATTTATTTTTATTCGGTGTATGCGCTCGGCAATCCGGTAGGATGCATGGATACTGGCGGAACGTGGGGTGCTTACATTGGCTTGTTTTTTCTGGCTGCCATTTATGTTTCCATTGGTCTTTTGGCATCGGCGCTCACCGATAACCAAATTTTTGCATTCATTCTGGCATTGTTTCTTTCGTTCCTGGCCTACCTGGGTTTCGATTTGGTTGGAGGTATGCAGTTTCCCTCCGCCATTCAGCAAACCATCATTAGTCTGGGCATCAACGATCACTATATTTCGGTCAGTCGGGGAGTAGTTGATTCGCGCGATCTTGTTTATTTCCTTTCTGCCATTTTTATCTTTTTATTCTTCACCAGCCGCATCATTCATTTTTACGGGATTAATCTCCGGAAAGAAATCAAATCAGGTTTATTTGTTTTACTGGGTATCTTTATCCTGAATGTGGTTTCCGGACAAGTGTTTTTTCGTCTCGATTTAACCGCCGAAAAACGATACTCAATTACCGAAGTTTCTAAAAATCTGGTGGGTAAACTGGAGCAGCCGGTAAACATCACACTTTATCTGGATGGCGAATTGCCTGCAGGTTTCAGGAAATTGAAAAAATCGATTCAGGAAAAAATAGCTGATTACAACGCGTATTCAGCGCGCCGAATTAACCTGTTGATTTTCGATCCGTACGAAATTACTGACGTCAAACAACGCGAACAGCTTTTTAAGGAGCTTGCTGCAAAAGGACTTCAGCCAACCAATATTCGGCAAAATACCGAGCAGGGAACCATAACCCGCCTGATTTTTCCGGGAGCGATTGTTGAGTATGGTAACAAACTTGTCAGCGTTAATCTGCTGAAAAATAACCAGGCTCTTCAGGCCGAAGTGAATTTGAATAACTCCATCGAAAGTCTGGAATATGAATTTTCGGCAGCTTTCGCAGAATTGATGAGTTCTGATAAACAAACTGTGGCTTATTTGGAAGGTCAGGGCGAATTGAGTGACAATGAAACGCACGATTTTACTGAGGCTTTGTTGGAAAAATATCAGGTTAAAAAAGTTTTAGCTCCGGAATTAAGTGCAAAAGAAAGCGAAATCAAAGCGCTGATTGTTGCCAATCCGACCCAAAAGTTTAATGAGAGCGAAAAGTTTAACATTGATCAGTACCTGATGAATGGCGGCCGGATTTTGTGGTTGGTCGAACCGGTCTCTGTTAGTCTCGACAGTTTAAGTACCGGTTACACAACGCTGGCCTTTCCGCAAAACCTCAATTTGGACGATCAGTTATTCCATTACGGCGTGCGCCTGAACCCGAATCTGGTTCAGGATGCCGAATGTTTACTAATACCTGTAAACACTGCTCCGGAAGGTTCGCCGGCAAAATTTACTTCTGCGCCCTGGTATTATTCGCCGTTACTCATTCCTTCAGAAAAAAGTGCGATCAGTAAAAATTTAAACCGGGTAAAAGCTGAATTTGTAAGTTCGGTTGATACCGTTGGAAAGCAGAATGACGTGCATAAAGAGGTTATTCTCTCAACTTCCGATCATTCGCTGGTGTCCGAAACTCCGTTGGAAGTGAGTTTAGCCAGCATCAACAATCCGCCCGACAGACGTTTGTTTCGGATGCCATCGCAGTCGGTTGGCGTTTTGCTCGAAGGAAAATTTACTTCGGTATTCAAGAACCGGTTGGTCGATGGGTTTGGTGTAAGGTCTTGGGATATTAAAACGGAAAGCCAGGCAACAAAGATGATTGTTTTTTCGGATGGAAACCTGATCGCCAATCAATTTCGTGTTTCAAACGGGGTGCCTGAATTTATGCCGCTTGGTTACGATCGTTTTTCGCAGCAGACTTTTGGAAATAAAGCTTTGCTCCTGAATGCCGTAAATTATTTGTGCGACGACAATGGATTAATGGAACTTCGCTCGCGTGTGTTCAAAATAAGGTTGCTCGATAAAGTTCGTGTGAAAGAGGAAAAAACAAAGTGGCAAGTTGCAAATGTATTCTTGCCTTTGCTGCTGATTTCTGTTTTTGGAGCAATTTACATCGTTATCAGGAATCGAAAATATAAACGTCGGATGGTTGAATAACCGATTGGTTTGTAGTACTAAAAAATTGATAATCAGAGTTTGTATCCATTGGTTAATCTGTTCGTTTCTTTATTATAAATTATTCCGTGATCAATAGGTAAAAAATATCAAAGTTTGTATATTCGTGAACTTCCCGCTGATTAGATACGGGGGTGATTTCAAGGTAAATAATTAAAAAGGAATATAAAACTCTAAAAAAATACCGAATGAAATTTGTTGTTTCAAGTACCGAATTACTCAGCCACCTTGCTTCAATTAGCAAAGTGATCAATTCAAAAAATACGCTTCCAATTTTGGATAATTACTTATTCCTTCTGGAAGAAAATCGTTTAACAGTTACTGCTTCCGACCTGGAATCGACCCTGATTACCAGCCTTGAGCTTGAAAATACGAGCGGTACCGGAACAATAGCAGTTCCGGCCAAGCTGATGAACGAAACACTGAAGGAATTTCCGGAGCAACCACTTACTTTTCAATTGGATCCGGAAACGTTTGCCATCGATATTTTCTCTCAAAATGGTAAATTCAGTATTGTTGGTCAGAATGGCGATGATTTTCCGCAACAGCCGCTTTTGAATGAAGAAATTGCATCGACTATTAATGTGAATCACAGCGTTTTACTCAGCGGTATAAACAAAACACTTTTTGCAACAGCCGACGACGAACTTCGCCCGGTCATGAACGGTATTTTTATTGAACTTTCTGAAGATGACATGAAATTTGTAGCTTCTGACGCTCATAAGCTGGTTCGCTACAAACGATTCGATGCAAAAGCTGAAAAAGCTGCATCATTTATTCTTCCGAAGAAACCTGCTGCTTTGTTGAAAAGCTTGCTCCCCAAAGAAGATTTTGATGTAAAGCTTGAATTCGACGATAAAAATGCCTTTTTCACCTTAAGCAATTACAAGTTGATTTGTCGTTTGGTTGAAGGCAATTACCCAAGTTACAATTCTGTAATTCCGGCCAATAACCCGAATAAATTGATTATCGACCGTGTTGAATTCTATAACACTGTTCGCCGTGTGTCGGTATTCTCCAATCAGGCCAGTAATTTGGTCCGCCTGAAATTAACCGAAAACCAGTTGGTCGTTTCTGCTCAGGATATCGATTTCTCGATTTCGGCTGTTGAACGTCTGAATTGCCAATATGAAGGTGAAGACATGGAAATTGGCTTCAAATCAACCTTCCTTCAGGAAATTCTTTCGAATCTTTCGGCAACCGATGTAAAAGTTGAACTTTCAGATCCATCTCGTGCCGGACTATTGTTACCTGCTGAAAATGAGAATGAAGAAGAAAATGTACTCATGTTATTAATGCCAATGATGATAAACGCCTGATCAGAAAAGGGCGATCAGAATAAAACCTAACAGCTCAAACCTGTTAGGTTTTTTAATTTTAGTCAAAAAACAAAATCTCTAAAACAAAAACATGAATTTGAATCTCAGGAATCCATTGATTTTTCTCGATCTGGAAACAACAGGAATGAATATTGTAACCGATCGGATTGTAGAAATTGCGCTTATTAAAGTTTTTCCTGACGGGAAAGAAGAAGAAAAAGAATACCGGATCAATCCTGAAATGCCAATTCCTGAACATGTGAGTAAAATTCATGGCATTTACGACGAAGACGTAAAAGACAAACCAACGTTTAAAGAGGTGGCTAAAACGATCGCTCAGTTTATGGAAGGCTGCGATTTTGCTGGTTTTAACTCAAATCGTTTCGACATTCCGTTACTTGCTGAAGAGTTTCTGCGCGCCGATGTGGATCTGGATTTAAAGAAGCGCAAGTTTATTGACGTGCAGGCTATTTTTCACAAAATGGAAAAGCGAACTTTGGCTGCTGCCTATAAATTTTATTGCCAGAAACCACTCGAAGATGCACACAGCGCCATGGCCGATACCAAGGCTACCTACGAGGTATTGAAGGCACAGCTTGATGTGTATAAAGATGAAGAATATGAAGATGCGCATGGCAAAATATCGAAACCAATTGTTAATGATATTCAGTCACTTAGCGAATTTTCGGCTTACGATACAAATGTCGATTTTGTTGGCCGGATTGTTTATGATGAAAATGGCATAGAGATCATCAATTTTGGCAAGAACAAAGGATTGCCGGTTGAAAAAGTTTTGCGCGAACAACCTGGTTATTATGGCTGGATTTTAAACAGTGAATTTCCGTTATACACAAAAAAAGTACTGACAGCCATTAAGTTAAGGATGAAGTAGCAGAGTATTGTCGTAAGGAGCTCGCGCTGGATTATGGGAAACCGTAAATGATGAAAATTGGCGGGAAACACATGCTCAGGATAATCTCTCAACAACAAATAAATAAAAGCAATTAACAATGAAAATCATTTGTGTTGGACGTAATTATGTGGCTCATGCCAAGGAGTTAAATAATGAAATTCCGGATGAACCGGTTTTGTTTCTAAAGCCCGATTCTGCACTTCTGCGAAATAACGATCCGTTTTATATTCCGGCCTGGTCGAATGATTTACACCATGAAGTTGAATTGATTGTACGAATAAACCGCTTAGGAAAAAATATTGAAAAGAAATTCGCGCACCGGTACTATGATGAAATCGGGCTGGGGATTGATTTTACTGCGCGCGATGTTCAGAATGCGCTGAAAGATAAAGGTTTGCCATGGGAAAAAGCGAAAGCTTTCGATCATTCTGCCGTGATTTGCCCTGAATTTATATCGGTAGCTGACCTGCCTGATCGGGGTGCCATTCAGTTTAGACTCGACATCAACGGGAAGACAGTTCAGGAAGGAAATTCGGCCTTAATGATTTTCCCGATTGACGATATTATATCGCATGTTTCTAAATACTTCACATTGAAAATTGGCGATTTAATATATACCGGAACACCTGCAGGAGTTGGCCCTGTTAAGATAGGAGACCATTTGGAGGGCTATCTGGAAGGGGTTAAAAAATTTGATTTTTTGGTTAAATAGTCATTATATTTTTGAAATTTTTGCTTCGTTTTACCGAAAATAAACGCCTATTTTTAAGACTTGATTTTTTGAATTGCTATTTTACTGTTATTCAGTATACTAATTTTTAGACCTTAACCAACAACTATCTACTATGAGAAACAAGAAGGGACTCTTGGTTGCAGTTCTGATTTTTTCTGCAGTGATTGTATTCATTTTACTTTTCCGATTTCTTGGAGGTTATTCTTATATGAACTCCGGACAGCGGCAAACCCATACTTTAATAGTTGATCGTGGTTTGGTTTACGATCCGATTGAAGCCACGGGAACCGTTGAGCCTGAAAATGAGGTGATCATTTTAAGTCCGCTTACCAGTATTATCCAGAAAATAAATAAGGAGCCCGGCAGTCGGGTGCGTAAAGGTGACGTAATCGTTGAACTCGATAAAAAGCCTACGCGCGACGAAATTGAACAAATTACCGATCAGCTTGAAGTTAAATCCAATTCACTTGAACGTTCGCGTCTTGAAGGCCAGATGGCCCGCATTGATTTGGATTACAATGTGGAAGTTAAGAAGTTGAAAATAGCGTCAATAAAGGCGCAGTTGGCTGACGAGGAGCAATTGCTGAGTGTTGGTGGTATTTCTTCGGCAAAAATTGATGAAACCAAACAGAACCTGGTACTGGCCGAAAAGGATCTCGAAGTTGTTCAAAAGAAAAATTCAATTCGCCTGAAACAAATGAAGACCGATGAGACTGGACTGAATTTGCAGATTGAAATTCAGAAAAAGCAATTGGCTGATAAAGTTGACATGCTGAACAAACTTGAAATTAAAGCACCATCGGATGGAATTATTCTTTCAGTTTTGGGAAAAGAGGGAGAGAAAGTCGGAAATGACAAAATGTTGATTTCCATGTCTGACCTCACCACATTTAAAATAAAAGGCTCAATTGGAGAAAAATATTCTGAATTTGTAAAAACCGGTAATCCGGTATACATTTTCGTCGAAAATGAAAAACTGAATGGCACGATTGGAAATGTCACTCCAACAGTTGCTGACAACAAAATTCAGTTCAACGTTCACTTGGAAAACACAGCGAATCCGAATTTGAAACCCAACCAAACGGTGAAAATTCAGGTATTAAAATCGGTGAAAAGTAACGTTTTGCGAATTTCGTCAAATACAAAATTTAAGGAGAATTCGCAGCAGATTGTTTATGTGCTCGATTCGGGCGATGTTGAAGAACGGACAGTTCAGCTTGGAATGAAGGGATCAGATTATCAGGAAGTCATAACCGGATTGAAAGAAGGCGACAAAGTTGTACTTCCCGATTCGCCATTTTCCTGGAATTCAACTGAAAATGAAAGTAAAAAATGATTGGAAGATTGAATAAAATACTCGCTGTTTCAGGAATTATCTTTTTTTTAATTATTCCTGATCTGAGTTCCCGGGCGCAGGATAGTTTAAAGTATAGCCTTGCCCTTAAGGATGTGGTTTCGCTGGCTATTGAACAGTCGTCGGCAGTAAAATATGCTCAAAATACGAATATTAACTACTACTGGCGGTGGCGGAATTTCAAAACGAGGTACCGGCCTCAGTTGGTTTTATCGGGAACCTTGCCCGATTTCAATAAATCAACAGTTGGTGTCACTCAGCCCGATGGAAGCCTTGAATTCAGGCAGGTTACGAACTTGTCTACGTCGGCAAGGCTGGCGCTTAATCAATCTATCCCGCTTACCGGCACGTATGTATATGCATCAACTTCGGCAATTCGTTTTCAGGACTACAATGCTGACAATGTAAATTTCTCCGGAAGTCCGTTTTCAATTGGCTTTACTCAACCAATATTTGCCATAAACTGGATGAAATGGTCGCAAAAGACTGAACCGCTGATTTATGACGAAGCGCAAAAGAATTTCGTCGAAACGATTGAAGAAATATCGCTCAATACAGTTTCGCGTTTCTTTCGGTATTTAATGGTACAAACCAATTACAGGTTGGCCGAAAGCAATTTGAGAAACAGTAACAATAACCTGAAGATAGCGCAGACAAAGAAGGAGCTTGGTAAAATCTCGGAGAACAATTATGCACGAAATGAACTGGCAGTGCTCAATGCTCAAAAGGCATTGAACCAGGCAAGCATGGATTTGAAGAATGCTGACTTTGAATTGAAATCATACGTTGGCCTTTCTCAGGATCAGCAAATTGAACTTGAAATGCCTTTGGATATTACATTGTTTGATATAAATGTAACGAAAGCATTGGAAGAGGCAAAGAATAACCGTAAGGAAGGTGATGAATATAAAAGGAGATTAATTGTTGCAGATCGTGATTTGTTGAATGCCAAGCGAAGCAACGGATTAAGTGCGACTTTGCAGGGAAGTTACGGGTTATCAAACAGTGCTGAATCCTTTGCCGGAGTATATGATCAGGCAGAACGGCAACAAACACTGAAACTGGCGCTGAGTATTCCAATTCTTGATTGGGGCCAGTCGGCGTCTGCAGTTAAACTTGCTGAATCGCAGCGCGATCTGGTTATTTATGACGTTGAGAAGGACCGTGAAGATTTTGAACGAAGTGTAGTTGTACAGGTTGAACAGTTCGGTTTAATGAAAGATCAGTTAACAACAGCTAAAGAGGCTGATAAGGTTTCGGAAAGTGGTTACCAGATTGCATTGAAGCAATTTCAAAACGGCGAGTTGAGTATTACCGATTTGAATATTGCACTTTCTGAGCGCGAAAATGCTAAGCGCGACTACATTCGTTCGTTGCAAACCTACTGGGAAGCTTATTACCGACTACGTATTCTTACTCTTTATGATTTTGAAAGAAATGCGAAGATCAACTACGTAAATCCAATGAGTCCCGAAAAGTAAGTTTATACTTATATAAATGAAAAGCTGGCAAAAATCATTTAAAGTGATTGCAGCCAGCTTTTTTGTCAATTTATCTCCTTTTAAAAATCTTGTTTATCAGTGTATTATGATTTTATTATTCAGTTAGGGCTGTATAATATTCAGGATTCATAAACTTTAGTTGTTAAAATGTGTTTAAAAGTATATCAAGAAGTTAATAAAATTTAGATACTTTATAAAATATTTTAATAACTTTGCTTTAGTTGTTTAGATCGTTTGTTTAGTTGAATCTATTAATAAGAGTTTATGGCAACAGTGAATAAACCCATTTCCCTAAATCTTTCCTCGACAGATTTGAATAAGAAAAAACACAAACTTAAAATTTTGAGTTTATTACACGATCTAAATACAATTTCCGCACCTGAATTAAGCCGTCTGTTAAAAATTAGCCTTCCAACTTGTCTTTCATTGCTTAACGACCTGATTAGTGTGGGATACGTTACAAACATTGGAGTAGGTGAGTCGAGCGGCGGGCGGAAACCAAATTTGTATAGTTTAACTGAAGACGCTTTTTATGTTGTATCGTGCGATATCGCACGATTCAGTTCAAGCGTAACCATTTGTAACTCATACAATAAATTTGTGACTCAGGTCGACCTTGTCGATACGCAAATGGACGATCCGGAATTGGTTGATAAATTGTACCAGTCGGCTCAAAAGTTGATGCGCGAAAATAATATTCCGGATGAGAAGGTGCGGGGTATCGGAGTTGATATGCCGGGCCTAATCGATTCAAATGCCGGCGTAAATTTCACGATAAAAGATGTGAAATATCAAAACATCAGCCGCGATCTAAAAAAGAAATTCAATAAACTGGTGTACATTGATAATGATGCTCGGATGCATGCCTATGGAGAATTTATTTTTGGAGCTGCTAAAGATTATAAAGATGCCATCATTATACACTGGAGCTGGGGACTTGGTCTGGGAATTTTTGTAAATGGACAGCTTTACAGTGGGAACAATGGATTTGCCGGTGAATTTTCGCATATTCCGATTGTGGAAAACGGTGATTTGTGCATTTGCGGAAAACGTGGTTGCCTCGAAACCATTGCTTCTTCCAATACAATTATGAAAATGGTTCGTGAAGGATTTGAACGCGAGGAAATCTCAAGCCTGATCAACCAGTTTAAAGAAACTCCGGAGAAAGTAACTCCGGAAGATGTAATAAATGCTGCCCGAAAAGGTGATGAGTTTTGCATTTCAATACTAAACGACATTGGAAAGGCAATGGGCAAGGGACTTGCTTTCATTATTCAGCTTTTAAATCCGGAAGTGATTGTTTTAAGCGGACCAATTTCGAAAGCACGTCAGTTTGTAACCTCTCCGATTCAGCAATCACTTAACCGGCTTTGCCTCGAAAAAATTTCAGGAAATACCAAGGTAATTGTTTCTGACAGAGGTGATCAGTCGGCCTTACTAGGTACTTCTGAGATGGTTTTTCAAAAGATTTTTTCAGAACTGAACATTGTTTGATAATCAAAATATGAATGTTTGTGTGTATTACTTATTGTTTAATTTAAATTAAAACTTATGCGAAAGGTTTTATTATTGACCGTAATGTGTCTTGCCCTTTTAGGTAGTGCAATGGCGCAGCAATCGGTGTCAGGAACTGTTGTTTCCAAATCTGACGGCCTCGGATTACCAGGTGTTACCGTATCAGAAAAGGGAACGACGAATGGAGTTCTTACTGATTCTGATGGGAAATTTACTATCAAAGTTACCTCAGAAAAGTCTACTTTGATGTTTTCTTTTATTGGAATGAAAACTATTGAAGAAGCTCTTAACAATCGTTCAGTTATTAATGTAACAATGGCATCGGAAGACATTGGTCTGGACGAGGTTGTAGTAACTGCTTTGGGAATAAAGAAAGATGCTAAAGCGCTGGGTTATTCTGTGTCTAAAGTTAATAGCGAGAGAATTCTTGCCAGCGGTACCCCAGTTAATGCATTGCAATCTTTATACGGTAGCGCTGCTGGTGTCCAAGTTGCAGCAACAGCATCGGGACAAACCGGAGGTATGAAAATTAACATTCGTAACGCGGTTTCATTTGATGAGAATTCGTCAACCAGACCTTTGATTGTTGTTGACGGTATCCCAATCCATGATGAGAACACCAAAATCGATTACGGTGCTCAGAGCAGAGATAATGGTACTGGAATCAATGATATTAATCCTGATGATATCGCATCTGTTGAAATACTAAAAGGTGCGAAAGCTTCAGTTTTGTACGGTAGCGAAGGTGCTAATGGAGTTGTTCTTATCACAACAAAAAGTGGAAAAAAAGGTAAAGGTTTAGGTATATCAGCATCGGTAACTTCAACCCTGGATAACATTGCTTTTACACCTGAACTTCAAAACGAGTATGGTACCGGTCGTAGTCCAAGTAGTACAGAGACTGATGCACAGGGCTTCTTTCTCGATGAAAATGGAGTAAGGACATTAGATTATAGCGGTTCTGCATTTGGGCCGAAATTTGATCCGAATGTTAAGTTGAAGTGGTGGGATGGTAGCGAAAGACCATGGGTTGCTCAAAGCAAAAGTATTTATGACCAATTGTATAGACAGGGGAGTCAAACAACTTCTAATGTTGCTTTAAGTTCCGGAAGTGAACAAGGATCAATTCGGTTTTCATACACAAATATGCATTTAACGCCTACTGCTCCGGCAGGGTCATTCGATAAAAACACATTTAGTTTGAGTGCATCATATAAGTTAAATGACTATATCACATTAAAATATACTGGTAATTACTACAGTTCAACAAACCTGAATGCAGCCAATGCAAGTACTTTTGATGCGCAGGGTGCCCGAGCTGAAATTGGGGCATATAGTGCCGATATTGATGTTAACCTTATTCGGGATGCAATTGTAACACCAGAAGGGTACAATTATTTTGCGAATCCGAAACTGAAAAACTTTTTCTCAAACGGGCGTCGCAGTATTGTAGGCTTTTTCTGGGATACGGAGCAAAATCAATCGATATTTAAACGTACACACAATATTCAATCGTTGTCAGCCGACATCAAGTTTAATAAAACTTTTGGTGCAACTCTGATGGGCGGTATGGATATGACTATTGAAAGAAATACCTATAAAGGGAAATTACAGGACCCGTCACTTATTGGTCCAAACAGTGGATTTGCATATATGGATGATACCCGTGATATTAGAAATTCCTACGGACAGGGAATGATTAATTTTAATACTGATGTTTCAGATTGGAATATTTCCGGATTTGTTGGAGGCGCTATTCGTAAGAATTACGAAGATAAGAAAGGTGCAAGCCAAACCGGAGGTATGGTTATTCCAAATTATTTCTCTTTTTCCAACCTTCCTTCTGGAGTACAGCCAATATATGTTTTTGCTAATGGCGAAGATATCTTATACAGTCTTCTTGGTTCTGCTCAGTTTGCGTGGAAAGATCAGTTATATCTTGAGGCTCAGGCTAGACAGGATTGGTCGTCTATTCTGCCTCCCGGAAACAACAGTTATTTTTATCCCGGTGTAAGTGCATCATGGATTGTAAATAAAACTATTGCTTTACCTGAGTGGGTTGACTTTGCAAAGCTAAGGTTATCTGGTGCTGATGTTGGTCGGCCAGGACCACGCTATTTTAGTAATGTGAATTATGACATTTCTAAATCCGGTTCTGGTTACATCCTTTCGCCACCCTCATGGTTACCTCCAATGGACGAAAATGGTGTACCAAACTTGAAACCAGAGAGAAAACGTGAGTTTGAGCTGGGACTTGAATCTTTCTTATTTAAAGATCAAAGAATCGGAATTGATTTCTCGTATTACAAGTCAAGTACCTATGACCAGATTATGGCAGTAACCGCCCCTCCGGGAATGGGAGTTTCGACAATTCGAATGAATGCTGGTGAAGTATCGAACCGCGGTTGGGAATTCGCTTTGAAAACTAAACCTATCAATGGAAAAGATTTTAAATGGAACGTTGACGTAACATTTGCATCAAGTAAAACCCGGGTGGAAAAACTGGATGGAAAGCTTTCTTCGCTTTCTCTCTGGAGTACAAATGGATTAAATGCAGTTGCTGAAGTCGGCGGTGAATATGGATTGATCTATCAGCAAAAAGGATGGCAGAACTACATTAACCCTTCTGATCCGAATGACCCCAATAATGGAAAAAGAATTGTAAGTAGCGATGGAACGATGTATAGTTATTCTTCAACCAGTAGCAAAATGGTTGGAAAATTATTGCCTGACGTAACTGGTGGACTATATACTTCATTTAATTATAAAAATGTAAGGTTGATCGCGAACATGGATTATTCATTCGGAGCCTTCTTTATTTCTGAATCTGAAACCTATATGATGGCAGCAGGAGTTTTGAAAGAATCGTTGAAATACAGAGATGCTGAACATGGAGGAATTGCATATCATTTGGATGGCGGTTCAAAGGTTATAGGAGAAGCAACAGATGGTGGAAATACATATTATGATGGTGTTTTATTAGATGGAGTTTTTGCTGATGGAACTACAAATAATAAAGTTGTATCAGCGCAGGACTATTATTACCAATCTTACTTTTCAAATGGCTTTTTCCCTGAAGATAGGTTATTCAAAAGTGATTATATAGCTCTTCGTAACATTGCTGTTGACTATACTTTCCCACTTATTTTAGCTAGAAAGATTGGATTAAGCGAGTTAACATTGTCTGCTTTTGCTAACAACGTGGCTTATCTGTATAAAGCTGCTCCCAATAGCATTCCGGAGTCTTCTAATGGTACTGGTTGGGGTAATAGCTCATACGGAACAACGGCCATGCCAGCTCAGCGCTCAATTGGACTCGCTTTAAAAATCAAATTGTAATATTAAAACAGAGAAATATGAGACATATATTTTTTAAATCAATACTATCACTTCTTGTGTTATTCTCAGCATTTTCGTGCCAGAATAAGCTTGAAGAGTTATATCAAAATCCAGATGGTTTCTCGAAGGAACAGGCTGATAAAACTGGCGGTGTTAGCGTAATTGCGGGATTTTTCACATCAGAGCTGACACGTGGGTTTTTACTTCGGGGTGATTATGGTTCTGCTTATCACCAAATGAGAAGTGGGTCTAAACTTACCGGTACCGGAATACAAATATATTATACAACGGCTGATTATGGCATGTCAAAATCGCCAAGAGATGTTGAACATGATTGGGGTACCGATTCCTTTAATACAGGAGTGTTTAATAATGTTAACGGTGATTGGATTAAGCAAGTACTTTGGGGACAACGTGAATACAATAAAATTCCTGAAGACCAGCGTACAAATCTGGATAATCTGTTTATAAATCTGCTTCACGTCATTAAAGCTTTCGCATACCAGCGTGCAACCGATCTTTACGATGAAGTACCCTATATTGAGACAGGTTCTGCAGGCGCGCTTGATGGAGCTAAGGCTCAATATCTGGGGCAGTCAGAAATTTATCCTAAAATAATAAGCGAGCTTAAAGATGTCGATGATTATTTGTCTACGCTTGTTCTTTCAGATGGAGAACAAACGACTTTTACCAATCAGGATGTAATTTTTAATGGAAGTATCCTGTCTTGGCGTAAATATATTAACTCTCTGCGTTTACGTTTTGCAATGAATGTTAGTGAAGTTATGCCGGAACTTACCAAAACGGTGCTATCGGAATTGAACGGGAAGCCTCTCTTTTCAGCATACAACGATGTTGCTGGATTAGCTGATATTGCTATTGTTGAACCATACAGGTTACAGGTTGAACTGGGTATTACCCGTGCATTCCGCGAAAGAGCCGATGAATGCCGTGCACCTAAAAAATTCCTGCAGGATGTGATGCATTGTATGCCGATTGAGAAAAGTGTGGTGATGAATGGCAAAACACTCTATTATTTTGAGAGCGATAATTCGTCGACCGGCTTGCTTGATGGAACTGTCGATCCGCGTGTTGCATATATTTATTCTCCTGATGTAAGTGGCAGATATATAGGTGCTGATTATAAATGGGACAATAATGACGATCCAAATAGTTACTACAGTAAATTTATAAGAGGATATTATATTAACGACGAAATCCTTACAAATCCAGCGATTACTGTTTTCCATTATGGTAAAAATAATCAGGAATCTATTGTGCTTAATGAAGAAGCAAAGAATGATCTTTCAAAACGCGAAGCTTTTCTGTTGAGTGCCATGCGTTCAAAATGTTCGAAATATGAAGATACCAATTGGACTATTGGTACTGAACACAATATGATTGCCGAATACAATGTGCGGCCTCAATATAACTTTGATTTGAGGTACCCTACATTGCATGCTGTTGAGACTGAATTGTCCCTCGCGGAAGCAGCTGTCCGTGGATTTGGTACTTTGAACGGATCAGCACGCGATCATTATAAAAACGCGATTGAATTGTCATGCAAATACTGGTACGAATTAAATACAAAGAATCAGTATTCAAAGCAAACAACGCCCGCATTTCCTTCAGATATGGATGATGCAAGAATTCAATCAGACAAACCAACAATGGAGTATGATGCCAGCGCTTATGCTGAAAAAGAAGCACAACGTTTTGATGGTCTTTCTGATCAACAAAAAGTGCAGTCCATTTTCAACCAATTGCAATTGCATTATAACTTCCTGAATTGGGAAACACCATACACAGCAGCCAGACGTTTAATTAAGTACATAGGAACAAATCCGGCTACTCCATTGGAACTTTTTGCCTGGAAAGAAAGAATGACTTATCCTGGAGGAATTCAGGCGTCAGACCCTGAAAACTGGGCAAAGATTAGTGGTCATAATGATCCCGGCATGCCGGTTTGGTTGACTGGCCGTACAACTAAATGGAAAAATTCTTTAGAATAAGCCACATTCATATAAAATATTAAAATAGATTAAAATGAAGAAAATACTTTATATTGGACTGATCCTGGTTGCCCTGATTAGTTGCAAATCAAAGGATGGAACAATTACAGGTACCGCAATTGCCAATGGCACCCATGCTGGAATAACTGTAAAATTGTATTCGACCGAAACTCAACTATTAAAAACAACTACTACTGACGAAAGTGGTAGGTTTGAGTTTTCAAACTTGGTAAATGAAAACTATTTTGTTGGAGCTACCATTGTTATTGGAACTGATACTTACGATACGGGAAATCTTCCTCAGATCGTATATGTGAACGACAAAATAGTAAAGGAAGTTGCTCTTACTTTAACAAAGAAGTAGTAGCTAAACAATAGAAATATTAAACCGGCTAGATCTTATCTGGCCGGTTTTTTTTACCTTTTTAATTGAAAGTCTTTAGATTGATAAATTACGAGCTGCTTTTTATCCCCAAATCTTAACAATTAAATGAAAACTTTCCTGAATAATATAGCTTACATCCTTATTATTTTTTCAGTGTTTGGTTGTAGTAAAGATGATAAACCTAACGATGATACTGTTGTACCTCCTGAAGAAGTTGTTTTATCGCCAAGTATTGAAGTTTATAATAAAGCCTTACTGGAAAATGACTATGTTCTTGCAGTAGAGACTTCAAGCAAAAAATCCTATTTGCTTAATAAAACAGGACAAATCGTCCATGAATGGAATTTCGATAAAATAATTGGGCATGATTTGGAATTACTCCCTAATGGTAAACTTTTAGGCATATTTGAAACACCAGAACCTGACATTTCTATTGGTGGGTATGGTGGTATTATCCGAATTATAAATAAGGACGGAAGTATTAATTGGGGATTCAATTATTCATCATCAAACCATATTGCACACCATGATGTCGAGATGCTTTCAAATGGCAATATATTGCTTTTAGCATGGGAAAGAATAACTGTAGCACAGGCACAACATGCTGGAGTAAATACTGACGTTGATATTTTTCCTGAAACTTTAATTGAGGTAGATCCTAAAACCAATAAAATTGTTTGGGAATGGCATAGCTTCGATCATATTGTCCAAGATGCTAACCCTGATATTTCTACCTATGGAGTTATAAATGAAAATCCACAGTTAATAAACATCAATTATCACCCTTCTGAAGATGGAGATATAATGCATGGTAATGGTGTTACCTATGATGCAGTTCGTGATGTGATATATTTAAGTGTTAACGGATTTAGCGAAGTTTGGGTTATTGACCATAGTACAACAACACAGGAAGCGAAAACAAACACTGGCGGAAAATATAATAAGGGTGGCAATCTTATCTATCGATTTGGTAATCCTGAAGCTTACAATAATCCAAAAGGCAAGCGGCTGTTTTTCAAAAATCATTGTCCAAATCTACTTAAAGACAATGTTCCGGGAGTAGGTAACTTCATGATCTATAATAATGGTGTCAGGCTTAAACAATCAGTTGTGTATGAATTTGAGATGCCGGAACCTTTTAGTTTAGCACCAAACGTCGATAATGAACCCCAAATTGTATGGAGTTTTACTGATCCTGGATTGTTTTATGCAAATCTATGTGGTGCTTCGAGATTAAAGAATGGAAACACCTTGATTTGTGATGCAGATTATGGTTTTTGGGAAGTAACGTCAAAAGGAGAAGTTGTATGGAAATACCGACGCGGAGATGTTATCTTCTGGAGATGTTATGCTTACGGGGTAAATTCACCAGAAATTGTAAACTTAGGTCTCTGATGAGACAGATGCCATACTTTGAATGAAAAATCTTCAGCTATGAGAAAACAAATTAGTGCTTTAATCCTGATTTTATTTTCCGTTTCAAATTTTGCTTTTTCGACAAAAACTCCAGTCGAGGTCGAAGTAACCTATCAGGTTGTTGTGAATGGAAAACCCCGAACCGATGGACCGGCAATTAAAGTATTGTGTTCTTCGTTGGCGTCAAAATCGTGGACCGAAAATACTTCGTCGAAATTAATTTCAGGTGTGGCCAAAGAGGAAAATTACATCGACTTTCAGAATCAAACGACGTTTCAGTTGGCCCGATTCTCCGACGGAACGGTCATCAATACACCTTCGGCATTCTCCGAATATCCTGTTTTGACGACTACCGATGAAACAGTCAACATATTGGGCTACACCTGCAAAAAAGTGAAAACTTCGTTGCGGTCGAATTCAATCGATATTTGGTATACCAGCAATTTGGACGTGAAAGGAACTCCGGCGATGCCCTATGGAATTCCGGAAGGGTTGGTGTTGAAAATAGGGAGGAATGGAAATTATGAGTTGGTAGCCACCTCTGTTAGAATCCTGAAGAAGAAAGATTTTGTGGAGATTCTTCCGGAGGAAAAAGGTGAAGCAATGGATTTGCCTTTATACAAACACCGGATCACAGAAAACTTGATTACTACGGTAACTGTTTTCAACAACGAGCAAATCAGTTTTGGAAATGAAATTGGCAATCCCTCGGACACCGATTCGGAAAAAACTTTTAAATATTCTTCGGGAACAGTAATTCTGAAAAAGGTAAAACTACCTGTTGTGCCCGACGATACGCAATTGTTTGTTGAGTTGTATCAGCATTCAAACGGCGACGCATACGACCGCACTGGCACTGTTTTTACGATTCCGGTGGACAAGGAAAAGTCGTTTCTCGATGGACTGAAATATGGTGTAAAAGCAATGCCGGCGTTTCAGGCGCGCAATGGAAAAACTTATCAGGGTGTTGTTGCTACTGATAATTTTGCACCTCTTTTGGAGGTTATGCGCTTTTTCACTCCGTTCGGAATTGGCGAGTTTAACAGCAAAGTTTCGTTATATGGCCAGCAATGGGAAGATTCAACCTTGTACAAGCAGGAGGTTACCGATTTGCTTCCCGACCTTCAGGGTGAAAGATGGATTGGTGTTTTTATTGGCAATTACGACAAAGGTGGACATCGGGTAAGCCTGAAATTAAAATATTATCCCGGCAGCATGGAAGTGTCGGAAAAACCTTCGAAAAGATATTGGGTTATGCCACTGTTCAATACCTTGAATGTGATGGAAATGACCGGTCAGGAATACGGAACTATGTTCGAAAACGATTCACTGAAAGTTGATTTTTTAGTTCCTGAAGGAGTTAAAAATATCAGCATGCGTTACATTACAACCGGCCATGGCGGATGGGGTGGAGGAGATGAATTTAACCAGAAGCAAAATACAGTTTTGATCGATAATCAGGTTTTGTTTCAATTTACACCATGGCGAAGCGACTGTGCCACTTTCCGTAGATTTAATCCGGCTTCCGGAAATTTCTGGAACGGAGTTACCTCCAGCGATTACAGCCGATCGGGCTGGTGTCCGGGAACTGCCACCAATCCGGCTTATTTTCCGGTTCCTGATTTAACTTCAGGTCATCATCAGATTAAAGTGGCCATCCCAATGGGTAAGAGTGAAGGCGGAAGTTTTAGCGCCTGGAATGTTTCAGGAGTACTTATTGGTGAGTTCGAGTAAGTTTGATGTGAACAACACCTGATTAATCAGAACTAATTTTCGCGTTGAAAATACGGCATCGAATAGAGCAAATAAAACACATAGTTCTCCGGAAATGCCTGAAAAAAATGTATTTTTGTAGCCCTTAATACCGGGGCTGACTGGTTTTGACAGCGGGTAGAAGAGGTGTGTAAGCATGCCGGGCCTTGATCGCACAGCCCGTAAATCCTGGCGTTCGCACTATAATTGGCGAAAATAACTACGCTCTTGCTGCGTAATCGAACTAAGTAGATTACACTTTATTCCGGTATTAGATACTGGAACGAGACATCACCCGGATGCTATCTCCCTGAAGCGGTCCGATCAGGTGGTGCAAGTAAATCGGGGATAGTCATTGTTTTTCCTTGCGACTTTGGCGAAACTTAAGAGGATAAGGTAAAAGTCGGTGGCCCTGATCCAGCTTTTATTCGAAAATTAAGTCTGGGGATAAGCATGTAGAAAGCATATTGCTTCCTCGTTTGGACGCGGGTTCGACTCCCGCCAGCTCCACAAATATGGCTGATAACGAGCTAGTTATTAAGTTAACGCCCAATTTCACACCCAGTTGTGTGAGATTGGGTGTTTTTTTTGTAACCTTATTTGACAGCCTATTTTGACCCAACCTGCTCAATTATTATTTCATTGATTTCATCTGATAATTGATACTTATTCTATGGCACAAATTTTTATAAATAAAGGAAATGTCAAATTTTAGGTATGGTGATGATGTGCTGTTGAAATGGGAAATAACTGGCACCGGGAGGTGTGTGGGCAGTTATTCTCATTTCAATAGTATGATGAAACGATCAATACAGGCAGAACAAAGCGATAATGATGGGGAACCGGTTTTATGGGGTAAACACTTCGCAGGGCATACCGCAGGTTGGCATGGGGAAAAGCAAGGGTGGTGACTGAATGTAATGTAGCGAATTGGGTTGGGTGGAATGGAGCTTTCCGTATTGGCTTTGAGTTCCGGAACGTGAGTTAGAAAAGCCAAAGGGGAGCGGAATGAAACGACGGGTAAGCATGAGTGCAAAGGAATGAATGGAATCACTCTTGCGTGGGTAGCCGAGGCTGGAGGCTGACAATGAACGGAATGTAAAGAAAGGTGGCGGAACGAAGTGTAGCCCTGGAGTGTAATGAAGAGAAGCGGAAGCCACCTGCCGCAGGCTTTGGCCGTAAAACAATTCATGGACTGCACCTTAGACGGGTGGTGGGGCTTTTTGTGGTTTTTTCCGACGACTATGCTGATTAGAATGATGGTGATCGGATACCGAGCGGGTCGGGATTGCGCGGCTATTGTACATAGCGTGATTCTATGACAGTCCAGCCGTTTTTCGGGTGTTCGGCTGGGGGGTCCCTGTTATAGAATTAGCACGTTATGTATCAATAGCTTTGGGGGTTGAATTTTTTGGCGCAAGCGGAACGGTGGAGGTGGTTGGAGTGAAGCGACTTATTGCCTTGTGGGTTGGGATAGCTCTTTGGATTTGAGGAACGAAAAGCTGATGTACTATTGGTGTACTGGCTTGCAAAAAGTGTGACAAAAAATGAAACCAAGGGTGGCCCAAGTTTGGATTTTATCAGAACAAGGAGAAATCTTATTTAGAATGTAAACAAATTAGGCTAAAATTCTCTTTTATACATAATTTAGTAAAGAAAGTTAATTGAATTTTCAATAAATTTAACAAACTGACTTTTAACTATTCATCAAACAATGAATTGGTATATTCAAATACTTACCAAATGCAGCGAATTTAATGACCGCACCATGCGAGTCATCTTGACACTGCACAAAACACATATTTGCTCTTCACAAACCCAAAAGAGCCAATCTTCTTCCAAAGTACTTTTTGAACAGGCATTATTCCGAATAAAGTATAACATATCCGATTGTCCTGCTCAAAATTCTTCAAATGTTGTTTAATTAAGTAATTAAATAAAAATGAAAAAAACATTTATTATTTTATTTGCGATTGTATTATTTCTTCCAGCATGTGGAAATAAAAGAAAAAGTGGAAATATCATTGCATCTCCTCCGAGTCCAAATTCAAAACCAATATTAGCCACTTCAACTAAACCTACTGTCAATGTTTATGTTGAAAATTCCGGCAGTATGGATGGTTATGTAAAGGGGATTACAGAATTTGAACAAGCAGTGTATAACTATCTAACTGATATTAAAATATCAGACTTTACTGATAGTATGAATCTTTTTTATATCAATAGTGATATTATTCCACAAGGTTCGGATATTAGTGATTTTATCAAAAAACTTGAACCATCCAATTTTAGTATTAGAGGTGGCAATCGTGGTACTTCTGATATTTCAAATGTATTAAAATCTGTTTTGGCAGAAACACAAAAAAATGAAATTGCTATTTTAGTTACCGATGGTATTTTTTCACCTGGCAGAGGCAAAGATGCCGATCAGTATCTTGTTAATCAGCAAATAGGAATTAAAAATACTATGGCTGAATACTTGAAATTGCATCCAAATACGGCTGTTAAAATGTATCAACTATCATCTCAATTTGATGGGTATTATTATAATCGTGAAGATACCAAAACCTATATAAAATCACAAAGACCATTCTTTATTTGGGTCATTGGCCATGTTGAACAAATAGATAAACTGTGCCGAGAGGTACCCGATAGTAAGTTTAAGGGAGGTGGAGTAAAGAATATTTTTTCAATTACTGCCGGAAATAGGATGGTTAATTATGCTATAAAAATCGGTTCTGGAAAATTTGACTTGAATAAAAAGTCTCCGAAAACGACAATTAATAATTATCAAATTGATACCAAAGGAAGACTTAATATGGCAAGATTTTCGGTTAATGCGGATTTATCTGGGTTCCTTTTAGATGACAATTATTTGCATAATATATCCAACTATGAAATAAGTAATAAAGATTTTGATGTATCAATTAACAAAACTGTAAATAACAATTTTGGATATACCCATATATTAAACTTCTCATCTAAAAGTGTACATAAAGGAATTTTATCTATTAAACTCATACCTCATATCCCTCAATGGGTAGAAGATGTAAATGACAACGATGGTTCAATTCCTATCGAAGGTAAAACCTATGGCATTAAATACCAAATTCATGGAATTTATGAAGCTTTTACTTTTTACAATGACTTTTATACTGAAATAAAAATCAATATTAATTAACATGGAAGAAGTATTAGGAAACATCTATTGTTGGTTCGAGTCGCTATTCGGACAATATCTTGCAGAGTACCTTTGGGGGTACAATTGTCAAACTGAGATATATGATGGTAAAAATCTTTTTAATTCTATCGGATTAATCACTATCGTTATATCATCTGTAATTGTATTGGCATATTATTATTTGCCATTATTTCTATTTAATCATCCTCGTTCTAACAGATGGTGGAACTGGCTAATTATATTACTAATAGCTGGTAGCATTAACTTTTTTATTGCTTACGGATGGACAATTAATGATTTTCTGAATGGGAATATTGGTGATTGTCTAATGTACACAAGAGATAAAGAAGGAAATATCATTTCACAACTGATTAATAAAAGGGACTGCTGGCTTTTTGGATTGAGTAATTTTTTCGTTTCGGCAATGTTTTTTGTTGTTTGGTCCTTATTATTAAAATGGTGGAGCCGTAACTGTAAGCATTCTCCCTGCTTTTAAATCATAATTCATAAAAACTAATTAAAACAAAACTGATTATGAGCAAATTATATATCTTCGGAATAGGCGGCACCGGCTCAAGGGTATTGAAGTCGCTGACGATGCTTTTAGCAGCGGGGGTCGATTGTTGTGTGGATACAATTGTCCCCATAATTATCGACCGTGATATGTCGAACAAAGATTTGTCACGCACAAAACTTCTGATTGAGGATTACATCGAAGTCAATAAAATTGCCGAAACAAGAGGAAAGAACAAGTTTTTCAAAACGAAGATCGAATTGTTGAACGATGAACTTTGTTTACAATTAAACGATAACACTCAGAAATTTGAAGAATTTATAGGTAGAAGCACAATGAGCCAGGAGAATCAGGCTTTGGTGGATATGCTTTTTTCAAAGGAAACTTTGGAAATGGATATGACCGCTGGATTTCAGGGTAATCCGAATATCGGCAGTGTGGTATTGAATCAATTTGACGACAACGATATATTCAAGGCATTTGCTAATGATTTCAAAAAGGGAGATAAAATTTTTATAATCAGTTCCATTTTTGGTGGAACAGGCGCAAGTGGGTTTCCTCTTTTGCGAAAGATACTTCAAACTCCCAATGTAAAAGGTACTGATGGACAGGATTTACCGAATTGGGGGTTGGTAAACGAAGCTCTGATTGGCGCAATTTCAGTTTTGCCCTATTTTATTGTTGGTTCAGCAACAGACAATAGTTTGGTTAATTCCGATACGTTTATTGATAAATCAAGAGCAGCGTTGTCGTATTACAAAACCGAAGACAAAAAATTGGACACGCTATATTACATAGCCGATAAACGAACCACAACCTACGAGCACCATAAAGGAGGCGATGCACAAAAGAATGATGCACACTTTGTTGAATTAGCTGCGGCTTTGGCTGTGCTGGACTTTCTCAATCCCGAAAAAGAAAGTAAAAACATACATCGCAATAAAGACAAAAATATTGAGCAAACAACTTATAAGGAATTTGGAATAAATGCAGATGCTGAGGAAATCAATTTTGACAATTTGGCTGACGAAACTAAAAAGCTGCTCATAAATCCGCTTTCTCGCTTTCTGTTGTTTCGCAATTATATGGTGCAGGTTTTTGGCAAAGAATGTAATTACCAACCGTACGCTCATCGACGGTTTCCATCCGATTTCCGCAAAAACGATGCAGTGCAAAAATTAGAAGTTGTACAAGCTCAATTTTATATTTGGTTACAGGAAATGGAGAAACAAAACCGCAAGTTTACTCCGTTCAATCTTACTTCATCGAGCGCTTTTGACTTTATAAAGGGTAACTTGAATATTGATAAATCGAATGATTTCAGATATAAGAATTGGGCTAAAGTGGATAATGAACTTAATGGACAAATAGGAAAAACAGATAGGGCGTTAGAAAAAGAAAAGCGGTTTATTGAACTTTTTTTCTGTGCAACAGAAGAATTAATTAATTATAAAAGCTAAAAAATCATGGCAGATAAAAATAAAGATACAAACTTCGTTTTACGCTTGCAAAACGAAAACAAAGGACAGCACGATTTGCAAAACACGCTCAAACACTGGGACGAATCCCGAATGTTCGACGATAAGCAAATTAATGCCATCGAAAGTTCAAATAAAAATTCCTTAAATCAGCCGACCTCTATTCCTTCGCCTTTTGCTCGAATTGCATTAGTAAAAACAGCTTTTAATGAAGTTGCTGATCACGGAGAAAAAGCATTGGCATCATTCCAAAAAATTGTTTCAGACAGTCTTGATGTTGCTGAAATATTTTTCACTTTCGATAGGTGGAGGAATAAAATTGAAATAATAAAATGGAAATATGGGCGCAAAGAAAAAAGTAATGAAAAAAGTAATGAGTTGGAAGATGATAGCGATTTGAAAAAACTTGAAGTCGGACACCGCCAATTATATAAAACACTGAAAACCTTTTTGGAGAATGATTCTGTGGCATACAATTTCGATAGAATGAAATCTCTTTACATCCTGAAGCATAAGTCAACCGGCAAAATGATTGGGGCAACTTCGCCTAGTACGTTGTTTTTCAGTTCCGCGAACGACTTTGAAGATATTGATATTCAATTAAACAATACGCATAAGGCATTTGATGGTATTATTCCTTTATGCGAACGCAGTTGGGATTTTCAAAAATTCCTCTACACTTGGATTGCTGCAAATAATGAAAACAGGAATATTGATGGTAGAGCTGCAACTTCTATTTTTCATGAACTTGTAAAATATCTGGATTCGCAAAAACCGTTGATAAACAGAACAGAAGAAATTGATGCTTTAAAACAAAATGCCTCTGAAAAATTGAACAAGGCATACAAAGCATTAAGAGCACCCGATGTAGAAGTTTTAGGTAAGGCTATTTATCAAAGTAAATCAATTGGAATAGATAATCTAACTGCTGATGATATAATGGAAGATAAGATTATCCGATTGCCATACGAGATTAGGAAAGAAAGTTTCTTTGATGGAAATTTACAAGAAAACAGCAAACAGACATATATATTGCCTATTAAAGAAAAGTTCTTTAATTACTATACGATCAATGATTTGATTGAATTTATAAAAATAAATCATTCAGGCGATGTAGTGGATGTAAAATTGGATACCGGTTCAGCAGTTTTTGAAAAACGTTACAAAGTGTCTGAAGGAAAAGTGATAAACCTGACTTTCGATTGTGCCATTTTTCCAAATGTAAAATTTAAGAACAACAACGACGCCTATTATCATTTTGGACTAGTCTACGATTTTAAAGAAAAAGGGAAATACAGTGCCGAATTTATAAATATTAGTTCTACGATTGACCAATCGAAAAAACGCAGCTCAGTCCGAAATGAGACGCAAAGTCTTAATTATCAGTTAAAAAATTATTCTCTCGAAGGTTCAAATTTCGATTATATCCGAATAAATTATAATGAAATTTGCGGGGTTGTTATACCAAAATTAGAACTAAAAACAGGCGAAGAGCAATTTACATTTGCGGTCGATTTTGGTACAACCAATACGCATGTCGAATATAAAATTGGTAATGGTAGAGAAATAAAATCCTTCGACATATCAAAAGGACAAATTGATGAAAAGCAAGTGCATTGGCTACACGGTGGCGAAGACTATATCAGGGAAGTATTTGATGAAGAGTACATACCTGCTTATACAGATGAGGAATTTAAACTTCCTATGCGAACAGCCCTTTCATTTGGTGAGAAAACCAACTGGCAAAATGTCTATCCCTTT
Source organism: Prolixibacteraceae bacterium (assembly GCA_963677955.2). Lineage (GTDB taxonomy): Bacteria > Bacteroidota > Bacteroidia > Bacteroidales > Prolixibacteraceae > Aquipluma. The sequence continues at coordinate 4,270,478 of CAXXQR010000001.1, forward strand.
GAAAAAGCTAGCGTGGACGAACTCTACGAGAAGCGTTTGGGTTATCCGTACAACAAAACTGAAACCGATTTGAAATGGTCGGACGATCCCAATAATCAAAAACAGGTAAAGGCTTATATTGAATCGTTGATGTACTTACTCCGCAATAAAGTAATTATAGGCAACGGCAGTTTGGACATGACCAAAATTCGTTGGTTCTATCCTGTAAGTATGGAAAGAGGCAGATACAACAATCTAAAAACTGCTTGGAATGAGGCTTACAAGAAATATTTTGGTGGAGTGGAAAGTAATATAATTCCGATAACCGAATCAGTTGCACCATTCGAATACTATGTAAAAGACCGCGACGCCAGTAATTTAGTAACAATAGACATTGGAGGCGGCACTACCGATATTGTGATTTCAGCAACCGGCACTGCTGATTATATTACCTCTTTCCGTTTTGCAGCAAATTCAATTTTTGGTGATGGATATGCTGAAAACAATCGAATAAAAAATGGCATTATACGGCAGTTTATCAATGAGATAAAAGCAGAACTAAAAACTAAAATCAAAAATGATGGCAGTTTGTTCCGCATTTTCGACGATATGTATGCAAATAAAAGTTCTGACGATGTTGCTTCGTTTTTGTTTTCGCTCAGGCAAAACAAAGAGGTAAGGGCGGCAGGTGTAAATCTTGCTGAAAATGCCAATTTGAGCAAAAAGCTGATTAGCGACACCACCCAAAAAATCACATTTATTTTCTTTTATGCCGCTATAATCTACCATTTGGCAAAACTGATGAACGCAAAGGATTTGCAAATGCCTGACAAGATTGTGTTTAGTGGCAACGGTTCGCGTGTAATCCCATTTTTCACAAATGATAAGGATACGCTAAAAGGCTTTACCAAATTGATTTTTGAGAAAGTTTACAAACAAAAGTATCATACAAACAATTTAGATATTATTCTTAACGAAGAAAATCCCAAAGAAGCAACTTGCAAAGGCGGTTTTTTTATCGAAAATCCTGATTCATTCACTGATATTTTAAAGAAAAAAGTGGTTTTACATAGCAATGGAACAGATAGAATTATTCAACGAGAAAGCAATAGTATTGATGGTGTAAAAGAAGACGATAGCTACAAAGCTGTCAATGACAAGTATATTGAACAAACGGTTGAAGAAGCCAAGAAATTCATACAGTTTGTCTTTGATTTGCTGCCCTTCTTTGCCAACGAAGGATATAAACTCAACAATGTTTCGATAGAAATAGCGAAGAAAATTTGTTTCAAAAAACTTGATATTTATGCCAAAAATGGATGGCAATTGAAAAATAAAGAGGTTGCTGAAACCGATGGTATAGAAGAAACCCTATTTTTTTATCCGCTCGTGGGAATGCTCAAAGAATTAAGCGATGCGATTTGTAATAAAAATTTATTGAATTCAAAATAATCCTTCTGATTATGAAGCAAATTATATTAGTATTAAGCGTTGTTTTTCTGTGCAGTACTTTAAGTACTGCACAGAAAACAATAAGCAAAGAGGATTTTGAATATATAGTTGATTACGCCAATTGTAAGTATGTGAAGGCTTTTATTGAGGGATATGATGTCGGGAAACCTTACTTTCATGATACTTATGAAAAGAAAGTTAAACCCGAATTGGGAAAAGCTTCATTGGACAATTTTGGAGAGAAATTAAATTATCAAAAACTTGTAGAATTATTGTCTAACAATACACCTGCTTTAGAACTTGCAAAAAAAATCAATGATAGAAAATTAAAATTCGATGATTTTAAGGACAATGAATCTTTGATTAATTCATTAGGGACACCAGGTTGGAAAAATATTGATTTAAGCAAGACAGCCGCAAATATTCGAAATGAAATACTAGCAAAATTCAATCCAGCCAACGACGAGAAGAGTATAAAAAATGTATCGGAAAGCGAAGTTGTCAATATGCAAACATTCCAAACTTCTACACAAGTTGAGGAACTTCATTCGAAGCTCGAGCAACTGCAACAGGAATTAGACAATCTGAAGAATGATACTAAAATCATTGAGAATCAGAAATCTTTAAAAAAAATCAGATTAATTGTTTTCTGTTTATTTGGATTACTTGTTGTAATTATCGCTGCTATGTATATGTTCGTTAAAAAGGGTAAATTGAAAGAATATGTAATCAAGCAAGTTTTAGGAAGTAAGAGAATTGCAGAAAAGTTTACTCCAAAAGGCTACAATCTGACTGAAAAAGATATAATTACAATTAAAGATAGAGTATTGGAATTTAAGCTACTGAATGAAAAAGAAAATCAGCGACAACCTAAAACAAAAGTTAGAGAAAACTTTGAACAATCGAAATCTGCAACAAAATACCTGAAAGGCAAATCAGGCAAAATATTCAACAGAGTAGAAAATACACCTGATAACAGTTTTTTCAAACTATTCAATGAAAGCGATGATACTGCTCAATTTGAGTTTTGCGGCGATGAAGCCGAAGCAATAGCAAAAAGAATATTCAGCGAAGATATTTGCAATATTGTTTCAGGTAGTTATCAAAATGCTAATTCCGTAAAAACAAACAAGCCAGGCAAAATTAAGCGTGTCGGCGAACAATGGGAAGTAACAGAACCAGTAGAAATTAAATTAGCCTGAAACCATGCACTATTTAATTATTAGCATTATTATAGCTGGGATTGTAATTTGGCAAATTTTAAGTTTCTTAACTAATAAGAAAAAACTATCACTTTTCAAGAATATTTTTCCCACCGATCAAAACAAATTTCAATTAGTTCAAGACGATACCGGAAATTATGTGTTGGGAATAAAAACACAACACGAAAATTACATTTTAGATGTAATTTTTACTTCACTAAACAAATATCTTATCAATAATAAAGGAGCAGTCAGCGATTTTCACCTGATGAAAGATATTGTTGACAGGAATTGCGAAGCAAAAGAGGAAGAAATTTACTCCCAAATTCCAGTACCGCTTTATTTGGGTTTGGCTGGTACTATGTTAGGGATTTTAATTGGGGTTGGTTTTTTAGTATTTAGTGGAGGGCTAAACGATTTGTTAAATTCAGGCAACGGCTCCGGTGTCAAAGGGATAGAGACTTTACTTGGCGGGGTAGCATTAGCAATGATTTCAAGTATACTTGGAATAATGTTAACAATTTTTGGCTCTTACATATCCAAGAATGCAAAAGTAGATGTAGAAAAGAACAAAAATACCTTCCTAAGTTGGATGCAAGCAGAGCTATTGCCAAACATATCAAATAATACTTCGAGCGCGCTTGTGCGAATGACAAAAAACTTGTCAAATTTCAATAATACTTTCGCCCAAAACACGAAGGATTTACGAATAACCCTTTCAAAGGTCAATGACTCCTCTCAAAAACAAGCAGAATTGATGCAGGCTATTAATCGGTTGAAAATTGGAGATATTGCCTCTGCAAATATTGAAGTTTACGATAAGCTTAAAAATAGCACAAATGAAATAGGTGTATTTGCCCAGTATTTACAAAATACCAACGAATATCTTACAACTCTAAAGGCTTTAAACCAGAAATTGGACGATTACGAAGGAAGAACGCAGGTTATTGAAAATGCAGGCAACTTTTTTATGAAAAACGAAAAATGGCTTGCTGAAAATTTCGACAATTCTAATTTGGAAGTAAAAGCCGCACTAGGACGCTTTAGAGAAAATACTGGGGAATCACTTATAAAGTTGCAGGAATCATTCAATGGACAGATCTTGAATTTTGACAGTGTTATGCACCGGCAACAAGAAAAGCTACAGGAATCATTGAATATAACAACAGATATTCTTTCAGAATCCTTTACAAAAACACAGGTTGCCTTTGAGAAAGCAATCTCCGACCAACAGCAAACCTTGCAAGGCAAACTACAAGAAACCTCAATACTTGTCGAAGAATTGAAAAATCTTACTGCGGTAAAAAATACAATGTCAAATTTGGAGAAAGCCACTTTGGAACAAAATGAGAAACTGGATAAATTGGTAGAAGTAATTGAGAAAGTATTAAAAAAGCAAGAGAAAGCAGTTACTGAAGATACAAGTACTAAAATTACTCTGAAAGAATTGTTTAAGTCAAAATGGATAATTGCTCTCTCTGTCGTTGCAAGTATTTCATTGATTTCATTGATTTTAGTAATTCTTGGAATTTTATGAGTCCGAATAATATTAGAATAAGCAGAATAATTCTGGTAGGAATAGTATTTATATTATCTATCATATTTTTAATCGTTTTTTTAAAACTACAAAGTGCTATATGGTTGTTAATGTCTGCTCTATTATTTGGTTATTTTATTGCTGAACTAATTAAGGAATTAAAGAAGGAAAATGAATTTGAAGCAAATGATTTGGTAATGTTCATTTTGACTTTCTTAATTCCTATAATCATTACATTTATTCCTTTGACCGAACCACCAATTAAAAAACGACTAAATAGGTTGTATTTTCCAAAAGACAGCGTAGATTTTGAAAAGGAATTTATAATATATAGTAGCTTAAACTCAAATCCACCAAAATTAATTTTTGCTTTTGACAACTCAGGTTCAGGTCTTACAGATATTTTGACAGAGAAAAGTTTAAAAGAAAAATATGAAAAATACTGCATAGATGTTGAACGATTCTTTTCTAATGGGTCGGAAAGTGAAATAAAGCTAATTCAAAAAACTTCCACAAAAAAAACTTTCGGAAATCTCTTAAAAATACGTTTGTGTTTTGATTTAATAAAAAGAGTAAATGATACGGCTGAGTTTATTGTTCTGAAAATCGGAGACGACAATATTCCTTATTCTTATGGAGATAATGGCTATTCGATGATTAGTAAAGACAAAATTCAAGACGAAATCGTAAAAATACTAAAAACAGGTAACAATGAAATTCATACAAGTTTTGATAAATTAAATTATAGATTGAGAGAATACACAAAAAAGACCGATAAAATATTAAGCGAGTATGCTTTATATATTTATAGTGATTTTTACTACGATTATGAAGGACGAGAAGAAAAAGATGAAGAAGTACAAATAATAAAAGATACAAAACGGGATTTACTTCATAAAGTAGTTCAAAACTGCTTTATTGATAACCATAAGCGTGATAATAGAGGTGGTAAATTCATTTTGGATTCTCTTCCAGCTTACCCTTATGAAAAACATTTTTTGATTGATAAAATTAATGAAGAATCAAAAGTACCGGTTCGAATTGTAGAAACTGATAATCTATCTTGGTATTATTCAAAAGATGATAAAATGAAGATTGTTACTTCATTTCGAATTATATTTAACAAAGGTATTAAGTCTATTTGTTCGTTAAATAATACCGAAAAAGATGATTATTTTTTCATAAACGATGAACAATTTGATTATCAAGAGTTGAAAACCCTTCGTTATGAAGATACCTCTATTCCTCTGAAATATATAGGTGAAAATGTACCAAAAAAAACAGTATTTGAAATAGAGCATAATGATATCCATTATTTTGTACACTTTAAATTCATTGAAGAATGGGATGCAAGTTTGCAATATTGGTTACCAATTAGTGCATTTATAATAGGCTTCCTAATAGGTATTTATAAACGTAAAAGGATTGACTTACAATAATTTATATGAGCAAACCTAAAAAAGAATCCTTTTTTTGGACAAGCTATTCTGATCTTATGACGAGCTTGTTTTTCGTGATGCTGGTGCTTTTTGTTCTGACAATTGCATTGTTGCACAGAAAAATGGTTGATATTGAAACCGAAAGAAAAGCAACACAGGCTCAATTAGATAAAATTCAGGAGATTGAAGAAGCTGTAAATCGAATTGACTCTAGTTATTTTGATTACAATAAAGTCTATAAGAAACATGTATTAAAAATTAGAGTTAATTTTCCTATTGGAGTATCCAATATAGGTGTAATTGACGATTATACACAAAACGAACTTAAAAAAGCTGGTCGTTCCATTCAAAATTCATTAAAAAAAATTAGTCAAGAGTATCCTGATATTCAATATTTATTAGTTATTGAGGGTCAAGCATCAAAAGATAATTATATCCACAACTATGAGTTAAGTTATAAAAGGGCTTTAGCATTACATGATTTTTGGAATAGCAATAATATTGATTTCGGCAAAAATTGTGAAGTATTAATCTCGGGAAGTGGGATTGGCGGTAATTTGCGAGAGAAAAACGATGAAAGTAAAAATCAACGTTTTCTAATTCATATCGTTCCAAAACCAGGAATAATTGAAGCTAGTAAACAGGTAAAATGAAATATTATTTAATTATCATATTTGTTTCTCTTATTTGTTTCTCTTCTTGTGAAAGGAAATCAGGAAGAATAAACCGATCAAATAAAGGTTATTCAAATACAAGAAATCCGAAAATTTCAAGAAATGAAGAGATTCCCAGTAGCAATGGAAATAATATTATAAAAATGCGGAGAGAAAATGGTATTTTTTTAGTACCAACAAAAATTAATGGAGTTTCATTGGAGTTCATTTTTGATACTGGGGCATCAATCATTTCAATTTCTCAAACTGAAGCATTATTTCTATATAAGCAAGGTAAATTAACCAAGGAAGATTTTATCGGAGAAATAAATTTTACAGATGCTAATGGTGATATTTCGGAAGGCCAGGTTGTAAATCTCAAAACAGTAGAGATTGGAAACCGAACGCTAAATAATGTGCAAGCATCCATTGTAAATAATCTCAAAGCTCCATTACTTTTAGGTCAATCAGCTCTTAGTCAGTTTGGGAAAATCTCCATTGATTATAATAAGGGAGAAATAATATTTGAATAATACAAGAAGAAATTAAATGACTCAATTAAATATGATATCATCCATTATTCAAATCATTGTTGGATTACTCGTTTGGAAAATAGTACCCGATTGGATTGAAGTGAAAAGTCGAAAAAGTAAAAACGTAGTTAAGATCATTTTAAATATACTCGGAATAATAATTATTCTATTCGGAATAGTATCACTTTTAAAAATATTGTTTTCTTCATTATTTTGATAGTTATTCAACAATTAAAGGACTATCATTTTTAAAATACAACCAAAAATGGAGGTATTTAAATTTCTATCGGAATATCTAAATCTAGGAATTGGAGGAGCAATTCTTGCAGCACTATTGTTTGTGTATTTTTTATATCAAGGTAAAAAATCAAAAAAGGTTTCTAATGAGATTGATATAGATATAAAGGCCATTGATATAAAAGATATAACACCAGAAAATGCCAAAACCATTGAAGCCGTTGCTCAAAAATATAGTATTACTGATTTGCCAGAACAGGATCGTTTAAAGTATATTTTAAAGCATTTAAAGCAAGAAAGTAAAATAATACAAAATAAACAAACCAGATTCTATTTTTTAAGTGCGTTGACACTTATCTTATTAATAATGTTATTTGTATTCGGTTTAATTTATTTCATGAGACGAGATATGGGATTTGATGAAACTACAAAGAATGAAGACAAATTAATAAATAGAACCAATACAGAATTAACCATCCCCGAAATGGTTAAAATTTCTGGAGGAACATATAAAATTGGAATATCAAAAAGAATAGTGGATTCGCTATTAAGTCAAAATTATTGTTCCAGCAAATCATTTTTTTCAAATGAAATGCCACAAAAAAGCATTATTACACCGGATTTTTACATTAGCAAATATGAAATTACTGTCAAGCAATTCAATGATTATTTAAAGGCTACTAATAAGGGAATTAAAACATTACCAGATGAGTTTAATTCAGACAATCAACCAATTATTGAGGTTACATGGAATGATGCCAATAATTACTGCCAATGGCTAAGTCAAACGACAGGTAAAATAGTTAGACTGCCTTATGAAATTGAATGGGAAATTGCAGCAAAAGGGAATTCACAAAATTTATATGCCTGGGGCAATAGTTGCCCTGATAATAATAACTGCAATTTTAAGTCCAGTGGAATAAAATCTACTGTATCTATTGGCGGAACGCCATCAAATAAATCCGTTTGTGATGTTTATAACATGTCCGGTAATGTTGCAGAATGGTGTCAGGATTGGTACCATCCAAATCACTATAACAGACTGATTCATGAGATAATTAAAGAACTGCCACAAAGTAAAGAAAAAGTAATTCGTGGAGGAGGATGGACAGATATTGTTTTTTATTTAAGATGCACTGCCAGATTTTTTGCTGAGCCGGAGGCTAGTTCTAATGCAATAGGTTTTCGAATAGTTAGCAATAAAAATTTAACTATAAAAAAGGAGGATCAAAAATGAAAAAAATAATTATTTTATTGATTTTATTTTGCTCTATAGATTTTATAAGCTGTAATAGTCCCCGATCAAAATCCCATGGTAAAGATTCTAAGGTTGAATTAAAAGAATCAAATAAAGAGTCTAAGATTGTTGTCCAGCCCTTGAATATAGAAGGCGCATTCATTCCATGTGGATGGATGGGGGATGGGAAAAATGGTCTTCAGTACGTTAATATTGATCCAAATTGCACAAATAATCCACATTCAGGGAATACATGCATAAAAATATCATATGCAACAGGGCCAGCAGGTTTTGCGGGTATTTATTGGTCAAATAAAGATTGTAACTGGGGCGATGAGCCTGGATATGATTTATCCAACAAAGGATTTTCGAGAATTACCTTTTGGGCAAGAGGCGAACATGGAGGTGAATCAGCACAATTTAAGGCTGGTGGTATGCAAAGCAAACAATATAAAGATTCCTTTGATTTTGAGCCGAAGTTAGGTATCACTCTTAATTTGGGATGGAATCAATATACAATTGATTTAAGTGGAAAGGATTTATCAAATGTAATTGGTGGTTTTTGCTGGGTGTCAAATTCCAGTGTCACATTCTATTTAGATGATTTAAAGTATGAATAGAAGCAAACAAAAAATGCTGAACGGGATTCCATTCTTCAAAAAAGAGATGGGATCCTCCCTTTGGATGGTTATCCCGGTGATGCTACTCCCGATAACAGCATGTAAAAAGTGTAAAAAAATGAGACCAGAGTAGGTGTGTGAAAATTATTTTAAAATAATTGCCAGTATTATTAGGATTCTGGGGAAATGGAGGAAATGGAACATTTACAAAATTTCCCATAAATCCTCCATTTCTTCGAAATTTATTCTGTTATTTCTTTGAACTTCCCTTTAAGAAGCTCTCTTCGTTTTTCAACAAAAAGTTTGAAGTCCTTTATTTCAAGGCTAACATCATCATATATTAATTGATTTTCAATATCAATATGTTTGTCATTTACCCAATCAACTAAGGGAGTAGCAAGTTTTGAAAGGTTTAATGAACTGTTCAAAAGCTGAAGATTTACAATGCTATTCCAGTTTAAAGAATCCTTATAAAATAAAACTTATATTCATCATCTGTTTCAAAATCAGCCAGTTTGCATTTTGGAAATAATCTGCCGGGTGTAAGTGGTCTTTATTAAATGATTGAATTTCAAAGTTTAAATGGTAATACAATAATAATAAAAGATATAGGTAAGTGGAAATTCTTTTGCTAGCTGGGTGTGTAGCTTTCCGATCAAAACATCATCGCTCAGAATCAATAAATCAGGTTTTATCGTTGTTTTCATGTGCTGTATTTTAGGGGTACAACACAAATTTCCAACGTACAGATAAGGTATTCAATTTTGCCGGAATGTAAAATATCATTGGCAGGCATGTAAATTACAGTTTAACCAAAATCTGGTTTTGCCCAATTACCTACTATTTAAGCAATTTGAGAGTTTAAAAATATTCCTTATCCGAGGTATTTTACCGAATGTCTTTGTTAACTTTTGTCTTTTACTTTTTTAACCAAATTTGTTTTATCTTTGAATTGCTTGAAAAATAATTCGGAATTATGGAAGCTAAAGTACATGAAGGTCGCAATGTGAAAAGGTTTCGTGAGATGCTGGGAATCAAACAGGATGCCCTTGCTTATGCACTCGGCGAAGAATGGAGCCAACAAAGGATTTCGTTGCTCGAACAAAGAGAAACTATTGATCCGTCTCTTTTGAAGCAGATATCAGCTGCCATGAAAGTTCCTGTAGAGGCTTTCCAAAATTTTGACGATGAGCAAGCTATTAATATTATCTCCAATACATTTGATAACTTTGATAACGGAGCAATTGCAATAAATTGCAACTCAGACGTTAATCCTATAGCACAAATAATCAAACTTCACGAAGAAAAAATTGCTCTTTATGAGCGTATGCTGAAGGAAAAAGATGAAATGATGAACCGATTGGAGAAACTTATCAAGGAAAAATAGGGGTGCTTTTCGTTAAAGGTGATAGTATGAAGCGTTGAGCATTTCGAAGCACTTTCCTGTCAAGTGTGTGCTGGCTATTTCAGCTTTTTCATTTGTAATCTTTTTCTTTCTAGTTCTATTACCTTATGTAATTTCTTTTGCAACAATTCTTTTGGTGGTAATTCAACCAGATATTCTGCTACTCTGATTCCCGATTCTTCAAGTTGCAATAATTCAATTTGTTCTTTTGAACCCTCAGCACAAAGTATTAATCCAATTGGAGAATCTTCTCCTTTTTCTGTCTCAAATTTCTCCAGGTAGCGAAGGTATAATTCCATTTGTCCTTTGTATTGTGCTTTAAACCTGTCAAGTTTCAGGTCAATTGCAACAAGGCGATTTAGTTTCCGATGATAAAACAGCAAATCAAGTTTAAAACTGTCACCGTCAATTAGCATTCTTTTCTGTCGTTCAACAAATGTAAAGCCTTGTCCTAATTCAAGGATAAATTTTTCAAGCTCTCTTAATATCGCTTCTTCCAATGATTTTTCGCTGTAATTATCTTCCAAGCCAAGAAAATTCAAAAAATACGGGTCACGAAAAACGAGGTCTGGACTTAGTTTGTTTTCTTCTCGCAACTCTTTGAGTTCCTTTTTTATAAGTTCTTCCGGCTTTTTTGAGATCGCTGTTCTCTCAAATAACATCGAATCAATTTTTTCATTCAATGTGCGGGTATTCCAGTTTTCAATTCTGGTCATTTGAACATAAAACTCTCGTTTAAGTTCATCGTCCAAGTAAATTACTGTCCGAAAATGAGTCCAGCTTAATTGTCTACTCAATGCGTAGAGAATTTCTTTATCTGGAAAAATCTCCGCAAAGCGTAGACAATGTCTTAGATGTTGTTCGCTCCAACCTTTTCCGAATTCTTGTGTCAATTCCTTCGAGAGCGTTTTTACAACTTCTTTCCCATATTCAGCGCGTTTATTTTCAAGGATTTCATTATTAACTCGATGTCCGATATTCCAGTACAAAATCGTTGTAGCAGCATTAACAGCAACTGCAACTGTTTGCCTTGCTTCTTCAATCAGTTGCCTAATTTCTGAAAACAGGTTGTTATTATGTGGTTTAATATTCATGATTCAAAGATAATACTATCCTAAGTTTGTTTGTAGGGTAAATTACAGTTAGGATTGTATTGGTTATTTTTCCTCGGTGTAATATATTTTGTAATATTTCCTGCCATCATTATCGATTCCTTGTTCTATAAGTTCCTTATTACCATGAATATAAATGTGAAAATTTTTATCCAGTTTGATTACACTCTTAAAAACTCGTGCCTGTTTTTTTACTGCGTTCGCTGAAATTTCAAAACTGTCATCTACTTTAATGTCATTTTCATGTTGATACAATTCATTGAAATTTTTAAAAGACTCAATTATGTTATTATCCTGCAATACCTCACTTTCAAATGTTTGTTTGTTAAAATTGTCCTTTGACTTAAAAAATTCAACAGAGCGATTTAGTAAGTCAATTTGGTCAGTCCGTGTAATATCAAATTCCTTTGTCAACTCTTTGGTTATGTAGTTTTTAGTAATGCTTAGGAACTGATTCGTTTGAAAAAACTCATTACTCAGAGGTTTAACTTTCAAAAAATCATCTTTCCAGTATTGGGCTTCTACAGACTTATTTGCATTGTCAATAATGAACAATTTATATCCGTCATCGGCATTTGTATTAAGAATTAGACAGCCTTTGTCGATACCTTTTAGTTCAAATCCATATTCATGTTGTATGTCAAAATTTGTTTGACCAGGATTCATTTTTAAAAAAGGGACATCTTTTTCCGATTTAAAAATTCCAATTGCGTCAACTATCTCATCGTCAATAATAACCTTGGTAAAATACGAAACATTTAATTTGCCCTCTTTTATTTTCGGATGCATTGATTGTTCATAAAGTAGCTTGGCAATATCTTGAGATGAGTTTATGAAAAGGTTATTGTCTGAAAATAACTTTCTAACAACTGTATAAATTTCATTCATTTCAAGTTTAATGGAGTGAGAGAATGAATAAAACTCTTCTGTTTTAATGGGCAATAAGAAATATTTTAGCAGTAAGTTTCTTGTTTCTTCGTCAATAGTTGTTTCTTCGACTGATAAAACAATTCTCTCATCTCGTAATTTATTTCCAACCGAATGTGTTATTAAGTTATCTATTTCTATCTCAGTGAAATCTATGTTTGTCATGACTTTGGTGTGTATTGTTTATGTAGGTTTTGCATTTTACTCCATTCATACTTTTCTGTTTTCATTTTCTCGAATTCTTTAAATAATTGCCGCTTTATCGAAGAAGGCGGGACATTGAAGTATTCGTCTTTGGGATTAATTTTCACAATATCTACTACTAATTCAATATTTCCAATTCGGTTCTTAAAATAATTTGGAAATCCAAATCTTATTTTGCAATTCCCTTCAACCGAAGGAAGGGAAAAATCGTAGATAATTTCCATTTCAGAAAGCACCATAAACTTATGGAGTGATTTGTCTTTTAAAAACGGAATATTATGTAAGACTTCACCGTTGATATTTAACTCTCGTACTTTTGCCAATTCCAGCCAATTAATATCATTCGGTAAATTTTCATTAGGGTCAGGTCCGATATCTAAAAAAGTTGCTTTTGAGAAATCAAACACATTATCACCTTCTGTCATATTTAAGAAGAAGTTTATTCTTTCCTCATTTGTAAAGTCCTTAAAAAGAATTTTCTGAATATCCTTCATAGGGTTCATGTAATTTTTTTCTTTGAAATGTCTTTCTAAGGCTTTTGACACTTTTTCCGCTATTTCAGTAGTTTCTGGAGAAGTATGCACTATTTGAAGTTGAACTTTGTTGTCTTTTGTTTTTATCTTTTCAAATGCAACTTGTCCCTTGAATTCATTCTTCCCTCTAAACCAAGCTTTACTGTAATTTGTCGTTTCGCATTTAAAGTCCAGGATTATTTTATCCGGATTATTCCCAACCATTTTGAAGTTTGGATTTCCAACCACTTTATATCTCGGAAAAGTTGTTTTAATAACTTCTTGTATATTGAAATTGTCAGGGATTGCTGAAATCAACGTTTTTGTTGATTCCCATTCGAGAGTCCGATTAATTGTTTTTTCTCTATCTTCTTTTGCTTGAAGGCTTTCTTTCAAAAATTCAAACTCATTTGGACTAAGTAAGGAAGTTGTAAGAATAGGGAATGTACTATCTTCATCAGTATTATTAACAAAAACACCTTTCATTCTTAGCAAAAGTCGACGTTCTCTGTCTTTAATAGATTCATGTTGCAGAACTGCTCGCAAGAATTCTCCAAAAGGTAGAAATCTATCAATATTATCGTTTATTTTTTCCATTAGTTCCGATAGTTTTGGTTAAAATTTTCGACTGAAATTGTATTTGTAAAGGAAAACTCCTCAAACATCTGAATAGCATTACTTACAATATGTTCGTGTAATAATTTGTTGAAATCTGGAAAGGCAATAATAGTTTTAGATTGATAATTAGCAGTAATGTTTTTTGCTAAGCCTAATAGTTTTACAAGTTCCTCTTCTTCAAATCTTTCTTTAGAACAAAGTATCAGAGTATTTTTATCATCCTCCAATTGTACTCTCATTGGTAGAATATTAGATGCTAAATATTGAACAGGCATAATTCTACCGTTTTTGGGAGTGTCGTTATCACTATTTAATCCAGTATTGAAATATGTGAACTCAATGGTTTTTGTTGGATATTTTCTTTTCGAGAATTCAATTGCATTAAAAAAGAATTCAATCTTGTCATTATCAACGAGGAATATTCCATCATGATAAAAATCTTTAGGAGCTTCAAGTTTTGATAGCTTGAATAATAGGTCATTTGAATCATCATCAACATTATTAAGCCAGAAAAGAATTCCTCTGTCAAAGATTGCTTCCAAGTCGGAATAACTATTATTGTTTTTTGCTCTAATTTCTGATTTCTTAAATGATTCAATAGCTTTCCCTAAATCAGTATAATGATTTTTAAATGTGGCTACAGGAGAATTAGGGTACTTGTCCTTACTATATTTTACTGATATTATAACATTTTCTAAAGTCTTTGAAATCAAAGGACTTTTGTAATGAAAATAAGCGTCAATCCCATGAGAATTTTTCTCATGTTTTTCGGGGTCAATGCTTGGGATATCAAAGTTTCTAACTAGTTGATGCCAACCTATCAAAGCGAGAAATTCTACAACTATTTCTTCGCCAATTTCACCTATTCGTTTTGAAAATTCACCCATAATATATCAGTTTAAAGTTTGTTTAGAATTTGGGACTGGGGCACTCTTTTGCAAATTTTGGGTTGTCTGTCGGCTTGTGCGATTTGCAAATGTGTGCATTAGAGTTGGCTTCCCTAACTGTCCTGAAGGGCAGAGGCGGGCGGGCAAAACAAAATCTCGAAGCAATCATTTTTTATTTTGGTTTAGTTATTTCATTTAAAACCAGCCTAATTTTCTTTTTTTAACCTTCTAACTAACGTTTTCGTAACGTATTAATATTCAGTTATCTATATTTTTCATTTTCTCATTGCATTTTCTCGAATTTATCACGAACGTTAGCTTTGGAAGTCAATGTCGTGGTATAAGGAGGATTGCAGGTAACGCAGTTGTATATACATTGTATTTATTTTTCTTTTAAATAGAACTTCAGTTGTTCTTTCTAAACCTAACTGGAATGGAAAGTGTAAGTATATGATGCATTATCTTTTAAATATCGTCAAGCGGACTTTTCATTTTTTGCATGGTCTTATCTTATACATATGTAAGATTTCTTTTGCCTCAACCAAACTGTTTCTTCTTCACAAACCAACTCCAGCACGCTAGCTCCATTTGATTCACTGAACCTTGTATTTTATGAGTTCAACTATTTTCAAATTGTATGAGAGATTGAGCATGATCGCAGGGTTGCCCTCATGACCTGAATGTTTAGGGAGTATAGTAAGTGATTTATTCAAAGGTTAATTCGTTTTTTCAAATTTAAAATATTGAAATATCATAAACAATATATTAGCGATTAATCTGAATAATTTCTAACTGTTGGATAAAATGCCGAAGAATCCATTTTGCTTTTGCTGGTGGCAGTGATTTTAACAGATTACATTCTGTGCCTGAACTGGGGGTCTTTCTTCTTTTTCCGCCGTTGCGCCTGCTCTCTTAAAAAATCAGCTTCGTCTTCGTCGTAACGACGTGCGTTGTTCAGAATATCGAATAATCCGCCAACAACAGAAGCTGCGGTTTCAAGTCCAGCAGCAAGATCCATAGTGTTATCATGTCGATTGAATAGATCGGGATGTTCTGATTTTGAGTGATGTTGGCTTTCGTTTTGGTGTAACTTCTCATTCAGGTACAATTGGTAACTGATTTTGGAAAAACTGCAAGCCCGGTCAATTTTGGAACCGTTGAACTCATATCCATTCTTTCCAAACCGTACTCCCTGTATTTTGTCTGAGTTTCCGTTTTTTCGAAATTCAACCGTAATGCCTGACTGGAGTAGCTCCGATTTTAATTCTTTCCAGTTCCTGCAATTTGGGATAACAGATTTCAGGGCATGATAGATTTCGTATTTGGTTTTGTCCGGCTCTTTCAACCTATATTCTTTCACATTCTCCTTGCCTGAAGCAATATACAAACCGTACTTTTTGGTCAGATCCATACAAACCCTGGTGTTTCGCAACTTTTCTTTTTGGTCAGAAATCCGTTTCCCATTGTTGTCAATCCGGTTAATAACGATGTGAATGTGCGGATGGTCGGTGTCATGGTGCCGGACAATGATGTACTGTGTATCCCGGTATCCCATTTTTCCCATGTATTCTTGAGCCATGCCAACCATAAACTGATCGGTCAGCCTGTGTTTATCCTGAACCGAAAAGTCCAGCGAAATATGCGCAACCGGTTTTACTATTTTCGGATTTAGCTTGTGCTGGGCGACAAAGCTTTTGACAATCGATTCCTTGTCTTTAAGCCTTACTCCTTCTGCATAAAGCAAGCTGGCCTTTTCTTTTTCCAGGACATAACCGATCACTCCCCGGAATCCCTGTCCCTGTACAATCTTAGCAATCATCTTCAATTTTGCTGATTACATTATCCAGCCTTTCGTTCATATATAAACAGTACTTGTGTACACCCGGATACCCTGCAGCATTGGCTTTATGGGCAATCTGGTTGATGTTGTTGGCCATTCCACTTAGTTGACGGATGTGGTTCATCAATTCAGGTGTTATGCGCTGTCTAACGATACTGACCTGGATACATTGGCGGATATATTCGCTTTGGTTAATTCCGGCTTCAGATGACTTGGTTTTGAGAGAACCATATTCATCCATTGCCATTTTGATCGTTATTTTATGCCCTTTCTTTTCATTAGGATCTTTGACAGGTCTACCTCCTGTATTCCTGTTTTTAATTGTTTTCATGTTTGTACATTTTGTGTTTCTGATTAGACCGGCGGGATGTTTTTGGCCTCGCAGAGCAAGGAATCGGTCTGACCGATGCACAAACTTGCTCCGCCCCCTGACAGAATAAGTTCGCATGAATGTGACTAGTAATAAATATTTTACCTGTTTTTATGCAGAAATATCTGTTTCTATTCATTTCAGCTCATTTTTATTTATTCCTATTTGGAATTATTCAGAAGTGGTTATTCGGCCGACCGCAGATGAGTTACATTTCGGTGATATTATCTACAGAAGATGGAATGGCCTCGGGATCAGAAAAAGTTAAACCCGGACTAACGCTTTTCTGCTTGTTCTTAAGTTCAGGTTGAAGTCCATCTGTTTTGCTCTTACCTCTAGCATTCTTTTTCTCCCGTCTAACCGCTGAATATAGGCTTGTGACGTTTATCCTGCTTTTATCAATATCCAGTTCCTGACTTAACCAGTCTCGGAAAAGACTGCAACCCATTTCATTGATCCGGTCAGTATAATGATGAGCAATTAAGGAATAAATCCCAGCCTTGTTTTCCAGTAGTTTCTGCTTTAAAAATTCTTTCATTTGATCGGGTATTTCGGGTATTTAAATTTATTCAGGGATGGGATTTTCTCTTAGATATTCCTTCATGGCTTTGGTCTCCCTGTTTTGAATATTGGATTGATAAAAAATTTCATACCATCGGAGTTTGGCAGAATTGCTCAATTCCAGGTTCTGATTGCTTAGGTGGATCATGTAGAAAATGGCAACAAAACAGATAAACATTGTCAGCGGCAAACCCAACCTCCCCAAACCATAAAAGAATGCCTGCCAGCGTGGGTGTTCACGATCCAGTGCTAAGGTTCGTTGAGAGTCGTTAATTTTGTCGATGGCTTTGTTCAACGCTGTGTTTTGCAAAACAAAGTTCTGTTCCTGCTCTTTTTTCAAAATATGCAACATGGCAAGGGCTGTCTCGTCGAACCGGTAATCGTACTTCAAAAAGTATTCGGCCTGCATTCGTTGAAAGTCAATCTTCACGTGCTCCATCACGGTAGTTTTTGAAGTTCTTTCCGAATCTTGATTTTCTCAATAAAGACGTATGCGTTCATTCCTTTCCCTTCGGAAATGTACCTCAGGATGTTTTTATGAGGGGCAGCATCGGTATCAAAATCACCAAAATAGTTGACCCCGCGAATATTATCTGAATTGGCTTTGGCATAGCTTTCTATTTCCACAATCAGTGTGTTGTAATTCTGAAAAGAAAACTCGTTGATATAAATGACGATGCTGAAATTCTGTTGATTTAAGCCTACAATGTTATCCAGGTAGCTGGTGCAAGGAAGATAAGCACTGCCTCCAGCCACAACAATGTTGAAAACGAATTCAACATCGAGTTCATCGGCAATTTGTTTAAACTCTTCGATGGTGTAATCCTTCGAAAACAGGGAGGTAAACTGTTCGCTTTCGGGTGCGCCAAAATCAAGAAAGAATTCTTCATAAGGTTTTTGTGCGAGGATCTGCAGGTTCTCGAACAGTCGCTGCCGGTCAATCTTACCCCGTTCATCCAGTAAATTCATTTTTGCAAAGCGGGCAGGAGTCCTCCCCTGAAGGAATTTTAGCTGCTGCGTACTGGATTTTACAGAGCTGTCAAAATCAATAAAATAGGTCAGCGGATTGTCTTCATTTTTTAGCGCCAGTAAATAGGCGAGCATCGATTTGCCGCTACCCCCTTTACTTTGTAAAATAAAATTCATTTTTTTCATGGTGAATATTTTTAGAATTGAATGTGTTTTGATTGATTAAAAGAAACATGCGGTTTTGAAGAGTATAGACAATAAAAATATTACTTTGTGTATTTTGAATTTATCATCGTCTACTTTCTGCCTCCAGACTTACGTCCTGCAAGTTCCAATGCTAATTCCGCATCGACAATAATTTTTCTACCTATCTGGGTAATGGCTTTGTCAATTTTCCCGCTGTGCTTGATCCGGTTTGCTGTTGGAGTACTACAGCCAAATAACCGGGCAATACCTGCAATGCCATAGACATACTTCTTTTGTGGGTTAGGAACTGTGGCTGCTGCCGATTGTAATTGTTTGGATTCGGAGTTTTGTTGAAGGAATAAAAATTCTTCCCCTGTCATTTGCCAGATAGGCTTCTCTTTTAAATCTTTAATGTTCATGACCAATTAATTTTACGTGATACATAACGATAGCCGGCCGGTCTATCAATCATGCCGCAATATTAATTTGAGTTTTTTGGAGTATCAGAGAATCGTAGTCGTCGAAAATGCTACTCGCTGATAGTCATTGATATACAAAAATGATTTATGATGTAATTTCGTAGTACGACCGTTGAAGCTTCATTAAAATGGATAGCTGAGAAATACTGTTTTGTATTCATCGTACAAATAAGCTGTTGTATTTTACAACCATCTGGTTTGATAGCCTGAAATAATTCGTATTTTTGTTAGTAGTAGAATAACTTCACAAAAGATTTGTCATGGAAACAAATACGATAACCCCATCACCCAAAGTACACCACGGACATAACATTAAAAGACTGCGCGAAATGCTTGGTGTTAAACAGGAGCATATTGCCACTGAGTTAAGTATGACTCAGCAGGCAATTTCCAAATTGGAACAGAAGGAACAGATTGAAGATGAAATATTGGAGCGGGTATCTAAGGTTTTGAACATTCCCTTGGATGCCATTAAAAATTTGAATGAAGATGCTACTACTAATTATATCAATACTTTTTACAATAATCAAGGGAATGGTTTTATAGCTAACAATTATACATTTAATCCTATCGACAAAATAGTTGATCTTTATGAAAGGCTTCTTGCTGCCGAGAAGGATAAGGTGTCTATGTTAGAGAAGTTGCTGGAAGGGAAGAAGTAGGGGGATGACTCCGAAAGTTGGAGCAGGACACAGATAGTAACAAAACCAATAGTCAAAGAAGTACTATATTTATTGGAAATCATTGATATACAAAATGGTAACTTATGATGTAACTTCGTACTACGACCATTGTAGATTCATTAAAATGGGTAGCTGAGAAATACTATTTTGTATTCATTTAAAAGTGGTACACGTCTTTTCCTTTCAAAGTTTTGCCCGATGGTGATCTGATACCGGGATTCAAAAAACGCTTTTATTTTGGGGTCTTTGTTGGGGAGAAAATAGTTATTATCGAGCATTCCGGCCAAAAACGTAACCAACCTTTTGATGTCTGGTTTCCCGTTTTCATGAGTTGAAACCCAACGTAGTTCTTTATTTTGGGTTCCTTCCTTCAGACATTTATCTGAAATAAGCCGTCTTTCCAGTATCAGAAATTTCTCAAACATTTTTGTCCTGAAAATCGCATCTGGGTCATTCACTTTATCCTTCTGGTCATTCTTAACTAAAATGCCATTAGAAATATTTTGTCTGACTGATTTTACCTGATTCTCAGCAATCACATCCTTTTCAGGAATATAAGCATTAAAAAATGCCACAAGCTCTTTGCTCAATTGGTAAATGTCAGGGAAAAAGTTCATACAAAAGGGCGTAATCCTGATTCTTTCCTTTTCTTCTTCACCGGATAACTCGTTTAATTCTTTTTGCGTCTCATCAATCAGCATCTGCCTTTCTGCTTCCGTAGGATAAGGATACGTTTTTACCAATTCCAAATCTCTTTCCAGTGAAACTCTCTTGTCATGATAGTACAGCAGGGATTGCCTGATAATCTTGTGAGAACTCAGATTTTCCAGAATTTCTTTATTCTTTTCAAAAAGGGAGATGTTCTCCCTTAACAACACAAGTAATGGGGCAGTTATAACTCCGGCTTTTTCCGCAGAACCGGCCAGGATAAGGTTTAAAAGATTGGTTTGTAAAACGTTGGGCTCCTTGTGTCTATTATAAAATGTGAATAAGAATTCTTGAGAATATATATCTCCTGAATCAGGGTTCTGAATCTTATTTATGAGCAGACGGTTAACCTCTTGCCAGGAAGAATACTCATCTGAGAAATACTCAATAACGGATTGAATGTTTTGAAGTTGTTCCATACCTGGCTCTTATTTCAAATAATAACCTCCGTTTTTCAACGCTCCCCGAAATTCAATTCTATCAGATTTTTTAAGACTATCCAGGTAGCGCATAGTTGATCTTAAACTTTTGTCTATTAGTTTTGATATTCTTCTAGCTGATAATCCCTCGTTTTCTGCTATCAGTTTTAAGACTATTTCTTCGATAGAACTTTCCAGATTTATAGTGCCATCAATCGGATTTATGATGCCATTTATAGTGCCACTCGTTGAGTTTGCAGTGTCATTTGCAGTGTCATTCTTTTGGGGACGTTTAAATTCGACGGTAAAGAAACCTCCATCAGTTGTAAACGTTGGTTCCGGCAGCCCCGCCTCTTTCATTGCTTTGCGCATACGTGGAACGCCGGATGCAACCTGTTCCACCAAACTCATACGGGTAAATAATCCAAAGATGAGAGGATTTCTGGTCATACTTTTCTTGCCAAAATCCTTTTGTACACCAATCAGTAACCCTCCCGGATTGGAAATCTCCACCCGGTCGTCATAAACTTCCACCATTGTAATGGCGCCTTGTTCGTAATAATCCCGGTGTGAAAGAGCATTAATAATCGATTCTTTAAAAACGGTAAGGGGAATTTCCCAAACTTCTTTACGAGGGCCCATACCCTCTATGATATAGGCTACTTCAAGTTTATCCTTTATCCATTTTTCAGCCTGTTGGTACTGTTGATACAATGGGCCTCCGTATGTTTTGTCATCAATGATATGTACCTTGGTTTTCCCTTTAAACCTTACACAACGGGTAACAGCCTGATGAAACGGAATTTCAGGTTGCTTGCTAAAGAACAATACTCCACCATTTTTAATTACACCCGATTCATCCAATACCTGCAAATTATTTAGTATCTGCTGGGTGGATATGTTCCCGGAAATGCCCGATTCGGCACGGAACAGATTAAACATATCATTATCCAGCTCACTTTCAAAATCAAATTTAAGGCAAGGAACAGCATCGAAATAAATGCGATTGCTGCTCTGAAAGAAACTTCGGATTTCTTCGGCAGTTGTCAGTTTTTGAGAATTGGCACTTTCCCGTAAATAGATTGCCCCGGAAAGAACATAAGGTTTATCTTTCCCTGATGGGACTTCAATCACCCATACGTTTTTACCATCAACATCTACAGAATAAATATCCACATGGATAGTTGGGGATATGTCTCTTATGGAGTCCTGAATGGCAGAACGTTTCGGGTTGTCAATTTCAGTTCCTGTAATCTGTCCTTTATCGTCGATGCCCAGCAACAAGAATCCTCCTTCGCTATTGGCAAATGCGCAAACTTCTTCAGTAAGTTCCCGAACTTTGCTCGGTACTTTTAGTTTGAAATCGGCGTTGTATCCCTCTCCGCTTTTCGCTAGGGATTTAATTTCTTCTGCTGTTAACATGACTACTTATTTATATTATGCTTCAAAGATAATTGGATTTGATAAGATGTTATGAATTTCTCCTTAATTACAGTTGGTTAAACTTTTCCATAGCACTGACTTTTATTTCGTCAGCAATATCTATGTATGGTTTCATGGCCTTGTAATCGCTGTGTCCCGTCCATTTCATAACTACCTGAGGTGGGATACCCAGGGATAAAGCATTGCAAATAAAAGTCCTTCTTCCGGCATGTGTACCCAGAAGTGCATACTTTGGTGTAACTTCATCTATCCGCTGATTACCTTTATAATAAGTTTCGCCAACTGGCTCGTTTATTTCGGCTAACTCGGCCAACTCTTTTAGGTAGTCGTTCATTTTCTGGTTGGTAATTACAGGCAGGACTTTATTATTTTCAAAATGAACCTCTTTGTACTTTTCCAATATGGACTTACTGTGGTTGTTCAATTCAATAATCAGGTTATCAGCAGTTTTTACAGTCGTTATTTCTATGTGATTATCTTTAATGTCACTTGTTTTCAGGTTATACACATCAGAATACCTTAACCCAGTGAAGCAGGTAAACAAAAACACATCCCGAACCCGTTCCAAATACTGTTTACTTGCCGGAATCTTATAATCACGAAGTTTGTTTAGTTCTCCCCAAGTTAGGAAGATTACTTTCTTTTGTGCATTTTTTAGTTTGGGTTTGAATATTTCAAAAGCATTGTTATTGTGATGGCCTTTCTTTAGTCCCCAACGAAGAAACCATTTGAGAAAGCCGATTTGTTTGCCGATAGAACTGTTTCTCATATCCTTCTTATCCCGAAGATAATTTACATATTCACTTAAACCGGAATCGTCCAATACCTCAAATGTTAGGTTGGAATTGAAATTAGTTAAATGATTTTTTACTGCTGCAAATTTTTTGTAGGTAGAATCTGACCAGTTGTTTTGCGTACCACATTCCTTTAGAAATTCATCGAAAATATTCATGAAAGTAGCTTTCGATATCTCCGTTTCCGTTTCATCGGAAATATTTTTTCTGCATTTCTTATTGAAAGTGCTTTTAAGTTGTTCCGGAGTTGGGGTGATATCTGCTACCTCAAACGCTTTAAATATTTCCTGAATATCCGTATAATATTTTAATAAATCAGCGTTGATTTCAGAAGAACTTTGCTTAAGTTTGTTTGAACATCCGTTCTTTACCCGTTGCTTGTCTGACTCCCATTTAGATTCATCTATTCGGTATCCGGTACTGAAATCGATACGGTTTCCGCCATAGATAACACGCATCCGGATTGGAACATTGTCAGTGACCAAAACGTCGATTTTTTTTCGTCTTTCCAATGTGAAAATGATGTTCCTTTTGATATTCATATTTGGATATGGTTGAAATTACACCCAAATATACACCCAATTTTGAATATATCTAAGGATATTTACTGATATTTTATTTAAACAAATAATGATTTAACTGTCTTTTATACAATTGTTTGACTATTTGTGACATTTAGTTAGGGTTCGAGAGAAAGAGCCGCCAGCTCCACGCAACATAATGTATTATCGAAACAAACTCCTGTAAATGTATATTTATAGGAGTTTGTTGTTTTTTCCTCCTGCAAATAAATGCAAGAAAACGCATATGCAAAGGGGGCTAAAATATATTGCCAACCACTGAATAATCACAAAAGTTTAATATGATGAAAAGCAAAAATATAAAGTATATTTGGGTTTGAAATTTTGACACTTTAGAGCTTTATGCCTGTACATCTTAAGATTGAAGAATCAAAAATATTGTTGGGACTTGAATTGGGGGATGAGACTATTTTTGAATATTTATTTAATATTTATTTTCCTCGGTTAAGAGTGTTTGCATATCGGATGCTAGGCGATTTTTTTGTCGCAGAAGATCTAGTTCAGGATGTTTTTATTTCTTTTTGGGAATCACGTAGTAAAATTAAGTCTGTTCAACAAGCAAAGGGGCATCTGTTTAAGATGACACGAAACACGTGCTTAAATTATATTAAGCACAAAAGAGTCGAACAAAAATATGCTGATTATCTAAATTACGATAGCGCCACAAACAATATTTATATGCTAAGTTTTCTCGAAGAAAACGAAATAGAGGAAATTAAAAAGGAAATGATCAATGAAGTTAATACTATCATTTCCTCACTTTCATCATCATGCCAGCAAGTTTTCAGGATGAGTAAATTCCTGCAATTAAAGAATCGTGAAATTGCTGAAAAAACAGGCCTTAGTATAAAAACAGTTGAGAAGCACATTTCAAAAGCGATGAGCAAAATTCGCGAGGAAATGAATTCTGGACAAGCCTCAAGGAGAAACATCTTGCACTTATTCGTAAATTTTTTCTGAATTCATGCGGGTTTTTTTCTCGCTTGTTGTATATCCGTAGTAAATTCATTGAAGTAAATGATTTAACATGGAGTACAAACATTTAATGGAAGCCTTTTATAAAGGTGAAATTAGCAAAATGGAGGAAGAAATACTGTTTTTGGCGCTGGAGGAAGACGCCTCATTAAAAGCACAGTTTCTTGAAATGGAAGCTAATTATGCATTCATTGTTAACAGAAATACTCGCTCAAATTGGGATGCTGTTCGGATAAAAATGAACAAGGCTTATCCTTCATTGAAAAACCGTAAAAAGGAAATATACACTCGCTACCTGAAATTTGCAGCTGTTTTTGTTTTTGGTATGATGGCTTATTGGTTCGTCAATTTCATGAGCCAGAAAATTGATTCGACTTCATCAGACGAGGCCTATTACGAAATGATTGTTCCCAAAGGACAGAAGTCAGAATTGATTTTGCCGGATGGGACATACGTATGGCTGAATTCAGAGAGTCGACTTAAATATCCGGTCTCTTTTTCAAAAAATGATAGAAAAGTTGAATTGGATGGTGAAGGCTTTTTTAAAGTTGCCAAACAAAATCACAAGGAATTTTGGGTTAAAACTAAAGATTTCGATATAAAAGTTACCGGAACTGAATTTAATGTGATGGCATATGCGGATTTTGGAAGAACAGAGGCTTCGCTTGAAATGGGGAAAATTGAAATTTATAAGTCACTGGATTCATCAACTCCAAAAATAGCAGAGTTAAGTCCAAACCAAAAAATTATTTACTCCGAGTTGAATAAAAGTTTCTCTGTTATAAAATCGAATCCAGTGGTTGAGTCATCATGGAAACGGAACGAGTTCATGTTTGAAGACCTTCCGTTTTCAGAATTCGCAAGGCGTTTAGAACGCTGGTATAACGTAGAAATTACTTTCGCTGATCCTGAGCTTTCATCAATAAAATATACCGGACAATTTAAAAATAAAGAAACAATCTGGCAGGTGTTGGATATTATCAAACTAACTACCAATATTGATTATACCTTAACTGACAGAAAACTTATAATTAAAAGGAGGAATTAATGACAGGAAAATAATCTATGATATAAAAAAGGGAAATGCCGCTAACATTTCCCCATTAAAAATCAGTATTAATCACTAATACCAAACAGTACAAATTTATGAAAAAAAATCTGTTTTATCAGTATGGAAGAGGTGTGTCATTACGCTTCAAAAAATGTTTTCTAATTATGAAACTAACTGCGCTAATTATTCTAATTGCTTGTTTGCATGTTTCAGCTGCGGGCTATGGGCAAAATCAACGGATCTCCGTCAATTTTGTGAATTCCACAATCAAGGAAGCTTTTAATGAAATTGAGAGAAAATCTGAATATACTGTATTCTATCGCTCAGAGGATTTATCAGTCTCAAAATCAGTCAATAAAAGCTTTGAAGACAAATCGGTGGATAAAATACTTGATGATATTTTAACCGGAACGAATTTGTCGTATGTGCTTAAAAATAAGGTTATTGTTATACTTCCAACAGAATCGTCTGAGTTAGCCGTAATGCAACAAATGCAAACAGTCAGGGGACACATTAAAGATGCAAATGGAGATGCAGTTCCTGGTGCTACAATTGTTGTTGAAGGTGCCACTGCAGGTGCAATATCTGATTCTAATGGAGATTACGAGATTAAAGTACCCGAAAATGGAAAAGTCCTGATAGTTTCATTTATTGGGATGGAAACAAAAAGAATAACTATTAATCAAAGAAACCGGATTGATGTTGAAATGGTAGCATCAAATATTGGTGTTGATGAAGTTGTTGTAATTGGTTACGGAAGCCAACGGAAATCAGATTTAACAGGTTCGGTTTCATCAGTTAAGTCGGATGCAATCAGAAACTTACCGGTAAAAAGTCTTTCAGAGGCTTTACAAGGAAAAGTCGCTGGAGTATATGTAACAAAAGGTACTGGCGAACCAGGTGCGAGTTCTGATATTATCATTAGGGGAGCAGCCTCAATTAATGGTTTAGGACCACTCTATATTGTTGATGGAGTACGAATGGGTACTGGCAATAATTTTAATATGTCGGATGTTGAGAATATCGAGGTATTAAAAGATGCTTCATCTGCTGCTATTTATGGCGTTGAGGCTGCAGGAGGTGTTATTCTTGTAACAACTAAAAAAGGGAAGTCCGGAGAGAAAATGCAAGTTAATTTTAATGCCTATTATGGTTCTCGAAGTGCAGTAAACCTTCCATCTCTTTTGGATAGTAAAGATTACATCAAAGCAAGAAAGATCATGGGAGTTGAGTACGATTCTTGGAATAAAAGTACTGAAAACACCAATTGGATTGATGAAATGTATAGTCCAGCCATTGAGCAGAAGTACGACCTTTCTTTATCCGGGGGTAACGAAAAGTCAACCTATTATATTTCATCAGGATATTTAAAAGAAGATGGTATTCGTCGGGATAACTGGTTTGAAAGGTATTCTCTCCGAATGAATTCAGATCATAAATTATCAGACAAACTTACAATTGGCCAGTATTTATATATAAATAAAACGAAAAACAGGCCAGCTAGCGAAGGATTACCTTACCGTTCTATTCCGTTGATGGGTGTTTACGATGCATCTCGCGTTGGTGGTTGGGCTGCTGTTCCTGATGGATTTCAAGGAACGAACTGGGTAGGTTCTGCTGAAAACCACATTTATAATAATAACAATTGGGGTATGGAAGGCAATTTTTTTGCTGACTGGAAGATTATTAAAGGATTAAATTTAAGAGCCACTGCTGGCGGTTATATGGGAGGAGAAGATAATTCTCAATTTAATTTGCTTTACGATTTTGGGATTTTGAAGAATGGGGTTCGTAAGCTCGAAAAACGCTTGTCAAGAGATGAGACAATTAATGGGAATATGGTTTTGACCTATGACAAAACTTTTGGGAAGCATGATATTAAGGCAATGGTGGGCTGGGAAGCAATCAAAAGTAATTCAACATATGTAGATGCAAGTACAGAAGGATTTCCTGTTTACTACGAACCCAGTTTTGCAACCTCAACTCAAACTTCAACTGCACGATATGCTGATGCAGGATACGGTAAAGGTTCGCAACTTGCTCAGTTTGGTCGTTTAAACTACACGTATTCAGGTAAGTACCTTCTGCAGGCGACTGTTCGTCGCGACGGTACAAATAAATTCATTGGTGATTACCGATACGGGATTTTCCCATCAATATCAGGTGCCTGGAAGGTTTCTGAAGAATCTTTTATGAGAGACAATATTACCTGGATAAATAATTTAAAGGTTCGTGCCGGATGGGGTGTATTAGGTAGTATTGGGTCGGTTGGTGATTTTATTTATCAATCTGCTTATAAATCAGTCAATGTTCTTTCGTACGACGGAACTAATGCGGTTACCGGTTGGGGGCTTGCTAAGTTTGCAAACTCTGATATTCGTTGGGAAAAAGTTACAACCAAAAATCTTGGGTTTGATTTTGGCTTCCTGAAAAACAGGCTTTCTTTTGCTGTTGATGTTTACGATAAGCAAACTACTGATATGATTTATACTGTGGCTTTACCAGTGTCATCTGGCATTGGTTGGTATAATGGGGGAGGCTATGGCGCCACAATAAATATCGGTAAAATATCAAACAAAGGAGTTGAATTTGAAGCTAATTGGAATGATAAAATTGGGGATCTGTCTTATTCTGTTGGCGCTAATGCTTCTTTCAATAAAAATAAAGTAATTCAAATTGGGGAGAAAGGGGCGCTTATTTACGAAGGTGGTGCTACCTGGTTAAATAGTAGCATAAGCCGAACTGAAGATGGGTATGCTATGGGACAGTTCTATGGTTATATAGCCGATGGTATTTATAAAACAGATGCTGAAGCTGCTGCAGGTCCTCAACAAGCTGGTCAGGTTGCAAAATCGGGAGACCTGATATACAGAGACCTGAATAGTAAAGACGAAAATGGTGAATTAACAGGAAAACCTGATGGGATTATTGATGATGCAGATAAAACATACATTGGTAATCCATGGCCAAAATGCTTTTATGGTATAAACTTAAGTGTAGAATATAAAGGGTTTGACGTGAAAGCTTATTTTCAAGGGCAGGCCGGAGTTGATTTGTACAATGCAACAAAAGGTATACGTCAAAGCTTTTATGCGGATTGGAATACGACCTCAGATATTTTCAACACGTCTAAATTTGGGAATACTGCAATTACTGGGTTACCAAGCGTATACCAGGTTGGTGAAGGTAGTGAAATTCTACGTGATCCAAATGGCAACTATAAAAATGTATCTTCCTTTTTTGTAGAGAATGGTTCTTACCTCAAGTTAAAAGATCTCCAGATTGGATATACTTTACCTGAAAGCGTGTCTGCCCACATTGGTATTGGTTCGGCTCGTATATATATAGCCGGTTCAAATCTGGTTACAATTACCAAATATACAGGATTAGATCCTGAATTGGGTGGCGGAGTTAAGGGAAGGGGTATCGAAACGGATGGTATATATCCGCAAACCCGCTTTATTTCATTGGGATTAAACCTTAAATTTTAATGAGAAAAATTGTTTAATCATATAGAACTGAATAATTATGAAAAAATATATTATACTATTATTTGTAATTGTTACCGTCGGTTTAGTCGGTTGCAAAAAGGATTTTCTGGACAAACCAAATTACGGTGAATTATCTCAGGATGTTTTTCCACAGGAAATTGAACAGGTAGAGCTGTTTGTCAATACCATGTATGCCAATCAACATTCTTTTGGCTTATACGGGCACGATATTTTTGCCAAGGGTTTATATCCGCTGGAACATGCCTCCGATCAGGATTGGATTAATGATGCATGGTGGAATGATATTCATCAAAATAATCTTAGTCCGGGTAATATGGGCGAGTTTGCAAATGTATGGAGAGATGGAGCTTACGGAGTAACCGCAGCAAATACACTTTTGGGCATTCTTCCCGATTATCGTGCAAATTACATCAAACAGGGAGAAGAAGAGGAACTTAAACTCATTGAAGGACAAGCCTATTATTTTAGGGCATGGAACCGAATGATTCTGTTAGGATTTTTTGGTGAATCATTTATTTCAAACGGCCAGGGTGGCGATAAAATGGGAATTCCATTGATTGATAAAGTTGCCACAACACGCGATGAAATGTATGTAAAACGAGCCACAGTCAAAGAATCATGGGACGCTATCATAGCCGACTTGAAACAAGCTGAAACATTGTTGGCAGGAAAGACCAGTTGGGATGAAGCCAATAAAACAAAAATTACGATTTGGGGAGTTAAAGCAATGTTGGGAAAGGCTTTGGTTTTTTCTGAAAACTTTGAGGAAGCTAAAACAAAACTTAAGGAAGTAATTGATGGTAGTGGAAAAACTTTAGTCCCATTCAATATTTATAAAGATATGTTTTTGGGCAAGTATAAAAACAATGATGAATCGCTAATTGAAATTTCATTTAAACAAGATGGTGGCTGGACAACCTGGGGTATATCAACGGCAAATAATGCTCCAATGGTATTCGAACCGGCAGTTTATAGTCCTGAAGGTCAACGCACATTTGCTTCATGGACAAATATTTTTGTTCATGACAAGAACCTGAAACGATTTGGGTTTAATGAACCAACGGAAGCACCAACTCCTAATCCTAATTATGATTCTTCAAAACCATGTACTCTTTCGAACATGAAAGAAACACGAAGCGCTGATTTTATCGCCCGAAGTGTTGCAGATAAGACCAATGGTACTGTTGATCCGCGATTGTGGGTTGCTGCTTTTCAACCATTTGTAGATGAGTACAATGCTTTTAGCCAGATGAGCGCCATTGCTCCTGTAATCCAGTATGATAATGAAATAGGTTTATACCATAGTTTTAGTTTCAGAAAATACACCAATCTGGATGGGCGTGGTCCTGATACAGGAATGAACTATACTTCTCAAATGTATATTATGCGAATGGCTGACGTGTTTTTGCTATATGCTGAGGCATGTGCTCAAACCGGCGACAACGTAAATGCCCTGGAATACATTAATAAAGTTCACCGTCGTGCATATAGCAAACCAATTGATGTCGTTTCATCAGTTGATTATACCAGTTTAACTGATGCAACCAAAGCTTCGGATCATCCGGTTTTGAAAAATGATCCGTTGAAATATGAACGTTGGGCCGAGTTTTTAGGCGAAGGTGGCTGGTGGTTCGATGTTTGCCGCTGGAAGATGGGAGCTGTTGAGGCGGCTTATTATCAAAAGGTTCGCAGTGGTTCCATTAAATGGAACGATGCCAAGTCATACGCCCAACCAATTCCTGTAGCTGAATTTGAAACAAATCCGAATATGGTTCAAAATCCGAATTATTAAATTTTATAGTATTTCTGATAGGTTGGGTTTACCCAACCTATCTTTTAAAACCTTAGCATGAAATGAATTTGGCAAAGAAGACTGTGAATAATGATAAAATCAGGGTGCTGCTTTTTAAAATAATAGCTATTCTTTTACCTTTTTTTATTTTTTTTCTTGCTGAATTATCGTTGCGGATTGGTGGTTACGGAAGTGATTTAAGTGTCTTTAAAACTGACGAAACAGGGAAGTATTATTATTTGAATCCACAAATCGGGAAACGCTATTTTACAAACGAAAAAAATGCGACCGATGCAAATATTGATTTTTTCAGAAAAGAGAAAACGCCTAATACATTTCGGATATTTGTTTTGGGTGGATCAACAGCGCTTGGTTTTCCATACATGAATAATGGTGCTTTTCCACAAATGCTGAAGTACAGGTTGCAAAGGCAATATCCGGACTTAAACATCGAAATGATTAACCTTTCGATGACTGCAATTAATAGCTATGCTGTTTTTGATCTTGCCAAAGAAGTTACAAAATATGAGCCCGATGCAGTCCTTCTTTATGCCGGGCAAAACGAATACCATGGCACACTTGGTGTGGCTTCTTCCAGTAAGTTCGGAAATCAACCTTTTTTCATCAACTTATTTATCCAATCAAAGAAATTACGTTTGATGCAATTGATTTACAACACGATCTATTCTTCGAATAAAAGTGATCAGTCAGATGACCTAAATCTTACATTGATGGAGCGACTTGCTTCAGGACAAAAAATTCCATACAATTCAGAGAAATATTGGTTAGGTATCAGGCAGTTCGAAAGGAATATCACTAAAATTGTAAATCTGTTTTCGTCAAAGAAAGTTTCTTTATTCATAGGGACACTTGTTACGAATAAAAGAGGAATTCATCCATTTATCAGCGAGCTTTCGAAAACAGAAAATGCTAATGAATGGAATCAACTCTTTGATAATGGTAATGTTGCTCTTCATGTAGGTGATACACTTAAAGCAATTAATTTCTTTACTTCCGCCAATAAAGTTGATAGCACATACGCAGAATGTCAGTTCCGTTTGGGCGAGATTTCATATGCTCAAAAAGATTACAACACTGCGCGCAAATACTATATCAATGCAAAAGAATTGGATCAACTTCGTTTCAGAGCTCCTGAAGCCTTTAATGACATCATTGAAAAAGTGGCAGGGAACCGTCAGAATGTTTATGTTACTGATGTTGCTGCTGCTTTTGACGCGGCTTCTCCACATCAGATTGTTGGTGAAGAACTCTTGCTTGAACACGTTCATCCAAATTTATCAGGATATTATTTGATGGCCGATATTTATTTAAAATCCATATCTGCGGCCAATCTTATTCCAAAAGCGAGGTTCGATAATATTCCGGCAGAATTAATCAAGAGACAAATGCCACTCACGCAATTCGATACAGTTTATGGATATATCTCAAACATATTACTCAAAGAAAACTGGCCATTCAATGAGCCATTGCCGGAACCAACTTCTGCTGAAAAGACCTATGAAGGTAAAGTTGCTGGCGGTTTGGCTGTCAGGCAGTACTCCTGGGAAATGGCGATGGAAAAATTGTTTAATTATTACTTTAAGAAATCGGATTTTGCCAATGCGTTGCGCATTGCCGAAGGTCAATTCCTGCAATTTCCATTCAAAGTTACATATGTAGAAAGAGCAGCAAAGCTGGCTCAAAATCAAAACGACGACGATCGGGCACTTTTCTATTTGCAAAAAGTCTGGAATAATTTTGATCGTAGCAATGAAATTGCACAACAATTATTGATTACAACACTTAATTCAGATCAACCCAAATTGTCTGTATCTTATTTGGATTACTTGATTCTTAATTCGAATAGCAATCAACTATATGTTGAAATGAAAGCAGAGATAGAAAGAATCATTGAATTAGAGAATGAGTTAAAATTGAGTTCTGGAAATCTTCAGGTGATAAATAAGATTACAGCCTCATATATTCAGATTAAGAATTACAAAGCAGCCCAAAAGTATATTGATTTATCTTTAATGATAGATCCGGTCAATATAGAAACAAGGAATTTTCAGATTGCGATAAATCAGCTTAAAAATTAGCCAATGCTCAAGTCTGGAACAAGCAGAATTAATCTATTTAAATGGATTGCTTTCGGATTAGTGGTATTTCTTTTCCTGGCGATTGAGATTACTGTTAGGATTCTAGTTCCCGATAATCAGATACAGGAACGTTTGGTTGATTTGGGGGAATTAAACTTTTTCTCGAAAGTTACGATCAAAGGAGAGCCGTCCATTCAGATTACAAGTAAATACGGGTACAGCGATCAACGTACAACTTTTAAGGAGCGAAAAATGCCTGGTACATACCGCATTTTTTGCATCGGTGGTTCAGCTTCCGCGGGTTGGCCGCATCCGTTTAGCGAACGATTCAGCACTTACCTTGATACTTGCTTAAAAAGAATTTATCCGGAGAAGAAGATTGAGATTGTAAATTGTAGTGCGCACGGTTTTGCCAGTTACCGTGTTCGTGAAGTGTTTCATCAGTTGATTTCCTACGAACCTGATGCTGTGATTCTGTGGTCCGGAAATAATGAGTTTTTGGAAGATCAGCGATTTAAGTCAGGACATTTCCAGCAGGTTGTTGATCGAGCTGCCCGTAAGATAAGGATGGTTCAACTGATCAAACAAGCCTTTCCACAGAAAAAACTTGATGGCAATGAGATTGATGTGGCTAACTCTTTCTGGAAAAAATCACAACAGCAGGCTTTAGAGTTGTGTACCGATTCGGGCTTGGCGCTTAAAGTGCGTCAGGTTTATGCCCAAAGTATTGACGAAATCGCTACTGAGGCTGATGATCATAGAATAAAAGTTATCCTGCTCACAGTTCCGGTTAATCTGAAAGACTGGCAACCCAATGTTTCTTATTGCTCGCTGAAAGGACAGGATTCGTTGAATTGGTCGAAAGAGTACAACAAAGGTTGCCGCGATTTACTTCATAAAGATTTTATTGGTGCCATTGAATCCTTTCGCGTAGCACTGTCAACAGAACCTAAACATGCGATGTCATACTTTTTGATGGCAAGAGCGTTTGAACAGGCTGGCGACAGTATTGCCGCATTCAAAAACTATATGATTGCCAAAGATTTGGATTACAATCCATTTAGGGCTATTTCCGATTTCAATGAAAGTGTAAAGCAAATAGCTGGATCTCATTCCAATTGTTTTCTTTTTGATGCAGAAAAGCTTTTCACATGTAGTGCCGTAAATGGTATTCCGGGATTCGATCTGTTTCTCGATTACGTCCATCCGACCCGCAAAGGCAACCTGATTCTTGCCTGTAATCTGGCTGAATCGATCCGTAAAACCAATGTTTTAAGTTTAGGTTCTTCTTTGGTCAAAGTTGACACAAGCTCAATTGGTCGAATGCTTGTCAATTATAGTGAAGCAACTGATGTTTCATTGCAAATGACACGTTTTTCGCTTTGCTGCCTGACTCACCAATACGAATCGGCTATAACAATTGGAAACAAGTTACTGGCTAACATGCCTGACGAATATACCTCAGATCCGGCAAACGGTCTGGATTTGAAGAAACTAAAAGAAGGCGTTGAGCGATTTTCAATTTATCAGGACGAAGAACGTAAAATGCTTGAAGAGAATGGAAATAGAATCCAGATGGTTACCGCCAAACTTGGGCTCAAACAATTTTATGAAACGTATTATCCTTATGGTTCTTTTTAGTGGATCATTAAAATCGAGATAATGATACAAATAAGCGAAAAACAATCGATTGAAACAGGCATCGTTTTTGGCCTTCTGGCCATCATAACCGGGTACTTTGCCAACGAAAATATTTTTTATCTGGTGTCTGTTGTGTTTTTATTGATTTGCCTGTTGATTCCAGTCTTATTGAAGCCATTGGCCTTTTGTTGGTTTGGCCTTTCAAAAGTGCTGGGATGGGTAACCTCGCGAATTTTGCTTTTCGTTATCTTTTGCATTGTTGTCACTCCAATGGGGTTTGTCAGGAGATTGTTGGGCAAAGATTCGATGCAATTAAGCCAATTTAAAAACGGAAAATCATCGGCCTACATCGACCGCCAACACGAGTATACGGCTTCTGATTTGAAGTTCCCTTTTTAAACTAACTAAAAAGATGAGAACATGGAATTTTTAAGCGAATTATGGGTATTTATGAAGACCCGCAAAAAATACTGGCTTTGGCCTCTGATTGTGATTCTTCTGCTTTTGGGTATTCTGGTTGTTTTTTCCGGAGGATCGGCACTTGCTCCGTTTATTTATACTATATTCTAATTAACATGCGAGAGGCAATTCTTGGAATATCAGCTTTTTATCACGACAGTGCGGCAGCGCTTATTGTTGATGGAGAGATAGTTGCTGCTGCTCAGGAAGAGCGGTTTAGTCGTGTTAAACACGATGATCAGTTTCCGGCAGAGTCAATTGCTTATGTACTTTCTGAAGCTGGCATTACAATCGAAATGCTTTCGTCAATAGTTTTTTACGAAAAACCAATTTTGAAATTTGAGCGTTTGCTCGAAACCTACCATGCTTTTGCTCCGCGGGGTTTCAGCAGTTTTATAACGGCGATTCCTCTTTGGATCAAGGACAAATTGTTTATGAAAAAAAAGCTCAAAGATGAGTTATCTAAAATTGGGAAATTCAATTGTCCTTTACTTTTTGCCGAACATCATCTTTCACATGCAGCAAGCGCTTTTTATCCTTCGCCCTTTGAAGAAGCCGCGATATTAACCATCGATGGTGTTGGCGAGTGGGCAACCTCCACTTTGGGTTTTGGTAGCGGAAATAAGATCAGGATAATGAAAGAGTTGCATTTTCCACATTCGTTAGGTTTGCTCTATTCTTCGTTTACCAGTTATATCGGGTTTTTGGTGAACAGCGGCGAGTATAAGCTGATGGGTCTTGCTCCTTATGGAAATCCGGATAGTGCGCAAACCAAGCGATTCAAAGAACTTATACTGACGAAACTGGTGGCAGTGAAGGAGGATGGATCTATTTTGCTGAATATGGAATATTTTGATTTTGCAACCGGTCTCCGGATGGCAAATAATCGTAAGTGGCAGCAGTTATTTGGAATTCCGCCCCGCACACCGGAAACCGAAATTGAGCAGGATTATATGAATCTGGCTCTTGCCATTCAGGAGGTTACTGAATATATTGTGATGCGTATGGCCATTCATGTTCGTGAAATTTCGGGTTGTCGTCAACTGGTTATGGCTGGAGGCGTTGCGCTGAACTGTGTGGCTAACGGAAAACTTCTGGAAACGAAACTGTTTGATAAAATATGGATACAGCCAGCTTCGGGAGATTCAGGGGGTGCGTTGGGTGCAGCTTTATCGGCCTGGTACATCGGCTTGGATCGCAAGCGTTTTATTAAAACGCCAGATGGAATGAATGGTTCTTTGCTGGGTCCTGAATTCAGTGATAAAGAAATTGGCAAAATACTGAGAAATTATAGCGCAGAATTTGAATATTATCCTGAATTCAATGATTTGACCAGAGATTTGGCTGTTCTTTTGGCCGATGGGAAAATTGCCGGGTGGTTTCAGGGAAGAATGGAATACGGGCCGCGCGCATTGGGAAATCGTTCAATATTGGGTGATCCCCGCAATCCTCTGATGCAGAAAAAGCTAAATCTGAACATTAAGTACCGGGAAGGATTTCGCCCATTTGCTCCTGCGGTGAGGGAGGAAAAATGCACTCAGTACTTCGAACTTGATGAACCGTCTCCATACATGCTAATGGTTGCGCCTGTGGCAACGGAACGCCGGATATTAAAAGCATCGGAGCCGATTGATCAGTCGATACTTCAACGGCTTTATAAAAAAAGATCGGATATTCCGGCGGTTACCCATATTGATTATTCTGCCCGTATTCAAACAGTTAATAATGTAGTTAATCCCAAATTTTATCAGCTTTTAAAGTCATTCTTCGATCACACTGGTTGTGATGTGCTGGTTAATACCAGTTTTAATGTACGCGGAGAACCGATTGTTTGTACACCTGGCGAGGCTTATCGGTGTTTTATGTCGACAGAAATGGATATTCTGGTAGTGGGGAATTACCTACTCCGGAAAGTAAATCAGCCTCCGGCACCCAACCAAAGAAAAGGAGCTTGGGCACTGGATTGACCTCGTTATCATTATTGCATTGTAAAAAGATTTTGTAGAAATAACTTCTTTAATATCAGGTTTTAATAAAAATGATAATGAAGATGATGGGAATTTTCAGCCCAATCTTGATTGTTTTACGGCTTGAAAAGCGATTATTCCACTTGTTTTTCTCAAGAAATCGCTCCATTCGACCATCGGTTAATAAAACAGAAATTTAAACTAGATAACTCAATGAATCAATTAATAAAGTTACTACTTATTAATCTGGTGCTTTTATCAACTGTCTCCTTTACAGTTGGGCAAAAAGAGTCATCAGATGGAATAGGAAAGAAATATGAACTAAAATCAGGAAAGATTGTAATGACTATTTCTGCCTGTGGTGGGCGGATAATTTCGTTTAAGTACGGTAAGAAAGAAATGCTTACTCAATCGACAGAACACGAAAATTTTGGCTCAACCCTTTGGACTTCTCCACAAAGTGAATGGGGATGGCCTCCGTTTGTTGTTCTTGATTCCCTGCCATATCATGTTATACAAAAGGATAAGATCCTAAAAATGATCAGTCAGCCCGATCCTAAAAGTGGGTTTCAGTTTGAGAAGACCTGGCAACTGGTCGGTGCTCATTGTATCCGAATTGAATATCAGATCCGGAATATTTCAGACAAGTCTCGTGGAGTAGGAGCCTGGGAGGTTACTCGGGTTCCTAGCGGAGGAATCGCTTTTTTTCCTGAAGGGAAACCGGCTAAAATTCCGGAATCGACACTAAAATCAGATCTTCAACAGCAAGGAATTAATTGGTTTATTTTCGATAGAAGGCCAATCGAAAGTAATGAAAAATCATTTTCGGCAGCCTATGAAGGTTGGTTGGCTTATATCCACAATGGGTTGGTGTTTATGAAGCAATTTCCGGATATAAGTCCTGAAAATTATTCTCCGCAGCAGGGTGAAGTTGAGATTTATGTCAATAAAGAAAAAAGTTATATCGAACTCGAAAATCACGGAACTTACACGCAACTGCTTCCCGGCGAATTCCTTTCGTATGTGGTAAACTGGAACCTGCTTCCATTGCCTCGAAATATAAAACCAGAAATCGGGAATCCGGAGATTAGTTCTTTTGTCAGGCAGCAACTAAAAAACGATAAAAACCACGATTAAATTCTTACTTAAAATATGAAACTTAACCCAACGATTATTTTTTTTCTTTTTTTCTTTTTTCTCTTTCAGGAAATTAGTGCCCAAATGCGGGCACCCGAGGAATGGCTTAATTATGAATCGATATTGAACCTCAAGAATAATCAACGATTTTATGATTTCGATGTGTATTGTATTCGAAGCTCGGCACCAGCCAATGTTTTTTGGCCGGGTGAGAAAGCGAGATTTACATTCCAATTAGTCAATAATACCAATACCCCGATTTTTGTTGATGCAAAAGTTGACCTAATTCAATACGGATCGAAAGGAATTTCAAACGATGTTTGGTTACCCGAAATGTTTAAGATTGAAGACATTGAGTCAATTTCTACCAGTATAAACATTTCTGCCAATGGATTTACTAACATTGATCTGGAACCTGAATTACCTGAAATTTTTGGAGGTTATGCCATTGTCTTCGATTTGGGCAAATATGGCCGAAGATTGGCAACCAGTGTTGTGCGTACTTTCAAACCAAATCCATTGGCAATTCAATATCCCAAACAATCGCTTGACGATATTGGTGCCGACTTTTTGAGCCGCATAGGTGTTCAGGCCATCCGGATGGGAATACCCTATATTCCAACTACTAATCGCGATTACGTTGCTGAAATGGAAAAGCTCAACCGGAAACTGAAGGAATACAAAGACAAAAATATTACTGTATTGCTGATGTTTATGGAAGGTCCGGCATTGATTCCACTAGGAAATCCTCGTTCCTTTCTCGATGACAAGAATGTTTTCCTGAAAACCAAGCAAGACTACGTTTGGCTTCCGGAATTGGATAAAGATTTTCAGAAATTTGTAAAAAATATATGTGTTTCAAATGGTTGGCCAAATGGTTGTGTAACCGGGGTGCATTTGTGGAACGAGCCCTGGGAGGGAATTTCCATTTCGGGATGGCAGAGCGATATGCTCCGTTACCGCGAAATTTATACAGCTATGGCAAATGGGGTTTTGGAAGCCCGGAAAGAGGGCGCAGATGTGTTGATTGGTGGTTGCGATTCCAATTCGAATGCCTGGGACAAACTTTTTAGCGACGGGAAGATGGATTTCTTACCCATTTTCGACTTTCTTTCCATCCATTACCAGGGCATGGAATCGCCGTGTTTGTACCCACAATGGAATAACCGAAAAGACTACAAGGGACGTGTTTTGATTTGGGATACTGAAAGCTGGGTTGGAAATACCGATGACCGTATTGCAACCGTTGTGGCTACCAATCGATCCGCCGGGTACGACCGGTCGATGGGAATTTATGGTGGGTACATGATTTCGCGTCCTCATACCGGCGAAGGCATGAAACAACGAATCCGAACCAACGATGGAATCAAAGAAATAGATGCTGTTCCAAGTGTGTGGTCGCCGGCTGCTGCCATGGGCGCCGTTCAGCACATGATTGGCGAACGCGATTTTAAGGAATTGTTATTCAAAAATGGACTTCCGTGGGTGATGTGTTTCGATGGATACCAGAATAATCCGGATGATGGAACAGTGGTAGTGATTGGTGATATTGGCGAAGCTTTTGGCGCTGATGATGTTCTTTTTCGTGATGTCAGAGGAACGAATGACGCTCTTAACAAGGAAGAACTTAGAAAGCAACTCGAACAATTACCCAATAATTCTCCGGAAAGAGGAAAGCTACTGCAACAACTTTCCGAATACAAAGGTCTGACAGGTGGAAAAATGAGAATTAAAGCCGACCCATCTTTTTCGCTTTTCGATTTCTACGGAAACCAGATTACTGCCAAAAGCAATAAAATTGAAATCCCACTTTCATTCCAGGGATATTTCTTGCGTACCGATGGTTCAAAAGGATCTTTTGCACGTCTAATTTCAGCAATTAAGAAAGGCCAGATTGATGGATACGAGCCGGTTGAAATTATTGCAAAAGATATGACTCAACGCATCGATCAGAAACCTTCGATGCAATTGCAAATCACCAACATTTTAAATCGTAAGGTATCTGGTAATATATCAATGAAATTCGGGGATCTGTCGATTAAGGTTCCTGAAAAAGTAACCATCAAACCCAACGAAACCCGGATCATACCCATTCAAATTACCGGAGGAAACTCGAGGGCAGATAATACCTATCCCCTCGAAGTGATTTTTGACGCCGGAAAAGATGGCAAAGCTTTTCATCATGAGCCGATGCATGTGAATGTGATTTCGAAAATAACTCCAAAAATCGATGGTAAACTTGATGAATGGGGAAAATGTGTTCCACAAACTATTTCTGCCGGAAAATCCAGTTTGTCGGTTACTGAAGCGGCGTGGTATCCGTTTAAACAATTCGATACCAAAGCTGAAGGAATGGCCAATGGTTATCTGGCTTACGACGATCGGTATTTTTACTTTGCAGCAAAAGTGGCAGACAACACCCCGCACCCCGGAACTTACCGCTTCGAAACCCGCAACGACGATGAATTTTTCTATCCGGATGTGGCGTATAAACCCGATGCCAATCTGTCGTTTAAGAAAAAAAATGGGAAAAGGGAAGCAGGCGAAAATGACCAATCAGCATTACAAAACCCGGAAGGAATAGGCCGGTTGATGCATTATTGGGAACCAGATCAAAATAACATTGGGTTTGGAATCGACCTGAACTTACCGACCAATAAAACCACGCAAGTTGCCTTTTATTTGCCCAATCTGGATACTAATCATACCGAAGTGGATTTTTGGAATTTGAATACCAATGCTCTAATAACAACCAAAACCTGCGACAAGCTTTGGGACGGATGTTACCTGGTTTACGAGCTTTCCGGAAACATCAGGGTTACTTTTAAAGGGAATTGGTGGTACAATGTAAAGCTGGCCGGAGTATTTTTCGATAAAACATCGAAAGATGCCAGTGGCTCATGCTCCGTATTTCCGGTGAAAGATGATTTCGAAACCAAAGGAAACTGGAAGGGGGTTTACGGAGAGGATGGTTATTGGGTATTTGGCAGCGATGCAAAACTGCCGGATGGAATAACTGCAAAAGCGACTGACAATAATGTGCTTATTCCGTTGAAATGGCCTGAAGGAGTTCGCCATTTCTCGTATCGAAAAGATCCTGTTCTGCCAGATAACAGCGCAGGAATGGGTTTTGCAACCGACAATGTTCAAATTGCCTTTAATGTGATTCCGATGGGCGAAGATGGTTACGGAACCACCCCGAAAGGAACCATGCCTAAATATGTAGGCTACAAGTGTACCGATTATGAATATGCACTCAATCAGGTTGCTCCTGATTATGGCGGTGGAACTGAAATTTGGCGACTGCTTGTTCCGGGAATGCCCGAGAAACATTTTTATCCCCGCCAACCCAAGTCGCCATTCGATGGTGCGGTGAAAGATGGTAAGTTGGTTGTCAGCCACAATGGAAATACCCGGATTACAGAATGCGCTATTCCATGGAGCGAATTGCCCGATGTGAAGAAAGCGCTCGATGAAGGCAAAACGATTAAATTTTCTTTCAGGATAAACGACAATGGAAATATGGGCAGTTGTATGGAATTGGCGCGCGAAAGAAGTGTTTCAAAACGGAACTCAAGGGCTTTTCATGCCTCCTGGAAGGAACATTGGGCCAATGAGGTGGAATTTGGATTTGAAAAGTAAATGGCATTATGATCGGAATACTAAATATGGTATGGCGAAACAGGTTCTCAATTGGACTTTCAATCGCTTTGTTACTTGCGGTTATTTTTTCAATTGAAATGAAAAGTCCTTTTCAAGGAAGGATACATGTACAATTGCCTCCAGAAAAGGGTGAATTAATGACATCGAATATCCAGTCGGCTATCGATTCGTGCGCTGAAAATGGGGGAGGAGTTGTCGTTTTTTCTGCCGGAACATATATTTCAGGAGGAATTGAGTTGAAGAGCCATGTTTCGTTGCAATTCGAAAAAGGTACGATCCTTCAGGGAAGTGAAAACTATAATGATTATCACAATGATGCCTTCATTTTTGGAAAAGATATTTCTGATATTTCGATTTTAGGAGAAGGAATAATTGATGGGGTTGATTGCATCAATCCAAAAGGTGAAGAAGGTTTCCGCGGGCCACACTGCATCCGGCTGATTAATTGCCGGAATATTTCATTCAAAGATTTCACGATTAAGAACTCGGCCAATTGGGCGATTAATTGTCGGCATTGTTCTGATGCTAAAGTTGAAAAAGTATCTGTGCGTGGTGGGCACGATGGCCTGCACACAAGGTTTTGTGATAATTTCAAGGTTGCTGGTTGCGATTTTCGCACTGGTGACGATGCTTTTGCCGGGAACGACAATCGTGATTTTGAGGTAAGTAATTGCAAAATAAATACTTCGTGCAATGGTTTCCGAATGGGATGCGTGAATTTTATCGTTAGAAATTGTAGACTTTGGGGGCCAGGGGAATCGGTTCACAAAATACAGAAGCGGAACAACATGCTTTCGGCTTTTGTGCATTTTTCACCCGAAGATGAAAACCCCAAACTTGAAAGTGGTAATTGGCTGATTCAGGATGTGACGGTTGAAAATGTAGATCACTTTTACATGTATAATTACCAATCTGGACTTTGGCAAACCGGACAACCGGTAAGCGAAATAAAGTTGAGCAATGTAAATTGCACCGGACTTCTCAGCGCATTTAATATCATCGGTGACGAAGCGTTGAAATTCAACCTTTCGATTGAGAATTCGTCATTTTCATATCGCAAAGGCGCTTCATACAACGATTCGATTTATTTTGAAGGGGTTCGGATACAATCCACCGCATTAATCGATATCCGTAATTTTAATCAGGTGAAATTGAAGAAGGTGATTCTTGAAAAAAAAAGCAATAATCCAGTAATGAATTGTTTTTCAGGAAATACACTAATACTTGATCAGGTAAATTTTATTAGTAATGGAAATTCAGCTCCTCTAACGGTTGATCGTGTAAAAACGATCCATAAGAAAAAGTTAAAATCAGAATCAGGGGAATTGGCACAATAAAAGAGTTTTTTCTTATAGTCATTAAATTTATTGATTGTGAGGATTTTATTAAACATTTAAATTATAAATATGCTATATCATAGAACAATAAGAATTCTTTTTTTTATCTGCATTTTGGCGGTAAATCTGGGTTATGAGTGTCTGGCACAAAAACAACCGGTTGATTATGTCGATCCGTTTATTGGGACATCTAACTCCCGCTGGGAATTAAATCCTGGACCACTACTGCCTTTTGGGATGATGCAGATGGCTCCGGATAATCAGGGAAGCTTTTGGAAGGGTGGCTACGAGTACGGAATCAATAGTATTGCCGGATTTAGCTCATTGCATGACCCAACGATGAAAGGGTTTCTGGTTATGCCACAAGTTGGCTATAAAGTTATTTCGCAATGTGCACCAGACGCACCTTTTACAACCTGGATTTACGGATACCGCAATCGTATAAACAAAGAAACTGAAAAGGCAACTCCGGGTTATTACGGCGTACACCTAATGGATTACGATGTTGACGTGGAGTTAACATCAACCATGCGGTCGAATATTATGCGGCTTACTTATCCTGAATCAAAAGACTCACGCTTACTTTTCGACCTGAGTATTCCATCCGAAATTGAATCTTATCTGATAGACGGAACAATAAAAAAAGTATCGGATACAGAGATTGAGGGGTATATGCACATGAATTCTTCACGCGATTTATCAGGTT
Source organism: Prolixibacteraceae bacterium (assembly GCA_963677955.2). Taxonomy (GTDB): domain Bacteria; phylum Bacteroidota; class Bacteroidia; order Bacteroidales; family Prolixibacteraceae; genus Aquipluma. Next base: position 4,314,404 of record CAXXQR010000001.1, read on the forward strand.
TTAATGATTATAAACTGTACTTCGTTTGCAGGCTGAGCAAACCTTTTAAAACGCTCGACGGCTGGTCGCAGCCCGGTGATTGGCAAAACTGGACTCCTGAGAATGAATGGGTTTCAAATGGTTTAAAAGAAAATATCGACAGCATTTCAGGAAAGAACCGAATGGGATTTTTACTGAACTTTGAGACTCTTAAGGATGAGCAAATAGAACTTTTTACCGGGATTTCTTATGTAAGTCTTGAGCAGGCAAAACTCAACCTCGAAACGGAATTAGCGCCTCTGGGCTGGAACTTTGAAAAAGTGCAGCAAAATGCCCGAAAAGTATGGAACGAATTGCTATCTAAAATTGCAATTGCAGGTGGAACGGAAACCGACAAGGTGAAATTCTATACCAATTTATACCGGTCGTATGTCGGAAGGTCAGTTTTTAGCGATGTAAACGGCAAGTATGTTGATGTTTGCGAAAATATTCAGCAAATCAATCCGGATTCTCCGATTTTGGGTGGCGATGCTTTCTGGAATTCATTTTGGAACCTGAATACGCTTTGGAACTTAGTTACACCTGAAGTTTCGTCGCAAATGACGCGCTCCTTGCTCCAGATGTACAAATGGGGTGGTTGGTTGCCTGATGCTCCAGTCGGTGTAGAATATTGGAATGTAATGGTTGGCGCGCATCAAATCGCACTGATGGGAAGCGCTTATCAGGCGGGTATCCGAGATTATGACACACTTCAATTTTTTGAGTCAGTAAAACAGGTCATGAGTGTCCAAGGCATAAAGCATCCATGCGGAGGAAATGCCGGTATTATGGATTTGGATATTTACAAAAAGTATGGTTTTGTTCCTTCTGACCTTGGCGTTGTTTCCCATACACTTGATTATGCTTTCGACGACTATGTGGTTAGCCAGGTCGCCAAAGCGATGGGGCACCAAAAAGAATTTCAGGAATTTGGTAAACGGGCATTAAACTATCGCAACGTATTTAATCCTGAAACCAAATATGTTTGGGAAAGGCTTCGGGATGGAAGTTGGGCACCCGATTTTAAACTTCTGGGTCTTGGCTCGGTACACCAGTTCGTTGAAGGTAACCCCTGGCAGTACAGTTTTTATGTGCCTCACGACATTCGGGGAGTTATTAATATCATGGGTAAAGATACTTTTCAAACCAGATTAGTGAAGGGATTTGAAGAAGGTGTTGAAACTTCGTTTAATGCTCCGTACGATCTGATGTCGAATTATCCTCTTAATCATGGCAATCAGGTTAATATGCAAGCTGCTTACTTGTTTAACCATTGCGGCGCTCCCTGGCTCACACAACATTATGTCCGTGAAATTATGAGTAAATATTACGGATCGGATCCATACAAAGCGTGGCTGGGCGACGAGGACGAAGGTCAAATGGGAGCATGGTATGTGAACAGCGCTATGGGCTTGTTTCAAATGGATGGTGGAACATCGGTAAATCCCATTTTTGAAATTGGATCTCCTCTTTTCGATAAAGTTGTAATCAATCTGGATAACAAATACTATAAAGGGAAAACGTTTACCATAATTGCAGAGAATAATTCCCCTGAAAATAAATATATTCAATCGGCCACACTAAACGGCAAACCGCTTCAGCAGGCCTGGTTTTATTTTGCTGAAGCAACCAACGGAGGAACCCTTAGACTTGTTATGGGCAATGAACCAAATAAAAATTGGGGAAGTAAAGAGGAGCAGGCACCACCTTCGATGTCATCCCGTAAACTAAAATAACATGCGTGTTTGGATATAAAGAAATAAACTGTTTTTGATAATGATAAACGTAGGAATATGCGACTAACTGTTTTTTTTATGCTCCTGATATATTCAGGTCTGAGTTTCGGAGTGAACTCAAACGGCAAAGAAAGCATTGAGCTAAAATCGCCTGATAGTAAAGTGCAAATTGAAGTAAGCATTACCGATAAAATAACTTATTCAGTTAATTACGGTTCAGAAATGATACTGATGCCCTCAGCTATTTCGATGAAATTGCAAAATGGAATAATTCTAGGCGGTAATCCAAGATTTAGAAATAGCAGGAACTTATCAATCAACAACAAAATTTATCCTGATATCCGGCAGAAAAGAAAAGAAATAGACGATACGTACAATGAGCTGGAATTAGCTTTTCAGGGGAATTACAGCATTATTTTCCGAGCCTATAACGACGGAATAGCCTATAGGTTTAAAACATCATTTCCTGATAGCATAAAAGTGTACGATGAAGAATCTACTTTTCAGTTTTCTTCAAACGATACGGTATATTTCGCGCAGGTGAATTGCGCGAAAAAACCAACACAAGATTGTTTCCATACGAGCTTTGAAGAGCTTTATAAAACGGTACCAATCAGTGAGATCTCTAACGACAAAATGGCCTACGCACCAATAATTGTTTGCCATGGAAATCTGAAAGTTGCAATTACCGAATCTGATTTGGTTGATTATCCCGGAATGTTTATTTCCGGAACCAATACCGGAACCTATACCTTAAAAGGCAAGTTTGCACCTTACCCGTTAAAAGAAAAATCGGTTGATATTTATAGTGTTGTGGTTAAACGAGCCGACTATATTGCAAAAACCAAAGGGAGCAGGTCTTTTCCATGGAGAACCTTAATAATAGCTCCCAAAGATGGCGACCTTATTGAAAATGACATGGTTTACCGTCTGGCAGGCGAACCCCTGATTGATGACCCCTGTTGGCTGAAACCGGGAAAAAGCACATCCGAATGGTTGTTTGATAATAATATTTATGGAGTCGATTTTAAATCGGGCTATAACACCAATACGTACAAATATTACATCGACTTTGCTGCGAAGTTCAAGCTTGAATATGTTTTGTTTGATGCAGGCTGGTCGTCGTGGACCAATCTGTCGGAACTAACTCCTGCAATGGATATGGAATATTTGACATCTTATGCGAAAGAAAAGGGTGTTGGACTGGTGCTTTGGACTTCGGCTCATGCATTAAGCCGCCAAATGGGAGAAGGGCTGGACAAGTTCAAAGCTTGGGGAATTAAGGGAATTATGGTCGATTTTATTGACCGAGACGATCAGAAAATGATTTGTTTCTTTGATCAAGTAGCCGAAGAAACAGCGAAAAGACAAATGTTTGTCGATTTTCATGGATGCCCGAAGCCAGCCGGATTGAACCGGAGATATCCCAATGTTTTAACAATGGAAGGAGCAATGGTTCAGGAATACTACAAGTTTACCGATAATCTGTCGCCCGAGCATGAACTGTGTATTCCTTTTATTCGAGGTCTGGCTGGTCCACTCGATTACGAACCGGGAAACATGAAGAATGAAACCAGAGAGAATTTTAAGCCAATGAGCAATAAACCAACCAGCTTGGGTACCCGGATACACCAGATGGCCATGTTCCTTGTTTATGAAAGCCCCTATTCTAAGATGGGCGGAAATCCTTCTGATTATTTGAAAGAACCTGAATTTACACAATTCATTGTAAATATTCCCACTGTTTGGGACGAAACGAAGGTGATTGACTCCAAACTTGGCGATTTTGTTGTAATCCTACGTCAGGCTGAAAACGGCGATTATTACCTTGGCGCAATGAACGATTGGACACCACGCGATTTTACGGTTGACTGCTCATTTCTGAAAGAAGGAAACTTTAGAATCGAAATCTATAAAGACGGAGTAAATGCCGACAGATACGCAAGTGATTACGAACATGAGATTTTAGAAATAACAAGTGCGTCAACAATTAAAATTCACTTAGCGCCGGGTGGCGGCTGGGTTGGTAAAATCAGAAAGTTATGAGAACTGGGTTTAGATTTCTGGTCAATCGAAAGTTGTTACTTCTATTTCGACCATCTCAAAGTAGATTATTAATTGCATGAAGAATTTGTTGAAAATTAAATTAACCCTACTAAAAGGAAACAATGAAACACCTGAATAAAACTACCTGCCTTATAATTATTTTGATTGTTGTCTTATCACAGTCGCTTTTGTCGCAAACCATCGAAAAAATCGCTCCTGGCGTATGGAAGGTAAGTTATGGAATAGCTGAGAAATTTAAACCATCCGAGTTTAAGGAAGCACCAGCCTTGGATGCAATGAAAAAACTGTCAGATAGTGTGAACCCTCCGTTTGATTTGAGCGAGATAAAATTCAGGACAACAAGCCGGGGCTGTGTGGCAGAATTAACTTTGGATGAATCGGAGAAATTATATGGATTCGGATTACAAAACAATACTTTCCAGCAGCGGGGTTTACGTAAGGAAATCAGGGTTAACAGTTGGGCTACAGGGAATGTTGGTTTCTCACATGCTCCGGTTCCTTTCTATGTTTCAACAAAAGGTTACGCCGTATTGGTCAATACATCGCGATATGTAACATTTTATTGCGGAACAATGCGCAAAACAACCGAAAGCATGAACCTTAAATCAGTTAATAACCCAACTGTTGCAGCATCAACTACCGAACTGTATAAACCATTGGAAAAACCTTCGGACAATATGATTATCGAAGTTCCGTCGGAAGAAGGAATGGAAATATATGCATTTGAAGGTCCTTCTGTTAAGGAAGCGATTCAGCGCTATAATCTTTATTCAGCCGGAGGATGTATGGTTCCAACCTGGGGTTTGGGAGTAAAATACCGTGGAAAAGGAGATTTTAATGCTGAAAAAACGATAAAGCTGGCAAGCTACTTCAGGAATAATAACATCCCATGCGATATGTTTGGACTTGAACCCGGTTGGCAGTCAGAAGCTTATTCTTGCTCATTTGTATGGAACCCTAAATTATTCACTGACCCGGATAAATTAATAAATCGGATGGACAGTATGGGTTTTAAACTTAATTTATGGGAACACGCCTATATCTCAAAAGCTTCTCCATTATTTACGCAACTGAAGGACAAGGCGGGTGATTTCATGGTATGGAAGGGTCTGGTGCCTGATTTTGTAAACCCAGAAGCATCTGAAATATTTGGTAATTATCATGAAAAGACCTTTGTTAGTAGAGCGATCACCGCATTTAAACTCGATGAGTGTGATGCTGCCGATTATAAGGAGGCAGGTGCTCAATGGAGTTTCCCTGAACTTGCACAATTCCCATCTGGTATTGATGGAGAGCAAATGCACCAGCTCTTTGGCGTACTCTACCAAAAATCGATATTAAATATTTTTAACCGCAATAATAAACGGACGCTGCTTGATGTTAGGTCGTCACAAGCATTTGCTTCTCCCTATTCCGCATCGTTGTATAGCGACATGTACAATCATAGTGAATTTATACGTATGATTTTAAATGCCGGGTTTTCAGGATTGTTGTGGTCTCCTGAAATACGCGAAACAAAATCGGATGCTGATTTGATTCGTCGAACCCAAACAGGCGTACTGTCGGCTCAACTGCTCTTCAACTCCTGGTATTTAAAAAATCCGCCCTGGCTGCAATCCGATCAGGAAAAAAATAATCGTGATGAATTTTTGCTTAATGCCAAAGAATTGGAATCAAAAGTCCGGAAACTACTTGAGTTGCGTATGAGTCTTATTCCCTACTTATATTCGGCATTTGCCAGCTATCATTATCAGGGTATTCCCCCATTTCGAGCTTTAGTTGTCGATTATCCTAACGACAGTGCTGTATATAATTTGGATGATGAATACCTGATTGGCGAAAGCCTTTTGGCCGCCCCTTTTATCGATGGTGCAAGCAAACGTAATGTATATTTTCCTGAAGGTGTTTGGTATGATTTCAATACCGATCTGAAATACGAGGGAGGCAAATCTTATGAGCTGGAGATGTCGCTCGACCAGATACCGTTATTCGTAAAAGAAGGAACAATTCTACCCATCGCTAAACCATTACAATACATTACCAGCAAAACTGTGTTCGAAATTACCTGTCACGTTTATGGAAATAACTGCGAATCAGCTCGATTATTTGAAGACAATGCTTATACCTTGGATTACCAAAAGAAATTGTTTAATTGGATTGCTCTGGATTGGAACGGGGAAAAAGGAAAGGTAACCAAAGCCGGAAATTATTCAGGAAACAGTTACTGAATTGTTAATTGGGTGAAACATTAATTGATTAGATGCGATAGGCTAGAGCCAGTTAAATATTATATAAAATAAATAAATTATTTATTGAAAACGAAGGAACGAATTCATCAAATAATGAGCACTTTATATTTGAATAAACCTGATGGACTTTGTGGAAACGATGACATGGGTCAAATGTCGGCCTGGTATGTTTTTAGTGCACTTGGATTTTTTACGGTCAAACCGGCTGACGGACGCTATGTTTTCGGAACGCCGCAATTTGAAGAGATAAAGCTAAATCTACCCGATCTTAAAACTTTTGTGGTAAGCGCCAAAAATCTGAGTGATGAAAATATTTATATCTCGAAGGCTCTGTTTAACGGCAACGATTACTCCAAAGGTTATTTTACTCGTCGGATCTTAATGGAGGGCGGAACACTTGAGTTCGAAATGACGGATATGCGGTGATCGTGTTTTTGATGTAATAAATTTTTGGTATTCAATGTAAAATAAACTTCAGTATTAATAATTTCAAAATGGAAAAGATGAAAGCAACTGTAGTATTACTTTTATTAACTGTGTTTTTTGCAGAGTATTCTTTTGGCCAGGATTGGCCAGGTTTTAACCGTTATAGAAATGATAACGAAAAAATTGGGATGCCGTCATCGGGTGAAAATAGGGTTGTATTTATGGGTAATTCAATAACAGATGGATGGAGTAATGCTCGACCTGACTTTTTTGCAGGAAAACCATATATCAACCGTGGAATAAGTGGACAAACCACTCCGCAAATGTTGGTTCGGTTCAGGGCCGATGTAATCAAACTTAAACCGTCAGTAGTCGTTATTTTGGCTGGCACCAATGATATTGCCGGAAATACAGGCCCGTCAACCTTGGAGATGATTGAGGATAATATTGTTTCGATGGCTCAACTGGCAAAAGCAAATGGAATCAAGGTGGTCTTATGTTCTGTTTTGCCGGTTTATGATTATCCCTGGAAACCCGGACTTCAACCAGCCGATAAAATTATCGCTCTGAATGCAATGTTGAAACTTGATGCTGAGAAATACGGAATGTTTTATGTCGATTATTTTTCTGCAATGGTTGATGAACGAAAGGGATTGAAAGCTGAATATTCGGAAGATGGTGTTCATCCAAATGATGCAGGATATAAAATTATGGAACCTCTTGTTGAAGGAGTAATAAAAAAAGCATTGCATAATGAAAAATAGTTTTATTGTAATTTACAAACCTAAAATTGCGTTATGATATTAAAAACTCACTTTAAAATCATCCATACGATTATATCCGTTATTCTGTTCTTTTCAGTTACAAGATGCTTTGCACAAGGACCAGATAAAAACAAGCAGGAAGTTGACTATGTGAATCCTTTGATTGGAACTCCCTTTAGTGGATTTAAAGAAGGTTTGGAAGGCGGCGGAGCGATGCCATGTGTAGGCACTCCGTTTGCCATGACCAATTTTGTGGCACAAACCTGTGAGAACAAAATCAGCCGGATGATGTATGTTTATGAAGATTCCACTATACTTGGATTTATGGCAACTCATCAGCCCACCGTTTGGATGGGAGATTATGGCTATGTTTCTGTTATGCCGCAGGTTGGGCTGTTAAGAGTATTGCCTGAAGAACGTGCCGCGGCTTTCACTCATGCCGACGAAGTTTCGACACCCTATTATTATTCGGTGGTTTTAAATCCGGGCGAAAAACAAATCAAAGGCGAAATTGCTGCTGCATCAAGGTGTGGAATGTTTAGGTTTACTTTTCCTGAATCAAAGGAATCGCATATTATTATCCAGGGAATAAATCTCAATGCGAACCGCACGAATAATGCAAGCCAAAATCAGGAAAATACAAAGCCATTGCAAGGTTTTGTAAAAATAGACAAGGAAAAAGGAATGATAACTGGTTATAACCCCGACCGAATGTCAACTTCTTTAGGTCCTGAACTGCCTAACTTCAAAGGCTATTTCGTCATCCTGATTGATAAACCGTTTAAGGATTTCGGAACCTGGGACAATGGTGAAGTTAATCCGCAGAAAACGGAGCGATTTGGAACCAGAATGGGAGCTTACATCGGTCTAAATACAAAAAAGAATGAGGTCGTAAAAGTTCGGGTTGCCACTTCCTTTATTAGTGTTGAACAAGCAGTTAAGAACTTGTCTGTTGAAATACCAAACTGGGATTTCGATCAATTGACAAAAAATACCCATGATATTTGGCAGGAGAACCTTAGCCGAATTGCGGTAAACGGCTGCTCCGAAAACCAGAAAAGTATCTTTTATACTGCTATGTTCCATACCATGCTCTTTCCCCGCGAATTTTCTGAATACGGGCAGTATTACAGCGCTTTCGACGACAAAGTGCATTCAGGAATTTCGTATAACGATTATTCGTTGTGGGATACCTTTAGAGCATTACATCCTTTATTGCAATTCACACAGCCAGAGCGGGTAAGTCCGATGGTTCAGTCATTATTGCAAATGTACAAAGAAGGAGGGTGGTTGCCCAAATGGCCAAATCCAACTTACTCAAATATCATGATTGGAACCCACGCCGATGCAGTTATCGCCGACGCTTATACAAACGGGTTTAGGGACTACGACATAAACCTTGCATACGAGGCTTTGCACAAAGATGCAACAGTTCCTCCTTCCGGAGATACTTTTAAAAAGTGGGGAGACCGTGACCCATGGACTTCTTATGAAGCAAGAGGAGGCCTGACTTACTATCATTCATTAGGTTACATACCTGTTGACAAGACGAGCGAATCGGTTTCGCGGACAATTGAGTTTGGGATTGACGATTACTGCGTTGCCCAATTGGCAAAAGGAATAGGCAAAACAGACGATTATGACCTGCTGATGAAGAATAGCAAAAACTACAAGAATTTGTATAATAAAAGGACAGGTTTTTTTGCGCCTAAAATGTACAATGGCGATTGGAATGCTGATGCCACTGCTGGTTTTACAGAAGGCAGTAAATGGACGTATTTGTTTGGGGCAATGCACGATCCGAAAGGGATGATTGACCTTTTGGGTGGAAACAACTCATTCGCATCGAAACTAACCGAAAACTTCGAGGGGAATCATTATCGCCACGACAATGAACCTGGGCATCATTACATTTATTTATTCGATTACTGCGGAGAACCCTGGAAAACACAGGAATTTATCCGGAAGCACACTTCTGTCGAGAACTTCAGAAACCAGCCGGTAGGAATCAATGGGAATGACGATTGCGGCCAAATGTCGGCATGGTATATTTTCGGGGTAATGGGTTTTTATCCAGTTGTTCCGGCCTCCGGGATTTATTGTATTGGCGCTCCCCAATTTCCGAAGATCGTATTGAATCGAACTTTAAATGGAAAATCACATCAACTTGAAATTGTGGCCAACAACATTTCCGAAGAGAATAAATACGTACAAAGTGTGACCTTGGATGGGAAGCCCATTGAAACGCCATTCATAGGTTACAAGGATCTAATCAATGGAAATAAATTGGTTTTTGAAATGGGCGCAACACCAAATTATAAATTTCGTTAAGATGAAACTGTTCAAATATTCTCTTGTTCTGCTGCTCATTTTACAATTGACAGCTTGTTTTTATTCACTAAAGAAGAACAGTCAATCAAATTGGGAATTAGGCCCATTCTATAAGCCAAAAGAAAATCCGATCATTCAAGCTGATTCGACTAAAAAGTTTTTTGATTCCATCAAAAATGATACGGTAAAATGGTAAAAGGCAGATGTGTTTAATCCTGGAGCAATTGTGAAGAATGGGAAAGTATACCTCTTCACCCGTTGTGAAGATAATCCTGCTGCTATATTAGGCGGTAGAACTTCCAGAATTGGTTTAGCAGAAAGTGAGGACGGAATTCATTTTACACAGTTTAAAGAACCGGTTTTATATCCTGAAAATGATATTTTTCGGAAATATGACTATCCCGGGGGGTGCGAGGATCCTCGTGTTGTAGAATTAAATGACAGCGTTTACGTGATGGCTTATACCAGTTGGAATTATAAGGTTCCGCGCTTGTCTATCGCTTTTTCATCTGATTTGCATAAATGGGATAAAAAGAGTCCGGCCTTTGCAAAAGCGTACAACGGAAAGTTTCTGGATATGGCAACTAAATCAGCCTCAATTGTTACAAGAATGGAAGATAACCGGCCTGTTGTTGCGAAAATTAATGATAAATATTGGATGTATTGGGGCGAAAAATTTGTGAATCTCGCCTGGTCTGAAAATTTAACCGATTGGTATCCATTACTGGATGAAAAAGGTGAATTAAAAAAAGTTATGACCCCACGTCCTGGTTTTTTTGACAGCGATTTAACTGAATGTGGCCCACCGGCATTGATTACAGACAAAGGCATTTTGCTTTTTTATAATGGAAAAAATGCGACCAACAGTGATGCTGATACCAAAATGCCCAAAGGTACATATTCTGTAGGACAGGTATTATTTGATCTTAACAATCCTGAAAAGATAATACATCGATCGGATACCTGTATTTTGAAACCAAGCCTTCCACATGAGCTAACCGGGCAGTATCAAGCAGGGACTACTTTTGCAGAAGGATTGGTTTACTTTAATGAGAAGTGGTTTTTATATTATGGTACAGCCGATTCCTATATCGGTGTAGCAGTTTCACAATAAATTTTACGATATGCGATTATCTGTTTTTTTTATGCTTCTGATTTATTCATGCTTGAGTTTTGGGATTAATGCAAAACGAAATACAAGTAGCGTGTTAAAATTGCCAGACAATGCTTCCTCAATCAATAAAACCAATGAGCCAATTGGGGATTGGTTAACTCTTAATCAGGGACGGATTAACGACGAAAACATGAACATGGCTACCAATAAAAATGTTGAAAGCACAAAGGGTTACGATATCGATCAGGAATGCACGATCCCTTTTCAACTCATTAATGGGGATAAGGAGCATGTGAGTTCAGTCAAAGTTCAGGATAACGGTAGTGGCAGAGGATTGTATTCAGGAAATTGTGAAATTGAGCCCAATGATCAGTTTTCAAAACTGGTCAGAATTCAGACAGAGAATTTACTGACTAACTGCTCGTTTGCTCATTTGATGCTTTCAAAAACAGTTCATTTTAAATTCCTGACCCCTTTCGATCTGCTTTCCGTTCAATTCAAGGTACATATTTTTAATATACAAACAGGTGAAGTGGTCTATGAAAAAACCAATGATATAAATATTGGTATTGCTTCGGACAGCAGTTTCACTTATTTGGTAAATTTTAAAGATTCGGGATTCTACAAGGCAAAATATTCATTGTATTCAAAATCTATGAAAGATACCCTTACCAGCAGTGTACTTTTAACCTACAAACTGGGTGATCATTCCAAGCCACATGTTGTAAAACCCCTTGTCGATAATAAGATTCCTAGCCAATCCATTTCTTTCGATTTAAGTAAAATTCAGTTGTCAGGTTATCTGGGCGACCGGATTACTGCCAATATCAATGAGCGTCTTTTGAATATTGATGAAAAAGGAATTTTGGAGGGTTTTTACAATCGACCAGGCAACCAGGCCTGGGTGGGTGAATATCCGGGAAAATACCTTCATGCAGCCGCACGCGCCTGGCGCAATTCTGCAAACATTCAGCTTAAAACACAGATGGATCGGATTGCTGACATATTAATAGCGAGTCAGAATAAAGATGGATATTTAGGAACTTATGTACCAAAAGATTACTGGACAGGCTGGGATGTGTGGGCTCATAAATACGACTTGCTGGGCTTATTGAGTTATTATTCGGTCACTGCTTATAAACCGGCTTTGGATGCATCCGTAAAAATTGGCAACCTGATGTGCAAAACCTTTGGCACAGCACCGGGGCAATTGAATATTGAAGAAACTGGTGAACATGTCGGCATGGCATCGTGCAGTATTCTGGAACCCATGACCGAGCTTTACAGGATAACCGGTGATCAGAAATACTTAGACTTTTGTAATTACATACTCAAAGCCTACGATCATCCGAAGGGCCCGAAAATTATAACTACCCTCAATACGATTGGTAAAGTGAATAAAACTGCCAATGGAAAGGCCTACGAAATGATGTCGAACTTCACTGGAATTGTGAAATTGTATCAACTGACTGGAGATCCCAAATTATTATCTGCCATGGAAACCGCCTGGAAAGATATTGTCGCCAACCGTTTATATATTACCGGAACTTGCAGTCGAGGCGAGCATTTTCAGGATGATTCTGTTCTGCCTGCCGAAAACTCCGACCACATGGGCGAAGGTTGTGTTTCAACCACCTGGCTCCAGTACAATCAAGCATTATACAACCTGACAGGTGAAGCGAAATACATTGATGAAATCGAAAAATCGATTTACAATCATTTGCTGGCTGCAGAAAATCCCCAGACAGGTTGTGTAAGCTATTACACTGCGTTGCAAGGTAAGAAACCATTTCGTTGCGATATTTATGGACATTGCTGTCTGGCGAGTGTACCACGAGGTATCGCAGCTATTCCGGAATTGGTGTACACCAAAAGTGTGTTGAATGGCTGTTTTATCAATATTTATTCATCAGGAAATTTCAACGACAGTTTGAAAACCTCCGATGGCCATTTGATTCCTGTTAAACTTTCGGTAAAGTCCAAATTTCCTGAAAGTGGCAATGCTGAAATTACAATTTCAATCCCTAATCCGGCCAGTTTTAATATAGCGTTGCGTGTTCCTGCATGGAGTAAAAACTACATTGCTAAGGCGGAAGGCAAAGCGTATAAAGGCACTCCCGGACAATATTTGAACATTACAAAGATATGGGGGAAAAATGCTAAGATCGAGATAACGATGGACTTAAATGTTCAGGAACTGGATGGCGGAATCAGCTATCCGGGATTTGTTGCTATTAAATCGGGCCCGCAAATCCTGGCTTTTGATCAGGCTTTAAATCCTGAAATTTCAGATATTGCAAATATTGAAATTGAGAATGACAATATTCACCTTCTGCCCAAAACCGAGCTTCCATCATTCTGGTTTGGAACTGAAGTATATAGGTTAGATGCCAGTTGCAATAATAAGCCTGTTGTTCTGAAACTCGTGCCTTTTGCTGAAGCCGGTCAGACAGGCGGACAAGTGAGAGTTTGGTTGAAGAAAAAATAAGAAATCGGACAACGGGTTAATGTTGTATATTTTCTGTCACCGCTACGCGGTTTATGTTTGTACCAGTTTATAAATAAAAAATCAACAATGAAAAACATTTTAATTCTATTATTCTTTTCAATCCTATTACCATCAGCTTATTCGCAAGATCAGCGGAAAGCTTTTGTTGACAGCCTGCTGAACGGAGTCGAAATAAAAAAGGATATACAATACAATGTCTCCGGAAAGCCTTTGCATTTAGATATTTATTATCCGCAAAAAACAACTGAAAAAAAACTTCCATGTGTTGTTTGGATTCATGGTGGTGGATTGACCGATACCACGATTAAAAAAGATTATGATCTCATTCGCTGGGGAATAGCCAGAACAACCCCTAAAGGATACATTAGTGTTTCTATTGATTACACTCTTGTAACGGAAAGTCCTTTACCAAAAGCCATACAGGATTGTGAAACTGCAATAAGGTTTATTAAAAGCCATGCTGCTGAATACAAGATTGATACTACCCGGATTGCAGTAGTCGGGGAATCTTCCGGAGGTTACCTGGCTGGATTTTGTTCTTTTGCCTGCGATACAGATATTTTCATTACAAAAGAATGGAATCAGGTTACAAATAAAATAGCTTGTGGTGTTTTATGGTACCCAACTATTCATCAGTCACCTAATTATAATGTGATTGATTTTATATCTGCCGGTGATATTCCTGTAATTTCAATACATGGCGAAGTTGACCATATTGTGCCAATAGACCGATCTTATCAGATCCAGAAAAAATGTGAAGAAAAGGGGGTCAGTTTTAAATTAAATGTCATTAAAGGTGCCGATCATGGATTTTATGATAAGGAATGGAAATTTAATGCGGTTAATCAAAAAAATATGGAACAGGCTATTAATGTTACAATTGATTTTCTGAACAATAAATTGAAGTAAGGTAGTCATTGAAATGGAACCATAAAAAGTAATAGCCCAACTTTTAGACACCGACAAAAGTGTCATTTACAGGGAGATCAATCGCAACAGAAAAATGCGGCCCTATTCCGACAGCTTTGTACGATAGCTATGTTTGGAGCGAAAGAAACGGTTCGGGCTTCCCATAAGTTTACCCATCAAGCTAGAAAGTTTGTTATTGAAAAGCTGATCAAAGAGCAAGGGTCTCCTAAACAAATTGTAGGGTCTGCAGTGCTTAACAACATCCTAATGGTATCGCAACGAGCGGATCTACCAGTTTATCAGGCAGGACAAAAAGGAAGGAGGATTGCTCTGGACACCGACCCGGCATAAGTTAAAGCACTGCAAACGGCCGCTTAATGGCAAACAGGTGAATACCAAGAACAAAGTCTCCATAACACTTCGCCCAGCTATTCTGGATACACAAGAATGGAGACTGGGAAATTGATACGATTATCGGAGAAAACCCAAAAGATGAAATACGAACTATGACTAAACGAAAAACAGGCTTTCTGCTTATGGGAAAGATGGAATTTGGTATACAGGCAGACGCCTTTGCAAAAGCGGCTATTAGAATACCGTTTGCGTACAAGAATAACGTCGACACCATTACATCGGACAACGGTTCAGAGTTCGCGCAGCATGAATAAACATAGATTTCCTGTTTTTTTTTGATTTTTTAGGATAAATGGGATAGAGATTGTCACCCATTTTTTTTGTTTGCGTGTTTTAGTTATGTGATGATTTTGAGATTGCTTCAATCAGTCTTTCATTATTGGTTACATATGACAGAATATCAGCAATATAAAGATGTTGTAAGGCTTATTACCCGGGAAATAAGCGGTGAGTTGACCGCCGAAGAGTCGGAGGAACTTTTGGCATGGGTTAATTCGGATCCCGGGAACAAGGCACTTTATAACAGGATTAAGAGTTCAGAGAACTTCAGGCTTCGGAATATGGAGTATGAGCAGGTAGATGTAGCCGGGGGCTGGGATCAGGTTGATTTACTGATATACAAGAGGGCCCGGGCCAATAAGTTCAGGCAGGTATTTGGCTATGCCGCAGCTGTCCTTCTTTTGTTGATTGTAGTTGGGGGTTTATATTTCTACGAGGCCGGGCATGGGCAGGGATCGGGTAAGCAGGCAGAGGTTGCCTCGATTGTTCCCGGGAAAGCGAAGGCAATACTTGTGCTTGATGACGGTAAAACCGTTTTACTAGATTCCTTGAACCGGTTATCGTTTACCGAGAAAGACGGCACGCTGATAGAGAAGGGAAAGCAGAGCCTGAGTTACTCGAAAAACGTGGGTCATACAATTGATCCGGATGTATACAATACCATAAAGATACCCCGTGGAGGCGAATACAACCTTATTCTTGCCGATGGTACGCGTATTTATTTAAATGCAGAGAGCCAGTTGAGGTATCCGGTACAGTTTTCGGGGAATACCCGCGAAGTAGAGCTGACAGGTGAAGCCTATTTTGAAGTAGCCAGGAATGTGGACAAGCCATTTATTGTGAAGACCAATGGGATGGACATCGAAGTTTTAGGGACCTCGTTTAACCTGAATGCTTATTTAAATACGGGGAAAGTTTTCACTACGCTTGTTGAAGGAAGAGTAAAGATAAACAAACAGGGCGGCAGTGATACCTGGTTACTGAATCCGGATGAGCAGGCGACGTTTGATTTGGCGATAGGTCAGGCCGAGATCAAGAAGGTTAATGTTGGTTTATATACGGCATGGAAAGACGGGTACTTTAGTTTTTATGACAACAGGTTGGAGGATATCATGATGACATTGACCAGGTGGTATTCAGCCGAGGTTGTTTACAGGGATTCGTCGGTTAAGGATCTTCAGTTTAGCGGGAGCCTGGACCGGTATGATAACATCAATAAGTTTTTGGATATTATTAAATCAACAGGAAAAGTAAAAATAGAAGTAAAAGGGAACACGATTTTGTTTAGTGAATAAAAGAAGGCAGGAAATGGTTGCAACATCTCCTGCCCGAATCCCTGCTAAAGCAGGAATTTAGTTTGTAAATCTAATTTTCAAATTTATGAAAAAAAGTGACAAGGAGTACTCTCGTTTTTTGAGAGTTTTGCTAAAATGGTGTATTATGATTAAGGTGTCATGGATTATTATTCTAGCCAGTGTTTTGCAGGTAAGTGCAGGCACCAATCTAACCTACTCCCAAACCGTCAGATTAAATCTTAAACTGAAGAATGCCGATCTGGAACAGGTGATCTGGTCCATGAAAGAACAGACGAGGAATGCGACAGCATTGCAGGGAACAACAGATTTAGTTTGATTTAAAACAGACGAATAAGTTGTTTGATAAGGAATAATTGTGCAATGCCAGTGTCAGGCATAATGTCCGGTAATTCAATGCATTATACTCCATTCCAGTTACACTAATGGATGCGATAACCAACCGGATAAGCGATCCGGAGGGTTTCTGGCAAAACCTGGGATATTGAGCACAGTTTGAAGGTAGGGATCATAACCGGGCTAGATTTCTTTTCACCCAATGGATTTAGGGTTCTAACTATAAATTGGTAAGGTTTATTTCCTGTTTTTATCCGGGGCCTCTCCAAAGGGGCTCTGGGTGAAAACCTCTGAATTTGTCGTCGATAATACAATTTTCCAGCGAATCATATTCTCCGGTTGTAGAGTTCCGATGAGACAAAAGATAATTAAAAGATTACCAAATACTATAATTGATAACTTATGATGTTGGCAAAGATAAAGCCTGAAGACTACCAATCAAGTTTTATTTGACCCTGAAGTGAAACGGTGATTACTTATTAGATTGAGGGTAGCCAAAACATTGAAAGTAGTGAAATCATGATCGATAATAATCTGATAACGAAGTTTTTGAAATAATTATAATTATGTAAATTTATAAATATAATGGTTTGTAAATAAGGTTTATTTGGTTAGAAGTACAGATAATAATTAAATATCTATTCAGTGAAAAATACTAATACAGCGTCGTTTCTTCAGACAATCACTTTGGTTGCATTGAGGATATTAATAGGTTGGCAAATATTATTTGAAGGCTTATCAAAACTCTTAACTCCCGGATGGTCTTCGTACGGATTCCTTAATGAATCACAGTGGATATTTTCAGGAGTGGCTAGGTGGATCGTTTCAAATAAGGAAGTTATGAATTGTGTGGATGCATTAAATATTTGGGGATTAATCGCGATTGGTCTTGGTCTGGTGTTAGGTCTTTTTAACCGTTATGCCGCTATTTCCGGGGCAATTTTACTGTTCGTTTATTTTTTGTTCAATCCACCCTTAATCGGGTTGGAATATTCTGTCCCTTCAGAGGGTGATTATCTAATTGTAAACAAGACACTTATTGAGTCAGTTGCGCTGGTTGTAATTGCAGCTTTTCACAAATACGACGACTATGGATTAGAATCGCTATTTAAATATTTTATAAAGAAACACTAACATCTTGCAGAAAGGAACAATTGATGGAAAAGTTGAATGAGGAAAAGGAAGAAATGGCAATGAAGAATAGTGGTCCTTTAAATATAAAGTATTCAAGACGAACATTGTTAAAAGGCCTGGCAGGACTACCTATTTTGGGTTTTTTTGGATTTGAGGTGATGAAAAATATTGATTATACCCAAGATGTTGAAATAGTCAGGAAACGAAAAAATGATCAGTTAATAAAAACTCTGGGATTGGGAAATTTTGACGCCCCTGCTGTTGTCAAAGGTGCTTCTATTCAGAATAGTGATTTATTGAGGATCGGAATTATTGGTTTTGGTGGCAGGGCAATTGATTTAGCGAAAGGACTTGGTTTTCGACATCCGGATTCAACAGATCAAATGACCGGTGAGGCTCTTAAAGATTGGCTTAGTCAGGAATATTTAAATGTAGCTCTTGTTGGAATTTGCGATGTTTTTGATATGCGGGCTGATTTTGGGATGGCTGTAGCCCGGAATTACATTCGTCCGGGAGGAGAGAATGCGGTAAGATTTTCAGTAAAACGTTACAGCAGATATCAGGATATGCTGAACGATAAAGATATTGATGCTGTGATTATTGCAACTCCGGATCACCACCATGCTTCAATGTCTGTTGAAGCTATTAAGGCTGGGAAACATGTTTATTGTGAAAAAAGTGTTGCACATACTGAAGCTGAATTAATGGAACTCTACCAGGTTGTCCGAGACAACAAGATGGTTTATCAGTTGGGGCATCAGATTACACAAAATGTGATTTTTCAACGGGCGAAAGAAATTATCAAAAAAGATGTTCTGGGAAAGATCACCTTGGTTGAAACCACGACCAACCGCAATACTTCGGAGGGGGCCTGGATCAGGCATCTTGACAGCAAAGGAAATCCGAAGCCCGGCAATGAACAAACAATCGACTGGAAACAATGGCTGGGATCGAGGCCTAAAGTTCCATTCAGCATCGACCGGTATTATAACTGGACCAAATGGTTTGATTACGATATTGGGCTGATTGGTCAATTGTTTACGCACGAATTTGATGCAGTCAACCAGTTGCTCCGGATTGGAATACCACATTCCGCTGTTTCATCAGGAGGAATTTATTATTGGAAAGACAACCGTGAGATTCCCGATGTACTTCATTGTGTATTTGAGTATCCAGATCGTGATTTGAGCTTAATTTATAGTGCAACGCTAGGTAACAGCAGATCGAGAGGCCGTGTTTTCATGGGGAGCGATGCTTCAATGGAGTTGGGAGGTTCATTGAATATAATAGCCGATAATGATTCGATTCGATACAGGAAAATGATAGAAGACGGTATTATTGATCTCTCCACACCAATGATATCGGCGCATCCAGGTTCCGGAAATGTTGATGCCGTTTCTTCTGCAACTTCAAAATATTATGCTTCCAGGGGGCTGACAAATACGATTGTTAACGGGCAGGTAATAGATATTACCCACTTGCACATTAAAGAATGGCTTGACTGTATCCGGAATGGCGGAACTCCAAGTTGCAACATTGAAATGGCCTTTGAAGAAGGCATAACCTGTCTGATGGCACATAAATCGTACATTGAAAAACGTCGTGTTACCTGGGATCCGGTTAAGAAAGTTATTGTATAAAAAGTAAAACGAAAGGCGAAAAATGGGAAAAAAGATTATAAGATATTGCGTTTCAGTATTTATAATGTTAGGTTTTTACTCAGGAGTAGAATGTTATTCTCAAAGTCAGATTTTCATACAGGCAGAGGTAGCAGATACAATAAGCCGTGGTAGTATAGATAACGATGATCAGGGATATACCGGAACCGGTTTTGTAAATCTGGAGAATGCGTTTGGAACTTATGTTGTTTGGATGATTGATTTTCCAGCTTCTGGTCAATATACAGTTTCTGTCAGATATGCAAATGGAAGTGTTGACCGGACGATGAATATTCTGGTCAATAATGTTCTTGCGGTGGAAAATCTGAACTTTACATCAACAGGTAGCTGGACTAAATGGAAAACAATAGACTTCAAGCTTGATTTTACCTTGGGGAAGAATAATCTGAAATTTGTGGGGTCTAATCCCAATAGTGGACCGAGTCTCGACTGTATAACAATCTCTAATCCTGATGTTAATCTCGAAGCGGCCCCTGTAGCCTTAGATGATAAAATTGCGACTTCCAATACGGTTACTGCCTTTATTGAGCCTCTTTTAAATGATTATGACAGAAATGGTGATGAACTTCATATTGTTTCCTATACAAATCCTTTGAATGGCACACTTAGTGCAACTCAAAATAACAGTGCGTTTTATTATAAACCTGAGCAGGATTATGTCGGGATGGATTCCTTTTCCTATGTTCTTAGTGATGGTAAAAGCGAAGTATCAGCAAATGTTATAATACAAGTTCACGAATTTGACTGGTCGGTTGAAATGGCAAATATGATTATAAATACCAAATCAACTCAGATTAACTGGGATTATACAGTAGGATTATTACTCGAAGGTGTCTTGCGCGTTTACAAACGAACTGGAGATCAGCGCTATCTTGATTTCATTACTCAATGGGCACAATATCATGTTAAAGCCGATGGAACAATAAATGTGACATTAAACAGCCTTGATAATATTATGCCTGGTTTTACATTATTGCATTTGTATCAGGAAACAGGGATCGAAAGATTCAAATTAGCTGCCGATAAATTAAGAAAGCGATTTGACACTTATCCCCGTACTCCGGATGGATGTTTCTGGCATATGACAGACTTGAAGGGGGAACTGTGGTTGGATGGGTTATATATGGGCATGCCCTTTCTGGTTAACTATGGCAAGATGTTTAATGATGAGAATTATGCTTATTCTGAAGCCATCCTTCAGTTTAAAAAACACATAGATTACTTGATGGATAATGAAACTGGCCTATTGCTGCATGCTTATGATTATGATGGTTCCGAATCGTGGGCATTGCCGCCCTATAAAAGATCGCCATATGCCTGGGGACGTGCAATGGGGTGGGTTGTAATGGGGCTGACAGAAATACTGGATATTATTCCTGAAGATTTTCCTGAACGGGATATTATTGTTGAACAGTATAAAACCGTATTAAAATCTCTGGCAAAATATCAAGATCCAGAAACAGGATTGTGGTATCAGGTAGTTGATCATCAAAACGATACAGGAAACTGGCTTGAAACCTCCTGTAGTATGATGTTTATTTATTCCATGTCTCGGGCAATACAGAAGGGGTTTCTGGATGAATCATATTCTACAAATGTCGATTTGGGCTATTCCGGAGTTTTAACAAAAATTAGTGAAGGCAAAGACAAAATGGTTTATTTGACTGATATCTCTGAAGGTACCAGTGTCTCTGCGGATATTCAGTACTACTTCGACAGAGCCAAAAGCACCAATGATAACCATGGTCTTGGTACTTTTTTAATTATGAATGAGTTGATTGGGTATAATAATCTGCCATGGTTGTCAACAAAGGTAGAAGAGCTTCAGACAAGAGATATTTCAATCTATCCAAATCCCTGCGGAGATTATGCAGAATTAAGGATTGATAACTCAGATCAAAATACTACGATAGAAATATTCAACATTTCAGGAATGAAGGTAAAGACAATTCTATCTTCCAATCAATCTGGCCCAGTTCGACTTGACATGTCCGAATCGCCACGTGGTATCTATTTGATAAGAGTCCACTCAAACGGACAGAGCTATACGAAAAAGCTTATTCGGCAATAGATAGATATGATTTAAAATCGATTGACAGTCAGTGAATTATATTTTTATTATGGCAAAATTTAATATGATACAAACAGAAATTGATTCTCCACAAAAGAGTTCGCAAACATATATTGTTGCCACGGCTTTTATGTCCTTGTTTGCCCTGATTGGAATAGCTTATTACGGGCTGCCCTTCTTTTACGATTTTATGACTAGAGAATATGGATGGTCCAGGGCTGTTGTTACATCGGGCAATGCTGTTGGTAAGTTGCTTGTTGGTCCTTTATTCGGGTTTATCGCTGGCTGGCTAATAGATCGCTATGGTCCCCGAAGGTTAATGATTTTGGGATCATTAATGATGGGAATTTCGCTTGTAGGACTAAGTTTCTCAGGTTCATTACCCATGTTTTATTTGTTTTGGATTTTTAACGCGCTGGGTTATGTATTTGGTGGTCCGTTGCCTTGCCAGGTATTGGTTTCCAGATGGTTTGATAAGAACAGGGGAAAAGCGATGGGCATTGCTTATTTGGGTGTTGGCACTGGTGGGGCATTGGTTCCCTTATGCTCGGCAGGGCTCGAGAAGGAACTTGGATGGCACCTCGCATTAGCCGCTTTAGGTATTCTGATTGTGTTGATTGCTTTGCCAATGGCTTGGTTTATAAAAGAACCCTCATTAAAATTGGACGGAAAAAAATCTTTAGAATCCATGGTGCCGATAAAAAATATACTCAGGAATCCATATTTCTATCTTTTGGCCTTAGGGAGTATGAGTTGTATGGGCGCTGTCGGTGGTATTAGCCAGCATTTAAAATACTATTTAAACGATATGCACCTTACCCAGTCGGGTGCGGCTCAGGTAATGTCGCTGGTCTTATTATTCAGCCTTGCTGGACGTGTATTAATGGGTTGGCTATCGGATATTATCCAACGTAAATATGTTATGATATTGATTTATTCATTGGTAACTTTTTCAATACCACTATTACTGCTTCCGGATTTTCCGGGAAGGATTTATCTTTTTTCCGTATTGTTTGGAATAGGTTTGGGAGGTAACTACATGATTATCCCATTAATGGCAGCAGACCTGTTTGGGGTTAAGGCGTTGGGTCGTACCATGGGGATTATCCTTGTCGCTGATGGGGTAGCAGAATCCATATTTCCAATGTTGGTAGGTGCATTGTATAATGATGCCGCAAAAAGCTATGCCGTTGGATTCGTACTATTAATCTGTTTAGCCCTTACAGGCGCCATCATTGTGTCATTTTTACCTAAAACGACAAAATACGAAGGATCTGAACTGATGGTTGAATCAGCCTAAGTTGAAAGTATAGAATTATAAGCAGTCGGTAAATGAATAAAACGAATAACAGCTATGATTTTTGAAGATGTAATTTCTCTGACAAAAACACTCATTTCTTTTGACACTTCTGGTCCGGATGGGAACGAATTGGATATCGCGGTATTCGTGGGTAAACTACTGTATAAAAATGGTTTTAAAGTTAATTTTAACAGGTTGGAAAAAAATCGACTGACCGTAATTGCAGAAAAGGGACTTGATAGCTTGGTACATCCTTTGGTTCTTACCGGTCATTTCGATACAGTTCCTCCGGGTACAAAACAATGGAGTGAAGACCCGCTTTCAGGAATAATAAAAGACGGTAAGATTTTTGGACGAGGTTCGAGCGATATGAAAGGTGGGGTTGCAGCTATGATTTGCGCATCACTACAGGCTTTTCATGAGTCAGTTCCTCAGGGAGGAATCCGTCTTATTTTCACCGCTGGCGAGGAATCTGGTTGTCACGGTGCAAAACATCTGGCCGATACCGGGTATGAAATGGGTAAGGCCAGCGCCATTATTGTTGGCGAACCCACATCCAATATTCCCGCCGTCGGGCATAAAGGAGCTCTTTACCTGAAAGTTTCAGCTTCCGGGAAAACCGCGCATTCATCCATGCCGGAACTGGGCGACAATGCCATTTATAAAGTGGCCAGGGCAATCACTAAAGTTGAGAATTTTCAATTTCATGCTGATAAGGATGACCTGCATGGCTTCCCGACTGTCAATGTTGGACTTGTCAATGGCGGCAAGAATTTAAATTCTGTTCCCGACCATGCTGAATTTACGATTGATATCCGGTCAACATCCAAGGTTTCCCATCCTGAAATACTGCAAAGACTTTCCCGTCAGCTAGGTGAAGATGTTTCCATAGAAAAGCTTGTGGGCCTGATGCCTGTTGGCACAAATGAGTCTTCTCCTTTTGTTCAATTGGTATACAAAGTCTGTGGAGTCGATTCGGCGGAATGTGAACACAAAAAGTCTCTGCCCTATGTGACTGATGGGTCGGTGCTACAAAAACTTTACGACGGAGTCCCAACAATTATTTTAGGCCCTGGACAGCCTGAAATGGCGCATCAGACGAATGAGTTTTGTTACACAGCCAAAATTGAGGAAGCAGTTGAGATATATAAGCGAATAATTTTAAATTATGGAGAATTAGCTAATGATAAAATTTCCTGAAACGATAGAGAATGAGCAGCAACTGGAAGAACTTCTTTCAAGACCTACTGCAGAAGTTGTTGATTTATTTAGAACTCTCGAAGGAGACCTCATTTTCCTGGGTATTGCAGGAAAGATAGGTCCTTCTTTAGCGCATATGGCCAGGAGAGCATGCGACGAAGCGGGTGTGAAAAAACGTATTCTCGGTGTTTCCAGGTTCAGTAATGCCACGGAACAGGAACAGCTTGAAAGTTATGGAATTGAGACCATCCGGGGTGATTTACTTGATCCGGCTTTTATCAATACTTTGCCCAAAGCAAAAAATGTAATTTTTTTGGCCGGGATGAAATTTGGTTCACAAGGCAACCTATCGATGACGTGGGCAATGAATACCTACGTTCCGGCGTTGGTAGCCGCTCACTACAAAGACTCGCGGATAGTGGCCTTTTCAACAGGTTGCGTTTACCCTTTGGTTGGAATAAAGACTGGTGGATCAAAGGAATCGGACCGACCGGATGCCATAGGAGAATACGCACAATCGTGCCTGGGGCGCGAGCGGATGTTTGAATACGGGAGTATAAAGAATGGAACAGTTGTTTCGCTAATCCGTCTGAATTATTCGGTTGAAATGCGTTACGGCGTATTGGTGGATATCGCATTGAAAGTAAAAAATGAAGAGCCCGTAGATTTATCGATGGGTCATTTTAATGTAATCTGGCAGGGAGATATGAATGCGATGTCTCTGCTGATGTTATCACACTGCAGTAGTCCTGCAAATGTGATAAATATGACTGGTCCCGAGATACTGTCGGTTAGAAAAGTGGCCCTCAAATTTGGGAAGCTTTTGGGAAAAACACCTCAGTTTAAAGGAAAAGAAGCAACTAATGCTTTATTGAGCAATGCCGAATTCTCGCATAGCCTGTTTGGTAGACCCAAGGTTACAGCAAAGCAGATGATTAATTGGATTGCTTATTGGATTAGCCAGGAGAAGAGGTTGCTAAATAAACCCACTCATTTCGAAGTCAGGGATGGGAAATATTAACACTGGAATGGATTTTAGGTTTCAAGTTATTAGTGTTGCGTTATAAGTCGAACAAATTCAATTGATTACAGAGATCTTTGATTTCATCGTTCTTTGAAAAGTTTGTAAGTAGCTCATTTAGTGGTGTTTTGTCAAATGTCGACACGCTTATTATTTGTGTAATTTCGTAGAGAGATAGGTCTGATTTGAGTTGTTTTTTGGCATAGGCAATTAACAAGTAAGTACAAACCGCAATCCAGACTTGAGTTTTTACAGCATTAGCTGATGTTCCCCAGAATGTCTTGATTCGCAAATGCTGCTTGATCCATTTGAAGAACAACTCAATTTGCCAGCGATGTTTGTAAAGCAAAGCAATGGTCAGGGCATCAACTTCAAAGTTGTTGGTTATAAAAACCAGAGTCCGCCTGTTGTCAGCATCATAAAACTTGATCCTGCGAAGATAAATGGGGTATAATCTTGAACTTTTATATCCTGTTAGTTTTATGGTTTGATCGCATCGAAGTCCTGTTGTCTTTTCTACCTTGGAAGAATAAAGCCGCCTGAAACTCAGGTTATTTTTTGCTCTTGTTACGAAAAATGCTCCTGAAAGCGTGATCTTATAAAAACGGGCAAAGTCGATGTAGCCTTTGTCCATCACATAAAAAGCACCATTTTCAAATTCGAGCATATCCAGCACATTGACATCATGCTTCTTCCCATCGCTTATATGGATGAAAACCGGGATATCGGTCTTCAAATCAAGTAAAGTGTGAAGTTTTACTGCACCTTTTGCTTTTCGGAACTTCGCCCATCTGAACACAGAAAGGCACAAGTCAATGGTGGTTGAATCCAGCGCAAAAACAGGATTGTCCAGCTCAAGGTCAAAATCATTGTCCCGGCAATAAAGAGGCCTAACCAGTTCGATCAGATAGTTAGCAAAGTCTGCATAAATGCGCCAGTCTCTGTTTTCATTGGCTCTTGTCAAAGTCGAATGCGAAACCACTTTCTTGATACCCAGATGATAAACCTTGTTCTGATGAGCATTTAAACAGGTGATGATGTCGCGGATACTTTCCCGATGAGTCAATTGACCAAAAATCATGGCCAGAAATTGGTTCCAACAGCTAAAGTCCTGGACTTTATAATCCCCATTGTAACGGGAAACACACTTGTCGAATTCATATCGGCAAACAAAAGACACCAATTGAGCAAATACAAACTTTCCTTTATTCACGGTTTTTCTTTCGAAACTACCATGAATTGAAATCAAAAAATCAAAGAACGTCTATATCTTATTGAATTTTATTTAGTTACAACGATTAATTTAAAAACAACGCAACACTAATGGTTTCAAGTAAAGATCTGATAATAGCGAAATATAATTAATTACTATAGGAATGAAGCGGTCCAGTTAATGTAAACGATAATATGCCTTATCACCTTGAAAACTGGGTTGATTGTATGAGAAACAGAAATAAGGTACCCAATGGGAACATTCATACCGGTTTCTGGCATTCGATAGCTAGCATAATGGCGACACAGGCTTATCGTGAGGGCAAAAAACTCTATTGGGACCGAACGAAAGAAGAGATCACACATTCGGTTTAATGAGTTCAACGAATTAATAAAAATCATTGTCTGAAAATACAGACCTATAACTAAGTATAAAATGGAAAATCCTGACAGAATATCTCCAGTTCAAGGGAAAGGCCGATTATTGTCGCTCGATGCTCTTCGGGGATTCGATATGTTGTGGATAATTGGTGGAGACTTCTTCCTTATTTCACTGGCTAAATGGTCAGATGTTGGTTGGCTAAAAACATTGGCCGAGCAAATGAACCATGTGAAATGGATAGGTTTTCATTTCTACGACCTGATCTTTCCTCTTTTTATGTTCATCTCAGGAATTGCTATTACCTTGTCCGTAAAATCAAGATTAATACTAAAAACGTCAAAGAGCGAATTGGTTAAGAAGGCACTCTATCGGATGGTAATTTTGGTTTCTTTGGGAATTTTATATAACGGAGCATTCCGTGACGGTTTCGCAAATGCAAGGTATGTAAGTATTCTGGGGCAGATCGGAATTGCTTATTTTTTTGCATCTTTAATAATCATTTTTTCCAGATCGTTTAAAACTTCCCTATTCTGGTTGTCCGGCATTTTAATTGGCATTGTATTTATACAACTATTTGTTCCTGTTCCTGGTATTGGCGCTGGAGTGCTGACTCCTGAGGGTCACATAAATGGGTACGTTGACAGATTATTGCTGCCTGGCAGACTCGCTTACGGTAATGGTACTTTCGATGCTTTGGGAATAATATCAACTATTTCGGCGATAGCCATTACGCTTATGGGAACTGGTGCCGGATATATTCTTCAACTTGGGAAACTAACAGAATACCAGAAGGCAGGTATACTTGTTGGCACCGGATTCTCCTTGCTGGTTTTTGGCTTGTTTGCTTCACCTTTTTATCCAGTCATAAAACAATGTTGGACAACAACTTATAGTTTGATTGCGGGCGGAATCAGCTTTTTGCTTATTGCGTTATTTTATCTAATCATAGACGTCTGGGGCTATCAAAAGTGGTCGTTCTTTTTCAGAGTGATCGGTATGAACTCAGTCTTCATTTACCTTTTTGTTCGGATCGCTCCTGTGGATAACATCATGGAATTTTTTATTGGCTGGATAATTAAAGCGATGGGAGAAGATTCTGGGCAAGTAATCAAAGCCTTAGGCGCTTTAACGGGCGAATGGCTATTACTTTACTATATGTATCGAAAGAAAATCTTTATTAAAGTCTGAGTTCTATTATTTCAAATGATTGTAGTCGATGGGAAAAGTATTTTTTGCAGGTTATGAATAATATGATAATAATATATTGTTTCTTATTATTTGGAATTTATTAATTGTTTAATGTTTATCAATAATTAATTGTTATGAAGAATAATACTTTGTTTAGTCGCCGTAGCTTCATTAGTGTTGCAGGATTAGGAGCTACAGCTATGGTATTACCATCACGTTTTGCATTTGCAGGTGAAACAAATTCATCAAAAAAGGTGAGAATGGGTATTGTTGGCGGGGGATTTGGTTCTGCCTTCTTTTTTCATGAGCATCCAAATTGCATTGTTGAAGCAGTTAGCGATTTAAGGCCGGAACGCCGCGAACATTTGATGGAAGTTTACAAATGCTCAAAGAGTTATGAATCACTGGAGATACTTCTGAAAGATCCTAAAGTAGAAGCAGTTTTTATAGCAACAGGAGCACCTGATCATGCCTCTCATGTAATAGCTTCGTTAAAGGCAGGAAAACATGTCTTGTGTTGTGTGCCGGTAGCCATGACACTGGATGAGAGTCATGCTGTATTTGAAACTGTGAAAAAAACGGGTCTGACATATATGATGGCGGAAACGAGCATTTTCAGGCAGGAGATGATATCAGCAAAGAAATTCTATAAAGAAGGATTATTTGGTAATATATTTCATGCGGCTGCTCAATACAATCATCCTGGTGTTGACACGTACTTTGTTGAAAATGGTAAACGGACATGGCGCTGGGGTTTGGCTCCGATGAATTATCCAACTCATTGTACTTCTTTTTTGGTGGGTCTTACTGGAGAACGATTAACTGAGGTGTCTTGTATTGGATGGGGAGATGATGATCCGGTATGTAAAGATAATCAATATAATAATCCATTTTGGAACGAAGCAGCGTTCTTCAAAACCAGTCGTGGAATATCATTTCCTGTTGAAATCAATTGGAAAGGTGCATTAAGAAGTGTAGAACGGGGAGAATGGCAAGGAGATAAAATGAGCCTTATTATGTCGCATGGAGAAAAATCATCTACTGTTATTGTTAAGCCAGGTGATAAATTTGCAAAAGACGATGGCGGATTTCGCTATGCTGAAAATTCTGTTGAAGAATATACTGCCCCTCGGTGGTGGAATACCGATATGTTGCCAGAAACAATGCGCCACGATAGTGGTCATGGCGGTTCTCATACTTTCATTACCCATGAGTTTATCGATTCAGTTGTGAATAATCGTAAGCCAGAGGTGGATATTTACCAATCGCTTGCATTTACTGTTCCAGGAATTGTCGCACATCAATCTGCATTAAAAGGAGGAGAACTTCTGAAGATCCCAAATTTCGACAAGATGTAAATGAGTGCCGGTTTTTGTAACCCAAAATAAACAGTGTTTATTCAAAGGAATGTCGTATTCAACTTATTTTTAGCTGATTCGCCGCTAGTGTTGAAAAGTTGCATTTTTTGTATGAATAGTTACAGTTTAAAACAGAGAAGGAACTCATTAAAATTAAGGTATAGATTAGAAAATCAATCTTTTTCGTTATAAATACCCTGGCGGGAAAGGTTGGTTTATATTCTATCCTTCAAATGTTAACTAAGATATCAGAAATCGATCAAAATGATATTCGTTTTTAGGTGCAACTATATGAAAATGAGAGCGTATTGTGCTTTAGTTTGCTTGATTTTCAAACAACGAAAATTTTAAAGTTTTCCTATGAATTGTTTTATTGGCTTAGACTTAGGCACAAGTGCCTATAAATGTATCTTGATTTCTGAAAGCGGAGAAATACTTGCGAGTGCCGTGACAACAAATTCCTTTTTATATTCTGCACCGGGAAGAATCGAATTTAATGTTGAAGAGCGATACCAACAGATATGCCACCTGATAAAATCCGTTCTAAACAATAACTATCACGATTTAAATGTGCTGGCAGTTTGCATTACTGGTGCAAGCGGAAATGCACTTATACTGGATCAACAGAAAAAGGCATTAGCAAATGCTGTAAGTTGGATGGATATACGTGCAGAAGATACTTATGAAACTGACCTGACCTTATTCAAATCTGAGTATGTTTATTCGGTAACTGGATGGCCTAAAATTGGAAGTTTCCCGTTGGCATACTTTGCGTGGATGAAAGTTAATGAACCTGAGATTTATAATTCGGCAGAATTTCTGGCTACTGATTTTATATATTTCAATTATAGGTTATCCGGTAGTTGGGCTCATGATACATCTACTGCGACGAATTTTTACTTACAAGAACAAATTAGCCTAAAATATCATCAACCATTTCTTGATTTCTTCGGAGTAGAACATGATAAGTTACCCAAAATAGTTAAAAGTGGAGAACCGATAGGCCGAATTACGTTACAGGCTTCAAAAGAAACCGGATTACCTATAAGTACAGTTGTCGTTGCAGGTTCATTTGACCATCCTTCTGCCGCAAGAGGAACAGGAGTGACAAAATTAGGTGATTTACTTCTTTCTTGTGGAACCTCTTGGGTTGGATTTTTCCCAGTCATTTCTCGTGAAAAAGCGCTGGAATTGAATATGCTAATTGATCCATTTTTATCTCCTGAAGGTCTGTGGGGGGCAATGTTTTCATTTAAGGGAATAGGAATTATTATAAATCAATATGTTAACTTGTTGTTCTGCAATTCCTCAGACCGCTTCGATAAATTTGATAAAGCAGCGATGAATTCTCTGGATGAAGAAGGTGAATTTTACTTTGACTTATTACAAAACGATATTTCTCCGGATGAGTATTTCTCTGAAAAGTTAAAAAATCAGAGTATTTCAAATATCTGTAGGTCGATTATGGAAAGTATGGCTCACCTGATGTCTGACAAAGTTAATTACTTCAAAGAAAATGGTCTGACAGTAGATAGTATTACTATGGTAGGTGGTTTTTCGGAAAGTAAGGTATGGCCTCAGATTATGTCCGATGTTCTCGGTTTGCCCGTGAGGCTTATTCAGGGCGAATATGCAGGTTGTTTCGGTGCATCTATTCTAGCGGGAATTGGTGTTGGCTTATTTCACAATGAGGTAGACGGGTTTAATAAACTAAACATTAAATATATAACATTAAAACCTAATCGTAAAAAATCAAATAACCTATGAACGAAACGAGTGGAATTCAAATGCAATTTTTGGATATATTGACATTTGGGTTATATATAGTTATAATCTCATTAATTGGTTATTATTTCGGAAAAAAGAAAAATCAAGATTCATCAGATTATTTTTTAGCCGGACGGACATTACCCTGGTATGTCGTCGGAAGTTCTTTTATTGCAGCGAATATAAGTACCGAGCATTTTATCGGAATGGTTGGTGCAGCATTTATTTATGGTATTTGCGTGGCGATGTCTGAGTGGAGTAATGTAACATCATTTTCCTTATTAATTTGGGTTTTTATTCCATTTCTTATGTCGGCCAGAGTGTTTAGTACGCCCGAGTTTCTGGAGAAAAGGTTTAATGTTGGTGTTCGTCAGTTTTTTGCCATTGTAACCATTATAAGCAATATTATCGCATTTTTAGCAGCGGTTCTTTATGGCGGTGGACTAGTTATTCAAAAGCTATTTAATCTTGACTTATGGACTTCTATCCTGATAATTGGCTTTATTTCAGGTTTATGGGCCATTTATGGGGGACTCAAATCTATTGCCTGGATGGACGTTTTTACTGTAATCGTTATGATTGTAGGTGGTCTTTTGATTACTTTCCTTGGCTTATATATGCTTTCAGGAAGCGAGCATTCTTTAGTTTCTGGTTTTAAGGTTATGCTTGAGCGAAATAGTGCTGAAACTGGTATATGGCATGAGGTAGTTGTTAAAAATATCAGGAATATGGTGGATGCCGATCATTATTCCCGAATGTCAGTTATTCAACCCATATCTCATAAAGTATCTCCCTGGCCAAATCTTATATTGGGAGTTTTTACGATTAGTATTTGGTATAATGCGCTTAATCAATTTATGATTCAGCGGGTTTTGGCAGCAAAGAGTGCGTATCATGCCCGAATGGGTATCGTATTCGCCGGATATCTTAAAATTTTCATGCCTGTAATAGTTGTGCTGCCGGGTTTAATCTTATTTGCCCGGTTCCCCGAAGTGCTTAATCTTCCTTGGGAAAAAGTAAGGCCTGAAGCAGATAAAGGGTATATAACGCTGCTCCAATTGCTTATTCCGGTTGGGGTACGCGGAATTTTTCTTGCCTCGTTATTTGGTGCAATCCAATCTACTGTTAGTGCTGTTTTAAATTCTACTTCAACTGTTTTTACACTCGATATTTATAAGCGAATGTTTAACAGGAACGCAAACGATTCTCATTATGTCAGTGTCGGGAGGTGGTCGTCATTTATTATATTACTTGTATCTATAATATTGGCTAGCTTTGTGGGTAAACTTGGAGGTAGCTTATTCGTTTACATTCAAACATTATATGCATTTTTTGCTCCACCTTTTGCTGCCATATTTGTACTTGGAATTCTCTTCCGGAGAATTAATGGAATTGGAGCAATCATTTCTGTAATATCAGGATTTATTTTGGGTATTCTGCTGAAGATCTACATTCAATATGCTGATTTTCCTCCAACATGGTTAATTCCTTTCCAGATGCAAGCCATAATAAATTGGGTATTTTGTATAGTGGTTTGTGTTATAGTTAGCTTATTTACAAAAAGACCTAGTCCTGAGCAAATTAGTGATCAATTGACGATTAACTGGAAGAAGCTTAATATTTTCGATGATCTTGGTAATAAATGGTATAGTAATGTCATTCTGTGGTGGGGTATTTTTGTTTTGATCGTTGCAGGACTAATAATCACTTTTTCGTAATTCATTTAAAAATAAAACATGGACTTAAAATATTCACACAATTGTAAAATTGGATTATTGCTTTTATACCTGGAGCTTTATGATGAAGTAATGCCAGAATTAAGGAACGAATTTGACCCATTCGTAGACAGAATATGTAATCTGTTTAAAATAAAGGGCGTAGATACTGTTTTGTCAGATGTTTGCCGAACCTCAGGGGAGTTTAGAAATGCAGTCGCTCAATTTGAAAATGCCGATGTAGATTGTATTGTTACGCTTCACCTGGCATATTCTCCCTCGCTTGAGTGTATCGATGCCTTAAGCGAAACACAATTACCAGTTATTGTTCTTGATACTACCCGTGACGCGAGCTTCAATTCAATTTCACTTCTGATGTATAATCATGGAATTCATGGAGTGCAGGACATGTGTAATATGCTTTTGCGACGAGGGAAGCAATTTATTATCGAAGCCGGAAATATTGAATTATCTGATGTGATTGATCGAACTGTAATTCACATTAAAGGTGCAAAGATGGCCCATAAGCTAAAAAGCTCAAGGGTTGGGCGAGTCGGTGAAGTTTTTGAGGGAATGGGAGATTTTGTTGTAGCACAATCTGTAATGGAGTCAAAATTAGGTATTACAGAAATTGTAGTTTCGCCAGATCATGTAGCGAAATATTTACCTTATGAAAATGACCCGGAGATATTTTCAGAGATATCCAGTGATCAGCAAAGGTTTGATATTTCTGATCTCGATACCAAGGCTCATAAACTTGCGATTCGAACCGGATTAGCATTGAGACGCTGGGTGAAGAATGAAAATATCTCTGCGTTTACTGTTAACTTCAGGGCAATAACGAAGGAATCGGGAATTCCTGAAATGCCATTCCTTGAGATTTGTAAACTTTTAGGCGAGGGAGTGGGATATGCTGGCGAGGGTGATGTTCTTACTGCTGCCTTTGTCGGAGCAATGGCTCAGGTCTTAGGTGAAGTTTCGTTTACTGAAATGTTCTGTCCTGACTGGAAAAACAATTTAATCTTTATGAGTCATATGGGAGAGATGAACATTAATCTCATTGACGGTAAGGCGAGGATACTTGAAAAAGAATGGACTTACACCACTGCACAACCTCCAGTTTACCCTTCTGCGTGCTTCAAATCCGGACAGGCAGTTTTTGCTAATCTGGCTCCGGGAATTAACGATACATTTTCTTTAATTATTTCGCAGATAGAAATGGTTCAGGAAAGTCAATCGGCATCAATGGGCGAGGGAATTAGTGGATGGATGAAGCCGAAACAACCAGTTTCCGATTTTCTGAAAAAGTATAGTGAGGCCGGAGGTACCCACCACGGGGCAATTGTATACGGACAACCTGTTTCGGAATTGAAGAGTTTTGGAACAATTATGGGATGGAATGTTGTTGAAATTTAGAAGTGGTAATATTTGCAATATGGTATAGATAATTCATTGCTGTAGCGCTTTATCTTAATATTAAATACAAATAGGATTAGATTATGAAGGATTTATTTGAAGTTAAAAAAACAGATAGTAATTATTACAGAAGACATCTTGAAAGCTTTCTTCCGGATAAAATTATCGATATTCATACCCATGTTTATTTAAAAAACAATTTCATTCAGGATGAAAAGAAGGACAAGCGACTTGCAAGTTGGCCAGAACTTGTCGCTCAGGATGATTCGATTGAAGATCTTTTTGAGACTTACCGTATGATGTTTCCCGGGAAAACTGTTGTCCCGCTTATGTTCCCATTTCCTGGTAAATTAAAGGATATCAATGTTTCCAATCAATACATACTTGATTGCATTAAGGAAAATGAATCATATGGATTAATCCTGGCTAAACCAGAATGGGATACCGATACTTTTGAAAAAAAGTTAAGAGCTGGAAATTTTAAAGGGGCAAAGGTATATTTGAATTATGCACCTTCGCATATTCCGAAAAATGAGATTTGTATTTTCGATTTTCTTCCACATTACCAGCTTTCTGTACTGAATAGGTATGGAATGATTGTGATGTTACATATTCCAAGAGATGGTCGTCTGAAAGATCCGGTAAATCTGGCGCAGATTATTGAGATTGAGAAGAAGTATCCGGATGTAAAACTTATAATAGCACATGTTGGGAGAGCTTATTGCATTGAAGATGTAGGCGATGCATTTGATGTCTTGGCTGAAACTAAAAATGTACTATTCGATTTTTGTGCAAATACCAATCAATGGGTATTTGAAAAGTTAATTAATGCTGTTGGGCCAAAGAGAATTGTCTTTGGTAGCGATCTTCCAATCACCCGGATGAGGATGAGACGTATCTGTGAAAATGGTACTTATATAAATATCGTTCCAAAAGGCTTATATGGTGATGTTTCAACCGATAAAAATATGCGGGAAGTTGAAGGCGAGGAAGCTGAAAAGCTATCATTCTTCCTTTATGAAGAAATCCTGGCTTTCAAGTTAGCATCAATGGCGGCAAACCTTTCAACGAGTGATATTGAAGATATTTTCTATAATAATGCCAATCGTTTGTTGACTGAAAGTATCAATCCATTGTAGAGAAATTTGAAAATTTAAGACTAGAATTTGATTCGATTAGTCTAACTGGTATCATTACCAATTGCTTTTGTTTGCTATTAATAGTTGGTTATTTATTCGGAACTTTGGACATCTGTTCTGAATGGTTGACTGCTCATTTTTATGTTGCCAGCTTTAATGTATTAAGTTATGTCGGGTAAAATTATTGTATCTGGAGTAGGCTGTTGCCTCGTGGATCTTCTTTATAACAACATTGATTTTTCAAGCGAGACATTTAGTCCTTTTCTGTCTTTAACGAGGGGTGACGGAGGATTAACTCCAGGTTATTTGGTATTTAATGAAGAATTCACTGCATTTGCGGGAGTGTCTTTACAAACGTTTTTAAAGAAGGTTACCGGGGACAGAACTCCGGATAAAAAGAATGTTGGAGGTCCTTCTATTGTTTCGTTGATACATGCGGCCCAGTTGACCGATCCTAAAAGTTGCGAAATCAGGTTTTATGGACAGGGAGGAAATGATGATGCCCGACGATATCTGCTTTCAGCACTTCAAAAAACTCCAATAGTGCTAAGTGACTATAAATTAGTTGAAAATATTACTCCGTCAACTGTTGTTCTTTCCGACCCAAGCTTCGATCATGGAAACGGTGAGCGAATGTTTATCAATTCGATTGGTGCAGCCTGGGATTACGGATATGAGAATTTGGATGAAGCGTTTTTTCAATCTGATTTGGCAGTCTTTGGTGGAACCGCACTTGTGCCGGGCATTCATGACCATTTGTCCGAAATTTTAAAAAAGGCTAAATTAAATGGATGTGTAACAATCGTAAATACTGTTTTTGACTTTAGAAATGAAAAACTGAATCCTGATAAAAGATGGCCTTTAGGAAATAGTGACGACAGTTATCAATACATCGATTTGCTTATTGCTGATCTGGAAGAAGCTTTGCGTTTAAGTAACCAGACTAACAAAGAAGAAGCAATACATTTTTTCATGGAAAAAAAAGTTCCGGCATTGATCATTACGAATGGCTCCCAGAATATTTCAGTTTATTCTAGTGGACAGTTCTTTAGGGAGTTAGCTTTGACTGAGTTTCCGGTGTCAAAAAGAGTTACGGATGAACTCAAAAAAAACAAGGTTGGCGATACCACCGGATGTGGTGATAATTTCGTAGGTGGAGTGATTGCTTCGATTGCAAATCAGTTGCACAGCGAGGTTCAATATCCGGATATTTCAGAAGCTTGTTCCTGGGGAGTTGTTTCGGGAGGATTCGCTTGTTTTTATGTTGGGGGAACTTTTTTGGAGCAAAATACAGGTGAGAAACTAACTAAGATTAAATCGTATTATGATGCCTATGTTGAGCAAATTAAAGGTTGAACTGAAAAAATTAACTTTTGTTGTTTGGGTAATACTAGTGATGCGTTAATTTTCAGTAAAATAATGTAAATAGCTATATATTAAAACATTACAAGTGTTCTTTGATTTTTTGATTTGAATTGACTTATAGTTTTGCGCCTTAAAAGTGCAAGATTATGAATTCAGGAAAATATGTTTTCACTCAGCTATTACAGTTTGTCAGCAAATACGAGTTTGAAAAGTGTGTCAAGCGTTACAACGGTGACTACCATGTGAGGGATTTGAACTGTTGGAACCAGTTTATTCAACTTTTCTTTGGACAACTCACTTCACGGAATTCATTAAGAGATATTTGTACTTGTTTGAAAGCCCATAAAAACAAACTTTATCATTTGGGAATAAAGCAAAATGTCAATCAGTCTAGTCTTTCACGTGCAAACGAGCGAAGAGATTGGCGGATTTTTGCTGATTTTGGTGAGTACCTGATAAAACTGGTCAGACCACTATATGCAAACACTCCAATCCCAAATATCGATATTGAAAATGACATATTTGCTCTTGATTCAACAACCATCTCTTTAAGCATTAATCTCTTTAGCTGGGCAAAAGGCAAGTACTCCCGGGGAGCTATAAAGATTCATACATTACTCGATTTAAGAGGAAGCATTCCTGCATTTATATTTATCACAGATGGTAAATGCCACGATAGCAATGTACTGGATGTCATGATTCCCATCCCTGATGCAATTTATCTGATGGATAAAGCGTATGTTGATTTTGCCGCTTTATACAATATTCATAGAGCAGGTGCATTTTTTGTTACAAGAGCAAAAGTGACATTGGATTACAGGATAGTTGAGTGCAATTACAACATTGATGAAAACAGCGGATTAAGAAGCGATAAGACTATAACCTTAAATGGGTATAAGTCTAAAAAGCTTTATCCGGAAATGCTTCGACTGGTTGAATATTACGATGATGAGAAAAATCTATTGCTCGTTTTTCTAAGCAATAACTTCGAAGTATCGGCAATGGGAATTGCTTATCTGTACCGTAATCGTTGGCAAATTGAAGTATTCTTTAAATGGATAAAACAAAATCTGAAGATAAAAACACTCTGGGGTCACTCTGAAAATGCTGTAGCTCTCCATGTCTGGGTAGCTATCTGCACATACCTAATTGTCGCATACGTAAAATATTTACTCAAAAGCACACTCTCTATCTATGAGATTATGCAAATCTTAGGCATATCGGTATTTGACAAGACACCCGTTAAGGAGCTAATTACTGAATTAGAAGTCAATCAAAATTTCAAAGAACAATATGATTTATTTAATGATCAATTTTAACGCATCAGTAGTATTTGGGTAAGTTTAATGTGTTTATCCTCTGTGTAATTTGATCGAAATCGCTACGTCCCTAGACCTGAGCTTGACTCCAAAACAAGATCGTATCGGAAGTTGAGCGTTGCTTGTGCTACTGAAGCCTAATATTTGGCTTGATTTTTCTGAATTGGTCGATATGCTTAGTATTTACAACCCGTTGTACGACTAAGATGCGAGAGCATACTTAATCGCACAACGGGTTGTAATATATTATGTTGATATATCGTACGTAAAGTAGAGATTGTATTATGACCATGAAAAAAATAAAAATAAGGTGTTGTACTTGTATTTTGATTTATGGCGGATTTTCCTAAATTTGACCCGAAGACTCCTTAATGAAATGAATAATTCTCTCTTTAATCTTAAGAATAAGCAAACTTTTAAATCTTTTTTTGAAGGTTCATATTCTTCTCTATGTTTGTTTACTAATAAATATTTAAAAGATAAAGATATTTCAAGGGATATTGTCCAGGATGCATTTTTGTATTTGTGGGTTAAAAGAGATGACTTTAGTTCTGAGAATTCCGCTAAATCTTATCTTTATAAGTATGTTAAAGATAGAAGCCTTAACTATTTACGCGATAAAGGAGTAAGACAAAAGATTGAATTTAAAAGAATGGAGTCTGAAACTTTTTTTAGGGACAATCTAATTGAGGAAGAAACGTATTTGATTATTTTTAATGCTATAAAAAAACTTTCGCCTCAGTCCCAAAGAGTTATTGAATTGTCGCTTGATGGGTTAAAGAATCAGGAGATAGCTGAAGAACTCCTTGTTTCGATTAATACTGTAAAAACAATCAAGTTAAGAGCCTTTGCAGCTTTGCGCGAAGGATTAAAGGACAATGTTTTCATTCTTTTCGTGTTGCATTGTTCAAAATGGAGGTTTAATAAATAACTTGGAGTTTGTTCCCCTGTCAAATTCTTTTTTATCAGGTCTGTTTAGCTTAGGCTTTTGTTTTGTTTTCTATATTCATTGGTTTGCTTTCATTTCTTTCCTGCTTATTTGAATAAAATTTGAGAATTGATGTCACCCATTTTTTTTGTTTGCGTGTTTTAGTTATATGATGATTTGGAGCTTGCTTCAATCAGTCTTTCATTATTGGTTACATATGACAGAATATCAGCAATATAAAGATGTTGTAAGGCTTATTACCCGGGAAATAAGCGGTGAGTTGACCGTCGAAGAGTCGGAGGAACTTTTGGCGTGGGTTAATTCGGATCCCGGGAACAAGGCACTTTATAACAGGATTAAGAGTTCAGAGAACTTCAGGCTTCGGAATATGGAGTATGAGCAGGTAGATGTAGCCGGGGGCTGGGATCAGGTTGATTTACTGATATACAAGAGGGCCCGGGCCAATAAGTTCAGGCAGGTATTTGGCTATGCCGCAGCTGTCCTTCTTTTGTTGATTGTAGTTGGGGGTTTATATTTCTACGAGGCCGGGCATGGGCAGGGATCGGGTAAGCAGGCAGAGGTTGCCTCGATTGTTCCCGGGAAAGCGAAGGCAATACTTGTGCTTGATGACGGTAAAACCGTTTTACTAGATTCCTTGAACCGGTTATCGTTTACCGAGAAAGACGGCACGCTGATAGAGAAGGGAAAGCAGAGCCTGAGTTATTCGAAAAACGCGGGTCATACAATTGATCCGGATGTATACAATACCATAAAGATACCCCGTGGAGGCGAATACAACCTTATCCTTGCCGATGGCACGCGGATTTATTTAAATGCAGAGAGCCAGTTGAGGTATCCGGTACAGTTTTCGGGGAATACCCGCGAAGTAGAGCTGACAGGTGAAGCCTATTTTGAAGTAGCCAGGAATGCGGACAAACCATTTATTGTGAAGACCAATGGGATGGACATCGAAGTTTTAGGGACCTCGTTTAACCTGAATGCTTATTTAAATACGGGGAAAGTTTTCACTACGCTTGTTGAAGGAAGAGTAAAGATAAACAAACAGGGCAGCAGTGATACCTGGTTACTGAAGCCGGATGAGCAGGCGACCTTTGATTTGGCGATAGGTCAGGCCGAGATCAAGAAGGTTAATGTCGGTTTATATACGGCATGGAAAGACGGGTACTTTAGTTTTTATGACAACAGGTTGGAGGATATCATGATGACATTGACCAGGTGGTATTCAGCCGAGGTTGTTTACAGGGATTCGTCGGTTAAGGATCTTCAGTTTAGCGGGAGCCTGGACCGGTATGATAACATCAATAAGTTTTTGGATATTATTAAATCAACAGGAAAAGTAAAAATAGAAGTAAAAGGGAACACGATTTTGTTTAGTGAATAAAAGAAGGCAGGAAATGGTTGCAACATCTCCTGCCCGAATCCCTGCTAAAGCAGGAATTTAGTTTGTAAATCTAATTTTCAAATTTATGAAAAAAAGTGACAAGGAGTGCTCTCGTTTCTTGAGAGTTTTGCTAAAATGGTGTATTATGATTAAGGTGTCATGGATTATTATTCTAGCCAGTGTTTTGCAGGTAAGTGCAGGCACCAATCTAACCTACTCCCAAACCGTCAGATTAAATCTTAAACTGAAGAATGCCGATCTGGAACAGGTGATCTGGTCCATGAAAGAACAGACGAGGTTTAAATTTTTTTACAGCACCAACGACGTACGGGAAGTAAAAGATTTGACAATCAATGTTCGGAATGCGACTGCTGAAGAGGTTCTTGACCAATGCCTGAATGGGACGAACCTTACTTACGAGATTGTACATGATGCAGTAATTATTAAAGAGCTTCCCGCAGCCAGAGAAGGCGAATTGCAGGAACCAATAGCGCCCCCCGAAAAGAAAGAACTGAAGGGTAAGGTTGTCGATGATAAAGGAGAGCCGGTTCCCGGGACTTCGGTTTTGGTAAAAGGGACTCCAATAGGCACGATAACCGATGGGGATGGAAATTTTACCTTGCAGGCTCCGGATGATGCAAAAATTCTTGTCTTCTCTTTTATTGGTTTTAAACCACAGGAAGTTGCGGTTTCCGGGAAAACGAATTTCGAGATAACATTACTTACTGACGTACTGAACCTGGATGAACTGGTTGTGATTGGTTATGGTACAGTAAAAAAGAAAGATCTCACCGGTTCTGTTTCATCGATAAAATCCAGTGAGATTGTAAAAGTTGCATCCAACAATGCCCTCCAGTCAATGCAGGGAAAGGTTGCCGGTATCGATCTTGTAAAAACCAGCGGTTCATCGGGTAGCAGTGTTGATATTAATTTGCGTGGTAATCGCTCCATCAATGCATCCAACAGTCCCTTGTTTTTGGTAGATGGGATTGAGTATGGTTCCGTTTTGGATTTTAATGCTTCTGATATAGAATCAATCGATGTGTTGAAGGATGCTTCGTCCACGGCAATATATGGATCGAGGGGCGCTAATGGCGTTATCATCATCACGACAAAGAAAGGGTTGTCGGGTGGAGGAAAAACTAAAATCTCGTTCAACTCTTACCTTTCTTTTAACAGTCCGACCTCTGTACCAAACAAGATGAGTGTTGAGCAGGAATATCGTTTACTGGCCGAACAAAAGCGCTATGCCGACGAGGCCAAAACAGGCTTCTGGGGGTCCACCGTTTTGAGCGACCCACGATATTCTCCTGAAAATATACTGTCCAACGTGGTCAGTTCCCCGTATGAAAAGTCCGTTTACCAGATATATAAGGAAGGAGGCGTAAACCTGTATGATTTGATCCTTCGGAATAGTGTTACCCAAAATCATGAGGTTTCGGTTTCTGGCGGCGATGCAAAAACATCGTTTAATATATCCCTTGGCTACATGGACGAGAATGGGTTGTTGCGCAACGACAACCTGAAGAGATATAACGGCAAGCTTTCGATAGATCATAAGATAACCAATAGACTTAAGGTTGGTATGAACATGTTATATACCATGCGCGACTGGAACCGGAGAGATGATGGACTGTATTATTACCTGACTTCATTTTATGCTTTGTCACAACCATATTTTGCTGACGGAACCCTCAATCCATACCCATCGGAACTGGGAAAGAGCTACGGAAATCCTTTGTTTAATGAACTTCCCGGTTATTATCAAAATAATATCCAGTCCAGCAGGTTATTTGCTAACACTTACCTTGAATGGGAAATACAGAAAGGCTTGCGGTTCAAATCGGTATTTTCATTTGATACCTATTCTATACGTACAGGAATTTATGAAGATTACATGACTGTTGGCCATTTCCAGAGAGCCATAGGGTCATCATTTTCAGTTAATGATGCACAAAGCAGGGGTTTTGTCAACGAAAATACGCTTAACTATACCTTACAGTTGGGAGGGATAAATGAAATTCAGTTACTTGCGGGACAGAGCTCTGACTTTGGTGTTTCCGAGGGCCGCGGTATTTCCGGTATTGGCCTTAGTGATCATTATCTCAAAAGTTCGTTTTACGATCTTACCAATATTCCGGTCACGGGAAGGCTTCTGGTAAATAATTATGTCAAAAATACTAAATTGTCCTATTTTGGGCGCTTCAATTACAAGCTCATGGACAGATATCTTCTTACTGGAACTCTTCGCGGGGACGGGGCATCGGTTCTTGCAGAGGGGCATAAGTGGGCTTATTTTCCTTCGGTCGCGGGAGCCTGGGTTGTGTCGGAAGAGCCCTTCTTTAAAGCGGTTGAACAGGTCGATAATCTGAAACTACGTTTAAGCTGGGGAAAATCCGGCAACAGTGCCATCAATGCCTACCAGACGCTTACCGTACTGGGAGTAGATAAAGTACCTTATACTTTTGGGTCAGATGTTGTTTACGGGCAGATTCCGGCAAACCTGGGGAATGAGGATCTTTCATGGGAGACAACTGCTACTTATGACGTGGGTATGGATATATCCTTATTTAAGAGCAGGGTATCAGCTACTTTTGACTTTTATCGTTCAAACACCTATGATCTTCTTCTGTACAGGGGATTGCCGGCCACATCGGTCTATCCCCAGGTTCTGGAGAATATCGGGAATACCCAGAATGTGGGTTTTGAGGCAGCGATGAATATCCGCGTAATACAACAGAAGGATTTTAACTGGAGTAGTGACCTGACATTCTCTACAAACAAAGATAAGATCCTTTCTTTGGCCAGCGGTCAGACCAGGGATGTATCGATACCCAGCAATGCGTTGGTTGTGGGGGAACCGGTCAGGGCATTTTATAATTATGAAGCCGATGGTTGCTGGAAGATACAGGAAGCAGAACAGGCTGCATTGTACAATAAAGTACCAGGGATGGTAAAAATAAAAGACCGCGATAATAACGGTATTATCAACGATCAGGACAAACGCCTTTACAGCAAAAGTCCAAAGTTTATCATTGGCTGGAGCAATAGTTTTTCATACAAATCGCTATCATTATCTGCAACGGCTTATGCCCGGGTAGGGCAGTGGATAAGCTATACCCTGAACACGATGTTTCTTCCAACCGAGCCAGGTAGTGGCCCTGTTTTGGATTACTGGACACCGGAAAACCAGAATGCCAAGTTTCCGCGTCCGGGCATAGTTTCCTCGCTCGATTTACCGGCCCTTGCCTTCGAAAGAGCCTCATTCCTGAAGATCAGGGAGATCATGCTGAGTTATACTGTTCCGGGAAAAACCATCTCCCGGTTCGGACTAAGTAACCTGAGGGTCTATGGTTCGTTGCAAAACTATTTTACATTGAGCAACATTGACAACTACGATCCTGAGCAAAATGGCTCTATCTACGATCCTTTGTTAAAACAAGTTGTGTTCGGGCTTAACCTGGAATTTTAAATATCTAAAATCGACAGATTATGAAAACAAGGCTTAAATATATCTCAATAATATTTACTATCATCATTTCTACAAACTTTTCCTGCAAGGATTACCTTGTGGAAGATAATAAAACCGGAGCCAGCGAAGATGTGATCTATTCCACAAGGTCGGGTATCGATGGGCTGCTTGCAGCGTCATACACTTACCTTCGTGGATGGTATGGCAAGCAGGGGGGTATTTACTTGAGCGAAGGTGGGGTTGATATCTGGCTTACGGGCTATGATAACCAGGAGAAGTTATTGGTGAACTATACGGGTATCTCTCCTGAAGCGCTGAGAGGGGAGAACAATAACCCCATGTTTGATGAATACTGGGAGTTGTTATATACAGCAATTAACACATGCAATCTGGGTTTAAAGAATGTCGAAAAAATCAGTACCACTGTTCTTTCTGAATCAGACAAGAATATTTACACGGGAGAATTAAAAGCCCTTCGTGCTTTTTACTACTGGCACCTTGTTGAAACTTGGGGTCCGGTACAAATCAACCGTGAACCGATTAATAGTGTACTGGAAACGGCAAAACGCGATTCGGAAGAAGATGTGTACGCCTTTATGCTGGAAGATATTGATGATGCCATAACCCTGCTTGCCGGGAAGACAACAAAGACCGGGCACATCAACCTTTGGGCAGCCAAAGCGATGAAAGCAAGATTCCTCTTATATAAAGCGAGCAGATTAGGTGATTCCCAGTCTTATGCCAAAGCTGCGGAGGTTGCGGAAGAAGTAATTGCAGGGAGCGGGCTTTCTTTTTACGATCATACGGCCGACTGCTGGAATGGCCCGAATGAAGATGGTATAGTCAATAAGGAAGTCATCTGGTGGGTTGATTACTCCGACATCCTTGAAAACAACATATTGCCCAAACGATTGAAATGGTCTGAAGGCAGCCAGATCAACTGGTCTTCGGGGATTCTTCGCGACGGTACCAACCAGACAGGAGGCAATGCTTCCCACCTGTTTTGGTGTGGGGTATGGAATTTTGTGCCAGGGCTGACAACGGTTATGGTACGTACCAAAGATGAGGCCAGCAAAATTATAAACTATAAGGGGGTTGATTACAACGTAGGGACAAGTTACCAAGCTTATAGCCGTGGTTATACGGAGTTTGTTCCCTCCGGTTTTCTGCTGGATTTGTTTAATGATCAAACAGACCAGA
Organism: Prolixibacteraceae bacterium; assembly: GCA_963677955.2. Taxonomy (GTDB): domain Bacteria; phylum Bacteroidota; class Bacteroidia; order Bacteroidales; family Prolixibacteraceae; genus Aquipluma. The sequence goes on from CAXXQR010000001.1 coordinate 4,359,137, forward strand.
GATACCAGGCCTATTTCCGTGACACCTGGTATGTTGCGCCGGTATTCCAGGAGGCCTTTGCCGCAGGGATTGCTCCTCCTGATGGTTTTCCGGAAATGCGGGATACAGTGTTTTATATGTCGAAAGCGCACGCCACCCCAGCCAGTGTTATTGCCAGGGCAAAGAACCGGTATGTTCTTTGGTCCCGCACAGATGTGGGCGACCCGGATGTTCACCCTCTTTACCAGAACGATGCAGGTGATGCGCCCACGATTGCCTCTTCTTCAGCTGGGGACGAAAACTTCAAAGGGAACAGGATGTTTATCCAGTTTAGGAAAAACGATGACTTGAACAGTTCAACCATTGGGATACTCAGCGGTCGCGATGCTTTTGTTTTTCGCCTTTCGGAGATGTACCTTATTGCAGCGGAAAGTTACATGATGTCCGGATCTTCAGGTCAGGCGATTGCCAGGCTTAACGAACTTCGGGCAGCCCGTGCGATCCCTGGTAAATCTAATGTTTTGTCTCCGGCAGAAGAGTCTCAGGTTTCGGGGCATGATATTGATGTGATCCTTGATGAGAGGGCGCGGGAGTTATGCGGGGAACAACAGAGGTGGTTCGATTTAAAGCGTACAGGCAAGCTTCTGGAAAAAGTTAAGCTGTACAATGCCAGTGCACGGGACAATATCCGGGACTTCCACGTATTGCGCCCGATCCCCGTTACGCAGATGGATGCAATCACTAACCGGACAACGAGCCCTGATCCAAACGGCTTCTGGCAAAACCCGGGATATTAAGGGTGTTTAATCCGGGCGAATCGTTTCATCCAACTGATGGATTTAGGGTTCTAAGCATAATTTGCAACGTTTGTTTTCCTGTTTTTATCCGGAGCTTTTCCAAAAGGAGGCTCCGGATGAAAACCTGTAGATCTCTTATTGGTAAGAACTACTCCCCCATTATAAAATAAATCATTAATCATCAGCTAAAATTGAGATTGATATAAAGTGTTAATATCATGAAAAGTCTTTTTCTTCTCATTCTCGTTTGTTTAAGCCATGGCTTCATTTTCGCACAAACAATACTCACCATCGAAGGAACTTCTATAGAAAATACCCTTGATGGAACATGGAGTGGAGTCAATATACAGAGGAGTGTTGCTACAATATTTACATACCAGAATAACTCCATTACTTCGGTAAATACTGCAGGTTATATGTTACAGGCCGGAGATGAGACTCCCGGAAGTAAAAATAATAATCTTGAGGGGGAGGTTATTACGGGTAATAAATTTACCTGGAATGGGACAGACATGACGAGCATCACTCACGGTGTATTCACAGGCTATAATATTAATGCCATTATTAAATACAATTACCTCGACAAAGTTCCAATGAGCATAATACGTAAATCCAATGGAATGACAGATGTATCAGGAGTTGTAGCATATAATATTATAAAGAGTCCAAATGTCGGGGTTGTTATAAAGGGGATGAATGGCGTTAAAATTTACAATAATACATTTTATCAGGATAGGACAACTTCGGAAACATATAGAGGCTTAATAGACATTTATGAGAATGATGATGTTTCTCCGGCAGGTTCTGCGGTGGGAACAAAGATCAAGAATAATATATTCTATATTAAACACAAAACAGCCAATATCAATATAATAAATAATTCATGTTTGACTGATTTTGAGAGTGATTACAATATATTCTATTGTGAAGAAGGCACTCCGGTGTTCGTTATAAACGGAGTACACTACACATTTAACCAATGGCAGTCTTTGGGTTATGATAAGCATTCTGTTGTTGTTAATCCCAATTTTATAGATTTCGTTGATTTTGTTCCATCGGCGCGGCTTGATTATGGTACAAGCCTCGGAGACGAATTGAAAGCAGGGCTTTCAGTAGGAGCGATTTGGGGAAAAACAGATCCTGCCATAGCAAACCAAAATGGTTCGTGGCAAGTTGGTGCACGTTTATTCGCGGCTAAAGTTTATTATTTATCTCCATCCGGCAACGATGACACTGGAAACGGAACAATAGGTTCGCCCTGGTTTTCCTTGAATAAAGCTTGGAAAGGTATTGCCGCCGGGGATTTAATATTTATGCGAGGAGGAACATATGCATATAATACACAACAGATGCTTCGTGGCAGAAACGGCACTTCTGAAAACTACATAAAGGTTTGGGCTTATCCTGGAGAAACCCCGGTACTTACAAAAGGACCTGCTTATACAGTCAATCAAGGGCTGTTCTTTAAAGGTGATTATGTCCATTTTAAAGGTCTTGATATTTCAGGATATACTCAGATATCCTCCGGTGTTTGTTATGCTTTCCGAATCGAAAATTCTAGCCACAATATTTTTGAACTATTAAATATTCATCATAATGGAGCAGGATTGAATATAGCCAACTATGATGTGATTGAACATGCAACTGACAACTTAGTACTGAATTGTGATGCCCACCATAACCAAGATCCGCTAACCTCAGATGATCCTTATGGAAATGCTGATGGTTTTGAATGCTCTTGGATTTCTCACCCGGAGGATGTAAATACTTTCAGAGGCTGTAGGTCATGGTGGAATACTGATGATGGATTCGATTTATGGGCAAGCGACGGAATGATAGTAATTGAGGATTGCCAGGCATTTTGGAATGGTTATATCCCTGGGACTTTTACTTCAGCGGGCGATGGAAATGGATTTAAATTGGGCAAAAGTACTTTGGACCTACCAACAGAGATAAAAAGAAAAGTGACTAACTGTCTTGCATTTAAGAATAAAATGTGGGGTTTTCAGGACAACGGTGCCCTCTGCAACATGGAATTGTATAATAATACAGCCTATAACAATGGGGATGGTTCATATGGAGGATTTCATTTTAATCGTGGAGGCGTTAATTATTTTATAAAAAACAACATAGCCTATGCAAATTCTCCTAACGAGAAAGTTTTAGGAAAACTTACCAACGTAAGTCATAATTCTTGGGATAAGGGGGTTACAGTGACCGAAGCCGATTTTGTCAGTCTGGACTCTACAGGAGTAACAGGAGTTCGGGAAGGAGATGGAGGTTTACCAAAATTAGATTTCTTAAAGTTATCCGCTTCTTCTAATTTAATAGGGGCGGGAGTAGATGTTGGCCTACCTTATTTGGGGTTGCACCCGGATATGGGGGCCTATGAATTCGTTGGTGAAAATCATCCGCCAACTGTAACTGATCAAAGTTTTTATATTGATGAGTCAAGCCCGGATAAGACAATTGTAGGTGTTGTTGTGGCTTCGGATCCGGATATGGACCAAAGGTTAAAATATTCTATAGTGTCGGGGAATACCGACCAGACTTTTTCCATAAACGACTCAACGGGAGTGCTTTCCGTTGCAAAGAATACGCCGCTTACTTCGGACTTTGTTTTGACCGTAAAAGTGCAAGACAATGAAGGTCTTACTAGTCAGGCAACAATACGGATAGATGTCGTTCATACTGATATTCAGTTAAGCGGAACTGATTCGTCAATTAGGATTCGCCCCAATCCCGTATCCAATGAGTTAATTATTGAATTAGAAGGTAAGAACGATATTGAACAAAGATTTACGATTATGAATGGTAATGGTGCGGTGATCTTAAAAGGGACTTTGTCTCAACAAACTGTCATTTCCATGGCAAACTTTTCTTCTGGTACCTATATTTTAAAGCTTCAGAAAGGCAAAAGGATTGAATTTAAAAAGATCATAAAGATGTAGCTACCAACTGCCTAAATTACAAATAAGTTATAGTCTAATTAAAATTAACTCCAGATAAATTAATTAACGCTTAAAAAATAAAGTATGAAAAAGACTCTGAAAATTCGGATGTACCCATTTATATTAATGATGGGGTTAGTTCTAATCCATATGAGTGGTTGTAAGGATAAAGGTGATTTGCCTGCGGTAAGTACTTCAGCAGTAAGTGATATTGAGATTACTACTGCAAAAAGTGGGGGACTGATTCTTTCAGACGGAGTTGAATCTATAATAGAAAGAGGAGTTTGTTGGAGTACATCCCCAAATCCTACTTTGAAAGACAGTAAAGCTGTCAGTAATTCCCCTGCAGTTAACTTTACAAGTAACATAACAGGGTTGTCAGGCGGAACGACTTATTATGTACGTGCATATGCCACAAATGATGTAGGTACTGGATATGGTGAGGCAAGGATATTTATAACGCTTCCATTAAATGTACCGGTGTTAACAACATCCGAGGTCACTGAAATAACGGATATTACGGCAATAAGCGGAGGTACTATTACTTCAGACGGCGGTTCATCTGTAACAGCAAAAGGAGTATGCTGGAGTACAAACGAAACTCCTACTATTGAAGATAATAAAACAATGGATGGTTCTGGTATCGAAGGATTTATAAGCAATGTTGCAGACTTAGCTAGCGGAACAAAATACTACATTCGTGCTTATGCTACTAATAGTACAGGTACTGGTTATGGAAATGTCGTGTCGTTTGTAACGCAACCTCCGATTGGATTTCCTGCTATAACAACGTCAACGGTGTCTTATATTACTCAAACCACAGCAATCGGGGGAGGTGTCATTTCTTCTGAGGGTGTATCTTCTGTAATAGCAAGAGGACTTTGCTGGGGTACAACTGAAACTCCGACAACTGATGACAGCAAAACTGTCGATGGGTCCGGTGGAGGCTCTTTTACAGGCAACTTAACTAATTTGACAGTTGGGACCACATACTTTGTTCGTGCTTATGCGACCAATGGTAAGGGTACATCTTACGGTGAAGCCGTTTCCTTTAAAACACTGGAAGAAGGTGAAGTAACAATATATGATATTGACGGGAATCTTTACCATACCATTGTGATTGGTGATCAGAGATGGCTGGTTGAGAATCTGAGTGTTACCCATTATCGAAATGGCGACCCTATTCCATTTGTAAGTGATTCAGTTGGGTGGAGTAACAATACGACAGAAGGAGCCTGCTGTAACGTAGCTGACAAAGAGAGTAACGTTGCAATATATGGCAGAATGTACAATTATTATGCAGTTAGTGATAGCCGGAACATAGCGCCTGAAGGATGTCATGTGGCTTCCGCAAAGGAATGGAAGACGCTTACTACCTTTTTAGGTGGCGATGCCGCTATTCCAAAACTTAAAGCAACAACGATTTGGCTGCCTCCTTACGATGGTGGTACCAATGAATCAGGTTTCTCTGCTTATCCAGCCGGATACCGCGATGAAAGTGGAGAATTTGTTGTTTATGAAAAATTTGCTCTCTGGTGGACATCTACAAAAAATACCTATCAGTTACTCTTTGATTACATAAATCAGGACAGCCAACCTATTCCAAATGCAGGCTTGTCTGTTCGTTGTATCGTAGAAAAAGTCAATTAATAAAACCTGTAGAAAAGGTTAGACGGTCAGAAATAACATTAGCCTTTAGAAACCTTTCAGCTTTGGACTTAATGTCTGGAAGGTTTCTTTAACAACATTTTAAATAACTGTTTACAAATTAGTCTATATAAACTAAGTAGAATTTGGAATGAAAAATATTACTGAAGATACAAACGGAATGTCCCGCAGAAAATTCATTAAAGGAGCGACTATCTCATCGGTAGGATTAACTATTCTTCCTCGTTGTATTATAGGAGGTAAAGGATTTGTAGCCCCAAGTGACAAGATTAACATTGGGCTAATTGGTGCAGGAGGACAATCATTATATAGCATCGAACAACTTTTTAAACGCGATGATGTCCAATTGACAGCAATCACTGATCCTTCCAACTATTGGAAGAATGATATTTTATATAGCGTGGAAACAGGACGGGGCCCCGTCAAAAAGTTTATAGAGTCGCACTACGAAAAGAAGACTCCAAACTATAAAATGACCGAGTATGAAGATTTTCGAGTGATGTTGGAAAAAGAAAAAGCGCTTGATGCCATTGTATGTGCTACACCCGATAATACTCATGCCTATGTGTCCATTCTTGCAATGCGTGCCGGGAAACATGTGTATTGTGAGAAGCCATTAACTCATAATATCTGGGAGGCTAGAAAAGTAAGAGAAGTTGCTAAGGAAACTGGTCTTGCAACCCAAATGGGAAATCAGGGAACAAGTGAACCTAATTTACGCCTGACTGTCGAATATCTTAAATCCGGGGCGATAGGAACTGTAAGAGAAGCACACGCATGGGTTCCGGCTTCCAGGTGGCTTCCAGGACTGCGAGGATATCCCAAAGAAGAATCACATATACCGTATGGATTTAATTGGGACTTATGGCTTGGACCTACTGCCTGGCGTCCATATAATAAATTATATACGCCTGTAAAATGGCGGGATTTTTGGACATTTGGTTGTGGTGCCCTGGGCGATTTTGGTTGTCACGATATGAATTCAACGACGTGGGCATTAAACCTTCAAACTCCTGAAAGTGTTGAAATTTTTCCTGTAGGTAATAGTGGTAGCAATATTATCGCACCTTATGGTGAAACCGGCTATTATCAATTTGCTACAAACGGAGAGCAACCTCCTTTTAAACTAACCTGGTATTCAGGTGGTTTACGCCCATCTCTTCACGAGGCAATGCCCAAGGACATAGCATTAAATGAAAGGGGCGCTCTTTTTATTGGAGATAAGGGTGTTATCCTTAATAACGGTGGAACCTCTAGTCCTCCACAAATTTTTCCTCTTAGTTTAAGAGAGTCCTTTGTTCCACCAACTCCTTTCATTCCACGATCAAAGGGGCATCATAGTGAATGGGTTGATGCGATTAAAGGAGGACCAGCGCCAATGTCAAATTTCGAGTATGGAGCAAGACTTACCGAGAATGTGCTACTCGGGGTTCTCTCTCTACGCCTTGGGGGTAAGAAAATATATTGGGATGCGAAAAATATGAAGGCTGTTGACTTACCCGAGGCCGATGAAATAATTACGGAGCCCGTGAGAAAAGGATGGGAGATGGTTAACCTTTAATTTATTGATACAGCGGGCTGATTTAAGTTAATTTAATTAATAATAAATATACAATATGAAAAATACAATATTAACATGGATGCTGATTTTTATTTCATCCTTCTACACTATCTGCTTTAGCTCAGAACCTAACAAACTTTCTAAATCAGAACAAAAGGATGGCTGGAAGTTGCTTTTCGATGGAAAAACTTTAAATGGATGGAGAGATTATTTAGGTGAAGGTGTAAAAGGACCATGGAAAGTAGAGGATGGATGCTTGGTATCGAAAGGTGAGGGTAGTGATTCGACCGGCTATCTGATTTCGAAGGGTGAATATGCAAATTTCGTATTAACCTTTGACTGGAAAATATCGAAATTGGGTAATAGCGGAGTTTTTTATCATGTTGTTGAACGACCACAATTTAAGGTTCCATATGTAACTGGACCTGAGTATCAGGTTATTGATGACATAGGCAAAGGAAGTAATTTGCTAGATTGGCAAACTTTAGGGGCAGATTATGCTATGCACGTACCGGATAAAAACAAGAAACATCTGAAGGAAGTCGGAGAGTGGAATTCGTCAAAGATTGTGTTTGATAACGGACATGTAGAGCATTGGTTAAATGGAGAAAAGATTGTTGAGTTTGAAGCATGGACTGATGACTGGTTTTCTCGAAAAGTCGGAGGAAAAAATTTAAATGCTCCGGAATACGGATTGGCCAGAAGTGGAAATTTTGCGCTGCAGGACCATGGAAGTCAGGCTTGGTACAAAAATTTTAAAATCAAGGAATTACCGAAGAAACCTAAAACAGAGATTCTGTTTAACGGAAAAGATTTAACTGGCTGGGAACGTGTCGGAACAGAACTTTGGTATGTTGAGAATGGAGAAATGGTTTGTAAAAGTGGGCCTGATAAAGCTGAAGGTTACCTCGAAACAAGAAAATATTATGATAATTTTGATTTGACTCTCGACTTTAAGCAAGTATCTGATGGTAATAGTGGCGTCTTTTTTCGCTCATTCATCAAAAAGGCTACTGATATTTCCGGTTGGCAAGTAGAAATAGCGCCATTAGGTATGCATACAGGAGGTATTTATGAATCTGATCACGGCCGTGGTTGGATTGCTCCACTTCCTGCTGATAAAGAAAATGTTTTAAAGAAAGGGGAATGGAATACCATGAGAATTTTAGCAATCGGAAATAAAGTTACTACGTGGCTTAATGGGGTAAAAATGGTTGAGCTCAATGATGCCAGGGTTGGGAGTGGTAAAGGCAGGATCTTACTTCAGGTTCATAACGAAGATGTTCCTGAGATTCACTGGAGAAATATACAGATTAAAGAGTTAACACAATAAATACAACTATGAAATTGAAATGGCTTGTTTTAATTAGTGCATTTGCATTTGTAAATATATCTACATCATGGGCGCAGGAAAAACCGCTTAATGTAATTGTTATTGGAGCTCACCCGGATGACTGCGACAACGAAGCTGGCGGAACTGCCTTGAAATTTGTAAAAATGGGGTATAAGGTGATGTTTGTTTCATTATGTAATGGTGATGGCGGGCATTATAAATATAGTCGTAAGGAGATCGCTAGAATAAGAAGGGGAGAAGCTCAGGAGGCGGGCAGACGTTTCGGGGTAAAATATGTAGTTCTGAATAATCATGATTGTGAACTTATGCCCGATCTGAAATTAAGGCGCGAAGTCATAAAACTCATAAGAGAATGGAATGCAGATATTGTAATTTGCCCGAGACCAAACGACTATATGGCAGACCATAGAAGTACGTCTGTTGTTGTTCAGGATGCATCTTATTTGGTAATGGTTCCTCATATGGTCCCCGGAACACCAGCATTACGAAAAAACCCTGTCTTTTTATACAATCAAGACCCTTTCAAAAAGCCACTTCCCTTTCATCCTGATATTGTTGTGGACATCACCGATGTGATAGACCAGAAGATTCATGGAATGATGGCTCATGCATCGCAATATTTTGATTGGTTGCCGTGGACAAACGGAGAGCTGGAGACGGTGCCGGAAGGCGAGAAGCAAAGACATGACTGGCTTCTTGAAAAGAGGGCAAATATTTCAGGATACAACAGGACAATTGAATCAGGGAAGCCCAGATATTTTGAAAAATTTGAGATCTGCGAATATGGGAGGCAGCCTTCTGCTGAAGAGATAAAAAGCTTATTCCCTATGCTGGAAAAATAATGAAGTGGAACTTGATTTTTGATACTCTGGATTAACCAAGATTGTCTCTGAGTGAAGAAAGATCTATTATAAGGTATTCTTACTCGACAGTATTTAGCGAATGATTCTCTCAGGCTGACTGTATGTCTTAGATGCGGAAATTGCGAGTTAGTTCCTTTTTATGATATTAACCACTGTACATATGAAAAATGTAATATTTATCTTATTGATTTTCATCTGTTTTCATGGGGCATCATTTGCTCAGATAATTGGAAATAATGCTGAAGGAACTTTAATTGATACTCCATATAATGCCATGAGTGTTATAAGGTATCAGTGTACTCAGAATATGGCTATTGATAAAATGTATGTTAAAATTGCTACTTCTGGCAGTGGGTATATTAAGTGTGCTGTCTATTCCGATAACAATGGAGTGCCTGACACCTTTTTAATGGGAACTAATGAATTGACTAATCCGGGTACTGGATGGAAATCCTTTAACTTAACATCTTCTTTATCTCTTACTTCAGGTACATGGTATCATTTCGTATTGTGGACCAATGATTCAGGATACCAGATTTACTATACTGCGAATGGCGTTGGTACACCTTGGAGATCGCTTACTTATGGCTCATGGCCCAGTTTTTTTGGTACCGCAACTCCGTGGACCGGTGGAACCTATTGCATTTATGCCCAGGCTCCCACTAGTCCAAATGTTAGTACAACTTCGGTAAGCAACATCACACAAACTACTGCTTCTTCAGGAGGTAATGTTACTGCTGATGGAGGAGCTTCAGTCACTGCCCGTGGAGTTTGCTGGTCAACTTCATCTAATCCTACTACGGCCAACAGCAAAACTACAGATGGAACGGGTACCGGTACATTTGCCAGTTCAATTACCGGGCTGAGCCAGAATACTACTTATCATGTGCGTGCGTACGCTACAAACAGTGCAGGTACTTCATATGGCTCAGACGTTCAGTTTACGACCTTGAATACACCTACTGTTAGTACAACTTCGGTGAGCAATATCGCTCAAACTACTGCTTCTTCAGGAGGTAATGTTACGGCTGATGGTGGAGCTTCGGTTACTGCCCGTGGGGTTTGCTGGTCAACTTCGTCTAATCCGACTACGGCCAACAGTAAAACTACAGATGGAACTGGTACCGGTACATTTAGCAGTTCAATTACCGGATTGTCTTCGAATACTGCTTATCATGTTAGGGCGTATGCTACGAACAGTGCTGGCACTTCTTATGGTTCAGATGTTCTGTTTACTACGACATCAGCTCCTATTGCACCGGTTGGCTGGTGGAAAATGGATGAGACCAGCGGAACAATAGCTCCTGACGCATCGGGCAACGGACACAACGGAACACTAACCAACGGTCCAACCTGGGTGACTGGTCACACCAATAATGCGATAAACTTCGATGGTGCGAATGACTATATTGTTGTTAACAATGTGGGAGTAAATACAACTGGTGGCCAATTTAATACAGTAGTTTTCTGGATGTACTGGAACGGTACAAATGCACAAATACCTTTTGCCTGGAGCGGGAACAACTATTGTGTGTGTCTTTATAATTCTCACTTTGGCGTTAACACGGGAAATGGAGATATTCTTGGGATTTCATCGACGGGTTTGTCGAACACCTGGGTGCATGTGGCTGTAGTTTTTCCCAACGCTACCCCGAGTATATCGAATACGAAGATTTACATTAACAGTGCGTTGCAGACCCTCACCTTGTGGGGAACTCCAGATGGTTCAAAGTCAGCTACAACCACGGTTTATATGGGTTCACGGAACGGAACCTATGCTTATTTTGGAGGGAAATTGGATGAGGTAAGTATCTATAATTCTGAACTGTCTGCTGCCCAGATATCGACGTTGTACAATAGCTCCGGGACTCCTACTATTACTACAACATCCGTAGGCAACATCACACAAACTACTGCTTCTGCCGGAGGTAATGTTACTGCTGATGGAGGAGCTTCAGTCACAGCCCGTGGGGTTTGCTGGTCAACTTCGTCTAATCCAACTACTGCCAACAGTACAACTACCGACGGAACCGGTACTGGTGCATTTACAAGTTCAATTACCGGACTGTCCTCTAACACTACTTATCATGTTCGTGCATATGCCACGAATAGTGCTGGTACTTCGTATGGTTCAGATATTCAGTTTGCTACGTTAAATGCCGCAATTGCAAATTATTATGTTTCTCCTAGCGGAAATGATAACAATAACGGGGATATAAATCATCCATTTTATTCTTTGAATAAGGTATGGACCGTGATATCAGCTGGCGATTTAGTTTACATGCGTGGTGGAACGTACGCTTATGACACACAACAGGTATTGACGGGAAAAAATGGCACTGCCGGAAATCTTATAAAGATATGGGCATATCCCGGTGAGACACCTAACATAACTAAAAGTGGAAATTATACTACAAACGCCGGAATATTTTTTAAGGGCAATTATGTTCATTTTAAAGGCCTCGAAATCTCCGGTTATACTCAAATAACTTCGGGAAATTGTTCAGGGATCCGAGTAGAGAATTCTAATTACAACATTTTCGAATTACTGAACATTCACCACAACGGTCTGGGAATGGATATGCCGAATCTGGGTTACACGGAGCATGCCACTGGTAATTTAATCTTGAATTGTGATTTTCATCACAATCAAGATCCACTCACGAATGGTGATCCATATGGAAATGGTGATGGTATCTCATTAGAATGGATCACGCACCCTGAAGATATCAACACAATTAAGGGTTGTAGATCCTGGTATAATTCTGACGATGGATACGACTTTTATAAAAACGAAGGAACTGTAATTATCGATAGTTGTCAGGCTTTCTTGAACGGTTATATTCCGGACACTTCTACAACGGGTGGTGACGGTAATGGATTCAAATTAGGCCCAACTGTTTCCGGCTATCCAAGCGAAATTAAAAGAATATTTACCAATACCGTTTCGTTCCAAAACAGAATGAACGGCTATGATTTAAATGGAGGACGATTTAGAGCGGTGTTTTATAACAATACTTCATACTTAAATGGAAACAGAGGATTTCGTATGGCCGATGATGCTTATAATGAATCGCTTTCTCATATTGCTAAAAACAATATAGGTTATCAGAATTCAAGTTTGAATGGAGATTTTTCACCTAATTCAATAATATCTAATAATACGTTTCTAACTGATGGTTCCGGAAATCCAAATTACACGGTGTCTAATTCAGATTTTCTGAGTTTAAATTCCAGTAGCATGAATAGTTCAAGGCAGGCTAATGGCAGCTTGCCCGATGTTTCATTCCTACACCTTGATTTAAGCTCAGATTTAGTTGGAGGAGGTGTTGACGTGGGGTTGCCTTATCTAGGATATCATCCTGATCTTGGAGCTTACGAAACTTTAGATCAAACAAAAAGTGCAACTATCGTTGATGATTTAACGGCTAATCCTGACTTAGCAGAGCTTAAAGATATTTTTATAGTTTACCCCAACCCGGTTAAAGATAAGCTGACAATCGCTATCAAAGAAAAAGTTAAACAGGTTACATTAAAGTTATACGATTCAAAAGGAAACAAACTGTATGAATGTTTTGGCAATGGTGAAATTATCCTTGATATGAGTTCCTATGCCTCAGGTTTATATATTCTGCAAGTTGGAATAGCTGGTGAACTTAAAGTTGTTAAAGTTGCTAAATGAACGATTTGTCAATTGAACAGTGAATGAGGGTATTCACTTAACATTTGGATTGGGGAATATAATAAATATGAAAATTTGTTTTCTGTTTTATATGTTAAACTTAAAATTAGGGCGTATGAAAAATTTAATTTTTACCTTATTGATGATCTGCTTTGTTTATGGAGCTATAGGTGCAAAACGCATAGCCTTCATCGAAAACCCTTCATTTGAACCACAGGTTGGTTTGAAAACGGCTCTGACAAATGAAGGTTATACCGTGGATGTTAGTTATGCGCCTTTTGATTTTGCGGCGCTCGCCGGATATGACTTAGTAATTATTAGTCGGTCAGTTAGTAGTGGGGCTTTTACTGAGTATGAATCCTGGAATTCTTTGAATGTACCTGTTGTTGTACTAAGCGGTTGGTGCATAAGAGATTCAAGGCTTAAGCTAATAAATAGTTCTGTTGTTGCCAATGCTGATGGAACAAAAATAGACCAATCGTTGGTTACAAATGCTTTACCGGTTGTTAACTCTAATGGAGTATATGACTCTGTTTTTGATGGGGTTAGCACTGGAGCTGCGTTTCCGTATGCGAAATGGTTCTATGACTATATTGATTATTATCCAGCTAATTTTCAAACTGATTCAAATACTGGTGAAGTACTATCAGTGCTTTCTGATGATGCTACGGCGGGTGCTCGTGCAGTAACTATGGTGCGATGGAAACCGGGCGTTGAAGCTTACCCTGGTTCGGGAACTCTTGCTAACTATCGGACTTACATGAACATTGGTGCCGATGATGATGCGGGAACGTCCTTTAACTTCGACAACTATACTGATGCATCGCTAAAGCTGTTCCTTAATGAAGTAGCTTTTCTCACCACTCCCAAGACAGCTTCAAAGCATATAGCTTTTCTCCACAATCCTCAAGTGCCAGTAATGCAGGTAGGGCTTAAAGAAGCATTAGAAAATAAGGGTTATACCGTCGATGTAAGTTACACTCCTTTTGATTTTGAAGCGCTTGGCACATATGATTTGATTATTGTAAGTAAAGGTATCAGTAGTAGCGATTTTTGGGATTACGAATCATGGAACTCATTAAAGGTACCGGTTTTTGTACTAAGTACGTTTGCGGCCAGAGATTCAAGGATGAAATTAATTCAAGGATCAGTTGTAAATCCTGCCGATGCTACATTGATTGATCCAAATATAATTACCAGCGGAGCGCCTGTTGCAAATTCTGAAGGTTTGTATGATCCTGTATTTGAAGGTGTAACAATATCTGGAGCTTCTTTCCCTTTTTATAAAGGTTCATATAATTATCTCAACTATACTATTACAAACTGGGAAGCAGATCAAAACTCAGGTAAACCTTTAGTTGTGCTTCCAGACGATGCTTCAGTGGGTGGTGGTTCCGTAATTATGGCCCGCTGGGAACCAGGTAAAGAGGCTTATTCTGGTTCGGGTGTTTTAGCTGGACGCAGGTCGTTCATGGATATAGGTACAGATGATGATGCAGGGACTGTTTTTAATTATGATAATTATGTTGGTGCGTCTCTTAAATTATTCTTGAATGAAGTGGAACTTCTAATGGAATCATCGACTGTTGGCTTAAAAGACTTAAAAGCTGAATCTCAGCTCAAAGTTTACCCGAATCCTTCGATCAATGGAAAATTTACAATTGAAATGAAGAATTCGAAATCATTGACAACTAATGTTAAGATATATACTGTAACCGGGATGCAGGTTTACGATCAGACCTTTAATTCAACTGGAAACATAAACATTAATTCCGGATTGGGCAAGGGAATGTATCTAATGGTTGTTACCAACAATAGTAAAAATAAATTATCACAAAAAGTTGTGATCAGGTAGATATTCATGATTGAGTTTAATTTTAATTAGTTTTAGTTTAGTTCGAAAGCCGGGATACACCTCTAAATATAAAATATAATTTATGTGTATACTGGCTTTTTTACAATCGTATAAATGATAGTCCGTTTAATTTTGAGTCCGCATCGCAATAATTTCTGAAAGGAATACCAGTGCATATTTGCTGACTCGTGATTGCTTTTCCTGTAGATTCTTTAGCATATAAAATGGATATTGTTTGGATTTATCGTCTCGGAAATATTCAATAATGAAATTTGATACCTTAATTGTTTTACCTGTTTTTTTATGACATTTTGAATAAATGCAACTTAAATAAATAATGAATCACTTGAGTAACTCTATTAAGATTTAAACAATATGACACGAAAATTGAGCATGTTAGCACCTGATTGGTGGGATTTCACAACTTTGGATAATGAAATATTAAATGATGCCGCGAAGCTAACCGCAAAAGATATGCTTCAATTATCACGAGACGGCTTTAAGGTTGTGTTTTACGATACATTAGAAGATTTCTACATGGCAGAAGCATTGGAATACATTATTGCATGGAAACAGTCAACTGCCGATAATCCAAGTGGTATTTGCGGACCAATCGGCCCAACAGAGCAATTACCATTGGTCGCTCGTTTGGTGAACGAATTGAAATTGAATTTATCCGATGCACATTTCTGGGGAATGGACGAATGGTATGTCGATGGTAAAGAAGTTGACGTTACACATCCATTGTCGTTTGAAAAAGCTGATAGAGAACTTTGTTTTAATCGGATTGATAAAAGGTTAAGAATGCCCGATTCCAACCTGCATTTTCCAAAGGCGGATACAAGTAAATACATCAGCAGTTGGGAAGGTGGTGTTCGCTGTGCGGTGATGCAAGGTGGCCAAGGTGATACAAAACATTGGGCATTTAATGACCCGGTGAAACGAGAAGGTAAATACAGGGATGTTCCGCCAACCCCTGAAGAGTTCAAAAAACTTTCCACCCGCGTTGTTGATTTGCACCCTATTACCTGTATGCAGAATGCCCGTACCAGCGCAGGTGGGGTAGTTACTGGTATTCCGAGACAGGCTCTAACTGTTGGTCCTGTCCAAACATGGAAAGCAGAAAAGGTTTCGATCTGGCAGGCTGGAGCTCATGATAATCCTTTTGGTCAGCGATTGACTGCCTTCATGATTAGCAAGGGTATTACAGATACAGCTGTTCCGATGTCTTTACTGGCAGACCACTCCAATGTACAGTTTAATTACTACCGGGGAGGGATTGGCGTGTGCGAAACCGAAATGCATTAGTTTATGTTTAGTAAGTTTTTTAACAAAGATTAATTTAGTAATTCTGTTTTCCAGGTTATAATCATCAATCAAAGGATTTCCAGATAATGACATTCAATTATTTTCCTGACAATTTATGAATGCTACCCAATCATCACAATCACATAATTCCGGTACCGGTTTAAAACGTGTTTTGGGGCTTTCATCGTTAGTTCTGTATGGAATTATCCTTATTCAGCCCACGGCATCAATGCCTCTATTTGGAACTGCAGTAAATCTGGCTCATGGTCATGTGGTTACAACAATTCTGATTGGTATGGTAGCTATGTTGTTTACTGCCATAAGTTATGGGCGAATGGCCAACGTATATCCTTCTGCGGGTTCAGCATATACATATGTAAGTAGGGAGATTCATCCCGCTCTCGGTTACTTTGTTGGCTGGGGTATGATCTTCGACTATGTTATGAACCCAATTATTTGTGTGATATGGGCAAGCAAGGCTGCCATGAATTTAATCCCGGAAGTACCGTTCGTAATTTATGCAGTTGCTTTTGCTACTTTGTTTACCGGAATGAACTTACGTGGTATTGAGGCTAGTTCACGCACGAACTCTGTTATTGCTGCCGGACTGGGTGTGGTGATAATATTGTTTATGGGAGCTGCCATAAGATACCTTTTTAAGCATCCGTTTACCATGGCTTCTGAATGGACCAGACCTTTTTACGATCCGGAGACTTTCTCCTTTTCTTCTCTTTCTGCAGGTGCATCTCTGGCCGTGCTTACTTACATTGGTTTCGATGGTATTTCAACCTTATCGGAAGAGGTGCACAATCCCAGACGCAATATACTTATCGCTTCGGTACTTGTGTGTCTTATTACAGGCATATTAGCTTCCATCCAGGTCTATACAGCCCAACTGATATGGCCGGGAACGTCATTCCCGGATCAAGATACTGCATTTTGTTATGTAGCTGGCAGGGCTGGAGGACAATGGCTTTTTAATGTAGTTAATCTTGCTCTTCTTGTTGCCATAGTTGGTTCCGGAATGGGTGCACAACTTGGGGCAGGAAGGCTTCTCTATGGAATGGGACGTGATAATGCGATTCCCGAAAAATTCTTTGGTGCTGTTAATCCCAGTACTCATGTACCATCAAACAATATCATTTTGGTGGGTGTAATTGTTTTAATTGGTGCTTTTCTGTTAACATTTTCTTTAGGTGCCCAACTTTTAAATTTTGGAGCTTTGATCGCGTTTATGGGTGTCAATGCCTCATCATTTATTCACTATTTTATACGCAATGAGCGCAAAACAATAGGTCATTTTATAGTTCCCGTGATGGGTTTTGTAATATGTTTCTTCCTCTGGGTTAATCTGGGAGTTGTTGCTAAAATTGTTGGATTATGCTGGCTTTTATCGGGCGTCTTTTACGGAGCATACCGGACGTCCTGGTTTCGAAAGCCTTTGCAATATGTCAGGATTGAAAATATTAAGAGTCAGGATGATTGATCGAAATAATTCTTTTTAAACGATAAAAACATAATAGAAACAAAATATGCAATCAATTTGGTCGATTATCTCACATTAAATACGCTATAAATTTATCTCTATGATTTCTTCAGACATGCCCAGAATCGTTTATGATACGATACAAAAAGGAACAGTAATTCCTGCACTTCCATTAGCATTAAACGAAAAAAGAAAGCTAGATGAACGCCGTCAGCGTGCGTTGATTCGTTATTACCTTGATTCGGGAACCGGAGGCATTGCAGTCGGAGTCCATACTACCCAGTTTGAGATACGACTTCCCGAAATTGGCCTATACGAACCGGTTTTGCAAATAGCCCGGGAAGAATTTCAGAATTTCACTTTAAAAACAGGAAAAATACCCATTCGTGTAGCCGGTGTGATTGGGAAGACCACTCAGGCTGTTGCCGAGGCGCAATTAGCGCTAAAACATGGTTATCATGCAGTTTTGCTTAGTCTTGCTGCTTTTTCTGATGCCCAGAATAGTGAGATTATAACACATTGTAAAGCTGTAGCCGAAATAATCCCGGTGATTGGTTTTTATCTTCAGCCAGCAGTGGGAGGGCGGAGACTGGATTTTCAATTTTGGAAAAGTTTTGCTGAAATAGAGAACGTAATCGCGATCAAAATGGCGCCGTTTAACCGTTATCAGACGCTGGATGTTGTGCGCGGAGTAATTGAGTCGGGTCGCAGTGAAGAGATTGCTTTATATACGGGAAATGACGATAACATTGTCGCTGACCTTCTTACCGAGTATCGGTTTCGTAACGGAGAAAAACTAGTCAGTAAACGCGTTGTCGGAGGGCTTCTGGGCCATTGGGCTGTCTGGACCGGCTTGGCTGTTAAACTGATGAAAGAAATCCGGAAGCCGGATGTGAACAACCGTATTTCGGAATATTTGACTCTTGGTATTCAAATTACAGATTGTAATGCTGCCTTTTTTGATGTGGCTAACAATTTTGCCGGCTGCATTACAGGTATCCACGAAGTTCTCCGCCGGCAGGGACTGTTGAAGGGTATATGGACGTTGAATGAGAATGATACCCTTTCCCCTGGCCAAAAAGAGGAAATAGACAGGGTTTATAATGCGTACCCTGAACTTAACGACGACGCTTTTGTATCTGAAAATTTGGACAAATGGCTATCCTAAAAGTTTCTTATAAACTATGTGAAATATTAAACAAGAAGTGAATAAATTAAAAAACATGAAAAAAATAATAACACTTTTGATCAGTCTGGCATTTACATTCTATTGCTTTTCTCAGACAAAGGATGAATTACATAAAGAATGGGAGAGAATGAGTCAGTCGAAAACTGGCCTTTACAAAGAGTATAATGATTTGAAGTTTGGGATGTTCATTCATTGGGGAGCCTATTCCACACTTGGAGGTATTTGGAAAGGCAAGCAGATACCTGATTTGGGCGAATGGATTATGTACCATGCGCAGATACCTCGCGAGGAATATAAACAAGTATGTAAAAAGTTTAATCCAACGGGGTTTAATGCAGAGGAATGGGTGAAATTAGCCAAGGATGCAGGGATGAAATACATTGTGGCTATGACCAAGCATCACGAAGGTTTTTCGATGTACCATTCAGAAGTAACTGACTTTAATATATATGATTATACACCATTTAAACGCGATCCAATCGAAGAGATTTACCAGGCTTGCCAGAAGTATGGTATTCGTTTGGGATTATATTATTCCCATTCAATTGATTGGATGGATGGGGGCGATGCCGGTAATGCACAATATAAAAAGGAACACCCTGGCGCTGATCTTTCGCTGAATGAAGCAGAAATGTTAGCTGCAAACCTTTGGGATCCATCACCAACATCATACGATGAATATATCGCAATTAAGGCAAAACCTCAGATGCGTGAGATTTTAGCAAAGTTTCCTAATCTGGTAGAAATCTGGTATGATTACCCAATTTACATGAACCTTCAGCAAAGTTTCGATTTTTATAAACTGGCCTATGGTATCCAGCCAAATTGTTTGATAAATAAAAGAGTCGGAAATAACCTCGGTGATATTCTTACTGCGGGAGATAATGAAATCCCTTCAGAAAACCAAAGTGCGACAAAACCATTTGAAACTCCGGGAACCCTAAATGATACATGGGGCTATAAAAGTTATGATCAAAATTGGAAATCAACCAAAGAAGTACTTTTCTGGATTGCTGAAATAGCAAGCAAAGGCGGAAATTACCTTTTGAATGTTGGTCCGGATGGCAATGGGATTATTCCGGAACAAAGTGTGAAAATACTGAAAGAGGTTGGGCAATGGATGAAAATAAACGGGGAAGCAATTTACGGAACGAATAAATGGACTACAGTGAAGGAGGGCCCAACAAATATTGAGATGAAAAGTACCGAATACAGGGCCAATAATACCTTTGATTTTACATTTACTCCCGAGGATTTTTGGTTCACAACTAAAAGTAACTATGTGTATATAATTTCCCTGACAGCTCCAACGAAAGAAACTGTGAGTGTAAAATCTCTTTTTGGCTATTCTAAGAAAATTAAGAATATCGAATTACTTGGTGGTAATAATAAACCTTTAGAATGGAAAACAACGGAAGACCAAGTTGAAGTTACACTTCCAATAAAAAATGTAACTGATAAGAATGGCTTTGTCTTGAGAGTTGAATTAATTTAGTTTTTTACTTCTATTAACCGAGATTAGGCTAGTGTTTGATTAGTTTTGGGTATGCCAGTAAATTACCTGAATTTTAAAACCAGAATTTTGCTATAGGTCATCCTCTTGACAATTTCTAACACTTTAGTCGGTCTATTGCTAATTGGCAGATCAGTTTTTTGATGGAGTTTTCATCTAATCTATTAAATAGGTTATTATTAAAAATTTATGACATTTCAAATTCAAAAGATCGGGAATTATCGATACCGGATTCTTGCCTTGGCTTTTATGGCCACTACGATCAACTATTTTGATCGTAGCATTATAGGAGTAATGGCTCCGACCCTTCAAAAACTTTTCGACTGGTCGAACAAGGATTATGCGGCCATTATGGTTTCGTTTAAAATTGCTTATGGATTAGGATTATTGTTCATGGGCGGTATTATTGATCGCTTGGGGACTAAAATAGGATATACAATTTCAATTATAATCTGGAGTATCTTCGGGATGCTGCATGCTGTAATCAGGCCTGCATTCAGTCTGATCGGTTTTGTTGTCGCTCGTTTTGGGCTGGGAATAGGCGAATCGGGAAACTTTCCGGCAGCAATAAAAACTGTAGCCGAGTGGTTCCCTAAAAAGGATCGTGCATTTGCCACGGGTATTTTTGATGCCTCGACCAGCGTTGGAGCCATTTTAGCGCCGTTCATTGTTGGAGCTATTGTTACGGTCGAAGGCGATAACTGGCAAATACCATTTTTGATTACCGGAGCGCTGAGTTCAATATGGGTATTTTTATGGTTAAATACCTATAAAAAGCCGGAAGAACATCCCAAACTATCGAAAGAGGAGTTGCTTTACATCAATAGTGATTCAGAAGAAGAGAACTTCGAAAAAATTCCGTGGTTGAAATTATTGCCAAAACGGGAAACCTGGGCTTTTTCGTTAACAACCATCACCGATGGCGTTTGGTGGTTTTATCTTTTTTGGGGAGCCAAATTCCTTGCCGAGCAATTTGGAGTTAACATTGAAAATATAGGGCTTCCTTTCCTGATTATTTTTATCATGGCCGATACCGGGAGTTTGCTTGGGGGCTATGCTTCAGGTACATTAATTAAAAAAGGCTGGTCGATCAATCGGGCGAGAAAGATAACCATGTTGGTTTGTGCAGTTCTCATTTTACCGGTATCATTTGTACCAGTTATTGCAAGCAAATGGCTGGCTGTTTTTCTGATAGGCCTTGCTGCTGCAGGTCATCAATCCTGGTCAATCAACGGATTTACGCTGGTATCCGATGTTTTTCCTAAAAAAGCGATTGCTTCGGTGATCGGAATAGGTAAGATGGTTGGTGTTGCCGTTGCTGTGTTAGCAGATATTGCTCTTGGAGCGGTGCTTGATAAGGCTAATAACACAGGATACTTTTGGGCCTTTGTTATTGCGGGTTCCTCTTATCTGATTCTCTTGGGTTTTGTACATTTATTGATGCCCAAAATGATTCCGCTGGATGATAATTTGAATTATGTGCGTTAAATAAAAATATATAAATATTAACCCGTTGTGTGAAATTAATAATTAGATAAATAATCGTGCATTAAGCTGAAATTTAGTATTTTAAAGTTGCGAAACAAAAATATTAAAACAGCCCATGCACGATATTAAAACGAATTTCGACAAAATTTTGGAAGTATTAAAATCCATATTGCAGAATAATGTTGACCACTCAGGAAACTTTCCCCGGGTTGGGAAGAAACCTAAGTTTTCAGATTTAGAGGTCATTAGTCTTAATCTGACCAGTGAATACCTATCTATAGACAGTGAAAATCTGCTTTTTAAAAAGTTGAAGGGAGAATATGTAAGCGAATTTCCCCGGTTAATAGATCGTTCACAATACAACCGGCGCAAGAAATCACTCTTTGATCAGACAGAACTGGTTCGCAAACAGTTAAGTGGTACTTTCTGTAAAAATGAGGATGTGTTTGTTATTGACTCCATGCCCCTTGAGATTTGCCGAAATGCCAGGGCATCAAGGTTGAAGATTTGCAAAGAAGATTTTTCTACTTCTCCGGCCAAGGGGTTCTGTGCTTCACAAAACCAGTATTACTTTGGGTACAAATTACATGGCATCTGTACCTTTGAAGGAGTATTTACCTCAATTGACCTGACCAAGGCCAATGTGCATGATGTTAACTATTTAAAGGATGTAAAAGTTAGTCTGTCTGATTGTACTTTGCTGGCAGACAAAGGATATATTGACGCCCGCCAGCAATTGGATTTGTTCCACTCAGCTAATGTCAAACTGGAAACTCCGATCAGGACCAATCAATCAGGCAATAAGAAGTATCCATATATCTTCCGGAAATCCAGGAAAAGGATTGAAACTCTTTACAGCCAGTTATGTGATCAGTTTTTAATCAGAAGAAACTATGCCAAAACATTTATCGGATTTAAAACCAGAATCTTATCAAAGATCACTGCTTTGACAATCGTTCAATATATTAATCGATTCATTAATAACAGACCAATCAACTTTTTAAAACATGCTATTTAATTCACACAACGGGTAAATATTAGACTATGGAAATAATAATTTCAGAGACAAAGCAATTACTTGGGAAAAAGGCTGCACAAAAAGGGGCAGAATTAATTCAGATGGCGATAATGGAACGAGGTGAGGCAAATATCATCGTAGCCACAGGAGCATCACAGTTTGAGATGTTAAGTGAATTGGTTCGGCAGGATATTGATTGGTCATTAGTAAGGGCCTTTCATTTGGACGAATATATTGGACTACCGGCAACACATCCGGCTTCTTTTCGAAAATATTTAAAGGAAAGGTTTGTTGATATTGTATGTCCTATGGAGTTCATTTATGTAAATGGGGATGCAGAACCGTTTGAAGAATGCTCGCGATTAGGGGAGGTAATTGAAAAGCACCCGATTGATGTTGCATTTGTTGGTATTGGAGAAAACAGCCATTTGGCGTTTAATGATCCCCCTGCCGATTTTGAAACAGAGGAAGCCTATCTGGTAGTAACATTGAATAAAGACTGCCGTCTCCAGCAGATGGGAGAAGGTTGGTTCCATGAGTTCAGTGATGTTCCGGAGCAAGCCAT
The DNA here is from genome assembly GCA_963677955.2 of Prolixibacteraceae bacterium. Classification (GTDB taxonomy): domain Bacteria; phylum Bacteroidota; class Bacteroidia; order Bacteroidales; family Prolixibacteraceae; genus Aquipluma. Next base: position 4,382,414 of record CAXXQR010000001.1, read on the forward strand.
CAGTATGTCTATCAAACAAATCATGAAATCGGGAGCCATCATCTGTAGTGTCCCCGATTTAAGAAAGGCAGATGCTGTTCAGAAGACTGTTGAAGGCTCGATTTCACCTGCTATTCCGGCATCGATAATGCGTCAGCATCTGGCAACATGGCTTTATCTTGATAAAGACTCATCTTCATTGTTATCCTGATTGATACTGTGAATCCAATTTTATGGAGCTCTCAATTTATCGGGCCACTTTGACGTATGAGAATGATAATATTGATATTGTCCGGTAATGAGAAACTTGTTTAATGGTTTAAGGTACCGATTGACGGATATAATTATAAATAAAAGACAATGAGACATTTAAAGTTAATCTTAATCTTATCGATAGGACTTAATTTAATAGCTGCATTCTTTGTAGCTAAAGAACTATATTTAAAATATTACGCGTCAGGTTCGGCTCCTGTTGAAAAAAAAGCGGAAAAGACAAAAATCAAGTATTTTCTTAACAGGCAAGAACTATTTGAAGTGTTACCGAAAGACAGCAATTCCATTATATTTCTTGGCAATAGCCTGACACAAAATTATGCGCTAGAAGAATTATTTGGTAATCTTAATATAAAAAATAGAGGAATTAGTGGCGATATCATTGCAGGGGTTTTAAATAGGCTTAATCCCATCATACAAACCAAGCCGAGAAAAATTTTCATTGAAATAGGGATAAACGACCTCGGAGGTGGAATTTCAAAAGACAGTGTTATTTTAAACTATAAAAAACTGCTTGATACACTTCAAACGGAATGCAAATTAACAAAAATTTATGTTCAAAGTTTGTTCCCGGTTGAAAATGGTCGGAAAGAATTTCCTACTTATTGCAACCCAAAAATAAACAGTGAAGTACGCGAGGTTAATGAAGAATTGCGAAAATATTCGGCAAAAAATAGCATAACATTTATCGACACATATGGTACGTTTGAATTAAATGGCGAGCTAAATCCTAAATACTCTGTGGATGGAATTCATCTTTCGGGTCAGGGATATTTAATTTGGACAAAACTGTTACGCCCATATGTGGAAGAGTAACTTTCCACAGCCCAGATATTTAACAAAATTAGAGCCGATCTGACTTAATTCATAGTTCAATTTTAGATCAAACATATTTTCTCTTCTATAAAATTAATATGTGAAAGGTATAGGTAAGAGAGAAATTGAATAAAAAATTTTGCCCATTAATATTTATCAAATAAGAAAAAAGATGACAACTAATAGAAGAGATTTTCTCCGGAATACCATATTGGGAACGGGAATGTTGGCTACTGGATTTGGTGGTCATGCAGAATCATTGAATGACATTTCTACCACCGAGCGGAAATGGAAAAAAACGGAGCAACAATTTAATATGTGTGGTTATTCGGCACCTAAATTAGATAAAGTTCGGGTCGGATTTGTCGGCATTGGCGACCGGGGTTCCGGAGCAGTTGAACGAATGACTTTTATTGAAGGTGTTGAAATTACAGCTCTTTGTGATATTCGCCAGGCAGCAGTGGACGGAGGCCAGGAAATTCTACGAAAGGCAGGACTTCCTAAAGCAAAAGAATTTGTTGCGGGGGATCTTGGCTTCAAACAATTGTGCGATAGCAACCTGGTGGATCTTGTTTATATTGCAACTCCGTGGGAATGGCATGTGCCTGTTGCTGTTGCAGCAATGGAAGGAGAAAAACATGCTGCTGTGGAAGTATCTACAGCAAAAACTTTGGATGAATGCTGGCAAATTGTTGAAGTTTCTGAACGAACCCGTAAGCACTGTGTCATCCTTGAAAACTGTTGTTATGACTTTTTTGAGTTACTAACGCTGAATATGGTCAGACAAGGTGCTTTTGGCGATCTTATCCATGGTGAAGGAGCTTATATTCATAATTTGGACCACTGGTTGTTTAAGAAACCGGAGGATGATAAAATGACAGACGGTGCATACACAAATATGTGGCGAATGCACGAAAATAGGAGAAAAGCAAACGTATATCCTACCCATGGGTTGGGACCGATCTGCCAGGCGATGAATATCAACAGAGGTGATAAGATGGATTATCTGACAGCAATGATGTCAGCCGATTTTACGTTGAAAAAACGTATTGAAGAAAAGGCAAAAGAAGATCCATTCTTTCAGCAATTCGTTGGTTGGGATATGCGCGGAAATATGGATCTTCAGTTAATAAAGACCAATAAAGGGCGTACCATTATGATTCAACACGATGTGAGTTCACCACGTCCATATTCCAGGATACATTTATTAAGTGGAACAAAATGCTACGCTCAGAAATACCCTATTCAACAAATTGCATTTGGTGATGAAGTTGCTGATGAATCAAAAATGAAGGAACTGGAAGAAAAATATGCCCCTGAAATTGTTCGCCGAATGGGTGAATTGGCCAAAAAGGTTGGAGGCCATGGTGGCATGGATTTTATGATGGACTGGCGTTTAATTGACTGTCTGCGCAATGGTTTACCAGTGGACATGAATGTGTATGATGCAGCTTCCTGGAGTTGTATCACTCCATTGAGCGAATGGTCAATAGCTAATGGTTCCAAGCCAATAGAGATTCCAGACTTTACAAGGGGGGCATGGAAAACCAACCAACCAATGGAGTTAACACTTAAGGGTGGAGGCAATACTGGTGTAAAGGATTTGAACAACTCGAAAACAAGTAAGCAATTAGGTTTATAAACAGAATCACCTCTAATTATAATCCTGGTAGAGTTTTTAAAATTCCACCAAGATTTCTCGCTTAAATAAATATTTGAACACATGGTTATCTTGTTTTTTGCAAAGTACAGGAAGATCGCTCGTCTAAAAGCAAAGTAAATATGACAAACAAACAATCAACTCCAAATGGGAATTCACTATTCATTCCATTGTTAATAGTGGGGGTTTTATTCTTTGTAATTGGTTTTGGAGTTGGAATTAGTGGATTTCTTACTCCTTTTCTGAAAGATGCTTTAAATCTTACAGTTACAGAATCCTACTTGGTGACGGCGGCTATTTTTTCGGCCTTCGTTGTATTTGGGGCTCCGTCGGGGTGGATTATTAAGAAGTTTGGGTATAAAAAAAGTATGCTTTTTGCCTTTTTCATCATGGCGCTTGGAATGATTCTTTTTGTTCCGTCAGCAAACATGGCTAGTTTCCCCATTTTCCTGCTTGCTTTATTTATAGGTGGAATAGGGAATACTTTATTACAGGCATCGGTCAATCCATATGTAACCATCATCGGCCCGCACGAAAGCGCTGCCATGCGTATGTGCTTAATGGGAATTATGAATAAACTGGCATGGTGGATGGGACCTGTATTTCTTGGATTGTTTCTTGATCTGAAAAATGTACAATTGAGCGAGGTATCTTTCCCATTCTACATTGTTACGGGAATTCTGGTTGCATTGGGTGTATTCATGTATTATGCTCCATTACCTGAAGTTAAAGCAGCAGGAGAAGATGAAGATGATGGAAGCTCGGCAAGCGTTTATACGGCTGGAAAAACGACCGTATTTCAAATGCCTCATTTGATTTTGGGAGTGATAGCTTTATTTCTATATGTTGGGGTTGAAACCTTACCAATGGCTTCAATTATTGGATTTGCTAAAGCCGTTTTTGGCGAGGGAATAGCAAATCCTGAAGGTTTCGCCAAATATGTTCCGATCGGAATGTTTGTTGGTTATATTTTTGGTGTGGCAATGATTCCAAAGATCATCTCCCAAACCAATGCCTTGAAATTATTTGCGGTTATTGGTTTGATCGCATCAGCGTGTGTCATTTCTCTACCGGGGGAGATGGGTATTTATAGCCTGGTTGCTATCGGTTTTGCTAATTCAATCATGTGGGGAGCTATCTGGCCGCTTGCTATTGCCGATCTAGGGAAATTTACGAAAACAGGCGCATCCTTATTGGTAATGGGTATTGTAGGCGGGGCTGTATTGCCATTGATTTTTGGATTTCTTATCGATCTGTTTAAATCCGGTAATACATCATCTGTCGGCGACTATCAAAATGCTTATTGGATATTTATTCCAGCCTATCTGTTCATCCTTTATTTTGGAACTTGGGGCTATAAAATCAGACGAAAATGAAAATTTAGTTGACATCCAGCAGCGAAATTAAATTTGAAATGAAAATTGAAGAGAGAAAAGATTTTGGTCAAACAATTAACAACTCAGGGAATGTGAATTTTTCTCTTTCTGAAGTTAATTCATCGTTTTAACCCAATGTGAATATAGATATAATGAGAGTTATGGAAGCGACTTGTTGATAATCTTGCATATGATTGAAATTGATTATAAAGATCGTAAAGACAACCCGTTGTATGAAACTAATAATTGAAGTATTAAAATCCATATTGCAGAATAATGTTGACCACTCAGGAAACTTTCCCCGGGTTGGGAAGAAACCTAAGTTTTCAGATTTAGAGGTCATTAGTCTTAATCTGACCAGTGAATACCTATCTATAGACAGTGAAAATCTGCTTTTTAAAAAGTTGAAGGGAGAATATGTAAGCGAATTTCCCCGGTTAATAGATCGTTCACAATACAACCGGCGCAAGAAATCACTCTTTGATCAGACAGAACTGGTTCGCAAACAGTTAAGTGGTACTTTCTGTAAAAATGAGGATGTGTTTGTTATTGACTCCATGCCCCTTGAGATTTGCCGAAATGCCAGGGCATCAAGGTTGAAGATTTGCAAAGAAGATTTTTCTACTTCTCCGGCCAAGGGGTTCTGTGCTTCACAAAACCAGTATTACTTTGGGTACAAATTACATGGCATCTGTACCTTTGAAGGAGTATTTACCTCAATTGACCTGACCAAGGCCAATGTGCATGATGTTAACTATTTAAAGGATGTAAAAGTTAGTCTGTCTGACTGTACTTTGCTGGCAGACAAAGGATATATTGACGCCCGCCAGCAATTGGATTTGTTCCACTCAGCTAATGTCAAACTGGAAACTCCGATCAGGACCAATCAATCAGGCAATAAGAAGTATCCATATATCTTCCGGAAATCCAGGAAAAGGATTGAAACTCTTTACAGCCAGTTATGTGATCAGTTTTTAATCAGAAGAAACTATGCCAAAACATTTATCGGATTTAAAACCAGAATCTTATCAAAGATCACTGCTTTGACAATCGTTCAATATATTAATCGATTCATTAATAACAGACCAATCAACTTTTTAAAACATGCTATTTAATTCACACAACGGGTATATAATATTTTGTTTTCAGCGTGATACCTTTAATTAATCTTAAATATGAATGTTAAAATTTTTGTATTTTTTTTTATGTGGTACCATAATCTCAATATTAGACTTTTGTACATTTCATAAATCTCGGTTTGACTTTAAAAAACAACAACAAGGTGTTATTCTGTATGAGAATAGTCGTCCGGTATTTTTCTATCAGAGGGAATTAAAAACACCTGATAATAAAATGTATTTTAATAATTATCTGCATCCGTTATATTCTCTTGAAGGTGATACAATTACAGAAGAGTTTCCCTTGGATCATCCGCACCATCGCGGAATTTTTTGGGCATGGCATCAGATTTATTTGAATAATAAGAATATTGGAGATTCTTGGGTAAGAGAAAATATTTCAGAAGATGTTATTGATTTACAGACTAAGACCAGTGAAAACACAGCACTGCTAAGCCTGAATATTTTGTGGAGATCTTCGTTGGTTCCGAACAAAAAACCATTTGTTGATGAGCATACAGTTATTCTTGTTCATCAGCTAGAAAATGAAATCAGGGCAATTGACTTTGAAATTAGATTAAGGGCATTAGTCCCGGGAGTAAGTATTGGGGGATCAAACGATGAAAAGGGATATGGCGGATTTTGTGCAAGAATAAAGCATCCACAAACTTTGACTTTCACTTCGGAAGGAGGCCCTCTTTTATCACAAATGAATCAAATTAAAGCGGGTTCGTGGATGGATTTTTCAAATCCGAATGGAAGAAATGGTGACATTAGTGGGATAACAATCCTTTGTCATCCAAGTACCCCAAATTATCCGGCTCCATGGATTTTGAGGGGCTATGAGGCAAGTATGCAAAACATTGTTTTCCCGGGAAGGGATAGAGTAGAAATCTCAATGAATAAAGTAATTGTGTTGCGTTATCGTCTCATTATTCATAGAGGAGATATGAAGAATCTGGACATGCAAAAAATTAAAGCAGAATATGAGAATATATCAACTCAAGTTAATTAGCCAATGCGGAGATATTATGAATATACAAAAACTGGAGTTTGCTGATAATACAAGGATAATCAACCAATACTTAATGCCAACATGATCCAATAATTGGGAATTGTTATAAAGCATTGATAAAAAGTTGATTTTTTGTTCGATGATATAATATATAAGGTAAATAGTTGATTTATAATCCCCAGAGATAGTTGTAATTAGAATATGTAATAACCTTAATATTTGAGAGATGAAGGCTAGGATAAATTGTTTAATACTTGCGTTGTTAATATGCTTGAGTTTTCTTTCGTATGTGACTTGTGCCCAAACGCTAAGAAATACAGGTGATTTAAATGAAACAGATGGAACTGCAGTTTATAGGGTTGCATTTGACGATTCAGGAGTAGGTGGTTTGATATTTGCACTTGATGTTTTGCAGGAACTAGAGCCTCAGCTTGAGGATTTGGAATCAAAATATAAAGTTCATTTTATCTTTCAGCACGTAGGAGACAGTAAAAATGCACCTTACGGAATTAAAACTCCTGTAGAAATTACTGAACTCACAAAGGATATGGTCGAATATACAGCTAACTTGCCCCGCACCGGGACACTTGTGATAGCATGTAATACTGCTTCAACAGTTTGTAATAAGGAAATGGACCTTTACTTTAAAGAAAAGTATCCACAGTTAAATATTATCAGTATGATTGAAAAAAGTTCGAAGGAGATTCTGGATATGGCTTTAAATGTGTCATCCAACAAGGAGGACTTATATATTGCCTTACTTGCAACTCCGGCAACCATTCGCAGTGGTGCTTATCAAACACAAATTAAAAAGATATCAGTTGATAATAATCAGAAAGTCAGGTTATTTACATACTCTCCTGTTAAGTGGGTTGATAATATAGAGCAGGGGGTTGATAAAAAGAGAGCGGAAATTGACGTACAAAATGATCTTGAAAAGTTCAGAATTAATGTTGGTGGTGACTTTAGGAAGATTTCGGTTGTCGGATTATTTTGTACTCATTATCCTTATTATAAAAAGGAAATCGAACAATATTTTAATAAGCACGGTAATACCCATGTGGAAATTTTAACTCAGGGACATATCTTTTCTGACGATATCTTTTCTGATATCCTCAATAATATTGAAAGTGATTCAATAACCTACCCCAAAAGGCAGAAAAAATTAGAAGAAGATAAAGTGTCTAAAATCCAAATCCTTTCAAATATCACAGGAGAAAATTCAGGAGAAATGAAAAATATCGTTAGTAAAACTCATCCACAATTTTCTGATAGGATAATTTTTAGTCAAGTTTATTTAAAATAAGTTGGATAGAAGAACTATTGATTTGTATTTTGAACGATGCTGGAAGAATCCAACGAGAAAATTTAAGAGAAGCTCCTACTATAGAGCAAAAGAAACCAATCAGCAGTATAGTTACTGAAGTAGATTCGTGTTGTGATAAAATCATTTACAAAGCAATTGGCCGGGAACTTCCATTCATATTATTCTAACTGAAGAATGAGGCCTAACGTTTAAAGATTCAAAATACACCTGAGTGATAGATCTTTTGGATGGAACCTCAAATTTTGCATCGGGAATTTTCTGGTTTGGGGTATTGATTGCTCTCTTTGACGGTGATACACCTATTATGGCCGGAGCATATTTGACTTTTGATGATTTACTATATACATTGCAGAATTGGGAAAGGCGCTTATCTGAATGATATAAGATTAAAAATTGAGAATATCTCATTGAAAAATTCGTTAACTGGATTTGTCGTTGATTATTCAGATAATAAGGATATTTTCGATTTTGGAATGAACTTGTATCAAATTTTAATCAAGAATTCCAGAAATATCCAGTGCACTAATTCACTGGTTGATTTGATGATGGTGACTGATGGACGAATGGGTGGAACTATAAGTCTTTTTGCAAAAATTTGGGATATTGCTGTTCCTTGGCTAGTTGTAAAAGAGGCAAGTGGAATTATGAAAGATATATCAGGAAATGGAATTTGATCTGCATGAGAATAGTATAAATAAGAACGATCCAATTATGGCGGGCTCTAATTCAATAATCAGTGAAATTGTTCTGGCTCAAAATAATCAATATATATTTTGAATTTAGCTCATAATATTTTCAATTTCATCCGGAGCAACCGGAATGCGTTCACCAATAATTTCGCAATCTGTTTCAGTTACCAGAATATCGTCTTCCAACCGGATTCCGCCAAAGTCCAGATAGCTCTCCAAACGATCAAAGTTGATAAATCTGGTGTTGATTTTCTCTGCTTTCCATTTCTCTATCAACGGAGGAATAAAATAAATGCCGGGTTCGTTTGTAATTACAAATCCAGGTTTTAGTCTGCGGCCTAAACGCAAATAAGCCGTTCCGAATTGATTAATTCGATGGACTTCATCATTATATCCGATGTATTCTTCGCCCAGATTTTCCATATCATGTACATCCAATCCAAGCATATGCCCAAATCCGTGCGGAAAAAATAATGCATGAGCTCCATTTTGAACAGCTTCCTTTACATCGCCTTTCATTATTCCAAGCTCTTTTAGGCCAGATGTGATGACTTCGGCAGCAGCCAAATGAATAGATAGATGAGTTACATCAGGTCTGGTTAGTTCACGTCCGTGATTATTTGCTTTTAAAACAATCTCATATATTTCGCGCTGTTTCTGTGTAAATTTTCCACCCACCGGAACTGTTCTCGTGTTGTCCGAGGCGTAATGAGATTTTACTTCGGCTCCGGCATCAACAAGCATTAATCGCCCTTTTCGTAAAAATTGTGAATGATCGTGATTGTGCAGTGTTTCTCCGTTTTGTGACAAAATGATCGGAAATGCCGACATCCCGCCACCAGTCAGGGCAATTCCTTCGATTGTTCCGGCAATCGCATGTTCCCAAATACCGGTTTGTGCCATTTTCATAGCTGTAACATGCATTTGATAGCCAACCGCACAGGCTTTCCTTATTTCTTCAATCTCTTGCATTTCCTTAACCGACCTTAAATCAATCAGAGCTTTAACAAGTTCAACTGAATAATACTCATTCTGTTTTGAAACAGAAATGCCAAGTAAATCATTGAGCAGCAATTTACTTTCTGCGCGATAAGGTGGCAAGAAATGGATATTCCGGCCGGAAGATATTGCTTTATTTATAAATACAGGAAGGTCATTGAGGGTTTTTGTTTTTGTTACCCCAACTTTTCCTGCTTGTTCACTTATGGGGATCTGAGCACCCATCCAAATGATATCTTCCATGCTCATGTCATTTCCAAAAATGATATCCTCGTCAGAATCTATATCCATTATGGCAGCCAAATTCTGAATATCGAGTCCAAATAGATACAAAAATGAACTATCCTGCCTAAAATGATAAGTGTTGTCAGCATAATTCATGGGAGAATCACCATTACCTAAAAGCAAAACAATACCACCACCAATTTTTTGTTTTAACTGCTGGCGGCGGGCTATATAAGTTTCTCGATTAAACATACTCTGTTAATTTATATGAACAATTTTTCCCTTTTCATCAAAGGAGTCTTTGTGTAAGAGAAAGCATAAAAAGTAATTACAACAAAACAAATACAAGGAACCAAATACGATACATGAATGCTAGACTTGTTTGCAAGCATTTTTTATTGTATTGAAAATATTGTACTTACATCAATTTCGAAAATTAGATCGCAATACTTCGTTCATTCTTATTCGATTCTAACGCAGCAGTAAATAACTTGTGGCTCCACATAGTCTCTTCCGGGATCACATTCCGAAAAGGGTGATTTGTTCCATTTTCTACAATTTCCTGTATAAAAGCACCAATCATTTGCTGAAACGCATCAGAAAATCCAAATTCGAAAATTCCCCCTGTTATGCTTGGGATTGCTGACTGCGACCCAACATCAATTCTGGTCCACCCCTGTTCTTTCCCACAGGTTGTCAGACAATCAAATGCTTTCGGGTTGTGGGTTGAGAATTTTGCCGAGCCTTCCGTGCCGTACACTTCGATAAACCAGTTGTTGGTTGCACCCGGAGCCATCCTTTTGGTTTCCACTACCATCGAGAACTCTTTGCCGGTTTTGGGATCGGTACTTTTACAGGTAAGCACGGCGTTGTCCCAGGTTCGGCAGGGTACAGTGTTCCCGTTGCCATCGGGGCGCGTCTCTGCGATTTTCTGAAGGTCGGCAAATACCGATAATGGTTTCCATCCCATTCGGAAAGGAACATGCAATGCGTGCATCCCCAAATCGCCCATGCAGCCATATTCTCCATTGATCTCAACCATGCGTTTCCAATTGATGGGTTTTGAAAGGTCCATGTCACTGGAATGGTGAAAGCCCGTTCTGACCTCGATCAATTGACCGTATTTCCCGGCTTCCAGCCATTTTATCAGTTTCTGGCATGCCGGGAAATAGGGAAATTCTGAACTGCAACGCACAACTACTTCCGGATTTTCATGGATGGCATTCAGTATATGTTCGTTTGCGGTTTTGTCGATTCCAAAAGGCTTTTCGCCCAAAAGGTGTTTCCCTGAATAGATAATATCAATATAAATTTGCTCATGCAGGTTATGAGGGACCGCGCAATAAATTACGTCAATCTGATCAGACTTTAAAAGCGTCCTGTAATCATCAGTTATGACAACAAGCCCGGGAAAATTTTGGGTGTACCAATCCCATGTACCCTTGTTTTTATCGCATATTCCTGTAAGCACCGGGACAGGGCCGTTATCCAGCAAATGGCACCAACGGGCAATGGAGCTTGCAAACTCTCTGCCCATCAGCCCAAGTCCGATTATTCCGATACGGATTTTTTTTCCTTCCATGGTTACCGGTATCCAAATTCCTTTTCTACTTCAGTAATCGCATCTTCAATAATATCCATGCCCATTTTCGCATATTTTTCGTCCATAATAAGTGGTGGCGACATTCGGAGGATATGCCCGGCAGGTATCCATGCCAGACCCTTTCTGAAAGCCTTCTGGTAAACAAGTTTCCCGGCTTCGTCAAATGGTTCTTTGGTCGTTCTGTCTTTTACCAGTTCAATTCCCAGCAGGAACCCCTTGCCTTTAACATCTCCTACAATCGGGTGGTCTTCTTTCATTTTCAACATGCGTTTCATAAAGAAGTCGCCTACAGTGCGTACATTTTGCAGAATGTCTTCTTCTTCAATAACCTCTAATGAAGCCAATGCTGCTGCGCAAGCCATCGGGTTTCCACCATAACTTGACGAAGCGGATATTTTTTCGAGGGCATTGCCGTTTTCTTCGCTGACAACCATGGCAGTTACCGGGAACCCGTTGCCAAATGATTTTCCGAAGGTCACGATATCAGGGACTACTCCCCAGTGGTTTAATGTAAGCCATTCGCCTGTACGGCCCATTCCGGCAAGCACTTCGTCGTCGTACAACAGTATTTTGTGTTTATCGCAAAGTTTTTTCAGTTTAGGGAAAAAATCTTCCGGGGGGAAAATACTTCCGGCCCAACCTTGAGCTGGTTCAAGAACAAAAGCAGCCACGTTGCCGACCGTACCTTCCAACAGAAAAGTTTCATAAAAACGGATATAGGCATCTGTATCGATGGTGCCATCGGCTTTTGTCCAGAGCGGACGGTATGGATCGGGGCGGGGAACCATATAAAAACCAGCAGCGCGAGTTGGTCCGTAACTGTGGGTCTCTCCTCTATACATCTGGGCGCAACTTACCGCGCCCATTGTTTTTCCATGAAAATCGCGGTAGGCAGAAATAAACTCGTGTTTGTTTGAAATTGCGCGTGCAGCACGGATTGCAGCTTCAACGGCTGCCGTACCGTCAGAATACAACTGGATGGCATTTAGTTTTCCAGGAAGGATGCCTGCCATCTTTTCCATCAGTTTCTCCTTTACCGGTGTAGTAAAATCGTGGGCGTTCATTAGCTTTTTTGCCCAAAAGGAAATCGCTTCCGAAATCTTTGGATGGCAGTGCCCCAATGAAGTAACATAAATTCCAGAAGAGAAGTCGAGGTATTTGTTGCCATCGACGTCCGTAAGGGTGATGCCGAAACCTTCCTCAAAACAAACCGGGAACAGTTTGACCTGGCCGCTGAGGCCTTTCATGTACCTAGTAGTATTGGCATGCATCACTTTTGATTTTGGTCCCGGGGCTTCGGTCATCATTTGCGGAATTCCTAGTGCATTTTCTTTCCACCAATCTTTTGACATAACGTAATAATTTATGTGGTTAAAATATTAATACTTTTACTCTTATATTTTTCCAGAGCGGATTTGTCAATTTCTTTGTCTGTAATTATCTGATCGACCAGGGTTATTGGAGAATAAACGAAATAGGATGTTTTTTCGATTTTGGAAGAATCGCAAAGTAAAAAAACTTTGTCGGCAGCCTCAGCCATTTTTTGCGTGACTGAAGCTTCTTTTTCATGTTTGCAGCTCAATCCTTGCGACAAGGATACGCCTGCAGCTCCAATGAAGGCCTTATCTGCTTTATATTTTGATAGAAGATTGTCGGTCATCGGGCCATAAAGCGCTTTTAACGAGGTGTCCAGTTCTCCTCCTATCAGGTAAACTTTGATGTGAGGATGTGCCATCAATTCCGAAACAACCGGAAGGGAATTGGTAATGACCCTAAGGTTTTTAAAACCTGAAAGAAAATGGGAGAGGTAATAGACCGTGGACCCACAGTCCATATAAATGGTATCATTTTCTTTAATTACAGAAGCTGCCAGCTTGCAAATATTCATTTTCTGGTTGCGCCGGTCGATTGAATGATTGTCGAAGCCAAAAAGCTCCTGAATAACCGTGCTTTGTACAGCTCCTCCGTGAGTTCTTTTGAGCAAACCTTTTTTTTCAAGTAAAGTTAAATCGCGACGGATCGTAATTTCAGAGACATTGCATTGTGATACAAAATCCTGAATACTCACTTCTTCGTTTTGTGCAAGTAGTTTCAGTATCGCTTTTTTTCTTAGTTCTTGTGTCATGTCAGCTCAATAATATTAGATATGATCGAATACAACAAAAATAATCATATACAATCATAAAACAATAGAATATTAAAAATAATTATAGAAATTTATTTTGATTACTATTCTCTAATTAATATATTTGGCTAAAATTATTGTGTAAATAAAACGATCATAAACGATCAAATATTAAATCATTTAGTATACCACTATGAACGGAAAAGAACTGAAATTCGAAAAGCTTTTTAATAAGGGAGAGAACGCTGTTATTGTTGCTATTGATCATGGAATGTTTGACGGACCGATTCCGGGGATGATCAATCTGAAAGAAACTGCACAAAAGATTAATCCTTGTGTTGATGGTGTTTTGTTAAGTCCAGGTATGCTCAAGCATTTGCGGCCCGTGTTTAACTACAAGGGAGCTCCTATGCCAATTGTAAGGCTAAATTGGAGTTCTGTTTATTGTTTTCACTGGAATTACAATAACGCTTACACTGTAGTTGCACAAACGGTAGAACAGGCTATTGCTAACGGAGCGGAGATCATTTTAGCTTCGCTAACATTACAAACAGGCAGTGAAGAAACCGATACCCGCAACGTGGAAGTATACAGTCGTCTGGTCAACGAAGCCAGTAAATTTGGAATCCCCGTGGTTGGCGAATACTTTCCTACTCATTCCGGAACTTTAACTAAAGAGCAAATGCACGAGCAGGTATTTACTTCATGCCGTATATTAAGCGAATTGGGCTGTGATATGATTAAAACTTTTAATACTTACGATTTTAAAAAAGTAACGGAAAGCTGTCCGGTACCGGTATTTGGTCTTGGAGCAGAGAAAACTCCACTTCAAATTCAGGCGCTGCAGCTTGCTTTTGAAGAAATCAGAGATGGCGCCCGAGGGGTCGTTTTTGGACGAAATGCCATTCAGGTAAGCGATCCGTTTGCTTTTCAGGCGGCACTGTGTGAAGTGGTTAAAAAAGGACTATCTCCGGAAGAAGCTGTTCTTAAATATAATTTGAAGGACTAATTAAGATTATTTATGAATTTGATTTTGAACCGGGTAAAATTTAAAAAATTCAGGCTTGAAGTATTGAAAGCCATTGTTTTTTCTTTCTGATGGAAAATTGCTTTTGGAGTTGATTGGATTCCGATTTTTTTCGATAACCGAAAATATGCCAAAGTCGCTTTCGAAGCCTAATGTAGTAATATTAGAACCCGGAATATCAAGATTAGTCAGATTTATTGGGTGCAGGTGGACATGAAGTATGAAGTTGATTTTTTGCAATAAGAAATAAAATTTAGTTTAATCAAATTAGGGGACTTTGAAAGACAGAATTCAAAATACATTGGTATTGTTCGGAGCCGGCAAAATTGGCCGTTCTTTCATTGGACAGCTTTTCAGTCGTAGTGGCTATGAGGTTGTTTTTATCGATGTTTATCGGTCGGTGATTGAAGAACTGAATCGACGTGGCAAATATAATGTTATTATTAAAGGCGAGGAGGAGTCAGTAATAACCATTCAAAATGTCAGGGGAGTATTTGCAGGCGAAACAGATAAAGTAATAGCCGAAATTGCTGGAGCGCGGATTGTTGCAGTTTCAGTCGGACTACATGGACTGAAATCAATTATTCCACTTATTGCCAAAGGTTTGGTTCAGCGATACGAATCGGCAGAGGCCAAACCACTTGACATTATCATAGCTGAAAATCTCAGGAACGCCGCTGAGTATATGAGTCAGGAACTCAAACAATATTTTCCGGAAGGCTATCCTCTTGACGAACGCGTGGGGCTAATTGAAACCAGCATCGGGAAGATGGTGCCTATCATGTTAAAAAAAGACATGGAGGAAGATATTCTCCAGGTTTTTGCCGAGCCATATAATACGCTGATATTAGATAAACTGGCGTTTAAAAATCCAATTCCTGAAATTGAAGGACTTGCCCCAAAAGAGAATATGAAAGCCTGGGTTGACCGGAAGCTTTTCATTCATAATCTGGGGCATGCCACTGCTGCGTACCTGGGGTATCTGGCTCATCCTGATTCTACTTTTTTGTATGAAGTACTTTCCGACAATAATTTAAAGGAGAATGTGCGAAATACGATGTTGCAGGCAGCTCATGTGCTTTTGAAAATGTATCCTGCTGAATTTACAATTGAGTTATTGACGGAACACATTGATGATTTGCTTAAACGTTTCCAAAACAAGGCATTGGGAGATACTGTATTCCGAGTGGGTTGCGACTTGCAACGAAAACTTGGCGCAGAGGATCGTCTCGCTGGCGCAATTCATCTTGCACTAAAGCATAAGCTTCCTTATGATTTGATATTAAAGTCATTGGTGTGCGGTTGTCATTTCAGGGCAACCAATTCGGAAGGGGAGATGCTTCAGTCTGATTTGGAATTTGTTCGTATTTATGAAAAGGGTATTGTATCAGTTTTGGAGGATATTTGCAGGTTTAATACTAAGTCATCTCAAAAAGTCTTGATTAAGGCCAAATTAATTGATGAAAATTTAGATCGTTAACATTTGACATGCTGTGGTTAAGGTTATTCTTTCATAACAGGCTAAATGAACTCATGTCTGTCTCCTCAGGTTATTAATATCGTTACATGAGCAAATTTAAAAAACTTAGTCATGTCATGTATTGATGTACCTACCATGTAGTTTGGACACCGAAATATCGTTTTCGCACTCTTGAATGCATAGTCAAAGAACAATTGTCAAAAGATATTAAAATGTTATTGGAGTGAAAGTCCTGTAAATTGATAGAAATGAATATTCAGATCGACCACATTCACTTGATTGTAAGTATTCCACCAAAATGTCAATATCATAACTAATTGGGATCATGAAAGGAAAAACAGCAATCAAGATCTTCAAAAGTAATTCTCAATTGAAAAAGAAACCCTATTTGGGCAATCATTTTTGGGCGGCAGGATATTGCGTTGATAGGATAGGTCTTGATGAAGATAAAATCAAAAAATAGGTTAAATAACAAGAATAACAAGAACGTTAAGAAGAGCAACAAAGGCTTGAATTCCGCTCCGTATAGGAGCTCTTTTAAGTCCACCTTCTTAGTTAGTGGATTCTTTAATCTAGAATTTTTGTTAGTTTTGTAGAAATGGAAGCAACTTGATGCTCAAAATAGTACGTTTTCGAGGTGGCAATTCGGGAGTTTGACGAATTTTGAAAAAATAAATAACTGATATTTAGTGGTATAACTGAAGGGTTCCGTTCCCGCCAGCTCCACTTTTTCAAAAAGCACATCAAAGCGAACTCTTGTAAATATCACATTTACAGGAGTTTTATTGTTTTTAGCTCCTGCAAAGAAATGCAAATAAATGCAATAGCAAAGGGGGCAAAAACGTGGCAATCACTTTTTCCACAATTGGCGCCTTTTAAGCTTATGTTGCATTGTAATGCAGTGTTTTGCGTTTTTGGTTCTTTCACTTTCAGAAGGTTATATGACTAAAAATCCGTTCGACAAATTCAAACTTATCTATAAAACAGTGCAGCGTGAAATTTTGAATCGAAGAGGTTGAAAAACTGGTTAAAATGAAAATGATAAAGATCATGTTCATTTTTTGGTTCAAAGCATCCCAATGTATAGTCCCACGAGAATAATCCAGACAATAAAAAGTATCACAGCCAAAGAAATTTTCAGACTTCATCCTGAAGTAAAGAAGAAACTTTGGGGAGGAGAGTTTTGGACAAAGGGATTTTATGTAAGTACAGTTGGACGTCATGGAGATGAAAATAGTATACAAGAATATGAAAAGAATCAAGGCACCGAAAAAGATTATAAAAGAATTCATCATCAGCAACTAGCTTTGTTTTGATACCTCGACAGCTCTGCTTCGAGGTAGTTCATTTCAAGAAATTTTTTTAATTAATTCAAGTTGCTAGTTATGCTATGAGTTTATTAAGGGTAAAAGCCAAAATAAACATTACCAGTTTGATCAGAAACCCTTTAAAGGTCACTGCATGTATAGTTCTAAGGAATAGTGCCTTTATCTCACTAAATGATGTTTCTATTCCTTTTCTCATTTGCTCTTTAAGAAACGCGACCCAAGGCTGATCTGCTCTTTTTGAATTGCTTTTTCGTTGGATCATTAATTCGATCATATCTGTTTCTTTTATTTGATCTTCAATCTGATAGTCGGTATAGGCAGCATCTCCATATATTTTGCTTTCTGCCGCTACAGCCAAAGGCAATTTTTTCAAGGCCTGGACATCGCTCTCGCAACCGGGAACAAATCCAAATTCAACCGGAATACCGCTCGCGTTTACCAACACCTGAACCTTTACTCCATAGAAATATCTTCGCATACTACTTTGCTTGCCTCTCCATTGTTTTCCTTTAAGCAATTTGCACCGGCTGATCCGGATGTTATCACAAACAGCAACAGGAAACGAATCTATCACATACTCCGATGCCCCTGCCATACTCTTTAGACAATGCCCTAATTGCCAGAACAAGGATAGAACCAGTTCTCCTACGTGGTGTAGTCTTCGGTTAAACCGGCTTTTATCCAACATTGCAGGAACAAATCCTGTCAGTTTCATAAACCCTCTTGCATTGTCCATGTGCCCTCCAAAATAGAGTGCTGACACAATTGCTGTCGTTATTATTTCACTATCACTTACCTTCCGGCGAGAATCATCTTTGTGTCCTATTCCTTTCAAGATGTCATCGACTATACAATAAATACCTATAACTTTATCCCCTGTGAGCATCGATTCTGAGTTTTGTGTGTGGTAACTCAAAATTATTCATTATTAATGCTCACCTTTTATCTTTTTAACTAGCAACTTGGGCTAATTAATATTCCATGAAATTAACATTCAGGCTAATAGCTTGCCTTATTGCAGCCATTTCTTTTGCATCGTGTGCAACCGAAAAGGGACGGATAACAGAGAAATCGCTTGAAAGCGGATTTGTTTCTCCACCCGACTCGATGCAAACCAGTGTTTACTGGTACTGGATTTCTGATAACATTTCGAAAGAGGGTGTGATCAACGACCTGAAATCGATGAAGCAGGCCGGCATCAACCGGGCTTTTATCGGCAACATTGGCCTCGACGATGTACCCTATGGAAAAGTAAAAATGCTGAGCGACGAATGGTGGGATATTCTTCATGCTGCATTAAAAACAGCCACAGAACTGAACATCGAAATCGGTATTTTTAACTCACCGGGATGGAGCCAGTCGGGCGGCCCATGGGTGAAAGCCGATGCCGCCATGCGTTACCTTACCGCTTCGGAACTTCGGGTGAAAGGTCCTCAGAAACTTATTCAACAGCTCGACAAGCCCATCGATCTCTTTCAGAATGTAAAAGTGATAGCCTATCCTGCGCCTAAAGATGACCAGCTTGTCCTGAACTCTAAAAACGGAAAAATAACTTCGTCGCCAAATGTGGCTGGTTTGGATAAAATTACGGATGGAGACCTTAAAACCGGGATCAATTTTCCGGCAAACGGCGATTTCACAATCGATTTCGAATCGAAAGCGCCGTTTACAGCCCGCAGCCTTTCGATTCGCATCACCGAAAAACCGATGGGCGCCCCAGCCGTTCTTCAGGTGAAAGAAGCCAGCGGAACATTCCGTACTATTTCCGAATTCCAGATCAACCGTTTTAACGCTGCCTTAAATGTAGGTTTTGATCCTTATGCTCCGGTAGTGGTATCTTTCCCGGAAGTCACTTCAACCTCTTTCCGGCTGATCGTTAAAAATGCCCAACCGGGTACGGGACTTGCCGAAGTGGTGCTTTCCTCTTCGCCCCGGGTTGAACGCTATGCGGAAAAGACACTGGCCAAAATGTACCAAACTCCGCTTCCTTACTGGCACGAATATCAATGGCCGCAGCAGCCCGAGCCAAACGATCAGTCAACGGTGATTGATGGATCGAAAGTGATTGATATTACGAAGAACCTATCTGCCGATGGAACACTAACCTGGGATGTGCCGGGAGGCGAATGGGTGATCCTTCGCACCGGCATGACCCCGACCGGAACCAAAAACAGCCCGGCATCGCCTGAAGCTACTGGTTATGAAGTCGACAAAATGAGCCGTGAACATGTAGCCATGCATTTTGACGGGCACATGGGCGAAATCCTGAAACGCATTCCTGAAGCCGACCGCAAATGCTTTAAAGTGGTGGTTCAGGATAGTTATGAAACCGGTGGTCAGAACTTCACTGACGATTTTATTGCCGACTTCAAACAACGTTATGGGTATGATCCGGTTCCATACCTACCGGTGTACAAAGGACTGGTTGTGAACAGCGAACAGTCATCGGATCGTTTTTTATGGGACATGCGCCGCATGGTGGCCGACAAAGTTGCTTACGATTATGTGGGCGGTCTGCGCGATATTAGCCACAAATATGGATTGCATACCTGGCTGGAATGTTACGGACACTGGGGCTTCCCGAGCGAATTCCTGATGTACGGCGGACAATCCGACGAAATTGGCGGCGAATTCTGGAGCGAAGGCGATTTGGGAAACATCGAAAACCGTGCAGCTACTTCGTGTGGGCACATCTATGGCAAAACAAAAATCTCAGCCGAATCGAATACCTGTGCCGGCAACTCGTTTGCACGCTATCCGGGCGTCATCAAACAACGTGGCGACCGCTTCTTTGCTGAAGGAATCAACAACACTCTGCTGCATGTTTACATTTCCCAACCATACGAGGATAAGAATCCCGGGGTGAATGCCTGGTTCGGCAACGAATTTAACCGCAAAAATACCTGGTTCTCGCAAATGGACGTTTACACTCAATACCTGAAACGTACCAATTATATGCTTCAGCAAGGTTTAAATATAGCCGATGTGGCTTATTTTATTGGTGAAGATGCGCCAAAAATGACAGGAATTGCCGATCCCGCTCTTCCGGTAGGTTACCAGTTTGATTACATGAATGCCGAAGTGATCGAAAAATACATGACTGTGAAAGATGGACTGATTACCTTGCCACACGGAACGCAATACCGGATTCTGGTGCTACCCAAACTGGAAACCATGCGACCTGAGTTGCTGGCTAAAATCAAACAGTTGGTCCGCGACGGTGCTGTTGTGCTTGGCCCGGCACCTAAACGCTCGCCCAGCCTACAGAATCAACCTGTAGCTGATCAACAGGTGCAAACACTGGCTGCCGAGTTGTGGGGCGATGTGGATGGCGTGAAGGTAAAATCGCGCAAATTTGGAAAAGGCACAATCATGAACGGATTGAGCATGGAAGAAGCATTTGCACAAATCAACTGTGTTCCCGATTGCAAGTTGCCCGAAGACCGCACCATTCATTACGGCCACCGCACTTCCGGTAACGGCGAGTTCTATTTTGTGACCAACCAGACTGGAGATACCAGGCTGATCACTCCTGAATTCCGTGTCAAAGGCCAGCAACCCGAACTTTGGGAAGCCACTACCGGATCGATGCGCAAACTTCCGGCTTACGAGCAAAAAGATGACGTAACCGCAGTACCACTAAAACTGGCTCCTTACGAAAGTGTATTTGTGGTTTTCAGCAAAAAAGCAGGCCCGGCGATGTCAAACAAGGTGGAGACTAATTATCCTGAACCAACCCTTCTTGCCGAGCTTAAAGACCCGTGGACAGTTCAATTCGATGCTTCACAGCGTGGACCCGAACAACCGGTTGTATTCGAAACTCTTCAGGATTGGACCACTTCTTCGGACGAACGGATCAAATACTATTCAGGAACAGCATTCTACACCAATAAATTCAAGCTTGACCAGCTTCCTGAAGGAAAAAAGATTGTGATCAATCTGGGTAGTTTTACTGCTATGGCCAAAGTCACAGTGAACGGCACTTATGTTGGTGGCTTGTGGACTGCTCCTTACCAGCTCGACATCACTTCGTTTGTGAAAACTGGAGAAAATAACCTGAGAATTGAAGTGGTCAACACTTGGGTGAACCGCTTGATTGGCGACCTAAAACTGCCCGAAAACCAACGCAAGACCTGGTGTCCGATCAATCCTTACAAAGCCGACAGTCCGCTACAACCTTCCGGATTATTCGGACCTGTAACGATTTCAAGTGTGCAGTATTGAAATATGGATAAACATCGTGCCATATTTGACAAACGCACTTTTTATTGCCCTGAAAAGGGCAAAATGTCAATAACCGTGGGTGTCAGCCCACGGATAAAGCAACCCTTATACTCACAGCCCCGAAAGTGGGCTGAATATCAAAAAAAAATTATAGACAGATGAAACGAAAAATATTTTTTTATAGAAGTGGAATTCTGGTATTTGCGATGTTGTTGCTATTCTTGGTTGTGTCCTGTTTTTCTCAGGAGAAAAAAGTAAAAACGGAGGGCTTATCACCTATTTCCGGCGAAAACCAGTATCGCGATATTTTCCCGGATACCTGGGTGGCTAACGATGCGCTTGGGCGTTCGATGCCCGATTTTCAGCAGGTTGGCCCGGTAAAAAACGATCAGCGACGGGTAGTCGGTATTTTTTACATCACATGGCATACCCAGGATCATTATAAAAATTTTAAAAGTCCGTATTCTGCTGATGTGACGAAAGTGCTGACAACAGATCCCAAAGCACGTCTGGATGCCAAACACCCGCTATGGACAGAAGGTTCGTACCATTGGGGAGAACCTGAAAACGGTTATTTCCTGAGTCAGGACGAATATGTGATCCGTAAAGATATGTCGATGTTGGCTGATGCCGGAGTGGATGTGCTGGTGATGGATGTGACCAATGCCGTGCGTTACTGGGACGAATGGGAAGTGACTTTCAGCACCATGCAAAAGATGAAAGCAGAAGGGAATAAAGTTCCGAAGTTCGTTTTCTGGGCTTTCAATGGACCTGTGATTACCGTAGTGCAGGATCTATATGACCGCATTTACAAACAGGAAAAATTCGAAGACCTTTGGTTCTACTGGGACGGCAAGCCGTTGTTATTGTACAATGGTAATCCTACAGTAGATGCGAATGGTAGTGGTGTCGAAAATCCGAACCCCCATTTCGACGCCTCAGCTAAAACCGATAAAAATAATCCACATTACGGAGATCCGGATTATACCGAAGAGTTTTATAAAGATTATACTAAAGAAGTTAAAAATTTCTTTACCACCCGAACCATGTGGTGGGGCTATTACGAATGGGCTGGCAAGCGCTTTATCGGTACCGAAGATAACTGGAGTTTTGGCTACAGCATGGCCGAACCCAAGGTAAAAACCATGAACCCAGAGGAGCTGGTCTCGACACACAACGGCAAACGCGAAGAGGCTGCGGTTACTCCAGCACAGCATCCGGTAACCATGACCAGCGAGAATATGGGCGTTGGTAAATCATGGTCGCGGCAAAATGGGGAACCCAAACTGAACGAATACGATCTGCCTGAACCAACGTATGTTCCATGGCTGGGAAAAACGGTTACAAACCCCGAAGGATATGGGATATATTTTCAGGAGCGATGGGATGAAGCGATTGCTGCCAATCCCGAATTTCTATACATCAACGATTGGAACGAATGGACTGCCGGAAAATATCAGCTGGATGGTGGCAGAACGACACCTTGGCTGGGGCGAGATAGTCCATTCCGTTTTGTCGATCAGTACAATTCGGAGTTCAACCGGACGGTAAGCCCGATGAAAGGCGGTTATACTGATAACTATTACATGCAAATGGCTCAGAACATCCGCAAATACAAAGGTGTTCGGCCAATCCCCGAATTAAAAGGCTATTCAAAAATTAAAACAGATGGCAAATTCGACGACTGGAATTTGGTTTTGACCGAGTATCGCGATACGAAAGGAGATGTTGTTCACCGCGACCATAACGGTTATGGTGGGTTGCACTATACCAACACTTCAGGACGAAACGATATCGTCACCGCGAAAATGGCTGTCGATAATCAAAATATCAGTTTTTATGCTGAAACCAGTGCAAACCTGACGGCCTCAACCGACAGCAACTGGATGCTGCTGCTGATTGATACGGATAAGAACCCGGCAACCGGATGGTATGGCTACGATTACCTGATTAACAAGAAGGTAAAAGACGGGCAAACTACCACGCTGATGCGTTATGATGCTGCTCATCCTGAAAATCCATGGGTTGAAGTTGCTGATCTGAAATACCGCTGCTCGGGTAATAAGCTTGAAGTGTCGGTTCCCCGAAAATTACTGGGTCTTTTGGGTGATCAATTTACCTTTGATTTTAAATGGAGCGATAATGCCGCCGAGTTGAAAGATCCAATTTCGCTGTGCACTGATGGTGACGCCGCTCCCAACCGCCGGTTTAATTACCGGTGCATCTGGAAAAAATAGGATTCCGAATATATTAAATATCAAATAATGAACAGAATATCTCGATTTTTTACAGCGGCTCTTGTCCTGTCGACACTTGCCCCGGCAATGGCTCAGCTTCCTCCGGTTTTTACCGGGAAAGATGCCTCAAAGGTGCGCTCCACAAGTTTAACCCGAAAATATCTGACAGCCGAACGTGTGGTTTGGGTTTCCGATCCTTCAGGAAAGCAGGTACAAAACGTTGATAATATCCTGAAAACGGGAATTGGGCAGGCCGACCTGAATCAAGGCAAATACCTGACCTTGATTAGTGATTCGGTATCAAAACCCGCACTGATCCTCGATTTTGGGCGCGAAATTCAGGGAGGCATCGAAATCGTGACTACCATCAGCAATAAAAATCCGGTTGGACATATTCGAATCCGGTTTGGCGAATCGGTGAGCGAAACGATGAGTGATGCCGGTAAAGAAGGAGCCACTAACGATCATGCCATGCGCGACTTTGAGGTTCAGCTCCCTTGGCTGGGACGGTTGGAAGTTGGCAATTCAGGGTTCCGCTTTATGCGCATCGACTTAGTTGACCCTAACGCTAAAATCGAGCTTAAAGAAATAAGCGCCACATTTACCTTTCGCGACATTCCTTACCTCGGATTGTTTACGTGCAACGACGAGCGCTTGAACAAAATCTGGATGACTGGCGCCTATACCGTACACCTGAATATGCAGGATTACCTGTGGGATGGCGTAAAACGCGACCGTTTGGTTTGGGTGGGCGACATGCACCCCGAGGTGATGACCATCAATTCGGTATTTGGAAACAATGAGGTGGTACCGAAAAGCCTTGATCTGGCTTGAGACCTGACCCCGCTTCCCAACTGGATGAATGGTATCAGCTCGTATTCAATGTGGTGGATTTTGATCCAGCGCGACTGGTATTATTATCAGGGAAACCTGGATTACCTGAAACAGCAAAAAGAGTATATGGTTGCCTTACTGCATCAGTTGTCCACTAAAATTGATGCCGACGGAAAAGAAATCCTTGATGGAGGGCGTTTCCTCGACTGGCCCTCAAGCGAAAATAAGGAAGCTATTCACGCCGGGTTACAGTCGATGATGGTGATGACATTTAAGGCCGGAGTTGAGCTGTGTAGGATTTTGGGTGATCAGGAAACCGAAAGGCTATGTCGCACATCGGTTGAAAAACTCAAAAAACATGTTCCTGAAATGGCTGGATCGAAACAGGCAGCAGCTTTGCTTTCACTTTCAGGATTAGTTTCTCCTGAAAAGTCAAATGCCGAAGTTTTGGCAAAAGATGGCGTTCACAAGATGTCAACTTTCTATGGCTATTACATGCTGAAGGCTCGCGGTCAGGCCGGCGATTATCAGGGTGCGATCGACAACATCCGCGAATATTGGGGCTCGATGCTCGATTTGGGAGCTACCACGTTCTGGGAAGACTTCGACATCGACTGGATGAAAAATGCCGCCCGAATTGACGAAGTTGTACCCGAAGGGAAAGTAGATGTTCATTCTTCGTATGGTGGTTATTGCTACAAACAATTCCGTCACAGTTTTTGTCACGGCTGGGCTTCAGGCCCAACAAGCTGGCTGACCCAATATGTGCTGGGCGTGAATGTATTAGAGCCTGGGTGCAAAAAAATCAAAATTGAACCTCATTTAGGAGACCTGAAATGGGTGAAGGGAACATTTCCAACACCTTATGGTGTAGTGAAAATTGAACACAAAAAGTTGACTAACGGAACGATTAAAACCATCTTTGAAGCTCCGAAAGAGGTCAAAATATTAATGAAATAAATGGATGTTTTTTGCATTCTATGAAGTATTTGCAATCAAGAATGCTCAACATATTTGGATAGTTCGGATTGATCTTTATCTCTTTAATGTCATTTCAGGTAATGTACTGAAAAATAGTTGGTGATTTTTACAAGAATAATTATTAAACTCCCGCTGTTAATCTGAAGGGGAAGTAGGCTCTGGTGGAGACCAACCTGCCAGCAATAAGATTATCGCATAAACGGTAATACAATGGTAGTCATTTCGGCTACCCTTTTCCTGTTATTAGTGGAATGCTGTATGGCAAAAAAAACTCATTTTGCGTTAGCAAAATAAATGTACCATTTAATGAAGTTTATACGGTGCTCCACTGTCAGTCCACGATGGATATCCAGGTAATTTTTCAAATGGCTGAAGTAGCCTTCGATTCCATTTGTTGTTCTTGGAATCTTCGGGTTTGACAGGTAATGGAACATATTAGGCAAAGCCCGTTTGATGGTTATATAAGAACGCCTGAGTAGTTTATGGGTGTACCAGTATCTCCCGGTTTCTGCATTATACGTTTTCTCATTTAAATAATCTTTTGGGTGTCATACCATCGGAAAAACTCTCTTGTCCAGTAAATATGGTCATTTTCCGTTTCGATTTTAAGAATCTGCAGCACCACACTTAAAACGCTGCTTCCCTTTTTGTCTTCCCCAACGAATTACATCGGTATAACCACAGGCCCAGCAACTCTTTTTTTTGATTTTTTCATAAACATAAAAAGTTTGATGAAATTGGTTTCATCAAACTTTCTGTATTGTCAATTGTGGCAGGCTTTCCAGAGCTTTTTGCCAACTATTTTTCAGTAATATGTCCTTTTTTATGACTTTATTCCGATTTAACCTTTCATTTTTGCATGAGCCATTTGCTCAACCGAAGCAATTTCGATAAATGAAGTTCCGCCACCTACGCCGAAATTACCACCCACATAAACTACAGTGTCTTTTTCTGTAATCATGTTGCGTTCAACCAAATCGAGCAAAGAAGTTTCAATGAGTTTATGCTTGTTCTTTTTCGACTGAATTTCGGAAGCAAAAACACCGTACGACAATGCCAACTCACGTTTTACCCGGCCGTTGTGGCATTTGGCAAATACAGGCTGTTTCCCTCTGAATGCTGCAATATAACGGGCAATTTTTCCGGTCAGCGTATCCGTAACTATGGCGTTTACATTTAATTCTTTCGATGCCAGAACAGCGGCCTCAGCAAGGAATGCCGAAGTTTCATTGTCGAGTCGCGGAACAGGCAGGTCGTTTCTGCGATCCTTATTTGCTTCGACTTCAATGGCTATTTTCGACATTACTCTTACTGCTTCAACCGGGTAATTTCCGTAGGCAGTTTCTCCTGAAAGCATAATGGCATCCGTGCGTTCATAAATAGCAGTAGCAACATCACTTACTTCGGCCCGGGTTGGACGCGGATTATCAATCATCGAATGAAGCATTTGTGTCGCAATAATCACCGGCTTTTTCTGCTGAACAGCTTTCCGGATAAGTCTTCGCTGTATACTTGGAATTTTTTCAGCCGGAATTTCTATGCCAAGATCGCCTCGTGCAACCATAATTCCGTAAGCATCTTCCAAAATTTCGTCGATATTGTTTACGCCGTCTAAATTTTCAATTTTGGCGATGATTTTAACCTTGCTGTTGTACTTGTCAAGTATTTCCTGAACAGCGTGTACATCTTTCTTGTTCCGCACAAACGAATGTGCTATAAAATCGATATCCTGTTTAGCTGCAAATTCAATAAATTCCGCATCTTTTTCACTTATGGATGGTAAATCGACACTAACGCCGGGCGTGTTAATGCTTTTTTTGTTTTTAATCTGACCGTTGTTGCCAATCCGGCAAATTAAACTGTCAGCCGTTTTGTCAATAACTTCCATTGAAAGGTCGCCATCGTCAATCAATATTTGATTTCCAACCGGAATATCACGTGGAAAAAAGTTATAGCTTACATAAAATGTTTCGTTGTCAGCAACTCCTTCTCCACCTTTAATTTTAACGATATCGCCTTCTTTTACATTGATTGGTTCTTCAATTCCCCGGGTTCTGATTTCCGGGCCTTTTGTATCGACCAGTATGGCAATTTGATCAGAAACGGCTCGAACATTATTGATCATCGTTAATGCGCCCTCTGTTGAAATGTGAGCCGTATTCAGCCTAACCACATTCATTCCGGCATCAAACAACTGCCGGATAAAATCAACTTCACAGCGCTTGTCAGAAATAGTTGCAACGATTTTGGTGTGCTTCATATTTTACAGATTTTTACTTTGGGCGCAAAATTAGGCAATTTTTTAAACTGAATGTAAACACAACCTTTCGGAGCGTTAAATGGTCGTTAAGATTTAATAAATTCCATAATTGCTTCAATTCCAAGTCTGTATGAGTCGAGACCAAACCCCATTATACTTCCAACGCAAACGGGCCCAATCAATGATGTATGCCGAAAGCTTTCGCGTGTTAAAATATTGGAAATATGTACTTCCACAACTGGTGTTTTTACTCCCGAAATGGCATCCCGAATGGCTACTGATGTGTGTGTATATGCGCCTGCATTGATGACAATTCCATCAAAATCGAAGCCCTTTTCATGAATTTTATTTATTATTTCACCTTCAATATTCGACTGATAATACTCCATGTTTATAGCCGGAAATCTATCTTTCAATTCTTCAAAATACGCATTAAATGAAGTATTTCCGTAAATACTTTTCTCCCTAATTCCTAACAAGTTTAAATTCGGGCCATTTATTAACAAAATTTTCATCATTTCATTGATTATAATAAAAAAATAGTAACTTAACGCTTTGTAAACTCGTAGTGAAAATTATGTAATCTTGGTGGATGATCATAGTTAAATTTAGAACCTACATTTAAAAAGTTTACAAAACCAAAATTATTAATATTTGTTATAGAATTTAAATTTAAAGTACTTAATTATGAAATGGGAAGATAGCAAAAAAGGATTTGAGTCTTTCTTACGTTTGGAGAAAGGTTTGTCAGCTAATTCCATCGCGGCTTATATCAATGATATAAACAAGTTGATGGTTTTTGCCGACGAAGAACTTAAGAAACTGGCTCCGGAAAAAGTGAAACTGAATCATCTGAAGAAATTTGTTGAATGGATCAACGACAAAGGTGTTTCACCCCGAACACAGGCCCGGACTATTTCTGGAATTAAATCATTCTATAAGTACCTGCTTATGGAAGGTAAGGTGAGCAATGATCCAACTACTTTATTGGAATCTCCCAAAATCGGTAGGAAACTGCCTGATGTGTTATCAATCGAAGAGATTGATTTAATGATTGATACGGTTGAGTTGACCAAGCCTGAAGGACAAAGAAATAAAGCCATGCTCGAAACTTTGTACAGTTGCGGACTTCGGGTTTCTGAACTTGTAAATCTAAAAATTTCCAATTTATCATTTGATCAGGGTTACATCAAAGTTGAAGGAAAAGCCAATAAAGAACGACTTGTTCCTGTAAGCGAAAAAGCGGTTGAAGAAATCACTAAGTACATGGAGGTTTATCGTAAAACTTTAAAAATTTCTAAAGACAGCGAAGACATTCTTTTTCTCAATAGAAGAGGAAAAAAACTTAGCCGCGTTATGATTTTTACGATCATAAAAAATCTTGCTTTAAAAGCCGGTTTCGACAAGAAGATTAGTCCACATACATTTCGTCATTCGTTTGCAACTCACCTGATTAATGGAGGTGCTGATCTGCGTGCGGTCCAGGAAATGTTAGGACACGAATCAATACTTACCACTGAAATTTATACTCATCTTGATCGGGATTATTTAAAAACTACATTGAATCAGTTCCATCCCAGGTCGTAGATTTTGTTAACATTCAGTTTAAAAAGAATGTTGGGAAATTAATAATTTCTTAACATTCTTTTTTTTTGCTATTTATTGTTTGTAAATTGATTATCAAACTCTTATTATAGTATTTTTTTTTATTGAACATAGTAAGCCCAAAATGATCTTAATTTAATATTTAGCCTTAAGCTAAGGCATGAAAAAAAACTATTTTTGATGCCGAGAAAATTTTTGATTTGTTGAAACTGTTAAATTTTAATCACTTACTATGAAAAACTCAGATCTATTGAAGTACGGTATTGATACCAATGCCGAAATTTTGCATAATCCAACTTACGAAGAATTATTCCAGGCAGAAATTGATCCTGCTAACGAAGGTTTTGAAAAAGGGGTATTAACAACTTCAGGTGCAATATCTGTTGATACAGGTAAATTCACTGGTCGTTCCCCGAAAGATAAATTTTTTGTTAAGGATGCTGTAACCGATGAGCATCTGTGGTGGGATGGAACTATTAATCGCCCAACTACTCCGGAAGTATTTGATCATTGTAAGGACTTGGTTACAAAACAACTTTCTACGGCAAAAAAGCTGTATGTAGTTGATACATTCTGCGGCACGAATGAGGATACTCGTATGAAAGTACGTTTTATCATGGAAGTTGCATGGCAGGCTCACTTTGTGACTAACATGTTTATCCGTCCTTCGCACTACGAATTGGCAAACTACGGTGAGCCAGATTTTGTAACTTTGAATGGTTCTAAAACGGTTAACCCACAATGGAAAGAACAAGGCTTGAACTCTGAAGTATTTACTTTGTTCAATTTGACTACCAAAATGCAGGTTATTGGTGGTACATGGTATGGTGGCGAAATGAAGAAGGGTATTTTTGCCTTGATGAATTATTACATGCCACTAAAAGGTAATGCTTCTATGCACTGTTCTGCCAACGTAGGTAAAGACGGTGATGTGGCTATTTTCTTCGGACTTTCAGGAACAGGTAAAACTACTTTGTCTGCCGACCCAAAACGTTACTTGATTGGTGACGACGAACACGGTTGGGATGACAACGGTGTATTCAACTACGAAGGTGGTTGCTATGCAAAAGTTATCGATTTGGAAATGGATAAAGAACCTGATATTTGGAGAGCTATCCGTCGTGATTCTTTATTGGAAAACGTTACAGTAAAAGAAGATGGAACTCCTGATTATACAGCTGCTGCTTCTAAAACAGAAAACACTCGTGTTTCTTATCCTATCTATTTTATCAATAAAATTGTTTCTCCTTCACGTGCAGGTCACGCCAAGAAAATTATTTACCTATCGGCTGATGCATTCGGTGTATTGCCTCCGGTGTCTATTTTGGATGAGAAATCAGCTCAATATCACTTCCTTTCAGGTTTTACTTCAAAATTAGCCGGTACAGAACGTGGTATTACTGAACCAGTTCCATCTTTCTCTCCAGCATTTGGTGAAGCATTCTTGACTTTGCATCCAACTTTGTATGCAAAAACATTGATTGGCAAAGCAAAAGAACACAATGCAAAAGTTTATTTGGTGAATACAGGTTGGAACGGAACAGGCAAACGTATTTCATTGAAAAACACTCGTGCAATTATTGATGCCATTATCGATGGTTCAATCGAAGAAGCTGAAACAATTAAAGTGCCTATCTTGAACTTAGTTGCTCCGGTAGCTTTGAACAATGTTGAAACTGCAATTCTTGATCCACGTAACACTTACGCTGATGTTGCTGAATGGGAAACCAAAGCAAAATCGCTTGCTGCCAAATACATCAAAAATTTTGAACAGTACTGCGACAATGATGATGCTAAAGCATTAGTAGCTTCTGGACCACAATTAGGTTAAGAAATAATTTTACCGATTATACGAAAGCCTTGCTGGAAACAGTAAGGCTTTTTTATTTTACAATTTCGTCGAGGCAGGCTCTAATGTCTTGATATTTAAACCGGAATCCATAGTCGTGAAGTCTTTGAGGATTTACTTGGGGAGACTGAACCATTAATGTAGCAGCTTCACCATAGATTATTTTCAAAGCGGCTTCAGGCACAGTGAAAATAGCTGGCCGTTTCAGTTTTTTCGATAGTGCTTTGGTAAATTCTCCGTTGGTGATATTCTGAGGCGCGGCCAGGTTGAAAATCCCATTGACTTCTTTGTTTTGCGTTGCCCAAAAAAATGCGTTGACAACATCGTCAACATGTACAAAAGGAAACGCTTGTTTGCCCGAACCGACCTTTCCACCAAGTCCAAGCTTAAAAGCAGGCATCAGTTTTTGCATAGTAGCAGAGTCTTTTCCAATCACAATTCCAATCCTGAAAATAATTCTCCGGATTGTATGATCGAGATCTTCCGATGCATTTTCCCATTGTTTAACTACATTTCCAACAAAATCGTCAGCAAAAAGAGTACTGTTCTCTGCGTGCGAAACGTTGGCTTTATAAATTCCGATAGCCGAGGCTGAAATAAAGGTTTTCGGCCTGTCAAACGAAGGCAGTTCATTGATAACCCGTACAATATTTTGCGTAGTTTCCGTCCGGCTCCTCAAAATTTCTTCCTTATTTTCGTCTGTCCATTTTTGAAGGATTGGCGCGCCGGCCAAATGAATAACTGTATCTGTTCCTGAAATAATTCGGGTCAGCGCAGTCAGATTGTATAATTCATGGCGGTTTATAGGTATAATGGTATGATTTACTGCCTGAAATCTTCGAATCAGATTGGTTGCCAAATATCCGCTTGAACCTGAAATAGCTATGTTCATAATTATTTTGTGTCGATTTTATGTGTTCTATTTATGAAATACAATCAAGTTGAAATTAAGTTTAACTTTTCAGAATATAAACGCCAGTCAGTTTTTTTTAATGTAATTTTGTACCGCTTTGAGTAAAATGCAATTTTAATTGAAAATTACCAGTTTATGTAGATAACGATATTAATCTGATTCAGTTCTGGTAACATGGATTAGGAAATTTCAGTTATTCTCATAAAAAGTCAGAAGTAAAAAAATACAAACGAATTGCAGAATGAAGAAAAAATCGCCAATAAGTGCGGCAAAGACAAAAGCTAAATCTACCGGAAATAGAAAAAAGGGTTCTTCAGGGAGCTTTAAGCGTAGAATTTTTATGTTTTTACTTAAAGCTGGTGCTGCTTTAATATTGCTTGGTGGGCTATTTTTCCTGATCGTTTATGTCGGTTTTACCGGACCTGTTCCGTCGACTGAAGAATTGCAGAAAATAAAAAATCCGGTTGCTACCGAAGTTTATGCCAATGATGGTCGCTTGCTTGGCCGCTATTATATCGAAAACCGCAGTAATGTTGGTTTCGACCAGATTTCGCCTAATGTTATCAATGCGCTGATTGCGACTGAAGATTCCCGGTTTTATCATCACCGCGGAATTGACGAAATTGCATTGATGCGTGTGTTCTTTAAATCAGTATTGCTTCAGGATCACAGTTCCGGCGGAGGAAGTACGTTAAGTCAACAAATAGCCAAAAACCTGTATCCGCGTAAAACGTTTGGCCCGTTAACTATGCCAATCAACAAGCTACGTGAATCGATTATTGCATACCGGCTCGAAAAATTATATACCAAAGAAGAAGTTCTGGCGCTATACCTGAACACGGTTCCTTTTGCCGAAAATACCTACGGAATTGGTGTTGCGTCGGAGCGGTTTTTCAATAAACCACCATCTAAACTTACTGTTCCTGAAGCAGCTACAATTATTGGAATGCTGAAGGCGAACAACAGCTACAACCCGCGGAAAAACCCTGAGCGTTCGTTGGAACGACGAAATGTTGTCATCGATCAGATGCTGAAATACAGCTATATTTCTGAAGGCGAAGCTAAACTATACAAAGCCGAACCGCTTGATGTCAGCTACAATCTGATTACCTATAACGAGGGGCCTGCGCCATATCTGATGGAGAAGATGCGGCCGTTTTTACAGTCCTGGTGCACCGATCATTTAAAGGCCGACCAAACAACTTACAATTTATTTACCGACGGATTGAAGATTCATACAACCATTGATTTTGACATGCAGATGGCTGCCGAAAATGCAGTGAACGATCAAATGAAAAATCTCCAGAAATTGTTCGATGAGCACTGGAAGAAGGGTAATCCGTGGGGGAATGATCAATCGGTGGTTTACCGTGCCATGAAGCGATCTGAAAGGTATCGGAACCTGAAGAACGCCGGAATTTCTGACGACCAGATCAAAACGGTTTTCAACACACCAACTTCTGTTGCCCTGTTTACCTGGGATGGCAAACAGCAGCAAGAGATGACTCCGATGGACTCAATAAAGTACTATCTGAAAATTCTGAATACCGGATTCATGGCCATGGATCCATTTTCCGGAGAACTGAAAGCATACATCGGGGGGAATGATTTTAAGTATTTTCAATACGATCATACCATTTCGAAGCGGCAGGTTGGCTCAACATTTAAACCGATTGTTTACCTGGCTGCTCTTGAGGCGGGTATTTCTCCCGAAACCTATTTCCCGAACGAAAAAAAGGTTTATGCCGATTACAACGATTGGTCGCCCGAAAATTCGCACGACGATTACACAGGATATTATTCCATGGAAGGCGCGCTGTCAAAATCCATAAATACCATCGCTGTCGAGGCGCTGATGCAAACCGGTATTTCAAATGTTATCGATCTGGCCAAACGCATGGGAATTGATTCTGATTTGCCTGAATATCCATCATTGGCGCTTGGTGTAGCTTCAGTTTCGCTCGAAGAAATGGTTTGTGCTTATTCGGAAATTGTAAATGGCGGAAAAAAAATAAAACCCTATTACCTGAAATCGATTGAATCGAATGCCGGACAGCTTTTGGAAGAGTTCCCGAATGTTCAGGAAAATGAACAGATTGCATCGCCTGAAAACTGCCGGATTATAACTCAAATGCTGAAATCGGTCGTTAACGACGGAACCGGCAGTACCATTCGGTCGGTTTGGGGAATTGATTCAGAATTTGCCGGGAAAACAGGTACCACGCAGGATCAGGCTGACGGCTGGTTTATCGGAATGACACCAACACTGGTCGCAGGCGCATGGGTTGGAGGAGAAGATCAGTCTATCCATTTCAGGACTTTGGGAACTGGTGCCGGGGGGCACACTGCACTGCCAATTGTTGGCCAGTTTTACAGCCAGATTTTGCACCAAAGCAAATTCCAGGCGATGCGGTACAGTTATTTCGATTCTCCATCGCCTGAAAGTATGGCTATGCTGGATATACCACCTTACCGCGAGATTCTTGAAGTACCAGGTAAAGGATTCTTCCACGACTTGTTTGGAAAGAAAGATAACGCGACCAGCCTGAAGGAAAAGAAACAAGGCACAGAAGATCAACCTGCAAAAGAAGATCAGACGAAAGCAGAACCTGCGAAAAAACCGTTCTGGCAGGCAATGAAAGATTTATTTAAGAAGAAAAAGTAAATAAAATATAGATAATGAATTTTAAACTGGAGAAATTACTTTCGAGAATTTCGGAGAAAAACCTGATTTACATTCTGAGTTTGCTAGTTGGTATTCTTAGCGGAACTGCAGCTTTTCTACTGAAAAATTTTATTCATTACGTGGGCGATTTCTTACAGGGAAACTTTAAAAATGCAGAGGAAAGCTTTTTCTATTTGGCCTATCCGATGATTGGGATCTTAATTAGTTACCTGATTGTCAAATACCTGATTAAAGACGATATTAGTCATGGGGTCTCGAAAATTCTTTCAAAACTTTCAAAAAAAGACAGTTACATCAAGGCGCACAACATGTTTTCGTCGATGATTACTTCCGGATTCACCATTGGTTTTGGAGGTTCGGTCGGAGCTGAAGCGCCAATTGTGTATACCGGCGCCGCTCTCGGTTCTAATTTGTCACAAATACTGAAGCTAAATCATAATCAGGTTCGGTTACTGATTGGATGTGGAGCTACCGGAGCAATTGCCGGAATTTTCAAAGCTCCAATGGCCGGAGTCATGTTTACGCTGGAAGTGCTGATGCTCGATTTGACCATGGCTTCTCTCATTCCATTGTTAATTTCGGGAATTACGGCGGCCACGTTGGCTCATTTTTTTATGGGCGATGCTGTTTTGTTCCACTTTTCGGTGCAGAACCGATTCGATTACGATAACCTTGTTTATTACATTTTGCTCGGCATTTTCAGTGGATTGATTTCGTTTTATTTTACCCGAGCAGGAATGTATGTTGAAGGCCGTGTAAAAAAGATAAAAAACAATATTGTAAAAGTGATGACTGGGGGAATAGGAATGGGTATATTGGTTTTTGTTTTTCCAACACTTTGGGGCGAAGGCTACGAATCGATCAATAAGATTTTCAATGGTGCAGGCGCAGATTTGCTGGTCAAATCTATGTTTTTTTCTCAGTTTCGTTCCGATCCTTATTTTCTTATGATTATTTTGGTTCTCATTTTGATCTTTAAAGTCTTCGCCATGTCCATTACAACTTCCAGCGGTGGTGTAGGTGGAATTTTTGCTCCAACATTGTTTATGGGTGCAATAGGTGGCTACTTGGTTTCACTTTCGCTCAATACGTTCTTTGGATTGCATTTGTCAGACGCCAATTTTGCTTTGGTCGGTATGGGCTCCCTCATGGCTGGAGTTATGCATGCGCCTTTGCTCGGAATCTTCCTGATTGCCGAAATCACAGGCGGCTATCAGTTGCTTGTGCCTCTAATTATATCGTCGACTGTGGCCTATGTAACCATTACCCGTTTTGAGCCACATTCAATTTATACCAAACGTTTGGCAGAAGCAGGCGATTTGGTTACGCATCACAAAGACAAGGCAGCCATGCATTTTATGGAAGTGAAGGAATTAATCGAAACCGATTTTGAAGTTTTAACGCCTGAATTAACACTTGGGCAAATGACCTATCACATTGCACGTTCGAAAAGAGACCTTTTCCCGGTAGTTGACGAAAATGGAATGATGAAGGGTATGGTCAAAATGAATGATATCAGGAACCTGATGTTTGATCAGGATTTGTATGATAAGATTACTGTGAGTGATCTGATGTATATGCCTGAATTCTTTATTTCACCCAATGATCCGATGGATGTTGTCGTTGAAAAATTCCAGTCGTGTAAGCGTTATAATCTGGCGGTGCTGGATGAAGGAAAATATGTCGGATTTATCTCCAGGGCAAAGGTATTTTCTACCTATCGCGATACAATGGCCGACTTATCGCATGAATAGAAGAATATTGGAAAAGTTGTTTAATGGTCAATTTGTTTTTATCCATTCAACCATCTAACCTTTCAATCTTTTAAAGTGATACAAATACACTCCGGCGAAGATCAGTGTAAAAATGGCATTGGTTGGCGAAAATGAATCGGGACTCAAATGAATAACCGGGACAAACATTACTGCGAGTTGCCCAATCAAATAAAAATATAGTCCCGACCGTTGCATCCTGAACAGTTTGATGGCGCCAATCAGCGATATACTGGACGCAGTACCCAATACAGCAAAATAAACCGGATTGAGGTTTTCTGCCGCGGTAATGTTGGTAAGTTGGGTAATTTTGTTGACTGTAGCCTGAAAGAAAATGGCAGCCAAGAACATACCAACAAATCCAAGACTGCTTCCAATTATGCTGAAAATACTTGCTGCTTCGAATATTAGGGGTTTCTTTTCCATCTTAACGAATGTTTAATTGTTCAAAAATACCTCATTTTTTGAATAACTTCATTTTTAACGCATCCTGATTTTATTATACCTTTACCCCCTCAATTTTAACCAATATTTTACCGTAATGGAAAGAGATACCAAAGTATTTGAGATCATTGAAAAGGAACGTCAGCGTCAGTTAAGCGGAATTGAACTGATTGCTTCTGAAAATTTTGTCAGTGAACAGGTTTTGGAAGCGATGGGCTCGGTAATGACAAACAAGTATGCCGAAGGATATCCGGGAAACCGTTATTATGGAGGCTGCCAGTTTGTTGATATGACCGAACAGCTTGCCATCGATCGCATAAAGGAAGTATTTGGCGCTGTTTATGCCAATGTTCAGCCTCACTCTGGAGCTCAGGCCAACGCGGCAGTATTGGCAGTTATTTTGAAACCAGGTGATTCTTTCTTAGGTTTGGATCTTGCTCACGGAGGACACCTTTCTCATGGATCACCGGTGAATTCTTCAGGCGTATTGTACAATCCGATTTCATACCACGTAAAAGAAGAAACCGGTTTGGTTGACTATGATGAAATGGAAGCTCTGGCCCTGGAACACAAACCTAAACTGATTATTGGTGGAGCTTCAGCTTATTCCCGCGAATGGGATTATGCCCGGATGCGTAAGATTGCCGACCAAATTGGCGCCATGCTGATGATTGATATGGCTCATCCTGCCGGTTTGATTGCTGCCGGTTTGCTGGAAAACCCGGTTAAATATGCTCACGTTGTTACATCAACTACACATAAAACTTTGCGCGGACCACGAGGTGGAATTATTCTGATGGGCGAAGATTTTGAAAATCCTTTTGGCTATAAAACACCAAAAGGTGTAACCAAAATGATGTCGCAGGTATTCGATTTCTCAGTATTTCCGGGGCAGCAGGGCGGGCCGCTGGAGCATGTCATTGCATCCAAAGCAGTTGCTTTTGCCGAAGCGCTCGATCCTTCCTACAAAGTGTATCAGACACAGGTTAAAAAGAATGCTGCTGTTATGGCTGATGCCTTTACTGCTAAAGGCTACAAAGTAATTTCAGGAGGAACCGACAATCATTCCATGTTGATTGATTTGCGTACCAAATTTCCTGAAATTTCAGGAAAGCAAGCTGAAAATGCCTTGGTTCGTGCCGACATAACCATCAATAAAAACATGGTGCCGTTCGATAGTCGTTCACCGTTTACCACCTCAGGATTGCGCGTTGGGACGCCAGCCATTACAACCCGAGGTGTAAAAGAAGATAGCATGCAGGTTATTGTCGACATGATTGATGAAGTGATTAGCAACATCGACAATGAAGAAGTAATACTTTCTGTTCGTAAACGAGTAAATACCATGATGAAAGATCTGCCACTCTTTGCCTGGTAGAGTTTACATCTGAGAAATAAAAAATCCGGAAGAATCAGTAATTGATTTTCTTCCGGATTTTTTATTTAAGAAACTCTTGTTTAATAAGCAAATTACTTTTATTAAATGTTTCAAAAGTAAAGGAATTGAGTAACTTGCAATTTTTATTTATTAATAGATTATATTCGATCTCAAATTTGAATTTGGATTATGATATCTTATATAAAAATAAATGGTTTTAAGTCATTCCATAATTTTGAAATGGAATTTACTCCTTTTACTGTAATTGCTGGAGCTAATGCGTCGGGAAAAAGCAATCTATTTGATGTCCTAAAGTTGATTGCAGATTTAGCAGAGACGGATAATATCAAAAGGGCATTTAAAGAACAAAGAGGAGAATTTATGGAACTATTTACTCAATATGGAGAAAATGAGTATGTTTCTGAGATGGAATTTTGTGTGGAGATGCTGGTGAATAAAAAAGTTAAAGATGCATGGGGTAATGAGGAGGTTCTGAAATATACAAGATTGCGATACGAGTTGAAAATAGAGAGATTTACTAATTCAAGCGGGATCGAAGATATTAAAGTCACATATGAGCATTTAACTAATTTGAAACATCAGGAAGACCGATGGGTTAAGCAACTACCAAAATCAGCGCTTAATTACTGGAGGCCTAAAGTGACAACTGGCAAAAGAGGAGTGCCTTATATTCAGACCGAAATTGAAAATGGTATTTTAACAGTAAACGTTCCACAGGATGGGGTTCAAGGTGGAAATAAACGAAGATTTCCTCTAAATAATGCCACCAGAACAGTATTGAGCAGTTTTGACACAGTTGACTTTCCTCATGTTTTAGCAGCTAAGGAGGAAATGAGAAACTGGCGTTTTTTGGAGCTAAATCCTGAGGAATTAAGAAGACCCACTAATAAAGATCAGGGCGATGATATTATTGGAACCGATGGCAAAAATTTGGCTGCAGTATTGTTTAGAATCAAACAGGATGATGAATATGCACTAAAAGAGATATCTCGAAGACTTCAAACCTTTCTTCCAAATTTTATTGAAGTTGATGTAATTGATGATAAACCTAATAAACAATTTCTTATTAAATTAAAAGACAAAGATAAAATAGAATTTAGTTCGAGAGTGTTATCTGAAGGAACGCTACGTATTTTGGCTTTATGCGTTTTGGAATATGATAATAAACATACTGGCTTGCTTTGCTTCGAGGAACCAGAAAATGGAATACACCCTTTTAGGATAAAAGCTGTAGCAAAGTTGCTGAAAGATTTGAGTGTGGATTTTAATGATTTCGAGACTCCATTGCGTCAAGTTATTGTAAATACCCATTCTCCGGTGTTAGTTGGTCACATCAATAGTTGGTCAGATGATAATAGCGTAAGTATTTGGTATGCTGAAATGAGAATAAGAGTTTCGACGATTCAAGATAAAAGAGTCAGTTTAAGTATAACTACAATTTTGCCAGTAATTAAAAAAAGTAATCCTCAATTATACCTAGGTTTTTCAGATCAAGATAAAAAAATCACTTTGTCTAAAGTTAAGGATTATTTAGAAACTGCTGTTAGCCCATTATAATTATGATTCAGATATTTGCTGGTCTATTTACTGAAGGAAGTTCAGATATTTCATTTTTAGAAAGTATTGTTGAGCGAACAATAACTGATGTAGCATTCGATTGTACAGGTCAAATTGACATAGAAGTTAAGGAAATCCGTATTAATAAATCTGGACTGAATTTTAATGATCAGGTTTTGACCGCTTCAGAATATGGATTGCAAGAGTTTGGAATAACTTTACTCTGTGTTCACGCGGATGCAGATTCTAAAACACTACATGATACATACCTGCATAAGATTATTCCTTCTAGCCAAGAATTGCAAAAGCAAAATGGTGAAAAATATTGTAAAGTATTAGTTCCAATTATTCCAATTCAAGAAATGGAAGCATGGATGTTAGCTGATAGAGAATTATTAAAAGGTGAGATTAATACACGCAAATCAGATAATGAATTAGGGATAAACAGAGATCCAGAATCCTATTCCCACCCAAAGGAAGTTATTGAGAATGCTATACGAATAGCAAGGGAAGGTATTGTAAAGAGAAGGCGAAATGCAGTTACCATTTCTGATTTATATTTGCCTATTGGACAAAATATTGAAATAGAAAAATTAGAAAGGTTACCATCATATCAGGACTTTAAAAGAAATATTGTGACGGCTTTTCAAGAATTAAACTTCTTGCCTAGTTGACAAAGTCTATTTTTCCTCAATCTTTTCGACCCTTTCCGGGTGTAATTGCTCTTTAAAGATTCGGGCCACGTCAAAAATCGGCAAGTCGGTTGTGCTGCCCCCAATGTTCGAGGTCATCGCAATTACAAGTTTGTCTTCAGGATAAACCAAAAGTGCAGCGCAACCACCATCTACCGATCCGCGTTGACCATAAAATATTTCGCCATTGGAATCTTTAGCTACTATAAACCCAAAACCATATTGTGTGTCTCCACCTTCCGAAAGCGTATAGGGTTTTGTTATGAAGTCCAGAGTTTCCTGTTTTAGAAATCCCGGATAAACCAGGACATTTCCAATTTTTACAAGGTCAAGTACAGAACTTAGGTATCCCGCCGATGCTTCTTTGCCTCGTAAATCGATTTGGTTTGAAACGATTGGTTGCGAGATGAAATCGAAATCGTACATGTTTACTTTATCATCGACGATGCGATAGGGATTGTCAGGAACAGTGTTTGTTAGTTTTAACGTGTCGAGCATTGTTTCCTGAACCAGTTTCGTAAATGCTTTGTTGCTGTTCTTTTCAAGTGCATAGGCCATGAGATCAATACCGAGTTCGGACCGCAAGAAATACGAACCTGGATAATATACAAGCTTTTCGTTCATAAACGTTGGCACGAATGTTTTTAAACTGCCGACCGGTACTTTTCCTGCCGGCCTGGTTTCTGTAGGCAACCCGGCCACCTGGAATCCAAGTTGGCTAACCGAAAACTTATAATAATTTTGGCTCATCTCAGGAATATAATCGGAGACCGGTTTGCTAAGGTCAAATTTTCCTTCATCCTGCAGCCGTGCTGCCGTTAGCGTAGTAATCAATTCAGAAAGCTGTCCGATCCGGAATTTGTGCGTTGGGGAAGTTGGTATTTTTAGTTCAAGACTTGAATAGCCGATGCCGTCGGCCCAAACAACCTGATTGTCGATTGAAACTGCAACAGTTAATGCAGGAATATTGCTGGTTGTGTAAAATAGGCCAAGTTGTTTATAAGCTTTTTTCAGGCTTTCGTTGTACTTGCTCGATCGGACAATGGACGGATCGGTTTCTTTGTGAGTACAAGACATTACGATTACCGGAAACAAAATAACGGCAAAAATTTTAATTAGATTAATCTTTTTCATTTTTGGTTCGATCAATAAATTTAAGAGTCCCCGAAAATAGCTAAAGTCTGGTTGGAATAGAAAGTCTTGCCACTTTTTTGTGCCGCAAGTCGCCAATTTTTATGAGTGTTCGTTAACTACGATAAATTTTCTTTGATACAAGTTACTTGTCATTTTTCAACGGCATTAACCATTTCTGACTACTTAGAAACTTTAAAGAAAACGTATTCAACACTGAAAATTAAGGTTGATTTTTCGACTAAAAACAGATGAACTTTGGGCTGAATTCGACGTTTAAGAAACCATAATTTCCATATTTAACGACATACTTTACTTTATCTGCAAAGGATTTTAGTTTTTCAATTTCCATATTTTGTATATTGTTGGCAAATATCGGGGAGATTTGACTTAAACTAAACGCAAAAAGCAACTAACTGGCTGATTATGAAAAAATATGTCTTATCAATCGATCAAAGCACAACGGCTACAAAAGCTGTTATCTTTGATCAGGATGCCAAACTTATCATTCAAAAGAACATTGAGCACAAGCAATATTTCCCCAATCCGGGCTGGGTTGAACACGATGCTGAAGAAATTTACCGAAAAACTAAGCAGGCCATAATCAACGTAATTGATAAATGTAAAGCTTCACCCGGAGAAATTGCTGCGCTTGCCATTACCAATCAGCGTGAAACCACTGTGGTTTGGGACCGCAAAACAGGTAAGCCGGTTTTCAATGCCATAGTTTGGCAGGACAGACGAACTGCAGATTACTGCCTGAAATTAAAAGAAGAAGGCGCCGAAAAAACAATTACAGAAAAAACAGGGCTCCTGATTGATGCCTATTTTTCGGCCACAAAAATAAAATGGATACTCGACAATGTTGAGGGTGTAAAGGAGCGGGCCGGGCGCGGCGAATTAGCTTTCGGAACTACCGATACCTGGGTAATCTGGAATTTAACAAATGGTAAATTGCACATTACCGACGTTTCAAACGCCAGCCGCACCATGCTTTTCAATATTCATACCCTGAAATGGGACGAAGAACTAACCAAAATATTTGGAATTCCTGAATCGCTTTTACCACAAGTCGTTCCTTCAAGCTATATAAATGGCAATGTTACCGATATCGAACAATTAAGCGGAGTGCCAATTGCAGGAATTGCCGGTGACCAGCAGGCCGCTTTATTTGGTCAAATGTGCACGAAGGAAGGAATGGCAAAATGTACCTATGGAACAGGTTGTTTCCTGGTTATGAATACCGGTTCCAAAGCAATTATTTCGAGAAATAAATTACTGACCACCATTGGCTGGCAAATTGGAAACGAAGTGACCTATGCGCTCGAAGGCAGTGTCTTTATGGGAGGAGCTGTGATTCAATGGCTGCGCGACGGACTGCAGTTTTTTGCAACTGCTCCGGAAAGTGAAGCTTTAGCTGAACAAGTTGAAGATAGCGGTGGGGTGGTTTTTGTTCCTTCGTTAACCGGCCTGGGAGCTCCGCACTGGGATCCGTATGCCCGTGGTTCAATCTTCGGTATTACACGTGGCACAACCAAATCGCACCTCACCCGAGCTGCTTTGGAGAGTGTTTGCTTTCAGGTAAACGACGTAATTGAAACCATGAAAAAAGATTCAGGAGAAGCGATTGCCGAATTGCGTATCGATGGCGGAGCTGCTGCCAACAACCTGATGGATCAGTTTCAGTCGGATCTCTCAGAGATAAATCTGGTTCGATCGACCAATATGGAAACTACCGCTTTGGGTGCCGCTTATTTCGCCGGAATTGCTGTTGGCTTGTGGAAAATTGAGGAACTTCAGGAGAAATGGA
The DNA here is from genome assembly GCA_963677955.2 of Prolixibacteraceae bacterium. GTDB lineage: Bacteria > Bacteroidota > Bacteroidia > Bacteroidales > Prolixibacteraceae > Aquipluma. The sequence continues at coordinate 4,425,848 of CAXXQR010000001.1, forward strand.
TCATTGACAGGGTATTTACTCCGTCCGGAAAAAAAGAAGATATTGAAAAGCTGAAGGCGCGCTGGTATAAAGCTGTAGAACGGACGAAGAATTGGATTGATTAGCGTTTGCTGAAGCATTTTATTTACAGGATATCCGATTGATTGGTAAGGTTTTTCGTTGAAGCCTAAGTTTCATCAGGTTGTAAAAGCAAGGGATGACAATAAATGACACTTTTGGCTTCAGGCGATTCAATTACGAACATATTCTGGCATTCGTTAAAATATAATTCTGGGTATCATGAAACGTTCAGAATCCCTCAGGGCAATTCAGTATTTACCGGATAAAATCTGGGATGTTATCGTGATCGGTGGCGGTGCAACCGGTTTGGGGGCCGGTGTTGATGCGGCATCGCGTGGTTTTAGTACACTGGTTCTCGAAAAGTACGATTTTTCGAAAGGAACCTCGTCGCGAAGCACAAAACTGGTGCATGGCGGAGTTCGTTATCTGGCGGCCGGCGACATTGGACTTGTGCTGGAAGCGCTGAACGAACGCGGACTTTTGCTGCAAAATGCACCTCACCTTGTTAAAAATCAAGAGTTTATTATTCCGAATTACGAATGGTGGGACGGACCGTTTTACACAGTTGGACTGAAAGTTTACGACATGATGGCCGGGAAACTTGGACTGGGGCCCTCAATTCATATTTCGAAGGAAGAAACCAAGGCCGCGATTCCAAATCTCGTGGAAGAAGGATTGAAAGGTGGAGTTATATATCACGACGGGCAATTCGACGATTCGCGTCTGGCCATCAGTTTGGCGCAAACTATAACCGATAACGGTGGTTATGTGCTGAATTACTGCGGAGTCACCAATATAGTGAAGAACGGAGATGGCATGATTTCCGGAGTTGAATGTTTTGATTCTGAAAATAATCAGTCGTACAGGCTGAACGCTAAAGTTGTTGTCAATGCCACAGGTATTTTTGTCGATTCCATCAACAGCATGGATGAGCCCGACCACGAAAAGACAGTAGTTCCGAGTCAAGGCATTCACATTATTCTGGACGAATCTTTTTTGCAGGGTAATTCAGCCATTATGATCCCTAAAACAGCCGATGGACGTGTATTGTTTGCTGTCCCCTGGCATGGCAAAGTGGTTGTTGGAACCACTGATACAGCGGTGAAAAATCCTGAAATTGAACCTCGTGCTCTTGACGACGAAATTAAGTTTATCTTGAATACCGCTGCCAAATACCTGACCAAAAAACCAAAGCGGAAAGATGTTCTGAGCATTTTTGCCGGTCTTCGTCCGCTGGCTGCACCGGCTCCGAAAGATAATATTCAGGAAACCAAGGAAATTTCGCGCAGTCATAAACTGATTATTTCAAATTCAGGAATGATAACCATGATAGGAGGGAAGTGGACTACCTACCGCAAAATGGGCGAAGACATTGTAGATAAGGCCATAATGCTTGGCGGACTGGACAACAAGGAATGCGTGACTAAAAACATGCCGGTTCACGGATATGTGCGAAATACCAGCCACACGAATCATTTGCATGTGTACGGATCGGATATTCCTAAAATTAACACCATGATTGGCCAAAATCCGGAATTGAGTGAAAAGCTTCATCCCGATTTGCCGTACATTAAGGCTGAAGTTGTTTGGGCTGTGCGTGAAGAAATGGCACGAACAGTTGAAGACGTTTTGGCACGCCGCACCAGGGCCTTGTTTCTGAATGCCCGTGCCAGTATAGCCATGGCTCCTGAAGTTGCATCGCTAATGGCAGCTGAGTTTGGTTATAACAAAGAATGGGAAGATGAGCAGGTTCAGCAATACAATGAACTGGCCAAAGGTTATCACCTGCTTTGCTGAGTAAATATAGTTAACGACCAATTTCCAAAACCAAATAGTAAACCAATGAATCCAATACTTGCAGAATACCTTGGTACTTTTGTCCTAATCCTGATGGGGTCGGGAGTTTGTGCGAACAGTTCGCTGAATGATACTTTTGCCAAAGGTGCCGATTGGGTGCTGATAACCCTGGGCTGGGGTCTCGGTGTTTACCTGGGGGTAATTATTGCCGGACCGTCGAGCGGGGCTCACCTGAATCCTGCTGTTACAATAGGTTTGGCTGTTGCCGGGAAATTTGCCTGGGCTGACGCTCCACTCTATATTCTGGCACAATTGCTGGGCGCTATGACAGGAGCATTCCTGACCTGGTTGCTTTATTCCGATCATTACAACCGGACTGAGAGTGCGGGAACGATAAAGGGAACGTTCTGTACATCGCCCGCTATTCAAAACTTGCCTAAAAATGTACTCAGCGAAGTAGTGGGTACTTTTGTCCTGATATTCGTTGTGCTTTTTATTGCAGGTCCCGAGTTTAAGATTGCGGGAATCGTTGACGTCAAAATGGGATTGGGTTCGGTAGGTGCGCTTCCGGTGGCTTTGCTGGTTGTGGCTATTGGAATGAGCTTAGGTGGATTGACCGGTTATGCCATCAACCCGGCCCGCGACCTTGGCCCGCGAATTATTCACGCCCTGGTTCCCATCAAACACAAAGGTTCGAGCGACTGGGGTTATGCGTGGGTTCCTGTAATTGGACCAATACTTGGCGCAGTCATTGCCGGTTTACTTTACCTGGCTGTAATCTAATTAACGCACAAGTATAGTGTTGGTAATTATTTGAAAGCAGTTTAATATGAGTAATGAACCGGTAAAAAACCATCGCCAAAGCATTCGTCTGAAAGGTTATGATTACAGCATCGCGGGGTTGTATTTTATAACCATTTGCACCCACAACCGCGCACATTTGTTTGGCAAAATAGTTGACAGGTATGATAATGGTGACATCGGAACAATGGTATTAAACGATGCCGGAAAAATGGCCCGGCAATGTTGGTCGGAAATCCCAATCCATTTTCCCAATGTTATTTTGCATCAATACATCATTATGCCCAATCACATCCATGGCATTTTGGAAATCGTAGGGGCGAATAAATATTCGCCTAACGTAGGGGCGAAATATATTTCGCCCAATGATGGTACGGTTCAATATTCTCCCAATAATAATCATTCAAATGGGATGGGAAATATTTCACCGATCAATATTGATATTTCAGACAGGGCGAAAAATGTTTCGATGGATCACATTGATATTTCAAATAGGGCGAAAAGTGTTTCGCCCCTACGGTCACATCGCAAACGATTGGTTCGGTGGTTCGGGGTTTTAAAATTGGGGTTACCAAATGGATGCGTCAAAACACCAATGTCATCGATGTTTGGCAACGCAATTATTACGAACACATTATTCGCGATCAAAAATCGTATTCCAACATTTCGGAATATATCCTGAATAATCCCCGGAATTGGAACAAAGATTCGTTGAAATAAGAATGGATGCCTGAATCTTTCTTGCTAATTAAAACCGCAATTAAATGTTCCGCCTCTTCAGGATTTTACTTTTTTGAAACTACAGTTGCGCATTTGCTTTTTCATCAGGATATCTGCGCGAAATTTTATCCGTAAACCGGCAATTGAACTTGCATTTACTTCGTCTGGTGTTTCCTCTGCTTTTGTGACAAGGGTCGTTGAAAAAATGCCAATATCCTGAAGATAAACGGAACGACCGTCGAGAAGCAATTCCGGGATTAGTTCCGATAAACCAGTGATAACCGCTATTACATCGGGCGTATTCACCGTTGAACGCGCGGCCAGCATTTGGCAAATTTCGCGCGTATCTGCCATTTTCCGGCCGGTAGCAGCAGCATAATATTTTACGTTTCCCCCGCCGATTACACCGATTTCCGATTTCTTAACAACTTTGTACTTTATTGTCATATTGCTTGATATTAAAGGTTTACAAAATGTACTGAGAGGCTCAGGCAGGTTCCGGAAAGCTCGTTCGTAAAAGCTATAGGGAACTGTTTGAGAAAATAACTTCACCAATTGAAAGAAATGTCCTGACACTTGAAAAATAATGTCCTGATGTTTCCATTGAAAAGTCCTTAGAAAGTTAAGAAAAAGTAAAGACTTTTTAATAGGTAATACAAGATAATAAAAAATTTATCCCACGGTATAAAAAATTTTACCTCGTGGGAAAAAATATATATGCCCATGGGATAAAATAATTATTCCCATGGGAAAACTATTCAGAAGTCTTGATGTTTTTGAGTAAATGTCCTGACTTTCCGATTGAGATGTGCGGACTTTCCTATTGAAAAGTCAAGTTCTTTTTTCAGGATAGATTAATTGTTTGGATGGTAGTAGGCCTGGATCAAACGAATCAACGCCGGAAATTCATTCAGATTTTCCGGCGTTGACACATTAAATGCTGACTGATTGGGCTGCTTCAGTCTTTCTTTTCTTCGGTTTTCTTTAGAGTTCCGTCGCTGGTGGCCTGCACTTCAAACGATTTTCCTTTTTGTTTCAAGGCAATTTCGTACCCGTTAAAATCAGGCGAATCAATAAGTGATGTTTCACCAATTTTAGATCCTGAATATTGTTTGTCTATAGCTTTTTTTACAACTGCCGGAAGTTCGTTCAGTTCAATCTCAGTTTCCGTTTCGAGCCACTTGCCCGAAAGATCGAACGAAGCCGACATTTCTTTTCCGGAGAGCATGAATTCGGCTTCCCATTCGTTGGCTTCTTCCATGTCCCATTTTACTTTTTCGGCGCGCTTAAACTTTTGTGCAAAGGCACTGGTAACTGTAGTCGGGGGAGTTTTGGCGTTGCAGGCAACAATGCTTAAAATAAAGATAAATGCGAATAAATGAATTGCTTTCATAACGATTGATTTTTAAATATATAAACCAAAGGTAAGTTGCAAATCTAAAGGAATTTTGAAGCAGCTTTCCGTTCTAGTCTCTTTCCACCATTTTCAGGAAAGTAGGCAAGGCAATCAGTAATACCGGAAGGGCAAAGATTAGTCCGCCAATTACGGAAATAGCCAGCGACTGGTGCATCTGCGCGCCCGAACCAATACCAATCGCCAAAGGCAGCAGGGCGATAATGGCGCTCAAGGCCGTCATTAGTTTAGGCCGCAACCGAATAGAAATAGAGAAAACAATGGAATCGGTAACCGTCTGGCCTTTTTTGCGTTCTTCGGTGTATTGCAAATAGGTGAAAATTGAAGCTTCGCCAACTATACCAATGATCATGATAATGCCCACGTAACTGCCCACATTCAACGGTACATTAAGCAAATACAACAGCAAAGCACTTCCGGCGGGGGCCAGCAACACCAGAAAAATAAGCAGCAACGCCACTTTAATTTTCCGGAAAAGGAAAAGAATGACTGTAAAAACAAGTAAACTGGCCAAAATCAAAATCAGCATCAGTTCCTTGAAAGCTTGTTGTTGTTCTTTGTAAGCGCCGCCATATTCAATGTGCAGCCCGGGCGGTAAATTTATTTTTTCCTGAATGGCTTTCCGAATGTCGGCGAGTGTGCTTCCAAGGTCGCGGTTATTCAGGCGGGCCGTAATGTAATCCACGCTTTTCAGGTTTTCCCGGTTAATTTCGGCAATCCCTTTCGAAATACTTACGTCGGCAAAACGGCTCAATGGAAGCAAACGCCCGTCATTCAGGAATATTTTCGATTGTTTCATCTGGTCGACACTTATGTGTTCGCGGTCGGGATAAATCATGCGCACATCGCTAATCTGCAGCGGTTCCTGCACACTTCCAACCACTGTTCCGCCTATGCGAGTTTGCAACTGGTACTGAAAAATATCCGGAGTCAACTGAAAACGGCTGAGTTTAGTGTAGTCGGGCTTCACAAACACTGACGGTCCGGCAATCACGATTCCGTCGAAAACGTCGGCAGTTCCGGGAACCTTCTCAACAACTGTGGCAATTTTTCTGGCATACTGATGAATTTGCGCGATATCGTTTCCGAACAGTTTTATTTCAATGGGTTGTACCGAACTCATCAGGTCGCCCAGCATGTCGCCAATCACCTGTCCAAAATCGACAATCAAAACCGGCAACTGCGCTTCAATTTGCTTGCGTATTTCGTCGATCACTTCTTCTGTGGTCTTGTCGCGCTTGTCTTTTAGCCCGATGAGGTAATCGCCCCGACTGGGTTCGGTAATGAAAAATCCCATTTGCGTACCGGTTCGCCTCGAATACTTTTGAACTTCTGGAATCTTTTCTATGATTTTATCTACCTTTTGAAGCATTGCTTCGGTTTCTTCCAGCGAAGTTCCGGGCGGACTGTCGAAGTCGAGTACAATGGCGCCTTCATCCATTTCAGGCAAAAAGCCAGAGGGCAAAGCCGGGAAAATGGTGAATATGCTGACAATCATCCCTACAACTATGGCCATTGCAAAGATTGGTTTCTTCAGGAAAAAGAGTACCCAGTTGCGTTTGTGGACTTCGGCAGGCTTTAGATTCTTTTCCTGTTGTTTCCCGAAGAAGAGCAGGTAAATCACGGGCAAAATTAACCAGGTTACAAAGAACGATGCCGAAAGTGTGATGATCATGGTTCGGGTCATGATGTTGAAGTATGCACCCGCAACGCCCGTCATCAGGCCAAACGGAAGGAAAATAACGATGGTGCTGAGCGACGAACCAATCATGGCCGGAAGCAAATACTTGATGGCTTTGGGCACTACTGTATGAAAGTTTTCCTCCGGATGTTCTTCATGAGTCCGGTGAATTTGTTCGACTACCACCACAGCATCGTCGATCACCAAACCGATAGCAGCGGCAATGGCGCCTAAAGTCATGATGTTGAAGTTGTAACCCAAGCTCAGTAAAACAATGACTGTAAGTAACAGTGAAACCGGAACGGTAATTAAAATGGCCAGACTGCTCTTGAATGACCGGAGAAACAACATGGTTACCACGATCGCCAGCAGTAATCCAACCCATAGTACGTCGCGGATGCTGCGAATGGCATTGTCAACAAAATCGGCCTGACTGTAATACGAAACCATTTTTACACCTTTGGGCAACAGGTGAGCGTTGAGTTCCCGAATGCGGCTTTGCAGTTGAGTTTCAATGTCGGAAAGGTTGGCTTCAGGCTGTTTCATAATGGCAATGAGCGGAACATCTTTGCCGTTAGCCTTTATTTTCACATATTCAATCTGTCCTGAAATCTGAACTTTGGCAATGTCTTTTACTTTAACTGTAACTGTTTCGCTGCTTCGAACCACTGTATTTTCAAGTTGTTCAATGTTTCGCACCGAAGCATCCGTTAGTGTGAGATACAGGCGGTTGTTGTCGTTCAAATAGCCGTTTGAACGGATGGTATTGGTTTGTGCCAGTACATCGCCCAGCATTGTTGGTGTGATTCCCAGCCGGCTCATTTTATCGACATCTAAAACCAGTTGATATTCTTTGTTCCGGCCTCCCATTACGGCCACTTCGCGAACTCCGTTAATCTGTTCAAGGTAAGGTTTAACGGTATATTCGGCCAGCATCTTTAGCTCCACCGGACTCAGTTCTCCTTCAAGCGAGTAGCCCGAAACAGCCAATATGGATGGATTCATCTTTTCAATGGTCACTTTCAGTCCGGGCGGCAAATCGGGGCCACTTTCGCTGATCCGTGCTTCTATTTGCTGGCGCGCCAGGTCAATGTCGGCATTCCAGTTGAAGAAAGCCGAAATCTCGCAGGTTCCGCGTGAAGTAGTGCTTTGAATAATGTTCAGGTTCTCGCTTTTCTTGATGGCTGCTTCCAGAGGTCGAGTCACACTGACGAGCATCACATCAATGGGTTGTTCGCCGTTGTCGGCAATAATTTTAACCTTCGGGAAAGTTACATTGGGCAACAATTCCACTTTCATTTGCGTGTAAGCGTATATTCCGGCAGCAACCAGAATCAGCAGTACAATCCCGAATGGATGTTTGAATCGATGATGGAAGCTTTCTTTAAGCATCATTTTAGTTGTTTTTGATCACCTGTACCCTGGCGCTGTCGGGCAAACCATAGCCACCTTCAGAAATAACCCGATCGGCAACACTTAAGCCGGAGCCAATCAACTGAATAAGGCTGTCCTTTTTCAATCCTTTTTCAACCGGAACTTTCAGGCAGGTTGAGTCATTTAATAGTTTCATCACCCAAAAACTGGTTTGCTCCTCGTTTCCCAAAACTGCACTTATGGGTACAAATAGAGCTTCCTGAAGTTGTTCAGTCGTAAATTGAACGGTCAGGTTTATGTTTTCAGCCAGGTTAACCGGTTTGAAGGGTTCGATGATAAAAGCCTGCGTTTGATCCTGCGATTCGGCTGCCGGTAATTTGCCTGCGATTTTGCCACTGATCACTGTTCCGTCGGGCAATAGAATGGAACAATTTTTAAACCGGTCAACCGTAGCTGTTTGTTCGGCTGGAACATAAGCAATGATACGCATGGAATTGTTTCGGATGCAGGTTGCTAAAACATCGCCCGCCTGCACAAAATCACCAACCTGTACGTTCAGGGTTTTTATTGTCCCATTCAAATGAGCAAACACAGTATCAGACATGGCATTCAGTATTTGCCCGCTGAATTTCGATTTCTGAAGCGCGGCTGCTTCCTGCGGCTGAATGGTAAACAAAGCCTGGCTGGTTCGAATATTTCCGGCTATGGTGCAATTTACGCGGGTAATTATTCCGGTCATTTGCGTGCGAATGTCGTTGGATTGCAAATAGCGTGTTACTGCCTGAAAACTTGCAATCTGTTCGGCGGGTTGTACAATCGGAGAAACAACTTCCACTTCACTTTTAGCCGAAACCTCGTCCTCCTGCGTTGCATGTCGCGAAGCACAGCCTCCGAAAGCCAGTGCAAATATTGAAATCCAAACAACTGGTCTAACTTGAAACTTACCTATTCCAGTAATTATATTCATTGATCAATTTGTTAAGCGTTATTTCTTTTAAACTGACATCGAGATTGATGCTGCTGTACTTTTTGAGAAAGGCAATTAAATCAATTACACTGATTTGTGCCCGCTGCACTTCATCCTGATAAAGTTTTAACAAATCCTTGTATTCGGCTTGAATTTGTTTCTGTTTTACAAGCTCCAACCTTGTTTTCTCAATGTTCTGCCTGAGCGCTTCTGCCTGAGTTTTAACCTCCTTTATTTTCAACGATTTTTGCGCAGCCGCTTCTTCAATCCTCAGTATTTGTTGTTCCTGATTGATTTTCTTCTGGCGACCGTCGAAAAGAGTGTACGACAGTTGTATTCCGGCACTGGCTCCAACATGGCGTTCGATCATCGGAATCGATGTGGAATTCAAGCCTGAATTGGCGTAGACATTCAGTTGCGGCTGGTAACGGTCATTGAAAGAATTTTGCTGGGCAAGGCTCGCTACGCTGTCGTGGGCAAACGATTGAATAAAGAGGGAAGGAGAGGAGACCAGTTCGGACAGCACCATTTGCGTGGCCGAAAGGTTTGATATCGAAATGTCGCGAATTCCGCAGGCCGCTTTCAATTGCCGGATGCCAAGTTCCAGGTCGCTGACTGACGTTTGAAGGTTGATGGAATCTGATTTTAGTTCGAGTTCCATCATCTTGTAGTCTGAAATGCGATAAAGTCCCTTTTGGGTAAGGCTTTGAATCAGTTGAAATTCGTCATTTAGCAAAGCTGCATTTTGTCGGTTATTTTCAACAGTTGTCTGTTGTGCAAGTGCATCGAAATACATGCTTCCAACCGATCGTTTCAATTCATTTTCAATCAAATCAAGTTGTGTTCGCAGTTTTTCAACTTCCACCCTGTTTTGTTCCTGAAGATGAAAAACCTGTTTGCCCTTCAGGAGCGGCAATTCCAGATTGAAGAGAACTGAATACAAACCGCCGTTCGTTATGCCAGCATCGTAGCCGATGGCTTTGTCTAAAGGCGCAATATCGATCGGTTTGCCATTGTTGTTCAGATAAGGAGCAACCAGAACTTCGGAACTTAGAAAAGCTTTGGGCGAACGCAGAATGGCTGAAATCATCTGGTCGTCGTATTGATACGAGCGAATTTGTGTGTGGATGGAAACCACCTCGGGACTATTCACCAAAGCGCTGTCGATAAATAAATCCAGTGAGTTTTGTCCGGAGGAAATAATCGGCAGACTCACTGCCAGAAACAGCAAAGCGCAGATAATATGAAGTATGTTATGTCTTGGCTTTTTGTGATTCATTCAAGGTATTTCGTTTGTTTGTTTAAAAATACATTTTCATTGCCGAAAACTAATCTGAAACGTACTGATTCTTTGGTTAAATTTTAAATAATACTGAAAAACAATGCAATGGTTTAGCGTATGAATAAGATACCTTCCAACCCTGCACTTCGCATATTTTGGCAACGATGGCCAGCCCAAGTCCAACCGAACCTGAAGACGGATTTTCTTTGTAAAACCGGCTAAAAAGCCTTTCAGGATTGGCAATTTCTTCAGGGCCGGTATTCCTGAAATCGATCCGCTCAATGTTTTGTGCGACGTAAATTGTTCCTCCTGAAATGTTGTGGTTCATGGCATTCGACAAAATATTGCCCAGCAATAGGTTGAACAACACTGGATTGCTTTCAATTTGTACGTCTTCCGATAAATGATCTTCAACCGTTAAGCCTTTTAAATTAAGTAATTCCTGAAATTCATTGAGCTTTTCACGAATGATTTTTCCGGGGTAAATTTTTTCAAGCTCAACAAACTGGTTGTTTTCAATTTTGGTCAGCAAAATCAGTTCTCTGTTGAGTTTCGATAATCTTTGAACAGCCAGATGTGCTGATTGAACTGTTTTTAGTTGGTGTTCATTCAATTGCTGTTCATTGAGCAGATTTTCAAGTTTTGCAGAAATAACGGCAAGCGGCGTTTGCATTTCGTGTGATGCATCTTCCGAAAATTGTTTCAGATTTTTAAAATCTGCGATAATCCGGTTCGTCAGGTGATCAACGGAATCATTCAACGCATCGAATTCTGTAATTCCTGTTTTCTGAAAAACAATCGGCCGGTATTCACTAAGCTTAAACGCTTCTATTTTTCGGAGATTTTCGTTAAACGGCGACCAAATTGAGCGCGCCACATTCCGGTTTATCAGGATTAAACTGGTTGTCAGGATTAAAATAGCAAATAAGGTTATGCCGGCAAGTGTTTGAATCAAATCTTCGGATTCGAGTTTTGATTCACGAACAACAATTTTATATGTGTGTTGGTTGATTCTTTTAACTACAGTTAGTTGCCGGTATTCCTCCAGTTCATTTTCAGATTTGTTTAAGATAAGCGTGTCGCTAACCTGTTTCGGAAGTGCTGGAGAATAAGTCTCTGTAACATCGACAAAAGGTTTCAGCCAGTCTACTTTCCCGTTATCCAGAAGCTTTTGTTCCACACGTTCCGAAATTCCAACCAGTTTCTCATCGAGTTGCTTGTTCACGAACATCGAAATCAGCAGAAAAATCGCTATTCCTGAAACGGCCATTACCGCCAGCGAATACGAAATGTAGCGGATATTTAATTTAGTGAGAAGCTTCATGAATCAGTGAATTTGTAACCCATGCCATACACCGTTTTGATATAGTCCTGGCCACCATTTACCATGATTTTTTTTCGCAGATTGTTGATGTGCGTGTATATGAAATCGAAGTTGTCGGCCAGATCGATGTTGTCGCCCCAAAGGTGTTCCGCGATCGATTCCTTGGTCAGCAACCGGTTTTTATTTACGAGAAAAAACAAAAGCAAATCGTATTCTTTTTTGGTCAGAGGCACCTGTTTCGACTGAATCTCGAGCATTTTATTTTCTGTGTCCACCTCTATTTCGTTGAAACTGATATAGCTGGTTCCATCAAAATGTCGTCGCCGCAATACCGCTTTTATCCTCGAATTTAGTTCCGAAAGTTGAAACGGTTTGGTCATGTAATCGTCAGCGCCAAGGTCGAGTCCCGAAATTTTATCGTCGAGCGAATCCTTTGCCGATATCACAATGATACCGGTTTTCTGATTATTCCTTTTTACCGTTTCAATCAAGTTCAAACCGCTTCCTCCCGGAAGAGTAATGTCGAGCAAAACAATGTCATATTCATAAAGCAAGATTTTTTCTTGTGCAGTATTGAATCTTTCGGCTGTTTCGCAAGTAAAACCGTTCTCAACCAGGTAATTTGCGATGGATAAGAGCAATTCGTGTTCGTCTTCTACAATTAAAATCTTCATTTAAACAGTAACCGTATTATTTCAACTCTTCTATTTCAAGCACACTGAAAGTATTTGGTTTCACCGGTCTTCTTCTTCCTTCGCCAGGTAAATATTCTGCAACCGACAGATACAAATGATGATTTGTTTTATTCACAGCAATCGTTCTGGCGCCCGGTTGGGTTGGAAAGTTTTCAATTACTTCGTATTTGTTGGCGCTAATTTGCTGAACAACAGTTATGGTACCTTCGCCATTTGAAGAATAAATGCGTTTTGTTTCAGGATCAAAAGCAACACCGTCGCATCCGTCACCAATTGGAACAGTTGTAATTACTTTTCCTGAATTGGCATCAGTTACAACCATCAGTTTATTGCCACACACCGAGAACAAACGATGATTTTCAGTATCTAGCGCCAAGCCTGAAGGTTCTTCTCCCGGCGCAATTGACCATGTATTTTCAACCTTCAGGGTAGTTGCATTAATCACTGAAATGCTGCTTTTATCTTCAATGTTTACATATATTTTGCCTTTACCGTCAGTTTGCGAAAATTCAGGTTTTCCTGACAAAGGAATGGTTCCTACAATTTTTAGCGCATTGGCGTCAATTACCGTTGAATTGCTGCTTCGGCCATTGAATGTAAATATTTTGTGTGAAAACCGATCGTAAAGGATGCAATCGGGGTTAGTTCCGGTTCCTTGAATTTTGGTAATCAGTTTGAAAGTCTTCAGGTCAACGACTGTTACCGAAGAATCTCTTCCGCAGGAAATAAATGCCTTGTTCAAATCGTTGGCAACAGCTATGCCATGCACACCGCTGGTTTCAGGAATAACCGCTATCTCGGCTGAAGTTCTTAAATCAACTACATTTACCTGCGTGCCGTGCGACACAAACAACTTTTGATTTACTTCATCCACCGATAAATAGTCCCAGCCGCCGTCGCCGGTCAAATGAATTGTATTTGCAATTTTATAATCAGATTTCTGGGCCTGACTTTTCTGGAGCGAAAAGCATGTTATCAGGATCATGCCAATGAAAAACAATTGTGTCTTTTTCATAATTTCAGATTGAATTGATTAACTGACTGTTAAAACCTGAGTCATTTTCAGTAGTCGGCCAATTTGGCGAATGGCATGAATGTAATCTTTAATTCTAAAGAAAATCTAAAGAAATCGGTGAATATCCCTTAACAGACAAACGTTACTGCTTTTCCTGCGCCGGATCGTTCCTGACGTATTTATCCACGTCAGGAGCTTTCCACTTTTGATAGCCAACGGGCTTACTTTCCGTTTTGCGAATGGCTTCCATGCTGCGTTGCTTGTCGTATATCAAGGCAAATGTCATGATCAGACTACTGGCAATAATAATGAAAAGCAGAATTCCGGCGTTGAAACCAACTACCTGAACATTATTTGGAATGGCATAGAACAGCAATACGGTAATTAATCCGCGTGGCGCAATAAATACCTGTGGAATAATGTCGGCGCCCATAAAGATCCGAAGCATCAGGTAACGGATTCCGTAAATTGAAAAGATAATCAGGATTGACACTAACGCTACGTTTATATCGAGCAGCGAACTGAGTGTGATAGTCATACCAAAAATGACAAAGAAGAACGTACGCACCACAAAAGCCGATTCGCGGGTAACAACATGCAGGCCGTCGTACATTTCGCGTGCTTTTTTCAAATCGATCCATTTCTTCAGGATGCCTTTAAAAAACAGCGGCATATTGGCAATCATCAGTCCAAATATCAGGATAATGATTAGCGATGACAGGTGCATTTTCTTTCCGAGTGCATATAAAATTAGCAGAATGGAAATCAGGAGAAAGAGTTTGATGTTTGATTTTATACGCTGGAAAACGAACAGAAGACCGTAACCTGCAATGAGCGAAATGGCAATGGTCAGGCCAAAATTTCCGAAAAACATCCAAACACTACCTGAATGTTCACCCGATTCGACTTGACCCACCAGGAAATAAAAGAGCATAATTCCAATAATGTCGGAGAATGTGCTTTCGTAAACATGGAATTCTTTTTTGGTGCCAACAAGGCCTGAAACACTTGGTATAATTATGGCTGAGGAAAGAATGGAAAGCGGAGTGGCGTAAATCCAAGCGGTTATTTGATCCATTCCCTGAATGAAATATTGCAGAATCTCAGCGGCAGCCCAGGCCGACAATCCTAATCCGGCAGCCGCCAGAAAGAGCGCTTTGAGAATATGGACTATATTTTTTTGCCTGAGTTCCAGTTCGAGCGCGGCTTCAAGCACAATCATTATCAATCCGATGATTCCCAGGATTTCGAGCACAGGGAAAAAATTGTATTTAAGCATCAGGAAATTCTCAACAACCAGATTTAGTCCGATGCCGAGCAAAATCAACATCAACACAGATGGTATGTTGGTTTTGTTTGAAATTTCGCCAAAAATGAATGACAAAATAATGATGGCCGAAGCTTCTATAATCAAATTGTATGAACTTAGGATTTCCATAATTCTAGAATTTAAATTTTCCTGGGAACGCAGTTGTAGTCGACATCTGTAAAATAGCGGACAATTTCTTCAGTCGTAATGTTTTCGTGTAGCAGCATTTTTAGTTCTACTTCGCCCGGAACCTGGCTGCTCTGTTGTATTTTCGGGCGATATTTCCAGTCGATGTACGGTAGTGTCAGCAATATTTCATTCAGTTTCCTGATGATTTCCTTCGGTTTTGTTTCCGGAGATTTGGCGCTAAGGACCAGGTTGCAGTATTCACCAAGTTCTTCGCCGGCCGAAAGCGTAAAACCATCGGAAATGAGCCGGTAATAATTCAGGTACAAAATACCTTCGGGAGTTCTGATGTGCAATCCCAGTTTTCCAGTTTTTACCACACTTCCGTTAAATTTTCCGGTAATTATCTTCTTGTCGCGCAAAATCGAGCTGGTGTATAAAATAACCCTTCCACTGAGGTAATCGCGCAATTGCAGAAAAGTTACGGCACAGATCACAACGACTGCCGCTCCGTTGACCATTGGATGTATGGCGACAAAAAGACCAATAATTGCTAAAAGAATCACCGGTTCGAGAACGATCAGCAATTTTTGCGCAAGGTCGGCCAGGGGTATTCGGGTTCTTCCGAAAAGCATAAAATTGCGCAAAAACCGGCTACCAACAACAGCAAGTTGCAAAATGACCAGGAGCAGCAACGAAATACTGACAAAAGAGAACCAACTCAGCGGATTTTTTATGATTTCTTCCATCGCGCTAATAGTTTAAATAATGTTTGTCGTCGAGCATCAAACCAAGTTCATTTACAATTCGTTCGTTTATTTCGAGCCAACCGTCGAGCTGCCGTTCAATAACCCTGATCGAAATCAGTCTCATCAAAAGTGGCCGGTACCATTCACCAAAAGCAGGCCCAAAAAGCTTGCGAAGGCGATATTCGTTGGTTCGTTTTTGCAACATCATCGACGTTAACAGAACGGCTAAATCGGGTTTGTAAAATTCAGGCATTCCGAACGACGGCAATTCACTGACCTGAACAGTTTCGTCGTCGACTCTTTTAATCAGGAACGACCACAAATTCAGAGCATCGCCTACAACTCCTTTACTCAATTGGGCCAGTTCTTTGGCAATTCTCCTGAATTCTGCCTGTCCTACTTTTTCACCTTTTTCATTGAGCAAAGTCCGGTGTGTGGCCAAATGCCTGACCATAATTGCCTGTTCTATTTCGCCGGACGACAACTTACTCAAATGAATATGTGCCTGAAATATTCTCTCCAATTCAGCAACCTGCTTCAAATGGTGGAACGTCGATAAATTCATTGACACCATGAAAAAGAACCTTCCCGAATTGTGATCGATAAAATTGGCCAGATCCATCAGGTTGCGGTAAAGCGGAACATTCGGTTCCCACCACAATTCAAAGTCATCAATCCAAATTAAACATTTTCCAACCTGAAAATTTTTGGCTATAAATTCGAGCGATTCAGAAATTTCGTAAGTGGCTTCCATTTTTCTTCCCTGAAGGTTCAGGGTAATTCCCGGACTTAAGCGAATTGTATCGTCGGGAAAATTGCGACTGGCCACAAGCTCGCCAAGCAGTGTTTTTCCTGAAAAGCGTTGGCCGGTAATAATGGCCGATCCGCGGTATCCATTTCGCCAGTTGTTAATCAGGAGTGAAAGGTGTGCAAGTTCTTCGTCGCGGCCAACAGAGAATAAATCGCCAAAATAGCCTTTCGTTGTAAAAAAGCTGGTGTAATGGGCATTCGATTCGTCTCTTTGCCTGAATTGCAGATACCGCACCATTTTTTCGGCTCGCGAAAGCGAAAACTCGTGGACCACTTTTTTGCGCAACCTGTGAAGTTGTAAAATCTGTCCCTTAATCCACGATTGCGAAACTTTAATTAGTTTACTTCTTCCAAGGTTCAGGCGATTGGTCATTGTTGTGCCTGAAGAAAACGGTAGAAAATATCGGTTGGCTTCGTAAATAAGCGATAATTTCATCTCGGCTTCAATGCGTTGCGATATAATTTTGTCGAATTCATTCAATTGCCTGATGGCTTCTTTATTGTTCTCGACCAACACATTGAGTGGATGTAAAAAAGTATGCGAATTAAAAATTTGCTTTTTCTCACCGGTTTCCGAATTGTATAAAATGGCCATGTTCCGGATGTTTTGCAAAGCCATTTTCAACCCGTTTTTATTCAATTCTGTAATTTCCCAAACTTCGAAAAGCAACGGAAGGATTTCGCGGTTGAGCCACAGCGAAAGACGTTTCACAAAGTTTATGCGGGTTTGAACAAGTAAGCCGTTTTGAATTTGAATGGTAAATTCGGTTTCACCTGCAATTTGATCCAGACCCTGTTCGAGTTGTGCATTAAACTGGTCGATATGAAAAGTAATTGAAACCATCGTTTCAATGGCCTGCAATTTATTGGCTATTCTGCTGAGGTTTTTTTCTGACGGAGCCTGTGCTTCCAATTCAATAAATTCGGTTGCCTGCCGAATGAATCCAATCACTTCGTCCAGCTCTTTGTGACAAAACCGGATTGCTCCAAAAATCCTGGCTTCTATATCCTGAAATCCATTTGCTGTTTCTAAAATAACCTGCTGTTTTTCATTTAATTTCTGGCATTGTTGTACTAATTCGTTTAGTTGAATCGAATAAACAGGCCATGGGTTTTTCTGTAAAAGCCATTCTTTCAATTGCTTTTTATAGGTTTCCGGCGATTTTTCCGCTTTATCAACCTGCTTCAGAAGTTCTTCTGTTAACTCATTTGCTGCTCCGCCGAAAACCAGCAGAATGTCGTTTAGCAACTGTTGTTGAAGGTTCTCGCCACTATATTTGTCAAAAGTATAAAGCTGAGCTTTTTGCAACTGAAAAATGCTGTCGCGCCAAAGAATCATGAATGTCTTAAGATATTCCGATCCAGCGTAGTTTATAATATGATGCAGAAGCAATTTGTCAGGAGAAAGAGCGTCTTCAGCTTTCTCATTTTTTAAAATATTCCGGTAAGTTTTGTTTCCAAAGTCTTGAAACAATTTGCCTAAACTTTCGGCACGTTGAACCAGTATTTCCAGAAGTTGGTCAGGTTGTTTTGATCTACTGATCTCGTCGATTACCGATTGAAAACTTGCGATGAAATTTTCGATACGTTCTTTGGCTTTATCCGATAGTTTCGTTTGTTCCATACACAGGTGTTGTATTAACAAAGATAATTTTGTTATGCAGATTTTCAGGTTTTAATCGAGCAAAATGCGCTGTGATTGGATAAATATCGGGAATTTTGAGTGATTTTTGCCTTGCGTGGAGGTGAATTGTCGGAATTTGGGACGGAATCAGAATCTGAATGAAACGACAAAAGACCCATTTCTGAGTCTTTTGTGCAATATTAATAACCAGAATATTCTTCTCTAAATTATTGGGAAAATTTTGCGATCGGCTAAATATTCCATAATGGTTTTAATGTTTTTCGATCTGTTTTCCGGATGCAAAGTCAATGATGGATTTTCCGGAGCAATGTATTTTAAATCTGCTCCCGGAAGATTTGCGATCAATCCTTCATCAAACCTTTCATACAATTCAGGTTTGTTCTTTTTGCAATATTCCAAGTCGGCATCCATGTGAATCAAATGAAACTGGTTTTCACCAATAATCTGAATAACCTGTTTCCGGATATTTTCGTCAGGCGAAATGAATGAGCAAATCGTGATGATTCCCTGATCGTTCAGCAGCTTGCTGATGTGTGCCACCCTTCGAAGGTGTTCGGCTCGATCGGTGGGAGAGTAATCCAGTTCATTTGAAAGTCCAAGTCTGATTGAGCTTCCGTCGAGTAAAACAACGGTGGCGCCTGCATCAAATAGCTCTTTTTCAAGCGTAAAAGCCAGTTCGTTTTTTCCTGAGCCATGAAGCCCTGTTATCCAAAGCGTGGTGCCTTTCTGGTTGTATCGCTTTTGTCGTTGGGTTTCCGAAATCAGGCATTCTCCTTTTTCAATCCGCAGTTTGTTGGCTTCCAACGTCTTTTCATCAATAATTTTCGAAGGAAGATCTTCTGCGCTGAGTTTGTCGATGATCATTCCAACGGCCACTGTGTTGTGCGTAATCGGATCAATCAGAATAAACGAACCTGTACTTTTGTTTTTCTTATACGGATCGAAGAAAATGGCTTTGTTTGTAGTCAGCACCACACGGCCAATTTCGTTCAGTTCAAAATGGTCGATGGCCGATTTCTGAAGCGAATTGACATCGATTTTATACTGAATTTTATCCAGTTTAACTCTCGTGGTATTATTGGCATGTTTAAGAAATAGCTGAACATCCGGATCCATTGGTTTTTCATCCATCCAAACGAGCATGGCTTCGAAATGACGTTCGACACGTGGTAAATTATCGGGATAAACAATCATATCACCACGCGAAATGTCAATTTCGTCTTCAAGCGTAATGGTAACCGACTGCGGAGGAAAAGCTTCTTCCAGGTTTCCGTCGTAAGTAATTATTTCTTTAATTCTCGAAGTTTTACGCGATGGTAAAACCATAATTTCTTCGCCTTTCCGGATAATTCCTGAAGCCACACGAGCTGAAAATCCGCGGAAGTCCAGGTCGGGGCGTAACACATATTGCACCGGAAAACGCATGTCGTCGAAATTGCGGTCACTGCTGATGTGCACTGATTCCAGAAATTCGAGCATGCTTTTGCCGTGGTACCATGGCATCAGGGTTGTTGGTTCAACCACATTTTCACCTTTCAGGGCCGAAAGCGGAATGAAATTTACATCAGGAACGTCGAGTTGAGTGATGAATGCTTTGTACTCGGCGCAAATGGAATCGAAAACGGCTTTGTCGTAGTTCACCAAATCCATTTTATTAACCGCCAAAACCACGTGCTTTATCCCAAGCAGCGATACCAAAAACGTGTGCCGTCGTGTTTGCGTAATCACGCCTTTCGTGGCATCAATCAGGATTATAGCCAGGTTCGCAGTTGATGCGCCGGTAACCATATTTCGCGTGTACTGCGTATGTCCGGGAGTGTCGGCAATAATAAATTTGCGCTTGTTGGTCGAGAAATAACGGTAAGCCACATCAATGGTAATTCCCTGTTCGCGCTCGGCTTTTAACCCGTCGAGTAAAAGTGCATAATCGATTTCCTCTCCGGCGTGCCCAACCCTCTTACTATCGCGTTCGAGTGCCGAAAGCTGATCTTCGTATATTTTTTTGCTATCGAAAAGCAGGCGTCCAATCAAAGTCGATTTTCCGTCGTCGACAGAACCTGCCGTAAGCAAGCGGAGCAGGTCTTTTTTTTCGTCCTGATCTAAATACGCGTTAATATCGAGCGTTCCCCTCGTTTCCCCGTTTGGAGAGTTCATTGTAGATATGCTTTGGTTATTTTCTGTCATGATTATTCGGAAATAAAAAACTTTTATAATAGTATTCAACCCTTTCAGGATTGAGGTTACATTTGTTTTGTATTCTGTGGGTTACCCCCACGGTTATTCAAATTAACCCGTTCCGGGTTTTCAATGCACAAAGTCCGAAGGACTTCAATCTGAACAACCTCCGGTGAAACCGGAGGAAAAAGAACGTAATAGCTTTTAGAACCCCGAAGTGGGTTCAATTTTAATCAAAGAACTCTCTAAAAGTACCCTTCTCTTTTTTTCTGTTCCATTGAACCATCCTGATCAAAATCGATTACCCGGGTCGTCCGTTCAGAAACAGTAACGGTCATCATTTCTTCGACGATTTTTTCAATGGTATCGGCTTCCGACTCAACAGCGCCGGTTAGCGGATAGCAACCTAAAGTCCGGAAACGCACCATTTTCATTTCAGCTTTTTCAGCAATTTCCTTTGGCATGCGGTCGTCGTCGACCATAATCAGGTTACCGTCAACATTTACAATTGGCCGTTCTTTGGCAAAATACAAGGGCACAATTGGTATTTTTTCCAGACGAATGTATTGCCAGATATCCAATTCGGTCCAGTTCGAAATTGGGAACACACGAATTGACTCTCCTTTGTGAACACGCGCATTGTAAATATCCCACAGTTCGGGGCGTTGATTTTTGGGGTCCCACTGATGAAATTTATCGCGGAATGAGAAAATACGTTCTTTGGCACGCGATTTTTCTTCGTCGCGACGGGCTCCTCCAAATGCAGCATCAAACTTATATTTGCTAAGTCCTTCCAGCAACGCCTGAGTTTTCATGACGTCGGTGTGAACTTTACTTCCATGAGTGAAAGGACCAACACCGGCTTCGTAAGCGGCCTTATTGTAATGAACAATCAGGTTCCAACCGTTTTCTCTGGCATAGTTGTCGCGGAACTCTACCATTTCTTTGAATTTCCACTTCGAATCGATGTGCATCAAAGGAAATGGTACTTTCCCGGGATAGAACGCTTTTTCGGCCAGCCGAACCATCACCGACGAATCTTTTCCGATGGAATAAAGCATAACCGGATTTTCGAATTCGGCTGCAACTTCACGGATAATGTGGATGGCTTCGGCTTCGAGCTCTTTTAAGTGTGAAAGACTGTATTCTGTCATTTGATCTATTTTCAGTTTATTTCAGGACGGCAAAAATAATACTATAAACTCTTTTATTGAGTAGTATAAATACGAAATTGACTATTAAATAATATCGCGAGGTAAAACATATCTGTCCTGAATGGTTTTAAAAACTCCAGAACAGCGGTATAAGAATAACTGAAACGAGGAAAATTAACAAATTTAGTGGCAGCCCAACCTTTAAGAAATCTTTAAACCGGTAATTCCCGATACCCTGAACAATGAGATTGGTTTGATAGCCGATGGGTGTGGCAAAACTTGCAGAAGCCGCGATACAAATGGCTACAAAAAGCGGCTTCGGATTAACACCCATTTGATGAGCCGCTGCCATCGCAATTGGAAAGGCAATTGCCGCCGCTGCATTGTTTGTGATCAATTCAGTAAAAATTGTGGTAATCAGGAAAATTGTAGCCAAAACACCGATTGGCCCCCAGTTTTTTGCAAAGTTTATAGCTGTGTGCGCAATTCCGTCGGCTGCTCCTGAATTTTGCAGCGCTTTGCTGATTCCGAACGAACAGGCAATGGTTATGAGAATATCCCAGCTAATTGCTTTGGTGTATTTCTGGTGCGGCACAATTTTCAGCCAGACCATTAAAATGGCTGCAATGGCCGAAAAGAAAAACATATCGGTATTTAAATTCCCGAATTTCGGAAGATAATCAGCCGCAGTTGCGCCGGCAATCATCAGGACAAGTATGCTAAGGGCAAGCCATTTTTTGCCTTTGGCTGTATTTTCGTTGTGATCGCCAATGTAAGTTGTGAGGTAGAAAATTTTTGAATCGCCCCAGTTTTTAATGAATCGATCGGTTGTTAGCAGAACCAGATTGTCGCCTTCCTTTAGCCTCAAACTCCGGAGATTTGAAGTGATGCGCTCTCCGTTTCGGTGAACTGCTACGATAACTGCCTCGTAATGATCGTAAAAATTAAATTCCACAATGGTCTTTCCAATTCCCGGAAAACGTGGTGCCAAAACGGCTTCGTATTGTTTCAGATCGATGCTGTTTACTTTATTTTCGAGCAATTCGAGTCCTTTTAGTTTGACCGTTTTTAAGTCTTTGATGATATCCAACCCGTCAGATTTTCCGGCAACCAAAAGATGATCATTTCCTTCGATCGTTAATCCGGGAGTTTTCCCCGGTATCTTTTCACCTTCCCGTTCAATCTGAATAATGTCAAAGCCTTTTAATTCTTTGGTTCGGCCGTTTTTCAGAATCTGGCCGGCTAACTGGCTGTCTTCAGGAACAATAAGTTCGTAATAATAATCTTTCTGGTCGGAGAGTGGCCGGCGTATAAAATCCTTTTTCCCCGGAAGCAAATGAACACCAACGTAACTCATATAAATGTACCCGACGAAGGCCAGCGGTACACCAACCAGTCCGAGTTCGAACATGGAAAATCCGTCGAATCCGTTGTCGAGCATTAAACCATGAACAACCAGGTTGGTAGATGTTCCGATCAATGTGCAAACACCGCCCAGGATGGTTGCGTAGGAGAGAGGAATCAGGAACTTTTGTGATGAAAGATTCAGGTTTTCAGCCCATTTCTTAACTATGGGAGCAAAAATTATGACAATCGGAGTGTTATTCAGGAAAGCGGATAAAAACGAAATCGGGAACATGAGCCTGAAAAACAACAGCCGAATGTTTCCACGACGCTTGGGTAAAAAGGTAGTTGCCAGTTTGTTTAATGCTCCTGATTGCTTAATTCCTTCGCTAATCACGAACAGAATGGCAACCGTAATCATTCCCTTGTTCGAAAAACCCGCCAGAACTTCTTTCGAGTTTACAACACCAAACACCATCAGGATGATCAGAGCCGAAAACAGGATCAGTCCCGGACGCATAATTTCCTTTGCCAAAGCAATTACCATTGAAATGATTACTGCCAGTACAAAAAATCCTTCAACTGTCATAGTACTATAAAATGTGGATTGAGTAGATTTTCTTTATTGTAGCTAATCTCGGTTTTCAGGTCGGTATGAAATATATTTTTCCCGGCAGCTTTGGCAATGGCATGGCCTGCTGCGGTATCCCATTCCATAGTCGGTCCCAGTTTCGGGTAAATATTGGCTGTTCCTTCGGCAACCATACAAATTTTTAGCGAACTTCCTTTGCTGACCGTTTTTACTGTTTTGTGCACCTGTCTGAGGTTTTCGATGTAATTTTCGGTGGCTGCATTCTGGTGCGACCGGCTTATGGTTACAATATATTCTTCTTGTTTATTTCCTCCTGAAAGTCTTTCACCGTTAGTTTGCAGGTATTCAAACGTGCAGTTTTCTTCAGGAATTAACAGTTTCCAGGCGCCAATTTCCTGAATACCTGCATACATTTCGCCGGTAACCGGTGCATAAACTACACCGGCAATCACTTTGTCGCGATTAATTAAAGCGATGTTTACTGTAAATTCATCGTTGCGTTTTATAAACTCTTTAGTTCCATCGAGTGGATCAACCATCCAAAATAATTCCCAGTTTTTTCGTTCCGCATAATTTGCCGAAATACTTTCTTCGCTTAATATGGGGAGATTCGTGTTTTTCAGAACCTGAAAGATAGCCTTGTTTGCTTTTTCGTCGGCAATGGTTACCGGGGTGTTATCTTCTTTGAGCTGAATGTTGAAATCAACCAACGAATAAACATTTCTGATTTCGATGCCTGCAAGTATAGCAGCAGTCAGGGCTTTATTTATAAGTTGAATGACTTCCATTTGGCTTTTTTGTTAAATTTTCCTGACGTTGATTGATTCATTTTCGGTGAAAAAGATTTCCAAAAATCAATTAGTAAAATCAAATCCTGAACAATCTCAGATTCAGTTACGAAATTTTGAAAAAACTTGATTCCAAAGGTAAGTAACAATAGATTGACGCTTTTAGGCTTTTATACTTATTGTTGCTGTTATATTTTGAACCGTTTTATGTTGCCGGATTTCTAGATTACCTGGATATCGGTGGATAAAATTCCCACCGAAGCCGAATACCCCAGCTGTTCAAGTTCAACGGCAACTTTGTTTTTCCCGCTTACGCTCACAAGTTTTCCTTTGAGACCGATAAAAGGTCCGGCAATAACTTCAATCAATTGGCCTGGTTCAAAATTATCCCTGCTTATTTCAACTTCAACAGAGTCCTGTTTCAGCATGAGCTTCAGAAATTCGATCTGGAAATCAGGAATTAGTGCTGCTTTTCCTTCAAATCTGACATAGCTTACAATGAAATTCGATTGAAGAACCAAATCATACTCTTTCCGGCTGATTCTGACAAATAAATAACCGGGAATGAGTGGCATTTCAACCCATTTTTTGCGATCGCTCCATTGCCGGAGTTTGCGCTGAAGTGGTAGAAATGATTCAACTTCTTTGGATTGAAGTTCTTTCTGAGCTTTTTTTTCAGCCCTCGATTTTGTATAAACAGCGTACCAATAGTATTCCAGTGCCTGAATTATTTTTTCCATACCTGATCCCTGACCGAATAGATACGTTCAATGATATCTACGACTTTCAAACCTTCGAGTGCGTTCGTACTGATTGGCTTTTGTCCGTTAAGGGTTTCAACTACATTTTGAATGACCAGATGGTGATTTTGTGCTGAACCTTTGTAGAGTCCGTAATCGTTTGGTGGCGCACTGGCTTCAAGTTCAGGCATCTCATAATCCTTGACATTGCAATACACAACCTCATTCATATATTGGCCGGCAACTTTAATGGTTCCTTTCTCACCGATAATCGTCAGGCTGCTTTCCAGATTTTCGTTGTAAATAGCCGTTGAATAATTTAATGTTCCGATCCCTTCCTCAACAAACTCGAAATTAACAATACCGGTGTCTTCAAAATCGGTCAGCTTTTGGTGTGTGAAATCCATAAACTGCCCACTTATTTTTTTAATGTCTCCAAAAAGCCAGTACATAATATCGATGAAATGCGAAAATTGGGTGAATAATGTCCCACCGTCTAAAGTGGCATCGCCATGCCAGTTTTTTCGCGTGTAATAGCGATCGTCGCGGTTCCAGTAACAATTAATCTGGACGTGAAAAATCCGGCCAAGTAATTTCTGATCTATTACGCTTTTTAACCATACTGAAGGTGGCGAATATCGGTTTTGCATCACGCAAAATACATTCTTATGCCTTTCGAGCGATTTGTATACAATTTTCTCTGCATCAGATTTGGTAAGTGCCATAGGTTTCTCAACCACCACATGCAACCCTTTTTCCAGAGCTTTCAAGGCCATTTCAGCATGCAAACCGTTTGGTGTGCATATATTCAAGACGTCCAGATTTTTCTCATTTCCCAGAAGTTCTTCGATCGACTTGTAAAAAGGAAAATCTGTTGTGGAAACTTTGCATTCTTCCGGAGTGCGAATGTCGCAAACAGCTGCAAGTTCTGAATGTGGATTCCGAAGAATCATTTCTGCGTGGCGCTTGCCAATGTGTCCCTGTCCGACAACTGCAAAGCGTATTTTTTTTTCGGTTGACATAGCCTGTTTTAAAGATTGATTTTAGTTACCTGATTATTTTCGAGCCGATACCATTCCTTGCTTTCAGGACAAATTGCCAAACCTTCAGCATTGAATTTTAACTTATGTCCGTATTCGCTCATCCAACCTGTTTGCCGGGCCGGATTTCCGACAACCAATGCATAGTCGGGAATGTTTTTGGTTACCACCGCGCCAGCACCAACAAAAGAGTATTTACCGATGGTTATTCCACAAACGATGGTTGAATTGGCTCCAATAGTTGCACCTTTTTGCACCAGTGTTTGTTTGTATTCATTTTTCCTGACGATGGCACTTCTTGGATTTATGACGTTTGTAAAAACAGCCGATGGGCCCAGAAAAACGTCATCTTCGCAGATTACACCGGTGTACACCGAAACATTGTTTTGTATTTTCACCCGGTTGCCAATACTGACTTCAGGAGAAATGACGACGTTTTGCCCAACGGAGCAGTTTTGCCCAATTATACAATTCGACATGATGTGCGAGAAATGCCATATCTTGGTGCCTTCACCGATTGTACATCCGGGATCGATGACCGAAGTTTCGTGTGCAAAAAATGATGTTTCCATTAATTGAAAAATTCCCGAATCGCCGAAACGATGTACGACAACTGATCGTTGGTCAATTCGGTGTGCATGGGCAAAGATAACACTTGTTCGGTAAGTTTTTCTGAAACCGGAAAATCCCCCTTTTGGTAATTCAGGTACTGATACGCTTCCTGAAGGTGAAGAGAAACCGGGTAATACACCATACTTGGAATGCCTTTTCCAGCCAAATATTTCTGAAGGTCATCACGCTTTTCGCCGACTTTAATGGTGTATTGATGAAAACTGTGTGTGCTGTAGGGAACTCTATATGGAGTAATTAATCCGCTGATTCCTGCTAATTCAGTATCGTAAAAGTCAGCAGCAGCTTGTCTTGCGCTAACGTACTTGTCGAGGTACTTTAATTTCACATCAAGAATTGCTGCCTGAATGGCGTCAAGCCTTGAATTTAATCCGATTTGCTGATAATGGTAACGTTTACTCATGCCATGATTTGCGATTGAGCGCATAGCCTGACCAAGTTTGTCATTGTTTGTAAACAACGCACCTCCATCACCAAAGCCTCCCAGATTTTTGGTCGGAAAAAATGAGTTGCAACCAATGCCTCCAATCGTTCCTGCTTTTGCTTTTTCTCCGTTGCTGAATTGATAAACAGTTCCAAGCGCCTGACAGGCATCTTCTATAATTGCGAGTTTGTGATCTTTTGCAATTTTATTCAATGTTTCCATATCTGAACATTGTCCGTACAAATGAACAGGAACAATGGCTCTTGTTTTTTCAGTCATGCATTTTTTGACCTGAATCGGATCGATGTTAAACGTATTTTGGTCGACGTCAGCTAAAACGGGTTTTAGCTTCATCAAAGCTAAAACTTCGAGGGTCGAAACAAATGTGAATGGTGTCGTGATTACTTCATCACCTTCTTTTAAATCCAAAACCATGAGTGCAATCTGGAGAGCATCGGTTCCATTGCCACAGGTAATAACATGGTTTACATTTAAATATTTCCTCAGATTTTCTTCGAATTCAACTACTTTTCCGCCTTTTACAAAAACGGAAGAGCGTATAACTTCCTGGATTTCAGAATCAATTTCTGTCTTTATCTTTTCGTACTGTGTGAATAAATCCACCATTTGAATATTCATGGAAAATAATTTAGGATATAGCTTCAACTAACAATGAGTTCATTTTTGAAAAATTAAAATTACATATTTTTAAGTCTTGTACGATAGTTAGCGTTGCTTCGCATGAATAAGTTTTCGATTAATTATTATTAAAGGGTCAAGGAAAGAATTGTGATTTTGAATCCGGAAATTGGCGTTGAAGCAGCTAATTTGCTTTTGTATTCAATTGTGCAACAATGTATTGTCATTTATATTGTAATTTATTAAGTTTTTAGTTGATAGTTTAAATTGAAAAGCATATTTTTGCATCCGCTTTTGAAAAACAAAAGCAAATGAGGATGACTCAGTAGCTCAGCAGGTAGAGCACATCCCTTTTAAGGATGGGGTCCTGGGTTCGAATCCCAGCTGGGTCACAAAAGGTAAAAGACACTTTACCGACAAATCAGGAAAAGCCTTCTAAATTCAACGTTTAGAGGGCTTTTTTATTTGTTCTTATTCCAATCCAAAGACAAAGAAAAGCCAAATCTGACATTAAATTCGGTACTAAATCGGTACGATGGTCAGGAAAGAAAAAATCGTACCGATTTCCCTTATAAGTCGTTGTAAAGTACCAAGTTGTCCTTAATCGAGTATTTCTGCTTACTGTTCAAAGATTTAGTTTCGAAACACTAAAAATGTAACAGTATGAGGAGCACATTCAATGTCCTTTTTTACATCAAAAGGAATGAACCGAAAAAAGACGGACGGGTAGTAATCATGGTACGAATAACGATCAATGGAGTCCGATCACAATTCAGCAGTAAATTACTTGTCAATCCCGATCAGTGGGATAGCAAAAAAGAGCAGGTCAAAGGACAACAAGCCGAAGCCCGAAACCTGAACCGTTTACTGGAGAATATCCGATCAACACTTACCGTAAATTACAACAAGCAGATTGCCATTGAAGGGCATGTGACCCCTGAACGATTGAAGAACATATTCCTGGGTCAGGACGAACCGGAACATACCATAATCTCTTTTTTTGACAGGTATAACAACCAGTACAAATTAAAAGTGGGAACTACTTCTACCCATAAAACTTACACGCGTTATCTTCTTACCCGTGAACGGCTGGTTGAGTTTATGAAGCAGCGGTATAATCTTTCGGATATGCCTGTAAAAGAAATAACAGTTTCTTTTGTCGATGAGTTCTATTTGTATATCCGGAACAATACTGAGTGCAATCACAACTCTGCCTTAAAATTTCTCCAGCGGTTTCGGACAATATTATACTTTGTAAAAAGCCTCGGAATCAATTTTACAGACCCGTTTTGTAATTTTAAGTTTAGGTATGACAAAGTTGATCGAGGTTACCTGGAACAGGACGAGCTGGACATACTTTACACAAAAAAGCTTCCTTCTTCAAGGTTGTCCAGAGTGCGCGACATATTTATATTTAGCTGCTACACAGGACTGGCTTACATTGATATTTTCGAACTCACCGAAGATAAAATAAGGAGGGCTTTTGACGGGCATCTCTGGATTATGACCAAAAGGCAAAAGACAGATGTAAATTCCAACATTCGCTTATTGGATATTCCCATGGAGATATTGGAAAAATACAAGGGCAAACAGAAGAATGGAAAAGTTTTGCCGGTAATCAGTAATCAAAAAATAAACGATTATTTGGAGGAAATTGGCGATATCTGCGGGATTGAAAAGAGATTCACATTTCACGTTGCAAGGCACACTTTTGCAAGTACAGTAGCTTTAGGGAATGATGTGCCGATGGAAAGCGTACAATGTATGCTTGGCCATGCCGATATAAAAACAACGCAAATTTACGCCAAGGTAATTGACCGGAAATTAAGCCGTGACATGGATAAAATGGCTAATGTAGTTAACAACCGTAATCCTGTCGAAAATGCTGCTGTGATCAAAGCACGAATGATTGAAAGTATCGTTGATGAATCTGCACCTACATTGTCTGAACCCGAGGATAAATCCAAAATAAAATACCTGATTACGGATGAGACTTTCCTGTTTTCGAAGAAAGGCAAACTGAAAGAAATTCAGGAGAGGGATTTCTTTATTTCCGTGGTTGAGCAGGGTTTTAAAATGCTGTATATGTCACCGAATATAAAATTTGCAACAAACGGCACCGAAATAATCATCGGTTCAAAATTCTTCGGTGAAATTATGGGTGGATATTACAGCCTGAACAATCAAGTTGGAGTATTTGAGGATTTCCGCTACGGTATCATCAAAATAAATGAATTAAAGCCAATGATACGTCAAAACCAAACTTTCAGAAAAGCTGTGTCTGAATGATAGCGGATTGAGAAACCTGACTTCAGTGATCGAAATCAGAAGCGACCCCAGAGAATGATAAATGATGAATTTTGAGTGATGAATGGGGTTGCCTGCAATTGTTAGCTGATCCTCCGTTTTTTGCACCATTGGAGTCGTCAGCTTTTCAAACTTTAGGCACTCCGCATTTTAGTCACTCCCAACTTCTTCCCCAGTTTCAGTGATCCCTGCCCGCCGATGGCTTTGGTCAGGCGGGGAAATCAGAAGCGACTGCTTCAACATTCTAGGTTAGAAAGATTTTATGCCTTAAGACGTTTCAGTGATCGAAATCAGAAGCGACTGCTTCAACAGAACATGACGGGGTTGATTGCGACATTATTGACGGTTTCAGTGATCGAAATCAGAAGCGACCGCTTCAACCCGTTAGCTTTGATGATGTTAGATTAGTTACTGATGTTTCAGTGATCGAAATCAGAAGCGACCGCTTCAACGCTGTACCTGACAGCATTCGGATTGAACAAATAAGTTTCAGTGATCGAAATCAGAAGCGACCGCTTCAACCTAAAGGAGAGAGCTTTATTTTAGCCCTATGTTGTTTCAGTGATCGAAATCAGAAGCGACCGCTTCAACCTGATTCTGTTTTGATAGATGGCAAGAAGGTTATGTTTCAGTGATCGAAATCAGAAGCGACCGCTTCAACTTCAAAATTAGAAACTATCTGGAGTTTGTCTTTCGTTTCAGTGATCGAAATCAGAAGCGACCGCTTCAACCATCTGATATTGAAGAACAGCGTGCACGCAAAATGTTTCAGTGATCGAAATCAGAAGCGACTGCTTCAACTTGATCCTGATTTAAAGGAGGAAGTATTTTGGGAAAGTTTCAGTGATCGAAATCAGAAGCGACCCCAGAGAATGATAAATGATGAATTTTGAGTGATGAATGGGGTTGCCTGCGATTGTTAGCTGATCCTCTGTTTTTTGCACCATTGGAGTCGTCAGCTTTTCAAACTTTAGGCACTCCGCATTTTAGTCACTCCCAACTTCTTCCCCAGTTTCAGTGATCCCTGCCCGCCGATGGCTTTGGTCAGGCGGGGAAATCAGAAGCGACCGCTTCAACTGTAAATTCATCGACTGTTGCATTGACCGAAAATGGGTTTCAGTGATCGAAATCAGAAGCGACTGCTTCAACAACCAAAAATCCGACTCCAAACACATGGGCTAATGTGGTTTCAGTGATCGAAATCAGAAGCGACCCCAGAGAATGACAAATGATGAATTTTGAGTGATGAATGGGGTTGCCTGCAATTGTTAGCTGATCCTTCGTTTTTTGCACCATTGGAGTCGTCAGTTTTTCAAACTTTAGTCACTCCTAACTTCTTCCCCAGTTTCAGTGATCCCTGCCCGCCGATGGCTTTGGTCAGGCGGGGAGATCAGAAGCGACTGCTTCAACCTTTATTGTGGAGGCTGGTGTTATGACCGCCACGTTTCAGTGATCGAAATCAGAAGCGACTGCTTTAACGAAGAAGCCCTTGCTTCTGAAGACATTTTATGGGGTTTCAGTGATCGAAATCAGAAGCGCAGCCTTTTTACCATTGAAAATAGTAAATCGTCAATTCTCAAATCATCAATGATTTTGTTTTCCCGCGATGTCAAAGAACGAGTTGCCCGATGTGGCTTACAGCGGCTCAACGCGCCCGTAGCCCAATGCCTGGTGGTTGCCCAGAGTGATCAGGGGTGGCAGGGCGATGTTGGCCCTAAACCGGATGTCGAAAGCCGGGTAGGGGTGCCTGTTTTTATACAGCACAGGTTCGTAAACCCTGTCGATGTCAGTAATTTCAAGTTTTAACCCATCGAAGCCAATGTTAAGGTATTTGCCCAGTTCGTTGGTCAGGTGTTTTTCGAGCCGGGTGTTTAGCTCGGCGGCTTTGGCCACCAGGCTCATTTGGTTGAAGGCATTGCGCTGTTGGTGGTGTATGGGGCGCCACTCCACCAGCTTATAGATGTGCTGATGGTCGACAATGCCCGGGCTGTATGCTCCTCCTTCTTTTGCGTTTCTGAAATGTTTGAAAACCGTTTCGTCCACAGCAAACGGTAATTGGTATTGCGCTGCGAGTTTTTCGATAGCAAAAGCGCCTTCGTTAATGCCGGTGAGGTAAAACAGCCCGTTGATGAGGTGATAAATCACCAGCGGGTAACTTACGCGCGTCTGGCCTGTTTCGGGAGCATGGTTGTAAAACAGCGAGGTGTCCACTCCATCGGCTTCGAGTTCGGGCTGTTTAGCGCGCATAAGTTTGTTTACCGCCTCGCGCAACCATTCGGTGCTCAAGTTTTGCGGTGGTGTGTTGCCTGCGGTATAAGGTTCTAAACTGTAGTTTTTGATTGTAATCATATTGTGTTTTTGCTTTTTATAAATCTGGTCGACACTATTGCCTGAATAGTCTGCAAAATCGAGTCTTTAATGCCCTGGTCCAAATTAATATCTATTATATTATTCATGATTTTTTAAGATTAATTGATAGTTGATATTTCTCCTCGCATCCGGGACTGCGGGGGAGAGAGTTCGAGGGAGATTATCGTTTTACATTTCCCATATAAGTCACGTCTCTTATTCGTTCAGGTTTTCCTTCCAGGTTCAGACGCACTAAAACAAGAGCTCCATTGGTTAATGGATTTTTACCTGTCACCATTTTTTCAATAGACTCTTCATTAATGATCATCTTTACCTTTCGTGTATTTTGATCGGTAACAATTGCTTCAATTGGCTGAATAAAACTTTTCAAACTGCCAGTGTATTTTTTTTGTTCACTTCGACTAAAAGCTTTTGTTTTTTCCACGGAAGCATCTTCAAACCCCTCCTCAAACTGCCCGTAACCTACGTTGGTTTTGGCACCGATGCCAATCGTTAAAATGATTTGCCGGAAAAGTTCCTCTTTTAGTTTGGCATTTAAATGAAGTCCATCTTTTAAATCAAAGCAGAAACGCCATGTTGTACCCGGAAGTACTTTCAGAAATAAAAGAGGGTTAGGATTTCTTAATGGACTATCTCCATGAGGCGTGATAGAATCTGTTCCGAAAAAACGGTCTTTTGTAGGTTCATCGTTACCTTCTACAGCACGTTCAACGAAGGCATCCCAAAACACATCCGTGTTGTATATCCCTAAAAATTCTTCTGCGGGTTCTAAAGGTTTTTCAAGTTCCTTTTCAATATTCCGTCCCTCAAATATTTCCAATTCAATCTGCCGGATGATCTTTTTCTCGTTTTCAGTCAGGAAAGTTTTGTCATCTTTCTTACTGAATTTGGTTGCATCAATATCCCGAATATTGCTGATCAGGTCCCATAAGAAACGCGCTTTTTGTTCATCATTCTTAGAGCTACGTTTTAATTTACTTTTTAGCCCTTCTCCGTGCCAGACAGGAAAAACAGAACGCAAAACCCCTTTTATGGAAGAACCCGGAATAACAGGCATTCCAGTAGTATGGTCGAAATAAAATCCGATTTTAAATTCACCTACCATTCCTATTCCCATAGTGTAGCCAACGCCTGATAGTAATCCGGGATATAAGAGTTTTAACGAGAAACCTTGAGTACTACTATTATTCGATGATAACGGAATAAGCTTTGCCCTTTCAAAGGCATTGTTTTTAAGTTTGAAAAACCTTTCTTGCTCTTTTTTATCCGTTACTCTGAAATCTACATCGTTGAAATAATCACGATAAAATTTCCATCCATAATTTGGTTGGTTCATAGCACTATTTTTTAGTTATTGGGAAAGTACGGATAGCCCTTTTTAATGCTATGGCAGCATCAGAAAGGATTTCTTCATAATGGAGAACAACGGTCCCATTTTTATCATCTATAATTGCATCAACCATTTTTGACCATTCGGTATGAGTCGAGGTGGTTAGGCTTTCGCTTTTAAGAATGTCAAAGAGTAGTTGAAGAATGAATTTTTTATTCCCTTCACCTTTATTCGAATCGGATGCGTTGTATATGGCAACTGTTGTTCGAAGCCCCATTTGATCGATCATGATAGGGAATGCTGAAGTATAATTTTCATAGATTTCCAATATTGAATTATTGCTCCAAACTCCTTTTTTGCCAGTCTGGGATACTTCTTCTTCTTCTTCTTCTTCTTCTTTCTTGTTTTTCAATACTTCTCTTGCTTTAGGAAGTAATGCGTCAATTAAGCTTTCCATAACCCTTGTTTTTGAATGTTAACTTTGCAATAGCCATAACCTACCGATGAATTTCCGCCAATCTGCATTTGTTTAATTCCGTCGAATGCATCGTAAAAAGTGTCCAAATTCGCGGGGCTTGTAACAATGGTATAAAAGAGAGTTTCACGAGGAACAACTTCTTCATACCAGAGGTTTTTACTCTGTCCGTTGTCTAGGAAATTACGGGCGATAACCGGAAGTTTCTTCTTCAGGAACCCGGTTAGTTCCTCATTATTGAATATTGCCAAAGGTGAACCAAGAAAATCGGTTATCTGCTTCTGTTCATCCAGGGTCAGTTGGTCGGCACTACATTTTTGTGCAATCGTTTTGTGGCTCTCAATTTTAGCGCCTGCAAGTGAAGCATCAAAAACAATTGGGTTATTTTCAGGAATCAGAAGCCCTGCCATCTTTTTCAGAATAGCAACTAATTCTTTGTCATAGGGAACATCCAACACTTTGATTTTATCTGAAAAATTCAAAATTATTTCTGGACTGGTAGCATGAAGGTAGGTCACCTTGTCGCTACGCATGGGGAAAGTGAGCAGATGAGCATTGAAGAAATCGCATTGTCCTGCACTGTTTGGGTTATCTGAATTGCTTTCTTTTCCATTCTTCTTCTCATTTCCCTTTCCGAAAATTGTATCAATAACATCAGGAGTCAGGTAATTCAAGAGTAATTCCCTGAATGCACCTTTAAGACTTGTAGCATGGATAACCGGATGTTCGGTTAATACATCGCGTTGAACAAGGTTATCAACTTTTCCGCTGTTGCTTTTTCCACTGCCTACGTGCATGTTAGTAAACGGACGGATAAATATGAGCTTTGATTGTTTTTTCATTTTATTTTGATTTAGGTTGAATGATTACAAATTGATTATATCCAATATTGTTGAAATCTTTAGAGTCAATCCCTGAAGCTGTTTTCCAGTTTTGAAGCTGTTCTTCATTCTTAAAATAAAAAGAGGAACCACGTTCAATCAGGTTAAAAAGGTTACTTGCAATAAGCCCAGCTTTCGATTTTCCTCTGTTGTAGTGGTTAACCGTTTCAGTCACCGATGATTTTAGGAAACGAAGTGGTTTTGTTGTTGTAACTGCAAAAAGGGAGTCTTTATACGGGGCGTTACTGAAATACGCATCGGAGGTGAGGATGACTTTTATAAACTGTGGATTTGGTTGATAGTAGTTCTCCTTTTCTACATTAGATGGTATTTGAAATCTGCACTTGTTCAATGGCTGTATCTCAATGGTAAATTTAGACCGCTCGCCACCAAGAGTCATTATATGGTTTCCAATTAAACAGTCTTGAATATCATCTTTAACATCTACCTGAACTACAAAGCAGAGATCCCTATTTGCCAATTGATAAAATTCCTGTTTGTAGAAAGCATCGTCATCGTCATCCCCTGTGTTCTTTTTTTTGTTTCCGGGACGGATAATGGA
Source organism: Prolixibacteraceae bacterium (assembly GCA_963677955.2). Lineage (GTDB taxonomy): Bacteria > Bacteroidota > Bacteroidia > Bacteroidales > Prolixibacteraceae > Aquipluma. Next base: position 4,461,068 of record CAXXQR010000001.1, read on the forward strand.
TTTGAAAAGTTCGCCATTTGCCAAAAACTTTCTGTCTGGTGAAACCCATCCTGAGATTTCAGGTTCTTTAGGATCGTATCCTTCCAACCGGGGGATAAACTCAACTTTAGAACCATTAAAAAAGCTTGTTCCTTCAATTTCCTCGAAAGTCGAAGGCTTATTTTCTGAATCCTTACATTGTTCGGCTGGCAATAGAATTGATTTCCCATTAAAAAGCATTAATTCTGAGATAGAATATCTTTTATGTCAATAAAGAATTTACTGATTTTGATTTTATCAGCGATTATAAAGACCTTGAAGTGCTACTAAAGCTATATCGGGAGAAACTTAAGCCAGAAGGTAATGTTTGGCTTTTTATAGACGAGGTACAAAGTATCAGTGGATGGGAACATTTTGTGAATTCTCATTCACAAGATTTCGTTGAGAGCTATGAAATATTCATAAGCGGCTCCAATTCCAAAATGCTTTCAATGGAATTGGCAACCCTGCTGTCGGGCCGTTATGTCAATTTTGAGGTTTTCCCTTTTAGCTATGTAGAATACACTGGAATAACTAAAAAAGAAGTAAAAAAGCAAAGTTACATCGACTACATGGAGAGCGGAGCATTGCCTGAACTGTTTGTATTGCCTAACGATGAAACAAAGCGTAATTATATATCAGCAATTAAAGATACTGTATTGCTGCGCGACATCATACAACGACACAGTATTAAAGACCCAAAGTTGCTTGAAGATGTTTTTGTTTATCTGGTCAATAACGCCTCTAATCTGGTATCGATAGTCAATATTGTGAACTATTTCAAGAGTAATGGGCGAAAAACAACATACGATACGGTTGCAAATTACATCAGTTATATTGAAGATACGTTCATGATACACAAAGTTGAACGCTATGACATCAGGGGAAAGGAAACTATTTCCGGTAACTGTAAATATTATATAAACGACTTGTCATTTAAAAATTATCTATATCCTGGGTTCGGGTATGGTGTGGGGTATAAGCTTGAAAATCTGGTTTATTTAGAGCTGAGAAGGGCGGGATATGAGGTTTATGTTGGCGCGATGCGAGATAAAGAAGTTGACTTTGTCGCAAAAAAAGGGGATAGGCTAATCTACCTACAAAGCACCTATCTTTTGGTTGATGAGCAAACAACAATCCGCGAATATGCTCCGCTGGAAGCAATAGGGGATAATTATGAAAAAGCTGTTGTCTCTCTTGATGATATTTCTTTACCTTCGGATAAAGGTATCCGGCATATTCAGGCATGGAAATTACATGGGATTTTATGAACGTCATTCGTATTAAGGTCTTTACGTGTGTTGGCAAAGATACGCACTTTAAGCAAATTTAGTCGTGATATTGATTTGTGCGTTTATAAAAAAAATGGCAATGGTTAAAACCATTGCCAAGTCAATCTGATAAAAAAATGCCTTTGAAATTTAGTTAGTCAAAATGCTCGCATTAACTTTAATGGCACTCATTACTTTTTCTTCTGATAATTCTTTGGTACAGAAGAACCAGTCGTAACAGGTTTTGCCCTCTTCTTTGGTTTCCATCCGTTCTTTGGCAGTTCCGCATGATCCGGCTGTCGGAATAATCACAGCATCACCAGGGCGCCAGTCAGCAGGCGTGGCAACGCCAAAACTATCAGCTGCCTGAAGAGCAATGATTACACGTTTCAGTTCGTCGAAATTCCGACCAAGTGAAAGTGGGTAATAAATCATAGCACGGATAATTCCTTTCGGGTCGATAAAGAATACAGCGCGTACAGCTTTTGTGTTGCTTTCGCCGGGTTGAATCATACCGTATTTCTTGGCCACTTCCATTGTGATGTCTTCAATCAAAGGGAAATTAACTTCTACATTTTTCATTCCTTTGTATTCGATTTTTTCTTTGATCGTGCGTAACCATGCAATGTGACTGTACAGACCGTCAACTGACAAGCCAACCAAGTCACAGTTGAGAGCTTTGAATTCATTTTCCATTGTAGCAAATGTCATGAACTCGGAAGTACAGACAGGTGTAAAATCAGCCGGATGGCTGAATAAAATGACCCATTTCCCTGCATAATCCGACGGAAAACTGATTGGTCCCTGAGTTGTAACTGCTTTAAATTCTGGTGCAGCTTCACCTATTCTTGGTAGCGTTGTTACTTGATTTTCTTCCATTTTTATTAATTTTTTAATAAGTTAAGTTGTTGGCCTGCCTGCAGCCACATTTTTGCTGTGCTCAATAGATTGCAAGGCAAGGTAATTGTCTCCAAATTTGATCAGGTTCTCCATTTCTTTGTCAAACTGATCAAAATGACGTTCTTCATCGTCAACCAACGTTTCAAAAATCTTTTTTGTCGCTGAATCCGCATTTCGGGAGCATTCGTTGGCCCACTCGTTGTAATCGTTTACACTTCCGGTTTCCATTCCGGCAGCAATCTCAAGCATTTGTTTTACATCGTGTACTTTTTGCACATCGTGATCCGCTTTCATTTCAACTTCACCTTTCAGAAAAAGAATACGGTCGGCCAGTTTTTCAACGTGCATCATTTCCTCAATGGCCGTACGTTTAAAAAGACCGGATAATAAATCATAACCTTGGTCATCGCAGTGAAAATGGAAATACATATACTGGTGCACTGCACTCATTTCGTCGCCAATGGCTTTGTTTAACAGTTCAATACTTTTTTCTTTCATCTTTTTTATGGTTTTTTATTAAAAATCGATTCTTCAAAGAAGAATCGGGTGATATAAAGGTATTTTGCCCAACAATTTTCGGTTAATAAATTGATCAGGCCAAATCAAAGCGATCCAGATTCATTACTTTATTCCATGCAGCAATAAAATCTGTCACAAATTTTTCCTGAGCGTCGGAGCTTCCGTATACTTCTGCAAGTGCCCTAAGCTCTGAGTTTGATCCGAAGATAAGATCCGCTGGAGTTCCTGTCCATTTCAGTTGACCAGTTTTGCGATCACGACCATCAAAAGTTTCTTTGTCCTCAGATGCCGGCATCCAGGCCGTACTCATATCGAGCAGATTGACGAAGAAATCGTTGGTCAGCACTTCCGGACGTTTGGTGAAAACGCCATGCTTCGAATTGTCGAAATTTGTGTTTAACACGCGCATACCACCCAAAAGAACTGTCATTTCAGGAGCAGTTAAGGTGAGCAACTGGGCTTTATCGATCAATAACTCTGCAGTTGAAATCTCGAATTTCTTTTTCAGATAATTGCGGAAACCATCGGCTGCCGGCTCCAGAACTGCAAAAGATTCTACATCGGTTTGTTCCGGCGATGCATCCATACGGCCTGGTGTGAAAGGAACGGTTGTTACAGAACCTGCGTCCTTTGCAGCTTTTTCAACCCCAGCACAACCTGCCAATACAATAAGGTCGGCAAGTGATACTTTTTTCCTGTTAGACTGGGCGCTGTTAAATTCAGTTTGAATACCTTCCAGTGTTTTCAATACTTTAGCCAGCTGAGCGGGGTTGTTTACAGTCCAGTCCTTTTGAGGAGCCAGACGAATACGGGCACCGTTGGCGCCACCACGTTTGTCAGATCCACGAAAAGTAGAGGCAGAAGCCCATGCAGTGGATACCAATTGAGATACAGAAAGACCGGAATTTAATACCTTCGCTTTTAATGCTTCAATATCTCTGTCATTAATCAATACGTGATCTACTGCAGGTATTGGATCCTGCCAAATCAGTTCTTCTTCGGGTACTTCAGGACCTAAGTAACGTGCCCGTGGTCCCATATCCCGGTGAGTCAGTTTAAACCATGCACGTGCAAAGGCAACAGCAAACTCAAGTGGATTTTCGAAGAAACGTCTGGAGATTTTTTCATAAACAGGATCGAAACGCAAAGCAAGGTCAGTTGTAAGCATTTTTGGCGCGTGCTTTTTTGAGGCATCGTGAGCAAATGGAACAACATCACCTGCATTTTTTGCTACCCACTGATAAGCTCCGGCAGGACTTTTTTCGAGTTCCCATTCGAAATTAAACAGGTTTTCGAAGAAGTAATAACTCCACTTTACGGGTGTCTGTGTCCAGGTGACTTCCAGACCACTGGAAATGGTGTCGCCGCCTTTTCCTGATCCAAACGAACTTTTCCAGCCCAGGCCTTGCTCTTCAATACCGGCAGCTTCTGGCTCTGCTCCAACATGTGCCGCATCTCCGGCTCCATGAGTTTTACCAAAGGTATGTCCTCCTGCAATCAATGCCACAGTTTCTTCATCATTCATGGCCATTCGGGCAAATGTATCGCGAATATCTTTGGCTGCAGCAATTGGATCGGGATTTCCATCAGGGCCTTCCGGATTCACATAGATAAGTCCCATTTGAATCGCTGCAAGAGGGTTATCCACTTCGCTTGTATCCAAATTGCGCTTGTCATTTTTTAGCCATTCGGTCTCTGATCCCCAGTACACATCTTCTTCCGGCTCCCAAACATCAGCACGTCCGCCGCCAAACCCAAAGGTTTTGAAACCCATTGATTCCAGGGCAACATTACCGGTAAGGATCATCAGGTCGGCCCAGGATATTTTTCGACCATACTTTTGTTTGATTGGCCAAAGCAACCTTCTTGCTTTATCAAGGTTAACATTATCAGGCCAACTGTTGAGCGGGGCGAAACGTTGCTGTCCGCGTCCTGCACCGCCCCGACCGTCACCTGTGCGGTATGTGCCTGCACTGTGCCAGGCCATACGAACAAATAATGGTCCATAATGTCCAAAATCGGCAGGCCACCATTCCTGCGAATCGGTCATCAGTTGCTGAAGGTCTTTTTTCAAGGCCGGTAAATCCAGACTTTTGAATTCTTCGGCATAGTTAAATTCTTCACCCATCGGGTTCGATAAAGACGAGTTTTGTCGCAAGATATTCAATTTTAACTGATTAGGCCACCAGTCGCGGTTTTTTGTTCCGCTGGCGCCAATGTTGTGTTTGCCTGTTGCTCCGGTAACGGGGCATTTGCTTCCATTGTTTGAGTTATCTTCCATTTTTATTAAATTCTTAAATTGTCAATGAAATTTTGATAATAATCTGTTAATGTTTATTCTACTGATTAATTCGGTGGTGCACGTAAATGGAAGAAATATTGAGAATTATGAGAATTGCTACTAATTTGAAGAGGGAAATATCCAAATGTTGATCGTTTTAATAATGCCTTGTAGAATAAACTTAAAAAAATAACAGTAAAAAACAGTTTATTCATCAAGGAAATCAACAATAAACTATTTGAAGAATGTTGGTGTCTTTGAATTGGGTTAGTGTCTTGTGCCTTTGAATATGGATGTGCATGAATAATAAATTGCCCGAAAAGATAATGACTATGAAGAAAATACACATTATTAAACAACACGTAAAGTGATGATAATAAGAGTAAAAATGCAAAAAATCTTTGCATTTTTCTAAAAACAATCATCTTATTATGTTTTGTTATCACGCTTGAGGTCTAAAAATTTGCCGATTATTTGAAGTTTAATATCTTCTATTTTAAAATCGGGAATTCCTTTTTTTTCAAAGTACTTTTCAAGCAATTCACTGAGCTCATCATCTTTAAAATCCTCAATCCTATCCGATTCAGAGCAATATAAATGGTGATGGTTTTCCATAATGGCATCGTACCGCATTACGTCCCTTTCTGATTTCACCTTCTTGATCAGCCCGTTTTCAACCAATGAGTCCAAAACTTTATAGACTGTGCCAATTGCAATGTTCGAATGATCCTGCCTGATTAATACAATAATATCTTCAGCTGTTGGGTGATTATTGAGTTTAAGAATCGCATCGTAAATGGCAATCCTTTGCGGAGTAATCCGTAATCCTTTTTCAATCAATTTATTTCTAATTTCGGAAGCACCCATTATTGAGTTATTTTTATATAAGAATAATTCTCTTATAAGAATATATAAATTTAAGATATTTTCATTTTAAAAGCAAGTCTTCGTTTATTTTTATTTTCAGTAATAAAAATGAGACATCTTTTTCATCGTTTGTTTGCAGATTTAATATTGATATAAGATGTTAGATTTATCATATAGGTTCATATCAATCTTATCTTTCCGAATAAATCAGTTCTAAATGCAACAGGACAGGGTAATAACAATTCCTCAGATTAAAGCGATGGTATTAAACCTTTATGGGCGTTAAATAGTAAAACTGCAACCGAATCGCATCCGAACAACACCAATAAAAAGTGCCAAGCAGTTCGTTCTTAGATTCTTTTGATAGTCGAGTTAATGTATGCCAGTTTCTTTTTTGATCATGAATTGATCAGACTTAATTACATTTGAGGTATTTAGTACTAGCGTTAATTATTCTCATGGAAATAACCAGCTTCGGCTAACATTTGCCAAGCCATTGTCGGAGTAAAACCCCGGCCATTTTTCGTGTCTGGATTGGTATCCCTCGGGTTGGCACCAACTTCGGCATACAATTGGTTAACACCTGCCAGCAAGCTCATTTGTGTGGGCTCGTGAACATTCATGGAACGGGAAGGTCTGATGACCAAGTTAGTCACTGCAACAATTTTTGTGAGTTCCATGGCATTGATTTGTCCGCTGTTAAACAATGGAGTTCCGGGAACCGGAATCCTTCGCATGACAGCCATGGCATCAATTGGAAATTGTTTGGCAAAATAGATCGAGTCCAGAATTTCATCGTAACTATGTTCAGGCCCAACGGGTTCAATGCAGTAGTAAAGTTCAAGTCCGGTATTGACAATATTTTCAATAGTTCTCTCCCTTATCTCAGGATCGATTAATGTATCGGTACCTTCCCTTAAACGCTTGATGTGATAAGCTCCTGTGATCCCGATCGCTTTAAGTTCCTTTGCTGTCTTTAAGTCAAAATCGCCGATATTTGCAACAAACCGGACATGGTCGGGCAACAACTTACGAATTTCCGCGGAAATCTTCATGAATTTTTGGATTGAATAATCGGCGGTTGTCATTAGGAAAAAGTCGTTCATCCCTTCGTTTAAAAGTTGCTGAACTTCTGGTTTTAATTCGTTAATTCCTTTTTGCCATTTATTATCAATCGAATAATGCGACATTCCCAAAGAACAGAATTTACAGTCTTGGGAACATGGTTCAGCATTCATGCCAATTTGTGCAAAAACAAACCCCTTATTCCCAAATTGCTTCCGGCTTTGTTGATTGGACAAGCTTATGAGTTTATAAAACTCATCGGATTTGTTATCTACTTTTAGTAAGGTTAATGCTTCTTCTCTTTCCATTGTATTTAGTGGTTGATTAGTTTATTTTCTTTATTATCAGGCTAAACAGCAATAAAAATCAGCGGGAAGATGCGTTTCTTCGATGAATCCATTCAGTATTACTTCCAGTTCGTGCATCTTCTCGATATCAATACAGTAAACAATTTTGGCGCCCTCCATGTGTCCCCAAATCAGTCCTGCATTTTTTAGTTCCTTCATGTGCTGATTCAATGTAGCCCTAGTCAAAGGAAAATGTTCAGAGATATCGCCTGTGAGACATTTCCTGGTTTGTGCCAGAAACTGTAGGATTTGCAATCGGGCAGGGTGTGAAAGTACTTTGAATAAATTAGCCCTTTTTTGAAGTTCGTCGCTGAATAAGTCGGTTTTTGGAACTACCATCTGTGATAAATTTGATTTTTGATGTAAACATACATCAAAAAGACAAAAACATGGTATTCGTTTTGTTAATAATGGTTAACTGAATTAAACTCATTTTCTGACTGTTTTTAGGTGCTTTCTGATTACTTTGATAAATTAATAGTCCGAACTAACTATTGCTGTCTTTTATAAATACTCTGTCGATGGAATTGATATTCTAATTTCCAGAGCAGTCATGCTTTTCGATTCTATGCGATACTGATCCATCAATAAATTACAGTTAAGTCCGAAAATTTTAATCTATTCTAATGATCAAACGATTAATAATCCCTATAAATGGGGATTGATTGGATAGTTGTGGCTGGATAGTTTTGTCGTTTCAATAAACTGATATGACAAGATTTTTCGTGATAATTGTTTTGGTTGTTCTCTTTTTATCGTGTAATCGTAACGATGACAGTCCCATTACTAAGCTTGAAGGCGAAAAAGCTGGCGGCGAAACTACCGTCTTTGTTAAAACCAGTCAGGCATTTGGACTTCCGGCATCCAACCTTTCCGCCCAGAACCTGGAAAAACATTTGGAAGGGGATGTTGCTTTTGAAGCGCTTTTCGTTGCCAGTCCGGCGCTCCGGAATGGCGGGTTAGGTTCCATTTTTAACAATAACTCGTGTAACGGGTGCCACCCTTCAGACAGTCGTGCCTCGGTTCCTGAAAACATCAACAGCATGAGCGGTTTGTTCCTGAAAATAAGCGTTCCGGGAAACGACGAACATGGTGGCCCGGCCCCAGTTCCAGGTTTTGGGACACAGCTTCAGCACCAGTCGGTTTATGGCTACCAGCCCGAAGCCCAAATGGAAGTAACTTACGAGCAACAAGAAGTTTCACTGGCCGATGGAACAATCATCACTTTGCAAAAGCCAATTTACTCTATCGTTTCGCCTTACATTTCTTTGCCCGGAAATGTGCTGATTTCGCCCAGGATTGGAATGCCTGTTTTTGGATTGGGATTGCTCGAAGCTATTCCTGAACATTCAATTTTGGCCAATGCCGATCCTGATGATACCGATAAAGACGGAATTTCAGGAAAGGCAAATTACGTTTGGGATCCGGTTTCAGGAACAATTAAACTGGGACGTTTTGGCTGGAAAGCAGGAACGCCAAGTGTCCTTGTCCAAACTGCGGGAGCTTACAACGAAGACATGGGCCTGACCAATTACCTGAAACCCGTTGAAAGTTCAGCAGGACAAACAAACAACGGCCCAAGCTCGGTTTCTCCTGAAGTTAGCCGCGGGGAACTGGAAAATGTCACGTTCTATACATTGACATTGGGCGTGCCGGCTGGCCGCGATTTTGATGACCCGGAGGTAATTGCTGGTCACCGCATTTTTGAACAAATCAACTGCTCAGCTTGCCACATTGCATCATTTACTACCGGTAATTATGATGGGATTCCGGAAATCAGCAACCAGAGAATTTATCCATATACCGACATGCTTTTGCACGACATGGGCGACGGACTGGCTGACAACCGCAGCGAATTCCAGGCCAATGGCAATGAATGGAAAACCCGCCCGCTTTGGGGAATAGGGCTGACGGCACTGACCAGCGGGCACACCAGCTTCTTGCACGATGGCCGCGCCCGCAACCTGACTGAAGCTATTTTGTGGCACGGTGGCGAGGCTGAGAATTCACGGGAGGATTTCAGAAAATTATCGACAGAAGACCGTGAAACATTGCTCCGGTTTCTGGAATCGTTATAATTCTTGAGGCGAAAAATTCATAAATAATTATCAGAATTGTATCAGCCAGTTTCGAAAAATATAACGAAACTTGCAATATTGTTGTTGGAATCGTTAACTCCGGCGACTAAAACATAGACACTAAACTGAAATAAACAACATAATGAAGAGAAGAGATTTCCTGAATTTTGGGGCATTGGCGGCAGTTGGCGGCGCTTTGTCAACACCTGCTTTTGCCGGTGAAGTATCGAATAAATTTGCAAATTCGGCTAAAGGGAAAGCCAAAAACATCATCTTTATGGTGAGCGATGGCATGAGCCACGGTACCCTCAACATGGCCGATTTACTGCTACAGCGTAAAGAAGGACGTTCGAGCAACTGGATCAAACTTTATCGTGAACAAAAAGCCAAACGCGCATACATGGATACCGCTTCGGCAAACTCGATGGTAACCGATTCTGCTGCCGGAAGCTCGTCGTGGGGCGGTGGTGTGCGTGTCAACAATGGCGCCCTTAACGTTGGACCCGACGGAACTTCCTACAAACCCATCCTTCAGAAATTCAAAGAAAGCGGAAAATCCGTGGGATGCGTAACCACTGTGCCAATCACACATGCAACTCCTGCCGGGTTTTGTGTAAGCACCAAGAATCGTGGAAGCCAGGCCGAAATTGCAGGCATGTACCTAGACCTGAAATTTGACGTGATGATGGGCGGTGGAACTGAATATTTCAGCGCTGACAAACGCGCTGACAAGCGTGATTTGTTTGCCGAATTTGCCCAAAGCGGCATCCAGGTTGCCCGCAACAAAACCGAAATGAACAATTGCAAACCAGGTATTCCCATGCTGGCTGTTTTTCACGAAGATGGGTTGCCTTATACGCTTGACCAGAAATCTGATTCAGGATTGATGGCCAGCATACCCACATTGGCCGAAATGACCCAAAAAGCGATTGAGCAGTTGAGCAAAAACCACAATGGTTTTGTCCTTCAGGTTGAAGGTGGAAAAGTCGATTGGGGCGCACATGCCAACGATTTGGGTGCACTGGTTTACGACCAGATTGCTTTTGACGATGCCATTGCTGTTGCCATCGAATTTGCCGAAAAAAATCAGGATACATTGGTGGTAATTACTACCGACCATGGAAATGCAAGCCCGGGGCTGATTAAAAGCAAAAATGTGGATGCCTGTTTCGATACTGTGCAGAATTTCAAATACACCAACGAATGGATACTGAACGGCATACGCAAAACGGATACCCCGCAACAGGTCGTCGGCCGCATCCACGAAGCTCAGTCAATGACAATTACTACCGACGAAGCCACTGAACTGCTGACTCATTATTCCGACCTGGAAAATGAAGGGATTTACAACGCGTACAAGCTTCCGTTCAAAAGGCTGGCTCAAATCCAGCAGGCCTATACTTCGGTTGGTTGGTCGGGCATGGACCATTCAGGCGAATTTGTCGAGTTGGGCATGTTTGGCCCAGGTAGCGAGAACCTTCCGCCATTTGTGAAAAATACCGACTTGCACAATTTTATGCTGAAAGTAACTGGGTTGATGGGATAAACGCCTAAACCGTCCGGTTAAAATCTTCAGTTCCGATCAGTTTATTGATTACTGCGTAAATAGTCAGGCCTGAAACCGATTTGATGCCCAGTTTGCTGGTGATGTTCTTTCGGTGCGAAATGACCGTGTGGATGCTGATGAACAATTCTTCAGCAATTTCGCGGTTACTTTTGCCTAGGGCAACAAGTTTTACCACGTCCAGTTCGCGTTGCGAAAGATTGGCATTTTCATCGTCTTCAGGAGAAACATTGGAGGCCTCAATAATTTTTTCGAGCTTGCTGAAGATTTTTTCTTCCTCGTCGTTAATGTAAATCACTTCGTCGAAAAGGGAAATCAATTGTTCGTCGAAGTATGCATAAACCAAGGCAACCAGTTTAAACCCGAAGTTAATGGCTTCCTGCCTGAGGAGTTTGATCCGTTCGCCTTTGCTGTCGAAATAAGCCGATGGGTTGACCAGCAAAATATCGAATTTCCCAGTGCGCAAGTGGTCGCTAATTTTGCGCGGGCTATCTGAGAAACTTACTTCGTAATTGAACGATTGCGCTTTCAGGATCGATTGAATCCCCTGACGAATGATTTCCGAATGGTCAACAACCAAAACTTTAGTCTTGTCCATTTTTTGCTGATTCTTTTTCGAGAGTTCGTACAATTGGTACCAATACCCTTTCTTCCAGTCCGTTGTGGTCGTTTAAATCATATTCAAGGTCAAACAATTCGAGCAATATCTGGTTCCGGTAAAACCGGTCTTTGGTAGGCGGAAAATGTTTGATCAGCAAATGCTTTAGGTCGTCAAGCTTCTCTTCGATGTTCGAATGGTTGTCGATGAAATCATCAATCCGGTAGCGTAGTAATTCTTCGTTCACGGCCTCACCATTTAATTTGCCGAAAAGTGCCAGAATATATGGGAAAACCGTCCGTTCTTCGAGGTTCATGTGTTCAATTACCTCGTTCATGTATTCTTTGAAAAAGGCATGCAAGAGACGTGTGTCAGGATTTTCCGTTCGCTCGATGAATTTATCGATTAATTCGCTGATGTAAGGCAATTTATCCATAAGGAAATACCTGTGCCCGTTTTTGAGGTAATTAATCAGTTGAGGAGTATATTCTTTCGACAACAACTCGCTGACGGCGAATGAATGGTCGTTGAAAACATTGATTACGAGTAGCACAAACGCAGTGTTGAGCTGATACTTCGAACAAACCTCGGCAATTGATTTATCCCCAAATCCAAGCGAAATGCCAAACCGTTCAATCACCAACAGCAGACGCTGATTGACGTGTACGATATCAGCCATCCGTAAATCGCCGGTGATAAGAAACTCGCCTGAATGTGCCATGTTCCCCGTTTTTTTTGCAAAATAATGAAATTTATCCGTTTTGCCTGAATGTAGCTTTCGCTTTGTCCTAAAGCTTGAGCCTGAATCTAAATTGTGAAACATTATAACTAATTTTAATTCAGATGTTGGGGTGAGAATGTCCTGAAATCAACTTCGATCCGGGTAATATTGATCAGTTCTTTTCTTTTCCGGCCGGTATAAGACTTTATCAGATTCCTGATTTCTTCCAGTTCGTTTGACGTAAACAGCATTTTGATTCCCGTATTTGGAATTGGAACCATTATTTTACGGCAATAACCGGTTGTTTTGTTCAGCTCTTCATAATGCTGTCCGTCAATTCGCTCCAGGTAGCCCAGAAAATCATTCAACATGGCTTCCGAAGTGAAATCGTATGAAAAATTTCCAAATTCAAGGTGGATCTTCTGGCATTGGTTACATACAAAAATTTGGCCGGTTGTGTTATGTTGTATCATCATATTTCAAAATTTTCGATTATTAGATAAGCAAAACTACCCCGATTTTAAGCAGCAGGCAATCACCTGAAATAATGAAATTGGTGGTGTTTATCACAACTAATAGGTAGGCGTTTCGTGCGGTAATTTCATCTTAAACGTTGATTTTTCGTAATTCAACATCTTGTTATACAGTTGTTTGCTTTTAAAAATCATAACATATAGGGATCGGTTAATTGTTAATCGCCATTTGTGGGGATTGATGTGGTTTGTTTGTTTGGGTTGCTTTGCACACAGAAATTCAAACAATCGAAATCTATGAAAATTTTAACTACTGCAATACTTGTTTTATTTCTATCCGGATGGTTTGTACCCAATGATGTTTTGGGTCAGGGAAAGCCCGACACAAGCCGCGTAGAACAAGGGTTTAAAAAGTACCGGTTGGGAGGTTATGGCGAGATTTTATTCCAGCATATGGACTTTGGCGCCGACCGTTACAATTATACTGATGGAGCACAGCCCGATAACCGTTCACTGATCGGAATGCCCCGTGCCGTTTTTTCGTTCGACTATAAATTTCGCAACGACCTGATTTTTTCTACAGAGCTGGAGTTTGAACACGGCGGAACCGGTTCGGCCATGGAGCTTGAATACGAAGAAGCCGGCGAATACGAAATGGAAGTTGAAAAAGCCGGGGAAGTGGTGCTCGAACAATTGCATTTCACCAAGATTTTCCGTCCATGGTTAAAAGTCCGTGCCGGGCATATGATTGTCCCGGTTGGCCAAACCAATGTACGCCACGAATCGATTCTCTATTTCGGAACCTCGCGCCCCGAAAGTGAATCAAGCATCATTCCGTTAACCTGGCACGAAACCGGGGTTTCAATTTTGGGGAATTATCGTCGCTGGTCGTATCAATTAATGGTGGTGAACGGGTTGGATGCGAATGGGTTTACGTCGGCCTACTGGGTTCGCCAAGGGAAACAGGGCATTTTTGAGGACGTAAAAATGACTGATCCTGCAGGAGTTTTTCGGATTGAAAACACCAGTTTACGTCATTTACGCATCAGCGCTTCGGGATATTTGGGCAACAGTGCCGGAAACACAGCCAAGCCCGACGACATGAAAAATCTGGATGGCCGGGTAGGTATCATTTCCGGTGATTTTGAATACAACAACCGGAAACTGATTGTCCGTGGCAATGTTATCTCGGGCGATTTTAGCGACTCGTACCAGATTTCTGCCATCAATAAAACCATATCAAAAACCATCCAATACTCGCGCACACCGGTTGCAAAAAACGCGCTGGCTTATGGCGTTGAAGCCGGTTATAGTTTCAACCTGAATAATTCCGGAGAACGGATCGTGCCTTTCGCCCGTTACGAATACTACAACTCGATGGAAAAAACAGCCGGGGGAATGCACGCCGACGACCGCTACCAAAGGGATATCCTCACTTTTGGGTTCAATTATTACCTGATGCCTTCGGTAGCCATAAAAGCTGATTATGCCCACCGCCGGATTGGCATGGGCGATTACAACAACGAAAACACATTTGGGATGGCGTTGGTTTACACCGGTTGGTTCCTTCAGAAATAATCCATAACCATAAAAATTACATCTATGAAAAAGTATTTGGGAATATTCATCTTGCTGAGCGTGCTTTTAGCGGCATGTTCTGATGACAACGATAACGAAATTGAAACAGAGAACGATTACACACAAATCCTGAACGATTATGTGGACAACACAGTAGTTCCGACTTATGCTGCCATGAAAAACAATTCGATGTTGTTGCTGGCTTCATCCGAAAAATTTCTGGCAAGCGGTTCACAGGCCGACCTTGATGAAACCTGCGCCAACTGGAAAGGAACCCGTAAGCCCTGGGAGTGCAGCGAAGCTTTTCTTTTTGGTCCTGCATCGTTTAAAAGTCTTGACCCGCTGCTCGATTCGTGGCCTTTGGATCAAACCCAGCTCGACAATGTGTTGGCCGGAAGCCAGGAGTTAACCGCTGATTTTGTCCGCAACAGCCTGGGCTCCGGTTTGCGCGGTTTTCACACCATCGAATACCTGATCTTCAGGAACGGGACTGCCCGGATAGCTTCGGAAGTAAGCTTGCGCGAAAAACAATACCTGGCAGCAGTAACCGAAGTTTTGCGCGACGATTGCACTACCCTTTGGGCTTTGTGGGCTGGTGTTGAAGATGGAACGGCGGAAGCAGAAATATTGGAGAACATTGAAGTCTCGGTTGAAACGCCATACGCGGAAGAATTTAAAAATGCCGGAAACGCCGGAAGTCGTTATTTGTCGCAAACCAGCGCTGTTGAGGAAATTGTGCAGGGGATGATCGACATTGCTGCTGAAGTTGGCAGCCAGAAAATTGCAGGGCCGGTAAAAAGCCAGAATGTGCTCGATGTTGAATCGTGGTTCAGTTGGAACTCGCTTACCGATTTTTCCAACAACGTCCGTAGCATCGAAAATGCGTACATCAACGGTTACGACGGATCAACTCCAGGATCGAGCCTTTCGGCATTTGTCAAGGCTATCGACCCAACCATTGATACTGAAGTAAAAACCAAAATCGCCGCTGCCATAACGGCAATCAATAATATCCCGGCTCCTTTCCGGAACAGCCTGAGCAATACCGAAAAGACAAGCGCAGCTGTTTCAGCAATGAGCGACCTGGAGGATGTACTGACTCTAAAAGTATTGCCTTTAGTGGTCGATTAATTTTTCCTGATTCTTTTAACCAATTCGAGGTGTGGGCTTAATATTAGAATGGAAAGCAAATAAAAATTTCTAAGAGAAATAAAAACAATGCTACGTTCAAAAATAAAAGTGGTTGGTGTCGCCGTGCGTGTTGCCGGACTCATATTCTTATTTATTAGCATGGGTTTTACCTATTCAGGACAGGATAATGACAGGACTGTTAATATTGAGGTAAAAACCGACTCATCATCTTATGTTCTTTCTCAGGTACTCGACAGCACCGGAAAGATACAGTGTTTTTACCGCGACATCGACCAATTCCCTTGCGAAGACTCTGTTTGCGAACGAATGCAAGTTCGGATTTATTGGGACACCCAAGGGAAATACCTGAAACTTGTGACCGAAGAAGGTACTGGTTTGACCAAACTCAACCACAAGCCATTCTCGACACGCGATTACAAGAAACTGGACGAATTGCTGAGCAATCCGAAGTCGTATTTGCGCTATTATAAATTGGAAAACCTGACCAACAAGGCAGCCGAAAAGCATTATTATTCAACCGATGCAATTTCCGGATCGACGGTGACTGAAGTAACCTATGAGACAGTTCGTGGAGCAGTAAAGACCTGTTTTGTACTTTGGAAAATTGCAAACGGCGAAACTTCAGAATATATCCGGAAGATGAATCTGGCTGAAAAACATTGACATGACCAAAGCAAATAATATTATTGGTACAGGCCTAAATTCGAAGAGTCAAACTTTTTCTTGGATTGGCTGTTTCAATAATTTACAGACAGGCCTGATAATTACTGCGCTGGTTATTTCACGAGTGTATCTTTCTGGTTCGACATTCCAAATACGTTAATGAAATCACTCAGTTCAATACTACCAGAGAAACCAGAAATAAGTAATTTATATTCAGGATAAAAAGACAACGTTTTTACTGAATATTGACTTTCGTCAAAACCAAAGTCAATATTATTTAACCACTAAATACCATTTAAGCCATGAAAAATTACTTTATAATCTTATTTTTATTTATACAGTTATTTGGCCTCACAAGCTTTG
Organism: Prolixibacteraceae bacterium; assembly: GCA_963677955.2. Taxonomy (GTDB): domain Bacteria; phylum Bacteroidota; class Bacteroidia; order Bacteroidales; family Prolixibacteraceae; genus Aquipluma. The sequence continues at coordinate 4,477,526 of CAXXQR010000001.1, forward strand.
TGGGTAATCATACGACTCCTGAAAATCAACAGGTAAATTCAATTAACGGAGTTTCGGAACAGGTAAACAGACCGGTTATTTATTTGTCGACTGACGCAGGAGATTCATGGCAGGCATACTCTACCGGTATTCCGGGGGACGCAACTGTATGTGCCTTTCTAATCGATCATTCAACGATTTATGCGGCAACCAACTCTCACGGAATTTATGCCATTCGTGAGAAAGAGGATAAATGGACCCGAATAGATTCCGATTTACCCGAAAGCATTAAAATAAATGCAATAGCTTTGGTTGACAATACGCTCGTAATCGTCACAAATAAAAATGGAATTTTCATTTCTGAAAATGATGGCAAAAATTGGAAAGAGCCAACGGTTAATGTGAATAGTACCTCGATACGGAATCTGCTTTTTTTCGAAAACAGGTTATTCGCAGCAACTGACAATGGTATTTATCAATCCTCAGATTCAGGGAAATCGTGGAGACAAACAGTTAAAGGTTCTCAGATAAATGGCTTTACAAAAATCGACCAAACAATTTATGCCGCCGCAGTAGATGGAGCATTAATGAGTAAGGACAAGGGAACAAGCTGGGAATATATTTACAAGCCTCTTACTTTGCACGATATTTCAACCGATGGTAAAAATATTTATGCCATGACTATGGGCGAAGGACTATTAAAATCGGGTGATAACGGGATTCACTGGGAAAATATTAATCAAGGACTTGATGTACAAAAGCTATATACTTTCGAAGTAAAGTCTGTTAGCAATGTGCTTTTTGCGGGGCAATGGCATGGAATTTACAGGTTGAAACCCGGAGATTTTTTCTGGAGCAAAGTACAAAACGGACTTCCGGAATCAAATTCCTTCACCACACTCGAATCTTTTGGATCTAATTTGATTGCAGGATCTGTGGCTCTTCGGTTGAAGAAGTGATTGCTGATGTTTTCTAATTTTTATCATTTAACTTCTTGAAAACTAGAAACCAATGAATGATAAACAAAGCCCGACAAGCCAATCAAAATAGCAGATTTTTTAATTGTAAAGGTTGTTGGGTTTCATTTGTTATAGGCGGCAAAAAAAAATTGCTTTTATCCTCCTTCGTAAGACTTTCGTAATAAATGCGTTTTTCTGTAAATAATATTTTACCAATATTAGATTGGTGTAACTCGGACGTTGTCGGCTCTGGGTCAATTCTGTTTGAGTCTTGTCTAAAATAAAATTTAGAAATATGTTGTGAAGCAAAATTATTAGATAGGACTGTTTCTTTTTGAAGTTTGTTAGAATATAAAGTTAATTCTTCCAGAATTGCACACCCCGTTCCGAGGCTATACGCAGGGCGGGATTTTACCCGATAAATTTTCTACGAAGTACTGCTTTTCAAATTACTAATTTCCTGTCAACAAAGCACTGAAAATCGATGGGTAGCTTGCTGCTATAGCCAAATGCTAATTGTCTATTTACATTTAATTAATGCTTGAAATACTTTTGTATTAATGCAAGGAGTTCGGTTTTGTTAATGGGTTTTGCAATATAATCGTTGCATCCCGCTGCAATTGCCTTTTCCCGGTCGCCAGAAAGTCCAAAAGCTGTCTGTGCTATTATAACAACTTGTTTGTTAAATCGGCGGATTTGACGGGTTGTTTTATATCCATTCATATCCGGCATTTGAATATCCATCAGAATTAAATCGATGTCTGGGTTTTTGCGACAAATCTCAACAGTTTCATTGCCGGTACTTATTTTTATAACTTCTTTGCTTAACTTCTTGACGGTTGTTGCAATCAATTTCTGCGATGTTTCATCATCTTCGGCAATTAATATTTTCAGTCCCGAAACTTTGGAATTAATTGGATTCTCCAAACCTTCAGTCAGAACAACTTTCCTATCAACATTTTTTTCTTCCGGTTTGGTATTATAGGGTAAAGTGAAATAAAATGTTGAACCTTTCCCTTCTTGGCTTTTTACCCAGATCTTTCCACCAAGTAACTCAACATATGCTTTAGAAATAGATAAGCCCAAACCTGCTCCCTGTCGCGCCATTTTATCGGTAATATCGGCCTGAATAAACCGTTCAAAAATGGGTTGCTGCCTGTGCTTTGGAATCCCAATGCCCGTGTCTTTGATAAAAAATTCCAATATTTTAATTTGACCCTTCGCTTTTAGGCTATACCCAAATTTTATTGATCCTTTATCGGTATATTTAATGGCATTTTTAACAAGGTTGGTAAGAATTGAATATAATTTTTCTCGGTCGCTATTGATGACAGCTTCTTTCCCAGATAAGGATTTTTTAGAGAAAAACTGAATCTTCTTTTTATCCAACTCGGGTTTGAAGAAGGTATGAATATAATCTATTTGCTGGTTTATATTCGATTCCTTCAAATGAACCTCCATGAGTCCCGATTCTATTTTCGAAATATCAACAATATCATTGATGATATTGAGCATACGGATACCGCTTTGCTCCATAAGTTCAAGATACTCTTGTCGTTCTTCACCAGTAAGATCAGCATCTTTCAATATGCTGGCAAAACCTAAAATACCGTTCATCGGAGTCCGTATCTCATGCGACATATTGGCTAAAAATGCAGATTTTAATCGGTCGCTTTGTTCTGCGTGTTCTTTGGCAATGACTAATTCTGCTGCGCGCTTTTCTTTCTCTTCATTTTGAAAAGCGAGTTCTTTATTAGCAATTAATAATTCATCAGCCCGCTTTCCTTTTTCCCCGTTTTGAAAAGCAAGTTCTATGTTTGCAGTGATTAATTCTGCGGCTCGATTTTCTTTCTCTTCGTTTTGAAAAGCGAGTTCCTTATTAGCTATAACTAACTCAGCAGCACGCTTCTCTTTTAATTTATTTTGATAGGCAAGTTCTTTATTAGCAATTAATAACTCATCTGCCCGTTTTTCTTTTTCCCTATTTTGAAAGGCAAGCTCTTTGTTAGCAATGATAAACTCTGCATCCTCTTTTTCTTTTAAAGCCTTTAAAGAATTATTCTCTTGAAGTAATACCTGCAACTCACTTATGAGTTCTTCGTTGGTCTTGTCCTGAATGTCCATAGCAAAGTTTGTTTTTAATGATGAACTTTCTGTTACCGCATCTTTTTAGCATTCTAATTAATGTTTTTGTAAGTAGCACATTATGAATAAGTTGTAGCTCTAAATTTATTCTTCTCGTTCCAGCTATAATTTTTCCAAAGCGTTCGCGTTGGAAGTCAATGTCATGGTATATGGAGGATTGGCTATAACGTCTCTCCACATGCAAGGCTGGATTTTACCTGATGAACTTCCTATGGAGAACTGCTTTTCGAAAACTAATTTCCTGTCAACCCTGCCTGACTGCATCGTGCAGGCAGGGAAGCAATGAAACCCGATTTGCGAGTATTTTGCTGTTATAGCCTAGTGCTTGTTTTTCATCGTTTAATTGTTAGTCAACTCATTATTTATTGAAATGCTTTTGGATTATTGAAAGCAATTCATCTTTTTTAATGGGTTTTGAGATATAGTCATTACAACCTGCTTCTATTGACAACTCTCTGTCACCGGATTGGGCAAAAGCGGTTTGGGCAATTATTACCACTTCGTCGTTAAATTGACGTATTTGTCGGGTGGCTTCATAACCGTTCATTGATGGCATTTGAATATCCATCAGAATTAAATTTGTGTCCGGATTATTACGACAAACTTCGACAGCCTCAAAGCCGGTCTTTGCCTTTAAAATTTCTTTGCCAAACTTCTCAACACCTATTGTAATAAGCATTTCCGATGTTTCATCATCTTCGGCAATTAGTATTTTAAGGTTACTAATTTCATTTATTGTTTCAACATCAGCAACAAACATACTATTAACGCTTTTTTCTTCCTGTACAGTAGAATATGGGATGGCAAAGAAGAACGTTGAACCTTTCCCTTCCTCACTTTCTAACCATATTCTTCCACCTAATAATTCCACATAAGCTTTAGAAATTGTCAAGCCCAACCCCGCTCCCTGAATTGCTTGTTTTTTTGAAATATCGGCTTGAATAAATCGTTCGAATATTGCTTGTTGCCTGTTTTTTGGAATCCCAATCCCTGTGTCTTTTACAAAAAACTCAAGGTTGTTTCCCTTTTTATCACACCCAAATACTACCGAACCTTCCTTGGTGTGATTTATTGCATTTTTAACAAGGTTGATCAGAATCGCATAGATTTTTTCGCGGTCTGTCGTAATGATGGCTTCTTTTACGGATAAGGGGTTTTTCAATGATAACTGCAATCCTTTTTTTTCAATCTCAGGTTTGAAGAAAGTATAAATGAATTCCAGTTGTTCGTTTATATTCGACTCCTTGTAATTAACTCCCATTAGTCCCGATTCTATTTTAGAAATATCAACAATGTTATTGATGATATTTAGCATACGCAATCCACTATTCTCGATGATTTTAATATATTCTTGTTGTTTATCACCTGCCAAATCAGGGTCTTTCAACAATTCAGCAAAACCAAGTATGCCATTCATCGGTGTCCTTATTTCGTGGCTCATATTGGCAAGAAATGCAGATTTTAAACGGTCAGATTCAGTTGCCTTTGTATTGGCGACTATAAGTTGTTCGTTTTGAATTTCAATTTGCCTCGTTTTTTCAAGAAGTTTTTGGTAAGTATCTATTTGCTTTAATTCACTTGCTTTAAGTTGCTGATTACTGGCATTTAACTGTAGGTTAGCTGCATGCAATTGTTGGTTTGCAGCCTTTAATTCAACTTCTGCAAGTTTGCGAATGGATATTTCATTTTTCAGCTCTTTTGAACGTTCCTCCACCAGATTTTCAAGTTGCTCATGGTGTATCAATAATTCATTCTCCATTTGCTTACTTTCTGTAATATCACGCTCGGTACTAACAACTCCAATCAATTGCCCGCTTTCATCCTCTAATCTTGTAACAACAATCCATACGTCTAAAACTTTTCCCTCTTTTGAAATACGTTTTGTTTCGATTGCTTCTATTTGCTCATTATTTTTTAACCTTTCTATTATGTCAACTGCAATAAATTCAAATTCTGAATGAACTAAATCAAGCCAATTCATTTTCAATGCTTCTTCTTCACTATAACCATACATTTTTGTTGCTCCGGCATTCCATGAGGTAATATTTCCTTCCAAATCCCGAATGATAATGGCATCGTTTGAAACGGCGATTACAGTTGCTAAACGTAAAAGTTCACGTGTTTGAATTAATAATTTTTCGTTTGCCGCTATAAGTTGCAGTTCGCTTGCCTGCAACTGTTGATTGATTGCGTCAAGTTGCTGATTCTTTGCTTTGAGGTGTTGCTCATTTGCCAGTAGTTGCTGATTTATTGCATCAAGTTGCTGGTTAGCCGCTTTAAGTTGCAGTTCATTTGCTTGCAACTGCTGATTACTTGTGTCAAGTTTCAGGTTTGCAGCCTTTATCTTATCCTCATTATTCTCATATTGAATAAAAATATCTTCGAGGTAAGCTAACACTTTTTTGCTTTTTGCTTTCATTTTAATTTTATTAAAACAATAATCTTAGTAATCGTCAGATATAAAACAACTTAACAGTTTATCATCTTCGTCACCGATTGAATGATAAACATTGCCAGATTTTGTATCAAATAAAACACTTCTTCTTAAAGTCCCACCAACCGATTTTGCTTTTATTTTAATATTTTTCTCGTCTAAAATTTCTAAAACCGAATTTATATTTGCCTGACAAATAGTGTCGTCTTTTCGTTTAAGTACATTGGATCCGCCTACCACGCATACCTCAATATTCTCTCTGTCTGCTCCAAGACTAATCATTCTTTCTATCATATCTTCGATTGCGTTGAGCGCATATCGTGTTTTCGGAGATTTACTTTTTTCTGGTGAAACTCCTGGTAGCATGACATGTGCCATTGCGCTTGTCATTAGTTTTTTATCATAACCAGCAATTACAATACACGAGCCGATTGCTGCTGAATAAAATATTACATTTTCTTTTGAAGCTTTAACTTCACCTGTTAACACATTAGTAACTTCCCTCATTTCAACTTCATTTGTCAATGTTTATGTTCTCAAAGGCATAGTAAAGTTATATTAAAAGCAATTGATTGTCATTTGCACGATCTTTTTTTAGCATTAGCTGATGTTGAACTAAATCCCTACGGGATAGCTTTTATATTCATTTTTTGTGTGTCTTAGTTTTTTGAAATATAAGCTTAAAATCTCCTTTTTCTTTTTTTTATAATTTTGCAATACAAAATAATTTAATCTTAAACTCTATATTTGTGCAATACAAAACTCTCTTTAAATAGTTTTTGCTTTCACTTTAAGTGACCAATCAAATTAACAATAACCCCAAAACGGTCGATAAGTACATAGCAAAACCCCTGCAAAATAATCCGGGTTGTAGTTCAACACCGACTCATCGCTGGGTCTTGCAGACCGCTCAGAGTCCTATTTATTGTGGTCAGTTTGTGTGTCCTGCGATGAATAAGGACGCTTTCAAATATAATGAATATCCTGCTTAACGGGATAAGTTCTTTAAAATTTATTCATCATAACTTTAGATGAGATGAGAGACATCTTATCAAACTGTCATACTGAACGAAACAAGCTATACCCTTTCGAGGCAAATATGGAGGTCTCACAAACGCAGATTGACAATCCCTGATATGATGGATGGCCTCTCGAATATGCTTTATTGGAAGTGTTTTCAATCCACCCTGCGGAGCTTCCCTTTCAAGGGGTTGGTACTGGACGACATGGGTTAAAGATAAAGGGCAGAAAGCCTGGTTAATCAGGAAATCTGTCAGGAGTGAGCATAGGAGTTGAACGAAAGTGAACCGATCGATGACGTGTCGAAAATAACTTTTACGAGACTGAAAACCGAGTGAGGGACTGCCACGCGGGATAAGGGCAGAGAGCAACAGTTTATCGGCTGCCTCGGTCTCCGGCATAAAAGACGGCAAGAACTATGCTTTGGCTTATCTAAGGAACAGGAGAACCTACCCACTGGTGTAAAGAGAGAATGCCGAAAACCTGTAAGGCAAGGCAGAGAGTATCGATACAGTGGGCTAGGGGCGGATTAACCCGTAGTAGCGAATTGTGTCAAATTAATCGCTGTGAAAGCGGAGATGAGCGAAGGGGTTAACGGACTCAAGGTAATTTTGCCAACTTGAAAGAGGATGAGCTTGTTTTGAACCTGACAACCTGAAATGGTTGCGCGAGTCCGAGGAGCCGTGTGATGGGAGACTATCAAGCACGGTTCTGAGAGAGGTTTAGGGGTGAAATTCCCCCTTTACCTATTCGACTCTATTTCTTTTCTTTTAAACCTTTTCAAAATTGTCATCAATTACTCTTCGAAAAAACACTTTGCATCGAACAGTCAAAAAGTGATTTTCTATCAAACAGCACTATCGTTTCAAAACCGGGATTTAATTCGTTTTAACCTAGTTTCAGATCGGATCAATATGGTGCGTCAAAAAAGTCTGGATTTTTTTAAAAAATTTCTGGCAAGTATCAAAACGATCATTGCCGATGGGGGGTATAGTGGGCAAACTATAATCGACTGGGTGAAAGAAACTTTGTCGTGGAATCTTGAAATAGTTAAACGCTCTGACAGCCCCGAATTCAGGGTCTTGCCCAAAAGATGGATTGTTGAAAGGACATTGGCCTGGATATCATATTCCCGAAGAAACTCAAGGGACTATGAAAAACTGACAGAGACGAGCGAGGCTATGACCCAATTATCAATGATTAGAATATAAGTAAACAGAATTTAATTGAATTTCCTAACAGTTACTTAACAATTACTGTATTTTGCAAATATCAATTCCGCTTTCAAGTAAATATGTCACAAAACTATGCCTGTGTGTGGGTGCTGTAGCTTGCTTCTCCAATTCAGTATCAGTTACTACATTCATAGTCACTGCAGTACATTTGTGGAAATTATACGAAATTATATAAACGTCATTCATAGCCAAGTGCAAGGTGCAAGCATATCTATATAGATATGCTTGCACCTTGCACTTGGGATAAAAAACTGATGTTCAATATGTTTGTTTGTAAAAAAATAAATTGTAAATTTGAACCTGAGATTGATGCAGACACGCGTTTGTCAAAGGCAGACAGGAATAGAATAGCAAAGTGTCCAGATCGTACCCCTTTTAGGGAATAAAAATTGTAATGTATTGATATTGAAATAAGTACCCTTGGTGGTTAAATCCCCAGCTGGGTCACACCAAAAGACATCAATTGACACTAAAAGCGCTTAAATCAAAGGTTTAAGCGCTTTTTTATTTTGCGGAAGGCACCAAAATATGCACCAATTCGCAAAATAAACGAGACTATATCGAGACCTATTCTCCGAAAACTCCAAATAGGTCTCGATAATCGGTGTAAGATTCTGATAATTAATTCATTTTGATTTATTTTGGTTCGTTTTAATGCTTGGAAATGAGACCCAGACAGGTTAGTTTTAAGCATGAAAACGAGACCATTTTTTAAACTAAAAAATGAGTCCAATTATGAGAGTAACAGTAAATTTTTCTCTAAAGAAAACGAAATCCCGTGCTGATGGGAAATGCCCCATTTATCTACGGTGCACGATGAACAACCAACGGTTTGAATTATCTTCAAGCATCTTTATTTGTCCTGAATCATGGGATGATGCGCGGCAGCAATTTGTAGGGAGATCTGAAGAAGCCAAAATCCTGAATAACCGGCTGAATAAAATCGGCAACAGGGTACAGGATGTTTATAGCCAACTGGAATCAAAAGGAGAACCTTTTTCTACCTTAAATGTGAAAGATAAATTGCTGGGAGTAAGTGATGAAAAAGGTGTACTGGAAATTCTGGATATTATTATTAAAGGCATAGATGCCCGTGTTGGAAATGATTATTCTGAAGGAACATTAAAGCATTACAAGACAACCAGGGGGAGATTGCTTGAATTTTTGAGAAAAAAATTTAGACGGAATGATATTGGCCTTTCATTGGTTGATTACAGTTTCCTGAACTCTTTTGATATTTTCCTGAAAACAGAATATCAATTAAAACCAAATACGGCTTTAACTTACCATAAACATCTAAAAAAAGCTCTGAACACAGGCATAGCCATGAACCAGATTTCAAACAATCCCTACGGTTCATTCAAAGTTTCACGCAATGAGACTCACTGCGATTACCTGACAAGCCAAGAGATGGAGCAAATCAGAAATAAGGAAATCAGTACATTAAGAATGGAGGCCGTCCGCGACATATTCATATTTGCATGTTACACAGGATTGGGCTATGCTGAACTAAAAAAGTTGAACAATACCCATATCCATCAAGGAAACGATGGTGGAGAATGGATCATCATTGACCGGACTAAAACAGATATTCGGTGCAGGGTACCCGTATTACCACAAGCCAAAGCCATATTGCGGAAATACAAAAACTTTCCGGAGAACCGAAATCGCGATAAACTACTTCCGGTACATTCAAATCAAAAGATGAATGAATATTTAAAAGAACTGGCTGGAATTTGTGGTATTAATAAGAATCTGTCGATGCACGTTGCAAGACACAGTAATTATTCTTTTTAGCTGAAAATAGGCGAGTTGCAAGAATAAGATTCTTAACAGGTAACGATTTAGAAACGAGCGAGTCTCTGTTTTTTTCGTCATTTTTCACAATATACACAAAGAACGGTTAAGCAACAAAGGTACGAAAGATATGTGAATCGTGATATTTTTAGTCTTTTAAATTACACCTTTCCAGTTATTTTGGAAAACATCGCTTCTTTGCATAGACTTATAATAGATTTGTATTATCACAATTGATTGTCAGCTATGTATATTAGCTCGTGACTAACACAAGGGTTCGTTAAAAATTGGGCTAAAGCCCCTAAATGTACCGAACTATTGTAACAAGAAGTCCAAAATATTTCGAAAAGCTTATTTACTATAATACTGTAAACAGACTTAAATTCAATATTTTATTGAATTTAGTAAACTCTAACCATAATATACTAAGATTTCAATATTTTGGTATCAGAAAAGTCTTTTAGTATTGAAAGAAAAGTCTTCGGATTTTAATAGAATTAAAAAGCCTACAAAATCATTGACGTTGAAGACTCTTACTTAATTTTGTGATCCCACCGGTACAAAATTCCAATCATTTAATTGAATAATTAAAGCTTTTGGGAGACCTTTGGTTTAAAAAATCTACTCTTCCTTTTTTGTGTGATTTTTCAACTGCCCGATTTCAGATCGTCCGTTCAAAAGAATAAATAGAAGAAACAATGATAGGAGAACCTGTAATCAAAGTTTGAATAAGTATTTTGCTATGGATTTGTTTCATTAATCATGTTTTTCACTATTTATACTCTGATACATTTCTCACACAAACAGCCATCAAAAGTAGCCGTAATATAGTCCTGCACTTTCTCAGGAATATGAAGAGAAAGACACCAGCAGTTTGCATCGCCTGTGCAGTTGAATAAAGCACCGCAGTTCGGGCATTCGCGTGGTTCAAATTTTACCGGCATGATTATACTTGTTTCATTGTTATTAACAATTGTTCTGCAAATACCGGTTCACCGGTTTTTACGGCAATTGATTCAATTACAGAATCGGATAAAGCAAGAATCTGGTTCTGCATTTTCATGGCTTCTAGTATCAGGATTGGTTCTCCCTGTTTTACTTCCGATCCCTTTGAAACAAAGATTTCGCATATTTTGCCGGGCATTGGGGCTTTCAAGGTATAGGTTTTATCTCTATCGCTTTTTCTTCCGCTTGCTTTTTTCCGTTTCGCCGATTCTTCGCGGTCTATTTGAAAATGATAAGTATTACCATTGATCAATACAGAACAATGGTTTTGTTTTTTCTGAATAATTTCACCAGCAAACAATTCATTGTTGAGTTCAACCCGGTACAGGTTCTGTCCGGTCTTTTCAATCTGCTGTCTTTGGGTTTGCCTTACAGAGAATGCTTGAGTTACAAAAGCAAACTCTCGTATGCCATTAACCCGATATTTTTGTTTTTTATCGTTTCCCATAGTTGAATTAAATATCAAATTGACCAGTTGCTCATATTATTTTGTTCCACATCCGGGTAATCCACGGGGTAGCCCCAGAGCTTTCAATGCAGTTGCTTTCTATCTTTTCCATATTTTCCAGATAAGCTTGCAATGCAATCATGGCAGCAGCCCGTTCTTCGTTTTTCTCCTGATGGTAAAGCTGTTTCAAGTTGCTTACAAAAGAGGTATCAAAGGTTCCTGCAACAAAATCCGGATCGTTTAGTGTTGCCTTAATAAATGGGATAGTGGTTTTAATACCGCTGATCCGGGTTTTCTTCAGCACCGCCAATGCGTGCCGGATGGCCTCATCGCGGGTTTTCCCGGTAACAATCATCTTGGCAACCAGCGAATCGTAGAGGGCAGGCATCACAGAACCTGCCGTAAACCCCGAATCAATGCGCAAATGGGGAGAAGCCGGAAAGATCATCTCATCAATAATCCCAAAATTCGGGGCAAAGTTGGCCTGAACATCTTCCGCATTTACCCTGAATTCAAAGGCCCAGCCTTTTATCTGAATATCATCTTGCTTTAATGAAAGTTTTTCCCCAGAAGCGGTGCGTATTTGCAGTTCCACCAGATCGAGACCGGTGATTGCCTCTGTTACCGGATGTTCGACCTGGATGCGGGTATTCATTTCGAGGAAATAAAAATTATCCTGGTCGTCGAGCAGGAATTCCACAGTACCCAATGTGTAATAGTTAGCGGCTTTGCACAATTTCAACGCACAATCAGTCATTGCAGTGCGGAGTGAATCTGTTAGTGCAATTGACGGTGCTTCCTCCAGTAATTTCTGGTGGTTGCGCTGTACCGAACATTCACGTTCAAACAGGTGGACGGCATTGCCGAAGTGGTCGGCGAGTACCTGGACTTCGATGTGACGTGGCCGCTCAATGTATTTTTCAATCAGCATTGCCCCGTTGTTGAAGGCATTTAGAGCTTCATTCACTGTCATGTTGTACGATTGTTCCAGTTCTCGGACATCACGTACTACGCGCATCCCTTTGCCTCCGCCACCAGCCAGTGCTTTCAGCATTACCGGGTATCCGATATCAAAAGACTGGCGCGTTGCTTCAGTAAGCGAAGTGATGGATGAATTACTTCCCTTTATAACGGGAATGCCAACTTCTACCGCCAGTTTTTTGGCCTCATTTTTATCGCCCATTTGCCGAATCGAAGCTTCGGACGGGCCAATAAACAAAATGCCCTCTTCTGTACAGCGACGTGCCAATTCGGGATTTTCAGCTAAAAAACCATAGCCGGGATGAATGGAATCAATATGATTTTCTTTGGCATACCCGATAATGGCTTCCACATCGAGGAAAACAGGTATTGCCGAACTGTTTTCCGGAATACGGATTATCTCGTCGGCAAACGAAATGTAACAGGCATTGGCTTCCTGCGGCGTTTGAAAACACCAGGTTCTCAATCCCATCCGGCGAGCCGTCTTCATTATCCGAATGGCTATCTCGCCGCGATTTGCAATTAATATCGATTGAATGCTCATGACGAATTTTATTTGGTTATAAAGGAACATTGCCGTGTTTTCGGGGCGATTTTTCGATGTATTTATTTCGCAACAGATCGAATGCCGTAATTAACTTTTTACGGGTAGCTGCCGGATCAATCACTTCGTCGATATAGCCCAACTCATCGGCAATGTATGGATTGGCAACCTGTTCGCGGTACTCGGTAATTAACTGTTGCTTCAACTGATCAGGATTCCCGGAAGCTTCCAATGCGCGGTGGTGCAGGATTTTTACTGCACTTTCCGGCCCCATCACAGCAATTTCGGCAGTTGGCCAGGCAAAGTTGAAATCGCCTCCCATGTTTTTACTGTTCATCACAATATAAGCCCCACCATAGGCTTTACGGACAATTACCGTAATTTTCGGGACCGTAGCTTCGCCAAAAGCATAAAGTAGTTTTGCTCCGTGACGAATCAGCCCGATATGTTCTTGTTCCGAACCGGGCAAAAAACCTGGCACATCTTCCAATACCAAAAGCGGGATATTGAAAATGTCGCAGAAGCGCACAAAACGGGCTGCTTTTACAGCCGAATTGGCATCGAGTGTTCCGGCCAGTACCTTTGGCTGATTGGCTACAATCCCAATGGTTTGATTGTTTAACCGGGCAAATGCAGTGATTATATTGGCAGCAAACAGTTCGGCCACTTCAAACAAACTATCCTGATCGATGATATTGTTGATAATGTCGAGCATATCGTAAGGACGGAACGATTCGTCGGGAATGATGAGCCTCAGATATTCTGGTTTGTCTGGCTCAATAATCGGTTCGTTTCCTATTGGCGCCAATTCTACATTGTTCGAAGGTAGGTATTGAAGCAATTTGCGAACCCCCAACAAGGTATGTTCCTCGTCATCGTAAACAAAATGAGCCACACCACTCTTTGTTGAATGGACATCGGCGCCACCCAATTGTTCGGCTGAAATATTTTCGTTCAACACTTCTTTCACTACGTTGGGGCCGGTAACGAACATTTGGGCCGTGAAGCGGGTCATAAAAATGAAATCGGTTAATGCCGGTGAGTATGTTGCACCCCCTGCTGCCGGGCCAAGAATGACGGAAATCTGTGGAATAATCCCCGACGACTGGATATTCCGGAGGAAGATTCCTCCATACCCGTTCAAACTGGCAATCCCTTCCTGGATGCGTGCACCGCCTGAGTCAATTAGGCCAACGATAGGATGCCCCATTTTTCGAGCCATGTCCTGCACTTTGGCAATTTTTGCGGCATGGGCTGAGCCCAGTGACCCGCCCATAAAGTTGAAATCTTGGGCATAGGCAAATACTTTACGTCCGTTGATACGTCCGTGACCACAGATTAACCCATCGCCATAAGCGCCGGGCAATGTTTTATTTATTTGTGGACGGACAAAAGCATCAAGCTCTTCAAAACTATCTGCATCAAATAGCAAATTGATCCGCTCCTGTGCGGTCAGTTTCCCCTTGGCATGTTGTCGTTCGTAATATGCTTTGTCGTATTGTTTGGCGAGCGTTTCGCTGCGTTGATTAAACCGCACAAATGCAGGTCGGTTGTCTTGCATAACTTTCCTATTTATTTAAATAACTAATTGAATCTGAACTATGGCAGTTGGTTTGTAGGAGGCAATATGTTCGGCTGATTGGTTAAGTATTGGCCTTAACGAATACTGAAAACTGAACTTTAGCTTTTGACCGGCAATATAATAGTTTGCACCAAAGTCGTGGTTAAGTAATGCAGGATGAAGCGCTTCAAAATTTTTATCAGTAAAGGCATAAAAAAACTGAAGCCTTCCGGGTAATTTCAGGAACTCTTTCGGGAATAAATACCCAACTGTTGAATAGAGAATATTCCCGGTGCCTATCTTAAATTCGTTGTTCCCAGCGCCTTCAATTCCAGTTCCACCGCCGCAGTTATTCATTACCCCTGAAGATTTCAGGAAATTTGCCCCAAAATCGTAGCTGTAAAAGGCTGAATAAACCGAAACCGTTTGGTTATTTTTCATGGGTAACTCAAACATAAAATCGGCTGCAAATAAATTCCTGTTTTTCAGTATCTTATTGCCAGAGGCATCGTATTCGGCAATCGAATGTGGGTAAATATCAAAGCCTGCACCGAGGTTGCATATTTTTTTAGTGCCGAAATAAGTCATATCCACATACGAAGTGGTGAAATATTCCTTATCAAGGAAGTGATAAGCGAAATACCCCTTGCATTCCAGTTTTTCTGAAGGATATTCGTACCCGGTATTTATTTGTGAAGTTGTAGGTAACCCGTTATATATGAATGGCTTTACGATAGCAGTTCGGTAAGAAAGCCTTCCAACAGTACCCTTTATAAAAATGCCCAGTTGTCGGCCTTCCAAATCCGTCCGGTTGATGTTGGGGTAATTTACTCCGGGATTATCAAGTGTCATCGTTTTCATGAAACTGGTGTTGCTTAACCGCGACAGGCCATTCCAGCCATTTAGTCCAAACCCGATGTAACACGATTTTGGTGCAACCCTGAACATGCCCCAAACATCATGGAAAAATAGTTGCGGTTTCGAACTGGTCGAATTCAGGTTATTGAATCCCAGTTGCGTGTAAAAAATAACCCGGTCGTCCAGGTTGTTGGTCATGATGAAACGGGTACGCCTTAATGCAAACTCGGTTTCCGAACTTATCGGATCGCCAGCCTTGTTTGTACTTTCGGCATTTAACCCGGTGTACCTGGTCCAAAACTGGGTAGCAAAAGAAAGCTTAGTCCAGGCCGATCCACTCTCGTTGAGCTTTAACTTGATTTCATTTTGAAATAAATCCGCCAACTTGCCAGGAGCGCCAGCCCGGCTAACTCCCGGCAAGGACAAAAGAAGTGCTGTTATGAATAAAACACGTATTGCCATTTTATAAAAAGAGTAAAACCAATATTTGAGCAAGTAAAACACGAAGGAACATAACCAATGGATACACTGTGGCATAAGCTGTTGACTGGGCCTGTCCCGGAGCCATTGAATTGGCAAATTCAAGCGCTGGCGGATCGGTCATTGAACCGGCCAGAACACCGCATATTGTAAGATAATTGATTTTCATCAAACGGGCGACAATCCCAACAATCAGGATGGGTACCAATGTAATAACCGCACCGTATGCCATCCAAACGTAACCTCCATCAACAATTGTTTGAATGAATTTTTCACCAGAAGACAATCCTACACAAGCTAGGAACAAGACAATTCCCAATTCGCGAATGAAAAGGTTGGCACCCGGTGTCATAAAAAAATCGAGTTTTCCAATACGTCCTTTATGCCCCAGGAATAAGGCGACCAAAAGCGGACCGCCTGCCAGCCCTAACTTGGCCGGTGCTGGCAATCCAGGTATTGCAAAAGGAATGCTACCAAGGATTACCCCAGCCAAAATACCTATGAGGATTGGGATAATATTAGGGTGGGCTAGTTCTTTCATTGAGTTACCCAGCAATTTTGAGACTTCTTTTAGCACCCGGCGTTCACCCACAATTCGTAAGGTATCGCCAAATTCAATGGTATCTTCTTCATCGGGCATAATTTCCATTCCAGCCCGGAAGATGCGGGTAATGTTCACCGGAAATCGACGCGAAAGGCCTATTTGTTTGATGGTTTTTCCGGCCATGCTTTTATTGGTAAATACCACATGGCGCATGCCAAGCTTTCCAGTTACTTCAATATCTCCTGTATTTTTTAATGGGCCAACTTTTAATTCGAGAACGGGAAAACACGACTCAGACGAAACTCCGTAAAGCATATCGTTTTCGCGAATGATCTCGGACTCATCAGGCATAAAAAACTCGCCATCGCGCCACATGCGTGAAAGCACAAATTCGCCTCGCAAAGTCTCGCGCATAAATGACAATTTTTTTCCTGTCAGGGCCGGATTAATTACCTTTAAATTAACGGCCTCCAATTTTCCTGAAACTCCGGCAACATCGGCCTGATATTTTTCAACTTCAGTTTTTACTGAAATTTTAAAAATAAACCGAAGCAAAAACATAGTAAGAATAATACCAATAATCCCAAACGGATAAGCTACAGCATAGCCCATTCCAGCAACTTGAGTCAAATCCGGCTGTCCGGATATTTGTTCAGTAATTACCTGCTGGGCAGCGCCCAAACTGGGTGTATTGGTTACCGCGCCACACAAAACACCTACTATAACCGGAATTGGCAAATCAAAAACGACTTTTAGCCCGGCAGCAATTAATACGCCCAAAACAACATTGCTGGCAGCCAGTAAATTGATTCTCAATCCATTATTGCGCAACGATGATAAAAATCGGGGCCCAACTTCTAGGCCAATGGAATAGACAAACAGGATTAGCCCGAATTCTCTTACGAAGTGCAATACTTCGAGGTCGGCTTTTGCACCTATATGCCCCAGAAAAAGTCCAGCAAAAAGGACTCCTGCAATTCCAAGCCTGATTTTCAATATTTTAATCTTTCCGATCAAAATTCCTGAAATCCCAACTAAACTCAGGAAAATAAGTGTAGATGCAGTTCCGCTTTGTGTAAATAGTTTTAATAGATCCATTTATTTTTTTTTAAGAGAAAAAAGGGAGGGGACGGATGGAAAATTCAAAAAAGATCCCCTCCCGGCAATCAAGACAAAATCACATATTTATGGAATGGATTTCCTTAGTATCCTGGCCGCTTCGACCATGTTTTCAAGCGCTTTTTGGGTTTCGGGCCAATTTCTCGTTTTTAGTCCGCAATCGGGGTTAACCCACAGATTTTTGACCGAAATAAAATGTGAAGCTGCATAAATCAGGTCGCACATTTCTCCTACTGCCGGAACCCGGGGTGAATGAATATCATATACCCCTGGGCCAATCTGGTTGGGATATTGAATATTGGAAAACGCTTTTAAGAGTTCCATTTGAGAACGCGAGGTTTCAATGCTGATTACATCGGCATCCATTTCTGCAATCGACTGGATGATGTCGTTAAACTCGCAGTAGCACATGTGGGTGTGTATCTGGGTTTCGTCCTGAACGCCCCAATAGCTTAACTTGAACGCTTTAACTGCCCAACGCAGATAAAGCGGTTTATCAGCTTTCAGCAAGGGAAGTCCCTCGCGTAAAGCGGGCTCATCAATCTGTATTATACGGATTCCAGCCTTTTCCAAGTCAAGCACTTCACCGCGAATTGCCATAGCAATCTGTGTTGCGGTAGTTTCGCGCGGCTGATCGCTGCGCACGAACGACCATTGTAAAATAGTTATAGGCCCGGTTAACATGCCTTTTACCGGTTTATCGGTAAGCGATTGGGCATATACCGACAGATCTACTGTCATTGGATTCTTACGCGAAACATCGCCATAAATCACAGGTGGCTTTACTCCACGTGAGCCATAACTTTGCACCCAGCCATTTTGCGTGAATGCAAATCCGTTAAGCTGTTCCCCGAAAAATTCAACCATGTCGTTTCGCTCATACTCGCCGTGAACCAGTACGTCCAGTCCTATTTTTTCCTGCCAGTGGATTACGGCTTCGGTTTCTTTTCTGACAAACTGATTGTATTCGTCATAGGTGATTTCTCCATTCAAAAACCTGCGACGGGTTTTTCGCACTTCGACTGTTTGTGGAAACGAACCGATGGTCGTAGTAGGAAATAAAGGAAGGCTAAGATGATCCTGCTGTTTTTCTATGCGCTTTGAAAATGAAGAAATTCTGCCAACCTTTTTGTCATCGACTGGAATACAGCATAAAACAGATTGCACTTGTTCATTTCTTCGCAAAGGAGAATCATCCCATTTTTTAAGAGATTTCTCATTTTCTTCCAGCCTGAAAACACTTTCTGCAGAAGGAAAATTACTGGTTAAATCTTCCAGAATGCGGAGTTCATCAAGTTTTTGCACGGCAAAAGCCATCCTGTTTTTTACTTCCTCAGGAAGTCCTTCCGGATTATTTTCGTTTTTCAAATCATAAGGAACATGCAATAACGAGCAGGAAGGGGCAAGCAAAACACGGTCTTTGCCCAATACATCAATTGCTTTTTGAATCGTTTCCAACGAAGTTTTAAGGTTATTTTTCCAGATGTTGCGGCCATCCACAATTCCCAGTGAAAGCGACATTGACGATGGTATCCGCGAAAGTAAACCATCGAGTTGATCAGCGCCGCGTACCAAATCAACATGCAAAATTTCGAGCGGAAGCCGTGAGATAACGTCAATATTGTGGGCAATACTCCCAAAGTACGTGGCCAGCACAAACCGGATTGCCGGAAAATTGCCAAACAATTCAGTTAAAATTGTCCGGTAAAGCTGGCGTTCATAATCTGTCAGATCGGTTACCAAAAACGGTTCTTCGATCTGGATGCAATCGGCTCCGGCATTTTCGAGTTTGCCGATAATTTCGAGATAAACAGGCAGTAACGAATAAACAAGCTCCAGAGGATTAAAATCATCGCGTTTGGCTTTTCCCAGCTTCAGGAACGAAATTGGACCGAGTAAAACCGGTTTGGTTTTTACGCCCAGCAAAAGCGCTTCGTAAAATTCATCGATCACTTTGGGTCCTGAAAAAGCGAACTGCTGTTTTTTCTCAAATTCAGGAACCAGGTAATGGTAATTGGTATCGAACCATTTAGTCATTTCCAACGGGGTAACATCGTAGCCGTCTTTTTGATAGCCGCGGCACAGTGCAAAATACAGGTCGCGTGGCGAAAGTTTGTTTCTCAATGCCGAAAAGCGGGCAGGAATTACCCCGAGCGAAAAACTCCAGTCGGCCACCTGGTCGTAAAACGAAAAATCGTTGGATGGGATCAGCCCGATTCCGGATTTTTGCTGGGTTTGCCAATTTTTGAGCCGTTCCAGTCTTCCTGCCTCTTCCAGTTCCTGAAGGGAAATTTTACCCGACCAGTAAGCTTCGCAGGCTTTTTTTAGTTCACGATTGGCCCCAATACGCGGGAACCCTAAATTGTGTGTAAGCATACATCAACATTAAATGGTAAAACATTAAATTTTGATATGCCTACGCGGAGAAATAAACAGAAAGGTGTACGAAAGAAAATGTAAAAAGGAGTTATCTTTTTTCGTTCCTGACCATTGCTTTATACCGCGAAAGCAAGTGTCGTTCAATGAAATAAGACAGGTCTCCTGGCTTGTCCGTTTTGCAACACCTTCCCATCTCGCCTTAGGCGCGACAGTGGTATTAAGTTGCAAAACTGTGTTTGGACTTTACAGTTGCGCGACAGCTCACGATTTACACGTGATTCCCTATTAAACCCGTTTTACGGGGTATCTCATTCCTAAATTTTAAATGAACGTGGCGACAAAAGTAATCGAAAATCAGTAAAAACAAAGAAAAAAGTTACTTCGAGAACAGTGTCTCAATCGAGAGTTTTACGTAAACTGCTGGTTTTTAAACTATTTCTGAATATTAAAATATTGTTTTCTCCAGCGCTCAAATACTGTGCAGTGTGCGATGCGGTAACGCGGATGAAACTGTTCTCCGTAATGGTTGGTGTAATATGCTACTTTGCTTTTGCAAATGAACTTTGTATTCTTTTTTCATGAATCAAGATTTACTTCGATGAAATCAAACTACCCTTAAACATTTATAAGATATATATGTTTTATGGCGTATGAAATATAGGGTATATGCCATAATGCAATTATTTATAATGGTCTTTTATTTAGCAAGACCAATTCTTCCCTATATTGAATATGCTGTTTTTAAGGATTACATTGCTAAGAACCTTTGCGTTAACAGAGATAAACCCAAAAGCTGTTGCCAGGGTAAATGTCATCTTAAAAAACAAATAGAAAAAAGCGCTGAAGCAAGCGATACAGAAGAAAAGAGCTCTGCTAGGAAAATCCTAAGCCAGGAAGTACAGGCGTTTTTAATTTCACCTGTTTCAATTCCAAAAACAACAGAAATAAATTTACCCTATTGGACTAGTATTGAAATAATCCATACTACACAGGTTGTTTCGTCCATTTTTGTGCCTCCCCAAACATTGGCCATTTCCTGATTTTTCCCATTTTACTATTCGGTCTTCCATAAATTTAGATGGTATTGTTGAATACTTTCTTCAAAATTTATGGACATCTGATCATCATTGCAATTGGTCTGAATTTTTTGTATTCGATCAGTGCCGATTTTAACTATTCCAAAATTTACAACAATGAAACACGTTTTTAAATTCATATTTATCCTTTCAATTTCAGTCTTGATTATCTCTTGTGAAAACAATAATGAAGAAAACTTGGTCGATCCATTGAATGGTTTGACAAAACTAAAAGAAGGCTATGCCTCAGGCGCTTCTGCCAAGGTTGAGATTTGGGGAAAGAAAAACTTCTTTGCGGGTTACAACAATCTGGTTGTAGTCCTTTATGATTCGCTTAACCTGAAAGAAAAAATTACTGATGCGCATATCCATTTTATGCCCCTTATGACGATGGGAACAGGCGCTATGGCGATGCAACATGCCTGTCCGGTTGAAAATCCAGATGAAACAGCCATAAACGATGTTTTTCCGGGAGCGGTTGCATTTGTAATGCCAACGACAGCCGATGGTACTTGGAAACTAGGTGTTGCCGTACACAATCATAAATACGACAAAGAAGGTGAAGCCAATTTCGATATTTCTGTTGATAATCCGGCGACTTCAGTTTTAAGCGTATTTACAGCTTTGGCTCCTGACAATAATAAGCTTGTATTATCTATTCTCGAACCTTCGAAACCCAAAGTTGGGATCAATGATATTGAATTTACCCTGCACCGCAAAGCCAGCATGATGGATTGGCCTGCCGATGATTCGTACACCATTGAAATTACGCCTGAAATGCCAAGCATGGGACATGGTTCGCCCAATAACGTAAATCCGGTTAGTTCGGGCAACGGACATTACAAAGGAAAGGTAAACTTCACCATGACTGGTGAATGGAAGATAAATGTTCTGGTAAAAAAAGGTGGAAACACTATTTCTAAAGATTTGTATTTCAATATAACACTTTAAATTTGATTGAGGCCGGGGTTTTATGCCCGGCCTTAATTTTCCTTTACCATGCGAAAAAACTTAGTTATTGCCTGGTTGGCTGTTCTGCCAATCTTATCAAAGGCACAGATAGCTGATACTTCAAAAATTTGGCCTGCCACGGTTATTTTGGAAGAAGTTAAAGTATCAGCCAACCTTCCATTGAATAATACAGATGTGGTTGATTTTTACAGAACGAATCATTTTGCGACCCTTGATAACATCAATGCACGATTGGATGGAATGGCATTGATCAAACGCGGGGCTTATGCGCAAGAACCCCAACTGAATGGTTTTTCGGGTGGTCAGTTAAATGTCACCATCGACGGAATGAGAATGTTCGGCGCATGTACCGATAAGATGGATCCAATCACGTCATACATTGAACCGACAAATCTCAAGAGTATTGCCATAAATCAAGGTACAAATGGAAGCATTAATGGCTGCAATATCGGTGGTTCAGTAGATATGTGTTTGATGGAACCCAATCTGAAAAGTGCTGTTCCATTCTATTCTTCGTTAGGAATTGGATATGAAAGTGTTTCGAGAAGTAAGAACGTATTATTTTCAACGGCATCCATTAAAAACAAATGGGCATGGGGATTTGATGCGGTGTACCGGAAAAACGAAAATTACAGGAGTGGAGACAATAAGGTAATTCCTTTCTCGCAGTTCCAGAAAGCAAACCTGCATTCAGTTGTAAAATATACACCCGATAATATCCAGAACTTTAAGGTTGACCTGCTTTACGATGATGCGCGAAATGTGGGTTATCCGGCCTTACCTATGGATGTTGGCGTTGCAAGGGCATCATTAATTGCTTTTGAATATCAGCGTAACAGCAAATCGCAGTTGAAAGCAAAAATCTATTTCAACACGATCCATCATGTGATGGATGATTCAAAAAGGGATAGTTTGTATATTCTTGAAAACAAAACCGAAGGAAAATCGGATTCAGTTTACATGCGGATGGACATGCCTGGCAAAAGCTCTACTTTAGGCGCTTACGTTCAGATTGTTATTCCGTGGAACGAAAAAAACAGATTATTGGTTAAGGCTGACAATTACACCAACAATTCTTTAGCCGAAATGACCATGCACATGCGGTATCCTGGCTCAGCTCCTGAACCCCCAATGTACATGCAAACCTGGCCCGAAATGCTGCGAAATGTTTCCGGAATATTTTTTCAGAATACCACTTTTGTCACTCAAAAACTTCAGATCATGGTGAATGGCCGGTTGGATTATAACATGGATATTTTGCAGTCGCAATACGGTCAGGAGCAATTCTCTGTATTTAATTATTCACTTCCCAAAAAGCAAAGCAAGCTTGTTAAAGGCCTTAATTTAAGTGTTCAGTACCATCTCTTGAAAAGCCTGTCGATGGTCACAACAATGGGCTATTCGGAACGGATGCCGACCATTGGCGAACGATTGGGTTTTTATTTGTACAATGCTTACGATGGTTACGATTATATTGGAAATCCTTACATTAATCCTGAAAGATCAAATTATTTCAGGCTGGCTTTTCAGTTTTCCAGACCTAAAATCAAAGCCAATTTCAGTCAATCATTTAGCTATTTGGGCAATTATATTATGGGCGTTACCGATACCCAAATTCCAGCTATGAACTTTTATGCCAACGGAATCAGGGTTTATGAGAATATACCTTCGGCAAAGCTTTACAGTGCCGATTTACAGGTTCTGTTTAATCCAATAAATAGTTTGAGTTTTTTCCTGAATTCAAAATTTACAATGGGTGAACTTGGATCGGGAGAGCCAATGCCATTAATTCCACCGCTTAATATGGTTTTTGCGGCACAGTATCAAACGGGTAAATTTATGTTTCAGGCCGAATGCGAAAATTCACTGGCTCAAAACCGGATTAACCTGAATTATGGAGAGCATAAAACTCCTTCATACACCATCTTTAATATGAAAAGCGGTTACACCTTTAATTTGTTCAACTATGCGCTGGATGCAAGTTTGGGAATAACAAATATTCTCAATAAAGCTTATTACACTCATCTTGATTGGGGACGAATTTACAGACCTGGACGTAGTTTTGAGCTATTTTTGAAATATAGTTTTTGAAAATATTATCTCAAACGTTAATGTTTGGAATAGTGCTTCCTTCTTTCATCGAATAAAACAACGGGGTTGGCCGGTTAGAGCCAACTCCGTTGTTTAAATTAAATCTTGCAGTATTCATCCCCACTTCTTTCAATGTCGAAAAGGGTAATAAGTTTACGGTCCTGAAAATAACAGAATGTCTTTCTTGTACTATATAGTAATTTTAAGTCCAAAAGTTAATGAACGTGGTAACGCTGGTCCATATATGTATTTGGAATCACGGAATGTGCCTTTATCAAAATCGTTTTGATAATTGTTAAAAATGTTTTGAACCCCTCCGTTTAGTTGCAATTTAACGCTGCCATTAAGTTTGAAATCATACGATAGCTTTATGCCTAAATCATAAAAATTGGGCGAGTTTATTTCTATATCGTTTGCTATATATCCTGCAAAATGTTGAAGCAACATACTACCGGTATATGTTCCAGACAAAGAAACATTTAAACCCTTAAAAGCTTGGTAAATAGCAGTAAAATATCCATACTGGTCGGGTGTACGAAACATTTTTTTCTGTGGAATTACAGTCGGGTCATCACTCCACTGTTGGGCTTCTTTATACTCGCTTTTTTCAAAAGTCATCCCGAACTGAAATTGCAGGTCATTTGAAGGGACTATTTTCCCTTCCAGGTTTATTCCTTTTACTACAGCTCCCGAAGCATTATCTCTTTCAAGAATAAAAGTCCCGTCAGTATTAGTTCCAATTTCATTGAGCACAAAAACATGGTCTAAGTTTGTATAAAAGCCTTCAATAAGTAATTCGGTTTGAACATTTCCAAAAGCTTTATCGAAGTCAACCGAACCGCTGAAGCTTTGTGAAGTTTCCGGTTTCAGGTTGGGGTCATTTTGAATCATAGAAATTGTTCCTCCGATTGCATTTCCGTGTAAATCCTCGTCATAGACCTGTGGCGCGCGGAAACCCGTGGAATAACTTCCCCTGAAACTAACAAGGTCATTCAGGTTATAGCGCAAATTCACGCGAGGACTTAATATTGGTTTTTTAATTAAACTATGCTTATCTAAACGTCCACCTAAAAGAATACTCAGATCTTTATTCTTCCATTCATTTTGCACAAAAGCACTTTGAATATTAATATCCTGATTAATTGTCCGGTTAAAGTCCACAATTTCATCATGTAATTTATCAATGTTGTATTCCGCACCTAAAGTGAGTTTAGCAGGCATAAAGAGCAACCTGTCTATTGAATAATTATACTGCGCTCCCGAAACCAAAGTTTTGCCAACGGTTATCCCAAAACCTATTGTATCATGTTGGGCGCCCGCATAATTATTACGGTTTATCAATTGTGCAGACAGGTATAAATTTAAATGATGTTTGCTATCAACCGAAAAAATGTCATAATTAATGCCTCCAGTATGAATATGATATTCTGCATCCTCTGCAATATCTGATTTTTGTACTGGTAAGTTAAAATTATTTCCTCCTCTGAGATAATTATACAAGTTGTTATATTCAATAGTTAATTTGCTGTAATTACCTGTTTTGTAAAAACCTTTAAATCCAATATTTTGAACCTTTAATTTTGTTATCTGAGAAAAGCCATCATCATAATAGCAATAAGGGTCTCTTTGTCTTGTTGAACCAAAGAGCGTTATACCTACTTTATTATCATCAGAAACAACCGTTGCGTTTAAGGTTGTATTTATGTCGGGATTTTTCATACCAATAAAGGTTGTGGCATTCGATATTGCTACAGAATTCGCAGTTGGTTCTTTCGTGATAATGTTAATGGTGCCACCAATAGCATTTGTACCAAAAATGGCAGAACCGCCTCCACGAACCACTTCCACACGTTCTATCATATTAGTCGGAATTTGTTCTATACCATAAACGCTCTGCAAAGCGCTATAAATAGGACGACTATCGATTAATATTTGTGAGTATGTACCGTCCAACCCATTTATCCTGACTTGTGGCAAACCGCAATTGGAACAATTGATTTCAGTTCTTAAGCCGGGTTGAAAATTTAACCCTTGGGCAACACATACCGAATTAGTATTCTCAAACATTTTGGGACTAATAATATTCACAATGCTTGGCGCTTCTTTACGGTTGGTTTCGTTACGATTGGCTGAAACGACAACACTCTCCAACATGATTTGGTCCTCATCTAATTCAAAATCAGCATCTATGGCTTTAACAGAAGTTAAATCAATCTCCTTTTCAACTGGTTTATACCCTATTCCAGACACAACCATTGTGAATTTGCCAGTTGGGAGGTTTTTTAAGAAATAGTGACCAGTTGCATCTGTTGTTGTTCCGATAGTTGTTCCTTTTAATGAAATATTTATGAACGGAACGTATTCTTTCGAGTTTTTATTTACCACATGGCCAGTTATGTGTTCATCTGATATATTTTGGGTAAATCCTGCTATTGAACAAAGTAGTAGAATAACAAAACCCAATAAGATTTTTTTCATTTAATTTAGTTTTAAATATTACATAATATGATTATTTGAGCAATTAGTTTTCTAATTGCATTAACAAGAAATAGGTGAATTCCAGTAATTGACCTAATTTGCTCAGAAAGCTTAACTATTTCAAGAAATAGTAGCTAACAATTTGAATAACAAAAATTAACGGTTGGGAGGCGCACGAAGAGAGGAGAGAGAATAAAGAGTCTGAATTATAGAATTTAAAATATCAGCTTTAATAACAATTATTGGTGTAAACTTAACCGAGGTATTTACAATTTGCGGTACTACAAACGAAACATATTCAAAATCACAAATATAACAATGTGGAGAGGTTTGCGATACAGTTTTATCGTGATGAAATGTAATAGAACTTTGATCATGTGCATGATGATGTACCTCCTTTATCAGCAGAGGTAAAAGCAAAACCACCAAGTGGAAATGTATAAGAAAAATGATATTCCTTTTTGATTTATTCATCAAGTATTAAAGGGCTTTTGATTGACTGCATTTTTCACACAATCCTTTAATGATTACCTCGCATTGTTCAACTGAATAACCTTTTGGTAACGGATAGGCTTGCGTTTTTGTTTCCATCAGGCAAACCAGCAAATTACAGTGCTGACAAAAAAAATGCACATGATCTGTTTCGTGTTGATGTTTTTCTTCACATCGGTTCATTGCATATTTAATGTTGGTATTATTAACAACAATACGATGGATGATCCCAGCCTCAATCAAGGTTTGCGTATTACGAAAAAACGTAATGCGATCATACCGTTCGCCCATTTGAAATTTAACTTCATTCTCAGACAATGGATATAAACTTTCTAGTAATGCCTGAACAATTGCTACGCGGGCTGTTGTCTTTTTTACCTGATGGTTCTGTAATATTTCTTCCGCATTCATTTGCAGTCTTTTTATTTCAATATTGCTATAACGCTTCAAATGAAACATTGTTGCAAATAGAGTTAAAAATTATAGAATAGTAAGGTTATTAACTTCGAAAATTGATTTGCCTGAACATGATAAATTAAAATTTTCATGCAAACTCAGTCATGCCAATGCATATATACTGATGGGTAATTCCGAGTAACTCGGGTTTTTCACAAGTTTCAAGAAGTGTATTTATTAGTTCGTCTTTTCGATGCTCCGGCCATGATCCTTCCCAATAAGAATCGGGCAAAAAAGAGGCTGTGCCTTCAATGTTTCGGATTCGAATTGTTTCAAAATTGTTGTCTGACATTATTCTTTTGGCTTTGCTGGGCCAACAGCGAAATTGAGGAACCTGAAATCCTTTAAACAAAGTATTTGTGACATTGATCTTTTCCGAAAAAAAATCTATTGGAAGATGCACGGATTGTGGTATTGTTACTGGAAATGGGCTTAAAAAAACAGAGAACAAGTATCCTCCGCGTTTCAGTATCCGTTTGCAATGGGCTAAGGCAATAGTTTGATGTTCTTCATTGATTAAATGATAAAGCGGTCCCATCAGCAAAATAGCATCGGCTGAATCTTCGGTGATCCAATCTAACTCAGTGGCACACGAAACCTGATTAAAAATAATATTTGACTGACACAGAGTGTTTTCCATGCGGTCGGAAAATGCTTTTAACGATTTGGCTGAAAGATCAACAACGCCGACCTTACAATTGCGTTGCAATAGATGTTCTGCATATCGCCCCGGGCCCGAACCTATGTCGATAATTGTGGAACCGTCAGGAATATATTCATCCAGTAATTTCACAATCAACTGGTATTCTGCTTCACGCAATGGAGTTTCTGTAAGCCGGTTGTATTCTTCTTCGACTCCTGCATCGTAGGCTTCAGCTATGGTTTGACGGTAAGGCATAAAAATATTTTGAAAATGACGAAATTTGAAAATGACAGCCTTCGCTATGAAAGAAACAATAACACAACTAATTCAAATAAGGTACAAGCAATGCACGTCCGTTGTGAGGAATAGTTTCGAGTTTCCCATGGTAAATTGTTTTCAGGAATTCGGTATCCCAGGCTTTCATAGTTTCACCCGACCGTATTACTTTTTTATCTTTCAAGAAAAGGAAATCATCACCAAACATAAAAGCCAGATTAGGGTCGTGCATCACTGCAACAATGGTTAATCCTTCGCTCACCAACTGTTTCAGGAGGTTTAATAAATGCGATTGATTCACGAAATCGAGATGGGTTGTTGGTTCGTCAAGTAATAAAATTTTTGGGCTTTGCGCGAGCAAACGGGCAATCATAACCATTTGCTGTTCGCCACCCGACAATTCGGTGTAATTCCGGTTTCGCAAATGCAAAATACCGACTTTCTCCATAGCCTGAATAGTTGCGACTTTGTCGGTTTTTTTGGGGATGTAATTGATAAATCCAGCACGGCCTGTAAGAACCACATCTTCAACCGAAAACGGAAATATTGCTTTGTGCTGCTGGTTCAAGAAGCCGATAAGCTTTGATCTTTCCTGAAAAGAGAGTTTGGAGCCGTCGTTTCCAGCTATTGTCAGGCTCCCTTTTTGAGCAGTAAGCAATCCGGCCAGAATTTTCAGGAAAGTTGACTTTCCGCTACCGTTTTGCCCCAAAATAAAGGTGAGCTTTCCAGTTTCAATCTCGACATTAACATGATCGAGAATAAGTGAGTTTTTGTACCCAAAAGAAAGATCAGTTGCGGTAATTGCATGGTTTAACTGTTCCATCCGATATTTGTTTTTTTCATTAGAAAGATAAAAGAAGGTGCGCCCAAAAGCATGGTAAATACTCCGATTGGTATTTCGAATCCTGAAAGTGTCCGCGAAAAATTGTCGATGATAAGCAAAAACATACCTCCAAAAAGGAAGTTCAAAGGAATGGATTGGCGATTGTCGGGGCCGATAATCATGCGAACCATGTGCGGTACAATCAGTCCGTAAAGTCCAATGATACCGGCAACAGCAACGGCAGACGATGCGGCCAAAGTGGAGGCGATCAGGATAATTAGTTTGTCTTTTTCGGGATTAATACCAACAGTCCGGGCTTCATCGTCACCAAGCGCGAGTACATTTAACCGCCACCGATAAACGAATAGCACCAATACGCCGACAGTTATTGGAATGACCGACGATTGCAGCTTTTCCCAATTGGCATTGTGCAGGTTTCCCATAGTCCAATGCACGATTGACTGCAGTTTAAATGGGTCGCTATAAAATTGCACCAGCGTTAATAAAGCGGTAAAAATACCCGAAACAATTATTCCTGAAAGTATGAGCGAAACGATGGAAACATTTTTGTTTTTTCGGGCCATAAAATAGCTAAGTCCAACGGCAATCAGACCGAAAATAAAGGCGGAAACCTGCACTGGCAGAAATGAATAAGCCAATGCCAAAGCTGCCCCAAACGCTGCGCCTGATGAAAGTCCAAGAATATACGAATCGGTTAACGGGTTGCGAAAGATGGCCTGAATGCTGCATCCCGAAATGGCCAAAGAGCCGCCGACTAAAAATGTCAGTAAAATTCGTGGCAACCGCACATCAAAAATCACCGATTGAACAAGGCTTGAATTCCCAGTATTGTTAAAAATTAGATTGAATATCGCATCTGGATTGGCTGTTTCAGACGGACCAATAAAGAGTGAAGCCAGTACGATTGGCAAAGGAAGCAGGTATATGAACAGTGTTATTATCCGTTTCTTCATTTTAGTAGTTTTTCACCTTTTTGACCGTATAACTCAAGCAGCATTTTACGTTTTTCGTCCTCTAAATTCAAACCTGAATAGGTTGATGGATAACACCAATTTGCCAGCATTTTAACTGCATAAGGAAATTTCAGTGTCCATAAGTCGCACAAAAATACCGAAGGTAATTCGTAAACCTGTTTCTCCTGAACCGCTTTTAGCTGTTGAATTTCTGAGAGGCTGAGAATGTCTTGCGGACTTTTCGAAGGGTTGTACCACATCACCATCAGGTCGGGATTCCAGTCGAAAAGCCTTTCCTTGTTAATAACAACATGTTCCTGACTCACCGTACAACTATTTTTTGCTCCGGCAAGCTCAATCAATTCGTTGACGGTGCTTGTCGTTCCTGCTGTTTCGAGCAAACCTTGATTCCACATAAAATAAACCGATTTCAGCTTGTCGTTTGATGATTGCTGAATCGATTTCAACTTACCGATTTCAGCTTTTGTATAGGCAATCAGGCTATCTGCCCGTTGACTTGTTCCGGTAAGCACGCCAAAATCCTTGATTTCCTTGTAAACATCTTCAAAACTACTGAGAAATACACCATAAACAGGTATTCCATGTTCTTCAATCGATTGAATCGACTCGGTTTGCGATGCCCAGATAATGACCAAATCGGGCTGAAGCGCGACAATGTTTTCGATGCTCACAAAATCCCAATTGCCCGGCGCAGTAAGTTCTTTGTTTTTAATCCGTTCGTCTAATGCCGCGTATTGAGCCGATGCACTTTCTTTGTAAATTGCTGACGAAACGCCAATGACCTGATTTTCGGCTCTCAACATATAAAGTCCTGACAAACCACTTTCAATGAGACAAATAATTCTACTTGCAGGTTTTGTAAGTGTAATTTCCTTATTCCTGAAATCGCTTACCTGAATGGATGAAGCAGAGCCAAGGGGTTTGGCTCTGCCTGGTCTGCAACTTGAAAAAGTTACTGAAAAAATCAAAACAATACCTATAGCCAGATTTGTTCTCATTATTTGGTCTTAAAATGTAGCCTTGATTCCGGCCATCATCGAAAATCCCGGATTCTGGAATTGCCAGGGCATTTCGTATTTGTTGTTGGTAACGTTGTATAAGTTGCCAAATGCCTCAACCCTATAATTATCTGTTTCTGCCAGAACTTGCGAGACATTCAGGTTGAGCAATGCACCAGGCTTGAAGAAACTGCGACCGGCTTTGTCGCTGCTATCATAAAACCCGTTGTTGTAATTCAGGTAAGGACTGAAACTTAAACCGTAAGATGTTGAAAGGTTTACACCGAGATTGGCAACCTGTTCAGGAGCAAAAGGAACTGTTCCGGCTCCTTTAACTTTGGTCTTCATTAAAGTGTAATTTGCAAACCACTGAATGTTGTTCGTAACCATTTGTTTGAGCTCAGCTTCCAACCCTTTGGATGTTGTTTTACCCGCATTGATGGATTGTGTTTGCGATGGGTTCTGACTCACCACATTGTCGATGATTGCATCGTTCACCGAAAGATAAAAACCACGAACAGAAATTTTAAAATTTGATGGCAAAGATATATCTGTACCAATATCAACTCCTAAACCCGATTCGGGTTTCAGGTTGGGGTTTGGCAATTGTCCGTTGTGACCAACTACTCCTTTATCAGATAATTTAATTGTACCTCCTGTAGATTTTAATCCGGGTGTAAGAAAGCTATTTCCGGCATTGGCAAACAAAGAGAAATCGCTATTGAACTTATATTTTAAACCCGTGCTCCAAAGAAAGCTATTCCACTCCTTCGATTTTTCACCCGGTGCGCCACCATCAACCAATTCGATGTTATTCTTCATGTAATTGTAGCGAATGCCTGCCCGCCAGATTAAACCGCTGACATGCAATTCTTCCTGCGCATAAATACCAGATTGCATAGCTCTTGATTTGTTGCCAAAGGATTGATAGCCTTTTAGCTGGTCAGACCAAGTAGAATAATTTGCACCCTGATAATCGCTTCCAACAATGAAAATGTTCTCTTTGCCATGATTGATAGTTAAAGAAATATCGACCGGGACAATTGTTTGATCTACGCCATTGTTCGATTTCAGGGTGTCAATCACACCAAAATTGCTTTCCTGCCAAGATCTATTGTAATTCCTGATTCCCATGTGAGCCTGTAAGTTCATGCGGTCGTTTAATTCGATTGAATATCCGGCATTGATTGTTCCGTATTCATTTTCGAAACCCCGGTAAACCCTTCCGGCATCGCCCGTATGAAAGGTTTTATTTACAAAAAGTGTAAATTTTTGCTTGTCGTTGCCAGCCGGATACCATGTTGCTCCACCGAATAGTTTGGTCTTTTTGTATTCAGGGTTTTTCTGCATATTCAACCACGAATTTGCCGTTCCATAGTTTGTATAATCAGAACTTTCGTAGTTCGCACCTGCATAATAATTCAGGTTTTGAGTTTTTCCCTGATGATAAAACTGACCGTTTAAAGTATTATAAGAACCAAAAGCCGTTGAAAAGCTGGTCAAAGGGTTGTCGATTCTTTCCTTTAAAATAAGGTTGATTGTACCAGCCAAAGGACTTTGATTTCCGGCAAAATCCTGTGAAAGATAATTCGGATAAATTACTGAAGCAGGACCGCGTTGTACCTCGATGCGTTCAATTGCCGATAAATCGAGGCTCATCGGATCAACAAACGCATCGATTGGCAAACCCTGCAACATATAGGTGCTGTATTTGGCGCCAATACCGCCATAAGTTCCCCAATTGGCATCGTTGCGCGATAAAGAACTAACCGATGCGCCGGGTTTGTACATCAATACTTCGGAAATATTGCGGTTTCCTGAAATCACTTTTGTAATTTCTTTGCTGTCAATCACATCAATCTTTTGGGTTACATTCCCAATTGATTGAGGCGTTTTGGAGGCAGTAACTGTAATTCCTTCAATCGCGATAGTGTCATTAACAGACTTCTGGGCGAATACTTGTAAGAGTGACAAGGTTAATAATCCTGTAAATAAAAGGCTCGTTTTTTTCATTGTATTTTTAGTTGGTGTTACTTATTTAATAATTCGTGTTACCATTTGAGCAAAAAAATATGCTAATCAGTACGACTCATGACCAATTTGCCATGAATAATGCCCTTAATCCCTATCAGCTTGTCGGATAATTCGGTTAATCGGTTAGCCGTACCCTTTACAGCAACGATCTCCAGACAATTATCATGACTCAAATGAAAGTGTTGTGAGGAAAGTATTACTTCAAAATAATCGTGCTGAACATCGCCTGATTTGGTGGATACATCACCTTTATGATGGTCGTATAGCATTACAATTGCTCCGGCAACAATTTGATTACATTGCCATTTCTTTTCCACCAAATTTTTTTCGACTAAATGTCGTATTGCCTGAGAGCGATTTGGCATATTATTCTCAATTACATAGCTATCCAAGGCTTTGAGAACATCTTCATCTAAGCTAACTCCAAATCGCACTAACGACATTGTGTTACTATTTTAAAATTCGTAACACAAATCTAACTAATTATTCAATAACAACAAACTTACAATCCAAGCATCTTATTCTTCATTTATTGCCGCAAAATGAATTGATATTTTGGATTCATCTTATATTATTTATCAGATTCTGTAATTTTTTCAGGATAAGCTGAAAAATTTTCTCATTTTTCGAAGGTTTTTCGTTGCTACAGTATTGCTGCAAAAAATAGCGTTATGCCCCTTCCAGTTCAGGAATTATTGCCTGATATTTTCCATTGAAACCAACTTGCGGTAAATTGTTGTCCAAAATTCATGATCTACGCCGGAATTTATAATAACCTTAATCGAATCCACTAATTTGCATGTTACCAGCTTAAAATTCGATTCCTACCCTTGCTTCAACACTTTGCGAATAATAGTGTTTTATTTCCTGCATTTCGGTTACCAAATCAGCAAATTCGATTAATTCTAATGGGGCATACCGCCCTGTAATAATGATTTCGGTTTCATCCGGTTTCTTTTTAAGCACACCGATAAGTTCTTCAACCGTAAAAAGATGGTAGTAAATGGCTATGTTGGCTTCGTCCAAAACCACCATGTCGTATTGGCCTGAAGCAATGACCTCAGAAACCTCGGAGAACCCTTCGCGGGCCTTGTCAATATCGGCTTGTGTCGGATTTTTATTGATGAAAAATTCAAGACCGTATTGCTTCATGGTGATTGAGGGCAATAAACTTTGTATTGCCTTTACTTCGGAATAAATCCGGCCTTTTACAAATTGGGCAAAAAAGACTTTTTTCCCGGCACCTACGGCACGTACCGACAAGCCTATCGCAGCGGTTGTTTTTCCTTTGCCATTGCCTGTATAAATTTGGATATATCCTTTCATTGCTTATGTTTTTATCAGAACGTTTTAAACAAATAACTAATATCTTTCATACATCCATCTGGTTGTATTTGAAACAATTGCTGATTGCTGGTTTCGCTTCTCAGGCTTCCCAATTTTTCATCATAACTTCCCAGTTTGATGTACTGAAAATACCTGATGTCAAATCTTTCGGGCAACCTGGTACAACCAGAATACCAGGCTACTTTTATTTCAGGATAATGAACACGCACAAAGTTGGCCAAAACGGATACCTGTTGCGGTTCTGCATCGCCGCCCATAAAGCAAAAACAGGTAATTGCAGAAGCGTATTTATCCATAAACGAGGCTATTCGCTCTTCGTTCAACTCTTCTCCAATGTCCATTTGTAAGTGCGGACTGTGGCACCCTTTGCAACGGTTCGGGCAGTTCGTGATATTAACCGCCAACGTAACTTCATTTGGAATCTCCTGAAAAACAATATCGTAGTTATAATACCTGAGCATATTCTTCAATTTGTTTTTCTCCTTTTTGCTCTATTCTATTTTTGGTGTAATGCCTTTGGGCAGCTTCTTTTTGGCGAGCATCCGAAAAACTGCTTATCCGCTTCATATAACCGATAATCCGTGTGAGGTAGTCGATATTTTTACTTTTGCATTTGGGGCATTCTTTTAAATAGCGCTTGTCGATATGCCCACAGTCGTTGCAAACGGTGTTGGGGATATTGAATGTGAAGTAGTTACAACCTTCGAAGGCTGCCACTCGCAACAAATGGCGATATTGCGCCTCGCTTAAATGCTCTTCCAGATTGGCATGTAAAGCAGAGCCTCCGGTTAAATGCTCGATGTATTTCCGTCCGTGAACGCGGAATTTATCGATCACGTTCAGCGACTCATCTTCAACGATATAGAAATAACTGTTGTAGCAATCGCGCGGGACGAAATAGCCATCTTCGCGGTCCCATTTGGCATGTTTTACGCCCACATTTTCGGCAGGGATCATTTCGCAGTTGAACAAGGTATCTTTCGAACGGTACTTTTTGTTGTACGTTTCAATTAAGCCTAGGACTTCGCGGGTGAATGCCACGTATTCAGGATTATCATTGATTTCAATTCCCAAAAATTCAGCCGCTTCGACCAAGCCATTCACGCCAATGGTAAGGTACTGTCGCCCCATATTGATGTACCCGGCATCGAATAAAGGGAGCATCCCTTTTTGCTGCAATTCTTTCAGGTTTTCGTTGTAGCCCAATTGCACTTTGTGCACCAGGTCAACTACTTCTTCCAGAAAATTGATGTAAGGTATGCGCTCTCGTTTAGCCTGTTGTACACAGCGGTTCAGGTTGATGGTTAAAACACTCTTTGAACCGGTAGAAACCCCACCAGCACCCAGGGTATAGCTAAATCCGTTATCTTGGATTTCGTTGCGCAAACGACAGCACGAGCTTAAACTGTCGGCATTATCACTCAGGTAAGTAAAGAACGAATGTCCTTCGGCATAGATTTTTGCGGTGAAGTCGCCGTATTCTTTATCCTTCACATCGCCATTTTCGGCCAGCAAAGCCATGGTTTCCACCGGGAAAGTCAACACGGTTTTTGTTCGTTCCTGATTAAACCACGCCATGAACCGCTTTTGCAGCCAGCTTAATGATTCCCATTCAGGTTTGCTGCCATCGGGGAAGACAAATTCACCGAATAAACTCTGAAAGTAATATTTGTCGTAATAAGCAATGTTCCAGAATACGGCCTGAAAATTTCGCGCTCCGGTCGGCTGGTTTAACGAATAAACAATCTGCTCGAAACAGTCGGTAATTACTTTATCAATTGAGCGTTTTCTCTTCGATAAATCAACATTTTCATTGCTGTGTTTATAATAATCATCGCCATATTCTTTGCTGATGAAATAATTCAGGTACATCAAAAATTCGGGCGTGGCACAAGCCCCGCTCAACATACTCGAAACGATGAAAACCATATTGATAAAGCCTCCGCAGAACGATTTTAAATTGGTTGGCGCGGTGGAGTTTCCTCCGATTTTCGACGTTCCTTCCAACAACCACGGATACATGGTTATGCTGGCGCAATACGGGGCCAGGCTCGTTTCATCGTTCTTGTAAATAAAATGCTGATGCAAAAAGCTGATGTATTTATCGGAAAGCTCTTTCCCGAACATATCCGACAGCCGTTCTGTTAGCAACCGCCGGTTTAACCGGATGAAATTTTCTTTAGGGAGTTCGCCAATAAGCGTTGCAATGTTTTTCTTATCGACATTGGCATTTGAATCGAATTTACTTCCGGTTGCAGCATTTCCGGCAGCACAGTATTCAATGAGGAATTTTACACGGTCTCTCGTTTCCCGGTCCTCAGAATGTTTCTGGCGATAAAGCATATACGATTTTGCTACCGAAAAATAGCTTTCCGCCATAAGTGAACGTTCCACCTGGTTTTGAATATCTTCCACACTCATTTCGTTGCGAATATTTAACCGGTGCAAAATATTAGTAAGGTCATCTTCACTTGCAAAGCTCCCAACCGAAAGAAAAGCTTTTTTAATGGCATTTCTGATTTTATCGATAGAGAACGGAACTCTCTTCCCATCTCTTTTAACAATGATTAATTCTGCGCCTCTCATAACTTTTTCTTTTATTAATCTGAAATTTTAACTATCTATTTTTCAGGAAAGAAAAAGGTGAGATGACAGAATGTGCCGATAACTTTATAAAAAAAGAAAAGCGGATTCGATCTCAGACCTGACTTTTATTCCCGAAAGTCTTCTTGATAAATTATATGGATTGTGGCAGGTCTTCTGGCTTGTCCTGTTTCTGAAAGCCTTCCCATCTCCCGATTATTCAGGAAACAGTGGCAAAAGTATTTTCAGAAACGATTAACGGACTTACAGCTGCGGGTACAGCTCCGGAATTTTTAATGAATTAATCCATCAAATCACCGGATTCCCTATTATCGAGGTCTTGCGAAGGCAAAACACACGAACCAGCAATCACTGCAACAAGTATAATCGATTTTTAGCAGGAATGCAGAATTGAATTATCAACACATTGTATAAATACAATGTCCAAAGCCTTTATTTAATGGATTTATCTCTGTTGATAATTATAAAACTGGCAGTTCTTGTTGGTCGATCCTGAATTTCTTTTAGGATCTTTTGTGTTGCAAGGAAAATTGCGGGCTTACCCGATAGTGGGTTTGGCTGGGTAACAACAACTGTTTTGTACACATCTTCGATATTTTGGAATGTAAGAACTTCTTCGGGAGTTCCCTGAATGTGTATTTTTCCTTGATTGACAAGGATCAGTTGATCGCAGTATTCGGATGCGAGGTTAAGATCGTGGATCACCATAAGGACGGACAATCCCATCTCCTGATTCAGTTGCTGAAGCACATTCAGAATATGTACCTGGTGCGTAATGTCGAGATGTGATGTCGGTTCGTCGAGCAAAAGCAATTCTGGCTGCTGAGTCAATGCGCGGGCAATGGCTGCAAGCTGCTGTTCACCACCGCTTAGCTCCGATATCAGCTGGTCTTTGAACCGTAAAGTGTCGGTCATCTCCATGTATTTGCGGGCAATCATGAAATCTTCATCACTCTCAAAAAAACTAAAACGACTTTGGTATGGAATGCGTCCCATCATCACATAGTCTTCCACACTCATTTCACCTGCCTCGGTAAACTGGCTCACAATTGCAATGTTTTGTGCCCTTAGCCGCGGTGAGAGCGATTGCAGGTTTTTGTCTCCCAACAGAATTTTGCCTGACTTAATGCTTAATATTCCGGTGATTGCCCTGAAGAGCGTTGTTTTCCCTGAGCCATTAGGACCTATGATTCCGGCAAACGAACCTTTGGGTATGTTTATACTGATTTCGGATAGGTTGAACTTGGGATATCCGCAGCAAAGGTTTTGTATGTTTAGAATGGTTGAATTCATCACCTGTTATTTTTTATCGATGGAAGCGATGACCTGCTCATCATCAGTAAAAAGATAATACCACCTACAATTCCAGTAATTACTCCAATAGGTAATTCATTAGGTGAAATAATCGTGCGGGCGATAACGTCGGACAGGACAAGGAATATGGAACCCGATAGAAATGAACTTACGAGTAAGATTCTGTAATCGGAACCAACTATCATACGCATCAGGTGTGGGATAATTAAACCAACGAATCCGATCACACCAGCCACTGCCACACAAACACCGGCAAGCAGCGATGCCAGTAAAAACAAAAGCTTAATGGTAGTGTCGGTATTTATCCCAAGATGTTTGGCTTTTTCTTCTCCAAGACGCAGGGCATTGAGTGGTTGGACAAAGAAATAGGAACCAAAGAGTGAAGCCAGCGACATTGCTAATGTCAGATATATAAGTGACATATCGGGTTCATCGAGTGACCCCATGATCCAGAAAACAATACCGTGTAAGTTTTCGGAACTTGTTGTCGACATCAGTAGCATCATCGAAGAGGAGGCGATAAAACTGATCATCACTCCGGTGAGTAGCATGCTTTGAATGTTGATGCGACCTTTGCGCGCACTAATCGTGTACACAAGGAAAATAATAAGAAATGCACCTGTAAATCCAGCCAGCGGAAGTATAAAAGAACCAATAAGCTGATGAAGTCCGAAAACAATTACGAAGGCTACTCCCAGTGAAGCACCACCTGAGATTCCTAACGTATAAGGTTCTACCAGCGGATTGCGGTAAACTCCCTGCAAAAGTATTCCGGAAAGACTGAGCGCTCCTCCGACAGCAATGCCCAATAGTACACGTGGAAATCGTATCTGACTTAGAATCGTATATTCCATGCTATTGTTTCCGTGCAGAAGTATTCTGAGCATGTCGGTAAGTCCCAGTCTCATTTCACCCACAGAAAGTGAAAGGAGGACTGAGGCAATTAGCAGAATTAACAGTCCTGCCATGTAAAATATCCAATGGAGGTATTTTTTTTGCATTTCGATTTGAACTTCTTTTTATACAATCAGTCGGGTCAAAAGTAACCATTAAAGCTATTTCTATCGGCTTCTCAATTAACACGACGAACGCTATTCACTTACTTCATCATCCTATAAATATACTCCATATCGCAGCATTGGCGGATATGATCGGCCAGCTTGTCGTACTGTTCGTTTTTGTAGTCCGCATAGTTAAATTCCTGAAGTTGTGTTTCTTTTCCGCAACTTTTCAAGATTGCCTGAATGACTGGCAGGTTGTCGAAAATGCCGTGCAGGTAGGTTCCCCACGTTTTTTCGTTCAGGAAACAGCCATCTGCCGAGCCGTCGCCCAGACTTGCCAACGGCGAACCGCCAAGCAATTCGGTTTGTCCCATGTGAATTTCGTAGCCCCGACAGTTTTCCGGTTTATTCCTGAAGGTAAATTCGCTCTGAACCGTCCGCTTTTCGGCTGTCAGCGTGGTTACAGCCGGTAAAATTCCCAGTCCCGGCATGTACGA
This sequence comes from Prolixibacteraceae bacterium, assembly GCA_963677955.2. GTDB lineage: Bacteria > Bacteroidota > Bacteroidia > Bacteroidales > Prolixibacteraceae > Aquipluma. The sequence continues at coordinate 4,517,111 of CAXXQR010000001.1, forward strand.
AATTTCTCCTTCCACATTCTCCGGGTCGTAAATTTCACGCCCCATCATCTGGTAGCCGCCACAAATGCCATAAACCGCATTCCCCTTTTGATGGCTGTTCAGGATCGCCTTTGCCAGTCCGCTTTTCCGAAGGTAACCGAGGTCGCCAATGGTGTTTTTCGATCCGGGAAGGATAACGACATCCGCTTTTTCAATTTCTTCGGGATTGGCTGTGTAAAACAGGTTGATTTCGGGTACACGTTCCAGCACATTGAAGTCGGTGAAATTCGACATGTGCCGAAGCAAAACCACGGCCACATTTACGTGGTTGGCCTGTGTTTTTCCTGATTTGTGGTCGATCACCACCGAATCTTCGTCGTCGATATGAATATCCCGAAAATAAGGAACTACGCCAACGACAGGCACTCCGGTCAGTTGTTCCATCAGTTGCCGCCCTTCGGTAAACAGATCAATGTCGCCCCTGAATTTGTTGATCAGAATGCCTTTCACCAGCACACGTTCTTCGGGTGGAAGCAGCTCCAAAGTGCCGTAAACACTACCGAATACGCCGCCCCGGTCTATGTCTGCAATCAGAATAACAGCCGCATTCACCTCCAATGCTACCCGCATATTGGTGATGTCCTTGTCACGCAAGTTGATTTCTGAAATGCTGCCTGCACCTTCAATCACCATTGGATTGTATTGTTGATCGAGCTTGCGATAAGCGTTCATGGCTTCTGCGAAAAGGGCATCGCGGTCGGTTCCAAGAAAATATTCTTTGGCACTCTGGTTGCCCATTGGTTTACCGTTTAGCACCACTTGCGCATTTTGGTGGCTGGTTGGCTTCAGCAAAATGGGATTCATCTCGCTGAGTGGCTCAATGCCACATGCCTCTGCCTGAACGGCCTGCGCACGGCCAAGCTCCAGTCCGTCGGTGCCTGCAAACGAGTTGAGCGACATATTTTGCGCCTTAAACGGGGCAGGCGAATAGTCATCCTGTTTAAAAATGCGGCAGAATCCGGTATTGATAATGCTTTTACCCACATCAGAACCGGTTCCGACAAACATTATGGGACGGAGATTGTTTTTCATTTCCTTTCAAAGTTAAAATTGATGATTTGTCCGTATTCTAAAGGCGTATAAAATGCTTGTTCCGGAGTTTTTTGCTGAAGAAGGCACATCAAGGCGCGAATCATTCCTGCATGGGTGAATATAGCTGTATTTAGAAAATTGGAAGATCTCAGGTCGTTGAGAAATGACTTTCCACGCTCAATCAAGTCAGTAAACGATTCGCCGCCCGGACACAGTGAATGGGCGTAATCGGCAAACCAGACTTTGCCTTCCGGAGATTTAAAAATTGTATTCCAGGGCATCATTTCCCAATCCCCAAAATTGAGTTCTGTCAGTCGTTGATCAATCCGAGGCAGCCCTACCGGAAAAATTTCTGTGGCTAAGCAGGTGCAGCGACTCGACGGACTGGAAAATACAGCATCAAAAGCTTGACCGTTCAGTATTTTCCGGATTGGTTCCAACTCGTTCCGAAATGTAGAAGCAAGTGGGACATCGGTTATTCCGTAGCACATTCCTGAAGGAACATCAACCGTGGTATGTCTGATAGCTGTAATGATCATGTAGTGAGATTTTGAAAAGCGACCCATCCTATGTAAAAAATCACTTCGGAAATTTGCTGCAAAGCGCCTAGGCAATCGCCGGTGTATCCGCCAATTTTACGGGTGATGTAGCTCTTGAAAATGAAGGTCACAAGCACAAGCATGGTCATAATAGCCACCGAAAAGGTGATCGGAAAAAATGCCAGAAATGCCAGACCGAAGAATAGTGCCATCACGAAGTCGATCCCTTTGCCTTTTTTACCAATTGGTTTGCTTTTGCTTTCAAGGTCGGCGCGGGCATATTCCGAAGTGAAAATTACCAGAACTGGCATCAAACGGCTTAAAGCATGACCGGAAACCAACATCAGCGGTATCTTTGCGACATCAATGGAATGCAAACTCATAAATTTAGTCGCCAGCATTCCAAACAGACCGATGCTTCCGTAAGTGCCGATGCGGCTGTCTTTCATGATGGTGAGGATTCGTTCGCGGGTGTACCCACCGCCAAAACCGTCGCAGAAATCAGCAAAACCGTCTTCGTGAAAAGCTCCGGTGATAAAAATGGTGGACAGCATACTCAGTAAAATCGCCAGTTCAGGCGGAAAAACAAACTGCAAGCCGTAGAAAACAATTGCACCAATCCCGCCTACAATCCAACCGATGAATGGGAAAAAACGAGTTGAACGATTCAGAATCTCATCGGAATACGGCAAATTTTTCGGCACCGGGATGCGCGTGTAAAACATGATGGCATTCAGGAATATGTGCAGTTGTTTTTTCATCAATATGTTTTAAACCTTGATGGTTTGTTTTTATTCTTTATTCGCCACTCCAGCTGATTCGAAGCTGGCCATTTCGTTCAGGAAATTGACAGCAGCCTGCACCAAAGGTAATGCTAAAGCAGCTCCGGTACCTTCGCCAAGTCTCAAATTGAGATGAAGCATGGGCCGCGCATTCAGTTTTTCGAGCATCAGTTTGTGGCCTCGCTCGTCTGACGAATGGCAGAATACGCTATTGTTGCGAACTTCCGGGTTCATCTGGATAGCAGTCAATACTGCTGCCGTGGCTATAAAACCATCAATCAGTAAAATCATATTTTGATCGCAGGCTTCGATTATCGCTCCCACCATCATGGCAATTTCCAATCCTCCAAAGGTAGCCAGTGTTTCTTCTGGAGTTTTCGGATCGTATTTCTTCGAAACGTCTTTCAGAATCTGCATTTTGCGGGTCAGTTGCTCGCCGTGCGAGCCCGTTCCGGCACCAGTACATTCATCAATAGGAATATTCAGGAAACGGTGCATCAACAGCGACGAAGCGGATGTGTTACCAATTCCCATTTCGCCAAAACCAATGATGTTGCAACCGTTAGCTACTTCTGCCTGAACCAGTTCGCGGCCTTTTTGAATAGCGGCGGCACATTCGTCTTTTGTCATGGCTGGTTCGTGTCGCATATTGCGGGTTCCATGGGCAATTTTAGCATTAATGACTGGAACTCCGGATGGAAAATCGAAGTCCACCCCGGCATCCACCACTTTTAGGTTAAAACCGTTCTGGCGGCAAAATACGTTGATGGCAGCGCCTCCGGCCACGAAGTTCATTACCATTTGCCAGGTCACTTCTTTGGGATAAGCACTGACACCTTCATCGGTCAAGCCGTGATCGGCTGCAAAAACCAGCAAAGCCGGATTATTAAGCTCGGGAGTAAGCGTGTTTTGGATTAAGCCGATTTGCAAAGCCAAGTCTTCAAGTAAACCAAGTGCACCAAGGGGTTTGGTCTTGAAATCAATTTTGTGCTTGAGTTGTTCGTGTAGGGTCATGGGTTTATGTATAAAATGTTGTGATTGTTGTATGTTGTTGTCAGGTTAAATTTCTATGTGACCAATGTGCTTATTGTGGTTCAAACTATTTAATTCTCAAAGGGATGCCGGATATCATCAGGAAAACCTCGCTGGCCTGTTGGGCAATGTACTGGTTCATCCAACCTTGCAGGTCGGCAAATTTGCGGGCCGATTCTTCTGCCGGATGGATGCCCATGCCCAATTCGTTGCTCACCACAATCAGGTTCATATCCTTTTCCACAAAGCGGGTCCATTCAGCCTTAGCCTCTTCGAGTGAACGCTCCATGTCGAACTGATTGTCAAAGAAAATGTTGGTCAGCCACAAGGTGATGCAGTCGAGCAGAACTGTTTTCCCATCCACATCGCAGGCCGAAAGTTGTTTTTCTTCTTCGATGTTGATCCAGTGCGGTCCGCGGTCGTTCTGATGCCGTTCAATGCGAAGGCGAAAATCTTCGTCCCACACCCGTGCTGTAGCCAGGTAAACCGGTTTTTTGCATTTCAACTCGGCCAGTTTTTGCGCGTGACTACTTTTGCCTGAACGCGCACCTCCTGTGATGAATGTGATTTGAACCATGTTGTATATAAAAATTGGAAAAGATCGGATTGCACCAGGCCATCCGATCTTCTCATTGAAAAATATTTTGCACGATGTATTCCTATTCCAGAAAAATAGCCATTGATGGTGAAGCGCCCACCGATTCTTGTTTTACAAATTCACCTGAAGACTTGTATATTTTCATCAGTCCGGCACCCGTAGTGCTTTCTCCGGTAAACAGGTATATGTTACCGTCCTCGGGGTTTACCGTGAGACCCTTTGGCCCTGAAATATTGCTGATTAGGCTTTGGGCTGAAAAGGTTTTGGTAGCAACATCGAAAACCGAAACGGCTCCGGAAAGGTTCCAATTGGCATCGTATGCAGATGTAACCACATATATTTTTGATTTATCGTTGTTGGCAGCCATGATGGATGCATACTCAGCACTTACATTAGCCAAAGCGTAAGTTGTTTCCAATTTGTCAGATGAAGTATTAATGTATCCTAACCCCGTTGATTGTGAAGGGCTTGAGTAGGTGCTGACAAATGAAACATACAGATTGTTGCTTTTATCTTTTAAAAAATAAGAAGAAACAGCAGGAGTAGTGATGTATGATACCGCATCAGTACTCAGGTTAACCACGGCAACCGTTTTTTTGTAATTTAATGCAGCATACAATTTTCCGTTGGCGATTTCAACTCCTTCAGGACCGCCAGGTAAGCTGATCTTTTTTTCAACTGTACGGGTTTTCATATTGTATTTGGCGATGTAGGTGTCTGCCATTGCTGACCAATCAGGATTTGTTCCCCAGCAGGAAATATAGAGGTAATCGCCATTGGCAATACAGGCACGCGGTTTGGCAATCTGGTCGGTTACTCCATTCTTTGCCTGAACAAAAAGCGGATCAACAGTAATTATCTGATCGGGACTGTTACCTAACAAGAATACATCGTCGTTGACGTTGTAGGCATACTGGATGTTTGAGAGTAAATCCAAACCACTGTTCTGTGTTTTGTAATAGGAGTTTGTCATTGTTGCAGTCGTGTAGTCGTATTTCGAAATACTGGCCCCGCCTTTTCCGTAACTCCCATAATTCACAATATAGCAGCCTTTTACTTGCTCGCTTGGATATGGGTCCGGATCATCATTTTTATCACAAGAACTAAGCACCGTAAGTGCAAAAAACAAAAGCATAAAATACTTCAGAAACTTTTTCATAGCATACTAATTTTAGATTATTTGTTATTTAAATTTGTTGACAGGCTGATACGGAAACTTCGTCCGGGCATCGCGTAATACTTTTCATTCTGATAATCGGTGTTGAATAAATTGTTTACCGAAAACGATACATTGAAACGTTGTTGTTTGTATTCGACTTTGCGGGAGACCCCACAGTTGGTAAGGAAATACGGATCGAGTAGGTCACCAAAATCGTCCGCGAACCGGGTTCCTGTATAACTCCCATCGATGTAAATTTGCCAGTTTTGGTACATTGCCATTAAATAGCTGTTGGCCATGTGTTTAGGCGTATAAATCAACTGCCGTCCAACAACCCCGGTTTCAGAAACATCTTCAATTGCCTTTACCGGGTTGTAATTATAATTTAAACGAAAATTGAGTGGTATTTTTCCAACAGTGAAATTGGTGTTCGACAGAAATTCAATCCCTTTGCTCACGACTTCCTTTACGTTTTGAGCTTGCCAGACCCCGAAATTTCGCCATTCGATCCAATTTTTTACGTCCATGTAAAAGGCGTTCAGCTTGATGTCGGTTTTAAAATCATCTTTTGCATACAAATATTTGATGCCCAGTTCGTAATTAATGCCGTTTTCGGGTTTCAGGTTAGGGTTGCCCTGTGTACCCCAATAGCGGTCGTTAAATGTTGGCACACGGTAGCTGCTGGCAATGTTGGAGGTCAGTTTAAGTGCGGTACTTTCCGACGAAAATAAATGGTACTCTGCGCCAACCGACGGTGTAAAAGGAACCGAAAAATTGGTAACATACATTTGTCTCAGGTTGAGTGTCAGTTTCAAACGGTCCCTTACTTTCAGGAAAGACGAAAGATATGCTTCGATATGTTGTTCCGAATCAATTACTGAATCGGAGTAGGCATACACATTGGGAACAATATATTGGTATTTTGCCCCCGCTTTGTAGCCAAAGTTCTTGGAGATGTCCTGATTTACTTCCAGTTCTAAAATTATGCGGTTTGTCCCGATCTTTTGCAGTTGATCATTGTTGTAAACCTGCATGTCATATACATATCCCAAGCCGCTACGATATTTTACTGATCGCTTATTGTTTTGATACTCCGACCAAAAACGGATATTCTTGTTATCCAATTCTTCAGCGCCTTTGAACGTGAGATTTGTTTGCATGTTGGGCTGAATTTGATGCCAGTCGTGTTCGAGCCAGATTGCCGATTTGATTTGTTCCTCGTTACTAAACCGGTAGTTCAACTCCTGGATCAACCCCATGTTTTCGATGTTTGCCCCATGCTGGCGGTCATCAACCGGATCGCGGTTTTCGACATTTCCGGTGTAGGGGTTTTTAAATGGAAAATCATTTTTTCTGAAGAAATAATACAGGCGTGAAACCGATTCCCATTTGCCGTTTCCTGCAAAAAATTTCGTTCCGTAAAACTGTTCTCCGAAAGAACCCAGGGAAATATTGCCGCTTATTTTTAACCCATCAGTCCAGTTGCTTTGCAGCCCCAGCGATAGTGAACCGCCAATTGCCCCGGAACCGTTTACTGCCGATGAACTTCCATACTGGACATCAATGCCATCGAACAAATATGATGGAATAGCTGACATATCAGCACTACCCAAGGTGAGCGAGTTTACATTGATTCCGCCAAAATTTACTGAAGTGTGATTCGCTGAAGTACCGCGAAAGTGAATGGAAGACAGGCCTCCTGCATTGGATTTTAGGTAGATGGGAGTGAATCGCATCAGAATCTGATCAATTCCCCCTTCCTGACTGATCTGGAGCTGATCTGCTGAGATTGATTCAATTTTTGACCCGGCTTGGTATTTTTTGGCAGCTCCTATTGCCGTGACTTCATCGAGCATAACCGAATCCATCACGCTTTCTTCCTGTGCAAGTAAGCCAGAATAGGTGAGAATAAAAAAAACTGCAAAAAAGAAAAACCTTATCATTTGTTATGGTTAAACATTTAAAAAATGCCGACCATAAACTTTCAGTATGTTCCCCGATGTATATCCCGGGCTGACAAAAAAGGAACAAATGGATAAATTAGATGAAAACGATCACCCCATTGCTTTTATCCCGAAAGCTATGATTGACGATAAGGAATTGGCAGGTCTTCTGGCTCACCTTGCTTTTCGAGGCCTTCCCATTCCGGTAAACCGGAACAGTGGCAGGAGTTTCAAAAAGTTTGTAATAAGGCTTACAGCTGCGGGTACAGCTCCGGTTTTGCACCGGATTCCCATGTTAGTCCATGTTGGCATTGGCCAACTTTGGAACCATTTCCGGGGACAAAAGTAAGGATTAAATTGAATTGGATAGAAAATAGATTACAAATATGCATATAAAAATTGAACACAACAGATCAAGCCAATCATTACCAGACACGTGAAAAAGTTGATTAGATAAGTTTTGTAGAAATCTTTCTTGGTAAAGGAACGTGCATTTTTACCAATGTAAGGTTTCTCAACCAAAGTGCCGTGATACACATTAGGGCCGCCAAAGCGGCAATCCAGTATTCCGGCCAAAGCAGCTTCTGGATAACCGGCATTGGGACTGCTGTGTTGGTGTCCGTAGCGGAAGATGTAACCCAATCCACGTGGGCTAAAACTCAGGATAACCATTAGCAAAGCGGTAATTCGCGCCGGAATAAAATTAAGCACGTCGTCAAACCGGGCTGCAAACCAGCCAAATTGCCGAAACCGTTCGCTTTTGTAGCCAACCATGGAGTCGAGTGTGTTGGCCATTTTGTAGGCCAGCATTGCCGGAACCCCGCCCAACGCATAGAAAAACAGTGGTGCAATTACACCATCGCTGAGGTTTTCGGCCAGTGTTTCGAGTACTGCGGTGTGTATTTGTTGCTCATTCAGGTTGCGGGTTTCGCGCCCCACAATGTGGCTCAATTGCTTTCGCCCAGCTTCCAGACCAGATTTGTCCAATACAGAAATCACTTTGTACGCTTCCGAAATCAGGCTTCGGTTAGCCAGACCGAAGAAAACACCCAGGCTGGCCAAACCAATAAACAGGATTTCAGTACTTCCGGCCAGCTTCATGATTAGCCAAAAACTCCAGAATGTGGCCGCGATAAGGACGATGGCCATTACCGCGCCTTTCCATTTGCGGGCATTTCCACGATTCAACTGTTCTGTAAAATAGGAAATACTATTCCCGAAAAGGCGGATAGGATGTGGTAACCAGAGCGGATCGCCAAGTTTTGTATCAAGCAAAAAGCCGATCAGAAGAGGAATAATAAATAGTTCATGGTTCATTTCAATCTCTTTAAATTCCATTCAAACAATCCATTTATCAGCAGTTCATTATCTTTTTCACCCTGTGTGCAAACCCTGAAATGCCGTTCATTTAGCCCCCTGAAGTTGGAGGCATCCCGAATCAGAATGCCGTATTCCTGAATCATAAACTCTTTGAGTTCTTTGGCTGTTACTGATTGCATCTCAATTAGGAAAAACGGAGCTTTCGATGAAGTTACCCTGAAATTCCGAAATTGGCTTACTGCCTTTTGAAAATCGCATGAAAGCTGACATATTTGAAACGAGTCAGGCAAAAACTGATGAGGATGATCGAATATGAATTTTCCGGCTTCCTGCGCCAATACATTTACCGACCATGGTTGCTGATGTTTCTGTAATCGTCGGGCCAGTTTTTTCGAAGCTACTACATACCCCAACCGCAAACCCGGAATAGCGCAACATTTGGTTAGTGACCGAACTACAATCAGGTTAGCATATTTTTGGGTTAATGGAATGGCTGACTGAAAACCGGGAATAAATGCGGCATAAGCCTCGTCCACAACAAAAATGGTATTTGGATAATCTTTCAGTGCCTTATCAATCATCGAAATGCTGAAAATATGCCCGTCAGGATTATTCGGATTACCGATCCAGAACAAGTCAATTCCCGATTTCAGCGTGGATTCCCATTCATCCTTCCTGAAAAATACCGGGATATGCTGGTGAATCAGACAAGCATCTTCGTATTCGGAGAAAGCCGGATAAAGAATGGCCGAAACCGATTCACGAAAAACCAAAGCGATGGTATAGAATGCTTCGACTGACCCGTTAAATGCCAATACCTGTTCCACATTTACATTGTGCAAAGCCGAAATCTTCCGGCACAAATCAGACGCATCGGGTTCAGGATAATTCCCGATCAGATGCAGGTTTTGCTGCAAATAATTAATCAATTCGGGAGGTGTTCCTTTGGGCCAAACATTCGAACTGAAATCGGCCCTAATCGGTTTTTGGTAGCGGTGACGGTCGTCACCATGTCCTGAGAGCATAGTTTCAATGAAAATTATTTGTAAGCCAAACGAATCATTTCTTCCAGGGCATCCACAAACAAAACGGGTGTGGGGCTACAGGTTTTATCGGCATCAAGAATAAAAACCCGTTTGCACTTACTTGCTGAAAGTGTTGGATATGTAAGCCAAGTTTCGCGTTCTTCTTCTGCCACAATGCCCATGGTCACGATGAAAATGACTTCGGGATCTTGTTTCAGCACGAATTCGCGGGTGACGTTGCCGTTTTTAAGTTCAGAAGCAATGTTGGTTCCTCCGCAAAAACTAATGAAGTCGTCAATGAACGTATTCGGTACTGCGCAAAACAATGGTTTTGCCCCGATTTGTATAAATATTTTCGGGCGTTTTACAAGCGGAATGCTTGCTTTCAGCTTAGCCAAGCGCTCTTTTTGTTGGGAAACTATGTTTTTGGCTTTTACGCCCTGACCAACTATTTCACCAATCCGGATAAAATCGGTACAAATTTCGTCAAACGATTTCGGATACGGCATATATTCAACCCTGAGATTCAGTTTCTTCAGGTTGTCAATGGTTTCAGGCTTAATGAGCGATGATGCGAAAACCAGATCAGGCTTGAGTATTAACGTTTTTTCAATGTTAACAGTCACCGCAGAAGCAACTACTGGTATTTTGTCGGAAGCTTCAACCGGGCAATAACTGGAGCAGCCCACCAACCTGTTTTGTTCGCCCATTAGGTACAGGCTTTTGGTCATCCACGGAACCAGCGACACAATGCGCTTGGCTTCCTGCGCCTGAGCTATCAACTGAACAAGCAGAAGTACAATCAGAATTAATAAATTCTTTCTCATGATAAAGATTTAATTCCGGAAGAAATGAAATGGGAACAGTTGTCTCCTTTCACCGATCTTTTTTCCCGAAGATTCGACTTAATATTAATTTTGAATTGGCAGGTCTTCTGGCTCACCTCATTTTTTGCTGCCTTCCCGTCGCGACGAATCGAAACAGTGGCGGGGATTGCAAAAAGTTCTTTGCCGAGGTTTACAGCTGCGGGTACAGCTCCCGGTTCACACGGGATTCCCTCTTCGTTATCGTATAAGAATATATACACGATAAACCTACAACCAAGTACAAGTTTAAAGCATTTGCCGATTATTTGTTTATTTGACTTATAAACAAACGGCCTATTAATCGAATTAAACACCTTATATAACGGCGGTTGGGTATGTTAATAAGTCGTAGTTAGATAGCGTTTATATTCAAATTCTGTGTTTATGAAGAAAAGATTGTCTTTTTATAATAATATCCATTTTTTTTAAAGTATTCTCAAAATTTTATTTCTTTGTTCTCTCAATTTACAGGTTCCTGATCCGAATATTCGGTTCATAGGATTAAATGGGAACCCGGTTAAAATCCGGGGCTATCCCCGTAGCTGTAAGTCCAAAAAAGGTTTTGACAACACTTTTGCCACTGTTTTCATTTGAACGGGAAGGCAGTCAAGACCGGACAAGCCAGAAGACCTGCCTGTAGATGCAATTCGTAGCTTTCGGGTGAAAGGCGAAGGATAAAGGCATCTGCTCGCAGACTTCTTTATATTACATCTTATTATTCCGTGCTGCATTCTGGTTATTTATTTGGTTTCTGTTAATGCTTTATTTTCATGCGGATAGCTCTTGTTTTATCTTTTCTACTGTTTCTTTTTAATGGGTTGGTTTTTGCACAAGTCGGCTCAGTTGAAGGTTTTATTTCCGATAACGATAACCACCAATCCTTATCCGGAGCAAATATTCAAATTGACAGTCTTTCACAGGGGGGCATATCTGACACAAACGGGTGTTTTTTATCCAGAAAGTTCCAGGAGGAATCTATTGGCCCAAAGTTTCCTGCATCGGATACAAAACTCAGAAACAGCAAATTAATTAAATGTTATAAAAATTACTTCCAATAAATGAATATTTCCCTTATGATTATAAACAAATCACATGATTGACTACATAACCAAATTGCGTAAAGAAACAGATGGATTAATTGACCGCATCGAGTCATCAGACAGCAACATCCTGAAAAAATCGCTGGAAGCCTCGCATGTATTGGCAGACGCTTTCGACAAATTAAAAAAGTTTATTCTTTCCTATGAATTTCGGGATGAAGCAGAGGAAATCACTTTCTTCAAAGAAATTAAACCCAAATTCTGCTACAGGCTGATTTACTACCGTAAATTATATAATATAGAAATAAACCGTCCGGTTGCAGGAACTTGTAAGCAAAAAGAATACCTGTCCGACGAACTGGATACTATCAACAAATACACCAATAAACGGCTGGATTTTGTTCGCTACTACCGCTCCGGCTCCACGCATCTGGATTCCCTCTACTTCCTGCGTGGCAGGATGGATACCGAACAATACCTGGAAACTTTTTACTACGAGCTTGATCCGAATTTCTCGACTAACTGCGATTTCAAAGTGGCCAAAATATTAGCCAACGATATGCTGCAAGCCTACCTGATGCAGGAAATAGAGCTATTAAATGACAATGGGATGAAATTCGGCCCGTTCAACTTTCCCGCAACAAAAAAAACATGGATGGGAAGCAAAACTGAATTACAGGAACAAATCTACTCGTGGGACAGTGCCGGTTCGTTCGGCGACGTACCGCTTACACAACTTTACGATTATATCCAGAATGTATTCAATATCCAGTTGGACGGCAATCTTTCACGGGTTTTCGGTGATTTGAAAATACGCAATGTTCCCACACCGTTTCTTGATAAATTGAAAAATGCCCTGTTGAAGCGTATGGGTAGAAAATAACCAATACCGATGTCGGTATTTATCCTTAAACACCTGATTTTTATCTGAATTAACATCAAAATCGGGTGTTTTGTGTCATAATCTCCCTGTTACCGACTGTTTTTCCGATTTTTCTTTCTGTATTCGTGAGAAAATATCTCTGTAAATCCTTGTGAATAATAGCCCGGTAAAAAACTTCAAAAAAAGTCATACCGACCTCGTTATCAGTCATTCATAAACGTCTGACCTTTGTCTTATCAATAAAAATCAGCGGCAATGGGGATGAATGACGATTTGAAAGACTGGATGCAAATAGGATTTGAATATATTATGGCACACCTCGACCGGATAGAGCGGCATTTGGAAAAGATGGCAATAAAAGAAAAGTTGCTGGAGGGCGAACGGCTTTTGGATAACCAGGATGTTTGTCAACTGCTCAACGTCAGCAAACGGACACTCCAGCGCTATCGCTCGTCGGGCGAGTTGCCCTACCAAATGCTCTATCACAAGACTTTTTACAAGGAGAGCGATGTGCAAGCCTTTATCAAGGCCAATTTCCAAAAAGGGGAAACACAGGATAGTAATGCTCCCGAAAATACAGAAGGCCGCTAAACCTGCATACTTTTTTTCCTAAACACTATTTGTTCCGATGAGAACCCCGCGTTGTCGTGACGACAGGCGCGGGGTTTGCTTTTTACTGTTATATCTTGAACCCTTTCTTTTCAGGCACTCCATGCGAAGGCCGCGCGATAACCAACCTGTCGCCCATGACCTCTTTGGCTTCCCGCAATACTTCTGGTACTTGGAACGGTTTAGTGTCCTCTTTCGGAATACCCGACATGATACCGACACTCTGCTCGATGAGTTTTAGGGAGGCTTCGATTTTGCGCTCCATGACGGCCATTTCCGATTTCAGTCGTTTTAATTCATCCTCTTTCTTCCAAAGGCTTTCTACCACCGCTTTGAGCACGGGAACGTCTTTCATCAGCTTTTCGTTGTCCGTTTTATACTTCTCCAGCAGGGCAGGCATGGTGTCGAGGGCGTTCAGGAAATTGGCAGCCGCCGTTTTCGGATCGGCGGCTATGTGTCCGTGATTGTAGTTATACAAAATCTCGCCCTCGCCTTTGATGAAGAAGCGGTTCTGCACCAGATCGAAGCCGTCCTTTACGGTGGTTTCTGACTTCACCAGCAGGGTAAAACCGTAGAGTGAGCCGATGGGTTCCGACAGGCCATGTGTCCGCGCTTTGTCGGCAATCTCGTTCAGCTTCTTGCCGACGGACACGGGGTCAGTCGCCGCAAAGCCGTCCAATCTGACCGGATTAAGGCGCGTCCCGTCCGGCGCAGTCTGCACGCGGGCGTTGAACGCTTCCACGTCTTTGGATATACGGGCGATAAAGCCCTTGTTGGTTTCGACAGTCTGCATGATTCCCTCCAGCTTGTAGCGCGTTGAGGACTTGCCGCGCACGAACGCCTGCCGTTCGCTCTCCAGCGAGGCGATTTTTTTCTCCAGCCTCGCCTTCTCTAGCAATTCTGTATTACCAGACAGGATTGCCACATATTCGGAGAAATTCATGCCGCTTTTCTCGTCCATACTTCCCTCGTCAATGGTACGGCTACCCATGTTGTTATTCTTTAGCTGGTTGATAAATAACTGCTTGTTGTGCAACAACCCGAATTTGTAAGCGTCCAGCGACTTTTCAACAGCGTAAATCACCACATCGACCTTGTTATCTGCATGGAATTTAGCCACTTCATTACCTTTGCGGATCGCCCTCCCGTCGCGCTGCTCCAAATCCGATGGTCGCCACGGTGCATCCAAATGGTGAACGGCGACGCACCGCTTTTGAGCGTTTACGCCCGTACCGAGCATTTCCGTAGATCCAAACAACACGCGGATTTTACCCTCGTTCATGTCCTTAATTATCGACTTACGCGATTTCTCCGTTCCGGCTTCCTGAATAAAGCGGATTTCCGAAGCCGGGATACCGTACTGCATGACGAGCTTGTTTTTAATCTCGCTGTATGGATTCCATATGTCCGGCTTGTAGGTTCCCAGGTCGGAAAAGACAAACTGCGTCCCTTTTTGCGGGGTGTACGTTTTGTAATAACCGGCAATGACAGCGGCACAATGGCTGGCCTTGTTGTCGATATGGTCGCCGTACTTTTGCGGGTCGATCAGGCGCATGTCGAGGCTCATTTTACGGGCGTAGTCCGTAGCGATGAGCATCTTTGCTTTTTCTTCGCTTTCCGAAAGCGGTTCCCGCCCAAGAATAGTAGCATCGCCTGTCTTGGCAAAAGCCATGAGTTTTTGTATAAACTCCTGCTGGTCGGGCGTGGGTGGAATATTGTGCAAGATTTCGTTCTTTTCCGGGCGGTCGATACCGATATCCTTTGCAGTACGGAAGTCCGTAATTTCAGAATAAAAAGCGGCCAGTTCGGGCACTTTGATAAAATACCGGAACCGTTCTTTCTGCACAATCTGATTGGTGACGGAAAACTCATAATCTTTGGTTTTCTTGGCGAAGATAGCCGCCCAAGCGTCGAACGTGTTAATCCCTTGTCGCTCCAGTTCTTTCGGACGTAAATATTTAAAGAGCAAATACAATTCGGTAAGCGAATTGGAAATCGTCGTACCCGAAAGATATGTTGCACCGAGGTCTTTACCCGTGCGATCCTGAATGGTACGCAGGGCGAACAGCATGTTCAATGCCCGTTGGCTTCCTTCGGAATTACCCAACCCTGCCACGCGGTCGTGCCGGGTGGTAAAGGTGAGGTTCTTAAATTTATGCGATTCGTCCACAAACAGGTGGTCGATACCCATACGCCTGAAATCCACCGCATCGTCTTTGCGGTTTTCGATCTGATGGGTAATCCCTTTCAGGCGGGCTTCAAGGTTCGCCTGCCGTTTCTGACAGCCTTTGAGCATATAATTGGAAACTTCCCTTCCCTGATTACGCAGCACTTCCAGATTTTCTTCCACGCTATCCAACTCTTTCTGCAAAATGTCGCGCTGGATTTCGGGGGATTGCGGAATCATGCCGAATTGTTCATGCGTAAGGATTACCGCATCCCAATTATTATTTTTCATTTCGTTAAAGATATGGGCGCGTTTGGCGGGGGTAAAATCCTCCTTGCCCGGATAGAGTACCTTTGCGTTTGGATAGGCGGTGCAAAAGGTCTGTGCTATCTCGTGTACGTTAGCTTTCAGGGCGATAATCATGGGTTTGTTGGCCAGTCCCAACCGCTTCATTTCCATTGCCCCACAGCACATAACCAGCGTTTTTCCTGCACCTACCTCGTGGTCGCAGATGCCTCCCCCGTTGGTTTTAAGCATCCAAACGGCGTCCTTTTGGCTCTTATACAGGTCGTCGATGCCTAGTGCTTTCAGGTCAAGCCCCGGAAAGACCTGGTGGCTGCCGTCGTACTCCGGTCGCACGAAACAGTTGAACGTGCGGTTATAGAGGTTGGCTAACCTGTCTTTAAACTCCGGCGACTGCTCTCTGAGCCAGTCCGAAAAGCCGTTACGTATCTCGTCGATTTTACTGTTGGCAAGTTGGATCGCCTGCCCGTCGGGTACTTTGACTTCGCGATCTCCCTGCATGACCGTTTTGGTAATGTCGGGCGTGGTATCGTGCAAGGCATGGCGCATCAGGGCAACCCCATCGAACAGGCGGTTTTCGCTGCGGACAGCGTACTGATCCCAGATTTTGGCGTTTTTTCCCGATGCATTGATACTGAACTCATCGCGGCTGGAGGCGTATGTTACCTTTACGTCAGTTTCAAAAAGGTACGAAGCGTAGGCGGCATAGATGCCGATAGGTATCCATCGTTCCCCGAAGTTAAAATCCAAATCGTCGAAGTCGATAGGCTTGGGCGTGGCTTCCTGCAAAGCGGCCAGCGATTCACCCGCAGCCTCGTGGTCGGGATTGCGGTCAATGAATTGCTGCACTTCGTCCGCTTTGGAAATGACGTTCCCGGCGATGAACTTGTCGGCTATCTCGTAGCCGCCCACCAGCGGATTGAAATAAACTTTTCCTTTCAATTCCATCAGCAGGTTTTCTTCCGTTCCGCCCGTCAGGGATGCCATATACTCCAGATTAACCATTCCGTGTTTGTTGAGCGAAGCGGCCAGCGCGTCGCGGGCATTATCGGCATGGGTGATCTCGCGTGTATTGAACGCCACCGGGCACTCGAAAATATCCGCCTTTTCCGCCTTGCCCTCGCGGTAGCACTCCAGGGAGAGGATTTCCCGCCCTCCGGCGTCCATCTTAATCAGGTCGAGGTTTTTCGGATCGTTCAGGTTGCCGAATTTTTCGGTAAAATCGTCGTACAGGCGGTTGAGCATCTGGCGCAGGGCTGGGTTTTCCCGTAGCGTGTCGGCTTCGTTCATGTAGAGGTGGTGGTAGGCATCGCGGATTTCGATATAAAGCGATGCCCGTTTTTGCTGCCGGGGCGAAAGCTCCAGTGGGTGAAACATGGGACGAAAACCGTTCAGGTCACGCAGGTAACCGATACGGTTGTCGGCGTTTGTTACCAGCGACCCTTCCTTATAATGCTTTCCTATTCCCTGTTCCGGCAGGACAAAAGGGATGGGCTTCGTCCGTTCTTCCCGTTCCATTTCCCTTTTGAGGTTTTCAAGCTGTTCCTCTTTCCGGGCATCGGCTACCGGGTAAACAGTTGATCCCTGTTTTGCCTGCTGCTCTTTTTGGCGTGATTTCAACATCAATTCCTCCCGCCAGTCCAATGGCGCTTGTGGCTTCTGTTCCCGTTTGCCAGTTTGGGGTTGGGGTATCTCCATCCGGCGACGGGAACGGTTGGATTTGGGTTTAACCTGTGTGCGTTCCTCAACGGACAATCCGAATAAATCATAGAGCGATATGAGCGGTTGGTTATTAATGCTGTATGCGGGTTCCCCCACTTTCGCCTCCGTAGTCGGCTCTTGGGATGGCGTCAATGGCGGCGGGTAGGAAAAATCGAAGTTTAGGGAACCTTGTATTCCCGGCTGAACGGGTTTTTCCTGTATCTTCGGTGTCGGTTCTTCCTTAATGGCAGGAATGTCTTCTTTTGGCAGCGCTTCGGCAACGGCTTGTTCTTGCTTATCCCAAAACTCCTTTTCATCGGGGAACCAATGGTCTTCAATGGCTTGCCAAAAAGTGTCGAGGTCGTCGGGAAAGCGGGATTCTTCCGGTTTAAGTTGTGGCTTGATTTCTTCGGTAACAACATTTCGTTCCTGCTTTAGCTCCACTTGCGGAGCGTTTCGCTTGTACAATTCCACGTCCAAATGCCTGGAAAAATCTTCGCGGAGCATCCCGCGCAATTCGGCAGCAATAGCTTCCACACCGCCGGAGTGGGTAAACTCCATTGCCGGTTTGCCATAAGGGTCGGTTCCGACCTTTACGTTATCGTGGATGACACGGTCGAAGGATTGAAACAGGTTATTGACCGATATGCCGTTGGATAATTTTCGACAGTTGATAAAATCTTGTCTTCGCTGCTCCCAAAGTTTCTTATCGGCAGAATACTCAACTTGCAATTCCTTTTTCTGTAATACAATTAAATCGCTACCCACCTCTGTCCCGGCAAAATCCGTAAACAGGTTGTTGGGTAAGCGTATGACAGAAACAGGGTCACACCGTCGCATCAGCCATTCCCGCACGGGGCGGTTGCTTTCGGCGTTCAACACGCCCTGCGAGGTGATGAACGCCACCAGCCCGCCTTCGCGAATGCAATCGACACTTTTCATAAAGAAATAATTGTGGATAGCGCCACTGGCTTGCCGATGGGCGTCATCTTTAGCGTTGCTGTAAGCAGGATCGAATACCCTTACATCACCGAACGGGATATTGCTGGCGGCCACATCGAAATAACCGTTGTAGCGGGGTTCAATGTTTTCAAATCCTTCCACCCGCACGTTTCCGGTTGGGTTCAGGTGCGAAAGGATTTTACCCGTCAGCATATCTTTTTCAAATTGTGTGGTTTCACAGCCGGGAGCCATTTGCCTAATAGCATCGGAAAAGATACCTGTTCCGGCGGAGGGATCGAGCATGCGTACCGGCTCAACACCGCTTTCCTTCAATGCCTCCGCCAGTGCATCCACAACTTTGGGTGGAGTGTAAAAGGCGGACAGTACGGAGTTTTTCAGGGAGCTTACATAACGGTTATACTGCGGTGCATTTTCCGCTCCCACGCGCAGTACATCGTGCAACTGCGTAACCAGCGGAAACAGTTCTCTGTCGGTTTTCGTCCAATGCTGCACGTCTTCCGGTTTGTCGGCAGGATTCAACACGGCTTTGATTCCCCCGAAACCGCAGTAGGCTTCCAATGTTTCCCGCTCGGCTGGCGTAGCCTGCCGTCCCTCTTTATCAAGGCTGAACGCTAAACGTATCGCCTCGATGTTGTCCCGAAGCCGGGCTTTTTTATTGAATGCCATTTTCGAGAAGGGTTTGGATTGCGCCCGTCAGTTCCGTGTAGAGTAACCTGTACTCCTGACTATCGGCGAAATCGTCCGACAATGTGTATTTTTCAAAGACACCGGTAAGGCGGGGCTGTAATTCCATTGCCACCCCCTCGGCCAGCATAGTATCTATTTCCTCCGTAAACTCGTCCCACAGGATATTTACAACAGTACGGTAAGGAGAGAAATGTAATCCGGCGTAAAGGGTTTGGGAGGCGACTTCTTCGGCTTCGTCGTGTGAGCCGCCCAATTTGATAATATCGCTGTACACTTGGGCTGCCGCATCGCCCCGCGAGGCGATAAACTGCATGTCAGCAGCTTTGTCGGGGTGCGAATCGCGTAGATAAGAAAGTAAGGAGAGCCGGAACCAGGATAATTCCACGGCTGTGGATTTAATTGTTGCTGTCATCTTTTGATCTTTTTAGTGGTAAATAAAAACGGGAGGGAAAGAAAAAAGCGCCCGGAGCCTTGCCCCGGACGCCACCACTAAAAAAATCCGATGTCAAGCAATTATCCCTAATTAGCAAGTCATAGATTCTTTCAGTGGCAAAGTTAAGGAATTTACTTCGTTCTACTTTTTTTATGGCCACCCTTTTTGTTTTCGGGGAATTTGAACACAGTCTTATACTCCGCGTCAAACGTGACAGCGGCCTCGAAAGTATTACCCGTCTTGCTGCTTACAAAACCCTTAATCATGGGCGTTGCGCCATTTACCATAAGGGAGGTGAGCTGCGTGTCGGTCAAATCGTTTTTGGCAATGCTGCGGAACACAGTCAGCCCGCAATGTTCGTTATTGCACTTGGCGACTTTCTGAAAGAATACGACCTGACCGTTTTTGCACTTGGGGCAACCGCAACCGGGGCGGTCGTCGGTACGTTCAAACGGAATGTCGAGCAATTCCGTGGTAATCTGTGAGGCGTAAACCTCTATTGAACGGTGGAACGTAGAGGCATCCATTTGGCTATCGCCGATCTCCGATTCGCCATGTCCGATTTTGGCCAGGGCAAACTCCCATTGGCCGGTCATCGCCACGTCAGCGATTTTCTTGTCTTTTACCGCCAGATAGACCATCAACCCTTTATTTGTCGGAACCAACGCTTTTTTCTCACGGACGATGTACTCACGGGCAAAGAGTGTTTCTATGATAGCGGCGCGGGTGGCGGGCGTACCGATACCGGAATCTTTCATCGCTTCGCGTTCATCCTCGTTTTCGCACTCCTTACCGGCGCTCTCCATTGCCGAAAGCAACGAGGCTTCGGTATGCAACGGGCGGGGCTTGGTCTGCTTTTCCAACACTTCCATATCCCTGACGGGAAGCGTATCGCCTTTGGCGAGTGGGGGCAGCGTGATTATATCCTCGTCCTGCGCTTCTTCATCGGTGGCGTTGAATACCGACCGCCAGCCGGGAAGTAGCGTTACGCTGCCCTTTGCAGCAAAGTGTACGCCACCCGCGTCAAGCGAAATAGTGGTGTTCTCTTTGGTGCAACGATTGGAAAAAGCCTCCAGCATACGTCCCGCCACCATATCGTAAATCGTCCGCTCATCGCCGGTCAATCCGTCCGCCGGATCTCCGGTAATGATGAGCGCATGGTGGTCGGTAACTTTCTTGTCGTCCACGCAGCGGATATTAAGGACAATGTTTTCCATCCCCGCCGCGTAAGCGCCAAAACGGGGATGGTTTTTCAATGTGGCGATCAGGTGCGGTATTTCATCCAGCACGTCAGCGGAGATATACCGGCTGCCGGTACGCGGATAGGAAATCTTCTTGCCCTCATACAACGCCTGGGCAGTATTCAGCGTCTTTTCCGCCGAAAAACCGTGCTTGCTGTTGGCCTCCTTTTGTAGTGTGGTAAGGTCATACAACAAAGGCGGTTCCTGTTTCACCTCTTTCTTTTCAACACCTGTAACGCAGACGGTTTTGGCAGCCTTCACCTGTTGCAGCACTTCGTCGGCAACGGGACGGCTGTCGTACTTGTCCACCGATAAAACGGCGAACGCCGTAGTGTCCTTTACCGTGTGCAGCCTTAATTTGAAGTACGTTTGCGGTTTGAAATCCTTGTTCTCCAGGTAGCGGCTACATATCATCGCCAGCGTTGGGGTTTGTACTCTGCCGAGCGACCATGATCCGCGGCCGGCGGCAATCGACAGGGCTTGCGAGGCATTGATGCCCACCACCCAATCGGCCTGGTTTCTTGCTTTCGCCGATAAATAGAGGTTGTCGTAATCACTGCCGGGTTTGAGGTTCTGAAAACCCTCTTTGATAGCCTTATCAGTAAGCGAACTGATCCATAGCCGCTGGAAGGGGCGGGTACAGCCCACATAATTATATATGTAGCGAAATATTAATTCGCCCTCCCGTCCGGCGTCTGTTGCCACGACAATGCCGTCGGCTTTGGAGAACAGCTCTTTGATGATTTTAAGTTGCTTCATCACGCCGGGGTCGTTCTTATACTCTTTCCCCTCTTTGATCTGGCGGGGGATCAGGGTAAACTCCTGCGGGAGTATGGGCAGGTTTTCGCGTTGAAAACTTGTGAACCCGTAGGTTTCGGGCATCGCCAATCCTACCAGGTGGCCGAATGCCCAAGTAACAGTCCAGCCGTTACCCTCCATATATCCGTCTTTTTTCGACGTTGCACCCACGATAGCAGCAATATCACGCGCTACGCTGGGCTTTTCTGCTATGATGACTTTCATCGTTGATTTTTTTAGTGGTTGATAAATCTTAAATTACAGTTTATGCCCGGCGCTTTTCCTGGGCTTGGCAGGTGATTGCCGTTGCTCCTGTTGCTTTTGATCTTTCTTCTCCTGCTGCTTTTCGGTAGGCTGCGTTTGGCCTTTCTTCAGCGGTTCGGTCGATTGCCTGGTCGCCTCGTTGGTTTTGCCCTCGTTGTTTACTGCAACCTGCGTTTTGAAGCCTTCGGCGGGTTGCGCCTGTTTTTTGGCCTGCACCTCTTTCCATTGTTCGGGTGGCAGGCTGGTGTGGCGGATGCGCCCTGCGTCCTGATCCGGCCATACCCAGGCGTTGTACTTTTGCCCCTTTTGGTCGGTGGCTTCGGTTTGTTCCGCTCCCTGCTTCTGCTTGGGCAGTTTGGTTTGGTCGATCATGCCCTCAACAAAGACCGGTTTATTATTCAACAAGTCTTTGAACTGCTCGCGGGTCAATTCGACGCCGCCCTGTACGGGACGTACCCACACTTCTCCGATCTTGCGGGCTTTGAGCGGCTGGTTATTGTCCTGCCCTGTTTTCTGCTCCGTTTTTGCTGCCCGTTCCTGTTGGTGCTGCTGGCGCTGTTCGGGGGTAAACAGGAAGTCGAAATTTTTATTCACGGCGTTGTACTGAACGATGCGTGTAATTTTTCCGCCGGGTTCCTCGCCGGGGCGTTGCTTCTTGTCCATGTTTTCGACCAGCACCCCCTGTCCATTTTTTAACCCCTCCTGTTGCTTTTCCGAAAGCTCAACGCCTTTCAGCACTTTTGGGATTTGGATTTCGGAGAGCGGAACGGCCTCGATGCGGTTGGTGATTTTATCCAGAGAAACGAGTGCCGGGACTTTCTCACCGCCGGGGGTCATTTCCAACTCAAAGACACGCCCTCCGTGACCGGTAGTGGTGAGTTGCTTTTGCTCGTCGGGGGTAAACAGGACGCCCATAAACGGCTTTTCAAAATCGGGCTTCTCCTGAAAAGGGTGCGTTTGGATTTTGATTGTGCCGTCAGGCTGCTGCTCAAATGACAGGCGGGCTTTGGCCTGCAATTCCTTGCCGTCGATTTCCATGCGCACCTCTATCAGTCCGGGCGACTTGTGGCCGTAGGACATGGCTTTAAGTGCGTCCTGCAACGACTGGCCGGAAAGTCCCAGCTTGTCGGCTTCTTTCCAGTCGAGTTTGTTCAGGTCAAGCGGTTGGTACTTCCCCTGTGCTTGTTCCTGCATTTTTCCTTCCGGCGTTACACGGTATGGGTCGAGTACCTTGTCGGCAGGGTCGATCTTAATAATCTTGTCGAAGAAAGCCGCCATCTTATCAACGGCTTTGACGCTCACGGCGTAGATACCCGTATGAGACGGGGTTTTAAGCTGTTCGGAAAACTTCTTAAAGAAATTTTCCAGCGCGTTACCGCGCGTGTCGATTTTGAGAAAGTTGTCGGCATTCTCTTTCGTGGGATCGACGGTTTTCAGTTTGCCGTTTTTACCTTCTCCCGCAATGGCTTTCAGTTTGCCATCCGCGCCCTGTGTCAAAAGGACTTTCGGGTCTTCATTTTTAATTTTTTCGTCCATGATGAAATTTGATTTAATTATTCCGCATTAATAGTAATGCAGAACAAAATTAGGCGTAAGCGACTGAACAATAGGGATGTTTTGGGCTGCTGGCAGCTTGTGGCGTCGATTTGGGTGGGTGTGGCGTTAGGAGAGGTTGTATAGCTGAAAATAACTCCTTCTTGAATTGTATAAAAAGCAACATGATAAACAATTGACAATCTGCCAGTTAAAAAATAATGATTATAAATGTTTATAATATTTGTTGAAATGTTTATTTATTATATACAAATAACATTTATATTCGTATCTTTGCAGAGAAAATAATATTAAATGTTTAAGTTATGATAAAGTATCGCATTAAAGAGATCTGCACAGCAAAAGGTTTGACTTTAGCCGAGCTGGCAACAAAAACGGGGATTCATGCTCAATCGATGAGCAGAATTGTTAAGACAAACAATACTCGACCCTCTACACTTGAAAGAATAGCAAAAGTATTAGGAGTAACATCGGAAGAATTAATAGAAGACGATGATGCTGGCACAAAAGATTCAAGAATATCTGTAATAACTGGTATTCCTGTCGATAAAATGGGCGTAGCCAAAATAATTACAATTTATGCTCCTACCAAATATGGTGTAATGGATGTAGGGTTTATAGCATACAAGAGATCATTCTACCCAAAATACCGATTTAATGAAAATCAAAAGCCTAAAAGTTTAATGGATGAATACCCCATTCAAAGTAGTTATCCACATGACGAGCTTGATGCTGCAATTCTTGAGGCAATCAAAGAAACATATCCAGAATCAAAATTACACAATAAACTGATTGCATTTAACACAGATGTCGAGTACTTAAATCGTTTAATTGATAGACCGTCAAAATCAATGGAGATTACAGTAAATCCAAGTTTTACTTACGAAGAAATGATGAGTAGTACAGGGAGAATCTTCTCTCAATTTAACTTTAAGTTTAATCTGTATTACGATTTGGATTTTGACACAATCAGAACTATTTTTTCAAGCAACTATGATATTAACAAAAAAGAAGAACTAAGCCTGCAACTCCAAACGATGACTGTTTTTTAAATAAACATGAACTAATTAACATTTAAAACAATAAAACATGAAAATTATTATTTACACAGAAAAGCCCACTAAGTTAAAAGATATAATTATTGATTATATAAAAAATGAAGATAGTAAATTCAAGACTTGGGAATTAAGGGATGGGGATAAAAACAAGAATATGCTCACGCATATTGCTGAACAGTACGAGGATAAAGCTCTATTAATTTTGACTCCCAATGAAGAGAAAAAGATACTGTCTGGAAATCTCACGCAATGGACTAAAAGAAAAGAAAAGGGAGAAATGCTTACTGATGAAATAAAAGCAATCTATATTGGAATGTTTTCACAGCAAGTAATAACTCATTTAAGCAATTTTTTCAATAGTATAAAAATAGAAAAGTAGAGAGTGTTTTTCACTCTCTACTGCTTAGTTACTTAATTTACTCCTGTTTCGGCAGCAAGTGGCAAAGATCGGGATTGTCTTTGATTCGCTGTAATTCATCGGCGACGATCTGTTTAACCTCGGTTTTAATCCGGTCATAATTCTCTTTTATCATGGTCTTTATTTGGTCAACACCGTTCTCATCGACAAAGTTGGTGATAAGGGGTATTTTCTTGTAGCCTAAAGTTTCAGCGGCTACCCGTTCGCTATCGACGACAATTTCACAATGGAAAATCTTCTGTTCTATCCGTTCGTCGAAATTATCGGCAACGGCACCTACAAACATCCCCTGTGTCAGATTGGAAATCTTCGACGGAGGTATCAGGCTATCCATTTGGGTATTTATCGAAGTGGATTTGTCGTTGCGGTTAATCGTCATGGATTGCCGTTTCTGTAACACTTTTCCGAAGCGATCCGAAAGGGTTTTTGCTGTATCGCCAACAACTTGGCCACTAAAGATGTTCCCCACGGTGTTCATTACGACGGCAGCCTCTTTGTCTCCATAGTCACGCTTTAGTTGCGAAAAGTCTTGAAAGCCTAAAAGTACGGCAACCTTGTTGCTTCGGGCGGTAGCTATCAGGTTATCCAATCCCTTAAAGTAAATAGTCGGCAACTCGTCAATCACAACCGAACTTTTTAACTGGCCTTTCTTGTTAATGAGTTTCACAATGCGGGAATTATACAATCCCAAAGCCGCACCATATATATTTTGCCGGTCGGGATTATTGCCGACAACAAGGATTTTCGGGTCGTCGGGGTTGTTAATATCCAAGGTAAATTCGTCGCCACTCATGACCCAATAAAGTTGTGGGCTTATCATGCGGGAAAGCGGGATTTTAGCCGATGCAATCTGTCCCATCAACTGATCGGCAGCGCCTCCAAGCCATGCATCCATAAACGGCGACAGGTAGTTTTCCAATTCGGGATAAGAGGTAAGAATCGGAAAAATATCTTCGTAGCGTTTATTCAAGAACTCGATAGCATGGGGAAAGGTGCAATATTTTCCGTCCTGATAGATGCGCAAATACCATATAATCGCGGCAAACAGAATGATAGGCGATTCCACGAAAAAGTCACCTTGCTTTTGAACCCAGGTCTTGTTCAAGTTGAGCATTATCGTGTACGCCGATTCGTAGGCGTCCGATATATCGTCCATGAATGAGGGATTAATCGGATTGCAGCGGTGCGAACAGGACGGGTCGTCGAAATTAATCACATAGAACGTCGGGACTTTGGCGTAACCTTCGCGGTTGTTCAGCAGGTGGTTATAGGCAATCGTAGAAAGGTCAGGGAATTTGAAGTCGTACACGTACATCGAAAATCCCTTTTCAATCT
The DNA here is from genome assembly GCA_963677955.2 of Prolixibacteraceae bacterium. GTDB lineage: Bacteria > Bacteroidota > Bacteroidia > Bacteroidales > Prolixibacteraceae > Aquipluma. Next base: position 4,542,900 of record CAXXQR010000001.1, read on the forward strand.
GTTGTTTGATGAATTGATTTACCACGGCGTAGGACTTACCGGAACCGGGAGTACCTAACACTATCGCTGCCCTAAATGGATTGACTACATTGATCCAGCCCTTCCACATCTTTTTCTTAAACCAAAAGCGTGTCGGGAGATTGACGGAATACTCGTTCACCATCAAGCGGGTTTCCTGCATAAAACTTTCGTTCTCCGTATTGAACACGTCCTCCATGAGATTACTTTTCAGCAGGCGCGACATCCATATCCCCGCCATGAGCAGCAAAATATAACCTACGGTCATCGTAAAAATGTAAAATCCGGCGTTGGCTACCAGCGGGAACGGCAAGACCAGCAGCCACCAATTCAGGAAGAAGAAAACGAATCCCAAAATTAAGCAGACATCGATTTTATTCCATGTTATTTTCTCGTCTTTTACGCCCTTTGTCCCTAAGCAGGACAGGGCAAGGAACACCACCGCAAAGATTTTCGACCACAGGATTGAGGTAAACAATCCGGCGGTGCGGTTGAAATTGAGTAGGATTTTATCGACCACGCTGATATGGATACCCCACTCTTTAATTGCGCCATAACAGAACCAATAGATGTTTATCACGACGAACAGGATACTTAACGCCCGCATAAAGTCCATGACTTTTGCCAAGCCTCTCAAATCATCTTCCTGCTGCATAATCAAATTGTTTTTAATTGTTTGACAATGGATTGAAATACGAAAGTAGAAAGACGGAAACACCCCAAAGGTATGTTTTGGGGACGTGGCAGCTTGTGGCGCTGGAATGGCAGCTTATGGCGTCAATGTTATGAATACCAACGATAAGATTCTGCTGTTCAGCTATAAAATCGTATCTTTGCTGGCAATTCTTTAAATGCTGTATAATATGGATTATGAAATAGGGAAGTTAAGAGGAGTTATAATGCTTGCTAACCCCAGTGCTGATTTTAATACCAGCTATACTTTTTTCTACGATGAAACAAATAACTTTCGAAAACTTAAAGTTCGTGAGTTTGATTTTAACAATTCACTGGATGCTAATTTCGTTTTAGGTGGGGTGGCATATTCTGGTGAACGTCCACAAATTGATGATATTTTTGATTTCTTAAAATTGCCTGCAAATCAAACAGAGGTAAAATTTAAAACAATTGCTAATGGAGATTTCTTAACTTGCCTTACATCTATAAAACTTGAACCAATATTACAGCGTGTCCTTGATTCAAGCTTATACCTGCATTATTTCAGTCTCAATTATCTTTATTGGTCACTTGTCGATATTGTAGATTCTGCAATAGAAGATTCAGGGTTTGATTCGATGAAAATGTTACCATTTGCTCCTGCCATGAAAGATGCCTTTTATATTATCTGCAAGGAAGAGATAGATTTCATACGTAACCTTTTCTATGAATTTAAATATCCGAACCTTCAGAAAGAGGATATTAAAATTTTCTGCGAAAAAATTATTGATTTGATTGAGAATTATCAGGATGATTCGGTATTGCACTTTCCATTAATGATGTTAAAAGGATTACTACAGGGAGCGAAAAAGAATAATGAATTAACATTTTTGAGGGACAATACAAGCCATACATTAATTGATTCCTTTCTTCATTATTACCTTTCGCCCATTTATATGTTTAAAAATTCACAACATATTTTAGATATTGAGGTGACTATTCAGGAACAATTGGCCAATACAACTATTCTTGACAATGGAGCGCCCATTAACAATTATCAATTTGTAGACTCAAAATCAGATAAACTAATCCAGCTTTCAGATGTAATGGTTGGTTTATTCGGAAAAATGACAGAATATACAAATACACATGAACCGGAAGAAATCATAGAGGATTATTCTAATCTAACTCCAGTTCAAAAAAATAATCTGGAATTATTAATTGCTATCATTGATAAATCAGACAAATACAATGCAGGTCTTCTCCATAATATAAATAGCAATTCAGAATTGAGAAAGGTTCAACTTCTACAAAATTTAGTGAATAACAGGAGTTAATGTATGCGAAAGAAGAGAGAAGTGCTATGTTCAATTTGAAATGTAATAATTGCTTTTACACCTGCCGTCCATACCTCCGTTTTTTCTTCTTGCGTTTTTTAGGCATTGGCTCGTTGTTATCGTGCTGATCCGGCTCCGGTGTCAGTACCGAAAGTAAACTACCGACGGGTGAATCATCTCCTCCATCACCTTTGACAGTGACCGGCTGTTTATCCTCTGGCTCACGCTGCTCGGATGGACGTAAAGTCTCTTTCGCAGGTACGGACGGAACGGGTTGCAGATCCTCGCGGCGATTTTCGCCCGTCGAAAAATCTGCGAACCTTACGCCGAGGGCATTGGCCGAAAACTCCTTACCCAGCGCGGAACCATTCAGGACCGTCCGGCTGTTGTGGTCGATAAACGTTACCCCAAACAGGCGTTCCCCGTTACCATAACGCAGTACCAGGTCGATACCTTTTCCCCGCAAGTCTGCCAGGAACTCATCGCCTGTGTGGGAGCTTGTCAGGGATGCAGAAACAAGCGACTTTGTCTTTACCGCCTGCCCTCCGGCTTTGATTTCCTCACCCGACTTTTTCATAGTCTGCTCCAATGCTTCAATACCGTAAGACTTCCCGAACAGGGAAGATTTGAGCGGCTTGCCCACACGGTTGCCGTCGGCGTCCAGCGCTGAATAAACCAGCCCTGTGTACGTGTGTCCCTGATTGTTCCCCTCGATTTTCTCCACTCCGATATTATACAGCGACAACAACGCCCGGTACTCGCCGAGCGATTGAAATTTATACATAGTCGCCAGCGGCTTTACGACGCCAGCAACTTGCTTTTTCAGGTCGCTACGCGAAGCATCCACTGGCGAAAGTTGCCACGCCTCTCCCTGTTTTTTGTCTTTCGGGTGCAGTCCGTATTTTTTTTCAAGGTTGTCGGTAATCTGCCTGCTTTTCTCATAATTTTTCTTGTCACTGATTAGCGAGCCGTCGCTGCGTACACGGGTGGAAACAATGTGCAAATGCTGGCGGTCTATATCCTCGTGTTTGAAAATCATATAGGGCTGGCCGCCAAAGCCGAGGCGTTCCATATACTCCCGCCCGATGTCGGCAAGCTGGTCGTCGGAGAGTTTATCCTCTGGGTGCGGGTTGAGGGAAATATGGATGATCCCGCGCGTAGTAGTAACCTGTGTGGGCATGGCACGTTCAAAATCGCGTATACATTCCTCAACGAAAAACTGCCCGTTGGCAGGAATAAAGATGCGGCTTGCTTCTAAAATCTTGCCCAACCCAGCATCAATTTTTTCCTGATTGTACGCCAACGCACCGTACAAATTATTCCCTATATGTATATCCGCAACCATTTTTTAAGGGCTATTCAGACAAACATTCCTGCTTAAACTGCTCGCATAACTGCAACACTTCGCGCCCGATTTTCGATAATTCTATTGTTTCCTGCTCCAGTTTATAAAGCATCGCCAGCGCTTTTTTCTCGCCGAAAGTGGTGTGAAGCTGCTTTACAACCTGGTTGTAATTCACGCCAACGGAACGGATTTGCCCGTACAAAGCAGACAACTTCATCACAAAATCGACCGCAGAACTGTCAGTTTTTATCACGCGCAACGCCTCACCGAAAATGCGGGCAAGGATAAAACGGGCTTTCGAGCGGATGCCCGATTGTTCGTACATGGTGAGGAACTCGGCGTACTGCTCGTTGGAAAAACGTACCATTACGCAGTTATCTGCCGGGTCGCTCTTGGGTGGTCTCCCGCCTTTTCCCCGTTTACGGGATTCATTACTTTCATTCATAACACGGATTTTAGTGGCTTATAAATCCGTTACAGCCGGGCGCTGTGTCGCCCCTAAACTACCGACTTCGGAGGTAGTTCCCCCCTGGAAGGGCAAGGGTTTTCCGGTTACGGAAAACGTTTCGCGTTACGCGAAACATACCTTGCTATTTGCCCAGACGCAAATGAAAATCTGACCACGGGGGCAGCTTTTGTTCCGGCTTCACCGGAAGAAAAGTCAGCACGTCAAAGGGCAGCCAGGAAGGGTGTCGCCGGAACTTAAAAGGTGACCACGAACCCGACCGTAACGTTATCGGCAGCAAAGTTACGGTCATACATAACCCGCTGTATGTCACCGAATGAAGCCACTCGAAGCCACAAGCTGCCACTCCTCGAAAATAGGATGATTACCTCAAAAAGAAGGTTTTCCTTTGCCGCTGAAAACGATTTTATAGGAGTGTATAAATGCGAAAAATTCAATGTGTTCCAAAGTGTAAAACCAGGCGAGAATAGACAAGCGATTGTATGAACAGGCAGGTAAACGAACAAAGTAAATTTTCAAGTTGCACGGTTTGGAAAGTACAAAAAAACAAAAACGTGTATGCGCATTTATTTCGATGTGCTTTTACGCTTTTAAAGTTTTATGCTTTTACGGTTTCATACAAATCGGCAGGCATGTAAATGTCTGAATAAACAAAGGCTTTCAGGTGCAAACGAAAATGAAAACAGATAAAGAGATAAACAACCGAATGTATAATTAGAAATGTAAAACAATGAAAAAGGAACCAATTTATGTGGCATTCTCGACCCAAAAGGGCGGAGCCGGAAAAACAACCCTTACCGTGCTGGTAGCTTCCTACCTGCATTATGAAATGGGCTACCATATAGCCATCATCGACTGCGATTTCCCGCAGCACAGTATCCACAATATGCGGGAGCGCGACCTGAACATGGCGCTGGAAGACGAGTTTTACAAGGGAATAGCTTACGAGCAATTTTCAAGGCTCGACAAAAAAGCCTATCCCGTGGTGGAAAGCAATACTTTCGATGCGATTGCCGACGCTGAAAAACTGGCGGAAGAATCCGACACGGGGTTTGACATTATTTTCTTCGATCTGCCGGGGACGATGAACAACAAGGATTTGATTCACACGCTGGCAAACATGGATTACCTCATCGCGCCGATTTCCGCCTCCCGCGTCGTGATGGAAAGTACGCTGGATTATATGATTTCGGTCAGGGACAATATCATCGCCACCGGAAAAACCAACATCAAAGCCATGTACCTGCTTTGGAACCTGGTGGACGGGCGTGAAAAATCCGAACTGTACGAAGTTTACGAAGGCGTTATCAGGGAATTGGATTTCCCTCTGCTCAAAACATTTCTGCCGAATGCCGTGCGCTTCCGCCGCGAGCAAAACATCGAACACAAGCCACTGTTCCTCTCTACTCTGTTCCCGCCGGATAAGTCCCTGTTGAAAGGAAGCAATATCGACACACTGACCGATGAACTGCTGGAACTCTTATTAAGCGGCGGCCATGAGTAAGCGGGTAGATACTTCCGGCCTCGATGCCGATTTTATCATCGGGCAGGCTAAAAAGAGCAACCGGGAACAAAAGCCTGATCCCGTACCGCCATCGGAGCCGCAGGTTGCGCCGGAAGAAGCGGTGCAGCAGGAACCGGAACCTGCACTCGTGGTTGCGGCAGCGGAACCCGTCAGGGAGCCGGAACCGCCAAAAGAAGAAGGCAGGCGACGGAAAAACAAGGCGCAGGAGTACGAAACCCTGTTTTTCAAGGAAGCCGCCATCAAGACACGCAGCGGGAAAGTGGTTTATATCCGCAAGGAATACCACGACCGTATCCTCAAAATCGTTCGGGTGATCGGTGAAAATGAGTTTTCCCTGTTTGGTTACTTGGATAATATACTGGAACATCATTTCAACACCTACCAGGACGAGATTACCGAACTGTACCATAAGAAAAATACCGATGTATTTTAATCAACCCGTTAAAAACAAAGAAAATGAAAAGGATAGTAGTATTCGGACGCGGCAAAGTCGCTACGGCAAAAGAACCCCAGTCGCAGGATTATAAAAAGCTGTTCATGCACGAAGCCAAAATAACAGCGCGGAGCGGCAAAACGGTCTATATCAGTAAAGAACATCATGAACGGATTACCAAGATAGTGCAGGTGATAGGCAAAAACGAAGTGTCCCTGTTCAGCTATATCTATAACGTGCTCGAACATCATTTTGCCACCTTTCAGGAAGATATAACCGAGTTGTACGACAGCAACCTCGAACGGGACGTGTTTTAGGCTATGGGACGGATATTTATTATAGCAATCATGCTGTACCTGGTTTTTCTCGCTTGCTACCTCGTGTGGGAACGGTCGGTGAAACGGAAAAGGAACGCGGCGAAACGCCCGGCGTTCAACCCGTTCAAGTCGCCCCCGAAAGAGGACATCATCGGGAAAAGTGGCTTCGACCTGCGCCACTCGCTGCCACAAGCTACCACGCTGATTAAAAGCGAAAAGCGCGAAGAAAATGCCCCTATATTTGCCAACGAAAACGCGAAAGAGGAAACCCAAAACACTCCGGCAGCGATCCCTCCCTCCGAACTGGATCGGGTCTTTTCCTCCGGTGTTGAAGCGGATAATTCCGGCGGGATTGATTTAGTAATCGACGACAAGCCAGAGGGGGAAGAATCCAACGACTACCAGGATCAGGTAGATACCGAAGAAAGCGAGGAAGCGGGGGGATTGTCCGGGGTAAGTATGGCAACGGGGGTAAACTTCGACGATTTGTCGGGTATGGTGAAAACGGTGGAAAACCCCGATGCCGCCACTCCCGAAGAAAAGGAAGAAGCCGGGCGGGTGATCACCGAGATACGCAAGACCGATATGTTTGAACAGGTCGTATCCGGCGAACCGAAAAAGAAGACAGCCGCAGGCAAACTAATGGACGACTATTTCGCCGCGTACCACCGCCGCAAGCGGGAAGCCGGGGAAATGCCGGATGAACCAAGCGTGAAAGCGCCCAAAGACTTCGATGTCCGGGCATTCGCATAGGGAATAACAATAAAAACAAAGAGGTATGAAAGAAAGAGATTACGGTTAGCTACGCGCCGGCCACCACTGAAAAAATTCGAGAAAAAGAAAAAGCAATTATTCAACCGGCAGTGTGTGGGGACTAATCCCACTCCATACACTGCCACTTAAACAAATTAGCAATGACAAAGAAAAAGATTCTTATGTCGGCAGCATTCATGTTGGCTGCTGCGTCAGCCTTCGCGCAAGGCAACGGTATCGGCGGTATTACCGATGCCACCAACATGGTAACATCCTATTTTGATCCCGGAACAAAGTTGATTTACGCCATTGGAGCCGTCGTTGGTTTGATAGGCGGAATAAAAGTTTACAACAAGTTCAGTTCGGGCGACCCCGACACGAGCAAAACCGCTGCCAGTTGGTTCGGCGCTTGTATCTTCCTGATTGTCGCCGCCACGATCCTGCGTTCCTTCTTCCTTTAATCTCCATACCAGAATGATTATGGAGTACAATGTAAATAAAGGCATTGGGAAAAGCGTCGAGTTCAAGGGGCTGAAATCGCAATACCTGTTCATCTTCGCAGGTGGCCTGCTGGCCGTGTTCATCGTCTTCGTTATCCTCTACATGGCGGGCGTCGATCAATGGTTTTGCATAGGCTTCGGCATTATCGCCGCCTCCGTGCTGGTATGGCTGACGTTCAACCTTAATGCGAAATTCGGGGAACACGGGTTAATGAAACTGCTGGCCAAACACCAGCACCCACGCTTCCTTATCAACCGCAAAAACTCCCGCCGCTTATTCCTGCGTTCGAAAAGAAAGGAGGCCGTGTATGCGTAACGTACTAAAAGCAGCCACCATCGAAAGCAAGTTTCCATTACTTTCGGTGGAACACGGCTGCATCATCAGTAAAGACGCGGATATTACGGCAGCCTTCCGGGTGGATTTGCCGGAACTCTTTACGGTAACGTCGGCGGAATATGAAGCGATACACTCCGCCTGGAGTAAGGCTATCAAAGTGCTGCCCGATTACTCGGTTATCCAGAAGCAGGACTGGTTTACAAAGGAGAACTACAAGCAGGAAACGGACAGGGAAGATATGAGCTTCCTGTCCCGGTCTTTTGAAAGGCATTTTAACGAACGCCCTTACCTGAACCATGCCTGTTTCCTCTACCTGACAAAGACGACAAAGGAGCGTATGCGTATGCAAAGCAATTTTTCCAGTCTTTGCCGGGGTAACATTATCCCGAAGGAAGTAAATAAGGATACGGCAGTAAAATTTCTGGAGGCTGTTGGGCAATTCGAACGCATCGTAAACGACAGCGGGTTTGTCCGCCTCACGCGCCTTACTTCGGACGAGATCACGGGAACGCCGGAAAGTGCGGGGCTTATCGAAAAATACTTTGCCCTGTCGCTCGACGATACGACCTGCCTGGAGGATATGGAACTCGGAGCGGACGGCCTGCGTGTGGGCGATAAGCATGTTTGCCTGCACACGGTGTCGGACGTGGAGGACTTGCCCGGAACTGTCGGGGCGGATATGCGTTATGAACGCCTGTCGACCGACCGGAGCGACTGCCGGTTGAGTTTTGCCGCACCTGTCGGACTGCTTTTGTCCGCAGACCATGTATATAACCAGTACATATTTTTGGACGATTCAGCCGAAAACCTGCGGAAATTCGAGAAATCCGCAAGGAATATGCAGTCGCTATCGAAGTACAGCCGGGGCAACCAAATTAATAAGGAGTGGATCGACAAATATTTGAATGAGGCTCACTCGTTTGGTTTGACCTCTGTGCGGGCGCATTTCAACGTAATGGCGTGGAGCGACGACGCGGAAGAACTCAAACATATCCGCAACGATGTGGGTAGCCAGTTGGCGCTTATGGAGTGCAAGCCGCGACACAACACGGTGGATGCGGCAACGCTCTATTGGGCGGCCATGCCGGGCAATGCGGGCGACTTTCCTGCGGAAGAATCGTTTTACACCTTCATCGAACCCGCCCTGTGCTTCTTTACCCAGGAAACGAATTATAAATCTTCGCCTTCCCCTTTCGGGATTAAGATGTGCGACCGTGTAAGCGGAAAGCCCCTGCACGTCGATATATCCGATCTCCCGATGAAAAAAGGGATAACGACGAACCGGAATAAATTCGTGCTGGGGCCTTCCGGCAGTGGGAAGTCCTTTTTTATGAACCACCTGGTAAGGCAGTATTGGGAACAGGGAACGCACGTCGTTCTGGTCGATACGGGTAACAGCTATCAGGGTTTGTGTGAAATGATCCGCCGGAAAACCAAGGGTCAGGACGGTATTTACTTCACGTACACGGAAGAAAACCCGATTTCGTTCAACCCCTTTTTCACGGACGATTACGTGTTCGACGTAGAAAAGAAGGACAGTATTAAAACCCTGCTGTTGACCCTGTGGAAGTCCGAAGAGGATAAGATTACGAAAACCGAATCCGGGGAACTTGGCAGCGCGGTATCGTCCTATATACAAAAGATACAGGAAGACCGAACGATCACGCCCTGCTTCAATACTTTCTATGAGTATATGCGGGATAATTACCGCCGGGAACTGGACGAAAGGGAGATTAGGGTAAGCCGGGAAGATTTCAATATCGACAATATGCTGACCACCCTTCGCCAGTATTACCGGGGCGGGCGTTTCGACTTCCTATTGAACTCGGCGGAGAATATCGACCTGCTCACGAAAAGTTTTATCGTTTTCGAGATCGACGCGATCAAGGAGAATCGCGAACTTTTCCCGGTGGTTACGATCATCATCATGGAGGCTTTTATCAACAAGCTCAGACGGTTAAAGGGTGTCAGAAAACAACTGATCGTTGAAGAAGCCTGGAAAGCCCTGTCCTCTGCGAACATGGCTGCCTATATGCAGTACATGTATAAGACTGTCAGAAAATATTTCGGGGAGGCGATTGTCGTAACCCAGGAGGTGGATGATATTATTTCCTCGCCCATCGTCAAGGAAGCTATCATCAATAACTCCGACTGCAAAATCCTGTTAGACCAGCGAAAGTTCATGAACCGCTTTGATGTGATACAGTCGCTTCTCGGACTGACCGAAAAAGAGAAGGGGCAAATCCTGTCCATCAATATGGCGAATCATCCGGGCCGCAAATATAAAGAAGTGTGGTTCGGGCTGGGCGGCGTGCAATCGGCGGTGTATGCTACCGAAGTGAGCGGCGAAGAATACCTGACCTACACGACGGAAGAATCGGAGAAGCTCGAAGTACTCCAAAAAACGGAAGAACTCGGCGGAAACTACGAACTGGCGATTAAACAGCTTGCCGAAAGCAAACGGTAATAATTATCAACCGGGGCAAGCCCCATAACCACTAAAAAATCATGTTTAGCAAATTTAGTAAAGAACAACTGGCAAAATTGGCGCTCTACACCACCGGGATTAACAATATCCTGCTGGAAGCGTTGCTGTCGCCGTCGTTGCAATCAGAACCGGAAGACGGGGGACGGGAAGTAGAGTTGGAAATCTTCGTTGTCGAAACGGACAAAGAGAAGGAACCCGAACAACTGAACCTCGATGCCCTGTGCGGCAATTGGAAAAGCGTTCGCAAGCAACCCGCCCTGCTCATTTTCAAGACTGCTCCGGGCTATATGATCACCCTGGGAAAGAAGCCGAAAAAGGACGAAACGGGCGAGTGCTATCTGATCCGCCACATCGAGGGTAACCTCTGTTTCAACGCGGGTAAGGGCAACGTCTATATCGCTTACGACGGGGAGAAAGACACGATCACCCTTTACCCCGGCGGCGGGTACACGCGGATGGACGAACCTCAAAAGTAAGGAGGTATGCCATGTATAGGACTGGTAACGGAACCGACCCCCAAGCCGCGCCGTGGCTGGACTTTCCCCTGCGGGATATCACGGGACGTTGGGTAAGCCCGGAAGGCGCGCCGACAGTGCGGATATTCCGCAACGCTGTTCGCAAAAACAGCGGCCTTTGGCTGGAACTTACTTACAACAACCCGCAGGCAGTCTATTCGCGTCCGGTGAAGGATGTGTCCGGCCTCCGCTACTTCGACCTGTACGGGCATGTAGGAATAGCTTACGACGGGGAGCGGGACGTGCTTCTGCTCTCCATTTATGGCGAATATATCCGGGCGGATGAGGAATAGCCCCACGGGGCTGTTCCCGCCACGGATAAGAAAAATCAGTATTAACAATCAAAAAAATCAAAGATGAAAAAGATGTTTTTATGCCTTACTGCAATCGTGCTTTGCTGCACCTTCCAGTCACGGGCGCAATGGGAGGTGATCGATCCGTCGAACCTCGTCCAGAATATCCTGACGGTTTCCAAAACCGCCACCACAGCGACCAATGTAATCAACTCTTTTAAGGAAATGCAGAAAATTTACGATCAGGGTAAGGAGTATTACGATAAGCTGCAATCGGTGCATAACCTGATAAAAGACGCCCGCAAGGTCAAGGAAACGGTGGAAATGGTCAGTGAAATCTCGCAGATATACGCGACCAGTTACAATAAAATGCTTACGGACAAAAATTTCTCCGTTGCAGAACTGGAAGCTATCGGTGAAGGCTACGCCAAACTATTGAAGGAAAGCGGCAACCTGCTTTCTGACATTAAGAATATTGTTTCAGCTTCCAACGGCCTTTCCATGACCGATGCAGAGCGAATGGACATGATTGATAAAATCCATGCGAAAATGTCTGATTACCGTAACCTGACCAAGTACTATTCCCAAAAGAGTATATCCATATCTTATATACGGAGTCAGGAAAAGGGTGATATGGAAAGGGTGCGGGCGTTGTATGGTGACCCATCCGAAAGATATTGGTAATCATGATACTACTTGCAATAGATTTCGATAACCTGCACCAGATTCTCCGCAATCTGTATCAGGAAATGCTGCCTCTTTGCGGCGACATGACCGGTGTCGCCAAAGGGGTGGCCGGATTGGGTGCGCTGTTCTACGTGGCGTACCGTGTATGGCAGGCGTTGGGGCGGGCGGAACCTATCGATGTGTTCCCCTTGCTTCGGCCATTCGCTATCGGCTTGTGCATTATGTTCTTCCCCACCATTATTCTGGGAACAATCAACGCTGTTATGTCGCCCGTGGTGAAGGGAACGCATACCTTATTGGAATCGCAGATAACGGATGTGCAGGATTTGCAGAAACAAAAAGAGCAGTTGGAATACGATGCCCGGGTACGGGAAGGAAAAGCATGGCTCGTGGATGATGAGGTGTACGACCAAAAAATGAAAGATCTGGGAATATTGGATGCGACGGAGAAGCTCGGCATGTGGGTGGAACGCGGCTTTTACGACATGAAAATATGGTTCCGGCAACTGGTGCGGGATTTCTTCGAGCTGCTGTTTAACGCCGCTGCGTTGACGGTTGATACCCTGCGTACTTTCTTCCTGGTGGTACTCTCCATATTGGGGCCGCTATCGTTCGCCCTGTCCATCTACGACGGTTTTCAATCCACACTGACAAACTGGATATCCCGGTATATCAGTATATACCTGTGGCTACCCGTTGCTGACCTGTTTTCGGCGGTACTCTCCAAAATCCAGGAGCTCATGTTGAAAACAGATATAGCCTTATTGCAAGACCCGTCCTATGTACCGGATGGCTCGAACGGGGTATATATCGTTTTTCTTATCATCGGGATCATCGGGTATTTCAGTATTCCGACGGTGGCAGGCTGGATTATCCAGACTGGCGGTGGAAGTAGTTTTAACCGCAACGTTAATACAGCCGCCGCGAAGGGAGCTGCTTTAGCAGGCGGGGTTGCTGGATCAGCCGCCGGAAATGTGGCAGGCCGCTTGCTCGGCAAGTAATAACAACAAAAAAATCAATAGAAAATATGGAGTTTAAAAGTTTGAAAAACATCGAAACGAGTTTTAAGCAGATACGCTTTTTCGGTATCGTGTTTTTGGTGGTTTGCGCTGCCATAACCGGTTATTCGGTTTGGTCGTCGTACAATTTTGCCGAAGCGCAGCGCCAGCGTATCTATGTCCTCGACGGGGGCAAGTCGCTTATGCTGGCCTTGTCCCAAGACCTTTCGCAGAACAGGCCGGTGGAAGCCCGTGAGCATATCAGGCGGTTTCACGAACTGTTCTTTACGCTCTCTCCCGATAAAGCCGCCATCGAGTCCAATATCAACCGTGCCCTTTTCCTGGTGGATAAGAGCGCCTTTAAGTATTATCAGGACATGGCGGAGAAAGGGTACTATAACCGCATTATCAGTGGAAATATCAATCAGACTATTGCGGTCGATAGCGTGGCGCTCGACCTTAACGCTTATCCGTACACGGCCGTAACCTATGCCCGGCAAATGATTATCCGGGCGTCGAACATCACCCAGCGCAGCCTTGTCACGCGCTGCAAACTGATTAATTCGGTTCGCTCGGATAATAACCCGCAGGGTTTCACGATGGAGAAGTTCGAAATCATTGAAAACCGCGATTTGCGGGTATTGGAAAGGTAGGTACGGCATGGTAAGGAAATTATTCAACAAGCTAAACGAATGGCTGGAAGACGGTCTGCGCGGTCTGTTGGGGCGTTTAACGCCCGACCGCCGTGTGATCCTCGTGCTGACGATGCTCTTTCTCTTTGGCGGGTTGTCCATCTACATGACTGTTTCGTCGATTTACAACTTCGGCCAAAAAAGAGGTGTTCAACTGGAAATAGAACGTATTGAAACCTTGCGGCTCCGGCAGGAGCAAGCCCGCAGGGATAGTATCAACCAATTAACCAATTTTCAAAATGAAACAGGAGAATTTGAATAAAGGGACACCATCTCCGGAAACGGCGGCAGCGCCCGAAGTACAACAGCCCGCACCGGATGTAAAACCGGAAGCGAAAAAAGAGCCTTCGAAGTCGGTTCCAAAAAAAGAACTGACCCCGGCGCAAATGCAAAAGCGGAAGAAAATGCTGATCATGCCGCTGTTCTTCCTGATTTTCGGTGCGGCCATGTGGCTGATCTTTGCTCCATCCGGCAAGGATAAGGAGAAGGAAGCGCAGCAAGCCGGGCTGAACGTTGAACTGCCGATGCCCAAAGACGGCGGGCTGGTGTCCGACAAGCGCGAAGCCTATGAGCGGGAAGCCATGCAGCAAAAGGAGCAGGAACAGATGCGTTCGTTGCAGGATTTTTCCTACCAGCTTTCCGAAGCGGAGGAAAAAGAACGGCAATGGAACATGGCTTCCAAGACTACCGAGAATTATGGAGACCCTTCCCGTACATCTTCGCGGCGTTCGTCTTCTATTCAATCTTCCACGGCTGCCTATCAGGATATCAATAAACAGTTGGACGCATGGCATGAGCAGCCTGCGACGGAAGTAGGCGAACAACCGCAACATGCGCTGGAACGGCGCATACAGGAATTGGAGCGCAAACAGGAGGAAGCAGGGGAAAACAAGCGCATGGAGGATGAGCAGCTTGCCATGATAGAAAAGTCTTACAAACTGGCGGCGAAATATTCGCCGCAGGCGGCAGTAACCGCAGGGCAACCAGTATTGGCAACGGATGCCACGGGCGAAACTGTCACCGCCGGATCTTCCACGCCGCAGGCGGGACAATCCGGCAAGGAGGTTGCCCAACCCGTAAAGCATGTACGGCAAAACGTGGTGTCGCTATTGGCTGCTCCCGTAAGCAATGGGGAATTTGTTTCGGCATACAGCAAGCCGCGTAACATGGGATTCCTTACCGCAGCCGGTAACGAAGGCGTTCAGGATAAAAACAGCATCCGCGCCTGTGTCTATCAGACCGTCACACTGACCAGCGGGAAAGAACTGCAAATAAGAATGTTGGAACCCATGAGGGTGGGAGATGTTCTGATTCCTGCGAACACGGTCGTCACCGGAACGTGCAGGATCGGGGGCGAGCGAATGGACGTAACGATAAACAGCATCCAGTATGCCGACAACATTATTCCTGTGGAGATACTGGTCTATGACACCGATGGCCAACGAGGAATATACGTGCCTGGCTCGGATGAAATAAAAGCTGCTAGAGAAGTTGCCGCAAGGCTGGCAAACTCTGCCGGAACCGGCATTATGATTTCCGACAATGCGGGATCGCAGTTGGCCGCCGATATGGGAAAGGGGCTGATACAGGGAGCATCGCAGTATGTGAGCAAGAAAATGAGCGTGGTAAAAGTAACGCTAAAAGCGAATTATCGCCTGCTTTTGCTCCCTAAAACGCAGTAATAAAAAGCAAAACAAACCACTAAAAAAATCTTTTTGTCAAACAATTAAAATGAATTTAGCAATGAAACAATTTTTTGTCATGCTCGCTTTCGTAGTGAGCACCTTTACTGCCAATGCGCAGGAAAACAACAACGAGACGGCTGTTCCGGGCAATCCCTCGACCGGGGACTATTATCAAGGCTATACGCGTCCGCTGACCTTTAACCGGATGATTCCGCCCTATGCGCTGGAGGTGACATTCAACAAGACGGTACACGTCATTTTTCCGTCCGCCATCCGGTATGTGGATTTAGGAAGTGCCGACCTGCTGGCCGCCAAAGCCGATGGCACGGAAAACGTTTTACGTGTGAAAGCCGCCCTGCGGGATTTCTCCCGCGAAAGCAATTTGGCGGTGATTACCGAAGACGGAAACTACTACACTTTTAATGTGAAGTACGCGGATGAACCGGTAAAACTATCCGTTGAAATGACCGACTTCCTACACGATGGCGAGGCCACCAACCGCCCGAACAATGCACTGCAAGTTTATATGCAGGAATTGGGACAGGAATCGCCGTTATTGGTGCGCCTGATTATGCAGTCCATTTACAAAAATAATGACCGCGAAATCAAACATATTGGCTGCAAGCGGTTCGGCATCCAGCATACGTTGAAAGGGATTTATACCCACAACGGGTTACTGTATTTTCATCTCCAGTTGAAAAATTCATCCAATGTCCCTTTTAATGTTGATTTTATTACGTTCAAAATTGTCGATAAACAAGTGGCTAAACGCACTGCCATTCAGGAACAGGTGATTTGGCCACTCCGTGCCTACAACAATCTTATGCTGGTTAACGGCAAGCATACCGAACGGATGGTGTTCGCACTACCGAAATTCACCATTCCCGACGATAAGATGTTGGTGGTGGAACTGAACGAACAGAACGGCGGACGGCATCAACGGTTCACCTTGGATAACGCCGACCTGATACGGGCAAAGGTGATTAACGAACTCAAAGCGAAATAGCCATGAAGCGGATAACAATAATCCTGACGTTGGTGTTATGCTTCGCCCTTTCGGGCGGGGCATACGCCCAGCGTTGTTTACCCGGTATGCGGGGCATACAGGTAACGGGCGGCATGGTGGATGGGGTTTACTCATCTTCAACAAAAAGCGAAACAGGCTACTCCTTCGGTTTGGCAATGGCAACCTACGCGAAGAACTGTAATAAGTGGGTGTTCGGCGGAGAGTACCTTGTGCGATACTATCCCTATAAAGACAGCCGCCTGCCGGTGGCGCAATTTACTGCCGAAGGCGGCTGCTTCCTGAACGTCCTGTCCGATCCATCAAAAACCTTTTTCCTTTCGCTGGGCGGCTCGGCGGTGGCAGGCTATGAAACGGTGAATTGGGGCGATAAGCTGCTGTTCGACGGCTCGACGCTCGAAAACCGTGACCGCGTTGTGTACGGCGGGGCAATCACTCTGGAAATGGAAACCTACCTGACCGACCGCGTTGTGTTGCTGTTCACGGGGCGCGAACGCATCTTGTCCGGTTCCGACGTGTCAAAGTTCCATACGCAATTCGGGATCGGATTAAAATTCATCATCAATTAAAGATAATCACAATGAGAAAGATAAAAAGTTTTTTCGGAATAACAGCGTGGCTGGTGGCTATGATGCTGCTGGTCTTAGCCTGTAACGACGATTTGGATATTCGTGCGCGTTACTTATTTGATTTGGAAACTATGCCGGTTCAAAAGAGAATCATCGAAAATGAAACGGCGGAGATCCGCTGCACACTCGTAAAGGAAGGCAACTATCAGGACGCGAAGTTTTTTATCCGTTATTTCCAGCCCGACGGCAAGGGCGAATTACGGATGGACGACGGAACGGTGTTCAAACCGAATGACCTCTATCCGCTCACAAAAGAGACGTTCCGGCTCTACTACACGTCCTGCTGCACGGATCAGCAGGTGATTGACGTGTATATACAGGATTCGTTCGGGCAGGTTATTCAAAAGACCTTTTCATTCCAGAATGAGAGCGTCAAAGAGGAAGGGAAAGGTGAAGATTAGACCCCTTTTATAGACAAATAGGAGTCTGTATCAGCCTATTCCTGTTAATTCTTTACTATAGTCTTTAGGTTGAGAAAACGCTCGGAGTAATTCGGGCGTTTTTATTTCATTCATCTTCCTTCAACCATACTGTCGCATAAATTTCGCCCTTCTTGTCTTTCTTCCCATAGTAACTGACAGAACTGACCGTTCCGGCAGCTATGCCTACTTCGTAAAGCCAGTCCGAAAAGTCACCATTCCATTGAGCTAAATTTCTCTTTCCTTCCGTTGTGAGGTTGTCCATAATGTCCTCCCTCCGGATATTTTCATCAATCCATACCCACCCATTGACATCTTCCCCTGCCCTGGGCAGAAAAGGTAAATTCCATTTTACCCATACTTCAAGCGGATTGTCGAAAAAGGAATGTATAACCGCAAATTTAATATCTGTACCCATATCTGTAAAGTTTATAATATTGAATGATTGTCAGCTTCCTATTTCGGGTTTGATGTTTCATTGCCACCGGGTTGCATCACCTGTTTCCGCTTCTGCTCTTTCTCTTTCTTCTTTTTTTCGACTTTAGCCTTGTCATCGGCTATAATCTCTTTGAGGGGTTTAACAGAAAGTGGCTCCTTCCGCTTGAAC
This sequence comes from Prolixibacteraceae bacterium, assembly GCA_963677955.2. GTDB lineage: Bacteria > Bacteroidota > Bacteroidia > Bacteroidales > Prolixibacteraceae > Aquipluma. The sequence continues at coordinate 4,560,622 of CAXXQR010000001.1, forward strand.
CTTTTGAAATATATTTCTTCGATGAATTGGGGCAGCGGCGCTTTCCATGTTTCCTGCTTGTGGTTGTCGATCTTGCCCAGCTTGTCGGGATTTAAACCTAACTCGCGAGCCATTTGGACATGTTTATCGGACAGCTTATGTTTCTTTTGAGCGGCAACCCATTTCTCTATTTTTACGGCCATATATTTGATATTTTCAGACTGTAAAGATAGGAAATGCCAGCGGATCAGGCTTAAAACTCTAAGGGAAATCCGCTGTCATGTTGGCTTTTTGTTACTTTTTCTCCCCGTTCGTTTAGTAAGTCATGGAAAAAGTAACGGGCGGTTATTCGCCGCCCGTATTGGTTCTTTCCTGCTTTTTTGAAAGCCATTCATCCCGCCGTTTCCGACATTCTTCCAATGATTTGGCGACCGTAGAAAAAAGTTCTCCGTCTGTATGGCGGTAGTCATATTGAAAATATTCCGTTCCCCTGAACGCCCCTGCAATAAAGGTAGTGTAATTTTCTTGCCCCTGTTCGCATACAGAACAGCCGTTGTGGTTGATTGAATTTGTTTTCATATCTGTTCAATTATTAAATTATGCTGCCAATCGTTTTTCAATTAAGGGAATGTTATTGTTTACCAATTTGATTATCCGCTCGTGATACTCCGTATTCGTGTTACATACGCCTCTGGATTGGATAACCTGCAATTTGGATAGGGATATTTCAATGGTTTCAATCCGTTTCCCGTCTATGCAGGCAGACAGGATAAGACTATCGGTTTTTGAATGGTAACTGCCTACGCAATGTTTCATTTTCTTGCCCTCTAACACTATTTCGGCAACACTTTCAAGTACCCGAATGCTGATAAGTCCGTCCGAAAATACAAGTCCGAAGAATCGTTCTTTGGCTTTTCGGTACTCATCTTCTTTTTCGAGTTGTTTCTCCAGTTCCAACTGTGCATCGGCTTTGGCTTTTTTGGCTACATATCTATCGTGTTCCGCTTTCAGGTCTTTCGAGCAAACATATTTGGCATTATGCAGGTCTTTACCGAAGAATCGGAGCAGGTCGATATAGTCGCACCATGCAACAGCATCTTTAGTTTCGTAATTGTTGCGGATGCAAATACGGATGGAAGCCCAATAATTGTCGATGTTCCTTTGCCAACCCATATCCAATAAGCGTTTCAGTAACTTGGTTTGTCCTGTTTTCAATAGGGTTTCGGCTCTGTTGTCGGATAACAGGATGCGGAACAGGTCTAACGGTTTTTGTCCGTACAATGCCTTTTTATAGCCTGTTCTTTTGATCTCGGGTATAAGTTTCTGACGGGGATATACGACTCCGGTAAATATTCGGTTATATACGTCTATCTCTTGGCGCAACTCCAACGGAGAGCCGAATATCCACGAATCATAATAGCAAGTACCCATTGTCTGACGGAGTCGGGCGAATGTGGCGTATTTACCATCAGGAGCAATCCACCGTTGCATGACTTCCGAATGGGAGTACTTTGCTTGTTCGCCAATTTTGGCGGTACAACTTATCATTACGGAACGTACTACTTGAAAACCCTTGTGGGCAGTTATAACGGTCATGTAATACTTTCCGTCAAATACACGTTTCTTGCTGGTTTCTACCTTTAGTTTCGTGTTGCACTCAGGGCAGGTACAATCTGTCAGGACAGATACCAAATACCCTGCACCCTGCCATGAATGACCGCATTTGGTACAGGTAGTAATGCCTTTGTCGGTTCTCCGTCCAACAAATACAATGGCATTGTCATAACCCCATTGTATTTGTTGCCTGGTAATAGTTGGAAGTGTTTTGCTTGCTTCAACTATTTGCTGTTGGAATTTATTCTTCGGTTTCATAAGTCGATGTATTAAAAATCAAATAAACCTGGTTGGGGATTAAGGATTACTTTCTTCGCCTTTTTTACAGGCTGTGTCATCTTGTTGTAGGCTTCATTCTGCACCCGTTGTATGGCATCATGGCGAGCCTGTTGCTTTTCTTCTTCGGTCAATTCAATGGTGTGGTTTACAACTATATGGGCGTTCATTGGCTTGCCTGCCTCGATGTTATCTTCGTCATAATAATGCACTCCCATTCCGAAAATTTCATCATCCGCAAAACCATTGCAACCGCTTTTCTGCACGGTATTCAGGATATAGGTAACACAGTCGTCTATATTTTTTCTCGGTGCTGAATACTTGAAAGAAAAGAGTATATCGTCCTCAGCCCGTTGATCTAAGTAAGCTTTTACCGTTGCTTTGAAATTGTCTGTTGCTTTCATATTTTTTTTGTATTGTAGGGCGGATTGCTCCGCCCCGTGTGAATAATCTGTTAGTTAACTGAGGTTTACCAACCGGCGTAAATCGTCCTCTTTGTCCTTTTGGAAAATCCATCCTGCACACTTTTTCCCGTTCAGGGTGAGGTACATATTGAAGCGTCCGCCCAATGCTGCAAGCTGTTCTTTAATGGCTTTCGTGTCGCCGAATATGGCTACCGATTTTTCGGAATAATTGACAATAGTGTAGTTGCCTGTTGGCTGTACTGCTGTTTCTGTTGCCTCTGCCGTTTGCGGGGCGGTTTTGATGCGGATGTTTACCTCGTCCCCTGCGGTATAGGCATATTCCTCTATGAAACGTTCCCGATCATATATCCGCACCTTTTCAATGATCCAGCCCCTATATTTGCTCTCGCCCAAATAGTAACCATGCCCGCCCGTGTAGTTTTCACGGTGTTCGTACTCTTCGTTTTTCTCTGTCAGGTAGGCGGTTTCCCCGAAATTTCCCGCATGGTTACGCATTTCCTTAAAATTGTTTTGCGTGTGGGTGGAAAAGCCTAAAATCACACGGCGCACGGTCGATGCAGAAAAATAGTCCGTATAGGGGTCGGAATTGTCTTCCCGCTCACAGGCGATGATAGTAGCTTGTGCGTTGGCGGGGATCAGGTTTTTGAGGCGTTCGCGCCCGACGGCTTTCACCTGCTCGCGGCGTTCATTCTCCTTGCGTTGCGCCTCTGCTTCAGCCTCGGCTTTCTGTTGGGCTTCCTGCCGAAGTATGGCTACCTCGAAAGCATCTAAAAACTGCGGGTTCTTATCATCGTAATAGTGGCCTATCCCGAATTTTTCGCTCAATGGCCTGATTAAGTCGGACGTACCGAACTCCTTTGTACGGAGGTTAATCAGTTTATAGGTGATACCCCACTGATTTTTGGCGATTTCGTACACTACATACCTGTCGTAACTGTACCCCTCCAATTGGATGACCTGATTGACTTCTACGGTCTGTTTATCGGTATCGATTTCCTTGCCTGCAAACAATAAATATTTCTTTGCCATGACTGTATTTTTTAGAATGTTAGAAAAATGATTGTTACTAAAAGCGCGATTACTGCCGCCAGAATGAGAAGTGAGAGAAGGCAGGAAAGAAGCCCTTTCAGGAATTTAAACCCAATATACACTCCCGTAACCACCGCCACGAAAGTCCAGCCCCACAGGGCGAATCCTGCAACTGCAAACCCTATCTTTAAAACCCAACCTATGCTAATTGGAAGGTAGGAGGATCGATGTTTCATATTTTTTTCTGCCCGTATCATAATTTCTGACCTTTTTTTTAACGCTATGCCGTATCGGAGCCGGTGAGGAGTGTTCGAGTTTCAGGAGCATAAAAAAGGTAGTGTTTAGCCGTGCAAGGTTTTGGCGAATAAATACGCTCGCCCGGATAGATAAAGAAGGGAAAGAGGAAGATTTTTCGACAAACCCGTAGGGCTTGACCTTGCGGCGGCGTGAAGAACACGGAAATACCTTTGCGCCTGAAATCGAACTCTCAGTCAGGCTTCGATGGCATTCCGCTAAACGGGGAAGAAATTATAGAGAGATACGGGCGGAAAAAAACATCGACTCCACGGTTCAATCCGGGTATCCGGGGGTCAAATCCCATTGGCGGGGATTAGAACAAATAACGCCACACCCTGCCAATATCGGACAAATGATTGGCAGCCAAAATATTTCACTTACCTTTGAAGCACTAATTAAAATACAGGCAATATGGAACGATTTTTTCCACTCAAACATTTAACGGTGGAACAGTTACGCGACCTGTACCGCGATGCCTGCAAGGTTGGCAAACTATTGATTGAATACGATCAACCGGGGACGGAAGGACATTATGAGATCACCCTATCCGATGATGAGATACTGAAAAATATTAGTGTTGAGTGTCAAAATCACTTTGTTTTTCACGAAGATTTTGAAGGCTTCCCCGATGCAACTACGGTTGCTTTTCCCTTGTCCCAGCACCCGTTTACAACGGCTTATATTGATATTGACAACGCCCGGCTGGATTGGTTTGTCAAAAAGTACGGCCTTGTGGAGTGGTGGCAAATGGAGGGGGATGAAACAAAGCATTACCCTTTCACAAGGTTTTATACGCTGGAGCCGATGAAACGGCATAATCTCAACTGAAATCACGCCCCGGCAAGGGGCTTTTTTGGCTTCGTCCTGTGCCACTCGCTGCCTGATGCTTCCATCGCTTATTATTCTGATACATAGCACGAATAATCGGTTTATCTTTATTCTCCCGTGATAGTAAACCACTAAAAAATGAAAGATGGAAATAATAAGCATAGAAGCCCGTACATACGAGGCGATGATGGAACGCTTTCAGGCAACTGTCCGAAAGGTGGCAGCCTTGCGCAAGTACAGTGAAAGCAAGGAATTGAAAGAATGGCTGGACAGTCAAGACGTTTGTGAAATATTGGGTGTCACCAAACGGACGGTACAAACGCTCCGTGAAACCGGCAAGCTGGGCTTTACAATGATTGCCCATAAAGAGTATTACAGGAGGGAGGATGTGAAGAAGTTTTTGGACGCATCCGTTACGAGAAAGGAGGTACGAAATGGGAAATAGAATTTTTGGGTATTTTGATACCGGGGATGACCTCATCACCCAGGATAGCCCGGAGGCCGCCGGTTTCTTCGCTTCGCTCGAAGAACTACTGGAAGGAGTTGAAAAAATAGCGGAAAACTCCAAGCCTTTGTTCTATGGCGAACGATACCTGACAGATATTGAGGTTTCGGAACGCTTGAAAGTCAGCCGCCGCACGTTACAGGAATGGCGTTACACCGGAAAGATAGCCTATCTGCAAGTAGGGGGTAAGATACTTTTCCGGGAAAGCGATATACAGGCTATCCTTGATAAAGGCCTTCGTCCGGCATTCAGGTAATCTTCGTTCCCGTTTGCCGATAACAAAACCAGCCGTAAGGATTCCTTTGAGGGATTGTCTTACGGCTGGTTTGTTTTAGTTGTATAAAGCCCTATTTGTCAATTGGATGATGAACTTTTCCGGTAACGGGTTGGCCGTTATTTTTCGAATCGCCCAATCTCTGAACAGTTCTGCTTTGGGGGAGTGAACCCTGAAAGCAAGGGCGGTTATCATATCCAGCCCGTAAATATCGGGTATGAGGGTATTCCCGGTAACAGTTACAGGACAGGGAATATCCGCTTTGACAATGCCCGATTTCAAAATAGTTTTGATGCCGCCATTGACTGTTTGGACATAGACCTCAAATAATGCGGCGATTTCAAATGCTGACATTCTCACTTCACCGGATTGCGGTACGGTTACCATACCGTTTCCTATGGTTATTATTGCTCTTTTCATTACTATGCCCCCTTTCTGCGTGCTATTAGTTTATCCATGTCTTCGGAAATTTTATCGTCGGTTATTTTGGCGTAGGTTTGTGTTGTTGAAATATTGGTATGCCCCATCATTTTGCTGATACTCTCAATCGGGATACCTGCCGAAAGCAAAAGCGTTCCAAATGTGTGACGGCTTTGATGATAGCTAAGATTGCCCTTTACACCCGCAAGAAAGCCTATTTCGTTTATGCAGTACCATAGCTGGTCGCGGTTTGGCAGAGGGAAAACCGGCTTAGTATCATCCGTTGTGTTGTATAACGACAATATCTGTTCCGCTACCGGATGCAGAGGTATAAACGCTTCAACATCCGTCTTTTTTCTGTTGATTCGTATAAAACGCTGCCCATCGGCTGTTTTTCCTATATGACGTGGGTATAACCCTTTTATGTCGGCATAGGCAAGGGCGGTAAATGCCGAAAATACAAAGGCTCTGCGCGTCAGTTCTTGCCACTTGTCGGACATTGGATTTTCCATAATCGTTTTAAGTTCGTTCCTGCTTATGTGTTCCAGTTTAGGGGCAGCTTTCTTTTCATACGGAACATCAGCAATCGGATTATACCGCAATAATTCCCTATCAACTGCAATGTAGATAAGCCGGTTCAGCCAGGTAAAGCAATGGTTGACGTGTCCCGCGCTGTAATCCATGCTCTTTAAATAGAGTTTGTAGCCCTCGCCAAACTCTTCGGTAATATCGGTAAAGGCAATATCTTTCATTTTCAAAGTGAGCAAGTACCCGCGTAAATTGCTTTGAGAAACCTTTGATTGCCGATAAGTAGAGGTTGAGTTTATCTCAATAGAACGTAATCTTAATCGTTCACGCTCCGCTTCCCCTGCCTCTAACAACATGGTCGGAACGGAATTTACTTCGTTGATTGTATTTTTGAGTATTTCCGCACTGATAACGCCCTGTTCTTTGAGAATATTCTCATAAGTCTGTTCAATGCGGTCACGAAACGCTTTGAGTTGGTTGTTGCTTCTCTCGTCTTTGATTTCGCTTGTGTGACTGTTCCAGTTATCAGGTTTACAGAATATTCCGGTTGAGAGAACGGTTTGTTTGCCATCAATGGTAATCCGGCATAAAACAGCCGTTGTGCCATCCGCTTTTATTTTATTGCGGTTGATATAGAATAATGTCTTGAATGTGCTACGCATAATATTTGTATTTTAAATGTTTACAGAACTAATTTTAAATCTTGGGTCGTTTCGATATACTTACCCATATCCTCAAATAGTTTCTTTGGAGTGACACGGGCATAAATCTGTGTCGTTTTTATATCGGAATGACCGAGCATTTTAGATACAGTTTCAATAGGAACACCACCTTCGAGCGCAATCAAACTCGAAAACGAGTGCCGCCCCATATGGTAGGTCAAAGCGCCTTGCATACCAACCATTTGACGTATGCTTTGCAGATTCCATTTCAGTGCGCCGTGTTCCATTTTTGGAAATAAGGTTTCCCTTGATTTGTTCCTGTACTTTTCAATCAGCTCAATGGCTTCGGGTAGCAGCTTTACACGACTAAGTTTGCCGTTTTTGCCGCGCTGATATTTGAGCCATAAAGCGCCTGCATCATCTTTGGACAGGTTGTCGTTTGTGATGGCTACCACATCGACGTATGATGTTCCAGTGTAGCAGGCAAAAAGGAACATATCGCGGGTAGTTATGTGCGACCATCTGTGTTCTTCAATTTCCAAATCCCGTATCTTTTCAAATTCTTCACGGCTAAGGGTTCTTGGCGGATTGTCTTTCTGCTTTAACAAGGGATAGTTCACAAAGTAGAGTCTATCGGAATGTCCCTCTTTAAAGGCTATCCGGCAAATCTTTTTCAATAGAGCCAAATAGTGTCGGGCAGTCTCTACGCTCAACCTCTTTTCAAGAATAATAAAATCCTGAAACTCCCGTATAAACTGTTCATTCAGTTGGCTGAATGCAAGGTCTGACGAATTAGAATTTTTCTTGATAAACTCGGCCAATCTTTTCCGGGTGTAGAGGTAGTTCGGCAGGGTGCGGTGGGATACATCTATACCGACACGCGCTTTTACTTCTTCGATATGACGGTCGAAAAGCCGCATCAGGGTCATTTGTACGTCCATGCCACCCTGAAACAGATTTTTGACCGCTTCTGCATCAAATGGTTGATTGCGTTCTGTCAACGAATTGTAAGCCTCGTTGATAGAAAACAAAAGTTTATCCAGCTTCCCATTGGTTACAACGGCTTCACGGCTCTTGCCGTTCAAACGGCTTTCGCGTGGATTCCACAAATCGGGGATACAGGAAAGTTTACAACTGAACTGTGCCATAGACTGGTCGACAGTGATACGCCCCATGATTGGGGTCTTGCCCGACTTGTAGGGAGAACTTTTTTTCAGGTAGAGTAATACCTTGAATTTTTCAACTTTCATACGCTTATAATTTTTATGGGTTTTGCCGTCGATTTTCTGACGGCAAAGCTACCGGTTATACAAGCGTCCTTTGTTATGCAAAATATTGTGAATCAACGAAAAAGAAACAGGTTCGATTTCGTTTATTTGTATCTTGTTACCTATCCGTTTCCGGTAACTACCCGGCTAACGATTTGGTAACTGAAATACTGTCTAATTTTGTCTTTCCTCGTTCTTTTATTCGAGATTACAAGACCGAAAAATCGAACAACTGTACTCATTCTAAATGGATTACTTTTTTTCTGTATAATTTTGTTTTTGCTCGTTTTTCAACTGTTTTTCCACGTTGCGAGGCATACTTTTGCAACCTCTGTAACCTTATCGAATGGTGTTCCTATTGAGACGGTATCAAAAATGCTGGGCCACACTTCGTTAAAGACAACTCAGATTTACGCAAAGATTGTTGATTCGAAAATCTCCAAGGATATGAAACTCTTAGTCGGGAAACTAAACACCATTTTAGAATCCTCCATCTAGGAAGGTGAACTCAATATTGCCCCTATAAAGGACGGAATTTGAGCATTTGAGGTTCTTCTGTCTTGATAATCTAATGTCTTAATATTAAATCTCAAGATTAATAATTTTCAGGCGAAGCCAATTTATGCGGGACCCACCACCTAAGGAGGAGGTTTTAGCATTTACAATAAAAATTAAAAAAAAGTGTTTGTGTTAAGGGTATTTGTCCAACTTCTTTAAAAGATAAATTATAAAAGAGGAATGTCAGCAGCTATCAGTTCAACGGCCAGAAAACTGGCAGTTATCATCTGTGGAATATGTTGGTAAAAGAAACCATCAAGACAATATTTATTCCTCGATGAAAAATAGAAAACAGGGATTAGTACAAAGAATAAAAAGCAAATCGCTAGGATTGAACCACAATCCGGGCAACACGAATTTGCAAGTAGTTGAAAATTATAAATTAAAATTTAACGATAGTCGGAAGCATAAAAAATATGAGAAATCCTAAAATAGGTACCAAAATTAAAAAATGGAACAAGTATTTTTACCTGATATGCCAACAATTAATCCTAACAATGAATTGTTCGCCCATAAATATCCAGCGCAGTTTAAAGCATTGCTAACAACTAAAAAAAATGAAACTCCTGTTAATGTAAAAAAGGGTGATATTATTATTGATCAGGGGAGATTATGCAATTTTTTCTTTTTTGTTGAAAGCAGTATTTACAGGGTATTTCGTTTGTTTGAGGGTAATGAAATCACTTATGGATTTACTTTTAGAGGTGATATTAACACATGTCCGATGCCGTTTTTTAACCAAACACCAGCTAATGACACCATTGAAGCATTAATGGACGGAGTAATTGTTAAAGTGTCACGTTCAGAATACGAAACAATACTGAAAGAAAATAAAGAAATAACTGATGTTACTACCTAATTCTTTAAACTATTATTTAGATGTGGTTCTAGCTCGATTGGTTTCACAAAAAGCATTAACAGCCGAAGAACAATACATTTCTTTATTAAACAAACAGTATGATGAGATATTTCGCATTCCACTGAAATACATTGCTTCACTTACACCAAATTCCCTGGTTTCAATCTGTTTTAAACGAACCAAACCAAGTTCCAATATTTGCTATTGTGAATTCAATTTAATTAACTTTGGATTTTCCAAAATCGTTATTGAAGTGAAATTCCTGATAATCTTTTTCTTAATTTTCTTATGCGGATTAAACTCCTTCTGTCAGAATGACCTTTTGTCAGGATTATACTTTTCTTCCCATGAGGTGGTTCAGGATAAACGCACATCATTAAACCTTACTCCGGAGAAACCTTTTGAGTTTTCAAAAGGTTTCTCACTTGATTTTGATGCCAGCTTTCGAAAGGGAGATGGATACTATGGTTATATCTTCAGAATAATCGGAGATAATAATACCAATATTGATTTGGTTTCGAATTCAGTATCCCAGTCAAACTTTTGGTTGGTTTATAAAGATAAAATCTTAATATCATACAAATGGTCCGATTTACAGCATGCCGATTACGACCGGTGGTTAAAAGTTAGAGTTGATGTTGATAAAGCAAGTAACAAGTTGGCTGTTACATTCAATGATGTAAAGCAAGAGGTTATTGTACCTGAAATAGCTAACCTAAGGTATTTTGATATTGTATTTGGTGCCTGTAAAAACAGTTCATTCCCAAGTACTGATGTAAGTCCGATGTCGTTAAAAAATGTTAGGGTTTACGATCATAAAAATCAGTTGTTCCGGGATTGGAGGCTTTCAGAACACGGCAAAGGAAAAGTATACGATGAGGTTATGAATGCGGAATCAGTGGTTGATAATCCCAATTGGATCAGAGACAAGCATGTGAAGTGGCAAAAAACAAAAAATATGCAGGTTGACGAGTTGCTTGGCATTGCCGTTGATGATGAACAGGGAAGACTTTTTCTTGTAAATAGCAAAGCGGTTTACATATTGTCAGGCGAAACATTAAATATTGATACCCTAATTTCTTCCGGAGGTTCTCCTTATCTTGATATTTTAGGGAAGCAAATAATCTATAATAAATATACCGACGAACTTTGGTCTTATAACTTCAAATCAGATAAAATCAGTCGGTTTGATTTAAGAACTCACCGTTGGTCATGTGATCAGGTGAATTCAGAGGAACCGGATTTCGCGCATCAAAACAAGTTTATCTCACCAGTCGACAGTTCGTTAAACACAATACTTGGTTATGGACATTATACCTACAAAGGACAGGTTAATCATTACAATAAAAAAACACAGCATTGGGAGCAGATTGACAGGGCAAGCCAGATTGAACCTCGCTACCTTAGTGCTGCAGGGTTTTTTGACGATAAGAGTATGCTGGTTTTTGGTGGGTATGGTAGCAAATCAGGAAGACAGGAGTTATCGCCAGAATTCTATTACAATTTGTATAAGCTTAATCTTTCTGATTTTACTTTCGAGAAACTTTGGTTACTCGATAAACCTAGATCACCTTTTGTTCCCTGCGAATCGCTAATTGTAGATCAAAAATCAGGATGCTTTTATACACTGATATATAACAGCGGTAACTTTGCGACATCACTTCATTTGGCCAAATTTGGAATCAAGAAAAACGAGTATCAAATTTTTAATGATTCAATTCCATATAATTTTCTTGATATGAAATCGTCGAGTACTTTATTCCTCGATAAGAAATTCTCGCGACTGGTTGCTGTAACATTCTATAATTCAGATATATCGGTCTATGCAATGGCATATCCGCCTTTGATGTCGGATGAAGTTTATCAGTCGGATTCAAGGAAATTCAGTTGGTATATCTGGCTGGTAGCCGGAATAATTTCGCTTGGATTAATCTATCTAGGTTTTGTTTTATTGCAAAAGAAAAGAAGCATGAATAAAAATTTGAGATCTAGCGAGCATATTGATATTCCAAATATTCTACCGATTCAGCCTTTTGAGCGTAAAGCCGTTTCATCAATTTTCTTTATCGGCGGATTTCAGTTATTCAATTCAAGAGGACAAAACATTACTTCTGCTTTTTCTCCAACATTAAAGCAATTGTTCCTTTTTGTTTTTTTACATACCATTAAAAACGGTAAAGGTGTTTCATCGGCTAAGCTTGACGAGGTATTGTGGTATGATAAATCGGGTGAAAGTGCAAGAAATAATAGGAATGTAAACATCAGCAAGCTAAGGGCAGTGTTTGAAGATGTTGGCGGAATAGAAATCGTTGCCGAGAATTCTTTCTGGAAAATTAAGCTGGAAGATCAGATTTTTTGCGACTATGCTGAAATATTAAACCTTCTCTCGAAATTAAAGACAAGTAGCTTATCAGAATCCGAGATTCAGAAACTTATAGCGTTATTGTCGACAGGCGAATTTTTGCCTGCTATTCAAACCGAATGGATGGATCGTTTTAAATCGGTTTTTGCCAACGAGGTAATAGATGGGCTTAGTTCACTGTTTAATGAAACCGATGTAAAAAATAATTTTAGTCTCAAGTATCATCTTGCCGAAAGTATTCTGGTTTATGATCAGCTGAATGATCAGGCCATTGAAATGAAGTGCTCCACCTTGTACCACCTCGGTAAAAAGGGAATGGCCAAGAATCTCTATGATTCTTTCTGCAAAGAGTACAAAAAAGTTTTAGGAATTGATTATGCTATTTCGTTTAACGAAATCATCAAATAGAAACTTCACATCAAATCTCCCTTTGCCTGTTTTCTTCTTTTTTGACATTTTTTCACATCTGCAACTGCTATCCAAATTCACAAGATTTAATTTTCCGGAAGTACGAAATCCAAAGTGATTTCCAACTGCTGAATACAGATACTAAATTGTTTTTGCTCCATAAAATAAACCTTTGAATTATTCTCTTCTTCATTGCTTTTCTCACGCATTTATACTCGCCAGCCGGCTTAATGGAGCCTTCAATACGCTTAATATTGAATTAATTTCCATTTGTATTTTCCCCATTTATACTAGTGTTTTTAAACTACATTGCTTTTAAGCTATTGTTTTGTAGAGTCTTATGGCATTAATTATAAATTAATAACTTATTATGTCTCCGTTTGGTCAATATTAATCGGGTTGTTAATAGGTCACTCCTTTATTTGTGATCGCTAAGTAAAAAGCTTCAGCCAGGTGATCACAAATACTCCTTAAATATTATGCCTATGAAATAATCACAAAAAAATGTTGAGCCACAGAAGATTTTATTCATGAATCCAAGTTCTCTGACCTAATTAATTGTAAGTGTTAAATTAAAAAACTATGAAAAATGAATCTATTTAAGAAAAGAAAGCTTTGCTTTCGAAGAGCTTATGCATTTCTGCTTATCCTGATGAGTTTGCAGGTTTCTGCAAATCATTCCAAGTCAGGAAATCAAAGCCAATCAGAAATGGAGCAGCAGAAAAAAATTACCGGTACGGTAAAGGATAATATAGGGAATCCGGTTCCCGGAGCAACTGTTGTGGTGAAAGGTACCAATAACGGAGTAGTTGCAGACTCAAATGGGCAATTTACGCTTAACAACATTTCTCCAAACGATGTGATCGTTTTTTCATTTGTAGGGATGAAGACTGTTGAGATTAAAGCCGGAAATCAAAACAATATTACTGCTGTTTTGTCTGACGAATCGATAGGACTTGAAGAGGTCGTTGCTGTCGGTTACAGTACTCAGAAAAAAGCAACCTTGAGTGGAGCTGTTTCTTCAATTAAGAGCGATGACATTATCAGAACCAAGAACGAAAACGTAGTTAATACGTTGACTGGTAAATTGCCAGGGGTTCGTGTTGTTCAAAAAAGTAGTGCGCCGGGTGCATATGATACCAGGATTGATATTCGCGGTATGGGCGATCCGTTGTTTGTAATTGATGGTGTTCCCCGCGATAAAGATTATTTTGCGCGTATGAGTTCTGAAGAGATAGAAAGTGTCTCCGTATTAAAGGATGGTACCGCTGCCATCTATGGTTTGCGCGCAGCCAATGGCGTTATTCTGGTTACTACCAAAAGTGGTGTGGCACAGGGAGGAAAGGTAGATATCACCTTTAATTCCAATTATTCAATGCAGCAATTTCTTTATGTGCCTAAAAGTGTTGATGCTATTGATTACATGACATTAAGAAACGAGCAAAACTGGCAGGACTTTGGAAAGAACTATCTGGTGCGAACAAATCCAATATTCACTGATGATCATTTTGCACCATACCTTGATGGTACAAAACAGTCGTACAATTGGATGGATGCCGTATTTCGCAAAAGCACTCCCCAAAATAATCATAACCTTAGTGTTAATGGGGGAAACGAGAAATTGCGCTATTATTTTAGTATGGGCTATTCTAAACAAATGGGAGCATACAGGAGTAATGATTATGAATCAGAGCGTTGGAACATGCGTACCAATATCGATGCACAAATTACAAATCGATTGAGTGCAAAAGTTTCTTTAGGAGCTATCATGGTCAATACAACACAGCCAAATGGTACTGGCTGGACAACCTATAAACTTGCATGGTTAACTCGTCCGGATGCAGCTTTTTACGCAAATGATAATCCGCAGTATCTAAATGGTGATACACAATATTTAAATGAAGGAGCCAATCTGATAGCTCAGACAAATTCTGATTATGTTGGGTATAATTTGGATAAAGACCGCAGGTATAATGGAACATTAACTCTAAAATACGATATCCCTGGCGTTAAAGGATTGTCAGCAAAAGGGTTGTATGACTATTTTACAAATCTTCCGGACCGTACATATTATAAGCGTTCTTATACCTTGTACCGATACAATCAGGATACCGATACATATTCTCCAATTCAGAGAAATACACCTTCAGATATTACGAGGGGTGTCAACATTAGCTACAATACAAATATGCAGTTGGGTATGTATTACCTCAATTCTTTTGGTGGCCATAATTTCAACAGCTTTCTTATTTACGAAGAAACTTACAGTAATTGGGATAGCTTTAATGCTTACCGCGAATTGATGGTTGATTCAGAATATCTGTTTGCCGGCGAAGATAAAAATCAGCGGGCAACCGAGGGTGAAGTCGCCGACCGTGCTAGCAAGTCTCTCATTGGTCAAATGGATTACAATTACAATGGCAAGTACATGTTTGCTTTTAAATTTCGGTATGATGGTTCTTCTCGTTTCCCTGACGGAAGTCGCTTTGGTTTCTTCCCAACGCTTTCCGCTGCATGGCGATTAAGCGAAGAAAATTTTGTGAAAGACAATATTTCTTCTCTCAGCAATTTGAAACTTCGGGCATCATACGGAGAAATGGGTGATGACGGTTCTGCAGGGAATTATCCTCCTTCAACTGGTTATAACTTAGCAGGTAACGATTATGGCTGGTTTTACGGAGGTACATTGACAGGTGGGGTAGCTGCTGCAAGTATTCCTAATCCAGATTTAACCTGGTATAAGATTAAATCATACAACCTGGGCCTTGATTTTGGCGTGTTTGATAATAAACTGAGTGGTACTTTTGATGTGTTCAAACGTGATCGTTCCGGCTTGCTGGCTACCAGCGCCGCCGTGATTCCGGGAACAGTGGGTGCCAGCTTACCACAGGAAAACCTGAATAGTGACCGTAACTTCGGATATGAAATGTCTTTGCAATACGAAAGCAAATACAGAGACATTTCGTACTATGTAAGAGGCCAGCTTTCTGCCACAAAAAGTATGAGGACAGATTGGCTTGAAACACCTGCCAGTAATTCATATGATAACTGGAGAAATCGTACCAGCGGACGCTACAACGATATCTGGTGGGGCAATGAGTCTAAAGCCATGCTGACAAGCTACGACCAAATCAGAAACTACAATCTTCCTTTGGGACAAAACTCACTACCGGGCGATTGGGTACTTAACGACTGGAACGGAGATGGTGTAATTAATGGAAATGACGATCATCCGATAGCTTCTTATGGACTTCCGGTGTTTAACTATGGTCTTTCACTGGGTGCCTCATGGAAAGGGTTTGATGTTGCATTGGACTTTCAGGGTGCATATGGCGTTTATGTACAGTATGCTGAAGTACTTACCGAAGCTTTGCCTTTTGGCGGACAAAATACGTTGACTTGGTTTATGGACAGGTGGCATCCGGCAGATCCTACTGCTGACTATTTTAATCCTAATACGGAATGGGTTTCCGGTTATTATCCTGCAACCGGCCATGATGGCCGCCGCTCGGGTACCAACGGAGTTCAGAACGCGTCATACATCCGCATGAAAACTGCAGAAGTTGGATACACAATACCAAAGAATTTGATGTCAAAAGTTGGAATAAAGGATTTAAGAGTTTATCTGAGTGGTTACAACTTATTAACGTTTACCGGGCTTAAAAATGTTGATCCGGAACGTCCGGGTGCATCTGGTGGTTCTTCAACCAATTATATCGACTTCTACAATTACCCAGTAAACAGAACCTTTACAATTGGGGCAAGCATTAAATTCTAAAAAACTTCAATTATGAAAAAGAAATTTTTAATATACATAGCACTTTTAGGGATAATAGCCCTTTCATGCCAGGATTTGAATCTGGAACCGAAGGGTATATTAGGTGAACCCGAACTTTTTGGGAATGAATATGGTGTGAAGAAGTACTTCGCAGGCCTTTATAATAACCTTCCGATCGAAGACTTCAATTATTACGGAACTAACTCAAATAATTCTTATCGTCCTGATAACTACTGGGAAGCCGGAAAAAACAGTTTGGGAAACATGAGTGGTGAGTTTTTTAATTCATGGGTTGGAGTTGATAACGATGGTTTTGGTTATTGGCCTTATGACCGTATTCGTGATGTGAACACCTTCATTCAAAATTTCCCCAACTATCAGAATAAATATACTGAATTGGATTACAACAGGTTAATGGGTGAAGCTCATTTCCTTCGTGCATTCTATTACTTCGGTTTGGCCAAACGTTACGGTGGTGTTCCTATTATTAAGGAAGTACAGAATCCAACTGCCGATGTTGAAACGCTTGAAGTGCCTCGTAATACTGAGTATGATACCTGGAAGTTTATCTATGAAGATTTAACGTTTGCCGTGGAAAACATGACCGGAACCAGTGAATCTGGTCGTGCAAATAAATATGTTGCAGCTGCTTTAATGTCGCGTACCATGCTTTATGCAGGTTCTGTGGCCAAATACTCTCAAACTCTGGGTTTTGAAAATGAAGCCGCAACGCAGGCCGGTTTGGCTGGTATGGATCCTTCGAAGGCAAATGAGTTCTTTCAGTATTCTGTAGATGCTGGTAAAATTGTTGAGCAAGGTCCGTATACTTTGTACACGAAGGATTATCCGGATAAGGCAACAAACTTTGCACATCTGTTTCTTGATCCAACTTCTTCTGAAAATATCTTTATAAAAGATTTTGATCAGACTGTTCCGGGTAATACTCGTTTACGCCACAGCTATGATGCCCTTATGTGCCCACAGCCTGACATGTCATCGTTTGTAGGTGCAGAAAGTTATCCTCCGCTTGATTTTATGGAATTGTATGATATGCCGGCCATTGTTAATCCTGATGGGAAGCCAGTTCGTTTCGACAACCGTAGCGATATTCGAAATGGCATGGAACCTCGTATGAAAGGTACTATGTATTTCGACGGCGATGAATTACGTGGTAAAACTTTCAGTATTCAAAAAGGTATCTACAGAAGTTTTAAAGGATCTGCTTCTGATGCAGAGAACGGCAGTAATGCTGCTTCAATTAACAATTCAGGTAATCGTATTTTAGGAGGCAGAGGCTGGACAACAGAAATAAATGGTGTAACTTATAATATCACCGGAGCTCATGGTCATTTTGACGATCAGGGTGGTGAAAATAACTGTTGGGGTAGCGCTTTTGTGCGAAAATATGTGAATCCTGATATGGCAACAAGTGATGTTCGTGAATATCGCAGCGGTCAACCCTGGATCGTATTCCGTTTGGGAGAAATCTATTTGAATTCTGCTGAAGCACTTTATGAATTAGGCAAAAGAGATGAAGCTTTCGATTATATACAAAAGATACGTGAACGTGCTGGTTCTAAGGTTGTTCGCCCTGCTATTGATCTGACAACAACTAATATCGGAACAATCAATAAGGCAAATTATTCTTACCAGATTGAAAAATCACTTCAATTTATCCGTGACGAACGCGAACGTGAGCTTTACGGAGAAAATCATTGGTGGTGGGATCTTCGCCGTTGGAGAACCGCTGATCAGGTATTGAACCAGTTCCGTCATAGGGTTCTAAGTTGTTATTATGTTGCAGAAGATGGAAAATACATTTATCTGGATGAGAATAACAGATGGAACAGGAGTTGGACAGCTTCTAAATCGTGCTATTATGAGCCGATTCCTTGGGGTGAAATTGGCAAGAACTCAAAACTTTTGCCTCAGAATCCACTTTATTAATTGTTAACTATTGATATTATGAAGAAAATATTATATATAATCTTAGGAGTAATACTGGTGTCGGTAACTTCATGTATGAAGGTCGACAATTGGGACGAACCGGGAGCAAGGGTCTACGGGCGCGTGATAGATTCATACACTGGCGAGAATTTACTTTCATCACAGGATGAATGGGGCATTCGTATTTGGGAAAGAACATGGACTAAATCAGTACCCAACAATCAATCTCTGTCGGTCAAGCAAGATGGTTCATATAACAACAACAAGTTGTTTGCCGGAACTTACGATATGCTTCCATATGGCGGTCCATTCTGGCCTGTTGATACTGTTAAGAATGTAGTATTTGGCGGAGGTACCGAGCAGAATTTTACGGTTACGCCTTATTTACAGTTGACTAATTTCGAGGTCTCGCTGACTGGGTTAAAGCTAACAATGAAATGTCATTTAAAAGCTCCTCGTCGCGACGGACTTCCAAACCTGGTTGAAATTAAGCCATTCTTAAGTCTTACTACATTTTGCGGGGCAACAAATAGCATTGATATTGGTGAGTACAGCAACATGAGAAAACAAATCAACAGATCGTGGATGGAAGAAGTTGGCGATGTTGATGAGAGTGGTGTATACCGCATAGGACCCCTGCCTGTAAAAGCTGGCTATACCTACTATGTACGTTTGGGTGCCAATGTTAACGATGCTAATCGAAAATATAATTATTCTGAAATTATTAAGGTTGAGGTTCCTGCAGATGCCGTGAATGATCCGAATGAAGTTCCTGATAACTACCTAAGTAATGCGCAATGGCCATTTAGCCGTTCTGAATGGGATGGTAATCGCTGGGGTAATTTGTCAGGTGGTTGGATAAGCAACGAAGCGATGCGTACTCGTAATGGAATGGGTGGTTATGATGGTGGCTGGGAAGGGCCGGCTAATGATAAGCAAAGCATTGGTTTTGAGCGTTGGGGCGAAGGTGAAACTCCTATTGTAAACGGTAAACTCTACCAAACAATCGATCTTCCTGCAGGCGATTTCAGATTTACGATGAGTCTTGCCGGTGATAACCCAATAATCAGTAATAATGGAAGTGATCCGCGATACATCGTTGTGGCTGCCGGATCAACACTCCCTGATATTGAGAACTTGTCTACTGCATTAGGTTCTTCTTCTTTTGCAGGTCTTGGAAATGACGGATCGAGAAGTATCGAATTCTCTTTGGCAGCACCTACCAAAGTATCTGTTGGTTTTGTAGCCAGCTTTACCGGTACCGAGCAAAATGTGAGAGCTTCATGGCTTAAATTAGAGAAGTTAGATTAAAACAAAATAGAGAGTCATTGGGTCAAATTTGCCCAATGACTCTGTTTTACAGATTATTTCTAAATACGATGAAGCGTGAAAACTTAACCTTTGGGTTCATGCTTTATCTTTTTATTCCTGTGTCCTTCATTGAGGACGTGTATCCTTTTTTCAACTGAAGTTCCGCGATACTTCTGATATTATATATTATGAAAATATTACCAACTAAGTTTTCTAAGAACGTAAAATACTTTAAAATACTGATCGCATTTTTCTTTGGGGTGCTATTTCAGAGTTCGCTGATTGCTCAAAACTGGCATTTAATAGAACCCAAATACCCAACCGTTGATGATATAGTTGAGACTTTCTCAGTGAAAGATTATGGAGCTACTGGAGACGGTGTTACTGACGTAACAGATACCTTTCAAACCTTACTCAATAATTTAGGACAGCTGGGTGGAGGAGTTTTATTTGTCCCGGAGGGTAAGTATGTTGTTAAAGGTAATCTGCTCATTCCCAAAGGTGTCACAGTTAGAGGCGAATGGAAAAAACCTGTAAAAGGTGAACCTGTTGTTGGTACAATCCTGATGGCCTATTCGGGAAAAGGAGTTGAAAACGGCACCCCGTTTATAACCATGGAAACATCGGCTGCTGTGATGGATCTTGCCATTTGGTATCCTGAACAATTACCAGCCAGTATAACCCCTTATCCTCCATCCATTTTATTCGGAAAGCCAAACTATTTTGGAAACGAATTTTGTAATGCTAAAAATATTACTCTGGTAAATTCTTATTCCGGAGTTATTTTTTCGCGCGAAAACGGCGGTACTTGCCCTGTAATAAACGGAATTTATGGCACACCGCTATCACGAGGAATTGAAATCGACAATATTGTTGATGTTGGCCGCATCGAGTGGATCGACTTTTCTCCGGATTACTGGGCAGGATCCGGACTAGACAATTGTCCATCAAAAGGCGGGGCACATGAGGCATGGATATATGAAAACGGAACAGGCATTGTGATGAGACGAAACGATTGGTCGTATACCTGTTTTGTAAATATTGAAGGATATTCCAAGGGCTTTCATGCGGTGGAATCTATCACTAGTCCGGGGGCAGAACCAAACGGACATAATTATTCGATGACATTTACACGTTGTAAAACGGGTGTTGCCATAAGCAGTGCCAATAGTGTAGGCTTAATGTTCTCACGCATTAATACAATTGATTGCGAAACGGCAATTAGAGTTGAACCAAACACTTCCGGCGTGGTGCAGCTACATACCTGTAACCTTGGAGCAACTAAAAACGCGATTCAAATTGATCCGTCGGCAAGTACAAGGTTAATGCTTTTGCAATCCACTGTTTTAAAAGGATCAGTTAATATCGAAGGTGGAACTTTTACCACTACCGATTGTGATTTCAACAATGAAACGCCACAGATAGCTCTTAAGAAAAATGGCAGGGGCATCATTACCGGCAACCGGTTTGCCAAATCAGTGCTCATCGAGAATAAATCCATTTTCCAGAGTATCGTCGATCATACGGCGGTAAATATGAAAAAACTTCCGGTATTACCGGATATCATGCCTGAAACACACAAACCATCTAGAATGGTGATGTATATGGCTACTGATGCGCCTTTCAATGCCAAAAATGATGGTGTTACAGACAATACTGATGCTATTCAGAATGCGCTTAATCAGGCTTCAACCGATGGTGGCGGGATTGTTTTTCTTCCTCCCGGTAAATACAAAGTTCTTGGCAATCTGGTTATTCCTTCCGGAGTTGAGCTTAAAGGTTCGGTTGATGTGAGTACAACTCCAACGGGCCCTGGAAGTGTTTTGGAAGTTTATGCCGGGAAAAATGATCCAAACGGAACCCCTTTTTTAAAATTATCGGCCGGAAGTGGAATCCGGGGAATTGTATTCGATTATCCGGAGCAAATTTCTACCATGTTACCCAATATTGCCACTTATCCGTATTGCATACAGGCAACCGGTAGCGATACTTACATGGTTAATATAGGAATGCGTGCTGTATATCATGGAATTGATCTGTTCACTTTTAAATGTGACAATCACTACGTTGATTTTGTTGCCGGACATGCTTTTAACAATGGGATCAAAGTTGGTGGTGGTTCCGTTGGCGGAAAGATATACAATACCCAGTTTAATGTGATTGCCTATGCCTGCGGAAATGAATCTAAATTTGGAGAATGGCCAAACTCTCCGGCAGCCGGAAATCCGAAAGCTTACGAATATGGATTCGATCATTTCGATTTCCTGATTTTGGGCAATTGCCAGGACGAATTGCTGTATAACGATTTCCATTATGGCTCACAAAACGGCATTGTTCTGACTGATGAAGAAGGTGTTGGTCCATCAGGTAACAGTGTTGGGTATGGAATTGATGGCTCCCGAAATGCAATGGTTATTGAAGGCCTCGGATCCGGCAGTTTTGATTTTATTAATTCACAGATAGTTGCCATTGGCGATCAGAATACCAAATATATTCAGACGGATTCAGGCTTCACTTCAGAAATAAACTTATTTAATGCTGATTTCTGGGGAAACCCAACGCAGGGAATTACCCTGGGGGGAGGAAATTTAAATCTGCAGTCGGCTAATTTTAATCAACCCGGTCAAACTGTTTTTGCCACAATAGACTCCGGAAATCTTAAAATAGAAAGTTCAGCGGTTTGGCCGGTTGCCAAACTCATCAGGAGCGGAACAGAGCCAAACTTCTCGGCGCATTCGTCCATCATCGATCCTTCGGGAATAGACAAAAGTTATTGTGCCTTATGGAATAATAATATGAGCAACAGCCCTACGGTATCGCTTGCTTCAGCAATAAGCCGATCGGGTTGGATAGTCTCAGCTTCAAGAAACAGCAGTACAGTTCGGAATGCCATCGATGGTATTGCTTCTTCGAGATGGGACAGTCAGGGCTCGCAACAGTCAGGGCAATGGTTTGTGGTAAACTTTAACAAAAGCCAAAAAATCGAACAGCTATTGCTTGATGTTGCAGCCAGTCCGGGCGATTCGCCCAAGAGCTATGAAATGTATGTATCTGATAATGGAATCAACTGGTATGGCCCGGCGGTGGCTGGTTCAGGAGCGGAAGTGATGACCGTCATCAGTTTTCCGACAACAACCGTTCAGTACGTGAAAATTCTGCAGACTGGAACCAAAGGAAACTATTGGTCAATTCACGAGTTAAATGTTTTTGGCTCCAGTTCAGCCATCAGTGTAACCGGTGTATCGTTTGATGTGAATGAAATTACTGTTGCTAAAGACAGCTTAAAGCAACTCACTGCCAATATTTTGCCTGAAAACGCTGAAAACCGGAAACTGTTTTGGTTGTCGGGTAATTTGACTATTGCTAAAGTTGATGCGAATGGTTTGCTAACAGCCGTTGGTTATGGAAATACAACCGTTACTGCGGTAACCATGGATGGAATTAAGAAAGCCACTATCAAAGTCGTTGTTAATCAGGATGGAACTACGGGGTTGGTTCCTGTATCAGATATGGCCAAATTTAGTTTTGAATTATACCCAAATCCAGCCAGCTCTCTGGTAAAGTATACATACCATTTGCCCCAGACTTCAATATCAACAGTAGCTGTTTACAATATTCAGGGAGTACTTCAGAAATCTGAAACTGTAAAATCCGGTTCAGGAATGTATACTGGTCAACTTGATCTGAAAGGTCTTATTTCAGGGGTTTATTTTGTCAGGTTAAATTCTGAGAATAAGACGGTGATCAGGCAACTGATTGTAAAATAGGTGGATATCCGGATTAATAAATTGAGGTTTAATAAAAATGACGAAATTGAATTTGATACGCAGAATGACAATTAAACTGAAGAATACCAAAATCGGGGTGTTTTTCAAACTTTATTTTGTCCTTACAGGAATTCTGGTTATGCCTTCTGGTTATGCCCAAAATCCTTTCGTCAGGGATATTTATACCGCCGATCCATCGGCACATGTTTGGTCTGACGGCAGATTGTATGTTTATCCTTCACATGACATTGCTCCTCCACGGGGTTGTGATTTAATGGACAGGTATCATGTTTTTTCTACGGACGACATGGTGAACTGGACCGATCATGGTGAAATTCTGAATTCAGAACAAGTGGAATGGGGACGTCCGGAGGGTGGATTTATGTGGGCGCCTGATTGTGCATACAAAAACGGAGTGTACTACTTGTATTTTCCACATCCGAGCGATAGTGAATGGAATAATTCGTGGAAAATTGGCGTGGCAACAAGTACAGAGCCAGCATCAAATTTTACAGTTCAGGGATACATTTCTGGCCTCAAATCAATGATTGATCCTTGTGTTTTTGTTGACGATGATGGTCAGGCATATTTGTATTATGGCGGTGGCAACCACTGCGAAGGCGGAAAGCTGAAGGAGAATATGATTGAAATTGACGGCGCGATGCAGGAAATGGCCGGACTGGAAGATTTTCATGAAGCTACCTGGGTACATAAACGAAAAGGTGTTTATTACCTCTCGTATGCTGACAATAATTCGAAAGGCGGAAACCAGTTGCGCTATGCTACAAGTAATAATCCTCTAGGTCCTTGGATTTCCAAGGGTGTTTATATCGAGCCCACAGGCAGTTCTACTGATCATGGATCAATAGTAGAGTTCAAGGGGCAGTGGTACGCGTTTTATCACAACAGTGTACTCTCCGGAAGCGATTGGTTACGATCCATTTGTGTTGATTCTTTATTTTATAATGCAGATGGAACAATCCAGAAAGTGAACCAGTCTCGTACTCACGGAACATCTTTTGAAGAAACGAAACTGGCAATTCCAGGGATTATTGAGGTGGAAAATTATGATCGGGGAGGACAGGGAATGGCATATAGTGATAACGATGCTACAAATAGCGGAGGACTGTTTAGACCTAACGAAGGAGTTGATATTGAAGCTAGTGAAACCGGAGGATTTAACGTAGGCTGGACCAATGGCGGCGAATGGTTGGAATACACCGTTGATGTTGCAGAAACCGGAACCTATACCGTTCAGTCGATAGTTGCTTCGCCGGATGGAAAAGGCAGTATTCACTTAAAAATGGATGGAACGGACATAACAGGTTCTATTCATATCCCGGTAACAAGTGGTTGGCAGCAATACAGTACTGTTACCACTGCCGGAATAAAACTGAAATCGGGTGTTCACATTCTGCAATTGTTTGAGGAAACCGGTGGTTTTAACATAGATAAAATCATCTTCTCTCGAGTGACAACCGCTTTAAAAGAACAAATTTCAGTACCGTATTCGGGATTTCAAATTTTCCCCAATCCGGCGAAAACAGGACTAACAATCCTGTTTTCGGAAGAAATATCATCTCCTGTCAGGATTGATATTTATGATTTGCCTGGAAGATTGGTAAAGTCTTTCCAATCAGGCGCTAATCCTGAAAGTCAATTCCGAATTGATATCAGCAGTATTAAATCCGGCTGTTATCTGGTTATGATCAAAACAAAAGACAGATACCAAACAGAGAAGATATGGATTGAATAACAGGGGTCACTCCCGAAAAGAAGAAATGAAATCAGGAATTCGCTATAAAACGGATCAACTGATTTTAAGATATAATTAGTAGTTCAAAATTAAGTTCTTGTTTGTCAAAAATGGTTACAGCTCATAACTACTGGATTTACAGTGATGGTTGGTGCATTTTGATCTGACAGAAATATATAAATGGTAAAAATATTAAAAATGGAGATTAAAAACGTAGTGGTAAACGATAGCCAGTCTATTCATTCAGGAAGTAAAATATTTTTTGTTTTTACACTGTTCTTCTTGACTTTGGGAGGATATTCAGTCCATGCTCAGAAAAATCCGTTTGTCACCGATTTGTACACAGCCGACCCATCGGCCCATGTGTGGGCAGATGGTCGTTTGTATGTTTATCCATCGCATGATGTGGCTCCGCCCCGTGGTTGTGACTTGATGGATCATTACCACGTTTATTCAACCGATGATATGGTGAATTGGAAAGACCATGGCGAAATTCTGAATTCAAGCCAGGTGGAATGGGGTAGACCGGAAGGTGGATTTATGTGGGCGCCGGATTGTGCCTATAAAAATGGGACTTACTATTATTATTTTCCTCATCCGAGTGATACCAAATGGAACAATTCCTGGAAAATTGGAGTGGCAACCAGCAAGTTTCCTGCAAAAGATTTTAAAGTTCAGGGCTACATCAAAGGACTCGATTCGATGATTGATCCCTGTGTATTTATCGATGACGACGGTCAGCCATATTTTTATTATGGTGGTGGTGGAGTTTGTAAAGGTGGAAAACTCAAAGATAATATGATGGAAATTGATGGCGAGATGAAACCGATGGAAGGTCTGGTAGATTTTCATGAAGCTACTTGGGTACATAAACGCAATGGAATATACTACATCTCGTATTCAGACAACCACGATGAGGGTAATGATACTGAAGGAGTAAAAGGAGACAATCGGATGTGTTACGCGACCAGCGATAATCCGCTCGGTCCCTGGAAATATCAGGGAATCTATATGGATCCAACCGACAGTTACACCAATCACGGATCAATTGTCGAGTATAAAGGCCAATGGTATGTGTTTTATCACAACAGTTCATTGTCGAATCAGGACTGGCTGAGATCAATTTGCGTTGACAAATTATATTACAATCCGGATGGAACCATTCAGAAAGTGATCCAGACGACCAATAAAAAATAACTAAATCTTTCAAAATATAATTAGCCTAAATCCTAAAAGATAACCTATGTTGAAACTATTTAATGGAAGGATGAAGTGGTTCAGTCGAAGTAAGAGAACTCTTTTTTTTATAGGCTTGAGTTTGTCCTGCTTCGGAGGTTTTGCACAAAATCCGATTATCACGGATATTTACACCGCTGATCCATCCGCACATGTTTGGGCCGATGGTCGTTTGTATATCTACGCATCGCATGATGTCGATCCGCCTCGTGGGTGCGATCTGATGGACAAATATCATGTCTTTTCGACCGATGACATGGTTCACTGGAAAGATCATGGCGAAATACTGAATTCAACTCAGGTCTCCTGGGGACGACCCGAAGGTGGTTTCATGTGGGCTCCCGACTGTGCTTTTAAAAATGGTACCTACTATTTCTATTTTCCGCACCCAAGTGGAACTGATTGGAATAAAACCTGGAAAATTGGTGTTGCAACCAGTAAGAAACCAGCCAGCAATTTTACCAGTCAAAGCTTTATTCCTGAAGTTGGCGGATTTGCTATGATAGATCCTTGCGTTTTTATGGACGATGACAGACAAGCTTACCTGTTTTATGGTGGCGGAAGCAAGTGTCAGGCTGGAAAACTGAAAGAAAATATGGTCGAAATAGAGGGCAAAATGCTGGACATGACTGGCTTGGAAGATTTTCACGAAGCAGCATGGGTGTTCAAACGCAACGGAATTTACTACCTGACTTATGCCGACAATAACCCACGCGAAAACCAACTCAGGTATGCTACCAGTTCCAATCCACTTGGTCCCTGGAAATACAGAGGAGTCTATCTGGAACCAACCGGCTGTGATACCAGTCATGGATCGGTAGTGGAATATAAAGGTCAATGGTATGCTTTTTATCATAATAAACATAATTCAGGACAAGGAAATTTACGGTCAGTTTGTGTCGATAAACTGTATTTCAACGCTGATGGTACTATTCAGAAAGTCGTTCAAACCAACTAATACTAAGATGAAATTAACCAATAGACCCTTGAATAAAATGACTAAGAATATCACTTTTTATTTACTCTCATTCCTTTTGCTTGCGGCATGTGTGGAGCATGGCGAATCAGGAAAATACCCATATCAGGATTCAACCTTGCCATTAGAAAAACGGGTTGACGATCTGTTAGGCAGGATGACTTCGGAAGAAAAAATAAGCCAATTGGATATGTATTGGGGAAAAGAAATCGCAAATATGAAAAAACACGATGCCGTGTCTTATTCCGAAGAAAAAGTTGCGGCCATGCTTGGACAGACCGGAGTGGGATCGATTCACGATTTTTATCCGATTGATCCTGATGTTGGTAACCAGATTCAAAAATATGCCATTGAAAGAACCCGGCTTGGCATACCGGTTCTGTTTATTGAGGAAGGACTTCACGGATACTGTGGAAAAGGAAGCACAAGTTTCCCGGTTCCGCTTCAGTTGGCCGGTGCGTTCGATACCACCCTGGTTCGCATGATCGGGCATGTCATCGGTACAGAAAGCAGGGCTCATGGTATTGATATGATTTTAGGTCCTGTTTTAGGTCTTGCACGCGATCCACGTTGGGGACGCGTTGAAGAAACAATGGGCGAAGATCCATACCTGACGGCAGCCAACGCAGTTGCAATCGTTAAAGGGATGCAGGGTAAAAGTCTCGACTCGTCTGATGCCGTGGTTGCCGAACCAAAGCATTTCGCCGTTCACAGTATTCCTGAGTCAGGAAGCAATACCGCACCGGTTTATGTAGGCGAACGCGAAGCTCGTTCTACTTTCTTGTATCCGTTCGAAAAGGCAGTGAAAGAAGGTGGCGCCATGGGAATTATGGCAGCTTACCACGAATTGGATGGAATCCCTTGCGTTTCAAATAAATGGTTACTTACCGATGTTCTCCGAAAAGAGTGGGGTTTTAGAGGATTTGTTCTTTCCGATCTGGGTGCGATTCGTATGACTATAGATAATCACATGGCTGCAAAGGATACAGCTGATGCAGTTGCACAAACCATTAAAGCAGGTTTAAATATGCAGTTTTACGACTTCCGGCATTCGGGTTTTAAAGCTGCTGTGCTTGAAGCCCTGAATAATAAAACACTTACAGAGGACGAGTTGAACGGTGCCGTACGCGATATTCTACGTGTAAAATTTTTACTCGGATTGTTTGATAATCCGTACGTCAATACTTCCCGTTTGTCTGGAGTATTTCATACAGTCGAAAGTCAATATTTAGCCTTGAAAGCAGCGAAGGAAAGCATCGTGCTACTGAAAAATAAGAATTCGGTGTTGCCTTTGAAAAACGAAAAACTGCGCATTGCAGTAGTTGGCGAGCTGGCAGAAAGTACTTATCCCGGTGGCTATACCAACCCTGATGCGGAAGGTATATCGATTTTAGACGGGTTAAAACAACGTGCCGGAAAACAGCAGACTGTTGCTTTTGAAAAAGGATATAGCTATACCAATGAACAAGCTGGAATGAAACAAAAAGCGGTTGATTTGGTGAGACGCTCGGATGTCGCTGTTGTTGTAGTTGGTGAGAATGTGAAGATTGTCGGAGAAGGCAAAGATCGGTCGGATCTTTCGTTGGACGAGAACCAAATGGATTTAGTTAAAGCGGTGCAGGCCACCGGGAAGCCAGTGGTTGCCGTTCTGTTCAACGGTCGTCCGCTGACTATCAACTGGATTGCAGAGCACGTTCCGGCTATTGTTGAAAGTTGGTTTTCGGGAGAAAAAGGCGGCATTGCCATTGCAGATGTACTGCTTGGCTATGTTAATCCATCCGGAAAACTTTCAATTTCATTTCCTCGTTCAGTGGGACAAATCCCGTTCTATTACAATCACAAACCATCATCAAAACATAATTATGTTGATATTGACAATACTCCCTTGTACGCATTTGGACATGGATTAAGTTATAGCACTTTTGAGTATTCTGAGCTGAAAATCAGCCCCGAAATTGTTACCACTGATGCTTCTGTGGCAGTTACACTTCATGTCAAAAATACAAGCGAAACGGCAGGAACCGAAGTCGTTCAGCTTTATGTGCGTGACGAGGTGAGTAGTGTGACCACTCCGGTGAAAGCGTTAAAGGGATTTCGACGGTTAACACTAAATCCGGGAGAGACGAAAGAAGTTCGCTTCGAACTGGGGCCAGAGGCCTTGTCGCTTTGGAACCGGGAGATGAAATGTGTGGTTGAACCAGGAAAATTTAATGTTATGGTTGGAAGTTCTTCCGATGATATTCGGCAAGAAGAAACATTTACAGTGACCGAAAAATAAATGCGCAATCCAATTTCTGTCGTGAAAAATTTAAAATTATTTGTTCTTCTGGGCATTGCTCTGGTGCTAATATCATTTGGCAAGGCGGGTGAAAAGAAGTCTTACTATTTCGATCGTTCAGGAATTTCAAGGGAAGTGTTGGAAAATTATCTGGATCGATCGGTGACAATGGCTTTTTTTCTTGTACCTCACAATTCTGAAGGCAGTCGCACTTATCCTTATCATGCTGACGACGTGCGCCTGATAAAAAATATTGGAGCTAAATTTATCGGTAGAGCCATTTATCGCTGGGGCGGTGAAAGTCGGTTAAATGAGCCGTCATTCTGGTTGGATGCCAAAGCTTTGATTGATACAGTTCATGCGTTTGATCCGGAAGTGATTTTCCAGGGTTGTTTGTTTGAGATTATTACCACTGACGTGAATAAAGTAAATATTCCTGACTGGGTATTTTCGGATTTTGGGCTGCCTGTTGAAAACCGGAATTTTTCGTATGAAGGGATGCTGAATAGTGCCCGAAACATGGTTGACCATTGGCGGAAAGGAAGCAGTGTCCCCGATATCAGCAAAACCGAAACTCAGCTTTGGTTTTATTACTTGGCGGCTTCGTACATGAGCATTGGCTGTGAAGCTTTTCATCTCGGGCAGGTTGAACTGATCGGGATGAATGACCCAAAACGGGAAGCGTGGCAATATTTACTAACCAAAATCAGGGAATATGCCGGAACGCATGCCCGCCGGAACTGGGTTTTGCTAGATGCGCATGTTCCGCATGGCGGAATGGTGAAAGACGGTAACAGCCTGATTGATTTTAACTCATTTCCGCTCCGGATCAAGGAAATTCCGGAGAAACCGTTTGAGTCGAAACTTGAAGTTAACTACCTCGATGGACTTTATACGAAAAGTAAAGGATGTGTTTCACCCAGTAAATGGAGCTGCAAAAGCCTGCCTTATCTCGTTGAATTTGATAATTACGGAAGCAGTAAGACGCCTAATGTAGCCGACACCACTTCGCATTTTATTTGGGGATGGGACGAAATATCATGGTTTGCGCAGCAACCTGAAGAATACAGGAACGAGTGGTTGGAATACGCCTATAACTGGATCAAAAAAAACGATCGGAATGGTCACCTTGAAATGCCGGTGAGCCGGATGCTCTCGTGCCCGAACGAAACTTCAGGCAGCTACAGGGCAAACATCAAAAGCGAAGCTTGCCCAATTGGTTATTCGCAGGAAGAAACGATTAAAGAAATTTGGAATAAAGAAAGAAAAAAATGAAGATACAACTCACATTTTATTTGATACTACTTCTGTCATTTTATTCAAATGCAGTTACTAAAGTTACCTGTGTTGGAGCCAGCATCACCTGGGGCGCATTTATCGAAGATCACGAGCATTTTTCCTTTCCGGGGCAGCTACAAACTATGCTTGGCAATGATTACAAGGTGAGCAATTTCGGAGTTGGTGGTTGTACAATGCTTAAAAATGGAGATTCGCCTTACGTGAGAACCATTGAATACCAAAAGGCGCTCATTAGTAATCCGGACGTGGTTTTTATTGATTTGGGCGGAAACGACAGCAAGCTGATCAACCGACCATTTTTAGATGAAATTAGTGCTGACTGTCAGGATATGATTGAAGCCTTCCGGAGTTTACCTTCACATCCGCGGGTTATTGTGATGTTACCTGTTGTTTCGTTTGTAACCGATACAACCGGAATCTGGGATCCTGTAATTGTTCACCATGTCATTCCCGGATTGCAACAGGCAGCTTACAAAAAAAAATCGGAAGTTCTGGATATGCACCAGTTATTGGTTAACCATCCGGAGCTAATGCCCGATAAGATTCATCCTGACAAGGAAGGATCAGCGATTATGGCCAGAAGGCTTTACGAAGCGATGGTTCAATCCCGAGACACCCGGTTTGATATTACTTTGGGCATGCCAAAGCCTTGTTTTATAAGCTCATTCAGTGGTTATTCATGCATTAGTTTTAAGCTTGATGAACGGGAATGCAAAGTTGTTCAGCCCAAATGGTCGGCAAAAGGTCATCCATGGATTTGGCGCACCCGATTTTGGGGGCATGAACCACAAACCGATATTGCCTTGCTTGAACGTGGTTTCCATCTGGTATACTGCGATGTGGCTGAGTTATTCGGGAATAAGGAAAATATGAAAATTGATGCTGATTTCTACAACTTGCTGACAAAAGCCGGATTGTCGAAAAAGTCAGTTATGGAAGGAATTAGCCGCGGTGGTGTTTACGCACTGAACTGGGCTGCCGAAAATTCGAAGAAAGTAAGCGCCATATACATCGACAATCCTTTGCTCGACATGAAAAGCTGGCCGTGCGGACTGGGAAAGCTTAATCCGGCCGGGGACGAACTGACTGCATTTAAGATAGATTACAACATTACGAACGATGAACAACTTCATTCGTTTCAGGATAGCCCGATCGATAAAGTGAAACAAATTGTGGAAGGGAAATATCCCATTTTAATTCTTTGTGCCGATGCCGATGAAGCTGCTCTACCCGAGGAAAATACGCTTCCTTTCGAGGCGAAAGTAAAAGCTGCAGGAGGAAAAATTACGATTATTCACAAACCGGGTTTTGGTCATCATCCGCACAGTTTTCCAAACCCGAAGCCAATTGTGGACTTTATACTGACAGCAACAGGATATAATCTGGCCAATTAATCAGTTTAATACTATTACGATACCAACTAACTAAAATTACCATGACCAAATTTCTATTCATTCTGTTTGCAGGGTTGTTACTCCTGAATAATCCATCATTTGCCGGAAACCGTCATTCCGTCACAACCAAATATCCATCCTGCAAAGGTCTTGTTATGGCTGGTTATCAGGGATGGTTCGGCGCGCAAAAGAACGGAATTATGTATCCTGACGAAAATCAGGTTCGCATTGATATGTGGCCCGACGTTAGCGAGTACGAAAAAACCTATCCAACAGGATTGAAGCTGGCCGACGGAAGTACTGCCCGGTTTTTTAGTTCCGACGATAAAAGCACGGTTGACCTGCATTTTAAATGGATGAAGCAATATGACCTTGACGGCGTTTTTATGCAGCGGTTCTTTAGTGCTGCCAAACCTGGAAGCCGCCACCGTGGTGCAACCAATGTCTTACGTAATGCTCTTGAAGCAGCGTCGAAATACGAACGAGCCATTGGCGTGATGTACGATCTTTCAGGATTGAAAGCTT
This sequence comes from Prolixibacteraceae bacterium, assembly GCA_963677955.2. Classification (GTDB taxonomy): domain Bacteria; phylum Bacteroidota; class Bacteroidia; order Bacteroidales; family Prolixibacteraceae; genus Aquipluma. The sequence goes on from CAXXQR010000001.1 coordinate 4,593,181, forward strand.
CGGGAGAAGATTGTTCGGTTTTAATTGAAGACTGGAAATACCTGGTAGATTCGCTTCGCGTGACTAATCAGGCTGGCACCAAAACATACGTTCATTTCAATGGGAAACCGCTTGTAACGATATGGGGTGTTGGTTTTCCCGATCGTCCGTACAATATCCGGAACATTGGAATTGTTCGTTTTATCGATTTTCTGAAAAACGATCCTGTTTACGGCGGTTGTTCGGTCATGTTGGGCGTTCCTACTTTTTGGCGCGATCTGAATTCAGATTGCATCAACGATTCATATTTACACGAAATTATTCAGCAGGCCGACATCGTTTTGCCCTGGACTGTGCAGCGATTTTCGCCACTTCTGCACAACGACATCGATCGTTACCGTGACCTGATTTTGGGCGATATAAAGTGGTGTAAAGAACATCACATCAATTACGTCCCGTGTGTTTATCCCGGATTTAGCTGGCACAATTTAAGCGTTCACGAGTTCCCTGATGATGTAAAACCTTCGGGTTCCATACCGCGCCAGGGAGGACGTTTTTACTGGCAACTACTCTCAACAGCCATTAATGCAGGAGCCGAAATGCTTTATGTAGCCATGTTCGATGAGGTAAACGAGGGGACTGCCATTTTCAAAGTGACAGATACCCCACCGGTAGGCAATGTAGCCAGGTTTGTAAATCTGGACGGTAAACCATCCGATCAGTATTTATGGTTGACCGGCGAAGCTGCAAAAATGCTCCGGGGAGAAAAATCACTAACATTTAAAATGCCTGAAAGATAATCGTTCGAACAGATAAAATAGAAACTATGAATCGAAATAAAAATCAACTGATTGGATTTATTCTTGGCATAATTGTTTGTTCTTTGAATTCGTCCATTGCTGCAGACAAAGATAAAGCTAAACAGAAATTTCAAAAGCACACCATGTCTCCCGGATTAGTGATGGCCGGTTATCAGGGATGGTTCAATACTCCCGAAGATGGTGAAGAACGAGGCTGACACCATTATGAACGTCGTGGACGTTTTGAACCGGGTTATTGTACCATTGATTTATGGCCTGATATGACCGAATATGAAAAGCAGTACGAAACTCCTTTTAAATTTGACGATGGTAGTATCGCAAGGGTGTTCAGTCCAGCCGATGAAAGTACTGTTCGTTTGCATTTCAAGTGGATGAAAGATTACGGAATTGACGGGGTCTTTATGCAACGGTTTATTTCCGAAATCAGGAATGAATCGGGTATGAAACATTTCAGCCATGTTTTGGAGTCGGCGAGTAAAGCTGCCCTTGAGTATGATCGTACCCTTGCCGTGATGTATGACTTATCAGGAATTTCATCAAATGATGTTGGTATTTTGATCAGCGACTGGAAAAACCTAATGCTGAGATTTGGATTTAATGACCGGTCAAAATACTCGAATTACCTGTTTTGCAACAATCGTCCCTTGGTAGCGATCTGGGGAGTTGGGTTTAACGACAATCGTAAATATACTTTGAATGACATTGAAAAGCTGGTTCGTTTCCTGAAATCGGACGAAGGGGGAAATTGCTCGGTTTTGCTTGGAGTTCCTACTTATTGGCGTGAGTTTGGCAGCGATTGTATTAAGGATGAAAAGCTTCATGACATGATAAAAATGGCCGATGTTGTTCATCCCTGGTTTGTGGGCCGGTTTAACGAACAGAGGTATGATTCGTTTAAGTCGCTGATCGGGGAGGACCAAAAATGGTGTGATAAAAATGGACTAAAATATATGCCGGTTGTTTTTCCCGGTTTTAGTTGGAACAATATGTTGCCGCCGGGTCGTCCGAGTAGTACAATTCCACGTAATTCCGGAAAATTTTTCTGGCAGCAGTTAAGTGGTGCCGTTGCTGAAGGTGCTCAAATGATTTATGTGGCCATGTTCGATGAAATTGATGAAGGAACGGCTATCTTTAAAACGGCACATCGTGTTCCGGTTGGAGCCAGTAAATTTATACCGGTAGACAACGATATTCCGACGGATCACTATTTGTGGCTCACCGGAAAGGCAGCCCAAATGATGAAAGATAAGCAGCATTTTCCTATTGAAAAACCAGTTCAAAAATGAAAAATAAAACCAAATTCAGATTCGGAGTTCTCTTTGCTAGCGTTTTTTTTAATGTGGCGCTGGCTCAAAACCCATCGAATCTGGCACCCGCAAGTGTTCGTGGTGGTGAGATTACATCCTTGTGGGTAGACCGTGCTTATATTGAGTCAGGGAGCGTTCGGCCTGAAGGGACAAATGTCTTATGGTATCAGCAACCGGCTAAAGTTTGGGAAGAAGCTTTGCCTCTGGGAAACGGGACATTGGGTGCTATGATTTTTGGTGGAGTTGCCGACGAACGGATCCAGCTTAACGAAAGCTCTCTTTGGAAGGGCTATCCACTCAATCCGAACGATTCCTCTTCACTGACCGCATTGCCTGAGGTACGTCGGTTGTTGTTTCAAGATAAAAACAATGAAGCAATTGCGCTTGCGGAAAAGCATATGATGGGAAGCCCGCGCCGAGTGAAACCATATCAATCACTGGGTGAACTATGGTTCGATTCTCCGGTTTTGAATGCTTCAGATTATGTGCGCAGTCTCGATTTATCGACCGCCGTAGCTACCACTACTTTTTCATCCGAAGGTGTGACTTATTGCCGCGAAGCTTTCATTTCACCGGTTGATCATGTGCTTGTTATTCATTTTACGGCCAGCAAAAAAGCACAACTTACTTTTTCGCTCACCATGAAACGTCAGCAGGATGCTGTTTGCAGCACCAACCCGAAAGAACCGAATTCACTGATTTTATCCGGAACATTGCCAGATAAAGATAAAGGAGACCATCCGAGTGGACTGAGCTTTGCAGCTCAATTAAAGGCAATAGCAAAAGGAGGAAGAATTACGGTTGAAAATGGAATTATGCACGTTGAAGAAGTGAGTGAGTTAACTCTTTTTGTGTCCGGAGCCACCAATTATCCCGGGCTCAACAATCTTTCGGTAGTTGCACCAACGTTTGGCGTTGACCCGAAAATTACCTGTACAAGAATTATAGCCGAAGCAGTAAAAAAGAGCTTCGATAAGCTGAAAACCGATCATATTCAGGAACATCAACGGTTGTTTAACCGTGTTGATATTCATCTTGGTGATGTTGCACCGGAAATTGCTGCATTACCAACCGATAAACGTCTGGAGCTTACGAAAGAAAACGGGACTCCGGATGCTGGTTTGGTTGAAACTTTCTTTCAGTACGGTCGTTATTTGTTGATTTCAAGTTCGCGCCCCGGAACACTGCCCGCTAACTTGCAGGGCTTATGGGCCTGGCAAATGAATCCACCGTGGAATGCCGATTATCACACCAATATTAATCTTCAGATGAATTACTGGCCGGCAGAAATTACCAACCTTTCTGAACTTCATTTGCCCCTGTTCGACCTGATCGAAGCATTAATGAAACCTGGTAGTGAAACGGCAAAAGCCTTATATGGCGCCCGTGGTTGGGTGGTTCATCATTTGACTGATGAATGGGGATTTACAGCACCGGCTGATGGTCCACAGGGAATCTGGCCAATGGGTGCTGCCTGGTTAGCCAAGCATCCGTGGGAACATTATTGCTATACAGGCGACAAAATTTTCCTGAAAAACCGCGCTTATCCTATAATGAAAGGAGCTGCTCGTTTTATCATGGACTTTTTGGTGGTGGCGCCGGAAGGAACAGCTTGCCCGGGAAAACTGGTGACTAATCCGTCATATTCGCCTGAAAATGAATTTTATTTGAAGAATGGTGAGAAATCGGTTTTCACATATGGCGCAACCATGGATCTTGAAATTATTCATGATTTGCTGACGCATTGCATTGAAACATGTGATATTTTAGAAACTGATGCAGAATTTCGTGCTGAATGCCAAAAAACGTTAGACAATCTGGCACCAATCAGGATTAGTAAGGAAACTGGCCGTATTTTAGAATGGGCTGAAGATTACAGGGAAGTTGACCCGCATCACAGGCATACGTCACACTTGTTTGGATTGTATCCCGGAAATCAGATTACTACCATAGGTACGCCCGATTTGGCTGAAGCAGCACGGAAAACATTGATCGCACGTGGTGACGATGGAACGGGTTGGGGATTGGCCTGGAAAATAAACATGTGGAATCGTTTGCAGGATGGCGATCATGCTTATAAACTGTTGTCGGTATTGCTTGCAAAAAAAACATTACCGAATTTATTCGACAATCATCCACCATTCCAGATTGATGGAAATTTTGGTGCAACAGCTGCCATTGCCGAAATGCTTTTGCAAAGTCAATCGAGAAATCCTGACGGAAGTTATGAGATTCAATTATTGCCGGCTTTACCTTCCGCCCTGGCAAACGGAAATGTAAAAGGATTATGCGCCAGAGGTGGTTTTGTCGTTGATTTGGCATGGGAAAACGGGAATATGACCAGCGTGAAGGTTCTGTCTAAAAATGGAGGAAAGCTAAATCTTCGCACAAAAAATCTACAGTTTCAGTGGCAAACCAAAGCAGGAGAAACGATTTATTTTGATGGAAACCTTATTAAAAAATAACCAATGAAAATCAGTATTAAAAGATTGCTTTCAGTAACGGTTTTTAGCCTGGCCACCGGAAGCCTTGCTTTTGGCGGAGCTGCAGGTTCTGACCTGCGTGAACCGGTAGATTATGTCAATCCTTACATGGGAAACATTAGTCACTTGCTGGTACCTACTTTCCCAACTATTCATTTACCTAACAGTATACTTCGGGTTTATCCTGAAAGAGGTGATTATACCGGCGATGTATTGAACGGGTTGCCATTGGTTGTAACCAGTCATCGGGGAAGTTCCGCATTTAATTTAAGCCCGTTTCAGGGTGAAGAGAAAGATCTGAAACCTGTTGTATCATATAGTTATGATCAGGAAAAACTAACTCCGTATTCTTACTCAGTTTACCTGGATGAACAAGAGACCGAAGTAAACTTTGGCCTGTCTCATCAGTCGGCATTGTATGAATTCCAATTTTCGAAGAATAAACCGGTGTTTCTGGTGTTGAATTCGCGCAATGGAAGCTTAAAATGGGATGGCAAAGCACTTTCCGGATACCAGTCAATTGAAAACAGTACCAGAGTTTATGTGTACCTGAAAACTGAAAATACGCCTGAAAGTGTTTCTGTATTGAATGGTAATTCGTTGGTTAAAGGAACCGAAGTTACCGGAGAAAACTCATGTATTGTTTTGAAATTTGGAAAGGCTACAAAAACCATCAGGTTAAGTTATGGAATTTCATTTATTGATGCAGATCAGGCTCGAAAAAATTTAAACCGTGAAATTCAGGGTTATGATATTAAATCGCTTCAGGAAACGGGACGTAAAATATGGAACGAATCACTTGGCAAAATTACGGTGGCTGGAAATTCTGACGACGAAAAGACTATTTTTTACACTTCACTTTACCGCACGTTTGAACGCCCGGTCTGTATTTCGGAAGATGGCCGTTATTACAGTGCCTTCGACGGCAAAGTGCACGATGATAATGGTACCCCGTTTTACACTGACGACTGGATTTGGGATGCTTACAGGGCGCATCATCCGCTACGCATTTTGCTTGATCCGGAAAAAGAAGAAAACATTTTACATTCATTTGTCGAAATGTCTAATCAGATGCAACATCATTGGTGGCCAACATTTCCAGAGATTACCGGCGATAGCCGCCGGATGAATTCGAACCATGGCGTTGCATCGGTAATTGATGCCTATCGTAAAGACCTCCGGGGTTTCGATCTGGAAAAGGCTTATGAAGCATGCAAAGGGGCCATTACTGAAAAAACACTGGCTCCATGGTCAGGAATGCCAGCAGGAGAACTGGATCAGTTTTATAAAGACCACGGGTATATTCCAGCTCTGAAAGACGACGAAAAAGAAACGATTCCGGAAGTGAATTCGTTTGAGCGCCGCCAACCGGTTGCAGTTACACTTGGGACCTCGTACGATGAGTGGTGCTTATCCCAGATTGCCGAGGAATTGGGAAAAACAAATGACTACAAATATTTCCTGAAATGCTCTTATAATTATCGCAATATCTTCAATCCCAAAACCAAATTCTTTCATCCGAAAGACAAGAATGGAACGTTTATCGAACCTTTTGATTATGTGTTTTCAGGAGGGTTGGGGGCACGTGGAACTTATGGCGAGAATAACGCATGGATTTACCGGTGGGACGTTCAGCACAATATTGCTGACCTGATCAACCTCATGGGCGGACGTGAAGATTTTACCCGCAATCTTGATGCTATGTTTTCGCAACCACTGGGCAGGGGAAAATATGCTTTCTATGCGCAACTTCCTGACCAGACCGGAAACGTAGGTCAATTCTCAATGTCGAATGAGCCGGCATTTCACATTCCGTATTTATACAATTACGCTGGTGAACCCTGGAAAACGCAGAAACGAATCCGGAAGTTACTTCATGAATGGTTCCGCAACGATTTGATGGGTGTTCCCGGGGATGAAGACGGCGGTGGAATGACCTCATTCGTGGTGTTTTCGTATATGGGTTTCTATCCTGTAACGCCTGGGATACCTGTTTATAACATCGGAAGCCCGATTTTTGATGATGTGAAAGTTGATTTGGGTAATGGAAAATTCTTTGAAGTAGAAGCCATCAACAATTCGGCTGACAACAAATACATTCAATCGGCCATGATGAATGGAAAGCCATTGGATAAGCCATGGTTTACCCATGCCGACCTGATTTTAGGAGGAAAACTGGTACTGCAAATGGGCTCGAAAGCCAACCCGAAGTGGGGAAGCTCGGTTAATGATGCGCCGCCTTCATCTGAAAAAATGGAATGAATTTAACGTATTAAAAAATGTAATTACTCGTTGTGTGAAACTAATAATTAGACAAAACATCATGCATTAAGCTGAAATTTACTATTTTAAAGTTACGAAGCAAAAATATTAAAATAGCCCGTGCACGATGTTGAAACCCGACTAAGGCGAATATTGGTTTTTGGCAAACATGTTTATTATTGCAAAAGGGGTGTAAGGTTGCGGCAACATCAAGAAACTTAGCTTCGTTAAAGTCAAACATTGTTATCGAAAGCGATCATTTTCTTCCCTTAAAATTAGATATTACGAATAGTGAAGAGACAAAGATATTGAACAGGTAAGCCTCACATTAATAGAAAGATAAAATTTTTCAATGTCAAATTGGCCGGAAGGTATTTCAGGACTAAAACCGGTTTGATTTTGGTCCTGAAATACAAAAAAAACAGATGAAAAAGGAACTATTCTACGGTTAATAACACCGTTCCATATGAAAAACGTCCGCTCTCAGGTACCAAAAGCAAAATTTTGTCATTTGCTTTGAGTTGCCCTGAACCGAATAAATCATCCAGAGCGGCAAAAATGGAAGCAGAGGCGATATTTCCAATTTCCGTAAGATTGGTAAACCATTTTTCTGTTCCAAGATCAATTTTTCTGGCTTCAATCTCTTCCGCCAGTTTGCCGTAAAAGAACATGGAAGAGACATGAGGGATGACGTAATTGATTTCAGAAGCGTCAACTCCATGCTTTTCCAGACAAAGCTGGATGTGATCTACCCAGTAGCGAATGATGTTGGGTTTTAATAAACGAATATCCTGCTTGACCGTTAATACAGAACGGTTGATCAATTCCTGGCTTTCAAATTCTTTCCAGCTAACCAGCTCACCATCACATATAGGGATCCGTTCCGACCTGAGAGCAATGTTCGTACTCCTCTTCGTAGTTTTTTGATAATAGCGTTGGAGAAGCCAGCTCTGAAGTAGAGCAAATTGCTTTTGAAGACATTTCGGATAAAACCGAAAGATAGCAGATTTTTAAAGCCTGAAGGCAGGTAAGGCAAACCCCTGAAGCGGAATATAATTCCATTGGCCTGTTTTTCATCAGGCCGTGTACCATCGAGGCATGGGAAGGAAACAACTGGTCCGGATTGCCGGTCGCACAGGCCATCATGTCAATGTCACCCGGGGTTCGTTCATCCGGGAAGAGTTTTTTGATCGAAAAAAATGCGAGTTCTGCATTGGTGTGGGTAATCTTCTGATTCTCGTTCAGGGCATAATACCTGCTTTTTATACCATTTTGTTGTAAAACAATACGTCTTACCCTGGATGGTTTTGAGTTGATCAGTCCAAGAAACCGTTCCATATCATTGTTGTAAACAGGGAGATTGGGTAAGAATTTACTGACAGAGGTGATGTAAACATTTGCTTTCATAACAATAAATTATACTGTTTAGTATGTTCGTGTACGCAATTATACACTTAATTGTTATGAATTTCGCTAAATTATATTTTGATTTGGTTGTAAATGTCGATATAAACAGCAAGCAGTTCTTCCGTGTTTAGCCCGTATGAGAAGCATCTGTCGAAGGCCAGACCCAAAAAGCAACTCCGAAAAATGGTGGCATAATGCCTGGTATCTATCGTCTTTATTTCTTTGGTTTGCACGGCCCTGAAGATCACTTTTTCCCAAAGGTTTATTTCTTCTATTGAATTCCGGGTCATGATTTCAATAAAGTTTGGATAAATGCGCGAAGCCTGCATGTATAAAGAGAAATACCCCTTGTAAATATTCACCACTGACAGGGATAGCATTTTTGACATAGTGGTGTTTATATCATTGATATACTGATGTATAAATTGCTTTAAGGAGATGTTTTCGTCAATGTGAAATTTCTCGGAGGTATCTTGTATTTTAACGATATAAGTGTCAATTACTTCATTAAACAGTTCCTCTTTGTTTTTAAAAAAGTAGAATATTGCCCCTCTTGTTTTTCCAACAGCTTTCTCCAAATCAATGATGCTTACTTTTTCAAAATTGTGGTTTAAGAATAATTTAAAGGCTTCTTCAATGATTCGTTCTCTTGTGGTCATAATGGTAGTTGTATAGTATTGCAAACTTACGTAAAAACGTTGATTTATTGGCTAAGACAGGATAATTTTATCAAACGTTGATTTTTTTTGCTGGAAAATAAAATTGTCGGGCGGTATTGTTTAAATGAAATTTTTCTATATTTGCATACCGTATGTATGGTATAATTTGAAGCCATATATAACACTTGCTTTTGCTAAGTGACTAACCTCTGGCATGCTTTTTTGCATCAGTCCTCTGATTGTTTGGCGGTGGAATAGTTTACTCCCCCCTGATCATTTCTGCCGGATTTTTTCAGTTTTTTTTGTAATTTTTTATCTGGTTTGAGTTGACCGGATTATTTGTATTTCCAGCTTAAGCGATTCTGAAAAAGGGTTTTGGATAGGTATTTTCTTTAAGACCATCGTGGTTGCATCGTTACTGTTTGCAAACCGCTTGGTTGAAGAGGGATTATTGTGCGTTTTTTAAAACTCTTTGGATTGACACGCAACAGGAAATATGAGGCTGACAAAGATCAGTTGAAGCTGATCAGTATTAATTCCGCAGGTGAGAAGAATTGGTATGTGTTTTACCTGCGTCCCCGCACAGAAAACAAAGTTAGCAGAATACTTATAAAACTTGGTTACGAGGTTTTCCTGCCTGTAGTCCCCACCGTCAGGATCTGGAAGAACCGGCAGAAACGAAAGATACTTCAGCCTCTTTTCCCGGGCTACCTGTTTGTTTATACCCATGCGTACGAACTCTACCACATCAAACACTTACCGCATGTTGTTTACTTCGTTTCTTCCGGTGGAAAACCGTCAACGGTATCTGAAAAAGAAATTGAAGGGATCCGGAGAGTGCTGGGTTTGGAATGCCCGGTCACTGTTGAAAGGAAATTTTTCAAGGGAGAACGGGTGCGGATTATGTCCGGGCCCCTGGCAGGATATGAAGGGATATTGGACCGGCAACATAACAAAACCCGGTTTGGCATCCGGTTAAAGGCGATTAGCCACACGATATTTATCGATATTGCCCGGTCGGAACTGGAAAAGCTTTAGTTCCGGGATTAAATCCGGGAGATAATCCACCCTTGTTTTTAAATCTATATGACTATGGAAAAATACGGCTTATATGATGTTATTTTTAAATTGAGGCCGATGCCCAAAAGGCTTACCGACCGCCAGTATATCGATGAGCTTAGGGCAGCTGTAGATGAGCGACTGATCGCAACAGACCACCGGCACCGGAGCCTGTTGCTCAATGCGGGGCACACTTCTGACTACATGTACTTTGTCGGTAAAGGAATTGTCCGGGGCTTTTATTTTGATGACCGGACAGGCAGGGAAATGACCTCCATACTCTGGGATGCGCAAAGTATTGTCTGTGACCCAGTCAGTTTTTTCCAGCGAAAAGCTTCTGACATCAACATTGAAGTAATGTCGGGGAGTTTGTTGCTTTCAATATCCTACCTCCAGCTTCAGGATATTTTTAAAGCTTTCCCGGAAACCGAGATTTTTACCCGTTGTATCTCCCTTCAGTACGTTTTTTATTATTCTGAGCGTACCCGTCAACTGGCCGGGGCTTCACCGTGGGAGAGGTACCTGCATTTGTTGACTACCCATCCTGGTATTGAATTGAAGATTTCCAAGGAAATAATTGCTTCCTATTTAAACATCACCCCGCAGACACTCAGTAAAATGATCCGGCAAAGAGGGCATCCCTGAGTTTTACAAATACTTGCTTATGTATTTTGTTTTCAAAGTTCAGTAAATTCTTATCCCGGATTCAGAATTTTCTGAACCCAGGTTCATACATTTGTTAAGCATCATTCTGAAGAAAGGGACAGGTCTGAACTAGTTTTGGTATTAAATCAAAACCAGAAGTTCAGTCATGGTAAAACTCCTTTCCAAATACCGGTTACTGTTTGTCCAGGTTGTAAGTTACCTGTACATCCTGCTTTTTGTGTATGCCTCAATTAGCAAGCTGTTGGATTTTGAAAATTTCCAGGTACAGTTGGCGCAGTCGCCACTCCTTAGCGCTTATGCCGGAACAATAGCGCCACTGGTTATTTTTACTGAATTACTCATTGTTTTGCTGCTTTGCCTGAATAAAACCCGGCTTACCAGCTTGTATGGTTCTTTCTTTTTGATGGTTGCCTTTACGGTTTATATCTACCTGATATTGAACTACAGCGACTTCATCCCGTGTTCCTGTGGCGGCATCATTGAAAAGCTGGGCTGGACAGAACATCTGATTTTTAATATCGTCTTCGCGTTACTGGCCTTGATTGCTATTATCATTTTAGAAAAGGAGAAAGACACCCGCACCTGGCTGGTGATTATTAGAAGTGTATTACCCACTTTTGCGGCAGTAAGCGTGGTAACTGGACTATTCCTATCTTCAGAACACATCATAAAGAAAACAACTTTATCCGCCGGTTTGGGCAACACCCCATACGAGATGAAAAGACTTATGACCTGGGTGTCAACTCTTATTATTTTGCCGGGATGGCCAGTGGAAAAATTTACCTGGGAAATGTGACCACGCCGCTCATGCTTACCAGCATAGATACTGCCCTGACCACAAAAAAGACTGTTAAAATCAGAATTGATCCGTCAGGACACCCGTTCCGGATGATACAGCTAAAGGTATTGCAGCCTTATTTTTACGTTTATGATGGTAATGTACCGGTTATTTACCGGGGACTGTTAGGCGATTCGCTGGCCCATACGATCAGTTTAGAAGATAGTTATTTTTCTCAACTGGAGGTTGTCGATTCTGCAAATTTTGTTTTCAGGGCCCAAAGCAGCAAGACCAAAACGCAGGTACTTGGAAAACTGTCCTTAAACCACAACCCGAAAGTAGCCCTTCACGAAATGCTGCTTGAAAAACAGGTTGACGGCATGTTTGATACTGACGGGCAGTTACTACGGGACGATGTAACCGGGACGCTTACCTATATCTATGCTTATCGCAATGAGTTCCTTGTCATGGACAGGAACCTTGACCTTTTGAAAAAGCTTCACACCATTGATACCATATCCAGGGCGCAGGTACAGGTGCGGTTGCTTTCCGATGGGAGCCACAGGATGGATGCGCCCCCTTTACTGGTAAATAAAAAATCGGCGGTATATGGACAGGTGCTGTTTAACCAGTCCAACCTCATCGGAAAATTCGAATCCCGCGAGATGTGGCAACAGGCAGCGATTGTTGACATGTACCGGACCGGTAAACAAGAATATCTGGGCAGTTTTTATGTACAGAACCGCGGAGAAAACACGATGTCCCGGATGTTTGCCACGGACAGGCATTTATTTGTTTTGTCGGGCAATGAAATCGTGCGTTACCGCTTTGCGCCTGCGGTGAAGCAGTATTTCAAAACAGGGGAAGCCGAAAACCTGGACAAGAGTAGGCAACCATTTTAATTTTTCCCATTATGAAAAGGTCAAAAAGCTTTTTCTTACCGGCTGTTGTTGTGCTGGTAGGCATTGGTGCCGCTTTTGCAACCCATGGGGCAAAAGCATCGCAGGCTTCAGAAACCGGGTATTATTTTGATAGCTCTTCGGAACAGTGTATTCCAGAGGCCATGTGCAGCAGCACACCGGGCAATACATGTACCTGGAAAGATGCATCGAACGTTACCCACAACCTGAGCCGGTTAAGCGGGACTGATTGCAACGTTCAATTATCCAAACCTTAACAAAGAGGGGAAAGGATGTCCTACAGGGCATCCTTCCTGCTTATCCCTCTTTTAATCCATCCACATTCTGTATTTTCTTTCAGAAAAAAATCAAACCAATCCAGTATCCGACAGGTCAGGTCGACCTGTGCGTGCTTCTGCTCCAAACTGTGCCTTTCCCCTTTGTAAAACAGGGCTACGACATTTTTTCCATTACGTCGCAGGGCATTGTAAAAAGCCATCGTGTGGTCAGCCGTTACATTTTGATCTTCCTTTCCCGACCACAACAAGACCGGGGCATTCACTTTCTCTGCATGGTAAACCGGGTTGTTTTTAAAATAGAGACCTTTATCCGCAGAAAAGGGCTTTCCAAATTTATACATGTTGGCCTCAACCCGCACATAATCGGGAGCATCGAAGTTATAATTAAAGCTGTTGGCATCCCAGACGATGTCGCTGTGACCGGAGCCGGAGACAAAGGCGGCAAACCGGGAGGAACGGGTGGCGATGTAGTCTGTTTCATAACCGCCAAAGGAGTGGCCGATCAAACCAATCTTACTTTTGTCGATCAGCGGATTGTGAGCCAACGCATCCAGTGCATGGTTCATGCAATCCAGTGCATCCAGTCCCGGTCCCGCCTTCCCCTGTATGACAATATCTGGTAAATACACGAAATACCCTTTTTCAAGAAACATCCGGATGTTAAAGCCCAGACTCTCGTAATACGAGGGGTACGGGTACAGGTTGGCCTGTTGGTTTTGTTTTTCGTAGATATGTACCACCATGGGATACTTTTCTGAGGGGTTATAACCCAGCGGGTAATACAAAATCCCTTTCAGTGGAATGCTGTCACTGTTTGTATAGCGAATGATCTCCTGCTTCTGAGACAAAATGGCTGTATCTTGTTTGTTACTCTGGTACACCACCGTTTCTTTTTCCTTTTCACCCTGTTTGCCCAAATCTTTATAAACAAGGCGTGGTGACAGGTTATAATTTTCCTCCAGCCAGGAGAAACAGGTAAACGACCGGTTGTAGTTCAGCGACCGGATGCGTTTGGTGGTTGGCGGAATGAGAAATTCTGTTTTTCCATTATACCAAAGGCAGTATCCTGTTTTGTTCTTTTCTGCATCATACAGGCTAATTACCAGTGGCTCCGACAGGTTTACCTGTTGTTTGGCAAAAGCGCTCTTCCCTGTAACGAAGCCTTTCCACTGCCCGTTTGCAATGCTGATTTGATATCCACTTTGGGTGACAAAGGGGGTAAGGGTTGCTGTTTTTATTTCGTAATGACACACCGCCCCTGCTCCTTCAAAGATCACCCCCTGATTATCTGTTGTGAACCAGGGCGAGCCCAGTTCTTTCCCTTCAATGAGCTTTTTAGTTCCTGAAGGAAAATGATACAGGTTCCAACCGCCATGTGCCGGAGAGAGTCCATAATCCCCGTCGCCGGAGAGGTAAAATTCAGGTGCGATGGTATCCAAAAGGGAATAGCTGTTTTCTTTCAAGTCATACAGGTACAACTGCAACGGTGGATTTTCTGCACTGTAATCCTGCAAACCAATTGGGTCAAAGCTTAAAAAATACCGGTTGTTGCCGGTACTGATGCTAACCGGCAGGTGATCAGTTCCTATCCGCCGGATAAAATGGGGACGGGGTTCCCAAGCGTATGTCTGTACATCGACGTGAGGGTATAACTTTTTTTCCAGCCGGTTGTCGTTGCCGTACCAGATATCTACCGCCGACGTGTCCTGTTTTTCCTTATTGATCCATAGTTTTAAAAAGTATAGGTTTCCTTCCCTGACGGTTTCAAAAAAGCATCTCTGGAAAGCAAGCGGCAACACCTCTTTTAACGGATAAGTTGTTTTGGTTTCCAAATCCAGGAAAAGGGCTTCGCGGCAATTGCTTTCGGGGCTTTGCTCACAGATCATCATTCCCCGTTCTCCGGGACCGATATTGAGTGACAGAATCTTACGAGCAGAACCATACACTTTTTCTTTTACACTATCGGTTAGGACGATAACTTCAGACTCCTTCTTTTCATTTTCAGTAACCGCATATATATAATCCTTTTCAGTGGTATAAAACCGGCTCACACGATCTGTGGTATTTAAAAGGTTCCCGTTATTGGCATGCAATTCTAACCGGTTCTTCTCTTCAGGGGAGTAATGCAACACAAACTGTTTTTTGTTTTTTAGTACCTGTATGCTTTTTACCCCTTTGTAAATAATACTTGTTTGTTTTTCCAGGTTGAGTAATTCGGTTTGCTGTCCGCCGGAGAACAACAGGTGGGTATTCCCGACAAATGCCAGTTCCCTGACGTCAAGCCTGTATGCAACAGTTTTGTTTTTATCGGAAGCGGTAAGGTTAAACAGGATGACGGTGTCTTTATTCAGGTCACTTTTATCCTGAATGGGTATCCAGCTTCGTTTGCGTAAAGCAATCCAGTTGCCGTCTTCAGTCATTACCGGGGCTTCAATGTTTTGGAAAGCTTCATAAAGGGCTTTTGACTGGCTGACCCGCTTGTTTTGCGCTGTCCAATCCCGGCCTGCCATAAGCAGCAGGCACGGGAAAAACAGGAAAAATAAGGAATATAAAGATTTCGATTTCATCGTTAATAGCCGGGGTTTTGCGGGGACAGGTTGGCATTGAGCAGCAACTCCTTTTGGGGCAGTGGCCAGACTTGTTTGTAATCCTGCCAGTTGGGTTTTACAGCGCTTAAGTCACTGAGTCGTCCCCAACGTTTCAGGTCAAGAAAGCGGAGCCCTGACTCGGCAAAGAATTCGCGCCGTTTCTCTGCCAGAAGCTCGCTGTTAAAAGCTTCTCCGGTCAATGAAGCCAAAGCGGTTAACCCCGCCCGTTGCCGGGTAGCATCCAGGTAAGGCAATGCTTCTTCGAACCGGTTTTGTCTGGCCAGGGCTTCCGCCATCAT
Source organism: Prolixibacteraceae bacterium (assembly GCA_963677955.2). Lineage (GTDB taxonomy): Bacteria > Bacteroidota > Bacteroidia > Bacteroidales > Prolixibacteraceae > Aquipluma. Next base: position 4,608,687 of record CAXXQR010000001.1, read on the forward strand.
AAAGTAAACCTCTTCCAAACGGAAGACAACTGAATATTCATCGGTATTGTCCCCTGGCAGGTTTTTATATTTACAGGGCCTGTACCACTCTTGCCCTTCGAATGTTTCCAAAGCCATCCAGTGCGTTTTGCGCAGATCATTTTCTGCAAACGTATTGAGCAGGTTTTGTGAAAGGACATACGAATTTGGCGTTGAACCGGTAAAATAATAAAAAGAGGCTTCCGTGGCAGCATCCCCGCTGTTCTGCGGTTTTAGCTGCCAAAGGATATGGGTTCCCGGTGAGTGAAACACCTCGTCCAGATCAGGCTGGAACTGGTACAACGGCGACTGCAGGATGCTTTTGGCCGCCTGTTCGGCCAGCGGCCATTCCTGTTGCAGTAGGTAAATGCGGGCCAGGAGCAATTGCGCTGCCTTGCGGTTGGGATAAATCCGTTCTGTGTCGCGGTAATCATCTGTCAAAAGAGAAATGGCTTCTGTCAGGTCATGCTCTAACTGCTCCAGTACGGCTGCGGCACCGGTCTTGCTTAGCTTGCTGTTGTACTCATAGTCCAGGCTGGCCGTGTAGGGAATGTCGCCAAAAAGTTGCTGCAGATAAAAGTAGAGCAGCGAGCGAACAAACAGGGCTTCGCCTTTGATCCGGGTTTTATCTCCATCAGCCAATGCCGTGGAGTGTTCCGCCCCATAGATAATCGAATTGGCATAGTACACCTGCTGGTAAGCGGTGTTCCAGATCGTTTCAATGTTGGAATTGGTTTTTTGCTGCTGGTTGTTGGAGATGTCCACGACACCGTTCTGGTCGTAATAGTAGCAATCCAGGTCGTCGGCGTAAGCGCCCAGCAGCGCTCCTGCCCCGTAGTAGCTGCCCCCGGTTATCAGCGACTGGTCGCGCAAACCGGCATATAAGCCAGCCAACGCAGCATGGGCTGTTTGCAGGTCTTCAAATACCTGCTCCGCACCAATCTGGTTGGCCGGGTAATCTACTTCCACCAGGTTTTCGCAGGAGACAAAGAGCAATACCCCTAACAATGACAGAAAATATATTTTTATCTTATTCATGTGTATCAATTTTAAAAGTTAAGCTGGAGACCAAAAGACCAGGTTTTTAAAGGGGGCAAAAAGCCGATGGTGACAAATTCGGGGTCGATGCCGAAGTAGTTGGTGATTGTCCAGAGGTTCTGGCCTTGTACATAAACCCGGATGTCCCGAATGTATTTGTTAACAGGCAGTCGATAACCAAGCTGTACATTTTTCAGCCGGATGAACGAAGCATCGCTGACGGCCCGGGTGCTGTTCATCAGGTAGCCGTGAAGCAGCCCTTTTTGCGAACTGGCACCTGACGAATAAGGCATGTACTGCCCACTGGGATTGGTTGCCGACCATACGTTTAATACTTCAACCGGTTGATTGTACTTCGTTCCGGGAGTGGGTGTCAAACTGTTGTAGTTCCACTGATTTTGGCTGACGAACTGGAAAAGGAAGGAAAATTCCAGGTTTTTGTAAGCTAACCTGTTATTCCAGCCACCGAAATATTTGACCCCAATATTTTTTATTACCTGGTTGTCTTCCGGCGAGGTAATGTTCCCGTCGTTGTTGTAATCTGTAAACCGGTATAAGCCGGTGTCAGGGTCAATGCCTTCGTAATTGTACAGTTTCACAATCGAGGTTGGGGAGCCCACCACATATTGGTTGGCGTATGTTGAACCTTCCAGGCCGGGAAAGGATACCAGTTTATTTTTGGGAAAGCTGATGTTCAGACTGCTGTTCCACTGGAATTTTTCAGTTTTTATTGGGGCAGCACTGAGTTCAAACTCCAGCCCTGTGTTTTCCACAGTGGCGGGTAAATTGGCCTGTATGCTGATAAAGCCGGTTGTTCCGGGCAACGGGATGCCCACCAGTTGGTTGCCTGAACGGTTGCGATACCAGGCTGCATTGAACATGATCCTGTTTTTTAAAAAGCTCAGTTCCAAAGCTGCTTCCAGTTTGGTGGTTTTCTCCCAGCTAAAGGACGGGTTGTATAGCCTGGAAGGGTACAGGGAGGTACTGCCCCCGTAAGAGGTGCTGCTCACCGTATAGGTATCCAGGTACTGGTAGTCGCCAATCAGGTCGCTGCCGGTAAGCCCGTAGCTTCCCCGCAGTTTCCCGGAACTTAGAAAGTTCCACCGCTCTTTGATAAAACCTTCTTCGGAGAAGAGCCAGGCCGCACCGACAGCACCGAAACTGGCAAACCTGTTGTCGGGCCCGAAACGGCTGGAACCGTCCCGCCGCCCGGTGAGGTTGATGATGTACCTGTTCTTATACTGGTAATTGATGCGCCCGAACAGGGCAGCGTATTTATATTGAGTCAGCACATCGCTGTCCACCCAAACATTGTTGGCTGCCGAGAGGTTGGTGATCAGGGCATTGCTTTCAAACCCAGAGCCCAGCACCCGCATTTCCGTATTTTTTGTCCGCTGGTAAGTACTTCCAACGAGCAGGTCAATTTCGTGGTCACCAACCCTGTATTTGTAGTTTATCTGGGGTTCCAGCAGGTACGAATACCGCTGGTTCTGGCTTTTATAAGCCGTTGAACTGGAAGGGGTAATCCCGTAGGACGGGTTGTACATGGTGCTGGGATAGAGCAGCAAATCTTCGAAAGCCTGGTAGCTTATTCCGCCGTTCAGCTTGATATACAACGACGGTAATAGTTCGTATCGCAGGTTAAGGTTGATGTTGAACGTTTTGCTGCCGTAGGAATAGGTACTGTTGTAGGCGGCCACCGGGTTAGTAAAAGTATTGTTCTCCCAGTTTAAACTACCATCGGCATTGTACAGTGCGGGCGCATTGGGAGGGAGCAAAAGCGATTGTTTGGTGATGTCGGTTTGTACCAGGTTATTGGACTGATCGGAAAACAGGCCGGTGGCATCCAGTGTAAACTTGTTATCGGCGGAGCGGTGGTTCAGGCTCGCGGACAGGTTATCGGTTTTGTACCTGAAACCGTTGCCAAACACCGTCGTTTGCTCGTTGTGGCTGCCGCTTACCAGGAAGCTGGTTTGTGGACCGCCTCCGCTGATAGAAAGCTGTACAGTTTTATTCTCGGCTGTCCGGCCAATCAATTCGTCCTGCCAGTTGGTGTAGCGTTCCTGTGACCAGACACCGTTGACATCGTAGGCTTTAGACGGGTATTTGGTGATGCCGTCGTTGGCATATCCCTGTCGGCGCATGTCCAGGTATTGCTGGGTGTTCATCATTTCCATCCGGTTGGTTATCTGGCTGATGCCGTAGCTACTGTTGACGCTGAACGCGGTTTTGCCTGCGGCTTTCCCTTTTTTGGTGGTAACAAGAATGACCCCGTTGGCACCGCGCGAACCGTAAATGGCCGTGGCATCGGCATCTTTCAGGATTTCGATGCTTTCGATGTCGTTGGGATTAATGGCATTGAGCGGGTTAATTTCGCCATTGGAAGGAAGCGTAATTCCTGACAAAACCGAACCGGCATTGGCGGAAACCGGTACGCCATCAACAATGTACATGGGATAGTTGCCGTCGGTGCGTAAACTGTTGATGCCACGGATTTGTATGTTGTAGCCGCCACCGGGAACCCCGCTGTTTTGGATGATGCTGACCCCGGCCATACGGCCCTGGACTGACGAAAGCACATTGCTAACCGGCTGATCTTCTATTTCTTTGGCCGTTATTTTGGCGATACTGCCGGTACGCTCGCGCTCCTTGACCGCGTAATACCCTGCATTGACGGTTACTTCGGAAAGAGCCGTAACATCTTCCTGCAATTGTACGTCAATTTGTTTTTGCCCGTTAAGAGGTATTTCCTGGGTTTTAAACCCGATAAAGGAGAAGGAAAGCACCGCATTGGGAGGTGCGCCTTTGAGCGTGTAACGCCCGTCGGCCCCGGTGGTAGTCCCTGACGAGGGTGTTCCTTTAATAACAATGGTAACGTCGGGCAAAGGCTGGCCCTGCGGGTCGCTTACCCGGCCGGTTACGGTAAGGATCTGGGCGTTGGCGTGGATCGCCAGCAGTAAAACGGCCAGGCTAAGCAGGAGCAACAGCCGAAATAGCTTCAGCGGAAAGGTTTTATCTTTTTGCATGGATATTCAGTTTTGAAGTTTGGTAAATGGATTTATATGTTCGAGGGGGGTTATAAATAGCAGGCCGGTTCACTATTCGGGCGATTTGATCTTGTTGCGGTAAAGGATCTGCCAGTGGCACATGAAAAACATATCGCAGATTTTTATTCCGGCGAGAGCAATTGCCAGTAAAACTGTTCCAGATTTGAACAGGTAATTAAGGAAAGTAGAATAACTTTGTATGGAAAACATGACGTGCTGGGCTAATGGCAAATTTGCTTCCTCTGAATATTACAGTAAAGTAACTGCTATGAAATGAGGTATTTAACAACACTTGCATGTATCGCACAAATAAGCGGTTGTATTTTACAACCATTCGGTTTGATAGCCTGAAATAATTCGTATTTTTGTTTGACGTAGAATAACTTTACAAAATATTATCATGGAAACAAATACAACAAACCCATCGCCCAAAGTACACCACGGCCGTAACATTAAAAGACTGCGCGAAATGCTAGGCGTAAAACAGGAGCATATTGCCAGTGAGTTAAATATGACTCAACAAGCCGTTTCTAAACTGGAACAGAAGGAAGAAATTGAGGAAGATGTTTTGGCTAAAGTGGCCAAAGTGTTGAATGTTCCTACTGATGCAATAAAAAACTTAAGCGAAGAAGCGACATTTAATATTATCGCTAATAGTTATCACGACCAATCATCTGCTGTTATCTATCAGTGCAATTTCAATCCCATGGATAAGGTTGTTGAACTCTATGAACGATTATTAGCCGCCGAAAAGGATAAAGTGGCAATGATGGAGAAGTTACTAGAAGGGAAGAAGTAAATAGTACTTGTGATTTGGATAAAAGATATGGGGGTTGTATAAATGATAAGCTATATGCTAAAATCCCATTGGAAAAGAGTTTGAATTCGCTTACTTTCGGCGCTATTTCAAAGATTTAACTGACAGATGGAGCAAAAAAAATCAACATCTACTTTGCCCGATGGGTGGATTTGGACAACAATAGGCGATATTCTTATTCTCGAATATGGTAAGGCATTGCCTCATCAATTAAGATTGCAAAACGGGAAATATCCTGTTTATGGTTCAAATGGGAAAGTTGGATTTCATAATGATTTCTTAGTAGATGGTCCTGTTATTATTTTAGGGAGGAAAGGCTCTGTTGGAGCTTTACATTTGGAAAACAATAAATGCTGGCCGATAGATACCACATATTTTATTATATCTTCAAAATCTTTGAATCAAAAATATATCTATTACTTGCTTAAGAGTCTTAGATTGGAGAAACTCGATTCCTCAACAGCAATTCCCGGAATAAATAGAAATCATGTTTATGATATTAAAATTCCTCTTCCTCCCCTTGAAGAGCAACAACGCATTGTTGCCCGCATTGAAGAGCTTTTTAGTGAACTCGACCATGCCGAAGAGGTATTAAAAAAAGCCCAAAAGCAAATTGAGGTGTATAAGTATGCTTTGCTTAAAAGTGCATTTGAAGGGAAATTGACTGAAAAGTGGAGAGAGGAGAATTCTTCTCAAAAATGGAGAATAGCCAAAATTGGTGATTATTCTTTGTTCATTGGAAGTGGTTCTACCCCAAAAGGAGGGAAAAGCATTTATTCTACTATTGGAATACCTTTTATCCGAAGCCTAAATGTAAGAACAAATCATTTTTCCTGGGAAGATATTGTTTATATCTCTAAACATATACATGATACAATGTCAAGGACACACACAAAACCCAAGGATGTCCTGTTGAATATTACTGGAGCATCAATCGGTCGTTGTGCTTATATACCAGAAATTTTAAAAGAAGGAAATGTCAATCAGCATGTTTGCATTATTAGGTTGAACGAAAAGGAAGTAAATTACAAGTATTTGACTTTTTATTTAAATTCCCCTGAAGCTCAAATCATCATCAAAAGAATAAATTCAGGAGCAACCAGAGAGGCTTTAACCTTGGATCAAATTAAGAATTTTTCTTTCCCTCTTTGTACAGTAAATGAACAAAACCTAATAGTCCAAGGATTAGAAGCAAAATACTCATTAATTGAAAACCTTGAGTCATCAATTATTTTAGGATTAGAAAAAATTGAAAAGTCACTACTTTCAATTCTTAAAGAGTCTTTTGAAGGTAAACTTGTTCCTCAAAATAGCAATGAAGAATCTGCTCAAGCTTTAATTAAAAAAATTCAAATCGAGAAAAATAACTATTCCTTAAATTCGGCAAAGAATAATGTGGCAAAAAGTAAAACAATGAAAAACAAACCATTAATTGATATTTTAGATGAAAATTTTGTTGATCAAGAATTTACATTTGATGATATAAAGAACAAAACCTTCATTTCTTATGATGAGTTAAAAGATCAATTATATCATCTTTTGGATAAACTCGAACTTGAAATGATATATAGCCAAGAATTTCAAAGAATCAAATTTAAACTTCGGTCATGAAAATAAAACGATTTAAAATACTTAAATCAGAACAAAGACCGCTATTAAATAATCTTGAACTGTGTTTTGAAGGTTGTTCTGAAAATAGGGATAGCAATCCTAATTGCTTTATTGGAGTTAATGGTTCAGGAAAATCACAATATCTAGAGTCAATTGCTGAGGTGTTTCTTTATTTAGATAAAAGATATCGAAAAATTGATAGAGATACCTCAATAAAAAAAGCACCACTATCATTCGAAATAGAATATGATATTGTTAAATCTGATAAGATCATAAACATTGAAATATTACAAACAAAAGAAGGATTAAGCGATATCGAAATATTAGTAACTGAAGATGGAAACCTAATTGACATTAGCAACGATGAGCTTGAATACTATTTGCCTGAAAAAATAGTCGGATATACTTCTGGGGAGAATGAAACTATTAGTATGCCGTTCTACTCTTATTTTGACACATATGCAATTCATACAGCAGAAAGAGCCTTTGATGACAAAAACGAAAATGATTATGAGCCAAGATTTTATTTTATGGATTATAGTACAAACTTAGGCATCATAATTGGTAATTTAGTTTTTGAAAATGGAGAGCATATTAAACGCATCAAATCAGAACTAAAAATTGAATCATTAAAAAGCTTTCAAATTACAATTCAAACATATCACACCGAAGCTAGAAAAAAATTTTATAAAGGTAAAAGAGGAATATCCTTAACGAAAGAGCTAGAAAGTTGGAGAAAAAAATTGATTAAATGCTCCACTTGTTATAAATATGATGAATCAAATGAATGTTACACCCTTGATTTTTATTTGAATGATTCTACAAAAAAAGCTTTTGTTGATCATTTTGGTTCTTCAAAAAATCTATATACAGCATTGTATAAGTTTGAATTATTGAATAATCTGATGGTTGATAAACAAACGAGAGAAGGTATTGCCAGAAAAAGAAAACAAAGGAAGCTAACTGCTAGAATGCCCACTGTTCCTGACAAGGATAAAGTATTACATTACTCAGAGCTCAAGCTAAAGCTTGAAAATGGACAGATTATTGATTATTTGAATCTAAGTGATGGGGAGCATCAGTATTTTAATATTTTCGGCACTCTTTTAATGATGGATCAATCAAATACATTATTCCTCCTTGATGAACCGGAAACCCATTTCAATCCCTATTGGAGACGTTATTTTATTTCTACTATGAAAGAAATATTAAATGGAAGAAACCAAGATGTTTTTGTGACTTCTCATTCTCCATTCATTGTGTCTGATACACCTAGTGAAAGCGTTTATATTTTCAAAAGAATAGATAAAAATCGTGTAGAAGTTGTACCACCAAGGCAAGAAACTTTTGGTGCAACTTTCAATAATATCCTAAAAATGGCTTTTGAGCTTGACGAAACTATCTCAGATAATTCACTAAAAAAAATAAATGAACTTCTTGAAGAAAACGATCCAGAAATAATTAAAAATGAAATCAATAAACTTGGAGATTCCCCTCTTCTCATGTCTTTATATCGAAGAATGAATACGCTATTAAAAAAACAAGAATAATGCTTTATACCTATTCATATATAACTAATCATGCCGTTCACAAAGTAAATCAGTTAGTAAGCGAATTCTTTTATCGAATTAGAAATATTAATCAGAATGAAAGATTTTCAGTAGATGTATATTTGGATATTAACTTTCCTAAGAAGGATAATAATGAGCTTATAAAAAAGTTTAAGTTTTTTTTCGATACTTATAAGGTATTAGGCAATGAATCTAAAGAGAAATTTATGACTTTAGTTGGTGATGCCAATTTTATTGAAACTTTCTATGAGGATACAGAGTATGATTGTAAGGTTTTTCAAGCTGAAAGTATTAGTTCTTTATTGGGAAATGATTCATTAAAAGAACTGATGGTATTTTTGTACTCAGATGTTTTTGCGAAAGATAAGAATAATCTTACTAATCACTATTTGCTAATTTATGAATCTATGCCACAAAAAGTTTGTCCTTTTTGTGGCATAGAAAGAATGCATAGATTAAATAGAGAAGATTATGATCACCTTGCACCTAAAGCTAAATATCCATTGTTTTCATTAAACCTGAAAAACATGGCTCCAATGTGCCATATTTGTAATACTAAGTTTAAAAATCAAATTGATATTTTTTATAAAAACAATATAAGACGACCTTTTGTCTATCCATATACAAACAAGGTTGAAATTGATTTAGATTTCTCTGGTTCGGTAATTGATCAAACAGATCCAAGTAATTATAATGGAACTTGGTCAATTAAAATATTACCCAATAATTCAATGACAACAACATGGGACGAAGTTTTCAATATTAAAGAAAGATATACAAGAGAGTACCTTGAAGAAGATTTCAATAATTGGATTGATGAATTTGTGGAAAGCCTAAAAAGGGACAACGTAAATATTAATAGTATTGGTGATTTGGTTTTACAATTCTCTATTATGGCGGAATCCCTTGCGAGGAACCTTTTGCAAAATTGTAATATTATCAAAGCCCCCCTTTTTAGGTTCTTGGCAAATGGACAGTTAACTGAATTATATAAGAGTATTCTAAAAAAAATGAATAATAACATTGCAGCTTAGCAATATATTATGACCATCGATCGCATCAAAAATATCCTTTCTCAGGGTGAAGGCATTCGCAATGAGTTTAAACAGTCAAGGGAAAAGCTTCCCGACAACCTGTTTGAAACCATTTGTGCTATGCTTAATCGCAGTGGAGGGGATATTATTCTGGGTGCCGATAATGATGGAAATATCACAGGTGTTGATGCCGAAATGGTTGCCGGAATGATTGCCAACATAGCTAACCTGAGCAACAACCCGCAAAAGCTGAATCCACCGTTTATTCTGTTCCCCAGAGAACATGTTGTAGATGGGTTTCATATTATCCATCTTCAGGTACCCGAAAGCTCACAAGTACACCAAACTGCGGGTAAAACCTACGACCGCAGCAATGATGGCGATTTTGTGGTACATGGGGCACATCAAATTGCCGAGTTATATAATCGCAAACGCAACCACTACACCGAGGGAACTATTTACCCGGCTTTTCGTTTCGAAGATTTTAAGCAGCAGCTTTTCCAGAAAGTGCGCAACCTTATACGCAGCAATAATCCCGAACATCCCTGGCTGGAACTGGACGATGAACAAATGCTACGCATGGCCGGGCTGTATGACCGTGACTACAAAACGGGGGAAGAAGGTTATACACTGGCGGCTATTTTGTTGCTAGGGAAAGACGAAGCCATCCGCAGTGTAGTTCCGCATTATAAAATTGATGCACTGGTTCGGCGGTTTAATGTCGATCGGTACGATGACCGGCTCTACATTCAAACCAACCTGATTGAGGCCTATGAGCAATTGCTTGAATTTGTAGCCAAGCACCTGCCGGATAAGTTTTACCTGGAAGGAGACCAGCGGCGCAGTCTGCGAACCATTATTTTCCGCGAGGTTGCCGCTAATATTTTGGTTCATAAAGAATATACGAATGCTTATCCTACCACATTCGTGATCACCAGATCGGCAGTTATTGCCGAAAATGCCAATGTCCCCAATGGTGAAGGGCCAATTGATGTTAACAGCTTTAAGCCATTCCCTAAGAATCCGGTCATTGCCAAATTCTTTATGCAATTGGGGCGGTTTGATGAGCTAGGGTCAGGGGTATTGAATATTAATAAATTTTGTAAAGCATACTCCGGCCATGGTCATCCTGAATTTATAGAAGGAGCTGTTTTTAGAACTACTATTCCAATTGATGAGAATTTGACAGATGGAGATGATGCTGTAACTGATACTTTAACTGATGTTGCAACTGATACTTTAAAGGGAGATGATGCTGTAACTGATACTTTAATTGATGCTGCAACTGATACTTTAAAGGGAGTTGATGCTGCAACTGATACTTTAACTAATGCTGCAACTGATAAAATAAATACTACAATTAAAACCCTTATAGAACAATGGGCTTTAAACTCGTATAAGAAACCGGTTCGGGAAAAATTAATAAAGCTTTCAATTATATTATATCAACAAGAAGGGCTAAAAGCGAAAGAATTAGCAATGAAGCTTCAATCTAAGCTGCAAACAGTTAAACGTCATCTTAAAATATTAAAAGAAAAAGAAATCATTGAAAGGCCACATGCAAGAAAAGAAGGGGGATATTATCTTACACAATCTTTAAAAAAAGAAATAGAAAAGAATTAAATATGACAACCAATACACTGGTAGCTAAAATATGGTCGTTTTGCGATACCCTCCGGGATGACGGCTTGGGTTATGGCGATTACCTGGAACAGTTAACTTATTTGCTGTTCCTGAAGATGGCCGATGAAAACAAAGAACAGTACAATTTACCGGAAGGGTACGATTGGGAAAGCATAAAAGGAAAAGACAAAGGCGATTTATCTGAACAATACAAAGAAGTTTTGAAGAAACTGGCGGAAGCTGGCGGAATGTTGAACAAAATCTTTGATGGCGCTCAAAACAAAATTAGCGACTCGGCAAAACTCAAAAAGTTAATCAACCTCATTGGCGAAGAAAACTGGAGCAGTAAAGAGGTTGATATCAAAGGGGAAATTTATGAATCCCTCTTGCAGAGAAATGCCGAAAGCAGTGGTGCCGGTCAATATTTTACCCCTCGTCCTGTTATCAAAGCTATGGTCGAATGTATTCAACCCCAAATTGGGGAGTCGATAGCAGACCCCAGTTGCGGAACTGGTGGATTTTTCCTGGGTGCTCTGGAATATCTTCATAACAGTAAACTTTCGAAAAAAGATCAGGATGAAATTTCATTTAAGACATTTCATGGATGGGAAATTGAGAAATCGACAGCTCGGTTGTGTCTGATGAATTTGTTCTTGCATGGAGTTGGAGACCTTGTTAAAACGCCGGAAATAGATGTTACCGACAGTTTAAAAGTGACTAATCCACTCAAAGTGAAAATAGTTCTGGCTAATCCACCTTTTGGAAAAAGCAGTAGCGATATACCTACCAACGAAAAAAAGAACGAGGGAAAAGAAGGTTATATTTACAGGAAGGATTTTTGGGTAACCACCAGCAATAAGCAACTGGCCTTTTTACAGCATATCATTGCGATGCTTGACGAAAATGGCCGGGCAGCAGTGGTACTGCCCGATAATGTACTGTTTGAAGGAGGAGCCGGGGAAACCATTCGCAAACGGATGCTCGACGAATTAAACCTGCATACCATTTTGCGTTTACCAACGGGAATTTTCTATGCCCAGGGAGTGAAAGCCAATGTGTTGTTCTTCGAAAAAGGAACAGCGAAAAAACCATTAAAGACCAAAGAAGTTTGGTATTACGATTACCGCACCAACATCAGACACACCCCGAAAAAGAATCCGTTGAAATACGAACATTTGGAAGCATTTGTAAAATGTTTTGAGCCTGAAAACAGAGCGCATAGAAAAGAAACATTCCAGGCAAAAGAAAATCAGGAAGGGCGCTGGAGAAAATACACTTACGAAGAGCTGATTGCCCGTGATAAAACTAATCTTGATATTACCTGGCTAAAGGACGAAAACCTGATAGACCTTGAAAATCTTCCGGAGCCAGAAACGTTGATCGATGAAATTATCGACAATATTCAAAGTGCGTTGGAAAGTTTTAGAACAATTAAAGAGACTTTGGATTAACCCTCAGCATCAAATTGATACTCTCCGATGAGGCTTATTTCAAATGAAAAACGTTGTTGTCTCATAATCTATTCCAATCGAATATAGAAAGGACTTCCGAAAATATTGTTTCTAAATGGATTAAGAATAATAGAATTGGGTATCACAATTTGTGATATCCAATTCTATTACTGACTTCGTCGTGAAGCAAAAACTTGCGGCTATACACTGGTTTATAAAAGTCCAAAGCATAACGCCCGTTGTTACATTCCGGTTGACATTTTGTAGTCTACTTCTAATATAAACGTTTCGTTGCCCCAGTTATCCAACCGGGACAGAATAGTAATTTCCATGGTTCAATTTTTTAAATCAAGCCTCCGCTTGCAACAGTATTGGCGGGTGCTTAAGCAGTACCTGTTTGTGGCAAGCGGGGAACCGGCGGCCAGACCCTTACCAGAGTTTCGCCTCTGTAAGGGATAATCAGCTTTTTTCAATTTTCACTCCGCTGTGCTTAGCCCTCCGCTTTAATCCATTAAAACATAGGATACTACTTTTTACCACTTCACGCTGTTCGGTTTCGAGCGGCGGAAGGGAAGGTATTGCCTTGTTTTTTCGGGATGACTAGCCTGCACAAGGAGAATTACAAAAACTTTAAAAACAATAAATTATGTCGATACTATATTCAAAAATTCAGCGAGTAAATCCGCGCGACCCGCAAGCCGACCGCAAATGGTACCTGGTGCCTAACCGTGTGGAACAAAAAACAGAAAAGGAGATTGCCGAAGCGTTAAGCAAAAACACCACCTTAAGTCGTGGCGAAGCGGCTTTGGTGATTGATGAACTGCAAACGGTTATCCTAAATGCCCTGCTCGATGGCTATTCGGTACAAATGGGCGACTGGGGCTCGTTCCAGCTCACGGTTAATTGCACCGGCAGCGATACCGAGGCGGACTGCACCGTCGATAAGATTACATCGGTCAATATCCGCTTCCGGCCCGGCAACGAAATGAAAGATGCGCTGTCGAAAGCCACCTTTGTTGCCCGTTAGAGTATCAATAACTTTATGCCCAACCTCCCGGCAACTGGTCGGGAGGTTGCTGTTTTAACCCTGTATTCATCAAAGTCTTTCCCAAAAATCGTCTTTATCTTTTGGGAAAATCTTCTTTATGAAGTTGGTAATTCCTTTTGATGATTTACTGAAAAGCACTTGATGAATGGCTGTTCTGGTTCTAATAATGTCAATTATTATTTTTACTTTTAACAATAAATTATCAAAACAATAATACATGCAACTGGTATATAGACACGGATGTTACCTGCAATATTTTCAACTTCCTGCTAAAAAAAAGTCAGATGTCACAAGAAAAGAACTTAGATTGGAAAACCTACGAATCAATTACAAAGTATATCTATGAAACTTTAGGTAGAGAATTTGAAGTTAAAATAGAAGGTCATGGAAGTACTTGCAAAGTACTTGGTAAATCTGGGGTTCTCCATCAAATTGATGTTCTAACTTCACATTCAGATGGAAAGTATACTTACTTAACTGCTATCGAATGTAAGTATTGGAAAAAAAAAGTAAACAAAGACATTGTAATGAAGCTAGCGGAAATTATTCAAGACAGTGACATCAATAAAGGAATCATTGTTTGTAAAAATGGGTACACGCAAGACGGAATTAATTTTGCGAAACATAAAAGTATTGAATTAGTTGAACTAAGGGAAATCGAAGAAAATGATCTAGCTGAAAATCCTAAAGAAATACATTTTGGAGATTTAGAACTTCAGATTAAAGCATCTATTAAGCGGACAGAAATCTTAAATATTGATATCGGCGATAATCGAAACCTAAATACTAAAAGCGAATTCGATTATTTTAATTTCATAGTAATACGAGAAGACGGAAGCCAAAAGCCTTTATTTAATTACATTACAGAATTTCGAAAAGATGTAAACCCCCAAAACAAAAAAACTGAAATACAGACTAAACATTATGAGATTCCCAACGGAGTTATATATAATAGAGAAACAACGGAAACTTATAAAATAAATGGAATAACCTTCACTGGACAATTAAGAGAAGCAGGTGATAAGAAAAACTTGAAATTTGCGTTAGTTGACCAAGTATGGCTAATTATGAAATCCATTTTTAATGAACGAACATTTACATTTACTGAAAGCGGTTTGATTAAAGAAAATAAGAAATAAGTACTGTAGGTAAGACAGGTAGTCGTTGCACAACGCTTAATTTTTGACTGGGTCTTATCGGGATTTTGAAAAAAATTAGCATATTATTGCTAACTTGAAAACAATCTAAATGAAAATAGTAATAACAGGAGCACACCGAGTTGGGAAAACGACATTAGCTGAGAAACTGCAAGAGTCGCTTGCTGATTATGAACTTTTGAAAGAACCTTATTATGAGTTGGAAGAATTAGGATATGCATTTTCTGAAATACCAGATATTGATGATTTTATTGCACAACTTGAGCATTCTGTAAAACAAATCGCGATAAATGACGAGAATGTAATTTTTGACCGGTGTCCAATTGATTTCTTAGCATATATTCAAGCCATTGATGGATCAAGGAGCATTCAATCAATCTTTAATAAAGTTGAAAGCATAATGTCTGAAGTTGACCTTCTTGTGTTCGTCCCCATTGAGAAGCCGGATTTGATAATATGTGGGAAATCAGATTTTCCAGAACTTAGATATCAGGTAGATGAGATACTCAGCGACTGGATATGGGACTTGGGCATTGAAACCTTAGAAGTTAGAGGGAATTTATTAAGTCGTACAGACCAGGTACTTAGTAAAATATCTGGGAGGCTAGAAAAAAAAAGACAAGCCATAGACCCACCTTTCGCTCAACTGGCTTGTCGTCGTTTGTAATAAAGCAAGGCATCTAAACAAACAGTTCGTTCGAATAGGTCAGCGTGTTGGAAGAAATAAAAGAACGCATCAAGGCGCTGGAAGAAATCAGCGAAGAAAACGAAGAAAAGTTCGATTGTATCTAAGTCGTGTTAACCAAACTCACTTTGGCGCAAAAAAAAGGTTTGTTACATACAGCGCCATCTCCAACGATGACAAACTACAAAAAAGAAATGGATTCAACTACAGATTCACAGATCAGTGGGGAACAGCACAACTATTTTATATCCATTATTTTAAACCGTTCCTTTAATAGCAATAATGTCATTTATTATCTTTAGTTTTAACAATAATTGTTGTTCTAACAATAGATAAAATACAAAAACGTTAGTCGGAATTTGGAGAAATAAAATGATTGATAAGCTAAATATTGAGCAAGTATCAAGAACATTTAAAACTTTTGCAGAAAGAGAATGTAAAGGGGTTTCTGAATTATACTAACAATTATGACATGAAATTTCTGAAGAAAACTCCGATGTTAAGTTCGACAATGAAAGTTCATCATTTAAAGCAACCATATTATGGCAACTCATGAAAAAACCAAAGATGAATTAATAAAAGAGCTACAAGAATTGCAACAAGAGTATAATTCCTTAAAAGCATTATACAGTAAAGACACCATCAGTCACCATCTGGCGGAAAAAGAGCTAGTCATTGCGAACAAGGAACTTGTCTTTCAGAACAATGAAAAAGAAAAACGAGCTGCCGAGTTGGTCATTGCCAATAAAGAATTGGCCTTTCAGAATGAAGAGAAAGAAAAACGTGCAACAAAACTGATCATTGCCAACAAAGAACTTGCTTTTCAAAATGATGAAAAGGGAAAACGTGCTGCTGAGTTAATCCTTGCTAATAAAGAACTTGTCTTTCAGAACGAAGAGAAAGAAAAACGTGCGGCAGAATTGGTCATTGCCAAAGAACACGCAGAACAAAGTGACCGTCTAAAATCTGCATTTTTAGCCAATATGTCGCATGAGATACGGACTCCGATGAACGGTGTTTTAGGTTTTGCCAGCATATTGAAAGAAGCCGATCTTTCTGGTGAAGAGCGACAAGAGTATCTTGAACTCATGGAACAAAGCGGTGCCCGTATGCTCAATATCATCAATGATATTGTTGATATTTCTAAAATAGAATCGGGGCTGACGGAGGTTAATTTGAAGGAATCGAATATAAACGAGCAAATGGATTATATTCATACCTTCTTCAAACCTGAGTTGGATAAAAAGAGAATTCAGTTCTTCTCTAAAAAATCTTTACCAGATGAAGAAGCTGTTATTAAAACAGACCGTGAGAAAATATATGCAATTCTTACTAACCTTGTTAAAAATGCCCTTAAATATACCGATGAAGGTTCAATTGAATTTGGGTATAATCTGAAAAAGGAGAGTCAGAATAAAGTATTGGAATTTTACGTTAAAGACACAGGTATTGGGATTCCAAAGCACAGACAGGAAGCTATTTTTGAACGGTTTATTCAGGCCGATATTACTGATAAAATGGCGCGGCAGGGAGCAGGTTTGGGCTTGTCGATTTCCAAAGCATTTGTGGAGTTGTTGGGTGGGAAAATATGGGTAAGCAGCGAAAAAGGAAAAGGCTCAATTTTTCATTTTACCATTCCTTACAAATACCAACCACATATAAAAAGTGATATTCCAACTTTTGTATCAGATGAAGGGGAAAAGCTCCAGATTGATCCCGAAGTTTCGGGATTGAAAGTATTAATTGTAGAAGACGATAAAATTTCTGATTTGCTCATTTTAAAGTTGCTCAAAAAAATAAGCCATAGCGTTTTACACTCAGAAACCGGAGTTGAAGCCATTGAAATATGTAGAAATAATCCAGACCTTGACTTGGTTCTGATGGATATTAAAATGCCAGATATGAATGGATATGAGGCGACCCGTCAAATCCGTCAATTTAACAAGGAAGTTGTCATAATAGCACAGACAGCTTTTGGACTATCTGGCGACCGTGAAAAGGCCATTGAAGCGGGATGTAATGATTATATCGCAAAACCCATTAACAAAGCCAAATTACTCTTATTGGTGCAAAAATATTTCAAGAAATAATTTAACGTAAATAGATAATTAAACAGCAGAAAGCAAAGTACTTGGCTATAATAACATGCAATATTGTATAGTGTGGTTGGTGGTTTTCGGACTACAGATTCCCGCATTGCCTTTCACTTTCTGGTGTTGTTGACGGCTCGCCCTGAAGAAAGCCGAAAAATTAACGAATAAATTTCAGGATAAATCCCGCCGGTGAAAATGTTTAAATCATGGAGTTAAAGGTTGTACAAAGCAAAATCTAAGTGATCAGGGGATCGCAGGGTAGGAATAATTCGTTGAAACGTTATAGATTTGTATAACAAGAGTCATATGACGGGAGACTGTCAAGTCCGGTTCCCTACCTGACAAGAGGGGCAGGTGTGATAGGCTTGGGGTGAATCTCTCTTTGCTTAAGCGACAAAGTGAGATCCGCAATTAACTTGAAAGATGTTGTTTGCACCTTATACGTTCATGTTTCAAAATTGTAAAGACTGGACTGCCACGTTTTTAATTAATAGCATTATATTTGGCAAGTGATTTTTAAGAGATATAAAATATTGATAATTAATTATTTTAGAGATGACAAAAGCAGATATTGTTAGCCAGGTCAGTGAAAACACAGGAATTGAAAAAGCAACAGCGCAAAGTGCGATTGAGGCATTTATGGAAACAGTGAAAGAATCTTTAGCGAAAGGAAACAACGTTTACCTGCGTGGATTCGGAAGTTTTGTCGTTAAAAAAAGAGCAGAAAAAACTGCACGTAATATTTCCAAAAATACAATTGTCATTGTTCCTGAGCATTTTATCCCTTCGTTCAAACCGGCAGATTCTTTTGTAACCCAGGTGAGAGACAACGTAAAATAAGCCGATTGACAAAACAGGCAATAACATGAACTCTGGGAATATTTTCTGTAGATTCATGTTTGAATTGAATACGAATGATTTGGAAATCTTGAGGACGCACTTTACGTCCTCAAGTTGGGATTGTATTCGATCAATTCGCATTTTTAGTTCAAAGAGTCGCTATGCTCTCAAGTGTTCTGAAAAGCGAGAAAACCGTTAAACGTATGCGTCAACACACCACAATTCCATCGGGTTTATAAGGCCTATAGAAAAATTTTCACTACCAGTGCTCCACTGGTGCTTTTCATAAGTTAGCCATAATATATATCGTTGCCCCGGTTATCCAACCGGGGCAGAATAACCATTACCGGATATTCCTTCCAGAAAAGGATCTCTTTCTTCTCAATACCAATCATTGAAGATGACTGGATTGCCATTCCCCCAAATTACACTATCTCAAAATCGTTGGGCATGGAACAATATTCCCAAATCATTAGCGAATTGGAAGCCGATTTGAATCGCATTGCATTGACTTCTGAAAGTATGCTGGATACGGCAAAATCAGCAATTAAACGATGCCGCATTGCCTTGGTAGAGTTAAGGTGGATTGTCGTAAACGAGGGATTCCCCGATCCTCCTTCAGAAATTCGCTTTTTCAAGGAGATTAAACCAATTGCTTACAGCCGACTGCTGTTTTATCAGGCCATATTTGAGATCGAAAGCTTTCAGTCGAAGTACGATTCAGACAGGATCAAACGGTACATGAAAGTGAAACTGGATGAGATTCAGATTTTTGTGGAGGAGAATGCCAGCAGCGTTCAATATTACAATTGCGGTTTTACCTATCTCGATAGCCTTTACTTTGTACGGGAACGCGATGAAATCCCGGTTGAACTCAGGGGAAGCCAATATTTGATGGATGAACAGTTTAATACCTGGCAGGACTATACTTTTTCTGTTTTGCGTGCAAATGATCTACTGGTTGAATACCTGACCGGTGAGATAAGCAAGATAGATAGCCCGGACCAATCCAATCCTTTACTGCAATTAGGCCACCAAAACTGGACTGGCAACAAAATCGACCTCGTGGAATTAATATATGCCCTGTTTTTTTCGAGGGTAATTAATAACGGAAAAATCACGCTTAAGGAATTGGCCAGATTATTCTGCAGGATCTTTAACCTGGACATTGAGAAAGACATTTACAGGTATTATTCTGAAATTCAACAGCGAAAAATAGAGCAAACCAAGTTTTTGGAACACCTCAAATCGGTTCTTCAGTACAACATCGACCAGAATCTTTAAGCTGTTTTGCCGTCTAGTTTCTACCTCTTATTAGACAATAAAAAACTCCCAACCTGACAACACCTTGATAACATTTCATTTTTGAAGGGTGCAAATTTGGCGAAGTTCAAAATGTATCATTCAAAATTAAACGTTATGTCTTCAGAAATTATTACTACCGACGACCTTCGGGAATTCAAACTCGAATTATTCTCCGAACTGAAAAAACTCTTTGACGAGCGCCACGGACAACCAACAAAAAAGTGGTTAAAATCCTATGAAGTCCGCAAGATGCTGGGTATTTCACCCGGAACACTTCAGAATATGCGTATTAACGGAACCCTTCCGTTTACTAAAATGGGCGGAATCCTGTTTTATGACTCCGGAGAAATCCAGAAAATCCTGGAATCCAACAAGCAAAAAGACCGTTTTAGTTTTGCTGCCCGGCGATGAATTACGTCCGGCACCTGAACGGATTTTTTGAACGTTTGGCAGAAGATAAACGCCTGTCTTCTTATCACATCAGCCTGTATATTGCCCTTTTTCAGCATTGGAACGCCAACCGGTTCAGCGACCAGTTTACCATTTCCCGGGCGGAAATGATGCAACTGGGCCGGATTGGTTCTGCCAATACTTACGCCCGTTGTATAAAAGAACTGGGAGACTGGGGCTATATCGCTTATCTCCCTTCTTCTAATTTGCATTCCGGCAGCAAGGTTACCTGTATCAGATTCGATACTACTGGAAGTACCACCGGTGATGCCGGTAACAAAAGGGATACCGCAGCCAGTACAGCAACTGATACAGTAAGCAATACCGGTACTGAAAATAATACAGCATGTGATATCCCAACAAATACCGCAAGAGATACCGGTACTACGTGCAATCATAAAACTGATACAGGAAAAGGTACAACAAGGAATACCGGTATCAAAGCCGATACAGAAAATGATACCGGAAGAGGTACTGCAACCGGTAAAAATGATCCTGCCGGTATTAAATCTGATACCGGAACCGATACAGCAGGTGATACACTTCTTTTAAACAATACAAACAAGAATAAACTTAAAGGAGAAGAATCTTCCAGAAGAAATTCAAAAGAAAAGATTGAAGAAAACCCCAGGGAAAAATCAGGAGAAAAGGAAAAACCAGAAGACCTTTCAATCGAAAAATTTCAAATCCCCGAATTTGAACTGATCACTCTTTTTTTTTGAGAAAAATCAATCTTCAGATGAAGAAGCCCGAAAGTTTTATTCCCATTACCAGTTATCAGGCTGGAAAACAGCCGATATGAAAACCATCGTTTCCTGGCAGGCCATTGCCCGGAGATGGATTGAAAACAATCAAAATAACAGAACAGATGAACGAGAATATAATCAAGTCCGCACCGGCAAACTCAACGTCACAGTCAACAAAAATTACAATGAACCCTTATGAACAGATTGCTGACTTCAAGGGTGGAATATTCAATTTTAGTTTTCCAACCAGTGTCCAATGGATGGAAGAGCGGGGCAAAATCCTGTTTGGCAACCAGTTCGGAATTTACCCTAATGATCTTGAATTGATCTACAAACTGCTGGTTTATGCCATTGGCGATAAGGAAAATTCAGCGCGGTTTGGAATCAATCTTCGCAAAGGAATCTTACTGACAGGGCCAATTGGCTGCGGCAAAACTTCGCTGATCAAACTTACCGGTTACTTTTTCCCCAGGGAAACCCAATACCAGATCAAACCCACCCGCGAAATCAGCTTCGAATTTGAGAAAGACGGATTTTCAGTAATCAACCTGTACAGCAAAGGGGCATTTTTCAGGTACGGTGAAAAGCTTATTCCCAAAGTCTGGTGTTTTGACGATTTGGGATTGGAGCAGACCCCAAAATATTACGGAAACGACTGCAATGTGATGGCTGAAATCCTATTGGCCCGATACGACCTGTTTGTTTCCAGACGGATGATGACCCATATTACCACCAATCTTTCGGCCTCAGAACTGGAAGGGATTTATGGCAACCGCATCCGTAGCCGGATGCGCGAAATGTTTAATTTGGTGGCATTTGACCGGGAGGCCAAAGACAAAAGAGTTTAAGGTTAAAATCAATGAAAAGATAAACCCAAAATCAGGTATTAGCTGATGTTTGGTTGGTTGGTTCTGCGGCCTGTTCGCGCTGTGGCTCCGCCAGGGCGCGAACAAGCCTCGATTCAGCATGGAAGAGTGTCCTTGTCTGGTTCAAAGATCAATCTCTGGCCGTTCCGGCTGGGATTGCCTTTTCCCTTCCCGTCCACACTTCCCCGTTTTTTAAAGGTTTTAAATGTTTTCTTAGGTTTAAAATCATCTTAGCAGGTGTTTCCCCTGTACCCCGGCACATTCGCTTCCCTCGCTTTATCGCTCCCTTTTCCCTGCTCGTAACCTCACCGGGGCCGGTCGCTTGATCCGCTCGTTCAGCTCATAAGCCGGGTTGTACCGCTCGGCAAGAGTGGCCCAGTTCATTCCATTGCGCTGACCCCTCCCAACTCCATTTCGCCCGCCCGGTTTACCCATACCGCTTCCCAGCAAAAACCGGATGCAGGGCTTCATTCCGTTCCCTACTCTTCGGCTTCATTCCATTTCCTGGCCACACTTGCCTTTCGCCCGCCCGTCCTCAAAAATTTTGGTCAGTTAATTGTTTCGTCAAAATCAAAAAACAAGCCTAATTTAGCCAGTCTCCACACAACCCAATGCCGGAACAAATGCAAGGCCAAGGCAAGTGCCCCGCTTTTTTCTCATTCTGTTTCTTCATTTTAATAAGAACATTCCTGATTAAGCGGTACAGCCTTGCATTTCCGCCCCGACCGGCTCTTGATTGGCTTTCTTTTTATTTTTTTGACTGTTTTTTATTTCTCTTTTCGAAAATTTTCAGGTATTCAAATTGATCCAATTAAAAGCAATTCAAATTATTTCATATCCCCAGGTCAATACAATCCCTATCAAACCAATTCAAAATTTATTTTAATAAATTGATTATTAGCTAATTTGTTAACAATAAAAAATACCCTACCTGACATTATCTATACAAAGGATCTGATTCCAATGCCAGAGATTTGCAGCAATGATTTTGAAAATGGGCTATCAAAGTCGTTTCAAAACATCAGCAGTATCAACTTAAAAATTGAAGCGTCATGTTTGGAATCAATCAAATCAGTTGGGGACAATTTTCGAGCTTTATCCTTTTTATCCTTTTGGCCTGGTACCTGTCTGTTATCCTGCTAGCCTTTATCCATCAAAAGAGAAAACGGAATACACTCTTTGAGGATGATCAATTTATCCCAGTGATGTCTGAAGGATTTAATCCCATTTCAGTTTCAGCAAAAGACTATCCATCAGAATTAATCCCAGTACGCCTTTCAGAAGACATTCCCCTGCCAGTTTCTTTTTATGAAGAAAGTGGAATGGATGACGGCTATTCCATCGACACCTTCTCGCAGCCCGATAATCCTCAATTGCCAAAAATTCTGGAGCAAGTCCAGCACCAATCATAAGCAATGTTCAATTATCAATTCTTAAAAACTCAAAGTCACATGAAAACACATGTTCAGAATTTTGTTCGAAAAGTATCCGCTTTTGCGGCACTCCTTGTTTTAGGTATTTATAAGTCAATGGCGCAATCTGCCGCTGGTATCGACCAGGCCACCTCCGAAGTCAGTTCATACATTGATCCGGTCTCCAACCTGATCATTGCCATCGGCGCAGTCGTTGGTTTGATTGGCGGGGTCCGTGTATATATTAAATGGCAGAGCGGCGACCAGGACACCCAGAAAGCCATCATGGGCTGGTTCGGCGCCTGTTTATTTTTAATTTTAGTTGGAGTAGTCATCAAAGCATTTTTTGCCTGATGGAAACCTATCCGGTCAAAAAAGTGGATACCCGGTTATACATCAAAGGGCTTTCCGGCTCTTTAGTATTCCGGGCGCTGTACGGCATCATTGCTACCTTCTTTCTCTTCTCTGCGCTCTATATTCTGACCGGAGTTTTCCCGGCAATTCTGATCGGAGTCCCTGCCTTTTTCGGATACCTGTACCGGTTGAACACCATTCAAAAGAAATATGGACCCGAAGGCTGGGGCAAGAAACAAACGGCAAAGAAGTTACCACAGTTTATTAGCTGCAAACGACGAATCCTTCAAACTTTTTCCTGATAAAATTTAGAAATGAAGATCAAAAACCTGGATACAGTGCTCCCGATACTGGGATTTAACAGCGATGTTCTGGTGTCCAATAACCTGGATTTAACCATAGGCTTTAGACTTCAGCTTCCAGAGGTTCTTTCAAGCAGCACCGAACAAATCTATATGCTGCACGATACTTTTCAGCGGATGATCAATTTACTGCCCGCCGGAAGTTTTATCCATAAACAGGATTTTTTTCTGGTCAATGAATTCCATCCTGAAGAATCGGAATCGCAGTCAGAGTCGACCAAAGCGAAAACCAGCCTGAATGAATCTTATCTGGAACATTTTGACGGAAGACATTACCTGAAACATGAATGCTGCTTTTATATCAGTTTGCTGAATAAAGGCCTTCTGAAAAGCTACCTGGAATCTGCATTGATCTTTTCACGTAAAGAGCGCAATCTTGAAAAGCTGCAATATGACAAGATCAATGAGCTCAGAGGCAATGTAATCGCCATCTTTCAGCAAAACGGGATTGGTTGCCAACCCATCACCAGGAAAGAAGCCATTGGCGACGAGCATTCCCTGGGTCTGATCGAACGCTTTTTGAGCCTGAACTTTACAGAAAACCACCCGGCCTTGGGCGGAATCGATTTTCGGGACCGGCTCAAAGTAATGGACCAGTTTGTGGAAATACTTTCATTAAGCGACTATTCCCATATTCCGGCAGAACTTCGCCCGGTATCGGAACATCCCCAGACCGGACTGCCGGTTTCGCTCGTCTATCCGTTAAGCTACCATCTGCCGTTTTCACATGTCACCAACCAGTTTATATACATTCCCGATCAGCAGGAGATCAAAGCTTATTTGGAAGGAAGCTATAAGAAAATCTTCAGCCTTTCGAAATTCTCATCCGAAAACAAAGTCAACGCCGGGTTGATCGAATCCTTTCTGGACCAGGTGCAAACCTCAGGAGAAAAGATTGTGAAAACCCACTTTAATGTGATGCTTTTCGATGCTTCCCTGAAGGACTTAAAACAGCGCAAGAGCGAAACTTCATCTGCTTTTGCACTGATGAACTGTTTCCCGTACCAGCATACCCATGATCTGCCGATGCTATTTTTCTCTTGTGTCCCTTTTTCCACGCAGCTTCCCGAATCAGAACTGTTCATTACCCAGGTTCCGCAGGCCTGCTGCCTGACCAACTTCGAGGGAGAACTGAAAAACAGTACGTCCGATTTTATCATCCGGCTTTCGGACCGGATGGAAGGATGCCCGGTCAGGATCGACATCTCGGATGAGCCGGTGCACCGTCACCTGATCCACAACCGGAACAAGATCATTATCGGCGGATCCGGTTCCGGAAAATCGTTTTTCACCAACCATTTGCTTCGCCAATATGCTGAAAGTGAAAACTGCCACATTGTGCTGCTGGATGTAGGCCGGAGCTATGAACTGCTTACCCATTACCTGGATGAGCGGTTAAAAAATCGGGGAGGGGCGATGATGGTTGAGTTTACCACTGAAAACCCAATCTCATTCAATCCATTCATTTTGGAAGGAGAACTGGACATCGAACGCAAACAGACCATTCTGTCGGTGATCTACACCATTTACAAGGAAAATCTTTCGGAGATGGAAAAAGATGTGATTGCCCATTCGGTCACCGCTTTTTTCGAGACAGGCAAAAATGAAGAAAAGTCCTTTAACGCCTATTATGAGTTCAGCCGGAACTACATTCCAACACTGGTCAAAGAGCAATCCATCCGGTTCAACAGCAACGAGTTTTTTTTCATTTTGGGTAAATACTACAGGGGAGGGGAGTATGACTACCTGCTGAACAAGCAGATGGATACCGATGAGTTTTTTCATTGCCCTTTTATTGTTTTCGAGTTGGATAACATTAAAGAGCACCCGGTTATTTTTTCAGTTGCCACCCTGATAATTATCGACATTTTCATGCAGAAGATGAGACGATTAAAAGGCGTCCGAAAAGTAATCTGCATTGAAGAAGCCTGGAAGGCGATTGCGACTCCCCAAATGGCCGGCTACATCAAATACTTTTTTAAAACCATCCGCAAGTTCTTTGGCGAGGCCATAGTCGTTACCCAGGAAGTGGACGATGTGATTTCCTCGCCCGTGATCCGCGATGCGATCATCAACAATGCCGATACCCGCATTTTGCTCGATATGAGCAAATTCCGGAACAAGTTCCAGGGCATCAGCGATACCCTTGGACTTTCGGAGTTCCAGAAAGAGCAGATCCTTTCGATCAACAAAAATCTTCCCGCTGATCGAAAACTTAAGGAAGTGTTTATCGGCCTGGGAAGCTATTCGCAGGTTTATGCGCTGGAAGTCAGCCGGCCTGAATATTACTGCTATACCTCGGAACAAAGTGAAAAAAAACTGATCCTGGAAAAGCTGAGTGAAAATCAGCAGGAAGACCAATCCTTTGTAAAAATCCTCGAATCCATGTAAAACAATTGACAACCAGTAAAAACAATGACAACAATGACAACAGTGACAACTATTGCATCGACCACCACAAAAGCAATGAAGACGACTTTTTTAATTATCGGGTTATTCTCCCTGTTTTACGCGACGGGTATCAAAAACGCCCATGCCCAGGGAGAGGTAACCGATGTGGGGGCGGGTATCCAGCGGGAAGCCCTCTGGACTGAGGAAAAAGGAATCCTCTCGGAAATAAGCTGGTACAACGTGCTGATTAAAATACTCAACGGCGACATAAAGGGCCTGACGGCAGAACTGCTTGGTATCGACGAAAAAAAACTGGAAAGCCTGCAAAAGGTGAGTTCCTTGATCAAGGATTACAGGCGGATAAAACAAACAAAAGATATGCTCGAAAAGGTTATCCGGGTTTATACCGATAAACTGCCCCTGCTGGTGAAGGATGAAAACTTCACCCCTGAACAGGCCGCAGTGATTGTGCAGTCCTTTGACCTGATCCTGGATGACGCCAGGCAGCTGACCACAACCATTCTGAACACCATTGTAAAAGACAACCTTTTTATGATGGACGATAAGCAGCGTTACGATACGATCAACGGTATTTATGAAGATGTACGCAAACACTACGGAACCATAAGCTACCTCTACAACAAGCTGTTGTATGCCTCCTGCCAGAAAAGCTTCGAATCCGGTAAGCTGGAGAGTTTTGCCTATTACTACTCACTCTATCATTGACAAAACCCATGAGAACGATACTTTTTGCCCTTATTCTTTCACTTGCAGCTTTAACCCCGGTGAAGAAACTAAAAGCCCAGGTTTTTGAAGTCAAGACCTGGAAAGAGACCTACCCGGATATGAAAGGGTCATACCCGCTGGTCTTTATCGCCTATAAAGGGACCGCAATCTCCCTTCCGAAAGTGTTTGTCAAGCTGTGGCCGACGCACTATTACCTGCAATCGGGAACCACCCAGGTTTTCGACGGCAGCCAGTTTTCCGAAGAAATGAGTTTTGGACTGCAGAAAATAGCCGAAAAGTTCCTGGAAAAATCCCAGATGATAATACGGCATAGTGAGACCGAAGAAATCAAAAACAATACGGAAAAACGGAGGGATATCGCTAAAACAATCTTTGATGCCGAATTCGATAAGCTACCCGATGTCTATCAGCTCGCAGCAGGCTTTGTCCGGTTGTATGAAAGCATCAGTAAACTGAACAGGTTAAACCAAACCAGTGACTGCACCTGGCTGGTAAAGATGTATCGTAAAGAAGCCGATGATTTGCTTCTGCGTTTTGTCACGATCAATCTGTTCCAGGCTGATCACGGGGAAAAGACAGAAGCCTTTGTGCAGATCCGAAAAGAACTGGACGGTTTGATGGGTGAAACGGATTACACGTACCGGAAGGTCCGCCATTACCAGGTCTTTTCCCATGATCCCGGTTCCTCGTACTGCTTTTTAACCAATTAAGAACACCTTCAAAAACCGAATTCATCATGCTTTTACAGGTTATTACAACAAAAGATTTCTTTTCCTTTACCGATGTGCTGGTCCGGGGAGGACTGGACAATGCCCGGCTGCTGGTGGACATGGCCCGTGCTGTCGGTGGTATCGCCGCATTTCTGTACATCTCCAAACGGATTTATGAGCAGCTCATTGCTGATAACCCGATTTCCCTGTTGCCCCTTTTAAGGCCTTTCGCCTTAGTCCTGGTAATTACTTTCTGGGGACCGTTTGTCCAGTTGCTGATGGTACCGACCAAAGGACTGACAAAGCTCTCGGAAGCCATTTATGCCGATAAGAGGCACATTGTAACCCAGCGCCTGGAAGAAAAGCAATCCGCTATTTTGTACGCCGACCTTCCGGCTTTTCAGGAAAACGAAGAAAAAGAAGCGACCCTGTGGGACAAGGGGGTCAACATGCTGCTGACCAGCTACAACATTGTCACCGGCAGGGCTCTTCAGCACCAGATCAATTTTTACCTTATGGATATGGTCCGGCAACTGATGGAATCCCTCTTTGAGGCGGTTGTATACCTGATCGCTTTCTTAAGAACGGTATTCTGCGTGCTACTGATCATCTTTGGTCCGCTGGTCTTTGCCATTTCTATTTTTGACGGGTTTCAGGATAACTACCTGCAGTGGATCGCCCGGTTTATCAACGTGAACCTTTACCTGCCCGTTGCCCTGATCATCCTGTCGCTGGTTCAGGAAGTGCTGATTTTTGTACTGGATGCGGAGATCACCCAGATCAAAAGCTCGCTGATTTACCAGCCATCCCTGTATTATGTGTCCAGCCTGGTAGTGCCCGTCTGCGGGATTGCCGGTCTGCTGATGGTTCCAAAGATCGCTTCGTGGATCATCAGCGCTTCCGGAACCGGGTCCGGAGCAGGACGACTGGTGAAAACCGCGGCACTGATGGCTATAACCAAAGGGGCCATCAAATAGCCTTGAATTTTCCAATAACGCATAATCAATCAAAAATAATCAATCAAAAAATGAACAAGCTTTTTGATATACAGCGTAAGTTCCGGTTTATTGTTTACGTTCTGCTTTCAGTCAGTTTGCTTTTAACCGGCCTGAGCATATTTGTCTTTACCGGTTCAATCAGGTTGGTTGAACGCTCCCGGCAAAAGATTTATGTGCTGGATAACGGCAAATCACTGCTGCTCGCGCTTCGCTCCGACATCTCCGAGAACCGGGCAGCCGAAGCCAAGGACCACGTAAAGCGATTTCACGAGTTGTTTTTCACGATGGAACCCGATAAGGAGTACATCGAGAACAATGTAAGGGAAGCCCTTTACCTGGCCGATAAATCAGCCGTCAGGCAATACCGGTCGTACAAAGAAAACAACGTGTATAATCAGGTGATCGCTTCCGATATCAGCATGACTCTGCTGA
Source organism: Prolixibacteraceae bacterium (assembly GCA_963677955.2). GTDB lineage: Bacteria > Bacteroidota > Bacteroidia > Bacteroidales > Prolixibacteraceae > Aquipluma. Next base: position 4,637,493 of record CAXXQR010000001.1, read on the forward strand.
CCGATTCGTTACAGATTGACTTCTCGTCTTACCCCTACCGGTTCCGGTTTTTCAGCAGGCAGAAAATCGTCCGCAAATCCAACATCACCATACGCAACCTTGAAACCTCCGGACGGCTCCGGAACATCTCCCGGACAGATAATAATCCGCATGGACTGCTGATCGAGGACTGGCTGATTGCCGACAACAAAGATTTGGAAACCATGAAACGCAAATCATTTTAACCAGCCAGGCGCCAGCTATGAAAATCATATACAATAAAAAAGACAAAGAGCCGGACCAGACAGGAGAAAACCGGGAAAGCAGGTTCAGCCGCCTGATTAAAAACCTCGACAGCCGGGACGAAGGTTTGAATTCGGTGAAGCGTAAACGAAAATGGATGGACATCCTTGCGGGATTATTTTTCCTGTACCTGGTCTCCTTCCTGATTCCGGGGCCGGAACTTGCGCACCGGTCCCTTGATCCTGAAAATGCACCCACCCCGAAAGACAGCGTTTCCTCCGGAAACCCTGCTAACCCAAAGTCCCTGACTTTTGAGATACCCGTCGATTCTTTTGAAAACATTTTAAAAAAGAGCATCCATGAAAAACTACCTGAAAAGAAATAAACCCATGTTGCTGCTGCCCCTGGTATTAATCCCGTTTGTCGTGTTGATTTTTTACATCCTGGGGGGAGGGAGCGCAAAGCAGGCTAAAAACCAGTCCCAAATTAAAAATGATTCGGTCAGGGGAGCCAACTACAACCTTCCGGATGCGGATCGGGACATTGAGATTTATGACAAGATGGAAGCGGTACAGTCGCAAAACGGACTGACCCAAACTCACGATTACAACATTCTTGGAGAAAAAGATTCCGTGCCGGAAGACATACTCAGTATCCCGGACGAAGCCAAAGAAGTAATAGAAACTTCAGAAACAGCTACTACAAATCCTGAAACAGTTAATACTGAAAACAGCATTAATCCGGATGCGCTGTTAAATGCCGATAATCCCGGGAGCCTGCTGGAACACATCCGTAGCCGGGAGGCACAGATACGAAAGGACCTGCAGGATGAAACCGATCCCAAACAAAAAAAGGCTGAACAAGGACCCGGGGTCAGAACGGGTAAAACTGCAGGAGCCAATCCTGAAAAGAAAAGTAAAACCTCTGGTCAAACGGTAGTTCCCGAACCTTTAATTCCAACCGGGATTATGGAACTGGACCGGGTTTTTACCCAAAACAGGAAGCTGGCCGAAAGCAACGATTCGCTAAACAAGCGGCTCAGACAGGCAGAGGGTCAGCTTAAAAAGCCGGAAGATGAAAACAGCAGGCACTTTGCGCTTGAAAAGTCAGCTTCCCCGGGATTTAATCCTCCGGATTCAGAAAAGCAGGCAGACCCCGCCGGTTTTGTGCCCATTAAAGCTGAGATTTATGAAACGGCAACCGTACTTTCCGGTAACCGGGTTAAGCTTCGCCTGATGGAAGAATGCCGGATTAACGGAATCCTAATTCCCCGAAGCACATTTGTTTACGGCACCTGCACGGTTAACAACGAACGACTGGAGATTAACATTAGCCAATTCCCGGTTAACGGAACTTTTATCCCGGTTCAGGTCAGCATTTATGACCTGGACGGACTGAAAGGATTATATGTTCCGGATAATGCCAGCCGGAAAGCAGCTAAGGAGGCTGGCAGCAGTGTAAACACCTCTTCCATGTTCGGGGTGGTGAACAACCCGCTGATGTATGCCGGTATCCAGGCGGCAGACCGGGCAACTCAATCCCTGGCAAAAATGATTCGGATCAAAAAAGTCACTGTCAGGAAAAATACCCTGGTCTATTTAATCAATAAATCCAAATAATCAGAAAACACCATTAGCCATGAAATCATTTGTTGTTATCATTTTTTGCGCAGCTGCCATTCATTTTTCAGTATGCGCCCAACAGGTTCAAACAACAGCCACCAATATTTTAAAAGTATCAGATTCCAAAACAAGTCATTTGGTTTGTCCCGATAAAGTCAGCTATGTTCAAACCGGGGATTACTCGCTTGTCCAGGCTGACGTCGTCCCTGAACTTTCCAACCTGGTCCGGATAAAAGCAACTCAACCATTTGACAAGAAAACCTCATTAACCGTTGTTTGCGACAATAAGATTTACAGTTTTGAACTGACCTACGGGGACGATGCCCCGATCACCTATCCGATAGAATCATTTGAGTCTCAATCAGCCATGACTTTCTCCGGAAAACTAATGCCGGATCATGTTCTGAATGATCTTTGCGATCAGGTTCTGGATAAACACAAACATCAGTTTCATAAGTGCAAAGTGGAAAAAGACGGAATAACTATTCGTTTAAACTCTATTTACCTGAAGAGCGACGCCCTGTTTTTTGAGCTTGAGATCACGAACAAAACTTCGATGGCTTACGATGTGGAAAGCTTTAATTTCTGGATCACCGATAAGAAAAAAACAAAAGCGACCAATGTCCAGGAATACCAAATTTTTCCTGAATATCAGCGAAACAAGGTTCAGCGTATTCCGGGTGGAACAACCGTCAGGGAAGTATTTGTGATCGAAAAGATGACTATTCCCGACGGACGAATTCTAAAGATTGAACTGAATGAAAAAGCCCTGGGCAACACCGGTCGAAAACTCAGTTTTAATGTGAAAAACAAAGACATCCTTAAAGCCCGCAAGCTTTAATTGCCTCACTGTCGATTTACAATTCTTTTCATTCAAGATTCTAATATTCTGACATTCTAATCTTCAGGGGATGGAACACGAGTCACACGAACTGGTCAAACTACATGAAGGGTTTCGATTTTTCAGCTATGTATTGCTGTTTGTATCGCTGTACCTGACTCAGCTGGATTATTTTATCCGCTTCAAAATACACATACCAGCTTTTTACCCGCTGGTAGAAAAGATGCAAAACCTGAGGTTCCTGGCCGGACTGTACCCATCAAAAACTGTTTGTTTGGTGTTTTTGGCCATTACCTGTATCGGGACCAGAGCCCACAAGGATCGTGAGCTGAAGGTTTCAACCATCCTTTCACAAGTAATCTTTGGATTGATTCTGTACTGGGGAAGCCTGATCTGGTTTAAATCATATCCAGCAATTTACCTGCTGCTGACATTCTTTGGTTTTGTCATCCTGAACATTGGTTTTGACAATATCTCGAAACTGATCAATGTCAACCTGATGAAAGACCGGTTTAACGTGGAGAATGAAAGCTTCCCGCAGGAGCAGGATCTGAAGGAAAATGAGTATTCGGTAAATCTGCCCACCGGGTACCTTTTCAAAGACAAACAACAGGAGGGGTGGATCAACATTGTCAACCCTTTCAGAGCTACGATGGTGATTGGAACACCCGGCTCAGGAAAGTCGTTTTCTGTCGTTCTACCATTTATTCGGCAGCATCTGAAAAAAGGATTTTCGATGTGCGTTTATGATTTTAAGTACCCGGATTTATCATTGGTTACTTACAACCATTTTCTGAAAGCCAGGAAAAGCGGCAAGTTGCCGGAAACGGCCCGGTTTTATGTGATCAACTTTGAGAACATTCAAAAATCTTTTCGCTGCAATCCTCTGGCGCCGGAGTGGATGGAAAGCCCGATTGATGCTTTCGAATCTTCAAGGACCATCCTGTATAACCTGAACCGGGAATGGATCAGAAAACAGGGTGAGTTCTTTTCGGAATCAGCCGTGTCCTTTTTTGCAGCGGTTATCTGGTTTTTGAAAAAATACAATAATGGACGGTTTTGCACCCTGCCCCACGCCATAGAACTGCTGCAGATGGATTACGATGATTTATTCGCGGTTCTGGAGCAGGAAAAAGATGTTGCCAACATTATCAATCCTTTTATCAATGCCCATAAACGCGGGGCCCATGAACAACTGGAAGGTCAACTCGGTAGCCTGAAGATTGCCATCTCGAAGATCATCAGCCCTGAGATATACTGGATTTGTTCAGGTAATGATTTCTCGCTGGACATTAATAACCCTGAATCACCGAAAATTCTTTGCCTGGCCAACAACCCGCTTCGGGTAGAAATGTATGGGGCAGTTTTATCTCTTTTTATTACCCGGATGCTGAAAGTAATCAACAAAAAAGACCAGCAACCCGCCTCCCTGATCTTTGATGAGTTGCCAACGATCTATTTCCGGGGGCTGGATACGCTGATTGCCACAGCGCGAAGCAACAGGATTTCCACCTTACTGGGAGTTCAAACCATTGATCAGCTGATCCGTGATTACGGAAAAGAGCAAGCAAATGCCATAACGAGTAACATTGGTAATGTGTTTTCCGGTCAGGCTGCCGGTGAGACCGCCCGGTTTATCCAGAACCGGATGGGCAAAATCCTTCAGGAAAGGCAATCGGTCAACATCAACCGGAATGTTCAGTCTTCGACCTTCTCCACGCAGCTCGATTACCTGATGCCTGAAGGCAAGATTTCCACGTTGCCGCAAGGCTATATGGTTGGACAAGTCGCCGATAATTTTGGAGAGACCATTGCCCAAAAGAACTTCAATTGCCTTATTTCCGTCGATGTACAAGCTCAGGAAAGAGAAGAGAAACGGTTTGTCTCCATTCCGGACTTTTATCAATTCGACAATATCCCCGATGTACTGGAACGGAACCGGACCAAAATACAAAACGATATCCTGTCGATTCAGATTGATGAAAAAACACCTGAGCAACGAAACTATTCAAATCAAAATCATAACCATAAAATCCCAAAACAATGATTCAAAAAACAATTTCATTTAAATGCAGGCCATCTCAAATTAGTAACCTGCAGACCTTTTTGCTGACACTACTGGTTATTCCGGTTGTCATACTAATGAACCAGATGCTTAAACAGCATCTTCCAATCTTCTTTATTCCTGAAAAACTTGCTGTCCATATTTACAGGCTTCCAGTTTATCTTTCAGGTTTTGCCCTTCTAAACCTAGCTTACCAAATCCTGCGGGTTAGATGTATCCGGTATGAGGTAAATTCAGAGGAGTTAAAATATTACTCCGGGGTACTGAGAAGAAAACACGAATACATCGAAAATTACCGGATCAAAGATTTCCGGATAGAACGGCCTTTGGTTTACCGGATGTTCGGATTGGGCAACCTGATCCTTTATACCTCGGATAAAGCTACCCCGGTATTCCGGCTGGAAGCCATCCGGGACCCGGAAGAAAAATACAACATCCTTCGCGGTTTTGTAGAAGTGAACCGCAGGGAGAAACATGTTTTTGAAGTTGATTAACACCCATTTAATAACAATAATAAATTAAAAATCATGGAACAGAACACAAGAATGAGCATGGACCAGATTCCGTTTGACAAGCTTGAAAAAGTGGGCATTAACCGCGACTTTGTAGGTAAAATGGAACAACGGGAATTAAATGATTTTCTGAACGGATTTCGTTCGGACAAGCTCTACACCGTAAATGCAAGGATTGGAAATGAGGATTACAAAATCCCTGCAAAGATTCGTCTGCAAAGCAAGGAAGACGGATCAGTAGATATTAAAATCCATCCGATTCAACGATTAAATGTTCCCGACGAATACATGGGTCACAAGTTTAGCAAAGAAGAAAAAGGAGCTTTGCTGAACGACAGAAACCTGGGCAAAACGGTGGAACTGACTGGTAGGGATGGAAAGAAAGATAACTATTACCTGGGTATTGATCCCAAGACCAATGAACTGATTCCGCTTCGTACAAAGATGATTCAGGTTCCGGAAAAGATCAAGGGAGTAACCCTTTCATCAGAACAAAAAGAAAAACTGGCATCCGGACAGAAAGTAACAGTGGACGGAATGATGGGAAAGAATGATAAAAAGTTTGCTGCCACGCTTCAGGTAGATGCGGCAAACCGGAATATCAGTTTCTCGCAATTTAAGCAGGAAAAGTCAGAAGACTTAAAATCGGATGCCCGGCAATCGGAAAAACAAGGGGCTAAACAGAAAGTCCATTGATTCAATAACAGGTCTCGTTTTCAAAACTGGAAGGGGAAATACTGAAAAGGTTTCCCTTTCTTTTTGGTAAAAGCAGAAAGCGAAAAATGAAGACGAAAGTTCAAAGAGAAAAAGCAAAAAATCGAAGGGAAAATCTAATTCAAAGAGGGGAATGCAAGATGTGTTTTTGTATGCACAAAAACCTTTTCACCTTGTCTGGCAGGAGCCAACCCACATTCCCCTCAGCAATAAATGATTCCCCTCTTTGAACCGTTGAAACAGGATAGAAAAAAAGCAATGCGACCCAAATTGCCAGATACCGATAAGCGAAATGCCAAGCTCATCATCCGGGTTTCCCGTGATGAGAAACTCAGGTTGCAAAGCCTGACCAAAAGGGGGAAGTATGGCTGCATGAGTGATCTGATCCGGTCAAAGGTTTTTAATGAGTCAAACCGAAAAGTCATTTCACTAGACGAGAAAGCCAACGCCCAACTAAAAAATCTGGATTACGAACTAAACAAGATTGGGGTCAACCTGAACCAACTATCCAAGCGGATGAATTCTTTTGCAGGTTACAATGTTGGAGACAATGACCGGCAATTGCTCCGTCAGGCTTTTGATATGACGCGAAATTGCCTGATACTACTTCAGAAATTGCTGCATTAATTTTCTTTCATTGAACCGCCAATCCCTCAAATCAATGGTCATCAAAATTCATCAGGCTTGCAGTACGAAAAACGCATTGTTTTACAATGAGCGGAAGGTGCTTCAGCACAAAGCTACTTTTTACCACTGTCGGAATACCCCTGAAATCAATCCTTTTCTGGGAGATAAGAATGCCCGTCACCGGATTTTCCAAGTGATAGAAGACAGGAACACCCGGGTGCAAAAGAAAGGATTGCATATATCGGTAAATCCAACAGTCGGTGATTTGGTTCGTTTGGGTGATGCTGGGATTAGAACCGAAATTGACAACCTGATGAAACATTTGGGTTATGGGAACCAGCCTTACCTGGTATATAAACATGCCGATCTGGAACGGGTGCATTTTCATATTGTTTCAACAAGAATTGATGTTGAAACCGGTAAGAAGATCAAAGACAACTTCGAGAAGGAAAAAACACAGCGGTTCATCAAAGAGTTGGAACAAAAGTATCAGTTAACGAAAGATGATAATCCGGAGAAACTAAACTTCAGGTTCTCTAATTCAAGCAAAGACCTGAAGCAAAACCTGGAAAACCTTTTTGGACAATTGAACCGAATGGAGTTTATCACATCAAAAGAAATGTATGATCAGTCATTGGGATTATTTCAGGTGGAGGTCCGAAAAGCAGGAAGAGGTCATCTGGTTTTTGTAACAGATGAAAATGGTAATCCGATCCGGCATCCGGTTAAGATGTCGGATTTTCAGGAACGACCGAATTTTTATTTGGCTGAACAGCGGAATTTGAGTCAACATTCAGGGAGGTACCCTGATTCGGATTTAATAGGACAGAATAGTGGTGTTTTGAAATCGTTGGTTTTGAAAGAATTGATCCGGCAGGTAAAAACTCAATTTGATGATGGGAAAAATATGAAAAAAAGAAAATTCAAATTGAAGAATTCTCATAAATTGAAAAAACGTATGTAATCAATTTATCACGGGAAGTGATAAAAATTGAAGATTTGTCTACTGATGATAGATTTATTTGAAAAAAACTGATACTTCATTTGAATATTGATTTGGCTGTTAGTTTCTTTGACGAATTGTATCGCTTTCAAGGAATTCATAAATGCCATTTTTTTAATAAATTGAAACATTAAATTCACTAAATTGGATCCAAATTTATAGGATAGGATTTCAATCTAAAACTGTTTATTACTTAACCATTCAAAGAAGTTGAATAATTACCACTTTCAACCTTGGTAAAATTATACCACACTGGTGCTTTATCGTACCATAAAATTAAAAAATGGACTCCTTTATACCTGTTGCGAAAATTAATTTCTTCGCTTCAAATGTTTCTCCCGTTGCCGTCTGAATTTCAAATCCTTTTTCAGTTTTAATTCCATTTGTCGCCAAACCCTCAAAGAAAGATACTGTGTCATACATTTCTACTTGCTGTCTGGCTAACGTCGCTATTGCTTTGGGAGTCTTACCGTCGTGGGTAATGAAGTTATGTGAATGCGGCGTTTGTCTGTTACATGGCTTACCATTGTCAATAATCAAAACTTGTTTTAAAGCCCTGCCCAAAGCCATTCCTGAGGCAAGTCCTGAATAACTGCCACCAACGATTATTACGTCAAAAAATCTATTGCTTGCCATCCGATTATATTTTGAAACTTTTGTAAAATGGGAATGATAAAATAAGTGCGGTCAATGAAACACCGCTTTGCTTAATAAACTCACGCCTTGCAATTGATGTCAAAGTTTTCAAGAAAACTTTCATTTTGCCTATCGATTGTCTCTTTTTGGTGTAAATAGACGAATGATTGAATCCACAAAAGGTAAACCAATAAACACAATCAAAGGGACTAAGGAGAGTGTTAATATGCATGTTCTTTGGTACAATGGCATTATGGATAACTTTTCTCCAAAAAGATAAAGAAACAACGTTATAGATGGATAGATTACAACCCATATCTTTAAAGATGCAATTAATTTCATTTTCGTTTTCATACTGATTACTTTTTTGAATATTTGTTTTAATTATTCAGCAAAGTTACTTCCGGATGTAATATGCAGGATAGGACAAAAATGAAGTTGAACAGGACTTATTTGTAATTATTCCTAAATGCCTCTGGCGAGTATCCAGTATTCTTTTTAAAGAATCTGATAAAATAGGAAACATCTTCATAACCTAATTGATAGGCTATTTGGGTCACCTGATTTGATGTTGCAAGCAGGTATCTTTTTGACTCCAATATGATATATTCATCGATAAGTTCAGAGCATGTTTTTCCAAGAGTTGTTTTAGTAATTGCATTTAGCTGATATGCTGAAAGATTCATTATTTTGGCATATTGAGACACTAGCTTTTGGTTAGAAACATGAATCTCCCAAAGTTCTAAAAATTCCTCAAGTCGTTCCTGAGTGTATTGAGTGTCTTTATTTAAAGGGCTTTCGCGATTCTGACGATGCCTGAGAAGTTCAATAAATACCCAGATTTGCTTTTATAACTTCATGATATCCCTCTTGTTTGTCAGTATATTCCTGAAAAATAGATGTCAATATAGAAAGAAATTTTTTGACTATGTTCTCATCAAGTTGACAAAGATTTTTGTCACTAACCTTTCGCAATAACTGACTTGAAGCCTTGTCATGAGGAAAATAGAAATCAGTCTTAAATTCCATTAAGAATCCCGTACTTTCTGCTTTCAGAGTCAGCTGATGTACTTGGCCAGGACGCATGAAGAATACTGAATTATCTTTAACTTCATATGATGCAAAGTCAATCTCATGCATGCCCTCACCCTTTTCCAGAGCTAAAATAAAAAAGAAATCATGCCTGTGAAGCTCCTGAACCATATCTTTCACAGCAAGTAAATCCCCGACATTCCGTATGCTAAAGCTTTCAGACAAATCTGACTCTTTTTGAACTGCTTTAATATGCCTTATCGGAATGTTTTTCATTTTAACTTTATTACGATAATAATTTTTAACATAGATGTGAGGTTAATGTTTAGTCAAATGGAATTACATTTTGCATAGCAACACAGTTGTCGGAAACAGTAGGGTTAGAATGACAAAATATATATATCTTCTCATCTATCGTGTTGTCCTCGCAAATCCGCCCATGGTTAAATTTTTTGTCACACTTTTTGCAAGCCTGCGCACCAATAGCACATTGGCTTTTCGTTCCTCAAATCCAAAGAGCTATGCCAACCCACAAGGCAAAAAGGAACTTCACTCCAACCACCTCCATCGTTCCGCTTGTGCCAAAAAATTCAACCCCAATCTGTTTGTTTTAATCTTTTTATATTCCAAGTTATTAGGTGAGTGGTGTGTTACACTCAAATTTCTGTCAAAGTTATTAATCGCTTCACGGAACGGTAAAGGGGAACTCGCTTTTCGTGGCTCGTTTCCTTCGGATGCGTTCAGTTTCATGAATTGCCCATTTCGGGCATGAAACTGACATGCACCCCATTGACCTTATTCGGGACAGCTCAATGTTGGTACGCCAAAAATTTAAGTTTAACGGCGTGCCAGATATTTCCTTAGTTAAATCGAAGGGAGCCAAAATAGGTCCGAAGGGCATCGGCATTATCCCATGAATACTTCATACGACATTTATGAAATGGTTACTAACCTGATTATTGAACGCCTTGAAGCAGGTGTTGTCCCTTGGCAAATGCCATGGAAAGCAGAAACCGGGTTCCCGCAAAACATGGTTTACCGAAAAGCTTACCGCGGCTTTAATTTCTGGTTGCTGCTGACAGTAGCCGATAAGTTTGGTTCCCCGTTTTTTCTCACCTACAACCAGGTAAAAGAATTGGGCGGACATGTTCTGAAAGGTGAAAAAGGGTTCCCGGTCGTATTTTGGAAGCTGCTGGATACGGAAGAAAAAGATGGTAGTATTGACCATATCCCTTTCCTTCGGTATTACACCGTTTTTAACCTGAAACAAACCGAAGGAATTGATGAAAGCAAGATTCCGGCAACTGAAGCACACGACCATCAGTTTGATCCGATAGGTGATGCAGAACAGTTGATCGAGTTCTGGTACGACAGCCCTGAAATCAGGCTCGACCAGTCACACGCTTTCTATTCACCAACTGGTGATTATGTCGGGATGCCAAACCCGCGGACTCTTTTCAGGGACGAACAGTATTATTCAACTTTATATCATGAATGTATTCACGCCACTGGCCACATCAACAGGACTGGAAGGCATGAAAAGCTACATGATCACAAGTTCGGTTCTCAGGATTATAGTCAGGAAGAACTGGTTGCCGAATTAGGAGCCGCCTACCTATGTTACATGACCGGAATTCAAAATGCTACAATAGACAACAGTACTGCCTACATCAAAACCTGGATTGGTAAATTCAAGGAAGATAAAAAGATGCTGCTGATAGCTTCCTCACAGGCACAGAAGGCTGTTGATTACATACTGGAACATCAATCCCATCCCAACCAGGCGGCAAGCGCCGCTTTGGTTGACCAAATGGCGGAGGCAGTTTAGCCTTCGCCTTTTTTTATCTCAAAATTTCACAGTTAGAAACAATTAAAGATTCAAAATATGGAACAGTTTAAAAGTTTTTCCCAGTATATTCTGCAAATCGGCTATAAATATGGTTTGCATTCGGTGTTTGATGATTTCCTTGGAATGGTAGTTTGCGCTTTGTCATTGGGAGCAAAGGAAGATCGCTACCATGAAATTGTCCGAAACTATGAAAAGCCGGATGCCTATCTGATGGCTGAAGCTTTTGGTTCGTTGGTCATCGAAATGGACAACAACGGTGATGGGCTTAAAGATGGCTTTGGTGACTTTTACATGGAATATCTCAGCTATGGCAGGAATGGACAGTTTTTCACCCCAGAGCCGATATGCGATATGATGGCTCGGATATTGAACCCGGCAGGTTTTGGGGAGAAGGTTGCCGATTGTTGTTGTGGCTCTGGCAGGATGCTGCTGGCAGCAGCAAAAATAAGCCGAAATCCATTGTTTTTCGGTGCTGATATTGACCGCACTTGTGCAATGATGTGTTTGATAAACTTATGCCTGAATGGACTTTTGGGCGAAGTCTGCTGGATGGACACATTGATGAACCGTTTTTACACCGGGTGGAGAATTGAACTTCACCCCGAGAAGGGAGTTCCGTATATCAGGGAAATTACCGAATCTGAAAGCTACATGGTTTTAAGGCTACCTGAAAAGAAACAGGAACTCATTGTCCAACAAACTCTAGTAGCTAAAGCAACTCAGCAGTTATTGTTTGAATTCTAGGGGCTGAAATGCCCCTTTTTTGTTCGTTCAATTTTTTATCAAGTAAAATCACTCCATTTAAAATTGCGGGCAAAATTATTTGCGCTTCCCGGAACGGTAAAGGGGAACTCGCTTTTCGAGGCTCGTTTCCTTCGGATGCGTTCAGTTTCATGGATTGCCCATTTGGGGCATGAAACTGACATGCACCCCATTGACCTTATCCGTGACAGCTCAATGTCCGGTCTGCCGAAATTTTAACCGGCGTGCCAGATGCCAAAATAAACCTGCAAGGCAGCAGTAAATAACTATGAATAATGCAGCTAAAAAACTCGATGCTGAGAGTGTTGAACAACCTAAAGCTTCTTTGGAAGTTGTAAAGAAAGATGAAAAAGAAGTTGCTGAAGTTCCTTCGTTGGAGAAACGCATCCAGAAGGTTGAAGATTTGAGCATGCTAATTGAAAAGTGGCGCAAGCTCACTGAAACCAGAAGAAACCTGCAAACCTTCTCCTTGGGAGCAGATGGGTTGGGTGCAACAGTATTCCTGCGGGACGCATCAGGAAAAGAGTTTAAAACCTCCAATACTCCGGTAGTATCCGCTGTGATGGAAGAAATCAAAACGACTTTGGATGAACGCATCAAAGAAGTTGAAATCCAGATTAAGTTCTGAAAATAGGGAGGCAAAAGCCTCCCATTTTTTTTGTCGTGAATAACCAATAACCTAGGAATTTGTTTCTTTTTGAAATAAAGCTGACCTAATCATCAAATATTTTAAGATATGTAGTTTGCAATCGACATATTTAATTTACTTTTGTCGTATTAAATCGACATAAATATGGATGTTTTATTTGAGTTTCAGGAAAACCTGTTACGTCCGGTAACAAATGATTTCAGAAGATACTTGCATGACCAGATTAACTGGAAGCAAAGGATGATTGGAATTAAGGGTCCTCGTGGTGCAGGAAAAACCACATTGTTGCTGCAACATTTAAAGTATGATCTTGGACTGGCATCAAATGCTCTCTACATTACTGCTGACCATACCTGGTTTTATAATCATACCTTATTGGATACGGCAAATGATTGGTACAAGCAGGGTGGTGAAATTCTGTTTATTGATGAAGTCCACAAGTACCCAAATTGGTCAGTAGAACTGAAAAACATATATGATGGTTTGCCGGGGATGCAGGTTATTTTTTCGGCATCATCTGCTCTTGATATATACCGTGGCGAAGCGGATCTAAGCCGGAGAGTGATCAGTTATTCGCTGGCAGGACTTTCGTTTCGTGAGTTTTTGTTGTTTACAAACAAGATCGGTTTTGATCCTGTAAAAATTGAAGATATTGTTCAAGATCACCGAAGTTTAAGCAGAAAAATTACAGATGGGTTTCGACCTCTTCCAGCATTTCAAAAATATTTGCAGATTGGATATCTTCCAATAATTGTCGAAGGAGAAGATTCTTACCTGTTGAAATTAAACCAGATAATCAGTACGATTGTAGATACAGATCTGGCATACATCGCCACTTACAATACAGGAACCGCAACCAAAGTTAAAAAGCTATTGGGAGTGATTGCTGAATCAGTTCCATTTAAACCGAACATCGCAGCTTTGGCTAGGAAACTGGATTTGAGCCGAGATAGTGTCTATCAATATATTTATCAATTAAGGGATGCTAAACTGCTGAACACGTTAAGTTCAGAAGGGAAAGGCGTTTCTACCTTACAGAAGCCAGATAAAATATTTCTGGAAAATACCAATTTAGCTTTTGCATTAAAAGATAAACCGGATATCGGAAATATCAGGGAAACATTTGTCTTAAACCAGTTATTAAATTCAGGGTTGCAAGTGAGTTCACCCTCTGAAGGAGATTTTAAGGTTAAGGGGTTGACGATAGAGGTTGGCGGTAAAAATAAGAATACATCGCAAGTAAACCACTTGGATAATTATTTAATAGCAGCTGATGACATTGAAATTGGAAATGGAAATAAAGTTCCGCTTTGGCTCTTCGGATTTTTATACTAAAAGAACTTAGACGAATATTCTGAAAATTGATAGTGTTTTTAGTATAATATTTTAATACAATTTGTCTACATTTGTATTGTAATGAATTGAATATCAGGCGATACTATATCGAGACCTATTCTCGGAAAATTTCAAATAGGTCTCAGTAAGTGATGTAATATTATGATAATTAATTTATTTTGGTTCGTATTAACACTTGTGAATTTTTTGAACCGTTAATGAATTGCCAAACCAACGGTTGAAACACCGGTTGAAAGATCAAGGAATATTCCCACCTTATTGCTCAGGTGATATTCGGTACCTATATGCAAATCAAGAAATAAGGGATTTCCATTGGTATAATAATTTCTATCTCCGGTATAGCCATTATCCCAAGATGACTTTATAATGGCAAATCCCAATGAGCCAGCCAGGTAAAAGTCCCAATCGGAATTCGCATTTAATATTTGATCAAAGTAATAAGTCCCCTTTACCCCAATTGGAATAATTGTTTCGTGATAGTAATAATTGTTATTACTGTAATAGTATCCATTTCTGTATGATGAAAAACTAATAAAAGGTGCTAATGTAAAATTATTTGCTACGTCAAATTCATAGTTGATATGAAAAACTGGCAAAGAATGCCCAACATAATTGTAATATCCTGAATATCCGCCAATACCCAAACCCAAGTTTAAGGTTCCACCATGATTTTCAGAATAATTTTTATTCTGAGCCGATAGATTGGTTCCAAGAATGAGAAAGAGCGAAAGTAATGCAAGAGTAAAGATTTTTGTTTTCATTGATTTGATTTTAAATTTGGTTATAACTTATTTCCTATTTTCTTTTGCCATTGTCGTGGCCACGTTCATTTTTCTTATTACCATGGCTGGCCTTTTGACTGGATTTGTTTCTGGAATAGTTTCCATTGTTATAGTTTTCTCTTTCAGGTCTTTGGCCTATGTTATGTTGCTCCTGACCGCGATATCCCCTGGCATATTGCATTTTATGCTTGCGAAAATTATTATATGGCCTGTCACCGCGATAATCTGACATTGGGACTTTATACCCATTATACAGGTCGTAATTTCTGTAGCGAGTTGGAAGCGATCTGCGGTGAATCCACGTTACGCTATTGTAATAAATAAACATCGATGATGGAACATCATAATAGGCTTCCACATCAGGAATGTAATAATATCTGACATCAGTATATCCGGCAGGCCCCC
Source organism: Prolixibacteraceae bacterium (assembly GCA_963677955.2). Taxonomy (GTDB): domain Bacteria; phylum Bacteroidota; class Bacteroidia; order Bacteroidales; family Prolixibacteraceae; genus Aquipluma. Next base: position 4,652,570 of record CAXXQR010000001.1, read on the forward strand.
ACTGGGGAGGTGTGCCTAAATTTATATTTACTGAAATTTGCGCTTCAACTGAAACTACAAAGAATAAAAGCAATCCAACAATAATCAATTTTAGATGATTCATAATTTTTTTTTCTTTCTGTTTGATTTTCTGCTTTGCAAAGATGGTGTCTTAGTCTATGCGACATGTTACATAATTCCGGAGAAGAGTTACATGATTCACACTTTTCAGGTTACTGATAAATCAGATTATACAGTTCCTTCATATTTGGCGATAGAATGATTTCAGTCCTCCGGTTAGTTGCGCGACCTTCAATGGTTTCATTTGCAGTAACAGGGTGAAACTGGCTTCTTCCTGAAGCGGTAATACGGCTGGGATCGAATAAATAATCTTCAGTCAAAATTCGTACGATTGATGTAGCCCGGGCAGTACTGAGGTCCCAGTTGTCTTTCATCAGTTTTGTTTTCATCGGAACATCGTCGGTATGACCTTCAATATTTACCGTAATATCTTTGGTGTTGTTGAGTACCTGGGCCAGAAACCTAAGGGCTTCTTTACCTTTGGGATCAACCACATCGCTGCCCGATTTAAATAACAACTTTTCCTGAAGAGAAACATAAACGTTTCCATCTTTGTATATGATGTTAAGTTCATCCGATTTATAATTCATCAATGCATCGGCAATCGAATTTTTTAGATTATTCATCACATCTTTTTGTGCCTGAATGATATCCTGCATCGTTTTAAGCCGTTCAGCCTGTTCGGCAATCGTCATTTTCGATTTGGTAGAAAGGTTCATTAAATCATTTTGGACGGATGAGTTCTCGTTTTGCAGAAATATTTTATCGTTTTCCAGCTTTGATTTATCGGTCTGAAGCGATGACTTTTCATCCTGAAGAGACGATTTGTCGTACTTCAAATTCTTCACCAATGCGCTGCATTCGTTTAGTTGATTGTGCGTAGTGATGCTGTCTTGCTGCAGGATATCAACCTTAGCTCTGGAACTAACTAATTTTTTACCTGGTCCGCATGACGTTAAGGATAAGCTAATTATCAATGCTGAAAATGCAAGAAATTGGACTGTTTTTTTCATTTGGAATTTTTAAGTGATTATTCGATCAAAGGTCGTCAGCAATGGAAGCAAAAGTGTTACACAACTTTAGTAATATGTTACATCATTCACACATTCTGAATAGAAATGAAAAAAAGGTTCATGCCAAAAGCTGACATGAACCCTATTACTGAATTGATAGATTGATTATTTTGTCTTGAAAATTTCAAACGTAACTCTGCGATTCAACGCACGACCTTCGTCCGTGTCATTAGTAGCGACAGGTTTTGTTTCTCCAAGTGCTTTTTCTTTCGAAATGCAACTCTCCGGAATTCCATCTGATTTAATTGTCTTTACAACAGAATCGATTCTTTTTTCAGTCAGGGTCATATTGTATTCGGCTGTACCTTTACTGTCGGCATTCCCGGTTAAATTAACTTTCAAGTTGTTATTTGCTTTCAAAATCTTAACCAGTTTGTCTATTTTTTTCTTTTCTCCTGAAATATAATTCGACTTATCATAGTCAAAATAAACAGGTTCTACTGTCATTTCAGGAGATGTAGTTTCAGTTGCAGCTTCTTCAATTACCGGACAACCATTGTTCTCTTTGGGTCCTGTAACTGTTGGGCATTTGTCCAGATAATCGGCAACACCATCACCATCGGTATCAACCGGGCAACCGTCCTTGTCAACATCAATTCCATCGGGGGTATCCGGACATTTGTCAATAGCATCGGCAACTCCGTCTTTATCCTGATCAAGTGGACATCCATTCACGTCTACTTTCCATCCTTTAGGAGTATCGGTGCATTTGTCGTTTTTATCGGCAACACCATCTCCGTCAGCATCCGGGCAACCTTTCAACGAAGTTAATCCGGCAACAGTTGGGCAATCGTCAATGTAATCGGCTACGCCATCACCATCGGTGTCAATCGGACAACCATTGGCATCAACTGCAACTCCGGCTGGAGTATCAGGGCATTTGTCTTTTTTATCCGATACACCATCCATGTCTGAATCTTTGGTTTTTCCGAAGTCAAATTCTAACCCAACGGTAGCTTTCCAAAAATTTTCTCTTCCGGTTTCGCCACCAATGGTAGTAGATTCTAATCCATGTATGTAACCAGCTTCCAAATAGAATGCTGTGTTCTGGCTCATATAGTATTTTGCCCCCAGACCCAGATCAAAGTTAACTGCAGATGTAGAATTGTCATGCAAATAGCCCGGCCCGGCAAAAAGGTAAGGACGTAGATTTTTGCTTTCGTCGCTCAATTTGAGTCTCAGGTTTAAAAATGGATTGATCAAATCAAGATTATTTACAAGATTTGAATTGAAAAGACCCATGTCTCCTTTTAGCATGATATCCAAACGTGGACTTAAATACCGGCTTAAGTACAGTTCGGGCATGAAGCCGATTCCTCCATTATTTAATGTGCCGTAAGCACCAATTCCCAAACCCAGTCCCCATTTTTTGTCGGATGTTTGAGCATACAGATTAGCCGTAAAAGCCACTATTAACGCAAGTAAAAGTAATTTTTTCATAATTGTTTTTGGTTTTATATTTATGTTCAAATTTTTATAACTCTGAAATAATCCTCTGTAATTCTCCTTTTGTTTTTCCAAGTTTTATCTGAATTCTTCCTAGCATTTCTTCTTTTTTCCCTTCAAGAAGCAATAAATCATTGTCGGTTAACATAGCAAACCTTTGTTTTAGCTTAGCTTTTTGTTTCTCCCAATTTCCGTTAAATTCTGTTGTATTCATTTTTGTAGTTCTAGCTGTGAAAGAATTTCCACTGAACAAAGGTGATGAGGTTAAGCAATCAAAGTGTTATATAATTCTGGTTAAGAGTTACATAATTCACAGTTCTTGTATTGTGTGAATTATGTAACTATTCCCAAAAGTTATGTAACTACAATAAGTTTTTATCAGTCAATCTTTACATCGATAAAAATGAATTTTTGTCAGCCAGATATTCAACCAATAAAAACAATCAAAATTTTTGGCCTGTCGGATGAATTTCATTTCAGAAATCGTTATTAAAATCAAATACATCTATTATGAAAAGAATTCGAATTAGTGCCGTCGTTATTTTAAGTTCTGCATTGTTGTTTTCGAGCTGTGCCTCATTCAACAAAACGCAAAAAGGAGGAGCAATCGGAGCTGTAGGCGGTGGAGCCATGGGCGCAATTATTGGTAAGGTTGCCGGAAATACCGGACTGGGTGCGATAATTGGAGCAGCAGTTGGAGGTGCTACCGGCGCAGTGATTGGTCATAAAATGGACAAACAGGCTGCGGAAATTGCAAAGACAGTTCCTGATGCTAAAGTTGAACGGGTAGGCGAGGGTATCGTCGTTGAATTTAGCAGTAATGTTTTATTCGGATTTGATCGTTCAAATCTCTCGGCTGATGCTAAAGTAAACCTGGATAAACTGGTCAAAATTCTGAATGTCTATCCCGATACGGATATTGAAGTTCAGGGGCATACCGATAGCAAAGGAAGCCAGTCGTACAACCAGAGCTTGTCAGAAAACCGGGCAGGTGAAGTTTCAGGCTATTTATTCAACAATGGAATTTCTAACAATAGAATCCGGACCAAAGGATTTGGCGAAAATATGCCAAAGTATGATAACAATACGGAAAATGGCCGATCACAAAATCGCAGAGTTGAATTCCTGATCACTGCCAATGAGAAAATGAAGACTGAGTCTGAAAAAGAAGCAGTTAAATAAAATCGAATGACAAAACAAATGACAAAAAATATAGACAGATGAAAAACAAAATAGTATCAATCGCATTAATTCTTTTGCTTTCAGCATCATTTGCGAATGCACAGGAGAAGTCAAAACTATCATTTGGAATATTGGGTGGCTTAAATTTTCAGAACCTGAACGGAAAAGATTTGGGTGGTGATAAACTTGAAAATGATATGCTGCTAGGATTTCATGGTGGAATTAATGTTCAGATTCCCATTGCTCCCGAGTTTTATTTCCAACCAGGAATCATGTATTCATCCAAAGGAGCAAAGAACACATCAGGTTCAATAACAAGCACTACAAAACTCAATTATATTGAAGTGCCTTTGAATATGGTTTACAAAGCCTCGTTGGGTAAAGGATTTTTTATGCTCGGATTTGGACCTTATGTTAGTTATGGAATGAGTGGTAGCGTAAAAACAGTAAGTGGCTCGGTAACTCTTAATCGGGATGTCAAATTCAAAAGTGTTGTTGAAACAGGTGATAACATATTAGTGCCTTATTACAAAGCATTTGATGCGGGCGCCAATATTTTTGTTGGATACGAAATGGCAAGTGGATTGTTTTTACAACTCGACACCGAATTTGGGATGCTTAATATCAATCCTGAATACAAGATATTATCGGATGATAAGTCATCAACAAAAAATACAGGTTTCGGCCTGTCGCTCGGATATAGGTTTTAGTTAGGATTTGGTTTTAAGTGAGGTTAGTTTAAGAATGGCCGTTCCCCAACCGGAACGGTCTTCTTTTTTTTGTAAAGCAAAAGTGTGAATCATGTAACTTATTTGAAAAGTTATGTAACACAATTAGGTTGAGGAATATTCATCTTTACCAAATGGCTATAATACAAACCCTACATGCTGAATTCCAACGATAGAAAATACGTCTTTTCAAAAGGTCTTGACGACTATTTTATAGGTGTACACAAGGCTTACCGGTTTACAACTCTTTTTTTTAAAGAAGCATTTAAGCCTCCTTTTCATCTGCGCGAACTGATTAATCAGTGTTTCGAGGTGGGATTGAAATCGCTTGCATTGATCACCCTCACCGGTTTTATTGTCGGCATTGTTTTTACCAAACAGTCGCGTCCTTCGCTTGAAGATTTTGGCGCTACATCATGGCTTCCATCGTTAATTGGCATTGCCATTATAAAGGCTTTAGGACCATTGGTCACTGCACTCATTTGTGCCGGAAAAATAGGGTCGGGGATTGGTGCCGAACTGGGCTCGATGAAAGTAACCGAACAGATTGATGCCATGGAGGTTTCTGCTATTAATCCTTTTAAATATCTGGTTGTAACCCGCGTTTTGGCTACAACCATTACCATTCCAATACTCGCCTTGTATTGCAGTTTCGTTGCCTTGTATGGTTCTTATTTAAATGTTCATGCCGAAGAAACCAGCAGTATGATCAGCTTCTATCAAAGCGCTTTTAAAACGATCAATTTTCTTGATATAATCACATCAGTAACTAAAACTTTAGTTTACGGATTCACAATTGGTATTGTTGGTACATACAAAGGATACAATGCCACACAGGGAACACGTGGTGTTGGTAAGGCTGCGAACCAGGCTGTTGTATTGGCCATGTTCCTGATATTTATTGAGGAAGTTATCATAGTTCAAATTGCCAATTGGATCAGATTTTATTAAGTCATGGAAAACTTAAAACAACATATGATCAACAAAGATGAATCGGTCATTTCTATTACCGACCTTTTTAAATCGTTTGATGATGTGCCGGTATTAAAAGGAATTGATTTTAATCTTTTTAAAGGGGAAAATATAGCTGTGCTTGGAAAGTCTGGTACGGGAAAATCTGTTTTAATCAAAATTATTGTCGGATTGCTTAAACCAGATCGGGGAGAGGTGATTGTTTTGGGAAAACAGGTGGATCAGTTAGCCGGAAAAGAACTGGATGCATTGCGTATCCGGATTGGATTTTCATTTCAGAACAGTGCATTGTACGACAGCATGAACGTCTATCAAAATCTTGCTTTTCCGTTGACCATGAATGTGAAGAATCTGTCTAAAAGTGAGGTCGATTATGCTGTTAACGATGTTTTGGATTCGGTTGGTCTGGCTAATAAAAGCAAACAAATGCCTTCCGATCTGTCAGGCGGGCAACGTAAGCGGATTGGCATTGCCCGTACACTAATTCTGAAACCTGAAATCATGTTATACGATGAGCCAACTTCAGGATTAGACCCGATTACAAGTGCTGAAATTATTGAATTGATCAATGAAGTTCAGCAAAAATACAACACCAGTTCGGTGATCATTACCCACGACCTAACCTGTGCCAAAAATACCGGTAACCGGATTGCCATGTTGCACAAAGGAAAGTTTTTAAAAGTGGGAACATTTGATGAGGTTTTCGCAACCGATAACGAACAGGTAAAGGGTTTCTTTAATTACAATTTTATACAATAAATCATGAATGAATCACCAAATAAACGGGCAGTAATTGTTGGGGTTTTTGTAATAGTCGGTCTGTTATTTCTGCTGGCAGGAGTTCTTATCGTAGGAAACCTCCGCGAAACCTTTAACCGGAAAATGCAATTGGTTTCACTTTTTGATGACATAAGCGGGTTGCAGCCTGGAAATAACATTTGGTACTCAGGAGTTAAAATAGGAACCGTAAACAGCCTGAATTTTCATGGAAAATCGCAGGTAGAAGTGGATATGAATGTGGCCATTAAGGCAAAAAAATACATCCGAAAAGATGCCAAGGTCAAAATCAGCAGCGACGGTTTGATCGGAAATAAAATTCTGGTGATCTATGGCGGAACAGATGGATTTGCTGAAGTAGAGGATGGTGATACTTTGTCGGTGGAAAAAACTTTCACCTCGGAGGACATGATTAACACTGCTCAGGAAAACAATAAAAATATTTTAGCCATAACTAACGATGTAAAAGTCATTACCCGGAAATTAGCCGCTGGCGAAGGCACTTTGGGTAAATTGCTCAACGACAGTTTAATTTATACCAATATCAATGCGACAATAGCTTCGCTACATAAAGCATCTGTGAAAGCAGAACAAATGCTTGCTACGCTGTCTGAATTCAGTTCAGGATTGAATAAAAAAGGTACGTTGGCCAACGAATTAATTACTGATACCGTGGTTTTTAAATCAGTGAAAGCATCGGTTTTACAGTTGCAGCAAATGGCCGATACCGCAACGGTGTTCATAGCCAACCTCAAAAAAGCAAGCGCCAATCCGAATTCAGCAATTGGCGTTTTGTTACACGATGATGAATCAGGCACCCGACTAAAAGAAACAATCAAAAACCTTGAAACCAGTTCTGCAAAACTTGATGAAGATTTGGAAGCTGCCCAGCATAATTTTTTACTAAGAGGCTATTTTAAAAAGAAGGCAAAAAACACTGTTCCTGATTCTATTGGTCACAATGTGGTAATGACAGGGAGATGAGATTCCTCATTCCGATACGCAGAGAGGAATCTCAAAACAGAAATCTGTCATTGGTAACGACGTGAGAAATCTCATTAATTCACGCATTCGAAGGATTTACCTGACAGTCATAAAATTAATGGAATAATTTCTCTGATTTGAGAATCATGCTATCCCAAGCAGCAGATTTGTTCATCGTTACTTTCTGAATACGCCCCATTCAACAACATAAAATCCACTTCTGTCAAAAGGTTCATGCTGGGGTTTGGACAGTATCTTTAATTCATTTGTTCCAAGTATTCCATAAAACAAACGGTAAGTATGATCGGGTTTCGCCGAAAAGTTGAGCTGAATAATTTTATCGATAATCTCGCTTGTTTGTGGGTAAATGCAATAGAAATTACAATCGGTTAACAAAGGCATCCAATAGTCAGTAAAATCTTTAATCTCGGAAGACGAGAAATTGTATTGCTTCATGTTATCTTCAAAGAAGGCTTTTAAATTTGCCCGGCTAATGCACCAACCTTTTTCGTATTGGAATAAATTGGGTTGTTTACTTTCATAAAACAGGTAATCGTACTGGTTATCGATTTTACCGTTGGGATCAACAGAAACATTCCATCCTTTGGCATATTCAGGGATCGATTCAACGATATTTCCTCCCATTGGGAACGAAAGCTGGACTGAAAGCTTTAACTTAATTAATGGATAGATGTAAATGTTTGGTTTATAAACCATAATGTCATCGTAAATACGTTTGCTGATCTTATCCGATTTATTCCCATTAAAAGCAATTAGGGTTACGTTATTCGGGATTGAACCAGTATAAACATGCCTGGGCTCAAATTCTTCTGATGTTTGGCCATCGCCGAAGTCCCAATGATAGCTTTGGGCATTTTCAGAACAGTTGGTAAACTGAACGATTCCGTCGTTTTTTGCGTCAATATTGGTTTCAAAGCATGCTTTTACATTTGAGTCTTCATCTTTCTTACAGCTAAATAGTGTGATAACCAATAGGAATAATATAAATAATTGTTTCATGTTTTTGGTTTTTATTATAGATGCTCCGCTACAGCATATAGTTGCGTTGCCTTTAAGTATTTAAATACATGTTTCTACTTTTTTGCACATCACTTCTAGCTTCCGATTAATGTGAGAATCATGTAACTAAAATTCAAAATTATGTAACATATTCAGAGCAAAATTGGCCTATTTTTATAAAAATAACAACCTGAAATAAGTAAAAATGGGAAAACTTAGTCCTGTAATTAAAGTAATTCCGAAGGTTAGGGATGCAACAAAGCATTCAATGACTGTGCTTAGCGAGAAAACAATAGCTAAAACACAAGATGTCGGTAGTTTTTTTACCGATGTTGCTAATGTCGCTTTATTTATGGTAGAGCTCACTAAGGAGATGTTTTCGGGACACTTCGAGTGGAAAGAATTCTTTCGCCAGTGTTATCAAATTGGAGCTAAAACCTTACCACTGATTTCAATCATCGGAGCAATTATTGGATTGGTTTTAACCATTCAGTCGCGCCCGGTATTGGTCGATTTTGGAGCCGTAACGATGCTTCCGGGGATGGTGGCCGTCTCGCTGATCAGGGAAATGGGACCCGTCATCACCGCATTGATTTGCGCCGGGAAAATTGGTTCAGGAATTGGCGCTGAGTTAGGGTCGATGAAGGTAACCGAACAGATTGAAGCGATGGAAGTTTCGTCAACCAATCCGATGCGCTTCTTGGTGGTGACCAGAGTGCTGGCAGCCACATTAATGATTCCGCTGCTGATTCTTTATTCCGATTTACTGGGTATTCTTGGAAGTTGGGGAGGAGCTAATATTAAAGGTGACGTTTCGTTTTCGCTATTCTTTTCGCAAGCCTTTGCACATATCGATTTCATCGATTTTTTACCTGCCGTTGTCAAATCCATTTTTTTCGGTGCAGTTATCGGATTAGTTGGAAGTTATAAAGGTTACAATGCCGGGCGAGGAACCGAAAGTGTTGGCGTGGCGGCAAATTCTGCGGTGGTTTTGGCTTCACTCCTGGTAATAATAACAGATATGATCGCAGTGCAAATTACTGATATGCTGGTAAAATGAACACAATCCAAACAGATACTGAAGTTACAGCAAAACATGTTATTGAAATCAATAACCTGAAGAAATCATTTGGCACTCAACTGGTGCTGAAAGACGTTTCCTTAAAGCTCCTCAACGGCGAAAATTTGGTCGTTCTAGGTAAATCGGGCACCGGAAAATCAGTCCTGATCAAGTGCATCGTACGGTTGTTAAATCCTGATGGTGGAACGATTCAAGTTCTTGGCGAAAATATAAGCACGCTAAATAGTGACCGGCTGGGCGAATTGAGGCAGAAAATTGGTTTTCTTTTTCAGAGTGGAGCCTTGTACGATTCGATGACCGTAAAGGAAAACCTTGAATTCCCGTTGCGCCGGATAAGAAAGAGCCTTACCGAAAAAGAGATTTCAGAAAAGATAATTGAAGTTCTGGAAAACGTAGGTTTGGCTGATGCATTGAATAAAATGCCATCGCAACTTTCAGGAGGAATGCGGAAGCGAATTAGTTTGGCACGAACCATTGTGGTCGATCCGATGATCATGCTGTACGACGAACCCACCACAGGTCTCGACCCGGTGACTTCAGACGAAATCAGCGGGCTCATCAACGATGTTCAGAAAAGATACAAAACTTCATCCATCATTATTACACACGATATTGAGTGTGCCCGTAACACGGCCAATCGGATTATCATGCTTAAAGACGGAGAAGTATATCAGGTAGGGAGTCTCGAAGAATTCGAGAAATCTTCCGATCCAATCATCCAGTCATTTTTCAAATAACTATCAAAAACATACCATCATGGATATACATACACCACAATTTAAAGTACGCTTAGGAATGTTTGTTGCCGGCGGTTTGGCCTTGTTTGTATTAGCCATATTCATCATCGGGAAACAAAAGAATCTGTTTAATCCGGTTTACAAACTGACGACAACCTTTTACAATGTGAGCGGATTACAGGTTGGAAATAATATACGCTTCTCCGGAATTGTTATCGGAACAGTTGATAACATTGCAATCATAAACGATTCAACGGTTAGGGTTGATATGCTGATCAAGCAGGAAGTCAGGCGTTTTATTAAATCTGACAGTGAAGTTGCCATTGGCTCTGAAGGTCTGATTGGCGACCGGCTTGTCATAATTTCACAGGGAAGTTTTGATGCTCCTTTGGCCAGAGAAGGCGAGCAGCTCGAATCGGTTGAACCGGTCGAAACAGATGCCATCATGTCGAGCCTGAAAGTCACTGCCGAAAATGCTGAGGTAATTACCCAGGAACTTGCCGAGATTATGACCAAAATAAACAGTGGAACAGGAACACTTGGACGTTTAATTCAGGATACAACCATTGCGCGAAATTTGAATCAAACGATCATCAACCTGAAGAAAAGTTCAAAAGGATTGGATGAAAATATGAACGCTGCCAAGCATAATTTTCTTTTACGAGGCTATTTCAACAAGAAAGCCAGAGCTGAAGAAAAGAAAGCTGCAGAAGAGAAAAAGTAAGCGTAACTGTCACCTGATTGTCAATGCAAATGAGATTCAAAATTCTCCCATTTCTAGTTCTTGTTCTGATCTCAACGCATGAATTTGCATGGGCACAGCAAAAGCCTGTCAAAAAAGATTCAACCCAGATCTATACTGAAATTGAATCTTTCTCAAAACGTGGCAAGTTTACAAAATTCATGTACGGCCTCATATTCAGGCCGGTCGCTTCGGCTTCGCTCTCCAAAAATGGCAGAAGACACGTGTATAAGAAGTTGATCCAAAAGCCTTACCACACTTTTGACGGAAAAATTATTAGACATATTAACATTGAAACACTCGATCCGTTTGGGTATTCAATTGGCGATACCATTTTTAGAGAACCCAATTTTCTGTCAAAGACCGGCAACGGACTACATGTGAAATCGCAGCGGATAACCATTCGCAATCTGTTGCTTATTCATCAAAACCAGGTTTTCGATGCCTTACTTGTTAAAGAATCAGAACGGTTGGTTCGAAGCCAGAAATATATCCGCGATGTTTCATTTTTCGTTAAAGCTGCCGCAAAAGGATCCGATTCTGTTGACATCTTCATTCGAGAATTGGACATTTGGAGCATAATTCCCAAAGGATCAGCTTCTGCATCAAGCAGTACTATCAATTTAGCCGACAAAAATTTTCTGGGTTTGGGACATGAATTACAGGGCGATTTTACACGAAATTATACTGAAGGATTCAATGCTTACCATGCCAATTATTCGATTCCAAACATCAAGAATAGCTATATTAGGGGAACTGTACACTTTGGAAAAGAAGGGGATCGGAAATTTAGCCGAAGCTTCGCCATTGACCGCCCGTTCTTTTCGCCCTTTGCCAAATGGGCTGCAGGTGTGAATTTTACACAACAATTTTTTAACGATTCGGCAAATTTCGACAATCTTCACCTGGAGATGCTGCGGTATAAGTTTAATTCTCAGGATTTTTGGGTAGGTAATGCCATGCAATTGTGGAAAGGCCAATCTGAATATATCCGGACAACTAATTTCATTTCAACCATACGTTTTTTGCGCGTTCGCTATCTGGAAAAGCCAAGCGTACTTTTTGACACGCATCACATGTTTACCGACGAGAATTTTTACCTCGGTAGCATAGGCGTTTCGACTCGAAGGTACGTTCAGGATAAATATATTTTTAAGTTTGGAATTACTGAAGATGTACCTGTTGGTAAGGTTTTCAGCCTTACTGCCGGTTTTCAGGAGAAAAGTCAGACAGACAGGATTTATTTGGGCGCTCGCATTTCAATGGGAAGCTATTATCCCTGGGGATACCTGAGTTCTAACCTTGAATACGGAACTTTCTTTCATTCTTCTCAATTTGAAGAAGGTGTGTTTGCTGCAAGTGTGAATTATTTTACCGGATTATTAGAGCTTGGCAAATGGAAGCTAAGGCAATTTGTAAAACCTCAGCTTACTATCGGCTTCAACCGTTTTGCTTCCGATAGTTTAACGCTTAACGATGGCTATGGACTGGATGGATTTCACTCAACAGCTTTGCAAGGAACAAGCCGCCTGCTATTAAACTTGCAAACTCAGGGATATGCCCCCTGGAATTTTATCGGATTTCGCTTCGGACCTTTTCTTTCGTATTCATTTGGGCTTCTTGGCGATGAAACAAGTGGATTTAGAAACAGCAAATTGTATTCAAAAATTGGAGTTGGCGTATTGATCAAGAATGAAAATCTGGTTTTCAATACGTTCCAAATCTCTATTTCTTTTTATCCCAACATTCCCGGAAGTGGGAAAAATATACTTAAAGTGAACTCCTTTAGCACCGCTGACTTTGGCTTTCGGGATTTTGAAATTGGCAAACCAGCGCCCGTAGTTTATCGATGAAGTTTCGGCTAAATCAAAAAAAAGCCGTCTCAAATAAATTGAGACGGCTTTTTAGATAACAAATGTCTTAATATGAGGATAAACTAAGCTAGTTTAACGTTTACGGCATTTAATCCTTTATTTCCTTCTTGAAGGTCAAAAGTTACTTCGTCATTTTCTCTGACTTGGTCGTTTAAACCAGATACGTGTACAAAGTACTCTTTATCTGATCCACTGTCTTTAATAAATCCGAATCCTTTAGATTCGTTGAAAAATTTTACTGTTCCTTTATTCATGATAATTTTAATAAAAATAAATATTCGTGCAAGATACACTTATATATTGGATAATTCATTTATTTTCAATATTTTAATTAAAATACTTTCCTTTTGGGTATTCTGAAAATCATTCGGTTTGTGCTTCATGAATATTAAAGTACCTTTACCCGAATGAGAAAATTAATATTCTATCTGTTTTTCCTCCTGATACCCGCTGTAAATAATGCCGGTGTCAATGAGAATATTTCAGCCGAGGCTGTTAATGAAGATATTTATGCAGCAGTGAATCTGGCCGATACTGGCTTAACCAGAGATGTGTTTGATATGGCAATTAAGGGTTTAACGAAGCTAAATACCGAAGGTAAATTGAATAATCCAACAATAGTAACCATTGCTGACTATTCGCAGTCGAGTAACAAAAAACGCCTGTATGTTATTGATCTGAAGAACAAGAAGCTTCTGTTTAATACCTATGTGGCACACGGACGGAATACGGGTGACGAGTATGCCAAGTCGTTTTCGAACGTTGACGGCTCTTATAAAAGTAGTCTGGGCTTTTATGTAACTGAACATCCGATTACGGGATCGCATACTGGTTTTTCGCTTTTGATTGACGGTGTTGAAAAAGGATTTAATGATCACGCAGTGCAACGGGCGATTATTATTCATGCTGCCGAATATGCTACCGAAAATTTCATTAAAAAATTCGGAAGACTGGGGCGGAGTTATGGGTGTCCTTCAGTTCCACCTGAAATGAATAAACCAATAATTGAAGCCATTAAAGGCGGAACTTGTTTGTTTCTTTATAATCCGGACAAGGAATACCTCAGCAAATCTGCCTTACTTAACTAAGCCATAAACATCTTTCAGGAAGGTCACTTTTTCGCCATCAACGATCACCGGCATATAAACGATGAAAATCGGTACCTTTTGCTCAAGCTTGATGATTTTTGATTCAGTGTCTTTTTGTCCGGTCTTTAATTCCCATACATTCACCTTTCTCCTTGTCAGTAAGTCGGCAAGGTCAATGGGTTTTTCCAAACGAACACAACCGTGACTTAAAAACCGGGATTCTTTTGCAAAAGCTCCTTTCGAGTTGGTGTCGTGTAAATAGATGCTGAATGGATTTCCAAGGTTAAATTTTAATACGCCTAGCGAATTATTTGGCCCGGTAGATTCGCGAAAGAAATAGGGAAAGTTCTTTTCGGTATAGGCATCCCAATTCAGGTCTGAATCGTCAACAGCATTTCCTTTGGCATCAACTACCTCGAAATTATTTCGTTCCAGATAACTTTCGTCTTTTTGTACTTTGGGCAAAAGCTCTTTCGACGCAATTGAAAAAGGAACATTCCATGCCGGGAAAGTCACAATGTTGGTGATGTATGAGGAAATTGTTGGAGTCTGATTTTTCCTCTTACCAACCACTGATTTCATCTTTAGTTTTAGCTGATTATCCTGAAAATAACGGACCTCTGTTTCAGGTATGTTAGCAACAATGTATTCCGGTTGACGATTTTTTGAGATGTACTTCAAAACATTCATCGATTGAACTACTGATTTGTATTTCAATGTATTCTTATCTGGAATCGAATCTTTCAGAAATTTTTTCAGAACCTGATACTCGTGATCCTGACATTCGAGCTTAGAAACGATTTGAGAAACCAGCCCTTTATCTTTTGAATTTATCAACTGATAAATGTAAACAGAATCAGGTGTGGCTACACTAACTTCATCATAATCAAAATGAACATCAACAGTTTGTAATTCTTTGAGGAAATTTAAAATCAGACCTGTAATCTGTTTGTCAGTCTTTGCCTTTAACGTTTTGTCTCTGATGTTTTTACCCAGCATTGCTGTGCGAATTTGCCCTGTCAACAGTTTATTCGAAACTAAACCCATATCTTTTGCCTCTTCAATAGCAGTAAGCCATTCATTTGCCCTTTTTGTGTCTTTTCGTGTTGATAACCAATATATTAGTTCGGGATTTATAGCATAAAATTTCTGGACTAAAGAGTCGGTTTTAATCCCGGCATCTAGCTTTTGGACTGGACTTTGCGCAAAGCTGCTTACAACAATGAAGCTGACGATGAACAGAGTTAGTATATTATTTATATTTCTCATGGGATATTTGTTTCGTATATAGTTTTTACAAAGATGTTCCGGTTTTTCCCTGAATATTTTACACAATTTCATGAAAGAGTTACATGATTCACAGGTTTGATCTTAGAACGGATACCCAATAGCCACATTCAATACCAGGTTATCTTTTCTCCATGCCGAACTTCCGAAGTCAATCTGATTGGCTACCCAGCGGTGGTTTTCTTCGAGCCAGGGTTTTCGCAGCGGCATGGCCAAATCGAACCGTAAAACAAAGAACGAAACATCGACCCGAAGTCCGAAACCAGTGCCGACAGCCAGTTGATCTGCAAAATTAGATAGCATAAACGGGCTTCCGGTATTGGTCGGATTGGATTTTAAAAGCCAAACATTTCCTGCATCGATAAACAACGCTCCTTTAAAATAGCGGTAAATGCCAAAACGATATTCGGCATTCGCTTCCAGTTTTACGTCGCCGCCCATATACAGAAATCCGGTGTTAACGCCTTTCTGATCAAAGGTACCTGGCCCGACAGAGTTTATTTGGAAAGCCCGAAGACTATTCGGCCCGCCGCTGAAAAATTGCTTGGAATAGGGTAATACCGATGAGTTTCCATACGGCTTGGCCACTCCGGCAAAAAACCGCATGGCCAAACTGTTTTTATCCCTGAAGTTGTAATAAGCACGGCCTTCCAGACTTAATTTGGCGAATTGGGAATAGACTGAGCCAACTACTTTTGATGGATCGGCTGATGAAACTTTTTCACCTGCAATGTGCTTTGCCAAAGAAAACGCATTGCCGGCAAACTCTGTGGTGGCATGGAAAAAGTATTGCATCTTTTTACCTGTTAGCACTTGTTCGTTGTAGCTAAACGAATAACTGCCTCCGGCGATAAATTGCTCTTCATAACTTTTTTTCAGGTAAGGATTGGAAACAAGCAAGGTGTCGAATGCAGCCGACTTATTTCCAATCGTAGAAAAGCTCACATTAATCGGAGTTAATTCGTGTTCTTTCAGAATATTTTCTTTCCACTTGTAACTGTACCCGAATTGGAATGTCTTCATGTCAAAATAGTCCACTCTTTTCAGATAGTTGTACGAAAGCGAAAAGTTAGTCTTTGGAATGTAAATGCTGCTTGACCGATTGATGTTAAATGGCGTAATAAACCGGGGAAAAGTTAAATCAAGTTGCGGATTCCAGGAATATGAATAGCGGTTTTTCGCCGTTCCGTTCAATTGTGCTTCAAACGATCCGGCCATGTTTAACTTCAGGATTTCAGCGCCATGAAATGTATTCCTATTCTGAAGGCTCAGATTCATTCGCGGGCCGGTAAAATTATTTGATTTGGTTACCAGATCCATTTCAGCCCTGAAAGTACGTTTAGGCATTGGTGTCATTAAAATAGTCACATCCAGAAATCCGGTAGCGGTTGTGTCACTATCGGTAAATTTCACCCTGACAAATTTGAAATTATCCAACGACATCAAGCGGTTCAGTGTGATGGCATGATTCTTCCGTGAAAAAACTTCATTCTTTTTCAGGTAAACCGACCGGAGTATTTCTTTTGGATTGATACTTGGCACGGCTTTATTTACCATAAACACGGTATTCTGAAACATCATGGTGTCTTTCTTAATTTCTGCAGCGTCTTCAGTTAATGAGTAATCCTGATCAATCACCACTTTGCGGATGTGGTATATGGTCAGCGCAGTTTGTGGGACACTGTCCTTCAGCGTAAGTTTCAGGTTTACTGAATGATTTGCTTCTGAAGTATCGGCTTTAAAAAGGAGATAATCAGGATTGAAATAAAAATATCCATTGTCTTTTAATTTCGCATCAATTCGTTCCCGCTCGTTTTTCAGCACATTCAGATTATATTCCTCGCCAGGCTTAATGAGTGATTTTTTCTCGTCTGTTTGAATGATATGGCTCAAACTATCGTCTAAAATCGAATAATCTAATTCTTTAATCAGATAAGGTTTATCGATATGGCTTGTGTAAATTACTTCTGCAGTACGCTTTTTATCTGCAATCTGATATTCGGTGTAACTTTTGAAAAATCCGTTGTTAAAAAGTGTCGCATCAATGATTTTGGAAGTCACTGCGGGTTTAACGTCGCTCAGCAAAACCGGTGCTGTCCCTCTTTTCCTGAGCCATTTGTCTAATTTGCTTTTCGGATTTTCGCCAGCGGTATTATACATCCAAACGCGGGGTCTCATGCCTAAAAATACCTTGTTGGGTTCCGGACGAAGAGCGCCTTCCACCACAGTTTTTGTCTGTTTTTTATTGAGGTCAGAGGCCGATTCCAGATTAATTTCCGCTCCGGTATAAAGTTTTTCTCCGGAAGGCAAATTCCTCGTTCCGCTGCATGAAGCCAGAAGCAGTGTGCTTAAAATCAGGAAGTATGTAATTAGTTGTTTCATAAATAAGCTTATAAAGGCTTGATTTTTTCTATTTATCTTTTGCTGTTCGCTTTTAGACAACAGACCACAATAGTCATTGATCCCGTCATCCTGAACTTGTTTCAGGATCCAAACGCGCTGTATATGAGATCCCGAAATAAATTCGGGATGACCTGGACCACAACCTCTTTGACTTTTGACAACCTCCAAAGAACAATCCTATCATTTATTTCCCTCTTCCTGTAATTCTGATGAGTCACTTTTCTTTTTCTTCTTTCTCAGGAATTCCTTCCATTTATTGAAATCTCTGACATACAGAATTCCGGCGCCGGTTTCAACGAGCTGACCTTCAATCACTCCTTCGTATTGATTGTGCCTGAATCCTTTCAGTCGGTAGCGGCCATCTTTGGTCAGTTTATATTCCACATCCACATCGCTTGTGATATTACTTGCCGAATTTTGCCGGGCTTTTTCGCCTTCAACATCCACCGACCCGCCAAGCTGAACACTCAGCCGCTCATCGAAAAGTTGCTTCTTTAAGCCAATATCCACCTGGGTTCTTCCCTGTGC
The DNA here is from genome assembly GCA_963677955.2 of Prolixibacteraceae bacterium. Lineage (GTDB taxonomy): Bacteria > Bacteroidota > Bacteroidia > Bacteroidales > Prolixibacteraceae > Aquipluma. Next base: position 4,670,552 of record CAXXQR010000001.1, read on the forward strand.
TGCTCCAGTCTGGTAATCGTTATAGGATTGAATGTCGAAATTTAAATCCACGGCCGGAAGCACTTTCGAGCTCCACTGATTAAGCTGTTGCGATAAGATTTTGCCCACTGTTGCACGAACCAAATCGGACGTTCCTCCCGTTTCGGTTTGTAACGGATTTTCCTGAATAAACCTGCCCAAAACCAGTAGAGCAAAAACCTGTTTGTTCAATGCCGATTCGTCTTCGTTTAACATGCTCAGCTTTTGGTTGACCGCACCACTCAAAATGCCTTTTTCGTCGGGAGGCAACTGTATTTCGAAACTGATTTCAGGCTGTAATATTTTTCCACGCAATTTCAGGAGTACCAAAAACGGATAACGTTGTTTGTAGCCGTTTTTATCCGTTTCACTCATGCCTGTCATTTGGTCGGACATTAGATCGATGGGAGAAGCGCGAACCTCATACCTTGCATTAATCGATATCTCCGCATCGTAAGGATCACCGTTCCAGATGATTGTACTTCCGCGATCAATATCGAACTTCCTTTTAATCAACGATTCCAGCGAGGCCATGTAACTGCCGTCGTTCAGATTATAGGCGCCGGTAAGGCTCATTTTCCCGCTTCGGTCGATGGTGAAACTTAATGCTGCATCGCCTCTTACCACCAACGAGTCAGTGGACGAAGGATCCATCAACAGGCGGAGTGTCGCTTCTTTGTCAATTTCAAGGATAGAAGAAACATCAAAACCGGTTAAACTCGATTTTTGCACTTCTTTTTTCTCAGCCGGGTATAAAATCGGATTAAGATTGTTTCCGGTTTCAAATTCGACCACATCTTCGCCTTTGTCGGTTGTTAGCTGGTCTTCAGGAACGGCAAAAGTGAAGTTGGAGCCTTTTTTTAATTTGATTTTCGCGTTCACAACCGGGAGTGACATTGGTCCGCTAACCCCGATTTTGCTGTCGATGATCATGCGTCCGTAGAATTCCTTGTTGTCTTTTTGTGTAGTGTTGAAGAGCAAAAAATCCTTTGTATTGATCGATAAAGCAAATTTGAAATCGCTGAACCGGTTCATGTTGACCGCTCCGTCGAGAATGGCGGTGTGTTTTTCCTGATCTAAAATGGTAAACTGATTGAAATAGATTCCATCATTTCTCAACTGAAAGGTTTCATGCTTAAATTCCAGCGGATTATTCAGAAATGCAGGCGTGATAATCGCGTTGTTGAACGAAAGTTGCCCGGTTATTTCGGGCAGGCTTGTATTTCCTTCCACCAAAAAATTGCCCGTCAGATTGCCTGAAGCTTTGGTAATCGTTCCCATCGAAAACGCCTGAACCGTTTGCAGCGAAAGCGATTGAATCGCCGCATTGATGTGGATGGACTGATCGCCGCCGTTCGGAACATAAAATCCGCTTGCAGTTAAATTATTTTCTGCACTGGATAGTTTCAAATCAATAGCAAATTTCTCAGTAGTTGGATTCTCAGCTTTTACAGTCAGATTACCGATGGGAATATGGCCGACAATGAGGTTCATGATTTTCGCATCAGCAATTAATCCATATGAATTATTTACCCGTTTGAGCAGAATATTTCCATCAACAACTCCTTTCACCAGACTGGTGTCCTTTTGGAAAATTCCTGAAATATCATCCAGCGCTAAATTCCTGATCTCTATCTTTACATCGTCATTAAACGCATCGTTTACCGAAGCAATTTTGATCTGGCTTTCGTCATCGTTCAGGGAAAAGTGATGGATTAAAAATCCCTGGTTCCCGAATTCGATGGAATTATCGGCAGCAATATTCCATTTTTCATACATCATGTAAAAATCAGCCGGATCGAACGTTAGTTTGTAATTGTCTTTGCCCCTGATTATTTGCGTAGTTACTGCAAGTTTCTTGTTTTTCTTCTCGTCAAGGGATGAAATAGTCGTGTTTATTTTGTTGTCAGCCAGATTTCCACCCATCGAAAAATTGTCCAGACTGGCCAGTGAATTCGAAATGCTTCTGCATGAAATCTGGTAATTCAATGCCTTTAAATCTGAATTCACATCAAACGTAAAGTCGTGTATTTCAGTCGATACGTAAACCATTTTGTTGATGTTGGCATTCAGTTTCAGGTTGTTTTTCTGACTGTCGAAACTTCCCTGAATGATTCCCGGTTGGAATTCATGTAATTCAGGAAAGATAACTTCGGATAAAATGGGATGATTGTGAAGCTGAATCGCAAAATTGAAATCCTGAAGTTTATGCTGCGTATTTGATGAAAGTGTATCAGAAACAGGGAAATATTGATTTATGAATTTTTCCAGTTCGGCTGGAAGACTAAACGGCGAAATACCTCCAGCGTATTTGATATCAACGATATCGCTTTTTACGCTGAATTCACTTTTCCCGGGCTCGTTAACAGAAGTGATAACCACCGAATCGAGCGCATATTTTTGCATATCGTGCGCCAGAACAATATTGGCAATTTTCACTTTCCCATTGATGTTGTCGACTGAATTTCCTTTAAAATCGGCTGTTGCAACCAGTCCTGCACGTAAATCAGTTTTGCTGAAATTAAGTTTCTGAAGATCGCCTCCCACCAGATTCAAACGAAACTGAACCTGTTCCTGACCTGGATTCAGGTTCGCTGATGCATCCAGATCAAATTCAGCATTTTTGTCCGTCAGGTTTAAATTTCCTTTGAATACTTGTCCGTCAACCGAACCAACCATTTTCAAGTTGTGATAAATGTATTTATTCAGCCGAAGCGCTGTTGCCTCAACCTTGATTTTTGCCTTCATTGTTTTCAAGTCCAGATTCTGGCCGCTTGCATCGGCTGTTAGCGAAACCGGGCCATACATCAACGTATCTTTGAGCATTCGCCCCAACTCTATATTGATCAGGTTCAATTTGCCATTGAAATTTTCATCCGGATCGACCGATGCTGTGAGATTTGCATCTCCGAAACTACTGGTGATCTCCGCATTTGTTTTAAAAGACTTTAGCTGCCCTTTAAAAGCAAGCTGGAGACTGATATTTTCAGGAATTTCAATGTTTTCAGGAATTAGCGTGTCGGCCAGCATTTGAATGTCTTTTTTGCCGGAAGTTATTTTCAGGTTGGGAAAATCATAAAAGGCAGTTTTGTATTCCGGCAATCCTTTGATCGAGAAATCGGTTTCCAGAGAGGTATTCGCTCCGGTTTTTAACACCAGATTTTTAGCAAATAGATTATTCATTTGCCCGCTTAGTAGCCCTGAAGCGATTGTGATGGTTGAGCTGTTTTGAAAGAAAGGTTGAATTTTTAGATCAGGTTTGAAATACAGAATATCTGAATTGGAGATGCTGGCACTTTTCAGATCTAAATTCAAGTCTGTGAATTGCAACGAATCAGTCAAAGCTGCCAATGATTTAAATTGTATGCTGAAATCGGCATCCAGCGTAGAGTGGGGGGTGCTGGCTTTGAGTTTGTTGGTTGTAATGGAATGTTCATCCATTTTAAAATCGCCTTCAAGATTCGTGATTTCAAAGTTGTTTTGATCGGTTGTACTGAACTTTTTAACTGAAGCTTTTGTGAGGTCGGTTGAATACTGAAAGTCGGTTGCTTCAAGATTTAATTTGCTGTATTTTAGATTATTCGGATCAAATACACCTTTCAGTTCAGGATTATTCCCGATTTGATAAACAAAGGTATTATCGGCCATTTCAATGCGATTCATGGTAACTTTCCAATTGTTTCCGGATGAAGAATTCGCAGTGTTTAGGGAGACTTCAGGAGCAAAGTTGTGGTAGGATATTTTGCTTTTCGATAATTCAAAGGAATTGGAAGACAACAATTGCATTTGCAAATCAAGGTAAGCGTCTTCCAGTTCGCTGCGATCGATAACCGCATTAACTGACAGATAGCCAATTGAATCGGTGTAATTGATGGTTGAATTGGAGAGTTTCAGATTTTTTGCTGAAATCTTTGGCGAAGCACTTTCTGTTTGATTCTTCTGAACGTTTTGAGATGCGATGACCAAAACATTTGCGATGAGTCCTTCCACCGAAATTCCATCAATTCGGTAAACCGATTTTTGCAGATCGATACCATCAATATTAAATTCTGAATTTTGAAGCGCTGCCGACACAAACATCCCTGTATATTCGTCGTTGTAACTAAAACGGATGTGTTTCAGGCTTACATTACCTAAACTGAATGTCCATTTGGATTGTGCAGTAGAATCTGCAACGACCTGATTGGTTGTATCGCTGAATGCAGTCAACAGAAAATTGTAATTGAACAGCGGATCGGTTTTGGTGCTGTGCAACCTGACTGTGGCGTCTTCGAGAGCAATCGAACTGATGTCAATCTTGCTGGATAATAATCCCAAAAGCGCAATGTTTACTTTTGTCTTTCCGGCGTAAAGTAAGGTGTCTTTCTGAAGATCTTCGAGGAATAGTCCTTCAACAACAACTGATTTTGGAAATGAGATGCTTACTTTTCTGATCTCAACTTTTGTGTGGGTTTTGTCACTTACAAAAGTGGTTGCATATTGAACAATCTTTGTTTGAACGGATGGAATTTGGATGATTCCGGCTGTTATGAGAAATATAAGCACGAGAATACTGACTATCCAGATGAAAGTCTTTAAAACCCTTTTAAAAACATCAGCCACTTTCATCATTCAACTGTTTATTATAGAGATCTTATCCTTTAGTATAACAATAACTTTAAACTAAAGATAAAGTTTTTCCAGATTGTAAATTATCCTAACCCCGTCTGCTTTTTATCCTCTCCAATAGTTGGTATGCGGCTGGTGAAATACTTTCGGGAACAGATCCCTTTTCGAGTGCAGTGCGAAGTATTTCCAACAGATCGTTATAGCCTTCCACTTTCTGTTTCCGAAGAATATGGTGAGCGCCATGTTGCAGCAAAACAGAATCTGTCCCCCGATCAACCAGAGCGCGCAACAGTTCCGGCCATGCAGCCTTTCTGAATTTCTCCAACGTTTTTGCAGCCAGCCAGGCCACATCGCTTTCCGGATCTTCCAGCGCCTTGACTAAAATTGGTATTGATTTCAGATCGGCAATTTCACTGAGCGCTTTGGCCGCTTCCCAACGGGCTTTGTATACTTGTGAATTTTCAAGCACCAGGCACAATGGCGGAACAGCTTGTTTGCCAGTTGTAACCAGCGATTTACGGGCTCTGGTGCGAACCTTGACATCTTCATTTTCGAGCTGATTAACTAAAGATTGTATGCTTATCCCGGATTGATTTCGTTCGAACATTGTTTCTGTTTTTTTTTATGGAAAGTTTAATCAGTAACGCCGTAAATATGAGCCAATTTTTACTGAAAAGTGTTACATAATTTCAGGGAAAATTTACATGATTCACACCTTTAGGCTTTTCAATCCCGATAAAAAAAGAGGCCGTCACCTGTATATTTTGTGACGGCTATATTGATACTGCCAAATAGACAATATTCCAAATCAGCGAAATTTAATAGCTTTCAGGTATTATTCTTTGATCCCAAATAAATTGCAAACCTCTTTATAGGACATTTTCCTGAGATCGTTTAACCCGGGAGCATTTAGTGAGGCCGATTTCAAGCTATAATTCGAAGGGATCAATATAAATCTGAAATTATAACCAGATGTGCCTGGCCTGTTCACCATGTCGGAGGTAAATTCGATTGTGCCGTATGATTGACCATCATTGGGGAGTAAAAAGCCCCAGTTGGCGCCGACCGCGTAAGCAGGTAAAGGCCTGACTGTATAATCGTTGTATAGGTCGCCCGGTAAACTTACATAAGCTAATATTGCTCCACTTTCAACAATATCCTGCGAAATGGCTGAATTCGTAACGTCGAAATACCAATCGCCTGATGAGCCATCCCACGCGGTTGGTGAGTACCATTGCGAGGCGATTACATTTGCGTTTCCATCGAGGCCCGCGGGCCCTTGTGGTCCTTCCTGGCTGCAACCAGTCCACAGAAATGCAGACGATGCAATTAAAAAGCTAAATAAAATGGTTCTTGTTTTCATGTTTTTTGAGTTTCGTGTTAATATGAGGATTAATTGTACTAATTTATAGCAACAGATTTGTTAGCCATGTATCAATATTCATTCCAAATGTTCAGTAGGCTCTGAAATCAATGAAATAATACCGGGAGTTCTTTCCTGTTTACGCTGTTTTTTTTGATTAATGCAATAATCTTTTACTCCTGAAAAGCCAATGGATTGACGATATTCTCGTATTTAATGAGTTTCAAATATACGTTTCCAACTATGCGAATGTCCATCTGGACCAAGATGGGGATGCGATTGTCATCGTTGGTTAACCAAACTGTCATATCATCTGATCGTTTAAACATGCGCCCAACCTCAACAACCGGGCTGATTTTAAGACAACTTATTTTACCAAATTTGGTGCGAATCGTTTCTTTTCCCTGGTAAATAAAACGAAAAGGAAATACTTCGTCGGAAAAATACATGTTCAGGATTATCGTTTGACCATCAACTACATTTGAAAAATCAATTCGCCTGATGTAGTAGAGCGTGGAAGATAAATCTAGAATTTTGCCGGGAACCTGATGTAGTCCGGATAATTTGGAATGAACAGTGTTGTTATCCCGGTTGTAAATAACCTCGTTGTATTTTGTGTAGCGCCCTTCCTTGACGTTGCTAATCTGTTTATATGGCAGAATGGTTTCCTTGTCGAACCAGCTTTCGTAAACATCTTTTACACCATAAATTTTGTCGGCCAATCCGGTAGTTTGCGCGACAGTATAGGAATGAAATACCAATTTATTTTGAAAAACCGCATCAGTAAGTGAAAGTTGGGTCATTCCTGAGGTTATAAAACCATACTTGATTTGGTAAGTCAGGTTTTCTCCTGTCAAAAAAGCGGTGTTGGCTTGAATTGGTGGGTTAACCAGTTCTTGCGCATTAACTTGCAGAGCAGGAAGCAAAAGTAGAAGGAGCAAATTTTGGTGTATCTTCATTATAATTAGGAATGTCATGTTTTCAAAAAACAAAGTTGCGCCTGAAAATCTCAGGAAGTGTTACACAATTGCTACGAGGAGTTACATGATTCACACCCTTTCGAGAGGTGTGCGTTTTTTAACTTTGAGGTGTTTGTAGTGGGATGGAGTTAATCCGGTCATTTTTTTAAACTGGTTCGACAGATGTCCAACGCTGCTGTAGTGCATTCTGTCGGCTATTTCAGTGATATTCAGTTCGTCGTAAATAAGCAATTCCTTTACGCGCTCAATTTTATGATTCAGAAAGAAATGTTCGATCGTGATGCCCTGATGCTCCGAAAACAGGTTCGCTAAATAGGTGTAATCGTAATTCAGTTTTTCACTTAAGTAATCGGAGAAATTTATCTTAAGTTGTTTTTCGGAATAATGAACCAATTCAATAATGATATTTTTAATTTTTTCAACCAGAATGTCTCTCTTGTCTTCAATCAGAGTCAAACCTGATTTTTTCAGGTTGATATTCAGCTGGTTTTTATTTTCTTCGGAGAGCTCTTCTGTGATTTCAACTTCACCTAAATTTAGATTTTTATAATGTAGTTCAAGTTTTTCAAGCTCGGATTTCACAATCATTTTGCAGCGATTACTGACCATATTTTTGATGTGAAGATCCATGCTGCTATGTATTTAAGTAAGTTTATTCCTTATATGTGCTGTTCTTGAATAAGTCTGCAATTAGTGGAATCTTAACCATCTTAGTCAATGAGAACCTGAATTCCAGCCTGCCGGCTGGCAGGTATTTCAGGGTCTCATTAGCGAGAGATGCTGAAACAAGTTCAACATGACACCACGACAATGATGGCTTGATGTTAATATGTTACTGATTGATTTTCAGAATAATCTATGTATTGTACTAATTTCGCATGGCAAAAGTTACTCCTTTGGTATTTTCTTTTTCAGTACTTAATAATTATGGTTTTCTAAATTCGGTAATATCGACTACTGCCAAAAGACACTTCCCATCGGTGCCGGTTACAATGCCTTCCATGTAAACAGGACATAAATGTTCCGGGTCGCTTCCGAGCATTACGTCGCACGATTCCTTGGATGTTCCCAAATAAACAATGTTCAAAAAATTATTAAACGCTGGCAGTGTTCCTTCCGAAACGAATACCTTAAAGTTGCTGTTTAACAGGCTAAAACGACGGTCGCCCAGCAACTCGGCTCCTGTAAAATTTAGTTCGTAAATCATTCCGGTTTGATCGATTGTAAAATATCCCATTGGCGAGAAATCATACATCATTGTGTATTTTTTAAGAGCCGTCTCTGCTCTTTCGTTGGCTTGGCGTAACTCTTCGTTCTGCATTTCCAGTTCGATCTGGTGTACCTGCAATTCGTGAACGAGCCTTTTTACATCAGTTTCCACGGCTGGAATATTCCTTTCATTTTGCGTTGCCTTCAGCTTCTTCTCTGCATTTTTGCGAAGCACTTGGGCGTCTGTTAGATCAAGTTCATCGTTCATGGTTTTATCGTTTTAGTTTATTGTGTAAAAATCAGTCCGAAGTTGGAAGTCGGAAGTGAAAACCTTCGGACTTCATTTTTAAGTCTCCTTTATTCTTTCGCTCATACTTAGTGACTGCTTAAATTTATGTTGAACCCACTTCGGGGTTCTCAAACTTGTTGGTTCATTTGCCTCCGGTTTCACCGGAGGTTATTCAAATTTAAGTCCTTCGGACTTTTGCTTCTTTACGACCCTGAAAGGGTGTGATTTTAATAACCGTGGGTGTCAACCTACGGAAAATGAATGATATAATTTATCAACCCTGAAGGGGTTGAACTTTAATACATATTGAATAAATCAAATTTAAATGTATTCCGTCCGATTATCGGTGACCGCATTGATCATCATTTCATCGCGGACGAGTTCCTCTTTTTTGTTACCGGTCTACAAATATTTTGATCCTCCGGAGCTAAAAACCTTCAACGGTCTTCTGACTCCTGTCTCCCGTCTTCCCTCTTCTGACCTCGGTCTCCCGACTCCTGTCTTCCGACTTCCCTCTATCTTTTCGCGATCAAAATTAGTTCAGTGGCCGTTTGCAAGCCGTTGTGCATGACATTTACCGACCACTCTGCTTCCCGTATTTTTCCTTCGGCTGCTACAACTTCCATTTTAAAGTTGGCATCCGCTTTTTCTTTTAGCAGCTTACTGATGTCTTTCTCGATCTTTTTTTGCTTCGCTTCCGGAATAAACAGCTGAATAAAATTCTTACTGATGGCATCTTTGTGTTTTTTACCGAAGAATCTTTCAGCTTCAGGATTAAATTCCACTATTTTCCAATCGGCTGATAATTTTACAATTACATCTGAGGAAGAATTCAAAATCAGTCGGTGCATCTGTTCATTTTCGTTTAATTTGGCTTCCAACTGCTTTAAGTCGGTGATATTGAAGAACGTAATAACCAGTCCGTCAATCCGGTCTTCAAAAGTGCGATATGGCATGATGCGTATAGAAAACCAGCGGTGATCTTTGGTCGGAATTTGTTTTTTGATGAAAACCAGTGTCTTTAGCACTTCACTTGCATCATCAACCAGTTCAGGATAAACCAGATCAGAAACCAAGTCGGTAAATGGGCGCCCAATGTCGCTTTTGATCAGTTTGAAAATTTTGGTTGCCTGCGGTGTGTATCGTCTTATTTTTAGTTCTTTGTCGAGGAAAAGCGTCGCGATATCAGTGCTATTCAGTAAGTTGTTCATGTCGTTATTCACCCTCGAATAATCATCGATCTTCGATTGCAGTTCGGCGTTAACCGTTTGCAGCTCTTCGTTCAGGCTTTGCATTTCTTCCTTCGAACTGGTCAGTTCTTCATTGGTTGACTGAAGTTCTTCGTTGGTCGATTGCAATTCCTCGTTGGTCGATTTCAGCTCTTCCTGCGAACTCTGCATTTCTTCCAGCGAGTTTTGCATCTCTTCGCGGGTGTGCATCAGTTCTTCCTGCAACTCAGCTTCCCTTATACTCACTGTTGTTTCAGTTCCCGTTGCCGGGTGATGCACTGTTTCCGGAACCTTCGGCAAATCGGTAAAAATAATCATGATCATCCCGTTCAATGGTTCCGGCTTATCAATCCATTTCAGGGTTACGTTAATGTGTTGAGTTCCTCCGTTTGTTCCAACTTTGAGGTTGTGAATAACTACCACTTCTTTCTTCTGGATGGCTTTGCGAAATGCAGGGGGAAATTCGTTGCGAAGACCTTCTCGTAACATGGCAAAAATATTCAGATTTGCTTTTCCAACCGCAGGTTCCAGGTATTTCCCGGTACGTCCGCTGATGTAAATGATGTCGCCAGTTTCGTTTACCAAAACTCCGGGAGGAGAAAAGTGCTGAATCAATAGTTTATCTGCAAGCTCTTCAATATTTTGAGGTGATTTTACGGTAATTTTCTGTTCCATATTGGTTTGTTTTGATCGGGAGTATGATGAAGGAAAATCGAATAATGCGGGGACTTCAGCTGTTTTATCATGCCGTTTGTAAATTTTCAGTTTATTGTCCAGCGGACTAAAAAGATAGCTTTGTGCACCAAGAGTTTCAGAGCTGCCAAGTACCATAATTCCTTCCGGATTCATGCTGTAATAGAACAGCCCCAAAATCTTCTTTTGCAAGTCAGTATCCATGTAAATTAAGAGATTGCGACAGGTCAGGATATCGAGTTTGGTAAAAGGCGGGTGCATAATGATGTTGTGCTGGGCAAATACAACCATTTCCCTGATTTCGGTGTTGACGCGAAAATTGCCATCCTGTGGAATAAAAAAGCGGCCCAGCCGTTCCTGAGAAACATCGGTTGTTATATTGTATGGAAAAACACCTTTGCGGGCGGTTTCAATCGCTTCGTTATCCAGATCGGTAGCAAATATCTGCAACAAGATGCCGCCCCGTGGCCTGATTTTCTCCAAAGTTTCTTTAAACACGATGGCCAGCGAATATGCTTCTTCACCTGTTGAGCATCCCGCAACCCAAGCCCTCAGGACAGAACCCTCAGGAAGTCCGGTAATTAAATCCGGAATAACAGTTTCGTTCAGCTTTTTCCAAACCGCAGCATCCCTAAAAAAGTTGGTTACGCCGATCATCAGTTCCTTGAAAAGAATTTCCACCTCCTTCGGATTGTCTTTTAAAAAACCGACATACGAAGCAATTTTAGGAATTTGGTGAACGCCCATCCGCCTTTCGATACGGCGGTACATCGTGTTTTTTTTATACAGTGAGAAGTCGTTTCCGGTTTGGGAGCGTAACAAGCTGATGATTTTCTCCAGCGAGTTTTTATCTTCAAGCTCAACATCAGGAGTTGGTTTAAGAGCCGAAGTATGATTTAAAAATTTAGTGAGGCCTAACGGCAATTCATTGGCCGGCGCCACAACATCAGCAACCACCGCATTGATGGCATTACGCGGCATACTGTCGAATTTTGCTGATTCAGGATCCTGCACCATCGCCACTCCGTTTTGTGCTTTTATCGCGCTAAGGCCTAAGCTTCCGTCCGACCCCATTCCCGATAGTACAACGCCGATGGCCTTTTCGTGGCGGTCGTTGGCCAGCGAACGCATGAAAAAATCGATCGGAAGGCGAAGCCCCCTTATTTCAGCCGGATCGACCAGGTGAAGCACACCCCGGGATATTGACATGCTCTTGTTGGGAGGAATCACATATACAAAATTGGGCTTAACAGCCATGCGGTCTTTCACCTGAAAAACTTTCATGCCTGAAATTCGCTGGAGTAATTCGGGCAGCATTCCTTTTTGCGTTGGATCGAGGTGCTGAATGACCACAAAAGCCATTCCGCTGTTTTCGGGTACGTTGCCCAAAAATTGCTCTAAAGCTTCCAGTCCACCCGCCGATGCTCCAACACAGACGATTGGAAAATTCGCTGTTATAGAATCAGAAGGTTTTTCTTTTGTTGATTCAACCGTTATTTTTTTTTTAGCTTTCAATTGATGGTACCTTGAAAATGTATTGAAATATACGACATATTCTACTCAATCCGGAATCATTTTATCTGCTTTACACTGTCGACGATATATTCCGAATCGCCATTCCAGAATAATGCTCCGTGTTTTTGCTCGTAATGTACAATAACCATTTGTCCCTGAATGGTATCGAGTTGGTTGGCTAAACTCTTACTGGATACCGAAAAGAAGAACTTTTCGGACGCGATAGCTACGTTCTGGTTTCCCGTGACGCTGCTTAAAATCATTTCTCCTTCAAAAGTTTTAATGATATTGCCTTTGTGCGAGAATTTCTGTAATAATCCGGCACGATATCCGTCGCTGAATGTGTAAAAATATTTTCCATAGATAAATGCAGCTGTAAGAATAATGATCGATGCGATGAGACCCCAGAGTATTCGCTTAAAATTTCGTTTGGCATTGGTCCATTTCGAAGCTTTTACTGTTGTTGTTTTGTTTGACATGATAATATGTTTTTGTGAAGCCGAATCTTAAAACCATATTTTCTTTTGTTTCTTTTTCGTTAACGCGGTTCCAATTAAAAAACCGATAGCAAGACTTACCGGAATTTGAAACCAGCCTAAATTCCATTGATTTTCATTTAAAACCATGAAAATCAACAGGACAGCTAATACGGTCGTAAAAAAAAGTAGTGTTGAAACTGATATTTTTTTCATTATTTGTTTTGTCCTCTTATTAGTCCTGCCAATCCAAAAGGCGGCAAGAATTAGTTAATAGCTGCTGGCTAACGTGATAGGTCGGATTTGACGAAAGCTCCGTCAGCATCTGCCCCATTTTTTTATGTTGTTTCAATAACCCAGTCAAAAAAGCTGCAGTATTTACTTCGTTTAATTTAGTTGAAGTAGATTCGATTGCATGCTGGAGAATGCCGATAATTGTTTCGTGACCAGCCCGAAGAGTTTCAAGAATTTCTGTTGGTTTTCTGAAAATCTGATTATCATCGTTCAATTGAGCAATGGTTAGAAATTCGTTCAGAGAGCCCAGCGCATAATGTCCCAGCGCCCGTATTTGCTCCGCTATTTCATCAATCATGTTGTCAAGTGTATCATGCTGGTTTTCCAGAAACACATGTACCTCAAAATTATTTTTTCCGTCAACGTTCCAGTGTGCCGTTCTGGTTTTGGTGTAAAGGACATACTCTTCGGCAAGTAAAAGATTTAGAAAAGTGACTACAACTTCGCTGGTGTGATTTGATGTTTCGGAGGGCATTTTCATCTTTCCTGATTTTAGACATGATATAAATATAAAAACCTTTAAAGGATAAGGTGTTACATAACTTTTGAAAAGAATTACACAATTCACACATTCTAAGTTCTCCTGAAAAACGAAAACTTTAACTGAAGTGTTATTCAATCTGCGTTGAACTTATTTATCCGAGGAACCACTCAGCTTTGTGATTTTTCGGAGATGATTCGTGGCGCTGAAATCGGGCTCCGAAAGAAATGCCCGGAGCATCCAGACCATCTTTTCGTGCTGCTCCATCAGTCCTGTTACAAAATCTGTTGTGCCATGATCATTGTATTTGTTTGAAATTAAGATGATTTCATTCCGGATCATGGAAATAATTGTTTCGTGATCGGCGACAAGTGCCTGAATAATGCCCGTGGAGGTTTCAAAATCGTGGGTTTCTTCGTTCATTTGGGTAACACGGAGCATATCTTTCAGCGAGCCCAGTGCAAAATGCCCCAGTACGCGGATCCGTCCGGCAATATTGTCAATCATTTCATCCAGAACTCCGTTTTGAATTTCGAAAAATTTATGCAATTCATCGAATCCCCGGTCACTGATGTTCCAGTGAGCGTTTCGGGTTTTGGTATAAAGCACATATTCGTCGGCTAAAAGTATATTGAGAAACTTTGAGATCTCGTCGGTATCCTTATCGGGAAAACTCGATGTTATTTTTACCATATTAAAAATCTGTTTTAAATATAATGCGGTAGGGTAAATCTGAATTTACTTCCCCTTCCCTGTTCGCTTTCAACCCGGATTTTTCCGCCATGAGTTTCAATAAATTCCTGGCAAAACAAAAGCCCCAAACCAGTACCTTGTTCGTTATTCGTACCCAACATCGATTTAAATTCATCAATTTTAAAGAGTTTCTCCTTAGTTTTTTTTGACATTCCGATGCCATCGTCTCTGACTGCAATTTCAACAAATTGTTTCCCTTCTTCAGCACTTATAAAAATGACTCCACCGGTTTTTGAATATTTTATGGCGTTGCCGATTAAATTCCTGAATATCGTTTTAACCATCTGAATATCTGCTGTTATATACAGCCCATCTGTAATGGAATGATCCATCTTAATTTGCTTTTTAGCAGCCAACAGATTGAAATTTTTAAGCTCATTTATGACTAATTCACGCAAATTTATTTTTTCGGGATTAAAGCTTTTCTGTTTATTTTGGATAATCGACCAGGCTAAAAGGTTATCAAGAAGGTTTAAAGTATTGGTTGCCGAACTGGTTGCCAACTGAATAAGGTTTTCTAATTCGGCGATACTGAATTCACTTAAATTACGGCTTAATATATCCAAAACACCTATTATGGAATTGAAGGGGTTTCGTAAATCGTGCGCAACAATCGAGAGAAATTTTGCGTTTGTTGAAATAACTTCGTTAAGTTTTTTTGTGTCCTCCTTGACACGATTCTCCAGCTGAACTTTAATTTCTTCCATTTTGGCCAACTGCTCCAGTAACTGACTTTCAGAAGATCCTTTATTATTGGCATCTCCGGAAAATTGGATTTCTGTTTTTTCTGCCTTTCTTTTCTTAACAGAATCTGAATTTATTATATGATGCTTTGTTGTCTTCACAGAAATGATTTTAAAGTGGAAGAATTTTAATTAAGCTCCGGAATAATGTTCCTTGAAATCCGGAGTTTTTTAAAATGCGAAGGTGTTAAACCTGTTTCGTGTTTAAACTGATTGGATAATGATGCCGTAGTGCTGTAATGCATTTTAACCGCGATTTGGTCAAGGTTGAGATCCTCGTATACCAGCATTTCTTTTATCCGTTCAATTTTTCGTTTGATGATGTATTTTTCAATGGTCATGCCTTCTATTTCAGCAAACAGTTTGTTTAATGAAATGAAGTTATCGTCAACTAGCAGGCTGATGTAGTCTGAAAAACTCGTTTTCAAATCTTCATCCGAGTGATGCTCCAAATCGATAATCGACTTTTTAAGTCTCTCGATAAGTTCATTTTTCTGATCATCAATTAATTCGAATCCATCCAGAAGTAATGCTGCCGATAACTGCAACCGCTGTTCGGAGGTTATTTTTTTATTGAGACCAACTTCACCTATTTTTACGGAATCATATAGAATTCCAATTTTATCGAGTTCTGATTTTACCGTTGCCTCACAACGGGTACAAACCATGTTTTTAATATAGAGCTTCATGTATTTTGGTTTTGGTATAATTTTGTTCGATGAGAGACTGTCTCAAAAGTATCATCGCTCAAAGATCAGGTCATTCCGAATTTATTTCGGAATCTGACAATCAATGCGTTGAGATCCTGAAACCCCGCCTGCCAAGCGAGCGGGCAGGAAGTTAAGGATGACTGAATTAATGACTTTTCAGACAGTCTATGCTCCATTTTATACACCTTTTGCAACTCCATCCTTTGTTGTTTTTGCTTAACCAGGAGTCGTAATGCTGATGCAGGATCGTATTTCTAGTTCATTTACAATCTATTGATAAGATTACATTTTAAAGTTAAACCAAAAAACATTCTGAATTACCATGCAAAACCAGCAAAAATTTACATAATTCACACATTTGGGTATTTGTAAGAACTGGTCTTCCTGAGCAATCTGTAAAAAGAAGGTGATACACCGGTTTCCTTTCTAAACCATTCAGCTAAATGTGTTTCGTTTCTAAAATTCAGTTTTAAGGCAATCGTTGCAATATTTACTTCGTCGTAAATCAGTATTTCTTTAATAAGTTCAATTTTCTGCGCGTTGATGTATCTTTTAATGGTAAAGCCTGTGTTTTGCGAAAAAAGATTATTCAGATAAGCGTAAGGATGGCCGAGCTTTTTACTGATGTAATCCGAAATGTTCTGCTCCAAAGGCCTGTCAGAAGAATAAATTAACCGATGAATGACAGTTTTAATTCCGTCTACCAGTTGAAGTTGCATGTCATTCTTTAATTCGGCCTTTTCAATGGCGATACGGGCTGATTGTATCTTTTCGATTGAAAATTCTTCATTTAATTTTACTTCCAACAATTTTAAAAATCGTATGTAACGGTCAGGATTATTTAATCCGGTTTTTTCAATTTCTATACGGTGCTGGTTTTCCATATATCCTGCTTAAGAGGAAGTAGAGCCGCACAATACCTGAGTTATATTTTTCTCTTCTACTTCCCCGTGTCCTTGTAAATAAAACTTGTAATCACAATGCGATTTACTTTTTTGGTGAATTGGAATCCTTCTTTTGCTTACTTCTTTTAGTGTTCTGTCTTTCAGCTCTTGTAGGCTTAACTTGTTTGTTACTCCCGGTAGGCTTAACATTCCTTTGTTGCGCTGGCCGCACCTGTTTTTTTTGGTTTTGCGGAGCAACAGTTTTTTGCCGCTGTTCCTGCTTCTTATTTTCATATTTACCAACATTCTTTTGCTGACCAGGCTTCACCTGTTTGGTTTGATTCTGCGGTGATACAGGCTTCTGCTGCCGTTCCTGAGTTTTATTTACAGGTGGAGTTACATTCCTTTTCGGTGTAGGTTGTACCTGATTGGACTGATTCTGCGGAGTTTCCACATTTTGTCTTTGTTCCCTTTTATTCGTGTTGGCGGGTCTTTGGCTCCGGGGTTGTTTCGTCGGTTGCACCTTTTGGTTCTCCTTATTCGGTGGTGTTACCGTATTTCTTTGCTGTTCATTTCTGTTGCTATTGGCTGGATTTAAATCGCGCGATTGATTGTGCGAATTTCTTTCCGAAGGTCGTTTTACATCTTTCAGATTGACAATTCTTGAAGGAGCAGCCTTATGCCCGTTTTCGTTATTTTGCTTGATTTCAGGACGATAAATATTCAATCGGCTATTACTCAGATTTTGCCCTGGTCTGCTGTTTTCCCTTATGGAGACCGATCTGACTTTGGAACCAGTAACTCGTTGAACATCATCTCTGGATGGTCCGGAAATATAAGTAGTGTTCCGTCGTCGATCGTTATATGTTTGATTAATGACCGAATAATTCAGCAATATTCGGTCGTGATCAGATCGATCGACATAATAATGTTGAATATCATTCCTTTCAAAATCGCGATCTCTCACAAAGGTCCAATGATCGTAGTTCGAGTGGTAATCGCGGCCAAAACTTAAACTGATGCTAATGCCGGGTTGCATGGGTTGCCAGCCATAATAACCATCGGATCTGATCCAGGTTACCCATGACGGTCCCCACTGGTTGTCGGGAACCCAAAGCCAGCCGTAGTAATTATCGTAATCCCAGCGTCCGTAGTGGAAAGGAGCCCATCCCCATTCGTAGTTCGAAACCCAGGTCCAGCCATATTCGGTATACACCCATTGTCCTTGTGTTGAATATGGAACAAAATCTGAATCGACATACGGAATCCAGACGTAGCCGTACTTGGGATAGTCTACCCATTCACCGTAAGGACTTAGTTCATCGTAAAAAGTCTGAAAGCTAACTCCGTATTGCTGAGCTTTTGCCTGTTTCGGAAGTATTGCAGCTGTTGCAATCAATATGAGAAACAGAATTAAAATTTTCAAGTTCTTTTTCATAATCTTTGAATTTTATGATTATCTGGAACGACGGTTTTTTTGATGACTATTTCCGGAGCGTTGATTTTTTTGATGACTTTCTTTTTCCCAACGACCTTTTTTCCAATGTTTTCCTTTTGAATTTGATTCCCAGGATCCCTTTATATAAACACGGTTTTGTTGAGGTCTCGTCCAATAACCACTATTCTGAACATAATTATGGCTCGACTGATTATATACCCAGTCACCGTCAATCCAGATATGGAAATCGCTTGGACGCTGAGGTCTTGAATATTCTACGTATGATGGCTCAGTAGCCACATAACCTGCCATGCAACTATTCAGGAATAATCCTATTCCGGCCAGACTGCCTATGAAAATAGTTCTTTTCATATAGTTGCCGATCTTTATTGTAAAACCAGCTTCCGGCGAGCTTAAATTCGGTTCGCATTTTATCGTTTCCCGAAAATCTTTTGATGATACATTTCCCTTTTTCATAATGTAAAATTTTGAATGTGAATGAGTGATCACAAGACTACAAAGTTGATCGATTTCGTTGCATAAAGTGTTACACAATTGCGGGTAAGAATTACATCATTCACACATTATCAGGATAATGTAGACTGATTGAAAATACCAAAGGAGTTTAAGGAAGAGATGCTGAATGATCAGTTATTGGTTTACTGATTGACCAATAACATTAATTTAAAAAGGGAATTGTAAATGCAAATGTTGAGCCTTTACCTGGTTCTGAATTTACCTCAATGATTCCGCCCAGCTTTTCGACCAAAGCTTTTGAAATGGCTAATCCAAGTCCATTGCCACCATTTAATTGGTCTTTGGTTGGCGCTATCTGGCTGAAACGTTTAAAAATAAGTGATTGATTTTCAGGTTTAATGCCAATGCCACTATCGATGACAAAGAACTCGATGAAATTGTCCTTCAGTTTATATCCAAACTGGATTTCACCTTCTTTCGTAAACTTGATGGCATTGTTTAGTAAATTGCAAATGACCTGTTTTATCCGGTTACCATCGGTTTTCACCTGAATGAGATTATTTGGTTTTTCAGGTAAAAAAAGCAACCTCAATTTCTTTAAATCAATAATCTTTTTGTACGTATCAAATATTTCATCCATTAATATATTGATGTCAACTGATTTTGATTCAACAGAAAATTGTCCGGCTTCGATTTTCGAAATATCAATGATGTCGCTCATAATAGACAAAAGTTGCCGGCTGCTTGCGTCAATAATATGAACATAACTTGACATATCATATTTGGACAACCCGGTTTGCAAAAGAAGTTCGGAAAATCCACTAATTGCATTCATTGGAGTGCGGATTTCATGGCTCATATTGGCCAGGAATGCCGATTTGAGTTTATCTGATTCTTCAGCCTTTTCTTTAGAGATAATCAAATCATTGTTGATGTGCTGAATTCTATTTATACTTTCGGTTAACTCTTCGTTCAGTCTCGAATATTCTTTATTCAGATCGGCATATTCTGTGTTTTGCTTCATTAAATTCTGCTCACTTATTTTCAAGGCTGCTTCTGTCTTAACCCGCTCAGTTATATCCCTGATATTGCATTGAATGACCTTTATTTTGTTTTCTAAATAAACGTTACTTATAAATTCTACTTCCGTTATTTTGCCATTCCGTCGTTGTATGGGCATATCTTCAAAACGAATATATCCGTTTGTTTTCAGCTCGTTAAAAGCAAGTTCCGATTCTTCCTTATTACTGAAAAGTCCGATTTCCCAAAGTTTTTTCCCAAGTATTTCCTCTAAAGGCAAATCAATAGTTTTAACTATAAACGGATTCGCATCCAGAATACTTCCGGTTTTAAAATCAAGGATTAGGATGCCATCTTTTGCCGTTTCAAACAACCGACGGTAACGTATCTCCGATTCTTTTAGGTTCTCATTCAGTTGTACATCTTCATTTTTTAAAATTGACCCATGAATCCGCTTCTCTTCCGGAGATTTTGTATTTGTTTTTGAGAGTGAATTGTTCATATCGTTGAATGAGTTTATGCCTTTAAAGTGCTTCTATTATTTTTGCCAGTTCCAGCTTCGGTATTCCAAGCTTATATTCCAGCATTTCCATCATTTCTTTTTCCTTGCCTTCAAAGAAATTTAAATCCTGATCGCTAATGCCCGGAAATTTTTGTTTTATTTTTTCTTTTTTACTATTCCAGTAACCGACAACCATTGTTTCCATAATGATATTCAATATATTTTAGTTGCTGAAGTTAGAATATATAATGCTGAACTAATTGTGCAATTCTGTATAAAATTTACATAATTCACACATTTTGATCAATTATGGCTGTTCCTTCGGAATCTTTAACCCTGTTTCACTAGCTTCACTTATCCCGATTGCAATTGCCTGCTGGCGGCTTTTTACAAATCCACCTTTACCGCCTTTGCCTGATTTCAACTCCCCATGCTTGAATTCAAGCATCACTTCTTCAATTTTCTCCTGTGCTTTTTTTGAATATTTAACCATTATTAGTTTGTTATAGGCCATAATAGTCGCATGCCAACGCGTTCATTGATTTGGTATTTAGTGTCTGACTTCGTCGCCTCTTGGATTGACTCCGTCACCTCTTGAATTACGGCCAATAACTTCAGCTACCCGTGTAACTTCCTACGATGTTAAAAATTTCCGGTGGTTCATCAATACGGGTCGGGTCGTTTATTTCTGGTTCATCTATGCCTGGTTCGGGACCTGTTGGATTAGGATTTTCATCCGGATGTTCCGGAACGAATGATTCGTCTGGAATAGGAGTGCGCGGTTCTTCCAGCAGATCTTTTATTTGATTTCTTGCAATGAACCGATTTGTTTCGTTTTGAGGCTGTCTGATTATGTAATTTTGATCCTTATTCATCTTTTTTCCGTTAAAAATTGTGCTTGAAAACTACTAGTGTTGTGTCAACGTTATATTGTCGAAGGCTCGTCACCCTGAACTTGTTTCAGGGTCTCATCAACGAAGAGATGCCGAAACAAGTTCGGCATGACGTTGCGATAAGAGTTGGTTGATACAACACTCAGCAAAGTTGAATCTTTTCATAACGAATAGTTTTACATTATTTTAGAAATAATTTACATCATTCACACCTTGTGAACACGATCTTTTGCTTCAGGTATTGACATGCGCATTTCATCAAAAAAAGGAGTACTTTTTAGCTCTACACATTTTGCCGCATAAAGGTAAAGTGCGGCGCTCCAGGTTTGCCAGTCCTGACCTTTGGGCTTTCCGTCCTGTGCTTTTATCCATTCATTAAATCCAAATTCAACGGTTTCGGTGGCTGAAAATTTTACAAGTCGGGAAAGTACTAGCAGCTTTTCTTCCGCGAGTTTATACCTTTTTGCAGCCACCAGTGCAGCTATATAAAACCCACAGATAAAAGGCCAGATTCCGCCGTTATGGTATTCTCCGGGATTATTAAATTGTTTATAGCGAGGCAACCAATCGACATCTTCAGGTTTTATATAAGGAAAGAAATTAGGCGGTAAATCAACGGCCAGTTCTCCTTTTTCCTTCATTCCTGAACACTCTGTTTCTATCCACAAAATCATTTCTTCGGCTCTTGATTGTGAGGCCAACCCGGAGAGAATAGCAAGGCTGTTTCCAAGCAGGTCAAAACTTTCGCTGCTGTATAGCTTATAGGCCCAGAAAGCATAGTAGGGTTTGTGCTTAACCACTAGTCCTTCAGGAACATGTCGGTGTATCTTATCATCTGAAATGGTAAAACGTCCCATCGCATGGCGGAACCTGTCCGCCCTTTCGTCTTTGCCCAATATCCGGAGACAACTATAAACCAGCGTATTCACAAACAATCCATAGCCGGTAACCCATTGTTCGTCGCGCCAGTCGCTGGTAGGTTGCTGTGCCACCAGGTAACGGTCCGACGGACTTTGATATTCCATCCAGATCAGGGCTTTTTCAACAGCTTCGTGAAGAAAATCTGGCTCATGAGCAACCTTCCTGAAAATGCCCGCGCCCAGCAAGAACAGTGGGGTAGTGTCGCTCGCCCCACGCTCATCTTTATCGTGCACCAGCGAAGGGATATGTCCGTGTTCAGTCTGATTTTTTGCCAGTGTTTCCAGCACCTTCCGGATACTATCCAGTAACTTTTGATTTCCAGAAACGGCAATACCCAGAATGGAGAACATCAAATCGCGGGTATAGGGCTCCGGATAGCCCCATCCGGCAGTTCGCGGCAGGCCGTGAAATGGTCCGTGTGCATTGTGAAGCAATACTTCGAGGGCGGCTTTTGTGGCCAGTTCTATTTGGTTTTCGTTTTCTGTTTTCATGGTGTCTGTTTTAGTTTGAAGACCGGAGACCGAAGTCAGAAGAAAAAAATTCTGACTTCTGACTTCTGACTTCCGACTTCCAGCTTCTTTACTTTATCCCCAGTTTCTCGCTGATGATCTGAACAAACTTTTTAGCGACAACACGGTAGTCAAAATTTTCTACCACTCGTTCTCGTCCTGCTTTACCCATTTTATCACGTAAGTCAGGATAGTCCATAAGCGTTAACATGTATTTGGCAATATCCTGAACATTTGCCCGGTAATCGACTGTTCGTGGCACATCAAAAATCACTTTATGCTTTTCTTCAAAGCCGGATTCACCTCCGAGTATAACTTCGTTTACTACGATTTTCCGGGCAACTTCGGCCAGAAAAGCAGTTTCGCCGTGTACAAGCGTATCCAGCATTCCCATTGCTTTTATGCTAATTACAGGTTTTCCGCAGGCACCCGCTTCCACCTGTGGCATGCCAAATCCTTCCAGCCGGGAAGGCGCCGCGTAGATGTCGCACGCCCCAAAAAGGTAAGGCATAAACGCTCTGGAAATCGTATTAGTCGTATAAACAACATTTTTTTCGATGCCTAAAGATGTTGCCATTTCCAGATCGAGCAGGTTTTGCGCTTTGGTTCGCGGTTGCGGCCAAACTTTACAAACATATTTCCAGTCGGGCGCTTTGGTATCAATAATGGCAAGTGCCTGCATCACTTCCTGCGCTCCTTTCGATGCGGCATCACCGCCAACAGTCAAAATCATCAACTGATCAAGAGAAATCCCCAATGCCTGGCGCACGGCCTGTATTTTTGGGTCGTCCTTGCTGTAAGGTTTAAACGAATCTGTGTCGCAACCAACGGGCAAAACTTCAATTTTGTTGCCGTCAATACCATCTCTGACATACATTTCCTTTACCCAATTCGAAGTTACCAGAATAAGAGGCAAGGCATTCAGTACTTCCTGATAATTGGCGATGTAACCATCGGCAACCAGCCAGGGCACTGGCTGAACTCCGTATCGTTGCGGGTGAAGAACCAATTGTGGCGTGTGTCCCCAATAGCCTACGCCAACAACAACATCCGGAGTAAACCACCGGTAATACCATTCTTTTTCCTGAGCCGATTCAAAATGAACGGCGTGCGCATCAACACCCAACTCCAGAAGTCCTTTGTAAAGGAGATCTCCTTGTGTAGCAAGCCCTCCCGGTGAGGGCGGATAATCGTATAAAACCAATACTTTCATAATACAGCTCCTTTATCGTTAATTCTTTTTACTATTTCAGATGTGTCAGTAAATTTGTGGAATGCTTCGGAAACAGGAGTTGTTTTAGCTTCCCAGCTTTCCGTTGCAAAACCATATATTTCAGTCATTATCTGGTATTTTTTTAACCAAATTTCTTTTGTGAGTGTCAGAAATATTTCAGCGCTTTCAATTGGGTTTGGATAATATTCCCGATTGCCATCATCATAGGCAAATGTCCAGAGTTCCGAAGCCGAAATTTTGCCTGTCCCCCAAAGATTCTTTACAGTACGACCTGTTTCTTCATGTCGAAGATGCCTGGTGTATTCTCCCTTCGGATTATGAGTAATCACCAAATCGAAATGTCTTTGCGGCAATAGCTTCAGAATAATCTGTGCAATAACCTGCTCGTCCAGTGGTAATTGTTCCGGCCCGTCGTCCAGATCGCCCATTGTTCCTTCGGCTTTCAGAACTTTTAATGCCTTGTAAAATTTCGGAGCACGATCAGCATCGTTTCCCCTGCAAAGACTGAGGATAAAACAGTTCCATAGAGGATGGCTCAAAAGGGTTCCTCCTGCCCATAAGGTTTCATCGTCTGGGTGGGCAACAATAATTGCAACTGATTTTGAGTTTTCCAATGTTGTTATTTTTCTCTTTTGAGTTTTCAAGTTATATGAGTAAAGCAATGTCGTATTTGTATTTTTTTTGCTTGTTTTGACTCACCCCATCGCATCTGCGATGCTTTGCCCCTCTCTATGTTTAGAGAGGGGAGAAGTCCGCTAGCGGACTTGGGGTGAGTAATAAAAAGCACGACTATATATTGTGCTTATTACTTATCCTTTGATGTTAAAATGTTCGTTCACAAAAGCCTGCTGCTGGTTTTCCGTCATTTTATCCGCCGGTTTTACTTCAATTTTTATTTTATCAAAATGGTGATCATCTTTTAAAGTGTTTACGAATTCGGTTTTCGCGTTTGTTGGACCAAACAGAAGTACTTCATCGTAGTGGATTATTTCATTGCTTAGGCGACTGAAAAAACCGGAGAGTTCGTTTTGTTCTTTATTTTGTATCAGGGTTTCGTCACGTGTATTAAGCGCTTCGTCTTGTTCTCCAACCTGCGCATAAATGGTTTTATTTTTTGTTGAGTCAATGTTTAATCCGATTAAATGAGCAGTTGAATGATCCATCCAAATGCCTAATTGTTTTTTCGATTTCATATAGGAGATATTATTTCTGATGTTAAATTAATTTGTTTGATTTAATGAAACTTCCCTCCGAAAAGAGTATTTCAAATCGGGAATAGTAATTTCCAAGAAATGGAGTTGCCCATCTCACATTCCGTATTCGAGGCTATCGTTATATTCTTCTATCTTAATTTTGTTTCTTAGTCCATACACCGTCCTGAAATGATAACCATACACCGTAAACGTCAGTGCATCAGTCATCAGTGATGGCCTTTTGAAAAGTGTCCATATTATTAATTTCCAGTATTCGCTTCTGCCTTTATTTACAATGCCAATAACAAAAACCGATTTGAGAAATCCCAACAAAAGAGAGAAACCCCTGGACTTTTTTCCTGCCTGAACCTTTTTGTAGTTGAGCAAAAACTGCCGAATTCGCTTGTAATATGGTTTTGCAGAGTAGATATTTTGAATGATCTTTTTATAGCCTTCCAATAATTCGTCACGATTCATTTTCGGAATGAAATTCATGGATGAATCAGTATTGTTTCCTGAGGATTGGATGGTCAACCGGTTTTCTGCTTTTAGCCGGTTGTATAATTCAGTATTTTTTGGCGCATTCAACAATCCAACCATTGCCGAAACAATCCCACTCTGCTGTATAAAATCGATTTGTTTTTGAAAAACCGTTGGCGTATCGGTGTCAAAACCCACAATAAATCCGCCGGAAACCTGTATCCCAGCATTTTGAATTTTCTTTACACTTTGCAGTAAATCCCTGTTTTCGTTTTGACCTTTATGGCACGACTGAAGCGACTTTTCATCAGGTGTTTCAATTCCCACAAAGGTTGAAGTAAACCCTGTTTCTGCCATTAACGACATCAATTTTGCATCATCGGCCAGATTGATGGAAGACTGAATGTTAAACGTAAATGGGTGTTTATGATTTTGCATCCATTCATACATGGCTGGAAGTAAATCGTTTTTAACCTGTTTCTTGTTACCGATAAAATTATCATCTACAATAAGTACAGGCCCCCGCCAATTCAAACGGTAAAGAGCATCCAGTTCTTCTATAATCTGGCTGGTGCTTTTTATCCTGACCTTGTGCCCCAATAGCGAAGTTATTTCGCAAAAGTCGCACGAGAAGGGGCATCCACGCGAAACCTGAATGTTCATGGTAACATAGTCTTTTCTGGATAACAACTCAAAATCAGGAACAGGTGATATTTTAATATCAGCAAATTCATCTGATCGGTAAATTTTATCGGGAAGCTTCCCGGCGTTAAAGTCTTTCAGAAATAGCGGCATCGTAATTTCCGCCTCATTCAAAATGAAATGGTCTATTTGGGGATAATTTTCGTATTCCTGGGTAAACAACGGTCCGCCTGCAATCATTTTAACTTCATATTTCAGACAAAGCTCAATAATTTTATTGACCGATTCTTTTTGTATGTACATAGCGCTGATGAAAACATAATCGGCCCAAATGAGGTCACTACTATGAAGTGTTGAAACATTTAGATCTACGAGTTTTTTATGCCAGGCTTTTGGCAACATGGCTGAAACGGTGATTAATCCAAGAGGCGGAACGGTAGCTTTTTTGGCAATAAACCGCATGACATGCTTAAAGCTCCAAAATGAATCCGGGTATTGCGGATAAACTAATAATACATTCATTGTTCGATTTATTAAATTTTCAGAATTGGCTTTAGCCTGAAATATTTAGGAGAAACCTTAAACGGATAGCTTTTCAGCAGAAGGTAAATCTTAAACCAGTCAGATGATAATCTGTAAGATGGCAAATCAGTTGTATCAAACCATTCTTATGCCATTGACAGATTTTTTACCTGCGAAAGTTAAATAGGGAAGAAAACAGAAATGTTATACAATTTTTGAAAAAGTTTATATAATTCACACATTTCAATTATGATTCCTCGTTCTTAATTTCGGCCTCAGCTTTTTCCCAATCCTGATCGGCATTTCCTTCGCGATGGCCTTGCTGCTCGTAAATTTCGTGAGCACGATCAGCAATCTCTTGCTTCAGATTAACGTGTTGCTTAGTTTTTACCGGATCGAAAATCTGATAGGCAAGTAGTTTGATTCGGTCGTTTACAAGGAACCAAATCAAGGCATATCCCCAAACAAAGCCAGCCCAACCCCAGCCAAGCGGTGTCATAAAGATTCCATAAACGGCTATTAATGTGGCGATTATTTGAGTGCCAAGCACAGCGATCCATAAAATTTTTGCCGGACGTATCGACCAGAACGGACCGCGGGTTCGTGTAAGGAAAATCGTCAGGTGCCCGGCAACCGACAGCTTTAAATACATCAAAGTTTGAATATGGTCACGATCGATGTGAAAAACCTTCTCACCTAAATAAAACAAACCAAAGGCCGAGACAACGCCGATTACACCCAGTACGGTTGATATCCCCAACACCATGTGCATGTTCCAGGCTTCAGGCTTGTTTTTGTATTGTACATTGTCGTAAGCAATCGACAGAATTGCGCCATCGTTTAACAGCGCTAGCATTACGATCATAACTGCTGTCACCGGATAAAAATTAAAGATCAGGATCGAAAGTGTCATGAATAGCAACACACGCAGCGTCTCGGCAATCCGGTAAATCGCGTAGCTGTTCATTCGCTGGAAAATGCGGCGGCTCTCCTTAATAGCATCAATAATCACGGATAAACCCGGGGTGGTTAGTACAATTGCTGCTGCCGCACGCGCCGCATCTGTTGCTCCCGAAACGGCAATGCCGCAATCGGCTTTTTTCAGCGCCGGGGCATCATTCACGCCATCACCGGTCATCCCGACAATGTGTCCGCGCTTTTGCAACACATCAACAATGTGAAATTTGTGTTCAGGAAATACCTGAGCGAAACCATCGGCTTCTTCAATGGATTTAGCCATTTCGTCGGACTCCTCCTTTTTTACATCTCCAAGGCCAGAGGCATCGAGGATGTCGGAGCCCATATCTAATTTCTTGGCAGTTTCCTGTGCGATGGCCAGCGCGTCGCCAGTAACCATTTTGACCTTTACGCCCATGGCGAGCGCGGTGGCAATAGTGGTTTTTGCATCTTCGCGAGGAGGATCAAACAGAGGCAAAACACCAATAAACTGCCATTTACTATCTCCATTGTCTTTCGCCACACCCAGCGAACGAAAGCCCCGTGAGGCGAATTCGTTCACCGCATTATCAGCAGCAGTTTTTACTTCTCCTGAATTGGCCGACAATTCCAAAATTATCTGAGGTGCGCCTTTGGTTACTTTGAACTCTTTTCCATCAGTACCTTTTACGGTGGCTTCGGTGCGTTTGTGTACCGGGTCAAACGGAAGAAAATGTTTGATGGTATATTTTTTCAGGGCATCCTTATTTTTTACACCAGCCAGCACGGCCAGATCGATGGTGTCATTGTTTTCGGCACGCGAGGCCAACGCTCCAAAAAGAATAAGCTGATCTGGTGGAACATCGTTTACGGTGAACGGATCGCCTAAGGTAAGCTTGTTTTGAGTCAGTGTTCCGGTTTTGTCGGCACAAAGCATATCTACTCCAGCGAGTTCTTCAATGGCCACCAACTTGCTGACTATCGCCTTTTTCTTTGCCAGCAGACGCGCTCCAACAGCCATTGTTACCGACAATACGGTTGGCATGGCCACCGGAATGGCAGCTACAGTGAGCACCAATGCAAACTGCAGTGTGGTGAGAATCTGATCTCCCCGAATTAATGCAACGGTAATGATTATCGCCACCAATGCGACAGCCAGAACGATTAGGTAGTTTCCTATTTTCAATACTGCCTTTTGAAAATGGCTGATGCTGCCAGCTTCCTGCACCAGTTGAGCCGTTTTTCCGAAATATGTATTTGCACCCGTTGCATATACCAGCGCTTCAATTTCACCCCGACGAACAATGGAACCTGAAAACACTGCCTCGCCTGACTTGCGTTCAGCAGGCAACGATTCACCTGTTAATGCCGATTGGTCCACTTCAACCGGATCGCCGTCCAGCAACCGGGCATCGGCTGGCACAATATCGCCGAGCCGAAGACGGATAATATCGCCCGGGACCAGGTCACGTGCTTCAGGAGTAATCCACTTTCCATCGCGTTTAACACGTGCTTTGACCGCCAGTTTGGCTTTCAGTGCCTCAATGGCATTTCCGGCTTCGCGTTCTTCCCAGAAACCGATGGTGGCATTGGCCAGCAGCAGAACAAGAATGATAAAAAAGTCGGGCCAATGGCGGGCAACAGCCGACAGGATGACAGCTGCCTCAATCATCCAGGGAATAGGTCCCCAGAAATAAGTAAGGAATTTCAGGAACATGTTGGTCTTCTTTTCCTCAATCTCGTTTGTCCCGTATTGAGTTAAGCGTTTTTTTGCTTCTTCTCCGGTGAGCCCATCAGCTGATGAACCTAATTTTTTCTGAAGTTCTGGCATGGGAAGAGATTTCATGTCGTCTTTTGAAATCTCTTTAGAAGTATTGTTTTCCATGATACGTTTCTCTTTTAACTATTTGGCAAATTGTAACTTGCGGAAAGAAATAGGTTTTGAGGAATTGAA
Organism: Prolixibacteraceae bacterium; assembly: GCA_963677955.2. Classification (GTDB taxonomy): domain Bacteria; phylum Bacteroidota; class Bacteroidia; order Bacteroidales; family Prolixibacteraceae; genus Aquipluma. The sequence continues at coordinate 4,699,518 of CAXXQR010000001.1, forward strand.
ATCACACGATTTTCAAATCGTTTTTAGTTCATTTTTCGATGATCCAATTTTTTGCTGCTTCCAATTCTGTGTTTTTAAAAATCCGCAACTCACAAGTCATCAGGTACCCAAAGAATTTGGCAAAAGAGTTGATCATTTCATGGTCAGATACCAATGCAATGCGATCCCAGGCTGATAAATGTTTCAACCCCATCTTGGCATCATCCAGCATGCCACTCATATCAAATCCCGAAAAATCAGTACCAAGCTGATAAATCATTCGTATTTTTTTATTCGCTTTTAGTTTTTCTTCCAGAACTGGAATTAATATCGTTTCGTAATCCGTTCCGGTTATTTTTCCTTCAGCAGAAACCCCCAGCACATTGGCCGGCAAATCACTCATAATTTTTAACATATCAATCGATTTTAATTTTGAATAATCTTTTGTTCACGTATTTCATTTCTTTCTTATTCGCTTTGCTTTTTCGTCGGGATAATGAAAAGTGGGGTAGTTGAATGCTGCAATACACTTTCAGCAACGCTGCCCACAAGTATATTTTCCAGCCATTTTCGACTGTGGGTTCCCAACACGATAACATCTGCTTTCAAACTTTTGGCTTCCTGCAATATAGAATCTGCAGTTTCTCCTTCTTTTATTATGGTTACAATTGTTTCGTCGGCAAGGTGGTGTTTTGTTTTATCCAGAAAATGCTGTGCTGCTTTTTTTAATCCTTGAATCGTATCGGTTTGGAAGCTTTCAATATGCATATAGTCGTTAAAACCCATAATTGGAGAATATTCAACTGAAGAATAATATACCGGCTCTAATAAAACATGAACGAGAATAACTTCGGCTCCCATCGTTTTAGCTAATGCATATCCTTTTTCGGCTACTTTTATTGAACTTGGATCATAGTCCAATGCAATCATTACTTTTTTCATGTATGTTCTATTTAAATTGTGTTTTATTCGCCCTGATCCTCTTCGAGATCGAGATGGTCATCGCCACCTAAACTGTAATAATTGTTCTCTTCATCTTCATTTCCAGTGTCTTCCTGAAGGTCATCCAGTTCTGAGCCTGGAATATCAAAGTCATTTTCGCCGAACTCATCATCCAGATTTTTTCTTCTTAAAGCATTGGTGCTGTTTGGTTCTTTTGTTTTGGAAGTTTCTTCAGGATTGATCTCTTCTTCTTCCTGAAAATTATTGTAGATGTCTTCGCTGTCGGGATAGATCGGGTATCCCAGAAGATTGTTGTTTTCGCTATTGTCTGCCTGACTTTCAGCCGGATTTAACTTATTGCTTTTCTCTTTCATCTTTTTTGTGAATTTTGAAAAAACTAAGTTAAACTGAACGGAAGTCTTTTGTGTTACAGAATTTTTGAAAGTAATTACATTATTCACACATTTGGTTGAAATATGTTTTAACGTTGTTTTTTTGATAATCGAAATAAAAAACATCCACAAGTTCCTATTTCAAACTTGTGGATGTTCGTTAAACTCACACAATTACTATTGTTTAATTTGCTCCAATATTTCCCTGGCAAATTATATTTGCTACAGCGATTGGAGTTTTATAAATATTTAAATAGCCGTCATAGATCAACCAGTTTTCGTAAGTGATGTTAGTTCCTCCATCGAGTTTCTGGATATTTGTATAACTTTTACCAGTAGTTCCATTCACATTGCTCAATATCTTTACAGCTGGGCCTCCGCCAACCGAAGCGATCGAACCCAAATTAATTGTGGCAGGATAGGAATCACCTGGAATCATACCAGTCAGCGAGATGGTCAGGAGTGTATTTCCGTTCATCCTTTTTTCAAATAAGGCTGTTCCTGACACGCCAAATGCACCGACTAAATTCAAATTGTAAGATTTATTGGTTGTTGTAATTACGTTTCCACCAATATCGCCCTGAGCAAGGATTGAGATCGGCTCGGTGCTGCTGCTTAATATTTTAATACAACCATCGTACGCAATCAACGTGGTGTAATTCATATTAGTCACTGTGGTTGAACTTTTCCCACTTGCATCAACAGGGTTAAGCGCTATGACAACTGCACCATTTTCAACTGCTGAATTCATGTACAGGTTTGCCGGATGGGTTCCCGATGGTGCATTGACCAGAACAATGTCAATTATGGCTGAAGTACTGGTGCTCTCTGTGAAAGTGACTGTACCACTTACTCCGAGTACATCTTTGACCATCAGGTCGTAGCTGGTAGATTGGGCAGGGGTACTATCTTTTTTACATCCGCCGGCAACCAGCAGAATTGCTGCTGTCATCATCGTTAGAAGGATAATTACTCTTTTTGTTTTGATCATATCATTTGGTATTTAGATTGCCGCTTCTGGCGGAACAGGTATGAACATATATTCACAAAACAAAGGTGAGGTCTTGCGCAACAGAAAGTGTTACATAGTTATGGGAAGGAGTTACATGATTCACACATTTTTTTATTTATATGCCTTATCTATTGGGACATTTGTAGCCCTTTCAGGCTGTGGAATATCCGGCGCTCAGCGAATTATGTTTTTTTTTGATGAGTTATTTTTCTGCTGCTCAAGCAATTCAATGATTTTATCCAATTTGTCGACTTCAATCGATTTCAACTTAATGGCCAACGCTTCTATTTCTTCCTTAGCATCTTTATTGGTTTTGTAATCCTCTTCAGCATGCGTCCGGTCACGTTCGTTTTGCCTGTTTTGCGACATCATAATAATAGGCGCTGCATAAGCGGCTTGGGTCGAGAAAAGCAGATTGAGCAATATGAAAGGATAGACATCCCAATGAAACATAAATCCGATAAGGTTTAACCCCATCCAAATTACAACTAAAGCGGTTTGAAGGATGATGAACGTCCACGAACCCATCCCATTTGCTACTGCGTCGGCTATGCGGCCACCAAAGCTTAATGTTGCATGATGTTTTTCATGCCAGGTTTTTTGAGTTCCCATTTTTAATGAATTTATATTTTAACGTTCTGTACTCACTCCGTTTCCCACTTCCAGTTACGTATTTCAGGCATATCCTGACCATTTTTATCAATGTACTTTTTGTGTTCGGTGAGTTTCTGGCTCATCAGTAAATTGAGGACTTTTCCCTTTTCAGCCAATTTTGGTAGCCTGTTAATCACATCCTGAACCAGATGGAAACGATCCAGATCGTTCATCACAGTCATGTCGAAGTATGTGGTTATCGTTCCTTCTTCCTTGTATCCCCGAACGTGCATATTTTCGTGGTTCGTCCTTCGGTAGGTTAAACGGTGCACCAGCCACGGATAACCGTGAAAGGCGAAGACGATTGGTTTATCTTTCGTAAATAAAGCATCGAAATCGGGATCACTAAGCCCGTGCGGATGTTCACTGCTGGGCTCCAGTTTCATTAGATCAACCACGTTCACCACCCGGATTTTCAGCTCAGGTAGATGTTCGCGAAGAATGGAAACGGCGGCCAGCGTTTCGAGCGTAGGCACATCGCCACAGCAGGCCATCACTACATCCGGTTCGCCACCATTATCGTTACTGGCCCAATCCCATACACCAATTCCCCTGGTACAATGTTCAATCGCCTGATCCATAGTCAGCCACTGAGGCGCCTGGTATTTTCCGGCCACAACCACATTGACGTAATGACGACTTCGCAGACAATGATCCCAAACCGATAGTAAACAGTTGGCATCGGGTGGGAGATAGACCCGCACAACGGAAGCCTTCTTGTTTACTACATGATCGATAAAACCCGGATCCTGATGGGTAAAACCGTTGTGCGCCTGCTGCCAGACATGCGAAGCAAGCAAGTAGTTGAGTGAAGCAATTTTCTTTCTCCAAGGCAATTCAGCACTAACTTTCAGCCATTTGGCATGTTGATTAAACATCGAGTCGACAATATGAATAAAGGCTTCGTAGCAATTAAACAGCCCGTGTCTTCCGGTAAGCAAATAACCTTCGAGCCAACCTTCGCACTGGTGCTCGCTCAATACTTCCATTACCCGGCCTTCAGTAGCCAGAAACTCATCTGTCTTTTTTGTTTTCGCCTCCCATTGTCGGTTCGTTACCTCAAAAACGGCGTTCAACCGGTTCGAAAGTGTCTCATCGGGACCAAATATCCTGAAGTTTCGTTGTTCAGCATTCAAGGTGACCACTTCGCGAAGAAACTCACCCAATTCATGTGTGTCGGCAGCCTGAACTGAACCCGGAGAAGGAACGTCTACGGCGAATTCCCGAAAGTCGGGCATATTCAAATCATGCAACAACAGTCCGCCATTGGCGTGAGGATTTGCACCCATCCGGCGTTCGCCTTTCGGAGCTAGTTCAGCCAGTTCGGGTAAGAGAGCTCCTTGCTCGTCAAACAGTTCTTCCGGCTTATAGCTTTTCATCCATTCTTCCAAAAGTTTTAAATGGTGCGGATGATCGGAATCAACCAGCAATGGAATTTGATGTGAGCGAAAAGTTCCTTCTATTTGCATTCCGTCAACTTCTTTCGGACCTGTCCAGCCTTTGGGCGAGCGAAGCACAATCATTGGCCAGAGTGGCCGTTCGGCATCATTTTTATCCCGGGCATGGCGCTGGATTTTTTTAATTTTCTGAATGGATTTTTCCAGTATTGAAGCCATTAACTGATGCATCTTTTCAGGTTCATCACCTTCCACAAAGTAAGGTTTCCAGCCATATCCGATCAGTAATTGCTCCAGTTCGTCATGTGGAATTCGTGCAAGTATGGCCGGATTGGCAATTTTGTATCCGTTGAGGTGCAGAATGGGTAAAACGGCTCCGTCGGTGATTGGGTTTAGAAATTTATTGGAGTGCCAGGCGGTAGCCAATGGACCGGTTTCAGCTTCGCCGTCGCCAACAATGCAGGCCACAACCAGGTCCGGATTGTCGAACGCCGCGCCGAACGCATGACTGAGTGAATAACCCAGTTCGCCGCCCTCGTGAATCGATCCCGGACATTCCGGTGATACATGGCTTGGAATTCCACCCGGGAAGGAAAATTGGGTAAACAGCTTTTTCAGTCCGGTTTCATCCTGCGTGATGGTTGGATATATTTCGCTGTAAGTGCCTTCCAAATAAGTATTTCCAACCAAGGCTGGTCCACCGTGTCCAGGTCCGGAAATGTAGATCATATTCAGATCGTACTTTTTGATGACCCGGTTCAGGTGCACATAAATAAAGTTTTGTCCCGGGGTGGTGCCCCAGTGCCCCAGCAGCATCGATTTTACATGCGAAAGTTTCAACGGTTTACGGAGCAACGGATTGTCGTGCAGGTAGAGTTGACCAACTGAAAGATAGTTTGCGGCACGCCAGTAGGCGTTCATCTTACCCAGAAGTTCCTTTGAAAGAGGATTCTTCTTTATTTTTTTTACCTTTTTTAGGTCGACAATTTTCTTGTCTGATTTTTTTTTTGTTCCCATAGGTTGAATTTATGATATCCATTTATTGGTGTTCCCTGTTTAAAATTACTTGCCTGACTTCTTTTCGATAGCTTCCATCAGCTTATCGAAAGGCTCGTTGAACTTACGGACTCCTTCATCTTCAAGCTGCTGAGTTACCTGGTCGATGTCGATTTCAAGTTTGGGCAGGCTTTCCAGTATGCGCATTGCATGACTTACATACAATTCGATTGTTAGCTTCGGATCGCCATGATCGCGGTAGGCATCGATGGTTTGAGGCGGAACGGTATTTACGGTGTTGGCACCAATTAGCGCTTCAATGTATTTCACATCGCTGTAGTCTGGATTTTTGTTGCTGGTGCTGGCCCAGAGAAGCCGCTGCGCACGTGCCCCTTTTTTCTCCAGTTTTTTAAATCGCTCGCTGCCAAAGATCTCCTTGTAAATCTGATAAGCCAACCTTGCGCTCGATATGGCCACTTCTCCATGCGCTTCCTTTGCCATTTCTTTCTTTTTGCCCTCTGTTTCCATTATTTTTTCCAACTGAGGATCAATTAAGGTATCAATCCGGCTCAAAAAGAAACTGGCCACCGAACTTATCTGATCGATGGTCTTTCGCTTTGCCAGGCGTGCTTCAAGACCCTCAATATAAGCTTCGGCAACTTCCCGGTAACGATCCAGGCTAAAAAGCAAAGTTACATTGACATTTATACCGTCGCTGATCAGTTGCCGGATTGCAATCAAACCTTCGGTTGTTGCCGGAACTTTGATCAAAACGTTTGGTCTGTCCAGGAGCGTCCACAATCGCCGGCCTTCCTGAATGGTGCCTTTGGTGTTGTGGGCCAGATGCGGGTTTACTTCCAGGCTTACGTACCCATCGTCGGCAAAAGTTCTTTCATATAAAGGCCTGAAAACGTCGGCAGCACTTCGCACATCCTGTTGACTGATAGCCTCGTAAATTTCGTTGACATTTTTCCCTTTGAGCGCCATTTTTTGAATTTCATCATCGTAAAGATTACTTTCCGCGATGGCTTTTTCGAAAATGGCCGGATTCGAGGTCATTCCCCGTAGGCCATCGTCATTTATTAATTTTTGAAGTTCTCCCTGCGTGATCAAATCCCGTCGGATATAGTCGAGCCAGATTGACTGTCCCAGACTCTCCAGTTTTTTTAATGGATTGCTATTCATGATATTCTATTTTGTGCCAGTTTTTTGCAGCCGGATCTAATTTGAAATAAACGGTATCAGGACGATAGACCTGAATTGTCCTTTGATGTCCGAAGAATTCTATTCGGAGATTTGGAAACTCTACACGAAATCATTCCTGAACAAGTGCCCTCCCGATTTTCGCTACGGGGGACTATATTAATTCTAAACAGGAACTTTTTTTAATTGTTTGATTCGAATTATTAAAGTTTCTTAAAATTAATTTACCTGAGACTGAATGTCTTACACAATTCAGAATATTTATTACATCATTCACACATTTACTTGATTTCAAATCCGATTCCTGAATTCAGCTTGAGCTGATTAAATCCGTCAAGCTTAAAAGTCAGACGTATCCTGTCTTTAAATGATCCGGTTATCGATTGAATATTTCCGGAGACCACCACGGGAATATAAATCTCGAAAAAGTTCCACATTCCTGTCTTAAGGCCAGCCTCAAAGAAGATCGGCGAATTAGTTCCTGTTCCGGTACCGTGATCGTTCAGAAGAAGATTTACAAACGGCTTAACGGGAAAATGGGCAGCTTTTCCCGGCAAATTGCTGGTGACGGATAACGAAACAAGCCATTTGCTGTATCCTAGTTTGTCGTTAACCGGCGATACCAATGCACCTTCGGAAAGGTTCATTTGCCGCGACCAAAAAGTAGATGGGAAAGCAGCAAAACGATCAGGGAAAGTGCCCTCATATAAATATTGTTCCGGTCCGCTTCGGCCACTGGCGGAGAATGAGTAAAAGGGAACGGTCGGATCGCTTTTGAGCATTGTTCCGGCAAACAACCGGATATCCAGACCATTTTTCTTTCCGTAGTAACTTAACCGGTAATTGAGTTCCAGCGAAGTTTTCAGGTAGGACCGCCCGGATTCGGAAAAAACCAGGAGGTTGAAAGGATTGATGGTACCGGGCTTTTCCAATTGGTAACCAAACTGCAGATAGGAATTCAACGTTGCCTTTTGCAACTGTTCAATCTGAAAAAGGTTAGATGCTGCAATGTAGTATCCAAACGCTTTGTGAGTGAGTGAATTATTCAATTGTTTCGACCTGAAGTATAGGTCTATGCCGGTTTTTAATCTTTGATAATTCTGATTTTCAGGTGCGCCAAATTGCGTTCCTTCCAGGGAAATTGTTGCCTTTCGGATGAATTTATCGTAGGGCGTAATGTTCCACAAAAGCTTGCCGTATCCGGCCAGACCGGGATTATTAAACGTATAAAATGGTACCACAAAATATTGAAATGGTTTGGGGGTGAGAATGCCGTTATGTATGGCCACGCCCAGCATAAAACCATTTTCGCGCGTCCAGTTCACGACCGGAATGTACATCAAATATCGTTTTTCAGGATCTTCCAGCGAAAAGTAAAGTTGCGTTCGAAGGGGATCGGATTTTGGAAAAATTCCTGATGTCCGGATGTTATTGTTGAGTCTGAAAAGTTCAGGAGTTACATCCCGGGGATCGATTTTCAGTTGCGTATAATTTCCATCCGGAATGTCGATTTCCTTTTGCCCTTCAAAACCATCAACCCACTTTTCGAAACAGATGGAATCGCCAATCATTCCGGAGATAACCAACGGCGACACCAATTCTCCCTTGTTTTTTACAATTAACTGATGATTTGCAAAGCTCAGGATGTCGTAATCCATTCGTTTGTTAGTGCTCAGAAAATCAGTAAAAAACCAGCCTAAATCTTTGCCCGAGTTGGTTTCAAATACCTCTCGAAGATCGTCGGGTTGGGGATGTTTAAATTTCCACTGCCGGTAATAATCATGCATGACCGAATCAAACAGCGAGTCTCCAAGGTAAGCCCTCAGGTAGTTAAACCCCATGGCTGCTTTGTTATATATCATCAGGCTGTAATTAAGTGTGTTGTAATCGTCCGCCGGGAGATTTACGGGTTGTTCGAGATTGTCGCGGGCTTGCGAAAGCCATTCGAGTTCGCGCATTTGTTTTACCGGCATTTGATCGATGTGGAAGAATTTTGCCAGTTTCGGGTTCCTGACATTGGTTTCCCAAAGTTTCTTCTGTGGATATCGTTCGTGCATGTACCGCTGTTCGTAAGTGCTGGTGATTCCTTCGTCCAAAAATGGGTACTTTCGCTCATTCGACCCCAATGCGCTGTAAAACCAATTGTGGGCAATTTCATGAGCGATCACTTCATCCAGTGCATAGGCATCTTTGGCCATTCCAACTACAGTTATTCCGGGATATTCCATTCCGTCGCCCGCATTCAGGGCGCTTTGCACCGCGGTGCAGTTTTGATAGGGATAATCGCCGATCCATGTTGAAAAATATTCGATCGAATGGTTCATATACGGAATGGCATCTTTCCAAAGCTCTGCCTGCTGATTGATAAACAACAGCCAGGTGGTTACCTCCCTTCCGGAGTCGGGAAGTTTTACTTTTCCTTTTAATACGTGGAAGCGTTTATCCGCAAACCAGGCAAAATCGTGGATTTTATTTTCAGTATAGCGGAGTGTTTTCATCTGTTGGGATGATGGCGGAAAGTCAGCTTCCGTACCAATGCTTTTTATCCACGACGTGTCGGCAGCAAGCTGATCGAGCATTTTTGTTTCCTCCGGATTTTGCAGATTTCCGGTAGCGCCAACAATATAATTGGATGGTAATGTAATGCTTACGTCGAAACTTCCAAATTCGGAATAAAACTCACCCTGATCCTGATAGGCCATCTGATGCCAGCCGGACTGGTCGTAAACTGCAGGTTTTGGAAACCACTGTGAAATTTGATAAGATTCACCGATATGCCCCAGTCTGGAAGTCACTCCTTTCGGAATTTTAACGTGGAATGGTGTAGAAATTCTGATGGAAGTGTGGGGTGGAAGCGGCTTATTCAGAATGATTCGGCAAATGTCGGGCTGGCCGGGTAATAGATTCCATTGAACAGGCTGATCGTCAATTTTAAAGTCCAGCGAGTCAATATACCCACTCAATTCAGGATCATTGAAGAGCTTTGCTTTGCCTTTCAATCTAAATAATTGAAGTGCTAATTCTGTTTTATTACTGGAATAACCATTGGCCCAGAGGTGAAAATAAAGAAGTTTTAAGGTATCGGGAGAGTTGTTGATGTACTTAATGGTTTCTAATGCACTTAATTCGTGGCGCTGATCGTTGAGCGTGACGCTTATCTTAAAGTTGACTTCCTGCTGGAAATATTCCTGTGCTGCGACATTGGGTACAAATACAAAAGTTATCAGGCAGCTAAAAACGAGCTGCCTGACAATCAATGAAAATTTATTATGAAATACGCTTTGCTTCATTGGGTTTTGACCCACTTGTTCCCGGCAGGACAGGATTATAAAAATTCAGGAAGCGCTTTCTTACCGATCTGGTGCGCATCGAATTGATAAACAGTTGAATAACAGTATATGCTTTGATTCGCTTTTCCCGCTTAATTCCGGTTTTAACTTGTAATGTCCTCATCGGATTTGATTTTCACTTAGCATACAATAAAACTACTTTCCAATACGATTTCAGGCAAAAGCATTTGAATATTCAGGTTTGTATCAAACCAGAAGGATGATGATAATGATCAATAAAAGAGTACTGCCGCCGATGTAAATGACTTCTCCGCTTTTACGTACATTTTCCTTAATTCCCTTGCTTTCTTTTCTGAGTTCACGCTTTTCAGAAACAGTCATGTCCGATTTATCCATGGTACGAATCTCTTCCACACGGTTTTTCATCTTACTTAATTCTTCTGTCGATAATTTATTCTCAGTAGCAACAGGAGTTGTAGATTTCAGATCAGCCTTACTTGCGAAGGTTGTAGTTGCACCCAATGTGAAAATCATCAGGAGCGCAATAAAAATTGTCTTTTTCATTTTACGATTTTTTTAATGATTTGATTTAGCTAAAGGTACGGGCGCAGCTTTGCAACTTGTTATACTATTCTGTAAATAAGTTACATCATTCACACATTCCATTCTGGCCAATCTACCAATAGTGTTGGTCAACGAATTCTTGTTTCATCGTCATGCTGAACTTGCTTCAGCATCTCTTCGCCAATGAGACCCTGAAACAAGTTCAGGGTGACCTTCCAAACGATATAAAGTTGACCTGACAATTACTTATTTCAAATTCAAAGGATCTGAAACAGAAAATACCTGATCGGAACGCTTTTTAGAGTCGCTTGAATAGATAGGTTCACCTTGGCTGTTTTGAACCTTAAAGTGTTTCCTAAGTTCGGATTTAACTGGAATTTCCGGATTTACATACTTTTCGATTGTGAGACGTGCCATCAGGTAACTTACCGTTGACTCGGCTCCCTGATTGAGGTTCACGTTCGATTCTTCCAATCCGTCGTAACAACCACCCGTACATGGATTATAAATGATTTGATGCAGTCGGTTATGGCCTAAAAACCAATTGAATGCGGTTTTCATTTTCAGAAGGTAGTTTTCATCCTGAAATACATCGTAAAATTTACTTAATGTCATAATGGTATAAGCAACATCAATGGGTTGCTCTCCAAAACTTGCGGTTTTCTCTCCTTTTTTTAGCCATTGCCTGTTGGAAATTACTTCAATGCCGTTTTCATTAAAAGTCCTGGAAATTAAAAAGTTAAATGATTTTACCGCTATTTTCTTATAGGCGATATCTTTGGTCAGCAACCAGGCGTAAAGCATGGCTTCCGGCAAAATACTGTTTGCATAAGTCAGGTAGCTTTCAAACCATTCCCATTCTTTTTCCGATTCGTGTTTATACATTTGAACGAGCCGATTCGCTAATTTTTTAATCAGTATGAGATTTTCGGGTGACTTTATGGTACTGTGATAATAGTAAAGTCCTTTTATTGAGAATGCCATTGCACGTGTTGAATGCATGGATTCAATAAGCAGAAATGTTTTTTCAATAATTTGATCAGCTTCAGAAATAATTCCTGATGGTAGAAACTCAGATAACGATAATAAATATCCTAAAGCCCAGATGGCTCTTCCATTGGAATCATCCAGATTGACATCATCATTTTGATTGGTAAACTGATTGTTCCTATCCGTATAATTTAGGAACCCACCTTCAGGTTGCTGGCAATATTTGATAAAACCAAGATATTGCGATATGTATTTTATACTCTCTTTGTTGCCTGTTGACTGGTAATACATGCACATTGCAATCATAGCCCGGGCATTGTCATCGAGGGTATAGCCTGTGCTGATATCGGGTTGGTTTATTTTTGAAAACTGGATAATGCCGACTTCGGTTGTCATTTTTAGAAGGTGATCAAGTTTGATATCCGGATCATTATATTTCAAAGGTCGCTCATCATTCAACATCTGATCGAACAGTACGGCGTGCGCCACCGCTGAATTTTCCCAGGCAGTGAATACAATTTTCTGTAGTGTACTTGTGCTCATTTCCCGGCGGAGCAGTTCATCTTTCAGAAGCAGGATAACAGCGTCGGCCAGTTGCTTTGAATTGCGAAAATCGAAAATTATTCCCGTGTCCTCTGTCAAAATTTCCTTTGCATGAGGAATCGGGGTTGAAATAATTGGGCAGGCACAGCTCATGGCATACACAAAAGTACCGCTAACAGCCTGGTTCGGATCGTTGGCAGTAAATAAATAGATGTCGGTAAGTTGCAAGTATTCAAGCAATTCAGGTAATGGCAAATATCGGTTAATAAACCGTACATGTTCTTCCAGTTTTAGTTGTTTAACAACTTTGTGCAACATTTCGCGGTATTTTTCTCCTTCTGTTTTCACAACTTCGGGATGTGTTTTCCCGATAACCAGAAACAGAACTTCAGGACATTGCTCAATGATGACTGGCAAGGCTTCGAGTGTCGTTTTAATTCCTTTCCCTGAACTCAGCAAGCCAAACGTGCTGAGAACTTTCCTGCCTTTTAAATTGTATTTTTCTTTTAGAAATTTTTCGCTCAAATGCTGCACAAGGTGAGTACCATGTGCAATTACCGAAATTTTCTCCTGCGGAATGCTGTAATCATTCATCAAAATATCTGCCGAGGTCTGGGTCATCACTATGATCGCATTACAAAAAGAAGCAATGCGCTGTACATTAAGCGTTAACCTCATATCTGGATTAGGCAGTACAGTATGAAAAACAACAACGACCGGTTTTTTCAACTCTGATATCATTTGATGAAATGCCAGTTCCTGCGTATGGAAAAACCCAAATTCATGCTGAATCATCACTATCTTAACGAGGTTATCGTTATTGATAGTGGTTGCCATTTTTTTAAATTCATCTTCAAGTGAGGTGACAAGAGAATATTTAACTTCAGCTGGATATAGAAATTTTGTATCACCAGTTTCCAAAGCACAAACCCTGATTGAGAATGAATTGCTGAACTTATTATTTAGCGCACTTATCAAATCCTGAGAATAGGTTGCTATTCCACATTCTCTTGGCGGATAGGATGATAATATCAGGATTTCAGGCTTTACGATTGTTTTTCCCTGCTTTAATTCTTGCACGTGTTGGTCGGATACCACAGTTGCATTAAAATCATTCATCAGTTTGGTAAACTTCTGCTGACGGATGTCGTCTGTGGTAAATTTATGTGTAATTGTTTTATTTTTCATGGTCATCAAAATTTGTCTACTTGAGTATTTTATCTAAAATGGGTTTTATGTTGATTCTGGGTGGCATGGTATCGCCCAAAACATAACCCCATGGTTTTAAGGATTCGATGTGATCGAAAATAATTTTGATGATTGCAGTCATCGGAATGGAAATAAACATTCCGGGAATACCCCATAACGCCCCGAATGCCAGAACAACAATGATGGAAACCAGTGCATTGATTCTCACTTTGGAAGCAACGATCTTGGGAATGATGTAATTGTTATCAATCAATTGTATAACGTAATAAACCAAAAGCACATAAACTGCAACCCATGGCGATGTTTTTGTCGCCAGCGCCACCATCATCGGTAGGGCTACCGAGACTATTCCACCAAGGTAGGGAATGAGATTGAGCAAGGCACCCAGGATGCCTAGCAGAATAGCATAAGGAACACCAAGCAGCAAAAGGCCAACTGAATGAAGAACGGAAATAATGACAACCTCTATGAATAATCCGGTCAGGTATTTTTGAATCACTTTTTTGATCTGAGTAACTACCTGACTGACTGTACTACGATTTGTTTCTCCAAACACTCTCCTGATAAATTCGAGCAATAGCGGATGGTAAAAAAGCAGCATGAAAATATATACCGGTATGATAAAAAGCATAACCAGACCACTGCCAACATTGATCAATGTTTGTCCTACTGCAACACCGCTTGAGTCGATAACATCCACTTTCGATTTGGTAAACCATGCCGTTATTTTTTCCGGACTGATATCAAAATAACCTGAAGCCCAGGCAGTGGCTTCATTGAAGAGTTCGGTGAACCTTTCCACCAGAATGGGCCATGTTTCTTTAAGCTGCATAGCTCGCGAAAACATAAATGCGCCAAATAATGCAATTACCAGAATAAACAGAACCAAGGCAAGAACGATGGCTACGACCCTGTTAAATTTTTTTTTCACGAAGAAGTTTACAACCGGGTGAAGTACAATAGCCAAAATGATTGAGAAAACGAACGGAATAATAATACTCTGGGCAATGTAAAGTATCGCAACAAAGGCAAACAAACCAACTGAAAGGAGTGAAGCTTTGACATAAAATGGTAATTGTATTTCTTTTGTTGTCATTGACTTTTGTCGTTCATTTCTTTTTTATTGATGAAATGTTGGAATATAGATTGACCAATTGTTTTAATCGTGTCAACATGTTGAGCTACTAAATTGGTCACACCAAACTGAAGAATCGTACCAAGGAGTTTTTTGAATGCATTTCCTGATGAACCGACCGTTACGACTCTTGTAAGATATCCTGAAGCCAGACCAACAGTTGCACCCAGAAGATTATCAACCAAATATGGCGATGAGGTTACATCAGAAATGACGCTTTTAATCAGGTTCACGGGTTTTAAATTTTCGTGGACGAGCATTAGCTGTTCCTTTAACAGTTGCCCCTTATAGGTATGTTCGAGTTCCAAAAGCTTGATCGCTTCTTTAAGCTCAACAGATGTTGTGATATTTTCCATGACGTTTCATTTTAGGACCTGGTTAATGAATTTACTGCTGACAACCTTCTTAATCCAGTCGTGCAAAAAGAAATAAATCAGAATTCCCGAAATGCCATAAAAGGCTGCTACCACAAAGAATCCGAAGTAAATCCTTCCAAGAATTTCTCCCAGCCAGAAAGCCAATCCTAAATTCAGAAAAAGTATAAATGACGAAAGGATGATCAAAACGACAGAATGGGCAGTTAAGGTAGACAGCACATCCGACGATTTATCCAGAGCTTTTAGTTTTGCCAATTCGTAGCTGGATCTGCCATATTCTGTGGCTCTCTCCAAAAGTGTTTCAATGATGTTATTATCTTCCATGTCTTTGATTGCGATTTGATTTTTAACTAAGGAAGTCTTGTCATCAGATTAAAAATTGAATCTACTTCGGACCAAAAAAGAAATCATTCCGAAGCAGACTCAAAACTTAAAAAAAACTAACAACAACCTAATTCTGAACAGTTTTTGAATCTTTTTGATCGGCAGATTTAGCCATCTTTTTTTCAGCAAATTCAGTCACGTCATTTTTTACCTTTTCGAATTTTTCGGAGATATCCTCAAGCAATCCATCGAACTTTTCTTTTACCCCATCGGCAAAAGCTCCGGTATTTCTGCTAATTTTCTTGCGGGTAACTGTTCCCTTGTGCGGAGCCAATAAAATTCCCGCCAATGCACCCGCAGTGGCACCAATCAAAACACCTAGTAATACTTTTCCTGAACTCATAATTTTTGTTTTAATAATTGTATATATTGTACTTATGGTAAATTGTAATCTTCGCTTTAATTGAACTCATTTCAATTGGAGAACACCGATTAAAGTGCCGCTATGATCTTTTGTAATTCTTCTTTTGTTTTCCCAAGTTTAATCTGAAGTCTGCCCAACATTTCCTCTTTCTTGCCTTCTGCAAGCAACAGATCATCGTCGGTTAACAGCGCAAATTTTTGTTTGAGTTTACCTTTTGTTTTAATCCAGTTTCCGGTTCCTACTTTAGTGTTCATCTTTATAGTTTTTATAGTACGTGAGGTTTACTGTACAAAGTTGATCGAATCAGCCTCGGAAAGCGTTACACAATTCCGGATAAGAATTACATCTTTCACACATTTTTATCGGATTTTATGGAGAGTTAAAACTCTATGACATTGTATAACCCAATGTTTTATCAAAAGAAGCTCCGGAATTTTTAGAGTGAAAGTCCCGATATCTTTTAAACAAGTTTCTATTGGTTTTTAAATACCGACTTTATCGTATACAGTACGTATTCGACTGGAGGGAATTAATTTGGGGTTTGGAAAATTCCGAATTTCAAAAAAAAGAGCAAGTCCGTGAGTATTGTTCTTCTTATTCCGGTCCATTCTCCGGTAAATCTAACGAGGCCATGATTTTGTCTAATTCTTCCTGAGTATGGGCAAGCCAGAGTTTATGTTTTCCAATCACTTCTTGTTTCCTGCCTTCTTCGAGCAGCAAATCATCATCAGTTAAACTCGCAAATTTCTGTTTGAGTTTACCTTTTTCTTCGTGCAGTTTAGCTTTTAATTTGGCAGACTTCATTTTTTTAATTTTAGAAATGACGGCATTTTAACTTGCAATAATCCTGTGTCATTAGCACGATCCCAATGTCTTATGTTTTGTCAGGATTTCCGGAAGCCTTCAGTACATCAAGCAATTCCCTTAAATTAATCGTAGCATACGACGATGAGTAGTCCGACATGGCATACGGGAGAATCAGCTCTTCATTGTGGACAATTGAACCACAGGAATAGATTACATTCGGAACATAACCTTCCCGTTCCGATTCGTTGGGCATCATAAGCGGGCGATTCAGTCTGCCAATTTCGATTTCAGGGTTTTTCAGATCAAGCAACGAAGCTCCGAGTGTATATTCCCTCATGGGTCCGACTGCGTGTGTGATCAACAGCCAGCCTTCGTCAGTTTCAATGGGTGATCCGGCATTCCCGATTTGCACCAGTTCCCAGGGATATTTGGGTTGCTGAAGCAATTTTGCTTCGCGCCAGATGTTGATGCTTTCAGAATAAGAGATGTAATTGTTAACTCCATCTATCCGGCACAACATCACATATTTCCCGTTGATTTTTCGGGGAAACAGGGCCATCCCTTTGTTTTTTGCCGCTTCTCCGTTAATGGGCAACATCCTGAAGTTATAGAAGTCTTTGGTGCTGATTAGTTTGGGCATAATATCGACGCCATCATAAGCTGTGTAGGTGGCATAATAAGTAATATCGCCATTGTCGTCGGTAAATTTCACAAAACGTGCATCTTCAATTCCCTTCTGCTCGGTCGCCGAAACCGGGAAAATTACCCGTTCTGAAATAGCTGAATCAATTGAAAAGTGAATTTCGTAATGTGAAGAAGCCAGCCCCATCATTTGATTGATTATTTTGATCTGATTTTCCGAAATTTTTGGATTTTTGATGGCCGTTGAAAGGTTCTTCATCAATTCGCCGTAGGTAAAGTTATCGCCCAATTTATCGAAAATAAAATCCGAAGAAATAACCTTTTTTTTATCGTGCTGTTCATCCAGTTTTTCCCTGAATGCCATTTTGTCGTATGTGTTTCGCTTAATTGTTTCAGCTTCGGCCAGCATTTTACCAACAGGCTCAATAACCAGGTTATTGTCACGGTTAAGAATTCCTGAACGGAAAACGACCGATGAGATATGGCCTTCGCCGGTTGCCCGAAAACTAATAATTACTCTTTTTTCGTCGGGTCGTAAACCAGCTTGATCGGGATCTTCAACGATTGAAGGATTAAAAAATGCAGCCGATTCAATGGAATATTCCATTGTGAAATACGATCCAATCAGCGCTTTTTGAGATACGCTCAAATCTTCTTCATTCACTTCAATCTGATCGAATATAGGAGCTAATCGTGCAAAATGATCCTCAAAAATGCGTGAAATATTTCGGTGACGACGGGAAAATCCTCTCAGTAACTGGCTCAAAGCCATATTTACTTCATTTTCGGGCATGGCCAAAACCGACCGGATTATATCGGCCGATCTTTCATTATTTACCTTTAAAAACCGGGCAATTACCCTAGATGGATCAGGAGAAAATATGAATTGTTTTCTCGTTACATATACCTGCATAATCGATTTGAATATTAGTGATTTGTAGTGGTGGCAAACCAAACTATTTATAAATGTATGCTTGAAAGGCCACTGGTAAGTCCAAATACATTGAGAAGCCAGACAATCAGAACAATCACAACAACAATATTTAGGATTGTTTTGATAACACTGGCCATTGGAATGAATGAATTGATCAACCAAAGGGCGACACCCACAATAATGATGACGAGTAAAATTGTTAATAGTGGCATAGTTTTGTTTTAAAGAGTTTATATAAATATCTGGTAATTACTTTTTTCCGGTTGCAAAAACTACAAGGCCTCCAACAAGCAATACGGCACCAACAATTGGTGACCATTGAACGGGATGATTCGTTTCTGCATTAATTTCAATTGGCCCTAAATCGACCACTTTATCTTTAGTCACATAACTAAAACCGGTATAAACGATCATAAGTATACCAATCGCTGCGAGAACAACCCCTAATGTTTTTATTTTCATGTGTTTAATTTTAAACGGAACTTAATGTGAAGAAGTATTCCAATTCCAATTTGCCGGAAATAAGCCCAACGAAAAGCTAATGGAATTTGTGTTAAACGGTGTTATGAGGAAAGCACAGATTTTTTAGAGTATTCTTCTTCCCTGAATAATCCTAAGTATTATTGCAATAATTGCAATTACGAGCAAAACATGAATGATACCACCAGCACTATAACCAACAAATCCAATGAGCCATAAAATGATTAAAATGACTGCGACTACATAAAGTAAATTTCCCATGATTGTAAATCTTTAAATGTGAATGAATTTTCACCTTTCAAAGATGAGCATCTTTAAACACTGAAGCATTACACAATTTCAGTGAAAAGTTACATCATTCACACATCGTCAATGGGTGAAGGTCTTTTGTTCTTCAGCTCCCGGTAAAAAGTTGGAGTTAATCCGGTGACTTTTTTAAATTGACTGGATAAATGCGCTACACTGCTGTAATTAAGCCGATAGGATATTTCAGTGAGATTCAGATCGTCGTAAAGAAGCAGTTCTTTGGCACGTTCAATTTTATGCGCAATGATGTAATGTTCGATGGTTATTCCGGTAACTTCAGAAAAAAGATTGGCGAGGTAGGTGTAATCGTGCCCTATTTTCTCGCTGAGGTATGTTGAGATATTAATCCTGGGTAGCTCATTTGACAGATGAATCATCTCAATAATTCCGGTTTTTATTTTCTCAATCAGAATCGCCTTCTGGTCATCCATCAATTCAAGTCCCGATTTCAATAGAT
Source organism: Prolixibacteraceae bacterium (assembly GCA_963677955.2). Classification (GTDB taxonomy): domain Bacteria; phylum Bacteroidota; class Bacteroidia; order Bacteroidales; family Prolixibacteraceae; genus Aquipluma. Next base: position 4,718,575 of record CAXXQR010000001.1, read on the forward strand.
TGGACTTCAATTGATCACGCTGTTCAGTAGAAATATTCTCCATGATCTCAACTTCACCCAATTTTACTTTCACGTGGTGTATGCCAAGCTTATCCAGTGCTGACTTTACTGCCATTTTGCAGCGAGTGGATACCATGTATTTGATGAAGAGTTTCAAATCACAACCTGTTTAGTTAATTATTGTCGGGATCAGTATTCCTGAAAATAAAAATAGATTCCGGATTACTAAGTTAGTTGTTATTATCCACAAAGTGGTTTTTTCATGGTTTCGGTTACATCCGATCCATGTACCAGTTTAACTGTTTTTCGAGTTTTTGAGTTTCAATGATGGTGGAAATGATCTTTTTTAAGCGCATGAAAGCGGTTTCGCTTTTAACCACATAATCAAATGCCTGGTGGTGCATACAGTTGATGGCCACATCAATTTTATCCTGAGACGATAGCATGACTACCGGAATTTCAGGGTTGAACCCTTTTATCTTATCCAAAGTGTCAATTCCATTGATGGCGTCGCGGTCAATACCATCCAGATAATAATCTAAAATGATCACATCGGGATTGTTTGTCAGATTTTCAATGCAAAGTTCTCCGGTTGCATAAGTTTCAATTTCAAAATCAGCTTGTTCCAGAAAGTCAATTTCCAATGATTTCAGGAAAACAGCATCATCGTCAACCAGGAAAAGTTTTATTTTATTCTTGTTCATGATATCGTTTGTTTTATCCGGTTAAATTCTTCTTTCAATTCGACACAGGCTTGTGTGCAAATAGTTTCGAGTTGTAATACCAGCTCAGATATTCCTTCCGACTGTATTTGAGTGCTTGCATATTCCTGAATTTTCTTTGCCATATTCTCCGAATCGATACCCATGCCCATGATAGAAAATGAAGGGATCATTTTATGCACAGAAGCATATAACAGGTCCCAATTTTTTTCGGTGAGGCTTTGTTTCATGGCTAAAATTAAAGGTGGAGTCTGATCCAGATATGCCGAAATCATTTCCATCATCAACTTGGGGTGCGATTTTGTACGTTGGTTTAAATAGCTCAGATTGATGCAACTTTTTACAATGTCTTCAGTGATGACATTCTCATACAAATCGTTAAGTTTCTTATGATCAGGCTTTTTTACAAATCCGGCTATCTTACTGTACAACAAACGTTCGTCAACTGGTTTCGCGATGTAATCGTTCATTCCTACGGCTTTGCATTTAGCCAAATCAACGGTAGTTACATCGGCAGTCAGCGCAATGATAGGGGTTTCCAGGTTCATGATGTTACGGATAAAATCGGTGGCTTCAAACCCGTTCATCTCAGGCATCTGCAAGTCCATCAGTATGACATCGTAGTTTTTTTTCCGAAGTTTTTCGATGGCAATTTTCCCGTTTTCAGCAATATCAAGCTCAAACCCAAAATCTTCAAGCACCGTTTTCATTAGTAGCTGATTCAGAACGATGTCTTCAACAACCAAAATAGTAATGTTTTTAAGCTCCGTATCAAGATCAAGGATTTCGGATTCTATTTCTGCATCTTCAGCGGTTTTTAGAAAACTTAGCTCAAAACCGAAGGTTGAACCTTCGTTAACAACACTTTTTACCGAAATTGTTCCTCCCTGTGTCTCAACCAATTGTTTAACGATGGCCAAACCCAAACCAGTTCCCCCGTACAGCCGCGAAGTTCCGCTCGACGCCTGTTGAAAGTTCTCAAATATCTTTTCAATTTTACTTTCAGGTATTCCAATTCCGGTATCACAAACGGAAAATTGTACGGTTGCCTGCTTGTCGTCTTCACTGATCAAACTTACATTAACGCTGATTTTCCCTTTCATGGTAAATTTCACCGCATTACTTATCAGGTTTAAAATAATCTGGTGCAGACGAACCGGGTCGCCAACCAAAACTTCAGGAATATTTTTATCGTATTTCCTGATTAGTTTTAAATTCTTTTCCTGAATTTTAGTTTCGAACAGATGCAGCATGGCCGAAATTGAGGCTTCCATTTTGAACGGAATCTGTTCAAATGTCATTTTCCCGGCATCAACTTTGGCCAGGTCGAGTATGTCGTTTATCAGTACAATTAACGCATCTCCACTCATTTTTATAGCGTGCAGATATTCTTTTTGTTTGGCGGTAAATTCTGTTTTTAGCAGTACTTTGGTGAATCCGATAATCGCATTCATTGGTGTGCGTATTTCGTGGCTCATGTTCGACAAGAACTGCTGCTTAGCTTTCACCGCGTTTTCGGCTATGTGTTTGGCGCTTTCGGCTTTTTCTTTTGCCTCTTCTGCAATTCCGACAGCCAGTTCAGCAAATACAATTGCTTCGGTTAACTCATTGGCAATTCTTTTTTGTTCAGTCACGTCCCGTGCAACAATCACCACGCCGATAACGTTACCCCGATCATCTTTGTAAACCGATCCGTTAAATAAAACATCGGTCAGTTTGCCGTCGGCATGGCGAAGTGTAAGCGGCGAATCGGCAACCGATTCTTTTGCAAATACTTCCTGATAAACGTGACGGGCTTTTTGCGGTTCGGTAAAATAATCGAGGAAGTCGGTACCTTTCAGTTCATCGCGGGTTAAACCTGTAATGTTCGCAGTGGCCTCATTCATATCGGTAATTTTACCTTCAGGACTGATAACTACCATGGGATCGCGGCTTGCTTCGATTAAGCTGAGAGAATACTGCGAAGCCAATTTTAGAGAATAGGTGAATGCCTCCAGTTTTTTGCTGGCAACCGATCGTCTTTCTTTTTCTTCGTTCTGATAATCAAGTTCTTTGTCGGCTATGATTAACTCATCGGCCAGCTTTTTCTTTTCCTTGTTTTGCAAGGCCAGTTCTTTATTGGCAATGATTAGTTCCGCTGCACGTTTTTCTTTTTCCTCGTTCTGGAAGAGAAGTTCTTTGTTGGCAACAATTAACTCCTGTGCTCTTTTTTCTTTTTCGTCATTTTGGAAGGCCAGTTCTTTGTTCGCCAGGATTAATTCAGCCGCCCGCTTCTCTTTTACTTCATTCTGAAAAGCCAGTTCTTTATTGGCAATAACCAGTTCCGCCGCCCGCTTTTCCTTTTCGTCGTTTTGAAAGGCCAGTTCTTTGTTTGCTTCTTGTAATTCCCTTGCCCATTTCTGTTCGGAAATATCTCTTCCAACAACAACTGCACCCAATATATTTTCCTGATCATCTTTATACACTGAACCATTAAAAAGAACGTCAGTTAGTTTGCCGCTTTTATTTCGAAACGTCAGTGGAAAATTGGTAATTGCTCCAACTGCAAAAACCTCCTCGTAAAAAGTACGTGCTTTTTCAGCCTCGGTAAAATAATCGTAGAAATGAGTGCCAATCAGTTTGTTGCGCTCAATCCCCGTTATATCTACTTTAGCCTGATTCATGTCCGTGATTTTTCCTTCGATACTGATGGTAATCAGGGGATCCAGACTAGCCTCTATCAAACTGCTGGCATATTGTGATTCGTGCGATTTCGTTCGTTCCATTTCATTTAATTCTCATTCATTAATTTCCGACATCTTCAATCGGACTCCGTCTTTTATCCTTCAATTGCTTGAAATGCGAAGGAGACAGACCCGTAACTTTTTTAAATTGATTGGATAAATGGGCGACACTGCTGTAATTCATCCTCCACGCTATTTCTGTAATATTTTCTTCGCCATAAATGATCAATTCTTTGATCCGCTCAATTTTATGCATGATGATAAATTGTTCGATGGTTGTTCCCTGAAATTCTGAAAACAAATTGGCCAGATAGGTATAATCGTGGTCTAATTTTTCACTTAAGTAGTTTGAAAAGTTCGTTTTGATCAGCTCATCGGAATGATGTACCATTTGAATAATTACATTTTTAATTCGCTCAATCAGTATGGCGCGTTTGTCATCCATCAACTCGAAACCGCAACTGAGCAATATAGCTTTAACTTGTTCCAGCCTTTCTCCTGTAAGATTCTCCATGATCTCCACTTCGCCCAGATCGACAATAATAAAATGCAGACCAAGTTTTTTCAACTCTTCTTTTACCGTTTGCTTACAACGGTTGCTGACCATGTATTTGATGTATAATTTCAACTGATTGATTTTTGCGAGGTTGTTACAAAGATGTACAACTTAAATCATTAATAGTTACACAACTTTAAGAATAAGTTACACAATTCACACATTTGAGAATGTGTGAATTTTAATGAATCAGTTTCTCGATCCAGAATTGAAAGGATTTATGAAAGAAAACAACAAGAAAAAGCGATTTTTGAAATGTCTAAGAGAGATAATCTTTTGTTTTTTTAGTTGTTTATAAAAGGATGAAGTCAAACCGGTAACATTCAATTTTAAACGAAAAATTAATAAGTTAATTGCAATTTTATGGTACGACAATTATTAAAATCAAAAAACTGGTCACGTAAAAGTGGAAATTAAAGCATCTTAAATAATAGTAAACGTGATAATATTTCTGATTTATTTTGCTTATTTTTGAATTGTAATGAATTGAATATCAGACGAGACTATATCGAGACCTATTGAAATAAGCATTTGTAAGGCATTGATAATCAGCTCGGAATGAGGATGCGTTCAAACTCCAGCTGGGTCACCAAATCGGGGATTTTATCAAGTTTGATAGAATCCCCTTTTTTCTGTCTTTTCAAAACCCTTGCCAATTCAGGGATTGGTGAGAAAAAAGTGTTGATCCTTGTGGTTCGAACTTGGTCTAATTCGTGGTTATAGTAGATTCCCTCGGGAAACAACAAATTTTGAAACAGCCTTTTTTCGTTCAAATCACTGGAATCCCATAAAAGAAAGGGACTCTGACATAATCTCACGGCGAAATCTGTCACTTTTTTGAGGTTCGAACTGTAACCGCCAGATCGATCCAGTTCCTGCTCAATCTCAAAACACTCCTTTTCATATTTTGGCCTGAACTTCTCATAAAGGCTTCGGTCTATTTCTCCGATAACAAACCGTTCTTCAATCGCATTTAGTTTTTTTCTTGTTTCTGTCAATTGGACTTTTAAAGATTTTGCATTCTCCATTTGAGACTTGAAAAATACGGACATCAGTTCTTCCAGTTGCACCTTAATAATTTCAAACTCTTCTTTCCCGATTTGAAAAGCTTTTAATACATTCCGAAACAATTCGTGCATCGCTTTGGCACTCCGGTTGACTTTACATCCTTTGGTTCTACACTTGTAGTAATATATTCCTTTCTTTTTAACCAGATAACCGGTCATGGTCTGGCCACACTTATCACATTTAGTAAAAACTTTTAAAGGCAGGTTTTCATTGTCCTTGTCATGGACAAAACCGTGATTCCTCTTTTCCTGACGGATGTTATGAACTGCCAAAAACAATTCTTTTGAGATTAGTGGTTCATGCCGCCCTTCTATAATTTGTCCCGGAAGCATCTTACTGACAATAAGGCCACAATAAAACGGGTTTAAAAACAATACATTTAAACGCTTGTCATTTATATTAACCCCCAATCGCTTTAATCTGCGGCTAATTTCAACGTTGGGCAGTTGATCATACGCTTTCCATTCAAACGCTTTTTTCAGGATTTTTCCTTCGTCATTAACCACCAATTTGCGTTCAGTAGCTCTCCCTCTGTTTAAATCTTTATAACCTCTCGGGACAGCCCATACCCAATAACCTTTAGATACCAACTCGCGCATACCGGTAACTACCTTATCCCGTCTTAATTCATTGTCCATTTGCCCGAACAAAAACAATATCTTTTGCTGAAAGGAACCTGAAGGAGTTCTTGGGTCAAGTTCCTGGGTGGTTGCCAACGTAATCACACCATACTTTTTCAATAAGTCGTCAGCAATTGAAGCCCCGTTAATGCCAGAACGGGAAAAACGTTCATAAGAGTAAACGATTATATAGTTGATATTCTTTGAACGCTTGACAAAGGTTAACATCCGGTTGAACTCTTTACGGTCGTCCGTCTTGGCTGATTCATAAGTACCGCCAAAATACCCAACGACATTCAGTCCTCTTCGGTCTGCATACATCTCGCAATGTTTCTTCTGAGATGCCAGGCTGGTATTGTCTTCCTGGTCCGCTGATGATACCCGGGTATAAATAACTGCATTATTTCCTTCCTGAAATTGCTTCTGGGTCTGAGGTGCAAATTGCTTAAAGAGGCTTAAATCATTCATTGGATAATATTGTAGTGTTAAAAATCTGAACTAACAGAGATACTATGCTCCTCTGACGTTGAGCCAGACTGTTGTTTTATTTCTTCCCGAAGAGGGCTCTTAAGATCAGCAGGGCAATCGTTTCTGCATTTTTTATAAGTCTTTCATAATCTTCAACAGACAAATCCCTGTATTTGGGCACGAGCCGCAGTTTCTCCAAAGGCAATCTGCTTTTGACTCGTTCCGTTGCTTCTTCAATATTTTTGTTTTTCTGTTCCTCCATAGTGTAATGAAACTGACCCCGGGAATCTATATCCTGTTGTTTCAGCTCCACTAAACCTATGGAATGTATTTGTACATTGAAATTTAGCAGGTTAATCGGCTTAAAATGTCTGTATTTGTCCTCATTCGCATTTTAGACATTCAAAGAATAAACAATGTTTTTTGTTTTCAAAGGAGTAAATTCAATGTTGCCATTCCTCCAGCCCCTTCATTCTGGTCTTTCGTTCCTCATTCCCTATATTCAGGAGCTTCCGGTTACCCACACAAGAGTAACTCCTTCATTTCGCTAAATCACCCTAACCCGGGTTGACCCGCTTATTCAATCGTTACACTTGCCTTAGCCAACACCATCAAGATTCTCAAATAATGCTCACGCGCTTCCGGTAACTTCATTTTATCCATGACTCCGAACCCGTTCGGATCATTTCTTTCATTCAGTAACCTTCAGCACCGCACTCAAGAGTAAATGCCTCTTTTCACTTCGCTCACCCTGCCTTCGGACAGACCTCGCTACATTACATTCTGCCTTTACACTTGCCTTTGCCCACGCGCCATAAAGATTTTGGAGAACGTTTAACGGCCTCTGAGGGAATGGCGCTTTTAATTTCTCAAATCACGTATAAAAGTTATTCTTTCTCCGTCAAACTATTTAAATCTGGTCTTTCCGCCCGGTGTTGCCGTTCCGGTGACAAAGGTAAACCCGTGTTTTGAGGGTGAGCAAGTTCAAGCCTCCGGTTTTGTGGAAAATCTCCATCCTCCTTCGTCGGATAGTATTTTCCGCAAAAAACCTGCACACCCAAACACGACCTTTTTTAAGCCACCAAAACAACAACGACCGACCCGATGGAAAGACGCATAACGTTAAATGAGAATGCGCTGAAAATGAAAAATGGTATCAATAATTTTGAAAATGTCGGTAACGAAAAACAAAACTCACTCACCTCCGGAATCCGCATAAGTTAAGAGAAAGGTTTCCTTTAATGATTCAGGAGTTTGTATAATCATTCCTTTTGCCATTTTATTCGTTCCATCGTGTCTATAGCAAGTCGTTCTATTGTTAAAAACTTTTGATCAACAATTCTTTGTTTTTCCAAATAAATACCCGTTTAAACATTTAAGCGTTTGAACGTTTAAACATTTGAACGCTACATCAAAACAAGCTTTAATTATTGCCGTCATAAATTATTGCTAATCTAAAACGGTTAAATCAATAATCATTTCAATACCTAGTCCCCCAGGCTCTCATTTAAAAGAGTAAATAACGCTGCGATTATATCCCTGAATACTCTTTTAAAAGTTTGCTTATTCATTTCATTAATCAGACATATAAGTATTCATTTCACAATCGATCACTTTAACCTCAGTAAAAATTAGAAAGAAATACCGACCTGAGATTTTGGAGTTAGCGTTGAAATTTATCAATGCTAAAAACAGTGTGCATAGGCACACGGCAAGTTGTGTTTTGAGGTCCTCAAAACGTTCCGAGGTCCTCGGAACAACTTGCCCCGTTGGGGAAAATCACCATCCAGAGTCGGTGATTTTTTGTAAGCATTTTATGAATAATGGCTGAGTCTTTTTGCATTACCCGGATGATAAAAGATATAGGTAAGCGGAATTCGCAGGCTAACTGTTTTAGTTTTCCTGTTAACTGGTTATTTTTCGATACTGAGAGATCAGGGTTTATCGCTGTTTTCATGTGCTGTATTTTAGGGGTACAACACAAATTTCCAACCTTAGGATAAGGTATTCAATTTTGCCTGAGTGTAAAATATCATCAGCAGGCATGTAAATTACAGTGATACAAAAACCTGATCTTGACTAATCCCTTACTGGCACAGGCAATCTATTGACTTAAAGATATTCTTTATTCCGGGTGTTTTACCTGAAGCTTTTATTCTCCTTCTATTTTGGAGATGTTTATCAGTATGAAAAATGAGAAAAATAATTAGAAGGGGGCGGCGCGAAAATATTACTTTATCCTGTTTAAATTCCCCGGCCTCTTTTCTTTGGGATCAAAACCTGTCTCTTATTGCTTATTTCATCCAACGGTTGAAAATGCCTGTTTTCCTCCCTGGTCATTTCTGACAGGCGGGTGGCTATAGTTTCCCAGTGGAAGCCTTTACCTAAAAGGTCTATCCTTTCCGAAAAGCGGATGTCGTCGTAATAGTTAAGCCCTTTCACTGCCCTGTACGGATTGGTCTGAGGATATTTCATTTCAAATGCCGCCAGCATTTCTTTCAGCGAAAGATAACCAGACAGGTAAGCCACATCGATAAAATCTTTCAGCCGGGTCCCGTTATCGGCAATTGCGGATAACTTCATAGCGACAATATCTTTAAGACTATACAACCGTATCCCGTCTTCCTGTATTCTCGGTTCTACATCGGGGTAATCGTGCCGGATAATATCCAGTTTTATGCCGTTTACCTCACCTTTCAGAGCAGCACCTGACAGAAAATCACCCTTAAACGCATATCTTTCCTGTAAATATTTTTCGAGTTGGGAGGGATTGAAGTCTCCTGTTGTGAATAAATCCAGATCAATACTTTTGCGATGTCCGATAAGTAAAGATAGGGCTGTCCCACCAGCCAGTGCGAACTGACTGAACGTCTGATCGGTCATTAATGATTTTAAGAGTTTATAAGTGCCTGCCTCAACTGTTTGCGTGTATAACATTTCAGTTCCTCCTTTTTAAAATTAAAAGCAGCACAAACAAAAGCAATGTCTTTATCAGAAAGCAGCAGCACCTCATCCCGAATGATTTGCCTTACTCCCTCCATCCCCCCATAAAGGGCAAACAGGGCATAATAATCTTCGTCCCAGCCTCTTTCAACAACGCGCTCGACCACTAAGGCCCGCATATATTGCCAGTCAAAGCCGCTAAGATCATATTCCCACAATAAACTGTGCCTGACCTTTGGCTGGTGTTCAATTTGTTCTTTCCAATCAGACCACATGGTACATCTTTTATTTAAATATCAAAAATAGGCATTAATAATTGAATCGACCGAACGGGATCATTTAAATAAAGATTTTATGCTATTATTTTCTGCCATGATGATTAAAAAACAATTGTAGTGAATAAAAATTTCTGTTTATCCGCTCCATAAAAATGCTGCCTGTTTGTTCTCCATCGGCTGGAAAAGCGGTTGGATAAGAAAAAGCAGTACTTTGAGCCAGGAAAGACGATCCAGTGAAAGGAAAAGTGATTTCACCCTTTCGTTGTTATCCTGTGTAATTCAAATGCCTGTTTGTCTGTTCCTTTATTTGTTGATTTCTGCCTTTGTCAAACTATCCAATTACCTGTTTATGCACCTGGGTATTTACTTTGACCGGTTTATGATTTCCTGCATAAATAATTGCTGGATCAACAAGTCGCCTGTTTATTTACTTCTACAACTAAACAAACATGTATTTGGACAATTGTCCACCTGCTCATTTATTCATTTGTGAACACCCTCAATCATTCAGCTTTTTGTCTGTTTGTACAGTTACACAAGCAAATATAGAGGCAAACAAAGCCAAAAGATTTACATTTTGGAATAGCAGTGGTTAACCTGTCGCTGTTTGTCTGCATTTGTCTCTTTTACACTATTTTATGCCAACCTAGTTTCGCTTTTCTGAATTGAAGAACAAACACATGATGCTTTTTCGGGATTTACTAACCGAACGGTAGTGAAGAAATATTTGCAACGGCAAATAGCAAAGTGTGTTTTCAGCCTCCCGAAATACTTTCGGTGGCTGAAAACGACCGCCCCGAAGGACGGTATTTTGGCTCCTGAGTCGCTGATTTTAAAGATTGCAAATGAATAAAGTTGAAAAAAAATACAAAGGAGGACGGATTTTGGAATGATTCTCATGTGCTGTATTTTAGGGGTACAACACAAATTTCCAACCTCCGGATAATGTATTCAATTTTGCCTGATTGTAAAATATCATTGGCTGGCATGTAAATTACAGTTTAACCAAAATCTGATTTTGCCCAATTCCTTACTGATACAGGCAATCCGTGGACTTAGAAATATTTTTTATTCCCGTATTTTACCGAATGTCTTTTGTTAACTTTGGTCTTTCACGTTTTTAATCAAATTTGTTTTATCTTTGAGTTTGTTGAAAAATAATTCAGAATTATGGAAACTAAAGTACATGAAGGTCGCAATGTGAAAAGGTTTCGTGAGATGCTGGGAATCAAACAGGATGCCCTTGCTTATGCACTCGGCGAAGAATGGAGCCAACAAAGGATTTCGTTGCTCGAACAAAGAGAAACTATTGATCCGTCTCTTTTGAAGCAGATATCCGCTGCCATGAAAGTTCCTGTAGAGGCTTTCCAAAATTTTGACGATGAGCAAGCTATTAATATCATCAACAATACGTTCCACGATTTTAAAGATAATGCCATAGCTTCTGCCTTAAATTATCAGTGCTCCTTTAATCCTATTGACAAAATGATTGAGCTGTATGAGCGAATGCTCCAACAGCAAAAAGAAATGATCGAACGGCTTGAAAAACTAATCAAGGAGAAATAGGGCTCCTTTTCGCTAACGGTTGGTGCATGTTGTGGAGCGAATTTCGAAGAGCGGCTATGTCCGTGAAGACTGAACGGCAATGCGTGAATCCGAGGATGGGGTACCACCAAGGCTCGATATGCAATATTCACTTTATTATCAATAGTTTTTATTTAAGTTTTTCAATTTCTCTTTATCAATGATCTCATCGCTGAGACAGTTTAAAAAATCAATTATATTTTCCTCGTTTAGCTTTCCATTAAAAATCCAATTTCTAACTTTTTCTACAAAGTCATTTGTGATTTTAAGTAAGTCATCAAAACTTTTTTAGTATGCTCAGATTTTGGGCTTTTCCATTGTCTTAACGATTCGTCATATCCAACATAAAATCCAGATTCTTTTATTGAATCAAAATATGACTTTTCTTTTTTCTTGTCCTTTTTGGTGACGTTTTTGCTATATGACCAAATGAGCAAAAGAGCAATTACTGAAATAGCAATTACAAGAGACGTTTTTGAGTCATCATTGCTGTTAAATTCGTCATTATCATCTTTGTAATTTGATTCTATTTTAATGTATAAGTCTAGTCCTGCATTGTGCTTTGTTTCATGACTAGTGAAATATTTATCTAAATCTTTTACGGGGATTAAATTATTAATTGATTTTATCTGAAGTATTACAGATTTAGTCAACTCTTCCATTGCCAAAACACATTTATGCCATTACAGCTAGATAAAAACCGGGAAGTCCCACATTAACAGAATTGGCTAAAGTTACCCAATCCCAAATTGTCAGGAAGATTCAAGGACTAAAACCGTTTTGATTTTAGTCCTTAATGCAAAAAAGGACGAAAAACGAATTATTTCACCAAGCTCTAACACACCCTTTTCAATAATAAATGCTTTTTTAGAAATGTCGCCTTCGTTTAAAGTATTGTTTGGCAGATACATCAATACGTTTAAAGTAATGAACATATTCGTTCCACTTATCGTTGTCAAGTTCGAATCTATTTTTAAATTGATCAAACATTTTTTGTGTATGATTTGCAGTGAGTTCGTAAAATGCCGCTAACCGGAAAACTATCGAACTTCCTACTTGAAGATTATGATTCTGTGACGAAGTTTATGAATGCAGAGTTACTGAAGAGCAACCTTCGGTTATAGTACATTTCTGATCAGCAAATCTTCAGGAAGATAAAGAAAAGCATAAAGGGACAAAGGAGATATTAGTGAAAAGAAAGACTTTTTTACAGATACATTTTTCCCCAATCACGGATTTCGTTAACAACCTTTTCCAAAGCCCTTCCTTTTTCGGTGAGGTCATACTCAACTGTAGGCGGAACAGTAGCAAAAGCAGTCCGGGTAATAATTCCGTTTTCCTCAAGCATTTTCAAATCTTTAACAAGCATACGGGTATTTATTCCTTCAATCGCTCTTTCCAATTCTTTAAAACGTTTTTTCCCGTTCTTCAATAACATGTAGATGATCGAAAATGTCCACTTGCCAGCTATCAATTCTACGGAGTTACGGATAGGGCATTTAGTAATTTCTGAAATTTTTTTCTTCATAAGTTGTTGTATATGAGCAACGGTGTACTTTATGGTATTATTTCACATTTGGGTAACTACTTGCAAAAGTAAAGTATTGCATACAATTTTACTAAAAATTTAGTTTATGGAACACAAATTATTTTCGTCGTTTCGCCTGGGAGATTTGGATTTGAGGAACAGGATCGTGATGGCGCCTATGACACGGGATCGGGCAATTGGCAGTATCCCAAATGAAATGATTGCTTTATACTACGGACAACGAGCAAGTGCAGGGCTCATAATAACAGAGGGGACAGCGCCTTCGCCAAACGGCTTGGGCTATGCCAATATTCCCGGACTATTTTCGAAAGAACAAGTAAATGGATGGAAGATTACAACGGAGGCAGTGCACGAAAGGGGTGGAAAAATAGTTGCGCAGCTCATGCACTCAGGGCGAATGGTAAAACCACAGTTTCTTCCTGAAGGAGCCGAAATGATTGCACCTTCGGCAATCGCTGCTGCAGGAAAAGCTGTAAAAAATTCGCAACGTGTTGCCGAAACCTTTACACCAAGGGCAATGGAACTGAAGGATATTGAACATGCCAAAAATGAGTTTGCTCAAGCTGCCCGTAATGCGCTGGAGGCTGGTTTTGATGGTATTGAATTGCACGGGGCTAACGAGCACTTGATCGAGCAGTTTCTTTCGCCTGTAAGTAACCGACGTAGTGACAAATATGGAGGAAGTGTTGAAAACCGTTGCCGTTTTGCATTGGAGGTAATTGATAAGGTGAGCCATGTCATTGGACCCGATAAAGTTGGCATTCGCCTTTCGCCTTTTGGAATGAACAGTTGGGAGCAACCTGATATTGTATATAAAACTTACGATTACTTGACTAAAAAGGTTGATGAGGCCGGTATCGCCTATATACACCATGTTGATCATGAGGAGATGGGCGGAATCTCTGTTCCACTGGCAATGAAGAAAATGATCCGGAATAACTTCAGAAATGCGATTATACTTACAGGTGGTTTTGACAAAGAGAAAGCGGAGCTTGCACTTCAGGAAGATTTGGCCGATTTAATTGGTTTTGGCCGCCCGTTTATTAGCAATCCGACTTTGTTGAACGGTTACAGAATAATTGGCCAATCAACGACAATCTGGATTTTTCTACTTTCTATACTTCCGAAGCGAAAGGATATATTGATTACGAAACGTATAAACCACAATAAAAATGACAACAAAAATAGCCCAACCGGTAAAAGCTCAACTGGAGCTGCAAACGATTTTGTTTCGCAGGGTTTTGTCTGAAATAACCGACGATGAAGCCAACCAAGCGCAAGCTGACAACCTGATTCCAATAAAATGGATTGCTGGTCATATCGTCAATACGCGAATATCGCTGTGGAGTATCCTGACCGGAAACGCTGCTGACCCTGATTATTCGAAACTATTTGGGAAAGGAACATCAGGAATAACAAGCCGATCATTTCCGGCGGTGAACGAAATCTTAGAAAAATGGGAGTCGGTTTCCAACGATTTAATGGAAAGTATTGGAAATTGTATCGACGAGTTTTTAATGTCCCAACCTCCATTCCAGACCTCTATACCCGATAATACAATGATTGGCCTAATCGCTTTTATGACCACCCACGAAGCTCAGCACATGGGGCAGATTTCTGTACTGAGAAAGTTGTCCGGTGCACTGGATTCACCAAACTTTAAGCTTTACGAAGGAGTTGTCTGCAATTGAAACCATCTTTTTTCCTGATCTAGGACCTCCGTTGTTATTTCAGGTTTTGATCGGTTGTTTAAACTGATTCGGATTTCTGACTTTCTTCTTTTATATCCATCACTACTTCTGTTGCATATTCTTTGGGTGTTAAACCTGTAATCGTTTTAAAGGTTCTGAAAAAGGAGGTGGCATTATTAAACCCACATTCATTAAATAATTCCGACAAATTCGAATTTGTTTTATTCCGTATACTCTCTTCAATCAATCTCTTAGAATGGTCAATCCGGTATCGGTTAATGAAGTTCCTGAAGTTGTTATCGGTATTTGAGCTAATGGCTTCATAAAGGTATTTCTTGTTCGTGCCAAGCAGCTTTATCACCATCTGTAGATTTAATTCAGGATTTAGATATAACTTCTGCCTTTCAATAATTTCGCGCAATTCGCTGTAAAGGATGCTTTGAGGCGACAATATATCTTGATTGACCAGACTGGATTCACCTTCGAAAGGAAGTTGTTTAAAAACTGTGGGGATAAAATTATCTTTCAGAAAAACACCTTCCATCCATTGTTTCGTATCTGCTAATTGTTTATCCAGGTATTTTTCTTTTTTGTACAGCTCTTTTCTAAACCGGTGATTTCTGATTACATAGACAATAGAAGCTAAAATGATGAAAATGAATAAGGTGAGGATATAAATAAGTAACTGGATATTTTTCTGTTTGTGTGACAATTCAAGCTTTTGCTGCGAAATCATCAGGTCTTTTTCTTTTACCGCAAATTTCACCTGAACTTCACTAAGTTCTCTTTTTTGATTTTCATTAAGCAACGAATACTTCCGTTTATAATATGATTCAAAGTACCTCATGGCATTATAATAATCTCCCAGTGCTTTATTTGCAATATACAGGCCGCTGTCAACTTCAATTTGAAGTGATTGAAACGGATAAAGGTCAAGCAGTTTAACAGCCTTCTCTCCGTATGAAACAGCCTCTTTGAAATCATTGCTTTTTATAAGCCCATATAAAAAGTTATTGTATGCGTGAGCAATGAACTTTTGGTTTTGAACTTTCTCAGCAAGATTATACAGGTTGAGGGTGTTTTCTTTCCACTTTTTCAGGTCGTTAAGCTCCAAATAAATATTCGATATCATTACATAAGCATCAAGAGCCGACTCATTGTTTTTTTCTTTCAGGGAGCGGGCAAGACATTTCTCTAGATAGAGCAAACTGCTGTCGGGCTTATTTAGGCTACTGTAGGTAAGCCCCAAATTGAAGTACATAATTGAGTACGACAAAGTGTCTTCTATTTCTTTTGAAAGCTGAGATGCAATCTTATGATATTTCAATCCTTCCTCAAATTTCTCGTTTTGATTCATGATAGTTCCCAATGAAGACATGGAATTTCTCATCAACCGCTTGTCATGATGTCTTTCGGCATAAGCATACATTTTTTTTGTATAAAAAATGGCGCTGTCTAGATTTCCACAGCGATTGTAGGAGTATGAGGTAACTTTCCACGCATCACTGATTAAGGTTGAATCGGACGAAAAAGCGGATAAGTGCATCGACTTCCTGGCATGGGTCATTGCCGAGTCAACCAGCATCAGC
This sequence comes from Prolixibacteraceae bacterium, assembly GCA_963677955.2. Taxonomy (GTDB): domain Bacteria; phylum Bacteroidota; class Bacteroidia; order Bacteroidales; family Prolixibacteraceae; genus Aquipluma. The sequence continues at coordinate 4,734,366 of CAXXQR010000001.1, forward strand.
CTAATATAAGCCATACTCAATTGATTGTTGTAATAAAGGAGTTTGTCAAAATCTTTTTTGCTGGTCTTTTTTAGTTTGCCATTCAGGGTATTTGCAGCAAGCCTGAATTGAAAGGTGCTCATCAGCCTGATGATCGTTGTATCTGAAACGGTGGCTTTCGATTCGGCCTTCGTTTGTGAAACACACAAGATTCCTACTACGAGAAGAATAATTTTAATAACCTTCATTGTTATGCTAAATCTTTACACTTTGTCAAATTTAGAAAAAGCAAATTAACGATATGTAACAGCGCCACATTTTTTATAGGATTAGCTGAAAAAGTTCTGTTTTGTAACCAAAAGTTCGCTTTTGTAAGTAAATGGCGCTTTTCTGGGTCTTTTATTTCTGTTTTGTAATTAACAAAGTTCTGTTTTGAAATCTCGCTAAGCAAACGACCCGGTAACTTTAACTGCATGAAAAACAATCAATTTTGAGCTGTGAGAACTTTACTGCTCATAATAGATCAGTTAAAACAACGCAAAACCTGGTTCCATGAGAAGTTTTATTCATTTGCTGAATTCTCCTGCCTGCATTACTTCTTTCGATGGCAAAATATTGGATGCCAACAGTTGGTTTCAAAAGAGCTTTAAAGCAAAATCAAAGACAGTTTTATTAAAATGCAACCTGCTCGACCTGGTAATTGATGGAGATAAGTACAGGCAATTCACCGACCATTTATTGTCCGGACGTATCATTCAGAATGAAAAACTGTATGTGAAGAATTTTGACGGCAAACCCGATACGAAGTTTACTTTCGCCTCAGTTCTGTCATTCGAAAAACAACAAATCTTTATCCAGATTTTCGAAATCTTCCTGTACAACCATCCAACGATAGACAGGGCAGAATCGATTTTAAAAGAAATCTCAAACCTTTCACCATACCTAAATAATACAGGCAAAGAAAGATTATCTGAAATTATTAATACCCATGAAAATATCCTGAAGGGGAATGAGCTAACCGGCCGTTTGGCACATATTAAGCACAAACTCGGATATACCTACCCTATACTTTCCAGAAACGAAATTGATATTAGCGCGCTGCTGATCATGGGATTTTCGACCGTGGAAATATCTATGTATGGAGGGTATCCGGCGAGTAAGGTTCGCACCGCTCTTTTCCAGATTTGCAAAAAACTGGAAGTCAATTCGCTCGAAGAACTGTTAGGCGCTTACAAGCCCATCAATTTCACCGGAAGGTATTACCCCGAGACCTCAAATTTACCAAACGAAAAATCAAAAAAACATAACTCATAAAATCGACTCAAATGAAAAAGCTATTTACCTTACTGATTACCTTGTTTGTGGTAATTGCCTCTTACGGGCAAACGGCCACCCCACCTTCGGGCAGCGGTACAAGTGGCGACCCTTACCTGGTTGCCAACCTTAACAATCTTTACTGGATTACCCAGAATTCCACTTCGTGGGACAAGTATTTCAGGCAAACAGCCGATATTGATGCATCTTCCACTTCTTCGTGGGACAGCAACAAAGGTTTTTTGCCTATTGGTAACAATGCCACCAAATTTACCGGAAACTACGACGGTGGCAGTTTTAAAATTACGGGCATGTACATAAACCGGTCGGTATCATCATCTTCTGATTGGTATATCGCTTTATTTGGCATGGTTAATTCGCCGGCCATAATTCAGAATATTGGAGTAGAAGCGGTAAATATAACCGGCTACTGGGGTGCGGGCGCTTTGGCAGGGTATGTTTACTCAGGAGCCACTATAAGCAACTGTTACTCAACAGGTAGTATAAACTGCACCCAGCAAGCTAGTGGTGGATTATTGGGATTTTCAAACGGAACGGTTCAGAGATGTTATTCTACATGTTCGGTTTCAGGCATATATAATGCCGGAGGTTTTGTAGGAATGACAGGCAAAGGTACTTTTACTGATTGTTACTCCTCAGGCAACGTTACCCTTTCCAGCTCCGGTAATGGGGCGGCGGCTTTCTGTGGTGGGGCAAATGATTCTCCCAATACGTTTACCCGTTGTTATGCAATCGGTTCAGTGACTACTGCAAGTACCTCAAATGTTAGCGCTTTTGTTGTTGGCAATGGCACCACAACAACCAATTGCTTTTTTAACCGCGAAACAAATAGCAAATCAGGAGATGGTTATGGTACCAGCGCCGCAACCCACGAAATGCAGAACCCGGCTCTTTGGTCGGCCTTCGATTTTGTGAATACCTGGCGGATAGACCCCACGGTAAACAATGGCTACCCCACACTGGCCTGGCAGGGGGCAACCAATTACGCGGTGCAACCTGTGGGTACCGGGGCTTCAAACGACCCGTACCTGATTGCTTCGCTGCCCAATTTATATTGGTTGCATAACCAATCAGGTGGCTCCACCATGTATTATTATAAACAAACAGCCGATATTGATGCTTCAGAAACATCATCGTGGTGTGGCGGAAAAGGCTGGGTGCCGATTGGATTGACCAATAAAAGCTGGATAGGAAACTATGATGGGCAGGATTACCAAATTAGCAATTTATACATAAACCGCACTAACGCCAATGCATATTATTTCGGGTTATTTGGCCTGGTTGGTCTTAACACTCAATACAGCTACCTGAATAATATCAGGCTCACAGGCGTAAACATCACGACTTCGGGACGCTACGTTGGCGCTTTGTTTGGCGCGACTAAGGATAATGCAAACATGGTTCAGGTAAATAAATGCAACAGTACCGGTTCGGTAAGCGGAGGCGATTACACCGGAGGGCTTATCGGGTACGCAGTTGGCATGATAAATAGCTTCTACATCCAAAAGTGCTACTCCACTTGCTCGGTAAGTTCGTATAACGGTACTGCCAGTTATATGGGAGGATTAGTCGGTGGATTATACAATACGGCCAATTATGCTTACAGAGCTAATATATTGGATTCCTATGCCAGGGGTTCGGTTACTTCTAACGGTTATTATATTGGGGGATTGGTTGGATGGGTTGAGGGTTATTCTGCCAGCTATTATTATTATTATACACAGGTTCATAAATGTTATTCCACAGGAAGTGTTACCAGTACCCAATCATACAAAGGTGGTTTTATAGGATATGCTGTTAACAACGAAACAAATGCGTGTTATTGGGATACGCAAACTTCAGGTCTGTCATCGTCTTCTGGCGGAACCGGTTACACTACCGCGCAGATGAAAACCACCAGTTCTTACCCCAGCTACTGGAATTTTACCGACACCTGGTACATAAAAGCGGGCGTTAACGATGGTTACCCTACATTTGGTCGAAATGCGATACCAACCATTACCTCGTTTACCCCGGCCATAGCAACACCCGGCACAACAGTAACCATCAGCGGTACGAATTTTAATGCAACTGCTGCCAGCAACATTGTTTATTTTGGAGCGGCCAAAGCTACGGTTACCTCGGGTAGCGAAACCAGCCTTACGGTAACTGTACCAGCAGGGGCAACTTATGCACCCATCACGGTTTTAGATGCTGCAACAGCTCGCGAAGCACGAAGTACAGCTTATTTTATGCCCACCTATTCGGGCAAAGGGACCCTGGCAGGTAACGATTTTGCCCCGAAAGTCGACTTTTCGCAATCCTCCTATCCAAATTCATTGACTGTTGCCGATTTCGACGGAGATGGGAAACCGGATATTGTATCTGTGTGCGGTGATGGGACCATGGCCTCACAGCGAAATTCCAGCAGTAGCGGGACGCTTGCATTTAGCCCTGCCAGTTGGCAAAATTCAGGAGGTTATAATGCCCTTTCGGTTGCTGCGGGCGATTTTGACGGCGACGGGAAATTAGATGTAGTTTCCAATAATTTTACCAGTACTTTCACGGTAAAACGGAACAGCAGCACTGTTGGCAATATTGGATTTGAGACGGCGCTCAGTTTTTCTCTGGGTAGTTCTACAGGTGGGTATGGTGCTGCGGTAGCCGATTTCGACAGTGACGGTAAACCTGATGTAGTATTAACCGACTATCAATATAGCGCTGCCCGTGTATTTAGAAATACCAGCAACGGTTCAACCATTAATTTCACTTTTGCCAATAGCTTTTCTAGCAGCACTGCTATGGGAGTGGCTTGTGGCGACCTCGACGGCGATGGCAAACCCGATATGGCAGTTCTTGCCCAAGGTGATAATAAAATAGATGTGTATTTAAATACCAGCACCGGGCCTGGAACCATAAGTTTTGCAAGTAAAGTGCAAATCTCGACAGGAATAACCGCCAGGGAGGGCATTACCATGGCCGACCTGGATGGCGACGGCAAGCTGGACCTGGCGGTGGCAAATGAAGGAGCGGCCAAGGTGTCGGTTATACGGAATACCAGTTCAATCGGCGCGTTGAGTTTTGCTGCCAAAGTAGATTTAACCACCAATGGGAATACGCAGTCGATTTCTGCCGGTGATGTGGATGGCGATGGCAAACCCGATTTAATAGCTTCAGGTGGCAACAGCAAAATTTCTGTTTTTCACAATACCTCGACTTCCGGCAATCTTGGTTTTAGTCCGAAAGTTGACTTTAACACACCAAGTACTGTATTGGGAATTGCAGTTGCCGACTTCGATGGCGACGGCAAGCCCGATATGGCTACAGCTAATGGAACCATTTCGGTGTTTCGCAACAGCCCGGCACAGGCGCCGCCAACCATTACTTCGTTTACGCCAACCAGCGCAATTCCCGGAAGTTCGGTTACCATAACCGGTACCAACTTTAATACCACGGCTTCGAACAATGTGGTGTTCTTTGGCTCTACCCGCGCCACGGTAACGGCAGCATCGGCCACCAGCCTCACGGTAACCGTACCGGTTGGTGCCATTTACGCGCCCATAACCGTGCTGAATACCGGCATTTCGCTGGCCGCTTACAGTTCGGCCAGTTTTCTGCCCACCTATAACGGTAAAGGTTCGGTAACAGGCAACGATTTCAGTCCTAAAGTTGATTTTGGGACCGATAACGGCCCGTGGACAGCGGTAATGGCCGATTTCGATGGTGACGGAAAACCCGATCTAGCCACGGCCAATTACAGCGGCTCAAACTCTGTTTCGGTGCTGCGAAACACCAGCACAACCGGAACCGCCAGTTTTGCCACAAAAATTGACCTCACTGCCGGGGTGTCACCGCGCTACATTGCCGTGGGCGATGTAGATATGGACGGTAAACCCGACATGGTTGTTTCAAATTCAACTTTTGGAAGTGGTGCATCCCTGGTTTCGGTTTTTCGGAATACCAGTACAACAGGCGCTATTAGTTTTGCCGCAAAGGTCGATTTAACGGCAACGAACCGTCCTACCGGGATTGCCATGGGCGATTTGGATGGCGATGGCAAACCTGATATTACTGTTACAAACGAATCTGGAAATGTTGTTTCGGTATTTTTGAATACCTGCACAACCGGAAACGTAAGTTTCGCGGCCAAAGTCGATTATGCCACCGGTTCTACTCCTGAAGATGTCGCTATTCGGGATATCGATGGAGATGGCAAACCTGATTTGGTTGTTGTTAATCAAGGTACAAGCATGGTATCGGTATTACGGAATACCTGCAATGTCGGCGAAATCTCCTTTGCTGCCAAAACCGACTTCACAACCGGTTCGTCTCCTTTTCGGGTGCTTGCGGGAGATTTCGATGGCGACGGAAAGCCGGATTTGGCAACTGCGAACGTCAGTACTTCATCAGTATCTGTTTTGCGCAATACCAGTACAAGCGGTACTGTTAGCTTCTCTGCGAAAGTAGATTATGCAACTGCTGACCCCGTATATGGTTTGGGTATTGGCGACCTCGATGGAGATGGTAAACCCGATCTGGTTGCAGGGAATAGCAATGGCACAAAAAACTACACATCCATATTTCGAAATACCAGCACGAGTGTCTCGATAGGTTTCGCTTCAAGGAGCGACTTATTCTCAGGCACTTCAGGAACGACCTTTGGTTCGCCCGTTGGCGATATTGATGGCGATAATAAACCGGATATTGTTATCACTGGGTCTAGTTTTGTATCAGTACTCCTGAATAGCCCAGCTCCGGCGCCACCGGTGGTTATCTCGTTTAGCCCCGTAAAAGCGGAGGTTGGGGCTACGGTTACCATCAGCGGGTCGGGATTCAACGCGACGGCAGGCAACAACATCGTATTTTTTGGCGACACCAAAGCTACGGTTACTTCGGCCTCGGCCACCAGCCTGACGGTTACTGTGCCTGCGGGGGCTTCGTTTTCGGCTATTTCGGTACTGAATACCGAAAACAAAATGACCGGGTTTAGTTCTGACCGCTTTTTGCCGACTTATGCCGGTAAAGGCGCGCTGGCAGCGTACGATTTCGATGCCAAACTTGACATTACGGCCGGTTCAACTTCCATTGGGGTAGTAACCGGCGATTTGGATGGCGATGGAAAACCCGATATGGCAACCGGCAATTATGGCGCTAACAACATTTCAGTTTACAGAAATACAGGTTCGTCCGGGGCGCTTTCGTTTGCTACAAAAATTGATTATACCGCCAACACGCAGCCCCGCATGATAACGATGGGCGACCTGACGGGAGACGGAAAACCCGAACTTGCTGTTGTTCACACCGGAAGCAGCATTGTATCGGTTTACAAAAATACAAGTACTACTGGAACCCTGAGTTTTGATGCAAAGGTTGACTTCACTTTACCTTCTACTTCCCAAGGTGTTTTGATCGCTGATGTGAATATGGATGGAAAACCCGATTTGCTGGTTTCCAACCAAAGCAGTAGTTCGATTTCAATATTTCAGAATATCAGCGGTACATCAGGAAATATAGGACTTGCGCCAAGGGTGGATTTAACCACAGGTTCAAACCCATTTGGTATTTCAGTTGGCGATATTGATGGCGATGGCAAACCAGACATTGCAGTATCGTGCAGCTCGGGCATCTCAGTATTAAAGAATACAGGGAGTTTGGGAGTATTGTCGTTTGCAGCAAAAGCAGATTTCACAACCGGAAGTAGCCCGCAAGGATTAAAACTGGTTGATTTGGATGGCGATGGCAAACTTGATTTAGCCACTGCATGTTTCCAGAGCAATACCTATATTTCGCTTTTGCGAAACACCAGCAGCAGCGGAACCATTAGTTTTGCCACAAAAATCGACTATACTTCCGGAACAAATCCATTTGACTTAGCGGTTGGTGATTTCGATGGCGATGGAAAACCCGACCTCGTTGCATCCAACCAATCAACAAGCACTGTTTCGGTTTATCGGAACCAATCAACCAGCGGAACAGTGTCATTTGCCACAAAAGTAGATATGGCAACGGCTTCAGTTCCCAATGGATTGGCCGCTGCTGACATGGACGGAGACGGAAAAGTGGACATCGTTACAGCCTGCCAGTCGAGTTTAGTATCGGTCATCCGCAACAACCCGATAATACCGCCGCCAACCATTACTTCGTTTACTCCAAACAAGGCGGCAGTTGGGGCAACGATAAACATTACCGGTACAAACTTTAGCGCAACACCAGCCAATAACATCGTATTTTTTGGCGCTACGCAAGCCACTGTTTCGGCGGCAACTGCTACAAGTTTAACGGTAACCGTACCGGCGGGGGCAACTTATGCGCCAATTACGGTACTGAATACAGAAATTAAACTGGCAGCCTACAGCGCGGCCAGTTTTATGCCTACTTATTCGGGCACCGGAACCATTTTAGCAACCGATTTTTCGCCAAAAGTTGACTTTAGCGTGGGAAGTAACACTCGAATGGCTGCTATGGGCGATCTGGATGGCGATGGCAAACCCGATTTAGCAGTTACAAACGGAGGATTTGTTTCGATATTCCGCAATACAGGAAATGTTGGAACCGTATCGTTTGCAGCCAAAGCTGATTATGCTTTGCCTAACACACAAGGAAGCGGAGTTGCTATAGGCGACATAGATGCTGATGGTAAACCCGACTTGGTTTTGACAACCCAGGGAAGCGGCCCGGTGTCTGTGTTTAAAAATACAAGTAGCAGCGGTGCGATTAGTTTTGCTACCAGAATGGATATTACCACAACAATGAATGCACTCTTTGTATCTATTAACGATATGGATGCTGATGGTAAACCTGATATTATACTAAGCAGCAACGGGAATGATAAGGTTGCCGTTTTGCGAAATACAACCAGCGCCGGAACAATAAGTTTTGCCGCTGAACAATCCTTTGCTACCGGACGTGGAGGAGGACTATGGAACTTAGCGACGAGTGATCTTGATGGCGACGGAATGCCAGATATCTCAGTTTTAGATGTTGGTTATCGATTTGTGTGTGTGTTTCGAAATACTGGGAGTCCGCGTAATATCAGTTTTGCTGCCAAGCAAGATTTTGCAACTCCCAGTGGTACGCCGTATGGGCTTTCGGTTGGAGACATTGATGGCGACGGAAAATCAGACATTGCAGTCACAAACAATGGATATTCTGCAATATCTACGTTTCGCAATACTAGTACTGTTGGGTCAATCAGCTTTGCATCGCGAAATGATTTTACAGCGTTGTCAACCAACACATCTGTTATGATGGGCGACCTGGATGGAAACGGGAAGTTGGATTTGGCCGTAACCGATGATACAAGCGACAATAAGATTTCGCTCTATAGCAATACAGGTAGTTCAGGGTCAATCAGTTTTGCCGCCAAAGTTGATTTTGCAACTGGAATCCGACCTAATTGGGGAGGTGTCATCGGCGACTTGGATGGCGACAACCGCCCTGATTTGGTCACTGTAAATTATACGGATCAAAGCTTTTCGGTATTGCGCAACAACACAGCCATACCACCAACCATTACCTCGTTTACGCCAGCCAGCGCGGCCAGCGGCGCTACGGTTACCATTACCGGTACCGATTTCACCGGCGCTACTGCCGTTAAGTTTGGCGGCACAGCAGCCACTTCATTCAATGTGGTCAATGCAACTACTATCACAGCCGTTGTGGGAACAGGAACAACAGGTTCGGTAACAGTAACCACGCTGGGTGGTACTGGTACAAAAGCCGGATTTACGTTTATCCCCGCGCCGGTCATCAGTTCGTTTACACCAACCAGTTCGGGCAACGGTTTAACTGTAACCATAACCGGAACCGACTTTACCGGCGCTACAGCCGTGAGTTTTGGCGGTACGGCAGCCACGTCGTTCAATGTGGTTAGCGCAACCTCAATTACTGCCGTGGTTGGTTCCGGAACTTCAGGAAATGTAAGTGTAACCACCCCCGGAGGAACCGGAGCATTGGCAGGTTTTACCTGGGTCGCCAAGCCAGTTATCAGCTATGCCTCGTCGCCAATTACTGCAATTTATGGTGTAGCCATTACAAACGCCAGCCCAACAGTCACCGGCACGGTAACTTCATACAGCATTAATCCAACGTTACCAACCGGGTTGAGTTTTAACACAACCAGTGGAGTAATAAGCGGAACGCCAACCATGATTTCGGCACAAACGGATTATACGGTTACAGCAAACAACGCTGGTGGTAGCGCCACTGCAACAGTAAGTATAGCTATTGAAAAAAAGGAGCTGACCATCATTGGGGCAACTACTTCGAATAAGGTTTATGATGGCTCAACAACCGCCACAGTAACCGGAGGAACTCTGAGTGGGATCGTCTTTTCGGATGCTGTAACGCTGACGCAGACGGGTACATTTGCATCAAAGAACGTTGGAAATTCAGTTGCTATTACTTCAGGTTGCACCATTAGCGGCGCAAAAGCAGCTAACTATACGCTAACACAGCCGACACTTACTGCCCGAAATATCACTCCAAAGGCATTAACAGTTTCAGGAGCAACCACCGCCAACAAGGTTTACGACGGAACCAATACTGCTACGGTTACCAGCGGCAGTTTGATTGGTGTCGTCAGTCCGGATGTGGTCACCTTAACCCAGGCCGGAACGTTTGCCAGTAAAAACGTGGGAACTTCGATTCTCATCACATCAACCTGCTCAATAGAAGGCGCTGATGTAGCCAATTACACGCTGACCCAACCTACGCTCACTGCGCGGAATATTACGGCCAAAGCGCTGACAATTACAGGTTCTGAGACTACCAACAAGGAATACGATGGAACAGTAACCGCGTCGGTGACTGGAGGTTCCTTAAACGGAATAATCAGCCCGGATGTGGTTACCCTGAATCAGTCGGGAACTTTCTCGTCAAAAAATGTTGGCAGTTCAATCGCGATCACCTCCACAAGCACACTGGGTGGCGCTGATGCAGCCAACTACAGCCTGACTCAACCCACTCTGACGGCAAGGGATATCACTTCAAAAGCTTTGACGGTTTCGGGAGCAACAACCACTGATAAAGTTTATGATGGTGATTTAGCCGCTACAGTCACCGGTGGAACCTTAGTTGGAGTTATTAGTCCCGATGTGGTTACTCTGACACAGGCAGGAAATTTTGCCGGCAAAGATGTGGGGAATTCAATATCCATTACCTCTACATGTTCATTAAATGGCGCCAGCGCTGCAAACTATACGTTAATCCAGCCCACATTGACTGCCCGAAATATCACGGCCAAAGCGTTAACAGTATCAGGAGCAACAACAGCAAACAAGGAGTACGACAGAAATACAACAGCTTCGGTTACCGGAGGGAGCCTTGTTGGCGTAGTCAGTCCCGATGTGGTTACTTTAACCCAGGCCGGAACATTTGCCAGTTCAAATGTTGGCAATTCTATTGCAATTACCTCAGCCTGTTCAATTGGAGGTGCTGATATGGCCAATTACACGCTGACCCAACCCACATTAACAGCCCGGAATATCACAGCTAAAGCGTTGATTGTTACAGGTTCTGTAACTACTGACAAGGAATACGACAGAACAGTAACAGCGTCAGTTTCGGGAGGTTCCTTAAACGGAATAATCAGCCCGGATGTGGTTACCCTGAATCAGTCGGGAACTTTCGCGTCGAAAAATGTTGGCAGTTCAATCGCGATCACCTCCACAAGCACACTGGGTGGCGCTGATGCAACAAACTACAGCTTGACTCAACCCACTCTGACAGCAAGAAATATAACAGCAAAAGATTTAACGATAACAGCCACAGGAATTAACAAGGTATATGACGGCACTGCTAACGCAACGGTTACGTTAAACGATAACCGGATTCCGGGTGATGTATTGACCACTTCCTACACTTCGGCAAGTTTTGATAATAAAAATGTTGGAACCGAAAAACCAGTTAGTGTAATTGGAATTTCAATTTCAGGTACTGATGCCGGAAATTATACGGCCAACACCACTGCTGAAACAACAGCAAATATTACTCTAAAAGCGCTGACGATTACCGCTGAAGATAAATCCAAGATTTACGACGGGACACCATTTACTGATTTCACAGTTAGCTATACGGGCTTCGAAAACGGCGAAACGCAAACAGTATTGGGAGGGACATTGAATTTTAGTGGCGCGGCAATCACTGCAACGGAAGCGGGAATCGACTACGGGATTATTCCTTCCGGATTAACTTCATCCAATTATGATATCACATTTGTTAACGGAAAGCTTGACATTATCAAGAGTAACCAAGCGATTACATTTGCTGCCTTGGCAGATAAAACTTATGGCGATGCGTCGTTTGATTTAACGGGCACGGCCAGTTCAGGACTGACTGTCAGTTATAGCAGCAGTAATACTGAAGTGGCCACTATATCGGGTAGTACGGTTACTATTGTAGGGGCCGGCACAACCATAATCACGGCATCGCAGGGGGGCAACGGCAACTACAATGCCGCCGTTTCGGTCAGCCAGGCATTAACGGTAGCCAACCAGGGCCAGGCTATTGTCTTCGACGCCCTGCCTGCCAAAACCTACGGAGATTCACCGTTTACGGTATCGGCCACAGGCGGCGCTTCGGGCAACCCGGTTATCTTCAGCAGTTCGGATGCTTCGGTAGCCACCTGTTCAGGGACCAACGGCTCAACCATTACGATCACCGGCGCGGGAAGCTGTACCATCTATGCCAACCAGGCCGGGAATGAAGACTTCGGTTCAGCTTCCGCCAGCCAGCCACTAACCGTGGAAAAGTCAACACAGGCCATAAGCTTCGAAGCTCTTGCCAACAAGACCTACGGCGATGCACCTTTCAGTTTAACAGGCGCAGCCAGTTCAGGCCTTTCAATAAGCTATACCAGCAGTAACCCGGAAGTAGCGACTGTTTCAGGTAATACCGTTACGATCCGTGGCGTTGGAAGTACAACCATTACCGCCAGCCAGGCAGGCAACAGCAATTACAATGCTGCCACTGCGGTTGACCAAACCCTGACTGTAGTTAAAGCTAACCAGACTATTAGTTTTGTCGCTTTGGCTGACAAGACTTACGGCGATGCAGCGTTTGATCTGGCAGGCACAGCCAGTTCTGGCCTTGCCGTTACCTACAGCAGCAGCAACGAGGCTGTGGCAACCGTATCAGGCAACACGGTAACTATCATAGGTGCAGGAACAACAACGATCACTGCTTCACAGGCCGGGAACGTTAATTACAATGCAGCCACACCTGTTGAGCAACCGCTTACAGCGGGCAAATCCAGCCAGACGATCAGTTTTGCGGCCCTTGCAGAAAAGACCTATGGCGATGCAGCATTTACCTTGACCGCCACGGCCAGTTCAGGTTTAGCAGTTACTTACAGTAGCAGCAATACAGCGGTAGCCACCGTATCGGGTAACAACATCACCATTGTGGGAGCAGGTACAACCACGATCACAGCCTCACAGGCAGGAGATGCCAATTACACGGCAGCAACTCCGGTTGATCAGACTCTGACAGTTAATAAAGCCAACCAGGTACTGACCCTTGACCCGTTGCCAACAGGTTCGCAGGCATTAAAAGATGCCACCGGCCCGGTACAACTGACGGCTTCCTCTACATCGGGACTACCGATAACCATAACACTTGGAGCAGGCAGCGCTGCCACATTAAACGGCAGCAACCAGTTAACCGGTATCGGCCAGTCAGGAACGATTGTGGTGAATGTGAACCAGGCAGGGAATACCAATTATAATGCCGCTTCAATTAGCAATACCTTTGATCTGGGCAAATCGAACCAGTCGATTTTATTCAGTTCGCTTTCAGAGTTGACTTATTCCGATGGGCTGGCATTTGACCTTGCAGGCTCTGCCATGGCAAGCTCCACGCTTGCTGTTACCTACAGCGTGATAAGCGGCCCTGCCACATTGAGCGGGACGGTATTGACTGTAACAGGATCAGGCGTGGTATTGATCAAAGCCAGCCAGTCAGGGAACAGCTCATGGAATGCAGCCCCGGAAGTAACCCGTTCGCTGACTATCAAAAAAGCAGGTATTGTCATCGGTAATTTTGCATCCCTTGAAAAGACCTATGGCGATGCAGCCTTTACCCTGGCCGCCAGTTCGGTAAGTACGGGGCAGTTCAGCTACAGCAGCAGCAACCCGGCGGTAGCTACAGTATCGGGCAATACGGTAACCATTACCGGCGCCGGAACAGCCGAGCTTACCGTTGTTCAGGCCGAAGATGCCAATTATGCCCAAAGCACCGCCACGGTTAGCTTAAAAGTATTGCAGGCCGACCAGACCATCAGTTTTGGGGCTTTAACTGCAAAAACATACGCAGATTCTCCGTTTGCGCTGACAGCTACAGCTACATCAAACCTGGCCGTAAGCTATACCAGCAGCAACCCTGCGGTAGCCACGGTATCGGGAAGTACGGTAACTGTCGTGGGTTCCGGGTCAACGACTATAACGGCCATGCAGCCTGGCAATACCAATTACAAGGCAGCAGAACCTGTTGAACAGGAACTGGTGGTTGGCAAAAAATCGCAGGCCATTACTTTTGACGCCCTTGTCAACAAAACATACGGGGATGCCGACTTTAACTTAACCGCAACAGCCGGTTCAGGCCTTACGGTGAGCTATGCCAGCAGTAACCCGGCAGTAGCCACAGTATCGGGCAACACGGTCACTATTGTGGGAGCAGGAACAACAACGATCACGGCCAGCCAGGCCGGTAATACCAATTACCTGGCAGCAACAGACGTATTACAAACGCTGACCGTTAACAAGGCAGACCAGGTGCTGACCTTAAGCCCGCTTCCTGTCGGATCGCTGGCCTTGAAAGACATCACCTTCCCGGTACAGGTATCGGCCAGCTCATCATCGGGGCTCCCGGTAACCATAACCCTTGGGGCAGGGAGTGCTGCCACACTGAACGGCAGCAACCAATTGGAAAACATCCAGCAGAGCGGGACAATCACCATCAATCTTAACCAGGCAGGTAACGGCAATTACAATGCAGTCGCAGCCAGTTACAGTTTTGATGTGGAAAAATCGAACCAGCACATTGCTTTCGCGGCCATCACCGGGCGCGTGTTCTCTACAGGTTCGACCATCGACCTTTCCGGTTCAGCTTATGCCAGTTCAGGCCTTGCAGTGAGTTACACGCTGGCAAGCGGTCCTGCTACATTAAGCGGAACAGTACTGAGTATTACCGGATCGGGACACATTGTTGTAACCGCCTCGCAGGCAGGTAACGGCACATGGAATGCAGCGCCTGATGTGACACAGACTATCAGTATCGGCAAAGCAATACCGGAAATCACCAATTTTGCCGATTTGTTCAAAACATACGGCGATACACCTTTCAGCCTGAACGCTTCATCACAAAGCACGGGGATGATAACTTACAGCAGCAGCGATGAAACCGTGGCAACTGTTGAAGGTTCGCAGGTAATTATTAAAGGTGCAGGAACAGCCGTACTGACGGCACAGCAGTCAGCCGATGCCAGCTATGCACAGGCTTCGGCCACAGCCAGCCTGTTGGTGGAAAAGGCAGAACAGACGATCACTTTTGATGCTGTGCCGGTTAAAACTTATGGCGACGATCCTTTCGGTTTATCGGCTGTATCAACTTCAGGATTAACCGTGAGCTATAGCAGCAGCGATGAAACAGTGGCTACTGTTTCTGGAAACACGGTAACTGTTGTAGGTGCAGGAACAGCTATTATTACAGCAACGCAGGCCGGAAACAGCAACTACAAACCGGCAACAGCGGTAACCCGTGTGTTAACGGTCAATAAAGAAAGCCAGTCTGTTGTTTTTGCAGCGCTGGACGGCAAGACCTACGGCGATGCCCCGTTCCTGCTGAGCGCAACAGGCGGAGGTTCCGGAAACCCGGTAAGCTTTACCAGTTCAGATAATACGGTAGCTACCGTATCGGGCAACACGGTAACCATCGTGGATGCCGGTACATGTACCATCTACGCCAACCAGGAAGGTAATGAAAATTACACTGCTGCCCCACAGGTTGGGCAGGTATTAACAGTAGGAAAGGCAGAGCAAACCATCAGTTTTGATGTATTGGCGGATAAGACTTACGGCGATGCTGCTTTTGATTTATCGGCTACAACCACTTCGGGACAGGAAATCAGCTACATCAGCAGCAATACTTCCATAGCCACAATCAGCGGCAGCACAATAACCATTACCGGTGCGGGAATAACCAGCATAACAGCCATCCAACCGGGTAATGGCAATTACAACGCGGCTGCACCTGTGGTACAAAGCCTGACAGTTATTAAAAAGGTACTGACAGTGAGTGCTTCTGCTGAAAGCAAGACATACGACGGCACAACTACTGCCACCGTTTCTCTGAGCGACAACCGTGTTAGTGGAGATGAGATTGCAGTAACCAATTCTACAGCAGAATTCGACAATAAAAATGTAGGCACTGGAAAGATCGTGACGGTAGCTGAAATCAGTTTCAGTGGAACGGATGCTTCGAACTATACACTGGCATCTGCAACTGCTAATACAACTGCTGATATTACTGCAAGAACATTAACAGTGAGCGCGACTGCTGAAAATAAGCAGTATGATGGCTTGGCTAATGCTGTAATTGCTTTGAGTGATAACCGTGTTAGTGGTGATGTCTTTACGGTAACCAATTCGTCGGCAGAGTTTGATAATAAGAATGCAGGCAATGAAAAAACAGTAATGGCGGGCGGAATTGCAATTAGTGGCATTGATGCTGCCAACTATACACTGGCATACACAACTGTCACTACAACCGCCGATATTACAGCCAGAACACTGACGATAAGTGCATCGGCAGATAGTAAACAGTACGATGGCACAACAACAGCAACAGTTTCCTTTAGCGATGACCGTGTCAGCGGAGATGTGCTTGCGGTAACCAATTCTTCAGCAGAGTTTGACAACAAGAATGTTGGCAGTGGAAAAACAGTGACTGTCAACGGGCTCGGTATAAACGGAATCGATGCAGGTAACTATGCTATGGCTTCTACTACGACCTTAACAACTGCTGATATTACTGTCAGAACTCTGACCATTACGGCTGAAGATAAAAGTAAAGAATACGATGGTCTTACCTTCTCCAACTTTACGGTGGGTTATACAGGGTTTGTGTTGAATGAAGACAAAAGCAGTCTTACAGGAGCATTAAGTTTTAACGGAGAAGCGACGAATGCCACGGAGGCTGGAATATACACCATCACACCAAGTGGTTTGACTTCATCGAACTATGCCATTACTTTTGTTGACGGAAGACTGGAAATTAGAAAGACTTCCCAAACAATCTTCTTCGAACCATTGGCAAACAAAGCTAAGGGCGATGCTGATTTCACTTTAACTGCGACCGCTAGTTCAGGTTTGCCAGTTACATACCTCAGTAGCGATGAATCTGTAGCAACTATTTCTGGTAGCACTGTGACCATTGTAGGAACAGGCTTAACTACAATCACTGCAATACAATCTGGCAACAATAATTACGATGCAGCTAATTCGGTAGCAAAAACCCTTATTGTGGTTAAATATATCGCCGGAGATGTTGACCACGATGGTAAAATTACATATCCAGAAGTTGCCGGGGACAAAGATGGTGACCGTGAAATAGCTGATCCAGAAAAGGCTGGTGATACCAATGGTGACGGACATATCACTGAACCGGAAATTGCAGGAGACATCAATGGTGACGGTAAAATTACTGATCCTGAAGTTGCAGGTGATGTTAATGGTGATGGCAAAATTACTGATCCTGAAGTAGCCGGAGACACAAATGGAGATGGAAAGATCACTTCTCCAGAAGTAGCTGGCGATACCAATGGCGACGGGAAAATAGCAACTCCAGAAATCTTGGGCGATAGCAACGGGGATGGTAAAATTGGGGACGGTGAAAAAGCGGGAGATGTTAACGGTGATGGTAAAATCGACAATGGCGAGACCGCCGGTAATACCGGAGGAAACGGAGGCGGCATAGCAGGCGACACCAATGGTGATGGCAAAATCACATATCCAGAGATTGCCGGAGACAAAAACGGAGATGGTAAGATAACTGAACCGGAAATAGCCGGAGATACTGACGGCGATGGCAAAATTACTGAACCTGAAGTAGCCGGAGATACCAATGGCGACGGGAAAATAACGGCTCCTGAAATCTTAGGCGATAGCAACGGGGATGGCAAAATTGGGGACGGTGAAAAAGCGGGAGATGCTAATGGCGATGGCAAAATCGACAATGGCGAGACCGCTGGTAATGCCGGAGGAAACGGTGGCGGAATAGCAGGTGACACTAATGGCGATGGTAAAATAACCAGTCCAGAGATTGCCGGAGACAAAAACGGAGATGGTAAGATAACTGAACCAGAAATTGCCGGAGATACCAACGGCGATGGCAAAATTACTTCACCTGAAGTAGCCGGAGATACCAATGGCGACGGGAAAATAACAACTCCAGAAATCTTAGGCGATAGCAACGGGGATGGTAAAATTGGTGATGGTGAAAAAGCGGGAGATGCTAATGGCGATGGTAAAATCGACAATGGCGAAACCGCTGGTAATACCGGCGAAACTGGTGGCGGAATAGCAGGAGACACCAATGGAGACGGCAAAATCACATATCCAGAGATCGCCGGAGACAAAAACGGAGATGGTACGATAACTGAACCGGAAATAGCCGGAGATGCCAATGGAGACGGGAAAATAACGGCTCCAGAAATCTTAGGCGATAGCAACGGGGATGGTAAAATTGGGGACGGTGAAATAGCGGGAGATGCTAATGGCGATGGCAAAATCGACAATGGCGAGACCGCTGGTAATACCGGAGAAAACGGCGGTGGAATAGCAGGTGACACCAATGGCGATGGTAAGATAACCAGTCCAGAAATTGCCGGTGATAAAGATGGTGACGGCAAGATTACTTCACCAGAAATCGTTGGTGATATTAATGGCAATGGAAAAATTGACGGGGATGAGATCGCCGGTGACCATAATGGTGATGGAGAAATAACACCTCCCGAAATAGCCGGTGACCTCAACGGTGACGGAAAGATTGATGGTAACGAAATTGCTGGAGATACCAATGGTGACGGCGTTATCACCTTACCAGAAATCCTTGGTGATACCAGCGGAGACGGACATATCAACGGAAATGAAATTGCCGGTGACAAGAATGGCAATGGACAGATTGATCCGACAGAAACACGAGTTATAGACCCGGAAAAGGATCATCTGAACGTTGATCACCTGTTCAGTCCAAATGGCGACGGGATTAATGATTACTGGAAACTTCATGACATTGAGAAGTTTGGCCGTGTCTACGTGAAAATTTATGACCGTTGGGGGACACTACTTTATGAATCAACTAATTATCAAAATGATTGGAATGGAACTTCAAAAGGTAAATCATTGCCTGAAGGAGCATATATCTATTTCATCAAGACAGAAAAGGATGGAGATAAAACAGGTGTAATCAACATTGTCAGGTAATAATTGAAATATTAAGAACCGGAGCAGTTGGAGTGTTTACATTCTGACTGCTCCTTCAAAAAAACAATCATGAAAAATCTATTGTTAATTATATGTGCCATGCTGTTAACAGCCTCTTTGTACGGACAGCAAATACCCTTGACTGATAATTATTTTGTCGATAAGTATTCCCTCTCTTCAGCTTATGCCGGTAATAGTGAGAATAAAAACCTGCTCCTCAGTTACCGAAGAGACTGGTCAGGTGTAGAAAATGCCCCAAGGACAATCAGGCTAAGTTACCATGATGGGTTTAAATCGAGAGCCGGGATAGGCGCAAAGATCATTCTGGACAAGTTTGGTGTCTTTCAAAGTTTTTACGGTATGGCCACCTATAGCTACCGTATAAAGATAGTTGAAAATCAGTTCCTGCTTTTTGGATTATCTGCAGGTCTGCACCAAAATTCGATCAACTTCAGCGACTATTACAACGATCCGAATTTCACTTCCGATCCATCGATGATCAACAAGGATGTAAAATCAACTGTAAGACTGGTAAGTGATTTTTCGGTCATATATTCAACTGGCAGGTTTCAATCCGGATTATTATTTTCAAATGTAAGTTACAGTGACTTCAAATATACCGACGTTAAAGTAAAGTATAGTCCATTTGTCCATTATCAGCTACATGCCAATTACATTGTGCCATTTTCAGACACATGGGAATTTATGCCAGTCGCCATCTACAGGGGAGGAAAGAACATACAAAGCCAACTGGAAGTCGCATCCCAGTTTAAATACCGCAATCGGGTGTGGGGCAATATTGCGCATAGGGGAAAAAACGTTTTTTGCCTTGGGTTCGGGATGAACGCAAGCAAAGGGCTACTATTTAATTACACCTATAATTTCTTTACAGGAGTAACAGTTGCCGGTTTCCAAAACCATGAGCTGACAATAGGATTGAAACTTGCTGATTTCTTTAAAAAAGAAAAAACAACAGAGTGAGAAGCGCAGGTAATCGACTTCCATTTTATAGTAGTAAACGATGAAAATTATAATATCCCGGTTCTCGAAGGGAATATTTATTGGGCTTGGTGTATTGGAAATGGGAAAGTTGTATTGCCGGAGATGGTGACAAACCCTTAGGTGTATAATTGTAAGACAATGACTAAAAATGACATACTTCCTATAAGATGTGGGTGTTATAATTTGTATCCATATTAATGCTCTGGCAGCGAAACGATCTAGTTATTATTTTTCAGAGTTTATAAAAAAAACAACTTTAATACTGAATGATTAATCATCAATAGGCTGGAATTTGAATTCTTTAAGTGTAGTAATAAGTAATGAGAAAATTTATTGTTATAGTTCAAGTCTTAAATACCTTGATCCATATGGAAAAAGCGAAAATAGAAATACGACATTAATTGGTTTTTTGTACTTACATTCAAAATTTGATCGCTTAAGACTTAGTGTTGATAAGGGTCTATTTTCATATCCGGACAATTAAATTGCACATCCGGAGATAATATCGATTTGGCCTTAGAATAGAACTGGAATGTTTAGATTATGATCAAAGGAGTTTTGATGTATATTGCTTGTTTATTTTAAACATTTTTATATATTACGGTAAAATAAACTAATCATGACCAAAATCCTAATACAAAACACTTGTTTGCTGATAACACTATCTTTTCTCTATTCCATTATAAGATGGTACAGGCCTAAAAATGAGATTCGATTTCAACTAATTAGCGGGGTTTAGTTTGGATTAACTGCAATTGCCTCAATGATGATGCCTTTTGAATACAGTGAAGGGATTATATTAGACGGTCGTTCAGTTATTATGACTTTGTCTGGATTCTGGGGTGGTGGATTAACAACTCTTGTATCATTTGTGTTCGCTGAATCATACAGATTATATGTTGGAGGTGTCGGACAGTGGGTAGGAACTGGAATAATCTTACTTAGCGGATTAGCTGGGTTAATTTTCAGACATATTTATAACCAAAAGCTTACAGAATTAACTGTTATTAAATTATGGGGAATTGGTATGGTGTCTCACTTGGTCGTGCTTCCCCTATTACTGCTGCTACCAAAGAGTTCATTATTAATATTAAGGACAGTTGTCCCTTCATTAATCATATTACTTCCGGTTGCTTTTGCATTTATTGCAGCGCTGCTCCAAATGACAGATCGGTATATTAACAAAAATCAGGAAATAAAAGAAGCTGAGGAGTTGTACCGAACTACTTTGTTAAGCATTGGTGATGCCGTAATTTGTACCGACAAGAATGGTAAAATAATCCAAATGAATAAAATTGCTGAAGAATTGACAGGGTGGAAACTTCATGAGGCAAAGGGAATTGGGTTAGTAGATGTTTTCAGGATAATTAATGCATACAATCGCCTTACAGTGGAAAGTCCATTTACAAAAGTGATGAGGGAAGGAATCGTTGTAGGTTTGGCCAATCATACATTGTTAATTTCAAGAAGTGGAGATGAAATACCTATTGCCGATAGTGGCGCTCCGATTTTTAGTAATGGTAAAATAATTGGAGTTGTATTGGTTTTTAGGGATCAAACGGAAGAAAAGGAACAGCAAAAGAAACTGGTCGAGAGTGAAGCGTTGTATCGGGAACGCGAATTTTGGTTTAGAGAATCGCAACGAGTTGGAAAAATTGGTTCATACGATTTCAACATTAAAAATGATCAATGGGTTTCTTCTGAAGTATTGGATGAAATATTTGGAATAACTAAAGAAACCCCTCATACTCTAGAAAGTTGGAATGACCTTATCCACCCTGACCACAGAAAGGAAATGCTAGATTATTTCGTCGGTTATGTTTTAAAAGAGAAAAAATCATTTGAAAAAGAATATAAAATAATAAGGGGGAAAGACTGCGCTGAGCGATGGGTTTTGGGTCACGGAGAATTGAGTTTTAGCGAGTCAGGTGAACCGTTACAGATGGTTGGTACCATACAGGATATTACCGAGAGAAAAAAAATTGAGCAGCAATTAAAAGAAAGCGAAGAACGGTTCCGTAAGGCTGTGCTCAGTTCATCGATACCAATTATGGTACATGACGAAGATGGACATGTAATAGCATTAAGCGAAGGCTGGACTCATTTTTCCGGCTATCAAATAGGAGAAATCCCTACATTATCCGAATGGACAAAAAAGGCATACGGAGAAAAAGCGATTGAAGTAGAAAATTATATCCACAGTGTTTTTAAAGAAAAGGTAACGGTTTTTAGTGGAGAATACGAGATTACCGCAAAGAACGGGGAAAAACGAATTTGGAACTTTTATACCACACCACTTGGGTTAACCGGGGACAAACAAATTATGCTTAGCATGGCTCCCGATGTAACACAACGTATAAGAATGAAAGAGAAACTCGAAGAAAGCGAACTCGCATACAGGTTGCTATTTGAAGAACACACTGCTGTAAAATTCTTAATCGACCCCGACACGGGAAAAATAGTTAAAGCAAATAGAGCTGCCTCACTGTTCTACGGTTGGAGCGTTGAGGAGCTTGAATCAATGAATATTAACGAAATAAATACACTATCGGAAACAGAAGTAAGTGCGGCCATGGCTCAAGCACATGATAACAAACGGATCTACTTCGAATTTAGGCATCGTCTTTCCAGTGGACAAATTAGGGATGTAGAGGTTTTTTCGAGTAAAACAGAGTACAAAAAGAAAGTACTCTTACACTCTATTGTTCACGACATTACAGACAAAAATCAGTTAATGAACGAATTGGTTAATGCAAAGGAAAAGGCTGAAGAAAGTGATAAGCTAAAATCTGCTTTTCTTGCTAATATGTCACATGAGATTAGAACTCCTTTGAATGGAATTGTAGGCTTTGCCAACTTGCTCACTCCCGAAAATGATTTATCAGACGAGGATAAGCAAAATTATGCCCGGGTAATTAATGAAAACACAGAAGGTTTGCTTAAAATTATAGGTGATATTCTTGATATCTCAAAGTTGGATAGCGGGAACCCGATTATCGAGAGAAAACCATGTGATGTGGAAAAGATACTTTCTTCTATAAACTCTGTGTTTCAAAGAAAACTGGAAGTTGCAGGAAATAATAACGTTGCACTAACGGTGCAGCCTGCACTAAAAAAAATAATATTAAACACCGACGAAACCCGATTAATTCAGATTTTTTCCAACCTTCTGGATAATGCTATTCGTTTCACCAGGAATGGCATCGTAAGTTTTGGAATTTCGAGAGTCGAACCTCATCGTATTGAATTCTTTGTCTCTGATACTGGTATTGGAATTCCTAAGGAAAAACAAGGAATAATATTTGAAAGATTTACTCAAGTCGATATGGGTACGACAAGGAGTTATGGTGGAACAGGATTGGGGCTTGCAATTGTAAGGAAGTTGGTAGAATTGATGGGCGGGGAAATATTTCTAGAATCAGAGCCAGGCCACGGCAGTCGTTTCTACTTTTACATCCCCAACCAAGAAGCTCAAATCAAACATATTATAGATGAAAGCCATGACAATAATCCCGAATCAAATTCATCTGTAGTATTGGATAAAGAAACAAAGATTCTCATCGTTGAGGATGACTATGTGAGTCGACTCTACCTTGAACGTATTCTCGCAAAATGGTTTGAAAGATTATTTTTTGCTGAAACCGGAAAACAGGCTTATAAAATATACCAACTTGAGTCACCCGATTATATTTTAATGGACTTGAGACTACCAGATATAAACGGGTTGGAGATAGTGAAAAAGATCAGAGAGAATGACCATAACGTAAAGATTATTGCACAAACTGCATATGCCATGAATGAAGATGAAAAAGCCTCGCTAAAAATAGGATGTAATGATTTTATTACGAAACCGGTGAAAATAGAATTTCTACTTGAGAAGTTGATACATAATCAAGTAAACTGAACGGATAATTATTTAGCATCAATGCCGAGGGGGTGTATATGCTTTCTTTTGCTTCTCAGCATCCATAAACTTTTTTACAGCCTCAAAATCTTCAAGCAAAAAGTTCGACATTCTTCCGCTTGGGGTCACTTGGTTAATTTGTCTTCACAGAGGTATGATTTGTCGTCATACCTCTGTTTTTTATCTTTAAATCCATTGAAAGCAATAACAAATTTAATGGATCTAAAAATGGATTTTATAACATAAATCCCACAATGCCCCCATTACATTTCCTTTTTCAATTGCCTGAGTCGATTCGTTGTAAAAATAGCCTGACTCTCCGGTATAAAGCCCGATGTTTAGTCCTTTTAAAGCAATCTCGTGAGAGACTTTTTTCCGATTTATGCGGTAACTAACCGTAAGATCTCCGCTTATAAAAGGGTCGTATTGTTTGCTAAAGGCCTTCGAATCATCTAGTTTTATTTCATGGCTGACTTCTGAAAGTGCTTCATCGATGGGCGTGTAACGTTCTCCACCCTGACAAGTTAATCTTAAATTCAGGCCAAAACGGTTATTTTTACTCTTCCCGGCAAGCCATTCTTTCCCCCACACACCGTTAAAACTAAATCCACGGTCATAACGGGTACTGCGCCAAATGTTATCTCCACCCATGTACTCCGATTTAAAAACAGACCCGGTGAGCAAATAATAAGAGCCTTTTTTGAGATAGCGCTCCAGCGTAACATCAACTCCGTAATTTTTCCCTTTCCCTTCGTTGACTAAAATTTTATCGAGGTAATAATCATTGAGGTTTAGTACCGAGAAAGAAGTATTAGTCTCCACCGGAACATCAAATAAATATTGGTAGTAAGGCTCAACTTTCAGGTGGAGAACATCGGAAATATGCCAGTCGTAAGCCAGATTAAAATGATGTGCTTTTGATAAATTCAACCCTTTATTGCCAGGCTGGTTTGTTGTTGAATCAACCACATAATAAAAATCGAGTCGTTCGCGCCTGCTGTTTAAACCATAAGATACAGAGAAGGACTGGTCTGTTCTGAAATTCCATTTCATGCTCAACCGTGGCTCCAAGTTGAAATTCTCGTTCAGGTTAAAATACTGTGCGTTTATCCCGCCACTCAACGAAATTTTCGGAGACAACTCAAAAACTGATTGAGACCAGGCCGAAACCTGCAAATTACTCCCAAAACCTTTGGCCACATTTTCCATTGGCATGTTTAGTCCGTAGTTGGGCGTAACATTGTAATTCAAATCATAAATCATTCCTGTAGCCGTAATTCCAGTTCGGTTAATGTGGCGTGAGCTAAATTTCTTATTGATGTAGGAATTCAACACAATGTTCCAGTTTTTGTTGGTAATATCGACCACCTGCACATGTGAATCCAGCGAATCGATTTGTCCGACATCCTGACGTATTCCACTGTATGTACCGGCAAGCGCAGTTTTAATATAGGCGCCATCGCTCAGATTATATTTATGCGTAATTCCGCCACTGGCTTTTTCCAGTGTTGTTTTCACATCCTGCCGGTCGGCAAAAGATTCCCAGTCTTTTTTATCGAGCGGGCCAACGTTGTTATTGTCAGTCAGCCCAAGTCCCCAAATTGAAAATGTACCTGCTTTTTTCGTTGGTAAGTTTAATTTGAATGAAAGGTCCTGGTATTTCAGGTTAACATCGGCAACCAAGCCGGTTAGCGAATACCGGTAATTAAAAATATATGAGCTGTTGTGATTTTTGCTCAATGGTCCCTCCGATGCGAAATCAATCCCTATCAAACTTACCTGAAATGTATTTTGATGCGTTTGGTTGTTCCCGTTACGCATTTGCATATCAAATGCCCCCGAAAGTGCATTGCTGTATTCTGCTGGTAATGCCCCGTTAAAAAAGTCGGAATTTCCCATCACCTGGCTGCTCAAGGCCGAGTAAACCCCGCCACCCAACGAAATCATGTCGGCAAAATGTGTTGGGTTCGGAATTTCAACGCCTTCCAAACGCCACTGGGTATATTGCGGTGCATTACCACGAATGGAAAGCGCATTGCTTGAAATTCCACCCGTCCCGGATACCCCGGCAAAAGAAGTTACCAAACGTGCCGGGTCGTTGAATGCACCGGCAAAACGGTTGGCTTCTTCTACACTTAACATGCGCCCCTCCGCCAAAGCCATTGGGTTTATGGCACGCTCCTTATTTATTTGCGGACGAACTGTTATTTCACCAACCGATTGAGAACTCTCTTTTAACGGAATTTCAACCGATGCCTCTCTTGCCGAGGTCAGCAATATTTCCCGATAAATGTAGGATTGATACCCAACAAAAGAGACTTTGATGTTGGCGTACCCCAGCGGAACTCCTCGAATGGAAAAATGCCCCAGGCTGTCGGAAATGGTTCCTACAGAAGGGTTCTCTAGCAGAGAAATGTTGGCGAATTCTACAGGCTGTCCTGTTTCTACATCGTAAACTGTTCCGCGTATGATTTGGGTAAGGTCAGTTCCCTTTGCTTCCTGTTTTTCCTTTTTGGGGACCAGGATAATGTGATAGCCGTTGATTTTGTATGTGAGCCCGGTGTCTCTCAAAATTTCTTCCAACGCTTTTTCCAGGCTCACATCTTTTAATGAAAGATTGATTTTTTGCTTCTCGTCTGTTTCCGATTTTTTGTAGGCTATACTGTAGTCGGTTTGCCGTTCAATTTCGTTAAAGGCATCCTTTAGTGAAATATTCTTTTTTTGAATTGTTATGCGTTTTTCCTGTGCCATCGACTGTTTCGAGAAAGCAAACAGAAAAACTGAAAGAGTAAGAAATACTATCGTTAAATTTTTTAGCTTCATTCTATTACATTTGTATTGTTGATACTAAGTTACTTTTCGCAGAGTTGATTTTGTATCTTCGTTTTGAACCGGTAGAAAGCACCATCTTTTTATCGGTTCTGTTTTTTCATAGGCATCCTGTTTTGAGTTTATATTATTTCTTTTGTAATATAATTTGTCCACTTTTCTCTGAATAGGAAAAGTTCCCGGCCATATCTGCTAAAACCTGAAGTATTTGCTCTGGGGTTTCTTCCCCTTCAAATTTTATAGTATAACGTTCGGTTGACAAGTCAATTGATTTATCTGTGTCGAAAGAAATATTAAAACGCCGTTCGAGTGTTTGCAGGATTTCGCCCAGCGTAGCTTCTGAAAATATCAGGTTCCCGCTTTTCCAATCCGGGATGTCTTCTGGATTGATTTTGCCCACTTTCAAGGTTGAAGTTTCGCTGTTGTAAACCAATTGCTCATTCGGTACCATTTGTTGTTTTTGATTTTTTACAGTTTGAATTTCTATTTTCCCCTCCTGCAAAGTAGCTACTGTCTGGTATTCATCCGGGTAGGCTTTTAGATTAAATTTTGTCCCTAAAACTTTTACTGTCAGGCTCTTTGTTTCAACCACAAAAGGCTTCGATTGATTTTTTGTTACTGAAAAGAATGCTTCCCCGGTTAAATGAACCGAACGCAATTTCTGACTGAATTCTGCCGGGTATTTCAAAGAACTCCCGGCATTGAGCCAGACTTCTGTTTGGTCGGGCAATGTTACTTGTTTTGTTTCTCCATACGCTGCCGAAATTTCAACCATTGCCGGACTGTTCTGATGTTGCAGGTAAAACCAAACTCCACTTATTCCGATAAGAAGAATAAAAACGGCAGCCACTCTTGAAAGAACTTTTAACCGGACAGTTTTCTTCGACGGCAAGTGAATGCCGATTTCTGTATTCACCCGTTTTAATGCCTCAAACGTGGTTGCATCCTTTCCTGTATTTATTGAGTCCCAATATTCTTTTGAGGCTTGCTCCAGTTCTTTTGTTTCAGGATTTTTCGCAAGCCATTCCTGAACCTTTTCTTCCGTTTCCAGAGAATACCGGTCTTGCAAATAAAGTCGCAGCATTTCCGCAGCATTTGATTTCTTATTCGATTCCATATTGCTCATTCTTAAAATTTTAAAAGCACTTTTCCACCCGATTCCGGTTTCCAGGTTTTATCACTTTGGTCGTACTGATATTCAATACCCACTTTTATTTTTGTTTTTTCGTTCGAGTCGTATTGCAGTCCTGCCCCGAAATTAGTCGTTGGAAAAAAGGTTCGCATGTTAAAAGTGGGGTCAGTGCTGTTCCCACGCGTAACGTATTGCCCCCATGTTTGAAATTGTAGCTTGTTTGTAATGATGTAACGCAACAGGAAATTACTGCCTAAAACAATTTGTTTGCTTGAAAAAAGATAACCGTATTGAGCACTAATAAAAGCGCCATAATCTAAAGCCATCCTGTTTGTTATGTTGAAGTTTCCCAATGTCCCGCCAAAATTTTGATAATCGCCCAGTCCGGGGTACATTGGCAAAATCATAGAGGACGAGTCTCTTCTCAAGGCATTTAAATATTTTAATTCCCGATTAAAATTGAAGCTTGCTATTTTTCGGTCAATTGAAATTCTGCGGAGACTTTCATCATTATTCCATAGTTCCGGCATTGCCAGTTGCGGTGGAGTAAGTTGAACCGGTTGTAACCGCAAATTCCCTTTGTTCTGTAACGGGTGGGGAACAGAAATTGTATCTTTTCGCAGTTCCTGCCCTTTTACCTGAAATACAGAGAAACATTGTATTACCAGAATAATTAGCCATAAATGCTTACGTTGCATATTTGTCATTTTATAAGAAGTACAATTAAGTTGGCAGAAACTCAATAAAAAATCTAAATTTTACTAAAAAAAGTTTATTCTGGTTGAGAGAAGTAAATCCGGTTTTGCACTCTGAACAGGAAAATCTACCTTCGTCGTTTTATGACAAAAATCGACCAGCCCATATTATCAGCATTGCAAAAAGGTAGTCATCCGGCTTTTGAAAAAGTCTTCATTTTCTACTATGCAAAGGTCAGGACTTTTATTTTGGGCTATGTTAAAACCATGGCCGATGCAGAAGAACTGGCAGAAGAAGTTTTTGTCGGCTTATGGCAAAATCACAAAAGTATTGACCCTGAAAAATCATTCGATTCGTATTTATACACCATTGCCAAAAACAAAGCCCTCAATTTCCTGAAAAGGAAATACGCAACCAAGGCCATTATTGAAATGCAGGCTCCTTCAACATTTTCCCACAGCCCAGAAGAAGAATACATTGCTTTGGAAAAAGCACTTTTAATTGAAATGATTGTTGAAAAGATGCCTGCCCAGCGAAAGAAAGTCTATCAGCTTCGGCAACAAGGCATGACAAACGAAGAAATAGCCAAGGAATTAGACACCACCAAACGAAATGTAGAAAGTCAGGTTAGTTTGGCTTTAAAAGAAGTCCGTGGTGCTTTCAGTAGTTATCTGATTGTTTTTGTTTAGAACTACATAACCAGCTTTAGAAATGCTTGGATTGTAACATCGCCTAATTCATTATCACTTCACTAAATACGCTAACCAAGGATCACTATTTATAATTTAAGATTTTTCGTCTTTTTTTCTGCACTTATAAACTTCATTATAACCTCATAATCTTCAAGCAAAAAGTTCAACACCTTTCCACTTTGGATCACTTGGTTAATTTGTTTTCACAGAGGTATGATTTGTCGTCATACCTTTGTTTTTTTAATCTAATCTCAATTTTTTTTATTTGGCGGCCATTAAATTTCGGCATATGCTGTTGAACCAGATGGAAAGTGATTATCGATTTTTCACAGGCGGTCTTTGGGCGGAAAAACTGAGCAAATCTGAATAGAATTAATCGTCAGCAATTTCAGTACATAAGCATTCTTCTCTGTCTTATTTTTTAATTGAGATAGTTTGTTTGGCGAGCAACGCACTTCTGTAGCTAATATTACCTATTACTATAAATAATAACAGCTCAAAAAAAATAGATCAGTTTGCTGCGTTTTGATTCAAGCTTACGTCATGGTAATTGAATCAATCAAAAAATAAATGTTTATGAAACGCAACTTTTTTTTATTGTTAGCATTGTGCTTAACGGTGCTAATCTCATGTAACAAGGAATCTAACGATTCCGCAGTTCAAACTACAACACAGGAGTCGTCCATGACGCTGTTAAAATCGGCAACAGCAACAAATCAGACAGATCAGGCGGCATTTACAATTAATTCGGGTGGTTTTGCCGGTGAGTATTTATATATTTCGTTATCCCATTTGGGGAAGACCAAACCGCACCAGTTTAATGTTATTTGGGATGGAGTCCTGAAAACAGAAGACGAAAAAACAGTTATTGAATTATCTGTTTCGCACCTGACAAATGATGATCCGGGGACAACCATGGTAAATGATTCTCTTATCGCTCGCTTTAACAGCCTGAATATTGAAGCGACTGAGCTTGAAAACCCAAACCTGTGGATCCGTGTTATAAATACGACCGATGCTTCAAACACCTTATTCTTTAAGTATCAAAGTTACAGCACAACTGTGAGATCTCCGGCAGCAGGAAGTCCGGGCTACCCGATAACCGGGATAGAGATGAAAGTGTTTAAAGCAGAATGTGACAATCTGGGAATTTGGGGCGATTTGTGGCTGAGTTCTACTTATGATGGTACGACTAAGTATTTTGTAGTGGATGATAAAGCTGCTTCGATAGATTATACCCCGGAAGAAAATGATCGCCTAATAATAGACTTTGAGTACTTTTATCCAAATGATACAATTAAGATGGAAGCTTGCCGGCAGTGGTACGATTTAAATGCAAGGACAATAAAAATCACAAAGCTTCAGGCAATAAATTAATATTAACCGTACTTGTTCAGGAAAAAAACAGAAAGCAAACCAGGACTGGAAAAATTGATAAAAGGGTGCTCCAAAAGCGATCGAAAAGCTCAGGAGGCCCTTTTCAGTCTGTATTACGGTTATGCAATGAGCATTGCCTTACGCTATTCCTATTCCCGTGAAAAAGCAGCCGATATTACCAACGAGGGCTTCCTTAAAGTCTTCAGCAGCATCCAGTTGTTTCGCGGGGAAGCTGAATTCAAATCATGGCTTCGAAAAATAATTGTCAATACAGCACTCGACCACTATCGAAAAGAAAAGAAGCACGAAAAACAAGTCCCTCTTGAAAATGGGTTTAATGAACTGGCCGATGAATCGGTGCTAGATCAGTTACACGCCGAAGACATCATGAGAATGGTACAAAACCTGCCGGAAATATACCGGTTTACATTTAACCTTTATGAAATAGAAGGTTATTCGCATGAAGAAATTGCTTCAATACTCGAAACCACCGCCGGTACTTCCCGCGCAAACTTATCCCGCG
Source organism: Prolixibacteraceae bacterium (assembly GCA_963677955.2). Taxonomy (GTDB): domain Bacteria; phylum Bacteroidota; class Bacteroidia; order Bacteroidales; family Prolixibacteraceae; genus Aquipluma. The sequence continues at coordinate 4,765,294 of CAXXQR010000001.1, forward strand.
CAAAACAACTTTTACGTCAAATGATCTTAATCCAGTCAACTTATGAAAGAGTCGTTTGAAGATAAAATGAGTGGCAAGTTTCGAAAAGAACTTGAAAACTATCAGGTTCCGTATGATCAACACGCGTGGGAGCGTTTGAGCAAAGACCTTCAGTCCAAGCCTGTTTCGCCTTGGAGAAAGTGGAAGCTTTTAGCAGGATGGGGTTTCGGGATTGTAGTTGCCGGACTGATGCTATATCAGACCTATTTATCAACTTTTGAACCGTTAGACATAAAACAACAGCCGCAGAATTCAACATCGACAATTGCAGAAAAAGAGAATGTTCAATCAGGAAGTCCAACAGCAGGAAATTCAATAGATTTTAGTAATAAGATACAGGGTGGGAGTGAAACATCAGTGCCGAATGTGACCATAAAAGAGAGGTCAATGACACAGAAGTTCTCAGTTCCTGAAAAAGAAAATGAACCTATTAACAATGAAACGGAGGAGCTCACCAATGAGGTTTCCGGACTTAAGACTTCTGAATTGATGTTGGCAAAGGAAGATTTGATAAAAGAACAGGAAATGGAATTAACACTGAAAAAATTGCCATCAAGAAATATTATATTTTCAGAAACAAAAAAGGAGAGATTGAAATTTCAATTGCCTAAATTAAATTTAGATTTTTCAGGAGATCATTATTCACATTTTGTCGGTTCTAACAAAGTCTCGTTGTATTATAATCCTGAATTTGATCTGGAAAGGACACTTAAAAATCCTGGGCTAGTGCATGGATTGGGCATCGAACTTGAAGGACCGATAAATTCAAAGATCAATTTGGCGGTTGGCATCAATTATTTTTCAAAGAAATATTCCGGAAGTGAAGCATTCCGGCTCGATTCATTCGCGGTTAAGAATCCTCGGATCCCGTTTGTTGACAGTACAATTACCCGAACCGGAAACTATCAATTTATTGAAATGCCGGTTATACTTCGTGTGAACCTTTATTCAGGACAACGGTCCTCTCTGTTTTTTGACGGGGGATTTTCTGTCATCGCCTTCCTGAACCAGGAATATAACACGCATACTGTGGTCAATCTGGTAGAGACTGATGTTAATATTAAACAAAAGGCATGGAAAAACATTTACCCGGTGGGTTCGCTAAACTTGGGTTTGACTTACCGTTATGCCTTGAGTGACAGATTTTCATTTAGCACATCTGTAGAATATAAAAATCATTTATCTGGTTTGGGCGCCCTTCCCATGAAATTGGATCGTTTCTCAGGTAAAATTGGAATTATGTACAGGTTTGGAAGGAAAGATGACAATTGATATGAATATTAAAAGATTATATTAACCCGTTGTGTGAATTAAATAGCATGTTTTAAAAAGTTGATTGGTCTGTTATTAATGAATCGATTAATATATTGAACGATTGTCAAAGCAGTGATCTTTGATAAGATTCTGGTTTTAAATCCGATAAATGTTTTGGCATAGTTTCTTCTGATTAAAAACTGATCACATAACTGGCTGTAAAGAGTTTCAATCCTTTTCCTGGATTTCCGGAAGATATATGGATACTTCTTATTGCCTGATTGATTGGTCCTGATCGGAGTTTCCAGTTTGACATTAGCTGAGTGGAACAAATCCAATTGCTGGCGGGCGTCAATATATCCTTTGTCTGCCAGCAAAGTACAATCAGACAGACTAACTTTTACATCCTTTAAATAGTTAACATCATGCACATTGGCCTTGGTCAGGTCAATTGAGGTAAATACTCCTTCAAAGGTACAGATGCCATGTAATTTGTACCCAAAGTAATACTGGTTTTGTGAAGCACAGAACCCCTTGGCCGGAGAAGTAGAAAAATCTTCTTTGCAAATCTTCAACCTTGATGCCCTGGCATTTCGGCAAATCTCAAGGGGCATGGAGTCAATAACAAACACATCCTCATTTTTACAGAAAGTACCACTTAACTGTTTGCGAACCAGTTCTGTCTGATCAAAGAGTGATTTCTTGCGCCGGTTGTATTGTGAACGATCTATTAACCGGGGAAATTCGCTTACATATTCTCCCTTCAACTTTTTAAAAAGCAGATTTTCACTGTCTATAGATAGGTATTCACTGGTCAGATTAAGACTAATGACCTCTAAATCTGAAAACTTAGGTTTCTTCCCAACCCGGGGAAAGTTTCCTGAGTGGTCAACATTATTCTGCAATATGGATTTTAATACTTCCAAAATTTTGTCGAAATTCGTTTTAATATCGTGCATGGGCTGTTTTAATATTTTTGTTTCGCAACTTTAAAATACTAAATTTCAGCTTAATGCACGATTATTTATCTAATTATTAGTTTCACACAACGGGTTATATTATCGCTCCTGCGGCCTGCTCTATATTTGCTTCGCATTTTGCTCACAAGCCTCAGTTGCTAATAGAAAGGATCGGCTTTCGGTAGTTTTCAGTAACAATTTTGAGTTTCTCTTCAACTGTAGTATTCATAAATTTAACCACTGCCTCAAAATCTTCAATCAAAAAGTTCGACATTTCGCCGCTTGGGGTCACCAACAAAAAATCAATCACTTGATTATGAGTGGTTTATTTTCTATTTTATGCCAACTTGCACAACAATTGCACAACAAGTATCTGATATTTCTCCATGTTCTATACTAAGTTATTGACTGATTGAAAACTATTATTCTATGAAACAGCTTATCGACAAAAAATACCCGGCGACAGTTTTCGGTTGTTGCTTTTTGCTTGAAACATTATTTAGAGGCACGAAAATCCAACTTCTTTTTTTTTACCTCAGAGGACGGAATATTATACTAAAATAGGAGTTGAAGAGTACAGAGTGTGGTTTGATGATTCATAGTTACATTTGAAGAACTATTTAACTTCAGGATTTAAAGCCAGCAATACGAGGTAACCGTCACAAAGATAGCCTTCGTAGCCCCAGCACTCGCCGCTCCAGGTTTTCCAGTCTTTGGTCATATCTCCTGTTGTGGCAGCTCCTTGAAACTCTCCGTCGTTGATACCCGACAGAATGCCATCTGTTATGGTTTGAACTTGCTCGTTGAGGCCAGCTTTCCGGAATGCTTTCAGCACAAAATACGACCAGTTGAGCGATGCACCTCCATTCTCGTAACGTTGAAAAGCATCGCTGCCATCTTCTTTGATACCGCCTCCCCAACGTGGATTCGGGTGGGTGTAGTCCGCTTTTGGTATTGGGACCAGGTTGCCTGGAATTCCCAGTCTGAAATTGGTAAAGCCTACCTCCTGCATTTTGTTCCACATTGACGACATGATATTTTTTGCTTGTTCGTCGGATACCAGATTGAAATAGATGGCTAAACTGTTTGTGGCAACGAAATAGTAATCGTGCAATTTTCCGTCTTTACTTCTCCATCCAGCCAATACTCCGGTTTTCGGATTGAAAAACGTTTTAAAATATTGGGCTTTTAGTTTTACAGCAAGTTGCTTATAGTGCGATGCTTCTTCTTTTAGATCGAGCGATTCAGCGATTGTGCTTATCTGATTTAGAGCCTCGTAGGTGAGCGCATTGCTAAAGGCATCCTCATGTCCGTATCCAACGGTATCCCACCAGTTAGCCGGACGATCCTTGCTATCCCACGATCCGGAATTGCCACTTAATTCATATTCTACCAGGCCGTTCTGATCCAGATCATGTTTCATTTCTTCTTCCATCCATTCTTTGATCGTTGCAAAGTTCCGGCTGCCCCATTCCTGATTTTTTGAGCCTTTGATGTAATTACAGGCGGCAATTATCAGCGAAGGATAGGTATCGAGAGTATTGTAGGGCGAACCCCAGGCAATCGCATCGCTACCTTCGTATCCGGTTGTATAGCCAACCATGCCGTATGCTTTCATGCCATTCATGTACCTTTCCACCGACATTCGGATTAGATCGAGAGCCGTAAGCGAATCTGCCAGCGGAGGCGTATGCAAGGCAAGTATTGACGGCATAAACAAGGTCAGTGCACAAGGGTCGCTACTCGAATTATTGGCTATAACCTTGAGCCTTGGGTTAATTTGAAACAGGTTGAGGTAATTGCGGCGGTATCCGGCATATTTATCATCTTCAACTCCGGGAAAAGCCGGGTATATCGATGTAACATCGAACGAGTATGTTAACAATAGGTTTTGCATGCTGGCTGCGGGAAGACTTACCGAGATAAAACTGGCTCCTTTTTTACGACTTGCATCGTAATTAACTTGAGAACCGGGAATGCTGGCAGAAATCCTTAAGGTTCCCATATCGGGGAGGTGGAGTATGGCGGGGAGTTTGGTTTTCTTTTTTTCCGGCATCAAGCCCAGCAAGGTTGTGTGGTTTTTGTGTTTGTCAAACCTGAAATCAATAGCATTCATTGAACTTTCAGGATGATAATTGGAGCTTACGGTAAATTTTTTGTCCTCAAATTTAAAGGTCCACTCGGCAATGCCCGACGCATTTTTATTACAAATCCAGACTTCTGTATCCGAGATTTTTTTCAACTCGTATTTCAACGAGTCGGCTGGTTTGTCCCACAGGATCGGGTTGCTGGTTAGCTGGCCCTTGCCAAGTGCATCAACTGAAAGAGCCCTGACAAACGGAACTGTATCGGTAAGTTGGATTTTATAAAATCCGGAAGCATATTCGAACGTTTTTACAGTATGCGAACACGATTCGAAAATAAATACGATAACTACTAAAATCGCAACAAAGAAGGTTGGCTTAACTAACTTCATGGTTGTGTCTTATTAAGATTTTTATTGTTTTATTGAGTAATCCCAGGCCATGTATCAGTACGGAACGGGTTGGCAGGAAGCTCTTCGCTGTTATACAGGTTCAAATCATCTGGATTATCAGCCCAACCATAACGAACCGCAACCGGATTTTTTACCTCTTCGGAATATATTATGACTGATGTTTCGTTCAGCCGAATGGCTTTTGCCCAATGAAATTTACGATCGTCACCAGCTACCGCAAAACCATTGATGTATCCATATTTGTTGTTCACTTTTAGCCCGCTACCGGTATTGTTAAAAGTTACTGTTACTCTTGCCCCGTCAACTTTCATGCTTTGGTAGGTTGGACCGGTGTAAACAATGTCTTTTCCATAAGTTGATTTCAGAGCGTTCAAAGCCAGTCGTTTTCCAACATCCTGCTTGTTTTTAGGGTGAATGTCTTTTCCTTCACCGATATCGATTGCCGATGCCATTCCAGTGTTCGGCAGTTTCAGAGTCATGGTCTGGGCTTCGCGCAATTCGGCCCAGGTACTTTCCGAAGGTTGATCAACAGGTTTCATATAATTAGCCAGTTGCACCCAGTAGAATGGGAAATCGCCTTGTTTCCAGTGCGTGCGCCAGTCGTCAATCATATCCGGGAATACGCGTTGGTATTGTTTGGCTCTTCCGGCATTGGATTCGCCCTGGTACCAGATTGCACCGCGAATTCCATAAGGCAAAATCGGATTGATCATTCCGTTGAAAAGCAGGGTCGGGTAGTCATTTGGGCCAATGTTGACATTAAACGCCGAGATCTCAGTGAATTTGATTTTCCATGGCCCAACAAGGCTTATTTTCGAATCACTGGTTTGTACGCATACGTCATCAGGGGTTCCGAAAATTCCGCCATCACCACCGGTATCGGTTACTTTCAGGGCGATTACATTGGAGCCTTCTTTAAGCAACGATGCAGCTACTTTATATCTGCGGTCATCGCCAACCGAACCCGATTGGCCAACTTCAGTTCCGTTGACCCAGCAAACATCCTGATCGTCGATTTTAGCCAGCGAAATCAATACTCCCGAGGCTGCCTGTTCTTTGGTCAGGTTAAACGTTTTGCGTAACCAAACAATGCCGTCCAGCCCAATATAGCCTTGCTTTTCCCAATATCCGGGCGATTGAATGGTTTTCCAGTCGCTATCGTTAAAGTTGGCTTTCTCGTAGCCCAATTGCAAGCCATTGTCTTTCTTCGGAAATTCATTCATCAGTTTAGTAACCTGATCTCTAATAGTTGCTTCGTGTTTTTCAAAATCGAATTTCTGCAACTCGTCCCATTTGTCTTTGAAATCCGGATCGTTTTTAATGGTTTCGGAGCTTGTCCAGGTTTCGGCTACGGTTCCTCCCCATGAGTCGTTGATCAAACCAATGGCAACATTCAGTTCCTGATTAATTTTCCGGCCAAAAAAGTAACCTACAGCTGAAAAATCGCCTACCGTTTCGGGCGAACAGACGCTCCATTCACCTTTGTCGAGATCGGCAACAGGAGTTTTGGAAACCTTTTTCTGAACAGTGAATAAACGGATGTTCGGATAATTGGCTTTGGCAATTTCTTCTTCGGCATTTTTCCCACGACGAACGGCAAATTCCATGTTCGATTGTCCGGAACAAATCCATACTTCACCAATCATCACATTGGTCATTTCTATGGCGTTTTTCCCTTTAAGTGTTAAGATATAAGGGCCGCCATATTTCATCGCCGGAAGTTTGGCTACCCATTTCCCGTCTTTGTCAGCTTTGGTTTTTACCGTTTTCCCGTTCAGCGAAATGCTGACAGCTTCGTTTTTATCGGCCCAACCCCAAATGGTGTTTTCGATTCCTTTTTGAAGAACCATGTTCGAGCTGAAAATGCGAGCTGGTTTGATGTTTGCCTTAATCGCAAAACCCGTTCCTGTCAAAAAAATCAACAGGAAACAGAATCTTTTGTAATTTATTTGCTTCATAATCGCCATTATTTTTCAGAATGAATTATCGGCTCGTTTATCTTTTGATGTTTTTGTGAATTGTGTATTTTCTGCTTATTTATTCATTTTTCGAATTCCAGCCGCCTTGTCAACCGGCATCTTCAACCCGTCCAGATTTTCTTCGGAAGTATTATTCAATAACACGACCGGCATTTCTTTAGCGGTAGGAATGTCAACCGAATGCAGGTTAATCCCTTTTACATCGTCGAAAACCATGGCCGGGCGAAAATCGTCTTCGATGTAACTAATTTTTACATTTTTCATCTGTATTCCTTCCGCATGTCGCACGTAAAATCCCCAGGAGGGAAGCTCTCCAAACATCGAAAATTCGGGATAATCGGGTTCGCATTCAGGAACGGAAGTTACTTTGTCCAACGGAATGCAGGCAATTTCTTTGCTGGCCGCTCCCGCATAAGTAATTTCAATGTTTTCAAGAGTTACATCCTGAATGTTATGTTCCGGAATTCCGACAATCGACGAAGGAAGTAGATTGAACGGCAACCACGGATGACCAAAAAACGGATATCCTGAACGACGGGCAGGCATTTTTTCTTTGTCAGGACTGTTCACATCAGGAGGGCCTTCGAGAGGATAACCCTGATCGGGTTTGTAAAGCGGAATCTCGGCTTTGACATTGGCTATCCGAATTCCTTTTACCGAACCAACTTCCGCTTTTTTATTGCGGTGTCCCAGGCGAATAAAAATGGCGTTTCCGGTATTCGTTGCTGTCACATCCTGAATATCAATGTTCTCGATATGCCCGCCGTCAACCGATTCGATAGCAATGGCAGACCTGAACGTATCGAAAATAGTAAGATCGCGCACTTTAATATTTTTAAAGCCGCCATACGATGCCGTTCCCATTTTAAATGCGCTGGCGCTCGACCGGATGGTGCAATTGGCAACATAAACATTGTCGCAGTATTTTCCCGGAGATTCCGATTTCAGACAAATACCATCGTCGGCCGCATTCACAAAACAGTTTATCACCTTTACGTTTTTGCAGTCCGAAATATCAATTCCATCGTTGTTCCAGTACGAGGTGCTTTGCACCTTAATGCCATCAATCGTCAGGTCGGTGCAATTAATGTAATCCTGCACCCAGCTGGCCGCATTTTTCATGGTTACTCCTGAAATGTTTACCTGTTCACACCCTTTAAAAATCAGCAGCATCGGGCGGACTCCTTCGGAAGGCCTGCTGGTTTTCCATCTTGGGAGGTCGGTAATTGTACCAGCCCGGAGCTGACGCATCACATCCAGCATAATTTCGCCGGCCCTGCCGTCAATTACACCTTCGCCGGTGATGGATATATTCTTTTGATCCTGGGCAACCAAAAAAGCCATGGCTATCGGGTTATTGTAATCCATTCGGTTCTCACTTCCCTGCAAACAAGCCCCTTGATTGAGGTGCAGGTCGACACCTGATTTTAGAGTTAAAACTCCGGAAACAAAATTTCCGGGAGGAATTACAACTTTTCCGCCACCGTTGGCCGAAGCCTCGTCAATGGCTTTCTGTATAAAAGCAGCATTGTTTGTTTTTCCATCGGCTTTCGCTCCGTACGAGGTAATTAAATACTCTTTTTGCTGACAAGAACTGCCCAAGACTAAAGCGAAGCAGGCAGCGATCAATGTTCGTTTCTTCATGAATGATTATTTTATTGTTTATTTTTTAGATGGGTTAGTAACTCAATTATTTCTTATAGTTCCAAATTAGCTTTCCGAGTTTAATAATGCTGTCGCTGTCGGCCTTGCGGTAAGTTCCGGTTTTGTCGGGAGCAGTGGATAATAAAATATTACTTCCGCCCCGGTCGAAGTTTTGTTTGATGTACGTGTACAAACTATCTGTAGAATAGAATTGACTATCGGGATACGTGAACCAAACAGACCCGTCCATCAGGCCTTTGCCAAAGGAACGATGCTTGCAGCATTGGGAGGTAATTTCGTATTCGAAAGGAAGATATATGGTTTTGTTATCAACTTTCCGCATAGGGTTATGACCTGAAACCGGAGGAATTCGCTCTTCTCCATTCAGAATATCGGTTGGGAAATAACGTATTTCACTTCCATCCTGAATATGTTGGTTAAAATGAACAACTGTCTTTGGATTCTTGCTTTTCAGCAGGTCGTATAACTCTTGTGTGTGCAGTGCACTATCGCACCAACTCTGCATATCAATCCAAAATTCAAAAATGTCGCCGTAGTTTCCTGTCAATTCGCTCAGTTGTTCCAATATGATTTCTTTTGAACTTGTTTTTTCCAGTTCGGCTTTGATGGTTGGATTCCAATCTCCGGGATTCCAGTTCTTGCTGCCCCACATACAATAGTAAAGACATGGTTTGATGCCGTGTTTCCGGCACGATTCGACAAACAAGCTAACAACATCCCTTTTAAAAGGACTGCTTGCCACATCGAACCGGGTGGTTTGGCTATCCCACAGACAGAACCCTGATGTGTGGCGTGTTGTCAGTACAGCATATTTAACTCCTGCTTCCTGAAATGTTCTCATCATTGTATCAAAATCAAGCTTGTCAGGATTGAAAATTTCAGGATCAGTATTTTTTGAGAATTCTTTTTCGAGAAAGGTATTGTCGTTAAAATGGACAAACGCCCCGAACCGGAGTTTTTCCCATTCAGCAATAATTTGTTTTTTATTATTAGCTTGACTGAGATTTTCCTTTTTGATCGGAGAAAACGCAAAAGCGAAGCCTGTCAAAAGAACAATTATTAAAATGGTATAGATTTCTTTCATAAAACTGATTTTATTTCATATTCTCCCGGAGCAGCGTGGAAAATGATTTTCCCGTTTTCACTCCGGAATTTATTGATCGGTTTCCCGTTAACACTAACTTTCTGTGGATTGCCAGCCGGAACGGCAATTTCCGCGGAAGTATTTTCGGGTACCAGCACATACATGCTAAATGAACCTTTTGCATCTGTTTTCCAGTCAATGCTGATTGCACCGTAAGCGGTAGGAATAATCCCCTTTGCCCATTTCAAATCACATGGGTTGGGTTTTACAGAAAAGGTTTTCCATCCGGCAGAAATGGGTTCAGCGCCCAAAACCTTTTGCGGAAGAAGCGCCGTTGGCCCCGAACACCATGCATGCGAAGTTGTTCCTGTATCGGTAGTCCAATGCTCAATGTCCCATGCTTCGTGCCAACCGCCATTAAAATAGGGCGATTCCATTTGTCGGCCCCAGTACGTTCGTATGTAATCGAGCGACCATTGCGGTTTTTCGTCGAACATGGCATAGAGGACATAGTAAGCAAATGATTGCTCACTACTTCGGTTATCGGCAGCTATTTTTTCAACCAAATTTGCTTTTTCATTCGGATCAACCAAGCCATAAAGCATGGCATAAACCTGGGTTTGCTGGCTGCATTTTTCACTCCCGTAACTATCGAGATATAGTTTTTTTCTGGCGACCAAAGATATTTTTGAATATTGGCTTTTAGTTTTTCTGCTTCATTCGTCCAAGTAACTGCTTGTTGCTGATCGTTATTCAATGTCCCGGCAATAAATGCAGCCCGATTCAATGCCGAATAATACAGACAATTCAACCCTGTTATTTCTTCGCGCTGATCGATCGGATACGTATCCGGATGATCGAGAACAATCCACCCTGGAACCTGGGCCAACAAGCCATGTTTTTTCCCGACAAGCGATTCAATATAGCTCATCAGCTTTTTGAGGTTGGGATAAATCCGGCGAAGCAAATCGGCATTCCCGAAATACTGGTAATACTCGCCCAACATGATCACATATTCCAGTTCGTAATCGACCAGGTAAGCAGAAGTGTTGCTGCCAATTAGCCAGTCGGTTGGGTAACGCGAACGGATGGAACCATCGTTTTTCCAGCGTTGCGACCAGATACCAGACAAAATATTATAACGCATCAGGAATTCAGAACTTAGTCCGAACGGGTAATACGCATATTTCTGCAAATAACGGCTGTCGCCTGCAATGTACTGGGTTTGTTCGCGCCACGGAGTATCCATGTAAGTATCCTGAGCACAAAGTTTCAGGGTGAAATTCCCGACTTCCCAGATTTTATTGAGTTGCGGGTCGGAACACTCAAAACTTCCTTCGTTTGAAAAATTATAGTGACGGTTGACTGCCGATATCTTTTTGAAAATAAGGCTGTCGCTTTTCGAAACTGAAAGATAGCGAAATCCGCGCCAGGTAAGCGGGATCCAGCTTTGAATCCCTTTTTTACTAAGGTAATAATCGGTATAATTCACCCTTTTTTTATACAGAGCAGAACTGTCGGGCAAAAGCCGCTCCGAAGTTCCCATTTCAAAACGAGCGCCGTCGTACTTCGAAAACAGATCAATAACCGGGGTTCCACTGATTTCTTTTCCGAAGTCGTAAACAATTTTATCGCCTGCAAACCAATGTTTAACCGGATAAACCACCTCGCGGAAAAGCGGAGGTCGTTTTACTTCAATAATGCTGTTCCATGGCGAAAGCGGAGGAATTCCCAACAAACGTGCAGCGTCCCAATCCGAGTCGTCAAAATCGTTTTCCATCCACCCATGAGGCATTTTCCGGGCATCAAATTTTTCGAGAAAGCCAATCAGATGCGGACTTCTTTCACCACTACCGGTGCGCAATTCCGTATCGTTATCCCAAGCTTCGGCTTTGGTAACTTTCCACGAATCGTCTGTATTTAATTCAAGTTTTTCATTTTTTCCGAAGATTATTTTTCCCTGAAAGAAAAATCCTCCCCGCGCGTTTATTCGATGATGCATACCAATCCCAAAATTGTAAACCAGCGCGGAAATAGTATTTTTTCCTTCCTTAAGATATCCCGACAAATCGTATTGTTCGTACACCTGATATTCCGGATCGCAATTCATCGGACATCGGTCAATCAGCTTTCCATTGATATACACATCGGCAAACGAGTACGCAGAAATAAAAGCTTTTGCCTGAACAGGTATGTTTTTCAGGTCAAATGATTTTCGTATCAGTAAGTAATAATTTTGTGGGTTTTCTGCTTCCGAATTCCAAATCCAATTCGCAGTTGGCTTTTGTCCATCCAATAATACCGATGGTTCTGAAATGATTGCCTGTGAAATCTGTTGTGCTTTCAACTCTGTAAATTGAAAAAGAAAAAAAAGGATAAAAAAAAGATTCTGGTGCGTTCTCATAGGATTTTGGCTCGATTTATTTTTGTTTCAATTTACTTGATTTGCCACTCTTTCTCAATGTCTTCCAACGACAAACCTTTTGTTTCAGGAATTAATTTTAGAATAAACGGAACCGGAATACAGCAAACAGCAAAAATGAAGAATGTTGCGCCGGGCGAAAGGGTTTCCAGCATCCATGGAACTACCTGCCCAATGATAGCTGTACCCACCCATAACATCAGCGTGGCGATTGACATGGCACGCCCACGAACTTTGGTCGGATAAATTTCTGAAAGCAGAACCCAGATTACCGGTCCAAAACCGATTTCGAAAAAGATAATAAAACTGGTAATAAAGGCGATCAGCAATACTCCCTGTGTTTGTTTAAAAATAAACAACAGCCCAACAGCCAACAGCGAAACAAACATTCCGGCAACTCCGGTCGAGAGTAGTTTTTTTCGTCCGAATTGATCAATTTTCCAAATGGCAAAAATAGTTGCAACTGCATTAACAATGCCAATAATAACCTGACCGCCAAGTGCGTCACTCAGTTTTAGTCCGGCTTCTTCCATGATGCGCGGTCCGTAGTAAATAATTGCATTAATTCCTGTGAACTGAGAAAGTAGAGCCAATGCAATACCTGCAAACATGGCAATGCGAATCCTAGGGTGAAACAAAACTTTCCACGCACCTTTTTCTTCTTTTTCAAGGGCAATTTTTATGGATTGTAGTTCGTCATTGGCAATTGCGACACCATTAATTTTCGTCAAAACACGATTTGCATTTTCATCTTTTCCTTTGGCCGCAAACCAACGCGGACTTTCAGGAACAAAAAACATGGCAAGAAAAAAGAAAATAGCCGGGATTGCCGAAGCCCCAAACATCGATCGCCACACTTCCGAAACAAAGACTTTGTGCAGCACTCCTCCACTGAAATTCAGCCCCGGATTGACACTCATTTTCAGGAGCCAGGCATTGGCAAAATAGGCGGCTACGATGCCTAAACAAATTGCAAGTTGGTACAAGGCAACCATGCGTCCACGTATTTTTGCAGGCGAAACCTCGGAAATATACAGTGGCGAAAGCATGGATGCAATGCCGATTCCCAAGCCGCCAACCAGTCGGTAGAGAATTAATTCGGTATGAGAACCGCATAACGCGCAGCCAAATGCCGAAACGGAGAACATGAGCCCTGCCGTTATGAGCGAAAATTTTCGTCCGAAACGATCAGCCATTTCTCCAGCCACGATCACTCCAAGAATGCACCCGACCAGGGCGGAGCTGACGAACCAACCTTCCATTGCGGTTGTTAATGCAAACTGTGTTTTTACCAGGCTGATAGTTCCTGAAATTACGGCTGTGTCGTAGCCGAACAGAAATCCTCCGAAAGCAGCCGTTAATGCAATGAAGATTAAATAGAAATTATTTTTTTGTTGTATTGATTGAGTCATTTTTTTCGAGTCTATATGTTAAAGGTTAAAAGTGTCTAAGTCATTATTTACTAAGTGACTAAGTACATCTCTATGAGCTGCATTTTACTTAGGAACTAAGGAACTCTTTTACTAAGGAACTTTTTATCAGCTTTCCAGAAGCCGTTCAACAACCAGTTGACGGAACTCGGGAGTGAGCATCGAGAAATAAGCAGTAAAACCGGTTACACGTACGACCAATTCAGGGTATTTGGCCGGATCTTTATGGGCATCCAGAATTTGGTTTTTGTCCATGATATTTACATTGATCAATGTTCCGCCCAGCTCAAAATGAGTTTTGATGATTGAACCAATTAGCTTGATATAATCTGTAGTTGCAAGAGTTGGATCAAGTTCCCATTGCATAGGAGCGGTGTTCCCGAACCCGGGCTGAATGTCGGCAACAGCGCGCGCCAATGCCAGCGATGCACCGTCTTTCGAAAATCCGGGACAGGGATTTGCTCCGTGTGAAATAGGAGTGTGTTTTTTTCGCCCGTTGGGGGTCGCTCCTACATGTTGACCAAAGCCAATGGTGTTGGCCCAACTGAAAAAACCTGGGATAAACGTATGTTTTAGTTCCGGGTTTGATTCTTCCTGAACGAGTGCCGTAAATGAATCTGCTATTTTTTTAGCCCATTGGTCGCCCAGTGAGTTCCCTTGTCCGTAACGCGGACTATTTTTCAGCAAAAGCCTGATTTTTTCGCCTTCCATTCCTTCGAAATCACTATCTAAATGATAAGTCACTTCTTCCCAGCTTGTTTTCTTTTCTTCTTCAATCCGAAGTTGAAGAGCTGCAAATGAATCAGCAACAATGGCCAGTCCGGCTCCGTCAATTGCCAGATTGTAATACATTGCACCGCCATCGCTTACATCCAGTCCCTTTTCGAGGGGGCCGTGGCTCAACAGATTCAAAATCAATTCAGGTTCGTTGTACTTTTGGTATTTTAGTTGATGGAGAATTCCTTCCCCAGCAGCATGAACCGCTTTCTTTAAATGAGGAATATAGATTTTCCACAGACGGGAAGTTGAGGGTTGTTCTGATTTATCGGCCATCATTTCGAAGTAAGCGACTTCAAATACTTTGGCCATGTTAACCTTAACCAGATCATTCATGGTATATTCCAGACCGGGCAACGACATCCAGTTGCATCCAACGGCAATACGTTGGCGGGCCAGTTGCGCGTCAAAACCGTTTTTCATGAAACCTTCAACCAGCGCTTTGTCACCCGAATAACGAGGCCAGGCATTTTTATTTTTGATGAGGTAATACAAGGATTTATCAAACAATTGCTGATTCATTCCGTCGTGTACCCGAATGGTTAAATTGATGGAACAATTCGCTTTGTCGGCTGCGTCCAAAATCAGGAACGAAATTTCTGAAGTTTGGTCAACGCCGTCTTTGTTGGGGCCTCCAAGTTGCCAGTAAATAGTATCATTCAGCATGAAACAAGCCAGCAGGTAAACTGTTTTCTCGCGGTCGATGCGTCCTTCTGCCAAATCTTTTTCAAAGAATGGCCGCAGCATTTCGTCGATTTGACCGCCTGCACCATCGCGATTGTAAGTGCGGGATGCCAGGTGGTCCCAAATGATCCATTGAATGGCTTCGCGCAGGGTTTGCGGCGCTTTGGTGATAATATTCCTGTTGGTCTCGGCCATCTCTTTCAGATTGGCTTTTAATTCGGGATTGGTTTCTTCCTGAATTCGCTGCTCAATCAGGTCAATATGCCGTTCGATCCATCCCTGGATACTTTTCACAACCTGCTCATGCGCATCGTAAAATTTTATTTGTTCGGGTAAAGTATTTACTTTTCGGTAATGTTCAATTTTGTCGAGAATCCCTTGCCAACCGATCGACAGCCCTAGATTGTAATCGGGTGCAAAATGGGCATCGTCGCCAATTCCGCTGATGATGTCGTATTTTTCAAAGTCAGGTTTCAGGTGATCGAATGGATAGTCCGGATTCCATTTGTTGGATCTCATGCGCGACATGAAATACACCCAACGACCGGCAAAAGCGTCCTGAGGATCAACATAAACCGGATGTGTTTCCATCATGTTGCAGAAGTTTTCCTTCCAACCATCTAATCCGTAAAAGGACCCATCGGGGTGATTGGGAATGCTTTTCCATGCGTTGGCCGGCGGAAGAACGCGTCCGTAATCGTCTTCGTCCAGAAGTCCTTCGACTTCAATTTTCTCGCGGGTTTGGGCAAATTTGCGCGACCGAAGGTGGTCGATCCGTGATTGATAACTAAATGATTTTTCCATGATGTATCGTTTTATTGCTTATATGTTTCAATGATTTTTTGTAGCTCATCCAGCCTTTCTTTTGAAAGAGCCGGAGTTTGTTCCATGGGATTTTCCATGCTTAGGTTCGTGTATTTGCAGCTTGCCATCGAGTGGTAAGGGAGTAGTTCGTATTTTTTCAGATTTCTTAACGAGGATGCAAATTCTGCCATTGCCCGAATTTCTGCATCATAATCGTTTACGCCCGGAACCACCGGAGTCCGGATGAAAAAGGGAATTCCTGTTGCATCCAGTTTTTTCAGGTTCTCAAAAATTATCTGGTTCGATTGTCCGGTCCACTTTTTATGAAGTTCCGGATTCATTATTTTCAGATCGGCCAGAACCAGATCTGCATGCGGAAGTACTTTCTCGTATTGGCTCCATGAAATGCTCAGGTTGGTATCGAGCGCGGTATGAATCCCAGCTTTTTTAAACAGTGCCAGTGTTTGTTGGGTAAACTCCGGTTGAAACATGGGTTCTCCGCCGGAAATGGTGATTCCTCCTCCTGAATTGCTGAAGAACGGGAAATCCTGTTCTACCTCTGAGAAAACCTCTTTGGGGGTTAACTCCCGACCTATTTTGCTGATGGCTTCGGCATAACAAACTGTTAGGCAATCGAAACAGGACGTGCACAAGTTTTTCTGAAAGTCGGGTTTCCCATTTTTTAGAGAAAATGCCCCTGATGAACACACTTCAGTACAGGAATTACATCCAATACATTTTTGCTGAATCCATTCCAGTTCCGGTTTTATACTCAGTGTTTCCGGGTTATGACACCAGCCGCAGTGCATGTTGCAGCCTTTCAGGAATACGGTTGAGCGTATTCCCGGGCCATCGTGCATCGACATTCGTTGTATGGTTGTAATTAGTCCTTTCATAAATAGAAGCCAATTATTTTATTATCAACTCTGTGGTTTACTTTTTTAAATTTTACCACAGAGATACACAGAGAAAAATCACAGAGTTTCCCAGAGATTTTTTTACATCTCAAGATAAAGCGTTACTACTTCGTAAGGCAACATGGTTAATTTGCTTCCGGCAATTTCGCCAGGGTTCTCGCGAAAATCGCTGTACCTGATTGTTGCTGGCTCTCCGGCTGGCCATCCGAGTGTAACTTTTTCGGCCGATGCAGACAGGGAGCGCAGACGGAGGAGGATGCCTTTTCCATCATCACTTTGTTTCAAGGCTGAAACGAAAACATTCGGGTTATCAATTGAAAGTAGCGATTTGGTTACCGGATTTTTGTCGGTTTCAACCACAACCAGCGGACGATTTTGCTCCATCGCAAAGCGGTTTGCAACAACCGGATCGTAACTTTTATGAGGCAAAATCTGATAATTCAGCCGAATGATTCCTCCTTGTTCGAGCGGGAAATTAGTATGCCAATGGTTATTCAGTGCCCAGGAAAAGATAGTTTGTGTTTTTTCCAGCGATGTCAGCCAATTTTCAGGTTCCCGCGCTCCTCCTAAAATATTGGCGGTCATGCTGCCCAATTCAACCAATGGCGATTCAATAGCGGTACATGTTACGCCGAAATCGTTGTTCGAAATATCGATCCAACGCTGCGCCGCCAGCCAGTTGCGGTTTCCACCCGGAAGCTGTTCGTATTCGGGAATCATTACTCCCCACGGAATATCCATGCGGGTTGTTCCATCGGGAATATTAAACGCAAATCCGAAGTGAACGCCCTCTTTTTCCTGAGTGCTGATTTTATCGAGAATATTGGTCATTTCAACCCATGCTTGTCCCTGAATCAGGCGGATTTCGCTTTGCAACGAGTTGCAGCCTTCAGCTGTTGACGCTACGAGTAAGGAATTTACAAGTGGCCCTTTTTCTTTTACCGAGATCTGAATATTAACCGGAGCAACTGCTTTTGAAGCACTGTCGGCTCCATGCAGGTAACGGTAGCTGTTTACCAGATAGGGCGATTTTTGATCAACAAATTCATGTCCGCTCAAATCTTTCAGACTTTTAATTGCTCCTGAAACCGGATCAATGGACACTGATATTAAATTGTTTGAAAGTGTGTTGCCCGATATTTTTCCTTTCCCGGAAGATGATGTATTTCCTTTGCTGACATAATAAAGAGAAGATCCGAAAGCCGGAACATCGCTGGCCATAAAAACCAGTTCTCCGGTGGTGAGGCGCTGCGAAGGAACGGCTTTACCTTTTTCGTCGGTTATGCGGTCGCCGGCTTTGCTTTGTTCGGCAGAGAGAGTGATCAACGAGGTGCGTTTCCACGACAAGGTATTCAAAACCGCAAAACTATTGGTTCCTTTTTTTTCTAGTGGCTGTAACGTTTTGGTCAGTAAATTGATGCTGGTTTTGGCGGCATTTTCGAAATACGAAGCTTTGGTCGCTTCAACTTCTTTAGCCAGCGGCGCTTTTGGATCTTTGTATCCCCAGGTATGTTCAGCTCCCAGCAAAACATACCGCCACGAATCGTAAAACTCGTTCACCGGCGCTTTTTGATTGCGGAAAAGCATGGGCCACAATGTTTCCGTTTGAACCAGCCGCTCTTTGGAATGTCGATTCAATCCAACCCGTTTGGCATCGGAACCCAATCCATCGGTCCAATATTCGGTATAATCTCCTTTAATTTCGGGAATGATGGATGCGTATTTTTCTTCGTAAGCTTTTAGAACTTCATCTGATCCGGATATTATCAGTTTCGGGTATGCATATTTTTCGTTCCACAAGCGGACTGCCTCGGGTAGATCAGCGTCAATCAGACAATTGTCGGCCATGCCCCAGGTCATGGCAAAAATGTCGTATGGAGAATTGGCCGCTTCCAGTTTCGCCGTTTCATCAAAAATCATTGGATCAATAAATGTCGCAGTCGGATCATCGGTACTCAGACGGTCAAGTGCCGGATCGTAAGTTTGTATCTTTTTGATTCCGTAGATTTTTTTTCCTTTTAGCTGGTAAGCATATCCGTACGGACATCCCTGAAGAAACAGAATTTTCGATTTTCCGTCGGGAGCAACCCAGTAAAATGGTTTGTGTTCCCATGCTTGCCGTACAGTTCCGATACGGTCGTAATGATTGGTATAACTGAAGAAAGCCTTAATGCCATTTTGAACAGCAGCAGGAACAACGCCCCAGCCAGCACCCGGAATATCGAACTGTACCATCGTTTTTACCGGAACACCAATTTCTTTGGATATTTGGTTCGAATACTTAAATAGTTGCAGCAACTCTTCGTCGGAGCAGGCGCTGGTATTGGTGTTGGCGTAATTGCCATCCAGCCGTATCCATCCTTTTCGAACAGCATCGAAAAAGGCAGCTTTCTTTTCCGGAGTAGCCTGTTTCAGATAGCTTTCAACCACCCATCCGGCTTCCGTGTTCCATACAAAACGCGAACCTTCGGGGTTATTCATGTTTTTTTTAGCCATATCAATCGCCACATCAATGTTGCGGACATGTATTTTTTCAACAATTTCCTGTTTATCGGTATAGCCAATATCGACGTGCGAGTGCGGATAAATATATACTGTCCATTTGCGTTTGGCCGGAACGATCACTGAAGCATAAAGTTCCAACCCATTTGCCGAAACTTTTATGCGTGCCTGACATTCTTTTTTCTCTCCGCATCCGGCTGGTAATAAAACCGGAATTTGTTCAATTCCGTTTGGGTCTTCCAGCGAGATGGTTTCTATTTGTCCGTCGCATTCCAGCTCAACGGTTGCTTTTCCGTAGAGTTTTGAACCTTTCAGTTGAACAGTTATTTCACGTCCGGCGGAATGGTCAGCGCGATACTTGTACCATGGACGAACCGTACATTCTATTTCTGTCGGAAACGGATGATCTTCTGTTGTTTGTGCAGGCTTATTTTTTGCGATTCCGTTTGCAAAGAAGCCTGTTGACAAGCTGATTAATAGCATATAACGCAGTGGTTGTGTTATAAATTGACAGAATTTAGCTTTCTTCATAGTTTAAATTTTATTGACGAAAAACATAGATGGCAATGCCGGTTACGTACGCAATACAAAGGATTGGAATAATCATTCCGATTTGGATGCCGAATCCGATATTGGCAAACCCCATGACAGGCGGAATAATGGCACCTCCAACCACCGACATAATCATCAATCCGGAAAGTTCGTTACTCCGATCGGGGTTTTTATTGATATTGAGTGCAAACAAAATGGGAAAGAGATTGGCGGAACCTAATCCGGCAAAAAACAAGGCAATACCAGCCATGGAAAGCGATGTGGTACCGATGAAAAGAACCAGGCTCAACAAAGCCAGGCTTGCTGTAAAAAACAAAAATTTCCGGGGATTGATCCAGTTCAGAATAAATGAACCGCCCAGCCGCCCGATCATCAGGGCTGTATAATAGATGCTGATTTTATAAGACGCATCTTCCAGACTGATGGCAAATTTAAATTTCAAGAAGTTGGCAATGTTTGAATTCAAACCAACTTCGGCTCCAACCGACAAAAAGATACCCAGCACCAGCAGTACCACGTAGCGGTTCTTTAATAAACTCAGGCACGACCCGATGCTGGCTTTTGCCCCGGTAGCTTTTGACTCCTCGATAACAGTCAGCTTTAACCACAATACAGCCAGAAACGATGTAATTCCGTAAATGGCGAAAACCAGTTTCCAGTTTCCAAACCACAAGGCCATTCCCGAAGCAATAATTGGCCCCAACATGGAACAAATGGCTTTTACAAACTGACTTAGGCTCATGAAACTGGAAAAGCGTTCATGGGGAACCACATCGTGTAACAACGGATTGGCAGCAACCTGAACAATGGTATTTCCGATTCCGAGCAACAGAAAAGCCGCCAGCATCATCGGAAACGAATAGGCCAGAAAAGGCAAGCCCATTGAGATTCCGGTAATGAGCATTCCGAGGTTCATCATGTTACGTTTCCCGTATTTATCCTGAAGAATACCCAGCGGAACAGAAAGCAGAAAAAACCAGAGGAAGGCACTCAATGGAATAAGTTGAGCGAGGTTGTCGGGCAGCGAAAAATCTTTCTGAATAAAACCGGTTGAGACACCGACGATATCGATAAACCCCATTACCACGAATCCCAATAGTAGCGGTAATAATTTGCTGATTTTTTTCATTCGTATCGATTAAAAACTAATATGATTTTACCAGAGAAAGTTTAACCGGCCCTATTAAGCCTGAATCCTGCAATGGATCATCTTTTTTCCAAAGCCGCCAGGTTGCAAATGTGTGTCGCCCTGTTGGGCTTTGTTCATCTTTCAGAACCCAGTCGGGCCATGTTTTCAAAGTACCGTCTGAATTTCGTTCACTGTCTTCCGGAAGGTTTTCATCTCCAATCTGGCGATTAACCAACAAATTGACCACATCAATTTTCAAATCATTCTTTCCTGAATGTACAAAAGAACTGATGTCAATCCGGTAAGGTGGCCTCCAGCAAATTCCAGCTTCCTTGTTATTTACAAACACCCTGGCCATCACTTTGACATCACCTAAATCGAGATAAATTTTATTCCCCCTTTTATTAAATGCAGAAGGCAGTGTAAACGTATTTGAGTAAGTTCCTGTTCCCGAGAAATAATTGATCTCTTTGTCCGGAAGCTTTGTCCATGATTCCAATTTGTTTAATTCAAATTCAGAAGTCATCCCAGCTTCATTCGGAAATTTGAGTTTCCATGGTCCCGAAATTTCCATTGTTGTTTCTTCTGTTAAAATATCTGATTTTCTGGTTTTTCCATTGGCTAAAGTAAACGTATAGGTGCCTGGCTTGTATATCTCATTTTTTACCAAATTGAGCATAGCCATTTGTCGATTTTCATTTTTAAATTCAGGAGAAACAATGCCATTCTTCACCATGATTTTGCCATTGCAGGTAATTTCAGGGATTCTATCGGTTACCGTAGTTTTATCCTGATTAAAAATGACAAAACCGCTCTCGTAGGAGCCCAGCGTAAGAGCAAGCCGGGTTATGTTATCCGAAGTGGAATAAACTTTTAACGGCGATATAGCACCTGTTTCCGGATTCCACCATTGCAGGCTTTTATCATTTACCCTGAAAGTGCAATTCGCAGTCACCGGAGTATCTGTCCGATTGGCAACAAAATAAATATCCATTCCTCCAATAGACCGATGGATATAATTCAAATCACTGTCCGAAATAAAATCTGGAACGAGCTCTGTTCGTTGTAATGCTTCTTCAGGTGAAATACCCCTGAAAACCTGCCCGCGCCCAACTTTCCGGAGAGAAATAGTGTCTTTTTCATCACCCCAAAGTTCACTGACCATTCTTTTCAATCGTTGATCTGCAAAAGGGAAATCAGTCAAACCAGGAGTTGCCAAAGGAGGTTCACCCAAAACCGATGCCCCCTGTTCCACCAATTCCTTAATATGAGACAAAGTCTTTTCTGTCATGGTTCCCAAATGCGACAATACCAATAAGTGATATTTATTTCCGGCGCCATCGGTAAGCATTCCGTTCTCAAATTTCACCTTCAAAAAGGCATCCGGACTACAGGCATTGTAATCGTAACCTTTAATAATCAGATTTTTAAAACGGTAATTGGGGTCTTCTGGCTGAAGGTTTAACACATCAGCAACCAAATTTCCCTGACGCAACATGTACTGACAACGGGCAAGATAAGTATGCCAAGGCAATGAATAATCCCACCAGGTTTGCGTTCGTTCGTAGTGAAGTCCCCACGGGCCCATGGTCATGCCCGGTTTCTGATTCTGCCACGGCTGCATGGCATAACGATGAAAAATAAACCGATTAATACCGTAACAGAACGCAATATCTCCTAATCCCTTGATAACAGCCGGATGAAACAACCATTTTTCTTTATCGTTGGAGGTAAAACTTTCTGCCCCCACAATCTTCCGACCATTTATATTCGCGGCCGAAGCCATTGCTTTCATCGTAGGAAAATAAAACGTCGAGCGTGTCCAGAACTCCGCAATGGGTTCATCGACCCAGTTGGCTGCATCCAGATCGTTGCCCGGAGTTGTATATGATTCCATTGATAATCTTAACCCGTTCTCATTACAAAGACGTTTCATCTCTGCAATGTAATTTTCAACCATCAATTCCGACACTGTTTTCCGAACGTCCCACAGGAACCGTTCGGTTTCTTGTTGACTACCAATTATCCTCCCGCTGAAAACAGGAAAGTATGGGATCATATCGTATCCTCTTCTCGTTTTGAATTCTTCGCGCATGTTCTGTGTCCAGTTTTGAACACCAACTTCCCAACTATCGATATGAAAAGTTGAAAGCGTAGTACCTGCATTGTCTCCCGATAATTCAAGTAATCTTTTCAAAAAAGCATCGAAATGCTTTTGAATTCCTGATTTGCTCAACTTATCACAATCGGGTCCCAGTCCACCCAGCGAAGAAGGTCCGTTTACCGATCCGGTCCAGGTATGTCCGTATCGGATAATGGTCCATCGACCTTCCGGAGCCTGCCATTTTAATTGGCCTGATGAATCCATATTCTGGCTAATATCAATAATATTATCAGCTGAAAGTATTACATCTGCCGGTGCTTCTTTGCCACTAAGCCATGCACTGACTCCTTCATTGGATTTGCAATGATCGAACAAGGATTTCATTCCTAAGTTTTCGATATGATAACGAGGATGAATATTTAATTCTGTTATTTTGGTTCCTCCTATCTCTCCCTGCATATTTATTTTAATCCGAAAATAAGTTGCTTTGATCAGGTCGAACCCAATATTATTTTTCCCGTTAGCGAATAGGAATTCTTTTATTCTTTTAAAGTTTTTTCCGTCATCGGATACTTCCAGATATCCCTGCAAACGCGTAAAATAAGGGGATTCAGAAATAGTCATCTCAAGTTTACTGGCAGAATAGGGCGAATCAAAATGGAATTCAAGAGAAATTTCTCCATCATTTAAATAAGAATGTATAGCAACAGGTTTTTGTGCCGAAGGGAAAGAAAAGGGCACTGCTCCCTGTTTTGTCAGGATACTCATAGAAGGGCTTGCATCCTTCATGTAGGTTGCCTGCAAATCGGACTCGCGAACGGCCAAAACGGCTATATCCTGATAGTAAACTCCCTGAGTTGGCGGCTGAGAAAGTTTCCGATTAATTTTATCGCCTCCGCCAATACGTGTTTCACTATACGTGATGGTCTGCATTGCATTTTCAGGAGTAATCCAGGGGCCACCGCTACCAGTCCAGCCAGCATCATTATTCATATTGATTTCCAATCCCAGGCGCTGCGCTTCTTCCACTGCAAACCTGAACATATCCTGCCATTGTTCACTCATAAATCCCAGGCCCGGAGGCGTGCCCTGATCAACATCCATTATCAGTACACCTCCAATTCCAACTCGTTTCATGGCTTCCAAATCTGCGGTTATTCCTTCACGCGTAACATTACTGTTCAGCCAAAACCAGTACACCCACGGGCGGGCAGAGTCAGGAGGATTAAGAAATTCCTTATTAACAGGTTGTGCATTGATGCTCATAATCAGCAATTGAAATATTACAATCAATGCAAGCCTTTTTGCTAGTGTGGTTTTCATACTGAACTATTCTTAAAATTCTTTATAATCTCGTAAAAACCTGAAGTCGTGATTTTCATCTAATATGTTTTGAATAATTCCTTGCCGTTTCCACAAAAGCCCGGATGTTTGCTTCTGGTGTTGTCGATGGTAATGCACATCCCGAATTCAGGATAAACCGGTTTGTTTTTGAAAAAACATCGAGCAACTCGGTCGTTTTTAGCCGAACCAAATCAGGTGTTCCCAAGGCCAATACTCCACTCGGATCGATGTTGCCGGTGAAAGTAACTTTGTCGCGCAGTAGTTCGAATGATTTTTGTGTGTCGGTTTTATAATCGATTTCGAAGGCATCGGCTCCGGTTTTCAGCATGTGTTCCAAAATCAGTTCTGTATTTCCGCAGATGTGCAGCGTATAAAACATACCGGCTTGATGAGCCGTTTCAACCACCTTTTTTTCGTAAGGCATGGCAAACTGCTCATACATTTCCGGAGAAATCATTTCGGGCCCGGCCGGACTGTCGCCATTTGAAACCATGTGGGCGCCGGTTTGAGCCATTAGTTTGATGAATTGACAGGTGGCTTCGGTGCAATAATCGAGCATTTCGGTAATTTGTGCCGGTTCGGCCATGTACAAATCGAGCATCCATGGTTCGGTGCCACGGATCATGCTGGCCAGCGAGAATGGAGCCTGATCGCAGTTTCCCCGTACCAATACCTCATCGCCAAAATGTTCTTTCAGCAGTCTCACAGCTTCGAGCCAAATCTGAATGTATTTGTAGTTTTCGACGTTGACAGGCTTCAGCGATTTCAGGTTATCCAGTGAGTCGAGGCACCCCAAATGTGAGCGGGCAGGGGAGTCGTCGGGGAAATCAACCGGCACACCCACGCTTCCGGCAAGAGTAACGGTATCAATATCAACCAAAATTCCGTCGAGCCCATATTTTTCAACTGAATGAATAAAAGTATCGGCAATTAGCCGGGGGCTTTCGCGAAACTGGCCCATTGAAATTTTCATTTCTGTGGCTGCGGCCATGAAGTTGTGGAGCATTACCGGTATTTTATCGGTTGGCTCACCTTTTAAGGCTGCCACCATTCGTTCGTATCCGTTCATATTTTTGTTATGTTTTTCTGTATAATAAGTCAATAAAACACGAAGACACAAAGACACCAAGTTTTATAAAATTAATCATATCATTGTGTTTTATATTCAAGTATTTGGTTATTTGGTTATCACATCAATTCGTCTGATTAACTCCATCATGGCCCGCCCGTTGTGGTAAGGACATTTCCATGGGTCAATTTTCCAGTCGTTGCGGTAGTAGGGCGATGGATCATTGGCAGGTTCCTCCAGATAAGGAACTCCCAAACGGTTCAGCTTGGTAAACCATTCTCCTTTTTCATGATCGATCAGACAGGTGTCGATGAAGTTCCAGCTTAGTTTTACGGTTTCCCAGTATTTAACATCACCGGTTAATTCAAAAGCATTCATGAACCCAACCAGTGTTTCGGCCTGCAACCACCAGTGTTTGTTGGTGCGTACATGGCTTCCGTAGCGATACGATTCCAGAAAAAGGCCTCCGTCTTTGTCAACGGCCACCCGCTCAATTTTATCGACCATCTCAATCGCTATTTTTTTCATTCGGCTTAAAATATTCGGGTCTCCAAGAATTTCAGCTGCTTCGTACAACAACCACGATCCTTCGATGTCGTGACCAAAAGAGCAGATTCCGGCAGAGGATTCTGCTTCCTGAAAAGCATTATCGAAGAAGATTCCGAAGTGACGGTTTTCGCGGATGATTTTATCGAGAAACAGGTTCATCAGTTCAGTCAGACGAAGTTTTACTTTCTCGTCTTTCCATACCCGGTAAAGAGCGGCATAAGCTTCCAAAACGTGTAAGTGTGTATTCATCGATTTGGGTTCGTTGTTGTCGGCCATCCGGTTTTCTTCGTAAATTTTCCAGTCTCGGGTGAACGATTCCATATAGCCCGGATACTGCGGATCCTTGGTTTTTTCTTCCAACAGGGCAAAAAAATCTTTGATCTTCTGAAGAACTTCAGCTTTTGGATTAAACTCGTAGTATTTGCAAAGCGAATACAGTACGAAGGCCTGTGCATAGGTGTGTTTGATGTCGTTAGCCACTTCGTCGCCCGAGGTGAGTTCCATATAATATCCGCCATATTCCTGATCGGCAAAATCTTCAGTGACTACACGATACGCTTTTTCAGCTATTTTAGCATATTCTGCTTTGCTGAACTGGATGGCTGCAGAGGCAAAAGTCCATAGGATGCGGGCATTCAGTACGCTGGTTTTGTTGGCTGAAAGTACCGGCTGGTTATTTAAATCGACTGCTCCGTAAAAGCCGTGACCATTCTTTTCTATGCCGTATGTCATCCAGTAGCTTAGAATGTTATTATGCAATTCGTTGTCGAACTTTTCGCGATAACTTGTTAGTTGTGTTTGTATTGGATTCATTGGAGTTAGTTATTTTATTCTACTTTATAAGTTTCGATAGAAAACTTGCCAATATGCAGGGTTCCTGCTTCTTTGCCTGTTTTTAGTTTCTGTGGATCTTCTTCGATGATGTTGGTTTTCGAAATCGTTGAGATGCCTTTGAACCAGTTTATTTTTACGTCGGTATCTTTTCCTTCGATGTCGAATGCACGGAAAATGACCGAATTATTGTCGTCGCATTTTTTGATGGTTGAAATGACGATATTCCGTTGATCGGTGCCTGCAAACGAAAATAATTCAGCTAACGAACCTTTCTTTTCCGGACGTTTAATGACGTGTACAAACAATGGGTTATTGGGCAGCTCTCCCATTTGGCGACCGTCCTGCCATGTCCCGTTAAATGAGTTCATGGTATAACTGAAATGATGGTCGCCTCGTTGCAGGTACCAGTTTGCATCTGGTTTTTTGTTACAGCTTCTTCGGGTTGACAGGAGCAACGGTTGTAACACGGGCGAAGAAACCGGGTTGGAGGTTGGGTCAATGTAATCGAACACAGCCACATCAGTAGAAAACATAACAGAAGCCGTTCCTTCGCTTGCACTGAACCAATCCTGCACTTCACGCGGATGAATTTCCGGGCATGGAGTACTGTATATTTGTTCGGGCTTGGAAAAACCGGGAGCTCTTTTGAGTTCTGTTTTGCCCACTTCCACCACGCCCATTGGAACCTGATAGGCTATTTGCGCCTGATCCATATTGAGTGGAAAAGCCATGCGAAATTCTCGGGAACGGAAGCCGTCAAAGCCAAGCAGATCGGCTTCAAAATCAATGCGTTTAATCTGATTGTAAACAATTACACGTTGACGAACGGTGCAATGCAGCCAGGGATGAACAGCTTCCAATACGGTACGTACCGGGCCTTGTTCGATGAGTTGCCATGACGGGGCATACTGACTCATTTTTTCGAAGCCACCCATCGTTGGTTCCTGAATATCTGTAAATTCTCCGGCGCCGTTGCCAACCGATTCCATCGAAAATACTTCTCCGAAAAGAAACTTGTCGGTACGTACCAGTTCTTTTTGCAATGATTTATCGATGATTGATTCCAGCCCGCCTTCTCCCAGCCTGATTTTGTAGAAGATATTGTTTAGCGTTTTTCCGTCAAAGTCCATTCTGTTTTTTTCCGAATCGCCCCATTCTCCGGGAATGAAATAGAAAGTTTTATAACCGATGGATGGCACTTTGTCGGCAACAAACAAAATCTTCAGCAGGGAAGCAGAATTGTTATCGTCGGTTTTGATGTATTGAAAATCCACTTTTTTACCTGTTTCATCTACCAGACGGAATTGGTTGGTATAAATTCCTTCCACATTAATTAGCACCTGCACCGGATCGGTTCGTTCCCATGAAACCG
Source organism: Prolixibacteraceae bacterium (assembly GCA_963677955.2). Classification (GTDB taxonomy): domain Bacteria; phylum Bacteroidota; class Bacteroidia; order Bacteroidales; family Prolixibacteraceae; genus Aquipluma. Next base: position 4,793,260 of record CAXXQR010000001.1, read on the forward strand.
GGTTGAATACCACGATTGGAAAGCCTTTTTCGTTTTTGAAGTCAATCATTTTGGCGATCTCGCGGGTTTTAATCCGGAGAATAGAATCGGAGATTGCGTAGGCTGTTTCGAATTTCGATTTGAAAAGCGTGTCGGTAATAAATCCCCAGTTTCCGCCCCAGCCATGGTCTGGATAAATTCCGTCGGCCCAGGCTTTGTCGAGCTGTTTTTGCGGATAAAGGCTCATGTTGTTGTTGAGCAGGGCATGGATAGTCGAGAATTTCTCGGCGGCAGTCAATGTTCTGCCGGCTTTACGTCCTGCTTTCAAGGCGCGTTCGTGGTTGGGGCCGTGAATGTATAGCCACACATTGGGCCGTTCTCCTATCAGCGTATCGATGTGCCCGCCGCCATCGGTTAACAATTGCAATGCTTTCGATCCGGTTGAATATTGTATTAGCGGGAGTCCGGTTTGAGCTTTGTTTTTGTTCCATTCGCTGAAATAAGCATCGTAAGCCGGAGGTTCCGAAAAATCGCAGGAATGGATATAAATGAAATTCGGAGACAGCTTTTTTGTTTCAAAGTATGGATTGTAAGTTCCCAGCATTTGTTTCAGGGCTTCAGTCCGGTCGGTTTCGGTTTCTGCATCGCGCACGGGGCGTCCCGAATTATCGTACTGCCCCGGGGTCCAGCAGGTGATGGAACTTCCGTCGGGACTAAACCAGCGGTAAATACCCGGAGTAAAGCGACTGAATTGTAAATATTTCACTCCTGCTTTAGCCATCATTTGCGGACGCTGGAAAGTTCGTGCCGGAACATCCTCATCCCATGCACAGGTAAATTGTGCGCCGGGAATTAATTTCTGAAGGCGTTTTTTCCCCACATACATCTGGCGGATCAAAGCTTCCCCATCGTACATCCCTTCATAGGGTTGGTTGTAGTTAGCTCCCCACTCCAAACGGCCTTCGCGGGTATATTTGGCGATTTCTTCCAGTCGTTCCGGGTGCCGTTCCAGGTATTCATACAGGTTCATGGCATTTTCAACCGAGAAACAGAAATCGGGACTCTTTTTGAGCAGGTCGAGCGCCGGGGTTATCATTTTCTCATCACGAAATTCGATGCATTTGGCCGGTCGGTCCATGTACGCAATGTCCTGATGCGAGGAAGGTACAACCAATAGTTTCCCATTCCTGAAATAGGAAAAGTCAGGCTTTGTATTTTGTCCGAAAGCGGTTCCAATACAAAGGATAAGAAAGGCCGGTAAAATCAGTTTTTTCTTCATATTAGTCTATTGTTTCACATTCAAATTGATAATTCCCTTGTTCTACAGTTAGCAGTATCCATTTTCCTGTTTCATCCTGAATTTGTTTTCCAGATATTGTTTTTCCGTTTAAGCGGATTGTTTCCGCTTTTTCCGAGGGTAAATAAACTTGAGCTGAAGTATTTGCCGGAACATCAAGTTTTAGTCTGAAAGTTGATCCTTCCGATCTTTCCCATGCTGCTGAGATGTTTCCGTTTACCGTAGAAACGGTTCCTTTGGCCCAGAGCAGATCGCCGGTTTGTGGTTTTACCCGGAAAACTTTCCATCCATAATCAAGAGGTTCGATGCCTAGTACTTTTTGCGAAAGCAAAGCTGTTGGGCCGGAACTCCATGCGTGCGATGTTGATCCCCATTTGGTGTTCCATGCTTCGTGCCATGCGCCAGTGAAAAAGTTGAGTTTGGTTTGTTCTCCCCAGTATTTACGCATGTAATCGAGCGCCCACTGTGTATTTCCTTCGGTCATCATGGAATAAAGAACCCAATAGGCGAACGACTGCTCGCTGCCTTTGCTGCACTTCAGAATTTGTTGAGTAACATCGGCTTTCTGGTTGCTTTCGGGAATGCCGTACAACAAAGCATATACCTGCGATTGTTGCCCGATGTGAGTACTTTCGTAACTGTCGAGGTAAGCCCGGTCTTTTTCAGACCAAAGCCATTTATTAACATTTCCTTTTAGTTGGCTGGCTTGTTCCTTCCATATTTTAGCCTGATTGGGGTCTTTGGCGAAGTTGGTGGCAATACTTGCTGCCGCATTCAATGCGCCATAATACAGACAATTGAGCCCGGTAATGACTTTTTTCTGATCCATGGGATAGGTATCTGGATGATCCAGAACGATCCAACCCGGCATGTTCGCCAGTAATCCAAGCTGAGTATCGACAAACGGACGAAAATATTCCAGTAGCTTTTTCAAATTCGGATATAAGCTTTGAACCAGTTCATCGTTTCCGTAATACATGAAATATTCATACATCATCAGTATCCATTCCATCTGATAATCGGCTACATATCCTGAGCGGCCGGGTTCCATGTAATGGTCAGTTGGGTAACGAGCACGAATGGCTCCGTCGTTGCGCCAGCGCTGCGATTCGGCTCCGCAAAGCAAGTTGTATGCAGTTAAAAAACGACTGCTCTTTCCAAAGCAGTAGTTTCCGAAAACCATCATATAACGCGAGTCGCCGGCAATGTACTGCGTGTGTTCGCGCCATGGATCGACATAGGTGTCCATCGAGTTGAGCAACATGGTATGTTTGCCAATCTGCCAGAATTCATTGAGTTGCTTGTCGGAGCATTCAAAGGTGCTTTCTTCTTCGTAGGTGAAATGAGCAAATTCAGCGCAAACTTCCTCAATCTGCACTTCAGCGTTGGCTTCAATAGAGAAATACCGGAAACCCGACCAGGTATAGGGACGCCAGGTTTGGATGCCTTTTTTTGTTGTGTATTTTTCAGAGTGGTCGGTGTCGGCGCGGATCAGGGCAACTTTGTTGGTGTCGAGTCGTTCCGAAGTACCTATTTCGAATTGAATACCATCTTTTGCATCGATGGTGAATTGTGGATATCCGGCGATTTCAGTACCAAAATCGTAAACGATCCGGTTATTGACTTTCCATTTTCGGCAAGGTTTTACCATTTTTCGGGTTAGCTGCGGGCGTTCGGTTACTACCAGGTGATTGAACGGAGCAACCGGCGGAACGCCGATTGTTTTGGCATTTTCCCATGCCGAATCATTAAATCCGGCAGCCTGCCATCCTTCGGGCATGAGCCTTGCGTCGAATTCTTCGATGAAGCCAATCAGATGTGCTTTAGGGTTTCTTAGTTTCGATTGGGTATTCCAGGCTTTGGCCTGAGTTACTTTCCAACTGTTGTCAGTCAGAATGTTGGATGATGTTTTGTCATCAAAATCCAGTTTCCCCTGAAAGAAAAAACCTCCGCGGGCATTCATCTGATGGTGCATTCCCAGTCCAAAGTTGCAAACAATGGCAGAAATACAGTTTTCGCCTTTCTGAAGGTATGGGGTAATGTCGAAATAGTCGTAGCATTGAAACTCCGGGTCGCAGTTCATGGGACAGCGTTCAAGCAATTTCCCGTTGATATACACATCCGCAGAAGCAAATGCAGAAATATAGGCTTTTGCCTGAACGGGCATGCTTTTCAGTGTAAACGATTTTCTGACTAACAGGTAATAGTTCTGTGGGTTTTCTGCACCTGAGCCCCAAATCCAGCTGGCCAATGGTTTCACTCCGTTGAGGGTGGATGAAGCTTCAGAAATGAACGAATTCTTTCCCCATTTGTCGGTTGGCTGGGGAGTTTGTGCAGCCAGATTAAGGGTGAGGATCAGGCCGATGAAAACCAGAGCCTTGAACTTCATATTTATATTGTCGTAATAATTCATCTGTGTTTGTTTTGCCTTTTTACTTTTGCCTTATTTTCACCATTACACCCCTTTTCCCTGCCGGAACATTTAGTTCGTAATATCCTTTTCCTGATATGATTTTTACAGGTGTTTCCTTTTCCAAATCAGGACTCAACACGGATGCACTTACCAGTTCACCAATTTCAGCGGAACGGGCAATTTTCACTTTTACAGGATTTTCAGTGTTGGCAAAAACAACTGGCATTACAAAGCCCCGGGGGACCCTGAAAAGGTTCACTTTTGCTGCATTGTTTTCAACCTGAGCGACATGCGGTTCCAGTACCCATTTTTTTCCACGCATCAATTCCAGAAGTGGGCCGTATTGCAGGTAATATTGGTCGGTTATCGAATCGGGGACAATCGTATGGTCGTTTCCGGTAACGGGTGCTGTTGGAAAAACGCCCATGTAAAGCAAAGTCTGGAAATAATTATCGGGATTGGGGCCCAGCGTTTTTGTTGAAGCTGTCCAGGCAACGAATGGTTTCCTAATGGCTAAAAAAGCGGTGTTATTCAGCGATGTTCCCAGATGACCGGCTTCGTCATAAAAACCATCAGCATCTTTCATCATATCGATGCGATGGTTGTGGTCGTTAACATATACCACCTTTCCGGCCTGATGGAATTTTCCCGACACCTTCGCAAGCGTTTCTTTCCAACTGTTGACCAGCGAGCGGGCTGGCTGACCGTGCCAAAAAGTGAAACCATCGTCGCTCCGTATGTTGAATGCGCGGGTATGATCGGTTCGGTCGATGCAAATCCCCGATGAATAGGTCATTTTTTCAATCAGCCGGTCGGCCTGTTCCAGCAAAAATTTCTGATAATCATGAATTCCCGGGTCAACAATCACCGCATCGCCCCAGGAGAATAGCGGATTTCCTCCCAGAAAGGAGTAGCCTTTCCAGTTCGTCATCAGCAGTGCATCGCCTAAATTATTCTGAATAAAAACTTTGGGGTTACGCCAAAGTTCTTCTCTTGGCAAACTTTTCTCATCCGGGGCAGTCGCTCCGCGTAATTCATATCCAATTTCGGTCATGTTGAAATAGTCGAGCACAAAAAATCCCATCGACCGCATCTGAGCGCCATAGTCCTGCAATTGTTTGATAGATGTTTGGTCAGTTTTGCCATTCCAACTGCCATCAGATCCTGCATTAAATTTGGTCCATGTTTCGGTTTCACTTTTCACCGGAGGGATAAACATGCCCATGTACGGGAAGTCGAAACTTGCTTTCCAGTTGAGGCGATAAGCCATTTTTTGAAAACGAGCGGTATCCAAAGGTCCTTCATAGGAAGAATAGGAGCCACAACCTGCAATCTCATCGGCCAGAGGAAGTGCGGGATTAAAATATTCAGGATAGTTATTGACCATCCATTGAAGGCCACCACGCCAATCAGCAGGATGAGCCACGAAGTCAGCCGAAAATTTTACAATCCGGTCGCTGCTGATCCGGTTGTACTGGCGTGAGAATTTGAAATCACCAAAACTAGTCAAATCAATATTTTCGAAAAGAATCCGATCATCGGGCGAACAAATTACCGACAAGGCAATGTCTTTCCCCTGATCGGAAACCGTAATCATCGGTATCGACATGGTATTGCCGTCATAAGCCACGTACCCGCAGTTCCCTTCCGGATAATCGGGCATTCCGAAGTTAAATGTTTGGTTGAAAAAAGGAACAGCTACCAGAGGATCCTGCCATGTAAACTCCTGATCCCATTCGGATTTAAGCGCTTTGCCATCCGGATTTCCCCACGGGAGCCATACGTTTGTTGTTTCAGCTTTTGTCCAATAAAACGAGCTGTTGATCGGACTGGTCCAGGGAGCGCCAACGCCTTCAATTTCCAGTTCCCAACGAATGCTGTTCGCGGTTGGATAATAGTATTCGGTCACCTTACATTTTTCATTTGCCAATTCTTTCTCAAGCGAGTAAGTGAATTCAACTCCTCCATTATCCAGCTTTTTAGCAGAAACATCAGTTGATCTTTTACAAAGAGCCAATTCTGTCTGTCCTTTCAGAGCATAAAACAACTTGTCTTTTCCGAGTTTTACACCCGTAATTTGACCATCACCGGACAAGCCGATTTCAATAGATTTGGCCTTTACTTCGTATTTGGTTGACTGTGTTGTCGGTTCTTTTTTATCGCTTGCACGAATCAGTATCGGGTTCACCCAATCGGCATGTCCGTGGCGCATTTTTTCGCCTGAATATTGAACTACCAGTTTGAGGATGTCAACTCCCTGAATATCCAGATCGATGTTAACCGCCTGACTTTCGTTGGTCATTTTTTCACTTTCAAACAGTTTTTTCCCATCTCCAAAAACCTGAAAACATAGTCCTGTTTTTTCTTTGTAGATTTTTATCTCATTATCAAGTCCGATCGTTGCCGTAAACTTCTGAAAGTTTTGGTCCAACTCGTAAGTAATTTCACTGTTTGCCTGAACACCGAACCCGTTGGAATAGGCGGTTTCATTAATTGCAAGAGAATTTCCTCCGTAACTTTTATTGATTTTCAGTTCGCCGGAATGAGGTTTTACTGCCGCCGGATTTATGGTTTCCAGTCGGACCTGTTCCTGGCTTTGTGCCTGAACAAGCTGTGAAATAAATAGGAGTATCAGTAGTAGTCGGTTCATTTTCTAATTTTTATTGATTGTATTCATGCAGTGCTTCGATCATCGCAACCAGATTTTCGGCAGGTACGTCGGGCATAATATTGTGAATGGTGTTGAACACAAAGCCGCCGTCTTTGCTGAAAATTTCGAGATTTTGCTTGACATGATCTTTCACCTGCTGCGGAGTTGCCCGGTTTAAGATGCTTTGGGTGTTAACACCTCCTCCCCAGAATGTCAGGTCTTTGCCAAATTCACGTTTTAAATCAGCCGGATTCATGTTGATGGCGTTGATTTGTACCGGGTTCAATATTTCAAATCCTGCCTCAATCAGGTGAGGAATCAATTCGTAGATACCACCGCAGGAATGAAGCATCGTATGTGCGGAAGAATGCTTCTTTACAAAATTGCACATCATCTGGTGGC